>NZ_PTEO01000001.1:602500-5402500 GCF_003013355.1 Pseudomonas sp. S5D5
CCTGCGCGGAAGATGTAACGGGGCTCAAACCATACACCGAAGCTACGGGTATCACGTAAGTGATGCGGTAGAGGAGCGTTCTGTAAGCCTGTGAAGGTGAGTTGAGAAGCTTGCTGGAGGTATCAGAAGTGCGAATGCTGACATGAGTAACGACAATGGGTGTGAAAAACACCCACGCCGAAAGACCAAGGTTTCCTGCGCAACGTTAATCGACGCAGGGTTAGTCGGTCCCTAAGGCGAGGCTGAAAAGCGTAGTCGATGGAAAACAGGTTAATATTCCTGTACTTCTGGTTATTGCGATGGAGGGACGGAGAAGGCTAGGCCAGCTTGGCGTTGGTTGTCCAAGTTTAAGGTGGTAGGCTGAGATCTTAGGTAAATCCGGGATCTTAAGGCCGAGAGCTGATGACGAGTTAACTTTTAGTTAACGAAGTGGTTGATGCCATGCTTCCAAGAAAAGCTTCTAAGCTTCAGGTAACCAGGAACCGTACCCCAAACCGACACAGGTGGTTGGGTAGAGAATACCAAGGCGCTTGAGAGAACTCGGGTGAAGGAACTAGGCAAAATGGCACCGTAACTTCGGGAGAAGGTGCGCCGGTGAGGGTGAAGGACTTGCTCCGTAAGCTCATGCCGGTCGAAGATACCAGGCCGCTGCGACTGTTTATTAAAAACACAGCACTCTGCAAACACGAAAGTGGACGTATAGGGTGTGACGCCTGCCCGGTGCCGGAAGGTTAATTGATGGGGTTAGCTAACGCGAAGCTCTTGATCGAAGCCCCGGTAAACGGCGGCCGTAACTATAACGGTCCTAAGGTAGCGAAATTCCTTGTCGGGTAAGTTCCGACCTGCACGAATGGCGTAACGATGGCGGCGCTGTCTCCACCCGAGACTCAGTGAAATTGAAATCGCTGTGAAGATGCAGTGTATCCGCGGCTAGACGGAAAGACCCCGTGAACCTTTACTATAGCTTTGCACTGGACTTTGAATTTGCTTGTGTAGGATAGGTGGGAGGCTTTGAAGCGTGGACGCCAGTCTGCGTGGAGCCATCCTTGAAATACCACCCTGGCAACTTTGAGGTTCTAACTCAGGTCCGTTATCCGGATCGAGGACAGTGTATGGTGGGTAGTTTGACTGGGGCGGTCTCCTCCTAAAGAGTAACGGAGGAGTACGAAGGTGCGCTCAGACCGGTCGGAAATCGGTCGTAGAGTATAAAGGCAAAAGCGCGCTTGACTGCGAGACAGACACGTCGAGCAGGTACGAAAGTAGGTCTTAGTGATCCGGTGGTTCTGTATGGAAGGGCCATCGCTCAACGGATAAAAGGTACTCCGGGGATAACAGGCTGATACCGCCCAAGAGTTCATATCGACGGCGGTGTTTGGCACCTCGATGTCGGCTCATCACATCCTGGGGCTGAAGCCGGTCCCAAGGGTATGGCTGTTCGCCATTTAAAGTGGTACGCGAGCTGGGTTTAGAACGTCGTGAGACAGTTCGGTCCCTATCTGCCGTGGACGTTTGAGATTTGAGAGGGGCTGCTCCTAGTACGAGAGGACCGGAGTGGACGAACCTCTGGTGTTCCGGTTGTCACGCCAGTGGCATTGCCGGGTAGCTATGTTCGGAATAGATAACCGCTGAAAGCATCTAAGCGGGAAACTAGCCTCAAGATGAGATCTCACTGGAACCTTGAGTTCCCTGAAGGGCCGTCGAAGACTACGACGTTGATAGGTTGGGTGTGTAAGCGCTGTGAGGCGTTGAGCTAACCAATACTAATTGCCCGTGAGGCTTGACCATATAACACCCAAGCAATTTGCTTGCTTCGAGCTGAAAGGCAAAAGAGCACCAGATTGCGGTGTGTGAAGACGAAATGAACCGAAAGTTCGACGTTCACAAAACACCGAAAGCTATCACATACCCAATTTGCTGAAGCGAGACCACATGGTCGCGACTCAGTACCCGAATTTCTTGACGACCATAGAGCATTGGAACCACCTGATCCCATCCCGAACTCAGCAGTGAAACGATGCATCGCCGATGGTAGTGTGGGGTTTCCCCATGTGAGAGTAGGTCATCGTCAAGATTAAATTCCAGAACCCCTGTTTGCTAACGCAAACAGGGGTTTTGTTTTGGGCGGTCGAAAATGCGCCAGGGACGTGGCTGAGGCCTTTAGCGCTTATGTCCGGCCTTTCTATGCAATGACCCTGCGCATGGCTATCATGCGTGCCTCATTGTGAGGCGATACTTGCATGCTGACGTTGTTAAAACTTCTGAAAGACGGCCGATTTCACTCCGGAGAAGCACTTGGCGCCGCCCTGGGCGTCAGTCGAAGTGCAGTCTGGAAACAACTCCAGCACCTTGAGGCAGAGCTGAACCTGCCCATCCATAAGGTTCGTGGCAAAGGGTATCAATTGGCTTCGCCGCTGGTGTTCTTGAGTGCTGAGGAGATCGCGCTGTTTGCGCCCTCGTTGGCGTGGCCTGTTCATATTTCCGACTCCATTGACTCTACCAATGCCGAAGCACTGCGCCTTGTCGAGACAGGCTCTGCGGCGCCGTTCCTAGTGCTGGCGGAGCAGCAAACAGCAGGAAGAGGCAGGCGTGGCCGAAAGTGGGTCAGCCCCTTCGCGCAAAATGTGTATTACAGCCTTGTACTGCGTATAGAGGGTGGTCTTCGACAGCTTGAAGGTTTGAGTCTTGTTGTTGGCCTGGCTGTCATGCAGGCCCTGCGTGAGTCGGGTATGCGCGGGGCTGCCTTGAAGTGGCCAAACGATGTGTTGGTTGGGCAGAAAAAAATTGCCGGGATATTGCTGGAATTGGTAGGGGACCCTGCTGATATCTGTCACGTTGTCCTAGGAATCGGGATCAATGTGAATATGCAGAGGGCTGACGAGGTTGATCAGCAATGGACATCGGTGCAGCTCGAGACGGGGGCTCCTGTCAATCGTAATGTCTTGGTGGCCCAACTCGGTTTGCAGTTGCAAAGCTATCTTGATCGTCATAGAACCGCTGGCTTCGCAGCACTTCAGGCGGAATGGGAGCAGAGTCATGCGTGGCAGGGCAAGGCGGTATCGCTCATTGCAGGTGTCAACCAAGTGGATGGCGTGGTGCTGGGTGTCGATGGGCAAGGTGCTTTGCGTTTAAGCGTCGATGGGGTCGAGAAAATATACAGTGGTGGTGAGTTAAGCCTGAGGTTGCGTGATGATTCTTGAGCTCGACTGTGGGAATAGCTTTATCAAATGGCGTGTGCTCGGCTCAGGTGGGGTAGGCGCTTGCGCAGAGGGCGTTGCGGGTTCGGATGTCGCGTTGATAGAAAGCCTGGTGGCGTTGCCTGGCTTGTCGCTGACGCGCTGCCGGTTGGTGAGCGTTCGTGCCCAGGAAGAAACAAGCAGGCTTGCCGAGGCGCTGGTGGAGGCTTTTGGCGTTGCTGTTTCCTGTGCGGCCTCTGCGCGTGAAATGGCAGGCGTACGTAACGGCTACGAGGATTTCGAGCGTCTTGGGCTTGATCGGTGGCTGGCAATGTTGGGTGGATTCAAATTGGCTTCAGGTGCTTGCCTCGTGCTTGATTTTGGTACGGCGGCGACTGCAGATTTTATTGCTGCAGATGGCGAGCACCTCGGCGGCTTTATTTGTCCTGGTATGCCGCTCATGCGAAACCAGCTGCGTACGCACACGCGCAAGATCCGTTACGACGATGCCGCTGCCGAAAGGGCTCTGGAGCGCCTTTCTCCTGGTCGTACGACCGTAGAGGCGGTCGAGCGCGGCTGCACGCTGATGCTCAGGGGGTTTGTGTTGACTCAGCTTGAGCAGGCCCGTAGCTACTGGGGTGATGACTTCACTGTGTTCCTGACCGGTGGAGATGCCGATCTGGTCCGAGATGCCGTGCCCCAGGCCCGACTCGTTCCTGACCTGGTTTTTGTCGGGTTGGCGATGGCGTGTCCTTTATCTTGAGGTGATTATGCGTTGGCTGTTTTTGCTTTTACTCGTCCTCAACGCCTTCTACTACATTTGGCACCAGCAAGAAGCGCCTCTGCGCGCCAAGGATGTCACGCCCTTGAGTCTCTATCGGGGTTCTCAGCAGGATATTCGACTGCTGAGTGAATCGTCGGATGCCGTGGTCCGCAGGGATCGGGCAAAAGCGTCCGATGCGCAAAGCACCTGCTTGTACATCGGCGGCTTTGCGGATCAGCACGAAGCGCAATCTCTCGAGCAGCGTCTCATTAGCCTGGATATAAAGGTCAAGCTTCAGTTGCTGAGTACGCCCGACGTCTCGGGTTACTGGCTTCGCGTAGCCCCGGAAAGCCGACGCCTGGCAGATGATCTGCCCTTTGAAAACCTTGCTAAGGAATTCAATGAGTTAAAACATAAAATAATGCTGTGCGAAGGCATTGCAACTCTCGAATAGTTTGCATAGAATGGCGCCCGCTTCGCAGTGAAGACCTTTAAGGCCTTCAGTGAGAGGCGAGGTCAACGCAGCTAACCTCATATTTTTAAATGAGAAAATGCTTGACAGAAGGCCGGCGTGATGTAGAATGCCGGCTCGCTTAGGAGGGGTTCCCGAGCGGCCAAAGGGATCAGACTGTAAATCTGACGTCTACGACTTCGAAGGTTCGAATCCTTCCCCCTCCACCATTTTTAGCGTGAGCTGCAAGCTCCGCGGGTATAGTTTAGTGGTAGAACCTCAGCCTTCCAAGCTGATGATGCGGGTTCGATTCCCGCTACCCGCTCCAAGTTTGCAGGTTGTGCACGGTGTTTTGCTCTTGTAGCTCAGTTGGTAGAGCACACCCTTGGTAAGGGTGAGGTCAGCGGTTCAAATCCGCTCAAGAGCTCCATATAACAAGGCAGATATGAAAATATCTGCCTTTGTTTTAACAGCTGCCTCGGCTTGATTGTGTTGTGCTTGGCTTTGTTGCTGGGTGTTTTCAAGTCTCTAGGGGTTGGTTGTTGTAAAGTCTTTTTCAGGCCTGCATAATGGTCGGCCTGATTTTGTTTTAGGTCAGTAGCTCAATTGGCAGAGCGACGGTCTCCAAAACCGTAGGTTGGGGGTTCGATTCCCTCCTGACCTGCCAGATTCACGTGGTGTGTCTGGCTTTCTTTTCACAGGATCTTCATAGATGACTCCTAAGGCTGAAGCTCAAAGCTCTCGTTTCGATCTCGTCAAGTGGCTCGCCGTAGTCGCATTGGTGGTCGTAGGCGTTGTTGGCAATCAGTACTACTCTGCTTCGCCGATCCTGTACCGCGTCCTCGCTTTGCTCGCCCTTGCCGCTGTAGCTGCCTTTGTAGGCCTGCAGACTGCTAAAGGCAAGTCGTTCGCGGTCCTGGTAAAGGAAGCTCGCACCGAAATCCGTAAAGTCGTTTGGCCGACTCGCCAAGAAACCACGCAGACCACGTTGATCGTTGTGGCTGTTGTTCTGGTTATGGCGTTGCTGTTGTGGGGGCTTGATTCCCTGCTCGGCTGGCTTGTTTCCTTGATTGTTGGCTAAGGGTGTCCCGTGGCTAAGCGTTGGTACGTTGTGCATGCTTACTCGGGTTACGAGAAGCATGTTATGCGCTCTTTGCTAGAGCGCGTAAAGCTCGCAGGCATGGAAGATGGCTTCGGCGAAATTCTGGTTCCCACTGAAGAAGTGGTTGAAATGCGGAATGGCCAGAAGCGTAAAAGCGAACGCAAGTTCTTCCCTGGCTACGTGCTGGTTCAGATGGACATGAATGAAGGTACTTGGCACTTGGTCAAGGACACTCCTCGTGTCATGGGTTTTATCGGCGGTACTGCTGATAAGCCTGCTCCGATCACCGACAAAGAGGCAGAAGCAATTCTGCGTCGTGTTGCTGACGGTAGCGACAAGCCCAAGCCGAAGACTTTGTTCGAGCCGGGTGAGGTTGTTCGTGTCACAGATGGTCCGTTTGCTGATTTCAACGGTACCGTCGAAGAAGTTAACTACGAAAAGAGCCGGATCCAAGTGGCAGTGCTCATTTTCGGTCGCTCTACTCCGGTAGAGTTGGAGTTCAGCCAGGTCGAGAAGGTCTAGCTGGGCAAGCATCCCAACCCCGCAGCCTTAGGCTGTGGGGTTTTGTCGTCACTGGGATAAACGCGCAAGTAACCGGGGAGCCT
The DNA here is from genome assembly GCF_003013355.1 of Pseudomonas sp. S5D5. Classification (NCBI taxonomy): domain Bacteria; kingdom Pseudomonadati; phylum Pseudomonadota; class Gammaproteobacteria; order Pseudomonadales; family Pseudomonadaceae; genus Pseudomonas; species Pseudomonas sp. S5D5. The sequence continues at coordinate 608,595 of NZ_PTEO01000001.1, forward strand.
TTCGAGGCGTTAGAACCCGTAATTGGAGTGCCTCATGGCCAAGAAGATTACCGCTTACATCAAGCTGCAAGTGAAGGCCGCTCAGGCCAACCCTAGCCCACCCGTCGGTCCAGCTCTGGGTCAGCACGGCGTGAACATCATGGAATTCTGCAAGGCCTTCAACGCCCGTACTCAGGGTCTTGAACCAGGTCTGCCGACTCCAGTGATCATCACTGTATACAGCGACCGTAGCTTCACTTTCGAAACCAAGTCGACCCCGGCTTCGGTTCTGCTGAAGAAAGCTGCTGGTCTGACTAGCGGTTCCGCTCGTCCTAACACCGTTAAGGTTGGCACCGTGACTCGTGCTCAGCTGGAAGAAATCGCGAAAACCAAAAACGCGGATCTGACTGCAGCTGATATGGATGCAGCCGTGCGTACCATCGCCGGTTCTGCTCGTAGCATGGGCCTTAACGTGGAGGGTGTGTAATGGCTAAGCTGACCAAGCGCCAAAAGGCTATCGCCGGCAAAATCGAAGCAGGCAAGTCCTACAACTTTGTAGACGCTGCTGCCCTGCTGACCGAGCTGTCGACTGTCAAGTTCAGCGAGTCCGTTGACGTTGCTGTAAACCTGGGTGTTGACCCACGTAAATCCGACCAGGTCGTTCGTAGCGCAACTGTGCTGCCACACGGTACCGGTAAGACTGTACGTGTAGCTGTCTTCACCCAAGGCCCGGCAGCTGAAGCTGCTCTGGCCGCCGGCGCTGACCGCGTTGGCATGGACGACCTGGCTGCCGAAATGAAAGGCGGCGACCTGAACTACGACGTAGTTATTGCTTCCCCGGATGCAATGCGCGTTGTAGGTCAGTTGGGTCAGATCCTCGGTCCACGTGGTCTGATGCCTAACCCGAAAGTCGGCACCGTGACTCCAGACGTAGCTACCGCGGTTAAAAACGCCAAGGCTGGTCAGGTTCGTTATCGCACCGACAAAAACGGCATCATTCACACCTCCGTTGGCAAAGTCGGCTTCGACGCCGTCAAGCTGAAGGAAAACGTTGAAGCCCTGATCGCTGATCTGAAGCGTATCAAGCCAGCTTCCTCGAAAGGTATCTACGTCAAGCGCGTTACCCTGAGCACCACTATGGGCCCAGGTCTGGTCATCGACCAAGGCTCGCTGGACGTATAAGACACAGATTGGCGTGAGAGATTGCGCCAATTGAAAAAATTGGGGTCCCTGCCTGGCGGGGGCTATCCAAGACCGTAGGCGGCGCAAGTCTTAAACCACAAGCCTACGCAGATGGTGCTCCCGGTTCCTTACCGAATCAGACACCAAAACGACATCCGGCTTCGGCCAGATGAAACGGTAACAAGCAGGAGTTAAACCCGTGGCAATTAATCTCGAAGACAAGAAGGCCATCGTCGCTGAAGTCAACGAGGCTGCCAAAGCTGCTCTGTCCGCTGTCGTGGCTGATGCCCGTGGTGTGACAGTAGGCGCTATGACCGGACTCCGTAAAGAGGCTCGTGAAGCTGGCGTATACGTACGTGTTGTACGTAACACCCTGCTCAAGCGCGCTGTTGCTGACACTGAATACAGTGTTCTCAACGACGTGTTCACCGGCCCGACTCTGATCGCGTTCTCCAAAGAACATCCAGGCGCTGCTGCCCGTTTGTTCAAAGAATTCGCCAAGAGTCAGGATAAGTTCGAGATCAAGGCAGCTGCGTTCGAGGGCAAGTTCCTCGCAGCTAACCAAATCGACGTACTGGCAACACTGCCGACCCGCGACGAAGCCATTTCGCAGCTGATGAGCGTGATTCAAGGCGCTACCAGCAAGCTGGCTCGTACTCTGGCTGCAGTTCGCGAGCAAAAAGAAGCTGCCGCAGCCTAAGGCTGAGCGACTTCTCTCGCGTATTTTTGTTTATTTCGATGGCCGCGTAGGCCGTCCCCCAATTCAGGAAATACAGCAATGTCTATCTCCCAAGACGATATCCTCAACGCCGTAGCTGAAATGTCGGTTCTGCAGGTTGTTGAGCTGATCAAAGCTTTCGAAGAAAAATTCGGCGTTTCCGCTGCCGCTGCTTCCGCTGGCCCAGCTGCTGCTGCTGCCGTTGTTGAAGAGCAAACCGAATTCAACGTCATGCTGACCGAAGCTGGCGAGAAGAAAGTAAACGTGATCAAGGCAGTACGTGAACTGACCGGTCTGGGCCTGAAAGAAGCCAAGGCTGTAGTTGACGGCGCTCCTGCCCTGGTTCTGGAAGCTGTTGCCAAAGACGCAGCTGACAAAGCCAAAGCAGTACTGGAAGAAGCAGGCGCTAAAGTCGAGCTGAAGTAAGCATCGACCTTGCGTCTCCAGCCCAAGCGTTAAGCTGAAGGCTGATGGCTGGTGGCTCTTGCCACCGGCCTTTTTCCGTTCTTGGCTGTCGACTCGGTCGCCGCCATTAACGCGCTGTAGCCACCCGATGCGGTGGTGCAAACCATGGGGTTTGCAAGATTTTCTGGCTGCTCCCGTCGGAGGGGCCAAACAAGCAGGTGACCAAGCTGGGGAACGCTGATGGCTTACTCATATACTGAGAAAAAACGTATCCGCAAGGACTTTAGCAAGTTGCCGGACGTCATGGATGTCCCGTACCTTCTGGCTATCCAGCTGGATTCGTATCGTGAATTCTTGCAGGCGGGAGCGACCAAAGATCAGTTCCGCGACGTGGGCCTGCATGCGGCCTTCAAATCCGTTTTCCCGATCATCAGCTACTCCGGCAATGCTGCGCTGGAGTACGTCGGTTATCGCCTGGGCGAACCGGCATTTGATGTCAAAGAATGCGTGTTGCGCGGTGTTACGTACGCCGTACCTTTGCGGGTAAAAGTCCGCCTGATCATTTTCGACAAAGAATCGTCGAACAAAGCGATCAAGGACATCAAAGAGCAAGAAGTCTACATGGGCGAAATCCCATTGATGACTGAGAACGGTACCTTCGTTATCAACGGTACCGAGCGTGTTATCGTTTCCCAGCTGCACCGTTCCCCGGGCGTGTTCTTTGACCACGACCGCGGCAAGACGCACAGCTCCGGCAAGCTCCTGTACTCCGCGCGGATCATTCCGTACCGTGGTTCGTGGTTGGACTTCGAGTTCGACCCTAAAGACTGCGTGTTCGTGCGTATCGACCGTCGTCGCAAGCTACCGGCCTCGGTACTGCTGCGCGCGCTCGGCTATACCACCGAGCAAGTGCTGGACGCCTTCTACACCACCAACGTATTCAGCCTGAAGGATGAAACCCTCAAGCTGGAGCTGATCGCTTCGCGTCTGCGTGGTGAAATTGCCGTCCTGGACATCCAGGATGAAAAAGGCAAGGTCATTGTTGAAGCTGGCCGTCGTATCACTGCGCGCCACATCAACCAGATCGAAAAAGCCGGTATCAAAGAGCTGGAAGTGCCTCTGGACTACGTACTGGGTCGCACTACCGCCAAGGTCATCGTTCACCCGGCTACAGGCGAAATCCTGGCTGAGTGCAACACCGAGCTGAACACCGAGATCCTGGCCAAAATCGCCAAGGCTCAGGTCGTTCGCATCGAGACCCTGTACACCAACGACATCGACTGCGGTCCGTTCATCTCCGACACTCTGAAGATCGACTCCACCAGCAACCAATTGGAAGCGCTGGTCGAGATCTATCGCATGATGCGTCCTGGCGAGCCACCGACCAAAGACGCTGCCGAGACCCTGTTCAACAACCTGTTCTTCAGCCCTGAGCGCTATGACCTGTCTGCGGTCGGCCGGATGAAGTTCAACCGTCGTATCGGTCGTACCGAGATCGAAGGTTCGGGCGTGTTGTGCAAGGAAGACATCGTCGCGGTACTGAAGACTCTGGTCGACATCCGTAACGGTAAAGGCATCGTCGATGACATCGACCACCTGGGTAACCGTCGTGTTCGCTGCGTAGGCGAAATGGCCGAGAACCAGTTCCGCGTTGGCCTGGTGCGTGTTGAGCGTGCGGTCAAAGAGCGTCTGTCGATGGCTGAAAGCGAAGGCCTGATGCCACAAGACCTGATCAACGCCAAGCCAGTGGCTGCGGCGGTGAAAGAGTTCTTCGGCTCCAGCCAGCTCTCGCAGTTCATGGACCAGAACAACCCGCTCTCCGAGATCACCCACAAGCGCCGTGTTTCGGCACTGGGCCCAGGCGGTCTGACCCGTGAGCGTGCAGGCTTTGAAGTTCGTGACGTACACCCGACGCACTACGGTCGTGTTTGCCCGATCGAAACGCCGGAAGGTCCGAACATCGGTCTGATCAACTCCCTGGCTGCGTATGCGCGCACCAACCAGTACGGCTTCCTCGAGAGCCCGTACCGCGTGGTGAAAGACGCTCTGGTCACCGACGAGATCGTGTTCCTGTCCGCCATCGAAGAAGCGGATCACGTGATCGCCCAGGCCTCGGCCACGATGAACGACAAGAAAGTCCTGGTCGACGAGCTGGTAGCGGTTCGTCACTTGAACGAGTTCACCGTCAAGGCGCCGGAAGACGTCACCTTGATGGACGTTTCGCCGAAGCAGGTAGTTTCGGTTGCAGCGTCGCTGATCCCGTTCCTCGAGCACGACGACGCCAACCGTGCGTTGATGGGTTCCAACATGCAGCGTCAAGCTGTACCGACCCTGCGCGCTGACAAGCCGCTGGTAGGTACCGGCATGGAGCGTAACGTAGCCCGTGACTCCGGCGTTTGCGTCGTGGCTCGTCGTGGCGGCGTGATCGACTCCGTTGATGCCAGCCGTATCGTGGTTCGTGTTGCCGATGACGAAGTTGAAACTGGCGAAGCCGGTGTCGACATCTACAACCTGACCAAATACACCCGCTCGAACCAGAACACCTGCATCAACCAGCGTCCGCTGGTGAGCAAGGGGGATCGCGTTCAGCGTAGCGACATCATGGCCGACGGCCCGTCCACCGACATGGGTGAACTGGCACTGGGCCAGAACATGCGCATCGCGTTCATGGCATGGAACGGCTTCAACTTCGAAGACTCCATCTGCCTGTCCGAGCGTGTTGTTCAAGAAGACCGTTTCACCACGATCCACATTCAGGAACTGACCTGTGTGGCACGTGACACCAAGCTTGGGCCAGAGGAAATCACTGCAGACATCCCGAACGTGGGTGAAGCTGCACTGAACAAGCTGGACGAAGCCGGTATCGTTTACGTAGGTGCTGAAGTCGGCGCAGGCGACATCCTGGTAGGTAAGGTCACTCCGAAAGGCGAGACCCAACTGACTCCAGAGGAAAAACTGCTGCGTGCGATCTTCGGTGAAAAAGCCAGCGACGTTAAAGACACCTCCCTGCGCGTACCTACCGGTACCAAGGGTACTGTCATCGACGTACAGGTCTTCACCCGTGACGGCGTTGAGCGTGATGCTCGTGCACTGTCCATCGAGAAGACCCAGCTCGACGAGATCCGCAAGGATCTGAACGAAGAGTTCCGTATCGTTGAAGGCGCGACCTTCGAACGTCTGCGTTCCGCCCTGGTAGGCCACAAGGCTGAAGGCGGCGCAGGTCTGAAGAAAGGTCAGGACATCACCGACGAAGTTCTCGACGGTCTTGAGCACGGCCAGTGGTTCAAACTGCGCATGGCTGAAGATGCTCTGAACGAGCAGCTCGAGAAGGCCCAGGCCTATATCGTTGATCGTCGCCGTCTGCTGGACGACAAGTTCGAAGACAAGAAGCGCAAACTGCAGCAAGGCGATGACCTGGCTCCAGGCGTGCTGAAAATCGTCAAGGTTTACCTGGCAATCCGTCGTCGCATCCAACCGGGCGACAAGATGGCCGGTCGTCACGGTAACAAAGGTGTGGTCTCCGTGATCATGCCGGTTGAAGACATGCCGCACGATGCCAATGGCACACCGGTCGACGTCGTCCTCAACCCGTTGGGCGTACCTTCGCGTATGAACGTTGGTCAGATCCTTGAAACCCACCTGGGCCTCGCGGCCAAAGGTCTGGGCGAGAAGATCAACCGTATGATCGAAGAGCAGCGCAAGGTCGCAGACCTGCGTAAGTTCCTGCACGAGATCTACAACGAGATCGGCGGTCGCAACGAAGAGCTGGACACCTTCTCCGACCAGGAAATCCTGGATCTGGCGAAGAACCTGCGCGGCGGCGTTCCAATGGCTACCCCGGTGTTCGACGGTGCCAAGGAAAGCGAAATCAAGGCCATGCTGAAACTGGCAGACCTGCCAGAAAGCGGCCAGATGCAGCTGTTCGACGGCCGTACCGGCAACAAGTTCGAGCGCCCGGTTACTGTTGGCTACATGTACATGCTGAAGCTGAACCACTTGGTAGACGACAAGATGCACGCTCGTTCTACCGGTTCGTACAGCCTCGTTACCCAGCAGCCGCTGGGTGGTAAGGCTCAGTTCGGTGGTCAGCGTTTCGGGGAGATGGAGGTCTGGGCACTGGAAGCATACGGTGCTGCTTACACTCTGCAAGAAATGCTCACAGTGAAGTCGGACGATGTGAACGGTCGGACCAAGATGTACAAAAACATCGTGGACGGCGATCACCGTATGGAGCCGGGCATGCCCGAGTCCTTCAACGTGTTGATCAAAGAAATTCGTTCCCTCGGCATCGATATCGATCTGGAAACCGAATAACACGTGACGCGAATCGAGAGCGGGGCCGTTTAGCCCGCTCTCTGCTCCGCCAGGAGGAAAGGCCTTGAAAGACCTACTGAATTTGCTGAAAAACCAGGGTCAAGTCGAAGAGTTCGACGCCATCCGTATTGGATTGGCATCGCCTGAGATGATCCGTTCGTGGTCGTTCGGTGAAGTTAAAAAGCCGGAAACCATCAACTACCGTACGTTCAAACCTGAGCGTGACGGCCTGTTCTGCGCCAAGATCTTTGGCCCGGTAAAGGATTACGAGTGCCTGTGCGGTAAGTACAAGCGCTTGAAGCACCGTGGTGTGATCTGCGAGAAGTGCGGCGTTGAAGTTGCACTGGCCAAGGTTCGTCGTGAGCGCATGGCGCACATCGAGCTGGCTTCGCCGGTTGCCCACATCTGGTTCCTGAAATCGCTGCCGTCCCGTATCGGCTTGCTGATGGACATGACCCTGCGTGATATCGAACGCGTTCTCTACTTCGAGAGCTATGTCGTTATCGATCCAGGCATGACCACCCTTGAAAAAGGTCAGCTGCTGAACGACGAGCAGTACTTCGAAGCGCTGGAAGAATTCGGTGACGATTTCGATGCCCGCATGGGTGCCGAAGCTGTCCGCGAACTGCTGCACGCTATCGACCTGGAGCACGAGATTGGTCGTCTGCGTGAAGAGATTCCGCAAACCAACTCCGAAACCAAGATCAAGAAGCTGTCCAAGCGTCTGAAGTTGATGGAAGCCTTCCAGGGTTCCGGCAACCTGCCAGAGTGGATGGTGCTGACCGTTCTGCCGGTTCTGCCGCCAGACCTGCGTCCGCTGGTACCGTTGGATGGTGGTCGTTTCGCGACTTCCGACCTCAACGACCTGTACCGTCGCGTGATCAACCGTAACAACCGCTTGAAGCGCCTGCTCGACCTGTCCGCTCCGGACATCATCGTGCGCAACGAAAAGCGTATGTTGCAAGAAGCTGTCGATGCCTTGCTCGACAACGGTCGTCGTGGCCGCGCTATCACCGGTTCGAACAAGCGTCCTCTGAAATCCTTGGCCGACATGATCAAGGGCAAGCAAGGTCGTTTCCGTCAGAACTTGCTCGGTAAGCGTGTTGACTACTCCGGTCGTTCGGTAATTACCGTAGGCCCGACCCTGCGTCTGCACCAGTGCGGTCTGCCGAAGAAGATGGCTCTCGAGCTGTTCAAGCCGTTCATTTTCGGCAAGCTGGAAATGCGCGGTCTCGCGACCACCATCAAAGCCGCCAAGAAAATGGTCGAGCGCGAACTGCCAGAGGTTTGGGACGTTCTCGCTGAAGTGATCCGTGAACACCCGGTTCTCCTCAACCGTGCACCGACCCTTCACCGTCTGGGTATCCAGGCGTTTGAACCGGTACTGATCGAAGGTAAGGCTATTCAGCTGCACCCGCTGGTCTGTGCTGCGTACAACGCCGACTTCGACGGCGACCAAATGGCCGTGCACGTACCGCTGACACTGGAAGCCCAGTTGGAAGCGCGCGCGTTGATGATGTCGACCAACAACATTCTGTCGCCAGCCAACGGTGAGCCAATCATCGTTCCGTCGCAGGACGTTGTACTGGGTCTGTACTACATGACCCGTGAAGCGATCAACGCCAAGGGCGAAGGTCGTGTGTTCGCTGACCTGCAGGAAGTTGACCGTGTGTTCCGTGCCGGCGAAGCCGCACTGCACGCCAAGGTCAAGGTGCGGATCAACGAAACCGTCAACGACCGTGACGGCGGCAGCGTGACCAACACCCGTATCGTCGACACCACTGTCGGCCGTGCGCTGTTGTATCAAGTTGTGCCAAAAGGTCTGTCGTACGATGTCGTCAACCTGCCGATGAAGAAAAAGGCGATCTCCAAGCTGATCAACCAGTGCTACCGCGTGGTTGGTTTGAAAGAGACCGTGATCTTCGCTGACCAGTTGATGTACACCGGTTTTGCTTATTCGACCATTTCCGGCGTTTCCATCGGCGTTAACGACTTCGTTATCCCGGATGAAAAAGCCCGCATCATCGGTGCAGCCACCGACGAAGTGAAAGAGATCGAAAGCCAGTACGCTTCCGGCCTGGTAACCCAGGGCGAGAAGTACAACAAGGTGATCGACCTTTGGTCCAAGGCGAACGACGAAGTATCCAAGGCGATGATGGCCAACCTCTCGAAAGAGAAAGTCATCGACCGCCACGGCGTCGAAGTTGACCAGGAATCCTTCAACTCGATGTACATGATGGCCGACTCGGGCGCACGGGGTTCTGCTGCGCAGATCCGTCAGCTCGCCGGTATGCGTGGCCTGATGGCCAAGCCGGACGGCTCCATCATCGAAACGCCGATTACTGCGAACTTCCGTGAAGGTTTGAGCGTACTTCAGTACTTCATCTCCACTCACGGTGCTCGTAAAGGTCTGGCGGATACCGCGTTGAAAACCGCTAACTCCGGTTACCTGACGCGTCGTCTGGTAGACGTTGCACAAGATCTGGTTGTAACCGAGATCGATTGCGGCACCGAGCACGGCCTGCTGATGACTCCGCACATTGAAGGCGGTGACGTTGTAGAGCCGCTGGGTGAGCGCGTATTGGGTCGTGTTATTGCCCGTGACGTATTCAAGCCAGGTACCGAGGAAGTTATCGTTCCTGCCGGCACTCTGGTCGACGAGAAGTGGGTCGAGTTCATCGAACTCAACAGCATCGACGAAGTGATTGTTCGCTCGCCGATCAGCTGCGAAACCCGCTATGGCATTTGCGCCAAGTGCTACGGCCGTGACTTGGCTCGTGGTCACCAGGTGAACATCGGTGAAGCGGTCGGCGTTATCGCTGCCCAGTCCATCGGTGAGCCGGGTACCCAGCTGACCATGCGTACGTTCCACATCGGTGGTGCGGCAAGCCGGACCTCCGCAGCTGACAGCGTTCAGGTGAAGAATGGCGGTACCGTCCGTCTGCACAACCTGAAGCACGTTGAGCGAGTGGATGGCCACCTGGTTGCTGTGTCCCGTTCCGGTGAGCTGGCAATCGCTGATGACTACGGTCGTGAGCGTGAGCGCTACAAGCTGCCGTACGGTGCTGTGATCTCGGTTAAAGAAGGTGACAAGGTCGACGCTGGCGCAATCGTGGCCAAGTGGGATCCGCACACTCACCCAATCGTTACCGAAATGAAAGGTACCGTGACCTACGTGGGCATGGAAGAAGGCATCACGATCAAGCGTCAGACTGACGAATTGACCGGTATGACCAACATTGAAGTACTCGACGCGAAAGATCGTCCAGCTGCCGGTAAAGACATCCGTCCTGCCGTGAAGATGGTCGATGACAACGGCAAGGACTTGTTGCTGCCAGGCACTGACGTAATCGCTCAGTACTTCCTGCCAGCCAACGCCCTGGTCGGTGTAGCGGATGGTGCGAAGATCGCGATCGGTGATGTTATCGCGCGTATCCCGCAAGAAACTTCGAAGACCCGTGACATCACCGGTGGTCTGCCGCGTGTTGCCGACTTGTTCGAAGCTCGTCGTCCGAAAGAAGCGTCGATTCTGGCTGAAGTCAGCGGTACCATCGCGTTCGGTAAAGAGACCAAGGGCAAGCGCCGTCTGGTCATTACCCCGAACGACGGTAGCGATCCGTATGAAGAGCTGATTCCGAAGTGGCGTCACCTGAACGTGTTCGAAGGCGAACAGGTAAACCGCGGCGAAGTTATCTCCGACGGTCCAAGCGATCCACACGACATCCTGCGTCTGCTGGGTGTGAGTGCGCTGGCCAAGTACATCGTTAACGAGATCCAGGACGTTTACCGCCTGCAAGGCGTGAAGATCAACGATAAGCACATCGAGACCATCCTGCGTCAGATGCTGCGTAAAGTTGAAATCGCTGAGTCTGGCGATTCCAGTTTCATCAAGGGCGACCAGATGGAATTGACTCACGTGCTGGTGGAAAACGAGCGCCTGACGAACGAAGAGAAATTCGTTTCCAAGTTCACTCGCGTGCTGCTGGGTATCACCAAGGCGTCGTTGTCGACTGAGTCGTTCATCTCGGCGGCCTCCTTCCAGGAGACCACTCGCGTACTGACCGAAGCAGCGGTAACCGGCAAGCGCGATTACCTGCGCGGCCTGAAAGAAAACGTGGTCGTGGGTCGTCTGATCCCGGCAGGTACCGGTTTGGCTTACCACAGCGAGCGCAAGCGCCGCCGTGATGCTGACAAGCCGCTGCGCGTAAGCGCCAGTGAAGTGGAAGCTGCACTGACCGAAGCGCTGAACTCTAGCGGTAACTGAGTTCTGCGATAAATAAGTCTGGGCCCTGGCAGCCCCCATTCGTCGGATCGAGGCAATTTTGTCGCGGTTCGATGAGAGGGGAGGTCGGGGCCTTGCCTTGACTGGGGACAAGATCCTCTTTAGACTCTTGTACCCCTAAATTTGGCGGGAATTCGTTCCTGCCATTTTGCTTTTCTTGCAAGACAATAGCGTCGCAAGACAACAGTGGAGCTAGTAGATGGCAACTATCAACCAGCTGGTACGTCAGCCGCGTAAGCGTATCGTCGAGAAATCCGACGTACCTGCGCTGCAGAACTGCCCGCAACGTCGTGGCGTATGCACTCGCGTGTATACCACTACGCCGAAAAAACCTAACTCGGCACTGCGTAAAGTATGCCGTGTGCGTCTGACCAACGGTTTCGAGGTTTCCTCGTACATCGGTGGTGAAGGCCACAACCTGCAAGAGCACAGCGTGGTACTGATCCGCGGCGGTCGTGTAAAAGACTTGCCAGGTGTTCGTTACCACACCGTACGCGGCTCCTTGGATACTTCCGGCGTTAAAGGTCGTAACCAGGGTCGTTCGAAGTACGGTACCAAGAAGCCTAAGTAGTAGCGGCTTTTTGTAAAACTGAATCATCTTATTTTCTGAGTCGATAAGAGTAAGGTCGGAGGCGTCCCGAAAGGGCACCGATTCCGAGCGAACCTGAAGACCGTTTGAGGGCTTATCCATGCCAAGAAGACGCGTAGCAGCCAAGCGCGAAGTGCTTGACGATCCAAAATACGGAAGCCAAATTCTGGCCAAGTTCATGAACCACGTGATGGAAAGCGGCAAGAAAGCCGTTGCCGAGCGTATCGTTTATGGCGCGCTGGAAAAGGTTAAAGAACGCAAGAACAGCGACCCCCTGGAAATCTTCGAGAAAGCTCTCGACGCCATCGCTCCGCTGGTCGAAGTGAAGTCGCGCCGTGTAGGCGGTGCTACTTACCAGGTTCCGGTTGAAGTTCGTCCGTCCCGTCGTAACGCTCTGGCAATGCGCTGGTTGGTAGACTTCGCCCGTAAGCGCGGCGAGAAGTCTATGGCTCTGCGTTTGGCTGGCGAACTGTTGGACGCTGCTGAAGGTAAAGGTGCTGCTGTTAAGAAGCGTGAAGACGTGCACCGTATGGCTGAAGCTAACAAAGCTTTCTCGCACTACCGCTTCTAATCTTAGCTTCACTAATTTTGCGAGGGCTTTATGGCTCGTACTACTCCGATTAGCCGCTACCGTAACATCGGTATCGTTGCTCACGTGGATGCTGGTAAAACCACCACCACCGAGCGCGTACTGTTTTACACCGGCAAAAGTCACAAAATGGGCGAGGTGCATGATGGCGCCGCGACCACAGACTGGATGGTTCAGGAGCAGGAGCGTGGTATTACCATTACTTCTGCTGCTATTACCGCCTTCTGGAAAGGTTCCGAGAAGCAGTACAAGGATGAGCACCGCTTCAACGTAATCGATACCCCGGGCCACGTAGACTTCACCATTGAAGTTGAGCGTTCCCTGCGCGTACTCGACGGCGCTGTCGTTGTGTTCTGTGGTACTTCGGGTGTTGAGCCTCAGTCGGAAACCGTATGGCGTCAAGCCAACAAATACGGCGTTCCACGTCTTGTTTACGTAAACAAGATGGACCGTGCTGGTGCCAACTTCCTGCGCGTGATCGGTCAGATCAAGCAGCGTCTGGGTCACACCCCGGTGCCAATCCAATTGGCTATCGGTTCCGAAGACAACTTCCAGGGTCAGATCGATCTGATCAACATGGAAGCTGTTTACTGGAATGACGCTGACAAAGGTATGGTCCCTGTTCGCAAGCCTATCCCTGCAGAACTGCAGGAACTGGCTGACGAATGGCGCAATAACATGGTTGAGGCTGCTGCCGAAGCCAGCGAAGAGCTGATGAACAAGTACCTCGAAGGTGAAGAACTCACCAACGCGGAAATCAAGGCCGCTCTGCGTCAGCGTACTATCGCTGGTGAGATCGTCTTGGCTGTTTGCGGTTCTTCCTTCAAGAACAAGGGTGTTCCCCTGGTTCTCGACGCCGTTATCGACTACCTGCCTGCCCCAACTGACATTCCTGCTATCAAGGGTACCAACCCTGATAACGAGGAAGAAGAGATGGAGCGTCACGCCGATGACAGCGAGCCGTTCTCGGCTCTGGCGTTCAAGATCGCTACTGACCCATTCGTGGGTACTTTGACCTTCGTCCGCGTTTACTCGGGCGTGTTGGCCTCCGGCGACGGCGTGATCAACTCGGTTAAAGGCAAGAAAGAGCGCGTGGGTCGTATGGTGCAAATGCACGCAAACGCCCGTGAAGAGATCAAGGAAGTACGCGCTGGTGACATCGCGGCCCTGATCGGCATGAAGGACGTCACCACTGGTGAGACTTTGTGCGACGCTGCTAAGCCAATCATCCTGGTTCGCATGGACTTCCCGGAGCCGGTTATTTCGGTTGCCGTTGAGCCTAAGACCAAGGATGACCAGGAAAAAATGGGTATCGCTCTGGGCAAACTTGCTCAGGAAGATCCATCTTTCCGCGTCAAGACTGATGAAGAGACTGGTCAAACGATCATCTCCGGCATGGGCGAGTTGCACCTGGACATCCTGGTTGACCGGATGCGCCGTGAGTTCAACGTCGAAGCCAACATCGGTAAGCCTCAGGTTTCCTATCGTGAGCGCATCACGAAGAACTGTGAAATCGAAGGCAAGTTCGTTCGTCAGTCCGGCGGTCGTGGTCAGTTCGGTCACTGCTGGATCCGTTTTGCTCCTGCTGACGAAGGTCAGGAAGGTCTGCAATTCGTGAACGAAGTAGTTGGTGGTGTTGTTCCTAAGGAATACATCCCGGCTATCCAGAAGGGTATCGAAGAGCAGATGAAGAACGGTGTTGTTGCCGGCTATCCGCTGATCGGCCTGAAAGCAACCGTTTTTGACGGTTCTTACCACGACGTCGACTCCAACGAGATGGCGTTTAAGGTGGCTGCTTCCATGGCAACCAAGCAACTGGCCCAGAAGGGCGGTGGTGAGTTGCTTGAGCCAATCATGGCGGTAGAAGTTGTTACACCTGAAGACTATATGGGTGATGTCATGGGCGACCTTAACCGTCGTCGCGGCATGATCTTGGGTATGGAAGACACGGTTTCCGGCAAAGTGATTCGCGCCGAGGTTCCGTTGGGTGAGATGTTCGGTTACGCGACCGACGTTCGCTCCATGTCTCAGGGTCGCGCAAGCTACTCTATGGAATTCAAAAAATACAACACAGCTCCGGCGCACATCGCTGAAACTGTATCCAAAAAACAAGGCTGATTCAGTCCTTTAGGCAAGGAGTTAATTGTCGTGGCTAAAGAAAAATTTGATCGTTCCCTACCGCACGTAAACGTTGGCACCATCGGCCACGTTGACCACGGTAAAACCACTCTGACCGCTGCTCTGACTCGCGTCTGCTCCGAAGTTTTCGGTTCGGCTCGTGTTGACTTCGACAAGATCGACAGCGCACCAGAAGAAAAAGCTCGTGGTATCACCATCAACACCGCGCACGTTGAGTACAACTCGACTATTCGTCACTACGCTCACGTTGACTGCCCAGGTCACGCTGACTACGTGAAGAACATGATCACTGGTGCTGCCCAGATGGACGGCGCGATCCTGGTTTGCTCGGCCGCTGATGGTCCGATGCCACAAACCCGTGAGCACATCCTGCTGTCCCGTCAGGTAGGCGTTCCGTACATCGTGGTTTTCCTGAACAAGGCTGACCTGGTAGACGACGCTGAGCTGCTGGAACTGGTTGAGATGGAAGTGCGCGATCTGCTGAGCACTTACGACTTCCCAGGCGACGACACTCCGATCATCATCGGTTCTGCTCGTATGGCTCTGGAAGGTAACGACGAAAACGAAATGGGCACCACTGCCGTTCGTAAACTGGTTGAAACTCTGGACACCTACATCCCAGAACCAGTTCGTCTGACCGACAAGCCGTTCCTGATGCCAATCGAAGACGTATTCTCGATCTCCGGTCGCGGTACTGTTGTGACTGGTCGTATCGAGCGCGGTATCGTTCGCGTTCAAGATCCACTGGAAATCGTTGGTCTGCGTGACACCACCGTCACCACCTGCACTGGTGTTGAAATGTTCCGCAAACTGCTCGACGAAGGTCGTGCTGGCGAGAACTGCGGCGTTCTGCTGCGTGGTACCAAGCGTGACGACGTTGAGCGTGGCCAGGTTCTGGTTAAGCCAGGTTCGGTTAAGCCGCACACCAAGTTCACCGCAGAAGTTTACGTTCTGAGCAAAGAAGAAGGCGGCCGTCATACTCCGTTCTTCAAAGGCTACCGTCCACAGTTCTACTTCCGTACTACTGACGTGACTGGTAACTGCGAACTGCCAGAAGGCGTTGAAATGGTAATGCCAGGCGATAACATTCAAATGACTGTTACCCTGATCAAGACCATCGCAATGGAAGACGGTCTGCGCTTCGCAATCCGCGAAGGCGGCCGTACCGTTGGTGCTGGTGTTGTAGCTAAAATCATCGAGTAATTATCTCTTCTGAGATAGCTCGATTTTTTGAGAAGGCCCCCGCTTAGCGGGGGCCTTTTTTATTGGGTTGACACCTATCTGGGGCGTCTATAGAATTGCGCCTCCTTTTAACGGGCGTATTGCGCTCGCTGGGAATAGCAGCCGGAGTCTGAAATCCAATGCAAAATCAGCAAATCCGTATCAGGTTGAAGGCTTTTGACCATCGCCTGATCGACCAATCCACCCAGGAAATCGTGGAAACCGCGAAACGTACTGGTGCTCAAGTGCGTGGTCCAATTCCACTGCCTACCCGTAAAGAGCGGTTCACCGTTCTGGTCTCCCCGCACGTCAACAAAGACGCGCGTGACCAGTACGAGATCCGTACTCATAAGCGCGTACTGGACATCGTCCAGCCAACGGATAAAACCGTTGATGCACTTATGAAGCTCGATCTGGCGGCCGGTGTGGAAGTACAGATCAGCCTCGGCTAAGACTTGGGTCTTAGTCGTGTAACGCTCTGAAATGGGCGGCCATAGCGGGTGAAAGCCCCGTACACTCATGAGGTTTACAACATGACTATTGGTGTAGTCGGTCGTAAATGCGGTATGACCCGTATTTTCACCGAAGAAGGTGTCTCCATTCCGGTCACGGTCATTGAGATCGAGCCGAATCGCGTCACCCAGTTCAAAACTGAAGAAACCGATGGCTATCGTGCAGTGCAAGTCACTGTCGGCGAGCGTCGTGCTTCGCGCGTGACTGCTGCTCAAGCAGGTCACTTCGCTAAAGCAAACGTTGCAGCTGGTCGCACTGTTATGGAGTTCCGTCTCGAAGACGGCGACTACCAGGCTGGCGATCTGATCAACGCTGAAATCTTCGCCGCTGGTCAACTGGTTGATGTAACCGGTCAGTCCAAGGGTAAAGGCTTCCAGGGTACGATCAAGCGTTGGAATTTCCGTGGCCAAGACAACACTCACGGTAACTCCGTTTCCCACCGCGTCCCGGGCTCTATTGGCCAGTGCCAGACTCCTGGTCGTGTATTCAAGGGCAAAAAAATGTCCGGTCATATGGGCGCTGAGCGCGTGACCGTGCAGTCCCTCGAAGTAGTGCGCGTCGACGCTGAACGCAATCTGTTGTTGGTCAAGGGTGCTGTTCCTGGCGCTACTGGCGGCAACCTGGTTGTACGTCCAGCGGCCAAGGCTCGCGGTTAAGGGGAAGCTGACATGCAATTAAATGTAAATGACGCTCAAGCGATCGAAGTTTCCGAACTGACATTTGGCGGCGAATTCAACGAGACGCTGGTTCACCAAGCAGTCGTGGCCTACATGGCCGGCGGCCGTCAAGGTAGCAAGCAGCAAAAGACCCGTTCCGACGTACGTGGTGGCGGTAAGCGCCCTTGGCGTCAGAAAGGTACTGGCCGTGCTCGTGCCGGTACTATCCGTAGCCCAATCTGGCGTGGCGGCGGTACCACTTTCGCAGCTCGTCCACAGGATCACTCTCAGAAGCTCAACAAGAAGATGTATCGCGCAGCACTGCGCTCCATCCTTGCTGAACTCGTGCGTACTGATCGTCTGGTTGTGGTTCAGGACTTCGCTGTTGAAAGCCCGAAAACCAAAGATCTGCTGGGCAAGCTGAACAACATGAGCCTGACCGACGTTTTGATCGTGTCTGAAGCTGTTGATCAGAACCTGTACCTGGCTGCTCGCAACCTGCCACACGTTGATGTACGTGACGTGCAAGGTTCCGATCCAGTTAGTCTGATCGCATACGACAAGGTGTTGATCACCGTGTCGGCCGTGAAGAAATTCGAGGAGCTGCTGGGATGAACCAGGAACGCGTATTTAAAGTTCTGCTTGGCCCGCACGTTTCCGAAAAGGCTACGGTTCTGGCTGACAAGAAAGGCCAGTTCGTTTTCAAGGTTGCAACCGATGCAACCAAGCTGGAAATCAAGAAGGCCGTCGAAAGCCTGTTCAGCGTGAAAGTAGAGCGTGTTACTACCCTGAATGTTCTGGGTAAGAGCAAGCGCACTGCTCGCGGTCTGGGCAAGCGTAATGACTGGAAGAAGGCAGTTATCTCCCTTCAGCCAGGCCAAGATCTCGATTTCAGCAGCAGTGCTGAGTAAGGAAGGGGTGCATCATGGCAATCGTTAAATGCAAACCGACTTCCCCTGGCCGCCGTTTTGTGGTCAAGGTGGTCAACCAGGAGCTGCATAAAGGCGCTCCTCACGCACCGCTGCTCGAGAAGAAATCGAAGTCTGGTGGTCGTAACAACAATGGTCGTATTACCACTCGTCACATCGGTGGTGGCCATAAGCAGCATTATCGTCTGGTCGACTTCCGTCGCAACGACAAAGATGGCATCGCTGCCACTGTCGAGCGTATCGAATACGATCCAAACCGTACTGCTCACATCGCTCTGCTGCTGTACGCAGATGGCGAGCGTCGCTACATCATCGCCCCTAAAGGCGTGAGCGCTGGCGACCAGCTGATCGCAGGTGCCCTGGCACCGATCAAGCCGGGCAACGCTCTGCAACTGCGTAACATTCCAGTTGGTAGCACCGTACACGGCATCGAATTGAAGCCAGGTAAAGGCGCGCAAATCGCTCGTTCCGCTGGTGCTTCGGCTCAGCTGATCGCTCGTGAAGGTGTCTACGTGACCCTGCGTCTGCGTTCTGGTGAGATGCGTAAAGTGCTGGCTGAATGCCGCGCGACCCTGGGTGAAGTCTCGAACTCCGAGCACAGCCTGCGTTCGCTGGGTAAAGCTGGTGCCAAACGCTGGCGTGGCGTTCGCCCAACCGTTCGTGGTGTTGCCATGAACCCGGTTGACCACCCACACGGTGGTGGTGAAGGTCGTACCTCTGGTGGTCGTCATCCGGTATCGCCATGGGGCTTCCCGACTAAGGGCGCGAAGACTCGTGGTAATAAGCGTACCGACAAAATGATCGTCCGTCGTCGCAAGTAAATAGAGGGATACGACAGTGCCACGTTCTCTGAAAAAAGGTCCTTTTATTGATCTTCACCTACTGAAGAAGATCGAAGTGGCGGCGGAAAAGAACGATCGCAAACCAGTTAAGACCTGGTCGCGTCGTTCGATGATCCTGCCACAAATGGTCGGTCTGACCATCGCAGTACACAACGGTCGTCAACACGTCCCAGTTCTCGTTAACGAAGACATGGTCGGCCACAAACTAGGCGAGTTTGCCGGTACCCGCACTTATCGTGGGCACGTGGCAGACAAGAAAGCCAAGCGTTAAGGGGTAAGGAAATGGAAGTAGCCGCTAAGTTGTCGGGCGCTCGAATCTCCGCCCAGAAAGCCCGCTTGGTCGCCGACCAGATCCGCGGGAAGAAGGTGGGCGAAGCGCTCAACCTGTTGGCTTTCAGCAGTAAGAAAGCCGCCGAGATCATGAAGAAAGTGCTGGAGTCGGCCGTAGCCAACGCCGAGCATAACGAAGGCGCAGACGTTGATGACCTGAAGGTCAGCACCGTTTTCGTCAACGAAGGGCGTTCGCTGAAGCGCATCATGCCACGTGCCAAAGGCCGTGCTGATCGCATCGTCAAGCGGTCTTGCCATATCACTGTCAAGGTTGCTGACAAGTAACGGAGTCGAAGAGATGGGTCAGAAAGTACATCCCATTGGCATTCGCCTGGGAATCGTCAAGGAGCACACCTCCGTCTGGTACGCAGACGGTCGGACTTATGCGGACTACTTGTTCGCTGATCTGAAGGTGCGTGAGTATCTCCAAGACAAACTAAAAAGCGCGTCCGTAAGCCGTATCGATATCCATCGTCCGGCCCAAACTGCACGTATCACCATCCACACCGCTCGTCCAGGTATCGTTATCGGGAAGAAAGGTGAAGATGTTGAGAAACTGCGTCAGGACCTGACCAAGCAAATGGGTGTGCCTGTGCACATCAATATCGAAGAGATCCGCAAGCCGGAGCTCGACGGTATGCTGGTTGCGCAGAGCGTAGCTCAGCAGCTGGAGCGTCGCGTAATGTTCCGTCGCGCTATGAAGCGCGCCGTACAGAACGCCATGCGCATTGGTGCCAAAGGCATCAAAATCCAAGTGAGCGGTCGTCTCGGCGGTGCTGAAATCGCACGTACTGAATGGTATCGCGAAGGTCGTGTGCCACTGCACACCCTGCGTGCCGACATCGACTATGCCAACTACGAAGCTCACACCACTTACGGTGTGATCGGTGTAAAGGTTTGGATCTTCAAAGGCGAAGTAATTGGTGGTCGCCAAGAAGAACTGAAACCACAAGCACCAGCGCCTCGTAAAAAAGCTGCTAAGTAAGGGGTACGCCAAATGTTGCAACCTAAGCGTACGAAGTTCCGCAAGCAGATGACAGGCCACAACCGTGGTCTGGCTCAGCGCGGTAGCAAAGTCAGCTTCGGCGAGTTCGCGCTGAAGTCTGTAGCTCGTGGTCGTCTCACCGCTCGTCAGATCGAGTCAGCGCGTCGTGCTCTGACCCGTCACGTAAAACGTGGCGGCAAGATCTGGATCCGTGTATTCCCGGACAAGCCGATCTCCAAAAAACCTCTCGAGGTTCGGATGGGTAAAGGTAAGGGTAACGTGGAATACTGGGTAGCCCAGATTCAGCCAGGCAAAGTCCTGTATGAAATCGAGGGTGTTTCTGAAGAGCTGGCGCGTGAGGCTTTCGCCCTGGCTGCTGCAAAGCTGCCGCTCGCCACCTCCTTTGTTAAACGGACGGTGATGTGATGAAAGCGAATGAACTTCGTGAAAAATCCGCACAGCAGCTGAACGAGCAACTGCTCGGCCTGCTGCGCGACCAGTTCAATCTGCGTATGCAGAAAGCAACTGGCCAGTTGGGGCAGTCTCATCTGCTCTCGCAAGTTAAGCGTGACATCGCTCGCGTGAAGACTGTGCTCAACCAGCAGGCAGGTAAGTGATCATGGCTGAAGCCGAAAAGACTGTCCGTACGCTGACTGGCCGTGTTGTCAGCGACAAGATGGACAAAACCATCACCGTTTTGATCGAGCGTCGCGTTAAGCACCCGATCTACGGTAAATATGTTAAGCGTTCGACTAAGCTGCACGCGCACGACGAAACCAATCAGTGCCACATCGGCGACAAAGTCACTATTCGTGAAACTCGTCCGCTGGCCAAGACCAAGTCTTGGGCACTGGTTGATGTTCTCGAACGCGCTGTGGAAGTCTAAGGACTAGGGGTCGGAGAAATTATATGATTCAGACTCAATCCATGCTCGATGTGGCCGATAACAGCGGCGCTCGCCGTGTTATGTGCATCAAGGTGCTGGGTGGCTCCCATCGTCGTTACGCTGGTATCGGTGACATCATCAAAGTTACCGTTAAGGAAGCAATTCCTCGCGGTAAGGTGAAAAAAGGCCAAGTGATGACTGCTGTTGTAGTCCGCACTCGTCACGGCGTACGCCGTGCAGATGGCTCCATTATCCGCTTTGATGGCAACGCTGCTGTTCTTCTGAACAACAAGCAAGAGCCGATCGGCACCCGTATCTTTGGGCCAGTGACCCGTGAACTTCGTACTGAGAAGTTCATGAAGATCGTCTCGCTCGCCCCAGAAGTGCTGTAAGGAGATCCGACATGCAAAAGATTCGTCGTGACGACGAGATCATCGTGATCGCCGGCAAAGACAAAGGTAAGCGCGGTAAGGTGCTGAAGGTTCTCGCTGACGACCGTCTGGTCGTTGGTGGTCTGAACCTGGTCAAGCGTCATACCAAGCCTAACCCGATGTCGGGCGTACAGGGCGGTATCGTCGAGAAAGAAGCGCCACTGCACGCTTCTAACGTCGCCATCTTCAACGGCGAAACCAACAAGGCTGATCGTGTTGGTTTCAAAGTAGAAGACGGTAAGAAAATTCGTGTCTTCAAGTCGACCCAAAAAGCGGTTGATGCTTGAACACTGCTAGGTAGATAAGACCATGGCACGACTACAAGAGATTTACCGGAAGGAAATCGCCCCCAAGCTTAAGGAAGAACTTAAGCTCGGGAACGTGATGGAAGTTCCGCGCGTTACCAAAATCACCCTGAACATGGGTCTGGGCGAAGCGATCGGCGACAAAAAAGTCATCGAGCACGCTGTTGCTGACCTGGAAAAGATCACCGGTCAAAAGGTCGTTGTGACTTACGCTCGGAAATCCATCGCTGGCTTTAAAGTCCGTGAAGGTTGGCCGATCGGCGTCAAAGTGACCCTGCGCCGTGAGCGTATGTACGAATTCCTGGATCGTCTGCTGTCGATCTCCCTGCCTCGGGTTCGCGACTTCCGCGGCCTGAATGCCAAGTCCTTCGATGGTCGTGGTAACTACAGCATGGGCGTGAAAGAGCAGATCATCTTCCCGGAAATCGACTACGACAAGATCGATGCTCTCCGCGGTCTGGACATCACCCTGACCACCACTGCCAAGAACGATGATGAAGGCCGCGCTCTGCTGCGTGCATTCAAATTCCCGTTCCGCAACTGATTGGAGTAGGACCATGGCCAAGATGAGCATGAAAAACCGCGAGCTGAAGCGTCAGCTCACGGTTGCCAAGTACGCCAAGAAGCGTGCAGCACTGAAAGCGATCATCGTTGATCTGAACGCAAGTCCAGAAGCGCGTTGGGAAGCTACAGTTGCTCTGCAGAAGCAGCCACGTGACGCAAGCGCTTCGCGCATGCGTAACCGCTGCCGCCTGACCGGTCGTCCACACGGCGTTTACCGCAAGTTCGGCCTCGGCCGTAACAAACTGCGTGAAGCGGCAATGCGTGGTGACGTACCAGG
Source organism: Pseudomonas sp. S5D5 (assembly GCF_003013355.1). NCBI lineage: Bacteria > Pseudomonadati > Pseudomonadota > Gammaproteobacteria > Pseudomonadales > Pseudomonadaceae > Pseudomonas > Pseudomonas sp. S5D5. The sequence continues at coordinate 630,731 of NZ_PTEO01000001.1, forward strand.
TCTGGTTAAAGCCAGCTGGTAAGTACTTTCAGCGTCCAGGTGGGAGGTATCGCAAGATACTGACCACCGGTGACCTTGAATCTGGAACAAGCCCCTTTTGGGGCTTGTTTCATTTCCGGAGTGTGTCTAGAATACCCGGCTCGCCTGAGCCCGTGTTTTCTATGCTCGGAGATTCTCGGCGACATATGTAGCCGCAAGGCTAATTTTTTTGTATTAGGAGCGTCTAGCCCATGAGTATGCAGGACCCGTTAGCGGACATGCTAACTCGTATCCGTAATGCCCAGATGGCTGAAAAGTCCGTCGTAAGCATGCCATCTTCCAAGTTGAAGGTAGCTGTTGCCAAAGTCCTGAAAGACGAAGGCTACATTGCGGGTTATCAGATCAGCAGCGAAACCAAGCCACTGCTGTCCATCGAGCTGAAGTACTTCGAAGGCCGTTCGGTCATCGAGGAAGTGAAGCGCGTTAGCCGTCCAGGCCTGCGTCAGTACAAGTCCGCTGAGGATCTGCCGAAAGTTCGTGGCGGTCTTGGCGTGTCTATCGTCTCCACCAACAAAGGTGTGATGACGGATCGTGCTGCGCGCGCTGCCGGTGTCGGCGGCGAAGTTCTTTGCACTGTGTTCTAAGGGGGGATAAGCATGTCTCGCGTCGCTAAGAACCCCGTTAAGCTGCCAGCCGGTGTCGAAGTCAAATTCGCAGGCCAACAGCTTTCGGTGAAGGGTGCCAAGGGTACTCTTGAACTGAACATCCATTCGTCCGTTGAGATCGTTGAAGAAGCTGGTGAGCTGCGTTTCGCTGCTCGCAATGGCGATCAACAAACTCGCGCAATGGCCGGTACCACGCGTGCGTTGGTAAACAACATGGTCCAAGGCGTAAGCCAAGGCTTCGAGCGTAAGCTCCAGCTGGTCGGTGTTGGTTACAAAGCGCAAGCAAAAGGCACGGTTTTGAACCTGGCCCTTGGCTTCTCGCACCCAGTGGATTACGAACTGCCGGAAGGCATCACCGCTGAGACTCCTAGCCAGACCGATATCCTGATCAAGGGCATCGATAAGCAGCTGGTAGGTCAAGTGGCTGCTGAGATCCGCGACTTCCGTCCACCAGAGCCGTACAAAGGCAAAGGTGTGCGCTACGCGGACGAAGTCGTCCGTCGTAAAGAAGCCAAGAAGAAGTAGGGCATAGCAAATGACCGACAAAAAAGTTACTCGACTGCGTCGCGCTCGCAAAGCACGCCTGAAAATGCACGAACTCGAAGTCGTGCGTCTCTGCGTGTTCCGCTCGTCGCAGCACATCTACGCCCAGGTCATCTCGGCCGACGGCAACAAAGTCCTGGCAAGCGCCTCGACTTTGGATAAAGAACTGCGTGATGGTGCCACTGGCAACATCGACGCGGCCACAAAGGTTGGCCAGCTGGTCGCTACGCGTGCTAAGGCCGCTGGCGTCTCGCAAGTGGCTTTCGACCGCTCTGGCTTCAAGTACCACGGCCGCGTTAAAGCGCTGGCTGATGCTGCTCGTGAAGCTGGGCTGGAGTTCTAAGTTATGTCAAATAACGACCAAAAGCGCGACGAAGGCTACATTGAGAAGCTGGTTCAAGTTAACCGCGTAGCCAAAACCGTTAAAGGCGGCCGTATCTTCACTTTCACCGCGTTGACCGTGGTGGGTGATGGTAAAGGGCGCGTTGGCTTCGGCCGTGGCAAGTCGCGTGAAGTGCCTGCTGCGATCCAGAAGGCAATGGAAGCTGCTCGTCGCAACATGATCCAAGTTGATCTGAACGGCACCACGCTGCAGTACGCAATGAAGTCCGCTCATGGCGCTTCGAAGGTGTACATGCAGCCTGCTTCTGAAGGTACCGGTATCATCGCTGGCGGCGCTATGCGTGCTGTCCTCGAAGTTGCTGGCGTTCAGAACGTTCTGGCCAAGTGCTACGGCTCGACTAACCCGGTAAACGTGGTTCACGCCACTTTCAAAGGTTTGAAAGCTATGCAATCCCCTGAATCCATTGCCGCCAAGCGTGGCAAAAGCGTCCAGGAGATCTTCTGATCATGGCTACCGTTAAAGTAACGCTGATCAAAAGCATGACCGGCCGCATCCCTAACCACAAACTGTGCGTTAAAGGTCTGGGTCTGCGTCGCATCGGTCACACTGTAGAAGTCCAGGATACTCCCGAGAATCGCGGGATGATCAACAAGGCTTACTACATGCTGCGTGTAGAGGGTTAATCGATGAAACTCAATGATCTGAGTCCAGCGCCGGGTTCCCGTCGCGAAAAGCATCGTCCGGGCCGTGGTATCGGTAGCGGTTTGGGTAAGACTGGTGGCCGTGGCCACAAAGGTCAAACCTCCCGCTCCGGTGGCACCATTGCTCCAGGCTTTGAAGGCGGTCAACAGCCGCTGCATCGTCGCCTGCCTAAGTTCGGTTTCGTTTCCCTGAAAGCCATGGATCGCGCAGAAGTGCGTCTGTCCGAGCTGGCCAAAGTGGAAGGCGACATCGTTACTGTGCAGACCCTGAAAGATGCCAACGTGATCAACGTCAACGTACAGCGTGTGAAAATCATGCTGTCCGGTGAAGTGACTCGCGCTGTCACTATCGGCAAGGGAATCGGCGCCACCAAAGGTGCGCGTTCGGCTATCGAAGCAGCTGGCGGCAAGTTCGAGGAATAAATGGCTAAGCAAGGTGCTCTCTCAGCGCTCGGCAAAGGCGGTATGTCTGAACTTTGGGCTCGTCTGCGTTTTCTGTTCCTGGCGATTATCGTCTACCGAATAGGCGCACACATCCCGGTTCCAGGTATCAACCCGGACCGACTCGCAGACCTGTTTCGACAGAATGAGGGGACCATTCTTAGCTTGTTCAACATGTTTTCCGGCGGCGCGCTGGAACGGATGAGCATCTTTGCACTGGGGATCATGCCGTACATTTCGGCATCGATCATCATGCAACTGATGACCGCCGTCAGCCCGCAGCTGGAGCAGTTGAAGAAGGAAGGTGAAGCTGGCCGTCGCAAGATTAGCCAGTACACCCGCTACGGCACTGTCATCCTCGCCCTGGTTCAAGCTATCGGCATGTCCGTTGGCCTGGCCGGGCAGGGTGTTGCGTTCACTGGTGACTTTGGCTTCCATTTCGTCGCGGTATCCACTTTTGTGGCTGGTGCGATGTTCATGATGTGGCTGGGTGAGCAGATTACTGAGCGTGGTGTTGGCAACGGTATCTCGATGTTGATTTTCGCAGGTATCGTCGCCGGTCTTCCGAGAGCAATCGGGCAGTCTTTCGAGTCTGCGCGTCAGGGTGATATCAATATTTTCGCCCTGGTTGCCATCGGTTTGCTGGCAGTAGCGATTATCGGTTTTGTGGTGTTCATTGAGCGTGGCCAGCGTCGTATTGCTGTTCACTACGCCAAGCGTCAGCAGGGCCGTAAGGTCTTTGCTGCGCAGACCAGCCACTTGCCGCTGAAAGTGAATATGGCCGGTGTTATTCCGGCAATTTTCGCGAGCAGCATTTTGCTGTTTCCGGCTTCGTTGGGTACCTGGTTTGGTCAGTCTGAAAATATGGGCTGGCTGCAGGACCTCTCTCAGTCGATCGCTCCTGGTCAGCCGTTGAATATTCTGCTGTTTAGTGCAGGGATTATTTTCTTCTGCTTCTTCTATACGGCGTTGATGTTCAATCCGAAAGACGTAGCGGAAAACCTGAAGAAGTCCGGTGCCTTTATTCCGGGTATTCGTCCAGGTGAGCAGTCTGCACGCTACATTGATGGCGTTCTGACTCGTTTGACCCTGTTCGGTGCTCTATATATGACGGCCGTGTGCTTGTTGCCCCAGTTCCTGGTGGTTGCAGCAAACGTTCCGTTCTACCTTGGCGGGACCTCGTTGCTGATCGTGGTCGTGGTTGTGATGGACTTCATGTCCCAAGTACAATCGCACCTCGTTTCGCACCAGTACGAATCCCTGATGAAGAAAGCCAACCTGAAGGGCTACGGCAGCGGCATGTTGCGCTGAGTACCCCATAAGGTTCGAGGAGTTGGTGATGAAAGTTCGTGCATCGGTGAAAAAGCTGTGCCGTAACTGCAAGATTATTCGCCGCGAAGGTGTTGTTCGAGTAATTTGCAGCGCGGAACCGCGTCACAAACAGCGCCAAGGCTGAGTGTGATCCGCTTGAAGCCCGGCAGCTAGTGCGCTGCCGGGTTGATTATTTGTTATTACAGCGATATTATCTCGCGCCCTATTTCTTGGCTTCCGGGGCGTAGGTAGCTGTCAATTGGAGTCCCACTGAATGGCCCGTATTGCAGGCGTTAACATTCCAGATAACAAGCACACTGTTATCTCGCTGACCTACATCTATGGTGTTGGTCGCACTACTGCGCAGAAAATTTGCGCAGTTGCTGGGGTAAACCCAGCCGCTAAGATCAAGGATCTGAGCGACGAGCAGATTGAACAGCTGCGTGGCGAAGTGGCGAAGTTCACCACTGAAGGTGACCTGCGTCGCGAAATCAACATGAAAATCAAGCGTTTGATGGACCTCGGTTGCTATCGCGGTCTGCGTCATCGTCGTGGTCTTCCAGTACGCGGTCAGCGTACCAAGACTAACGCGCGTACCCGTAAAGGTCCGCGTAAGCCGATCCGCAAGTAATCGCCCCAGCGAATCGACAGGAAAATTATCATGGCAAAACCTGCTGCTCGTCCTCGTAAAAAAGTTAAAAAGACAGTGGTTGATGGCATCGCCCACATCCATGCTTCTTTTAACAACACCATCGTGACCATCACCGACCGTCAAGGTAACGCGCTTTCTTGGGCTACCTCCGGTGGTTCGGGTTTCCGCGGTTCCCGCAAGTCCACCCCGTTTGCTGCTCAAGTAGCTGCTGAACGTGCTGGTCAAGCTGCGCTGGAATACGGCCTGAAAAACCTCGACGTTAACGTCAAAGGTCCAGGTCCAGGTCGTGAGTCTGCTGTCCGTGCTTTGAACGGCTGTGGCTATAAGATCGCCAGCATCACCGACGTGACGCCAATCCCGCACAACGGGTGCCGTCCGCCGAAGAAGCGCCGCGTGTAATCCAGGAGATTGTAAAGAATGGCTCGTTACATTGGTCCAAAATGCAAACTCGCTCGTCGCGAAGGCACCGATCTCTTCCTGAAGAGCGGCGTGCGCGCGATCGAATCGAAGTGCAACATTGAAGCAGCACCTGGTATCCACGGCCAACGCCGCGGTCGCCAGTCCGATTACGGCACCCAACTGCGTGAAAAGCAGAAGGTCCGTCGTATCTACGGCGTTCTCGAGCGTCAGTTCAGCGGCTACTACAAAGAAGCTGCTGGCAAGAAAGGTGCAACCGGTGAAAACCTGCTGCAACTGCTCGAATGCCGTCTGGACAACGTTGTATACCGTATGGGCTTTGGTTCGACTCGTGCCGAATCCCGTCAGCTGGTATCGCACAAGTCGATCAGCGTTAACGGTCAGACCGTAAACGTTCCGTCCTACCAGGTTCGTGCTGGTGACGTGGTCGCAGTTCGCGAGAAAGCAAAAAACCAACTTCGCATTGTCCAAGCTCTCGATCTGTGTGCCCAACGTGGCCGCGTAGAATGGGTAGAAGTAGACACTGAGAAGAAGTCGGGCGTTTTCAAGAACGTTCCTGCTCGCAGTGATCTGTCCGCCGACATCAACGAAAGCCTGATTGTCGAGCTCTACTCCAAGTAAGGGCTAGAAAATAGGTGCATCCATGCAGATTTCGGTAAATGAGTTCCTGACACCCCGCCACATTGATGTGCAGGTTGTCAGTCCAACCCGCGCCAAGATCACTCTCGAGCCTCTCGAGCGTGGTTTTGGCCACACCCTGGGCAACGCGCTGCGCCGCATCCTGTTGTCCTCAATGCCCGGCTGTGCAGTAGTCGAGGCCGAGATTGACGGTGTGCTCCACGAGTACAGCGCCATCGAAGGTGTACAGGAAGACGTAATTGAAATCCTGTTGAACCTTAAAGGTCTGGCTATCAAGCTGCACGGCCGTGACGAAGTTACGCTGACCTTGTCGAAGAAGGGTTCGGGGGTGGTTACCGCTGCCGATATTCAGCTGGATCATGATGTCGAGATCGTTAACCCCGATCACGTAATCGCTAACCTGGCGTCTAACGGCGCCCTGAACATGAAGCTCACCGTAGCTCGTGGTCGTGGTTATGAACCGGCCGACTCGCGTCAGAGCGATGAAGACGAAAGCCGCAGCATTGGTCGCTTGCAGCTTGACTCTTCGTTCAGCCCGGTTCGCCGTATCGCATACGTGGTGGAAAACGCCCGTGTCGAGCAGCGTACTAACCTGGACAAGCTGGTTATTGATCTGGAAACCAACGGTACTCTGGATCCTGAAGAGGCTATCCGCCGCGCTGCAACCATTCTGCAACAGCAGTTGGCTGCGTTCGTCGACCTCAAAGGTGACAGCGAACCAGTGGTAATCGAGCAGGAAGACGAGATCGATCCGATCCTGCTTCGCCCGGTTGACGATCTGGAACTGACTGTACGTTCGGCTAACTGCCTTAAGGCGGAAAACATTTACTACATCGGCGACCTGATTCAGCGTACCGAAGTAGAACTGTTGAAGACTCCGAACCTGGGCAAGAAATCCTTGACTGAAATCAAGGACGTTCTGGCCTCCCGCGGTCTGTCCCTCGGCATGCGCCTCGACAACTGGCCGCCTGCAAGTCTTAAGAAGGACGACAAGGCGACTGCCTGATCGTCGTAATCACCGAACGTGAGTTTGGTAAGGAATGAACCATGCGTCATCGTAAAAGTGGTCGTCACCTGAGCCGTACCAGCTCGCACCGCAAGGCCATGTTCCAAAACATGGCGGTGTCGCTGTTCGAGCACGAGCTGATCAAAACTACACTGCCGAAAGCTAAAGAACTGCGTCGCGTTGCTGAGCCGCTGATTACTTTGGCCAAGACAGACAGCCTGGCTAACCGCCGTCTGGCTTTCGACCGTACTCGTTCGAAAGCTATCGTTGGTAAGCTCTTCAACGACCTGGGCAAGCGTTACGCTACCCGTGAGGGTGGCTACCTGCGCATCCTCAAGTGCGGTTTCCGCGCTGGCGACAACGCGCCTATGGCGTACGTCGAGTTGGTTGATCGTGCTACTGCTGGCGAAGCTGTAAGCGCCGAGTAAGACGACAAGCTGTAACGAAGAACCGGGCCTAGTGCCCGGTTTTTTGTGCGCGTAATAAAAGCGCCACGTGTACAAGCTTTCGTCAGGTCAAGATTGGCACTATGAATGAAGGGATTGTCGGTAGTTTTTCTCTATTGATGTCTGCAATTTAATGAATTTGTAGACGTCATGTTGATGATCGATACTTCCTCCAAGCCGATAGCCGGCAGTTCCAAGTCCGACCTGAGGAAAATTGAGCATGAGCCAGAACAAAATCCTTACTACTGCCAGTGGCGCGCCCGTTGCGGATAACCAGAATTCCCGTTCCGCCGGCCCTCGTGGCCCGCTGCTTCTTGACGACTTTCACCTGATCGAGAAGCTTGCCCATTTCAACCGTGAGAACATCCCTGAGCGTCGCGTACACGCCAAAGGCTCGGGTGCTTACGGTACATTCACCGTGACAAAAGACATTACTCAATACACCAGTGCCAAACTGTTCGAGTCTATTGGCAAGCAAACCCCAACCTTCCTGCGGTTTTCCACGGTAGGCGGCGAGCGTGGTTCGGCTGACACCGAGCGCGATCCGCGTGGTTTCGCCCTGAAGTTCTACACCGAAGAAGGCAACTGGGACATCGTGGGTAACAACACGCCGGTATTCTTCATTCGTGATCCATTGAAGTTCCCTGACTTCATCCACACCCAGAAACGTCTGCCGCAAAGCAACTTGAAAAGCGCGCAGATGATGTGGGACTTCTGGTCGCACTCCCCTGAGGCGCTGCACCAGGTCACCATCCTGTTTTCGGACCGTGGCATCCCCGATGGCTACCGTCACATGCACGGCTTCGGCAGCCATACCTACAGCCTGATCAACGCCAAGGGCGAGCGTCACTGGGTGAAGTGGCACTACAAGACCAAGCAAGGCATCAAGAACCTGGCGCCTGCCGAGGCTGCACGCCTGGCCGGTACCGATCCTGATTACGCCCAGCGCGACTTGTTCGGTGCAATCGAGCGCGGTGATTTCCCGAAATGGCGCGTCTGCATCCAGATCATGACTGAAGCCCAGGCAAACGCTCACTATGAGAACCCTTTCGACGTAACCAAGACCTGGTCGCAGAAAGAGTTTCCGCTGATCGAAGTGGGTGAGTTGGAGCTCAATCGCAATCCGCAGAACTATTTCGCCGAAGTGGAACAAGCTGCGTTCGGTCCGAGCAACATGGTGCCAGGTGTTGGCTTGTCGCCAGACCGCATGCTGCAGGGGCGTGTGTTCGCGTACGCAGATGCCCACCGCTACCGCGTCGGCACGAATCACCAGCAACTGCCGGTGAATGCCCCGCGTAGCCCGGTAAATAGCTACCAGCGTGACGGCTCGATGGCATTCGGCAGCAACGGTGGTGCGGCGCCCAACTATGAGCCCAACAGCTACAGTGACGCACCGAAGCAAGCGCCGCAGTACGCTGAGCCTGCTCTGGCGCTGAGTGGTGCCGCGGATCGCTACGATCACCGCGAAGACACCGATTACTACAGCCATGCAGGTGCGCTGTTCCGCCTGATGAATGATGAGCAGAAAGCATTGCTCACCAGTAACATCGCCGGTGCAATGTCCGGGGTTTCCAGTGATGTGGTTCAGCGTCAATTGCAGCACTTCTACAAGGCAGACCCTGCTTATGGAGAAGCAATCGCAAAGGCACTGGGTGTATCGCTTAACTAACTCTAAACGATAAGCAGAACCGCCCTCATTCGGGCGGTTTTTGCGTTATTTCAGCTACTTTTCTCCGGAAATCTTCACTTTTCTGCCGTTGATCCCGTGACCTATAGGTCAGCATGGTTCAAACTACAGGCTTTCAAGCAGGGAGATGTAGGGCGATGCAAGGTCACCCCGACGTAATCGATTACCTCAACACGTTGCTGACGGGCGAACTGGCAGCTCGTGACCAATATTTCATCCACTCGCGTATGTACGAAGACTGGGGCTTTACCGAGCTCTACGAGCGTATCAACCACGAAATGGAAGAAGAGGCACAGCACGCCGACGCTCTGATGCGCCGTATCCTGATGCTCGAAGGCACGCCACGTATGCGGCCCGACGATCTGGATGTGGGCACCACGGTGCCTGACATGCTCGCTGCCGATCTTCGCCTCGAGTACAAGGTCCGTGCCGCCCTCTGCAAAGGCATCGAGCTTTGCGAGCAGCACAACGACTACGTCACCCGGGAAATCCTGCGGGTGCAGTTGAACGATACCGAAGAAGATCACACCTACTGGCTGGAAAAACAGCTGGGCCTGATCAAGCTGATCGGCCTGGAGAACTACCTGCAATCGCAGTTCTGATTTCCGGCTACAAAAAAGCCCCTGTCATCTTGAAGTGACAGGGGCTTTTTATTGGGCCCGGGAAGGTCAGGCCCGATCGCGCGCCAGCAGCGGTTTCAAGTAGTAACCGGTGTGGGACTGTGGCATCTCGGAGACCTGCTCCGGCGTCCCCACTGCAATGATCTGGCCGCCCTTGGAGCCGCCTTCCGGCCCCAGGTCTACCAGCCAGTCGGCGGTCTTGATCACATCCAGGTTGTGCTCGATCACTACCACGGTGTTGCCGTGGTCCCGCAGGCGGTGCAGCACGTCCAGCAGTTGCTGGATATCCGCGAAGTGCAGGCCGGTGGTTGGCTCATCGAGGATATACAAGGTCTTGCCTGTATCGCGCTTGGACAGCTCGCGCGACAACTTCACCCGCTGCGCTTCACCGCCGGACAGGGTGGTCGCCGATTGCCCCAGCTTGATATACGACAGGCCCACATCCATCAGTGTCTGCAGCTTGCGCGCCAACGCCGGGACGGCGTCGAAGAACACCCGGGCTTCCTCGATGGTCATCTCGAGGGTTTCGTGGATGCTCTTGCCCTTGTATTTGATCTCCAGGGTTTCGCGGTTATAGCGCTTGCTCTTGCACACATCGCATGGCACGTAGATGTCCGGCAGGAAGTGCATCTCGACCTTGATCAAGCCATCGCCCTGGCAGGCCTCGCAGCGCCCACCCTTGACGTTGAACGAGAACCGGCCCGGCCCGTAGCCCCGCGAGCGGGACTCCGGTACACCGGCGAACAGCTCGCGAATCGGCGTGAACAGTCCGGTATAGGTTGCCGGATTGGAGCGCGGTGTACGGCCAATCGGGCTCTGGTCGATATCGACCACCTTGTCCAGGTGTTCCAGGCCCTTGATGCTGTCGTGCGCCGCAGCTTCCAGCGTAGTTGCGCCATTCAGGGCGGTGGCACTCAGCGGGAACAGCGTGTTGTTGATCAGCGTCGACTTGCCCGAGCCGGACACGCCGGTCACGCAGGTCAGCAGGCCCAAGGGGATTTCCAGGTCCACGTTGCGCAGGTTGTTGCCACGCGCTCCCTTGAGGTGCAGCGCGAGCTTCTTGTTGCGCGGAGTGCGCTTGGCCGGCACTTCAATCTTCACGCGGCCAGACAAGTATTTGCCGGTCAGCGAGTCCGGGTGGGCCATGACTTCGGCAGGTGTGCCTTCCGCGACGATATGTCCGCCATGCACACCCGCACCCGGGCCAATGTCGACGACATAATCCGCCAGGCGGATCGCGTCTTCATCGTGCTCGACCACGATCACCGTGTTGCCGATATCCCGCAGGTGTTTCAGCGTACCCAGGAGGCGGTCGTTGTCGCGCTGATGCAGGCCAATCGACGGTTCATCAAGGATATACAGCACGCCCACGAGGCCTGCACCGATCTGGCTGGCCAGTCGAATCCGCTGGGCCTCACCGCCGGACAAGGTATCGGCGCTGCGATCCAGCGACAGGTAGTCCAGGCCCACGTTAACCAGGAACTGCAGGCGCTCGCGGATTTCCTTGAGGATCTTGTCGGCAATTTCCCCGCGGCGTCCGGTCAGCTTCAGTACGCCAAAGTATTCACAGGCATCGCCGATTGGCAGGTTGGTCACCGCCGGCAGGGTCTTCTCGCCGACCCAAACATGCCGGGCCTCACGGCGCAGGCGCGTGCCACGGCAATCCGGGCACGGCTGGGTGCTGAGGAATTTCGCCAGCTCCTCGCGCACGCTTGCCGACTCGGTCTCGCGGTAACGGCGTTCCAGGTTCGGCACGATGCCTTCGAACGGGTGCGAGCGCTTGACGATGTCGCCACGGTCGTTCAGGTACTTGAAGTCGACGTTCTGCGAACCACTGCCGTTGAGAATGACCTTCTGCTGGTCGGCCGGCAGTTGGTTGAAGGGCACTTCAAGACTGAACTTATAGTGGGAGGCCAACGACCCGAGCATCTGGAAGTAATAGACGTTGCGCCTGTCCCAGCCGCGTATCGCCCCTTCCGCCAGTGTCAGTTCGCCATTCACCAGGCGCTTGATGTCGAAGAATTGCTTCACGCCCAGGCCATCACAGGTCGGGCAGGCGCCGGCCGGGTTGTTGAAGGAAAACAGCTTGGGTTCCAACTCGCTGATGGCGTGGCCACAGATCGGGCAGGCGAAGCGCGCGGAGAAGATGATCTCCTCGCCTGGCTCGTCGTCCATCGGTGCGACCAGGGCGATGCCGTCGGCCAGCTTCAACGCGGTCTCGAACGACTCCGCCAGGCGCTGCTGCAGGTCGGCGCGCACTTTGAAGCGGTCGACCACCACATCGATCGAGTGCTTCTTCTGCTTGTCGAGCTTGGGCGCTTCGTCCAGCTCATAGAGCTTGCCATTGATGCGCGCGCGTACAAAACCTTGCGCACGCAGCTCTTCGAAGACCGAAAGGTGTTCACCCTTGCGCTCGCGAATCACCGGTGCCAGCAGCATCAGCTTGGCGCCTTCCGGCTGCGCCAGCACCAGGTCGACCATCTGGCTGACGGTCTGGGCCTCCAGCGGAATGTCGTGGTCCGGGCAGCGCGGAATACCTACTCGCGCGTAGAGCAGGCGCAGGTAGTCGTAGATCTCGGTAATGGTGCCCACGGTGGAACGTGGGTTATGGGAGGTCGACTTCTGTTCGATGGAGATCGCTGGCGACAGGCCTTCAATGGTGTCGACGTCTGGCTTTTCCATCATCGACAGGAACTGGCGGGCGTAGGCCGACAGCGACTCCACATAGCGGCGCTGGCCTTCGGCATACAGCGTGTCGAACGCCAGGGACGATTTGCCGGAGCCGGACAGGCCGGTGATGACGATCAGTTTGTCCCGGGGCAGGGTCAGGTCGATGTTCTTCAGGTTGTGGGTTCTAGCCCCACGAATCAGGATCTTGTCCAAGATGGCCTCGCACGGCGGGCGTAAATAATGCCGGAGTATACGGCTAAAGACTGGATGAATATACACTGTCAAAAGGCCGCTTGCAGCCTTACATGAAAGCTGCGCGGCAAACCGCCGCATATACCCTCTCAATCGATGGGACTGGTAGAATCGCCGCCGGTTCACACGAGGTTTTTCCATGCACGATCCCCACAGCGAACGCATGAGTAGCGGCGAGACCCGAGCAGCAAGCGGTCTGGCCCTGGTGTTCGCCTTCCGTATGCTTGGCATGTTCATGGTGTTGCCGGTGCTGGCGACCTATGGGATGGACCTCGCAGGCGCGACCCCCGCATTGATCGGCCTGGCGATTGGCGCCTATGGCCTGACCCAGGCAATTTTCCAGATTCCTTTCGGGATCATTTCCGACCGCATCGGCCGTCGCCCGGTGATTTACCTGGGGCTGATCGTGTTCGCCCTCGGCAGTGTGCTCGCGGCCCAGTCCGATTCGATCTGGGGCGTGATCGCCGGACGAATCCTGCAAGGCGCCGGTGCAATTTCCGCCGCTGTCATGGCGCTGTTGTCGGACCTGACCCGCGAACAACATCGCACCAAGGCCATGGCCATGATCGGTATGACCATCGGTCTGTCCTTCGCCGTGGCGATGGTGGTCGGCCCCTTGCTGACGCGTGCCTTCGGTTTGCACGGGCTGTTCCTGGCCACTGGCGGTATGGCGTTGTTCGGTATCGTGATCGTGGCCTTTATGGTGCCGCGCTCCACCGGCACCCTGCAGCACCGTGAATCGGGTGTCGCGCGCAAGGCGTTGTTACCGACGCTCAAGCACCCGGACCTGTTGCGCCTGGATTTAGGTATCTTCGTATTGCACGCGATGCTGATGTGCAGCTTCGTCGCCTTGCCTCTCGCATTGGTGGAAAAAGCCGGTCTGCCCAAGGAGCAGCACTGGTGGGTCTACCTGACAGCGCTGCTGGTTTCGTTCTTCGCAATGATCCCGTTCATCATCTACGGCGAGAAGAAACGCAAAATGAAACGAGTTTTGCTCGGCGCCGTCACGACGCTGATGCTCACTGAGCTATTCTTCTGGCAGTTCGGCGACAACCTGCGGGCGCTGGTAATCGGCACGGTGGTGTTCTTCACCGCGTTCAACCTGCTGGAGGCCTCGCTGCCGTCGCTGATCAGTAAAGTTTCACCGGCCGGGGGCAAGGGCACTGCGATGGGGGTGTATTCCACCAGCCAGTTCCTGGGTTCCGCACTGGGCGGCATCATGGGCGGCTGGATGTTCCAGCATGGCGGTTTGTCGGTTGTGTTCCTCGGATGCGCCGGGCTGGCTGCACTTTGGCTGGCCTTTGCTGTTACCATGCGCGAACCTCCCTACGTCACAAGTCTGCGTTTGCCGCTGTCGCCAGAGGCGATCCGTGAAAGCGGTCTGGTAGAGCGCCTGAAGGCCGTCGTAGGGGTAACAGATGCAGTCGTGGTCGCTGAAGAGGCGGCCATTTACATCAAACTGGACACCGAATTATTGGATCGCGCGACGCTCGAGCAACTGGTCAACCCAGTGCCGACAGCGCGCCCAGCCTAGGAGAACGTTATGGCCCGTGGGGTTAACAAAGTCATATTGGTCGGTACATGCGGCCAGGATCCCGAAGTTCGCTACTTGCCTAACGGTAACGCCGTGACCAACCTGAGTCTGGCGACCAGCGAACAGTGGACCGACAAGCAGACCGGCCAGAAGGTCGAGAAAACCGAATGGCACCGCGTATCGATGTTCGGCAAGGTCGCCGAGATCGCCGGTGAGTACCTGCGCAAAGGTTCGCAGGTCTACATCGAAGGCAAGCTGCAGACCCGCGAGTGGGAAAAAGACGGCATCAAGCGTTACACCACCGAAATCGTGGTCGACATGCAAGGCACCATGCAACTGCTGGGCGGCCGTCCACAGGGCGACCAACAGGGCCAGGGCGGCATGTCCAACTCGGCACCGCGTCCACAACAGTCGCGTCCGCAGCCAAGCCAGCAGCCACAGCGTGAGTCGCGTCCAGCGCCACAACAGGCCGCGCCGCAGCCTGCGCCGGATTTCGACAGCTTTGACGATGATATCCCGTTCTAAGGTTTAACCACCGGAACGAGCAAAACCCCCGACGGCGCAAGCCTCGGGGGTTTTTTATTGCCGTTTGTCAGGCGTCTGTCGAGGCCGCTCGCACCACCATTTCCTTGAAGCGTTGCAGCACTGCCGAGCCATCACCCACCCGCGTCGCCAGATGCAAGGGCGCCACCAGGCTGCGGCAATCGCTCAACTCCCGGTAGACGATGCCATCCCCGCGCAGCCGCTGCATCGAGGCCGGCACGATGGACACCCCAAGGCCCGCAGCCACCAGGCTCAACGTGGCGGTCATGCGCGGGGCTTCCTGGACCACCTGCGGGCTGAACCCCGCTTCACGGCAGGCCACCAGGATTGCGTCATACAACCCCAGTCCGACACGACGGCGATAGAGCACGAAAGACTCGGTGGCCAGCGCAGACAAGGGCAGGGGGATGTCAAAGTCGATCGCCAACGGATGATCGGTCGGCAGCGCCAGCAACATCGGCTCCACCAGGATCGGCTCGTCCTGCAATGATTGCGTGCCGCTGAGCGGTGAGCGGATAAACGCCGCGTCGAGTTTCTCATGCGCCAGCGCGTCCAGCAGTTCGCCGGTTCCGGCTTCCTCCAGTACGACCGAGACTCCCACGAAGGTTTCCCGAAACAGCCGCAATACACTCGGTACAAACGGGTGCAAGGCCGCTGAGCTGGTAAAGCCGATGGCCAGGCGCCCGCGTTCTCCCCGAGCGGCGCGACGCACGACATCGGCGACACCGTCGACGCGCGCCAGCACCTCGCGTGCTTCATCCAGCAGGGCCAACCCGGCCGGGGTCGGCCGCACGCCGCGTGGCAGGCGTTCCATCAGCACCACGTCCAATTCGGCTTCAAGGCTTTGCAGCAAGCGCGTCAACGGTGGCTGCTGCATGCCCAGGCGTTGCGCCGCGCGGGTGATGTAGCCTTCTTCGGCAATGGCCACGAAAGCTCTGAGTTGGCGAAGCTCCAGCATAGGAATACTTTTGAGGTATGGGAGGTAGCCAATCCTGGCATTTGTTCTCATGGCTCACAAGAATTAGGCTGTAGCCAACCTCAAAAAGAAGGAAAGCCGTGATGACCTGGTCAGCCAAGCAGTACACGATGTTCGAACAGCAGCGCACTCGTCCTGTCCGTGACCTGGTCGCGGCCATTCCGAATACTGAGGTGCGCAATGCCGTCGACCTGGGCTGCGGCCCCGGCAATTCCACCGAAGTACTCGCCGAGCGCTTCCCGCAGGCGCACGTCACGGGCATGGACAGCTCCGATGACATGCTGGTCGATGCCCGCAGACGGCTGCCGGCGTTAAGCTTCGAACTGGCGGATATCGGTGCCTGGCGCCCTGCACAGGCTTTCGATGTGATTCTGGCCAACGCCTCCCTGCAGTGGCTGCCGGACCACGCCACGCTCTATCCACATCTGGTCAACCAACTGACGCCCGGCGGCACGCTGGCCGTGCAGACACCGGACAACCTCGACGAACCTGCCCACCGGCTGGCCCG
This sequence comes from Pseudomonas sp. S5D5, assembly GCF_003013355.1. Taxonomy (NCBI): domain Bacteria; kingdom Pseudomonadati; phylum Pseudomonadota; class Gammaproteobacteria; order Pseudomonadales; family Pseudomonadaceae; genus Pseudomonas; species Pseudomonas sp. S5D5. The sequence continues at coordinate 646,664 of NZ_PTEO01000001.1, forward strand.
CGAGGTGGCTGCCGACGGCCCATGGGCGGCCAGGATCGGTACGGTCAAACACAATGAGCGGCACAGCGCGAACTACTATTACGAGTTGCTGAGCAAACACAGCACCGTGGACGTCTGGCGCACCACGTACCTGCATCCATTGGCCGACCACGCGGCTGTGGTGGAGTGGTTCAAGGCCTCGGCGTTGCGGCCGTTTCTGGCGCCGTTGACCGACGAAGAAAAGGCCGCCTTCCTACGTGAATATCAGGCGCGAATTACCCAGGCTTACCCAGCCCTGGACGATGGCACCGTGTTGCTGCCATTTCCGCGCCTGTTCATCATCGCCACGCGCTGACGCCCTCCACACGAGTGGCGGTTACGCGGCCGCCGCTTGTGCCTGCAAATACTCCTGTGCCGACACCACGCCGGCATAACCAAACGCCAACGATGCCATGTAGGTGTCATGCACGTGCGCCGCCGGGATCACCTTGCCATTGAATTCCAGGTCCCGCGTGGCGCAGGCGTCATGGATCAGTGTGACCTTGTAGCCCAGGTCCGCCGCCGCTCGCACCACCGCATCAATGCACATATGGCTCATGCTGCCGACTACCACCAACTCCGTGATGCTGCGTTGTTCCAGCAGTGCGCGCAGGTTGGTCTCGCGAAACGCATTGACGAAATGCTTGAGCACCACCGGCTCACTGCCCTCATTCAGTACCTTGGGGTGCAAATAAGCGCCCTCGGAGCCCGGGGTGAAGAAGGGCGCGTCATCCGAGGTAAATTCATGGCGCACATGAATCACCGCATCGCCCGCCTGGCGAAAGGCCTGGAGCACCTGCGCGGCCTTGTCTGCCGCGGCTTCCACGCCGTCGAGCGGCCACTTGCCCTGGGGGAAGTAGTCGTTCTGGATATCGATTAGGATGAGCGCTTGCTTGGCCATGGGTGTTGCCTCGTGATGGGTTGATGGGGCCAGTATGTTAGCTGGCGCCGGCGCGCGGGATTGGCTGCACCGACAATAACAGGGGGAAAACTGACAATGGCGGTTGTGGAGCTGGGCGTGTTGATCTACCACGGTGCGCAGTTGGCGGCTGTCCACGGCCTGACCGATTTGTTCGGGGTGGCCAACCGGATTGCTGCCGAGCATCAATCCGCGCAACTGCCGTTGCTGCGGGTCAGCCACTGGCAGGTGGATGCCCATGGCACGCCTGCGCGGGTATTCGACACTCACCCCGGCCCTGAGCAACCGATGATGGCCCTGCTGGTGCCGCCTTCAATCGGTGAGTTCAGCGAAGAACAGGCACCGCCCGCGCTGCTCGAGTGGATTCGCCAGCAACACGCGGTGGGCACTGTGCTCGGCGGTGTGTGTATCGGCTCGATCATGCTGGCGCGCAGCGGCCTGTTGGACGGGCGCAGCGCCACCACCCATTGGTCCTCCGCCAGTGCCTTCGCCACACGGTATCCGGCGGTGCGCCTGGAGGCCGATAAACCTATCGTCGATGACGGCGACCTGATCACCACTGCCGGGCTGATGGCCTGGTCCGAACTGGGCCTGCGCCTGGTCGATCGCCTGATGGGCCCGAGCATCGCCGCCGGTACCGCGCGCTTCCTGGTGATCGAGCACAGTGACAGCGCCAGCCAATGCGGCAGCAACTTTGCGCCGATCCTGGGGCACGGCGACAGCGCGATCCTCAAGGTGCAGCATTGGCTGCAAGCCAGTGGCGCAGTGGACGTGTCGGTGGCGGCGATGGCGCAGGAGGCGGGCCTGGAAGAACGCACCTTCCTGCGACGGTTTCGCGCCGCCACCGGCTTGAAACCCACCGAATACTGCCAGCACCTGCGCGTCGGCAAAGCGCGGCAGATGCTGGAGTTCACCAACGGCACCATCGACCATATCGCCTGGACCGTGGGCTACCAGGACCCCAGTGCATTTCGAGCCATCTTCAAGAAGATCACTGGCCTGGCCCCCAGCGATTATCGCAACCGTTTCGGCGTGTGAATCGTGCAGAACGCCGCAGCTTCAAGGCGGCGTCGTGCAGAATCAAACAGGCTAACTGCCATCGCTTTTTCGACAACCGGTTGATTTCACTCGCATCCTCCTTGAAACCGCCTTGGCCTGATCCCTGCAACCTTCCCACCACACACATGGCGGGAAGGCCAAGGGGGACGCATGACCCCGAAGAATCGCAAGAAACTCGTAGTTGCCCACTCCACTCGGGAGGGTGCGCCACAGCATGAGGTGGAAACCAATCGTGCGCTGGCGCGCTGGCTGGCGCAGATCCTCGGGCTGAAGTTCGGCGGCAGCTATGACCCCGACCAGCACGCCGACCGAGCCCTCTACCTGTTGCCCACGCAAACCCTGGTCGGCGCGGCCCAGGCCCGCGCGCTGAACGTCAACGGCCCCGAAGACCTGTGGGGCGGCTATGTGGATCACGACATCATCTGCACCAAAGCCATCAGCCATGGCGTTTTGGGCCCGGATGCGGTGACCCCACCCGGCTGGTCGCCATTGTTCTGCGAGCGGGTACGCGACGTCGTGCTCGACGGCCTCAGCGTATTTGCCCTGAAGGATGCACGCGAAGCCGCGACACGCTTGCTCTACAGCGGCCCGATCCGTTTGAAACCGGTACATGCCTGCGCCGGGCGTGGCCAGGAAGTGATCCGCAGTCTCGACGCGTTCGATGTGGTGCTGGCGCGACCGAACGCCGCGCAACTGTTTGAGAGCGGCGTGGTGCTGGAGCAGGACTTGCACGACGTCATCACCCACAGCGTGGGCCAGAGCTTTATTGGCGAGCACGTGCTCAGTTATTGCGGCGAGCAGTTCCTGACACAAGACGCACACGGCGAAGAGGTGTACGGCGGTTCCGATTTAATCGTGGTCCCGGGCGACTACGAAAAGCTGCTCGCCCTCGCGCTGCCGGACGACGTGCGCCAGGCCATCGAACAAGCGCAGGTTTTCGACGCGGCCGCCGATGAGGCCTACCCTGGCTTCTATGCCTCGCGGCGCAACTACGACATCGCCGAGGGCCTGGACAGTGACGGCCAGCGCCGCAGTGGCGTGCTCGAACAATCCTGGCGCATGGGCGGGGCCAGCAGCGCGGAGGTCGCGGCGTTGCAAAGCTTCATCAACCACCCCGGCCTGCGCGCGATCCGGGTGTCCTCGGTGGAAACCTACGTGGACCAGGCGCTGCCCGCCGATGCCATCGAGGTGTACCGCGGCCCGGCGGAAAACAGCGAGTTTCTTCTCAAGTATGTGACGGTTAAATCTTATGACGGCTAGAAGCGAAAGCATTGCGATCGATATCGACGACGAACAGATGAGCGCCACCTTCCTGAGCCCCAAATCCAAAGTGCCGGGCGTGTTGTTTGTGCACGGCTGGGGCGGTAGCCAGGAGCGCGACCTGGAGCGTGCCAAAGGCATCGCCGGCCTCGGCTGCGTGTGCCTGACCTTCGACCTGCGGGGGCATGCCGGCACCGGTATCCCGTTGTCGCGCGTTACCCGCGAAGACAACCTGCGCGACCTGCTGGCAGCCTATGACCGGCTGCTCTCGCACCCGGCCATCGACACCTCCGCAGTGGCGGTGGTGGGCACCAGCTACGGCGGTTACCTGGCGGCGATTCTGACCTCGTTGCGCCCGGTGCGCTGGCTGGCGCTGCGTGTGCCGGCGCTGTATCGCGATCAGGAATGGCTCAAGCCCAAGCGCGATTTGGACAAGGCCGACCTGATGGATTACCGCAGCACGCTGGTCCACGCTGAGACCAATCGCGCGCTGCATGCCTGCGCGCAATTCACCGGGGATGTGCTGATCGTCGAATCGGAAACCGACGACCATGTGCCCCATGCGACCATCATGAGCTACCGCGCGGCCTGCCAGCAGACGCACTCGCTGACTCACCGCATCATCGATGGCGCGGATCACTCCCTTAGCGATCCAGTGTCCCAGCAGGCCTACACCTCGATCCTGGTGGACTGGATTACCGAGATGGTGGTGGGCGAGCGCTTGAGCATTATCCAGTCTCAATAGGGGGGGCTTTGGATCGCTATCGGCGGCAAGCCGACACCTGCAGGGGGACGCATCGCAAATGTAGGCGCTGGCTTGCCAGCGATAGCGATCCTCTCGGCAACATCTCTCTCAAGCCGGTGTCTTCTTCACCCGCAACGCCTTGGCCTTCGCCTCGACACCGACGTACATCACCAGCGCGATCAGCAGCGGCAGAATAAAGTAGATCGCGCGGTAGGCAATCAGCCCGGCAAGCAAACTGCCGCGCGAGGCTTCATGTTGCAGCAGGGCAATAAACACCGCCTCCAGCACGCCCAGCCCGGCGGGGATATGGGTGATCACGCCGGCAATCGCGCTGATCAGTAACACGCCGAGCACGAGCGGATAATCCAGCTTCGCCGGCAGCAAGGTGAAAATCACCGCTGCCATCAACGACCAGTTCAACGCCCCCAGCGCCAATTGCAGGCATGCCATGCGCAGCGACGGCAGGTTGATCTCGATCCCGCGAATCGACCAGGCGCGCTTTTTCGAAAACTGGCAGGCCGCCAGATACCCCAGGCTGGCCAGGACCAGCAACACACCAATGCCCTGCAAGGCACCGCTGCTGACTTTCCACCCTGGCGGCATCGTCACCAAACCGCTGCTGAACACCACCCCGGCCAAGGCCATATAGCCAAACCAATTGGTGGCCAGGCTCAGGCCGAGGATCTTGGCGATGTTGCCAGTGCTCACCCCCAGCCGCGAATACAGCCGATAACGCATCGCGATGCCGCCGACCCAGGCGCTCAGGTTGAGGTTGAACGCATAGCTGATGATGCCCACTGGCAGGATCTGTTTCCAGCGCAGGGGCTGACGAATGTAGGTGCGGCCGATCAGGTCGAAGCAGGCGTAGACGACAAAGCTGCACGCTGTCAGCCCGCCCGCGATGATCAGCGTGCGCACCTTGAAATTGCCGAGGGTCTCGAACACCTCGCTCCAGTCGATGCGCCGGGCGAGCAGGGTGAACAGCACGATCAACAACAGGAAGAACGCGACAGTCAGCGGTTTCTTCCAGCGCGCGAACCGAGAACCGCTGGCTTCAGACGTCATGGGGCGAACGCTCGAAAGGTTTCAGGCGGGGCTTGTGCGCCGGCAACCAGCCCGTCAGCGCGGGGAAGTGGCGCATCACATGGAACACCAGGAAACCCACGGTCAGCCGCCACAGCCACAGGCGCGGCTTGCGGTTCTCCGGTATGGTCCGGCAATGCGTGTCAGCGAGTACTTCCAGGCGCTCGTAGAGCTGCTGGTTGAAGGCGCGGTCACGAATCAGCACATTGGCTTCCAGGTTCAACGACAGGCTCAGCGGGTCGAGGTTGCTCGAACCGACGGTGCTCCATTCGTCATCCACCAGCGCGACCTTGCCGTGCAGCGGTCGCTGGCAATACTCGTGAATCACCACACCGTCCTTGAGCAGGTAGTCGTAGAGCATGCGCGCAGCCAGCTTGGCCAGCAGCACGTCAGGCTGGCCCTGCATGATCAGCTGCACGTGCACGCCACGGCGCGCGGCGTTACGAATCTCGCGCAGCAGCCGGTAGCCGGGGAAGAAATACGCGTTGGCGATCACCACACGTTTCTGCGCCTTGCTCAGGGCGTGGATATACGCCTCTTCGATGTCGTCGCGATGCTGGACGTTGTCGCGATAGATCAGGCGCACCAAGCCTTTGCCTTTCTCGGTGGCCCACAGCGAAGGGCGTTGCTGGCGCCGGCGCCAACCGCGGCGTGTGCGGACCTGTCGACCGCTTTGCGCGAGGGCGAAATGATGCAGGTCCGCCACCGCCGGGCCCGTCACCTGCACCGCGTAATCCTGCTTGGCCTCGGGGCCGAAATCGCCCAGATGGTCGGCGGAAAAATTGATCCCGCCGATAAACGCCACGGCCGCATCCACCACCACAATCTTGCGGTGCAGGCGGCGAAACCAGTTGGTGCGGATGCCCAGTGTCTTGGACGCCGGGTCAAACATCTGCACCGTCACTCCTGCCTCCGCCAGCTCACCGAGAAACCCCGGGCTCAGCTCGCCGCAGCCAAAACCGTCCAGGCTCACGACCACCTTGACCCCGCGTTGCGCCGCCTCGATGAGGATGCCCTGCAGCTCGTGGCCGACCTTGTCTTCGAAGAGGATAAAGGTCTCCAGCAGGATCTCCCGATGCGCTTCACGCATCGCTTCGAAGACCCGGGGGAAATACGCCTCGCCGTTCTCCAGCAACTCGACCCGGTTGTCGCTCTGCCAGCCGTAATCCAGGTCGCGGGCCTTGGCTTCATCCGGCGGCTGATCGGTAGCGATGTGTTCCACGGCAACGTTCATAGCTCAATCTCCACCGACAGGGGCGCGTGGTCTGACAAATGTGACCAGGGGCGGGCAGTGAGCACTCGCGGGTTATGCACCTTCACGTTGCGCACATAAATGCGGTCCAGCGGCAGCAATGGCAGGCGCGCCGGGAAGGTGCGTGCGGGTTTGCCGTGGGTTTCGATGAACACTTCCTTCAGGCCGCTCTGGCTGAGGTCGGCACGCTGGCGCCAGTCGTTGAAATCGCCGGCAACCACCAACGGTGCATCGGCCGGAATCTCGCGGATGCGCTGCTCCAGCAAGCGCAATTGCTGCTGGCGATGCACCTCGCGCAGGCCCAGGTGAATACAGATGGCGTGCACCTCTTGGCCGGTACCCGGCAGGCGCAGCACGCAATGCAACAGGCCACGGTTTTCATGCCCGCTTTGCGAAATGTCGAGGTTGTCGTAGCGCACGATCTGGAATTTCGACAGCAGCGCATTGCCGTGGTCGCCATGCGGGTAGACCGCGTTGCGCCCGTAGGCGAACTGCGGCCAGATGCTGTCGGCGAGGAACTCGTACTGCGGCATGTTCGGCCAGTCGCTATAGCGCTGGGGATGGCGCTCGTGGGTGCCATGGATTTCCTGCAGGAACACCATGTCGGCACCGATACTGCGCACCGCCTCACGCAACTCGGGCAGGATGAAACGCCGATTCAGCGCAGTGAAGCCCTTGTGAATATTCACCGTCAACACGGTAAAACGCGTTATCGCGGTGGTGGGGGCGATGGGTACCCATTCCGGCTGTGTCATGGCAACACCCCGGGTTCCGGCAACTTGCCGGGTTCGGTGAGGAGGTGCTTATCCAGCCCGAAACGCCCGAGCAAGTGACGGGCATCGAAGGGCGCCCGCACCTTGATGTCGTTGTCGAAAAAACAGAAGACGTCGCGCTGCTTGCGCGCGGAGGGCTTGCGCTGCGGGTCGACCAGGTGCGCATCTGCCGGCTGCTTGCCGTGTGCCCAGCGCTCGATGCGATCACCCCAGCGCTCGAGGGCTTCATCGGTGTAGCCGCTGGCGTACAGCTGCTTGTCGCCATGCAAACGCAGGTAGAGGAAATTGGCGGTGACGTCTTCGAGGTACGGCCACTTGCCGGCGGTGTCCGCCACCACCAGGGCCACGCCGTGCCGAGCCAGCATCTGCACAAACTCAGGCACCGCAAAACTCTTGTGCCGGATCTCCACCGCATGACGCAGGGCGCGCTTGCCATGAGCCTGCAGGCTCGCCTTGCCGTTCAGGCGTGGCTCGTGCTGGCGGGCGAGGGTCGCGGCTTGCACCGTGTCAGTGGGCAAGTCGGCGAGGAAGGCTTCGAACAGCGCTGGGTCGAAGGTGAAGCTGGGCGGAAATTGCCAAAGGATGGGGCCAAGTTTTTCCTGCAGCTCCAGTACCCCGGAGGCGAAGAAATTCGCCATTGGCTTGTGCACCTCCCGCAGGCGCAGGATATGCGTGATATAGCGCGGTGCCTTGACGCTGAACATGAAGTCTTCAGGGGTGTCGGCGTACCACTCGGCGTAGCGCTTGGGGGTTTGCAGCGCGTAGAACGAGCCATTGATTTCAATGCTGTTGACGGCACGTGACGCAAACTGCAACTCGCGTTTCTGGGTCAGCCCCTCGGGGTAGAAATCCCCGCGCCAGGGCGTGTAGCGCCAGCCGGAAATGCCGATATGAATCGCCGCCATGGTGACTCCCGTGAATGGTGGGTCGAGTGACCTCCGTTCTGGAATGACTGCGCTATTTGCGCGAAAGTTTCCACGGTCCTACAGACGGCACCCGCTAAAACTGTGGGAACGGGCTTGCTTGCGAAGGCAATCTGTCAGCAATCAATTCATCGACTGCCCCACCGCCATCGCCGGCAAGCCAGCTCCCACATGGGATTGAAGGTGTTGCCGGATCAGTGCCCGGAAAAACTGTGGGATTGAAGGTGTTACCGGATCAGAGCCCGGTAAAAACTGTGGGAGCGGGCTTGCTCGCGAAGGCAATCTGTCAGCAATAAATTCATCGACTGCCCCACCGCCATCGCAGGCAAGCCAGCTCCCACATGGGATTGAGTCGTGGCCGGATCAGTGCCCGGTAAAAAACTGTGGGATTGAAGGTGTTGCCGGATCAGCGCCCGGTAAAAACTGTGGGAGCTGGCTTGCCTGCGATAGCGATTTGTCAGCAATCAATTCATCGACTGACACCCCGCCATCGCCGTCAAGCCAGCTCCCTCATGGGATTGAAGGTGCTACCGGATCAGTGCCCGACCACACTGCGTGTCGAACTCTCGGGATACACCGGACCAAGGCGGTCCAGCCGGCCACTCCACGCGGTCAGCGCCAGGGCCACCAGCACCACCAGCCCGCCAATCCACGCCGTGTGGATCAGGCCCATATGGGCCACGATCAAACCACCCGCCCAGGCACCACCGGCGATTCCCAGGTTAAACGCGGCGATATTCAGCCCCGACGCCACGTCCACTGCATTCGGCGTGTGATGTTCGGCCTGGCGCACCACATACACCTGCAGGCCGGGCACGTTGCCGAAGGCGACCGCGCCCCACACCAGCACGGTGGCCAGGGCCAGCCAAGGATTGCTGGCGGTCATCGTCAGGACAAACAGCACGGCCGCGAGCAGGGCAAAGATGATTTTCAACGCGCTGATCGGGCCGCGTTTATCCGCCAGCTTGCCGCCCCAGATGTTCCCGGCCGCGACCGAGATGCCATACACCAGCAGCACCAGGCTGACCGTGCCGGCGCTGAAGCCGGAGATGTCCTGAAGGATCGGCGCCAGGAAGGTAAACGCGATAAACGAGCCACCGTAGCCGACGGCTGTCATCGCGTACACCAGCAGCAAACGCGGTTGCTTGAGCACTTGCAGTTGTTGCAGCAGCGACGCGGGTTTGCTGTGGGCGATGTGCTTGGGCACGTAGATCAGGCTGCCGATAAACGCGATCACACCCAGGGCGGACACGGCGAGGAAGGTTTCGCGCCAGCCGAAGTGCTGGCCGATAAAGGTGCCCAGCGGCACACCCGTGACCAGGGCGACGGTGAGGCCGGTAAACATGATGGCAATTGCGCTGGCGGCCTTTTCCTTGGGCACCAGGCTGGTGGCGATGGTCGAGCCGATCGAGAAAAACACCCCGTGGGCCAGGCCGGTAACGATCCGCGCCAGCACCAGCGATTCATAACTCGGCGCCTGCCATGCCAGCAAGTTGCCAAGGGTGAACAGCACCATCAGCGACAGCAGCAGGAATTTGCGCGGCACCTTGCCGGTGAGCGCGGTCAGCACCGGCGCGCCGATGGCCACGCCGAGGGCGTAGAGGCTGACCAACAGGCCGGCGGACGGCAGGTCGACACCCAGGTCGGCGCCGATGGTGGGTAACAGGCCAACGATGACGAACTCGGTCGTCCCGATGGCGAAAGCGCTGAGGGTCAGCGCGAGCAAGGCAATGGGCATGGCTGCAACTCCGGTGGGTTTCATTCAGGAGCGCAGTGTCTGGTTTTGGCCTGTGCGGAAAAAGCCAGGGATCGGCATTTGATATTTGCCTGCAGGTCAAAGATCTCGAAACAGGGGAACGATCAGGGTTCAAACCCGTCAGTTCCTTACACACCCTGTTGATGGAGGCCCGGCGTTTTGCTGAATCTCAAGACTGCATTACTGCTCGGCGCGCTGCTGTTTTGTGGCAGCGGCGCACTGCAAGCCGCGGCCACCGCGCCTGAACCCGAAGCGCCGGCCAAGCCGGAATTGCTCGTCGAAGGCGGCCTGCTCGGTGCCATCAGCTCCAGCATCGATGACGTGCAGGAGAAGCTCGACCTCAATCAGAACCTGATCGATGAATGGCGTTTGCGTGCCGACCGCGCCGCGGATGAAGTCGGCCGGCTGGTCGATCAGACGGCGGAGCGCTCGCCGTGGAGCGTCGCCGGGGATTTCCTGTTGCTGTCGGGGGTGTGGATAGGCGCCTTCGCGGTGTTGACGTTGCTTGCGCGCTTCAGCGTACGGCGCCTGAGCCAGCGCACGTTCATTCAGCAGCGCAAGCGATTGCAGGCGGTGCTCGGGTATGTGCTGCCCTACACAATCCCCGCGCTGATCTGCCTGCCGCTGACCCTCTACGTCAGCCATTTTTTACCCACCTCTATCGGCCGCGCGCTGGCGCTGTGTTTTGCCTACGCCACCAGCAGCGGCATCTTCTCTACCTCGATGCTGCTGTGCGTCATCGTGATGTTCAATGTAGGGCACAAGCGCCCGGCGGTGCAGATCATTCGCGGTTACTGCCCCAAGCCGCTGTTCCTGATCGGCTTCCTCGCTGCCCTCAGTGATGCGCTGACCAGCCCGCAGATCGCCCGTCAGCTCGGTGGCAATATCACCAGCAGCATCGCGGTGTTTACCGGCCTGTTTGCCGCGGTGATCTTCGGCGTGCTGGTGGTGCGCTTGCGCCGCCCGGTGGCGCACCTGATCCGCAACCGACCCTTGGCCCAGCGCCTGAAACACCCGGCGCTGCAACAGTCGCTGCGGGTGTTTTCGGGGCTGTGGTACTGGCCGATCCTGTTGATGGTGCTGGTCTCGGCAATCAACCTGATCGGCGCCGGCGACGACAACCAGAAGGCCCTGCGTTGCGCGCTGTTCACCACCATCCTGTTGATCGGCACGGTGTTCCTCAGCACCGTGCTGCAACACCTGTTCAAGTCGCGCAGCCAGGTGGCGATCCAGCGCAGCAGTGCCTACAAGGAGCGCTTCCTCAGCCTGCTGCACGCGATCCTGCGCATCGCCATGGCGATCGCCTTTATCGAAATCCTCGGGCGTATCTGGGGCGTCTCGCTGTTCGAATTCGCCCAGCGCAATTCGGTGGGCCGCGCCATCAGCGACTCGCTCAGCAGCATCGGCCTGATCCTGCTGGTGACGTGGCTGTTCTGGGTGGTGCTCGACACCGCGATCCAGGAAGCGCTGAAGCCACCGGTGAACAAACGCTCCAGCCGTCAGCCCAGCACGCGGGTCAAGACCATCCTGCCGCTGCTGCGCAATGCGGTGAAAATCATCCTGGTGGTGATCTGCGCGATCACCACCATGGCCAACCTGGGCATCAACGTCGCGCCGCTGTTGGCGGGTGCCGGAGTGGTCGGCCTGGCGATTGGTTTCGGCTCCCAGCAATTGGTGCAGGACGTGATCACCGGCCTGTTCATCATCATCGAAGACACACTGTCCATCGGCGACTGGGTGGTACTCGACTCCGGCCATGCCGGCACCGTCGAAGGCCTGACCATCCGCACCCTGCGCCTGCGCGACGGCAAGGGCTTCGTGCACTCGGTGCCGTTCGGGCAGATCAAGGCGGTCACCAACCAGTCACGCCAGTTTGCCTATGCGTTCTTCTCGGTGCAGTTCACCTACGACACCGATGTGGACAAGGCCGTGGAGCTGATCCGCGAAGCCGGGCAGTCGATCCGCGACGACGTGTTCCTCAAGTACAACCTGCAAGGGCCGCTGGAGGTGTTTGGCGTCGACAAGATGGACCTCAACGGCGTGGTCCTCACCGCGCAGTTCCGCACCGTGTCGGGTGGGCAATATGCAGTCAGTCGCGCGTTCAACCAGCGCCTGAAAAAGCTTGTGGATAACTGTGATGAGGTGCACTTCGCGCAGACTTATCCACAGCAGGTGCTGCTGCCCAAGCGCACAGCCCCAGTGGATGAGCCGGATGACGAAGTGCCGGCGTCGGTGGTGCTGACGGAGCAGCCGCGTACCCAGTGATCGATGTCGCCCGGGCTGGCCTCATCGCGGGCACGCCCGGCGCCCACATTGTCGACCGTGTGAACCCGTACAAATGTGGGCGCTGGCTTACCTGCGATGGCGTCAGATCAGGCCCCCCCTAATGCCTGATCAACTTCTCCTGCACCGCCTGCGGGTCCACTTCCAGCAACACCTGCTGCTTGCCCGCGACCATCACCGCCGCCGGCACCCCATCGCGGTACACAATCCGATTGCCGCTGACCGCCGGCACTTTGCTGCCGGGCAACAAGGTGCCCACCAGGTTCAGCGGATCGGCCCCGCACACTGCAATCAGACTCCCATCATGCGGGCGCCGTCGCACCTCACGCAGCAGCGGGATCGCTTCCGGCAATGCAAACTGTTCCCCCGCCAAGCCACTGACAAAGCGCCCGCCGCGAATCTCCCCGCGCGCTTCCAGCCGATGGAACGTGCGCAGCAATTCGCGCCAGCTCGGTAACCAATCCGCCTCGCGCTCCAGCAGCCGCCAGAACACCACGCCGTAGCGGCGCAGCAAGGTCATCGCCACATGCTCCAAGGTCTCTGCCGAGTGCGCGCCGGCGGCGGTCGCCGGGCGCCGGATCAGCGCCCAGCGCCCGGCATCGTCCATGCCGCCGACAAACGCCCCACGCCCGCGCCGGCTGCTGCGCGCCTGGCGTTTGCTCGCCGGCGTGGTTAACGCCCGCAGCCCGGCAAAACTGTCGGCATTCACCAGGCCGGCACCGACCAACTCCTGCAAGGCGCTTTCCAGTTCGCTGCGCAGCAGGTGGGCTTCGTGCACCAACTCATCAAAAAACAGCGCGCCATGTTCGCGCAGGGCCAGGTGGACTTTCTGCGCCTTGGGCGACAGCGTCGTGCTGTCGGTGGGTTCGGTCAGCCCGCTCCACAGCGGCACCTGGCTGCGCGGCAACAGCACCACCGGCGTGCTGCGCAGGGCGATGGCGCTGGCCTTGTTGCTCAAGCGCGTCCACACCAGCTTGCCGCTGCGGCACAACTCATCGAGCCAGGTGGAGGAATAATCCTTGAGCCGCGCGCTGAGCAAATCAGTGTCCCAGGCGGACGTGGCAGCGGCGTAGCCTTCGAACTGGCCGACGATCTGCGCCAACATCGCGCTGCCCTGGCCTCGGGTGCTCTCGGACAAGTGCTGCCAATCGAACAGGAAACGCATGAAGTCCTGCAGCGCCACCGGCTCGATTTCCCGGCGCAGGCGCTTGACCGTGTAGCGATGAATGCGCGCCAGCAGGTGGCGTTCGCACCATTGCTCTGCGTCGGCGCCAGGGCTGAAACGCCCACGCAGCACGTAGCCTTCCTGCTCCAGGCGGGCCAACGCCTGCGTGACATCAGCCACCGGCAAGGCCAGGGGCGCGGCGATCTCGATCAAGGTCAGCGGGCCGAAGCCGCCAAGGCGCGCGCGCAGCACTTCCACCAGCGCTTCGTCGTAGGTCCAGGGCTCATCGAAGCCCGGGAGCAACGGCAAGCCGTTGGGATAAATTGCCTGCAAACAGCTCAGGCGCTCGACCGCTACCCACAGGCCGTTGTGCAATGCAGAGGCGCGCCCACCCTTGGCCAAGGCGTGCAGCCACTCGGCCCATTGCGGCGTGACTTCGTCAGCGGCGATGCAGGCCAGGCTCATCAACGCCTCATGCATTTCATCCAGGCTATGGGGCGCAGGCCAGGCTTCTTCGCGGACCCCGGCGATGGCGTCCGCATCCAGTGCGCCAAGGTCGTCGGTGCTCTGCGGGTCGCTCCAGCGCCGGTTGAGCACGGCCTGGGTGCGGCGTTCTTCCAGCGGCGCATCGTCGAGAAAAGTGTAGGGGCGCGCGCTGAGGATTTCCGCGGCCATCGGCGAGGGCGCCGGCAGGTCACGGCTGATCAAGCGCACGTCGCCGCTCTCCATGCGCCGCAGCAGGGCCAGCCAACCGTCGCTGTCCATGGCTTCGTGCAGGCAGTCATCGAGGGTTTGTTCCACCAGCGGATGCGCGGGCACTTCGCGTTCGCCGGCAAGGTTTTCCAGGCAGGCGATCTGGTCGGGGAACACGCTGGCGATCAGGTCTTCGCTCTTCATGCGCTGGATTTGCGGCGCGACCTTGCGCCCGCCGGTATAACGCGGCAGCGCCAGGGCCACGCCGGCATTCCAGCGCCAGCGCACGCCGAACAGCGGCGCGTCCAGCACCGCCTGGATCAGCAGGTGTTCGGCGCTGTGGCTGTTGAGATAGCGCCACACTTCGTCCAGCTCGAAACTGTGGCTGGTGGACAGCGACAGCACGATGGCATTTTCGCTGGCCGCCGCCTGCAGCTCGAAGTTGAACGTACGGCAAAAACGCTTGCGCAGGGCCAGGCCCCAGGCGCGGTTGATGCGGCTGCCGAACGGCGTGTGGATGATCAGTTGGGTGCCGCCGGACTCGTCGAAAAACCGCTCCATGATCAACGTGTCCTGGGACGGCAACGCGCTGAGTGCCAGGCGCGCACGGGCCAGGTAGTCGAGGATCTGTTCGGCGCTGGCGCGGTTCAGGCCGAGGGTGTCGGTGAGCCAGTCCTGCGCCGGTTGCAGGTCACCGGGGCTGGCGCTGAGCAGCGAGTCCAACTGCCCCTGCAAACGTGCCACGGCCGCCGACAATTCATGGCTGCGCCCCGGTGCCTCGCCGAGCCAGAACGGAATGGTCGGTGGCTGGCCGTGGGCATCCTCGACGCGCACCTTGCCGGCCTCGACCCGCAAAATCCTGTAGGACGTATTACCGAGCTGGAAGATATCCCCGGCGATACTTTCCACCGCGAAGTCTTCGTTGACGCTGCCGATGTTCAGGCTTTGCGGCTCCAGCAACACGCTGTAGTCGGCATTGTCCGGGATGGTGCCGCCGCTGGTCACGGCGGTCAGCCGGGCGCCCCGGCGGCCGCGCAGGGTATGGGTCACGGCGTCGCGGTGCAGGTAGGCGCTGCGGATGCCCTGGCGACCGTTGTAGCCGTCGGCGAGCATCTGCAGCAGCGCCTGGTAGTGGCCCTGATCCAGTTCTGCATATGGCGCGGCGCGGCGGATCAGCGCCAGCAGCGCCGCTTCCGACCACTCCTGGGCGCTGACCTCGGCGATGATCTGCTGGGCCAGCACGTCCAGCGGCGCCACGGGAATGTGCAACGTGTCTAGTTCACCCCGGCGTACGCAGTCGAGCAGCGCGGCGCATTCGATCAGGTCATCACGGGTGGTGGCGAACAGACGGCCCTTGGGCGTGCCGCCAACCTGGTGGCCGGAGCGCCCGACCCGTTGCAGAAAGCCGTTGATGGATCCTGGCGAGCCGATCTGGCACACCAGGTCGACGTCACCGATATCAATCCCCAGCTCCAGCGAGGCGGTGGCGATCAGCACTTGCAGCGCGCCGGCCTTGAGCCGTTGCTCGGCGTCCAGGCGCAGTTCCTTGGCCAGGCTGCCGTGGTGGGCGGCGACAGCGTTCTTGCCCAGGCGCTCGCTCAAGTGCCGGGCCAGGCGCTCGGCCAGGCGCCGGGTGTTGACGAAAATCAGCGTGGTGCGGTGTTCGCGGGCCAGCGCAGCGAGGCGATCGTAGACCAGCTCCCAGACATCATTGGCCATCACTGCCGACAGCGGCACCGGGGGCACTTCGATATCCAGGTCGCGGGGGCGGGCATGGCCGATGTCGACGATGTCGCACGAGCGGCCCGTGCCGACCAGAAAGCGCGACACGGCCTCGATAGGTTTCTGCGTGGCTGACAGGCCGATGCGGGTCAGCGGTTCGCCGCATAAACCCTGCAGGCGCTCCAGGCTCAGGGCCAGGTGGCTACCGCGCTTGCCGGCGGCGATCGCGTGGATTTCATCGACGATCACCGTGCGCGTGCTGGCCAGCATTTGCCGGCCGGAGTCCGAGCCCAGCAGGACGTAGAGCGATTCCGGGGTGGTCACCAGGATATGCGGCGGGCGCTTGCGCATCAGCGCCCGGTCTTTTTGCGGGGTGTCGCCGGTGCGTACGGCGGTGCGGATCACCAGCGGCGGCAGGTCCATGGCCTGCAGGTGCTCGGTGATCCCCGCCAGCGGGGTTTGCAGGTTGATCTGGATATCGTTGGACAGCGCCTTGAGCGGCGACACGTACACCACCAGCGTTTCGTCCGGCAGTTGCCCGCCGTGGGCCAGGCCCTGGTGGACGAGGTCGTCCAGCACCGCCAGGAACGCGGTCAGCGTCTTGCCCGAGCCGGTGGGGGCGGCGATCAGGGTCGAGCGGCGTTGACGGATCAGCGGCCATGCCTGGGCCTGCGCGCTGGTCACCGAAGGGAAGGTGCTGCGGAACCAGGTGCTGACGGCGGGGTGGAAGCCGTCCAATACCGTGTCCGTTGATTCGGGAAGGTTCATGACTCTTATATGCAACCCATGAGGTCAAGTTGCAACCCCCGCACTTTATCCGTGACGGTTGCGCTACAAACCCGCAAAATGCAACGATTCTGGAATACACCTACGGCTGGCTCACGGGCCTGCCGACAATAACCATCGTTCCAAACAGACCGGGCCTGCTCAATCTATGCGAATGCGCCTTATGTTACTGGGCGGCGGGAATGCCCTCGGGCAGGCGCTGATTCGCCTCGGTGCAGAGGAAGACATTGGTTTCCTCGCACCCAAACCGCCCACCGACGGCTGGGATGCCGCAAGCCTCACCCAATTGCTCGACGACACCCGTCCCGATGCGTTGATCAACCTCGCCTACTATTTCGACTGGTTCCAGGCCGAGGCTGTCAGCGAAACCCGCCTGGCTGCCCAGGAGTTCGCCATCGAACGCCTGGCCGAACTGTGCCAGCACCACAACATCACCTTGCTGCAACCGTCCAGCTACCGCGTGTTCGATGGCTCCCGCGCCACCGCCTACAGCGAAAAAGACGAGCCGGTGCCCTTGGGCCTGCGCGGCCAGGCGCTGTGGCGTATCGAGCAAAGTGTGCGCGCCACGTGCCCGCAACATGTGCTGCTGCGCTTTGGCTGGCTGCTGGATGACAGCATCGACGGCACGCTCGGGCGCTTCCTCGCGCGGGCCGAGAAGCCGGATGAATTGCTGATGGCAGATGACCGTCGCGGCAACCCGACGCCGGTGGACGACGCCGCGCGGGTGATCATCTCGGTGCTCAAGCAACTCGATTGTGCCGCGCCGCTGTGGGGCACTTACCACTACGCCGGGCATGAGGCGACCACGCCGCTGGCGCTGGGCCAGGCGATCCTGACCGAGGCGCGCAACTTCCACCCGCTGGCTATCGAAGCGCCCACCGCCCAGGCCCACGCGGCCCGGCCGGATGCCGGCGACGAACCGCAGCACGCGGTGCTGGCCTGCAAGAAAATCCTCCACACCTTCGGCATCAAGCCACGGGCGTGGCGGGCGGGGTTGCCGGCGTTGCTGGATCGGTTCTACCGGCACGGCTGACCCAACCCCAAAACCAACGTGGGAGCGGGCGGGTGTGGGAGCCGGGCTTGCCCGCGATAAAATCGCCTCGGTCTGTCAGTTGCACCGAGGCGATGCTATCGCAGGCAAGCCAGCTCCTGCACCCGCCCGCTCCCACATAGGTTATGCAGCGTGAGTGGAACCTGGGTTAGAACTTGTAGCCGATGCCCACCATGTACACCATCGGGTCCACATCAACGTTTACCTTGGCGCGAGTGCCAGGTGCCACGGCGTTGTTTTCCACGGTCGCCTTGGTGCTGATGTCGATGTAGCGCGCCTGGGCGTTGATCATCCACTTGTCGTTGATCATGTAGTCCGCGCCGATCTGCGCCGCCCAGCCCCAGGAGTTCTCGGCCTTGAAGTTGCTGAAGCCTTCGCCCTGTGCGCGGCTGCCGACGTGTTCGTCGTAGATCCAGGTGTAGTTGATACCGGCGCCCACATACGGTTGAAACGCAGACTTGTTGTCCAGCGGGTAGTACACGACGCTCAGGGTCGGCGGCAGGTGTTTGAGGGTGCCGAGCTTGCCGTTGGCCGGGCTCAGGGCGGTGCCTTTGATCTTCACGTCGTGCTCGAACGGGGTGGCCGCCAGCAGCTCGATACCCACGTGGTTGGTCAGCATGTAGGCAAAGTTCAAGCCCAGCTGGGTGTCGCTGCTCATGGTCGCCTTGCCGCCCAGGTTGGTGCCCGCCAATGGACCCTGGTCAACCTTCACGTGACCGCTGTCGGCTTTCGGGTTCACGGTGATTGCACCGGCGCGCACCAGAATATCGCCCGCTTCGTGAGCGTGGACGACCGGGGCGGCGAGGGCGAGCGCGAAGAGGGACGCGCCGAGCAGAGACTTGTTCATGGGAGCTCCAAAAGGACGTTTAAAAGTTGTACGTCCAATGGTAAAGATCGTTCCGCTCGATCTTTTGACTCAGCTCAATGAAAGGTCGATCAGCGCTATTGCGGCAGTTCGTAGATGTAAATCTTCTCGGCGTCCATCTGGTAACCGGCGTCGGCCAGCTCGCTGGTGGACGGTTTGACCTGCATCGCGCCTTCGATCCAGTACGGCTGGTAGAGCTCATCGAGCTTCACGCCGACTTCGCTTTTCACATGCACGATCTGGTTCGACGGCGGCGGTGGCACATGGATGCACGCGCCGAAATACGGCACCAGCAAGAACTCGGTGGTGCGGCCTGCTTCGCTGACTTCCAGCGGCACGATATACCCCGGCAGACGAATATGCTGGCCATCGAGGCCCTGTACCACCGGCGCGTGGGGCATTTCCTGCTTGGCCGCTGGCGCCGACTCCAGCGCGTCGGCCATCCCGGACAAGTTGTGCAGCGGCTGCATGTTCGGTATTTCCGGTTCGGCATCCGGCGGGATCAGCTCCGACCAGGTCAGCTCTTTAGGCTCAGCGGCCCAGGCCGGCAGGGCCATCAGCAGAAACAGTGCAAACAGGACGCGACGCATCAAAGCCTTCCTCATAAACGTATGGACAGGCCATCGGCCAGGGATTGTCGATAGGCGCGCCACGCGGGCACGCTGCCCATCAACAGCGCTGCACCGAGGATACCGGCCAGCAGCGTCCATTCATATTCGCTCGGCCACGACATCGGCAGGTCCAGGCCGTAATTGGCCTGCAGATACCCGCGCGACGCGGCGATGCACACGTACAGCAGGCCGACCCCCGCGATCACGCCGGACAAGGCCAGCGCGAAGGCTTCGAAGATCAGCAAGGTCGCGATATGCCAGGGCCGTGCGCCCACCGAACGCAGGATCGCCATTTCGCGGCGGCGTTCGTTGAGGCTGGTGAGGATCGCCGTGAGCATGCCGATCAGCCCGGTCAGCACCACGAACAGCGAGATCACGAACAAGGCTTTTTCGGCGGTGCCCATCATGCTCCACAGCTCCTGCAGCGCCACGCCCGGCAGGATCGCCAACATCGGCTCGCCACGGAACTCGTTGATCTCGCGTTGCAGCGCGAAAGTGGAAATCTTGTTGTTCAGGCCGAGCATGAACGCGGTGATGGCCTGCGGGGTGAGGTCCATGTTGCGCGCCTGGTCGGCGCTGATGCGGCCTTTGCCCTGGGCAGGCACGCCGTTGTGCCAGTCGATGTGGATCGCTTCCATGCCGCCCAGGCTGATATGCAGCGTACGGTCCACCGGTGTGCCGGTACGCTTGAGGATGCCGACCACGGTGAACGGCTTGTCATCGTGTTTCACCAGGCTGACCACTGCCACGCCGTGGGCCAGTACCAGCTTGTCGCCGAGCTTGTAATGCAGCGCATCGGCGACTTCGGCGCCGAGCACCACCTCGAACGGGTCAGTGGCGAAGGCGCGGCCGCTGGCCAGTTCAAGGTTCTGCTTGCGGCCGTACTGGTAGTGCTCGAAGTAGGATTCGTTGGTGCCCATTACGCGGTAGCCGCGGTGGGAGTCGCCCAGGGAAATCGGGATGGCCCATTTCACCTGGGGGCTGGCGGCGAAGTGCTCGTAGCTGTCCCAGCGGATGTTGTTGGTGGCGTTGCCGATGCGAAACACCGAGTAGAGCAGCAGGTTGACCGAGCCGGAGCGCGCGCCGACGATCAGGTCGGTGCCGCTGATGGTGCTGGCAAAGCTGTTGCGCGCCTCAACGCGCACGCGTTCCACCGCCAGCAGCAGGCACACCGACAAGGCGATGGCGAAGGCGGTGAGGATCGCAGTAAAGCGGCGGTTCGCCAGGCTGGCCATGGCTAGACGGAACAAATACATCTCAAACCTCTGCGGGCGTGGCGGCGCGATTGAGTTCGGCCAGCGACAGGTTGCGGTCGAACAGCGGCGCCAGGCTCTGGTCATGGCTGACAAACAACAGGCTGGCGCCGGCCTCGCGGCATTCGGCGAACAGCAACTGGATGAAGGCTTCGCGGGCGTCGTAGTCCAGGGCCGAGGTGGGCTCGTCGGCGATCACCAATTCTGGCTGGCCGATCAACGCACGGGCGGCGGCAACGCGTTGTTGCTGGCCGATCGACAGCGAGTCGGCGCGGCGCTCCAGCAAGTCCCGGTCCTTCAAGCCCAGGTGCGCGAGCAGGGTGGCAGCGGCCTGGTCGACACTGCCGTGGCGCTGGATCGCCCGCTGCGCACGCAGCTTGGAAAAGTGGCAGGGCAGCTCGACGTTTTCGCGCACCGACAGGAACGGCAGCAAGTTGAACTGCTGGAAGATGTAGCCGGTATGGTCGACGCGAAAGCGGTCGCGGGCGCCGGCCGAGAGTTCGGTCAGCTCCTGGCCGAGCAGGCGAATGCTGCCGCGGCTGGGCTTCTGCACGCCGCCGAGCAGGCCGAGCAAGGTGGTTTTGCCACTGCCACTCGGGCCCTTGAGAAACAGGGTTTCCCCTGCTTCCAGGCGGAACGCGGGGATGTCCAGCAACCGTGGGTGGCCGGGCCAGTTGAAGCCCAGGTCAGACAGTTCGATTAACGCTTGGGTCATGGGGAGTCAGTGGTCTGGTTTGATTTGGATGATGACACCGATCGAGTGTGGGAGCTGGCTTGCCTGCGATGCAAGCGACGCGGTGTGGCAGAAACACCGCGTCGATGCTATCGCAGGCAAGCCAGCTTCCACCTTGACTGAGGCATGAACTCAAAATTTCAGGGTAGCTGCCTGTGCCGTCGCTTCCACACCTTGCTGGCCACTCGGGCCAATCAGTTGTACCTGGATTTTCTGCGTGGCAGGGAAGGTCTTGAACACCTGGCTCAGGTCCAGGTTGCTCAGGGCTGTCGGCGTGGCGCAGGTGAATTGGTAATGCGCGTGGATTTCGCTGTGGTCATGATGATGTTCGTGGGCGCCGTCTTTGGCGTCGTGATCGTCATCATCGTCGTCGTGGTCAACTTCGGGTTTGTCGCCGAACAGTGGGCTGTTGAGTTCCTGGGTGCTCACGACGCAACCGGCACTTTTGGGCAGGTTGAACAGGGCGATAGGGTTTTCCAGCTGCTTGCGTGCAGCGGCGACCTTGGCCTTGTCTGCGGGGGTAGAGGCCTGGTGTTCGAAGCCCACCAGGTTCATCGCCGGGCTGTCCAGCTCAAGCTCCAGGGCCTGGCCATCGAGTACGGCATTGAGGCGACCGACGCCGTGTTCGTGGGCACCCAGGCTACCGTGCTCGTGTTCATGGTCGTGCTCGTCGGCAGCATGGGCGATGGCGAGTGGCAACAGGGCAAACGGCAAAGCAAGCAGCAGACGGCGCATGAGAAAGCTCCAGAACATGAAAGTTTTGTTATGTGATCTTATAACAATAGTGCCGAGAGTTTGACCGCCCGCTTGGCGTTGCGCAAGCCGCATGGGAGCATGCCCGTCAGAAAAGTGCAGGAGTAAGGACGATGTTGCGAATTCGTGGAACCGTCGGCGACCTGCCGGTGGACTTGACGCTGGAACTGGATGACGGCGATTGGGCGCGACTCGGCGCGCAGTTGCAGGCTGCGCCCGTGACGAGTGCGGCCGCCGCGCCGGTGGCGCCGGCCAAGCACAATGACGACCAGTGGCAGGGCGCCCAGGACCTGCTGCGCAACGCCGGCCAACTGAACGGCCTGGAGTTGCTCGACCAGCTTGAAGGTTTGGCGGGCGACGCGTCGGCGGGCAAGCGCCTGCTGGTGCGCCTGCGCCATAGTGCCAAGGTCAAGGTGAGCAGCGGCGGGGATACGCCGCTGTACAGTTGGATCGGCGATTAGTACAGCGCGGCAAACAGCTTGCGGCGGTACGCGGTCACCAGCGGGTGATCATTGCCCAGCAGTTCGAACACCTGCAGCAAGGTCTTGTGCGGCAAGCCTTCGCTGTAGCTGCGGTTGCGGATAAACAGCTTGAGCAAGCCTTCGAGCGCCGCGTCGTACTGCTGGCGCGCCAGTTGCTGGATGGCCAGTTGATAAGCCGCTTCGTCGTCCTGCGGGTCTTGCGCCAGGCGGCTTTTCAAGTCGGCAGCGTCCGGCAGGTCGGCGGCCTGGCGCAGGAAGGTGATTTGCGCCTTGGCGCCGGCGAGGGCGGCCTTGTGATCGTCGCTCTTGACCGCGTCCAGCACAGTCTGGGCTTCACCCAGCTCACCGCGCTCGGCCAGGCAGCGCGCATACAGGATCAACGCCGCGGCGTTGGTATTGTCCTCGCCCAGCAGCGCCACCAGCACCGCTTCGGCATCGCTGATGCGGCCGTCGGCAAACAGCGCCTGGGCCTGCTCCAGCGGATCTGCCGCGGCCGGTGGTGGCATCTGCACATGCGGCTCCAGCATCGCCCGCACCGCCGACTCCGGCTGCGCCCCGGCGAATCCGTCGACCGGCTGGCCATCCTTGAACAGCACCACGGTCGGCAGGCTGCGAATGCCAAACCGCGCGACGATATCCTGCTCGGCATCGCAATCGACCTTGGCCAGCAGCAACTCGCCCTGATAGCTCTCGGCGATCTGCGCGAGCATCGGCATCAGCGCCTTGCACGGCGCGCACCACTCGGCCCAGAAATCCACCAGCACGGGTTTTTCGAAGGAGTTCTGGATCACTGCCTGATCAAAGTTGGCGGTGGTGACATCGAAGATGTACGGCGTGGGCTCACTCATGGGGCGTCTCGAATAAAGCGGGAATGGGGCAACTATAAGGGCTGGCGCGATTGGCTGAAAGCGTGTCCAGCAGGCGAATGCGCTCACCTGCAGGCGCTGGCTTGCCGGCGATGGCCTCAAGAACGCCGCGAATGGTACAGGCTCACCTTGCGAAACTCCCAAGGCTCGGCCAAATCCGGCAACGTCAGCGCATCCAGGATCTCCAGCCGCCGGTAATCCGGATGCTGGAAATCGCGCACGCGCGAATCCGCCACCAACGCTTCGCGGCCTCGGCTCAGGAACTGGTCCAGCAGCGGCAGGTTGGCCCGATCATAGAGGACGTCGGCGACCAGGATCAGGTCGAAGCGGTCGGCTTCGGCGAAAAAGTCCGCCGAGTAGCTCAGCTCTACACCATTGAGTTCGGCATTCGCCCGGCAGGACGCCAACGCCAGCGGATCCAGATCGCAGGCCACCACTTCCAGCGCTCCGGCCTTGAGCGCCGCAATCGCGGCCACACCGGAGCCGGCGCCGAAGTCGAGCACGCGTTTTCCCGCAACCCATTGCGGGTTCGCCGCCAGGTAGCGTGCCAGAGCCAGGCCGCTGGCCCAGCAAAAGCTCCAGTAAGGCGGCTCGTGCAGGATGCGCCGGGTTTCTTCGGGGCTGAAAGCGCGGTCCATGTTGTCGGCGTCAAGCAACCACAACGACAACTCGGTGCCCGGCAAACGGCAGGGCACCAAGTGCGCGTCGCCGATCAGCTCGCTCAGCGCGGCTTGCAGGTCCAGCGGTGGCGTCATGGGGCCTTGACGAGTTGCAGGGGGCCGGTGGTCTGGGTGATCGGCTGGGTGATGCGCACGGCGGGCAGGTGCAGGATCAACTGGCCGGACTGGCTGGCGCGACCGCGCAATTCAACCCGCGCACCGGCCGGGAAGGCTTCGGGGTTGTAGCGCAGGCGGAAGGCGAGCGGCTGGCCGTTGCCGGTCAACACACTGCTGGCCAGCAGTTGTTGCGGGCGCGAACGGTCATCGATGACCAGCAGCGCCATCTCGACTTCGGCGCCGGCGGGCACGTTGGTCAGGCTGCCGCTGATTTCACGCTGGTAGGCGGGCAGGGGGCCGAGGTCCTCGATGCCTGGGACTTTTTTCTCTTGCGCGGGCGTGGGTTGAGGCGCGGCCGGCTTGGGGGCTTCGCTGCTGCAGGCGACCAGGAAACTGAACAGGGTAAGCAAAACAAGTGGTCGTAACTGCATGTACGGCTCCAGAAAGGACAAAATCCGTGGCTTAAAAAATATGAAACATAATAGTCAGCCTATATACCGTAAAGGCTATGGCTTGTCTTGCCACGGGGATGCGCTACCATGGCCCTCCCTTTTTTTGTTGCCTGCCACCATGCACTGTCCCTTCTGCGGTGCCAACGACACCAAGGTCATTGACTCGCGTCTGGTCGCCGAGGGCGATCAAGTGCGTCGCCGGCGCGAATGCCTGGCCTGCGGTGAACGTTTCACCACCTTTGAAACCGCCGAACTGGTGTTGCCACGGCTGATCAAGTCCGACGGCAGCCGCCAGCCCTTCGACGAAGAAAAACTGCGCGCCGGTATGCAGCGCGCCCTGGAAAAACGCCCGGTGAGTGTCGAGCGGCTGGAAGCGGCGCTGGTGCATATCAAGCACAAGCTGCGTGCGACCGGCGAGCGCGAGGTCAAGAGCCTGGTGGTTGGAGAGTTGGTGATGGGCGAGCTGCAAAAGCTCGACGAAGTCGCCTATATCCGTTTCGCTTCGGTGTATCGACGCTTCCAGGACCTCAATGAGTTCCGCGAAGAGATCGACCGCCTGGCCCGTGAGCCGGTCAAAGAATGAACCCACCTTCTGCTGAACAGGCCGTCCTCGACGCCCATTACATGGCCCGCGCCCTCGAATTGGCGCGCAAGGGCCTGTACACCACCCATCCCAATCCTCGGGTCGGCTGCGTGATTGTGCGCGATGGGCAGGTGGTCGGCGAAGGCTGGCATGAACGCACCGGCGAACCGCATGCGGAGCCCAACGCCCTGCGCGCCGCCGGTGACAAGGCGCGCGGCGCCACCGTGTACGTGACCCTCGAACCTTGCAGCCACCATGGCCGCACGCCGCCGTGTGCCGACGCACTGGTGAGCGCCGGCGTCGCGCGGGTGGTCGCCGGAATGCAGGACCCTAACCCGGAAGTGGCCGGGCGGGGCATGCAGCGCCTGGCTCAGGCGGGTATCGAGGTGCACAGCGGTGTGCTCGAGGCACAAGCGCGTGCGCTGAACCCCGGGTTTCTCAAACGCATGGAGCATGGCCTGCCCTTTGTGCGGGTCAAGCTGGCGATGAGCCTCGACGGTCGCACCGCGATGGCCAGCGGCGAAAGCCAATGGATCACCGGCCCGGCTGCCCGCGCCGCCGTGCAGCGTCTGCGCGCCGAGGCCAGCGTGGTGCTGACGGGCGCCGACACAGTGCTGGCCGACGGCGCACGCCTAACCGTGCGCGCCGCTGAGCTGGGCCTGGATGAAGACACTACGGCACTCGCCCTGTCGCGCCCGCCGCTGCGCGTGTTGATCGACGGGCGCCTGCGGGTGCCGCTCAATGCGCCATTCTTCAAGGCGGGCCCCGCGCTGGTGATCACCTGCGTGACCCCGGAAAACCAGTTTCCGCGCGGGCCCGAGTGCCTGGTGGTGCCGGGCGTGGACGGTCAGGTCGACCTGCGCTCGGCACTGGTGGCGCTGGCCGCCCGTGGCGTCAACGAAGTGTTGGTGGAGGCCGGCCCGAGCCTGGCCGGTGCGTTTGCCCAGCAGGGGCTGGTCGACGAGTATGTGATTTTCGTCGCCGGCAAGTTCCTTGGCTCCGCCGCGCGGCCTTTGCTGGACTGGCCGCTTGAGAAACTGGCCGACGCCCCCCAACTCAAGATCACTGAAATGCGCGCGGTAGGCGACGACTGGCGAGTCACTGCCGTCCCGCTTCCACCCGCGAGCGTATAATTCTGACCGGGCGCTCAAGTGCCCGCACCGTTTTCCAGGAGAAGGCCATGTTCACCGGCATTATCGAATCCATCGGCAGCATCCGCGCCATGACCCCCAAAGGCGGCGACGTGCGCCTGCTGGTTGAAACCGGCAAGCTCGACCTCGGCGACGTCAAGCTGGGCGACAGCATCGCCGTCAGCGGCGTGTGCCTGACCGTCATCGAACTGCCGGGCAACGGCTTTGCCGCCGATGTCAGCCGGGAAACCCTGGACTGCACCGCGATGAACGACCTGAAGGCCGGCAGCCCGGTCAATCTGGAAAAAGCCCTGACCCCGACCACCCGCCTCGGTGGCCATCTGGTCAGCGGCCACGTCGACGGCGTCGGCGAAGTGGTTGCCCGCAGCGAAAACGCGCGTGCCGTGGAATTTCGCATCCGCGCGCCGAAAGAGCTGGCCAAGTACATCGCCCACAAAGGCTCGATCACCGTCGACGGCACCAGCCTGACCGTGAACGCCGTGAATGGCGCCGAATTCGAACTGACGATTATTCCCCACACCCTCAGCGAAACCATCATGGCGTCCTACCAGCCGGGTCGCCGGGTGAACCTGGAAGTCGACTTGCTTGCCCGTTACCTGGAGCGCCTGTTGTTGGGCGATAAGGCCGCAGAGCCAACTGCCGGGAACATCACTGAAAGTTTTCTGGCCGCTAACGGCTACCTGAAATCCTGACCAAGGGGGTGCCACGTGGCGCTCAATAGCATCGAAGAACTGGTTGAAGACATCCGCCAAGGCAAGATGGTCATCCTGATGGATGACGAAGACCGCGAGAACGAAGGCGACATCATCATGGCCGCCGAGGCCTGCAAGCCCGAGCACATCAACTTCATGGCCAAGCACGCCCGTGGGCTGATCTGCATGCCCATGAGCCGTGAGCGCTGCGAACTGCTCAAGCTGCCGTTGATGGCGCCGCGCAATGGGTCGGGCTTCGGCACCAAGTTCACCGTGTCGATTGAAGCGACCACCGGCGTCACCACCGGTATCTCCGCCGCCGACCGCGCGCGCACCGTGCAAGCGGCTGCCGCGAAAGACGCCAAGGCTGAAGACATCGTCAGCCCCGGCCATATCTTCCCGCTGATGGCCCAGCCGGGCGGGACCCTGGCGCGCGCCGGCCACACCGAAGCGGCCTGCGACCTGGCGCGCATGGCCGGGTTCGAGCCGAGCGGGGTGATCTGCGAAGTGATGAACGACGACGGCACCATGGCCCGTCGCGCCGAACTCGAAGCCTTCGCCGCTGAACACGGCATCAAGATCGGCACGATTGCCGACCTGATTCACTACCGCATGATCCACGAACGTACCGTTCAGCGGATTGCCGAGCAGCCGCTGGACAGCGAACTGGGCCAATTCAACCTGGTGACCTACCGTGATTCGGTGGCAGGCGACGTGCACATGGCCCTGACCCTGGGCACCATCTGCGCCGACGAACCGACCCTGGTGCGGGTGCACAACATGGACCCTCTGCGCGACCTGCTGATGGTCAAGCAACCGGGTCGCTGGAGCCTGCGCGCCGCCATGGCTGCGGTTTCCGAGGCTGGCAGTGGTGTGGTGCTGTTGCTCGGCAACCCGGTGGATGGCGACGTCCTGCTCGCGCATATTCGCGAAACCGCCGAGCATGCCCAGGTCAAGACGCCGACCACCTACAGCATCGTCGGCGCCGGTTCGCAGATCCTGCGCGACCTCGGTGTGCGCAAAATGCGCCTGATGAGTGCGCCAATGAAATTTAATGCGATATCCGGTTTCGACCTGGAAGTTGTAGAATACGTGCCCTCCGAATAAAGGCTGGCGATTCCTGCCCCTTGTTCGCGGTTAAATCATCACTGAGGGACGCACTTTTCGCGTCCCGGCTCTTTAAGAGATTTGTCGAATGACCCTGAAGACCATCGAAGGTACCTTCATCGCCCCCAAAGGCCGCTATGCCCTGGTGGTTGGCCGCTTCAACAGCTTCGTGGTTGAAAGCCTGGTAAGCGGTGCCGTGGACGCCCTGGTTCGCCACGGTGTGAGCGAGAGCGACATCACTATCATCCGTGCGCCTGGCGCCTTCGAAATTCCACTGGTTGCGCAAAAAGTTGCACAACAGGGTGAATACGCGGCGATCATCGCCCTGGGCGCGGTCATTCGTGGCGGTACTCCGCACTTCGAATACGTGGCGGGCGAATGCACCAAGGGCCTGGCCCAGGTGTCCATGGAGTTCGGCGTGCCGGTTGCGTTTGGCGTGCTGACCGTGGATTCCATCGAGCAAGCCATCGAGCGTTCCGGCACCAAGGCCGGTAACAAAGGCGCTGAAGCTGCCCTGTCCGCCCTGGAAATGGTCAGCCTGCTGTCGCAGTTGGAGGCCAAGTGATTTCCGACGAGAGCGATCAGTTCAACCCTCAGGAGCCACGTCCTGCGGATGCCGGCAAGCCCTCCAAGAGCGAGAAGCGTCGCAAGGCGCGTCAGCTCGCGACCCAGGCGCTGTACCAGCGTCACCTGGCAGGCGCTTCGCTGAACGAAATCGAAGCACAGTTTCGTGTCGACAACGACTTTACGTTCGCCGATCAGAGCTACTTCCACGACATCCTGCACGGCGTCCACGCCAACCTGACCGAGATCGATACGGCCCTGGCACCTTGCCTGGACCTGACCATCGAGGAACTGGACCCGGTTGAACTGTGCGTCATGCGCCTGTCCACCTGGGAACTGCTCAAGCGCGTCGATGTGCCGTACCGAGTGGTGATCAACGAAGGGATCGAACTGGCGAAAGTCTACGGTTCGACCGACGGCCACAAGTTCGTCAACGGCGTGCTCGACAAGCTGGCCCCGCGCCTGCGCGAAGCCGAAGTGAAGGAACACAAGCGCTAAGCCGCGCTTGAGTTCCCATGGGTGAGTTTGAGCTGATCCACACCTACTTCGCCGCCGCGCCGTGTGCGCAGGGCGGCGAAGGCATTGCCCTGGGGATTGGCGATGACTGCGCCCTGCTGGCGCTCCCTGCCGGGGAGCAGTTGGCAATATCCACCGATACGTTAGTGGCCGGCGTGCACTTTGCCGACCCCTGTGACCCGTTCCTGCTCGGCCAGCGCTCGCTGGCCGTGGCGGTGAGCGACCTGGCCGCCATGGGCGCCCACCCCCTCGCGTTTACCCTTGCCCTGACGACACCGACGGTCGATGCCGATTGGCTGCAACGCTATGCCCAGGGTTTGAACGCCATGGCGCAACGCTGCGGTGTGGGCCTGGTGGGCGGCGACACCACACGCGGGCCGTTGAGCCTGACCCTGACCGTGTTTGGTCGTGTACCCGCCGGGCAGGCGCTGACCCGCAGCGGTGCGCAGCCGGGCGACCTGCTGTGCGTGGGCGGTGAGCTCGGCAATGCCGCCGGTGCCTTGCCGCTGGTCCTGGGGCAGCGCAGCGCCGACGCGGCCATCGCCGATCCGCTGCTGGCCCATTACTGGTCGCCGCAGCCGCAGTTGGCGCTGGGGCTGGCGCTGCGTGGCAAGGCTACGTCCGCGATGGATATCTCCGACGGGTTGCTGGCCGATTGCGGGCATATCGCCAAGGCATCGGCCGTCAGCCTATTGATCGAGCGCGAGCGGTTGCCGTTGTCGGCGCCGCTGTTGGCGTTTGTCGGTGATGACGCCGCGCGCGTGGCGGCCTTGAGCGGCGGCGACGATTATGTCCTGGCGTTCACCCTTCCACCTGTCGAGTTGGCGCCGCTGCTGGCCGGCGGCTGGCCGATCCATGTGATCGGACGGGTCGAGGCGGGGCAGGGCGTGACGCTGCTGGATGCCGCCGGGCAGGACATCACCCCGGCCGTTCGCGGCTATCAGCATTTTCGCGAGGCGCCCTGAGTCGGCGGGCTGCGCTACCCTCTATAGCGTTATCACGGATGCAAGGCTTTGCAGGAGGTCGTCACCATGGATGTGCGCCGCTGGCTGCTGATACTGCTGTGTGCCGTCGCGGCGCCCACCCAGGCGCGGGAAGTGCCGGTGGTGCCCGGCAAGGTGCTGCTGGCCAGTGAGGCCTGGGACGACTACACCAACGCCGACGGCAGCGGCTTGGCCTGGGATGTGCTGCGTCAGGTGTTCGAGCCTGCGGGGATCAGGCTGCAGACCCGCACCGTGCCTTATACCCGTTCGGTCGGCCTGACCCAGCGTGGCGAGGTGGATGGCTGGGTCGGTTCCTATCGCGAAGAAGCCCAGGGTGTGTTGTACCCGCACTGGAACTTCGATTCCGATCATATCTACGCCCTCGGCCTGGCCAGCACCGCGACGCCGACCGTGGCCACCCTCGGCAATTACCGCCTGGCCTGGGTGCGCGGCTACAAGTACGAGGAGTACTTGCCCAATGTGCACCGTTTCGACCAAATCCAGCGGCGCGACGGCATTCTGCCGATGCTGCAGCACGGCCGGGCCGACTTCTACATCGATGCCCTGACCGAAGCTTCCTACGTCCTCAAGCAGGCCGACGACCCGGCGCGCTTCAGGCTGACGCACATTGCCGAACTGCCGTTGTATGTCGGGTTTGCCGACAACGAGCGTGGACGGGGGTTAATGGCACTGTTCGACCAGCGCATGGCGACCCTGGTGAAAAATGCCGAGCTGAAGCCGATTTTCGAGCGCTGGAAACAGCCGTATCCGTTCTGACTGGCATAGAACCGGGATGAAGGCCAATCGAACCGATTGATCTTTATCAGCGATAATTCAGCTTAAGCGTCTGTAGGAACCTGCTGTTACAATGGCCGCCACTGTAAAAACTGAAATCAGGAGCACACGGTGCCCGTCGTTTTCGTCGCTGCTTCCAAGCTGCCTACCCCTTTTGCCACGTTCACCATGAACGGCTTTCTCGAAGAAGCCACCGGTCGCGAGCACGTTGTGCTCAGCCTGGGGGATATCGC
Organism: Pseudomonas sp. S5D5; assembly: GCF_003013355.1. Classification (NCBI taxonomy): domain Bacteria; kingdom Pseudomonadati; phylum Pseudomonadota; class Gammaproteobacteria; order Pseudomonadales; family Pseudomonadaceae; genus Pseudomonas; species Pseudomonas sp. S5D5. The sequence continues at coordinate 677,567 of NZ_PTEO01000001.1, forward strand.
TGATGGCGCGCCGGTTCTGGGGCGCGTGCACTCCGAATGCCTGACCGGTGACGCGCTGTTCAGCCAGCGCTGCGACTGCGGTTCGCAACTGGAAGCCGCGCTGCAGGCCATCGCCCGTGAGGGCCGTGGCGTGCTGCTGTACCTGCGTCAGGAAGGCCGTGGCATTGGCTTGCTGAACAAGATTCGCGCCTACGAGCTGCAGGATGGCGGCGCCGATACCGTCGAGGCCAATGAGCGCCTGGGCTTCGCCGCGGATCAGCGTGACTACGCGATCTGCCTGCCGATGCTCGAGCACTTGGGCGTCAAATCCCTGCGCCTGATGACCAACAACCCGCGCAAGGTCAAGGCCTTGACCGAGATGGGCATCACTGTGGCCGAACGCGTGCCGCTGCACACCGGGCACAACCCGCATAACAAGCTCTACCTGGCGACCAAGGCCAGCAAGCTCGACCATATGATGGGCAACGAGCATCAGGGCGAGGTCGATCGCGCGTGACCCGCGGCCAGGTGAAACGGCGACTGTCCTTCAACTGGTGGCAGTACCTGGCCCTGGCGCTGCTTCCGCTGTTCGTGATCAACCTGGTGTTTGGCCAGGCCGAGTCCCTGCTGCCGGTGCTGGCGATGCCATTCTTTATCGCCGGCGTGGCCTCGATGTTCCTCAGCCTGCGCTACTTTCACGGCTATAAACACGCGCTGATCGCCACCGCCAAAGCCCTCGATACCGCTGAAGAACCGGCTGCCTGGATCACCCTCGCGGCTCGCCGGCGCACGGCGTTGCTGGTGGCTGCCATACCCGCGTGGATCGGTGCGCTGGCGGTGTTCGTCGGCCTGGAAGCGGTGCCGCTGTTTCTGCTGGCGCTGTCGACCCTGGTGCTGTTCTACCTCTACCGCATTCCCCGTCAACTGGGATGAAGCGTCACTGGCTGGCGGTCCTGCTGCTGGCGCTGAGTGCCCCGGCGTGGGCGGCCGAGCGCGTGGTGAGCCTGGCGCCATCCTTATCTGAAATCGTGGCTGAACTGGGCGCTGCCGACCTGCTGGTCGGCGTGCTCGATGGCGGTGAGCGCCCGGAAGCGCTGGCCAACGTGCCGTCGGTTGGCAAGTACGGCCAGTTGGACATGGAGCGCCTGCTCAGCCTCAAGCCCGACCTGATCCTGCTCTGGCCCGGCAGCGTCGGCCCGGCCCAGCGCGAGCAGCTGCAGCGCCTGAACATCCCGGTTTTCGTCGCCGAACCCCACAGCCTCGAACAACTCACTACCCAGGTCCAGACGATTGCCGAACAGCTGGGCCGCGCCGAGGCCGGCCGGCAATTGGCGGTGCAGTTGCGCCAACGCCTGGCCGAGTTACGCCAGCGCTATCAACGTGCCGAGCCATTGCGGGTGTTTTACCAGGTGTGGGACCAGCCGCTGTACACCGTGGGCGGCGGGCAGATCATCAGCGATGCGTTGAATGTGTGCGGCGCGCGCAATGTGTTCGACGATCTCAAGCTGCCCGCGCCGCAGGTCAGCATCGAGTCAGTGTTGCAGCGTGATCCCGAGATGATCCTGGTGGGTGATCCGGCTCAGCTGCAGGCCTGGAAGGTCTGGCCGGCGATGGCAGGACGGGTGCGCGTGGTGCCGGATAAAGGCTTGGAGCGGCCCAGCGGGCAGATGCTGGAGGCGGTGGGGCGGCTGTGTGAGGTGATTGCGCCGAGCCGGTGAGACTGCTATCGCCGGCAAGCCGGCTGCTACAGGGTGAGCGCATTCCCGTCGTAGACGCTGGCTTGCCGGCGATGAGGCCTGCACACGCGCCTCACATCTCAGGCGTCCAGGTCACCCCAAACATCCACACCCGGCCTTCTTCGCGATAATCGTGATTGTTCAGGAACGCCGGGTCGTTGTAGCTGTACATCGCGCGGGCGTACGTCTTGTCCAGCAGGTTATCGACCTTCACCGACAGCAACACTTCACGGTTCAATGCCCAACTGCTGCGCAACCCCAGCAGCGCATACCCGCCCAGGCGACTGCGATTGTCTTCATCGTCGTAGCTGCTGCTGATCGCCTGCCAGCTGGCACCCAGGCCCAACTTATCGAATTGACGATCCAAGTCCAGGCTCACTGTGCGCCGCGCCCGGCGGGCCAGGGTGTGGCCGCTGTCGCGGTCGCGCGGGTCGATGACGGCGAGGCCAAGGTTGCCTTGCCAGCCGAACAGGTCCTGCTTGAGCGCCGCTTCAAACCCGTTGATGCGCGCCGACGCCACGTTCTGCGGCTTGCCGGTGCGATCGAGGATAATCGCATCGCTCAAGTCGGTGCGGTACAGCGAGGCTTCCAGGCGTGTGCTGTCAGTCAATTGGCTGCGCCATTGCAGCTCGTAGCTCTTGGAGGTTTCGGGTTGCAGGTCGGGGTTGCTGTATTGCGTCTGCGGGTAGTACAGGTCGTTGAAAGTCGGCGCACGGAAGCCTTCGCTGTAGCTCAGCAGCAGGTCGTTGTCGGGGTTGACCGGCACGGTCAGGGTGCCGCTCCAGCTGTTCTGGCTGCCGAATTGCTGGTTCTGGTCGCGGCGCAGGCCCAGCTCGGTGGAAAACCACTCCCCGCGAAAGCGATGCTGCACAAAGGCGGCACGGTTCCAGCGGCTGTTTTCGGTAAAGGTGGTGGAGCCGTGGAAGCGGTCTTCGTACCAGTCGCCGCCGAGGATCAGGCTGTTGTGCTCATTGAGCGTCAGGTCGTTCTGCCAATTGACCGAGTCGCGATAGGTGTTGAACACACTGGAATCATCGCTGAGGGTATCGCGCTTGGTATCGCGATTTTCGCTGTGGCCCAGCTCCAGGCGCGATTGCCAGTGCTGATTGAGCGTGGCGTCGACATAGCCGCTGGCGCTGCTGACGGTGTAATCGGTGTAGGGCTTTTGCCCAACGGTCTGGCGAGTCGCGACGTCGTAGCGGCCGAAGCTGTTGTCGTACTCCGATTTACCGCGGTTATCCAACAGGTTGAAACCCGCCTCCAGCGTGTCGCTGAACGCGTGGCTGAGGTTCAGGCTGAGGGACTGATTGCGGTAGGCATCATGATCGCCATCGCTGGGAAACGATTGGTGGGTCGAATTGATGCCTGCGGTTTCATCCAGGCTCGCACCCAAGTTGAAGCGCGTGTGTTCGTCGCCGCCGGATACGCCGAGGCTGCGCTCCCAAGTCCCGTTGCTGCCAAACCCGAGCTTCATGCGCGGTTGCAGGCCTTGCTCGGCGTTGCGCCGGGTAAACACCTGGATCACCCCGCCAATCGCGTCGCTGCCGTAGATCACCGAGCGCGAGCCGCGCAGCACTTCCACCCGCTCGATCTGGTCGACATTCAAGTACTGCAGGCCGCTGTCGCCGGAGGTGGTGTTGGCGATGCGCTGGCCGTCCACCAGTACCAGGCTTTGTGCGGATTTGGTGCCGCGAATGTAAATGCCCGGCAAGCTGCCACGGCCACCAGTGGGCGCGACTTGCACGCCGGGCACGCGGCTGAGCAGGTCGGTGAGGCTGGTGGGCTGCAGGCGGTCGATGTCGTCGCGGGTGAATACGGTGTTGGCAGCGCTGCTGTCGTTGCGCGCCTGGACCTGGCGGTTGGCGCTGATGACGACGTCGGGGAGTTTCAGGGCGTCGTCGCGCTCGAAGGTATCGGCGAGCAGGTCGTTGGCGGGCAGGAGAAGTAAGGGCAGGGCGAAGCGAAGGCGACTCATGGGCTGTCCATTGCATTTGAACACGGCACGAAACCAATGTAGGTGCTGGTTTGCCTGCGATGCAGGCACCTCGGTTTTTCAGTGAGGCCGAGATGATGCTATCGCAGGCAAGCCAGCGCCTACAGGTGATTCGGGGTTACAGGCCGAGCAGTGCCAGGCGCTCGCGCACCGATGCTTCGATGCCGGCCTCATCCAACCCGCACTCAGCGAGCATCTGCGCCGGCTTGGCATGTTCGACGTACACATCCGGCAAGCCCAGGTGCAACACCGACTTGAGGATGTTCTCGCGTGCCAGGAACTCGCTGACCGCCGCCCCAGCGCCACCCATGATGGCGTTTTCTTCGACAGTCACCAGCAACTCATGGCTGCCGGCAATTTCGCGCACGAGGGCTTCATCCAGGGGTTTGACGAAGCGCATGTCGACCACGGTCGCGTCGATTTTATCGGCGACTTTCAAGGCTTCGGCCAGCTGCACGCCGAACACCAGGAACGCAGTCTTGCTGCCTTGGCGACGCACGATGCCCTTGCCGATCTCGATTGGCTCGAGGTCTTTCTCGATCAACGCATTCGGGCCGTTGCCACGTGGGTAGCGCACGGCAGCCGGGCCGTTGTACAGGTGGCCGGTGCTGAGCATCTTGCGCAATTCGTTTTCGTCGCTCGGTGTCATCACCAGCATGCCGGGGATGCAGCGCAGGTAGGACAGATCGAAGCTGCCAGCGTGCGTCGGGCCGTCTTCGCCGACCAAACCGGCGCGGTCGATGGCGAACAGCACGTCGAGGTTCTGCACCGCCACATCGTGGACCAGTTGGTCATAGCCGCGTTGCAGGAAGGTGGAGTAGATCGCGACCACTGGCTTGGCGCCTTCACAGGCCATGCCGGCGGCGAAGGTCACCGCGTGCTGCTCGGCAATCGCCACGTCGAAGTAGCGCAGCGGGAAACGCTCGCTGAAGGCCACCAGGTCGGAGCCTTCCTTCATTGCCGGGGTAATGCCCACCAGGCGCGGGTCGGCGGCGGCCATGTCGCACAGCCATTCACCGAACACACCGGAATACTTCGGCCCGCTGGCTTTTTTCGGCGCGGCGGCGGGTGCATCGACGGGTTCGAGCTTGGTGATCGCGTGGTAACCAATCGGGTCGACTTCCGCCGGGGCGAAACCCTTGCCCTTCTTGGTGACGATGTGCAGGAACTGCGGGCCCTTGAGGTCACGCATGTTGCGCAGCGTGGCGATCAGGGTCGGCAGGTCATGGCCGTCGATCGGGCCGATGTAGTTCCAGCCCAGCTCTTCGAACAGGGTGCCGGGGACCAGCATGCCCTTGGCATATTCTTCGGTACGGCGGGCAATTTCCCACGCGCCGGGCAGACGCGAGAGCACTTTCTTGCTGCCTTCGCGCATGCTGGCGTAAGTACGGCTGGAGAGGATCTTGGCCAGGTAGTTGGACAGGCCGCCGACATTGCGCGAGATCGACATGTCGTTGTCGTTGAGGATCACCAGCATGTTGGCGTCCACTTCCGGCGCGTGGTTCAGCGCCTCGAAGGCCATGCCGGCGGTCAACGCGCCGTCGCCGATCACGGCAATCGCCTTGCGGTCGCTGCCTTGCAGGCGGGCGGCAATGGCCATGCCCAGCGCTGCACTGATCGAGGTGCTGGAGTGGCCGACGCCAAAGGTGTCGTACTCGCTCTCGGAGCGACGCGGGAAGGCCGCGATCCCGTCCTTCTGGCGCAGGGTGCCCATGCGCTCGCGACGGCCGGTAAGGATTTTATGCGGATACGCCTGGTGGCCCACGTCCCACACCAGCCGGTCGTCCGGGGTGTCGAATACGTAGTGCAACGCGATGGTCAGCTCGATGACGCCCAGGCCGGCACCGAAATGCCCACCGGTCTGGCCGACCGTGTAGAGCAATTCCAGGCGCAGTTCATCGGCCAGGGTTTCCAGCTCGGCTTCACCCAGTCGACGCAGGCCGGCCGGCGTGGCAGCACGGTCGAGCAGGGGCGTGGACGGGCGCTTGCGGGGAATCTCTTGGAACGTCGTGGGCATCAGGCGAATCGTTATAGGTATAGAAGAGGCGGCAGTTTACCTCAAGCATCGCAAACTGCCCACGCAGAGCGCCGAACTTGGCTGATATGCGGCTGCAATAGCCGCCGTTATCAGTGGCGGCGTTCGACGATATACCGCGCCAGGCCGCGCAGGGGCTCGGCCGCCGCGTCGAAAGGTCGCAGGGCGTCCAGGGCCTGGTCACGCAGTTCCAGGGCATAGGCCTTGGCGGCTTCAAGGCCGAGCAACGCAGGATAAGTCGGTTTGTCCCGTGCGATATCCGCACCTTGGCGCTTGCCCAGGGTGGCGGTGTCACTTTCGACGTCGAGAATATCGTCCTGCACCTGGAACGCCAGGCCGATGGCCCGGGAATAGGTGGTCAGGGCCGCCAATTGCGCGGCTTCGGCACGCCCGCTGGCCAGGGCGCCGAGGTGCACGGCGGCTTCGATCAGTGCGCCGGTCTTGTGGCGATGCATGTGCTCGAGGGCTTGCTGGTCCAGCTTGAGGCTGACCGAGCCCATGTCGATCGCCTGCCCGCCTACCATGCCGGCCGGGCCTGCGGCGTGGGCCAGGGCGGTGACCATGCGCAACCGGATCTCGGCATTGACGCTGCTCAGCGCCGGGTCCAGCAACGCGCTGAACGCCAGGCTCTGCAGGCCATCGCCGGCCAGGATCGCATAGGCTTCATCGAACGCTTTGTGGGTGGTCGGCTGGCCGCGACGCAGATCGTCGTCGTCCATCGCCGGCAAATCGTCATGCACCAGGGAATAGGCGTGAATCAGCTCCACCGCACAGGCCGCGCCATTCGCCTCTTCGGCAGGCGCTCCCAGGGCTTCGCAGGCCGCGTAGGCCAGCAGCGGGCGCACACGCTTGCCGCCATTCATCACGCTGTAGCGCATGGCTTCATACAGACGCGTCATTTCCGGGCTTGGCGCAACAAACAAGGGCTCCAGCGCCGCATTTACCCGGGCTTGGCTACTGGCCTGATACGCGTCGATCATTCCGGCTGTTCCGCATCGAAAGGTTCTTCGGCCAACTCCCCGTCACGTTCCAGCAGGACCTGCACCTTCTGCTCCGCCTGCGCCAAGGCGCTCTGGCAGTCGCGGGTCAGGCCGATACCTTGCTCAAACGCCGTCAGCGAGTCTTCCAGCGACAGCTCGCCGTTCTCCAGACGCTCGACCAGGGTTTGCAGGTCGGCGAGGGATTGTTCGAAATCGAGTGCAACTTTTTTGCGGGCCATGGCGGCTATTCCGGTAGACGGTAAACCGGCGCGACACTAGCAGACATGGGGCCTGCGGGCAAATGAGCGGGCGCGCTTCAAACGCCCCCGCCATTGATCTGATAGCGCGTGCTGCGGCCTCCAGCGGGCAATCGCATCAGGTAGCCTTTTTTCCAGCAGATCAGCCAGGTGACGCGTCGCCGTGGCCTTGGACACCTTCGCAACCAGTTGGTACTGCGCAGCGCTGATCCCGTGCTCAACGCCCTTTTCATCGTCTTCGAGCAGTCGATTGAGCACCTTGATTTGTTCGGCAGACAACGCGAGGTCACGGTGTCGCTGCGAGAAACGGCTTTTGTCCAATATCCGATCAAGCCGGCCAGACACCACCTGCTTCGGCTCGTCCCCCCTCAATGGCCCGATATTGAGCGCTCTGGCGACATAGCCTGCTTCCGGGGGCGGGAACAATAAGTGATGCCATTTCAATAAGTGGGTGAGGGTAAAAGGTTAGGTGAATAGTTGAGTGGCATCCATCATCACTCGGCAACGCCTTCGCTGCGGCGGCTTCCCTGACTATCTTTCATCGGCTCCAGGCCCATCCGCCTTGTCAGGGACGAGCGCCCCAAGCCGATATTTAACTGCTCACCCCCCAATCGCCGAGGACGTCAGGATGTTTTGCAGCAGTGCATCCATTTCATTCTGTGCGCTGACTGCCTGGCTGACGGAGCCGATCACTGTCAGCAACCACTGGAAGATTCCCTCTCCGGTATTGCTCGCCCTAAAGCAGCAGCTTTTTCGTTTCACTAGCTTCAGACTTAATGGGTTTTTTGTGAAAGGCTAGGATCCTATTTGTTGTAATAATACTTACTTTATTTCATTTGTTTTGCAGGGGGTTTTCTCTGTGGTTTTGTCCGTGAATACCTGCGGCCTAAAGTAAGATTTGTGCTGCGAAGATTAACTTCATTTGTGTCAGCTGGTTTCTCTATAAGGCTATCATCCATCAGTTTTCAAAGCTTGGGGGGCGGTGGTGTAGCGGGCTTCAATAGTGCAAAGTCGATATCGCCCTCAAAGGAAATGCAAGCAATCCAGTCTAGCTGTTCTTGAACTATATATGTGTGCTGTGGTATTTCGGAGAAAATTCTTAGTGCTTCTTCTAGTTGTTCGAGGTTTATGCAGTAAGCGTCGTCACAAACCGAATCACCCACAATAATTATTTTGTCGTCGGCGACTTTTTTGATTTCTTTGGCCAGATGTGAGGTCGGCGAGTCCGTAAGGTCGCTCCCAAAGTTCATGCTGTTGCTTAATTTGCTCCAGGCAATTTTGCTTCCTGAGAACGGGATATTTTCATTGATCTCTCTAACAATGGAAGCGTGATCATTTGCTGGGAGAATATTAAAGGCAATGTTGTGGGATCTCAATTCCGAAATTAGCTCGTCATCAAAATAGCTCATTCTTTTGCGAACCTTTTAGTCAGTTGTAATACGGTTTTTGGGCTGGCCTCAAAAAGGTAGTGTGGTCCCTTTTTCTTCGCAGACCAAACGTTTATATGAGCGCCGCTTTTGTCGTCATGCTCAACGCGGTAGCCAGTTTTACCGTCAGCCGTTTGCATTCCAACTGGCTCCCCTTTGCGTGGGCCGAACCTGCCCAGAGTTGGCTTTTCTGCGCGGAAATTATTTTCCAGCAGCCAATCCAATGCTTTATTTGCTGCCTGTTCATATGTTGACGACCGGATAGAGTCGCTAGCTTCTGGAGGCTTTTGCTCATGTTTGTTCGCTGACGCTTTGTCTCGTTGTCCTGGGCACCTCCCGGATATGCAAGTTAATCCCAGCGGGTCTATCCACCCCGTGGGATTGGGCGCGTACTGGTAACCGTTAATCCCACCCGCCAGCTTCACCGGGTCCGGCGTCAGGTAGCGGCCAACATCCGGATTGTAGTAGCGATGGCGGTTGTAGTGCAGCCCGCTTTCCTGGTCAAAGTACTGGCCTTGGAAACGCAGCGGGTTGTCGATTTTTCCTATGTCTAGGCGGCTGATTTCTCCGTAGGCACGGTAATGCGCGGACCAGACGATTTTGCCATCCGGGGCGGTGAGTTCTTGTGGGGTGCCCAGGTGGTCGAGTTGGTAGTGGTAGGGCTTGGTGGCCTTTGGGCCGAAGCCCTCGAGCAACGCCAGCGGCCGAAAGCTGTCGGGTTCGTAGAGATAGCTGCGATGACGATCCGCGTGATGCTCAGCAATCAGCTTGTCGCCTTGCCAGAAAAACTCCGTGGTTGTCCCATCAACGGTTTTGCTGATCCGCCGTCCAAACGGGTCATAGCGGTAGGTCGCGGTTTGGCCGTTGGGTTGGGTGATTCCGATGAGGCGGTGCTGGCAGTCGTAGCGATATTCGGTGATGAGCGCGTGCCCACGGCCACGTCGTTCGCGGATCAGGTTGCCGAAGGCGTCATAGTCGTAATGGCGGTCGCCCTGGATCATCAGCCGATTGCCCGCGACGATGTCCGGACCGGGACGGTCTTGCATCAGCAGGTTGCTGGCTGGGTCGTGGCCGAAGCGTTCTTGCACATCCTGCGAGTGGTCGGCGCGGGTCAGGCGGGCGAGGGGGTCGTAGTGGTAGTGGTGTTCGCCTTTGCGGGTGTCGAGCAGGCGGGTGAGGTTGCCGGATTTGTCGTAGTCGTACTGGCGTTGGTAAAGGGTGTGCTGCTGTTGACTGACGGCATGGGCGTGCAGGCGCTGCTGGTCGTCGTAGTGGTAGTGGCTGATCAACTGGCCTTGTTGGCGTTGGTGTTCCTGACCGGCTTTGAATAGGTGAGCAGTAAGGACTTCACCGTTCAGTTCGACGGTGGACAGGTGGCCGCCCTTGGCGTGATTGAACACCACGCGATTGTTGTCGGGCAGACGCAAGTGTTGCAGCTGCCCACAGGCATCGTAGCCGTAGCGCAAGGTGCCCCAGCCCTGGTGTTCGGCGGTGAGGCGGTTTTGTGGGTCGTATTCGTAGGCGAGTGCCCAGTGGCCATCGTCGACGCTAAGGAGGTTGCCTTGGCGGTCGTAGGCATAATCGACGACGCTGGCATCGGGAAGTACTTTTCTTACGAGACGGCCAGCGTGATCTCGCTCATAACGGGTAACCAGCTGACTGCCATCGTCGCCGTGCTCGGTTTTTTCCTGCAGGTTGCCGTTGAGGTCGTAGGCATAAGCCGTCCGTTGGCCGTCAAAGCCGACTTCCTGCTGGATCAGGCCATTGAGGTGATAGTCGAGTGTGTAGGTTTCGCCAACCTCGTTTTCGATTTCGGTGAGCAACAGCCGCACGTTGTCGTAACGGTATTTAACCTGGCTGCCATCGGCATTGATGCGCCGGCTGATCAGGTGCAACCCATCGGCATATTCGTAGCGGGTGACATGCCCCAGCTCATCACGCTCGGAGGTGATCTTTCCGTAGGGGTTATAGCTGTATTCTCTAAAAGCACCGCCGGGCAACACGACACGAGTCAATCGACTGACGCTGTCCCACTGATACTCGGTCAGCGCCCCATGCGCATCCTCACGCGCCACCTGCCGCCCGAGATCGTCATAGCGGTAGTGCTTGACGCCGCCATTTGGCAGTTGTTCTTCCAGCAACTGACCACGCTCATTCCACACCAGCCGATGGCAGCTGTTGTCGGGAAACCAAACTCCGGTCAGTTGTCCCTGCTTGTCGTAGCTGTAGTCCGTTACGTTGCCGTCGGGATCAGTCTTACGAACGATATCGCCCTGATCATTACGCTCATATTTCCAGGCAGCCTCACCACGCCTTACAACCCGTACGAACCCATTGTCATGCTCGTAGGACGTCGGCTCATCGTCCCCCGGAAACACCGCCACCAAACGTCCGGCTTCGTCGTACTGATACGCCGTCACCGCTCCGAGCGGATCCTGCTCAACCGTCAGCCGGCCTTTGGCGTCGTAGGATCTGAAATGCTCGGCACCATCCGGATCAATGCGCTGCACCAGCCGCGCCCGCTGGTCATGCACGTAGACTTCCTGGCTGCCATCAGCGTTAAACACCGTGACCTGCCCGTGGTCATCCCAGGCATAACGCGTGTCCATCTGCGAAAAGCTCGCCCAGTGGCGGACACAGCGCGCGGCCTTGCCAGCCCGTTCCCACGCCCAGAAAAAACTCGCGCCACCGGCCAACTGCCGTTCAAGAATGACGTGCTGATCGTCGTACCGATAAACCTCGCTTTCGCCGACGGCATTGGTCGCCGAGACCAGTCGGCCTAGGTCGTCATAGGCGTAGGAAACAACGTTGTGCTCAGTCATCCACTCGAAAGGGGCATGGCCCTTGGCGCGCTGGATCTGGTAGTCCACCGCCACGATGCGACCCAACTCATAACGCAGGAACAGCGAACGCCCGACACCGTTATCCAGCCGCTCAATGCGCCCCAAAAGATCCCGGGCAATGCGCAGCCGGTTGTCATACGCATCGCTGATCGCGGTCAGTATGCCGTCGCGAAAGTGGTAAAAGCGCGACGCCTGGGCCAACACCAGTTCATCGGGCAACGTCCCCAGGTAAATCGCCGCTTCAGCCAGGCTATTGGTGATTGCTGGGCGAGAAACAGATGGCAAGGGCAGGGTGGTCGAGCGGTTTTCATGATCGGTCCACACCACCGAATCACCGGAAACACTCAGCCGATGCGCCAACGAGTGACTCCAGCCAAACCCCAACCCGCCATCCACTTCGACCGCGCTGGTGCGGTACAAGCGGCTCCACTCAAACGACAAGATTCCGTCCAGCGCCCCATCAGTCAGGGTGAGCAATTCCTCGCCCGTCACCATCGACACCGGGCAGCCATTAGTGGCGGTCTTATCCGCAGGCGCTGCCGAGTCCCCGTTCAGGTTCTTCCCCGAAACAGGCACATCATCCACACGCTCTTTTTGCTTCAGCACCGCGTTCTGCCGCGCCCGCCAGCGCATCTGCAGCGTGCCTTGCTTCACCCCGCCGACCACGCCGCGAACCGCTACCGCCTTGTAGCGATCCACCGCCCGCATGAATTTCGTCAGAATCTCCAGCACGCTCTGAACAAAACCTACAGCCGCCTTAACAATCTGTGCGCCATACCTGGCCAGCCGCAGGCTCAAATACGCCACAGCCGCCGCTGGCAATGCGATGGTCAGCACCGCGCCAATCACCAGGTCAATCAGCAGCGACACCACAAACCCAGCGGCCACTTGCGCAATCTCACTGGGCGGCAATGCGTCCAACCAGATCATCGCCGTGCGCACCAGCAGGAACAGCGCCGCCTCATCACTGGCGAGCAACATCGCCTGTTCCATGACCTTGGGCGCATCGGTGGCGATTTGTGCGAGCTTGGCCGCTTCAGCCCCCAGCTGTTCGACGTACTTCAACGGGTCTGCAAGAATCGCCTGCACCAGCTGGATGCTGTCCCACACGTCCCGGATCGCGGCCCAACTGCCCGCCAGCACGCCGCTGCCAATCGCACTGGCCGTGGACTGCTGCCAATGCGGCTTGAAGCCTTGCCACTGTTCGCGAAGCCACCGCTCCAGGTCCGCCATCAGTCCGGAGTAGGAGGCGAAGAGCGCATCCACCTGCTCCTCGGAAACTGCGCCCTGTACCCGCACCTGATAGCGCCCGCCCGCGGCGCAGTGGTGTGAGCCCTTGCCATGCTCATCCAGCATGACTCGCGTGGAACTGCCGTCATCCAGCCCGATCACCTCGACCGGAATGTCGCCAATCGGCACGTCATACACCGAGTCGAATTTGCTCTCTATCTTCAGCTCGCCGCCCAACGGGCACACGGCAACACTGCCGATAAAGTTCGGGTCGCTCATGCTCACGGTTGTCTGCGAGTCACCGACGCGCACCACCCGATCCATTCCCAGCAACGACGGCATATCCGCCGCATGGCTCATCGAATCCAGCGCCTGCGAATACCAGGCGCCCATCTGCTGGCGATAAGTCACCAGGCTCTGATGAAAGCCATCCAGCTCATGTTCGATAGAGGCAATGTGGGAAGCGTTGGTCATCCGTGACGTCTCGGCAGAGGGCAAGGCGTCGGAGTCTGCCGCAGTAAAAAGCGGCTGGATGAACGGCGGGGAAAATCAGAAAGGGCTTACTACTGAAGCGTAAAAGTCAGCGCTAACTCACAGCCGATTGCTACCTCCAATGGCGACCTTGCTCATTGACGAACAGTGCCCGCTGCTTCTTTTTAGCGGGGTTTCAAATTCCACCGGCTGCGTCTGCATTCTTTGCAACGCGGCAATTGGCGTGGACAGCTCTCGCTTATCGCGGGCGATGGCAAGTGTCGTGAGGGCGCAGCGCGTATAGGTGAGACTCAAGGCGTGCCTGAAACAACGAAAGCCTGCTTTTCAGGGCAGGCTTGTCGCGAATCTCGGCTGACTTACTGCTGATGAGCCGTCAGCGCCGCATACCCATTCATCAAGTTGCGATAGTTCGGAATACGCTGCGACAACAGATTCCCCAGGCCTTCAATGTCGTTGCGCCAGTCGCCCTGCAACTCACACGCTACCGAGAACCAGTTCATCAACTGTGCACCGGCCTGTGTCATACGGCTCCATGCGGCCTGCTGCACCGTGGTGTTGAAGGTGCCGGAAGCATCGGTCACCACAAACACCTCAAACCCTTCCGCCAGCGCCGACAAGGTCGGGAACGCTACGCACACATCCGTGACCACGCCGGCGATGATGATCTGCTTGCGGCCGGTGGCCTTGATTGCCTTGACGAAGTCTTCGTTGTCCCACGCGTTGATCTGACCAGGGCGAGCGATATACGGCGCGTCCGGGAACATCGCTTTCAACTCTGGTACCAGCGGGCCATTGGGGCCTTGCTCGAAGCTGGTGGTGAGGATCGTCGGCAGGTTGAAGAACTTCGCCAGGTCGGCCAGGGCCAGCACGTTGTTCTTGAACTCGTTGGGCGAGAAGTCCTGGACCAGGGAGATCAGGCCGGTCTGGTGGTCGACCAGCAGTACGATGGCGTCGTCTTTGTTCAAGCGGTTGTAGGTTGCAGTGCTCATGGTTGAATCCTTTTTTGTTTAGGTTGGTTGGGCGATGCGTTCAACATGGGCACAGATTAATAGGTGGGCTGCAGAGGATAAATCGGCTGGGACAGGTAATACCGTCAACTCAGAAGAGACAATTGTCGGGTGGGCAAGAGGACAGGTCTTTTTAGTGACATGAAAATGTAAGGAGAAAAATCTCACGCGTGAGCTATTGAGTGCGGCAGAAATAGCCTGTAGATTTTCTCACGCGTGAGTTTTTCACACCGAGGTCAGTACCATGAAAAGCAGCTCTCCATCGAACCCGCCCGCCGGGCTCGATTCCGATCCAGCAAGCCTTCAGGGAGAGCGCTTGAAGCCGTCTGCGAAAAAACCATCGAGCTTTTACATGAAGCAGATGCGCGCAGGCCTGGCGGCCGCCGGCTACGTGAAACACGAAACTTGGGTGCTTCCCGAAAACCGAAGCCTGCTCAAGCAGATGGAGAAACAGCTTCGCCAGCCGATTCTGGCTGGCTCATTCATGTCGGAGAATTTCATGAGCGCAGGTACCAACTGGAATATCGATCGCCTCTTCACGGCCTTCCAGGCCCTGGATGAAGTGGTCTCCAACGACATTACGCTTTCTCTCGTTCAAGGCTCCGAGTCCAGCATCAAGCTGGAAATGAACGACTTCGGTGGCTTGCCGATTTACATCGCGGTGGTGGGCGAGCAGATCATCGTGGATACCGTGCTGGTCGATGTCGAGTCCATCAATGACGTCGCTAAGTTCAATGACGCGGTGTTGCGCAGCCGGGAAATGTTCCCGCTGTCCTCGATCGGTATCGAGTCCATGCCGAACGGGCAGGTGGTCTACAACATGTTCGGCGCGTTGAGCTCCGACTCCAGCCTGACCAATATCGTGACCGAGGTGAAAACCCTCGTCGACAACGTGCAACGCGCCAGCGAAGCCTTCGAACGTTTCTTCAATTAAGTATTCGGGAGTATCCAATGACTCAGTCCATCTGGAGCAAACTGTTCACCGCGCTGCGTGGCGGTGCCAGCGAAGTCGGCGAATCGATCGTCGACCAACAGGCCCTGCGCATCCTCGATCAGGAAATTCGCGATGCCGACACCGCGCTGGCCAACGCCAAGCGTGAGTTGGTCAGCATCATGGCCAAGCACAAATTGGCGACCGATCGCGTCAGCGAGTACGACGCCAAGATCAAGGATCTGGAAGCCAAGGCGGTTGCGGCCCTGCAGGCCAATCGTGAAGACCTCGCCCTGGAAGTGGCCGAAGCGATTTCGACCCTGACCAACGAGCGGGAAGTAGAGCACAAGCAGGCCACCGAGTTCGGCGGCTACGCGGACAGCATGCGCAAGGACATCACCAAGGCCGAAAGCCGGATCAAGAGCCTGCGCCAGCAGGTGGACATGGCCAAGGCTCGCGAAAGCGTGCAGAAGGCCCAGGTCAGCGCGTCCATCGCCAGCGGTGGTGCC
Source organism: Pseudomonas sp. S5D5 (assembly GCF_003013355.1). Lineage (NCBI taxonomy): Bacteria > Pseudomonadati > Pseudomonadota > Gammaproteobacteria > Pseudomonadales > Pseudomonadaceae > Pseudomonas > Pseudomonas sp. S5D5. The sequence continues at coordinate 692,986 of NZ_PTEO01000001.1, forward strand.
AACGGCAAGCTGGAGACTGCCGTCGGTACGCTGAATCGTCTGCAGGCCAAGCAGCAGCAACGCGCCGCTGAACTGCAAGCCCAGGATGAACTGGCCGAAGCGTCGACCGGTACCGACCTCGAGCGCAAGCTGCGCGAAGCCGGGATCACGCCGGACGAAGGCAGCGCCAATGCGATCCTGGAGCGTCTGAAGCAGAAGTCGGCCGAGTAAGCGAAGGGCGAACACTGTAGCTGTGGCGGGGGAGCAAGCTCACTCGCCACGGCTGCAGGGCTCTTTCTTAACGGACTGGCTTTATAGGCTCTGCCCTTTTTTACGTTGAGGTCAGGATGGACGCCCTGAAGGGTTTCAAGACAATCGCCGGGCTGGCGCTGTTCATGGTCGCGCTGCAACTGCTCAATGTGGCGACCGGTTACAGCCTCATGGCGTTCGGGCTGGTCCCGAGAACGCTGCAGGGGTTGTTCGGCATCCTCGCCTCACCGTTTTTGCACGGGTCTTTCGCCCACCTCAGCGCGAACTTGATTGCCTTTTTGATCCTGGGCACGTTGGTGATTATCGAAGGGCTCCACCGGTTCGTCAGCGTCAGCGCGATCATCATCCTGCTGGGTGGCTCGCTGGTCTGGCTGTTCGGTTTTGCGGGCGTGCATGTGGGGGCCAGCGGTTGGGTATTCGGGTTGTGGGCCTACCTGCTGTCTCGCGCCTGGTTTCACCGAAGCTGGAGCAACCTGTTAACGGCGGGTGTCGTGGCGGTGCTGTATGGCGGGCTGGTCCTGGGCTTCCTGCCTCGACAGGGCATCTCCTTCGAAGGGCATCTGTTTGGTGCATTCGCCGGATTTATTGCAGCCAAGGTACTTCTCTCCAAACCACGCAGCAGGTTTAATGCCGACTGAGCGCACTTGAGCATCCGGATGTCGAGGCGATGACGTCATCAGGAATCAAGTACCCAGGGAGTCAGGGACTGAAATGTCGATTTTTCTTCTGTTGCGCCTGTACGCCTCGTCCCTCTTTCACCGCTTCGGTTGGGCAGGCCTGGTCATTGCCCTGGGCGTCCACCTGAGCACGGCTTACCTGGGCCTGGTGTATCTGGGCGAACAACACCTCACCGCGCCCGCCACATTTGTTTACTTCTATCTCACCACCACGCTGACCGTCGGCTATGGCGATCTTGCGCCGCAGACTTCGGCGGGGCGCGTGTTCGTGGCGACCTGGGTCATGCTCGGCGGTATTGCGCTGCTGACAGCAGCCATCGGCAAAACCACCAGCAGTGTCATCGATGCATGGAGAAAAGGCATGAAGGGCAAAGGCGATTTCACCGGCAAGGTCGGCCATACCGTGCTTATTGGCTGGGAAGGCGCGTCCAGTGAACGGGTCATTGAGTTGTTGCTGCAAGACGAAACCTCGAACGACAACCTGATCGTCATCTGCGACTGCACCCTCGACGAAAACCCGATGCCGGGCAAAGCAGCGTTCATCCGTGGTGACAGCCTGTCCTCCACCGCGCTGTTGCAGCGTGCCGGAGTGCCCGGTGCCGAGCGTGTGCTGGTGCGAACCCCGTCCGACGACCTGACGCTGGCCACCGTGCTGGCGGTGAATCAGTTGAACCCTGTCGGGCATGTGGTCGCGCACTTCAATGAAAGTGAGATTGCCGCACTGGCCAGCTCCTACGCACCCAGCCTGGAGTGCACCTCCAGCATGGCCATCGAGATGCTGGTGCGCGCTTCCCAGGATCCGGGCTCGTCGGTGGTCATTAATGAGCTGCTGTGCGTGGGGCAGGGCGCCACCCAATACCTGATGAAATTGCCTTCGACCTTCGAAGCCACCTTCGGCGACCTGTACACGCGGATGAAAGAACACCACAACGCCACCCTCATCGGCTATCGCGCCAAAGGCGCCCAGCAACCGTCGATCAACCCGCCGAGCGCCACGCGCGTTGAAGGCGGCGAACTCTTCTACATTGCCTCCACCCGCCTCAAGGAAATCTCCAATGGGATGGTTTAAACAGTTGATGGGGCTTGAGGCCCCGAACGCGAACCCACAGTCGAACCGGCCCGCCGCCGAAGCCCTGCCGACCACCGGTCCGCTGGGCCTGGCTCCCGGCAAAGGCGTGATGTTCGACACCACCCTGAAGTTGTTGCTCGACGGGCATACCTCGGTGGTGATCCCCGGCACCCAGGAAATCTGGAGTAACGGCACCGTCGACCTCGGGCAGTCGAACTGGCTGTCGCGCTATTACATGAACGACGAAGATTACTGGCTGCAGGTGCACACCACAGGCGACATCGCCGGGCAGGTCGAGTCCGTCATCCTGTTCAACTACCTCAGTTACGTCACCATCAGCAGCGAAGCCGAACTGCGCCGGCTGGCGGGGCCCCAGAGCCTGATCGGGTTGCCGACCTACACCTACAACGGCGTCGAATACACGCGCGTATGGGGCAGCGAGGAGGGCCAGACCGAACTGGTGGCAATGAGCGAGCAGGTGATAAACCCCGAGAATTCCTACAGCGTCGAACACCGCTCAATGCTATACGCCCGTGACACAGGCCTGACCGATCGACGCGAGTTCCTGCTGTTTTCCGTCGAAGAAGACGCGGAAGGCACCGTCAGCCTGAGCACCTCGCTGGGCATTTCGCTGTACACAACCGACTTGAATGCGCTCTAAAAAAGGAAGCAGTCCATGCTAGAAGCTCTCTCCATTTCCCTGAACAAAGCCGCCGTGCTCGGGTTTGTCACCTACATCCTCGGTGCGGCCGTCCTGTTCATGCTGTTCCAGTTCATCTACACCCGTGTGACCCCGCACAAGGAGTTCGAGCTGATCCGTGCGGGTAACGTGTCCGCGGCGGTCGCCCTGGGCGGCGCCATCGTCGGTTTCGCCATTCCGGCCAGCAACGTGATTGCCTACTCGATCAGCATCCTCGACTTCGTTGTCTGGGCGGTGATCGCAGCCGTCGTCCAGTTGTTGGCGTTCCTGCTGACCAGCCTGGTGCTCAAAGGCACGTCCGAGCGCATCAAGAACGGCGAACTCGCGGCCGGCATCTATGTGGCCGCCGTGGCCATCAGCGTCGGCATGTTGAATGCCGCGTGCATGACGCCTACCCAGAACTGATCGCGCACGGAGCTCCCGATGAAACGAAGCAAGTACGTCCAGCTGTCGCTGGCAGCGTCGGTCGCGATGGCGATATCCGGCTGCGGCCCGACGGAAAAAACCTACGATTTGCAGAAGAAATACAACTTCCAGTCCGTTCAGCAGTGCGCCGATGAAAAACTTCCGGTGGACGTCTGCTCGGACGCCTACATGACGGCCATGGCCGAGCATCGCCGCATTGCGCCGGTGTACGACAATCAGGCCGATTGCGATGCCGATTTTGTCGCCGACTGGTGCCAGCAGGACTCCACCGGCAAATTCATCCCCAGGCTCGGCGGTTTCGAGCTGACCGCCGAAGGGCAGGTGACGCAATCCCAGGTCGACGCAGCCAATGCCCAAGTGGCCGGTTCCCAGGCGAACAGTGGCGGCTCGGGTTTCTCCACCAGCAGCCTGCTGACCGGGCTGTTGATCGGCAACATGCTGAGCAACAATCGCAACAGCTACCGCTCCGAGCCGGTGTACCGCTATCGCGATGATCGCGGCGACTACGCCTCCTCGACGCTCAATCAGCGCGTCTCGAAGGGTGCCACGTTTGGCCGCTCGAACCAGGCCCGCTACGGCAGCAGCAATTACACCAACACGCTGCGCTCCTCCAGCAAGTCGAGCTCCGTGGCCTCGGCCACCTCCCGTGGCGGCTTCGGCAGCAAGGCCAGCGCGCGCAGCGGCTGGGGCGGCGGGTCGAGCAGTTAAGGAAGACGGGCCATGAAGAAGATCCCTTGCGCAGAGCGCCATGACTGGAAACAGACCGCCGACAGCCTCGGCTTTCTGTTCCATACCATCGACGACGAACCCTACTGGGACGAGAGCGCGTACTACCAGTTCACGCTCCAGCAAATCGAGCGCGACCTCGAAGACCCGACCACCGAGATCCATGACATGTGCATGGACCTCGTCGCCCGCGTGGTCCACAGCGAAGAACTGCTCGAACGCCTGAGCATTCCCGCGCCCTTCTACGACATGATCCGCACCTCATGGCTGGAAGGCCACCCGCACCTGTACGGGCGCATGGACTTCTCCTACCACGGCACCGGCCCCGCCAAGTTGCTCGAGCTCAACTACGACACCCCGACCAGCCTCTACGAAGCCGCGGCGTTCCAATGGGGCTGGCTGGAACAATGCATTGAGCGTGGCCTGCTGCCCAAACACGCCGATCAGTTCAACAGCATCGACACCAAACTGCACCAGGCCTTCGCCCAGCTGCAGGTCAACCAGCCGTTCTACTTCGCCTCGATGAAAGACTCGGTCGAAGACAAAGGCACTACCGACTACCTGCGCCTGGTCGCGGAGAAGGTCGGCATCGAATCACGCCACATCGACATCGAAGACATCGGCCTGACCAGCGATGGCCGCTTCGTCGACCTCGAAGATCGCTGGATTCCCCACCTGTTCAAACTGCACGCCTGGGAGTTCATCTTCCACGAACCCTTCGGTTCGGCGATTGCCCAGAGCGATACGCAGTTTTTTGAGCCGGCCTGGAAATCGATTATTTCCAACAAAGGCATCCTGCCGCTGTTGTGGGAATTCAACCAAGGCCACCCGAATTTGCTCGCGGCCCATCTGGATACAGAGCCAGGTAAAGCTGTGCCGAAGGGCTGGGTGCGAAAGCCGTTCTTCTCGCGGGAAGGGGCGAACATCGAGTTGCAGACGGCTGATGGGCTGATTGTGAAAGAGGACGGCCCTTACACGGATGCGCCGTTTATCCTCCAGGAGTTCGCACCGCTGCCACGGTTTGGGGACAGCTATACGCTGATTGGGTCTTGGGTGATTGGGGATCAAGCCGCCGGCATCGGCGTGCGGGAAGACAACAGTTTGATCACCAAGGATTCAAGTCGGTTCTTGCCGCATTTGATATTGGATTGAGGCTGGGGCTTGAAGAGCCAGCAGGGCTGATCGCTTTCATTTGCAGGACGTTTCCGAGAGAATCCCAACCGCATTGCGCCAGCGGGAGTGCAGGCATTAAAAAGCCGGCTTGTGGCCGGCTTCTCGGGGACTGCCTCAGCTTGTTTTTGACAAACCTCACCAGCCTTCAAATCGCTCAGCCAACATCGCGTCTGGCTGAATAGTAGGGGCATCCGCGGGAACTCCTCCGCTTCGCCAGGCAAGGTGGATAGCGCAAAGCCACCCCCTGCCAAATGTGCGGCGCATGATACCCACATTCACTTCAAATGCCCACCTCCGGATCCGATTTAGAGCCTTCCCAGCCCAGCAGGTGTTCGTCCAGCGGTACCGGTCGGCGGTTGTTCAGGGTGGACCACCAGAACACCCAGCCCACGATGGTGAAGTTCTGCTCGAACCGCTGTTCGTGTGTGAGGTATTCGTCCGGGTGTTCGCTGGCGTTGTGGCTGCGCATGCGCAAGCCACCCCCGGGTCGGTTGTAGAGGTATTTGATGCGCAGCATGCCGTCATGTTCGACCGCGTAGATTTCGCCATCGATGATTTGGGTGCGGCCTTTGTCGATGGCGAGGGTGGCGCCCTGTTGGATGATGTCGATCATGCTGTTGTCGACCATGTAGGCGCCCAGCGCGCGGTCGGCGTTGACGTTGAGGGCTTGCAGGGTCTGCAGTGAGATACGGATGCATTCGGTGGAGATGAATGAAGTGTGGAGGGCGATCTCCACGTCGATTTTTTCCGGGCGGCAGGCGGGGCCTGTGAGGTATTTTCCGGTTTCTTCGCGAGCAGGGAGTCCTTTCCTGGCGTCCGGGCCTTCCAGCAGGAAGTTGGCCGGTGGGTGTTTGGGGCCTTCGCCGGTGCGTAGCCAACGGCTGGAGATGCACAGCAGTTCTGCGATCTCGTTGAGTCGGCCCATGGGTACACCGCGTTTGAACCAGTTGTTCACGTGTTGAGGCGTGACACCACGGTTCTTGGCGAAGTCGGAGGCGGAAAGATGAACTTCCCGCAGTAGCGCTTTTAAGCGGTCACCTGATGTATTCATAAACGCAAGTTTACTGGTCGGAAAAACAGATCAAATAAACTATGCGTTGACTGGCGGACGTAGGTTTTTACTTAGTTGTAGTCTGATACTTCCGATGGTTAATTAACTTAAACAGCGTTTATAAAGTGTTCAACTTTGAGTTGAATTTTTCCCACAAAAAAAGCCCCGAATAATCGGGGCTTTTTCAATTGCCGAGGCAATGAGGAGTCGGTATCAGCCTTTGTAGGCAGCGACCGACTTCAGGATCTCGGCGCGGGCGGCGTCTGCGTTGCCCCAACCGTCGATCTTCACCCATTTGCCTTTTTCGAGGTCTTTGTAGTTCTCGAAGAAGTGTTTGATCTGCTCCAGCAACAGCGGCGGCAGGTCGGTGTATTCCTTCACGTCCACATACAGCTGGGACAGCTTGTCGTGGGGTACTGCGATAACTTTGGCATCGCCGCCGCCATCGTCGGTCATGTTCAGGATACCGACTGGACGGGCGCGGATAACCGAACCTGGGGTCACTGGGTAAGGGGTGACCACCAGCACGTCGAGGGGGTCACCGTCGTCGGCCAGGGTGTTAGGGATAAAACCGTAGTTGGCCGGGTAGAACATCGGGGTGGCCATGAAACGGTCAACGAACAGGCAGTCGCTGTCTTTGTCGATTTCGTATTTGATCGGCGCGTGGTTGGCCGGAATCTCGATGGCGACGTAGATGTCGTTCGGCAGGTCTTTGCCAGCCGGAATCTTGCTGTAGCTCATTGGGCGTTGCCCCCGTTAATTGGCCAAGAAACTTGGCCGGATTGGCCTAAAAGTGGCGGCGATTATAGGCATATTCCGCCGCCGATGCCATGCGCCAGACGTCGTACGGTTATTCGTCCTGCGGCTGATAGCGTGGGTCGCTGGCTTGCAGTTGGACGAGGCGGGCCAGCGGATCCTGGCGGTAAAAGCGGCTGAGTTGGGCGTACACTTGTGGATAACTGTTGACCAGTAAATCCGGGGCGCTGAAAAAATATTCGCTGGTGACCGCGAAGAATTCCGCCGGGTTCTCGGCGGCATAGGGGTCGATCTCGGTCTCGACGTCCGGGTTGGCGTCCAGTTGACGATTGAGGTCATCAAAGGCGCTCTGCATCACGCTGGCCCATTCCTGCACGCGCATGTCGTGATGCAGCGGCGGCAGGCCGTTGGCATCGCCGTTGAGCATGTCGAGCTTGTGCGCCAGTTCGTGGATCACCAGGTTGTAGCCTTCCCACTGACCGCTGGCCAGCACGCCGGGCCAGGCGAGGATGACCGGGCCTTGTTGCCAGGCTTCGCCGCTGTGTTCGCCGTCCCACTCGTGTTCGATGCCACTGCTGTCGCGATGGCGCTGGGGGCTGACGAAGTCGTCGGGGTACAGCACGATCTCATGGAAGCCCTGATACCAGTCGAGATCGCCGAGGTTCATCAGCGGCAGTTGCGCCTGGGCGGCGAGCAGCAGGCGTTGTTCCTGGTGCAGCTCGACGCCGGGCAGGGCGGTCAGGTGTTTTTCGGCGAGGAACACCACGCAGGCTTCGCGCAGCCATTGGTCCTGCTCGGCGCTGAGGCCGTCGAGGAAGGTCAGGTGGTGGCGCACCCGCTGCCAGGTGTCATCGGCAATCGGGTGCTTGGCCAGCAGGCGCCGGCGGCGCCAGGCGCTGAGGGACCACATTGCCGGTCAGTGCGGCTTGGCTTCGGAGGACGCGCGGCCAAAGCGGCTGCGGAATACACCAATGATCATCGGCACCAGCGACAGCAGAATGATGAACACCACCAGCAGCGACAGGTTTTTCTTGATGAACGGCACGTTGCCGAAGAAGTAGCCCAGGGTCACCAGGCCGCCGACCCAGAGGATGGTGCCCAGTACGCTGAAACCGAAGAAACGTGCGTAAGGCATCTTGGCGATGCCGGCGACGAACGGTGCGAAGGTGCGCAGGATCGGCAGGAAGCGCGCCAGCGTCACGGTCTTGCCGCCATGGCGATCATAGAAGTCGTGGGTCTTCTGCAGGTAGTCGCGGCGGAAGATTTTCGAGTTCGGGTTGTTGAACAAGCGTTCGCCGACCGTTCGCCCAATCACGTAATTGGTGCTGTCGCCGAGAATCGCTGCGAGCATCAGCAGGCCGCCCAGCAATACCGGGTCCATGCCGCCGCCTGCCGCCACGGCACCCGCGATAAACAGCAACGAATCACCCGGCAGGAATGGCATGACCACCAGGCCGGTTTCGCAAAAAATCACCAGAAACAGAATGGCGTAGATCCACGGACCGTAATTGGTTACCAGCAGGTCGAGATAGACGTCGAGATGCAGGATAAGGTCAAGCGGGTTGAAATCCATGGATGGCACCTGTGTGAATGGCCCGACTCAGCAGGCCTGTGCGGAAGCTCGGGTAAGTAAGGCTACAAGTGTATGCCGCATTTCTTACAACCCTGAAAGGTCCGCATTATACGGATTGAGCTGTGAAAAGCCTGTTGGTTTTGTAGCGGGGGATGTCGCACAAAGGCTGGGTTACGGTCTGAATGTTATCGAATGTCCGATTGTCGCCGCTGGCCTTTGTGGGAGTTGGCTTGCCTGCGATGCAGGCACCTCGGTGTTTCAGTGAGACCGAGGTGATGCCATCGCCGGCAAGCCCGCTCCTACAGGGGATTTGTGGGGTTTGGGGTCAATCTTCGCTGATCGGCAATGTGTAGTTCTTGAACTCGGTGTCCTCGCGAAACCCGATCGACTCGTAGGTCTTCTGCGCCACTTCGTTGTCACTGCTGGTCGACACCCGCAACCGCACGGCCTGCGTTTCCTTGGCCATTTTCTTCGCGGTGCGCATCAAGTTGTCCGCCACCAGTTGGCGACGAGCGTCCTCGGCGACGTAGATGTCATTCAGGATCCATACGCGCTTGAGCGACAGTGACGAAAAGCTTGGATACAGCTGGCAAAACCCAAGCAACTTCTTGTCGTCATCGTCGGCGAGGGCCAGGTAAATCACTGACTCTTTGCGGCGCAGGCGTTTTTCGAGGAAGGCGCGCGAGGAATCCGGGAAGGGCAGGGCCCCATAAAACTCGCGGTATTTGACGAACAACGGGGTCAACAGGTCCAGGTGTTCCAGGGTCGCTTGAGTGATCCGCATGCCAGGCCTCAACTTCCAAATGGGGTATGACCACACACGCGGCCGTAACTCGATGCTGCCTAAAGGCGTGAAAAAGCGCAATCGTGCCGGTATCAGTCCGTGGGCGGGCTGAGTAGGAAATTGCCTTTCATCAGGTCAGGGTCGTCGGATTCAATGGTCTGAACCTGCGCCTCATCCTTCAGATTGACCCCCGACAGCTGCCGGCGACACGCTTCTCGCATCAAGTACAGCAGGCGATGGGCCGCCATGCCATAACTCAACCCTTCCAGGCGCACATTGGAGATGCAGTTGCGATAGGCATCGGTGAGACCGACCTTGGGGTTGTAGGTGAAGTACAGGCCCAGGCTGTCCGGCGAACTGAGCCCCGGCCGCTCGCCGATCAGGATCACCACCATCTTCGCACCGAGCAATTGCCCGATCTCATCCGCCACCGCCACTCGGCCCTGTTCCACCAGAATCACCGGTGACAGTGACCACCCTTCGGCGTGGGTCTGTTCCTCCATGCGTGTAAGAAACGGCAGGGTATGTTTATGCACCGCCAGTGCCGACAGGCCGTCGGCTACCACGATTGCCAAGTCGACCCCGCCGGGGTTGGCCGATGCATGATCGCGCAGTAATTGGGCCGACTCGTCACTCAAGCGCCGACCCAGGTCCGGGCGTTGCAGGTACGTATGGCGGTCAACGGCGGCGCTGTGCAGCAACAGGCTGTCACGTCCGCGCTCGGCCAGCTGGCTGCTGAGGCCGCCATGGTCGAAGGGCAGGTGCACCGCGTCCCGCGCCTGGGCGTGGGCAAACTGGAAGTCCAGTTGTGCGCCGGTGGGAATGCTCGTGCCAGTGCGGCCGAGGGCAATGCGCGCCGGCGTCAGGCGGCGCAGTTCGAGCCAGGGGTTGTCAGGCAGGTCGAGTTGCACGGGCGGCTCCTTCATCCCAGTTGCGCCAGGGCGTGGCGAAACGCCGGTGGCAGGCTGTTGCCGAAATGCACCTTGCCGTCGGCTTGCGTGAAGATGCCCATTTTCGCCAGCCACTGCTCAAACTCCGGCGCCGGTTTTAAACCCAATGTTTGCCGGGCATAGAGGGCGTCGTGGAAGGAGGTGGTCTGGTAGTTGAGCATGATGTCGTCGGAGCCGGGGATGCCCATGATGAAGTTGATCCCGGCCACGCCCAGCAGGGTCAGCAGGGTGTCCATGTCATCCTGGTCGGCTTCGGCATGGTTGGTGTAGCAGATGTCGCAGCCCATCGGCACGCCGAGCAGCTTGCCGCAGAAGTGATCTTCGAGGCCGGCGCGGATGATCTGCTTACCGTTGTACAGGTACTCCGGGCCGATGAATCCTACGACCGTATTCACCAAAAATGGCTTGAAATGCCGGGCCACGGCGTAGGCACGCGTCTCGCAGGTTTGCTGGTCGACGCCAAAATGCGCGTTGGCCGACAAGGCGCTGCCCTGGCCGGTTTCGAAATACATCAGGTTCTGCCCGAGGGTGCCGCGATTCAGGCTCAAGCCGGCGTCGTAACCTTCCTGCAGCACGCTCAGGCTGATGCCGAAACTGGCGTTGGCCGCTTCGGTGCCGGCAATCGATTGGAACACCAGGTCCAGCGGTACGCCCCGGTTGATGGCTTCGATGGAAGTGGTGACGTGGGTCAGCACGCAAGCCTGGGTCGGGATTTCGTAGCGCTGGATGATCGCGTCGAGCATTTCGAGCATGGCGCAGATCGAGGCGATGCTGTCGGTGGCCGGGTTGATGCCGATCATGGCGTCGCCGTTGCCGTAGAGCAGGCCGTCGAGGATGCTCGCGGCAATGCCGGCTGGTTCATCGGTGGGATGGTTGGGCTGCAGCCGCGTCGACAGGCGTCCGCGCAGGCCCATGGTGCCGCGAAACTGGGTGACCACGCGGATCTTCTGCGCCACCAGCACCAGGTCCTGCACGCGCATGATTTTGGAGACGGCAGCGGCCATTTCCGGGGTCAGCCCCGGCGCCAGGGCGCGTAGGCTTTGTTCATCGGCGGCGTCGCTGAGCAGCCAGTCGCGCAGGCCGCCGACGGTCAGGTGGCTGACCGCGGCAAACGCGGGTTTATCGTGGGTGTCGATGATCAGCCGGGTGACTTCGTCGCTTTCATAGGGGATCAGCACCTCTTCGAGGAAGTGCTTCAGCGGGATATTCGCCAGCGCCATTTGCGCCGCGACACGTTCGCCGTCGTTCTGCGCGGCGACGCCGGCGAGAAAGTCCCCGGAACGTGCGGGGCTGGCCTTGGCCATCACGTCCTTGAGGCTGTCGAAGCGGTAGGTCTGTGCACCCACCGCGTGGGAAAAGCTTGCCATACAGTGTCTCCTGGATGACGCGGGCCCGATGTGAGGATCGAACCCGTGTCGAGGTTTACGGCTATCAGTGCAAGGCGGCCTCTGCGGCCTGGATCGCCGCGAATTCCTCTTCGGGCGTGCCTGCTACCAAGTGATGCCGGCTGTAGAAAGCAAAGTAAGCAATTAATACTCCATAGATGATCGCCGCGCCAATCACCACCCGTGGATCCACCAGAAAGCCCGCCACTACGGCCACGCAGGCCAGCACCAGGGCAATGCCGGAGGTGAAGATGCCGCCGGGCGTGCGGTACGGACGGTCCATTTTGGGGCGACGGATGCGCAAGGTGATGTGCGCGGCCATCATCAGCACGTAGGAAATGGTCGCGCCGAACACCGCCACCAGGATCAGCAAGTCGCCCTGGCCGGTCAGCGACAGGCCGAAACCGATGATGCCGGGGATCACCAGCGCCAGCACGGGGGCCTTGCTCTTGTTGGTCTGCGACAGCTTGCGCGGCAGGTAGCCGGCGCGGGACAAGGCGAAGATCTGCCGTGAATAGGCGTAGATAATCGAGAAAAAGCTGGCGATCAGCCCGGCCAGGCCGACCAGGTTGACGAAGCTGCCCATCCAGGTCGAACCGCCGTACGACAGCGCCAGCGCCTCGACCAGCGGGTTGCCGGATTTGACCAGCGCATAGGTGCCGGCGCCACCCGGGGCAATCACCAGGATCAGCAAGGCAAAACTGGTCAGCACCACAATGGCGCCGATCAGACCGCGTGGCAGGTCGCGCTTGGGGTTCTTGGTTTCTTCGGCGGCCAGTGGCACGCCTTCCACCGCGAGGAAAAACCAGATGGCATAAGGAATTGCGGCCCACACGCCGACGTAGCCGAACGGCAGGAAGGTGCTGGCACCCTTGGCCTCGGTGACCGGGATGTCCAGCAGGTTGGCGACATTGAAGTGCGGCACCATCGACACCAGGAACACGCCGAGGGCAATCGCGGCGATGGCGGTAATCACAAACATCAACTTCAAGGCTTCGCCGACACCAAAAATGTGGATGCCGATAAAGATGATGTAGAACGCCAGGTAAATCATCCAGCCGCCGATGCCGAACAGCGACTCGCAATAAGCGCCGATAAACACTGCGATGGCAGCGGGGGCAATCGCGTATTCAATGAGGATGGCGGTGCCCGTGAGGAACCCGCCCCAGGGGCCGAAGGCGCTGCGCGCAAAGCCGTAGCCGCCGCCGGCGGTAGGAATCATGGATGACAATTCGGCCAGGGAAAAACACATGCACAAGTACATGGTGGCCATCAGCAATGTGGCGAGAAACATGCCGCCCCAGCCACCCTGGGCCAGGCCGAAGTTCCAGCCGGCGTAATCGCCGGAGATCACATAGGCAACGCCAAGGCCGACCAGCAGGACCCAGCCGGCAGCGCCTTTTTTAAGTTCGCGTTGTTGGAAGTATTGGGAGTCGACTTTTTCGAAGTCGACGGAAGACCCGGACGCCGGAGCGCTATTCGGTTCGCTAGGCATGATGGAAGCCCTTTCTTATTGTTTTTTCCCGGCTTACTTAAGTAAGCCGAATGAGTAGCAAGGTCTTGTGAAGATCAAGTGTGGGAGCGGGCTTGCTCGCGAATGCGGTGTGTCAGTCACTGAGTCTTAGGCTGACCCACCGCATTCGCGAGCAAGCCCGCTCCCACATTTTTATTGCATTTCAAAATGTGGGAGCGGGTTGTCGGTTAGAAGAAGCCCAGCGGATTGATGTCGTAGCTCACCAGCAGGTTTTTGGTCTGCTGATAGTGGTCGAGCATCATCTTGTGGGTCTCACGGCCCACGCCGGACTTCTTGTAACCACCGAACGCGGCATGCGCCGGGTACAGGTGATAGCAGTTGGTCCACACGCGGCCGGCCTTGATCGCGCGGCCCATGCGGTAGGCGCGGTTGATGTCGCGGGTCCACACGCCGGCGCCCAGGCCGAACTCGGTGTCGTTGGCGATGGCCAGGGCTTCGGCTTCGTCCTTGAAGGTGGTGATGCTCACCACCGGGCCGAAGATTTCTTCCTGAAACACGCGCATTTCGTTGGTGCCCTTGAGCAGGGTCGGCTGGATGTAATACCCGCCGGCCATGTCGCCGCTGAGCTGCTCGACCTTGCCGCCGGTCAACAGTTGCGCGCCTTCGCCCTTGGCGATTTCCAGGTAGGAAAGGATCTTGTCGAACTGCTGCTCGGACGCCTGGGCGCCGACCATGGTGTCGGTGTCCAGCGGATCGCCACGCTTGATCTGCTCGATCTTTTTCATCACCACTTTCATGAAGTCGTCGTAGATCGACTCTTCCACCAGGGCGCGTGAGGGGCAGGTGCACACTTCGCCTTGGTTGAAGAACGCCAGCACCAGGCCTTCAGCGGCTTTTTCGATAAAAGTCGGCTCGGCTTTCATGATGTCCGCAAAGAAGATGTTCGGCGACTTGCCGCCCAGCTCAACGGTGGACGGAATGATGTTCTCCGCCGCCGCATGCATGATGTGCGAACCCACGGGGGTGGAGCCGGTGAAGGCGATCTTGGCGATGCGCTTGCTGGTGGCCAGGGCCTCGCCAGCTTCTTTGCCGAAGCCGTGCACCACGTTCAGTACGCCCGGCGGCAGCAGGTCGCCGATGACTTCGAGCAACACGTTGATGCCCAGCGGGGTTTGCTCGGCAGGCTTGAGCACCACGCAGTTACCGGCGGCCAGGGCCGGGGCGAGTTTCCACGCCGCCATCAGCAGCGGGAAGTTCCACGGGATGATTTGGCCGACCACGCCGAGTGGCTCGTGGAAGTGGTAGGACGCGGTGTGTTCGTTGATTTCGGCGCTGGTGCCTTCCTGGGCACGGATGCAGCCGGCGAAGTAGCGGAAGTGGTCGGCGGCCAGCGGGATGTCGGCGTTGAGGGTTTCACGCACGGCCTTGCCGTTGTCCCAGGTTTCGGTGATGGCCAGCAGTTCGAGGTTCTGTTCGATGCGGTCGGCGATTTTCAGCAGCACCAGCGAGCGGTCCTGGGCCGAGGTCTTGCCCCAGGCGTCGGCGGCGGCGTGGGCGGCGTCGAGTGCCTTGTCGATGTCTTTGGCAGTGGAGCGCGGGAATTCGGCGATGGGCTTGCCGTTGACCGGCGAGGTGTTGGTGAAATAGTTGCCATCGACCGGAGCAACGAATTCGCCACCAATGTAGTTGCCGTACTTGGCCTTGAACGAAACGATCGCGCCTTCGGTACCGGGGTGTGCGTAACGCATGGTGGATTCTCCTGGCTTTTATGTTTATTGGAGTACAGCGCGCAAAAGCGCTTGATTAAGCGTAGAGCAAAGGTTGGGCCAGTGCTTTGTGGGCCAGGTAAATCAAGGGCTTGGGGTTTGTTGCAAGGCGTTGCTGTGACATCTTCGGTACAGCCTGGGTGACAGTTTGTGCCATGGACGGTACAGCCGGTGACCGACGGGTCGCCCCGGGATTGCATTGGCCGGATGCCTGGGGGATGCTGGTTGTTCTCACGCAGGGAGAATAATAAGAAATGCACAACGATCATTTCAGTCGCCATGCCCAGCAAGTCCTCACCGTGGCCCATGGCCGCGATCCGTCCAGCGACCCGTCCATTGCCCGCTCCTGGCTGCGGTGCCTGGAGGACTACCACCTCGACCCTGCGCAAACCATCGCCCCCACCGTGCTCGAGCATGGCCGCCTGCTGGAAAGCCGCGAACGCTTGCAACAGGTATTGCAGATCGCGGGCAGCGAGATGAACAGCCTGCACCAGCAGCTCTCGGGTGCCGGCCATGCCGTGCTGCTGACGGATGCGCGTGGCGTGATCCTCAACTGTGTCACCGCGCCGTCCGAGCGCAGGATCTTCGAGCGCGCCGGGCTGTGGCTGGGCGCCGACTGGAGTGAGGCCTGCGAAGGCACCAATGGCATCGGCACCTGCCTGGTGGAGCGCCAATCCCTGACGATTCACCGTGATGAGCATTTTCGTGGCCGGCATACCGGGTTGACCTGTTCGGCGAGCCCGGTGTTCGATCCCCACGGTGAGCTGTTGGCCGTGCTGGATGTGTCCTCGGCCCGCGAAGCCGTCTCGCGCCAGAGCCAGTTCCACACCATGGCGCTGGTCAACCTGTCGGCGAAGATGATCGAGAGTTGCTACTTCCTGCGTCACTTTGAACACCACTGGTTGCTGCGCTTTCACCTGCAGGCCGAATCCGTGGGCCTGTTCAGTGAAGGGCTGTTGGCGTTCGACGGCGAAGGGCGCATCTGTGCGGTCAACCAGAGTGCGCTGAACCTGCTGGGGCAGGGGCGCGGTGGTCTGCTGGGGCAGCCGGTGGAGGCGTTTTTCGAGTGTTCCCTGGATCAACTGCTCGGTCGCGCCAGCGCCAATGCCACCGCCAGTTGGCCCTTGCGCACGCGGGATGGCCGGCACCTGTTCGCCGCCCTGCGTGGCCAAGCGCGCAGCCAGCCCGCGCCATTGCTCAAGCCGGAACCTGCGCGGCCGCGCCTGCCCGGTATCTACCTGGGCGACCCGGCGCTGCAGAATGATTTTCGCAAGGCACTGCGGGTATTCGAGCGCGACGTGCCCTTGCTGATCAACGGCGAAACCGGTTCCGGCAAAGAGGCGTTCGCCAAGGCGGTGCATCAGGCCAGCCAGCGCGCCGACGAGGCTTTCGTGGCCCTCAACTGTGCCGCCATCCCGGAAAGCCTGATCGAAAGCGAGCTGTTCGGCTATCGCGGCGGCAGCTTCACCGGCGCGCGCAAGGAGGGTATGCAGGGCAAGCTGCAACAGGCTGACGGCGGTACGCTGTTCCTCGATGAAATCGGTGACATGCCGCTGGCATTGCAGACCCGTCTATTAAGGGTGCTGGAGGACCGCATGGTGGTGCCCCTCGGCGGTGAGCCTCAGGCGGTGAACGTCAGGATTATCAGCGCAACTCACCGTGACTTGCTCGGGCGCGTGCAGGACGGCAGTTTTCGCGAAGACTTGTACTACCGGCTCAATGGCCTGGAAGTCGCGTTGCCGCCGTTGCGCGAGCGCAGTGACCGGCCTCAGTTGCTCGACTTCCTGCTGGCTGAGGAATCAGCGGGCCAGTCGGTCAGCCTCGAACCCGCCGCACGCCAGGCACTGCTGGCGTTCGCCTGGCCGGGCAACGTTCGGCAAATGCGCACGGTATTGCGCACGCTGGTCGCCCTTTGTGATGACGGGCGTGTGGGGCTGGAGGACTTACCCGCGTTGCTGCGCCAGGCGCCTGCGCACAAGGTCACCGAGTTGCCACTCGATGATGCCGAGCGCCAGACCTTGCTGGCGGCGCTGGAGCGTCAGCACTGGCACATGACCCAAACTGCCGAGCACTTGGGGGTAAGCCGCAATACTCTGTATCGCAAGTTGCGCAAACATCGGATCACGCGGTTGGCCGGGGTATAGGTTCGGTGTTTTTCGACGGTTCTTGTAGGGAGGATGTTCTGCAGTTATCAGTCATTAAGTCCTTTTATTGTTAAGTTGGAATAACCCGTTCAAGTTGTATTGGGCTGCTCTGACAGGAACTGTTAAGTGCCACGGGGTTACTCAACTTGGGTAACGCCAAGTGAACTTTCAAACAATAAAAACTTAATGGGTATCCCTAATGAAAATTGCACCGCCTGCTGTTTCTTTCATTCCTCCACAGCCCGTATCGATAGAAGAGCCGCCCGCGCGAACTGTGGAGCAACACGCCGACGCTGCCGATCAGCCTTTGATGCGCAACAAGAGGGCGATAAAGGGCTTTTCCTGGTTCGGACGAAGGCCTTCAGCGCCACCCTCCCTGCCGTCGCCTGGCAGTATTGCGCCTGCGCCCATCCCCCGGCCGCCGACACCCGCGCCCAAGCCTTTGCCCAAGCCCGGCCCCTCCGTGAAACCGGGCCAGCCGCTGTCGGTGGACAAGTTCAAGGAGGCCGGGCAGGCGATCGTGCATGCCAACAAAATCAAGGTGAGTGACGAATTGCTCATGACTCAGCTGCGCAAGCAGGCGCCGATCAGTGTTGCCGAGGCCGCCAAGCGAGTGATCGACGCCAATAGCCTGGTCAAGGCCGGCGTTATATCCACAGGCCCCAATGCCAGCCGCGTTGCCCGTGATGCGTTCATCAGTGCAGGGATTACTGGCTTGGTCAGTGCGCCGATCAACGTCGCGGCCTACGCAGGCTCTGTCGCTTCGGGGGAGTCCATCAAGTCGAGCTATGCGCCCGGGGTGCTGCCGCCTCCGTTTTTGCCGGGGGCTGCCAGCCCGCCGAAGGCCACGGGCGGATCCGCGCCCGTGCAATCGACCCCGTCATCGGCAGATCCGGTCAGTGCACAGTTGGATGAGGTTGAAATGAAATTGCTGGGCATGGCCACGACGGTCATGTTCACACTCGGGGATACAAGCCGTGTATTTACCAAGGATGACACCTGGCCGACTGATAATGTCGGGCGCCTGGGTAATCTTGAGAAGTTGCTCGGTGTATCGGAACAACACCTGAAAAAAGCCTCGCGGCAGAACGGTCTGGTGTTCAAACCCTACAAGCCCGGGTCGCCCATCCCCACTGAACCGAAAGATCGCCTCGACCTGATGGAAAAGAAGTTTGCGTGCATGACCGAGGCTTATGAGAAGTTGCGGTTCCTGGCCGCGATGAAAGACAGTCAAAATAAAGCCGAAGCCAGCGCCTGAACACAGCCCGGGCCGAGTGTAGTACCCAGGTGCTCTTCGCTCGGCCTTTGGCCGTATAAAAGGTGCGATTTCGCCCTCCCTGCGCTAACCTGCCTCGATGTTTTACGAGGTCGACTATGCACATTCATATTCTGGGTATCTGCGGTACGTTCATGGGGTCAATGGCTGTATTGGCCAAAGAGCTGGGCCATCACGTCACGGGCTCCGACGCCAATGTCTACCCGCCCATGAGCACGCAACTCGAGGCCCAGGGCATTGCGCTGACCCAAGGCTACGACCCGGCGCAATTCGACCCGGTACCGGATTTGGTGGTGATCGGCAACGCCATGGTGCGCGGCAACCCGGCGGTCGAGTACGTGTTGAACAAAGGCCTGCCTTACGTCTCCGGCCCGCAGTGGCTGGCTGATCACGTGCTGCAGGGTCGCTGGGTGTTGGCCGTCGCCGGCACCCACGGCAAGACCACCACCAGCAGCATGCTCGCCTGGGTCCTGGAGCACGCAGGCATGAGCCCGGGCTTCCTGATCGGCGGTGTGCCGCAGAATTTCTCGGTATCGGCGCGCCTGGGGGACACCCCGTTCTTCGTGATCGAGGCTGACGAATACGACAGCGCCTTCTTCGACAAGCGCTCCAAGTTCGTCCACTACCGCCCGCGTACGGCGATCCTCAATAACCTTGAGTTCGATCACGCGGACATCTTCCCCGACCTGCCGGCTATCGAGCGCCAGTTCCACCATTTGGTGCGCACCATTCCGAGCGAAGGCCTGGTGATCCACCCGACCACCGAGCCGGCGCTGCAGCGTGTGATCGACATGGGCTGCTGGACCCCGGTGCAAACCACTGGTGCGGGTGGGCAGTGGCAAGTCAAATTGCTCAGCGAAGACGGTTCGCGCTTTGAAGTGCTGTTTGAAGGCGAGGCCCAGGGCATCGTTGAGTGGGACATGACGGGCCAGCACAACGTCGCCAACGCCCTGGTGACCCTGGCGGCTGCGCGGCATGTCGGCGTCGTGCCGTCCATGGGCATTGCCGCGTTGAGCGCCTTCAAAAGCGTGAAGCGCCGCATGGAGAAGGTCGCCGAAGTGAATGGGATTACCATCTACGACGACTTTGCCCATCATCCAACGGCGATTGCCACCACGCTCGACGGCCTGCGCAAGCGCGTCGGCGATGCTCCGATCATCGCGATTGTGGAGCCGCGTTCCAACTCCATGAAGCTCGGCGCACACCGCGACGGCTTGCCGGAAAGCGTCAACGATGCCGACGAGGTGGTCTGGTACGCCCCCGCCAACCTCGGCTGGGACTTGCCGGCGATTGCCGCGCTGTGCACGGTACCGTCCACCGTCTGTGATTCCATCGATGGCATCATCGAACACGTCAAGCATCAGGCCAAGCCGGGCACCCACGTGGTGGTCATGAGCAACGGCGGTTTCGGAGGCCTGCATGGCAAGCTTGCCGAGGCGCTGAAATGAGTGGCCCGGAACGCGTCACCCTGGCGATGACCGGTGCATCCGGCGCGCCCTATGGCCTGCGCCTGCTGGACTGCCTGGTGCGCGAGGACCGTGAGGTGCACTTCCTGATCTCCAAGGCCGCACAATTGGTGTTGGCCACCGAGACCGATGTCGCGCTGCCCGCCAAGGTGCAGATGATGCAGGCCTTCCTCACCGAGTACACCGGTGCGGCGGCGGGACAGATCAAGGTTTACGGCAAGGAAGACTGGATGTCGCCGGTGGCCTCGGGCTCCGGCGCGCCGGCGGCGATGGTGGTGGTGCCGTGTTCCACCGGGACCTTGTCGGCGATTGCCACGGGCGCCTGCAACAACCTGATCGAGCGTGCGGCGGACGTAACCCTGAAGGAGCGTCGCCAATTGATCCTGGTGCCGCGTGAAGCGCCGTATTCGAGCATTCACCTGGAGCACATGCTCAAGCTGTCGAACATGGGTGTGACCATCCTGCCGGCGTCGCCGGGCTTTTATCACCAGCCACAGACCATCGATGACCTGGTGGACTTTGTAGTCGCGCGGATTCTCAACCTGCTGAACATCCCTCAGGACATGCTGCCGCGCTGGGGCGAGCACCATTTGAGCAGCGATGAATAAGGCACTGTGGGTGATAGTGGCGTTGCAATTGGCGGGCTGCGCCACCGCACGCACGCTGGACGCCGCGCAGCCCGGCGCGCCGGTGGTGTATGCCGGCACGCGCCTGGATTTGTATGCGATCAACGGCGGCTGCTGCGCCAAGGACCGCTTCGGTGCCGAAGCGCCGAGCTATCCGCACGTCGACCTGCCGGCCAGTGCGCTGCTCGATACCTTGTTGTTGCCACTGTCGGTGTTGACGGTGCTTGGGGTTGGGTTTAACGCCACAGGCGGTCTCTAAGCTCGATGTTAAAGACACCACAAAGCCAATGTGGGAGCGGGCTTGCTCGCGAATTCGGTATGCCAGTCAACTAATAAGCTGACTGATCCACCGCCTTCGCGAGCAAGCCCGCTTGTATGCTAGGACTTGAAGGGAGGAGGAGGGACAAAGCCCGATTCTGACTGTTAGAGCAGTACAGACCGTGGGAGATTTCGCCCCTCCTCCTTTCACCCAAGCGCCGATAAAGAATGCATCTGGCTATGACCGACGATAGGAACAAGCCTGCGCCCCTGGGTGAGCCCTTCAAGTGCTTAAAACCTTAGCCCGGAGGACGTCACTATGGCAATGCCAGTTCCCGTCTCAAAGCCAATCGTTGGTATTGATGTCGCAAAAAATGAGTTGGTGATTTATCACGCCGAGCTCGATCTGCTGGAAACGATCCCGAACAACAAAGCCGCCATCAAAACGTGGTTGAAGGCTTTACCGGGCGCCATAGCGATCGCAATTGAGGCGACTAATACCTACCACTTGGAGTTCGCTGACCTGGCCTATGAGGCCGGCTGCGTTATTTACATGGTCGGTGGTTATGAACTCAGCCATTACCGCAAAGGTGTGAAGGTTCGGGCTAAAACCGACGCTTTGGATGCCCAATTACTGGCGCGGTATTTGAGAAAAGAAGCCGACGAACTTCACCCCTGGACTCCACCGTCTCCTCTTTATCGCCAACTTTTGAGCCTTTTCCGTCGTCGTGCCGCTTTGGTTCAAGCTCGCGTCAGCCTAACGCAAAGCTGGGCGAACGAGCCGCAGTTGAAGGCCTCTTTCGCTGAGCAAATGAAGTCGATGCAAAGACTTGAAGGGCTGATAGAAAAAATGATCGGTGATCGCCTGAAAGAGGCCGGGTTGCTGGCCCAACTCAAACGCTGCATGAAAGTTGAAGGTATCGGTTTTTTGACTGGCGCCCGTTTGATTACAACCTTTCAGCGAGGTGATTTTAGAAACGCGGACGCTTTTATTGCCTTCCTGGGCATGGATTTGCGCGTTTCTAAGTCAGGGCAGAAAGATAATCGCCGCAGCTTGAGCAAGCGCGGCGACTCAGAAGCACGGCGCCTTCTGCATAACGCAGCAATGGCTGCCAGCCGGACAGCAGCATGGAAAGAGTTTTACCAAGCGCAGCGCGCACGGGGATATAGCACAACTCAGGTGTTGGTAATGCTGGCTCGCAAGCTCGCCCGGGTGGTCTTTGCCTTGCTGAAAGGACAAAACGAATACCAACCGAAGGTTGGTTGAGGGTTGCTCCTCAACCATAGAATCTCCCACATTTGAAACTGCGCCAGGGGGTTAGATCGGGTTACTTGCCGAGCTTGCGCAGCTCATCCGACTCCACCACCCGCACCCCATCCTGCTCTTCCAGCGCCAGGCGCCACATGGCCCGGGCCAGTTCGCAGACTTCAATGCCGTGGTACTTGCCCGGAATCAACCGCGACAATGGCCCGGCCAATTGCTCGGCCAGGCGCGGCTCCAGGCGTTCGCCCAGCAGCAGCGACGGCCGCACGATGGTCAGTTGCGGCCAGTCCTGCGCCTTCAGCGCCTGTTCCATTTCGCCTTTGACGCGGTTATAGAAAATCGAGGATTTCGGGTCGGCGCCGATCGCGCTGATCACGATCAAGTGCCGTGCGCCCATTTCCCGCGCACGTTTGGCGAAGGCCACGACCATGTCCAGGTCCACGGCGCGGAAGGCCTCTTCAGAGCCGGCCTGCTTGATGGTGGTGCCCAGGCAGCAGAACGCGATATCCACCCGGCCGCTCAGTTGCGGCAGGAAGACCGCCGGGTCGCCGACCGGGTTTTCCAGGTGTGGGTGCTCGGCCAGCGGCTTGCGGCTCGGTGCCAGCACGCGGGTCACGGTGGGCTCGTTGAGCAGGCGGTCGAGCAGGTGTTCGCCGGTGAGCCCGGAGGCGCCGGCGAGCAAGATATGCTGCGGTGTCAGGTACATGGTGTTTCCCCCTTGTTACACATTACAGCTTAGTTGTCTTTGGCTTCCTTGCTATTCATTGAGACGCTTTCGAGCGCCTTTCGTGCCTGCTGCTTGCGTAATAATTGCCAGTGGGCGATGACGCCCTTGGGGGCCCAGATCTGCGGCTCGGAGGCTTCGAAGTTGTCCGCCTGTTCGCGTTCGGTCACATGCAGCTGCGCGAGCTTGAACGCCTGCTGCAGGTCATCGGTCTGGTTGAAGGCTTGGGCGAAGAGGGCGTCGCCAAAGTAGGTGAAGTCAGCTTCCTCGGAGCAGCCGAAGGACACGCGGTCGGCGCGCGAGGCGGTCATGATCAGCGTGTGTTCATCCTTCAGCGCCGGGATAAACCCGCCGGAGTAGCAGGCGGAAATCACGATGATCTTGTCGCGATTCTTCAGCGGCGTGAGCACCGCCGCCAGTTCATCGGCGGGCAGGTCGGCCAGCTCCATGCGCGGTTGGTCGAGCACCAGCTCGTGTTCGTGGGTGCCGTGGCTGGTCAGGTAGATGAACACCAGGTCTTCCGGACCGCTGCGCTCCGCGAGGGTCTGGACGGCGCGCCGCAGGCTTTCGCGCGTGGCCATCGGACGGTCGGCGATATGGTCGCGGTGGTTGACCAGGCGAATCTGCCCGCGGGCACCGAAGCGCGTGGCGAGCATATTGCTGACGTAATCGGCTTCGCGCAGGAACACGCTTTGTTTGCCGTCGCCGGCCAGTACCAGGGTGTACAGCTCCACCGCCGAGGTGGAGGCGGGCACCGCGGCGAGGGCGGCGTCGAGCAGGTGGCCCTGGGCCAGGATCCCGGTCTCCAGTGGATCGGGCAGCAGCTTGCCGTCGGCATCCCGCACGCGCATGCCGTTGACCCAGGTACCGGCCTGCACCGTGCCATCGGTCAGCACCAGGGTGCCTTTGCCTTGATAGCTGTCGCTGTCGAAGCCGCCGATATAGAAGCTGCCGTCGGTAAGGTTCAAGCGGCCTTCGCCGGTAAAGCGCCAGTCGACGAACTGGCCGACGTAATGGCTGCCGTCCACGCCGATCAACTCGCCCTTGCCGCTGAGGGCGCCTTCCTTGAACTGGCCGATCCAGACATCGCCGTCGGCGTTTTCGTAGCGGCCCTTGCCGTTGAGCTGGTTCTGCTTGAACTGGCCGACATAGATGTCGCCGTCAGCGCTGTTGAACGTGCCGTTGCCTTCCAGTTGGCCATCCACGAAGTGACCGTTGAACTGGTTGCCGCTGTCATCGTTGCGCTGGCCTTCGCCGTTCGGCTTGCCGTGGGCGAACTGGCCCTGGTATTGGCTGCCATCGGCCAGTTCCAGGCGGCCGAGGCCGGAATACTGGTCGTCCTTGAATTCGCCGCGATAGGTCATCTGCCCCTCTTTGAGGGTGCCTTCGCCGTTGCGTCGACCGTTCTTGAAGCCGCCGACATACTGGCTGCCGGCCGTGGTCAGGCTGCCCTGGCCGTCGAACAGGCCTTGCTGGAACTGGCCTTTATAGACTTCGCCATTGCTGCCATGCCACTCGCCCTGGCCGTGCCACTGGCCTTTGTCGAACTGCCCGGCGTACCAGCTGCCGTTCGGGTAGTCCACGCGACCCTTGCCTTGCAGCAAGCCATCGACCACATCGCCCCGGTAACGGCCGCCATCGGGCAGGCGCGCATCGGGCGGCAACAGCGATTCGCCGTCTCCGCAAGCGGTGAGCAACAGGGCAAGGGCAAGGGGAGCGAGTGGGCGCATAGCGGGATCCGGATAATTGAGCGCCGAGTATGCCGCAGCTGCGGGTTTCATACATAAATTTACATCTGTTGTGGTAAGGATTTTGCCTTTCCACAGATCCGTAGGAGCCGGCTTGCCGGCGGGCATTCAGGGGGAATGCGGCGGCTGTGCGTTTTTCGCTGACAAGCCAGCTCCTACATGGGGGCGGGTGGTTACACGAAGTAGAGCGACAACGACTCGGCTACGTAAGCGGGTTTTTCCTGGCCTTCGATTTCCAGGGTCGCGGTGGCCTTGAGCAGCCATTGACCGGGCTTTTTCTCGGTGACGTCATTGAGGGTCACGTTCAGGCGCACCTTGGAATTGACCTTCACCGGCTGGATAAACCGCACACTGTCCAGGCCATAGTTGACGGCCATCTTCAAGCCTTCGGGCACGATCAGCAGGTCTTCCATCAGCTTGGGCATCAGCGACAACGACAGGAAACCATGGGCGATGGTGGTGCCGAACGGCGTCTGCGCGGCCTTGACCGGGTCGACATGGATGAACTGGTGATCGCCAGTGGCCTCGGCGAACAGGTTGATACGAGCCTGGTCGATGGTGAGCCATTCGGAACGTCCCAGTTCCTTGCCGACATAATCTTTGAGCTGCGCTACGGGTACATAGGGCATTGCGTCTCTCCTTGGTTCATCGGTGCTGTTTTTATGGGTTACAGAGAACCAATGTAGATCATCATGGCCAATCAGCCCGGTCAACCCACCATGCTTTTGGCGAATGCCGATGCATAGGGCGGGCATGCTTATAATGCGGGCGGGTCTTGAGGGGGGAGAGAACGGATGCTGTTACGCGGTCTGACATGGCTGGTGCTGTTTCAATTGATCGGCACGGCGATCAATCATTTGCTGTTACCGGTGCTGCCGGGCCCGATCATTGGCCTGCTGCTGATGCTCGGTTACCTGGTGTGGCGCGGCGAAGTCGGCGAGCCCCTGAGCCTGGCGGCCAGCAGCCTGTTGCGCTATTTGCCGTTGCTGCTGGTGCCGCCGGCGGTGGGGGTGATGGTGTATGCGCGGGACATTGCCGCCGACTTCTGGGCAATCGTCGGCGCGCTGGTGGTGTCGCTGGTGATCGCCATGGGCTTTGTCGGCCTGTTGATGGAGCACATGGTCAAGCGCAAGGAGAAGGATCAATGATCTTCGACTGGCAAGGCGCGTGGACAGCCGTGATTCACCACCCTCTGTTTGGCATCGGTATCACCCTCGGCGCGTATCAATTGGTACTCGCGGGCTTTGAGAAAACCCGCTGGATTTTCCTGCAGCCGGTGCTGGTTTCCATGCTGCTGGTGATTGGCGTGTTGCTCACCTGCGGGCTGAGCTACGCCGAGTACCGCAAGAGCACCGAGATCATGAGCATCCTGCTCGGCCCCGCGACCGTGGCCCTGGCGGTGCCGCTGTACTTGAACCTGCGGCGGATTCGCCAATTGTTCTGGCCGATTTTTACTACGCTGGTGATAGGTGGCGTGTTGGCCACCGGCCTGTGTGTGTTGCTGGGGTGGTGGTTTGGCGCCGAGCATAGGATGCTGATGACGATGGCGCCCAAGTCGGTGACCTCGCCGATCGCCATGCTGGTGGCCGAACAGATCGGCGGCGTGGCCGCGCTGGCGGCGGTGTTTGTGCTGATCACCGGGGTGATCGGCGCGATGATCGGACCCGCTTACCTGTCGCGCCTGGGGGTGCGCAGCCCCGAGGCGCGCGGCATCGCGCTGGGGATGACCGCCCACGCCGTCGGCACCTCGGTGGCCCTGCAGGAAAGCGAAGAGTGCGGCGCCTTTGCAGCGCTGGCCATGAGTCTGATGGGCGTGGCCACGGCGGTATTCCTGCCGCTGGCTGTGTCGGTGATTGTTTAAACCAGGTTTAAGGAAACCTTTATGAGTCTGGCGCTGTTCCCGCTCAATACCGTGCTGTTCCCTGGCTGCACCCTCGACCTGCAACTGTTCGAGGCGCGCTACCTGGACATGATCAGCCGCTGCCTGAAAAAGGGCGAAAGCTTCGGCGTGGTGTGCATCCTCGACGGCAAGGAAGTGGGCATCGCCCCGGACGGCTACGCGCTGATCGGCTGCGAAGCGCTGATTCGCGACTTCAAGCAACAGGACAACGGCCTGCTTGGGATTCGCGTCGAAGGTGGCCGTCGCTTCCGCGTGCGTGACGCCGGCGTGCAGAAAGACCAGTTGCTGGTGGCCGAGGTGCAGTGGCTGGAAGAACAACCGGACCAAGCGCTGGAAGAAGAGGACGCCGACCTCCTGGCCTTGCTGCAGGCCCTGGCCGAACACCCGATGGTCGCCTCGCTGGACATGGGCGCCCACGCCGACGGCCAGCAAGCCCTGGGCAACCAACTGGCGTATCTGCTGCCGTTCACCGAGGCCGACAAGATCGACCTGCTGCAACTCGACGACCCGCAGCAACGGCTGGACGCGATCCAGATGTTGCTCGATGAGCTGCAAGGCGAGCTGTTCACCTGAGTTTCGGAAAACTCCGGTGCTGCTTTCGGACGTTTCTTCGCGGCCCGCTGTGCGTTGCCTGAAATAGTCGCCGATCACATAACGATGATCGGGGAATGGACATGATTCGGCTAGCGCAATCGGAGCAGGCGGTCTGGGACGCTTTTTTTGTCAGCATTGCCGGGCAATTGCTGCAGTCGGACGCCAAGCGCGGTGCGGAATACATCGCCGAGCGCGCCGCAGAGATTGCCGATGAGATGCTGTTGGAGCGACGCGAACGCTGTATTGAGCGTCGCGTTGCTCCCGTCGACTGGTTGGGGCCGGCCCGGAGTCAGTAGGCGTACCTGAGCAGCGCGTGCGGTGTGCCGGTAAAGGCGATAAAACTCAGCACCGCCACTATCGCCGGCAGTAACAGCCACCAGGCTTTCTGCGACATCGGCGGCAATGGGCTGCGGTACTGGCTGACGGTCAGGCTGAACGCACACACGGTCATCGCCAGCAGCGTGCCCGCCAGGATATCGGTGGGCCAATGAGCGCCCAGGTACACCCGGGACAATGCGATAAAAGCAGCGGGGATGCAGCCCAGCAGCATCCAGGTCAGGCGCAACCGCGTGGGCTGGCCGCGACCGGCCAATACCGCCAATGCCAGGAAAAACGCGAACGCGCCGGACGCGTGCCCGCTGGGCATGCTGAAGCTGGTGAGTGGGTCGGTCAGGATCTCCGGGCGACCGCGCGCGAAAAACAGCTTGGTCCCGGTATTGATCACCGCCGCCCCGGCCAGTGTGGCGCCGACAAACACGGCATGCCGCCATTGCCGTGCCAGGAGCAGCAGGCCGGTGAACACGGCGCTGGCGACGAACATCTTCTTGAACTCACCCAACTGCGTAATCCGCACCATCACCTCGTCCAACCAGGCGCTGCGATGTTCCTGGACCAGCGCACTGAGGCCCTGGTCAAAGTCGTTGAGGTGCGGATAGCCGATAAACAGTGCGATCAACAGCGTCAGGCTGGCGCAGCCGATCCACAGCGTCGCGCGACGATGCCCGCGCAGGCTGCTGTTCAAGCTAAGCCCCAGCAGTATCGCCAGGCAGGCCGCGACAATCCCCGCTTCCGGCCAGAACCCTGGTGGCAATGGCAGGCGAAACGCGGCGCCGGTCGCCCAGCCTGGCAACAGGTAGGCCACCGACCAGCCGGCGGCGGCTAGAATGCTGACGGCGGCAAAGCGCGGAAACGGCATGTCGCACATGCCGGCCACCATTGGCAGCATCGGGCGCAGCGGGCCGATGAAACGTCCGACCAACAGGCTGGCGATGCCGTACTTGTGGAAGTAGGTCTCTGCGCCGCTCATCCACTCGGGGTGGTGGCGCAGACCGGGCAGGCGGCGAATGTTCTGGTGGAAATGACGCCCCAGATAATAGGACACAGCATCGCCCAGCAACCCTCCGAGAAAACCCAGCAACAGGGTTTCGCTCAACGACAGCGCACCACTGCCGGCCAAGGCAGCGATGGCAAACAGCAACACCGTGCCAGGCACGATCAGTCCGGCAATCGCCAGGCATTCCACGCACGCGACGATAAACACCGCCACCGCCAGCCATTGCGGGTTGAGGGTCAGCCAGCCAGTAATGCTATCGAGC
The DNA here is from genome assembly GCF_003013355.1 of Pseudomonas sp. S5D5. Lineage (NCBI taxonomy): Bacteria > Pseudomonadati > Pseudomonadota > Gammaproteobacteria > Pseudomonadales > Pseudomonadaceae > Pseudomonas > Pseudomonas sp. S5D5. Next base: position 721,340 of record NZ_PTEO01000001.1, read on the forward strand.
CATTGGCCCATACAATCCACTCCATCCAAGTTCGTACACCTTGCACGCGCCCGGCAAGCCGGGCTCCTGCAGGCCGTGTCATCACATCAAAAAATAATCGCGGCCTTCGACCTGGCCCCGACGCAGCGGGTTGCGCGTGCAATACGGCGCATAGCCCGCGTCCACGAAGCGGTACATCAAGTGTTCGTCACGGCCACTGGGGATGCCCAGGCGGGTGGTCTGGATGATCTGTGTGGGTGTCTGGCCAACGTCTTCCACATAGAGCAAGTCCTGATCGAAGCGCTTGGCGTCCCAAACCGGCACCTTCAGGCCCAGCGCTTTGCACAGCAGCGTCTGCCCGGCGCACAGCTTCTGCGAGGCACGGGGGCTGCCGTCGGCGTTCGGATTGTTCAACAGCATCTGCGCCAGGCTGGCGGGGCCGGAGCGTTCATCGACCCACGGATAGGCCGATTTGATCAGTACCGCATTGCCCGGGCCGTGGGCGCTGAAGTTCAGCGAATCGCCGCCACGGGCGTAGTACATGTAGATATGGCCGCCATCCAGAAACAAAGCCTTACGCTTTTCTGTGTAGCCGAGTGAGGCGTGGCTGCCTTTTTCGGCCACGTAATAGGCTTCGGTTTCAATAATTCGCGCCGAAAGCCAGATATCGCCGACGCGATGGCGTATGACTTTTCCGAGCAATTCGCGCGCGAGCAATTGTGCATCGCGGTCGAAGAAGCTGTCGGGCAGGGCGCTGGCGGGGAGTTGCGGGGTCAAACCGGACATGGCGTTCAGGGTTATTACGGCTAAATGTGACGGAATAATAACAACTCCCACCTTAATTACCGCTGAACCCCAGGTTTTTACAGTTCATTTCGACCATCCGCCCCTCACCGCTGTCAGTCGGGCGGCGTCACAGCTATAATCTGCCGCTTTCCTCTTTGCCAAGACTCCCTGACCATGACTGAGTCCGTTCTTGACTACATGACCCGCCTGGGTCGCGCTGCCCGTCAGGCCTCGCGGTTGATCGCCCGTGCGAGCACCGCGCAGAAGAACCGTGCCCTGCTGGCAGCCGCCGACGCTCTGGACGCCTCGCGCTCCGAGCTGACCGCCGCCAACGAACAGGACCTGGCCAACGGCCGCGCCAATGGCCTGGAGCCCGCGCTGCTGGACCGCCTGGCGCTGACCCCGGCACGTATCGACGACATGATCGAAGGCCTGCGTCAGGTGGCCAAGCTGCCTGACCCCATCGGTGAAATCCGCGACATGCGTTACCTGCCATCCGGCATCCAGGTCGGCAAGATGCGGGTGCCGCTGGGCGTGATCGGCATCATCTATGAGTCGCGCCCGAACGTGACCATCGACGCCGCGAGCCTGTGCCTCAAGTCAGGTAATGCCACCATCCTGCGTGGCGGCTCCGAAGCGATCAATTCCAACCGTGCCATTGCCGCCTGCATCCAGCAGGGCCTGGCGGTGGCCGAGTTGCCGGCTGAAGTGGTGCAAGTGGTGGAAACCACCGACCGCGCCGCCGTGGGCGCCTTGATCACCATGCCGGAATTCGTCGATGTGATCGTGCCGCGCGGTGGCAAGAGCCTGATCGAACGCGTCAGCCGCGATGCCAAGGTGCCTGTCATCAAGCACCTGGACGGCGTGTGCCACGTGTTCATCGACGTGGCCGCCGATATCGACAAGGCGATCCGCATCGCTGACAACGCCAAGACTCACCGCTACGCCCCGTGCAACACCATGGAAACCCTGCTGGTGCACGCAGGCATTGCCGAGCGCGTGCTGCCGCCGCTGGCTGCCATCTACCGTGACAAGGGCGTGGAGCTGCGGGGTTGCGAGCGCACCCGTGCGCTGCTCGGCGGGGATGTGATCGAGGCGACCGAGCTGGACTGGTACACCGAATACACCGCGCCGATCCTGTCGATCAAGATTGTCGACGACCTCGACGAGGCCATCGAACACATCAACACCTACGGCTCCAAGCACACCGATGCCATTGTTTCCGAGCATTTCAGCGATGCCCGGCGTTTCCTCAATGAAGTGGATTCCGCTTCGGTGATGATCAACGCCTCGACGCGTTTTGCCGACGGCTTCGAGTATGGCCTGGGGGCGGAGATCGGCATTTCCACCGACAAGCTCCACGCACGCGGCCCGGTTGGCCTGGAAGGCCTGACCAGCGAGAAGTACGTGGTGTTCGGCGACGGTCATGTGCGCACTTGATGGCTAAACGCATCGGGCTGCTCGGTGGCACCTTCGACCCCGTGCACATCGGCCATTTGCGCAGTGCCCTGGAAGTCGCGGATGCCCTGGCGTTGGACGAACTGCGCCTGATCCCCAATTTCCGGCCGCCGCATCGCGATACTCCACAGGTGTCGCCGCAGCAGCGCCTGGAAATGGTGCGCCTTGCCGTGGAAGGCATACCGCCGCTGGTGGTGGACGATCGCGAGCTCAAGCGCGATAAACCGTCCTACACTGTCGACACCCTGGAGCTGATGCGCGCCGAGTTGGCCGCGGATGACCAGTTGTTTCTGCTTTTGGGCTGGGACGCATTTTGCGGCCTGCCCTCTTGGCATCGCTGGGAGGAACTCCTCCAGCATTGCCACATCCTGGTTTTGCAACGCCCGGATGCCGACAGCGAACCGCCGGATGCCTTGCGCAACCTGCTGGCTGCGCGGTCGGTAAGTGACCCCTTGGCCCTGACCGGGCCGAACGGGAATATTGCATTCGTCTGGCAGACCCCGCTTGCGGTGTCCGCCACCCAGATCCGTCAACTGCTGGCCAGCGGGAAGTCGGTACGTTTCCTGGTGCCTGACGCGGTCCTGGCCTACATCGATGCGCACGGGCTTTACCGTGCGTCGAACTGAAAAGGCGCGCTTGAACGCACGGACAACCGTGCAGCAAGCGCCCGAACATACGAGCAAAACGAGTTTTTTATGACGAACAAAGACGTAAGCAAAGTTAAGCGCAAAGGCACGTTCAAAAGCGCCCCGCTGCCGGTTGAAGCGCACACCGGCCCTGAGCTGGCTGGCGAAGAGCTGGTAAAAGTCGCCGTGGCGGCCCTGGAAGACGTGAAGGCCCAGGACATCCAGGTCCTGGACGTACGCGACAAGCAGAGCATCACCGACTTCATGATCATCGCCACCGGTACCTCCAACCGCCAGATCGGCGCGATGCTCGACAAGGTCCGCGAAGCCGTCAAGGCCCAGGGCGTCAAGCCGCTGGGTGAAGAAGGCAAGGGCGACAGCGACTGGGTGCTGCTGGACATGGACGACGTGATCGTTCACATGATGACTTCCAACGCCCGTCAGTTCTACGACCTGGAGCGTCTGTGGAAAGGCGCCGAGCAGAGCCGTGCGGCTGACGGCAAGCACCACAGCCCGGAAGTGGGCCACGCGCACTTCGACAAGCTGAACAAAGACCAGGAATAAGGAACGGCTGTGCGCCTGCGTCTGATTGCTGTCGGTTCACGCATGCCCAAGTGGGTGGAAGAAGGCTGGCACGAGTATGCCAAGCGTCTGCCCGCTGAGCTGTCGCTGGAACTGGTAGAGATACCGCTCAATACCCGGGGCAAGAATGCCGACGTGGCACGCTTTATCCGTCAGGAAGGCGAGGCCATGCTGGCCAAGGTCGGCCCCAACGAGCGCATCGTCACCCTCGAAGTGCACGGCAAACCCTGGAGCACCGAGCAACTGGCGGTTGAGCTGGATCGCTGGCGCCTGGACTCGCGCACGGTCAACTTCATGGTCGGCGGCCCGGAAGGGCTGGCGCCGGAAGTCTGCGCGCGGGCGGATCAGCGCTGGTCGCTGTCGGCGCTGACGCTGCCGCACCCGTTGGTAAGGATCCTGATCGGTGAACAGCTGTATCGCGCCTGGACAGTTCTGTCCGGGCACCCTTACCACAAATAATCTGCGCCCCTCCCGATGACCCAGCCGATCCGCATCAAGGACCACGAGAAAGACGCACGTCTGGTACGCGCGCGCGTGGTGTTTGGCGCGATCATGGTCGTGGTGCTGTTGGGGGTGCTGATTGCCCGCCTGTATTTCCTGCAGGTGATCCAGTACGACTATCACTCCACCTTGTCGGAAAACAACCGGGTGCACGTGCAGCCGATTCCGCCGACCCGTGGCCTGATTTTCGACCGCAATGGCGTGGTGGTCGCGGATAACCGTCCCAGCTTCAGCCTGAGCATGACCCGCGAGCGTTCCGGCGACTGGCAGCAGATCCTCGATGTCATTGTCGAGGTGCTGCAGCTGACTCCGGAAGACCGGGTGATTTTCGAGAAGCGCATGAAGCAGGGGCGCCGGCCTTTCGAGCCGGTGCCGATCCTGTTTGAGCTGACCGAAGAGCAGATCGCGCGGATCGCGGTGAACCAGTTCCGCCTGCCGGGCGTGGAAGTGGTCGCACAATTGGTGCGCCACTACCCGCAGGGGCCGCACTTTGCGCACTCGGTCGGCTACATGGGCCGGATCAACGAGAAAGAGCTGAAAAGTCTCGACCCGGTCAACTACAGCGGCACCCACCATATCGGCAAGACCGGCATCGAGCGTTTCTACGAGCCGGAACTGCACGGCCAGGTGGGTTACGAAGAAGTCGAGACCAACGCGCGCGGCCGCGTGCTGCGGGTGCTCAAACGGACCGACCCGGTGCCGGGCAAGGACATTGTGCTGAGCCTGGACATCAAGCTGCAGGAAGCGGCGGAGATGGCCCTGGGTGGGCGTCGTGGCGCGGTCGTGGCGCTGGACCCGAATACCGGCGAAGTGCTGGCGATGGTCAGCCAGCCGAGCTTCGACCCTAACCTGTTCGTCACCGGGATCAGCTTCAAGGCCTACGCCGAGTTGCGTGATTCCATCGACCGACCGCTGTTCAACCGCGTGTTGCGTGGCCTGTACCCGCCGGGTTCGACGATCAAGCCGGCGGTGGCGATTGCCGGCCTGGATGCGGGCGTGGTCACCGCCTCCAGCCGCGTGTTCGACCCGGGCTACTACATGCTGCCCAACTACGATCACAAATACCGTAACTGGAACCGCACCGGTGACGGCTATGTCGACCTGGACACCGCGATCATGCGCTCCAACGACACCTATTTTTACGACCTGGCCCACAAGCTTGGCATCGACCGTTTGTCTGCCTACATGGGCAAGTTCGGCCTGGGCCAGAAAGTCTCCCTGGACATGTTCGAGGAATCCCCTGGCCTGATGCCATCGCGCGAGTGGAAGCGCGCGACCCGTCGCCAGGCCTGGTTCCCGGGCGAAACCCTGATCCTCGGGATCGGCCAGGGCTATATGCAGGCCACGCCGCTGCAACTGGCCCAGGCCACGGCGCTGGTGGCGAACAAAGGCGTCTGGAATCGGCCGCACCTGGCCAAGACCATCGAGGGCGAAAAGCCGCTGGATGAAAACCCGATCCCGGACATCGTGCTGCGCGACCCGTCGGACTGGACCAAGGTCAACCACGGCATGCAGCAAGTGATGCACGGCGCCCGTGGCACCGCGCGCAAGGCGGCGGTCGGCGCGCAGTATCGGATTGCCGGCAAGAGCGGGACCGCCCAGGTGGTCGCGATCAAGCAGGGCGAGAAATATGACCGCTCCAAGGTTCAGGAGCGCCACCGTGACCACGCCTTGTTTGTCGGCTTTGCCCCGGCGGACGACCCGAAAATCGTGGTGGCGGTGATGGTCGAGAACGGCGAGTCCGGCTCCGGCGTTGCTGCGCCCGTGGTGCGCCAAGTGATGGATGCCTGGCTGTTGGCCGACGACGGCAGGCTCAAGCCCGAATATGGCGGCCCCCCTTCAAGCACCGAGGTTACGGCCAGTGAAGAGTAATTTTGACCGCATCCTCTCCAGCGAGGATGTGATGCGTCGCCGCGCGACGTTGCTGCAGCGCATGCACATCGATGGCCCGTTGCTGATCCTGCTGCTGACCCTGGCGGCCGGCAGCCTGTTCGTGCTGTATTCGGCCAGCGGCAAGAACTGGGACCTGCTGATCAAGCAGGCCTCGTCGTTCGGCCTTGGCCTGTTGTCGATGCTGGTGATTGCCCAGCTCGAACCGCGGTTCATGGCGCGGTGGGTGCCCTTGGGCTACGTTGCCGGCGTGTTGCTATTGGTGGTGGTGGACGTGATGGGCCACAACGCCATGGGGGCGACGCGCTGGATCAACATTCCCGGGGTGATTCGCTTCCAGCCGTCGGAATTCATGAAGATCCTGATGCCGGCGACCATTGCCTGGTATCTGTCCAAGCGCACCTTGCCGCCGCAGCTCAAGCATGTGGCCATCAGCCTGTTCCTGATCGGCGTGCCTTTTATCCTGATCGTGCGCCAGCCAGACCTCGGCACCTCGCTGCTGATCCTGGCGGGCGGTGCGTTCGTGCTGTTCATGGGCGGGCTGCGCTGGCGCTGGATCCTCAGCGTGCTGGCCGCCGCCGTGCCGGTGGCCGTGGCCATGTGGTTCTTCTTCATGCACGACTACCAGAAGCAACGGATCCTGACCTTCCTCGACCCGGAAAGCGACCCGCTGGGCACCGGCTGGAACATTATCCAGTCGAAGGCCGCCATCGGTTCCGGCGGTGTATTTGGTAAGGGTTGGTTACTGGGCACCCAGTCGCACCTGGACTTCCTGCCCGAGAGCCACACCGACTTCATTATTGCGGTGATGGGCGAAGAGTTCGGCCTGGTGGGCATTTGCGCGCTGTTGCTGATTTATTTGCTGTTGATTGGTCGCGGCCTGGTGATCACCGCGCAGGCGCAGACGCTGTTCGGCAAATTGCTCGCCGGCAGCCTGACCATGACTTTTTTTGTTTACGTTTTCGTCAACATCGGTATGGTCAGTGGCCTGTTGCCGGTGGTTGGGGTGCCGTTGCCGTTCATTAGCTACGGCGGAACTTCGCTGGTGACATTGCTGTCAGCGTTTGGGGTTTTGATGTCGATTCATACGCATCGCAAATGGATCGCACAGGTTTGAATAAGGTGAAGATGTCAATGCAAGTAATGCGCGGCTGGGCGACTCGGCATGCGTCCTGGATGGGCCTGATCGGGCTGCTGGGGGCAACGCAGGAGGTGCAGGCCGGTGACTACGATGGCTCACCCCAGGTCGCCGAATTTGTCGGTGAGATGACCCGCGACTACGGTTTCGCCGGTGAACAACTGATGGGCGTGTTCCGCGAAGCCCAGCGCAAGCAGGCGATTCTCGACGCCATCTCCCGTCCCGCCGAGCGCGTGAAGCAGTGGAAGGAATATCGCCCGATGTTCCTGACCGACGCCCGCGTGGCCCGTGGCGTGGACTTCTGGCGCCAGCACGAGGCCGTACTGGCCCGCGCCGAGCAGGAGTACGGCGTGCCGGCCCAGGTGATTGTCGCAATTATCGGCATCGAAACCTTCTACGGCCGCAACACCGGCAGCTACCGGGTGATCGACGCCCTGTCGACCCTGGGTTTCGACTACCCGCCGCGCGCCGACTTCTTCCGCAAGGAGCTGCGTGAGTTCCTGCTGTTGGCCCGCGAAGAGCAGGTCGACCCGCTGACCCTCAAGGGTTCCTACGCCGGTGCCATGGGCCTGCCGCAGTTCATGCCGAGCAGCTTCCGCGCTTATGCCGTGGATTTTGACGGCGACGGGCACATCAATATCTGGAGCAATCCCGACGACGCCATCGGCAGTGTGGCCAGCTACTTCAAACGCCACGGCTGGGTCGCCGGCGAACCGGTGGTGATCCGTGCCGATGTGACCGGCGATCGCGCCGATGAAGGCCTGACCCAGGGTATCGAGCCGGCCAAGACGGTCGGGGAGTTGCGGGCGCTGGGCTGGTCGAGTCAGAATGCGCCACGCGATGATATGCCGGTGACGGCGTTCCGCCTCGAAGGCGAAAATGGCCCTGAATACTGGATGGGCCTGAAGAATTTCTACGCAATCACGCGTTATAACCGCAGTGTGATGTACGCCATGGCCGTGCATCAGCTGTCAGACATGCTGGTCCAAGCACGGGGCAACAAGTAATGCGGGCATCGCCGTTCAATAAACCGCTCAAGCTGGTGGCGTTCGCCGCGTTGTCCTTGCTGGTTGTCAGTTGTTCCACCAGTCGCGGTCCGGCGCAGAAGTCCGGCGGCACCGCCATCCGTTCCCAGCCTGGCCTGGACATCAACCGCGCGCACAAAGATGGCGCGCCGTGGTGGGATGTCGACGTATCGAAGATCCCGGATGCCACGCCAACCCTGCACACCGGCGCCTACAAGGCCAACCCGTATACCGTGCTGGGCAAGACCTATTTCCCGCTGCAGGAATCCAAGACCTACGTGCAATCGGGCACGGCGTCCTGGTACGGCACCAAGTTCCACGGCCAGAACACCGCCAACGGCGAAGTGTATGACCTGTATGGCATGAGCGCGGCGCACAAGACCCTGCCGCTGCCCAGCTATGTGCGCGTGACCAACCTGGACAACAATCGCACGGTGATCCTGCGCGTCAACGACCGTGGGCCGTTCTATTCGGACCGGATTATCGACTTGTCCTACGCCGCTGCGAAGAAACTCGGCTACGCCGAAACCGGCACCGCGCGGGTCAAGGTCGAGGGGATCGACCCGGCGCAGTACTGGGCCCAGCGTGGCAAGCCGGCGCCGTTGATGCTCAACGAACCGCAAACGCCGCAACCACAGATTACCGCGTCGGCCGGCAAGGTCGAGCAGTGGACACCGCCGCCGGCGCAGCACGCGCCGGACACCGTGGCCGTGCCTCAGGCCGCGCCGGGCAGTTCGATGGCGGGCGGGCAGTACCTGCAGGTGGGCGCTTTCGCCAACCCGGATGCGGCAGAACTGTTAAGGTCCAAGCTGAGCAGCATGGTCAGCGCGCCGGTCTTCATCAGCTCCATCGTGCGTAACCAGCAGACCCTGCACCGTGTGCGCATGGGCCCGATCGGCTCGCCGAGCGAGGTCGCGCAAGTGCAGAACAGCGTGCGCCTGGCCAACCTGGGGCAACCCAGCGTGGTCACCGCCGAATAAGAAAGATTGATGGTTCTGGCCCGTGCGCGGGCTTGAACCCTGGTTGTTGGCTCGTTGAACAATAAAAACCCAGGGGCAAGGGGTGAGCGGGCAACCGAACACGTGACAGTCTGGTAGCGGGCTGTCTGAATAAGTTTTGCCCGCGAGGGCAAGTTTCCATAAGCAATTTCGAGAGACGGATGAACATCACCACCTTAGCCAAACGCACGTGCCTGCTTCTTTCGCTGATCATCACCCCGGCCGCCTGGGCGGTTGAAATGGTGCCGGCTTCCCCGCAACTGGCTGCCAAGGCCTGGGTCCTCATGGATGCCGCCAGCGGCAACGTGCTGGTCGAGAACAACGGTGACCAGCGCCTGCCCCCAGCCAGCCTGACCAAGCTGATGACCGCCTACATCGCGACCCTGGAAATCCGTCGCGGCCAGATCGGCGAGAACGACCCGGTCACCGTCAGCGAAAACGCCTGGCGCACCGGCGGTTCGCGGATGTTCATCAAGGTCGGCTCGCAAGTGACCGTGAGCGACCTGCTGCACGGCATCATCATTCAGTCCGGTAACGACGCCAGCGTGGCCCTGTCCGAGCACATCGCCGGCAGCGAAGACGCGTTCGCCGACATGATGAACAAAACCGTGGCTGACCTGGGCATGACCAACAGCCACTTCATGAACCCGACCGGCCTGCCAAACCCAGAGCACTACTCGTCGGCTCACGACATGGCGATCCTGGCGCGCGCGATCATCCGCGTCGACCCGGTGCACTACGCGATCTACTCCCAGAAGGAATTCTTCTGGAACAATATCAAGCAGCCTAACCGCAACCTGCTGCTGTGGCGCGACAAGACCGTCGACGGTCTGAAAACCGGCCACACCGAAGAAGCCGGTTACTGCATGGTGTCGTCCGCCGTACGTGATGGCCAGCGCCTGATCGCCGTCGTATTCGGCACCAACAGCGAGCAGGCCCGTGCGGCCGAGACGCAAAAACTGCTGACCTACGGTTTCCGCTTCTTCGAAACCCAGACCTTCTATCAGAAGGGTGCTGAGCTGGCGACGGCTCCGGTCTGGAAAGGCGCAACCTCGCAGGTCAAGGCCGGCCTGGCTGAAGACCTGACCCTGACCATGCCTAAAGGCCAGCTGAAAAAGCTCGCGGCCAGCATGACCATGAACCCGCAATTGGTCGCGCCAATCGCCAAGGGTGACGTGATCGGTAAGGTCGAAGTGAAACTGGACGACAAGGTGGTGCACAGCGCCGACCTGATCGCGCTGGACGCCGTCGACGAAGGTGGTATCTTCCGCCGCGTGTGGGATAGCATCCGTCTATTCTTCTACAGCTTGTTCAACTGATTAGTGTGCACCTGCAAAGCCCCGTGTTGATCCGACACGGGGCTTTGCCCGTCGCCACGGCTTACGCTTACGAGGCCGTTTCGCCATGACCGATAAAGAAGTAGAAGTAAAGGCGCCCAAGATCGAATTCCCAGTGACGGATTATCCCGTCAAGGTGATCAGCGATACCGGCGTGGGCCGCAAGGACAAGATTCTCGAGATCGTCAGAAAACACGCGACGATCAACGACAACCGTGTGGACGAGCGTCAGAGCTCCACCGGCAAATACACCACGATCCAGTTGCACATCGTTGCCACGGATCAGGACCAGCTCTACAACATCAACAGTGAACTGCGGGCCACCGGCTTCGTGCACATGGTGCTGTGATGTCGCATACCCTGGGCTTTCGCGAGCTCGGCCAGATGGACTATGAGCCCGTCTGGCACGCCATGCAGCGCTTCACCAATGAGCGCGGCAGCTCGGCCCCCGATGAGATCTGGCTGGTGGAACACCCGCCGGTATTTACCCAGGGCCAGGCCGGCAAGGCCGAACATCTGCTGCTGCCAGGTGATATTCCGGTGGTGCAGGTCGACCGAGGTGGCCAAGTGACTTACCATGGGCCGGGTCAACTGGTGGCGTACCTGCTGCTGGACGTACGCAAGCTTGGGTTTGGCGTACGCGACCTGGTGAGCCGCATGGAGGCTTGCCTGATCGAGCTGTTGGCCAGTTACGGCGTGACCGCCGCGGCCAAGCCCGATGCACCCGGTGTGTATGTGGACGGCGCGAAAATCGCCTCCCTCGGTTTGCGCATTCGCCACGGTTGTTCCTTTCATGGCCTGGCCTTGAACGTGGACATGGACCTGGCGCCGTTTCGGCGGATCAACCCGTGCGGTTACGCCGGGCTGGCGATGACCCAACTGAGCGACCACGCCACACCGATTAAATTTGCCGAGGTAAGTGCCCGGCTGCGTGCGCAGCTCGTCAAACACCTCGACTATGCTGAGCAGACGACCCTCACGGGCGGAATCGACTGATTATGACTACTGATGCAGTGCAAACCATGATCCCGACGCTGGACATCACCGAGCGTCCGGCCCCGGCCCCGCGTGCCAAGGTGGAAGCCGGCGTAAAGCTGCGCGGCGCCGAGAAGGTTGCACGCATCCCGGTCAAGATCATCCCGACCACCGAACTGCCGAAGAAGCCTGACTGGATTCGCGTGCGCATCCCGGTTTCGCCGGAAGTCGACCGTATCAAGGCCCTGCTGCGCAAACACAAGCTGCACAGCGTGTGCGAAGAAGCCTCCTGCCCGAACCTGGGTGAGTGCTTCTCCGGCGGCACCGCCACGTTCATGATCATGGGTGATATCTGCACCCGTCGTTGCCCGTTCTGCGACGTCGGCCACGGCCGGCCGAAGCCACTGGACGTCAACGAACCGGAAAGCCTGGCCATCGCCATCGCCGACCTGAAACTCAAGTACGTGGTGATTACCTCGGTAGACCGCGACGACCTGCGTGACGGCGGTGCCCAGCACTTTGCCGACTGCATCCGCGAAATCCGCAAACTGTCGCCGAACGTGATGCTCGAAACCCTGGTGCCCGACTACCGTGGCCGCATGGACGTAGCGCTGGAAATCACCGCTGCCGAGCCGCCGGATGTGTTCAACCACAACCTGGAAACCGTGCCACGCCTGTACAAGGCCGCGCGCCCAGGTTCGGACTACCAGTGGTCGCTGACCCTGCTGCAGAAATTCAAGCAGATGATGCCGCACATCCCGACCAAATCCGGCCTGATGCTGGGCTTGGGCGAGACCGACGACGAAGTGATCGAAGTCATGAAGCGCATGCGCGAACACGACATCGACATGCTGACCCTCGGCCAGTACCTGCAGCCGTCCCGCAGCCACTTGCCGGTCCAGCGCTTCGTGCACCCGGACACCTTCGCCTGGTTCGCCGAGGAAGGCTACAAGATGGGCTTCAAGAACGTCGCATCGGGCCCGCTGGTACGTTCCTCGTACCACGCTGACGAACAGGCCAAGCTGGTCAAGGCCAGCCTGGTTTCGTAAGCCGGCCCCGATTCAATTGTAGAAGCCGGTTTGTGTGGGAGCTGGCTTGCCTGCGATAGCTTCACCTCGGTGCATCTGTTGCATCGAAGTGACCGCATCGCCGGCAAGCCAGCTCCTACAGTTGTTTCTGCGTCACCGATATGGAGAGCATGGATGACCACTCAACTCGCGGCCGCCGTACCTGCTTTACGCAGTGAAGGCACCATCGCCCTGATCGCCCCCGCCGGCCCTGCCGCGCTGGACGTTGAAAAAGCCGGGCAATGGATGCGTGCCCGTGGCTACGACCTGCGAATCTTCCCCGGTGTGTATGAGCGCGACGGCTACCTGGCCGGCAGCGATGACGTGCGCCTGCATGACCTCCATACCGCCTTCGCCGACCCTGAAATCGATGCGATCTTCTGCCTGCGCGGAGGCTATGGCACGCCGCGCTTGCTCGATCGCCTGGATTTCGACCTGCTGCGCGCCAATCCCAAGCCGTTCGTGGGTTACAGCGACATCACCGCGGTGCACCTGGCGATCAGCCGCTACGCCGGTTTCGTGACCTTCCACGGGCCGATGCTCAATGCCGACCTGCTCGGCGACAAGCAGCAACCCACCGAGTCTTCCTTGTTCAGCCTGCTGCGCGGCCAACTGGGCAGCGGCAGCCTGTTGGCACACCCGGTGGCGTACCCGTTGACCACGATTGAGCCTGGCATTGCCTGTGGGCGCTTGCTGGGTGGCAACCTGTCGATGATCGCCGCGGTCATGGGCACCCCGTTTGAAATCGACGCGCAGGGCATCATCCTGCTGATCGAGGACGTCAACGAGCCGATCTACCGCATCGACCGCCTGCTGACGCACCTGCGACTGGCGGGCAAGCTTGCACAAGTGGCCGGTGTGCTGGTGGGGGATGTGGCGGGTGTGGACGCTGTGGCGCTGGAGCGCCTGCTTAAACAGACCTTCGCCCCATTGGGCATTCCGGTGTTGTCTGGCTGGCGCAGCGGGCATTGCGACCCGAACCTGACGCTGCCGATGGGCGCGCTGGTGCGGTTGGATGCGGGGGAGAAGCGGCTGATGCTGGAGCAGGATGTCGTGCTCAAAGGCTGAGTTTGATGTTGCCTGTCACGCCGTCTTCGCAGGCAAGCCAGCTCCCACATTTGGAATGCACTCCCCTGTGGGAGCTGGCTTGCCTGCGATAGCGGTAGTTGCCTTCCGACGCCCTACCGGGTCTGCAGCGACTCCAGCAGTTCCGCCGTCGGATAGCCATCTGCCAGCCAGCCAGCTCCCACATTTGGAATGCATTCCCCTGTGGGAGCTGGCTTGCCTGCGATAGCGGTAGTTGCTTTACGACGCTCTACCGGTTCTGCAGCGACTCCAGCAGTTTCACTGGCGGATAGCCATCGCAGGCAAGCCAGCTCCCACATTTGGAATGCATTCCCCTGTGGGAGCTGGCTTGCCTGCGATGGCGGAAGTTGCCTTACGACGCTCTACCGGGTCTGCATTGACTCCAGCAGTTTCACTGTCGGATAGCTATCGCAGGCCAGCCAGCTCCCGCATTTGGAATGCATTCCCCCGTGGGAGCTGGCTTGCCTGCGATAGCGTTAGTTGCCTTACGACGCCCTACCGGGTTTGCAGCGACTCCAGCAGATTCACCGTCGGATAGCTATCGGCCGGCCAGCCAGCTCCCACATTTGGAATGCATTCCCCTGTGGGAGCTGGCTTGCCTGCGATAGCGGTAGTTGCCTTACGACGCTCTACCGGGTCTGCAGCGACTCCAGCAGTTTAACCGTCGGATAGCCATCCGCCGGCCAGCCCAGCGCCTGCTGCGCTGCACGAATCGCCTTGCGCGTGTTGGCGCCGATGATGCCGTCCGGGTTGCCGGCGTCATAGCCTTTGGCGCTCAGCGCCGTTTGCAGGTCTATGCGCTGGGAGCGACTCAGCGGCAGCTCATCCTTGGGCCAATCGCCACGAATCACGCCGCCGCCGGCGAAGCGCTCTGACAGCAGCCCCACCGCTAATGCATAGGACGACGAGTTGTTGTACTTGAGGATCGCGCGGAAGTTATCCAGCACCAGGAACGCCGGCCCACGGTAGCCGGCCGGCAGCAGCAGGGCGGCGGATAACGAGTCGACATTCGGTGGCAGGCTCGCGCCCGGTGGCAACTGAATCCCCAACTTCAGCCAGTCGGCCACGCTTTTGCGGATGCCGCCATCAGCCAGTGCATAGTCGAAGTTCGCCGGCAATTGCTTGACTTCAAAGCCCCACGGCTGGCCTTTCTGCCAGCCGGAGCTTTGCAGGTAATGCGCGGTGGAGGCGAGGGCATCGGCAGGGCTGTTCCAGATGTCGCGGCGACCGTCGCCGTCGAAGTCCACGGCGTGGGTGTTGTAGGTCGTCGGGATGAACTGGGTCTGGCCCATGGCGCCGGCCCAGGAGCCTTTCATCTGGTCGGCCTGGATATCGCCGTGCTGGATGATCTGCAGCGCCGCGAGCAATTGCGCCTGGGCAAAGGCCGGGCGACGGCCTTCATAGGCGAGGGTCGCCAGGGAGCGGATCACGGAGTTGTTGCCCTGGAACTGGCCGAAGTTACTCTCCATGCCCCACACCGATACCAGCGCCTGACGGTCGACGCCGTAGCGTTGTTCGATGCTTTGCAGGATGTCGGCGTACTTGATCAGCAGCGCCTGGCCATTGCGCACCCGCACCGGCGACAGCGCGCCGTCGAGGTATTCCCACACCGGACGGGAAAATTCCGGCTGGCTGCGGTCGGCACGAATCACGGCCATGTCGGGGGTGACATTGGCGAAGGCATTGTCGAACACGGCGGCAGTGATGCCGGCCTGCAGGGCTTGCACACGGAAGCCAGCCTGCCATTCGGCAAAGGTCTGGGTCGGTTGGATATCGAGGTTGTCCACGGCCAGCGGGGCGACGACGGCGGGCGCTGCGACAGGGGCGGTCTGGAGCGTCGGCAGGGGCTGGGCGTCAGCAGCGGTGGGTTTTTCCGCGCAGGCGACAAGCAGAATGAGGCTGGAGGCAGCGATCAATTGGCGAAGGTGCCAACGACGGGAAAGACTAGAGGGCATGCACAGGTCCAGGGATTACAAATCAGGTGCAGACCTTATCATGCCAGAGGGGCGCTTGCCTTCAGGCAGCCAGAAAGTAAGAAGCCTCCCAGCTATTAGACTGGAAGGCTTCGCGGCGGTAGCTGCCTTTGCCCTTGCCGGCGCGTTCCTGACGGCTGCGGAACAGTGGCTGGGCGATGATGGATTTGGCCTTGTTGGGGCCATGCTTGGATGGCTTTTTGCTCATGGTCGGTACTCTCGTGGGGTGGGGCAACGGCGCAAATAATCTGCCGAAGTTGCGCCGCTGTAAAGCCCGCTGATATGTCAGACCGTACGCCATAACTTGTAGGCACCGATTGGCGGGCGATGGCGTTCCTGGGATCACGGCTGCCCCCGAGGGGCTCATCGCCGGCCAGCCGGCGCCTATAGGGCGCTGGGTTATTCGGCGGGCAATGTCAGGCGCTGGCCGGCCATCAACAGCGACAGGCGACTCAGGCTCATCCATGGCGAACCGGCCGCTTGGCCCTTGATCTGCGCATCGATGCGCTGCGCTTCCAGCAGCAGTTGCGCCCAGCGTTGCGCCGAGTGCCGTTGCAGGGCCTTGCTCATCAGGGGTTTGCGCTTGTCCCACACCGGCGGCCGGGCCTGGCTGAAGCATTTGTCCAGCGGCGTGCCCTGGCTGTATTGCAGGGAGATATTGGCCAGTACCCGCAGTTCGCGGGCCAGCGCCCAGAGAATCACCGGCGGCTCGACGCCTTCGCCGCGCAGGCCCTCAAGCATGCGCAGGGCGTGGGCGGGTTCACCGTTGAGGATCGCGTCCACCAGCCCGAACACGTCAAAACGCGCACTGTCGGCCACGGCGCCCTGGACGGTCTCGACGGTAATCTGCCCGTCTTCGGCCATCAGCTTGAGCTTCTCGATCTCCTGGGCGGCGGCAAGCAGGTTGCCTTCCACGCGGGCGGCGATCAGCTCCACGGCGTCCTGGGTCGCCGACAGGCCGGATTGGGACAGGCGCTGGCGAATCCATTGCGGCAATTGGTTGCTGTCCACCGGCCAGATCTGGATGAACTGGGTTTGCGCCCCTTCCACCAGGGCCTTGCCCCACTTGGTTTTCTGCGCGCTGCCGTCAAGCTTGGGCAGGCTGATCAACAGCACCGTGTCCTCGGCGGGGCGCGAGCAGTATTCCATCAGGGCGGCCGCGCCTTTGTCGCCGGGCTTGCCCGAAGGCAGGCGCAGTTCCAGCAGGCGCTTTTCGGCAAACAGCGACATGCTCGCGCCGGCTTGCAGCAACGTGCCCCAGTCGAAACTGGCGTCGGCGCTGAAGACCTGGCGTTCATCGAAGCCTTGCTGGCGTGCGGCGGTGCGAATGGCGTCGGCGGCTTCCTGGCACAGCAGCGGGTCATCACCGCTGACAATGTAGACAGGCGCGAGGCCACCTTGCAGGTGTTTGGCGAGTTGGGCGGGGGCGAGTTTCATAGGCAGGGCGAACGGGGCGCCTGGGGCGCCCCGTCGGGCTTACTCGACTGGGACTTCAACAGGCGACTGTTTCGGCGTGTTGTCTTCGTACTCTTGCGCCGCTTTCAGCGCGTCGGCATCGGCCTTGGCCTTGTCGTCAGCGCGTTGTTGCAAGGTCGCGAGTTGTTCCGGGGTGATCATCGACAGGCGCAGGACCATGCGCTGTACCAGCTCACGACGCATTTCCTTGCGCACCTGGATGATTTCGGAGTCCGAGCCCACGAGGTTGTTGCCGTCGTGGCTGACGATTTTCTGCACCTGGATGTCGTCACTCATCAAAGGCAGGTGATCGCGACCCTGAACTTCAAAGCTGAGCATGGTGCTCAGTTCGATGTCGGAAGCACGGCCGGCGCTGGCGTAGCTCAGGTTGCGCTGGGTCTCTTTTTCATTGGCCAGGAACAGCTTGTAGGTCGCGCCGGTGTAGACGTGAACGCCGCTGTTTTCCAGGACCTGACGCAGCTGGGTGACGGTTTCGCTGTAGGCGTCGCGGGCGCTGACGTCCAGTTCCTTGATCGCCAGTTCGTTGGTGCCGGTACCGCGCAGCTGGAAGCCGCAAGCGCTCAGCAGCACGGCGAGGCCCATAACCAGCAGGTTGCGTTTGATCATTTTGTTGCTCCCCTTGAAACCATGTGGGCCTTATCGAGGCCCTGAAGGCTTTGTTCGGCGCAGGGCTCAAGCCCTGCGCCCGATCCGATTAGCTAGCGACGATGTTGACCAGTTTGCCAGGCACCACGATCACTTTGCGGATCGTCAGGCCTTCGGTAAAGCGCAGCACGTTCTCGTTGACGCGTGCGACTGCTTCGACTTCCTCGCGAGTAGCGGTGGCTGGCATGTCGATCTGGCCACGCAGCTTGCCGTTGACCTGGATTACCAGCTGCAGCGTGTCCTGTACCAGGGCGCTGTCGTCCTGCACCGGCCAGCGCGCATCGATCACCGCGTCGCTGTGGCCCAGGCGGCTCCACAGGTCGTGGCTGATGTGCGGGGTGATCGGCGCGAGCAGCAGGGTGACTGTTTCCAGGCCTTCCTGTACCAGCGCGCGGTCCTGTTCGGTGGCCTGTGGGGCTTTTTCCAGCACGTTCATCAGCGTCATCACCTGGGCGATGGCGGTGTTGAACTTGTGGTTCTGGCCCACGTCCTGGCTGGCTTGCTTGATTGCCAGGTGGGTGCTGCGGCGAATGGCTTTCTGCTCGTCGCTCAGTGCGGCGATATCCAGCTTGCCCGGCAGGCCCTGGCTGATGTGGGCATGCGCCAGGCGCCAGACGCGCTTGAGGAAACGGTGCGAACCTTCGACGCCGGAGTCGGACCATTCGGCGCTCATGTCGGGCGGCGAGGCGAACATCATGAACAGGCGGCAGGTGTCGGCGCCGAACTGGTCGATCATCGACTGGGGGTCGACGCCGTTGTTCTTCGACTTGGCCATCTTCTCGGTGCCGCCGATTTCCACCGGCAGGCCGTCGGCGATCAGCTTGGCGCTGATGACCTTGGCTTTGCTGTCGCGCTCGAGCTCGACGTCTGCCGGATTGAACCAGGTGTAGGCGCCGTTGGCTTCGCGGCGATAGTAGGTCTCGGCGACCACCATGCCCTGGGTCAGCAGGTTCTTGAACGGCTCATCGGAGCTCACCAGGCCTTCGTCGCGCATCAGCTTGTGGAAGAAGCGCGCGTACAGCAGGTGAAGAATGGCGTGTTCGATACCACCGATGTACTGGTCTACCGGCAGCCAGTGGTCGGCCGCGGTTTTTTCCACCAGGCCGCCTTCATAGTGCGGCGAAGCGTAGCGTGCGTAGTACCACGAGGATTCGACGAAGGTGTCCATGGTGTCGGTTTCACGCTTGGCAGGCTGGCCGCATTTCGGGCAGCTGCACTCGTAGAACTCGGGCATGCGCGCCAGGGGCGAGCCAGCGCCATCCGGCACCACGTCTTCCGGCAGGACGACCGGCAGTTGGTCTTCCGGCACGGGGACGTCACCGCAGCTGTCGCAGTGGATGATCGGGATCGGGCAGCCCCAGTAGCGCTGGCGGCTGATGCCCCAGTCGCGCAGGCGGAACTGGGTGCGCGAGGCTCCGAGGTTTTTCTTCACCAGTGCAACTTCGATCGCGTCGAAAGCGCCCTGGAAGTCCAGGCCGTCAAATTCACCGGAGTTGATCAGTGTGCCGTGCTCGCCGTAGGCGTCTTGCCACGGGGCCGGGTTGGTGTCGCCCGAGCTGGTGCGCACCACGGATTTGATCGGCAGGCTGTATTTGGTGGCGAACTCGAAATCGCGTTCGTCGTGGGCCGGTACTGCCATTACTGCGCCATCGCCGTAATGCATCAGCACGTAGTTGGCGACCCACACCGGCAGTTTTTCGCCGGTCAGCGGGTGCTCGACGAACAGCCCGGTCGGCAGGCCTTTTTTCTCTTGGGTGGCGACGTCGGCTTCGGCCACGCTGCCGCCTTTGCATTCGGCGATGAACGCCTGCAGCTCAGGGTTGTTCTGTGCGGCCTGGGTGGCCAGCGGGTGCTCAGCGGCCACGGCGACGTAGGTCGCGCCCATCAGGGTGTCCGGACGGGTGGTGAAGACTTTGAGTGCGCCCGCTTCGCCGATCGAGTCGACGTTGTACGGGAACTGCACTTCCATGCCCTTGGACTTGCCGATCCAGTTGCGCTGCATGGTCTTGACCTGTTCAGGCCAGCCCGGCAGGTCATCGAGGCTCGACAGCAGTTCATCCGCGTAGGCGGTGATCTTGAAGTAGTACATCGGGATTTCGCGCTTTTCGATCAGCGCGCCGGAGCGCCAGCCGCGACCGTCGATCACCTGCTCGTTAGCCAGTACGGTCTGGTCGAGCGGGTCCCAGTTCACGGTGCCGCTCTTCTTGTAGATCACACCTTTTTCGAACAGGCGCGTGAACAGCCATTGTTCCCAGCGGTAGTAATCCGGCTTGCAGGTGGTCACTTCGCGAGACCAGTCCACCGCCAGGCCCAGGCTGCGCAGCTGGGTCTTCATGTAGGCGATGTTTTCGTAGGTCCACTTGGCGGGCGCCACGTTGTTTTTCATCGCGGCGTTTTCTGCCGGCATGCCGAAGGCGTCCCAACCCATGGGTTGCAGGACGTTCTTGCCTTGCATGCGCTGGTAGCGCGAGATGACGTCGCCGATGGTGTAGTTACGCACGTGCCCCATGTGTAGCTTGCCGCTGGGGTAAGGGAACATCGATAGGCAGTAGTAAGTCTCCTTGCCTGGCTGTTCACTGACTTCAAAGGACTTTTGCTCGTCCCAGAAGGTTTGGGCGGCATTTTCTATTTCACGGGGCTGATATTGTTCGTGCATGGCTACTTTTGAACTGAATAGGGGTGGCCTAATCCTCTTCGGTGCACTGTCCGGGTTGTTCGACACCAAAAAGCGGCGCGTCCGTGCCCAAACCCTGCGGGAAGTGGAGTTACAGGAAGCGCCGTAGCATACATGACCCCACTCTATCGAGGGAAACCCTGATTGCGCAGGCAGGGCCGTCTGTCGCGGCGCCAGGCAGGTGCAGCCACTAGGACTACGCTGTTTATTGGGGAATGAGTCATATCTTCAATGAGGTGAGGGGATGGTTGAATCGCAGCGAATCGCAACGAAACCGGAAATCTACGAAGGACTGATCGACCGATTGGGTCGTGCATTGGATGCAGCGAGAACAGCGGGCCGATTGCGTGATGAACGGCCTGTCGAGTTGGAACTGCGCGGTCTGAGCCGCGCGGAGCTGGAACTGATCAAGGCTTATCTGGAACGAAACGGGCGCAGTGCGCCTCCTTGGGTAGCACCCCCGCCAGCCAAGGAACCCACGCACTCAGCCAAGGTGGTGTGGCTCAAGGACTTGTCGGCCGGTCGCGGCCCGGAAAAGCTCCGGTCCGTCCGCTACAAGTAGTTCATTCCCCCCTGAGCTGCGTTATCGCGTCATGTCAGCGTAAAGATTGTCGCTAAACCCCGTTACACCTTAGGCTTCGGGCATCTATGGAGATGCCCGATGCCTATTCGCTATTTCATTAAACAACTGCTCTTGCCGCCCGGCATCCTCTTGCTGTTGCTGGCGCTTGCCTGGTGGTTTCGTCGCAGCCGCCCACGCTTGGCCGGTGTCTGTTTTGCCCTCGGGTTGGGCGGCATGTGGTTGATCAGCCTGCCGGTGATGGTGGAGTGGGGCGCCCGTGCGCTGGAGACCGAACCGCCGCTGGCGCGGGAAGACTGGTCGACCCTGGCCCAGCGCGCCGATGCCATTGTGGTGCTGGGCTCGGGCCGCGAACGTGGTGACCCGGCATGGGGCGCCGATCAGCCGACCGGTATCGGCCTGGAGCGCCAGCGCTATGCCGCGCGCCTGGCCAAGGCATCCGGGTTGCCGGTGCTGACCACCGGCGGCCTGCATTACGGCACGCCGCCCAGCGAGGCCGAGTTGATGGCGGTGTCGATGCACGACGACTTCGGCGTGTCGGTGCGCTGGAAGGAAGAGCGCAGCCGTACTACCTGGGAAAATGCGCAAATGAGTGCCGAAATATTGCTGCCCGAAGGCATCAAGCGCGTGGTGGTGGTGACCCAGGCCTGGCACATGCCGCGCTCGGTGTGGAGCTTTGAAAAGGCTGGCTTTACCGTGGTCCCGGCGCCGGTAGGCTTCCTGGGCGTGGACAATGCCCGGCCACTGGGCGGTTGGATGCCGGAATTCAAGTCGGTGTGGCAGAGCGGACAGTTGATCAACGAGGCGGTAGGGCAGGTGGGTTATCGGTTGTTCTACCGCTAGCGCCGCCCTGCAAACGTGGGAGCGGGCTTGCTCGCGAAGGCGGTGTGTCAGTCAACGTAGCTGTTGGCTGAACTAACGCCTTCGCGAGCAAGCCCGCTCCCACATTGTTTTGTCGTGTCTGTCAGACCGTCTTGGCCATCCGGCTCGCCAGCAGCGCCCAGCCAAACAGCCCCAGGCACAGGATGATCAACGGCCACGAGCGCCATTGCAGGTACGGCGTGAGGTTGTGCATCGGCACCACTTCGCCGTAGAGAATGCCGCGCTCGAATTGCGGGATCTGTGCAGTGATCTGCCCGAACGGGTTGATCAGTCCGGTCACGCCATTGTTGGTGGCGCGGATCATCCAGCGACCCGCCTCCAGCGCGCGCATCTGCGCCATCTGCAGATGCTGCAGTGGGCCGATGGAGCGGCCAAACCAGGTGTCATTGCTGATGGTCAGCAGCAAGTCGCTCTGGGCCGACAGGCCGGCGGCAAATTCCGGGTACACCACTTCGTAGCACACGAACGGCGCGATCTGATAGCCCTTGGCCTGCAGCATCGCCTGGTCGGCGGGGCCGCGGGCGAAGTCCGACATCGGCAGGTCGAAGAAGGCGATCAGCCCGCGCAGCATGTCCTGCAGCGGTACATACTCGCCGAAGGGCACCAGCTTCTGCTTCAGGTAGGTGCCGTCGCCTTCACCCACCACGGTGACGCCATTGAAATAGCGCTTCTGGTGGTGCACTTCCTGGCGGATCGGAACGCCGGTGATCAGTGCGGTGTGCCGGTCGGCGGCGAACTTGCCCATCATCCCCAGGTAGCCCTCGACGGATTCCTTGAGTACCGGCACGGCGGTTTCCGGCCACACCAGCAAGTCCACGGGCTTGGAGCTGAAGCTCATGTCGCGGTACAGCGCGAGCTGCGCATTGAGCTGCTCGGGGTCCCACTTCATGCTTTGTTCGACGTTGCCCTGGATGGCGGCCACGCTCAGTGGTGCGCCGGAAGGCGCAGTCCAGGCGTGATGCTTGAGGGCCAGGCCGATAGCCCAGGGGGCGACCAGCAAGACCAGGCCCGCGCCGATAAAGGCATTGCGCTTGCTCGCCAGCAGGCGTGGCAGGTTGCACAACAGGGCCGCCGTCAGTGCCAGGGCAAAGGAGATCAGCCAGATCCCGCCGACAGGGGCGAGGCCCGTCAGCGGGCCGTCGAGTTGGCTATACCCGGAATACAGCCACGGGAAGCCGGTGAGGAACCAGCCGCGAAAGGCTTCCTGGCCGACCCACAGTGCGGCAAACGTCAGGGCATCGGCCAGTGGCGCTTCATTGCGACGCAGCCAGCGCGCCCACAACCAGGCGGGCAAGGCGAAGAACCAGGCGATGGCGGCAGTGAACAGCAGCATCAGGAAGCCTGCCAGCAACACCGAGGCACCGCCGAAGTGGTGGATGCTGTAGTAGATCCAGCTGGTGCCGGCGCCAAACAGGCCGAAACCGAAACACCAGCCACGGCCCAAGGCCTGGCGTGGTGTCAGCTCCCGCAGACCGATATAGAACAGTCCGACTGCCAGTAGCGCAAACGGCCACAGATCGAACGGCGCCAGCGCCAGGGTGGTGATGGCACCGGCCGCCACGGCCAGCAGGTTACCGGGCCAGCCGGGTGCGATCATACGGCGCATGTCAGTCCTTAACGGGCAATAGGTGTCAGGCGAATCAAGTGAATCCGGCGGCTGTCGGCATTCAGGATGCGGAAGCGGTAGGCGCCAATCTCGGTGGTCTCGTTACGCTTGGGCAAGTGGCCAAACGCACTCATCACCAGGCCGCCGACGGTGTCGAACTCATCGTCGGAGAATTCGCTGTCGAAGAACTCGTTGAAGTTCTCGATCGGCGTCAGCGCCTTGACCAGGAAATCACCGCTGGGCAGCGGCTTGATGTAGCTGTCTTCTTCGACGTCGTGCTCGTCTTCGATGTCGCCGACGATTTGTTCCAGCACGTCTTCGATGGTCACCAGGCCCGCTACACCGCCGTATTCGTCGATCACAATGGCCATGTGATTGTGGTTGGCGCGGAACTCGCGCAACAGCACATTCAGGCGCTTGGATTCGGGCACGAAGGTGGCAGGACGCAGCAGGTCCTTGATGTTGAAGTTGTCGCCGTTCTCCTTGAGGATCAGCGGCAACAGGTCCTTGGCCAGCAGGACACCCATGACGTCGTCATGGCTTTCACCGATCACCGGGTAGCGCGAGTGCGCCGAGTCGATCACGGCCGGGAGGAATTCCCGAGGGGTCTGGGTCGCCTTGATGCTGATCATCTGCGAGCGCGGGACCATGATGTCCCGAACCTGCAGGTCAGCCACCTGGATGGCGCCTTCGACGATGGCCAGCGCTTCGCTGTCCAGCAACTTGTTCTGATGGGCCTCGCGCAGCAGCTCCAGCAGCTCCTGGCGGTTTTTCGGCTCGTGGGCAAAAGCCTGGGTCAGTTTACCCAGCCATGACTTCTGCCCGTTGCTCGATCGGTCTTCGCTCATAGCGATTACTCTAAATCCTTTGATGTTTCAGTTGAGTGTTGATCAGTTTTCGTCGTCTGCATACGGATCGCGGTGACCCAATTCTGCAAGCAACGTTCGTTCCAGTGCTTCCATTTCTTCGGCTTCGTCATCGTCTATATGGTCGTAACCCAAGAGATGCAAGCAGCCGTGGATGACTAGATGGGCCCAATGGGCTTCAAGTTCCTTGCCTTGCTCCTTTGCCTCGCGCTCGACCACTTCGACGCAGATCACCAGGTCGCCCAGCAGCGGGATATCCAGCAATTCGTCGGGGACGTCGGCGGGGAAGGACAGCACGTTGGTCGCGTAATCCTTCTGGCGCCAGGTGTGATTCAGTTCGCGGCCTTCGGGCTCGTCCACCAGGCGGATGGTCAGCTCCGAATCGGCGGTGCGCTGGCGCAGGGCCAGGGTGCACCATCGACGGAACTGTTCTTCGCTGGGGGCGGGCGCTTCGGTGGCCAGTTGCAGGTCAAGCTCAAGCATCGCGGCGGCTGTCCTTGGCGGGTGCGTCATCGCGATGATCGAAGCGCTCGTAGGCTTCGACAATGCGCTGCACCAGCGGGTGGCGGACCACGTCCTTGGGCATGAAGTGCGTGAAGCTGATACCCGGCACGTCCTTGAGCACCTCGATCACCTGGGCCAGGCCGGACTTGGTGCCCTTGGGCAGGTCGACCTGGGTGACGTCGCCGGTGATCACGGCGGTGGAGCCGAAACCGATACGGGTGAGGAACATCTTCATCTGCTCGACCGTGGTGTTCTGGCTTTCGTCGAGGATGATGAAGCTGTTGTTCAGCGTACGACCACGCATGTAGGCCAGCGGGGCGATCTCGATCACTTGGCGTTCGATCAGCTTGGCCACGTATTCAAAGCCGAGCATCTCGTACAGCGCGTCGTAGAGCGGGCGCAGGTACGGGTCGATCTTCTGGGCCAGGTCGCCGGGCAGGAAGCCAAGCTTTTCGCCGGCCTCGACCGCCGGTCGCACCAGCAGGATGCGGCGCACTTGTTCACGCTCCAGGGCGTCAACGGCGCAGGCTACCGCCAGGTAGGTCTTGCCGGTACCGGCCGGGCCGATGCCGAAGTTGATGTCGTTGCCGAGGATTTCCTTGACGTAGCGCTGCTGATTCAAGCCGCGCGGGCGAATCATGCCTTTTTTGGTGCGCAGGGCCACGCTGGCTTCGGCCACAGGGTTGTTGGCCAGGTCTTCCACGGCCGATTCCTGCAGGTACAGGTGCACCGTTTCCGGCGACAGCTCACTGCCCTTGGTTTCACGGTAGAGACGGCGCAGCAGGTTTTCTGCGGACGTGGTGTGCTGGGGTTCACCAATGAGCTCGAACTGATTGCCGCGGTTGCGGATCTCGATGCTCAGGCGTTGTTCGATCAGGCGCAGGTGCTCGTCGAACTGTCCGCACAGATTGGCGAAACGGCGAGCCTCAAACGGCTCGAGGAGAAAACGATGGGGTTCTGCTATGGGTGCGTTCAAGGTTGCTTTTAGCCGCCCTTTGGCTGTTTAGGTGAAATAGAGGATAACGCCAGCCGCCGGTGTGCGAAAGCACTTATGTAGGCGGGGTCCACTCTCAGGAACCAAGGTGATCCCTGTGAGGGCTGGCTTGCCGGCGAAGGGGCGGCACATCCAAAAGAGATGCCGCCTGTTTCATCGCTATCGCAGGCAAGCCAGCGCCCACAGTTGGGGTTCGTGTGTCCTGAAGTCAGTTGATCAACGAGCCGCGCAACGAGTGCGGTTGCGCCGCATCGATGTGCACATCGGCAAACTGGCCGATCAGCGTGGGATTATCGCAGCGGAAGTTGACGATTCGGTTGTTCTCGGTACGGCCCTGCAATTCGCCCGGGTCTTTTTTCGAGTAGTCGGTGACCAGGATGCGCTGGGTTGAGCCGACCATTTGTCGGCTGATCTCGAAACCCTGCTGGTTCAAGCGATGTTGCAGGGCATTCAGGCGCTCTTTTTTCAGCTCTTCCGGGGTTTCGTCCAGCAGGTCCGCCGCTGGGGTGCCCGGGCGCTGGCTGTAGACAAACGAGTAGGAGAAGTCGAAACCGACGTCTTCGATCAGCTTCATGGTCTGCTGGAAGTCTTTTTCGGTTTCGCCAGGGAAGCCGACGATAAAGTCCGAGCTGATGCAGATACCCGGCACCGCCGCGCGCAGCTTGCGCAGTTTGGATTTGTATTCCAGCGCGGTGTGGTTGCGCTTCATCGCCGAGAGGATGCGGTCCGAGCCTGATTGCACCGGCAAATGCAGGTGTTTGACCAGTTCCGGCACTTCGGCGTGAGCCTGGATCAGGCTGTCGGAGAACTCCAGCGGGTGCGAGGTGGTGTAGCGAATACGCTCGATGCCGTCGACGGCGGCGACTACCCGGATCAGCTCCGCCAGGTCGGCCAGGCGCCCGTCGTGGGTCAGGCCGCGATAGCCGTTGACGTTCTGGCCCAGCAAGGTCACTTCGCGCACGCCGTTTTCGGCGAGGTGGATGATTTCCGACATCACGTCGTCAAACGGCCGGCTGACTTCTTCACCCCGGGTGTAGGGCACCACGCAGAAGGTGCAGTACTTGCTGCAGCCTTCCATCACCGACACGTAGGCACTCGGCCCATCGATGCGCGGCTCGGGCAAGTGGTCGAACTTTTCGATTTCCGGGAACGAGACATCGACCTGCGGCAGCTTGGTGAAGCGTGCGGCATCGATCATTTCCGGCAGGCGGTGCAAGGTTTGCGGGCCGAACACCACGTCCACATAGGGCGCGCGGTCGCGGATCGCCGCACCTTCCTGGCTCGCCACGCAACCGCCGACGGCGATCACCATGTCCGGGTTGGCCAGTTTCAATTCACGCCAGCGGCCCAGCTGCGAGTACACCCGATCCTGGGCTCGCTCGCGTATCGAGCAGGTATTGAGCAGGATCACGTCGGCATCTTCGGCGCGGGCGGTGACTTCCAGGGCCTGGTGTTCACCCAGCAGATCGACCATGCGCGAGCTGTCGTACTCGTTCATCTGGCAACCGTGGGTTTCGATATAGAGCTTCTTGGCCATGGGGATCGTCAACTGGTGGTAAAGAACCGCGCATTATAGGGGGCATGCCCATTGGTTCCTAGCGTTGTGCATCGGGTGCCATGCTATAGTTCGCGCCCTCTTTTATATCCCCGATGTGTTATTCGCCCACCATGACCAAACGTGAAGCTCCAATCTATAAGGTGATTTTCCTTAACCAGGGCCAGGTGTTCGAAATGTACGCCAAGCAGATCTATCAAAGTGATCTGTGGGGCTTCCTGGAAGTGGAAGAGTTCGTCTTTGGCGAGCGCACCCAGTTGGTCGTCGACCCGGGCGAGGAGAAACTCAAGGCGCAGTTCGAAGGCGTGGTGCGCAGTTTTGTGCCGATGCATTCGATTGTGCGCATCGATGAAGTCGAGCGCCTGGGCACGCCGAAAATCAGCGAAGCCCGGGGCGTGAGCAATGTCATGCCGTTTCCGGTGCCGATGCCTGAGAAGTAAGGCTTAAGACCGCGCCGACCCCTTCGCGAGCAAGCCCGCTCCCACATTCGATCGAGTTCCACCTTTGGAATACAGTCGAATGTGGGAGCGGGCTTGCTCGCGAAGGCGGCAGTAAAGGCGCTACAAAACTCAGGGCAGCGGCGAGAATGGCGAGCTGCCATCTGCGCTCTGCAGTTCCTGCAGGTAGTTGCGGAAAATCTGGCCCAGCACCTGGGTCGCGGTTTCCAGTTCATTGCGCTGCATGTGCTCGGCGACTTCGTCGGCAGTGTCCAGCGCGTCTTCGGCGCCGTTGACCGCCGCCATCTTCAGCACGATATACGCCTGAACGTTATTGGCCGGCACACCTTCACCTTTGAAGAACATGGTGCCGAGCTGGAATTGCGCCTGCGCGTGGCCCTGCAACGAGGCTTTCTCGAAGTAACTCAAGGCTTTGTTGAGGTCGCGGGCGGGGTTCTTGCTGTCGTGGTAGTACTCGCCCAACTCGTATTGCGCCTGCGCATCCCCACCGTCGGCCTGTTTCTG
Source organism: Pseudomonas sp. S5D5 (assembly GCF_003013355.1). Taxonomy (NCBI): domain Bacteria; kingdom Pseudomonadati; phylum Pseudomonadota; class Gammaproteobacteria; order Pseudomonadales; family Pseudomonadaceae; genus Pseudomonas; species Pseudomonas sp. S5D5. The sequence goes on from NZ_PTEO01000001.1 coordinate 749,505, forward strand.
GCACGCGCTCAGGGCTTCGGCCTGGCTGTCTGGCTGGGTATTGAGGGTGCAACGACCCATCGCTGGGATTAACAACGAGTTGCCGCCTGCTTGTGCATGTGCCAGCAGCGGCTGAAGGAGCAACAGGCAGCCCAGAACCAGGGTGCGGCCGGTGCGTTTCATGGGAATCGACTTACCTCTGACGGGGCGCGCGGATCCTCGGGGGATCCAATAAGCGCGCATTATGAAATAAGCAGGCCTCTGCTTACAAAGTCTTTACTCGTTTTTCTGCTGGTTGGGCAAGTTATCTGCCGGATTGCAGGTGGTTTCTCGAAAAAACTCGGAAATCTCTGTAAACAAAGTAGCAAATCAGACACCGCTGGGGCGGCGCCTGATTTTTTCCGTCGTTTATTTCAAGGCCGCGAAGGCGCGCTCGGCGGCATCGAGGGTCAGTTTCAGCTCGGCGTCGCCATGGGCGATCGAGGTGAAGCCGGCTTCGAAGGCGCTCGGTGCCAGGTACACGCCGCCTTCGAGCATCAGGTGGAAGAAGCGCTTGAACAGATCGGCATCGCTGCCCATCACGTCATCAAAGGTAACGATGTCATCGGCGCCGCTGAAGTACAGGCCAAACATGCCGCCCGCCTGGGTCGTCACAAACGGGATGCCGGCGGCATCGGCACGCTGTTGCAGGCCGTCGAGCAGGCGGGTGGTGTAGTCGGTCAGCTCGGCGTGGAAGCCCGGGCGGCAGATCAGGCGCAGGGTGGTCAGGCCGGCAGCCATCGCCAGCGGATTACCCGACAAGGTGCCTGCCTGGTACACCGGGCCCAACGGCGCGATGTGCTGCATGATTTCGCGCTTGCCGCCGAAGCAGCCGACCGGCATGCCGCCGCCGATGATCTTGCCGAAGGTGCTCAGGTCCGGCGTGACGCCGTAGTGCGCCTGTGCGCCGCCGAGTGCAACGCGAAAACCCGTCATCACCTCGTCGAAAATCAGCACCACGCCGTGCTTGTCGCACTGCTCGCGCAGGCCTTCGAGAAAGCCCGGCGCCGGTGGTACGCAGTTCATGTTGCCGGCCACCGGCTCGACGATGATGCACGCCACGTCTTGCCCGACTTCATCGAGCATCTGCTCGACGGCCGCGATGTCGTTGAACGGCAGGGTCAGGGTGTGTTTGGCGAACGCCGCAGGCACGCCGGCCGAGCTTGGCACGCCCTGGGTCAGCGCGCCCGAACCGGCTTTGACCAGCAGGCTGTCGGAGTGGCCGTGGTAGCAGCCTTCAAACTTGATGATGCTGTCGCGGCCGGTGAAACCACGGGCCAGGCGAATCGCGCTCATGGTGGCTTCGGTGCCGGAGCTGACCATCCGCACCATCTCCATCGACGGCACGATCGAGCACACCAGGTCAGCCATCTCGGTTTCCATGGCGGTCGGCGCGCCGTAGGAGAGGCCGTGTTCCAGCTGCTTGCGCACCGCGTCGAGTACGTCCGGGTGGCTGTGGCCGAGGATCATCGGGCCCCAGGAGCCGACGTAGTCGACGTAGCGCTTGTCATCTTCGTCAGTGACGTACGCGCCTTCGGCATGCTTGAAGAACAGCGGCGTACCGCCCACGCTCTTGAACGCACGCACCGGGGAGTTCACACCGCCGGGGATGTGTTTCTGGGCATTGGCAAACAGGGTTTCGGAACGGGACATGATCGGGCTCTCTAAACTGAATATTTAAGAAGATCGTTGAAGGCGCGGGCGCGACGCGTCACTTCCTGGGTGCTGTCCGCACCGAACAGGCCGTGCACCACGGCCAGCAGGTCAGCGCCATGCGCCACCAGCGGTTCGGCATTCTCCAGGGTGATGCCGCCGATCACGCAGATCGGCAGCTGCAGGCGCGCCCGGGCCTGAGCCAGCATCGGGACGGTGGCGGCAGAAGCGCCCGGCTTGGTGTTGGACGTGAAGAAGCGGCCGAAGGCGACATAGCTGGCGCCTTCCTTGGCGGCCTGCTCGGCCAGCTCGATCTGGCTGTGGCAGGTCGCGCCGATGATCGCCTTGGAGCCCAGCAACGCGCGGGCCGGGGTCAGCGGGCCGTCGGTCTGGCCCAGGTGCACGCCGACGCCCAGGCGCGCGGCCAGCTCGGCGTCGTCGTTGATGATCAGTTGGGTCTTGTAGCGCGAGCACAGTTCGCGCAGCTTCTCGGCCTCACGCAGGCGCCGGGCTTCGTCGCTGCTTTTGTCGCGGTACTGCAGCAGGGTCACGCCACCGTCCAGCGCCGCTTCGACGTAGGCGAGGAACTTGCCAGCCAACAGTTGGCTGTCGGTAATGGCATACAGGCCACGTAGTTTCATCGGGCAGGCCCCTTCGAGCAGAAAAAGTTACGAGCAGAAATCCAGCGGCAACCGACGCGGTACGAACTGGCCCTGACCGAGTTGTTCGGCGTCACGCAGGGTGCGCCAAGTGTAGTTGAGGGCCGATTGCACCGCGCTGACCAACCCTTCGCCCTGGGCGATCCGGCCGGCCAGGGCACTGGCGAGCGTGCAGCCCGAACCGTGATAACTGCCGGGCAAGCGCTGGCAGGTAAAGGTCTGGCGCGTGCCGTCACGGCTGTACAGGCGGTTGTGCACTTCATGCTCGTCGCCATGCCCGCCGGTGATCAGCAGGTGCTTGATGTACGGCAGCAGCTTTTCGGCGCATTCGTCTGCCGTGCCCTCGGGCAGTTCGGCGAGGATGCGCGCTTCGGGCAGGTTCGGCGTGGCAATCAGCGACAGCGGCAACAGCCGCTCGCGCATGGCATAGCCGACTTCGTCCTTGCCCAGGCTGCCACCGCCGCCGGCGCGCAGCACCGGGTCGCAGACGACCGGCAGGTGCGGGTGCGCCTGCAGCAGTTCGACCACGGTGTCGACCATTGCGGTGGAACCGAGCATGCCCAGCTTGACCGCCGCCACTTCGGAGTCGCCGAGCACGGCATTGGCCTGGGCCAGCACCCACTCGCGGTCGAGCACGCGGAAATCGCTGACGTTGACGGTGTTCTGCACGGTCAGGGCGGTGACGGCCGGAGCCGCATGGCAGCCCTGGGCGAGCAGGGCTTCGATATCTGCCTGCAAGCCGGCGCCACCACTGGGATCATGGCCGGAGAGACAGAGGACAACGGGGCGAGAGCTGTAGATATTCATGGTGCGCGAGCTTACCACCAAACGCTTTTTGCGTGGCTGTCGGGTGAGGGTTGAATGTTGCCGTGGTTGTGACGCTTTTTTGGCGCTTTTTCAGTCGAGAAAACCCGCTGAAACCCGCGTCCTAGAGCCTTTCAAAAAATTATTTCAATGGTGTCCAATGGCCTTTAGCGGCTATGCTAAAGTGGATCCAAACAACTTAATGTACCGCCGGTGTACGTCTTCTCAAAAGGAATGGGGGGCTTTTGACATAACCGGACACGCCACACTGGGGCTCTATGCGCTATTTGCTGATTTTATTGTTGTGCGGGCTGCCAATGCTCGCCAGCGCCATCGAGTTCAACCAGGACACGCGAAGCCTGCCGCTGGGCCGAGTCATGCAAGTGCTCGAAGACCCCACCGATGCGCTGACCATCGCCGACGTCAGTTCACCCGCCTACGCCGCCCAATTCAAGCCCCATGACAAAGCCACCCTCAACGCCGGCTATTCGCGCTCGGTGTTCTGGCTCAAGGTCGACCTGCATTACCTGGCCAAGGACCCGCGCGCGCCGCGCACCTGGTTTTTGGAGTTGGCCTACCCACCGCTGAATCACCTGGACCTGTACCAGAACGACGGTACCGGCACCTACCGGCTGACCTCCCGCACGGGCAGCGCATTGCCGTTTTCCAGCCGTGAAGTACGCCAGAGCAACTACCTGTTCAAGCTCAACTTTGTGCCCGATCAACAGCAGACGGTCTACCTGCGCCTGCAAAGCGAAGGCTCGATCCAGGCGCCCTTGACGCTGTGGGCCGGCACCGCTTATCTGGAACAACAACCCCTGCGCCTGTCTGTGCTCGGGGTGATCTACGGCGTGCTGCTGGGGATGCTGGTCTACAACCTGTTCATCTACCTGAGCGTGCGCGACACCAGCTACCTCTATTACATCCTTTATATCGCCTCGTTCGGCCTATACCAGCTGTCGGTCAATGGCGTGGCGGTGGAGTACTTCTGGCCGAACAACCCGTGGTGGGCGAACGCGGCGGTGCCGTTCCTGATCGGCTCGGCGGCGCTGTTCGGCAGCCTGTTCGCCCGCAGTTTCCTGCACACCGCGCAGCACAGCCGCTGGCTCAACCGCATCCTGCTGGGGCTGGCGGCGTGCGGCGCGGTCGTCATGGCGCTGGCGCTGCTGACCAGCTATGCGGTGGCCTTGCGCCTGGCCACCGGCCTGGCGCTGGTGTTTACCGTGACCATCTTTGTCGCTGCCATCAAGGCCTGGTATTGCGGCCAGCGCATGGCGCGGTATTTCATCATCGCCTGGTCGGCGTTCCTGCTCGGTGGGGTGATCAATACCCTGATGGTGCTGGGCTACCTGCCGAATATGTTTCTCACCATGTACGCCAGCCAGATCGGTTCGGCGATCGAAGTGGCGCTGTTGTCCCTGGCGTTGGCCGACCGCATCAATTCCATGCGCGAGCAGCAGGCGCAGATCCTGTTCGATGCCAGCCAGAAGCTTGAAGTGCTCAACCAGCAGTTGGCCCGCAGCAACCGGCTCAAGGATGAATTCCTTGCGACCCTGACCCATGAATTGCGCACGCCGATGAACGGCGTGATCGGCTCCCTCGAACTGATGCAAACCGTGCCGCTGGGCGACGACCTGGCGCAGTACCAGCAAACCGCCGCCGGTTCGGCGCGGGACATGATGCGCATGGTCAACGGCATTCTGACGCTGACCGAATTGCAAGCCGGACGCCTGACTCCCCAGCCCAAGGTCTTCAGCCTGCGCGGCGCGCTCGACGGGTTGCGCCAGCAATTCAACGCCAGCGCCCAGAGCAAAGGCCTGGCGTTTTCCATCGACGTGGCGGACGAGTTGCCGGACCGCCTGATGGGCGACGCCGACAAACTCCTGCAGTGCCTGGATTGCCTGCTGGACAACGCTTTCAAGTTTACCCATGAGGGCTCGGTGCGCCTGCGGGTGGTGGGCGTGCCGCAGAGTGACGGTGGCGTGCGCTTGAGCTTTATCGTCACCGACACCGGTATCGGCTTCGCTTTCCTCGACGAGGCCACGCTGTACCAGCGTTTCTTCCAGCTCGATGGCTCGACCACCCGCGAATACGGTGGCCTGGGGATTGGCCTGGCGATTTGCCGGCAGTTGATCGAACTGCTGGGCGGGCGCCTCACCCATCACTCCGAGCCGGGCAAGGGCAGTCGCTTCCAGTTGGAGATGCAGGTCAGCCTGGTGGCCCCGGAGCCAAAGCGGACACCGGATCGGCAGCGTGGCCCGCAGGATTGCGCGGTGCTGCTGGTGGATGACAACAGCGTGGGCCAGTTGGCTGTGCGAGGCATGTTGCTCAAGCTCGGTTACCGGGTAAAAACCGTGGACAACGGGCCGTCCGCGTTGGCGAGCCTGCAGGCCGAGAAATTCGATGCAGTATTGTTGGATATACCTGAAGGCGGTTTCTCGTTGTGCTGTCAGATTCGTGCACTGCCTGGCTGCGCTGAGTTGCCGGTGATTGCCTTGAGTACGTCGCTGAATGTGTCCGAGCGCGAACATTGCCATGGCATCGGCGTCTCCGAGCGCCTGGCCAAGCCCGTGCGTTTCGACGCTTTGCAGGCGGTGCTGGAGCGTCGATTGTTGGGGCGAGTAGAGGGCGAAAGCGCCGGACATTCGGCGGGTATGCCACTTTTTTAAGCCCGGTGTCGGTGCTTAACTGAAATTCAGGCCTCAAATCGACGTGGCCTTTTTTCCAGGAGGCCCGTCATGAACCTGCACTCGTTCGCCGAAACCCACGACGTCACCAACCAGCCGCCATCCCTGGATGGCACCAACCTCTACCGCATCGACCTGCCCCTGCAAGAGTGGTCGCGCCGCTTCGGTGCCGGCTGGGCCGAGACGCGCATCGATGCCTACGGGGAGCTGGCCGGCGGGCCGTTGATGGCGGCCGGGTTCCTGGCGAACCAGAACAAACCGGTGTTCAACAGCCATGACCGTTATGGGCATCGCATCGACCTGGTGGAGTTTCATCCGGCCTACCACGAACTGATGCGCATCGCCGTCGAACACGGCCTGCCGTCGCTGCCGTGGGCCCATCCGCAGTCCGGCGCGCATGTCGCCCGCGCGGCCATGACCTACCTGCACAGCCAGGCCGAAGCCGGCACCGGCTGTCCGTTGACCATGACCTTTGCCTGCGTGCCGGCCCTGCGCCTGCAGCCGGATCTTGCACAGACCTGGTTGCCGAAAGTCCTCAGCACCGAATACGACCCGCGCAACGTCGGCATCGCCCACAAGGGCGGTGCCACCATCGGCATGGCCATGACCGAGAAACAAGGCGGCACCGACGTGCGCGCCAACACCACCCGCGCCTATCCGGTAGGCGCCGGTGGCCCGGGGCAGGCCTACGAGCTGGTGGGGCACAAGTGGTTCTGCTCGGCGCCGATGTGCGATGCGTTCCTGACCCTGGCGCAGACTGACAAGGGCCTGACCTGTTTCCTACTGCCTCGGCACCGCCCGGATGACACGCGCAACGAGTTCTATATCCAGCGCCTGAAAAACAAACTCGGGAATTGCTCCAACGCCTCCAGCGAAGTCGAATTTCGCGGCGCCCTGGCCTGGATGATCGGCGAAGAGGGCCGTGGCGTACCGACCATCATCGAGATGGTCGCCATGACCCGCTTCGACTGCATGGTCGGCTCCAGTGCCCTGATGCGCCAGGCGTTGACCCAGGCCAGCCATCATTGTGCCCATCGTTCCGTGGGCGGGCGTGTGCTCAGCGAGCAACCGCTGATGCAAAACGTGCTGGCCGACCTGGCCCTGGAAAGCGAAGCCTCGCTGGCCTTGAGCATGCGCATGGGCCGGGCGCTGGATCATCTGGATAATGAGCAGGAAGCCAAGTTCGCCCGGCTGGTGACGGCGGTGGGCAAGTATTGGATCTGCAAGCGTGCGCCGGCGATGATCAACGAAGCCGCCGAGTGCATGGGCGGTGCCGGCTATGTGGAGGACAGCATCCTGCCGCGCCTGTACCGTGAGGCACCGGTGAATTCCACGTGGGAAGGTTCCGGCAACGTGCAATGCCTGGACGTGCTGCGCGCCCTGTCCAAAGAGCCGGGCGTGCTCGAGGCGCTGTTCGTCGAATTGGGCGACGGGCACGGCGACAGGCAACTGGCGCGGCATATCGAGCAACTGAAGTCGGCGTTCATGGACACCCAGGACATCCAGTACCGCGCGCGGCAACTGACCGAGGACATTGCCGTGGCGCTGCAGGCCAAGCTGCTGCTGGAGGCCGGGAATGCGGCGGTCAGCGATGGGTTCATTGCCAGCCGGCTGGGTGAATCGTCCGGCCGCGTGTATGGCACCTTGCCGCGGGGTGTCGATGTGGAGGCCATCGTCGCGCGCTCAACCCCGCAATCCTGATCACCGTCCCGTGTAGGCGCCGGCTCGCCGGCGATAGCGGCCTTGAGACATGTATTGAATTCAAGGGCCTTATCGCCGGCAAGCCGGCTCCTGCAAGGTAATGTGTTTCCAAATCGGTGTTTCGGTGTGGCCGGGATACAGGCAAGATAAAGGCCTGCACGTCAGAACACAGGATGCTTACCGTGACCGAAGCTTTTGTTGTCGTTCAAACCGCTGAAGAAGCCGTGGATCGGCTGGCGGCTCTGCATGAGCGTGCTACCGGCGCCCTCAACCAAGCCCTCAAGCAATACCTCAAAGACCGCGTCGAACCCGACGCCGAACAACGTGCGCTGTTTCGCTATCCGGAACTGCGCTTGACCTACCACTGCCACGGCGAAGTCCCACAGACCACCCGGGCGTATGCCAAAGTCCAGTTGCCGGGTACCTACAGCGTTACCGTCACCCATCCGGCGGCGTTCCGTAAGTACCTGCTGGAACAACTGGTGCCGCTGATGCATGACTTTACCGTGACGGTGGAAGTCGGCGTCAGCCAACAGAACATCCCGTACCCGTATGTGGTGGAGCAGGGCGACGAACTGGCCGGCTCCGGCGTAACGGCCGCGACCCTCGCCCGAGTGTTCCCCAGCACCGACCTGTCGGCCGCCACCGATGGCATCGCCGATGGCCTGTACGACTGGGAAAACACCGACCCGCTGCCCCTGGCGTTGTTCGACGCGGCGCGCGTGGACTTTTCCCTGCGCCGCCTGGTGCACTACACCGGCAGTGACTGGCGCCATGTGCAGCCGTGGATCCTGCTGACCAACTACCATCGCTATGTCGACCAGTTCATCTTGCATGGCCTGGAACAACTGCGCAGCGACCCGCGTTTCATCCGCATGGTGCTGCCAGGCAACGTGGTGATCGACAAGAGCATGGACCACGGTGAAGCATCGGCGATTGCCGCCGGCGTGGTGTGGCATCGCTACCAGATGCCGGCCTATCACCTGCAGGCCACTGATGGCCACGGCGTGACCCTGGTGAATATCGGCGTCGGCCCGTCCAACGCCAAGAACATCACCGACCACCTGGCCGTGCTGCGCCCGCATTGCTGGCTGATGATCGGTCACTGCGGCGGCCTGCGCCAATCGCAGACCATCGGTGACTATGTATTGGCCCACGCCTATATGCGTCGCGATGGGATTCTCGACCGCGTGGTACCGCCGAATATCCCGATCCCGGCCCTGGCCGAAGTGCAGCTGGCCTTGCAGCAAGCGGCGGCCAATGTCACCGGCGAAAAAGGCGAAGAGCTGAAAAAACGCCTGCGTACCGGCACCGTGCTGACCTACGACGACCGCAACTGGGAACTGCGCTGGGCCCAGGAGCGCCCTTTGATCAACCTGTCCCGCGCAGTGGCCGTGGACATGGAAAGCGGCACCATCGCCGCCCAGGGTTATCGCTTGCGCGTACCGTACGGCACCTTGTTGTGTGTGTCGGACAAACCGCTGCACAGTGAAATCAAGCTGCCGGGTTCGGCCAACGCGTTCTATGAACGTGCGGTCAGCCAGCACTTGAAGATCGGCATCGAGGCGGTCGACCTGTTGCGCACCGAACTCAACTCGCTGCACTCGCGCAAACTGCGCAGCTTCGACGAGCCGCCGTTCCGCTAAGCGGTTGGGATGGTCATTTAGCGGTCAGGCCACTAGCATTGTCGGTCCTGACCGTTAGATGTTCCTTTTGCCATGTCCCGTCCTGCCCGTCCCGATTCGCGCCGCCCCGGCGTGAACCCCCCGTATTCCGCTGCGCGTCGAGTCGCCAAGGCGCCACCCGCGGAGCCGAAGTTGATCCTGTTCAACAAGCCTTTTGATGTGCTGACCCAGTTCAGCGACGAAGGCGGCCGGGCGACCCTCAAGGATTTTATCGACATCCCCGGCATCTACCCCGCCGGCCGCCTGGACCGTGACAGCGAAGGCCTGTTGCTGCTGACCAACGACGGCCAGTTGCAGGCGCGCATCGCCGACCCCAAGCACAAGCTGGCGAAGACCTACTGGGTGCAAGTCGAAGGCGAGCCGACTGAGGAGCATCTGCAACGCCTGCGCAATGGCGTGGAACTCAACGACGGCATGACCCTGCCCGCCGAAGCCCGGCGGCTGGATGAGCCTGAGTTATGGCCGCGCAACCCGCCGGTACGCTTTCGCAAAAACATACCGACTTACTGGCTGGAACTGGTGATTCGAGAAGGGCGTAACCGTCAGGTTCGGCGCATGACCGCCGCAGTCGGGTTGCCGACCTTGCGCCTGGTGCGCGTGCGAATTGGCGATTGGTCGATCGATGGCCTGGATCAAGGCCAGTGGAAGGAAGTGCCGGCGCGCTTATAAGGCGCCGGACTCGATCAGGCCGATCACCACGCTCTTGATGATGAATGCAGCCACGCCCAGGCCGAGCACGAAGAACAGGATGAACGAGCCAAAGCGCCCGGCCTTGGACTTCTTTGCCAGGTCCCAGACGATAAAGCCCATGAAAATGATCAGGATGGTGACCAGGCCAGTCATCATCCATTCTTCAAACAGGGCGGGATCGATGTTGTTCATGGGCTCTTCCGACGGGGCAGGCGGCAAGTATAAGGCAGCGTCTTCAACACAACATTGATTTGGATCGAGGTACGGTCCAAATGTGGGAGCCGGTTTGCTCGCGAAAGCGCAGTGTCAGTCAACGCATGTATTGACGGAATCAGCGCTTTCGCGAGCAAGCCCGCTCCCACAGGGGATTTTCAATGTTGTTGAAATCAGGTACGCAAATGAGTCAGCGGCAATTCGGTGCTATTGAGCACCTGGTTCAGCACGAAGCTGGAGCGCACGCTGGTCACGCCTTCGATGCGGGTCAGGTGACCCAGCAGTAGCTTCTGGTAGTGATCCATGTCCGGCACCACCACTTTCAGTTGATAGTCGGCGTCCATGCCGGTCACCAGGCTGCATTCCAGCACTTGGGGCAGGGTGCGGATGGCCGCTTCGAAATTCTCGAAACGCTCCGGGGTGTGACGGTCCATGCCGATCAGCACATAGGCGGTCAGGCTCAGGCCGAGCATCTTGCGGTCGAGCAGGGCGACCTGGCGTGCAATGTAGCCGTCGTCCTCCAATTGCTTGACCCGGCGTGAGCAGGGCGAAGGCGACAGGCCGATACGCTCGGCCAACTCCTGGTTGGAGATCCTCGCGTCGCGCTGCAATTCCGCCAAAATACTCAGGTCGTATCGGTCAAGCTTGCTCATTGGGTTGGCCTTTGTCGTAACTATTGCGGTGAATTATCCATGAAGGGTTAAAAATTGCGCAAGCACTGTTTATTGACGCAATCTTCGCAATCATCTGTCGGACGTTGGCGGGTATCGTTATCAACAGAATCACCGCCTGGACAACAGTCCACAGCAGCTCGCCCAATCAGGCCCGCTGCGGCCGCCACCCCAGCAGGGTTGAGTTGGCCTCCAGGCTGCACACTGTCCACAAGACGGCGTGAGGTGAGCCAACGTCAAAAGCGTTGAGCCAGGACGAAGTTCTCAAGGGGTGGCCGACGGGTCACCCCTTTTCTTTTGCCTTGAGAAAATTGTTCTCGTGACTGATAACCTGTCTCAGAACCGGGCGCGGCTTTTCCAGTCTTATCTATGAGGCCGGACGTTCTAGGCCCTTATCCGCAGTGAGGAATAGCATGAAGCGCATCTGGCGTATGGCAGGTGTAGGTTTGCTGATGGTGACCGTCGGCACGCAAGTGATGGCAGATGACCCGCGCCCTGAAGGCGGCGGTCAGCATGAACGAGGGCCGGAAGGCGGTCGGCAAGGTAACGAACAGCCGCGACCGCAAAACAACCAGCCTCGCCCGCAGAACAATCAACCACGGCCGGAAAACACTCAGCCGCGTCCGCAGAACCAGCACTTCGAGAACAACCAGCCGCGTCCCCAGAATCCGCATTTTGATCGCGCCGAGCAGCAGCCGCACGGTGGCGGGCAATGGCAGGGTCGCCCGCAAGGGGCTGAACAGCCTCGGCCGGCGCCGCAGCCGGCGAATAACCTGCCGATCCAGGGGCGTCCGGATACCGTGCGCCAGACCCAGGAACCGCGCCAGGGCAACTACCAAGACATCCCACGTCGCAATGATGGCAACCAGCATTGGCAGGCCGGCAATGGTCCGGGCCCACGTCCGGGCGGTGGCTTCAATAACGGTCACCCGAATGACAATCGCTGGCCGGGTCGCCCCGACGGGCATGGCAATGGTTGGGGGCCCGGCCCGCAGTATCGTCCCGGTTATACCGTCGACCGTTTTCCCGACCGCAATTACCGCGTGCCGTACCGTGGCCAGGATTACTTCTTCTCCGGCGGCTACTGGTATCGCCCGCAAGGCCCGCGCTACGTGGTGGTAACGCCGCCGTATGGGATCCGCGTGCGCTACCTGCCGGACTACGCGCGCGAAGTGTGGGTGGGCAGCGCGTTGTTTTTCCTCGCGGCCGGTGCCTACTACACCTATGAAAGCACCTCCCAGGAATACGTGGTGGTGCAACCGCCGACCGCAGTGCCTGGACCGCAGCCGGCGCCGCAAGGCAACGGGTATGACGTGGTGGCCTACCCCGCCAACGGCCAGTCACCGGCCCAAGTGCAGCAGGACGGTTATGACTGTTATCGCTGGGCAGTGCAGCAAAGCGGCTTCGACCCGCAGGCCGTCACCTACGCGCCCGACCCGGCGGTGGTGCAAACCTACCGCCAGGCACAGGGCAACTGCCTGAGCAGTCGCGGGTATCAAGTGCAGTATTGAGCAGCGGTAAGCTGCAAGCTGCAAGCTACAAGCTGCAAGCTTCACGCTTGAGGCTTGAGGCTTGAGGCTTGCAGCTTGAAGCTTACCGCTTATAGCTGTCTGCTTGCGGTTGATCTGCGGGGTCTGCGTGTACCAGTACTTCGGCACGCGGGTAGGCCTGGTGAATGGCATCGGCGGCCTGGTCGCTGATGCCGTGGGCGACTGACAGGGTCAAATCCCCCGGCAGTTCCAGGTGCAGTTGCACGAACCAGTGGCTGCCGGAAATCCGCGTGCGCAAATCATGCGCACCCAGCACGCCGGGCACGCCGCGCGCCAGTTCCAGCATATGCTGGCTGACCTCCGGCGGCAGCTCCTCGTCCATCAATACCGCGAAGCTTTCCCGTGCGATCTGGATCGCACTCCACAAGATGTAGGCGGCAATGCCCAGGCCGAACCAGGCGTCGACCTGATGAAAACCCATGCCCGCCAGCACCAGTGCCACCAGGATGCTGCCGTTGAGCATCAGGTCCGAACGGTAATGCAGAGAATCCGCGCGTACCGCGTTGGAGCCGGTTTCGCGCACCACCCGGTGTTGCAGCATCAGCAAGGCCACGGTCAGCACCAGGGAAAACACAATCACACCAATGCTCAGCCACGGCGCGCCCACTGGTTCCGGGTGTTGCAGGCGCTCGTAGGCCTGGAATGCGATCAGCACCGCACTGCCGCCGATAAACAGCGCCTGGGCCATGCCTGACAGCGATTCCGCCTTGCCATGACCATAGCGATGATCGTCATCGGCCGGGCGCAGGGCGTAGTGCACGGCCAGCAGGTTCAGCAGCGAGGTCACGCCGTCGAGCAGTGAGTCGGTCAACCCGGCGAGCATGCTCACCGAGCCACTGAGCCACCAGGCGATGGCCTTGGTGATAATCAGCGCACAGGCCACGCCGACCGAGGCGCGGGTGGCCAGGCGCAGGAGCCGCGCGTGTTCGGGGCTGGTAGTCATGGGCAGTCCTTAGGCAGCGGGTTGCAGGCCCAGGGATGCAAGCTGTTGCACGCTGCCCTTGAACTGGATCATGCGCGGGTCATCCAGCGGCAGGCTGCGGCCGGTTTCCTTCTGGATGATGCTTTGCAGCTTGGCGTTGTCGACCTTGCCGTCGGCACCGATAGCCTCGTGGAGTTTTTCCGGGGCGACCTGGGCAGTCTTGCCCGGTTCGAAGTAGATCGCGCCGGTGGCGAAGTCCACGCCGAACGCGATCAGGCCAGGGATCACATAGAACAGCAGGCCCACGGCGTCGAGCACGGCAATCGCCGGGTCGATCTTGCCGTCGATCTGGCCGCGGCGGTCGGGGTAGAAAATCGAGCCGCAGGCCGTCAACTGGCTCAGCAGGGTGACGGCGAGGACACCGCCAATGACACGGGAAGCGATACGCATGAAGACTCTCCTGAACACGGTTGATACGAAACTATAAGCCAGCGCCCACCTTTGAGCGCATCCACCGCGAAAGAGCGGGGTGCTTGTGAGACCAGCACCGGCATCCGGCAGTTCGCCGTTATACTCGCCGCTCTGCTTTGGAGCCAGTATGAATTCGTTGCCGATCGATGATGTTTTACCCGCCCTGCGTGACGCCTTGGCGAATCGCCATGAAGCCGTGCTGGAAGCACCGCCCGGCGCCGGTAAAACCACCCGTGTGCCCTTGGCCTTGTTGAACGAGCCCTGGCTGGCCGGGCAGACCATCCTGATGCTCGAACCGAGGCGCCTGGCGGCGCGTGCTGCCGCCGAACGGCTGGCCAGTGAACTGGGCGAAAAGGTCGGCGACACCGTCGGCTATCGCATCCGTCTCGACAGCAAAGTCGGCCCCAATACACGGATTGAAGTGGTCACCGAAGGCATCCTCACCCGTCGCTTGCAGGATGACCCGGCACTTGACGGCGTGGGCCTGCTGATCTTCGACGAATTCCACGAACGCAGCCTCGACGCCGACCTGGCGCTGGCCCTGAGCCTGAACGGGCGCGAGCTGTTTCGTGATGAGCAGCCGCTGAAAATCCTGTTGATGTCCGCGACCCTCGAAGGCGAGCGCCTGGCCAGCCTGCTGCACGACGCGCCGATCCTGCGCAGCGAGGGACGCATGTTCCCGGTGCAGACGCGCTGGGGCCGGCCGTACCAGCCGGGTGAATTCATCGAGCCGCGTGTGGTGAACACTCTCCTCGAGGCCCTGCACGATGAGTCCGGCAGTGTGCTGGTGTTCTTGCCGGGGCAGGCGGAGATTCGCCGGGTCCATCAACAACTGGCTGACGCCCTGGGCGACCGCAGCGATGTGCTGCTGTGCCCGCTGCATGGCGAGCTGGACCTCAACGCCCAGCGCGCCGCCATCGACCCGGCCCCGCCCGGCAAACGCAAAGTGGTACTCGCCACCAACATCGCCGAGACCAGCCTGACCATCAATGGCGTACGTGTGGTGATCGACGCCGGCTTGGCGCGCGTGCCGCGTTTCGACCCTGGCAGCGGCATGACCCGCCTCGATACCCAACGCATCTCCCGCGCCAGTGCCACCCAGCGCGCCGGCCGGGCAGGGCGCCTGGAGCCGGGGGTGTGTTATCGCTTGTGGTCCGAGGACCAGCATGAAGGCCTGGCGGCGTATGGCAGTGCGGAAATCCTCGCCGCCGATCTCGCCGGCCTGGCGCTGCAACTGGCGCGTTGGGGTGTTACGCCCACGCAACTGGTGTGGCTCGATGTGCCGCCGACCGCCGCCTATGCCCAGGCCCAGGATTTGCTGCAGCGCCTGGGGGCGTTGAATGACGACACGCTGACCGCGCATGGCCAGAAAATGGCCGAGCTGCCGGCCCATCCGCGTATCGCCCATCTGCTGTTGCGCGGCCAGGATCTGGGCCTCGCGGCGACCGCGTGTGAGGTCGCCGCGCTCTTGGGGGAGCGCGATATTTTGCGCGGCGCTGGCGCGGATTTGCACAGTCGCCTGGCGTTGCTGTCCGGTGAAGAACGCGCGCGCGGCACCCAAGGCGGCGTGCAGCGGGCCAAGCAACTGGCGCGGCAATACCGTGGCTATCTGAGAGGCAAGGCCACCCAGCCGGTGGCCGATCCCGACCACCCACGCTGGCTCGGTGCCCTGCTGGCGCTGGCCTACCCGGACCGCGTCGCCCAGCAACGTCGCCCCGGCGGCGCCGAATATCGCCTGGCCAACGGCCGAGCGGCGCTGTTCGCCGAGGCCGACAGCCTGATGAAACAACCCTGGCTGGTGATCGCTGACCTCGGCAGTCGCCAGGGCCAGCGTGAAGAACGTATCTACCTGGCGGCCGATTTTGATCCGGCACTGTTCGACACGGTGCTGGCCGAGCAAGTGCGCACCGTGGACCAGCTGGATTGGGACGAGCGTGAAGGCGTATTGCGTGCCGAACGCCAGCGCAAAGTCGGCGAACTGGTGCTCAGCCGTGAACCGCTGACCGGCCTGGACGAGTCCGCCCGCAGCCAGGCGCTGGTCAACCTGGTGCGGCGCAAAGGCCTGGAGTTGCTGCCCTGGACGCCTGAACTGCGCCAATGGCAGTCCCGCGTCATGCTGCTGCGCCAGCTGGACGCCGGCAAAACCAGCGAATGGCCGGATATCA
The DNA here is from genome assembly GCF_003013355.1 of Pseudomonas sp. S5D5. Taxonomy (NCBI): domain Bacteria; kingdom Pseudomonadati; phylum Pseudomonadota; class Gammaproteobacteria; order Pseudomonadales; family Pseudomonadaceae; genus Pseudomonas; species Pseudomonas sp. S5D5. Next base: position 765,394 of record NZ_PTEO01000001.1, read on the forward strand.
GCGACACCGCCTTGCTCGCCAGCCTCGAACACTGGCTGATGCCCTACCTGGGCAAAGTCTCGCGCCTGAGCCATTTCGCCCACCTGGATATTTCCAGCTTCCTGCATAACCTGTTGCCGTGGCCGCTGCCCCAGCGGCTCGACGAGTTGGCGCCGCAACATGTGAAGGTGCCGTCGGGCTCGTCAGTGCGTTTGGACTACAGCGAACAGCCGCCGATTTTGGCGGTGCGCCTGCAGGAATTGTTCGGCCTGGCCGACACCCCGCGCATTGCCGGCGGGCGCCAAGTGGTGAAGCTGCACCTGCTGTCCCCGGCACGGCGGCCGGTGCAGGTGACCCAGGATCTGGCGAACTTCTGGCGCAGTACCTACGCCGAAGTGAAGAAGGATCTGAAGGGTCGTTACCCCAAGCACTATTGGCCGGATGACCCGCTGGTGGCGGAGGCGACCGCCAGGATCAAGCCGAGAAAGTAGCGACCACCGGGATCAAATGTAGACGCTGGCTTGCCTGCGACTGCGGTGCAGCCGACACACCGCGTCGTCTGCATCGCCGGCAAACCCGGCTCCTACAGGTATTGGTTATTGCGCGGCAGGCAGCAGGAACCGTGCGATCACCGGCAGATGGTTGGAAATACGCAAGGTATCCTCCTGCCGCACCTTGGCCTGCACCCGTTTGATCCGTGGGCTGTAGAACAGGTAATCGAGCGTGCGATCCGGGCCTTCGATGCTGGGATCATTCGGGAAGTGCGTCAGCCATTTCTCACGATCAATCCCGCTCGATTCGCTGTTACTCGGGATCATCGGGTACTTGTCCCACAGCAGGTGCAGCTCGCTGTCCGGCGAATATTGCCCGCGCTTGCCGGCGTCCAGGCGCAGGAATTGCCCCAGGGGCAGCAGGTTGAAATCACCGCCGATCAACCAGGGCGTGCCGCGACCTTCGAATTTATCCAGCAACTTGACCGTGGTTTGCACCTGCGCCTGCACCGCGCTGCGGCCCGGGGCGTCGCCGTCCAGGCGGGTGTTGAGTACTGCGAATTGGCCGCCATCACTCAGTGGCAAGTAGGTCAGCAGCAGGGCTGGCTTGGGCTGGAACTGACGGCTGATGAAGTTGGCGTCCGGCGCCGGCAATTGCAGGCGCTCGGCGTGTTCGATCTGGTAGCGGCTCAGGGTCGCCAGCTTGCGGCCGACGCTGCCGAAGATATGCCGGTCGGGGACGAAGTCGGCTTTCCAGTCGAAGGTCTGGGCGCTGCAGGGGTAGAGGTCGACCAGGCGTTCCTGGAGCAGGGCCAGTTGGTCCTGGTAGTGGGATGGCTTGGCGTTTTCGTCGAGTTCCTGCAGCAGCAGGATGTCGGGTTGTTCGTCGCGGATCACCCGCGCCACTTCGTCGAGGCTGGCGGCCATGTCTTCCACGGTGGGGCGGTCGTCGGGGCCGCTGCCGTCGGTGGTGTCGTACCAGAACACGTAGTTCTTGCCGGCCAGGTATTGCACGTTCCAGGTCATGACCTTGAGCGCCTGCCCTGGCAACAGGGTCGGCGCACGCGGCGCAACACAGCTCACGGGCAGGATTTCCTTGGGCTCGGGGCGCCAGGTCAGGCTGTAGATCAGGGCCGTCAGCAGGCCTGCAATGATCAACAGGCCCAGCAAGGTTATGCGCAATAAACGGGTCATCGGCTCGGCTTATAGCGTTTCGGGAGTGGCACGGAGCATATCACCGCGCGTCGGCATCGCCACCGATCAGCATGAATAAACGAAACAGCACCACACTGGTAAACAGCTGCAGGAAGCTGTGCGCGCTGTCGATCAGCACGCCTAGCAACGGCGCAGGCTCGGGATAGGCCGCCACACTGGCGCCCTTGAGCAGCCACAGCGGTGTCATCACGCACAACAGGCACACCAGGATCCGCCAGAAATGCCCACGGGTCAGGCGGAAGCTTTCCTTCATTGCCTCCAGCGCCGGCATGCTGCGCAGTACCAGCAGGTACTCGGCAAACGCCAGCACCACCATCAGCCACAGGCCCGGCAGGAAATACAGCGACAGGCCAAGCAGAATCAGCAAGGTGCTCATGGCCGTCAGCAGGGCGAAGCGCGGCCACAGGGTCAGCGCCATCGCCCACACATCCTTGGTGCGCGGCGATTCGCCCCGGGTGCGGGCGTCGAGAAACAGGATCAAGGCGCCGGTGTACAGCGGGTACACCAGCAATCCCACCACCACGCTGTAGCCGGGGAAGGCATCCGGGCCCAGCGTGTGGTCGAGCACCTGTTGCAGCAGGGCCTCCAGGATGACCAGCGGCAGGCATAGCTGAACGATGGCACCCAGGTTGTTCCGGGTAAAACGGAAAGAGTCGCGCAATACGTCTAACGGATTCATCAGGTTCATCGCAGGCCTGGAAACAAGGGCGACACTTTAACCGATCAGGGTTGCAGGGACGCAAACGTAAACCTTGAGTAAAGACCATTGAAACAACTGGTAACAGCCCCATAACTAGAGTGCACCTGGCCTGATCACAGGCAGGACCACGATTTCTACCGGCAATCTAACGAGGTCGCCATGAACAGCGAAGAGCAAACCCTGATCGATGGACTGTTTTCACGGTTGCAGCAAGCCGAAACGGACTCAGCCCCCCGCGATGCGCAAGCAGAAGCGCGGATCAAGGAGCACATGACTCGCCAACCGGCCGCCGGGTACTACATGACCCAGTCGATCCTGGTGCAGGAACACGCGCTCAAGAGCCTCGACGCGCAGAACAAGCAGCAGGCGCAGCAGATCCAGCAATTGCAGGAGGAGCTAGAGCGCGCCAAGTCGTCGCAGCCAGCCCCTGCAAGCGGCGGCGGCTTCCTGTCGAGCATCTTTGGCGGCGGTTCCCGCGACCCGCAGCCAAGCCAGAGCGCCCCGGCGTCGTCGGGTGGCTGGCGTGAACCGGGCAGGCCTGCGTTTGGCCAGCCTGCGCCGCAGCAGAACTATGGCGCGCCCCAGCAGAACTACCAGCAACCGCAGCAGGCGCCTGCGGCCCCGATCGGCAGCGGCTTCCTCGGCGGCGCACTGAAAACGGCTGCAGGCGTGGCCGGTGGTGTAATGCTGGCCGAGGGCATCAGCAGCCTGTTCCACCACAACCAGCAGCCGCAGGTAGTGGAAGAAATCATCGAGCAACCGGCGCCGGCCAGCGACCAGGGCGGCTGGGGCAACGATGACCAGCGCTTTGCCGGCAATGACAGCGACAGCTGGGGCAGCAACAACTCGGACAGTTTTGCCGACAGCGACTATTCCGACGACTCTTCTTCCTTTGGCGACGACGATTCCTTCGTCTGACCTGCACTCAACCGGGGCGCTGTGTCGCCCCGGTCTGATTTTTCCCGGAAACGTTCTCGCGACTGGCATACTGGCACCCTTTCCGGGCGCTGGCGCCTGGCTGTCATGAGGAAGTGCGGTGAAGAAAATTGCAGTGTTCGCCGATGTACAAAACCTCTATTACACCGTCCGCCAGGCCTATGGTTGCCACTTCAACTACGCCGCCCTGTGGGCTGATATCAGCGCGCGCGGGCAGATCGTCGAGGCCTATGCGTATGCCATCGACCGAGGCGACAGCAAGCAGCAGCAGTTCCAGCAGATCCTGCGCAACCTGGGCTTCACGGTGAAACTCAAGCCGTATATCCAGCGCAGCGACGGCTCGGCCAAGGGCGACTGGGACGTGGGCATCACCATCGACATCATGGACGCCGCCGACCACGTCGACGAAATCGTGCTGGCCTCCGGCGACGGTGACTTCGACATGCTGCTCGACCGCATCATCCACAAGCACGGCGTCGAAGCCGTGGCGTATGGCGTGCCGGGGTTGACGGCCAACTCGTTGATACGCGCTGCCAGCCGCTACGTGCCGATCGAAGGCGCGTTGCTGCTCAAATAAGCGCTACGGCGCAATAAATAGTTAGACGGAGTTGGAACAGGTTTGGAACGTATAGCGGTCATCGACTTTGAAACCACCGGCATCACCCCGAGCAGCCACTGCCGGGCCACGGAAATCGCCGTGGTCATCCTCGAACGTGGCCAGATCGTGGACCGTTACCAGAGCCTGATGAACGCTGGCGTGCGCGTGCCCGGCTTTATCGAACAGCTCACCGGCATCAGCAACGCCATGCTGCGCAGCGCGCCGCCGGCTGAGCGGGTGATGAACGAAGTGAATGAATTCGTCGGCACCACGCCGCTGATGGCGCACAACGCTGCGTTCGACCAGAAATTCTGGGATTACGAACTGGGCCTGATCCGCCGCACCCGCCTGCAGAAATTCGCCTGCTCCCTGCTGCTGGCGCGCCGCCTGATGCCGTCGGCGCCGAACCACAAACTCGGCACGTTGAATGCCTTCGCCAAGCTGCCCCACACCGGCCAGGCTCACCGGGCGCTGGCGGATGCGGAAATGGCTGCCAACCTCACAGCGCACCTGGCCCAGGAACTGCGCCGCACCCACGGATTGCGCGAACTGTCCCACGACCTGCTGTGCACCTTGCAGAAAGTCCCGGCGGCGAAGATCAATGAGCATCTGAAGAAACATCGCGGGTTCTGATAGAACAACGCCGTTCAAATGTGGGAGGGGCGGTGTTCATCGAGGCTGCACACACTCCAGCGCCCGATCCACCACCCCCTTCGCCATCTCCACCAAATGCATCACCGCCCGCTGCTGCACATCCATCGTTTTGCCCGACGAGTGCGCAGAGCCCACCGCGCAATGCGGCAAATCCGCCGCGCAAATGAAAGAGAGTGGTCTTGCTGGCCATTGAAACAACCGCTCTTTTTGGGGGCGCTTATCTGCTTTCTGAATAGTCAGTAGGCTTAGCCTTGCTGTCCTGTCGGACCATTCTGGATTTTCCCTTCTCCCGTCTATACCCCTTCGCTGCGACCTAAGATCCCGGCTGTCATTTACGTACAGGGACTACGTCATGCAGGAAAGCGATCTTCACACAGCAATCAGGCGAAGCCAGTTTGAGCTCCAAGGCACCGGCATCGATTTCGGCTCAACTTCAAGCATGGCGTTTCATTTGGGAAACACGATGACAAGTTGCCCGGCAGTCATGGTTTTACCTCATTCGCCAGGCTGGACCCATGGCGCCAGTTACCAGTTACTCAAGCCCGTTCATGCGGACTCCTCGGTGCCGAGCACCACGTTTGACGAACTCTGGAAATGTACCCAGCAACACTACGGCTTGACGGCCGCAACGGTTCTCACTGGCGCCGCCGGCATACCTATAAACAAAATTGCCGTGGGCACTTGGGTTCATGTTGGCTCTAGCAAAACGACGAACCTGGCGAGTCTCAATGGAATGCGCTTTTTCCCTCGGACATTGATCAGGCAACCCACGGTGGCCAGAATGGCGAAAGCGACGTTTGGCACCGTCCGGGTATTTGGCATTATTGGACGGGGCATTCCTTTCGTTGCTGCGGGGTTGGCTGTCTTTGATCTAATCAGTATTGGTAAGTGCGCCTATGAGGCAAGAAATGGCAGCTAGCCCGACTAGAGCCGAGATCAGCGAAAAGGTGATTCAGCTATTCGTCGATATCATCGGTTTCATCGACCGAAGTCAGGTCACCGAGCAAACGGACTTCATCCATGACTTCAAGATTATTGATGATGATTTGACCTGCTTTGTCATGCAGATCAAGTGGCAATTCAACTTGCGAGCGACGCAGAAAGATTGGGATCACATCACCACCATCGAGCAGGTGGTCGATTTGATTGTTCAACGCTCACAGCTGTGTTGAAGCAACTGACGTCATCGCGGGCAAGCCCAGCTCCCACAGTTGACCGAATTGCCCGGACTGTATGCGGTCTAGTGTGGGAGCTGGCTTGCCTGCGATGGCGTCGGTAGGGCCTACCTGCAAGTCAGGGAATAAACGCCATCACTGATGCTGGTGATCCCGAACCGCCTTCCAGTCCTAGTACACCTATCACTAACGTGGCGCCCTTGGCCGGAAGCCGGTCGAGGTGGGTCAGGCACTCCAGCACAATCCCGTTTCTCGCCAACACGGCGTGGTTTGTCGCGAAGGCGGTGCTTTGCCCTGGATCAACCCCGTGGGTATCAATGCCAACCCCGGCAATCTGGCGCTGTTCGAGCAAAAACCGAATCGCCGCTTCACCAATCCCAGGGAAGTGTGAGCCTTGCGCGTCCTGCCCAAAAAACGCTATCGGGTCGTTCCAGAGGTGTTGCCAGCCGGTGTACATCAGCACCACCGAGCCAGGTTCGATAAGCCCGTGCTGACGTTCCCATGCTTCAATATCCAGTGGGCTGATTTCGTAGTCTGGATTGCTCTGGGTTTTACCGTGCACATCGATCACTACGGCGGGCCGCACCAAGTCTTCGGGTCGATAACCATCAATCCCCATTCCACCAGCATAAAAACTGTTCGGCGCATTCATATGCGTGGCGCTATGTTCACCCATGCTGAACCGACGAAGGAAATAGCCGTCCTTGTCCCGTGACGCGACGTCTTCAAACGCCACCGGCGGGTCCCCCGGCCACAGCGGAATATGCGGGGAGATCGGGTGACTGAGGCTGAAGACCTTGCTGGGCTTATCCACCATTTTTGCCCTCCAACTGCCCCAACGGCACCCGCCGTTCTATCGCGCTCGACAAGATGATCGAGGTCTTGCTGAACCCGAACTTCGCCACCCGGTTGATCAAATTCTCCAACTCCGGCATCGAGCCCACCGCTGCCTGCATGATCACGCACGGATCGCCCGTTACACGATGGCATTCGGTCAGTTCGGGGATTTCGGCCAGGGCATCGTAGACCTTCTGGCTGCCGTGGTTGGTCAGTCTCAGTTCCATCACGCACTGAATCGGCAGGCCGACTTTGGATAAGTCCACCTTGGCCTGATACCCGGTGATCACGCCGCTGGCCTCCAGCTTGGCCACGCGTTCGGCGACGGCGGGGGCGGAGAGGTTTACCGTGCGCGCCAGTTGCGCGTAGGAAGCGCGGCCGTCTTCGAGCAGGGCGCTGAGGAGCATGCGGTCGTATTTGTCCATGATAAGGCTCCAGGAGCGCGTGGCTTTCGAAAGTAGGAGTTATAGCCCTGATAACCATGTTTTGAAAAGTGTACTGGCGGATTAAACAGGTTTTGTAACTTATGTTTAGGCGCCTCCCTTTTTAGAATAAGCCTCTCTCATTTCTGCCATAGAGCTGCCCAATGCCAGGCCCACGTCGCTTTCCCTTACCGTTGATCGCCGCTTTTTTTGCGTTGTATGTGATTTGGGGCTCCACCTACCTGGTGATCCGCATCGGCGTGGAATTCTGGCCGCCGCTGATGCTGGGTGGGATTCGCTTCCTGGTGGCGGGGGCGGTGATGTATGGCTTCTTGCGTTGGCGCGGGGCGCCAGCGCCGACCTGGGAGCAATGGAAAGCAGCTGCCAAGATCGGCATTTTGCTGCTGACCTTCGGCAATGGCGCGGTGAGTGTGGCCGAGCACACCGGCGTCTCGTCCGGTGTGGCGGCGCTGGCGGTGGCGACCGTGCCGCTGTTCACCTTGCTGTGCGGTTATTTCTGGGGCGCGCGTAATACCCGCCTGGAATGGGCGGGCGTAATCCTGGGGATGATCGGCATCGCCATGCTCAACATGGGTAGCACATTGCAGTCGAGCCCGATGGGCGCCGCTTTATTATTGTTTGCAGCGGCGTCGTGGGCGTTTGGTTCGGTGTGGAGCCGGCGTCTGCCGTTGCCGCCGGGGGCAATGGCCAGTGCGGCGGAAATGCTGGTGGCCGGCGTGACGCTGTTGATCGCCAGTGCGCTCACCGGTGAACACCTGCAAGCCATGCCGCCGCTGGAAGGCTGGCTGGCCCTGGCGTACCTGACCGTGTTCGGCTCGATCATCGCCTTCAACGCCTATATGTACCTGCTCAAGCATGTGCGTCCGGCGGCGGCGACCAGCTATGCCTACGTTAACCCGGCGGTGGCGGTGTTGCTGGGGATCGTGTTCATCGGCGAGACCATCGGCCTGGAAGAAGCCCTGGCGATGCTGGTGATTATCAGCGCGGTGCTGTTGATCAGCCTGCCCCAGTGGCGCAAGCCCAAGCCGGAAATAAGGTAAACTGCCGCGCATTACGCCCTTGCGCTGAATTTTTCCTACGGTAAACACATGACTTTCGCCACACTTGGCCTGATCGAACCCTTGCTGCGCGCCCTTGAGACGCTTGGCTACCAGACCCCGACGCCGGTGCAGGCGCAAGCCATTCCGGCGGTGCTGGCCGGTCGCGACCTGATGGCTGCGGCCCAGACCGGCACCGGCAAGACCGCCGGTTTCGCCGTGCCGCTCCTGCAATTGCTGACTATGGAAGGGCCCAAAGTCGCCGCCAACTCGGCCCGCGCACTGATCCTGTGCCCGACCCGTGAACTGGCCGAGCAGGTTCACGCCAGCGTTGCCGAGTACGCCCAACACCTGCCGCTGACCACTTACGCGGTGTACGGCGGCGTGAGCATCAACCCGCAGATGATGAAGCTGCGCAAGGGTGTCGACATCCTGGTCGCCACACCGGGCCGGCTGATCGACCTGTTCCGCCAGAACGCGCTGAAACTCAACCAGCTGCAGACCCTGGTGCTGGATGAAGCCGATCGCATGCTCGACCTGGGCTTCTCCGAAGAACTGGCGAACATCTACCGCATGCTGCCGAAGAAGCGCCAGACACTGCTGTTCTCGGCGACCTTCTCCGATGAAATCCGCGTGCTGGCCGGGCAGATGCTCAACGACCCGCTGAGCATCGAGGTCAGCCCGCGCAACGTCGCCGCTAATACCGTGAAGCAATGGGTGGTGCCGGTCGACAAGAAGCGCAAGCCCGAGCTGTTTGTGCACCTGATGCGCAAAGGCCGCTGGAAGCAGGTGCTGGTGTTCGCCAAGACCCGCAATGGCGTGGATGCGCTGGTGGATAAGTTGCAAGGCCTGGGCATCAATGCCGACGGCATCCATGGTGATAAACCCCAAGCGACCCGCCAACGCGCGCTGGACCGTTTCAAATCCAGCGAAGTGCAGATCCTGGTGGCCACCGACGTGGCGGCCCGTGGCCTGGACATCGAAGACCTGCCGCTGGTGGTCAACTTCGACCTGCCGATCGTGGCCGAGGATTACATCCACCGCATTGGCCGTACCGGCCGTGCGGGCAACACCGGCGAGGCGATTTCGCTGGTGTGCGCTGATGAAGTGAACATGCTGTCGGCCATCGAGATGCTGACCCGTCAGACCTTGACCCGCAAGATGGAGCCGGATTTCGAACCGGAACACCGCGTGCCGGACACCGATGCCAGCGGGCAGGTAGTGAAGAAACCGAAAAAACCGAAGAAGCCCAAGACTTCCGGTGGTGGCGGCAAGCGCAACCTCGGCAAGTGGGTGGACAGTGGTGAGGTGGCGCCGGCGGAGCCGTCGATCAAGCCGGTGCGCAAGGTCCCGGTTTTTAATACCGGGCCGCGCAAGAAGAAGTAACTGACCTTTATGGTGAGTGGGCTTGCCCCGCGTTGGGCCGCGAAGCGGCCCTAAAACCTGCAAGCGCGAGTTATCTGTTAAAACCCTGCGGGTTTATTGGGGCTGCTTCGCGGCATAACGCGGGGCAAGCCCGCTCGCCACAAGCCACTCCAACATCCCGCGCCCGGCTGCTCGTCCGCTGGCAAAACACCCCGTCAGCAAATACCCGCCGGTCGGCGCTTCCCAGTCGAGCATCTCCCCTGCGCAAAACACCCCCGGCAATTGCTTGAGCATCAACCGCTCATCCAACGCCTCGAATGGCACGCCACCGGCGGTGCTGATCGCCTCATCCATCGGCCGGGTTTTCACCAGGGTCAGTGGCAGCGCCTTGATATCAACCGCCAACTGCGCCGGATCATGAAAGTGCTCCGCCGGGGTCAACTCGCGCAGCAGCGCCGCTTTCACCCCATCCAACCCCAACTGACTGTGCAAATGCTTGCTCATCGAGCGCGAGCCACGTGGCTTGGCCAGGGCGGCCTGGACCTTGTCCAGCGGCTTGCTCGGCAGCAGATCGATATGCACGGTGGCCGCGCCGTCACGGTTGATGGCTTCACGAATCGGCGCCGACAGTGCGTAGATCAGGCTGCCCTCGATGCCCGTCGCGGTGATCACGCACTCGCCCAGTCGAGGCTTGTCATCCGCCATGCCGATAGCGACGTTTTTCAGCGGCGCGCCGGCGAATTTGCTCACCATCAAATCGCTCCAGGCCGACACCTCGAAGCCGCAGTTGCTCGGTTGCAGCGGGGCGTAGGGCATGCCACGGTCTTCCAGCAACTTGAGCCATGCACCATCGGAGCCCAGGCGCGACCAACTGCCGCCGCCCAGGGCCAGTAGCACGGCATCGCTGTGGATAGTTTTTTCGCCGTCAGGGCTGTGGATAAGTAAGTCGCCCTCGGCATTCCAGCCGAGCCAGCGATGGCGGGTGTGGATAATCACGCCCTGGTCACGCAGGCGCTTGAGCCACGCACGCAGCAGCGGTGCGGCTTTCATGTCGGTAGGAAACACGCGACCGGAGGTGCCGACAAAGGTCTGGATGCCCAGGCCGTGAATCCACTCGCACAACGCCTCGGCGCCAAACGCGCGCAGTAACGGCGCCATCTGCGGCGCGCGCTCGGCGTAACGCGACAGGAACGCCGGGTACGCCTCCGAATGGGTGATGTTCATGCCGCCCACGCCCGCCAGCAGGAACTTGCGCCCCACGGAGGGCATGCCGTCATACAGATCGACCCGCACGCCTGCCTGGCTCAAAACTTCGGCGGCCATCAGCCCGGCGGGGCCGCCGCCGATAATGGCAACGTGGGAGGGAGCAGTAGCGGACATCAGCAGGCCTGGTGAAAACAAAAGGGCGCCCATTGTAAGCAATGGCGCGCAATTGTGGTGGGGAAGGATCGTTGTGATCGGCGCGCACGCTTCCTGTGGTGAACACGCTTCCTGTGGCGAGCGGGCTTGCCCCGCGTTGGGCTGCGAAGCAGCCCCAAACCCTCAACCCCCGTTCTAACTGACAGAACGCGACGCCCTCAAAAGGGGCTGCTACGCAACCCAACGCGGGGTAAGCCCGCTCACCACAAGGAAGCCGGCGTGTCTGATCAGAAAACGTACAGTTTCCTACACGCCATGCGTGGGTTAGCTTTCAGACGCTTACGCTCAACTTATCCACAGGCCGTTCCACAGGCATTGTGGGTAACGCTCACACTTCAATGACAGCCTGATGACGTCCATACCCGTTGCGCGCTGTGATGCAGGATGCCGTGACGACGCGCCAGGGCAGGGCGGTCCTTGCTGTAGCCGCCGCCGATCACGCCCATCACCGGGATGTCGCGGCCCAGGCAGTGGCGCATCACGGCTTCATCGCGGGCGGCGACGCCGGTGTCTGTCAGCTTGAGGTAACCGAGGGCGTCGTCCTTATGCACATCGACGCCGGCGTCGTACAGCACCAGGTCGGGTTGGTACAGCGGCAGCAGGTAGTTGAGGGCGTCATCGACCACCTTGAGGTAGTCGGCATCGCCCATGCCCATGGGCAGTGGGATGTCCCAATCGCTCTGGGCCTTGCGCGCCGGGAAGTTCTTTTCGCAGTGCAGCGACACGGTGATGGCATCCGGGGTGTCGTGGAGGATGCGGGCGGTGCCGTCGCCCTGATGCACGTCGCAGTCGAAGATCAGCACGCGGTTGACCCGGCCGCTTTCCAGCAGGTAATGGCTGATCACCGCCAGGTCGTTGAAGATGCAGAAGCCCGCCGGGTAATCGTAATGGGCGTGATGGGTGCCGCCCGCCAAGTGGCAGGCAAGGCCATGTTCGAGTGCCTGCTCGGCCGCGAGGATCGAGCCGCCCACCGCGCGCACGGTGCGTCGGGCCAGGGCTTCGCTCCAGGGCAGACCGAGGCGCCGCTGGTCTTCGCGCGACAACTCGCCACTCATGTAGCGTTCGATATAGCCCGGTTCATGAGCCAGGGCGAGAATATCTGCCGGACACAGCTGCGGGCGCAGCAGTTGGCTGTCCTCGGTCAGGCCGCTGGCCACCAGGTGGTCACGCAACAGACGGAACTTGTCCATCGGGAACCGGTGGTCCGCCGGGAACTCGGGGCTGTAGTCATCGTGGTAGATCAATGGCAAGGGCATGGGATTTTCTGACAGGAATCTGCGAAGGATCTTAACAGCGCTGTACACTCACGCACATGGCAAGGGAGGGGACCCATGGAGCCGATACTCGAACTGGAAAGTGCACGCCTGCTGATGCGCCCATGGCGTGACAGCGACCTGCCGGATTTTGCACGCATGTGCGCCGACTCGCAGGTGATGCGCTATTTCCCGGCCAAATTGAGCCACCTGGAAAGCGCTGCGCTGATCGGGCGGATTCGTGGCCATTTCGCCGAATACGGCTTTGGCCTGTGGGCCTTGCAGCGCAAGGACACTGGCGAATTCATTGGCCTGACCGGGTTGCAGAATGTCAGCTTCGAGGCGGGTTTCACCCCGGCGGTGGAAATCGGCTGGCGCCTGGCGCGCGAGCACTGGGGGCTGGGCTATGCCAGCGAGGCGGCGTGGACGGCATTGCGCTGTGGGTTCGACCGCTTGCAGCTGGATGAAATTGTCGCCTTCACCACGGAGGCCAATCTGCCATCACAAAAAGTCATGCAGGCCATCGGTATGCATTACGATCCGCTGGCAGATTTCGAACACCCCAAGGTCGCAGCCGATGACCCGCTGTGCCCGCATGTTTTGTACCGCATCACCCGCGCCCAATGGTTGGACACGCTGCACGGGTAGGAGCTGGCTCCTACAAGTAGAAAAGAATTGCTCTGAGGAGAGTGTGAATGAGCCAAGTATTGGAAGATCTGGTGGACTTGCTGACCCTGGAGCCGATCGAGGAAAACCTCTTTCGCGGCCGCAGCCAGGACCTGGGTTTTCGCCAACTGTTCGGCGGCCAGGTGCTCGGCCAGTCCTTGTCGGCCGCCAGCCAGACGGTCGAAGAAGCGCGGCACGTGCATTCATTGCATGGCTACTTTCTGCGCCCCGGCGATGCGAAATTGCCAGTGGTGTATTCGGTGGACCGCGTGCGTGACGGCGGCAGTTTCAGCACGCGCCGCGTGACCGCGATCCAGAAGGGCCACCCGATCTTCACCTGCACCACCTCGTTCCAGTACGACGAACAAGGCTTCGAACACCAGACCACCATGCCCGTGGTGGTCGGTCCGGAAAACCTGCCGTCGGAGCTGGAGCTGACCCAGCAGCGTGCGCACCTGATCCCCGAGCACATGCGCGACAAGCTGCTGTGCCCCAAGCCGATCGAAGTGCGCCCGGTGACCGAGAAAGACCCGTTCAACCCGCAGCCGTCCGACCCGGTCAAGTACGTGTGGTTTCGCGCCGACGGTGCCCTGGCTGACGCGCCGGCGCTGCACAAATACTTGCTGGCCTACGCCTCGGACTTCGGCCTGTTGACCACTTCGCTGCTGCCTCACGGCAAGACCGTTTGGCAGAAAGACATGCAAGTCGCCAGTCTTGACCACGCGCTGTGGTTCCACGCCGACCTGCGCGCCGATGACTGGTTGCTCTACGCCATGGACAGCCCATGGGCCGGCAACTCACGGGGGTTCTCGCGCGGCAGCGTGTACAACCGTGCCGGGCAATTGGTGGCTTCCGTGACCCAGGAAGGGTTGATTCGCCATCGCAAGGATTGGGCATGAGCCTGACGGACGTTAAGCATTGGGTATTCGACATGGACGGCACCCTCACGGTGGCCGTGCATGACTTTGCGGCCATTCGCGTGGCCCTGGAGATTCCGCCCGAGGACGACATCCTCACTCACCTGGCTGCATTGCCTGCCGACGTGGCAGCGGCCAAGCATGCGTGGTTGCTGGAGCATGAGCGCGAGCTGGCGCTGGGTTCCGTCGCAGCAGAGGGTGCGGTGGAGCTGGTGCGGGAATTGGCGGGACGCGGTTATCGCCTCGGCATCCTTACCCGCAATGCGCGGGAGTTGGCGCATATCACCCTGCAAGCGATTGGCCTGGCCGACTGCTTTGCCGTCGACGACGTGCTGGGCCGCGATGATGCACCGCCCAAGCCCGATCCAGGCGGCCTGCTGAAACTGGCCGCAGCCTGGGATGTGGTCCCGAGCGAGATGGTGATGGTCGGTGATTACCGCTTCGACCTCGACTGCGGCCGCGCAGCGGGCACGCGCACGGTGTTGGTCAACTTGCCGCAGAACCCGTGGCCGGAATTGGCAGATTGGCATGCCACAGACTGTGCAGTGCTGCGCCAAATGATCCAGCCCTGAGCCCTGTTGAAGCCAGCTTGAGCCGGGGATGGCGGCGTGTCAGTCGATCTGTTTTCAACTGGCCCACCGCTTTCGCAGGCAAGCCAGCTCCCACATTTTGACCGTGGTTGCCAGGTAGAAAATCGCTCGCCACAGATCTCACAGCCCGCCCCGCGATCCCCTGTGGGAGTTGTCGAGCCCCAGCGAGGCTGCGAAGACGGCCGCATGGGCGATAGAGGCGTTGGCTGACCCACCGCTTTCGCAGGCAAGCCAGCTCCCACATTTTGACCGTGGTTGTCAGGTAGAAAATCGCTCGCCACAGATCTCACAGCCCGCCCCGCGATCCCCTGTGGGAGTTGTCGAGCCTTAGCGAGGCTGCGAAGGCGGCCGCATGGGCGATAGAGGGGTTGGCTGGCCCACCGCTTTCGCAGGCAAGCCAGCTCCCACATTTTGACCGTGGTTGTCAGGTAGAAAATCGCTCGCCACAGATCTCACAGCCCACCCCGCGATCCTCTGTGGGAGTTGTCGAGCCTTAGCGAGGCTGCGAAGGCGGCCGCATGGGCGATAGATGCGTTGGCTGGTCCACCGCTTTCGCAAGCAAGCCAGCTCCCACATTTTGACCGTGGTTGTCAGGTAGAAAATCGCTCGCCACAGATCTCATAGCCCACCCCGCGATCCCCTGTGGGAGTTGTCGAGCCCAGCGAGGCTGCGAAAGCGGCCGCATGGGCGATAGAGGGGTTGGCTGGCCCACCGTTTTCGCAGGCAAGCCAGCTCCCACATTTTGACCGTGGTTGTCAGGTAGAAAATCGCTCGCCACAGATCTCACAGCCCACCCCCGCGATCCCCTGTGGGAGTTGTCGAGCCTTAGCGAGGCTGCGAAAGCGGCCGCATGGGCGATAGAGGCGTTGGCTGACCCACCACCATCGCCGGCAAGCCGGTTCCTGCAGGGATGTGGGGTTATTGGAAGAGTACTTTCTGGCCTTCAGGCGAGGTAAACATGCCGTCGCCGTTATGCCCAACGCCCGGCACTTCCACCAGTTTCTGGCTCAACTGCGGGTGCCGCTGCTTGAGGTAGTCAAAATAGTTGTGCCCGCGAATCAGGCGATACGCGCCTTGGGTCTCGGCGGCGCAGCTTTTATCCAGCGCCGGGTGGTTCGGGTCGGTGTCCTGCTGGCCCAGCAGGTAGGTGATGTTGCGTGACACGTAGGCCTGCTCAAGCTGCTCGGCGCTCTGGCCCTTGGCGTAATCCGGCAGGCTTTGCATGCCGTATTTCCAGTCGTTGAAGCCTGGGCAACTGGCGGTGTCGAACTTCACCGGACGCTGTGGCGTGAAGTACGCGTAGGACGAGGGGTTGGCGACCACGTAACGCAGGCTGATGCCTTCGGTCTGCAGCATCGGGTGGTCGTGGCCGGTCAGGGCAAACCGTTGGACCACCTGGCCACCGCCGGAATGGCCGGCGACGACGATCTCTTTCAGCGCCGGGAACAGCTTGCGATTGCCCAGGTGCTTGATGATCTGGTCCAGGGCACCGTAGGAACTGACCTGGCCTGGGCCGACGGAGGACTCGCCGGCCATCCAGTCGTTGCCGTTCCAGCGCAGCACCTGGTTGTCCAGGTGGTTGCGCTTGATGTCGGACTCATTCAGAAACTGTGGCGCAATCACCAGCGTGTTGGTCGCCTGGCCCGCGTGCTCGGCGGCGTCTTCACCGCTTTGCAGGTAGGTCTGCGCATTGCGCAGGCGGCCGTGCACGATGATCAGCGCGCGGGTGACCTGGGGCAGTGGCTGGCGCCAGTCCTGGCTCAAGCCCAGGCTGAGGTCGCCGGCATCCAGGTGAAAACGATCGGGACTGACCACCTTGACCCCATGTTCTTTCTCGGCGGCCCAGGTGGATGAGGAACAGGTAATCAACAAGCCCAGCAGCAATCCCAATCGTTTATTCATCTAAAGACTCTTGGCGGTAAAAGTGTCGCATTGAGTGATCTGGCCCTGGGCAAAGCCGGTCTTGAACCAGCGAACCCGCTGTGCCGAGGTCCCGTGGGTAAACGAGTCCGGCACGACGCGCCCTTGACCCTGTTGCTGCAAACGGTCATCGCCGATGGCGTTGGCCGCATTCAGTGCTTCTTCAATATCGCCAGGCTCCAGCCAGTTCAGGCGCTTTTGCGCGCGGTTGGCCCAGACCCCGGCGAAACAGTCGGCCTGCAGTTCCTGGCGCACCAGCAGGCCGCCATCGCCTTGCAGCTGCCGGCCCTGCTGGCGCGCGGCCTGGATCTTGGCCGAGATGCCGAGCAGCGTCTGCACGTGGTGCCCGACTTCGTGGGCGATCACGTAGGCCTGGGCGAAATCACCGGCGGCCTTGAAGCGTTGCGACATTTCCCGGAAGAAATCCAGGTCCAGGTACACCTGTTGGTCGGCCGGGCAATAGAACGGGCCGCTGGCCGAGGTGGCGCCACCACAGGCCGAATTGACCCGACCACGGAACAGAATCAGTTTCGGATTCTTATAGGCCAGGCCATTTTCCTGAAAGACCTGGGCCCAGGTGTCTTCGGTATCACCCAGCACCGCGCGCACAAAGTCCGCTTGCTCGTCGTTGGCCGGCGGTGCCTGGCGTGGCTGCGTGCTCACCGAGGGCGCCTGTTCCATCTGGCCGGTCAACTGGCCGAGGATCTGCAGCGGGTCCTGGCCGGTCAACCAACCGATGCCGACGATCAGCACAATTGCCGTCAGGCTCAGGCCCTTGCCGCCACCAAACCGCATGCCGCCACCGCCGCCGCCACTGTCATCGCGGGCATCCACCACGTTGTCGCTGCGTCGGCCTTTTTTCCATAGCATGGGGCAATCCTCTCGATGAACTCTGAAACAGTGTTGTTGGTGCGTGGGAATGGCGCCAGCCCGGCTGTCCGACAGGTTCGAGAGCTGCGTAGTATCGCTGCTCTCAGCCCATGCTGGCAGGGGCGCCAGATGAAAGTTGTGTCAGGTTGGACGGCTCAATCGCGGCAGTAGCCTTCACCGCTATCAACCACCAGGCAGTCCTTTTTCTCCGCCAGCCATTTCAGCCCGGTGGCCTCGCCGTTGCCAGCGCGCAGCAGTTGCGGCCCGTCGGGGCGCGTGAAGGCGATGCCGTCTTCGGCGGCTTCACCTTTGAAGGTGCCGGAGTCGTCGGCGTCGAGGCCGTATTGCATGGTGAGGATGTAGTGACCACGGCCGACGCTGTCGTCCTTGGCGATGGTCAGGTTCAGGCCTTCGACGCCGATCCACTTGCCGACCCACTTATCGGTGGGCGGGGTTTCGGGCACCAGCGTGGCTTGCACAGACGGTGGCGCAGGCTTGGGTGCCTCCTTGGACTCCTGGTTGCAGGCGGTCAGCAGGGCGAGGGCAGAAAGAATAAAGAGGGTTTTTTTCATAGCAGCAGGGCCTTGGTTAAAAAGTGTGCAACGCTGGGGCTGAGGTGCAGCGTTGGACTCGAATCCCGTGATTTAGTGCGCTGTTCGCACGGTGTTTGGTTATGCTCTGGGGGCAGACGCATGCCCGGCTGCTAGATTACCGGGTTGAGTGCCACCGCGTTCAGCTCGCCACGCAAGAGAATTCAATGACTGTCAGCACCCCCCTTTCCGGCGTCAACCATCCTTTCAAAGGCATCCTGTTGATTGTGCTGGCGACGTTCCTGTTTTCCAGCCACGACGCGTTGTCCAAATACCTGGCCGGGTTTTATCCGATCGTGATGGTGGTGTGGGCGCGGTACCTGGTGCATACCGTGTTGATGGCCGGGATTTTCCTGCCGCAATCCGGCTTGCGCGTGCTGCGCAGCAAGCGGCCGGGGATGCAGGTGGTGCGGGCGTTGTGCCTGTTGGGCACGAGTTTGTTCTTCACTGCAGCGCTGCATTACATCCCGCTGGCGGAAGCCACGGCGGTGAACTTCCTCGCGCCGATCCTGGTGACCGCACTCTCGGTGCCGCTGCTCGGCGAGCACGTGACCCGAGGCCAGTGGCTGGCGGTGATCTGCGGGTTTGTCGGGGTACTGATCATCATCCATCCCGGCGGCGAGCTGTTCACCCCGGCGGTGCTGCTGCCGCTGTGTTCGGCGCTGTTCTTCTGCTTTTACCAATTGCTCACGCGCATCCTCAGCCAATACGACACGCCCACCACCAGCAACTTCTTTGCCGGGCTGTGCAATACCCTGGTGATGAGTGCGCTGGTGCCGTTCTTCTGGCAGGTTCCGACGCTGTGGCATGGTGCGTTGATGCTGGCGCTGGGCACCTGCGGGATGACCGCCCACTTGATGCTGACCCAGGCGTTCCGCTTTGCGGCGCCGGCCTTGCTGGCGCCGTTCGGCTATTGCCAGATCGTCTTTGCGGGGTTGTTGGGCTGGCTGGTGTTCAGCCATACCCCCGATGTGACCACGGTGGTCGGCATCGGGGTGATCTGCATGAGCGGCTTGGCCGCTGCCTGGCAGCAGCGGCGCAGGTGATCAGACGTCTACGGTGGGAATCTTGCGCGGCGCCATGAAGTACATCCAGGTCAGCGCAATGAAGTACATCGCCGGGATGAGGGTGAACAACACCGTGTAGTTGTTGTTGGTCACCGTGAGGATATGCCCGACGATCTGGGTCATGAACATGCCGCCGATGGCCGCGCACATCCCGCCAAAGCCGAACACCGTGCTCATCATGTGCTTGGGCGTGTAGTCCATCACCAGGCTCCAGATATTCGCGGTCCAGGCCTGATGCGCGCCGATGGCCAGGGAGATGGCAAACACCGCGACCCACAGCTGGCTGGAGCCGGCCGCCATGATCACGCCGACGATGCAGCAGGCAAACAGCAGCATCGACAGCAACCGCGCCTTGATCGAGTTCATCCCACGGCCGATCAGGAACGACGAGAGAATCCCCCCACCCACACTGCCGAAGTCGGCGGTCAGATAGATGATGATCAGCGGGATGCCCATCTGCGTCACGTTGATGCTCAGGTTGTATTGCTGGTTCAGGAACGGCGGCAGCCAATACAGGTAGAACCAGAACACCGGCGCGGTCATCGAGTAGGCGAGGGCGAAGGCCCAGGTGCCGCGCATGCGCAGGATGCGGCTGAACGGCACGCGCGGTTGTTCCGGTTCGACTTCCTGTTGCACGTAGTCCAGTTCGGACTGTTTAACCGTCGGATGGTCTTCCGGGTTGTAGTACTTCAAGCCCCAGAACAGCAGCCAGATCCCGCCGAGCGCCGACATGCACAGGAACGCCGCCTGCCAGCCCCACACGTGCAGGATCAACGGCAGCAACATCGGCGTCATCATCGCGCCGACGTTGGTGCCGGCGTTGAAGATGCCGGTGGCCACCGCGCGCTCGCCGGCCGGGAACCACAGGCGGGTGGTCTTGACGCATGCCGGGTAGTTGGCGGCTTCGGTCAGCCCGAGGATAAAGCGGCAGACCATAAAGCCGACGGCCGAGGTCGCCAGGCCGTGGGCGCCGGTGGCCAGGCTCCACAGCAGCACCGCGCAGAAGAACACGCGCTTCACGCCGACGCGGTCGATCAAGCGCCCTTGCAGCACAAAGCCGATGGCGTAGCCGACCTGGAACCAGAAGTTGATATTGGCGTAGTCCATCGCCGTCCAGCTCATCTCCTTGGCGAGGATTGGCTGCATCACGCCCAGGGCGGCGCGATCAATGTAATTGAGGGTGGTGGCGAAGAACACCAGGGCCAGCATGCCCCAGCGAGTTTTACCCACGGCCAGGGCGCCGCGAATCTTGTCGCCGATGCCGGCGTGCGGGTTGCCCGGGCGCGCGGCCAGGACGGAGTTTTGCGAAGGCATGAGGTCGTACCCGTTTTTTGAAATTTTTATGGTGTGTTCTGGGTCTTGATACGGAATCGATGGTGCGCAGCGGTTAAAAAATCGTCAATTCGTCAACAGCCATTGTGTTCGATAATCGCACTGAAAACTAACCGGTTCGTACATTTCAATTGCTGTGAACAGTTTAGCGGCGAATAATTTGCCGTAAATAAGACGAGCCTCAAATGCCGGGAGTCGCCCCATGCAACGCTCTATTGCCACCGTTTCCTTGAGCGGAACCCTGCCGGAAAAACTCGAAGCCATCGCGGCTGCCGGGTTTGATGGCGTAGAAATCTTCGAAAACGATCTGCTGTATTACGACGGCAGTCCTCGGGAAGTTAGGCAAATGTGTGCCGACCTGGGCATTGCCATCACCCTGTTCCAGCCCTTTCGCGACTTTGAAGGCTGCCGCCGCGACCGCCTGGCGCGCAACCTGGAGCGCGCCGAGCGCAAATTCGACTTGATGCAGGAACTGGGCACCGACCTGGTGCTGGTGTGCAGCAACGCCTCGGCCGATTGCGTCGGCGATGAACGCATCCTGCTGGATGACTTGAGCCTGCTGGCCGAACACGCTGGCCGGCGTGGCTTGCGCATCGGCTATGAAGCGCTGGCCTGGGGCAAGCACGTGAACACCTGGCAGCAGGTGTGGAACCTGGTCCGCCAGATTGATCACCCCAGCCTCGGCGTATTGCTCGACAGCTTTCACACCTTGTCGCTGAAGGGCGACCCGAGTGGCATCGCCGAGATTCCCGGCGACAAGATTTTCTTTGTGCAGATGGCCGACGCGCCGATCCTGGCCATGGACGTGCTGGAGTGGAGCCGGCATTTCCGCTGCTTCCCCGGCCAAGGCGAATTCGACCTGGCGGGGTTTCTCGCACCGATCATAAAAAGCGGCTACACCGGGCCGTTGTCCCTGGAGATTTTCAACGACGGCTTCCGCGCCGCGCCCACTCGCGCGAATGCGGCAGATGGCTTGCGGTCGCTGCTGTACCTGGAGGAGAAGACCCGCCAGCGCCTGGCGCAGGAGCAACCTGCGGTGCCGGTGGAGATCCTTTTCGAAAC
Organism: Pseudomonas sp. S5D5; assembly: GCF_003013355.1. Taxonomy (NCBI): domain Bacteria; kingdom Pseudomonadati; phylum Pseudomonadota; class Gammaproteobacteria; order Pseudomonadales; family Pseudomonadaceae; genus Pseudomonas; species Pseudomonas sp. S5D5. The sequence goes on from NZ_PTEO01000001.1 coordinate 786,510, forward strand.
CCCGGCGGCCAGCGAATACGACGGCATCGAGTTCCTCGAGTTTGCGGTGGATGAAAGCCTCGGCGCCAAGCTGACTCACTGGCTGGAGCGCCTGGGGTTCGTCAAGGCCGGCCAGCACCGGTCCAAGAGTGTCAGCCTGTTGCGCCAGGGCGATATCAACCTGATCCTCAACTGCGAGCCGTATTCCTTCGCGCATAACTTTTTCGAAGCCCATGGACCGTCGTTGTGTGCCACGGCGATTCGGGTCAAGGACAGCGCCAAGGCCCTGCAGCGGGCAGTGGCCTACAAGGGCCAGCCCTATCGCGGCCTCGTGGGCCCGAACGAGCTGGAACTGGCCGCCGTGCGCGCGCCGGATGGCAGCCTGATTTACCTGGTGGACCCGAGCGAGGGCGGTCTCTACGACACCGACTTCAATCTGCAACCGGCCACTGCCGCCAGCGGTGGCTTGCTGCGCATCGACCATATGGCCATGGCGCTGCCGGCCGACAGCCTCGACAGTTGGGTGCTGTTCTACAAGAGCCTGCTGGATTTCGAAGCCGATGACGAAGTGGTGCTGCCCGACCCGTATGGCCTGGTGAAAAGTCGCGCACTGCGCAGCCGCTGCAGCTCGATTCGCCTGCCGCTGAATATCTCCGAGAACCGCAACACCGCAATTTCCCACGCCCTGTCGAGCTATCGCGGCTCGGGCGTGCACCACATTGCCTTCGACTGTGCGGACATTTTCGCCGAGGTACGCCGCGCGAAAGAGGCCGGGGTGCCGCTGTTGGATATTCCGCTGAACTATTACGACGACCTCGCCGCGCGTTTCGATTTTGACGACGAGTTTCTCAGCGAACTGGCGTATTACAACGTGCTGTACGACCGCGACGCGCAGGGCGGTGAGTTGTTTCACGTGTACACCGAACCGTTTGAGGGGCGGTTTTTCTTCGAGATCATCCAGCGCAAGAACGGCTATGCCGGCTATGGCGCGGCCAACGTGGCGGTGCGCCTGGCGGCGATGGCCAAATCGCGCAGCGGTGCAGTGCGTCAGGCACGCTTATGACGGCGGGCCAGGTGCTTCCTTCGGGGAGCGCCGCGGCCCATAATCACTGCCTGCATAACAATGGCCGTGAGCGCACCATGACCTCGAGTCCCGAACTCCCCGCGGTGTCAGACGCACCGCGCAAGAGTCGCAAGAACAATCCGGAAAAGACCCGCGAAAACATTCTCCAGGAAGCCATCGTCGAGTTTGTCCAGCAGGGCCTGTCCGGCGCTCGCGTGGATGCGATCGCCGAGCGCATCCACACCTCCAAACGCATGATCTATTACTACTTCGGCAGCAAGGAGCAGTTGTACGTCGAGGTGCTGGAGAAGCTCTACGGCGATATCCGCAACACCGAAACGCGGATGAACCTCACCGCGCTGGAACCGCGTGAAGCAATCCGCCGACTGGTGGAGTTCACCTTTGATCACCACGACCAGAACGTGGATTTCGTGCGCATCGTCAGCATCGAAAACATCAACAACGCTGAATACGTGAAGCGCTCCGATTCGATCAAGGCGATGAATAGCAACATCCTCGAAGGGCTGGGCGCCACCTTGCAGCGCGGGGCTGAGTTGGGCGTGTTCCGCCAAGGGCTGAACCCGCTGGACGTGCATTTGTTGATCAACTCATTCAGCTTTTACCGCGTGTCCAACCGCCATACATTCAGTGAGATTTTTCAGATCGAACTGTCGGATGAGGCGATCAAACAGCGGCATCGCGAGATGATTTGCGATTCGGTGATGCGGTACTTGCAGGCCTGAGTACGCGCGATATTCGGGAAGGAATGCAGTCCCTGTGGGGCTTGCTCGCGAAAGCGGTGGGTCAGTCGCTGCAAGGGGTGGCTGATCTGGCGCCTTCGCGAGCAAGCCCGCTCCCACATTTGGGATGTATTTCAAGGTTGGAACCGAGTTGTACCGCCCGCTCAAATGCCGCAGCACCCCGAATCCCCAGCCCGAACAGCGATCAAAACTGTGGGAGCGGGCTTGCTCGCGAAAGCGGTGGGTCAGTCGCTGAAGAGGGTGGCTGGTCTAGCGCATTCGCGAGCAAGCCCGCTCCCACATTTGGGGTGTATTTCAAGGTTGGAACCGGGTGTGTACCGCCCGCTTAAATGCCGGTGCAGCACCCCGAATCCCAAGCCCGAACAGCGATCAAAACTGTGGGAGCGGGCTTGCTCGCGAAAGCGGTGGGTCAGTCGCTGCAGGGGGGGACTGATCTGGCGCCTTCGCGGGCAAGCCCGCTCCCACATTTGGGGTGTATTTCAAGGTTAGAGATGGGTTGTGCCTTAAGCTCAAATGCCGGTGCAGCACCCCAAATCCCCAGCCCGAACAGCGATCAAAACTGTGGGAGCGGGCTTGAACTGGTCAAGTAATCTTGGACACCGATTAAGGTTTCACGCCACCAGCTTCTCCCTGGCGACTGGTGACCGATAGTCGTTGTAGCTATGCGGCCTGGTGATGTTGTAGCGCGATACATAGCGCTGCACATCCGCTCGGGCCTCATGTTCCGACCCGTAGCCTGCTTCTGGCACCCACTCTGATTTCAAACTTCCAAAGAAACGCTCCATCGGAGCGTTGTCCCAGCATTCGCCTTTACGGCTCATGCTTTGTCGGAGTCCATGTTCCAGCAGTTCATTTCTGAATTTATGGCTGGTGTACTGGCAACCTTGGTCGGAGTGAAACAGTACGTCTTTTGGGCGACCGCGCAGTTCAATCGCCATGCGCAGGGCTTCGCAGGTCAGCGTGGCATCAGAGATCATCGAAAACGACCAGCCCACAATCCGGCGAGCGAACAAGTCCAGAACCGCCGCAAAATACAGCCAACGCTTGCCGACTTTGATGTACGTCACGTCCCCACACCACACCTGATTGACCGTCGCAACATCAAACTTGCGTTTGAGCACATGCGGTGCCACCAAAGCCTCCACGCCAGGTGACTTGTACTTATGGCGCCGGCGTTGACGGCTGACAATGCCTGCTTCTCGCATCAAGCTGCGAGCCATGAACCGCCCGACATCATGCCCGCCGGCTTGCAGCTGTTTAGCCAAGGTACGAGCGCCCGCAGACTCTCTCGACGCCCTGTGGTGCTTGACCAGCATAGCCTTGAGTTTCTCTCGCTTAGGGCTCACCTTGCCTTGGCGCTGACGCCATGCGTAAAAGCTACTGCGGTTTATTCCGAACACACGACAGCAATCGTTAACGCCGTACTGCTCGCCCAGCTCACAGATCAACGAGAGTGATCTTTGGCGTCCAAAAGCAGGAGAGCACTGGCCTTTTTTAGGATTTCGATATCCCGGTCTCTTTGCCTGAGCAAGGCTTTAAGTTCCTGGATCTCTCGCTGATCCGCGGTGATCGCCTTGGCTCCCACCGGAGTCGAGCCCAAGCGTTCCTTGCGAACTTGATCGACCCAGCGGCGCAAGGCCGTAGGGCCAATATCCAAGCTGGCACAGACCTCGGGAACCGACTGCCCCTCGTCCAGCACCATGCTGGCAGCCTTGAGTTTGAACTCACATGAATAAGATTTACGCATATCCAAACACCTCAGATTTGGACGCCATCATAGCGCCCGATTGAGGTGTCCAAAATCATTAGGCCAGTTCAGCTTGCTCGCGAAAGCGGTGGGTCAGTCGCAGCAGGAGGTGACTGATCTGGCGCCTTCGCGGGCAAGCCCGCTCCCACATTTGGGATGTATTTCAAGGTTGGAATCGGGTTGTGCCGCCTGCTCAAATGCCGCAGCACCCCGAATCCCCAGCCCGAACAGCGATCAAAACTGTGGGAGCGGGCTTGCTCGCGAAAGCGGTGGGTCAGTCGCTGCAGGGGGGGACTGATCTGGCGCCTTCGCGGGCAAGCCCGCTCCCACCTTTGGGATGTATTTCAAGGTTGGAGCCGAGTTGTACCTCCCGCTCAGATGCCGCAGCACCCCGAATCCCAAGCCCGAACAGCGATCAAAACTGTGGGAGCGGGCTTGCCCGCGATGGCGGTGCGTCGGGTAGACAGCTATCGGCTGGCAAACCGCAATCCCCGGCAAGCCGGCTCCTACAGTTGGTCGTGTTTCGACAGTCAGCTATTCATGCGCTGAAAGTGCGCCAGCATGCGCTGCGCATTCGGCACCTTGCCGCTGAACAATTCAAACGCCTTGACCGCTTGAAACACCGCCATGTTGCCGCCATCCAGGGTGCGGCAACCCAAGGCGCGGGCGTCGCGCAGCAGCTCGGTTTCCAGGGGGAAATACACAATTTCTGCCACCCACAGTTGCGCTCGCAACAGCGCAGCGGGCACCGGTGTGCCCGGTAGCTTGGCCATGCCCATGGGTGTGGTGTTGACCAGGCCATCTGCTTCGGCCATGGCGTTTTCCAGGTCATGGCCGACTTGGGCGCGACCGGCGCCGAAGCGCTGCGTGAGGTTATCCACAAGGTCGCGGGCGCGGCTGGCGTCCACATCGAACACACTCAATTGCTCCACGCCTTCGGCCAGCAGTGCGTGGGCCACTGCCGCGCCCGCGCCGCCGGCGCCCATTTGCACTACGCGCTGGCGGGCAACATCACTCAGGTTTCGCCGAAACCCTTCGGCAAAGCCCAGGCAGTCGGTGTTGTGGCCGATGCGTTTGCCGTCCTTGAACACCACCGTATTGACCGCCCCAATGCTGCGGGCCTCGTCGGATAATTCATCGAGCAAGGGCAGGATCGCCTGCTTGCACGGGTAGGTAATGTTCAGGCCGGTGAAGTGCATCAGCTCGGCGGCATCGAGCAAGTCGGGGAGGGCGTTGAGGTCCAGCTTCAGCGGTTCCAGGTCGATCAGCCGATACAGGTAGCGCAAGCCTTGGGCGTCACCTTCGTGCTCATGCAGGGCCGGCGTACGGGAAGCCTGGATGCCGGCGCCGATCAGGCCGGCGAGAATGCGCGGTTTCATTGCGTCGATCCCTTCAGCAACTGGCTGAAATGCTCCAGGGCCAAGTGGTAGCCATGGCTGCCGAACCCGGCAAGCACGGCCTTGGCGATAGGCGACACAAACGAGTGATGCCGAAACGCCTCGCGTGCATGCACGTTGGATAAATGCACTTCGATCACCGGTACTTCACTGGCCACCAGCGCGTCGCGAATCGCCACTGACGTGTGGGTCCAGGCTGCCGGGTTGATCACGATCCCGGCGCAGCGGGCGCGGGCGCCGTGGATCCAGTCCAGCAGCTCGCCTTCGTGGTTGGTCTGGCGAAATTCGATTTTCAGCCCCAGTTGCTCAGCGCTGCGGCCGCACAGGGCGGCGACATCGGCGAGGGTTTCATGGCCGTAGGTGGTCGGCTCGCGGGTGCCGAGCAGGTTGAGGTTGGGGCCGTTGAGCACCAGCACGATGGGCGGCATAAGGGCTGTCTCCACACTTATTGTTAGTTGTGCGGATAAAATGTACTGGATGGTTAATTTGGTCAATTGATGGCAGCGGATGTGTTCGATTACCGAACCGTTAATCAGACCTTGAGGCGCGACGGATCAGATTAGATATCAATTGAAAATCATTCTCGACAACGCTTAAGATGCCCGCCTGTTTCCTTAACATTCCAGGGAGTCGGTTTGTCGGACGTGGATCTCAAAGGCCTGTTTCTCAAGCACGCCGATACCCTGCGCGGGTATCTGGCGCGCAAGGTACGGGACCCGCAGTTGGCCGCGGACCTGGTGCAGGAGAGCTTCCTGCGCCTGGCGGAAAAGCCGGCCGGCGAGCGCATCGACAACTCCCAGGGCTATCTCTATCGAACGGCGAGCAATCTGCTGATCGACCATATTCGCCAGGAAGCGCGGCGCAAGACAGACTCCGTGCCCCACGAGGCGCTGGCCGAGATTGAAGATGAAGTGGCCGGGTTGGAGGCTCAGGCAATGGCGCAGCAACAGCGACAGGCATTGAAGCAGGCACTGGCGGAGTTGCCGGAGCGCACCCAGCAGATTTTCCGCCTGAACCGCATCGAGGGCATGACCCACGCCCAGGTTGCCCGGCACCTGGACATCTCCGATAGCTCCGTGCAAAAGCATCTGGCCAAGGCCTTGGCCTACGTGATGCAGCGCCTGCAGGACGGCGAGGTGGCGCCATCCGACGAATGAATTACCGAAAAACGCCAGGTCAGTCGTCACAGCGTTATATAACGAAAAATTCGAGATTCACACGTGAATAGCCAGGGTCCGCAACAGCACAGCATTACCGAGGTGGCCGCCGAGTGGGCGGTGCGCCTGCACGCCGGTGCCCTGACCGACCAGGAGCAGGCCGAGCTGCGCCATTGGATCGCCTGTGACAGTCGCCACGAAGCGGCGCTGCGCTTTGCCGAGCAGACCTGGGCGGCGTTGGGCGAGGTGCATAAGGATGAGGCGGTACACCGCCAGCGCCCCTCTGCGGCGGTGCTGCCGGTGCGCCGCTCGGCGCGGCGAAGGCCGTGGCAGCGGGCGGCGGCCGTCGCGCTGGTCGTGATGGCGGCGGGTGTCGGCTGGGTGCGCGGGCCGGATGCCTGGCTACGCCTGCAGGCCGACTATGTCACCCAGAAAGGCGAGGTGCGCACCGTGCACCTGGCCGATGGCAGCACGGTGGAGCTGGATTCCGCCAGTGCCATTCGCCTGGATTACGACGGCGTGCAACGGCGCATCAGCCTGCTCCAGGGCTCGGCGATTTTCGATGTGGCGCCCATGGTCGGCAAGGAGACCCGGCCATTCGTGGTGCAAAGCGCCGGCGGGCAGACCCGCGCGCTGGGTACGCGGTTTGTGGTGGACCGCGAGGAAAGCAGCCAGGCCTGGGTGGGCGTGTTGCAGCACAGCGTTGCGGTGTCCTTGCAAGCCTCGCCGAAAAAAGGCCCCAGCGACCGTGTGCTCCAGGAAGGCCAGGCCGCGCGCTACAGCCTCCAGGAGGGCATCGAGCCCTTGGATCAGTTCGATGTGGAGCGCGCCACCAGTTGGCGTCGCGGCGTGTTGATCTTTGATCGCCAGCCCTTGGCCAAAGTCATCGAACAACTCAACCGCTACCGCCCGGGGCGCGTGGTGTTGACCAGTGCGGACCTGGGCGATCGCGAAGTCAGCGGGGTCTTCCGCCTCGACATGCTCGACACCGCCCTCGGTACCCTGACCCAGGAACTGCAAGTGCAACGCCTGGACCTGGCAGGCCTCAGCCTGATCTATTAACACCCCTGCTGGTGGTGGCGCCCGCGAGATCTTTCCCACGCCATCGCCGGCAAGCCGGCTCCTGCGCGTGTCTTTGCCTGCCAATCGCCCTCATTTAAAAACTTTGAAAAAAATCTTACTGACTTCCTGCGCGTCGCACGTCTTGCTAGGTGAGAAGCATTCGCATAAACAAAAACGCTTACGCAGGGAAAAACACAAATGTCAGCACTCAACAAGGGGCGTATCACCGGTACCCGGTTAGCCCTGGCCATTCACCTGGGCCTGTTCGCGGCAGCGGCGCCGGTGTTCGCCGCACAGCCGCAAGTGGCAGCGGCCCAGCCTGCAGTGCTGACGTTCAATATTCCCGCGCAATCGCTCGGCAGTGCGGTATTGGCCTTCGCCGATCAGGCCGGCCTGCAGGTGTTGTTCGACAGCCAACGCCTGCAAGGCTTGAACAGCACCGCGCTGCAGGGCAGCTTCGGGGTGCAGGAAGGTCTCGGCCGCCTGCTCGGCGCCGCCCCGGTGGACTACCGCTTTACCGGCGAGCGCCAGGTCACCCTGACGCGCGTCGAGCAGACGACCACCCCGGCATTGTCGCTGGCAACCACCACCATCACCGGCCAGCACGCCCAGGATTGGGTGTACTCCTCGCCACGCTCGGTCAGTGTGGTCGGGCGTGAACAGCTGGATCGCAACCCGCCGCGCCATGCCGCCGAAATGCTCGAGGAGGCGCCAGGCGTCTACTCGGCGGTCAGTCAGCAGGACCCTGGCCTGTCGGTGAATATTCGCGGGATCCAGGACTACGGCCGCGTCAACATGTCGGTCGACGGCATGCGCCAGAACTATCAGCAAAGTGGTCACCAGCAACGCAATGGCACCCTGTATGTCGACCCGGAGTTGTTGTCCGAAGTCGTCATCGAAAAGGGCGCTACCTCCACCATGGGCGGTGCGGGCGTGATTGGCGGGGTTGCCAATTTCCGTACCGTGGAGGCGGCTGACCTGCTCAAGGACGGCAAGGAAATCGGCGGGCGCATTCGTCTCACCACGGGGCTGGGCGGGCGCAGCAACGGCACGCACTTTATCGGCAGCTCGGCGTTTGCCGTGGGGACCGACGTGTGGGACATGCTGGTGGCCGCCAGTGAGCGCCACCTCGGTGATTACAAACCTGGTACCCGAGGCAGCATCGGCGATCTGCGCACCGGCAGCTCCTTCCTGCCGAACAGTCAGGAACGGATCAAGAACACCCCCGTCGCTTATTCGGGCTCGGTGATGCGTTCGCGCCTGCTCAAGCTCGGTATCAATCTGCCGGTGGACCAGCGCTTGCAACTGAGCTATCTGACCACCGAGGTTGGCTACGATGATGTGAACATGATGACCGCCGAGAAAGCCCAGTTATGGGAAAAGCTTGGCAGCAGCAATGTCACGGCGCAGAACTTCGCGCTGGACTACAGCTACACGCCGGACAACCCGCTGATCGATTTCAAGGCCAAGCTCTACTACGTCGATACCCGCAATGACCAGAGCACCCTGACCCGTGGCAGCAGCAAGGGGTACGAGGTCACCTACCAGACCAACACCTACGGTTTGCAGGCCCAGAACATCTCGACCTTTGCCTTGGGCGAGCTGTCCGTGCTCAAGGCCAACTATGGGCTGGAGTTCTTCTACGACAAAGTCCGCCCGGACTCCAACCAAATGGTGGAGGCAGGCTCGGCGGTGACCGCTTCTGCAGCGGAAAGCATCACCCCCGAGGGGGACCGGGCACTCGGCAGCCTGTTCGCGCGCCTGGATTACGACTATGACAACTGGCTGAGCCTCAATGCCGGTTTGCGTTACGACCGCTATCGGCTGCGCGGCGAAACCGGCTTGAACACGCGTACCTTCATTATTGGCACCACCCGGCAGGTCGGCTTGCCCATGACCTACGACGTGGACCGGGAAGAGGGGCATTTCTCGCCGACCTTCGGCCTGTCGATCAAGCCTGGCGTGGATTGGTTGCAACTCTTCGCCACGTACGGCAAGGGCTGGCGCCCGCCGGCAGTCACCGAAAGCCTGGTCAGCGGCCGGCCCCATGGCGGGGGCTCGGAGTCGATTTTCCCCAACCCCTTCTTGAAACCGGAGACGTCCACTGCCTGGGAAGTCGGCTTCAACGTGCTGAAGGAAGACCTGGTGTTCGCCGATGACCGCGTGGGCATGAAGGTGTCCTACTTCAACACCCGCGTCGACGACTTCTCCTACATGGCCCTGGGCGTGCAGCCGCCCGGTTATGGCATCGCCAATATCGGCAATGCGGCGTATGTGAACAACCTGGAGACCACGCGTTTTCGCGGTCTCGAATACCAGTTGGATTACGACGCCGGGTTTGCCTATGGCCAGTTCAACTACACACGCATGCTCGGCAGCAACAAGTTCTGCAGCAAGACCGCATGGCTGGGCGGTGTCACCAAGATCCAGAAAGGCCCGGGTAGCCGTGCGCCTGTAGACGCGATGGTGCCGGACGACGTGGCCAATGCGGGGCAGAGCTGCAGCGCAATCCTGGGCTCCTCCGAACACATGCCGATGGACCGCGGTACCGCGACGCTGGGTGCGCGCTTCTTCGAGCGCAAATTGGATGTGGGCGTTCGCGCCCGCTACAGCGGCGGTTACTACGTAAAAGGCGGTGTCGGCGTGACCACGTCGCAAACCGGCGTTTATCCGGCCGACTGGAAGCCCTACACCGTCTACGACCTTTACAGCAGCTACCGCGCCACCGACCAACTGACCCTGCGACTGGCCATGGAAAACGTCACCGACCGCGCCTATCTGGTGCCGCTGGGCGACGTGTTGGCCTTTACCCTCGGGCGTGGGCGCACGTTGCAGGGCACCGTTGAATACCAGTTCTGACCGATTTTGCCCAGTGACGGGCAAAACCACAGCAGGCACTGGCTTGCTGTGGAGATACCACCCCATGACTTGGAGTTTTGCATGAGCATTTCTATTTCATACAGCACGACCTATGCCGCCAACACGGTTGCCGAGTACCTGAGCGACTGGTCCGCTTACTTTGGTGACTTGAACCACCGCGAAGGTTCGGTCAAAGAAGGTTCGAACACCGGTGGTTTCAATCCTGGCCCGTTCGACGGCACCCAATATGGTGTGTCGAGCACGGTCAGCAACGCGGCGGTGGTCGCCAACGGTGACCTGCACTACACCTTGTTCAACCCGCCGTCGCACACCCTGTGGGGGTCGATCGACTCCCTGAACCTGGGCACTATCCTGACGGGCGGCGCCAGCAGCGGTGGCTACACCCTCACCGAGCAGGAAGTCAGCTTCACCAACCTGGGCCTGTCGAGCCTGCAGTCCGAGGGCCGTGACGGCCAGGTGCACCAGATCATCTACGGCCTGATGAGCGGCGACAGCACGGCACTGGCCTCGGCGATCGACTCCCTGCTCAAGGACATCGACCCAAGCCTGTCGGTCAACTCCACCTTCGATCAACTGGCGGCAGCCGGTGTTGCTCATGTCGACTCGGCGTCGGTCGCCGCTGCCGATGTGGCGCTGGTGGGCGTCCAGGATGTGCCTCAGGACTTCGCCCTGGCAGCCTGATGCCATGAAAAAAGCGAATGGAAGATCGCTCTCCCATTCGCCGCATTACACCGCTGTCGCCAAGCCTTCTAACTCTTCAAGCGACGGCGGTGCCGAATTCTGCGCAGCGTCGCATGGCCTGTCAACGCAACGACGCTGCCCGCTCAACCCTTTGAGAATCCCCAGATGCGCCACGCCGGCAACGAAACCCTGGCCGCCCTCGCGGCTTATAAAAGTGGCTTCTTCAACATCGGCCTGTTCTCGGCGGTGATCAACCTGCTGATGCTGGCCCCGGCGCTGTACATGCTGCAGGTGTACGACCGGGTGCTGGCCTCGGGCAATCAGATGACCCTGCTCATGCTGACGCTGATGATCCTCGGCCTGTTCGGCCTGATGGGCGCATTGGAGTGGGTGCGTAGCCAGGTGGTGATCCGCCTCGGCACGCAGATGGACATGCGCCTGAACCAGCGGGTGTACGACGCCGCGTTCGAAGCGCAACTCAAGGGCGGCACCCAGGCGGCGGGGCAGGCGCTGCATGACCTGACCACCCTGCGCCAGTTCGCCACTGGCCAGGCGCTGTTCGCGTTTTTCGATGCGCCGTGGTTTCCGGTGTACCTGCTGGTGATTTTCCTGTTCCACCCCTGGCTCGGCCTGCTGGCCCTGGGCGGCGCGGTGATGCTGATCGCGCTGGCCTGGCTCAACCACCGCGTCAGCCAGGCGCCGATGGCCCTGGCCAGCCAACTGTCGATCAGCGCCAGCCAGCAGGCCACGGCGAACCTGCGCAATGCCGACACCATCGAGGCCATGGGCATGCTCGCCACATTGCGCGGGCGTTGGTTCCACCAGCACCAGGCGTTTCTTGCGCAGCAGAACCTGGCCAGTGAAAAGACCGCGGCCGTCACGGCCTGGTCCAAGGGCGTACGCCTGGCGTTGCAGTCGCTGGTGCTGGGCCTCGGCGCGTTGCTGGCGGTGCAGGGCGAGATCACGCCGGGAATGATGATTGCCGGGTCGATCCTGATGGGCCGCGTGCTGAGTCCCATCGACCAACTGATTGGCGTCTGGAAGCAATGGGGCTCGGCGCGCCTGGCCTACGAGCGCCTGTCGCAGATGCTTGAGGCCAACCCGGCGCGCCCCGAGCGCATGAGCTTGCCGGTGCCCAAGGGGCAACTGAGTGTCGAGCAGATCAGCGCCTGCGCTCCAGGCAGTCGGCGCCCGGCGCTGGCCAACCTCGGCTTCAACCTGCCGGCAGGCGAAGTGCTCGGCGTGATCGGCCCGTCGGGGTGCGGCAAGTCCACCCTGGCGCGGGTGCTGGTGGGGGCCTGGGCGCCGCTGGCCGGCAAGGTGCGGCTGGACGGCGCCGACCTGAGTCACTGGGACAAGCAGCAACTGGGGCCGCACATCGGTTACCTGCCCCAGGACATCCAGCTGTTCGCTGGCAGCATCGCGCAAAACATCGCGCGTTTTGAGGCGGTGGACGCCGACAAAGTCCTCGCCGCCGCACAAATGGCGGGCGTGCATGACTTGATCCTGCAACTGCCCCAGGGCTACGACACCCCACTGGGGGAGGGCGGTGCCGGCCTGTCCGGTGGCCAGAAACAGCGAGTGGCCCTGGCCCGCGCGCTGTACGGCTTGCCCGCGCTGATCGTGCTGGATGAGCCCAACGCCAATCTCGACGAGGTGGGCGAGCAGGCCCTGCTGCAGGCGATCACCCAGCTCAAGCAGCAGCGCCGCACGCTGATCCTGATTACCCACAAACCCAACGTGCTGACGCTGACCGACCAGTTGCTGATCCTCAAGGACGGCCAGTTGCAAGCCTTTGGCCCGACGGCGCGGGTGCTGGAAGCGCGGCAGAAACCTGCGGCGCCCAAGCCGGTGTCGACCATGAGCATGAGTTACCGCCTCGGTGAAGGAAAACAGGCATGAGCAGCAGTAAACCGGTGTTGGTCAGTGATCAGCCGAACAATGTGCTGGCGCTGGATGACAAAAAATACTCGCGCCTGGGCTGGTGGCTGGTGCTGGGTGGCTTCGCCGGCTTCCTCGGTTGGGCGGCATTGGCGCCGTTGGACAAGGGCGTGGCGGTGCCGGGCAAGGTCATGGTCTCGGGTCATCGCAAGACGGTGCAGCATCCGGCGGGCGGTATCGTCGAGCGCATCGAAGTGCGCGACGGTGACGTGGTCAACGCCGGCCAGGTGCTGCTGCGTTTGAAGGAAACCCCGTTGCGTGGGCAGATGCAGTCCCTGCGCAGCCAGTACCTTGCGTCCCTGGCCAGCGAAGCGCGCTTGAGTGCGGAAAGCGAAGGGTTGGCGGCGGTCACCTTTGGCCCCGAGCTGCTTGACGATCCCGAGGCTGCCAACACCCTGGACCTGCAACGCCAGCTGTTCAGCAGTCGCGCCCAGGCGCTGGCGACCGAGCAGCAAGGCCTGCGCGAAACCATCGCCGGGATCGAGGCGCAGCTACGTGGCACGCGCGACTCGCAGGCCAGCAAGGTCCAGCAACGTGCAACGCTGAGCGAGCAACTGCAGGGCCTGCGCGAGTTGGCGCGCGACGGTTACATCCCGCGCAATCGCCTGCTCGACAGCGAGCGCCTGTATGCCCAGATCGACGGCACCATCGCCGAGGACTACGGCCGTATTGGCCAATTGCAGCGCCAGGTCCTGGAGCTGCGACTGCGCATCCGCCAGCTCGGTGAAGACTTCCAGAAAGACCTGCGCGGCCAATTGGCCGATACCCGTACTCGCAGTGATGACCTGCGCAATCGCCTGGCCTCGGCCGAGTTTGAGCTGGCCAACAGCCTGGTGCGTGCGCCCGCGAGCGGTGTAGTGGTCGGCCTGGATGTGTTTACCGAAGGCGGGGTGATCAAGCCTGGCCAGGCATTGATGGACATCGTGCCCCAGGGCGAGCCGCTGCTGGTGGAGGCGCGAGTGCCGGTGCAGATGGTCGACAAGGTGCACCCCGGCTTGCCGGTGGAGTTGATGTTCTCGGCCTTCAACCAATCCACCACGCCACGGGTGGCCGGCGAGGTCACGCTGGTGTCGGCGGATCGCCAGGTCGATGAGCGCACCGACGAGCCTTACTACACGCTGCGCGCGCAGGTCAGCGCGGCCGGCATGCAGCAACTGGACGGCGTGCAGATCCGCCCCGGCATGCCGGTGGAAACCTTCGTCAAGACCGGTGAACGTTCGATGCTCAACTACCTGTTCAAACCGTTGCTGGATCGCACCCACATGGCCCTGGTGGAAGAATGAAGGCGTTGTTGTTCACCCTGTGTTTCAGTTGCGCACCGGCGGCGCAGGCCCTGGGTTTGTTGGATGCGTACGACTTGGCCCTGCGCAATGACCCGACCTTCCAGGCCGCGATCCAGGAGCGCGAGGCCGGCGAGGAGAATCGTGCGATCAGCCGCGCCGGGCTGCTGCCGAACCTGTCCTGGAGCTATAACAATTCGCGCAATGAATCCGAAGTGACCCAGAGCACCGCCGTGGGCAATGTCACCAGCGACCGCGATTACCGCAGCTATGCGTCGACCCTGACCTTGCAGCAACCGCTGCTGGATTACGAAGCCTATGCGCGCTTTCGCCAGGGCACTGCCCAGGCGCTGATGGCCGATGAACGGTTTCGCGGCAAGAGCCAGGAACTCGCGGTGCGCGTACTCAGTGCCTACAGCCAGGCGTTGCTGGCCCAGGAGCGTATCGAGCTGAGCCGCGCACAGAAACGCGCGTTTGCCGAACGCCTGCAACTCAATGATCGCCTGCTCAAGGGCGGGGAAGGCACGCGCACCGACGTGCTGGAAACCCAGGCCCGCCTGAGCCTGGCCCAGGCCGAGGAAATCGAGGCGCTGGACACCCAGGACAGTGCCCTGCGGGAGCTGGAAGCCATCGTCGGCCAACCGTTGCAGATCGAAGAACTGGCACCACTGGCTCGCCAGTTCGCGATTCCGCCGCTGGAGCCCAACCGTTTCGACACCTGGCGCGAACTGGCGATGGCCAACAACCCGGAGCTGAAGTCCCAGCACCACGCGTTGGACGTTGCCGAATATGAAGTGGAGCGTAAACGCGCCGGCCACATGCCCAAGGTCAGCCTCTACGCCAGCAGCCGCCAGACCAGCTCCGACTCCGAAAGCAGCTACAACCAGAAGTACGACACCAACAGTGTCGGCATCCAGGTCAGCCTGCCGCTGTTCGCCGGTGGCGGCGTGTCGGCGTCCACCCGCCAGGCGGCGCACCAACTGTCCCAGGCCCAATACGAACTGGATGCGCAAACCTCGGCGACCCTGGTGGAGCTGCGCAAGCAATTCAACCTCAACACCAGCGGCGCGGCGAAAGTGCGTGCCTACGAAATGGCCGTCAGCTCCGCCACCGCCTTGGTCACCGCGACCCAAAAAAGCGTCAGCGGCGGCGAGCGCGTCAACCTCGACGTGCTCGACGCCGAACAACAGCTTTACACCGCCCGCCGCGACCTGGCGAACGCACGGCATGCGTATCTGCTGGCGCGGATTCAATTGAAGTATTACGCAGGGTTGCTCAACGAGCAGGACTTGCAGGCGTTGGCAGGGTATTTCCAGCCCCCACCTTTGCCTTGAAATGCATGCCCCTGTGGGAGCGGGCTTGCTCGCGAAAGCGTTGTGTCATTCAACACATATACCGACTGACACCCCGCCTTCGCAGGCAAGCCAGCTCCCACAGGGGATATGTGTGCGCTGTGCTGTTGCATGCAGCTCGAACCTGCTGCTCGGATGTGGGAACTCTCGAGCCAGAGCGAGGCAGCGATGGCGGTGGCTCAGCCAACCCATATACCAACTGACCCTGAGTCATCGCAGTCAAGCCAGCCCCCACCTTTGCCTTGAAATGCATGCCCCTGTGGGAGCGGGCTTGCTCGCGAAGGCGTTGTGTCAGTCAACAGATATACCGACTGACCCTCCGCCTTCGCAGGCAAGCCAGCTCCCACAGGGGATATGTGTGCGCTGTGCGATTGCATGCAGCTCGAACCTGCTGCTCGGTTGTGGGAGCTCTCGAGCCAGAGCGAGGCAGCGAAGGCGGTAGTTCAGCCAACCCATATACCAACTGACACCCCGCCATCGCAGGCAAGCCAGCCCCCACCTTTGCCTTGAAATGCATGCCCCTGTGGGAGCGGGCTTGCCCGCGATGGCGGTGGTTCAGTCAGCACATCTATCAACTGACACCCCCCATAGGCAAACCAACCCCCACAGGCGATTTACGCTGTCCTGCCACCTTATCGGCGGGTCAGCAGCACGCCGGATTCCATATGGTGCGTCCACGGAAACTGGTCAAACAGGGCGCACTTGGTGATGCGGTGGGTGTCATGCAGTTGCGCGATGTTCGCCGCCAGGGTCTCCGGGTTGCAGGAGATGTACAGGATGTTGTCGAAACGCCGGGTCAGTTCGCAGGTGTCCGGGTCCATGCCGGCACGGGGCGGGTCGACGAACACGCTGCCGAATTCGTAGCTCTTCAGGTCGATGCCGTGCAGGCGACGGAACGGGCGCACTTCGTTGAGCGCCTCGGTGAGTTCCTCGGCAGACAGGCGCACCAGCGTGACGTTATCCACCGCGTTTTCATCAAGGTTGCTCAGCGCGGCATTCACCGAGGTCTTGCTGATTTCGGTGGCCAGCACTTTGCGCACGCGGGTTGCCAGGGGCAGGGTGAAATTGCCGTTGCCGCAATACAACTCGAGCAAATCATCCGGGCGATCGCCCAGGGCTTCGTACGCCCAGTTGAGCATCTTCTGGTTCACCGTGCCGTTGGGCTGGGTGAACGCGCCTTCAGGCTGGCGGTAGCTGAACGTGCGACCGCCGACCTCGAGCTTTTCCACCACGTAGTCATGGCCGATCACGTCGCGCTTGCCTTTCGAACGGCCGATGATGCTCACGTTCAAGTCGGCAGCCAGCTGGTTCGCGGCGGTGTGCCAATGCTCGTCCAGCGGGCGGTGGTAGCACAGCGTGATCATTGCGTCGCCGGCCAAGGTGGTGAGGAACTCCACCTGGAACAGCTTGTGGCTCAGCGCAGCACTGGCTTGCCAGGCGGCCTTGAGCTGCGGCATCAACTGGTTGATGCGCTGGCTGGCGATGGGGAATTCTTCGATCAGGATCGGCGTGCGTTTGTCGTCCTGGGAGAACATCGCGTAGTGGCGTTCACCGCCTTCGCGCCACAGGCGGAACTCCGCGCGCAGGCGAAAGTGCTGCAGCGGCGAATCGAAGACCTGTGGCTCGGGTGCGTCGAACGGGGCCAGCAGGTCACGCAAGCGCGTGACCTTGTCTTGCAGTTGAGCGGTGTAGCGTGCGGCGTCAAAAGTCATGCGTTGAACCAGCCCAGCTTGATCACAAACAGAATCGACAGAATCACCAGTGCCGGGTTCAGCTCACGGTAGCGGCCCGAAAGCAGCTTGATGGCGGTCCAGGCGATGAAACCGAAGGCGATGCCGTTGGCGATGGAGTAAGTGAAGGGCATCGCCAGGGCGGTGATCACCACCGGCGCTGCAACGGTAATGTCATCCCAGTCGATTTCGGCCAGGCCCGAGGTCATCAGCACGGCGACGAACAGCAGTGCCGGCGCGGTGGCGAACGCGGGAACGCTGGCCGCCAGTGGCGAGAAGAACAGCGCCAGCAGGAACAGGATCGCAACCACGATCGCCGTCAGACCGGTACGGCCACCGGCACTCACGCCGGCGGCGGATTCGATGTAGCTGGTGGTGGTCGACGTGCCCAAAAGCGAACCGGCCATGGCGGCGGTGCTGTCGGCGATCAGGGCGCGGCCCATCTTCGGCATGTGGCCGTCCTTGCCCATCAGGCCGGCGCGCTTGGCGACGCCGATCAGGGTGCCGGAGTTGTCGAACAGGTCGACGAACAGGAAGGCGAAGATCACGCTGACCAGGCCGATGTCCAATGCACCTTTGATATCCAGCTGCAGGAAAGTCGGGGCCAGCGACGGCGGCATCGAGGTCACGCCGCCGAACGGAGTGAAGCCCATGACGATGGACACGATGGTCACCGCCAGGATGCCGATCAGCACTGCACCGCGCACGGCCAGGGCTTCCAGCGCCACGATCAGCGCGAAACCGAGGGTGGCGAGGATCGGCGCCGGTTGCTTGAGGTCGCCCAGGCCGACCATGGTGGCCGGGTTGCTGACCACGATGCCGGCGTTGTGCAGGGCGATCAGCGCCAGGAACAGGCCGATACCGGCGGCAATTGCCGAGCGCAGGGGCAGCGGGATGCTGTTGATGATCCACTCACGGATACGGAAGATCGACAGCAGGAAGAACAGCACCGCCGAGATGAACACCGCGCCCAGCGCAACCTGCCAGGTATGGCCCATGTGCAGGACCACGGTGTAGGTAAAGAAGGCATTGAGGCCCATGCCCGGCGCCAGTGCGATCGGGTAGTTGGCGATCAGGCCCATCACGGTCGAACCGATGGCCGCCGCCAGGCAGGTCGCGACAAATACTGCGCCCTTGTCCATGCCGGTCTCGCCGAGGATGCTCGGGTTGACGAACAGGATGTAGGCCATGGCCAGGAATGTCGTGATGCCCGCGAGGATCTCGGTGCGCACGTTGGTGTTGTGTGCCTTGAGTTGAAACAGCTTTTCCAGCATGCCTGCTCCCTGTGACGCTATTTTGCGTCGTGATTTGTTGACCTCTAAGTCAAAGCACAAACTGCGCCAAGCGCCTGTGGTTCCAGAGAGGATCGGAAAAAGCGGCGCATCATACCAGCAGCCGAGGCCGTGTGGCGTATAGGCTGCGTATTCTGAAGCGTGGCCTTGAGGCATACTGCGCCGACGTTTAATCCAGGGTCATCGCCAGCATGAAAAAAGCCAACGCCAGCAGTCTAGCTCTGTTCGCCATAATCGGCCTTTGGCTCAGTGCGGCACCGGCGTGGGGCGCGACTGCACCGGCGTTGAGCGAGGTGCGGGTGTTCAAGGTGCAGTCGGAAGGTTGCACTGAAACCATCCCTGAACGCGCGGCCAGCACCCAGATGTGCACGCACCGTGGGCAAACGCTGGTGTACGTGATGGAAGTCGGCTTGGGCAACAGCTCCCAGGCGTTCTTCGATGGTGCGCCGGTTTCCGGCAGCAGCACCCCGATCTGCCAGGTGGGCTCCATCAGCCAGGCGTGCAGCGGCGCGGGCACGGTGATGGGCTACATCTATGCATTCCAGCTGAATATCAGCGCGGGTGGCACCTTCCAGTACAGCAACACGTCGATCAATCCGCCGCGCAACCAACTGGTTACCACCCTCAGCATTCGCTGATCGCCACCTATCAATTGCCTTGAACGCTCAATACCCCGGGAAGTCGTACCCCTGAGACGGCGACTTTCCTGAACGCCGCGGATGTATACCAACCCGTGAGGTGTTTATGAGCGCGACCCCCAATGGCGCGGCGGCCCAACCGTTCGCCAGCCACTCCATACGCCTGAGCCTCAATGGCCAGGACCGCCAGCTGGACGTGTTGCCCTGGACCACCTTGCTCGACCTGTTGCGTGAGCAACTGGATCTGGTCGGCAGCAAAAAGGGTTGCGACCACGGCCAATGCGGCGCCTGCACCGTGTTGCGCGACGGCAAACGCGTAAACGCCTGCCTGACCCTGGCGGTGATGTGCGACGGCGCCGAGCTGACCACTATCGAAGGCCTGGCCGACGGCGACCAGCTCCACCCGATGCAGCAAGCGTTCATCCAGCACGATGCCTTCCAGTGCGGCTACTGCACCCCTGGCCAGATCTGTTCCGCTGTCGGCCTGGCCAATGAAGGCCGTGCCCACGACACCGCGCAGATCCAGGAACTGATGAGCGGCAACCTGTGCCGTTGCGGCGCCTACACCAATATTCGCGATGCCATCGAAGACGCGTTGCCCCGCTGCCGCGCCGGGGGAGATCAGTCATGAACCCCTTCCATTACAGCAAGCCTGCGGATGTGCACGAGGCCGTGCACCTGAGCAGCGCCGCATCGCGCTTTATCGCCGGCGGCACCAACCTGCTGGACTTGATGAAAGAAAACCTCACGCGCCCCGAGCACCTGATCGACATCACCGGCCTGCCGTTGCAGGGTGTTGAAGAAACCGCCGAGGGCGGCCTGCGCATCGGCGCGCTGGTCAGCAACGCCGACCTGGCCTGGCACCCGCTGGTCGAGGCGCGCTACCCGTTGCTGTCGCAGGCGATCCTCGCCGGTGCCTCACCGCAATTGCGCAATATGGCCAGCACTGGCGGCAACCTGCTGCAGCGCACCCGGTGCTATTACTTCTATGACGCCGCCGTGCCCTGCAACAAGCGCGAGCCCGGCAGCGGTTGCCCGGCGCGCACCGGCTTGAACCGTATCCATGCGATCCTCGGCGCCAGCGACCAGTGCGTCGCCACCCACCCGTCGGACATGTGCGTGGCCCTTGCGGCATTGGAGGCACGGGTGCATGTGGAGGGGCGTGGCGGCGCGCGGGTCATCGAGTTTGCCGACTTCCACCGCCTGCCCGGCGATGCGCCGCAGCGTGATAACCAATTGGCCGATGATGAACTGATCACCGCCATTGAGCTGCCCGCCGACCACCTGGCGCGTCACAGTCACTACCTGAAAATCCGCGACCGTGCGTCCTACGCTTTCGCGCTGGTCTCGGTCGCCGCAGCCCTGGAGTTGGACGGTGACCGGATCGTCGACGCGCGCCTGGCCCTCGGCGGTGTGGCCCATAAACCGTGGCGGGATCGCGCGGTGGAAGCTGCGTTGATCGGCCAGGCGGTCAGCCGCGAAACCTTCAGCAACGCCGCCGATGCCCTGCTGCAAGACGCCGAGCCGTTGGAACACAACGGCTTCAAGATCAAATTGGCGCGCCGTGCAATCATCCGCGCCCTGAGCGACGCCGCCGTCGCCGGAGAACGCCCATGACCGCTCTCGGCAAACCCCTGGACCGTGTCGACGGTCTGCTCAAGGTCACCGGCCAGGCGCGCTATGCCGGCGAGTTCCCCGAGGCTGGCCTGCTGAATGGCAGTGTGGTCTCCAGCACCATCGCCAAAGGACGCGTAGTCAACATCGACGCTTCCAAAGCCTTGGCGTTGCCGGGCGTGGTCATGGTGCTCGATCACCGCAACCGGCCCAGACTCGCCAGCTATGACGATGCCTTCGCCGACGATGATGCCGCCGATGGCTCGCCGTTTCGTCCGCTGTACAACGACCGTGTGCTCTACAGCGGCCAGCCGCTGGCCCTGGTGATCGCCGACAACCTCGAACTGGCGCGGCATGCCGGCTCGCTGGTGCAGATCGAGTACGCCAGCGAAACCTTCGAAACCGACTTGGTGGCCCAGCAGGAGCAGGCCCACCCGTCACCGCAAACCCCGCCCAAGCCACGCGGTAATTTCCAGGCCGAATGGACCGGCGCCGCCGTGAGCCTTGACCTGCACTACAGCACCCCCATCGAACACCACAATCCGATGGAGCCGCACGCCAGCACCGTGCTGTATCAGCCGGACGGCACCCTGCATATCCACGACAAGACCCAGGGCCCGCAGAACTGCCAGGCCTATGTGCAAAAAGTCTTCGGCCTGGACAAGAGCCAAGTGCGCATCTTTGCCGCGTTCGTCGGTGGTGCCTTTGGATCCGGCCTGCGCCCGCAGTACCAGTTGCCGCTGGCGGTGATGGCGTCCCTGGCGCTCAAGCGCTCGGTGCGCGTCACGCTGACGCGTCAGCAAATGTTCACCTTCGGCTACCGCCCACGCACCTTGCAGCGTTTGCAGATGGGCGCGGCGGCAGATGGCCGCCTGATGGCGCTGGGGCATACGGCGATTGGCCAGACCTCACGTTTCGAAGACTTCAGCGAGCACGTGGTGGAGTGGAGCGGCATGCTTTATCACTGCGACAACGTGCAATTGACCTACCAGTTGGTGCCACTGGACGTATTCACCCCGCTGGACATGCGCGCACCTGGCGCGGCTCTGGGCGTGATCGGCCTGGAGTGCGCCATGGACGAACTGGCATGCGCCTTGGGCATGGACCCGGTGAAGCTGCGGCTGATCAACTACGCCGAGCGCAATCAGAACGACGACAAGCCCTGGTCAAGCAAAGCCCTGCGCGAATGTTACCGTGATGGCGCCGAGCGTTTTGGCTGGAACCAGCGCAACCCGGAACCGCGCAGCATGCGCGATGGCCGCCAGTTGATCGGCTGGGGCATGGCCGGTGGCGTGTGGGAGGCCCTGCAGATGAAGGCCAGCGCCAAGGCCCGCCTCGATGCCGAGGGCAAGCTGACGGTCAGCAGCGCCACCACTGATATCGGCACGGGTACGTATACGGTCATGACCCAGATCGCGGCGCAGGCCAGCGGCGTGGCGATGGACGACGTGCGTTTTCTGCTCGGTGATTCTTCATTGCCGACGGCGCCGTTGCAGGGCGGCTCGTTTACCGTGTCCTCGGTGGGCACTGCGGTGCAGCAAGCGTGCGAAGCCTTGAATGCCCAGTTGCTGGCCATCGCCCGGCAGACCTACCCGGTATTCACGCAGGCACAGTCCGTGCGGTTTGAAGACGGTCAACTGCACGCCGGTGACGTGAGCGTGTCGTTGGCGCAGTTGGTCAAGGACAGTGGCGAAGCAGCGTTGGAAGCCCAGGTCGACAGTGAGCCGGACAAAAAACGTGAGGGCTACAGCACTGCCACGCATTCGGCGGTGTTCGTCGAGGTGCGCGTGGATGAAGACCTCGGCACTATCAAGGTCAGCCGCGTGGTCAGTGCGATTGCGGCCGGGCGCGTGGTCAATCCAAAAATGGCGCGCAGCCAGATACTCGGGGGCGTGGTATGGGGCATCGGCATGGCCCTGCATGAAGAAACCCAGGTCGACCATCAACTGGGGCGCTACATGAACCACAGCCTGGCCGAATACCATATTCCGGTGAATGCCGATATTGGCGAGATTGACGTGATATTCGTCGAAGAACACGACGAGATCGTCAACGCGCTGGGTTCCAAAGGCGTCGGTGAGATCGGCATTGTCGGCGTGGCGGCGGCGGTCGCGAATGCGATCTACCATGCCACCGGCAAGCGAGTGCGCGAGTTTCCCATCACGTTGGACAAGGTGCTGTAACCCGGTCTTCGGACCACAGAAGAGCAAAATGTGGGAGCTGGTTTGCCTGCGATAGCTATCTGTCAGCCCTTCATATAGTGGCTGAGACACCGCCATCGCAGGCAAGCCAGCGCCGACATTGACGGTTTTTCAACCGGCTTATGGCTTGGTTTCCTCCACCGGCACATGCATGCGGTCGCGGTTGGCCAGGGTCGGGAACAGTTTGATCCAGGTCCCCGTCACCACCAGCGTTCCGATCCCGCCCATGACCACGGCGGGCACGGTGCCGAACCAGTGGGCGGTGATGCCCGATTCGAACTCGCCCAGTTGATTCGATGCGCCGATGAACAGGCCGTTGACGGCACTCACGCGACCGCGCATTTCATCCGGGGTTTCCAGCTGCACGAAGGAGGCGCGGATCACCATGCTGATCATGTCCGCCGCGCCCAGGACCACCAGCACTGCCAGCGAGAACCAGAACGAAGTGGACAGGCCGAACGCGATGGTCGCCACGCCGAATACGCCGACGGCAGTGAACATCACGCGGCCCACATGCCGATCCACCGAAAACCGTGCCAGCCACAGCGACATCAACAGCGCGCCTACTGCTGGTGCCGAGCGCAGCAGGCCCAGGCCCCAGGCGCCGGTCAGCAGGATGTCCTTGGCGAACACCGGCAGCAACGCGGTGGCGCCGCCCAGCAGCACGGCAAACAGGTCCAGGGAAATCGCCCCGAGAATGTCCGGGCGGCTGCGGATAAAACGGATGCCGGCCAGCAGCGAATCGAGGGTGGCCTTGCCCTTGTTGAGCGGGGTCTGGCGGGCGGGCAGGTTGAGGGTCAGCACACAGGCAATCAGGTACAGCGCCACGGTAGGGCCATACACCCACACACTGCCAAACGCGTAGAGCAAACCGCCGAGGGCCGGTGCGACGATGGTCGCCAGTTGCTGGGCCGATTGCGACGAGGCTACGGCGCGCGGGAACAGTGCGCTGGGCACGATGCTCGGCAGCAGAGCCTGGGTGGTGGGCATTTCAAAGGAGCGCGCGGCGCCGAGCAGGAAGGCGAGGATAAAGATCATCTCGCGGGTCACGTTGCCGGTCAGGCCACCGATGGCCAGGGACAGGGCGATCAACGCCTGCACGGTCTGGCAGATGGCGGCGACCTTGCGCCGCTCATAGCGGTCGGCCACATGCCCGGTGTGCAGCATGAACAGCACGCGCGGTACGAACTCGACCAGCCCGACCAGGCCCAGGTCCAGCACATTGCCGGTCAGCTGGTAGAGGTTCCAGCCGATGGCCACGGTGAGCATCTGAAAACCGCTGGCGGTAAAGATCCGTGCCAGCCAGAACGCGATGAAAGGGCGGTGGTGACGCAACAGCAACGCGGGTTCACTAGGCATCGGGAATTCTGGTCAGGGCCGGGGGAGGGCCGAGATTATCATCAAGTTGTAACAGATGGTTGCAGGAACTGCGCTGAGGCAGTCTGTCACGCGGCAAAAGACCACACAGTTCAATCCTCAAAATGGGACTACTCTTTCAGCAATGCTTGATCCAGATCAATGTCCGCCCGGGCATCGGTCTGGCGGCCGCAAGGCCAGATTCCCTGCGTGGTTGGTTAAAAAAAGAAACGAATTGAAATTCGCCAGACTCCATATCCGTGGGGGCAGTGGGTGCAGGCTCCCGCCAGCAGCCGGTATTACCTGACAGAGGAAGACTTATGTTCGGTTTGGAGGCGCTAGATCTCGCCCGAATTCAATTCGCATTCACCATCTCGTTCCACATCCTGTTCCCGGCGATCACCATCGGCCTGGCCAGTTACCTTGCGGTGCTGGAAGGCTTGTGGCTCAAGACCCATAACGACACCTACCGTGACCTCTACCATTTCTGGTCGAAGATCTTTGCCGTCAACTTCGGCATGGGCGTGGTCTCCGGCCTGGTGATGGCCTACCAGTTCGGCACCAACTGGAGCCGTTTCTCGGACTTCGCCGGCGCCGTCACCGGCCCGCTGCTGACGTATGAAGTGCTCACGGCGTTCTTCCTCGAAGCCGGTTTCCTCGGCGTGATGCTGTTCGGCTGGAACAAGGTGGGGCGCAAGCTGCACTTTTTCTCCACGGTGATGGTGGCTGTCGGTACATTGATCTCGACGTTCTGGATTCTCGCCTCCAACAGCTGGATGCAGACGCCGCAGGGCTTTGAAATCATCGACGGCCGCGTGATCCCCACCGATTGGCTGGCGGTGATCTTCAACCCGTCCTTCCCCTACCGCCTGATGCACATGGCCACGGCGGCCTTCGTGGCCACGGCGTTCTTCGTCGGCTCCTCGGCGGCCTGGCATTTGCTGCGCGGCAAGGACAACCCGGCGATCCGCACCATGTTGTCGATGGCGATGTGGATGGCGCTGATCGTCGCGCCGATCCAGGCAGTGATCGGTGACTTCCATGGCCTCAATACCCTCAAGCATCAACCGGCGAAAATCGCTGCGATTGAAGGCCACTGGGAGAATATCGGCAACGAACCGACGCCGCTGATCCTGTTCGGCTGGCCGGACATGAAGGCCGAGAAAACCAAGTACGCGGTCGAGATTCCCTATCTGGGCAGCCTGATCCTGACCCACTCCCTGGATAAGCAGGTACCGGCGCTCAAGGAGTTTCCGCCTGAGGATCGCCCCAATTCGACCATTGTGTTCTGGTCGTTCCGGGTCATGGTCGGCCTGGGCTTCCTGATGATCTTCACCGGGCTGTTCAGCCTGTGGCTGCGCCGTGGCGACAAGATGTACACGTCCAAGCCGTTCCTGTACCTGGCGCTGTGGATGGGCCCGTCCGGGCTGATCGCGATTCTCGCCGGTTGGTTCACCACCGAAATCGGCCGTCAGCCGTGGGTCGTCTACGGCTTGATGCGCACGGCGGATGCGTCCTCCGGGCATAGCCTGGCGCAGATGACCATTACCCTGGTGTTGTTCGTGGTGGTGTATTTCGCGCTGTTCGGCGCGGGCCTGGGCTACATGATGCGCCTGGTGCGCAAGGGCCCTGTGACCCACGAAGGCACCGAGCCGACCCACGGTGGTCCTGGCCAGAAACGCACACCGGCCCGTCCGTTGTCTGCCGCCGATGATGGCAGCGATGACGACCACGCCCACATCCAGCACAAGGGGAATTGAGATGGGTATTGATCTTCCGCTGATCTGGGCCGTGATCATCATTTTCGGCATCATGATGTACGTGGTCATGGACGGCTTCGACCTGGGTATCGGCATTCTCTTTCCGTTTATCCCCGGCAAAGTCGACCGTGACGTGATGATGAACACCGTGGCCCCGGTCTGGGACGGCAATGAAACCTGGCTGGTACTTGGCGGCGCGGCGTTGTTCGGCGCGTTCCCGCTGGCCTATTCGGTGGTGCTCTCCGCGTTGTACCTGCCGCTGATCCTGATGCTGATCGGGCTGATATTCCGGGGCGTGGCCTTCGAGTTCCGCTTCAAGGCCAAGGACCACAAGCGTCACCTGTGGGACAAGGCCTTCATCGGTGGCTCGCTGGCCGCGACGTTCTTCCAGGGCGTGGCGCTGGGCGCCTTTATCGACGGCATCCCGGTGGTGGATCGCCAGTTTGCCGGCGGCTCGCTGGACTGGCTGACACCGTTCACGATGTTCTGCGGTGTGGCGCTGATCGTGGCCTATGCCTTGCTCGGCTGCACCTGGCTGATCATGAAGACCGAAGGCAAGTTGCAGGAGCAGATGCACAACCTGGCGCGGCCGCTGGCGTTCGTGGTGCTGGCGGTGATCGGTATCGTCAGCCTGTGGACGCCGCTGGCGCACCCGGAAATCGCTTCGCGCTGGTTCACCCTGCCGAACCTGTTCTGGTTCCTGCCGGTGCCGATCCTGGTGTTGGTGACCATGTACGGCCTGATCCGTGCGGTGGCGCGTAATGCGCACTACACGCCGTTCCTGCTCACGCTGGTGCTGATCTTCCTCGGCTACAGCGGCCTGGGGATCAGCCTGTGGCCGAACATCATCCCGCCGTCGGTCTCGATCTGGGATGCCGCCGCACCGCCGCAGAGCCAGGGCTTCATGCTGGTCGGCACGTTGTTCATCATCCCGTTCATCCTGGGCTACACCTTCTGGAGCTACTACGTGTTCCGCGGCAAGGTCACCCACGAAGACGGTTATCACTAGGAGGGGCGTTTAATGTCCGGCAAGCCTTCGTTGCACGAGATTGAACAGGCCGAGAAACAGCCGCTGTGGCGGCGCCTGGGTTGGTTGGCGATGATCTGGACCGGCAGCGTGCTGGCCCTGTTTGTCGTGGCCAGCCTGATGCGCATGTTCATGAATGCGGCGGGCCTGACCACCCACTGACATCCCGATCCGGGCCTTGCGGCCCGGCTTTCAACCCTGCCCATCGCGAGATCGGCAGGGTTTTTTTATTTGCGCGCCTTGAGGATCACGAATTTCGGGGTCGCAGCCACTTGCTCGACACCCCGGAACAGCCGCGCCAACTTGCTGTGGTAACCCAGATGACGGTTGCCGACTATATAAAGGGCGCCGCCGACCACCAGTGCCTCGCGCGCCTGCTGGAACATGCGCCAGGCCAGGAAGTCACCCACCACCTGCTGCTGGTGAAACGGCGGGTTGCACAGCACCACATCCAGGGACTGCGGTTCCTGGCCAGCGAGGCCATCACCGGCGCGGACGTTGACGTCGCGCTCGCCGAGGGCGGCGCGCCAGTTCTCCAGCGCCGACTGCACGGCCATGTAGGACTCGTCCACCAAGGTGTACTGCGCGTCAGGGTTTTGCAGTGCGCTGGCGATGGCCAATACGCCATTGCCGCAGCCCAGGTCTGCGACGCGGGCACTGCCGAGGTTTTTCGGCAGGTGTGGCAGGAAAGCGCGGGTGCCGATGTCCAGGCTTTCGCGGCAGAACACGTTGGCGTGGTTCAGCAGTTCAATCGCCGGGGCATCCACGGTGTAGCGGGTGGGGTAGGGCGAGACCGCTGTCGGACGCTCCGCAACGGTGGCGATCAACAGCCGGGCTTTCTTGACGGCCAGCGAGGCGTGCATCGGGCCGATATAACGCTCAAGCATTTCCCCGGCCGCGCGTGGCAGGTGCTTGACCATCGCCCCGGCGATCACTTCGGCGCCCGGCGCCAGTTGACCCTGCAGGCGGATCAGTTGCTCTTCCAGCAAGGCGAGGGTCTTGGGTACACGGATCAGCACGCGATCGAAGGGCCCCGCTGGCAGCTGGCTGGCGGGGATGAACGGCACCGCATCGAAGGCCTTGGCGTTGCGCACCAGGTTTTTCCCGAGGCCCTGGGCCGCGAGGAAAGAGTCGCCGCTGGAAGTCACTTGCACCTGGCCTTCAAGGCTGGCGGCCAAGGCGCCGAAGCTGTCATTGAGTACCAAAACGCGGGTCGCGGCGCCGGGTTGCTGTTCGGCCAGGTAGCTGAGGAGGTACTCGTCGGCCGCGTCGAAGGCTTGCAGCGGATCGTTATGCTGTTCTGGCTGGCGAATCAGATCGAGCTGGGCGAAGGGCGTGTCGAGCAGGGGCATGGCGGGGAGGCTCTGGGTAATCGATGGGCGTTGGACAGTGGCCTGCACAACGGTCTGAGTGAACGGCGGGCAGGACCCCGGCAGGGTCGCTCAGCACTCAGACATTTGCCGCAAATGTTACTTTTTTTCAGGGGGGATTACATGCGTAGTTTCAGTCGCGCTTAAAACAACCCCGCTTTCGAAGCGCAGAGCACGGCGGCAATCTTGTTGTTGACGCCCAGCTTCTTGAAGCAACTGCAAATATGAAAGCCTACCGTGCGTTCGGACAGGCACAGGATGGTGGCGATATCCGCGGCGGTCTTGCCCATGGCCGACCACTTGAGGATTTCGGTTTCCCGTGGGGTCAGTTTGCTCGCAGGGCTGCTCGTTGCGGTGTCGGTGTAGGTCTGTGCTACGACCGTGTGGAGCGCATGGCAGAGCCAGAGTACCTGGCCGGCCTTTTCATACAATTCTTCCGGACTGACCGCACCTTTGCCGCGGCCCAGGGTGAGCATGCTGAACACGCCCTGGAAATCATGCACGGCTTGAGTCCAGCCCAGGTTCACGCCACATGTCTGGGCCAGGGACCAGAGGGAGGGGGAATCCTTGAAAGTTTTTTCCTCCCAGACCAGGGGCAATACACAAGTTTTGCAATGTTTAACGACCGGATCAACTTCAAAGAAGCGGGCCTGGTTATACAGTTTGTTCCATTCCTCCGGATAGTTGTTGATGCAAATGGGCTTCGCCTGAGTGTCAGGTCGTTGCGAAGTCATGGTAAATGAGCAGTACTGAAAGCCGAGTGCGTAGGTGTGATTGACGGCTAGGTCAAAAAGACTGGTGGTTTCGCTCTCGCCTTCCAGCTTGGGAAGTCTTGAATTACGCCAGTTAACCATTGGTGAATCTCCATGAGGTTCTGCGCGACTGGGGATACGTCCTGGACTCCCTACGCCGCAGGAAATGAGTGTAGGACATGGCCTGCAAGGCAAGATGAAAATTTGGTTATTGACGGGCGGTGCTTGAGATTTTTTATTCGATTATTGCAACTCATTCCCAGCGCTGAATAAATTTCTTGCGGTTTTTTAGTGGGTTGAAGATTGTGTCACGCGCAAGTTGTGGTGCGTTTGTAACGTCGGGAAAGGGCTTAATAGCCAATTGATTAGTGATGCTGTTAGATAGCCACCCTTGCGTGCGCATGGGATTCCACTACAAACCACCGGTGTTTCCGCGCGCGACTTTGAGGGACACTAGGGCTCCTGTAGAACGGAGCCTCCCATGACGGCCAGTGCTGAGAAATTTACCCGCCAGACCTTGCTCGATGTGCAATCGCTGACCCCCAGCCTGTTTACGCTGCGCACCACACGCGACCCGGGATTCCGCTTCACGGCGGGTCAGTTCGTACGTCTGGGGGTGACCAAGGCCGACGGCAGCACGGTGTGGCGTGCCTATTCCGTGGTGTCTTCGCCGTTCGATGAGCACCTGGATTTCTTCTCGATTGTGGTGCCTGGCGGGGAATTCACCAGTGAACTGAGCCGCCTGCGAGTGGGCGATACCCTGATGGTCGAGCGCCAGGCCACGGGTTTCCTGACGTTGAACCGTTTTGTCGATGGCCGTGATTTGTGGATGTTGGGGACCGGTACCGGGGTGGCGCCGTTTTTGTCGATCCTGCAGGATTTCGAAGTCTGGGAGAAATTCGAGCGGATCATCCTGGTGTACAGCGCGCGTGAGGCCAAGGAGCTGGCCTATCAGGCGCTGATCGCCGAACTGGGCGAGCGTGAGTACCTCGCCGAGTACGCGCACAAACTGACCTACCTTCCGATCGTGACCCGCGAGCCGCATCCCGGCGCCTTGAACGCGCGCATTACCACGCTGATCGAAAACGGCGAGTTGGAGCGCGCGGCCGGGGTCGAGCTGACGCCTGAGCATTCCCGTGTACTGATTTGCGGCAACCCGCAGATGGTCGATGACACTCGCCAGTTGCTCAAGCAGCGCGACCTGCAATTGAGCTTGAGCCGGCGCCCGGGCCAGGTGGCAGTGGAAAATTACTGGTAATAAAAAAGGCGCCTGCAACAGGCGCCTCTGACACAGCCCTTATCGGTCAAAGCGGCTTGTCGTTCTGTGCCTTGAGCAGGTCACGGATCTCGCCCAGCAAGACCTCTTCCTTGGTAGGCGTCGGCGGCAGGCTTGGTGCCACGGCCTCTTCACGTTTCAGGCGATTGATCGCCTTTACGCCCATGAAGATCGCAAACGCAACGATCAGGAAGTCGACCACGCTCTGGATGAACTTGCCATAGGCCAGTACCACCGCGGGGACGTCACCCTGCGCAGCCTTGAGCGTTATCGCCAGATCACCGAAGTCCACGCCGCCGATCAACAGGCCCAGTGGCGGCATCACCACGTCGCCTACAAACGAGGAAACAATTTTGCCGAAGGCGGCGCCGATGATAATACCGACGGCCATATCGACCACATTACCTTTGACCGCGAAGGCCTTGAACTCACTGATCACGCCCATAGGTTATTCCTTGTTACAGATGAGAAGGGTGGAACCCAGTGTAAGTCAGTCATAGCGGGCTTGCCTGACACAACCGTTAACACTGTTAGTTTTTATCGACACATTAAATCGCAAATAGTTTGCAAAGTGCCACCAATCGCGCGCGAAATACTCGCCAAATCAGTGGCTTACCACACTATTTTTTCAATCGGGTTAGTGCGGCTTTTCTATTTATCTTCTGGTGCTCGGGTCACTAGCCTCTGGCAAGCACAACTGAATGTGCATCAAAAAAACCAGAGGACACCTCGATGAAGAACTCAATGAGTCGCCGGCCTCTATCGGCGCGATATGCGCTGGTAGTCGCGACCGCCAGCCTGCTTTCGCTGTCAGTGCAAGCCGCCAACCTGACCCGCGACAACGGCGCTGCCGTTGGCGACAACCAGAACTCGCAGACCGCCGGCGCCAATGGCCCGGTGCTGCTGCAGGACGTGCAGTTGATCCAGAAACTGCAACGCTTTGACCGCGAGCGCATCCCCGAGCGCGTCGTGCATGCCCGTGGCACGGGCGCCCACGGCACCTTCACGGTGACCGACAACCTCAGCGACCTGAGTAAGGCCAAGGTCTTCGCCGCCGGCGAAAGTACCCCGGTGTTCGTGCGTTTTTCCTCTGTGGTGCACGGCAACCACTCCCCGGAAACCCTGCGCGACCCGCGCGGTTTCGCCACCAAGTTCTACACCGCCGAGGGCAATTGGGACCTGGTGGGCAATAACTTCCCGACGTTCTTTATCCGCGATGCCATCAAGTTCCCGGACATGGTCCACGCCTTCAAGCCGGACCCGCGCACCAACCTGGATGACGATTCCCGCCGCTTCGACTTCTTCTCCCATGTGCCAGAGTCCACGCGCACGCTGACCGAGCTATATTCCGACTCGGGCACCCCGGCCAGCTACCGGGAAATGGACGGCAATGGCGTGCACGCCTACAAGCTGATCAACGCCAAGGGCGAAGTGCACTACGTCAAGTTCCACTGGAAGAGCCAGCAGGGCCTCAAGAACCTTGATCCCAAGCAGGTCGTCGACGTGCAGGGCCGTGACTACAGCCACATGACCCATGACCTGGTCACCCATATCAACAAAGGGGATTTCCCCAAGTGGGACCTGTACGTGCAGGTGCTCAAGCCTGAAGACCTGGCCAAGTTCGATTTCGACCCGCTGGACGCCACCAAGATCTGGCCGGGCGTACCGGAGCGCAAAGTCGGGCAGATGGTGCTGAACCGCAACCCGGCCAATGTCTTCCAGGAAACCGAGCAGGTGGCCATGGCCCCGTCCAACCTGGTGCCGGGCATCGAGCCGTCAGAGGACCGCCTGCTGCAAGGCCGGGTGTTCTCCTACGCTGACACACAGATGTACCGCCTGGGCGCCAATGCCCTGCAATTGCCGATCAACGCGCCACGGGTCACCGTCAACAACGGCAACCAGGACGGCGCAATGAATGCCGGCAAGACCTCCACGGGCGTGAACTACCAGCCAAGCCGCCTGCTGCCACGTGAAGAGCCGCAAGCCGCGCGCTACAGCCAGTCGGCCCTGTCGGGCAGCACCCAGCAGGCGAAGATCCAGCGTGAGCAGAACTTCAAGCAAGCCGGCGACCTGTATCGCTCCTACAGCAAGAAAGAGCGCCAGGACCTGATCGAGAACTTCGGCGGCTCCCTGGCCACCACCGATGACGAGAGCAAGCACATCATCCTGTCGTTCCTCTACAAGGCCGACCCGGAGTACGGCACGGGTGTGGCCAAAGTTGCCAAGGGTGACCTGGCACGCGTGAAGGCGCTGGCGGAAAAACTCACCGACTAACCACGCGCCCCCCTTAGGCGACGGCTTGCCGGCGATGGCGTAATCAACGCCGCCATCACCGGCAAACCGGCGCCTGCAGGGTTACGCAGAGGATTAAATGATGCGTACCTTCTTATGGGCTCTGCTGGCCTGCTGGTCGCTGAACGTGTTGGCCGAGCAGCCCGCCGCCAATGATCCCGTCGCGCTCCAGGCGCAGCTGCAGGATTACTATTTCGACGCTGCCCGCCGTGGCGACCTCGACATGCTCGACACCTTTATCGATTCCGGCTACAGCCTCAACACCCAGGATGAAAAGGGCTACACCGCGCTGATCCTGGCGGCCTACCACGGCGAAAGCGCCTACGTGGAGCGCCTGCTCGCGGCCGGCGCCGATGCCTGCGTGCAGGACAAACGTGGCAATACCGCGTTGATGGGCGCGATCTTCAAGGGTGAGCTGAAAATTGCCCAGCGCCTGCTGGCCACCGACTGCAACCCCGATCAACGCAACGGCGCCGGGCAGACGGCGGCCATGTATGCCGGGCTGTTCAAGCGCGTCGAGTTGCTGGATGCATTGAAAGCCAAGGGCGCCAACCTCGACGCCGAAGACCCGGTCGGCAACAGTGCTTCACGATTGGCCAGCGGTGAAATCCGGACCCCGGCGTCGCGCTGAGCTATCATCGCGGTTTTTCGGTTGGAGGTTCTCAAATGGCAAAGGCCAAGCGCATGTACGGCTGCACCGAGTGCGGCGCGACCTTTCCCAAGTGGGCCGGCCAGTGCACCGAGTGCGGTGCGTGGAACACCCTGACGGAAACCATGATCGAAAGCGGCGGCGCAGCAGCCCCCACCGGCCGCGCCGGCTGGACTGGGCAGCAGGCACAGATCAAGACCCTGGCCGAAGTCAGCGTCGAGGAAATCCCGCGTTTCTCCACGGCGTCCGGCGAGCTCGACCGCGTACTCGGCGGCGGCCTGGTGGATGGCTCGGTGGTGCTGATCGGCGGTGACCCGGGCATCGGCAAATCCACCATTCTGTTGCAAACCCTGTGCAGTATCGCCAGCCGCATGCCGGCGCTGTACGTCACGGGTGAAGAATCCCAGCAGCAAGTGGCCATGCGCGCCCGCCGCCTTGGGTTGCCCCAGGACCAATTGCGGGTCATGACCGAAACCTGCATCGAAAGCATCATCGCCACGGCCCGCATCGAAAAACCCAAGGTCATGGTGATCGACTCGATCCAGACGATTTTCACCGAGCAACTGCAATCAGCGCCGGGCGGTGTATCCCAGGTGCGCGAAAGTGCGGCGCTGCTGGTGCGTTATGCCAAGCAGAGCGGCACGGCGATCTTCCTGGTCGGCCACGTGACCAAGGAAGGCGCCCTGGCCGGGCCACGGGTGTTGGAGCACATGGTCGATACCGTGCTGTATTTCGAAGGCGAATCCGACGGTCGCCTGCGCTTGCTGCGAGCAGTGAAAAACCGCTTCGGCGCGGTGAATGAGCTGGGCGTGTTCGCCATGACTGACCGCGGGCTGAAAGAAGTCTCCAACCCATCGGCGATTTTTCTGACCCGTGCCCAGGAAGAAGTTCCTGGCAGCGTGGTGATGGCCACGTGGGAAGGCACTCGACCGATGCTGGTCGAAGTCCAGGCCTTGGTGGATGACAGCCACCTGGCCAACCCCCGTCGCGTCACGCTCGGCCTGGACCAGAACCGCCTGGCGATGCTGCTGGCGGTCTTGCACCGTCATGGCGGCATTCCGACTCACGACCAGGACGTGTTCCTCAACGTGGTCGGTGGGGTCAAGGTACTGGAGACGGCGTCCGACCTGGCGTTGATGGCGGCCGTGATGTCGAGCCTGCGCAATCGGCCATTGCCCCATGACCTGCTGGTGTTTGGTGAAGTCGGCCTGTCGGGCGAGGTCCGCCCGGTGCCCAGTGGCCAGGAGCGTTTGAAGGAGGCCGCCAAGCACGGCTTCAAGCGCGCCATCGTGCCCAAGGGCAATGCCCCGAAGGAGATGCCGCCAGGATTGCAGGTGATCGGCGTGACCCGCCTGGAACAGGCGTTGGATGCGTTGTTCGAGTAAGCACTGACCCCACTGGCAACCCTGTTCAATGTAGGAGCTGGCTTGCCTGCGATAGCGGTGGATCAGCTCGCACATCATTAGCAGGCACTCCGTTATGCAGGTCTGCACGAACGGTCAGGTTTCCAGCAGTGCCGCCAACTCGCGGTGCAGTTCCTCCTCATCACCGAGGTTCAACTCGATCAGCCGCCGCAGGTGGCTGATCGAATCCAGGTCAATGTGCTCACACACAAACCCCAACTGCCCGTGATCGTCATGGGCCAGCCTGACCTGCATCTTTATATGCGCCTGTGGATCGAGGCGAATCTCGACGTCGAACGGCTCTGCGCGATTGCCCCGCCAGTCATCAGGGCGTTGCACCAACAAACCTTTGAGCGACAAATCCACCAGTTGCACCGGCCAATTCCAGCCGGCCTGTGCAATGGTGGTCCTGGCATCGAAGGCAATACGCCGGAAACGGCGGCGATCTGACGGCTGTTCACTCATGGTCAAACCCTCTGTGGATAAGGGGATTGTAGCCCTGCGCCATCATTGGGCTTTTATTTGTGCTTTTTTTGCCGTTGCAAGGCTCTAGACCAATGTAGGGGGGTGGTCTTTGAGGCCAACAGCGCTAAACTCGGGATGGCTGTCCTTTCTGTCCACCCTGGCTGGAATATAAAAATGAAAAATAATAATAGCCTGCTACGCCACCTACCCTGGCTGGTGCTGGCAATTGTAGGAGCGTGCGCCCTGGGCGTAGTGGCCTTGCGCCGCGGCGAGGCGATCAACGCCTTGTGGATTGTGGTCGCTGCTGTGGCCATCTACCTGGTTGCATACCGTTACTACAGTCTGTTCATCGCTAACAACGTGATGCAACTCGATCCACGGCGGGCCACCCCCGCAGTGCTCAACAACGATGGTCTGGACTATGTGCCGACCAACAAACACATCCTTTTCGGTCACCACTTTGCGGCGATTGCCGGTGCAGGTCCGCTGGTCGGCCCGGTATTGGCGGCGCAAATGGGCTATCTGCCGGGCACCCTGTGGCTGATTGCCGGGGTGGTGCTGGCCGGTGCGGTGCAGGACTTCATGGTCCTGTTCCTGTCCACCCGTCGCAACGGCCGTTCCCTGGGGGATATGGTTCGCGAAGAGATGGGCCGCATTCCGGGGACTATCGCGCTGTTCGGCTGCTTCCTGATCATGATCATCATCCTCGCGGTGCTGGCGCTGATCGTGGTCAAGGCCCTGGCCGAGAGCCCATGGGGCATCTTCACGGTCATGGCGACCATCCCGATCGCGATGTTCATGGGCGTATACATGCGCTACATCCGCCCGGGCCGCATCGGTGAAATCTCGATCATCGGCGTGCTGTTGCTGCTGGGTTCGATCTGGCTGGGCGGGCAGATTGCCGCTGACCCGACCTGGGCCAAAGCCTTCACCTTCACCGGGATCCAGATCACCTGGATGCTGATCGGCTACGGTTTCGTCGCGGCGGTACTGCCGGTATGGCTGATCCTGGCGCCGCGTGACTACCTCTCCACGTTCCTCAAGATCGGCACCATCATTGCCCTGGCGATCGGCATCCTGGTCACCATGCCAGAGCTGAAAATGCCGGCCCTGACCCAGTTCATCGACGGCACCGGCCCAGTGTGGAAGGGCGGCCTGTTCCCGTTCCTGTTCATCACCATCGCCTGTGGCGCGGTCTCGGGTTTCCACGCGCTGATTTCCTCGGGCACCACGCCCAAGCTGCTGGATAACGAAGTCAACGCCCGTTACATCGGCTACGGCGCGATGTTGATGGAGTCGTTCGTGGCCATCATGGCCATGGTCGCGGCTTCCGTGATTGAGCCTGGCGTGTACTTCGCCATGAACAGCCCGGCCGCTGTGGTCGGCGGTGACGTGATGACCGTGGCGCAAACCGTCAGCAGCTGGGGCTTTGCGATAACGCCTGAGGCATTGCAGGCCGTGGCCCATGACATCGGCGAGACCACCATCCTGGCGCGTGCCGGCGGTGCACCGACGCTGGCCGTGGGTATCGCGCAGATCCTGCACAGTGTGCTGCCGGGTGAAAACACCATGGCGTTCTGGTACCACTTTGCGATCCTGTTCGAGGCGTTGTTCATCCTTACGGCAGTCGACGCCGGCACCCGTGCCGGTCGCTTCATGCTGCAGGACCTGCTGGGTTCGTTCGTGCCGTCGCTCAAGCGCACCGAGTCGTGGACAGCCAACCTGATTGCCACCGCCGGTTGTGTGGCGATGTGGGGGTACCTGCTGTACCAGGGCGTGATCGACCCACTGGGCGGCATCAACACCTTGTGGCCGCTGTTCGGTATCTCCAACCAGATGCTGGCGGGTATCGCGCTGATGCTGGCGACCGTTGTACTGATCAAAATGAAACGCCAACGCTACATCTGGGTGACCATGCTGCCGGCCGTATGGCTGCTGATCTGCACCACCACCGCAGGCTTCATCAAGCTGTTCGACGCCAACCCGGCGATCGGCTTCCTGTCGCTGGCGAAGAAGTACAGTGATGCGCTGGCCAACGGCCAGATCCTGGCCCCGGCCAAGAGCGTCGATCAGATGCAGCACGTGATCTGGAACGCCTACACCAACGCAACGCTGACAGCACTGTTCCTGTTCGTGGTATTCAGCATCCTGTTCTATGCGCTCAAGGTCGGCGTCGCCGCCTGGGGCAACAAGGAACGTACGGATAAAGAAGCCCCGTTCCAGGCCGTACCGGACGCGTAAACGAGGATTGCAGCCATGTTCAATGACATCAGTCGCCTCGGTAAATACCTCGGTCAGGCCGCGCGCCTGATGGTCGGCATGCCCGACTACGACACCTACGTCGAGCATATGCAAACCAAACACCCGAACAAACCGGTGATGGACTACAAGGCGTTCTTCCGGGAACGCCAGGAAGCCCGTTACGGTGGCAAGGGTGGGCCCAAGTGCTGCTAACCCGGTACCCGGGTTGGCGGTGACTCCATGTGGGAGCGGGCTTGCTCGCGAAGGCGGTCTGTCAGTTGATGCATACTTCGACTGATACACCGCCTTCGCGAGCAAGCCCGCTCCCACATTTGTTTTGTGTTCTTTCAGTTATCAGGAGAACTGTCTTTGTCCTCTCCCATCCCCGTCACCGTCCTCAGCGGCTTCCTCGGCGCCGGCAAGACCACCTTGCTGCGCCATCTGCTCAAGGCCGAGCACGGCTTGAAAATCGCCGTGATCGAAAACGAATTCAGTGACGCCGGAATCGATACCCAGCTGTTGGGTACAGAACCGGTGCAAGTCATGACCCTGTCCAACGGCTGCGTGTGCTGCACCATCCACACCGACCTGACCAAAGCCCTGTACCTGCTGCTGGAACGCCTGGACAGCGGCGAGATCGCCTTCGACCGCCTGGTGATCGAGTGCACCGGCCTGGCCGATCCGGCGCCGGTGGCGCAGACCTTTTTTATCGATGAAGAACTGCGCGAGCGCTACATCCTCGACGGCATCATCACCCTGGTGGACGCGGCGCATGCCGAGCACCACCTGACCCAGACCATCGCCCAGGCCCAGATCGGTTTTGCCGACCGCCTGCTGGTGAGCAAGCGTGACCTGGTGGACGACGCCACCTTCGAGGCCCTCAGCGAGCGCCTGACCCGCATCAATCGCCGCGCGCCGATTCGTGTGGTGGACCATGGCGCCATCGACCTGGCCGAGTTGCTCGATGTCCGCGGCTTCAACCTCAACGCCGGCATGAGCCTGCGCCCGGTGAGTGCGGCGCCGTCCATCGACCGTATCTCCAGCCTGGTGCTGCGCACCGAGCAGCCGCTGGATATCGACCGCCTCAGTGAGTTCATGAATGAACTGCTGGAAGACCACGGCAAGCAGCTGCTGCGCTACAAGGGCGTGCTGAACATTGCCGGAGAGGACCGGCGCATGGTGTTCCAAGGCGTACTGAAGCTCTACGGGTTCGATTGGGACACCGAGTGGGCCGAGGGCGAGGCGCGCGAGAGTGTGATTGTGTTTATTGCCGATGAGTTGCCCGAAGACAAAATCCGCGAAGGGTTTGCACGGGTTTACCAATCCTGATCGTTCCCACGCTCTGCGTGGGAATGCGGGTCAGGACGCTCCGCGTCCCAAAGCGTGACGCAGAGCGTCACAAGAGGCATTCCCACGCGGAGCGTGGGAACGATCAGCCACAAAAAAGCCCGGCTCTTGAGCCGGGCTTTTTCATTCAAGCAACTGCAATCAAGCGCCGTAGACCGGCAGCTTCTTGCAGATGGCCTTGACCTTCTCACGGACCGCGTCGATCACGGCTTCGTTGTTCAGGTCTGCCAGGATGTCGCAGATCCAGCCGGCCAGTTCCTTGCACTCTGCTTCTTTAAAGCCACGAGTGGTCACAGCCGGAGTACCGAAGCGCAGGCCGGAGGTGACGAACGGCGAACGTGGGTCGTTCGGTACGGAGTTTTTGTTCACGGTGATGAAGGCTTTGCCCAGGGCAGCATCAGCATCTTTACCGGAGATGTCCTGCTTGATCAGCGACAGCAGGAACAGGTGGTTCTCAGTACCGCCGGAAACCACGTCGAAGCCGCGTTCGATAAACACGCTGGCCATGGTCTGGGCGTTCTTCACCACTTGTTGCTGGTAAGTCTTGAACTCAGGCTGCAGGGCTTCCTTGAAGCAGATCGCTTTAGCTGCGATCACGTGCTCCAGCGGGCCACCCTGGGCACCCGGGAAGACGGCGGAGTTCAGCTTCTTCTCGATGTCGGCGTTGGCGCGCGCCAGGATCAGGCCGCCACGTGGACCGCGCAGGGTCTTGTGCGTGGTGGTGGTCACGACGTCAGCGTAAGGCACTGGGTTCGGGTAGACGCCAGCGGCGACCAGACCGGCTACGTGAGCCATGTCGACGAACAGGTAGGCGCCGACTTTGTCAGCGATCTCAC
Source organism: Pseudomonas sp. S5D5 (assembly GCF_003013355.1). Taxonomy (NCBI): domain Bacteria; kingdom Pseudomonadati; phylum Pseudomonadota; class Gammaproteobacteria; order Pseudomonadales; family Pseudomonadaceae; genus Pseudomonas; species Pseudomonas sp. S5D5. Next base: position 826,059 of record NZ_PTEO01000001.1, read on the forward strand.
GGAAGCGTGGGAAATCCAGGATCTGCGAGTAGGCAGAGAAACCGGCCACGATCATTTTTGGCTTGTGCTCGACCGCCAGGCGCTCGACTTCGTCGTAGTCGATCAGGCCGTTGGCATCGATACCGTATTGAACGGCGTTGTACAGCTTGCCCGAGGAGGAAACGCTGGCGCCGTGGGTCAGGTGACCGCCGTGGGCCAGGCTCATGCCCAGGATGGTGTCGCCGCCTTGCAGCAGGGCCAGGTACACGGCGCTGTTGGCTTGGGAGCCGGCGTGTGGCTGGACGTTGGCGTAATCGGCGCCGAACAGTTCCTTGGCACGGTCGATGGCCAATTGCTCAACCACGTCGACGTACTCGCAACCGCCGTAGTAGCGCTTGCCTGGGTAGCCTTCGGCGTACTTGTTGGTCAGAACCGAGCCTTGAGCCTCCATCACCGCAGGGCTGGTGTAGTTTTCCGAAGCGATCAGCTCAATGTGCTCTTCCTGGCGCACGGCTTCTTGCTCCATGGCGGCGAAGAGATCGGCGTCGTACTTGGCAATAGTCAAATCACGGCTGAACATGGCGGTCCTCAAGGATCGGGGGCAGAAAAGGAGGGCATTCTAACCCAATGGGTTTTAGATGGCATATGAAAGGACATCATGTCGCGGACAAGCGGGGCTCATCTGGGGATAGGTGGTGTTTGTTCGGGCCCCTTCGCGAGCAAGCCCGCTCCCACATTCAATCGGGTTCCTTCAGGTGGAATACGGTCGAATGTGGGAGCGGGCTTGCTCGCGAAGAGGCCATCCGCATCACCTGAGGATTTCAGTCGAACATGAACAGCGCATCATTGCTGAATTGCGCCTCGAACCGATTCGCCGGCATCGGCCGCCCGAACAGGTAGCCCTGCACCTCGTCACAGCCGTGCTCACGCAGGAAATCCAGTTGCTCATGGGTTTCCACGCCCTCGGCGATCACCGCCAGGTTCAGGCTGTGGGCCATGGCAATAATGGCGCGGGCGATTTGCGCGTCCTGCTCGCCGGACGGCAGGCCATCGACGAAGGTACGGTCGATTTTCAACACGTCGATGGGAAATTGCTTGAGGTAGTTGAGCGACGAATAGCCAGTACCGAAGTCGTCTACCGCAATGCTCAGGCCGAGGTTTTTCAGGCTGTCGAGGATGTGCATGGCTTCGTTGACTTCGCGCATCAGGATACTTTCGGTCAGCTCCAGCTCCAGGCACGCCGGCGGCAGGCCGGTGTCCTTGAGGATGGTGGCGATGCGCGTGCCCAGTTGGCCGTCGGAGAACTGCCGCGCGGAGATGTTCACCGAGACTTTCGGCACGCGGACCTTGTTCTGGTGCCAGGTCTTGAGCTGGCGGCACGCCTCGCTGATCACCCAGTCGCCCACGTCGACCACCAGGCCCAATTCCTCCAGCACCGGGATGAAGTCGCCCGGTGGCACCAGCCCGCGACGCGGATGGCGCCAGCGCAGCAGGGCCTCGGCGCCGGTCAGGCGTTTGCCGTCGCCGCTGAACTGCGGCTGGTAATAGAGTACGAATTCGTTCTGGTCCAGCGCATGGCGCAGATCGCTTTCCAGCTCCAGGCGCTCCAGGGCGCTGGCGTTCATGTCGGCCTGGTAGAACTGGAAGTTGTTTTTGCCGCGTTCCTTGGCGTGATACATCGCCGTGTCGGCGTTCTTCATCAGTTGGCTCAGTTCGTTGCCGTCCTGCGGGCTCAAGGCGATGCCGATACTCGCGGTCACGAAGAACTCGCGGCCTTCCAGCACGAACGGCTTGACCAGGCTGGCGAGGATCTGCTCGGCCACGTGGATCGCGCGGTTCAGCGCCATTTCGCGGTTGACCCGTGGTTGCAGGAGCAAGGTGAACTCGTCGCCGCCCATGCGTGCCACGGTGTCGTCTTCGGCCACGCAGCCGAGCAGGCGGGTCGCCATTTCCTTGAGCATGCGGTCGCCGGCGGCGTGGCCCAGGGAGTCGTTGATCGGTTTGAAGCGGTCGAGGTCGAGGAACATCAACACCACCCACGACTTCTGCCGCTCGGCCGACTGCAGCGCAGTGTGCAGGCGGTCCTGGAACAGCGTGCGGTTGGGCAGGTGGGTCAGGGCGTCGTAGTAGGCCAGGCGGTGGATACGCTGTTCGCTGGCCTTGCGCTCGCTGATGTCACTGAAGAAGCACACGTAGCTGGCCAGGTCGCCTTCGTCGTCGAACACCGCCGTGATGCCGACCCAGGCCGGGTAATGCTCGCCGTTACGGCGCTTGAGCCAGACTTCGCCTTCCCAGGTGCTGTGCTGGTGCAGTTGCTTGAGCACGTAGCGCAGGTGGGCTTCCTGTTGCTCGTCGACGGTGAGCATGTTCGGCAACTGATCGAGGACATCCGTCACCGCGTAGCCGCTGACCCGGCTGAACGCCTCGTTGGCCTGCACGATATAGCCGGCCGGGTCGGTGATCAGGATCGCCGAGGTGGAGTGCTCGAATACCGTGGCCGCCATGCGCAGGTCTTTTTCGGCGCGGCGTTGCTGGCTGATATCACGGCCCACGCCGAGGATGCCCTCGAAGGCGCCGTGCTCGTCCCAGACCAGCACCAGGCGCAGTTCGATCGGCACTTTGCGACCGTCGGCGCGCAGGCAGTCGAACAGGAACAGCTGGGTCTGTATTTCATCACGCAGGCGGTTCAGCGCCTCGGGATCGCCCAGCGCGCGGCTGACCTGTTCCACCAGGCTGTAGATGCCGGTCAATTGCTGCGGGTTGGCGATGATCGATTGCCAGCCGTTCTTGAACACCCATTCCACGTCGTAACCGAGCACGGCATTGACCGACGGGCTGATGTAGTTGAGGGCCAACTGGCTGTCGGTGGAGCAGATCACGTCGCTGATGCTTTCGGCCAGCATGCGGTAGCGCTGTTCGCTGTCGCGCAGGGATTCGCTGGCTTCGATCTGGTCGGTGATGTCCTTGGCCACGCCGATGATGCGCGTGACCAGCGCGGTCTTGTCCCGAGCCAGGGCCTGCTCGCGGATATCAAAGCGTCGCCACTGGTTATTGCGATGGCGAAAGCGCAGCTGGCATTGCAGTTGGGTGGTGTAGCCGATCTCGCGTTGTTGCTGGCGCAAGTCGTGGTAATGCTCGGCGTCCTCGGGGTGCAGCAGGATTTCCCAGAAGTACTCGCCCATTTGCTGCAGTTCGGCCTTGTTGTAGCCGAGGGTATGGCCCAGGTGGTGGTTGCTGAAAATCATGCGCTGGCTGATCACATCCTGCACATAGAGGTGGTCGGGCACGGTGCGCACTACGTCCGACCAAAAGCTTTCGCGCTCCACCAGCGACAGTTCGATCAGCTTGCGGCTGGTGATATCGCTGATGCTGAGGATCACTGCCTTGAAATCATCCTGTTGCTCGGGCAGGCGCATCACCAGCCACAGGTATTGCTCGTTGCCGGCCACGTCCTTGAGCTGGATTTCCAGCTCCAGCTGGTGCTGTTGGGTGAGCACGGCCTCGAGTATCTGGTAGCCGATGGAGGTGGCGTTGCGCGGGCAATCATCGACCAGCCGCTCCCAGGCTTCTTCGCAGGAGCCGACATTCAACAGGCGCACCGCGACCTGGTTGACCTCGGTGATGCGCAGTTCCTTGAGCAGTTGCTGGCGTTCGAGCGGGTTGTCCTGCAGCCAGGCCTTGAGCTGTTCGCGGGTCTGCAGCTGTGCCCGGTCGAAGCAGGCATTCAGGCCCGACAGGTCAAGCACGCACAAGGCCACGCCGGTGCCTTCGAAAATATCCTGGTAGCGCCGCCGGCCCTCATGCACCTGGCGCTGGCGGCGGCGCATGTTCAGCAGCACGATCACCGGGATCAGGGAAAACGCCAGGCCCAGCAGGCATTTGCCGATGAACGCCGGCAGCAGTTGTTCCAGCACGGCGGTGCGGTCGAACAGCCCGCGCAATTGCCAGTCGCTTTTGCTCAGGGGCGTGACCAGCACGCTTTTATTCAATTCGTCGGGGGTGAGGGCGCTGGCCCACTGGGCCGGCATGCCGCTGTCGCGACTGATGACACGGTGGTTGATGCGGTTCTCGATGGCCCACATGGGGCGCTGGCCCTGGCCGTCCTGGCGGGTGAGGCTGGTCAGGTAATTGGGTGCCAGGCGCAGCACCCAGTACATCCTGGAACCGCCGCTGGGCTGGTGCAGCAATAGATAGATGATGGCGCCGTCGTTGTTGTTGCTCAGGTAGTAGGACTGGGCGTGGCTGCGCTGCACCAGTTCTTCTAGCCAGGGGCCGTCCTGGCTGTCGTTGGCGCTGTCGCTGATCATCGCGCCGCTGGGGGCGAGCAGGGCGATGCTGCGCAGTTCCGGCAGCGAACGTTGCAGGGTGCGCATCAATGCCTGTTGCTGTTCGCTGTCGCGCGGTGGCTCGACCATCGGCAGCAGGTTCAGGGCGATTTTTGCGCTCAGGCCCATATTCAGGCTGATCTGCTCAGCCAGGTCGGCGCTGTAGTCGATGGTGTATTGCTGCTGGTTCTTCTGGTTCTGCTGCAACTGGTCCAGCAGTTGCCAGAACAATAATGCGAGCAACATGAGGACAAGCGTCGCCAACGCGCCTTTGAGGGTGCCGTGCAGGGGCGCTCCCGGCGCTATATGAGCGGCGCGCAGGGGAGTGGGCGGCGTGACTTTGGACAAGCTGTGATCCTGCGGTTTGGCTGGACTGGCGCGCGACGTGCACTATAAGCCGGACGCCCGGAGGGCGGCTAGCATGCCTTGACTTGTGGCAAAGTGCCAGCCCCGCCTGGCTGGACTGGCCCAGCGCATTCAGGTAGCTTTGCCGGTTACGCGGGGGCGTTCCAGCCCCAGACATTCAGGCTTTTTCCGCACGCAGGCATTGATTACCGTCAACGGCCCGCGCGGCGCATGGCCTGGCACGGGCTTCGCCCGCTCAATTCATCAGTCACTGACGCTAGGTTCACCATGGCTCAATACGTCTTCACCATGCATCGGCTGGGAAAAGTTGTTCCGCCGAAGCGGGAAATCCTGAAAAACATTTCGCTGTCCTTCTTCCCCGGCGCCAAGATCGGCGTGCTCGGCCTCAACGGTTCGGGTAAGTCCACGCTGCTGAAAATCATGGCCGGCGTCGACACCGAGTTCGAAGGCGAAGCCCGCCCGATGCCCGAGCTGAACATCGGCTACCTGCCGCAGGAGCCGCAGCTGGACCCGGCCAAGACCGTGCGTGAAGTGGTCGAAGAGGCCGTCAGCGTGATCAAGGACGCCCAGGCGCGCCTGGACGAGGTCTACGCCGCCTACGCCGAACCGGATGCCGACTTCGACAAGCTCGCCGCCGAACAGGCCAAGCTCGAAGCCATCCTGCAGGCCGGCGACGGTCACAACCTGGAGCGCCAGCTGGAAGTCGCCGCCGATGCGCTGCGCCTGCCGGCGTGGGACGCCAAGGTCGAACACCTGTCCGGTGGTGAGAAGCGCCGTGTGGCCCTGTGCCGCCTGCTGCTGTCGGCTCCCGACATGCTGCTGCTCGACGAACCGACCAACCACCTGGACGCCGATTCCGTCGCCTGGCTGGAACACTTCCTTCACGATTTCCCGGGCACCGTGGTTGCGATCACGCACGACCGGTACTTCCTGGACAACGTCGCCGGCTGGATCCTCGAGCTCGACCGTGGCGCCGGTATCCCTTACGAGGGCAACTACTCCGGTTGGCTGGAAGCCAAGTCCGACCGTCTGGCCGCCGAATCCAAGCAGCAATCGGCCCACGAAAAAGCCATGAAGGAAGAACTGGAGTGGGTGCGCAAAGGCGCCAAGGCCCGCCAGTCCAAATCCAAGGCACGTCTGCAACGCTTCGAAGAAATGCAATCGCAGGAATTCCAGAAGCGCAGCGAAACCAACGAGATCTACATCCCGGCTGGTCCGCGCCTGGGTGACAAGGTCATCGAGTTCAAGAACGTTTCCAAAGGCTATGGCGACCGCGTGCTGATCGACAACCTGTCGTTTTCGATGCCAAAAGGCGCGATCGTCGGCGTTATCGGTGGTAACGGTGCGGGTAAATCCACACTGTTCCGCATGCTGATGGGCAAGGAAACCCCGGACTCCGGCAGCATCGAGATCGGTGAAACCGTGCAATTGGCCTGCGTTGACCAGAGCCGCGACGACCTCGACGGCAGCAAGACGGTGTTCCAGCAGATTTCCGACGGTTCCGACCAGATCCGCATCGGCAACTATGAAATCCCGTCGCGTACCTACGTCGGTCGTTTCAACTTCAAGGGCGGCGACCAGCAGAAGTTCGTCAAGGACCTGTCCGGTGGTGAACGTGGTCGCTTGCACCTGGCCCTGACCCTGAAAGAGGGCGGCAACGTCCTGCTGCTCGACGAACCGTCCAACGACCTTGACGTTGAAACCCTGCGCTCCCTGGAAGAAGCCCTGCTGGACTTCCCGGGCGCCGCCATTGTGATCTCTCACGATCGGTGGTTCCTTGACCGCGTCGCGACCCACATCCTGGCGTACGAAGACGACTCCCAAGCGGTGTTCTTCGAAGGTAACTACACCGAGTACGAAGCCGACCGTAAAAAGCGTTTGGGCGATGCTGCTGCCCAGCCGCACCGTGTGCGTCACAAGAAACTGGCCTGATTCGGGTTGGTGGTTAAAAAGCGGAGCCTTCGGGCTCCGTTTTTTTTGCGTGTTACTCAGGCACACCGAGTTGAATTCATTCGCGAGCAAGCCCGCTCCCACATTCGACCGCATTCCAAAGTGGGAACACATGTCAAATGTGGGAGCTGGCTTGCCTGCGATAGCGGTTTAAAGGCTGGTGCATGCTTCAGGTTGAAATCCCTTTCTTGGTGCAAAAAAGCCGATTTATTTATATCCAATGCACCATTTAAATTCACAAAAGCGACATCTTGCGCTTTTCAGGTGCAGCATGAATTGCTAATGTCCGGCTCAATCTCCCTTAAAAACAATCAATTTGCCGAGACTTCTCCATGATCGAATCTGTCGAATCCTTCCTTTCGCGCCTCAAGAAACGCGACCCCGACCAGCCGGAATTCCACCAGGCGGTAGAAGAAGTCCTACGCAGCTTGTGGCCGTTTCTTGAAGCCAACCCCCATTACCTGACCTCGGGCATCCTGGAGCGCATCTGCGAGCCGGAGCGCGCGATTACCTTCCGGGTCTCGTGGGTGGATGATCATGGCAAGGTCCAGGTCAATCGCGGGTTTCGCATCCAGATGAACAGCGCCATCGGCCCCTACAAGGGCGGCCTGCGCTTCCACCCGTCGGTGAACCTGGGCGTACTCAAATTCCTCGCCTTCGAGCAGACCTTCAAGAATTCCCTGACCTCCTTGCCCATGGGCGGCGGCAAGGGCGGTTCGGACTTCGATCCCAAGGGCAAGAGCGACGCCGAAGTCATGCGCTTTTGCCAGGCCTTCATGAGCGAGTTGTACCGCCATATCGGCGCCGACGTGGACGTGCCGGCCGGCGATATTGGCGTGGGTGCCCGTGAAATCGGTTTCCTGTTTGGCCAGTACAAGCGCCTGAGCAACCAGTTCACCTCGGTACTGACCGGCAAGGGCATGACCTACGGCGGCAGCCTGATCCGCCCGGAAGCCACCGGGTTCGGCTGCGTGTACTTCGCTGAGGAAATGCTCAAGCGCAATGGCCAGCGGGTCGAAGGCAAGCGCGTGGCCGTTTCCGGCTCCGGCAACGTGGCGCAATACGCGGCGCGCAAGGTGATGGACCTGGGCGGCAAGGTGGTTTCCCTGTCCGATTCCGAAGGCACCTTGTACGCCGAAAGCGGTTTGACCGAAGAGCAATGGTCGGCCCTGCTCGAACTGAAAAACGTACAGCGCGGCCGTATCAGCGAGCTGGCCGAGCGTTTTGGCCTGGAGTTCCGCAAAGGCAAGACCCCCTGGGAGCTGGCCTGCGATATCGCGCTGCCCTGCGCCACGCAGAACGAACTCGACGCCGAAGCGGCCCGCACCCTGCTGCGCAACGGCTGCATCTGCGTGGCCGAAGGCGCCAACATGCCGACCACGTTGGCGGCGGTGGATATCTTTATCGAGGCGGGCATTCTGTTCGCGCCGGGCAAGGCGTCCAATGCCGGCGGCGTAGCCGTCAGCGGCCTGGAAATGTCGCAGAACGCCATGCGCCTGCTGTGGACTGCCGGTGAAGTGGACAGCAAGCTGCACAACATCATGCAGTCGATCCACCATGCCTGCGTGCATTACGGCGAGGAAAACGGTCGGATCAACTATGTGAAGGGCGCGAACATCGCGGGCTTCGTCAAAGTCGCCGATGCGATGCTCGCGCAAGGCATCGTCTAGGCCTCGGGTTCGATCACCAGCACTTCGATCAACTGATCGCCGACGGGGCGCTTCCACAGCATTTCGTCGCCGACCTGGGCACCGAGTAACGCGCGGCCCAGCGGCGAGCCCCAGTTGATCAGGTTGGCGGTGGCGTCGGCCTGGTCTTCACCGACTAATTGGATGCGCTGCTGCTCGTCCTGCTCGTTGGCAAAGGTGACCCAATTGCCGATCTGCACCTTGTCGGTAGACTTGGCCGGTGGCACCACTTGGGCGCTCTGCACGCGCTGATTGAAGTAGCGCAGATCGCGCTCGAGATCCGCCTGGCGCTGCTTATCGTCTTTGGCAGATTCGAGGCTGTATTCGTGCTGCAACTGCGCGACTTTGGCCTGTAACTGCGCCAACCCTTGCGCGGTGAGGCGATTGGGTTGCTCGCTGACCTGGCGCTCCACCGGCTGGTCGGCCTGGGCGGCAGCGTTATCTTCGTTTACGAAAGCTCGGCTCATGACATGCTCCTCCTATGGAGTTTGGGCCATGTTCGCCGCACGATCGTTCCCACGTCCTGCGTATCCGCCGGTAAGGTCGAAGCAGACCTATTGCGAGCGATACGCCCTGGCTGCGTCTCTGTCCTTCTCCTGCTGCCACGCACGTTCGCGGTCATCCCAGTGATTGTCCTTGTAGTCGCGCAACTCTTCGTTCTCTCGCATGGCCTTGCACTGACGGAAGCCATCCTCCCAGCCTTCGGCGTACTGGCGGTCTTTCAGGTAGCGCGGCACATTCTTGCGAAACTCCCCGGTGATCACCCCAGCGGCCTGGCGACCACTGCTGCAACCATCATCAAAACCGTCGGCGAACGCCGGTGGATAACCCTTGGCCAACAACTCCTGATGAGTGGATTGGCAACCCGCCAGCCACACCACCGCACACAGCATTAGCGCATACCGCCACATGGCGTACTCCCTGGCCGTTTCACGGCTTATAGGGAGAGTCTAGAAGGGGATTTGTCGGGGAGGTGTGAAAGGGAGGTGAGAAAGACGTGGGCGAATCCAAAACGTGCCGGCGATGACGGTGTGTGAGTCAGCCTGACCCTTGCTGATACACCGTTATCGCGGGCAAGCCCGGCTCCCACATTTTGATCATCGCCAGCTTCTGGTCAGTAGTGATACCACTTCACTTCGAGCATCACTTCATTGACCGGCGTCGACAGGTGGCTGTACTCGCGCTGGGCGCTCAGGCGCAGGCCGAGGTTGCGGGACAGTTCCCATTGCTGGTTGAGGCTGAGGCTGCGGCGCACTTCACCGTTGGTGAAGAAATCGCCCTTGGCTTCCAGGCTCAGGTTGCCCAGCGGGTTTTTCCACAGTACGCCGGTGTTGAAACCGGCTGCCGGGGAGATGGCTTCGCTGAAGTCGTTGTTGTGTTCCACGCGCACGGTGCCGAGGGCGAAGCCGAGCATGTCGTCGCTCAGTTGCCAGGTGCCGCCGGCGCCGCCGTTGACGTGGGCGACCAGGGTTTCGTCGTCGTGCTTGCCGGGGACGCGCTCCAGGCCGCCGGTGACTTGCCATGACCACGGCTGCAGCAAGGCATTGCGCGGGGTCAGCGAGCGAATGGTCGCCAGGTCCAGTTGCTGCAGTTGCCAGTGATTGCCTTCGTACTGGCGCAGTTTCATCTGCAGGATCTCGATCTGCGCGCCAAGGGGGAAGCCCTCGGCGTTGTCATTGAGGTCGTGGTAGGCCATGCGCAGGCCGTATTCACCGAACGCCTTGTCGCCACGGGTGCCAATACCGGCTTGCCAAGTGCGTGATTCATGGCCGTTTTCCGGCAAGCCAGGCGGGACGATTTTCAGGTCGGGCGCGGGGTTCTGGTTGATCGCCCGCAGCAGTTCGAAGCTGCGCTGGGAGCGTTCGGTGTCGCGTTCCAGGCCGTTGGCGCGGTAGCGGCCGAGGCGATAGGCGGCGTCGATGATCAGGGCTTGTCGGTCACGGGGCAGGGCTTTGAAGGCGGGCTCCTGCAATTGTTTCTGGTCGTCGCTGACCTTCAATACCCATTGCTGCTCGTCGCTGTCCAGCGGTTTGGCGCGCTCCAGCAGTTCACGTTCGCGAGAGGGGCGATAGTCGATTTTCTCGACCAGGCCTGCGTCTTTTACCGCCTTGACCGTGTCGGTGGGGATGGCCGTGAGCGGGAACTGCTCGGTCAGACGCAGGCCAGGGCGCGCCACTTGCAGCAGTTCCAGCAGGCGATAGGAGCAGTTTTCGTCGAAGAAGAAGTAGTCGAACTGGATCTGCTTGAGTTCCCACACATGTTCGACCATGCGCTCGGTCTCGACCTGGGTCAGGTTCAGGCGGTATTCCCACAGGTCACGGTTCTCCAGGCTACGGTACTCGGAGAGTTTTTCCTGGTAGGGCACCAGGGCGAACAGGCCGGGGTAGCCGCCCATCAGGCCTTTCCAGGCGTAGAGGATGCTGTTGTCCGAGCCTTCGATGTAGGCGCCGAAGTTGATCGCGTAGCTGAGCAGGGCGGTGTTGTTGCTTTGCACGTCCGCCTGGTCGATGCGCAGCAGGGTGTGGCCGAACATCGACGACGGGCTGTTGAGGTACGCCGCCGGGAAGATCATGACCGCGCTGTGGGGCGCGACGTCCTTGAACCATTGCTTGAATTCTTTGCAGTCCACGGCGGGCAGGTCTGTCAGGTGCAACTGATCCTTGAGCCAACGGGTACGTGCGGGGTAAACGCATTGGGCGTGTTTCTCACCGAGGCTGGCCGGCAGGTACAGTGCTTCGACGGTGGCCTTGAGTTCCGCGTCCGGGTGGTGGGCGCCATCGGGGGCGAGGAAGAACTTCTTGTCGCTGACATAGCTGCGCCAGCCGCTGATCTTGCCGGCTTCGTAGTGGCCCAGGGACAACCAGAACGGGTCGTTGGCCAATTGCTGCAAACGTTGATCATCAAGATGCGGGGCCGCGAACAGCGGGGCGCAAGCGAAGAGTGCCAGCCAGGCAAAGCGTTTGAGCATAGGGGCAACTTAAGTCGGATAAAGTGAGACCCAAAGGGGGGCGGGTCCAAAAATTAAAACCCGCGCCTCGAGAGGCGCGGGCGGGTCGAGCTTAAGCCTGGGTTGCGTATTTCGCCAGACGGGCATCGCTTTTCAGTACAGCCAGGGTGTTGTTGTGCACGTCGTCAGCGGTCACGTCAGCTTTGCTGAAGATCTGCTGGAAGTGCTCATGGGTAACGGCCGCGAAGTGCTCGCGATCTTCCGGTGCAACGCCCAGTACCACCGCGTAGGTGGTCAGTGCTTCGCCATTGCCTTTGGCCATGTCTTCGGACAGCTCGTTCATCATGCCATTCATGGCAATCCACGATTTGCCGCCGTAGGTCAGGGCGCTGTTGGTGCTGCAACCGTTGGTGCCCGAGGTCATGCCGAAGGTGGCGTTACCGGAGGTACCGTTGGTGGTGGAAGCCAGGAAGTGCGCTGGAGTACCGCGCTGGCCTTCAAACAACATGTTGCCCCAACCGCAGTTCGGGCCACCTGGTGCTTCAGCCATGGCATTGAGGGAGACAACGGTGAAGAGAGTACCAAGAAGGATCCGTTTCATAGCTTTGTTCTCTTTGTGTGCAAACCAATGGACAAGGGTTCAGGCACTTCGTAGCGCCCTAGGGATCGGTTATTAGTCCAACCCGCGCAGTTTGGAGTTTAGGCACGTTCCAAGGGTTCCGTGTGTTTTTATAAAACAATCAGCGTTGTCGCGATTTTTTTGTAGGACGCATCCCGCGTCTATGCTTTCCCACAGGCGCGCCTTGCCATAGCGCGTAACCGGGAGCCAGAATGCCGTCATCTGCCCCGCCTGATGTAAGGAAGCCCGATGCCTGATCCTGTTGCTGCCAGCTTGCGTCTAGCGCCCGAAGCGCTGACTCGCCCTTTCTCCGCTGAACAGTTCAGCTTCTCGACCACCAATGATTTGGAGCCCTTTCGCGGTGTGCTTGGCCAGGAACGTGCGGTTGAAGCCTTGCAGTTCGGTGTGGCCATGCCACGCCCCGGTTACAACGTGTTTGTCATGGGCGAGCCGGGCACCGGCCGCTTTTCGTTCGTCAAACGCTACCTGAAAGCCGAAGGCAAGCGCCTGCAGACCCCGGCGGACTGGGTCTACGTGAATAATTTCGATGAGCCGCGCGAACCGCGTGCCCTGGAATTGCCAGGCGGCGCGGCGGCGGCGTTCATTGCCGATATCAATGGCCTGGTGGATAACCTGGTCGCGACCTTCCCGGCGGTGTTCGAGCACCCGACTTATCAACAGCGCAAAAGCGCCATCGACCGTGCCTTCAACCAGCGCTACGACAAGGCCTTGGACGTGATCGAGCGCCTGGCCCTGGAAAAGGACGTGGCGCTGTACCGTGACAGCACCAACATCGCGTTTACCCCGATGCTCGACGGCAAGGCGCTGGACGAGGCGGAGTTTTCGCAGTTGCCGGAAGCCGATCGCGAGCGCTTCCACACGGATATTTCCGAGCTGGAGGAGCGTCTCAACGAAGAACTCGCGAGCCTGCCGCAGTGGAAGCGCGAGTCGAATAACCAGCTGCGCCAGTTCAACGAAGAAACCATCACCCTGGCGCTGCAGCCTTTGCTCGCACCGCTGTCGGAAAAGTACGCGGAAAACGCCGCGGTCTGCGGCTATCTGCAAGCCATGCAGGTGTACCTGCTCAAAACCGTGGTCGAGCAGTTGGTTGACGACGCGAAGACTGACGCCCAGGCGCGCAAACTGCTGGAAGAGCAGTACTGCCCAAGCCTGGTGGTCGGCCATCCGGTCAACGGCGGCGCGCCGGTGGTATTCGAGCCGCACCCGACCTACGACAACCTGTTCGGCCGTATCGAATACAGCACCGACCAGGGCGCGCTGTACACGACTTATCGCCAGCTGCGCCCGGGCGCCTTGCATCGGGCCAACGGCGGCTTCCTGATCCTGGAAGCCGAGAAAATGCTCGGCGAGCCGTTTGTATGGGACGCCCTCAAGCGTTCGCTGCAGTCGCGCAAGCTGAAGATGGAATCGCCGCTGGGTGAGCTGGGGCGCCTTGCCACCGTGACCCTCAACCCGCAAATGATCCCGTTGCAGGTCAAGGTGATCATCATCGGTTCGCGCCAGCTGTACTACGCGCTGCAGGACGCCGATCCGGACTTCCAGGAGATGTTCCGGGTACTGGTGGATTTCGACGAAGACATCCCGATGGTCGACGAGAGCCTGGAGCAGTTTGCCCAGTTGCTCAAGACCCGCACCTCGGAAGAGGGCATGGCGCCGCTGACCTCCGACGCGGTTGCGCGCCTGGCGACCTACAGCGCCCGACTGGCCGAACACCAGGGGCGCTTGTCGGCGCGGATTGGCGACTTGTTCCAGTTGGTCAGCGAGGCGGACTTTATCCGGCACCTGGCCGGCGACGAGATGACGGATGCCGGCCACATCGAACGCGCGCTCAAGGCCAAGGCCACGCGGACGGGACGTGTGTCGGCGCGGATCCTCGACGACATGCTCGCCGGGGTGATCCTGATCGACACCGCTGGCGCGGCGGTCGGCAAGTGCAACGGGCTGACGGTCCTGGAAGTGGGGGATTCTGCATTCGGTGTGCCGGCGCGGATTTCCGCCACGGTGTATCCGGGCGGCAGCGGCATTGTCGACATCGAGCGTGAAGTCAACCTCGGGCAGCCGATCCACTCCAAGGGCGTGATGATCCTCACCGGTTACCTGGGCAGCCGTTATGCCCAGGAATTCCCGCTGGCGATCTCCGCGAGTATCGCGCTGGAGCAGTCCTACGGTTACGTGGACGGTGACAGCGCGTCGCTGGGCGAGGCCTGCACCTTGATCTCGGCGTTGTCGAAGACGCCGCTCAAGCAGTGCTTTGCGATCACCGGCTCGATCAACCAGTTCGGTGAAGTGCAGGCGGTGGGTGGGGTCAACGAGAAGATCGAAGGCTTCTTCCGCCTGTGCGAAGCCCGCGGTTTGACCGGCGAACAGGGCGCGATCATTCCCCAGGCCAACGTTGCCACGCTGATGCTCGATGAGAAGGTCTTGCAGGCCGTGCGCGATGGGCAATTCCACATCTATGCAGTGCGCCAGGCGGATGAAGCGCTGAGCCTGCTGGTGGGCGAGGACGCCGGTGAGCCGGACGCAGAAGGCCAGTTCCCGGAAGGTACGGTCAATGCGCGCGTGGTCGAGCGGTTGCGTGCGATTGCCGAGATGATCAGTGAAGACGACTTGAAAGAAGCGGAGAAGGAGCTGGCGCAACAGGCCTTGGCCGAAGCCAAGCCGACCTGATTGTCCTGTTGAAACGCGATTAATGTGGGGGCTGGCTTGCCTGCGATGGCGGTGTGCCTGGCGAAGAAAAATGCCAGCAATACCGCCGCCTTCGCAGCCTCGCTGGGGCTCGACAACTCCTACACTTGGGCTGCGTCGCGCCGGATATTGCGATCACCCAGGGGATTGAAGTCAGGCCGACACCGCCAACCCCCTGTAGGAGCTGTCGAGCTTTAGCGAGGCTGCGAAAGCGGTGTGCAAGGCGCAGAAAATGCCAGCAATACCGCCGCCTTCGCAGCCTCGCCGGGGCTCGACAACTCCCACACTTGGGCTGCGTCGCGTCGGATATTGCGATCACCCGTGGATTGAAATCAGGCCGACACCGCCAATCCCCTGTAGGAGCTGTCGAGCTTTAGCGAGGCTGCGAAAGCGGTGTCTCAGGCGCAGAAAATGCCAGCAATGCCGCCGCCTTCGCAGCCTCGCTGGGGCTCGACAGCTCCTACACTTGGGCTGCTTCGCGCCGGATATTGCGATCACCCAGGGGATTGAAATCAGGCAGACACCGCCAATCCCCTGTAGGAGCTGTCGAGCTTTAGCGAGGCTGCGAAAGCGGTGTCTCAGGCGCAGAAAATGCCAGCAATGCCGCCGCCTTCGCAGCCTCGCCGGGGCTCGACATCTCCCACATTTGGGCTGCGTCGCGTCGGATATTGCGATCACACAGGGGATTGAAATAACGGGGCACCGCCAATCCCCTGTAGGAGCTGTCGAGCTTTAGCGAGGCTGCGAAAGCGGTGTGCCTGGCGAAGAAAAATGCCAGCAATACCGCCGCCTTCGCAGCCTCGCCGGGGCTCGACAGCTCCTACACTTGGGCTGCGTCGCGTCGGATATTGCGATCACCCAGGGGATTGAAATAACGGGGCACCTCCAATCCCCTGTAGGAGCTGTCGAGCTTTAGCGAGGCTGCGAAAGCGGTGTGCCTGGCGAAGAAAAATGCCAGCAATACCGCCGCCTTCGCAGCCTCGCTGGGGCTCGACATCTCCCACATTTGGGCTGCGTCGCGCCGGATATTGCGATTCACCTAGGGGATTGAAATCAGGCCGACACCGCAATCCCCTGTGGGAGTTGTCGAGCTTTAGCGAGGCTGCGAAAGCGGTGTCTCAGGCGCAGAAAACGCCAGCAATGCCGCCGCCTTCGCAGCCTCGCTAAAGCTCGACACTGGCTTCCGCATGGGAACAACGGTGCCTTGGAACACCGATAAAATCGCCACATTTTTGACTCGTCTACAGAGGCCCAACGCCCGTTGGTCCCTACAACCTTGGTTTGCACTGGTTTTATTCTATTCTCTGATCAAGGGATATCCACAGGAGTCGCTGGATAGAAACAGCCTCGCCATCGGCTGAGGTTGAACACCGATCTACCGAGGGTCGCCGCCATGCCGCGCAACCTTTGCCTTACCCGCCAATGCCTGGGCCTGGTCACCCGTATCGAATGCTCCATTCGCCCTCTCGCGGGGGATAACGGGCTGTGGACCCTGCTGTTTGCTGCCGGAATGACTGGCGAGCAGCCCTCCACCATCAAGTCCCAGGGCCCGTTTCATGGGCCCTTCGTCGCCGAAACCATTCTGCAATCGATCGTCGAAAGCCTGACCCTGCACGGCTATGAACTGGCGGATGACCCGCAGATCTGGTGCCTGCACCTGCAGGCCCATCTGCGGCAACTCAACGGTGGGCACGAGCGCCTGGCGCTTTAGCCGGATTACTTGCTCTCGGGCTTGTCCAACTTGACCTCAAAGCCGTACTGCACGGTGCTCAGGTCGGTGCGCTGGTAGCTTTCCAGCGCAGTGGGCTGGCCGTAGAAGTAATGCACGTCAAACATCGCCGTGCCGTATTCCTCGGCGCGGTGGCTCACGCCGAGAATTTCCTTGAGGTAGTTGCCGCTCGCGTCCTTGGCGTAGAAGCGCCAGCTGTCGGCGGGGAATTCCTTCTGGTCGACAATCAGCGCGTTGTCCTTGAGCGACAGCCCCTTGGGCAGTTTGGCGACGTCAATCTCAGCCTTTTGGATGGTGGCCAGGAACAGCGGAATCGAGCCCACCACGTACGCCGGGTTTTCCGGGAACAGGTTGAGGTCGTAGGTGAGGGTGCCGCGCGCCGGGTTCAGTTCAAACGCTTCGGTGGGCAACTCGATCGGCTCGCCGCGTTCACCTTTGTCGTCAGCGGTGAAGAAAGTTACCGGTGATTCGCTGCTGTTACGCTCGCTGCCGACCAGGTCGTCATTGAACGTGAACGGATGGTCGAACACGATATGTGCGGCGCTGGCGTCTTCGACGGACTGGCTGATGGTGACGCTGTTTTTCAGTTGATCCTCAGTCATGGTCGCGTCCTTGAGCCAGCTGGCGGCACCGTCGTCATACACGGTGACCGGCATGGGCAAGGCTTGGACGGTCTTTTCCAGGCTGTTCTTGTCGAAGCGCTGAACCGGCAGGTCGAGGTCCTTGCGAGTGAGCGTGGCCGTGGAGAAATCCAGCACGTTGATCTGCAGGTTGTCGATCAGGCCGTTGAAATACACCTTGGCGTAATGGCTGGTCTGCTTGTGTTCGAAGGCTTTCTGCTCATCGGTCAGCTGTTTTTCAAACGCATCCGACCAGGCCTTCTGCTTTTGCATCTCGGCCAGTTGCTTCTCATAGAACTCGACTTGCGCGGCGCTTTCGTTGATTGAGCCGGAGCGTGTGAGGAATTGCCCGGTGCTGTCGCGTGCCTGCACCAGCAGGGGGTTGGGCGACTCGTCGCCGACTTCCGGCGCCAGCGGTTGGCTGTTGGTCAGCTCGATCTCGGCGTAGTTTTTTTCCAGAAGCACCAGGTTGACCGTGATATTGCCTTCGGTGCGCTTGTGGCCCACGTCCTTTTTCGACAGGTCGAACGTCAGCACTTTGCCCGGCGCAACCACTTCCACCGTACCTTTGAGGCGGACCGGCTGCGGCTGACTTTTGTTTTCTGTCTCGATGCCATCGATGAACGGGTAGGTCACCGTCAGGTCATCCGGGTTGGTCAGGTTGGAGCTGCTGGGGCTCAGCTGGATGCCCGGATCGGTTTCCGACCATTCGGGCTGAAACGGCACGACCTTGTTGTTGCTCAAGGTGACCGACTGCCACTCCAGGCCATGGGGAAAGGGGAATTGCTCGGGGGTGTTGAAGTTGAACGGGAAGACCGGCTGCAGATCCGTCAGGTAGTCGGAGTGCGAGGCCTTGCGCAGCACGAACAGGCCATTGATGTAGGTGTCCACCAGCGCCTGTGGCGTGGGGTAATGCTTGAGCAGGGCCAGGCTGTCTTCGCCGTATTCGGCTTCGATGGGCTTGGTCGCGAGTTTGACCCGCGCCCGTTCCAGCAACAGCAGCGAGCCGCCGAGGTCGGCGATGGCATCGCGCAGTTTGGGGTCCTGGATGCTGTCGAGGGAGTGTTCGAATTTTGCGGTTTTCTCTTCGAGGGTGGTCTGCTTCTGCTCATCGCTGGGGGAGCAGCCGCTGGCCAGCAGCAATGCCGCGCACAGGCCGAGACTGGCCAAAGGGGATCGCACATCCATCATCTGAATTCTTCCTGTCCGACGTCATGGAGCCGAGTTGATGGGCTCGACACTAGCAGAAAAATTCTCTTACAGATGCCGCACAGGTCAGTTTTCTCGCGGTTACAGGTGTTTGGTAGCGGCTGGTATACTCGCCGCCATTTTTAGCCAAGCTGTGTGAGATCCAATGGAACGCTTTATCGAAAATGCTATGTACGCCTCGCGCTGGCTGCTGGCGCCGATCTATTTCGGCTTGTCCCTCGGGTTGCTGGCGCTGGCGCTGAAATTTTTCCAGGAAGTGATTCACTTGCTGCCGAGCGTGTTCTCGATGGCCGAGTCCGAGCTCATCCTGGTGCTGCTGTCGTTGATCGACATGGCCCTGGTCGGTGGCTTGCTGGTGATGGTGATGATTTCCGGCTACGAGAACTTCGTCTCGCAGCTGGACATCGACGACAACAAGGAAAAGCTCAACTGGCTGGGCACCATGGACTCTTCGTCGCTGAAGATGAAAGTCGCGGCGTCCATCGTGGCGATTTCCTCCATCCACCTGCTGCGCATCTTCATGGACGCCAAGAACGTCGATCCGCAACACCTGATGTGGTACGTGATCATCCACATGACCTTCGTGGTCTCGGCGTTTGCCATGGGTTACCTGGACAAGGTCACCAAGCACTGATGCCCCGCGCCGGCCTTACTGCTCGATGAAGTAGTAAGGCTGGCGGTTGATCGCCATCTCCTTGATGACCGTGACCTTGGTGGTTAAATCGTTGGTGTGGTCCAGCAGCGCAACGTTGCCGGGCCTGGCGGTCAAAAAGCGCTGAAGCTCGGCTTCGGTCTGCAGGATCGGCAGATAGGCCTGGGTGTAGAACACGCTGGCGCCGGCAATCCGCTCGTTGGGCTGAAACAACACCACCTCCTTGCCTTCGGCTTGCAGTGCCTGGATCTGACTGATCAACGGCACGAACGACTGGCGCACGTCGGCTTTGGGCGCGAACCAGAAGGCGGCTATCAGGTAGCAGGCGACGGCCAGGGTGAACACGCCGCCCACCAGCCTGGTGTGGTGTTTATACAACCCCGGTTTGTGGGTCTTGAGCCATTCCAGCAGCACCCGTGCATATTCTGCCGCCAATACGGCGGCGGCTGGCGTGAGCGCCATCAAGTACACCGTGCGTTTGCTCGACGCGAAGGTCAGCAGGGTGAACTGCGCCACCAGCCACACGCTGAAGAACAGGCGGTAACGGTTGCGCACCAGGCTTTTACGGAAATGCCACAGCCCCAGGTACACCAGGATGTTCCAGGGCAGGAACGCCTCGGGCAGCTTCGCGATGTAGTAGTAGATCGGCTCGTAGTGGCCCGCCTCGACAAACGAGCCGCTGAAGCGCCCGACGCTGTTGGTCCACAACACTTCTCCCACCGCCTGCATGCCGCCGCGCTGGAACAGGAAGCCCAGCCAGATCATCAACGGTATCAGCGCCAGCAAAGTGAAGAAGGCCGGCTTGAGCCAGTCGCCTATGCGCAGGCGTTTGTCCATCAGGCTGGTGCTGGCCAGGTACACGAAGATCACGATACCCGGCATCGCCAGGCCCAGCACGCCCTTGCTCAAGGTGGCGATGACCATCCCCACGGTAAACAGGGCCCAGGGCCAGGCGTTGCCGCCTTGACGCTCGGATTCGGGCCGCATCGCCTGATAGAAAGCCAGCAGCGCGGTGGTGACGCCCAGGGTCAGTAGCGAGTCCTCACCCACGCCGCGCACATTGCCCCAGTAACTGGCCATGGTCGCGAGGATCAAGGCGGCACTGAACGCCAGCGTCTTCGGCCGTCCGAACGTGCGCAGCATGCCGTAGAGCAGCATCACGCTGAACAACCCGGCAAAGGCCGAGGCCAGGCGCACCGCCCAGGTGGTCCCGCCGAACAGGCGAATCGCCCCGGCGTCGATCCACAGGCTCAGCGGCGGTTTTTCCAGGAAGGGCTCGCGAAACAACTGCGGCACCACCCAGTTGTTGTCCAGGTGCATGGCCATGGCGATCCCGGCGACACGGGCTTCGGTGGACCCTTGCAACTCATGGTTGCCCAAGGCAAAGAAGAACAACAGACCAGCAAGCAGCAACAGCAAAGGAGCGGGACGCGTCATGGATTCTGGCTACCAAGGCAGGAGGACCGTCCGGGGGAACGGTCATTGCAATTGGCTAGTATCCGTCGGCGTTTCTGAATATTTCGTGAACGAGTGTCGGATTTTTTTAAAGTGCACCCAGACCCTCACGGTGCCTTCAAACTGGGGACTGCCGCCTTGCCTTGCGTCGAGAGCACCGGCTCCAGTTGCTCCCAGGTAAAGCTCAGCTCGTTGTCACAGCCGTCGCCTTGGGCGGGTGTCGAGAGTTGCAGGCCCTGGGTGTTGAAGCTCAAATCGAACGTGGAATAGCTGGTCACCGCCGGGCACCCTTCGTCGGTGGTGGTCTGTTTGGCCAGCCACGCGCTGAAGTGGGCGGGCAGTTTGACTTGGCCCGAGTAGGGGTTGTCCCATTGCTCGCGGCCTCCCAGCCACGTCCACGGGTCGACCTTTTCGCCGGTTTGCAGGTTCCAGCTGTGCAGGCCCCAACTGATGCCACCGCGTCCGTAGCCCGCCGACCAGCGATAGAAACGCACAGTGATCCAGTGCGCCGACCAGTACGATGGCTCCACCGTGATCTCGCTGGTCGTGGTGCCGCCGCTCTGGTCCAGTGAGTTGCGTCGCTCCCGGTAGAAGTCGGTCTGGCCCTCTGGATTGATGGCCATGCGCGCGAGGTCGCGGTTGATCTTATCGATCGCTTCCCCGTCGCCTTCAAGTTTCAGGATGACCTGCCCACCTTGGGTCTTCACTTGATAGGCATGCTCGGCGAAGGTCTTCTTCTCGACCTTTACCGCAGGCGGCGTGGCTTCAAGAGGAAGGTTGTAGGTGTCGCTCGCGCACCCGTCGGCGTCCGCGCGTTTCAACACCAACGCCAGGCTTTTACCACCCAGGGCTTTGCTCCAGGTTCCGGTCAGCGAGTCGTCTTGCGGGTCGTCCAACTGCCAGAAGCCGGTTTGCCCTTCTTCCACCCACGGCTCACTGGCATTGGCCTGAGTCAGCTGAATGGGCGTGAGAATACGTTGGTAGTAGTAACTGCCATTGGCGCCGTGGGCGCCGTTGAAACAGACGGTGATCGCGGATTTGCCCAAAGTGCCCGTCCAGACGCCAGCGAGGTCGGCGGCGGTTGCAAGCACTGGGGCGCAGGCGAGGGTGAGAACGACGAGGGGCTTCAGCACGGGTATCGGACTTCCGGTTGTCTGATAGAGGCGGTCAGGGTAATGGGAAGTGCGGGCGGATTCCAGACGGGGATGGTATGGCGAGAAACGCCCAAC
Organism: Pseudomonas sp. S5D5; assembly: GCF_003013355.1. Lineage (NCBI taxonomy): Bacteria > Pseudomonadati > Pseudomonadota > Gammaproteobacteria > Pseudomonadales > Pseudomonadaceae > Pseudomonas > Pseudomonas sp. S5D5. The sequence goes on from NZ_PTEO01000001.1 coordinate 847,533, forward strand.
CTGTCTCTATGAGAAATATTATCGTGTGTGACTTTCCTTGGTCGTCCCCCGGAATCACGCTGATGGCCTAATCCTCTTCCGTCCACCCTGTTGTGGGCGAGCTCTACGCCCAGTTGCTGCGGCGCGAGCTCGACGGCCAGGATCAGTCCCTGGCCTGGCGCAGGACACCTTCGTACGGATTCTGAGCAAGGGGCGCGTGCCGGTTTTTCTCGAGCCGCGGGCGTACCTGGCCTTTATTGCGGGGCGGAGTGAGGTGTCAGCGAGGGGGATTTCCATGCAGCAGAAACAACAAAACCCGCACTGGGCGGGTTTTGTCGATGCTTTGAATTGGTGGGCCGGGGTAATTTGAAACAAGTCGGTCTATCTGTTTTTTCTAATTAATAGTTTATTGGTCAACTTGCTTGGAATACCAGTTGGAATGCAGCGTAGTCTGGATTCGGATGGAGGTGCTTTCTGAGCAGTTTTTTCTGCGGCAGCTAACAGATTGGCAGTTCCGGTATTCAATCAACACCGGAACGTGGGTAGGCATGGGGCAGGGTCAATCAGGCTTGGCTACCGTCGCGACACCCTTGCTTAATACAGGAGCGGCTACATGCACCTTGGCCTCGGACAACGCAATACAGCGATGTGCGTAGCTGTCGATCTCTTTCAAAGCGATATTTCGGTAGCTAGCGGGACAGATCAACAACGTATCGCCGAAGCGGAACTGACGAAACGCCCTGACGCTGTACAAACCATTCGGCCCCTCGTAGCTTTCCAGTTGCCACGGGGCGCTACTGAATACCTCCTTCGGATAATCCTTTTCGTTCAACACATAGCTCAGCTCGGTACTGTCCCTAATTTTGATCAGATTGGCGGCGGAATAAACCCACAGGTCCAAGAGGGCCGGCAACAGCATGGCATTGACGAAGATGCACCCGAGTATCACCAGTGCGGCTCGGCCGGTGCGCTGCATCGCATTGCCGTTTGTCAGATAAAAGACGAGGACTGGCGCTAGGTAGAGGCACATTATCAGTAAGCAGAGAGCGATAGCCCCGAATGCCTCTTCCCCGCTCTCTCCGCCTCGCCACGTCATGATGGCTAGCTGGGCGGGCATGACTCCACTCACCGAAGTAAACGCTAGCAGCGTACCTAGCCAGCCAACGAGGGCTGTGTAATAGAGTTTGCGATGCGAGGGTTTGCGGGGACCAGGCGGTAGCTCCAGTACTTTGTTGTGCAGGGGTGCATCGCGGCGAAGCAGGACTATCACGGCACAAGCGGCAGCGATTACGACGATAGGGAAGAAGTAGCCTGGGGCCATGGTGTGATCAAAGAGGGCCCCCAGCAGGTTGAGCGATAGCAGTAGATAGCCCCCGCCTACGATGAGGCCAAAGCGTAAGGCGAGCCTCTTCTCCAGCTCTCTGTCAACGGTGCATACAGACATGCTCAACGTGAAGACCAAAGACGGCACCGATACGATGAGCAGCAGCGACGCGAGTATCAGCAGGCTGAAGAATAACCAGGCAACTAGGTTTGAGGGGTTACCTAACGAACTCAGGATCAACTCGGGGTGATGGATTACCCAGAGGTACTTTGTAAGGAGTGAGATTGAGATAAGCGTTGAAACCACCGGCAGCCACCATTTGATATCGGCGAGGAGTTTGAATAGGGCTTGCCGGGGGCTGCTGGAGGCTGAGGGGTCGGGCGGTGAAGCGGGGGATGGGCTTTGCGGGATGGTTGTGGAGGGAGATACGGCTGTCATGAGTGTGTTTCTTCCTTGAGTGCAGTTTTCGTGGTTATGGGATGCAACGAGCGCGTTGAATCAGTCGTAGAGCCAAGGCTTCAGCGCGTTCAAGTTGGCGATCACGACCTGCTGCGCTTCTGGCTTAGGGGCCAGGTTCTTGGAGTCGATTTGATAGCGTTGCAGCACATACTTGACCAACGCTTGCCGGCTCGGGATCTCCAGTCGGCCATTTAGCATGCCATAGTCACCCTCTATGATCGCCTTCTGCGCGGCGTCGAGTTGCGGGTCAGGTTCCAGGATCACCGATACCTCATTGTTTCAGACTGTATCGCCTTCGATGCCGTTGCCATTGTCCTCCAGCTGGTCTGGCTGGCCGCGCATGCGGCTGAGCACGAAATCACGGTATGCACCGTTCTTTTCGCATTAAGCCCGCACATGCCAGCGGATCCCCGTGTGCATCAACGTATGGGTTTCGATCAGACGTATTTCTGGCTCGGGATTGGCCAGCGAAATGTATTCCACTTCCAGTCGCAGGCCTTTGCGGCATGCCTGCAGCAGTGGCCTGAGAATCTCCGGCTGAATACTGCGATCCTGCACCTGCAGCATAAGCGTGTGCGCATACGCCAGCTTCAACCCCTCAATGTGCGGTGCACGTTCACTGTTCTGCGCCAGCAGGTCGAGGTAGGCGCTGGCACTGAGGTCGATGAAGCGCGGCTTGAAGGTGCGCGACGGCACATAGCCCTTGATCCGCTTGTCATATGTCAAGTTTTTTGACACATGTTCGCTGATGTAGGTTCTGATGTCTTTCGACGTCTGTTGGCGGCTGATACCGAAGCTCTGCATCAGGTGGCCCGTGGTCAGCCGGCCTTCCCACCAGGCCACGGTTTCGATCAGGCGATAGCGTAGTGCCAGGTCCCAGCGGAATTGCTTGCGTTTCATAGTTCTCCCATGTGTGCCGATACTTTACCTGTATGGGTCTACACCCTGGTCATGTCGTAAAACGCTACATATCTTCTCTATGGCATGAAGGCATATTGCCGCATTTGGAGAGAGTCAATATGAGTACCTATGACTGGGATGCGCTGAGCGCAATGGGAATGATCGGCGTCATCCTGCCGGTGATGCTGTTGCAGTACATCAAGCTGCGCGATCTTTGGGAGGGCTTCAGCCGCTGCCGCGAGGCATAGAGCTGGGCGCGCATCTTTGAGAGTAAAAATCGCGAGCTCAAACGGACCCTGCAAGCCGAGCGCAAGCGTGTTCAAGAGTTGCAGCGCTCGCTGAGCTTGCATGTGGAGCAGGCGAATGCGCGTTGATTTCTTGGTTGCCCGTTATTCGAACTTGGAAACGCGATAGCATTAAGGCAATTTGCCATTATGCGCACGGATGATAGACCCAGTGTGCACAAGAATTTTCGGGCCACCAGGAACCCTCAGGGAGGAAAAATGCGAACACAGGTGATTGTCGAGGATCATGTTCTACCGCAGCTGCTCACCTCGGCTATCGAGGCTTACGAGGTGTCGCATCGGGCGCATGTGCGTGGGCGAAGCAACAAGAATCTTGAAACGTTCGGCTTGCTGTGGGGGTACGCGTTACCGGTTCGTAATGGCCTGCCAGCTCGCCTGGTCGCGGTCGTGGCAACCGTCGAGACATCGGCCCTAAGGCACACCGACTGGGTACGGCCAGATTTCGAGTCCATTGCGATGAAGCGGGATTTCTTCGGCGAATATTGGCCGCAACTGGAGCTGATTGGTACGTTCCATTCGCACCCCTATGAGGACCTTAGCCAGGTCAACGATAACAAAGGCTGGCGAGCCTCTGACGGTGACAGGGAGTTTTGGCCGGCATTCCATGAGTTCGTCTGCCCAGACATGGATGAATTGGCGCACCTGGTTATTGCAATTACTGCTTTGAGCCGCAAAGGCACAGCAGAGCCTGTGCGCTTGGCGGGTGGTGAATACACCTCGGGCTACGTAATCAGTGCCGAAAAACGCAAGCTGTGGATTAAAGGGTACACATCGTCGCTGCATGAGGAGATCGATGAAGATGCTCCCTTCGATGATGAATTCCTAGCCGGCAACATCGACACTGTTCGTTCTTACGATGTTTGGGAGGACGAGGATGTGCTGCTGGAAATACCGTCCCTGGAGGCGCGTTTCAGGCATGAACTGCTGCGCAAGTAAGTTTGGGGTTGTGCGCCGCGGACCGTAAGTTGGCGCAGCGGGGCTCGTGAGCGAGCCCCTGTTATGCCCAAACACAAAATTTCTGACACCCCCCTCGCCCGCTGCCTGCGTCGCCACAGCAATCTGCGGTTAATGGTGCTGCCCCCCTTTGATCAAATAGCCCGCTCTAGCAGCTGCGCCTCAGCGATCTGGCCATCTTGATAACGTAGCAACACTTGTTGTTCACCTAGGTTGAACAGCGATTGGTGCAGTTGACGGGTGTCGAGAGGGCCTTTTGCTAGCACCTCCGCAATGCTGTCCAGTTGCGTCGTGAAGCTTTGGCTCAACGTGCTGTCGAGGCTGAATACTCGTGAGCTGGTCAGTTCCATCTGCGAGCTGTACACACTGCGACTCTGGGTAGCGATAGCGTCGAGCTGGCCAATGCTTTCGAGTACCTTGGCTGCAGCGCTGCGGTGACGCTGCTGCGGGTCAGCCATGTAGCGCAAAGCAATGCTCACTACCTGCAACTGAGCAGCTTGCAGGTAGCCGCTCACCCAACCGTCCAGCTTCGCCAGGCTACCTTTGAGCGCTTTGCGGGCACTGTCTGCGCCAAACAATTTGTCAGCCTCGATAGCTTGGGCGATGTCCAGCTCGTCTTTCATCTTGCGGTCGAAGAATTGCCTCAGCGCCGTGATCTGGCTGTGCTGGCTTTCGAGGGTCTGCACGGCGTAGTGACTAATGCCGTCTTGCGCGTAATGGTCGAGAAGGTCCTGGGTATAGTCGACCATTCCGGCGAGCGATTCCCAACGGACCTCGTCCATTTCGCGCAGCACGCTGTCGAGCTGGCGCTTGATGGCGTTCAGCTTCTCGTTGATATCGTGCAAGTGCTTCTGGCCCATAGCTGAGGACACCGCGTTCCACACCGCGCCGCTCAGCAACACGTTCTGCAGCTCTTCAGGCAATGACAGGCTGGCCTGCTCGCTGATCTTGCCACCCGTACGGACGAAAGCCCTGACGCTGCCATCGTTGTTGGCGTTTTTGGTCAAAGTCTCGAAGGGCAGGCTACAAACTACATAGTTGCCCCTGGACATCTCCCCTAACGCGGCAAGCCCCGGTACGTTTGCCAGCAGCGGGTTCAGCGCGCTGATCTGGTCGGTGGGTAGCGGACGATGTTCGCCTGCAGGCGGTCGTTGCAGCGTGTTGAGTTTTAGTAGTGTTTCACCCCGGCCGTTTTGCACGACCAGCTCTGAATTGCCCGGCGTGGAGGCGGGAACTGCATTGGTCGGCGCCGGTGAAGGTGCCGTGGGCGCTTCGCGGCGCAGGCGAATCCAGCCCATCTGGGCCACAAATGGTACGGTGACCCTGTAGGCTTCGGCGACGCTGCTGTGCAGCCCGAAGCCAGCCGTGGCTATGGCGCCGATGGGGTTCAGGCGAAGCCCCGTGGTTGCCACCGTGAACAACGCCGCGCTGCTTGCTGCCGATAGACCGACCGCGGAGCCAGAACTTATTGAGAGTGCGTCCTTGAGGTTGAACAGCCCAGCCAGCACTTTGGCGCTGGTGGCTCGCTTGTAGCGAACGTCAGGTGCTAGTTCGCGCCAGCTGTTACCGAACAGCGCCAAGGTGATCTGACGTTCCTTGTCAGCGACGGACCGGTTCGCTGCATCGCTACCGTTGAGCTTCTGATAAACATCGTTGACGATTTCGGCATAGGACACAGCGGTCTTTTTCAGGTACCGGCGTGCCAGATTCATCGCCGAATGGCCGCCGAATTGCTGCAGTTCGTGCCCCAGCAGCTCAAGCTGCTGTTGATCGTAGCCGACAGGTCTGGAGCTATGCTTGGCTTGTACCAGGCGCTTCTTGACGTCCGCGTCCAGACCAGCGCGGCCTCGGGAGAAGTCGGTGATGATGTCCACCAGCATGTCCACTTCATCGGGCTTGGCGCTGAGCAGGCTGGCGAAGAGTTCATCGTCGCAGTCGATTCCTGTGGTTGCCATCGTGTCCTTACCTCTCGGTGTCTAAATGAAGTTCAGGGTATTCTGCTTCATTTTCCGCAAGACGTTGAGCTGGCTGTAGAGCTGTTGGATGATGCATCATGGTGATCGCCGGCAACGAGGCCTTCACGACACACATCCAGGACTACCCCATTGATAGCCCTTCCGAAGTCATCTCATGACCTCATGGGCTTGGGGAAATACTGCGTAGCGCAGCGGTAGGTTGGCTTGCCGATAGATTTGAGTAAGCGCCCACTGCCAAGGGGACTGCGGGCAGTTTTTGCAGGTACCCATCCGCCTTGCATGCCTACCTTGCATGAGCGAATAGCTTTCCCCTTGGCAACCAGCCTGGCCAAATCCACTGGATTTTTTCCACGGGAATATCGACTGCCGCTGTGAGTTCTACCATCCATCCCAGCTGTTGCGGTGTTCGGCGCTGCATCCCAGCGCCTCCCTTTGCCGAATCCAAGCCTGGATTTCACCATCACGCCGATAGCAACTCGCATGTTCCTCTCCTTGGTTGGGTCGGTACTGGCCCGACCAAGGGCGCAGTTGACAGAGCATTAGGCTCTTTATCGAGTCCAAATAATCGGCCCAGGTCTGCATCATTTCATGGCGCTCCGGCAAGAAGATGGTTCGATCGTACGCACGTCCCAGCGGATTTTTTACCGTGTGAGCAAGCTGATGCTCCAAGAGATCTGGGCGAAATCCTAGCACCTCCGCACTTATGGTTCTCGCTGTCGCACGAAAGCCGTGCCCAGTCATTTCGTCGCCGCTGATGTCCATGCGGCGTAAAGCGCTGAGTACGGTGTTGTTGGACATCGGCCGGTCGTCTCCTCGTGCCGAGGGGAAGGCGTATGGGAGAGATTCCCAATCTGGTTGGGTGGAGTGATACCCGCAGCTTCGGCGAACTCGAAAATCTGTTTGTAGATCTGGGCAACATGATGCGTAGTCTCGCGAGCACCGCGCTTGATGATGCGCTGCAGGTTTTCGACCAGCATGTGTGTGCTGATGCTGCTGATCGGGAGTTTTCCCAACCAGGGGGAGGCATTGAGCTCAAGGCGCTGCCGCACCGTGCGGGTGTACTCCGGATCTTAGACTGACTCGCGAATAGTGAGCCATTGCTTTGCGACCGATTCAAAGGTGTGTTGGTGATCGAGCTGGCTGACCACCTTGGCCATGCGTCTTTGCAGCGAAGGGTCTTGTCCGCCGGCAAGCTGAACACGAGCGTCATCACGTTTGCGACGGGCCTCCTGCAGGCCGACCTCGGGGTAAACGCCAAGGGCCAGGCGTTTTTCTTTTCCCAGAAAGCGGTACTTCAAGCGCCAGTAACGGCCTCCGTTGGGCTGCACTTCAAGGTACAAACCTTGTTCGTCGTAAAGGCGGTATGGCTTGTCCTGGGGCTTAGCGTTGCGGCAGTTGGTGTCTTTCAGGGGCATTGGGGGCACATCGCTCTCCGAGCGAGCTGATGAGCGTTTTATGCCCCCATATATGCCCCCGTCAACCGTGGGATGCCCTGGGATTAGGTGGGAAAACGCGGGCAAGAAAAAAGCCGTAAAGCTTTGATCTCTCTAGGCTTTACGGCTTTTCTGGGTCTTCCTGGGAAGACTAAATGGTGGAGCCGGGGGGATTTGAACCCCCGTCCGCCAGTACTCCGCTGTCGGTACTACATGCGTAGCCGTTTCTATTAAGTTAACCCTCAGCGACCCGAAGGGCAGGGTGCTTTGGGCGAGTTGTGTAAGTTTTAGCCGCTTCGTCCACAACGTACTGCACGGCGATTCTGTTCTATATGACAATCACTTTGGGTTTACAGACATCCCCTGGTGATTGCTGGACCCGAAGGTACCAGAAGCTCAGGGCTAAGGCTGCTTACGCAGCGAGAGCGAATTCCTGGCCGTAGTTTTCGTCATTGGCAACTATAAGAAGTTGCAACAGTGGATTTACGAGTTCTGTTACCAACTCGGCATGCACCTAAAGTTTCGCGACCGGCGTCGAATCCTAAACGGCCCCGTGCTTGTAACTCGTTGTTTCTTAGTGAGTGACAAGCCTGTGCAGTGTACGCCAAACGCTCACGGAAGGCCAACCCGAAGGTTGGCCATCAACGACGGCGTGTTACTGGTTGCCGCCTTTTTCAGTGTTCTGCAGGTCTTGCAGGGCTTTGGAGGTGATCTCGATGCACTTCTTGTCATCACCTGCAGCATGGGCTGCTTTCGCCTGGGAGACGGCAGTGTCGATTTCTCCCTTCTTGCCGCTGGTGTCAGTGGCAAGCAGGGCTTGGCCGTTGTTGATTTTGTCCAGGTTGATCTTGCACAGATCGGGCTCGCCCGCAGCGAAAACAGGGGAGGCCAGCATCGCAGCGGTAATGAACAAGCCAGCAAGAGCGGAACGCTTCATAGGGTATCTCCTTGCGCAAAAGGGCTCGACGCTGCTGGCGTTCAACGGCTGCCAGCGACATCACTGTTGAGCCTCGTTCGTCGAGGCCTATGCAGATGACTACGCCGGCGCGCAGGGGTTCGTTTTTTTGCAGGATTAATGCGCGCGGGCCTGGGTGACCCGGTCCACGAGATACACCAAGCCGTGATAATCAATGCCTCCGTGCTGGCTCAGGCCGATCTCGCAGGTGCGACTGGTGGAGAGGCCTTCACTGCAATGTTGCACGGCGTCTTTGAGCGAGCGCAGCGCGTGGGCGTTGAGTTCCGGTGTGGTGAAACCTTTGTCGCCAGCAAAGCCGCAGCAGTGGATGCCTTCCGGGATCACTACGGTTTTTGAGCAGCGTCGGGCCAGGTCGATCAACGCCTGGCTTTCGCCCAAATGCTGGGTACTGCAGGTGACGTGTACCGCAATCGGCGCTTCCTGGGGGGTGAAGTCGAGTCGGTCCATCAAGTGCGTGCGAATAAAACGTACCGGATCGTAAAGGTCCAGGCGCGTTTCGCCGAGGTCTTGCACCAGGCGCAGGGTGCAGGGGCTGGTGTCGCAGTAGATCGGATCGAGTCCGCCACGGCTGGCATGCAGCAGCGCGCCGATCAGTTCCTGGCGTTTGTGCTCCGCCTGTTCGGCATAGCCCTTGGAGGCAAACGGCTGGCCGCAGCACAGGCTGTCTTGATTGTCGGGGAACACCACTTGGTAACCGGCCTTTTCCAACAGTCCACGGGTCTTGTCGTACAGCGATATCTGTTCTTTATCACTGGCGGACGGCCCCATGGCGCGTGAGACGCAAGCCGCCAGGTAGACCACGCGGGGCCGCTCATCGGTCACAGTCGGGCTGAAGCGAATGGGTTTCTCCGGCTGTGGCATGGCGCTGGTCCACTGCGGGATTTGCCCCTTGGACAACCGGGTCACCGTGGCAGACAGTTTCGCCAGGCGAGGGGCGCCCAACAGCATGCGCGCACCATTGGCGACATGCAGGGTAAAGCGCGCACCTTGCAATGCCGTGGCGAAATGGGTGGCGAGCCATTCGGCGGTTTTCGTACGGTCAGCATCGCGGCTGCGCAGTTTCTTCACCAGGTCGCCGGTATTGATTCCTACAGGGCAGCGTTGCGCACACAGGCCGGTGGCGGCGCAGGTGTCGATACCCTGGTAGTGATAGGCGGCTTCGAGTTCAGTGGTGTCGACGCCTGCGCGTTTTTTCGCCTGGATATCGCGCCAGATCACGATGCGCTGGCGCGGGCTCAACGTCAGGCCTTTGGAAGGACACACCGGCTCGCAGAACCCGCACTCGATGCACTTATCCACAATCTCGTCGGCGGCCGGCAGGGGCTTGAGGTGCTTGAGGTGGATTTGCGGGTCTTCGCTGAGTACAACATCCGGGTTGAGAATGCCGTTGGGGTCCAGCAGACGCTTGAGCTGCCACATCAACTGATAGGCATCGCTGCCCCATTCCAGCTCGACGAAAGGCGCCATATTGCGGCCTGTGCCGTGTTCGGCCTTCAGCGAGCCGCCAAACTCCACGGCCACCAATTGCGCGACGTCGTCCATGAACGCCTGGTAGCGCGTGACTTCTTCCGCGCTGTTGAAGCCTTGGGTGAACACGAAGTGCAGATTGCCTTCCAGGGCGTGTCCAAAAAGGATGGCTTCGTCGTAGTGATGTTTGTCGAACAGTTCGATCAAGCGGTTCACGCCGATCGCCAGTTGCTCGACCGGGAAAGTGACGTCTTCGATGATCACCGTGGTGCCGGTTTTGCGGACGGCACCGACGGCGGGAAAGGTGTCTTTGCGGATCGCCCACAGGCGGGCGTTTTCCACCGGGTCTTCAGTGAAGTCGACTTGCTTTTCTACGGGGAACGGCGCCAGGGACGCCATGATCAGCGCCAATTGTTCGTGCAGCAGTGATGGGGAAGCGGCGCGCGATTCGATCAGCAGCGCGCAGGCATTTTCCGATAAGTGCTGCACGAAAGCCGGCATGCCGGGTTTGTCCTGTACCGAGCGCATGCTGCGCCGGTCCAGCAGCTCCACCGCCGAGACCGGCTGGGTTTTCAGCACGGTCACCGCGTTGCAGCAGGTCTCGACATCCGGGAACACAATCAGCGCCGACGCTTTGTTGGGGGGGTCGATCACTGTGTCGTAGGTCACCGCGCTGATAAAGCCCAGGGTGCCTTCGGAGCCGACCAGCAGATGGCTGAGGATATCCAGCGGTTCATCGAAATCCACCAGGGCATTGAGCGACAGTCCGGTGGTATTTTTCAGACGATATTTGTGGCGGATTTTTGCCGCCAGTTCGGCATTTGCCCGCGTCTCGCGGCCGAGTGTCGCCAGTCGCTCAAGCAGGGCTGCATGGTGTTTTCGAAACGCTGCAACGCTGGCTGCATCCTCGGTGTCCAGTCGGCTGCCATCAGCCAGTACCAGACGAATCCCGGCCAGGGTGTGATAGGTGTTCTGCGCGGTGCCGCAGCACATGCCGCTGGCATTATTGGCAACGATGCCGCCGATCTTGCAGGCATTGATCGACGCCGGATCCGGCCCGATCTTGCGCCCGAACGGCGCCAGCCACGCATTGGCCTGGGCGCCGATGACGCCGGGCTGCAGGCGGATCTGCGTGCCTTGCCCGCGAATCTCGCGGCCGTTCCAGTTGTCACCCAGCACGATCAGTACTGAATCGCTGATGGCTTGCCCGGACAGGCTGGTGCCCGCCGCGCGGAAGGTCACCGGCACGCGGTCGCGTTGGGCCAGTTGCAGCAGTGCGACGACTTCGTCTTCCGACTCCACGCGGATCACTAGCTGTGGGATCAGTCGATAAAAGCTGGCGTCGGTACCGAATGCGAGGGTGGAAAGTGGGTCGTCGAAACGCCGATCCTTCGGGATCAGCTGTATGACGTCGGCAAGGAAAGCGGCAGGCAGACTCATCGGTCCTCCAGAAATAGCTGACGCCGGAACCGTTGTCCGGCGTCGATTCTTACCCTATTGCGTGCAGGTCTCAGTGCACCAGCATACCGGTGAACCAGTAGGCCTGCGCCAAGGTGATCAGCCCGACGATCGTGGCAAAGAACAGGCTGTGCTTGAGGGTGAAGCGGAACAGGTCGGATTCCTTGCCCACCAGGCCAGTGGCTGCGCAGGCGACGGCGATTGATTGTGGCGAGATCATCTTGCCGGTCACGCCGCCGCTGGTGTTTGCCGCGACCAGCAGGGTGTCGTTGACGCCGATCTGATGCGCGGTGGTGGCTTGCAGCGAGCTGAACAGTGCATTGGATGAGGTATCGGAGCCTGTCAGGAAAACCCCCAGCCAGCCGAGGAAAGGCGAGAAGAACGGGAAGGCCGCCCCGGTGCCGGCCAGCACCAGTGCCATGGTCGACGACATGCCGGAATAGTTGGTGACGAAGGCGAACGCCAGCACCATGCCGATCGACAGGATGGGCCAGCGCAGCTCGTAGAAGGTCTCTTTTAAAGTGGTAAGACCAGTTTTAATGTCGATCTTCAGCACCAGCATCGACACCAGTGCCGAGAAGAAAATCGCAGTGCCGGTGGCCGAGATCGGGTCCAGCTTGAACACGGCCGGGATCGCGGTGGGATTGGTGACGATGGGCGCCACCTTGATCACCAATTGGTCCAGGTGCGGGATCGCGAAGTTGAACACCCAGCTGTACATCGAGCCGCCGGCGGCAAACATTGCCTTGAACGGTTTGAGCGTCCAGATGGTGACCAGCACGGTCAAGATCAGGAACGGCGACCAGGCCTTGAAGATCTGCACCAGGCTGTAGGGCGAAGCAACGGTGTTGCGCGGCAGGCCGAAGCCGCCAGCGCTGGCGGTGACTGCTGCGCTCGACGTGGCGCCGGCAATCTGCGCGCCCGCGGTGCGCTTGGGTTGCCAGACTTTGAGGAACAAGGTCAGGGCAATCAGGCTGGCCAGGGCCGAGGTGATGTCCGGCAGTTCCGGGCCAATGAAGTTGGAGGTGAAGTACTGGGTGACGGCGAAGCTCAAGCCAGCCACCAGCGCCGCCGGCCAGGTTTCGCGCACGCCGCGCAGGCCATCCATCATGAACACCAGCCAGAACGGCACGAACAGCGACAGCAGGGGCAGTTGGCGGCCGGTCATGGCGCCGATCTTGAACGCGTCGATGCCGGTCACCTGGCCGGCCACGATGATCGGGATCCCGAGTGCGCCGAAGGCGACCGGCGCGGTGTTGGCAATCAAGCACAGGCCGGCGGCATACAGTGGGTTGAAGCCCAGGCCTACCAGCAGCGCGGCAGTAATCGCCACGGGGGCGCCGAAACCGGCGGCACCTTCCAGAAATGCGCCGAAGCAGAAGCCAATCAACAGCACTTGCAGGCGTTGATCGTCAGTGATCGACAGCACCGAGCTGCGGATGATTTCGAATTGGCCGCTCTTGACCGTCAGTTTGTACAGGAACACGGCCGCCACGATGATCCAGGCGATAGGCCACAGGCCGTAGGCGAAGCCATAGCCGGCGGCAGCCAGCGCCATGTCTACCGGCATCTGGAAGGCGAAGATCGCGACCAGGATCGAGAGCGCCAGGGTGATGCTCCCGGCAACGTGGCCTTTGAGGCGAAACACCGCCAGGGCCAGGAAGAAGAATACGATCGGGATAACGGCGGCCAGTGCGGACAGGCCGAGGCTGCCGAGCGGGCTGTAGAGCTGTTGCCAGGTTTGCATATGGGGTGGCCCCTGATTGTTGTTGTTTAGTCAGCTTGGATAATTGGTAATACCAATTTACAATCGCTGTGGGCTAGGTTAAAAGGCTTCGGGCCGGTGTGTCAATTTGCCGCTTGCGAAACTTTGGTCTCAGGTCTGCGAGGACGGGGAGCTGAGCGGATAAATCCAAGGCGTTCTGATAGGTGCTGCAAGCGCAGCGATAGGCGAGAATAGAGGGCCCGGCGAGTGGTCGGGATGGTGGAGAGTGAGTTATGGGGTTTGATCAGGTGCGTCAGCGCCGTTTGTCTGACGATATTGTCGAGCAGCTTGAGGGCATGATCCTTGAGGGCACGCTGAAGTCGGGTGAGCGCTTGCCGGCCGAACGGGCCTTGGCTGAGCAATTTGGCGTGTCGCGCCCGTCATTGCGCGAAGCAATCCAGAAGCTGGCGGCCAAGGGGTTGCTGGTGAGTCGTCAGGGTGGCGGTAACTATGTCGCGGAGTCGCTGGGGTCTACGTTCAGTGATCCACTGTTGCACCTGTTGGAGAACAATCCTGAAGCGCAGCGTGACTTGCTGGAGTTTCGCCAGACCCTGGAAGCTTCTTGTGCTTATTACGCCGCATTACGCGCCACCGAGGTGGATCGCGAGCGGCTGACGGCGGCGTTCGAAACACTGCAGGATTGCTACACCCGCGCCGATGACGTGAGCCGGGCGGAGGAGGGGGCGGCGGATGCAAGGTTCCACTTGGCAATTGCCGAGGCCAGCCACAATGCGGTGCTGCTGCACACGATTCGCGGCTTGTTCGATCTGCTCAAGCGTAACGTGGTCACCAACATCGGCGGCATGTATCAGCAGCGCACGGAAACCCGTGACATGCTGATCAGTCAGCACCGGGATTTGTACCTGGCGATTATCGAGGGGCGGGCGGAGCAGGCGAGAGAGGTTTCAACACGTCACCTGCTGTATGTGCAGGAAGTGTTGGAAGAGGTGCGTCAGGAGGTTCAGCGCGTGGCGCGTGCCGAGCGGCGCAAGGGGATGTAGCTGCGGGCGTTCCCGAAGCTACACCGCGACAAGGATTATTCTTCCTTGCCCTTGTTGCGGACGGCGCGGTGCAGTTCCCGGTTGGAATCGCGCTCGCGCTCGGTATCACGCTTGTCGTATTCCTTCTTGCCCTTGCCCAGCGCGATCTCGCACTTGACCAGGTGCTTGCTCCAATACCAGGACAGGCAGACGCAGGCATAGCCCTTCTGCTGCACGGCGGCGGCAAGCTTGTCGATCTCGCGGGCGTTGAGCAGCAGCTTGCGCGTGCGTACCGGGTCGGCAATCACGTGGGTGCTCGCGGTGGTCAGCGGGGTGATATGACTGCCGAGCAGCCACGCCTCGCCATCCTTGAGCAGCACATAGCTGTCGACCAGTTGCAGCTTGCTGGCGCGCAGACTTTTTACTTCCCAGCCGGCCAGGACCAGGCCAGCCTCGAAACGATGTTCGATGAAGTAATCGTGTCGCGCCTTTTTATTTTGCGCGATGGTCCCTGTGGGGTGTTTCTTTTGTTTAGCCATAGGGGCGGCATTATAGGGAGTTGCGAGCGTGTCGGCTACGGTCAACCTGCGTGCTTGAGCGTGTTGGACGAATCCCGGACAATGCAGGCAGTTCTTTGGTTTTTTTCTCTCGCGGATCGGGCTGTTCTTTCGCGATGTTTTGCCTCAGCAGTGGAAATGACGCACACATGACGACGCATATTCAACGTTCGGCGTTGCTGCCCTATCCGGCACAGGCGCTCTATGACCTGGTCAACGACGTTGCGCGTTACCCGGAATTCCTGCCTTGGTGCTCGACTGCCGAGGTACTGGAAAGCAATGATGAGCACATGGTCGCCAGCGTTGGTGTGGCGAAGGGCGGTCTTAGCCAGCATTTTGTTACGCGCAATGTGCTGGTGCCCGGGAAATCCATTGAAATGAACCTGCAGGAGGGGCCGTTTACCCAATTGCATGGTGTGTGGGTGTTCAAGGCGCTGACGGACAAGGCGTGCAAGATCAGCCTGGACCTTTCGTTTGATTACGCGGGGCCTATCGTGCGAGCAACACTGGGGCCACTGTTCAATCAGGCGGCCAATACCCTGGTGGATGCGTTTTGCCAGCGAGCCAAGCAACTGCATGGTTGAGATTGAGGTGGTATACGCCGCAGAAGATCGGCAGGTGTTGCTGGCGGCGGCTGTTCCCGAAGGCACCAGCTTGCGAGCGGCGGTGCAGGCTTGCGGGATCGTGGCGCAGTTTCCGGCGCTGGATCTGGCTGATTGCCCTTTGGGGATATTTGGCAAGGTGATTGCGGACCCCGACGTGCGAGTCGTGCAGGCGGGCGATCGTATTGAGATTTACCGGCCTTTGCTGGCCGATCCTAAAGAGGTGCGCCGCTTGCGTGCAGCCAAGGCGGCGCTGGCCAAACAGCAAAATCCATAGGCTTGCCAAGCAGCAGGCAATAAAAAACCCGGCATGCCGGGTTTTTTATTGGGCGCCGCTCAGTTACTGCGGGCTGGTGTCCAGAGGCTGTGGCGTCGGGACCGGCACAGTTTCTACGCCGTCGACGTCTTTCTGGATCTTGTCGAGCAATGAGCCTGGTTTGGCTGGCACTTCAGACTTCGGCTTCTCGTTTTCCTGCGCAGGGGCAGTCACGTTGGCGCCGTTGTCCTTGCCGAGCAAGGCTTCATCTCGGCTCACGCCGGGCATGAAGTCACCAGACAGGCTGACGAGTTGGTCATTGCCATTGAAAATGACGCTGACGCGCTCCTGCTGGCGTTCACCGCCACCCGGCTGGATGCTGTAGAGATAATCCCAGCGATCAGCATGGAAAGTGTCGGTCAGCAGGGGGTTGCCCATGATAAACCTTACTTGCCGTCGGGTCATTCCCGGGCGTAACTGGTCTATCATGTCCTGCGTGACGACATTGCCCTGCTGGATGTCGATTTTGTAAACCCCGGGGAATGAACAACCGGCGAGTGCGAGCAGTCCCACAAAGGTGAAACTGGTTAGCAAGAGCTTGGTGTTTTGCATCGGTGGGCGACTTCCACTATCTTGGCTGGGACAACGTAAACGCCGATCATACCCGTATTAAGAGAAGCTGCGAAGCAGCATCCGCGAGAAAGCTAACCATGGTTGAAAATAGCGAACTACGCAAAGCCGGTCTTAAAGTGACTCTGCCACGAGTCAAGATTCTACAAATGCTCGATTCTGCTGAGCAGCGCCACATGAGTGCCGAGGATGTTTACAAGGCGCTGATGGAGTCTAACGAGGACGTTGGCCTGGCCACGGTTTACCGTGTGCTGACCCAGTTTGAAGCCGCAGGGCTGGTGGTTCGTCATAATTTCGACGGCGGTCATGCAGTGTTCGAATTGGCTGACGGTGGTCATCACGACCACATGGTTGACCTGGATACCAATGAGGTTATCGAGTTCACCAGCCCTGAGATCGAAGCGCTGCAGCATAAGATTGCTGAGGAGCATGGCTTCGATCTGGTTGACCATAATCTGGTCCTGTACATCCGTAAGAAAAAGTAAAAATCGACGCAGATTCACTCTGCGAAACGATCGAAGGCGACCCTAGGGTCGCCTTCGTGCTTTCTATAAGGGAGAAAATGCTAGCTTCAGGCTTTCGCGGCCACCACCATTTTCTTCGCGTGGGCCAGGGACTCTTTGGTCAGGTCGATACCGCCGAGCATCCGAGCCACTTCTTCCACACGTTCCGATTTGTTCAGCTTGGACACGGCTGTGTGTGTCGCTTCATCGCCGCGCACCTTGTGTACAAACAGGTGTTGATGCCCCTGTGCCGCTACCTGTGGCAAGTGAGTCACTGTCAGCACCTGGCCTCTATCCCCCAGGCGTCGCAACAACTGGCCAACAATTTCTGCGGTCGGCCCGCCGATACCAACGTCCACTTCGTCGAATACCAGCGTAGGCACCCGTGACGTTTGGGCTGTAATCACCTGGATCGCCAGGCTGATGCGCGATAATTCGCCGCCGGATGCCACTTTTGCCAGCGCCTTGAGCGGCTGCCCAGGGTTGGCGCTGACCAGCAGTTCTACCTGCTCCAGGCCGTGGGGCTGCAGCTCATTGCTGGCATTGGCGCGCAATTCAATCGTGAAACGCCCACCCGGCATGCCCAGGCGCTGGATCTCCTGCTCTACGGCACTGGCCAGGCTGGCGGCTGCTTGCTGGCGCAGGTCGCTCAGCTCGCGGGCCTTCTCTTGATAATGACGGGCAAAGGATGCGAGTTCATCGCCCAATCGTTCGATGGATTCGTCGTTGGCATTCAGTGTTTCGATTTCATCCAGCAGCTTTTGCTGCATCGTGGCCACTTCGGTGGGCTGGATTCGATGTTTGCGCGCCAGGGTATAGATAGTGTCCAGGCGCTCCTCTATTTCCTGCAGGCGGGAGGGGTCGGCATCAAAGTGGTCGAGGAAGCGATTCAACTCGCCCACGGCTTCTTCTACCTGGATCTGCGCACTGGTCAGCAGGGTGGTGGCCTCGCTGAGCGAGCCCGAAGCATTGTTGACGCTGGACAGTCGGTTGAGGCTGGCCGTCAGTGCGTTGAGCACATTGCCGGAATCGCTTTCGCTGCATTGCTCCACGACTTGGCGGCAGATGCCCAGCAGGGTTTCGGCATTGGTGAGGTTCTTGTGTTCCTGTTCGAGTTGTTCCAGCTCGGTCTCGCCAAGTGCCAGGCTCTCGAGCTCTTCAAGCTGGTAGCTGAGCAGTTGATGGCGAGCGCGCTGCTCGTCGCCGGAGTTGGAGAGTCGCTCCAATTCCTGGCGGGTCTGGCGCCAGCGTTGAGCGGCAAGCTGCACCTGGCGGGCCAGGTCGGTGGCGCCGGCATATTCGTCGAGCAGGCGGCGGTGGGTGTCGGTTTTCAGCAGGGACTGGTGTTCATGTTGGCTGTGGATATCGATGAGCAACTCGCCCAGGGCTTTCAGGTCGCCAAGCGGGCAGGGCGTGCCGTTGATGTAGCCGCGCGAGCGCCCTTCGGCGGTGATCACCCGGCGCAGGATGCACGGCCCCTCATTATTCAGGTCGCGCTCGGCGAGCCAGGCCTCGGCTTCGGGGATGTCTGCCAGGTCGAAGGTAGCCAGGATGTCGGCCTTGTCCGCACCCGGACGCACCACGCCGCTATCGGCGCGATCGCCCAGGGTCAGGCCGAGCGCGTCGAGCATGATCGATTTGCCGGCGCCGGTTTCGCCTGTGATTACGCTCATCCCGCGATCCAGTTCGAGATCCAGGTGTTCAACGATGGCGTAGTTATGTACGGACAGGTGCACGAGCATGAACGTCGCTCCCAGGCTTTAGGTCTGGTTATTTATACAGTGTTTTGTTCAGGGCTGACAATCCTGGCGCTTAGCTCGATTTGCTTGAGTCGTCACTTTTTTTAGCGCAATGAGGAATGATGAGGCAGGAATTGATCCCGGTCATGGGAAAGACTTTTGGTAACGCCTGCGCCCTTGAACCCTGAAATTGTGGCCCCATATACCGGAACAGAAGCGCGAGTTGAGTTCGCGCATGATTTTGAAAGGAGAAATCTATGGCTGACGAACAGACGCAGGATACGCAAACTCCAGACGCTACCCAGGCTGGCTCGGAAGACCTGGCCGTGCGTGTGCAAGTGCTCGAAGAGCAATTGGCCGCTGCGCAGGACCAGTCTTTGCGTGTTGCCGCCGATCTGCAGAACGTCCGCCGCCGTGCCGAGCAGGATGTAGAGAAGGCTCACAAATTCGCGCTGGAAAAATTCGCCGGTGACTTGCTGCCGATCATCGACAGCCTGGAACGTGGCCTTGAGTTGTCCAACCCAGACGACGAAAACATCCGCCCAATGCGCGAAGGGATCGAACTGACCCTGAAAATGTTCCAGGACACCCTGAAGCGTTATCAGTTGGAAGCCATCGATCCAACCGGCGGCGAACCGTTCAACGCTGAGCATCACCAAGCCATGGCCATGCAGGAAAGCCATGACCTGGAGCCTAACAGCGTGTTGAAAGTGTTCCAGAAGGGGTATCAGCTCAATGGTCGCTTGCTGCGCCCGGCGATGGTTGTAGTGAGCAAGGCTCCTGCACCGGTTTCGCCTTCTATTGATGAGCAGGCTTGAAATACGCCGTAAGGCCCCCATCTATAAGTCAAGCGTTTAAGTGCTACCGCAGTTAGCCACCACTGCTGCGGCATCCAAATTCAAGTTTCGGGAGAGTAAATCATGGGCAAAATTATCGGTATCGACCTGGGGACCACCAACTCCTGCGTCTCCGTCATGGAAAACGGCAAAGCCAAAGTTATCGAAAACGCCGAAGGCGCGCGTACCACGCCGTCGATCATTGCTTACGCAAATGATGGCGAGATCCTCGTTGGTCAGTCGGCCAAGCGTCAGGCTGTCACCAACCCGCACAACACCCTATACGCGGTGAAGCGTCTGATCGGTCGTAAGTTCGACGAAGAAGTCGTACAGAAAGACATCAAGATGGTGCCTTACAAAATCGCCAAGGCTGACAACGGTGACGCCTGGGTTGAAGTCAATGGCAACAAGATGTCTGCACCGCAGATTTCGGCTGAAGTCTTGAAAAAGATGAAGAAGACTGCCGAAGACTACCTCGGTGAAGCAGTGACTGAAGCGGTCATCACCGTTCCGGCCTACTTCAACGACAGCCAGCGCCAGGCGACCAAAGACGCCGGCCGCATCGCGGGCCTGGACGTAAAACGTATCATCAACGAACCTACCGCAGCCGCTCTGGCCTACGGTATGGACAAGGCCAAGGGCGACCACACTGTGATCGTTTATGACCTGGGTGGCGGTACGTTCGACGTCTCGGTCATCGAGATCGCTGAAGTTGACGGCGAGCACCAGTTCGAAGTGTTGGCCACCAACGGCGACACGTTCCTGGGCGGTGAAGACTTTGACATTCGTCTGATCGACTACCTCGTTGACGAATTCAAGAAAGAAAGCGGCATGAACCTCAAGGGTGACCCGCTGGCTATGCAGCGCCTCAAGGAAGCTGCCGAAAAAGCCAAGATCGAGCTGTCCTCGAGCATGTCGACCGACGTCAACCTGCCGTACATCACTGCAGACGCCACCGGTCCTAAGCACTTGAACGTGAAGATTTCTCGCGCCAAGTTGGAAGCACTGGTTGAAGACCTGGTTCAGCGCACCATCGAACCTTGCCGCATTGCCTTGAAAGACGCAGGTATCGACGTTGGTTCCATCAACGACGTGATCCTGGTGGGCGGTCAGACCCGTATGCCACTGGTACAGCAGAAAGTAACCGAGTTCTTCGGCAAGGAAGCACGTAAAGACGTGAACCCGGACGAAGCGGTTGCCATGGGTGCTGCCATCCAGGGCGCGGTATTGGCCGGCGACGTGAAAGACGTGTTGCTGCTGGACGTCAGCCCGCTGACCCTGGGTATCGAAACCATGGGTGGCGTGATGACTGCGCTGATCGAGAAAAACACCACGATTCCTACCAAGAAATCCCAGGTGTTCTCGACTGCCGACGATAACCAAGGCGCTGTGACCATTCACGTGCTGCAAGGTGAGCGTAAGCAAGCGGCTCAGAACAAGTCCCTGGGCAAGTTCGACCTGGCCGAGATTCCACCAGCACCACGTGGCGTGCCACAAATCGAAGTGACCTTCGACATCGATGCCAACGGCATCTTGCACGTAGGTGCCAAGGACAAGGCCACTGGCAAAGAGCAGAAGATCACTATCAAGGCCAACTCCGGTCTGTCTGATGAAGAAATTCAACAGATGATCCGTGATGCTGAAGCCAACGCCGACGCAGATGCCAAGTTTGCCGAGCTGGCTGGCGCCCGTAACCAGGGTGATGCGCTGGTTCACTCGACCCGCAAAATGGTCGCGGATGCTGGCGATAAAGTGACTGCTGAAGAGAAGACCGCAATCGAAGCTGCCGTGGTTGCCCTGGAAGCCGCCATCAAAGGCGACGACAAGGCTGCCATCGAAGCCAAGGTGGAGGAACTGTCGAAAGTCTCCGCACCGGTTGCCCAGAAAATGTACGCCGAACAAGGCCAGCCGGCTGATGGTGCTGCACAGCATGCAGAGCCTGAAGCCAAGCACGACGACGTTGTCGATGCCGAGTTCGAAGAAGTCAAAGACCAGAAGTAAGTTGGTCGCCCGGTTGACCGCTATCAAGCGGTGACTGGTAGGATGTCGCCGCGCGGGAGCTTGCTCCCGCGTTGGCGTGTCTGGGGTATGCGAATTTTTACAACATGCGACAACGCTCGGATGTTGGCGGTGTGATCGGGAATGCTCCTGCTTCCCGGGCGACAGTCACCGCGTTTTTGGCCGGGTCCCTGGCTGAAAGCAGTAATGACCAGGATCGTTGAATTGACGTGAGTTGGGTCCGGGCCTGTATTGGGGCTCAACGAGTTTGGCAAGGCTCAGGAGGGTCTGGCCAAACGTCCTTAAGAGTGCAAAGACTTATGGCAAAGCGTGACTATTACGAAGTATTGGGTGTGGAGCGCGGCTCCAGCGATGCGGACCTGAAAAAGGCTTACCGTCGCCTGGCGATGAAGCACCACCCGGACCGTAATCCGGATAGCAAAGAATCCGAAGAAATGTTCAAGGAGGCCAACGAGGCCTACGAATGCCTTTCTGATCCGAACAAGCGTGCGGCTTACGACCAGTATGGTCATGCCGGTGTCGACCCGAGCATGGGCGGCGGCGGTGCAGGTTTCGGTGGCCAGAACTTCTCCGATATCTTCGGCGACGTTTTCAGCGACTTCTTCGGCGGTGGCCGGGGTGGCCAGCGTGGTGGCGCCCAGCGTGGCAGCGACTTGCGCTACACCCTCGAGTTGAACCTGGAAGAGGCCGTGCGCGGTACCAGCGTCAACATCCGCGTGCCGACGCTGGTTAATTGCAAGCCGTGCGATGGCTCGGGCGCCAAGAAAGGCTCCTCGCCGATCACCTGCCCGACCTGTGGCGGTATCGGCCAGGTGCGTATGCAGCAGGGCTTCTTCTCGGTGCAGCAAACCTGCCCGCGTTGCCATGGCCAGGGCAAGATCATTTCCGATCCGTGCGACTCGTGCCACGGCGAAGGTCGCGTCGAAGAGTACAAGACCCTGTCGGTCAAAGTGCCGGCGGGTGTGGATACCGGAGACCGCATCCGTTTGTCGGGTGAGGGCGAGGCGGGCACCCAGGGTGGCCCTACCGGTGACCTGTACGTGGTGATCAATGTGCGTGAGCACTCGATCTTCCAGCGCGATGGCAAGCACCTGTTCTGCGAAGTGCCGATCAGCTTTGTCGATGCAGCCTTGGGCGGCGAGTTGGAGATTCCGACCCTGGATGGTCGGGTCAAGCTGAAGATTCCCGAGGGTACCCAGACCGGCAAGCAGTTCCGTATTCGTGGCAAGGGCGTTGCGCCGGTGCGCGGCGGTGGTGCGGGCGATCTGATGTGCCGCGTAGCGGTCGAGACCCCGGTCAACCTGGGGCGTCGTCAGCGTGAGCTGCTCGAAGAGTTCCGCAGTTCGTTGGAAGGTGACGACTCCCATTCACCGAAAACCACTGGGTTTTTCGATGGCGTGAAGCGCTTCTTCGGCGACCTGTAAGGAGTGGATATGCGACGTATAGCCGTTATGGGCGCTGCCGGGCGCATGGGGAAGACGCTGGTCGAGGCGGTGCAGCAGCGCTCGCCGGCGTCCGGGTTGACCGCAGCCATCGTTCGCCCGGGCAGCACGTTGATTGGTGCAGATGCGGGCGAGTTGGCCTCGCTGGGCCGTATCGGTGTGTCGTTGTCGAGCAGCCTGGAGCAGGTGGCTGAAGAGTTCGACGTGTTGATCGACTTCACCCTGCCTGACGTGATGCTGAAAAACCTGGCGTTCTGCCGCAAGGCGGGCAAGGCCATGGTGATCGGTACTACGGGTTTGAGTGCCGAGCAGAAGCAGTTGCTGGTGGAGGCGGGCAAGGATATCCCGATCGTCTTCGCGGCCAACTTCAGCGTGGGTGTGAACCTGTCGCTCAAGTTACTGGATCTGGCGGCGCGCGTGCTGGGGGATGAGGCGGATATCGAAATCATCGAGACCCATCATCGCCACAAGATCGATGCGCCGTCGGGCACCGCGCTGCGCATGGGTGAAGCCATCGCTGAAGCGTTGGGCCGGGACTTGTCCAAGGTGGCCGTATATGGCCGTGAAGGTCATACCGGTGCGCGTGCGCGTGACACCATCGGCTTTGCGACCGTGCGCGGTGGTGATGTTGTGGGTGATCACACCGTGCTGTTTGCCACTGAAGGTGAGCGCCTGGAGATCACGCACAAGGCCTCCAGTCGCATGACGTTTGCCAAGGGCGCCGTCCGTGCTGCGCTCTGGCTGGAAGGTCGTGAGCCGGGTCTGTATGACATGCGTGACGTGCTGGATCTGCACTAATCAGTAGCTAAAATCGGGCCTCAGGATTATCCTGAGGCCCCGTTTTTACCCGCTAAGCGACGTCCTGTCGCATTCCCCTGCCTTTAAGGCTCATTAGCGGTGGACCAAAAAAGCCTTTTTCTGTAAGCTACAGCTTTAGTGTGTCCACTAAAAGCGCGCAGAATAATTCGGTGAAGAAGCGGGGTGACGTGTCCATACGTCACTCCGCTTTTTTACAACCTGCGATCGCCCTTTCAGGCTTTATTTACGGGAGGTCTTCTTGACTAAGCCAGCCATACTCGCCCTTGCTGATGGCAGCATTTTTCGCGGCGAAGCCATTGGAGCCGACGGTCAAACCGTTGGAGAGGTGGTGTTCAACACCGCCATGACCGGCTATCAGGAAATCCTTACCGATCCTTCCTACGCCCAACAGATCGTTACCCTGACCTATCCGCACATCGGCAACACCGGTACTACACCGGAAGACGTCGAGTCTGATCGTGTCTGGTCGGCGGGTCTGGTAATTCGTGACCTGCCACTGGTCGCGAGCAACTGGCGTAACACGATGTCGCTGTCCGATTACCTGAAAGCCAACAATGTTGTGGCAATCGCCGGTATCGATACGCGTCGCCTGACACGCATCCTGCGTGAAAAAGGCTCGCAGAACGGCTGCATCATGGCCGGTGAGAATATTTCCGAAGAGGCAGCGATCGCTGCTGCGCAAGGCTTCCCTGGCCTGAAAGGCATGGACCTGGCGAAAGTCGTCAGCACCAAGGAAAAGTACGAGTGGCGCTCCACCGTCTGGGACTTGAAGACTGACAGTCACGCGACCATCGAGGCCGCTGAGCTGCCTTACCACGTCGTCGCCTACGACTATGGCATCAAGTACAACATCCTGCGCATGCTGGTCGAGCGCGGTTGCCGCGTGACCGTGGTGCCTGCGCAAACCCCGGCCAGCGATGTGCTCGCCCTGCAACCGGACGGCGTGTTCCTGTCCAACGGCCCCGGTGACCCTGAGCCTTGCGACTACGCCATCCAGGCGATCAAGGATGTGCTGGAAACCGAAATTCCGGTCTTCGGTATCTGCCTGGGTCACCAGTTGCTGGCCCTGGCCTCCGGCGCCAAGACCCTGAAAATGGGGCACGGCCACCACGGTGCCAACCACCCTGTGCAAGACCTGGACACTGGCGTTGTGATGATCACCAGCCAGAACCACGGCTTTGCGGTGGATGAAGCGACCCTGCCGGGCAACGTCCGCGCAATTCACAAGTCGCTGTTCGACGGTTCCCTGCAAGGCATCGAGCGCACTGACAAGAGCGCATTCAGCTTCCAGGGCCACCCTGAAGCAAGCCCGGGCCCGAACGACGTAGCGCCGCTGTTCGACCGTTTCATCAATGAGATGGCCAAGCGACGCTGACTGAGTGGCCTGCGGGCGGCCCCGACTGTCGGTGGCCCCCGCAGGCTCTTCAAAGAATGTTCAAGACGGCTTGCCGACTGACCTGCGGATTTGAGTGACAAACCCATGCCAAAACGTACAGACATAAAAAGCATCCTGATTCTCGGCGCTGGCCCGATCGTTATCGGCCAGGCCTGCGAATTCGACTACTCCGGCGCCCAGGCCTGTAAAGCCCTGCGCGAGGAGGGCTACCGCGTCATCCTGGTGAACTCCAACCCGGCGACCATCATGACCGACCCGGCCATGGCCGACGCCACCTATATCGAGCCGATCAAGTGGCAGACCGTTGCCAAGATCATCGAGAAAGAGCGTCCGGACGCACTTCTGCCTACCATGGGCGGCCAGACTGCACTGAACTGCGCCCTGGATCTGGAGCGCGAAGGCGTGCTGGAGAAGTTCGGCGTAGAGATGATCGGCGCGAATGCCGACACCATCGACAAGGCTGAAGACCGTTCGCGTTTCGACAAGGCGATGAAGTCCATCGGCCTGGCGTGCCCGCGCTCCGGTATCGCCCACACCATGGAAGAAGCCAACGCAGTCCTCGAGACCCTCGGCTTCCCGTGCATCATCCGTCCGTCCTTCACCATGGGCGGCACCGGTGGCGGTATCGCCTACAACCGTGAAGAGTTCGAAGAAATCTGCGCCCGTGGTCTGGATCTGTCGCCGACCAAGGAACTGCTGATCGATGAATCGCTGATCGGCTGGAAAGAATATGAAATGGAAGTTGTCCGCGACAAAAAGGACAACTGCATCATCGTCTGCTCCATCGAAAACTTTGACCCGATGGGCGTGCACACCGGTGACTCGATCACCGTTGCTCCGGCACAGACCCTGACCGACAAGGAATACCAGATCCTGCGTAATGCCTCCCTGGCGGTATTGCGCGAGATCGGCGTGGAAACCGGCGGTTCCAACGTTCAGTTCGGTATCTGCCCGAACACTGGCCGTATGGTCGTGATCGAGATGAACCCGCGTGTATCGCGTTCGTCGGCCCTGGCGTCGAAAGCGACCGGCTTCCCGATCGCCAAGGTCGCGGCCAAGCTGGCTGTGGGTTACACCCTCGATGAGCTGTCGAACGACATCACCGGCGGCAAGACCCCGGCGTCCTTCGAGCCGTCCATCGACTACGTCGTCACCAAGCTTCCACGCTTCGCCTTCGAGAAATTCGCCAAGGCTGACGCGCGCCTGACTACTCAGATGAAGTCGGTTGGTGAAGTCATGGCCATCGGCCGTACTTTCCAGGAATCCCTGCAGAAAGCCCTGCGCGGCCTGGAAGTGGGCGTTTGCGGCCTGGACGAGAAGCTCGACCTGAGCAACCCGGAAAGCATGAGCGTGCTCAAGCGCGAGCTGACCGTGCCGGGCGCCGAGCGTATCTGGTACGTGGCTGACGCCTTCCGCGCCGGCATGACCGTCGAAGACATCTTCGGCATGAACATGATCGACCCGTGGTTCCTGGTGCAGATCGAAGATCTGATCAAGGAAGAAGAGAAGGTCAAGACCCTGGGGCTGGCCAGCATCGACCGCGACATGATGTTCCGCCTCAAGCGCAAAGGCTTCTCCGACCAGCGCCTGGCCAAGCTGCTGGGTGTGACTGAGAAGAACCTGCGCACGCATCGCCACAAGCTGGAGATCTTCCCGGTCTACAAGCGCGTTGATACCTGCGCCGCCGAGTTCTCCACCGACACCGCCTACCTGTACTCCACCTATGAGGAGGAGTGCGAAGCCGCCCCGTCGGGTCGCGACAAGATCATGATCCTGGGCGGCGGTCCGAACCGTATCGGCCAGGGTATCGAGTTCGACTACTGCTGCGTACACGCCGCTCTCGCCCTGCGCGAAGACGGGTACGAGACCATCATGGTCAACTGCAACCCGGAAACTGTTTCCACCGACTACGACACCTCTGATCGCCTGTACTTCGAGCCAGTGACCCTGGAAGACGTGCTGGAAATCGTGCGCGTCGAGAAGCCAAAGGGCGTGATCGTCCAGTACGGCGGCCAAACCCCGCTGAAACTGGCGCGTGCCCTTGAAGCGGCCGGCGTGCCGATCATTGGCACCAGCCCAGATGCCATCGACCGTGCGGAAGACCGTGAGCGCTTCCAGCAGATGGTTGAACGCCTGAACCTGCGTCAGCCGCCGAACGCCACCGTGCGCAGCGAAGACGAGGCCATCCGCGCCGCCAGCAAGATTGGCTACCCGCTGGTGGTGCGTCCGTCCTACGTACTGGGCGGTCGGGCGATGGAAATTGTCTACGAAGAAGAAGAACTCAAGCGTTACCTGCGCGATGCGGTGAAAGTGTCCAACGACAGCCCGGTGCTGCTGGACCACTTCCTCAACTGCGCCATCGAAATGGATGTGGATGCGGTCTGCGACGGCACTGACGTCGTGATCGGCGCGATCATGCAGCACATCGAGCAGGCGGGTGTTCACTCCGGTGACTCGGCGTGCTCGCTGCCACCGTACTCGCTGCCGGCGCACATCCAGGACGAGATGCGCGAACAGGTCAAGAAAATGGCCCTGGAACTGGGCGTGGTCGGCTTGATGAACGTACAGTTGGCGCTGCAAGGCGAAGACATCTACGTCATCGAAGTCAACCCGCGCGCTTCGCGTACCGTGCCATTTGTTTCCAAGTGCATCGGTGTGTCCCTGGCCATGATCGCTGCCCGCGTGATGGCCGGTAAGACCCTGAAGGAAATCGGCTTCACCAAGGAAATCATTCCGAACTTCTACAGTGTGAAAGAGGCGGTGTTCCCATTCGCCAAATTCCCTGGTGTGGACCCGATCCTGGGCCCAGAGATGAAGTCCACCGGTGAAGTGATGGGCGTGGGCGATACCTTCGGTGAAGCGTTCGCGAAGGCCCAGATGGGTGCCAGCGAAGTGCTGCCGACCGGCGGTACTGCGTTTATCAGCGTGCGTGATGATGACAAGCCACTGGTTGCAGGCGTGGCCCGTGATCTGATCAACTTGGGTTTTGAAGTCGTGGCCACCGCCGGGACCGCCAAGCTGATCGAGGCTGCCGGCCTGAAAGTGCGTCGCGTGAACAAGGTGACGGAAGGCCGTCCGCACGTGGTCGACATGATCAAGAATGACGAAGTCACGCTGATCATCAACACCACCGAAGGTCGCCAGTCGATCGCGGACTCCTATTCCATTCGTCGTAACGCCTTGCAGCACAAGATCTACTGCACCACCACCATTGCTGCTGGCGAAGCCATCTGCGAAGCACTCAAGTTCGGTCCGGAAAAGACCGTGCGTCGCTTGCAGGATCTACACGCAGGATTGAAGGCATGACCAAATACCCAATGACCGTCCAGGGCTTCAAGGCCCTGGAAGAGGAGCACGCCCATCTGATCAAGGTCGTACGTCCAAAGCTGAGCCAGGACATCGGTACGGCCCGCGAACTGGGTGACCTTAAGGAAAACGCCGAATACCACGCTGCTCGCGAGCAGCAAGGTATGGTCGAGGCGCGGATCCGTGACATCGAAGGCCGCCTGCAGAACTCGGTGGTCATCGACGTAACGACCATTCCGAAGACCGGCAAGGTGATTTTCGGCACCACCGTGGAAATCGCCAACGTCGAGACTGACGAAAGCGTGGTCTACCACATCGTCGGGGAAGACGAAGCTGACTTCAAACTCGGCAAGATCTCCGTCGGCTCCCCGCTTGCCCGCGCCTTGATTGCCAAGGAAGAGGGTGATGTGGTGGCGGTCAAGACGCCGGGTGGCGTGATCGAGTACGAGATTGTTGAAGTCCGTCACGTCTGAACGGCGGCGCCCGCTTCGTGCGGGCGCCATGCTTTGGCAGCTTGCCCAGATGCTTTGGGTGGGCGGCCTGTGGTTGTTGCACATTGGCGTGTTACCGGCGCTGGGCCTGATTGGCCTGGCACCGTTGCTGATCGATGAGATCGATGGATTACTGAGTGCGCTGCTGGTGGGTTTTGCGGCGGCGTGCGTGACGCTCCAGTCGTTGGTGCTGGTCAAGGCCGAAGGCTTGGGGAGTTTGTGGCGGGATATTCGCGGCCAACTGCTGTTGATGGCGCTGTATGCATGTGCGATGTACTGCATCGTGCATGTGTGGCTGCCGGAAGCGTTGCGCTGGCAGTTATTCAGCTATCTTGTGCTAGGGTTCTCCGGCCTGGTGCTGGTTATACAGCCTGCACCGGGATGGAGTGGCGGGGCGCGCGAAGCACGCCCGTGACCCTTGTTGTCATTTGAAGCGATGAACGTTCGACAGTTGCTTGTTGACGCTGAAGTTCTTGCGATACAGCAGCGCCATCTTGCCGATGACCTGGACCAGGTCCGCTTTGCCAACCTTGCACAGTTCTGCAATGGCGGCCAGGCGCGCTTCGCGGTCAAGGATATTGACCTTGATCTTGATCAGTTCGTGATCGTTCAGTGCGCGTTCAAATTCGGCTAACACACCTTCAGTCAAACCGTTATCTGCCACAATCAAAACTGGTTTCAGATGGTGGCCAATGGATTTGTACTGTTTCTTCTGCTCTTGAGTGAGCGGCATAATCTGACCCCTGCGTCTGATCTTGTAAAAAGCGGCGGCCAGTTTACCCGAGCGAGTCCGGGACCGCCCAGTTAATCACGACCCGTTTTATTTTTCGAGGTGGCCCGTGGCCCGTTCCAAAACTAGCCTTAAGTGGCTGCAAGAGCATTTCAACGATCCTTACGTCAAAAAGGCGCAGAAGGACGGCTACCGGTCCCGGGCCAGCTACAAGCTGCTGGAGCTCCAGGACAAGGACAAATTGTTTCGCCCCGGCATGAGCGTAATCGACCTGGGTGCAGCACCCGGTGGCTGGTCCCAGGTGGCCAGTCGTCTGATTGGCGGGCAAGGCCGATTGATCGCTTCCGACATCCTCGAGATGGACAGCATCCCGGATGTAACCTTCGTGCACGGCGACTTCACCCAGGACGCCGTACTGGCCGAGATCCTGGAAGCCGTCGGAAATTCGCAGGTAGACCTTGTGATTTCCGACATGGCCCCCAATATGAGTGGATTACCGGCTGTTGATATGCCGCGAGCCATGTTCCTCTGCGAGTTGGCATTGGATCTGGCGGGGCGGGTATTGCGTCCGGGTGGTGATTTCCTGGTCAAGGTCTTCCAGGGTGAAGGCTTCGACGAGTACCACAAGAATATCCGCAAGCTGTTCGACAAGGTACAGATGCGTAAACCGGACTCTTCCCGGGACCGGTCTCGCGAGCAATATCTGCTGGCGCGGGGGTTCCGCGGCATTGAAGGCGCTGCCAGTGATGAGCGTCTTTGAAGGTTTGAAGGGAGTCGATAGGTTTTTTTATATCGCTTTCGTCACGAAGCTTTACGAATATTGTGTAGTCAAAGTTTCACAAAGGGTTACAGACGGCGCCTGCCAGAGTTGTAGGTAATGTAGTAAGTTAGGCCGGTGAATATCATGCGAAGCGCGCGCCAGTAGCGGAGCTTGCTTCAGAGGGTAGTTAATTGAACGATATGGCAAAGAATCTGATCCTGTGGTTGATCATCGCGGCTGTCCTGGTGACGGTGATGAACAACTTCTCCAGCCCTAACGAGCCGCAGACCCTCAACTATTCCGACTTCATCCAGCAAGTTAAGGATGGCAAGGTCGAGCGCGTGGCGGTTGATGGCTACGTGATCACCGGCAAACGCAACGATGGCGACAGCTTCAAGACCATTCGTCCGGCCATTCAGGACAACGGTCTGATCGGCGACCTGGTGGATAACCATGTGGTTGTCGAGGGCAAGCAGCCTGAGCAGCAGAGCATCTGGACTCAACTCCTGGTGGCCAGCTTCCCGATCCTGGTGATCATCGCCGTGTTCATGTTCTTCATGCGCCAGATGCAAGGCGGTGCGGGAGGCAAGGGCGGGCCGATGAGCTTCGGCAAGAGCAAGGCGCGCCTGCTCTCCGAAGATCAGGTGAAGACCACCCTGGCTGACGTCGCGGGTTGCGACGAGGCAAAGGAAGAAGTCGGTGAGTTGGTTGAATTCCTGCGCGATCCTGGCAAGTTCCAGCGCCTGGGCGGCCGTATTCCTCGCGGCGTGCTGATGGTCGGTCCTCCGGGTACCGGTAAAACCTTGCTGGCCAAGGCGATTGCCGGTGAAGCCAAGGTGCCTTTCTTCACCATTTCCGGTTCTGACTTCGTCGAAATGTTCGTCGGTGTCGGCGCCAGTCGCGTTCGCGATATGTTCGAGCAGGCCAAGAAACACGCACCGTGCATTATCTTCATCGATGAAATCGACGCTGTTGGTCGCCATCGTGGTGCTGGCATGGGCGGTGGTCACGATGAGCGTGAGCAGACCCTCAACCAGTTGCTGGTCGAGATGGATGGTTTCGAGATGAATGACGGCATCATCGTCATCGCTGCGACCAACCGTCCTGACGTGCTGGACCCTGCGCTGCTGCGTCCAGGCCGCTTCGACCGTCAGGTTGTCGTGGGCTTGCCGGATATCCGTGGTCGCGAGCAAATCCTCAAAGTACACATGCGCAAAGTGCCAATGGGTGACGATGTCGCTCCGGCAGTGATTGCGCGTGGTACGCCGGGTTTCTCCGGTGCCGACCTGGCTAACCTGGTCAACGAAGCTTCGTTGTTCGCGGCCCGTACAGGTAAGCGCATCGTCGAGATGAAAGAGTTCGAACTGGCGAAAGACAAGATCATGATGGGCGCAGAGCGCAAATCCATGGTCATGTCCGAGAAAGAAAAGCAGAACACCGCTTACCACGAAGCCGGTCACGCCATTGTGGGTCGCGTTGTGCCAGAGCATGATCCGGTCTACAAGGTGTCGATCATTCCTCGGGGTCGGGCGCTGGGTGTCACCATGTTCCTGCCGGAAGAGGATCGTTACAGCCTCTCCAAGCGTGCGCTGATCAGCCAGATCTGCTCACTGTACGGCGGTCGAATTGCTGAAGAGATGACCCTGGGCTTTGATGGCGTAACGACCGGGGCTTCCAATGACATCATGCGTGCCAGTCAGATTGCGCGGAACATGGTGACCAAGTGGGGCTTGTCGGAGAAACTCGGTCCGTTGATGTACGCCGAGGAAGAGGGTGAGGTATTCCTGGGTCGTGGGGGTGGTGGTCAGAGTGCCAGCTTCTCCGGCGAGACAGCCAAGCTGATCGACTCCGAAGTGCGCAGCATCATTGACCAGTGCTATGGCACGGCCAAGCAGATCCTGACCGACAACCGTGACAAGTTGGACGCCATGGCTGACGCGTTGATGAAGTACGAGACTATCGATGCTGACCAGATCGACGACATCATGGCGGGCCGTACGCCGCGTGAGCCGCGTGATTGGGAAGGTGGTTCGGGCACCTCTGGCACTCCGCCTGTCGTGCAGAACGAACGCCCTGAAACCCCGATCGGTGGTCCGGCAGCTGACCACTAAGGTTTGAAATGACTTCTGTGTTGTCCTCCACCCGGTTGCCTTGCGGCAACCGGGTTCTTGATTTGGCCCATACGCACGTGATGGGCATTCTTAATGTCACCCCTGACTCCTTTTCCGACGGCGGCCGCTTCAGTCAGCTCGATGCTGCGTTGCGCCATGCCGAAGCAATGGTGTCGGCGGGGGCGACCCTGATTGATGTCGGCGGTGAGTCGACTCGGCCGGGCGCTCGGGTGGTTTCTCCGTTGGAGGAGCTGGAGCGTGTGGCGCCGATTGTCGAGCGCATTGCTCGCGAGCTGGATGTCATTATCTCGGTCGATACTTCCACCCCGGCAGTCATGCGTGAGACGGCGCGCCTGGGGGCGGGGTTGATCAACGACGTGCGTTCCCTGCGGCGTGACGGCGCACTGGACGCGGCGGCGGCTACCGGTCTGCCGGTGTGCCTGATGCATATGCTGGGTGAGCCCGGCAATATGCAGGACAACCCGCATTATGATGACCTGGTGGGTGAAGTGAGCAGCTTCCTGGCTGAAAGGGTCGCTCAATGCGCCGCATTCGGGATTGCGCCTGAAAAGATTATCCTGGATCCAGGGTTTGGCTTCGCCAAGTCCTTGCAGCACAACTTGAGCCTGTTCAAGCACATGGAGTCCCTGCATGCCCTTGGTCGGCCCCTGTTGGTCGGTGTTTCGCGCAAGAGCATGATAGGGATGGCACTGAATCGTCCGGTAGGTGAGCGGTTGTACGGCGGTCTCGCACTCGCGGCGCTTGCTATGACCAAGGGTGCGCGTATCTTGCGCGTGCATGATGTCGCCGAGACGGTGGATGTGGTGCGCATGATTGCCGCGGTAGAATCAGCCGAATAAGAATGATGGAGCACTTATGACTAAAAAATATTTTGGCACCGACGGTATCCGTGGGCGGGTCGGCGAGTTTCCGATTACTCCGGATTTCATGCTCAAGCTGGGGTGGGCGGCAGGTATGGCGTTCCGTAGCATGGGCGCCTGCCGCATCCTGGTGGGTAAGGACACTCGAATTTCCGGGTACATGTTTGAATCCGCACTGGAAGCTGGTTTGTCCGCCGCGGGCGCTGATGTGATGCTGTTGGGGCCGATGCCGACGCCGGCTATCGCCTACCTCACGCGTACCTTCCACGCGGAAGCCGGGATTGTCATCAGTGCTTCTCACAATCCCCATGATGACAACGGCATCAAGTTTTTCTCGGGTCTGGGCACCAAGCTGCCGGATGAGATCGAGTTGATGATCGAAGAGCTGCTGGACGCACCGATGACGGTGGTTGAGTCCAGCAAGCTGGGCAAGGTGTCGCGCATCAACGACGCCTCTGGCCGCTACATCGAATTCTGCAAGAGCAGCGTGCCAAGCAGCACCAATTTTGCCGGGCTGAAAATTGTTGTCGACTGCGCCCATGGTGCGACCTACAAGGTGGCCCCGAGCGTATTCAAGGAGCTTGGGGCTGATGTGACAGTGCTGTCGGCCCAGCCTAACGGGTTGAACATCAACGACAACTGTGGCTCGACGCATATGGGCCAGTTGCAGGCGGCGGTCCTGGCCGAGCATGCGGACCTGGGCATTGCCTTCGACGGTGACGGCGATCGCGTGCTCATGGTGGATCACACCGGCGCCGTGGTCGACGGGGATGACCTGTTGTTCATCATTGCTCGCGACCTCCATGAGCGTAACAAGCTGCAAGGGGGTGTCGTCGGTACGCTGATGAGCAACCTGGGGTTGGAGTTGGCCCTGGCAGATCTTGGCATTCCGTTCGTGCGTGCCAATGTCGGTGACCGCTATGTGATCGCCGAGTTGCTTGAGCGCAACTGGCAGATCGGTGGGGAAAACTCGGGGCATGTTGTTTGCTTCCAGCACACCACCACCGGTGACGCGATCATTGCTGCGCTGCAGGTGCTATTGGCCCTGCGTCGCCGTGAAGAGAGCCTGGCCCAGGCGCGCCAGGCCCTGCGCAAGTGCCCACAAGTATTGCTCAACGTGCGTTTTGCCGGTGGCGAAAACCCGATCGAGCATCCCGCTGTCAAAGAGGCGTGCGAGCGTGTGACCCTTGCAATGGCGGGGCGTGGCCGCGTGTTGTTGCGCAAGTCCGGCACAGAGCCTCTGGTGCGTGTCATGGTCGAAGGTGACGACGAAACTCAGGTTCGCGGCCATGCCGAAGACCTGGCAAAACTGGTAACTGAAGTTTGCGCCTGAATTCGGCTTGCCAGTGATGATGTGGTTGGGTAACATCTGCGCCCACTTTGACCGACGAGGTACAGCATGCGTCGCACTATGGTAGCTGGTAACTGGAAGATGCACGGTACCCGCGCCAGTGTCGCTGAGCTGATCAATGGCCTTCGTCACTTGGCCTTGCCTAGCGGTGTTGATGTCGCGGTTTTCCCGCCTTGCTTGCATATCACTCAAGTAGTTGATGGCTTGAAAGGCAAGTCGATTCAGGTCGGCGCGCAGAATTCTGCGGTGGAAGCCATGCAAGGTGCGTTGACCGGTGAGATTGCACCGAGTCAATTGGTCGATGCGGGTTGTTCCTATGTGCTTGTCGGGCACTCCGAGCGCCGTCAGATGATGGGCGAGCGTGATGGGACACTCAATCGCAAGTTCGCAGCGGCACAGGCTTGTGGCTTGATTCCAGTGTTGTGCATAGGGGAGACCCTGGAGCAGCGTGAATCGGGCAAGACTCTTGAGGTTGTCTCGCGTCAGCTGGGCAGCATCATCGAGGAGCTGGGTGTTGGTGCGTTTGCAAAGGCAGTTATTGCTTACGAGCCGGTCTGGGCCATTGGCACCGGGCTGACTGCTACACCGCAACAGGCGCAGGATGTGCACGCAGCCATCCGCGCGCAGTTGGCGGCAGAGAATTCTGAAGTCGCACAAGGTGTGCGTCTTCTATACGGCGGCAGCGTGAAGGCGGCCAATGCGGTCGAACTGTTCGGCATGCCGGATATCGATGGGGGGCTCATTGGTGGAGCTTCCCTGAATGCAGATGAGTTCGGTGCGATCTGTCGCGCCGCGGGAAACTGAAAAAATGCTGGAAACAGTCGTAGTCGTTTTTCATCTGTTGGCTGCCCTGGGCGTAGTTGCCCTGGTTTTGTTGCAACAGGGTAAAGGTGCGGATGCTGGTGCGTCTTTCGGTGCAGGTGCTTCAAATACTGTGTTCGGAAGCCAAGGTTCCTCTACCTTTCTTAGTAAGTTTACTGCTATACTTGCCGCCGGTTTCTTCATAACCAGCTTGGGGTTAGGTTACTTTGCTAAAGAGAAAGCTCATGTGCTGACTCAGGTAGGTCTCCCAAACCCAGCAGTGTTGGAAGTACCAAAAGCAAAACCGGCTTCTGATGATGTCCCGGTGCTTCAAGAGCAAAAGTCGGCTACTCCAGCGACTGACGTACCTCCAGCTCAAGAGCAGAAGTAAGAAGGGTTGTAAACGCTGTATTGCCGAGGTGGTGGAATTGGTAGACACGCAACCTTGAGGTGGTTGTGCCCATAGGGTGTAGGGGTTCGAGTCCCCTTCTCGGTACCAATTATCAGGAGAGCCCGCTGTTGCGGGCTTTCTTGTAGGTGGAAGGTTACATTGACCCTGTAAGGGATCGGTCGTATACTTCCGCCCCAGCTTTGTCGCGGGGTGGAGCAGTCTGGTAGCTCGTCGGGCTCATAACCCGAAGGTCGTCGGTTCAAATCCGGCCCCCGCAACCAGTTTTAGCGGAGCCCCTTTTAAGGGGCTTTTTGTTAGCTGGACACTTTCAACGCCGCTGTTCGACGGCGTTTCAAGGATGGGCGTTTCGCCCATTTTTTTATTTTGCACAGCATGCACATACATGCACGAGGGGGTTCAGGTGTCGAGCAAGCTAGAAGAGTTGCAGGCCTTGTTGGCCCCGGTGGTCGTGGCCCTAGGCTATGAATGCTGGGGTATTGAGTTTTCGGCTCAAGGTCGCCACTCAATGTTGCGCGTTTATATCGATAAAGAGGGCGGCGTGCTGGTGGACGATTGTGCCATTGTCAGCCGTCAGATCAGCGGTGTCCTGGATGTTGAAGATCCGATCTCCGTTGAATACACCCTCGAAGTTTCCTCGCCAGGCATGGAACGCCCACTGTTCACTATTGATCAGTTTGCAAAATTTGCCGGTGAACAAGTGAAGATCAAGCTGCGATCCCCGTTCGAAGGGCGTCGCAACTTTCAGGGCCTTCTGCGCGGTGTAGAAGAACAGGATGTCGTGGTGCAGGTAGAAGACCATGAGTTCCTGTTGCCGATCGATATGATCGACAAGGCCAACATTATTCCCAGTTTTGACTGAGACGCGGATCCCGCGGATCCAATGGCTTGCGAAAGGCGAGGCGTACGATGAGCAAAGAAGTACTGCTGGTTGTTGAGTCGGTATCCAATGAAAAGGGCGTACCGGCAAACGTGATTTTTGAAGCGCTGGAGCTGGCCCTGGCCACTGCAACCAAAAAGCGTTTTGAAGACGAAGTTGATCTGCGTGTGGAAATCAACCGCCACACCGGTGCCTATGAGACTTTCCGTCGCTGGACGGTCGTCGAAGAAGCCGATCTTGATGATCCGGCCATCGAAACCTGGCCAAGCAAGGTTGCTGAAACGCACCCTGGCGCCAAGGTCGGTGATGTCGTCGAAGAAAAGATCGAATCGATCGAATTCGGCCGTATTGCTGCACAGACCGCCAAGCAGGTCATTGTGCAGAAGGTTCGCGAAGCCGAGCGCGCTCAAGTCGTTGACGCTTATCGCGAGCGCCTGGGTGAAATCATCTCCGGCACCGTGAAAAAAGTTACTCGCGACAACGTGATCGTCGACCTGGGCAACAACGCCGAAGCGTTGCTGGCCCGCGAAGACATCATCTCTCGCGAAACTTTCCGTGTTGGCGTGCGTTTGCGCGCGCTGCTCAAGGAAATCCGCACCGAGAACCGCGGCCCTCAGTTGATCCTGTCGCGTACCGCGCCGGAAATGCTGATCGAGCTGTTCCGTATTGAAGTGCCGGAAATTGCCGAAGGCCTGATCGAAGTCATGGCTGCGTCCCGCGACCCGGGTTCACGCGCCAAGATCGCGGTTCGCTCCAAGGACAAACGCATCGACCCGCAAGGCGCTTGCATTGGTATGCGCGGTTCGCGCGTCCAGGCAGTGTCGGGCGAATTGGGCGGTGAGCGTGTGGACATCGTCCTGTGGGACGATAACCCGGCGCAGTTCGTGATCAACGCCATGTCGCCGGCTGAAGTGGCGGCAATTATCGTTGACGAAGATGCCCATGCAATGGACATCGCCGTTGGCGCAGACAATCTGGCTCAGGCCATTGGTCGTGGTGGTCAGAACGTGCGTCTGGCCAGCCAACTGACCGGCTGGACCCTGAACGTGATGACCGAATCGGACATCCAGGCTAAGCAGCAAGCTGAAACCGGTGACATCCTGCGCAACTTCATCGATGAGTTGGAAGTCGACGAAGACCTGGCGCAGGTGCTGGTAGATGAAGGCTTCACCAGCCTGGAAGAGATTGCCTACGTACCGTTGGAAGAAATGCTCAACATCGACGGCTTTGACGAAGACACCGTCAACGAGCTTCGCGCTCGGGCCAAGGATCGTTTGTTGACTAAAGCCATCGCTACTGAGGAAAAGCTGGCAGACGCCCATCCGGCCGAAGACCTGCTCTCGCTTGAGGGTATGGACAAGGATTTGGCGATGGAACTGGCGGTGCGCGGCGTAATTACCCGCGAAGACCTGGCCGAGCAGTCTATTGACGATCTGCTCGACATCGACGGCATTGACGATGATCGTGCCGGCAAGTTGATCATGGCCGCCCGAGCCCATT
The DNA here is from genome assembly GCF_003013355.1 of Pseudomonas sp. S5D5. Lineage (NCBI taxonomy): Bacteria > Pseudomonadati > Pseudomonadota > Gammaproteobacteria > Pseudomonadales > Pseudomonadaceae > Pseudomonas > Pseudomonas sp. S5D5. The sequence continues at coordinate 885,528 of NZ_PTEO01000001.1, forward strand.
GGTTCGAGTAATTAGGCGCGGCCTGAGGAGAGAAGTGCATGACGCAAGTCACGGTGAAACAACTGGCCGATGAGGTCAAAACACCGGTAGAGCGCCTGTTGCAGCAGATGCGTGAGGCAGGTCTGCCGCACACCGCCGCCGATGAAGGTGTGAGCGATAGTGAGAAGCAGTCTTTGCTGACTCACTTGAAGAGCAGCCACAAGGCGAAAGTGGAAGAACCGCGCAAGATTACATTGCAGCGCAAAACCACCAGCACACTGCGTGTTGCTGGTAGCAAGAGCATCAGCGTTGAAGTACGCAAGAAGAAAGTCTTCGTACAGCGCAGCCCGGAAGAAATCGAAGCCGAGCGCAAACGCGAACTGGAAGAACGTCGCGCAGTAGAAAATGCTGCTCGTCAGAAGGCTGAAGAAGAAGCCAAGCGTCGCGCCGAAGAAGAAGCGCGTCGCCAGCCTGCTGCTGCGCAACCTGCTGCCACTGAAGCAGTCGCCGCGCCAAGCGCGCCGGTAGAAGCTGTGCGTGAGGCCGCTCCGGTTGCCGCCGCACCTGCTCCTGCAGCTGACGCCCGCAAGCGCGACGAACCGCGTCGTCCAGACAAGCCACGTGCCGACGATAACAATCGTCGTGGTGGTGGCGGTGATGGCGAGCGCAAAAACGCTCCGCATCGTGCGTCGGTCAAAGAGAAAGCGCCTGCTCCACGCGTTGCCCCACGTACTACCGACGAAGAAAGCGATGGCTTCCGTCGTGGTGGTCGCGGCAAGGCCAAGCTGAAAAAACGCAACGCCCACGGTTTCCAGAGCCCAACCGGCCCTGTCGTGCGTGAAGTGAAGATCGGCGAGACCATCACTGTGGGCGATCTGGCCCAGCAGATGTCGGTCAAGGCTGCTGAAATCATCAAGTTCATGTTCAAGCTGGGTACTCCGGCCACCATCAACCAGGTACTGGATCAGGAAACTGCCCAACTGGTTGCTGAAGAGCTGGGCCACAAAGTGACCCTGGTCAGCGACACCGCCCTGGAAGATTCCCTGGCCGAGTCCCTGAAGTTTGAAGGCGAGGCTGTTTCCCGTGCGCCGGTCGTGACCGTAATGGGCCACGTTGACCACGGTAAGACATCCCTGCTCGACTACATCCGTCGTGCCAAGGTAGCTGCAGGCGAAGCCGGCGGCATTACCCAGCACATCGGCGCTTACCACGTTGAAACCGACCGTGGCATGGTGACGTTCCTCGACACCCCGGGTCACGCCGCGTTTACCGCAATGCGTGCTCGTGGTGCCAAGGCGACCGACATCGTGATCCTGGTGGTTGCAGCGGACGACGGCGTGATGCCACAAACCATCGAAGCTGTTCAGCACGCGAAAGCGGCTGGCGTGCCGCTGGTGGTTGCCGTGAACAAGATCGACAAGCCGGGCGCTGATCTCGATCGCATCCGTAGCGAACTGTCGGTTCACGGCGTGACTTCCGAAGAGTGGGGTGGCGACACTCCATTCGTACCGGTCTCTGCGAAGATGGGTACCGGCGTTGACGAACTGCTCGAAGCCGTTCTGCTGCAAGCCGAAGTTCTGGAACTGACCGCTACCCCATCGGCTCCTGGCCGTGGTGTCGTGGTTGAGTCCCGCCTCGACAAGGGCCGTGGCCCGGTGGCGACCGTCCTGGTTCAAGACGGTACCCTGCGCCAAGGCGACATGGTGCTGGTCGGTTCGAACTACGGCCGTGTACGTGCCATGCTCGACGAGAACGGCAAGCCAATCAAGGAAGCAGGTCCAGCTATCCCGGTCGAGATCCTCGGCCTGGACGGTACGCCGGACGCTGGCGACGAGATGAGCGTGGTTGCCGACGAGAAGAAAGCCCGTGAAGTGGCTCTGTTCCGTCAAGGCAAGTTCCGCGAAGTCAAACTGGCCCGTGCTCACGCTGGCAAGCTGGAAAACATCTTCGAGAACATGGGCCAGGAAGAGAAGAAGACGCTTAACATCGTCCTCAAATCTGACGTCCGTGGTTCCCTCGAAGCGTTGAACGGCGCCCTGAACGGCCTGGGTAACGACGAAGTGCAAGTGCGCGTTGTCGGTGGCGGTGTCGGTGGTATCACCGAATCCGACGCCAACCTGGCACTGGCTTCCAACGCTGTACTGTTCGGCTTCAACGTGCGTGCCGATGCTGGCGCTCGCAAGATCGTCGAGCAGGAAGGCCTGGACATGCGTTACTACAACGTCATCTACGACATCATCGAAGACGTCAAGAAGGCCCTTACCGGCATGCTTGGCAGTGACGTCCGGGAGAACATCCTGGGTATCGCCGAAGTACGTGACGTGTTCCGCTCGCCGAAATTCGGCGCGATCGCCGGCTGCATGGTTGTCGAAGGCACCGTGTACCGTAACCGTCCAATCCGCGTACTGCGTGAAGACATCGTTATCTTCGAAGGCGAGTTGGAATCCCTGCGCCGCTTCAAGGATGACGCTTCTGAAGTACGTGCCGGCATGGAATGCGGTATCGGCGTCAAGAGCTACAACGACGTCAAGGTTGGCGACAAGATCGAAGTCTTCGAGAAGGTTCAGGTTGCTCGCAGCCTCTAACTCGCGCACTTCAGGAGCCACACGGCGTGTGGGCATGCAGATGCCCCGCGCAGTGTCCGGACTCTAAACGCAACGCCCGGTCTGGCTTTTGTCAGGCCGGGCGTTTGCCGCTTTCAGACCCCACGGGTTTCACCGTGTGGCAGTAACAGGTAACAAGACATGGCAAAAGAATACAGCCGTACCCAGCGTATCGGCGATCAGATGCAGCGTGAGCTGGCCCAACTGATCCGTCGCGAAGTCAAAGACCCACGCGTTGGCCTGGTCACCATCACCGCTGTTGAAGTGAGCCGTGACGTTGGTCACGCGAAGATTTTCATCACCGTGATGGGCCAGGACAGCAGCGAAGAAATCGCGCAAAGCATCAAGGTGCTCAACTCGGCTGCAGGTTTCCTGCGCATGCAGTTGGCCCGTGAGATGAAGCTGCGCAGCGTGCCCCAGTTGCACTTCCACTACGACGAAAGCGTCGTGCGTGGTGCGCACCTGTCGGCACTCATCGAGCGCGCCGTGGCTGAAGACAGCCAGCACCCGTCCACACCTGAAGACGCCAAGGAGTAAGCGGTGGCTCAGGTCAAACGTATTCGTCGCAATGTCAGCGGCATCATTCTGCTCGACAAACCCATTGGCTTTACCTCCAATGCTGCGTTGCAGAAGGTTCGCTGGCTGCTCAATGCCGAGAAGGCCGGGCATACCGGCAGCCTCGATCCCCTGGCCACCGGTGTATTGCCGTTGTGCTTTGGCGAGGCCACCAAGTTCTCGCAATACCTGCTCGATTCCGACAAGGGTTATGAAACCCTGATGCAACTGGGCAAGACCACCACCACGGCTGACGCCGAAGGTGATGTTCTGCAGGTTCGCGACGTGACCGTTGGTCGTGCTGATATCGAGGCTGCTTTACCCGCTTTTCGTGGAGAAATCAGTCAGATACCGCCGATGTACTCGGCTCTCAAGCGCGATGGGCAGCCTCTTTACAAGCTGGCACGTGCGGGCGAAGTAGTGGAGCGCGAACCGCGTTCTGTTACTATTGCGCGCTTGGAATTGCTCGCCTGTGAAGGTGACACTGCGCGCCTGGCCGTGGACTGCAGCAAAGGCACCTATATCCGTACCCTGGTGGAAGATATCGGTGAAAAGCTCGGTTGCGGCGCGTACGTTGCAGAGCTGCGACGTACCCAGGCCGGACCTTTCAGCCTGGCCCAGACGGTGACGCTGGAAGAGTTGGAGGCGGTGCACGCCGAAGGCGGCAATGAAGCGGTGGATCGCTTCCTGATGCCATCGGACAGCGGTTTGCTGGATTGGCCATTGCTGCACTTCTCGGAGCACAGCGCGTTCTACTGGCTCAACGGCCAGCCGGTACGTGCCCCGGATGCCCCGAAGTTCGGCATGGTGCGGGTACAGGATCATAACGGTCGCTTTATCGGTATCGGTGAAGTGAGCGAAGACGGGCGCATCGCGCCGCGTCGACTGATTCGGTCAGAATGACCGGAACCAGTTTGTGGTAAAAGCGCAGTAGATTTTACGCAAACTGGAACGAGGGTGGCTGTTAACAGGCACGGTCACTACTCATTTTTAGATACAGGGATTTGTCCCTGGCCTGTTGAGACTGCCCTTTGGGTGGTTTCCTGAAAAAAGGATTGCCTCATGGCTCTCGACGTTCAAGAAAAAGCACAAATCGTAGCTGACTATCAGCAAGCTGTTGGTGACACTGGTTCGCCAGAAGTGCAAGTTGCACTGCTGACCCACAACATCAACAAGCTGCAAGGTCACTTCAAGGCCAACGGTAAAGATCACCACTCCCGTCGTGGTCTGATCCGCATGGTAAACCAGCGCCGTAAGCTGCTGGACTACCTGAAAGGCAAGGATCTGGGTCGTTATCAGGCTCTGATCGGTCGCCTGGGTCTGCGTCGCTAATAAGCGATTGCGCTAGAGGTTGGTTGTCTGCCGTGTGTCAGTGGGATTCCCGCTGGCCCATGGCAGGCTCCCAGCCTCAAGTTTTATCTGGACACACGTTTTACCCTGGACAGCGGTCGGGCCGACTCCCGGCATTGCCCAAGAATTTCGCAAGAAGACAAGTTCCCCAAGAGCCACAAAGAAGGTAGGACACCGTGAACCCGGTTATCAAAAAATTCCAGTTCGGTCAGTCGACCGTTACCCTCGAGACAGGCCGTATCGCCCGTCAAGCCTCCGGCGCAGTGCTGGTCACCGTTGACGATGACGTCACCGTACTGGTGACCGTAGTCGGCGCGAAGACCGCTGACCCGAGCAAGGGCTTCTTCCCTCTGTCCGTTCACTACCAGGAAAAGACTTACGCTGCCGGTAAGATCCCTGGCGGTTTCTTCAAGCGCGAAGGCCGTCCTTCCGAGAAAGAAACCCTGACTTCCCGACTGATCGACCGTCCGATCCGTCCGCTGTTCCCAGAAGGCTTCATGAACGAAGTGCAGGTTGTCTGCACCGTCGTTTCCACCAGCAAGAAAACCGATCCGGACATCGCTGCGATGATCGGTACTTCGGCTGCCCTGGCCATCTCCGGCATTCCTTTCGATGGTCCGATCGGCGCAGCCCGCGTTGCTTTCCACGAGAGCACCGGTTACCTGCTGAACCCGACTTACGAGCAACTGAAAGCATCGAGCCTGGACATGGTCGTTGCCGGTACCTCGGAAGCCGTTCTGATGGTTGAATCGGAAGCCAAAGAGCTGACCGAAGACCAGATGCTGGGCGCCGTGCTGTTCGCCCACGACGAATTCCAGGCTGTCATCAAGGCTGTCACCGAGCTGGCTGCCGAAGCTGCCAAGCCGACCTGGACCTGGGCTGCTGCCCCGGAAGCCACCGAACTGCTGGGCGCTATCCGCTCCGAGTTCGGCGCTGCTATCTCCGACGCCTACACCATCACCGTCAAGGCCGACCGTTACGCTCGCCTGGGCGAGCTGAAGGATCAGGTTGTGGCCAAGTTGTCCGGCGAAGAAGGCCAGCCTTCCGCCAGCGACGTCAAAGCTGCATTCGGTGAAATCGAATACCGCACCGTTCGCGAAAACATCGTAAACGGCAAGCCACGTATCGACGGTCGCGACACGCGCACCGTGCGTCCGCTGAATATCGAAGTCGGCGTTCTGCCGAAGACTCACGGTTCGGCCCTGTTCACCCGTGGTGAAACCCAGGCCCTGGTAGTCGCGACTCTGGGTACTGCCCGTGACGCACAGCTGCTGGACACCCTGGAAGGCGAGAAAAAAGACCCGTTCATGCTGCACTACAACTTCCCTCCGTTCTCGGTGGGCGAGTGTGGTCGCATGGGTGGCGCTGGTCGCCGCGAAATCGGTCACGGCCGTCTGGCCCGTCGTTCGGTCCAGGCCATGCTGCCGGCGGCTGACGTGTTCCCGTACACCATCCGTGTTGTCTCGGAAATCACCGAGTCCAACGGTTCCAGCTCGATGGCTTCCGTGTGCGGTGCTTCCCTGGCACTGATGGACGCTGGTGTGCCGATGAAGGCACCGGTTGCCGGTATCGCCATGGGCCTGGTTAAAGAAGGCGAGAAGTTCGCCATCCTGACCGACATCCTGGGTGACGAAGACCACCTGGGCGACATGGACTTCAAAGTAGCCGGTACCGCCAAAGGTGTGACCGCGCTGCAGATGGACATCAAGATCAAGGGCATCACCGAAGAGATCATGGAAATCGCTCTGGGCCAAGCCCTGGAAGCGCGCCTGAACATCCTCGGCCAGATGAACCAGATCATTGGTCAGTCGCGTACCGAGCTGTCCGAAAATGCTCCGACCATGATCGCGATGAAAATCGACACCGACAAAATCCGTGATGTCATCGGTAAAGGCGGCGCGACCATCCGTGCGATCTGCGAAGAGACCAAGGCTTCGATCGACATCGAAGACGACGGCTCGATCAAGATCTTTGGCGAAACCAAGGAAGCGGCTGAAGCAGCACGTCAGCGCGTTCTGGGCATCACCGCTGAAGCCGAGATCGGCAAGATCTACGTCGGCAAGGTTGAGCGCATCGTCGACTTCGGCGCATTCGTCAACATCCTGCCTGGCAAGGACGGTCTGGTTCACATCTCCATGCTGAGCGATGCTCGCGTCGAGAAAGTGACCGACATCCTGAAAGAAGGCCAGGAAGTGGAAGTGCTGGTACTGGACGTGGACAACCGCGGCCGTATCAAGCTGTCCATCAAGGACGTAGCAGCAGCCAAGGCTTCGGGCGTTTAAATACCCGCAGGCTTTAAGCTGGAAAAAGGACCCTTCGGGGTCCTTTTTTTATGTCCGTGAGAAAATGCCGGTAAATCAGGTGCTTAGTAAATCGAAAAAACCGCAACTTGCATGCAGCATCGGTCAGGTTCATGCAAGTTGCACGATTCCGAAAAAAGCGTGTTTTCTTAACATATTGTTTTATAAGGATTTATTTGGATATCGAGACTTGGCACACTGTCTGCAATATCCCTGTTAACGCTGCAGCATCAAGGTTCACACACTGCAGACTTTTAATAAAACAGGAGTTACTCGTATGAAGAAGTTCGCTCTCGCTACTGCTACCGCTCTGACCCTGGCCATGGGTGCTAACGTGGCCTTTGCCCAGACTTCCCAAGCTCCAATGACCATGGCGGCGGGTGAAGCCACCAAGGCAAAAGAAAGCGTTTCGGATACTTGGATCACCACCAAAGTTAAGTCTGATCTGCTGACCGAAAAAGGCATTCCTGGTTCGGACATCAAGGTTGAAACCAACAAAGGTGTGGTTTCCCTTTCGTCGACCGTAGCAATTTCGGATTCGCAGAAAGCGACCGCTGTAGCAATCACCAAGAAAATCAAAGGCGTAACTGCAGTTTCTGCTGATGGCCTGCTGGCTGGCGGCGCTACCAAGGCAGACAACGTCGATAAAACCAAAAGCGCAGCTGCAGGTGCCAAAGAGTCCACCTCGGACACTTGGATCACCACCAAAGTGAAAGCTGACCTGGTAACCGAGAAAGGCATTCCTGGTACCGACATCAAAGTCGAAACCAATAAGGGTGTAGTTTCCCTGTCCTCTTCGGTCGCTGTGACTGAAGCACAGAAAACTACCGCGGTGAACATCACCAAGAAAATCAAAGGCGTTAAAGCTGTATCGGCCGATGGCCTGAAAGCAGAGTAACGCTTACCCATTCGTCTGAACTAGGCGAAGGCGGCAACGAGTGAGCTAGATATCCACTCAATGCACCTCACGAGTTCATGCGACCGACCACAAGGATGTGGTCATTACAGGCCCCGGCATTCGTGTCGGGGCCTGTTCTATTGTGGGTCGAAATAAAATCTTAGTGCGAAAGCGGTCAGATGTGGGAGCGGGCTTGCCCGCGAATTCGGTGTGTCAGCCCATAGTGACTGACGCACCGCCTTCGCAGGCTACTCGGCATCCAGGTGCATTGGCGTCACCACCCGGCCATCCTTCTCGGCCTGGCCCAGGTTGGCATCGATGAAGTACACCCGGTCATCTTCCAACTGCCCTTTGTCCACCAGGTAATCCTTGATGGTACTCGCGCGATCCTGGCCGAGCTGGCGCAGCAGCACATCACTGCTGCTCCAGAACTTGATTACACCGTCTTTCAACTTGGCCGTGCGGTCGTCGCGGCTGAGGTCTTTCCACTCGGCTGGCGGCTGCTGCTTCAGGCGCGTGCGGTAGATGCCTTCCAACAGCGGGGCCTTCTCGCTTTCCGGAACCACCAACAGCGATGCCTGGGCCGGGACCTTGTCGCCGCGGCGCTGGAGCATCTTGTAGTAGTTGTATTGGTATTCACGCTCCAGGCGCTGGGAGGCAAGGAACGGGCCGTCGCTGCTGGCCGCGGCCGTGCCTTCGATTTCCAGGCGCAGGGTAGGGCGTTCCTTGAGTGCCTTGGCCAGTGTATTCAGTGCACCTTCGGCGTCTTTGCTCAATTCGCTGGAGCCGGCGGCGAAGGACACATTGCCCAGGTCCTCCGAGCCTCCCCCGGTGATCAGCCCACCGATGAATTTGAACGGCGCCGTCGCCGCGCGTACCACCAGGTTTCGCAGGGTCTGCCAGACGATCGGCATCACGCTGAATTGCGGGTTGTTCAAGTCGCCGGTGACCGGCAGTTCGATCGAGATCTTGCCGTCGCTGTCCTTGAGCAACGCGATGGCCAGGCGAATCGGCAGGTCCACGGCATCGGCGCTGTCGACTTTCTCACCCAACTGCAGTTGCTCGACCACCACCTTGTTTTCGGCCTTCAGTTGGCCTTTGGTGATCACGTAGTGCAAGTCGAGGTTGAGACGGCCCTTGCGGATACGGAAGCCGGCGAACTTGCCCGAGTAAGGCGTCAGGGTGGTCAGCTCGACACGTTTGAAGCTGGTGGCGATATCCAGCGCCGCCATCGGATCAAACGGGTTTACGCTGCCTTTGATGGTGACGGGAGCGTAACGGTCGACCTTGCCCTTGATGTCGACGCTGGCCGGTTTGGCCTGGCGGCTGTCGATGGTGCCGATCTGCCCGTTGAGTTGTTGAATCGCCGTGGCGAAGTTGGGCGTGAGGCTGAAGTCGGCGAAGTTGGCCGAGCCGTCGTTGATCGCGATTTGCCCGACATGAATGCCCAGGGGTTTGTCTTTGCTGGCCGGTTTTGCCGCTGACTTGGCGCCACTGTTGGCCGGCTGTGGAATCAGCAGGTCATCCACGTTGGTGGTGCGGTCATCGTTGATCATGAACCGTGCATACGGTTGCAGCAGGTTGACCTTGTCAATCGACAGGCTCTCACCGTGCTGGTAGTTCACGCCTTCCAGCACCAGGCGCTGCCACTTCACGAAGTCGCGGGTCTTCAGGGTGTCGAGGGTGTGCAACTGGTCGACTTGCGCCCGGCCCGTTACCTGGAGCTTCAGCGGATCGGCGCTCTTGAGGTTGACGTCCAGATTGCTGCCGAGCATGCCGCTACGCAGTTCCAGGCGAATAAACGGGCTGATATAGGACTGCGCCACCCGAAGGTCGATGTCCTGGGTATTCACTTTCAGCTTGGCGCTGATCGGGTTGAGGTTGACCTCCCCGGTTGCCTGGATCTTGCCCTGCTTGCCCAGGCCGGAGTCGACCTTCAAGGTGAAGGGGCTCTGGTTGAGGCTGTCGAAGTTTTGCATGTCGACGTTCAACGGGCCCAGTTCAAGCGCGACGGCGGGTTTGACCTGGCGGTCGGCCAGGTGCACTTGATAGTTGCGCAACTGCACATCCTTGAGCAGCACTTGCCAGGGTTTGCTCGGCGCGGCGGGTTCGGGTTTCGGTGAGTCGGCGGTGGCCGGTGCCGTGGCAGGCTCAGGCGCCTTGGCCGGTTTGCTCGGTTGGCTGGCGAACAGTTTCTGCCAGTCCAGTTGGCCGTCGGCTTCACGGGCGGCCCAGGTTTCCAGTTTGTTGCTGCGGATCTTGCCGATGACGACCTGCTGCTTGGCCAGGTCAACCGTGGTCTCACTGACGTCCAGGCGCTCCAGGCGCACCAGCGGGCGACCATCCGGCGCGTTGATGGCAAACGGCGCGACGCTCGCTGCGGTGTTAGTCAGGTTCAGCTCGGTCTCTTTGGCCAGGCTGAATCGGTAGTCGGTACTGAAGTTGAGTACGCCGTCTTCGAGCACCAGTGGCAAGGCGTCGCGCACATAAGGCCACCAGGCTTTCATCTTGCCGTCGGTAACCTTCAGGGTCCCTTCGGAAATGATCGGCACCAGGCTGAAATTGCCTTTCCAGTCGATCCGCCCACCTTCAGGGCCGGCGGCCACCAAGGTCATGTCGGCGTTGTCTTCGGGCATGGTGCTGAGGTTCTTCAGTTCGAAGTCGAGCGTGTCGTAGAGAAATTCGATAGGTTCGCTGGGGCGCAGGTCCTGAAAGTGCACATAGCCGCCCGCCAGCTTGATGCTGTCGATACGCAATGGAAACGGCTTGGCATTTGGATCGGCCGGGCTAGGCTCGCTGGGCGGCAGCTTGAACAGCTGCGCCAGGTTCAACTGGCCGGACTTGTCGAACAGCAGTTCGGTCTTGGGCTTGTCCAATTGCACATCGGCCAGGTGCAGCGCGCGAGTCCACAGGCTATCGATCTGCAGGTTGGCGTAGAGACGCTCGAAACCCACTTGCTCCTTGCCCGGCTCGCCGATTTTCAGGCCCCATGCCGTCACTTCCAGGCTGAACGGGTTGAGCTCGATGCGCTCGATCCGGGCCGGCACCGTGGCGTAATGGGCCAGTTGTTGGTTGGCAATGCGAAGGGCGATGCCCGGCAGAATCAGAAAGCCCAGCAAGCTGTACAGGGCAAGGGCGGTCAACAGGGCGCCAGCGGCGCGAATCAATCCTTTGGGCATGGGTGACGCCATCTATGTCGAACAAGAGTGCCTTGGAGTATGGCACGGGATTTCGGTTCCGAAGTACGCGGCTTCTTGGGAAAAGTACTACAGCTGCAGGATCAGGGTCTTCAACGGCGGCTGTTGGTCTTGCGAGGGAAAGTCCGCGCCAGGTGTCATGATCTGCCAGTCGCGTACCGGCCGCCCGGCTTTCTCGGCGCAGCGCAGCACCTGGTCGCGCCAGTCGTCCATGCTGACTTTTGCGAGGTTGTTGCAGCAGATCAGCACGCCGTTGTCGGCGGTGGCGAGCAGCGCCGGCTTGAGCAGGCTCTGGTAGTCGCGCAGCAGGTCGACAGTGCCGAATGCGCTCTTGGCCCAGGCCGGTGGGTCGAGCAATACCAGGTCATATTGACGTGGCTCCAGGCGCGGGTAACTCGGCAGCTTCTGCCCACGACGTTGGGTAATCGGCAAGCCGGCCAACTGGCGAATCGCAGGGAAATAATCCGACTGCACAAACTCCATGGTCGGCAATTGCGGGTTGAGCAGGCCGTTCTCACGGCCGACCGCCAGATTGCCTTCGGCGAAGTCCAGGTTGCACACCTCGCGGGCGCCGCCGGCTGCGGCACTCAAGCCGACGCCACAGGTGTAGGCAAACAGGTTCAGCACGCTTTTGCCCGCGCTGTGCGCCTTGACCCAGCCGCGCGTGTTGCGCAGGTCGAGGAACAGCAACGGGTCCTGCCCGGCATGCCGCCCGCGCACGCGGTAATTGAGACCCCACTCGTGGCCGATCATGTCTTCCAGCGCAGCCGGTTCGGCGCGGTACACCGTGTCTTCGCGGTCGATTCGCGAGTTGCCCCGGGAGCGGTCGTTGTACACCAGCAGCAGTTCCAGGCCCAGGTGCTGGTTGATCTGTTGATGCAGCGCCAGCAGGTCGCTGGTTTCCAGGCTCTGGTGGAAGCTCTGCACCAGCAGTTGCGGGCCGTAGCGGTCGACGGTCAGGCCGCCGGCGCCTTCCTGGCTGCCATGGAACAGCCGATAGCAATCGGTGCCCTGGGCATGCAGCTCGTTGATCAGGTCTTGGCGTTGATCGAGGGCGGCGCGCAGCGCCTGATTCAAGGAAGACATGGAGCGCGCCTTGCTGGGGAAATGAGGGCGCGGAGTTTAACAGCTATGCGCCACGGCCTACATCAACCCCATCCGCCGATGGGCGCGTTGCACCGAACCATTGCGCATCGCCCAACGCAGCAACGGCGCACTGCGCTTGACCCCGGCGCGGATCATCTGGCGCTGCAGCGGGCTCTGCTGTTGGTCGAGCATGGCGCTGGCCCAGTCCGGCAGCAGATCAATGCCGGCCTGCATCATCAAGGCACCGAAAGGCTTGGCCAGGTGACTGGGCGCAGGCGCATTGAGCAGCAGGCGCAGCACTTCATGGCTGCGCTCGTCGCACAGCAGTTGAGGACGAATACGCGCCATGTAATCCGCCACTTCCTGCCGCGAGCGAGGCACATGCCGCGCGCCCAGTCGCTCGGCGACCAAGGCAATTTCGCTGTAGTAACGGTCCTGATCCCGGCCCGACAGGTGCGGGTTGCGATAGCGCAGGTGGGCCGCGAGGAAATTGCTCACCTCGGCCACGTGCACCCAGGTCAGCAGCTCCGGATCGCTGGCGGCATAAGGTCGCCCGTCCGGCGCATGGCCGACCACCTGCAGGTGAATGGTGCGGACTTTTTCGATCAGCCATTCGGCATCCTTGCGCGAGCCGAAGGTGGTCCCGGAGATGAACTGCGAAGTCCGCCGCAGCCGCCCGAGCATGTCCTGGCGGAAGTTCGAGTGATCCCACACGCCCGCCAGGGCCAGCGGGTGCAAGGCTTGCAGCATCAAGGCGCTGATACCGCCGATCAGCATGCTGCTGAAGTCGCCATGCACCTGCCAACTGACCGAGTCCGGCCCGAACAGGCCGGGGTCGCCCTTGGGGTTTTCCAGGTCCAGCTGGCCCAGTGACAAGCCCGTCAGGCTCATCAACTGGGTTTCGATACGGCTGCGCAGAAATTCCATGGTGTCCTATCGGTTCAGGCGTTTGTCGATCAGGCCGTCGACCACACTCGGATCGGCCAGGGTGGAAGTATCACCGAGGCTGTCGAGTTCGTTACAGGCGATCTTGCGCAGGATCCTGCGCATGATCTTGCCCGAGCGAGTCTTCGGCAAAGCGGGCGCCCATTGGATCAGTTCCGGCTTGGCAAAGCTGCCAATTTCCTTGCTGACCAGCTCCAGCAGGTGCTTTTTCAATGTGTCATCGGGCTCGACGCCATTCATCGGGGTGACGAACGCATAAATGCCCTGGCCCTTGACGTCATGGGGGTAGCCGACCACGGCCGCTTCGGCCACCTGGTCATGCAGCACCAGGGCGCTCTCCACTTCGGCGGTGCCGATACGGTGGCCGGACACGTTGATCACATCGTCGATGCGCCCGGTGATCCAGTAATCGCCGTCTTCGTCGCGCCGGGCGCCGTCACCGGTGAAATAGTAGCCGGGGTAGGGTTTGAAGTAGGTGTCGATCATTCGCTGCGGATCGCCATACACACTGCGGATCTGCCCCGGCCAACTGGCCTTGATCGCCAGCACGCCGCTGCCGGCGCCGCTGATCACTTTGCCGTGCTCATCCAGCAGCACGGGCTGTACGCCAAACATCGGCTGGGTCGCACAACCCGGCTTGATCCGCCGGGCGCTGACCAGCGGGCTGAGCATGATGCCGCCGGTTTCGGTCTGCCACCAGGTATCGACAATCGGGCAGCGCTGTTCGCCGACCGCGTTGAAATACCAGTCCCACGCCTCCGGGTTGATCGGCTCACCGACACTGCCCAGCAGGCGCAGGCTGGCGCGGGAGGTGCTCTGCAAAGGGCCATGGCCTTCACGCATCAAGGCGCGCAGGGCGGTGGGCGCCGTGTAGAAGATGTTGACCTGGTGCTTGTCGATCACCTGCCAGAAGCGCGAGCTGTCCGGGTAGCTCGGTACGCCCTCGAACATCAGCGAGGTGGCGCCATTGGCCAGCGGGCCATACACGATATAGCTGTGGCCGGTGACCCAGCCGACATCGGCGGTGCACCAGAACACCTCGCCATCGCGGTAATCGAGCACGTATTTGAAGGTCATCGCCGCCTGCAGCAGGTAGCCGCCGGTGGTGTGCAGCACGCCCTTGGGCTTGCCGGTGCTGCCGGAGGTGTAGAGGATGAACAGCGGGTCTTCGGCGTCCATGGGCTCGGGTGGGCAATCGTCGCTCGCGGCTTCCAGGGATTGCCGATACTTCAGGTCGCGGCCTTCGCTCCAGTTCACAGTCGCGCCGGTGCGCTCGACCACCAGCACTGTACTGACGTCCGGGCAACTGGCCAGGGCCTTGTCGACATTTTGTTTCAGTGCCACCGGCTTGCCGCCGCGCACGCCCTCATCGGCGGTGATCACGGTGCGGCAGTCGGCATCGAGGATGCGGTCGCGCAAGGCATCCGGCGAGAAACCCCCAAACACCACCGAGTGCACTGCACCAATGCGCGTGCAGGCGAGCATGGCGTAGGCCGCCTCCGGGATCATCGGCATGTAGATACACACCCGGTCACCTTTCTTCACGCCACGGCTTTTCAGCACGTTGGCGAGGCGACAGACGTTTTGGTGCAGTTGGCGGTAGGTGATTTTGGACGCGTTGGTCGGATCATCGCCTTCCCAGATGAAGGCCGGCTGATCGGCGCGTTGCGCCAGGTGACGGTCAATGCAGTTGTAGCTGACGTTCAGTGTGCCGCCGGCGAACCACTGGGCGGCGCCGGTGTGGATGTCCGACTGCTGGACGGTGTGCCACGGAGTTATCCAGTCGAGAAAGGCCATGGCCTGTTCAGCCCAGAAAGTATCCGGCTGGTCGATGGATTGGCGATAGAGGCGCTGATAGTCCTCTTGGCTGAGTTGCGCAGCCCGGCGGACGGCATCGGCGGTGGGGAATTGGCTGAGGTCGAACATGAGCGGTCCTTATTCTTGTTTTAGGGACAAGAGGGGAGCCGTGCGACCCTCGTAGGCGCTAGCCTGCCGGCGATGGCGTCCTGAAGATCGCTATCGCTGGCAAGCCCGCTCCTACACAGGGTGTGCTCCCGCAGGTTCAGACCGTAAGTGTAGTGCCGATCCCTTTAACCGCGGTGACGACCGCGGAAGTAGTTGATCAGGCCCTGGGTCGAAGCATCCTCGGCGGAGGTTTCTTCGGCGCCGGTCAGGCGGTTGTAGACGCCCTTGCCCAGTTCCTTGCCCAGCTCCACGCCCCATTGGTCGAAGGCGTTGATGCCCCAGATCACGCTCTGCACGAACACCTTGTGCTCATACATCGCCACCAGCGCGCCCAGGCGGCGCGGGCTGATCCGTTCGACCACAAGGGTGTTGCTCGGGCGGTTGCCCGGGATCACCTTGTGCGGCGCCAGCTTCTGCACTTCGGCTTCCGGCAGGCCTTTGTCGCGCAGTTCGGCTTCGGCTTCGCTGCGGGTCTTGCCGAGCATCAGCGCCTGGCTCTGGGACAGGCAGTTGGCGTACAGCCACTGATGGTGATCGGACACCGGGTTGAAGCTGACAATCGGCACGATGAAGTCGGCCGGGATCAGTTGGGTCCCCTGGTGCAGCAACTGGTGGTACGCGTGCTGACCGTTGCAGCCGACGCCGCCCCAGATCACCGGGCCGGTATCGGTGGACACCGGCGTGCCATCCTGGCGCACGCTCTTGCCGTTGGATTCCATGTCCAGCTGTTGCAAATGCTTGGTGATGTTACGCAGGTAGTGGTCGTACGGCAGGATCGCATGGCTCTGCGCGCCCCAGAAGTTGCCGTACCACACGCCCAGCAGGCCCAGCAGCACCGGCATGTTCGACTCGAACGGGGCATTCTGGAAGTGCTGGTCCATGGTGTAGGCACCGGACAGCAGCTCCTTGAAGTTGGACATGCCGATGGCCAGGGCGATGGGCAGGCCGATGGCCGACCACAGCGAGTAACGACCGCCGACCCAGTCCCACATCGGGAAGATGTTTTCTTCGCGAATACCGAAGGCCACCGCTGCCGCGTTGTTGCTCGATACGGCGATGAAATGGCGATACAGCTCGGCTTCCGAGCCACCCTGGGCCAGGTACCAGGCGCGGGCGGCCTGGGCATTCTTCAGGGTTTCGAGGGTGTTGAAGGACTTCGACGAGACGATAAACAGCGTGGTCTCGGCGCGCAGCTTCATGGTCAGTTCGTGGAACTCACTGCCGTCGATATTCGCCAGGTAGTGGCAGCGCACGCCTTTATGGGCGTAGGACAACAGCGCTTCGGAGACCAACTCCGGGCCGAGGAACGAGCCACCGATACCGATGTTCACCACGTCGGTGATCGGCTTCTCGGTGTAGCCACGCCACAGGCCGTCGTGGATGCGGCCGACCAGGTCAGTGATCTGGTTCAGCACCTTGTGCACGTCCGGCATGATGTTCACGCCGTTGACCGACAGCTTGTCGCCCACCGGGCGGCGCAGTGCGGTGTGCAGGGCCGGGCGGCCTTCGGAGGAGTTGACTGGCTCGCCGGCGTACAGGGCGTCGATCGCGCCTTTGAGATTCACTTCCTTGGCCAGGCCCACCAGCAGGTCGCGGGTTTCGCTGGTGATCAGGTTTTTCGAGTAATCGAGGAAAAGTCCGCAGCTGCTCAAGGTGAACTGGGAAAAACGCTGGGGATCGGCAGTGAACGCTTCGCGCATGCTGAAATCCTGCATGGCTTGGCGATGTTGATTGAGCGCTTGCCAGGCGGGCAGAGCGGTAACGTCATGAGGAGTGCGGTAGTACGCCATCGCTGCGGGTTTCCTTTTATTACGGGGACTGCCTTTAGGACACTTCAAAGCCCGGAACGTCCAGTCTTTCATCAAGGGCGGGTTCCGGACAGCGCTAACCATAGCGCAGGGCGATTACATTAAACCTAGCGTGCCGATATGTCTTGGCTTTGTCTGCGCTGTGGCCGGTACTTTTTTATACCGGCACAGCGAGGAGGGCAACTGGCGGGGGGATCAGAGGTTCAGGTGCAGGTTGTCGATGAGGCGGGTAGCGCCCAGATAGGCGGCGACCAGGATCACCACATCGCGGTCCTCGGGCGTGGCCGGGCGCAGGTTTATGCCCTGGCGCACTTCAAGGTAATCCAGGCGCAGCCCGGCGGCTTCGATCTGCCGAACCTGTTCGGCGCGCAGCGTGGCGAAATCGCGGTCACCGCCTTTGATGGCGGCGGCGATCTGGCCGAGGCTGCGGTACAGCACCGGGGCGATGGCGCGTTGCTCATCGCTGAGGTAACCGTTGCGCGATGAGAGCGCCAGGCCGTCGTCGGCACGCACGGTCGGTTCGCCGATGATCTGGATCGGCATGTTCAGGTCATGGACCATGGCGCGAATCACCGCCAGTTGCTGGTAGTCCTTCTGGCCGAACACGGCCATGTCCGGCTGGACCATGTTGAACAGCTTGCTGACCACCGTCGCCACGCCCTCGAAGTGCCCGGGACGACTGGCGCCGCACAGGCCTTCGGACAACTGCGGGACGCTGACGCGGGTCTGGCCGCTCATGCCGCCGGGGTACATTTCCTCGACGGTCGGCGCGAACAGCAGGTTGCAGCCGGCTTGCAGGAGCTTTTCCTGGTCCGCTGCCAAGGTCCGCGGGTATTTGTCCAAGTCTTCGCCAGCGCCGAACTGCAGTGGGTTGACGAAGATGCTCGCGACGACGAAGTCAGCCTGTTGCGCGGCTTTGGTCACCAGGGTGGCGTGGCCGCTGTGCAGGTTGCCCATGGTGGGCACGAAGCCGATGCGTTTGCCGGCTTTACGGGCATGGGCGACGGCAGCCCGCAGTTCGCGGACGGTTTTTACGGTGTTCATGCAGAGAATCCGTGTTCGGCGCCGGGGAAGGTCACGCCTTTGACTTCGGCGACATAGGCGCTCAGCGCGGCGTGGATGCTGTCCTGGCCGGTCATGAAGTTTTTCACGAACTTTGGAACGCGGCCGGTAAGCGACAGGCCGAGCATGTCATGCAGTACCAAGACCTGGCCATCGGTGGCCGAGCCTGCGCCAATACCGATCACCGGCACTTTGACGGCCTGGGTGATTTCTGCTGCCAGTTCGCTGGGCACGCATTCGAGCAGGATCATCGCAACGCCCGCTTGTTCCAGGGCGATGGCATCGGCACGCATCTGGCGCGCCTGGGCTTCGTTGCGGCCTTGTACCTTGTAGCCGCCGAGGATGTTCACCGACTGTGGCGTAAGGCCCATATGTGCACAGACCGGCACGCCGCGTTCAGCCAGCAGACGAATCGACTCGGCGAGCCACACGGCACCTTCCACTTTGACCATGTGCGCACCGGCGCGCATCAGTTTGCCAGCGTTGTGGAACGTCTGCTCGACAGTGGCGTAATCCATGAACGGCAGGTCGGCGATGATAAATGCGCCGTCGTTGCCGCGCTTGACGCTGGCGGTGTGATAGGCGAGTTCATCGGTGGTGACGGGCAGCGTGCTGTCATTCCCTTGAAGAACCATGCCCAGGGAGTCACCTACCAGCAACACTTCAACTCCGGCCTGGCAACTGGCTTGGGCGAAGGTGGCGTCATAGCAGGTGAGCATGGTGATTTTTTCACCTTTGAGCTTGAGGCTCTGCAAGGTGGTCAGGGTAATGTCTGGCATGAAAAGGGTCCTCGTTCAGGCGCTTGGAAACAGCGAGTAACGCGCGTGAGTCTTCGTTTATACAGGCGCAATGTCTTGAGAGCAGTGCTTATAAGGCCTGGATTGCGCCCTTCAGCGCCGGGTTGGCGGCAGCGGGACGCCTATAGTCGTGAGGAGGACACGGGAAGTCAATTGGATGTGTTACCGCATTGTTACGATGGCGGTGTTACCGCTGTTACTGACGCGATTCAGCAAGTGGGAAAGGGATTTTGAGGGCGTAGGTGAACAAAATGTGGGAGCTGGCTTGCCTGCGATGCAGGCGCCTCGGTCTTTCAGTGAAACCGAGGTGATGCTATCGCAGGCAAGCCAGCTCCCACATTGATTGAGTCAGTTTTGGGGCAAGCGTTCCAGACCGACAAACGGGCAGGCGGTCAGCAAGTCGTTGAGCGTTTGACCGTTGGGCATTTGCAGCGATGCGGGCGCTAGCTCAGCCAGCGGGTACAGCACAAACGCGCGCAGGTGCATCTGGTAATGGGGCACCTTGAGGCGCGGCTCGTCGATCAGGCGATCGCCAAACAGCAGGATGTCCAGGTCCAGTGTGCGCGGCCCCCAACGCTCAAGGCGCTCGCGGCCCTGATCGTTTTCGATGGCTTGCAGCGCATCCAGCAGCTCAAGGGGCGCCAGGCTGCTGTCCAGGGCCGCCACCGCGTTGGTGTAGTGCGGTTGGCCCGGGAGCAGGGAATCGCTTTGGTAAAACGCCGACACACCGGCGACGGTGGTCCCCGGTAGTTGTGCGAGCGCTTCGATGGCGCTGCGCAATTGCTGATCCGGGGCGGCCAGATTGCTGCCCATGCCGATGTAGATACGTTCCACGTTTATTCGCCTGCGGCGCCCGAGGCATCGGCGGCGCTGCGCTTGCGCTTGGTACCGCTGCGACGACGTTTCTTCGGCCCTTCGCCGGCGCTCTCGCCCTTGCTGCCAAGGTCGCGAATCATGTCGCGGCGCTGGCTTTCATTGGCGTCCTGGTAGTCGGTCCACCATTCACCCAGGCCATCGGTCTGCTCGCCGGCGCTTTCGCGCAACAGCAGGAAATCGTAGCCGGCACGGAAGCGCGGGTTGTCCAGCAGCAGGTCGGCGCGCTTGCCGCTGCGGCGTGGCAGGCGCTCCTGCATGTCCCAGATCTCGCGGATCGGCAGGGTGAAGCGTTTCGGAATGGCGATGCGCTGGCACTGCTCGGCGATCAGCTCATGAGCCGCTTCCTGCATGGCCGGAATCGGCGGCATGCCACGCTCTTGCAGGCGCAGTACGCGTTTGGGCAGGGCCGGCCACAACAGCGCGGCAAACAGGAACGCCGGGGTCACCGGTTTGTTCTGCTTGATGCGCAAGTCGGTATTGATCAGCGCTTCGCTGATCAGCGTGTGGGTGTACGTCGGGTTGTATTCCAACGCCTCGGCACTGGCCGGGAACAGCGGATCGAACAGCTGCAGGTCGACGAGCATTTCGAAGGTGTCGGCAGCGTAGCCCGAGAGGAACAGCTTGAGCACTTCCTCGAACAGGCGCGCCGAAGGAATCTCGCGCAGCATCGGTGCCAGGTCGCGGATCGGCGCGGCCGTGTGCTTTTCGATGCCGAAGTTGAGCTTGGCGGCGAAACGCACGGCCCGCAGCATGCGCACCGGGTCTTCCTGGTAGCGCTGCACCGGGTCGCCGATCAGGCGGATCAGGTTGTTGCGGATGTCGTGCACGCCATTGGCGTAATCGAGAATGCGCTCGCTGACCGGGTCGTAATACAGGGCGTTGATGGTGAAGTCGCGGCGCTGCGCATCTTCTTCCAGGGTGCCGTAGACGTTGTCGCGCAGGATGCGCCCGCTTTCGTTGCGGGAAGACTGGTTGGTGTCTTCCTCTTCATCGTTTTGCGGGTGGCCGGCGCGGAAGGTCGCCACTTCGATGATTTCGCGGCCGAAGTGGATATGCACCAGCTTGAAGCGGCGGCCGATGATGCGCGCATTGCGAAACTCGGCACGGACCTGTTCAGGCGTGGCGCTGGTGGCGACGTCGAAATCCTTGGGTGTGATATTGAGCAACATGTCGCGTACGCAACCGCCGACCAGATAAGCCTGGTAGCCGGCGTTCTGCAAACGTTCGACGATGTTCACTGCATAACGGCTGAACTGAGCGCGCTGCAGCGAATGCTGGCTGCTATTGAGCACTTCAGGCGTGCTGCGTTTGTGTTGCGTACGACGCAAGGGAGAACGGAATGACTGGAACAACTTCTTCAGCATGGGATGCACTGTTTGAAGGAATGTTCGGCCATAACGAAGAATGACCGCATGATGGGCGGGGATTCTAGCATTTAGTCAGGGGATGGTGTAGGAACAAGCTGCAGGCCTTGCGCCATAAGCCTTAAATCGTCAAATGCTCGAGTTTTCATGCGGAAACTACAAGGGGAGCCGAAGCTCCCCCAGAAGTAGTTGCGTGCTCTATTTTTATTATTGATTTCGGGCTTCTTGTTTTTGTTGATCGCCCTCGCCATGAAGCTTCACCTTCATGACACTCCCAATCGGGAGTCAAGAGCAAACGGATTGCTTTGGTCGCTGTGTTGCTGATCTACGATCCAACCAGTTCAGGCTCTGCCTTAGGGCAGTTTTTGTTGTTCTCGGCCTGGTTGCGGGGCAAGCCCCAAATGCAACGCCTCTCCAAAAGAATCAGTTAGCTGCGCCTCCGCCGTGTTGTTTTTATTGTGCGTGAGTCGATTCGTCTTATTTTTATTGTCTTGTACAAAGCTTGTTATTGTTTTTGTACTAAGCATATAGCAGGGTGCGTGCCAACTTTTGTGCCGCCCAGCAAAAGCAGGGGTTTGAGGCGGTTTTGGGTTTTCGACGGGCGAAAAAAAGCCGGGGCTTCGTTACCGTAAGCCCCGGCTTTTGTTACGTGAAAAATCAGCGGTAACAGTTTTTTCACATCTGAGGGTGTTACCTGTGGGGGCGCACCCTCAACTCTCGCTGGCCACCCCGGTCTTGCGCCGTGGGATGCCCAGGCGCTGGCGCCGTTCCCACAGGCACTTGCGGCTCACGCCCAGCTTGCGTGCCAGTTCGGTCTCGGTCATGTGGTCCTGGTGCTCAAGGACGAAATGCTGGAAGTAGTCTTCCAGTGACAAATCCTCCGTCGGCTCGTGGCTGGTATTGCTACCGCCGCCCTGTTGTGGGGCCAGGCCGATGAAGTCGTCATCCTCAAGGTCACTGAGCTCGATATCGATGCCCAGCAGCTCGGCGGAAATCTCCGGGCTCTCCGACAGAATCACCGCACGTTCGACCGCATTCTCCAGTTCACGCACGTTACCCGGCCACGAGTAATGCCGAATGGCCTGCTCGGCATCCGGGGCGAACTTGAGGTCGGTACGGTTGATGCGGGCGCTCTGGCGCAGCAGGAACGCGTTGGCGATCTCGTTGACGTCGGCGCCACGCTCGCGCAGGGCCGGCAGCTTGAGGGCGATCACGTGCAAGCGGTAATACAAGTCTTCACGGAACTGGCCGATCTTGGCCAGGCTCTTCAGGTCACGGTGCGTGGCTGCGATCAGGCGCACATCCACCTTCTGCGATTGCACCGAACCGACGCGGCGAATCTCGCCTTCCTGCAGCACGCGCAGCAAACGCGCCTGGGCTTCCAGGGGCAGCTCACCGATTTCATCGAGGAACAATGTGCCGCCGTCCGCCGCTTCGACCAAACCTGCACGGCCGGCGCTGGCGCCGGTGAACGCGCCTTTCTCGTGCCCGAACAGCTCGGACTCGATCAACGATTCGGGGATCGCCGCGCAGTTCACCGAGATCATCGGTGCCTTGGCGCGCTTGGAGAGGTTGTGCAGGGCGCGGGCTACCAGTTCTTTACCGGTACCCGACTCGCCCTGGATCAGTACATTGGAATCAGTCGGCGCGACCTTGCGGATCTTGCCGTACAGGTCCTGCATCGGTGGGCAGGAGCCGATGATACCGATCTCGCCGTTACTGTTGTCGACCCCCGGCTTGTCGGCGCCGTTGGCCGCTTTACCGGCGGGGCGCTGTTCGGCAGGTGCGCTGCTGGCCGACTGGCGGTCACGCAGGATGCGGGCCACGGCCTGGAGCATTTCATCGTGGTCGAAAGGCTTGGCGATGTAGTCCACCGCGCCCATCTTCATGGAGTCCACCGCCGAGCGCAGGCTGGCGTAGCTGGTCATGATCAGCACCGGGGTGCCCTGGCCAAGCTTGATCAACTCGGTGCCAGGCGCGCCCGGCAGGCGCAGGTCACTGACAATCAGGTCGAACGTGGGAATGCTGAACCGCTCCTGGGCTTCCTGCACCGAGCCGGCTTCGCTGACCTGGTACTGATTACGTTCAAGCAGGCGACGCAAGGCAGAGCGGATAATGGTTTCGTCTTCGACGATCAAAATGTGCGGCATTGATTCAATTCTCTCGACGGTCTCAGTTCACAGCGGACGTCGCTTCGACATGACGCGGCAAGGTCACCCGAATACGGGTGCCGCGTTGGCTTTCGGTGTCAGCCGGGCTGTCGATGGTGATTTGTCCATAATGCTCTTCAACGATGGAATAGACCAGTGCAAGGCCCAGACCGGTACCTTCACCCGGATCCTTTGTGGTGAAGAAGGGTTCGAACAATCGGTCCATGATGTTCTGTGGAATGCCGCTGCCTTCATCCTCCACGATCAGGTCGACCGTGTGCTCGAAAGCCTCGCTCTTGACGCGTACCGCGCTGTGTGGCGGCGACGCGTCACGGGCGTTGGACAGCAGGTTGATCAGCACTTGGGCCAGGCGTTGTGAGTCGCCGTCGACCCAGTGGTCGGGGTCGCACAAGTTGAAGAACTGTACTTCGAAATTACGCCGGTTCAAGGCCAGCAGCCCAATGGCATCCTGCGCCACCTCGGCCAGGCACACGGCCTCGTCCTGATTCTGATGGGCGCCGGCATGGGCAAAGCTCATCAGCGACTGCACGATGCGCGAGACCCGCTTGGTCTGTTCGAGGATTTGCCCGCTGATCTCGGTGATTTCGCCGTCTTCCTCGCGCTCTTCGCGCAGGTTCTGCGCCAGGCAAGCGATACCGGTGATCGGATTGCCGATTTCATGGGCCACGCCTGCGGCCAGGCGACCGATGCTGGCCAGGCGCTCGGAGTGCACCAGCTTGTCTTCGAGCATCTGCGTGTCGGTCAGGTCTTCGACCAGCAGCACCAGGCCGCTGTTGCCGGGGGCCAGCGGCTCGTCGATGGCGGCTTTGTGCAGGTTGAGCCAGCGGGTCTGGCCGTCAAGGGCCAGGTGCTGCTTGTGCAAATGCTCGTCGGGCAGGTTGATAAAGCCTTGCAGCAGTTCTTTCCACGGATCGCCCAAGGTGTTCAGGCGCGAGCCGACCACCCGTTGTGCGGCGATGCCGGTGAGTTCTTCCATGGCCTTGTTCCACATCAGGATCTCTTGATCCTTGGCCAGCGAGCACACGCCCATCGGCAGTTCCTGCAGGGTCTGGCGGTGGTAGCGACGCAGGGCATCGAGTTCGGCGGCCAGCCCGGTGAGGCGTGAGTGGTAATCCTCCAGCCGGCTCTCGATGAAATGGATGTCTTCGGTGACGTAGTTTTCGCCGCCGGCCTTGTAGGGCAAAAAGGTTTCGACGATGTCCTGGGACACGCTGGGGCCCATCAGGCCGGACAGGTTGGCTTCAATACGGTCACGCAGGCGGCGCAAGGCATACGGGCGCCGCTCGTCAAACGGCAGGTAAAGGTCGCGCAGCGCCTGCTCGACCTCCTTTTGCGCGGCCTTGGCGCCCAGCGGCTTGGCCAGTTGCGTGGCGAACTCCTGGGGCGAGGCGGCGTGCAGTTCGCGGCGCTGCGGGCGGCGCACGTTGTCTACTGCGCAGGCTTCGGCGGCGCTGGTTTCTTCGGGGCTGGCGTTGGTGAACAGTGAAATCAGGGTGAACATCAGCACGTTGGCCGCCAGCGAGGCAATCGCCGCCATGTGCCAGCTGGTGTCGTCCAGCACGTAGATCATGTTCAGCAGCGGGATGTAGAAGCCCTGCAGATTGCCGACCAGCGGCAGCAGCATGGTCACGAGCCACACCAGGATCCCGGCCAGCAGCCCGGCGATGAAGCCACGTCGATTGGCCGTCGGCCAGTACAGCACCGACAGCACTCCCGGCAGGAACTGCAAGGTCGCGACAAACGCGACGATGCCCAGGTTGGCGAGGTCTTGTCCGGCGCCGAGCAACAGGTAGAACCCGTAGCCGGCCATGATGATCGCGACGATCAGCGCGCGGCGCGTCCACTTCAGCCAGCGGTAGATATTGCCTTCGGCCGGTGGCTGGTACAGCGGCAGCACCAGGTGATTGAGCGCCATGCCCGACAGCGCCAGCGTGGTGACAATGATCAGCCCGCTGGCTGCCGACAAGCCGCCGACATACGCCAGCAGCGCCAGGGCCGGGCTGTTGGCGGCGATGCCGATGCCGAGGGTGAAGTATTCCGGATTGGTCGTTGCCCCGAGTTTGAGGCCGGCCCACAGGATCAGCGGCACCGCCAGGCTCATCAGCAGCAGGAACAGCGGCAAGCCCCAACTGGCGCTGACCAGCGAGCGCGGGTTGAGGTTCTCGGTGAAAGTCATGTGATACATGTGCGGCATCACGATGGCCGAGGCGAAGAACACCAGCAGCAGCGTGCGCCATGGACCTTCCTGCAGCGGCGTGTGCAGGGCGGCGAGGGCCGTCTGGTTTTGCAGCAGCCACAGTTCCAGCTGTTGCGGGCCATCGAACACGCCGTAGAGCGCATAAAGGCCGACACCGCCGATGGCGATCAGCTTGATCACCGACTCGAACGCAATCGCGAACACCAGGCCTTCATGCTTCTCGCGGGTGGCGATATGGCGTGAGCCGAAGAAAATCGTGAACAGCGTGATCAGCGCGCAGAAGGCGAGGGCGACGCGGTGCTGCACGGGCTCGCGGGTGAGGATGCTGATGGAGTCGGCCACCGCTTGAATCTGCAGGGCCAGCAAGGGCAGTACGCCGATCAGCATGAAAACGGTGGTCAGCGCGCCGGCCCAGGTGCTGCGAAAACGGAAGGCGAACAGGTCGGCCAATGACGACAGTTGATAGGTGCGGGTGATCTTCAGGATCGGGTAGAGCAGCACCGGCGCGAGCAAAAATGCGCCGGACACGCCCAGGTAACTGGACAGGAAGCCGTAGCCATACTGATAGGCCAGGCCCACCGTGCCATAGAACGCCCAGGCGCTGGCGTAGACGCCCAGGGACAAGGTGTAGGTCAGCGGATGGCGAATGATCGCCCGCGGAATCATTCCGCGCTCACTGATCCAGGCGACCCCGAACAGCGCCGCCAGGTAGGCGGCGCTGATCAGCAGCATCTGGGTGAGGCTAAAGCTCATCGGCATCTTTTTGGCTCTGCAGGATAAAGGTCACGACGATCAGGATCAGCCACAGCAGATATGGGCGGTACCAGGCGCCCGTGGCGTCGATCCACCAATCCATGATGGCGGGGGAAAACAGGTAGATCCCGACGACCAGCAGCAGGACCAATCGATAGATGTACATGTTGGCCTCTGATTGAAAAACTGCGGCGATGGTAACGGATGGTGGGCAAGCTGCAAGCGCCTTCAGCTCAATTGCGCTTCGGCCAACGTGAGTGTGCGCGGGATGCGGCTGGCATCCCACTGCGCAATGCCCCAATCCAGCAGCTCCCGTGGGCTGGCGTGGAGCAACTCGCTGCCGGGTTGCTGGCCGAGCGCGCGCAGGGCTCTCAATAGCAAAGGCGTGGCCTGGTCAGGTGTCAACGGCGGGGAGCGATAGGATTTGCCCAATTTGTTACCGTCCGGCTGGACAATCAACGGTACGTGGAGATAGCGCGGTTGGCGCAGGCCCAGCAGCTCCTGCAGATACAACTGGCGCGGCGTGGAGTCGAGCAGGTCAGCGCCGCGCACGATGTCGGTCACCCCTTGCCAGGCATCGTCGAGGACCACGGCCAATTGATAGGCGTACAGGCCGTCACGGCGGCGGATGATGAAATCGCCTACATCGCGGCCCAAGTGCTGTCGGAATTCACCCTGAACGCGGTCAGTAAAGTGGTATTCCAGCTCAGGAACGCGCAGGCGAATGGCGGCATCTTGCTGGTCGTGCCCGGCATTGCGGCACAGCCCCGGATAAATCCCGTTGTAGCCCTCCAGCTGTTTGCGCGAGCAGGTGCACGCGTAGGCCAGGCCGTGGTTGAACATATCGTTCAGCACTTTGGCGTAGGCATCATGCCGCTCGCTTTGTCGGACCAATTCACCGTCCCACTCAAAGCCGTAGCTTTCCAGGGCGTGCAGGATCGCCGTTTGGGCGCCGGGCTCTTCACGTGGCGGGTCGAGGTCTTCCATGCGCATCAGCCAGCGGCCGTGGTTGGCGCGGGCGTCGAGGTAGGAGGCGAGGGCGGCGACCAGCGAGCCGAAGTGCAAATGGCCGCTGGGCGTGGGGGCGAAACGCCCGATATAAGTAGAGGCTGTCATGGGCCGGATACTACTGGAAAAGTAGTAAATTCCAGAAACAAAAATGGGGCGTTCGCACGCCCCATTTCTTTCAGCTCGGCGGGATTACTTGCCGACCTGTTTTTCCTTGATTTCAGCCAAGGTCTTGCAGTCTACGCAGAGGTCCGCGGTAGGGCGGGCTTCCAGGCGACGAATACCGATCTCGACGCCGCAGGATTCGCACCAGCCGTATTCTTCGTCTTCGATCAGTTGCAACGTCTTGTCGATTTTCTTGATCAGCTTGCGCTCGCGATCACGGGCGCGCAGTTCGAGGGCGAACTCCTCTTCCTGGCTGGCACGGTCGGCCGGGTCCGGGAAGTTGGCGGCTTCGTCCTTCATATGGTCAACCGTGCGGTCGACTTCCTGCATCAAGTCCTGCTTCCACTTCTTCAGGATATTGGAGAAGTGCTTGCGCATGGGCTCGCTCATGTACTCCTCACCCTTCGCCTCAACATAGGGTGTGAAGCCGCTGAGGCCTGAGGATTGTTGTTGCTTTGCTTGGGTGGACATGAATAGACCGCCTCTCACTCTTCTAATCCATTGCGCAGGATTGCAACGTCACCGACACCTGCCGGCCCTGCGGCTGCAAGCGGGCGAACTTACCAGATAGATTCAGGGTGCGCCACTCCCGGTTGTCGAGGGCCATCACGCCAGGGTTGCTGACAACAGCAGCCCGCTATGGCTGGGTATGGATCGCCCTGCGTGTTGATTTTAGTCGTTTTACAAGCGCTTGCTGGCCCATCTTGAGCGGCCGAGCAGGCAATAGAACATGTTTTACGCCAGGGGTTCGGTAGAATCCTTATTTTGTCCTCACCGTTAAGGAAGGCTAATGGCTCAGCCCTACAGTGCGCGCAGTCGCGCCATCGAACCTTTTCATGTCATGGCATTGCTGGCGCGAGCCAATGAGCTGCAGGCGGCCGGCCATGATGTGATCCACCTGGAAATCGGCGAACCGGATTTCACCACCGCCGATCCGATCATCCAGGCCGGCCAGGCAGCATTGGCCAACGGCAAAACCCGCTATACGGCGGCCCGTGGCCTGCCGGAGCTGCGCGAGGCCATCAGCGGCTTCTACCAGCAGCGCTACCGCCTGGACATCGACCCCGAGCGCATCTTGATTACCCCGGGCGGTTCCGGCGCCTTGCTGCTGGCCAGCAGCCTGTTGGTGGACCCCGGCAAACATTGGCTGCTGGCTGACCCGGGTTACCCGTGCAACCGGCACTTCCTGCGACTGGTGGAAGGGGCGGCGCAGTTGGTGCCGGTGGGCCCCGATGTCCGTTATCAACTGACCGCCGACCTGGTTGCCAGGCATTGGGACCAGGACAGTGTGGGGGCTCTGGTGGCCTCGCCGGCCAACCCCACCGGCACAATCCTCACGCGGGATGAATTGGCAGGGCTGTCCAGTGCCATCAAGGCCCGTAACGGCCATTTGGTCGTGGACGAGATTTATCACGGCCTCACCTACGGCACCGACGCCGCCAGCGTGCTGGAGGTCGATGATGAAGCGTTTGTCCTGAATAGTTTTTCGAAGTATTTCGGCATGACCGGCTGGCGCCTGGGGTGGCTGGTGGCACCACCGGCAGCCGTCGGTGAGTTGGAGAAGTTGGCGCAGAACCTGTACATCAGCGCGCCCAGCATGGCCCAGCATGCGGCACTGGCCTGTTTTACCCCGCAAACACTGGGCATTCTGGAAGAGCGCCGCGCCGAATTCGGCCGCCGCCGTGACTTCCTGCTGCCAGCGCTGCGCGAACTGGGTTTCGGCATCGCCGTCGAGCCGGAAGGGGCGTTCTACCTGTACGCCGACATCAGCGCCTTCGGCGGTGATGCCTTCGCGTTCTGCCGACACTTCCTCGAAACCGAGCATGTCGCGTTTACGCCCGGCCTGGACTTCGGCCGTTATCAAGCCGGTCACCATGTGCGATTTGCCTACACGCAAAACCTTGATCGGCTACAAGAAGCGGTAGAGCGGATCGCCCGTGGCCTGCGGAGTTGGCAAGGCTGATGCGTTTTTATCCTCCCCTCGAAGAAGCGCGCCTGATTCGCCGATACAAGCGTTTTCTCACCGATATCGAGACCGTTACCGGCGAATTGCTGACCATTCACTGCCCCAACACCGGCTCGATGCTCAATTGCATGGTCGAGGGCGGGCAGGTCTGGTTCAGCCGTTCCAATGACCCCAAGCGCAAATTGCCGGGCACCTGGGAAATCGCCGAAACGCCCCAGGGCCGGCTGGCCTGTGTCAACACCGCGCGCGCCAATCAGTTGGTCGAAGAGGCGTTGCTGGCCGGGGTGATTGTCGAGCTCAATGGCTTTACTGCATTGAAGCGCGAAGTGCCTTACGGCCAGGAGAAAAGCCGCATCGACTTTCGCCTGGATTACCCGGATGGCGCGGCCTATGTCGAGGTCAAGAGTGTGACCCTGGGTTTCGATGACACTCCCGTTGCCGCCTTCCCCGATGCAGTCACCCAGCGCGGCGCCAAGCATTTGCGCGAATTGGCGCACCTGGCGCGTGATGGCGTGCGCGCGGTGCAGCTGTATTGCGTCAATCTCTCCGGCATTGACGCAGTGCGCCCGGCGGTGGAGATCGATGCCGCCTATGCCGCGGCCTTGCGTGAGGCAAAGGCGGCGGGCGTCGAGGTGCTGGCGTATGGCGTGAAGGTTACGCCTGAGGAAATCTTCGTTGACCGTCGACTGGAGGTGCTGCTCGACTAGAGTTGCACCCACAGCCCCTGTTCGTCTTCGCGGCCGGGCAGGGCGGTAAGGCTTGCGCCTGCGCAGGGTCCGGCGATGCACTCGCCGCTTTCGATCAGGAACAGCGCACCGTGGGTTGCGCACTGGATCAGGCTGGCACTGGTGTCGAGGAAGCGGTCGGGCTGCCATTCCAGGGGGATACCGCGATGGGGGCAGCGGTTGATATAGAAGTAGGCAACGCCGTCGCGGCGCACTGCCAGCAGCTTGCAGCCGTCCAGATCAAACCCCAGGCCGCAGTTGGGGGCGAGGGCGTCGGAGGGGCAGAGAAACTTCATTTCAATCCTTAAGTGCCTTGACGTGCAAATGCAAACAATTATCAAATGCCGGCTTCGCCCGTCAGCTGACTGGGTGCTTGGTTCGATGTTCGGCAGGGGTTACCTGTCACATCACTGAGTGCTCGAAAGGCCCTGCCCTTGGAAGGAAACCCTGTTATGCGCCTGAGTGCCAGCGCTATTGCGCTTGTTGTCGGACTGCTCGTCAACCACGGGGCGCAAGCCTCTGAACTGCCTCAACGCTGGGTGAGTGCCGGTGGGGCGCTGTCGGAGTGGGTGACGGCCCTAGGCGGTGAGTCGAAGCTGGTGGGGGTGGACACCACCAGCCAGCATCCGGAATCGCTCAAGGCGTTGCCGAGCATTGGCTATCAGCGCCAGTTGTCGGCTGAAGGGATTCTCAGCCTGCGTCCCCAGGTGCTGGTAGGGACCGACGAAATGGGGCCGCCGCCGGTGCTGGCGCAAATCCGCAGCGCGGGCGTGCAGGTGGAGATGTTCTCGGCGGAACCGGACCTCCCGGCCCTCAAAGGCAATCTCCAGCACCTCGGCAAGTTGCTGGGCAACCCGGCCAAGGCCGATGAGTTGTTTACTGGATATGAACAAGCCCTCGATCAACAGAAACGCTGGGTTGCCAAGGCCCAGGCCACGCAAAAGGCGCCGGGTGTGTTGGTGCTGATCGGCCACGCCGGCGGTAAATCGCTGATTGCGGGCAAGGACACTGCCGCCGACTGGGTGTTGCAGCAGGCGGGCGGGCACAACCTGGCGACTCATAATGGTTACAAGCCGTTTTCGCTGGAGTCGCTGGCGGGGTTGAGCCCTGATGTGTTGGTGTTCGCTGATCGTGCCCTGACCGGCGACGCGGCACGCGCGGCGTTGTTCAAGGAGAATCCGATCCTTGCCTCGACGCCGGCGGCCAAGAATGGGCGAGTGTTTGAGCTGGACCCGACCTTGCTGGTCGGCGGCCTGGGGCCGCGTCTGCCGCAAAGCCTGGTAGAGCTGTCCGCCGGGTTCTATCCCGCCCAGGCTAAAGCCGCCCCATGACCACTCTGGTTAAACCGCGAACGTTATTTATCGGGCTGACGATACTGTGCGCCCTTGCGATTTGGCTATCCCTAGCGCTGGGGCCTGTGAGCCTGCCCTTGCTGGATACGCTCAAGGCGGCGCTGCGACTGATCGGGGTGCCGATCCAGGCGCAAGGGTTGGAGCAGGCTGAGCTGATCCTGGGGCAGATTCGTCTGCCGCGAACCTTGCTGGGGCTGGCTGTCGGCGGTGTATTGGCATTGTCGGGAGTGGCCATGCAGGGACTGTTTCGCAACCCGCTGGCGGATCCGGGATTGGTGGGCGTTTCCAGTGGTGCGGCGCTGGGCGCAGCAGTGGCGATTGTCGGGGGGTCGTTTTTCGGCGGCTTGCCGGATGCCTTCGGGCCTTACCTGTTGTCGTTGTGTGCATTCCTCGGTGGCCTGGGGGTGACCGCGCTGGTCTATCGACTGGGTCGGCGTAACGGCCAGACCAATGTCGCCACGATGCTGCTCGCCGGTATCGCGCTGACGGCCCTCGCGACCTCGGTGGTCGGCTTGTTCACTTACCTGGCCGAGGACGCGACCCTGCGTACCCTTACGTTCTGGAACCTGGGAAGCCTCAATGGCGCCAGTTATTCGCGGCTGTGGCCTCTGTTGCTGGTGAGCGCCGGCGTAGCACTGTGGTTGCCGCGCCGCGCGAAGGCGCTGAATGCCTTGCTGCTGGGCGAGTCGGAAGCGAGCCACCTCGGGATCGATGTCGAGCGGCTCAAGCGCGAGTTGGTGTTCTGCACCGCGTTAGGAGTAGGCGCAGCGGTGGCCGCGGCGGGCATGATTGGCTTCGTGGGGTTGGTGGTGCCGCACCTGGTGCGCCTGTTGGCGGGGCCGGATCATCGCGTGCTGTTGCCGGCTTCGGTGTTGGCGGGCGCCAGCCTGCTGCTGTTTGCCGACCTGGTCGCGCGCCTTGCCTTGGCGCCGGCTGAATTGCCGATTGGTATTGTTACTGCATTTATCGGTGCGCCGTTTTTTCTGTACCTGTTGTTGCGGGGGCGTGCCTGATGCTGCGTGTGGAAGACCTGCATATCCGTCGCGGCAGCAAGACAGTGTTGGCGGATATCACCCTCGATCTGTTGCCGGGCCAGGTGCTCGGCGTACTCGGCCCCAACGGTGCGGGCAAGAGTACGTTGCTCGGCGCATTGTGCGGTGAGCTGCATCCCGACCAGGGCAAGGTGTGGCTGGACCAGCAAGCACTCAAAGACTGGACCGGCGCACAGCGCGCGCAGCGCTTGGCGGTATTGCCGCAAAGCTCGACCCTGGACTTTGCTTTTCGCGTGGAGGAAGTCGTCGGCATGGGGCGTTTGCCGCATCAGACCGGCCGCACACGCGATGACGAGATTATCGACGCGGCGCTACAGGCTGCGGATGTCGGCCACTTGAGCGGTCGCAGTTACCTGGCGTTGTCCGGTGGCGAGCGTCAGCGCGTCCACCTGGCGCGGGTGCTGGCGCAGTTATGGCCGGGCGAGACGGGGCAGACGTTGCTGCTTGATGAGCCCACTTCAATGCTGGACCCGTTACATCAACACACCACGTTGCAGGCGATTCGCACCTTTGCTGATCGCGGCGCGGCGGTGCTGGTGATTCTGCATGACTTGAATCTGGCTGCACGTTATTGCGACCGGATTTTGCTGCTGGAGCAGGGCCGACCGCATGCGCTGGACACGCCTGAACAGGTGATGCGTCCGGAGCCGCTGAAAGCCGTGTTCGGCCTGGACGTGTTGGTGCAGCCCCATCCTGAGCGGGGGCATCCCCTGATCATCGCTCGCTGAACGGTATGGCAGGCAGCTTTCTGCAGGCAAAAAAAGACCCGGCAAGAGCCGGGTCAAATAACCGTGATTAGCCTGATGAGGAGATAATCTGAGAGTCCGAACCAATGGTCTTTCAGTTATCGGCTGATCTCGCGACCAGTTGTGATAATCATAACGATTCTCATTTGAGAGTCAATGCCTGTTTTTGGTCGCTTCGAATTTTTCCTCAAACGATCGTTCGAAAGGCCCGTAATTGTTGGGCTTGCTGACTGATCTAATTTCTCTGCCGTGCCGAGAGGGCGTCCAGCTGGCGGTTCAACGCCTCCTTGCGCTCGGTCGGAATGTCGTTCCAGTGCACATCCATCAAGGCCCCTTCGATTGCATACAGCAGCACTTTCGAAGCCCGGAACCCGCGCGTTCTCACTGCTCGATAGGCATCCACAGCCCCCAGGCGGCGCAAGTCGGACGCACTGTGGATGCCCACCGCATGCAGCCACTGTGCAGACGTCTTGCCGAGGTTTTTCAGGTGTTGCAGCTCATCATTCATCAAGCCTCCTTGCGACGGCCGAATGGTGCGGTGGGTATCGTGACCAGGCAAGCCTGAAAAGGAGTGTAGCGCTCAGTAGGAAAAGCGTAGTTCTTTGGTCAGGAACGGCCTAAAAGCTTATAAGAATGACGCGGGGATTTTGACGGCGGGCAGGTGCAAGGTCCTTGGTACGTGGGCGCGTACCAAGGCCCGGGGGGGGACAATGTCTACTTGGTGCGGTAGCGCAGGCGAGTGCCGAAATTGACCGACATGAGGATCTCGTCGGCGGTCAGTTCAGGTGGGAAGTAGGTGCCCGAGATTTGCGCATGCGCCAGGCTGGCGCCTTCCAATGAGCAGTCACGCAAATCCAGGCCGCGCAGGTCGGCGGAGCGGAAGTACGCGTCGGTGAAATCCACGCCGACGGCATTCAGCTCGCGCAGGTCCAAGCCACGGAAATCGCCGCCACGCATGTCGATCGCCCCTTCTTTTGGGCGTTCCTGATTGAAGCCGCGGATATCGTCTTTATGCAGGAGCGAGTAGAGCGGTGTATCGAGAAGCTTGGGCTGACTCATGACGGCGACTCCTGTTGGATTTATGACGCCATTATAGTGCCACTATTGCTTGGTCGTGCGCCCAAGTAGACGACACGACCAAGAAATTTTTCTTACAGGCCCGGCAAGCGCTGACGAATATGCGCGACCAAGGCATCCAGTGTCCCGCTTTCATTGGTCTCGACGCGTTTGCTCAGCAGCAGTTCTTCGGCCGTCAGTGGGTCACGATTGGCCTGCTGTTCTTCGATTACCGCCAGCGTTGCGTCAGACGGATCGTTTTTGTCTGCCTGACGTTGTGCCAGCCAGGCGCTGATAACGGCTTGAGGTGCGTTGCAATCCAGGATCAGGAAAGGCGCGCCGGTGGCCTCGGCAACCTTGGCCGCTGCGTCGCGCTGTTCGCGTTTGAGGAAGGTCGCATCCAGCACTACCGGGTAGCCAGCACGCAATACGATGTCAGCGATTTCATTCAGGCGTGCGTAGGTGGCGGCGCTGGCATCCGCGGCATAAATGCCGGCCTGTGGCGTGTTTTCCACGTGTTGCTCGCCGAATAGGCGCTTGCGCTCCACATCCGAACGCAGGCGCACCGCCCCCAGTGCTTCGACCAGGCGCATGGCGACGTGGCTTTTGCCGACCGCCGAAACACCGTGGGTGATCGCCAGGAAGCGCGATGGAATGGTGCTGTAGCTTTCGGCCAGGTTGGCGTAGTTACGGTACTGGCGCAGGGTAGTGGCGCGCTGCACCGGGCTTGCCTCGCTCGGCATGCTGAACAGCGAGATCTTGGCGCGAACGAGCGCACGGTAGGCTTTGTAGAAGTTCAGGACTTCGAGGCCCTGATAGTCGCCGGTCAATTCCAGGTACTGGCTGATAAAGCGCCGCGACAGCGACTTGAGGCCACGGTCTTCCAGGTCCATCGCCAGGAAGCCGGTGTCGGCGTACACGTCGGTGAAACGGAACGGTTCGTTGAACTCGATGCAGTCGAAAATAACCACGTGGCCATCGATCAAGGTGGCGTTGCCCAGGTGAATATCACCGTGACACTCGCGGGTGAAGCCTTCCAGCTTACGCTGTGCCAGCAATGGCTTGAGGCGCTCGAAGCTGCTTTCAGCCCAGGCTTGCAGTGCTTCGAGTTGGTCCAGGTCGGCCTTGTCGCTGAGGAACGGACGGATCTGATCGAAGTTCTGTCGGACCGGTGCCATCACTTCGTCCGGCGTGCCGGCAGGGTGATCCTGCGGGACTTTCGGCGCGGTAAGGTGAAAGTGCGCGATCTGTTTGGCCATTTCATCGATGTGTGCGCTGGTCAGTTCGCCATTGGCCTGCAGGGTGCTGAGCAGTTGGCTTTGCGGGAACTGACGCATTTTCAATGCGTATTCGATGACCGGGCCGTCGCCGCCCAATTGCGGGGCTTCGGCTGTGCCGGTGATTGGCAATACTTCAAGATACAAATCTTCGGTCAGGCGCTGGTTGAGGCGCAGTTCTTCCTTGCAGAAGTGACCCCGGTCGTCCAACTGGGTGAAGTCCAGGAAGCCGAAGTTCATCGGCTTCTTCAATTTATACGCATAAGGACCGGTCAGGATGACCCATGAAATATGGGTCTCGATGACGTGGAACGCTTCTACCGGATGGGGGTATAAAGCCGGGTTTTGCAGGGCGGCGATCAGGGACTGGCTCACGGGCGATCCTTCAGAGTCTGGAGAAAAACATGGCGGGCATTATGGCTGCTGCGGCCGGTCGTGCAAACCGCTGTCCGGCTCATGTTGATCAGCAATAAAGTGCGTATAATCCGCCGCCATGACTCGAACCCGATCTCCCCGTTCCCGTAAAAAACCTCCTTCGCGTGGCCTGCGCCCATGGCTGGGCTGGGCGCTCAAGCTCGGCCTGGTGGGCCTTGTGGTGCTTGCCGGCTTCGCCGTTTACCTCGACGCCGTGGTCCAGGAGAAGTTCTCCGGCAAGCGCTGGACCATTCCGGCCAAGGTGTACGCACGCCCGCTGGAATTATTCACCGGCCAGAAGCTGAGCAAGGATGACTTCCTCACCGAACTCGATGCCCTGGGCTACCGCCGCGAACCCGTGAGCAACAGTCCGGGCGCTGCGGCTGTCAGCGGCAATACCGTCGACCTCAATACCCGTGGCTTCCAGTTCTATGAAGGCCTGGAAAAAGCCCAGCCGGTGCGCGTGCGTTTTTCCGGTGACTATGTAGCCGAGCTGTCATCGCTCAATGGCTCGAAGCTGCCGGTGGTGCGCCTCGAACCGCTGATGATCGGCGGGATTTACCCGAAGAATCTTGAAGATCGCATCCTGATCAAGCTGGATCAGGTGCCGCCGTATCTGCTCGAAACCCTGGTTGCTGTCGAGGACCGCGATTTCTACAGCCACTGGGGCGTGTCGCCGAAGTCGATTGCCCGCGCCATCTGGGTCAACACGTCTGGCGGCAAGATGACTCAGGGCGGCAGTACGCTCACCCAGCAGTTGGTGAAGAACTTCTACCTCACCAACGAGCGCAGCCTGACCCGTAAGCTCACGGAAGCCATGATGGCGATGCTGCTTGAATTGCATTACAGCAAGCAGGAAATCCTTGAGGCCTACCTCAATGAGGTCTTCGTCGGCCAGGACGGCCAGCGCGCAGTGCACGGTTTCGGTCTGGCCAGCCAGTTCTTCTTTGGCCAGCCGCTGTCCGAGCTGAAGCTGCATCAGGTCGCGTTGCTGGTGGGCATGGTCAAGGGGCCTTCCTACTACAACCCGCGTCGCAATCCTGAGCGTGCGCTGGAGCGCCGCAACCTGGTGCTCGATGTGCTTGAGCAGCAGGGCGTGGCCACCGCGGAACAAGTCGCTGCAGCCAAGAAAATGCCACTGGGTGTGACTACCCGCGGCAAATTGGCCGACAGCTCCTTCCCGGGCTTTATCGACCTGGTCAAGCGCCAGTTGCGTGAAGACTACCGTGACGAAGACTTGACCGAAGAAGGCCTGCGGATCTTCACCAGTTTCGACCCGATCCTGCAGATGAAGGCCGAAGCCTCGGTCAACGACACCTTCAAGCGCCTGACCGGCCGCAAAGGCTCCGACGAAGTCGAGGCCGCCATGGTCGTGACCAACCCGGAAACCGGTGAAGTCCAGGCCATGATCGGCAGCCGCCAAGCCAGTTTTGCCGGTTTCAACCGTGCACTGGATGCGGTACGGCCGATCGGCTCGCTGGTCAAGCCGGCCGTCTACCTGACCGCGCTGGAAAAACCGAGCAAATACTCGCTGACCAGTTGGCTGTCGGATGACCCGCTGTCGGTCAAAGGAGCCGATGGCCAGGTGTGGACGCCGCAGAACTTCGACCGTCGCTCCCACGGTACGGTGTTCCTGTACCAGGGGCTGGCGCATTCCTACAACATCTCTACCTCCCGGCTCGGCCTGGAAGTGGGCGTGCCGAACGTCCTCAAGACGCTGGCGCGCCTGGGCATCACCCGCGAGTTCCCGGCTTTCCCGTCGATCCTGCTGGGCGCTGGCGCAATGACGCCGATGGAAGTGGCGACCATGTACCAGACCCTCGCCAACGGTGGCTTCAATACGCCGATGCGCGGGATCCGCAGTGTGCTGACCGCCGAGGGCGAGCCGCTCAAGCGCTATCCCTTCCAGATCCAGCAGCGGTTCGACGCAGGCTCCATCTACCTGATCCAGAACGCCATGCAGCGCGTGATGCGCGAAGGTACCGGCAGCTCTGTCTATAAAGTGCTGCCGTCCAACCTGACGTTGGCGGGCAAGACGGGTACCAGTAACGACTCGCGCGACAGTTGGTTCGCAGGCTTCGGCCAGGACGTGCTGGCAGTGGTGTGGTTGGGGCGCGACGACAATGGCAAGACGCCGTTTACCGGTGCGACCGGTGCGCTGCAGGTCTGGACCAGTTTCATGCGCAAGGCCGACCCGCTGCCGCTGAACATGCCGCAGCCGGACAATATCGTGCAGGCCTGGATTGATCCGCACACCGGCCAGGGCTCTGACGCCAACTGTCCGGGCGCGGTGCAGATGCCGTATATTCGCGGCAGCGAACCACCACCCGGCGCCGCATGCGGTGGCAGTGCCCCTGCTGACGCGGAATCGGTGATGGATTGGGTCAAGGGCTGGATGAATTAAGCAAAGAGGGTTTCAAGTGAACAAGTGGTGGATTCCAGCTATTACAGCTCTGGCTTTGCTCAATGGTTGCGCCAGCGTGCAGCGCGGCTCCATTCCCGTGGTGGACTCGAGCACCGCTGTCTCCAATAACGACCGGATCTCGGCCAACGGCGGGTTCCGCCAGACCGTGACCACGCGTCCTGCCCAGGCCGCCACCCAGGCTGTGCCGCAGGATTCGGGCGTGGTGGTGATGGTGCCGGGCGCCGGGGCGGCTACCTCCGCGCCGATCAGCGCCGAGCCGTGGACCCCGGGGCCGAGCACTTCGGGCCCGATCGACACCGCGCCGGTCCAGGCGGCGCCGATCAATCAGGGCACCTACAACATGCCGTCGACACCCAGCGGCATCCCGTCATCGTCCAGCGCTGGCGGCCTGTCGGCTGACGAGCAACTGGATGGGCCGGTACTGGCCTTGCTGACCACCGCCCAGCAACAACAGGCCGGTGGCGACTTGAACGGTGCATCATCGAGCCTGGAGCGCGCCCAGCGTGTGGCGCCGCGCGAGCCGCAAGTGCTGTATCGCCTGGCTCAGGTACGCATGGCCCAGGGCGACGCACCGCAAGCCGAACAGTTCGCCCGTCGTGGCCTGACCCTGGCCAATGGGCGTCCCGACCTGCAAGCCAGCCTGTGGGCCCTGATCGGCGATGCACGGGCTGCGCAGGGCGACGCCGCCGGTGCTGCCCAGGCACGTCAGAAAGCCAAGGTCAGCCTCTGATGGATGCACGTTTTCCAGCGATTGCCGAACAGTTATTGCTGATCGAGCGCGAATTGCGCGTGCAAGGCTGGTGGGATGAAGTGCCCCCCAGCCCCGAGGCGCTCAGCAGCGTCGAGCCGTTCTCGGTGGACACCCTGGACTTTCATCAGTGGCTGCAGTGGATCTTCCTCGTGCGCATGAAGCAGATCCTCGAGCAGGACCTGCCACTGCCCAACGCATCCGGGATCCTGGAGATGGCCGAGATGGTCTATGCCGACCGTCCGTTGCAGAGCCTCGGATTGCGCAATGCGCTGAAAAAGTTCGACCAATTGATCGTCGACGCTCGTTAATTGCCTGACTGTCGGGTTTTCCGGCAGTCTTGCGCACATTTCTACCGCTTGACGACATTCAGGCGAGTTTTATCCCTCCTCAAAGCCCTTTCTTCTACGTTCTCATGCGCTTAGTTGGAAAAAAGCGCAATTATTGCTTGACTTGAAGGGGCTGAAACAGAAGAATCCAAAGTCCGCTGTATCGGGACTGCCAGAAGCAGACCCGCTCAGCAGATCATGAGGCGCACATCCGCGCCGACCTGTTACACCCGCAACGCGTTACCTCGCGCTGGGTGGGAAAAGCCCGCAACACTTGGGACGATCCCAATACTTGCTCAGTCAGTGCTGACGTAGTCGGCGACCACCGTCGCTCATGCTCTGTTGAGAAGTAAACCTATTAAGACCCGTCGGTTTTCAACGGACGGTATTCTGGCGTTTTAGAGGTGAACAACGTGGAGCTTTTATCTGGCGGTGAGATGCTCGTCCGCTTTTTGCGTGACGAAGGCGTCGACTATATCTACGGGTACCCAGGTGGTGCTCTGCTGCATGTCTACGACGCACTGTTCAAGGAACCGGCTGTTACCCACATCCTGGTTCGCCACGAACAAGCTGCTACCCATATGGCTGACGGTTATGCCCGTGCCACCGGTAAAGCCGGTGTGGTACTGGTAACGTCCGGCCCAGGCGCGACCAATGCCATTACCGGCATCGCGACTGCTTATATGGACTCCATCCCGATGGTGATCATTTCCGGCCAGGTCGCCAGCACCATGGTGGGTACCGATGCATTCCAGGAAACCGACATGATCGGTATCTCCCGGCCGATCGTGAAACACAGCTTCATGATCAAGCATGCGTCGGAAATCCCGGAAGTCATGAAGAAGGCCTTCTACCTCGCTCAGTCCGGTCGCCCGGGTCCTGTGGTGGTCGATATCCCGAAGGACATGACCAATCCTGCGGAAAAATTCGAATACGTGTTCCCGAAGAAAGCCAAGCTGCGCTCCTACAGCCCGGCTGTTCGTGGGCACTCGGGCCAAATCCGCAAGGCGGCAGAAATGCTCCTGGCGGCCAAGCGCCCGGTGTTGTACTCGGGCGGTGGCGTGATTCTGGGCGGTGGTTCTGCACCACTGACCGAACTCGCCAAGCTGCTTAACCTGCCGGTGACCAACACCTTGATGGGCCTCGGCGCGTTCCCGGGCACGGACCGTCAGTTTGTCGGCATGCTTGGCATGCACGGCAGCTACACCGCCAACCTGGCCATGCACCACGCCGACGTGATCCTGGCAGTCGGCGCACGGTTCGATGATCGGGTGATCAACGGCGCGAGCAAATTCTGCCCGAATGCCAAGATCATCCATATCGACATCGACCCGGCGTCCATCTCCAAGACCATCAAGGCCGACGTGCCGATCGTGGGTCCTGTTGAAAGCGTGCTGACCGAAATGGTTGCTGCGCTCAAGGACATCGGCGAGACGCCGAACAAGGAATCCGTTGCCAGTTGGTGGAAGCAGATCGACGAATGGCGCGGTGATCGCGGCCTGTTCCCTTACGACAAGGGCGACGGCAGCATCATCAAGCCACAAACCGTGATCGAGACCCTGTGCGAAGTGACCAAGGGCGACGCCTTTGTGACCTCCGACGTGGGCCAGCACCAGATGTTCGCGGCGCAGTACTACAAGTTCGACAAGCCTAACCGCTGGATCAACTCCGGTGGCCTGGGCACGATGGGCTTTGGGTTCCCTGCGGCGATGGGTGTGAAGCTGAGCTTCCCGGACACTGACGTTGCGTGCGTCACCGGTGAAGGCAGTATCCAGATGAACATCCAGGAGCTGTCGACGTGCCTGCAATACGGCCTTCCGGTGAAGATCGTCTGCCTGAACAACGGCGTGCTGGGCATGGTTCGTCAATGGCAGGACATGAGCTACAACAGCCGTCACTCCCATTCCTATATGGAATCGTTGCCGGATTTCGTCAAATTGGTTGAAGCCTATGGCCACGTCGGCATTCGCATCACCGATCTGAAAGATCTGAAGCCGAAGATGGAAGAGGCGTTCGCCATGAAGGATCGCCTGGTGTTCATCGATATTCAGGTGGATACCAGCGAGCACGTCTACCCGATGCAGATCAAAGACGGCTCTATGCGCGACATGTGGCTGAACAAGACGGAGCGTACTTAATCATGCGGCACATTATCTCCTTGCTTCTGGAGAACGAACCCGGCGCTCTGTCTCGTGTTGTCGGCCTGTTTTCGCAACGCAACTACAACATCGAAAGCCTGACCGTGGCCCCGACCGAAGACCCGACCCTGTCGCGCCTGACGTTGACTACTGTTGGCCACGATGAGGTGATCGAGCAGATCACCAAAAACCTCAACAAGCTGATCGAAGTGGTCAAGCTGGTCGACTTGTCGGAAAGTGCCCACATCGAGCGCGAGCTGATGCTGGTTAAGGTCAAGGCCACGGGCGCCCAACGTGCCGAGATCAAGCGTACTACCGACATCTATCGCGGGCAGATCGTTGATGTGAGCGCCAGCGTTTATACCGTTCAATTGACCGGTACGAGCGACAAACTGGACAGCTTCATCCAGTCGATCGGGACGGCCTCGATTCTGGAAACTGTACGCAGTGGTGTCACCGGGATTGCCCGTGGCGACAAAGTACTCAGCATCTAACCCAATTAGTGAATGGCCTCACGGCCTGGATATATAGAGGAACCTCATGAAAGTTTATTACGATAAAGATTGTGACCTGTCGATCATC
The DNA here is from genome assembly GCF_003013355.1 of Pseudomonas sp. S5D5. NCBI lineage: Bacteria > Pseudomonadati > Pseudomonadota > Gammaproteobacteria > Pseudomonadales > Pseudomonadaceae > Pseudomonas > Pseudomonas sp. S5D5. The sequence goes on from NZ_PTEO01000001.1 coordinate 927,417, forward strand.
CAGGGCAAGAAAGTCGCCATCATCGGCTACGGCTCCCAGGGTCACGCGCAAGCTTGCAACCTGAAAGACTCCGGCGTTGACGTGACTGTTGGCCTGCGTAAAGGCTCGGCCACCGTTGCCAAGGCTGAGGCCCATGGCCTGAAAGTGACTGACGTTGCTTCCGCCGTTGCTGCTGCCGACCTGGTCATGATCCTGACCCCGGACGAGTTCCAGTCCGCGCTGTACAAGAACGAAATCGAGCCGAACATCAAGAAGGGCGCCACCCTGGCCTTCTCCCACGGCTTCGCGATCCACTACAACCAGGTGGTGCCACGCGCTGACCTCGACGTGATCATGATCGCGCCGAAAGCACCGGGCCACACCGTGCGTTCCGAGTTCGTCAAGGGCGGCGGTATCCCTGACCTGATCGCGATCTACCAGGACGCTTCGGGCAATGCCAAGAACGTTGCGCTGTCCTACGCTGCTGGCGTGGGTGGCGGTCGTACCGGCATCATCGAAACCACCTTCAAGGACGAGACTGAAACCGACCTGTTCGGTGAACAAGCCGTTCTGTGCGGCGGTACTGTCGAGCTGGTCAAGGCCGGTTTCGAAACCCTGGTTGAAGCTGGCTACGCGCCGGAAATGGCCTACTTCGAGTGCCTGCACGAACTGAAACTGATCGTTGACCTCATGTACGAAGGCGGTATCGCCAACATGAACTACTCGATCTCCAACAACGCTGAATACGGCGAGTACGTGACGGGTCCGGAAGTGATCAACGCCGAATCCCGCCAGGCTATGCGCAACGCCCTGAAACGTATTCAGGACGGCGAATACGCCAAAATGTTCATCAGCGAAGGCGCTACCGGCTACCCTTCGATGACCGCCAAGCGTCGTAACAACGCCGCTCACGGTATCGAAGTCATCGGCGAGCAACTGCGCTCCATGATGCCGTGGATCGGTGCCAACAAGATCGTCGACAAAGCCAAGAACTAAGTCGCACGCATCAAGAGAAAACGCGGCTTAGGCCGCGTTTTTTCGTTTGGGGAGCCGGTTCTGGTATAAAGCTGCATCGTTTGCGGGCGAACACTCGCCGCACGTATTTGTCGAATTTTTTCAAACCGTTGCAAGGTAAAGTCCATGAGCGAACGTCCCGAAGAGCCAAGCCAGGCTTCTGACGCCGAAAGCCTGCTACCGATCGATGAACATGTCGAGGAAGGGCATGACGCTGAAGGCCGCAAGGTCCGGCATCGTGGCATCTATCTGCTGCCCAATCTGTTCACCACGGCGAACCTGTTCGCCGGGTTCTATTCCATCATCAACTCCATGAGTGCCCAGAGTGCGCTGGCGGCAGGTGATGCGGCGAGTGCCAGCAAGTATTTCGGCTTTGCCGCGATTGCGATCTTCGTGGCCATGGTGCTCGATGGCCTTGATGGTCGGGTGGCACGCATGACCAATACCCAAAGCGCCTTCGGTGCCGAGTATGACTCGCTGTCCGACATGGTCGCCTTCGGTGTCGCGCCGGCGTTGCTGGCGTTCGCCTGGGCGCTGGGTGATATGGGCAAGGTCGGCTGGATGGTTGCCTTCATCTATGTGGCGGGCGCCGCTTTGCGTCTGGCGCGCTTCAATACCCAGGTGGGGACTGCCGACAAGCGCTACTTCATTGGTCTGGCCAGCCCTGCGGCTGCCGGGGTGGTGGCGGGTATTGTCTGGGCGTTCAGTGACTACGGCATCCAGGGTTCCAAGATGTCGTTCCTGGTGGCATTGATGGTGGCTGCTGCCGGCATGCTGATGGTCAGCAACATCAAGTACAACAGCTTCAAGGAGCTGGACTTGAAGGGGCGCGTGCCTTTCGTGGCAATTCTGGCAGTGGTGCTGGTGTTCGCCGTGGTGTTCAGTGATCCGCCGCGCATTCTGTTGCTGGCGTTCCTGGTCTACGCCGCTTCGGGGCCGGTTCAGTACTTGTTGCATATGCGCCGGGACAAAACATTGCCTTAATGTAATTTCCCCCATACTCCGCAGTCTATTGGTGCATCAGTTCTCCAATGCTGCGGAGTTGCCATGTTAATCAAATTTCCCAAAGCGTCCGATTGCAATGAATCGGATGTCACGCCTGAATCCCTCTACTTTTCTCGCCGTGCGTTGCTCGGCGGTGCGCTTGCCGGTATGGCTGCCAGCAGTCTGCCGCGTTGGGCCAGTGCGGATGATGCTGCGCGTTACGCCGACGTCGAGCCAGGTAAGGCCCCGGGATGGTTTGCTGAAAAGCTGCCAGGCACCCAATGGCAGGCGGTGACGGTAAAAAACGAAGCCATCACCCCCTTCAAGGATGCTACTCACTACAACAACTTCTATGAGTTCGGTACTGGCAAGGGCGATCCAGCGGTGAATGCGGGCTCGCTCAAGACCGAGCCGTGGAGCGTGGTGATTGATGGTGAAGTCGCCAAGCCTGGGCGTTACGCCCTGGAAGACTTCATGAAGCCGTATCAGTTGGAAGAGCGTATCTACCGTTTGCGCTGTGTCGAGGCGTGGTCGATGGTCATTCCCTGGATAGGCTTCCCTATAGCAGCCTTGCTTAAACAGGTCGAACCCACCTCCAAGGCCAAGTACATCCGCTTTGAAACCCTTCAGGACCCCAAGAGCATGCCGGGGCAGCGCTCGAGCTTCGGTTTGATCGACTGGCCTTATGTTGAAGGCCTGCGCCTGGATGAGGCGATGAACCCTTTGGCGATCCTTGCCGTGGGTATGTATGGGCGCGAGTTGCCGAACCAGAATGGGGCGCCGCTGCGTTTGGTCGTGCCGTGGAAGTATGGCTTCAAAAGCGTGAAGTCAATCGTGCGGATCAGCCTGGTGAGTGAGCAGCCGAAAACGACTTGGCAGAGTATCGCGGCGGATGAGTATGGGTTCTATGCGAACGTGAACCCTACGGTTGATCACCCGCGCTGGACCCAGGCCCGCGAGCGCCGTTTACCGAGTGGTTTGTTCAGCCCCAATGTGCGCGAGACGCAGATGTTCAATGGTTACTCGGACGAGGTTGCCTCTCTTTATACCGACCTCGATTTACGGAAGAACTATTGATGCGCTATCCGATCTGGCGTGCCAGCGTCTTTATCGCGGCGGTAGTCTGGCCGTTGTACTGGTTGTATGAGGCCTGGAGCTCCGCTCTGGGGCCAGATCCCGGAAAGGTGCTGGTTGACCGTTTGGGGTTGGGGACCCTGATCCTGTTGCTGGTCACCCTTGGGATGACACCGTTGCAGAAGCTGAGCGGTTGGGCAGGGTGGATAGCTGTACGTCGGCAGTTGGGGTTGTGGTGTTTTGCCTACGTGGTGCTGCACCTGGCGGCGTATTGCGTGTTTGTCCTGGGGTTGGATTGGTCGCAGTTGGGGGTTGAGCTGCGCAAGAGGCCGTACATTATTGTGGGGACGCTGGGTTTCTTGTGCTTGCTGATATTGGCGGTGACGTCCAATCGCTACAGTCAGCGTCGGCTGGGTGTCCGTTGGAAGAAGCTGCATCGCCTGGTATATGTGATTCTCGGCCTTGGGTTACTGCATATGTTGTGGATTGTGCGGGCGGACCTGAAGGAGTGGGCTATCTATGCTTCTATAGGGGCGCTGCTGTTAGTCCTTCGAATCCCTCCTGTAATGCGCAGGATTCCCCGCCTTATCGCGAAAAAATCACTTTCTGCAACAAAAGCGTAATTAGTGCTTGACGGCAGATTCTGGAAGTCTATAATTCGCCCCACTTCCGGCGCAGTCGAAACGGAAAACTCCTTGGTAAACAAAGAGTTACGCGAGATTCGACAGCGACTTGCTTCAGTTCATCGAAGCCCAGAAGGAGTTGGTAGGGCAGGGTTGTTTGGCTCTATTAACGTTTCGATCTTCTCGGTCGAAAGCGGAGAAAAAGAGGTGTTGACAGCAGCGTGTAACGCTGTAGAATTCGCCTCCCGCTAACGAGAGATCGGAAGCGCAAGTGGTTGAAGTTGTTGAAGAAATCTTCGAAAACTTCTGAAAATAATCACTTGACAGCAAATGAGGCTGCTGTAGAATGCGCGCCTCGGTTGAGACGAAAGATCTTAACCAACCGCTCTTTAACAACTGAATCAAGCAATTCGTGTGGGTGCTTGTGGAGTCAGACTGATAGTCAACAAGATTATCAGCATCACAAGTTACTCCGCGAGAAATCAAAGATGTAACCAACGATTGCTGAGCCAAGTTTAGGGTTTCTTAAAAACCCAAAGATGTTTGAACTGAAGAGTTTGATCATGGCTCAGATTGAACGCTGGCGGCAGGCCTAACACATGCAAGTCGAGCGGTAGAGAGAAGCTTGCTTCTCTTGAGAGCGGCGGACGGGTGAGTAATGCCTAGGAATCTGCCTGGTAGTGGGGGATAACGTTCGGAAACGGACGCTAATACCGCATACGTCCTACGGGAGAAAGCAGGGGACCTTCGGGCCTTGCGCTATCAGATGAGCCTAGGTCGGATTAGCTAGTTGGTGGGGTAATGGCTCACCAAGGCGACGATCCGTAACTGGTCTGAGAGGATGATCAGTCACACTGGAACTGAGACACGGTCCAGACTCCTACGGGAGGCAGCAGTGGGGAATATTGGACAATGGGCGAAAGCCTGATCCAGCCATGCCGCGTGTGTGAAGAAGGTCTTCGGATTGTAAAGCACTTTAAGTTGGGAGGAAGGGCAGTTGCCTAATACGTAACTGTTTTGACGTTACCGACAGAATAAGCACCGGCTAACTCTGTGCCAGCAGCCGCGGTAATACAGAGGGTGCAAGCGTTAATCGGAATTACTGGGCGTAAAGCGCGCGTAGGTGGTTTGTTAAGTTGGATGTGAAATCCCCGGGCTCAACCTGGGAACTGCATTCAAAACTGACTGACTAGAGTATGGTAGAGGGTGGTGGAATTTCCTGTGTAGCGGTGAAATGCGTAGATATAGGAAGGAACACCAGTGGCGAAGGCGACCACCTGGACTGATACTGACACTGAGGTGCGAAAGCGTGGGGAGCAAACAGGATTAGATACCCTGGTAGTCCACGCCGTAAACGATGTCAACTAGCCGTTGGGAGCCTTGAGCTCTTAGTGGCGCAGCTAACGCATTAAGTTGACCGCCTGGGGAGTACGGCCGCAAGGTTAAAACTCAAATGAATTGACGGGGGCCCGCACAAGCGGTGGAGCATGTGGTTTAATTCGAAGCAACGCGAAGAACCTTACCAGGCCTTGACATCCAATGAACTTTCTAGAGATAGATTGGTGCCTTCGGGAACATTGAGACAGGTGCTGCATGGCTGTCGTCAGCTCGTGTCGTGAGATGTTGGGTTAAGTCCCGTAACGAGCGCAACCCTTGTCCTTAGTTACCAGCACGTAATGGTGGGCACTCTAAGGAGACTGCCGGTGACAAACCGGAGGAAGGTGGGGATGACGTCAAGTCATCATGGCCCTTACGGCCTGGGCTACACACGTGCTACAATGGTCGGTACAGAGGGTTGCCAAGCCGCGAGGTGGAGCTAATCCCATAAAACCGATCGTAGTCCGGATCGCAGTCTGCAACTCGACTGCGTGAAGTCGGAATCGCTAGTAATCGCGAATCAGAATGTCGCGGTGAATACGTTCCCGGGCCTTGTACACACCGCCCGTCACACCATGGGAGTGGGTTGCACCAGAAGTAGCTAGTCTAACCTTCGGGAGGACGGTTACCACGGTGTGATTCATGACTGGGGTGAAGTCGTAACAAGGTAGCCGTAGGGGAACCTGCGGCTGGATCACCTCCTTAATCGACGACATCAGCTGCTCCATAAGTTCCCACACGAATTGCTTGATTCATTGAAGAAGACGATAAGAAGCAGCCCGAAATTGGGTCTGTAGCTCAGTTGGTTAGAGCGCACCCCTGATAAGGGTGAGGTCGGCAGTTCGAATCTGCCCAGACCCACCAATTTTGTGTGGGAAACGCCTGTAGAAATACGGGGCCATAGCTCAGCTGGGAGAGCGCCTGCCTTGCACGCAGGAGGTCAACGGTTCGATCCCGTTTGGCTCCACCATTAACTGCTTCTACTGTTAGAGTTTAGAAATGAATATTCACTAATGAATATTGATTTCTAGTCTTTGATTAGATCGTTCTTTAAAAATTTGGGTATGTGATAGAAAGATAGACTGAACGTTACTTTCACTGGTAACGGATCAGGCTAAGGTAAAATTTGTGAGTTCTCTTAATTGAGAAATTCGAATTTTCGGCGAATGTCGTCTTCACAGTATAACCAGATTGCTTGGGGTTATATGGTCAAGTGAAGAAGCGCATACGGTGGATGCCTTGGCAGTCAGAGGCGATGAAAGACGTGGTAGCCTGCGAAAAGCTTCGGGGAGTCGGCAAACAGACTTTGATCCGGAGATGTCTGAATGGGGGAACCCAGCCATCATAAGATGGTTATCTTGTACTGAATACATAGGTGCAAGAGGCGAACCAGGGGAACTGAAACATCTAAGTACCCTGAGGAAAAGAAATCAACCGAGATTCCCTTAGTAGTGGCGAGCGAACGGGGACTAGCCCTTAAGTGGCTTTGAGATTAGCGGAACGCTCTGGAAAGTGCGGCCATAGTGGGTGATAGCCCTGTACGCGAAAATCTCTTAGTCATGAAATCGAGTAGGACGGAGCACGAGAAACTTTGTCTGAATATGGGGGGACCATCCTCCAAGGCTAAATACTACTGACTGACCGATAGTGAACTAGTACCGTGAGGGAAAGGCGAAAAGAACCCCGGAGAGGGGAGTGAAATAGATCCTGAAACCGTATGCGTACAAGCAGTGGGAGCAGACTTTGTTCTGTGACTGCGTACCTTTTGTATAATGGGTCAGCGACTTATTTTCAGTGGCGAGCTTAACCGAATAGGGGAGGCGTAGCGAAAGCGAGTCTTAATAGGGCGTCTAGTCGCTGGGAATAGACCCGAAACCGGGCGATCTATCCATGGGCAGGTTGAAGGTTGGGTAACACTAACTGGAGGACCGAACCGACTACCGTTGAAAAGTTAGCGGATGACCTGTGGATCGGAGTGAAAGGCTAATCAAGCTCGGAGATAGCTGGTTCTCCTCGAAAGCTATTTAGGTAGCGCCTCATGTATCACTGTAGGGGGTAGAGCACTGTTTCGGCTAGGGGGTCATCCCGACTTACCAAACCGATGCAAACTCCGAATACCTACAAGTGCCGAGCATGGGAGACACACGGCGGGTGCTAACGTCCGTCGTGAAAAGGGAAACAACCCAGACCGTCAGCTAAGGTCCCAAAGTTATGGTTAAGTGGGAAACGATGTGGGAAGGCTTAGACAGCTAGGAGGTTGGCTTAGAAGCAGCCACCCTTTAAAGAAAGCGTAATAGCTCACTAGTCGAGTCGGCCTGCGCGGAAGATGTAACGGGGCTCAAACCATACACCGAAGCTACGGGTATCACGTAAGTGATGCGGTAGAGGAGCGTTCTGTAAGCCTGTGAAGGTGAGTTGAGAAGCTTGCTGGAGGTATCAGAAGTGCGAATGCTGACATGAGTAACGACAATGGGTGTGAAAAACACCCACGCCGAAAGACCAAGGTTTCCTGCGCAACGTTAATCGACGCAGGGTTAGTCGGTCCCTAAGGCGAGGCTGAAAAGCGTAGTCGATGGAAAACAGGTTAATATTCCTGTACTTCTGGTTATTGCGATGGAGGGACGGAGAAGGCTAGGCCAGCTTGGCGTTGGTTGTCCAAGTTTAAGGTGGTAGGCTGAGATCTTAGGTAAATCCGGGATCTTAAGGCCGAGAGCTGATGACGAGTTATCTTTTAGATAACGAAGTGGTTGATGCCATGCTTCCAAGAAAAGCTTCTAAGCTTCAGGTAACCAGGAACCGTACCCCAAACCGACACAGGTGGTTGGGTAGAGAATACCAAGGCGCTTGAGAGAACTCGGGTGAAGGAACTAGGCAAAATGGCACCGTAACTTCGGGAGAAGGTGCGCCGGTGAGGGTGAAGGACTTGCTCCGTAAGCTCATGCCGGTCGAAGATACCAGGCCGCTGCGACTGTTTATTAAAAACACAGCACTCTGCAAACACGAAAGTGGACGTATAGGGTGTGACGCCTGCCCGGTGCCGGAAGGTTAATTGATGGGGTTAGCTAACGCGAAGCTCTTGATCGAAGCCCCGGTAAACGGCGGCCGTAACTATAACGGTCCTAAGGTAGCGAAATTCCTTGTCGGGTAAGTTCCGACCTGCACGAATGGCGTAACGATGGCGGCGCTGTCTCCACCCGAGACTCAGTGAAATTGAAATCGCTGTGAAGATGCAGTGTATCCGCGGCTAGACGGAAAGACCCCGTGAACCTTTACTATAGCTTTGCACTGGACTTTGAATTTGCTTGTGTAGGATAGGTGGGAGGCTTTGAAGCGTGGACGCCAGTCTGCGTGGAGCCATCCTTGAAATACCACCCTGGCAACTTTGAGGTTCTAACTCAGGTCCGTTATCCGGATCGAGGACAGTGTATGGTGGGTAGTTTGACTGGGGCGGTCTCCTCCTAAAGAGTAACGGAGGAGTACGAAGGTGCGCTCAGACCGGTCGGAAATCGGTCGTAGAGTATAAAGGCAAAAGCGCGCTTGACTGCGAGACAGACACGTCGAGCAGGTACGAAAGTAGGTCTTAGTGATCCGGTGGTTCTGTATGGAAGGGCCATCGCTCAACGGATAAAAGGTACTCCGGGGATAACAGGCTGATACCGCCCAAGAGTTCATATCGACGGCGGTGTTTGGCACCTCGATGTCGGCTCATCACATCCTGGGGCTGAAGCCGGTCCCAAGGGTATGGCTGTTCGCCATTTAAAGTGGTACGCGAGCTGGGTTTAGAACGTCGTGAGACAGTTCGGTCCCTATCTGCCGTGGACGTTTGAGATTTGAGAGGGGCTGCTCCTAGTACGAGAGGACCGGAGTGGACGAACCTCTGGTGTTCCGGTTGTCACGCCAGTGGCATTGCCGGGTAGCTATGTTCGGAATAGATAACCGCTGAAAGCATCTAAGCGGGAAACTAGCCTCAAGATGAGATCTCACTGGAACCTTGAGTTCCCTGAAGGGCCGTCGAAGACTACGACGTTGATAGGTTGGGTGTGTAAGCGCTGTGAGGCGTTGAGCTAACCAATACTAATTGCCCGTGAGGCTTGACCATATAACACCCAAGCAATTTGCTTGCTTCGAGCTGAAAGGCAAAAGAGCACCAGATTGCGGTGTGTGAAGACGAAATGAACCGAAAGTTCGACGCTCACAAAACACCGAAAGCTATCACATACCCAATTTGCTGAAGCGAGGCCACATGGTCACGACTCAGTACCCGAATTTCTTGACGACCATAGAGCATTGGAACCACCTGATCCCATCCCGAACTCAGCAGTGAAACGATGCATCGCCGATGGTAGTGTGGGGTTTCCCCATGTGAGAGTAGGTCATCGTCAAGATTAAATTCCAGAACCCCTGTTTGCTAACGCAGACAGGGGTTTTGTTTTGGGCGGTCGAAAATGCGCAGATGCCGTCGCGTAGTGCTAATCCTCCGCTGTTCTATTTGATACACGCGATGCGCGTTAACCGTAGCGTCCCGAGCCTGATACTGTCGCGACAGCCAAAATCTCCCCATATCCTGCATCCCAAGACCGCCAATACCGCCTTCAATGCTAAAGTCGCTCCCTCGATTTTGCTTTTCCCAAGGAAGCCGTTATGCCGGATGCGACGTCCCTCAGCGCTGGATTCATGGTGGTTCACGGCAACCGCCTGGATGAACTGCGCAGCCTGGTTGTCAGCTGGATGCGTCGATATCCGCTTGCGCCCCTGGAAAATGAAATCGCCCTGGTCCAAAGCAACGGCATTGCCCAGTGGCTCAAATTGGCCCTGGCCGAAGACCCGGAAGAGGACGATATGGGCGGCTGTGGAATCGCGGCTGCCATTGATGTGCAACTCCCCGGCAGTTTCATGTGGCAGCTCTACCGCATGGTCCTGGGCCGTGACGAAATCCCGCCAAAATCCCTGCTCGATAAAGCCCCGCTGACATGGCGCCTGATGCGCCTGCTCCCGGAGTTGATCGATCAACCGTACTTCGAACCTCTGCAGCGTTTCCTCACTCACGACGCCGATCTGCGCAAACGCTACCAACTCGCTGAGCGCCTGGCCGATCTCTTCGACCAATACCAGGTCTATCGTGCCGACTGGCTGGAAGATTGGGCTGCCGGCCGCCATCAGTTGCGTAACGGCCGCGGTGAAACCAAGCCCCTGGACCCAGCCAACTGCTGGCAAGCTGAGTTATGGCGCGCGCTGTTGCTGGATGTAGGCGAGGAGGGCATGGCCCAAAGCCGTGCCGGTGTACACCAGCGCTTTATCGAACGCATCAATACCCTTGAGAAAGCCCCATCAGGCTTGCCCTCCCGAGTGATTGTCTTCGGTATTTCCTCGTTGCCCGCCCAAGCTCTGGAAGCGCTCGCCGGCCTGGCGCGGTTCAGCCAAGTGTTGTTGTGCGTGCACAATCCATGTCGCCACCATTGGTCCGACATCGTTGCCGACAAAGACCTGCTACGTAACGAATACAAGCGCCAGGCGCGTAAAGCCGGCATGCCCGTCACCATCGATCCACAGACCCTTCACCAGCACGCCCATCCGCTTCTGGCAGCCTGGGGCAAACAAGGGCGTGACTACATCAGCCTGCTGGACAGTTACGACGACCCCAATAGCTACCGCGCGGCCTTCCGTGACGGCCGCATCGACCTGTTCAGCGAGAGCGAACCCAGCACCTTGCTCAATCAGCTCCAGGACGACATCCTCGAACTGCGCCCACTCAACGAAACCCGTGAGCTATGGCCCGCTGTCGACCTGCAGCGTGATACTTCAATACGCTTTCATGTCGCTCACAGCGCCCAGCGTGAGGTCGAAATCCTCCACGACCAACTGCTCCAGCGCTTCAGCGCGGACCCTGCGCTGCGCCCGCGTGACATCATCGTTATGGTTCCCGACGTCGACAGCTACGCGCCGCACATCCGTGCCGTATTCGGCCAGTTGGAGCGAACTGATCCACGCTTCATTCCCTTTACCCTCACTGACCAGGGCCAACGTGGCCGCGATCCGCTGCTGATCGCCGTCGAGCACCTGCTGAAGCTACCCGACAGCCGCTTTCCGGTCAGCGAAATCCTTGACCTGCTGGACGTTCCCGCGCTGCGCGAACGCTTCGCCATCAAGGAGCGCGACCTGCCCACATTGCATCGCTGGATCGAGGGTGCCGGGATCCGCTGGGGTCTCAATGCCGAGCAACGTGCTGGCCTCGGCCTGCCCAATGAGCTGGAGCAAAACAGTTGGCGATTCGGCCTGCGCCGCATGTTGCTGGGCTATGCCGTCGGCACGGGTCTCGCCTGCGACGGTATTGAGCCATACGATGAGATTGGTGGCCTCGACGCCGCGCTGATCGGTCCCTTGGTCGCTCTGCTCGATGCGCTTAATGACGCGCATCAAGCACTGTCGCAACCGGCCGCCCCGCACGAATGGGGCGAACGCCTGCAACGCTTGATGCAGTTGTTCTTCCTGCCCAGCAGCGAACACGATGACTTCCTGCTGGGCCAACTCGAACAACTGCGAGAAACCTGGCTGGAAACCTGCGAGTCGGTCGGCCTGTATGACGAGTTACCCCTGACCGTAGTACGTGAGGCCTGGTTGGCCGGTCTGGATGAAGGCCGTTTGTCCCAACGCTTCCTCGCCGGAGCTGTCAATTTTTGCACCCTGATGCCCATGCGCGCGATCCCGTTCAAGTTGGTCTGCCTGCTTGGCATGAACGACGGCGATTACCCGCGTGCGCAACCGCCGCTGGATTTCGACCTGATGGGCAGCGACTACCGCCCCGGCGACCGTTCACGTCGTGAAGATGACCGTTACCTGCTGCTGGAGGCGCTGCTGTCTGCCCGGGACCAGCTCTACATCAGTTGGGTCGGCCGCAGCATCCGTGACAACAGTGATCGCCCGGCCTCGGTGCTGATCGGCCAATTGCGCGATCATCTCGCCAGCGGCTGGCATAACGCACACACACAAGAGCCGTTGCTTGAAGCGATGACCCAGGAGCATCCGCTCCAACCTTTCAGCGCCCGCTACTTCCATGAAGGCGATGCATTGTTCAGCTATGCCCGTGAATGGCAGTTGCTGCACGCCGCAGTCGAGGCCATTGCCGTAGAGGACGAACTGGCGCAACACCAACAAGAAGAACCCTTGAGTCTCGGCCAGCTTCAGGACTTCCTGCGCAACCCGGTCAAACATTTCTTCAGCCAACGTCTGAAGGTGTTCTTTGAAGCCGCTGAGGTGCCGTTGGCCGATGAAGAGCCCTTCGTCCTCGACGCATTACAACGCTACAGCCTGAGCGACAGTCTCTTGAGTGCGGCGCTGAGCCATCCCGATCACCTCGACCAGGCCCTGAATGCCCAAGCCCTGCGCTTGCAAGGCAGTGGCCTGCTGCCTATGGTCGGTTTCGGCGAGTGCCTGCGCAACGAGCTGATTGAGCCATTGCCCGACTTGCTGCAGCGCTATCAGCAGCTTCTGGCGCTCTGGCCGCAGCCCCACACTACCGCCGAACCGATCAGTTTTGAGCATCAAGGTATCCAGCTGGAAGGCTGGATCAGCGGCCTGCATCGACGCAGTGATGGCGGCCTGCTGAGCGTGACCACCATCCCCAACAGCATTGGCTCGATCAAGACGCGCAAATGGCACCGCCTGATTCGGCCCTGGGTCAATCACGTGGTTGCCTGCGCCTGTGGCCTGCCGTTGAGTACAGGGTTGGTGGCCAGCGACGACACCTTGTTGCTGGCCCCATTGGATCCGACCACTGCCCGGGAGATCCTCGCCAACCTGCTCTTGGCCTGGCACCACGGCATGAGCAAGCCTTTGCCCGTGGCGGTTAAAACCGCGTTCGCCTGGCTTGGCCAGACCGATCCGGCCAAGGCCCAGGCCGCTGCCAGCAAGGCCTATGAAGGGGATGGCATGACCACTGATGGCGAACGCCGTGAAACCCCTGCACTCACGCGACAATTCCCCGACTACGCCGCGTTGGTCGCCAGTGAAGAGTTCGAAGGCTGGTGCGAAACCTTGTACTGCCCACTGATCAACGCCGCATGGCGATCTCTCACCCGCGAGGAGGCCGGCGCATGAGCAGCAAACCCTTGGCCCTGGCCTTCCCGCTGCAAGGCAGCCAACTGATCGAAGCCAGCGCCGGTACCGGCAAGACTTTCACTATTTCCGCGCTGTACTTGCGCCTGGTCCTCGGCCACGGTGGTGATGAATGCGGTTTTGGCCGCGAACTGCTGCCCCCACAAATTCTGGTAGTGACCTTCACCGACGCTGCCACCAAGGAGTTGCGCGAACGCATTCGCATCCGCCTGGCAGAGGCGGCACGTTTCTTTCGCGATGAAATACCGCAACCTGATGCCCTGATTGCCGAGTTGCGAGATCAATACCCGCCTGAGCAGTGGCCCGCCTGCGCCAATCGCCTGGACATCGCCGCCCAGTGGATGGACGAAGCTGCTGTTTCGACCATCCACAGTTGGTGCCAGCGCATGCTGCGCGAGCACGCGTTCGACAGCGGCAGCCTGTTCACTCAAACCCTGGAAACTGACCACAGTGATCTGCTTGGCGAAGTCTTGCGCGATTACTGGCGGTTGTTCTGTTACCCGATGCATGACGACGCGCTCAATTGGGTGCGCAACAACTGGGGCGGCCCTGCTGCCTTGATGCCACGGGTACGCGCCTTGTTCGGCAGTGAACGACCCACGGATGAAGCCCGTGAACCTGCCGAGCTGATCAACGCCTGCCTGCAAGAGCGTCGAGCAGCGCTGATACAGCTCAAGGCGCCCTGGCGGCAATGGGCCGCCGAGCTGCGTGACATCTGCCTGCAGGCCGTGGCCGCCAAAGCCGTCGACGGCCGCAAGATGCAGGCGCGTTACTTCGAACCCTGGTTCGAAAAGATCAGCGCCTGGGCCGCTGACGAAACCCTTGAGCAATTGGACATCGGCACTGGCTTCACCCGCCTGACGCCCGAAGGCATGGCCGAAGCCTGGAAGGGCGACCCGCCGCAGCACCCCGGTATCGACGCCATGGCTGGCCTCAAAGCTGCGCTCGACGCACTGCCAACGCCTGACGCGGCGGTGTTGCAGCATGCTGCCGGTTGGGTAGGTAAGCGCTTCGAAGAAGAAAAACGCCGTCGCGCCGAAATGGGCTTCGACGACATGCTGATTCGTCTCAACGCTGCCCTGCAGGCCGACGGTGGCGAGCGCCTGGCCAGCGTGATCCGCGAGCAGTTCCCGGTGGCGCTGATCGACGAATTCCAGGACACCGATCCGGTGCAATACAGCATCTTCGATAGTATCTACCGCATCGAAGAAAACCACCTCGACAGCGGCTTGTTCCTGATCGGCGACCCCAAGCAGGCGATCTATGCCTTTCGTGGTGCCGACATCTACACCTACCTGCGTGCGCGCCAATCCACCACCGGCCGCCATCACACCCTGGGCACCAACTTCCGCTCCAGCCACGCGATGGTCGAGGCGGTGAACCACGTGTTTCAGCGTGCGGAAACTGGCCGTGGCGCCTTCCTGTTCCGCGAGCCGGACGGCCGCAACCCGGTACCGTTCCACTCGGTGCTGTCCCAGGGCCGCAAGGAGCAATTGCAGGTCGACGGCCAAGCAGTGCCAGCGATGAACCTCTGGCACCTGCCCACAGATCAGCCGGTTTCCAACGCGGTGTACCGCCAGCAACTGGCCGCGGCCTGCGCCACGCAGATTGTTGAACTGCTCAATGGCGGTCAGCAAGGCACAGCCGGTTTCCTACATCCGGAGGCGGGTTTTAAAGGCGTGCTGCCGTCAGACATCGCCATCCTGGTGCGCGATGGCAAGGAGGCCCAAGCCGTGCGCGCCGAGCTGGCCGCCCGGGGCGTGCGCAGTGTCTACCTCTCGGACAAGGACTCAGTGTTCGCCGCCCAGGAAGCCCACGACCTGCTGGCCTGGCTCAAGGCCTGTGCCGAGCCGGACGTCGAGCGCCCGCTGCGAGCTGCCTTGGCGTGTGTCACCTTGAACCTATCGCTGCCGGAGTTGGAGCGTCTGAATCAGGACGAGCTGGCGTGGGAATCCCGTGTCATGCAGTTCCGTGGTTACCGCGCCATCTGGCGCACCCAGGGCGTGCTGCCGATGCTGCGTCGCCTGCTGCACGATTTCAAACTGCCGCAAACCCTGATCGCCCGCAGCGACGGCGAGCGGGTGCTGACCAACCTGCTGCACCTCAGCGAATTGTTGCAACAAGCCGCTGCGGAACTGGATGGCGAACAGGCGCTGATTCGCCATCTGGCCGAACACCTCGCCTTGTCGGGCCAGGCCGGCGAAGAACAGATCCTGCGCCTGGAAAGTGATGAACAACTGGTCAAGGTCGTGACCATCCACAAGTCCAAGGGGCTGGAGTACGACCTGGTTTTCCTGCCCTTCATCTGCTCGGCCAAGCCCGTGGACGGCAGCCGCTTGCCGCTTCACTACCACGACGAGCAGGGTAAATCCCACGTGAGCCTGCGGCCGACCGCCGAGTTGATTGCCCTGGCTGACGACGAGCGCCTGGCCGAAGACCTGCGTTTGTTCTACGTCGCCTTGACCCGCGCCAAACACGCCTGCTGGCTGGGTGTCGCCGACCTCAAACGTGGCAACAGCAGCAGTTCGGTGCTGCACTTGTCGGCGCTGGGCTATTTGCTCGGCGCGGGTTCGTTGCTGGGCGAATCTGCCGGCCTGGCGCGCTGGTTGCTGGACCTGCAGGAAGGCTGTCCCGCGATTCACTACGGCCACGTGCCCGAAGCTCAAGCCATCCTGTTCCACCCGCCGCGTAACGAAGCCACGCTGCTTGCACCGTTGCTGCCCAAACGCAAGGCCGCGGAAAACTGGTGGATCGCTTCCTACAGCGCCTTGCGTATTGGCGACAGCATGAGTGCCGCCAGCCTCGAAGCGCCGGAAAGCCCACAAGCCCAGAAGCTGTTTGATGATGAGCGCCTCGACCCCGACGCACCGCGCGAAGTGGCGGCATCCGGCGGTGATATTCACCGTTTCCCACGTGGCCCGAACCCAGGCACCTTCCTCCATGGCCTGTTGGAGTGGGCCGGCGAAGACGGTTTCAACGTAACGCCCGAGGCGATCGAAAAAGCCGTGGGCGCGCGTTGCAATCGGCGCAACTGGGAGGGCTGGATCGTCACCCTCAGCGACTGGCTCGGTCACTTGCTGCAAACCCCGTTGCCCGTGGATAACGGCCAGGTCAGCCTCAGTGGCTTGCAGCACTACCAGATCGAAATGGAGTTCTGGTTCGCCAGCCACAAGGTCGATGTACTCGCCCTCGACAAGCTGGTGTGCCAGTACACCCACAACGGCGTGTCTCGCGTCGCCGCCGAACCGGTGTTGCTCAACGGTATGTTCAAGGGGTTTATCGACCTGACTTTCGAACACGATGGTCGCTATTACGTGGCTGACTACAAATCCAACTGGCTCGGTCCTGACGATTCGGCCTACACCCAAGCCGCCATGGAACAGTCGATCCTCGAGCATCGGTACGACCTGCAATACGTACTTTACCTGCTGGCCCTGCATCGCCAGCTCAAGGCGCGCCTGCCGGACTACGACTACGACCGCCATGTCGGCGGCGCCCTCTACCTGTTCCTGCGCGGTACGCAGGCCGCCAGCCAGGGCGCGTATTTCACTCGGCCACCGCGTGAATTGATCGAAGGCCTGGATCTGTTGTTCCAGGGCAAGCCCATCCCGCCCAAGGTTGAGCCCGCCTGGGAACAAGGAGTGTTGTTATGAGCCTGTCGCCATTGCCGTTGGAGGAACTGGCGCCCCTCAGCCGCGCCGCCGACCTGCTGCAACTCTTGGAACGTTGGGTGGCGCGTGGCTGGTTGCGCGCCCTCGACAAAGCCTTCGTCGGCTTCCTGCATGAACTCGACCCGCAGGCCGACCCCCTGGTGCTGCTGGCGGCCGCGCTGACCAGCCACCAATTGGGCCACGGCCATGTCTGCCTGGACCTGTTCGAGACCCTGAAAGCGCCGGACTTCGCCTTGTCCTTGCCGCCCGAAGGCGATCTGCAGACCACCGCCATGCTGCTGCCGTCGCAGTTGCTCGACGGTCTGGACGGCGCCCATTGGTGCCATGCCCTGGCTGCCAGCGGCCTGGTCGCGTTGGCCGTCGATGGCAGTGAATCAGCCCAAAGCCGCCCGTTAGTACTGTCCGGCAAGCGCCTGTATTTGCGCCGCTACTGGACCTATGAACGGCGTATCGACACGGCACTGCGCCAGCGCCTCGCCACCCAGGAAAGCGTCGCTGCCGATTTGCCCCAGCGTTTGAATGGCTTGTTCGACCAGCCCGCGCCCGAGGGTGTGATCGACTGGCAAAAACTCGCCTGCGCCCTGGCGACTCGCGGGGCATTCAGCATCGTCACCGGTGGTCCCGGTACCGGCAAGACCACCACCGTGGTGCGCCTGCTCGCGTTGTTGCAGGCGCCTGCGGTGGAAGTCGGCACACCGTTGCGCATCCGCCTGGCCGCCCCCACCGGTAAAGCCGCCGCACGGCTTACCGAGTCCATTAGCCAGCAAGTACTGTCGCTGAAAGTGCCCGAAAGCGTGCGGGAAAAAATCCCGACCCAGGTGACCACGGTTCACCGCCTGCTGGGCAGCCGCCCGGGTACTCGGCATTTCCGTCATCACCTGGGCAACCCACTGCCGCTGGATGTGCTGGTGGTGGACGAGGCGTCGATGATCGACCTGGAGATGATGGCCAACCTGCTCGACGCCTTGCCGCCCCATGCGCGGCTGGTGCTGCTGGGGGACAAGGACCAGCTGGCGTCGGTGGAGGCGGGCGCCGTACTCGGCGATTTGTGTCGCGACGCCGAGGCCGGTTGGTACAGCCCCGAGACGCGTCAGTGGCTGCAGGCGGTCAGCGGCGAAGACCTCGACGCCAGCGGCCTGCAGGAAGACCTCGATGGCAGCCACCCGCTGGCCCAGCAAGTGGTGATGTTGCGTTACTCGCGGCGTTTCGGCGAGGGCAGTGGCATCGGCCAATTGGCGCGCTGGGTCAACCAGCAGAATGCCGAAGAAGCGCGCAAGTTGCTGGCCGCGCGCAGCCATCGCGACTTGTTCTGCGTCAGCCTCAAGGGCGAACACGACCACGCCCTGGAGCGGCTGGTACTGGACGGGCAGGGTGATGGCGCCGAAGGTTATCGCTATTACCTCAACCTGCTGCACAGCGCGCGCCCGTCCCTGGATACTCCACGCGAGGACGCTGCCTGGACCCACTGGGCGCAACAACTGTTGCAAGCCTTCGACGCCTTCCAGTTGCTTTGTGCCGTGCGCAAGGGACCGTGGGGGGTGGAAGGCCTCAACCTGCGCATCACCGCGGCCTTGCGCAAGGTGCGGCTGATCGAAGGTGACGAGCAATGGTACGAAGGCCGCCCGGTGCTGATGACCCGCAACGATTACGGCCTGGGCTTGATGAACGGCGATATCGGCATCGCCCTCAAACTGCCCGAAAGCGACGGGGGGCCGCAGGTATTGCGCGTGGCCTTCCCGCGCAATGATGGTCAGGGCGGTGTGCGTTTTGTACTGCCCAGCCGTCTGAATGATGTCGAAACCGTGTACGCCATGACCGTGCACAAGTCCCAAGGCTCAGAGTTCACCCACACGGCGCTGATCCTGCCGGACGCATTGAACCCGGTGCTCACTAAAGAGCTGATCTATACCGGGATCACCCGCGCCAAGCGCTGGTTCAGCCTGATCGAACCCCGTGGCGGCGTGTTTGAAGAAGCGGTACGACGCAAGGTCAAGCGCTTGAGCGGGTTGATGCTGGAACTGGGTCAGGAGACGGAAAAAACTGACTGACAGGTCATGCGATATTTCTGATTCAGTCGCCTGATTTTTCTGAAAAAATAGCGGCCCCCGCGAAAGCCTCGTTTCGCGGGGGTTTCCGTTGCTGTGCTATCGTTGCGGCATCACTTTGTACACACCTGAGAGAAATCGCTGCATGAACGTGGCTGTCTCGCCCACAGAGCGCGGTATGAGCTGGGGACGCCTGTTGCTGGTGGCGGTTCTGTGCCTGCTTGCGCCCGGCGCCTTTGCCCAGGCGTCCAGCCCCGCCGACTCCCGCGCCCAGGCGGTGACCCAAGTGGTGCTGGGTATCCTCAGTTACGCGCGTTGGCCGGTGGAGCCTGCGCAATTGCGCCTGTGCATCGTCGGGCCGACCCAATACACCGACGACCTGGTCAAGGGCACCACCCAAGCCACCGGCCGCCCGGTGGTGGTGCAGCGCCTGCTCGCCGACCACCCTGATATCGTCAATAGTTGTGACGCCGTTTACATCGGCAAGCTCAGCGGCGATGAGCGCAGCCGTCTGTTCGCTTCGTTGATCGGGCACCCGGTGCTGAGCATCAGCGAAGGCGGCGACCAGTGCACGGTCGGCAGCTTGTTCTGCCTGCGGGTCGGCGATGATCAGGTGTCGTTCGAGGTCAATCTCGACTCCGTGGCGCGCAGCGGCGTGCGCATTCACCCCAGCGTGCTGCAACTGTCCCGCCGTCGAGCGCTTGCGCCATGAAGGTCGATAAGGTGCGACCGACGCTGCGCTCGGTCATCGGCCGGGGGCACCTGATCCTCGCGCTGGTGGCGGTGAGCCTGGCCAGTGTGTCGCTGACCCTGCTCGGCGTGCTGGCGCTGCGCGTGTACGCCGAGCACAACCTGCATTTGATCGCACGCTCGATCAACTACACCGTAGAAGCGGCGGTGGTGTTCAACGACAGCGCGGCGGCCACCGAGGCCCTCAGCCTGATCGCCTCCACCGAAGAGGTGGCCCAGGCCGAAGTGCTGGATGTCAACGGCAAGCTGCTGGCGCAGTGGACGCGTCCGGAAACCGGCATGCTCTCACGGCTTGAACTGGAGCTGGCGCACACCCTGCTCGAACAGCCCATCAGCCAGCCGATCCTGCACCAGGGGCGCACCATCGGCAGCATTCATGTCACCGGCCATGGCGGCAGCCTGTTGCGCTTCCTGCTGAGTGGGCTGGCGGGGATCCTGATCTGTACCGCCCTCAGTGCGTGGGTGGCCTTGCACTTGGCGCGGCGTCTGTTGCGCGGCATTACCGAGCCGCTGCAACGCCTCGCCGCCGTGGCCCATGCCGCCCGCAGCGAGCGCGACTTCGACCGTCGCGTGCCGCCCGCGCGGATCGCCGAACTCGACAGCCTGGGCAGCGACTTCAACGCGTTGCTCGGTGAAATGGAAGCCTGGCAAAGCCACCTGCAAAGCGAGAACGAAACCCTTGCCCACCAGGCCAACCACGACAGTCTCACTGGCTTGCCCAACCGGGCGTTTTTCGAAGGTCGGCTGATTCGTGCCTTGCGCAGCGCGGCGAAGGTCAAGGAGCAGGTCGCGGTGCTTTACCTCGACAGCGACCGCTTCAAGGAAATCAATGACAGCTTTGGCCATGCCGCAGGCGATGCCGTCCTCGTGGCCGTCGCTGAACGCGTGCGGGCACAACTGCGCGAAGATGACCTGGTCGCGCGCCTGGGCGGCGATGAGTTCGCCATCCTGCTGGCGCCGTTGCATAAAGTGGAAGACGCCCAGCGCATCGCCGACAAGATTATCGCCAGCATGGACGTGCCGATTGCCGTGCCCGGGAATACCCAGGTGTTGACCTCCCTCAGTATCGGCATTGCCATCTACCCCGATCATGGCGCCACGCCCGGCACCTTGCTCAATGCCGCCGATGCAGCGATGTACCAGGCCAAACGGCAGGCCCAGGGCGGCCAGCAAACGGCGGAGTCGGAGAGCCCTGCCGTCAATGTTCAACACAGGAGTTGATCCCTTGTTTTCGACCGCGCGTTTTATCTTCATCACCGTGCTGGTGTCACTGCTGGCTCTCAGCGGTTGCCAGACCGCCCCACCCAAAGGCTTGACCCCGGCCCAGGTCGCCGTGCTCAAGCAACAAGGCTTTGAGCTGACCGACGAGGGTTGGGCGTTCGGGCTGTCCGGCAAAGTGTTGTTTGGCAGCGACGTCGAAACCCTCAACCAGCCCAGTACCGAGATCGTCCAGCGTATCGGCAAGGCCCTGCTCGGCGTGGGCATCGAGCGCGTACGCGTCGACGGCCATACCGACGCTTCGGGCAAGGAAACCTACAACCAGCAACTGTCCCTGCGCCGCGCCAAGAGCGTGGCCACGGTGCTGATCGGTGTGGGCATGAAGGAAGAGAACATCCAGCTGCGCGGGTTGGGCAGCAGCGAACCGGTGGCGTCGAACGCGACGGCGGCGGGACGTACGGAGAATCGGCGGGTGTCGATTGTGGTGAGTGCGGACTAAGCGGGTTTTCCACCTGCACTGCATTCAAAATGTGGGAGCCGGGCTTGTCTGCGATGGCGGTGTATCAGTCAAGGTTAAGCTGGGTGACCCACCGCCTTCGCAGGCAAGCCAGCTCCCACACTTATTTGCGTCTGACCAAAATCTTGCACTCGCTGCAGCTCCCACTCTATTTGTGTCTAACCAAAATCTTGCACACGCTGCAGCTCCCACACTTATTTGTGTCTAACCAAAATCTTGCATCCGCCGCAGTTCAAATGTGGGAGCTGGCTTGCCTGCGATAGCGGTGTATCAGTCAAGGCTAAGCTGGCTGACCCACCACCTTCGCAGGCAAGCCAGCTCCCACACTTATTTGTGTCTGACCAAAATCTTGCACTCGCCGCAGCTTCCACACTATTTGTGTCTAACCAAAATCTTGCATCCGCCGCAGTTCAAATGTGGGAGCTGGCTTGCCTGCGAAGGCGGTGTATCAGTCAAGGCTAAGCTGGCTGATACACCGCTATCGCAGGCAATCCAGCCCCCTATTATTTTGCAGTGCGCTCGCGGCAACACCGCGCGCCCCCCTTAATCTGCAAACTTGATCTCCCGCGTCTCCCCCATCAATAAACCCTGGTTCTGTTCCGTCACCTCGCGGATGTAATCCCACAGCAAGGTGATCCGTTTCAACTTGCGCAAGTCTTCCCGGCAGTACATCCAGAACTGCCGAGTCAGTGTGATCTGCTCCCCCAGCACCGGCAGCAACCGAGGGTCCTGCGCCGCCAGGAAGCACGGCAATATCGCCATCGACCGGCCTTGTTGCGCCGCCACGTACTGGGCAATCACGCTGGTACTGCGCAGGCTGGCGCTGGCGCCGGGCACCACGTTCGCCAGGTAGAGCAGCTCGGAGCTGAACGCCAGGTCATCCACATAGCTGATAAACGGGTGCTCGGCCAAATCCGTGGGTTTGCGGATCGGTGGGTGCTGGTCGAGGTATTCCTGGGTCGCATACAGCTGCAGTTTGTAGTCGCACAGTTTGCAGCACACGTAGGGCCCGTGTTCCGGGCGTTCCAGGGCGATGACAATGTCGGCTTCGCGCTTGGACAGGCTGATGAAGTGGGGCAGGGGCAGGATGTCCACCGAGATCGCCGGGTAAGTGTCGACGAAATGGCTGAGCTGCGGGGTGACAAAAAAACTGCCGAAGCCTTCGGTACAGCCCATGCGCACATGCCCGGACAGTGCCACGCCGGAGCCGGACACCTGCTCGCAAGCCATGTGCAGGGTGCTCTCGATGGACTCGGCGTACCCCAGCAAACGTTGGCCCTCGGTGGTAAGGACGAAGCCGTTGGTCCGAGATTTCTCGAAGAGCAAAGTACCCAGCGACACTTCCAGTGAGCTGATGCGCCGCGACACCGTGGTGTAGTCCACCGCCAGGCGCTTGGCCGCGACGCTGGCCTTGCGGGTGCGGGCCACTTCGAGGAAAAACTTCAGGTCGTCCCAGTTCAGGGAGCCCAATGATGTGATGTTTTTTTGCATATTGGACCGGCTTTTATGTGCGTTCTTATTAGAGATTTGCACATCTATACTCCAAAAACGCCTCATTCCCAAGGCGATTCACGCGCCTTGTCTCTGCATAACTACAAGATTGGAGACCACATGAACGCATCTGCCGATATTTCCGTGCAACAGGTCAAGCTGCTGATCAACGGTGAATGGGTCGAGTCCAAGACCACCGAGTGGCACGACATCGTCAACCCGGCCACCCAGCAAGTGCTGGCCAAAGTGCCGTTTGCCACTGCCGATGAAGTAAATGCCGCCATCGACGCTGCCCATCGCGCCTTCCAGACCTGGAAGTTGACCCCGATCGGCGCGCGCATGCGCATCATGCTCAAGCTGCAAGCCTTGATCCGCGA
Organism: Pseudomonas sp. S5D5; assembly: GCF_003013355.1. Classification (NCBI taxonomy): domain Bacteria; kingdom Pseudomonadati; phylum Pseudomonadota; class Gammaproteobacteria; order Pseudomonadales; family Pseudomonadaceae; genus Pseudomonas; species Pseudomonas sp. S5D5. Next base: position 950,649 of record NZ_PTEO01000001.1, read on the forward strand.
ACATTCCAAGCGCATCGCCGCAGTCCTCAGCGCCGAGCAGGGCAAGACCATTGCCGATGCCGAGGGCGATATTTTCCGTGGCCTGGAAGTGGTGGAGCACGCGTGCTCCATCGGCACCCTGCAAATGGGCGAATTCGCTGAAAACGTCGCCGGTGGCGTCGACACCTATACCCTGCGCCAACCCATCGGCGTGTGTGCCGGCATTACCCCATTCAACTTCCCGGCGATGATTCCACTGTGGATGTTCCCGATGGCGATCGCCTGCGGTAACACCTTCGTCCTCAAGCCGTCCGAGCAGGACCCGCTGTCGACCGTGCTGCTGGTGGAGCTGGCGCTGGAAGCCGGCGTACCGGCCGGCGTGCTCAACGTGGTCCACGGCGGCAAAGACGTGGTGGATGCGCTGTGCACCCATAAAGACATCAAGGCCGTGTCCTTCGTCGGTTCGACCGCCGTCGGCACGCATGTTTATGACCTGGCCGGCAAACACGGCAAGCGCGTGCAGTCGATGATGGGCGCCAAGAACCACGCCGTGGTGCTGCCCGATGCCAACCGCGAACACACCCTCAATGCGCTGGTCGGTGCCGGTTTCGGCGCAGCGGGCCAGCGTTGCATGGCCACCTCTGTGGTGGTGTTGGTCGGTGCCTCCAAACAATGGCTGCCGGACCTCAAGGCGCTGGCGCAAAAACTCAAGGTCAATGCCGGCAGCGAGGCCGGTACCGATGTCGGCCCGGTGATTTCCAAACGTGCCAAGGCGCGCATCCTCGAGCTGATCGAAAGCGGTGTGAAAGAAGGCGCCAAGCTCGAGCTGGACGGCCGCGACATCAAGGTGCCGGGCTTTGAGCAAGGCAATTTTGTTGGCCCGACCCTGTTCTCGGGCGTGACCACGGACATGCAGATCTACACCCAGGAAATCTTCGGCCCGGTGCTGGTGGTGCTCGAAGTCGCGACCCTCGATGAAGCCATCGCGCTCGTCAACGCCAACCCGTTCGGCAACGGCACCGGCCTGTTTACCCAGAGTGGTGCGGCGGCGCGTAAATTCCAGAGCGAAATCGACGTGGGCCAGGTCGGCATCAACATCCCGATCCCGGTGCCGGTGCCGTTTTTCAGCTTCACCGGTTCGCGTGGCTCCAAGCTCGGCGACCTCGGCCCGTACGGCAAGCAAGTGGTGCAGTTCTACACCCAGACCAAAACCGTCACCAGCCGCTGGTTTGACGACGACACGGTCAACGATGGCGTCAACACCACCATCAACCTGCGCTGATTCCGGGAGACGACCATGAAGATTGCATTTATCGGCTTGGGCAACATGGGCGCGCCCATGGCCCGCAACCTGATCAAGGCCGGCCACGCGCTGAACCTGTTTGACCTGAACCAGGCCGTGCTCAAGGAATTGGCCGAGCTGGGCGGCACTATCAGCGATTCACCCCGCGATGCGGCGAAAGACGCCGAGCTTGTGATCACCATGCTGCCGGCGGCCGCGCATGTGCGTAGCGTGTGGCTGAATGAAGACGGCGTACTCGCCGGTATCGGCCAAGGCGTGCCGGCGGTGGATTGCAGCACCATCGACCCGCAGACGATCCGCGACGTAGCGGCTGTGGCGGCCAAGCAAGGTGTGGTCGTGGCTGACGCTCCAGTCTCCGGTGGCACCGGCGGCGCCAGTGCCGGCACCCTGACCTTCATGGTCGGCGGCACCCCTGAACTGTTCGCCACCCTGCAACCGGTGCTGGCGCAGATGGGGCGTAACATCGTGCATTGCGGTGAGGTCGGCACCGGGCAAATCGCCAAGATCTGCAACAACCTGCTGCTCGGTATCAGCATGGTCGGCGTCAGCGAAGCCATGGCGCTGGGCGATGCGCTGGGGATCGACACCCAAGTGCTGGCCGGCATCATCAACAGCTCCACCGGACGTTGCTGGAGTTCCGACACCTACAACCCATGGCCGGGCGTGATTGAAACCGCGCCGTCATCGCGCGGCTACACCGGTGGCTTTGGCGCCGACCTGATGCTCAAGGACCTTGGCCTGGCCACCGAGGCTGCGCGCCAAGCCAAGCAGCCCGTCATCCTGGGCGCCGTGGCCCAGCAGTTGTATCAATCGATGAGCCAGCGCGGGGAGGGGGGCAAGGACTTCTCGGCGATCATCAACAGCTATCGCAAACCCAAGTAGAGTGCTGAACCCGCTTGTCGCAGCAAGCGGGCTTTCTGTGGTGAGCGGGCTTGCCCCGCGTTGGGCTGCGCAGCAGCCCCATCAGGGTCACCGAATTGTTGCAGTCAGAAACGCGGCGCCAGGCTCAGGTGCCGCTACGCACCCCAACTCGCGGCAAGCCCGCTCACCACAAATAACGTGGTCGCTCACGCAAACACAAAATACTTACGCACCGTCTCGACCACTTCCCACGTCCCCTTCATCCCCGGTTCCACCACAAAGATATCCCCAGCCCGCAAATGGATCGGTTCCAGGCCGTCTGGGGTGATCACGCAGTAGCCCTCCTGGAAATGGCAGTATTCCCACTTCACGTATTCCACGTACCACTTGCCTGGTGTGCAGATCCAGGTGCCCATGATCTTGCTGCCGTCTTCGCTGGTGTAGGCGTTGAGGTTGACGGTGTGCGGGTCGCCTTCGAGTTTTTCCCATTTGCAGGCATCCAGGACCGGCAGGGGGTGAGTATCGCGCAGTACGGTGATGGGCTTGGACATGATGACTCCGAGGCAGTGAATGCAAAGATGCACCCTAAGGCCTCGGGCGTCGTGCCAGTGGTCTGAACTCGACATCGGGATGCCCAGAAGCGCAAGTCCCACGCAATTCAAAACCCTATTGGCGCCGGCTTGCCGGCGATGGGCCTCGTAGGAACGCCATCGCCGGCAAGCTGGCGCCTACATTTGAAATATCCAATCACAAATAAGGCAATTCCTCGCAGTAAGTACGAAAGAAATCCCGCCTGGCGCTGGAATTCGCAAGAAAATTCACAGCTGGCCCTCGTATCATTCACCCCAGTAACCGCCGAGAGCCTTGAAATGAATCCAATAAAAACGTGGTGGGATATCAGCCCGCCCTTGAGTACGGCGACCCCGACCTGGCCGGGCGATACGCCGTTCCAGGAAGAGCGCGTCTGGCAGTTCGGTCCGGAATGCCCGGTGAATGTCGGGCGCATTACCTTGTCGCCGCACACCGGTGCGCACGTCGATGCGCCGCTGCATTACAGCGCGGACGGCGCGCCGATTGGCGAGGTGTCGCTGGATGTCTACATGGGACCGTGCCGCGTCCTGCATTGCCTGGACAGCGGCGCGCTGGTGCAGCCGCATCAGTTGAAAGGGCGTGTGGATAACCTGCCAGAGCGCGTGCTCTTGCGCACTTATCCACACGCGCCGCTGACCGAATGGGATTCGAATTTCACCGCCATCGCCCCGCAGACCATCGAGTTGCTGGCGAGCCTCGGCGTGCGGCTGGTCGGGATCGACACGCCGTCCCTCGATCCGCAGCAATCCAAGACCATGGATTCGCACAACGCCGTGGCCCGTCATGGCATGGCGATTCTTGAAGGCATCGTGCTCGATGACGTACCGGAGGGCGACTATGAATTGATCGCGCTGCCGTTGCGCTTTGCCAACCTCGACGCGAGCCCGGTCCGCGCCATTCTCCGCCCGCTCAAGGAGCCCACGCGATGAGCCAATGTCCCTTCTCTGCTGATTATCAACCGCCGGAAGAATGGCATAACGCCGAGCTGAATTTTTCCGAGTCCATGAGCTATGGCGACTACCTGGACCTGGGCAAAGTCCTCAGCGCCCAGCACCCGCTGTCGCCGGACCACAACGAAATGCTGTTCATCATCCAGCACCAGACGTCTGAGCTGTGGATGAAACTGATGCTCCACGAACTCAAGGCCGCCCGCGAACATGTGCGCCTTGGCGAGTTGCCGCCGGCGTTCAAGATGCTGGCGCGGGTGTCGCGGATTTTCGATCAACTGGTGCACGCCTGGGCGGTGCTGGCGACGATGACGCCGTCGGAGTACAAGGCGATCCGTCCGTTCCTGGGGCAGTCGTCTGGGTTCCAGTCGTTCCAGTACCGCGAGATCGAATTTATCCTCGGCAATAAGAGCGCGGCGCTGTTGCGTCCTCACGCGCATCGGCCGGAGTTGTTGAACGAGTTGAAAGTGGCGATTGCCACGCCGTCGCTGTATGACGAGGCGGTCAACCTGATGGCCAAGGCGGGCCTGGCGATTGACCCCAAACGCGCCGAACGCGACCCGACGGCGGCCACGGTTCACGATGAATCGGTGGAAGCCGCGTGGCGTGAGGTGTACCGCGATCCGAGCCGGTATTGGGATTTGTATCAGTTGGCCGAGAAGTTCATCGACCTGGAGGATTCGTTCCGCCAGTGGCGCTTCAGGCATGTGACGACGGTGGAACGGATTATCGGCTTCCAGCCCGGTACCGGTGGTACTGAGGGCGTGGGGTATCTGCGCAAGATGCTCGACACCGTGCTGTTCCCCGAGCTGTGGCGAGTGCGTTCCACGCTATGAAAAAAGCCCCGGATAACCGGGGCTTTTTCATTTGGAATGCAATCAACAGTGGGAGCTGGCTTGCCTGCGATGCGGTGTGTCAGCCACCACAGCCATCGGCTGACCCACCGCCATCGCGGGCAAGCCCGGCTCCCACAGGTATCACTGTGCGTTGACTGGCACGTTACTTCTGCGCACCCGCATCCGATACGCGATGTAGATAATCCCCACCCACACCGGCATCGCATACACCGACTCACGAATGCCCGGGATCGCCAGCATCACGCTGACGATCATCAGCATGAACGCCAGGCACAGGTAGTTGCTGAACGGGAACCAGAAGGTCTTGAACGACGGCACCACGCCCTGCTCGCCCATGGCCTTGCGGAACTTGATATGGGTGATGCTGATCAGCGCCCAGTTGATCATCAGCGAGGCAACCACCAGCGCAAACAGCAACTCCAGCGCACTCTGGGGCGCCACGTAGTTGACCACCACGCACAGCATCGTCACCAACGCCGAAATGGCCAGGGCACGCAACGGCACGCCTTGTTTGTTGAGCTTCATCAGCGCCTTGGGTGCATCCCCCTGCTCGGCCAGGCCGAACAGCATGCGGCTGTTGCAGTACACGCCGCTGTTGTACACAGACAGCGCCGCGGTCAGGACCACGAAGTTGAGGATGTGCGCCGCGGTATCGTTGCCGATCAGCGAGAAGATCTGCACAAACGGGCTGCCGCTGTAGGCATCGCCCGACGCGCCGAGGGTTTGCAGCAATTGGTCCCAGGGGTACAGCGACAACAGCACAGTCAGTGCGCCGACGTAGAAAATCAGGATCCGGTACACCACCTGGTTGATCGCCTTGGGGATCACCTTGCGCGGCTCGCTGGCCTCGGCGGCGGTGATGCCCACCAGCTCCAGGCCACCGAACGAGAACATGATGAACGCCATGGACATCAACAGCCCCATGCCGCCATTCGGGAAGAACCCGCCGTGGCTCCACAGGTTAGTGATCGAGGCTTGCGGGCCGCCGGTGCCGCTGAACAGCAGGTAGCAGCCGAGCACGATCATGCCGACGATCGCCACCACCTTGATGATCGCGAACCAGAACTCGGCTTCACCGAAGAACTTCACGTTGAGGGTGTTGATCAGGTTCACCGCGACAAAGAACACCAGCGCGCTGACCCAGGTCGGAATCTCCGGCCACCAGAACTGGATGTACTTGCCCACGGCCGTGAGTTCGGCCATGCCCACCAGTACGTAGAGCACCCAGTAGTTCCAGCCCGCCAGGAAGCCTGCGTAACCGCCCCAGTATTTGTGCGCGAAGTGGCTGAAGGAACCGGCCACCGGCTCTTCGACGATCATTTCGCCGAGCTGGCGCATGATCAGGAACGCGATGAAACCGGCAATCGCATAGCCGAGGATCATCGACGGTCCCGCCGACTTGAGCACGCCCGCCGAGCCGAGGAACAGCCCCGTGCCAATCGCCCCTCCCAAGGCGATCAGCTGAATATGCCGGTTCTTCAAGCCCCGCTTGAGGCCTACCGGGTTAACCATGTCATCCGCCATTAACATTCCCTTCTACTTGTTTTTCTCAGGGTTGATTGCACGCCGCACCAGCCCCTCAGAAGTGCTGAGGGTCAGATATTACTCTGCGTGAACTTTTCGTAATACAGCTGAACGCCATCAAGTGCCTGATCTGCCAGCCATTGCTGGATGGATTCGACCATTGGAGGGGGGCCGCACACGTACATATCTGCCGATCTGTCCCGCAATTCGGCCAGGTCGAAATGTTCGGTGAGGTAACCGCGCTTGCCGGGCCACGCCGGCGATGGGTTGCTCAGCACTTCGGTGTAGCGAAAATCGAGGGTGGAGGCGTATTGGTCGATGCGTTCGGCCTCGCACAGGTCCTCGGCACTGCGTACGCCGTAATACAGGTGTACCGGTTGGTCACAGCCGCTGGCAACCAGTTCATCGAGCATGCCCAGCAAGGCCGACAACCCGGTGCCACCGGCGACCAGCACCAGCGGCTTGGTCACCTGACGCAGGTAAAAAGCGCCCAGCGGCGCTTCCATCAAGAGGCGGTCGCCTACCTGGCAGCGCTCACGCAGGTAGTTGCTCATCACGCCGTCGGGCAACAGGCGGACCAGGAACTGCAGCTGATTGCCGGGCCGGTTGGCGAAGGAATACGAGCGCCAGCTGTCGGTGCCGGGAACGGACAGGCGCGCGTACTGGCCGGGCAGAAAATCCAGCGACGCGTCCAGCTGAACCTGCAGGATCGCCGTGCTGGCGGACACCAACTGCACCGCGCTCACCGTGCCTTGCAGCTGTACCGGGCCGGGCGCATTGCACAGGCTCGAATCAAAGTCGAAGTAGAACGTCGCGTCGGATTGCACACGGGTCTGGCAACTGAGCATCTTGCGTTGCTGCAGGTCGAGGCTGGAGAGGGCTTCCTCGTCCACATAATCCTGGGTGTACTCGCCGGACTCGCAACGGCCCTGGCACGTGCCGCATACGCCTTCGCGGCAATCCAGGGGGATCTTGATGCCGTTGCGCAGCGCCGCATCCAACAGGATCTCGTGGGCGCCCACCGGGAAAAACAGGGTCTTGCCATCGGCGAAGCTGAAGGCCACTTTGTGATTCATGTGTTGGTCTCCGCATAGTCATGAGCGTGTCGAGTGCGCCTGTCGTGGCGAGCGGGCTTGTCCTGCGTTGGGGCGTGCAGCGGGTCCTGGTCCAGGCACCGCTGTTTGACTGAAGAGATGCGGTGACTGTATTGGGGCCGCTGCGCGCCCCAACGCGGGGCAAGCCCGCTCGCCACAACAATCCTGCTCAGCACAACAATCCTGCTCGCCACAACAAGCGCGTTTAGAGGTGATAGAAATCCAGCACCGAGTTGATGGTGTCGTTGAGCAGCAACGCGTGCTTGCGGGTGATCAGCCAACTTTCGCCATGGGGTTTGAGGCGGTAGGTGGCGTGCCCGTAGAACTGCTCCGAGGTGGCCAGGCGATAGAACAGCGTGTGCCAGTTCAGGCGCACTTCCAGCGTGCCGTCCGCCTGCTCGTTGATGCGCACGTTATTGATCAGGTGCAAGGTGCGCGGCATCGGCGTGGCGGATGCCGCCTTGCCGGTGCGCAGGCGGAAGACGCGGTCCTCCAGGCCCGAACGGTTGGCGTAGTAGATCAGCGACATCTCGCGCTTGGGGTCGCGGGTGTAGACGTGTTCGGAGTCCCATTGCGGCAGATGGAACTCACTCTGGGGGTCGAACAGCTCTACATAGGCGTCCCAGTCCTGGGCATCGCAGAGCTCGGATTTACGGTAGAAAAACTGCTCGATCTGGTACTGCAATGGCGCGTTCATCATTTCACCTCCCGCAGTTTCAACGCGTGTCGATCAAGGCCGTCGAGCAGGAACTGCTGCCAGTTGCGGTGCTGGTTGACGTACAAGCCTTCGTGGGTGAATTCGGTGCCGGTCATGGCCGGCTGGATGCCGATAGCCTCGCTGTTCGGCGTCGGGCCGGTCTCCCAGCGGTGGCTGCCGCGCGAGATGTCGCTCCAGCGCTCCAGGCGCCCCTGGAAGCCACGCTGGGCTTCGCGGAACTCCACGAGGTCGTCCGGTGTGCCCATGCCGGACACGTTGAAGAAATCCTCGAACTGGCGGATGCGGTTCTCGCGGTCGGCGTCGGACTCGCCCTTCACCCCCAGGCACTGGCTGATGATCTCGGTCTTGTTCCACGCCACCGGGCGGATGATGCGCAGCTGTGAGCTGATCTGGTCGAGGAAGAACAGGCTCGGGTAGATGTTCAGGTTGCGCAGGCGGTGCATCATCCACTCGGCTTTTTGCTGGCCGTGCTCTTCGACCAGGCGCGGCATGATCGTGGCGTAGCCGGAGCGCACGCTGGGGTTGGGCATGTCGCTGAACAGCACGCTGTGCCCGTTGTTGAAAGCGAACCAGCCGTCATCGGTATTCGCGTCGCCGGCGCCAAGCTTGCTGTAGTCCAGGGTGCTGGCGGACCCGCTGCCGTTCTCGGTATTGACCTGCTGGCGATGCTGCACCGTGGCCACGTAGTTATAGTGCACGGTGCTGACGTGGTAGCCGTCCAGGCCGTTTTCGTTTTGCAGCTTCCAGTTGCCGTCATAGGTGTAGGCGGACTTGCCCGGCAGCACTTCCAACTCTCCGGTGGCGGACTGCGCGACCATCATGTCGAAGAACACTTTGGCATCGCCCAGGAACGCTTCCAGGCTGTCCGTGCCGTGCACGTCCAGGCTGATGAATACGAAGCCCTTGTAGCTGTCGATGCGTGCCTTTTTCAAACCGCGCGTGGCCTTGTCGAAACCTTCCGGGTATTCCCCCGGTGCCTTGACCTTCACCAGCCGGCCGTCACTCTTGTAGCACCAGGCGTGGAACGGGCAGGTGAAGGTGGACTGGTTGCCCTTGCCAACCCGAGTCAGGGTGGTGCCGCGATGCTGGCAGGCGTTGATCAGCGCATTCAGTTGGCCTTCGCCGTCGCGGGTGATGATCATCGGCTGGCGCCCGGCGCGCATCGTCACAAAGTCGTGGTTATTGGCCAGCTCGCTTTCGTGGCAGGCGTAGATCCAGTTCTTCTCGAAGATCAACTCCATCTCCAGGTCGAACAGCTCCGGCTCGGTGAACATGTCGCGGGCGATACGGAACACGGCATCGGCCGGGCGAAAATCCAGGCAGCTTTCGATAAAGCTTTTCCATTGCTCGACGCTTCTTGCACCACTCATGGGAGGCACCTTTTGATAATGGCTAAACAGGTGGGCCATTAAGAGGCTGCGACGCGGCGAGGGGCTATCCGGTTAATGGGCAAAGGCAGGCCGCAAAGTTGGGCAGCAAATACCCACGGCGGTGCAGGGCGGTGACGTGATGCGCTACTGTCTTGCAAGGTGAGGGTCGAAAAAGCCGTCGGCTTATCCACTTAGTCGACGGTTGCTATCCACCCAGTGGCAATACGGCTGGCGTGGCGTAAAACTTGCTGTCGATCAACCAGGACGCGCCGTCAGAGCGCGCCGGCCACAATTGCCGTGGGTGCCCCGTGATGAGTAGCAATACACGCGATATACGTATCGAGCGTTTCGACCTTGAAGGCGCCTGCAGCTGGATGTCCGGCATCTGCGGGCCGCACCGGCTGCAAACCGCGACGCCGGAGCGAATCCGCTTTCACCACAGTGCCAATGTGTTCAAGTCCCGCGCCACGACGCTGGGGATTATCGAATACGGCACTGACGTCACCATCGACATCGAGGACGCCGAGCACTTCAGCAGCTACAGCCTGACCCTGCCGCTGGTGGGCGAGCAGGAGCTGAGCAAGAACGGCGAACGGCTCATGTCCAACCGTGACCAGGGCGTGATCATCTCGCCCAACGAACATCAGGTGCTGGAGATTTCGGGCGACTGCCGCAAGCTGCAGGTGGTGATCACCCGCGCGGCCATGAGCGAGTCGCTGGAAGGCTTGCTGCAACGGCCGATTGAGGCGCCGCTGCGCTTCGAAGCGGTGATGGATGCAGTCGACGGCGCTTCTGCGTCGTGGTGGCGCATGGCGCGGTATTTCATCGCCGAGCTGGAGCGCAGCAGTGAGCTGTATGACCAGGCGGCGTTTACCCGGGACCTGGAAAGTTCGCTGATCAAGGGCTTGATCCTGGCCCAGCCGAACAACTACTCCGAAGAGCTGCGGGACATGCTGGGCGTGAAGCTGCCGCACTATTTGATCCGCGCCCGGCAGTACATCCACGACAACGCCCGCGAAGCGGTGCACCTGGAGGATCTGGAAGCGGCGGCTGGAGTGTCGCGTTTCAAGCTGTTCGACGCCTTTCGCAAATACTTCGCCCTGTCGCCCATGGCCTACCTGAAGAAATACCGCCTGGGCGCCGTGCGCCAGCAAATCCTCGAACACGGCTCAACCCACACCATCTCCGAAATCGCCCTGGGCTGGGGGTTTACCCACCTGGGCCGATTCTCGGCCGAGTACCGCAAGCTGTTCGATGAACCCCCTAGCCAGACGTTGCAACGCAAGCGCCTGCGCAGCTTCTGAACCCGATGAAACGCACAGTGTGGGAGCTGGCTTGCCTGCGATGGCGGTGCAACATTCACCACCGCCATCGCAGGCAAGCCAGCTCCCACCCTGGATTTTCAATGTATGGAATTTTTCAGATCAACTCTTCCACCAAGTGCAAACAATGACTCAGCCCCGGCGACTGATCATTCACCCGCCGGCTGAGGATGATCGGCGACGTCGCGGTGGCTTCCACAATCGGCGTGTAGCCGATGTCCGCGCGGTGCAGCACCTGCACCGAAGCCGGTACCAGCGTCACGCCCATGCCCGCGCCGACCAGGCCGATGGCGGTCTGCAATTCGTTGGTCCACTGCGCCACCTTGAGGCTCAAGCCGTGCGCATCGAACAACGCAATCACGTGGTCGGCATAGCTGGGGCGCGGGTTGCCGGGGTACAGCACGATCGGCTCGGCGGCCAGTTGGGCAAGGGTGGCGGGCGCCTCGAGCAGAGGATGGCCGGCGGGCAGCACGGCCACCAGGCGGTCCTCCACCAGCACGCGCTGGACGATGGCCGGGTCGTCGATGCGGATACGCCCGAAACCCACATCAATGCGCCCGGCCTTGAGCGCTTCGACCTGCTGCAGGGTGGTCATCTCCGACAAGCCCAACTCCAGCTCCAGCGCGTCATGGTTGCGCAGGCGCCGGATCAGTTCGGGCAGCACGCCATACAGCGTCGACGGGGCAAAGCCGATGCCCAGCCAAGTCTTCTCACCCTGGCCAATGCGCCGGGTGTTGTCGCAGACCTTGCCCAATTGTTCGAGCAACACATTGGCGTGCTCATAGAAAAACCGCCCGGCTTCGGTCAGCCGCAGGGGCCGGCCGCGTTCGAGCAGGACCACGCCCAACTCATCCTCCAGTTGCTGGATCTGCCGGCTCAACGGCGGCTGGGCGATGTGCAGGCGTTCGGCGGCGCGGGTGAAGTTGAGGGTTTCCCCCAACACCTGGAAATAGCGCAGGTGACGCAGTTCCATGACGGCTCCTTTCATACCTTGAGGGTATTGTGCGAGACCCATTCTATATTGGAAGCCTCGAAAAATAGGGTACAGAATCGGCCAAAACCAATAAAGAACCCAACGGGTATTGCCATGCCGATTTGCGCCATCGAGTCGATCGACACCGTCATCGTCGACCTTCCTACCATCCGCCCGCACAAGCTGGCGATGCACACCATGCAAAACCAGACCCTGGTGATCATCCGCGTGCGCTGCGCCGACGGCATCGAGGGCATCGGTGAAGCCACCACCATTGGCGGCCTGAGCTACGGCAACGAGAGCCCCGACAGCATCAAGGTCAACATCGACCGCCATTTCGCACCGCTGCTGATCGGCCAGGACGCGAGCAATATCAACGCGGCGATGCTGCGCCTGGAGCGCAGTATTCGCGGCAACACCTTTGCCAAGTCAGGTATCGAAAGCGCCTTGCTCGACGCCCTGGGCAAGCGCCTGGACCTGCCGGTCAGCGAGCTGCTCGGGGGCCGCGTGCGCGATGCCTTGCCGGTGGCCTGGACCCTGGCCAGCGGCAACACCGAACAGGACATAGCCGAGGCCGAAAAGATGCTCGACCTGCGTCGCCACCGCATCTTCAAGTTGAAGATCGGTGCCGGTGAAGTCGGGCGCGACCTGGCCCATGTCATCGCGATCAAGAAAGCGTTGGGCGAGCGCGCCAGTGTGCGCGTCGACGTCAACCAGGCCTGGGACGAAGCCGTGGCCCTGCGCGCGTGCAAGGTACTCGGCGACCACGGTATCGACCTGATCGAACAGCCGATCTCGCGCAACAACCGTAGCGGCATGGCCCGGCTCAACCTGTCCAGCCCGACGCCGATCATGGCGGATGAATCCATCGAATGCGTGGAGGATGCCTTCAACCTGGCCCGCGAAGGCGCGGCGTCGGTGTTCGCGCTGAAGATCGCCAAGAACGGCGGCCCCCGCGCGGTGTTGCGCACGGCGGCGATTGCCGAGGCCGCGGGGATCGGCCTCTACGGCGGCACCATGCTCGAAGGCGGCATCGGCACCCTGGCCTCGGCGCATGCCTTCCTGACCTTGAACAAACTGGCGTGGGACACCGAACTGTTCGGCCCCTTGTTGCTCACCGAAGACATCCTGGTCGAGCCGCCGGTGTACCGCGATTTCCAGTTGCATGTCTCCACCGCTCCGGGCCTGGGCCTGGCCATCGATGAAGAGCGCCTGGCGTTCTTCCGTCGTGATAAACACTAAGAGGCGCCTGCCATGCTGTTCCACGTAAAAATGACCGTGAACCTGCCCGTCGACATGAATACCGAGCGGGCCGCCAGCCTCAAGGCCGACGAAAAAGCCCTGGCGCAGCGCCTGCAACAACAGGGCAAATGGCGCCACCTGTGGCGCATCGCCGGGCACTACGCCAACTACAGCGTGTTTGATGTCGACAGCGTGCAAGAGCTGCACGACCTGCTGATGCAACTACCGCTCTACCCCTACATGGCCATCGAAGTGAATGCCCTGTGCCGGCACCCTTCGTCGATCCATGAGGACGACCGCTGAGCCTGTTCTGCACCCAATAATTACAAGATGAGGATTGCACCATGTCCATCCGACTGTCCCAGACTGCCCACGCCCAACAGTTCCTCGAGGAAGCCAGCGGCAACCTCAATGACGGCGGCAGCCCGCGCACCAAGGCGCTGATCTACCGGATCCTGCGCGATACGGTAAACATCATCGAAGACCTCGAAGTGACCCCGGAAGAGTTCTGGAAGGCGGTCAACTACCTGAATGAGCTGGGCAAGAACCAGGAGGCGGGGCTGCTCGCCGCCGGGCTCGGCCTGGAGCATTACCTGGACTTGCTGATGGACGCCGCTGACGAGCAAGCCGGTAAATCCGGCGGCACTCCGCGCACCATCGAGGGCCCCCTGTATGTGGCGGGTGCGCCGCTGTCCAAGTACGAGGCGCGGCTGGACGATGGCACGGACGCCGCGGTGCCGCTGTTCATGCGCGGGCAAGTGCGTGACACCGATGGCAAACCGTTGGCGGGGGCGATCGTGGATGTGTGGCAGGCCAATACCGGCGGCACCTATTCGTGGTTTGACCCGACGCAATCGGCGTTCAACCTGCGTCGGCGCATCGAGACCGACGCCCAGGGCAACTACCGGTTTCGCAGCATCGTGCCGTCCGGCTACGGCTGCCCGCCAACCGGGCCGACCCAGCAGTTGCTTGATCAACTGGGGCGTCACGGGCAGCGGCCGGCGCACATCCACTTCTTTATCTCGGCCCCGGGCCATCGGCACCTGACCACGCAGATCAACCTGTCGGATGATCCGTACCTGCATGATGATTTTGCCTACGCCACGCGGGATGAATTGATCGCCGAAATTCGCTTCAGCGACGATCCGCAACTGGCCCGGGAATTTGGCGTGGAAGGGCGGTTTGCGCAGATTGATTTTGACTTCGAGCTGCAGGTGGCTGATGCACCGGTAGAGCAGAAACGCATGCAGCGCGTGCGCGCCCTCGAAGACTGAACGCGGTAAAAAATGTGGGAGCTGGCTTGCCTGCGATAGCGGTGGTGAATGACACACCGCCATCGCAGGCAAGCCAGCTCCCACAGTTGATGTGGGGTGTTCGTGCTATTTGCGCACTACCAGATCCAGCACCTCATCCCGGTCCTTGATCTTCTGCAACACGATCTCCGAGCGAATATCCATCACCCCCGCCGTGCGGTTCAGGTGGTTCACGATGAAGTCCGAAAAATGCTTGAGGTTGCGTGCCTGCACCCGCAGCACATAGTTGCTGGCGCCGGTGATCACATAGGCACTGGCGACCTCCGGCCAGCCTTGCACCTTCTTGATGAACGTCTCGTGCCAATCCTCCCCATCCTGGCGCAATGACAGGTGGACGATGGCCTCCAGCTCAATCCCCAACTGCTCGGCATTCAGGACCGCGCGGTAGCCGCTGATGATTCCCTCGCTCTCCAGCAGGCGCAACCGGCGCAGGCAGGCGGAGGGCGACAGGGCGACCTTTTCCGCCAGTTCCTGGTTGCTGATACGCCCATCCTGTTGCAGGAAATGCAGGAGGCGAAGGTCGGTGGCGTCAAGAATCATGGTTAGAATAAATCCGCGTATTTGGAGGTTAAATTCGAATTTCCTACAGCTTAATTAGCCTGTTACCCACCACTTTGCACGAAAATTCTCTAAAGCTTCGTTCATTATTTGGTCCATATTCCTTATAAAAACCAGGACAGCCCATGACCCTTCGAAGCCATTGCCAAGCCCTAGACGCCCAGGACCCCCTGGCGCCGCTGCGTCAACAGTTCGCCTTGCCGGCGGGCGTGATCTATCTCGACGGCAACTCCCTCGGTGCACGCCCGGTGGCCGCGTTGGCGCGGGCGCAGGCGGTGATCGCCGAAGAGTGGGGCAACGGCTTGATTCGCAGTTGGAACAGCGCGGGCTGGGCGGATCTGTCGCAGCGCCTGGGCAATCGCCTGGCACCGCTGATCGGTGCGCGCGACGGCGAAGTGGTGATCACCGATACCACCTCGATCAACCTGTTCAAAGTGCTCAGCGCGGCGCTGAGCGTGCAGCGCCAGCGCACGCCGGCACGCAAGGTGATTGTCAGCGAAGCGAGCAACTTTCCCACCGACCTGTATATCGCCGAAGGCCTTGCCGAACTGCTGCAACAAGGCTATTCGCTGCGGCTGGTCAACAGCCCCGACGAGCTGCCCGAAGCCATCGACCAGGACGTGGCAGTGGTGATGCTCACCCACGTCAACTACAAGACCGGCTACATGTACGACATGCAGGCACTCACCGCCTTGAGCCATGAGTGCGGCGCGTTGAGTATCTGGGACCTGGCGCATTCGGCGGGCGCGGTGCCCATCGACCTGCACGCCGCGGGGGCTGATTACGCGATTGGCTGCACCTACAAATACCTGAACGGCGGGCCAGGCTCCCAGGCGTTTGTGTGGGTGAATCCGGAGTTGGTGGATGTGGTGCGCCAGCCATTGTCGGGCTGGTTCGGGCACACTCGGCAGTTCGCCATGGAGTCGACCTACGCGCCCAGCAGCGGCATTGCACGCTACCTGTGCGGCACGCAGCCGATCACTTCCTTGGCCATGGTCGAATGCGGCCTGGAGATTTTTGCCCAGACCGACATGGCCAGCTTGCGCGCCAAGTCGCTGGCCCTGACCGACCTGTTTATCGACCTGGTCGAAGCTCGTTGCGCCGCCCACGACCTGGTGCTGATCACCCCGCGTGACCACGCCCGGCGAGGCAGCCATGTGAGCTTCGAACACCCTGAAGGCTACGCGGTGATCCAGGCGTTGATCGCCCGTGGCGTGATCGGCGATTACCGCGAGCCGCGCATCATGCGCTTTGGCTTTACCCCGCTGTACACCAGCTTTACCGAGGTGTGGGACGCCGTGGAGATTCTCGGTGAAATCCTCGACAACGCCACGTGGGACCAGCCGCAATTCAAAGTCCGCAACAGCGTTACTTAACGGCAACACCTTTCACAGGTGGGAGCGGGCTTGCCTGCGATGGCGATGGTGAATTCACCGAAATCATCGCAGGCCAGCCCGCTCCCACAGGGTCCAACACCGGCAGTAACCATCACAATAATAAAGGGGCACCCCACGTGACCACGCCAGACAACGGCTTTGCAGAGATTACCCACCGCGAACTGGGCCTCAGGCGCCAGCTCACTTCCGGCCAGATGAGCATGATCGCCATCGGTGGCGCGATCGGTACCGGGCTGTTCATGGGCAGCGCCTATGCCATCGGCTATGCCGGGCCGAGTGTGCTGATCAGCTATGCCATCGGCGCGCTGATCACCTTGCTGCTGATGGGCTGCCTGGCCGAAATGACGGTGGCCCATTCCACCTCCGGCTCGTTTGGCGCCTACGCGGAGTTCTACGTCAGCCCGCTGGCCGGATTCCTGGTGCGTTATGCCTACTGGGCGGCGATCGTGCTGGCGGTGGGCGCCGAGGTCACGGCGGTGGCGATGTACATGAAGTACTGGTTCGCCAACGTACCGGAGTGGGTATGGATCGTGTCGTTTTCCAGCGTGCTGATCCTGCTCAATGCGATCAGCGTAAAGACCTTCGGCACCTTCGAATACTGGTTCTCGACCATCAAGATCAGCGCCATCGTCGCCTTCATCCTCCTCGCCGTCTACGTGGTGTTCGGCTCCGGCAACCCGGAATACGGCGTACAGAACTACACGGCCCACGACGGCTTTTTCCCGCATGGCCTGAGCGGCATGTGGATCGCGGTGATCGTGTCGATCTTCAGCTACCTCAGCGTGGAGATGATCGCCGTCGCCGCCGGTGAAGCGGCTGACCCGGAACAAGCGGTGAAAAAGGCCTTTCGCGCGACCATCGTGCGGCTGGTGGTGTTCTACCTGCTGACCCTGGCGCTGATGCTCGCCATCGTGCCGTGGAACCAGGCGGGCCAGACCCAGAGCCCGTTCGTCACGGTGATGCAGACCATCGGCATTCCCGGGGCGACCGGGGTGATGAATTTCGTGATCCTGATCGCGGCGCTGTCGGCGATGAACAGCCAGCTCTACATCACCACGCGGATGATGTTCAGCCTGTCTCGCGCAGGTTTTGCGCCCAAGTCCATGGGCGCCCTGAGCAAGAGCGGTATTCCGTTGAATGCGCTGTTGCTGTCCAGCTCGGGCATCGCGCTGGCAACCTTGCTTAACGTGGTGTACCCGGAAAGCTCGTTCACCCTGATGATGGCGATCTCGATGTTTGGCGCGATCTTCACCTGGTTCATGATCTTCCTCACGCACCTGTTCTTCCGGCGCTATCGCCAGCGCCATGGCGGCGCGAAGCTGTCGTTCGAACTGCGCCTGTTTCCCTACAGCACCTTGCTGGGCCTGGTGCTGATGGGCGCAGTGATGATCACCACGTACTTCACCGACGCGTTCAAGATGACCCTGGTGTTTGGCGTGCCGTTCCTGCTGATCCTGTCGGCGGTGTATTACGGGTTTTTCCGCAAGGGCAGGGCCAAGGCATCGAACAAGGCCCTGGCGTAACCCGGCAAATGTTCGAAAGAGCGTGCGCATAACAGCAATCGGCGACAGGCCCAGTCCTCCTTGAGCGGCTGGGCCTTGAAGCGGCGCCCCAGCGGCCAGCGTTCCAGTGCGGCCTGGGGCACGATGCCCAGCCCGGCGCCGCCGGCGACCATGCGAATCAGCCCATCAAAGCCATCGGCGCGAATGCGCGTCTGCAAGCGAAAACCCGCGTGCAGCGCCTGCTCCTCCAGGTACACCGCGAGTGCGCTGTTGGCGGCCAGGCCTACGTAGTCGTATTGCAGGCTGTCGATGAAACTCGCCGTGGTCAACGGATGATCAAGGGGCATGATCAGCACCAGCGGGTCGTCGCGAAACGCCAGCGTCTGCAAACCATGGGTGTCGACCGCATCAGAGATGATTCCCAGGTCGGCCGTGCCTTGGCGCAAGGCCTGGGTGATGCGCAGGCTCGGCAGCTCCTGCAGGTCGATATCCACGTTGGCGTGTTCGCGCAGGAAATCCGCCAGCAGTTCCGGCAGGTATTCGCTGAGCGCGGTGGTGTTGCACAACAGGCGCACCTGGCCTTTGACGCCATTGGCGTATTCCGCGAGGTCCTGTTGCAGGTGGTCGGCTTGTTGCAACAGCAGGCGCGCGTGGCGGGCCAGGGCTTTGCCGGCCGGCGTTGGGGTGACGCCACGACGGCCGCGCTCGAGAAAGGCGATGCCCAGCGAGGCCTCCATCGCCCGGATGCGCGCACTGGCCGCCGCCAGGGACAGATGACTGCGCGCGGCGCCGGCGGTGATGTTGCCGGTGTCGAGGATGTGCAGGTAGAGGCGCAGGTCGATCAAATCAAAGTGCATGGCGGCTGTTCTCGGGTGACTGGCTTGCCAGCGATGGCGTCCTCAGCCTCACGCAAAACAAGAGGCTGCCTCAGTATATGGCGAATTTCCCGCCGCATCGAAACCGCTCACAATCGCCCCATGAATACCTTCCTGACCTTCTACCAAAACCTCGGCCCAGCCCTTACGCTGCTGGTGATTGGTACCTTCCTGCTGGCCGGCACCGTCAAGGGGGTGATCGGCCTCGGCCTGCCCACCGTCGCCATGGGCATGCTCGGCCTGGCTATGCTGCCGGCGCAGGCTGCGGCGTTGCTGATCATTCCCTCGACAGTCACCAATCTCTGGCAACTGGCCTTCGGCGGGCACCTGAGCGCCTTGTTCAAGCGCCTGTGGCCGCTGCTGTTGCTGATTTTTCTCGGCACCGGGCTCGGCAGCGTGTGGCTGGGCATGGACGGCGGCCATTGGGTGGTGCGTGCGCTCGGCGGAGCCTTGCTGGTGTACGCATTGAGCGGGCTGTTTTTGCCCACGCTCAAGGTAAAGCCCGAGACCGAACGCTGGCTCGGCCCGCTGTGTGGGCTGATCACGGGGGTGATCACCTCGGCCACCGGTGTGTTTGTGATTCCGGCTGTCCCGTACCTGCAGGCATTGGGCTTGAACCGCGATGAGTTGGTGCAGGCGCTGGGCCTGTCGTTCACGGTTTCGACGCTGGCGCTGGCCGCCGGTTTGGCCTGGCGCGGCAGCCTCGGCGGTGGCGAAATCAACGCCTCGATGTTGGCGTTGTTCCCGGCGCTGCTGGGGATGTGGCTAGGCCAGACGCTGCGCCAGCGCATCAGCGCGGTGGTATTCAAACGCGTATTTTTCATCGGTATGGCGCTGTTGGGGGGTCACCTGCTGATTAGCGGATAATTCACAAGTGCGCAGTTATTCGTGCGTATGGGTCAAATGTATTTTGCTGCACCACCGCTTATTCCCAGGGTTACGAGTCGCTAGTCTGCCGCCAGACATTTCTAACCCCTTGGATCCCTGCGATGAAAAAAGTCCTCCTGCTCAACGGCGGTAAAAAATTCGCCCACTCCGATGGTCGCTACAACGCCACCCTGCACGACGCCGCCGTGGCCGTGCTGGACCGTGGCGGTATCGACGTCAAAGTCACCCACATCGACGAAGGCTACGATGTCGCCGAAGAAGTGGCCAAATTCCTCTGGGCCGACGTGATCATCTACCAGATGCCCGGCTGGTGGATGGGCGCACCGTGGATCGTCAAAAAGTACATCGACGAGGTCTTCACCGAAGGCCACGGCAGCCTGTACGCCAGCGACGGCCGCACCCGTTCCGATTCGTCGCAGAAATACGGTAGCGGCGGCCTGATCCAGGGCAAGCAGTACATGCTCTCGCTGACCTGGAACGCGCCGCAGCAAGCCTTCGACGACCCGAGCGATTTCTTTGAGGCCAAGGGCGTCGACGCGGTGTACTTTGCGTTCCACAAGGCCAACGAGTTCCTCGGCATGACCGGCCTGCCGACCTTCCTGTGCGTGGACGTGATGAAACGCCCGGCCATCGAGGCCGACGTGGCGCGCTACGAGCAGCACCTGGCGCAGGTGTTCAACCTCTCGGTGTAAGCTGGCAGGAATCGATAAAGAGGACAGCCTGTGAAAGCCCGATCCGATGAGCTCCAGATCTTCGTCAGCGTGATTGAATGCGGTTCGATTTCCGCCGCAGCGGAGCAGGTCGGGCAGACGCCTTCGGCGGTCAGCCGCACCCTGTCGCGCCTGGAAGCCAAGCTCGACACCACGTTGATCAACCGCACCACGCGGCGCATGGACCTGACTGAGGAGGGTAAATACTTCTTCGAGCAGGCCAAGGTGATCCTGGCGCAGATGGAGGAGCTGGAAGAACGCTTGTCGTCGCGTCAGAAAAACCCGGCCGGGCGCCTGCGCATCAATGCTGCAGTACCGTTCATGCTGCATGGGATCGTGCCATACATCGACGAGTTTCGCCGTTTGTACCCGGATATCCAGCTGGAGCTGAACAGCGATGACTTGATCATCGACCTGCTGGAACAGAGTACCGACATTGCCATTCGCATCGGCGTGCTGGCCGATTCGACCCTGCATGCGCGCGCCCTCGGCTGGTCGCCGCTGCATATCCTCGCCAGCCCTGAATACCTCAAGCAGCACGGCGCCCCGGCAACGGTGGCCGAGCTGGCCGACCACACATTGCTGGGGTTCACCCAGACCGAAACCCTCAACCACTGGCCATTGCGCCATGTGGAGGGCGACCGCTGGCTGATCCAGCCGGGGATTGCTGCGTCGAGTGGCGAAACCCTGCGTCACCTGGCCTTGGCAGGGCAGGGGATTTGCTGCCTGTCGAATTTCATGACCCTGGAAGACATCAGCGCCGGGCGCCTGGTGCCGGTGCTGGAAGCGTTCAATACCGGTTATCGCCAGCCGATCCACGCGGTGTTCTACCGCAACTCGCAACTGGCGCTGCGCATCCAGTGTTTCCTGGACTTCATCCAGGCCAAATTGGCGCGTTATGCCCGTTGATTCGTGACCTGCGCGCAAGAGTGAATTGGGCATCAGGGGCTTATTCGCCAGGGAGGGGTCCGTAACAATGGGCCCATCACTTACCCAGTCAGGAGCACACTCCATGAACGTATTCGTCACCGGCGCTGCAGGTTTTATCGGCGGCTCCATCGCCACGGGCCTGGTCAAGGCCGGCCATCACGTTACCGGCCTGGTGCGCAGCGCCGAGCAAGCGGCTGAAATGAGCGCCCTGGGCATTACCCCAGTCATCGGCACCCTGGATGACGCCGGCGTATTGACCGAGCAGGCCAAGCGCGCCGATGCGGTGATCAACGCTGCGAGCAGCGACCATCGTGCTGCCGTGGAAACCTTGCTGGCGGCGTTGAAAGGTTCGAACAAGCCATTCCTGCACACCAGCGGTTCGAGCATTGTTGGTGATGCATCCGGCGGCAAGGCCAGTGATGTCATCTACTTTGAAGACAACCTGCCGGCGCCGACGGTCGACAAGGCTGCGCGCGTGGCCATCGACAACCTGATCCTGGCGGCCGCCAACGACGGCGTGAACTCGGCGGTGATCTGCAACACCTTGATCTACGGGCACAGCCTGGGTGTGAAGCGGGACAGCGTGCAATTGCCGCGCTTGCTCAAGCAGGCCCGCAAGAGCGGCGTGGTGCGCCACGTGGGGACCGGGCAGAACATCTGGTCCAACGTGCACATTGACGACGTGGTGGCCCTGTATCTGCTGGCGCTGACCAGGAACGTGCCGGGCACCTTCTACTTTGTGGAAAGCGGCGAGGCGGCGTTTATCGACATGACCACCGCGATTGCCGCCGCCCTGAACCTGGGCCAGCCGCAGGATTGGCCATTGGCCGAGGCTGAAGCCGAGTGGGGCTATGAAATGGCCAACTATGGCCTGGGCTCCAACAGCCGCGTGCGCGGCAAACACGCGCGTGAACTGCTGGGCTGGGCGCCGAAGCGTACGTCGGTGGTGGAGTGGATTCGCCACGAGATGGTCTGAGTTTTCTGCCGCTCAACTTGTGGTTGTAGCTGTAGTTGGGCGGTCGGGCGGCCGGGCTTTTTGTGGCGAGCGGGCTTGCCCCGCGTTGGGCTGCGAAGCAGCCCCATCCCAGCCACCACCTATATTCCGACAGATATGCGCTGAATGGTTTGGGGGGCTGCTTCGCAGCCCAACGCGGGGCAAGCCCGCTCGCCACATGGAACGCGTCCGCCACACACAATTGCCTATCACACCAAGCCCGTCTGCCACACAAACGTGCCTATCACACCAAGCCCGTCCGCCACACACGCGTGCTTGTCAGAACGACTCCGTTTGTCACAACCGGCCCGTTCCCCACCGGGGATTGCCTGCCTGAAAAATCTGGTTCTGCCGCGTTCAATTCCGTACCATTCCCGGCCTTATCCCCGCAATGCCCTGGTACCTCATGAACCTCACCCGTCTGCGCGCCGATGCCCTGGCCGGCCTCACCACGTCTTTTGCGTTGCTGCCCGAATGCATCGCCTTTGCCCTGGTCGCCCACCTCAACCCGCTGATGGGCCTCTACGGCGCCTTTATCATCTGCACTCTCACGGCGCTGTTTGGCGGCCGGCCCGGCATGGTGTCGGGGGCGGCGGGCTCGATGGCGGTGGTGATCGTCGCGCTCGTGGTACAGCACGGCGTGGAGTACCTGCTGGCGACGGTGCTGCTGGGCGGCCTGATCATGGTCGCGTTCGGCCTGTTGCGCCTGGGCAAGCTGGTGCGCATGGTGCCGCACCCGGTGATGCTGGGGTTCGTCAACGGCCTGGCGATCATTATTGCGCTGGCGCAACTGGAACACTTCAAAAGCGGTGACACCTGGCTCAGCGGTACGCCGTTGTATGTGATGACCGGCCTGGTGCTGGTGACCATGGCCATCGTCTACCTGCTGCCGCGCATAACGCGCGCCGTGCCGCCGGCCCTGGTGGCGATTCTCGGCGTGGGCCTGGCGGTGTACCTGCTCGGCCTGCCGACCCGCACCCTCGGCGACATGGCCCACATCGCCGGCGGCCTGCCGACCTTTGCCCTGCCGCAGATCCCCTGGACCCTGGAAACCCTCGGCATCATCGCGCCCTACGCGTTCCTGATGGCCATGGTCGGCCTGCTGGAAACCCTGCTGACCTTGAACCTCACCGACGAAATCACCGAAAGCCGGGGCTACCCCGACCGCGAAAGCGTGGCCCTGGGGGCGGCGAATATGGTCTCGGGCCTGTTCGGTGGCATGGGCGGTTGCGCGATGATCGGGCAAACCGTGATCAACCTCAGTTCTGGCGGGCGCGGGCGTTTTTCCGGGGTGTTTGCCGGGGTGATGATCCTGTTGTTCATTCTGTTTCTGTCGCCGCTGATCGAGCGGATCCCGCTGGCGGCGCTGGTGGGGGTGATGTTTGTGGTGTCCCAGCAGACCTTCGCCTGGGCGTCGCTGCGGGTCATCAACAAAGTGCCGTTCAATGACGTGCTGGTGATTCTCGCGGTGACGGTGATTACCGTGTTCACCGACCTGGCCACCGCCGTGCTGTGCGGCATCGTGATTGCCGCGCTGAATTTTGCCTGGCAACAGGCGCGGGAATTGTATGCCGATGAGCATCTGGAGGCCGACGGCAGCAAGCTCTATCGCCTGCACGGCACCTTGTTCTTCGCCTCGACTACGCCATTCCTGAACCAATTCGATCCAGCCAACGACCCGGCCCAGGTGACGCTGGACTGCCGTCACCTGAGCTTTGTCGACTATTCAGCGATTGCCGCGCTGATGACCCTGCGCGAGCGCTACACCAAGGCCGGCAAGCACCTGCGGGTGCTGCATTTGTCCGAGCGCTGCAAGAAGCTGCTCAAGCGCGCCAAGGTCCATCACGATTAACCTGCCGGTTTCTACAACGGGCGTTATGGCCCGACCAGGTCTTCGAGTTCCTGGGCGCGGGTCTGGGTCATGTCCAGCACACAGCCGGAGCCATTGACCTGGTCGATCGTGCCGCCGGTGGCACTGCCGGCGAAGGCACAATTGGCGTCGCGGTATTTTATCCACAGGCGCTGCACGTCCTGCAGTTGCTGTTTGCGCGCGCCTTCCTGGGCGGCGAGGGCGGTCTTGTAGGCGCGGTTCAGGCGATCGTCCTGCACCTTGGCTTCCTTGGCGTTGCAACCGACCATGTCGGCGGTCGTGTTGGCGCCGTCCATGCATTTTTTCAGCGCCGCGTTATCGGCGGCCGAGGCAGCGCCGCACAAGGTCAGAAACAGCGCGCCGGCGGCGAGGGAGGTGCGAATCATGGTCGATTTTCCTGGGCATGAGTGGATGCGCATTCTATGACTCAACGCCCGCCCCTGAGTTTCCGGCAGTTGCTGATCTTCATGTAAGAACACACCTTGAATTTTCATGCGTGCGTGTCGGGCATATCCCAACGCGACAGCACGTGTCTGTGGGCGAAAATTACTTTCATAAAATTTGAAAATACTCCTCGGTAATGATTTATGAGTTTCACAACCAATTCGACGTGACCCTTTCCTAGGAGTACCGCATGGCCGCATTACCGGGCTTCGGGCTATTGGCATACGCTGCCATTGCCATCATTGCATTGATCGTGCTGATTGCACGTTACCGACTCAACCCGTTTATCGTCATCACCCTGGTGTCCATTGGCCTCGCGCTGATGGCCGGGATGCCGGCGGACACCATCATGGGGTCTTATGAGGCGGGTGTCGGCAAGACGCTGGGGCACATCGCCCTGGTGGTGGCGCTGGGCACCATGCTCGGCAAGATGATGGCCGAATCCGGCGGCGCCGAGCAGGTGGCGCGCACGCTGATCAACCGCTTCGGCGAGCGCAATGCCCACTGGGCCATGGTGTGCATCGCCTTCCTGGTGGGGCTGCCGCTGTTTTTCGAGGTCGGTTTTGTGTTGCTGGTGCCGATCGCCTTTACCGTGGCGCGGCGCGTGGGCGTGTCGATCCTGATGGTCGGGCTGCCGATGGTCGCCGGCTTGTCCGTGGTGCATGCGCTGGTGCCGCCGCACCCGGCGGCGATGATGGCGGTGCTGGCCTATAACGCATCGGTGGGGCAGACCGTGCTCTACGCGATCCTCATCGGCATTCCGACGGCGATCATCGCCGGTCCCGTGTATGCCAAATTCATCGTGCCGCGTATTCACCTGCCGGCGGAAAACCCGCTGGAGCGCCAGTTCATCGAGCGCGAGCCTCGCGAGCGTTTGCCGAGCTTTGCGCTGACCATGGGTACCATCCTGTTGCCGGTGGTGCTGATGATGATCGGCGGTTGGGCCAACGTCATTTCCACCCCGGGCACCGGGTTCAACCAGTTCCTGTTGTTTATCGGCAACTCGGTGATCGCCCTGCTGGTGGCGACCCTGGTGAGCTTCTGGACCCTGGGCCTGGCGCAAGGCTTCAACCGCGAGTCGATCCTCAAGTTCACCAATGAATGCCTGGCGCCGACCGCGAGCATCACCTTGCTGGTGGGCGCGGGCGGTGGCCTTAACCGGATCCTCGTGGATGCAGGCGTCACCAATGAAATCCTTGGCCTGGCCCATGCGTTCCAGTTGTCGCCGCTGGTGATGGGGTGGCTGTTTGCAGCCCTGATGCGCATTGCCACGGGTTCGGCCACGGTGGCCATGACCACCGCATCCGGCGTGGTAGCGCCGGTTGCCCTGGGAATGGGTTATCCACACCCTGAATTGCTGGTGCTGGCCACCGGTGCGGGTTCGGTAATCTTTTCCCACGTCAACGACGGCGGCTTCTGGCTGATCAAGGAATACTTCAATATGACGGTGATCCAGACCTTCAAGACCTGGACCGTATTGGAGACCCTGATTTCGGTGGTCGCCTTCGGTCTCACGTATGGTCTGTCCTGCATTTTGTAACCCGGAGACCCCATGGACATCCTCTACCAGATCCGCGCCCGCCAGGATTCCTTCAGCGCCGGCGAAGGGCGTATCGCCAGGCTGATGCTTGAGGATGTGGCATTTGCCGCGTCGGCCAGCCTGGAAGAGTTGTCCCAGCGGGCCGAAGTCAGCACCGCAACCTTGTCGCGGTTTGCGCGCAGTGTCGGCTGTCGCGACTTGCGCGATCTGCGCCTGCAGCTGGCCCAGGCCAGTGGTGTCGGCAGTCGCTTCCTGGACCCGGCGGGGCTGCCCGAGCAGTCGGCGTTTCATCGGCAGATACTCGGCGATATCGAAACGACGTTGCGTCAGCATTTGTCGGGGTTCAACCAGGCGAGTTTTGTCGATGCGGTCAACCTGCTCGGCAAGGCGCGGATGATTCACGCCTTCGGCATGGGCGGCCCGTCGAGCCTGTGCAGCGACGAGTTGCAGGTGCGCCTGGTGCGCCTGGGGTACCCGATTGCTGCCAGCCATGACCCGGTGATGATGCGGGTCACGGCCGCGACGCTGGGGCCCGAACAGGCACTGATCGTCTGCTCGCTGACCGGCCTCACGCCCGAGTTGCTGGAGGTGGTGAAGCTGGCGCGCAACTACGACGCGCGCATCGTCGCTATCACCCTGGCCGATTCTCCACTGGCCGAATTGGCGGATGTCCTGCTGCCGCTGCAACCGGCCGAAACCAGTTTTATCTACAAACCCACGGCGGCGCGCTACGGAATGCTGCTGGCCATCGACCTGCTCGCCACCGAGCTGGCGCTGGCCATGCCGGACGACAACCAGGAACGCCTGCGCCGGATCAAGCTGGCCCTGGACGATTATCGCGGCGGCCCTGACAGCCTGCCGCTTGGAGACTGATATGAAGTACGACACGCTGATTCGCCAGGCGCTGATCATCGATGGCAGCAACACCGAAGGCTATGTTGCCGATGTGGGGCTGCGCGACGGGCGCATCGAAACGATCGGCGATTTGTCGGCAGCACGCGCCGAGCATGAAATCGAGGCCGCGGGCCGGGTGCTGGCACCGGGCTTCATCGACGTGCACACCCACGATGACACGGTGGTGATCCGCCATCCGCAGATGCTGCCCAAGCTCAGCCAGGGTGTGACCACGGTGATCGTCGGCAACTGTGGCATCAGTGCGTCGCCGGTGAGCCTGCGCGGCGCCCCGCCGGACCCGATGAACCTGTTGGGCACGCGTGAAGCCTTCGCCTATCCGCGTTTTATCGATTACCGCCTGGCGGTGGAAAACGCTCACCCGGCCGTCAACGTCGCCGCGCTGATCGGCCACACGGCGCTGCGCAGCAACCATATGGACGATCTACACCGCACCGCCACGCCCGGTGAAATCGCGCACATGCGGGCGCAGTTGCAGGAAAGTCTCGAAGCCGGCGCGCTGGGCTTATCCACAGGCCTGGCCTACGCCAGCGCGTTCAATGCCGAGACCGATGAAGTGCTGCAACTGAGTGAAGAACTGACGGCCTTCGGTGCGGTGTACACCACCCATCTGCGCAGCGAATTCGAGCCGGTGCTGGAGGCGATGGACGAGGCTTTCCTGATCGGCCGGCATGCCAAGGCGCCGGTGATCATTTCCCACCTCAAATGCGCCGGTGCCGGTAACTGGGGGCGTAGTCCACAGCTGTTGGCGGCGCTGGAGATGGCGGCGAAAACCCACCCGGTGGGCTGTGATTGTTATCCCTATGCGGCGAGTTCTTCGACCCTGGACCTCAAGCAAGTCACCGATGCGTTTCGCATCACCATCACCTGGTCCACGCCGCATCCGGAGATGGGCGGGCGTGACTTGCAGGACATCGCTGCCGAGTGGGACGTTTCGCTGATGGACGCGGCGCGTCGCCTGCAACCGGCAGGGGCGGTGTACTACGGGATGGATGAAGCGGATGTACGACGCATCCTTGCGCATCCGCTGTCGATGGTGGGGTCGGACGGCTTGCCCGAAGACCCGTTTCCGCACCCGCGTTTATGGGGCGCGTTTCCACGGGTGCTGGGGCATTTCAGCCGTGACGTGGGGTTGTTTCCACTGCACACGGCGGTGCACAAAATGACCGGGTTGTCGGCGGCGCGTTTTGGCCTGGCTGAGCGCGGTGAAATCCGTGAAGGGTATTGGGCTGACCTGGTGTTGTTCGATCCCCTGCGGGTGCGCGATGTGGCGGACTTCAAAGCCCCGCAACGTGCCGCCGAGGGCATTGACGGTGTGTGGGTCAATGGCGTGCTGAGCTACAGCGACGGGCAGGCCAATGGTCAGCGGCCGGGACGGTTTTTGGCGCGCAGCGGGGATTTGCGCGGCGGGTTTTCGTCTCTATAGTGGGCGATCTCATACACGGAGCGAGCGCAATGCACTTAGGAAAAGTCACCCCCATCCTGCGGATCTTCGACGAGGCCAAGGCGTTGGAGTTTTACGTCGATTTCCTCGGGTTCAAGGTGGATTGGCAGCATCGCTTCGAAGCGAATTTCCCGCTGTATTTGCAGGTGTCGTTGGGCGACTGCGTGCTGCATCTGTCCGAACACCACGGCGATGCTTCGCCCGGCTCGGCGGTGCGGATTCAGGCGCAGGGCGTGGACGCGTACCAGCAGCAATTGCTGGCCAAGGATTATCGGTATGCCAAGCCTGGGGTTGAAGCAACGCCTTGGGGCTCGCGGGAGATGAGCATCGGCGACCCATTTGGCAATCGGCTGGTGTTTGTCGAGGAAGGCGAGGGCTGATCGGTCAATCGCAGGCAATAAAAAACCGCCTGGGTAGGCGGTTTTTTTTGCAATCCCAGTGAGTGGCCGGGGTTGCATTCTTACAGGAAGCGTTGACCCGCCCAGTGATACTAATGCTGGTTATCGTCTCGTGCAAGACTTGACGAGGATCGTTACTTTTCATCTGTCGACTTTATTTCTATTTAGAGTTGGTGGCAAAAACTTGCAACATGTCAGTTGATCTTTCCAGCAGGTTTATCGTCCCCCGTCACACCTTTGATCCGGATGTTGATTAGTATCACCCCCGTTCCAAGTATGTCGTTTTGCAGGTGGCTGGGTATGCGCACGGAATTATGGACCGAACGCCACGGGCTAGTAATCCGTGCCGGATTCATGCGGGAGGAACCAAGCCCGGCCGCCTCACAGGAAGCGTTGACCCGCATCCAAAGGCTCACGTGTTCCGGTAAGTGTGCTGGAGGTAAGGCCCAACTCACGGAGGGCCGAGTATGTCTAAGTTTGCACGACGTACATGGAACCTCGTAGTGAATGCCGTGCGTGTTTATCACGTGTGGACATTCCTGCGGGACAGCTTCGATGACCTGTAAGGTCTGAGAAGTGGAGCCGCCTCGGCTTAAACCGAGGCGGCTTTTTGTTGCTTAAACCCGGAAGTGACTGACCATCTGCTGCAATTGGCTGCCCAAACGCGCCAGCTCAACGCTGGACTTGGCCGTCTCGTCGCTCGCCGTTGCAGTCTGCTCCGACACATCACGCACGTTGACAATGCTGCGGCTGATCTCTTCCGCAACGGCGCTCTGCTGTTCGGCGGCGGCGGCGATCTGCTGGTTCATCGACTGGATATTCGACACCGTGCGGGTGATGTTCTCCAGCGATACGCCGGCCTTGCGCGTCAGCTCGACGCTGCTGTCGGTGAGGCTGCGGCTGTTGTTCATCACATTGGCGACTTGCTGGGTGCCGTTCTGCAAACCGGCCACCAGGCCTTCGATTTCCTCGGTGGATTTCTGTGTGCGCTGGGCCAGGCCACGCACTTCATCGGCCACCACGGCAAAGCCGCGACCGGCTTCACCGGCACGCGCCGCTTCAATCGCGGCGTTGAGGGCGAGCAGGTTGGTCTGTTCGGCTACGGCCTTGATCACGTCCATTACGCTGCCAATCTTGTTGCTCTCTTGCTGCAGGTGCGTCATCGCGTCGGTGGAGCGCGCTACTTCGGTGGCCAGGCGCTCGATCTGGGCGATGGCTTCCGCCACGACCTTGTCGCCTTCGCGGGCCTGGCCGTCGGCTTCGGAAGCCGCCTGGGAGGCTTGCTCGGCATTGCGCGCCACTTCCTGCACGGTGGCAGTCATTTCATGCATCGCGGTGGCGACCTGGTCGGTCTCGATCTTCTGGCTGTTGACGCCGGCGCTGGTCTGCTCGGTCACGGCCGACAGCTCCTCGGCGGCGCTGGCGATCTGGGTGACGCCATCACGAATGCCGCTGATCAGCTCGCGCAGGGTTGTGCCCATGCGCTGGATGCCCTGTTGCAAAACGCCGAGTTCATCGCGACGGGTTACCTGGATGTTGTGGCTCAGGTCGCCGGAAGCGATGCGCTCCACCACGGCCAGGGTTTCCTGCAAGGGGCGGGTGATCTGGCGGGTGATCACCAGGGCGGCAATGACACCGACCAGCAGCGCCAGCAACGTGCTGATCAATTGCAGGCTGCGGGCCTGGGCGCTTTCGGCGTCACGGCGATCCAGCTGGATGTCGTACAGCTTGTCGCTGATGGTGACAATGTCGGCGCCTTGGGTGGTCATTTCGGCGCGGGCGGCGACGATGTTGGCGTTGGCAGCCTTGTAGTTCTGCACGGCGCTGCGGTAGTCGCCCAGGGCGGTTTCCAGCGCGCTCAACGCGCTTTGCTGGCCGGCCCCGAAAACGGCGCTGAGGCCCTTCAGGCCGTTGATGGCTTTTTCGATTTGTGCGGCGGCGCGGGCTTCGGTCTCCGCGTTGACGTTGCCGGTATAGCCGCGCACTTCATAGCGGGCCAACTGGAATTGCATCTTGGCATCGGCGACGGCCTGGAACTGGGCAAGGTGCTCGGAGCTGTCCGGGGCTTGCTTCACGCTGGTTTCCAGCGCGTTGATTTGTGCATTGGCGATGTCGGCCTTTTCGCCCATCAGCTGGCGAGAGGCATTGCCGTTACGGTAGGCCTCGCGCATTTTGTTCAACGACTGCTGGTAGGCGGTGATGATGTTTTTCTGCTCGGTGAGCAGCTTGCGGTTTTCCGGGCTCTTGAAGCTGTCCAGCAGTTTCTGCTGCTGAGCCGTGAACGCGTCCAGGTTGGTCTGTACGTTCTGGGCCACGGCTTCGTCGCCGTTGGCGAGCATGTACTGCAGGCGCACGATCCGCAGTTTGGTCAGCGACGCATTGAGCTGGGTGATGTCGCTCATCCAGTTGCTGCGGTCGATCAGGCCGCCCAGGCTGGTCCAGCCGGTCAGGGCCAGGATTGACGTGAGGACCAGCACCAGGCCGAAGCCCAGGCCGAGTTTGAGATTGACGCTAATGTTGCCGAACCAGCTGTTCATCGAATGCTCCGCAAAAATTGATGTCTGTCTGCTGGACGGTGTTGTTCTTTGAGCCAGCCAAGTTGTGTAGGGCTGTATCGGCGGGGGGCAAGGAATCTGAACCTTTATTCGTAAGCCGATAGGCACCGCCGCCGCATAACCGACCAGCGGCGCTCGGTCGGCGGGCTGCGCGCGGCTGATCCCGGACTGACATTCTGTGCTAGTCTGCTGGCCCTTTTAGTTTCGGGCAGTGCAGGAAAACAGTGTTTTCAGCCCTGCCCTACAGCGGAGCCTCTTCATGTCCGAAGTTAATCTGTCCACCGACGAAACCCGCGTCAGCTACGGTATCGGCCGTCAGTTGGGCGACCAACTGCGCGACAACCCGCCACCGGGCGTCAGCCTGGACGCAATCCTGGCTGGCCTGACCGACGCGTTCGCCGGCAAGCCAAGCCGCGTTGACCAGGAGCAAATGGCTGCGAGCTTCAAAGTCATCCGCGAAATCATGCAAGCCGAAGCCGCTGCCAAGGCTGAAGCCGCTGCAGGTGCCGGCCTGGCATTCCTGGCGGAAAACGCCAAGCGTGACGGCATCACCACCCTGGCTTCCGGCCTGCAATTTGAAGTGTTGACCCAAGGTGACGGCGCCAAGCCGACCCGTGAAGACCAAGTGCGTACTCACTACCACGGCACGTTGATCGACGGCACGGTGTTCGACAGCTCCTACGAGCGCGGCCAGCCTGCAGAATTCCCGGTAGGTGGCGTGATCGCCGGCTGGACCGAAGCCCTGCAACTGATGAATGCCGGCAGCAAATGGCGCCTGTACGTGCCGAGCGAACTGGCTTACGGCGCTCAAGGCGTTGGCAGCATCCCGCCGCACAGCGTTCTGGTGTTCGACGTCGAGCTGCTCGACGTTCTGTAAGACCTGCTTTATGTGGGAGCCGGGCTTGCCCGCGATGCAGACGACTCGATCCGAGCTGTTATCGAGTGGATGCCATCGCAGGCAAGCCAGCTGCCACACAGGGCCTGTGTGTTGGCTGGTTCATGGATGGAACTTGCCATTGAGTTCCGTGGCCGGGCGCAATGCTCGGGCATAGCAGAACAGAAACAGATTGCGCACCACTTCCTTGAGTACACCGGGTTCACTCGAACTCAGGCCATTCACGTCCAGGTCGCCCTGGTCCTGCAGTTCATTGAGTGCCTCTTCTTCCAGCACCGCACAGACTTCGCCGGTTTCCCGATGCAGGATCCGCAGGTAAGGGTGTGGGCGATCCAGCCAGGCATCTATCAAATAAGTCATGGTCGTTCTCCTTGATGAGTTTCAATGAGAATAATTCTTATTCGTAGAATAGCAAGTGCCTATTGGCGGTTTCCGGGTTTTTCTGTGTGGATATTGCGTTCGATCAACGCAGAGGGCGAAACGCCATCCCGCGGCGGGCGCGGGATGGGTGCAGCAGATTCAGACTTTGCGCACGAACTCGGACTTGAGTTTCATCGGGCCAATGCCGTCGATCTTGCAATCGATATCGTGGTCGCCGTCGCACAGGCGGATGTTCTTGACCTTGGTGCCGACCTTGACCACCAGGGACGTGCCCTTGACCTTGAGGTCCTTGATCACGGTGATGGTGTCGCCGTCCTGCAGGACGTTGCCCACAGAGTCTTTCTTCACGGTTTCATCGCCCGCCACTTCGGCCTCGCCACTGGCGGACCATTCATGGGCGCATTCCGGGCAGACCAGCTGGGCGCCGTCTTCGTAGGTGTATTCGGAATTGCATTTCGGGCAGGGTGGCAACGTGCTCACTAAAGCTCCTTGAAAGTCAGGGATGGCTAAAAGTCGCACATTATATAGGGATTTGTAGGGGGGAGGGGGCGATGTGGTCTTAATGTAGGAGCTGGCTTGCCTGCAATGACTGCAGTGAATTCACTACCGCTATCGCAGGCAAGCCAGTTCCCACATCAAGTGCGGCGCAATCAGTGCGTCCGCGCGACCGCAAACTCACTCAGCTCAACCAGGGCATCCCGGTATTCGCTGGCCGGAAGGGCTTCCAGGCATTTGATCGCACGGGCCACGTAGTCACGCGCCAATTGCGCGGTGTACTCGAGGGAGCCGGAGGCTTCCACGGCGACGCGGATGGCCTCCAGGTCCTCGATCCCGCCTTTCTGGATCGCCTTGCGCACCAGGGCGGCCTGTTCCGGCGTGCCTTCGCGCATGGTGTAGATCAGCGGCAAGGTCGGCTTGCCCTCGGCCAGGTCGTCACCGACGTTCTTGCCCAGGGTCTCGGCGTCGCCCTTGTAGTCGAGCAGGTCGTCGACCAGTTGGAACGCCACGCCCAGGTGATCCCCGAAGGTACGCAGGGCTTCGGCCTGTTCGGCCGTCGCGCCACACAGGGCGGCGGCGCTGTGGGTCGAGGCTTCGAAGAGCATCGCGGTCTTGCCGCGAATCACTTCCATATAGGTTTCTTCGGTGGTGCTGGCGTCGCGGACCTTGGACAGCTGCAACACTTCGCCTTCGGCGATGATGCGCGTGGCCTGTGAAAGAATCTTCATCACCGGCATCGAGCCCAGCTCGACCATCATTTCGAACGAGCGCGAGTACAGGAAGTCGCCCACCAGCACGCTCGGGGCGTTGCCCCACATCGCATTGGCGGTCTCACGGCCACGGCGCATGCCGGACATGTCGACCACGTCGTCATGCAGCAGGGTGGCGGTGTGCAGGAACTCGATAGTGGCGGCCAGCAGGCGCACGTCATCGCCTTCGCGACCCAGGGCCTTGCCGCACAGCAACACTAATAAAGGACGCAGGCGCTTACCGCCCGCCGACGTAATATAGTCGCCAATTTTGGAGACCAGCGGCACTTTAGACGTCAGCTGCTGCTTGATGATGCCGTCGACGGCGCTAAAATCGTCCGCGACCGCGCGGTAGAAAGCTTGGGGTTGCATCAGCGACAGTCGCTCCAGAAGGGTTGCGCGGCATGCTAGGACCCTGACCCCCGGGTGTCAAGGCGCGATAGGCGGCCACTTGCAACGTATCAAAGCCTTGCGTACAATCGCGCACCCTGAACTTCCTGGGCAGCACCTGCCTTACGCAATTGCATTCGGGACGTCCATCCCATGCAGCCATGCCAGCCAATACCTCTTCTTATAAAGCGCTGGGTGAGCAGGATTATCGGAGAAATACCATGTCGTACGCAGTAATTGTTACTGGTGGCAAGCAATACAAGGTCGCCCCAGGTGAATACCTGAAGATCGAAAAACTGGAAGTCGCTACCGGCGAATCCGTTACTTTTGATCGCGTTCTGTTGGTCGCCAATGGCGATGACGTGAACATCGGCGCTCCAGTTGTTGCTGGCGCTACCGTTGTGGCTGAAGTGATCTCCCAAGGTCGTCACGATAAAGTCCGCATCATCAAGTTCCGTCGTCGTAAGCACCACATGAAGCGTATGGGCCACCGCCAGTGGTACACCGAGATCAAAATCACCGGTATTCAGGCTTAATTTCAGCCTAATTCCTCACTAGGAGAATTGACTCATGGCACACAAAAAAGCTGGTGGTAGTACCCGTAACGGTCGCGACTCAGAAGCCAAACGCCTTGGCGTGAAGATGTATGGCGGCCAGGCTATCAAAGCGGGCAACATCATCGTGCGTCAGCGCGGCACCCAATTCCACGCTGGCTACGGCGTTGGTATGGGTAAAGATCACACCCTCTTCGCTAAAGTCGAAGGCGTGATCAAGTTCGAAGTAAAAGGCGCCTTCGGTCGTCGTTACGTAAGCGTTATCGCAGCTTAATTGCGAGACCGCTGGAAAAGCCCTGTCTTGCGACGGGGCTTTTTCGTTTGTGGGGTGAGTCTCTTGCAAAGCTGTTTGTAATGGGCGAGAGCAGCTGGATGTGTGGTCGTTGCTTGAGGTCGCTGCGCTCATTTTTGCAAGAGTCTTATGTCTTGGTTTTTTAAGCTCGTCCGTGCGGCGAGAGGCGTTTTGTTATGAAGTTCGTTGATGAAGTTTCCATCCGAGTAAAAGCAGGCGACGGCGGTAACGGTTGCATGAGTTTCCGTCGCGAAAAATTCATCGAAAACGGTGGTCCAAACGGCGGTGACGGCGGTGACGGCGGTTCCATCTACATGATGGCCGACGAAAACCTCAACACCCTGGTCGACTACCGTTACACCCGGCACTTCGATGCCGAGCGTGGCTCCAACGGCGGCAGCACCGACTGCACCGGCAAGAAAGGCGAAGACCTGGTACTGCGCGTACCGGTCGGCACCACCATTATCGACTCCGCGACCCAGGAAGTGATTGGCGACCTGACCAAGGCCGGCCAGAAGTTGATGGTAGTGCAGGGCGGCTGGCACGGTCTGGGTAACACCCGATTCAAGTCCAGTACCAACCGTGCACCGCGCCAGACTACGCCGGGCAAGCCAGGCGAGCAGCGTGACCTCAAGCTGGAAATGAAAGTACTCGCCGACGTGGGCCTGCTGGGCCTGCCGAATGCCGGCAAGAGTACCTTCATCCGCTCGGTCTCGGCCGCCAAGCCGAAAGTCGCCGACTACCCGTTCACCACCCTGGTGCCAAACCTGGGTGTGGTCAGCGTCGACCGCTGGAAAAGCTTCGTGATCGCCGACATTCCCGGCCTGATCGAAGGCGCTTCCGATGGTGCTGGCCTGGGGATTCGCTTCCTCAAGCACTTGTCGCGTACCCGTTTGCTGCTGCACCTCGTCGACATGGCGCCGCTGGATGACACCAGCGCACCGGACGCCGCCGAAGTGATCGTCAGCGAGCTGACCAAGTTCAGCCCGTCCCTGGCTGAGCGTGATCGCTGGCTGGTGCTGAACAAGTGCGACCAGATCCTCGAAGAAGAACACGAGGAGCGCGTCAAGGAAATCGTCGATCGCCTGGAGTGGGAAGGTCCGGTCTACGTGATCTCGGCCATCGCCAAAGAAGGCACCGAGCGCCTGACCCGCGACATCATGCGCTACCTCGAAGACCGTGCCGACCGCCTGGCGGCCGATCCGGTGTTCAAGGCCGAACTGGCCGAACTCGACCAGCGCATCGAAGACGAAGCCCGCGCCCAGCTGCAGGCCCTGGATGACCAGCGTGCCCTGCGCCGCAGTGGCGTGAAGTCGGTCCATGACATCGGCGACGATGATTGGGACGAAGAAGACGTGGATGATGAAGACGGTCCGGAAATCATTTACGTGCGTGACTGATCCGTTGCGATAAACTTGAACGCCGCTCCCTGGAGCGGCGTTTTGGTATCCGGGTATAACGTTATGGGCGGCGCTGGGTCGCGTGCAGCCCTCACTCTAAGGTTGAAGAAGATGCGGAGCAAAGTGACAGGTGCGCAGCGCTGGGTCGTAAAGATCGGAAGTGCGCTGCTGACGGCAGACGGCAAGGGGCTGGATCGCGCAGCCATGAGCGTCTGGGTCGAGCAGATGGTGGCCTTGCATGAGGCGGGCGTGGAGTTGGTGCTGGTGTCGTCCGGGGCGGTTGCCGCCGGGATGAGCCGCCTCGGCTGGACCGCGCGACCCAGCGCGATGCACGAACTGCAAGCCGCCGCCGCCATCGGTCAGATGGGCCTGGTGCAAGCCTGGGAATCCAGCTTTGCCGAGCACGGCCGCCACACGGCGCAGATCCTGCTGACCCACGACGACCTGTCCGACCGCAAGCGCTATCTCAATGCCCGCAGCACCCTGCGCGCGCTGGTGGAGCTCAAGGTCATCCCGGTGATCAACGAAAACGACACCGTGGTCACCGACGAAATCCGCTTCGGCGACAACGACACCCTGGCCGCCCTGGTGGCCAACCTGGTGGAAGCCGACCTGCTGGTGATCCTCACCGACCGCGACGGCATGTTCGACGCTGATCCACGCAACAACCCCGATGCCCAGCTTATTTATGAAGCGCGTGCCGATGACCCGGCGCTGGACGCCGTGGCCGGCAGCGTCGGCGGTGCATTGGGCCGTGGCGGCATGCAGACCAAGCTGCGCGCAGCCCGTTTGGCCGCACGCTCCGGCGCCCACACGATTATCGTCGGCGGGCGCCTGGAGCGCGTGCTGGATCGCCTCAAGGCCGGTGAGCGCATCGGTACGCTGCTGTCGCCGGAACGCGGCATGCTGGCGGCGCGCAAACAGTGGCTGGCCGGTCATCTGCAAACCCGTGGCACCCTGGTGCTGGATGAAGGCGCGGTATCGGCGTTGTCCCAAGGCAACAAGAGCCTGCTGCCGGTCGGCGTCAAATTGGTCCAGGGCAGCTTCCGCCGTGGCGAAATGGTGGTGTGCGTGGCGCCGGATGGTCGTGAGATCGCCCGTGGCCTGGCCAACTACAGCGCCCTGGAAGCGCAGAAAATTATCGGACAATCGTCTGATGCGATTGTCGGACTCCTGGGTTACATGGCGGAACCGGAACTGGTGCACCGCGATAACCTGATCCTGGTTTAACCAAAGGAATACACGATGCGTTTAATGAAGGGATTGCTCGGCCTGCTGCTGGCCATGCCGTTGCTGGCTTCGGCTGAAGAGATCGGCCAGGTGTCGACGGTGTTCAAGTTTGTCGGCCCCAATGATCGGATCGTGGTCGAAGCGTTTGATGACCCCAAGGTCGACGGCGTGACCTGCTACCTGTCGCGTGCCAAGACCGGCGGCGTCAAGGGCGGCCTGGGCCTGGCCGAAGACCGCGCCGAAGCTTCGATTGCCTGCCGTCAGGTCGGCCCGATCCACTTCAAGGGCGAACTCAAGGACGGCGACGAGGTCTTCAAGGAACGCACCTCGTTGGTGTTCAAGACCATGCAGGTCGTGCGCTTTCTCGACAAGAAGCGCAACACCCTGGTGTACCTGGTCTACAGCGACCGCCTGATCGAAGGCAGCCCGCAGAACGCGGTCACGGCGATTCCAATTTTGCCGTGGCCGACCGCTCAGTAATCCGCAGGCGAGTTTTGTAATCGGCGTCTATGATTGCAGGCTTGCGGGTTGTAATCTCGATACGTCGCAATGCGAAGAACATGGGATATCTGGAGTTCGTCATGAGTGCTTTCCACGACCTGAAACTCAAAGCGTTGGACGGACAAGAGCTGCCGCTGGCGCCCTTCAAGGGGCAAGTCGTGCTGGTGGTCAACGTCGCCTCCAAATGTGGCTTGACCCCGCAATACGCGGCGTTGGAGAACCTCTACCAGCAGTACAAGGACCAGGGGTTCACCGTGCTGGGCTTGCCTTGCAACCAGTTTGCAGGCCAGGAACCGGGCACCGAGGATGAAATCCGCGAGTTCTGCAGCCTCAACTATGGCGTGACGTTCCCGCTGGGCAGCAAGCTCGATGTGAATGGCCCTGAGCGTCACCAGCTGTACCGCCTGCTGGCGGGCGAGGGCGCCGAGTTTCCTGGGGATATCACCTGGAATTTCGAGAAATTCCTGCTTGGTAAAGACGGCCGGGTCCTGGCGCGTTTCTCGCCACGTACCCCACCGGAAGACCCGTCGATCATCCAGGCCATCGAAAAAGCCCTGGCTTGAACACCGGGCTGGCTTCGAAGAGCGGCTTTTTGTGGTGAGCCGGCTTGTTGTGGCTAGCAGGCTTGATGGGGTGAGCAGGCTTGTTGTTGCTAGCGGGCTTGATGGGGTGAGCAGGCTTGTTGTGACTAGCAGGCTTGATGGGGTGAGTGGGCTTGTTGTGGCTAGCATGCTTCATGTGGCGAGCGGGCTTGCCCCGCGTTGGGCTGCGAAGCAGCCCCAAAACCCTCCACCTCGGAGTCTCTGAAAAGCTGCGGTGACTTGATTGGGGCTGCTGCGCAGCCCAACGCGGGGCAAGCCCGCTCGCCACAAGGTGCCTGCGCAATAAGCGCGCTCACCCCAGCCCAACAGCTACTACGCTCCCCTGCTTTTACCCTTTCATCACCCCCATCAATTTTGTGGTGAGCCGGCTTGTTGTGGCTAGCAGGCTTGATGGGCTGAGCAGGCTTGTTGTGGCTAGCATGCTTCATGTGGCGAGCGGGCTTGCCCCGCGTTGGGCTGCGAAGCAGCCCCAAAACCCTTCACCTCGGAGTCTCTGAAAAACTGCGCTGACTTGATTGGGGCTGCTGCGCAGCCCAACGCGGGGCAAGCCCGCTCGCCACAAGGTGCCTGCGCAATAAGCGGGTTCATCCCAGCCCAACAGCTACCACGCTCCCCTGCTTTTACCCTTTCATC
This sequence comes from Pseudomonas sp. S5D5, assembly GCF_003013355.1. NCBI lineage: Bacteria > Pseudomonadati > Pseudomonadota > Gammaproteobacteria > Pseudomonadales > Pseudomonadaceae > Pseudomonas > Pseudomonas sp. S5D5. The sequence continues at coordinate 989,885 of NZ_PTEO01000001.1, forward strand.
ACCCCCATCAATTTTGTGGTGAGCCGGCTTGATGGGCTGAGCCGGCTTGTTGTGGCTAGCATGCTTCATGTGGCGAGCGGGCTTGCCCCGCGTTGGGCTGCGCAGCAGCCCCAAAACCCTCCACCTCGGGGTCTCTGAAAAACTGCGCTGACCTGATTGGGGCTGCTGCGCAGCCCAACGCGGGGCAAGCCCGCTCGCCACAAGGTGCCTGCGCAATAAACGCGCTCACCCCAGCCCAACAGCTACTACGCTCCCCTGCTTTTACCCCTTAATCACCCCCATCAATAGTGCTACCCAGCGCAGCGCACTGCTCATATTATCCACATCATAAACCCGTCTTTCGTGGAGTGCCCCCATGCCTGTCCAAGCCTTGTTCAAACCGTTCCAGCTCGGCGCACTGCAGCTGTCGACCCGCGTGGTCATGGCGCCGATGACCCGCTCGTTTTCCCCCGGTGGCGTGCCCAATTCCAAAGTGATCGAGTACTACCGTCGCCGTGCCGCTGCCGGCGTCGGCCTGATCATCACCGAGGGCACTGTGGTCGGCCACAAGGCTTCCAATGGCTATCCCAATGTCCCGAATTTCTATGGAGAAGCGGCGCTCGCCGGCTGGAAGAAAGTGGTCGATGCCGTGCACGCCGAGGGCGGCAAGATCGTCCCGCAGCTGTGGCACGTGGGCAGCGTACGTCGCATCGGCACCGAGCCTGACGCCAGCGTGCCGGCGTACGGCCCGATGGAAAAACTCAAGGACGGCAACGTGGTCGTGCACGGCATGACCGCCCAGGACATCCAGGATGTCATTGCCGCCTTCGCCCAGGCCGCCAAGGATGCCCAGGGCATCGGCATGGACGGCGTGGAAATCCACGGCGCCCACGGTTACCTGGTCGACCAGTTCTTCTGGGAAGGCAGCAATCAGCGCACTGACGAATACGGTGGCAGCCTGGCCAACCGTTCGCGCTTTGCCATCGAGCTGATCCAGGCCACCCGCGCCGCCGTGGGCCCGGACTTCCCGATCATCTTCCGTTTCTCGCAGTGGAAGCAGCAGGACTACACCGCGCGCCTGGTGCAAACCCCCGAAGCATTGGGGGCGTTCCTCAAGCCTTTGTCTGACGCCGGCGTGGATATTTTCCACTGCTCTACCCGCCGTTTCTGGGAGCCGGAGTTCGAAGGTTCCGACCTCAACCTGGCCGGCTGGACGCGCAAGCTTACCGGCAAGCCAACCATCACCGTCGGCAGCGTCGGCCTGGATGGCGAGTTCCTGCAGTTCATGGTCAATACCGACAAGGTCGCGCAACCGGCGAGCCTGGAAAAGCTGCTGGAACGCCTGAACAACGACGAGTTCGACCTGGTGGCCGTCGGCCGTGCATTGCTGGTCGATCCGGATTGGGCGCTGAAAGTGCGCGAAGGTCGTGAAGGCGACATCCTGCCGTTCAGTCGTGAGGCGCTAACGACGCTGGTGTAAGCCATCAGGGGCAAGGGTGACCGGCGGATATATCCGCCGGTCGTGTTTCAACTCACGGCGTCTAAATCGTCCGGCCAATCTTTTGTAGCGTGCTGGAAGTTCTGATTTTGCTTCTGGCTGATGTCCTCATAATTGATGCTCTGAGAGCCTTGCCCTTGCGATCCGTACTCAATGCTGGACGCTGCTGACTGTTGGGCTGGCTCGTCAGAGGGCGCAGCTTGATCGTTTTGAGGATAGTTCCAGGCTGCAGCCTGTGTATTGCCAATTGCGCCTACGCCCATTGGTATCTCCATGTGTTATTGATTTGATAGGGGGGACTCGAAACCATCTCTCGGTTCCAAGACCTCTTTATGTGGGATGCAGGTGGGATAGGGTTCCAGGCCCGCGTGGTCTTTTTGGACGGGAGGAGGCAGGCAAGGCGTTGTGGTGGGCCAGGACGATGTCACGGCGGCCAGGTTCTGCGTCAGATCAGGCGTGAAGTCGCCGCTATCGACACGTCCTCGCCACAGGCGCTGCGCAGTTGTCCTTCAAACTGCTCGATAATCGCCGGCCAGCCCTGGCGGCTCGCATGTTGGCGCGCATTCAGTCGGGCCCTGCGCAAGGTCTCGCGCTCTTCCAGCAGCCAGATCGCGGCATCGCAAAATGCATCCTCATCCCCAGGCATCGCCAGCACGCCGTTGTAGCCATGGCGGATATGCTGGGTGGCGGCCGCCTGGTCGTAGGCAACCACGCCGAGCCCGGAGGCCATGGCTTCCAGCACCACGTTGCCAAAGGTTTCGGTCAGGCTGGGGAACAGGAACAGATCCCCTGAGGCGTAATGCCGGGCCAGCTCTTCGCCACGCTGCGTGCCGCAGAACACGGCGTCAGGGAGCTCCCGTTCGAGCAGCGCGCGTTGCGGACCGTCACCGACGATGACCAGCTTCAGGCGGCGCCACGGGTAGGTCGCCTGCACTGCATCAAAGCAGCGCTTGAGCAGGCCGAGGTTTTTCTCCTGGGCCAGGCGCCCGACGTGCAGCACTGCGATATCGTCGTTTTCCAGGCCCCAGCTTTCGCGCAGGGCACTGTCGCGCCTGGCCGGATGGAACAGCTGGCTGTCGACGCCGCGCGACAACATCCCCAGCCGCTCGAAATGCCGGCGCTCCAGTTCCAGGCGCTGGCTGGCGCTGGGGACCAGGGTCAGGGTCGAACGGTTGTGAAACCAGCGCAGGTAGTGAGTGACCATGCGGCTCAGCAGGCTCAAGCCGTACTGGTTCGAGTACTGCTGGAAGTTGGTGTGAAAGCCGCTGACCACGCTGATCCCCAGGCGCCGCGCGGCACGCAATGCCGAGAGTCCCAGCGGGCCTTCGGTGGCGATGTACAGCACGTCCGGGCGCTGGCGCGTCCAGCGGCGCAGCAATTTGTGCATCGACGACTGGCCCCATTGCAGCCCTGGATACCCCGGCAACGGCCAGCCGCGGCACAGCAGCAGGCCATCGTCGCTGGGACGGCTCTGGTCCGCGCCCTGGCGCGGGCGCACCAGTTCGACCTGATGGCCGCGCGCGCGCAAACCGTCGCACAGGCGGCCAAGGGTATTGGCCACCCCGTTGATCTCTGGCGGGAAGGTTTCGGTGATCAGGGTGATGTGGAGCGAGGCTGTCGTCATGACCCACAGTGTCGCCGTGGGCCATGTCGTCATTGTGTCATCCAGATGATGGATTTATGACTTGGCGATCTGCTGCGCCGCCATTGCCTCGGCGCCTTGCTCACGCACCCAGAACAACGTGGCGCCGGCCACTGCTGCCGGCATCATCAGCAGGTTGACCACCGGCACCAGCAGCACCAGGTAGACGATGCCGCCGAAGCTCATGCTCTGCCAGCGTTTCTGGCGCAGCCAGGCGAGCATTTCGTTCCAGCCCAGCTTGTGGTTGTCGGCCGGGTAGTCGATGTACTGGATCGCCATCATCCACACGCCGAACAGCAGCCACAGCGGCGCCGCGATCAGGTTGACCACCGGGATGAACGACAGGATAAACAGGCCGATGGCCCGTGGCAGGAAATAGCCCAGCTTGCGCATTTCCCGGGCCAGGGTACGTGGGACCATCGCCACCAGCTCGCCCCAACTGAACGGGGGGAAGTCATCGGTACCGCGCACCACCACCTCGACCTTCTCGGCCAGAAAGCCGTTGAACGGCGCGGCGATGATATTGGCGAGCATGGTGAAGGTGAAGAACACCATCAGCACCACCAGCACCACGAACAGCGGCCACAGGATATAGCTGAGGAAGCTCAGCCAGCCGGGCAGCGTCGGCATCAGCGTGTCGACCCACAGGCTGAATTGATGGCCGGCAAAATAGATCAGGCCGACGAACAGCACCAGGTTGATCGCCAAGGGCAGCAGCACAAACAGGCGCAGGCCGGGGCTCAGGACCAGTTTGAGGCCTTCACGCAGGTATTGCGGGCCGGAAAGAGCGGGGGCGGGCATGGAGAACTCCGAGCAGGATGACGAACGCGCCGACCTTACCGGCTTTGCATCGACGGCGAAAGCGTGGCCGGTGTGACGACATCAACGGTAACAAAGGCGTCGATTAATCGATCTGACTGCATAGAGACCCGCTATGAGCTGGATTGTTATTGCGTATTTCCTTAATCTTGCCCCCCTCGATACGCTGCACCCATTATTTTTCAGGGCCTGCGAGTTCAAGCCTTCCCCAAGTGCTTCGTGGTCCCTTTTTTATTCCAGCCGCCTTGTTGTCCGGGCGGTCGATAGGAGTGAGTCATGTCTGATACCCGTCATTCGCGAGTGATTATTCTCGGTTCCGGCCCTGCCGGTTACAGCGCTGCCGTCTACGCTGCCCGCGCCAACCTCAAGCCGCTGCTGATCACCGGCATGCAGGCGGGCGGTCAGTTGACCACCACCACCGAAGTCGACAACTGGCCGGGCGATGTCCACGGCCTGACCGGCCCGGTGCTGATGGAGCGGATGAAAGAGCACGCCGAGCGTTTTGAGACCGAGATCGTCTTCGATCACATCAACCAGGTCGATTTCTCGAAAAAGCCTTACAGCCTGACCGGCGACAGCGGCGTGTACACCTGTGACGCGCTGATCATCGCCACTGGCGCGAGCGCCCGTTACCTGGGCCTGCCGTCGGAAGAAGCGTTCATGGGCAAGGGCGTTTCCGCCTGCGCGACCTGCGACGGTTTCTTCTACCGCAACAAGCCGGTCGCCGTGGTCGGTGGTGGCAACACCGCCGTCGAAGAGGCGCTGTACCTGGCCAACATCGCCAGCACCGTGACCCTGGTTCACCGTCGCGAGACCTTCCGCGCCGAGAAGATCCTGATCGACAAGCTGCACGCCCGTGTCGCTGAAGGCAAGATCATCCTCAAGCTCAATGCCACCCTGGACGAAGTCCTCGGTGACAACATGGGCGTGACCGGTGCCCGCCTGAAAAACAACGACGGCAGCTTCGACGAGCTGAAAGTCGACGGCGTGTTCATCGCCATCGGCCACACCCCGAACACCTCGCTGTTCGAAGGCGTGCTGGAGGCCAAGGACGGTTACCTGGTCGTGCAGGGCGGCCGTGAAGGCAACGCCACGGCGACCAACATCGAAGGCATCTTCGCCGCCGGTGACGTGGCTGACCACGTGTACCGCCAGGCCATCACCTCGGCTGGCGCCGGTTGCATGGCCGCCCTGGACGCCGAGCGTTACCTCGACGGCCTGCAGAACGCTTCGTTCTGAACCCGTTGAAATGAAAAAACCGGCTGAGAGGCCGGTTTTTTTATGCGCGGGATTTGATGATCCAGCGCTATCTCAACGTGGTAATCCAATCACTGTGGGGCTGGCTTGCCGGCGATAGCGGTGTGTCAGTACCGACGTCATCGCAGGCAAGCCTGCTCCCAGATTAAATCGGGTTTGCAAATTGAATCAGCGGCGCGTCAATGGCTGCTGAGTGAACTTCACACCGGCCAATCCATGCTCGATCAGTGCACGAATGTTGCCGTGGTCACTGCCCTCTGGCGTGGCCAGTACCGAGCGGTAATGCTCGCCAAACGCCAACAGCGCTTCCTGATCGCTGAAGCCTTCCAGCAGGGCCAGGCCCAGGGTCTTGCACGAGCCTTCGTTCTGGCCGGCGGCGTTTTCCACCGGGCCGTTGGTGAAGGCCTGCGGTTGGTAGTCGTAGCCAGCGGCGACAAAAGCCAGGGTATCGGCGAAGACGTGTTCGCCACTGTTGAGGCTGGCGCGCAGGGTGTTCAGGTCAGTCATGGGTTTTTCCTTTGGCGAACGCCGCCTGTTGGTCGGCGCTGGCTTCTTTCTGGTATTGGGCTTTCCACTCGGCGTACGGCATGCCGTACACCACTTCACGTGCGTCATCGAGGCTCAGCTCGATGTGGCGCTCATCGGCCTCGGCCTTGTACCACTTGGACAAGCAGTTGCGGCAGAAACCGGAGAGGTTCATCAGGTCGATGTTCTGCACATCCTTGCGGCTGTCCAGGTGCGCCACCAGCCGGCGGAAGGCGGCGGCTTCGAGTTCGAGGCGTTGTTGGTCGTTCATGACGGTCTCTTCGAGACAGCTTCAAGCGGGTAAGCTTCAAGCTGCAAGTGGGAATGAGGTTGGCTTTAACGTGTGGCTTGAAGCTTATCGCTCGAGGCTGGGCGGCTCGCCGCGAGCGTTATCGAAACCGACTCGGCAAAGCGCAGCGCATGCGGCTTGTCGACTTCGACTTCGGCGTACAACACCGATTCGTTGCTCATCACCAGGTCCAGCAGCTCCTGGGTCAGGCGCTCCAGCAGGGCAAAACGATTGCCTTCGACGTGGGCGATGATCGCCTTGGTGATGGTGCGGTAGTTCAGGGCATGGTCGATGTCGTTGTCGCGCACGGCTTCCTGGGCGGCATACAGGATGGTGAGGTTGATCAGCACGTCCTGCTTGTTGAGGATTTCGTCCTCGTTGATGCCGATGAAAGTGCGCAGGCACAGGTCCTTGACCCGGATGCGCGCCATGCCTGGTTGAAGTTGTGGCATTGCTACTTGCTCCGTCCAATCAGTTGCAGGAACTCCATGCGCGTGGTGTTCGACTCGCGGAACGCGCCGAGCATCACCGAGGTGTTCATGGTTGAATTCTGTTTTTCCACACCGCGCATCATCATGCACATGTGCTTGGCCTCGATGACCACGGCCACGCCGGCGGCCTGGGTCACGTCCTGGATGGCGTCGGCGATCTGCCGCGTGAGGTTTTCCTGGATCTGCAGGCGCCGGGCGAACATGTCGACGATGCGCGCCAGCTTCGACAGGCCGAGCACCTTGCCGGTCGGAATGTAGGCCACGTGGGCCTTGCCGATAAAGGGCAGCAAGTGATGCTCGCACAGCGAGTACAACTCGATGTCCTTGAGGATCACCATCTCGTCGTTGTCGGAGGCGAACAGGGCGCCGTTGACGATTTCTTCCAGGTTCTGCTCGTAGCCATGACACAGGTACTGCATGGCTTTGGCGGCACGCTTGGGGGTGTCGAGCAAGCCTTCGCGTTCCGGGTCTTCGCCCAGGCCCTTGAGGATCTCGCGGTAGTGGTGGGGCAGGGATAAGGTCATACAACATCCTCACAAACGGCTTACTTGATATGCCGCCCGCCGTTGACGGTCAGGGTGGTACCGGTGACATAGGGGTTGTCCAGCAGGTAACGCAGGCTCTGGTAAATCACTTCGGGCCCGGGCTCGATGCCCAGTGCCGACTTGGCCAGGACCTTGGCGCGGTAGGCCGCGTCGTCGTGCTCGTTGAACATCACCATCGCCGGGGCGATGCCGTTGACCTTGATCAGCGGCGCGAACTGCGCGGCAAACGACAGCGTAAGGCTGTCGAGCCCGGCCTTGGTGGCGCAATAGGCGATGTGCTGGCGGCTGCCCTTGCGCACCACATCGTCGCTGATGTGCACGATGTCGGCGGGCGAAGAGCGTTGCAGCAAAGGTGAACAATGCAGGTTGATCAGGTACGGCGCAAGCATGTGCACACTGAACATGTCGGTAAAGGCGCGGCTTTCGTCGCCGGGTGTTTCCGCGACCCAGGCCGAGGCGTTATGCACGATCGCACGCAGGCACTGGGTATGCGTGTTCAATTCATCGATGAACGCCAGGATCCCCGCTTCGCTGGAGAAGTCGGCAAACACGCCGATCGCACCGCGTTCGCGCAAGGCCTGCACGCCGGGACGTTCGCTGCGGTAGCTGAAAATCACCGCATGGCCTTCGTCCAGCAGGCGCTGGGCACAATGCAGGCCGACACGCTGGCCGGCGCCGGTGATCAGGATCGGGGCGGGGGTGGATGTCATGGGAGGCTCGAGTCGCTGGCAGAGTGAAACTATACCAGCGACCGGCCGCCCCTGTACTCACGCGGCGGCTTCAGTCGCCTTGCGCGGAGTGGGCGCAGGATGCAGCCAGTTGGCCAGCAGATGCGTGGACAACGGGATGAACCAGTAAACCATCAGTGGCGTCAGCGCCATAGTGCTCACCAGTACGCGCGGCGCCAACTCCAGCTCGCTGAGCAACGGCCCGAGCACGAAGTTGAACAGCAGCGACACCGGGAAAAACGCCAGCCAGATCGCCACCGCCTGTTTCCAGCGCGGCGGTCGTGCGCCGACCGCGCCGAACCAGCCATCGATACCGCTGACGCGATGTTCGGACGGATCGGCAAACAGTTCGCTGCCACGGCTCAGCCAGGCACTGCGCGAGGCCGAAAACTCCCAGGCATGCAGGGTTTTCTCGTCGGCGAAGCGGAAAATAATCTGGAATTCATCGTCATTGGGTGGCGGTGCGAGCACGCCGGAACCCAGGTAACCGGGGAAGTCGGTCGCCAATTGCTCGCCTTCGCGCAGCCAGGCCATCAATTCTTCATAGCGACCTTTGGCCACGCGGCGCGCAACCATCAGGGTGACGGGTGAGGTAGACATTGTGTATCTCCAAGTAATCAGGTGCGCTGGGCCGGGTAGGCGGCGCACAAACGTAGCGCCCGGGTAGGGCGGCTACGTAAAAACAGGCAAGGATTATTCCTGTTTCCGCGAAATACGCCAGATACTTTGGTCGGCTCGCGGCACAGCTTGAATCAGAGGCTTGAATCAGCGTTAAATGAGGTCCACATCGACACGGATGTTTTTCAACGCTGATGCCCGAAATTACTGCTCCTCACGCCGAAATGGCGCACGCCAGCGCCATCGATCCCGCTGATCTTTTTCCGATTCGCGAAGTCGCCCGGCTGACCGGCGTCAACCCGGTCACCCTGCGTGCCTGGGAACGTCGCTACGGTCTTATCCAGCCAACCCGCACTGAAAGCGGGCATCGGCTGTACTCAAGCACCGATATCGACACCGTGCACCGCATTCTCGACTGGATCGAGCGCGGCGTCGCCGTGAGCAAAGTGGGCAAGATCCTCGCCCGTGACACCTTGTGCAGCGAACACGCCACGCCTTCGCGCGTCGATACCGAACGCGAATGGAGCCAATGGCAGGTGCAGCTGCGCCTGGCCATCAGCGCTTTTGACGATCGCCAGCTCGACCGCCTGTACGGCCAGATTTTCGCTGCCTACCCGGTCGCGGTGGTGTTCCAGAGCATCATCATGCCGCTGTGGCAGCAATTGCTGCGGCATCAGGGGCACTTCGGCCAAGCCAGTGAGTGGCTGTTCTTCGACGCCTTCCTGCGCGCCCGTGTCGCGCAACGCCTGCACCTGGCCAGCGCCTCGGCAACGCCGCGGATCCTGCTGTCGGCGATTGTCGGTGAATGTCGGGAGCTGGAGCTGTTGGTGGCTGGGGCATTGATCGGCTCCGATGACCTGGCGGTAAAGGTGTTTGCCGTTGGCCAGCCGTTCGACGAGTTGACCCTGGTTTGCGAGAAGACCCGGCCGCAGGCGTTGGTGCTGTTTTCCAATCGCGCGCCCGGCGCCGATTTGCCGCTGCGGCTGCAGCGCCTGGCGCTGACCCTCGATTGCCCGCTGCTGCTTGCCGGTGACGCCTCGGACCTGGCCGAAGCCAGCCTGGCGGGCTCTTCCATCGGCTGCCTGGGCAATGAAGGGCGCTCGATGCAGCACCGCCTGCAGCAATTTCTGCGTGGCAGCCTGGACACCTGATCTCAGGCGTGGACTTCGGGGTGGATCAAGCGATGCTGGTGCAGGATGAACTGGCGCAGGCGCTCGGTTTCACTCACGTCGCTCTGATCCAGGCGGTAGGCAAACAGGCCACGCGCGGTTTCGCGTTCCAGCGTGCCGCGCAATGCGATTCGCTCATAACCCGAAGGGCTGAACCACAGGGAAAAGGTTTTCGGCGGCTTGATCCGCCCGCGGATCTCCACCAGCACGCCTTTGAATGACACTTCATGCACCCACAAGGCGCTCAGGTTGCCCCTGATGTTCTCCAGCGCCACCGGAGTTTCCAGGGCCAGGCGCCAAGGCCGGATCATCGGCCCGTCCTCGAAAATCGTCGGCACGCCCAGGCGCAGATGCAGCGCATGAAACTCGTCCTCCATCAGGTGCAGGGGGAAGGTGAGTTGCTGGTTGTCGAACTGCGCTTGAATGGTCAGTTGATCATGGGCGGCCAGGCGCGTGAGCAAGTCGCGAATCTGCGCGCCGCCGTTGACGGTCAGGCTCGACGACGCGTCCCGCAGGTTGAGCTGCGGGTTGTGTTGCATCATCTGAATAAAATCCAGCTCGTCCTGCGTCAGAAGTGTGTCGCGGTGCATGAGGCGTGCTCACGGGGAGGTATTAAAACGCCATTATCCTCTTAATGGCCGGTTTTTCTAAATTTTGTTCGATCCGCTCGTCGCTTTGAGCGCCGCCAGCTCGGCCTTGACCTGGGCCAGCTCGGCTTCCAACTGGGAAACCCGCTGCTGCGCCTTGACCTGCACGGTGACGTCCTTTTGAACGCCGACAAAATAGGTCTGCTTGTCCGCCTGGTTGCGCACTGTGGACAACGACAGCTCGTTCCAGAAGTGGCTGCCATCCTTGCGGTAATTGCGCAGGGTTTCACGGCACGAACCGCCGCTCTCCAAGGCCTCGCGGATGGCCATCAGTGCCGGCTGGTCACGGTCGCCCGATTGCAGGAAGCGGCAATCCTGATAGAGGATTTCATCGAGGGTGTAGCCGGTCATCCGTTCAAATGCCGGATTGACGTAGATCAGCGGCTTGTCCTTGCCTTCGCGTTCGGCGACGACGATGCCGTCGTTGGAAGCGTTGATCACCATTTGCATCAGGTGGGCGTTGATCATTGAGCGGTCCATGGCGTGTGGGGGTGCTGGCAGTTTATGACAGGCGCCGAATGTTGCACGGTGTGCACCGAAATATTTGCCACAGCTGCTAATATCCCACGCTTTCGCTCAACTACAGGATCAGATTGATGAAAGTCGCCATCCTTTCCGGCTCGGTGTACGGCACGGCTGAAGAAGTCGCCCGCCACGCCGCAGGCATCCTCAACGCGGCCGGTTTTGACGCCTGGCACAATCCACGCGCGAGCCTGGCGGACGTGCAGGCGTTTGCCCCCGAGGCGTTCCTGGCGGTGACCTCGACCACCGGCATGGGTGAGTTGCCGGACAACCTGCAACCGTTGTATTCGACCATTCGCGACCAATTGCCTGCTGCCTGGCGCGGCCTGCCCGGTGCGGTGATCGGCCTGGGCGACGCCAGCTACGGCGACACCTTCTGTGGCGGCGGTGAGCAAATGCGGGAGCTGTTCGCTGAGCTGGGCGTGCGCGAAGTGCTGCCGATGCTGCGCCTGGATGCCAGTGAAAGCGTGACCCCCGAAGCCGACGCCGAGCCGTGGCTGGCCGAGCTGGTCACAGCACTGCGCGCTTGACCGGAAACTCACGCAGCAACGCCAGCCAGGCTTGTGCGGCTCTCGACAGATAGGTGCCTTCACGCCAGATAAAGGCAATGTCCCAGCGCAGGAAGTCGGGCGCCTTCAGTGTCAGGCGCACGACGCCCGGTCGCACCAGCCCACGGGCGACCACGCTGGGCAACAGCACCACGCCCTGGCCTGCCGCGACCAGCGCTGCAAGAAAGTCGGCCTGGCCGCTGCGCCCGATTTCCTTCGGGGTAAAGCCCAACTGGTGACACGCCTGCATCAGCCGGTCGTTGAGGACGAAGCTGCGTTGGTACATCAGGAACGGCGTGTCGGCCAATTCCTCCAGGCGCACCTGGGCGTTGTCCGCCAGCGGGTGGTCAATCGGCAGCAGTGCATCCAGTGGCTCATCGCAGAAGGCTTGCCAGGCGAACGCCGGGTCGCTGGGCTTCAAGCTGCCGCCGACTTCCAGTTCACCGCTGAGAATCGCCTGCTCGATATTGCGGCTGCCGCCTTCCAGCAACTGGATGGTGACGTTCGGGTAGCGCCGCCGATACTCGGCAAACAGTCCGGCAAATAATGTATCCCCCGCCAGCAGTGGCAGACCCAGGCGCAACTCGCCGCGGGTGAGCTGGTGCATATCGTCCAGCTCGCTCAGCAGTTCGGTCTGCAGGCGCAGCATGGCCTCGGCGCGTTGCAGCACCACCTGGCCGGCGGCGGTCAGGCGCACCTGCGAGCCGATGCGGTCGAGCAGCGGCGTACCGAGGCTTTGCTCCAGCTGCGCCACTTGCTTGCTGACGGCGGACTGACTGATGTGCAGGGTTTTCCCGGCCTGGGTAAACCCGCCACGGTGGATCACTTCGACAAAGCTGCGCAGCTGTTTGAATTCCATGGGTGTGCATCCCGCTCGCTATTCCAGGGTGGAATAGCTGGCAGTCTAACAATTCGCTGTGGGGATGGAAGGCGGCTCTCTAAAATGGGCGTACTGCGAGGATCCAAAGCCCATGAAACGTTTCACCTTCAAACACCTTGGCCGTTTGTTGACCGAACTGGTTGTGTTGTTGGCTATCTACCTGCTCGGCACTCAACTGGCGGTGTGGCTGGCCCGGCCGATCCCCGGTGGCGTAGTGGGGCTCGGGCTGTTGCTGGCGACCTTCGCCAGTGGCCTGGTCAAGCCGGCAGCCTTGCAACTGGGCGCCGGGGTGTTGATGGCGGAAATGCTGCTGTTCTTCATTCCGGCGCTGATGAGCCTGCTCGATTACGGCGGCCTGCTGCGCAACGACGGCTGGCGCATCCTGCTGGTGATCGGCTTCAGCACGCTGGCGGTGATGCTGGTGACGGCCTTTACGGTGGAAGCCGTGTGTCGCTGGAGGCTGCGCCATGAAGCTTGAGCTGATGCCGGTGTTCTGGCTCGCGCTGACCCTGGGCGCGTATGTGTTCAGCCGCTGGATCTATCGGCGTACCGGTCGCTACCTGTTGTCGCCGCTGATCCTGGTCCCGGTGCTGTTGCTGGCGGTGGCCGTGCCCATGAAGACCGCCTACGCCGAATACGCCACCGACACCCACTGGCTGATGCTGGTGCTGGGCCCGGTGACCGTGGCGTTCGCCGTGCCGATCTGGCAACAGCGGCGTTTGCTGGCGCGGCACTGGTCGGCGTTGCTGCTGGGGATGGTGGCAGGCAGCGCGGCCTCCATCGGCACCTCGTTCGGGTTGGCCAAGGCGCTGGCGCTGGACAGCTCGGTGACGATGTCGCTGGTGCCGCGCTCGATCACGACGCCGTTCGCCATGCCGGTGTCGTCCGACCTGGGCGGCGTACCGGAGCTTACCGCCGTGTTTGTGATGTTCACCGGTGTCTTCGGCGCAATGCTCGGCGGCGTGCTGCTCAAGTGGCTGCCGCTGCGCACGCCGCTGGCGCGTGGTGCGTTGTTTGGCGTGGGTGCCCACGGCGCCGGCGTGAGCCGCGCCCATGAAGTGGGCGGTGAAGAAGGCTCGGTGGCGGGCCTGGTGATGGTGTTGACGGGCTTGCTCAACCTGTTCGCCGTGCCTTTGTTGGCGGCACTTCTCTGACGCGACACGGGCTACTTTCAACTATTCTGCGTAGTGACTCGCTCGGTCATCAAGCTGGCTGCGAAGGCAACTACGCCTGCCATGAGGTCTGACTAGACTGGCCCTTCACCCAAAAAAACAATAAGAAAGCGCGCCAAGGAGGTCATTGCCGTGAGCCTAGCCCCCGTTCTATCGCCACAGAATGTCAAAGACCAGGTCAGTGCTGCCGAATGGCAAGCGCGTGTCGACCTGGCCGCCTGCTATCGCCTGGTGGCGCTGCATGGCTGGGATGACCTGATCTTCACCCATATCTCGGCCAAGGTGCCGGGCACCGATGATTTCCTGATCAACCCGTACGGGCTGATGTTCCACGAGATCACGGCGTCGAGCCTGGTCAAGGTCGACCAGGCCGGGAACAAGCTGATGGACAGCCCCTACGAGATCAACCCGGCGGGCTACACCATCCACAGTGCCATCCATGAAGTTCGCCACGATGTCACCTGCGTGCTGCACACCCATACCGCCGCCGGTGTAGCGGTGGCCGCGCAGAAACAGGGCGTGCTGCCGATCAGCCAGCAATCGATCTTCGTGCTGTCGAGCCTGGCCTATCACGCTTACGAAGGCGTGGCGCTGAACCACGAAGAGAAGGCCCGCCTGCAGGCAGACCTTGGCGACAACAGTTTCCTGATGCTGCACAACCACGGCCTGCTGACCTGCGGCAGTACCATCGCCGACACTTTCCTGATGATGTTCACCTTCCAGCGCGCCTGCGATATCCAGGTGCTGGCGCAAAACGGTGGCGCCGAGTTGATCCCTATCGGGCCGCAGATTCTCGCCGGTGCCAAGGCGATGGTGGCTGCTGTCACCAAGAGTGCACAAGGTATGGGGGGCGCGCTGGCCTGGCCGGCGCTGCTGCGTAAGTTGGATGCTCAAGACCCTGGATATAAAAGCTGATGCCACTCGCCGAGATCCCGCTGAGAGCCTGGCGCAAGCGCGGGCAGGAATTCGTCTTTCGTGGCCGCACCATCCGTTACTGGGTGGCGGGGCAGGGCGAGCCGCTGCTGCTGATCCATGGCTTCCCCACTGCCAGTTGGGACTGGCATTACCTGTGGCAACCACTGGCCCAGCGCAACCTGGTGATCGCCTGCGACATGCTCGGCTTCGGCGACTCGGCCAAGCCTTTGAACCACACCTATTGCCTGCTCGAGCAGGCTGACGTGCAACAGGCCCTGCTCGAACACCTGCGGGTGGAGCAGCCGGTTCACGTGCTGGCCCACGACTACGGGGACAGCGTGGCCCAGGAACTCCTGGCGCGGCACTATGAAGGTCGGTTTCACATGGCCAGCTGCGTGTTCCTCAATGGTGGGCTGTTCCCCGAAACCCATCGCCCGGCGCTGGTGCAAAAACTCTTGCTCAGTCCCCTGGGCTGGATGATCGGCCGCGCCTTCGGGCGCAACGCCTTGTCCGACAGCTTCAGCCAGATCTTCGGCCCCGACACGCGCCCCAGTGAAAGCGCCCTGGATGATTTCTGGAGCCTGATCAACTGCAACGACGGCACGCGCATCCTGCACAAACTGATTGCCTACATCCCCCAGCGCCGACGCCTGCGTGAGCGTTGGGTGGATGCCATGCAGCGCGGCGAAGTGCCGCTGCGTGTGATCGATGGCGAGGTAGACCCGATCTCCGGCGCGCACATGGTCGAGCGCTACCACCAATTGGTGCCCCACGCCGACACCGTGCTGCTGGCCAATATCGGCCACTACCCGCAGATCGAGGCGCCCGTGCAGGTGCTCAAGCATTACCAGGCGTTTCGGGACCAGGTCGGGCATCCGGTGTTGGAACTGGCTTGCCTGCGCTAGCGGCATTGTCCCAGGCCAGTCATCGCCCAGAACCCGCAATCATCCCGCTGCCTTATCGAGCACCATTCAGCCCTGGCCGTATTTATTGTGACCAGGCGCGCCTTGCCGGACACTCGACCCATTCCCATTGTCGCCTTTGGAGTTCGGTATGAGTGAGTCAGTGCAGTTCCAGGATAAGGTCGTGATCGTCACCGGCGCCGGCGGCGGATTGGGCCGCGCCCATGCGCTGCTGTTCGCCCGGCACGGGGCCAAGGTGCTGGTCAATGACCTGGGTGGTTCGGCCCAGGGCGAGGGCGCCAATGCCTCCGCTGCCGATCGCGTGGTCGCCGAAATCCGCGCCGCCGGTGGTATCGCCGAGGCCAACCATGACTCTGTCACCGAAGGTGACAAGATCGTACAGAACGCCCTCGACGCCTTTGGCCGCATCGATGTGGTGGTCAACAACGCCGGCATCCTGCGTGACAAAACCTTCCATAAAATGGACGACAGCGACTGGGACCTGGTTTACCGGGTACATGTCGAAGGCGCCTACAAAGTCACCCGCGCCGCCTGGCCGCACCTGCGTGAGCAAGGCTATGGCCGGGTGATCTTCACTGCGTCCACCTCGGGCATCTACGGCAACTTCGGCCAGTCCAACTACGGCATGGCCAAGCTCGGGCTGTATGGCCTCACCCGTACCCTGGCCCTGGAAGGGCGCAAGAACAATATCCTGGTCAATGCCATCGCTCCCACCGGTGGCACGCGCATGACTGAAGGCTTGATCCCGCCGCAGGTGTTCGAGCGCCTCAAGCCTGAATTGGTCAGCCCGCTGGTGGTGTACCTGGGCAGCGAGGCGTGCCAGGAAACCTCGGGGCTGTTTGAAGTGGGCGGCGGCTGGATCGGCAAGACTCGCTGGGAGCGCAGCCTGGGTGTGGGCTTTGATCCAGAGGCCGGTTTTTCGCCGGACGATGTGGCGGCGCATTGGGCGCAGATCTGCGACTTCGAAGGTGCGGCCCACCCCAAGGACAATATCGAGGCCTTGAAGGAGATGATGGCCAATTTGCAGAAGTACAGCCTCTGATCGTTGCCTGAAAAAGATTGAATCCCACGGGGCGCTGATGGCGCCCCGTTTTATTTCGGGCAAAAAAAAGCCGCTGCAAACGCAGCGGCTGAAGTCAGACGTTGGATCAAGGAGCGACAAATCAACGTCAGTGAACACGGGTAACGGATTGAAAAAAGGCATCAATCCATTTAAAGCTGGCTGTTCTTCCTGTAGAGGAAGCGGGCCGTTTGCCCTGAAAGCCCGGTAAGAATAGTCGCTTGTTACAAAATGAGTAATGCCGGTTCATGACAAGGACTGTTACCGAAGCGGCAATAATCAGTGTCCGTGCCATCCATGCGCCTGATAAGCCGCCATCCACCGCGATCATGGCCCGGCCAGGACCCCGGCCAGAGCGCCTCGTCATCCTTTCGAGCGACAACACGAATCCCTCCTTGGTGCGCTTATCGCTCCTGACAGGCGGCAGTAGGGTGGGGCCTTCTGTCACTCACCGGGGAAGACGCATGACAAGAACAACAATGCGCGCCATCTTCAGGCCACAGGCGCTGGCCGCTGCGGTTGCGTTGGGGTGCTGTGCCCAGGCACAGGCTGTTTCTTTCAACATTGGCGAGATCGAAGGGCAATTCGATTCCTCGCTGTCGGTCGGCGCGAGCTGGGGCATGCGCGATGCCGACAAGAAGCTGGTAGGCGTGGCCAACGGCGGTACGGGCCAGGCGTCGACCGGGGATGACGGGCGGCTGAACTTCAAGAAGGGCGAGACCTTCTCGAAAATCTTCAAGGGCATCCACGACCTTGAACTCAAATACGGTGACAGCGGCGTGTTCGTGCGTGGCAAGTACTGGTACGACTTCGAACTGCAGGACGAAGACCGCGAGTTCAAGCAGATCAGCAATCACCATCGCGACGAGGGCGCGCGCTCTTCCGGCTACGAATTGCTCGATGCCTTCGTCTATCACAACTATTCCATCGCCGATCTGCCGGGCAACGTGCGGGTGGGCAAGCAGGTGGTCAGCTGGGGCGAGAGCACCTTTATCGGCAACTCCATCAACAGCATCAACCCGATCGACGTTTCCGCCTTCCGCCGCCCCGGCGCGGAGATCAAGGAAGGCCTGATCCCGGTGAACATGCTCTTCGCCTCGCAGAGCCTGACCAACCAGCTGACGGTGGAAGGGTTCTACCAGTTGAACTGGGAAAACACCGTGGTGGATAACTGCGGCACGTTCTTTGGCAACGATGTGGTCGCGCACGGGTGCAACAATAACTACACCGTGGGCAGCGCGGCGGCGGCGGGCTTTCAGCCGGCGGCCAATCTGGTCGGGCAGGGTTTTGAAGTCACCCGGGAAGGGATCGTGGTGCAGCGCGGCAAGGACCGTGAAGCCCGCGACGGCGGCCAGTTTGGTGCAGCGTTGCGCTGGCTGGGGGACGACACCGAGTACGCGTTGTACTTCATGAACTACCACAGCCGTACGCCCACCGTGGGCACCACCAGCGCCGGGCAGGCCACGCTCAATGGCTTGGGCGCCTTGCTGCCCGGCACGCCGGCAGCCCTGCGTCCGTCACTGGTTTCCGCGCTGATGCTCGGCCGCGGCCAGTACTACCTCGATTACCCGGAAGACATTCGCCTGTACGGCGCCAGCTTCTCCACCACCCTGCCCACCGGCACGGCCTGGAGCGGCGAGATCAGCTACCGGCCCAATGCGCCGGTGCAGTTGAACACCACTGACCTGACCCTGGCGCTGGTCAACCCCGCCGTGCCGGGTACCTCGGTGATCAGCTCTTCGGCCGGCGCCGACAACAAAGGTTATCGCCGCAAGCAAGTCACCCAGGCGCAGACCACCTTCACGCAGTTTTTCGACCAGGTCATGGGCGCCGACCGCCTGACCCTGGTGGGCGAGGCGGGCGTCACCTACGTGGCGGGCCTGGAGTCCAAGAGCAAACTGCGCTACGGGCGTGATTCGGTCTATGGCGTCTACGGCTACCAGGGCGATACCGATGGGTTTGTGACAGCGACCTCGTGGGGCTACCGCGCCAGGGCGATCCTCGACTACAGCAACGTGTTCGCCGGGGTCAACCTCAAGCCCAACCTGTCCTGGTCCCATGACGTGAAGGGCTACGGCCCCAATGGCCTGTTCAACGAAGGCGCCAAGGCGGTGAGCATCGGCGTCGATGCCGACTACCGCAACACCTACACCGCCAGCCTCAGCTACACCGACTTTTTCGGCGGCCATTACAACACCCTGACCGACCGCGACTTCCTCGCCTTCAGCGTCGGCGCGAACTTCTGATCACGGCTTGAAAAGGATGCTTTTATGCGCAAGATGATTCTGCAATGCGGCGTGTTGGCCCTCAGCCTGCTGGCCGCCAACGTGATGGCGGCGGTGTCGCCGGAAGAAGCGGCGAAGCTCGGTACCACCCTGACCCCGGTCGGTGCCGAAAAGGCCGGGAATGCCGATGGCTCGATCCCGGCCTGGACCGGCGGCATCCCGAAAAACGCCGGCGCGGTGGACAGCAAGGGCTTTCTCGCCGACCCGTTTGCCAGTGAAAAACCGCTGTTCGTGATCACCGCCGCCACCGTCGACAAGTACAAGGACAAGCTCTCCGACGGCCAGGTCGCGATGTTCAAGCGCTACCCCGACACCTACAAGATCCCGGTGTACCCGAGCCACCGCACGGTCAATCTGCCGCCGGAGATCTACGAGTCGATCAAGCGCAGCGCGTTGAACGTGCATGCGATCAACGACGGCAACGGCCTGGAAGGTTTTACCGGCAACCGCTACTACGCGTTCCCGATTCCCAAGAATGGCGTGGAAGTGCTGTGGAACCACATCACCCGCTACCACGGCGGCAACCTGCGCCGCATCATCACCCAGGCTACCCCGCAGACCAACGGCAGCTACACGCCGATTCGTTTCGAGGAGGAAGTGGCGGTGCCGCAACTGATCCCGGACATGGACCCGGCCAAGGGCGCCAACGTGCTGACCTTCTTCAAGCAGTCGGTCACGGCGCCGGCGCGCCTGGCGGGTAACGTGCTGCTGGTGCATGAAACCCTCGACCAGGTGAAGGAGCCGCGCCTGGCCTGGATCTACAACGCCGGCCAGCGCCGAGTGCGCCGCGCGCCGCAAGTGGCCTACGACGGGCCGGGCACTGCCGCCGACGGTTTGCGCACCTCTGACAACTTCGACATGTTCTCCGGCGCGCCCGACCGCTACGACTGGAAACTGGTGGGCAAGAAGGAGATGTACATCCCCTACAACAGCTACAAGCTCGATTCGCCGTCACTCAAGTACGACGACATCATCAAGGCCGGGCACATCAACCAGGACCTGACCCGCTATGAGCTGCACCGCGTGTGGGAAGTGGTCGGCACCGTCAAGCCGAGCGAGCGACACATCTACGCCAAGCGCCACATGTACATCGATGAAGACAGCTGGCAGGTGGCGCTGGTGGATCACTACGACGGGCGCGGTCAGCTGTGGCGTGTCGCCGAAGGCCATGCGCAGTTCTACTACAACCACCAGACCCCGGCCTACACCGTGGAAACCCTGTACGACATCATTGCCGGGCGCTACATCGCCCTGGGCATGAAGAACGAGGAGAAGAGCAGCTTCGTGTTCGGCTTCGATGCCAAGGCGGCGGATTACACGCCAGCGGCGTTGCGCGCCTCAGGCGTGCGCTGACCGACACCTCCCCCTGCAGGAGCCGGCTTGCCGGCGATAGCGGTCTGTCAGCTGCCGATGGGGTGGTTGGTCTACCGCAATCGCCGGCAAGCCGGCTCCTGCGGTTTTCGGTGCTTTTTTATGCTTGCCAATCACCCTGCTGAATACTTCTTCAACAACCGCCGGCCACAGGACTAGGGTAGGCGCCAGGTTGCACAACAATAAAAACGCAGGATGCAGCTATGACCGCCATGACACGCTGCCTGGACCGTCCTGGATTCATGCCTCGGCTGTCCGCCCACCATCTGCTGCGCCCCCGCCTGGCCGAGCCTTTGCTGGCGGCGCAGGCCCGGGTCAGATTGCTTTGCGCGCCGGGCGGCAGCGGCAAGAGCGCGCTGCTCGGCGAGTGCGCATTGCAGGCACCACCGGGGTGCCAGGTGTATTGGCTGCCGCTCAATGGCGCGGCCCTCAGCCCATTCGAGTTGTGCCAGCGCCTGGCACAAAACCTCGGCCTGGCGTTCAGCGATGAAGCCACGTTGCTGCTGGACCTCAGTCGCTGGCAATCCCCTGCGTGGTTGTTCCTCGATGATTTTTGCCGCCTGCCCACGCCCGACACCGACGCCTTGCTCGACCGCCTGCTCACGGCCAGCAGCCCGGCGCTGACCTGGTGGCTGGGCGCGCGACGTCGCCCGGTGTGCAACTGGCCGCGCCTGCTGCTCGACGATGAATTGCTGGAGTGTGGCGGTGAGCTGGCGTTCAGTGCGGCGGAAATCCAGCAACTGCTCTGCCAGGCGCCCGGGCAGTCGGTCGACAGCGTGCTGCAGTTCAGTGCCGGTTGGTGCGCCGGGGTGCGTATCGCCTTGCTCGGCGATGGCCACCCCGACAAGACCTTGCTCGACTACCTGCAACACGAACTCTTCAGCACCCTGCCGCCGGAGCTTGCCGAAGCCTGGCGGGTGCTGGCCCATTTGCCGCGCTTCAATGCGGGGCTGTGCGAACACCTGTTCGGCTTTGGCGATGGGGTTCAGTACCTGCGGGATCTGCAGGCCCTCGGTGCCTTCATCCAGCCGTGGGAGGACACCGATTGGCTGCAGGTTTTCCCGCCGCTGGCGCAACTGCTGCGCGCCGAACCCTGGGCGGCAAAGCGCTCCTGGCATCGGCGCGCCTGCCAGTGGTTCACCGCCGAGCAGGACTGGCAGGCCGCCTTCGAACAGGCGCTGCTGGCCGAAGAATATGAAGTCGCCGTCAGCCTGTTGCAGCACTTCAGCTTCGAGGACCTGTTCCGCCAGCAGAACGCCGCGTTGTTGCTGCGCCTGCATGAACAGCATGGCGAAGAATTGATGCTGGGCTCGGCGCAGCTGGTGGGCCTGGTCACGGCGGCGTTGCTGTTCGCCGGGCGCTTCGACCAGGCTGCGCAGTGCATCGACCAATTGGCCCGCTTCGCCCCGCAACCGACGGCGGCGCAGCAGCGCTATCTGCTCGCGCGTTGGCAGGCGCAGTGGGGCTGGCTGCTGCATTTGGGCGGCGATGCCGAACGCTCGCGCGTCCATTTTCTCGAAGCCCTGCAAGCCTTGCCCGACAGCGCGTGGACCTCGCGGCTGATGTGCCTGTCGGGCCTGACCCAGCAAGCGCTGCTGCGCGGTGAGTTGGACGTGGCCCAGGCGCTGAGCCGCGAAGCCTTGTGCCTGGCACGCGCCCACGGTTCGTTATTGCTGGAGGCGCTGCTCGAACTGGATCACGCGCTATTGCTCGAACAGCGCGGCGCGCCCTATCGCGCGCAAAGCCTGCTGGAGAATGTGCAGGCGATGTTGCTCCAGCAGCGGCTCACGGCCGGGCCCCTGGTGGGGCGTATCGCGCTGCGACGCGGGCACCTGGCGCTGCGCCAAGGGCACGACACGCTGGCCGCCGAGTGCTTTGAAACCGGCCTGACAATGTGCCTGCACAGTCACGACAAACGCGTGCTCTACGGTTTTCTCGGCCTGGCGCTGTTGGCCGCCAACCGTGGTGATTACGCCCAGGCATTTTTCCAGCTGCGCGAGGCCGAGCGGCTGATGCAGCGGCGCCAGGTGCCGGACACGGTGTACCGCGCGGTGCTGTTGTTGGTCAGCGGGCATTTCTGGTTGCAGCAGGGCCGTGCGGAATTGACCGTGGAAGCGGTGCGCCGCGTACTCCGTCATTTCCGAGGGCCGCAGGCCAAACAGGCGCCGCCGGCCACCCTCGAACTGATCCCGCGTCTTGAATACCTGCTGGTGCTGGCGGAGGTGAAACTGGGGTGCTGCGACCAGCCGGTGGCGCGGCTGACGGCCCTGCTGGACACTACGCACCGGCGCGGCATGCTTTGCCTGGAAACCGAACTGCACCTGGTGCTGGGCGAGGTCGCGTGGCAGGTCGGTGACCCGGTCCTGGCGCGCCGCTCACTGCAGACCGGGTTGGAACTGGCCGCGCGTTGCCAGGTGCAGCAGGCGATTCGCGAGCTGCGTCTGCGCTCGCCGGGGCTGCTCAGCGAACTGGGTATGGAGCCGCAGGCGTCCACGCCGGGCGCGCTGGAAAATCCGCTGAGCCACCGGGAGCTGGAAGTGCTGCAGTTAATTGCCCTGGGCAACTCCAATCTGGAGATTGCCGACCGGCTGTTTATCTCGCTGCACACGGTCAAGACCCACGCGCGGCGTATCCACAGCAAGCTCGGCGTGGAGCGGCGCACTCAGGCAGTGGCCAAGGCAAAAACGTTGGGCTTGATGGTTTAGGCGCAGAACGCCAGGCGGTATTCACCGGGCGTGGCGCCCATGGCCTGGCGAAAGCGATGGGTGAAGTGGCTGGCGCTGGAAAACCCGCACATCAAGGCAATCTCGCCCAAGGGCAGGGCGCCGCTGCGCAGCAAGGCCTGTGCGCGGGTCAGGCGCCGCGCCAGCAGGTATTGATGCGGCGGCAGGCCGAAGCTCTGGCGGAACATCCGCGCGAAGTGGTATTCGGACAGCGCGCACATTCCAGCCAGTTGTCCCAGGCTGATCGGGTCTTCGAGGTGCTGGTCGATGTACTCCACCAACAGCCGCCGCTGGTACGCCGCCAAGCCGCCTTTCAAACGCAATCCGTCGCGCGCGCCGACCTGGCTGAGCAGCGTGTGGCTGAGCATTTCATGCGCCAGGCTGCTGGTCAGCAGGCGCTCGGCGGGCTCGTGCCAGTTGAGCGCGATCAACTGGTGAAAGCGCCGGGCCTGGCTGGCGTCTTCCAGGAAGGTGCTTTCGCGCAGTTGCAAGGTGCGCGGCTCGCGGTCGAGCAGGGTGACGCAGCCCAAGGCAAACTGCTCCGGGCTGAAATACACATGGGCCAGGCGGATTTCGCCGTTGATCACCCATGCCGACTGGTGTTCGGCGGGCAGGATGCAGAGCTTGTCGGGCCCGCCCTTGGTGCCCGGTTGATCGCGCCGGAATGTACCGGTGCCGCCGCCGATGTAGCACGACAAGGTGTGATGGCTGGGCGCCTGGTAATCCTGGGCGTCATGGTGGTTGCTCCACAAGGCCGCGGACAAGCCGTCACCGAGCTCGGCGCAGGCTTCCAGGCGTGCGTTGGGCGAGCGGTTAAGGGCTTGAAAGACTTGCAGGGATTCCAGGTCAGGCATGGTGAGTACTCTTGGATGCCTTGCATCCTACTCCGGGAGGCTGGCGCTGTGATCCCACCGCCCGACAAAAGCGCAAGAATCTGCAAGAGCGCGACACCGGTTGAAGGCGACACTGTGGCTCAACCGATGGAGCCCGCTATGAACCTTTTCCTGTATTTACTCACCGTGCTGATCTGGGGCACCACCTGGATCGCCCTCAAGTGGCAGTTGGGCGTGGTGGCGATTCCCGTGTCGATCGTCTACCGCTTCGGTTTGGCCGCGCTGTTGTTGTTTGCGTTGTTGCTGCTCAGCCGCAAGTTGCAGGTGATGAACCGGCGCGGGCATCTGATCTGCCTGGCCCAGGGACTGTGCCTGTTTTGCGTCAACTTCATGTGCTTTCTCACGGCCAGCCAGTGGATCCCCAGCGGGCTGGTGGCGGTGGTGTTTTCCACGGCGACATTGTGGAACGCGCTGAATGCCCGAGTGTTTTTCGGTCAGCGGGTGGCGCGCAATGTATTGATGGGCGGCGGCCTCGGTTTGCTGGGCTTGGGTCTGTTGTTCTGGCCGGAGCTGGTGGGCCACACCGCCAGCCCGCAGACCTTGCTGGGGTTGGGCCTGGCGTTGCTGGGGACCCTGTGTTTCTCGGCCGGCAATATGTTGTCGAGCCTGCAGCAGAAAGCCGGGCTCAAGCCGCTGACCACCAATGCCTGGGGCATGGCGTACGGGGCGACGATGCTGGCGACTTACTGTGCGGTGCGCGGGATTCCCTTCGACATGGACTGGAGCGCGCGGTACATCGGCGCGCTGTGGTACCTGGTGATTCCGGGGTCGGTGATTGGCTTTACCGCCTACCTGACACTCGTAGGACGCATGGGTCCGGAGCGTGCGGCGTATTGCACGGTGCTGTTTCCCGTGGTGGCGTTGAATGTGTCGGCATTTGCCGAGGGCTACCAATGGACGGCGCCGGCACTGGCGGGATTGGTGCTGGTGATGTTGGGGAATGTGTTGGTGTTTCGTAAGCCCAAGCCTGTGAGTCCGGTTCTGAAGCCGGCGCAGGTGTAGGCGCCGGCAAGCCAGCGCCTACAGTGGGAGTGCGGTGTTATTTGAGGTTGAGGCGCTTGGCCAGGCGGCCGAGGTTGGCGCGGTCGAGGCCGAGTTCGCGGGCGGCGCTGGCCCAATTGTGCTGGTGGCGTTCCAGGCAGGCATTGATCAGTTCACGCTGATAGTGCTCGGTCGCCTGGCGCAGGTCGCTCGTGAGGGCGGCAGGCACCGGCGCCGGTGCTTCGATCACCGCTGCGCTGACGTCCGGCAAATCGAGGTCGTGGGCGCTGAGGCTGAGGATCTTCGGGCGCTCGCGACAGTTACCCAGGGCTTTGAGTGCGCTGCGTCCGATCAAATGTTCCAGCTCGCGCACATTGCCCGGCCAGTTATAGGCCAGCAGCGCCGCCTGGGCATCGCTGGTCAGGCGCAGGCTGCCCAGGCCCATGCGTGAACGGTTCTGTTCGAGGAAAAAACCGGCCAACAACAGTACATCGCGTCCGCGTTCGCGCAGTGCCGGCACTTGCAGCGGGTACACACTCAGGCGGTGATAGAAATCGGCGCGGTAGCGGCCGTTGCGCACTTCGTCAGCCAGGTCGCGGTTGGTGGCGGCGATCAGGCGCACATCCACCTGATGCTCCTTGTCCGAGCCCAGGCGCTGCAACTGCCCGCTTTGCAGCACGCGCAGGAGCTTGGCTTGTACCGTCAGCGACAACTCGCCGACTTCATCGAGGAACAACGTGCCGCCGTTCGCCAGTTCAAACTTGCCGCGCCGCTCGTTCAGCGCGCCGGTAAAGGCCCCACGCACGTGCCCGAACAGTTCGCTTTCGACCAGGGTTTCCGGCAGGGCCGCGCAGTTGAGGCTGATCAGCGGTTTGTCCGCACGCGATGAAGCGGCGTGGATCGCCTGGGCCACCAATTCCTTGCCCACCCCGGTTTCGCCGGTGATCAGCACGGTCAGGTCGCTGCCGCCGACCAGCTTGGTTTCCTCGACCAGGCGCTTGTGGGTCTTGCTCTGGCCGATCATTTCCTTGTGCTGCTGGCCGCTGGCCTGGCGATAGATCTCGGCGCGCTGGTGTGCGTCTTCGGCGCGCAAGGCCAGGCGTTCGATGCGTTCGGCCACGTTGACGGTGGCGGCGGCGAGGCTGGCAAAGGCCTGCAGGGCGTCCAGCTCCACGCGTTCGAAGCGTTCGGTGTCGAGCGCATCCAGGGTCAGCAGGCCCCACGGCTGGTCGTCGACAAACAGCGGGCAGCCCATGCAGTCATGCACTTGCAGGTGCCCGTGCAGGCCATCGACCAGGCCGTCATAGGGGTCGGGCAGCTCGCTGTCACTCTCAAACCGCGTCGGGCCGGGGCTGCCCAGCAGCACGGCGAAGCGCGGATGCTCGCTGACCTTGAAGCGCCGACCGAGGGTGTCGGCGCTCAAGCCGTCGACCGCCAGCGGCACCAGCCAGTCGCCATCCAGGCGCAGTAACGCAGCGGCATCGCAGGGCAGCAGTGCGCGCATGGCTTGCAACAAGCGGCGGTAACGCTCGCCTTCGGGCAGCTCGCGAGACAGGTCGGCGACCAGGGGGAGCAGGGTAGTGAGCAGTGATTGCGCAGTCATAATGACTCCTTGTAGTCCTTATGACTATAAGGCGTAGGAGGTCAAACTGACTACATATTATTTAAGTGATTGAAAAATAACGATTAATAAGTTGGCATGAATACTGAGTAGCAAAGGGTAATCAGTAAAGAAGCCCAGGAGGCTCCCATGCTTAGTGCCCAAGACCGTGCCATCGTCAAATCCACCGTGCCCCTGCTGGAAAGCGGCGGTGAAGCGCTGATCACCCATTTCTACCGCATGATGCTGTCCGAGTACCCCGAGGTCCGTCCGCTGTTCAACCAGGCCCACCAGGCCAGCGGCGACCAGCCTCGGGCGTTGGCCAACGGCGTGTTGATGTACGCGCGGCATATCGACCAGCTGGACCAGCTGGGCGACCTGGTGGCGAAGATCATCAACAAGCACGTGGCGTTGCAGATCCTGCCGGAGCACTACCCGATTGTCGGCGCTTGCTTGCTGCGGGCGATCAGCGAAGTGCTCGGCAGCGAGATCGCCACCCCCGAGGTGATGAGTGCCTGGGGCGCGGCCTACGGCCAGCTGGCGGACATCCTGATCGGCGCCGAGGCGGCGATCTACGAGGAAAAAGCCCAGGCCCCGGGTGGCTGGCGCGGTGCGCGGCCGTTCACGCTGGTCAAGCGCGTGGAGGAGAGCGCCGAGATCATCTCGTTCTATTTTGCCCCTGTGGATAACGGCCCGATCCTCAAGGCTGCGCCAGGCCAGTACATCGGCATGAAGCTGCTGCTGGACGGTGAAGAGGTGCGCCGCAACTACTCCTTGTCGGCCCTGAGCGATGCCGGCCAGTACCGCATCAGCGTCAAGCGCGAGGCCGGTGGCCGGGTCTCCAACTACCTGCACGATCAACTGCAGGTCGGTGCGACCCTCGACCTGTTCCCGCCGTCGGGTGAGTTCACCCTGGCGGCCGGCGACAAACCGCTGGTGCTGATCAGCGGCGGTGTCGGTATCACGCCGACCTTGCCGATGCTCGAAGCCGCCCTGGCCACCCGGCGCCCGGTGCATTTTATCCACTGCGCGCGCAACGGCTCGGTGCATGCGTTCCGCGACTGGGTCGACGGCCTGGCTGCCCAGCACCCGCAGCTCAAGCGCTTTTACTGCTACGCCGAGGACGACGGCGTCAGTCCGGCGGCGGATAAAGTCGGCCTGCTGAGCCAGGAACAATTGGCTGCGTGGCTGCCCGAGCAGCGCGATCTCGACGCCTACTTCCTCGGTCCCAAGGGCTTCATGGCGGCCATCAAGCGCCACTTGAAGGCCCTGGGTGTGCCTGAGAAGCAGGCGCGCTATGAGTTCTTCGGGCCGGCGGCGGCGCTGGAATAACGCGGTAAGAAATGTGGGAGCGGGCTTGCTCGCGAAGGCGGTGTATCAGAAGCTTATCCGGCGGCTGACACACTGCCTTCGCGAGCAAGCCCGCTCCCACATTCAGTTCTCTATTGCTCCTGATTAATCCCCCGTTAACCCCCCTCTGTTTAAACCACTCTCTGTGTGTAAACTTGCGGCCATTGGCACAACCAAACAAAGGGAAACGGGGATGAGTGACGAATTGCGTTTAGGCAGGGAGCGGCGCTTTCTGGTGTTGCTGGGCATCATCTGCCTGGCGCTGATCGGCGGTGCGCTGTACATGCAGGTGGTGCTGGGCGAGGCGCCGTGCCCGCTGTGCATCCTGCAACGCTATGCGCTGCTGTTGATCGCGATCTTCGCGTTCATCGGCGCGGCCATGCGCACCAAGGGGGCGATCACGTTGTTTGAAGGCCTGGTGATCCTCAGCGCCCTCGGCGGCGTGGCGGCTGCCGGGCATCACGTGTACACCCAGTTCTTTCCACAGGTCAGCTGCGGCATCGACGTGCTGCAACCGATCGTCGACGACCTGCCGCTGGCCAAGGTGTTCCCCCTGGGCTTCCAGGTGGACGGTTTCTGCAGCACCCCGTACCCGCCGATCCTCGGCCTGTCCCTGGCGCAATGGGCGCTGGTGGCGTTCGTGCTGACCGTGATCCTGGTGCCCCTGGGCATCTATCGGAATCGTCAGCGCCAGGGCTGAACCTTTACACAAACGCCCCGGTCCTTCTTGAAGGAAGGCCGGGGCGTTTTCGTATGTAGGGATTTGTGAAAGGGCTGTGACGAGGGGCAAGTTTAGGTGCGCGCAGTGTGCGACATGTTGTCACACGGACGCTGTCGCAGGACGTTTCTGACCCGCCGATCGGCCGCTTAAATTTGCACCGAGCGGTCAATTTGTGCTGTCAGTTCGTCGTTTGCAGCGGCCTCGCAGGCTTCGGTTGTTCGAGGCTTGCGGTGATGTCTGAATGCCTTGTTTTATGGGGGCTTGCATCGGTTTGCCTTGCCCTTACGACCTGTAGGGGATGCGACTCACTGACGAATAACACGGCAATTTTTGTGGTTTTTGTTGAGAATCGAACGCGATAAGATCGCGAACCGTTGCAATAATGGTGAAGGATTATTGCTGTAATCGATAAAAATTATTTCTTTATAAGACATGGTTTATACATCGCTAGCTAACTACAATCGCCCGCACTGAATGTCCGGTGCTGTTCAATATTTGAGCATTGGAGCGGTCGAGGGGCAGATGGATGGCTCTGTGCGACCCCAGGTTCCGGCAGCCTTTCAACTATCCGCACCAAATGGAATTGGTCTGTAACAAGGCCTTTAACCACGAAATCGAATAAGAACTCACCGCAGGTCCGTGAAACGTAGAGTTATGACGTGATGGGCAGGCTCTTATTCAATCGAAGAGAAATGCCAACCCTTGGCAGGGTGAAGTGTTGGCGATCAAAACCCAACTGCATTGCGCAAGCTGCTTTAGAGGTCGTGAGATGAGTAAAAACAGGTACCCCCGATTACTAGGCTTTTTGCCGCTGCTTGGCATGATGTTAATGCTGGGAGGCTGCAAGTGGACCTTGATGGACCCAAAAGGACAGATCGGTCTGGATCAACGCAACCTGATCATCACCGCGACCCTGCTGATGCTGTTGGTCGTGGTGCCTGTGATCATCATGACGTTCGCCTTCGCCTGGAAATACCGCGAGTCGAACACCAGCGCGACCTACGCGCCGAAGTGGTCGCACTCCACCAAGATTGAAATCGCGGTGTGGCTGGTTCCGATCCTCATCATCATCGCCCTGGGTT
The DNA here is from genome assembly GCF_003013355.1 of Pseudomonas sp. S5D5. Lineage (NCBI taxonomy): Bacteria > Pseudomonadati > Pseudomonadota > Gammaproteobacteria > Pseudomonadales > Pseudomonadaceae > Pseudomonas > Pseudomonas sp. S5D5. The sequence continues at coordinate 1,019,118 of NZ_PTEO01000001.1, forward strand.
ACATCACCTATAAGTCGACCCACGAGCTGGACCCGTACCGTCCGCTGGAGTCCGACGTCAAGCCGATCAACATCGAAGTGGTCGCGCTGGACTGGAAGTGGCTGTTCATCTACCCGGACCTGGGTATCGCCACGGTTAACCAGATCCGTTTCCCGGAGAACACCCCGCTTAACTTCCGGATCACCTCCGACGCCGTGATGAACTCGTTCTTCATCCCTGCCCTGGGCGGTCAGATCTACGCGATGGCAGGCATGCAGACCCGACTGCACCTGATCGCCAACGAAAAAGCTGAAATGGAAGGCATCTCCGCGAACTACAGCGGCGCTGGCTTCACCGGCATGAAATTCAAAGCGATCTCGACGAGCCAGGAAGATTTCAACGCCTGGGTAGCCGAAGTCAAGGCCGCACCTAAACAGCTTGATCAAGCTGAATACGATGCCCTGACCAAACCGAGCCAGAACAACCCAGTCGCCCTGTACTCCACGTATGAGCCGAACCTGTTTCAGAAAATCGTCGACAAGTACGAAGGTATGAAGCCAGGCAAGCCGGTCAAGCACGAGAAGAAAGAAGTGGCCGCGGTTGAAGGTTCTGACACGGGCTCGCATTCAACTGCTGGGGCAGAGGAGTAAACGATGTTTGGTAAATTAAGTTGGGATGCGGTCCCGTTCCACGAGCCGATCGTAATGGTGACTATCGCCATGATCGCGCTGGGTGGTCTGGCACTGTTTGCAGCAATCACTTATTTCAAGAAGTGGACCTACCTGTGGACCGAGTGGCTGACTTCGGTCGACCACAAGAAAATCGGCGTCATGTACGTCATCGTTGCCATGGTCATGCTGCTGCGTGGTTTTGCCGACGCCATCATGATGCGTACCCAGTTGGCCATGGCCACCGAGGGTTCGCCTGGCTACCTGCCACCTGAACACTATGACCAGATCTTCACCGCCCACGGTGTGATCATGATCATCTTCATGGCGATGCCATTCTTCACCGGCCTGATGAACCTTGCCTTGCCGCTGCAGATTGGTGCCCGTGACGTTGCCTACCCGTTCCTGAACTCCCTGAGCTTCTGGCTGCTGGTTTCCGGCGTGGTGCTGATCAACGTGTCCCTGGGCGTCGGCGAATTCGCCAAGACCGGTTGGGTTGCGTATCCGCCATTGTCGGGCATCCAGTACAGCCCTGGCGTGGGTGTGGACTACTACATCTGGGCGCTACAGTTATCAGGGCTCGGGACGACATTGACGGGGGTCAACTTCCTGGCCACCGTCCTGAAGATGCGCGCTCCTGGCATGAAACTGATGGACATGCCGATCTTCACCTGGACCTGCACCTGGGCCAACGTCCTGATCGTGGCTTCGTTCCCGATCCTGGCCGCTACCATGGCGCTGCTGTCGCTTGACCGTTACCTGGATTTCCACATTTTCACCAACGAACTTGGTGGCAATCCAATGATGTACGTGAACCTGTTCTGGGCATGGGGTCACCCTGAGGTGTACATCCTGATCCTGCCAGCGTTCGGTATCTTCTCTGAAGTGATCTCGACCTTTACCGGCAAGCGCCTGTTCGGTCACCACTCGATGGTCTACGCCTCCGGCGCGATCTCGGTACTGGGCTTCATGGTGTGGCTGCACCACTTCTTCACCATGGGTTCGGGGGCCAGCGTCAACGCCTTCTTCGGCCTGGCGACGATGCTGATTTCGATCCCGACGGGGGTGAAGCTATTCAACTGGCTGTTCACCATCTATCACGGCCGTCTGCGTATCACCAGCCAGGTCCTGTGGACCCTGGGCTTCATGGTGACCTTCGCCATCGGCGGCATGACCGGCGTACTGCTGGCCATCCCGGGTGCTGACTTCGTGCTGCACAACAGCCTGTTCGTGATCGCTCACTTCCACAACGTGATCATCGGTGGTGCGGTATTCGGCTACATCGCTGGTTTCAGCTTCTACTTCCCGAAAGCGTTCGGCTTCAAGCTGCACGAAGGTTGGGGCAAGGCTGCATTCTGGTTCTGGATCTCGGGCTTCTTCGTCGCGTTCATGCCGCTCTATGCACTGGGCTTCATGGGCATGACCCGTCGTCTGAACGCCACTACCAACCCTGAGTGGGTGCCGTACCTGTACGTCGCCATGTTCGGTGCGGTGATGATTGCTGTCGGTATCGCCTGCCAGCTGATCCAGCTGTACGTGAGTATCCGTGACCGTAAGCAGAACGCTTGCGAATCCGGCGACCCATGGAATGGCCACACCCTGGAATGGTCGACTTCGTCGCCACCACCGTTCTACAACTTCGCCGTGATCCCTACTGCGAACACCATTGATGCGTTCACCGAAGCCAAGGAAGACGGTACTGCGTACCAGCAACCGAAGCACTACGAACCGATCCACATGCCAAACAACACCGCCACTGGCGTGGTGATGGGCGGCCTGCTGACCGTGTTCGGTTTCGCGATGATCTGGCACATCTGGTGGCTGGCAATCGTGAGCCTGGTAGGCACTATCGGTTACTTCATCATCCACGCTGCCCGTGATGATCAAGGCTACATGGTGCCGGTCGAAACGATCGAACGCATCGAAGCCGAGCAGCACGCTCGCCTGGTAGCCGAGAAGAAAATCCCGGCCAACCGTGTAGAAACTTCGTTGGAACAGGCTTAAATCATGTCGAACTTAGTGACCAATGCTGGACACGCCCATGTCGATGACCATGGGCACGATGACCATCACCACGACTCGGGGCCGATGACCGTTTTCGGTTTCTGGCTCTACCTGATGACCGACTGCATCTTGTTTGCGTCGATCTTCGCGGTGTACGCGGTACTGGTAAACAACGTAGCGGGTGGCCCGTCGGGCCACGACATCTTCGAACTGCCTTACGTGCTCGGCGAAACCGCCTTGCTGTTGTTCAGTTCGATCACCTACGGCTTCGCCATGTTGGCCTTCTACAAGGGCAACAAGAAGGGCGTACTGAGCTGGTTGGCACTGACCTTCCTGTTCGGCCTGGGCTTCATCGGCATGGAGATCAACGAGTTCCACCTGCTGATCTCCGAAGGCTACGGTCCGCACCGTTCCGGTTTCCTGTCGGCGTTCTTCACGCTGGTCGGCACCCACGGTCTGCACGTAACTGCCGGCCTGCTGTGGATGGCGGTGATGATGTATCAGGTCAATAAGCACGGCCTGACCAACACCAACAAGACTCGCCTGAGCTGCCTGAGCCTGTTCTGGCACTTCCTGGACGTGGTCTGGATCTGCGTCTTCACCGTTGTTTACCTGATGGGGACTCTGTAATGGCTAATGCACACTCCCATGACCATGACAGCCATGATGCGAGCCACGGCAGCGTAAAGTCTTACGCTATCGGCTTCATCCTGTCGGTAATCCTGACGCTCATCCCGTTTGGTCTGGTGATGTACCCGACTCTGCCGAAGTCGATCACCTTGATGATCGTATTGGCGTTCGCGGTGATTCAGGTTCTGGTTCACCTGGTGTACTTCCTGCACCTGGATCGTTCCAAAGAGCAGCGCGATAACGTGATCGCGTTCGTGTTCGCAGGCCTGGTAATCCTGCTGCTGGTTGGTCTGTCGATATGGATCATGTTCAGCATCCATACGTTCATGATGGCGAAGTGAGGTAAGACCCGATGTCGCTTAAGCACTTTATCCAAATCACCAAACCGGGGATCATTTTCGGTAACGTGCTTTCTGTGGCGGGCGGCTTCTTCCTGGCCTCCAAGGGACATGTCGATCTGGCCATCTTCCTGGCTGCAATGATCGGTACGTCCCTGGTGGTAGCTTCCGGTTGTGTCTTCAACAACTGCATCGACCGTGACATCGATATCAAGATGGAGCGCACCAAGAATCGCGTGCTGGTCCAGGGCCTTATCTCCCTGAAGCTGGCACTGATCTACGCGACCGTCCTGGGTGTTGCCGGTGTGGCACTGTTGTACAAGGTGGCCAACCCGTTGGCGGCGCTGTTTGCCGTGATCGGCTTTGTCATCTACGTCGGCCTCTACAGCCTGTACCTCAAGCGCAAGTCGGTTCACGGCACGCTGGTGGGCAGTCTGTCGGGGGCGATGCCGCCGGTGATTGGTTATGTAGCTGTGACCAATAGCTTCGACATGGCCGCGCTGACGCTACTGGTGATGTTCAGCCTGTGGCAGATGCCGCATTCCTACGCCATCGCGATCTTTCGCTTCAATGACTACCTGGCTGCGTCGATTCCGGTCCTGCCGGTCAAGCGTGGCATCCAGGTGGCCAAGAAACACATCCTGCTGTACATCCTGGCCTTCCTCGTGGCGACCTTGATGTTGACCTTCAGTGGCTACGCCGGCATGAGCTACCTCGCCGTCGCTGCCGCCATGGGCATGTACTGGTTGTACATGGCCTGGACCGGCTACAAGGCGGTGGATGACACCGTCTGGGCGCGCAAGCTGTTCGTGTTCTCGATCTTCACCATCACCGCGCTCAGCGTGATGATGTCCCTGGATTTCCAAGTGCCGAAAGAGCTGTTGCTGACCTACGCTCACTGAGTGTCACAGCGTTGAAAAAGCCCCGCCTTCGAGAGAAGCGCGGGGCTTTTTCTTGGGCGCCGGTTTAAATTCGTCCAGGATTATCTCGTCATACCTCTCTGTACGAGCTGTGCGAATCCATCACCGGTCTACAAGGAGTAGTTACCATGGTCAGCGTTAGTCGTCGGTCCCTTCTTGCCTTTGGCGCTGCGTTACCCTGGCTGGGGCGCCTGGAGTGGGCGGTGGCGGCCCCGCCGAAACCGACTGACGCGGTGCTGCTCAACTACAACGAAAGCCCCTACGGCCCCTCACAGGCGGCGCTCGAAGCCATGGCGCGCGGCATCGCCACCTCCGGGCGCTATCCCTACCCGCACATGTACGCGCTCGCCGCATTGTTTGCCCAGCAGCAGGGCCTCGCCGCAGAGCAGGTGGCGGTGTTTTCGGGCTCCATGGCCGCCCTGCGCTACGCCGTGTTGGCGTTCACCAGTGCCTCTCGTGGCCTGGTGATGGCTACGCCGTCCTACGAAGTGCCGCGCCAGGCCGCCGAGTCGAACAAGGCGCCGGTGCATGAAGTGAACCTTGGCGCCGACCACGCCCACGATATCCCCGCCATGCTCGCCGCCGATCCCCAGGCCGGCATGCTCTACCTGTGCAACCCCAACAACCCTACCGGCACCATCACCCCGCTTGATGCCATCCGCCTGGCGCTGGCGAACAAACCCTCCGGCAGCGTGCTGGTGGTGGACGAGGCCTACATCGACTTCGCCGACGTGCCCAGCGTTGTCAGTTGGGTCAAGGACCACGACGACCTGCTGGTGCTGCGCACCTTCTCGAAAATCTACGGCCTGGCCGGCGCCCGCCTGGGCCTGGCGATCGGCCATCCGGCGCTGCTGGAACGGTTGGCGGTGTTTGGCGGCGACAACGTCCCGGCGGGCACCACCTTGCTCGGCGGGCTGGCGAGCCTCGAAGACATCAAGCTGCTGCCACAGCGCAAGGCGCTCAACGCGCAACTGCGCGACGAGACCGTCAACTGGCTCAAGGCCCGTGGCTTTACCTGCACCGCGTCGCAGAGCAACTGCTTCATGATCGACGTGAAGCAACCGGCGGAGCAGGTCATCGAGACGCTGGCGGCGCACGGCGTGATGATCGGAAGGGTGTGGAAGAATTGGCCGCAGTGGGTGCGGGTGACGGTGGGGAACAAGCGGGAGATGGCGCGGTTTCGCGAGGTGTTTGCGGCGCAGGTCTAGCGCAGCCTGCAAACTCATACAAAACCAATGTGGGAGCTGGCTTGCCTGCGATGCAGACGCCGCGGTTCTTCAATAAAACCGAGGTGATGCTATCGCAGGCAAGCCAGCTCCCACATTCAGGCAATTACTTTCAGGTTACTGCTGCGCGATGCTGTACCCATCGAACGCGGTCTGCTGCTGCAGCGCAGTGATCACGCTCTTGCGGCTCAACGGCTGTTCAGCCCCGGCGTTATCCACAAAGCTCTCGACCTCAAGCTCCGCCTCATCGCCTTCACCGACAAAGCTGAAGCCCAGGAACTCGAACGCCTCGCGGTCGACATTGAGCTTCGAGCGCGGGGTGCGCAGGGGCAGGGTGACGCTGATGCCGTCCTTGCTGATCACAAACACTTCGGCTTCTTTCTTGGGCCGCGATGCCTTGCTCTTGCCGGCGCTTGGGTTGCTGATCGCCTGGTGGCTCTGGTTCAGCACTTTCAGCGCCAGACCGTAGACCAGCTCCTGGAACTCGGGGTCGTCCTTGAAGCTGGACAGGATGCGGCTGATCGAGAATTTGCTGCTCAGGTCTTCCAGGGCGGCGCTGTCAGCGGCCTCGGCGTCCTTGAGTTGCTTGAGCTGGCCCATCAGGTCATAGGCCTTGTCGTCGTCGAAGGCATCGTGGGCCTGGCGGATGGCGACGCGCAGCTCGCGGATCTGGTCGCTTTCCTTGGAGGTGTGAAACGCGTCCAGCACCATCTCGCTGATGATCTTGGCCGCCGGCACATGCTGTGAAAGATTGATGGCGTTTTCGTATTCCGCTTTGGATTGCAAGGCGACTACGGATTCTTCGGTGGTGTAGGAATCGGACATTGAAATTTCACTACTTCAGTAAACGGGGGACAAAAAAGCGTCGGGCATTTTCAGCGGGGAGGGGGATCAGGTCAAGGCGGCACTCTGCCCCACGGTTGTGCTGATCCATATCAACAGGCGCCCCGGGGAAATTCGCTACAACAACACGGGGGCCGAACCCGCCCCGGGTTATCTGCCTGATGACGTATAAAAATAATTGCAGACCTGCGCCGAGGAGACCGCTCCAGGCCGGGTTTTTAAAGGAATATTGCGATGACGCTTCCCCTGTCACGTCTTGGCCTTGTGGGGGTGATGTGCTGTCTGTCCCTTCCCCTGCACGCCAACACCCCCGACCCCGCACTGATCGAACACGGCCAATACGTTGCACAACTGGGCGACTGCATCGCCTGCCATACCGCCAAAGATGGCAAGGTCATGGCCGGCGGCCTCGAACTGAGCACGCCGATGGGCACGATCTTTTCGAGCAATATCACCCCGGACCGCGAGACCGGTATCGGTCACTACACCTTCGAACAATTCGACCGGGTCATGCGCGAAGGCGTCACGCCTGCGGGTATGAATCTGTACCCGGCGATGCCGTATCCGTCCTACGCGAAGATGAGCGAGGCGGATATGCGCGCCTTGTACGCCTACCTGATGCAGGGGGTGGAGCCCGTGCCCCAGGCCAACCGCGACGCCGACATGGGCTTCCCCTTCAACCAGCGCTGGGGCCTGGCGCTGTGGAACTTCGCCTTTCTCGACAAGCAGCCGTTCCAGCCAGACCCGGGCCGCGACGAGGTGCTCAACCGTGGCGCCTATCTGGTCCAGGGCCTCGGCCACTGCGGTTCGTGCCACACGCCGCGCGGCATTGCCTTCCAGGAAAAAGCCCTGAGCGATGCCGGCCGCAGCGGCCAGCATTACCTCGCCGGCGAAACCGTCGAGCATTGGCGCGCCCTGAGCCTGCGCAACCTGTGGACCGTGGATGACACCGTGCAATTGCTCAAGACCGGGCAGAACCGCTTTGCCACCGTCTCCGGCAATATGGCCGATGTGATTCACCACAGCACCCAGCATTTCAGTGACGATGACCTGACTGCCATCGCCAGTTACCTCAAATCCCTGCCGCCGGGCAAAGACGACCTGCCGATGCCGTCCGTGGCCCAGGCACCCGCCGCGCCGCCTGCCGACCTGTTCACCAGCCGCGGCGGCCTGGGCTATATGCAGTTCTGCAGCGATTGCCACCGCAGTGACGGCGCGGGCGTGAAAGGCCTGTTCCCACCCCTGGCCGGCAACCCGAGCATCGCCGCGAGCAACCCGACGTCGCTGCTGCACATCACCCTGACCGGTTGGGAAACCGCGCAAACGGCGACTCACCCACGGGTCTACACCATGCCCGGTTTCGCCCGGCTGGCGGACCCGGAAATCGCCGAGATCCTCAGTTTCGTGCGCACGCGCTGGGGCAACCAGGGCACCCCGATCGACGCCGCCCAAGTGAAAAAGCTGCGCGCCCAGCTCAACCCGGTCACCACCGATTCGTCCGCCTTCGAAACCCCGCGCCTGGCCGATCTGCTGTCCGCCCCCAACGCCGATCAAGTCATGCGCGGCATGCGCCTGCACCTGCAAACCAAGGCGCTGCTGCCTGACAACGTCGGCAACTCGCTCAATTGCACCAGTTGCCATCTCAACGCCGGCACTGTGGCAGACGGCTCGCCCTTTGTCGGTGTGTCGGCGTTTTTCCCCAGCTACGCACCGCGTGCGGGCAAGGTGGTGACCCTGGAAGAACGCATCAACGGCTGCTTCCGGCGCTCCATGAACGGCAAGCCGTTGCCGCCGCAGTCAGCCGATATGCAGGCGATGGTCGCCTACTTTGACTGGATGAAAAACAACACGCGGCCTGAAGACAAAGTCGCCGGGCGTGGCGTGGGCAAGGTCGACCCGGCGATCAAGCCCGACCTGGCCAATGGCAAGGCGGTCTATGCCAAGCAATGCGCGGTCTGCCATGGCGACAACGGCCAGGGGCTGGCGCGGGCCGATGGCGAGCTGATCTACCCGCCGCTGTGGGGCGAGCAGTCGTTCAACATCGGCGCGGGGATGGCGCGCACCTACACCGCGGCGGCGTTCGTCAAACGCAACATGCCGATTGGCTTCCACGAGAAATTCCCGTTGGGGCAGGGCGGTTTGTCCGACCAGGACGCGGTGGACGTGGCGGCGTATTTTGCTGGGCAACCGCGTCCGGACTTCCCGGACAAGGTCAAGGATTGGCCGAACGGCGGCAAGCCGGTGGATGCGCGGTACTAGTCCAGTTGCTTGAGGCAGGCCTCGAGGATGTCCAGGCCTTCCTCCAGCACCGCTGGCTCAATGGTCAGCGGTGCGAGCAAGCGGATGATGTGCCGTGACTTGCCGCTGGGCATCAGCAGCAGGCCGGCCTCGCGCGCCAGGCTCAGCAACTGGGCGAGTTGTTTCGGCGCGGGCGTGCCGTCGGCGTGGGCCAGTTCCATGCCGCGCATGGCGCCGACGCCGGTCAGGCGGCCGAGGTAGGGCGACAGGCGCTGTACACGCCAGGTTTCATAGCGGCTGACAATCGCTGTTTGCTGCTGCGAACCCCAGGCCTGCAAGTGCTCATCGGTCATCGCGTCCAGGGTGGCCAATGCCGCCGCGCAGGCAATCGGGTTGCCGGAATAGGTGCCGCCGAGACCGCCTTTGGGCAGGTTGTCCATCAGCGCCTTGCGCCCGACCACCGCCCCCAGCGGTACACCGCCGGCGATGCTTTTGCCGAGCAGGATCAAATCCGGTTCGATGCCCAGGCGCGAGAAGGCGAAGCGCTGGCCGGTACGCCCGAAGCCCGACTGGATTTCATCGGCAATCAGCAGGATGTTTTTTTCATCACAGAAACGCCGCAGCGCCTGGGCGAACTCGATGTCGAGGGCCAGGAAACCGCCTTCGCCCTGCACCGGTTCGAGGATGAAACAGGCGACGTCGTCGATGTCGATTTCCACGCTGAACAGGCGGTCCATGGCCTTCAGCGCTTCGGCACAGGTCACGCCGTTGTCGGCGCTGGGGTAGGGCAGGTGATAGACCGGGCCGGGCAGGACGCCGACCTTTTGCTTGTAGGGCGCGACCTTGCCATTGAGGTTCAAGGTGGCGAGGGTGCGGCCATGAAAGGCCCCGTCGAACGCGATCACCGCCGTGCGGCCGGTGGCCCCGCGCACGATCTTCAGGGCATTTTCCGCCGCTTCGGCGCCGCTGTTGGTGAGCATGCCGCTGACCGGATAGTCCACCGGGATAAACGCGGTCAGGCGATCCATCAGCTCGATGTAGGGCGCGTGAGGCGCAGCGTTGAAGGCGTAGTGGGTCAGTTTCGTCGCCTGTTCGCGAATCGCGTCCACGACCCTCGGGTGGCAATGGCCGAGGTTGAGCACGCCGATGCCGCCGACAAAATCGATATAGCGTTTGCCCGCAGTGTCCCAGACTTCGGCGTTTTTACCGTGGCTGAGGCTGATCGGGTGGACGATGGAAATCGACTGGCTGATGGTTTCGCGGCTCATGAATCTCGGACTCGGCAATGGCGGACGTGTTTTTATCTAAGCCGTGCGCCCACCCTGGCCGCAAACGAAATAAAGTCGCCGGGTCATTATTAAAAGTCGCGATGTGCACTCACGTAGTCGACCATCCAGTTCAGGAAGGCTTTGACTTTGGGGATCTCGCCGGCGTGTTCGGCATGCGCGATAAAGTGCGCGCCGCTGCTGGGCATGGCGTAGTCCCATGGGATCGTCAGGCTGCCTTGGGCAAGTTCTTCGGCCACCAGGTAATGCGGCACCAGCGCCACGCCATAGCCCGACTGCGCCGCGCGAATGCACATGTAGAACGTGTCGAAACGCGGCCCGTGATAACTGTTCTGCGAGTGCAGGCCTTGTTCCAGGAACCATTCGTGCCAGGCTTCCGGGCGCGAGGTGCATTGCAGCAAGGTGTGGCGCGACGACGCGTCGCTGCCCTCGGCAACAAACCCCGGCGCACAGACCGGCACCACGGCTTCACGAAACAGCTCGATGCAGGTCGCGCCCGGCCATGAGCCCTGGCCGAAGAAAAACGCGATATCGGCCTTGGCCTGCAGCACGTCGAAGGGCTCCAGTTCGTTGCGCACGTCCAGGTGGATATTCGGGTGTTTCGCCGCGAAGTCCTTGAGCTTGGGCACCAGCCAGCGATCGCCGAAGGTCGGCTGGGTGGCGATGCGCAGCACCTCGGTTTCACCGCCGTAGGTGAGGATGTAGCGGCTGGAGATGTCCACCTGGGTGAGGATCTTGTGCACCTCGGCCAGGTACAACGACCCGGCCGGCGACAAGTACAGGCGCTGGCGGACCCGCTCGAACAGATTGTGGCAGAGCATCTCTTCCAACTGTGCCACCTGCTTGCTGACGGCACTCTGGGTCAGGTGCAGCTCTTCGGCGGCGCGGGTGAAACTCAGGTGGCGGGCGGCGGCTTCGAAGCATTGCAAGGCCGTCATCGAAGGGGTCAAGCGTTTTGAAATCATGCAGTTCATTCCAAATCGGAAGGAGCCTTTGCCTAAAGGTCGTTTGTGGCAGCGCCGTAAAGCCGTGGATACTGCCCGGCAGCACTATAAACCGGCGCGGGCTGTGCAGCGCCGAATAATAAGGAATGACAGGGAGCGCCTTGCATGAACCGATTCAAAACCACGTTGGCCACACTGGGCGCCACCGCCGTATTCGGCCTCGCCGGCACTGCGCACGCCGGGGCGACCCTGGATGCGATCCAGAAAAAAGGCTTTATCCAATGCGGCGTCAGCGACGGCTTGCCCGGTTTTGGCGTGCCCGACAGCAAGGGCAAGATGACCGGCCTCGATGTCGACGTGTGCCACGCCGTGGCGGCGGCCGTGTTCGGCGATGCGTCGAAAGTGAAGTTCACCCAATTGACCGCCAAGGAGCGCTTCACCGCGTTGCAGTCCGGCGAAATCGACCTGATCTCGCGCAACACCACCTGGACCAGCTCGCGTGATTCGGCGATGGGCCTGGTGTTCACGGGCATCACCTACTACGACGGCATCGGCTTTCTGGTGAACAACAAACTGGGAGTGACCGGTGCCAGTCAACTGGACGGCGCGACCGTGTGTATCCAGGCCGGCACCACCACTGAACTGAACGTCTCCGACTACTTCCGCACCCACGGCATGAAGTACACGCCCATCACCTTCGACACCGCCGACGAGAGCGCCAAGGGCCTGGAGGCCGGGCGTTGTGATGTGCTGACCACCGACCAGTCGGGACTGTATGCACAGCGGATCAAAATGGCCCACCCGGATGAGTTCGTGGTGCTGCCGGAGGTGATCTCCAAGGAACCGCTGGGGCCACTGGTGCGCAAGGGCGATGACGAGTGGTTCAGCATCGTCAAGTGGACGCTGTTCGCGATGCTCAATGCCGAGGAAATGGGCATCACCTCGCAGAACGTCGAGGAACAGGCCAAGACCAGCAAGAACCCGGATGTCGCGCGGCTGCTGGGCGCCGACGGTGAGTACGGCAAGGACCTCAAGCTGCGCAAGGACTGGGTCGTGCAGATCGTCAAGCAGGTGGGCAACTACGGCGAAGTGTTCGAGCGCAATATCGGCCAGGGCAGCGTGTTGAAGATCAAGCGCGGGCTCAATGCGCTGTGGAACAACGGCGGTATCCAGTACGCGCCGCCGGTGCGATAACGCCGGGGGTCAGTCGGCGACCCCACCTTTCCCCGCCGCCTTAGCGCGATACAACGCCTGGTCGGCACGTGCCATCAAGGCGGCGGGGGTATCACCCGATTGGCTCGCCGCCACGCCTACGCTGAGGGTGACGTGGAAGTCGTTGCTCACCGGGTTATCCCTCAACGCCTCGCAGATGCTTTCGGCGATTGCCTTGGCCGTCTCCAGCGACGTGTTGGGCAGCAGTACCATAAACTCATCGCCGCCCCATCGAGCCAGCAGGTCATCGGCGCGTATACAGCCTTTCAAACGCTCGACCACCCGCACCAGCGTCTCGTCGCCTGCGCTGTGGCCGTACTGATCGTTGATCGGCTTGAAGTCATCGATATCCATCGCGATCAATGCCAGCGGCAGGCGAAAGCGTTGGGCGCGTTCGCATTCTTCCAGCAAGGTTTTTTCCATGCGATAGCGGTTGGCGACCAGCGTCAGGGTGTCGCGTTCGGCGAGGGAGCGATTTTCATCCAGCTGCAATTGCAGTTGCTGGTTGACCCGTGACAGCTCGCGCGTGCGCTCGGCCACCAGCACTTCAAGGGATTGATTGCGCTGTTCCAGTTGCTCGACGGAGCTTTTGCGTGAATGGATATCACGGTGGGCGCCCACCATCCGCGCCACCGAACCGTCAGCGTTGCGGGCAATCACGTAGCCACGGTCTTCGATCCACAGGTAGCTGCCATCTTTTTTGCGGCAACGGTATTCGGCCTGGTAGTAGGGGGCACGACGCTGGATATAGTCATCAAACAGCATCATCACCTGGGGGTAGTCGTCCGGATGGATCACGTTTTCCCAGGTGAACACGCTGTTTTCCAGGGCGTGTCGAGGGTAGCCAAGCATTTCATACCAACCCGGGTTGCGGTACACGAACCCGGTATTGGCGTTCCAATCCCAGATGCCGTCGCTGACCAACTCCAGAACGGTGTGCAGCATGTCGGCGTTGAAGTGAGAGAAATCAGTGCCCGGTGGGCTGTTGCCGGGAGTATCGTCCATTGCGCGATCCTTGCTTGGGCTGGCATCCAAGGCCTGCCGATATTGATGCCGGTACTCCGTGGCTGGCGCTACTGTACAACGGGATTTGAGTGCTTTGAATAGGGCGAATGTACGCCTTTGGCAGGATGGCAATAGGCTATCTATCTGGGGCGCCCGACGATTTCCCCGCGCCTTGACGATGCGCAGCGCTTCGCGCCAGCGTTCGAACCGCAGGCACCCCTCGTGGCCATCCGAGCTGGACGGCCTTGTTGTCGATGAAGAAAAGTTACTTGGGGGCCAGCATTCTCGTCCTGGCCTTCCCATCCGCGTTGTGTTGGTAAATCTCTTCAGGTTGGCCCTGTTCGTTGAAAAACACCTGGCCGATCCCCGCCGAGTTCCATAGCCGCTCGCCCGCTTCGGCATGTTCCGGAATATGCGGGACCACCTGCATGGTGCGGCGGCGGGTGAACCAGTTGAGGGGCGAGCGGGGCGAGTAGAGCCAGCGGTTGAGCCGGTCGAACCATTCCAGCAGGCGCGGCGGGAATTCGTTCTTGATGCCGCTGCTGGTGATCTGCCAGATTTTCGGGCCGGCATTGCGATGACGGATCAGTACTTCGTAGACGAACGAATAGTGCACATCGCCCGACAGGATCACGTAGTTCCCCGGTGTCCGTGAGTGACGGAAGATATTCAGGATCACCTGGGCGGCGCCGCGATGGGCCATCCAGTTTTCCGCGTCCACCAGCAAGGGGTGGCCGCACCAGCTGAACACTTTTTGCACGGTCTCGATCAGCTTGACGCCAAAGATCGGCGCGGGCGAGACGATGATGGCCGAGGGGTGATCAAGCAGTTCCTGCTGCAGTTCGCTCAAGGCTTCCCAATCCAGCAGGCCGGAAGGTTGCTTGAGGGTGAACTCACTGCGCCAGCGACGGGTGCGGGTGTCCAGCACTACCAGCGCAGGCGTGGTGGGCAGTACGTAGTGCCATTGCTGGAATTTCAGCAGGGCCTCGAGCAACGCATCCTGCGCGCTGGCGTCCAGGTGGTTGGCCTGGGGCTGGGTGGTCAGCGCCTGGACCTGGCTGACCAGCGGACCAAAGACATCCGGCTGGTTGCCCCAGCCCTGACACAGCAAATAGGCCAGCAGGGCATTGCCGATGATGCGTTTGGAGAAGGGGTGGCCGTAGGCGGTTTCTTCCCATTGGGCGCTGAGGTTCCAGTCGTCGGTGATGTCGTGATCGTCAAAGATCATCAGCGTGGACAGGTGGGCGAATACCCGCGCGACGCCCGGCAGGCCCTGGCGAAAGCGCTCGATCTGTACCTGCTCGCGGGCGAAGCGCTGCTGTTCTTCGGCGCTCAAGCGGGGAGGCTCCAGCGTGAGCAGGTTCCAGGGCGTGGGCGACCAGACCAGCAGGTACATCGCCATGACTTCGGCGAAGGTGACCAAGTGGTTATCGGCGGTGCTGCTGGTGAATATCGGTTTTTTCACCCCGCCGAAAAATCGCTCGCGCAGGGTTTCATTGCTGTCCAGCGCCGGGAGCAGGTCGGCACGGTGGTAGTAGCTGGCGCGATGCCCGTAGAGGCTGGCGCTGTCGTCTATCACCGCTCCTTCCAGGTATTCATCGAACAGGCCCAGGCGCGCGATCAACCCATGGATCGCCCGCAGCATGGGCCCGGCGACATCGTCCGCGTACACCTGGTCGCCGCTCATCATCAGCAGGGCCGGGCGCTGCTCGGGCAGGTGGGCTTCGGCCAGCAGACGGTCGACGCACAGCAGGCCTTCGTCCGCGTGATGGTGTGGTTTGCGGCACGAGCCATGGACCAACTGATGAATACGGCTGTGCAGCACAAAACTGGGGTATTGGGCGTCGGCATACAGCAGGTGTGGCGCCCACTCGGCGATGCCGAGGCTGTCGATCAACAGGTCATAGCCAATGACCTCATCCTGCGGCAAGGCGTCATCCAGCGGCACGTCGATCAAGTGGATGACGGCGTCACGCCCCACCGCAACGGTTTGGCATTGGCCCTGATCCAGCACGATGCTGCGGGTCTGCCCGGCGATGTGCAGCGTCAGGGTCAGTACCAGCTCCCGGGTGCCCATCAGCCACAGCACCAACCGCTGGGGTTCCAGGCGGCGTAGCAGGGGGCCGGCGAGTACGGCGGGCAATGTGTCGGGTGGCAGCATGCAGGGAAGGGCTCCAGGCGGGGTCGGCCGAAAACTCTAGCGCATTGAATGTCAGTGTTTTGTTAAGGCGAGGGTATGAAGGGCCGTGCACAGCCCTTCACATGCCCGGTTAGAGCAGTCGACCGCCGCCCAGGCTGTCCAGCGTGCTGGTGCCGGTGCTCCTGCGCCTGTCGTTCGCGGCCGGGCCATTGGACTCAATGGAGGAGGCGTGTTGGTGGGTCTGCTCGATGCTGCGCTTGTTGCGAGAGCGCGTGACTTCATCCTGCTGAGCCACAGATGCAATAGGCATGTTCAACGAGTGATTGAGGGTACTTATCATGGAGGTGGTCCTCTGTCAGTGGTAAGCCTCACCGCTTAGTGAAGCTGAGCCAAACCTACAGAGGGGGACGGCAACCGCGCTATAAACGCCTCGCCGCAACATGTGACGGATCGCGGCTGGAAATCATCGACACGGCCTTCGGCGCAGCCGCCCGCTTCGGGCGAAGTCGCGGCCTCCCTGGCGTGCAGCCCAAACGCCGCGCAGTTCTGTGCGGCGCCGTTACGTAACGCGCTGTAGTAATCCGCGCGGCACCCTGACCCTGGCAGAGCGCCAAGGTGGGAGGCGTGTCAGGTATGCGACTCTTCCATCACCTTTGGCACGGTGAAGCGGAACTCACTGCCACGCCCCAATTCACTCTCGGCGACGATCTTGCCGCCATGGGCCTGCACGATACCTTGGGTGATGTACAGCCCCAGGCCGCTGCCGGTGGGGTTGTTTTCCGCCTGGGTCCAGTAGCGATCGAACACGTGGGGCAGTTGTTCCGGCGCAATGCCTTCGCCCGAGTCACGCACCGAAAACACGATTTCCTCGCCATTGCTCATGGCGCTGATACCGATATTGCCCTGGCGCGGGGTGAACTTGATGGCATTGCCAATCAGGTTCGACAGGACCTGGAACAGCCGCTCCGGGTCGGCATTGATCTGCAGGCCGGGCTCGGTGTTGAACGACAGGTCGATGCCTTTCTCCATCGCCAGCGGGGCAAGCAGGGAGTAGGCCTCTTCGAACATCTGGCTGACATCCAGCGCCACCGGCTTGACCACGTAGCGCCCGGCCTCGATTTTCGAGGTGTCGAGCAAGTCTTCCAGCAGCACATTCATGCGCCCGGCGGCCTGTTGCATGGTGTCGATGGCCGAGGAAATGCGCCGTGAAGTGTGTGGGCCATCGGAGCTGAAGGCCTTTTGCATCATGCCGCACAGCATCGAGATTACGGTCATCGGGTTACGCAGGTCGTGGGACACCACCGCCACCAGTTCATCGCGGGCGCGCACGGCTTGTTGCTCGCGCAGTACCTGGCGGGCCAGGTCGTTTTCCAGGGCCGAGCGGCGCAGGTCGTTGGCGGCGAAGCGGTCGCCATGGCTCCACTTGGTGGAGATGCCGGCCATTTCGACTTTCCAGATTTCAAATGAAGTACGTGGGCGAAGGCGCAGGCCGGCGTCGGAATTTTCCAGGTCGAGGGGCTTTTTCGGGTCGCCGCTCCAGTTGATGTTTTCCTTCACCTCCGGGCGGAACCACATCACGCCATTGTCCACCGGCTTGGGCAGGCTCATGGCCAACACGCCGCTGGCGACCTGCTGGAACTCGGCAGCCGGCGGGTACACCGACACCAGGTTATGGCTGGAAAATACCGGCTCGCCGCTGTCCTGCAGCCACTTGTGCAAGGCACGGATCTGCGCCGGTTCCGGGCAGTTGCCGTAGCGGTGCAATTGTTTGTCTTCGATGATCGCCACGCCGCCGGCGAGGGTCAGGTCCATCAGCAACTGGCCGCGTTGGGCGAGGCCGTCGAATACGTTGTCTTGCGAAGCTTTCATCGCCTGGTCCAGCAGCGCCAGGGCCTCGACTTTCTCTTCTCGCTGACGGCTCAGGTCCAGGGCTTCCATGGCGCTGATCTGCAACGACAAGACTTGGCCGATGGTCTGGCAGGCGGTGCGCAGGTCGTTGGGCACCAGCAGTGGCTCGCGGTTGCCGCAGCTGATCAGGCCCCACAGCTTGTCACCCTTCATCAGCGAGATGCTCATGGACGACAACACGCCCATGTTCTGCATGTACTGGCAGTGAATCGGCGACACGCTGCGCAGGGTGGCGAAGCTCAAGTCCAGCGGTTGGCCGGTGTCCGGGCGCAGTTTGGGCAACAACGGCACCGGCTCGTAGGCCGCGTTCGGGATGATGCGCAGCCAGTTGGTGCGGTACAGCTCGCGGGCCTGCTCGGGGATGTCGGACGCGGGGAAGAACAGCCCGTTGAACAGCTCCATGGACGGTGCCGACGCTTCGGCAATCACCTGGCCGTGGCCTTCGTCTTCGAAGCGATAGATCAGCACGCGGTCGTAACCGGTCATGGCCTGGATTTCGGTCACGCTGATTTCGTACAGCGCCTGCAGGGTTTTCGCCGACTGCAAACGTTGCAGCATTTTGCCCAGGTCACTGGTGCGACCATTCAGCGCGCGTGGGCGGAAGTCTTTGAGCCGCGGTTCGAACTCCAGCACCAGCACGTCCTGATGGCGGTGCAGCAGGCCTTCGAACTCGGCGCCGTTGAGGCTGACATGCAGCGGCGGGGCATCGAAAAAGCTGTTTTGCGCAGCCACGGTTTGCACGGCCTGGGCGTGTTCGGCCCCGATCAGCGTGTGCAGCGGCTGGCCCAGCAGTGCCTCGGGTGCGTGGCCGAACAGGGCCGCGACGTTGGCGCTGACCTGGATGATGCGCAGGTCCGGCTCCGAGAAGGTCAGCAGCACGCCGTGGGGCTGGATCGCACCAGGGAAGCGGATCGGCTCGTCGGCACAGTTGGCAAGCAGCTCTTCAAAATCTTCGGGTTTCATAGCAGTACCTCCTGGCTGTCGAGCCATTGCTCAAAGCAGCTGAACGTCGAACGGGCCGCATCCACCGCGTGCTGTCTGGCCTTGGCATCCAGCGGCATGTGGCCCAGGTAATCGAGGAAATCCCTCCAGCGTCGACCGGTGTCGGCACCGTAAACATTGAGAAACGCACCGCCGTTGTCGGCATGCACGTCCAGGCGCTGGGCCATTTCGCGGCGCAGTACCTGGCCGCCCAAGGTCGCGCCTTCCAGCACATAGAGGGCACCGAGGCAGGCGGCGGGCGTGTCGAGACGGGGCAAATGGGCGCAGCGGGGCAGGGCGTCGATAGCGGTGTCACTCACGCCGAGGGCGTGAAGATCGCTCACCAGGGTCGGCGTTTTCACACGCAATGCCTGGTCGTAGCCCACGGGAATCAAATCTCGGTCGTACAGCGCCGCTTCGATCGGCGCATAAAAACCGTAATACGCCCGGACCAGGCGCTGATACCAGCTGGCATCCAGGCGCTCGGAGAAAAACGGCAGGCGTTTTTCCAGCGCCACGTGCAACAGGCCGGTGCCTTCACGCAACGCTTCCAGCAATGAGGGCGCACTAACGTCATGGGCCGGTGAATGCATTCAATGAGCTCGAAGTGTGGGCCTCTCGGCCATGAATGACGCTTGGAAATGGGCGACGATTCTACACAACTCATGGCGATCAACTGAACGCACAAGGCGAAAAGGCTGACCAGCGGATCAGAAAAGTCGCTCCCTGCTCTTCAATGACCACACGGACCCATGTGAAGTTCGGTCCGGGTGATATCGCCATGCTATCAATGCAAGGACGAGCCCTGCTGGGTCAAGGCGGTTTGCACACACTCCAGCAGATGCTCAGTGCTCCACGGCTTGGGCAGGAACCGCACGGAACCGCCCAACTGCTCGGCCAGTTTGGTATTGCCAGACGTCAGCAGCACCGGCACGCTCGGCCACCGATGCGCGACAACCCGGCTCAGGTCGTAGCCATTGAGTAGCCCCGGCATTTGCACATCGCTGACGATCAGGTCCACCGGATCATCGCCCCGTTCCAGGTAAATCATCCCCTCATCCGCCGAAGGAAACGACGTTACCACCGCCCCGAAATCCTCCAGCACATCCACCATTAACGAACGAATGATCTCGTCGTCTTCCAGCACTAAAATCGATGGCTGAGCCATGATCCTTACTCCACCATCAGGGTCCAGTAAGGTGGAGTGGGGCAGGCGCGGATAGGTTCGATTGGATGTTTATAAGGCGATGGGTGGTCACTTGGAGGGTCTGGCTTGCGCATTTGAGTGGGTGTGCTGCACGATACCGGCGCTCTGCCATCCTGACCGGTCCGGCTCCCGCCGGCGCACACACAAGGCCGTCAACCGTGAACGCTCCCGCCGCCTCCTTGATCGACCCGGACCTGGGCAACCGCATGATCAAAGTCGACCACGCCGGCGAGCATGGCGCGATCTGTATCTACAGCGGCCAATTGTTCATGGCCCGCGTGTTCGCGCCCGGCATGGTGGCCGAGTTGCAAGCGTTTCTTTCTCACGAGCGTCGCCACCGCGCGGTGTTCCAGGCCGAGTTGCAGCGGCGCGGCTATCGTCGCTGCCGCAGTTACTGGCTGTGTGGGCTGGGCGGGCTGGCGTTGGGGTTGATCACCGGCGTCTGCGGGCGCAAGGCTATTGTCGCCACGACGGTCGCCGTTGAAAGTGTCGTGCTCAAGCACCTGGCGCACCAACTGCACACGCTGCGTGACATTGATCCGCTGGCCGTGGCCGCCATTGCCTCGATTGTCGACGAGGAACAGCACCACCACGACCACTCGGCCGCGCAGATTGATGCGCAGGACCCATGGTTCCGTGCGCTGGCGCCGGTGGTCACGGCCTGGACCGAAGCGGTGATCTGGATGGGCATGCGCTCCTGACAAACAGGCATAATTGCCGTTATCACCCGCTGTGGAGTCCACCATGAAGTACGCCTTGTTCATCCTCGCCCTGATCCTCAACAGCGGCTCGGCCCTTGCCGCAGGCGATGCCGAGGCGGGTGGCAAGCTCTTCAGCAAGACCTGCGGCGGCTGCCACAGCATAGGCGAAGGTGCGCGCGGTGGCTTCGGGCCGGAACTCAACGGCATCATCGGCCGACCCGCCGGCACCACCACCGATTACCAGTACTCCGACGCGATGAAGAACTCCGGCGTGGTCTGGACCCGCGACAAGCTCGCCGCCTACATCGAGGCACCGAAGAAGGTGGTGAGTGGCACGCGGATGATCTTCTGGGGCATCAGCGACCCGGAAAAAATCGAGAACATCCTCGCCTACCTGGAAACCTTCCAGGATAAATAGTCACTCCCGCACATTCCGGAACAGCATCAACCGCGCGCTCTCATGCAGCCCCTGCGTGAGCGTCCGCAGGCGTTGAAACTCCTGGGGATGCTGCGCGGCGACGTCCTCGCGCGGAGTGGGTGAGGCCAGGTCATGCAGGGTCGGTGAGCTGCCGTCATGCTGCATCTGCAGTAAAAAGTCCTTGGTCACGCCGCCGATGATCGGGAACGTGCCCTCCTGCAAGACCAGCGGCACCACGCGCTCGCCCTCCGGCGCCGGTTGCTGGATGTCCCGGCCCATCGCGCCGTTGCGAAAGGGTATGCCCGCCATGCCGGCCACCGTCGGCAGCAGGTCCGCCAGGCCCACCGCCTCTTCTATGACGCGCGGTTGCAGGCCGGGGGCGTGGATCAGCAGCGGCACGTTGTTGCTTTCCAGGCCCAGTTGTTCGAAGGCCGGGGCCATGTGTGGGATCTGGCTGATGCGCGTGTTGTGGTCGCCGAAGAACACGAAAATGCTGTTGTCGTACCAACCACCGGCCTTGGCGATTTCCATCAAGCGACCGATGTTGTAGTCCAGCAGGCGCACCGCATTGTATTGCTCGACGCTGCGCGAACCGGCGGCCTGCACCTGTTCCAGGGTCACGTCCTTGACCTGGAAACCGTCGTTGAGGCGGGGAATGGTGAACGGCCGATGGTTGCCGGAGGTTTGCACGTAGGCAAAGAACGGCTGGTCCTGGGGCACGCTGCGCAACAGCTGGTCGCCTTCCTTGAACAGGTCCAGGTCGGAGATGCCCCACACGTCCACCCGCGGCGAACGCCAGTGGCTTTCGTCATAGAGTTGCACGCCGTCGATGCTCTGGCGGATCAGCGCGTTGATATTCGCCCAACCGGCATTGCCGCCGATCAGGTAGAACTTCTGGTAGCCCTGGAACGCGTTGATCACAGTGTGTTGGCGCGTGATCAGCGGGTTGCGGGTGGCCGTTTCCTGGCGGGTCACATCCGGCACGCCGGTGATGCTCGCCCACACGGTCTTGGCGGTGCCGGTGACGGGCACATAGAAGTGCTTGAAGAACCAGCTTTGCGTGGCCAACTGGTCCAGGTTCGGCGTCGGGTTGAGCGGGTTGCCGTAGGCTCCCACGGCACTGGTGCCGAGGGATTCGAGCATCACGAAGATCACGTTAGGTGCACGCTCGCCGGCCAGTCGATACGGCTGCACGGGTTGCTCGCGGATGAAGTTCAGTTGCTGCGCATCCGGCTGGTCAACACCAAGGTACGTGGCGACTTGCGGGTAATGTTCGCGCACCTGGGCTTCATCGAACTGTGACTGGCCGACCTTGAGCGTGTCATACAAAAACAGCACCGGGTTCAGGCCCACGGCTGCCACCTGGCTGTTGCCGGAAAAGAACGCATCGCTCCAGCGCAGCGGCACCGGGTTCTCCAGGTTGAGGTTGGCGACGCGGCCGAGCAGGGCCAGCAGCACGGCGACCAGGCCGATCACCGAGACCGAGGCCAGCGCCCATTTGCGCGTGGGCGTGGGCTGGCGATCCAGGGTCAGCCGCTCCAGGCAGATCAACGCCCACACCCACAGTGCTACCGCCGCGAGCCAGCAGGCGGTTATCCACAGCACCGGGTAGGTTTCCCACACCATCTGTTGTGAAATCTGCGCGTCTTGCAGGTAACGCAACACCGTCGCGTTGATGCGCACGCCCAGGTAGGCGTAGTGGCCGAAGTCGATGATGTACACCAGGCCGACCCCGGCCAGTGCGATCACCAGGTAACCCCGCGCCAGCCAGCGCAGGGCCGGCAGGGTGGTGAGGTTCCAGCGCGGCAGCCAGGCCAGCACCGCCAGCGGCAGCAGCAACAGCACCGCCAGGCGCAGGTCGAACCGCAGGCCGATGCCAACGGTTTCCAGCAACGCCGGGGTGTCCAGGGCGAGGCCCGAAAACGCCAGCACGAATATCAGCCGCAAGGCGGCCAGCAACGCAAATACCAATCCAATCGCGCCCACGCCGTAGCGCAGGCGGCGTGATTGCAACGCACCCATTATCTTCCCTCTTCTCAACAACACCACAGATCAAATGTGGGAGTGGGCGTGCTCGCGAACGCGGTGGTTCAGTGCCAGAGATGCTGCCTGACACTGCGCATTCGCGAGCACGCCCGCTCCCACAGGTTGAGTTGCATTAATCCAGCCACGACGCAGTAGCCCGCCAAGAGCGGATCCACCAGATAGTCCCAGTAGTTTTCCGAAGCCTTGAGCCGCAGCGCGAACGCCAGGGTGCCCACCGCCAGCATCCACACCGCCAGCGCATTGCGCAGCCACAGCATCAACAGCGCGGCCGCGCCCACCAGCACAATCATCGGCCGCGGATTGAAGCCCCAGCGGTAGGGATCGAAATACGTCAGGCCCAGCGTGGCCGGGTACAGCACCAGGCTCAGCAAGCCAAACAGCAGCAACATTTGCACGTGGTGCTGCCGGTTGAGCGGCTGTACCACGCCCACGCGACTCAAGCCCACCCACGCCAACAACACCAGGGTGCTGATCGCCAGGTCATCGGTAAAACTGCGCACGTACGCCGCCAGCGGCAGCTCGTTGATAGGGATAAAACTCACCGCCACCAGCACCGGCAGCAGCCACGGACGCCAGGGTGCGGTGAAGCGCAGCGCGCACAGCAACACAAAGCCCAGCAGTACAAAACTCAAATGCGCCTGCCACATCGAAACCATCAGAGACGCTCCGCCAGCCAGGCTTCGTTGAAGCTGACATGTTTGATAAAGGTGTTATTCCACGAGTACACCAGGTGGTACATGCCGTCCGGGCTACGGCTGAAGTACGGGTATTCGTATTCGAAATCGCAGCCTTGGGGTTTGCACACGCGGTAGTCGAGGTTGCTGAGAAAGCGCTGCTCCAGCGGCAGGCGCCGGGCGCCGCTGGAGGCGCGGAAGCCTTCGCCGATGATCGCCTTATAGGCTTCGGGGGAGAACGGTTGGCCGAGCGGGTCTGGCGACTCATCCAGTTGCACCACGGTGCGCCATTGGCTGAGCTGGGCGTCGGTGCCGTAGAGGCTGAGTTTGAAACGGCCATCCTCCAGGTCGTTCAGGGCCACCAGCAACCCATCGTCCACCGTGCCCACCGCAGCCAGCGACGAGTTTGGATTGGCCGGCTCCAGCGGGTACGGCTCGCTCCAGGTCTGGCCGGCGTCTTCGGTGCGGCTGGCCAGGACCCGGTGATGGGTGTCGCCGGCGTAGCGCAACATCGCCACGGCGCGCTTGCCGTCCAGCGGCACGATGGTCGGTTGCAGCGAGTGTTTGCCGCGACTGATGCGAAATTTGTCGATCACTGCGCCATCGGCACTCAAGTACAGGTACTCGGCAAACTTGCCCATGAACTCGTGGTACACCGGCAGACCGATCGAGCCGTCGGCATGGAACACCGGGGCGGCGCGCACCAGGGTGCTGATATTGAAGAACGGTGAGGTCACCAACTGCCTTGGCGCCGACCAACTGGCGCCGAAGTCCTCCGAGACCATCAGATTGATCGCACTGGCGGCCCAGCCACCGACTGACACCGATACGTAAAACATCCACAGGCGTTTATCCGGCCCGAGAGCGATGACCGGGTTGCCCAGCTTGCGGATATAGCGCTGGGTGCCGTCGCGAGTGCTTT
The DNA here is from genome assembly GCF_003013355.1 of Pseudomonas sp. S5D5. Classification (NCBI taxonomy): domain Bacteria; kingdom Pseudomonadati; phylum Pseudomonadota; class Gammaproteobacteria; order Pseudomonadales; family Pseudomonadaceae; genus Pseudomonas; species Pseudomonas sp. S5D5. The sequence goes on from NZ_PTEO01000001.1 coordinate 1,043,408, forward strand.
CCCGCGTGGCCAGCACCTGCTCGGCGCCCCATTCGCCGCTGCGCGCATCAAAGCGCGCGGTGCGCACCTGCACATCGGCCGCGCCTTCGCGTGAGCCGGCAAACCACACTGCCATCAAATCGCCGCCGGGCAGGGCGGTGACGGACGAGGAATGCACAAAGTCAGTGAGTTGGGTGGACACGAAGCGGCTGGTGTATTGCGCCGGCGCCGCCACTTTTGCGGGGTTCGGGCTGGTCTCGGCAAACGGTGCGAGCACATGGGGCGGATGGCTTTGCCAGGCCGCGAAGAATACGGCCAGCAGGCTGCAAATCAATAAGGCGGAGCGCATAGGGAACCTGTCGGCAAAAGGATTACTGCGCACGCTCATCCGGCAGGCGCTTCCTGCGACCGGTGAGCATCGATAACGGCAGGTTGTCCCGCACCTGGATACTTTCAAACAGCGCGGCCAGCACATGCACGCAGACCAGGCCAAGAAGCACATTGGCGGCGGTCTCGTGGATTTGCTGGGGCCAATCGGCGCCCCATAGCGCATCGACTTCCTGCATCAGGAAGCCGCTGACGCCCAGAGTCAGCAAGGCCAGCAACATCAACAGCATCACCAGCGCACCAATGGGCGAATGGCCCAACCGGTGCAGCGGGCGGCGGTTGAGCAGCGAGCGCGCGTGGGCACCCAGTCGTTTCGGCGTAGGCCAAAAGTCCGCCCAACGCGCACTGCGCGGTCCGACAAATCCCCACACCAGCCGTACCAGCAGCCAGGCCATGGCGTAGTAGCCCAGCCAGACATGCCAGTCATCGCCCGCTTCATTGAAGAAGTAATTGGCGACAAAGACCCCGGCGATCGACACATGAAACAGCCTCACCAACGGGTCCCACAGGCGCAGGGATTCGCCTGGCATCAGCCTTTGATCTCAGTCTTCACGGCTTTGCCGGTGACCGGGTCGTGGTAGATCTCGACTTTGCGCTTGTCTTTGTCGAAACCGTAGATCTCGTAGCAGTTGCCGTCGGTGACCTTGAACTTGCTGATTGTGTAGCCTTCGGCCTTGAGCTTGTCCTGGAAGGCTTTCTCGTCTTGCCATTGCGAGCGCTCGGCGGTGGTGCACTGCGGGCCGGCGATGGCCAGGGGGCTGGCGATAATCAGGGACAGCAGGAGAATTTTGCGCATGGAAAAGCTCTCAGCAGAAGTGGGAGGTTTCACAGTGCAAAACCAACCTTAGCGCAACCTTAGTTGGCAACGAGCCGTAACATCTTTGCCGAAATGCCCCGTGTCATAACCCGGCATGATGCCGCCGATTCCTACAGAGATTCTGCTATGCGCCTGCTCCTTGTCGAAGATGATCGTGCCCTCGGCCAGGGGATTCGGGTGGCGTTGGGCGCCGAGGGCTATACCCTCGATTGGCTGCAGGATGGCGTCGCGGCCCTGCATGCGCTGCGCACGGAGAACTTCGATTTGCTGCTGCTCGACCTCGGCCTGCCGCGCCTCGACGGCCTCGACCTGTTGCAGCAACTGCGCGCCGAGCAGCATGACGTGCCGGTGCTGATACTCACCGCCCGCGACGGCACCGCCGAACGCATCGCCGGGCTGGACGCCGGCGCCGACGACTACCTGGTCAAACCCTTCGACGTAGAAGAACTCAAGGCCCGCGTGCGTGCCCTGTTGCGCCGCAGCCAGGGGCGTGCGCAACCGATGCTGGAGCATGCTGGCATTCACCTCGACCCGGCCACCCAGCAAGTGCGCTACCTGGACGAAGACATCATCGTCACACCGATGGAATACCAACTGCTGCACCAACTGATGGTGCGACCCGGCAAGGTGGTGACGCGCGAGCGGCTGTCCCGCGCGTTGTATGGCTGGCAGGACCGCGTCGAGAGCAACACCCTGGAAGTGCTGATTCACAACCTGCGTAAAAAGCTCTCCATCGAACTGATCCGCACTGTGCGCGGTGTCGGCTATGTGCTGGTGCTCAAACCATGAGCTCGGTTCGCGCGCGCATCCTCATCCCCGTCTTGCTGCTGATATTGGCGGGTGACGCCCTGATCAGTTGGCTGGTATTGCGCGACAGCCACCACGAAATCGAAGAAGTCTACGACGCCCAGCTCGCCCAGAGTGCGCGCCTGCTGCAAGGTGTCTTGCGCCAGCGCGATCCCGGCGAAGCGGACTGGGACCGGTTGTACGAGGCATTTGACCAGGCCATGAGCCGGGTCGGCGTGGAGGGCGTCGCCCATCCTTATGAAACCCGGTTGACCTTCCAGGTATGGCGCACTGACGGCCAGTTGCTGGTGCGCTCCGCCGAAGCGCCGATCCTTGCAGCGCCGCCGACCACATTCGGCTCCCACGACATCCTCGACAACGGCAACGACTGGTGCGCTTTCCTGCTCGCCGATCCGCAACAGGGCTTGCTGATCTGGGTGGGCGAGCGCGACGACATTCGCCAGGACCTGATCCAGCGCATCGTGCGCCACACGCTGTGGCCCACATTGATCGGCGTGCCGCTGCTGACGTTGTTGATCTGGCTGGTGATCGGCTGGGGCCTGAAACCGCTGCGTGCGATGGTCTTGTCGATTCGTGGACGCAATACCGACACCTTGCAACCGCTGCACCTCAAGCCCCTGCCGACTGACCTTGAGCCCATGCAAACCGCACTCAACCGACTGCTGGTCCAAGTGGACGACCTGCTCGAGCGCGAGCGCCGCTTCATCGCCGATGCCGCCCATGAACTGCGTACACCCTTGGCGATCCTGCGTATCCACGCCCAGAACGCGCAAAGCGCCGCGACCCCGGAGCAACAGCGCGAGGCCCTGGATTTCCTGGTCAATGGCGTCGACCGCGCCACCCGTATTGGCAGCCAGCTGCTGACCATGGCGCGCATCGAACCGCAGCTGAACAACCCCAAGCGCATCCCCGTGCAACTCACCGAACTGGTGCGCGAAGAACTCGCCGAACTGACCCCGCTGGCCATGGAGCGCGGCGTGGAACTGGTGCTCGAAGGCAATGAAGAGTGCTGGGTCGAAACCGAGCCGGTGGCACTGGCCATCGCCCTGCAAAACCTGGTGACCAACGCGCTGAACTTTTCCCCCGCGGGCAGCGAAGTAAAAGTGGTGATTGGCGCCGATTGCCTGAGCGTGGAGGATGAGGGGCCAGGGATCGACGAGGCGGAGTTGGCGCGCCTGTTCGAACGCTTTTACAGCCGCGGCAATGCCAACGGCGCGGGGCTGGGATTGGCGATTGTCGAGATGATCGTCGGCAAGATCGGCTGCCGCCTGGCGTTGCATAACCTGGAGCAAGGCGGGTTATGTGCGCGGCTGGTGTTCAGCGTGCGCTGATGCACCGCTTTCGCAGCCTCGCTAAGGCTCGACAACTCCCACAGGTGAGCTTCATCGCGTCGGATATTGTGATCACACAGGGGATTGAAATAAGGGTGACACCGCCAATCCCCTGTGGGAGTTGTCGAGCTTTAGCGAGGCTGCGAAAGGATCACCTCGGTATGCCTGCCAGACCTGCGCATTTGCATCGCCGCCTTCCCGAAGTGTGACGGCTCGCCGTTTCAGTGCGGAACAATCCGTTTAAACTCGGGTCCAGTCATCACTCACTCTCACCTTGATAAGGACATCCTCCCGTGAAGCGAATCGCGCTGCTCTCCCTCGCCCTGGCCTTGGGCGCCTGCCAATCCAACCAACGCGACTCATCGCCCAGCCTGCTCAAGGACGGTATCCAACTGCGCCAGAAAACCGTGGCCGTGGATGCGGATCATGCCAAGGTCATCATGAAGGCCAGCGGTGGCACCAACCCTGTCGAATTCGCCGTGCGCCGCGAAGGCGACCCCGACCAGCGCCTGGAAACCCTCGGCACCGTCATGGACACCGGCGAAGGCAAAGTCTTCAACTGGATCGCCAAGCTCAACCAGACCGTCGCCAGCGCCGGGTTCAAGCGTTTTCCGCAGCTGGAACTCCAAGCGGATCCAGGCAAGAAACTCACCGTCTCCAGTTCAGCGAGAAGCCAGGGCAACGGCGCTTACTACAGCTGCGGCCCGGTGATGAGCACGTTCAGCCCGGAAAAGGCCAAGGTGTATCTGGTTGAGTTCCAGTTCAGGCTCAATAGTGCGGCGTGTGCCCAGCAGGTGTTTGATATTACGGATCCGGCGAATCGGGTGTTGATTGGAGGGGAAGGGAGTGAGGTGAAAGAGGGCTAAGCGGAGTTGATTAAACGGTGGGTTTTGCCCACCGTTTGCGTGCTGAAGACTGTGCGAATACCACACCGTTGAAGGTGTGGGTGTCGTAGTCGGAGAAGGGCCCCATCTGCTCGGGCGTCAGCATTGGATTGACCTTTTGCACCAGGCCCGCTTCGTCGACCCACAAGCCGCTGTAGTAGCTGTTTTCATCCGTTCTCACGGACTCCTCCTTGTCGCTTTCATGCATCGCAACCATCCAGAAGATGGGCTCTGGGCGATCCAAGCGGGCTTTGGCTTCGCTGAAAACCTCATCCCACGGGTGGCCCACTTTGGATAGGAGAAACCGGAACAGCGGCGTGTAGTCAAACCCGTGTCGTTGATGGCTGTGCATCGAACCGCGGTTTGATCGTTTGTCTTTTTCGCTTTTAGTGTGCCGCTCGTACCGGTAGGCGCGACAACTGCCGTGGCGCACGCCGTGGGTTCGGGTGTTGACTGAGCGGTAGAGGAGGAGCTTTTGCAGTGTGGGTTTCATCGCATTAGGACGCCTTTTGGCGTTGCTTTGGGGGCGGTGGCCAGGCGCCTTGGTACCGGAAGGAAATTTGGTAGTCGAAGCGGTCGGGTTCGATCATGTGCTGGAAGTACGGCTGAATAATCGTTACCCAGTTAGGTTGAACGTTGAATACGTCGGCGTAGATCGCGGTTTCTTCGCCTAAACCTAATGCTTCAAAAACACTGTCTGGATCTGCGATATCCGCTGAATACTCATCCGCCTTCAAGTCATTGCTGTGTTTTTCGTACCATCGCAGTCTGATTTTCATTAGCATTTTCCGAGTTCCTTTTTATCTGTAAATACGACGTTTCGGGTCCGCCGGTCCGCGACGCTCGGCGGTGTAAGGATCAAATGCGCCGAGGTGTGTTAAATCGCTATTTCGATAGACTTCCAGCTCGCCTTTTTTAGAATCCCACTCAAATATTTTTCTTCCTTTTGCGTCTTTCCAACGTTCACGTAAGCCGGCTCCGCCTTTTCTCGGTGTTAAAGGCTTTTGGGGAATCAGACCGGGAAAGCCTGTTATGTCCTCCGTTTCGGGTGGAGAGAAGTAATCATGGTGTGGGTTTCTGAGCCCTTTCCTTGGCTGGTTTACCACCACATACAGCGGCCGAACCCCCGACTCCACCGGGAACACCAGAATAAAATCCCGATACTCCGGCGGATAAATCGGGTTCACCAGAATCTGTGCGGCCTTTTCGGTCGGCGGATAAATCCAGATTACCGGCGCTTGCGGCGCAGCCTCCAAGGCTGGAATACCCAGCGTGTCACTTGGATCAACGGCGGGCGTCCAGATCAGCTCCACGCCCTCGTCCAAGTCCGCCACAAACTGATCGCCACGGGTTTGAAACTGCACGACATCAATCATCTGCCAATCGGCATGGTTACCCGTGTAAAACCCATACCCCTTGAGCGTACCGTCCTCGCGTTGCTCAATATGCAACCGCATCTGCGACCGCGCCCGCTGCATCGAACGCAACTGCTCCTCGCTGTAGAGCGCGCTATCACCCAGCTCCGACGGCCAGGCCAGCGCCACCAACCCCGTCAACAAGCCTCCGGCGACGGACCCGACGGCAGTGGCCGCCGACTCCAAAACCGCCGAACGCAACGCCAACTGCCCGAGGCCAACGGGCAATGTGCTGCCGCTGATCTTGCGCAAGGCAACTGCGCCCCGGCTGTCCACCTCACGCCCACCCAGCAGGCTTAAATGGCCATACTCCTTGACCAACTCCAACGGGACATACCCCGCAGGGTTGAAGTAATGGGTGACGCCGTCAGGCAGTTGGCAGGGCTTGATGAAAACGCAGCCGCAAGGTTTGGCCAGCGTGGGTACCGGGGCAGGGGTTGGCTCGAAAAAATCAACCGTCGGTGAATACGGCACACGCAATGGCTGCGGAATCAGGATGCGCTGTTTGAGTTGCTCTGCTTCGGTGGGGGGATAAAAGCGTTCTGACATGAGCGGCTCACTTCCTTGTGCGAGGTAGTGAGCCTACGGAGGCGAATCAGCGCCAGATATGCGCTTTGTTCGATGAGTTGCGTGGGAAAGTTCAGCGGCTTACCAGCGGCCCTCGGCACTGATACTTGAGCCCCACCATCAGATGGCGTGGGTCACCGCTGAAGCAGCTGTTGTATCGCCCATACCCGCTGTAATACTGGCGGTCGAACACGTTATTCAGTGACCGATGCACTCAGGGCTTGTTGATTTTGCAGCGCGCCAGCAGGCCCACCACTGCGTAGCTGCCTTCCTTGGCGTGAGCAATGAAGAAGACCTTGGGACGCCAAGGTCTTTTTTTGTCGCGGATCAGCCCAGCAGATGCTTGGAAATCAACCGCGAGATTTCCACAATCGACGTCTTCCCCGTGAACTCAAACCTCACTTTCCCCAGCGACGAAAAGTAAATCTCCAACTCCGAATCCAGGTCAAACGTCCCGGATGTCTCCACCGAATACGCGACGATGTTTTTGTACGGCAGCGACGTGAAGTCCTTCTTGCTGCCGGTAATCCCCTGCACGTTGACCGCAATAATCCGCTTGGTGGTGAACACCACGCCGTCGCGCATGGCCTTGTAGGCGTCGATCACTTCTTCACCGTCGAGCAGCAGGGCCGAGACGCGTTCGGCGTATTCGTTGTTTTGCTTGAGCTTGAAGAAACCTTTGTTGTTGAAGTCGATCATGGGCCGGTCCTTAGATAAGTAGTGCCGTGGGTGTATGACGTTTTGCTCGCGGATCTGTATCTAACGCGCGCATTTTGAACGCCCTACCATGGCGTCCAACCCTGCAACGTTGGCCAAATGTTTCACGTCGACAGAACAATACCCCAGGAGCCGAAGAATGCCTGAACTGTCCAGCTGGCTGGCCTATGCGCTGATTTCACTCGGCATGGTGCTGACGCCCGGCCCGAACATGATTTACCTGATTTCTCGGTCGATCTGCCAGGGACGAACGGCGGGGTTTATCTCGCTGGGCGGCGTGGCGCTGGGGTTTGTGGTGTACATGTTGTGCGCGGCATTGGGGATAACGGCCTTGGTGATGGCAGTGCCTTTTGCCTACGACGCCTTGCGCTTCGGCGGTGCGCTTTACCTGGTTTACCTGGCGTGGCAGGCGATCAAACCGGGTGGTCGTTCGCCGTTCCAAGTGCAGAGCCTGCCCCAGGACAGCCCGCGCAAGCTGTTCACCATGGGCCTGGTGACCAACCTGCTGAACCCCAAGGTGGCGGTGATGTATCTCTCGCTGCTGCCGCAGTTCATCGATCCGAACGGCCATGGCAGTGTGCTGGCGCAATCCTTGGTGCTGGGCTTTACGCAGATCTTCATCAGCGTGAGCGTCAACGCGGTGATTGCCACGATGGCGGGCTCCATCGCGGTGTTTTTCGTCACCCGGCCGGGTTGGCAGGTGGTGCAGCGCTGGCTGATGGGCTCGGTGCTGATGGGGCTGGCGGTGCGGATGGCGGTTGAAGGGCGGCGCTAGGTTGCTTTATTGGATGTCCTTAAGGTAATCCTTGAGGGCATTCAGCGGTGCCGGCAGTTCATCAAGCTGACCCACGCTTTGCACATCAGCCGCCAACCGTTGCAGTTCGCGACCCATCACCGTATTGGCGCCGCCCAATGCCTCAAGTGCCTGGTCAACACAGTCCGCTATCTTGGATTGAATAGCCGCCAGGTTTCCCTGGCGCACCAGCAGCCCAAACACTTCGCGCTCATACCCATCCATCACCAGGTCATCCCGCAAAACCGGGCTGCCGCCGTCCGTCTCGTGCACCAGTTTCAGTGCAAAGAGCGCAACCGCTTCCAGCGTCAATTCCATGGTTTCGGTGCCTCTGTTTTTTGGGGGGAGGGCGATGATCACTGTTCTTTGGTCGAAAAAAAAGACCCGGGTGCAGGAGTCAGCTACAAGGCTGGATAGGGCCAGCGGCATTGATATCGGCGCAGTCTCGGAAAGACGGGGATAAACGCATTCTTTACTTGATGGCTGCAACTCGCCGATACTAGGATGAGATCAGTTCTCAAATGCATCTATCTATCAGGCCGAGGCTTTCCGTGTCGTCGTCATCCACTCCCCCAGTGCCTCACGTCGATGTTCGCACCTTGTATGTCAATCATCACGCGTGGCTGCTGGGTTGGTTGCGCAAGCGAATGCGCCATGGCGACCACGCTGCCGACCTGGCCCACGATATCTTTGTGCAGATCCTCGGCAAGCCGGAACAATTGCAGGAACTGCGCCAGCCTCGTGCCTGGTTAAGTACCGTGGCGCGTGGCGTACTGGTGGATCGGGTTCGCAGGCAGCGGATCGAGCGAGCCTACCTGCAAGCCATTGCGCACCTGCCGGAAGCCGAGGTGCCATCGCCCGAGTCGCAATTGATTCTGTTGGAAACACTGTCTCGCGTAGATGCATTACTCAATGGCCTCCTCCCCAAGGTGCGCATGGCCTTCCTGATGTCGCGCCTCGAGGGCCTCAGCTACAAGGAAATCGCTGAGCGCCTGGCCGTCAGTCTCAGCTCGGTAGAAAAGTACATGGCCAGCGCCATCCGCCACTGCTACCTGGCCCAACGATGAGCCTTCACTCTCTTCCCGAACTTCCAGACGCTGTGCTCGACCAGGCCATCGGTTGGCTGGTCAGGATCGAGTCCGGTGGCTCGAATCCCGAGATGCTGGAGGCCTGCCAATGCTGGCGTCAAGCCGATGTGATGCATGAAGCCGCCTGGCAAGCATTGCGCAAAAGCGACGCGGCTTTCCAGGGCTTGGCCGCTTTACCCGGCACAGTAGCGCTGGATACCCTACAAAGCCTGAACAGTGGTCGCCACAGCCGGCGCCACGCGATCAAGTTGCTGGGGATGGGGCTTGTGGTCAGCGGTGTGGGCGGCTGGTCGCTGCGCGAAAGCACGTGGGTACCCTGGGGAGCGGACTATGCCACCGGGGTCGGCGAGCGACGCCAGTTCATGCTCAATGATGGCACCCGCCTGCAATTGAACACCGCCAGTGTGGTGGACGTTCAATTCACTGCCCAGCACCGACTGATCGGACTGCGCCGTGGCGAAATTTTCATCGATACCGGCAAGGACAACGCCGCGCCGGACGGGCGCCGCAGCTTCTGGGTCAGCACCCCGCACGCACGTTTGCAGGCCATCGGAACCGCTTTCGCCGTGCGTGACGACTATCAGGGCACGCGAGTGCGTGTAGAAGACGGTGTGGTGGCTATTCATGGCCAAGGTGAGCCGGTCTTGATCGCTGCCGCCGAGGAATATGTGATCGATGCCAACGGCAGTCACCGTGTCGACGTAAGCAGCATTAACGCCAGTGCGTGGACACGTGGCCAGTTGGTGGCCAAACGCATGCTGCTGCGCGACCTTGCCGCCGAACTGGCGCGTTATCGTCACGGCTGGCTGCGCTGTGATCCGGATATTGCGCAACTGGAAGTATCCGGCGTATTCCAGCTTGATGACATTGACCGGGCCCTGAGTGCATTGAGCGATTCGTTGCCCGTACGTGTTGAACGTTTTACCCCGCTCTGGACCCGCATCGTTGCCCGTTAAACGCGATGAGAAAAAATCTCAAAAACGTTTACGGGTTTCTCCGAGCCCTTCGACAGACAGGAAATACATTCAGTCATTCGAAAGGAGCTCAGCGTCCATGTCCTCTGCCTTTACTTTCCCTCAGCCGCTCCAGCGCAGTGCGCTTGCGCTTACCCTGCGTAGTGTTTTGCTGGCCGGTGTGACCAGCCTGCCCCTGGCCAGTTTTGCGGTGCAGGCAGAAAACGTCGACCGCCGTCATTACGATTTGGCGGGCGGGCCGCTGGACGACTCGCTCAATCGCTTTGCACAGGTTGCCGGTATCAGCCTTCCCTTTGATCCGGCGTTGGTGCAAGGCAAACGCGCGCCGGCGCTGCGTGGTGATTATGGCGTACACGAAGGCCTCAACCGCCTGCTCGTCGACAGTGGCCTGGCGGCTATTCGGACTGCCAGTGGCAACTATTTGCTGGTCGCGCGCACCCGCGACAGTGATGCACTCGAGTTGGGCGCTACCACCATCAGCGGCCTGAGCCTCGGGGCAGCCACTGAGAACAGTGGTTCCTACACCACTGGGGTCATGCAGACTGCAACAAAATTGCCGCTGTCCCTGCGCGAGACCCCGCAATCCGTGACGGTGATTACGCGCCAGCGCATGGATGACCAGGCCATGCGCAGTCTCGATGATGTCGTCCAGGCCACCCCGGGGCTACGAATGTCGGCTGCGCGCCCGGCCAACAGCGAGTTTTTCGCCCGCGGCTTTCCTATCACCAATATTATGTTCGATGGCCTGCCGACCACTTACAACGCCGACTGGGTCGCCACCGCCGATCTTGCGCCTTACGACCGTGTCGAAGTAGTCCGTGGCGCCACCGGCATGATGCAAGGCGCCGGCAACCCGTCGGCAGCCATCAACATGGTGCGCAAGCGTCCCACCAAAGAGTTCCAGGCCAGTATCACCGGCAGTGCCGGCAGTTGGGACAACTATCGCAGTGAGTTGGATGTGTCCGGCCCGGTTACTGACAGCGGCAGCGTGCGTGGCCGTTTTGTGGGTGCCTACCACGACAAGGACAGCTATCAGGATTACGCAGGGCGTGAGCGCGGCGTGTTCTACGGCGTCACCGAGTTTGACCTGACCGACAGCACCACCCTGACCGTGGGTGCATCCGATCAGAACGACAATAACAACATCAACTGGGGCGGCTTACCGGTGAACCCGAACGGCAGCCACATGGGCTTCTCCCGTTCCAAATCGTTCGGCTACAGCTGGTCGCACCAGGACATCGACAACAAAACGCTGTTTGTCGAGCTCGACCAGCGTTTCGACAACGACTGGCGCCTGCATGCAGGGGCCTCGAAAAACTGGTCTGACTTCAAGTTGGTGGGTGCGGTCCTGGAACGTAACAACGACACGACCTACCGGCAAAGAGTGTTCAACCAAGGGCGTGACTACGACCAGTCCACCTATGATTTCTTTGCCAGCGGCCCCTTCGCCCTGATGGGGCGTCAGCATGAGCTGGTAGTCGGCGCCAGCAAGCGCCAACTCAAGACCGAGGCCGTGGGTGGCACGACCTTCATCAATAATATCGACATCAACCATTTCAACCCGAATACGCCCCGGCCGTTCGTTCCCGATATCTATTCCATCAACGACAAGGTCGATCAAGAGGGCCTATACGTCACCACGCGCTGGAATCTCGCCGACCCGCTGAAAGTCATTCTCGGCGCGCGCCTGGAATGGTACGACTCGACCTCGATCTATAACGAGACCAACGACCAGTACTACACTTCGGGCAAAACCAAGGAAACGCGCCACGTCACCCGTTATGCCGGCTTCATCTACGACCTGGACGACAACCACTCCGTCTACGCCAGCTACACCGACATCTTCCAGCCCCAGAGCGAAAAGAACAGCGACGGCGCCGGGATCAAGCCCATCACCGGCGAAAACTACGAAGTGGGTATCAAGGGCGAATACTTCGGTGGCGCACTGAACGCCAGTGCCTCGCTGTTCCAGATCGACCAACTGAACCGCGCGGCGGAAGTGGCGGACGCCAGCACCTGCCGGGTTATTCCTGTCGGCGCCTATGGCTGTTACGAAGCCGCTGGCAAAGTTCGCAGCCAGGGTATCGAGCTGGAGATCAACGGTGCACTGACGCCAAACTGGCAGGTCGGCGCCGGTTACACCTTCGCTCAGGCGAAGTACAAAAAGGATGCGGACAATTCCAAGGAAGGCACCCTGTTCGACACTGACGTGCCTCGCCACATGTTCAAGGCCAGCACCACCTACCACCTGCAGGGTGATCTGAACAAGCTGCGTGTCGGTGCAAACGTCTACAGCCAGAGCAGTACCTTCAATAAAGGCCGCAACGTTTTCGGCAACTACCATATCGAACAGGAGGCCTATGCGTTGGTGGGGCTGATGGCTGGCTACCAGGTCAGTAAACACCTCGACACCCAACTGAACATCAACAACGTGTTCGATAAAAAGTACTACCAGGGGATTGCCAGTAACTCTACGTGGAGTCCGTACGATGTGTATGGTGATCCGCGTAACTTTACGGTCACTGCCAAGTACACTTTCTGATTGGAGGGGGGCTGGCGTTTTCGCAGGCAAGCCAGCTCCCACAGGAGACTGCATTTCAAGGTGGCGACGGCGGCGATCGGTCATTTCGCGGGCTGGCCACTTTTCTACAGGCGAAAAAAAAGACCTTGAATTTCAAGGTCTTTTTTTAAGATGGTGCCCCGAGGGAGACTCGAACTCCCACTCCTTTCGAAAACGGATTTTGAATCCGCCGCGTCTACCAATTCCGCCATCAGGGCTCAATGGCGGCGAAGTATAGAGAGGTGATTACCGTTGGTCAATCACGTTTCATGGTCAATTTTGACTATTTCCGCTAGACTTCCCGGCCCTGCTAGACGAACCCCATCATGCGCGTTGCTGACTTTACTTTTGAGCTCCCTGATTCGCTGATCGCTCGCCATCCTTTGGCCGAGCGTCGCGCCAGTCGACTGCTGACCCTGGACGGGGTGAGTGGTGCCCTCGCACACCGTCAATTCACTGATTTGCTTGAGCATTTGCGCCCTGGCGATCTGATGGTGTTCAACAATACCCGGGTGATTCCGGCACGGCTGTTTGGCCAGAAAGCGTCCGGCGGCAAGCTGGAAATTCTGGTGGAGCGGGTGCTGGATAGCCATCGCGTGCTGGCCCATGTGCGCTCCAGCAAGTCGCCGAAACCGGGCTCGAGCATCCTCATCGATGGTGGTGGCGAAGCCGAGATGGTCGCGCGTCATGATGCGCTGTTCGAACTCAAGTTCGCCGAAGAGGTGTTGCCGTTGCTGGAGCGCGTCGGCCATATGCCGTTGCCTCCTTATATAGACCGCCCCGACGAAGATTCGGACCGCGAGCGCTATCAGACGGTCTACTCCCAGCGCCTCGGCGCCGTGGCTGCACCGACTGCCGGGCTGCATTTCGACCAGCCGTTGCTGGACGCGATTGCCGCCAAGGGCGTCGAGACCGCCTATGTGACCCTGCACGTGGGGGCCGGTACGTTTCAGCCGGTGCGTGTGGATAAGATCGAAGATCACCATATGCACAGCGAATGGCTGGAAGTCAGCCAGGAAGTCGTGGACGCGGTTGACGCGTGCAAGGCGCGCGGCGGGCGGGTGATTGCAGTAGGCACTACCAGCGTGCGTTCCCTGGAGAGTGCAGCGCGTGATGGCGTGCTCAAGCCGTTCAGTGGCGACACCGATATCTTCATTTACCCAGGCCGGCCGTTCCATGTGGTCGATTGCCTGGTCACCAACTTCCATTTGCCGGAATCCACGCTGTTGATGCTGGTGTCGGCATTTGCCGGTTATCCCGAGACCATGGCCGCTTATCAAGCCGCGATCGATAACGGATACCGTTTTTTCAGCTACGGTGATGCGATGTTTATCACCCGTAATCCGGCGCCGCGCGGCCCAGAGGAACAACTATGAGTCGTATGTCGTTTGAACTGCTCGCCACCGACGGCAAAGCCCGTCGGGGTCGCCTGACTTTCCCGCGCGGCACGGTCGAGACCCCGGCGTTCATGCCCGTGGGCACCTACGGCACCGTCAAGGGCATGCTGCCGCGCGACATCGTCGCCACCGGCGCGGAAATCATCCTCGGCAACACCTTCCACCTGTGGCTGCGCCCAGGCACGGAAGTGATCAAGAAGCACGGCGACCTGCATGACTTCATGAAGTGGCAAGGCCCGATCCTGACCGACTCGGGTGGTTTCCAGGTGTTCAGCCTGGGCGCCATGCGCAAGATCAAGGAGGAGGGCGTGACCTTCGCCTCGCCGGTGGACGGTTCCAAGGTGTTCATGGGCCCGGAAGAGTCGATGCAGGTGCAGCGTGACCTGGGCTCCGACATCGTGATGATTTTCGACGAGTGCACGCCGTACCCGGCCGATGAAGACGTCGCGCGGATTTCCATGGAGCTGTCCCTGCGTTGGGCCCAGCGCTCGAAGAATGCGCATGGCGACAACACTGCCGCACTGTTCGGTATCGTCCAGGGTGGCATGCACGAAAGCCTGCGCAAACGCTCGCTCGAAGGCTTGGACAAGATTGGCTTTGACGGCCTGGCCATCGGCGGTTTGTCGGTGGGCGAGCCCAAGCACGAAATGATCAAGGTGCTGGATTACCTGCCGGGCCTGATGCCGGCTGACAAACCTCGTTACCTTATGGGCGTTGGCAAACCCGAGGATCTCGTAGAGGGTGTGCGCCGCGGTGTGGACATGTTCGATTGCGTGATGCCAACCCGTAATGCCCGCAATGGGCATCTGTTCATCGATACAGGCGTGCTGAAGATCCGTAACGCGTTCCATCGCCATGATGATTCGCCGCTGGATCCCACCTGTGATTGCTACACCTGCCAGAACTTCTCCCGTGCTTATCTGCACCATCTGGACAAGTGTGGGGAAATGCTGGGTAGCATGTTGAATACCATCCACAATTTGCGTCACTACCAAGTCCTGATGGCTGGTTTGCGCGAGGCTATTCAACAGGGTACATTGGCCGCCTTCGTCGATGCCTTCTATGCCAAGCGCGGGCTCCCTGTGCCGCCCTTGGACTGAGTTTTCCGACCCTAAGATTCACTATTTGCAACTGGAGTGCTAAATGAGCTTTTTTATCTCTAACGCCATGGCTGATGCCGCTGCGCCTGCCGCTGCCGGTCCTATGGGCGGTGGTTTCGAGTGGATTTTCCTGGTCGGCTTCCTGGTCATCTTCTACCTGATGATCTGGCGTCCACAGGCCAAGCGCGCCAAAGAGCAGAAGAACCTGCTCGGCAGCCTGCAGAAAGGTGACGAAGTTGTGACCACCGGCGGCATCGCTGGCAAGATCACCAAGGTTTCCGACGCTTTCGTGGTTCTGGAAGTCTCCGACACCGTAGAAATGAAGTTCCAGAAGGGCGCCATCGCCGCCACGCTGCCTAAAGGCACGCTCAAAGCGATCTGAGTAACAACCTTTACCAATCGACGGGGCGCGCAAGGCGCCCCGCGTTATAAGCGGGCGGCGTGATGCTGAACAAATACCCTCTGTGGAAATACGTACTGATCCTGGCGGTGCTGGCGATCGGTTTTATTTATTCCGCTCCCAATCTCTATCCTGATGACCCGGCGATCCAGATCACTGGCGCCAGCACTTCGCTGCAAGTCAATCAGGCTGACCTGGAACGCGCGAGCAAGGCACTGACCGACGCTGGCATCCAGGTTAAAGCGGCAACGTTGGCGGCTGATGCGAAGGGCGGCTTGCTGCGCCTGACCAAGGCAGAAGACCAATTGCCGGCCAAAGACGTTGTGCGCAAGGTCATGGGTGATGACTACGTCGTCGCGCTAAACCTGGCACAGACCACGCCGACCTGGTTGCGCAAGATCGGCGCGCACCCGATGAAGCTGGGCCTGGACTTGTCCGGTGGTGTGCACTTCCTGCTGGAAGTCGACATGGACAAAGCCCTCGACGCTCGCCTGAAAGTCTACGAAGGCGACGTGAAGAGCCTGCTGCGCAAAGAGAAGTTGCGTTATCGCAGCCTGCCGCAGCTCAACGGTGCCATCCAGCTGGGCTTCTCTGACGAAGCTTCGCGCGAACAGGCCCGTGCGCTGATCCGCAAGAATTTCAACGATTTCGACATCGTGCCGGCTGACCTCAATGGTCAGGCTGTACTGCGTCTGGCGATGACCCCAGCCAAGCTGGCGGAAATCCGCGAATACTCCATCAAGCAGAACTTGACCACGGTACGTAACCGCGTCAACGAGCTGGGTGTGGCCGAGCCGATCGTTCAGCGCCAGGGCGCCAACCGCATCGTGGTTGAGCTGCCGGGCGTACAGGACACTGCTGAAGCCAAGCGTATCCTGGGCAAGACTGCCAACCTGGAATTCCGTCTGGCGGCTGAGCCGGGTGCTACCCGCGCGACTGCCGAAGAGTTCGAGTTCCGCGAAGGCAACCGTCCTCCAGCGCTGATCGAGCGTGGCTTGATCATCACCGGTGACCAGGTGACTGACGCCAAGGCTGGTTTCGGTGAGCACGGTACCCCTGAAGTGAACATCCGCCTGGATGGCCACGGCGGCGAACTGATGAGCCGCGCCACGCGCAGCAACGTCGGTCGCAGCATGGCGGTGATCTTCATCGAGCAACGCCCGGTGACCACCTACACCAAGCAGATCGTCAACGGCGTCGAGAAAGACGTGCCGGTACAGACCTTCAAGGAAGAGAAGAAGATCATCAGCCTGGCGACCATCCAGTCGCCGCTGGGTGCTCAATTCCGTATCACTGGCCTGAACGGCCAGGGTGAGTCCTCGGAGCTGGCCCTGTTGCTGCGTGCCGGTGGCCTGGCTGCACCGATGTACTTCGCTGAAGAACGTACCATCGGCCCGAGCCTGGGTGCCGACAACATCACCAAGGGTATCGACGCGGCCTTGTGGGGCATGCTGTTCGTGTCGCTGTTCATCATCGCCATCTACCGCTTCTTCGGCATCATCGCCACCGTGGCCCTGGCGGGCAACATGGTGATGCTGCTGGCCCTGATGTCGCTGCTGGGCGCTACACTGACCCTGCCAGGTATCGCCGGTATCGTACTCACCATGGGTATGGCGGTAGACGCCAACGTGCTGATCTTCTCGCGGATCCGTGAAGAGATCGCCGCCGGCATGACCGTGCAGCGTGCAATCAACGAAGGCTTCGGCCGGGCATTTACCGCGATTCTCGACTCCAACTTGACCACTTTGCTGGTCGGCGGGATTCTCTTTGCCATGGGCACCGGCCCGGTCAAAGGTTTTGCGGTGACCATGTCCCTCGGTATCTTTACCTCGATGTTCACGGCCATCATGGTGACCCGCGCAATGGTCAACCTGATCTTTGGCGGGCGTGACTTCAAGAAGTTGTGGATTTAAGGGGCTGCCATGTTACGTACAATCAACTTCATGGGCGTTCGCAACGTTGCGTTCGGCGTCACCGTGCTCCTTACCGTTCTGGCGTTGTTCAGCTGGTTCCATAAGGGCCTGAACTACGGTCTGGACTTCACCGGCGGTACGCTCATCGAGCTGACCTACGAGAAGCCGGCCGACGTCACCCTGGTGCGCAACGAGCTGGTCAAGGCCGGCTATCACGAAGCCATCGTGCAGAGCTTCGGTGCCACCACCGACCTGCTGGTGCGTATGCCGGGCGAAGACCCGCAACTGGGTCACCAGGTAGCCGAAGCCTTGCAGAAGGTTGGCGGTGACAACCCGGCATCGGTCAAGCGCGTCGAGTTCGTGGGCCCGCAGGTCGGTGAAGAGCTGCGCGACCAGGGCGGCCTCGGCATGCTGATGGCGCTGGTCGGCATCATGATCTACCTGGCATTCCGCTTTCAGTGGAAATTCGGTGTCGGCGCCATTGTGTCGCTGATCCACGACGTGATCGTGACCGTGGGCATCCTGGCGTACTTCCAGATCACCTTCGACCTGACCGTGCTCGCGGCGGTGCTGGCGATCATTGGTTACTCCCTCAACGACACCATCGTGGTATTCGACCGGGTTCGTGAGAACTTCCGGGTACTGCGCAAGGCGTCGTTGATCGAGAACATCAACGTTTCCACCACCCAGACCCTGTTGCGGACCATGGCGACGTCGATCTCCACCTTGCTGGCGATCGCGGCACTGATGATCTTCGGCGGCGACAACCTGTGGGGCTTCTCCCTGGCGCTGTTCATCGGTGTTCTGGCGGGTACCTACTCGTCGATCTACATCGCCAACGTGGTGCTGATCTGGCTGAACCTCAACAGCGAAGACCTGATCCCTCCTGCTGCGACTGGCAAGGAGGTCGACGACCGCCCTTGATGGGCGCTTGTTGATCTGCTGTTACAAAGAAGGCACGAGTATTGAACTCGTGCCTTTTTTTTTGCTCCAAGGCTGGGTATAGCGCGGATCTTTCGGTCCGTTTGTGATGGTCAGGAGGTTCACGTGAACAAGTCGTTGCTGGTTGGTGCGGTATTGGGTGCTGTCGGTGTGACTGCCGGGGGTGCTGTTGCCACCTACAGCCTGGTGAAAAGCGGCCCTGAGTATGCGCAAGTGCTGGCGGTGCAGCCGGTAAAAACCCAGATCAAAACCCCGCGCGAGGTCTGCAAGGACGTCGCAGTGACCCGGCAGAAGCCGGTTCAGGATCAACACCAGATCGTCGGCACGGTAGTCGGCGCACTGGCCGGTGGCCTGTTGGGCAATCAGGTCGGTGGCGGTAATGGCAAGAAGCTGGCTACTGTAGCTGGCGCGGTCGGTGGCGGTTACGCCGGTAACAAGGTTCAGGAAGGTATGCAGAACCGCGATACCTACACCACCACTCAAACCCGTTGTAACACCGTCAATGACATCAGCGACAAGGTGGTCGGTTATGACGTGCGTTACAACCTGGATGGCAAGGAAGGGTCTGTGCGCATGGACCGTGATCCGGGTGGCCAGATTCCAGTCGATAAAGAAGGTCGGCTGATCCTGGGTCAGAACCAGCAGTAATTGATAAGCCTGGCACTGGCCAGGATGTAGGAGCTGGCTTGCGATTGCGGTGGGTCCAGCTGATTAGCTAGCTGGCTGACCGCTATCGCAGGCAAGCCAGCGCCTACATTGGATTGTGGTTGAGTCAGTGGTACTGGGTTTGCCCCCAAATCCCAGGCATAAAAAAAAGCACCCCTCGGGGTGCTTTTTTTGTGCTCGCTCGCTTAGCGTTTCAGCGAAGCCGGCAGGTGCGGCTGGATCGCCGTCAGTACTGCCTTGAAGCATTTGGTGTTGCCGGCAACCACGTGGCCTTTCTCAAGGAAGTCGTGACCGCCGGTGAAGTCGCTCACCAGGCCGCCTGCTTCCTGGATCAGCAGGGCGCCTGCAGCCATGTCCCACTCGGACAGGCCCGATTCCCAGAACGCATCAAAACGACCTGCGGCCACATAGGCCAGGTCCAGGCTGGCGGCACCGGCGCGGCGGATGCCGGCGGTCTGGCCAACCAGGGCGCGGAACATGCCCAGGTAGTTTTCCAGGTTGTCCATCTGGTCGTCACGGAACGGGAAGCCGGTGCCGAGCAGGGCGCCGTCCAGGCTGGTACGGCCGCTGACACGCAGGCGACGACCATTCAGCTGGGCGCCACGGCCACGGCTGGCGGTGAATTCTTCCTGGCGAACCGGGTCGAGTACGACGGCGTGCTCCAGGCGGCCACGGTATTTGCAGGCAATGCTCACCGCAAAGTGTGGGATGCCGCGCAGGAAGTTGGTGGTGCCATCCAGTGGGTCGATGATCCACAGGTAGTCTTCGCCTTCGCCGCTACCTTTGTGCAGGCCGGTTTCTTCACCGAGGATGCCGTGGGTAGGGTAGGCCTTGCGCAGGGCGTCGATGATTTTCTGTTCGGCGGCGCGATCCACCTCGGATACATAATCCTTGGCGTCTTTTTCGTCGACCTTGATGGTATCCAGGCGCTCGATGGAGCGGAAGATCAATTCACTGGCGCTGCGGGCGGCGCGCAGCGCGATATTCAGCATGGGCTGCATGGATGTGTCACCTAAGGTTGTTAAAGAAAGCCGGGCATTCTAGCAGAAACTTTCTTCAGGTGAAGGACGACGTTAGCTTTCATGGCATAACCTTAGGCTGTTCTGTAAGATTTGCTCCCCTTTCCCGTGTCCGAGAGCGCCTCCCTTGCTGCAAAACATTCGTGTCGTCTTGGTCAATACCAGTCATCCCGGCAACATCGGCGGGGTGGCGCGAGCCATGAAAAACATGGGGCTGACGCGCCTGGTGCTGGTCGAACCGCGCGTGTTCCCCCATCACGAGGCTGATGCCCGTGCGTCCGGCGCCAATGACATCCTCGAAAAGGCCCAGGTCGTCGCCACCTTGGAAGACGCCCTGGTCGGTTGCAACCTGGTGCTCGGCACCAGTGCTCGCGATCGCCGCATTCCCTGGCCGCTGCTGGATCCGCGCGAGTGCGGGACCAAGGTCGTGGAAGAGGCGGCTGGCGGCGCTGAGATCGCGCTGGTGTTTGGCCGTGAAGACTCCGGCCTCACCAATGAAGAGCTGCAGCGATGTCATTACCACGTGCACATTCCATCAGACCCGGAGTTCAGCTCGCTGAACCTCGGGGCAGCGGTGCAGGTGTTGAGTTATGAAGTGCGCATGGCCTGGCTGGCTGCAGAAGGGCAGCCGAGCAAGGTCGAGAAGGACGAAGTGGCGTCGACCAAGAGTGGCGAGTTGGCCACCATGGACGAGCTGGAGCGATTCTATGAACACCTGGAGCAAACCCTGGTGGCCATTGAGTTCCTCGATCCGGAAAAACCACGGCACTTGATGGCGCGCCTGCGTCGGTTGTACGGACGCAGCTCGGTCAGCCGGGCGGAAATGAATATATTGCGTGGCATCCTCACGGAAACCCAGAAAGCGGCCCGTGGCGAGCTTCTTAAGCGGAAGGATTAAAAATGTTCGAGCGTTTGCGAGAAGATATCCAGAGTGTTTTCCACCGTGACCCGGCGGCGCGCAACGCCTTTGAAGTGCTGACGTGCTACCCGGGCATGCATGCAATCTGGATCCATCGCCTGTCCGGCGCCCTGTGGGGCATGGGCTGGAAATGGCTGGCGCGGCTGGTGTCGAACTTCGGTCGCTGGCTGACCGGGATCGAAATCCACCCGGGGGCCAAGGTCGGGCGTCGCTTCTTTATCGACCATGGCATGGGCATTGTGATCGGCGAGACGGCTGAAATTGGGGATGACGTAACCCTCTACCAGGGCGTGACCCTCGGTGGTACCAGCTGGAACAAAGGCAAGCGCCACCCAACCCTCGAAGACGGCGTGGTGGTCGGGGCGGGCGCCAAGGTGCTGGGTCCGTTCACGGTCGGCGCGGGCGCCAAGGTCGGCTCCAATGCGGTGGTGACCAAGGCGGTGCCGGCCGGCGCAACCGTGGTCGGCATTCCGGGGCGGATCATCGTCAAGCCGGAAGTCGGCGATGAGCAGGAAGCCAAGCGCAAGGCCATGGCCGAGAAGATCGGCTTCGATGCCTACGGCGTCAGCGAAGACATGCCGGACCCGGTGGCGCGCGCCATCGGCCAGCTGCTCGATCATCTTCAGGCAGTAGATGGCAAGCTGGAGGGCATGTGCGGTGCGCTGAAGGATCTGGGCAGCCCTTACTGTGCGAAAGATCTGCCTGAGTTGCGCGAAGAAGACTTCGCCGAGATCAAGGACGAAGCATCAGCCACCAAGGTAGGCTAGATATTACGGTTGATAGAAATCTCCTGTGGGAGCTGGCTTGCCGGTGATAGCGGTCTGCCAGCTACCCCTTGAGCTGCTGATCCACCGCCAATCGCAGGCTAGCGAGCTCCCACATTTGATCTCCATTGGTCATGAGATCGGGCGTTGACCTTGTTCCTGCTGGTCGTCCCCACCCCGTCCTGCTATGATTCGCGCGCCCTTTTTACGGGTAATCCTGACTAAAGTACTAGGTCTTATAGTTGACTTAAATACTCGGGAATCGCATACTTGCTCCCATTCTGAAACACCTTGGTACTTGTCCATGAGACTGACTACAAAAGGCCGATACGCGGTGACCGCCATGCTTGACCTGGCCTTGCACGCGCAAACTGGGCCGGTGTCCCTGGCCGATATCTCCGAGCGCCAAGGCATTTCCCTGTCCTACCTCGAGCAACTGTTCGCCAAGTTGCGCCGCAGCAACCTGGTTTCCAGCGTGCGTGGGCCGGGCGGCGGCTATCAACTGTCCCGCGACATGCAGGGCATCCAGGTAGCCCAGGTCATCGACGCGGTGAACGAATCCGTCGATGCAACCAAATGTCAGGGTCTGGGTGACTGCCACGCCGGCGACACCTGCCTGACGCACCACCTGTGGTGTGACTTGAGCCTGCAGATCCATGAGTTTTTGAGTGGTATCAGCTTGGCTGATCTTGTGACTCGCCGTGAGGTGCAAGAAGTAGCCCAGCGTCAGGACCAGCGCCGTTGCAACACCAAGGCGCCGCGTCTGGACAAGATTGAAGCGTCCGCCGTCGAGTGACAGCCGCAGAGCTAACGGCACGCCAGCCAGCCTGATTTAGGAGAAAGTCCATGAAATTGCCGATTTACCTTGATTACTCAGCGACCACCCCGGTTGATCCGCGTGTCGCGCAAAAGATGAGTGAATGCCTGCTGGTTGACGGAAACTTCGGCAACCCGGCCTCCCGTTCCCACGTATTCGGTTGGAAAGCCGAGGAAGCGGTCGAGAATGCTCGTCGCCAGGTCGCCGACCTGGTGGGTGCAGATCCGCGTGAAATCGTCTGGACCTCCGGTGCCACCGAGTCCGACAACCTGGCAATCAAGGGCGCGGCGCATTTCTACGCGACCAAGGGCAAGCACCTGATCACCACCAAGATTGAGCACAAGGCTGTCCTCGACACCATGCGCCAACTGGAGCGTGAGGGTTTCGAGGTGACCTACCTCGAGCCAACCACCGACGGTATCGTCACCCCGGCCATGATCGAGGCCGCGCTGCGTGAAGACACCATCCTGGTTTCCGTGATCCACGTGAACAACGAAATCGGCACAATCAACGACATCGCGGCCATTGGCGAGCTGACCCGTTCCAAGGGCATCCTGCTGCACGTCGACGCTGCCCAGTCCACCGGCAAGGTCGACATCGACCTGTCGAAACTGAAAGTCGACCTGATGTCGTTCTCTGCCCACAAGACCTACGGCCCTAAAGGCATCGGCGCGCTCTACGTGAGCCGCAAGCCTCGCGTGCGTATCGAAGCCACCATGCACGGCGGCGGTCACGAGCGCGGCATGCGTTCGGGCACCCTGGCGACCCACCAGATCGTCGGCATGGGCGAAGCTTTTCGCGTAGCCAAGGAAGACATGGCTGCCGAAAACGTGCGCATCAAGGCCCTCAGCGATCGCTTCTACAAGCAGGTCGAGAACCTTGAAGAGCTGTACATCAACGGCAGCATGACCGCCCGTGTACCGCACAACCTGAATTTGAGCTTCAACTACGTCGAAGGCGAGTCGCTGATCATGGCACTCAAGGACCTGGCGGTTTCGTCCGGTTCGGCCTGCACCTCGGCCTCGCTTGAGCCTTCGTATGTCCTGCGCGCCCTGGGCCGCAACGACGAACTGGCACATAGCTCGATCCGCTTTACGTTCGGCCGCTTCACCACCGAAGAACAAGTCGACTACGCCGCGCAGAAAGTCTGCGAGGCCGTCAACAAGCTGCGCGTTTTGTCGCCGCTGTGGGACATGTACAAAGACGGTGTCGATATTTCCAAGATCGAGTGGGCGGCACACTAAATATAGAAGCCGCCACCCAAGCTCTGTAGGAACGTGGCGGAAAACGCAGGCGTTTTTACAGGGTTCCAGAGCGGCCCTGATGAGTGAGGATTCAGTACCATGGCTTACAGCGAAAAGGTCATCGACCACTACGAAAACCCGCGCAACGTCGGCAAGATGAACGCGGAAGACCCTGATGTCGGCACCGGCATGGTCGGCGCTCCGGCGTGCGGCGATGTGATGCGCCTGCAAATCAAGGTTAACGAAGCTGGCGTTATCGAAGACGCCAAATTCAAGACATATGGCTGCGGTTCCGCCATTGCCTCCAGCTCCCTCGCTACCGAGTGGATGAAAGGCAAGACCCTGGATGAGGCTGTCACCATCAGCAACACCCAGCTGGCCGAAGAACTGGCCCTGCCGCCGGTGAAAATTCACTGCTCGGTACTCGCTGAAGACGCCATCAAGGCGGCTGTTCGCGACTACAAGCAGAAGAAAGGCTTGATCTAAGCATTTGGCGACGAGTAAGGAGTCAACGATGGCTATCAGCATGACAGAAGCGGCTGCGCAGCACATTCGCCGCTCCCTGAATGGGCGCGGTAAAGGTGAGGGGATTCGTCTGGGTGTTCGCACCACGGGCTGTTCCGGCCTTGCCTACGTGCTGGAGTTTGTCGACGAGGTGGTTGCGGAAGACCAGGTGTTCGAAAGTCACGGCGAGAAAGTGATTATCGACCCCAAGAGCCTGACCTACCTGGACGGAACCGAGCTCGATTTCGTCAAGGAAGGGTTGAACGAAGGCTTCAAGTTCAACAACCCCAACGTGCGCGGTGAATGTGGCTGCGGCGAAAGCTTCAACATCTGAGGCTATTCGTGGGTACTCCTTGTCATTTCGCTTTATTCGAGCTGCAGCCGAGTTTCCGGCTGGACCTCGAACAGCTGGCCACGCGCTACCGTGAATTGGCGCGTGGCGTGCACCCGGACCGCTTCGCTGACGCTTCCGAGCGTGAGCAACGCCAGGCCCTGGAGCAATCGGCCAGCCTCAACGAAGCCTATCAGACGCTCAAAAGCCCTCCGAAACGCGCGCGTTACCTGCTCGCGATGAACGGTGGCGAGTTGCCGCTGGAAGTCACGGTGCACGACCCAGACTTCCTGATGCAGCAGATGCAGTGGCGCGAAGAGCTCGAAGACTTGCAGGACGAAGCCGATCTGGCGGGTGTCGCGGTCTTCAAGCGTCGTCTGAAAACGGCCCAGGATGAGCTTAACGAAAGCTTCGCAGCCTGTTGGAACGATGCTGCGCAACGCGAACAGGCCGAACGCCTGATGCGGCGCATGCAGTTCCTCGACAAGCTCACCTACGAAGTGCGCCAGTTAGAAGAGCGCCTCGACGATTAACCCAGTGCTGCCCGTGATGCACGCCTGATAGACAGATAAGACCTGATTACCATGGCTCTACTGCAAATCGCCGAACCCGGCCAAAGCCCTCAACCGCACCAGCGTCGCCTGGCGGTGGGGATTGACCTGGGCACCACCAATTCCCTGGTTGCTGCCTTGCGCAGCGGCCTGTCCGAGCCGCTGCCCGACGCCAATGGCCAGGTGATCCTGCCGTCCGCCGTGCGCTATCACGCTGATCGCACCGAAGTGGGCGAGTCGGCGAAGCTGGCCGCGTCTACCGATCCCTTGAACACCGTGCTGTCGGTCAAGCGCTTGATGGGTCGTGGTCTGTCCGACGTCAAGCAATTGGGCGACCAGCTGCCGTACCGCTTTGTCGGTGGCGAATCCCATATGCCGTTCATCGACACTGTCCAGGGGCCGAAGAGCCCGGTGGAAGTGTCGGCCGATATTCTCAAGGTGCTGCGCCAGCGTGCGGAATCCACCTTGGGCGGCGAACTGGTGGGCGCGGTGATCACCGTTCCGGCGTATTTCGATGATGCTCAGCGTCAAGCCACCAAGGACGCGGCGAAACTCGCCGGCCTCAACGTGCTGCGCCTGCTCAACGAGCCGACTGCGGCGGCCGTGGCCTATGGCCTGGATCAGCACGCAGAAGGCCTGGTCGCTATTTATGACCTGGGCGGCGGCACCTTTGATATTTCGATCCTGCGCCTGACCGGCGGTGTCTTCGAAGTGCTGGCCACCGGCGGCGACAGCGCCCTGGGCGGCGATGACTTCGACCACGCCATTGCGGGCTGGATCATCACCAGCGCCGGCTTGTCGGCTGACCTGGATCCGGGCGCGCAACGCAACCTGTTGCAAACCGCCTGTGCGGCCAAGGAAGCGTTGACTGATGCTGCCTCGGTTGAAGTGTCCTACGGCACTTGGTCGGCTCAACTGACCCGCGAAGCCTTCGATGCGTTGATCGAACCGATGGTTGCCCGCAGCCTCAAGGCTTGCCGTCGCGCCGTGCGTGATTCCGGCATTGAGCTGGAAGACGTCGGTGCCGTGGTCATGGTGGGTGGCTCCACCCGTGTACCGCGCGTTCGCGAGGCCGTGGCCGAAGCCTTTGGTCGCCAGCCGCTGACTGAAATCGACCCGGATCAGGTAGTCGCCATTGGTGCTGCGATCCAGGCCGATACCCTGGCTGGGAACAAGCGCGATGGTGGCGAATTGCTGCTGCTCGACGTGATTCCGCTGTCCCTGGGCCTCGAAACCATGGGCGGCCTGATGGAGAAGGTGATTCCACGTAATACCACCATCCCCGTTGCCCGCGCCCAGGACTTCACTACTTACAAAGATGGCCAGACGGCCATGATGATTCATGTGCTCCAAGGCGAGCGCGAGTTGATCAGCGATTGCCGCTCCCTCGCGCGCTTTGAATTGCGCGGCATTCCGGCGATGGTGGCCGGTGCGGCGAAGATTCGCGTGACCTTCCAGGTCGACGCCGATGGCCTGCTCAGTGTCGCTGCGCGCGAACTCGCGTCCGGCGTCGAAGCCAGCATCCAGGTCAAGCCGTCCTACGGCCTGACCGACGGCGAAATCGCCAAGATGCTCAAGGACTCGTTCCAATATGCCGGTGACGACAAGGTCGCCCGCGTATTGCGTGAGCAGCAAGTGGATGCCCAGCGCCTGCTCGAAGCGGTGCAGGGCGCCCTTGAGGCGGATGGCGAGCGCCTGTTGGATGCCGAAGAGCGCATGGTCATCGACCTGCAAATGCAGGAGCTGGCTGAACTGATGAAAGGCAACGATGGTTACGCCATCGAGCAGCAGACCAAGCGCTTGTCGCAGGTCACGGATGCGTTTGCCGCCCGGCGCATGGATCAGACGGTGAAAGCCGCACTGGCCGGGCGCAACCTGAATGAAATCGAGGAATAATTAATGCCGCAGGTCATTTTTCTGCCACACGCCGAGCATTGCCCGGACGGTATGGTCGTGGAGGCTGAGACCGGCAAGTCCATCCTCGAAGTTGCCCATGACAACCACATCGAGATCGAAAGCGCCTGTGGCGGTGTGTGCGCCTGCACTACCTGCCACTGCGTGATTCGCGAGGGTTTCAACTCCCTGGAAGAAGCGGATGAGCTCGAAGAGGACTTTCTGGACCGCGCCTGGGGCCTGGAGGCGACTTCTCGCCTAAGCTGTCAGGCAAAGGTCGGAACTGAAGACATCACCGTCGAAATCCCGAAATATTCCCTCAACCATGCAGCCGAAGCGCCGCATTGATTCAAGGAAATGTCATGAGCCTGAAATGGGTTGATGTACAAGAGATCGCTATACAACTTGCGCAAGCTCACCCGGAGGTCAATCCTCTGACGGTCAACTTCGTCAAGCTGCGCAATCTGGTGATGGAGCTGCCGGACTTCGACGACATCCCCGACCGGGGTGGCGAAAAGGTTCTGGAGGCGATTCAAGGCCTGTGGATCGAAGAAGCAGACTGAACCGCCTTTTTACGCAGTTAGGCAATACCCAATAACCCGCGTATAATTCGCGGGTTTAATTTTTCGTAAATTACCGTTTCTGGAGTTACACCATGGCTGTTCAACGTACTTTCTCCATTATCAAGCCTGACGCTGTTGCAAAAAACGTCATCGGCGAGATCACCACTCGTTTCGAAAAAGCCGGCCTGAAGGTTGTAGCTTCGAAACTCAAGCAACTGTCCAAGGCTGAAGCTGAAGGCTTCTACGCTGAGCACAGCGCTCGTGGCTTCTTCGGTGACCTGGTTGCCTTCATGATCTCCGGTCCTGTTGTTGTTCAGGTCCTGGAAGGCGAAAACGCTATCGCTCTGAACCGTGAGCTGATGGGCGCTACCAACCCTAAAGAAGCAGCTGCCGGCACCATTCGTGCTGATTTCGCTGAGTCCATCGACGCCAACGCTGTACACGGTTCGGACTCCGAAGCCGCTGCTGCTCGCGAAATCGCTTACTTTTTCGCTGCTACTGAAGTAACCGCTCGCTAAGCATCGGCTTAAAGAGTGAGGGTGAATCCATGACTACATCGACTGTTAAAACCAACCTGCTGGGTCTGACTCAACAGGAAATGGAAAAATTCTTCGACTCAATCGGGGAGAAGCGTTTCCGTGCCGGTCAGGTAATGAAGTGGATTCACCACTTTGGCGTCGACGATTTCGATGCCATGACGAACGTCAGCAAGGCTTTGCGCGACAAGCTCAAGGCTATTGCTGAAGTGCGTGGTCCGGAAGTGGTCAGCGAGGACATCTCCAGCGACGGCACCCGTAAATGGGTGGTGCGCGTGGCGTCCGGCAGCTGTGTCGAGACCGTGTACATTCCCCAGGGCAAACGCGGCACCTTGTGCGTTTCGTCCCAGGCAGGCTGTGCCCTGGACTGCAGTTTCTGCTCCACCGGCAAGCAAGGCTTCAATAGCAACCTCACCGCCGCCGAAGTCATCGGCCAGGTGTGGATTGCCAACAAATCCTTTGGCAGCGTCCCGGCAACCGTCGACCGTGCCATCACCAACGTGGTGATGATGGGCATGGGTGAGCCGCTGCTGAACTTCGACAACGTCGTTTCGGCCATGCATCTGATGATGGACGACCTGGGCTACGGCATCTCCAAGCGCCGTGTGACCCTGTCGACCTCCGGCGTGGTGCCGATGATCGATGAGTTGTCCAAGCACATCGACGTCTCCCTGGCGTTGTCGCTGCACGCACCCAATGACGCATTGCGTAACCAATTGGTGCCGATCAACAAGAAGTATCCGCTTAAGATGCTGCTCGAGTCTTGCCAGCGCTATATGTCGTCCCTGGGCGAAAAGCGCGTGCTGACCATTGAGTACACCCTGCTCAAGGACATCAACGACAAGGTCGAACACGCGGTCGAGATGATCGAGTTGCTCAAGAACATCCCGTGCAAGATCAACCTGATTCCGTTCAACCCGTTTCCACATTCTGGCTACGAGCGGCCGAGCAACAACGCCATCCGCCGTTTCCAGGATCAACTGCACCAGGCCGGCTACAACGTCACCGTACGCACCACCCGTGGTGAAGACATCGACGCCGCCTGTGGCCAATTGGTAGGACAGGTGCTGGATCGCACCCGTCGCAGCGAACGTTATATCGCGGTGCGCGAACTGAGCGCCGCCGACGATATGCCACAAAGCGCTGCGAATCGAAACTGAGAGAGGATCTCTATGCCCTTGCGCCTTGCGCTGCTTTTACTGGTGACCGGCCTTGCGGCCGGATGTGTTTCATCGGGACATGAAAGCCCGTTGCAAACCGGTAAAGGCCGTGACGCGGCGCGAGTTGCCTATGTGCAACTGGGGTTGGGGTACCTGCAGCAAGGCATGAGCGAACAGGCCAAGGTGCCATTGAAAAAGGCCCTGGCGCTGGACAGCGACGATGCCGACGTCAACGCGGCATTGGCCCTGGTATTCCAGGCCCAGGCCGAGCCTGAACTGGCCGATCAGTATTTCAACAAAGCCCTGGCCGTCCGGCCTGCCGATCCGCGGTTGCTGAACAATTACGGCAGCTTCCTGTTCGCGCAGCAACGTTATGACCAGGCAGCCGTTAATTTCCAGCAAGCCAGCGCCGATACCCTCTATCCTGAACGCTCGCGGGTGTTCGAGAACCTTGGGGTGACCTCGATGCGCCTCGGCCAGCGCGACAGCGCACGCCAGCAACTGGAAAAAGCCCTGCACTTGAACGGTCGTCAGCCACGCGCGTTGCTCGAAATGGCTGAGTTGTCCTACGAAGACAGGCATTATGTGCCGGCACGTGACTATTACGAGCGTTTTAGCCTGCTCAGCGGGCAAAATGCACGTAGTCTATTGCTCGGTGTGCGCCTGGCGACGGTTCATGAAGAACGCGACACGGCCGCACGTTTTGGCCAGCAACTCGAACGACTCTATCCCGGTACGCCGGAATATCAGCAATACCTGTCGGAGCAATGATGAAAGCGGCGCACCCGGAAGTTGTAGCAGCTAATCGCGTAAACCCAGGCGACACCTTGCGTCAGGCCCGTGAAAGCAATGGTTGGTCGTTGGCGGAAGTGGCCCTCAAGCTCAATTTGACCACCACCTCCCTGGGCAACCTGGAAGCCGGCGCGTTCGACAAGCTGCCTGGGCATACCTTCGCCCGCGGCTACATCCGCGCCTACGCCAAGCTGCTGGGGATCGACCAGGCCGTATTGGTCCAGGAATTCGACCAGTTCACCGGCACCGACTCCCAGGGCAGCAATGTCCACGGCCTGGGCCGCATCGAAGAGCCGGTGCGGGTTTCCCACACGATTTTACGCATTGTCAGCCTGTTGCTGCTGATCGCTGTCATTGGCGGCGGGTTTGTCTGGTGGCAAGACCAGACTTCCCAGCGCTCCAAGGACCTGACCAGCAACGCCATGGAGCACGTCGAAGTCGAAAGCGCCGACGGCACCACCCAGATTCACCCGCTCGATGAGCCAGAGGACCAGGCTGTGGCTGAGAGCCAGGCCGCGCCTGAAGCGCCGGTTGCCACTGAGCCCCCAGCAGCAGAAACCGCACCTGCCGCAACCGCTGCTGTACCAGCACCTGCGACGCCGTCTGCACCCGCTCACACGCCGGCAGCTCCGGCCGCCCAGGCGCACACTCCAGCGACTCCGGCGCAGGCGCCAGCGGCCCCAACGCCGGCCACTCCGGCAGCGCCTGCGATTTCACCGCCTACCGCCCCGGCATTGATCGCGGGTGATGGGCGCGTACAGATCACCTTCATCGCTGACTGCTGGACGCAGGTCACCGATGGCAATGGCAAAGTGCTGTTTAGCGGTCTGAAGCGTAAGGGAGATACTCTTGACCAAGGCGGCAAGCCTCCTTTGACGCTGCGTCTGGGCTTTGCCCGTGGCGCGCAAGTGGCCTACAACGGCCAGCCTGTGGACGTGGCGCCGTTCACCAGTGGCGAGACCGCTCGCCTCAAGTTGGGACAATAGTCATGCACGGCGAATCTCCAATCAAACGTCGCGTATCGCGCAAGATCTGGGTCGGCTCGGTGCCGGTGGGCGGCGATGCCCCCATCGCGGTGCAGAGCATGACCAACAGCGACACCAATGACGTGGCCGCCACCGTTGCCCAGATCAACCGTCTGGAAGCGGCCGGCGTGGACATCGTACGGGTATCCGTGCCGGACATGGATGCTGCCGAAGCCTTCGGTCGCATCAAGCAACTGGTCAAGGTGCCGTTGGTGGCCGACATTCACTTCGACTACAAGATCGCACTGCGCGTAGCCGAACTGGGTGTGGACTGCCTGCGTATCAACCCGGGCAACATCGGTCGCGAAGACCGTGTGCGTGCCGTGGTGGATGCCGCGCGTGATCGCGGCATTCCGATCCGCATCGGCGTCAACGCCGGCTCCCTGGAAAAAGACCTGCAAAAGAAATACGGCGAGCCGACCCCGGCGGCGCTGGTTGAATCGGCGCTGCGCCATGTTGAACACCTTGAACGCCTGAATTTCCAGGACTTCAAGGTCAGCGTGAAGGCCTCCGACGTGTTCATGGCCGTAGAAGCCTACCGCCTGCTGGCCAAGGAAATCGTGCAGCCGCTGCACCTGGGTATCACCGAAGCCGGCGGTTTACGTTCAGGCACAGTGAAATCTGCGGTGGGTCTCGGTATGCTGCTCGCCGAAGGGATTGGCGATACTATCCGCATCTCCCTCGCGGCAGACCCGGTAGAGGAAGTGAAGGTCGGTTACGACATTCTCAAATCCCTGCATTTGCGTTCCCGTGGCATCAACTTCATTGCCTGCCCGAGCTGCTCGCGGCAGAACTTCGACGTGGTGAAAACCATGAACGAACTGGAAGGGCGCCTCGAAGACCTGCTGGTGCCGCTGGATGTCGCGGTAATCGGTTGTGTGGTCAACGGCCCGGGTGAAGCCAAAGAGGCGCACATCGGCTTGACCGGCGGCACACCGAACCTGATCTACATCGACGGCAAGCCGTCGCAGAAGTTGACGAATGACAATCTGGTGGATGAGCTCGAAAGACTGATCCGCGAGAAAGCGGCCGAAAAGGTCGCGGCTGACGCAGCGCTGATCGCGCGCGGCTGATTGAACGAATTTAAGGATTTGATGTGAGCAAGTCTCTGCAAGCCATTCGTGGCATGAACGACATCCTGCCTGAGCAGACGCCCCTGTGGCGTTACTTCGAGAGCACTGTCGCGCGCCTGCTGGATAACTACGGTTACAAGCAGATCCGCATGCCGATCGTCGAGTTCACCGAGCTGTTCAAGCGCTCGATCGGTGAAGTGACCGACATCGTCGAAAAAGAGATGTACACCTTCGAGGACCGCAACGGCGACTCCCTGACCCTGCGTCCGGAAGGCACAGCCGCGTGCGTGCGCGCCGTGCTCGAGCATGGCCTCACCGGTGGCGGCCAGCCACAGAAACTCTGGTACATCGGCCCGATGTTCCGCCACGAGCGCCCGCAGAAAGGCCGTTATCGCCAGTTCCACCAGATCGGCCTGGAGGTGTTCAACCTCGACGGTCCGGACATCGACGCCGAGCTGATCGTGCTGACCTGGCGCCTGTGGGGCCTGCTGGGCATCCGCGATGCGGTCAAGCTTGAGCTCAACAGCCTGGGCACCAGCGAGTCGCGCGGTCGCTATCGCGAGGCCCTGGTCGAATACCTGTCCGCCCACCTGGACAAACTGGATGAAGACAGCCAGCGCCGCCTGAAAACCAACCCGTTGCGCGTCCTTGATACCAAGAACGCCGACACCCAGGCCGTGCTGGTTGATGCGCCGAAAATGGCCGACTACCTGGACGACGAATCCCGACTCCACTTCGAGGGCCTCAAGGCTCGCCTGGAGGCGGCCGGGATTCCGTACGTGATCAACCCGAAGCTGGTACGCGGCCTCGATTACTACAGCAAGACCGTGTTCGAGTGGGTCACCGACAAGCTCGGCGCCCAGGGCACCGTGTGTGCCGGTGGGCGTTACGACGGCCTGGTTGAACAGATGGGCGGCAAGCCGACCGCGGGTGTAGGTTTTGCCATGGGTATCGAGCGGCTGATCCTGCTGCTGGAAACCCTGGAGCAGGTCCCGGAAGAAATCTCCCGTCAGGTGGATGTGTACCTGTGCGCGTTCGGCGAGGCGGCCGAACTGGCAGCCCTGGCCCTGAGCGAAAAGGTTCGCGACCAACTGCCGAACCTGCGCCTGCAGATCAATGCCGGCGCCGGCAGCTTCAAGAGCCAGTTCAAGAAGGCCGACAAGAGCGGTGCGCTGTATGCACTGATCCTCGGCGATGACGAGTTGGCCCAGCAAGTGATAGGTTTCAAACCCCTGCGTGGCCAGGGCGAGCAACAGAACATTGCCTTTGATGCGCTCGCCGCGCACTTGGCCACCTGCGTCGTGCAGGGTTGAAGCTGTCGAACAGCCGAATTTAGCGATTAAGGAGTATTGGGGTGTCGAGTACTGATGATGAGCAACTGGCCGAGTTCAAGGACTGGTGGCAGCGTAACGGCAAGCCCCTGGTTACTGGCGGCCTGCTGGCTTTAGTGGTGGTGTTCGGCTGGCAAGCCTGGACCAAGTATCAGGCCAACCAATCCCAGGGCGCCTCGATCCTCTATCAGCAATTGCTGGAAACCACGTTGACGCCTGACGGCAAACCCGACCCTGCACAAGTAGCGGATCTGGCCGGCAAGCTGAAGAACGAATTTGGCGGTACCACCTACGCCCAGTACGGCAGCCTGTTCGTCGCGAAAGTCGCGGTCGACACCGGCAAGCTGGATGACGCAGCCACCGAGCTGAAGGCCATCGCCGACAAACCGACCAACCCGACCCTGGGTGAAATCGCACGTCAGCGCCTGGCTCAGGTATTGGCGGCGCAGAACAAGGCTGACGAAGCACTCAAACTGCTCGACGGCGATGCTGACAAGGCATTTGTAGCCACTCGCGAAGAGCTCAAGGGCGACCTGT
Source organism: Pseudomonas sp. S5D5 (assembly GCF_003013355.1). NCBI lineage: Bacteria > Pseudomonadati > Pseudomonadota > Gammaproteobacteria > Pseudomonadales > Pseudomonadaceae > Pseudomonas > Pseudomonas sp. S5D5. The sequence continues at coordinate 1,077,204 of NZ_PTEO01000001.1, forward strand.
TGGTCCAATTGGGTCGTACCGACGAAGCCAATGCTGCGTACCAAAAAGCCAAGGCGGCGCTGTCTGATGAAGCGGCGGTCGGTGGCTTACAAATCAAGCTGGACGACTTGGCCAAAGGGGATGCGTGACGTGATCCGTTGGAAACATGCAGCATTGCTGGCTCTGGCCGTTCTGGCCGCGGGTTGCAGCAGCAACAGTAAAAAAGAACTGCCTCCGGCCGAGCTGACCAGCTTCAAGGAAGAAGTGGTCCTGCAAAAGCAGTGGAGCCGCTCCATCGGTGACGGTCAGGGCGACACCTACAACATGTTGGTACCGGCAATCGACGGTGACAACATTGTGGCCGCTGACGTGACCGGCGTCGTGATCTCCATGGATCGCATGAACGGCGACGTGAAGTGGAAGAAAGACCTCGAATTGCCTGTGTCCGGCGCCGTTGGCGTGGGTTATGGCCTGGTGATGCTCGGCACGCTCAAGGGCGAAGTCGTGGCGCTGGATTCCAGCACCGGTGAAGAGAAATGGCGCGCTCGCGTGACCAGTGAGGTTCTCGCACCGCCTGCCACCAACGGCGATATCGTCGTGGTGCAGACCCAGGACGACCGTGTGATCGGCCTCGACGCCAGCACCGGTGAACAGCGCTGGTTGTACGACAGCACCCCGGCGGTACTGACGTTGCGCGGTACCAGTGGTCCGATTGTGACCAACAATCTGGCCGTTGCAGGCCTGTCGACCGGTAAAGTGGTCGCCCTCGATACCCAGAACGGCGTGCCGGCCTGGGAAACCCGTGTGGCCATCCCGCAAGGTCGTTCGGAACTCGATCGCGTGGTCGACATCGATGGTGGCTTGCTGCTGTCGGGTGAAACGATCTACGTCGCCACTTACCAGGGCCGTGTAGCGGCGCTGGACCTGCAGAGCGGTCGCGTCAACTGGCAGCGTGATGCTTCCAGCTACGCGGGTGTCGCCCAAGGGTTTGGCAGCGTCTACGTCAGCCTGGCATCCGGCACCGTTGAAAGTGTGGATGAGCGCACCACCACTGCGCTGTGGAGCAACGACTCGCTGGCCCGCCGTCAACTGTCGGCACCGGAAGTGTTCTCCAGCTACGTGGCTGTTGGCGACTTCGAAGGCTACCTGCACCTGCTGAGCCAGGTGGACGGTCGCTTTGTAGGTCGTGAGCGTATCGACAGCGACGGCCTGCGTGCCCGTCCGCTGGTCGTGGGTAACATGCTTTATGTGTTTGGCAACAGCGGTAAGCTGGAAGCCCTGACCATCAAGTAAGAACTATGCTTGGGGTAACCCCCAGGCGGCCCCGTTTCGGCGGGGCATGCGGCATTTGAATATGCTGCCCCGAGCACCAGCCGCTGCCTTGCAGCGGCTTTTGTATTTTCTGAAATAACGAAGTGGAGAGCCGCATGGTTCCCGTAATCGCCCTGGTGGGCCGACCAAACGTCGGCAAGTCCACCTTGTTCAACCGCCTGACCAGGACTCGCGACGCCATCGTCGGCGACTTGTCCGGTCTGACCCGTGATCGCCAATACGGTGAGGCAAAGTGGCAAGGGCGCTCCTACATTATTGTCGACACCGGTGGTATCTCCGGTGACGAGCATGGCATGGACGAAAAAATGGCCGAGCAGTCGCTGCTGGCCATTGAAGAAGCCGATGTCGTGTTGTTCCTGGTGGACGCCCGTGCGGGCTACACCGCTGCCGACCAGATGATTGGCGAGCACCTGCGCAAGCGCAACAAGCGTTCCTACGTGGTCGCCAACAAGATCGACAACATCGATCCTGAATTGGCCCGTGCCGAATTCAGCCCGATGGGCCTGGGCGACGCGATCCCGATCGCCGGTGCACACGGTCGCGGCATCACCCAGATGCTGGAAATTGCCCTGAGCAGCTTCCCCAAGGATGACGCTGAGGAAGAAGAGGGCGAGGAAGAGATCGTCGCCGAGGGTGAGGAAGCCAAGCGCATTCCTGGCCCGAGCGAAAAAGACGGTATCAAGATCGCCATCATCGGCCGTCCGAACGTGGGCAAGTCGACCCTGGTCAACCGCATGCTCGGTGAAGACCGGGTTATCGTGTATGACCAACCCGGCACCACGCGCGACAGTATCTACATCCCGTTCGAGCGTAACGACGAGAAGTACACGCTGATCGACACCGCCGGTGTGCGCAAGCGCGGCAAGATCCACGAGGAAGTTGAAAAGTTCTCCGTGGTGAAAACCCTGCAGGCGATCAAAGACGCCAACGTGGTGATCTTCGTGATGGACGCCCGCGAAGGCGTGGTGGACCACGACCTCAACTTGCTGGGCTTTGCCCTGGAAGCCGGTCGCGCCTTGGTAATCGCGATCAACAAGTGGGACGGCATGACGCCGAGCGAGCGCGATTTCGTCAAGATCGAGCTGCAGCGCCGACTGTTCTTCGTCGAGTTCGCCGACATCCACTTCATCTCGGCACTGCACGGTACCGGCGTGGGCAACCTCTACGCATCCGTACAGAACTCATTCAAGTCCGCGGTCACCCGCTGGCCGACCAACCGCCTGACCCAGATCCTCGAAGACGCGGTGGGCGAACACGCGCCACCGATGGTCAACAACCGCCGGATCAAACTGCGTTACGCCCACTTGGGTGGTGCCAACCCGCCGATTATCGTGATCCACGGTAACCAGATCGAGAAGGTGCCAAAGTCCTATGTGCGTTACCTGGAGAACACCTACCGCCGTGTCCTGAAGCTGGTCGGTACACCGATCCGCATCGAGTTCAAGGGCGGCGAGAACCCATACGAAGGCAACAAGAACACACTGACTGACCGTCAGGTGAACAAGAAGCGTCGTTTGATGACTCACCACAAGAAGGCCGACAAGAAGCGCCGCGACAAGCGATAGCAGCAGCTTCAAGTCGTCAGCTACAGGCTGCAAGAGAGGGCTCCTTTGGAGCCCTTTTTTGTGCCTGGCAGTTTGTCGCTTGACCTGCTTGCAGCTTGCAGCTTAAAACTTGGGGCTCACCTGCAGGGGCCTCCGATGATCACCAGTAAGCTGCCAAATGTCGGCACGACCATTTTCACCACCATGTCGCAACTCGCTGCCGAAACCGGCGCGCTCAACCTGTCCCAGGGCTTTCCCGATTTCAATGGCCCGCAGGGTTTGCTCGACGCGGTAGGCAAGCATATCGCTCTTGGCCATAACCAATATGCGCCGATGACCGGGCTGCCCGTGTTGCGTCAGCAAGTAGCCGCCAAGATCGCCCGCAGCTACGGCGCCACGGTGAATGCGGACACTGAAGTGACCATCACCCCAGGCGCCACCGAGGCGATCTTCTGCGCGATCCAGGCAGTGATTCGCAGTGGTGACGAAGTCATCGTCTTCGATCCCTGCTACGACAGCTACGAGCCCTCGGTCGAACTGGCTGGTGGCCGTTGCGTGCATGTGCAACTGAGCCTGCAAGGCTTTGCGCTCGACTTCGAAAAGATCAAGGCCGCGCTGTCATCGCGCACGCGCATGATCATCCTCAACACCCCGCACAACCCCACCGGTGCGCTGATCAGCCGCGCCGAGCTGGACCAGTTGGCCGAATTGATCCGCGACCGCGATATCTATCTGGTCAGCGATGAAGTCTACGAGCACCTGGTATTCGATGGTGTGCCCCACGTCAGCGTGCTGGCCCATGAAGAGCTGTACCGGCGCGCCTTCGTGGTCAGCTCCTTCGGCAAGACCTACCACGTCACCGGCTGGAAAACCGGCTACGTGGTCGCGCCACCGGCCCTTAGCGCCGAACTGCGCAAGGTGCATCAATATGTCAACTTTTGCGGCGTAACGCCTTTGCAGTACGCTCTGGCGGACTTCATGGCCGAACACCCGGAGCACGTCGAGGAACTGCCGGCCTTTTATCAGGCCAAGCGCGACCTGTTCTGTGATCTGCTGGCGCCGTCGCGTTTGAGCTTTACCCGGGTGACCGGCACCTACTTCCAACTGGTGGATTACTCACAGATTCGCCCGGACTTGGATGACGTCGCCATGTCGCTGTGGATGACCCGCGAACACGGTGTGGCGACCATTCCGGTCTCGGTGTTCTATCAGGATCCACCCCAAGGCCAGCGCCTGGTGCGCCTGTGCTTTGCCAAACGCGAGGAGACGCTGCAGCAGGCAGCGGAAAAACTATGCGCGATCTGAGTGCACTGCCCGACCTGAACATTGCCTTGGTCCAGACCAGCCTGGTGTGGCATGACCGTCAGGCCAACCTCGAGCATTTCGAGCTGTTGCTGGAGCAGGCGCGCGGCGCCGACCTGATCGTGTTGCCGGAGATGTTCACTACCGGCTTCTCCATGGAGTCGGCCACCCTCGCCGAACCGGAAAACGGCCCTACCCATCATTGGCTCAAGGCCCAGGCGAAGAAGTACAACGCGGTAATTACCGGCAGCGTGATCATCCAGGCCGCCGACGGCAGCCATCGCAATCGCCTGCTGTGGGCGCGGCCGGATGGCGAGGTGCTGCACTACGACAAGCGTCATCTGTTTCGTATGGCCGGTGAACACAATCACTACACCCCCGGCGAGCGCCAGGTGCAGTTCGAATTGAAAGGCTGGCGTGTTCGGCCGCTGATTTGCTACGACCTGCGCTTCCCGGTGTGGAGTCGGGATGCCCAGGACACTGACTTGCTGCTGTACACCGCCAATTGGCCAGGGGCGCGGCGCCAGCACTGGAACCGGTTGTTGCCGGCGCGGGCTATCGAAAACCTGTGTTACGTGGCGGCAGTGAATCGGGTTGGTACCGACGGCAAGGGTTTTGCCTACACCGGTGACAGCCAGGTGCTGGATTTCCAGGGCGAGACCGTGCTGAGTGCGGGGGAGGCGGATGGGGTTTTTCAAGTTCGTCTTGAGGCCGGGGAGCTGGCGGATTATCGCACTCGGTTTCCTGCCAATTTGGACGCCGACACGTTTCACTTGGGCTGATGGGGCGATGTTGAGTACGGGTACCTCGACCTTCCAGTCGAGGTACCAGGGGATTAGCTTTTAGAGGGCAAATTCGCTGCTTCGAATGGCCGCGTAGTAGTTCTTGCTTTGCTGGGCGATGTCTTTGGCTTCTGTGCTGTTGGGATCAAGTGTTCGATATTGCTCATAAAACTTGTGTCCCAAACCTCCTTTTTGTCCGGACGTTTCTTCCAGCTGCTTGCAATAATCCTCTCCCAACATGGATTTGGCGGTACTTGGATTCATCTTTCCAAAGATCATTGCAGGTGTGATGACTTGCATTTCACAATTGCCGCCGGCCTCGGATTTATAGGTGGCATTGATGCCGCTGTAACCGAGTGGGTCTACATCTCCATCAATTCTTTTTATATTGATGCCGCCTTTTTTTTCCAGATCGGAAACCACGTTGTCTACTTTTTCGCTATTGATAATGACGGTCGTGCGGGTGAGGTCTTTGATTTTGCCCATGTCGCCGCCGTAGTCATTATTTATTTTGGTCAATGCTCGATCAATTGTTTTCATCGGGGCGGTAATTAACTTGCCGCCATAATCTTTAGCTATTTTTTTGGAAAAATCATCGTTTTCCGATTTCGAGGTGTACATCTTTTCGTAGATGAACGTTCCCAGCTTGGTATGCCCTTTTTTTATACCCAAACGTTCAGGGTCACTATTGTTTGTAGGCGGGAGGGTTTCTTTATTGTCCGTTGACCATTCGTTTGGCCTTTGCTGTCGGGGGCTTGCTTGTTGTGCAGGCGTGTGCGCGATAAAGGGGTTGCTGGCTGGATGAGAAGGAGCGGTCGTAATCATGAGCGAGTGCTCTCACTGTGATTATTATCTTGCGGATCAATACGGAAGATTTCATCAGAGAGATTTTTGCAGTGATAATGCTGTTTCATGTGATTCCTCAATACTTACCTCAAATGCATTCCCTTAGAGATTAATGCAGGGCGCTCCTCACCTTGCAGGCGCTTATTGGGTGGTTGCATCTAAGTTTAAAGTTCCATCATGCCGTAAGGGTCTATGTCTGGAGCAGGTAGGCAGGGAGGCGTTGAGTCTCTCGAAAAGTACTTGGTATGATTTTTAATACTCAATAAAAAAGCCCCTGAGTTTTAACTCAGGGGCTTTTTGCATTGCCGCGATCAGTTTTACGCCGCTTTCGCTTCCAACTGGCTCAACGAGCGGTTCAGCGCGCTGAACAGGGCCTTGAAGCTCGCCGTAGTGATGTTTTCATCAATGCCCACGCCGTGCACCGGACGCTCGCCGTTCACGCGCAGTTCGATGTAGGCCGCAGCCTTGGCGTTGGTGCCCGCGCCGATTGCGTGTTCGTTGTAGTCCATGATCTCGACCGCTACCGGCAAGCCGGCTACCAGGGCTTCCAGTGCACCGTTGCCTTTGCCTTTCCAGTGCAGGTTGGTTTCGCCCTGGCCTTTGCCCGAGACTTCCACCTCGACAAAGCTGTTGCCATTCTCTTCCTGCAGGCGATGGCTGACCAGCGCGTACGGGGTGTTGGCCTGCAAGTATTCACGCTGCAGCAACGCGTAGATCTGCGGGGCGGTCATCTCCAGGCCCACGCGGTCGGTTTCAGCCTGGACCACCTGGCTGAACTCGATCTGCATGCGGCGTGGCAAGCTGATGTCGTATTCCTGCTCCAGCAGGTAGGCGATACCGCCTTTGCCCGACTGGCTGTTCACGCGGATCACCGCTTCGTAGCTGCGGCCGATGTCCGCCGGGTCGATCGGCAAGTACGGCACTTCCCACAGGGCGTCGTCTTTCTGCTGGGCAAAGCCCTTGCGGATCGCATCCTGGTGGGAGCCGGAGAACGCGGTGTGCACCAGGTCGCCGACATAGGGGTGACGTGGGTGCACCTGGATCTGGTTGCACTCCTCAACGACCTTGCGCACGCCGTCGATGTCGGAGAAGTCCAGCTGCGGGTCGAGGCCCTGGGTGTACATGTTCAAGGCCACGGTGACCAGGTCGACGTTGCCGGTACGCTCGCCGTTGCCGAACAGGCAGCCTTCGACACGGTCGGCGCCGGCCATCAGGCCCAGCTCGGTGGCGGCGACGCCGGTGCCACGGTCGTTGTGGGTGTGCAGGCTGATGATCACGCTGTCACGACGGTTGATATGGCGACCGAACCATTCGATCTGGTCGGCATAGATGTTCGGCGTGGCGCACTCGACGGTGGCGGGCAGGTTGAGAATCACCTTGTGCTCAGGCGTTGGGTTCCACACCTCGATCACTGCGTCACATACTTCCTTGGCGAATTCCAGTTCGGTGGCGCTGAAGGTTTCCGGGGAGTATTCGAAGGTCCACTGGGTGTCTGGCTGTTGGGCCGCGTATTTGACAAACAGCTTGGCTGCGTTGACCGCGATGGCCTTGATGCCTTCCTTGTCCTGGTTGAACACGATGCGGCGGAACGACGGCGACGTGGCGTTGTAAAGGTGCACGATGGCCTTCTTGGCGCCGCGCAGCGATTCGAAGGTGCGTGCGATCAAGTCTTCACGGCCCTGGGTCAGCACCTGGATGGTGGTGTCCTCGGGGATGTGGTTGTCTTCGATCAGGGTGCGCACGAAGTCGAAGTCGGTCTGCGAGGCGGCCGGGAACGACGCTTCGATTTCTTTCACACCCACCGCGACCAGGGTCTTCCAGAAACGCAGCTTCTTCACCGCGTCCATCGGCTCGATCAGCGACTGGTTGCCATCACGCAGGTCGGAGCTGCACCAGATCGGCGCTTCGGTGATGGTTTTCGACGGCCAGGTGCGATCCGGGATATCGATGGTCGGGAACGCGCGGTATTTCGAAGACGGGTCTTTGAGCATGCTCATCGGGAAATCCTTTGTTGTAGGGGCCGAGAAAAGGCGGCCTGCCGTAGAACTGTTTTTAGGGATAAAACGTAAAGACGAGGCAGATCGATTCAGCCTGGCAGTCGTGCGCTGACAAGGCACAGGCTGCGGTGCTGGCGGAGCTGAATGAGGGTGTGAGAGGTTTTCATAAGCTCAACCCTAACCGCCGGGGTGAAAGATGGCAAGCAGTCGAGAAAAATTGAGATAAGTTCTGCTATTGGCGTAGGAAACGAGAGTTTATGCCTGAGAATGAGTCAGCGGCTGTTTTTAATTGCGCACCCATTATCGGGTGCGCAATTCCACGTTTCAGGGCTGGAACGCGCCGATGAAGATCGCCGGGTCGACCCGTGCATCGTTCAGGCTGACATTCCAATGCATGTGCGGCCCCGTCGCGCGGCCTGTCGAACCGACCTTGCCGACCACCGCCCCGCGCGCCAGTTGCTGGCCGACTTTCACGTCGATCTTCGACATATGGCAGAACATGCTGATGAAGCCCTGGCCATGGTCGACGAACACGGTGTTGCCATTGAAGAAGTAGTTGCCGACCAGAATCACCTTGCCGTTGGCCGGCGTCTTGATCGGCGTGCCGGCTGGCACGGCGAAGTCCAGGCCCGAATGAGGGTTGCGCTCTTCACCGTTGAAGAAACGGCGTACGCCGAACTTGCTCGACAGTGGCCCGTTCACCGGTTTATCCAGCACCAGGTTGCTCGGCAGGTTTGGGCTGAAACTGCGGTACGCCTTGATCTGTACTGCCAGCTCCGCCTCGATGCGCTTGAGCTGCGCGGGATCGGGGTTGACCTGGCTTTTGTTTTTCAGGGTGATGCGCTGTTCCGGGTACTTTTTGTAGCCGACGATAAACGGCAGGTTGCGCCCACCGCTGCTGATGCGCTCATTGCCGGGCTTGACGGTCAGCGGAATGCCGACAATCGCCAGCCAGTTGTCCGCCTCCTTTACCACCAGCACCGGTTTGCCTTGATACGTCGCTTTCGGCGCGGCGGCCGAAGGGCCCAGTTCGACCACGGCCACGCCGCCCGGCACGGGTTTGTTCAGGGTGCGGGTGATGTAGCTGTCGGCGTGGGCATTGAAGGCGAGGCACAGCAGCATCAATACACTTAAAAAACGTGGCATCAATCAATCCAATAACGAAAGGGTGACGGGTGTCAGGTGGTTGTCTTCCACCCGCACTTGCAGTTGGCCTTCACCGAGACGCGCGGTGAGGCGCTGGCCGGTGTGGGTCTGTGCGGCATTGCGAATGGCCTGGCCACGCTCGTCGAGCAGAATGCTGTAGCCACGGCCCAGGGTCGCCAGCGGGCTGACAACTTGCAGCGTCTGCACCTGGCTTTGCAGTTGCAGGCGGCGCGCCTTGAGGCCCTCGCGCATGGCGCGGGGTAGGCGTTCGGCGAGGCTGTCCAGGCGTTGGCGCAACAGCGCCAGTTGACGGCCCGGGTGCTGGCCGGCAAGGCGGGTTTCCAGGCGGATCAGGCGTTCGCGCCGGGTGTTGAGGCTGCGTTCGAAGGCGCGGCGCAGGCGCATGTCCAGGTCATCCAGGCGCTGGGCCTGCTGGCGCAGGCGCTCACCGGGATGGCGCAGGCGCCGGGCCATGCCTTCCAGGCGCAGACGGTCGTGGCGCAGGCGGTTGCGCATCAGCATTACCAGGCGGCGGTGCAGGTTTTCGACCTGGCGCACCAGGTGGCTGGCGTCGGGCGCGAGCAGTTCGGCGGCGGCGGAGGGCGTGGGCGCGCGCACGTCGGCGACGAAGTCACTGATCGATACATCCGTTTCATGGCCGACGGCACTCACGATCGGCGTGACACACGCATCAACCGCGCGAGCCACGGCCTCTTCGTTGAAGCACCAGAGGTCTTCCAGCGAGCCGCCGCCACGCGCCAGGATCAACGCATCGAAGCCACGCGCATCTGCCAGTTTCAGCGCTCGCACAATCTGAGGTATGGCTTCGCGGCCTTGCACGGCGGTGGGGATCAATGTCAGTTCGACGTTCGGGGCGCGGCGGCGGAACACGCTGATGATGTCGCGGATCACCGCGCCCGTCGGCGAACTGATAATGCCAATGCGTCGAGGGTGCGCCGGCAGCGGCACCTTGCGTTCGGCACTGAACAGGCCTTCGGCGCTGAGCTTTTCCTTCAAGGCATCAAAGGCCAGGCGCAGCGCGCCATCACCGGCCGGCTCCACGGTGTCGAGGATCAACTGGTAGTCGCCGCGGCCCTCGAACAGCGAGACCTTGCCACGCACCTTGACCGCCAGGCCGTCCTTCAACGCCTGGCGCACCCGCGCAGCGTTGTTGCGAAACAACGCGCAACGCACTTGGGCGCCGCTGTCCTTGAGGGTGAAATACACATGGCCGGAGGCCGGGCGCGCGAGGTTGGAGATCTCGCCCTCGACCCAGATATTGGTGAACACGTCTTCCAGCAACACCCGCGCGCGGCCGTTGAGCTGGCTGACAGTCAGGACTTCGCGGTCCAGGCCCAGACGGGCAAAGGGATCTTTAATCATGGGCGGCAGTTTATAGGCATTCGTGCAGGGTTTGACAGAACTGCTCCACCAGCGCGCTCGGCGACTGCGGGCAGGCCAGGGCCACGGTGCTCAGGCAGTCCGGGTCGGCCAGGGGCAAAAAGTGCATGTTGGCGGGCGCGATGTCCTGCATGGATTTTGGTAACAAGGCAATACCGAAGCCGGCCTGGATCAGCTGCAGCTGGGTGGTCTTGCGCGACATCACCCGCGCGGCCTTGGGGAAAAATCCTGCGCGCATGCACAGCTCGGCTGACAGATAACTCAATCCGCCGCGCTGCGGATGCGGGATCGAGATAAACGCCTGATCCTTGAGTTGGGCCAATTCGACCGGCGCCTGACTGCGCGCCAGGGGATGGTTCGGCGGTACCGCCAGCAGCAGTTGTTCACTGTATAAAGGCACTACTCGCACGCCTTCGCGCTGGCGCAGCACGGGCAGGCGCAACAGGCCCACTTCCAGGCGACCGTCGGCGATTTCTTCCAGCTGCGCTTCGGAGGACAGTTTGACGATGTCCATCGACGCACCGGGGCAGCGCGCGAGCCAAGTACTGATGCCCTCAAGCAAAGGCCCGCTCATCGGCACGGTGCTCGAATGGCTCAGGCGTAGCGTGCCGAGTTGGCCGTTGCCCACCTGCGTCGCCATTTCGCTGGCTTTGAGCAACTCGCTCAGCAGGTTGCGTGCACGCGGATAGAAGGCCTCACCGGCGGCCGTCAAGCGCGGCTGGCGCGCCGTGCGTTCGAACAGCGGGGTTTGCAGCTGGATCTCCAGCTCCTTGATCTGCCGGCTCAGTGCCGATTGCGCGACAAACAGGCGCTCGGCGGCAGCGCTGAAACTGCCACTGTCGGCGATTTCGACGAAGTAGCGCAGTTGGCGGGTAGAGATCACGCGTCATGCCTTTTCGAGATGGGTGGAGGGCTTTGAAGATATTAGTCGCAACCCTCGCGAATGGCTAAAGTGATGGCCATCTCTTACAAGGAATCACCCATGGGCCCGGTTGAACTGATGAGTCAGTGGTCGTTTGGCGGTGTGGATTGGCTGGTGATCGGCCTGGGCATTGTCGTGGCCTACATCGTGTTTGGCATCGCCGGCTTCGGCACGGCGCTGGTGGCGGGGCCGATCCTGATCGTGTTCATGCCGCTGTCGAAGATCATCCCATTGCTGGTGCTGCTGGATTTTGTCGCGGCGTTTGGCAACCTGCTGCAGTCGCGCCGGGATGTGAACAAGCCGGAGCTGCTGCGGTTGCTGCCCTGCATGGCGATTGGCTGCACCCTGGGCGTGGTGTTCTTGCTCAACCTGCATTCGGACCTGTTGCTGCTGTTGATGGGGCTGTTTATCAGCGCCTACGCGATTTACAGCCTGGCGGTAAAGGCGCGGCCGACCCAACTGGCGGCTGGCTGGTCGATCCCGATGGGCACGGTCGGCGGGCTGTTTGGTGCGTTGTTCGGCAGTGGTGGCTTTTTATATGCCATCTACCTCAACAGTCGCCTGCCCAAGGACGCGGCGCGCGCCACGCAAAGCGCGCTGATCAGTTGCAGCACGGTGGTGCGCTTGACTCTGTTCCTGATTGCCGGGGTCTATGCGGATCTGCCGTTGCTGATGTTGGCGCTGTGCCTGTTGCCGGCGATGGCCCTGGGATTGTGGTGCGGGCGCAGGCTGACGATGCGCATGTCTCGCGAGGCGTTCGTGCGGTTGGTGACATGGCTGGTGCTGGCGAGTGGGATTGCGTTGATCGGGCGGTATTTGAGTACTTGACCTGATTTCTTCAGGGATTAAGCTGCCAGCCTCTAGGGCCCCATCGCGGGCAAGCCCGGCTCCCACATAGGTAAGCGATCACTGTGGGAGCCGGGCTTGCCCGCGATGAGGCCAGAAGCCACACCGCAGGACTCCCAGGCCTCATGAACTCGCAAAGCATCCTTGTCCCGAAAATCTCCACCTTGCCCGTCCACGAACCCCGCGCCCGGGCGATCGTGCGTTGGCTGGTGCGCAAGAACATCATCAAGGAAGAGCTGACCACCTGCGGGCGCACCGGCAATCGCATGGGCTACGCCCTGGCCGATGGCGCGCGTGCCGTGGTGCTGCACCCCGAGGCATTGCCGTTCAACGAGCCGATCAACGGCCTGGAGATCATCTACAAGCGCTGCATCTACACGCCGGCCAAGGGTTTCCTCGAAGAAGCCGGCTGCCCGGAGTGCCTCAAGGAAGTCGGCGAGGCGCTGTTCGAAAGCCTCGAAGACTGGATGCCCGGCCACACCGACAACTTCACCTGCCCGCTGTGTGGGCATGAGGACGACATCAACGGGTTTCTTTTCCTGCAGGAATGCGGGTTTTCCAACCTGGGATTCATCTTCAACAACTGGGCCGAGGCGGGGTTCAAGCAGAGCTTTATCGACGAATTTGCCGATTGGCTCGATCAGAAGATGAGTTGGGTCAAGGTCGAGCTCTAAACCACCGCCGTTCAACGCTGTAGGAGCCCGGCTTGCCGGCGATGGCGCCCGGGGGTCGAGCGCAAGGCTCAAGGACTTCATCGCCGGCAAGCCGGCTCCTGCAGTGGCTGTTTTTCTCCATCTATCAGTATTACCAAGTTTGTCAGAGTTTTACATTGAGCCTGACAGGGTGCATGTATATAATGGCGCGCTTCCATTTTCCCGCTCGGGAGCCCCCGCGATGCTGCGTATCAGCCAAGAAGCTCTGACATTCGACGACATTCTCCTAGTGCCCGGTTATTCCGAGGTGCTTCCTAACGAAGTCAGTCTCAAGACCCGCCTAACCCGTGGCATCGAGCTGAATATTCCCCTGGTTTCCGCTGCCATGGACACCGTCACCGAAGCCCGTCTGGCCATCGCCATGGCTCAGGAAGGCGGCATCGGCATCATCCACAAGAACATGACTATCGAGCAGCAAGCTGCCGAAGTGCGCAAGGTCAAGCGTTACGAAGCCGGTGTGGTGAAAGATCCCATCACTATCGAAGCCGACGCCACCGTGCGTGACCTGTTCGACCTGACCCGCCTGCACAACATCTCCGGCGTTCCGGTGCTGCACGATGGCGACCTGGTCGGCATCGTCACTTCCCGTGACGTGCGTTTCGAGAACCGTCTTGAAGTTACCGTCCGCGAAGTGATGACGCCCAAAGAGCGTCTGGTCACTGTCAAGGAAGGCGCCGACAAGAACGATGTGCGCGAACTGCTGCACAAGCACCGCATCGAGCGCGTGCTGATCGTCGACGACAAATTCGCCCTCAAGGGCATGATGACCGTCAACGACATCGAAAAAGCCAAGGCCTACCCGCTGGCCAGCAAGGATGACCAAGGTCGTCTGCGCGTGGGTGCGGCAGTCGGTACCGGTAAAGACACCGGCGACCGCGTTTCGGCCCTGGTGGCTGCCGGTGTTGACGTGGTGGTGGTCGACACGGCTCACGGTCACTCCAAAGGTGTGATCGACCGCGTTCGCTGGGTCAAACAGAATTTCCCTGAAGTACAGGTGATCGGCGGCAACATCGCCACCGGCGCTGCTGCCAAGGCCCTGGCCGAAGCCGGCGCCGATGCTGTCAAGGTCGGTATCGGCCCTGGCTCGATCTGCACCACGCGTATCGTCGCCGGTGTAGGCGTGCCGCAAATCAGCGCCATCGCCAACGTCGCCGCGGCCCTTGAAGGCACCGGCGTACCGTTGATCGCCGACGGCGGCATCCGTTTCTCCGGTGACCTGTCCAAGGCCATCGTTGCCGGTGCTTCCTGCGTGATGATGGGCTCGATGTTCGCCGGTACCGAAGAAGCGCCAGGCGAGATCGAACTGTTCCAGGGCCGTTCGTACAAGGCATACCGCGGCATGGGTTCGCTGGGCGCCATGTCCCAGGCGCAAGGTTCCTCCGACCGCTACTTCCAGGACTCTTCGGCAGGCGCCGAGAAGCTCGTACCGGAAGGCATCGAAGGCCGTGTTCCGTACAAGGGCACCCTGAGCGCGATCATCCATCAACTGATGGGCGGCCTGCGTTCCTCGATGGGCTACACCGGCAGCGCCGACATCGAAGAAATGCGCACCAAGCCTGAGTTCGTGCGGATCACCGGTGCTGGCATGGCCGAGTCCCACGTCCACGACGTACAGATCACCAAGGAAGCGCCAAACTACCGCGTAGGTTGAGGCTTCCAGCAAATAGTTAAGTAACCGGGGCTGTCTTATTCAGCCCCGAGTTGTTTCTGATTCATTAGACGAGACTGATCTCATGGCCCTCGACATTCACGCCCACCGCATCCTGATCCTCGACTTCGGTTCCCAGTACACCCAGCTGATCGCCCGCCGCGTGCGCGAAATCGGCGTGTACTGCGAACTGCATCCGTTCGACATGGATGACGAAGCGATTCGCGAATTCGCTCCAAAAGGCGTCATTCTCGCCGGCGGCCCCGAGTCCGTGCACGAAGCCAACAGCCCGCGTTGCCCACAGGCAGTGTTCGACCTGGGCGTGCCGGTCTTCGGTATCTGCTACGGCATGCAGACCATGGCCGAGCAACTGGGCGGCAAGGTCGAAGGTTCCGAGCTGCGTGAGTTCGGTTACGCGCGTGTCGACGTGGTCGGCAAGAGCCGCCTGCTGGACGGCATCGAAGACCACATCGACGCCGACGGCCTGTTCGGCCTCGACGTATGGATGAGCCACGGTGACAAGGTCACCAAGATGCCGGAAGACTTCCACATCCTGGCCAGCACCCCGAGCTGCCCGATCGCCGGCATGTTCAGCGACGAGCGTCGTTACTACGGCGTGCAGTTCCACCCGGAAGTGACCCACACCAAGCAAGGCGGGCGCATCCTGTCGCGCTTCATCCTCGACATCTGCGAGTGTGAAGCCCTGTGGACTCCGTCGAAAATCGCTGAAGACGCCATTGCCCAGGTGCGCGCCCAGGTCGGCACCGACAACGTGTTGCTCGGCCTGTCCGGCGGCGTTGACTCCTCCGTGGTTGCTGCGCTGCTGCACAAAGCCATCGGCGACCAACTGACGTGCGTGTTCGTCGACAACGGCCTGCTGCGCTTGCACGAAGGTGAGCAAGTGATGGCCATGTTCGCCGAGAACATGGGCGTCAAGGTGATCCGCGCTAACGCTGAGGACCAGTTCCTCGACAACCTGGCCGGCGAGTCCGACCCTGAGAAGAAGCGCAAGATCATCGGTCGCACCTTCATCGACGTCTTCGATGCCCAGTCCAACAAGCTGGACAACATCAAGTTCCTCGCCCAGGGCACCATCTACCCTGACGTGATCGAGTCGGCCGGCGCCAAGAGCGGCAAGGCCCACGTGATCAAGTCCCACCACAACGTGGGTGGCCTGCCTGAGGAAATGAACCTCAAGCTGGTAGAACCGCTGCGCGAGCTGTTCAAGGACGAAGTCCGCCGTCTCGGCCTGGAACTCGGCCTGCCGTACGACATGGTCTACCGCCACCCATTCCCGGGCCCGGGCCTGGGCGTGCGGATCCTCGGTGAAGTGAAGAAGGAATACGCCGACCTGCTGCGTCGCGCCGACCACATCTTCATCGAAGAACTGCGCAAGGCTGACTGGTACCACAAGGTCAGCCAGGCCTTCGTGGTGTTCCAGCCGGTCAAATCGGTTGGCGTTGTCGGCGATGGCCGTCGCTACGCATGGGTCGTGGCCCTGCGTGCGGTGGAAACCATCGACTTCATGACCGCCCGTTGGGCACACCTGCCGTACGAACTGCTGGAAACCGTCAGCGGCCGTATCATCAATGAGATCGAAGGTATTTCGCGCGTGACTTACGACGTGTCGAGCAAGCCGCCGGCGACCATTGAGTGGGAATAAGCAAGGCGGGCCTGAATGGCCTGCGTTGAGTGAGTAAAAAACCTGGTCTCGGCCAGGTTTTTTATTGCCTATCAGGCAGGAACCCGACTTTGCAGGCTCATGCCCATATTGGTAAGGGCGCTGGAGAGTTTTTCCAGGGTGGGGAAGTGCACCTCATGCACGCCTACCCAGGCGGGACGTTCGATGTAAAAGCTGCCGTCGACCAGCCGATTGATGGGCGTGGAGACGATCCCCCTGTCACGGCTGTGGTGCAGCAAGGTGTAGTTGCCCTGGTTTTCGTCGATCACGTACATGCCCTTGCGAAACAGCAGTCGCTGGTTTTGCTCCAACGTCCGGTGCACCCGCGGGGCTTCCACTTGTACGCGCAAGTCGGCATGCAGGGTGTCGAAGCTGTCGCCGACGCTTTCATGGCTGGGGGCGCTGTCGCGATCAATGGCGATGCCGGGGTCGATACGCACGTCGTGACCCTGCCCCGGCAGCACCTCTTCTATACGCAGCCCGATCCCCCCTTCCAGCTCACTGATACCGGCGAAGCCGTTGAAGGTGTTGATGTTTTTCGCGTCGGTGAGGACCAGCCATTTGCCGCCGCCGTTCAGGGCTCTGTCGGTTTGCATGACGGTGTGGGCGAGGTAGTTGCTCATCGCTTGTTCTGAAAGGTCGGCGATAGGGTTGGGGTATTTGTAGTGCGCTGCGCAGTCGAAGGCCTGCACGCGTATGCCGTTGGCCCTGGCTGCCTTGACCAGTTCCCGTTCATTGAATTGCCCGGCCGGGTCGGTGCCCAGTCGGCTCAGGTAGTTGTCGAGGTCTTCGGACATTTCCCCTGTGTGCCAATATTGGTTCAAGTCATCCTGGACGAAGTCGTTGAGCAGGCGGCGCATGTATAGGGTTTTCACGCCTTTGCGTGCAAAAAACGCGAGCTTTTCGATCACCAGGCGGGTGCTGGTAATACGGTCGAGGGTTTCACCGATGGCGTAGCCCGGTATGGCGTCAGGCAGGCGTTCAAGCACTTCATCGAGGGTGGCGGCGGGTTCGAAAGCCGCCATAGCCGGACGAGGTGGTAATGGGGTCCAGGACAGCTCGTTGTAGAAGTCTTTCGCCGATTGCAGCAGTTTGTTGTGTGTTGTGCTGAAGTAGTGGGTGAAGCGATCAATGTGGCTGAAGCGGCTGTGAATATGGGTTTCAGGCAGGCCCAGTGCCCAGCGTTTGACCTCGGCACGGGTGGAGGGTGGGGTGTCGAATGGCGTGGTCACCCTGCGCAGTGGGTTGGTGGGCGCAATCGTCGGCTCCGGGGGCGCTGTGATGGGCGTGGGGGCCGGCACCCGAGCGGCTTTGCTGGAATTGCCGCCGCCGCCTTTCAAGCCGTTGACGGGCACCCGTTCCCATTTATCAAGTGGATTGAGCCGCACTGGCAGCGAGCCGGAAAAACCGTGGGGGTTGTCCGGGTCGACGACGGCCCAATAACCGCGACCGTTGGGATCAGCCTGGTAGCGCACGTAATAGGCCTCATCGTTCAGCAGGATCGCGTGCTGTGCCATGTCGTCGGAGGACCTGAGGGTGTAGACCTGGTGAAACTTTCCCGGGGCAGTGTTGAGGGTTTCGCCTTCCAGTATGAGGTTGGTCTGGTAGGTGGCGGGCACTGCGGGTTCATAGGCGGCAGGTATGACGGCAGGCTTTGCGGGTTCGGTCGCTGCAATCGATTCAACTGCCCGAGTGTCGGCCACTTCAATGATATCCGGCATGACCCCGTCGGCTTTCAGCAGGCTCAGGTTGAATAAAGTGTCGATGGCGCTGAGTATCGCGCCCAGTTCTCCGGCGCGGCGTTCAGCCGGGGTTTTGCCGTTGATTGCCTGGTCGAGATTCAAGCCAAGATTGGCCATGCTGGCGCCCACGACCACCAGCGCCACTGGCCAGCCCGCCACGGCCATCGGGCCGAAGGTTTTGCCGAAGGCATTCAGGTAACCGATCCACAGTTTCTTGCGCAGGTCGCCATTACTGCGCAGGGAGAAATCGGCATCGTTGCGCATGCGCGCTTGGCTGGAGTGCGCCAGCCACGTGAATGCATCACCCGTAATCGTCTGGTCGATCTGATTGATCAGGTGGTGATCCCAGGTGCCCCATTCGATAAACAGCTGGTCGAGTTGGTGGTACAGGCCCTTGTCCACCCAGTCTGGCGGCAGGGTGCCCGCCAGGGCCTGGCCGGTGCGATAGATCAGCACCGGCGTGAGCAGCATTTGCTTCCAGGTGACGGCGTCGGTGTCGTCCTGCTGGACCTGGGCCGACAGGGGGAAATGGGCCATGAAGCGTGCGCGTTTATCCGGGTGATTGGTCTGGTTCAGCAGCCAGAAATGCAGGTCGGCCGGTGTCTCGAAACAGTGGAAGGTCTGCGTCTCGCCGGGGATATAAAGAATTTGCCGGCCGTCGGCATCGATGATGCGCAGCAGGTCCGTGGCGATATGCCCACCGATATCCAGCGCCGCCACGCGCAGCCCGTGTGCCGAAGGTGCTTCGGTTTGCAGGTTGGGCAGCGTCGGCGGCCAGCACAGGTTGCCAGCGCACGCGCTGATGACGGTCTGCAACTGTGACGCGCTGAGCTGTCCGGCCTGCCGGGCTTGCAGGGCCTCGGCCAGGCAGTTGACCTTGGCCAGGGTGCGGAAGTGCTCGAGGTGTGTGCGCCAGAAGGTCTCCGTGCGCGTGGTGTAGCGGTCGCAGAAGTTGATTGCCCAGAAGTCATTGAGCACTGCGCGAGCCGACAGTCGCACTTCGTTGTGGTGGTCGAACAGCCGCGCCTCGGCACCCTCGCGATAAAAACCGCCGTCGCCATCGAGCAGGTCGGCGTTGTCCTGGTCGTGCACATTGAAACGGTGAATGACCAACTGCGTGAGGGTCATCGACTCTTGCGGTTTCTCGTTATGGCCCCAGCCGGTGAAGGTGGCAGGGTCGCTGTAGCCGCCCTTGAAGCGGTGCCAGTACAGGTGATCGGGATCCAGGGTTGCCAGGTCATGCCTGGCGAGAATTTCACACGCGGCCTCGCGGGCCATCGTCTGCATGTTCGGGCAGGCATCCAGCACCACGGGGGCCAGGGCCCGGAGTTGGTGCTGGGCGGCGGGGGAGGTGTCGGCAAGTGGCATGGTGCTCTCCTTGAAGGGGGAGAGCGGAGCATGCCCAGCCCTTCAGAAGGGCGGCAGGTAGATAATTAACGCCGCGCAATATCCGAAAAATAAAACTTATCCAGCGTATGCCGCGACTCGGTGTATTCGAACTGCCGCCCATCCTGCAAAAACGTCTGGTTACTTACCACGATCACATGGCTCTGGCCTTCGAGGTCCAGGTGCGTCTGATCGTCCTTGCCACGCGGCAGGGCTTCGATCGTGCGTTGGGCGTAGCTGATCTGCAGTTGCAGGGTCTGTTCGATGAAGGCGTAGATCGACTGCTCGGCAATCGAGCGGTCGAGGCCTGGGATCAGGTCGGCGACGAAGTGGTTGATGTCGAGGATCACCCGTTTGCCGCCGATGCGCCGCACGCGTTTGATACGCGTAATCAGCGTGCCCGGCTCGGCCTCGATGTGTTGCAACAGTGGGCCGTCGAGGGGCAGCTGGGTGAATTCGACGACCTCGGTGCGGACGTCGTCGCCCAGGTCGGCGTGGGTTTCGTGGAAGCTGACGATGCCGCCCAGTTGGAATTCAATCGGGTTGGGCGACAGCACAAACGTGCCCTTGCCGTGGATTTTTTGCGCGAACCCGCGCTCCTGCAACTGCTCGATAGCCCGACGCACGGTGCCACGGCTGGCCTGGTAGGCGTCCATCAATTCGGTTTCGGAGGGAAGGCGCGTGCCGCGTTGCAAACGTTCAGTGGTGATGCTGGCAAGCAGATCCGTATAGATCTGGTTGTATTTGCTCATGGGGATGGCTCTGTGCCCGACTTGATGAAAGTGAACGGTGCGTTCACGGCAGGAACCTTAGTGGCAGAGGTGGGGTTTGTCCATCAGACCCTTGGATATCTGCGGCCTCCAGCGATATGACAGCCTACAAGATATAAACATTTTGTAACTCGTACAGACGAGTTGTTGCTTTAACTCGTACAGACGAGTACTTTTGCCCTCGGCGTGCTGCCAATGACTGCCCCCAAATAAAAAAATCAAAGTGGAAACCAAGCATGAGCCACGACTATTCGACGATTGCCCGCGAGATTCTCGAGAACCTCGGTGGCAGCGATAACCTTGAACAAGCTGCCCACTGCGTGACCCGCCTGCGCCTGGCGCTCAAGGACCCGAGCCTGGTCAACAGCAGCGCGCTGAACCAGGTCGACCTGGTCAAGGGCTCGTTCTTTACCGGCGGCCTGTTCCAGGTCGTGATCGGCCCCGGTGAAGTGGAAAAGGTCTACGCCGCCCTGCGCGAACAGACCGGCCTCGCCGCTGCCACCATCGCCGACGTGAAGAAGAAGGGCGCCGACAAGACCAACGCCATGCAGCGTCTGGTGCGGGTCTTTTCCGATGTGTTCATGCCGATCCTGCCCGCGCTGATCATCGCCGGCCTGCTGATGGGGGTGAATAACCTGATGGGCGCCAAGGGCATGTTCATCGACGGCAAGACGCTGCTCGAGGCCTACCCGAACCTGGATGGGCTGTGGAGCCTGATCAACCTGATGGCCAACACCTCGTTCGTGTTCCTGCCGGCGCTGGTCGGCTGGTCGGCGGCCAAGCGTTTTGGTGGCAGCGAAATCCTTGGCATCGTGCTTGGCCTGATGCTGGTGCACCCGGACCTGCTCAACGCCTGGAACTACGGCAAGGCGGTCGCCGGGCTCGACGGCCAGAGCCTGCCGTACTTCGATATTTTCGGCTGGTTCAAGATCGAAAAAGTCGGCTACCAGGGGCAGATCCTGCCGATCCTGATGGCGGCCTACGTGATGAGCGTGATCGAGAAGTGGCTGCGCGCTCGCGTGCCCAACGCGATTCAACTGCTGGTCGTGCCGATCACCACCATCGTCGTCACCGGTGTGCTGGCGCTGGCGATCATCGGCCCGGTCACGCGTCACCTCGGGATCCTGATCACCGAAGGCGTGGTCACCTTGTTTGACCTCGCGCCGATGGTCGGCGGGGCGATTTTCGGCCTGTTGTATGCGCCGCTGGTGATCACCGGCATGCACCACATGTTCCTCGCCGTGGACCTGCAGCTGATCTCCACCCAGGGCGGCACGTTTATCTGGCCAATGATTGTGATGTCCAACCTGGCCCAGGGCAGCGCAGCACTCGCGGTGTTCTACACCACCCGCAATGCGCGGGATAAAAGCATGGCCTCGACCTCGGCGATTTCCGCGTACTTCGGCATCACTGAGCCGGCGATGTTCGGCGTGAACCTGCGCTTCAAATTTCCATTCTATGCCGCGCTGCTCGGCTCGGCGCTGGGCAGTATTTTCCTCTCGCTGAACAAGGTGCAGGCCTCGGCCATCGGTGTCGGCGGCTTGCCCGGATTCATCTCGATCATTCCGCAGTACATCCCAAGCTTTGTGATTGGGATGGTGGTGGCGATGGTCGTGCCGTTTGTTCTGACCTGTGCATTGAGCATGAAGATCGTTCGGCCTGGTTATCGCGTCGCCTGACCGACCGCTATCGCCGGCAAGGCCCGCACACATTTCAAAGGAGTCCACCATGCAAGACTGGCAACACTCGGTGATCTACCAGATCTACCCCAAAAGCTTCCACAGCCACGCGGGTAACGCCACCGGTGACCTGCTCGGCATCGTGGACAAGCTCGATTACCTCAAATGGCTGGGCGTGGATTACCTGTGGGTCACCCCGTTCCTGCGCTCGCCGCAACGTGACAACGGCTACGACATCAGCGACTACTACGCCATCGACCCGAGCTACGGGACCATGGCCGATTGCGAATTGCTGATCAGCGAAGCGGCCAAGCGCGGCATCAAGCTGATGCTCGACATTGTGGTCAACCACACCTCCATCGAGCATGCGTGGTTCCAGCAGGCGCGCAGCAGCCTCGACAACCCGTACCGCGACTTCTACATCTGGCGCGACCAGCCGAACAACTGGGAATCCAAGTTCGGTGGCTCGGCCTGGGAATACGAGGCGCAAACCGGCCAGTATTTCCTGCACCTGTTCGATCACACCCAGGCCGACCTCAACTGGGACAACCCCCAGGTGCGCGCCGAGGTGTTCAAGTTGATGCGCTTCTGGCGCGACAAGGGCGTGGGCGGCTTCCGCCTGGACGTGATCAACCTGATCTCCAAGCCAGCGGACTTTCCCGAAGACCACAGCGACGGCCGCCGTTTCTACACCGACGGCCCGAACGTGCATGAATACCTGCAGGAAATGCACCGCGAAGTCTTCGAAGGCCATGACCTGATCAACGTCGGCGAGATGTCATCCACCAGCCTGGAACACTGCATCCGCTACTCGAATCCGGCGTCGAAAGAATTGTCGATGACCTTCAACTTTCATCACCTGAAAGTCGATTACCCGAACCTGCAGAAGTGGGTGAGGGCGGACTTCGACTTCCTGCAACTCAAGCAGATTCTGTCCGACTGGCAGCTCGGCATGCAGGCCGGTGGTGGCTGGAACGCGCTGTTCTGGTGTAACCACGACCAGCCGCGGGTGGTCTCGCGTTTCGGTGACGACGGTGAGCACCGCGTGGTCTCGGCGAAGATGCTCGGCACCGCGTTGCACTTCCTGCAGGGCACGCCGTTCGTGTATCAGGGCGAAGAGCTGGGCATGACCAATCCGGGGTTCGACCGGATCGAGCAATACCGCGATGTCGAGACCCTGAACATCTTTCGTCTCAAGCGCGATGCCGGTGAGTCCGAGGCGTCGAGCATGGCGGCGATCATGCAGAAGTCCCGCGACAACAGCCGCACGCCGATGCAGTGGGACACCCAGGCGAATGCCGGTTTCAGTCGCGGCGAACCGTGGATCGGGATCCCGGCCAATGCAGCGCAGATCAATGCGCAGAGCCAACTGGATGACCCGGATTCGGTGCTGCATCACTACCGCGCGCTGATCGACTTGCGTCGCCACGAACCGCTGATCCAGACCGGCGTTTACCGCCAATTGCTGCAGGACCATCTGCAGGTCTGGGCGTACCTGCGCGAGGGGCAGGGCGAGCGCTTGCTGGTACTGAACAACTTCTATGGCACGCCATGCGAAATCCAGCTGCCGGATGACGTGATCAACCCTGCCAGCGAACAACGCCTGCTGATCAGCAACTACCCCGATTGCCCGCAGCGCACGAGCACGGTCGCACTGCGCCCCTATGAATCGTTCGTCCTGCACCTGAAAGACTGAAACACCACCATTCCCTGTAGGCGCCGGCTTGCCGGCGATAGCGCCCTCCAGACCGCTATCGCTCGGCGGACCGCTATCGCCAGCAAGCTGGCGCCTGCAAGGGATCGTGTCGGGTAAAAAAAAGTAAGAAAACAATAAAAATAAAAGGAGCGCTGCATGAAAACAACAATAAAACTGGGCCTCGTCGCATCCTGCCTGACCCTTCCACTGGGCGCTCAGGCGCTGGAATTTGCCGGTTACTTGCGTAGCGGCGCGGGGACTTCCACGGGCAGTGGCAAACAGCAATGTTTCCAGTTGCCGGGGGCGCAAACCAAGTACCGCCTGGGCAACGAATGTGAGCAATATGCGGAGCTGGAATTGCGCCAGGACCTGCTGACCCTCGACGACGGCTCTGTACTCAGCGTCGACGCCATGGCCTCGCTGTACAACAAGTACGACCGCGCGCTTAAATTCCAGGGCGAGGACAACGGCTCGGCGCGCATGCCGCAGATGTATGCGCAATGGTCGAACCTGCCCGCGCTCAACGGCGGTTCGGTGTGGGCCGGTCGGCGTTACTACAAGCGTAATGACATCCATATCTCCGATTTCTACTACTGGAACCAGAGCGCCACGGGCGGTGGCATCGAGGACGTGCTGATCGGCGACCTGAAGTACAGCTACGCCATTTCGCGCAAGGACAACCTGTACCAGAAGGAATACGCCACCCGTCACGACTTCAACGTCGCGGGTTTCAAGACCAACCCCGGCGGCGAGCTGGAGCTGGGCTTGAGCTACATCGAAAAGGCCGGTGGGCGCGACACCAACAGCGGCTGGGCAATCACCGCGCAACACGTGCAGAAGCCTTTCCTCGGCGGCAAGAACAAGTTCGCCCTGCAGTACGGCGAAGGCCCCGGCACCGGCCTGGGCTACACCGGTAATACCTTCCTGGATAACAGCAGCAAAAGTTATCGCGCCGTCGAGTTTTTCGACTGGCAAGTGACCCCGCGTTTTGGCGGGCAGATCGAGGCGGTGTACCAGAAGGACATTCGCCCAGGCAGCCAGGACCAGACCTGGATGTCGGTCGGCGTGCGCCCGGCGTATGCCATCAGCGAGCAGTTCAAGCTGGTCACCGAACTCGGCCATGATCAGGTCGAGGCCAGCGGCGGCACGCGCAAGCTGAGCAAATTTACCTTCGCCCCGACCTGGTCGCCCAACGGCCCGGATTTCTGGGCGCGGCCGGAAGTGCGGTTGTATTACACCTATGCGAGCTGGAACGAAGCGGCCAAGCGTGCGGCGAATGAACTGGCGGCGGGCTCGGCGTTGTCCGATACCGGCGCCTATGGCACGGCGCGGCATGGGTCGAATGTGGGTGTGCAAGTCGAATATTGGTGGAAATAGCTCGTATTCAAGTGAGCGAGCTTTATGTAGGAACTGGCTTGCCTGCGATAGCAACACCTCGGTCTTACTGAGAAACCGAGTCGCCGGCATCGCAGGCCAGCCAGCTCCCACATTGGACCGTCGTTCGCCCTATGATTTTTACAGAACAAAATAGCAGGTGAAGTCATGACCACAACGCAACCCTTGGAACTGCTGGCACCCCTGTCCGGGGTGCTGCTGGCCCTGGACCGGGTACCCGACCCGGTATTCTCCAGCCGTCTGATCGGCGACGGCCTGTGCATCGACCCGACCTCGCAGACGCTCTGCGCACCGTTGGCGGGTGTGATCAGCAATATCCAGGACAGTGGTCATGCCGTCAGCATCACCGACGACAATGGCGTCCAGGTGCTCATGCACATCGGCCTGGACACCGTGAACCTGGCGGGCCAGGGCTTCACGCGGCGGGTCGTGGAAGGCCAGCGGGTGGACGCCGGGCAAGTGCTGATCGAGCTCGATGCCGACTATGTGGCGCTCAATGCCCGCAGTCTGCTGACCTTGATGCTGGTGGTCAGCGGCGAGCCGTTTACGCTGCTGGCGGCGGACAACGGCGTGGTGGCGGTGGGGCAGCCGTTGTTGCAGGTATCCCCAGGCGAAGTGGCTGAAGGTGCGGAGGAAGAAGAGGGCGACGCGCTGTTCTCCAAGCCGCTGACCTTGCCCAATGCCAACGGCTTGCATGCACGCCCGGCAGCCGTGTTTGCCCAGGCGGCGAAAGGTTTTGCCGCGAGCATTTATCTGCACAAGCAGACCCAGAGTGCCAACGCCAAGTCGCTGGTTGCGATCATGGCGCTGCAGACCGTGCAGGGCGATACCTTGCAGGTCAGTGCGGCGGGGGCAGACGCCGAGGCGGCGATCACGGCCTTGGTCGAATTGTTGGCCAAAGGCTGTGGCGAGCGCGTGACGGCGCCGGCTGAAGAGGTCGAGGTGGTTGCGCAAGAATCGTCGGCGAGTGTCTTGCGCGGCGTGTGTGCGTCACCGGGTTCGGCGTTCGGCCAGGTGGTTCAAGTGGCTGAGCCCGAACTGAGCATCACTGAGCAGGGCAGTACGCTAGCTGCCGAGCGCGCGGCGTTGGCGCGTGGCCTGCAGGCGGCAACCGACGCCTTGCAAACCCTGCAAGCCAAGGCTGCCGGCAGCGCCCAGGCGCAGATCTTCGCTGCCCATCAGGAACTGCTCGAAGACCCGACCTTGCTGGAGCAAGCCCACCGCCTGCTGGACGAGGGCAAGAGCGCTGCGTTCGCCTGGAACAGCGCCACGGTGGCCACCGCCAAATTGTTCCAGGGCCTGGGCAATGCGTTGCTCGCCGAACGTGCGGCAGACCTGGCGGATGTGGGCCAGCGTGTGCTGAAACTGATCCTCGGGATCCAGGACAGTGCCTGGGACTTGCCTGAGCGCGCGATCCTGATCGCCGAGCAACTGACGCCGTCGCAAACCGCCAGTCTCGACACCCACAAGGTGCTGGGGTTTGTCACCGTTGGTGGCGGTGCGACGAGCCACGTGGCAATCCTCGCCCGCGCCCTTGGCTTGCCGGCGATCTGTGGAGTGCCCGCGCAGGTACTGGCGCTGGCAAATGGCAAGCAGGTCCTGCTGGATGCCGACAAAGGCGAGTTGCACCTGGACCCCAACCTGGCCGAGATCGAACAGCTGGAAACGGCGCGCAAGCAGCACGTCCTGCGACGCCAGCGTGAAGTGGCGCAGGCCTCGTTGCCGGCGATCACCCGCGACGGCCATCATGTTGAAGTCACTGCCAACGTCGCCTCGCTGCAGGAAGTGGAGCAGTCCCTGAACCTGGGGGGCGAAGGCGTCGGCCTGCTGCGTTCGGAATTCCTCTACCTGGATCGCAATCGCGCGCCCAGCCCGGATGAGCAGGCGGCGACCTACAGCGCCATCGCCCGCGCCTTGGGCCCGCAGCGCAACCTGGTGGTGCGCACCCTGGATGTCGGCGGCGACAAACCGCTGGCGTACGTGCCGATGGACAGTGAGACCAACCCGTTCCTCGGCCTGCGCGGGATTCGCCTGTGCCTGGAGCGCCCGGAGCTGCTGCGCGAGCAGTTTCGCGCGATCCTCGCGAGTGCCGGGCTGACACGCCTGCATATCATGTTGCCGATGGTCAGCCTGCTGTCGGAGCTGCAGGCGGCACGCCGCATTCTTGAAGAAGAAGCGCTGGCGCTGGGGCTCAGCGAGTTGCCGAAGCTGGGCATCATGATCGAAGTACCGTCGGCGGCGCTGATGGCGGACGTGTTTGCGCCGCACGTGGATTTTTTCTCGATCGGCACCAATGACCTGACCCAGTACACCCTGGCCATGGACCGCGATCACCCACGCCTGGCCAGCCAGGCCGACAGCTTTCACCCGGCGGTGCTGCGCCTGATCGCGACCACCGTCACGGCGGCGCATGCCCATGGCAAGTGGGTCGGGGTGTGTGGCGCGCTGGCGTCCGAAGCACTGGCGGTGCCAGTGTTGATCGGGCTTGGCGTGGATGAGTTGTCGGTCAGCGTGCCGCTGATCCCGACCATCAAGGCCGGCGTGCGTGAGCTGGACCTGGACGGCTGCCAGACCCTCGCCCGCCACGTGCTGGGCCTGGAGGAAGCCAGCCAGGTGCGCGAGGCTGTGCGCCGGTATCGCGCGGCCACTGTTGAAACCTCACCTGTCGTGGAGCACTGAGCATGTTCGAGAAATTGCAGCGGGCGTTCTGGAAAGCCCTGACCCCGGATCTGATCGCCGAAACCGTGGTGGCGCCAGCACCGAGTGGGTTGTCGGCCGAGGTGCTGAGTGCACTGGGCGGCGCGGATAACCTCAAGTCGCAACAGCGCGTGGCACTGACGCGGGTGCGCGTGCAACTGCAGGACACGGGACGGTTGGATGAGTCGGCGTTGAAGGCGGCGGGTGTGCCGGCAGTGATGGTATTGACCGGCGGCGTCGTGCATCTGCTCACTGGCCTCTGAAGCCAGGCGCAGATCAAAAATGTGGGAGCTGGCTTGCCTGCGATAGCGGTGGGTCAGCCACTACCTTCAGTGACTGGCACACCGCTATCGCGGGCAAGCCCGCTCCCACAGTTTTGATCGTTGTTCGGGCTTGTGATTCGGGGCGCCGCACCGGGATTTGAGCGGTCTGATCAACCCGGTTCCAACCTTGGAATACCTGCAAAATGTGGGAGCTGGCTTGCCTGCGATAGCGGTGGGTCAGCCACTACCTTCAGCGACTGACACACCGCTTTCGCGAGCAAGCCCGCTCCCACATTGGTTTTCTGGTGTTTGGGAGAGTGGCTTACAGCTGCGGGGTGTCTTCCGGCGGCTTGGTCTTGTCGACGCCCGGTACATGCAGGTTGCCTTCGACCACCTGATTGCCTTCCAGCTGCGGCTGGGTCACCCAGGTGAGGATGTCGTAGTAGCGCCGGATGTTCGCCACGAAGTGCACCGGCTCGCCGCCCCGGGCATAGCCGTAGCGCGTCTTGCTGTACCACTGCTTCTGCGCCAGGCGCGGCAGCATCTTTTTCACGTCCAGCCATTTGTTCGGGTTCAGGCCTTCTTTCTTCGCCAGCAGGCGCGCGTCGTCCAGGTGCCCGGTGCCGACGTTATAGGCGGCGAGGGCGAACCAGGTGCGATCCGGCTCGGCGATGCTGTCGTCCAGCTCATCCTTGATCTTGGCCAGGTACTTGGCGCCGCCCATGATGCTTTGCTTGGCGTCCAGGCGGTTGGACACGCCCATCGCCTGGGCGGTGTTCTGGGTCAGCATCATCAGGCCGCGCACGCCGGTCTTGGAGGTGACCGCCGGTTGCCACAGGGACTCCTGATAGCCAATGGCAGCCAACAGGCGCCAGTCGACCTTTTCTTCCTTGGCGTAGGTGCGAAAGTGCTTTTCGTACTTGGGCAGGCGCTGCTGCAAATGCTGGGCGAAGGTGTAGGCGCCGACATAGCCGAGTACATCGACGTGCCCGTAATAGCGGTCTTTCAAGCGCTGCAGGGTGCCGTTCTTCTCGACCTTGTCCAGGTAGCTGTTGATCTCGTTGAGCAGGCTGTTGTCGTCGCCGGCGGCCACGGCCCAGCTCTGGTTGCTGGCATTGCCGAGGTCGAATGCCACGCGCACGTTGGGGAAGTACACCTGGTTCATCGCGACTTCGTTGGAGTCCACCAGGGTCAGGTCGATTTGCCCCTCGTCGACCATGCGCAGCAGGTCGACTACTTCAACGGCGTCGGATTCTTCGTATTCAATCGCAGGATTCTGCTTTTTCAGCTCCGCCAGTTGTTCGGCGTGAGTGCTGCCCTTGAGCACCATGATCTTCTTGCCCACCAGGTCCGCCGCGTTGGTCGGGCGTGACTGGCCGTTGCGGTAGATGATCTGCGGGGTGACTTCCAGGTAAGGGTGGGAGAAACGCACCTGCTGCTGGCGCTGCTCGCTGCTGACCAGGCCGGCGGCGGCGAGCACCGGACCGTTGGGCTTGCCCAACTGGCCGAACAGGTCATCGAGGTTGTCGGCGGTCTCGATCTCCAGTTTCACGCCCAGGTCATCGGCAAAGCGCTTGACCAGTTCGTATTCGAAACCGGTTTCACCGTTGCGGTCCTGGAAATAAGTCGCCGGGCTGTTCCGGGTGATCACCCGCAATACGCCATCCTCCTTGATTCGCTCGAGCGTGCTGGGTTTATCAACACAGGCGCTGAGCATCAGGAAGAGTCCGGTTGCGATGAGCCATTTGGCGCATCGCGGGCGCAAAGCAGTAGGGGAGAACATCTGCGCAGTATACGCAAACGGCCCACGGCGCCATATCTCGACAGCATGGGACTTGTCTGCTAGCGCCGGCAAAACTGTGCTGCAGCCCGCAGAAACGTGGCCTGGCAGCCGATTGTGACGGTTAAAATAACTGCTCCGAATACCCGGGAAAACGCCCCGATACCGTGCAAACCGTGCCAACTGACGTCCGGCAGCGGCCACTGGTGCCGTTTCGGGTGCCGTTGGCGATGGTTTACGCTAGAATGCACGGCCTCAAAGCACACCCCCTTCCCGAGGCTGTCCCGAAGATGTTGATCCTGCGCGGCGCTCCTGCCCTTTCTGCCTTTCGCCACAGCAAACTCCTTGAGCAACTGAGCCAGAAGGTTCCAGCTGTTACAGGCTTGTATGCTGAATTTGCTCACTTCGCCGACGTTACCGGCGTCTTGACCGCCGACGAACAGCAAGTGCTCGCACGCCTTCTGAAGTACGGCCCCAGCGTTCCCGTTCAAGAGCCGACCGGCCGCTTGTTCCTGGTTCTGCCACGGTTCGGCACCATCTCGCCCTGGTCGAGCAAGGCCAGCGACATCGCCCGTAACTGCGGCCTGGAGAAAATCCAGCGCCTGGAACGCGGTATTGCCTTCTATGTAGCCGGGCAGTTCAGCGATGCCGAGGCCGAGCTGATCGCCAGCAGCCTGCACGACCGCATGACCCAGATCATCGTCAGCCAGCTGGAACAGGCCGCCGGTCTGTTCAGCCACGCCGAGCCCAAGCCGCTGACCGCGATTGACGTGCTTGGCGGTGGCCGCGCCGCCCTCGAGAAGGCCAACACCGAACTCGGCCTGGCCCTGGCCGAAGACGAGATCGACTACCTGGTCAACGCCTTCAACGGCTTGAAGCGCAACCCGCACGACATCGAACTGATGATGTTCGCCCAGGCCAACTCCGAGCATTGCCGTCACAAGATCTTCAACGCCAGTTGGGATATCGACGGCGAGAGCCAGGAAAAAAGCCTGTTCGGCATGATCAAGAACACCTACGTGATGCACAGCGAAGGCGTTCTGTCGGCTTACAAGGACAACGCCTCGGTGATCGTCGGCTCCGTTGCCGGCCGTTTCTTCCCGGACCCTGAGACCCGCCAGTACGGCGCGGTGCAGGAGCCGGTGCACATCCTGATGAAGGTTGAAACCCACAACCACCCGACCGCGATTGCCCCGTTCCCGGGCGCAGCCACCGGTTCCGGCGGCGAGATCCGCGACGAAGGTGCAACCGGCCGTGGCGCCAAGCCCAAGGCTGGCCTGACCGGCTTCACCGTGTCCAACCTGCAGATCCCGGGCTTCGAACAGCCGTGGGAAGTGCCGTACGGCAAGCCTGAGCGCATCGTTACCGCGCTGGACATCATGATCGAAGGCCCGCTGGGCGGCGCCGCGTTCAACAACGAATTCGGGCGTCCGGCGCTGACCGGTTACTTCCGTACCTTCGAACAATCCATCACCACCCCGCGTGGCGATGAAGTGCGCGGCTACCACAAGCCGATCATGTTGGCCGGCGGCATGGGCAACATCCGTGAAGAACACGTCAAGAAAGGCGAGATCCTGGTCGGCTCCAAGCTGATCGTGCTCGGCGGCCCGGCGATGCTGATCGGCCTGGGCGGCGGCGCCGCTTCCTCCATGGCCACCGGCACCAGCTCGGCAGACCTGGATTTTGCTTCCGTGCAGCGTGAAAACCCTGAGATGGAGCGTCGCTGCCAGGAAGTCATCGACCGTTGCTGGCAGTTGGGTGACAAGAACCCGATCAGCTTCATCCATGACGTCGGCGCCGGCGGTTTGTCCAACGCCTTCCCGGAACTGGTCAACGATGGCGACCGCGGCGGCCGTTTCGAACTGCGCAACATTCCAAACGACGAGCCGGGCATGGCCCCGCACGAAATCTGGAGCAACGAATCCCAGGAACGCTACGTGCTGGCCGTCGGCGCCGAAGACTTCGCACGCTTCCAGGCCATCTGCGAACGCGAGCGCTGCCCGTTTGCCGTGGTCGGCGAAGCCACTGCCGAGCCGCAACTGACCGTCACTGACAGCCACTTCGGCAACAGCCCGGTCGACATGCCGCTCGAAGTACTGCTGGGCAAGGCCCCGCGCATGCACCGTTCGGCGGTACGTGAAGCCGAGCTGGGCGATGATTTCGACCCAAGCACCCTCGACCTGGCCGACAGCATCGAACGCGTGCTGCACCACCCGGCCGTGGCGAGCAAAAGCTTCCTGATCACCATCGGCGACCGCACCATCACCGGCCTGGTAGCCCGTGACCAAATGGTTGGCCCGTGGCAGGTTCCCGTGGCCGACGTTGCCGTCACCGCCACCAGTTTCGACGTCTACACCGGCGAAGCCATGGCCATGGGCGAGCGTACGCCGCTGGCCCTGCTGGACGCCCCGGCGTCGGGCCGCATGGCCATTGGTGAAACCCTCACCAACATCGCAGCCTCGCGCATCGGCAAGCTTTCCGACATCAAATTGTCGGCCAACTGGATGTCCGCTGCTGGTCACCCGGGTGAAGACGCGCGTCTTTACGACACCGTAAAAGCGGTCGGCATGGAGCTGTGCCCTGAGCTGGGCATCACCATCCCGGTGGGCAAGGACTCGATGTCCATGGCCACCCGTTGGAACGATGAAGGCGTGGACAAGAGCGTCACCTCGCCGCTGTCGCTGATCGTCACCGGTTTCGCCCCGGTCACCGACATTCGCCAGACCCTGACCCCGCAACTGCGCATGGACAAGGGCACCACCGACCTGATCCTGATCGACCTCGGTCGCGGCCAGAACCGCATGGGCGCCTCGATCCTCGCACAAACCCACGGCAAGCTCGGCAAGCAGGCGCCGGATGTCGACGATGCCGAAGACCTCAAGGCCTTCTTCGCCGTGATCCAGGGCCTCAACGCCGATGGCCACCTGCTGGCTTACCACGACCGTTCCGATGGCGGCCTGCTGACCAGCGTTGTCGAGATGGCGTTTGCCGGTCACTGCGGCCTGAACATCGTGCTCGACAGCGTTGCCGAGGATGCTGCCGAAATCAACGGCATCCTGTTCAACGAAGAGTTGGGTGCGGTGATCCAGGTGCGCCAGGACGCAACCCCGGACGTACTCGCACAGTTCAGCGCCGCTGGCCTGGACGACTGCGTGGCGGTGATCGGCCAGCCGATCAACAACGGCGAGATCAACATTTCGTTCAATGGCGACACCGTGTTTGCCGGCCAGCGCCGCTTGCTGCAACGCCAGTGGTCCGAGACCAGCTACCAGATCCAACGCCTGCGCGATAACGCCGACTGCGCCGAGCAGGAATTCGACGTGATCCTGGAAGAAGACAACCCGGGCCTGAGCACCAAGCTCAGCTTCGACGTCAACCAGGACATCGCCGCGCCGTACATCAAGAAAGGTATTCGCCCACAAGTTGCCGTACTGCGTGAGCAGGGCGTCAACGGCCAGGTGGAAATGGCGGCCGCGTTCGACCGTGCCGGCTTCAATGCGATCGACGTGCACATGAGCGACATCCTCGCCGGTCGCGTTGACCTCAACGAGTTCAAAGGCCTGGTGGCCTGCGGCGGTTTCTCCTACGGCGACGTGCTGGGTGCCGGCGAAGGCTGGGCCAAGTCGGCCCTGTTCAATAGCCGTGCCCGCGACGCCTTCCAGGGCTTCTTCGAACGCAACGACAGCTTCACCCTGGGTGTGTGCAACGGTTGCCAGATGATGTCCAACCTCCACGAGCTGATCCCGGGCAGCGAGTTCTGGCCGCACTTCGTGCGTAACCGTTCCGAGCAGTTCGAAGCCCGTGTTGCGATGGTGCAGGTGCAGGAATCCAACTCGATCTTCCTGCAAGGCATGGCCGGTTCGCGTATGCCAATCGCCATCGCCCACGGTGAAGGTCATGCCGAGTTCGAAAGCGAAGAAGCCTTGCTCGAAGCCGACCTGTCCGGTTGCGTGGCCATGCGTTTCGTCGACAACCACGGCAAGGTCACCGAGACCTACCCGGCCAACCCGAACGGCTCGCCGCGCGGGATCACCGGTCTCACCAGCCGTGACGGTCGCGTGACCATCATGATGCCGCACCCTGAGCGTGTGTTCCGTGCCGTGCAGAACTCGTGGCGCCCGGAAGAGTGGAACGAAGACGGCGCCTGGATGCGCATGTTCCGCAACGCGCGCGTGTGGGTGAACTAAGGCGGTGTACAAGCTTGCCTTCTTTGTGCCCGACAGCCATGTAGAGACGGTGAAAACCGCCGTCTTCGCAGCCGGCGGCGGGCGCATCGGCGACTACGACAGCTGCGCCTGGCAAGTGCTGGGCCAGGGCCAATTTCGCGCGTTGGACGGCAGCCAGCCGTTTATCGGGCAAGTCGGCCAGGTGGAAGTGGTTGAGGAATGGAAGGTTGAGCTGGTGGTGGCGGATGAGCTGATTGTGGCTGTTGTGGCCGCGCTGAAACTCAGCCACCCCTATGAAACACCGGCTTATGAAGTGTGGCAGTTGGCGGATTTCTGACCCGCAAGCTGTCATCAAGAAACCCGCTGGGCCAGGTTGGCCAGCGGGTTTTTTGTGGGCTGTCATCCAGCCGCAGCTGACACTTTACGGTGCGGGGACTAACCTCACTTCAACATGCAACGCGTCGATCAATATCTTTTCGTGGCTGAAGCGCTGGCCTTGCATCTGCGCCCAGCGGTCGACATAAAACAGCCCATCCTTATCGATCTTGATCGGTGTCGAGACGATCTCCCCGCTGCGGGAGTGATGCACCAGGTTGCTCTGTGACGGCGACGGGCGTTCGATCAGGTACAAGCCGGGTCGGTTCAAGCGCGACCTGTCCGCAGGCACAAAGGGGGCTGGAGCCTGGGTTCCGGCAACGCCGGCGTCGAGTATGAAATCGCCGCGCAAGGCCCTCGGGCTAATGCCCTCGTGCAGGGTCTCCCAGCCACCCGGACGAATGTTCTTGGCCAATGCCGGGGCCGTATCCCTGACATGCAGGCTGACCGCGCCTTGCAGTTCCGCCAGGCCCGGAACGCCCAGGTTCATGTTGGTGTGAGTGCTGCCAACGAAGGCGACCCATTTGTGAGGCCCGTGCGCCGCCTGGTCGGCCGCGATGACCTTGGAGGCGAAGTAGCTGAACATCCGGTTGCGGGCCAGGTCTTTCTCCGCCAGCCCCTTGATGTTGTAACTGGCGATGCAGTCCAGGGCGCGGATGCGCAGGCCGTGCCTGGCCGCCGCCTGGACAACCTCGGTATAGGTGTCGCTGCCTTTGTAATTGGGCATGTAACCCCGATCCAGTTGTTTGAGGTAGCGCTTGAGGTCGTCCGGAAGCCGTTGCGTGGTCAAGAACAGATCCAGCTGGGCCTGATGCATATCGGTCAGCAGGTGCTCCACGTAAAGCGTCTTGAATCCCAGCGTCTTGAGTTTCCCCATCGACTCGCGCAGCCACCGCTTGCTGGATCGTGCAGTTTGACCCTCACCGATTACGAGCCCTGCGAAGTCGCTCTGGCGCAGGTTGTCCAGGAACGCCTCCGCAGGCTTGGGCGAAGCCAGGATGGCGGGATCTGGCCGGGTTGGCGGTACGTGGGTGTCCAGGTAGTTTTTTGCATCTGTACTCAAGCGATGCCTGGCGTCCTTGAAGGCCTGGAATGCTTCGTGATGGGCCGGATTCTGCGGAACATAGATGGGATTGAGCCCATGCGGCACCTCGGCCTGGCGGGTGATGCTGCCATGTAGTGCGGGGGCAATGTCGTAGTCGCTGTAATGCGTCACCGCATCCGCCACCGCGCTGGACGCCGCTGCAGCCTTGGGCGCTGTGTACGGGGTCTGCAGGGTCAGGCGGTAATCGCCCTTGGCCAGCGAGTCACCGGCGATGGCGCCCGGCGCGTCGAGCCACACGCCGACAGGCTGATCCGCGGCCACATCCACCACGCGCAGTGCGACGGCGTCCTGCAGGTCTGCCAGGCCTGGGGTGCCCTCGAACGTGCGTACGCGGGAATGATCCACCAAGGCTATCCAGCGCTCATCCAGCTCGTTGAGCGCATCGGCCTCAATGGCCTTGTGGGAGTAGAAATTCCTCACACTGTTGCTGCGTGGCAGAGTCGGTGGGGTGTCGCCCATCAGCAGGGCATCGTCCAGCAGGTAAGACGTGGAGGCGTCCAGGGCGTTGACCTTCATGCCCTTTTCCTGGGCCTTGCGCACCAGGCTGACGTAGGAATACTCGGCGTTTTCGGCAAAGCCCAAGGCTTTATCCACAGCCTTGAGATGCTTTTCGATGTGTAGCCAGGATTTGCCGCTGTTGAGCTTCTGCAGTTTCGAGCGGAAGACATCGGTGGGCAGGTACTCGATGTAGAGGTGTTTGAAGCCTTTGCTGATCAAGGTGTCCATCTGGGTGATCAGCAGTTGTTTGCTGGCGATGGAGTCGGGTATCGCGCCGATCACCAGGTTCTTGTTGGCGCTGAAGGCGTCGCTGGCGAGCAGTTGCGAGAACGGCATGCTGGCGTCGATCGCCGGTGGATCAGCGCGAACGGGCAGCGGGTCGAGGTTCTTGAAAAAATCCTCGGCGTCCGTGGCCAGGCGTTCGGCCTGTTGCAGGTACGTGGTGCGCAGGGGTTTGAGTTCCACCGCAGCACTGCCCAGAACCACGTTCGGCGAGTCGAAATTCCATTCAGACCAGCGCATCATCCCTTCGCGCACCTGCGGGTTGAGGACCGGCTCCAGTTTGCTCGCGTACTTTGCCGGCATCTCATAGGGTGTGAGCTGCTGCGGTGTGTCGGGTAGCCTTTCATATTTGGGCGCGCCACCGACGACCCCGGTACGGCGCCACACGCCTTGCGCGTCAGGGGCTGCCACGCGGGTGGTGGAAACCAGCTTGCCGGTGGCCGGGTCGAGCCGGTAGAGCAAATAGCGACCGATCGGGTCCGGGGTGTTTTTCGCCCACAGGGCTTCACCGTCAAACAGCACGGGTTGCATGTTCTGCGGCGCCGGCGGCTTGGGTTGCAGCGGCTCGACCAGGTTCAACCGCTCGCTCGACAACGCGCTGCTTTTGGCGACTTGGCGTACGCCCGGACGTGCAAGCTGCTTGAGCGAAACCAGCGCCGGGCGCAGGTCGGTGAACGCTGCGCCGGCGCTGTTGAGCACGTAACCGATCAAGTGCTCCACGGCCGCTTCGTTGTCACCCTGCTGATAAGCGTGCAGGGCCAGCATGCCGTCCTTGAATGCCAACAGCATGCCCAGGCTCAAGCTGAGAGTCGGGAACGGCGCAGTGGCGATGGCGGTGACCCACTCCACGCAGGTCCACAGGATGCCGGTGACCATTCGGGTGCGGTTGTTCGTGGTGCCTTCAATGTCGTCGATCTTGCGCTGCAGCGGCATGTCATACAGGGCCCGGCGCAGATCCTGCAGCGGTGTTTGCTCGCGGGTCGAGTCATAGCGTGGCAGGCTGATGTCGGTGCGGTTCAGGCCCTCGGGCAGTTGTGCCTTGGCGGCATCCAGGAAGGCACGCACCCTGACCTGGGATCGGGTACCCACCCGCTGGGTGAAGTAACCGAGCATGGCGGGGATTTTTTTCAGCAGGTAGTTGAACTGCCGAGCCTCGCGAAAGCTGATGCCATCCGGTGCATTGGGGGTGTAGAGCACTGTCGGGAAACCGGGATGGCTGAAGAGGAAATTTCCCATTACCCATTCGCCATCCAGCAGCAGGCGATGGATCGCATAAGTGGTGCGCGTGGCGGGGGCGGTCTCGCCCATGCTGGCGATACTGCGCTCCAGCCATGCCCAATCACTTCCGGCGATCTCCCCCTGCAGGCGGCATTCAAGGCCGGCGTTCTGCATCTGGCGCTGAGTGATGGCCAGGGTCGCATTGCGTCGCAGGTCATAGTCCGCACTGCCGACGTTCAGCAGTTGAGCCTTGACCTTGTTGATGTAGCGTTGGCCGACCCAGGTGCCCGTCACCGAGCGTGCCACCGTGAGCGCGCCCGTGGGCCCCGTGATCGGGCTCAGGTCAACACCCTTCGGGCCTCTGAACCGCGCTGAGCGGGAGAATTTCTCGTCGAGAAAACCCACGCCATCGGCGTAACCGTCGCGGTACAGCTGCGTGTAGGTCATGGGCGCAGGGGTCGATGAGCCTATCAATGCCGGGGGCGAGAAGGCCCACACGGTGTCGGGGTCCACATCGTTGCCCTTACGTCCCAACAGCAGGTTCAGGCGCTGTCTGGCCTGTTCATGCAGATAGTCATTGAAGCTCGGGAACTTCGCGTCAGACAGCGGAAATTCGTTATAGGTGAGCAGCGCGCCCTCGCCGTCTTCCACCAGCTTCAATAGCTTCTGGCGGGTGTCGATGCTGGTGGAGCGGAACCAGTTCGGGGTGCTGAATTCATAGTCATCGACCCGTGTGGCCAGCACGTGCGCCGCCATGGCCTTGAGGCACGCGGCGTGGCTGCCGATGTGGCCGAAGCTGATTTCTATGGATTCATGCGCACCTGGCTCGATGCTCATGCTGGTCAATACGTGTGTCATTGCTGCGCGAAAACGCAGCGCAACCCGCTTGATCAGGTAGTCGGTGAGCGTGCCTGGCGGATGCCGCGTGCCGTTGTCCAGGCTCCAGCCAAGAATATGGCTTCGGCACTCGCCCTCACTGTTGAACACCAGGAACTGCTGGTCCCGAGGCGCTTGCGGCGTGCACAGCAGCAGGCGGATTACAGCGCCGCTGGCGTCGGTTTTGCGCAACACCCACAGGTCCTGCAACTGCGCTTCGTGCAGCGACAGCGTGGCGGCGCTGAGGTGGGGGGCGTTGCCCTGGCGCAGGTCGGTGATCAGCCCGTAGTCCTCGTCACTGAGATGCCCCTGCAACACGGCGGTGTACGCCAGTGCGTTGATGCGTTGGTCGAGCATCCGTTCGATCGCCTGGCTGACGGCCGGTTTGGCATGCATCTGTTGTTGCAGGTCGGCGAACTCGATACGCGGTTGCAACGTGCCCAGCGTCTCCACCAGCCAGGCAGGTGTCAGGTCCCGGTAGGCCTTGGGCAGGGGGGCATCCTGGTAGGTCAGGGTGGTTTTGGTGAGGAAGTCCGAGCCCGCCAGCGCGTCGCCGGTTTGCAGCCCGCGCAGGGCCAGGTCGATCAGGCTGCGCTCGTGTTCATATTCGCCGATGGGATCGACGTAGCGCCGGGTGCTGATCATCAGGTCCTGTGGCGCCAGGTCGTGGATGTCCAGTTCATCGCTCAAGCGTTCGAGCCATTGGTAGCGCGCCAGGTCTTCAGGTGTGGTGACCGGGCCCAGCAGGTCGAGCAGTTGTTCGCGGGCCTCATTGTAACTTGCCAGGTGGGTGGCGAGCGTGGCGCGGCGGGTGTCGCTGGCGCTGCGATACCAATCCGGCGCGCTCTGGCGCAGGTAGCGCTCCAGTAGCTGTCGGGCGCGCCAGCCCAGGCGTGCGTTGAAGTCCGGTAACGCTGCGGTGATGGCACGGTCCAGTGCATCGGTCAGTTGGGCGGCGTCGTGCGTCGGGTTGTCCTCCAGGCTCAAGGCGCGCTCGATGTCCTGGGTGCGCTTGTCGATCAGCGCGTCGTAGGTATGTTCAAACAGCGGTTTGTCACTGATCGGCGTCAGCGCCAGCGGCCAGATCGCTCCCGGCGTGATATCGCCATAGCGCGCGGGCAGCAGGTGCATGAAGGTGCGCCGTTGCTCGGCATCGTCCATCGCCTGCAGCCATTGGCTGTTCAACTGCGCCAGTGAGCCGAAGCACTCAATGCCGCGCGTAGGGGTGTACAGCATCACTTCGCCCACCGGCGGCGCAGATGTCAGGTCGGCGACCTGCGGGCTGGATTTTTCCGTCAGCACAAAGGCGCCCGCCAGTTCGACGGTGCGTTGCTGGTAGCTGAAGCTCAACGCATACAAGCCTGGGCGCAACGTGATACCCAGCGGCACACGCTCAAGCATGGCCTGTTGCTGCGGATGCAGCAGGCGGTCCTCGGCACTCAGCGCCGTTTCGTTGGCCAGCGCCGTGTACCCGGCGTCAAACGTCATGAAGGATTTAAGGGGCTTGCCATCGATTTGCTCATAGCGATCGAGGTGCAGCAGGTGAGCGTTCAGTGTGGTCTTGAGCGCCGTCACTTGGGTGGGCAGATTGCTTGACGTCAGTCCTTGATAGAGGGGCCGGCTCTTGGCCAGGAATTGCTGGCGGTAATTCGTCAGGATCCGATTGACGCGCTCCAGATAAGCCAGGGCTGCGGACGGCGTGTGTTCGGGGACTAACGGCGACTCGACCTGGAGCAAGTGATGCCCGATCTGGTTGAGGTGGCCCTTGATGCCTTCAAAGGTCTGGGGTGTGGTGCTCACAGGCACGCTCTCCATGCTGGGGGTAAGAACCCTCAGCATGCGCAGGCGGGAAGTTGACCAGGCGGTAGATAACTAGCGCAGGCAGGTGCCGACACATCCTGGTGACTTGCCCGGCGTTCATGGATAGCGCGGCGGGTTGAACACAGCGAGTCTCGGAGATTTCCCACAAACCTTTCGGGTTGTCCCTCGGAACTCTGCTGAATAGCCTTTGTTGGTCACTGACCATTCAGTGATCGGGATTTGAGTTCAAGGCCCGTTCAGCAGTGTTGCACTGGCTTGAGATTCAAGAAATGGAAACCCCTTATGTTGTCGCTCCGCGCCTCAATACGAGTAGCTCACTCGGACAAGCACTGATTTCAATGTTCAAATCCATTGAAGTGGAATTGATCCTTGAGGGAGCAAAGCCAGGAGCAGTCAAGGTCATCGTGTTCGGTGGCTGTGCTGTCCACCTATATACCCACCACCGTGTATCCACGGACGTTGATGCGGAGATTTATTGCACGAATATTCACCACAAGTTGCGCCTGCAGACGTTACTGGCAGAGTTTCCAGAGCAATTTTTCGACGAGCAGTCTGGCCGTGTCATGGAGCTCAATTACGACCTTCAATACAACACCGGCTTTGGTCCGCTTCACGAGGATTATTGGGAGCGAAGTATTCCCCTGGCAGAGTTTACTGCTGAGTCTGCACTGCATCTGCATATTGCTGCACCTATCGACATTGCGATCTCCAAGCTGGGTCGAGCTACTGATCAGGATGTAGGCGACATCATGGCCCTGCTCAGGGCTGGGTTCATTGTGACCACTGAGTTCCGTCGGCTGGCATTGCAGGCAATTGATATGTATGTTGGCAACAAGGAACCACCTGCCTCTGTACTGACCAATATCTTGCACGATTACCTGGAAACTGAAGTTGATGAAGCCTATTAACGGTCCTGTCCTCTCCGATGCCTTGGATATGCTGGTCAAAAGTCCGCTGAATCAGGCTGATGACAGTGCCCTTGTCTGCGCGGCAAAAGCGGTTTGGTATTCAGACACTAGTCTTGTGGGAGAGGTAAAGGCGTTTCTGGAAGTACACTCCAGTGAGGTGGAGCTTCGTCGCGCAGGTTATTTGCTGGAGCGTTTCACGCGCTTTTCGTGTGCGACAGACAGTCGGGTAGTCGAAGTGCTGAAGGTGCTTGAGCTTTTTCAGGCTGCTGCGTCCAAACAAGAGGTAAAACGGCAGGGTACTGTTGCGCTTGGCAGTCGCCGCGATGAGTTGGCGGTGTCGTGGGGTTTGAGTGAAGGGCTGGGATTGAAGGCTCAAGCGTTAATGCCTTTTCAGACCCGCCATTACGAAGCCGAGCAACGTTCGGTATCTGCTTAGGCATGAATCGCTATCAAAGAACCCGACTTAAGTCGGGTTTTTGCCGTCTGTGATATCTCCAGTTTTCGGAGATTTTCCACAAACCTTTCGGGTTGTCCGTCGGAGCCCGCCTCACGCATCTTCTGCAGTCGCTGCACATTCAGCGACCGCGACTGCAAGCCCGCTCCGACCGCATTGCCCGGTCGGGCACCGATCAACTGTGGGAGCGGGCTTGCCCGCGAATGGCCCGCACTGCCACCGCTGCGCTATACCTTGGCGCCGACCTCGCGGGCATTGACCAACCGTTCAAGTGCCTCGCTCAAGCCCGACGCCTTGTCGCCAATCAGCAGGTGCCACACACCGCTGTCCAGCTGGCTCACCCCCTGGCACCCGAGCGCCGTCAGTTGAGCTTCGGACAACTCCGAATCATCGCCCAGTTCCACCCGCAGCCGGGTCATCGCCACCGCTTCCAGCTGGCGCACATTCGCGCGACCGCCGAGTGCGCTCAGCCATTGCTCGGCTTCCTGCACATTCACGGCGACAGACTTATCCACAGGCGCCGCTGCCACCGGTGCGCTGGCCACAAACGATGGCATGGCCAGCCGAATTTCATCGGCAATGCTGTCAGCCAGTGGCCCGACCACCACTTGCAGGCTGCCCCCATTGCCAGGCCGCACGACGGCCATCGCCCCCAGGGCTTTCAACTCGGCATCCACGGCTTTGTTGCGGTCGACCATGTCCAATCGCAGGCGCGTGGTGCAGGCCCCGACACTGAGCAAGTTCGCCGCGCCGCCCAAGGCCTGGATATAAGCCGTGGCGCGCTGGTTGTCAGTCATCGCTTCAGCCTGCGCCACCTGGATATCCTCGCGGCCCGGTGTTTTCAGGTTGAAGCGGCGGATGCAGTAACTGAAGACGCTGTAGTAGATCGCGGCATATGCCAGGCCAACCGGGACCACCAGCCAGCCATTGGTGGATTTGCCCCAGCCCAGCACCATGTCGATAAACCCTCCGGAAAACGTGAAGCCCAGGTGGATATTCAACATATTGGTCAGCGCCATCGACAGGCCGGTGAGCAGCGCGTGGATCAGGTACAGGAACGGCGCCAGGAACATGAAGGCGAATTCAATCGGCTCGGTCACGCCGGTGAGGAACGAGGTCAGCGCCATCGACAGGAAAATCCCGCCCATCACTTTGCGCCGCTCCGGCAGGGCGTTGCGGTACATCGCCAGGCACGCGGCGGGCAGGCCGAACAGCATCACCGGGAACATGCCGGTCATGAACTGGCCGCCTTTGGGGTCGCCGGCAAAGTAGCGGGTCAGGTCGCCGGTGACCACCGCGCCGGTTACCGGGTCGGTAAAGCTGCCGAACACAAACCACGCCATGTTGTTGAGGATATGGTGCAGGCCGGTGACGATCAGCAGGCGGTTGAACACGCCAAACACAAACGCGCCGAAACTGCCGCTTTCCATCAGCAGCACGCCGAAGCTGTTGATGCCGTGCTGGATCGGCGGCCAGATCAGGCCAAAGATCACTCCCAGGGCCACCGCCGAAAACCCGGTGACAATCGGCACGAACCGTCGCCCGCCGAAGAACGCCAGGTACTCCGGCAGCTTGATGTCCTTGAAGCGGTTATACAGCGCACCGGCCATCAGCCCGCTGGCGATACCGGCGAGCATGCCCATGTTGATGGTCGAGTCCATCACCTTGAGCGTGGAGACCATCACCAGGTAGCCAATGGCTCCGGCCAGCCCGGCGGTGCCGTTGTTGTCGCGGGCAAAGCCCACGGCGATGCCGATGGCGAAGATCAGCGCGAGGTTGGCGAAGATTGCCTGCCCGGCATCGTGCATGACGGCGATGTTCAACAGGTCGGTGTCACCCAGGCGCAGCAGCAGGCCGGCAATCGGCAAGATCGCGATGGGCAGCATCAGCGCGCGGCCCAGGCGTTGCAGCCCTTCGATGAATAATTGGTACATGGCGGGTCTCCTTTTTCTTGTTGTTGTCAGCTCAGCGGCCAGTGGTGTTGACAGGCTTGGCGAACCGCCCT
The DNA here is from genome assembly GCF_003013355.1 of Pseudomonas sp. S5D5. Taxonomy (NCBI): domain Bacteria; kingdom Pseudomonadati; phylum Pseudomonadota; class Gammaproteobacteria; order Pseudomonadales; family Pseudomonadaceae; genus Pseudomonas; species Pseudomonas sp. S5D5. Next base: position 1,120,459 of record NZ_PTEO01000001.1, read on the forward strand.
GGCACTGCTCAGGTCGAGCAGCCCTTGGCTCAGTTGCCGGCATTGCGCCGCGTCCAGGTGACGGACACGGTCCTTGATTTCTCCGATTTGCGGCGCGCTCACCGACAGCTCGCTGACCCCCAGGCCGACCAGGACCGGCGTCGCCAGCGGGTCGGATGCCAGGGCGCCGCACACCCCAACCCAACGCCCATGCTTGGCGGCGCCAACGCACGTCTGGTGGATCAACCGCAGCAAGGCCGGGTGCAAGGCATCGACCCGCGCGGCGAGGCCGGCGTGGTCGCGGTCCATGGCCAGGGTGTACTGGGACAGGTCATTGGTGCCGATGGACAGAAAGTCCGCATGCTTGGCCAACTGCTCGGCCATCAGCGCGGCGGCGGGCACTTCGATCATGACCCCCAGCTCCGGGCGTTGGGTCAGTTCCAGCTCAGCGCACAGCTCATCCAGGCGCTGGCGGATCTGCAGCAGTTCGTCGACCTCGCTGACCATCGGCAGCAGGATGCGGCAGCGCTCCAGCGGGCTGACTTGCAGCAACGCGCGCAGCTGCTGGTCGAGCAATTCCGGGCGCAGCTGGGCCATGCGAATCCCGCGTAGACCCAGCACCGGGTTGGCCTCGACAGGCAGCGGCAGGTAGTCGAGCTGCTTGTCACCGCCGACGTCGATGGTGCGGATGATCACCGACTTGTCGCCCATCGCATCCAGCACGGCTTGATAGGCCTGGCGCTGTTCCTGTTCATCCGGCGCAGTGCGGCGGTCGACGAAGAGGAATTCGGTGCGCAGCAGGCCGACGCCGTCGGCGCCGTTCGCAAAGGCCAGTTGGGCCTCGCCGCTGGAGGCGACATTGGCCGCTACCTCGATGCTCACGCCGTCGAGGGTGTGCGCCGGTTGCCCGGCCTGGGCTTGTTGCTGCTGGCGACGGCGTTGCTGCACGTCGCGAATCTGGTGCACTTCGGCGTGACGCGCTTCACTGGGCGCCAGTTCCAGGCGACCGTTGCCGGCGTCGAGCACCACGCGCTGGCCTTGCGGCACATCGAGCACTTCTGCGCCCAACGCGACCACACACGGCAGGCCTTTGCCCCGCGCAAGGATCGCCACGTGGGAGGTGGCGCCACCTTCGGCCATGCAGATACCGGCCGCGTTTTGCGCGCTCAGTTGCAGCAAGTCCGACGGCGTCAGTTCGTGCGCGCTGACAATCGCCCCGGCGGGCAATTCGACGTGCCAGGCTTCGCCGAGCAGCGCGCGCAGGACCCGCTGCTGCAGGTCGCGCAGGTCATTGGCGCGCTCGGCGAACAGCGGTTTGCCCAAGGCCAGCAACACTGCGCATTGCGCCTGGATTGCATCACGCCAGGCATGGGTGGCGGCGCTGCCCTGTTCGATGGCTGCGGTGGCGGCTTCCAGCAGGGTCGGGTCTTCCAGCAGGGCGAGGTGGGCGGCGAAGATCTCTTCTTCCTCGACGGCCTGGCGTTGCCGGGCGTGGCCCAGGGTCTTGCGGATTTCGCCGCGCACCTGCTCCAGCGCCGCGTCCAGGCGTTGCAGTTGTTCGTCGGCGCGATGCTGGCCGAGGTCTGCCGGCAGCTCGATACCTGCCAGGCGGAACAGTGGGCCACAGACCAGCCCGGGTGCCGCGCACACGCCTTGCAATACACCGGCTTCGGTACTCGCCCGCCGTGGCGCCGCGACGAGCGGCGCTGTGGGCGCTGGGGGGGCCTCCTTGACCGCGACTGACAGCGCCGCGACCAGCGCCTGCAACGCGGCCTCGGCGTCTTTGCCGCGGCACGTCACGCGCACCTCGTCGCCTTCGCCGACCCCCAGGCCCAACACGCCGATCAAACTGTTGCAGGCGGCCGACTTGGCGCCGAAATGCAACTGCGCCTGGCTGCTGAAGCCCTCGGCGGTTTTGCGGATCAGCGCCGCCGGCCGTGCGTGCAGGCCGCCGCGATGGGTGATGCGCACGCTCGCGCTGGCTTCAGTCAATGAGTTATCCACAGCGGTTTGGCCCGGTGCGGTTGAGCGCGGTATCACGTGCAGCAACGGTTCGCCGACTTTGACGCTTTGCGCGGCCACCGGACGCAATTCGAAGCGCTCGCCATTGGTCAGGATAATCAAGCTGACCAGGCTCTTGCACTGGCGCGCAATGCGGTCCAGGTCGAACTGCACCAAAGCCTGGCCACTGCTGACCCGTGCCCCTTGCTTGACCAGCAAGGCAAAACCTTCGCCGTTGAGTTCCACGGTGTCGATGCCCACGTGCATCAGCAACTCGGCACCGTTTTGCGCGCGGATCGTCAGCGCGTGCCCGGTGCGGGCGACATGAATAATCTCGCCATCGCAGGGTGCGTGCAGGCAATCATTGAGCGGATCGATGGCGATACCGTCGCCCATGGCGCCGCTGGCGAACACTTCGTCGGGAACGTTGCCCAGGGTCAGCAGCGGACCACTGAGTGGGGCGCTAAGGGTCAATTCATTATTGTTGTAGGACATGGGCACGGTACTCATCAGGAAAACGCGACTCAGTGAGTGCGGGTAACTTTGCTCAGGTGACGCGGCTGGTCCGGGTCCATGCCCCGCGCTTCAGCCAGGCCGGCGGCCATCACGTAAAAGCTCTGGATCGCCAGGATCGGGTCCAGGCTCGGGTGTTCGGCGCGGCTCAAGGTCAGGTCACGCTCGGCGATATCGTCCGGTGCGGCCAACAGCACGCGGGCGCCGCGCTGGCGCATGTCGACGGCCAGGCTCAACAGGCCGGCCTGCTCGGCGCCGCGTGGGGCGAATACCAGCAAGGGGTAGTCTTCATCGATCAAGGCCATCGGCCCGTGGCGCACTTCGGCGCTGCTGAAGGCTTCGGCCTGGATCGCCGAGGTTTCCTTGAGCTTGAGCGCGGCCTCCTGGGCGATGGCAAACCCGGCGCCACGGCCGATCACCATCAATTGCTGGCAGTCGCGCAGGGCGTCGATGGCGGGGCGCCAATCCTGCCCGGCGGCTTCGCTCAGGCCTTCGGGCAGGGCGCGGCAGGCCTGGAGCAAATCGGCTTCCTGGTTCCAGTGGCCAATCAACTGCGCGCTGGCGCTGAGGGTGGCGATAAAGCTTTTGGTCGCGGCGACACTCAGTTCCGGCCCGGCGCACAGCGGCACGTGGAATTTACACGCAGCCTCCAGCGGCGAGTCTTCGGCGTTCACCAGCGAAATGCTCAAGGCTCCCCGCTTGCGCAGCAGGCGCAGGCTGTTGACCAGGTCCGGACTTTGCCCCGATTGCGAGAAGCCGAACGCCACCTGGCCGCTGACTTTCAAGGGCGCCTGCAACAGGGTCACCACCGACATCGGCAACGATGCCACCGGGATGCCCACGTGCTGCATGGCCAGGTAGGCGAAGTAACTGGCGGCGTGGTCCGAACTGCCGCGCGCGATGGTCATCGCTACTTGCGGCGGCTGGCGACGCAGGCGGCCGGCGATTTCTTCCAGCAGCGGGTCCAGGCGTTGCAGTTGCGCCGCAACGGCATCGCGGGAGGCCAGGGCCTCTTCAAGCATTTTTGAAGACAATGGTTTCTCCTTCGACCATGACGTCGGTGAGGTGCAGGGAGCGGTCCAGGCGTACGCAGTCGGCGAAGCTGCCGGGTTGCAGGCGGCCGCGTTCTTCCAGGCCCAGATAGTCCGCAGGAAATTGCGACAGGCGTTGTGAGGCTTCGCTGATAGGCAGGCCGATCTTCACCAGGTTGCGCAGCGCCTGGTCCATGGTCAGGGTGCTCCCCGCCAGGGTGCCGTCGGCCAGGCGTACGCCGCCCAGGCACTTGGTCACGGTGTGGCTGCCCAGCTTGTATTCGCCATCTGGCATGCCGGCGGCGGCGGTGGAGTCGGTGACGCAGTACAGGCATGGGATCGAACGCAGGGCGACGCGCATGGCACCGGGGTGCACGTGCAGCAAGTCCGGGATCAGTTCGGCATATTGCGCGTGTGCCAGCGCGGCGCCGACGATGCCCGGCTCGCGGTGATGCAGCGGGCTCATGGCGTTATACAGATGCGTGAAACTGGTGGCGCCGGCGGCGAGGGCGGCGACGCCTTCTTCGTAGCTGCCCAGCGTGTGGCCGATCTGCATGCGCACCCCGCGTTGGCTGAGGGCACGGATCAGGCCGTCATGCCCGGCGATTTCCGGGGCGATGGTGATCACCCGGATCGGCGCCAGGCGCAGGTAGGCTTCCACTTCTTCCATCAATGCGGTGTGGGCGAAGTTGGGTTGTGCGCCGAGTTTTCCGGGATTGATGTAGGGCCCTTCCAGGTGCACACCGAGGACACGGGCGCTGCCTGTAGGACGCTGCTCGCAGAAGGTGCCGAGCTGACCGAGCACGCTGGAGATTTCATCCACCGGTGCGGTCATGGTGGTGGCCAGCAGCGAGGTGGTGCCAAAGCGCACGTGGGTGCGGGTGATGGTCTCGAAGGCGTCGGCACCTTCCATGATGTCCTTGCCGCCACCGCCGTGCACATGCAGGTCGATAAAGCCCGGCAGCAGGTAGGGCAGTTCGTTGTCGGCAGGGTCGCAAGGCACGCCTTCAATGGCGGTGACCTTGCCGTGCTCGTGCACCAGGCGGCCGCGCATCCAGCCGTGGGGCGTGAGGATATTGTCTTCGGACATGGGCAGTTCTCTAAGGCCGCAGCTCGGCGGCAAAGTCATAGCGGCGCAGCTCTGCGACAAAGTCGTAGTAGTCATTGCGGCAGTAGGTGTCGGTGATTTCGATCGGCGTGTTGTCGGCGGTGTAGCCGACCCGGGTCATCAGCAGCATGGCGGTGCCGGGGGCGATGCCCACCAGCTTGGCGAACTCGTCCGAGGCGTTGATCGCCTGGATGTGTTGCAAGGCGCGGACGACGGGTTTGCCGATGCCTTCGAGGTATTCGTACAACGAGTTGCCGATGGCCTGCGGCTGCGGCAGTACGGAGGCGGGCATTGCCGTCATCTCAATCGCCATGACCGTGTCATCGGCCTTGCGCAGGCGTTTGAGCCGCGCGACCTTGTCGGTCGGCGACAGGCCCAGGCGGATCAGTTCTTCGTGGGTCGGCGGGGTGATGTCGCGCTCCAGCCACTGTGAGGTGGGCACAAACCCCTTGAGGCGCAACATCTCGCTGAAGCCCGACAGGCGCGACAGCGGCTGTTCCAGGCGTGGCGTGATAAACGTGCCGGAGCCCTGGCTGCGGCGAATCAGGCCTTGGGTAAACAGCACTTCCAGCGCCTTGCGGGCGGTGACCCGCGAAATGCTCAACTGCTCGCTGAGGGCACGCTCCGAGGGCAACGCCTGCTCGGATTTCCACTGGCCGGCGTGAATCGCCGCTTCCAGGTTGCGCGCCAGTTGCAGGTACAGCGGCGTGGATTGTTTGTCGTCGGGACGCAGCGTCAGGATGGGGTTCATCGTTAAGGTTTCCGATGCGGTTATTGGAGTGTTGTCGCCCGGTATTGGCCGGAAGCTAATACCACTTAAATACCATGTCAATGCTGCCAAAACGGTGCAAGTGCCGGTTTCAGGGCGCCTTAAGGGTGCGTGGTATCAAGTGGTATTAGAGAGGTCTTTAGGGCGCGCAGAAGTGCACAGCCCGCTCGGTGAACTGGTATTCACCGGCAGGGGGCTGCGCAGGGCAGGAATTATTTTCGAATTATTTTACCGGCGGTCGAGGATTACGGCCGAATCTCGATCATGGTGCCGTCCTTGACCAGGTTCCAGACTTCGCGCATGTCGACGTTGCGCATGCCGATGCAGCCGTCGGTCCAGTCCAGGGTGTGGAACCACTGCTCGGGGTAGTCTTCGCTGTCGGGCGTGCCGTGGATCATGATCATGCTGCCGGGCTTCACGCCCTCGCGGCGGGCGCGGGCCGAGTCGCTGATATTGGGGTAGGAAATGTGCATGGCCAGGTTGAAGCGGTCGCTGGTCTTGCGCCAGTCGATCCAGTAGAAGCCTTCGGGCGTGCGGCGGTCGCCTTCGAACAACTTGGTGCCCTTGGGGTTTTTGCCGAGCGAGATGCGGTAGGTCTTGAGGGGCTTGCCGTCGTTGATCAGTTGCAACTGATGGGCGGATTTGAGCACCAGGACTTTTTCGACAGGTTTGCCGTCCAGGGTTTCCAGGGTGGAGGCGCAGCACAGCGTAGCGAACGACAGGCAGATCAGAGCAAGCAACCAACGCATTGAAACGGTATCCCTTGGGCGACGATCTGCCGGATGGTTATTGGGCGGGCTTTGACAGCGGTGGCACAGACTCGCTGCGCACCGGGAACGCCTGTTGGCGGCGGTCAGCGAAAAAGCATTCTAAGGTACGCCCGACCGTGCGGAAAGCCAGCTCGGACCAAGGGATGTCGGCTTCGTCGAACAACTGCACTTCAAGGCTTTCGGGGCCGGCGGCGAAGTCCAGGTCAACCAGTTCGGCGCGGTAGAAGATATGCACCTGGCTGATGTGCGGCACGTCGATCAGCGTGTAGATGCTCAGGTTGCGCACACGGGCGCAGGCTTCTTCGAGGGTTTCGCGCATGGCCGCCTGTTCCACGGTCTCGCCGTTTTCCATGAAGCCGGCCGGCAGGGTCCAGTACCCCAGGCGCGGCTCGATGGCGCGGCGGCACAGCAGCACCTTATCGCCCCACACCGGTACGGTGCCGGCGACGATATTGGGGTTCTGGTAGTGAATGGTCGAGCAGTGATCACACACAAAACGCAGGCGTGCGTCGCCTTCGGGAATGCGTTGGGTAACCGGTTTACCGCACTGGCTGCAGAAGTTCATGCTGGGGTTCCTGGAAAGTGCGTCTATCTTGGCGTGGCCGGCAGGGCCCTGCAAGTTGTCGTTTAGCGACACCGCGCGGGTTTTGGGGTTGGGCACCCGCACGCTTTGGTGCATGATGCAAGGTAGCCAACAGACCGAGATGACTCATGCTGGACGAGCTACTTCGCCGGGTAAGCAATCACACACCCCATACGCTGGAGACTGACGGGCGTTTCCCCGAGGCCGCGGTGCTGGTGCCGATTACCCGCAGTGACGAACCTGAGCTGATCCTGACCCTGCGCGCCAGCGGCCTGTCGACCCACGGTGGCGAAGTGGCCTTTCCCGGCGGGCGTCGCGACCCTGAAGACCCGGACCTGATCTTCACCGCCTTGCGTGAAGCCGAAGAAGAAATCGGCCTGCCGCCCGGCCTGGTCGAGGTGATCGGCCCGCTGAGCCCGCTGATTTCCCTGCATGGCATTCGGGTCACGCCCTATGTAGGGGTTATCCCCGATTACGTTGAATACCTGGCCAACGATGCCGAGATTGCTGCCGTTTTCAGCGTGCCGTTGGACTTTTTCCGACAGGACCCGCGCGAACATACCCACAGAATCGATTACCAGGGCCGCAGTTGGTATGTGCCCAGCTATCGGTTCGGCGAATACAAGATCTGGGGGCTGACGGCGATCATGATCGTGGAGCTGATCAATCTGCTCTATGACGACGCCAAGATCAGCCTGCACCAGCCACCCAAGAGCTTCATCAATATCTAAGCCATCGCTTGAATGGCCAGCCGTGAGGACACACCATGAAATACCGCCTGGGCGATGCCCGCGTCGAGACGCACCCACACAGCTGGGTGGCCCCGAATGCCACGCTGGTGGGCAAGGTCAAGCTGGAGGAGGGCGCCAACGTCTGGTTCAACGCGGTATTGCGCGGCGACAACGAACTGATCCTGATCGGCAAGAACAGCAACGTGCAGGACGGCAGCGTGATGCACACCGACATGGGCTACCCGTTGACCCTGGGCACCGGCGTGACCATCGGCCATAACGCCATGCTGCACGGCTGCACCGTCGACGACTACAGCCTGATCGGCATCAATGCGGTGATCCTCAACGGCGCCAAGATCGGCAAGCACTGCATCATCGGCGCCAATTCGCTGATCGGCGAAGGCAAGGAAATTCCCGATGGCTCGCTGGTGATGGGCTCGCCGGGCAAGGTGGTGCGTGAACTCACCGACGCCCAGAAGCGCATGCTCGAAGCCAGCGCCGCGCACTATGTGCATAACGCGCAGCGTTACGCGCGAGACCTGGCCGAGCAGGACGCATGAACCCGATAGAACGCCCCGTCGCCTCGCCGTGCGTGAGCATTTGCGCGCTGGATGACGACGACATCTGCACCGGCTGCCAGCGCACCGTGGATGAAATCACGCGCTGGAGCCGCATGGACAACGTCGAGCGCCGGGTGGTGCTGGGGTTGTGCCATGAGCGGGCGAAGGCGAGTGGGTTGGTGTGGATGCTCCCGGGGAAGTCCGGCGGCTGAAGTGTTTGCGGTGGCCTCTGCGCTGTGGACTGTTGCGACGAACGAGCTTCTTGTGGTGAGCGGGCTTCTTGTGGCGAGCGGGCTTGCCCCGCGTTGGGCTGCGCAGCAGCCCCAATAGGCGCGCCGCGTTACATCAGACGAACCGCGGTGCAGGTTTCAGGGCTGCTGCGCACCCCAACGCGGGGCAAGCCCGCTCGCCACAAAGTGTGTGGTGCATTACCCTGTGCGCATTATTTACAGGTCCCGCGCCCCATGTTCTTCCTGATCGCCTACATCAGCAGCGTCGTGCTGATCAACTTCGCCTTCTCCACCGCCCCACACCTGGACGTCATCTGGTCGGCCTGGGGTGGCCTGGTGTTTGTCCTGCGCGACATGGTGCAGACCCGCTTCGGCCATGGTGCGATCATCGCCATGCTGGCGGCGCTGGTACTGTCGTATATCACCTCCGATCCCTCCATCGCCCTGGCCAGCGCCACGGCGTTCGCGGTGTCGGAGTGCATCGACTGGCTGGTATTCAGCATCACCAAGCGCCCGCTGCATGACCGCCTGTGGATAAGTTCGGCGCTGAGCATTCCCCTCGATACGTTTATCTTCTTCGGCCTGATCGGCGCGCTCACACCCGCCGTGGCAGGCACCGCGCTGGTGTCGAAGTTCGCCGGAGTCACGGCGGTGTGGTTGATCATGGCCTGGCGTGTGCGCAAGCGGGCCGTCGCCAACTGAGGCCAATTTTTACAGTTCATGTAAAATGCCGGCCTTTCTCCAAATGATCCGCTCCCCTGAGGACCTGAGATGACCCGAATCGGAACTCCATTGTCGCCAACCGCGACCCGCGTTTTGCTGTGTGGCTGCGGTGAGCTGGGCAAGGAAGTGGTAATCGAACTGCAACGCCTGGGCGTTGAAGTGATTGCCGTGGATCGCTACGCCAACGCGCCGGCCATGCAGGTGGCGCATCGCAGCCACGTGATCAACATGCTCGACGGCGCGGCCCTGCGTGCGGTGATCGAAGCGGAAAAACCGCACTTCATCGTGCCGGAAATCGAAGCCATTGCCACCGCCACCCTGGTGGAATTGGAGGCCGAAGGCTTCACCGTGATCCCGACCGCACGGGCCACCTCGCTGACCATGAACCGCGAAGGCATCCGTCGCCTGGCCGCCGAAGAGCTGGACCTGCCGACCTCGCCGTATCACTTCGCCGACACGTTCGAAGACTACAGCAAGGCCGTCCAGGACCTGGGCTTCCCGTGCGTGGTCAAGCCGGTGATGAGTTCGTCGGGCAAGGGCCAGAGCCTGTTGCGCAGCGTCGACGACGTGCAGAAAGCCTGGGACTACGCCCAGGAAGGCGGGCGTGCCGGTAAAGGCCGGGTGATCATCGAGGGCTTTATCGACTTCGACTACGAAATCACTCTGCTGACCGTGCGTCACGTCGGTGGCACCACCTTCTGCGCGCCGGTCGGTCACCGTCAGGAGAAGGGCGACTACCAGGAATCCTGGCAGCCACAGGCCATGAGCCCGATTGCCCTGGCGGAATCCGAGCGGGTTGCCAAAGCCGTGACCGAGGCGCTGGGTGGCCGTGGTCTGTTTGGCGTGGAATTGTTCATCAAGGGCGACCAGGTATGGTTCAGCGAAGTTTCGCCGCGCCCGCATGACACTGGCCTGGTGACCCTGATTTCCCAGGACCTGTCGCAGTTCGCCCTGCACGCGCGCGCCATTCTTGGCCTGCCGATTCCATTGATCCGTCAGTTCGGCCCTTCGGCGTCGGCAGTGATCCTGGTGGAAGGGCAATCGACCCAGACGGCATTTGCCAACCTGGGCGCAGCCTTGAGCGAGCCGGACACGGCGTTGCGTCTGTTTGGCAAGCCGGAAGTAAATGGTCAGCGCCGCATGGGCGTGGCGTTGGCGCGAGATGAGTCGATTGAGGCGGCCCGGGCTAAAGCTACCCGTGCTTCGAAGGCTGTTGTTGTAGAGCTGTAATCCCACGCTGAGCGTTCCCGCGCTCTGCGTGGGAACGCCGCGCTGGAAGCCCCGCGTCCGCTCTTAAGGGCGTGACGCAGGGCGTCAGCGGATGCATTCCCACGCAGAGCGTGGGAATGATCGTCATCAGGCGACCTTGTTCAAATCATTGTTACGCGTCTCTTTCAGGCACAGCACAGCAATCAGGCTGAGCAACGCTGCCGCCGACACATACCCACCGACATAACTCAGCCCACCCATGGCCACCAGCTTGGTCGCGAAGAACGGTGCGGCCGACGCTCCGACAATCCCACCCAGGTTGTACGCCGCCGAAGCACCGGTATAACGCACGCGCGTCGGGAACAATTCCGGCAGCATCGCGCCCATCGGGGCGAAGGTCACACCCATCAGGAACAGCTCCAACGCCAGGAACAGCGCAACCGCCCAGGTCGAGCCGTGGGTGAGCAGCGGCTCCATGGTAAAGCCCGACAGAATCGCCAGGATCGCGCCGACGATCAGCACCGGCTTGCGCCCGTAGCGGTCACTGGCCAAGGCTGCCAACGGTGTGGCGAGGCCCATGAACAGCACGGCAAAACACAGCAGGCCCAGGAACGTCTCGCGGCTGTAGCCCAGGGTGGATACGCCGTAGCTGAGGGAAAACGCCGTGGTGATGTAGAACAGCGCATAGCACACCACCATCGAGGCGGCGCCCAGCAGGACCGGCAGCCAGTGCTGGCTGAACAGTTCCACTAACGGCACTTTCACCGGCGCTTCCTTGGCGACGGCATTGGCGAATACCGGGGTTTCATGCAGCTTCAGGCGCGCGTACAGGCCAACCATCACCAGCGCGGCGCTGAGGATGAACGGGATCCGCCAGCCCCAGCTGCGGAACTGCTCGTCGCTGAGGTTCATGGCCAGGATCAGGAACAAACCGTTGGCCGCGAGAAACCCAATCGACGGGCCCAGTTGCGGAAACATGCCGAACCAGGCGCGCTTGCCTTTCGGTGCGTTTTCAGTCGCCAGCAACGCCGCACCGCCCCATTCCCCGCCGAGCCCCAGGCCTTGGCCGAAACGCAGCACACACAACAGGATCGGTGCCCAGGCGCCGATGCTGTCATAGCCGGGCAACAAACCGATCAACGTGGTGCACACGCCCATGAGCAGGAGCGAGGCAACCAACGTGGATTTGCGCCCGATACGGTCGCCAAAGTGTCCGAACAGCGCCGAGCCCAGCGGGCGGGCGATGAAGGCAATGCCGAAGGTCAGGAACGACGCCAGCATCTGCGCAGTGCCGGAGCTCTGCGGAAAGAATACCGGGCCGATCACCAGCGCGGCGGCGGTGGCGTAAATATAGAAATCGTAGAACTCGATGGCCGTGCCGACGATGCTCGCGGTGGCGACGCGGGCGGTCGAGTTGGTCGGGGCGGCGGTTGCGGCCTCGTTATAGGCGGTGCTCATTGAAGTATCCCTGATGGTCATTGCGCGTTTGGACGCGGATTATTATTGGTCGAACACCCATGGATCAGGGCAGTGCGCGGGGCGGCTCGGGATGGGAGCGAACACCGGTCAGACACGATAGAACGGTGCCTGGACGCGCTGTGTGCGGGTAGCACGCGGTCGGGCAGGGCTTGGGTAAGCCGCACCGATTATAGGAAGGGGTTTGCGGATCCAACAAGAGGCTCAGTCACGATCTATCAAACGCTGCAAATCAACTGTGGGAGCGGGCTTGCTCGCGAAAGCGGTGGGTCAGTTAAAGATGGGCTGACTAATCCACCGCTTTCGCGAGCAAGCCCGCTCCCACATTGGAATACGCGGTGCCGAAAAGCTAGGCGGCGACGGGCACGCGGCTGGTGTGCCAGATCAGCACTTTGCTCACACGGTTGTCCTCGGTCTCGAGGATTTCCAGGCGGTAGCGCCCGATTTTCAGGCAGACCGCGCAATCCGGGATGGTCTCCAGCGCTTCGGTCACCAGGCCGTTGAGGGTCTTGGGGCCATCGCTGGGCAGGTGCCAGCCCAGGCTCTTGTTCAGCTCGCGGATCGAGGCGGCGCCGTCGATGATGTAGCGGCCATCGGGCTGCGCTTCGATGTGCGGGTTGTCTGCGGCCTGATCGCTTTCGAATTCGCCGACGATTTCTTCGAGGATATCTTCCAGGGTGACGATCCCCAGCACTTCGCCGTATTCATCCACGACCATGCCCAGGCGTCGCTGCTGTTTGTGGAAGTTCAGCAGTTGCAGCTGCAGCGGCGTGCTTTCAGGGACGAAGTAGGGCTCGTGGCAGGCGGCGAGCAGGGCTTCCTTGGTCAGGCTGGCGTCGGGCAGCAGGTGCTGGATCTGCCGAGTATTGAGCACCGCTTCGACCTGGTTGATATCACTGTGGAACACCGGCAGGCGGGTGCGCTGCGAAGTGCGCAGTTGTTCGATGATGGCTTCGATCGAGTCATCCAGGTTGATGCCGTCCACTTCGCTGCGCGGCACCAGGATGTCATTGACGGTAATGTTGTCCAGGGCGTGGATGCCTGGCATGCCGGGGGTACGGCTTTCGTCGGCGTCCGGTTCCGGCTCGTCGTCGTGGTCGGGCAGCGGTTCGTCGCTTTTTTTCACCACGCCGGTCTTGCGCGCGAACGGGCGCAGCAGCAACAGGCTGATGCCATTGAGCAGCCAGGCCAGCGGATAGAGGATTTTCAACGGTATGCCCAGCAGCGTGTTGCCAAAGCCCAGCACCGCCTGCGGATGGCGGGTGGCGAGCGCGCGCGGCAGGTAGTCGGCGAGGATCAGCAACAGGGCGCAGGAGATCAGCCAGCCGAGCCACGGGCCGTTCTGTGCCCAGGCATAAATTGCCAGCAGGGTGCACAGAATCACCACCGCGGCGCGGCACAGGCTGTTGCACAGGATCAGGCTATGACGGGGGAAACTCAGGCGGGCGGCGGCCTTGTCACCCTGGCGTGTGCCGGGGCGCAGGGCCAGCAGGTGCTGTTGCGCGGCTTCGATGGCAGTAAACAGCGCCGCCCATAACACCAGCAGGGCGATTACCGCGAACATCGGCTCCAGGGGCAAGTTGTCCATGATTGCAGCCCGTCAGATATGCAGGATGTATTCGCGGACCAGCTTGCTGCCGAAATAGGCCAGCATCAGCAGGCAGAAACCGGCCAGGGTCCAGCGAATCGCTTTGTGCCCACGCCAGCCGAGGCGGTTGCGGCCCCACAGCAACACGCTGAACACCACCCAGGCCAGGCACGCCAGAAGGGTCTTGTGCACCAGGTGCTGGGCGAACAGGTTTTCGACGAACAGCCAGCCGGAAATCAGCGACAGCGACAGCAGCGTCCAGCCAGCCCAGAGAAAGCCGAACAACAGGCTTTCCATGGTCTGCAGCGGCGGGAAGTTCTTGATCAGCCCGGACGGGTGCTTGTGCTTGAGCTGGTGGTCCTGCAGCAGCAGGAGCAGGGCCTGGAACACCGCAATGGTGAACATGCCGTAGGCGAGGATCGACAGCAGGATATGCGCGAGGATGCCCGGTTCTTCATCGATCACCTGCACAGTGCCGGTGGGGGCGAATTGCGCCAGCAGCACAGTCAGCACGCCCAGCGGGAATAACAGCACCAGCAGGTTTTCGACGGGGATCCGATAGCAGGCCATCAAGGTCAGCGCGATCACCGCAGCAGCGATCAGGCTGGCGGCGCTGAAAAAATCCAGGCCCAGGCCGACCGGCGTCATCAGGTGGGTGAACAGGCTCGCGGCATGGGCCAGCAGGGCAAGGACGCCCAGGCCGACCAGCAGGCGTTTGTCGGCCTTGGTGCCTTGGGCGAGGCGAGTGCCCTGATAGAGGGTCGCAGCGGCATACAAGAGGGCGGCGGCGAGGCTGGGTAGCAAACTGGGTGACAAGGGGACCATAAATCCTGATAGACAAGCCCGAAAGGCGCTGAGTTTGGCATACACCTGCGTTCCACGAAAGACTCCCGGGCCAGACAGCGGGTGTGCATGGACGCAGTCTTCGCTATAATCCGCGACCTGCCCACGCCGCAGGCTCGCCGAGCGCTGTTTTTAATAGCGATTTACCACAGCCTGGGCTGCCATTACCTCGGTCTACCAATGCATTTCGATGAATAGGGCCTGAAAGGATCGCGCATGTTTGAAAACCTGACTGACCGTCTCTCGCAGACGCTGCGCCACGTTACCGGCAAGGCCAAGCTGACCGAGGACAATATTAAAGACACCCTGCGTGAAGTGCGCATGGCGTTGCTGGAAGCCGACGTGGCCTTGCCGGTGGTGAAGGACTTCGTCAACTCGGTCAAGGAACGTGCGGTCGGCACCGAAGTGTCCCGCAGCCTGACGCCGGGCCAGGCCTTCGTGAAGATTGTCCAGGCCGAACTCGAAAGCCTGATGGGCGCGGCCAACGAAGACCTGAACCTCAGCGCCGTGCCGCCGGCCGTCGTATTGATGGCCGGTCTGCAGGGGGCGGGTAAAACCACCACCGCCGGCAAGCTGGCGCGCTTCCTTAAAGAGCGCAAGAAGAAGTCGGTGATGGTGGTATCGGCCGACGTGTACCGTCCGGCGGCCATCAAGCAGCTGGAAATGCTCGCAGGCGAAGTGGGCGTGACCTTCTTCCCGTCCGACCTGAGCCAGAAGCCGGTCGACATTGCCAACGCGGCAATTAAAGAAGCCAAGCTGAAGTTTATCGACGTGGTTATCGTCGATACCGCCGGTCGCCTGCACATCGATGAAGAGATGATGGGCGAGATCAAGGCGCTGCATGCCGCGATCAACCCGGTCGAGACGCTGTTCGTGGTCGACGCCATGACCGGCCAGGACGCGGCCAACACCGCCAAGGCCTTTGGCGACGCACTGCCGCTGACCGGCGTGATCCTGACCAAGGTCGACGGCGACGCGCGTGGCGGTGCCGCGCTGTCGGTGCGTGCCATCACCGGCAAGCCGATCAAGTTCATCGGTATGGGCGAGAAGAGCGAAGCGCTCGAGCCGTTCCACCCTGAGCGTATCGCCTCGCGCATCCTCGGCATGGGTGACGTGCTCAGCCTGATCGAACAGGCCGAAGCCACGCTCGACAAGGACAAGGCCGACAAACTGGCCAAAAAGCTGAAGAAGGGCAAGGGCTTCGACCTCGAAGACTTCCGCGACCAGCTGCAACAAATGAAGAACATGGGCGGCCTCGGCGGCCTGATGGACAAACTGCCGAACATCGGCGGCGTGAACCTGGCGCAAATGGGCAATGCCCAGGGTGCGGCAGAAAAGCAGTTCAAGCAGATGGAAGCCATCATCAACTCCATGACCCCGGCCGAGCGCCGCGACCCTGAGCTGATCAGCGGTTCGCGCAAGCGTCGGATCGCCATGGGCTCCGGCACCCAGGTGCAGGACATCGGTCGCTTGATCAAGCAGCACAAGCAGATGCAGAAGATGATGAAGAAATTCTCCGCGAAAGGCGGAATGGCCAAGATGATGCGCGGCATGGGCGGTATGTTGCCCGGCGGCGGCATGCCAAAGATGTAAAGAATTCGCGCGGGAGCCCAGCTCCTGCTCCGACCCACAGGGATGTGGGATCTCCAGCAAACCCGCCATTGGCGGATGCTGACTCGCCGTTTTAACCGACGGCTCTATAGCAGATCTGAGTGGCACGCTGATAGGCGCCAGAAAAAGACATTTGCAAAAGTCCGGATATTCCTTAGAATATGCGGCCTTTCGGGCACCTATGCCCGCTGTGCATTTAGATTTGCAGCACCGACTACAGGAACGATGTTCACATGCTAACAATCCGTCTTGCCCTTGGCGGCTCCAAAAAGCGCCCGTTTTACCACTTGACCGTAACTGACAGCCGCAACCCACGTGACGGCTCTCACAAGGAACAAGTTGGCTTCTACAACCCGATCGCTCGTGGTCAAGAAGTCCGCCTGTCCGTGAACCAAGAGCGCGTAGCCTACTGGCTGAGCGTTGGTGCACAGCCTTCTGAGCGTGTTGCCAAGTTGTTGAAGGACTCGGCTAAGGCCGCAGCCTGAGCAATATGAACGCGACGCCAGCTGTTGCTGATGATTTGATCGTTATCGGCAAGATTTATTCGGTTCATGGCGTTCGCGGCGAAGTGAAGGTGTATTCCTTTACTGATCCGACTGAAAACCTGCTTCAGTACAAAACCTGGACGCTCAAGCGCGAAGGGAGTGTGAAACAGGTCGAGCTGGTCAGTGGACGCGGGAGCGACAAGTTCCTGGTCGCAAAGCTCAAGGGTCTTGATGATCGTGAAGAAGCTCGTCTTCTGGCTGGTTATGAGATCTGCGTGCCGCGCAACCTGTTCCCTGAATTGACCGACGGCGAGTACTACTGGTACCAGCTGGAAGGTCTGAAGGTCATCGATCAACTGGGGCAATTGCTCGGGAAAATCGATCATCTTCTGGAAACCGGCGCCAATGATGTAATGGTGGTCAAGCCTTGCGCTGGCAGCCTGGATGATCGCGAACGCCTGTTGCCGTATACCGAGCAATGCGTGTTGGCCGTCGACCTGGCAGCGGGCGAGATGAAGGTGGAATGGGACGCGGACTTCTAAGCGTGGCTAATTTGCGCATTGAAGTGATCAGTTTGTTTCCCGAGATGTTTTCCGCCATCAGCGAGTACGGCATCACCAGTCGGGCGGTGAAACAGGGGCTGTTGCAGCTTACCTGTTGGAACCCGCGAGACTACACGACGGATCGACATCACACTGTGGACGATCGCCCATTTGGCGGTGGCCCGGGCATGGTGATGAAGATCAAGCCCCTGGAAGACGCGTTGGTTGAGGCCAAGGCAGCTGCCGGGGAGAAGGCGAAGGTAATTTACCTGTCCCCTCAAGGCCGCCAGCTGAAACAGGCTGCGGTACGCGAACTGGCGAATGAGGAAGCACTGATCCTGATTGCCGGTCGCTATGAAGGCATTGACGAGCGGTTTATTGAAGCTCATGTCGATGAAGAGTGGTCGATTGGGGACTATGTCCTGTCTGGCGGCGAGCTGCCGGCGATGGTCCTGATAGATGCGGTTACACGACTGCTGCCTGGAGCTTTAGGGCATGCGGACTCCGCGGAGGAAGATTCCTTCACGGATGGTTTGCTGGATTGCCCGCACTACACCCGACCGGAGGTGTATGCGGATCAGCGTGTTCCCGACGTATTGCTAAGTGGCAATCACGCACACATCCGGCGTTGGCGTTTACAGCAGTCCCTTGGTCGGACCTATGAACGACGCGCCGATCTTCTGGAAAGCCGCTCGCTTTCTGGAGAAGAGAAGAAGCTGCTCGAGGAATACATCCTCGCGCGGGACGATAGTTAACAACGTATCGATGGTAGGTCCATTGACTTACCTTAGGAGCACAGCATGACTAACAAAATCATCCTTGCACTCGAAGCAGAGCAGATGACCAAAGAGATCCCTACCTTTGCCCCGGGCGACACCATTGTCGTTCAGGTGAAAGTGAAGGAAGGCGACCGTTCGCGTCTGCAAGCGTTCGAAGGCGTGGTAATCGCCAAGCGTAACCGTGGTGTGAACAGTGCTTTCACTGTTCGTAAAATCTCCAACGGTGTTGGCGTAGAGCGTACTTTCCAGACCTACAGCCCGCAAATCGACAGCATGGCCGTCAAGCGTCGCGGTGACGTACGTAAAGCCAAGCTGTACTACCTGCGTGACCTGTCCGGTAAAGCAGCTCGCATCAAGGAAAAACTGGCTTAAGTCCAGCTTCCCGATGCAGAAAAAAGCAGCCTACGGGCTGCTTTTTTGTGCCTGAAATTTGTCCATCTGCCGGTACTTTCCATGACCACTCGCCTTGAAGAAATCCAGCGCCGCACCGACCTGTCCGTCACCCACGTGACCAAGGCCGTGTTCCCGCCGACCACCAACCACCACAACACGCTGTTCGGCGGCACCGCCCTGGCCTGGATGGATGAAGTCTCGTTCATCACCGCAACGCGCTTCTGCCGCCTGCCGCTGGTCACGGTTTCCACCGACCGCATCGACTTCAATCACGCCATCCCGGCCGGCTCCATCGTGGAGCTGATCGGCCGCGTGATCAAAGTCGGCAACACCAGCCTCAAGGTTGAAGTCGAAGTGTTCGTCGAGAGCATGAGTGCCGATGGCCGTGAGAAGGCGATCCAGGGCGTGTTCAGCTTTGTGGCGATTGACGCCGACAAGCGCCCGGTGCCGGTACTTCCAGGTTTCGTGGACTGAAACACTCCCCGTAGGAGCCGGCTTGCCGGCACTGGCGGCCTCAAGGACTGCGGTGCCGTTGCGGGCCTCATCGCCGGCAAGGCGGCTCCTACAGAGCGCGCAGCTAGGGTAGCATCTACCTACTTTTTCAGCGTCCGAGCCCTCATGCCCGCCATTGACCACCCCCTGATCGACCGCTTCCTCGACGCCCTGTGGCTGGAAAAAGGCCTGTCCGACAACACGCGCCAGGCTTATCGCAGCGATCTCGCGCTGTTCAATGGCTGGCTGCAGGACAAAAACCTCGAACTGATCAACGCCGGCCGCGAGCTGATCCTCGATCACCTGGCCTGGCGCCTTGAGCAGAACTACAAGCCGCGCTCCACCGCGCGATTTCTTTCCGGCGTGCGTGGCTTTTATCGTTATTTGCTGCGGGAAAAACTGATTGCCGTCGACCCGACCCTGCAGATCGATATGCCACAGCTCGGCAGGCCATTGCCCAAATCCCTGTCGGAAGCGGACGTGGATGCCTTGCTCGCCGCCCCCGACTTGAGCGAAGCCATCGGCCAGCGCGACCGCGCCATGCTGGAGGTGCTGTACGCCTGCGGCCTGCGGGTGACCGAGTTGATCAGCCTGACCCTGGAGCAGGTCAACCTGCGCCAGGGCGTGCTGCGCGTGATGGGCAAGGGCAGCAAGGAGCGGCTGGTGCCGATGGGCGAAGAGGCGATCGTGTGGGTCGAGCGCTACATGCGCGATGGGCGCAGTGAATTGCTCGGCGGGCGCCCCAGCGATGTGCTGTTTCCCAGCCAGCGGGGCGAGCAGATGACCCGCCAGACCTTCTGGCACCGCATCAAGCACCAGGCCAAGGTGGCCGGGATCGGCAAGGCGCTTTCGCCGCACACCCTGCGCCATGCGTTCGCCACGCATTTGCTCAATCACGGCGCCGATTTACGCGTGGTGCAAATGTTGCTCGGGCACAGTGACCTGTCCACCACCCAGATCTACACCCACGTGGCGCGTGCACGCTTGCAGGATATGCACGCCAAGCACCACCCGCGCGGTTGAAAACCGCCAATTTATCCTGCCACGGGCTGCCCTGCGGCCCAACTGTGGTAGGCTTTGCCGGTTAGCAAAGGGGACGGCCACAGCCCGAGTTTCCATATCGGTGTTCTGCTCCCGTCCCTGCATCTGCCTTCAGGAGTTCCCATGCGCTTGACCCAGATTATTGCCGCCGCAGCCATTGCGTTGGTTTCCACTTTTGTTGTCGCCGATGACGCTGCCGAGCAAACGATTCGCAAGAGCCTGGCCAACCTGCAGCTCGACACCCCGATCGAAAGCATCAGCGCCAGCCCGATGGCCGGCCTGTACGAAGTCAAGCTCAAGGGCAGCCGTGTGCTGTACGCCAGCGCCGACGGCCAGTACATCGTCCAGGGCTACCTGTTCCAGTTGAAGGACGGCAAGCCGGTCAACCTGACCGAGAAGGCCGAGCGCCTGGGCGTGTCCAAGCTGATCAACGGCATTCCGGTGGCTGAAACCGTGGTTTACCCGGCCATCGGCGAGACCAAGACCCATATCACCGTGTTCACCGACACCACATGCCCTTACTGCCACAAGCTGCACGCCGAAGTGCCGGCGCTGAACAAGCTCGGTGTGGAAGTGCGCTATGTAGCGTTCCCGCGCCAGGGCCTCGGCTCGCCGGGTGACGAGCAGCTGCAAGCCGTGTGGTGCTCGGCCGACAAGAAAGCGGCCATGGACAAGATGGTCGATGGCAAGGAAATCAAGGCGGCCAAATGTGCCAACCCGGTTTCCAAGCAGTTCGCTCTTGGCCAGTCCATTGGCGTGAACGGTACACCGGCCATCGTTTTGGCAGACGGCCAGGTAATTCCGGGCTACCAGCCGGCGCCACAAGTTGCCAAACTGGCGCTGAGTGCCAAATAAACCTGCATCGTCGAACCTTTGACGAGCAAGGCCCTTCGACCAGTCGACGGGTCGTTAATTGAAAGCCGCAGTTGTGCGGCTGTTTTCCACGGCCGACCTAGCGTCGGCCGTTTCATGGGGAGTTCTTCAGTGAAACCGGTCAAAGTAGGCATCTGTGGGTTAGGGACCGTCGGTGGCGGCACCTTTAACGTACTTCAGCGTAACGCTGAGGAAATTTCCCGCCGTGCAGGTCGCGGGATTGAAGTGGCGCAAATTGCCACGCGTTCGCCAAAGCCTCAGTTCCAAACGACCGGTATTGCGATTACCAACGATGTCTTCGCCGTGGCCACCAACCCTGAAATCGATATCGTCATCGAGCTGGTAGGCGGCTACACCGTGGCCCGCGAGCTGGTGCTCAAGGCCATCGAGAACGGCAAGCATGTGGTCACCGCCAACAAGGCGCTGATCGCCGTGCACGGCAACGAGATCTTCGCCAAGGCGCGCGAGAAGGGCGTGATCGTGGCGTTCGAAGCCGCCGTGGCCGGTGGTATCCCGGTGATCAAGGCGATCCGTGAAGGCCTGTCCGCCAACCGCATCAACTGGGTGGCCGGCATCATCAATGGCACTGGCAACTTCATCCTGACCGAGATGCGCGAGAAGGGCCGTACCTTCGAAGACGTGCTGGCCGAGGCCCAGGCCCTGGGTTATGCCGAAGCCGACCCGACCTTTGACGTGGAAGGTATCGACGCGGCGCACAAGCTGACCATCCTGGCGTCCATCGCCTTTGGTATCCCGCTGCAGTTCGACAAGGCCTACACCGAAGGCATCACCCAGCTGACGACTGCCGACGTGAACTACGCCGAAGCCCTGGGCTATCGCATCAAGCACCTGGGCGTGGCGCGCAGCACTCCGGCCGGTATCGAGCTGCGTGTGCACCCGACGCTGATCCCGGCTGACCGCCTGATCGCCAACGTCAATGGCGTGATGAATGCCGTGATGGTCAACGGTGACGCCGCCGGTTCGACGCTGTTCTACGGTGCCGGTGCCGGCATGGAGCCAACCGCTTCGTCGGTGATCGCCGACCTGGTGGACGTAGTTCGCGCCATGACCAGTGATCCGGAAAACCGCGTGCCGCACCTGGCCTTCCAGCCGGATTCGCTGTCGGCCCATCCGATCCTGCCGATCGAGGCGTGCGAAAGCGCCTACTACCTGCGGATCCAGGCCAAGGATCATCCGGGTGTGTTGGCCCAGGTGGCCAGCATCCTGTCGGAGCGCGGTATCAACATCGAGTCGATCATGCAGAAGGAAGTCGAGGAACAGGATGGCCTGGTGCCGATGATCCTGCTGACCCACCGCGTGCTCGAGCAGCACATCAACGATGCCATCCGGGCTCTCGAAGCTCTTCAGGGCGTGGTTGGGCCGGTCGTTCGTATTCGCGTCGAACATCTAAATTAATTCAGCTGCAAGCGCCAAGCTGCAAGCTGCAAGTAAAAGCAGATCTGCTGTTACTTGCAGCTTGTCACTTGAAGCTTGCAGCCCAAACCGAAGGTTTGCCCCTATGCGTTACATCAGCACCCGCGGCCAGGCACCGGCCCTGAATTTCGAAGACGTCCTGCTGGCAGGCCTTGCCACCGACGGCGGCCTGTACGTGCCGGAAAACCTGCCACGCTTCACCCAGGAAGAAATCGCTTCGTGGGCCGGCCTGCCGTACCACGAGCTGGCGTTCCGGGTGATGCGCCCGTTCGTCACCGGCAGCATTCCGGATGCCGACTTCAAGAAGATCCTGGAAGAGACCTACGGCGTGTTTTCCCACAGCGCCATCGCGCCGTTGCGTCAACTGAGCGGCAACGAGTGGGTGCTGGAGCTGTTCCACGGCCCGACCCTGGCGTTCAAGGACTTCGCCCTGCAGCTGCTCGGTCGCCTGCTGGACTACGTGCTGGAGAAGCGTGGCGAGCGCGTGGTGATCATCGGCGCCACCTCTGGTGATACCGGCTCGGCCGCCATCGAAGGTTGCAAGCACTGCGAAAACGTCGACATCTTCATCCTGCACCCGCACAAGCGTGTGTCGGAAGTACAGCGCCGGCAGATGACCACCATCTTCGGCGAGAACATCCACAACATCGCCATCGAAGGCAACTTCGATGACTGCCAGGAAATGGTCAAGAACAGCTTTGCCGACCAGAGCTTCCTCAAGGGCACGCGCCTGGTGGCGGTGAACTCGATCAATTGGGCGCGGATCATGGCCCAGATCGTCTACTACTTCCACGCTGCCCTGCAGCTGGGCGGTCCGGCGCGCTCGGTGTCGTTCTCGGTGCCGACCGGTAACTTCGGCGATATCTTCGCCGGCTACCTGGCCCGCAACATGGGCCTGCCGATCAACCAGTTGATCGTCGCCACCAACCGCAACGACATCCTGCACCGCTTCATGAGCGGCAACCAGTACGTCAAGGAAACCCTGCACGCGACCCTGTCGCCGTCAATGGACATCATGGTTTCGTCGAACTTCGAACGCTTGCTGTTCGATATGCACGGTCGCAATGGCGCGGCCCTGGCCGAGTTGATGAACAGCTTCAAGCAAGGTGGCGGTTTCAGCGTCGAACAAGAGCGCTGGACCGAAACCCGCAAGCTGTTCGACTCCCTGGCCGTGGATGATGAACAAACCTGCGAGACCATCGCCGAAGTCTACGCCCAGACCGGCGAGGTGCTTGACCCGCACACCGCCATCGGCGTGAAGGCCGCCCGCGAATGCCGTCGCAGCCTGGACATCCCGATGGTGATCCTCGGCACTGCGCACCCGGTCAAATTCCCCGAAGCGGTGGAGAAGGCGGGCGTAGGCAAGGCGCTGGAGCTGCCGGAGCACTTGGCTAACCTGTTCGAGCGTGAAGAGCGTTGCACCGTATTGGCCAATGACCTGAAGGCTGTGCAGGCGTTTGTCAGCCAGCATGGCAATCGCGGCAAGCCTTTGTAAGGCGAACTGCGCAGACAAAAACGCCGCTTTCCCATCCTTGGGTCAGCGGCGTTTTTTTATGGCAGGCCCGACAGCGTGCTGGCTATATAAGTAATTTAATCGCCGCTCCGGTGATCGACGCGATCGTCGCAACGACTGCCATGGCGACACCCATTGGGTACCAGAAAGTCTCGCAGTTTATCTTCAGGGATTCTGATTTGAGCTTGTCTTGCTCAGCCTGCATGCGTGATATTTCGGCATAGATGCGCCGGACATCGGCATGCATTCTTTCCATTGCTGCCTGCTGTTCATTGTTTTCCATCATCGTCTTCATCCTTCGCAATAAGGGCCTTTACATGCGCTTTTACCCGCGTGGCAGAGTGACCAGCGCTCACCGAGTATAGGATTCACCCCCGACCTGCGCGCCCGGCGAACCCCAAAACGGCAGCCCATTGCGTAAGCACTTATGTGCCGCCGTTTTTTCGTTGTCATGTTGCTGGCGCATGCTGGTCCTCGTCACTCCCTGACGGCCCCATAAAGACGAAAAAGCGAACTTTCCTACGTCACAACCAGTCACTTAGGATAGATGCAGCTCCCGTTGAAACGATTGTTCCCGAACTATTGAGTGGTGATCGAGATGGAAAGTATCAGCCTATTGCTCGAAGAAGCACTGAGCCCTTATCTGGTTACGCTGACCACCTCTGGCGTGCAGGGCGAATGCCTGGTGACGGTGAAAAACCCTGCTGGCGCGATTGTGGTCGAGCGTGAAGTCGACCAGGCGCAATTGATGGATAAACGCGTGCTGGTGGATGTTGTGGATTGCCTGCTGCGCGACCTCAAGATCGCCGAAGGGCGTCTGGAGCCCTCGGTTATCGCGGCCTTGCGCAATGCTGCCCAGACCCGCGGCGCTGCTGTCGCATGAAGAATTGTTTATACGCGGAAACTTCCGACTGCAGGGCCTGTCAGATTTTGTAACAGCAAGAGCAAACATTGTGCTCCGGTGTTTGTGCCTTGTTGTACTGGTCTTTGTAAGGCCACGTTTAACCCCGAAGTGTCTCCCCACTCTTCGGGGTTTCTTTTTGCCCGCGATTTGTCACGGCACGGGTGAATCCTGGAAAAACCGCGGGTTGTCGCGCAGGTACTGCTCGCGCATGAGCGGATCCAGCCACGCGGCGTAGGACTGCTGCACGCGTTCCTGGGGGATGTCGAGCAGCACTTGGTCGATCCGTTCGATGGCCTGGCGCCCCAGGGGCGTATCCGAGCACGCGATATGCGTACGTTGGTAGGGCGCTGTGCCTTTGATCGGATAGAAACTCAGGTCGTTGGACGCAATCCCCTGTTGCAGTGCGTGATAGCGGATTTCCGGCCAATAACCCAATACCGCCTCCAACCGTCCGAGGCGCTGCATTTGCAACAAGCTGCCGAGGGCGTCGTTGCCGTAGTGGAGGGCGAGTTTGTGCGCGTCGACGTGTTTGAGTTGCTCATCGATGATTGGCCCGTAGCTGCGCTCCGCCGTGGCGCCCACCCGCGTCCTGTGAGCATCGAGAAATGCTTGCAGGTCGAACTGGCCGTCTACGATAAACGACGCCATGGCGTCCTGCTGGCTGCGCCGGATCGTCACGCCGTTGCTGGGCACTGCAAACGCCTGGCGAGAAAACACCACGTACTTGGCCCGCTCCGGCGTCCACAGCAACGAGGGGTCACAGGTGAACGAGGGTTCGCGCAACATTTGCGTGCCGCGCGCGCGGTTGACGTGCAGCACCTGGTGACGATACTCCGGCAGACGCACGGCCAGGATTGGCAGCAACTGGTCCAATGCGCCCTGGCCTTTGCTCGGTCCTTCGAAAATGGTCAGCGGCGGCAAATCGCGCAGCAGCCAGATCAGCGTGTCTTCGGCCCGCGCTGACGAGAGCCAGCCGCCGGCCATCAGGGTGGCGACGCCCAGTTTCAAGAGCCAGCGTTTGCACCGGGACGCCATTAGATTGCGCCTTCCTCACGCAAGCGGACGATGGCAGCGGCGTCGTATCCCAGCTCACCCAGCACCACGCCGTTGTGTTCGCCCAACTGTGGCCCTACCCATTCGCAACTGCCCGGCGTGTCCGACAGCTTGGGCACGATCCCGGGCATCTTGAAGTCCTTGCCGCCCGGGAGCTGGGCCTTGAGGAACATCTCCCGGGCCAGGAATTGCGGGTCGCCGAGCATGTCTTCGGCACTGTAGATACGGCTGGCGGGCACCTCGGCCTGATTCAACTGCTCCACCACCTGCTCCAGGGGCAGCGCGTTGACCCAGCGGTCGATCACGCCATACAGCTCGTCGCGGCGGCTGTCCCGCCCGTCGTTGCTGGCAAGTGCAGGATCGTTGGCCAGGTCTTCGCGACCGATGGCCGACATGAAGCGCTTGAAGATCGCATCGCCGTTGGCGCCAATCTGCACGTGCTTGCCGTCCGCGCTGGTGTGGATCGACGATGGAGTGATGCCGGGCATGATGTTGCCGGTACGTTCGCGAATAAAGCCGAACACATCGAACTCGGGGATCATGCTTTCCATCATCGCGAAGATGGCTTCGTACAGCGCCACGTCGACCACCTGGCCCAGGCCGCCGTTGACTTCGCGATGACGCAGCGCCATCAGCGCTCCGATCACGGCCCACAGCGCAGCGATGGAGTCGCCGATGGAGATCCCGGTGCGCACCGGTGGGCGGTCCTCGAAACCGGTGATGTAGCGCAGCCCGCCCATGGATTCGCCCACCGCGCCGAAACCTGGCTGGTCCTTCATCGGTCCGGTCTGGCCAAAGCCCGAGAGGCGCACCATGACCAGCTTGGGATTGAGTGCATGCAGGGTTTCCCAGCCCAGGCCGAGTTTTTCCAGCACGCCGGGGCGAAAATTCTCGATCAGGATGTCGGCATCGGCCAGCAGCTGCTTCAGGATCGCCAGGCCGTCCGGGTGCTTGAGGTTCAGCGTCAGCGACTTCTTGTTGCGCGCCTGCACAAACCACCACAGTGACGTGCCTTCATACAGCTTGCGCCACTTGCGCAGCGGGTCACCGCCATCCGGCGATTCCACCTTGATCACCTCGGCACCGAATTCGGCGCAGATGCGTGAGGCGAACGGGCCGGCGATCAGGGTGCCGAGTTCGATGACTTTCAGGCCGGCAAGCGGTTTGGCATTAAACGACATGAGGATCCTTTTCTGCGCGGGGCGGTGGTGTGAAGCCTTTTAACATAGGCGAGCGGCCCAAGGATAAGGATGATGCAGCGCAGGATTCGTTGAATGGCCTCGCCATCGGTTAGACTGGCCGCCTTTTCCTGTCTCTAGAAGTCCGTTCATGGCCCAGCCGTCCACGACCTACAAATTCGAACTCAACCTCACCGACCTCGACCGCTCGGTGTACGAGAGCGTCAAGCAGACCATCGCCCGCCACCCTTCGGAAACCGAAGAGCGCATGACCGTGCGTCTGCTGGCCTACGCCCTCTGGTACAACGAGCAGTTGTCGTTCGGGCGTGGCCTGTCAGATGTAGACGAGCCAGCCCTGTGGGAAAAAAGCCTGGATGACCGCGTCCTGCACTGGATCGAAGTCGGCCAGCCGGATGCCGACCGCCTGACCTGGTGCTCGCGTCGCACCGAGCGCACCAGCCTGCTGGCCTACGGCAGCTTGCGTGTGTGGGAAGGCAAAGTGGTGCCCGTGGCCAACAACCTGAAGAACGTGCACATCGCTGCGGTGCCGCAGGAAGTCCTCGAGACCCTGGCCAAGGACATGCCGCGCGTGATCAAGTGGGACGTGATGATCAGCGAAGGCACGATCTTCGTGACCGATGATCGCGGCCAGCATGAAGTGCAGCTGCAGTGGCTGGTCGGCGAGCGCGGCTGAACCTGTGGGCGCTGGGTTGTGTGGGAGCGGGCTTGCTCGCGAATGCATCACCTCGGTATAGCTGAAAGACCGAGGTGTCTGCATCGCAGGCAAGCCAGCTCCCACAGAAGCCGGCTCCTACAGTTGATCCATGTTGCTTTCAGCATTGTTGTTTAACCGTTGTACTAGAAGAGAAGCTTCCGTCACCCCATGCGTATCGATCCTCGCCCCTTGCCTGCTGTCCTGCCGTTTCTCGGTGAATTGCCACCGCTGTTGACGCGTCTCTACGCCGCGCGCGGGGTGCAGTCCGAGGCTGAACTGGACAAAAGTCTGGCGCGGTTGATTCCCTACCAGCAGCTCAAGGGCATCGACGCGGCAGTGGACCTGCTGGTGACCGCATTGGAGCAGCGCCAGCGCATCCTGATCGTGGGCGACTTCGACGCCGATGGCGCCACCGCCAGCACCGTGGGCACCCTTGGCTTGCGTCTGCTCGGGGCGGCGCATGTCGACTACCTGGTGCCCAACCGGTTTGAATATGGCTATGGCCTGACCCCGGAAATCGTCGCGGTGGCCCTGCAGCGGGAGCCGCAGTTGCTGATCACCGTGGACAACGGCATCTCCAGCGTCGAAGGCGTGGCGGCGGCGAAGGCGGCGGGGTTGCAGGTACTGGTCACCGACCACCACTTGCCGGGGGATGAATTGCCGGCGGCGGACGCCATCGTCAACCCGAACCAGCCGGGCTGTGAGTTCCCGAGCAAGGCATTGGCCGGCGTGGGCGTGATCTTCTATGTGCTGATGGCCCTGCGCGCGCGTTTGCGCAGCCTGGGCTGGTACGACAACAAGCCCCAGCCGAACATCGGCGAACTGCTCGACCTGGTGGCCCTGGGCAGCGTGGCCGACGTGGTGCCCCTGGATGCCAACAACCGCATCCTCGTGCATCAGGGCCTGGAGCGTATTCGCGCCGGTCGCGCGCGGCCGGGGATCAAGGCGATCCTCGAAGTGGCCAAGCGCGATGCTGCGCGGATTACCTCCACCGACCTCGGCTTTATCCTCGGGCCACGCCTGAACGCCGCTGGACGCCTGGATGACATGAGCCTGGGCATCGAATGCCTGCTCACCACTGATTTCGCGGCGGCGCGGGAAATGGCCGCGCAATTGGACGGCATGAACCAGGACCGCAAATCCATCGAACAAGGCATGCAGCGCGAGGCCCTGGCCCAGCTCAAGGACCTGCCGGTGGAGTCGATGCCCTATGGGTTGTGCCTGTTCGACCCGGAGTGGCACCAGGGCGTGATCGGGATTCTGGCGTCGCGCATGAAGGAACGTTACTTCCGCCCAACCATCGCCTTCGCCGACGCCGGTGATGGCCTGCTCAAGGGCTCTGGGCGCTCGGTGCCGGGTTTCCACATCCGTGATGCCCTGGCGGTGGTCGCAAGCCAGCATCCCAACCTGATCGCCAAATACGGCGGTCACGCCATGGCGGCGGGTCTGACATTGCCCGAGGCGAATTTCCCACTGTTTGCCGAAGCCTTTGATGCTGAAGTGCGTCGGCAACTGCGTGAAGAAGACCTTACCGGGCGCCTGCTGTCCGACGGCACCCTGGCGGTTGAAGAGTTTCACCTCGAACTGGCGCGCGCCTTGCGACATGCCGGGCCGTGGGGGCAGCACTTTCCCGAGCCGTTGTTTCATGGGGTGTTTCAGCTGGTAGAACAGCGCGTGGTGGGGGAGCGGCACCTGAAGGTGGTGCTCAAGAGCGAATGCGGCTCGGTGAAGCTCGATGGCATTGCGTTTGGGGTGGACCGTGAGGTCTGGCCGAACCCGACAGTGCGTTGGGTGGAATTGGCCTACAAGCTGGACGTGAACGAGTTCCGTGGGCAGGAAACCGTGCAGTTGATGATCGCGCATATCGAACCGCGCTAGCGGTCGCCCACACTGTAAAGCAAATGTGGGCGCTGGCTTGCCTGCGATAGCATCACCCTGATGTGTCCGTCACATCGCGGCGCCCCTATCGCAGGCAAGCCAGCTCCCACATAACCCCATCGACATTGGGGCTTGAGTACAGCCTGAACCTACTCGGTTTTGTCCTTGGCCTGGTGCTTCACAATGATGTCCACCAAGCGCTGAGCCAGCGCCGGGTAGTTCTCATCGAAGTGATGCCCACCCGGCAGTTTCACTGCCTCGCCCACCGCAGTCTTGTCGGTGCAGCCGCTCTCGTCGACTTCTTCGGCGCCGTAGATGCACACCACTTTATCCGCCGGCAGCTTGGCCATTTCCGGGCCGGTCGCGGCTTCTTTGCCGGCATTGCCCAGCCAGCCTTCCACTTCGATTTCAAAGCTGCCCGTACGGGCGAACGCCAGCAGGATGATTGCGTCCACACGCTGCTGCTCGTTTTCCGGCAGGCGGTTGTAGATCGCCGGCAGCACGTCGGCGCCGAACGAGTAACCGGTCAGCACGAAGCGCTTGGTGCCCCACTTCTGACGGTAGTGCTGCATCAGCTCGGTGAGGTCCTTGGCGCTTTGTTCCGGGGTCTTGTGCTGCCAGTAGTAGCGCAGGGTGTCGATGCCCACCACCGGGTAGCCGATCTTGGCCATTTCGCCGGCCACATCGCGGTCCAGGTCACGCCAGCCGCCGTCACCGGAGAGGAACAGCGTCACCGTGTCCTTGGCCTGGCCCGCGGGTACTTCCACCACGGGAATCGCCAGGCCGCCGTTGTCCGAACCCACCAACTGCTTGCGCAACTCGTTGTTCAGCACTTGCGGGTAATGGATGTCGTAGTCGCTGATGCTGGTAGTGGCGCGCGGTGTGTCGCGTACGAAACTGGCCGCATCATCGTCAGGGTTGTCGTTCCAGGCCACCAGCCAACTGCCGTGTGCGGACGTTTTCGGCAGCGGGTCCTTGCAGCCTTCCTGGGTCATGGCAAAGCCGACGGAGATGGCGTTGGCCTTGTCGTCGTTCTGTGCCGCCAGCCAGCGCCAGGCCAGGCTGGCACCCGGGCCGATACCGCTGACCAGGGTCGCCGGGCCCTTGAGCTGGGCCAGGGCGCCTTGCAGCGCTTGTTCCTGCAGCGTGCAGTCATCCTTGGGCAGGATCACCTGGACGATCTGCGCCTTGCCGCCCTGGCTCAGGGCGATCAGTTGGCTGTCGGTCAGGGTTGAGTCGGCCAGCACCGCCACGGCCACACGGGCCTTTGCCGTGCCGGCGGGGGTTACGCGGGTCATGACCGAACCGTCGGCCTGGGGCAGTTGCTCCAGGGTCGGCTGTGGGGCAGGGCGGTTCCAGTACCAATAGCCACCACCCAGGATCAGGGCGAGCAGCACAACAAAGGCCAATACATACCGCCAGGAGCGTCGAATCATCAGCGTTTCACCAATCCAGTCAAGCCGCCCGCGATCAGGGCGGCGGTATCGGCCAGTGCCACCAGCGGATCGAGTCCTGCGGGCACGGCCATATAACGGGGTTCCCAGTCAGGCTGGAACTTGTCTTTGAAGCGGCGCAAGCCTTGGAAGTTATACAGTTGCTCGCCGCGGCGGAACACCATCGAGCCCAATCGTTGGGTCAGCGGGGCGCCCCGGCGCGGTTGCAGGCCCGACAACGGCACCATGCCGAGGCTGAAGCGGGCGTAGCCGTGACTCTTATAATGTTGAATCAGGCCGACCATCATGAACTCCATGGTCAGCTTGGGCGCGTCCGGGTGGGCGCGCATCAGGTCGAGACTGGCCAGGTCGTGGTTGTAGGTCTCGAGCAGGTTGGCGAAGGCTACCGGGCGCCCTTCGAAGCGAATGATCGCGATGCGAAAGTGCTTGAGATAGTCGTCGCTGAAGCGTCCCAGGGAAAAGCCCTTTTCCCGCACGTTCTTGCCGGTCAGCCAGGCATCCGAGATGACCTTGAGTTCATCCATGGGGGCCGTGCCGGGTTCATGGATCTCCAGGGACAGGCCGTCACGGCTGCCACGGTTCCAGGTGTAGCGCAGGTCCTTCATCTCTTTGCCCTTGGCTTCCAGGTCAAAGCGCTTGAGGTCGACACGCGCTTCTTCACCCAGCTTGATCGCGGTCAGGCCGATGTCCATGTAGTACGGCAGGTTCTCGGCGCGGACCTGGTAGAACACCGGGCGCGCGTGGTGGATGTCGCACAGGTCGCGGAACTGCCAGATCATTTCGGCGCGCGGCTGGGTCGGGCCGATCGGGTCGTACAGGGCCACCAGGCTGCGCCCGCGACGGGCATACATCAGGAAAGCCTCGTCGTTGGGGTGAAACAGCAGCGCCTTGTCACCGGTCAGCGCCAGGCCGCCGTCTGGTTGCGAGGAGGCCATCAGGATCTTGGTGGCGCGCTCCAGCTCGTCAGGTGTCGGCAGGTGGATTACCGGGCGCGCGGTGCGCAGCAGCCAGGTCAACGATACGATCACCAGCAGGACTGCGGCGCCGAGCAGCGAACGCAGGCCGCGCGGGGCGTTGGCATCCAGAGTGAACTGCCACCACAGTTGGTGGCTGTAAGGCACATCCTGATAGGCAAACAGCAGCAGCCAGATCGAGGCCCCCAGCACGCAGACGCTGGCTACCAGGTACAGCGGCGAGAACGGCAGTTCGGTCAGGCGGCTGGCGCGGTAGAACGAGCGCCGGAAGATCGCCAGCAGCACCGCCGTCATGATCATCAAGCTGGCTTCTTCCCAGTCGAAGCCTTTGAGCAGCGAGAGCAGGGCGCCCGTCAGCAGCAGCACCATGGTCAGCATCCAGGCGGCCGACAAGCGACGACGCAAGCCTTGGGCGAGCAGCAGGCACAGCACGCCGATCAGGCTGGCACCAAAGTGCGAGGCATCAATCAGGCGATGAGGAATCAGGAAGCCGATGTTTTCCAGGCGTGAGTCGATTTCCGGCGTGGCGCCGGAAAACAGCAGGACCACGCCGGACAAAAAAACCAGTACGGCCAGTACCGGTGCCGCCAGGCCCGAGGCCACCCGCAGGCTTTGTTGCGTCTGGAACAGGCGCTGCGCTTCATTGACCAGCAGGAACACGCAGGCGATCAGCAACGGCAGCACCACATAGATCATGCGATACAGCAGCAGTGCGGCAGCCAATGGCGCGGCGCCCAGCTTGTCGGCAAAGGCCGCGAGCAGGATCGCTTCGAACACCCCCACGCCACCCGGTACATGGCTGAGCACGCCGGCAGCCAGGGCCAGCAGGTACACCAGCAGGAAGGGCCCGAAGGGCGGTGCTTCCGGCAACAGCATATAAAGGACGGTGGCAGCAGCGGCCACATCCAGTGCGGTAATGATCAGTTGCAGAAAGGTCAGGCGCCGGCCAGGCAGGCGCAGGGTGCGACGGCCGGCTTTCACCAGCAGGTTGTCGGGGTACGGCTGTTCCGGCAGGCGGCGACGATAAATGCCGATGCACAGCACGGCCGACAGCAGCAGCACGGCGCCGGCAACGCCGCCGAGCAGGGTTTGCGGCAGGTGCAGATAGGTCGACGCGGCCGGCAGGTTACTCAAGGTGGCCAATGCCGCCAACGGTGGCAGGGCGCAGCCCAGCGCCAGGCTGGCGAACACGGTCATGTGGGCGACTTCCGACGCGCCGATGCCATGACGTGCATATAAACGGTAGCGCACCGAACCGCCCGAGAGCATCGACAGGCCGATGGCGTTGCCGATGGCAAACGCAGTGAAGCCGCCCAGGGCCAGGGTCTTGGCGGGCAGTTTCACCCCGGCGTAGCGCGCGCCGGAAAACTCATAGCCCAACAGAATGATGAAACCCACGACGGCCGCTGCAAATGCGCCGAGCAATGCGGGCCTGGGCACTTCCAGGATCGAATCGTGGAGGGCATAGAGGTCCAGCTCCAGCAGCAAGTGGCGGCAGGCGATCAAGGCAATTGCGAACAGCAACAGGGTGACAGCCAACCCGATGGGTTGCCGGTATTTGCTCAACAGATCCAGCCAGCGCAAACGGGTGGGAGCGATCGGTTGTTCTGCTGTGACGGTGTCTTGTGGTTCAGACGAGTTGGCGCGCATCAATCACCTCGTGGATTGTGCGCGACAGGATGGAGGTATCCAGCCAAGTTACCAATCCCTATGGACAAAATAATTACAAATATTAACGCGTATCACCGGGTGGGGCGACTGCGGCCATTGGTCGTAGAGGGTAGTACTTGCGTCTTAGCATAGCTTGCAATGAGATGGACTCTACAAACCGTGTACGGTTTCATGAAAGATGCCATGCCATTGTTTCAGAAGAACTTTTTCACCGGATACAAAAAAGGCCACTCTTTCGAGTAGCCTTTTTTGATGTTTGGTTGCGGGAGCCGGATTTGAACCGACGACCTTCGGGTTATGAGCCCGACGAGCTACCAGACTGCTCCATCCCGCGTCTGTGGGCGGCATTCTACAGCCCAACGGCGAGGTGTCAACCGTTAATGGGCCGACGGGTCAAATAAGTGTGAATCAGCCGCTCAAGCCACCTAAGTTCGCGATAGAAAACGAATTTTATGGCGAGCAGGCTTGACCTGCGTCGGACTGCCAAGCCGTTCGTGGTGAAGCGCATGCGATCGCAGGCATGAAAAACTGACGCGCACAAAAAAGGCCACTCTTTCGAGTAGCCTTTCTTGATGTTTGGTTGCGGGAGCCGGATTTGAACCGACGACCTTCGGGTTATGAGCCCGACGAGCTACCAGACTGCTCCATCCCGCGTCTGTGTGTCGGCATTCTACAGAGGAACGCCAGTGTGTCAACCTGTGAATCGAAGAAAAGCGCTTGTGGTTCAATCGGTTAGCTCTCCATTCAGGCCGGCAGGGCCGCTCCGGGCCAGTCTGGCCGAGGGTTTCAGCTCTATCGGCAGGCGAAATTCGATTGAGAAAATAAATTCATCTGGGAAATTTCCTACCGCTCAAGCGGAAGATTCAAACTACTGGTGCTATATACAGGGGTGAATGCGATACTGGCCATCCGTTGAATCAACCCTCTGTTTATATGACGCAACGCAAAATCATCCACGTCGACTGTGATTGCTTCTACGCCGCCATCGAGATGCGCGATGACCCGAGCCTGGCGCAAAAGCCCCTGGCCGTCGGCGGCTCGGCAGACCGGCGTGGGGTGATCGCTACCTGCAACTACGAGGCGCGGGCCTACGGCGTGCGTTCGGCCATGTCGTCCCGCCATGCCTTGAAGCTGTGCCCGGACCTGACCATCGTCAAGCCGCGCATGGAGGCCTATAAAGAAGCCTCGAAGGAAATCCAGACGATCTTTCGTGACTACACCGACCTGATCGAGCCGTTGTCGCTGGACGAGGCCTACCTGGATGTTTCCGAATGCCCTCACTTCGGCGGCAGCGCCACGCGTATCGCCCAGGATATTCGTCGGCGGGTGTCCAACCAATTGCACATCACCGTGTCTGCCGGCGTGGCACCGAACAAGTTCCTGGCGAAGATTGCCAGCGATTGGAAAAAGCCCAACGGCCTGTTTGTGATTACCCCGGACCAGGTCGAAGATTTTGTCTCGCAATTGCCGGTGAGCAAGCTGCATGGCGTGGGCAAGGTCACCGCCGACAAGCTGGCGCGCCTGGGTATCGAAGACTGCCTGCAGTTACGTGACTGGAACAAGCTGGCGTTGGTGCGCGAATTCGGCAGTTTTGGCGAGCGACTGTGGAGCCTGGCCCGTGGGATTGATGATCGCGCGGTGCAGAATGACAGCCGACGGCAATCGATCAGTGTCGAAAACACCTACGATGTGGATCTACCGGACCTTTCAAGCTGCCTGGCCAAATTGCCCGAACTGATGGAAACCCTGACCGGGCGTATGGCGCGCATCGACAGCAGCTACCGGGCGGGCAAGCCATTTGTGAAGGTGAAGTTTCATGACTTTACCCAGACGACCCTGGAGCAGGCCGGGGCAGGGCGGGACCTGGAAAGTTATCAACAGCTGTTGACCCAGGCGTTCAATCGCGGTGCAAAGCCGGTGCGGTTGCTGGGGATTGGTGTGCGGTTGCTGGACCTGAGCGGCGGCAACGAACAGCTCGAACTGTTTACCCGTTAATCCTGCAGGAGACCGTCAAGCCGTTCTCCTACAGGACGGTGTTCAGCGTGCGCCAGGATCTGCGACAAGTCGCCCCGCATCCTTGGTCAGCGCCTGCAGAAACTCCTGCTGCAACTCCGGATCATTGCGTGTCAGTTCGATCAGGCTTTGTTCCAGTTCGCTGGCTTCTTCTTCCAGGCCCAGCTCCGACAGGCGTTTGACGCGGTGCACCCACTGGCTCACTTCGTCATCTTCCAGGTCGTCGTAGATCAGGCCATGGGCTTCGAGCAACTTGCCGCGCAGGGTGTTGCTGATTGCCAGGGACGAGTCGGAATGCACGTCGTCCTGGCCATCTTCCACGCTGATCTTCAAGGTCGTGACACGGTTCAGGTCCTGCTCGGCAAACGGGCTGTCCAACAGGTTCAGGCGCAGCACGCCGTTACGGTCGGTGGTCAGCTCATGGATCTGCTTGCCGGCAGTCACCTGTACCGGGCGTTCGCTCCAGGGCAGGCTCGAATACTCCACGCGCTTGTCGCGCTGGACTTCATCGATGCCTGCAAGGTTCTGTTGCGCACGGCCATGGGATTGCACGTTCATGAACGGGTTGAGGCCGTCCACGCCGTAGGTCAGCCAGTCGTGGGTCATGCTGGTCGGCAGGTTGCCGAGGGCGAAGATATTCACCACGTTGGCGCCCGCGCCGGCGACCAGGGCAACCGCGCCCAGGGGCATCTCGTAGAGTTTGCGCCAGGGCTGGTAGGGGGTGTAGCGGTCGTAACGACGGGTGACTTCGAACTCGGTGACCTCGAAGGTCTTCTGCTCGTGAATGCGGACCCGGCGTTGCGGCAGCTCCAGCACTTTGGGTTCGCCGACATCGATCTGCAGGCTATGGTCGAGCAATTTACGCTCGACCCGCTCCTCGTGCTCACTGCGTTGCGACATCTGGTTGGCGCAGCCGCTGACCAGCAGGGCGCCGCACAAGGCGGCGCCCCCCAGGGCTCTGGTGTTTCGCTTGAACATGACTTCTCTTGATCTGGTTTTCAGCGACGAATACGCGCCTGGAGGAAAGACAGCACGTCAGCCACCGGCAACGGTTGGGCTTCGGCTTCGGTCCGGCTTTTGTATTCCAGATTGCCATCGGCCAGGCCGCGGTCACTGACCACGATCCGGTGTGGGATGCCAATCAGTTCCATGTCGGCGAACTTGATGCCCGGGCTGGTTTTCTTGTCGCGGTCATCCAGCAGTACTTCAAAACCGGCGGCGGTCAGTTCGGCGTACAGTTTGTCGGTAGCCTCGCGTACTTGCTCGGTTTCGTAGCGCAGCGGTACCAGGGCGATCTGGAAAGGCGCCAGGGCGTCGCTCCAGATGATGCCTTTCTCGTCGTTGTTCTGCTCGATGGCAGCGGCAACCACGCGCGATACGCCAATGCCGTAGCAGCCCATGTCCAGGGTGATCGGCTTGCCGTTCTCGCCCAGCACTTCGCACTTCATCGCCTTGCTGTACTTGTTGCCCAGCTGGAAGATGTGCCCAACTTCGATGCCGCGCTTGATTTCCAGGGTGCCCTTGCCGTCCGGGCTTGGGTCACCGGCGACCACGTTACGCAGGTCGGCCACGGTCGGAACCGGCAGGTCACGCTCCCAGTTCACGCCGAAGTAGTGCTTGTCGTCGATGTTCGCGCCGATACCGAAGTCGCTCATCAGCTCGACCGAGCGGTCGATGATGATCGGCAACGGCAGGTTCAGCGGGCCCAGGGAGCCGGCGCCGGCGCCAATCGCGTCGCGCAGTTCGGCATCGGTGGCCATGACCAGCGGGCTGGCTACGCCAGGTTGCTGGGCTGCCTTGATTTCGTTGAGTTCGTGGTCGCCACGGATCACCAGGGCGATCAGCTTGCCTTCTTCCTCGGCACGCACGATCAGGGTCTTGATGGTCTTTTCAATCGGCAGATTGAATTTTTCCACCAGCGCCGCGATGGTCTTGGTGTCCGGGGTGTCGACCAGGCGCAGCTCTTGCGCCGGTGCAGGGCGCGAAGTTTCGCGTGGCACGGCTTCGGCTTTCTCGATGTTCGCCGCGTAGTCGGAGCCATTGCTGAAGACGATATCGTCTTCGCCCGACTCGGCCAGCACGTGGAATTCGTGGGAGCCGGCGCCGCCGATGGAGCCGTTGTCCGCTTCAACCGGGCGGAACTTCAGGCCCAGGCGCGTGAACACGTTGCAGTAGGCCTGGTGCATGCGGTCGTAGGTGACCTGCAGGGAGGCCTGGTCTGCGTGGAACGAATAGGCGTCCTTCATGATGAATTCGCGGCCGCGCATCAAACCGAAGCGTGGGCGGATTTCGTCACGGAATTTGGTCTGGATCTGATACAGGTTCAGCGGCAGCTGCTTGTAGCTGCTCAGCTCGTTGCGCATCAGGTCGGTGATCACTTCTTCGTGGGTCGGGCCGGCGCAGAAGTCGCGGCCATGACGGTCCTTGAAGCGCAGCAACTCAGGACCGTACTCTTCCCAGCGCCCGGATTCCTGCCACAACTCAGCCGGTTGGGTGCTCGGCATCAACACTTCCAGAGAGCCGGCGGCGTTCATTTCTTCACGAACGATGGCTTCGACCTTGCGCATCACCTTCAAGCCCATGGGCAGCCAGGTGTACAGGCCAGAGGCCAGTTTGCGGATCATGCCGGCGCGCAGCATCAGCTGATGGCTGATCACGACCGCGTCGGAAGGCGTTTCTTTCTGTGTGGCGAGCAAATATTGACTGGTACGCATGGTAGGCCGTTGTCGGTTGCTTGGACTTGAAATGACTTGGGATTGTACGGGCGCTTGCTGCTGGAGTACAGGCATCAGGTCGTGGTGAGGCTTCTGTTAAAGCCTTTGTGCAGGCGCTGGCTTGCCTGCGCTGGCATCACCTCGTTGTCACTGTAGACCAAGGTGTGCGCATCGCAGGCAAGCCAGCCCCCGCAGTGACCGGTCGTGTCAGTCCTCGGCCGGAGGATTCAACCGAATCCGCCGATTCTCCTGAAACCAGTGCAGCGCAATCAGGAACAGCGTCGGCACACCCAGCAGGCAGGTGATCAAGAAGAAATTGTGATACCCGAACTTCTCCACCATCACCCCCGAGTACCCACCGATCAGGCGCGGCAGCAACAGCATGATCGAGCTGAGCAGCGCGTACTGCGTGGCGGAGAACTTCAGGTTGGTCAGGCTCGACAGGTACGCGACGAAGGCCGACGTCGCCAGCCCTGAACTGAAGTTGTCCAGGGAGATGGTAAAAATCAACATCTGCAGGTCCGGGCCCATGTCCGCGAGTGCGACGAACAACAGGTTGGTGCCGGCCGACGCCACGCCGCCGATGAACAGGATCGGCAGGATGCCGAAGCGCACAATCAGCAGGCCGCCCATGCCGGCGCCGAGCAGGGTCATGATCAGGCCGAAGATCTTGCTGACCCCGGCGATCTGGTCCTTGGTGAAGCCCTGGTCGATGTAGAACACGTTGGCCATCACGCCCATCACCGTGTCTGACATCCGGTAGGTGGCAATCAGCCCCAGCAGCAGCAAGGCCTGCCAGCGGTAACGCAGGATAAAGTCGTTGACCGGCGTCAGCACCGGCGCCAGGCCACGCCGACCCATGGCCGAGAGGCACAGGGCGGTAAGGGTGATATAGAGGATGGCGCGCAGGAAGGCGCGGTCTTCCATCAGCAGTTCCCACAGGCTCATGCCGTGGAACAGCACGCTGGCAAAGTCGGTGTTGTACAGCTGGGTAAACATCGCGGGCACCGACACCAGCAGCACGATCAGTACGAACACCGACACCAGTTGATGCACGAAGCTGTAGCGCCCGGCCTGCAGCTGGGTGCGCAATGGCACATTGGGTTCGCGCATGAACAGGGTGGTCAGCAGTGCCGGGATCATCAGCACGCCGAACAGCACATAGGTACCGGTCCATGCCGAGTGCTTATAGTTGAAACCGGTGGAACCGAAGCCTTCGGCAAAAAACAGCGCGCCGGCCGTGGCCAGCAGGGCGGCGATCCGGTAGCCGGACATATAGCTGGCAGCGAGGGCGGCCTGGCGGCTGTCGTCGGCGATTTCCAGGCGGTAGGCGTCGACTGCGATGTCTTGCGTCGCCGAGGCAAAGGCCACGATTACCGCAATGGCGATCAGCCAGGACAGGTGTTTCTGCGGGTCGCAGAACCCCATGCCGATCAATCCGAGGATCACCAGCGACTGGGCCAGCACCAGCCAGGAACGACGACGTCCGAGTTTACCGAGCAGCGGCAGGCGCCATTGGTCGAGCAGCGGCGACCACACCCATTTGAAGGCGTATGCCAGGCCGATCAGGCTCGCATAGCCGATGGTCTCGCG
Source organism: Pseudomonas sp. S5D5 (assembly GCF_003013355.1). Classification (NCBI taxonomy): domain Bacteria; kingdom Pseudomonadati; phylum Pseudomonadota; class Gammaproteobacteria; order Pseudomonadales; family Pseudomonadaceae; genus Pseudomonas; species Pseudomonas sp. S5D5. Next base: position 1,159,883 of record NZ_PTEO01000001.1, read on the forward strand.
GGCCACACCGGCCTCACGCAACCACACCGAAAGCGTCGAGAACACCAACATGTAAGGCAAGCCGGCGGCAAAGCCGAGCAACAACAGGACTAACGTCGAGGGGCTGGCATAGGCGGCGAGCGCGGCGCGCCAGGTTTTACGGGGCATGGGCTGGAGTCTGCCTCAGATTCACGGAAACAAAGCGCGCACTCTAACCGCTGTGCTCTACCGGGCGCCAGCCATGGCGCTGAATATCCACGCGATTGTTGCGGACTGTGATGCCTTCATCGCGCAAACGCGCGCGTTGTTCGTCGCCCGAGGCACTGCCCACGGGCAGACTTATCCGACCACCGGCACCCAGCACACGATGCCAGGGCAGTTTGGTGTCCTCGGGAAGCTGGCTCAGGGTGCGCCCCACCCAGCGCGCCGCGCGCCCCAGGCCGGCCAAGTGCGCCAACTCGCCGTAACTCACCACGCAACCTGGCGGGACCTGCGCCAATGTCAGGTACAGCGCGGTGCGGCGCATTTCGGCGGGGCTTTGCGGCGTTTCGGCGGTTGGATTCACTGGGGTCTATCCGTAGGGAGTGGCGGTCTATCTGTAAGAAACGTCTGAGAACATGGCGATGAGCATGGAACTCAACCTGAATCCTTGAGTCAGTCCTAGCTATCTAACACGATAAGTGCCCCTTTTCGCCAACCTTGAGCCCCTTACTTGCTTATGTTGTCCAGAACCCTGCTGTGCCTCGCTGTTTTCAGCGCCTCCTCGCCCTTGCTGGCCGATACCGTCTGGTTGAAGAACGGTGACCGCCTGACCGGCAAGATCAAGGTCTTCGACGGTGGCAAATTGCTGATCCAGACCGATTACGCAGGCGCCATTCCGGTCGACTGGAAACAGGTGAAAACCCTGGAAAGCGATCAGGAGCTGCTGGTCAAGCAGGATGCCTACACCGGCGAGAAGGCCAAGTCGCTGAAAGCGGCGGACGATGGCAAGGTGGTTCTGGCCAATGGCGAAGCGCCCAAGACCGTCGAGTTGGCGAGCATCCAGCAGATCATCAAGCCCAAGCCTGTGATCGAAGACCTGGTGTGGAAGGGCAATGTCGACCTGGCGCTGGACTACAAGCGTGCCGACAAGGACACCAACGATTACGACGTCGACTTCAAGACCACCGCGCGGCATGGCCAGTGGCGTCATACCGGGCAGGGCGAATACAACCGCGAGTTCCAGGACGACGTGACCACCACCGACAACTGGGCGCTGGAATACGACCTCGATCGGTTCATCACCGAGCACTGGTTCTGGCAGGGCCGCCTGACCTACAAACGCGACAAGGTCGAAGACCTGTCCCGTCAACGCACTGTCGGTACCGGCCCGGGCTATCAGTTCTGGGACGACGAATTGGGCGCGTTCTCCCTCGGTTCGCTGGTCAACCGCACCGACTATGAATACGCCGATGGCGGCAAGGACAACTTCTATTCCCTGGCCATGAAGTGGAACTACAACCGCTACCTGGTAGGCAAGACGGTCGAGTTCTTCACCAGCGGCGAGGTGGGCAAGCCGCTGTCCGGGCCGGCCGCCTATTCCCTGGATTCGGAAATAGGCCTGCGCTACAAGGTCACCGAGTGGGCCTCGCTCAACCTCAAGGCCGAGCGCGACATTATCAGCGGCGACTCGGAAAGCAGCCTGAGCAAGACCCGCTACACCGCAGGCTTCGGCGTGGCCTGGTAATCCGGTCGCGTAAAACCCGCTTGGCAACCTTTGCTGATATTGATTACCTTGTGTTGAGATCCATTCCCATATGCTATGGGCGGCCGCATACCCGAGGAGTCATACGTTGAGCACGCACGTTGCCAAGAACGCCCGAGAGCTGTTGCTCAAGGAATACCGTGGGGCTCTCTCCACATTGTCCAAGGCCATGCCCGGCTTTCCCTTCGGTTCGGTCGTGCCCTATTGCCTGGACGAGCAGGGCCGCCCGCTGATCCTGATCAGCCGCATCGCCCAGCACACCCATAACCTGCAAAAAGACCCCAAGTGCTCGCTGCTGGTCGGCGAGCGCGAAGCGGACGATGTGCAGGCAGTGGGGCGCCTGACTTACCTGGCCGAAGCCGAGAAACTTGAAGACGGCGCTGCCATCGAGGCGGCCGCCGAGCGTTATTATCGCTACTTCCCCGATTCGGCCAACTATCACAAGGCCCACGATTTCGACTTCTGGGTGCTCAAGCCTGTGCGCCACCGTTATATAGGGGGCTTTGGCGCGATTCATTGGGTCGACCAGCTGACCCTGGCCAATCCGTTCGCGGGCAAGGCCGAGCGCAGCATGATCGAGCACATGAACAGCGATCACACCAAGGCCATCGCCCACTACGTCGCCCTGACCGGCTTGCCCACCTTCGAGCCTGCGCAATTGGCCGGTATCGACAGCGAAGGCATGCACCTGCGTATTGGTCAATCGCTGCATTGGTTGTCTTTCGCAACGTCTTGCAACACGCCGACACAAGTACGCGAAGCCCTGGTTTCATTGGCCCATGCCGAGGTCTGGCCGAAAAAAGCCACCGCTGACGCTTGAATTCACGAAATGGCGACGTCATCTAAGGTGGACTGGCAAGGCATTCTTGCGTTGAGGAACCATTTGATGCGCCCTTTTTTGTTGCTCTTTCTGCTGTTCCCGGTGTTGGAGCTGTTCGTATTCGTACAAGTCAGCAGTGCAATCGGCTTTTTCCCGGCCCTGCTGCTGATCATTCTCGGCTCGATGCTCGGCGTTCTGGTGCTGCGTGTCGCCGGCCTGGCCACGGCACTGCGTGCGCGTGAAAGCCTGAACCGCGGCGAGTTGCCGGCCCAGACCATGCTCGAAGGCCTGATGATGGCGTTGGCGGGGGGCCTGTTGATCCTGCCGGGCTTTATCAGCGACGTGGTCGGCCTGGTCATGTTGCTGCCGGTCACCCGCAAGCTGCTGGCCGGCAAGATGCGCCAGCGTGCCGAAGAAGCTGCGATTCGCCAGCGTGCATTCGCCGATGACCTGCAACCTCGTGGTGGCCCGGCTCCGCGCCAACCCCTGGGACGCGAAGGTGATGTGATCGAAGGCGAGTTCGAGCACCGCGACAGTAAATAACCGCTTCATTGCCACGGCACCTTCGGGTGCCGTGTTGCATTTATAGGCGGGCAGATGCAAAAAAATTTCCTGCCCGGCCCCTTGTAATAAGCTTATGCGCCCTTATGTAACGGTCACCGCAAGGTTTCTGGTGGCGACACCAGACAGACTTCCGCGTCTTGCTTGGCGAGGCGCGACCGGCACAGCCGGAATACAACCCGCCGGTACCGATACCGGCCGATGAAAAACACAATTAGGAGAGATCGACAATGAGCAAGCTTCGTCCTCTGCACGACCGCGTCGTTATCCGTCGCAGCGAAGAAGAAAAGAAAACCGCTGGCGGTATCGTTCTGCCAGGTTCGGCTGCTGAAAAAGCCAACCACGGTGTGATCGTCGCTGCAGGCCCAGGCAAGACTCTGGAAAACGGTGATGTACGTGCGCTGGCCGTTAAAGTCGGTGACAAGGTTGTATTTGGTCCTTACTCCGGCAGCAACACTGTGAAAGTCGACGGCGAAGACCTGCTGGTAATGGCTGAGAACGAGATTCTCGCTGTTCTGGAAGACTGATTTTCCCGCTCATTTTCCCGTTACTACAAAGTATTTAAGGAATATCGATCATGGCTGCTAAAGAAGTTAAATTCGGCGATTCCGCCCGTAAGAAAATGCTCACCGGTGTCAACATCCTGGCTGACGCAGTAAAAGCGACCCTGGGCCCGAAAGGCCGTAACGTGATCATCGAGAAGAGCTTCGGCGCTCCGACCATCACCAAGGACGGCGTTTCCGTCGCTAAAGAAATCGAACTCGAAGACCGTTTCGAAAACATGGGCGCGCAGCTGGTCAAAGACGTTGCCTCCCGTGCCAACGATGACGCAGGCGACGGCACCACCACCGCTACCGTCCTGGCTCAGTCGATCGTCAACGAAGGCCTGAAAGCCGTCGCTGCCGGCATGAACCCGATGGACCTCAAGCGCGGTATCGACAAGGCCACCATCGCCGTTGTTGCCGAGCTGAAAAACCTGTCCAAGCCATGCGCTGACACCAAGGCTATCGCTCAGGTAGGCACCATCTCCGCCAACTCCGACAGCTCCATCGGCGACATCATTGCCGAAGCCATGGAAAAAGTCGGTAAAGAAGGCGTGATCACCGTTGAAGAAGGCACTGGCCTGGAAAACGAACTGTCGGTTGTAGAAGGCATGCAGTTCGACCGTGGCTACCTGTCCCCGTACTTCGTCAACAAGCCAGAAACCATGGTTGCCGAGCTGGAAAGCCCGCTGATCCTGCTGGTCGACAAAAAGATCTCCAACATCCGCGAAATGCTGCCAGTACTGGAAGCCGTTGCCAAAGCCGGCCGCCCACTGCTGATCGTTTCCGAAGACGTTGAAGGCGAAGCCCTGGCAACGCTGGTTGTGAACAACATGCGTGGCATCGTTAAAGTCGCAGCCGTCAAGGCTCCAGGCTTCGGCGACCGTCGCAAGGCCATGCTGCAGGACATCGCCGTATTGACCGGCGGTACCGTTATCTCCGAAGAGATCGGCCTGAGCCTGGAAAGCGCCACCCTGGAAAACCTGGGTAGCGCCAAGCGCGTGACCATCTCCAAGGAAAACACCATCATCGTTGACGGTGCTGGCGTTGACGGCGACATCCAGTCGCGTATCAACCAGATCCGCGCCCAGGTTGCCGAAACTTCCTCGGACTACGACCGCGAAAAACTGCAAGAGCGTCTGGCCAAGCTGTCCGGCGGCGTTGCAGTGATCAAGGTTGGCGCTGGTTCCGAAGTTGAAATGAAAGAGAAGAAAGCCCGCGTTGAAGACGCCCTGCACGCAACCCGCGCAGCCGTCGAAGAAGGCGTGGTACCTGGCGGTGGCGTTGCGCTGATCCGTGCTCTGGAAGCGCTGGTTGACCTCAAAGGCGACAATGCTGACCAGAACGTCGGTATCGCTGTTCTGCGTCGCGCCGTTGAATCCCCACTGCGTCAGATCGCTTCCAACAGCGGCGACGAGCCAAGTGTTGTGGTCAACGAAGTGAAGAACGGCAAAGGTAACTACGGTTACAACGCTGCAACCAGCGAATACGGCGACATGGTTGAAATGGGCATCCTGGACCCAACCAAAGTGACCCGTTCCGCGTTGCAGGCAGCCGCTTCGATCGCTGGTCTGCTGCTGACCACCGAAGTTGCGATTGCTGACAAGCCGAAGGCTGAAGGTTCGGCTGGCGGCGGTATGCCAGACATGGGCGGCATGGGTGGCATGGGCGGCATGATGTAAGCCAGCCTTACCCCCGTACTGAAAAAGCCCCGCCTGCAGTGATGCAGGCGGGGCTTTTTTATGGGGGCTGGGTTGTCTGGATTCATGCTTGCTGGTGAGAGAGGGCTTGACCGCGACAAGAGGTGTGCCAGTCACACTGCAATCGCAGGCCAGCCCGCTTCTGCGGGGTCAGCGTTCGCTCAACTGTGGCGCCGCTGGCTTCGGCGGCTTCCAGCTCAGCAATTGTTGCTTGAACCCATAACTGGCGGCCTGATAGTAGGTGATCGCCCGTTGGATCAATGGATCATCACTGCCGACCCGGACTTCCTGGCTCGCCGCCAAGGCTTGATAGTGACGACGCAAACCCAGGCGTGGGCTGAGAATCGCCAGGTCCTGGCCATCAAATAGCCCCAGGTGCTGGTAGTTGCCGACCACCACCCGCGGTGGCAGTGGATTGTCCTGCAACAGGTTGCGGCCAAAGAAGGTAGATTCGTAGCTCAGGTTGATCAGCCCCAGCAGCGTCGGCGCCAAGTCGATCTGGCTGGCCAGTTGTGCGGTTTCGCGGGCGTCGATCAGCTTCGGTGCATAGATAAACAGCGGAATCTGGTAGTTGCTGATTGGCAGGTCTTCCTTGCCGGCGCTGCCGGCCGTGTGGTCGGCGACGAACACAAAGATCGTGTTATCGAACCAGGGCTTCTGCCGGGCCGCCTCGAGGAATTCGCCGATGGCATGGTCGGTGTACTTCACCGCGCCGTCGCGACCATTGCCGGATTTGATATCGATGCGCCCATCCGGGTAGGTGTAGGGGCGATGGTTGGAGGTGGTCATCAGTTGCAGCAAAAACGGTTGCTGCTTGGCGTAATCGGCATCGGCCAGCTTCAGGGTTTGGCGATAAAGGTCTTCGTCGGCCATGCCCCAGGCATTTTTAAACGAAATGTCCGCTTCGGGCACGCTGCTCTGGTCGACCACCCGATAACCGTTGCCGCTGAAAAACGCGTTCATGTTGTCGAAGTAACCCCGCCCGCCGTAGACAAACACACTGTCGTAGCCAATTACACTGAGTTGTTGCCCGAGGCTGGCAAAGCCGCTTTCCCGGCCGATGCGCTTGACGATCGAGCGGCCCGGCGTGGGGGGAATCGCCAGGGTGATCGCCTCCAGGCCACGGTCGGTACGGGTGCCGGTGGCATAGAAGTTACTGAAATACAGGCTCTGTTTACGCAACGCATCGAGGTTGGGCGTGAGGTTGCGCCCATCGCCATTGCTGCCCATGTATTTGGCGCTGAAGCTTTCGATGGTCACCAGCACGATGTTGGGTTTGCGCGGTGTTCCAGGGTTGGTGATCGCGCGCCGGATATCCAGCGGGTCCTGGTCGATGAAGCGCGCGTTGGGCTCACTCAGTTCCGCGCGCAACTGTTTGGCGACCACCTCGGTGGGCAGGCTTTGGTAGAACTGTGAATAGTCCAGCTCGTTGTTGCGGAAGGCGGCGAAAAACTGGTACGGGCCATTGCTCGCCAGCTCGTTGTTGTACGCGTTGCCGCCCTGGGTGCGTGGGCTGTCCTGGCTGATCAGTTGCAGGCTGAGGCCGGCGACAACCAGCAGCGCCAAGGCATTCACCACACGGCTACGCAGCGCAGGCAGCGGCGCGTTCATTGCGGCATTGAACGGCTTGCGCAACACCACACTGAAGACAATCGCAAGCATCGCCAGCAGGCTCAGCAGTTTGCCGATCGGATAGGACTCCAACAGGTTGTTCAACACCTCATCGGAATACACCAGGTAATCGACGGCAATGAAGTTGAAGCGTACGCCGAACTCATCCCAGAACAGCCACTCGGCCGCCGACGTGAACAGCATGGCAAACAGGCTGACGGTGAGCACCGCCTGCAGGAACCAGCGGTGGCCGCGGCGGCGCCACAGGGCCGGTGGGCACAGCAGCAGATACAGCCCCAACGGCAGTGCCGCATAGGCCAGGAACCCCAGGTCGTAGAGCAGGCCCACGCCAAACACCGGCAGCAGATTGCCGCCGACTTCATCCAAGTGAGCGATGAGCAGCACGCTGCGCGTGAGCAGGAATACCACTAACCAGGCACCGGTTATCAACAGCAAATAGCGCATTGGCGCTGTTTTGACAAAACCCATGTCTATGTTCCTTATATCAATGGGGGGCGATCTTCGCCCTGACACTGTAGTCAGTTTGTGAAGCTATAGTGAAAAACTCGTTCAGCCTATCAATCAGTTGAAAACCTTTATCGACGGGCCTTTCAGCTCTATCCCTGAGCCACACTTGGCCTTAAGCTGCGCGAGCCAACACGGCCGTTACCGCGTACGGAGACACTGCCCATGCGAATTTTATTGGTTGAAGACAACCGCGATATTCTGGCCAACCTGGCGGATTACCTGGGGCTAAAAGGCTATACCGTCGACTGTGCGCAGGACGGTCTGTCGGGCCTGCACCTGGCCGCCACCGAACATTACGACTTGATCGTGCTCGACATCATGCTGCCCGGCATTGATGGCTACACCTTGTGCAAACGCCTGCGCGAAGACGCGCGTCGCGACACGCCGGTGATCATGCTCACCGCCCGTGACCAGTTGGATGACCGGCTGCAGGGCTTCAAGTCCGGCGCCGATGACTACCTGCTCAAACCGTTTGCCCTGTCGGAATTGGCCGCGCGCATCGAAGCCGTGCTGCGCCGTGCCCAGGGTGGCGGTCGCCGTGCCCTGCAAGTGGGTGACCTGAGCTACGACCTCGACACCCTCGAAGTGACCCGCGAAGGGCGCCTGCTCAAGCTCAACCCGGTGGGCCTGAAACTGCTCGCGGTGCTGATGCAGAAGAGCCCGCATGTACTGCGCCGGGAAATCCTCGAAGAGGCGCTGTGGGGCGATGACTGCCCGGACAGCGACAGCCTGCGCAGCCACGTGCACCAGTTGCGCCAAGTGATCGATAAGCCGTTCGCCAAGCCGTTGCTGCAGACGGTGCATGGTGTGGGCTATCGCCTGGCCGAGGGCCGAGATGGAGTTTAAGCAAAGCCTTGCCCAGCGGATCATCATCGCCTTTGCCTTGATGAGCGCGTTGGTGGCGGGAGCCTTCGCCATGGGCATCGTCGCTACGGTGCACCTGGTAGAAGAGAAATTGATTTCGGCAGGCCTCGGCGGTGACTTGCAACGCCTGTTGCTGATGGACACTGTCGAAGATTGGCGGCACCGACCCGAACCGGACCAGCTGTTTTACTTCAGCGGCGGGCCGGGCGATTTCGAATTGCCCAAGGACCTGCGGCATCTGGAACCGGGCTTTCACGAGGTGTTTCGTGAGGCGCTGTCGTACCACGCCATGGTCGAAGTGGTCGATGGCCGGCGCTATGTGTTGCTGCAGGATCAGAGCGATTTCGAAGAGCGTGAGCGCGTATTGTTTGCGGTGGTGCTGGTGGGCTTCGTGCTCAGCCTGGCGCTGGCGGTATTCCTCGGCTGGGTGCTGGCCCGCAAGGTGATGGCGCCGGTGGTGCGCCTGGCCCGCCAGGTGCGACATCGCGATCAGTTACTCGGTCTGGCGCCGCCGCTGGCGCCGGACTACGCGGCCGATGAAGTCGGTGAGTTGGCCGTGGCCTTCGATGCCACCTTGGGGCGTCTGCGCCAGGCGTTGTCCCGCGAGCAGTTGTTTACCAGCGATGTCAGTCACGAATTGCGCACGCCCTTGATGGTGCTGGCCAGTTCTTGCGAATTGTTGCTGGAAAACCCGGCCATCGATCAGCGCGGGCGCAATCAGGTTGAGCGCATCGCCCGGGCTTGTGAGGAAATGCGCGAACTGGTGCAGACCTTCCTGATGCTGGCCCGTGCCGAGCATGACGATGGCACCATGTCGCCGCAGGTCAGCCTGGAGCAGGTCGCCGACGACTTGCTCGGTATCTGGCGCGAACCCATCGAGCGCAAGGGCCTGGAGTTGATCTATCAGCGCGGCAACCCGCTGGACACGCGCTACAACGCTACCTTCCTGCATGCGGTGATGGGCAACCTGCTGCGCAATGCCTTGCACTACACCGAGCAGGGGTTCATCCGCCTGACCCTGGAGCCGAGTGGCTTCGTGGTCGAGGACACCGGCGTGGGCATCCCTGAAGACAAGCGCGAAGCCATGTTCGAGCCTTTTGTGCGCGGCAACGAAAAGCGCGGCGATGGCCTGGGCCTGGGTCTGTCGCTGGTGCAGCGCATCTGCGAGAACCAGGGCTGGAGCGTCAGCCTGAGCACCATGGAGCCGAATGGCTGCCGCTTTCATGTCGAATTGAGTCAGGTCAAACCCTGATCCCATCCCCTGCCGCTATCCTGCCGAAGTACCCCGTACTTCGGCGAAGGTGGCCCCATGCTATTGCATGTGTCTGTAAAGTCTTGAAATGTATGAGATTGGACAGGACAAGTTTTTCACAACGGGTTGACCTGTTGATCACAGCTCGCTGCATAAGGTTGTAGGCATCAGCAACTGGAGATCCGTTGATGTCTACCCCGATCAAGCTCGAATTTTCCGAAAAGTACGACGATCAGCACGCCCACGAATATTTGCTCAAGCATCAGGACAATTTGGCTCGCCGGTTGTCCCACAAACGCGACGAGCAATTGGCCCGTGGCGCGCTGGCGATGGCCGGTGAGCCTGGCCTGGTGCTGGACCTGCCGTGCGGTGCCGGACGTTTCTGGCCGCTGCTGGCTGAAAAACCCAACCGCGTGATCATCGGTGCCGACAATTCGGCCTCGATGTTGAAGGTGGCGACGGTCGCCCAGCCGGCGGATGTGGTGAAACGGGTACGGCCCTTGCAGACCTCTGCTTTTGATATTGATTTGCCGGACAACTCGGTCGACAGCATTTTCTGTATGCGCCTGCTGCACCACATTGGTGATCCGGCGCATCGGCTGGCGATACTGCGGGAGTTTCAACGCGTTACCCGCGACAGCGTGATTATTTCGCTGTGGGTCGATGGCAATTTCAAAGCGTGGAAACGCAAGCGTCTCGAAGGACAGCGTCGCGAAAAAGGTGAGCAGGAAGGTTACCAAAACAGATTTGTGTTACCGGCTGCTACTGTTGAAGCAGAGTTTGAGCAGGCCGGTTTTCGTGTTCAGGAATCCCTGGACTTCATACCGCTCTACGCCATGTGGCGAGTGTATGTATTGCGCAAGAGGTAACAGGATGGCAGTTGAGTGCGTAGCAGGCAGTCATGTAGCGCCCGAAGAACGCTTCGATTATTTCTGGCGCCAGCAGGGCGAGTGGGTCGAGGAACCCAATCGTCGGCGTGGTGGTGAAAGTGGTGTGCAGCGAGTAACGAGTGCCAATGGCCGTTTGCTCTACAGCAAGCGCCAGACCGGACACATCTACCGCAGCTGGCTGCACCCCTTCGGACGCCCCACCGTGCTTCGCGAGCGGGATGCACTCAAGGGCCTGCGCCTGTTGGATGTACGCGTGCCGGAAATGGTCTTTTGCGAAGCACGTCGCGACCCCGAGCACCGTTGGAAGGCATTGCTGGTCACGGCCGCCCTGGAGGGCTTCGACGAGATTGAAAACTGGTACGCCGCCGGTGGTCGCGAACAGTATGGCGAGTTGGTCCACGAGCGCCTGCTGAAGGAATTGGCTGGCACCCTGGCGCGTATGCACAAAGGGCGCTGGCAGCATGGTTGCCTGTACATCAAGCACATTTTCGTACGCGTGACGGGTGAAGGCGACTCGGCCAATGTTGAAGTGGCACTGCTGGATTTCGAGAAATGCCGCCAGCGCCTGACCGCTTATCGCGCGGCTTCCCATGACATGCTGCAACTGCGCCGCCATTCGTCGTGGAACAGTACAGACTGGGAAAAACTCAGCTACTTTTATGAGACGGCGTTTGGCAGCGCTATCAAGGGTTTAACCAGATGAAGCTAGAAATAGCACGAGGTCTGTTCCTGGTTGGGGCGATGGGCGTTGCAGCCTTGGCCCTGGCAGCGTGGGAACAGCCTCGCACACAAGTACTCAGCGCGGTGCAAGGTGGCGGGCAATGCCTGTTGCCGCGCGTCGCCAAGGCGAGTGTGGCGGTCAAGCCTGATCATGAGTTGCTGTTGTTCATGTTTGGGATGTCTCAAGGGATGAGGCCGCAAAGTTGAAACGATTCAAACCCCCGAAACAGGGCCTTGCGATGCGAGGCCCTTTTTTTTGCTTCAAATCAGGTGCAGATGGTTATCCCAAAGCCCCGCCGGCAATTCCAGCGGTTTGGCAACCAGCTGTTTCTGCCGGCAATCGTAGAAACGGCAACGGCCCTGGCCTGAGGTGACGACAAACCCGTCCGTCACCGCGCCGACCCCGGCGCAGTCGGGCAACGGCCCATCCAGGCGCAGCTCGGCGCTGTCCATGTCCCAGATGAAGAAGCGGTTGCCCCGTGGTGCGGTCAACGCCACCAGGCGCAATTCGCTGTGCACCGCGACACTGGCGGTGTAATGCCCCATCGCCTGCAACTGCTCATCGGCCACTGGGAACGCCACGAACGGCTGCCCCGGACGCTTGATCGCCAGCAGCTCGGAACGCTCCTGGGACGCGCCCATGAACTGCTGGCCGGTGAGGATCGTGCCATCGCTGGCGATCCCCATATGGCGCACGCTGTTCATCTGTTGGCCGAGGGTTTCCTTGCTGATCAGGCTGCCATCGCGGTGCATCAGCACCAGGCTTGGCTCCATCGCATTGAGGTTCATCTCCACACGGCTTTCGGCTTCGGTACGAATGCCGCCGTTGGCCACCACCAGGGTCTCGCCGTCGGGCATCCACGACACCTGATGCGGGCCGATACCGTGCGTCGAGATTTCGCCGCTGTGCACCAGCCGCTCACCTTCGAACGCGTACACCCCGAGCAGGCCACGGCCCGGGTCGGAGGTGTCGTTCTCGGTGGCATACAGCCAGTCGCCGCTCTTGTGAATCACCGCGTGGCCATAGAAGTGGCGATTGGCATGCGAGGTGATGGTCTGCAGCAGCGTGCCATCACGCAGGTCGATCAGGTAGCTCTCGGTGCCCGGGCGACGGGCGACAAACAGTGCAATCGGCAGTGTCGGGTGGTTGATGATGTCGTGGCAGCGCTGGCCGACCTGGGTGGCAAATACCGGCTTGCCATCCAGCCGATAGCCCACGGCATAGTGGTTGCCGTCCGCATCATCGCGCGCCGACAGCAGCAGCGGGCCCTTGTCTTTCTGCTTGAACAGCGTCCAGCCACCCAGCGTGAGAGCACTGAGCAGCACGCTGCCAATCGCCAAAGCCTGTCGCCTGAGCATCATCAGTCACCGTCGTTGGCGTTAAAGCCCAGTTGGATGCCCAGCGCCTTGGCCAGTTCGCCTTCGTGCAGGCGGTGGACGACGTTGAGGCTGTCGTAGATATCGTTGAGCTGCTGGCGCCCGGCGTCATCGTTCAACAGTTCGTTGAGGCTGCGCTGGTTGCTGGCGAACAGTTTCAGCGAGGCCGCATAGGCGGCGTCGATCTTGTCGGCCAACGGCTTCTGTTCGGACGGCAGCAGGCCACGCAGGCCCTTGTTGTCGACGCCAACCCACACGGTCTGGGCGGCGGCGAGGCTGGCTTCGAGGCTTTGCAGGGACGACTGGCTGCGCCATGCATCGGCCTGGAACGGCTGCGGGATGCCCTTGGTCTGGCGGCCCATCGGCGTGCCGAGTTTTTTCTTCAGGGTGTCCAGGGCGGTCACCTGGACGCGCAGCAGATCGGCAATCGCTTCGTGGGAATCGGCGTAGCGCTGGTTCGGAAACTTGGTCATCTGCGCGAGCATGCCGTCGGTGCTGTTCCAGCTGGCCAGGATCTCTTCGGCGAGGGCTTTCTGGCGTTCGCCAATGGCCACCAGCAGCGGGCAGTAGCGGGCTTTCTGGGCTTCGTCGGCGACGTCGGTCTTGGCGTCATAGAGGATGTATTCGTAAGCCGACAGGCCTTGCACCACGACACTGGACTTGGCCAGGGCGGCGGCGTCGATCTGCGGTTGGGCGATGACCAGTTGCTCGACCTGGCGACCCACCAGGTTCTTCTTGTCCGGCCAGAACTGGATCTGCCAGGCGCGGTTGCCTTCGGCCAGTGGGCCGATCAGCAGCGGTTGCAATTCGGCCCAGGCTTTTTGCGCATGGAGGAAGTCGGCGCGGGCGGTCTCCAGGCTTTCCTTGCCCTGGCAGTAGGCCAGGGCGCTGACAGCCAGTTGGCGGTCGGCTTCAACCCAGCGGCTGTAGGTCGGCAGGATCACTTGCTTGGCGATCGCCGCCGAGGTCACGGCTTGTGGGTCCTGGGGCGAGCAGGCGCCGAGGGCGAGGGCGGCCAGGCTGGTGAACAACAACTTGGGACGAAACATGTCGAGCTCCCTTCTGTAATTGGGGCGAAGCTTATAAAGAATTCAGGAACGCCAGCAACGCAGCGCGCTGCTCGGCATTGAAGGACAACACATGCTGCTGCGCCGCTTGCGCTTCACCGCCGTGCCACAGCACGGCCTCGAGCAGGTTGCGGGCGCGGCCGTCATGCAAGAACTGGGTGTGGCCACTGACGGTCTGCGTCAGGCCGATGCCCCACAACGGCGCGGTGCGCCAGTCGCGGCCACCGGCCTTGAATTCGGTACGGTTGTCGGCCAGGCCTTCGCCCATGTCGTGCAACAGCAGGTCGCTGTAGGGACGGATCACCTGGTTGGCCAACTCAGGTTCGGCCGCCGTGGCTGGCGTGGTGAATGATGGCTTGTGACACCCCTGGCAGCCGGCCTGGTAGAACAGGTTTTTCCCGGCCAGCACCTGCGGCGCGTTGACGTCGCGGCGTGCCGGCACGGCAAGGTTGCGCGTGTAGAACAGCACCAGGCGCAGGATGTTGTCGCTGACTTCCTGCTCGCCATCGGCGCCATTGCCGTTGGGCGCCTGTTTGCAGGCGACTTGCGCATCGGTGCAGTCATCAAAGGGTCTCAAAGACGTGGTGAGGCCCATATCACCAGAAAACGCGTGAACATTTTGTTGATTGAGGTTGGGTTGCCCGGCTTTCCAGCCAAAGCGCCCGAGTACGGTTTTTTGCTCGGCGTCGTCCCAGACCCAATTGGCGCGGCCGACGATGGCTTCTTTGTCGGCGGTCTTCGGGTCGGTGTTGCGCAGGATATCGGCGTCGGTGATGGCTTCGAGCAGGCCCAGGCCAATCATCGGCGGGGCGATGCGCGCGGAGAAAAGTGTGTCCGGATGCATCGGGCCATAGCCGAGCTGGGTGATCTGCAGGTCGGGTTTGCGCAACTCGACCACGCTGCCGTCCTTGAAGGTCACCTTGACCGGCGTGTAGTCGACGCGCACCTTGCCTTCCGGTGCGACACCCGGCACGGCCATGTCCTGCAGCTGCCCGCCATACACCGGCTCAGGCACCACGCCGACCTGCTCGATGAGCTTGGCGTAGGACGGCTGCTCCTGGATAGACAGGGGGATCGACAGGCGCACCAGCATCGACACCGCATTGGCCGCATCGGGCAGCGGCGGGTGGCCACGACCGTCCTTGATATGGCAGTTCTGGCAGGCGTTGGTATTGAACAGCGGGCCCAGGCCATCGCGTGCGGTGGTGGTGGACGGCGCGATGACCCACGGGCTGCGAAAGAAGCTGTTGCCGACGCTGAAGTCCAGGCGGCGCGTGGGCGACAGGTTGGCCGATGGCAGGGAGAACGCGTTCTGGTCGCGCTTGTTCACCGTCGTCGCGCCGCCGGCACGCGCTTCACCAGGCTCTGCCTGGGTGAAACGTGGGGCGTCATCACAGGCGGTCAGGCTTAAAGCCATCACTGCTGCGGACAGGCGAAAAAGCGAACCGAACATCAGGTTTCCTG
Source organism: Pseudomonas sp. S5D5 (assembly GCF_003013355.1). Taxonomy (NCBI): domain Bacteria; kingdom Pseudomonadati; phylum Pseudomonadota; class Gammaproteobacteria; order Pseudomonadales; family Pseudomonadaceae; genus Pseudomonas; species Pseudomonas sp. S5D5. Next base: position 1,175,002 of record NZ_PTEO01000001.1, read on the forward strand.
AACGAAGGCTGAAAATATGGGCGCAAAGTCTAACAGGGCAGGGCGCAATGAATAAGAGCAATTATCGTTTGCTCGAATCCGATTCATTCCCGCTAGAATGACCGCACATTTTTTTCTGGAGGTGGCCAATGCAGGCTCTCGACGCTTTGCTCAACCGTGTTTCCGTGCCGCGTTTGCTGGAACCGGCACCGACCCAGGAGCAGCGTGATGTGCTGTTCGCCGCGGCCATGCGCGCGCCCGACCATGGTCAACTGCGCCCTTGGCGGTTCCTCACCGTAGAGGGTGCCGCCCGTGAGCAGATGGGCACCCTGCTGGCCGAAGCGGCGCGCCTGCAAGACCCCGACGCTGCGCCAGCGGTCATCGACAAGGCCCAGAACGGCCCGTTGCGCGCGCCGCTGGTGGTGGTGGTGATTGCCCGCCTGCAGGAACACTTCAAGGTGCCCAAGTCCGAACAGCTGCTCGCTGCCGCCTGCGCGGCCCACGGCATCTTGCTGGCGGCGTACGCACAGGGGATTGGCGCGGTATGGCGCACTGGCGAATTGTCCTACTCGGCCCACGTGGCCAAAGGCCTGGGGCTGACGGCGGAGGAGGAAGTGATTGGTTTCCTCTACCTGGGCACGCCGCAGAACCCGCCGCGTACGGCCGCTAAAGAAGACCTGACACAGTTTGTCAGCGCCTGGACCGGTCTCTGAACCACCGCCGACCTGCGCTCTGTGGGGAGCTGGCTTGCCTGCGATAGCATCGACTCGGTTCTGTCAGGGACACCGGGTTGCGCGCCTCGCGGACAAGCCCGGCACCCACATGGCTCTCAGTGGTTTTGCCACCGAGTCAGACCTTGAACTGATCCATCAGCTTCATCTGCTGGCTGGCCAATGCATTGAGTTGGCTGCTGATGGCCGCCGACTCGGTGGCCTGGCCGGTGAGGGTTTCGGTCACGCCGCGAATCGCCGAGACGTTGCGATTGACCTCTTCGGCCACGGCGCTCTGTTGCTCGGCGGCGCTGGCGATCTGCAGGTTCATGTCGCTGATCACCGTCACGGCATCGCTGATCTTGCCCAGGGCTTGCACTGCCTGATGAATCTGCCCGGCGTTGCTCTGGGCCTGGTGCTGGCTGGAGTGCATGGTCGCCACCACGCCGCGGGTGCCGCTCTGGATCCGTTCGATCACCAGGCGGATTTCCTCCACGGAGTCCTGGGTACGCTTGGCCAGGTTGCGCACTTCGTCGGCGACGACTGCAAAGCCGCGCCCGCTTTCGCCGGCCCGGGCCGCTTCGATTGCCGCATTGAGGGCCAGCAGGTTGGTCTGTTCGGCGATGCTGCGGATCACTTCCAGCACTGAACCGATCTGCTCGCTGTTGACGGCCAGGGCTTCGACTTCACCCACGGCCTTGCTGACTTCCTCGGCGAGGGTGGTGATGTCGCGGGTGCTCTGCTCGATGATCGACATGCCTTCACGCGCCGACTGATCGGCACCGCGTGCCGCGCTGGCGGCATTCGATGCACTGTTGGCAACGTCATGGGCGGTGGCGCTCATCTCGTTGGAGGCCGTGGCGACCTGGTCGATTTCGCGGAATTGCACCTGCATGCCTTCGCTGGTCTGGCGCGCGATGGCCGAGGACTGGTCGGCGGTACCACGCGCCTCGGTGATGCTTTGCTTGATCTGCGCAATGGTCGGTTGCAACTTGTCGAGGAAGCGGTTGAACCAGTTCACCAATTCGCCCAGTTCATCGTGCTTGGCGTAGGCCAGGCGCTGGGTGAGGTCGCCGTCACCACTGGCGATGTCCTTGAGCATCGCGGCCACGCCGTTGATCGGCCGGGTCACACCGGTGGCCGTCAGCCAGATCAGCAGCAGGCCCAGCAAGCCGGCGGCGGCGCCTACCAGCAGCGCCTTCAGGGTGCCCGAGGCCTGGGCCTTGTCGAGCAGCGCCTGCAGCTTCACGGTGTCGGCCAGCATCACGTCCTTGGGCAGCTTGATCACGACGCCCCAGGACTTGGCATCGGCAATCGGCTTCACCGGATAGACCGCGCGAATCGTGTCGTCCTGCGCGCGGATCATGCGGGTGTCACTGGCCAGCAGTTGCACGATTTCCTTGCCCTCGGCACCGAGGGTATCGATCAGGTTTTTCCCGACTTTGGCCGGTTCACCGCTGTAGGCCGCGATCAAGCCGCTGCTGGCGAGAATTTCCAGGTGCGCGGCACTGTTGAACAAGTCTTTCTGTGCCGCATCGGTGGCCGCTTGCAGGGCGGTGAGGGCGATGTCGATGCCGACCACGCCGATGACTTTGCCGTCCACCAGCAGTGGCAGGGAAAGGGTGGTCATCAGCACCGGTTTGCCGGCCACCGTATCTTCGTACGGGTCGAGCAGGCAAATACGGCGGGTATCGCGTGGGCAGGTGTACCAGATGTTGTAGGGCGTGCCGCTGAGGTTGAGGGTGGTCTTGGTCAGGTCGTCCTCGACCATGATGGTGTTCAAGCCTTCGCCACCGGCGCGGCTCCAGTAACTGGAGAAACGGCCTTTTTCGTTGGAGGCGCGTGCCTTGTCGTCGACGAATTCGCTGTCCTTGCCATCCAGCCCATTGGGTTCGAACGACAGCCAGATACCCAGCACCTTGTCATTGCGTTCGAAGGCGGTTTTCAGGCTCTGGTTGAGTTCTTCGCGCAAGGCGCCGGGCGCGAGGTCGCGCTTGGCTGCCAGAGTGCGCAGGTCTTTGACCTGGTCGCCGAGGGCGACCACGGCGACCAGGCTGTCGCCGAAGGTTTTCTGCAATTGCACGGCTTGCTCGGCGGCCTTGGCCTGCAACAGTTGTTCGACACTGGCGGTGAGCATGTGCGAGCTGGAATCGCTGACCAACTGATCATTCTGAGCGGTGTTGTAGAGGTTGATGCTGACGACCAGCGCAATCACCCCCAACAGGCAAAGGCCGGACAACAGCACGATTTTCAGGCGGATGGAGAGGGTGTTGAACATAGGCTCACTCGCGAATGGACTTGTTGGAAGGCACGCAGTGCAGGCCAAGTCCATTCAGCGCTATGTCTGGAACATCGGCGTAACAAATCATTTCATGAGAAGCAGGCGATGAGCGGTAGGAAAACGGCTACAGCCAGTGTTACGCGGGCTCCGCAAGCCGTTCAGGGCGTGACCAGATCCACAGGTTACCCAGGCTCATGCCGGCAATGGCCAGGTAGATCGGCCAGCCATGATCGAGCATCACCAGCATCAGGATGGCGCACAGCAGCATGCTCACCGTGGCGCTGACCTTGGCCCGGCGCGCGATGATCTTGCCGTTGCGCCAGTTGAACAGGATCGGGCCGAACAGGCGGTGGTTTTCCAGCCAGGCGCTCAGGCGCGGCGAGCTTTTGGTTGCGGCCCACGCGGCGAGCAGGATGAACTCGGTGGTCGGCAAGCCCGGTATGACAATCGCCACCAATCCGATGCCCAGGCTGACGTAGGCCAGCAGGCCGAAAAGGATCTGTGCGATTTTCGAGGTGGATTGGGTTTTGCCGTTCATGGGAAGCAATTTGCAGAAGGAAAGGGTTGCTTACTCTGTAGGAACTGGCTTGCTGGCGATGGCGTCCGTGAAGTTGCTATCGCCGGCAAGCCTGTTCCTACCGAGGGGGTTCGAGTCAGGCCAGTTCAGGGGCGCTAGCGTACGCCTGTTCCAGCAACACGGTGAAGCGCACAAACGCGTCGATCGCACCTTTTTCCACTGCGGCTTCCTCTTCGGCGCTGAATTCCAGGCCGTCCAGGGTATGAGTAAAGCTTTTCCAGCCTTCGGCACGACCGCCGGCCGGCTCACCCAGGTGGCGTGCACCGAAGGTTTCGCTCAGTCCCAGGCCCACGGCGCGCTTGATCAGGAACGCAGCGCCCAGCTTGGAGCCTTCGGACACGAACAGCCAGCCCAGGGCTTCGGCCTTGCTCGGGTTCTTCACTGCACCGGCGACCGGCGCCGGCACGTCGGTGTCCAGGTCGCCCAGATCCAGCTTGGCGGCTTCGGCGCGGCAGCGCTCGGCCAGGTCCGGCACGATCTTGATCAGTTCGGCATCGTTGTAGAGGCTCACCAGTTCCGACTGGAACAGGTACTGCGCGACCACGAAGCGGGCGAAGTTGGCTTGGGTTTCAAACGGCGCGTGCGCCTTGACCAGTGCGTCCAGCTTGGTGTGTGGCTCGTTGGTGATCTGGTTCAGGCGCTGGGAGCGCAGGCTCGGGCGTTCTGCGGTAGAGGAAGCGGTCATGAAAAAGTCCTTGAGAAGAGGAGCGCCTTGGTGCTCTGAAAGAGAGCTGTTATCAACTAGACGAACAAGAAGACGCGGCACAGTAAAAAATCCTCACCCCGGCGCTGAAAATCGACGAGGTGAGGGTGGGCGTTATCAGATGTCCCAGATCACGTTGATCGCAAAGTTGCGACCGGGCTGGGTCAGGCGGTCAAGGTTGGCGGGCGCGGTCACACCGGCTTCGCCGACGCCGTCGTAGCTGCGCACGTCATCCCAGTTCCAGTATTTCTTGTCGGTCAGGTTGTACAGGCCGCCGTTGATGGTCACGTCGTTGGTGACCTTGTAGAAGCCGGTCAGGTCGACGATGCCAAAGCCGGGCGTCTTGAAGGGCGCGCCAGTGCTGCCGTCGGGCGCATGGAAGGTGGTGCTGTCGACGCGATCCTGCTTCTTCACCAGGGTCCAGCTGACCAGCGCCCCGTATTGCGCTTGCTCATAGCCCAGGCCGAAGACGCCCTTGAGCGGGTTGACGCTGTTGAGCGGCTCGCCATTGTCGTCGTTGCGGCCATAGGTGTAGCCAACCGAGCCCTGGGTGTACAGGCCTTGCGGTGCGCCGAAGGCGTCCAGGTTCAGACGCCCTTTGGCTTCGATCCCCTTGATGGTCGCGTGCTTGATATTGTTGGCTTCGAATTGCTGTGCGGTGCCGCCGGCGACGGAGGCGTCCTCGTCGATGAAGTCGCGGTATTTGTTGTAGAACACTGCGATATCAAACGAACCGGAATCGAAGTTGCCGCGAATCCCGGTTTCCACGCCCTTGCTGCTTTCTGGCTTGAGATTCGGGTTGGGCTCGACGGTGTAGCCCTGCTGCAGGTTTTCAAAACGCCCGTACAAGGCTTTGGCCGACGGGGTGCGGAAGCCTTCAGCGTATTGGCCGAACCAGGTGTACTGGTCGGTCAGCGCATAGGTCAGGCCGAATTTCGGCGTGACGCGGTGCCAGGTTTTTTCCTTGTCACTGTGGGCGTAGATCCGCGTCGGGTCGACGGTGTTGAGGAACTCATCAGTCAACTTGGGCTTGAGTTGGGTGTAGTCGTAGCGCACGGCGGGCAGGAAGGTCCACTTGTCCCAGGTGATCTGGTCCTGTGCGAACAGCGAATACGTGTTGATGGTCGGGTCCGGGAAATCACTGGCCTTCTTCACGCTGTCGCTGGCGATCGGGCTGGGTGCGCCGATGGCCGTGCAACCGCCGCCGACAGCCAGGCAGGTCGCGGCGCCTTCGCGGGAGCCGGTGACCTTCTGCTGCTTGAGGGTGGTGCCATAGGTCACTTGGTGATCGGTTTCGCCGATGCTGAAAGCCTTGTCCAGCTGGGCATCGAAGACCCATTGCTTTTCTTCGTACAGGGTCTCGCGGGTGCGCAGGACTCGGCGGGACGGCTGGTAGATCTCGGCGGTGGACTGGTCCGTCTTGGCGATCTGGTAGTTGAGGCTGGTCTTGATCTGATCGGCTATCGGTGAGTCCAGAGCGAAGCGGTTTTCGATGCCAAAACGCTCGCGGGTGATGGTGTCGTTGCCCGAACGAGCCCGGTAGAAATTGAAGCCGCGTCCGCCGGTGAACGGACCGCCCACGGCATTCATGAGGTTGACGTCGCGATCGTCCTTGTACTTCTCGTACGTCAGGCCAAGGCGATTGTCATCACCATAGTTCCAGCCCAGCTTGGCCAGCACGTTGGTCGTGCGCGCATCTTCCGGGTTGGCGCCGGTGCGGGCCAGGCCGGTGGCATTGTTGCCGTCGTAGGACTCCATCTCGTGGCCATTGCGCTGGCTCAGGTGCAGCAAACCGTCGACGTCCTGCACGCGGCCGGCGACGGTGCCGGAAGTCAGCCAGCTGTCGTCGGCGGAGCTGTAGCCGGTCTTCAGGCGGGCGCCGACGTCCTGGCCGGGCTTGATGATGTCATCGGGGTCGAGGGTGAAGTAGCTCACCGCGCCACCAATCGCGCTGCTGCCGTACAGGGCCGAGGCCGGGCCGCGCAGGATCTCCACGCGCTTGACGATTTCGGGGTCGACGTAGTTGCGGCGGGTCTTGGCGTAGGGGCCGTTGAAGAAGTTGTCCGGCACTTCCACGCCGTCGACCTGGGTGAGGATGCGGTCGCCGTCGATGCCGCGAATGTTGTAGCCCGAATTGCTCGAGCGGCCACCGGCACCGCCCACCGAGACGTTGGGTTCGTAACGCACCAGTTCACGAATGGTATTCACGTTCTGGCGGTCCAGCTCTTCGCGTTCCTGCACGGTCACGGTGCTCGGCACGCTGCTGATGTTCTGCTCATTCCGGGTGGCGCTGATGGTGACCTGTTGCAGGTTGAGGGCGCCGCCCGCCGCGCGCTTTTCCAGCACGATGTTGTTGCTGCTTAGTTTGCGGTAGCTCAGGTTGGTCCCCACCAACAGCCGGTCCAGGGCTTTCTCCGCTGACAACGGGCCGCGCACGCCCGGGGACGACACACCCTGGCCGAGTTCCGCCGGCAGGCCGACTTGCCAGCCGGTCACCGCGGTGAAGGCGTTGAGCGCCGAGACCAGCGGCTGTTGCTCGATGCTGAAGGTGTAATTGCCGTGGCTGCGCTGCACCGGTTCAGCGGCGGTGGCCGCCATGACCGGCGTGCCGGCCAGCAGGATGGCCGCAGTCAGCAGGGACAGGACGGGCGAAGAGGGCCGGCGGTTGAAACGAGAGGACATCGAGAGCGCTCCGGAAGGTACGAATCTTATAGTTGCGAACCGAATCAAATAGGAATCAGTTGCATTGGCTAAGACGAGACGTACCGCCGAAGGCTATCGAGTAAAAATAATTCTCATTTAGTTGAGGATCACCAGCGCCGGGTATTCCGACAGTTTGGCCGAGGTGATGTGGGCCAGGGAGCGCACCACGTCCAGGGGCTGGTCGAGGCGGTAGTTGCCGGTGACGGCAACGCTGGCGAGCTTGTCGTTGGTGTTGACGATCCAGCCGGGGTAATAGCGACGCAACTCGGCGAGCACTTCGCTCATCGGGCAGTTTTCGAAAATCAGCCGGCCCTGCACCCAGGCCAGGTCCTTGTTGGCATCCAGCTTGGCCGGTGGACCGAAGCCCTTGGGCCCGATGCGGATGCTTTCGCCAGCGCTCAAGCGCACGCGGGCATCGTCGAAGGTGTTGCTCAGGTCCACGTCGCCGCGCTGCACCTGTACCTGGGCTTCGCCGTTGAGGTAGCGCACCGCGAAAGCGGTATCACGCACGCTGGCGCGCACGGGGCCGGCGTCGATTTCCAGCGGCAGGCCATGGTTGGGCACGATTTCGAAGAACGCTTCGCCCTGGTAGAGGCGGGCGATGCGCTGATGATCCTTGATGCTGCTGGAAAACGCCGAGTTGGTGTTGAGCAACACTTTCGAGCCGTCGTCCAGTTGCAGGCGCTGGCGTTCACCGACCACGGTGAGGTGGTCGGCCTGCAGGCGCACCGGCAGGTTGCTGAAGCTGAACAGGCCGATCAGCAGCACGGCGGCGGTGGCCAGTGGTTTCCAGTGCGGCCGGATACGACGCCAGGCACTGGGCTTGCGCGGCGCGGCGAGGGCGACGGCGGCGCTGTGCACGGGCGCGGCGCCCCAGGCAGCCTGGGCTTTGCCAAACGCGTGAACATGCGCAGGGTCCTGTGCCAGCCACGCTTCAAATTCGGCTTGTTGCCCGGGCTGCGGGCACTGCAGGGCGATCAGCCAGTCGAGGGCTTGGTCCATAGCCATGTCTTGCAACACCTCATGAGCCAGCTCATGGGGGCGCAGTTTATTCGGGTCCGTCACGGTGTTCCTCGGGTCTTCGCCACGTTCTATTCAAATGTCCTACAGCCTTGGGTGACATTTCTGTCGGGTGAAGCTTAAGGCCGATCCAGCCTTTGGGCCACACCTACGCAGATGGCCATGATCAATTTCAGTTCCTTTTGTACGGTGCTCAAGGACACTTCCAATTGGTCGGCAATCTCCTGGTAGCTGCAGCCGTGCAGGCGGCTGAGGATGAAAATCTGCTGTTGGCGGGCGCTCAATTGACCGAGGCTGACACTCAGGTGCTCCAGCAGTTGCTCGGCCTGGGTCGCGTCTTCGGGCGTGCTGATGGGGGCGGCGACGCTTTGCAGGACGTCCAGCGGGACATCTTCCTGCAGCGTGCGCGCCTGGATCCGACGCGCGCGCAAGTGGTCGAGTGCGAGGTTGCGCGCGGTCTGGTAGACGAAGGGTTCAAGATGATCGATCGGCCGCTCGCTGAGGGCTCGGGTCACGCGCAGGTAGGTTTCCTGCAAGAGGTCCTCGGCGGTGCTGTGGTTATTCACCATCCGCTGCAACGTGCGAAGCAGAATCACCCGTTGGGTGAGGAAGACGTGGTTGAAGCGAGATTGGCTCACAGTGCTACCAGATCGATTTGCAGTTAATGATAATGCTTATCATCAACGCAAATGGCAAGTGGCACTTGGGTGTGTTGCCAGGAGCCCTGCGTGTGGGAGCCGGGTTTGCCCGCGATGCAGGCACCTCGGTTTTCCAGTTGCACCGAGGTGATGCTATCGCAGGCAAGCCAGCTCCCACACAAGCCAGCTCCCACCTCAGCCAGCTATCACACAGGCGAGCTTCCATACTGGCGAGCTGCCAAAGGGGTTATTCGGCGTTGCAGAGCGCCAGGCAGTTATCCAGCATACGGTTGGAGAAGCCCCACTCGTTGTCATACCAGGCCAGCACTTTCAGCAACTTGCCACTGACCTTGGTGTGGTTGGCGTCGAAAATCGACGACAGCGGGTTATGGTTGAAGTCGCTCGAAACCAGCGGCAGGGTGTTGTAGCCGAGGATTTTCGAGTGCTGGCTGGCTTCCTTGAGCAGTGCGTTGACCTCGTCGGCGGTGGCGTCTTTTTTCAGCGTCACGGTGAGATCGACCAACGACACGTTGATCACCGGCACCCGCACGGCCATGCCGGTCAGCTTGCCCGCCAGTTCCGGCAGTACCAGGCCCACCGCTTCGGCGGCGCCGGTCTTGCTCGGGATCATGTTCTGGGTGGCCGAACGCGCGCGGTACGGGTCGGTGTGGTAGACGTCGGTCAGGTTCTGGTCGTTGGTGTAGGCGTGGATAGTGGTCATCAGGCCACTTTCGATGCCCAGCTCGCGGTGCAGCACCTGGGCGACCGGCGCCAGGCAGTTGGTGGTGCAGGAGGCATTGGAGATGATCTGGTGGGATTGACGCAAAATGTCATGGTTTACCCCGTAGACCACGGTGGCGTCTGCGCCCTTGGCGGGGGCCGAGATGATCACCTTGCGCGCGCCGGCGGTAATATGGGCAGCAGCCTTGTCACGGTCGGTGAACAGGCCGGTGCATTCGAACACTACGTCGATCTTGTGTGCAGCCCACGGCAGGTCGGCGGGGTTGCGAATGGCACTGACGGCAATCCGGTCGCCATTGACGGTCAGGCTTTCCTGATCGTGGGCGACCTCTGCGTCGAAAGTGCCATGTACGGTGTCGTATTTGAGCAGGTGGGCATTGATCGAACTGTCGCCGAGATCGTTGATGGCGACGATCTGCAAATCCTGGCGGTAGCCTTGGGTATACAGTGCGCGCAGGACATTACGGCCGATACGGCCAAAACCATTGATTGCGATACGAAGAGTCATTGGAAAGTGCCTGTCGTCGATTTGTTGTAAGAATTACAAGATTATTCGCATAAAAATAGAAAACAAGCCTTTTTAGTGGCAATATTTTGTTCAATCTACAACGAGTGACCTGAATCAACTGGTCCGAGTGGTCAAGTAACACCCTGCCAACCTTTTCGCGGCGGGCGTTTGACCAGCATAGGAACGAGGGTCGCCACATCCGTTAGCCTGGAGTTCTATACATGCATCCCCGCGTTATTGAGGTCACCGAACGGCTTATCGCCCGCAGTCGTGCAACCCGCGAGGCTTACCTTGCACTCATTCGCGGCGCTGCCAGCGACGGCCCGATGCGCGGTAAGCTGCAATGCGCCAACTTTGCCCACGGCGTGGCCGGATGCGGCACTGAAGATAAAAATAGTCTGCGAATGATGAATGCCGCCAACGTGGCAATTGTTTCGTCATATAACGACATGCTCTCGGCGCACCAGCCGTACGAACATTTCCCCGAGCAAATCAAGAAAGCCCTGCGCGAAGTCGGCTCGGTCGGCCAGTTCGCCGGCGGCACCCCGGCCATGTGCGACGGCGTGACCCAGGGCGAACCCGGCATGGAGCTGAGCCTGCTCAGCCGCGAAGTCATCGCCATGTCCACGGCGGTAGCGCTGTCCCACAACATGTTCGATGCCGCGCTGATGCTGGGCATCTGCGACAAGATCGTCCCGGGCCTGATGATGGGCGCGCTGCGCTACGGCCACCTGCCGATGGTCTTCGTGCCGGGCGGCCCGATGCCGTCGGGCATCTCCAACAAGCAGAAGGCCGATGTGCGCCAGCGCTACGCCGAAGGCAAGGCCACCCGCGAGGAGCTGCTGGAATCGGAGATGAAGTCCTACCACAGCCCCGGCACCTGCACCTTCTACGGCACCGCCAACACCAACCAGTTGCTGATGGAAGTCATGGGCCTGCACCTGCCGGGCGCCTCGTTCGTCAACCCGTACACGCCGCTGCGTGACGCGCTGACCCGCGAAGCCGCGCACCAGGTCACGCGCCTGACCAAGGCCAACGGCAACTTCACGCCAATCGGCGAGATCGTCGACGAAAAATCCATCGTCAACTCCATCGTCGCACTGAACGCCACCGGCGGATCGACCAACCACACCCTGCACATGCCGGCCATCGCCATGTCGGCGGGCATCATCCTCACCTGGCAGGACATGGCCGACCTCTCCGAGGTGGTGCCGACCCTGTCCCACGTGTATCCGAACGGCAAGGCCGACATCAACCACTTCCAGGCGGCGGGCGGGATGTCGTTCCTGATCCGCGAACTGCTCGAAGCCGGCTTGCTCCACGAAGACGTCAACACCGTGGCCGGCAAGGGCCTGAGCCGCTACACCCAGGAACCGTTCCTGGTCGACGGCGAGCTGATCTGGCGCGAAGGCCCCATCGAAAGCCTCGACGAAACCATCCTGCGCCCCGTGGCCCGTGCGTTCTCCCCGGAAGGCGGCTTGCGCGTGATGGAAGGCAACCTCGGCCGTGGCGTGATGAAAGTCTCGGCCGTGGCCCTTGAGCACCAGATCGTCGAAGCACCGGCGGTGGTGTTCCAGGACCAGCAGGACCTGGCCGATGCATTCAAGGCTGGCCAGCTGGAAAAAGACTTTGTCGCGGTGATGCGCTTCCAGGGCCCACGCTCCAACGGCATGCCGGAATTGCACAAGATGACGCCGTTCCTCGGCGTCTTGCAGGACCGTGGCTTCAAGGTCGCATTGGTGACAGACGGGCGCATGTCCGGCGCGTCGGGTAAGATCCCCGCCGCGATCCACGTGAACCCCGAAGCCCAGAGCGGCGGGCCACTGGCACGCGTGCGCGATGGCGATATCATTCGCGTGGATGGCGTGAAGGGCACCTTGGAGCTTAAGGTGGACGCCGAAGAATTTGCAGCGCGCGCGCCTGCCACGGGCCTGTTGGGCAACAACGTGGGGGCCGGTCGCGAGCTGTTTGCATTTATGCGTTTGGCCGCAAGCTCCGCAGAGCAGGGCGCCAGCGCCTTTACCTCTGCCTTGGAGACGCTTAAGTGAAGCTTGCGCTGGTCGGTGACATCGGGGGTACCAACGCCCGTTTTGCGTTGTGGCGGGATCAGGCTCTGCATTCGATCCGCGTGCATGCCACGGCGGATCACCAGAGTCCCGAGGACGCGATCAAGGCCTACCTCAAGGAAGAAGGCCTGGAAATCGGTGACATCGGTGCCGTCTGCCTGTCGGTTGCAGGGCCGGTGAGTGGCGATGAATTCAAATTCACCAACAACCACTGGCGCCTGAGCAAGACTGCGTTTTGCCAGGCGTTGCAGGTGGATGAGCTGCTGCTGGTGAATGACTTCACCGCCATGGCCCTGGGCATGACCCGCCTCAAGCCCGACGAATTCCGCGTGGTCTGCGAAGGCACGCCGGAACCGTTGCGCCCGGCGGTGGTGATCGGGCCGGGCACCGGCCTGGGCGTCGGCACGTTGCTGGACCTCGGTGCCGGTCGTTACGCGGCATTGCCGGGGGAGGGTGGACACGTTGACCTGCCCCTGAGCAGCCCGCGTGAAACCCAGCTGTGGCAGCACATCTACACTGAGATCGGCCACGTCAGCGCCGAAACGGCCTTGAGCGGGGGCGGTTTGCCGCGTGTCTACCGCGCCATCTGTGCGGTCGACGGGCATACCCCGGTGCTGGATACCCCAGAAGCCATTACGGCGGCGGGCCTGGCGGGCGATCCAGTGGCGATGGAAGTGTTGAACCAGTTCAGTATCTGGCTGGGCCGCGTCGCCGGTAACAACGTGCTGACCACCGGTGGACGCGGTGGTGTGTATATCGTGGGTGGGGTGATTCCACGGTTTGCCGACTTCTTCATCAACAGTGGTTTTGCCAAGAGTTTCAGCGACAAGGGCTGCATGAGTGACTACTTCAAAGGCATCCCTGTGTGGTTGGTGACCGCGCCGTATTCCGGGTTGACTGGGGCTGGAGTCGCATTGGAACAGGCTTTTGCGTAGGCGCTGATGGCCCCTTCGCGAGCGAGCCCGCCCCCACATTTGACCGAGTTCCGACGTTGGAATGCCGGCAAATGTGGCAGCGGGCTTGCTCGCGAAGGGGGCCTCAAGGGCAACAAATGACATAAGCTTGGCCATAACAACAAGGAGGACCCCGTGAGCGTAATCAGTAAATCGATTCTCCTCGTCGATGACGACCAGGAAATCCGCGAATTGCTGCAAACCTACCTCAGTCGCGCCGGTTTCCAGGTGCGTGGCGTGCCGGATGGCGCCGGGTTCCGCCAGGCGATGAACGAGGCGCCCTGCGACCTGGTCATCCTCGATGTGATGTTGCCGGACGAAGACGGTTTCAGCCTTTGCCGCTGGATCCGCCAGCACCCGCGCCAGGCGCAGGTGCCGATCATCATGCTCACCGCCAGTTCCGACGAAGCCGACCGCGTGATCGGCCTGGAGCTGGGCGCCGACGACTACATCGGCAAACCCTTCAGCCCCCGCGAGCTGCAGGCGCGGATCAAGGCGCTGTTGCGGCGCTGCCAATTCGGCCAGGAGCGCAGCGGCAATGGCGACGTGCTGGTGTTCGATGAATGGCGCCTGGACATGATCAGCCACCGGCTGTTCCACGTTGACGGTGAAGAGGTGATCCTGTCCGGTGCCGACTTCGCCCTGCTCAAGTTGTTTCTCGACCATCCCCAACAGATCCTCGACCGCGACACCATCGGCAATGCCACCCGTGGCCGTGACCTGATGCCGCTGGACCGGATTGTCGACATGGCCGTGAGTCGCCTGCGCCAACGCCTGCGCGACACCGAAAAACCTCCGAGGCTGATCCGCACCGTGCGCGGCAGCGGTTATCAACTGGCAGCCAGCGTGGTTGCCGGCAATGCCCACTGAACACCTGATCGAGCGCCGCCGCCGCTTCCCGGTGCCGCGCTCGCTGCTGGGGCGCATGTTGCTGCTGACGTTGCTGGCGGTGCTGTTCGCCCAAGCGCTGTCCAGCGTGATCTGGGTCTCGCAATTGCGTGCCACCCAGCTCGAAGGCCTGGTCACCAGCGCCCGCAGCCTGGCGCATTCGATGACCGCCAGCGTGAGTTATTTCCGTTCATTGCCGGTGGCCTACCGGCCGTTGGTCCTCGACCAATTGCGCAGCATGGGCGGCACGCGTTTCGTAGTGACCCTCAATGACCGTCCGCTGGACATGGCGATACTGCCGCAGACCCCGCGCAAGCAGGCGGTACTGCAAGCGGTGGATGAGGTGCTGCGCCAGACTTTGGGCGCCGACGTGCATATCTCGGTGGAGTTTGTCAGCGCCGAAGACCTGCGCATTTTCAATGCCGGCCTGAAGCTCGATGAACTGCCGCGCTCCTGGGCGCATTACGCGTTGACGCTGGAGCCGGTAAACCCGCCGGTGCTGGTCACACAGATTCAACTGGCCCCCGGCGAGTGGTTGTACATCGCCTCCTTGTTGCCCGAACCCTACACCAGCCTCGAAGAGCAAGGCCTGCCCTCGCAGCAGGTGTGGTTTATCGTGCTGACCAGCGGTTTTCTGCTGCTGTTCATCGGCCTGCTGGTGCACTGGCAGAGCCGGCCGCTCAAGCGCCTGGCGCGGGCCGCGCGGGATATGTCGCTGGGCGCGGACGTGGAGCCGGTGGCCGAAGGCGGCGGCAGTGAAGTGGTGGAAGTGGGGCGCGCGTTCAATGCAATGCGTGAGCGCATCAGCCGATACCTGACCGAACGCAGCCAGCTGTTCAGTGCGATTTCCCACGACTTGCGCACCCCCATTACCCGCTTGCGCCTGCGTGTGGAACTGCTGGAAGACGAGAACCTGCAAACCAAATTCGGCCGCGACCTGGATGAGCTGGAGTTGCTGGTGAAGGGCGCGCTGCAATGTGTGAAAGACACGGATATCCACGAAAACATCGAGCCGGTGGACCTGAACCACGTGCTCGACTGCCTGGTGGAACCTTACCTGGCGCCCAACGGCAACGGCCGGGTCACCCAGCATGGGCGCGCGCTGACGACTTATCCGGGCAAGCCGCTGGCGCTCAAGCGCTGCATCGGCAACCTGATCGACAACGCGTTGAAGTATGGGCAGAACGCCCATTTGCATATCGAGGACGACGGCGCGGAGTTCATCCTGCACGTCGACGATGAAGGCCCCGGCGTGCCGGAACAGCGCCTGGAGCAAGTCTTCGAACCGCACTTCAGGCTCGCTGGGCAGCAGCAGGGTTACGGCCTGGGGTTGGGCATTGCGCGCAACATTGCGCATAGCCATGGTGGTGAAGTGAGTCTGCAGAATTTGCGCGAAGGCGGGTTGCGGGTGACCTTGCAGCTGCCGCGAACCCTGGATTGAACACGATTCCTTTGTAGGAATCCGGTTTGTCGAATCCTGGCGGCCTTGAGATCGCCATCGCCGGCAAGCCGGGCTCCTACAGAGGCGTCAGATGCTTTGGCGCAATCGGGCCAGGTCTCTCAACGGCGGAGCACCGAATAACCGGCTGTATTCGCGGCTGAACTGCGACGGGCTTTCATACCCTACGCGATACCCCGCCGCCGAGGCTTCCAGGCCTTCGGCGATCATCAATCTGCGTGCCTCCTGCAAGCGCAGTTGCTTCTGGTACTGCAACGGGCTCATCGCGGTGATCGCCTTGAAACGGTGGTGCAGCGTCGAGACGCTGAGGTTCACTTCCTTGGCCAGGTCATCGATGCGCAGCGGTTGCTCGTAGTTGCCGTTCAGCCACGTGATCGCCTGGCTGACGCGATGGCTCTGACTGTTGGCCACGGCAATTTCGTACAGGCGATAGCCCTGCGGCCCACGCAGCAATCGGTACAGAATTTCGCGATTGATCAACGGCGCGAGCATCGCGATGTCCTTCGGCGTGTCCAGTAGACGCGCCAGGCGCAACACGGCATCCAGCAGTTGCGTGTCGATACGGTCGACGTACATCCCACGGGATGTCGGCCGCGAAGGCACGCCCATCGGGCCCGCCTCGGCAATCAGCGCGGTGAGCTGCGCCGGGTCGATATTGATGCGCACCGACAGGTTGGGGTCTTCCGGGGTGGCCTCGATGATCCGGCCGGCCACCGGCATCGCGACCGAGAACACCAGGTAGTTGAGCGGGTCGTAGGCGAAGATTTCATCGGCCAGGCGTACTTCCTTGCTGCCGCTGGCAAGGATGCACAGCGCCGGTTCCACCAGCACCGGCGTGAAGTCGCGCGGTGTGTTGTGGCGGTTCAGGTACAGCGAGGTGATCGCCGTGCCGTAGGAGCCGTCCTCCCAGGTATGGCGGTGGACGATGCTGGCCAACTCCGCGCGTTGTTTTTCCATCTCGGCATCGAGGGGCATGGGCTGATGTTCGGGCGACGACATGAGGCGTCCTCTGCATGCTTTTTTGATGGGCTCAGCTTAGCGGTGGCCTTTGAATAAGTGTTACGTCGATTCTGCACAATCCTTGCCTGATCCTGCGACACATCGTGAATCAGGCAAGCAGCGGGGCTGTCATCTCAATGAAACAAGGCGCTCGCCCGTGGAATAAACCCGCCAGCCAAACGTCCTGTCTACGCTTCTCGCAGGATTGTGCAATAAGCCTGCAGGAATTGACTAACCGCGCCCACACCCGCGCCGTTATCTTTGATCCTGTGGCAACACGCCCTCACAGTGCTTGCCGAGCATCACTTCTCAACGGGAGAGTCGAACATGTCCACCCCCATTCCCGCGAGCCATATGGCCTTTATCCGTGCCCGTACCGGGTACAGCACCGAACTCGGTGCACGCTTGAGCAGTTTGATCGAACCGGGCCGTCAGGCTCAGGGTTGCCTGCAATTCTCGTTGCAGCATTCCCAGGTCGATCCCGATGTGTGGTTGATCTCCGGTTTCTGGAGCAGCGAGCAGGCGATGAGCGCCTACTTCAACTCTGCGGCGCTGGTGATCTTTACCGAGCTGTTGAACGACATGGTGGTCCGCAGCATGGACTTCCAGACCTTCACCGACGCTTCTGCCGGCAACGCCTACGGCGAGTACCTGCAACTCGCCGGTTAAAAGCCCTTTGCCTGACGGCAACAGCACTCCTCAAGAAGTATCGTATTGGCGAGGCTCTGCATTGGTTTAGAATGGCCAACTTTCCATTGGCCAGGACCTGCAACATGGCACGTAGACAATTTGCCCATCACGAAGCCGTTTCCGCCGTAGTACCGGGCGAAGGGGGCTACAGCGCCGCCGTCGCCGTCAAGGCACTGGATGGCATGGGCGCACCGCAGTTTCACAAGATCCTGGATGGACAGAAGTTCAAGACCGCCTCTGACGCCGACGATGCAGCGACGCTGCAACTGGAATGCCTGGTCGATGTGGACGAAGACGGTCAACTGAGCTGGGCCTCTGCTGCCAACTGACTCAAGCACGCTGCTGATCCACATGTGGGAGCGGGCTTGTGTGGGAGCCGGGCTTTCCCGCGATGCAGGCACCTCGGTTTTCCAGTTGTATCGAGGTGCTGCTATCGCAGGCAAGCCAGCTCCCACGCAAGCCCTTTTATTGCATGACAGTCAGCGTGGCGTGGCGCCTGGGCGATACATCTTGAACAGTGCTTCCGGCCCCAACTGGAAGTAGTCCGCCGGGCCACCGCCACGCAAGATCGGCTCGGCAGCGGCGGTGTCGTAGATGCCGTCCTTGAGCAGCCACTTGGCGATGTGCACCGCCACGACTTCGCCGAGCACCAGCCAGCTGGGTACCAACTGCTGATCAGCGCGCTGCAGTTGGATGATCTGCGTCACCTTGCACTCGAACGACACCGGACTTTCGCCCACACGGGGGACGCCGACGATTTTCGACGCCACCGGCGTCAGGCCGGACAATTCGAATTCATTCACCTCGGGCGATACGGCGGCGCAACTCTGGTTCATCTGCTCGGCCAGCGGGCGAGTGGCCAGGTTCCAGACAAACTCGCCGGTCTGCTCGATATTGTTCAGGCTGTCTTTGCGCCCGACACTGGAAAACCCAATGATCGGCGGAATGTAGTTGAAGGCATTGAAGAAACTGTAGGGCGCCAGGTTCAGGCGACCCTCGCTGTCGTGTGACGAAATCCAGCCGATCGGCCGTGGGCCGACGATGGCATTGAAGGGGTCATGGGGCAGGCCGTGGCCGTTGGCGGGTTCGTAGAAATGGATATCGTCGGACATGACCTGTTCTGCTCTCGATTTCGGGATTTGCATCATACCCAATGTGAGAGCGGGCTTGTGTGGGAGCCGGGCTTGCCCGCGATGCAGGCACCTCGGTTTTCAATTGCGCCGAGGTGATGCTATCGCAGGCAAGCCAGCTCCCACACAAGCCCGCTCCCACCATTTTTTACCGCGACAGACAGTTAGTCCGTGGTGATGCGCGAGTGCTTGCGGGTGTCCTTCATGGTCACGTAGACCACCAGCGACACTGCGATACACGCGGTCACGTACCAGTAGTAGCCGGTTTCCATGCCGATGCTCTTGAACCACAGCGCGATGTATTCGGCGGTACCGCCGAAGATCGATACGGTCAGGGCATACGGCAGGCCTACGCCCAGTGCACGGATTTCAGTCGGGAACAGCTCGGCTTTTACCACTGCGTTGATCGAGGTGTAGCCGCTGACGATGATCAATGCCGCCATGATCAGGAAGAACGCGCCCCACCAGGTCTGGATGGTGTGCAAGGTGGTGAGGATCGGCACAGTGAACAGGGTGCCGAGGACGCCGAAGGCAATCAGGATCGGTCGGCGGCCGACTTTATCCGACAGCCCGCCGATGATCGGCTGCAGGCACATGAACAGGAACAGGGTGGCTGCGGAAATCGTGGTGGAGTCGGAAATGCTCATGCCGACGGTGTTCACCAGGTACTTCTGCATGTAGGTGGTGTAGGTGTAGAAGGCCAGGGTGCCGCCCATGGTCAGGCCAACCACGGTCATCAGTTCCTTGGGATGACGCATCAAGGTGCGCATTGCGCTTTCCTTGGCTTTTTCCTTCTTGGTGAACGACTCGGTTTCTTCCATGCCGCGACGCAGGTACAGCGCGACCACCGCACACAGGGCGCCGATGGCGAACGGGATACGCCAGCCCCAGTCGTACAGCTGCTCGGTAGTGAGGGTCTGTTGCAGCACGATCAGCACGCCAAGGGCGATGAGCTGGCCAGAGATCAGGGTCACGTATTGGAAGCTGGAGTAGAAACCGCGACGTTCCTTGGTCGCCATCTCGCTGAGGTAAGTGGCGGAGGTACCGTATTCGCCACCGACCGACAGGCCTTGCAGCAGACGGGCAAAGACCAGCAGGATCGGCGCACCGATGCCGATGATTTCATAGCCCGGGCTCAGGGCAATCAGCAACGAGCCGAAGCACATCAGGTAGACCGATGCCATCAGCGCCTTTTTACGTCCGACTTTGTCGGCATACAGGCCCATCAGCCAGCCGCCGATCGGGCGCATCAGGAAGCCCACGGCAAAAATTGCGGCGGTGTTGAGCAGTTGGGCGGTCGTGTCGCCTTTCGGGAAGAAGGTTTTTGCGAAGTACAGCGAGAAAGCGGCGTAGACGTACCAGTCGTACCACTCGACCATGTTGCCGACGGAGCCACTGAAAATCGATTTGATCCGGCTGGAGGTGGTGCGTTCTTTCGCCGGCGCGGCCGCCGACCCCAGAGGCAAGGTGTTGGAGTTATCCATTCAAGGATCCTTCATCTAGTTGTTTTTATGGAGCGTGCGCGAGCACAGCCTGTCCGGGGCTATAGCAGGAGCTGTGCCAAGCCGGGGGAGGCCCGGTCTAGAAGGGGTGGGGGATTTTTTTGAGCGGAAAGCCGCTGATGATTTTTGAGTGGTGAGCGGAAATCCGCTTATGGCGGCCGTCCAGCTCCCACACTTGAATGTATTCGCAGATCAAAATGGAGGCGCTGGCTTGCCTGTAATGAGGCCCTCAAAGGGCTCCTCAATCGATCGAGAGAAACATTTCCCGGGTCAGTCCATGGCGCTGCATCTTTTCATTGAAAGTGCGCCGTGGCAGTTGCAGCTCGGCCAGCACCGCCTTGATATCGCCCTTGTGCCGGGTCAACGCGGCTTTCAGGCAGTGCGCCTCAAACGCTTCCTGCTGCGCCGCCAGCGATTGCCCGGCCTCGATACCTTCTGGCTCAGGCTCGCCCAACCCCAGCACCTGGCGTTCAGCGAAGTTGGCCAGCTCGCGCACATTGCCCGGCCAGTCGTGGCTGAGCAGCCGTCCCAGTTGCGCGCCGCTCAAGGGTTCGACGCTACGGCCCAGGCGTTCGGCAGCGCTTTGGGCGAAGTGATCGAACAGCAGCGGGATATCTTCACGACGTTCGCGCAGCGCAGGCAGGCGCAGTTGCGCGACGTTCAGCCGATAGGCCAGGTCTTCGCGAAAGCGTCCGGCGCGAGCTTCTTCGAGCAAATCCGGCTTGGTGGCGGCGATGATGCGCAAGTCCACATGAATGCTCTGGTTGGAGCCCAGCCGTTCGAGCTTCTGCTCCTGCAGCACCCGCAGCAGTTTCACCTGCTGGGCGAGGGGCATGCTTTCGATTTCATCGAGAAACAGCGTGCCGCCGTGGGCGTACTCGAGTTTGCCGATGCGCTTGCCCTGGGCGCCGGTGAAGGCGCCGCTTTCGTGGCCGAACAGCTCGGCCTCGAACAACTGCTCGGGGATCGCCGCGCAGTTGAGGGCCACGAACGGCTTCTTGGCGCGCGGGCCGAAATCATGCAGGCAGCGGGCGACCAACTCCTTGCCGCTGCCGGTCTCGCCTCGGATCAATACGTTGACCGGCAGCGTTGCCAGGTCCAGCACTTGCCGACGCAGATTCTGCAGGCCACGCGACACACCGAGCAGGCTGGACTCCAACTGCGCCCGATGATCGGCCTGTTGATGCAGGCGGCGGTTTTCGAGGATCAGCCCGCGCTTGTCCAGCGCGCGGCGCAGGCTGTTGAGCAGGGCGTCGGGGCTGAAGGGTTTCTCGAGAAAATCGTAGGCCCCGTCGCGCATGGCCTCGACAGCCATGGGCACGTCGCCATGACCGGTCAGCAGGATGACCGGCAGGTCGGCGTCGCGGCGTTGCACTTCGGCCAGCAGTTCCAGGCCACTGAGGCCGGGCATGCGCACATCGCTGAGGATCACGCCGGGGAAATCCTTGGGCAGCCGCGCCAGGCATTCCTCGGCACGGCTGAACAGTTGCACGTCAAACCCCGACAGGCTCAGCCATTGTTCGACGGCCGTGCGAATACTGGCTTCGTCATCGACCACAATCACTGCATTCAACATAGGTCCGGCGTCTCCAGCGCGATGGGCAAGGTCAAGGTAAACACCGCGCCGTCGCCACGGTTGCCGGCACTCAAGCGCCCGCCCAATTCGTGCACGATTGCGTAGGACACCGCCAGCCCGAGGCCGAGCCCGTCACCCACCGGCTTGGTGGTGAAGAACGGGTCGAACACATTGTTCAGGTGCTCCTCGGCAATGCCACCGCCGCTGTCGCTGACGGTCAGTTGCCACAATTGCTGATCGGCGTGCAGGCGGATTTCCAGGCGTTTGCGCGGCTTGTCGGCCATCGCGTCAAGGGCATTGCGCAGTAGGTTGATCAGCACTTGTTCAAGACGGATCGCATCGCCACGCACCCAGGCCGGGCGGGTCAGGTCCAGCACCACGCCGATGGCTTCATCGCGCAGGCGCGCATCGAGCAGGTGCAAGGATTGGTCGACCACCGTGGCCAGGTCCAAGCGCTCGCGCAGGCCGCTGGGACTCTTGCGCGCGAAGGTCTTGAGATGGCCGGTGAGCGCGGCCATGCGCGTGAGCATTTCGTCGAGCGGGGTCAGGGCCTTGTAGGCATCGTCCACCCGCCCATGGTCGAGCAGCAGGCGCAGGGTCGCCAACTGCATGCGCTGGGCGGTCAGCGGCTGGTTGATTTCATGCGCGAGGGCGGCCGACATCTGCCCCAGCGCCGCCAATTTGGCCGATTGCACCAAACCGTCCTGGGCGGTGCGCAGGGCCTGGGTGCGCTCCTCCACCAGTTGTTCGAGTTCTTCGCGGCTGCGCTGGCGCAAGCGGGCCAGGCGCCAGCGCTGCGTGAGAAACAGCACCAGGAACACCAATGCCAGCCAGGAGCCGGCAGCGGCCAGGCCGGCGTTGCGCTGGTCTTCAAAGGCGAATTGGGGTTTGCGCAACAAGTGCAGGGTCCAGCCCTCGGCCTTGAGTGGCAGCGACTCCCAGATGTAATTGGCATTGCCGTCGGGGCCGTTGACGCGCATCAGGTGGCTGTTTTCGTCAAAGCGTTGCAGCACCTGGGTTTCCAGCGGCTGCAGGTGTTTCTTGTCGTATTGGCGAGTGGCCTTGAGTTCGACAAGATCGTTCGCCGACAGCGGCCGCAGGTTGCGATATCGCCAGCCCGGCTGGTTGGCAATAAACACGATGCCGCGTGCATCGCTGACCAGCAGCAGGTCATTGCCCTGCGCCCACTCGCGTTCCAGCTCGGGGAATTCCAGCTTGACCACCATCGCGCCGAGGAACTGCTCGTGTTCATCCAGCACCGCGCTGGAGAGAAAATACCCCGGCACGCCGGTGGTCACGCCCACCGCATAAAACCGCCCGGTGCCCTGGCTCAGGGTTTGGCTGAAATACGGTCGAAACGCGTAGTTGTGCCCGACATAACTGCTCGGCAGGTTCCAGTTGCTGGCGGCCACGGCCAGGCCGGTGCGGTCCATCAACTCCAGGGTTGAGGACTGCGCGGCGCCGTTGATGCGCTCCAGTTTGCGGTTGAGCAGGTCTTGGGTCGTGGCTTGCAGCGGGCCCTTCAAGGCGTTGATCATTTCCGAGTCCAGCGCCAGCACGGCGGGCAGGGCGCGGTAGCGTTCGATCAGGGTGTGCAGCGAATTGGCGTACAGCGCCAGTTGTTGATTGGCACGGGCGGCATCATCCACCAAGGCCTGGCGCTCGGCATGGCGGGTGGCCAAGGCCGCGGCCAGTACGGCACCGGCAATGATCAGCAAAGAGTAGAAGGTCAGTCGCAGGGGGCGAGGGATCACGATCATACGATGATGAGCAGGCACAGTAAGGGGAGAGCACCATAGCATGCGCGGCTTGGATCTTGTGGTGAGGGGCTGTTGTGGCTGATGGGGAGAGTGGGCTGGTGCGGCGAGCAGGCTTCTTGTGGTGAACGGGCTTCTTGGGTGAGCGGGCTTCTTGTGGTGAGCAGGCTTCTTGGGGAGGGGGCTTCTTGTGGTGAGCGGGCTTGCCCCGCGTTGGGCTGCGAAGCGGCCCCCAAAACCAGGCAATGCGGTTTGACCTGAAGGAATGCGGTGATCTTTATGGGGCCGCTTCGCAGCCCAACGCGGGGCAAGCCCGCTCGCCACAATAAACGCAGTTGCCAAGACGCGCGTGCCAGGCATGACAAGCCCGCTTGCCAAAGGTGAAACAGCAGGCAATAAAAAAGCGACCGGGCCATGGGCCGCGGTCGCTTCAGTCTTGCGGGAGGGTGCTTACTGCACTTCTATCGCCAGGCTTTCACTGATCTTTTTCTGCCAGATGGCAGGACCGGTGATATGGACGGATTCGCCCTTGCTGTCCACCGCAACGGTGACCGGCATGTCCTTCACGTCGAACTCGTAGATCGCTTCCATGCCCAGCTCGGCGAAGGCGACAACGCGCGACTTCTTGATGGCTTGCGCCACCAGGTAAGCAGCGCCGCCCACGGCCATCAGGTACACGGCCTTGTGGTCCTTGATCGCTTCGATTGCGGTCGGGCCGCGCTCGGATTTGCCGATCATGCCCAGCAGGCCGGTTTGCTCGAGGATCTGACGGGTGAACTTGTCCATCCGCGTGGCGGTGGTCGGACCGGCCGGGCCAACCACTTCTTCGCGCACCGGATCAACCGGGCCGACGTAGTAGATGAAGCGACCCTTGAGGTCCACCGGCAGGGTTTCACCCTTGTTCAGCATTTCGACCATGCGCTTGTGCGCGGCGTCACGACCGGTGAGCATCTTGCCGTTGAGCAACACGGTCTCGCCCGGCTTCCAGCTCTGCACTTCTTCCGGGGTCAGGGTGTCGAGGTTGACGCGACGGGCCGACGGGCCAGCTTCCCAGACGATCTCCGGGTAGGCGTCCAACGGTGGCGCTTCCAGCGACGCCGGGCCCGAACCGTCGAGCACGAAGTGTGCGTGACGGGTGGCGGCGCAGTTGGGGATCATGCACACCGGCAGCGAGGCGGCGTGGGTCGGGTAGTCCATGATCTTCACGTCGAGCACGGTGGTCAGGCCACCCAGGCCCTGGGCGCCGATCCCCAGTTGGTTGACCTTCTCGAACAGCTCCAGGCGCATCTCTTCGATACGGTTCTGCGGGCCGCGCTTTTTCAGCTCGTGGATGTCGATGGATTCCATCAACACTTCCTTGGCCATCACGGCAGCTTTCTCGGCGGTGCCGCCGATGCCGATGCCGAGCATGCCCGGTGGGCACCAGCCGGCGCCCATGGTCGGAACGGTCTTGAGCACCCAGTCGACGATTGAGTCGGACGGGTTGAGCATGGCCATTTTCGACTTGTTCTCGGAACCGCCGCCCTTGGCCGCCACATCCACTTCCACGGTGTTACCCGGGACGATGGAGTAATGGATCACGGCCGGGGTGTTGTCCTTGGTGTTTTTACGCGCACCGGCCGGGTCGGCGAGGATCGATGCACGCAGGACGTTTTCCGGCAGGTTGTAGGCGCGACGCACGCCTTCGTTGATCATGTCGTCCAGGCTCATGGTGGCGCCATCCCAACGCACGTCCATGCCCACGCGCACGAACACGGTAACGATACCGGTGTCCTGGCAGATCGGGCGATGGCCGGTGGCGCACATGCGCGAGTTGATCAGGATCTGCGCGATGGAGTCACGGGCTGCCGGCGATTCTTCGCGCAGGTAGGCCTCGTGCATCGCCTGGATGAAGTCAACGGGGTGGTAGTAGGAAATGAATTGCAGGGCGTCGGCAACGCTCTGAATCAGGTCGTCTTGCTTGATCACGGTCATGAGTCGCGCTCCTCTATAAGGGAACATTCAATAAAGGTGGGCTCAGTGTTGCATCGGTCGGCTGAGCTCACCTTTCCAAGGCACGCCAAAGTGGTGCAGGCGCGACGCTAAAAAGGCGCGGCAGTATAACCCGACGCGGTGGCCGATACACCCGACTATGGTCAAACTGTCGCAGGCGTGATTCCCTGTGCGCGCCCCTTGTGATTGAGTCCTTATATGCCTGAACTGTACGTCGGCGAACGCCATTGGTCGGTATCTGCCGGCAGCAACCTGTTGGACGCCTTGAACCAGGCAGGTGTCGCCGTGCCCTACAGTTGCCGCGCCGGCAGTTGCCATGCCTGCCTGGTGCGTTGCCAGGGCGAGGTCGAGGACCAGCAACCCGAGGCCTTGAGCCTCGCGCAACGCCAGGACGGATGGCGGTTGGCTTGCCAGTGCCAGGTCAGCGGGGATCTGCGCGTCGAAGCGTTTGACCCGACGCGTGATGGATTGCCAGCCCAGGTGGTGGGTGTCGATTGGCTGAACCCGACGGTGCTGCGCCTGCGCCTGCAACCGGAGCGGGGCCTGCGTTACCGGGCCGGGCAGCACCTGGTGCTGTGGGCGGGGCACGTTGCACGCCCGTATTCCCTGGCAAGCTTGCCGCAGGAGGAGTCGTTCCTGGAGTTTCACCTGGATTGCCGCCAGCCCGGTGAGTTCAGCGATCTTGCCCGGCAGTTGCAGGTGGGCGATGGTCTGCGACTGGGCGAATTGCGGGGCGGGGCACTGCAGTATGATCCCGACTGGCAGGCCCGGCCGTTATGGCTGCTGGCCTCCGGCACCGGCCTGGGACCGTTGTGGGGCGTGTTGCGCGAGGCGCTGCGCCAGGATCACCAGGGCGCTATCCGCGTGATTCACCTGGCTCATGACGCCGGCAGCCATTACCTGGCCGAGCCGCTGGCGGAACTGGCTGCGCGGCATCCCAACCTGACTGTGGAGCTGTGGACGGCGGCTGAGTCGGCCCAGGCATTGGCGCAACTGCGGCTTGTTTCGCGGCAAACTCTGGCCTTACTCTGCGGACACCCTGCCAGTGTCGAGGCGTTTTCCAAGCGTCTGTTCCTGGCGGGCTTGCCGCGCAATCAACTGCTGGCCGACGTGTTCCTGCCGCGTGGTTGAGCGCTGAATTCTACCGCCGCGAGATTCGCCATGACCGATGCCATCCTGCAGTACCGCGAACGTGGGCTGCTGACCTTGCAGCTTAATCGCCCGGACAAGAAAAACGCCCTGACCCGCGCCATGTACACGCTGCTGGCCGAGGCGCTGGAGCAGGCGGATGCGGATGCGGATGTGCGATCCGTGCTCATCCAGGGCAGCAGCGAATGTTTCACTGCTGGCAACGACATCGCCGACTTCCTCGAGCAGCCGCCCAGCGACCTCGACAGCCCTCCGTTTCACTTCATGAAAAGCCTGCTCAACTGTCGCAAGCCGGTAATTGCTGCCGTGGCAGGGGCGGCGGTGGGTATTGGTACGACGCTGCTGCTGCACTGCGACCTGGTGTACATCAGCCGGGACGCGCGGTTGCGCATGCCGTTCGTCAACCTTGGATTGTGCCCGGAGTTTGGCTCGAGCCTGATCCTGCCGCGCCTGCTGGGGCACGCGAAAGCCGCTGAACTGTTGCTGTTGGGCGAGGGCTTTAGCGGCGAACAAGCGGCGGCGTGGGGGATTGCCACCGAAGCGTTGGGCAGTGGCGAAGCGGCGCTGGCCAAGGCTCGAGAAATGGCCGAGCGCTTTGAAAACCTGGCGCCGGGAGCCGTGCAGGTGACCAAGCAATTGATGAAGAGTGTTGATCGTGAGCAGTTGCGGCAGGTGATCGAGGAGGAGGGGGCGTTGTTTGTGCAGCGTCTGAAATCACCGGAAGCGATTGCGGCGTTGTCGGCTTTCATCACTCGGCGCTGAAGGTAGGTTGATTGGTCTGGCCTGATCGCGGGCAAGCCTGGCTTGCACATCGGAGTGCAGTCAACTGTGGGAGCCGGGCTTGCCCGCGATGAGGTCGTGACAGCCAGCCGGTCACTCTGAAATGCAAAAAGCCCCGCCATTCACATGGCGGGGCTTTTGTTTTTCAGCGTGTCACTCAGTACTGCGGGTCGCCCACGTGCAGGATCTTCATGCCATTGGTGCCACCGGTGGTGTGGTAGCTGTCGCCCTTGGTGAGGATGACCCAGTCGCCTTGCTCTACGACGCCGCGCTTGACCAACTCGTCGATAGCTTTCTGGCTGACTTCGTTCGGTGCCAGCGAAGCCGGGTCGAACGGAATGGTGTACACGCCACGGAACAGCGCCGCGCGGGCCTGGGCTTCGCGGTGCGGGGTGAACGCGTAGATCGGCACCGACGAACGGATGCGCGACATGATCAACGGCGTGTAGCCACTTTCGGTCAAGGCGATGATCGCCTTCACGCCCGGGAAGTGGTTGGCGGTGTACATGGCCGCCAGGGCGATGCTCTGGTCGCAGCTTTCGAACACTTTGCCGATGCGGTGGCTGGAGGTCTTGCTGGTCGGGTGCTTCTCGGCACCGACACAGATACGCGCCATGGCCTGGACGGCTTCCAGCGGGTACGGACCCGCGGCACTTTCAGCCGAGAGCATCACAGCGTCGGTGTAGTCGAGCACGGCGTTGGCCACGTCGGACACTTCGGCACGGGTTGGCATCGGGTTCTGGATCATCGACTCCATCATCTGGGTCGCCACGATCACCGCCTTGTTGTGGCGGCGTGCGTGCAGGATGATCTTTTTCTGGATACCGATCAGCTCGGCATCGCCGATTTCCACGCCCAGGTCACCACGGGCCACCATCACGGCGTCGGATGCCTTGATCAGGCCATCGAGGGTTTCGTCATCGGCCACGGCTTCGGCGCGTTCGATCTTCGCCACCAGCCAGGCGGTGCCGCCGGCTTCGTCGCGCAGCTTGCGGGCGTACTCCATGTCGGCGGCGTCGCGCGGGAAGGACACAGCGAGGTAGTCCACTTCCATTTCGGCGGCGAGCTTGATGTCAGCCTTGTCTTTTTCAGTCAGTGCCGGCGCCGTCAGGCCACCACCACGACGGTTGATGCCTTTGTGGTCGGACAGCGGGCCGCCGATGGTCACGGTGCAGATCAGTTCGGTGCCGGTGGCAGTGTCGACGCGCATGACCACGCGGCCGTCGTCCAGCAGCAGTTCGTCACCGACGCCGCAATCCTTGACCAGGTCCGGGTAGTCGATACCCACGACTTGCTGGTTGCCTTCGGTCAGCGGATGGCTGGTGGAGAAGGTGAAGGTGTCACCGATCTTCAGCTCGATACGCTTGTTGGCGAATTTGGCGATGCGGATTTTCGGGCCTTGCAGGTCACCCAGCAGTGCCACGAAGCGGCCGTGCTTGGCGGCCAGGTCACGCACCAGCTTGGCGCGAGCCTTGTGCTCGTCCGGGGTGCCGTGGGAGAAGTTCAGACGGGCAACGTCCAAACCAGCCAGAATCAGCTGTTCGAGGACTTCCGGCGAGTTGCTGGCCGGGCCAAGGGTGGCGACGATTTTGGTACGACGGACGGACATGCACAGACTCCTGAGTTCAAGCGCTGAGGAAGGCTACTATGCTCTTTCGTTGTAGTCATTGTTCGTTTGCACTACTTATCGACGATCGGCTTGTTTTTGCTGCGGTTGAATAGACGAAGACCCTTGAAGATTTTCGACGAGGGGTCGATACACTGCACAAGACAGGAGAACCCTCATGCGAATTTTGCTCGTTGCTGCCCTGGCCGTCAGTGTTGTCGGCTGCACCCGTTGGTCGATGGACCACCATTTGAACAACGCCTACCGCGCCTACGGGGTCGGCGATTGCCAGCGCGTCACCCTGGAGTTATCCCAGGTCGACCGCGAAAGCCGCACCCGGCGTTATGTGCAACCGGAGGTCTCGATGCTGCGCGGCCAATGCCTGGAACGCCAGAAACTGTTCGTCGATGCGGTGCAGACCTATCAATTCATCATCAATCAGTACCCTTCCAGTGAGTATGCGTACCGGGCTCGCGCACGGCTGGATACCCTGCAACAACTGGGGCACTACCCCGGCGCAAGCGCCGCCCAGCCACGTCCTGCGTCGTTGTGATGATATTCATCATGTCATGACTGGCCTGCCGCCAGTCTTGGGCTATTCTTCGAATGTTCATTTGTACAAGTTTCTATTCGAATGAATGCAAGGCCCGGACTCGACAGCTGTTTAGTGACCAAAAAGGTGTTTGTTGTCACACCGAGTTTCAGGGAGAGCGAGCGATTTCTGCTCGTTCCGAATCACTGGCGCGGCCAGATCATGGCCACTGGATGGCGATCTCACCATGTTTACCGACCGACGGATCGAGCGGCATCACCTTCCTTACTTCCTGCAAGTGTTTAACCGTCTTACCGACAAACCCATTGGCTTTTTAGGGAACGTCTCTGAAGACGGGCTGATGTTGATCAGTCAGTTGCCCTTGATGGTGGGCGTAGACTTCGAGCTACGCCTGAAAATCCCAGTGGCGGACGATACCTTCCATGCAATCGACCTCACGGCGACCTGCTTGTGGAGCCATGAAGATATCAATCCTCAGCATTATGATTCGGGGTTCAGTGTGCAGCAGGCCCCCGAGGAATATGGGCAATTGATCAATGTCTTGTTGCATTACTTCAGCTTTGATCCCTTGCAGGCCTCAGCCTAGCTATAGCGCGTTGTCGGCCCGGTTTGAGGGATTGTCCCCGCCGTGACCGTGCGCCTTTTTCAACTAGACCTAGAACACCCCGGCTTTTTTCCAGCTCAGGTAGCGTGTCACCAGACACGCTCCCAGCTGTGAGGGTGAGGTATCGATGACCGACAGGCCGTGGGCACTCAAGCGTTCGTGCAGTTCTTCGCGGGTATTGAGGTAATCGACGGTGCCGCTATAGGCCAACGCTTCCGGCAGGGTCTGTACCGGGGACTGGCGCAGTTGATCGAGTACTTCCTCACGCAAACTGGCCACCAGCACCCGATGCTGGCGGCCGATACGCTTGACGGCGGACAGTAGCGCTTCATCGTCCTCATCGCGCAGGTTGGTAACCACAATCACCAATGCGCGGCGTTTTTGCCGGGCCAGCAGTTGGCTGGCCGCCGCTTGGTAATCGGCCGTGCGTCGGGTGGTATCCAGGTCGTACACCGTGTTGAGCAACAGATTCAACTGGCTGCTGCCCTTGACCGGCGCCAGGTAGCGCGGCTGGTCGCCGGCGAAAGTACACAGCCCCACGGCATCGCCCTGGCGCAAGGCGACATAGCTGAGCAGCAGGCAGGCGTTGAGGGCATGGTCAAAGTGGGACAGCTCGTCATCCTGGCTGCGCATGCGCCGGCCGCAATCGAGCATGAATACAATCTGCTGGTCGCGCTCATCCTGATACTCGCGGGCGATGGGCGTGCGTTGTCGTGCCGTGGCCTTCCAGTCGATCTGGCGCAGGCTGTCGCCCTCGCGAAACTCGCGCAGTTGATGAAACTCCAGCCCTAACCCTCTCCGCTGGCGTTGCCGCACACCCAGTTGGCTCAGCCAGTTATCCACACCCAGCAACTGCGCGCCGTAGAGACGGGCGAAATCCGGATAGACGCGGGTGACATCGCTGATCTCGACAAAACGCCGTGTCGACCATAACCCGAAGGGGCTCGGCAGGTGTATTTCGCAACGGCTGAAGCTGAAGTGCCCACGCCGCAGGGGGCGAAGGCGATACCCCAGTTCACTGCGCTCACCCGGCCGCAGTGCTATGGACTGGGGCATGTTCTCCACCATCAACCCGTCCGGCGCATGATCGAACACCTGTACCGTCAACGGCTGCGCGTAGGCATGCTCCAGTGTCAGGCGGACCTCGCCCCAGCGGCCGAGCGCCAGGCTGCCGGGCATCTGCCGTTGTACACGGGGGGACGGGCGTCGATGCTGGCGCACGGCGTCCAGCACGGCCAGCAGCAACAACGCGAGGAGCAAGCCCCATGCAATCGAGTGCAGGGTGTCAGGCACTTTGAGCTGCAGCGCCACTGCGGTGCCCAGCAGAATATTCAGGCCCAGCAGCACGCCAAGCCAGGCCAGTAACAGACGAGTCGGTTTCATGGGCGGGTCATTGGCGTGGGGCCGGGATCTGGTCCAGCAGTTGCTTGAGCACCTGGTCGACCTCCAGTCCGTCGATGTCCAACTCGGGCGCGATACGCACCCGATGGCGCAGCACTGCGAGGGCGCACCCCTTGATGTCATCCGGGGTGACGAACTCCGCACCGCGCAGCAGTGCCCGCGCGCGGGCGCCGCGGACCAGTGCAATCGAAGCCCGAGGGCCGGCGCCGATGGCGAGGCCCGGCCAACTGCGGGTGGCACGCGCCAGGCGCACGGCATAGTCGAGAACTTGTTCATCCAGGGCCAATTCACTGGCGATCTGCTGTAACAGCAGTACATCGTCGGCCACCAGGACCCTGCGCAATGGCTGCACATCCAGCATGTCGGCGCGGGACGAGCGCGTTACTTCGCGCACCATGTCCAGCTCCTGCTGCGCATCCGGATAATCCATGCGGACCTTCAGCATGAAACGGTCCAGCTCAGCTTCCGGCAACGGATAGGTGCCTTCCTGTTCGATGGGGTTCTGGGTCGCCAGCACCATGAACGGCTGGCTGATGGGCAGCGCTTCGCCTTCGAGGGTAACTTGGCGCTCCTGCATGGCTTCGAGCAGGGCTGCCTGGGTCTTGGCCGGGGCGCGGTTGATTTCGTCGGCGAGCAGCAGGTGGGTGAACACCGGTCCCTTGCGCAGCTTGAATTGTTCGGTGCGCTGGTCGTACACGGCGTGCCCGGTAACATCGCTGGGCATCAGGTCGGGGGTGAACTGGATGCGTGCGAACTCGCCGTCAAAACAACGCGCCAGGGCACGTACCAGCAGGGTTTTACCCAGTCCCGGCACCCCTTCGAGCAACACATGGCCGCCGGCAATCAGCGCGGTCAGCACATCATCGATCACCTGGTCCTGGCCAATCACTGCCTTGCGCAGCTCGACGCGCAAGGCCTGGGCTAGCTGGCTGGCACGGTGCAAGGCTTCGCGGTTCACGGCAGTGGCGCTTGGAAAATCGCTCATAGGGCATTCCTGAGAGTTTGCAGGCACGCCACCTGTCGGCTGAAATCGGCACTGGAAAGCCGTTTCGCCGCAGGTGGGCCAAGGGCCTGGCTGATGACGTGAGAGGGTTGGCGCGTCAGGTGCTCAAGCACCCGCCACTGTTCTGCGTTGTCGAGGTGTTCAAAGCCAGGGTGGCGGCGCCGGGCGGCGCGCAGGATATCGCGCTGCAAAGCCTGCAACAGGGTGCCCTGGCCGCTGCGGCGCAGCAGGAAGTCGGCACTGGCTTTCAAGTGCTCCTGCAACTGTCGGCGCGCCTTGGGAGCGGGTGCCTGGATCGGGCCTTGGCGCATGCCGGCGTGCCAGAGTCCTAATGCGATCAGGGCAATGAGGGCTACCAACGCTTGGGGGAAATACCGTATCAGCAGGGTGAACAAGTTGTCGAAGTCGCTGTTGAACAGCAGGGTGACGGCCGTGCCCTGATTCAGGTACCACAGCAGCCAGGCATTGTCGTGCTCGCCGATTGCTGGAGTTTTCCACAGGTCGCTGTCGGTGATCACCGTGACGCGGCCTTGCCCGAGGTCAAGTTGCATCAGGTGGCTTGAGCCGGCGCTATTGGCTGAAAATTGTGCCAGGTGCCTGGGGTCGATAAGGTTGAAGTGGGTGTCGAAACTGAAATAGGCCGGGGCGGTTTCATTGTCGACATAGAGCTTGGTCAGGTCCGGCGCTTTCTTTTTGCGGGCCGGAGCCGGTTCCTCAGGGTCGTCACTCAAGGCCTGGTGGATGGACAGGCGATCAAGCAGCAGGTCGCCGCTTTTGCCGGCCTCTTCATCCCAGAGTGCCTGTGCCACCAGCAACAGATGACCGCCGGACTTCGCCCACGCCAGCAGTTGTTCGACCTGGCGTGGCGACATCGTGCTCCGGTCGCCCAGTAACAACAGGCTGTTGCCCTTGGCGGGGAGGGTAGCCAGCCGCTCCAGGCTACTGGCATGTTCCACGGCCAGGCCCTGTTGGCGCAGGAAGTGTTCGGCTGCCAGATAGGGGTTGGCCGTGGCCTCGGGTGAAGGGCCGCGATCCACCACGACCTCGTAGGGCGTCGCTTTGCTCCACGCGTAAAAACCGCCAGCCCCCAGCAGGCAGGCCAGCAGTAACGCCACCCACACTAATGGCCGGTTCATGGGCGGCCCTCCGGACTGAATAGCGTGCGCCAATCACTGCAGAGTTTTTGCTGGGCCGAAGTGGGCGGAAGGAGATGACCGTAGGCGAGGTTTTGCCAGTGCCGGGTCAATTCATCGCTGAAGGCCAGTAGCTGCGGTTGCTGCAACTGATGAACACGCTCCAGCACCTGGCACTCGGTGTCTGCGCTTTTCAGCGGCAGGTTGAAGTCATGCAGTAACCGGCTGAGCAGGCCGCGATACAGAAGGCCCAGAGCGTCCCTCGGTCGCGTCGCCCACAGTTGCTCGGCGGTGCTGGCAATATCCTCGGGCAAGGTCTCAGCGCCCAGTGCCAGGCCGAACAACTGTGTCGGTACGGGCTTGGCCACGTTGGTTTTGCCTGGCCCGCGCCGGCGGGCAAATGTGCGTAGCCAGTCACGGTATCGCCATGCCAGCAGGGCCAGGCCACCGATCAAAAGTCCCCACAAAAGCACTTCCAGGCCTTGGGCGATGTGCTTGAAGGTGTCGCTGTTGAGGTTATCCAGGAATGCCTGCAGCCAGGCCGGAAGCTTGCCATCGCCGTGAGCCTTGTTTTTAACCACGGGTTTGTCTTCGCCAAAGTGGTAGCGGGTGACGGTTTCCGGGTTTTTGAACGGCGGCTTGTCGAGCAGCGACTGGATGGAATGACTCGCGCCTTGGGTGCTCAATGGTTTTGGCGCAGGGGATGTCTCGGCCATGACGGGCGGGCTGACAGGTAGCAGTGTCAGCCCGGCGACCAGCACGAGCAGCATGGCCGCACTGCTCAGGCGCTGGCGAAGACGGCGGAACACCAGCTCCAGGTCCCAGGCTTCCAGCACTGTGCGGCGGTTGAGGTAGAGGCTGAATCCGCAGGCCACGTAGATGGGCTCCCAAAACACCAGGATCAAGGCGTAGAAGGCATTGCCCAGATGTGTCAGCCACAGCCCTTCCGAACTAGAGGCCAGTGCCAGGCGTTGCCAGTCCCACTGCATTTCGACGTCCTGGGGGATAAACAGGTAGAACAACGCCATGCAGCCGAACCACAGGCCGATTTCCAGATGCACCCCGACGATGGTCAGCCAGCGTGCGGCACCGGCGTTACGTTGCTGCAGTACACCCAGGCGTTTCTGGCGCGCCTGGCCATCCAGGCCTTCGAGTTGAATGACCGGCATGACGAAGCTGCGACTGAGGCTGAGCCGCCGCCAGGTCAGGCTGGCCAGCAGTTGGCCCTTGAGCAGCCGCGGCCATTGGCGAACGGCCTGCTTGAGGCTGGGCGTTTCACCAAACAGGGCCTTGGACAGGATATACAGCGGCAGGCGATCGAATGCGGGCTTGAACCACCAGAACAGGAATATGGCGGTAGACGGGTAGTTCCACAGCAGCGCGGTGAGCAGGGCGAACACAGGCAGGGTTATCAGCGCCCAACTGCTCATCAGTAGCTGGCGATGTTCGCGGGCCATCAATGCACCCAGGTCCATGGCTTCCCAGGCGGTGCGTGGGCGGATCACCACGCTGGCATCACTCAGGCGCATGATGACTCCTTCCTGCAAGGCTCAGGTAAGCGATCACCAGCAGCCACAGGGCCGCGCCCACCAGGTACTTGACCCAAGGGGCTATCCCAGTGGTGGACGACCAGTAGGCCTCGATAAAGGCTGCGATCAGCAGGAACACCATGACCCCGCACATCATCTGCACGCTTTTATGGGCGGCGAGCCGCAAGGATTCGCCCCGGGTCAGGTACCCGGGGGCGATCAGTGCCCAGCCCAGTTGCAGCCCGGCAGCGCCGGCAAGGGCGATGGCGGTCAGCTCGAACGCACCATGACCGATGACGAAGGACCAGAAGGTCTGCCCGTAGCCGATTTCGGTCAGGTGTCCGGAGACTGCGCCGATGACCAGGCCGTTGAAAATCAGAAAGAACACGCTGCCCAGGCCGAACAGCAAGCCAGCCGCGAACGTCTGGAACGCGATGCCGATGTTATGCATCACGTAGTAGCCGAACATCATCCAGTCTTCACTGGACGCACGTTCGGCGGCGCGACCCAGTCGGCTGGCGTCGGGGTCGTACATGCTTTGCATCTCGGCCACCTGCTGGGGGCTGACGATGCTGTAGATCAGGTCGGGAAACAGCAAGACCAGCAGGGCAATGCCCGCCAGGCTACCGAAGAACAGCAGGCTGGCAGCCAGTACGAAACGCCATTGGTCCCGCACCAGCCGCGGAAAGTCGGCGAGTACGAAACTCAGGATATTGGCCGCCAACTGGCTGCGATGCCGGTACAGCTGCTGATGTCCGCGCAGTGCCAGTTGTTGCAGTGGGTCCACCAGATAGCTGCTATAGCCACGCTCCTGGGCCAATGCCAGGTGCTGGCACAGACGCCGGTATTGATGGGGGAAGTCAGCCACGTCACTGGATTTTGCCTGGCCTTGTTCCAACTGTTTCAGTTGTTCGGCAAAGGCTTGCCACTGGGGCTGGTGACGGCTTTCGAACAGGCTCTGCTTCATGCGGGCCCCAACAGGCCACGGGCCACGCCATTGAGTTGTTCGACGGCGCGGGCCGGGGATACCTGCAAAGGCGTGGCGAGGATCGCGGCCAATTCGTGAACGCGCTCGGCGGAGAGTTCTCCCTGGCGTTCGGCAAAGGCAAGGATGGCCCGTTGCTCGCTCAGGTCCAGGGCGAAGGGCAAGCGCAATGCCGGCGCTTGAGGCACCCGGGGGCGGGCAAGTGGCTGTTCGCGGTAGATCACCAGCGTGCCGGCGGCCAGGTCGCCGAGGCGCTTGAAGTGAGGGTGCTGCAGGCAACTGATTGCGCCGAGAAAATAGCCAAACGGCAGCATGTCGACAAACCGCAGCAGGTTGCGGATCAATGATGAGGACCAGCCGATCGGGGTGCCGTCGTCCTGGACGACGCGCAGGCCCATCACCTGTTTGCCCGGTGAGCAACCCTGGTTGAGCACTTCGAAGAGCACCATGTACCACCAACTGATCAGGAACAGCAGCAGTGAACCCAGGCCAATGCCGATGTTGCCCAGCAAGGCCAATGGCACCAGCAGGACGCCCATGACCACTCCTCGCAAGCCCAGGTCGAAGGCAAATGCCAGCGCACGCGGCACCAGGCCGGCAGGGCGCAGGGGCAGGTCGATGCCCTCCGGGGTCTCGATCTGGTAGCGGGTGTCCAGTGGGGTTGATGGCATCGCGATCCTTGGCAGTGCAGAGTGGCTCAGAGACAGGGATGCTAGCAGCGTCGACGATGGAAGCAACCACTCAAGGTTTTGCTGGATGTTTGTACAGTGCAACGCGTGCTGGCCTCGAAGGCGGTTCAGCGCCTAGACTTTGCCGATCTTCAGTACAGGAATAGCCCGTGACCTCCATTTTCTGGTACGACTATGAAACCACCGGCATCAACCCGCGCAATGACCGCCCCCTTCAGGTAGCCGGTATCCGTACGGACCTGGACCTCAACGAAATCGGCGCGCCGGTCAATCTTTATTGCCAACCCAGCGACGATATCCTGCCGCACCCCGCCGCGTGCGCGATTACTGGCATTACCCCGGCAATTCTCGCGGAAAAAGGCCTGGCCGAGGCTGACTTCATGACTCGTGTACACGCCGAACTGGCCGCCCCAGGGACCTGCGGCGCCGGTTACAACACCTTGCGGTTTGACGATGAAATGACGCGCTACAGCCTGTATCGCAATTTTTTCGACCCTTATGCGCGCGAGTGGCAGGGCGGTAACAGCCGCTGGGATTTGATCGACGTAGTTCGCACCGCTTACGCCCTGCGCCCCGAAGGTATCGAGTGGCCACAACAGGAGGGGCGCGTCACGCTCAAGTTGGAGCGCCTGACGGCCGCCAACGGCATCGATCATGGCCAGGCGCACGACGCGTTGTCCGACGTGCGCGCCACGATTGCGCTGGCGCGGTTGGTGCGTGAAAAACAACCGAAGCTCTACGAATGGTTGTTCCAGTTGCGCAGTAAACAGCGGGTGATGGACCAGGTGCGCCTGTTACAACCCATGGTCCATATCTCCGGGCGCTTTTCCGCCGAGCGTCATTACCTGGGCGTTGTACTGCCGCTGGCCTGGCACCCGCGCAATCGCAATGCGTTGATCGTCTGCGACCTTGGGCTCGACCCCCAAGGGCTGCTGGACCTTGATGCCCAGGCCTTGCGCCAGCGCCTCTACACCCGGCGTGACGAGCTTGCCGAGGGCGAATTGCCGGTGCCGCTCAAGTTGGTGCATATCAATCGTTGCCCGGTGGTCGCCCCCCTGAATGTGCTGAGGGCTGAAGATCGAGAACGCCTGCACTTGGATATGACTGTTTATCAGGAACGGGCGCTGCGGCTAACTGACGCACAGGAACTTTGGCGCGATAAGTTGGCGCTCATTTATGCCGAGGAAGATTTTGCCCCGAGTGCCGACCCTGAACAGCAGCTTTATGACGGTTTTATCGGCGATCGTGATCGACGTTTATGTGAACAAGTCCGGGCAGCCGAGCCTGCGCAATTAGCACGCCAGCAGTGGCCTTTTGATGATCAGCGTTTGCCTGAATTATTATTTCGCTACCGTGCACGTAACTTCCCCGAGACCTTGAATAGCGAGGAGCAACAACGTTGGAAACTTTTTTGTCAGCAGCGTTTGTCCGACCCTGAATGCGGGGCTCCGAATACCCTCGAAGCATTTAAGCAGGCCCGGCAGGAGTTGGCTGTAAGTGCTACACCGTTTCAGTGTGAGGTGCTGGAGCAGTGGCAGCAATATGCCGATGATTTGGCCGCCCGGGTAAATGTGTAGTCCGTTTCATGGAGAACCTGCAGACAATAAAAAACGCCAGCAAGCTGGCGTTTTTAATGTGTCGCGGATCAGGCGCAAGCCTGGCGAAGCTTAGCCCAGCAGGGTAGCCCAGCCTTCAACCACGTCACCGCCCCACTTGACTTTCCACTCTTTCAGGGTTTTGTGGTTGCCACCTTTGGTTTCAATCACTTCGCCGTTGTGCGGGTTTTTGTATTGTTTGACTTTGCGAGCACGCTTGGTACCGGTAGTTTTCACGGCGCCACGCGGTGCTTTAACTTTCGACTCTGGATCCAGCAGTGCGATGATGTCACGCAGGGATTTGGAGTATTCGCCCATCAGGGTGCGCAATTTGCCTTCGAATTCCAGCTCGGTTTGCAGTTTGTCGTCTTGGGACAGGTTCTTCAAACGGGCTTGCAGCTCTTTGATAGCTTCTTCGGTGGCACGGTATTCGTTGATCAGAGACATGTGGACTACCTTATGTAGAGCGCTGATTGACAGGGACAGTGACCTAATAATAGTCAGGCGGTTTGCCCAAGTAAACATTTAAGCGTGCATTTATGTGAATTGCGTTGAATGTTTTTAACAAACCTACGCAATCGAGTTAATTACTAGGTCGTAGACCTTAAGGTAATCGCCTGACAAACCGTGGAAGAATCCAAGGTGACGCAGTAGATTCATATTAAGGTGGTAAAACCTTAGGCGATTAAGGGGCAAGGGCCAGGCCGGCGATCAGAATAAGCGTTAACGAATACTGCAGTTTTCCTGCGCAATCGCTAGAATGGCGGCCTTTGCGAAGTTCTGGAGTTTTCCCCTAATGCGCACTTTTCGGCTGGTGATTGCTTGCCCGGACCGGGTCGGCATCGTTGCCAAAGTCAGTAACTTTCTGGCTTCCCACAATGGCTGGATTACCGAGGCGAGCCATCACTCGGATAATCTCAGCGGTTGGTTCTTCATGCGTCACGAAATCCGTGCCGACACGCTGCCGTTTGGTCTCGAGGCTTTTCGCGAGGCCTTTGCGCCGATCGCCGAAGAGTTTTCGATGACCTGGCGCATCACCGACACCGAGCAGAAAAAACGCGTGGTGCTGATGGCCAGTCGTGAGTCCCATTGCCTGGCGGACTTGCTGCACCGCTGGCACAGCGACGAGTTGGACTGTGATATTGCCTGCGTTATTTCCAACCATGACGACCTGCGCAGCATGGTCGAATGGCATGGCATCCCGTACTACCACGTGCCGGTCAACCCGCAGGACAAGGAGCCGGCGTTCGCCGAAGTGTCTCGCCTGGTCAAACAGCACGAGGCCGATGTCGTGGTCCTGGCGCGCTACATGCAAATCCTGCCGCCGGAACTGTGCAGCGAATACGCTGGCAAGGTGATCAACATTCACCACAGTTTCCTGCCATCGTTCGTCGGTGCCAAGCCGTACCATCAGGCTTCCCTGCGTGGGGTCAAGCTGATCGGCGCAACCTGCCACTACGTCACCGAAGAGCTGGACGCCGGCCCGATCATCGAGCAGGACGTGGTGCGTGTCAGCCACAGCGACAGCATTGAAGACATGGTGCGCTTCGGCCGCGATGTCGAGAAGATGGTGCTGGCCCGAGGGCTGCGCTACCACCTGGAGGACCGCGTGCTGGTGCACGGCAACAAGACCGTCGTGTTCTGATTGACGCGTTGTGATTGAAGAATGAGGGGCCTGGGCGTTAAATCGTCCCAGGCCCTTTTTCTTTGCCTGCCGTTGAGGATTTTGACCATGAGCGATCCACTCGATAAAGCCACCTCCAAGGCGCCTGCTACCGTGGGCGAAGGCTGTCTGAGTCGCTATGACCCGGACGCGCTGGATGCGGAGGACGGTACTGACTTTCCTGGGGCCGCCCAGTTGTGGGAGCAGTTGCAGACCCCGGACGCGCCGCCTGGGCCCGCTGAAAAAGACGCTTGAGCAAAGGCTTGCCAACCATCAGTAGAAATACCGGCCCGCCGGCCAGCAGATAAAAGTAATACGTTACGGCCCGCCAGATCAGGATTGCCGCCGCTGCGGTGGATTTGCCGACCATGGGCGCCAGTAACGCCGCGGAGGTCAATTCCGCAGCCCCCGCCCCGCCAGGCAGCAGGCTGAATTGCCCGGCCGTCAATGAAAGCATCTGGATCAGAAAGCTCCAGGCCCATTGCACATCCCCGCCCAATCCGCGTAACGCCAGATAGAGCACGCTGTAGCGCAGGGTCCAGTGCGCGCTCGTGAGAAAAAATACGCTTATCAACGTAGACCACGGCAATTTCAGCGTGTCGGTGAATGCCGCCAGGAAGCGCAACAGCCTGCGCGCCCAGCGTCGACGAACCTTTGGGCGCACCCGTAGTTGCTTGAGGACCGCGCCCGTCAGGCGGATGGCCTGGCGGTGAAAGCGCACCAGCAATACGCCACAGAACAGCCCACCCACCATCGATACAGCGCTGAGCTCCAGCAGCCATTCCAGTCGCGGGTTCAGGGTGTGGAAAAGGGCATACAGCGCAATGCCCGTCAGTGCGCATAAAAAGAATAGCAAATCGCTCAACTGGTCCATGGCAAACACCGCGCTGCCATGG
The DNA here is from genome assembly GCF_003013355.1 of Pseudomonas sp. S5D5. Lineage (NCBI taxonomy): Bacteria > Pseudomonadati > Pseudomonadota > Gammaproteobacteria > Pseudomonadales > Pseudomonadaceae > Pseudomonas > Pseudomonas sp. S5D5. The sequence continues at coordinate 1,215,460 of NZ_PTEO01000001.1, forward strand.
GCTGGTCGTATGCCGTTGCGCGCGAGCAACGCCATCAAGGTCAGTGGGCCGCCACTGCCGCCGGGGGTGGCGCACATGGCGAACTCGGTCGACATCACGACACCGAGGCTTTTCACACGGCCGAGTTGGCCGATGTGCTCACCCAGCAGCAGGCGCAGGCGCAGGCTGTTGATCACCCAGCACACTACGATCATGGCGAACAAGGCCAGTAACAGTTGCCAGGGGAATTGCACCAGGCGCGCCACGGTTTCACCGCCGCCCAGCCACGCCGGAATGATCAGCGCGACGATCAGCGCCAGCAACAGCCAGAGCAAGCGGCTCATGGTTGGGAAGCCAGCCAGGCCACTTTGGTCATAGGCGTGCGACCCGCGTCCAGCAGGCGTTGCAGCGTTTCGAGCCAATAGCGGCGGGAAAAGTCGTGGCGCATGTCCACCGGATGCAGGCCCAGGCGAATCACCGGGGCGTTTTGCCAGCGTTGCTCGCGGCGGTCGCTGAGGATTTTGGACACGCCCCGGCGCCAGCTGCTGCGCGCACTCCACACCAGGCCGGGAGCCGCCACCGGGGTGAAATCCGGCAGCCGATACAGGTGTTGCGGATCACTGGTGTAGCTCAGGGGTAATTGGCGCAAGGCTTCACGGGTGCCTGGGCTCATCAACCAGGCCGGGGCGACGAAGCCGTGGAGGGGCCAGTGGTTTTCGCGAAATACCTCGATACCTTTATGCAGACGTTCCAGTGCTTGGGCTTCTGACAGCTGGTAAAACTCACCTTCGTGGGTATAGATGCGTCGCATGAACCATTCTTTTGGCGTGCGCGGCGACGGTTGGTCGTCGCTATGGGAGTAGCCATGCAGCGCCAGTTCATCGCCCCTGGCGACGCGGCTGTCGAGCAGTCGCCGAAACTCGCCTGCGGCGGGCAAGGCATCCTGATGATTAAAGTCCGGCACCACCAGCCAAGTGATAGGCACCGCGCCCAGCGCGTCCACCGCTTCGACGAAGGGGCGGTAGTCGACCCAGTTGTGCGGCGCCACGTCGTGCAATACCAGCAAGACCGAACGCTCAGCCATGGCAGAGCATCGGCTTGTGGGTACCGAGTACCGCGCAGTAATGGCCGAGCAGGCTGTCGACCACCGTATCCCACGCGTAATGGTGTTCCACGTGCCGCCGGGCCTGCGCACCCAGGCGTTGGCTGTCGACGCTGAACAGTTCGCGAACCCCGTCGGCCATCGCCTTGGGATTGTTCGGCGCGCACAGCAGGCCGCAGCGCTCGTCGACAATTTCATTGAAGGCCCCGGCGGCCACGGCGATTACCGGGATACCGCAGGCCATCGCTTCGAGGATGACCAGGCCAAAGGTTTCCTGATCGCCGCCATGCAGCAGCGCATCGGCGCTGGCCATCAAGCGCGCGACATGCGCGGCCGGGCGGAAGCCGTCGATCACCGTAACGTTGTCCGGCACGCTCGCGGGCATGCCAGACCCGACCAACAGCAGGTGGTAGCCATCGCCCAGGCGCTTCATGCAGTTGAGCAGCACCGGCAGGTTTTTCTCCTTCGAACCGCGCCCGGCGAAGATCAGCAGGCGCGTGTCTTCACTGATCCCCAGTTCGGCGCGCAAGCCGGGATCACGGACCTCGGGTGTGAAGGTTTGCAGGTCCACGCCCAACGGCTGAACGAAGACGTTCTTCACGCCAAGCCCGGTGAGTTTGTCGGCCATCACCTGGCTGGGAGCCAGTACCCGGTCAAAATTCCCATAGAGTTTGCTGACATAGGCTTCAACGTTCGGGGTAAACCACGGCCCCATGCGGTTGCTGACCAGCAACGGCAGATCGGAGTGATAAAAGCCGATGACCGGTACATCCAGCTGGCGCCGAGCATCCAGTGCGGCCCACGCGGTGAGATAGGGATCGCCGACTTCGATCAGATCGGGCTGTAAATCGTGCAGGACGTTTCGCCATGGCGCCAGGCGCAGCGGGAATCGATAGCCTTTGCCGAAGGGCAGGGCGGGGGCCGGTACCTGGTACACCCCATCCTGTTCGCTCAAGTGGGCGCCTGGGATCAACAGGCTGTGGCGAATGCCGGGCTTGAGCGTCAAGCGTCGGTGCTTGGCGTCCAGATAAGTCCGCACGCCGCCGCTGGCTGGGGCGTAGAACATGGTTATGTCAGCGATATGCACGATGAACATCCCTCCGATCCATTGCTCTCCTTAACGTGGACCTGAGGTAAGGATAGATGTTCGATCGGGATGAGTGTGTCGTCGCAGACAACGACCACGCAGGAGCGAGCAAGCCCGCTCCTGCAGGGGTTGGAGGATTTCTGTCAGATCCGGAAGCTGCCAACCAGTTGCTTCAGCCTGGCCGCCTGCTGTTCGAGGTCGGCACAGGCGCGCAGGGTCGAGTGCAGGTTTTCCACACCCTCCTGGTTAAGCGTGTTGATCTCGGTAATGTCCATGTTGATCGACTCCACCACCGAGGTCTGTTCCTCGGTCGCAGTCGCCATCGACTGGTTCATGCCATCAATCTCGCCGATGCGCTGCGTCACGCTGTTCAAGCGCTCACCGGCCAGGTTGGCGATTTCCACGCTGTCATTACTGTGTCGCTGGCTTTGGCTCATGGTGCTGACCGAGTCGCGGGCCCCGACTTGAAGCTCCTCGATCATTTTTTGCACTTGCTGTGCCGATTCCTGGGTGCGATGCGCCAGGTTGCGCACTTCATCGGCCACCACCGCAAAACCACGGCCAGCCTCGCCTGCGCGGGCGGCTTCGATGGCCGCGTTGAGGGCCAGCAGGTTGGTTTGCTGGGAAATGCTGGTGATGACCTCAAGAATCTGGCCGATATTCACGGTCTTGCTGTTGAGCGCTTCGATGTTGCCGCTGGAGGCGCTGATCATCGCCGACAGCTCAGTCATCGCCTTGATATTGCGCTCCACCACCTGTTGGCCGTCCTCGGCCAGGTGCCTGGCGTCGCTGGCCTGGCTGGAGGCCTGTGCGGCATTGCGCGCGATTTCCTGGGCGGCGGCCCCGAGTTCATTGATGGCGGCGGCCACACTGTTGGTGCGGTTGGCCTGTTCATCCGAGTTGACCATCGAGGAGTTGGACGCGCTGACCACCCGCAGTGCCACTTCATTGACCTGTTCGGTGGCCGAGGACACTTCGCGGATCGATGTGTGAATCCGCTCCACGAAGCGGTTGAACGCGTTACCCAGGGTGCCGAACTCGTCGTTGTTCTGGATCTCCAGGCGGCGGGTCAAGTCACCTTCGCCGTCGGCAATGTCCTGCATGGCGCGGGTCATCACGTGCAGCGGTTGCAGGAGTACGCGGATCAGCATGCCCAGCAGGGCGATGATGATCACCACCGCAATGATCGTCGCGATCACCGCCGAAGTGCGGAATTCGCTGAGCATGGCGAAGGATTTGTCTTTATCCACCGAAATACCCAGGTACCAGTTCACCGAGGGCAGGCCCTTGATCGGGATGAAGGTCACGATGTTGTCTTTGCCGTTGGCCTCGACTTCGCTGAAATCGCTGCTGATTTTCGGCGTGTTTTTTGGATACATATCGGCCAGGGTTTTCATCACCAGGTCTTTGTTCGGGTGCACCAGCACCTTGCCGTCGGCACTCACCAGGAACGCATAGCCTGTGCCGCCGAAGTTCAGCGCGCCAATGTTATCCACCAGGGTCTGCAGGCTCAGGTCGCCGCCGACCACGCCGATGCTCTGGCTGCCCCGGTTACTTGGGGTGGCCACGGAAATGATCAACTTGCCGGTGGCGGCATCGATGTAGGGCTCGGTCAAGGTCGAGCCGTTGCTGCTCTGCGCACCTTTGTACCAAGGCCGCACGCGCGGATCGAAGCCGTCCGGCATCTTGGTGTCGGGGCGGATGGTGAACGCGCCCTGGCTGTCGCCGACGTACGTTGCCATGAAGGCGCTCGTCAGTGCTTTCTGCTCCAGCAGGCTGGCGACCACAGATGGTTCGGGGTTGGTGGCGATGTTCTGTGCGGCGTTTTCCACCAGGGCGATGCGCCCGTTCAGCCAGGTCTGGATGTTGCTGGCAGTGACATTTCCCATCTCATGCAGGTAATTGTTGAGATTGTCGCGAATGGCGTTGCGCTGCAGGTAGTCGTTGTAGAGGGTAAACACCGCGAACGCGGCGATGACGATAAGGGAGGCTGCAAGCAGGATTTTGTGGCTGAAACGCAGATTTTTATTCATGGCTTGTAGGGTCCGCTAAGGTCTTAATATCCGAAGCGCGTCCTTATGGGAGGCGCAAAATGGCAGCGTCAAAAAAGGTGTGATACTTCTTGCGGTAGCGCTAAGGGTCCCTGTAGGAACTATCTGACCTATTTTTGGACTTTGTGGGTCTCACACTTGCCTGTATCGACCTGGCGACACTAAAGATTAACCATGGGTGACGAAATGCCTGACTCCTCGCAACTCCTCATTGGCGCAGACCTGTCTGGCCAGCCGATTGCCCAGGCCATGCGCCTGGCCAACCGCCACGGGCTGATCGCCGGCGCTACCGGCACGGGCAAGACCGTCACGTTGCAACGCCTGGCTGAGGCTTTCAGTGACGCGGGCGTGGCGGTGTTTGCCGCGGATATCAAAGGCGACCTGTGTGGCCTGGGTGCGGCGGCGAACCCCCAGGGCAAGGTGGCTGAGCGGATCGCCGGGATGCCGTTCCTCCATTACACGGCCAAGGCCTATCCGGTGACGTTGTGGGATATCCACGGGCAGTCCGGTCATCCGTTGCGTACGACCATCAGCGAAATGGGCCCGTTGCTGCTCGGCAGTTTGCTGGAGCTCACCGACAGCCAGCAGTCGGCGCTTTACGCGGCCTTTAAAGTGGCCGACCGCGAAGGCTTGTTGTTGCTGGACCTCAAGGACCTCAAGGCACTGCTCAATCACCTGCGTTATCACCCGGAACTGCTCGGCGAAGACGCGGCATTGATGACCACCGGTTCCAGCCAGGCCCTGTTGCGGCGCCTGGCGGTGCTGGAGCAGCAGGGCGCGGAGGCGTTGTTCGGCGAACCGGCGCTGCAGCTTGAAGATATCCTGCAGCCCACGGGCGACGGGCGCGGGCGCATTCATCTGCTGGATGCCAGCCGCCTGGTGCATGAGGCGCCGAAGGTGTACGCGACGTTCCTGTTGTGGCTGCTGGCGGAACTGTTCGAGCAACTGCCCGAACGCGGTGATGCGGACAAACCGCTGCTGGCGCTGTTTTTCGATGAGGCGCATTTACTCTTCGCCGATACGCCCAAGGCCTTGCAGGACCGCCTGGAGCAGGTCGTGCGACTGATTCGTTCCAAAGGCGTTGGCGTGTATTTTGTCACCCAGTCGCCGGGCGACCTGCCGGACAGCGTGCTGGCCCAGCTCGGCCTGCGCATCCAGCATGGCTTACGGGCGTTCACCACCAAAGAGCAAAAATCCCTGCGCGCCGTCGCGGAGGGTTTCCGGCCAAACCCGGCATTCGATGCCTTGGCGGTGTTGACGGAGTTGGGCACGGGTGAGGCCTTGGTGGGCACCTTGCAGGAAAAGGGCACGCCGGAAGTCGTCCAGCGTGTGCTGGTCGCGCCGCCGCAATCGCGGATCGGACCACTGAGCGAGGCCGAGCGCGCCGCGCTGGTCGCCAGTTCACCGCTGCTGGGGCGCTACGACAAGCCGATCGACCGGGAGTCTGCCTACGAAGTGTTGATGGCGCGCAAGGAGCTGGGGCCGACCGAAGAGGCCAAGCCCGCCGCCGAGGAGCCGAGCTTTACCGACAAGGCCGGCGCGTTCCTGGGGACCACGGCAGGCAAAGCGCTGAAATCGGCCATGCAGCAAGCCGCCAATCAGATGGGGCGGCAGTTGGTACGTGGGTTGTTGGGCTCGTTGCTGGGCGGCAGCAAGCGCAAGTAACGGCTCAGGCCTTGGGCTTGGCGTGGGCGGCCAGGCGCTCAAGCGCAGCGCGCAGGCCCGGGTCGCTGATGCCGTCGGCCGTTGCCTGAATGGTTTCGGCGGCATTGGCCGACAAATCCATGGTATGCCCCACCGCGCCTTGCTGGACGGTGGGCGGTTGCACCTTGAACTGGATGCGCATCAGGCTGGCGAACTCATCAAACGCCATCAATTGACGCTGCAGGCGTTTTTGCTGATAGCGCAAACGGGTCGCCCAATGGCCGTCAGTGACGATTAAAAGCAAATTACCTTCACGCCAGGACGCCACATGACAATGTTCACGTGCGGCCGGTTGCAGTTGGCTTTCGAGCAGGCGTTGCAAATGGCCCAAGCGTTGCGCGTGGCCAAAGATGGCTTTCAACGGCTTGGCTTCGCGAAGCAACACGCCGGGAGCGCGGGCTGTAAGAGGGCGAAATGCCATGATTAGACACCTTAAGTAACAGAGCCGCCATCTTAGCAGAAAGCGTCTGCACGCCCCCAGGCAATGCATCGCCGGGGCCGTGCCCGGCAAATCAATAGGTAACTTCTGCATCCGATGGGTTGAAGTTCCGCCAAAAGCCCTTATTTTAAACAAGCCCTCTCACAGCCCCATGCCAGCATCGGGGAACAACGCCACTTTCCTCACCCACGAATCCGGGTAGAATGCGCGTTCGCATGCGGCCGTGAGGGCTGCTCGGGCCACTGACGGTGCGCCCTCCATCCCTATGTGTGGAAGAACCTGCCGATATGTTTGCGCCTTTGTTAAAGAAACTTTTTGGAAGCAAGAATGAGCGCGAAGTCAAACGCATGCTCAAGACGGTGCAGCTGGTCAATGCCTTCGAAGAGCAGATGGTTGCCCTTTCGGACGAGCAATTGCGCGCCAAGACCGAAGAGTTCAAGGCCCGCATAGCCAAAGGTGAAACCCTCGACAAGCTGCTTCCCGAAGCCTTTGCGGTTGCCCGTGAAGCCGGTAAGCGTGTCATGGGCATGCGCCACTTCGACGTCCAGTTGATCGGCGGCATGACCTTGCATGAAGGCATGATTGCCGAAATGCGTACCGGTGAAGGCAAGACCCTGGTGGCAACCCTCGGCGTTTACCTCAACGCACTGTCCGGCAAGGGCGTGCACGTTGTGACGGTGAACGACTACCTGGCTCGCCGGGACGCCAACTGGATGCGCCCGCTGTATGAATTCCTCGGCCTGACCGTCGGCGTGGTAACGCCGTTCCAGCCGCCGGAAGAGAAGCGCGCCGCCTACGCTGCCGACATCACCTACGGTACCAACAACGAATTCGGTTTCGACTACCTGCGCGACAACATGGCGTTCAGCATGGAAGAAAAATTCCAGCGCGAACTCAACTTTGCCGTGATCGACGAAGTCGACTCCATCCTCATCGACGAAGCCCGTACCCCACTGATCATCTCCGGCCAGGCCGAAGACAGCTCGCGCCTGTACACCGAGATCAACAAGTTGATCCCGCGCCTGGAGCAGCACATCGAGGAAGTGGAAGGCGTGGTGACCAAAGAAGGTCACTTCAGCATCGACGAGAAGACCCGCCAGGTCGAACTCAACGAAGCCGGTCACCAGTTCGTCGAAGAGATGCTGACCCAGATCGGTGAGCTGGCCGAGGGTGAAAGCCTGTACTCGGCACACAACCTGGGCCTGTTGACCCACGTGTATGCCGGCCTGCGCGCCCACAAGCTATTCCATCGCAACGTCGAGTACATCGTCCAGGACGGCCAGGTTGTGCTGGTCGACGAACACACCGGTCGTACCATGCCGGGTCGTCGCCTGTCCGAGGGCCTGCACCAGGCCATCGAAGCGAAGGAAAACCTCAACATCCAGGCCGAAAGCCAGACGTTGGCGTCCACCACCTTCCAGAACTACTTCCGTCTGTACAACAAACTGTCCGGCATGACCGGTACGGCTGACACCGAAGCGTTCGAGTTCCACCAGATCTACAACCTGGCCGTCATGGTCATTCCGCCGAACAAGCCTCTGGCGCGTAAAGACTTCAACGACCTGGTGTTCCTGACTGCCGAAGAGAAGTACGCGGCAATCATCAACGACATCAAGGACGGCATGGCCCAGGGCCGTCCGATCCTGGTGGGTACCGCCACCATCGAGACTTCCGAGCACGTGTCCAACCTGCTCAACAAGGAAGGCATCGAGCACAAGGTCCTCAACGCCAAGTTCCACGAAAAAGAAGCCGAGATCATCGCCCAGGCCGGTCGCCCAGGCGCACTGACCATCGCCACCAACATGGCCGGTCGTGGTACCGACATTCTGTTGGGCGGCAACTGGGAAGTGGAAGTGGCCTCGCTGGACAACCCGACCCCTGAGCAAATCGCCCAGATCAAGGCTGACTGGCAGAAACGTCACCAGGCCGTGCTGGAATCCGGTGGCTTGCAGGTGATCGCGTCCGAACGTCACGAATCGCGTCGTATCGACAACCAGCTGCGTGGTCGTGCCGGCCGTCAGGGTGACGCCGGTTCCAGCCGCTTCTACCTGTCCCTGGAAGACAGCCTGATGCGTATCTTCGCCTCGGACCGGGTGAAGAACTTCATGAAAGCCCTGGGCATGCAGTCCGGTGAAGCGATCGAGCACCGCATGGTGACCAACGCCATCGAGAAAGCCCAGCGCAAGGTTGAAGGCCGCAACTTCGACATTCGCAAGCAGCTGCTGGAGTTCGATGACGTCAACAACGAACAGCGTAAAGTGATCTATCACATGCGTAACACGTTGCTGGCCGCCGACAACATTGGCGAGACCATTGCCGATTTCCGCCAGGACGTGCTCAACGCCACCGTCAGCGCACACATCCCGCCACAATCGCTGCCTGAGCAGTGGGATGTCGCCGGCCTGGAAGCGGCGTTGAAGAGCGACTTCGGTGTCGACTTGCCGGTCCAGCAGTGGCTCGACGAAGACGATCACCTGTATGAAGAAACCCTGCGCGAAAAACTGATGGCCGAATTGCTGGCCGCGTACAACGAGAAAGAAGAGCAGGCGAGTGCCGAAGCACTGCGCACCTTCGAGAAGCAAATCGTTCTGCGCGTGCTGGACGACCTGTGGAAAGACCACCTGTCGACCATGGATCACCTGCGTCACGGTATCCACCTGCGTGGCTACGCCCAGAAGAACCCGAAGCAGGAGTACAAGCGCGAGTCGTTCACGCTGTTCTCCGAGCTGCTCGATTCGATCAAGCGCGATTCGATTCGCGTGCTGTCCCACGTTCAGGTGCGTCGCGAAGACCCGATCGAGGAAGAAGCTCGCCTGCGTCAGGAAGCCGAGGCACTGGCGGCGCGCATGCAGTTCCAGCACGACGAAGCGCCGGGCCTGGAAGCCCCTGAGGTATTGGGCGAAGAGGTCGATGTGGCCCTGGCTCAAACCCCGGTGCGCAACGAGCAGAAGCTGGGCCGCAATGAGCTGTGCTGGTGCGGTTCGGGCAAGAAGTTCAAACACTGCCACGGCGAAATCAACTAAGATTTTTGCCTGACGCTGCAACACCTCGCGCCGCGACCGGCTTTTGCCGTCGCGGCGTTTTGCCATTAATTTCACCGTCGATCGCGACGGCACAGACATCACCTATTTTTAAGGAGCGCATTCATGGCTGTTGGTCTTGGTCCTTTGCCCACATTGCACCCGGTTGCCGGTTTTGAGCTTGGTATCGCTTCGGCCGGCATCAAGCGCCCAGGGCGCAAGGATGTAGTGGTGATGCGCTGTGCCGAAGGCTCGACTGTCGCGGGTGTATTCACCCTCAACGCTTTTTGCGCGGCACCGGTGATCCTGGCCAAGCAACGCGTTGCCGGCCCGATCCGTTATCTGCTGACCAACACCGGGAATGCCAACGCCGGTACCGGCGAGCCGGGCCTGGTGGCCGCTGCACGTACCTGCGCCAAGCTGGCTCAGTTGACCGGCGTGGATGCCAGCCAGGTGCTGCCGTACTCCACCGGTGTGATCGGCGAGCCGCTGCCGGTGGAAAAAATCGAAGGCGCCCTGCAAGCCGCGCTGGACGACCTGTCTGTGGATAACTGGGCCGCGGCGGCGACCGGCATCATGACCACCGACACCCTGCCAAAAGGCGCCAGTCGCCAGTTCGTGCACGATGGCGTGACCGTCACCGTGACCGGCATCAGCAAGGGTGCAGGGATGATTCGCCCGAACATGGCCACCATGCTCGGCTACATCGCCACCGACGCCAAAGTCTCCCGCGACGTGCTGCAGCGCCTGATGCTGGACGGCGCCAACAAGTCGTTCAACCGCATCACCATCGATGGCGATACCTCGACCAACGACTGCTGCATGCTGATTGCCACCGGCCAGGCCAACCTGCCGGAAATCACCTCTACCGAAGGCCCGCTGTTCGCTGCCCTGAAGCAGGCCGTGTTCGAAGTGTGCATGGACGTGGCCCAGGCCATCGTGCGCGACGGTGAGGGTGCGACCAAGTTCGTGACAGTTGAAGTCAACGGCGGTGGCAACCACCAGGAATGCCTGGATGTCGGCTACACCGTGGCCCACTCGCCGCTGATCAAGACTGCGCTGTTCGCTTCCGACCCGAACTGGGGCCGGATCCTCGCCGCCGTCGGCCGTGCCGGCGTGCCGGACCTGGACGTGAGCAAGATCGACGTGTTCCTCGGCGACGTGTGCATTGCCAGCCGTGGCGCCCGCGCCGAAACCTACACCGAAGCCCAGGGCTCGGCGGTGATGCAGCAGGAAGAAATCACTATCCGTATCGAGTTGGGGCGCGGCGCGTGCAGCGAAACCATCTGGACCACTGACCTGTCCCACGAGTACGTGAAGATCAATGCGGAATACCGCACCTGATAGCAAAGAGGAAAGCGCGGTGAAACGAGTGCATGTAGCAGCAGCGGTGATCCGCGGTGTCGATGGCAGGATCCTGCTCGCGCGCCGTGCCGATACCCAGCATCAGGGCGGCCTCTGGGAGTTTCCCGGGGGCAAGGTGGAGGCCGATGAGTCGGTCGCCACCGCGCTGTCGCGCGAATTGCAGGAAGAGCTGGGTATCCAGGTCACCGCGGCGCGGCCGCTGATCAAGGTGCAGCACGACTACCCGGACAAGCAGGTGTTGCTGGATGTCTGGGATGTCTCGGCGTTTACCGGCGAGCCTCATGGTGCTGAAGGGCAGCCGCTGGAGTGGGTGGCCCCGCGGGATTTGCTCAGCTATGAGTTTCCCGCAGCGAACGCGCCCATCGTGGCTGCTGCGCGCTTGCCGGCCGAGTACCTGATCACCCCGGGCGAGCTGGAAACCCCGACGTTGCTGCGCGGCATCCAGAAAGCCATCGCTGGCGGCATCAAGCTGATTCAATTGCGTGCACCCAACGGCTACGACCCTAAATACCGTGATCTGGCGGTGGATGCGGTGGGCCTGTGTGCGGGCAAGGCGCAACTGATGCTCAAGGGGCCATTTGAATGGCTGGGGGATTTCCCAGCAGCCGGTTGGCACATGACTTCGGCGCAGCTGCGCAAGTACGCCAGTAAGGGGCGGCCACTGCCGAAGGATCGCTGGTTGGCAGCCTCGTGCCACAATGCCGAAGAGTTGGCGCTGGCAGAAATAATGGACGTGGATTTTGTCACGCTGTCGCCCGTGCAGCCGACGCAGACGCATCCTGATGCCCAGCCTTTGGGTTGGGAGCAGGCGGCAGAGTTGATCCGTGGGTTCAGCAAGCCGGTGTTTCTGCTGGGCGGGGTAGGGCCTGCTGAGCGGGAACAGGCTTGGGAAGCCGGGGCTCAGGGTGTGGCTGGAATTCGGGCGTTCTGGCCGCAGGTTTGATCCTGTTCTGACGGGCCTCTTCGCGAGCAAGCCCGCTCCCACATTCGATCGGATTCCAACGCTGGAGTGCATTCAAATGTGGGAGCGGGCTTGCCTGCGACAGGGCCAATCAGGCGCTAAATAATCATCAGTGTGGCTTCGCCGCAGCCTGCCACAGAATCTCGGCTACCCCCTGGCGCTTGGCGATTATCCTGGCTGCCACAAACAGCAAATCCGACAGCCGATTGATATACGCCAACCCCACCCCCTCCAGCGGCTCAATCGCATTCAGATGCTGACACCGCCGTTCCGCGCTGCGCGCCAGGCTACGGCACACGTGGGCCTGAGCGATCAGCGCCGAGCCACCGGGCAAGATAAAGTTTTCCAGCGGTCCGACTTCCTCGTTCCAGCGATCGATCGCTGCTTCCAGCCGATCCACCTCTGCTGCATTCAGCGCCTTGTACACCGGCATGGCCAGTTCACCGCCCAGGTCAAACAGGCGATGTTGGCACGGGCTCAGCACCTCGATCACCTCCTTGAGCGCCGGGTGCTGGCCGCTTTGCTCTTCCAGGCTGGCGAGGAGCAAACCCAACTGGCTGTTGAGCGTATCGACTTCGCCAATCGCCTCCACGCGCGGGTGGTCCTTGGGCACGCGGCGGCCATCGCCGAGGCCGGTCTCGCCCTTGTCGCCAGTGCGGGTGTAGATCTTCGACAGGCGAAAGCCCATGGTCAGTGCTCCAGTTCGGTTAGTTCGTAAGGTGGCAGTTGGCTGCCGGCCAAGGGCAGGCGCAGGGTGAAACAGGTGCCTTGGCCGAGGGTGGAATGCACTTCCATCTGGCCCTTGTGGTTGTTGGTGATGATGAAATATGACACTGACAGCCCAAGCCCGGTGCCCTGGCCGATTTCCTTGGTGGTGAAGAACGGCTCGAAGGTCCGTTTGCGCACGTTTTCGCTCATGCCGATGCCGTTGTCTTCGACCTGGATCTCCGCCCACGGCGGGTTGAGGCGCGTGCGCAGGATGATGCGCCCCAGCTCGCTGTCGTCTTCGCGCAGGTGAATGGCCTGGGCGGCGTTCTTCAGCAGGTTGAGCAGCACTTGTTCCAGCTCGTTGGCCGTGCCGGGTACCGGACCCAGTTGCGGGTCGAACTGGCGGATGATGGCCTGGCCCTTGAAGTCGAAGCCGATGGTCAGGTCGAAGTCGTTGCCGGCAATTTCCACCGCCTGGTCGATCAGCGCCGGTAGATCGCAAGGCGCCATTTGTCGGTTGCTGCGGCGGCTGAAGCTGAGCATGTGGGTGACGATCTTCGCCGCCCGCGCCCCGGCTTGCTGGATGCCGTCGAGCAGTTGCGGCACTTCGCGACTTTGCAGGTAGCGATTGACCCTCTCCAGCTCAATGCCCACCTGTTCGGCATGCTCCAGGTTCTTGGGGAGATCGGATGACAGCCGGCGGCGAATGTTCTGCACGTTGTGCAGGATTGCCCCCAGCGGATTGTTGATTTCGTGGGCCATGCCGGCAGCCAGGCCACCCACGGAAAGCATCTTCTCCGACTGCACCATCATTTCTTCCAGGGACAGGCGCTGGGTGATGTCGTCGATACGGATCACCACGCCGCGCCCGGCACCGCCGGTCAGCGGGTAAAAGGTCAGGGCGTAATGCTTGGGCTCGTCGTCCTTGATCCAGGTGACGCGTTCGATGCGCTCCACCGTGTGTTGTTCGACCGTGGCCTTGATCTGCGGCAGGTACGGCTTGAGCGGTTGGAAGGCCAGGTAGATCGGCTGGTTCAAGGCTTCATCCAGGCGCGTGCCGGAGAGCGCGCTGGCTTCCTGGTTCCACTGCGTGACGTAGAGCTGCTCGTCCAGGGCGATCAGCGCCGACGGCATCGAGTCGATGATGCTGTTCAGATAATTCTGAAAGCCGGTGAGTTTTTTCTCGATCTTGCTGCGAACCTGGACTTCCAGCTCGAGCTTGCGGTTGGTGTGGCGCGTCTCTTCGGCCAGGCCTTGTGCCTGATCGTAGGCGGCCTGGGAGTCGTCGCGGGCGCGCTTGAGCTGTTGCTCGCGGGCTTCGATGCGCGACAGCATGGTGTTGAAGGCTTCGGCGAGGCTGCCGATTTCATCGTGGTTGCCGCGCCCGGCGCGCAGGGCGTAGTTCTCTTCGCGGGTGACCTGGCGTGAGAGTTCTTCCAGTTCATGGATCGGCCGGGTGATCAGGCGTTTGATTTGCCGGGCGATGACCAGCCACAGCAGCACACTGAAAATCAGGATGCCCAGGCTGGCCGTCAGCGTACCGGTATAGAAAGCCACCGGCAGTTCGCTGCTGGCCACCAGCAGCAGATGCCCTGATGGCTGGCCTGCGCGGGGCAGGGTGATGATCTGGTTACTGCGAAATTCAGTCACCCGCCAGGCCTCGATATGCCGGTAGTTGTCCGGCAGGTGCAGGCGGTCGCCGTGTTGCATCTGCGCCAGGCGGTTGCCCTCGCCGTCGTACAGCGCTGCGGCGCGCAACGGCGAATAGCTGGTCAGCTCATTCAGCAGCGCGTCGGCTTTAGCGGGGGATTCGAGAGCCTCGGCGGCGAGGGCCGGGTTGGACACCAGCCGGCCGATGGCCTGCAGGGCCTGGGGCGCCATGCTTTCCTGCGAGATCCAATAGGCGGCGCTGATAAAGGTCAGGTTGGCCACCAGCAATACGGTGGTCAGCAACACCAGCAAGGCGGCGAGCAGTTTCTGCCCGACCGGTAGGTTTTCTAGACGCTGGCGCAGCGGCATCAGGGTTTTCCCAGATAATAGACAGGCGGGCAGGGTAGCGCGTGCCTCAGTTGCGGGGCAATCCGCGTGCAAGCAACTGGTCGACCAGGCGTACCTGCAGTTGTTGCACATGGGGCAGATTCAACTGGTGACGTGTTGCCGCCTGGCAAGCATAGCCCAACAAAAAGCTGATTTCGGTACGGCGCCCGTTGGCCACGTCCTGGTACATGGAGGAGTAGTTCGCGGCGGTGGCCTGGATCACGCGCTCGACTTCGTGCTGCAGGTCGAGCGCGGCAGCCGGTTGGCCGCAGCATTCGAGCAGTTCGCCGAGTTCGGCGCACAAGGTTGCGACTTCACATTGATGGCTCTGCAGTTCGCCGTTGCGGCACTGGTACAGCACGGTCAGCGGGTTGATCGCGCAATTGAGCGCCAGTTTGCGCCACAGGCGCGTAAGAATGTCGGTGCTCCATTCGTGGGGGATGCCGGCAGCGTGCAGGTCATCCAGCCACAGCGGCGGGGTTGGCTGGCTCACGTCGCCCAGCCAGGTGTAGCCATGGCCTGCGAACACCGCGCGCCAGTCGCCATCGCGGAACGCACCCTCGGTGCTGGAGGCAAAGATGCAGCGCGCCTGGGGCAGTTGCGCGGCCACCGCGTCCTGGCTGCCGAGGCCGTTCTGCAGCAGGATCAGCTCCGCGTCGGGTGCCAGTCGGTGCTGCAGCTGTGCGACGGCGCTCTGGGCGTCGTAGGCCTTGCACGCCACCAGCAGACGATGAATCGGCTCCGGACTGTGGGGCGTTTCTGCGCTGACCGGGTAGGTATGTGCTACGCCGTGTTCCACCAGGGTCAGCCCTTTGCTCGACTGATAGCTCGCCAGGCGTGCTTCATCACGCAGGATCAACCGCACGGGCACGCCGGCGCGCGCCAGTCGGGTGGCCCAGAGTGTGCCCAGGCTGCCGGCGCCGAGAATATGCCAGGTGGTCGACATCAGTTTTTGCTCCGTAGGATCGCTCACAGTGAACGGGACGAAAGAACCGCTATAATGCCCCGGCATTTTAGCTCGGGCGCGCTCCATCTCTACTGAGCCCGCCCCTTATATTGGAGATATGACATGCCTTCGTTCGACGTGGTATCCGAACTGGACAAACACGAAGTCACCAACGCCGTCGAGAACGCCGTCAAGGAACTGGACCGTCGCTATGACTTGAAAGGCAAGGGCAGCTTCGAATTCAAGGAAAAGGAACTGACCGTCAACCTGACCGCTGAAGCCGATTTCCAGCTGGAAGCGATGATCGAGATCCTCAAGCTGGCCCTGGTCAAGCGCAAGATCGACGTGCAGTGCCTTGAAGTCAAGGACGCCTACGCCTCCGGCAAGCTGATGAAGCAGGAAGCCGTGCTCAAGGAAGGCATCGACAAGGAGCTGGCGAAGAAGATCGTTGCGCATATCAAGGATGCCAAGCTCAAAGTCCAGGCCGCCATCCAGGGCGAGCAGGTACGCGTTACCGGCAAGAAGCGTGATGACTTGCAAGAGGCAATTGCTGCCCTGCGTGCGAAAACCTTCGATATGCCGCTGCAGTTCAATAACTTCCGCGACTGATGGCCCCTTGGGGAACCTGCGGGGGTTTTTGACGTCCCACGCCCCAGAACCTGCGCCTACTCTTGAGCCCTCCGGGGCTCAATTGCATTTTGGGCACTTACTACGCCGAACATCCGGTAACCAGGAGAATGTAGATGGATTTGAATGCTGAACTGGATCACTTGATCAAGACCTCGCAGTCTTGGATCCCGATGATTATGGAATACGGCAGCCGCGTGTTGCTGGCCGTGATCACCCTGGCCATCGGCTGGTGGCTGATCAACCGCCTGACCCACCGAGTGGGGCGCTTGCTGGCCATCCGTAACGCCGACCTGGCCTTGCAGCACTTCATCACCAGCCTGGCGAACATTGCGCTGAAGGTGATGCTGATTGTCAGCGTGGCTTCGATGATCGGCGTGGCGACCACCTCGTTCGTCGCCGCGATTGGTGCCGCTACCCTGGCTATCGGCCTGGCATTGCAAGGCAGCCTGGCGAACTTTGCCGGCGGCGTGCTGATCCTGTTGTTCCGCCCGTTCCGCATTGGTGACTGGATCGAAGCCCAAGGGACCTCGGGTACCGTCGACAGCATCCAGATCTTCCACACGGTGCTGCGGACCGGCGACAACAAGACGGTGATCGTCCCGAACGGCATCCTGTCCAACGGCATCATCACCAACACCAACCGTCAGCCAACCCGCAAGGTGGTGTTCGACGTGGGTGTGGACTATGACGCGGACCTGCAGAAAGCCCGTGAAGTGTTGCTGGAGCTGGCAAAAGATCCACGCGTACTGGCGGATCCGGCGGCGGCGGCCGTGGTGTCGACCCTGGGTGACAGCTCGATCACCGTGTCCCTGCGTTGCTGGACCAAGACCGCAGATTATTGGGACGTGGTGTTTATGCTTAATGAAATGGCACGCGACCGTTTGAAGGCGGCGAATATTGATATTCCGTTTCCACAGCGGGTTATTCGCGTGATGCAGGAAACGGCGTCTAAGTAAGCACAAACAACAGCGTCGAACTTGGCGGATAGGTCAGGTTCGATGCAGAAACTGCAATCTCGTTAGTTAGCTTGCTAGTTATTTTCCCGGTGAAACAAAACTGCAATAAAAAAGCCGCTCCCCTGCAAACAGGGGAGCGGCTTTTTAGTTAAGGCCGAGGCCTTAAGTCATCACTGTAATCAAACTGCCAATTACAAGATGTTCAACGGGTATTGCGCGATCAGACGCAGTTCGTCGATGGACGCCGAACCGTAGTACACGCCGTCAGACGAACGGTAAGTTGCTTGACGTACGCGCAGGCTCAGGTCTTTGGCTGGGCCGCTCTGGATCACGTATTTGGCTTCGATGTCGCGTTCCCACTCTTTACCGTTCGAGGTGCTGGCGGTGTTAGCGCCGCTACCGGTTACGTAACGAGTCATGAAGCTCAGGCCAGGAACGCCAAAGGTTGCCATGTTGATGTCGTAACGTGCCTGGTAGGACTTCTCGTCTTCGGCGTTAAAGTCGGAACGAGCGATGGAGTTGGCCAGGAAAACCGAGCCGCCGCCGTCGATGCCGTAGCCATAGTCGCCGTCGCCGGTAACTTTCTGGGCTGCCAGGGTGAAGGTGTGAGCGCCGATGGTGTAGGCACCCTGCAGGCTGAACGCACGGTTATCAAGCTTGGTAGTACCGTCTTTTTCTGCGCGTTGCAGGCCGGCACCTTCGCTCTTGGTGTCGTAGATGTTGAAGTCGAAAGCCAACGACTGGTCATCGCTGAGCGCGTGAGTCCAGTTGACGTTGGCGTAGTATTTGCGCCAGTAGTCTTCGACTTTCGAGTAGTACAGGCTGGTGGTGAACTCTGGGGTCCAGGAGTAGACGCCACCGACGAAGTTAGCTTCTTTCAGGCCTGTATGGCTTGGGTCGTTGCTGTCGCTGATACTGTCTTTGTAGGTTTGAGACTGTGCGACGATCGACGTGAAGTGACCGGCTTCGAGTTTCAGGCCCTTGATCTCGTTGCTCGTGATCGACACGCCCTGTGGCAGCTCAGGAAGCAAGCGGCTGTCGTCAGAGGCGAATACAGGAGCAGTGGTGTACTGGTCGCCAATTTTCAAGACGGTATCGGAGATACGGAACTTGATGGCTGCGCCGCCCTTGGAGTAGTCGTCTTGCGAGCGACCGTCAGAACCGGCAGGGAACAGGCCGGTACCGGCGCGACCCTTGCCGCTGTCGAGCTTGACGCCCAGCAGGCCAATGGCGTCGACACCCACACCGATGGTGCCTTGGGTAAAGCCCGACTGGTACAGGCCGTTGAAGCCCAGGCCGGTTTCTTCGCTACGGCTCTGGCCAGTGTCATTGTTGCGCTTGTCACGGCTGAAATACAGCGCGCGAGTATTAATGCTGAAAGTGCTGTCTTCAACAAAGCCCTTGGCGTCGTCCTGGGAAGAGGCCATTGCGAACTGCGAGGTGCCTGCTGAAACAGCCAGGGCGATCATGCTCCACTTCATCACGCGCATCGTGATTTGCTCCTTTGGTTTAGGAAGAGTACTGCCGTCCCACCTGTATTTTTATCTGGGCGGCTCTTTCTTTTTTGTGTCGGCGCAAAGTTATATCACGCAGACTCTATTGACGATACTTGCCCATCTATCCTTTCAGCTTCTTTACGAGGCTGTCGTAAATTGCTATCTCCGTGTCGCAAATTCACAGTCCACCTGTAACCGGACTGACAACTTCAATACTGTTTTCAAACCCGTTTCAAAGTTTGAAGTCTTCCTTGATGCGTATTGAAACGCTTGTGTTTTTATCGCGAAACACCTGCTTCCAAACGGGTGCCGTTGCCGACGATGTGGGTGTGAATGCAACAAGCGTGCACAAAGCGGTAACCGAATGTCATTTTTTCGTGAAAAACGTTACGGCCGTGTAAAAACCGCATAAGCACGGGCTTTTTACGTCGTTTTGTTTGGCCTTGACGCTTTGGTGTCACACCTGTGAGAAGGCACAAAAACACACGGTCCGGGCAAAACGTTACCGGTTCACCCCCATGAGTGGGTAATCGGCGGATCCCTTTGATGCACAAGTGGGTCATTTTGGTGCATCCCGCTCAGGCCCGGATTAGCGTAGCTCAAATATCTGGCTGCCTCGAAAGGGTGCGTCTTTTTCTCCACTTGCATCGCGGCTCGCCGCATTCGCCGTGAAGCCTTGAGCATTCGAAGGTATGCTGGGCGTCTGAAATCGACCTGCAAAAACGGAGTGCCCGCGTGTTCGCCTTAGATCAACGCCTGCAACAAGACACACTGGCCATTGGGGACTTCCCGCTCTGCCGCCTGCTGCTGTCCAATGATTCCAACTACCCGTGGTTCATCCTGGTGCCACGCATCAACGGTATCAGCGAAGTGTTTCAACTGGATGTCGCCGACCAGCAGCGTCTATGGCAAGAAACCACGGCGTTGGCGCAGTTGCTCAATGAGGGCTTGAACGCCGACAAGATGAACATCGGCGCCCTCGGCAATGTGGTCAGCCAGTTGCACGTGCATGTGATCGTGCGCAAACGCGATGATGCCGCCTGGCCTGCGCCGGTATGGGGCAAGCATCCGGCGCAGCCTTATACTGCAGAGCAGGTCGCTGCTATCCGCACCCGCCTGCGCGAGCTGTTGCCCGCCGACTTCATCTTTACCCAGGGCTGAATCATGGACCTGCAAGACCGCGTCACCGACCTGGAAAGCCGCCTGGCCTTCCAGGACGACACCATCGAGACCCTCAATGACATCCTCGTCACCCAGCAGCGGGCCGTCGAACGCCTGCAGTTGCAGATGACCGCGCTGCTCAAGCGCCAGGAAGAAATGGGCGGGCAGTTCGAAACCTCGGAAGAAGAAGCGCCGCCGCCTCACTACTAAATAGCCGGCAATAAAAAACCGCGATCCAGTCAACGCTGGATCGCGGTTTTTTTTGCTGCGAAGGCTGGGATCAGCGACGCGGCAGGGCAGCGATCACGTCTTCGGCTTGCAGGCCTTTATCGCGATTCATCACGGAGAACTCCACGCGCTGGCCTTCCACCAGGACGCGATGGCCTTCACCGCGAATAGCCCGGAAGTGGACGAAGATATCGTCGCCCGAATCGCGGGAAATAAAGCCGAAGCCTTTGGACGTGTTGAACCACTTGACGGTACCGGTATCCCGATTGGTCATGTCATAAGTTTGCGACGCGGCCGCCGGGGACGAACGGTAGAAGCTGATGGCCAGGTGAAGAACGATGGCGACCACAGCAATCACCAGGCTGAGCAGGATGGCCGGGTGGCCGCCCACTTCAGGCATAGGTGCCAGGAGGGTGAGGGTTTGTACGACAACGGTCAGAACCAGCAGCGCGCTGACCAGGTTTTGCAGTTGATGACGAGTGCCTTTGTTCCAGTAAGGGATCACCGGTGCCAGCGTCAGGTTAAGAAGGCCGAACAAGGCCAGGTACAGAGCGTCGTGTTGTTCCAGGTAGGGAGGGCTTCCCTGTTGCAAGCTCGGTATAAAGGACAGCAGCAAAGCTGCAACGCCCGTTAGCAGGTGGACGATTTTCAACATTTTGATTAACTCACGTTAAGACGGATCACAAGGAAGAGCTGACTGGCACGGTTCGCTTCTGAACAATGGGAGGCGTTGGGCACGTGCGCGGGTATCAGCCTATGCCGGCTGCCGCGGAAATTAACGGCAGCGACACGCCGCCTATTTAACAGCAAAGGCTGTGCCTACTCAAATCAAGCATTTCCGGGTGTTGCAAGGGGCACGGCATTTCTGCGTCAAACGCTTGTCCTAGACAGGTGCAGGGTTTTCAAGCGGCGTGCGGGGAAGTTTTCCCGATGCGTGCGAAGGCTTGCGCAGCACCGGCTGGCAGGTTACGCAGGGGCGATTTGCCGCACCTCACCTGGGCGTGTCGGGCTGCGCACCACCGGTACTCTTGCTAGAGTGGAGCTGCACCTGATCAATGAATGCTTGTCAATTGAAGGGGATAAACATGGCAATCGATATCGGTATCAGTGAAGAAGATCGTAAATCCATCGTCGACGGGCTTTCGCGACTGCTTTCCGATACCTATGTACTGTACCTGAAGACCCACAACTTCCATTGGAACGTCACGGGGCCGATGTTCCGTACGCTGCACTTGATGTTCGAAGAGCAGTACAACGAGCTGGCGCTGGCGGTGGACTCCATTGCCGAGCGTATCCGTGCCCTGGGCTTCCCGGCGCCGGGCGCCTATTCGATCTACGCGCGCCTGTCTTCGATCAAGGAAGAAGAAGGTGTGCCCAGTGCCGAAGAGATGATCAAGCAACTGGTGGCGGGTCAGGAAGCGGTCACGCGCACCGCGCGCGGTATCTTCCCGTTGCTGGACAAAGTCAGCGATGAACCGACTGCCGATCTGTTGACCCAGCGTATGCAGGTTCACGAAAAAACCGCGTGGATGCTGCGTTCCCTGCTCGAAAACCAATAAACGCCGGCCTTGAGTGGCGCCGTCCTGGCGCCGCTCGCTTGTTTCCGTGCATTTCCTGGCGTTGTCCTACGTCGATCAACTCCGCGTCTTCTGGCTGCCTGTCTCTGCCTGCTGTTTTATAGGGCCACTGCCCAATGGGAGAACCCGTGGGCTGCTGTTTGGCAATGGAGTGTCAGGTGTATGTCACGTGGAGTGGGTAACGGAGTAATGGAAACCGGTGGTTTTCACAGGATAACGGTCGACCCCTTTGCGAAGGGGTTTGATATGGGGCTGGCCAAGCCATTGTCGCGGTCGGTGCGCCTGAATGGGTTTTCCACTTGCCTGCGACTTGAGCAGGTGTATTGGAATATCCTGGCGGAAATAGCCAGGATCAACGCCTGCTCGGTCAGTGCGTTGCTGTCTTATGTCGATCGGGAAGTGCACTTGCGCCATGGCGGGGTGAAGAACTTCAGCGGGTTGGTCAGGGTGGTGTGTGTCGTTCACGCCTTGAAAGGCCGGGTGAGTACGCCGAACCCTGAGTAATCGGCCGGCGCCGGGGCTGGCCTGCCGTCGAGGTGGGCAGGGCCCTGGTCAGAAAGCCGGCTGCGCTGCCTCGATTTACCAGATATAATCCCGCGCTTTGCTGCGCATGCCGGGGCTTCATCCCTGGGGCAGGCGTGGCGCAGTAACGTTCTGATCGCCGAGACATCTCCATGCCCATGTACGACTATCAATGTGCTTCCTGTGGTCATCAGTTGGAAGCCATTCAGAAGATCAGCGCCGCGCCGCTGGTCGATTGCCCGGCCTGCAAGGCGCCAGAGCTCAAGAAGATGTTGTCCATGCCGGGCTTCCGCCTGAGCGGCAGCGGCTGGTACGAGACTGATTTCAAGACCGGCTCGAAGAAGAATCTGGCCGGCGGCGACAAAGCAGACTGAGTTGAACTCCATGCGCAGGCTCCTGCATTATCCGTCCCCTGCTTAAATGTACGGTGACGAGGCAGGCCTCCACCGAATTTCGAATTACGAGAAGTGAAACCACTACCATGATGCGCAGCCACTATTGCGGCCAACTGAACGAGACCCTGGATGGTCAGGAAATCACCCTTTGCGGATGGGTTCACCGTCGCCGCGACCACGGCGGGGTGATCTTCCTCGATATCCGTGATCGTGATGGTCTGGCCCAGGTGGTGTTCGACCCGGACCGCGCCGAGAGCTTCGCCGCCGCCGACCGCGTGCGCAGCGAGTACGTCGTCAAGATCACTGGCAAGGTTCGCCTGCGTCCGGCCGGTGCCGTGAACGCGAACATGGCCTCCGGCGCAATCGAAGTGCTGGGCTACGAGCTGGAAGTGCTGAACGAGTCGGAAACCCCGCCGTTCCCACTCAACGAATACTCCGACGTCGGCGAAGAAACCCGCCTGCGCTACCGCTTCCTGGACCTGCGTCGTCCGGAAATGGCCGAGAAGCTGCGCCTGCGTTCGCGTATGACCACCAGCATCCGCCGCTTCCTTGACGAAAACGGCTTCCTTGACGTCGAAACGCCAATCCTGACCCGGGCTACCCCGGAAGGTGCGCGTGACTACCTGGTGCCGAGCCGTACCCACGCGGGTTCGTTCTTCGCCCTGCCGCAATCGCCACAGCTGTTCAAGCAACTGCTGATGGTCGCCGGCTTCGACCGCTACTACCAGATCGCCAAGTGCTTCCGTGACGAAGACCTGCGCGCCGACCGCCAGCCGGAATTCACCCAGATCGACATCGAGACCAGCTTCCTCGATGAAAAAGAGATCATGGGCCTGACCGAGCAAATGATCCGCAACCTGTTCAAGGAAGTGCTGGACCTGGAGTTCGGCGAGTTCCCGCACATGACCTTCGAAGAAGCCATGCGCCGCTACGGTTGCGACAAGCCCGACCTGCGTATCCCGCTGGAACTGGTGGACGTGGCCGACCAGCTCAAGGAAGTCGACTTCAAGGTGTTCAGCGGCCCGGCCAACGACCCTAAATGCCGTATCGCCGCCCTGCGCGTGCCTGGCGGCGCGAGCATGCCGCGCAAGCAGATCGACGACTACACCAAGTTCGTCGGCATCTACGGCGCCAAGGGCCTGGCTTACATCAAGGTCAACGAGCGCGCCAATGGCGTTGACGGCCTGCAATCGCCGATCGTGAAAAACATTCCGCTGGACAACCTGAACGCGATCCTCGATCGCGTCGGCGCGGTCGACGGTGACATCGTGTTCTTCGGTGCCGACAAAGCCAAGATCGTCAGCGAAGCCCTGGGCGCGCTGCGGATCAAGCTGGGCCACGACCTGGACCTGCTGACCTGCAAGTGGGCACCGATGTGGGTTGTCGACTTCCCGATGTTCGAAGAGAACGACGACGGCAGCTTCAGCGCCTTGCACCACCCGTTCACTGCACCGAAGTGCTCGCCTGAAGAGTTGGAAGCCAACCCGGCAGGCGCGTTGTCGCGCGCTTACGACATGGTGTTGAACGGCACCGAGCTGGGTGGCGGTTCGATCCGCATCCACCGCAAAGAGATGCAGCAAGCGGTGTTCCGCCTGTTGGGTATCAACGAAGCGGAACAGGAAGAGAAATTCGGCTTCCTGCTCGACGCCCTGAAATACGGCGCGCCGCCGCACGGTGGCCTGGCCTTCGGCCTGGACCGCCTGGTGATGCTGATGACCGGCGCCCAGTCGATCCGTGAAGTGATTGCCTTCCCGAAAACCCAGAGTGCTGCGGACGTCATGACCCAGGCTCCAGGTGTGGTGGATGCCAAGGCTCTGCGCGAATTGCACATCCGTCTGCGCGAGACGCCGAAGGCTGAGTAAGGCCGCTGCGTGAAAGCGCACTGAGGTTTACGCAGTCTAAAAAGGCGCATCTTCGGATGCGCCTTTGCGTTACAAGGGTTGTATCCCACCTGGGGTGGGGTTGATAAGGTTTCTACAGAATTTCGGAGTTGTGTTATGGCTGGCCATTCCAAGTGGGCGAACATCAAGCACCGCAAAGAGCGTCAGGATGCCAAGAAAGGCAAGATCTTCACCAAGTGGATCCGCGAGCTGACCGTCGCTGCCCGCCAGGGCGGCGGTGACCCAGGTTCCAACCCGCGCCTGCGCCTGGCGCTGGACAAGGCGCTGGGCGCCAACATGAGCCGCGACATCATTGATCGTGCGGTGGCCCGTGGCGCCGGTGCAGCCGATACCGACGACATGGTCGAGCTGACTTACGAAGGCTACGGCCCGGGCGGCGTGGCCGTCATGGTCGAGTGCATGACCGACAACCGCAACCGGACTGCTGCTGCCGTGCGCCATGCGTTCAGCAAGTGCGGCGGCAACCTGGGCACTGATGGCTCGGTGGCCTACCTGTTCGAGCGCAAGGGGCAGATCTCCTTCGCGCCGGGTGTGGACGAAGATGCGTTGATCGAGGCTGCCATGGAGGCGGATGCCGACGACGTGGTGAGCAACGAAGACGGCTCCATCGACGTGTTCACCTCCTTTGCTGGCTTCTATGCCGTGCGTAACGCGCTGGAAGCTGCTGGCTTCAAGGGCACCGACGCGGAAATCGTGATGTTGCCGACCACCAGCGCCGAGCTGGACCTGGACGGCGCGCAGAAAGTGTTGAAGCTGCTGGATATGCTCGAAGACCTGGATGACGTGCAGAACGTGTACTCCAACGCCGACATCCCTGAATCTGTAGCCGAACAGCTCTCTTAAGATCCAAGACAATCCAGTGTAGGCGCTGGTTGCCTGCGAAAGCATCACCGCGGTGCCACTGACACACCGAGGCGCGCGCATCGCAGGCAAGCCAGCGCCCACAGGGTTCTATGCTGTTACACACGATGTGTGCCTGGCACATACCGCTGTAAATCCAACCCGCAGGCGTTATGACTTTAATCCTAGGTATCGACCCCGGCTCGCGCATCACCGGTTTTGGCGTGGTGCAGCAGACGCCACGTGGCTGCATCTACGTTGCATCGGGGTGCATTCGTACCGGTGCGGGCGAGCTGGCCGAGCGCTTGCAGATCGTCTATCGCGGCGTGCGTGAAGTGATCCAGACCTATGGGCCGGTGACCATGGGCATCGAAAAGGTCTTCATGGCCAAGAATGCCGACTCGGCCCTCAAGCTCGGCCAGGCCCGGGGCGCCGCCATCGTGGCCGGTGCGGAGGAGGGCATGGAAATCGCCGAATACACCGCGACCCAGGTCAAGCAGGCCGTGGTGGGTACCGGTGCGGCCAATAAAGAGCAGGTGCAGATGATGGTCATGCACATGCTCAAGCTCACCGCCAAGCCGCAGATCGACGCGTCGGACGCCCTGGCTATTGCGATTTGCCACGCGCATACCCGTTCCAGCCTGCTGCCCCACGGCCTCGGTACGGCACGCAGTCGTGGCGGGCGCCTGCGTCTCTGATAGCATCAGCGCAATCGTTATTTCCGGTCAGGCCATGCTCTGACCCCAAGCTTTAAGGATCTGAACCGTGATTGGACGCTTGCGCGGCACCCTGGCTGAAAAACAGCCGCCGCACCTGATTCTGGATGTAAACGGGCTGGGGTATGAGCTGGAAGTGCCCATGACCACCCTGTATCGCCTACCGTCGGTCGGTGAGCCGCTGACGCTGCACACCCATCTGGTGGTACGCGAAGACGCGCAACTACTCTATGGTTTCATCGGCAAGCGCGACCGCGATTTCTTCCGCGAACTGATTCGCCTCAATGGCGTGGGACCGAAACTGGCCCTGGCATTGATGTCGAGCCTGGAAGTGGATGAGCTGGTGCGTGCCGTTTCAGCCCAGGACACCTCGGCGCTGACCAAGGTCCCGGGGGTCGGCAAGAAGACGGCCGAGCGCCTGCTGGTGGAGCTCAAGGACCGCTTTAAAGCCTGGGAAGTGGTGCCGAGCATGTTTGCGCTGGTGCCGAACCAACCGGATATGCCGGCGGGCCAGGTCGCCAGCGCCGAAAGTGATGCGGTCAGCGCACTGATTTCCCTGGGCTACAAGCCGCAGGAAGCCAGCAAGGCCGTATCGGCCATCAAGGACAAGAACCTGAGCAGTGAAGACATGATCCGCCGCGCCCTGAAGGGAATGATTTAAGTGATTGAAGCTGATCGTCTGATCGCGGCCACTGGCCCTCGCGATCGTGAAGAAATCCAGGACCGCGCCATCCGCCCCCTGAGCCTGGCCGACTATATCGGCCAGCCCACCGTGCGCGAGCAGATGGAGCTGTTCATCCAGGCAGCGCGCGGGCGCAGCGAGTCCCTGGACCACACCTTGATCTTCGGCCCGCCGGGGCTCGGCAAGACCACCCTGGCCAACATCATTGCCCAGGAAATGGGCGTGTCGATCAAGTCCACCTCCGGCCCGGTGCTGGAGCGCCCAGGCGACCTGGCGGCATTGCTGACCAATCTTGAGCCCCACGATGTGCTGTTCATCGACGAGATTCACCGGCTGTCGCCGATCGTCGAGGAAGTGCTGTACCCCGCGATGGAGGACTTCCAGCTCGACATCATGATCGGCGAAGGCCCGGCAGCTCGCTCGATCAAGCTCGACCTGCCGCCGTTCACACTGGTCGGCGCGACCACCCGTGCCGGGATGCTGACCAACCCGCTGCGAGACCGTTTCGGCATTGTTCAACGTCTGGAGTTCTATAGCACCGCAGACCTGGCGACCATTGTCAGCCGTTCGGCGAGCATTCTCGGCCTGCCCCTGGACCCGGAAGGCGCGTTTGAAATCGCCCGCAGGGCCCGCGGCACGCCACGGATCGCCAACCGCCTGCTGCGCCGCGTGCGTGACTTTGCCGAAGTGCGGGCCAAGGGGCATATCACCAAGGCCGTGGCCGACCTGGCCTTGAACCTGCTGGATGTCGACGAGCATGGCTTCGATCACCAGGACCGGCGTCTACTCTTGACCATGATCGAGAAGTTCGACGGTGGCCCGGTGGGGGTCGACAGCCTGGCGGCGGCCATCAGTGAAGAGCGCCACACCATCGAGGATGTGCTGGAGCCGTACCTGATCCAGCAGGGCTACATCATGCGTACGCCAAGGGGCCGGGTGGTGACGCGGCATGCGTATCTGCACTTCGGGTTAAACATTCCGTCACGATTGGGTGAGATGCCTGTGGTAGACGAATTCCTCGATGCAGTGGACGATTAAAAGCTTCACGCAAGTCGATTTATTCGATGTTTGTGCTGTCCTAGTGGCTGGCGTCGTCATTCAGTCACTGGAAATGTTTCGGTGGATGAAAAAACAGTTGCCCAGCCGGATTGGCAACCTGAGGAGTAAGCACTAGAGTATGCGCGCGCAAAACGGGGATCAGTCGTTCGCACATCGCTGTCGCGTTTATTACGAGGACACCGATGCTGGCGGCATCGTGTATTACGTCAATTACCTCAAGTTCATGGAGCGGGCTCGAACCGAGCGGCTACGGGAGCTGGGCTTTGCCCAATCCGAGCTGGCAGGGGAGGACCTGTTGTTCGTCGTGCATTCCAGCGAGGCGCGGTATCACGCGCCGGCGCGGTTGGACGATGAACTGCTGGTCAGCGCTGAAGTAATCGAATTGAACCGTGCCAGCCTGCGTTTCAAGCAACAGGTCAGGCGGGCAACGGATGCAACGCTGCTCTGTGAGGGGCAGTTCCTGGTGGCGTGTGTGCGCACCAACAGTTTGAAACCTCGGGCCATTCCCGAAACTCTACGTGCGGCCTTTGCCGCCGTGAGCGGCGCGGGTAAACAATCAAAGCAGGAGATTTAGCGTGGAACCTACCGTCGTCGACCATTCCTCCATGTGGAGCCTGGTCAGCAATGCCAGTGTTGTGGTTCAACTGGTCATGCTGACCCTGGTAGCCGCATCGGTTACCTCTTGGGTCATGATTTTTCAGCGCAGCAACCTGCTGCGCGCCGGTCGACGTGCCCTGGAGAGCTTCGAAGAGCGCTTCTGGTCGGGTATCGACCTGTCCAAGCTGTACCGCCAGGCCGGCAGCAACCCGGACCCGGATTCGGGCGTGGAGCAGATTTTCCGTGCCGGTTTCAAGGAGTTCTCGCGCCTGCGCCAGCAGCCGGGTGTTGATCCGGAAGCCGTGATGGAAGGCGTGGCCCGTGCCATGCGCGTGGCCATCTCCCGTGAAGAAGAGAAGCTGGAGCAGAGCCTGCCGTTCCTCGCCACCGTCGGTTCGGTCAGCCCGTACATCGGCCTGTTCGGTACCGTGTGGGGGATCATGAACTCCTTCCGTGGCCTGGCCCAGGCCCAGCAAGCGACCCTGGCCACCGTGGCCCCAGGTATTGCCGAAGCCCTGATCGCCACCGCGATCGGCCTGTTCGCCGCTATCCCCGCAGTAATCGCCTACAACCGCTTTGCTGCCACCAGCGAAACGTTGATCGGCCGTTACTACACCTTCGCCGATGAATTCCAGGCGATCCTGCACCGTAAAGTGCACACCAGCGAAGAATAAGCAGGTAATTCCCAATGGCTTTAATCGCTCGAGCTCGCAAAAAGCGCAAGCCGGTCGCCGAGATGAACGTAGTGCCCTACATCGACGTGATGCTGGTGCTGCTGGTCATCTTCATGGTGACCGCGCCGATGCTCAACCAGGGCGTGAAGGTTGATCTGCCCAAGGTTTCCAGTGAAGCCTTGCCGCAAGACAACAACACACAGGTCCTGACCATTTCGATCAAGGCTGACAAGACCTATTACTGGAACCTTGGCAGCGAAGTCGACACTCAGAAACAGCAAGACAAGGCCTTGACCCTGCCGGCGATGACCGATGCGGTGACCAAGATCATTCGCTCCGGCAACGAAGGCGGCAAGCACACCCAGGTGTTCATCCGGGGTGACAAGTCGGTCGACTACGGCTCTGTCATGGGCGCCATGGGCGGGCTGCAGAAGGCCGGCGTCGGCAACGTTGGCTTGATTACCGAGGCGCCCTGATGCAGCAACAGCGAGAGCCGTCCGCCTCGGAAAGCTTCTTCTGGCCTAGCGTCTGGGCAATTGCCCTGCACGTCCTGGTGTTTGGCATGCTGTTCGTCAGCTTTGCCATGACCCCGGATCTGCCGCCAGCCAAGCCGATCGTGCAGGCGACCCTGTATCAGCTGAAATCGAAAAGCCAGGCCACCACCCAGACCAATCAGAAGATTGCGGGTGAGGCCCAGAAGTCGGCTGCGCGCCAGACTGAAGTCGAACAGATGGAACAGAAGAAGGTCGAGCAGGAAGCGGTGAAGGCTGCTGCGGAACAAAAGAAAGAAGAGGCGGCTCAAAAGGCCGAGGAATCGAAAAAGGCTGACGAAGCGAAGAAGGCCGACGAGGCGAAAAAGGCTGATGAAGCCAAGAAAGCCGAGAAAGCTGCCGACGCGAAAAAGGCCGAAGAGAAACAATTGGCTGATATAGCCAAGAAGAAAGCCGAAGACGAAGCGAAGAAAGCTGCCGAAGAAGAGGCCAAGAAAAAGGCCGCTGAAGACGCCAAGAAAAAGATAGTCGAAGACGCGAAGAAGAAAGCCGCCGAAGACGCCAAGAAAAAAGCTGAAGCAGACGAGGCGAAGAAGAAAATCGCCGACGACGCGAAGAAGAAAGCTGCCGCCGATGCCACCAAGAAAAAGGCCCAGGAAGCAGCGCGTAAATCCGCCGAAGAGAAAAAGGCCCAGGCCTTGGCAGATTTGCTCTCCGACACGCCGCAGCGTCAGCAAGCCTTGGCCGATGAGCGTGGCGATGAAGTCGCGGGCAGTTTCGACGACCTGATTCGGGCACGCGCAGCAGAAGGCTGGACCCGTCCACCTTCGGCACGCAAAGGCATGACAGTAGTGCTGCAGATCGGCATGTTGCCGGACGGTACGGTGACTTCGGTCAGCGTGGCCAAGTCCAGTGGTGACGGTTCGTTCGACAGTTCGGCGGTTGCCGCGGTCAAGAACATTGGCCGGTTGACCGAGATGCAGGGAATGAAACCAAGCGACTTCGCTCCCTATCGTTCATTCAAGATGACATTCACACCTGAGGATCTAGCCTTGTGAGAAACCTTCTTCGAGGAATGCTTGTCGTTATTTGCTGTATGGCAGGGATAGCGGCGGCGGATGAAAAGAACATCCTGGTCACCAGCGGTAGCGATCGGGCCACCCCGATCGCAGTCGTACCGTTCGGTTGGCAGGGCGGCAGCGTGCTGCCGGACGACATGGCCCAGATCGTCAGCGATGACCTGCGCAATTCCGGTTACTACGCGCCGATTCCGAAAGGCAACATGATCAGCCAGCCTACCCAGGCCAGCGAAGTCATCTTCCGTGACTGGAAAGCCGTCGGCGCCCAGTACCTGATGGTCGGCAACATCGTTCCGGCGGGTGGTCGCCTGCAGATCCAGTACACGTTGTTCAACGTGGCCACTGAGCAGCAGGTCTTGACCGGCAGCGTTTCGGGGACTGCCGAACAGCTGCGCGACATGGCCCACTACATCTCGGACCAGTCGTTTGAAAAACTCACCGGCATCAAGGGGGCGTTCTCGACGCGCCTGTTGTATGTCACGGCTGAGCGTTTCTCCGTAGACAACACTCGTTACACTTTGCAGCGCTCGGACTACGACGGTGCACGCGCCGTGACCCTGCTGCAATCGCGTGAGCCTATCCTGTCGCCGCGCTTCGCGCCGGATGGCAAGCGTATCGCCTACGTGTCTTTCGAACAGAAGCGTCCGCGTATCTTCGTCCAGCACATTGATACTGGCCGTCGTGAGCAGATCACCAACTTCGAAGGCCTCAACGGTGCACCGGCCTGGTCGCCGGATGGTTCGCGCCTGGCGTTCGTGCTGTCCAAGGACGGCAACCCGGATATCTACGTGATGAACATGGCTTCGCGCCAGATCACTCGCGCAACCAGCGGCCCGGGTATCAATACCGAACCGTTCTGGGGCAAGGATGGTTCAACCATCTACTTCACCTCTGACCGCGGCGGCAAGCCACAGGTCTATAAGGCGAACGTGAATGGTGGTGGTGCAGAGCGGGTTACTTTTATTGGTAACTACAATGCCAATCCGAAGCTTTCGGCTGATGAAAAGACGTTGGTGATGATTCACCGTCAGGATGGTTTCACTAATTTCCGGGTTGCGGCCCAGGATTTGCAGCGTGGAACGGTAAAAATCCTCACGGATACCAACCTTGATGAGTCAGCTACTGTTGCGCCCAACGGCACCATGGTAATCTACGCCACCCGCCAGCAGGGCCGGGGAGTCTTGATGCTCGTGTCCATTAATGGACGCGTAAGGCTCCCGCTTCCTACCGCTCAAGGCGAAGTCAGAGAACCGTCCTGGTCCCCTTACCTGAACTGACGCGGCGCTACAAAAAGAAGTACTTAACACACTGGGGTTCATTAGGAGTTTCACGATGGAAATGCTGAAGTTTGGTAAGTTTGCTGCTCTGGCTCTGGCTCTGTCCGTAGCCGTTGGTTGCTCGTCTAAAGGCGGCGACAATGCCGGTGAAGGCGCAGCTGTTGATCCAAACGCTGGTTACGGCGCTAACACTGGTGCAGTTGACGGCTCCCTGAGCGAAGAAGCTGCTCTGCGCGCTATCACCACTTTCTACTTCGAATACGACAGTTCGGACCTGAAGCCAGAAGCCATGCGCGCTCTGGACGTTCACGCGAAGGACCTGAAAGCTAACGGCGCTCGCGTTGTTCTGGAAGGTAACACCGACGAACGTGGTACTCGTGAGTACAACATGGCACTGGGCGAGCGTCGTGCGAAAGCCGTTCAGCGCTACCTGGTACTGCAAGGTGTTGCTCCAGGCCAACTGGAACTGGTTTCCTACGGTAAAGAGCGTCCAGTTGCTACTGGCCACGACGAGCAGTCCTGGGCTCAAAACCGTCGCGTCGAACTGCGTAAGTAATTCGTCATGCGAACGTGCCGTCGTGCTCTAACTGTATTGGCTCTCAGCCTCGCCCCGCTTGCGGTGTGGGCTGCGGTTCCTGTGGAAGATAGCAACTCTGGCTATAACAATAGCGGGAGCAGCTATCCGCCAGCAGGTTATGGCACGAACGGCGCCTATGCGGGGGGAGCGGCTACGTCCGCTCCCTCGGCACAGGGCGAACTGTTCAACCAGCTGCAACGCATGCAGGATCAATTGTCGCAGCAGCAAGGCACGATTGAAGTACTGCAAAATCAAGTGAACCAGCTGAAGCAAGAAGGCCTGGAGCGTTACCAGGATCTTGACCGACGTATAGGAGCCGGCGTTACACCTGCCGCTACTCCTGATAATTCTTCTACCGGTGGCGCGCCAAGCGCTGCTGCCGGTGGTGCAGCAGCAGGGGCTGCGGCTGCCGCCCCTGCCGCCCCTGCCGCCAGCAGCGAACCGGGTGATCCGGCCAAGGAAAAGCTGTATTACGATGCCGCTTTCGACCTGATCAAAGCCAAGGATTTCGATAAGGCCAGCCAGGCCTTTAGCGCATTCCTGCGCAAGTATCCGAACAGCCAGTACGCGGGCAATGCCCAATACTGGTTGGGTGAGGTCAACCTGGCCAAAGGTGATCTGCAGGGCGCCGGCCAGGCATTTGCCAAGGTCAGCCAACTGTACCCCAAGCACGCCAAGGTGCCTGATTCGCTGTATAAACTCGCCGACGTAGAACGCCGCCTGGGTCATACCGACAAGGTCAAAGGCATTCTGCAGCAGGTTGTCGCCCAGTATCCGGGGACTTCCGCTGCCCAGTTGGCGCAACGGGATCTGCAACGCTTGTAAGCGATGCTGTCCGTTTAGAAGAAACCCGCGCCTGTCGCGGGTTTTTTCGTTAGAATCCACGCCCTTTTATGAAACACGCTTTTTGGGGGCTGCGCGTTGGCGGGGTCCCTTGAAGTGCCTGACGGAGGCGGACAGCCTGTTTAGCTGTTACGCCCGTGGCGACTATGCAAGACACATTACGTATCACCGAAGTTTTTTACTCGTTGCAGGGTGAAACGCGCACCGCTGGCCTGCCCACAGTCTTTGTGCGGCTGACCGGTTGCCCGTTGCGTTGCCAATACTGTGACAGCGCCTACGCCTTCAGTGGCGGTACGGTGCGCACCCTCGAAGACATCCTTGAGCAGGTTGCCGGTTACCGGCCGCGCTACGTCTGCGTGACGGGCGGCGAGCCGCTGGCGCAACCCAATGCCATCCCGTTGCTCAAACAGCTGTGTGATGCCGGTTACGAGGTGTCCCTGGAAACCAGTGGCGCCTTGGATATCTCTGCGGTGGACCCGCGCGTGAGCCGCGTGGTCGACCTGAAGACCCCAGGCTCCAAGGAAGCGCACCGCAACCGCTATGAGAACATCGATCTGCTGACGGCCAACGACCAGGTCAAGTTCGTCATCTGCTCCCGTGAAGATTACGACTGGGCGAACTCCAAGCTGATCCAGTATGGCCTGGACCGTCGCGCGGGCGAGGTGCTGTTCTCCCCCAGCCACCATGACTTGAATGCGCGTGACCTCGCCGATTGGGTGGTTGCGGACAATCTACCGGTGCGCCTGCAATTGCAGTTGCATAAATACCTTTGGAACGACGAGCCAGGACGCTGATATGACTGAACACACCATGGATCAAAAACGCGCGGTAATCCTGCTTTCCGGCGGCCTCGACTCCGCCACGGTGGTGGCAATGGCGCAGGCTGAAGGTTACACCTGCTACACCATGAGCTTTGACTACGGCCAGCGCCATCGCGCCGAGTTGAACGCCGCTGCGCGTGTCGCGCGGGACATGGGGGTTGCCGAGCACAAGGTGATCGGCCTGAACCTCAATGGCATCGGCGGCTCGGCCTTGACCGACAGCAGCATTGATGTGCCAGAAGCACCGAGCGAAGGCATTCCGGTGACTTATGTGCCAGCACGCAACACCGTGTTCCTGTCCCTGGCCCTGGGTTGGGCTGAAGTGCTGAACGCCCGCGACATCTTTATCGGCGTCAACGCCGTGGATTATTCCGGCTACCCGGACTGTCGCCCAGAGTTCGTCGAGTCGTTCGAGCGCATGGCCAACCTGGCGACCAAAGCCGGGGTAGAAGGGCAGGGATTCCGTATCCTCGCGCCGCTGCAAAACCTCAGCAAGGCCGATATTGTGAAGGCTGGTGTAGGACTTGGCGTAGATTATTCGCTGACTGTTTCCTGCTATCAGGCAGACGATGACGGCCGTGCTTGTGGGAAATGTGACAGCTGCCGACTGCGCGCAGAAGGCTTCCAAGCGGCCGGAATTGCGGACCCAACGCGTTATTTCTGATTTATTTCAAATAAGGTGTTGAATAATCCTTAGAAATCAGTATTATACGCGCCACCACACAGCGGGTCGTTAGCTCAGTTGGTAGAGCAGTTGGCTTTTAACCAATTGGTCGTAGGTTCGAATCCCACACGACCCACCATTTTTGGCGGTTTAGAAAATCCGGAAGGCCCACGCAAGTGAGGATTTCCGGGTTTTTTTTTGCCCGCAAGAAACCCATTCTCTCGCAGTCCACCTTATGCACAGCCCTCGCCTGGCTAACAGGCGAGGGCCAGCGCCTTAGAAGTTGTACTTCAGGCTGGTCATGACATTACGCGGCGCGCCATACATCCCTTCTGAATAAACGCGCGCGTAGTACTCGCGGTCGAACACGTTGTTCAGGTTGACGGTGGCACTGAGGTTTCTCGAGAGGTCGTAACGCGCCATCAGGTTGGCCACGGCGTAGCTGCCCTGCTGGTAATAGTGCAAATCTTCGCCGGTCTTGGTCTGCCAATTGAACCCGCCACCCACCGTCACTTTATCCAGCATGCCTGGCAAGCGATATGAGGTGAACGTCTTGAACATATGCCGAGGCAGGGTGGTGACGATGCGTTTGTCGTCCGCATCGGTGGTGACGCTGTAGGCATAGCCGGCGGATGCCTGCCAGCCTTCGGCCAATTCACCATTGATTTCCAACTCGACCCCTTGGGTCTTGGCGCTTTGCTCGATGCGGTAGGCCTGGGTATCCGATTGCCAGACAGCGAGGTTGTCCTGTTCGAGTTGGAAAAGTGCCAGGCTGGCGTTCAACTGTTCGTCGTAGAAGCTGCCCTTGATCCCCACTTCATAGCCTTTGCCCTCCAGGGGCGGCAAGGCCTTGCGGTTGATGTCGCGCACGTAGGACGCCTGCGGATTGAAGATCTTGGTGTAGCTGGCATACAACGCCCAATTTTCATCCAGGTCGTAGACCACGCCGGCATAGGGAATAAAGACGCCTGTTTCGCGTTCCTTGACCGAGGAGGTGCCTTCGCCATACACGTTGGTGTCGGTGTCACGCTTCCAGTCGGTCAAGCGCCCACCGAGGATCAGGCTCAAGTCGTCAGTGATGTGCAGGCGTGATGTCAGGTAGGCGGCATATTGCTTCTCGCGGATGCTGCCCTTGCCGAGTACCGGCGTCGCCGGCTTTGGCGAGTCGCCGTTCCAGGTGCGGTAGTCCGGCACCTGGAAGCCATAGTCGCGTAGCCAATCCCCGTAGTTGGGGGTGTGTTCTTCGTAGTCGGTCGCGGTAATGCCGGTGATCAGCTCGTGTTCACGGCCGAATGCCGAGAACGGGCCGGTGAGGTAGGCGTCCAGGTTGTCCTGGCGTGGTGTGCCCGACCAACGTACAGGCAGCAGGGTGCCACCCGAACCAGTGGCCTGGTCGAGGCTGCCGATGGTAAAGGAGAAAAACTCGTCGAACTTGTTCTCAGTGTGGCCGTACTCGATCTTGCCGCTCCAGCCGTTATCGAATTGATGCTCGATGGAGGTGAAGTA
This sequence comes from Pseudomonas sp. S5D5, assembly GCF_003013355.1. Classification (NCBI taxonomy): domain Bacteria; kingdom Pseudomonadati; phylum Pseudomonadota; class Gammaproteobacteria; order Pseudomonadales; family Pseudomonadaceae; genus Pseudomonas; species Pseudomonas sp. S5D5. The sequence goes on from NZ_PTEO01000001.1 coordinate 1,251,551, forward strand.
GTTGGTCTGGTCGTGATCGTTGTAGGACCATTTCGGTGCGGTATTGAGCGAGCGTTGGGCATGGGTTTTCTCGCCGTTGCTGAACAGCGTCTGGTAGCCGCCGCGCAGGGGCGAATCAACTTGGGTCTTCTGGTAGCTGAAGCCTGCGGTCAACAGGGTTGAATCGCTGAGGTCGAACTCGGTGATGCCGTAGATCAATTGCGAGTCTTGCTTGAAGCGGTCGATCCAGGCCTGCTCGGTCTTGTAGTCCACCACCAGCCGGCCGCGAACAGTGCCGGTTTCAGTCAGTGGGCCGGAAACATCAACCCCCGTGCCATAGCGGTCCCAACTGCCGGCTTCTGCAGTGAGGCTGACCTGGGCCTGCGCTGTCGGGCGTTTACGGATCAGGTTGATCGTCGCCGAGGGGTTGCCCATCCCACTGATCAGGCCGGTAGCGCCGCGTACGATCTCTACCCGGTCGTACATCGCGGTGCTTTGAGTGTAATTGTCCATGCGCGTGGAGGTGGGCACGCCGTCAATCTCGAAGTTCTGGATCTGGAAACCCCGGGACCAGTAGCTGTCATTCTCGGTGCCCAGGCCCGCGCGAGTCACCGCGATGCCGGGGCTGGCTTCAAGCACGTCCGTCAGGTTGTTGAGTTTCTGGTCGTCCAGGCGCTGGCGGGTCATCACTGTGACCGATTGCGGGGTTTGCTTCTGGGTCAGGTTAAGCCGGGTCGAGCTGCTGGAGGAGTAGGCGGTGTAGGAACCGGTGCCTTCAGTGGTCGAGCCGGGGGCCTTGCCGGAGATGGTCGTGCTGCTCAACTCCAGTCGTGAGGCCTCGCTGGGCGCTGCCTGCAATTGGTAGCGTTGGCCGCCCAACTGCACCGCAGTGAGGCCCGTGTTCAGCAGCAATATCTGCAAGGCCTGCTCGATGGAGTAGTTGCCGCTGAGGGCATGGCTGGTTTTTCCGGCCGTCAGTGCGGCATCGGCAGCCAGGTAAATACCAGCCTGGGCTGAGAGCAGGTTCAATTGGGTCGCCAATGGCCCGGCGGCGATTTCGTAATGTTGCTCCTCGGCCCAGGCGATGGGGCTGACGCTGGCCAGGGCGAGGGCGGCCGAGCAGGCGAAAAGATGCAGCGGAAGATGAGGGCTGAGTGACATCTTGAGGGTCCTTGTAGAGGTGGCTCGCGGCCATGTCACTAGCTAAATCGAATGAGAATTAAAATCAGGAAGTGGCGTCGGAAAAAATTAGCGAGGCTTCACCGTCGTCCAGCCCGCAAAGGTCTGTTCGATACGAACCGGCAACACGCCTTCGAGCATCGCCAGGGCCTGGTCGGTGTCGTGCAGGGGAAATGTGCCCATCACGCGTAACTGGGCGACACGCGGGTCGACGCCCAGGTGCCCACGGCGATAGTTGGCCAATTCGTGAATAAATTCCTCCAGCGGCATGTCTTCTGCCGGCAACACCCCGCGCGTCCAGGCTTGGCGTTCAAGCTGCGCCGGTGTTGTTTCGCTGATGCGCTGCGTATCGAACCACAGGCGTTCGCCAGCCGCGGCCACACGTACCTGGGGCGTGTCGATGCACCGCGCCTGCACCGCCCCTTCATACACATTGAGTTGAGTGCGTGATGCCTGCTCACGCACGCTGAATCGAGTGCCCAGTGGGGTAAGGCTGCCCTGGGCGGTCGTCACTACAAACGGGCGAGCGTCGGCCGCGGTCGCGATCATTACCTCACCCTGATATAAGCGGATGTTGCGTTGCCCTTTATTCATATCAACGTCCAGCGCGGTGGCGCTGTTGAGCCAGATACGCGAGCCATCGGCCAGGCGGCGTTCGAGGATTTGCCCGGTGACGGTGCGATAGCCGGCCTGCCAGGCCAGCAGTTGCTCGGTCAATGCGCCATGGCGCCAGGCCAGTCCTCCCAGCAGCAGCCCGCCGCTGATGATCGACAAGCTGCGCAGCACCTGGCGGCGGGACCGGGGCGAATGTTGCAGTGATTGCAAGGTGCGGCTGGCGGTATCGGCATCACCCTGCAGCGACGCGAAGCGCTGGCTGACCCGCTCCACGTAGCGCCAGGCCTGCTGATGACTGTCACTGCGCGCCAACCAACGTTGCCAGGCTTCCAGCTGCGCAGCATCGTTGGGCGCGCTACTCAGGCGGGCGAACCAGTCGGCGGCTTCCTGCAGCGTGTGATGATCGGGCTTGGACACGGGCATGATTCAGCTCAGGGCCTCGTCCAGTTCTGCTTCGAGCAGCAGGCACTGAAACATGGCCTTGGCCATGTAATGGGTGACGGTCCGCGCGCTGACACCCAGTCGCTCACCGATGGCCTGGTAACTCAACCCCTGCAGTTGCGCGAGCAGGAATGCCTCGGCTACTTTCGACGGCAAGCGTTCCAACATGGCCTGGACCTGTTGCAGGGCCTCGAGCACCATCGCACGGTGCTCTTCCGATGGCATGCAATGCTCTGGGCGACTGGACAGCACCTCCAGCCACGCGCGTTCAACCCGTTGGCGCCGCCAGAAGTCCACGCAGACATGCCGCGACATGGCGCTGAGGTAAGCACGTGCATGGCCTTCACTGTCAAACGCCTTGGGCTTGCTCAGCAATCGCACGAATACATCATGCGCCAACTCGGCGGCATCACTCGAATTACCCAGCTTCTTGTTCAGCCAGGCGCGCACCCAACCGTGATGCTCTTGGTAGAGCCAGCCGACATTGGACAGATCTGGAGAGATGGGCATGACGCAAGCGCACTCCGTCGTCGGGTTCAGTACCCGAACGGACTAATGGGAATTATTCTCAATATTAACCTTGGCGGCGCGCCTTCACAACCGCCAGGTACAAAGGCGCGCAGGCTCGCGCTGCACCCTCCGCGACTTCAGGGGCACGCTGTGGGTATCTGCTCGATAAAGTACTCGCAGATCAGCCGATCTTCGCGCAAGCACTGTTCTGTGGCCGGACGGCCTGTCGCCTCGGAAAAGAAGCCCGCCATCGCCCACGCACTGCTCCTCGCGCACCACGCTGCCCACCGGGCAGGTGAAGTTGCGCACCATGACCCCTCCGTCCTCGGCCGTGGCGTGGCGAAAGCTGATCCACGGTGCATGCACCTATAAAAAGGCACACCCTGATGAGTTTGATACCGAACAATTCCCTGATCACCGCGACGCCTGAAGAAGGGCGCGAACGGGCCATCAAGGCCACGCAGCCCGACGAGGCGGTACGTGGCCGGTTGCGCGATGTGTACGCCAATGACGCGGCCATGCTGATCAGCATTGGCCAGGTGGTAGCCACCGAATTTGCGACGATTGCGGCGGCGAACAAATACTGGAATCCATAAGGTTGCCGGGCAGCCAATGGCCCGCGTTGGCTGCCCGGAACCGGTGGGTCAGATTCGGGTCGTGAGGTCAGAAACAGACGCGAAAAATCGACCAAAGTCTTTGAAATACCTAAGATTGTCTGACAATCCAGCAGATGAAAAACTCTTCATAAACCGCTCGCTCGAACGTTGGTAGCTTCCTCGTCGCTGCCCCATAATTCGAGTCCTAATAATGAATAACAAAACTCTTAAAGGCGCCTTGGCGCTCGCCGTTTCACTTGCCTCCACCCCGCTGTTCGCCGGTGGTTTCGCGCTCAACGAACAAAGCATCAGTTCAATGGGCACGGGCTACGCCGGTCGTTCCTCCTCTGCCGACGACGCCAGTACGGTGTTCGGCAACCCGGCCGGCATGTCCCGCCTCAAACAGAATGAAGTGAGCATCGGGGCGACCTACCTCGATGCCAAGACGAACATCAAGGATGCCAGCTCGAGCCAAGGCGGTGCCGACAACCCGGGTACCAACAAAGGCGATATGGTCCCTGGGATTGCCGTGCCGATGGGCTACCTGGTCACGCCGATCGATGAACACTGGGCATTCGGCCTCGGGATCTACGCGCCGTTTGGCCTGGTGACCGATTACGAACACAGCTTCCAGGGCAACGCCTTCGGCAACAAGAGCAAGGTCCAGGTCATCACCGTACAGCCGACGGTCAGCTACGCATTCAATGACAAGGTCTCGGTGGGTTTCGGGCCGACGTTCAACAAAATCAACGGCGAACTCGACTCCAAAGTTCCAGCGTTTGGCCTGGGCACCGAGGCGGTCAAGATCAAGGGTGACGACACTGCGACAGGTTTCAACGCCGGTATCCTGGTGCAGGCGCTGGACTCTACCCGCGTCGGCGTGACCTACCACTCGCAAGTCGTCTACCACCTGAGTGGCCATACCAATGCCTCGGGCGTGCTCTCTGATCTGTTGGACGGCGGTTCGCAGCGTTATGACGCCAAGCTGAACGTCACCACGCCGTCGTCCGTGGATTTCTCGGTCACTCACCAACTGACGGATGACTGGACCCTGTATGTGGGGAGCACCTACACCCGCTGGAGCCAGTTGAAGAAAATCACCGTCAACAATACCGGTGTATCGGACATCACCAGTGAGCTCGCCGGCCTGGACTCCATCACCGAACAGCAGCATTGGCACGACACCTGGTCCCATGCGATCGGCGCGGCGTATCGCGTCAACAAGCAACTGGTATTGCGCACCGGGTTCTCGGTTGACCAGACCCCGACCAACAACACCGACCGCTCCGTACGCATTCCTACAGGGGACCGTACGGTTTTCAGCCTGGGGGCCGGTTGGACGCCAGTCGACAACCTGACTTTCGATGTGGCGTATTCCTACTTGAAGGAAGAGCCGATCAAGGTTCGTCAGACCCAACCTGCACTGGGCCTGACCTACGACGCCAAGTATGAAAACAGCGCCAACGGGTTCGGCGGTTCAGTGACTTACCGCTTTTAATCCGCGCCAGACAGCAAAGAGTCAGATTAACGTCGTGGCTCTTTGCTACTAATTTCCCCGCTGTCCCTGTCAATCATCCTGCGTCTTTGCTTAAATCAGAGGGTAAACATTCGCAGACAGGGATCGTCATGAGTACGCTGTTACCTATCAGTTCCGCTAATTCGCTGCCGATTCGGCCAGTGGAACCGTCACCCGTCACGCCGCCGCAGAGCAGCATTGTCAGCACACGACCTTCGTCGGTGGTCAGCTTGGGCAACGTCGTGTCCGACACCCTTGCCGATACCTATTCCCGCCGCGGGCAATTGCCGGGCCAGGACATTGTGCGTGCCTGGGAAAGTGACAGTCAGGACACACTCAGCCGCGCGATCAATACCAACTTCAATTCGCCGTCCACTGCCAACCGTTTCAATGGCCTGGGCGCCAGCCTGGTTGAGCAGTTCGCCAAGAATGGCGCGGGCATTTCTCAGTCCGTGCTCTACGCGAGCGCCGATCGAGCGGACAGCGCCGGCGAGATCAAGACGGATCAAACTTTGCTGCACAGCAAAGCCGACAACCTGGTCAGCCTCAGTATCAAGACGGCCAGCGGCAAGACCGTGACCTTCAGCCTGTCCAGCCAGAAAGATGGCCTGGGTGTGCAGGCCAACGTCGAAGGCGGTGCTCTGAGCGCCGACGAACTCAAGGCGGTCGGCCAACTGGGCAGTGCCTTCCAGGCTGCGGTGGATGGGCTCACCGCTGTTCCGCCGAAACTCGACCTGGGCAACCTGACCCAATTTGACAGCAAAGTATTGGCGTCGGTGGACCTCAACACCACGCTCAAGACGCTGAACGGGCCTGACCTGAAACTGGCCTTTCACGCCGACAGCCAGAGCCGTACTACGCGCATGAGCAGCCTGAGCGGCGAGCTCAACTTGAGCGTCGACCTGAAAAACGCCTCGATCCTTGGCAATGCGCAGCAACAGGCCAAGGCGCTGAAAAGCTACCTGGCCCAGTTTGACCGTGCCCAGGAACGTGGCAGCGCCAAGGCCGAGCTGATGACCCAGTTCAAAGACGCCTTCAGCGCCCTGAACAGCAACTATCCACAGGGCGCGAGTCTCCCCGAGGCGCTGACCCGCAACCCGACGGACCAGGGCCTGTTGACGGGCCTGGCGGACTTCAAGGCGTCGATCAAGCAGGCGGTCGATTCGTCTAACCCGATGCGCCCCTCTGAAGTCGACAGCTTCGCCTATGACGTGTCGCAGAAGACCCGCGTCGGCGGCAAAAGCGCGCTGGACCGCAGCGTGAGCCAAGACCAGCAATCGAGTCTTTCCGCCAGCTTCCACAAGGGGCTCAAGGGTGGGAAGGCGCCTGAGCTGAGCGGCGATCCAAACTCGCAGAATTATCTCTATATACAGGTGGATGATAAGGCCCGCAGCTCTGCCAACATCGCCTACAAGGATGGCCTGCTGACCAACGCCTCGGTCTCGCAAACGGCCAGCCAGAACACCCGCACGCAGCAATACGTGATGGGCAAGCTCGTGGATGAGACCAACGTGCCGAAGGCAGCCACTGTCCAGCGTGACTACCTGGTGCTGCTGGAGTACGCGGCCAAGGAAAGCAAAAAATCCAAGGACGCCCTGGAAGAGTCCACGTTAAAGGACGCCCTGGCCAACATGCAGGCCTCGGTTCTGCTGCAGAACGATCCTTCCGCCCTCGTTCGCTGATCCTTGTGCACGAGCCGGCTTGCCGGCTCGTGTGCTGGAGGTGAATCGCGTCGTCATTCCCGCCCCAGATTAGGCTTTTGAATCCATTCGATATTCTGTAGCCTTGCGCAGCTTCACCCGTGCTTGATGAACACAATCACTTCGTCCGGCGGCGCCCGTAGGGTTCCAGAGCCGGTGGTACACTCGACTTTCGCGCAACTGCGCCTGCAGGTCTTGCGAACATGACGCAAATTTCCGAACGCCTACTGGTTCAAGCCCACCTCGACGCCAAGCAGCCTAAAGCCCTCAGCGCCGATGAGGAGGCGAGCCTGCGTGCCGCCATCGCCGCCGAGCTCAAGGCTCAGGACGCGGTGCTGGTTGCCCACTTCTACTGCGACCCGGTGATTCAGGCCCTGGCCGAAGAAACCGGTGGCTGTGTCTCCGATTCCCTGGAAATGGCGCGCTTCGGCGCCGCTCACCCGGCCAAGACCGTATTGGTCGCCGGCGTGCGTTTCATGGGCGAGACCGCGAAAATCCTCACGCCGGAAAAACGCATCCTGATGCCGACCCTGGAAGCCACGTGCTCCCTGGACCTCGGTTGCCCGGTGGATGAGTTTTCGGCGTTCTGCGACCAGCACCCCGAGCGGACCGTGGTGGTGTATGCCAACACCTCGGCGGCGGTCAAGGCGCGTGCCGATTGGGTGGTGACGTCCAGCTGCGCGCTGGAAATCGTCGAAAGCCTGATGGACAACGGCGAAACCATTATCTGGGGCCCGGACAAACACCTGGGCACCTATATCCAGCGCCAGACCGGGGCCGACATGTTGCTGTGGGACGGTGCCTGCATCGTCCACGAAGAGTTCAAGTCCAAGCAACTGGAAGACATGAAGGCGTTGTACCCGGACGCAGCGATCCTGGTGCACCCGGAGTCGCCGACGTCAGTGATCGAATTGGCCGATGCCGTGGGGTCCACCAGCCAGTTGATCGCGGCGGCCCAGCGTTTGCCGAACAAGACGTTTATCGTGGCGACCGATCGCGGCATCTTCTACAAGATGCAGCAGCTGTGCCCGGACAAGGTCTTTGTCGAAGCGCCAACCGCCGGTAATGGCGCGGCGTGCCGCAGCTGCGCGCACTGCCCATGGATGGCGATGAACACGCTGGAGCGCACCCTGCAATGCCTGCGTGAGGGCAGTAACGAGATCTTCGTCGAGCCTTCGGTGATCCCCCACGCCGTGCGCCCGCTCAAGCGCATGCTGGACTTCACCCAGGCCGCGCGCCTGAAACTGGCCGGCAACGCCTGATCTTGAGCTGGCACGGTTAAAAATGTGGGAGCTGGCTTGCCTGCGATAGCATCACCTCGGTCTGCTGGATAAACCGAGGCGCTTGCATCGCAGGCAAGCCAGCGCCCACATTTGATTTTCGTCGTTGCGGATTACTTCTTTTTCTTCGGAATCTGCACCAGTTGGGTGTCGGAATAGATGTCATGCCAGCTGCGCTTGCGCTTGTCGAACACCGACCAGATAAACCCCAGCCCCACGCACAACCACGACGCAATCGACACCACAAAGCGCAGCAGCGCCTGCCACAGGCTGATGCGTGAGCCGTCGGCGTTCTGCACGCGCACACCCCACACCTGCATGCCCAGCGTCTGCCCCGAATGGGTCCAGAACTTGGCAAAAAAACCGAACAGCACAAAAAACAGAATCGTCGACAGCAACGGATCCCCATCCAGCGCGCCGGACTCGGTGAGGGTGCGCATCTTGGCTTCGCCGATAAACGCCATCCACACCAGCTTGTAGATGAACGCCGTGACGATCAGCAGCGCCGTGCACAACAGGAAGTCATAGAACATCGCTGCCAGACGACGGCCCAGGCCAACGGCGGGGAATTCGCCTTGGGGGCTCAGCAAGGGTTTGGACATGGCAGGCTCTCTTGGGAAAAAAGCCATTTTACGAGCAAACGCACATAAAAAAGCCCCTGATGTCACCATCAGGGGCTTTTTGTCGCAGCAGGGATCAGGCTTCTGCTTGTACTTCGTCAGCCTGCATGCCTTTCTGGCCTTGCACGGCAACGAAGGTCACTTTCTGGCCTTCTTTCAGGCTCTTGAAGCCGTTGCCCTGAATAGCGCGGAAATGCACGAACAGATCCGGACCGCTTTCTGGAGTGATAAAACCAAACCCTTTCTCGTCGTTAAACCACTTGACGGTACCGCTCTGACGTTCAGCCATTTTCTTATTTCCTTGACGCTAAAAATTAATGACAGCCCCTTTCACATGAAAGAGTACTGGGCTGGGTTGCAGGAAAGTAAGAGACGTCGAACGGGTTGTAGCAAACTTTGGCTACTGCCCAGGTCCAGGTTCCAAGCGACCCATGCAAACACAGTGAACAAACTCTACGCCAACTACTGGAGAAAAAACAAGCCCCGGGCAAGCCCTTGGTTTTGCTTGGCTGTATGACACTTCGGTCAACATTTGGGATCTGACTTATTCGATAGAGTTGTTCACTTGTTATAGGCCGGTGCTGATAACAATGACTATCGTCAATGCACTGTTTTATGGCGGTTGCGTTACAGTTTAGTGCACGTTAACGCAACCGCGTTACTTATAGGAACAGTCAATCAGCCACGATAGTAACGCTGTGGCACAAATGGCATTTTGCTTACACGAAGTGGCACTTTTTTCCCACGTACCAGCGCGAATACTTGGGTGTCGAGTGCGACGAATGCACTGTCCAGGTAACCCATGGCCAGCGGACCGCCCAGTGTCGGGCCAAAGCCACCGCTGCACACACTGCCAACCACGGTGCCGTGTTCGTCGACGATCTCGGCGCCTTCACGCACCGGTGTGCGCTCTTGTGGCAGCAGGCCAACGCGTTTGCGCGTCACTCCGGCCTGCTGCTGGCTGAAGATGCGGTCGGCGCCGGGGAAACCACCGGCACGCGGGCCGTCGGCGCGGCGGGCCTTGGAAATCGCCCACAGCAGGCTGGCTTCGATCGGCGTGGTCTCGGTGTTCATGTCGTGGCCGTAGAGGCACAGGCCGGCTTCCAGGCGCAGTGAGTCACGGGCGCCCAGGCCGATTGGCTGCACTTCGGTCTCGGCCAGCAGGCTGCGGGCCAGGCTTTCGGCGCTGGCGGCGGGCACGGAAATCTCGAAGCCGTCTTCACCGGTGTAGCCGGAGCGGCTGACGTAGCAGTCCACGCCCAACAAACGCAGGGAGGCGAACTGCATGAAGGTCATCCCGGTGACTTCCGGTGCCAGGCGCGCGAGCACCTTGACCGCCGCCGGGCCTTGCAGGGCGAGCAGGGCGCGCGCCTCGAACAGTGGCTCGATGCTGCACTGGTCGCCGATGTGCTGGCGCAGGTGGGCCAGGTCCTGGTCCTTGCAGGCGGCGTTGACCACCAGGAACAGCTCGTCGTTACCCAGGTTGGCCACCATCAGGTCGTCGAGGATGCCGCCCTGCTCGTTGGTGAACATCGCGTAGCGCTGCATGCCCACCGGCAGGTCGATGATGTCGACCGGCACCAGGGTCTCCAGGGCCTTGGCGGCATTGGCGCCAGTGAGGCGGATCTGGCCCATGTGCGACACGTCGAACAGCCCGGCCTGGTCACGGGTGTGCAGGTGTTCCTTCATCACGCCGAGCGGGTATTGCACCGGCATGTCGTAGCCGGCGAACGGCACCATGCGGGCGCCCAGTTCGAGGTGCAGGGCATGCAACGGGGTTTTCAACAGGGTTTCGGTGGACATATTCAGCTCCTGAAAAACGTGCTGGCGCGCTTGTCGGCGTCAGCACTCGATAATGTTGACCGCCAAACCGCCACGGGCGGTTTCCTTGTATTTGCTTTTCATGTCGGCGCCGGTCTGGCGCATGGTGCGGATGACTTTGTCGAGGGAGACGAAGTGTTGCCCGTCACCGCGCAAGGCCATGCGCACCGCATTGATGGCCTTGACCGAGCCCATGGCGTTGCGTTCGATGCAGGGCACCTGCACCAGCCCGCCGATAGGGTCACAGGTCAGGCCGAGGTTGTGTTCCATGCCGATCTCGGCGGCGTTTTCGACTTGCGAGACGCTGCCGCCCAACACTTCGCACAGCGCGCCGGCGGCCATCGAGCAGGCCACGCCGACTTCACCCTGGCAGCCGACTTCTGCGCCGGAGATCGAGGCGTTTTCCTTGTACAAAATGCCGATGGCGGCGGCGGTGAGCAGAAAGCGCACCACGCCATCCTCGTTCGCGCCGGGGATAAAGCGCATGTAGTAATGCAGCACCGCCGGCACGATCCCGGCCGCACCGTTGGTGGGCGCGGTGACCACACGCCCGCCGTTGGCGTTTTCTTCGTTGACTGCCAGGGCGTACAGGTTGACCCAGTCCAGCACCGACAACGGGTCGCGCAGCGCCGATTCAGGGTACTTGCACAGTTGCCGATGCAGGGCCGCAGCGCGGCGCTTGACCTTCAAGCCGCCGGGCAGAATCCCCTCGTTGCGACAACCGGCGGCCACGCAGTCCTGCATCACTTGCCAGATCTTCAGCAAGCCGGCGCGGGTTTCCGCTTCCGGGCGCCAGGCGCTTTCATTGGTCAGCATCATCTGGCTGATGGACAACCCGTAGGTGGTGCAATGGCCGAGCAAATCCTTGGCGTGCTTGAACGGGAAGGTCAGGGGGGTGGCGTCTTCGACGATCCGGTCGGCGCCGGCGGCGTCTTCATCCACGACAAAACCGCCGCCGACCGAATAGTACTCGCGGCTGCGAATCTGGATGCCGGCCGCATCAAAGGCACGAAAGATCATGCCGTTGGGGTGGTAGGCCAGGGGTTTGCGAATCATCGCCAGGTGTTCTTTCTCGTTGAACGCGATGCTGTGTTCACCGAGCAGGTTCAAGCGGCCGTCGCTGCGCATCTGCGCCAGGCGCGCGGCCACGGTTTCGGTATTCACGGTGTCCGGGTGTTCGCCTTCCAGGCCTAGCAACACGGCTTTGTCGCTGCCGTGGCCTTTGCCGGTGGCGCCGAGGGAGCCATAGAGTTCCACCTTGATGCCGGTGGTGGCGCCCAGCAGGTCGTCACGGCGCAGCCCTTCGACGAAACGGGCGGCGGCGCGCATCGGGCCGACGGTGTGGGAACTGGAGGGGCCGATGCCAATCTTGAACAGGTCGAACACGCTAAGGGACATGGTTGTTCTCCGGTTTCTTATTATTGATCGGATGTACGCGGCCCAAATGTGAGCGCCGGGCTTGTGTGGGAGCTGGCTTGCCTGCGATAGCATCACCTTGGCCTACTAGAAGACCGAGGTGCTTGCATCGCAGGCAAGCCAGCTCCCACACAAGCCAGCTCCCACAAAGACCGCGTTGTAGCCGTCGGGTTACGCGTAGCTCTCGATCGACGGGCAAGCGCACACCAGGTTGCGATCGCCAAACACGTTGTCGACGCGGCCAACCGGCGGCCAGTACTTGCCTTCGATCAGTGAAGCAACCGGGTACACCGCTTGTTCACGGCTGTATGGGTGGCTCCATTCGCCGACCAGTTCCGCTGCGGTGTGCGGGGCGTTTTTCAGCGGGTTGTCGTCCTTGTCCAGGGTACCGTTTTCCACCGCGCGGATTTCTTCACGGATGGCGATCATCGCGTTGCAGAAGCGATCCAATTCTTCCTTGGATTCGCTCTCGGTCGGCTCGATCATCAGCGTGCCGGCCACCGGGAACGACATGGTCGGCGCGTGGAAGCCGAAGTCGATCAGGCGCTTGGCCACGTCATCCACGCTGATGCCGCTGCTGTCCTTCAGTGGGCGCAGGTCGAGGATGCACTCGTGGGCCACCAGGCCATTGCTGCCGGTGTAGAGCACTGGGTAGTGCTCTTCGAGGCGACGGGAAATGTAGTTGGCATTCAGGATCGCCAGCTGCGAAGCGCGCTTGAGGCCCGCGCCGCCCATCATGCTGATGTACATCCAGGTGATCGGCAAAATGCTCGCGCTGCCGAACGGCGCCGCGCACACCGCGCCTTCCTTGCGTTCCATGGCCGCATGGCCAGGCAGGAATGGCGTGAGGTGCGACTTGACGCCAATCGGGCCGACGCCCGGGCCGCCACCGCCGTGTGGAATGCAGAAGGTCTTGTGCAGGTTCAGGTGGGACACGTCGCCACCGAACTTGCCCGGTGCGCACAGGCCGACCATCGCGTTCATGTTGGCGCCGTCGATGTACACCTGGCCGCCGTTGTCGTGAATGATCGCGCAGATTTCGCGGATGCCTTCTTCGAATACGCCGTGGGTCGACGGGTAGGTGATCATCAGCGCGGCGAGGTGCTCGCGGTGCTCGATGGCCTTGGCGCGCAGGTCTTCGATGTCGACGTTGCCACGTGCGTCGCACGCGGTGACCACGACGCGCATACCGGCCATGTTGGCGGTAGCCGGGTTGGTGCCGTGGGCCGACGACGGGATCAGGCAGATGTCGCGACGTGCTTCGCCACGGCTCTGGTGATACGCACGAATCGCCAGCAGGCCGGCGTACTCGCCCTGGGAACCGGCGTTCGGTTGCAGCGAGATCGCGTCATAACCGGTGGCCGCGCAGAGCATGGCTTCCAGCTCGGACGTCAGCTGCAGGTAGCCGGCGCTTTGCGAGGCTGGGGCGAAGGGGTGCAAGGCACCGAACTCGGCCCAGGTCACCGGGATCATTTCGCTGGCGGCGTTGAGCTTCATGGTGCACGAGCCCAGCGGGATCATGGTGCGGTCCAGGGCCAGGTCCTTGTCGGCCAGCTTGCGCAGGTAGCGCATCAGCTCGGTTTCCGAGTGATAACGGTTGAACACCGGGTGGCTGAGGATTGGCGACTGGCGCAGTTGCGCGGCAGGCAGGCGGCTTTCCACCTTGGCGGCGAAGTCCGGCAGGGCCTTGCCATCGGCGAAGATCGACCACAGGGTCTCGATATCGGCCTGGGTGGTGGTTTCGTCGACCGACAGGCCGACACGCTCGGCATTCACCACACGCAGGTTGATGCGCTGGGCGCGCGCCTTGTCGTGCAGGGCCGCGGTTTGGGCGCCGGTGTTGAGGGTCAGGGTGTCGAAGAAGTGTTCCTGCTCGACTTTCAGGCCCAGGGCGGTCAGGCCGCTGGCCAGGATCGCGGTGAGCTGGTGCACGCGCTGGGCAATCTGCGTCAGGCCTTTGGGGCCGTGGTACACGGCATACATGCTGGCGATGTTGGCCAGCAGCACCTGGGCAGTACAGATGTTGCTCGTGGCCTTCTCGCGGCGGATATGTTGCTCGCGGGTCTGCATGGCCAGGCGCAGCGCCGGCTTGCCGAAACGGTCGACAGAGACACCGACCAGCCGGCCCGGCATATCGCGCTTGAACGCATCTTTGGTGGAGAAGTACGCCGCGTGCGGGCCGCCGAAGCCCAGCGGCACGCCGAAGCGTTGTGCGCTGCCGATGGCCACGTCGGCGCCGAACTCACCCGGCGGGGTCAGCAGGGTCAGGGCCAGCAGGTCGGCGGCCACCGCCACCAGGGCGTTGGCGGCGTGGAAGCGTTCGGTCAGCTCGCCGTAGTCGAACACGTCACCGTTGCTGGCCGGGTATTGCAGCAGGGCGCCAAAGAATGCGCTGACGTCGGTCAGTTCGCGCTCATCGCCGACCACCACGTCGATGCCCAGGGGCTCGGCACGGGTGCGCAGTACGTCGAGGGTCTGCGGGTGGCTGTGGATCGAGGCGAAGAAGGCATTGCTGCCCTTGTTCTTGCTCAGGCGCTTGCAGAAGGTCATGGCTTCGGCGGCGGCGGTGGCTTCGTCGAGCAACGACGCGTTGGCGATCGGCAGGCCGGTGAGGTCGCTGATCAGCGTCTGGAAGTTCAGCAGCGCTTCCAGGCGGCCCTGGGAAATCTCTGGCTGATACGGGGTGTAGGCGGTGTACCAGGCCGGGTTTTCCAGCAGGTTGCGCAGGATCGGCGACGGCGTGTGGCAGTTGTAGTAGCCCTGGCCGATGTAGGTCTTGAACAGTTGGTTCTGGCCGGCGATGGTCTTGATCTTGGCCAGGGCCTCGGCTTCGCTGAGGCCGTCTTCCAGGCCGAGCACGCTGGTGCCCTTGATGCTTTCCGGGATCACGCTGGCGCTCAGGGCTTCCAGGGAGTCAAAGCCCAGGCTCGCCAGCATGAGCTGCTCGTCTTCCTGGCGCGGGCCGATGTGGCGGGCGATGAATTCGTTGGCGGTGCTCAAATTAACAGTCATGGCGCGCTCCTCAGGCTTGGGCGTTGGCTTTGATCAGACGGTCGTACGCGTCCTGATCCAACAGTTTAGCGACCGCCTCGGCATCGGCCGGTTTAAAGCGGAAGAACCAGCCTTCGCCCATCGGGTCTTCGTTGACCAATTCCGGGCTGGCGTCGAGCTTGTCGTTCACTTCGAGGACTTCACCGTCCAACGGCATGTACACGCCGCTGGCGGCCTTGACCGACTCAACGGTGGACGCTTCAGCGCCCTTGTCGTAGGACTGCAGCTCCGGCAGTTGCACGAAAACCACATCACCCAGCGCATTCTGCGCGAAAGCGGTGATACCCACGGTGACGCTGCCATCGGCTTCGGCGCGCAGCCATTCGTGATCTTCAGTGAAACGCAACTCGCTCATGGAAACTCCTCGGGGCCAGATTCGTCTGGTGGACGGGATTGGAATAATGAGGAGTTGCTTAGCAATATCGCGGCCAACGTCATTAAGTCGTTATAAATCAATGAATTAATAAAATTGATGATGACAATATAAAAATCGGCTGTAGCGATTTCGCTACAGTGCGACGCCAGAAAAAAAGCCTATGTGGATCAAAGCCTTGCATGGCGCGCAAAAAACAGGGTTGTATCGATATCGTTACGCTGTAGCGCTTTCAGTACAGGTGGGCGTCGCTTTTGATATCAACGTTGGAATGCAATCACTGTGGGGCTGCTTGCGATAGCGGTGTTGACTGACCCACCGCTATCGCAGGCAAGCCAGCTCCCACTTGTTCACTACGTTCAGTCAGGGCTTGTTGGGAATGCCGTACTTGCGCAGGCGATGGGCGATGGCGGTGTGCGAGGTTTGCAGGCGGCTGGCCAATTGGCGGGTCGAGGGGTAGCTGGTATAGAGCTTTTCCAGCAACCCGCGCTCGAAATCTTCCACCGCTTGCTCGAGGCTGTCGACTTCACCATCGCTTTGGCGGGCGACCGAGGTGCCGGCGATGTCCAGGTCGCCGATATCCACCAGGCTGCTTTCGCAGATGGCCGCGGCGCGGAAGATCACGTTCTGCAACTGGCGCACATTGCCCGGCCAGCGGTTGCCCAGCAGCGCGGGATAAGTGCCGGGTGCCAGGCGGCACACCGGGCGCTGGATCTGTGCGCAGGCCTGTTGCATGAAGTAGCGCGCCAGCAGCAGGATGTCCTGGCCGCGTTCGCGCAGCGGCGGTACTTCGACGTTGAGCACGTTGAGGCGGTAGAACAGGTCTTCGCGGAAGGTACCTTCGCTGACCATCTTTTCCAGGTCGCGGTGGGTCGCGCTGAGAATGCGCACATTGACCTTCACTTCGCGGTCGCCGCCGACCCGACGGAAGCTTCCGTCGTTGAGAAAACGCAGCAGCTTGGCCTGCAGGTACGGCGACATTTCGCCGATTTCATCCAGGAACACCGTGCCCTGGTTAGCCAGCTCCATCAGCCCCGGCTTGCCGCCGCGCTGCGCACCGGTGAACGCGCCGGGGGCGTAGCCGAACAGTTCACTCTCGGCGAGGTTCTCCGGCAGCGCCGCGCAGTTCAGCGCCAGAAACGGTGCACTGTGCCGCGCGCTGATGGCGTGGCAGGCCCGCGCCACCAGCTCCTTGCCGGTGCCGGTTTCGCCCTGGATCAGCAGCGGTGCATCCAGCGCCGCCACCCGTTGTGCGCGTGCCTTGAGCGTACGGATCACCGGAGACTCGCCCAGCAGCGCGTCAAAACCCTCGGCGTGGTCATGGTGCAGCGCCGACAGTTGTTCACCGATGCGGTTGGGCTGATAGAGGGTGAGCAGGGCGCCGGCGTCGGTGATCGGCGTGGCGTCGAGCAGCAAGGTCTGGCCGTTGACGCTGATCTCGCGCAGCGGCAGGCGGAAGCCGTGTTCCAGCAAGGTGTCGAGCAGCGGCGGGTCATTGAACAGCTCGGCGATGCTTTCCCCGGCCGGTTCGCGGCCGTACAGCGCGATCAACGCCGGGTTGGCCAGCAGGATCTTGCCCGCGCTGTCCAGCGCCAGTACCGGGTCGGTCATGGCCGCCAGCAGGGCGTCGAGTTGCAAGTGGCGGCGTTGGCCGGGAAGGATGTCCACCACGGTCACTGCCTGCACGCCATGCACGCTGAATAGCGCGTCACGCAGCTCTTCAAGCACCTCGGCGCTGAGGGTCGGCGCATCGATGTACACGTTGGGCGGGACCATCTCCACGGCATCCAGGTTGAGGTTGCGCCCACCGAGCAAGGCCAGGACTTCCTGGGTGATACCGACGCGGTCGATGAAGCTGACGTGGATACGCATGGGGCGAATGTTGGTTCTGGCGTACTGAGGGTGGCCAGTATGCCTGACAGGTGATGGAGATCAAAAATGTGGGAGCGGGCTTGCTCGCGAATACGGTGCGTCAGTGAAAAAAATGCTGACTGATACACCGCATTCGCGAGCAAGCCCGCTCCCACATTTGAGTGTTGGTGCCGGGGGCGTCGGGTTATTCCAGGTGTTCAGGTTTGATCGGGTCCCCGGGCTTCACATCCAGCTGATGCCGCACGTCCTCGAACATCAAGTCGTACTGCTTGTGCATCGAGCCGTTCAACACCGCGATCTTCGGCATCCCGTATTTCTGCGCGATGTTCATCGCATGCCGGGCAAAATCAAACGCTTGATCCTTGGGCAGGAAGAACTCTTCCTTGAGGTCCTTGCCCTGCACCGAACCGTGCAGCTTGAAGAGCATTCCCTTGCCTTCCTTTGGGTCCTGGCTGACCTCGTAGTCGATGCACAGGTTGTAGCTGTAGTCGTCCTTGTTGAGCGCGTGGCGTTCGACATGCAAGTGACCGGGTTCAAAGGTGGCCATAGGCGTTTCTCCTCTACTTCACTGGTAGGTGATGCCAGGTGTTGCCGTGCTGATGCGCGTACCGGCGCTGCCCTGGACGATGGCTTCGATGTCCGAGAGTGAACCGATCACTGCGGTTTTGCCAGTCTGGCGGGCGAACTCGCAGGCGGCTTGCACCTTGGGTCCCATGGAGCCGGCGGCGAAGCCGAGCTTTTCCATGGCGTCAGGATGGGCCTGGCCGATGGCCTTCTGGCTGGGCTTGCCGAAGTCGATGAAGGCGGCGTTGACGTCGGTGGCGATCACCAGCAGATCGGCGTCCAGCTGCGAGGCCAGCAGTGAGGAACACAGGTCTTTGTCGATCACCGCTTCAATGCCGCGCAGCTTGCCGTCTTCGCCATACATCGTCGGGATACCGCCACCGCCGGCGCAGATCACGATGGCGCTTTTTTCCAGCAGCCACTTGATCGGGCGGATTTCAAAGATGCGTTTGGGGCGCGGGCTGGCGACCACGCGGCGGTATTTATCGCCGTCCGGGGCGATGGCCCAGCCTTTTTCGGCGGCCAGTTTTTCCGCTTCGGCCTTGGCGTATACCGGGCCGATGGGCTTGGTGGGGTTCTGGAAGGCCGGGTCCTTGGCGTCCACTTCGACCTGGGTGAGCAGGGTGGCGAACGGCACTTCGAAGTCCAGCAGGTTGCCCAGTTCCTGTTCGATGATGTAGCCGATCATGCCTTCGGTCTCGGCGCCCAGCACGTCCAGCGGGTACGGCGAAACGCTGGTGTAGGCGGCCGCCTGCAACGACAGCAGGCCGACCTGCGGGCCATTGCCGTGGGCGATCACCAGTTCGTTGCCGGGGTGGATCTTGGCGATCTGTTCGGTGGCGATGCGGATGTTGGCGCGTTGGTTGTCCGCCGTCATGGGTTCACCACGGCGGAGCAGGGCGTTACCGCCCAGGGCTACGACGATGCGCATAAACAATGTCCTTCTAGAGTGCTATGTTGCGAACACAGGACCAAAGTGGGAGCGGGCTTGCTCGCGAAAGCGGTGGATCAGTGGATACATGTGCGGACTGACACACCGCATTCGCGAGCAAGCCCGCTCCCACAGTTTTGATCGCGTTTCAACAGTGGGAACGGTGTCGAGGGTTAGATATCCGCCAACGCCGACACCAGGATCGCCTTGATGGTGTGCATGCGGTTCTCCGCCTGCTCAAACGCGATGTTGGCCGGCGACTCGAACACTTCCTCGGTCACCTCCACGCCATTGGCCAGGTTCGGATAGCGCGCGGCGATGTCCTTGCCGACCTTGGTTTCGCTGTTGTGGAACGCCGGCAGGCAGTGCATGAATTTCACCCGTGGGTTGCCCGAGGCTTTCATCATCTTGGCATTGACCTGGTACGGCAGCAGTTGCTCGATGCGCTCGTCCCACGCCTCCACCGGCTCACCCATCGACACCCAGATATCGGTGTGGATGAAGTCGACGCCCTTGACCGCTTCTTTCGGGTCTTCGGTGATGGTGATGCGCGCGCCGCTTTCCTCGGCGAATGCCTGGCACTGCTTGATGAAATCAGCGTGCGGCCACAGGGCTTTCGGCGCGCCAATGCGCACGTCCATGCCCAGCTTGGCGCCGATCATCAGCAGCGAGTTGCCCATGTTGTAGCGCGCGTCGCCCAGGTAGGCGTAGCTGATGTCATGCAGCGGCTTGTCGCTGTGTTCGCGCATGGTCAGGGTGTCGGCGATCATTTGGGTCGGGTGGAATTCGGCTGTCAGGCCGTTGAACACCGGCACACCGGCGAACTTGGCCAGCTCTTCGACGATTTCCTGTTCGAAGCCACGGTACTCGATGGCATCGAACATCCGCCCGAGTACGCGGGCGGTGTCCTTCATGCTTTCCTTGTGGCCGATCTGCGACGACACCGGGTCGATGTAGGTGACGTGCGCGCCCTGGTCATGGGCTGCGACTTCGAAGGCGCAACGGGTGCGCGTCGAGGTTTTCTCGAAGATCAGCGCGATGTTCTTGCCTTTCAGGTGCGGACGCTCGGTGCCGGTATATTTGGCGCGCTTGAGGTCGCGGGACAGGTCCAGCAGGTAGTGCAGCTCGCGGGTCGTGTGGTGCATCAGCGAGAGCAGGCTGCGGTTGCGCATATTAAAAGCCATGATGGATCTCCTTGGGTTTCGGTTATCCCCCTGGCCACTGCCGGATAAGCAGTGGCCAAGGCCAAAAATTAATAGTCGATAGGGTCGCGGATGATCGGGCAGGTCATGCAGTGGCCGCCGCCACGGCCACGGCCGAGTTCACCGGCGCTGATGGTGATGACCTCCACACCGGCCTTGCGCAGCAGGGTGTTGGTGTAGGTGTTACGGTCGTAGCCGATCACCACACCCGGCTCCACGGCCACTACGTTGTTGCCGTCGTCCCATTGTTCGCGCTCGGCGGCGAAGCTGTTGCCACCGGTCTCGACCACGCGCAGCGCCTTGAGATTGAGGGCCGCAGCGACGGTCTCGAGGAAGTTGGTTTTCTCGCGTTGGATATCGATACCGTGCGGCTTGCTTTCATCGGGACGCAGAGTGAACGGTACGATCTGGTTGACCACTTCAGGGAAGATGGTGACCAGGTCGCGGTCGCAGAAGCTGAACACCGTGTCCAGGTGCATTGCCGCACGGGATTTCGGCAGGCCGGCAACGATCACGCGTTCCACGGCTTTGTTTTTGAACAGGTTGCGCGCCAGTTGGCCGATGGCCTGATGGGACGAGCGCTCGCCCATGCCGATCAACACGACGCCGTTGCCAATCGGCATGACGTCGCCGCCTTCCAGGGTGGAGGCGCCGTGTTCCTGGTCGGGGTCACCGTACCAAATCTGGAAGTCGGCGTTGGTGAACTCCGGGTGGAATTTGTAGATAGCGCTGGCCAGCAGGGTTTCCTGGCGTCGCGCCGGCCAGTACATCGGGTTCAGCGTCACGCCGCCGTAGATCCAGCAGGTGGTGTCGCGGGTGAACTGGGTGTTGGGAAGCGGCGGCAGGATGAAGCTCGAGTGGCCGAGGAAGTCGCGGAACATTTCGATGGTCTTGCCGCCGAAGCTGCTCGGCAGGTCCTCGGCCGACACGCCACCGATCAGGAACTCACTGATTTTGCGCGGCTCCAGGCTGCGCAGCCACGAGCTGACTTCATCGACCAGGCCCAGGCCCACCGTATTGGCAGTGATCTTGCGCTCCAGGATCCAGTCCAGCGCTTCGGGGATGGCGACGATGTCGGTCAGCAGGTTGTGCATTTCCAGCACATCAATGTCGCGCTCGCGCATCTTGGTGACGAAGTCGAAATGGTCGCGCTTGGCCTGGGCGACCCACAGCACGTCATCGAACAGCAGTTCATCGCAGTTATTGGGGGTCAGCCGCTGGTGGGCCAAGCCTGGGGAGCACACCATGACTTTGCGCAGTTTGCCGGCTTCGGAATGTACGCCGTACTTCACTTTTTCCGTGGTCATTACAGATCCTCCAGTGAACAACAGTTACAGAGTCAGGAAGCCGTCGTAGAGGCCATAGGCAGCCACCAGGGCGCCAACGACTACCGCGGCGAAAATCAGCTTCTCGACATTGGTGAAAATCGGTTTGCCCAACTCATGCTTGGCCTTGGCGAACAGAATCACGCCGGGGGCATACAGCAGGGCGGACAGCAGCAGGTATTTGACGCCGCCGGCGTAGAGCAGCCAGACCGCGTAGATCAGCGCAACGGCACCGATGAACAGGTCTTTCTTGCGCTCGCGCAGGGCGTTTTCGTAGGTCTCGCCGCGCACCGCCAACAACAGCGCGTAGGCGGCCGACCACAGGTACGGCACCAGGATCATCGAGGTGGCGAGGTAGATCAGCGACAGGTAAGTGCTGGCGGAAAACAGCGTGATCACCAGGAAAATCTGGACCATGGCGTTGGTCAGCCACAGAGCGTTGGCCGGCACATGGTTGGCGTTTTCCTTACGCAGGAACTCCGGCATCGTGTGGTCCTTGGCGGCGGCGAACATGATCTCCGCACACAGCAGCACCCACGACAGCAGCGCGCCCAGCAGGGAAATGATCAAGCCGACGCTGATCAGCACGGCGCCCCAGTGGCCCACCACGTGTTCCAGCACGGCGGCCATCGACGGGTTTTGCAGCTTGGCCAGTTCCGGTTGGGTCATGATCCCCAGGGACAGCACGTTCACCAGCATCAGGAACAGCAGCACGGTGATAAAACCAATCACCGTGGCCTTGCCGACGTCGGAGCGTTTTTCCGCACGGGACGAGAAGATGCTCGCGCCCTCGATGCCGATGAACACCCACACGGTGACCAGCATCATGTTGCGCACCTGGTTCATCACACTGCCGAGGTCAGGGTTTTTCACGCCCCAGATGTCAGCGGTGAAAATCTCCAGCTTGAACGCGAACAGCGCGATCAGCACAAACAGCAGCAGCGGCACCACCTTGGCAACGGTGGTCACCAGGTTGATGAACGCGGCTTCCTTGATCCCGCGCAGCACCAGGAAATGCACGGCCCACAACAGCACCGAGGCACCGATCACCGCTGCCGGGGTGTTGCCTTCGCCGAAGATCGGGAAGAAGTAACCCAGGGTGCTGAACAGCAACACGAAGTAACCGACGTTGCCCAGCCAGGCACTGATCCAATAACCCCAGGCCGACGAGAAACCCATGTAGTCGCCAAACCCGGCCTTGGCATAGGCGTACACGCCGCCGTCGAGGTCAGGTTTGCGGTTGGCGAGGGTCTGGAACACGAAGGCGAGGGTCAGCATGCCGATGGCGGTAATCACCCAACCGATCAACACCGCACCGACGTCGGCGCTGGCGGCCATGTTTTGCGGCAGTGAGAAGATCCCGCCGCCAATCATTGAGCCGACGACGAGTGCAACCAGTGCGCCCAATCGAAGTTTTCCGGGAGATTCAGACATTGCATGACTCCAATGCAGGAGAAGAGAGACCACAGAATAATTCCGTGCGCTAATCAAACAGCTGACTCAGATCACTTCATTGGCACATTCCATTGTGAATTAATGACTTAGGGGTAAAACACCCGGGCAATACTTTTCCTCGCAAAGGCGCTTTCCAGAGCGGTCTCTGCGTTGTGGTTAATCATTTAGTCAGGGGTATGGACGTTTGAAGCTAGTCCGTATTCCTGAATGTGCAAACTTTTCCCGACGCGGGGCGAAGTAGCACGGCAAACGTTAAGTGCCAGCGGTATTTAAATTCTAAATAAGCCTGAACGTTATAAATTGTCATGCGATTGCGTTATGAGCGTGGCGGTTTTATCGCGGTCTTTAATAAACGCTACACTCGCTGAGATAATTAGTTGAGTGCACGGTTGTCAGCTCAATTTAATAATTATCCAGGAGTATTCATGTCTCAACCGGCCCAGAAACTTAGGCTTGGCGCCCTGATTGCCCTGGTGGTGGGCTCGATGATCGGCGGCGGGATTTTCTCCTTGCCGCAGAACATGGCCGCGCGGGCCGAGGTCGGCGCGATATTGATCGGTTGGGCGATCACCGCCGTCGGCATGCTGACCCTCGCCTTCGTGTTCCAGACCCTGGCCAACCGCAAGCCGGAGTTGGATTCCGGGGTGTACGCCTACGCCAAGGCCGGATTCGGCGACTACATGGGGTTCTCGTCGGCCTGGGGTTACTGGATCAGTGCGTGGATGGGCAACGTCGGTTACTTAGTGTTGCTGTTCAGCACGCTCGGCTACTTCTTCCCGGTGTTTGGCCATGGCAACACGCCGGTGGCCATCGGCTGCGCGTCCTTGCTGTTGTGGGCCGTGCATTTTCTGGTGATGCGCGGCATCAAGGAGGCGGCGTTCATCAACCAGATCACCACGGTGGCGAAGATCGTGCCGTTGCTGATGTTTATCGTGATCGCCGGCGTGGCGTTCAAGGCCGATATCTTCACCCGCGATATCTGGGGCCTGGGCAACCCGCAGTTCGGCAGCGTGGTCGACCAGGTGCGCAACATGATGCTGGTCACCGTGTTCGTGTTTATCGGCATCGAGGGCGCCAGCGTGTATTCGGCGCGGGCGGAGAAACGCGCGGACGTGGGCCGCGCCACGGTGATCGGCTTTCTCGGCGTGCTGGCACTGCTGGTGCTGGTGAATGTGCTGTCCCTGGGGATCATGAGCCAGGCGCAGTTGGCGCAATTGCAAAATCCGTCCCTGGCCGGTGTGCTGGAGCACATCGTCGGGCCCTGGGGTGCGATGGCCATCAGCATCGGCCTGGCCGTGTCGTTGCTCGGCGCCTTGCTGTCGTGGGCGCTGCTGTGCGCGGAAATCCTCTACGCCACCGCCCATGACAAGACCATGCCGGCCTTCCTGAAAAAGGAAAACGCCAACCAGGTGCCGGTCAATGCGCTGTGGCTGACCAATGTGATGATCCAGGTTTTCCTGGTCATCACGCTGTTTTCCCACAGCACCTACACCACCCTGATCTACCTGGCTTCCTCGATGATCCTGGTGCCGTACCTGTGGTCGGCGGCCTATGCGGTGTTGTTGAGCGGGCGCGGCGAAACCTATGAGGGCGCCCAGCGCCAGCGTTTCAAGGATTTGCTGGTGGGCCTGGTCGCCCTCGGCTACGCGGTGTGGCTGCTGTACGCCGGTGGCTTGAAATACCTGCTGCTTTCGGCGCTGCTGTACGCGCCCGGTGTGGTGCTGTTTGCACTGGCCAAGCGCGAGCAGGCCCAACCCTTGTTCACCCACGTGGAAAAAGGCATCTTCAGCTGCGTGATCGCCGGCGCCAGCCTGGCGGCGTATGGGCTGTACAGCGGGGTGTTGTCGTTGTGAAAGTGGTGTATCAGCCGCCCTATGACTGGGCGGCAATGCTGGGTTTTTTATCGGCGCGGGCGATCACCGGGCTCGAGACGGTGGTGGCTGGCGTGTACCGGCGCAGTATCAGCGTGGATGGGCGACACGGCTGGATCAGTGTCGCGCCGGGTGACGGCTATTGGCTGGAGGTGAGCGTCGATTTTCCCGAGCCGGCGGCGTTTCCCGAGATCGAGCGGCGCTTGCGCCGGATGTTTGACCTGGACGCCCAACCGGCCTTGATCAACCGGCAATTGGCGAAGGACCCGTTGATGGCGCAGTTGGTTGCCGCGCGGCCAGGGCTGCGGGTGCCGGGCACTTGGGATGGCCTGGAACTGGCGATCCGTGCCGTGCTCGGTCAGCAGATCACAGTAGTCGCGGCGATCCGCCTCGCGGGCAAGTTGGTTGCACAATATGGCCAGCCCCTGGATACGCCGCACGTCGGCATCACCCACGCGTTCCCGACGCCGCAGGTGTTGGCGGCGGCGGACCTGGCTGCGCTGGGCATGCCCAAGGCGCGCGGTCGCACCTTGTCCGGCATGGCCCAGGCATTACTGGATGATCCGCAGGTGTTCGAGCCCAAGGCCAGCCTCAAGGACGGCGTGGCGCGGCTGGTCGCGCTGCCGGGGATTGGCGACTGGACGGCGCAGTACATCGCCATGCGCCAACTGCGCGAGGCGGATGCGTTTGCGTCGGGGGACATCGGCTTGATCAATGCGCTGGCGGCGCTGGAAGGCGGGCCGGTTTCGGCGCGGCAGCTGTTGGCGCGGGCCGAGGCGTGGCGGCCGTTGAGGGCGTATGCGGCGCAGCATTTGTGGACGTCGCTGCAGCGGGCGGATTGAGGGGGCGGGCAGGGCCTCTTCGCAGGCAAGCCAGCGCCCACATTTGAGGGTGTCTACCACTCAAATTGTGCAAGCTGGCCTGCCTGCGATAACGCTCGAAAGGCTACCACTGCGGCCGATGTGAGCCCAATTCCCCGGCCGGCAAATCCCACTGCAACGGCGTACCGCTGATGGTCACCGGCGCCAGCAGCCGATGGGCCTGACCCCAGGCGGTCTGTTCCACCACCAGCCCTTGATCGCCGGGTTCCTCAGCCCGCAACGCCACCTGTTCCGGCACCTGACCCGCCTCCACCAGCAACTTGGCCGTACGCGCCAACGACAACTGCGCCGATCCGCCACGCCCGGATTTCAACCGCTCACTCAAGGCTTGAATCGCGCTGGCCGCCATCAGATAGCCGGTCGCATGGTCGAGCGCCTGCAACGGCAGCGGCACCGGTTGATCCGCGTGTTTCCAGGCCATGCCCGCGTCGGCAATCCCGCTGCTCATCTGCACCAGGCTGTCGAAGCCGCGTCGATTGCGCCACGGGCCGCTCCAGCCATAAGCGTTGAGGCTCACGTCGATCAGGCCGGGCGCGATGCTTTGCAGCTCGGCGGCGCTATAACCCAGCTGTTCCAGGGCATCGGCACGGTAACCGTGGAACAGGATGTCGGCGTCCTTGAGCAATGCTTCGAATACCTGCCGGCCTTCGGACGTTTTCAAGTCAAGGCGCGCGCAGCGTTTGCCGAGGGTCATTTCCGGCACCACGCCCGGCTCGTTCCAGGTCGGTGAGTCGATGCGCAGTACATCGGCGCCCAACCCGGCGAGAAAACGACTGGCGACGGGACCGGCCAATACGCGGGTCAGGTCCAGCACCTTGATACCCGCCAGCGGGCGCGCTACCGAGCCTGTCCAGGTTTTTGCGGTGGTGGTGGCAAAGGTCTGGCGCTGCACCAGCGGCTCGGCATTCACCGCCAGCCCTTGCGGATGTTGCTGCCAGGCTTGCCACGAACGCATCTGTGCCGCACAGCCGCCGGCGTCGACAATCGCCTGTTCCAGCTCGGCGGCGTTCCATGCGGCGACCTTGCTGGCCATTTCGGCGCGGTCGGCGACCTTGCCCAGCACTTGCTCGGCGGCGGCCCGGTGGTGGGGCGCATTGGTGTGCAGGCGAATCCAGCCGTCGGCACTGGCGTAGTCGCCGGCCACCGGGTCCCACAGCGGTGGGGTTTGCCAACCCACCGGACGCAGGGACGACGAGAACCAGAAGGAGGCGAGGCGTCGGTCCACGCTCACGGCGGGCAAGCGGCCGGTCATTGCCAGCACCAGTTGGGCCACGGCCTGGCCGGCGGCACCGATACTGGCACTGGCCAGGTCGGTGACGGCGAAGGTCGAGGGCAGGGCGCCGGCCTCGGTCACGGTCAATGGAGTAGGCGGTAGATCGAGTGCGGCTTGGATGGGAGTCAGCAGGTCAGTCATCAAAGGCCCTCCTTAAGAGAAGGGCCACTATAGAAGATCATCAGGCCGATGTGGCAACCCCGGGCTCCAATGGCAGGTCGATGCTGGCGATAAACCCGCCCTCAGGATGATTGGCCAGGATCAGGCTGCCGCCATGGCGTTCCGCCGCACGCCGCGCAATCGCCAGGCCCAGGCCGTGACCCTGGGCGGTCTGGCCGGGGGCGCGGTAGAACGGCTCGCCCAATTGGCTGAGGTGTTCGGCATCCACGCCGGGGCCGTGGTCGCGCACGCTGATAAGGATGTGCTCGCCGTGGAGATGGGCGTGCAATTCGATCGGCTGGCCCTTCGGGTTGAAGCGCTGCGCGTTGCGCAGCAGGTTGTCCACCGCGCGTTCGATCATGGTCGGCCAGCCTTTGAGGCGCAGGTCGGGTTGGGCGGTGAGTTGCACCACCTGCTCCGGCGCGCTGAGCTGGGCGTCTTTTTGCAGGGTCTTGAGCAGGCTGTTGAGGTCGACGTCTTCGGCGCTGGCGTTATCGGCATCGACGCGCGCCAGCACCAGGATTTCACTGATCAACGCTTCCAGGCGATCGCATTCGCGGGTCAGGCGCGGCCAGAGTTTTTCGCGTTCTTCGGGGCTGGCGCGTTCGGCCAGGGCCAGCGCGATGCGCAGGCGGGCCAGCGGCGAGCGCAGCTCGTGGGAGACGTCGCGCAGCAACTGGCGCTGGCTGCCGATCAGGCTTTGCAGGCGGGCGCCCATGCGGTTGAAGTCAGTGGCCAGCACGCCGAACTCATCGCGGCGGTTGGCCAGGCGCGCCAGGCTGTTCTGCTGGTACGTGGCCTGGCCGAGGTCATGCACCGCGCCACGTAGACGGCTGAGGGGGCGGGTGATGGACAGCGTCACCAGCAGGCTGAACAGGGTCAGCACCACCAGGGCGATGGCCAATGCGCTCAACGGCCACAGCAGGCTGCTGCGGTGCCAGGCGTCCAGCTCGGGATGGGGGATGCGATAGATCAGCAGGTAGGTGTCGCCGGTTTTTTCGCTGGTGTACTCGGCGGTCAGGCGTCGCCAGGGCAGGTGGCCGTCCTGGCTGTCATTCTGGCGGGCTTCGAATGCGGCGGCGCGGCGCGGAAAGGTGCCCCGCACGACCGGCTCGCCGCTTTCGTTGAGCACTTGCACGTCGATGTGGTACTGGCGCTTGCGCTGTTGCAGCAAGTCCTGGGCGGCATCCTCGCCTTGGGCCTCGTAGAGTTGAGTCCACTCTTCGGCGAGGTTATTGAGGCCGGGGTGGCGGCTGAGAATCCAGGCATCTTGATTGAGCATGTGCCCAAGCAGGATCGACAACCCGGCAACCAGGGCGATGGCCAGCCAGAAACTGGCCAGGATGCGCCAGAACAATGAACGCACAGGAAACCCTCAAACAGGAAAAGCCCAGCGGCGCGAGCCACTGGGCTGGGGGAGTGAAGCTAGAACATTATTGCGCTTTTTGCGGCTGTTGCGCTTTCCAGGCCTGGAATTCCTTCCACTCGGCGCGGCGCTCGGCTTGCTTCTTGACGATCTCGTCGAACTTCTTCTGCTGGTCAGGCTTGAGGACTGCACGGATATCCGCCTGGGTTTTCTGCTTGCCGGCGGCGATTTCATCCTGCATGGCTTTCTGGTCGGCGGCCGGGAGTTTGTCCAGGTACTTTTTGACCAGGTCTTTGCGAGCGTGCCATTGGTCGCCCATCAGCTTGCCGATCTGCTGGCGCTGTTCCTTGCTCAGGTCCAGCTGGCTGAAAGGGCCGCCTTTGCCACGCGGACCGTGTTCACCGCAGTGGCCTGGGCCACCCATCATGTGGCCGGAAGGTTCACCCATCGGGCCTGGGCCGTCTGGCATGGCGGCCATGGCAACGGTCGGCAGGGCGGCGGCGAACATCAAAGCGATAAGGGTCTTGCGCATGGTGATTCTCCTGTCTCTATTCCGGTGAGTCCGGATGTGAGTAGATTACGGAGATCAAGGTCAGCGGCGGTCAGGTGTGGGTAAAGCTTGGGTAAAGAGGGTTTTGTTGCGAACTGACAAAACTGTGGGGATTTGGGTATTCAAATGTGGGAGCGGGCTGGATCGCGCATGCGGTGCGCCAGCCTATGCATGTGCTGACCCACCGCATTCGCGAGCAAGCCCGCTCCCACAGGAGAGTGCGTGAAACTCAGAGGCTGTAGTAATAGCCGCGGCTGCGCAACGCGACGATCCGTGGCCGTCCGTCCGGGTGCGGGCCGATCTTTTTGCGCAGGTTGCTGACGTGCATGTCCAGGCTGCGATCGTAAAGGGTCAGCTTGCGGCCCAGCGCGATCTGCGCCAGTTCCTGTTTGTCCAGTGGTTCGCCGGGCTGGCGCAGCAAGGCTTCGAGCAGGCGGCTTTCGGAAACGGTGAGGGCGAATTCCTGTTCGTCGATACTGACCACGCCGCGCACCGGGCTGAAGCACAGGTCGCCGAGTTCCAGCTGGGTGGACACGGCGGCCGGATGGCTGCGGCGCAGCACGGCGCGCAGGCGCGCGGTCAGCTCGCGCGGGTCGCAGGGCTTGGCCAGGTAGTCGTCGGCACCGAGTTCCAGGCCGAGGATGCGATCCAGCGGTTCGCCGCGGGCCGAGAGCATCAGCACCGGCAGCTCCGGGTGGTCGTTGCGCAGTTGCTTGAGCAGCTCCAGGCCACTGCCGTCGGGCAGCATCACGTCCAGCACCACCGCTGCCGGGGCGCTGTCGGCCAAGGCTTTGCGGGCGCTCAAGCCATCGTGGCAGGCGCGCACCTGGAAACCTTCCTGGCTCAACCAACTGGTCAGCAGCTCGCAGAGCTCCTGGTCATCATCTATCAGTAACAGCTCGCTCATGACTCACTCAATTTAGCCATTGTCGACGGCGACGGTGCCCACCGCTGGCGAAGATCCCGCACAGCAAGGCGATCAGGGCGACCGCCCCGCCGGTGACAAACCATTGCTGTTGCTCGGTCAGCCATCGGGTCAAGGCACCGCCTTGTGTCTCTTTGAGTTGCTGGGCCAGGCGTTGGTTCTCTTGGCGAAGACGACTCAATTGGGCGCTTTCGCGCGTCGCATCCGCACCCTGCAGTTGCTTGCTCAGTTCTTCCCGCAGCCGTTCGCTTTCTTTCAAGCGTTGCTGCAACTCGGTGATCTGGGCGCCGGCACTCAAGGACAGGGGCGTGGAACTGCCGGTGTTCGAGGTTTCTTCAGCGTGGGCCGTAGCCCCGATCATTACCACTGCCAACAGACACAACTGACGTAAGCGCATCGGAACTCCTGATTCCACACGAATATTCAGAACGTTGTCGGCAGGTTACCGAGAATAATGAGCAATTAGGAGTGTGCCGCACGTATTAGGTTCGACACACGCCTGGGTCAAGGCAGGACTTGCTTGAATGGCTTGATCACGACATCGGCGTAGACGCCTGCCGCAACATACGGGTCAGCCTTGGCCCAGGCCTGTGCATCGGCCAGGGAGGCGAACTCGGCAACCACCAGGCTACCGGTGAAACCGGCGGCGCCCGGGTCGTTGCTGTCGACGGCCGGGTGCGGGCCGGCGAGTACCAGGCGACCTGCGGCTTGCAGCTCGTTCAGGCGCTCCAGGTGTGCCGGGCGCACGGACAGGCGTTTTTCCAGCGAGTTGGCAACATCGGTGGCAATGATGGCGTAGAGCATGTCAGTCCTCGGTTTTTGGCGTAGTAGGGTCGGTGTCATGCAGGTGGCGCGACAGGTAGATACCCTGGCCGATCAGGAACAGCACGGTCATGCCCAGGCTGCCGAAGACTTTGAAGTCGACCCAGTAGTCCTGGAAGGTAAAGGCCACGAACAGGTTGGCAGCGCCGCAGAACAGGAAGAACACGATCCAGGCCACGTTCAAACGTGTCCAGACCGGCTCCGGCAGGGTCAGTGCGTGGCCCATGATCCGCTTGATCAGCAGGCGATCGCCGATGAAGTGGCTGCCGATGAAGGCCAGGGCAAACAGCCAGTTCACCACCGGGGCTTTCCATTTGAGGAAGGTCTCGCTGTGGAAGGCCAGGGTCAGGCTGCCGAATACCAGGCAGGCGACGAGGGTCAGCCATTGGCTTTTTTCCAGTTTGCGCTGGGAGATGAAGAGGGCGCCGTAGACTACGATGGAGCTGATGATCAGCACGGCGGTGGCGCTGTAGATGCCCCCGACGGTCAGTTCATGGCCGGCAATATCGATGACCCTGGGGTCGAGTTTGTAAACGATGAAAAACAGCAACAGCGGGATGAAGTCGATGAATTGTTTCACAGTAAGAGCCAGAAGCTGGATGTGGCGGCATAATAACAAACATCCTTGGTAGCGAAAGCGCCAGCTGACTTGAGGTTACACACTCCCGTGAATGTTGATTTGCACTGCCACAGCACGGCCTCCGACGGCGCCCTGGCGCCCGCGGTACTGGTTGCGCGTGCGTTTGAAAAAGGCGTGCGAGTCCTGGCGTTGACCGACCACGACACCCTCGAAGGCCTCGATGAAGCCCGCGCAACCGCGCATGCCCTGGGCATGCAACTGGTCAACGGGGTGGAATTGTCCTGTACCTGGGGTGGCGCCACCATTCATGTGCTGGGCTATGGATTCGATCAAAACGCCCCGCCCCTGGTCGAGGCCATCGCCCAATTGCACGATGGCCGCTGGCTGCGGTCCGAAGAAATAAGCCGAAAACTCGCCCTCAAGGGCATGCCCAACGCGCTCGACGGCGCCCGCGCCATCCAGCAGGAACTGGGCGACAGCGGCAATGCGCCGGCCCGTCCGCACTTTGCCGACTGGATGGTGCGCGAAGGTTTCGTCAAGGACCGCGCCGAAGCCTTTCGCAAATGGCTGGGCGCCGGCAAGTTGGGTGACGTCAAGCAACACTGGCCGACCCTGGAGGACACCGTCGAGACCCTGCGGGCATCCGGGGCCTGGGTCAGCCTGGCGCATCCCTGGCATTACGATTTCACCCGCAGCAAGCGCCGCAAGCTGATTGGCGACTATATTGGAGCGGGCGGCCACGCGATTGAGGTGGTCAACGGCTATCAACCCGCCGAACAGGTGGGCAGCTTGGCGATTCTTGCCCGCGAATTTGGTCTGCTGGTCAGTGCCGGCAGTGATTTTCATGGCCCAGGCGGCTGGTCCGAGATCGGCGAGTATCGCCCCGTCCCGGAAGACTTGCCGCTCTTGTGGGGGCGATTCAAGCATGACCCCATTATTGCCACCGTCTGAACAGGTAGAACACGTGAGTCAATTCTTCCAGATTCATCCGGAAAACCCCCAGGCGCGCCTGATCAAACAGGCCGTGGAGATCATTCGCGCCGGTGGCGTGGTGATCTATCCCACCGATTCGTCCTACGCCATCGGTTGCCAGATCGGCGACAAGGGCGCGGTCGAGCGTGTAAGACGCCTGCGCCAGCTGGATGACAAGCACAATTTCGCGCTGATCTGCAGCGACCTGTCCCAGCTGGGCCTGTTCGCCAAGGTCGACACCGGCACCTTCCGCCTGCTCAAGGCCCACACGCCTGGGCCCTACACCTTTATTCTCAACGCCACCCGCGAAGTGCCGCGCCTGTTGCTGCACCCGAAGAAACGCACCATCGGCCTGCGCGTGCCCGAGCATCCCATCGCCCTCGCACTGTTGGCCGAGTTGGGTGAGCCGCTGATGAGCGTGTCGCTGATCATGCCCGGCGACGCCGAGCCCCTGGAAGACCCGTACGAAATGCGCCAACTCCTGGAAAAACAGGTGGACCTGATCATCGACGGCGGCTTCGGCGGCGGCAAGGCCTCCACCGTGATCAACCTGGCGGACGGCGAACCCGAAGTGATCCGCGTGGGTTGCGGCGATCCGGCCCCCTTCATGGCCGAGGCCTGAATGTCGGCCGTGGAAACCGTCGACAGCCAGGCGGGCGCCCAGCAGGAACTGCCGTTTGCCATGGTGTATGGCCAGGCGGTCATGGAAATGCCGCTGGACCTGTACATCCCGCCGGACGCGCTGGAAGTCTTCCTTGAAGCCTTCGAAGGCCCGCTGGACTTGCTGCTGTACCTGATCCGCAAGCAGAACATCAACATCCTCGACATCCCGGTGGCGGAAATCACCCGTCAGTACATGGGTTATGTCGAGTTGATGCAGTCGGTGCGCCTGGAGTTGGCCGCCGAGTACCTGGTGATGGCCGCCATGCTGGCCGAGATCAAGTCGCGCATGCTGCTGCCGCGCTCGGAGACGATCGAGGCCGAAGAGGACGACCCGCGCGCCGAACTGATCCGCCGCCTGCAGGAGTACGAGCGCTTCAAGGCCGCCGCCGAAGGCATCGACGGCTTGAGCCGCGTGGGCCGCGATGTGGTGGTGCCCAAGCTCGATGCCCCCGAGGCCCGGGCGCGCAAATTGTTGCCGGACGTGAGCCTGGAAGAATTGCTGATGTCCATGGCCGAGGTGCTGCGCCGTGGCGATATGTTTGAAAGCCACCAGGTCAGCCGCGAGGCCCTGTCGACCCGCGAACGCATGAGCGATGTACTCGAACGCCTCAAGGGCGGCGGGTTTGTGCCGTTTGTCGAGCTGTTCACTGCCGAAGAAGGGCGCCTGGGCGTCGTGGTGACCTTTATGGCGATCCTCGAACTGGTCAAGGAATCCTTGGTCGAGCTGGTCCAGAATGAGCCTTTTGCGGCTATCCACGTGCGGGCGCGAGCCGAATAAAGAGCTGAATCGATGAATCTGACTGAACCCCGCGAACTGGCGCCGCTGCTGGAAGCCTTTCTCCTGGCCTCGGGTAAACCGCAATCCCTGGAGCGCCTGTTCGAACTCTTCGAGGAAGCCGAGCGCCCGGAGCCGCCAGTCTTCAAGAAAGCCCTGGAGATCTTGCGCAAGTCCTGCGATGGCCGCGCCTTCGAGCTGCGCGAAGTGGCGTCGGGTTATCGCCTGCAGATTCGTGAGAAATTTTCCCCGTGGGTGGGCCGACTGTGGGAAGAGCGCCCGCAGCGTTATTCACGGGCGATGCTCGAGACGATGGCGCTGATCGCCTATCGCCAGCCGATCACCCGCGGCGAAATCGAGGATGTGCGTGGCGTGGCGGTCAACAGCCATATCGTCAAGACCTTGCTGGAGCGCGAGTGGATCCGCATCGTCGGCTATCGCGATGTGCCCGGCAAACCGGCGATGTTCGCCACCACCAAGGTGTTTCTCGACCACTTCAACCTGAAGAACCTCGACGACCTGCCGCCCCTGGCCGAGCTGCGCGAAATGGAAGCCGAGCCGGTGCTCGACTTCGACGACGCGCCGGTCCCGGCGAGCCTGCAGGAACTGGCCGACGCCAGCGCCGAGCCGGAAGAACCCAAGGACGAAACCAGTTTCCACACCCTGTTGCTGGAACTGGACGACATGGAGCAGGGCATCAAGACCGACTTCGACGACTTGCTGCGTGATGGGGCTGCCGAGCCGCAAGCCCAAGTGGACGTTGATGTTGAGGCTGAAGCCCAAGTGAACGTTGAAGTTGAGGCTGAAGTCGAAGCAGAAGCTGAGCCTGAACCCGAAGAAGACATCCTCGGTGTCGCCGAAGCTCGCGAGAAGCTCCTGGCCGCCGTCGCCGCCCTCGAACAACCGTCGCTGAGCGACGAAGAAGCCGAAGCCCAGGCGCTGGCCGAAGCCATCGAAGCCGAGCGCCGCCAATTCGAAGACTGACGCCGCTTCAAAATGTGGGAGCTGGCTTGCCTGCGATGCAGGCGACTCGGTCTTTCTGCTATAGCGAGGTGATGCCATCGCAGGCAAGCCAGCTCCCACAGAAAACCAGTGCCTGGGAGGATTTCAATGAGTTCCACCAAAGACCCGTGCATCAGCATCTGCAAATTCAACGACGACATCTGTGTCGGCTGTGGCCGCAGCAAGCGCGAGATCCGTGCCTGGAAGAAACTCGACAAAGCCGACAAGCGCACGGTGCTTGCCGAAGCCGAGCTACGCCTGCTGGCGCTGGGGGCCACCGGTCGGCGGAAAAGCAAATGATGGCGGCCCAATCGACTAGTCTCTGATGCGCAACGCGCGCCATGCGCGTATGATTCGCGACCCTTTGGCGCGCTATTGCCCCAAAGCCCCGCTTTCAACACTCTTCAGGCCACGCCTGAATCGACCCACCGGGAGGTGCTTAAGATGAACGACCAAGACCAGAACGACAGCCAGGAAATCGGCCCAGCAGGCGAAAAACTGCAAAAGGTGCTGGCGCGTATCGGCGTGGGCTCGCGCCGCGACGTCGAAGCCTGGATCACCCAGAAGCGCATCAAGGTCAACGGCGTCGAGGCCACCCTCGGCCAGCGCGTCGACCTGCACGATGCAATCACCATTGATGGCAAGGTCATCAAGCGTGAAGAGGCCGCCGAATCGGTGCGCCGCGTGATCATGTACAACAAGCCCGATGGCGAGATCTGCACCCGTGACGACCCGGAAGGCCGTCCGACCGTGTTCGACAAGATGCCCAAGCCCAAGGAAGGCCGCTGGATCAACATCGGTCGCCTGGACATCAACACCACCGGCTTGCTGATGTTCACCACCGACGGTGAACTGGCCAACCGCCTGATGCACCCGTCCTACGAGATGGACCGTGAATACGCCGTGCGTGTACGCGGTGAAGTCGACGACGAGATGATCGAACGTCTGAAGGCCGGCGTGGTGCTGGAAGACGGCCCGGCCAAGTTCACCGACATCAAGCAGGCACCGGGCGGCGAAGGTTTCAACCACTGGTACCACTGCGTGGTGATGGAAGGCCGTAACCGTGAAGTGCGTCGTCTGTGGGAATCCCAGGGCCTGGTGGTCAGCCGCCTGAAGCGCGTGCGTTTCGGTCCGGTGTTCCTCAACTCCGACCTGCCGATGGGCCGCTGGCGCGAAATGAGCCAGTACGAAGTCGACATCCTCAGCGCCGAAGTCGGCCTGACGCCGGTCGCGATGCCGCAGATGAACGCCAAGAGCAAAGACAAGCTTGAGCGTATGCAGCGTAAATCCTCGCGTCCTGTTGCGCGTACCGAGCGCGTGGCGCGCACCTTGCGCCCGGCCCTGAATGCGCCGGCGACCGGCGGGCGTATCTCCCGTGAGCCGCACATCGAAGGCGAGCGTCGCCCGACGGCGCCGTCGCGTCAGGAAGGCGAGCGTGCTCCACGTGCGCCGCGTCCGGCCCGTGGTGAAGCGCCGAGCGGCGGTCGCAGCAACCGTGGTGAAGCCGATCGCCCAGCGGATAACGCCAGCACCAAGCGTCCAGCCAAGCCGGCGGCAAACAAGCGCCCCGGGCCGAAACTGGTCGCGGACGAGCCGTCCGGCAAGCGCCGTGGCGCCCCGGCCGGTTCGGGTCAGCGTCCAGGTTTTGGTCGCAAGAAGCCGCAGTGATACGCTAAGCGCTGCACACAAACGCCAACCCTAGGGTTGGCGTTTTTTTTTGGTCTGGATTTGCTGACCCGTTCCAATGTGTGTGTGGGCTTGCTCGCGAAAACGCTGTGTCAGTCGCTGGAGAAGTTGGCTGGTCTGCCGCATTCGCGAGCAAGCCCGCTCCCACATTTGGGGTGTATTTCAAGGTTGGAACCGAGTTGTACCGTCCGCTCAAATGCCGATGCAGCACCCCGAATCCCAAGCCCAACAGCATTCAAAACTGTGGGAGCGGGCTTGCCCGCGAAGCGGTGGATCAGTCAACCATGATTTAGCTGATCCACCGCCTTCGCAGGCAAGCCAGCTCCCACACTGATTGGTGTCTGGACTGAATGCTGTGCCTGGCTCAACTCCCACATTTGGGGTGTATTTCAAGGTTGGAACCGAGTTGTACCGTCCGCTCAAATGCTGGTGCAGCACCCCGAAGCCCAAGCCCAACAGCATTCAAAACTGTGGGAGCGGGCTTGCCCGCGAAGCGGTGGGTCAGTCAACCATGATTTAGCTGGTCCACCGCCTTCGCAGGCAAGCCAGCTCCCACACTGATTCGTGTCTGGACTGAATGCTGTGCCTGGCTCAACTCCCACAGTTTTGGAGGGGCTGGCCTGATTCCTGTGTCTGGCGCAGTTCCACTGTGGGAGCGGGCTTGCTCGCGAAAGCGGTGGGTCAGTTTCTGGAGAGGGTGGCTGGTCTACCGCCTTCGCGAGCAAGCCCGCTCCCACATTTGGGATGTATTTCAAGGTTGGAACCGAGTTGTACCGTCCGCTCAAATGCCGATGCAGCACCCCGAATCCCAAGCCCAACAGCATTCAAAACTGTGGGAGGGGGCTTGCCCGAGAAGGCGGTGGGTCAGTCAACCATGATGTAGCTGATCCACCGCCTTCGCAGGCAAGCCAGCTCCCACACTGATTTGTGTCTGGACTGAATGCTGTGCCTGGCTCAACTCCCACAGTTTTGGAGGGGCTGGCCTGATTCCTGTGTCTGGCGCAGTTCCACTGTGGGAGC
This sequence comes from Pseudomonas sp. S5D5, assembly GCF_003013355.1. Taxonomy (NCBI): domain Bacteria; kingdom Pseudomonadati; phylum Pseudomonadota; class Gammaproteobacteria; order Pseudomonadales; family Pseudomonadaceae; genus Pseudomonas; species Pseudomonas sp. S5D5. The sequence goes on from NZ_PTEO01000001.1 coordinate 1,288,542, forward strand.
GGGCTTGCTCGCGAAAGCGGTGGGTCAGTTGCTGGAGAGGGTGGCTGGTCTACCGCCTTCGCGAGCAAGCCCGCTCCCACATTTGGTATGTATTTCAAGGTTGGAACCGAGTTGTACCGTCCGCTCAAATGCCGGTGCAGCACCCCGAATCCCAAGCCCGAACAGCGATCAAAACTGTGGGAGCGGGCTTGCCCGCGAAGGCGGTGGGTCAGTTGCTGGAGAAGGTGGCTGGTCTACCGCCTTCGCGAGCAAGCCCGCTCCCACATTTGGGGTGTATTTCAAGGTTGGAACCGAGTTGTACCGTCCGCTCAAATGCCGGTGCGGCACCCCGAATCCCAAGCCCGAACAGCGATCAAAACTGTGGGAGCGGGCTTGCTCGCGAAAGCGGTGGGTCAGTCAACCATGATTTAGCTGATCCACCGCCATCGCAGGCAAGCCAGCTCCCACACTGATTTGTGTCTGGACTGAATGCTGTGCCTGGCTCAACTCCCACATCTGGATCTCCAGTGTGTCTGGATTTTGTGATCAGAACGCAAACCGTCCATCAAACACCGGCTTGTCATCCAGCGCCAAGACCCCGCTGGCGAAAATCAGGTCCAGGTGATGACTGCCTTTCTGCCCGCCGCCAAGGCCCAGGTGCAGCCCGCAATGGCGCTCTTCAAACCCGGCGTTGCGCGCGTACAGGTCCTTCACGCCTTCATTGGTGCCGATCCCCAACTCCTCCACCCGCCGGTTGGACGGGTTGGCGTTCAGGTATTTGTTGAAGTCATCCGCCAGCCCCGGCACGTCGCTGGCCACGCTGCAGATGGTTGAGTTCTCGATCCACAGCTCCAGCGGCGACTGCAGCACGCCGTACTTGCGCGCAAACGGGATGGTGCTCAGGAAGGTGCCGACAAAGCGCACCTGGCCACTGATGGCCTCGCTGTGGGTGGCGATCTCGCCGGGTGCCAGGTCGTGGTTGCCGATGCCGTTGATATTGGTCCACTTCTTGATGCTGCTCAGCGGCGCCTGCAGGCGTGAGCCGTGCTTGTCGGTGAAACTCAGCACGTTGGCCTGGGACATGCGCCGGATCAGCGTGGCGTTGAGGTCGGCGATGCGCTGCGGCTCGACGCTGAAGGTGTCGTAGAAATAGTCGCCGTAATCCTTGAACAGCAGGGACTTCTGCCAATGTTCGGCCATCACGCCGTGCAGTGCGCGGATAAAATCCGGGCCTTCGGCGCGTGGGTTGGGCAGCGTGGAGGCATCGTAGAGGAACAGGTACAGGTCGCAGCCTTCAATGGCCTGGGCCAAGGTGTCACTGGCGGCCAGGTCGAGGCGCTGCACCTGGAAATTGAAACGGGCGGCGCTGCTGTGGGTGATCGCCTGGGCAATGGCGTCGTAGCGCTCGGTATGGCCCAGTAGCACGGTAGGCTGGCTCAGCCCGCTGAGGGCCGGGTGGTGGGCGAGGTAGTAGAGAAAGTGTTCGACGGCGCGGGCCTTGTCCATGACGAGTGTCCTTCTGTGCCTTGGGTAAGGGAGCAGGTGCCGTGCACAGCACCTGCCGGTTGCCTGCCGGGTGTCAGAATGGCCACATCGCCGTGCCGAAGGGCACGACGGCGTCGGCTTGCATCATCTCTACGGCGGCCTCGTGGGTCGGCGCTTCAAACCAATCGTCGAGTTGCAGTTCGGTTTCCAGGTCGTTTTCCAGTGCTTGCATGGTGTATCTCCTAGAGGACGTTGTTTGAGGACGGCTTGCCAACGGGCTTCGCTGGGCAAGTGGGATGAACCTAGGAGAGAGTGTTTCAGAACGCAAAATATTTATTGACACCGTTGCATTTGGATTTTTTCTTCTGTTTTTCCGGCCTGGTTTTTTCTTGAGCAAATACAAGCAGCTGGCGATGCTGATGATGGAGAATTTTCCTACCGACAATTTTTCTTCACCGAACAGCTGTAACGCGAATTTTCCATGCTGTAACGATTAATTTACGACAATGTCGCGGCATTATTGACCCCTTTCCCGCTGTAAGGATTACCTGACAGATCGTCGCACGCCGGCTGAAGGGGCGGCCCCAAGCTGTCGAGCGGTGTACAATGCGCCGCGTTTTACTGTGACCCCCCTTGCGTAACCACGCAAAAGGCCAAGACCTCGGGGTTTACCTACCCTGATCACTCCGCCTGGCCACGAGCCGGACGGGTTCGATTTCGTCACAGATAAAAACAAACAGGTGACGCATGACCGTTAGAAAGACGCTGTACTCCTGGTGCCTGCGCTGGGGTTTGAGCGGCGCTGCTTGAGTCGGTAATTCAAGGCAGCAACCTGCAATCAACATCATCAAACCTTGCGTGAGACCCTTTTCATGAGTGGACCCCATTCCTCTTCAGGCGAGCTGAAACGCGGCCTGAAAAATCGGCATATCCAGTTGATCGCCCTCGGTGGCGCCATCGGCACCGGCCTGTTCCTCGGCTCGGCCGGGGTGCTCAAGTCCGCCGGCCCTTCGATGATCCTCGGCTACGCCATTTGCGGCTTCATTGCCTTCATGATCATGCGCCAGCTCGGCGAAATGATCGTCGAAGAGCCGGTCGCCGGCTCCTTCAGCCACTTTGCCCACAAGTACTGGGGCGGTTTCGCCGGCTTCCTGTCGGGCTGGAACTGCTGGATCCTGTACATCCTGGTGGGCATGTCGGAGCTGACCGCCGTCGGCAAATACGTGCACTACTGGTGGCCGGAGATCCCGACCTGGGTCTCGGCAGCGGCGTTCTTCGTGCTGATCAACCTGATCAACCTGGCCAACGTCAAAGTCTTCGGTGAAGCCGAGTTCTGGTTCGCCATCATCAAGGTCGTGGCCATCGTCGGCATGATCGCCCTGGGCAGCTACCTGCTGGTCAGCGGCAGCGGCGGACCACAAGCCTCGGTGAGCAACCTGTGGGATCACGGTGGGTTCTTCCCCCATGGTGTCAGCGGGTTGGTGATGGCCATGGCAATCATCATGTTCTCCTTCGGCGGCCTGGAAATGCTCGGCTTCACTGCCGCCGAAGCCGACCAGCCACGCACCGTGATCCCCAAGGCAATCAATCAGGTGATCTACCGCATCCTGATCTTCTACATCGGTGCGCTGGTCGTGCTGTTGTCGCTGACGCCATGGGACAGCCTGCTGGCGACCCTTAACGCTTCCGGCGATGCCTACAGCGGCAGCCCGTTCGTCCAGGTGTTCTCCATGCTGGGCAGCAACACTGCCGCGCACATCCTCAACTTCGTGGTGCTGACCGCTGCGCTGTCGGTGTACAACAGCGGCACCTACTGCAACAGCCGCATGCTGCTGGGCATGGCCGAGCAGGGCGATGCGCCGAAGGCATTGGCCAAGATCGACAAGCGCGGCGTGCCGGTGCGTTCGATCCTCGCGTCGGCGGCGATCACCCTGGTGGCGGTGCTGATGAACTACCTGATCCCGCAGCATGCGCTGGAACTGCTGATGTCGCTGGTGGTGGCCACGCTGGTGATCAACTGGGCGATGATCAGCTTCTCGCACTTCAAGTTCCGCCAGCACATGAACCGCACCGGCCAGGTGCCGTTGTTCAAGGCGCTGTGGTACCCCTACGGCAACTACATTTGCCTGGCGTTCGTGGCGTTTATCCTGGTGATCATGCTGATGATTCCAGGGATCCAGGTGTCGGTGTACGCGATCCCGGTGTGGGTGGCGTTCATGGCGGTGTGCTACTGGATCAAGAACAAGCGCAGTGCCGAAGCGGCGCTGGGTACGGCGAGTGCGGCGTTGAAGTAAGCCGTCCCACCCAAACGGAAAACCCGGCTGCGTGCCGGGTTTTTTGTGGGCGCCGACGGGGTAGACTCGCGCGTCGTGTTTAAACGTTCCAGGAGCGCAGACCCCATGCAACTCACTGATATCGACGGCGGCGCCTTGCAGCGTGACGCGCTGGAAGACCTGATCGACCAGCACGGCGGGCCCCTGCGCCTGATTGGCGTCGACCTGAGTGGCGCTGACCTCTCGCGCATGGCGCTGGATCACTGGGTATTCGAACGCTGCATCCTGGTCCAGACGTCTTTCCTCGGTGCGCGCCTGGAAGGCACGCAGTGGAAAAGCTGCCGGGCCGGCCACGCGATTTTCGAGGCGGCGAACCTGTTGGAGGCGCAGTTCCACAGCTGTGACCTGAACAACACCCGTTGGCAGCGCAGCAAGCTGTCCCAGGCGAATTTTGAACACTGCAAATTGACCGGCGCCAACTTCACCCATTGCGCCTCCCTGGGGCTGAGCTTCAGTGAAACCCGCCTGAACAGCGCGTTTCTGTCCGGGTTATCGTTTGCGCGCACCGTGTTGAATAACCTGGACTTCTCCGACAGCGATTTGTCGGAGGCTGATTTTCGCAAGGCCGAACTGATCGACTGCAGCCTCGCCCATGCCCGTATCCACGGCGCCAATTTTGCCGGTGCCGACTTGCGCGGCGCGGATTTGAGCGGGTTTCGCCTCAATGATGCCAAACTGTTCAAAGGCGCCGTGATTTCCAAAGCCCAGGCGTCGATGCTGTTATCCGAGTTGGGCTTGTCCGTTGCCTAAGGTTTTATGAGGGACGTGCCTGCTTTTCGAGGCCCCGCGTGTATCACGATGAATCAGAAAGCGACTACAGAAAAAAATGCTTTAGGGGCATTCACTCAACATTGAGATTTCATCTGTTCTCAATGAGGAGTTCGCCATGATCGAGATGCCACATCCTGCGCAACAGACTTTCAATGCGCCGGTGCTTTCCCCCGGCGTCCTTCAAAACAACAACGTCGCCGAAAACAGCCGGATTGAAGCCAACTTGGGACGGCTCGCCAGTGAAAGCGCTGCGGCCCATAAAACCATTGATGGCTTGCTTGCCAGCCTGATCAAGCTATCTACGTTGGTCGAGGGCAATGAACTCAAAGCCACGGCCAACCTGTTAAGCAGCTACTCCTCGGATCAGCCTCGCTTCGGCGTGATCGGTCAGTTAGGGGCCGGAGGCTTCAGTCGTATCCTTGATGAAGCACGACAGGGCGGCCCACGTGCCCACCGTTCGGGAGACGAGCCTCTGACATTGCGTGAAAAGGCCACGGCTTTTTTCAACTTGAGTAACTCGGCTTATTTTCGAGAAACCCTGGAGCGCATTCACAGTTCAACTGAGCTGAAAGAGCGTGTCGCACCGATTGTCGACGTGCCTTATTTGGAGTCCAAGCAGTTCGGACCTGCCCGAGGCGGCACTAAAGAGCATCCCTTGCCGGAGCAACTCGCGCTTTATACTTTTAGTAATGAAAACACTCAGGATGCCTCGCAGAATTGGCATCTTTATGAATCCATCAAGGATGTAAACGGGCGGCCTGTGCTGAGCAACCCAGCACGCGTGGGTGCCAGCCTGACTAAAGTACAGAACGACTTCCGTGAAGCAACTTCGCAGGGCAGCAACGTCTGGGTGTCGGCCGCGGACCTGAAAGCCGACGACCGGCTGAGTTCGCGGGAGCTTGATTTTGCGCGCTTTAACCCACGCAACCGTGTGGATCGAGATGATGGCCAGTTTGGCTATCAAGGACCGATAAAAAGCCAGGCGGCGCTGCCCTTGGAGCATACCGTGATCCCCCGAGGTAACGGCTTCGCCGTTTGGCAAGTCAAGCAAGGCACCGGCTTTGCCAAGGACGCGGCTTTGCAGCAAAAACCTGTCGTGGCGGGGCCTTCTGGAACCACGGACCGATTTATGACCGCAGCCCGGTTGCTGGGCACTGGGCTGGTCAATACGTTGGGGCTTAACCAGCCAAAGGCTGGCGAGTCGAATGAGCAGGCCGAAGTCAGGGCCCAGCGGGAAATGAAAGAGTTGGTCCGTTGGATGGCTACCGGTTACCTGGTGGATGACAATCATCACTCCATGGTCGAGGTCAACCTGGGTGCCGCCAACCATGGCCTCCCTACCCAGTGGGGGGAGTCGCTCTACCGTGAACCGTTCTCCGGCCCGATTGCAGCCCGCGATTTCACTATTTCCAATTCAGAGGTTATGAATGCCCTGAACAAGCAGGCGCCCGTGAGCACTCATTATGAAAAATTTCGTCATGACCTGCAGGGGGGGAGCCGAGCGAAGGTAATGCCGGACGGGCGGATCATTTGATATCGGGCGCTATAGGCCCTTTAGTCGGCTCAATGGGGTCATCGCAAGCGCCGGTTTACCGCGAGGGCCTTGTTTTGTTCGAGTATGCTGGCCGTTCTGAACAACGGACCTGTCCCAATGCTGGTAATTTCCAACAACGTGCACCTGCCCGATGCCGAAATCGAGCTGACCGCCATCCGCGCCCAGGGCGCCGGTGGGCAGAACGTCAACAAGGTGTCGAGCGCGGTGCATTTGCGCTTTGATATTCCGGCCTCGTCGCTGCCGGAGTTCTACAAGGAGCGGCTGCTGGCGCTGCGCGACAGCCGTATCACCAGCGAAGGCGTGTTGATTCTCAAGGCCCAGCAATACCGGACCCAGGAGCAGAATCGCGCGGATGCGCTGGAGCGTTTGGTGGAGCTGATCCTCAGTGCCACCAAAGTCGAGAAGAAGCGCCGCCCGACCAAGCCGACCCTCGGCTCGAAAAAGCGTCGACTCGAATCCAAGACCAAGCGCGGCAGTATCAAGGCCGGGCGTGGCAAGGTCGACTTCTAGGCGTCGCGCGCTTCGCGGGCCTTCGGCGCCTGGCGGTACAGGTACACGCTGAGCAGCAGGCCACCGAGGGCGGCGAGGGCGGCGAACAGGAAGATCGATGCAAAGCCGAAACCTGCCGCCACCGCTCCGGCCAGCGGCCCGGTGATGCCCAGCGACAGGTCGATGAACAGCGAGTAAGCCCCCACCGCCGACCCGCGGCTGGACGCCGGCACCAGATTGACCGCCTCGACTCCCAGCGCCGGAAACACCAGGGAAAAACCGAAGCCGCTCAACGCCGCGCCGGCCAGGGCCAAGTTCGCATCCGGTGCCAGCCACAGCAACAGCAACCCGAGGATTTCCACCGACAGGCACGCAATCGCCACGCGAAAGCCGCCAATCCGGTTGATCAAGTTGCCGAACAGCAGGCGCGCACCGATAAAACTGGCGCCGAACAGGCTCAGGGCCCACACCGCGTTATCCCAATGCTGGGTGGTGTAATACAAAGTGATAAAGGTGGCGATGGTGCCAAAGCCGATCGAGCCCAGGGCCAGCGCGCAGCCGTGCGGCAGGACCCGGCCCAGCACATTCATGAACGGCAGGCGCACGCCGGCCACGATCGGCGCCGCTTCCTTGTTCCAGGCCAGCAGCAGGCCGATCACCGCCAGCAGGATGATACTGACGCCCATGCTCCACAGCCCCAGGTGGCTGACCAGCAGCACCCCGAGTGGTGCGCCAACCGCCAGCGCGCCGTAGCTGGCGATGCCGTTCCAGGAAATCACCTTGGCCGTGTTCGCCGCCCCCACGCGGCCGATGCCCCAGCCGATGGCGCCCGAGCCGACCAGGCTTTCCGCACTGCCGAGCACCAGGCGGCCGATCAGCAGGCTGCCCAGGCTCACGGCCGGCAAGCTGGAGAACCACGCCGCGAGCAGCATGAACACGCCGCTCAGGCCGCAGCCCACCAGGCCGATCAGCACGGCGCGCTTGCTGCCCAGGTTGTCGATGATTTTGCCTGCGTACGGACGGCTCAGCAGCGTGGCCAGGTATTGCACACTGATCACCAGGCCGGCGATGACCGCGCCGTAGCCCAGCTCACTGTGGACATAGCCGGGCAATACGGCCAGCGGGATGCCGATATTCAGGTAGCCGATAAAGGTGAACAACACGATGGAAACGACTTGCAGCGTGACCGCCATGGGGCGCTGGGTATCTGGCATGGGAGAGGTCCACTGTCGCAGCAGGTAAAGATAGGCGGCTAATGATACCGGGCTTGGGCCGGCGCAGGGCGCTAAAACGCAAAAACGTCAGGTTGGCACTGCGTCAGGCTTGGGAAGGGGCCAGCAATTGCGTGGTAACCAGGGCCGCCAACGCGTTTTCCTGGGTGCCAAAGCGCTTGAGCAGCTTGGCTTGCTTGTCCGCGCTGAGGCGGTTCCACACTTCGACCATCTGCAAGGCAGCGTCGAGTACGGCGGCGTCCGGGGTGTCGGGGAGGGTATCGGTCATGGCAGGTATCTCGGGTGATTCAGGCAGTGTGGAAAGCGCTCAAAGCTGCGCTTTCCACACGGTCTGGTACGGCGTCAGTCCTGGCTTTCGCTGTCGACTGGTGGTGCTTCTTTGGCCTCAGGCTGCTGGTCGCTGGCCTGCTGCGGTGTTGGCTGCTCAGTAGGGTGCAGGCTTGGGAAGGGGAGATTAGGTATCTCGTGCATCGTCGTCGCTCCTCGCAAAGTCTGTTTTTTCAATCGCAGGTGATTCCGCGCTCTCAAAAAGCCTTGGCAGGATACAGCACTGAAAATGACAAAAAGAATTTAATCTCGACCAATGAACGAACTTTCATTGTTTTACGCAAGTGACACGGGGTCACACCTCAGAAGGGCACCTTGCCGAGAATCATGTCGCGGTACATCACAAAATCCCCCAGCAAGCTGTAGAACGGGTGCTGGAAGGTTGCCGGGCGGTTCTTTTCAAAGAAGAAGTGGCCGACCCAGGCGAAGCTGTAGCCGGCAATCGGCACGGCCAGCAGCAAGCCCAACGAGCCTCTGCCGATGGCATACGCGAGGATGCCGATCACCAGGGTGGTGCCGATAAAGTGCAGGCGCCGGCAGGTGCTGTCGGCGTGCTCAGTCAGGTAATACGGGTAAAACTCGGCAAAGCTGTTGAATCGCTTGACGTTTTCCACGGTGACCGGCCCTTTGATTGTTGTGCCGCCCAACAGATGTTCGGCGGGGAGCTTATTTGAGTCTAGAGTGATCAGTGGTAACAGCCAGTGACAATAGATGCCACTTTAGTATCCTTGGCTTCCTGGCTGCCGTTTGAGCCTGCTTTATTAAGAAGACGCCATGAGCGAACGAACAACTTCTGCAAGCTGGGCGATGGGGATAGTCAAGGCGTTGGAAATGGACGGCCTGGATTGCCGCGCCTTGTTCAAGCAACTCGGCCTGGACTACGCCGCGCTCAGCGACCCCGATGCACGCTTCCCACAAGATTCCATGACCCGGCTGTGGCAGCGGGCGGTGGAGGTCTCGGGCAACCCGGCGATTGGCCTGAACATGGGCAAGGTCGTGCGTCCGGCATCGTTTCATGTGGCCGGGTATGCGTTGATGTCCAGCAACACCCTCGCCGAAGGGTTTATGCGCCTGGTGCGCTACCAGCGGATCATCGCCGAAAGCGCCGACCTCAGTTTCCGCCTGCTCCCCGAAGGTTACGCGCTGATCCTCACCGTGCATGGCGATCACCTGCCGCCCACCCGGCAAAGCGCCGAAGCCTCGCTGGCGAGTGCCCTGGCGCTGTGTGGCTGGCTGACCGGGCGCACCCTGCAACCGCGCAAGGTGCTGCTGCAAGGCGATCAACCGGTGGACCTGGCGCCCTACAAACAAGCGTTCCATGCTCCGCTGGAATTCAATGCGCCGTATGACGCGCTGATCTTCGAACGCGCCGACATGGACGCGCCGCTGCCCACGGCCAACGAGGCCATGGCGCTGCTGCACGATCGGTTTGCCGGTGAGTACCTGGCGCGTTTCTCGGAAAGCCGTGTGACGCACAAGGCGCGTCAGGTGCTGTGCCGCCTGTTGCCACAGGGCGAGCCCAAGCGTGAAGTGGTGGCCCAGACCCTGCACCTGTCCCAGCGCACGTTGCAGCGGCGCTTGCAGGAAGAGGGCACCAGTTTCCAGACCCTGCTCGATGACACCCGCCGCGAATTGGCCGAGCAGTACCTCGCACAGCCGAGCATGACCCTGCTGGAAATCGCCTACCTGCTGGGGTTTGCCGACCCGAGCAACTTCTTTCGCGCGTTTCGCCGCTGGTTCGATGCCACGCCCGGCGAATACCGGGCGCGGTTGCAGGATGCGTCGACGGTCAGTGACGCCAAAATGCCGGAATGCACAGAACAAAGACTGTAATGATCTCCAGTCGGCCCAGCAGCATGCCCAGCGACAGGATCCATTTGGCCGCATCCGGCAGGCTGGCGAAATTGCCCGCCGGGCCGATGGTCTCGCCCAGCCCCGGGCCGACGCCGGACACGGTGCTGGCGGCGCCGGTCAGCGCCGTCATCCAGTCCAGGCCCAGCAGCGACAAGGCCAGGGCGATGGCGCAGATGGTGATGGCGAAGAAAAACGAGAACGTCAGGATCGAACGCACGATCTCTTCGTCGAGGCGGTGGCCGTTGTACTTCTGCTTGATCACCGCCCGTGGGTGAATCAGCTGGTTCAAGTTGGCCTTGAGCAGGATGTAGGCGACCTGGAAACGGAAGATCTTGATCCCGCCCGCCGTGGAGCCGGAGCAGCCGCCGACAAATCCCAGGTAGAAGAACAGCATCAGCGAGAAGTTGCCCCAAATGCTGTAGTCCCCCAGTGCAAAGCCGGTGGTGGTGACCACCGAGGTGACGTTCACCGCCACATGGCGCAGCGCGTCGAGCCAATGCAAATCGGTGGTCCACCAGTACCAGGTGCCGAGCACCAGCCAGGTCACCACCAGCAAACCGAGCAGGCCTTGCACCTGCTGGTCCTTGATCAACGCACGGCGGTTGCCGCGCAGGGTCGCCACGTACAGGGTGAACGGCAGGCTGCCGAGGATCATCACCACCACCGCGACCCAGTGCACCGCGGGCTGTTTCCAGTGGGCCAGGGATTCGTCGGAGGTGGAGAATCCACCGGTGGAAATCGCCGACATTGCATGGTTGATCGCGTCGAACAGGCCCATGCCGGCCCACCAGAACGCCAGGCTGCCAAGGATGGTGATGCCCACGTACGCCGCCACGATCAGCCGCGCCACCATGTGCGAGCGGGGCATGACTTTTTCCGAGCGGTCCGAGGATTCGGTCTGGAACAGGCGCATGCCGCCGATACGCAGCAGCGGCAGGATCGCCACCGCCATGCCGATAAAGCCGATGCCGCCGAGCCAGTGCAGCAGCGAGCGCCACATCAGGATGCCCGGGGACATGGTGTCCAGCCCGCTCAGCACAGTGGAACCGGTGGCGGTGATGCCGGACATGCTTTCGAAGAACGAGTCTGTGTAGCTGATGTGCTGGGTCAGCAGAAACGGCAGCGCGGCGAACACGCACACCACCACCCAACTGCTGACCGTGAGCAAGTACATGTCGCGCGGGCGCAGGTGCACATGTTCGGGGCGGCCGGGAATCACCAGGGCCAAACCGGCAATAAAGGTGATCAGGCTGGCCCAGAGGAACGAGGGCAGGTCACTGGTGCGTTCGAAGATCACCAGGGTGGCCATTGGCACGACCATGGCGATCGCGAGGGTGATCAGGAAGATGCCGATGATGAAACCGATGATGCGTAGGGTCGGCAACGCCATGAAGTTCGCTCGGGGGTTGAGGGTGGCGCCATTCTACCTGCGGTGCAGTGCATGTAAACCGGGGTACGCGCCGCAACGCGGTTCAACGGTGGAAGCTGGCTTGCCTGCGATAGTCGTGTATCAGTCGATCAAGGGATGACTGGCCCACCGCTATCGCAGGCAAGCCAGCTCCCACACGGGTATAAAAAAGGCGACCCGAAGGTCGCCTTTTTCACCACCGCACTGATCAGAACTCGTGATCAGCGTTATCCGGGTTCAGGTCGCTGATGCCCAGCTTGCCTGCGGCTGCTTCAATCGAACCGGTCTGCTTGACCAGTGCGGCGATCGCTTCACGCACGATCTGGTTGCCGGCTTCGTTGCCAGCGGCGATCAGTTGGTCGTAGTGCTCGCCGTTTTTGGCGTGGTCAACCATGACCTGGATCTTCGCTTCGGTCGCCGCCAGGTCCGCCTTCAGGGCGGTGTCGGCAGCTGGATCAGCCTTGGCCACCAGGGACGACAGGCTGGCGCCGGTCAGCTTGGTGCCATCGACGCGGGTGTACTCGCCCAGGTAGACGTTGCGGATGCCCTTGGCGTCGTAGAAATGCGAGTTGTGGGTGTTATCGCTGAAGCAATCTTGCTCGTCTTCCGGCGAGTTGGCTTCCAGCGAAACCTTCATGCGTTCACCGGCCAGCTCGCCCAGGGACAGGCTGCCCATGCCGAACAACATTTTGCGCAGGCCGTCGGTGGCAGGTTCTGCCTCCAGGGTGGCGCGGTAGTTGTCTTCGACGTTGGGTTTCCAGTTGCCGACCATTTCTTCCAGGTCGCTGACCAGCAGTTGGGTCACGGCGCTCAGGTAGGCGCGGCGACGCTCGTTGTGGCCGCCGGTGGCGCCGTCACCTGTCAGGTAGTCCGAGGCAGGACGGTTGCCGGCGCCAGGGCCGGTGCCGTTCAGGTCCTGGCCCCAGAGCAGGAATTCGATGGCGTGGTAGCCGGTGGCGACGTTGGCTTCGGAACCGCCCAGCTCATTGAGGCTGGCGAGTTTTTCCGGGGTGATGTCCTTCACGTCGACCTTGTCTTCGCCGACCTGGATCTCGGTGTTGGCGATGATGTTGGCAGTCGCACCCGGGTTACCCAGGGCGTGTTCGTAGGATTTGTCGACGTAGTCGATCAGGCCTTCGTCCAGCGGCCATGCGTTCACCTGGCCTTCCCAGTCATCAATGATGGTGTTGCCGAAGCGGAACACTTCGCTCTGCAGGTACGGCACGCGGGCGGCGATCCAGGCGTCGCGCGCGGCTTTCAGCGTGTCGGCGTTCGGCTTGGCGAGGAAGGCGTCGATGGCGGTTTGCAGGGTCTTCGCAGTGGACTCGGCATCGCTGTAGACCGCGAACACCATGTCTGCGTAATGCGCGACCACGGCCTTGGCGGCCGCTTCGTCGACCTGGCCGGCAGGGGTGGCAGCCGCTGGAGCGGTGGTGCTGGCAGCCGGGGTCGGCGCCTGGGGCGCTGCGGCCTTGTCTTTACCTTCGCCGCAACCGGCGAGAGAAATGGCAATGGCCAGCAGACTGGCGGTGGCCAGGGGCATACGAATCATGGCGAACATCCTGCTTCGGTTGTTGATAGGGCGCGCGGGGGAGCGCAAAAAAGCTGCGACATAATGCGAAAGATTTGCATTTTGTGTAAAGGGTTATACGAGGGAAATATTTAGTATCGATTCGAGCGCTCAGAGAATCACTTCGCTATTACGCTCCGACTGCTTCAAAAAAGCCGCCAACTCCCGGGCCTGCAAGGGTTTGCTGTAGTGATAGCCCTGACCTTCATGGCAGCCTTCGGAGATGATGTAGGCCTCCTGCTCGGCGGTTTCCACGCCTTCGGCGATCACTTGCATGCCCAGGCTTTTGCCCAACTGGATGATGGCCCGCACGATGGTGGCGTCGTCGTCATCGTCCAGCAGGTCCTGGACGAAGCTCTTGTCGATCTTGATTTTGTCCAGCGGCAGGCTCTTGAGGTAGCTCAGGGATGAATAGCCGGTGCCGAAGTCATCAATCGCAATCAACGCTCCGGAACGGCGCAGGCTCAGCAAGTGCTGGGCAGCGGTGCTGATGTCTTCCATCAGGCCGGTCTCGGTGACTTCCAGTTCCAGGCTGCGCGGCGGCAGGCGGTAGATCTGCATCAGGTTGTTGACCACCCGTGGCAGCTCGGCGTGGTGCAACTGCACGGTGGACAGGTTGACCGCCATGCGCAGGCCGATGAAGCCCAGGTCGTGCCATTCGCGCAACTGGCGGCAGGCCTGGTCCAGCACCCATTCACCAATCGGGATGATGGTGCCGTTCTGCTCCGCCAGCGGGATAAACAGGTCGGGCGGCACCAGGCCGTGTTCCGGGTGTTGCCAGCGGATCAGTGCTTCCACGCCGACCACGCGGTGGTCGCGGTAGCTGATCTGCGGCTGGTACACCAGGTGAAACTGGTCGCGACTGAGGGCGTCGCGCAGGTCTTTCTCCAGCTCGCGGCGGCGGCGCATTTCACTGTCGACGCTGGCGATATAGAACTGATAGCGGTTGCGCGAACGGCTCTTGGCCAGGGTCATGGTCTGTTCGGCTTTCTGCAGCAACTTCTCGGTGCTGTCGCCATCTTCCGGGAACAACGTGATACCGATGGTGGCGCGCAGGCGGATTTCCTCGTGATCGAGGGCGAATTCCGCCTCCAGGTCATCGAGGATACTTTGCGCCAGCTCCGCGGCTTCGTAGGGCTGGTCGATATCGGCCTGCACCAGGGCGAACTGGTCGCCACCCAGGCGGGCCAGGGCGCCGAGTCGGCCGCTGTGGGCGCGCAGGCGATCAGCCAGGGCCAGCAGCAATTTGTCGCCGGCCTGATAGGTGAACTGCTCGTTGATGCTTTTGAAGTCATCGAGGCCCACGCACAACACCGCCACGCGGCGTTGGCGACGACCGGCATCGATCAGGATTTTGTCCAGTTGCTCCTGCAGTTTCTGGCGATTCGGCAGGCCGGTGAGGAAGTCGTACTGGGCCATGCGCAGCAGGCTGCTTTCCGCTTCATGGCGCAGGTGGGTATTGCGTTCGATGGATTCGAGCAATTGGTTGGCGGTATTGATCCACAACCCCAGTTCGTTGCGCTCATGGCCCTTGAGCTGCGGGATCTTGTGCTCGCTGGGCCGGTCGGGGTTGATCGAGGTCAGGTGTTCGATAATCCGCGACAACGGTTTGGTCAGCAGCCAGTGATAGACCAGGTACAGCACCAGGCCCATGGCCAGGGCGCGCAGCACCCCGGAAATGAAGATGATCACCGAATTGACGATAAACCCCTGGCCATAGGTGGCGGTGTCGAGGGTGATACTGAGGTCGCCGTAATACTCGCTGTAGGGGCCTTTGCCGACCAGGGGCGTGGTGAAGGTGCGTTCCTGGCCCAGGATCAGGTCGGTAAGCCAGCGGCTGGGGGCCTGCTGCAGGGCGCGGCTCTTTTCGGCCAGCATGGTTTCGTTGGGGTGGCCGATGGACGCCATGCGCACCGCGTCGTCCTGGAACAGCCCCTCGATGACCTGCATGCCCATCTCGCGGTCCAGGCTGTAGACGGCCTGCGTCGAGGGGTCGCGAAACATGTCGAGGATGCGCTGGGCATCGCCGGCCACGGCCTGGCGCGTCTTATAGGCATCGAAAACGATCTGCGCCACGCTCAGCGCCACGCCCACGATCAATGCCGACAGCAGCACAACCCGTAGCAACTTCACCGACAAGCTGTTCTTGAGTTCCAGCTTCAAAGGGTCATTCCTTGTTCCATGCGGGTGGCCTCAATATGCCATGAGTATTGGCAATCCCGTGAGGGCAGTCAAAGGGACATTGCGGCTGACGGTACTTTGCGGCGTTGAGGGAGCCAGGGGCGGGGGATGTTGGCGGGTGCGAGGGGAAATGGAAGGCGGTCAATCAGGCGAGTGACGGGGACGGGGAGGGGCTGCGTTTTTCGCCTCCCTGGAAGCCCAGGGAAGCGAGCGCTGCGGCCTTTACCCGGCGGGTACCTGGTTTGGGTTGTCTTTTTGGGCGTCTGTCATGGATTGAGCCAGCGACGAGGCTGTATTCATTAACGTCCCCACGGCTTTGGTCCCGAGGTCTATTGCCATCGGGGCGGCGGTTGCGATTAGGGGGGCCGCCAATGCTGCTGCACCTACTCCTGCGATTGCCATGATTACACTCTCCAACATCAATCAAGAGGGACATTCCTCCTGCCGCCTGGGTGGTCATTGCGTGTCGTTGAGTTCCATGGGGCTTTGCCTGCCCTTGCGCTTGAACCAACGGCCACAAAAAAGCCCGGCACAGGGCCGGGCTTTTTCTACTGCAAGGGTTGCTTAGGCAGTGAAGGTCTTGCCTTCGAACTGCTCAGCCACGAACTTCCAGTTGACCAGGTTCCAGAACGCTTCCACATACTTCGGACGCACGTTGCGGTAGTCGATGTAGTAGGCGTGTTCCCAGACGTCGCAGGTCAGCAGCGGGGTGTCGCCGTTGGTCAGCGGGTTGCCGGCGCCGATGGTGCTGGCCAGGGCCAGGGAACCGTCAGCCTTTTTCACCAGCCAGCCCCAACCGGAACCGAAGGTGCCGACGGACGTCTTGGTGAACTCTTCCTTGAACTTGTCGAACGAACCGAAGGCTGCGTTGATGGCTTCAGCCAGTGCGCCGGTCGGTTGGCCACCGGCGTTTGGCGCCAGGCAGTTCCAGTAGAAGGTGTGGTTCCAGACCTGAGCGGCGTTGTTGAAGATGCCGCCCGAAGAGGATTTGACGATCTCTTCCAGGGTCTTGCCTTCGAACTCGGTGCCAGGCACCAGGTTGTTCAGGTTCACGACATAGGTGTTGTGGTGCTTGTCGTGGTGGTATTCCAAGGTTTCCTTGGAGATGTGCGGCTGCAGGGCATCGTGTGCGTAGGGCAGCGGCGGCAATTCGAAAGCCATGATGATTCTCCTAATCAGGTCAGTTGCGGTGAGCGCAAGGCCGATCACGGGCGGCCAAACAAGCGCCGGGGAGTTTGTACTCTTTGCGGCGCAGGGTCCGGATCATAGCACCGGGGGTGCGGCAAAACCACGCAACAACTGTGTGGGATAGAGGTTCCAGAGCGTTTTGGAATATTCCTCAAGCGCTGATCAATTGGTAGGCCACGCTGAACATCATCACCGCCACCAACAGGTCCAGCAGGCGCCACGTCGCCGGGCGTGCCAGCCAGGGCGCCAACCAGGCCGCGCCGAGTGCCAGCGTGGCGAACCACAGGAATGAAGCACTGGCGGCGCCGGCCACGTAGGCGCCCGGTTCGGTTTGTTGGGCGCCCAATGAGCCGATCAGCAGCACCGTGTCCAGGTACACGTGGGGGTTGAGCAATGTCACGGCCAGGGCGCTGAGCAATACCGCGCGTAACGAGCGCATCTTGACGTGATTGCCTTGCTCCAGGCTTTGCCTGGAAAACGCCCGACGCAGCGCCAACGTGCCGTACCACAACAGGAATGCCGCGCCGCCCCAGCGGGCGATGGCCAGCAGCAGCGGGTTTTGCGCGAGCACCGTGGCCAGGCCGAAGACACCGGCCGCAACCAGGATGGCATCGCATACGATGCAGAGCGCTGCTACGGGCAGGTGATGTTCGCGGCGCAGGCTTTGCGCGAGGACAAAGGCGTTCTGCGTCCCGATCGCCATGATCAGGCCGAGCGCCACCAACAGGCCATTCAGATAGCTTTGCCACATACGCTTTACTCCGCGTCCGTCGCCAACTGGCGCAGTACATTCATGGCGCGCTCGGCATCCGCGCGGCCGACAAACAGGTGATCGTGGTAGTAGCCGGCAATCACGTTGCAACTGATCCCGGCCTTGCCCAGGGCGCTGGCAAACGCGGCAGTCAGGCCCACGGCTTCGAGCGCCGAGTGCACATTCAAGGTGATCCACGCCGCCACATAGTCGAAGGCCAATCCTGCCGTTTCGGCCTGCTGGCGTTCCAGGATCAGCGTCAGGCCTTCCTGCTCGCGGAAGCTGCCAATCACCTCGCAACCCGCGGGGATGCGGTGATCGGGCAGGGTGCAGAATACGTAGTCACCCTCGTTCAGGTGCGGGCTCATGCTGCGCAACAGTGTTGCTAGGGCGGTTTCGCCGGCCATGGGAGGTTTCCTTATAAAGAGAGAAGCGATGCTGGCTATTCTCATGGCGCAGGCTGTATAAGAAAAACCAATATTGCTGATCGCTCATTAGAGAAACTGATGTTCGACTATAAATTGCTCTCCGCCCTGGCGGCGGTGGTGGAACAGGCCGGCTTCGAGCGCGGCGCACAAGTGCTGGGGCTCTCGCAGTCGGCGATTTCCCAGCGGATCAAATTGCTTGAGGCACGCATCGGCCAGCCGGTGCTGGTACGGGCCACGCCGCCGACGCCCACGGATGTCGGGCGGCGGCTGCTCAACCATGTGCAGCAGGTGCGGCTGCTGGAGCGCGATCTGCAGAGCCAGGTGCCGGCGTTGGACGAGGAGGGCATGCCCGAACGTCTGCGCATCGCGCTGAATGCCGACAGCCTGGCCACCTGGTGGGCCGAGGCGGTCAGCGGGTTTTGTGCCGAGCAGCACTTGTTGCTGGACCTGGTGGTGGAAGACCAGACCGTCGGCCTCAAGCGCATGCGTGCCGGCGAAGTGGCCGCCTGCATCTGCGCCAGCGAGCGCCCGGTGGCCGGTGCGCGCAGCCTGTTGCTCGGTGCCATGCGCTATCGGGCGTTGGCCAGCCCGGCATTTATTGCGCGGCATTTTCCTACGGGCGTACGCGCCGACCAGTTGGCGCGCACGCCCGCGCTGGTGTTTGGCCCGGATGATTTTTTGCAGCATCGCTACCTGGCGTCCCTCGGTGTGGACGGCGGTTTCGAACACCATTTATGCCCCTCGTCCGAAGGCTTTATCCGCCTCACTGAAGCCGGGCTTGGCTGGGGCCTGGTGCCGGAATTGCAGGTGCGCGACCAGTTGGAACGGGGCGTGCTGGTGGAGTTATTGCCAGATAAGCCCATTGATGTGCCGTTGTACTGGCATCATTGGCGCAGTGGCGGGCAGCTGTTGGGCCTGCTGACCGACCATCTGGCCCAGGCATGTGGGCAATGGTTGGTGCCCTATCAGCAGTAGCTGGCGTCAAGCTGCAAGAGAAAAGCTTGCAGATCGTATTTAATTTGCAACTGATAGCTTGAAGCTTGCAGTTGCATCCGTAGGAGGCTCCATGAAAGTTCTGGTCACCGGCGCAAGCGGCTTCATCGGCGGGCGCTTTGCGCGTTTCGCCCTGGAGCAGGGCCTGGACGTGCGGGTCAACGGGCGACGCGCCGAGGGTGTGGAACACCTGGTCAGGCGCGGCGCCGAGTTTATCCAGGGTGATTTGAATGATGCCGACCTGGTGCGCGACCTGTGCCGCGATGTCGAAGCCGTGGTGCATTGCGCCGGCGCCGTCGGGCTGTGGGGCAAATATCAGGATTTTCACCAGGGCAATGTGCTGGTCACGGAAAACGTGGTCGAGGCGTGCCTCAAGCAACAGGTCGGGCGCCTGGTGCACCTGTCCTCGCCGTCGATCTACTTCGATGGGCGCGACCATCTCGGGCTGACCGAAGAGCAGGTGCCCAAGCGCTTCAAGCATCCGTATGCCGCGACCAAATACCTGGCGGAGCAAAAAGTCTTCGGTGCCCAGGAGTTCGGCCTCGAAGTCATCGCGCTGCGCCCGCGTTTTGTGACCGGCGCCGGCGACATGAGCATTTTCCCGCGCCTGCTGAAAATGCAGCGCAAGAACCGCCTGGCCATCGTCGGCGACGGCCTCAACAAGGTCGATTTCACCAGCGTACACAACCTCAACGAAGCGCTGCTTGGCAGTTTGCTCGCGCCCGGTTCGGCGTTGGGCAGGGCCTACAACATCAGCAACGGCGCTCCGGTGCCGGTGTGGGATGTGGTGAATTACGTCATGCGCCAAATGCAGTTGCCCCAAGTGACGCGTTATCGCTCCTACGGCCTGTCCTACAGCGTCGCCGCGCTCAATGAAGCCTTCTGCGCGATGTGGCCGGGTCGACCGGAACCGGCGTTGTCGCGCTTGGGCATGCAGGTCATGAACAAAGATTTCACCCTCGACATCAGCCGCGCCAGGCATTATCTGGACTACGAGCCCAAGGTCAGCCTGTGGACTGCCCTCGACGAGTTCTGCAGTTGGTGGAAGGCCCAGGAACCGGGGTTGAAGTAAGCTCACAACCAGCAACACATCGGGAACCGAATTCGTGGTTCCGGGTCGATCAGTGCGGCGGGCCTGCGGTTTATACTCCCCACGCTCGGCTCCCCCGCTAGCCACCTCACCGATTCAGGGTTGATTCATGCGCAACGATGCCAACGACGACTTCGACAACGTTCCCAGCCTGCGGGCCGATCACGGGGATGACGATGATTTCGAACCGACTCCCGCCACCTCGGTGCGTTCGCGCAACACGCCCGTGGTCAAGGTCAAGAGCGCCAGCACCGGCCCGTTGTGGGCATTGATCGGCGCCCTGCTGATCGCCTTCGCCGGCCTGGCGTGGTGGAGCTTCCAGCAGATCTCATTGATGGGCCAGCAACTGGTCGCCACCCAGGAAAGCTTTGCGCGCATCAGCGAAGAAGCGGCAGGGCGGCTGCAGGATATTTCCGGCAAGGTCGTGGCCAGCGAGGCCAGCGTGAACAACGGCAGCGAAGCGCTCAAATTGCAGATCAAGCAGCTGGAAACCCAGTTGCTGGAGCAGGGCAAGCAGCAAGTGGGCGTGGCCGGCCAGGCCACCGAGCTGGACAAACGCCTGGCACAGATGACCGCGAGCACCACCGACCTGTCCAACGCCAACACCCGGCTGCAAGGCCAGGTGCAAGCGCTGACCGATGCCGTGGCGACGCTCAAGGCGGCGCAGGGCGATACCGGCAAGCGTGATGCCGAAATCAAGGAGCTCGCTGCGGACGTCGCGGCGCTGAAAAAGCAGGGCAGCCCGAGCGCCGCCATCGCGCGTATCGAGCAGGACCTGGTGGTGCTCAAGAGTGCCCAGGACAATCAGCCGGCCAACAGCGATGCGCCGACCAATAAAGAGTTCGACGTGTTCCGCATCCAGACCACGCGCAACATCACCACCCTGCAGAGCCAGGTGCAGAACCTGAACCAGCGCCTCAACGCGCCGGCGACTGCCACACCGCTCGGCCAGTAGACACCACCAGGGCTGGTCGGTTGTGAAACGGTTAAAACTGTAGGAACGGGCCTGTCAGCGATGGCGGTGCATCAGGGACCCGCCACCCTGCAGGCAACCCGGTTCCCACCGTCCATGCATGGGCTGATGGCTACCTCCGTGAATGTCACCACTTGGTGACATTTCCCTTCCCCTTCGTTACTTGCCCGTCCGTCACCCTTGTTTAGACTCCGGTCATCCCATAAAAAACAATAAGGGCCACCCATGAACACGCAACCACTGCCTGCCAGCAGTTGGCTGAATGCACCTGCCCATCACGCCTGGCTTGCCGCCGAAGGCCAGCGCCTGCTGACATTCGCCAAGGCCTCTCGCCTGCCCGAGGGTTTTGGCAACCTGGACGACAACGGCCAACTGCCGGCCAACGCCCACGCCGAAACCATGAACACCGCGCGCATGACCCACAGCTTCGCCATGGCCCATGCCCAGGGCCTGCCGGGCTATGCCGAACTCGTCGAGCACGGTGTCGCGGCCCTGAGCGGCCCGCTGCGCGACAGCGAGCACGGTGGCTGGTTCGCAGCGCCCGGTGCCCTCGATGGCAACCGTGGCAAGGCCGCCTACCTGCATGCGTTTGTCGCCCTGGCAGCCAGCTCGGCGGTGGTGGCCGGTGCTCCGGGTGCACAGACCTTGTTGAACGACGCGATCCACATCATCGAGCAGTTTTTCTGGAGCGAAGAAGAGGGCGTGATGCTCGAGTCCTTCGCCCAGGACTGGAGCGGTGTCGAAGCCTACCGCGGCGCCAACAGCAACATGCACGCCACCGAGGCCTTTCTCGCCCTGGCCGATGTCACCGGCGACACCCGCTGGCTTGACCGCGCCTTGCGCATCGTCGAGCGGGTTATCCACATCCACGCCGCCGGCAACCAGTTCATGGTCATCGAGCATTTCGACGCGCATTGGCAACCGTTGCTCGGCTACAACGAAGACAACCCCGCCGATGGCTTCCGCCCCTACGGCACCACTCCCGGCCATGGTTTTGAATGGGCGCGGCTGGTGCTGCACCTCGAAGCTGCACGCCTGTTGGCCGGGCTGGCCACGCCGGACTGGCTGGTGAGCGATGCCAGGGGCCTGTTCGCCAGCGCCTGCGAATATGCCTGGGCCGTGGATGGCGCGCCGGGCATCGTCTACACCCTGGACTGGAACCTGCGCCCGGTGGTGCGCGAACGCCTGCACTGGACCCACGCCGAAGCCAGCGCGGCCGCCCAGGCCTTGCTCAAGCGCACGGGCGAACTGCATTACGAAATCTGGTACCGACGTTTCTGGGAATTTTGCGAAACCCACTTCATCGACCGTGTCCACGGCAGTTGGCACCACGAACTCAACCCGCATAACCAACCCAGCAGCTCGATCTGGGGTGGCAAGCCGGACCTGTACCATGCCTGGCAAGCGGTATTGCTGCCTGCGCTGCCGTTGGCGCCAAGCATGGCCAGTGCCATCGGGGCTGGGCGCTATGTCACCAAGTGGTGACATTTGTCCATCCCTTTGTTACCTGCGTTTAAAACATCCATGTTTAAACTCCGTGCAGCGCAAGCTCTAGACTTGCATGCATAACAACAAGAAAAGGTACTCAGATGAACGCGATTAATCGCCTCGCCGTAGCTATTTCCGTTGCCTCGTTGTTTCCCCTCAGTGCTTTTGCCGCCGACTCGAAAGGGACGGTTGAAGTTGTGCATTGGTGGACCTCGGGCGGTGAGAAAGCGGCTGTAGATGTCCTGAAGGCCCAAGTCGAGAAAGACGGTTTCACCTGGAAAGACGGTGCCGTTGCAGGTGGCGGTGGCGCCACGGCCATGACCGTGCTGAAAAGCCGCGCGGTTGCCGGCAACCCGCCAGGCGTCGCCCAGATCAAAGGTCCGGACATCCAGGAATGGGCCTCCACCGGTCTGCTCGACACCGACGTGCTCAAAGACGTCGCCAAAGAAGAGAAGTGGGACTCGCTGCTCGACAAGAAAGTCTCGGATACCGTGAAGTACGAAGGTGACTACGTTGCCGTCCCGGTCAACATCCACCGCGTGAACTGGCTGTGGATCAACCCGGAAGTCTTCAAGAAAGCCGGTATCACCAAAAACCCGACCACCCTCGAAGAATTCTATGCCGCCGGCGACAAGCTGAAGAAAGCCGGCTTCATTCCGCTCGCCCACGGTGGCCAACCGTGGCAGGACAGCACCGTGTTCGAAGCGGTAGTCCTGTCGGTGATGGGCGCCGATGGCTACAAGAAAGCCCTGGTTGACCTCGACAACGGCGCCCTGACCGGCCCGGAAATGGTCAAGACCCTGACCGAGCTGAAGAAAGTCGCGACCTACATGGACGTCGACGGCAAAGGCCAGGACTGGAACCTGGAGGCGGGCAAGGTCATCAACGGCAAGGCTGGCATGCAGATCATGGGTGACTGGGCCAAGTCCGAATGGACCGCGGCCAAGAAAGTCGCCGGCAAGGACTATGAGTGCGTAGCCTTCCCAGGCACCGACAAGGCCTTCACCTACAACATCGACTCCCTGGCGGTGTTCAAGCAGAAAGACAAAGGCACTGCTGCCGGCCAGCAGGACATCGCCAAAGTCGTGCTGGGTGAAAACTTCCAGAAAGTCTTCAGCATCAACAAGGGCTCGATCCCTGTTCGTACCGACATGCTCAATGAAATGGACAAGCTCGGCTTCGACTCCTGCGCCCAGACCGCTGCCAAGGACTTCCTGGCAGACGCCAAGACCGGCGGCCTGCAGCCAAGCATGGCGCACAACATGGCCACTACCCTGGCCGTGCAAGGCGCGTTCTTTGATGTCGTGACCAACTACATCAATGACCCGAAAGCCGACCCGGCCGACACCGCCAAGAAGTTGGGTGCTGCGATCAAGTCAGCCAAGTAACGCCTGGGAGCGGTTTTGTGGGAGTCGGGCTTGCCCGCGATGCAGGCAACTCGGTGTATCGGTTACACCGAGGTGATGCTATCGCAGGCAAGCCAGCTCCCACATAAACCGCGCTCGACAAGAGACTCACCCTGTAGTCCTTTTTCCCTGTATTGGATTTCCCCATGAGTTCTGTTGCTGTGTTCAGCAAAGCCTCGCCGTTCGATGCACTGCAGCGCTGGCTACCCAAACTGGTGCTGGCGCCCAGCATGTTCATCGTGCTGGTGGGCTTCTACGGCTACATCCTGTGGACGTTTGTACTCTCGTTCACCAATTCCACGTTCCTGCCGAGCTACAAATGGGCGGGCCTTGCGCAATACGCGCGGTTGTTCGACAACGACCGCTGGTGGGTAGCGAGCAAGAACCTGGCTGTTTTCGGCGGGATGTTTATCGGCATCACCCTGGTGATCGGCGTGACCCTGGCGATTTTCCTCGACCAGAAAATCCGTCGCGAAGGCTTTATCCGCACCATCTACCTGTACCCGATGGCGCTCTCGATGATCGTCACCGGTACCGCCTGGAAATGGCTGCTCAACCCGGGCATGGGCCTGGACAAACTCCTGCGTGACTGGGGCTGGGAAGGTTTCCGCCTGGACTGGCTGATCGACCCGGACCGCGTGGTCTATTGCCTGGTCATCGCGGCCGTGTGGCAAGCCTCCGGTTTCATCATGGCGATGTTCCTCGCCGGCCTGCGCGGCGTTGATCAATCGATCATCCGTGCCGCGCAGATCGACGGCGCGAGCCTGCCGCGCATCTACTGGAGCGTGGTGCTGCCCAGCCTGCGTCCGGTGTTCTTCAGTGCGGTGATGATCCTGGCGCACATTGCGATCAAGAGCTTCGACCTGGTGGCGGCCATGACGGCCGGCGGCCCGGGCTACTCGTCCGACCTGCCGGCGATGTTCATGTACTCGTTCACCTTCAGCCGCGGCCAGATGGGCATGGGCTCGGCCAGTGCAATCCTGATGCTCGGTGCGATCCTCGCGATCATCGTGCCTTACCTCTACTCCGAGCTGAGGACCAAGCGTAATGACTAGTCTCGCTTCCAAACCTGCCATCAGCCTGAGCCGCGTCGCGATCTACGCGGTGCTGATCTTCGCCGTGCTGCTGTACCTGGTACCGCTGGTGGTGATGCTGCTGACCAGCTTCAAGACCCCGGAAGACATCAGCACCGGCAACCTGCTGAGCTGGCCGACCGTGGTCACCGGCATCGGCTGGGTCAAGGCCTGGGCCACGGTGGACGGTTACTTCTGGAACTCGATCAAGATCACCGTGCCTGCCGTGCTGATCTCCACCGCCATCGGTGCGTTGAACGGCTACGTGCTGTCCTTCTGGCGGTTCAAGGGTTCGCAGCTGTTCTTCGGCCTGCTGTTGTTCGGTTGCTTCCTGCCGTTCCAGACCGTGCTGCTGCCGGCGTCGTTCACCCTCGGCAAGATGGGCCTGGCCAGCACTACCACCGGCCTGGTGTTTGTCCACGTGGTCTACGGATTGGCGTTTACTACACTGTTCTTCCGTAACTACTACGTGAGCATTCCGGATGCGCTGATCAAGGCCGCACGCCTGGATGGTGCGGGATTCTTCACCATCTTCCGTCAGATCATTCTGCCGATGTCGACCCCGATCATCATGGTCTGCCTGATCTGGCAGTTCACCCAGATCTGGAACGACTTCCTGTTCGGTGTGGTGTTCTCCAGCGGCGACTCCCAGCCCATCACGGTGGCGCTGAACAACCTGGTCAACACCAGCACCGGGGCCAAGGAATATAACGTGGATATGGCGGCGGCGATGATCGCCGGGCTGCCGACCCTGCTGGTC
The DNA here is from genome assembly GCF_003013355.1 of Pseudomonas sp. S5D5. NCBI lineage: Bacteria > Pseudomonadati > Pseudomonadota > Gammaproteobacteria > Pseudomonadales > Pseudomonadaceae > Pseudomonas > Pseudomonas sp. S5D5. The sequence continues at coordinate 1,313,876 of NZ_PTEO01000001.1, forward strand.
TATGTGATCGCAGGCAAGTATTTCGTGCGCGGCCTCACGGCCGGCGCGGTCAAGGGGTAATCATGGCTACGCTTGAACTTCGCAATGTAAACAAGACTTATGGCGCCGGCCTGCCCGACACCTTGAAGAACATCGAACTGTCGATCAAGGAAGGCGAATTCCTGATCCTGGTCGGCCCTTCGGGTTGCGGCAAATCCACGCTGATGAACTGCATCGCCGGCCTTGAGACCATCACCGGCGGCGCGATCATGATCGGCGACCAGGACGTGAGTGGCATGAGCCCCAAGGATCGCGACATCGCCATGGTGTTCCAGTCCTACGCGCTGTACCCGACCATGAGCGTGCGCGAGAACATCGAGTTCGGCCTGAAAATCCGCAAGATGCCCCAGGCGGATATCGACGCTGAAGTGGCGCGCGTGGCCAAGCTGCTGCAGATCGAACACTTGCTCAACCGCAAGCCGGGCCAACTGTCCGGCGGCCAGCAACAGCGCGTGGCGATGGGCCGTGCCCTGGCGCGTCGGCCGAAGATCTACCTGTTCGACGAACCGCTGTCCAACCTCGACGCCAAGCTGCGCGTCGAGATGCGCACCGAAATGAAACTGATGCACCAGCGCCTCAAGACCACCACGGTCTACGTGACCCACGACCAGATCGAAGCAATGACGCTGGGCGACAAGGTCGCGGTGATGAAGGACGGCATCATCCAGCAGTTCGGCACGCCGAAAGAGATCTACAACAACCCGGCCAACCAGTTCGTGGCGAGCTTCATCGGTTCACCGCCGATGAACTTCGTGCCCCTGCGCCTGCAACGCAAGGACGGTCGCCTGGTAGCCCTGCTCGACAGCGGCCAGGCCCGTTGCGAGCTGGCGCTCAACGTGACAGATGTCGGCCTGGAAGACCGCGACGTGATCCTGGGCTTGCGTCCGGAGCAGATCATGTTGGCGGCAGGCGAGGGCGACGCTGCCTCGAGCATTCGTGCCGAAGTCCAGGTGACCGAGCCTACCGGCCCGGACACCCTGGTGTTCGTGCAGCTCAATGACACCAAGGTCTGCTGCCGCCTGGCGCCCGACGTGGCGCCGCAGGTGGGCGAGACCCTGACCTTGCAATTCGATCCGGCCAAGGTATTGCTGTTCGATGCCAAGACGGGCGAGCGCCTGGGCACTGCTGCTGCGTTGCCAGCACAGGGGCATGCCGACAACGTGGCCCAGTTCAAGGGTCGGTGAAAAATATAAGTTGTTGTTTTTGTTAAAAAAAGTAAACCGCGTTAGATAAAAACAGTTTAATAACAATAAAGACGAGGATGTAGGGATGAAAAAGCAGCACAACAACACTCGGCTGATCTGCCAACTGTCAGCAGCAGCAGCCCTTGTATTGTCCGCCAATGCGATGGCGGCCGATGCATTCAGCGCCGATTCCAAGTGGATGACCGGTGATTGGGGCGGTGAGCGTACCAAGCTGATCGAGCAAGGTATCGACATCAAGGCGGATTACGTAGGGGAAGTCGGTGGCAACCTGCACGGTGGCTACAACAACGACAAAACTGCCCGTTACGCTGACCAGTTCGGTCTGGGCGTAGCACTGGATCTGCAAAAGCTGTGGGGCTGGGATAACACCCAGGCCAAGATCCAACTGACCAATCGTAATGGCTACAACATCTCCAATGACCGCATTGGCGATCCGCGTGCCGGCACCTTGAGTTCGTCTCAAGAAGTGTATGGCCGTGGCCACATGGTGCGTCTGACCCAGTTCTGGATCCAGCACCAGATGTTCGACAACAAGCTGGATGTGAAGCTCGGTTACTTCGGTGAAGGCGAAGACTTCAACACCTTCCCATGCGACTTCCAGAACCTGTCGTTCTGTGGCTCCCAGGTCGGTAACTATGTGAACACCTGGTACAACTGGCCCGTCAGCCAGGCTGCGATCCGCGTGAAGTACAACATCACGCCTGAGCTGTATGCACAAATCGGTGCCTACAACCAGAACCCATCGCAGCTGGACCACGGCAACGGCTTCAAACTCAGCGGCAGCGGCACCAAGGGCACCGTGATTCCGGTGGAATTGGTCTGGTCGCCGAAGGTCAATAACCTGCCGGGCGAATACCGTGTGGGTTACTACAAAAGCGCCGCCGATGCGCCGGATGTCCGTGAAGACATCAATGGCAACGACGCTGCAACTACTGGCCAGCCGTACCGTACCCGCAGCAGCAAGAAAGGCTACTGGTTCGTTGCGCAACAGCAACTCACCACCCATAACGGCGACGCCTCCCGTGGCCTGAACATCGCGGCCAACGCGACCTTCCACGACAAGGAAACCAACCTGGTCGATAACTACCAGTCGATCATGCTGGTGTACAAGGGCCCATTCGACGCGCGTCCAAAAGATGACGTCGGCATTGGCGCTGCGCGTCTGCACGTCAACAATGACGTGAAGAAAAACGCCGAGCTGCTGAACGAAGACGGTGGTTTCACCGACTACAGCCAGGCCGGTTACTCGCCACTGCGGACCACCGAGTACAACTACGAAATCAACTACGGCTTCCACGTGACCAACTGGCTGACCGTGCGTCCCAACCTGCAATACGTTGCCCACCCGGGTGGCGTGGACAAAGTCGACAACGCGTTGGTAGCCGGCCTGAAAATCCAGTCTACGTTCTAACGCTGTTGCGATAAGCTCCTTCTCTCTGTGCGCATTTTGCGGGTAGCCATGGCTATCCGCTTTTTTTTGGGAGATGGCACCTGTAGGCGCCGGCAAGCCAGCGCCTCCAGGCAAGGGCGCATTTCAGACATGATTTTCAGGACCGTGGCACATGCATGAGCATCCGCTGCAACGTTTTTTCAAATCCCTGCGCGAACGTCCGGTGTTCGCCTGGGAGCGCTTTCAGATGCGCGACGTGTTGGTGATCGACCATCCGCTGTGCCAGGCGGTGTTCAGTCGCCAGGGCGCGCAGCTGTTGCATTTTCAGCCGCGCGGCCAGAAGCCCTGGCTGTGGTGCGCGGCCAAGTGGCCGCAAGTCGGTGCCATCCGTGGTGGTGTGCCGGTGTGCTGGCCCTGGTATGGCCGGCATCCCAGTGAGAACGCGTGGCCGTCCCATGGCTGGGCGCGGTTGATCGACTGGAAACTGCTCGACAGCAGCACCGACGACGACGGCGTGCGCCTGCACTGGCAATTGCAGTTGTGCGACTGGCAGGTCGACCTGCACGCGCACCTGGGCGACACCCTGGAACTGCGCCTGAGCACCGAGCATCAGGACGAACTGCCGTGCCAGCTGAGCCATGCTTTGCATGCTTACTGGCGTATTGGTCACGTCGATGAGATAGCGCTGTCTGGGCTCGACGGTGCGCACGGTTACGACCAACTCAATCGCCAGGTGTGCCAGCAGGAGGGCGAGTTGCGGGTGGAGGGCGGATGCCAACGGGTGTTCCAGCACGAGGGCGAATTGCACCTCAAGGACCACGCCTGGCAGCGCGAACTGTGCATCGACACCGGCGACAGCGCCGACACCGTGGTGTGGCACCCAGGCAGCCGGCCGCTTTTGGGCGTGAGCTTCAACGAGGCGGCGGGGTTTGTGTGTGTGGAGTCGGCGATGGCCGGGGCCAGCCTGGCGCCGGGGGAGCGGGCGCATTTGAGCCTGCAGGCCAGGGCTGGGGCCTGAAGTGAGTGCGGGTGTGTTCGTGGTGAGCTGACTAATTGTGGTGAACAGGTTTTTTAAGGTGAGCGTGCTTGTAGTGGTGAACAGGCTTCTTGTGGTGAGCGGGCTTGCCCCGCGTTGGGGCGCGAAGCGGCCCTAAAACCTGAGAACCTGATCTACCTGAAGGATCGCGGTGGTCTTGCTGGGGCTGCTGCGCAGCCCAACGCGGGGAAAGCCCGCTCGCCACAAGGAGCCCACATGCCACAGCAGTCCCACATGCCACAAGAAGCCCACATGCCACAGCAGTCCCACATGCCACAAGAAGCCCACATGCCACAGCAGTCCCACATGCCACAAGAAGCTCACATGCCACAGCGGTCCCACATGGCACAAGAAGCTCACATGCCACAGCAATCCCGCGGGTGCAGGCCTTAGTTGAACTCATCCCCCACCGGATACCGGCTGTCATTCAAGCTTTCTTTGATCTTGCGCAGGTGCGGTTGGAAATCCACCCCGCGACGCAAGGTCATGCCAGTAGCCAGCACATCCAGCACGGTCAACTGAATGATGCGCGACGTCATCGGCATGTAGATGTCGGTGTCTTCCGGCAGGGGAATGTTCAGGCTCACCGTACTGGCCTTGGCCAGGGGCGAGTTCTCGGCCGTCACGCCCAGCACCGAGGCGCCGTTTTCGCGGGCGATACGCGCCACTTCCACCAACTCGCGGGTGCGCCCGGTGTAGGAAATGATCACGAACAGCTCGCCTGTGTGCGCCACCGAGGCGATCATGCGTTGCATCAGCACGTCGGCATGGGCGGTAACGGCCAGATTGAAGCGGAAAAACTTGTGCAGCGCATCCATGGCCACCGGCGCCGAAGCGCCCAGGCCGAAGAAGTGGATCTGCCGCGCCTGGATCAACAAATCCACGGCCTTGCTGATCAGGGCCGGGTCCAGCGCCTGGCAGGCGCTGTCCAGGGACGCAATGGCACTGCCAAAGATCTTCTGGGTGTAGGCCTCAGGGTTATCATCGGCCTCCACGGCGCGGCTGACGTAGGCCGCGCCGCTGGCCAGGCTTTGCGCCAGTTGCAATTTAAGTTCAGGGTAACCACTGACGCCGAATGAACGGCAGAAGCGGTTGACCGTCGGTTCACTGACCGAGGCGGCCTGGGCGAGGGCGGCGATCGAGAAGCGGGTGGCCTGCTGCGGGTTGAGCAGGATGACTTCAGCGACTTTACGCTCGGCCTTGTTCAATTCTTCGAGGCGGTTCCGGATCTGTTCCAGAAGATTTCGCACGCGGTCCATTCAGTCTTTCCTTCGGGCGACGATGCAAATAAAGGGTGGCAACCAATCGACGAGTGGCCCTTTGCGGTGGCCTATCCTACTGAGGGTAGCTGAACACCACCACTCGGAATGCGTATTTCGGGAAAATGTTGTGGTTATTACTACATTTTTCCTTGAGTGATGCCTTGAAAAAAGGTATTTGTAGCTTAACTTGATAAAAGAACAAACATCATGCCTTCGATAACCGTAGAACCCTGCACCTTTGCCCTGTTTGGCGCCTTGGGTGATCTGGCGCTGCGCAAGTTATTTCCTGCCCTCTATCAACTCGATGGCGCCGCGCTCCTGCACGACGATACGCGCATCCTGGCCCTGGCCCGTGAAGCCGGTTCCGAGCAGCAGCACCTGGCCCACATCGAAAAAGAATTGCGTAAATATGTCGGCAAGGAACTGGACGAGAGCATCGCCCAGCGTTTCCTGGCCCGCCTGACCTATGTCCACGTCGACTTCATGAAGGCCGACGACTACGTGGCCCTGGCTGAAATCGCCGGCACCGAGCAGCGCCTGATTGCCTACTTCGCCACCCCGGCAGCGGTGTATGGCGCGATCTGCGAGAACCTGTCCAAGGTCGGCCTGGCGGAAAACACCCGAGTGGTGCTGGAAAAGCCGATCGGGTCGGACCTGGAGTCTTCGCGCAAGGTCAACGATGCCGTGGCGCAGTTTTTCCCGGAAAACCGCACCTATCGCATCGACCATTACCTGGGCAAGGAAACCGTCCAGAACCTGATCGCCCTGCGTTTCGCCAACAGCCTGTTCGAAACCCAGTGGAACCAGAACTACATCTCCCACGTGGAAATCACCGTGGCCGAGCAGGTCGGTATCGAAGGCCGTTGGGGTTACTTCGACAAGGCCGGCCAGCTGCGTGACATGATCCAGAACCACTTGCTGCAGCTGCTGTGCCTGATCGCCATGGACCCGCCGGCCGACCTGTCTGCCGACAGCATCCGTGACGAGAAGGTCAAGGTGCTCAAGGCCCTCGCGCCGATCAGCCCGGATGGCCTGACGACCCAGGTGGTACGTGGCCAGTACATCGCCGGCTACAGCGCGGGCAAAGCAGTGCCGGGTTACCTGGAAGAAGAGAACTCCAACACCCAGAGCGACACCGAGACCTTCGTCGCCCTGCGTGCCGATATACGCAACTGGCGTTGGGCCGGCGTGCCGTTCTACCTGCGCACCGGCAAACGCATGCCGCAGAAGCTGTCGCAGATCGTCATCCACTTCAAGGAACCGTCCCACTACATCTTCGCCCCCGAGCAGCGCCTGCAGATCAGCAACAAACTGATCATCCGCCTGCAGCCGGACGAAGGTATTTCCTTGCGCGTGATGACCAAGGAGCAGGGCCTGGACAAGGGCATGCAACTGCGCAGCGGCCCGCTGCAACTGAATTTTTCCGACACCTATCGCAGCGCCCGCATTCCGGATGCCTACGAGCGGTTGTTGCTGGAAGTGATGCGCGGCAATCAGAACCTGTTTGTTCGCAAAGATGAAATCGAAGCCGCGTGGAAGTGGTGTGACCAGTTGATCGCCGGGTGGAAAAAGTCCGGCGATGCGCCCAAGCCGTACGCGGCCGGGTCCTGGGGGCCGATGAGCTCGATTGCACTGATCACGCGGGACGGGAGGTCGTGGTATGGCGATATCTGAATTGAAACTGCCTCAGGGCGTGACACCCCATGAGTTCCGCACCCCGGTGCTGCTGGCCGAAGGCCTGGCGCTGGACGTGGCCGAGCAACTGCGCGCGGCCCTCAGTGCACGTGGCGCGGCGACCCTGGTGGTCTCCGGTGGCCGCAGCCCGGTGGCGTTTTTCCAGCACCTGGCCAAGCAGGGACTGGACTGGTCCAAGGTCACCATCACCCTCGCCGATGAGCGCTGGGTGCCGGTGGAGCACGCCGACAGCAATGCCGGCCTGTTGAAGCAGCACTTGCTGCAAGGCCCGGCGGCCAAGGCCAGGTTCCTCAGCCTGTACAGCGCCGCCGCCAACCTCGAAGACGCTGCCGAGCAGGCCGATCGCCTGCTGGCCGAATTGCCAGCGATTGATGTGCTGGTACTGGGCATGGGCGATGACGGCCACACCGCATCGCTGTTTCCCAATAGCCCGAACCTCAGCGAGGCCCTGCAGGCCAACGGTACCCGCCGTTGCTGGCCGATGCTCGCGCCGACCGTGCCACACCAGCGCCTGACCATGAGTCGCGCGTTGCTGGCCACGGCCCACTACACCGTACTGTCGATTTCCGGCAGTTCGAAATTGACCACCTTGAGCGCCGCGCTGGCCAGTGACGACGTTGCTGCCATGCCGATTCGCGCGTTTTTGCAACCTACATTAGAGATTTACTGGTGCCCATGAGCCAAGGATCAGCCGCTATGAAAAGCCCTCAACCGACCGTGTCCATGGCGGATAAAGTTGCCCTGATCGACAGTCTCTGCGCCAAGGCGCGGATCCTGCCGGTGATCACCATCGCCCGCGAACAGGACATCCTGCCGCTGGCCGATGCCCTGGCAGCCGGTGGTTTGACCGCATTGGAAGTGACCCTGCGTTCCGAGTTCGGCCTCAAGGCCATCCAGGTACTGCGCGAGCAACGTCCTGAATTGTGCACCGGTGCTGGCACCGTGCTCGACCGCCATATGCTCGAAGCGGCCGAAGTGGCTGGCTCGCAATTCATCGTCACGCCCGGCATCACCCGTGACCTGCTGGAAGCCTCGGTGCACAGCCCGATCCCGCTGCTGCCGGGCATCAGCAATGCCTCCGGGATCATGGAAGGCTATGGCCTGGGCTATCGCCGCTTCAAGCTGTTCCCGGCCGAAGTGAGCGGCGGCGTGGCTGCCATCAAGGCCTTGGGCGGCCCGTTCGGCGAAGTGAAATTCTGCCCGACCGGCGGCGTCGGCCCGGCCAACATCAAAAACTACATGGCGTTGAAAAACGTGATGTGCGTGGGCGGTAGCTGGATGCTCGACCCGGAGTGGGTCAAGAACGGCGACTGGGCGCGTATCCAGGAAGTCACCGCGCAGGCGCTGGCGCTGCTGGATTGATCTGATTCATCGAATCGTTGTTGCTGTGCTTAACGGCATTTTTGCGGTGCACTTGGTCGGTGTACCGCTTTTTTTTGCCTGCAGATTGGCTCCTATTGTGTGTCCAGCTCGGTAATGGCGTTGACCAGCACATGGATGTCCGCCGCCGACGTCACCAGCCCCGGCGTGACCCGGATGCAGGTACCAAATGCCGCGCCCGTGCGCGTGGTGGTAAACAGGCCGTAGTCCTGGAGAAATCGATCCGCCATCACCTGCTGGTCCCGCCCGACAAACTTGAAGGCCGTGATCCCGCAATACAGCCGTGGATCATCCGGTGTCAGCACCTCGATTCCCGGCAATGGTCGCACCTGGCTCACCCATAAATCCCGCAGGTAATTGACCCGTGCGCCCTTGGCCGCCGCGCCGCCGAGGGCCTGATGTTCCTGCAGCACCAGCGGCAGGGTCATCAGCGCCGGAAAGTTCGGCGTGCTGTAGGGCGTACGCGCGCGAATGTCGGTGGCGGGGTAGTGGAATTCGCCCATGTCCGGGTCGATATCGGCCAGGCGCTCGGGGGCGATGTACAGGAAGCCCAGCGTCAGTGGCGCACCGATCCATTTATGCAGGTTGAAGCCGGCGAACTGGATGCCCAGTTGGGCGAGGTTGAACTCGATCTGGCCCAGGGCATGGGCGCCATCGAGGATCACATCGACCGCATGCTCGCGCGCCGCCTTGGCAATGGCTGCGACCGGCATCACCAGGCCGGTGCGGTGGGTGACGTGGGTGAGCGCCATCAGCTTGAGGCGCGGATACTGCTCGAACGCTTGGCGATACGTCTGCAGCAGGCTGTCGAAACTGGCCGGATGGGTGTGGGAAAGCTCGATCACCTCCACGCCCCGGTAGCCGGCCAACCAGCGCATCGCGCCTTTGACCGTGTCGTACTCCAGGTCACTGATCAGGACCTGGTCGCCCGGTTGCAGGCGGTTGTAGTTGCGGATCAACGACTGCAAGGCTTCGGTGGCGTTGCGGGTGAAGGCGATTGCCTCCGGGGCGGCGTCGATCAACCCGGCCAGTTGGCGTCGGATCTCGTCGTTCTCACCGCTCTCGAAGCGTTGGCGCACATGCAGCGAATTGCTGCGATTGATAAACGCCACGTGCTCCAGGTACTGCCCCCGCACCTCGCGGCTCATGCGCCCGAAGTAGCCGTTTTCCAGGTTGATCGGACCGGGCTCCAGCTCGTAGCGCTGGGCGATGGTGTGCCAATGGTGTTCGTTGTCGGCATTCCTTGGCATGGCGAGGCTCTTAGTGGCGAGGGGCGGGTTTGCCGTGTTTGGCGCGCAGCGGTTCGAGCAATTCGGACAGGCCGTTGTGGTCGATTTCCTGCATCAAGGCCAGCAGCCCGCCCAGTTCGCCGTGGGGAAAGCCTTCACGGGCGAACCAATTCAGGTAGGGGCCTGGCAGGTCGGCGATGATCCGGCCCTTGTATTTGCCGAAGGGCATTTCGCGGGTGATCAGCAGTTCGAGTTTTTCGGGATTCATGGGATCGGCGCGGCGTAAGTCGAGACCTTGGAAAATACAGGCATTCTGCATGAAGGCCAAATGACAGATCATGCAAATAACGTACATACAGATGGTTCAATAATTTTCAAGCTATTGAAAATAAAGGGAAAAGTTATTTTTCATAACCTGGCACGGGCGCTGCAATCATTCATGCAACCTTCTTAAACCCGCACAAGGAAATGGAAAATGACTGACATCAATAAAGAATCGATCTCCGTACTCAACGACCTGATCGAGACCAGCAAAGACGGCCAGAAAGGTTTCGCAACTTGTGCCGAAGACATCAAGCACCCAGAACTCAAAGCCCTGTTCGTCAAGCGCTCCGCTGATTGCGCCGCTGCTGCAGCAGAACTGCAGACTGCAGTGAAAGCCCTGGGCGGCGATCCGGAAAAATCCGGCAGCGTTGCCGGCGCCCTGCACCGTGGCTGGGTCGACGTGAAGTCGCTGGTCACCGGCAAAGACGAAGAAGCCGTGCTGAACGAAGCCGAGCGCGGTGAAGACCACGCACTGAAGGCTTACAAGGAAGCGATCGAGAAGATCAACAAGCACAACCTGCTGGGGATTCGTGACCTGGTAGAGCGTCAGTTCCACGGCGCACAGCGCAACCACGACCAGGTGAAAGCCCTGCGTAACCAGGCTCGCGCTCAGTCGTAAGCCCTGCGCTGTACAGGCTGTAAAAAAATGTGGGAGGGGGCTTTTGCCCCCTCCCACATTTGCATTGTGTCGACGCTGTAACGGCTATCAGCCAATGCTGATCGGCGGCAACTCAGTCAAGGTCACGACCTGCTGCTTGCGTGGCGCGAGGATCTCCGCCTCACCGTCCACCACCAACTCATCGCGCTGGTTGAACACACGGGTGGCGATGCGCACGCGAAACTTTGGCAGCTTCTCGAGAATTTCCAGACGCACGGTCAGGGTGTCGCCGATTTTCACCGGCTTCTGAAAGCTCATCTGCTGGCCGATGTAGATCGTGCCGGGCCCAGGCAGCTCGCAGGCCACCGCCGCGCTGATCAGCGCGCCACTGAACATACCGTGGGCAATGCGCTCCTTGAACATGGTCGCCTTGGCGTACTCGGCATCCAGGTGCACCGGGTTGTGGTCGCCGGACATCGCGGCGAACAGCTGGATATCGCGCTCTTCGACGGTCTTGCTGTAGCTGGCGGTCTGGCCGACTTCGAGGGCTTCGTACGGGGTGTTGGTTACCTGGGTCATCTAAAGGTGCATCCTGTGGCTAATCGGTAATTTAACTTTCTGATTTTAAACGAAAAATTATTCGCAGCGGGTCGGCCGACGCGAGGTCAGGGCCTGGTCGAGCCACGTCAGCACATCCGCGGTGACTTGGTCGCGGTTGGTTTCGTTGAACACTTCGTGTCGCGCCTGGGGGTAAATGATCAGGTGCAGGTTCTGGCTGCCGGCCTCACGCAGAGCTCGGGCCAGGCTGTTGAGACGCTTGCCCTCACTCACCGGATCACATTCGCCGCCGATCACCAGGATCGGCAGGCCCGGATCGATCTGCGCGAGATTGGACGCTTTGCTGATTTGCTGCAAGCCGCCGAGCAGGTCGATCCACAGCTGGTTGGTGCAGCGGAAGCCGCAAAGCGGGTCGTTGATGTAGAGGTCGACTTCAGCCGGGTCGCGGCTGAGCCAGTCAAATGCAGTGCGATTGGGTTTGAACGCCTTGTTGAACGATCCAAACGAGAGGAAATCGATCAGCGCACTGCGCCCGCGCAACCCCTGGCGCAGGCGTTCGATGCGGGCGATCACCCGGGCGGCGCGGTACAGCGCCACCGGTTGGAAATTTGAACCGCTGAGAATCACCCCATTCAGGCTGGCGCTGTGATGCAGCAAGTAGGCCTGGGCGATGTAGCTGCCCATGCTGTGGCCCAGCAGGAGGATCGGCAACCCCGGCTGCTGCTGGCCGATGTGCTGGTTGAGGCTGGCCAGGTCGCCGACCACTTTGTTCCAGCCATCGCGCTCGGCGAACAGCCCCAGGGTGCCTTCGTCGGCGGTGCGGCCGTGGCCACGCTGGTCCAGCGCGTACAGGCCGTAGCCGGCGGCGCACAAGGCTGCGGCCAGGCGCGCATAACGACCGCTGTGCTCGGCCATGCCATGGGACAGCATCACCAGGGCCTTGGGCGGGCCTTCGGGCATCCATTGATTGACGTACAGGCGGCTGCGGTCATTCGCGGTCAGCCAGAAGGTGCTGTGGTTCATGGCGATTCCTTTGCTCAGGGTCGTTGCAGTGTATAGCTCATCCTCGAGGTTGCGTCTGATCAGTGCAGGCCCTTGTAGGAAGATTCACGCAATTAATGACGCTCTTTCCCTTATTTGCCTGTTTAGCCATAGCTGCTAACGTCCCCAAAGCTCCGCTTTCTATCGCAACACGAAAGTGGCCGGACACACTCAGGTAAGAGGACAAGAATAATGCAACCTGATTTCTGGAATGACAAACGCGCGGCGGGCGTCCCCAATGACATCGACCTGACGGCCTACAAGTCGGTGATCGAAGTCTTCGAGCGTTCCTGCAAGGCCTTTGCCGACCGTCCGGCATTCAGCAACATGGGCATCACCCTGACCTACGCCGAGCTTGAGCGCCAGAGTGCGGCGTTCGCCGGCTACCTGCAACAGCACACCGATCTCAAGCCGGGCGAGCGCATCGCGGTACAGATGCCCAACGTGCTGCATTATCCGATTGCCGTGTTCGGGGCGTTGCGCGCCGGGCTGATCGTGGTCAACACCAACCCGCTGTATACCCCGCGCGAGATGCGCCACCAGTTCAAGGACGCCGGCGTGCGTGCGCTGGTCTACCTCAACCTGTTCGGTTCGCGCGTGCAGGAAGTGTGCAGCGACACCGAGATCGACTACCTGATCGAAGCCCGGATGGGCGACTTCATGCCCGCCGCCAAGGGCTGGCTGGTCAACACCGTGGTCGACAAGGTGAAGAAGATGGTTCCGGCCTACAGCCTGCCACGCGCGGTGTCGTTCAAGCGCGCGTTGCGCCTGGGTGCCGGCCTGGGGGTGACCCGGCATCCGGTGACCCTCGATGACATCGCCGTGCTGCAGTACACCGGTGGCACCACCGGGTTGGCCAAGGGCGCGATGCTCACCCATGGCAACCTGGTGGCGAACATGCAGCAGGTGCGCGCCTGCATGTCGCAGACCGGCGAGGACGGCCATCCGCTGATCAAGGAAGGGCAGGAGGTGATGATCGCGCCGCTGCCGCTGTACCACATCTATGCCTTCACCGCGAATTGCATGTGCATGATGGTGTCGGGCAACCACAACGTGCTGATCACCAACCCGCGTGACATCGGCGGCTTTATCAAGGAACTGAAGAACTGGCGCTTTACCGGGCTGCTGGGGCTGAACACGCTGTTCGTGGCGTTGATGGACCACCCGGACTTCAAGAGCCTGGACTTTTCCCACCTCAAGCTCACCAACTCCGGCGGCACCGCGTTGATCAAGGCGACGGCCGAGCGTTGGCAGCAGCTCACCGGTTGCGCCATCGGCGAGGGCTACGGGCTCACGGAAACCTCACCGGTGGCCAGCACCAACCCGTATGGCAATAAATCTCGCCTGGGCACCGTGGGCATCCCGGTGCCGGCCACGGCAATGAAAGTGATCGATGACCAGGGCGTCGAATTGCCGCTGGGCGAGCGCGGCGAGCTGTGCATCAAGGGCCCGCAGGTGATGAAGGGCTATTGGCAGCAACCGGCTGCCACCGCCGAGGCGCTGGACGCCGAGGGTTGGCTCAAGACCGGGGACATTGCGGTGATCGATGACGACGGCTTTGTGCGCATTGTCGATCGCAAGAAAGACCTGATCATCGTCTCGGGTTTCAACGTGTACCCCAACGAGATCGAAGACGTGGTCATGGCCCACCCGGCGGTGGCCAACTGTGCCGTGATCGGCGTGCCGGACGAACGCACGGGCGAGGCGGTGAAGCTGTTCGTTGTGGCGCGTGCCGAAGGGGTGAGCCTTGAGGAGTTGAAGGCGTACTGCAAGACCAACTTCACCGGCTACAAGGTGCCCAAGCACATTGTGCTGCGGGAGTCGTTGCCGATGACGCCGGTGGGCAAGATCCTGCGGCGGGAGCTGCGCGACATCGCCTGACGATGAATTGAAATGCAATCAAAAATGTGGGAGCGGGCTTGCTCGCGAAAGCGGTGTAACAGTCGAAGTATCAAGTGACTGTAACACCGCTTTCGCGAGCAAGCCCGCTCCCACATTTGCAGTGTATTGGTCTGAAAGCCTTATTCCAGAGCCTTTGGCGCGGTAGTTTTAGCTTTGTTTAAACCGTGACCAATTATTGTAGGACAGTCGTGATTATGACCGCGGGGCCCTCTTTTGGCTCTAGGCGGCCCTTGGCAAAGCTGCTACTCTCGGCGCGCTTTGTGACGTCTAGGCCTGCTTGAAAGCGCCAGATTCACCTAAAAAAACATACACCAATAATAATCGCATCAAATGCGATGATGAATTCGCGTCGCTGAGGAGTGGGCTTCCATGAACGAAGACTTTTGGAAGGATAAGTACCCCGCCGGGATTGCTGCAGAAATCAATCCAGACGAGTATCCGAATATTCAGGCGGTATTGAAGCAGTCCTGCCAGCGCTTCGCCAACAAACCGGCTTTCAGCAACCTGGGCAAGACAATCACCTACGGTGAACTGTACGAATTGTCCGGTGCCTTCGCCGCGTACCTGCAACAGCATACCGACTTGAAGCCGGGCGATCGAATCGCCGTGCAACTGCCCAACGTCCTGCAATACCCGGTCGCCGTGTTCGGCGCCATCCGTGCTGGCCTGATCGTGGTCAACACCAACCCGCTGTACACCGCGCGGGAAATGGAACACCAATTCAACGACTCTGGCGCCAAGGCGCTGGTCTGCCTGGCCAACATGGCCCACCTGGCGGAAAAGGTCGTGCCCAAGACCGCCGTCAGGCATGTCATCGTCACTGAAGTCGCCGACCTGCTGCCGCCACTCAAGCGCCTGCTGATCAACAGCGTCATCAAGTACGTGAAGAAAATGGTCCCGGCCTATCACTTGCCCAAGGCGATCAAGTTCAACGACGTGCTGGCCAAGGGGCACGGCCAACCGGTCAGCGACGCCAGCCCGGACAGTGGCGATGTGGCCGTGCTGCAATACACCGGCGGCACCACCGGCGTGGCCAAGGGCGCGATGCTCACCCACCGCAACCTGGTGGCCAACATGCTGCAGTGCAAGGCCCTGATGGGCTCCAACCTCAATGAAGGTTGCGAGATCCTGATCACGCCGCTGCCGCTGTACCACATCTACGCGTTCACTTTTCATTGCATGGCGATGATGCTGATCGGCAACCACAACATCCTGATCAGCAACCCGCGCGACCTGCCGGCGATGGTCAAGGAACTGTCGAAGTGGAAGTTCAGCGGCTTTGTCGGCCTCAACACCCTGTTCGTGGCGCTGTGCAACAACGAGGCGTTCCGCAAGCTGGATTTCTCCGCGTTGAAAGTCACCCTGTCGGGCGGCATGGCCCTGCAACTGGCCGCTGCCGAGCGCTGGAAGGCCGTGACCGGCTGTGGCATCTGTGAAGGCTACGGCATGACCGAGACCAGCCCGGTGGCCACGGTGAACCCGATCCAGCATATCCAGATCGGCACCATCGGCATTCCGGTGCCTTCCACCGTGTGCAAGGTCATTGCCGATGACGGCACCGAGCTGGCGCTGGGCGAGACCGGTGAGCTGTGCGTCAAGGGCCCGCAAGTGATGAAAGGCTACTGGCAGCGCGAAGACGCCACTGCCGAGATGCTCGACAGCGAAGGCTGGCTGAAGACCGGTGACATCGCGATCATCCAGCCTGATGGCTATATGCGCATTGTCGACCGCAAGAAGGACATGATCCTGGTTTCCGGTTTCAACGTGTATCCCAACGAGCTGGAAGACGTGCTGGCAGGCCTGCCGGGCGTGCTGCAGTGCGCCGCCATCGGTGTGCCGGATGAAAAGTCCGGGGAGCACATCAAGCTCTTTATCGTGGTCAAGCCAGGCGCGACCCTGACCAAGGAGCAGGTGATGGAGCATATGCGCGCCAACGTCACCGGCTACAAAGTGCCCAAGGCCGTGGAATTCCGCGATGCACTGCCGACCACCAACGTGGGCAAGATCCTGCGCCGTGAGTTGCGTGATGAAGAGCTGAAAAAGCTAGGCCTGAAAAAGTAACCCTAAAAAACCCCGCGAATGCGGGGTTTTTTAATGCTTGCTGATTAGCGGGGGTGAAATGCAATCCAAAGTGTGGGAGTGGGCTTGCTCGCGAATGCGGTGTATCAGCGACTGATCATGCGACTGACACTCTGCATTCGCGAGCAAGCCCGCTCCCACATTTTAAACCGCATTCCTACAGTGCGAATTGCGCAAAGCTGACGCCGGCCCCGGCTGGACGTACATCCTTGAGGAACGAATCCTTGTCCGCGCTCAGCTCCAGGGTGATCTCCGGCTTGCGCTTGCCGGCATTGCGCACCACCAGGCCTTCGAGTTTTTCACGCAGGAACACCGTCGGCACCTTCAGGTGCAGCAACTGGTCGGTGTCGGCGTTATGCATCAACAGGTGAATCCACTCGTACTGGCCCACGGCAATCCGACCCACTGGCAGGTCGAACCACCAGATGTTGCGTTTGCGGTCCAGGTCAGTGAAGTGGCAGTTGTTGACGCCGAGTACGGCACCGCCCAGTTCCTGGTTTCTGCGGGCGATGGCCTGTGCTTTATTGAGTTTCATAACCTTCCTACGGGATCTGTTATTCAGCGTTATAGCCTGAATGTGCCGGGCATTCTCATGGGTTGGCCGCAAAACATAAAGCCAAACCTGCGGCTGGCGATGAAATGCTCGCGCAAAAATAATTGAAACTCTGCCGAACCGCCTCGGGTCAATCTTTACGTAATGACCAAAACCCTTTGATTGTTCTTTCGGAGAAATACCATGGGCAGCACAGCGGATAAGGCAAAAGGTTTGAAAGACGAAGCCGTCGGCAACATCAAGCAAGGCGTCGGCAAAGTCACCGGCAACGACAAGCTGCGCGCTGAAGGCGTGGTGCAGGAAAAGAAAGGCCAAGTCGAGAAAGCCGTCGGCGACACCAAGGACGCGGTCAAGAAAGCGACCAAGTAATACGGCGCTCGCGCAGTCTGACGGCCATCCACGGATGGCCGTTTTTATGTCACACCTCGTGATTAAAGTTTCGAAATTGTTTCGAGGTCGCCAAATAGGCTACCTTGATGTAGAAAACGGCCCCTGAGTCGCCCACGAACTCAACCTTTTGCGGCGAAAGGAGACGCTATGATTTTTCCGGTACTGCAAGGCCTCAAGCTTCATAAAGTGCTGGTGCGCACCGTCAAGGAATTCGTTGATGACGAGATGCCCACCTACGCCTCGGCACTGGCCTACCAGATGCTGTTTTCGCTGTTTCCCTTCCTGCTGTTCCTCATTGCCCTGATCGGTTTCCTGCACCTGCCGGACTTTTTCACCTGGCTGCGCATGCAGTCGGAGCTGGTGTTGCCGCCCCAGGCGCTGGAGCAGGTCAACCCGGTGATCGACCAGTTGCAGCAATCCAAGGGTGGCCTGCTCTCGGTGGGTATCGTGATCGCGCTTTGGACGGCTTCCGCCGGCGTGCGCCTGATGATGAGCGCGATGAATGCCGCCTACGACGTGGTCGAAGGTCGCCCGATCTGGAAGCGCTTCCCGCTGTCGATTTTCTACACCGTCGGCATTGCCGGCATGCTCCTGGCCGCCGCCGCGCTGATGGTGCTAGGCCCGCAGGTGATGGAGTGGCTGGCCGGGCAGATCGGCATGCAGGAATTCGTGGTCACCCTGTGGACCATCCTGCGCTGGCCGTTGATTGTGATCTTGCTGATGTTCGCCGTGGCCCTCATGTACTACGTGATGCCTGACGTCGAGCAGAAATTCCGCTTCATCACGCCTGGCTCGGTGCTGGCGGTGGTGGTGTGGATCGTCGCCTCACTGGGGTTTGGCTACTACGTCAAAACCTTCGCCGACTACAACGCCATGTATGGCAGCATCGGTGCGATCATTGTACTGCTCCTGTACTTCTACATTTCCGCCGCCGTGCTGTTGCTGGGCGCGGAGATGAATGCGGTGATCGAGCACATGTCCGCCGAAGGCAAGGACCCAGGCGAAAAGGAGTTCGACGAAGCGGGCGCCGCCGATGAAAAACAGCATGTCTCCGGCCTTGGCCGGGACCACTCCAAGCCCACTAACGACGAAGTCTGATCGATGATCCGTGAAATCCTGAAAATGGGCGACGAGCGCCTGCTGCGTATCGCGCCCCCGGTGCCGCCGGAAATGTTCGACAGCCCCGAGCTGTGGCAATTGATCGATGACATGTTCCAGACCATGGAGCATGTGGGAGGCGTCGGCCTGGCTGCGCCGCAGATTGGCGTCGACCTGCAACTGGTGATCTTCGGGTTCGAGGCCAGTGAACGCTACCCCGACGCGCCGCCAGTGCCGCAGACCATTCTGATCAATCCGTTGATCACACCGCTGAGCCCGGTGCTGGAAGAGGGCTATGAGGGTTGCCTGTCCGTGCCCGGCCTGCGCGGCGCCGTGGACCGTTACCAGCAGATTCGCTACGAAGGTTTTGATCCCAAGGGCGAGCCGATCGTGCGCTTTGCCGATGGCTTCCATGCGCGCGTGGTACAGCATGAGTGCGATCACCTGATCGGCCGGCTGTACCCATCGCGGATTACGGATTTCAGCAAGTTCGGGTTTATCGAAGTGATGTTCCCGGACATGGATCCTGCGGCTGACGAGTAAACCCCTGGCACAACCCATCAAAACGGTGGGAGCGGGCTTGCTCGCGAATGCGTTTTATCAGTCGATACATGAATGACTGATACACCGCCTTCGCGAGCAAGCCCGCTCCCACAGGTTGATGGCATTTCACGTCAGGTTATTGGGCGGGTTTGACGAACCGCAGGGTCATCCGATCCGACTCGCCAATCGCCACGTACCTGGCCTTATCCTGTTCTCCCAGCTTCAACGTCGGCGGCAAGGTCCAGACTCCGCCGGGATAGTCCTTGGTGTCCTTCGCATTGGCATTCACCTCACTTTGTCCCGCCAGCTTGAAGCCTGCATCGGTCGCCAGCTTCACCACTTGCGCAGTGGTCAGGTAACCGCTGTCCTTGATCGCTTCCAGGTCCGCGCCATCCTTGGCCCGGTGATCTTCCACGCCCAGCACGCCGCCCGGTTTCAGCACCGTGTAGAACGCACGGAAGGTGGCGTTGGCAGTGTCGGCCGCCACCCAGTTATGCACATTGCGGAAGGTCAGCACGGCGTCGGCTGAACCGGATTTGCCCAACACCGGCGCCTTGGGGTCGAACTCGACCACTTCAGCCTTGGCATAGCGCGCCGGGTCGGCAGCGAATTTCTTCTTCAGGTTCTCTTCCGAGGTCCGCGCATAGGCACTGCTGCTCGCCGCCTGCACGGCGGCAATGTAATGCCCGTGATCCTTGAGCAGCGGCGCCAGCAGTTCGCTGTACCAACCGCCACCCGGGGTGATTTCGATCACGGTTTGCCTGGCGCCGAGGCCAAAGAACTCCAGCGTCTGCTGCGGATGACGATAGCCGTCACGCGCACTGTTGGCGGGGTCGCGCCAACTGCCGGCGAGTACGCTGGCGTACTGCTTGGCGCTGATCGGTGCGTCGGCGGCCTGGCTGAAGGTAGGGGCGAGGAGGGCGGTGAGGGACAGCGCTGCAAGCGTCGTTTTCATGATCATCCTGTAGAGGGCTAGGGTGCCCCCGAGGCTAGCATGGGCCCTCTGCCGGCCGATCACACATTATCTGCGGTGAACCGCACCAAAGGTTCTAAGCACCGATTTTCAAGCCCATGGCGATCATCGGCTTGTTGCGTTTGTACCGCATCAGTCGTTCGCTGAGGGACTGCGGCAGCCGCGTGTCCTGGGTGAAGCCGATGCGCTGATACAGCCCTTCCAGGTCCGGATGGCACAGCAACCAGACCGTGCCGTCCACATCTGCCACGGCCTGTTCAATCAAGCGCGCCGCCAGCCCCTGGCCGCGATACGCCGGGTCGACAAACACCCCCGTCAGCCACTGCCCGCCGACCACCGGCGTGAGGCACAGGCCGGCGACAATCTCGCCATCGCGCGCCACCCACAAACGGCCGCCCTTGAGTGCCTTCATCGACGAATCGTGGCGGCGGTAAAACTTGTTCAGCAGCGGCCACAGCGGCTCTGCCAGCGGTTCGAGGTGCAGTTGGGGCATGGTGTTCGCGCAACATAATCCAGGGCCGGAGATTATAAGCGCCTTCTGTGGGGCAATAGGTGGTATACCCAGTGTTACATCCCCTGTAAGTGGAGCATGCATCATGGCCAAAGGTATGGATTCAAAGAAAGCCGCGAAGAAAAAACCGGCAAAGACCGCCGATGAAAAACGCGCTGACAAGAAAGCCAAGAAGTCCGAGACCGGCCTGTTCGGTCACTGAGTTACAAGCTTAGAACCAAACGATCTGCAAGATTTTTGCGCCTCATTGCACAGAGCAGGAAACACCTGCTCTGAGCTGCCGATGGCCAACTACCTTGATGAGACCCAACGCCGGGAAATCGAAGCTCTGGCGCACAGTTTTACCGCCCGCACCGAATGGCCGACCTGGCTGTTGTTGCTCGGCGTCTACGCCGGCTGGTTCGCCGTGGTCCTCGCCAGCCACTGGCTGGGTGTGGGGCTGAGTATCGTGCTGCTGATTCCCATTGTGACGCTGTGGCTGTCCGTGCAACACGAGCTGCTGCATGGCCATCCCACCCGCTCGCGCCGGCTCAACAAACTCCTCGGTTATGCCCCGTTCGCCGTGTGGTACCCCTACACGCTGTACCGCGACAGCCATCTGCTGCACCACAATGATGACGACCTGACCCTGCCCGGCATCGACCCGGAAAGCCGTTACCTCAACCAGCAACAATGGGACAACAGCTCACTGTTCGAACGTGGCGTGCATTGGCTGACCAAAACCGTGCTCGGTCGTTTTCTGCTGGCCGCGCCCTTGGCGATCACCCGCCTGGCGCGCCATGAATGGCAGCGCCTGCCACAGGTCTGGCCGATGTGGCTGGCCCACGGCGCGGTGACGCTGCTGATGCTGAGTTTCATCGCCCACTACAGCGCGCTGTCAGTCGTGCAGTACCTGCTGCTGGTCAGCGTGCCGGCCTTGTCGCTGGCGTCGATCCGTTCCTACTATGAGCACCGTCCGCATCCGCAACCGGAGCAGCGCACGGTGCTCAACGAGGCGTCGTGGCCGTGGACCTGGCTGTTTTTGAACAACAACCTGCACCTGGTGCACCACGACTTGCCGCAATTGCCCTGGTATTTGCTGCCCACCGTCTACCGCGCCCGTCGCGAGCAGTGGGTGGCGCGCAGCGGCGGGTTCCTGGTGCAGGGCTACGGCCAGTTGATCAGCCGCCACGGGCTCAAGGCCATCGACAGCCCGCGCCATCCCTTTGCCTGAGAGGCCCGCATGAGTGATCACTACGCCGAGCTGCTGATGTATGTCGCGCCGGACCCCATCCAACAGGCCAACCAACAGTGGTTGACGCGAATCCTGGAGCGCCTGGGCCTGGGCCGGCGCGACGCCGCGCATCTGGACCTGCTCGGCCTGTGGCTGGCCCCTGAACTGCTCGTTACCCAGACCTGCGGCTACCCGCTGATGACCCAGCTGCGCGGTCAGGTGCGCGTCATCGGCCGGCCACGTTATGAATTGCCGCACAGCAGCAACGGCGCCCATTGCAGCCTGCTGCTGGCCCGCGAGGACAACCCGCACACCGACCTGGCGCAGTTCTACAACAGTCGTGGCGTGATCAATGGCCACGACTCCAACAGCGGCATGAACCTGCTGCGCGAACGCTTGGCGCCGTTGCAGCAGGACGGTCGGTTTTTTTCCAGCGTCGGCATCAGTGGTGCCCATCGCGAGAGCCTGCGCTGGTTGCGCGAGGACCGTGCCGACCTGGCCGCCATCGACAGCGTCACTTACCACTACCTGGCCCGTTTCGCCCCGCAGGAAGTGGCGGGGCTGCGCGTGGTGAGCCACAGCGCGCCGAGCCCGACCTTGCCCTACATCGGCCCGCACAGCTTGAGTGAGGCGCAGGTTGCAACGATTCGTGCGGCCATGAACCTGGCGTTGCAGGACTTGCCGCACGTGGTGGAAACCCTCGGCTTGCATGCAGTGCTGCCGGCCAGCGAAGACGACTATCAGGTACTCCTCGGCTACCAGCAGTACGCGGCCCGCCTTGGCTACCCGGTGCTTGAATAAGGTTATATAAAAATACTTTTTAAATATTATTAAAGAATAAGCAGCCTTGCTAGGATCGCCCCACCGGAACACCGGACATAACGCGCAACCTACTCAGATGGAGCCACTATGTCCGGCGCCGACACTTCTCACAGCGATTACGTGGGCGGATTATTCCGCAGTCATTACGACTGGCTGTGCGGCCGTTTGCACCGCCACCTCGATTCGCGCGCGCACGCCGAAGACATCGCCGCCGACACCTTCGTCCAGCTCCTGAGTTCGCCGTCGGTGGAGCCGATCCGCCAGCCCCGCGCCTTGCTCACCACCATCGCCCAGCGCCTGATGTACCAGCTGTGGCGCCGTCGTGACCTGGAGCGCGCCTACGTCGACGCCCTCGATACCGACGACACCTGCACTGCGCCGTCGCCCGAAGACCTGGCGCAAATGCTCGAAGCCCTGCAAGCCATCGACCAGTTGCTCGACGGCTTGCCGGCGAAGGTCAAGGCGACCTTTCTGCTGTCGCAACTCAATGGCCTGACCTACCCGCAAATCGCCGCCGAGCTGGGCATTTCCCAGCGCTCGGTCAGCGACTACATGACCCGCGCCTTCAATCGATGCCTGCGGCTGTGCCTGGAATGAACGACGAACTGATCGACAGCGCCACGCAGTGGTACGTGTTGCTGCGTTCCGGCCAGGCCACGGCGCAGGATTGGCAGCGTTATCACCAATGGCGCGCGGCCGATCCCCGCCATGATGCCTTGTGCCGGCAGTTGGAAACCCGCCTCGGGGTGTTCCAGGTGCCGCAGGCGCAAGGGGTCAGCGGCAAAGTCGTGCAGCAGGCGTTGGAGGCGCCGTCCAGTCGCCGCCAGGTATTGCAGATCGCCCTGGCCGGCGCCGGCGTGGCCGTCGGCGCCGTGCTGCTGGCCAAACCCATGGGGCTGTCGGAGCTCACGGCGGATGTGCGCACCGGCACCGGCGAGCGGCGCACCGTGACCCTGGATGACGGCAGCGAATTGCTGCTCAACGCCCAGAGCGCGGCCGACATTCAGTTCGACCCGCAACGGCGCCTGGTGCGCCTGCGCGAAGGTGAACTGCTGGCCAAGGTCGCCAGTGATCGCCTGCGGCCGTTTCTGATCCAGACCGACCAAGCGCGCCTGCGTGCCTACGGCAACCGCTTTCTGGTGCGTGAGCGTGAAGGGCAGGGCCAGGTCGTCGCGCTCAACGGCGCCGTCGAAATCGATGGGCAGAACGGCGAGCGCCTGCAACTGGCCGCCGGCCATGAAGTGCATTACGACCGCACGGGCTTCGGCCCGATGCAGGCCAGTTCTTCCGGCGCCACTGCCTGGGTGGACGGCTTCCTGCAAGTGCGCGACCGCCCGCTGGCTGAAGTCATCGACGCGCTGCGCCCCTACCACCAGGGCGTGCTGCGCCTGGATCCGGCCGTGGCCGAGTTGCGCGTGAGCGGCCTCTACCGCCTGGACAACCCCCAGCAGATCCTCGACACCCTGGCGCGCACCTTGCCGATCCATATCACCCGCCGCACCGGCCTGTGGGTGACCGTTAGTGCGGCCTGATTTGCTGTGGGCGTTGGCTTGCTTGCGATGCCTGCCCGTTACAGCGCATCGATGCCATCGCAGGCACGCCAGCGCCTACAGGGTTTGCGCTTCGAAAGTGGGTTCTAAGGACATAACCAAACGATCTGCAAGTTTTCCCGCGGCCGTCCCACATCACTCCCGTAAGCGCTGCGGGGAGCAGCGTTCTCGAGTTTCCTTGGGGGGAGCCAAAGTGAATCAGTTCAACCGTGTGCCGCTGCGAACCTTTGCCCTGGTGCCGTTGGCCAGTCTGTTTTTTTCGTTTGCCGCCAGTGCCGAAGAGGCGCGCCAGGTCTACCACATCGCGCCCGGCCCGCTGGATGAGGTGCTGCTGGACATCAGTCGCCAGAGCGGCCAGGTGATTTCGTTTACGCCGCAACTGGGCAATTATTCCTCGGCCCGTGTCGACGGTTCGCTGTCGGCGCAACAGGCGGTCGACGCCGCGCTCAAGGGCACCGGCCTGCACGTGCAGGTCAGCCCGGACGGCGCCTTTGTGATCAAGGAAGGCGCGGCCAAAAGTGCCCAGGCCACCAGCAGCGTCAAGGCCCAGACCAGCGCCGCCCAGGCACCGACCCTGGACCGCGTGGTGGCCATCGGCACCCGCCGCAGCGACGCCACCGCCCTGACCAGCGCGGCGCCGGTGGACGTGATCAACGCCGCAGAACTCAAGCAAACCGGCGCCACCAGCCTTAACCAGGCACTGTTCCAGTTGCTGCCCTCGTTCAACTTTCCGCAGAACAACAGCGCCACGCGCGGGCAGGATCCCAAGGGGGCTTCGCTGCGTGGCCTGTCACCCGACCAGACCCTGGTGCTGATCAACGGCAAGCGCCGGCACACCTCGGCGGTGGTGAATATCTCCGGTGGCGTGCCGTTCATTGGCGCGCAGCCGGTGGACCTGGACATGATCCCCATCAGCGCCATCGACCATGTCGAAGTGCTGCGTGATGGCGCCTCGGCGCAGTACGGCTCGGATGCGGTGGCCGGGGTGGTCAACATCGTGCTCAAGGAGCGTGACAGCGGCGGTGGCATCAACACGCAATTGGGCAAGTACGCCCAGGGCGATGGCTTCAGCAAGACTACCGACGGCTGGTACGGCATCGGTTTGCCGGGGGATGGTTTTCTCACGCTGAGCTTCAACACCCTGAACAACAAGCCCGACGATATCGGCGACAAATACGTCGCCGACGGCCAGTTGCAAGACCCGCGTTGGGGCGGGGCCGGGCGCGACAAATACAACCTGGCGGCGAATGCCGAGATCGGCCTGAACGATCAATGGCGGCTCTACAGCTTCGCCACCTTCGGCCAGGACACCTCGGTCAACAACACGCCGCCGCTGTTGGCCAGCAGCCCGAACAACGTCGCGTCGATCTACCCCGGCGGCACGATTCCCAAGTACCGCTACCGCTATGAAGACGGCGCCGTCACCGTGGGCACGCGCTATGAAGACGAATCCATCGGCCGCTTCGACCTGAGCGCGACGTATGGCCGTGACGAGCACGACGAGTTGGCGTTCAACACCGTCAACCCGAGCTATGGCGCCAACAGCCCGACCAAATTCAACGTCGCGACGCTGGTCAACGATCAGACCAACATCACCCTCGACTACGCCAAGGACCTCGACGTGAACTGGTCCAGCCACCCGCTGACCGTCTCCGCTGGCGTGGCCTACCGGCACGAGCAATATCGTCTCGAGGCCGGGGACTATGATTCCTACTCCTACGGCGGTATCGACAACGTGCAGGTGGGCGCGGTGCAAGCGTCGGGCTTGACTCCGGACGATGCCGGCACCTTCAAGCGCGATGTCGGCGGCGTGTATTTCGGCCTGGAAAACCAGGTCACCGACAAGCTGCAAGTCGGCGTTGCCGGGCGCACCGAGCACTACTCGGACTTCGGCTCCGCCACCACCGGCAAGCTCTCGGCGCGTTATGACTTCACCCCGCAAGTGGGGCTGCGCGGCACGATCAACAATGCCTATCACGCGCCAAGCCTGGGCCAGATCGGCACGTCCTGGACCACCACCACCAACCTCGATGCCAACGGCAACCCGGTGCTGACCCGCATGCTGCCGGCCGACAACCCGGCAGCGCGGGCCCTCGGCGCACAGCCGCTCAAGCCGGAGAAGTCCACCAACTACTCGCTGGGATTGGTACTGCGTCCTACCGAGCATGCCTCGCTGACCATCGACGCCTACCAGATTTCGATTCGCGACCGCCTGTTGTTCAGCGGCGGTATCTCGGGGCCGTTGGCTGAGCAGATCCTCACCAATGCCGGCTACGGCCAGTACTCCTGGGCGCAGTTCATGACCAACGCCGCCGACACCCGCACCCGGGGCGTCGACATCGTCGGCAAGTACAACCTGGACCTGGCGCAGTTCGGTGACCTGAACCTGTCGGCCGGCTACACCAAGGCGCGCACCACCATCGAGAAAGTCCACGAGAACCCCAACGGTTTCGAGGTGCTGACCCGCGAAGCCCGGGGCTTTATCGAGCACGGCTACCCCGAAGACAAGCTGGTGTTCGGCGCGGTGCACACGCTCAACCAATGGACCATCGCCCTCAACCAGACCCGTTACGGCAAGTACCGCAAATACGCGGCCGCCGAAGCCAACGCCCAGTACGACCAGGTGTTCAGTGCGCAATGGACCACCGACCTGGACGTGAACTATGCGTTCACCAAACAGCTGCGGGTGTCGGTCGGTGTGAACAACCTGTTCGACAGCAAACCCGATGACTTCAACAGCCGCCTGCGTCAGACGCCGGGGCAGCAATACAGCTACCTGTCGCCGACCGCGCCGGAAGGGGCGTTCTACTACACGCGGCTCAGTTATGACTTTTAAACCCTGATCTTGAAGGGTGTGGAGATCAACTGTGGGAGCTGGCTTGCCGGCGATTGCATCACCTCGGTCTTCCTGAAAAACCGAGGTGTCTGCATCGCAGGCAAGCCAGCTCCCACACTGACACTGCCCACTCTGGATCTGTTTTGAATCTCCAAGAGGCTACTCATGAGAACACTAAAAAACCTGCTCGGTGGCTCGCTATTGGCACTCACCGTCCTGGCACAATCAGCCACGGCCGCCGAACCTGCCAAACCCATCCACTTCGGTGACATCACCTGGGAAAGCGGCAGCCTGATCACCGAGGTCCTGCGCCTTATTGTCGAGAAAGGCTACGGCCTGCCCACCGACACCTTGCCCGGCAGCACCGTGAGCCTGGAAGCGGCCCTGGCCAAGGACGATATCCAGGTGATCGGCGAAGAGTGGGCCGGGCGCAGTCCGGCGTGGGTCAAGGCCGAAAGCGAAGGCAAAGTGTTCGGCCTGGGCGACACGGTCAAGGGCGCGACCGAAGGGTGGTGGGTGCCGGAATACGTGATCAAGGGCGACGCGGCACGCGGTATCAAACCGTTGGCGCCGGACCTCAAGTCGGTGGCCGACCTGGCGCGCTACAAGGATGTGTTCCGCGATCCCGAAGACCCGACGCGTGGGCGTTTCCTCAACAGCCCAACCGGCTGGACCTCGGAGATCGTCAACAGCCAGAAACTCAAGGCCTATAAGCTCACTGACAGTTTCGTCAATTTTCGCACCGGCTCCGGCGCGGCGCTGGATGCCGAGGTCGCGTCGTCGATCCGGCGTGGCAAGCCGGTGTTGTTCTACTACTGGTCGCCGACCCCACTGCTGGGGCGTTTCAAGCTGATCAAGCTGGAAGAACCGCCGTTCAACGCCGAAGCCTGGAAGACGTTGTCCGACGCGAAAAACCCCAACCCGATCGGCACCCGTTCGATGCCGGCGCGCCTGGCGATTGGCGTGTCCGCGCCGTTCAAGACGCAGTACCCGCAACTGGTGAGCGTGTTTGAGAAGGTCGACCTGCCGATTGATCTGCTCAACGGCATCCTCGGGGACATGAGTGAGAAACGCACCCCGCCCCGCCAGGTGGCGGAAGCCTTCCTCAAGGACCATCCGCAGGTCTGGCAGCAATGGGTTCCGGCGGATGTCGCCGCCAAGGTCAAGGAGGCGCTGTGATGCTGAAGATGTTTGCTGGCGTCGTCCTCTCGTTGATCGCCGGCCAGGTGTTGGCCGCCGAACCCGCCACCTTGCGCATCGGCTACCAGAAAAGCTCGGTGAGCATGGTCCTCGCCCGTGAGCACAAACTCTTCGAAGCGGCGTTGCCGGGCACCCAGGTGCAGTGGATTGAATTCCTCGGCGGCCCGCCGCTGATCGAAGCCCTCAACGGCGGCAGCCTGGACATCGGCAATATCGGCGACATCCCGCCGATCTTCGCCCAGGCCGCCGGCATCGAATTGCAGTACTTTGCCGTCGAGCCCAACGAGGGCAAATCCGAAGCCGTGCTGGTGCCCAAGAACAGCAACGTGCAGAGCGTGGCCGAACTCAAGGGCAAGCGCGTGGCGTTGCTCAAGGGCTCCAGCGCGCACAACCTGTTCCTCAAGAGCCTGCTGCGCGCCGGCTTGCAATGGAAGGACGTCGACGTGGTGTACCTGTCGCCCTCGGATGGGCGCGCCGCCTTTGAACAGGGCAAGGTCGACGCCTGGGTGGTGTGGGATCCGTACTATTCGGCGGCGGTGGTCGACGGCTCCGCCCGCGTGCTCGGCGATGGCCAGGGCCTCAATCCTGCGGGCACGTTCTTCGTCGCCAGCAGCGCGTTTGTGAAACAGCACCCGCAAGCCATCGGCCCGATTATCCAGACCCTGTCCAAGGCGCAGCGCCTGTCCCTCGACCAGCCCGAGGAAAGCATCGCGCTGATGGCCAAGACCCTCGGCCTGCCACCGGCGGTGGTCAAGAGCTACTTCGAACACCGTTCGTCGACAGCGATCCGCCCGCTGCAAGCCAGCGACATCGCCACTCAGCAACGCACCGCCGACCTGTTCTTCGCCAACGGCCTGATCCCGAAAAAGGTCGATGTGCAGCAAGTCGTCTTCAAGGCCCCATGACCTTGCAGGGGCCCGGAAAACCGGGCTCCTACGCAGGCGGGCAGGCGCTATTCCCATTATCAGTGAGCAGACCATGCAACCGATCTACATCGACTTTCTCAACGGCCTCGACATCGACGAGCTGGGCCTTACTAACGATGAAATCCTCGCCGCCATCGAAGCCAGCCTGGGTATCCAGGGTCGGGGCGAGGCGGTGATCGAGCCGCGTACCCACCTGATTCCCGGCGGCGGTATCAACGGCCACTTCAACGTACTGCGCGGTGTACTCGGCGGCGATATCGGCTACGCCGGCGTCAAGGTGGTGGGCGATTTTGTCGACAACTACCGCAAGGGCCTGCCCTCGGAATTGGCGATCCTCAACCTGCTGGACCCGGCCACCGGCATCCCCAGGGCGATCCTCGACGCTTCGGCGATTACCGACATGCGCACCGGCGCGGTCACCGCCATTGGCGCCAAATACCTGGCCCGGCCCGACAGCAAGGTGCTGGCGCATATCGGTGCGCGCGGCACTGCATACTGGAACGTGCGCCTGCTCGATCACCTGTTCGACTTCGATGAAATCCGCGTGCATTCGCGCCGCAGCGAAAGCCGCGAAGCCTTCGCCGAGCGCCTGCGCCGCGACCTCGGCAAACCGGTGATTGTCGCCGACGACTGGGAGTCCACCGTGCGCGGCGCCGACATCGTGGTCGAAGCCTCGCGCCTGGAGCAACCCGAGCCGTTGCTGCGCACCGACTGGATCAAGCCCGGCGCCTTTGTCGTGCCCTACGGCACCATGAGCGCGGTGGAGCTGTCGCTCACCGACATCATGAGCAAGCTGGTGGTGGATGATTGGGGCCAGTGCAAGGGCGGCATGTTTGGCGCGTTGCGTGCGCATGTGGACGCCGGAAAACTCAGCGCCGAGACCTTGCACGCCGAGTTGGGGCAGATCGTTGCCGGCTTGAAAAGCGGCCGTGACAACCCCGAGGAAACCATCCTGTTCTGGCACCGCGGCTTGAGCCTCAGCGACATCGCCCTGGGCCATGCGTTGCTGGAAAAAGCCAAGCGCCTGGGGATTGGCCAGCAGCTGCGCTGGGCATGATTCACTTCGATCCCCAAGGGTTGGCGCTCGCCGATTTGCTGGCGATTGCCCGGCAGGATGCCCCGGCGGATTTCACCGTCCAGGCGCGACAACGTATCGACGCAGGCCATCGGTTGCTGCTCGAGTTGGCGGCCGCAGGCACACCGATCTATGGCGTGACCACCGGCCTCGGTGCGGCCGTGGATACGCAGGTGGCGCCGCTGCAGGCGAACATTCCCCTGGGGCGTGCGGTGGGCGTCGGACGCCTGGCCAATCGACAGGAAGTGCGCGCGATCACGGCGGCGCGCCTGGCCGGATTGGCTCAGGGCCGCGCGGGGATTTCACCGGCGGCAGCGGACGCCTTGCTGGCGTTGCTCAACTCGGGTGTCGAGCCCGAGGTGCCGCTGCTCGGATCGCTGGGCGAAAGCGACCTGGCGCCCCTGGCACACCTGAGCCTGGCGCTGGACGTGCCGTTGACCGGCAAGGATGGCCTGGCGCTGGTGTCGGCGAATGCGGCGAGTGTCGGGCTGGGCGCCTTGCTGGTCTTCGAGGCGCGGCAGGCGTTGGAGGCCTTGATGGCGGCGCTGGCGTTGGCGTGCGAAGGCTACCGCGCCAACCTCAGCCCGTTCCAGCCGTGGGCGTCACGCCTGCGCCCGGCGCCAGGGCAGACTGAACAGTCGGCCGCGTTGTTGCAGTTGCTGGCCGGCGGCGAGCTGGCAGACCAGCCCCGCCGCCTGCAGGACCCGCTGAGCTTTCGCTGTGCCACGGTGGTCCAGGGCGCGGCGCAGCAGGCGCTGCAGCAATTGCATGCACTGGTCGAACTGGAACTGCGCAGTGGTGCGGATAACCCGGCGTTGATCAGCGAAGACGCGTTGGTCTTGGCCACCGCCAATTTCGACAGCACTCACTTGGCGCTGGCCGCCGAAGGCTTGGGCCTGGCGCTGAGTCGCGTCGCCGCGTGCAGCGCCGAACGGATTGCCAAGCTGCTTTCGCCGACGTCCAGCGATTTACCGCGTTTTCTGATCACCCAGCCTGGGCACGTGGGGATGGCGGCGTTGCAGCGCACCAGCTCGGCACTGGTCGCCGAGATCGGGCATTTGGCCAATCCGTTGCCCGCCGTGAGCGTGCCGGTGGCGGACCGCGTGGAAGACTACGCCGGGCAGGCACTGGCGGTGGTCGACAAGACCCGCCGCCTGACCGAGCGCGTGTTGTGGCTGGCAAGTATCGAGCTGATCGTGGCGGCACAGGCGGTGGACCTGCGCGGCCCCTTGCGACTGGGGCAGGGCGTGCGGCAGATTCATGCCGCGGTGCGCAGCCGCGTGGCGCACCTGGATCAGGATCGCTCGGGCTCGGTGGATGTACTGGCGCTCGCCACTTTCCTCGAATCCAGCCCCTTCCCCCTGTAGGCACCGGCAAGCCGGCGCCTACAGGGTGCGTGTGTGTTTATGGATTTTCGGCGGCCAGGGCGGCAATCACCGCCGGCCGCTCACCCACGCGCTGTTGAAACGCTGTCAGCGCCGGCCACTCGCCCAGGTCGATAGCGTGAAATGCCGCCCAACGCAGCACCACGAACAGGTACGCATCCGCCACCGAGTACTCGCCCAGCAGGTAATCCTTGTGCTCCAAGGTCTTTACCAGCACCGCGAAACGCTTGAACAGGGTGGCCTGGAACAGGCTACGCACCTCGCCCTGGATCGCGCTGTTGAAAAACACCGCCAGCCCGCCATGAATTTCGGTGGCGATAAAATTCAGCCATTCCTGCAGACGCACACGCTCCCAGCTGCCGTTGGCGGGGGCGAGGTGGGCGGCGGGCTTCAGGTCCGCCAGGTACTGCAGGATCGCGCTGGCTTCGGTCAGTACCTGGCCGTTGTCCAACTGCAGCGCGGCGACGTAGCCCTTGGGGTTGATCTGCAGGAAATCCTGACCGTCGGCGGTGATTTTGGCCTGGTTGTCGACCTGCACCAGCTCGAACGGCAGCGCCAATTCGCGCAACACGATATGCGGGGCGAGTGAACAGGCGTTGGGGAAGAAATACAGTTTCATCTGCGGCAGCTCCGTTGAATTTGCGCCAGTCTCACGGGCATGGCACCGTGCGTAAAATTAAACCTTCAGACCCCTGCCATAAGGACAGCTACTGCCATGATGAACCTGATGCACTGGCGCCTGCTGGTGGCCGTGGCTGATCGCGGCAGCATCACCGCCGCCGCCGAAGCGGTGGGCATGACTCAGTCTGCCGCCAGCCAGGCCATGGCCAGCATGGAGGCGACCCTGGGTGCGCAGCTGTTTACCCGTGAACCGCGCAAGACCTTGCCCACTGCTTTGGGCCTGAGTGTGATCGAGCAGGCGCGAGTGATGCTCGGGGCCTTGCAGACGATTCGCAGTACCGTGGATGAAGCACGCCCGATGCTGCGTGGGACGATTCGCATCGCCAGTTTCCCGATGGTGCTCGCGACCTTTCTGACACCGCTGCTGCAACGCTTCGCGCAGTTGTACCCGGGCATCGAGGTCACCACCCTGGATGTCACCGACAACGAAGTGCTGACCCTGCTCGACGCCAACCTGATCGACCTGGGCGTGGTGCTCAACCCCAAGCCCGAGCGCAATGCCACGGTGCTGGGGCGCGATTTGTGGATGGCGGTGCTGCCGGTCAACCATGCACTGGCGCAGCGCCCGGCCGAGGCCAGCGTGTCGCTGGCGGAGCTGCTCGAACAACCGTTCGTGCTCGCCACCGGCGGTTGCACCGCCAACGCCCGCAGCCTGGGGGCCGCCGCGGGGCTGACGGTCAGCGATATCCGCGTGGAAGTGCGCGAATGGAACAGTGCCTTCAGCCTGGTGCGTGAAGGCGTCGGTGTGACGCTGGTGCCGGAAATGGCCCTGCCGGCCCAGCGCACCGGCCTGCGCGTCATGCCGCTGACGGTGCCGCTGCACCGCGAATTCGCGCTGGTGGGTTCCTCTGCCCGTGTGCCTTCGGCCGCTACCAACGCATTGTTGAAAATGCTTGCTGACTAGTGGGCTTGCATAGCGCCAAGCCCTGTCTATGCTCACCCAGAACCGTTGATGACGCTTGGCATATAAAGCGTTTCGGATGGTTATTTCCCCATGAAGGTGTGGCTGCACTGTCCAACAAATGAATGGAATGCGCCTTCGAGGCGCCGGGAATCCAGGGTGATCTGACCATGTTCAACCGCCATCACAAATCCGACCTGCTTGAAATCCAGCGTTTCTCCTGCGCACTCACCGAATCCAACGCCAAACTTGCCGCCATCAGCCGCTCCATGGCGATGATCGAGTTCGACCGCGACGGTGTGATCCTCGATGCCAACGACAACTTCTGCAAAACCATGGGCTACAGCGCCGAGGAAATACGCGGCAAACATCACCGCATCTTTTGCGACGAGGCCTACACCCACACCGACGCCTACGCCAAGCTGTGGCGCGACCTGGCGCGGGGCGAGGCCCTCAGTGGCACCTTCATGCGCTTGAACAAGCATGGCCAGGAGGTGTGGCTGGAAGCCAGCTATATGCCGGTGCTGGGCCCGGACAACCACGTACAGAGCGTGATCAAAGTCGCGTCGGATATTTCCGCGCGGGTGCACCACGAGCATGAAAACCAGAGCCTGATCGACGCCATCGGCCGCTCGATGGCGGTGATCGAGTTCACCCCGCAGGGGCAGATCATCAATGCCAATGAAAACTTCCTGAGGACGGTGCAGTACTCCCTGGATGAGATCGTCGGCCAGCACCACAGCATGTTCTGCCATCGCAGCGAGGTGGAGTCGCCGGCCTACAAGGCGTTCTGGGCTTCGCTCAATCGCGGCGAATACCACTCGCACCGCTTCGAGCGCAGGAATAAATACGGCAAGACGCTGTTCCTGGAGGCGTCCTACAACCCGATCTTCGACGCCAGTGGGCGGCTGTACAAAGTGGTCAAGTTTGCCAGCGACATCACCGACCAGGTCACCACCCTGCGCACCGCCGCCGACTCGGCCCACGCCACTTCGGTACAAAACGACGCCTGCGCACGCAAGGGCTCGGAGGTGGTGCAGCAGACCGTGCAGATCATCGAGGAGATTTCCCACGATCTGAACCAGGCGGCGCAGAGCATCGACGCGGTGAGCAAACAGTCGGACATCATCGGCGCCATCGTGCAGACCATCCGCAGCATTGCCGAGCAGACCAATATGCTTGCGCTGAACGCGGCCATCGAAGCGGCGCGGGCCGGCGAGCATGGGCGCGGTTTTGCGGTGGTGGCCGACGAGGTGCGCAGCCTTGCGGCGCGGACCAGCCAGGCGACGGTGGAGATTGTCGAGGTGGTGCGCAAAAACCACGACCTGTCGCTGAGCGCGGTGTCGAGCATGCAGTCGAGCTTGAGCCGCACAGGGCTGGGGGTGGAATTGGCGAACGAGGCGGGGCAGGTGATCCTGGAGATTCAGGAAGGCTCACGGCATGTGGTGGATGCGATCAGTCAGTTCAATTCGACGTTGCAACTGCAATAACGCATGAAGGAGCCGGCTTGCCGGCGATAGCATCACCTCGGTCTGGATTCACCGAGGCGCCTGCATCGCCGGCAAGCCGGCGCCTACCGTTGATCAGGGTGGCCCGTTAGATGGCGGCCAGGGTCTCTTTCACCGCCTGTGCCTGCGGGTCAGCGGTTTTCGCCGCTACCTGCTGCTCTTGCTGCTGCTTCAGGCGCTCGGCCACTTGCTTGGAAATAGCGTCCTGCTTTTCCTGCGACATGTTCTGCACATCCGCCTCGGTCAAGCCTTGCTCCTTGAGCAGTTGCTCACGGATGCGCTCGGCCGGGGATTTGCTCATGTAGTCAGTGAAATCGGCCCGCGCGGTACTGGTGCTGCTGCCCGCTGCCGGCACATCGGTGGTTGCGGTGGTTGCCGCCGTGGTGGCCTGCAACTGCACGCGGGTCTTGGCAAAGGCTTCGTCGATGCGATCGTTGGCCTTGTCCAGTTCCTTCTGCGCGGCCGGTACGGTCACGCTTTGCTGCGCCGCTTGCACGGCACCGCTGTACAGCGCGCTGGCGGCAGCATTGGCGGGGTCCATGTCGGGCCGCTTGATCTGTTGAATGGTCGACACCGCTTGGGTGTTGTTGTTAACCAGCATGATCGGTCACCTGGGAAAATGGTCGGTGCCAGTGCTGGAGCAATTAGCATGCCGGGTCGCATCACCCCGGTTTTATTGGGGATGGCCTGGCCGCCGCGGCAAACATTGTCCCGCCGGCGGCCAACCGTTGCCGTCAGTGGGCGATGTTTTCCAGCGCCAGGTTGCGCGTGCGCGGGCCGAACCAACTGATGGTGATCATCACGATCAGCATACTGCTGGCAATAAACGCGAGGACGCCCGGCGTGCCCAGGTGCTCGAGGATAAACCCGATCAACAGGCTGCTGAACACCGTGGACAAGCGGCTGAACGAGTAGCAGAACCCGACCGCCCGCGCGCGGATGTTGGTGGGGAACAGTTCGCTCTGGTACGAGTGATAACTGAAGCTCAGCCAGGCGTTGCAGAAGGTGATCATCACCCCGCAGATCACCAGCCCCACCGCCGTGGTTTGCAGGGCGAACAGGCTGCCGAAGATCATCGCGCCCATGGCCGAGCCGACGATCTGCCACTTGTTTTCAAAGCGGTTGGCCACCTTCACAAACAGCAACGGCCCCAACGGGTAGGCGAGCGTGATGATAAAGGCGTACAGCAAGCTGTGGGTCACGCTCACGCCCTGGCCCGACAACAGCGCCGGCAACCAATTGCCGAAGCCGAAAAAGCCGATGGCCTGGAACACGTGGAACACAATCAGCATCAACGCGCGGCGCCGGTACGGCGGTTGCCAGATATCCGCAAATCGGCCGTTGCCCTGCACGCTGACGGCTTCGGGTTCCGGTGCATCCAGCGGTTTGCCGTGATCCTTCTGGCAGCGCGCCTCCAGGCTGTCCATGATCTGGCCGGCTTCATCAAAGCGGCCTTTTTGCGCGAGCCAGCGCGGTGACTCCGGCAAGCGCTTGCGCAGTTGCCAGATAAACAGCGCAAACACTGCACTGCTCAGCACCACCCAACGCCAGCCCGAGACCCCGAACGGCGCCTGGGGCACCAGCCACCACGACATCAGCGCCACTGCTGGCACCGACAGGAACTGAATAAAAAACGCAAAGGCGAACGCCGAGCTGCGCATGCGCTTGGGCACCAGTTCCGAGAGGTAGGCGTCGATCGTCACCAGCTCGATGCCCAGGCCGATGCCGACCAGAAAGCGCATGCAGATGATGCCCAGGGCTGAGGTCTGGATGCCCATCAGCACGGTGGCCACGGTGTACCAGATCAACGCAAAGGTGAAGATCGCCCGGCGCCCGAAACGGTCGGCGATGGGGCTGAGCAGGCTGGCGCCCAGGAACAGCCCGAGGAAGGTCGCCGAGGCGAACGCCGCCTGGTCCGAGAAGCCAAACACGCCCTCGCTGCCGATGTGGAAAATCCCGTCCGTGATCAGGCCGGGGCTGATGTAGGCGGTCTGGAACAGGTCATACAGCTCGAAAAAGCCGCCGATAGACAGCAACGCCACCAGGCGCCAGACGGTAGCGACGGCGGGCAGGCGGTCAATACGCGCGCTGATGTGGGCGGCGCGGACTGGGTCGATGCCGTCTGTAGCGGGGAGTGCAGGCATGGTGCGGGAAACTCAGTAAGTGATCGGAATCTCGAAATTTTCCTGGAAGGCATCATCGACCGGATGGTAACCCAACACCCGTGTGGTTTCGCTCAGGTCCAGGCGCTTGAAACGGTTATTGGAGATGCCGTGGGCGATCAGGTGCTTGACGCCCTCGGCCTCCACCGACCGTTGCAGCAGTTGCACCGCGTCACGTGGGCTGAGCCAGGCGCTGAGGTCGCGCGCGTTGTTCAGGTCGTGGGTCGCGGGGAACTCGAAGGCGCCGATGCGCAGGGCAATCGTCGACAGGGGCGTCTTGGCCGCGTAATAGCCACAGAGTGCCTCGCCGTAGCATTTGCTCACGCCGTACAGGTTGGCGGGCATGACTTGCATGCCGGGCGTGATCTGGCGATCCACCGGGTAGCCTTCGATAGTTTGCGCGCTGCTGGCGAACACCAGGCGCTGCACACCGGCGGCAACGGCGGCTTCGAACAGGTGGGTGGTGGCGAGGATGTTGTTGGGCAGCAATTCGTCGAACGTGGCGCTGGCATGGGGGATGCCGGAAAGGTGCACGATCACGTCGATGCCGTCGAGCAGGGCGGCGAGGCTGGATTTGTCGCTGAGGTCGGCCTGCACGAAGCGGTGCTCGCCGAGGTTGAAGTCCGGGGCGATACGGTCGGTGAGGGTGAAGCGGTAGCGGTCTTTCGAGGCTTCGAAAAACGTTTTGCCGATGCGACCGCAGGCGCCGGTGAGCAGTACATTGATTCCTTTCATGTGCAATTCCTTAGTTGTGACCGGCAAGGGCAAAGGTCTGGAAGCCCTGATGCTGGCCGAGGCGTTGATAGTAAGCGGCAATAGCGGGGTAGGGCGGCCGCGTCATGGGGGTCATCTGCCAGCGGTGCACCGAGAGGCCGATGAGGATATCGGCGAGGGTGAATTCGTCCCCGGCCACGTAGGCATTGGTGCGAGCAAGTTGTTGTTCGAGGAGGCCCATCTTGTCGTTCCAGCGCTGCACGGCGGCGGCAATCTGCGCGGCGTCGAGGCCGTCCGGGTTGTTGCGCACCAGCGCGGTGAAGGCATCGCCCCAGGCGCGGTTGAGTTCGATGGCTTGCCAGTCGATCCACTGCTCGACACGCGCCCGCGGCGCAGGCTCGGCGGGCAGCAGGTCGGTGCGTTGGTAGAGGCTGACGAGGTAGCGACAGATGGTGTTGGATTCCCACAACACACCGTGATCGTCAATCAGCACCGGCACCTGGGCGTTGGGGTTCAGCTCAAGGAATTCGGCGGACTGGGTCGGCTTGAAGCCGATGCCCCAGTCTTCGCGCACGTAGTCGATGCCCAGTTCCTGGCAGGTCCACAGTACTTTTCGCACGTTGATGGAAGACGTGCGACCCAAGATTTTCAGTGAGTGTCCCATGGTGCTTCCCTGGCAGTGGAGAGCAGCCAATCTAGCAGGGGACGCCGAGGACAGCGAGTGCCTGGCGCGACCACCGATGATTTCGGGCTCAGGTACTCTCGCGCACCTGCAGCTCAAACCCCATGTCCACCACGGGTTTGGCGATCTTGTTGCCGGCCATGATCGTCAGCAAATGCTCCGCCGCCCGCCTGCCGATGGCTTCACGCGGTGTGCTGATGCTGCTCAGGCGCGGCACCATGAAGGAGGAGGCCGGCAAGTCGTTGAAGCCCAGCACCGCGACGCGCTCGGGTACTTTGATGCCATGGCGCATGGCCTCCAGCAGCGCGCCCTGGGCCAGGTCGTCGTTGCCGAAGAAGATCGCGTCCACCTCCGGATGGGCCGCCAGCAATTGCAGGAACAGCTCGCCACCCAGGCCGACCGAGGACGGGCGTGGCGTCAACAGTTCCAGCGCGGGGTCGTACATCCCCGCCTGTTGCAGCGCACGGCGGAAACCTTCGCCGCGCAGCAAGGTGCGTTGGTCCAGTTGCGCGCCGATATAGGCCAGTCGCTTGCGCCCACGGGACAGCAAGTGCGCGGCAGCGGTTTCGCCGGCCGCTACCTGCGAGAAGCCCACGCAGTTGACGCCGGCGTTGGGGTCCAGGTCCATCATGTAGACGCACGGCACGTTGCTGGCCTCGACCATCCGTCGGGCGCTTTCGGTGCGGTCGAAGCCGGTCAGCAGCAAACCCCGCGGCTGGTAGGCCATGTAGTTGCGCAGCAGGTTTTCTTCTTCATCGCGCGAATAATGCGAGTTGCCGATCAGTACTTCAAAGCCCTTGGGCCGCAGCACCTGGTGGATGGCTTCGAGGGTTTCGATAAATAAAAGGTTGGACAGCGACGGCACCAGCACCACCACCGAATGGCTCTGCGCAGAGGCCAGCGCACGGGCGGCAGGGTTGACCACGTAGTTGAGTTCGGCGGCGGCGTGCTGCACTTTTTCCACCAGTTCGGTGGCAACTGTGCTGATGCCACGCAGGGCGCGGGACGCGGTAATGGGGCTGACGCCGGCCAGGCGGGCGACTTCGTTGAGGGTAGGGCGGCCCGTCGTGCGGGTATTTTTATCGTTCTTGGAGGTCATCAGGCGGCTTGCCAAACAAAAATCGAGGCACTAAGGTAGCGCTGTCTCCAAAGGCCTGCAAATTCTTGAAGAAAGGGTTGCCTGATCCTGTTCAAAACCATTGGAGCGGATGCACGCGTCACTCCATAAAAAAAGACAAGACGGCGCGGGAAAAGCCTGTTTTTGCACTAGCCTTACAGCGTGCAAAGGTAGCGCTATCTGCGTCCTGAGGTGTTTCATGAGTCAACCTGTTACCGCCCTGGTCATCATGGGTGTTTCCGGCTGTGGCAAGTCCAGCGTCAGCGAGGCCCTGTGCCGCCTGAACGGTGCCACCGCCATCGAAGGCGACAGCTTTCACCCCGCCGCGAACATCGAGAAGATGAGCGCCGGCCACCCCCTCAACGACGACGACCGTGCCGGCTGGCTCGACATCCTGTGCGATGAGCTGCGCCGTTCGCTCAAGGCCGGTGAGCATCCGGTGCTGACGTGTTCGGCGCTGAAAAAGAAATACCGCGACCACCTGCGCGAAGCCGCGCCGGGCCTGGGGTTTGTCTTTCTGGAGCTGACCCGTGCCGTGGCCGCCGACCGCGTGTCCCATCGCCCCGGCCATTTCATGCCGGCAAGCCTGATCGACAGCCAGTTCGCCACCCTCGAATCGCCCGTCGGCGAACCGCTGACCCTGGCCCTCAATGCCAGCGAAGACAGCGTCGAGGCATTGGCCGAACAAACCAATGCCTGGTGGCTGAAACACGGTTTTGAACCATCCAAATAATTTTTTGCCGGAAAAGATAGCGCTATCCCCGGCGACAAATTGAATACCGGCTTTAATAACAACAACAAACAGGAGAGACCCCCCCATGTTTGGCATGTCCCACGAGTCCTACCTGCTGCTTGATGCAGTGGTCACTATCATCGGTCTGATCTTTCTGATCACCAAGTTCAAGGTGCACCCGTTCATTGCACTGATCATCGCGGCCGGCTTCCTTGGCCTGACCTCGGGCATGCCCGTGGACAAGATCATCAAGGCATTCCAGGACGGCTTCGGCGGGGTGCTCGGCTTTGTCGGCATCATCCTTGCGCTGGGCACCATGCTCGGCAAGATGATGGCCGAATCCGGCGGCGCCGATCAGATCGCCCAGACCCTGATCCGCGCCTTCGGCAAGGAAAAGGTCCAGTGGGCGATGATGTTCGCCGCGTTCCTGGTGGGCATCCCGCTGTTCTTCGAGATTGGTTTTGTATTGCTGATCCCGCTGGTGTTCATCGTCGCGCGCCGCACCGGCGTGTCGCTGATCAAGATCGGCATCCCGCTGCTGGCCGGCCTCTCGGCGGTGCACGGGCTGGTGCCACCGCACCCGGGCCCGCTGCTGGCCATCGGCGTGTTTGGCGCGGACATCGGCAAGACCATCCTGTATGGCCTGATCGTCGCACTGCCGACCGCCATCATTGCCGGCCCGATCTTCGGTACGTTTATCGCCAAGTACATCCCGGGTAACCCGTCCCAGGAGTTGGTGGACCAACTGGCCCGCGAACCTGAGTCGAAAACCCTGCCGAGCTTCAGCATCACCCTGATCACTGTGCTGCTGCCGGTGTTCCTGATGCTGCTGAAAACCTTCGCCGACATCGCATTGGTCGAAGGCCACGTGGTGCGCAACTGGATGGACATGATCGGCCACCCGATCACTGCGCTGCTGCTGGCATTGCTGCTGTCGTTGTACACCTTTGGCCATCGCCAGGGCATCCATTCCAAGCAGATCCTCAAGCTGCTCGACGCCAGCCTTGCGCCGACCGCCGCGATCATCCTGATCATCGGCGCCGGTGGCGGTTTCAAGCAGATGCTGGTGACCAGCGGCGTGGGTGACGTGATCGGCCACATGGCGGTGAACGCGCAGATCAACCCGATCCTGCTGGCCTGGCTGGTGGCGGCGGTGATTCGTGTGGCAACCGGTTCGGCGACCGTGGCGACCATTACCGGCGCCGGCATCGTGGTACCGGTGGTGGGCATGATTCCAGGGGTCAACCGTGAGTTGCTGGTGTTGGCGACGGGCGCAGGTTCGTTGATCCTGTCGCACGTCAATGATGCGGGGTTCTGGCTGGTGAAGCAGTACTTCAACATGACCGTTGCCGAGACCTTCAAGACCTGGACGGCGATGGAGACCATCCTGTCGGTGGTGGCGCTGATCTTTATCATGCTGCTGTCGTTGGTGGTCTGACAGGCAGGCCATGATGCCGGGGTGAAAACCCCCTCCAAATACGGGAGCGGGCTTGCCCGCGAGTGCGCTAGATCAGTCGCCAGATACATGACTGATACTGCGCATTCGCGAGCAAGCCCGCTCCCACATTTTTGACCGCGTTGCGGGATCAGGCCTTGGTGATCAAGCCATCCGCCCGGAACATCCCGCGAATGCCGCGCACCGCCTGGCGAATCCGGTCCTGGTTTTCGATCAGCGCAAAGCGCACGTGATCGTCGCCGTACTCACCAAAACCGATCCCCGGTGATACACACACCTTGGCTTCGAGCAGCAGCTTCTTGGCAAATTCCAGCGAGCCCATGGCGGCATACGCCTCGGGAATCTTCGCCCAGACGTACATCGACGCCTTCGGGTTTTCCACCATCCAGCCCAACTCATGCAGACCCTTGACCAGCACATTGCGGCGCTGGCGGTACTGTTCGGCGATGTCTTTGACGCACTGTTGGTCGCCTTCCAGCGCAGCGATCGCCGCCACCTGCAGCGGGGTGAAGGTGCCGTAGTCGTGGTAGCTCTTGATACGGGCCAGGGCGTTGACCAGTTCCGGGTTGCCGACCATGAAGCCGATGCGCCAGCCGGCCATGTTGTAGCTTTTGGACAGGGTGAAAAACTCCACCGCAATGTCCTTGGCGCCCGGCACCTGCATGATCGACGGGGCTTTCCAGCCGTCGTAGACGATGTCGGCGTAGGCCAGGTCATGTACCACCAGCACGTCGTACTGCTTGGCCAGCGCAATCACGCGCTCGAAGAAATCCAGCTCCACGCACTGCGCGGTCGGGTTGGACGGGAAACCGAGGATCATCATCTTCGGCTTGGGAATCGAGCCGCGAATCGCGCGTTCCAGCTCGGCGAAGAAGTCCACGCCAGGCACCAGCGGTACCGAACGCACCTGGGCGCCGGCAATCACGGCACCGTAGATGTGAATCGGGTAGCTGGGGTTCGGCACCAGCACGGTATCGCCCTGGTCCAGGGTGGCCAGCATCAAGTGCGCCAGGCCTTCCTTGGAACCGATGGTCACGATGGCTTCCGACTCGGGGTCGATGTCCACTTCATAGCGGTCCTTGTACCAGCGCGAAATGGCGCGGCGCAGGCGCGGAATGCCCTTGGAAGTGGAGTAGCCGTGGGTGTCTTCGCGCTGGGCGACGGTGACCATCTTCTCCACGATATGTGGTGGCGTGGCGCCGTCAGGGTTACCCATGCTCAAGTCGATGATGTCTTCGCCGCGCCGACGCGCAGCCATCTTCAGCTCGGCAGTGATATTGAAAACATACGGGGGGAGTCGATCAATGCGCGCAAAGCGGCGCGGCGAACCTTGGTCTGCCATTGTTGCCTCGAGAGTACGTAAGCGCCCGGAACCGTCCGAGCGACGTCGGCCACTGCGGTGGCCTGCGGGGCAGACAATACGGTCGATGATGGCCAGTTGTCCAGATGCGTAGGAAAATTTTCTGCATGGAGTCCAGCGCGGATATGCCCCTATACTCGATGCGGGTTTGTTCCCTCATAAGAAGGAGACTGTTCGTATGGATCAGCAGACAAGACAACCGTTGGAGCCACGCATGGAAGCCGGTAAAGCCCTGGTGATCGCCGGGGTGCAAGGGCGTTATTCGAAGGCCACCGTGGGCGATATCCCCAAGCTGTGGGAGTTGTTCGATACCTGCGTCAAGGACATCAAGAAGCGCGTTGGCGGCGTGACCTATGGGGTGTGCCACAACCCCAAACATGACGAATTCGACTACATGGCCGGGGTTGAAGTCCCCACCAAGGGCGATGTACCGAGCAACTTCGAGTCCATCGAAATTCCGCCGCTCAACTACGCCGTGTTCCCGCACTA
The DNA here is from genome assembly GCF_003013355.1 of Pseudomonas sp. S5D5. NCBI lineage: Bacteria > Pseudomonadati > Pseudomonadota > Gammaproteobacteria > Pseudomonadales > Pseudomonadaceae > Pseudomonas > Pseudomonas sp. S5D5. The sequence goes on from NZ_PTEO01000001.1 coordinate 1,356,492, forward strand.
CGGCCCGGTGCAGGCGCTGGAGCAGACCTACGAACGCATCATGTTCGAATGGTTGCCGCACTCGGGCTACAAGGTGATGGGCGCGGATTTCGAGCGTTACAGCGCGGATTTTGATGCGCGCAAGGGCATCGGGACGGTGGAGATCTGGCTGCCGGTTCAAGCCAAGGCCTGAAGCAACGCGATTGAGCTGCCTGGGCAGCTCAATCGATACCGTCACTCGCTGAGCAGGCGCCCGATGAAGGACTCACGACCCGCGTGAATGCCGCTGCTCTGCAGTGTGCTGTTGAACGTTACCCACTCCACCAGGCTGACTTGGCCGTGCTCGGGACGTCCGTTGGGGTCTCGCCATGCATTGGCGATGCCGTCCACACCAAAGGTGGCGTCCGGTTGACTGTCCGGGTTGAACCGGAGCAACTGGATGACGCTGCCATTGCCATTGCGGGCCAGTGCCACAATTTTCTGATCAGGCTGGACCACCACGCTGGTAAAACGGAAACCGTCGGCGTTTTTTTCCAGCGGCTTGCCGGCATTAAAGGCGGGATCGGGTTGGCCGTTGGCCAGCAGGATGGCCACGAAGTTCTTGTCCCCCGGGGTGGTATAGCTACTTCCGGCAATCGCTATTCTGCCTTCCGGGCCCTTGGCCAGTGCAGTGACTTGTCTGTTTTGCTTATTGTCGAAGGGCAATACGGCGAAGCCATTTGTACCGAAGCTGCCGTCAAGTTCACCATTATCCGTCAGGCCGACGATGTAGGCCTCGCGTTTGTCGCCCAGCTTGGTCGTGCCGGCAACTACGAAGCCTTTTTGAGTGATCAACACACTGTCGAGTTGGGAATTAACCAACGTATTCGGTCTGTCGTTTCCGAAGTTGATGACCTCGCCGTTGACTCCGAGTTGGTAGATAAAGGTGTCAGTGCCGTCACTGAATACGGCGACAATCTTGTTGTCGGCCTGCCCGGCCTTGTTGTCAGTCTGCACGGCCTTGTCGCCGGCCTGCACGGCTAAACCGCCTTTGATGCTCACGGGAAAGACCGCTTTATCCAGTTCCCTTATGCCGTTTACGCCAAACTGCAGGTCCGCGTTGCCATCCTCCGCATTGAATCGAGTAATAAATGCGCGATGCGCATTTCCCAGTGCAGCCAGCAAAACGGGCTTTCCATTAGGTTGAATGATCAGGTCCATGAGGACGGCGGATTCTGCAAGGCGCGTGTATCCGGTCCCGAATTGGGTGTCAGGCTCACCCGCAGGCGTATGTTTGGTGACGGCTAATCGATTTATGCCGCCTTCTCTCGTCAATCCCACCGTCAGGGTGGAACCGTCACTGAGCACGCGTGACAGGCCTGCGGAGGATGAGGCGATGACCGTGCCGTCCTTTGGGGATTGGTTCCCGAAGGACAGGTCCGGGCTGCCGGCGGTGTTTGCCGTAGTGTGATTCGACGGAATACTCATGAGTGTTCTCCGGATGGGACGTTGAGAGTTTCCACGCCTGCTCGTTCCAAACCTTGAGCGACAACTTCGGGCATTCCAGTACAAAGCATAGGGCGACCGCTGTATAGCTGTGAAATCTGACAGTAGACACGACCGTTCAGAGGGGCCGGTCAAACACCCAGCTCAACCGGCGCTCATACCCAATGCGGCCCCTGTAGGCCTCCCCGCTGTCCACCCAGCCGGCGCTCAGGTACATCGTCATCGCCGCCACATTGTCCGCGTCCACGGACAACTCCAGGCCCTTGATCTGCGACCACGCCTGCAGTGCCGCTGCGGGCAGCGCCTGTAGACACGCCTTGCCGAACCCGCGCCCTTGCTGCTGGCGATCCACCTGCAGCGCGTGCAGCGTCGCGCTGTGCTCGTCGGCCCAGTGGGGCAGGCAGGGTGGGCGTTTGAGCAGCAGGAAAGCCACGGGATGCTCGTCGGCAAGCAGGGCGAAGCCTTTGATCGCAGCGGGGTTGGGATTGACCAGCAGGCTGTTCAGCGCGCAGTCGATATCGCCGGAATACGCCAGTTGCTCGGGATGCACTTGCAGGGTGTTGAGCTGCTGTTTCTGCACAAGGCTCAGCGTCTCATAGGGGACGAGGCGGGTTTCCATCAGGGACGCATCCGAATTCCTACAAAGAACCGTGGATTCTAGCGGGTTTGCCGGGGGTGAAATTATTTTTCAAGCGGCTGTCGATTCGGCGTCGGCGCGTTCGACTAAGGGTGTCTTCCGTGAATTACATCCCGCAGGAGTATCGCCATGAGCACCACCATCAATCGCCTCATCGATGCCTGGAAACACGCCGTCGTCGCCCGGGATATCGACAAGATTGTCAGCTTTTACGCCGACGATATCGTCGCGTTCGACGCCGTGACCGCGTTGCAATTCAAGGGCAAGGCCGCCTATCGCGCGCACTGGGAGGAATGCATGAAGCACTGCCCCGGCCCGGGGATTTTCGAGTTCCACGAACTGCGCATCGTCGAGTCCCAGGACAGCGCATTTGCCCACTGGCTGGCCCATTGCGGCGGCGCCGGGCCGGACGGTGAGTTCAAGGCCTGCTGGATGCGCGTGACTGCCGGCTATCAACAGATCAATGGCCAATGGCGCGTGGTGCATGAGCACTGGTCGGCGCCGTTCGACATGGACAGCGGCACCGCACTGTTCGACCTGAAACCTTGAGCGCCGCGAACTATAGTCAGTAGTCCGAAAACGGAGACGCACATGAAATACCTCTGCCTGATCTACAGCAACGAACAGGTCCTGCACACCTCGCCCGACAGCCCCGCAGACCCGGAGTGTCTTGCCTATGCGCAGTCCATCGAGGCCAGCGGCCGCATGCTCGCTGCCGAACCGCTGGAATCGGTAAGCACCGCCACCACCGTGCGCATGCGCAACGGCAAGCTGTCGATCACCGATGGGCCGTTTGCCGAAACCAAGGAGCAGCTCGCCGGATTTTACCTGATCGAGGCCCGCGACTTGAATGAGGCGATCCAGGTGGCCGGTGGCATTCCGGCCGCCCGGGTCGGCAGTGTGGAAGTGCGCCCCGTGCGCGAGTTGAATCTCTGAACACAACAATCACAAGACTTGAGGAGGTTTACCCATGACAACCCAACCCGCCGAATTCGAACTGTCCATCAGCCGCTTGATCGACGCGCCGCGCAGCAAAGTCTTTCGCGCCTGGACCACGCCCGCCCTGTTGCAGCAATGGTGGGGCCCCCACGGCATGACCACCCCCGAGTGCGAAATGGACCTGTGGGTCGGTGGCCTGTTTCGCACCCTGATGCGTGCGCCGGACGGCAGCGAGTACCCGACCCAGGGCGTGTTCCTGGAGATTGAGGCGCCCAGTCGCCTGGTGTTTACCGACGCCTTCAAGCCGGGTTGGATCCCCTCGGGAAAACCGTTCATGAGCGCCGAAGTGACCTTCGAAGATGTCGACGGCAAGACCCGCTACACCGCCCGCGCGATGCACTGGAGCGCTGAAGACAAACAGGCCCACGAAGCCATGGGCTTTCACGACGGCTGGGGCCAGAGCCTGGACCGGCTGGTGACATTGGTGACCCAGGGCATGCCCGATTGACGCCGGCGATCGAGGCGATCTACCGCAGCGAATCGCGGCGCGTCCTCGCTACCCTGATCCGCCTGTTGGGGGATTTCGACCTCGCCGAAGAAGCCTTGCACGAGGCGTTCTTCGTCGCGGTCGAGCGCTGGCCGCAGGACGGTGTGCCACAAAATCCCAGGGCGTGGCTGGTCTCCACCGGTCGCTTCAAAGCCATCGACCGCTTGCGCCGCCAGGCGCGGTTCACCCCGTTGCTGCAGGCCCAGGCCGACGCGCTGCAAGCGCAGGACTGGAGCGAGGAAGACGTGGAAGATGACCGCCTGCGCCTGATTTTTACCTGCTGTCACCCGGCACTGGCACCTGACGCACAGGCGGCGCTGACCCTGCGTGAGATCTGTGACCTCACCACCGAGGAAATCGCCCGCGCCTTCCTGGCCACGCCGACCACCATTGCCCAGCGCATCGTGCGCGCCAAGGGCAAGATCCGCGAAGCGAAAATCCCTTATCAGGTGCCGTCGCTGGCCGAGCTGCCCGAGCGCCTCGACAGCGTGCTGCGCGTGGTTTACCTGGTGTTCAACGAAGGCTATTCGGCCTCCATGGGCGCCGACCTCACCCGGGAGGAACTGACCCGCGAAGCCATTCGTCTCGGTCGCCTGTTGCTGGAATTGCTGCCGGAGCCGGAAGTGATGGGCTTGCTGGCGCTGATGCTGTTGCACGAATCCCGCCGTGCAGCAAGGACCTCGGCCAGTGGCGAACTGGTGCTGTTGAATGAACAGGACCGTGCGCTGTGGGATGCGTCCTTGATGGCCGAAGGCTGCGCCTTGGTGGAACGCGCACTGGCCTTGCGCGGCTACGGGCCCTATTGCCTGCAGGCGGCGATAGCCGCGGTGCATGCCGAAGCACCGGGCGCGGGGCAAACCGACTGGCTGCAGATCGTCGGACTCTACGATGTATTGCTCAGGCAGGTGCCATCGCCGGTGATCGAGCTGAACCGCGCCGTGGCGGTGGCCATGTGGCAAGGCCCGCTGGCGGGCCTTGATCTGGTGGAAGGCATTTTGCAACGAGGCGACTTGCTCGATTACCACTTGGCGTATTCAGCGCGCGGGGAGTTTTGCCGGCAATTGGGGCGGGTAGAAGCGGCTCGTACAGCTTATGAAAAAGCCCTGTCGCTGACCCAGCAAGCGCCTGAAAAGCGCTTCCTCGAGCAGCGCCTGGCCGAACTCAAGCACTAGGAGCTGGCTCCTGAAAGGGGCCGCTCAGGGCTGCTGGCGAGTCGCGGCCAACACGATCTCGCGGATGCACACATGCTGCGGTTGCTGGTAGGCATAGGCAATCGCCGAGGCCACATCGTCGGCACTCAGCACGGTGCCGCCCATGTCCTGTTTCCAGGCTTGGTAGCCGCTCTTGATCGCCTCATCGGTGGTGTGGCTGAGCAGCTCGGTTTCCACTGCGCCCGGAGCGATGGTGATCACGCGTACATTGCTCGGCGACAATTCCTCGCGCAGGTTCTCTGAAATCCCATGCACGGCAAACTTGGTGCCGACGTACGCCACGTGGTTCGGGAAGGTCTTGCGCCCGGCCACCGAGCTGACGTTGATGATCGTGCCGCGCTTGCGCGCGACCATGCTCGCGGCCACCGCATGAATGCCATTCAGCAGGCCCTTCACGTTGACGTCGAGCATCTGCTCCCACTGCGCCGGGTCTTGCTCGCTGACTGCGCCCAGCAGCATCACCCCGGCATTGTTGATCAACGCATCGGCCGGGCCGAATTGCGCTTCAGCTTCCTTCACGGCAGCGACCAGGGCGGCGCGGTCGGTGATGTCGACCCCACGGTTCAGGGTGTTCGGCAGATTGAGGTCGTTGAGGCGATCAATACGGCGTGCCAGCAGCAACAGCGGGTGACCGGCGGCGGACAATCGGCGGGCGGTAGCTTCGCCGATACCCGAACTGGCGCCGGTGATGATGATCAGTGGCTGGCTCATGTGTGCACTCCTGGAATAAGAAAAATCGATAACTGAAACGTGGAGGAAGTATATTTACCCGGTTAAAGGCTGAAAAATGCCTTATTTCTCTGTCTGTCATCGGATCTGACTATGGATGTACGTCACCTCAAGGCGTTTCTCGCGGTGTTTGAAGAACGCAATATCACCGCTGCAGCGCAGCGTTTATTCATCAGTCAGCCGACGTTGTCGGTGACCATCAAGCAGTTGGAAGATGAGCTGGGCGTGGCGCTGTTCGTGCGTCAGCCTCGCGGGGTCGAGGTCAGTGCCGAAGCACGGGTGCTGTATCCCCAGGCGCGGCGCATGGTGGCCGAAGCGGAGGCGCTGAGCCGGTTGTTCCGCGGCCGCGAGAATCGCATTGCGCTGGACTTGGGGGTCGAGGGCGATATTGCCGACAGCCAGATCGAAACCTTCCTGCGCATGGCACACCAGGGTCTGCCCGGTTTGCTGCTGACCCTGCAGGAAGGCTGTGAAGGGGAAGGGCGCCTGGCGGTCGAGGAAATGTGCTGCGAGGACGAACTGTTCCTGCCGATCTGGGAAGAGTCCTACGTGATGGCGTTACCGGCCGCACATCCCATGGCGCAGGCTGGCACAGAGCAGGCCTGGGCGCCAATCGAGGACTGGATCACCTGCCCGCAACACGATTCCCATCAGCGCCTGATGGCCTTGTATGGGCGCTCGCCGCAGGCGGTGGCCGGGCATGCCGGCTCATTGACCCAGGCCCTGCATATGGTGGCCGCCGGTGTAGGCGTGGCGATGTTGCCGCAGTCGCTGGCGGCCGAGCGCGCCGGGGTGGTGAGCCGTGAATGGCACCTGCCGGCGCCGACGCGGCGGGTCGGGCTGTGCTTCGCCGCGCAAGCGTTGGAATCACCCGCGCTGCGCGCCCTGCACGAGTATTTCCAGAACAACCGACCGCCGCAACACTAGGCGTCAATCGACCATCAGCCCCAGCATCCAACTCCCCGCCGGCCCTGGCGGGTACTGCCGCGACCACAGCGCATCCACGGCCACCGAGCGCGGCCAACTGCGTACCTTGAGTTCGACCAGCCCGGCATTGCCGAAGCGTTCCACCAGCCAGCGAGGCAGCTCGGCCCAGCCGAAACCGAGCTGGGCCATTTCCATCAGCATCAGAAAACTCGGCGCCGACCACACGCGGCCCGTGGGGCGTGTTTCATTCGGGTTGATGATGCTCGCCAGGCGCAGTTCACGGTGTTGCTGCAGGGCTTGCAGGTCGATGGTGTCCAGGCTCGCCAAGGGATGATCCGGGGCGACGAACAGCGCGATTTCCGTGCGTTCCTCCACCGGGGCGCGGCTCAGGTCGGGCGGATACACCGCCTGGGCCTCGACGAACGCAATCTGCGCCCGGCCGCTTTGCACCAGGGCGATCAGGTCTTCGCACTCGGCGATCAGCCATTCCAGTTCCAGGTCCGGGTAACGTTGCTCGAATGCCTTGAGCGCCAGTTCGAAGCGCTCCGACTGGTAGGTGTCGGACATGGCGATGGTCACTTTCGGCTCCAGGCCCTGGGCCAACTGGCTCGCCGCCAGCTCCAGACGGCTGCTGGCCTCCAATACCTGCTCGGCGCGTTGCAGCAACACATGGCCGGCCGGTGTGAGCGTCGGCTTGCGGCTGCTGCGATCGAACAGCACCACGTCGAGATCAATCTCCAGGCTGGCCACCGCTGCGCTGACGGTGGACTGGCTCTTGCCCAGCTTGCGTGCCGCCGCCGAAAACGAACCCTGGGTGGCGGCCTGGACAAACGCCTGCAGCACTTCATGAGAGGCCATGACTATCGCCTTGATCGATGGTTATTAGTTATGAAGTATCGACTTGAAGGGTAATGATAGCAACCATCGTCACTCACGGAGCCGGGTCATGCACCCTACCAAGTCGATTACTGAACGCGTTTGCCAAGCCCTGGGTTTTGAAGGCCTGGCCTTATTGATCTGTACCCCGTTGCTGGTCTGGATCACTGGCCGGCCGGCCCTGGAGATGGGCGCGGTAACCCTGGGCCTCAGCGTGCTGGCGCTGACCTGGAACATCATTTTCAACAGCCTGTTCGACCGCCTCAAGGTGCGCCTGCAGCTCGCCGGTGGCGTGTGGACGCGCATGCTGCATGCCGTGCTGTTCGAGGGAGGGCTGATCATCGTGGCAGTCCCGCTGATTGCCGCGTGGCTGAAGATCAGCCTGGTGCAGGCGTTTTGGCTGGACATCGGCGTGCTGCTGTTTTTCCTGCCGTACACCTATGTGTATCACTGGGGGTATGACGTGTTGCGGGAAAGATTCGTACGCCAGCGCGTGCCTAGTCGGGCTTGAGCGTCGCGACAAAATCCAGGAACGCCCGCACCTTGGCCGCCGGCAAATGCCGCGAGGGGTAGTAGGCGTACAGCGGAAAACGCTCGTCCGGCCAGTCCGGGAACAACTCCACCAGGCTGCCGGCCTTGAGCGCTGGCGCCAGGCCCAGGTCGAGCATCTGCGCCACCGCATGGCCGTGCTCGCACACGCTGTACAGGGTGCTGGCATCGTTGACCACCAGGCGGCCGTCGGTGCGCACGATCAATTGCTCACCGGGGCGGTGAAATTCCCAGGCAAACGGACGACCGGTTTGCGAGTCGCGGAAATCCAGGCACATGTGCCCGTTTTCCAGGTCCTGCGGGGTGGCCGGTCGGCCATGGCGTTCCAGGTAGGCGGGGGAGGCCAGGGTAAGCACGCGCACTTGCATCAACTTGCGCGCGATCAGTGAAGAGGATTGCGGGATGCCAAAGCGGATCGCCAGGTCGAAGCCATCGGCGACCAGGTCGCCCAGTTGGTCGCGGGTATGCAGGTCCAACTGCAATTGCGGGTAGCGGCGCATGAAATCGCCTAGTACCGGGCCGAGGACCAGCCGCGAGAAGTACGGGTCGATATTCACCCGCAGGCGCCCGCGTACGGTGTGAGCGCTGTCGGCCGCCGAGTTGGCTGCCTCTTCGAGACCGGCCAGCAATGGGGCAATTTCCTGATAGAAACGCCGCCCCTCGTCGGTCAGTTGCACCGAGCGCGTGGTGCGGTCGAACAGGCGAATCCCCAAGCGTTTTTCCAGGCGTGAAATCGCCCGGCTGACGCCCGAAGGCGTCATCTCCAGGCTGACGGCGGCGCGGGCAAAACTGCCGCTGTCGACCACGGCCGCCAATACGCCCATGCCGCCGGCCAAGCCTGGATCAAAACTCATCGGTGATTGCCTGTCAGTGATTTGAAGGCATTGATGCTAGCGCAGAACGTCTACAGAAACATGCCGCCCGAGGCCTCGATGCGCTGCCCGGTGATCCAGTGGCTGCCGTCGGCCAGCAGCGTCGAGATCGCCCCGCCGATATCTTCCGGCAATCCTGCGCGGCCGAGGGCGGTATTGTTGGCGACCATCGCGTTCACGTTGGGGTTATCGCGCACCGCGCCGCCGCTGAAGTCGGTGGCTATCGCGCCGGGAGCCAGGGTGTTCACGCTGATTCCGCGCGGGCCCAGCTCCTTGGCCTGATAGCGCGACAACACTTCCACCGCACCTTTCATCGACGCATACGCCGAGTACCCCGGCAGGCTGAACCGCGCCAGGCCGCTGGAGATGTTAATGATGCGCCCGCCATCGCTGATCAGCGGCAGTAGTTTTTGCGTGAGGAAAAACGGTGCCTTGAAGTGGATTGCCACCAGGCGGTCGAACTGTTCTTCAGTGGTTTCGGCAAACGCGGCGTTGACGCCAATGCCGGCGTTGTTGATCAGGAAATTGAACTGCTGCTGGGCGAAAACCTCCTTGAGCACGCCGCCGACCTGGTTCACGAAGTCGTTGAAGGACGCGCTCTGGCTCACATCCAGTTGCAGCATGGCGGCGCGGCCACCCAGGGCTTCTATCTGTGCCACTACCGCCTGGGCTTCGTCGGCGGCGCTGTGGTAGGTGCCGATGATGTCGACGCCCTGTGCCGCCAAGTGCAGCGCGGTGCTTTTGCCCAGGCCGCGGCTGGCGCCGGTGATCAATGCGATTTTACGGGTCATGGTGCAGTCCTCTCAGGTGGTCAGTGGGACTGAGTGTATTTGTCCGGCTGTAACGTGATAAACAGGGGTATATCGGAATCACTGGCCGGATAAGGCGAACAATCCCATGAACAAGCTGGAACTGCTGCGCACCTTTGTGCGCGTCACCGAACTGTCGAGTTTCACCGGCGCCGGCGAGAGCCTGGGCCTGCCGCGCTCCAGCGTGTCCGAGCATGTCCAGGCGCTGGAAGAGCTGCTCGGCACACGCCTGCTGCAGCGCACCACGCGCAAGGTGCAGGCGACCCAGGACGGGCGTGTGCTGTATGAGCGCAGCAAGGATCTGCTGGCCCACATGGACGAGCTCGAAGGCCTGTTTCGCCAGGATGAGGCGCAACTCAGCGGGCGTATCCGCGTGGACTTGCCCAACGTGATGGCGCGGGACCTGATCCTGCCGCGCCTGCCCGAGTTCATGGACGCCCACCCCTTGATCGAGCTGGAAATCAGCACCACCGACCGCCAGGTCGACCTGCTGGCCGAAGGGTTCGACTGTGTGCTGCGGGTCGGCGCACAGCCCGACCAGACGGTGGTCGCGCGGTGGTTGTGCAGCATGCCGATGATCAACTGTGTCAGTGCCGGCTACCGCCAGCGCCATGGCGTACCCGAGACCCTCGAGGACCTGGCGCACCATCAACTGGTGCATTACGTGCGCCCCTTGGGATCACGTTCGACGGGGTTCGAATACCAGCAGGGCGACAAAGTGCACCGCGTACCGATGGCCGGGAGGGTCACGGTCAACAGCACCGATGCGTACAAATCCGCCTGCCTGGGCGGCTTCGGCATCACTCAGGTGCCGGTCCTGGGCATCCGCGATCTGCTCGCCAGTGGCGAGCTGGTTGCCGTGCTGCCCGACTACCCGGCGCCGGCGCTCGATGTGTCGCTGCTCTACGCCGGGCAACGGCATTTGCCACAGCGTGTGCGGGTGTTCATGGACTGGCTGGCCGCGACGCTGCAAGCCCGACTCTAACGGCGAGCCGACAACTGCTGCGGCGCCAGGAAGGCGTCGTGGAAATAATCGCGCACGGCCTGCATCGCCGGGGTAAACGCACGCTCGCGGTGCCAGGCCAGCCCGACACTCATGGGCGTGACCGGGTCGGTCACGGTGAGGGTTTCGATGCGCTTGCCTTCCAGTGACCAGGGCCGATGCACCAGGTCCGACAGGATCGCCACGCCGCTGCCATTGGCGACCATGCTGCGTACTGCTTCCACCGAGCTGGTGCGCAGCCGCACCTGGGGCGTTTGCCCGGCCTGTTCCCAATAGCGCATGGCGCTGTGTTCGGCTTCATCGACGGTGAGCAGGATGTACGGTTCGCGGGCCACATCCGCCAGGCTCACGGCGCCGCGTTCGCACAACGGGTGATGGCTGGGCAGCCACAGGCGGCGTTCGGAGTTGAACAGGATTTCGGAGACGATATCCGCATGAGTCAGGTTGGCGGTGAGCACTACTGCCATGTCGAATTGGCCGTCGAGCAGGCCTTGTTCGATGGCCTGGCGCTCCTGCTCGAACACTTCGATGGTCACATCCGGGTGCCAGTGTTCCATGCGCTGCAAGTGGTGCGGCAGGAAGTAACCGAGCACCGTGTAGCTGGCGGCCAGGCGCAGCACGCCACTGGCGCGGTAGTCGGGCAATGGGCTGTTGAGGGCGTCGTCGACGCTGCGCACAATCACATAGGCACGGTTGAGAAAATGCCGGCCGGCGTCGGTCAGGTTCATGCCCTGGGCCGAACGCACGAACAACTGCACGCCGAGCATCGCCTCCAGTTCCTTGATCGCCGTGGTCACCGCCGACTGGGAAATGTTGAGGTGGATGGCGGCCTGGGAAATCTGGCCGATTTCGGCGGTGGCGACGAAATAACGCACTTGGCGCAAGGTCAATGACACGCTGCATTCCTCGTAGGGGCCCGGCCTATCTGATTTTCAGAAGATGGGCTATCTGATAATAGATCTTCCCAAGGGGTCAAGACGCGGCCTACTTTTCCGCCATCACCTTTGCGGAGCGACCTCGATGCAGGCAGTGGATTTCAACTCGGACATGGGCGAAGGCTTCGGCCCCTGGACCATCGGCGATGGCGTCGACGCGCAGCTGATGGCCTATATCAGCTCGGCCAACATCGCCACCGGCTTCCACGCCGGCGACCCCGGCACCATGCGTCGCACCGTCGAGCGCGCCAAGCAACTGGGGGTGGCCATCGGTGCACATCCGGGGTTTCGCGACCTGGTCGGCTTCGGGCGTCGGCATATCAACGCCCCGGCCCAGGAGCTGGTCGACGACATTCTCTACCAGCTCGGCGCCCTGCGCGAAATCGCCCGCGCCCAAGGCGTGACGCTGCAACATATCAAGCCCCACGGCGCGCTCTACATGCATTTGGCCCGCGACGAAGAAGCCGCGCGGCTGCTGGTGCAGAACCTGCAGGTCATCGAACCGACACTGCTGTTGTACTGCATGCCCAACTCGGTGATCTGGCGCGTGGCCAAGGAACTCGGGCAACCGGTGGTGCGTGAGTTCTACGCCGACCGTGAGTACGATCTGAGCGGCTCCATCGTGTTTACCCGCACAGTGCGCACGCTGGATCCTGCCACCGTAGCGGCGCGGGTCCTACGCGCCTGTCAGACCGGGTTGGTGCGCACGGTGGAAGGCGAAGACCTGTTTATCGAATTCGATTCCATCTGCCTGCACAGCGACACACCCGGCGCCCTGGAATTGGTGGAAGCCACCCGCGAAGCCCTGGACCAGGCAGGAATCGTGGTGGCCAATGGGCTGCCTGCGGCCAACGGGGCTTGATGTGGCAAGCGGGCTTCCTGTGGCAAGCGGACTTTATGTGGTGAGCAGAATTCCTGTGGTGAGCGCGCTTTATGTGGTGAGCGGGCTTGCCCCGCGTTGGGGCGCGTAGCGGCCCTAAAATCAGACGGCCGAGTTCTACCTGGAAGTACACAGGGGGCTTACTGGGGCTGCTGCGCAGCCCAACGCGGGGCAAGCCCGCTCACCACATAAAGCGCGCTAGCCAAAGGAAGCCTGCTAGGCACAGGAAGCTTGCTAGCCAAAGGAAGCCTGCTAGGCACAGGAAGCTTGCTAGCCAAAGGAAGCCTGCTAGGCACAGGAAGCTTGCTAGCCAAAGGAAGCCTGCTAGGCACAGGAAGCTTGCTAGCCAAAGGAAGCCTGCTAGGCACAGGAAGCCTGCTAGGCACAGGAAGCTTGCTAGCCAAAGGAAGCCTGCTAGGCACAGGAAGCTTGCTAGCCAAAGGAAGCCTGCTAGGCACAGGAAGCTTGCTAGCCAAAGGAAGCCTGCTAGCCACAGGACGCCCGCTCACCACACAAAGGTTGCTTGCCACAGAAATCCCATAGGCCACAAAAAAAACCGCTCAGCACAATAAATCCACTCACCCCTATTCATTTTTTGCCTGCCTTTCTATAACGATTCCAAGAGGAACAGACATGGCTCAAACACCCCCCATCCGCTACAGCTTCGGCGGTGATGAACACCTGTTTGCCGAGGTCAGCGAGAGCATGTCGCTGGAGGCCTTTTTCACGGGCATGGCCGTGACCCGGGCCGTAGAGCGCCTGGCCCTGGAAGGTGTGCTGGATGTGTGCCTGGCCAACGCGTCGTTCCAGATTCGCTTCGACCCCGACCGCATCGCGCCACACGTGCTGCTCGACGCGGTGCAGACCGCCGAAGCCCAGGCCGTGGCCGAACGCACCCTGCACACGCGCATCATCGAAATCCCGGTGCTCTACAACGACCCCTGGACCCATGAAACGCTGATGCGTTTTCGCGACCGCCACCAGGACCCCAGCGCGACCGACCTGGAATACGCCGCGCGCATCAACGGCCTGGCCGATGTCGACGCGTTTATCGCCGCCCACAGTGGCGCGCCGTGGTTTGTGTCGATGGTCGGCTTTGTCGCGGGCCTGCCGTTCATGTTCCAGATGGTCGAGCGCGAGCGGCAGCTGCAGGTGCCCAAGTACCTGCGCCCGCGTACCGACACCCCCAAGTTGACCCTCGGCCATGGCGGCTGCTTCGGCTGCATCTACTCGGTGCGCGGGGCCGGCGGTTACCAGATGTTCGGCGTGACCCCGGCGCCGATCTACGACCCGGCGCAGCAATTGGCCTACCTCAAGGACCACATGGTGTTCTTCCGGCCCGGTGACATCGTGCAATTCAAACCCATCGACCGCGACGCCTACGACCAGGCCGTTGCCGAAGTGGACGCAGGACGTTTCGACCTGCGCATCCGTACGGTGGAATTTTCCCTCGATGCGTTTCTCGCCGACCCCATCGGCTACCCGAAAACCCTGCAGGAGGCGCTGGCATGATCAAGGTCCTCAAACCCGGCCTCGCCACCTCCGTGCAAGACCTTGGCCGCGAAGGCTATTACCACCTGGGCATTCCGCCCTCGGGGGCGTTGGACCAGTACGCCTTGAGCGCGGCCAACCACCTGGTGGGCAATCCCATCGGCGCAGCGGGCCTGGAATGCACGTTGATTGGCCCCGAGCTGGCGTTTCAACAGGACGCCCTGGTGGCCCTCAGCGGCGCGTTGATGTCACCGCGCCTGGACGGTGAAGTGGTGCACCAGGACACCGCCTTCCACGTGCGTGCCGGGCAGGTGCTGCGCTTCGAGTTTCCCAAGGCGGGCGCGCGCACTTATCTTGCGGTCGCCGGTGGCATCGACGTGCCCTTGGTGCTCGGCAGTCGTTCCACTTACACCCTCGGTGCGCTCGGTGGTTTTCACGGGCGACGCTTGCAGGCGGGGGATGAGCTGCCCATCGGTACCGCAAGCGGACAGGGGCGCGCGGGCAACAGCCTGCCGATGGCGCTGCGCCGGTCGGTCGGTGGCGATGTGACGTTGCGCGTGGTGCCGGGGCTGTACTACGAGCGCTTGACGGCGGGTGCCAAGAGCAGCTTTTTTGCCGAACCCTGGACCGTCGGCTCCGAGGCCGACCGCATCGGCTATCGCTTCAAGGGCGGCAGCGCGCTGAGCTTCCAGCCACGCGAGCAGCCGTTCGGCGCGGGCTCGGATCCGTCGAATATCGTCGACAGTTGCTACCCCATCGGTTCGATCCAGGTACCGGCCGGGCTGGAGCCGATCGTGCTGCATCGGGATGCGGTGTCGGGCGGCGGCTACGCGATGATTGGCACGGTGATCAGTGCCGACCTGGACCTGATCGGGCAGATGCAGCCGAACCAGCGCGCGGGGTTTGTGGCGGTGACGCTGGAAGAGGCGCTGGAGGCGCGGCGGGTATACAAAAAACGCCTGAAAATAATGGGCGGGTTATTCAATAGCTGAAAACCCATAGAACCAATGTAGAGCCGGCTTGCTCACGCCTGCGGTGTGTCAGTCGCCAGGTGCCCTGACTGACAGACGGCTTTCGCGAGCAAGCCCGCTCCCTCACGGTTAAACGGTGCTGTGTCAGAACAATTGGGTGAACAGCCAGTAGAGGCTGCCTGACAGCAGAATCGCCGCCGGCAGCGTCAGCACCCACGCCATCAGCAGATTGCGGATGGTCTTCATCTGCAAGCCACCGCCATTGGCGACCATGGTCCCCGCCACGCCCGACGACAACACATGGGTGGTCGACACCGGCAAGCCATACATATCCGCCGCGCCGATGGTCAGCATGGCCACCATTTCGGCCGATGCGCCCTGGGCGTAAGTCAGGTGGGTCTTGCCGATCTTCTCGCCGACGGTCACCACGATGCGTTTCCAGCCGACCATAGTCCCCAGGCCCAAGGCGATGGCCACGGCGATCTTCACCCACAGCGGGATAAAGCGCGTGGAGTTGTCGATCTGATCCTTGAACAGCTTGAGCTTGCCCTGGGTGTCGGCGTCGAAATTGCCGACCTTGCCCTTGTCCATCAGGCGAATGGTTTCGCTGGTCAGGTACATGTCGTTGCGCACGTTGCCTACGGCTTCGGCGGGGACTTTGGCCAGCGAGCCGTAGCCTTTGACTTCATCACCGATCTGGCCGGCGAGGGCGGCAAGCGCCGGTACCAGTTCCGGCGTGGCTTCCTTGGTGCGCACATAGGTCGACAGGATCGGCCGCGGGTCGCCCGTCAGCGCCTGCGGTGCGCTTTTCACCAGGGCCACCTGGGTCACTTCAGCCACGGCGGCGAACTGCAGCGATTGCTCGGCCGGCATGGTGCGGTTCAGCGCGTAGGCCATCGGCAGGGTGCCCACCAGGATCAGCATGATCAGGCCCATGCCCTTCTGGCCATCGTTGGAACCGTGGGCAAACGACACGCCGGTGCAAGTGGCGATCAGCATGCCGCGAATCCACCACGGCGGCGGGGTGTCGCCCTTGGGCGCCTTGTACAGCGCGCGGTTTTTGACAAACGCGCGCAGCGCCAGCAACAGCAGGGCGGCGAAGGCGAAGCCGATCAATGGCGACAGCAGCAGCGCATAGCCGATCTTGATCGCCTGGCTCCAATCCACCCCGCTGGTGCCGTCACGCCCGTGCATCAGCGCATTGGCCACGCCGACGCCGATGATCGAACCAATCAGCGTGTGCGAAGAAGACGCCGGCAACCCCAGCCACCAAGTGCCGAGGTTCCACAGGATCGCAGCGATCAGCAGGGCGAAGATCATCGCGAAACCGGCCGAGGAACCGACCTGCAAAATCAGCTCGACTGGCAGCAGGGCAATGATGCCGAAGGCCACGGCACCGCTGGAAAGCAGCACCCCGAGGAAGTTGAAAAACCCCGACCACACCACCGCAAAATGCGGCGGCAGCGAGTTGGTGTAGATCACCGTCGCGACCGCGTTGGCGGTGTCGTGGAAGCCGTTGACGAACTCGAAACCCAGGGCGATCAATAGCGCCACGCCCAGCAGCAGGAACGGCGTCCAGGTGGTGACCACCGCGCCCATTTCGTGCATGTCGTGCATCAGGCTGTAGGCGGTGAACAACAGGCCCATGGCGAGCACGGCGAAGAAAATGATTACCGTCACCAGGCCGGGTTTCTTGTCCAGCCTGGGTTTGGGCTCGCTGTGCGAGGAGCGGGTGGAGGCAGTCAGGGAAGGGGTGGCCATGCCGGAGCATCCAGTGTGGGGAGGATGGCATCCATATTCATTGCAGAATGTTACAGAGATACTGCGGCAGGTCAGTGTTTAATCAATCGGCCATGCCGCCGGTCTATAACTGCCCCTTGGTAGGCGCCGGCAAGCCGGCTCCCACCGTCGAGGGCATTTCAAGTCGAGCGTGCGCTTCAGTAATCCTTGCGCTTGCGAAAGGCCCAGCGCCCGGCAATCAAGGTGAACGTCGCCACCAACGCCACCAGGATCCAGAAGCCTTCCGGGTCCTGGGAAAGCGGTACACCGCCCACGTTCATGCCGAAGAAGCCGGCAATGATATTGATCGGCAGTGCCAGCACCGTCACCACGGTGAGGGTGAACAGCGTGCGGTTGCTTTGCTCGTTGAGGTTGGCGGCGATTTCTTCCTGTAACAACTTGATCCGCTCACCGAGGGCCATCAGGTCATTGATGATCAGCGCAAACTCCTCGGTGGATTTGCGCAGCTCCTTCACGTCTTCCTTCTGCAGCCATTGCGGCGGGCGGTTGAGCAGACGCAGCAGCGAGCCGGGTTCCAGCGCGAGCAGGCGTTGCAGGCGCACCAGCACCCGGCGCGCCGCCCCCAGTTCCGCCCGGTTGGTGGACAGGCGCGAGGACAGCAACTGGTCTTCGATATGGTCGACGCTGATGCTGGTCTTGCGCACGATCTGGGTCAGGACTTCGCCCTGGTCGCGCAGCAGGTGCACCAGCAGCTCCAGCGGCGAGCGAAAGGTTTCACCGGCTTTCACCGACGAGCGCAGCTTGTCCACCGAGTGCAGCGGTTGCAGGCGCGCGCTGATCAGCAAGCGGCTGCGCGCGCACACCCACAGCGTGGAAATATCCGACGAGACCATGCTGCTGAAGTTGAATACCACGTCGTTGACCACCGCGAGCAAGGCCGAGTCGACATGTTCGATGCGCGTGGAGCGCGAGCCTTCATGCAGGGCCTCGAAGAATTCCTCGGGCAAATCCAGGTGCGCCTGCATCCAGCGCTCGCACGCGGCGTGGGCCAGGTTAAGGTGCAGCCAGAGGAATTCTTCGGGGTCGCCGGGTTGCTGCAAGGCCTGCAGGGCGGTGGCCGAGTCAATCTGCTCAGCCTTTTCACCAGGGCGAAAACGGAAACCGTAAAGCAAGCCGAACAGGTCGGAATCCTGATGGCTGTAGTCGAGGCTGTGGTTCATGGAGGCTCGCAGAGAAAGCGCCTGTAGGACGTTTCACAGGTTCGCGTGAGCGATCATTGCAAGGGGATTTGACAGTTTTGTGACGGTTCGCGACTTATTGCGTTGCGATGACACTTTATTGACCGCCTGTCAGCAACCGTTCAAGAAGCCTCTCTCACCAGGCATCAAGAACCGCTGCTGACAGGGACGCTTTGGCCCCTGATCAGGGGGTGGGCAGGCTGAACGTGAACACGGTGCCGTGCTCGGCGGTGGTCGACACGTTCAGCTCGCCGCCATGCGCTTCGGCGATCTGCTTGACGATATACAACCCCAGACCCAGGCCGGCCTGGGGGGTATCGGTGGTCGGACGCGAGTAGGGCTGGAACAACCGGGGCAAGGCTTGCGCACTGATCTGCCCGGGGTTCTTGACGGTCAGGTTGAAATGGCCTTGCTCGATCTTTGCCGTGACCTCCACCGGTCCCTCGTGGCTGCCATGGTGAATGGCATTGGCCACCAGGTTGGAGAGCAGCTGCGCGAGGCGATCGCGGTCGCCACTCACGCCTTGCAGGTCGTCGATATTCGCCTGGATCACGCGCTGCGGGTGCACGCTCTGCACTTCCGACACCACATGTTGCAGCGCCTCCTGCAGACCCTGGCAATCGCCGATGTTCAACGGAATGCCATTGCCCAGGCGGCCACGGGCGAAGTCCAGCACGTCTTCGACCAACTGCGCGGCGCGGCGGCCGCTGGTGAGGATATGTCGCAGCAACGTGTCCGTGGCCGGATCCGGGTGCTTGCGCAGCAGCCGTTCAGCAGCGAAGTTGATCGCGAACAGCGGGTTGCGCAGATCATGACCAAGCACGGCGATGAATTGCTCACGCAGTTCGGCGGTATCGCGTTCTTCCTGCAATTGCGCGTGGGTGAACTGCGCGGCTTCTTCAGCTTCGATTTGCAGCGACAGCACCCGGGCGAATGACTCCATGGTCGACTGGATCGTGCTGCTGCGCAGCTCTGCAGGGTTAGGGTCGAGGGCGCAGATGGTGCCGAAGAAGTGCCCGTCGGTGCGAAACACCGGCACTGAGATGTAGCTTTCGAAGTGGTACAGGCGCGGCGTGTGGTGGTCGTGGTAGAGCGGGTCTTCGCTGGCTTTGTCGATGACCACGGACACGTGGGAGCCGCGAATCTCGTGGCAAATCGTGGTCGTCAGGTCCAGTTCGCCGCCGACGCCAAGGCCGAAGTCCAACTGATCGAGCACGGCGCACGCGGTCCAGGTGTCATCGGTCACCCGCGCGACCGCTGCGAAGCGCAGGCCGGTCATGTCGCTGATGACTTTGAGCATCGCGGGGACGGCACTGATGCGGCCAATGGTGGCGATGTCGGCGGCTTTTTGCCCCATGCAGCAATCTCTATCCCAACGTGCTGAGCGTTATGCCCCGGCCAATGGGTGGGATTTTAGCGACCTTGTGCCATGTGGGTGTAATTTCATTCGCAAAATCGAGGATTTTCTTACGCCCGCTGACGCGCGGACATAAAAAAACCGCGCCACCCGGAGGTGGCGCGGTTGCTTGAGGGGGCGACTCAAGTGTCTTGCTTGTTTTCCAGCACGGCGCCGGTCTTGGCGTCGAGCTTCACTTCAAAGCGTTTGCCGGCTGTGTCGGTCAGGTCGACTTCGTAGACCAGCACGCCGTTTTTGTGGTCCAGCTCGGTGTCGGTGATGCTGGCACCGGCGTGGGTGGCGACGGCAGCGGCGTTGAGTTTGTCGAACGGCATCACGGCGCCGGACTTGACCAGGCCTTCAATGTGATCCGGGCGAACATCGGCCTGGGCCAGGCCGGCAGTCAGGGTCAGGGCGGTGGCGGCGAACAGTGCGGTCAGGGTTTTCATGGTGTGTGTCCTTCTTCGGTGAGCTGTTTGAGTGGGATCAGGTTATCCAGCGCAACTTAATTCACGCTTAATTATTTCAAGCGGTTGCGCAGTTTGTTCAATCCGCCAAGGGCGCGGGATTTCATGCTGAGGGCTCACTTAAAGGGAGACTCGGATGAAACGGTTGGTCAGTTGGCTTTATGCGCCTGTCTTTTTTGCAGGGTTTATCGGGTGGGCACTCGCGTATGTGCAGGCCAGGCAACCGCAAGGGTTGCTGCTGGTGTTTGCAAGCGCGGTGGCGGTGTCATTTCTGGTCGAGCAATGGCTGCCCTATGAGCGGCAATGGAACCGCAGCCTGGGTGATCGTCGACGCGACACCTTGCATGCGTTGGTCAATGAAAGCCTGAATGCCGCGGGGTTGCTGATCCTGCCCGGACTGACCGCGCTGTTGGCGTTCGAAGGCCTCTGGCCACGAGGCTGGCCGTTGTGGGAGCAATTGTTGCTGGCCATTGTCGTGGCCGACGCCGGGATTACCTTGATGCATTACGCCAGCCACCGTGTTGCGCCGTTGTGGCGCCTGCATGCGGTGCATCACAGCGTGCAGCGGCTCTATGGCTTCAATGGCTTGATGAAGCACCCCTTGCACCAGATGCTCGAAGCGACGGCAGGCCTGCTGCCGCTGATCCTTTTGGGCATACCGCTGGACGTGGCGCAGTTGCTGGCATTGGCCATCGCCGTTCAATTGCTACTGCAACACTCGAATGTGGCCATGCGCCTGGGGCCGTTGCGCTGGGTGTTCGCCTGGGCGCCGGTGCATCGGTTTCACCACATGAAATACGGGCGTGCGGGGGATGTGAATTTCGGGCTGTTTTTCAATCTGTGGGACTGGCTGCTGGGCACTGCGTTTGATCGCCCGCGCTATCGCATGGGGCCGGGGGACCTGGGGATTGGCAGTCGGCCGGATTTTCCGCGGGATTATGTGGCGCAGTTGTGTGACCCGTTCGCGGCGGTGAAGTCGGGCAAGGAGCCGCCGTTGCCGCAGGATTTACGTTAGGAACTGCACCTCCAGCTGGCGCAGGGACGCCCCGGCGGTGACGCCGAACAATTGCTTCATGGTCCGCGAGAAATGCGCCGAATCGGCAAAGCCCGCGCCGTGGGCGGCCTCGGTCAGCGTGCCGCCCGCGAGGGCCAGTTGCAGGGCCACACGCAACCGTCGCCACAGCACCAGGCGGCGCACCGGCACACCGAGCTGATCGCTGAACAGGCGCTCCAGTTGGCTGAGTGAAAGGTGCGCCGCCTCGGCCAGGGCCAGGGCCGACACTTTGCCGCCCAGATGTTGATCGAGGCTGGCGAGTGCGCGCTCGATGCGTGGATCGTCGAGGCGCCGCCGGGGCAACTGGTGCAGCGTCTCGATAAACCCTGCGCCGCCCAGCAGCAGGGCCTGCAACGGCTCGGCAGCAAAGACGATGGGTTCGGCATACAGCACCTGCACCTCACCCTCGGCCTGGAGGATGGCGTGGCGGTGTCGCGAAGGAATGAACAGGCGATCGGCCGTGATCACGCGGCCTTCAAGGCTGACCGTGATGGGCCGGCCTGGGGAGAACATCAATTGATGGGCGTAGTGCGCATGGGGCGCGGTGCGCCCCAGCTCGCCGTGGATCAGGCCGTAATCACGGCCCAACCACAGGCGACCCGACCATTCGGGCTTCACTCAGTACTTATAGTCGTTCAGCAGGTCCTGCACGCTGGACGACGGCCAGCGCTTGTAGAACTTCAGCAGTTCGGCGGCACGGTTGGTGAAGATGCCGTCGACACCGGCCTTCATCACCTTGTCGAAATCCACCGGCTCATCGACGGTATAGACGTGCACCAGCAGGCCTTTGTCGTGGGTCAGCTGGTTCATTTCCGGCTTCACCAGGTCGGTGTAGCTCTGGTCGCCATGGGCGGTCAGCTCGGCCGAAGGGCCGGTGCCGATGGCGCCGAGGCTCTTGGCTTCGTCGACCCATTTTTCGAACTCGGCGGCGTCTTTCGGCTCTTGCTTGGCGTAGTAGGCGGCCTTGGTGGTTTCGCCGGACTCAGCGAAGGTCTGTGTCGATTTCGGCTCGATGCTGCCAGGGCCGACCCACAGCAGCAGGATCTTCGGCGTGTTCGGCATTTCTTTCTGCAGTTCTTTCAGGCTGGCCGTCTCGAAGGTTTGCAGGACCACGCGCCCCTTGCCCTGGCCGACACCGGTGTTGCTCTTGCCCAGCTTGGAGCCGGCAGAGCTCAGCCAGCCTTTATCCAGCAACTTGTTTTTCAGGTCGGCTTCGATGCCCGGGAACTGCTTGGGCTCCTTGGTCTCGATGTACAGGCCGGGTTTGTGCTGCGGGTTGCCTTCGGCGATCTTGATGATGTCGTCCAGGCTCTGGATTTTCAGGCCGACGAAGCCCGGACGTGCGCGGTCGGGGTAGGCGGTGTTGAACCAGCTGCCGGCGTCGAGGGTTTGCAGTTCTTTCCAGGTGAATTCGTTGGCCGGGGCGTCCTTGCGCTCGGGGAACTTGGTGGCCACGTCGGTGGTGCGCTGCAGGTTGTTGTCGTGGAGGGCGAACAGTACGCCGTCCTTGCTGCGCTGCAGGTCCATCTCCAGGTAGTCGGCACCCAGGTCGCGGGCGACCTTGTAGGCGGCGGCGGTGGATTCCGGGGCATCGTAGGACGCGCCACGGTGAGCGATCACGGCAGGGTAGGGAATGCCTTCGTTTGTCGCCAATTCAGCCGGGCTGATCGGGTCGGCAGCCTGTGCCTGGCCGAGGCCAAGCGCCAGGGCGAGCAGCAGGGCGCTCTTGGAAAACGTGACAGGCATATGCGAAGTCCTTTCGTGGAGGTAGCTTTGAGAAGGCCTCCTTTTTAACAATTGATTGCGAAAGGCGCTATCACCAAACCGACATTAACGTGCGCACCCGCCAATTTTCTCGGTTTTTTTGCCGTGCATTGCAGTACTCTTGCCCGAAGCTGCTCCGTTAGAGGGCAGTACTTTCTGCCACGCGTGTAAACCATCTTTCCAGTCCCTGTGGGACTTTTCAGTGAGGTTTACCATGCGCATCACTTCCGAGCTTATCTGCCAGGCCGCCGACCAACTCCGTGGTTTTGTCGGCCTCAACCGCAAGACCGGCCAGTACATCGTGCGTTTCAGCGAAGACGCCTTCGGCATGGACGTGGCTGATGACGGCATCATTCCCACCGCCGAATTCGTCTGGCTGCCCGCCGCCGAGCAGACCATGACCCTGTCGCGCGAACGAATCCAACTGCTGCTCGACCAGAACATCGACGACCGCATCAACATCACCGAGCCATTGCGGGCGTACATGCGCCGGGTGGATATTCCGCAGATCAGTGCGTTGCGTAGCCTGGTGAGCTAGGTCGGCAGGTTTTCAGTCTTATGAAGAGCAACATGTGGGAGCTGTGCCTGGCACAGGATCAAGGCCTACCACTGATAAATGTGGGAGCAGGCTTGCCTGCGAAGGCGGTGGGTCAGCTGGCTTAGCTTTGACTGATACACCGCTTTCGCGGGCAAGCCCGCTCCCACATTGGGGCTGTGTTGGACTCGGGATTCAGGGCTGGCACAAACAAGATTGGGGAGCTGTGCCTGGCACATAATCAAGGCCTACCACTGATAAATGTGGGAGCTGGCTTGCCTGCGAAGGCGGTGGGTCAGTTGGCTTAGCTTTTACTGATACACCGCTTTCGCGAGCAAGCCCGCTCCCACATTGGTGCGGTGTCGGGCTCGGGATTTAGGGCTGGCATAAATAAGATTGGGAGCTGTGTCGGGCTCGGGATTCAGGGCTGGCACAAACAAGATTGGGAGCTGTGCCTGGCACAGGATCAAGGCTTACCACATGATAAATGTGGGAGCTGGCTTGCCTGCGAAGGCGGTGGGTCAGCTGGCTTAGCTTCTACTGATACACCGCTTTCGCGAGCAAGCCCGCTCCCACATTGGAGCTGTGCCTGGCACAGGATTCAGGGCTGGCCCAAACAAGATTGGGAGCTGTGGCTGGCACATAATCAAGGCCTACCACTGATAAATGTGGGAGCTGGCTTGCCTGCGAAGGCGGTGGGTCAGCTGGCTTAGCTTTTACTGATACACCGCCTTCGCGAGCAAGCCCGCTCCCACATTGGTGCGGTGTCGGGCTCGGGATTCAGGGCTGGCATAAATAAGATTGGGGGCTGTGGCTGGCACATAATCAAGGCCAACCACTGATAAATGTGGGAGCTGGCTTGCCTGCGAAGGCGGTGGTTCAGCCACTGCATGAATTGGCTGAAAAAATGCCATCGCAGGCAAGCCAGCCCCCACCGTCACACCGCTCCAAAGGCGTAGGCCCGCTCCACCTTGCACACCCGCGTCTGAAACGCCGAGTACCAGGTGGAGCGCCCTTGCTCACGTACCGCGCGATGTTCTGCCTGCTGCTTCCAGGCCAGGATCGCCGCCTCGCTGCTCCAGTACGAGACGGTAATCCCCAGGCCATTTTCACGCGCTGATTCCACGCCGAGAAACCCCGGTTGTTCGCGTGCCAGTTCCAGCATGCGGTTGGCGGCCTCGCCGTAGCCGTGATCACCTTCGGTGCGCAGTGAGCTGAAAATCACTGCGTAATACGGCGGGGGCGGTGTGGTCGCGATCATGCCACTGTCTCCTGGCATGCCTTGAGCAGGGCGATCGCCAACGGTGGCGTGATGCCCCTGAGGGCGGCGCGCTCCGGCTGAAACAACGTAGCGACAAAGAACGGATGATCGAGCAACTCCACGGCGCGCAGGTCGCCCGCCGAGTCGTGCCCGCTGGGAATCAACTCGCGTTCCAGCAACGCCTGGGCAAATTCGGGGTTCATGCCGTAGCGGCAGCGATAGCCTTCCTCGATGTCGAGGGTGCCATAAGCGTCGGCGATGCGCGTGTAGGGGGTCAAACGCACGGTGTCAGTGGCCTCTACCAGCGAGCAGCTCAGCGGTGCGATCACCGCGCGTTGTGCCTGTGGCGCCAGTTCACCATGTTCCGCGTCGGCCCAGCCCAGTACGTTGCGGGCATATTCCAGCACCGCATGTTGAAAGCCGCCGCAGGTGCCGAGGAAAGGTCGCCGTTGTTCGCGGGCAAACCGGATGGCGCGCAGGGCACCGTCAGTGTCGCGGTAAGGGCTGGCAGGCACGCACCAGAAACCGTCGAAACCGTGCAATGGGGTGGCGGGCGTGAGCGTGTCGGTGTCGATCCATTGCAGGTGAACCTTCAGCCCAAGGCTGTCGGCGGCCAGCTGCAACGCGACGGGAATGGCCTGGTGCGCGGGGACATCGGGGTTGTAGTCGCCGATCAGGGCGAGGTGCAGAGCAGTAGCTTTCATCGTGTGCGTCCCATGGCTTGTGGTGTCCTGGTGCGCACTATAGATTGGCGTTCACGCAATCAATATTGGCGTTTATCCACATGCTCATTGCAGCTACGCACTATCAAATTGACTACGCCGACTTGTCATTGATCCTCGCCCTGGTGCGCGGCGGCAGTCTGGCCCGGGCGGCGGCGTTGTTGCGGGTGGATGTGTCCACGGTGTTTCGCGCGGTGCGCCGGCTGGAGGCCGCGTTAGGCCAGACGCTGTTTGAAAAGAGCCGCGCCGGTTACCTGCCCACCAGCTTGGCGAGCAACCTGGCGCAACAGGCCGAGCGCGCCGAGCAAGCGCTGGAGGCAGCGCGGGTTGGCGTGGAGCAGGGCGGTGAAGTGATCAGTGGCACGGTGCGCCTCACCTGCACTGACTCGGTACTGCAAGGCCTGTTGCTGCCGGCGCTGGCGCAGTTCATGCCGCAGTTCCCGGCGCTGACCCTGGAGCTGAGTACCTCGAATGACTTTGCCAACCTCAGTCGCCGCGATGCCGACATCGCCCTGCGCCTGACCAGGACGCCACCTGAGCATCTGGTTGGTCGATGCCTGGGCACCGTGGCTTATCAGGTGTGCGCCAGCGCAGCCTACGCGCGCCAGCATCAAGGCCGGGCGCTGGCCGACCTGGCATGGATCGCGCCGGATGATTTCCTGCCCGACCATCCCACCGTGGTCTGGCGTCGCGAACATTTGCCGGGTGTACGCCCCAGTTATCGCTGCAACAGCATGTTGTCGGTCACCGAGCTGGTACGGGCGGGGCTGGGTGTGGCGGCGTTGCCGGATTTCCTCCTGGATGATGCCCTGCACCCGCTGGGCCCGGCATTGGCAGGGCACGACACGGCGCTATGGCTGCTGACACGTCCCGATTGCCGCGCCTTGCGCTCAGTGGTGACGCTGTTTGATGAGTTGGGACGACATGTGCAGGTCAAGCCGTCCCACACTGCATAGGCGCGGTTACTTGGGTTTTCGCACAAACTGCTCATGCATTTCGCACGTCAGTGTTTCGATTCGCTCAGTCAGCTGTTTGGTCATTTCTGTCAGCCGGGTGTTCTGCTCCAGCAGTTCCAGCAACTGCTTGGTGGTCTGCGCGGCCTGGGCCTGGCGTTCGGTATTGGCCACGGCCAGCGCTTCACGGTGCTGCGCATCGGCGTCCGACTGGGCTTTGTCGCGGGCGGCCTGGCGTGTCTGGGCCAGCAGGATCAACGGCGCGGCGTAGGCAGACTGCAAGCTGAAGGCCAGGTTGAGCAGGATGAACGGGTACACGTCGAAGTGGGTGATGCCGGTGATGTTCAGCACCACCCACAGGATCACGATCGCGGTTTGCGCGCCGAGAAAGGTCGGCGTACCGAAGAAGCGCGCAAACGCCTCGGCCTTGAGCGCGAAGGTGTCGTTGCCGAAGGTCGGCGCCAGGTGGGCGTGGACACGGTGGAAACGCAGGTGGTCGACGGGGGCGGTTGCAGGCTTGTCTGGGGTCATGGCGGGCTCGAATCTTCTGCTTGGAGACAATCAAGCACTATAGACCGAGCCCTCGGCCGCACACATGAAGATCGGGTCAGCCGTTGCCACGCTCATTGGCAAACGCACTGACAGCCTGCACCGCCTCGCTGGTGCCTTCACGAATCTGCAGGATCACCGTGCCGGCCTGATTGGCCAATTCCACGCCCTGGGCGGCGCGGTCGCGGGTGGCGTCCATGCTGTCGATGGCCTGGCGGGTTTCTGCCTGAATCATCGCGATCATGCTGGATATTTCCGTGGTCGAGCCGCTGGTGCGCGCCGCCAACTGGCGCACTTCATCGGCCACCACGGCAAACCCCCGGCCCTGTTCACCGGCGCGCGCGGCTTCGATGGCGGCGTTGAGGGCGAGCAGGTTGGTCTGGTCGGCGATGCCACGGATGGTGTTGACGATGGTGGTGATCTGCTGCGAGCGCTCACCGAGCTTGGCGATCAGTTGCGACGAGTCGTCGATATCTGCAGAAATATCACGCATGCCAGCGGCAGTTTTCTGAATCACTTCAGCGCCTTTTTCTGCCATGTCCTGGGTATGCAGGGACAAGTGATAGGCCTGGGCTGCACTCTGTGCATCGGCAGCATGTTGCTGCACGCGTGCGGTGACATCCGAAGCGAACTTCACCACTTTGCACAGGCGCCCGCTGGCGTCGTACACCGGGTTGTAGTTGGCTTCAAGCCAGACGGGCTGGCCATTTTTATCCACGCGCTCGAACTGGCCGCTGAACATTTCGCCCTGGTTCAGGCGTCGCCAGAAATCACTGTATTGCGAGCTGGCGGCGGTCTGGGGTGTGCAAAACAGGCGGTGATGCTTGCCCTGGATCTGCGCCAGGCTGTAGCCCATGCGCTGCAGGAAATTGGCATTGGCGGTGAGGATGGTGCCGTCGAGGTTGAACTCGATCACGGCCATCGCCCGGCCGATGGCGTCCAGCTTGGCATTGGCTTCACTTTCAGCCTGCAGGCGCGGCGTGACGTCCATGGCGTACTTGACCACGCGAACCACTTGGCCGGCGTCATCGCGCACGGGGTTGTAGCTGGCCTCCAGCCACACCGACTGACCGTTGCCGGCTACCCGTTCGAAGGTGCCGGACTGGAATTGACCACTGCGCAGGTTCGACCACCACTGGCCATACTCGGCGCTGCGGGCGAAGTCGGGGGTGCAGAACATGCGGTGGGGCTGGCCCTCGACCTGCTCGGCGCGGTAGCCCATGGTCTTGAGGAAATTGTCATTGGCACGCAGCACGTTGCCGTGCAGGTCGAATTCGATCACGGCCATGGAGCGCTCGATGGCGTCCAGCAGGCTGGCCTGGTGGGCGACGGTGTGCTGCAGGGTACTGATGGTTTTCTTGTGGGCGTTAAATAGCATGTTCGGGGGCTCGGGCAAGCAAGCTGCAGGGAGTATCCATGTATATGCGCCTGCCCCCGTAAGGCCTATGCCGTACGGTTGACGTGCTCATTGTCAGCCTCCTTGTGCTGACAGCGGGGGTGGAACAACGGGTTAAGAGTGACCAGCCTGACAAGAAGTTCGCCCGATGGGCAGGACCTTTCTTGGGTAGTCGACGAGTGGTGGCATTATGATTTCATTTGCGCTGTTACGCGGAAGATTCAGACGAGGTGTCGTAGGACAACTTCAGGCGGAATGGGCGATCTTTTCCTCGCTGATGTTGACCCGGTTGCGCCCGGTGTCCTTGGCGGCATACAGCGCGCGGTCCGCGGCATTCAGCCACATGGCTGCATCGGTGAAGTACGGCTGGAAATCCGCCAGGCCGATACTCAGGCTCACACGCAGTTCGGGGATTTGCGGGTTGCGGTAATTACTGAAGGTTTCGCGCATGCGTTCCATCAGTTGCGCGGCTTGTTCCAGGGGCATTTGCGGAAGAATCACACAGAACTCATCGCCCCCGTAACGTCCGGCCAGGTCGTTTTCCCGCAGGTTACGCCGCAGCTCGACGCTCAGTTGGCGCAATACTGCATCGCCGATGATATGGCCGTGGCTGTCGTTGATCTGCTTGAAGTGGTCGATATCGATCAAGGCGATGGTGGCGTGGCTTTGTTGTTGCTGGCACTTGTGAAACTTGAGGTGGAGCAGGTCTTTCCAGGAACCGTGATTGAGCAGGCCGGTGAGACTGTCGGTGCGGCTCAGGGCACTGAGGGCGCGTTTGTGTTCCGATAGCTTGATTGCCAACTGGTAGCAGACCATGCCGATGGCCATCGGATAGAGGGTCAGCATGGGCAGGCAGGTATAGACCTGCAGCAGGCTGACGTCAGGATTGAATTGGAAGCCGAACAGCGTCCCTGCCACGCCGATCCCGAGGGCTTGTGCGAGCAGGCCACGCAGGAACAGGCGCTTGCCGCCGGCGGCGACGTTGTTCATGGTCATCATCGACAGGATGGTCACGGCCGTCAGCGGGGTGAACTGCGTGGCGGCGGCCCAGAAACCGCCGAACAACGAGTCGTACAGCAGGTTGCGCTGCTCGGCCTTGTAGGGATACTGCGAGCGAGTCGACAGCTGATACGCCACGTGCGCCCACGCGAACCCATTGAACAACAGCAACGCCCAGACCCAGCCGGGCATCGCGAGCGGGTAGAGGGCACCGATGACACTGATGCAGCCAATGCCCAGGCCGATGATCCTTGGCTTGTAGATACGTTTGGCAAATGAAAGCCCTTTGCCTTGTCTGTTTTCCATAAATTCCCGGATCAACTCTGTTGCAGATACGACGACACACGTTCGCAGGATTAACCGTTGATCGGATAATGCCTGTGAATATTGTCAGTTATTCCCGTGGGAATAATCAGTGTCCTTCCAGGCCATTTGCGCAAAACAGAGGGCTAATACGTCAAAAACGACCTGGAATGTCGCACACGCAACAGGTTTTACGGCTGGCGGGGCGCAGTGACTTCATAGCCGGCCAGGAACAGATCAATGGCGGACTCGATGACGCTGGCCTGGTTGGCCGCATCCAGGGTGGGTTGGCCAAGGGTGATCTGTGGCCAGAAGGCGAAGGCCTTGAGCAGGCTCTGGATCTGGTGGGCGGCAAAGGCCGGGTCGCTGCAATTGAGCCGTCCGTCTTCCTGCGCGGCGCGTACCCATTGGGTAAAGCCTTCTTCACGCTTGCTCAGACGGTTGACCATGTCTTGCGCGCGTTCCGGCGAATGAATGGTGGCGGCGATCGCCACGCGGGCCAGGTCGAGGAAGTTGGCGTCCGACATCATTTTCATCTTCGCCTCCAGCAACCCACGCAATTGTTCGCGCAATGGGCGGTCACTGGTATAGCTGACGTCGAGCTGGGCGACGCTGCTGGCCCAGAGTTGGTGGAGAATTTCGGCGAACAGCTCTTCCTTGCTGGGGAAGTGGTTGTACACCGTGCGCTTGGATACGCCGGCGGTGGCGGCGATCTTGTCCATGCTGGTGACCTCGAATCCGTTGGCGCGAAACTCGGCAATAGCCGCAGCCACGATGGCTTCGCGTTTACGGTCAGTGAGGCGTAGAGGGGCAGTCATGGGCGGCGCTCGGCTCGTCAGGGTAAATTACACTCAGTAGTTTACTTGCTCGGGGTTTTGTTGCAATCTAGAAACTACACTGTGCAGTGTAATTTTATGCGCGATCGGTAGGAGTCTCTCAGTTATGGCCACGATTTCAAGCCGTCTCAAGCCTTCGCCTGCGGCGCCCAAGCCTGCCGAGCAGGACCAGGGGCATTTCAGCAACGACGCCCCGGTGCAGCACGGCGGCTTTGGCAAAACCTTGCGTATCTTTTGGAACATGCTGTTCAACAAACCGCGCAGCACGCGGCCGGTGGGGCAGATCCCGGTGCAGCCGCTGACCCGCGAGCAGTTGCTGGCGGCGCCGGATCACAGCGTGTACCGCCTGGGGCATTCCACGGTGCTGCTGAAAATGCGCGGCAAATTCTGGCTGACCGACCCGGTGTTCGCCGAGCGTGCCTCGCCGTTCAGTTGGGCCGGCCCCAAGCGTTTTCATCAGCCGCCCATCACCCTTGAAGAGTTGCCGCCGCTTGAGGCAGTGATTCTTTCCCACAACCACTACGACCATCTTGACCACAAGGCTGTCATCCAATTGGCCGACAAGACCCGGCACTTTCTTGCGCCGCTGGGCGTGGGCGATCTGCTGATCAAGTGGGGCGTGGATGCCAGCAAGGTGCGGCAACTGGATTGGTGGCAAGGCACTGAGGTGGATGGCCTGCGTTTTGTCGCCACGCCGGCGCAGCACTTTTCCGGACGCGGCCTGTTCGATGCCAACCAGACCTTGTGGTGTTCCTGGGTGATGATCGACGGCGCACGGCGGATCTTTTTCAGCGGTGACACCGGCTACTTCGATGGCTTCAAGCGCATCGGCGAGCAGTACGGTCCGTTTGACCTGACGTTGATGGAAACCGGCGCTTACAACGTCGACTGGCCGCATGTGCATATGCAGCCGGAGCAAACCCTGCAAGCGCATATCGATCTCAAGGGCCGTTGGTTGCTGCCGATCCACAACGGCACTTTCGACCTGGCATTCCATGCCTGGCACGAACCGTTCGATCGCATCATGGCCCTGGCCTGGGAACGCAATGTCTCGATTACAACGCCGGCGATGGGGCAGGCGTTCAGTTTGAACCAGCCGGAACGTGGCAACGCGTGGTGGCTGGATGTGGAAACCCAAGGTGCCCAGGAGCGCCTGTTGAGCTGAGCTGTGGGAAAAGGAGTTTTCAAGCTGTTTCAGGGCTGCGACAGACGCCAGCCAAGGGTGCGATGATCCCCGGAAGTCGGTTTTTCGGGGGTACTTCTTATGGAAGGCAAAGGTAGGACATCTTGGCATGGGGGCACGTGCCCGACCGGGCACGCGGTGTCAGCGCTACTCGAGTCGGCAGTCTCGGCGCCCCTCCTCAAACAGTTGCTTAACGAACCGGCGAGTGCGCACGGTATCGCTTTTGGCAGCGACCCGCAGTCTCATGCCCACCCTGAAGGTCGCATTCCGATCCCTGGCTACACCTCTCCGGCTCTTCCGCTGAAACCGGTGCGTGATCCGTCGTTATCGTTGATTGCCTTGAGCGGCGTTGACCCTTCGGGGCCGGTCATGGTGGAGGTGCCCCTGGTGCAGAACAACAACGTCTTGGCGGTCAGCCAGGCATTGGCGGGCAGGCGCATCGGCTTCGCCGAGCGGTTTGTGCAGGGCGAGCCGCTGGAGCACACCACCGCCTTCTTGAACGCGCTGGACGTGCTTCGCCGGGCCGGGGCGCAACTGGTGCCAGTGCTTGCACAGCGTAGCGATGACAGCCTGCTGTTCGACCTGCAGACCCGCAACGAAATCGACGCGCATGTGAGTGAAAATCGACTGGATGCGTTGGTGTCGGACAGCCGCAGCGCGGCGTTTCATGCGGCCTGCTGGACCGGCTACCCGGTGCATGGCGAGCCGCTCGAAGAGGGCGCGACGGTGTGGTTCTACGGTGCGCGTTGGTCGAAGGATGCGCTGCAGGCGCTGGTTCAGGAATACCGCAGCGCGCAAGGCCTGATGCCGGCACCGGTGCAATTACAGTGACCGGTTGTGTTGACTAATCCTACGCCGTGAACGCCTTGGGTCGGGCTGCCTGGGGCGCGAGGCCTTCTTAGACTGGTGATGGATCAACGTCGATCCCTCGTCATTTCTTAATCCTGAAGAGGTCTTATGATCGGTCTTGCATACGGTGTAGGGGCTGTCGTTCGGCAAGTCGCGCAGTCCTGGGTCGCCGACCCTGTGCCCGCAGTTTCAAAATCCGTAGCCCCAGGTACCGAGTACCTCAGTGTCAGCGAGCTCAGCGCGCAGATGGCCAGGCCCGGCGGACTCACATCGGTGAGCCTGGTCAACTACCTGCAACAGCGCATTCTCAAGCTCGACCCGCAATTGAACGCCGTGATTGAGCTTAATCCGGATGCGCTGCGCACTGCTCGCGAGTTGGATCAGGAGCGCGCCAGTGGCAAGGTGCGCGGGCCGCTGCATGGTATTCCCATCCTGCTCAAGGACACCCTCGAAACCACCGGCATGCAAACCAGTGCGGGAGCATTCGGCCTGGTGGGTGCGGCCGTCGGCAAGAACGCCCCGCTGGTCGATAACCTGATCAAACAGGGCGTGGTGATCCTGGGGAAAACCAATATGACGGAGCTGGCGGGCTTTCGTGGCGCGCCCGATGGCTGGAGCAGCAGGGGCGGGCAAACGCGTAACCCACATCAGGCAGATGCTGACGTGGGGGGCTCCAGTTCCGGTTCGGCGGCCGCGGTCGCCGCCGGGCTGGCCCCCTTGGCAGTTGGGGCGGAGACGAATGGTTCGATCATCGTACCGGCGGCACTCAACGGCGTGGTCGGGCTCAAGCCCAGTGTCGGTTTGCTGGACCGTAACGGCATCATTCCGGCCAGCCGGCGACAGGACACGCCGGGCCCGATGGCACGCTCGGTGTATGACGTGGCGCTGATGCTCAATGCCATGTCAGGCCGCGACCTTGATGACCCGCAAAGCGTGGGCGCTCCCGAGGGCGTGGACTACACGCGGCTGCTGGTACCCGGCGCGTTGACGGGCAAGCGCATTGGTTATCCGACGACGTTCAGTGCAAACGGCGAAATCCTGCCTGTGGTCAACAGTGCGTCATTCACGCGGACACTTGAGGTGCTGCGTGATCAAGGCGCGGTTCTTGTGCCCGTCGACATGCGTCTGGCGGACGCATCACACTATGAGGAGTTGCTGCTCTCGGATGTGAAGGAGGAAATGAATGCTTACCTGGCCAAACGCCGCGGATTGCCAGTCAAGTCGTTGACGGAGCTGATCAAGTTCAATGAAGACCGCGACGGCACCGAGACCGATCACCAGCCGATGCTCAAGGAAATAGCTGCCTCCACTTTGACGCCGGACCAACGAGAACCGCTGTGGGACGAACTGATCGAGGATTTTCGCAGCACGGTGGGTGATCCGATCAAGGCAGAAAACCTTGATGCCATGGTGACCGACTTCGAGACCAACGCTTATTTCGGCGTGGCCGCTGCGGGTTACCCGGGGATCACGGTGCCTTCCGGAACGAACGAGGACGGCCTGCCCACCAGTGCCTACTTTTTCGGCACCCGCTGGGCTGAACCGACCTTGCTGGCGGTGGCCCATGGGTATGAGCAGGCGGCCCAGGCGATGGTCAACCCCAGGCTCTGAAGCTACACACTGCCGCGCGCGGCCGGGTTGTGGTGGTCCGGCTGGACCCTACGCGCCATTCGGTTGGGGCGTGGCTGAGTCAATGGATGCCGCAGTTGAGCCCATCAGCCGCGAAAGGATGGTGGGTGCTGCGGGCTCGGTCGGGAGGGTATCGAACCTGCGCACGCTCATGCCCCACCCCGGCGCAAACCCCGGGAAAAACACCAGCCCTTCGGCCTCCAGGCGGAACGCCACGGCCAGGCGGGTTTCATCACCCACGTCGCCCAGGCTTTCGAATTGTTGGATGGCCTCCACCGTCACATCGGCCTGGCGCGCCAGGTCTTCGCGGCTCCAGCCCAGCATCGCGCGGGCCTGTACGCTGTGTTTGGCGGTGAATTGATGCAGGACGATCTGCTGATCGACGAAAGAGCGCATTGCCAGAGAGGACATGGAATTTCTCCAGGGTTCGACGGGGAAGACAAACTATACTGTGTTTTTGTACAGTTGTTTTGACCGCTCATCAACTGGATTTTTTTGATGGCTTTCAGCCCCCGGTTATTCCAGTCCCGGCGCCTCGCGAATAAGCAGGTGATCGAGGTTTTCGATATTCGCGCTGAACACCCCGAAGGTCTGCTCGGGGTTTTTCTTGCTCGGTACCTGTTTCAGCTCCGGCGTCACGCCGTAGAAGAAGCAGTACAACGCCCGGTCACTGTCTGCCGCCGCCCTGATCTGCTCCAGGAACACTGAGCGTTTGCGGTAGTTCTCGATGAGCTTTTTGCTCAGGTAGACGTTGACTGAATAGGGCTTCTTGTCGAGCCACACCTTCTTGTCGAAGTCGATGCGAAAGCTGCTGGTGTAGTCCTTGATCGCCTTGATCTTGCCCCAGTAGATCAGGCCCTTGTTGTCCTGCAGGTATTCGATCTTCTTGAAGAACGTCGAGTAGGTCGCGGTGTGGTCGCCGATCTTCAGCGGCATGCTTTTGAGCTTGTCCTTGTCGTCGATATTCGACACGAAGCATTCCACCGGGTGGGCAAACACGCTGGTTTTGTCCGGGGTGGTGTCGTGGGAACTGCCGGACGGGCTGGTGCGGCTTGACGGCGTTTTCTCAGGGCCCTGTGGGAGTTGTCCTTGAGGGCTGGTAACCGGGGTTTTAGCCGCGTACGTACGCCGTGTCAGGACAAATTCCGATGGGAAGTTTTCCTCGCGCTCGTCGTCATTTTCGCCGGTCGCGGTTTTGTGGGTACTGGCGTAACGGCAGCCGTCGATATGCCGGGTGCTCGGGGTGTTCTTGAAGTGCGGGGTGCGCAGGTAGTTGACGTTCTTTGCGTTGAATGTGCTCAACACATTGCCTGCCTCGAAGGCTGCACGGCAGTCATCGTTGGGGCAGAGGAAACTGTCCTGGTCGGAATCGAAGGCGACGGTTTCGTCGAAATTCAGGTCACGTACGTCGTAGATCGACAGCTTGTCATCGAGACTCAGGCTGTAGGCCGTGTCGAATTTCATGGGGCTCGGGTCCGTGAGAAGTTTCGCTATTAATAGCCGGATCCCGCGTAAATATCAGCAAGAAACTGCGACCCGCCGCCCGCTC
The DNA here is from genome assembly GCF_003013355.1 of Pseudomonas sp. S5D5. Taxonomy (NCBI): domain Bacteria; kingdom Pseudomonadati; phylum Pseudomonadota; class Gammaproteobacteria; order Pseudomonadales; family Pseudomonadaceae; genus Pseudomonas; species Pseudomonas sp. S5D5. The sequence goes on from NZ_PTEO01000001.1 coordinate 1,391,755, forward strand.
AAGAAGCACAGCGTGCCGCCCATGGCCGTCAGTGCTCCCAGCGCATAAAACATGCTGGTCGGCGCTGCATTGATCAGCAGGTAGCCGCAAATCACCGGGCTCATCGCGCCGCCAAATGCCGCCAGGTTCTGCGCGCCGTAGTAACTGCCGCGCAGTGCATCCGGGGCGATGGTGTCGATGAACAGGAATTCCGACGGGTAGATGATCATCTCGCCCAGGGTGAACACAAACATCGCCAGGCACCAGGTGAGCAGGCTGTCGGCCAGGCTGAAACCGATCAACCCGAGGATGAACAGCAAGGTGCCGAGCACGATCCAGTAGCGCAGTTGTTCACGCTTGAGAAAACGCCCGATCTGGTACTGCATCAAAATCACGGTAATGGCGTTGCAGGCCAGCACCGCCGACAAAATCTTCAGCGCCTCGGCAGGCTTGTAGGCAACCAGCAGAAATTGCGACAGATAAAGCGTATAGCGCCCGTGGACAATGGTGCTCAGCAGGCTGCCGCTGGTAAACAGGATCAACGTGCGATCACTGCGCAAGGTGCGCAGGGTGCTGAGGAAACTCAGGGGTTTGTTGCTGTCGTCGCGCTGGGTCGGCGGGATGCCGATCATCAGGAATACGCTGCCAAACGCGATGGCGCTGGCGATCAGGAACGGCGCCAGCTGCATGTGTCCGGCGATCACCACGCCGACCATCGGGCCGGTGGCGTAGCCGACGTTGGTCAGGGTGTAGCGCAGGGAAAACACCTTGGCGCGGTCGCCCACCGGCAGGTTCTCGCTGATGATCGCCTTGGAGCCGATCAGGAACAGCGCCGACGCGGCTTCGGTGATCACCAGGGTCAGGGTGGTGAGGTAGAGGTTGCTGGCAAAGGTCAGCAACAGAAAACCGATGGCGCTGGAGAGCATGGCCAGGATCAGCAGCTTGCGCTTTTCCAGGCGGTCGATGATGTAGCCGCCATACAGGCCCAGCAGGGTCGCGATGAAGACGGCAATCCCCATCAGCAGGCCGATGTCCTGTTGGTTGAGGCCCAGGCGGGTGCTCAACAGCAGGGCCAGCAAGGGGCTGGTCATGGCGCGGCTGACCACGATGGTCACCGAGCAGATCATCAGGCGGCGGATTACCAGGGAGTAGGTGGCCACGGTGGGGCGGATGTCCTTATTCTTGAGGCAGGTTACGATCTTTCATACACAACAGATCCCTTGTGGGAGCGGGCTTGCTCGCGAATGCGGCGGGTCAGTCGGTACATTCGTCGCTGACACACTGCATTCGCGAGCAAGCCCGCTCCCACATTTGGATCGAGTTACTGGCCGGAATTGATGGTGATCTTCTCGACCGCACCTTGCTCCAGATCCCACTTCTTGAGGATCTTGCCGTAGGTCCCATCATCGAGCATGCCCTGCAACGCCTCACTGATCGCGCTGACCAACTCGGTATTGCTCTTCTCGATCCCCAGCCCGGTGAACTGCTTGGAAATCGCCAGGCCTACCGGCTTGTACTTGCCCTTGTCCAACGACATCAAATAAGGAATCGTCTCGCTGCCCTGCATCGCCGCATCCAAACGGTTCTGCTGCAACTGGGCACGCGCGTCCGCCGAGCCTTCAGTGCCGATCACCACGATCGCTGGCTTACCTGCTGCTTCGCAGTTTTCCTTGCTCCACGCGGCAATTTCCGACGGCCAGGTCGTACGGCGGCTGGTGCCGACTTTTTTACCGCACAGGTCAGTCAATTCCTTGAGGTCTTCGCGCTTGGCCAGGGTGTACAGCTGTGGGCCACTGGTGAAGTAGTCGATAAACGTCACGGCTTTCTGGCGCTCGGCGGTGTCGCTCATACCGGACAGCACGATGTCGACGCGCTTGGTGGTCAGCCCGCTGAGCATCTGCTCGAAGCCGGTTTCCTGCCATTTGATCTTCACGCCCAGGCGCTCGGCGAGGGCGTTGCCCAGGTCGAAGTCCAGGCCCGTGAGCTTGTTGGTGGCGGTGTCCTTGAAGTCCATCGGCGGGTAGTTCGGCACGATGGCCGCACTGATTTCACCCTTGTCCTTGATTGCCGCCGGCAATGCCGCGAATACACACGAGGAGGCCATCAGGCCTGCGAGCAACGTTGGGATAAACAATGTTTTCATGGGGGCGTTCTCGTTAGTTTTTTAGTTAAGTGCGAACGGCAGAAATAAAGCTTTGGGTACGCGGGTTTTGTGGGCTTATTAGAATTTCTTCCGGGCTGCCGGCTTCCACAATCTGGCCGGCGTCCATAAACACCATGCGGTTGGAGACTTCACGGGCGAAGCCCAACTCATGGGTGACCACGATCATGGTCATGCCGGTGGTGGCCAAATCGCGCATCACCGACAGCACTTCTCCTACCAGCTCCGGGTCGAGGGCTGACGTGGGTTCGTCAAACAACATCAGCTTGGGGCGCATCGCCAGCGCGCGGGCAATCGCCACACGCTGTTGCTGGCCACCGGACAATTCCACCGGGTAGGCATTGCGCTTGTCCGCCAGGCCGACGCGGGCCAGCAATTCCAGCGCGTCCTCGGTCGCTTCCTTGGGCGAGCGCTTGAGCACCTGGCACGGGCCTTCGATGATGTTCTGCAGCACGGTCATGTGCGGGAACAAATTGAAGCGCTGGAACACCATGCCGGTGGCCAGGCGCTGGCGCGCGATCTGCGATTCATTCATCTCGTGCAACTTGTTGCCGACGACGCGGTAACCCACCAGTTCGCCGTCGACCCAGAGGCCGCCCTTGTCGATTTTTTCCAGCTGGTTGACGCAGCGCAGCAGCGTGCTTTTACCCGAGCCGGACGGGCCGATGATGCACATGACTTCGCCTTGCTCGACCTCGATATTGATGTCGCGCAGCGCGTGATACTGGTCGTAATACTTGTTCAGGTTGACGGCCTTGACGATGCTTCTCATGGGGCAAATCTCCTCAACCCAGACTTACGAACGCTTGCCGGCGCCGCGGGCAAAACGACGCTCGAGGCGGCTTTGACCAAATGAAAGAACAGTCACCACCGCCAGGTACCAGATGCCGGCAACAATCAGCAGCTCCATGACCCGCGCGTTGGCGTAGTAGATGTTTTGCGCGTTGTGCAGCAGCTCCGAATACTGGATCACGCTGGCCAGGCTGGTCATTTTCACCATGCTGATGAACTCGTTGCCTACAGGCGGAATGATCACTCGCATCGCCTGCGGCAGAATTACCCTACGCAGCGCTTGCAGGCTCGGCATGCCGATGGACTTGGCGGCTTCGTACTGGCCGGTGTCCACCGACAGCAGGCCGGCGCGCACCACTTCAGCGGTGTAGGCGCCCTGGTTGATACTCAGGCCGAGCAGGGCGGCCACGAATGGTGTCATCAGGTCGACGGTGTCGATGCTGAACAGGCCGGGGATCGCGATCACCGGGAAAATCAGCGCCAGGTTGAACCACAGCAGCAGTTGCAGAATCAGCGGCGTGCCGCGAAACAGCCAGGTATAGGTGATGGCCACGTAACGCAGGATCGGGTTGGCCGACATGCGCATGATCGCCGTGATGACCCCGATCACCACCCCCAGCGCCATTGCCAGGATCGACATGACGATGGTGTTGACCAGGCCCCAGAGGATGGCCTCAGACGTGAGGAACTGACCGATGTAGGACCATTCGATCTGGCCATTGGCGAAGGCACGCAACAGCGCGGCCAATGCGATCACGATCAACGTGGCGAAAAACATCCGTCCGTAATAACGACGCGGCACGTGCTCGTACTGCGTGATATCGAACTGGTTCTCGGACAACTTGCGCTCGGCTTCCAAGCGCTCCGCCGGGGTTTGGTTCATGGTGCTACTCCACTGCTGTACTCGATCCAACGGTTAAAACACGGTCCAAATGTGGGAGCTGGCTTGCCTGCGAAAGCGCCAGCAAACTCACCACAAAGGCCCAGGTTTAAATCCGAAACCCCTGATAACTTTCAGCCCACTGCTGCTGAGCCGCCAACGCCACCTTCAACCGCCCAATCTGCTCCCGAACCCGCTCCGGCGCCGTCCCGCCCCAGCCACTGCGCGCCGCAATCGCCGCCTCCAGGGTCAAGCAGTCGCGCACTTCCGGCAGCAACCGAGCATCCACCTCCGCCAACATCGCCGGCGAGGCTTCCCACAATTCAATCTCATGCTTCTCACAGGCCTGCACCAAGGCGCCGGTAATCTCATGCGCCTCCTTGAACGGCACACCGCGCGTTGCCAGCCAATCCGCCACCTCAGTCGCCAGGGTGAAGCCCATCGGCGCCTGACGCCGTAGCTCTTGCACCTGCACTTTCATGGTCGCAACCATCCCGGCCATCGCCGGCAGCACCAGCAGCAAGGTGTCCACGCTGTCCAGCACGCTGTGCTTGTCTTCACTCAAATCGCGGTTGTACGACAGCGGCAGCGACTTGAGTGTCGACATCAACCCGGTCAGGTTGCCGATCAAGCGCCCAGCCTTGCCCCGGGCCAATTCGGCAATGTCTGGGTTCTTCTTCTGCGGCATGATCGAGCTGCCGGTGGCGTAGGCATCGTCCAGCACCACCCAGCGAAATTGGCGCGAAGACCACAGGCAAAACTCTTCCGACAGGCGCGAAATATTCACCCCGAGCATGCCGGCCACGAACAGGAATTCCGCCACATGGTCACGGCTGGCGACCGCATCAATGGAGTTTTCGCACGGTCCGGTGTAGCCCATTTCCTTGGCCGAATGCTCCGGCTGGCGCGCAATCGCCGACCCGGCCATGGCGGCCGCGCCCAACGGCGACAACGCCGTACGCGCATCCCAATCGACCAGACGCTGCACATCGCGCAGCATCGACTGCGCATGCGCCAACAGGTGATGGGCAAACACAATCGGTTGCGCCTGCTGCAAGTGGGTAAAGCCCGGGCAGATGCTCTCCACATGCTGCTCAGCCTGCTCCACCAACGCCTGCTGCAACGCGAGTACCTCGGTGGTGATGGTGCGTGCATGGTCGCGTAGGAAAAGGCGCAGGTCGTTGGCCGTCTGGTCGTTACGCGAACGCCCGGCGCGCAACTTGCCGCCCAGGGCGCCCAGGCGCTCGGTCAATACGCGTTCGATGAAGGTGTGCACATCCTCGTCATCCAGCGTCGGATGCAGGCGGCCGGCGGCGAAGTCCTCGCCGATCCGGTCCAGGGCCTCCAGGGTGCGCAGGGTCTCCGACTCATCCAGCAAACCGGCGCGCTGCAACTCACGGGCATGGGCACGGGAGCCGGCCAGGTCGTAGGGCGTCAGGCGGAAATAGCGCTCAGGGCAACGTGACAACGCGGCCAATGCTGCAGACGGACCGGTCTTGAAACGAGCGCCCCAAAGGCGGTCGGTGGGCTGGGACATGGGTATTCCTCACGCTTGTTTTTAGAAGAGTCGGAGGCAGTAAAAATAAGTTTTCAACTAGACTGAATCAGCGTCTGACGCGCCGTATTCAAGGTTGCCAAGGGCGGATGTTTATGTTCATTATCGCCGCCTGGCTGTGTTCAAGGACTGGGTCAAAGCCTGTTGAATATGGCACTTGAGGTCAACGCGTATTATGGAAACTCCACTTTCCACTTCTGGAAACCTGCCACCCAAACCCGGCACAAGACCGCCCCTGCAATTGAGCGGACTGGACTTCAAATTGCTCCGGGTATTTATGGCTGTGGTCGAGGCCGGCGGCTTCAGCGCTGCACAAAACGAGCTGAACGTGGGCCTGGCAGCGATCAGCAAACAGATCTCCGACCTGGAAATCCGCATCGGTATGCGCCTGTGTACGCGGGGCCGGGAGGGCTTTGGGCTGACCGAAGAAGGCAAGTTGGTGTATCAGGCGTCCATCGAGTTATTTACCTCGGTCGACAGTTTTCGCGACAAGCTTAGTTCGGCTCAGAATGAACTGATCGGCGACCTTAGTGTGGGCGTTATTGATACTACCGTCTCCGATATCAACTCGCCGCTCATTGCCGCGTTAAGGACGTTACACAGCGAATCGCCAAAAATAAGATTGCGCCTACAGGCCTCGCAACTTGACGAAGTTGAGCGTGGCGTCGTGGAAGGGCGGCTGATTGTCGGCATCGTGCCGGTGTACCAGCGCCGTGAGGAATTCGACTATTTCCCGCTGTATGAAGAAAAAGCCCACGCTTACTGCGCCGTAGGACATCCACTGTTCAATGCGAGCGACATCACACCGGAGGTGTTGCGCCAATACGAAGTGGTCAACCACCGGTACGCGATCCACCGCGACAAGGCCAACTTCGTCACCTACGACAGCCAGTCCGCCTCGGCCTCACAAGTCGAAGCCGTCGCCATCCTGATCCTGACCGGCCGCTTCCTGGGCTTCCTGCCAGAACACTACGCCGCGCCGCTGGTAAGGGAAGGGCGCCTACGCGCACTGTGCCCGGACCACGTGCACCTGAGCACCGCCGTTAACCTGATCCTGCGCCACAACGCCCCGCGCAGCCCCATGGTAAAAGCCTTCGCCACCGCCCTGGGCGTAGACCTCAAAGCCGCAACATAACGCTAACGCCAAGCGCCGATCCCAGCACGACATCAATCAAATGTGGGAGTTGTCGAGCCCCAGCGAGGCTACGAAGGGATCACCTCGGTCCACCCGCCGACCCCACCCACCCGCATCACCGCTGCAACTTGCCCTGCTTCTTCTTCGAATGAAAATGCCGAAAATGCGCATCCTGCGCCGCCGCCAGCAACTCCCGATCCCCGCGCGTATCGCCCCAGGCCCGCAGCCGATACTCCCCCAGGTCCCCATACACCGCTTCAAGGCGCAGCACCTTGTTCTCACAGCGGCAATTATTCCCGGTGAGCTTGCCGGTCAACACCCCATCCACCACTTCAAGCTCAGTGCCAATCAACTTGATCCCGAGCCGATCAGCAAACGGCTGCAACACCAACGCCGGCGACGCCGAACACAGCGTCACCACCGCCCCCGAGCCCAACTCCTGCTCCACTGACAGCACACCCGCCGGGCGCATCAACCGCGCCCAATTGCGCTGGCAATACTCCTCGGCCTTCTGCTGCACCCACGACTTCTCGACCCCGGTCATAAAGGTGCGAATCAACTGCGCCTTCAACTCATCCCGGCTGATCTGCCGCAGCAAAAAGCGCAGCCCAGGCACCGCCAGCTTGACCATCCGGCCATAGAACTCGCCAGGGCCAAAGGCAAACTTGAGGAACGGCACAAAACTATCGTGATGGGTCAGGGTGCCGTCGAAGTCAAAGACGGAGAGTACTTTGGCATCCACAGGGCCGGCTTCGAGCATGTCTGGGTTCACGGGTTGGCCTCGGTCCTATCTAGTGTTTTTTGAGTGTGCATCAGGTGTGACAGCAGGAATCTACTCCCGTGCCAATCTTCCAACTTTGCTGTAAAGCGCCGCAGTGAAAGCATTCCGATCACTCGACCGGTGACAACGCTGATGGCAATTGGGGCACAAGGCTACAGCATTAGTGATGCGATCCGAACCCTTCTGGGCGAGGTGGCCGGCCTGATGTGCTTCAAGAAGTAGCAATTCACTGGGCATAAAAAAGCCCTGAACATGTCAGGGCTTCATGGGGTTGCTTGGCTAAGGAATCAATCCCAGCTCAACGCACCGCCAGTCTGGTACTCGATCACACGGGTCTCGAAGAAGTTCTTCTCTTTCTTCAAGTCCATGATCTCGCTCATCCACGGGAACGGGTTAGTCGTGCCTGGATACTCTTCCTTCAAGCCAATCTGCGACAGGCGACGGTTAGCGATGAACTTCAGATAGTCCTCCATCATCGCCGCGTTCATGCCCAACACGCCGCGCGGCATGGTGTCACGCGCGTATTCGATTTCCAGCTGAGTCCCCTGCAGGATCATCTGGGTCGCTTCTTCCTTCATCTCGGCATCCCACAAGTGTGGGTTTTCGATTTTGATCTGGTTGATCACGTCGATACCGAAGTTCAGGTGCATCGACTCGTCACGCAGGATGTACTGGAACTGCTCAGCGACGCCGGTCATTTTGTTGCGGCGGCCCATCGACAGGATCTGGGTGAAGCCGCAGTAGAAGAAGATGCCTTCCAGGACGCAGTAGTAGGCGACCAGGTTGCGCAGCAGCTCTTTGTCGGTCTCGACGGTGCCGGTTTCGAACTTCGGATCGGAGATCGAACGGGTGTATTTCAGGCCCCAGGCGGCTTTTTTCGCGACCGATGGGATCTCGTGGTACATGTTGAAGATTTCGCCTTCATCCATGGCCAGCGATTCGATGCAGTACTGGTAGGCGTGGGTGTGGATCGCTTCCTCGAAGGCCTGGCGCAGGATGTACTGGCGGCACTCCGGGTTGGTGATCAGGCGGTACACGGCCAGGACCAGGTTGTTGGCAACCAGCGAGTCGGCGGTGGAGAAGAAGCCGAGGTTGCGCATGACGATGCGACGTTCGTCGTCGGTCAGGCCTTCGGGGTTTTTCCACAGGGCGATGTCGGCGGTCATGTTGACCTCTTGCGGCATCCAGTGGTTGGCGCAGCCGTCGAGGTACTTCTGCCAGGCCCAGTCGTACTTGAAGGGCACGAGTTGGTTGAGGTCGGCGCGGCAGTTGATCATGCGCTTTTCGTCAACGGCGACGCGGGCGGCGGAGCCTTCCAGCTCGGCGAGGCCTTCGGCGACGTCGAGTTTGTCGAGGGCGGCCTTGGCGCGCACGATGGCGGCGGAGTCACTGGCGGTGACGGCGCGCGCTTCGATGGCGGCAGCGGCGCCGGCACCGTCGAGGCGGTCCATGTTGGCTTCGGTGGCGTGGCCGGCGTTGGCGCCTTTAGCGGCTACTTCGCCTTCTTCTTCTTTGTCGAATTCGTCCCAGCTCAGCATGACGTGTCGTCTCCTGCGTGAGGGCGCAAAGGGGCCCGTGTGAAACCGGATGGTTGGGTGTTCACACGGCCCTGAGGCCGCGGTGGATCTTAAGGAATCGTTTGTTGCAGCTAGCGCACGCATTAAACGGAATAGGCTAACGGGTGCTCTGCGTGAGGCTTGAGGGGCGGAGCGACAGGTACATGCTCCAGCGCAGGCTCAAGGTCTGGCTCTTCATCCCGGTGTAAAGGGATATTGCAGGCCCGATTTACCCGCGCATTATAGGGAAAAATTCGGCTTTGTGTTGCGGCGGATGGCCTCAGCGGTCGGCCAAAATGCGTGGGGTTACGGCCAGAGTGTTGGTTTGTAAGGGTTTGCTGCTTGAGGATTTTTTTAGCGGCGAGTGGTGGTGTCCAATCGTCGGAAATCGCCTTGTGGCTTGTATGCGGCTGTTGTGGTGAGCGGGCTTGCCCCGCGTTGGGCAGCGAAGCGGCCCCAGTCAAGGCGCTGAGGTTTTCCTGATAGAACTCAGCGCCTGATTTTCGGGCCGCTTCGCTGCCCAACGCGGCAAGCCCGCTCGCCACGGGGGAGTGTGGCGGCCTTAAAGGTTGTTTAGATCGCGGATTACTGGGCCGCCGCTTTAATGCTGGCGAACATCTGCTTGCCCGCCTTGGCCGGGTCCGCATCTTTATTGCTCATGAAGTTGCTCACCACATCAAACACCGCGCCCTGCACGGCTTGGGACGTTGACATGTTGAACGCCATGCTCGGCGCCAGCGTGCCGGCCTTTTCCGCCTCGGCGAAATCCTTGGCGGAAGCTTGGGCGCAGCTGTCGAATGGGCTCATGTCGAGGCCCTTGATGACCGGGATCGAGCCTTTGTTCTGGTTGAACACCGTTTGGAATTGCGGCTCCAGGGCGATCTTGGCCAGGTCGTCGCGGGCGGCGTTGTTACCGGGCGTGTCGTTTTTGCTCGACAGCTTGAACATCGCCAGTGAGTCGATGGTGTAGCTATAGATGCCTTGAGTGCCGGGGAAGGGCGCGCATTCATAGTCGACGCCGGCCTTTTTGCCGACGGCGCTCCATTCGCTTTTGGCCCAGTCGCCCATGAGTTGCATGCCAGCCTGGCCGTTGATGACCTTGGCGGTTTCCATGTTCCAGTCCTGGCCGGCGCCGTTGGGGTCCATGTAGGTCTTCAGTTTGCGCAGGGCGACGAATACTTCGGTCATTTTCGGACCGGTGAAGGTGGCTTCGTCGTTGTCGATAAAGGCCTTTTTGAAGCCATCGGCGCCGAGGATGCTCAGTACCAGGCCTTCGAATACGGTGGTGTCCTGCCATGGCTGGCCGCCGTGGGCGATCGCGATAAAACCGGCGGCCTTGAGCTTGTCGCCGGCGGCGTAGAGTTCCTCCAGAGTGGTCGGGGCATGGGCGACCCCGGCTTTGCGCAGCACGTCGGGGTTGGTCCAGAGCCAGTTGATGCGGTGGATATTCAGCGGCACGGCCACGTAGTGGCCGTCGAACTTCATCAGCTCGGCGATGCTCGGCGGCAGCAGGGTGTCCCAGTGGTTGACCTGGGCGACGTTGTCGATGCTGGTCAGCAGGCCCAGCTTGCCCCATTCCTGGATGTCCGGCCCTTTGATCTGCGCGGCGGAGGGCGGGTTACCGGACACTGCGCGAGTCTTGAGCACGGTCATGGCCGCCGCGCCACCGCCACCGGCGACGGCGCTGTTTTGCCAGGTGAAGCCGTCTTTTTCGATCAGTTGCTTGAGCACGTCGGCTGATTTGGCTTCGCCGCCCGACGTCCAGTAGTGGACGACTTCGACACTGCCTTTGCTCTCAGCCGCCTGGGCGGTGAGCGTACAGAGGCTGGCGAAAGAGACTGCAAGGGCAAGGCGATTGACGAGATTCATAGGGGATACCTTTTTTTGTTGTTATGGACGGCGGTGTTTATTCCAATCCCAGGCCTTTGCGGCCCAGGCTGTTGAGTTGTCGAGGGGTGAAGCGGTCTTGCCACTGTTGCTCGTAGTCTTCCCGGGGGAAGTCGTCCGGCGAGACACCTTGCTCGAATGCCCTGAACACGTCCTTGGCGTAACGCAGATTTTTCGGACACATGGGCGCGGCGGGGACGTACATCACATTGCCCCAGCCCTGCTGGTTTTCCACCGGGGCGACGCTGTGGATTACGTCGCAGTGCCACCACACCGAGTCGCCGGCGTGCACGTCCGGAATGGGTGTCATGCCCTGTACCAGCAACGGGTGCCATTTCTCTGAGATGGGCAGCACTTTGCCGGGCGCCACGCCGCACAATTCATCCTCGGGCACGTCGTCCAGCAGCGGGCGCAGCAGCATATAAGCCATGGCCTTGGGGATCGGCAGCGTATGCAGCACACCCTGGTCGGCACGCATATCGCACAGTGCCGTCCAGCCCTGGAAGGTGCGGAAGGCCGAGCATTTCACCGTGTCCTTGTAGGCATATTCGTCGACCTCGGTCCGATGCGCGGCATCCCATGGGTCGTACGCCTGGAAGTCATTGCGGTAGATCTTGTCGAAGACCTTCAGGTAGGCCGGATGCAGCCAGCGTTCCAGCGCCCCGGAGTCGGTATGCGGGCCAAGGCCTTTGGATGTGGTGCCCGGTGGGCGCCGGCGGACGCGGTCCGGGTACAGCGCGTTGATGTCCGGATCGAACCATTGCTGGCCTTGGGAATGGGTGGTCCACAACCGGTTGAGGAAGGATTGCGCAGCGCCCATGCGCGGGTGCTGACGCACTTGCATCTGGGCGTCGGACCAGTAGATCGGAAATATCTCCGGGCGGGAGGCGTCGAGGTTGCCGAAAAAGGTGTCAGCCGGGCCGCGATACACCGTGTCGAAATGGTTGTTGTCGAGGTAGTCCAGCAGGCTCTTGTCCCACCCCAGCACTTGCTCGCGCGCGAAGTGATTGCGGATCACCAGGCAGCCCCTGCGCTTGATCAGGGCGCGTTGCGCGTCCGTCACCTGGCCGTTGGCGATCGTGTCGAAATCCAGTTCCGGCCAAGCCGAACCGCTCAGCGCCTGCTGGGCTTTGATCGAGGCGATTTCATCGGCAATGAAAGCGCTGACCTCGGTAAACAAAGCGTTCACATCGCCGATCTGCGCACGCAGGGTTTTCTTCATGTCGACGATGTTGCGCCGGTAGTCGTCCGGCAACTCGGCACTTTCGAAGGCGTGATAATTACTCATGGGGTGACCTGTATTGTTGTTATGCATACAGGTATGGAATCACCGGGGCTGCCTGGGCAGCAGTCCGGTTAGGCGCGTTGAGCAGTACGATTGTGGCGTTTGTTGCGTCGAGAATGGAAGAATCGGCTTGGTTACTGGAAGTGATGCCCGTGTTGGGCGCGAAATTGCGAAGGCGTGAGGCCTTTTAGCGCTTTGAACTGGCGATTGAACAACGCCTGGGAGACATAGCCGACCTGCTCGGCGATGGCACTGACCGCCAGGTTGCCCTGCATCAGCAGTGCACAGGCATGTCCGATGCGCAGGCGCACGATGTAGTCCAACGCCGTGCAGCGTGTGTATTTGCGAAACATGCGATGGAGGGCCGACACGCTGACGCATGCCATCTGCGCCAATTGCGGAATGCCCACGGGCTGGGCGTAGTGGGCATGCAGATAATCCAGCACGCGACGTATGCGCGGGTCTTCGATTACCTGAGGCGCGGCGTTTTCCACCGCAATACGCTGCGCGGCGACGTCTCGTGACAACAGGTTGAGCACGGTCAGCAAAGAGATCAGCCGCTGCGATGCATCCTGCTCGACCATGGCTTCGATCACCGGGCGCAGGACCCTTGAGGTGCTATCACTGAAACTCAGCGCCTGCTGGGCTGCCGCCAGTAACGCGCGGGTCGGGGCCATTTCGGGAAACAGGCGCACCAGCGATTCCGCCCAGGCTTCGGAAAACCAGATGACCAGGGCGACGTGCGGTTGGGTCGGGTCAATGCGTTCGGCGGACGACCAGCTGTGTGGCACGTTCGGACCCACCAGAACCAGGTCGCCGTCGTCGTAGAGCGCCACATCGTTGCTGATATAGCGATGCCCGCGGCTATTGAGGGTGAGGGTCAGTTCGTATTCGGGATGGTGATGCCACTCAAACGGGATCGCCTCCGGCAACCTGCGGTTCAGCAGGGTCCAGGAGGTATTGGCCTCGGTGGGGATCTTCTCGAAACTGGCTCGCATGAATGTATCCTGCCGTACAGGGAAGGCGGCGACGCCACAATCGTAGCATTCGATTCAAGCGAGGGGGAGGGGGCCTCGCCGCAAGAACGATTTCTTGCGGCAAATAAGATCACGCGCAGATCACACTAACTAAGTTGTTATCCGTTCGAACAGCCATTGCCCATTACATGGTAGTTAAGAATATGACGCTGACCCTGTGAGTCTTCATATTCCATCTTGACCGGCACAACTTCGCAAACTTCCGGGATTGTGCTCATGGACAATACTTTGGCCACATCCAGCTTGGTGCTATAGGTGTAGTCTTCGACAATCGGGGCGTTCTGGCCGGCCAGCTCGGTCGGGGCCTCATCGGCCAGGGCGGCGGTGGCGCACAAGCTGCTGAGGGCCATAACTACGAGAGCTTTCATTACTGTATTTACCTTCTTTAGGTCGAATGGGGTCACGGGGCCCTTGTGAGGCCACGTGTGTAACTTAAGAGTTGGGAAGTTCGGATTAACGTTGCCTTCGTGGGGGCTGTTACGGTGTTAATCACAGTGCCGTGTTGGCGGAGTTGATTTTAGGCCTGCGCGTTATATTCATATACCCGTACTTTTGATAAACACTATTGGCGGTTTTTGTAACAATCGTGTGGTAAAGGTTTTTTCATACAGCTGCAAAGCCCCGCAGGCCACGGGCCAGAGCGGCAAACGGGGATAGCAGGGCAATTTGTAGGGGCTTGTTACTACCATCGTCGAATGGTTCTATGGGGCAGCCCCGGCTACAACAGGGGCCATACAACAACAACTATGTCACCGAGGTAAGAAAGATGAGTGCGGCTTCCCTGTACCCCGTTCGCCCCGAAGTAGCAGCCAACACGCTGACCGACGAGGCGACCTACAAGGCCATGTACCAGCAGTCGGTGGTCAACCCCGATGGCTTCTGGCGCGAGCAAGCCAAGCGCCTCGACTGGATCAAGCCTTTCACCACGGTGAAGCAGACCTCGTTCGACGATCACCATGTCGACATCAAGTGGTTCGCCGATGGCACCCTGAACGTTTCCTACAACTGCCTGGACCGTCACCTCGCCGAGCGCGGTGACCAGGCGGCGATCATCTGGGAGGGCGATGACCCTGCCGAGAGCCGCACCATCACCTACCGCGAGCTGCATGAAGAAGTCTGCAAGTTCGCCAACGCCCTGCGTGGCCAGGACGTACACCGCGGCGACGTGGTGACTATCTATATGCCGATGATCCCCGAAGCCGTGGTCGCCATGCTGGCGTGTACCCGCATCGGTGCGATTCACTCGGTGGTGTTTGGCGGTTTTTCCCCGGAAGCCCTGGCCGGTCGCATCATCGACTGTAAGTCGAAGGTAGTGATCACCGCCGACGAAGGCATCCGTGCCGGTAAGAAAATTCCGTTGAAGGCCAACGTCGACGACGCCCTGACCAACCCGGAAACCAGCAGCATCCAGAAAGTCATTGTGTGCAAGCGCACCAATGGCAACATCAAGTGGAACCAGCATCGCGACATCTGGTACGAAGACCTGATGAAAGTGGCGGGCACCGTGTGTGCGCCAAAAGAGATGGGCGCCGAAGAGGCGCTGTTTATCCTCTACACCTCCGGTTCCACCGGCAAGCCCAAGGGCGTGCAGCACACCACCGGCGGCTACCTGTTGTACGCGGCCCTGACCCATGAGCGCGTGTTCGATTACCGCCCGGGTGAAATCTACTGGTGCACCGCCGACGTCGGCTGGGTCACCGGCCACACCTATATCGTCTATGGCCCGCTGGCCAATGGCGCCACCACCTTGCTGTTCGAAGGCGTGCCGAACTACCCGGACATCACGCGGGTGGCGAAGATCGTCGACAAGCACAAGGTCAATATCCTCTACACCGCACCGACCGCGATCCGCGCGATGATGGCCTCGGGCACCGCCGCCTGCGAAGGTGCCGATGGCAGCAGCCTGCGCCTGCTCGGTTCGGTGGGCGAGCCGATCAACCCGGAAGCCTGGGATTGGTACTACAAGAACGTCGGCCAATCGCGTTGCCCGATTGTCGACACCTGGTGGCAGACCGAAACCGGCGGCAACATGATGAGCCCGCTGCCGGGCGCCCATGCGCTCAAGCCGGGTTCGGCGGCACGCCCGTTCTTTGGCGTGGTGCCGGCGCTGGTGGATAACCTCGGCAACCTGATCGAGGGGGCCGCCGAAGGCAACCTGGTGATCCTCGATTCGTGGCCGGGCCAGGCGCGCACGCTGTACGGCGACCATGACCGTTTCGTCGACACCTACTTCAAGACCTTCCGTGGCATGTACTTCACCGGTGACGGTGCGCGTCGTGACGAGGACGGCTACTACTGGATCACCGGCCGCGTGGACGACGTGTTGAACGTGTCCGGCCACCGCATGGGCACCGCCGAGATTGAAAGCGCCATGGTCGCCCACCCGAAAGTCGCCGAAGCGGCGGTGGTCGGTGTACCGCATGACATCAAGGGCCAGGGCATCTATGTCTACGTGACGCTGAAGAACGGCGAGGAGCCGAACGAAGCGCTGCGCCTGGAACTGAAAAACTGGGTGCGCAAGGAGATCGGGCCGATCGCTTCGCCGGACGTGATCCAGTGGGCGCCAGGCTTGCCGAAGACGCGTTCGGGCAAGATCATGCGGCGTATCCTGCGCAAGATTGCCACGGCTGAGTATGACGGGCTGGGGGATATCTCCACCCTGGCGGACCCGGGTGTGGTGGCGCATTTGATCGAGACGCACAAGACCATGAACGTCGCGTAAGGCGGGGCAGGTGGGACAGGGCCCCATTTGGCGTGAGCTGGATGGGGCTTTTTTGTTGACTGGCTATTACTGGCGAAACCAGCTCCCACATTTGGAATGTATTTCATGCCGGGAGTGCTGATCGTTCCCACGCTCCGCGTGGGAATGCCGCCCTGGACGCTCCGCGTCTGCTCTTGAGGCGTGACGCAGAGCGTCACAGGGTGTATTCCCACGCAGAGCGTGGGAACGATCTATGCGCAGGCCAATAAATATCGACTTCGTGCGTAGGACGTTTCTGAATGTTACCGAGAGCCCTAAATGTGTAACCCATCGCCCAAACCTGAGGCAAAGTGCTACAACATTGCCCCGAAAAAGCGCGTTTTAGACACCCCAAGAAATAAGATTAAACGCCAGACTTGCCGTGCTAGAAGGGTTTGCGAATAATAGGCCCGCAATTTGCAGCATCAACAGGTTTAATATCTTTTGTCTCTGCATAAAATTCAGAGGCTGTCAATGTGCTGGAACGGCTTTCTCGGTGCTTCTGTAAATTGTTGTCGCATTGAGGAAATATCGGCTTCCGGCCTGTCGTTAGAATGCCGATCACTCGCTCGTCGTCGCAGGTCGTCACCTGTGTAGGACGCAGCACCGCAATTCGGTTTCCCTTAAGTCGCATCGTGGGCCATGGCTCATACTGCTGTTTTGCCCTATACCGATGGAGTCCCAAGATGAAGAAACTCGTGCTGTTGGGCGCCCTGGCGCTGTCCGTGCTGTCCATGCAGGCTTTCGCTGAAGGCAAGCCACTGAAGATTGGTATCGAAGCGGCTTACCCTCCGTTTGCCTCCAAAGCTCCCGATGGCAGCATCGTCGGTTTTGACTACGACATCGGCAACGCGCTGTGCAAGCAGATGGACGTCAAGTGCACGTGGGTCGAGCAGGAATTCGATGGCCTGATCCCTGCGCTCAAAGTACGCAAGATCGACGCGATCCTGTCGTCGATGTCCATCACTGAAGACCGCAAGAAGTCCGTGGACTTCACCAACCGCTACTACCTGAGCCCAGCGCAACTGGTGATGAAGGAAGGCACCAAGGTCAGCGACAGCCTGGATGAATTGAAAGGCAAGAAAATCGGTGTGCAGCGCGGTTCGATCCACGATCGCTTCGCCAAGGAAGTCCTGGCCCCTAAAGGCGCCACGGTTGTGCCTTACAGCTCGCAGAACGAAATCTACCTGGACGTGGAAGCCGGTCGCCTCGATGGCACCGTGGCTGACGCTACCCTGCTGCAGGACGGTTTCCTGAAGACTCCAGCCGGCAAAGGCTACGCGTTCGTCGGCCCACAGTTCACCGACGCCAAATACTTCGGCGACGGCATCGGCATTGCCGTCCGTAAAGGCGACAAGGAAAACCTGGACCGCATCAACGCTGCCATTGCCGCGATCCGTGCCAACGGCGAGTACAAGAAAATCCAGGACAAGTACTTCGACTTCGATATTTACGGCGCTGACCCTAAGTAACTCGTCGCAGCTGTCTGTCCAGAATGGCGCAAGCAACAGAATTCCTGAGGTTTGCGCCATTTTTTCATCCCCCTTTTCGAGGACCTGAATCATGTTGAAAGGCTACGGGGCCGTCATCCTCGATGGCGCATGGTTGACGCTTCAGCTCGCCTTGTCGTCCATGGCCTTGGCCATTGTTCTGGGTCTGATCGGGGTCGCGTTACGCCTGTCGCCGGTGCGCTGGTTGGCCTGGCTGGGTGACTTGTACTCCACGGTGATCCGCGGGATCCCCGACCTGGTGCTGATCCTGCTGATTTTCTACGGCGGCCAGGACCTGCTGAACCGCGTCGCGCCGATGCTCGGCTATGACGACTATATCGACTTGAACCCCTTGGCCGCCGGTATCGGCACCCTGGGTTTCATCTTTGGCGCCTACCTCTCGGAGACATTCCGGGGCGCCTTCATGGCCATTCCCAAGGGCCAGGCCGAGGCCGGCCTTGCGTATGGCATGAGCAGTTTCCAAGTGTTTTTCCGGGTGATGGTGCCGCAGATGATTCGGCTGGCGATCCCCGGGTTCACCAACAACTGGCTGGTACTGACCAAGGCCACCGCGCTGATTTCGGTGGTGGGCCTGCAAGACATGATGTTCAAGGCCAAGCAGGCGGCAGATGCCACCCGCGAGCCTTTTACCTTCTTCCTCGCAGTGGCGGCGATGTACCTGGTGATCACCAGCGTATCGTTGCTGGCCTTGCGTTATCTTGAGAAGCGCTACTCGGTAGGCGTAAGGGCGGCTGATCTATGATCTTCGACTACAACGTCATCTGGGACGCCATGCCGCTGTACCTCGGCGGCTTGGTGACCACCTTGAAACTGCTGGCCATTTCGCTGTTCTTCGGCCTGCTTGCCGCCTTGCCCCTGGGCTTGATGCGTGTGTCCAAGCAGCCGATCGTCAATGGCGCAGCCTGGCTCTACACCTACGTGATCCGTGGCACGCCGATGCTGGTGCAGCTGTTCCTGATCTACTACGGCCTGGCCCAGTTCGATGCGGTGCGCGAGAGCTTCCTGTGGCCGCTGCTGTCCAGCGCCACGTTCTGTGCGTGCCTGGCCTTTGCGATCAACACCAGTGCCTACACCGCTGAAATCATTGCCGGCAGCCTCAAGGCCACCCCCAATGGCGAGATCGAAGCGGCCAAGGCCATGGGCATGTCGCGCTACAAGCTGTATCGCCGCATCCTGCTGCCGTCGGCCCTGCGCCGCGCGCTGCCGCAGTACAGCAACGAAGTGATCATGATGCTGCAGACCACCAGCCTGGCGTCCATTGTCACCCTGATCGACATCACCGGTGCCGCACGCACGGTGAACGCCCAGTTCTACCTGCCGTTCGAAGCCTATATCACCGCCGGCGCGTTCTACCTGTGCCTGACCTTCATCCTGGTGCGCCTGTTCAAGTTGGCCGAGCGCCGCTGGCTGAGCTACCTGGCTCCACGGAAGCACTGATATGGAACGTATTGATCACCGGCTGCCCTGGGGTCACCTGGGGTGCGAGCGGCAGTTGAGCGTGTTCCGATTCGGCAAAGGCGAGCGCAAGGCCTATATCCAGGCCAGCCTGCACGCCGACGAATTGCCCGGCATGCGCGCCGCCTGGGAGCTGAAGAAACGCCTCACCGAGCTGGAACAGCAAGGCGCGCTCAATGGCGTGATCGAACTGGTGCCCGTGGCCAACCCGATGGGCCTGGGCCAACTGCTGCAAGGCAGTCACCAGGGGCGATTCGAAATCGGCAGCGGCAAGAACTTCAACCGCGATTTCGTCGAGTTGAGCGCGCCGGTGGCCGAGTTGCTCCAGGGCAAGTTGGGTGATGACCCTCACGCCAACGTGCGCATGATCCGCCAGGCGATGACCGATACGCTGAACGCACTGCCGGCGCCGAGCAGCCAGTTGCAAGGCATGCAGCGCCTGTTGCTGAGCCATGCCTGCACTGCCGACATCGTCCTCGATCTGCATTGCGATGCCGAGGCCGCGTTGCATATGTACGCGCTGCCCCAGCACTGGCCGCAGTGGCGCTCATTGTCGGCGCACTTGAATGTGAAGGTCGGCCTGCTGGCGGAAGACTCCGGTGGCAGCTCGTTCGATGAAGCCTGTTCATTGCCATGGTTGCGCTTGTCCCAGGCGTTCCCCGAGGCCCAGGTGCCGCTGGCATGCCTTGCGACCACCCTGGAACTGGGCGGCCAGGCCGACACCGGCCGCGACGAGGCGATCTTCCATGCCGAAGGTATCCTCGCGTTTCTGGCCGAGCAGGGCCTGATCAAGGGCGAATGGCCGGCGCCGCAGTACGAGCCGTGTGAAGGCCTGCCTTTTGAAGGCACCGAATTGCTCTTCGCGCCCCACGCCGGGGTGATCAGTTACCTGCGTAAGGCCGGTGACTGGGTCGAGAAGGGCGAACCGATTTTTGAAGTGATTGACCCCCTGGAAGACCGCGTCAGCACGCTCTGCGCGGGCACCTCGGGGGTGCTGTTTGCCGTTGAACGGCTACGTTATGCCCAAGCGGGTTTCTGGCTGGCCAAGGTGGCGGGGCGCGAAGCGCTGCGTCACGGGCGCTTGCTCAACGACTGACCACCTGTTTTTGTGAGAACCGACCGCATGTACAAACTTGAAGTCCAAGACCTGCATAAACGCTATGGCAGTCATGAAGTACTCAAAGGTGTGTCCCTGGCCGCCGCGGCCGGTGATGTGATCAGCATCATCGGCTCCAGTGGTTCGGGCAAAAGTACCTTCTTGCGCTGCATCAACCTGCTTGAGCAACCCCACGCCGGCAAGATTCTGCTCAACAACGAAGAGCTGAAACTGGTGGCCAACAAGGACGGCGCCATGAAGGCCGCCGACCCTAAACAACTGCAGCGCATGCGCTCGCGCCTGTCGATGGTGTTCCAGCATTTCAACTTGTGGTCGCACATGACCGCGATTGAAAACGTAATGGAAGCGCCGGTGCATGTGCTGGGCGTGTCGAAGAAAGAAGCGCGTGAAAAGGCCGAGCACTACCTGGCCAAGGTCGGCGTGGGCCATCGCAAGGATGCGTTCCCCGGCCATATGTCCGGTGGCGAGCAGCAGCGCGTGGCGATTGCCCGTGCCCTGGCGATGGAGCCTGAGGTGATGCTGTTCGACGAGCCGACCTCGGCGCTGGACCCGGAGCTGGTCGGCGAAGTGCTCAAGGTCATGCAGGACCTGGCCCAGGAAGGCCGCACCATGGTGGTGGTGACCCACGAAATGGGCTTTGCCCGTGAAGTGTCGAACCAGTTGGTGTTCTTGCACAAAGGCATTGTCGAAGAACGCGGCAACCCGCGCGAAGTGCTGGTGAACCCGCAGTCCGAGCGTTTGCAGCAGTTCCTCTCCGGTAGCTTGAAATAGTCAAGACTGCTTTTGTGCACCGGTTTAGTGCATGCTTCGCAGTCTTGAGATTTGGCCTCAATCCCCTGTGGGAGCTGGCTTGCCTGCGATAGCGGTGTATCAGAAATAGATGTGCTCACTGACCCACCGCCATCGCAGGCAAGCCAGCTCCCACATTGGAACTCCATATGTTTTGAGATTTGTGTTGGTTTCCGGGCTAGCATTGGCCCTTGTCTTCATTACTGTTACTCGCTTCGGATAGCCCTCCATGACCGCCCATCGAATTGGTTTCCTGATTTGGCCCAGCACGAAAGCACTGACGCTTGCGCTGGCTGAGGAGGCCTTGCGCGTTGCTCAGCGGGTGCATCCGGATGTGGTGTATGAGCTGTCGTTCCTGCTCGCCGAGCCTGCGACCGATGGCGCCTGGCAGCTGCCGGGCGAGCCGTGGGCGGGCAAGCTCGAAGGCTTCCAGAAGCTGTTCCTGCTGGCGGACGAGCCGCCGACCGTGATCGCTTCCCAACTGAGCACCGCGCTCAAGCAACTGGTGCGCGCCGGGTGCGTGATCGGTGGCCTGTCGGCGGGTGTCTACCCGTTGGCCCAGCTCGGCCTGCTCGACGGCTACCGCGCCGCCGTGCACTGGCGCTGGCAGGATGATTTTGCCGAGCGCTTCCCCAAGGTCATCGCTACCAGCCACCTGTTCGACTGGGACCGTGATCGCCTGACCGCCTGCGGTGGCATGTCGGTGCTCGACCTGCTGCTGGCGGTACTGGCCCGTGACCACGGCGCCGAACTGGCCGGTGCAGTCTCCGAGGAACTGGTGGTTGAGCGCATCCGCGAAGGCGGCGAGCGCCAGCGTATTCCTTTGCAAAACCGCCTGGGTTCCAGCCATCCGAAGCTGACCCAGGCGGTGTTGCTGATGGAGGCCAACATCGAAGAGCCGTTGACCACCGACGAAATCGCCCAGCACGTGTGCGTGTCGCGACGACAGCTCGAAAGGATCTTCAAGCAATACCTCAACCGCGTTCCCAGTCAGTACTACCTCGAGTTGCGCCTGAACAAGGCGCGCCAGATGCTCATGCAAACCAGCAAGTCGATCATCCAGATCGGCCTGTCCTGCGGCTTCTCCTCGGGGCCGCACTTCTCCAGCGCCTACCGCAACTTCTTTGGCGCCACCCCGCGCGAAGACCGCAACCAGCGGCGCAGCAGCAGCCCGTTCGAGCTGTCGTCGGTACCGTCCGAACGCGGCTGAGGGTTACTCCTCCATGTCTACCGGGGTGTCAGGTGGCGCCAGCGGGAACCCCTGTTCGTCCTCCATGGCTTCTTCCACGCCCAGTTCGTAGCCCGTCTGTTGATAATAGCGGCGCAACAACGCAAGGCTCTGCGCCGACAGCGGGTTGTCACTCAGGTCGGAGTCGTCGTTGAGTGGCAGGGGCATTTCCAGCAAGTCACTGGGCAGGTGCTGGATCAGGTTGCTGCTCAGGTCGAGCGCTTGCAGGCGCCCCAGCCCGAAAACGCTCTCGGGCACTTCACTCAGCCCGCAGTTGTGCAGGTACAGCGCCTTCAAGCGCGACAGGTTGCGTACATCCGGCGTCATGCCGAGCATGTTGTCGCTCATGTCCAGATGCTCCAGTCCCCCCATGCCCGCCAGTAGCGCCTTGCTGCGAGGGGTCAGTTGTATGCGGTTGTCGGAGAGCGAAAGTTGGCGCAGGTGCTGCAGGCTGAAGATGGGCTCCGGAATATCCCCCAGGGCATAACGCTCGACGGTCAGGTGCGTGAGGTTGGGCAGGCACCTCAGCAGCTCGTCAATGCTCTGGTTGGACCGCTCGCCGATCAGCTCCAGCAGTGTAACGTGAGGCAGCTGCGCATTCAGTTGCGGCAGATCCCCCAGCAACTGGGCATGAAAAACCAGCTTGTAGCTGTGTCGAGGCGGGAGTTCGCCGCCTTCGTCCAGCTCGGTTTCCCGGCGCCAGCAACGTTCCAGCAGGTCCTTGAAGTGGGCGCGTCGCAACTGCTCCTCGGCGCGGGTGCCCATGTCCAGCACGGTATCCAGAATCGGATCACGCTCGGGGACATTGAGCACCCATTCCTGAAGCCGGGTACTCATCTGGTGGTATTCGGCCTTCAGTCGTGCCATGGCCGGTAGCGCCGCGTCGATATCGCCTGGCAGTTGAAAGAAGATGCGCCCCAGCTCGGTATCCGTGAGGCTGGGGTAAAGCGTCTTGAGTTGACGCAATACGGTGTAGGGCGGGCTGATTTTCCAGGCGTTATCGGTGCCCTGGAAGTGGATTTTGACCTGTTGCAGGGTTTGGGCTGACAACGGGTTATTGGACAGGTCGAAGGCGGCCGACAGGTCGGCGCGCAACGTGAACAGCTGCGCCGGCACTTGGGTGATCTGGTTGTGGCTCAAGTCGATAGCCGTCCTCGGCGTGGCGGGCGATAGCAGGCTCGCCGGGATGTGGGTCAGCCCTGTGTTGCTCAAGGACACCTGGCCGAGCCTGTTCAAGCGGCGCACATCCGGCACCTCGCCGAGTGGGTTGTGGCTCAAGTCGAGGGATTCCAGCTGGCTCATCGCAGCCAGTGCATTGGCGGTGGTGGGTGACAGCCGTAGGCCGTTGCGGCGCAGGCGCAGGTAGGTGAGCTGGCGCAGTGACGCGATGCCGAGGGGAAACTCTGCCAGCGCATAACGATCGAGGGTCAGGCGTTTCAGGCCGGGAAATGCCTGCAGGAATGACCCCGGTTGCAGGGGCGCGCCACTGCCCTCCAGCACCAGCGCCGTCACATGTGGAAGTGTTATGCGCAGCGTTGCAAGCGTGCCGCTGACGGGCATGGCGAGGGTCAATGCATAACCAGGGGCAATCCCGTGATGCTGGGGATCCAGCGGCACTTCCCGGCGCCACCCCGCTTCAATGGCCTCGATGAAGCGCGCGCGGTTGATGCGTTCTGCATGACTGGCCAGGGGGTCGTTTGCCCAGGGCGTCATATCGGTGCGAATGGCCTGGTACTCGATTTGGAAGCGCATCAAGGCGAGCCTGCCGGCCTCCAGGTCACCTGGCAGGGCAAACACGAAATGATTGATTTCGTCGTTGCTGAAGCTTGGGTAGAGCTGTTTAGCCAGCGCGAGGTCGGCCAGGGGCGCGTCGATTTCCCAGCGTTTGCCAGTGCGATGGTAATAGGCTTTGACGCGCTCCATCGATGCCTGTGTCAGCGGATTAGCAGACAGGTCGAATTTATCGCTGCTGGCGGCCGGCAGGTTGAACAGCGCGTCTGGCAGTTCGCGCAGCTGATTCTGCGAGAGCAGGGCCAGCTCCAGGCTCGGACGGTTGAGGAGGCCGCGCGGCAGTGCGCTGATGCCGGTCCTGCTCAGGTCCAGGTAGCGCAGATCCGGCATGCGCTCGACGCTGGGGACCTGATTCAAGGGGTTTTTGTACAGGTCCAGCGTGACCAGGCGGCTCATGGCGCTGAGTGCCGTCTGCTGTTCGGCGGTCAGGGTCAGCTGGCAGTCGCTGAGGATCAGCTCGTTCAAGTGGGGCATCGAAAACACGGGGGCGGGAAGCTGCTCCAGCCCGACGTGGCGGATCGTCAAGTGACGCAGCCTGGGGAACAAACGCAGAAAACCTTCGACCTGCTGCGTGCTGTGGTTGCCTTGCAACTCCAGCAGAGAAACATGGCTGAACCGCGCGCGCAGTTGCGGCAGCGGGCCCTGCAGCGGGACCGGCAGGCTGAGCCGATGGCCATTGCGCGCGGGCGTTTCGAAGTGATCGTCGATCTCGGTTTCGCGGCGCCAGGCCCGCTGGATTTCGTGGGCCCACAGACGGCGATCACGTCGTGCGTAGTCGTACTCCTCGGCACTCAGCGGGGCGCCTGTCTGTGGGTGCAGACGAGGTGTACTTCCCACCCAGCGCGCCAGGTCGTGGGTCATCCTCAGGTATTCGGTTTGCAGCGAAAGCAAGGTGGCCAACGCGCCACCGGGTTGGCTTTCGAGGCTTTGCACCAGCTCGCGGATCTGCGCGGTGGACAGCGCCGGCAGCAGGTCATGGGCAAGCTCTTCAGCGGACACCACGCGGTTTTCGTCCAGCCCCAGAGGCGCGACCGCGCGGTAACCCGCATCGCCGCCACGCAGGCGCATGAACTTTGGGTCGTATTCAGGTTTTTGCGCGGGGTCGGTGTCGAGTAGTCGACGCAGGGCGTCGCGCCCCAATGCATGTTCGGCGAGTGTCTGTTTGAGCCGCTCGCCTTGGCCGATATGGAGGTTCAGTGCAGTGCGCCGGCTGTCTGGCAGGGCCTGGAGAATCGCGGTGTAAACGTCGCTTTGGCCAAACAGTTCGGTCTGGTCCGCATACGGGATGTATTGGCCGTCCGCCGTGACGACCAAGGTCCGGCTGATTTGCGCGTCAGGCGGGCCGATGGCGTCCAGCAAGGCGCCATCGATCCGGTATTGGCGGACTTCAAGGCGCGTGCCCGGCTGCCATCCCGGTAGATTTTCCAGTGAGTGCAGGGCCAGCGTGGCGGTGTCCGGGCTTTCGACGGTCTCCAGGTACAAACCTTCATACGCGCGGGTGGTCCTGACCTCCTGTTGGCCCCAGTGCGCCAGGTCGCGCAGGCGCTTGGGGAGTGTTCCGGCATCGATTGCCCGCAGTTCCTCGCCACTGGCACTGGCGAGGATTTCTTCGCCGACGCTGGTAGGCAGCCCGGCCTCGGGCGCCGCGTCGAGGATCTTTTGCACGCGGGCATGGCGGGCGCGATCTTCACCGCGATAGCGCGAATCGAACAGCGAGAAGCGCTTGTCGTAAGCCAGGCGCGCGAGCTTTTTGCGTAACACCTTTGCCCGGGTTTGCGCCGAGGCGGGCGGTGTGCCGAAAGGCTCTTCCAGCAGGGTCTTGCGCTCCTGTTCATCCAGGCTTTCCAGAAGGATCTGCAGCAAGTCGCCGTTTTTCATCTGGGCCTGGTGGACTTGCACCACGCTGGCCCCGTCGGCCCTGGCGAATTCCCAAAGTGTGTGGCCCTGGGCGTCGAGGAAACGCAGGGTTTTGGTCTGCGGCCATAACCCATAGCTGACCAGCAGTTGTAGCTGGGTTTGCGCGTCGGCCTGGTGAGAAATGGCCGGGTCGTCGCTGTTCATCTGCGTAATGAAATCCTGCAGGTCCTGGTCGATCCTGAAACGCTTGAGGGTGTCGGCCAGCAGCGGTGGCGCCGGCTGCTGGTTGAGGTGCAGGTGGCGCAAGCCGTTGTCGTGGGTGTCGCTGACCCGGCGCGCCTGTTGCAGGCGGCTGTCACTGAGGCCTTCGGTCCGGTAGCCGAGGCGGCGCATCAGGGTGGGGCTGTCCCAGCTCAATGGGCGTTCAAGCTCCGTTACCCAGGCGCCTTCGCCGTTGGTCATGACCCGTGGGCGGTAGGCGCTGGCGCGCTGGGGGTGCTTGAGGGTATAGCGGGCAGATTCGGCCTCATGGTGCACTGCATAGTGCTCCTCGCCCAGGCGCAGGATTGATTCGCCGTGGTGCTGATACAGCCCCTGCTCATCGGGGCGCGCGCCCTTGGGCAGTTTTATTGCCCTGCGATAGGGGGCAAGATCCGGCTGCCACAGGCGCGCTGAGCCATCGGGCCGCGTCACGGGTTTCAGGCGCTCGAAAAATCTGCTCAGTTCGGCAGGTAGCGCGGCGCGAAGCAGGTCCTGGGCGATGGGTATGCCGATGGCAAACATCCCCAGTTGCACCAGTTGCTCAACCAGCGCCAGGGTATGCGCCAGGGCTTCGCGCTGCAGGCCTTCGACCCAGTCGAAGGCACCTTCGAAGGCATCGTCCAGCACCTGGTAGGCGGTGTAGCCGAGCATCAGCGCGCCCAGTGGCGGCACGAACGGCACGGCGATAAAGGCGATGATCTGCAACAGCGTGCTGCCGACTTTTTCAATCAAGGCCCAGCGTTCCCAGCGGGCTTTGCGGTCGGTGCTGGCGGTGGAGACGGCGCGGCTGCGGGCGTCATCGAGCAGTTTGCTGAGTTTCATCTGGTAGAGGTGTTCAAACAGGTCACGCTCGATCTTTGCCGCGCGAAATTGCAGGTTGGGTCCGGCTACCGGGGTCTGGCGCCAGCTGGGCAGCGGGTCGCCGGGGATATGGGCATGCCATGTCACCTGGGTGAGGCGCTGATTGAGGTCGGCGAAAAACAGGCTCAGGTCTGCGGCGCCGATAAAACGACTGAAGAAGCGCTGGTAGTCGGGCGTGCGCAGCTTTTCGCAGAGGGCGAGCATCAAGGCGCGGGTGC
Source organism: Pseudomonas sp. S5D5 (assembly GCF_003013355.1). Taxonomy (NCBI): domain Bacteria; kingdom Pseudomonadati; phylum Pseudomonadota; class Gammaproteobacteria; order Pseudomonadales; family Pseudomonadaceae; genus Pseudomonas; species Pseudomonas sp. S5D5. The sequence continues at coordinate 1,418,631 of NZ_PTEO01000001.1, forward strand.
TGGGGTACTGCTTGATCGGGTGTTCGGGGTCGTCCGGGATCCAGGCGATGACCGGCACCACCTGCCGGCTGGCGTCCAGGTCTTCGGCAAACAGCACGATGCCGGTGAGGCGCGTCGACATGATCACCAACTCGTAACACAGCAGGGGCTTGCAGCCGTTGGCACTGCTCGGCTGGCCCTGCAGCAGGCCCATAAGTGTGTCGTGGCTGGCCTGGGGCAGGTCTTGTTTAAGCACGGCCATGTACAGCGCCAGTTCGAGGCTCGCCAGGTGGCTGCGCTTGATCGTGTGCTGCAGGCTGGCCTGGGCTACCGGGTTGTCCAGCCCGAGGTAGTCGCTGAGATAGCGCTGGTAGCGCTCGCCGATGTCCAATGTCCTGCAGAGGGTGGTGAACTGCGCAATCGAGAGTTTCGCGCCGATGGCCGGCAGTGGCTGGAACTGCCCGCCAGCGCCAGGACGCGTGGTGAAACCGGAGTTGGCGTCATAGCCGTCGACCGCCGTTTCGGACTCTTCGAAGTTATGCAGGGCGGCATCCAGCAGCGACACGCTCCAGGTACGCGCGGCCCCGGGTTTGAGCGTAAACCCGGCGAGCGTCAGGGGAATGTAGAGCTGCAGGTAGGTGTTGCGCACGTCTGGCTCAAGGCCGTACTGATCCTTGAGTGCCGTTTGCAGGATTTCGGCGGCAAAAACCTCGGGGCTTTTGAGGCGCTCCATGGCCTGGTCCACACGGTTTTGTGCGCTCCAGGCCTGGCTGTTGAGGCGTTTAAGTGCCTGGTGCTGTTGCTCACTGGCATTTTTTAAGCCGGCGGCGAGGATCAACGCCGGCTGGGCCAGGGCATTGCGTTTAAGGGCCGAGGCGGCGCCCAGCCAGTCGGGCAGGGCATGTTTGAGGATTTCGTAATGCGGTACGGTGCTGCTGGGCTGTTCGGCCATGGGTCGTTCCTTGACGATCGCTGGGAGGTTGCAGCAAAACAGCTGGCAGGGTGGGCAGGGTGGTAGACAGTTAGCGCCGCAGGGATTTGCACGCATCCACCGATCAGCCTGCCCACGGAGGGCGTGCACGGTTTAAACTGCGCCATTGCGACGCTATTTGTCGCATTGGCGTAAACCCACATAAAACCGGGGTTGGCGCTATAAGAAGTTGTCGCTTGGCGACAAGGTCGCGCTGAAAACTGTCCTTACAATCCCTGCATCGCCCGCCAGTTCCAGGCAGGCGTTCCTCTTCAGGAGACTCCGATGTCCGTTGAGCAAGCCCCGGTGCAACGTGCCGATTTCGACCAGGTCATGGTTCCCAACTATGCACCTGCTGCCTTTATTCCCGTGCGTGGCGAAGGCTCCCGCGTCTGGGACCAGGCGGGTCGCGAGCTGATCGATTTTGCCGGCGGCATCGCGGTCAACGTATTGGGCCACGCCCACCCGGCGCTGGTCGGTGCACTGACCGAGCAGGCCAGCAAGTTGTGGCATGTCTCCAACGTCTTCACCAACGAGCCGGCCCTGCGCCTGGCCCACAAGCTGATCGACGCCACCTTTGCCGAGCGCGTGTTCTTCTGCAACTCCGGCGCCGAAGCCAACGAGGCCGCCTTCAAGCTGGCCCGTCGCGTCGCGTTCGACCGTTTCGGCACTGAGAAGTACGAGATCATCGCCGCACTGAACAGCTTCCACGGCCGTACCCTGTTTACCGTCAACGTCGGTGGCCAGTCGAAGTATTCCGATGGGTTCGGTCCGAAGATCACCGGCATCACCCACGTGCCTTACAACGACCTGGACGCGCTGAAAGCGGCTGTCTCGGACAAGACCTGCGCCGTGGTGCTGGAACCGATCCAGGGCGAAGGCGGCGTACTGCCGGCCGAACTGGCCTACCTGCAAGGCGCCCGCGAGTTGTGCGACGCCAACAACGCGCTGCTGGTGTTCGACGAAGTGCAAACCGGCATGGGCCGCAGCGGCCACCTGTTCGCCTACCAGCACTACGGTGTGGTGCCGGACATCCTCACCAGCGCCAAGAGCCTGGGCGGCGGCTTCCCGATTGCGGCGATGCTCACCCGTGAAGACCTCGCCAAGCACCTGGTGGTCGGCACCCACGGCACCACTTACGGCGGCAACCCGCTGGCCTGCGCGGTCGCCGAGGCGGTGATCGATGTGATCAACACGCCCGAGGTGCTGGCCGGCGTCAACGCCAAGCACGACCTGTTCAAGGCGCGCCTGGAGCAGATCGGCAAGCAGTACGGCATCTTCACCGAAGTGCGCGGCATGGGCCTGCTGATCGGTTGTGTGCTGAGCGATGCCTTCAAAGGCAAGGCCAAGGACGTGTTCAACGCCGCCGAGAAAGAAAACCTGATGATCCTGCAAGCCGGCCCCGACGTGGTGCGTTTCGCCCCGAGCCTGGTGGTGGAAGACGCGGACATCCAGGAAGGCCTGGACCGTTTTGAACGTGCCGTGAAGACGCTGACACACGCTTGATGGACCGTTCGGTGCCCAAACGATTGGGCATCGAACCTAAATTTTTGTGCCGGGCCTCTTAACTGGAGCTGTGAAGATCCAATGTGGGAGCGGGCTTGTTCGCGAAAGCGGTGGTTCAGTCACCTGAAATGCTGAATGACACACCGCTTTCGCGAGCAGGCCCGCTCCCACACTTGACCTCACTGGTTTCAAGACCGTGCCTGGCATTTTTTCCTGTGAGTTTTTCGAGTTAAGGAGTGACACCATGCTGGTGATGCGCCCCGCGCAAATGGCTGATCTGGGCGAGGTACAGCGTCTGGCTGCGGACAGCCCGATTGGTGTCACCTCCTTGCCGGATGATGTCGAACGCCTCAGCGACAAGATCGCCGCCAGCGAAGCGTCCTTCGCTGCCGAGGTGAGTTTCAACGGTGAAGAAAGCTATTTCTTCGTGCTTGAAGACACCGAGACCGGCAAGCTCGCCGGCTGCTCGGCCATCGTCGCCTCGGCCGGTTACTCGGAGCCGTTCTACAGCTTCCGTAACGAAACCTTCGTGCACGCTTCCCGCGAGTTGAAGATCCACAACAAGATCCACGTGCTTTCCCAATGCCACGACCTCACCGGCAACAGCCTGCTCACCAGTTTCTACGTGGTGCCGGAACTGGTCGGTTCGCCGTGGTCGGAACTCAATTCCCGTGGCCGCCTGTTGTTCGTCGCCAGCCACCCCGAGCGCTTTGCCGATTCGGTGGTGACCGAGATTGTCGGCTACAGCGACGAGAACGGTGATTCGCCGTTCTGGGACGCCATCGGCCGCAACTTCTTCGACCTCAACTACGCCGCCGCCGAGCGCCTGTGCGGGCTGAAAAGCCGCACCTTCCTCGCCGAGCTGATGCCGCATTACCCGATCTATGTGCCGCTGTTGCCGGACGAAGCCCAGGAAGCCATGGGCCAGGTCCACCCGCGAGCGCAGATCACCTTCGACATCCTGATGCGCGAAGGCTTCGAGACCGACCACTACATCGACATCTTCGACGGCGGCCCGACGCTGCACGCGCGGGTGTCGGGGATTCGCTCGATTGCCCAGAGCCGCGTAGTGCCGGTGAAGATCGGTGAGATGGTCAAGGGCGTCGGTCGCCAGTACCTGGTGAGCAACGCGCAATTGCAGGATTACCGCGCGGTGTTGCTGGAGCTGGACTACGCGCCCGGCAAACCGGTGACCCTGGACCTGGCAGCGGCCGAAGCCCTGGGCGTCGGCGAAGGCGCGAGCGTGCGCCTGGTAGCGGTTTAAATAGAGTTTCGCGGGTGGCTGACAACAGCGGCCCGTTCGAGGAGATAGCATGATCGTTCGTCCCGTACGCAGCAGCGATTTACCGGCCCTGATTGATCTGGCGCGCAGCACCGGCACCGGCCTCACCACCTTGCCGGCCAACGAAGAGCGCCTGACCCACCGGGTTGGCTGGGCGGAAAAAACCTTTCGCGGCGACGCCGGGCGCGGCGATGCCGACTACCTGTTCGTGCTCGAAAACGACGAAGGCCGCGTGGTGGGCATTTCCGCCATCGCCGGCGCGGTCGGCCTGCGCGAGCCCTGGTACAACTTCCGGGTCGGCCTGACCGTCAGTGCATCCCAGGAACTGAATATCTACCGTGAGATTCCGACGCTGTTTCTGGCCAACGACCTCACCGGCAACTCCGAGCTGTGCTCGTTGTTCCTGCACGCCGATTACCGCAACGGCCTCAACGGCCGCATGCTGGCCAAGGCGCGCCTGCTGTTTATCGCCGAATTCCCACAGCTGTTCGGCAACAAGATCATTGCCGAGATGCGCGGCGTGTCCAACGATGCCGGGCGTTCGCCGTTCTGGGAGAGCCTGGGCCGGCACTTCTTCAAGATGGAATTCAGCCAGGCCGACTACCTCACCGGTGTGGGCAACAAGGCCTTTATCGCCGAGCTGATGCCGAAGTTTCCTCTGTACAGCTGCTTCCTTTCCGAGGACGCACGCAATGTGATCGGTAAGGTTCACCCCGATACCGAACCGGCGTTGAGCATGCTCAAGAGCGAGGGCTTCAGCTACCAGGGCTATGTCGATATCTTCGACGCCGGCCCGGCGGTGGAGTGTGAGACCACCAAGATCCGTGCCGTGCGCGACAGCCAGTCGCTGGTGTTGGCCATCGGCACGCCGGGTGACGACGCCACGCCGTTCCTGATTCATAACCGCAAGCGCGAGGAGTGCCGTATCACCGCCGCTCCGGCCCGTCTGGCGGCGGGTACGTTGGTGGTCGATCCGCAGACCGCCAAGCGCCTGCAACTGGTGGTGGGTGATCAAGTGCGTGCTGTTCCGTTGTCTGCTGCCCGGGAGTCCAAGTAATGAATTCGCTGTATATCGCAGGTAGCTGGCTGGCCGGCCAGGGTGAACTGTTTGAATCGCGCAACCCGGTGACCCAGCAAGTGCTGTGGGCCGGCAATGGCGCCACCGCCGAGCAGGTCGAGTCTGCCGTGCAGGCTGCGCGCCAGGCATTTCCGGGCTGGGCCCGGCGTCCGCTGGAAGAACGCATCAGCGTGCTCGAGGCCTTCGCCGCGACCCTGAAAAGCCGCGCCGATGAAATCGCCCGCTGTATCGGTGAGGAAACCGGCAAGCCGTTGTGGGAATCGGCCACTGAAGTCACCAGCATGGCCAACAAGATCGCAATCTCGGTGCAAAGCTACCGCGAGCGTACCGGCGAGAAGAGCGGCCCGCTGGGCGACGCCACCGCTGTGCTGCGACACAAGCCGCATGGCGTGGTGGCGGTGTTCGGCCCCTACAACTTTCCGGGGCACTTGCCGAACGGGCATATCGTCCCGGCGCTGCTGGCGGGCAATACCGTGCTGTTCAAGCCGAGCGAGCTGACCCCGAAAGTCGCCGAGCTGACGGTGCAGTGCTGGATCGACGCCGGCCTGCCGGCAGGCGTGTTGAACCTGCTGCAGGGCGCACGCGAAACCGGGATCGCCCTGGCGGCCAATCCGGGGATTGACGGCCTGTTCTTTACCGGTTCCAGTCGCACCGGCAATCACCTGCACCAGCAGTTCTCCGGGCGCCCGGACAAGATCCTGGCGCTGGAAATGGGCGGCAACAACCCGCTGGTGGTCGACGAAGTGGCCGACGTCGATGCGGCGGTCTACACCATTATCCAGTCGGCGTTCATCTCGGCCGGCCAGCGCTGCACCTGTGCGCGTCGCCTGCTGGTGCCGGAAGGTGCCTGGGGCGATGCCCTGTTGGCACGGTTGGTGGCCGTCAGCTCGACGATTGCGGTCGGCGCGTTCGACCAGCAGCCGGCGCCGTTCATGGGCTCGGTCATCTCCCTGGGCGCAGCGAAAGCCTTGATGGACGCCCAGGAACTGATGTTGGCCAATGGCGCCGTGGCGCTGCTGGAAATGACTCAGCCCCAGGATCAGGCTGCACTGCTGACGCCGGGCATCATCGACGTGACAGGCGTGACCGAACGCGAGGATGAAGAACTGTTCGGCCCGCTGTTGCAGGTGATCCGCTACGCTGATTTTGCTGGCGCGATTGCCGAGGCCAACAACACCCAGTACGGCCTGGCCGCTGGTCTGTTGTCGGATTCCGAAGCGCGCTACCAGCAGTTCTGGCTGGAAAGCCGCGCCGGTATCGTCAACTGGAACAAACAACTGACCGGCGCCGCCAGCACCGCGCCGTTCGGCGGGGTAGGGGCGTCGGGCAACCACCGCGCCAGTGCGTATTACGCGGCAGACTATTGCGCGTACCCGGTGGCCTCCCTTGAGACCCCGAGCCTGGTGTTGCCTGCGTCGCTGACCCCAGGCGTAACGCTTAAGTGAAAGTGACACCGATCTAATGTGGGAGCTGGCTTGCCTGCGAAGGCATCACCTCGGTGTATCTGCATGACCGAGTTGCCCGCATCGCAGGCAAGCCAGCTCCCACACTTGATCGGGTTAACAGATACAGATCTGCACTTGATGCCTATAAAAATACAGATGTTCGTGGAGCCTCGCCGATGAAATCCTATGAAGTCAATTTTGACGGTCTAGTGGGGCCGACCCATAACTACGGCGGTTTGTCCTACGGCAACGTCGCGTCCCAGAGCAATAGCCAGCAGTCTTCGAACCCGAAGGAAGCGGCGTTGCAGGGCCTGCAGAAAATGAAGGCCCTGATGGACATGGGCTTTGTGCAAGGGGTGCTGGCGCCGCAAGAACGTCCTGACGTGGCCGCCTTGCGCAACCTGGGGTTCAGCGGCACCGACGCCCAGGTTATCCAGCAGGCCGCCAAGCACGCGATGCCGCTGCTGGTCGCCAGTTGCTCGGCGTCGAGCATGTGGGTGGCCAACGCCGCCACCGTCAGCCCGAGCGCCGACACGGCGGATGGCCGCGTGCATTTCACCGCCGCCAACCTCAACTGTAAGTACCACCGCAGCATCGAACACCCGACCACCAGCCGCGTGCTGGGGGCGATGTTTGCCGATGCGCAACACTTCGCCCATCACGCCGCGCTGCCGGCGGTGGCGCAGTTCGGCGACGAAGGCGCGGCCAACCACACGCGTTTCTGCCGTGAGTATGGCGAAGCCGGCGTGGAGTTTTTCGTGTTCGGCCGCAGTGCATTCGACACCCGTTACCCGGCCCCGCAGAAGTACCCGGCGCGCCAGACCCTCGAAGCCTCCCAGGCGGTTGCACGCCTGCACGGCCTGAAGGATGAAGGCGTGGTCTACGCCCAGCAGAACCCGGCGGTGATCGATGCCGGCGTGTTCCACAACGACGTGATCGCGGTGGGTAACGGCGAGGTGCTGTTCTATCACGAGGATGCCTTCCTCAATACCGAGCAGATGCTTGGCGAACTGCAAGGCAAGTTGGGCAAATTGGGCGGCAACTTCCAGTCGGTCTGCGTGCCGCGCGCCCAGGTCAGCGTCGAGGACGCGGTGCGTTCCTACCTGTTCAACAGCCAGTTGCTGACCCGCGCCGATGGTTCGATGCTGCTGATCGTGCCGGAAGAGTGCCGTGCCAACGAACGCGTGTGGCAGTACCTGCAAAACCTCACGGCGTCAGGCGGGCTGATTCGCGAAGTGAAGGTCTTCGACCTCAAGCAGAGCATGCAGAACGGCGGTGGCCCGGCCTGCCTGCGCTTGCGCGTGGCGTTGAACGAAACCGAGCTGGCGGCGGTGAACCCAGGCGTTATCATGACCGCGCCGTTGTACGACACCCTGACCCAATGGGTGAACAAGCACTACCGCGACAGCCTGCGCGAAACCGACCTGGCTGACCCGCAATTGTTGCTGGAGTGCCGGACGGCATTGGATGAACTGACGCAAATCCTTAAACTGGGCGCGGTTTATCCTTTCCAGATCAATTAACGCCACCTTCTTTTACGCCCAATGCCGAGAGCTACTTTATGACCACCGACACCCTGAAACTGATTCTTGAAGACACCGACGGCACCCAGCTGGAAACCTCCTGCACCCGCGTCGCCGTGGTCTGGCAGGGCAAGGAAATCTGGATCCAGCACGACGGCCGTGGCCAACTGCTGATCGGTGTGGACGTGGAAGAAGGCGACGCCGAGTACGCCAACCTGCTGATGCGTCCGCTGGCCACCAACCTGATGAGCCTGCAACTGGAAATGGAACCGGCCGACGTTGAAGGTGATGACGACGATCACGTCCACGGTCCTGGCTGCAACCACTAAGGAAGCTGCGTATGCTCGCCCTCGGCAAACTGCTTGAACTGACCCTCGCCGGTCGTGAACCGGCGCAAAAAATTCAACTGACTGTCGACGGCGTGCAGATGCGCTGGCTCAGCGAGGGCGCGCTCGAAGTGCGCCCACCGCAAGCGAAGGACAACGGCAGCGACCTGCTGCTGTCGTCCGGCATCCATGGCAACGAAACCGCGCCGATCGAACTGCTCGACCGCCTGTTGCATGGCATAGCCCGTGGGGAGATCAAGCCCCGCACCCGTATTCTGTTCCTGTTCGGCAACCCCGAGGCCATGCGTCGCGGTGAGCGTTACCTCGAACTGGACGTCAACCGGCTGTTCAACGGCCGCCATGAGCAAAACATCGGCCCGGAAGCCATGCGTGCTGCCGAGCTTGAGCAACTGGCCCGCAGCTTCTTCAACCAGCCCGGTCGTTCGCGCCTGCATTACGACCTGCACACCGCCATTCGCGGCTCGAAGATCGAGCAGTTTGCCCTGTACCCGTGGAAGGACGGGCGCCAGCATTCACGTCATGAGCTGGCGCGCCTTAACGCTGCCGGCATGCAGGCGGTGCTGCTGCAGAACAAGACTTCGATCACTTTCACCGCATTTACCTACGAGCAACTGGACGCCGAAGCCTTCACCCTGGAATTGGGCAAGGCGCGGCCGTTCGGGCAGAACCAGGGCGTGGACGTGTCCCGCCTGGAGACGCGCCTGAAGCAGATCATCGAGGGCGATGAGCCCGAGACCGACAGCCTCGACGGCCTGCAGCTGTTCGCGGTGTCGCGCGAAGTGATCAAGCACAGCGATGCCTTCCTGCTGCACTTGCCGGCGGACGTTGAGAACTTTTCGCCGTTGGCGAAGGGGTATCTGCTGGCCGAGGACGTGGCCAAGACTCGTTGGGTCATCGAGGAGGAGGGCGCGCGTATCATCTTCCCCAATCCGAAGGTGAAGAATGGTTTGCGGGCAGGGATATTGATTGTGCCGACCACGGATGCGGGCCTGGCCTGAATCCCGAGGCTTGCCGGGATCCAAATGCAGGAGCTGGCTTGCCTGCGATCGGGTTGACTCGGTCCAACTGTTAGACCGAGTTGATCCTATCGCAGGCAAGCCAGCTCCCACACAAGCCCAGCGCTGAGGCTGGGCTGGGGTGTGGCTTAGACGGCTACGGCACGCGGCTCGCTGCGACGGATCGCGCGTACTTTGTGCAGGGTGTCGGCGCAGGTACGTGCGGCTTCCTGGCCCTTGTGCACGAAGTGCTCGTAGAAGAAGGTGTGGTGCTCGCTGCCCGCGTGGAAGTGGTGCGGGGTCAGGGATACCGAGAACACTGGCACTTCGGTTTCCAGCTGCACTTGCATCAGGCCGCTGACCACTGACTGGGCGACGAACTCGTGACGGTAGATGCCGCCGTCCACCACCAGCGCAGCGGCAACGATACCGGCGTAGCGGCCGGTCTTGGCCAGCAGCTTGGCGTGCAGGGGCATTTCAAAGGCGCCGCCGACTTCGAAGAAATCGATATCCGATTCCTGGTAGCCCTGGGCGATCATTTCGGCGAGGAAGCCTTTGCGCGATTGGTCGACAATATCCTTGTGCCAGCAGGCCTGGATAAACGCGACGCGCTCGCCGTGATGGTTTTTGCTTTTGCTGTCGATTGCGGTGGGTTGCATGTTCTGACTCCTGTTTAAGAAAAAAACAGGGCGTTATGAATCGAATGGGATTTAAGGGTACGCACGGCTGTGGCATGCAAGCATGCGGTCAGCGTTCGGCCCTCAGGTGCCAATCCCGTTCTCTCTTCATCCGGACTATGACCGTCGGCCCCGGGATCACACCGGGTCTGCTGACCTTGTCGCCGTCCTGCGTGAGCAGTTCGAGGCGCCAAGCGCTCGCGGGCTATGCACATTGCGTGCAATTACCGCCGGTGGGGAATTGCACCCCGCCCTGAGAACGTTGCCGCCAGAACCCTGGCGGCGGAGAGTTTTTAACATGGTTTTTCAGAAACTGCACGATTGCCGTGTCGATAAGCTATATCGGTTTGTTTGGTTGGTATTCGATTGAAGACGCATGGGGCTTGATATTCCGCGGCTTTGCCCGCAGTAATCATCCACAAAAGGAACTTACTCAACCCTTGAGAGGCGTGCTTCATGTCTGTGATCGACCTGCGCAGCGACACCGTGACCCAACCCACCCCCGGCATGCTCGACGCGATGGCCCATGCCGTCAGTGGCGACGACGTCTACGGTGAAGACCCCAGCGTCAATCGCCTGGAAGCCGAACTGGCCAAGCGCCTGGGGTTTGCCGCCGCGTTGTTCGTGCCCACCGGCACCATGAGCAACCTGCTGGCGTTGATGGCCCACTGTGAACGCGGCGAGGAATACATCGTCGGTCAGCAGGCCCACACCTACAAATACGAGGGCGGTGGCGCCGCCGTGCTCGGTTCGATCCAGCCACAGCCGCTGGAAGTGCAGGCGGACGGCTCGCTGGACCTTGCCCAGGTGCTGGAAGCGATCAAGCCCGACGATTTCCACTTCGCGCGCACCCGGCTGTTGGCGTTGGAAAACACCATGCAAGGCAAGGTGCTGCCGCTGGCGTACCTCGCGAAAGCGCGTGCGTTTACCCGCGAACACGGCCTGGCGCTGCATCTGGACGGCGCGCGCCTGTACAACGCGGCCGTCAAGCTTGGGGTGGATGCGCGCGAGATCGCCCAGCATTTCGATTCGGTGTCGGTGTGCCTGTCCAAGGGCCTTGGCGCGCCGATCGGCTCGGTGTTGTGCGGTTCCACGGCGCTGATCGCCAAGGCCCGGCGCCTGCGCAAGATGGTCGGCGGCGGCATGCGCCAGGCCGGCTCACTGGCGGCGGCAGGGCTGTATGCCCTGGATCACCAGGTAGAACGCCTGGCCGACGACCACGCCAATGCCCAGTGGCTGGGAGAGGCGTTGCGCAACGCCGGTTACGCAGTGGAGCCGGTGCAGACCAACATGGTCTACGTGCAGATCGGCGATCGCGCCCAGGCCTTGAAGGCGTTTGCCGCCGAGCGCGGGATCAAATTGAGCGCCGCACCGCGCTTGCGCATGGTCACGCACCTGGACGTCAGCCGGGCGCAGATCGAGCAAGTGCTGGAGACATTCGTCGAATTCTCACGCAAATGACCGTGCAGACCGTCTAATTGAGCCGCTCTATCGCATAAACACGCTGTACCACCGGCAAAGGGCCGATATAATGCGGCCCTTTGCCGTCGCTTCGTCTGATGATGTTGCGCACTGGCCTTTGGCCGCAGCCTCCGTGGAAGAACCTAATGAAAAGCGCAGAAATCCGTGAAGCCTTCCTTCGCTTCTTCGAAGAGCAAGGTCACACCCGTGTCGCCTCCAGCTCCTTGATCCCAGGCAATGACCCCACCCTGCTGTTCACTAACGCGGGGATGAACCAGTTCAAGGACTGCTTCCTGGGCCAGGAAAAGCGCGCCTACACCCGCGCCGTCAGCAGCCAGAAGTGCGTGCGCGCCGGTGGTAAGCACAACGACCTGGAAAACGTCGGCTACACCGCCCGTCACCACACCTTTTTCGAAATGCTCGGCAACTTCAGCTTTGGCGATTATTTCAAGCAGGACGCGATCAACTTCGCCTGGACCTTCCTCACCGGCGTACTGAAACTGCCGAAGGAAAAGCTCTGGGTCACCGTCTACGCCAGCGATGACGAAGCCTACGACATCTGGACCAAGGAAGTCGGCGTGCCGCCCGAGCGCATGGTGCGTATCGGCGACAACAAAGGCGCACCGTACGCCTCCGACAACTTCTGGACCATGGGCGATACCGGCCCATGCGGCCCCTGCACCGAGATCTTCTACGACCACGGCGCCGACATCTGGGGTGGCCCACCGGGCTCGCCAGAAGAAGATGGCGACCGTTACATCGAGATCTGGAACAACGTGTTCATGCAGTTCAACCGCACCGCCGACGGCGTGTTGCATCCGCTGCCAGCGCCGTCGGTAGACACCGGCATGGGCCTGGAGCGGATCAGTGCGGTGATGCAGCACGTTCATTCCAACTACGAAATCGACCTGTTCCAGAGCCTGCTGGCGGCTGCCGCCAAGGCGATCGGTTGCGCCAATGAAGAGCAGGCATCGCTCAAAGTGGTGGCTGACCATATCCGTTCCTGCGGCTTCCTGATTGCCGACGGCGTGCTGCCGTCCAACGAAGGCCGTGGCTACGTGCTGCGTCGCATCATTCGTCGCGCCTGCCGTCACGGCAACAAGTTGGGCGCCAGCGGCAGCTTCTTCTATCAGATCGTCGCGGCCCTGGTCGCCGAGATGGGCGATGCGTTCCCGGAACTCAAGCAGAACCAGGCGCACATCGAGCGCGTGCTCAAGGCCGAAGAAGAGCAATTCGCCAAGACCCTGGAGCAGGGCCTGAAAATCCTCGAGCAAGACCTCGCCAACCTGCAGGGCAGCGTGGTGCCGGGCGACGTGGTGTTCAAGCTCTACGACACCTACGGTTTCCCGATGGACCTGACCGGCGACATCGCCCGTGAGCGCAACCTGACCCTCGACGAGGCAGGTTTCGAGCGCGAGATGGAAGCCCAGCGTGTGCGTGCACGTTCCGCCAGCTCGTTCGGCATGGACTACAACAGCCTGGTCAAGGTTGACGTGGCCACCGAATTCACCGGCTACAAGGCCACCAGTGGCGCGGCCAAAGTGGTTGCCCTGTATAAGGAAGGCCAGTCGGTCGACGTGTTGAATGAAGGTGACGAGGGCGTGGTCGTGCTCGACCAGACGCCGTTCTACGCCGAATCCGGCGGCCAGATTGGCGACTGCGGTTTCCTCAACGCTGCGAACGGCCGTTTTGACGTGCGTGACACCACCAAGACTGGCGGCGCCTTCCTGCACCACGGTGTGCTGGCCTCGGGCAACCTGACCGTCGGTGCGCCGGTGGAGACCCAGGTGGACGCCGACGTGCGCCACGCGACCTCGTTGAACCACTCGGCGACCCACCTGCTGCACGCCGCGCTGCGCCAGGTATTGGGCGAGCACGTTCAGCAGAAGGGTTCGCTGGTCGACAGTCAGCGCCTGCGCTTCGACTTCAGCCACTTTGAAGCGATCAAGCCTGAGCAGATCAAGGCCCTGGAAGACATCGTCAACGCCGAGATTCGCAAGAACAGCCCTGTGGAAACCGAAGAAACCGACATCGAGACCGCCAAGGCCAAGGGCGCCATGGCGCTGTTTGGCGAGAAGTACGGCGACAACGTGCGCGTGCTGAGCATGGGCGGCAGTTTCTCGGTGGAACTGTGTGGCGGTATCCACGCCAACCGTACCGGCGACATCGGCCTGCTGAAAATCATCAGCGAAGGCGGCGTGGCCTCGGGCGTGCGCCGCATCGAGGCGGTAACCGGTGCTGCGGCCCTGGCCTACCTCAATGCCGCTGAAGAACAACTCAAGGAAGCGGCCACCCTGGTCAAGGGCAGCCGCGACAACCTGATCGACAAGCTGTCCGCCGTGCTGGAGCGCAACCGTGCGCTGGAGAAACAGCTGGAGCAGTTGCAGGCCAAGGCCGCCAGTGCCGCGGGCGACGATCTGTCAGCCGCCGCCGTGGACGTCAAGGATGTGAAAGTGCTGGCCGCACGCCTGGACGGTCAGGACGGCAAGGCGCTGTTGGCGCTGGTCGATCAGTTGAAGAACAAGCTCGGCCGCGCAGTGATCCTGCTCGGCAGTGTCCATGAGGATAAGGTCGTTCTGGTTGCCGGTGTAACCAAGGACCTGACTGGCCAACTCAAGGCCGGTGATTTGATGAAGCAAGCCGCCGCGGCAGTGGGCGGGAAGGGCGGTGGTCGTCCGGACATGGCGCAAGGCGGTGGTGTAGACGCCGGTGCCCTGGACGCGGCCCTGGCCCTGACCGTGCCGTTTGTCGAGGCAGGTATTTAAGGCGCTGTTAACCCGCCCGTGGTCTAGTCGCGGGCGGGTGCAGTGCGGATGGATTGGATAATAGGCGCCCCTTTACGGGCTGAGGCGGCTTGGAAATGGCTTTGATCGTACAGAAATTTGGAGGCACCTCGGTCGGCTCTGTCGAAAGAATCGAGCAGGTGGCCGACAAGGTTAAGAAATTCCGCGACGCCGGCGATGACCTGGTGGTGGTGCTGTCGGCCATGAGCGGCGAGACCAATCGCCTGATCGATCTGGCCAAGGCAATCAGCGGCGACCAGCAACCGCTGCCGCGTGAGCTGGATGTGATCGTGTCCACCGGCGAGCAGGTGACCATTGCCCTGTTGGCCATGGCGCTGAACAAGCGTGGCGTGCCAGCGGTGTCCTACACGGGCAGCCAGGTGCGCATCCTCACCGACAGCGCGCACACCAAGGCGCGCATCCTGCAGATTGACGATCAGAAAATCCGCAGTGATCTGAAAGCCGGCCGCGTGGTAGTTGTAGCGGGCTTCCAGGGTGTGGACGAGCAGGGCAACATCACCACCCTCGGGCGTGGCGGTTCGGACACCACTGGCGTGGCGCTGGCAGCGGCCCTGAAGGCCGATGAGTGCCAGATCTACACCGATGTGGATGGCGTCTATACCACCGACCCGCGTGTGGTGTCCGTGGCCCAGCGCCTGGACAAGATTACCTTCGAAGAGATGCTGGAAATGGCCAGCCTCGGTTCCAAGGTGCTGCAGATCCGTGCGGTGGAATTCGCCGGCAAGTACAACGTTCCGCTGCGCGTATTGCACAGCTTCAAAGAGGGTCCGGGCACCCTCATTACTATTGATGAAGAGGAATCCATGGAACAGCCGATCATTTCCGGCATCGCTTTCAACCGCGATGAAGCCAAGCTGACGATCCGTGGCGTGCCAGACACCCCGGGCGTGGCATTCAAGATCCTGGGCCCTATCAGCGGCGCGAACATTGAAGTCGACATGATCGTGCAGAACGTTTCGCACGATAACACCACCGATTTCACGTTCACCGTGCACCGCAACGAGTACGATGCGGCGGAGCGGATCCTGCAGAACACGGCCAAAGAGATTGGCGCTCGCGAAGTGGTTGGCGATACCAAGATTGCCAAGGTGTCGATCGTGGGCGTGGGCATGCGTTCCCATGCCGGCGTTGCCAGCCGCATGTTCGAGGCCCTGGCCAAGGAAAGCATCAACATCCAGATGATCTCCACCTCGGAAATCAAAGTCTCGGTGGTGATCGAAGAGAAGTACCTGGAACTGGCTGTACGCGCGCTGCACACCGCTTTTGAGCTGGACGCTCCGGCCCGACAGGGCGAGTGATGCACTGCCAGGAAGGCGCGGTTACCGCGCCTTTCATTTTTTTGTAGGGCGCATGGTCTTTTGTGTGCGCTCGACAATACTTAGGTCGTTAGGGCTATGACTGTCAGGTCGTAGGTCGAACGCCTTTTTTTTGCAGACTGTTGTTCCTGAACTGAAATGCGTGAGGAGAAAGGTATGCTGATTCTGACTCGTCGGTGCGCAGAAAGCCTGATTATCGGTGATGGCGAAATCACCGTGACCGTGCTCGGCGTCAAAGGCAATCAAGTGCGTATCGGGGTTAACGCTCCGAAAGAGGTAGCGGTACACCGCGAGGAAATTTACCTGCGGATCAAGAAAGAGAAGGACGAAGAACCAAGCCTTTAATTTTTATCGTTTTTTATGTTTGCAAACGGGGATGAACGTGGTTAATATACGCCCCGTGTTGCGGAGAGCTGGCCGAGTGGCCGAAGGCGCTCCCCTGCTAAGGGAGTACACCTCAAAAGGGTGTCGGGGGTTCGAATCCCCCGTTCTCCGCCATTATTTGCTTAGTACGTTGCAATCTGGTTTTTTCGCTAAGTTGTTGAAACTAAACGAAAAAATAGCTTTACATAGAGATTGAACGGCCTATAATGCGCGGCAACAAATGCACTCGTAGCTCAGCTGGATAGAGTACTCGGCTACGAACCGAGCGGTCACAGGTTCGAATCCTGTCGAGTGCACCATTTAAGAGTTAGTTGCAGCAATGCAGGTAGCTCGGCTTCAACCAGTTGTGATCTGGTCTAAAAACACAATCTGCACTCGTAGCTCAGCTGGATAGAGTACTCGGCTACGAACCGAGCGGTCACAGGTTCGAATCCTGTCGAGTGCACCATACAAACAAAAAGCCCGCCTAGTGCGGGCTTTTTGCCGTCTGGGATTTGTGTCGGATTTTATCTTTTTCTGCTGCTTCCTGTGTTTTCCTTCCGGGCTGCGTCGTCGCAGTTCATAGATGCGGCCAATGCTCAGCTTTGGCTCGCAAGCGCTTGTTCTTTCCAGTTTTTTAACGTTAAAAGCGAGCGCACGGTGTATCATTGCGCCCGTCAGCCCCGCCGGGGCTTGTGGAATACCTCCATGGACTTACCCAGTAGTTACTCAGTACCCCGTTTTACCAATCATGAATTGACTGATTGATCCTTCCGGCGTGCCCCGCTGCTGGGAGTGGAGTTCGCCTATGACCGAAGTAGAAGTAAAGAAAACTCAAGAAAGCCTGCAGGATCGCCTGGCTCAAGTCATCGAGCTGCTGCAGCGCCAGCGTGTGGTCGAAGAACTCACGCACCGCCAGGATGGCCCTAACCGCGACCGCGTTGAAAACCTCGTCCACCGGCAAAACCTCGTCGAGCTGCAACGCAAGCTCGATGACCTGCACTCCGCCGACGTCGCCTATATTCTCGAAGCCTTGCCGCTGGATGATCGACTGACCCTCTGGCAGTTGGTCAAGGCCGACCGTGACGGCGACATCCTGCTTGAAGTCTCCGACTCGGTCCGTGAAACCCTGATCGCCGACATGGACGATCACGAGCTCCTGGCCGCGGCCAAGGAGATGGACGCTGATGAGTTGGCCGACCTGGCCCCTGAGCTGCCCCGTGATGTTGTCCATGAGCTGATGGAAGCCCTCGATGGCCAGCAGCGTGAGCGCGTGCGCTCCGCGTTGTCCTATGACGAGGATCAGGTCGGCGCCCTGATGGACTTCGAGATGGTCACCATCCGCGAAGACGTCAGCCTGGAAGTGGTCCTGCGCTACCTGCGCCGGTTGAAAGAGTTGCCCGGCCATACCGACAAATTGTTTGTGGTCGACTACGAAGGCATCCTCAAGGGCGTGTTGCCGATCAAGCGCCTGCTGGTCAACGACCCCGAGAAGAAAGTTGCCGATGTGATGGCCAGCGACCCGGTGAGCTTTCACCCGGACGAAGACGCCTATGACGCCGCGCAGGCGTTCGAGCGTTATGACTTGATCTCCGCTCCAGTGGTCGACAAGAACGGCAAGCTGATCGGCCGTCTGACCATCGATGAAATGGTCGACCTGATTCGTGAAGAGAGCGAAACCGAAGTCCTCAACATGGCGGGTCTGCGTGAAGAGGAAGATATTTTTGCGTCAGTCTGGCGTTCGTTGCGCAACCGCTGGGCCTGGCTGGCCGTCAACCTGATCACGGCCTTCATCGCGTCGCGGGTGATCGGGCTGTTTGAGGGCTCTATCGAGAAGCTGGTGGCTTTGGCGGCATTGATGCCGATCGTGGCGGGGATTGGTGGCAACTCCGGCAACCAGACCATCACCATGATCGTACGCGCCATGGCGCTCGACCAGGTCAATACCGGTAACACCTCGCGGCTGATGCGCAAGGAGCTGGCCGTGGCGCTGATCAACGGCGTGGTGTGGGGCGGCGTGATCGGTATTGTCGCTTACTTGCTGTATGGCAGTTGGTCACTGGGCGTGGTGATGACCGCAGCCATGACCCTCAACCTGCTGCTGGCTGCGTTGATGGGGGTGTTGATCCCCATGACCCTGGCGCGCCTGGGGCGCGACCCTGCGATGGGTGCCAGCGTGATGATTACCGCCATGACCGACAGTGGTGGCTTCTTCATCTTCCTGGGCCTGGCAACCATCTTCCTGCTCTGATCCTCCAAGGCACGCCGGCTCCCCTGTAGGAGCTGGCTTGCCAGCGATTGCCTTCACGGGCCGCATCGCCTGAATCGCCACCAAGCGCGCTCCTGCACAAATTCCAGGCAAAAAAAAGCCAGCACATGGCTGGCTTCGGCTTTCATTTGTAACTTAATTGGCTTCTGCGGCCGCCTCAACGTCGTGCGCGATAAGCGAGACGAGAGCATTTTGCTGGCGGTGGGAGAGCTGACGAAAACGCTGCAGCAGTTCGCGTTCGTGCAGCGACAGCTCGGGGCTGTCCAGGCGCATGCTCAACTCGTCGCCCAACGCACCTTCCTGAATGAGGCTCTGTTCCAGGCGCGCGATGATTTCGGAGTTCATGCTGCGGTGATGATTGCGAGCCACCTCGGCAATGCGTTCCCGCATTCCGTCTGGCAGACGTACGACGAACTTGTCAGCCGTACGGCTGGAATAAATTGCCTGTTTCAATGGGCGCATATATTTAACCGGTTAGTTCAGGGGAGCGGTTTTTGGAATTGGCCGCAAGATGAGTGTTAAGACAAGACTCACGACCAAAGTTCAACCCTAATTGCAAAGAGGCCGCATCATGCCTCAGATTTGACATTTCCTTGGCGTCAATTCTGTGACAAATATTGAACTGCCTAAAGGCTTTATGCCAGCACTCATTTGCATTTTTGCGGACTGGTTGGAAAACTTCTGCACGAGTGATCCCGCCAGGGAACTTCCCGTAAGTCCAGGCCACCACAGGGTTTAAGGCCGCACATCGTATAGCAAAGTGGCCTTTTGCCCTTATCTTTAAGACTAGTGGCAATTTGCCGATTTACTAGGACGAGGCGACATAAGGTAGGCGGGGGGTGATGCGAGAGGGGGTCAGCGTAGAACCGGGTCAAACTTGATTTTGCGGCCGACGATGAGCGTCAGCAGCAGCAGGCTTGCGCAGATGCCAGCCGCAACAAAGGCGGTGGTTTGCCCGTCCTGGGACTCGGCACCCAGACCCAGGATGCCAGTGGCGACGGTCAAGCAAAGGAACAGCCAGGCAGATTTGGTCATCAGTTGTTTCCTTAGAAAACCCAGTGTTCGGAGGCAGGCGCCGCTTGGGTGCCTTGGGTCAGGCGCACTGGCGATTGCGCGTTGGGTGTCATCACCGCCAATTGCGGACGTTGCTGCAGATGGTGTGGCACCGCCTGGTTGATCTGGGCCGGGTCGTTGCTGCCGGTCGATTGGAAATGAAACATCACCAGTGCAGCCAGGGCTACGGTGTTGAGGGCTAACAGAAGGGCACTGTTCATGGTCATGTTCTCCGCTTAACGCCGTGGCTGAAGGGGTTTATAGGAGAAGTATTGCAGGTCTCGTGCCAATCTATTATTTCAATAAAATCAATGGCTTGAGTCTACTTTAAAACGCTGGAAGGTTGCAATTTGCAATGCTGGCATTTTGAGGGAGTGCATTTTGCACGATGGCGCCCAAGTGCCCGTGTTTACGGGCCGAAACTGCATTGCGCCAGGCAAGGATTGGCCTACATTCAAAAAGCCAACGGACGACATGACAAAACCTACCTCGGCCGTTAACATGCACGCCGTCCGTCGCAGCGCCCCTGGCCTGATGGATGTCATTGGTCCCAGTAGCTCAATTGGATAGAGCATCCCCCTCCTAAGGGGAAGGTTGGCCGTTCGAACCGGCCCTGGGACACCATATTCGCAGTTCACAAACAAGCCCCGTACAGCACCTGCTGGCGGGGCTTTTTTGTGCGCGCCGGGGCTTTTCACACTTGAGTCGAACCTTGCCGCCGATCGAGGTTCACAGCAGGTGCCGCCGGCTATTTTTCGCAACGCTGTACCTTGCATACCCTCCGGCAGCGTCTGAACCGTGAAGCAAAATAATCCCCGGAAACAGCGCCTTTCGCCTGTCCGGAACCTGCAACCCCGGACTATCATGCCGATAGCCCTGTCTCTTACCGCAAGGAGCCGCTCGGAACGCCGATGCGCCAGATCTGGAAATCTTTTCGAGCCCTTTATTTCGCCTCCTTGATGATGCTGATCGGCTCCGGCCTGCTCAGTACTTACCTGGCCCTGCGCCTGGCGGCCGACCATGTCGACAGCCTGTGGGTGGGTGCGTTGATGGCAGCCAACTACTTTGGCCTGGTGCTGGGCGGCAAGATCGGGCATCGCCTGATTGGCCGGGTCGGGCATATCCGTGCCTATGCCACCTGTGCCGGGATCGTTGGGGCGGCGGTGCTGGGCCATGGCTTGATCGATTGGCTGCCGGCCTGGATCGTGCTGCGTACGATCGTGGGCCTGGGGATGATGTGCCAGTACATGGTCATCGAGAGCTGGCTCAACGAGCAGGCGGACGCCAAGCAGCGTGGCGTGGTGTTCAGCGGCTATATGATCGCGTCGTATC
Source organism: Pseudomonas sp. S5D5 (assembly GCF_003013355.1). NCBI lineage: Bacteria > Pseudomonadati > Pseudomonadota > Gammaproteobacteria > Pseudomonadales > Pseudomonadaceae > Pseudomonas > Pseudomonas sp. S5D5. The sequence continues at coordinate 1,439,031 of NZ_PTEO01000001.1, forward strand.
TGGGGCTGGTCCTCGGTCAACTGATCCTGGTCATGCACCCGCAGCTCGGCCTCGAATTGCTGATGCTGGTCGCGCTGTGTTTTGCCTTGTGCCTGGTGCCGGTGGCCATGACTCGCCGCATTCACCCGGCGCCCCTGCATCCGGCGCCGATGGAGCCGCGCTTCTTTATCAAGCGCGTGCCGCAGTCGCTGAGTACCGTGCTCGGCGCCGGGTTGATCGTCGGTTCGTTCTACGGCCTGGCGCCGCTCTATGCCTCTCAGCAAGGGCTGACGACAGAGCAGGTGGGCCTGTTCATGGGTAGCTGCATTTTTGCCGGCCTGGTGGTGCAGTGGCCGCTGGGTTGGCTGTCGGACCGCTACGACCGCGCGCTGTTGATCCGTTGCTTTGCGTTGTGCCTGGCGGTGGCGGCGTTGCCCTTGGCGGTAATGACCCAGGTGCCGCTGGAAGTGCTGTTCGTGGCAGGCTTCGTGTGTTCCCTGGTGCAGTTCTGCCTGTACCCGCTGGCCGTGGCGTTCTCCAATGACCATGTGGAAGGCGATCGTCGCGTGTCGCTCACCGCCATGTTGCTGGTGACCTACGGCGTCGGCGCCAGTGTCGGGCCGCTGCTGGCGGGTGTGGTGATGAAGATGTTCGGCAGCCACATGCTGTACGCGTTTTTCAGCCTGTGTGCGCTGATCCTGGTATGGCGTATCCGGCCGAAAGCCGTGACCAACCTGCACCAGGTGGACGACGCACCCTTGCACCACGTGGCGATGCCCGACAGCATGTCCAGCTCGCCATTGGTGGCTGCCCTTGATCCGCGGGTGGATGAGCAAGTGGTGCAGGAGCAGATGCAGGTATCCGTACCTGAACCAGAGCCTGAAATCGAGCCCGAGTCTCCCGCTGATGAGCCGGTGGTCGAGGCGCCAGTCGATCCGCTCGACCCGGACGAGCATCCCCATGATTTGAGCAGGGCACGCCCCTGAAAACAAAAAACGGGCAGATCCCCTCAGGATCTGCCCGTTTTTTATGACGCCAAGCTTTAAAAGTCGTCGTCTTTGTCGAAGCGGCGTGCTTCGCGTTGCAGTTGGTAGACGAAACGCTCGACCTGGCGCTGCACCAAGCCACTCATGTTGTGAAAACGCACGCCGGCGAAGGTGGTGTTGATCTTCTCTTCGAAGTGCAGGTAACGCAGCTCGACCGAGGTGGTCATGCTGCCAAAGGGCAGGGCGGCGATGAAGCGGTCGTAGACCTGGCCCAGTTGCAGGCGCTCGGAAATATCGCCTTCAAAGCGCAGTTTGCAGCCGGTGGCGGAAATATCCAGCAATTTGCCACTGATCGGCGCCTTGAGTTTCTCCCCGCCCAGTTCGATGTTGACCAGTTGGGCCAGCTTCAAGGCGGCCCGGAAAGCATTGCGACGCTGATGGTAAACCACCTCGTCGGGCAAGCTGCCGGTGTAGATGCGGTGGCCGTCCTTTTCGCTGATGCTCATGGCGCCGTTGCTTTCCCACGCAACGCGCACGCCGTCGTGGAAGCCTTCGATGCGGAACGGCTCACCGTTTTCCAGGTGGCGTTCGCCGTCACGCGGGATCATTTCATCCAGGGCCAGGGTGCCGCCCTCGCGGTCGACATCCACCAGGTAACTCTGGAAGCGTTGGCTGCGTTCGTGGAAGGTGATGATCAGCGGGTCATGGCTTTCTTGCAGCATCCGCAAGGTGCCGGCGATTTCCAGAGGCGTGGTGAGGACCTTGGGTGGCTGCGGGGCATCTTCCGCATTAAGGGCGTTGAACACGGTTCTTCCATCTCCAGACAAAATACGACTACACGCAAGAGCAGGCATTTTGCCAGTATGTGGCGCGACTTGGATAGGCCGCGCGGTAAACGGGCATCAGGCTTGGCTGCGGGTGCTTGGCTTGACCAGGCGCGAGGTGGATCCCTGAGCGTTGTAAAGCGCCGGAGGCTCACCGCCGTGAAGTATACGCAACTGGTTGGCGGTCGTAGCTTGCTGAAGCTGGATCGACTGACCGTTGAGCAGGTTGGCTTCCTGGCACTGGGCGAGCAATTGATTGAGTTCTTTGCTCTGGGCCAGCAATTGATCGCCGACCGAGGAGTGGCTGGCCAATTGTGCCAGGCCATCATGGTCTGCCGGCAGGCCGAGGCTGATGAGGATTTCGCTGCGTTTTTTGCCGTGCTGTTCCAGCAGGACAATCAGCGATTGTTTGCGCGCCAGAATTTCTTCCAGCAAGGGCATGTCCCGGCCGAAGAGTGCCAGGGATTCTTCTTTCAGCAGCTCGAGCAAGTGTTGCGTCGGCGCTAGATCATCAATGATCAGTTGAAGCAAATGTTCGTCGTGATGCATGGCTGGCCTTGGGGTTTAAGCGTCCAAAAGCCCGGCGCAGGCCTGTGCCTAGCGCTCGGCTTCGAAATTAAGCAGCTTGCTGGCTACACGGTTGCTGTCGACTTTATAGCTGCCATCGGCGATTGCCTGTTTCAATTCGGCCACACGGGCTTTATTGACTACCGGTTGATCGCGCAGCGAGTCAGTGACCTTCTGCAACTGTTGAGCCTCATTGCTCAGGTGTACGGATTCCCCGCTCTGGCTGGCGCTCGCCTGCTCTGCCTTCGCGGGCAGTGGCTGGGCCTTGGCTTCTACGCTGTCCTTGGTACCGCTGGTACGCGTAGGGCCTGACGTTGCCGGGGTGTTATTCAAACGACTGAAATCGATGACCATGATAAAAAACCTCTGGGTATTTGGACGCTTGCCATGTTTTCGGCCATACCCGGACAAACTTTAGGCGCAATTGACAATAAACTGCACAGGCCGGCACCCAACCCACAGTGTAGGAAAAGCCGGCGTCCGATACCAGCGGTCTATAAAGCCACCTCCACTTGGCCTGGTGCCGTCACCCGCGCCTTGATCACCCGGTTCGAGTTGAGGTTCTTCACCCGGATCTGCTCGCTCATGCCGCCATTGGACAGCGCCTCGCCTGGCATCTTTACCTGCAGCGCGCCGCTGCTGGCGGAAATTACCACCTGATCGCCCTTGCGGATCACCTCCGCCTGCTCCAGGTGCACCAGGGTAATGACCTGGTCGGTGACCACTGGTCGGGTCAATTTCTGTCCGACGGCCTGGTCGAGGGAGGTCAGGTAGCCCTGATTGATCATGCTGATGTCGCGTTCGCGCAGGACAACGTCCTCGAAACCGATGATGCCGGTGCGTTTCAGCGGGCGGGCCACCACCACCACATCGCGGAACAATTTGACCTGCGCCGGCACGAACACGGTCCAGGGCGAGGCGCCTTCGCAGCGAACTTTCACCGTCACGCGGCCGATGGGCTGGGCGGGACTTTCCAGGGTGGCTGTCAATTCCTTGTCGCACATTGGCATGCGCAGGCGTGGATCGAGCTGGCTGACCTGGATTTCATAACGCCCGGGTGTCTGGGTGGTCGCCAGATAATCTTCTACAGTGAACTCAAGAAAGCCCTGAGTGACGCCGATAAGTAGATCAGGCAAGGTGACGTTATCGGCGCGGGCCGTGGTTCCCAGGCTCAAGGCGAGCAATGCCATCGAGACGCAGAGCAATCTGCAGTACCGTGGGAAGCCGGGGCGTCGGGAAACTGTCGTTTTAATATCCATGATCTGTAAATTGCAAAGCCCGTGCCGTTTAGTGTTGGGTGCGCGTCTGCCCTTTAGGGAACAGGCCAAAGGTTTTAGCGTAGGAGTAAAGGCATGGCAGGAGTAATGGATTCAGTAAACCAGCGGACACAGCTGGTGGGGCAGAATCGCCTGGAGTTGTTGCTTTTTCGCCTGGATGGCAAACAGTTGTATGGCATCAACGTGTTCAAGGTGCGCGAAGTGTTGCAGTGCCCCAAGCTGACGATCATGCCCAAGTCCAGTCCCGTGGTGTGCGGCGTCGCCAACATCCGCGGCGCGACCATCCCGATTCTCGACCTGGCGCTGGCCACCGGTTCGCCGGCCCTGCAGGACCGCGAGAATCCGTTCGTGATCATTACCGAGTACAACACCAAGACCCAGGGTTTCCTGGTGCGCTCGGTGGAGCGCATCGTCAATATGAACTGGGAAGAGATCCATCCGCCGCCCAAGGGCACTGGCCGGGATCACTACCTCACGGCGGTGACGCGGGTCGATAACCAGTTGGTGGAAATCATCGACGTGGAGAAGATCCTCGCCGAAGTGGCGCCGACCTCGGAATCGATTTCCGTGGGCGTGGTGGACGCCGAGACGGCACACAAGGCGATTTCCTTGCGTGTGCTGACGGTGGACGACTCCTCGGTGGCGCGCAAGCAGGTGACCCGTTGCCTGCAGACCGTCGGTGTGGAAGTGGTGGCGCTCAATGATGGTCGCCAGGCGCTGGATTACCTGCGCAAGCTGGTGGACGAAGGCAAGAAGCCGGAAGAAGAATTCTTGATGATGATCTCTGACATCGAGATGCCGGAAATGGACGGCTACACCCTCACGGCCGAGATACGCAATGACCCACGCATGCAAAAATTGCATATCATCCTGCATACTTCGTTGTCGGGTGTATTCAATCAGGCGATGGTCAAGAAGGTCGGTGCCGATGACTTCCTGGCCAAATTCCGCCCTGATGACCTGGCAGCCCGGGTAGTCGACCGGATCAAGGCAGCAGATCACGGCTAGGGGATGTCCCCTGGCGGTCACACGATTTAAGAGGCGGTATCATTGTCTACGGGTAATTTGGATTTCGAACAGTTCCGGGTCTTCCTGGAAAAAGCCTGTGGCATATTGCTCGGTGAGAACAAGCAGTACCTGGTATCCAGCCGTCTCAACAAACTGATGGAACAGCAGGGCATCAAGTCGCTGGGCGAGTTGGTCCAGCGCATCCAGGGCCAGCCGCGCAGCGGGCTCAAGGAAATGGTGGTCGATGCCATGACCACCAACGAAACCTTGTGGTTTCGCGACACCTATCCGTTTGAAGTGCTCAAGAGCAAGGTGCTGCCGGAAGCCATCAAGGCCAGCCCGGGCCAGCGCCTGCGCATCTGGTCGGCGGCCTGCTCCTCGGGGCAGGAACCGTACTCGATCTCGATGTCCATCGATGAGTTCGAGCGGACAAACATGGGCCAGCTCAAGGCCGGTGCGCAAATTGTCGCCACTGATCTGTCCGGCACCATGCTCACCAACTGCAAGACCGGCGAGTACGACAGCCTGGCCCTGGGCCGTGGCTTGTCCCAGGAGCGCCTGCAACGTTACTTCGACCCGAAAGGGGCCGGGCGTTGGGCGGTCAAGGCACCGATCAAGAGCCGCGTGGAGTTTCGCTCGTTCAACCTGCTCGACAGCTACGCCAGCCTGGGCAAGTTCGACATGGTGTTCTGCCGCAACGTGCTGATCTACTTCTCGGCCGAAGTGAAGAAAGACATCCTGTTGCGCATCCACGGCACGCTCAAGCGCGGTGGCTATCTGTTCCTCGGCGCATCCGAAGCGCTGAACGGCCTGCCCGATCATTACCAGATGGTGCAGTGCAGTCCTGGGATCATCTACCAGGCCAAGTGACGGCTTGAAGTGTGCTTCGACAAAAAAGGGAGCCCCGCAAAGGGCTCTCTTTTTTTGTGCGCCAAGTCTGAATACCCGGGTGAGCGTAAGCCTTCCGGAACTCATGTTTCGCCATTTTCCACGAACCTGTGGAAGGGGGTGAAGTGCCTACGCCTCCAAAACTTCAGATGTGCGAGTGGGATTGAATATTCCTCTTCGGCTCATAGTAGAGGGAAGGTCTATGGACAATATTTGGGTGGAGTCTCGCGTTGCGGCACGGTCTGGTTTTGATCCTGCTGTTCAACAACAGCCTTCCGCTGCGCGTGTAGCGCGTTCAGCAACACAACAAACTGGTTCGGGGCCTGTGTTTGGCGTTCAGGACGCCAGGCCGCCAGTCATCAATTTTTCCCCAAGCGAATATGGTTCATCTCAGCAGCCCTATAGCTACGGGGCCTATTTGTCTAACGGCCTATCCTCTTCAATTGCTGACGCGCCCGCGGCTATCCTCCCTGGTAAAGCGCGTGGGGGAATCTGGAACAAGGCAAAGGATATTTTTGGAGGGTTTTTTCAGAGCCAAAATGGCAACTGCGCCACTATCTCAGGCATTAAGGCATTGAGCGCGCGTTATGGTTCGAAACCAACTGACCTCTTTTCGAAGGTGGAAGATCTCGGCGACAGGTATCGCGTTACCAAGCGCGATGGGAAGGTCGTGGAGTTTACCCACGAGGAGTATATGCAGGTTAGGAAGGACGCGGGGATTGACGGCAGTGACCCTATTGCGCGCGATAACGCGGCCTTTGCGTATGCAGTCGCTGCCAAGCAGGCTGAGTACGATAATCACGAAGGCTCGAAAGGAAACTTCACCAAAGCCCTGGCGTCTCTGAAAAACGGCGAATATACCAAGGATCTTTTCGACCGACTGGGCTTCAAGGGGCTTTACAGGAAAGGAACCGTTGAGGAATTGAGAAATGGCAGCGTGGGCATTATAGAAAAAGATGTTGGGGGAGCAGGTACGGGGCATTCGATGGCCGTGATTGCGGGCGTCGAAGAGCGCTGGGGAAAAAGGGGGAATCTTGTTACACACGGAAAAATCACAGACACCAACGGCAACCAGTGGTCGGACAATGTACTGGTTTTGACTTGATCACTGCTTGCCGCATTGCGCGCGCGGGGTATCTCCAAGCCTCGCAGACACGCAGTGCACGGGCGGCTTTTTGACCGCCCGGCTGTTCGGCCCTGCAAAAACGGCAATGCTCATTGCCGCTTTCCTGACGCTTCGCGGAAATCCATTGCCGCTTTTGCGCTGTTGCCACCGGCAACCTTCCTCTAAACCCTTGATTTAAGGGGCTTTCAATTATTGGCATGAGCCTTGCTATAACCCTGTTAACGAACAGCAGGTCAGCCTAAAGGTTTCCGCCATGAGCATCAGCTTCGATAAAGCGCTCGGTATCCACGAACAAGCCCTGGGCTTCCGCGCCCAGCGTGCCGAAGTCCTGGCCAACAACATTGCCAACGCCGACACCCCGAACTACAAGGCTCGGGACCTGGACTTCTCCGCCGTGCTCGCCGCACAGCAGGACAAGACCAAGAACGGCACCTTCGCCTTGAATATGACCAACAGCCGTCATATCGAAGCGCAAGGCCTGGGCAATGGTGACGAGTCGCTGCTGTATCGCACGCCGATGCAGCCATCGATCGACCAGAACACCGTCGACGCCCAGCTGGAGCAATCGGCCTACGCCGAGAACTCGGTGAACTTCCAGGCCAGCTTCACCCTGCTCAACAGTAAATTCAAAGGGCTGATGTCAGCCCTGCGTGGAGAGTAAGCCATGTCCCTGTCCAGTGTTTTCAATATTGCCGGCAGTGGCATGAGCGCGCAGACCACGCGTTTGAACACCGTCGCCAGTAACATCGCCAACGCCGAGACCGTGTCGTCGAGCATTGACCAGACCTACCGCGCCCGTCACCCGGTGTTCGCCACCATGTTCCAGGGCGGCCAGAGCGGCGGCAGCGATTCGCTGTTCCAGGACCAGGGCGCTGCAGGTTCCGGCGTGCAGGTGCTCGGTGTGGTGGAAGACCAGAGCAACCTGGAGGCCCGCTACGAGCCGAATCACCCGGCGGCGAACGAAAAAGGCTACGTCTACTACCCGAACGTCAATGTGGTCGAGGAAATGGCAGACATGATCTCCGCCAGCCGCTCGTTCCAGACCAACGCGGAAATGATGAACACCGCCAAAACCATGATGCAGAAGGTCCTGACCCTGGGTCAGTGATAAGGGGCGCCACTAATGGCCATCGTTGATACGACAAACAACACGGCAGTCCAGGACCTTTTCAACTCCAAGGTCAAGACCGCCACAGATAACAGCAGCGTCGGTGACGCCTCCAAGGCGGCGACGGGCAACCAGTCGCTGGGCAAGGATGCATTCCTGCAACTGCTGGTGACCCAGCTGAAAAACCAGAACCCGCTGTCGCCCCAGGACAACGGCGCGTTCGTGGCCCAGCTGGCGCAGTTCAGCAGCCTGGAAGGCATCAACACCCTGAACGACTCGGTGAATGCGATCTCGAGCAACTTCAGCTCCTCGCAAGCGCTGCAGGCATCGTCGCTGGTCGGGCGCTCGATCATCACCCAGACCGACAAGGCCCTGGTGGACACAAGCAAGAGCATGACCGGTTCGGTCGCGGTGACCTCTGCGGTGGGTAACGTCTCCATCAAGATCACTGACAAAGATGGCAACGTGGTGCGCACCATCGACATGGGCGCCCAGAGCGCGGGTAACTCCGACTTCATCTGGGACGGCAAGAACGACAAAGGTGAAGTGGCCCCCGCAGGTACCTACACCTTCGCGGCCACCACCAAAAATGACAAGGGCGACTCGGTAGCCCTGGCGACCTCGCTGCCCGCGACGGTGACCAGCGTGACGTTGAGCAAGACCGGCGGCGAAATGCTGTTGAACCTTGCAGGTGGCATGGGCAGCGTCAAGCTGTCGCAAATTCAGACTATCGGTACATAGAGCCGGCTAAATACGGCAGAGGGAGAGAAACATGTCTTTTAATATCGGCCTTAGCGGCCTCTATGCGGCCAACAAACAACTGGACGTGACCGGCAACAACATCGCCAACGTCGCGACCACTGGCTTCAAGTCGTCCCGTGCGGAATTCGCGGACATCTACGCCGCCTCCAAACTGGGCACCGGCCAGAACAGCATCGGCAACGGTGTGAACCTGGCGGCTGTGTCGCAGCAGTTCACCCAGGGTGACGTCAACAACAGCGGCGGTATCCTGGACATGGCGATCCAGGGTGGCGGCTTCTTCGTGCAGAAGGGCAGCGACGGCTCGCTGGAATACACCCGCAGCGGTGCGTTCCGTGCCGACAAAGATGGCTACATCACTAACAACACCGGTACTTCGCGCCTGCAAGGCTACGCAGCGGACGCCGATGGCAAAATCGTCAAGGGTGGCCTGGTCGACCTGCAACTGAACCTGGCGAACCTGCCGCCGAAGGCGTCCACCAAAGTGGACTCCACCAGTAACCTGAACTCTTCGGACCTGCCGATCAATCAGACGGACCACCCGTTCGATCCGACCAAGACCGACAGCTTCAACACCCAGTACTCCACCACGCTCTACGATACCCAGGGCAACGCCCACTCGATGGTGCAGTACATGGTTAAAACCGATGGCAACGTCTGGCAGTCCTACACGCTGATTGACGGCCGTAACCCGGATGGCACGCCGATCAGCGGTAGCGGTGCCGTTGCCCCAGTGCCGTCTACGCTGACCTTTGATACCTCTGGCAAGCTCGAAAAAATTGTCGGCGCCAACGTCAAGGACACTACCATGACCATTGACGACTGGAAGCCGGGCGGCCTGGTCGATGGCGTTTGGAAGGACAACGGTGCTGCTGCCAACACCGGCGGTATTGCCGTCAACATGGGTAACATCACCCAGTACAACTCCGCCAGCTACCGCAACCCGCCGGTCACCGATGGCTACGCCACCGGCCAGATCACCGGCCTGAAAATCGACGGCAGCGGTGTACTGTTCGCCACGTTCAGCAACCAGCAGAGCAAGGCTATCGGCCAGATCTCCCTGGCCAGCTTCAACAACGAACAGGGCCTGCAGCCCTCTGGCGGCACCACCTGGAGAGAGACCTTCGCCTCGGGCCAGCCGGGTTATGACAGCCCGCAAGCCGGGACCTTGGGTTCGATCGTGGCCAACTCGCTGGAGAACTCCAACGTCAACCTGACCAACGAGCTGGTGGACCTGATCAAGGCCCAGAGCAACTACCAGGCGAACGCCAAGACCATCTCCACCCAGAGCACCATCATGCAGACCATCATTCAGATGACCTGATGCAAAAGCGCTCGACAAGAAGCCCCTCGTAAGAGGGGCTTTTTTGTGGGCGTAGGAAAATAACCCATGACACTACAGGTTACGCGTTGAATTTCTGGGGAAGGAACACTCCATTTCTGTCTTGCCACTGATGGTCAAGAGCCTTGTCGGCTCACCAATCAGTGGGAGTGCCGAAGATGGGAAGTTCAGGAGTATCCGCCTCGGGGGCGCGGCGTACCGCCTCTGTGGCTGGGGTTGCGCGAGGTGATTCGCCGCCCGTTAAACCTGTGGATCACGCATCGACGGTCAAGTCGTTCCTCCAACAGTTGTTCGACGCCGAGAAAGACGGCAAAACCCAGTCGGTCCAGGACTTGCGCAACAAATTGAGTGAACTGCGTGAGAATTTGGGTGATGAAAAATTCAAGGAGATCCTCAAGAAGCTCATCGAAGAATCCGATAGCAAGTACCTTGAGCTTCTCAAGCGGCTGCTGAAGGAGTGGTTTCCCGATACGGATGATGTCCCACCACCGAACACGCCACCGCCGGGAGGTGGCGGAGGGGGGGTAGGGGCGGCGGTAGAGTGGACCCTGCGGGGTTTGGTCCTGCCGAGCAAATGGGCAATCGGCCTTACACAAAAGGGCAGAATTATTTCAACTACAAGCCTGATAACAGTAACCCCGGGCAAAAGCCGGGAACTGGAAAAGAACAGGGCAATATCTGGACGGGTTTCAAGCAAGGGCCTGACGGCAATTGTGTGACGGTTTCCGCAATTAAGGCCGCCATGATGCGGTATGGCAAGGAGCCTACAGATGTATTCAAGGAGGTAAAAGAGGCGGGCGATGGCTATGACGTGACGATGCGCGATGGATACAAGGTTCATTTTTCCAAGGAAGAATTCAAGTTGGCGGCAAAGGAGGCCCGATTCGAGGGCGATGATCCTTCGATGATAACGTCTGCCAACTTCATGTTTGCCGCGAGTGCCAAGCGGGCCCAGATGGAAAACAACGACGGCACGGCAGGGGGCAGTTTCATGGCTGCCATGAAGAGCCTCAACGATGGGGAGTACTCCCGGGAAGGCTTGGACCGCTTGGGATTGAAGGGACTTTACAGGCCGGCGACCGATGCCGACTTGAGAAACAGCAAAGTCGGGACAGTGGAGTACAACGGTCATTCGATGGCGGTGATTAACGGTCGCATTGAGTTGTGGGGGCAGCGGGGCGGCGTGCCTGCATCGGGTATAGCTACCGTGTTGATCTAGTCTCGTACGGGGTTTTTACCGGGCAAAAGAAAGCCCCCGATACACGTTAAGTGTATCGGGGGCTTTTCAGCCTTGGGGGTTAGCCCCAGGGCGGGCTCAGCTTATTGGCAAGCTTCGCAATCCGGCTCGTCAATCGCGCAGGCCTTTGGCACTGGCGCCGGGCCGGCCGGGGCGGCGAGCACCGAATCATCACCGTGGTTACCGCTGGACACAGCGTTCAGCTTGCCGGTGTTGATGGTCGACTTCTCGGTGCTGGTCGCGGCCAGGGCACGGAGGTAGTAAGTGGTTTTCAGGCCACGGTACCAAGCCATGCGGTAGGTCACGTCGAGCTTCTTGCCCGATGCTCCGGCGATGTACAGGTTCAGCGACTGAGCCTGGTCGATCCACTTCTGGCGACGGCTGGCGGCATCCACGATCCACTTGGTGTCCACTTCGAAGGCAGTCGCGTAGAGCTCTTTGAGTTCTTGCGGGATGCGCTCGATCTGCTGCACCGAACCGTCGTAGTACTTCAGGTCGTTGATCATGACCGAGTCCCACAGGCCGCGGGCCTTGAGGTCGCGAACCAGGTACGGGTTGATCACGGTGAATTCGCCCGACAGGTTCGATTTCACATACAGGTTCTGGTAGGTCGGTTCGATCGACTGCGATACGCCGGTGATGTTGGCGATGGTCGCGGTCGGCGCGATGGCCATGATGTTGGAGTTACGAATGCCTTTCTGCACACGGGCACGTACCGGCGCCCAGTCCAGGGATTCGTTCAGGTCGACATCGATGTACTTCTGGCCACGGGCTTCGATCAGGATCTGTTGCGAGTCCAGCGGCAGGATGCCTTTGGACCACAGCGAACCCTGGAATGTCTCGTAGGCACCGCGCTCGTCGGCCAGGTCGCAGGAGGCCTGGATCGCGTAGTAGCTGACCGCTTCCATGGACTTGTCGGCGAACTCGACCGCAGCATCCGAACCGTAAGGAATGTGCTGCAGGTACAGCGCATCCTGGAAGCCCATGATGCCCAGGCCAACCGGACGGTGCTTGAAGTTGGAGTTCTGCGCCTGTGGCACCGAGTAGTAGTTGATGTCGATCACGTTATCGAGCATGCGTACAGCGGTGTTGACGGTGCGTTCCAGCTTGGCGGTGTCCAGCTTGCCGTTGACGATGTGGTTCGGCAGGTTGATCGAGCCCAGGTTGCAAACGGCGATCTCGTCCTTGTTGGTGTTCAAGGTGATCTCGGTGCACAGGTTCGAGCTGTGGACCACGCCGACGTGCTGCTGCGGGCTGCGCAGGTTGCACGGGTCTTTGAAGGTCAGCCATGGGTGGCCGGTTTCAAACAGCATGGAGAGCATTTTGCGCCACAGGTCTTTGGCCTGGATGGTCTTGAACAGCTTGACCTTGCCTGGGTACTCGGTGAGGGCTTCGTAGTACTCGTAGCGCTCTTCGAAGGCCTTGCCGGTCAGGTCGTGCAGGTCCGGAACTTCGGAGGGCGAGAACAGGGTCCACTTGCCGTCATCGAAGACGCGCTTCATGAACAGGTCAGGGATCCAGTTGGCGGTGTTCATGTCGTGGGTACGACGACGGTCATCACCGGTGTTCTTGCGCAGCTCGATGAACTCTTCAATGTCCATGTGCCAGGTTTCCAGGTAGGCACACACAGCGCCTTTGCGCTTGCCACCCTGGTTCACGGCGACGGCGGTGTCGTTCACCACTTTCAGGAACGGTACAACGCCCTGGGACTTGCCGTTGGTGCCCTTGATGTACGAACCCAGTGCGCGCACCGGGGTCCAGTCGTTGCCCAGGCCGCCGGCGAATTTGGACAACATGGCGTTGTCGTGGATCGCGTGGTAGATGCCCGACAGGTCATCCGGCACGGTGGTCAGGTAGCAGCTGGACAGCTGTGGACGCAGGGTACCGGCGTTGAACAGGGTCGGGGTCGACGACATGTAGTCGAAGGACGACAGCAGGTTGTAGAACTCGATGGCGCGGTCTTCTTTCTGCTTCTCTTCAATCGCCAGGCCCATGGCCACGCGCATGAAGAACACTTGCGGCAGTTCGAAGCGGATACCGTCCTTGTGGATGAAGTAACGGTCGTACAGGGTTTGCAGGCCCAGGTAGGTGAACTGCTGGTCGCGCTCGTGGTTGATCGCCTTGCCGAGTTTTTCCAGGTCGAAGGTGGCCAGGACCGGGTTCAGCAATTCGAATTCGATACCCTTGGCGATGTAGGCCGGCAGGGCCTTGGCGTACAGGTCGGCCATCTCGTGGTGGGTGGCGCTGTCGGCGACTTTCAGGAAGCCCAGGCCTTCGGCACGCAGGGTGTCCATCAGCAGGCGCGCGGTCACGAACGAGTAGTTCGGCTCGCGTTCAACCAGGGTACGGGCGGTCATCACCAGGGCGGTGTTGACGTCGGTCAGGGCCACGCCGTCGTACAGGTTCTTCAGGGTCTCGCGCTGGATCAGGTCACCGTCGACTTCTTCCAGGCCTTCGCAGGCCTCGGTGATGATGGTGTTCAGGCGGCCCAGGTCGAGTGGGGCAAAGCTGCCGTCGGCCAGGGTGATGCGGATCGACGGGTGCGCTTGCACGGCAGCTTCTTCAGCCGGGGAACGTACGGCACGTTCCTTGGCGCGCGAGTCACGGTAGATCACGTAGTCGCGGGCGACTTTCTGCTCGCCGGCACGCATCAGGGCCAGTTCGACCTGGTCCTGGATTTCTTCGATGTGGATGGTGCCGCCCGATGGCATGCGACGCTTGAAGGTCGCGGTGACTTGTTCGGTCAGGCGGGCAACGGTGTCGTGGATGCGCGACGAAGCGGCAGCGGTGCCGCCTTCAACTGCAAGAAACGCTTTGGTGATGGCGACGGTGATTTTGTCATCGGTGTAAGGAACGACAGTGCCGTTACGCTTGATCACACGCAATTGGCCGGGCGCGGTGGCGGACAGATCCAGGTTCGAATCAGCGGCCTGCGGCACGGAGCCTTGCGGGTTCTCGCGAGTTGTGTCGGTTTGCATGGGGGGTTGTCTCCACATTCTATATTTATTTGGGCACCATCTCGGTGCCCACCGTTCCGTCCTGAAGCACTTACAACAGGCCTGTGGCCTGGCATAACAACTTCGGGACAGGAGGAAGGGAGCTATTCGCGCCGCTTCCATGCCGAAGTCTTCGGTTCAAGGCGTAAAAGCCTCTGGCCGTATTCCTGTTGGGTGACAGTCGCCCGGTTCAAGCGCTGCAACACCCGTACCGTTTTGCGCTGTTGAAGCGTGAAACGGTTGCCATCCGCGTGCGCGGTGTGGGCTTTCAAAAAATGCTTTGGTTAGACCAAACAGGAGCAAGAAAGGGCTTGAGTTTCTTGTCTGATTTGTGTTGGGTCTTTTCGCTCAAAACCCTACATGTAGGGTTTTTTTAGCGCCGAGCTACAAGATAATGCGTTTTGGGGGGCTTAGCAACGCACTACCTGTGGATAACGCTGTGGGTAAAATGTGTATGAAACGTGGAACAGCCGTGTAGGCCGCAGTACTGCTGGATTCAGCCGTTTGTCACCGAATATTCCAAGATAAAAACAGCCGATTGGATTTTTGAGGGCGCGAACCCTATCACAAAAAAATGCGATCACCGAATGGATTTCCCGGCTTGTGCTTGAGGGTTGGGGCATGGCTACAATCGGGGTTTGTTATGCCCTCAAAACATTACAAATAAGGTATGCCGGGCGAAGATCAAACAGGTGGAGCGGGCAATCTCGCTCCCCCCTTTGACCGCACTGGCTGACGAATCCCTTGATAAAAACGAGGATCACGCATGGAGCAGGAAGCCTGGCAGGTATTGATTGTCGAGGATGACGAGCGATTGGCCGAGTTGACCCGTGATTACCTGGAGAGCAATGGCCTGCGGGTTTCGGTCGAGAGTGACGGCGCCCTGGCGGCGGCACGCATCATCGCCGAACAACCCGACCTGGTGATCCTCGACCTGATGTTGCCTGGGGAAGACGGCCTGAGCATCTGCCGCAAGGTCCGTGAGCGCTACGATGGCGTGATCCTGATGCTCACCGCGCGTACCGACGACATGGACCAGGTGCTCGGCCTGGACATGGGCGCCGACGACTATGTGTGCAAACCGGTGCGGCCGCGCCTGTTGCTGGCCCGCATCCAGGCCCTGCTGCGGCGCAGCGAACCGGCGGAGCCTGCCGCCGTGGAGAACCAGCGCCGCCTGCAGTTCGGCCCGCTGGTGGTCGATAACGCCCTGCGCGAAGCCTGGTTGCACGCGGGGGAAATCGAACTGACCAGCGCCGAATTCGACCTGCTGTGGCTGTTGGTGGCGAATGCCGGGCGCATCCTGTCCCGCGAAGAAATCTTTATCGCCTTGCGCGGCATCGGCTATGACGGCCAGGACCGCTCCATCGACGTGCGCATCTCGCGGATCCGCCCGAAAATCGGCGACGATCCGATCCACCCGCGCCTGATCAAGACCATTCGCAGCAAAGGCTACCTGTTCGTCCCCGAAGCCGCCGCTGATCTGCCGCTGTGAACTCGATCTTCCTGCGCATCTATGGCGGCATGTGTGCGGCGCTGATCCTGGTGGCGTTGCTCGGCGTGCTGGCCTTGCACCTGCTCAACGAGGTGCGCAGCGGCCAATACCGCGAGCGCCTGGCCCATGGCACCTTCGCGCTGATGGGCGACAACCTGCAGCCGATGAGCGCCATCGAGCGTCAGCGCGCCCTGGCGGTGTGGGAGCGCCTGCTCGGTATCCCGCTGCAATTGCGCACCCTCAGCGACGCCCAGTTGGACCTCAGCCAGCGCAATCGCCTGCAACGCGGTCAGGTCCTGGTAGAACAGACCGGCCCCCATGCGGCACGCGTGCTGCGCCTGGTCAGTGAGCGGGAGCAACTGGTGTTGACCGGCGAAGTGCAGCAGATCAGCGAACAACTGGCCCGTGCGACGATTTACCTGCTGGCCGATGAACTGGTGCGCTTCCCGGTGGCCGAACAGCCGCAACGCCTGGCCGCTATAAAAGAAGCCAAGGGTTTTGGCTTCGAGATGCACCTGATGGCCCTCGACCAGGCCGACATGGACGAAGACCAGCGTCGCCGCGTGTCGGAAGGCGATACGGTGATGGCCCTGGGCAAGGGCGGCGATTCGATCCGCGTCTTCGCCGGCATGGTCGGCACGCCCTGGGTGCTGGAAATCGGCCCACTGTTTCAAATGAATCCTTACCCGGCGCAATGGCTGATCCTGATCGCCTTGATCGGCCTGAGCCTGATTGGCCTGATCGTCTATCTATTGGTGCGTCAGCTGGAGCGGCGCCTCAAAGGCCTGGAAGCGGCCGCGACGCGTATCGCCAAGGGCAACCTGGAGGTGCGCGTGCCAGCCCGGGGGGCTGACTCGGTAGGGCGCCTGGCCGCGGCGTTCAATGGCATGGCCGAGCACTTGCAGCAATTGCTCGCCATCCAGCGCGAACTGGTGCGCGCGGTGTCCCACGAGCTGCGCACCCCGGTGGCGCGCCTGCGCTTTGGCCTGGAGATGCTCGGCGACGCGACCACCGCTGACGCCCGGCGCAAATACCTGGAAGGCATGGACAGCGATATCCAGGACCTCGATGGCCTGGTGGATGAGATGCTCACGTATGCGCGCCTGGAACAGGGCGCGCCGGAGCTGAATTTCCAACGGGTCGACCTCGATGCGCTGCTCGATCAGGTCATCGGCGAATTATCGCCACTGCGCCCTCAAGTCGCGGTGAGTCGGGGCATTTGCCTGTCTTCGGCGCATTGGGATGACGCCTGGGTCGACGCCGAACCGCGCTATCTGCACCGCGCCCTGCAAAACCTGGTGAGCAATGCCATGCGCCACGCCCAGGGCCAGGTCTTAATCAGTTACCAGGTGGGGCAGGTGCGCTGCCGTATCGATGTGGAAGATGATGGCCCCGGTGTGCCGGAGAGTGCCTGGGAGCGCATTTTCACGCCGTTCCTGCGCCTGGATGACAGCCGCACCCGCGCCTCTGGCGGGCATGGGTTGGGGTTGTCGATTGTGCGGCGGATCATTTATTGGCACGGCGGGCGGGCGTTGATCAGCAAGAGCAACAACTTGGGTGGGGCTTGCTTTAGCCTGAGTTGGCCGCGAGACCAGGATAAGCCTTGATAGTGCTATCGCCCTATCAGGCGCCTACCGCCACCAGGCTCAACAGCTGTCCGTCATCCAGCGCAAACTGCCCCGTCAATTCCTTGCCATGGCACCACTCTTCGGACAAATCCGTCAGCAGCCGCAGCCGCAGGTGACCGGCCTCTGACCACTCCACCACCTCGGCATGCTCGAAATAGAAGCGCTTCTGCACGATCGGATAAAGCGCCTTGAACAGACTCTCCTTGGCCGAAAACGTCAGCGTCACCAGCAAGGCGACCTGTTCGCGAGGGAGGGCGGCCATGCGCTGCAGTTCATCGGCGGTCAGGATTTCCCCGGCCAGGCGTTCCGCGCGCTCCAGGCTCAGGATGTTTTCCAGATCCATGCCCAGCCCGCGCCATTGCGCCTTGTGCCCGACAATCGCGGCGGCATGCCCGGTGCTGTGGGTGATCGAGCCACTGATATGCGCCGGCCACACCGGTGCGCGGTCGTCGCCAATCGCCGGCACACAATCCAGGTGATCCAGCCTTTGCAGGGCGGCGCGTGCACACAGTCGACCGGCAAGAAACTCGGCCTGGCGCTTGGCCACCGAGCGCTGGATGCTCGGCGGTGGCGGCACGGCGCTGCGCTGGAAATCCCCGTCCGCCAGCAAGGCCGGGTCAAACCGGGTGCTGAGAAATACCGTGCCCGGCAAGGGGGCGGGCAGCGGCCAGTGGGCATCGAGTGGGGTGCAGCAAGCGGGTAGGGGATTCATGGGCGGTATTTTGCCGAGTTGCTGCGCCGCCGGATAGCCCGCAACGGTTCAGGCGAGGTTCAGAGCCTGTTCAGGGGGAGTTCAGGGGCGTTTGCGTAGGCTGGTCTCAACACACCACAGCCCTGCGCGTATGAGGTAACACCATGACTGCGATCAAAAAGCTGATGTTGGCGTTGACCATGCTGAGTGCCACTGCCGGGGTCCAGGCCTCCGATGGCGCCTTTGCAGGATTCGGTCGTGAGAAAACCAAGAAAACCAGCACGCTGATCCAGCGTGTGAGTTTCGAAGAGGCGGGCAGCCAGCCCACGCCCTGGGGCCAGTCCCTGGGCCTTGCGGCCCCGCAGCAGGGCTATCGCGCCGGTTATCAACACCTGACCGGCCAGTACAATGGCATTAAAATGCGCCAGCAAGACTTGCAGGGCCGCTATGATATCCCCCTGTCGGACAGTTGATTTGCTTTGGAGAGCCTTATGAAATTGCTGGTGGTGGAAGATGAGGCGCTGCTGCGTCATCACCTGTTTACCCGCCTGACCGACAGTGGGCATGTGGTCGAGGCCGTGGCCAACGCCGAAGAGGCCCTGTACCAGACCGGCCAATTCAATCATGACCTGGCGATCATTGACCTCGGCCTGCCCGGCATGGGCGGCCTGGACCTGATCCGCCAATTGCGCGCCCAGGCCAAGACCTTCCCGATTCTGATCCTCACCGCGCGCGGCAACTGGCAGGACAAGGTCGAAGGCCTGGCGGCGGGCGCCGACGACTACGTGGTCAAGCCGTTCCAGTTCGAAGAGTTGGAGGCGCGGATGAATGCCTTGTTGCGCCGCTCCAGCGGCTTTACCCAATCGACCATCGTCGCCGGGCCGTTGCTGCTGGACCTCAATCGCAAGCAGGCGTCCCTTGACGAACAGCCGCTGGCACTGACCGCCTACGAATACCGGATCCTCGAATACCTGATGCGCCATCACCAGCAAGTGGTGGCCAAGGACCGTTTGATGGAGCAGCTCTACCCCGATGACGACGAGCGCGATCCAAACGTGATCGAAGTGCTGGTCGGCCGCCTGCGCCGCAAACTCGAAGGCCCGGCGGGGTTCAAGCCGATCGACACCGTGCGCGGCCTGGGCTACCTGTTCAATGAGCGCTGCCGTTGATTCGCTCGCTACGCGTGCGCTTGATGCTGGCAGCCGCCACCCTGGCCGTGCTGTTCATGCTGGGTTTGTTGCCGGCCATGCAGGGGGCGTTCAGCCTGGCGTTGCAGGATTCCATCGAGCAGCGCCTGGCGTCGGATGTCACTACCCTGATTTCGGCGGCACGCGTCGAAAACAACCGGCTGCTGATGCCGGCGCAGTTGCCCGACGAACGTTTCAACCTGACTGACAGCCGCCTGTTGGGCTACATCTACGACCGTGAGGGCCACCTGGTGTGGCGCTCGCGGGCGACCAAAGAAGAAAACATCAACTACAAGCCGCGCTATGACGGACGCGGCAATGAATTTGCGCGGATTCGCGAAGCCAACGGCCAGGAATTCTTCGTCTATGACGTCGAGGTCAAGCTGCTCGGCGGCAAGAGCGCGGCGTTCAGTATCGTCGCCCTGCAACCGGTGCGCGAATACCAGTTGACCCTCGAAGGCCTGCGCGAAAACCTGTACCTGGGCTTCGGCGCAGCGTTGCTGGTGCTGCTGACGTTGCTATGGCTGGGCCTGACCTGGGGCCTGCAAGCCTTGCGGCGCCTGAGCCAGGAACTCGACCAGATCGAAGGCGGCACCCGCGAAAGCCTCAGCGAAGAACATCCCCGCGAACTGCTGCGCCTGACCGGCTCGCTCAACCGTTTGCTGCACAGCGAGCGCGAGCAGCGGGCACGCTATCGCGACTCCCTCGACGACCTGGCCCACAGCCTGAAAACCCCGCTGGCAGTATTGCAGGGCGTAAGCGAGGACATGGCCCAGCGTCCGGAAGACCGCGACCAGGCCTGGGTCCTGCAATCGCAGATCGAGCGCATGAGCCAGCAGATCAGCTACCAGTTGCAGCGCGCGAGCCTGCGCAAAAGCGGCCTGGTACGCCACCAGGTGCGCCTGGAACCGGTGCTGCAAAGCCTGTGCGACACGCTGGACAAGGTCTATCGCGACAAACGCGTGACCGTGTCTTTTGATCTGCCGGAAGAGTGCGACGTACCGATCGAGAAAGGCGCCTTGCTCGAATTGCTCGGTAACCTGCTGGAAAACGCCTACCGGCTGTGCCTGAGCGAAGTGCGCATCAGCCTGGTGGAAAGCCTGGAAGGCACCGAGCTGTGCATTGAAGACGACGGGCCCGGGGTGCCACCGGATCAGCGTGCACGGATCCTGCAGCGGGGCGAGCGGCTGGACCGCCAGCATCCGGGGCAGGGCATTGGCCTGGCGGTGGTCAAGGACATCATTGAAAGCTACAGCGCGCGCCTGACCCTGGGTGATTCACCATTGGGTGGGGCGGCGTTCAAGATTCACTTTCCAGCGGTGTGAGCTTTATCGGCGGTGATGGCTTCATCGCCGGCAACACACCTCTAACTTTCCTGCGCCCGGTACGCCCCCGGCGTCAGCCCCGTCCACTTCTTGAACGCCCGATGAAACGCCGATGGTTCGGAAAATCCCAACTGCTCGGCGATCTCCTGCAATGACAGATCCGCCCGCCCCAGATGATAGATGGCGATGTCCCGCCGCAGCTCATCCTTGAGAGCCTGGAAGCTGGTGCCTTCCTCTCGCAGATGCCGGCGCAGGGTTTGCGGGCTGATGTGCAGGTGCTGGGCGACGGCTTCGAGGTCCGGCCAAGGCGTGCGGTCGCGGCTCAGCAGGCGCCGCAGTTGGCTACTCAGGCTGTCGCCCTCATCGGGGCGCGACAGCAAATCCGCCGGCGAGCGTTCCAGGAAGTGCTTGAGCGTACGCTCGTCCTGCAGCAGCGGCAGGCTCAGGTAGCGGCTGGGAAATACCAGGCTGCTGCTCGAGGCGCCGAACACCAGGGTGCACGGAAACAGCAGGTCGTATTCAGTGGCATGGGCCGGCATCGGGTAGCTGAACGTGGCCTGGTGCAGCCGAATCCGTTGGCCGATCAGCCAACTGCCCAGGCGATGCCAGATCACCAGCAGGCATTCGCTGAGGAAATGGTCCGGGTCCCACAGTTGCGAGTCGTCGAGGCTCAAGCGGGCCATGTCGCCTTCGCGGGTCAGCTGCCAGCGCGGACCTTGTGGGAATAGGCTATAAAATAATAAGCCGCGTTCCAGCGCTTTCTCCAGGGTGCGGCAGTGGATCAGCGCGTGGCACATCATGGCGAAAGTGCCGCGTTTGCTTGGGCCGTCGGCAAAGCCCAGGTATTCGTCGTCCAGCGCCAGCCAGAGCATTTGCAGCAGTCGGGTAAATTGCTCCGGTGCAATACGGGCGCGAGGTTCGCTCAGTAATTGCGGG
The DNA here is from genome assembly GCF_003013355.1 of Pseudomonas sp. S5D5. Lineage (NCBI taxonomy): Bacteria > Pseudomonadati > Pseudomonadota > Gammaproteobacteria > Pseudomonadales > Pseudomonadaceae > Pseudomonas > Pseudomonas sp. S5D5. The sequence continues at coordinate 1,460,387 of NZ_PTEO01000001.1, forward strand.
GTAATACCGACCTGCAACAACAGGCCCGAATAATCGTAGCCGGCTCGGCGTGCACCGCCGAGGGCCGCCCGGGCGTAATGACTGGCGATGGTACGTTCACGCATGCGAAGGCCTCGTCCATGGAGTGGCCGATGGTAGCCACCCCCTGGGAGAGGGACAAGGCGGATATCCGCCAAATTGTAGGACGGGATTGGGCGAGTGGGCGGAAATCCGCCACCTGTTTGCCTGCGTTAGAAGGGGCCGGAAATCCCCCAGCCCTGATGTCTAAAGGCCTGTAGGATTTTTACCAAAGCTGGCACGCCGTTTGCGATACATACAACAGCGCAGGCCTGGTCCTACAAGCCTCGCAAACAACAAATCCCTCCAGTGCAGGAGGGTTCGCAATTCAAGTGTCGTGGGCAATGGCGGATATTTGCCACACGGGACGATTGAGGAACTTTGCAATGACGACTCGTCAGCCAATCTACAAATCCCTGTATTTCCAGGTGATCGTTGCAATCGTTATCGGTATTTTGCTCGGTCACTTCTACCCACAGACCGGCGTGGCCCTCAAGCCACTGGGTGACGGCTTTATCAAGCTGATCAAAATGGTCATCGCCCCGATCATCTTCTGCACCGTTGTCAGCGGTATCGCTGGCATGCAAAGCATGAAATCGGTCGGCAAAACCGGCGGCTACGCGCTGCTGTACTTCGAAATCGTTTCCACCATCGCTCTGCTGATCGGCCTGATCGTCGTCAACGTTGTGCAACCGGGCGCCGGCATGCACATCGACGTGGCGACCCTGGACGCCTCCAAAGTCGCGGCCTACGTGACTGCTGGTGCAGACCAGAGCGTGGTTGGCTTTATCCTCAATGTGATCCCGAACACCATCGTCGGTGCGTTCGCCAACGGCGACATCCTGCAAGTGCTGATGTTCTCGGTGATCTTCGGTTTCGCCCTGCATCGCCTGGGTGCCTACGGCAAGCCGGTCCTGGACTTCATCGATCGCTTCGCGCACGTGATGTTCAACATCATCAACATGATCATGAAGCTCGCCCCAATCGGTGCCCTCGGCGCCATGGCGTTCACCATCGGTGCCTACGGTGTCGGTTCGCTGGTGCAACTGGGCCAGCTGATGATCTGCTTCTACATCACCTGCATCCTGTTCGTGGTCGTGGTGCTGGGCGCCATCTGCCGCGCGCACGGTTTCAGCGTGCTGAAGCTGGTTCGCTACATCCGTGAAGAACTGCTGATCGTGCTGGGTACTTCCTCCTCCGAATCCGCACTGCCACGCATGCTGATCAAGATGGAGCGCCTGGGCGCGAAGAAGTCCGTTGTAGGCCTGGTGATCCCGACTGGCTACTCGTTCAACCTCGACGGTACTTCGATCTACCTGACCATGGCTGCCGTGTTCATCGCCCAGGCGACTGACACCCACATGGACATCACCCACCAGATCACCCTGCTGCTGGTGCTGCTGCTGTCCTCCAAAGGCGCTGCAGGCGTGACCGGTAGCGGCTTCATCGTACTGGCTGCAACCCTGTCGGCCGTCGGCCACCTGCCGGTTGCCGGCCTGGCGCTGATCCTGGGTATCGACCGCTTCATGTCCGAAGCCCGCGCGCTGACCAACCTGGTCGGTAACGCCGTTGCCACCATCGTCGTGGCCAAGTGGGTCAAGGAACTGGACACCGACAAGCTGCACAGCGAGTTGGCTTCCGGCGGTACTGGCATCTCCGACACCCGTGTGGAAGATGACCTGGGCGTCGCCGAAGGTCCTGCTCCTGCTTCGGTGAAGTAAGCGCTTTCTGGTGTGAATTGACACCGACGCTTCGCACAAACGCCCCGACTTGTTCGGGGCGTTTGCGTTTCGGGTGGATCACTTTTTCATTTTTTTGATTTACATTAAGTAAGCACTTCATCAGATTGCATTGAAGCCCGTCTTTATGGGACTGCCGTTCACTCGGGTCGGTCTACGCTGATGAAACTCGCGCAGGGTTGCCCGTTCTAAAATCCATTGGCCAGCCGCTTGGCTGCGCTGCACGCTTGCAGGAGTGTTGATGGACAGTGTGGATCTGAATGTCTTGCGCAGCGTGCTCGAATGGCGTCGCGCCGGTCAGCCGGTGGTGTTGTACAGCGTGGTCCAGACCTGGGGCAGTGCACCACGGCCGCCGGGCGCCATGTTGGCGCTGCGTGGCGATGGCGTGGTGATCGGCTCGGTGTCCGGCGGTTGCATCGAGGATGACCTGATTGCGCGCTTGCAGGACGGCCGCCTGGCCGGTGACGGGCCGCCGGTGCAGTTGGTCACCTACGGCGTCACCCGCGATGAAGCGGCGCGCTTCGGCCTGCCTTGCGGCGGCACGCTGCGCCTGACCGAGGAGCGTGTGCAGGATTGGGACTGGGTCGCGCAATTGCTGGCGCGCTGCGAAGCGCATGAAATTGTCGCCCGCGAGTTGGACCTGGCCACAGGCGCCGTGACCCTGAGCAGCGCGAGCAAGACCGACATCGTCAGCTTTGATGGCGAGCGCCTGCGGGCCATCTACGGCCCGCGCTGGCGCCTGCTGTTGATCGGTGCCGGGCAGCTGTCACGCTACGTGGCGGAAATGGCGCGCTTGCTGGATTTCGAAGTCCTTATCTGCGACCCACGCGACGAATTTGTCTACGGCTGGGAAGAGCAGCATGGGCGCTTTGTGCCGGGCATGCCGGATGAAGCTGTGTTGAATATCCAGACCGATGAGCGCACCGCTATCGTCTGTCTGACCCACGACCCGCGCCTGGACGACATGGCCCTGCTGACGGCGTTGAATTCCAGCGCGTTCTACATCGGCGCGCTGGGGTCACGGGTCAACAGCCAGAAGCGCCGGGAAAACCTCGCGGCGCTGGGCTTGTCTGCCGAGGCAATCGCGCGTTTGCACGGGCCGATTGGTTTGCATATCGGCAGCCATACGCCTTCGGAGATCGCGTTGTCGCTGATGGCGGAAATTGTCGCGATCAAGAATGGCGTAGCGCCAATGCAGAAAAAGCCGCTGCCGGTGGTGGCGGAGTGACAATTGCCGCGATTGTTTTGGCGGCCGGCCAGGGCCGTCGTTTTCGTGCCGAGGCCGGCGCGCATCAAGACAAGTTGCTCGCCGATTGCGTCGGCCTGGATGGCGTGACGCGGCCGGTGATCGAACAGGTGCTTTTGGCGCTGCCGCCGCGGGTGGTAAAACGCTGGGTGGTGACTTCGCCGGAGCGCCTTGAGGTGATTCGCTTGGCGCAAGCTTACGGATGCGAAGTGTTGCTGCTGGATTCAGCTGGGATGGGCGACAGCATTGCGGCGGCCGTCGCGGCCAGTGGCACCGCTGAAGGTTGGCTGGTGGTGCTGGGGGATATGCCGTTTGTGCAGTCGTCGAGCATCGAGCGGGTGATCGCTGCGCTGGAGGAGGGCGGTATCAGCGTGCCGGTGCAGGATGGGCAGTATGGGCATCCCGTGGCGTTTGACCGGGCGCTGGGGCCGGGCCTGATGGCGCTGACCGGTGACCGAGGGGCCAGGCCGCTGTTTGCACAGGCGACCGTCAGCGAGGTGTCGGTAGATGATCCGGGCGTACTCTGGGACGTCGACCTGCCGCAGAGTTTGAATTTCTCCCCCATCCAGCTGTAGGAGCCGGCCAGCCAGCGCCTGCAGGCGAATGTATCCCAGGGATAAAGCTTGGTTTCTTGCGTCAATAAAAAGCCCCGCCTGATCACTCAGGCGGGGCTTTTTAGTGGCGGTTGGAATCAGACGAGAGGTTTAGGCTCGTGCTCTTCTTCCAGGGCCTTTGGGTGGTGCTCTGCCACTTCTTCGACGGCGCGCGGGGCTTCGTCGACGATCGGGGCAGTGTGTTCAACCACGGCTTCAGCGGCCGGGGCCGGTGCTTCGGCGGCAGCAGCTGCTGCAGCGGCGGCTGCCTCGGCTTCTTTGCGACGACGGCGCACTTCACGTGGATCGTTCGGCGCACGACCATTTTCGGTCAGGGCGCTGGCAGGTGCTGCTTCAACCACCGGAGCGGCGACTTCGGCAACCACTGGCGCTTCAACCACTGGCTGAGGCTCGACCACTGGCGCAGGCTCGGCAACCACGGCTTCGACCACTGGCACTGGCGTTTGCTCTACCACAGGGGCAGGTGCTGGCGCTTCAACCGGGGCGGCTGGCTCAGGGGCCGTCCACTGGAAGGCGGTCTGTTCTTCGCGAACTTCACGCACTGCCGGGGCAGCTTCTTCGACAACCGGGGCTTCAGCTGGTGCTTCAACGGCGGCTTCAACCACAGGCTGAGGCTCAACCACCGGTGCTGGCTCGACAGCGGTCACTTCGGCTTCCGGCTGTGCTTCGCGAACTTCGCGAACTTCGCGAACCACTGGGGCCACTTCCACTTCCGGAACCACTGGAGCTTCGATCGGGGTGGTGGCTTCTACGACCGGTGCTTCAACAGCTGGCGCTTCTTCCACTGGGGTGTGCGCGACAGGTGCTTCAACCACAACGGTTTCTTCGACAGCGGCGGTAGCACGTTCAGCTTGCTCGTGCGCCTGGGCTTCAGCGGGGGCGCTGATGACCGAGCTGGCCACGGCAGCGGTAACGGCCAGACCTGCAGCCAGTTCGGCGCCGGTCGGTTCGCTGGTCGCGGCTTCTGCGTTTTCGCCGGCTTCTTCCGAGCCTTCGATCACATTGCCGTTGGCATCACGCTGACGCTCACGACGGTTGCTGCGACGACGCTGGCCACGGGAGCGGCGGCGTGGACGATCGCCTTCGGCGTTGTCCTGACCGTCGTCCTGCAGTTGCTCTTCGCCGGTCAGCACTTCTTCTTCGCTGGCAGCAGCGGCTTGCTCGGCACGTGGCTGGCGCTCTTCACGCGGTGGGCGCGGCTGGCGCTCTTCGCGAGGGGCGCGCTCTTCGCGTGGCTGGCGAGCTGGACGCTCTTCAGCAGCGACAGCGCCGGCAGCAGCGGCAACGGCAGGTGCAGCGTCCAGCGGCTCGCGCAGTTCACGCACGCGTTCTTCACGCTCGCCACGTGGCTTGCGATCTTCACGCGGTGCACGTGGAGTGCGCGGTGCGCGCTCTTCACGCGGTGCACGTTCTTCACGGGCTACGGCTGGCGTGTCTTCACGGGCTTCGCGTGGCGCGCGCTCTTCGCGGGGTGCGCGTTCTTCACGTGGAGCACGTTCTTCGCGAGGCTTGCGCTCTTCGTCACGGCGACCGTTGCGGTTACGGCTTTGCTGGCGACCGTTGCGACGCTCTTCGTTACGGGCTGGACGCTCAGCGGCAGGTTTTTCAACCACCACCGGCGCAGCCGGCTCTTCCTTGGTGGCGAACAGGCTGACCAGCGACTTCACCAGGCCCTTGAACAGGCTTGGCTCAGGCAGGGCGGCCGGCGCGGCAACCGGGGCGGCAACTTCAGTCGGTACCGGTGCGTTGGCACGCGCCGGCGCCGTCTTCACGGCCGCTTCCTGGCGAACCAGGGTGCGGGTCGCAGCGGCTGGCTGGACTTCTTCCACTTCGGCAGCGGCAGCGGCGATTTCGTAGCTGGACTGGCCGCTGTGGGCTTCCGGGCTGTCGTCGCGCAGGCGCTGCACTTCGAAGTGCGGGGTCTCGAGGTGATCGTTCGGCAGGATCACGATACGGGCACGGGTGCGCAGTTCGATCTTGGTGATCGAGTTGCGTTTTTCGTTGAGCAGGAAGGCTGCAACCGGGATCGGCACTTGCGCGCGGACTTCGGCGGTGCGGTCTTTCAGGGCTTCTTCTTCGATCAGGCGCAGGATCGCCAGCGACAGCGATTCAACGTCACGGATGATGCCGGTGCCGTTGCAGCGTGGGCAGACGATGCCGCTGCTCTCGCCCAGGGATGGACGCAGGCGCTGACGGGACATTTCCAGCAGGCCGAAGCGCGAAATGCGGCCAACTTGCACGCGGGCACGGTCGGCTTCCAGGCATTCGCGGACTTTCTCTTCCACGGCGCGCTGGTTCTTGGCGGGGGTCATGTCGATGAAGTCGATCACGATCAGGCCGCCGATGTCACGCAGGCGCAGCTGGCGGGCGATTTCTTCAGCCGCTTCCAGGTTGGTCTGCAGGGCGGTTTCTTCGATGTCGCTACCCTTCGTGGCGCGCGCCGAGTTGATGTCGATGGACACCAGGGCTTCGGTCGGGTCGATCACGATGGAGCCGCCGGAAGGCAGTTCGACGACGCGCTGGAAAGCGGTCTCGATCTGGCTTTCGATCTGGAAACGGTTGAACAGCGGCACGCTGTCTTCGTAGAGCTTGATCTTGCTGGCGTACTGCGGCATTACCTGGCGAATGAAGGTCAGGGCTTCGTCCTGGGCTTCAACGCTGTCGATCAGCACTTCGCCGATGTCCTGGCGCAGGTAATCGCGGATAGCGCGGATGATCACGTTGCTTTCCTGGTAGATCAGGAACGGCGCGGAACGATCCAGGGACGCTTCCTTGATGGCGGTCCACAGCTGCAGCAGGTAGTCGAGGTCCCACTGCATTTCTTCGCTGCTGCGGCCCAGGCCGGCAGTGCGAACGATCAGGCCCATGTCGGCCGGTGCGATCAAACCGTTCAGCGCTTCACGCAGTTCGTTGCGCTCTTCGCCTTCGATGCGGCGGGAAATGCCGCCGGCACGCGGGTTGTTCGGCATCAGTACCAGGTAACGACCGGCCAGGCTGATGAAGGTGGTCAGGGCGGCGCCCTTGTTGCCACGTTCTTCTTTTTCGACCTGGACGATGACTTCCTGGCCTTCGCTCAGGACGTCCTTGATGTTCACGCGGCCTTCAGGGGCTTTCTTGAAGTATTCGCGGGAGATTTCTTTGAGGGGCAGGAAGCCGTGGCGCTCGGAGCCGAAATCGACAAAGGCAGCCTCAAGGCTTGGTTCGATGCGAGTAATACGGCCTTTATAGATGTTGGCCTTCTTTTGCTCGCGTGCACCGGATTCGATGTCCAGGTCGTAGAGGCGTTGGCCATCTACCAGTGCAACACGCAACTCTTCGGGTTGAGTTGCGTTAATCAGCATTCTTTTCATGTTGTACCGTCGGTTTCCGGGCTGCCGGAAACGGCGTTCGGCACACACGACTTCTCACGGTCGGTGTCAGGTGCGTCAAGAGTGGTTGGCCACTCCAGTGTCCAGCAAAACCTGCCAATTGGGCCGGTATCGCGACGGACGCGTCCTGCTTGTTAGCGGTGGTGACAAAGGCACCACTTCAACAAAAGCTAAGGTCAGGAGGAGGAATCAACCGGCGACTGTGGACGAGATGAAGCGTCTAAATATAAGCCTAGTGCTACACGGTCCGACGGTTGTGCATCTCCACCCTACACGTATCCCTGATAATTCGGGTGCTGCCGCGCGCAGAATCCGCAGCGGGTTGGCATTTACCGTGTTCTCCAATGGGGAGTCCACGCTCATGGCTAAACAAGACTAGGTGTGGGCGACTGCGCTCTCACTCAGCTCTTAACAGGCGTTGTTTCCGAAACATTCGCCATGGTCTGGCCCAAGACTGACTGCACTTTGTGAACTGGCCGTAAATATCGGCGCAGAATGCGAGTATTCACTCTGCTTTCTGCACTCGCTTCAGGCCTCATGTCACCTGCGCTTGTTACAATCTCGAGCCTTCCAGGGTGGCGAAAGCCCCGTAGGACGGCCTCGCGTCCTGATGAATTGCGATGGTCAGGGCCGGCAGTTTGCCGCAAGTCCTCTGTCCAGGCCGCTTTTGGCGGCGTTCGCGACTATAGCAGCAATGATTAAGTGCTTCAATTCCATAAAAAATTGTTATCATCGCCGCCATGACGACTACCGCCCCCCAGACCCCCAGCGTCCAGCTGCTCGAGGTCTCGCCGGAATATGCCGGCCAACGCATCGACAATTTTCTCCTGGCCAGGCTCAAAGGCGTGCCCAAGACCTTGATTTACCGCATCTTGCGTAAAGGCGAAGTGCGCGTGAACAAGGGCCGCATCAAGCCCGAGTACAAGTTGCAGGCGGGCGATATCGTCCGTGTGCCACCGGTGCGCGTGCCAGAACGCGACGAGCCTGTACCGTTGGCCCAGGGCCTGTTGCAGCGCCTTGAAGCCTCCATTGTCTTCGAAGATAACAAGCTGATCGTGATCAACAAGCCCTGCGGCATTGCGGTTCACGGCGGCAGCGGCCTGAATTTCGGCGTGATCGAAGCCTTTCGTCAGTTGCGCCCGGATGCCAAGGAGCTGGAACTGGTCCACCGTCTGGACCGTGACACCTCCGGCCTGCTGATGATTGCCAAAAAGCGCAGCATGTTGCGCCACCTGCACACCGCCCTGCGTGGCGATGGCGTGGACAAGCGCTACATGGCGCTGGTGCGCGGCAACTGGGCCAGTTCGATCAAGAGCGTTCGTGCGCCGTTGCAGAAGAGCAACCTGCGTTCCGGCGAGCGCATGGTCGAAGTGGACGAGGAGGGCAAAGAAGCCCTGACCCTGTTCAAAGTGCTGCGCCGTTTCGGCGATTTCGCCACCCTGGTCGAGGCCAAGCCGGTCACCGGGCGTACCCATCAGATTCGCGTCCACACGCTGCACGCAGGCCACTGCATTGCCGGTGACACCAAGTACGGCGATGAGGATTTCTCCAAGGAGATCCGCGACCTGGGCGGCAAGCGCCTGTTCCTGCACGCCTACATGCTCACTGTGCCGCTGCCCGACGGCGGCGAGCTGAAGCTGCAGGCGCCGGTCGATGAGATGTGGGCCAAGACCGTGGAGCGTTTGAGTGTCGCACCTTGATTACAAACTGCTGATTTTCGATTGGGACGGCACTCTGTGTAATTCCATTGGCCGGATTGTCGAGTCGATGCACGCCGCTTCGACCCGTTCCGGCTACGCACTGTGCAGCGACCTGGCGGTCAAGGGCATCATCGGCCTGGGCTTGCCGGAGGCGATTCGCACCCTGTACCCGCAGATCAGCGACGCTGAGCTAGTTGCGTTCCGCGACCATTACGCCGATCACTACATTGCGATGGAGGCCACGCCTTCGCCGTTGTTCGAGGGCGTGATGCAGTCGTTGGAAGCGTTTCGCGCCGAGGGGTATCACCTCGCTGTTGCCACCGGCAAGGCCCGTCGCGGGCTGGATCGGGTGCTCAAGGCGCATGGTTTTGAAGACTTCTTCGATATCACCCGCGCCGCGGATGAAACTGCCAGCAAACCTCACCCTCTGATGCTTGAGCAGATCCTGGCGCATTGTGGTGTAGCGCCGCGCCAGGCACTGATGGTGGGCGATGCTTCTTTCGACCTGATGATGGCGCGCAATGCCGGCATGGACAGCGTGGCGGTCAGCTACGGTGCCCAGGCAGCGGAAGCCTTGCAGCAATACGAGCCCAGGCTGACGATTGATCATTTTTCTGAACTGCAGGCCTGGCTCAGCCAGGCCCGATAAGTCTTTGCTGGGGTTAATGGCATGAGTGACGAGTGGAAAGCGCCCGAAAAGGCCGATAGCAGTGATGACAAGAGCTGGAAGCTGCTGGAGAAAACCCTCCTGGCCAGTGTCCAGGAGCAGCGCCGGGCACGGCGTTGGGGGATTTTCTTCAAGTTGCTGACCTTTGTCTGGCTTATTGCCATGCTCGCGTTGTTCAGTCCGTTGATGGACATGGAAAAAAGCGCAACCCGCGGCGCCAACTACACTGCCCTGATTGAAGTGCGCGGGGTGATTGCCGACAAGGAGTCGGCCAGCGCCGACAATATTGTCAGCAGTCTGCGTGCCGCGTTCGAAGATCCCAAGGTCAAGGGTGTGATCCTGCGCATCAACAGTCCTGGCGGCAGCCCGGTGCAATCGGGTTATGTGTATGACGAGATTCGTCGTCTGCGCGGCCTGCACCCGGATATCAAACTGTACGCGGTGATTTCCGACCTGGGTGCCTCGGGCGCCTATTACATCGCCAGCGCTGCTGACCAGATCTATGCCGACAAGGCCAGCCTGGTCGGTTCCATCGGTGTAACGGCGGCCGGTTACGGCTTTGTCGGCACCATGGAGAAGCTCGGCGTGGAGCGTCGCACCTACACCTCGGGTGAGCACAAGGCCTTCCTCGATCCGTTCCAGCCGCAAAAGGCCGATGAAACCCAGTTCTGGCAGGGCGTGCTCGACACCACCCACCGTCAATTCATCGCCAGCGTGAAGCAGGGGCGCGGTGATCGCCTCAAGGACAAAGACCATCCGGAGCTGTTCTCCGGGCTGGTGTGGTCGGGCGAGCAGGCGTTGCCGCTGGGCTTGATCGATGGCCTGGGCAGTGCCAGCTCGGTGGCGCGCGATGTGATTGGCGAGAAAGAGCTGGTGGATTTCACGGTTGAGGAATCGCCGTTTGATCGCTTCTCCAAGCGGCTGGGTGCCAGCGTGGCCGAGAAGCTGGCGTTCTACATGGGCTTCCAAGGCCCGAGCCTGCGCTGATCCAGCAGGCGCATCGATTCACATGTGGGAGCGGGCTTGCCCGCGATAGCGGTTGGCCAGTCGACATTTATAGTGGCAGGACCACCGCTATCGCAGGCAAGCCAGCTCCCACAGTAGTTTGGTGGTGGGCTTAGGGGATTTGCACGCCTTCGGCCAGCAGCATGTCGACCAGTCGTATCAATGGTAGGCCCACTAAGCTGGTCGAGTCCGGCCCTTCGGTGCTCTGGAGCAGGCTCACACCCAAGCCTTCAGCCTTGAAGCTCCCTGCGCAGTCATACGGCTGCTCGATCCGCAGATAGCGCTCAACACGCTCAGCGTCCAGCTCACGCATGTGCACGGTAAACGGCACACAGTCGACCTGGCAGTGCCCTGTCTCGCTGTTCAGCAGTGCCAGGCCCGTCAGAAAGCTCACACGCTTGCCGCTCGCCGCCAGCAATTGTTCGCGGGCGTTCTCGAAGGTGTGGGGCTTGCCGATGATCCGGCCGTCGAGCGCGGCCACTTGGTCGGAGCCAATGATCAAATGGCCTGGATGACGGGCGGCGAGGGCGCGGGCTTTCTCTTCGGCCAGGCGCTTGACCAGGTCGACGGCGGATTCATTTGCACGGTGGCTTTCGTCGATATCCGGCGAGCTGCAGATGAACGGCACGTGCAGGCGGCTGAGCAATTCCCGGCGATAAACCGAGCTGGATGCGAGTAATAAAGGCAGCATGGGCGTCTCCTCAAGGCAGCCGGGGATTCTAGCGGGGCGACCGGCTGACGCACAGGGCTGAATTTCCTTTGACATGGCCGGGTGCATCCCTATAATGCTGCGCCTATGTTGAATGACCCGATTCCACCTCACGTTGACCCGCGCAAATTGGCTGATCGTGGCACCTCCCTTCAAGGTGAGTTGCTGCTGGCCGATTTGGAGAGACTCTGCGACCCGCTTTCCGACACTGTCGGTACGGTGCAGGCCAAATTCGTTTTTGAACGAGATGAACGTAAATCTGTGGTAATTCACAGCTTTATCGACACCGAAGTCAAAATGGTTTGCCAGCGTTGTCTTGAGCTGGTCACCCTGCCGATCCACAGCGAGTGCAGTTATGCTGTGGTGAAGGAGGGTGCGAATACCCAGTCGTTGCCGAAAGGTTATGACGTGCTGGAACTGGGCGAAGATCCTTTGGATCTGCATGCACTGATCGAGGAGGAGCTTTTGCTCGCCTTGCCCATTGTGCCTGCTCATCATCCGGAAGAATGCCAGCAGCCGGCGGGCCTCGATGACGAGCCCGAACCGAGCGAGGACGAGGTAACGCGGTCCAACCCGTTCAGTGTATTGGCGCAGTTAAAGCGTGACCCAAACGTTTAGGAGTTAATCAATTATGGCTGTTCAGCAGAACAAAAAATCCCGCTCCGCCCGTGACATGCGCCGTTCGCACGACGCTCTCGAGGCTAGCACCCTGTCCGTAGAAAAGACCACCGGTGAAGTTCACCTGCGTCACCACGTATCGCCAGAAGGCGTATACCGTGGCCGTAAAGTGATCGACAAGGGCGCTGACGAGTAATCACTTGTCTGCCCTAGTCATCGCGATTGACGCAATGGGCGGGGACTTCGGTCCCCGCAGCATTGTTCAGGCCTGCATTGCCAGCCTGTCTGCCACACCCTCGCTGCACCTGACCCTTGTCGGTCAACCCTCCCTTCTTGAAGAACTGATTGCCAGCTATCCGGCGGTGGATCGCGCGCGCCTGACGATTACGCCAGCCAGCGAAACCATCAGCATGGATGACAAGCCGGCGGCAGCCCTGCGCGGCAAGCCCGACTCTTCGATGCGGGTGGCCCTTGAGTTGCTGCGTGATGGCAAGGTGCAAGCCTGTGTCAGTGCCGGCAATACCGGGGCGTTGATGGCGCTGTCCCGACACGTGCTCAAGACGCTGCCGGGGATTGACCGGCCGGCGATGGTGGCCGCGATTCCGACGCAGAAAGGCTATTGCCAACTGCTGGACCTGGGGGCAAATGTCGATTGCAGTGCCGAGCACCTGTTCCAGTTCGCAGTGATGGGCTCGGTGGCTGCCGAAGCATTGGGCGTGGCGCGTCCGCGCGTGGCCTTGCTGAATATCGGTACCGAAGACATCAAGGGCAACCAGCAGGTCAAGCTGGCCGCCACCTTGCTGCAGGGTGCGCGGGGTTTGAACTACGTAGGCTTCGTCGAAGGTGATGGCCTGTACCGTGGCGAAGCGGATGTGGTGGTGTGCGACGGGTTTGTCGGCAATATCCTGCTCAAATCCAGCGAAGGCCTGGCGACCATGATTGCTGCGCGTATCGAGGCCTTGTTCAAGCAGAATCTGGCGTCGCGCCTGGTCGGTGCCCTGGCACTGCCACTGATGCGGCGCCTGCAGGCTGACCTGGCGCCGGCGCGGCATAACGGTGCGAGTTTTCTCGGCCTGCAGGGCATTGTGGTGAAGAGCCATGGTTCTGCTGGTGTGGAAGGCTTTCAGAGCGCGATTGCACGGGCCTTGATCGAGATCCAGGAAAACCTGCCGCAACGCTTGCACGGCCGTCTCGAGGACCTGTTGCCTTAGGCGAATCGGCCCGGGAATGCTTAAATGTGACCGGCCAGTTCAATTGACCATCCAATCTGTCAGTTTCGTGCGCTCCCATCGTAGGGGCGTCGATTTCCGACGACCAGATCATTAGGGGCTTGTTACATGTCTACATCCCTCGCATTCGTCTTTCCAGGGCAGGGTTCGCAGTCCCTCGGCATGCTGGCCGAGCTGGGCGCGCAATATCCGCAGGTCCTGGATACCTTCAAGGAAGCTTCCGATGCCCTGGGTTACGACCTGTGGGCACTGACCCAACAGGGGCCGGAAGAGCAACTCAATCAAACCGACAAGACCCAGCCGGCCATCCTGACCGCTTCGATCGCCCTGTGGCGCTTGTGGCTGGCACAAGGTGGCGCGCGTCCGGCATTCGTTGCCGGTCACAGCCTGGGTGAGTACAGCGCCCTGGTGGCGGCGGGCAGCCTGACCCTGGGTGAGGCGGTCAAGCTGGTTGAGCGTCGTGGCCAGTTGATGCAAGAAGCCGTTCCGGCCGGGCAGGGCGGCATGGCCGCTATCCTGGGTCTGGACGATGCCGTGGTGATCGAAGCCTGCGCCGAAGCGGCCCAGGGCGAAGTGGTCAGCGCGGTGAACTTCAACTCCCCTGGCCAGGTGGTGATCGCCGGTGCCAAGGCGGCTGTCGAACGCGCCATTGAAGGCTGCAAGGCACGCGGTGCCAAACGCGCCCTGCCGTTGCCGGTCAGCGTGCCGTCGCACTGTGAGCTGATGCGCCCGGCGGCCGAGCGTTTTGCCGAGTCCATCGCTGCCATCAACTGGCAGGCGCCGCAGATTCCGCTGGTGCAGAACGTCAGCGCAGCCGTGGCTGCAGACCTCGACACCCTCAAGCGCGACCTGCTGGAGCAGCTCTACAAGCCCGTGCGTTGGGTAGAATCGGTGCAGACCCTGGCTGCCAATGGCGCCACTGAACTGGTCGAGTGCGGCCCGGGCAAAGTCCTGGCCGGCCTGAACAAGCGCTGCGCCGACGGCGTGTCGACTGCCAACCTCAATACCCCGGATGCCTTCGCTGCCGCGCTTGCGGCACAGGCCTGAAACCTGATCCCCGAACTTAGGAGAAGCCTGCATGAGTCTGCAAGGTAAAGTTGCACTGGTTACCGGCGCAAGCCGTGGCATTGGCCAGGCGATCGCCCTGGAACTGGGCCGTCAGGGCGCCGTTGTGATCGGCACCGCCACTTCCGCCTCGGGTGCCGAGCGTATCGCCGCGACCTTGAAGGAAAACGGCGTACAGGGCACCGGCCTTGAGCTGAACGTGACCAGCGATGAATCCGTGGCTGCCGTACTGGCCGAGATCACCGCACAGTTCGGCGCGCCGGCGATTCTGGTGAACAATGCCGGTATTACCCGCGATAACCTGATGATGCGCATGAAAGACGACGAGTGGTACGACGTGGTCGATACCAACTTGAACAGTCTGTTTCGCCTGTCCAAGGGTGTTTTGCGCGGCATGACCAAGGCGCGTTGGGGCCGAATTATCAATATTGGCTCCGTAGTGGGTGCCATGGGCAACGCAGGCCAAGTAAACTACGCGTCCGCCAAGGCCGGTCTGGAAGGTTTCAGCCGTGCATTGGCACGTGAAGTCGGTTCGCGGTCGATTACGGTCAACTCGGTGGCCCCAGGGTTCATCGACACCGATATGACCCGCGAGCTGCCGGAAGCACAGCGTGAAGGCTTGCTGACGCAGATTCCGCTGGGCCGTCTGGGCCAGGCTCAAGAGATCGCGAATGTGGTCGCTTTCCTGGCATCCGACGGTGCGGCATACGTGACTGGGGCTACAATCCCGGTGAACGGCGGGATGTACATGAGTTAAATTGTGACGGATCGCTTCAAAAAAATGTCATACGAGCTGTCTAAAATCCGTTATAAAGCTGCAACTTAATTTATAGGCAGGTGGCCGACCGGGTACAGGGTGAAGCTTTCAGTTGAAAAGCTGAAAAGGCTTTCTATACACTTACCCACTGGCCAGCTGCCTGAATTTGTCCATTAGGAGTTAAACAAGGTATGAGCACCATCGAAGAGCGCGTCAAGAAAATCGTCGCCGAGCAACTGGGCGTTAAAGAAGAAGAAGTGGTCAACACTGCTTCCTTCGTAGAAGACCTGGGTGCCGATTCCCTTGACACCGTTGAGCTGGTGATGGCTCTGGAAGAGGAATTCGAGACCGAAATCCCGGACGAAGAAGCTGAAAAAATCACTACTGTTCAAGCTGCTATCGACTACGTTACTAGCCACCAGGCGTAATAGTTTGTAGTCGTCGCTTGCTGTTAGGGAAAAACCGCACTGCTGTAACGGCGTGCGGTTTTTTCTTTAGCCCTGATGAAAAGTGAGCGCCGAAGCAAAGTGTCGTCATCAAGAAAAAGGAGAGTGCTGTGTCGCGTAGACGCGTCGTAGTCACCGGTATGGGTATGTTGTCGCCACTGGGCACGGATGTGCCGAGCAGTTGGCAGGGCATTCTGGCTGGCCACAGTGGTATTGGTCTGATCGAACACACGGACCTTTCTGCCTATTCCACCCGTTTTGGCGGCTCGGTAAAGGGCTTCAATGTCGAGGACTATCTCTCGGTCAAGGAGTCCCGCAAACTCGACCTGTTCATTCAATACGGCCTGGCAGCCGGTTTTCAGGCAGTGCGTAACGCCGGCCTGGAAGTCACCGACGCCAACCGTGACCGCATCGGCGTGGCCATGGGTTCGGGTATTGGCGGTTTGACCAATATCGAAGAAACCAGCCGCACGCTGCATGATTCCGGCCCCCGTCGAATTTCACCGTTCTTCGTCCCGGGCTCGATCATCAATATGATTTCCGGTTTCCTGTCCATCCACCTGGGCGCACAGGGACCTAACTACGCGATCGCCACGGCGTGCACCACCGGTACGCATTGCATCGGCATGGCCGCGCGCAACATCGCCTACGACGAAGCTGACGTGATGATCGCCGGCGGCGCCGAAATGGCCGCCTGTGGCCTCGGTATGGGCGGCTTCGGTGCTTCCCGTGCGCTGTCGACCCGCAACGATGAGCCGACCCGTGCCAGCCGTCCCTGGGACAAGGGCCGCGACGGCTTCGTGCTGTCCGACGGTGCCGGTGCGCTGGTACTCGAAGAGTTGGAGCACGCCAAGGCGCGTGGCGCGACCATCTACGCCGAGCTGATCGGGTTTGGCATGAGTGGCGACGCCTACCACATGACCTCGCCACCGTCCGACGGTGCCGGCGCTGCGCGTTGCATCACCAATGCGCTGCGCGATGCCAAGGTCAATCCGCAGCAGGTGCAGTACATCAACGCCCACGGCACCTCGACCCCGACGGGCGATTTGGCGGAAGCCGAAGCCATCAAGTCGGTGTTCGGCGAGCACGCCTACCAGCTGGCAGTCAGCTCCACCAAGTCCATGACCGGCCACTTGCTGGGCGCGGCGGGCGCGGTCGAGGCGATCTTCAGCGTGATGGCCATCAAGGATCAGGTCGCTCCGCCGACCATCAACCTGGATGAGCCGGACGAAGGCTGCGACCTGAACTTCGTGCCGCACGAAGCGCAGCCGATGCCGATCGACGTGGTGATCTCCAACTCCTTTGGCTTTGGCGGCACCAACGGTTCCCTGGTGTTCCGCCGGTTCGCCGAGTGATGCACAGCTGGGTCGACGGTCAGCCAGCGGACAGCGTGCCCCTGAAAGATCGCGGCCTGGCGTATGGCGATGGTCTGTTCGAGACCCTCGCCGTCAGGGCCGGGCAACCCGTGTTGCTCGACCGCCACTTGCAGCGCCTCGAAGAGGGCTGCAAGCGCCTCGCTTTAGCGGCGGATCACGCGTTGATCCGCAGCGAAGTGCTGGCTTATGCCGCCGCCCTCGGCGACGGTGTCCTCAAGTTGATCCTCACCCGCGGCGACAGCCTGCGCGGTTATGGTCTCAACCCTGGTGCACCGGTGCGCCGTCTCCTGCAGGGCAATGCGCCTGCTCATTATCCCCACGCCCATGGAACCGACGGTATCCGCCTGTTTCCGTGTGCCACCCGCTTGTCCGAGCAGCCCTTGCTGGCCGGTCTCAAGCACCTCAACCGCCTGGAGCAAGTGATTGCCCGTGCCGAGTGGCAAGATGCCGAACATGCCGAAGGCTTGATGCTGGATATGTCCGGGCGGGTCATCGAAGGCGTTTTCAGCAACCTGTTCCTGGTGCGTAATGGCTTGTTACTAACCGCCGATCTGAATCGTTGCGGGGTTGCCGGGGTCATGCGCGCCGAGATCCTGGCCCAGGCACAAGCCCTGGGCGTCCCGGTAGCCGTGGCTGACGTGAGTCTCGAGCAGTTGCAACAGGCTGACGAAGTCTTTGTGTGCAACAGCGTGTATGGCATTTGGCCGGTGCGTGGCTGCGCTGCGATGAGCTGGCCGGTTGGGCCGCTCACCCGTAAACTGCAGGGCATTGTTCGCGCGCTATTGGATGCTTGAGTTGATACGAAAACTGGTTGTACTGCTGCTGATCGGTCTGTTCTCGGCGGCTTTGCTGTTGGGGTTTTCCGCCTGGAAACTCGATTCCACCCTGAAGCAGCCCTTGAACCTGACCCAGGAGCAATTGCTTGATGTGCCGGCCGGGGCGACGCCCACCGGTACGTTCAATCGCCTGGAAGCCGACGGCGTGCTCGACGGCGCCTTCTGGTTGCGCCTGTACTGGCGCTTTAACCTTGATGGTCAGCCCTTGCACAGTGGCGAATACCGCATGACCCCGGGCATGACCGCACAGGGCCTGATCGGCCTGTGGCAGCGTGGCGAAGTCGTGCAGTACAGCCTGACCCTGGTCGAAGGCTGGAATTTCCGTCAGGTACGCCTCGCCCTGGCCAAGCATGAAAAGATCGTGCAGACCCTCGCGGGCCTGACTGACAGTGAAGTGATGGAGAAGCTCGGTCACCCTGGCGTGTTCCCTGAGGGGCGGTTCTTCCCGGACACCTACCGCTTCGTGCGCGGCATGACCGATGTCGAATTCCTGAAAAAAGCCTACAACCGCCTCGACGACGTACTCGCCCAGGAGTGGAGCAAACGCGCCGCCGATGCGCCGTACACTGACCCTTATCAAGCGCTGATCATGGCCTCCCTGGTGGAGAAAGAGACCGGCGTGCCCGAGGAGCGCGGCCAGATTGCCGGCGTGTTCGTGCGGCGGATGAAGATCGGCATGCTGCTGCAGACCGACCCCACCGTGATCTACGGCCTGGGCGAGCGCTACAACGGCAAGTTGACCCGTGCGCACCTCAAGGAAGCCAACCCCTACAACACCTACATGGTGGCTGGCCTGCCGCCGACACCGATCGCCATGGTCGGTCGCGAAGCGATCCATGCGGCGCTGAACCCGGTGCCGGGCAGCAGCCTGTATTTCGTCGCCCGGGGTGATGGCAGTCATATTTTCTCCGACAACCTGGATGCGCATAATGCCGCCGTGCGCGAGTTCCAGCTCAAGCGCCGGGCCGATTACCGCTCCAGCCCCGCGCCGGTCGTGAACCCTGCGCAAGACGCAGCACCATCGGCCGAAGCCCCGGCTGAAAAGCCGGCTGAGCCTGCGCCGGACACCGCCGCACCGCAAAGCCCGCAATGACTCTGACTAAGGACTGCCCGTGACTGGCTTGTTTATTACCCTGGAAGGCCCCGAAGGCGCCGGCAAAAGCACCAACCGCGATTACCTGGCCGAGCGTTTGCGCGCCGAGGGCATCGAGGTAGTGTTGACCCGCGAGCCCGGTGGCACACCGCTGGCAGAGCGCATCCGTGAAGTGTTGCTGGCCCCGGGCGAGGAACAGATGAATGCGGATACCGAGTTGCTGCTGGTGTTTGCCGCGCGCGCGCAGCACCTGTCCGAAGTGATCCGCCCGGCCCTGGCGCGCGGTGCCGTGGTGATTTGCGACCGCTTCACCGACTCCACTTATGCCTACCAGGGCGGTGGTCGCGGCTTGTCCCTGGAGCGCATCGCCACCCTGGAAACCTTCGTTCAAGGCGACTTGCGCCCTGACCTGACGCTGGTCTTCGACCTGCCGGTGGAAGTCGGCCTGGCCCGCGCCAGTGCGCGCGGTCGCCTGGACCGCTTTGAGCTCGAAGGGCAGGCCTTCTTCGACGCCGTGCGCACGGCGTTCCTCAAGCGCGCCAAGGCTGAGCCTGCGCGTTACTACCTGCTGGATGCTGCGCAGCCGCTGGCCCAGGTGCAGCAAGCCATCGATGCCCTGTTGCCGAACCTGCTGGAGCGCGCCCGTGGCTGAAGCCTATCCGTGGCAGGACAGCCTCTGGCAACAACTGGCCGGGCGTGCCCAGCACGCCCACGCCTACCTGCTGCACGGGCCGGCGGGGATCGGTAAGCGTGATTTGGCCGAGCGACTCATGGCCAGCCTGCTGTGCCAGCGTCCGGTCAACCTGCAGGCTTGCGGTGAGTGCAAGTCCTGCCTGTTGCTCAAGGCCGGCAGCCACCCGGATAACTACCTGCTCGAACCCGAGGAAGCCGACAAGGCGATCAAGGTCGACCAGGTGCGTGACCTCGTCAGCTTCGTGGTGCAAACCGCGCAGATGGGCGGGCGCAAGGTGGTGCTGATCGAGCCGGTGGAGGCGATGAACATCAACGCCGCCAACGCCTTGCTCAAGAGCCTCGAAGAGCCGTCCGGCGACACTGTGTTGCTGCTGGTCAGTCACCAGTCCAGCCGCTTGTTGCCGACCATCCGCAGCCGTTGCGTGCAGCAGGCGTGCCCGTTGCCGAGCGAGGCCATGAGCCTGCAGTGGCTGGCCAAGGCGCTGCCGGAGTGCTCCGAGGAGGAGCGGGTCGAATTGCTCACCCTGGCGGCGGGCTCACCGCTGGCGGCTGTGAAGCTGCAGGCCCAGGGCGTGCGTGAGCAACGCGCGCTGGTGGTCGACGGTGTGAAGAAGCTGCTCAAGCAAGAGCTGTCTGCCACGCAGTTGGCCGAAAGCGCCTGGAAGGACATCCCCCTGCTTTTGCTGTTCGACTGGTTCTGCGATTGGTCGAGCCTGATCCTGCGCTACCAGCTGACCCAGGATGAAAGCGGCCTGGGCCTGCCGGACATGCGCAAGGTGGTGCAGTACCTCGCGCAGAAAAGTGCGCAAGACAAGGTGCTGAACATCCAGGATTGGATCCTCGCCCAGCGCCAGAAAGTGCTCGGCAAGGCCAACCTCAACCGTGTCCTGCTGCTCGAAGCGCTGCTGGTGCAGTGGGTCGGCTTGCTGGGCCGGCGTTAATTTCGGTGGCCGACGGGTGTATCGTTGGCCAGACACTTCCCGCGACTCAAGTTGTAGATTCCTATGCTCGTAGACTCCCATTGCCACCTCGATCGCCTCGACCTTGCCCAGCACGGTGGCTCCCTTGATGCTGCGCTTGAAGCGGCTCGCCAGCGTGGGGTAGGGCACTTCCTGTGCATCGGCGTCAGCGCCGAGAATGCCGCCGACGTCAAGGCCCTGGCCGAGCGCTACGCCGATGTGGACTGTTCGGTGGGTATCCACCCGCTGGACCTCAAGCCCGGCGAAGCCCCGGCCCTCGACTGGCTGCTGGGCGAACTCAACCACCCGCGTGTGGTAGCGATTGGCGAAACCGGCCTGGACTACCACTACGAGCCCGAAGCCGCCGACCTGCAGCAGGCCTCCTTTCGCCTGCACCTGCAAGCTGCCCAGCAGACCGGCAAACCGGTAATCGTCCACACGCGTGGCGCGCGTGCCGACACCCTGGCGTTGCTGCGCGAGGCCGCGTTGCCCCAGGCCGGCGTGCTGCATTGCTTTACCGAAGATTGGGACATGGCCAAGGCGGCCCTGGACCTGGGCTTCTACATTTCCCTGTCGGGCATCGTCACTTTCCGCAATGCCGACGCCCTGCGCGACGTGGCACGCCAGGTGCCGGCCGACCGCCTGCTGGTGGAAACCGATTCGCCATACCTGGCGCCCATTCCTCATCGCGGCAAACCGAACCTGCCGGAATACGTACGGGATGTCGCGGATTACCTGGCCATGCTGCGGGGTGAGTCTTACGAGCGCTTTGCACAGCAGACCACCGACAACTTCAAGCGCCTGTTCCCGTTGGCCCACGTCGCCGGCTGACAGGCTCAAATCGCAGGCAAAAAAAACCCGGGTTCTGGGGGGTGAATCCGGGTTAAGACCATTAGGAGTAAAACAAGGGCACACAGTCCGTCGGTACCCAGGTCGACGCGTCACTTGGGGGAGATGTCACGCCGACAGTTCAAGTATTGATCAGTATCCCATTCAGTCCAGTCGCATCTGATCGTTTTTTAAACAGATTTGGAATACGCGCGCTTCGCTTGAGTTCTCATTGGCTGGGTGCACGTGGATAGTTGTTGCGTATTATTTCTGACTGAAATCAAAGGAAACGTTGGCGCGCCGAAACTAAAGTGTGCGGCGGGTTCACATAGACGTTGCCCAACGACCGTTCAGTCGGGATAATCCCTCGCACTGGGTAAATCGTATCGCCGCGTATCCGTGGCCCTGCGCAACCCTCCCTATTCCGACCTCTGCAGACCTCTTCCTCATGCACAAAGAACCCCGTAAGGTCCGAGAGTTTCGCCGCCGTGAGCAGGAAATTCTCGACACCGCACTCAAGTTGTTCCTCGAACAGGGTGAAGACAGCGTCACCGTCGAGATGATCGCGGATGCCGTCGGTATCGGCAAAGGCACGATCTACAAGCACTTCAAGTCCAAGGCCGAGATCTACCTGCGCCTGATGCTCGACTACGAGCGTGATTTGAACGAGCTGCTGCATTCGGCCGATGTCGACAAGGACAAGGAGGCGCTGTCCCGCGCCTACTTCGAGTTCCGCATGCGTGACCCGCAGCGCTACCGCCTGTTTGATCGCCTGGAAGAGAAAGTGGTCAAGGGCCATCAGGTGCCGGAGATGGTCGAGGAACTGCACAAGATCCGCGCCTCGAACTTCGAACGCCTGACCCTGCTGATCAAGGGCCGCATCAGCGAAGGCAAGCTGGAAGACGTACCGCCGTATTTCCACTACTGCGCGGCCTGGGCCCTGGTGCACGGCGCCGTGGCGCTGTATCACTCGCCGTTCTGGAGTAATGTACTGGAAGATCAGGAAGGCTTCTTCCAGTTCCTGATGGACATTGGCGTGCGCATGGGCAACAAACGCAAGCACAGCGCCGAGCTGCCACAGGCGCCTGCCGAAACGCCTGCCACCTGATAGTTGCTGTCGGGCGCAGTACCCCAGGAATATACTCAGGCAAGGACCTTGCTAAAAGCTGATTTATAGGTCAGCTTTTAGCGCGCCCGATTCATCCTCTGCCGGAGTGATCCATGATCGTTGATCGTCAAGGCAGGCGTTTTCGCAATTTGCGGATCAGCCTGACCTCAGCCTGCAATTACGCGTGTACCTACTGCGTGCCAAACGGCAAGCGGCTGGTGGCTGCCCAGGACGAACTCTCGGCCGAGGCCATGGCCCGTGGCGTGGCCTATCTGATCGAAGCGGCGGGGATCGAACGCCTTCGCATCACCGGCGGCGAGCCGTTGGTCAGCCCCAAGCTGGAAGCCTTCATGGGCGCTGTCGGCGGGATGGGGCTCAGTGATATCAGCCTGACCACCAATGGCCAGTTGCTCGCGCGCAAACTGCCGCTGCTGGTGGACGCCGGTATTCGGCGCATCAACGTCTCCCTCGATACCCTGGATGCCGACGCTTTTCGCAGCATCGCGCGTGGTGGTGACCTGGCCACTGTGCTTGATGGCATGGACCAGGCCCGCGCCGCCGGGATCAAGATCAAGGTCAATATGGTGCCCCTGCGCGGCCAGAACCTCGATCAGGTGATGCCGTTGCTCGACTACTGCCTGGAGCGAGGCTACGAGTTGCGCTTTATCGAGTTGATGCGCATGGGCCACCTGGCCAAGGACTCGAATGCATTCCTGCAGCAATTCGTCAGCCTGCAGCAATTGCTCAGCCTGATCGGCGAGCAGTATGAATACCTGCAAGCCAACGCCCCGGTCGATGCCACGGCAGTGCGCTACGAAGTGCCGGGCAAAGGCTTCTTTGGCGTCATCGCGAATGAAAGCGTGCCGTTCTGTCGTACGTGTTCGCGGCTGCGTCTGTCGTCCACTGGCTGGCTGCATGGTTGCCTGTCGTCGAGCAACCGTCACTACGTCGGCGACCTGTTGGATCAACCCCGCCATCAGGCACTGCCGGCCCTGCAGGGCCTGTTGATGAAGGCGTTGGGTGACAAGCAGGAAGTCGCGTTCTCGGGCGGTGCCACCATCATGAAGATCATCGGCGGCTAGCCCAGGCTGGCGCAGAACCCTGTGGGAGCCGGATTGCTCGCGCATATGGTGTGCCGGTCAAAGCAAATACCGACTGATCCGCCGCATTTGCGAGCAAGCCGCTCCCCCATTTGCTTTGCGCCGCTTGCGAGTGGCCTGGATTCTGCATCTCGTGCCCATTCGCCGGTTTTCCGTCACCGGCTTCTGGAGGATTAGGATGCGTAACCTGGTTTTGTTGCTGGCGTCGTTGACGCTGAGTGGTTGCATGACCGTCAGCGATATGGCCGAAGGCACCCGCTATCAGATGAGCGACGCCGGGTTGCTCGACCACAGCGACACCCGCCGGACCGCCTCGGTTCGCATACAGCCGGATTCCTTTGTGTTTATCGCCCAGGGTGCGTTCGTCCCACCGGGCAGCGCGTACCCGCGACCTAACGTGGTCGCCGAGGAAGCCTTCAACGGCTTCGTCGAATACTTCCCCATGGTGCGTCGTGCACGTCAGCCCGAAGGCCTCGAACAAGCCATGGCCGAAGCCCGTGCGGCCGGCGCGCACTACCTGTTGTACTGCCGGTTTGCCGCGGCGGATGACCGTATCGGCAATGCCGATGAATGGACCGACCAGCAGGCCCTCGACCGGGTAGGCTTGGACAGCGGCGTGATCCAGATCATGTTGATCGAGACCAGCACCCAGTATTTGATTGATACTGCACGCATTCGCAGTCGTGGCGGTTTACTGACGTTCCACGACAACAAGCCAGAAGACCTGATTGCCCGCCCCCTGGCGCAGTACGCGCGCGGCCTGCTGGGAATGAGCGATCAGTAAGACCCAGGAGACCCCCATGACCGATTCCGCCAAGGCCAGTGATCTGTTGGCCCAACTGCCCAAGGGCAAGGGACCGGCGCCGGTGCATCTGTGGAACCCGGATTTCTGCGGCGACATCGATATGCGCATCGCCCGCGATGGCACCTGGTTCTACCAGGGCACGCCTATCGGGCGTAAGCCGATGGTCAAGTTGTTCTCCAACATCATCCGCCGCGATGGCGATGATTATTTCCTGGTCACCCCGGTGGAAAAGGTCGGCATCCGTGTCGATGACGCGCCGTTTGTGGCCGTGACCCTGGACGTGCAGGGGCAGGGCGACAGCCAGGTGCTGCGCTTTACTACCAACGTCGATGAACTGATCGACGCCGGGCTTGAGCACCCTCTGCGGGTGGTCATCGACCCCGTCACCCAGGAACCTGCGCCGTATGTGCGTGTGCGCACCAACCTCGAAGCCCTGGTGCATCGCAACGTGTTCTACCAACTGGTGGAGTTGGCGGTGAGCCGTCCGATCAACGGTCAGAACTGGCTGGGCGTGTGGAGCGACGGGGTTTTTTTCCCGATTGGCCTGGAGCCCTGAGGGCGTTTTTTCCTTCTCCCTGAAATAATTCGCTTGCTGTGATCGGGCGGTTTCGGTTATCAATTTGTACATGATTAGACATGTTCGATTTGATAAGAAAAAACGCGTCGTCGACGAGCTCATCCGCCGTATCGAGGGTGGGGTGATGGCCGACGGTTTCCTGCTGCCGGGCGAGCATCAATTGGCCGAGGAGTTTGCGGTCAGCCGAGGCACCCTGCGCGAAGCCCTGGCCGAACTCAAGCGGCGCAATTACATCGCCACCCAGAGCGGCGTCGGCTCCATCGTCACCTTTGACGGCATGGTGCTCGACCAGCGCAGCGGTTGGGCCCAGGCGTTGGCTGACACCGGCGCGCTGGTGACCACCGACATTTTGCGCCTGGAAGCGGTCACCCGCCCGGACCTGCTCAGCCGTTTCGGCACTGACCAATTCATCGCCCTCGACCGCCGTCGGCGTACCACCGATGGCACAGCCGTGTCGCTGGAGCGCTCGCTGATGCCTGCTGCCGGTGGCCTCGACAGCCTGCCGCGTGTGGGGCTGATCGACAACTCCCTGACCATCACCCTGGCCGCCTACGGCTATGTGGGCGCCGAAGGTGACCAGTGGATCGGCGCCGAGCCCTTGAGCGATGAAGACGCCGAGTTGCTCGGCCGTCCAGCCGGCAGCGTGTTTCTCAAGGCCTCGCGTACCACTTATGACCGTCGCGAACGCTTCATGGAGTACGTCGAAAGTTTGCTCGACCCTCTGCACTTTCGCCTGCACCTGCAGTTCGGAGCGTCGAAATGACCCGGCAAAATCGCGCCCTCGGCGCTTTCTACGGCCTGGCGTTGGGCGATGCCCTGGGCATGCCCACCCAATCCTTGAGCCGCGAGCAGGTCCGCGCGCGTTTCGGTGCCATTACCGGCCTGGAAGACGCCGACGCCGATCAGCCCATCGCCCCCAACATGCCGGCCGGCTCCATCACCGATGACACCGAGCAGGCGATCCTGGTCGGCGAGTTGCTGGTCGAAGGGCAGGGCAGCATTAAGCCGACCGTGCTCGCCCAACGCCTGATCGACTGGGAAGCGGTGATGCGTGCCAAGGGTTCGCAGGATCTGCTCGGGCCGTCCACCAAGCGCGCCATCGACATGATCCTCGCCGGCCACACCCCGGAAGAATCCGGGCGCTATGGCACCACCAACGGCGCAGCGATGCGCATCACGCCGGTGGGCATTGCCGCCGACGTCAGTGATCCGCTGCAGTTCATCCAGGCGGTGATCCAGGCTTGCCAGGTGACCCATAACACCACGCTGGGCATCTCCAGCGCGGCGGCAGTCGCGGCGGTAGTCTCGGCAGGCATCAATGGCGTGGACCTCGGTGAAGCGCTGAACATCGGCACGCAGATCGCCCAGCAGGCAGAAAGCCATGGCCACTGGGTGGCTGGCGGACGGATGTCCACGCGCATCAGTTGGGCGCGAACCCTGAGCGTCGGCAGCGGCGACAAGGCCCTGTTTGCCGAGCTGCTGTATGAATTGATCGGCACCTCCGTGGCTTCCCAGGAGTCCGTGGTGGTGTCGTTTGCCCTCGCCCAGCAAGTGGCGGTGGGTGAGTTGGAGGCCTTCGAGGCGCTGTGCCTGGCCGCCAGCCTTGGCGGAGACACCGACACCATCGCCGCAATCCTCGGCGCCATGCTCGGCGCCTGCCTGGGCCTGCAGTGCTGGCCTGAAGCGATGATCGAACAGGTCAAGCAGGTCAATGGCCTGGATTTGCAGCCGTTGGTCGCGGGGCTGCTTACATTGCGCTGAACCCTGTAGGCGTGCCCCCCGGCTCCTACACAGGTCGCGTCGAGTCAGGATGACCGGTTAAAGCTTTGATTCTCTGCCACAACCACAACAATACAGGCACCAGGAGCACCCCTCATGAGCAGCACTTCTTCCGGCCAAAGTGCCGGGCAATTGGAAACACGTGGTATCGAACCGGTCCCTGAAGGCGAGTGCAACGGCCATCCGCTGCAACTGTTCTGGGTGTGGTTTGCGGCCAATATCAGCATCCTCGGCTTGCCGCTGGGCGCGACCCTGGTAGCGTTTCGCGGCCTGGCGATCTGGCAGGCGATCATCGTCGCGATCCTCGGCGCCGCCGGCTCTTTCGCGGTGGTGGGCATCATTTCGATTGCCGGCCGACGTGGCCGTGCGCCGAGCCTGACGCTGTCCCGCGCGATCTTCGGGGTACGCGGCAACATCGGGCCGACGCTGGTCTCGCTGATGTCGCGCCTGGGCTGGGAAACCGTCAACACCACCACCGCCGCCTTCGTGTTGCTGTCGTTGTGTTCGATCCTGTTCGGCTCGCCGGTCGAGGCCAAGAGCGCGCCGCTGCTGACGCTGATCTTCATCGCCATTTTCGTGCTGCTGACCCTGTCCGTTTCCGGCCTCGGCCACGCGACCTTGCTGGTGATCCAGAAGTGGTCGACCTACGTGTTCGGCGCATTGAACGTCCTGGTCGGCGGTTTCCTCTGCGCCACCATCGACTGGAGCGCGGTGTTCAACGCTACCCCGGCGCCGTTGAGCGCGATGATCATCGGTATCGGCACCATGGCGGCGGGTACCGGTATCGGCTGGGCCAACGCCGGTGCCGACATGTCGCGCTACCAGCACCGCAGCGTCAAGGCCGTGCGCCTGGTGGCGTCCGCCGCGTTCGGTGCGGGCATTCCGCTGGTGCTGCTGATCACCCTCGGCGGCCTGCTGTCGGTGGGCAACAACGACCTGGCGTCGGCGACTGACCCGATCATCGCGATCCGCGACATGCTGCCGACCTGGATGGCCGTGCCGTACCTGATCACCGCCTTCGGTGGGCTGCTGCTGTCGAACAACTTGTCGGTGTACTCGGCCGGCCTCACCACCTTGACCCTCGGCTTGAAGGTCAAACGTGTGCACGCGGTGATCGTCGATATCGTGGCAATCTTCGCCGGTTCCATCTACTTCATGCTGATCGCCGACAGTTTCTACGGCCCGTTCATCACCTTCATCTCGTTGCTCGCGGTACCGATCACCGCGTGGGTCGGGATCTTCGTGGTCGACCTGATCCACCGTCACTACTACAGCCCCAAGGACCTGCTCGACGTCAGCCCCAGCAGCGCCTATTGGTACCGTGGCGGGGTTGAGTGGCGCGCGTTTGGCGCCTGGGCCGTGGCGATCGTGCTCGGCTTCAGCTTCACCACCATCGGCACCACTGCCGAAAACATCTGGTTCGCCGGGCCGTTGTCCGACTCCTGGCTGGGCCACAACGGCCTGGGCTGGATCGTCACCTTCCTGGTGGCCGGCGGGATTTATGCGCTGCTGGGCGGCGCGGCTGACCGTCGTCCGGCTTTAGTCGAGAGTCACAATGTCTAGATTGCTGCACACCGGCCAGGTCATCGTTGACCTGGTCATGGCCCTCGACACCCTGCCCGCGACCGGCGGCGACGTGCTGGCGCAGTCGGCCAGCTTCGAAGCCGGCGGCGGTTTCAACGTGATGGCCGCCGCGCGCCGCAATGGGTTGCCGGTGGTGTACCTCGGGCGCCATGGCCGCGGGCGCTTCGGTGACCTGGCCCGTACGGCCATGCAGGCCGAAGGCGTGGAAATCGCCCAGGCGACCAGTGACGGCAAGGACACCGGCCTGTGTGTGTCGCTGACCGAAGCCACCACCGAGCGCACCTTCATTTCCCATATCGGCGCTGAAGGCGACTTGACGGCCGAGGACTTGGCGGGCGTCGTGCCACGGGCAGACGACTATGTGTACGTCAGCGGCTACAGCCTGTTGCTCGAGGGCAAGGCGCAGGCGTTGCTCGATTGGCTGCTGGCGCTGCCGCGCGCTATACCCGTGGTGTTCGACCCGGGCCCCTTGGTCAAGGCGCCGGACTCGGCGTTGATGGTTGCCTTGCTGCCGCGTATCGATATCTGGACCAGCAACGGCCCGGAGGCGCTCGCGTTTACCGGTGCCACGACGCTCGCCGATGCGCTGCTCGCACTCACTCGACATTTGCCTGCCGAGGCCTTGTTGGTGGTGCGCGACGGTCCGCAGGGTTGCTGGGTCAGTCGTCGGGGCAAGGCTGAGCATGTGCCGGGTTTCAAGGTCCAGGCGGTCGACAGCAACGGTGCGGGCGATGCCCATGCCGGGGTGTTCCTGGCCGGTTTGGCCAGCGGCCTGCAACCGGCCCAGGCAGCGCGTCGCGCCAACGCCGCCGCGGCTCTGGCGGTCACGCGCTGGGGCCCGGCGACTTCGCCAGGGGCTGCCGAAGTGGACGCGTTGTTGGCAGAATAGGGGCACTCAGTACGGAGCCGTCCCATGACCCAGAACATCTACGACACGCCGGCCTTCTTCGAGGGCTACAGCAAAATGAGCCGCTCGGTGGAGGGCCTCGCCGGCGCGCCGGAGTGGCCCGCCTTGCAGGCCTTGCTGCCGCCGATGTCCGGTTTGAACGTGGTTGATCTGGGCTGCGGTTATGGCTGGTTCAGTCGCTGGGCCCAGGAGCAGGGCGCCGCTCAGGTGCTTGGCCTGGATGTGTCGCACAAGATGCTGGCGCGGGCCCAGGCGATGACTTCGGCGCCGACCGTCACCTACGCCATCGCCGACCTGGAACAACTCGACCTGCCGGCGGGCACATTCGAGTTGGCCTACAGCTCCTTGGCGTTCCATTACATCGTCGACCTTAAGCGATTGTTCCAGACCCTCCATCAAGCGCTGGTGCCGGGTGGGCGACTGGTGTTTTCCATCGAGCACCCGATCTTCATGGCGCCGCGCAATCCAGGCTGGCAGGTCGATGCTCAGGGTCGCAAAAGCTGGCCGGTGGACAGTTATCAGCTGGAGGGGCCACGGGTGACGAACTGGTTGGCCGAGGGCGTAATCAAGCAGCACCGTACCTTGGGCACGTTGCTCAATCTGCTGATCCAGACGGGGTTTACGCTGAGCCATGTGCAGGAGTGGGGGCCGAGCGAAGCCGACCTCAAGGCCCTGCCAGCGTTGGCAGAAGAGCAAGAGCGTCCGATGATGCTGCTGGTCTCGGCGCACCGCTGATCGGCGACACCGCGAAAAAAATATGTGGGCGAGTGGTGGCGAGGGAGTTTGCTACGGTTCGACAGCGCAGCCGGAGCAAGCTCCTTCACCACAGCCCAGAATGGGTGTTGAAATGTTCGGAAGACTGGCGTCAGCCAGCCTTTCGCAGCGCTTCAATCAGTTGATCCTTGCGCATGTTGGAGCGACCCGGAATGGCCCTGGCCCGCGCTTCCTGCAGCAAGCTCTGCTTGGTTTGCGTCGCCAATGAGGCCCGGCTGTTGCGCGCATGGCCGTCACGGCTGGCCACGGCGCGCTTGGCCGAGTCGCTGCGGGCCTGGGACTTTTCCTGCGGGGCTTTACGCTGACCCGAGCCACCGGCCTTTTCGCCACCGCCAGACTGCTTGTTGACGGTAGCCCAGGCGCGGGCCTCAGCTTCATCCTTAGGTACGCCTTGGTGCTCGTAACTCTGTTCGATACGGGCAGCCTTGCGCTTCTGTGCGGCGGTGTATTTGGCTTTGCTTCCTAGAGGCATTGCGATACTCCCACTGGCCCTGTCGCCAGGGCCAGACCAGACAAAATGGATTACTGAGGGCCTTCACTTTCAAGCTTGCGGGCCTCGTCGACACCGGATGCGGTCAGCTTGATCGGCAGGTTCAACGAGTATTCACCGGCGTCGTCGGTGGTCACATGCCCATCCTTGATCAGCCCGCGGTCCTGGAGGAACGCCAAGACACTGGCCACCACCTTTTCGCCGCGGTAGTTATCCAGCACCTCCTTGCCCAGGCCGTTCGGGTGGGCGTGCAACAGGCGGGTGAGGACTTCTTTTTCAAGGTTTCTATCGACGTTCATGCGTACCTCTTCACTGGGAAATGATCGGGTGTTGGTGTTGCTATCGATCCATCAAGGCGCAGGCTGTTTCGGCGCGCCAGGCACGTTCGAGTCGTCGCCTTTGTTGATGTTGGGTTGATTGATCGCGGGGCCCATCTTGCCATTGCCGACGGCAGCCGGTGCCTGGCGTTGGGTGTCGTTACCCTGGGTGCGCGGGTCTGCGCCTGGCTGGATGATCGCGCCGCCATTGGTGTCCATGCCGGTGCCCATCGAGTCCTGGGATTCCTGGGTGGCAGGGTTTGGCGAGCTGCCGGCCGGGTCAGTCTTGCCGGTGGACGAGGTGGCAGCGAAGGCGCCCAGCGATGTGGCAGACAACAGGCCGGTGAGGGCGAGGGCGGCAAACTTGGAATTCTTCATGAGGGTGTCTCCATATGATTAATGTCCTTACCCTCTATTGGTCCGCCCGGCTTCGGCGTTCGTGCCTTGATGGCGACGAACGGTATTAGCCCACCTGTAAGATTTTGTGTGCCGAAAGCCTGCGCGCGATCAGGCGGGCCACGGTGATCATCCAGTTCAGTGCGGCGATGGCCAGCACGCAGAGCATCAGGGTCGACAGGCCGTACTCGACGATGATCTTGCCCGCCAGCAGCGGAAAGCCAAACACGCCGACAAAGTACCCGAGGCTGAACAACAGCAGGGCCTGGGACGTGGTGCCGGGTGGTGCTTCATTGGCCACCAGCCCGTTGATCACCGAGTACGTCAGGCCGTAACCCACGCCCAACGTGGCAGCCGCGAGCAGGTAGCTGAGGTTGCCGCTCACCCCAAAAGCAAACAGGGCGATCGACCCGAGCATCAACCCGGACAACACGCAGGCGGCACGGTAGGCGTCGCGCTTGACCACGAAGCCGGCGATCAACAGCCGGCTGGTAATGGCGGCACTCAGGAACCCGCCGAAGAACAGCGAATAGTCCAGGCCATGCGCGGCTGCGTAGCTGGTCTGGAACGATGAAAGCCCACCAAATACGCACCCTCCCAAGCCGACCATCAGGATGGCGAACGCCGCCCTGGAAGACAGCACTCTGCGGCTGGCAGCCCAGGAAATACGGGCGGCCGGCACGTTCGCGTGATGCTTGAGCCGAGCGCCCATGCGCCAGAACATCACCACACCGGCGAGGCTGGCCAGCCCGGCAATATAGAACGCGCTGGTCAGGGGCAGGTCCAGCGCGCCGGCGGCCCGCCCGAGCAGGGGGCCGGAGCCGATCCCACTCAGCATGCTGCCCGACAGCAGCGCAAAGTACTTGGCTCGCTGCCGTGGTTCTACCAGCAAGGTCACGATGATCGGCCCCAGTGTGTAGAACACCCCCCAACCCAATCCCAGGGCCAGCCCGCACACCATCAAGCCTTGGCCAAACCCGGGCACCAGGGCAAAACCCAGGCACGCCACCACCAGCAACACGCCCATCCCGGCAATCGCCCGGGCCGCGCCCAGCGCATCGGCCAAATGCCCGGAGAGCACCACGGCCACGAAGGTGCTGAGCATCGCCATGGAAATCACGCTGCCGGCATCATGGTCGTTGCCGCCGCGCGCGTGAATCAGCAGCGACAGCAAAAACGTCGAACCGTAGGACAGGGACAGCAGGAAGCTGGCAAGGCAGAACAGCGCGAAAGTCTTCGCGCCCACCGGCGGAGTGGCGTGCATGGGCAAGTCTCGAATCGTTGGCGTTATGCCGACTGTTTACCATGGGCGGCCACGGCGATTGTTCTGTGGTTGGTGGTGCTCGGATCACTGCGCGACGGAGTAAAGCACCCGCACCCTCTCGAAATTGCACTGCAACTCGTCATGAAAGCGTCTTAGTATGTGTGCTTTGAAATTGCCCAAGGCTCGCCCATGACCATCGAGATTCGCCCCGCCGTGCCCAGCGATGCTGCGCAGATCCTGGCTTTCATCACCGAGCTTGCCGAGTACGAGAAGGCCCGGCATGAAGTGATCGCCAGTGTCGCGGACATCGAGCGCAGCCTGTTCAGCGAGGGCGCGACCGCCCATGGCCTGATCTGTTTGCGGGACGGCTTGCCGATCGGTTTTGCCGTGTTCTTTTTCAGTTACTCCACGTGGCTGGGCAGCAACTGCCTGTACCTCGAAGACCTGTACATCAACCCCGAGCAACGCGGCGGTGGCGCCGGCAAGAAGCTCTTGCGGCATTTGGCCAAGATCGCTTGCGACAACGGCTGCGGCCGTTTCGAGTGGAGCGTGCTGGACTGGAACGAGCCGGCGATTGCCTTCTACAAATCCATCGGCGCCCAGCCGCAGGAAGAGTGGGTTCGCTACCGCATGGAAGGCGATGCGCTGCGCGACTTTGCCCTCGGCTAGTCCCCCAGCCTGTAGGCACTGAAGATCAACAGGTGGGAGCGGGCTTGCTCGCGAATGCGCTGGATCAGTCAACTCATGTGTGACTGGCCACGGCATTCGCAAGCAAGCCTGCTCCCACATTTTTTTGATTTTTGCTCACTATATGGGATGCAAATTTATATATTGAGATATTTCAAAAGATGGGTTTATAGTCGCCTGCATCAGCACTCACTACCAAAAATAAAACAGGTGAAGCGATGCAGCCCCAACCGTTGTCGTTACCCGCTGTGCCCGAGCCCACCTATGGTGAACGGCTGAAGAACAAAGTGGTGATCATCACGGGCGCCGCCCAGGGCATTGGCGAGGCGATCGTCGCCTGTTTCCAGGCCCAGCAGGCACGCCTGGTGATTGCCGATATCCAGGGCGACAAGGTCGAGAAAGTCGCCGCCCATTGGTGCGAACGCGGCGCCGAGATTGTCGCGCACCCCGTCGATATCACCTCCAAGACGCAGTGGCAGGCGTTGGTCAATGTCGCCATCGAACGCTTCGGTCGCGTCGATGTGCTGGTCAACTGCGCCGGGGTCAACGTATTCCGCGACCCGCTGGAGATGACCGACGAGGACTGGCGGCGCTGCTTCGCCATCGACCTCGACGGCGCCTGGTACGGCTGCCGTACGGTGCTGCCGCACATGATCGAGCAGGGCATCGGCAACATCATCAACATCGCCTCCACCCATTCCAGCCACATCATTCCCGGTTGCTTCCCATACCCGGTGGCCAAGCATGGCCTGCTCGGCCTCACCCGCGCGCTCGGCATCGAATACGCGCCCAAGGGCATCCGCGTGAATGCCATCGCGC
Organism: Pseudomonas sp. S5D5; assembly: GCF_003013355.1. Classification (NCBI taxonomy): domain Bacteria; kingdom Pseudomonadati; phylum Pseudomonadota; class Gammaproteobacteria; order Pseudomonadales; family Pseudomonadaceae; genus Pseudomonas; species Pseudomonas sp. S5D5. Next base: position 1,493,999 of record NZ_PTEO01000001.1, read on the forward strand.
CGGGCTACATCGAAACCCAGCTCAACGTCGACTACTGGAACGGTTTCCCCGACCCCCACGCCGAACGCCAGCGTGCGTTCGACCTGCACCCGCCCAAGCGCATCGGCCAGCCGATCGAAGTGGCGATGACCGCATTGTTCCTGGCGACTGACGAGGCGCCTTTCATCAATGCGACCTGCCTGATGATCGATGGCGGGCGGTCCGTGATGTACCACGACTAGAACTTGTAACACTCAATAACAACAAGAGGTGGCTCATGTTCAAGAAGACACTAGGCACTCTGGCGCTCGCGATGGCGTTCAGCAGCGTGGCACTCGCCGAAGAAGTGAAGATCGGCTTCCTGGTCAAGCAGGCCGAAGAACCCTGGTTCCAGACCGAATGGGCCTTCGCCGAAAAGGCCGGCAAGGACCAGGGTTTCACCGTGATCAAGATCGCGGTGCCCGACGGTGAGAAGACCCTGTCGGCCATCGACACCCTCGCGGCCAACGGCGCCAAGGGCTTTGTGATCTGCCCGCCGGACGTGTCCCTTGGCCCGGCGATCATGGCCAAGGCCAAGCTCAATAACCTCAAGGTGCTGGCGGTCGACGACCGTTTCGTCGACGCCAAGGGCAAGCCTATGGAAGACGTGCCCTACGTCGGTCTGGACGCTTACAAGATCGGCCAGAAACAAGGCGAAGCCATGGCCGCCGAAGCGAAAAAACGCGGTTGGGACTGGAAAGAAACCTACGCCGTGATCAACACCTTCGACGAGCTGGAAACCGGCAAGAAACGCACCGACGGCTCGGTGGAAGGCCTCAAGGCGGCGGGCCTGCCGGCTGACCATATCCTCTTCAGCGCGCAGAAAACCCTCGACGTCCCCGGCAGCATGGACGCCACCAACTCGGCGCTGGTGAAGCTGCCCAGTGGTGCGAAAAACCTGCTGATCGGCGGCATGAACGACAGCACCGTGCTGGGCGGCGTACGCGCCACGGAAAGCGCCGGCTTCAAGGCGGCCAACGTGATCGGTGTCGGCATCAACGGTACCGATGCAATCGAGGAATTGAAGAAATCCAATACCGGTTTCTACGGCTCGATGCTGCTGAGCCCGGATGCCTCGGGCTACAAAACCGCCAGCGCGATGTTCGAGTGGGTCACCAAAGGCACCGAGCCTGCGAAGTTCACCGCCCTGGACAATGTCACCCTGATCACCCGCGACAATTTCAAGCAAGAGTTGAGCAAAATCGGGCTGTGGAAATGAGCGGCGCGGCCCTGCGTTTCAATGGCATCGGCAAGGAGTTTCCCGGTGTGAAAGCCCTGGCGCAGATCAGCTTTGAAGCGCGGCCGCATTCGGTACATGCGCTGATGGGCGAGAACGGCGCCGGCAAGTCGACCCTGCTGAAGATTCTCGGCGGCGCCTACCTGCCGAGCAGCGGCACGCTGCAGATCGGCGAGCAGACCATGGACTTCAAATCCGCCGCCGACAGCATCGCCAACGGCGTCGCGGTGATCCACCAGGAGTTGCACCTGGTGCCGGAAATGACGGTGGCGGAGAACCTGTTCCTCGGGCATTTGCCGACGCGTTTTGGCGTGGTCAATCGCGGGCTGTTGCGCCAGCAGGCGCTGGCCTGCCTCAAGGGCCTGGCCGATGAGATCGACCCCGACGAAAAGCTCGGGCGGCTGTCCCTCGGGCAGCGCCAACTGGTGGAAATCGCCAAGGCGCTGTCGCGGGGTGCGCATGTGATTGCTTTCGACGAGCCGACCAGCAGCCTGTCCGCCCGCGAGATCGACCGCTTGATGGCGATCATCACGCGGCTGCGCGACGAGGGCAAAGTGGTGCTCTACGTGTCCCATCGCATGGAAGAAGTGTTCCGCATCTGCAACGCCGTCACGGTGTTCAAGGATGGTCGCTACGTGCGCACCTTCGAGGACATGAGCACGCTGACCCACGACCAACTGGTGACCTGCATGGTCGGCCGCGACATCCAGGACATCTATGACTATCGCCCGCGCGAGCAGGGCGAGGTGGCGCTGAAGGTCGAGGGGCTGCTCGGCCCGGGCCTGCGTGAGGCGGTCAGCCTGCAAGTGCACAAGGGCGAGATCCTCGGGCTGTTTGGCCTGGTCGGTGCCGGGCGGACCGAGCTGTTCCGGTTGCTCAGCGGGTTGGAGCGCGCGACCGCCGGCCACCTGGAATTGAACGGGCAGGCGCTGCCCTTGCGCTCGCCCCGCGATGCCATCGCCGCTGGCGTGTTGCTGTGCCCGGAGGACCGCAAGAAGGAGGGCATCATTCCGCTGTCCAGCGTCGCCGAGAACATCAACATCAGTGCGCGTGGTGCGCATGCCACGTTTGGCTGGCTGCTGCGCGACGGCTGGGAGAAGGGCAACGCCGACAAGCAGATCAAGGCGATGAAGGTCAAGACGCCGAACGCCGAGCAGAAAATCATGTACCTGTCGGGGGGCAACCAGCAGAAGGCCATTCTCGGCCGCTGGCTGTCGATGCCGATGAAAGTACTGCTGCTGGACGAGCCGACGCGTGGCATCGATATCGGCGCCAAGTCGGAGATCTACCAGATCATCCACAACCTCGCCGCCAGCGGCATCGCGGTGATCGTGGTGTCCAGCGACCTGATGGAAGTGATGGGCATCTCCGACCGCATCCTGGTGATGAGCGAAGGCGCCCTGACCGGCGAACTGACCCGCGATCAAGCGGATGAAGCACGGCTGCTGCAACTGGCGCTCCCGCGTTCGCGGGCTTGAAGAATAAGAGGGTTTGGCTATGTCTCAGGTAAAAACTGCAAAGGGCTTCTGGCCGGGTTTCAACCAGCGCAAGTTTCTCGATGACTGGGTGATGCTGCTGGCGGCACTCAGCATCTTTGTGCTCAGCGCGTTGTTTATCGACAACTTCCTCTCGCCGCTGAACATGCGCGGCCTGGGCCTGGCGATTTCCACCGTGGGCATCGCGGCGTGCACCATGTTGTTCTGCCTGGCGTCGGGGCACTTCGACTTGTCGGTGGGCTCGGTGATCGCCTGCGCCGGCGTGGTGGCGGGGATCGTGATCCGCGACACCGACAGCGTGGTGCTCGGGGTGTCCGCCGCCTTGGCCATGGGCCTGGTGGTGGGGCTGATCAACGGTATCGTCATCGCCAAGCTGCGCATCAACGCGTTGATCGCGACCCTGGCGACCATGCAGATTGTGCGCGGCCTGGCCTACATCTTCTCCAACGGCAAGGCCGTCGGGGTGATGGACGAAGGCTTCTTCGTGTTCGGCAACGGCCAACTGATGGGCGTGCCGGTGCCGATCATCATCACCGTGCTGTGCTTTGTGTTCTTCGGCTGGTTGCTCAACTACACCACCTACGGGCGCAACACCATGGCGATTGGCGGCAACCAGGAAGCGGCGCTGCTGGCCGGGGTGAACGTCGACCGCACCAAGATCATCATCTTTGCCGTGCACGGTTTGATCGGCGCGCTGGCCGGGGTGATCCTGGCCTCGCGCATGACCTCGGGCCAACCGATGATCGGCCAGGGTTTCGAGCTGACGGTGATCTCGGCCTGCGTCCTGGGCGGGGTCTCGTTGAGCGGTGGTATCGGCATGATCCGTCATGTGATTGCCGGGGTGCTGATCCTGGCGATCATCGAGAACGCGATGAACCTGAAGAACATCGACACCTTCTACCAGTATGTGATCCGTGGTTCGATCCTGTTGCTGGCGGTGATTATCGACCGCATGAAGCAACGCTAAAGTCGTGCCCTGTGAAGATCAAAATGTGGGAGCTGGCTTGCCTGTGATAGCGGTGTGTCAGCCTGCACATTTACTGGCTGACACGCCCTCATCGCAGGCAAGCCAGCTCCCACAGTGGATCTCCTCTGTTCAGGAGGGCTGCATTTGCCATAATGGCGCCGTTTTCGTACCACCACATAGGCCCGATATGCAGGAAAACGCCCACACTCCCGTCAAAGACGCTGCGCCTACCGGCACCCAGACCCTGCTGCGTGGCCTGGGCGTGGTACAGGCGGTGGCGGCCGGTGCGCGGGATCTGAAAGAGATCGCCAAGCGCATCGGCACCACCCGCAGTACCACGCACCGCCTGGCCAGTTGCCTGGTGGAAGAGCGCTACCTGCGCGTGGTGCCGCAGGTCGGTTACCTGCTGGGGCCGAAGTTGATCGAGCTGGGGTTCCAGGCCCGCGAAGAGTTGCCGCTGGTGACCTTGGCCATCCCGTATCTGGATGAACTGTCGGCGCTGACCGGCGACACCATCCACCTGGCCATTCGCGAATACGATGACGTGCTTTACCTGCACAAGAATCCAGGCCGCAACGGTCCGGAAATGCGCTCGCGGGTGGGCCATCGCATGCCATTGGCGCGTACCGGTGTGGGCAAGGCGATGCTGCTGGATGACACCGCGCAGGAATGGCAGCGGCTGTACGAAGCCAGCCTGCCGGCGGGAGGCAAGAGCCTGCAATGGCCGCAGCACCCGGAACAGACCTGGGCGCAGTTCGAGCAGCGCATGCATGAATACGTGGTTGGGGGCTACGCGTTCGATCTGGAAGACAACGAACCGTCGATCCGTTGCGTGGCGGCACCGGTGCGCGATGCCAGCCGGCGAATCGTCGCCGGCATCAGCATCGCCAGTACCGTGCCCTACATGCCGCTGGAGAAAATGGCCGAGCTGATCCCTGTGATCAAACAGGTCGCGGCCCGGCTTTCCGCGGAGTTGGGCGCGAAGGCCTGATCAGGCCTTCAGGGTCGCCATGTCGATGACAAAGCGGTACTTCACATCACCGGCGATCATGCGGGCGTAAGCTTCGTTGATCTGGCGGATGTCGAGCATTTCGATGTCGCAGGTGATGCCATGCTCGGCACAGAAATCCAGGACTTCCTGGGTTTCGGCAATGCCACCAATCAACGAACCGGCCAGCACTTTACGCCCCAGCACCAGCTTGGCCGCATTCACCGGCGGGTCTACCGGCTCGATCAGGCCGACCAGGATGTGCACGCCGTCAAAGCGCAGTACATCGAGGTAGGGGTTGAGGTCGTGTTGTACCGGGATGGTGTCCAGCAGGAAGTCGAAGCTGCCGGCGGCGGCCTTCATCTGCTCGGCATCGGTGGACACGATCACGTGATCGGCGCCCTGGCGACGGCCTTCTTCAGCCTTGCTCGCCGAACGGGTGAACAAGGTCACTTCCGCGCCCATGGCCTTGGCAAACTTGATGCCCATATGGCCCAGGCCACCCATGCCCAGCACGCCGACTTTATCGCCGGCCTTGACGCCGTAGTGCTTGAGCGGCGAGTAGGTGGTGATGCCGGCGCAGAGGATCGGCGCGGCGCTGGCGAGGTCGAGCTTGGCTGGAATCTTGACCACGAAGTGCTCGCTGACCACGATGCTGTCGGAGTAGCCGCCCATGGTGTTGCTGCCGTCGACGCGGTCGGGGGTGGCGTAGGTCATGGTCGGGCCTTCGAGGCAATATTGCTCCAGGTCCGATTTGCACGCGTCGCAGTGGCGGCAGGAGTCGACCATGCAGCCTACGCCGACCAGGTCGCCGACTTTGTGCGCGGTGACGCTGGCGCCGACGGCAGTGACTTTGCCGACGATCTCGTGGCCCGGCATCAGTGGGTACACGGCGATGCCCCACTCGTTGCGTGCCTGGTGGATGTCGGAGTGGCAGACGCCGCAGTAGAGAATCTCGATGGCCACGTCATCGGCACGTGGGCTGCGACGTTCAAACGACATGGGGGCGAGGGGAGTGGTGGCCGACTGGGCGGCATAACCGATAGCGGTGTACATGGATAAACCTCGCAAAAGCTTGGACTGGGGAGGTGGCGCATTCTGCGCGCCGACCCCGGGTGCGACCATGGCAAATGCTCCGAGTCTCATGCCTAAAGCTCCGGAGGAGCAGCTAAAAGCGGCAAGCTGCAAGCGGCACGCTATAAACTGCGGACATTCTTGCAGCCTGTGGCTTGAAGCCAGCTGGCCTGCACCAAGACGTATCTTTGCGAGAGCTGCTTTTATGTTGTTGACCCGCCATCTCGATGCCAACGCCACGCTGGTTTCCTTGATTGAGGGGCTCACGCCCTGCGACGGTTTCTCCCCGACCCACTTGCCCGGCGTGCAGGTCTTGCGCGCCAGTTGCGACGTGGCGCGCGGGCCGCAGATCTATGAGCCGAGCCTGATGTTCGTGGCGCAGGGCAGCAAGGTCGCCTACCTGGGCCCGCGCACGCTGGAGTACGGCGCCGGTCACTACCTGATCCAGGCGATGCCGGTACCGTTCGAATGCGAGACCTTTGCCATGGCGCCCGACGCCCCGTTGTACGGGGTGACAGTGGGCATCGATCGGGTGGTATTGGGTGAGTTGGTCATGGCCATGGGCATGCAGGCCGGGCCGCCGCCGACGGCGCAGACCCTGGAATCGATGAGCTCGGTGGTGCTCGACGATGCGATGCGCGGCTGCGTCGAGCGGCTGTTGCAGTGCCTGCACGATCCGCTGGAAAGCCGGATCATGGGCCCGGCGCGGGTGCGCGAATTGTTGTTCACCGCCTTGCGCGGGCCCCAGGCCGATGTACTGCGCGCACTGGTGGAACAGCAGGGGCAGTTTTCGCGGATCGCTACCTCGTTGAATCACCTGCATGCCCATTACGCCGAGCCGCTGAATATCGAGACATTGGCGGGGTATGCGCACATGAGTGCGTCGACGTTCCATGAGCATTTCAAGCGCTGTACCTTGCTGTCGCCGGTGCAATATCTGAAACGGCTGCGTCTGCTCAAGGCCCAGCAGTTGCTGCTGGTCGAAGGCATGGGCGTGGCGCAGGCGGCGCATAACGTGGGATACCAGAGCACGTCGCAGTTCAGTCGCGAGTACAAGCGCTACTTTTTGCGCAACCCCGGTGAGGAGCGGGCTGCCTGATCACACCTCGCTCAATGTGGGAGCTGGCTTGCCTGCGATGGCGATGGGTCAGCTAAAGATGGGTTGACTGAGACTCCGCTATCGCAGGCAAGCCAGCTCCCACAGTTGATATATGTTGCCCATAAAAAAGGCTCCCGATTGGGAGCCTTTTTGTTCGAGCGACGGACTTACATGTTCGGGTAAGTCGGCCCGCCTGCGCCTTCCGGCGTGACCCAGGTGATGTTCTGCGAAGGATCCTTGATGTCACAGGTCTTGCAGTGCACGCAGTTCTGGGCGTTGATCTGGAAGCGTTTTTCGCCGTCTTCCTTGGTCACTACTTCATACACGCCGGCCGGGCAGTAACGCTGTGCCGGTTCATCGTAGAGCGGCAGGTTGGTGCCGATCGGGATGCTCGCGTCTTTGAGCTTCAAGTGGCACGGCTGTTCTTCTTCGTGGTTGGTCCCGGAGATGAACACCGAGCTCAACTTGTCGAAGCTCAGCTTGCCGTCGGGTTTCGGGTAGTCGATCTTCTTGCTGTCCTTCGCGAGCTTGAGGCAGGCGTAGTCCGGCTTGGTGTCGTGCAGGGTGAACGGCATCTTGCCGCCGAGGATGTTCTGGTCGAACCAGTTGAAGCCGGCGCCGATGATCGGACCGAACTTGTGCATCGCCGGGCCGAAATTGCGGCTGGCGAACAGCTCTTCGTAGAGCCAGCTGGACTTGAAGCTGTCGACGTAGGCGGTCAGTTCATCACCGCCTTCGGACTCGGCAAACAGGCGGTCGGCCACGGCGTCGGCGGCGAGCATGCCGGACTTCATCGCCGTGTGGCTGCCTTTGATCTTGGCGAAGTTCAGGGTGCCGAGGTCGCAACCGATCAGCGCGCCACCTTTGAAGACCATCTTCGGCAGCGAGTTCAGGCCGCCTTTGCAGATGGCGCGGGCGCCGTAGCTGATGCGCTTGCCGCCTTCCAGGTACTGCGCCAGCACCGGGTGATGCTTGAGGCGCTGGAACTCGTCGAACGGCGACAGGAAGGTGTTGCTGTAGGACAGGTCGACGATCAGGCCGACGACCACCTGGTTGTTTTCCAGGTGATAAAGGAACGAGCCACCGGTGTTCTCGGCGCTCATGATGTCCAGCGGCCAACCGGCGGTGTGCACCACCAGGCCTGGCTGATGCTTGGCCGGGTCGATTTCCCAGATTTCCTTCAGGCCGATGCCGTAGTGCTGGGCGTCGGCGTCGCTGTCCAGGTTGAAACGCTGGATCAGTTGCTTGCCGATGTGGCCACGGCAACCTTCGGCGAACAGCGTGTACTTGCCACGCAGTTCCATGCCGGGGGTGTACAGGCCTTCTTTCGGATTGCCTTCGCGGTCGACGCCGAGGTCACCGGTGATGATCCCGCGGACCACGCCGTTTTCGTCGAACAGTGCTTCCTGGGCGGCGAAGCCTGGGTAGATTTCCACGCCCAGGTTCTCGGCCTGCTGGGCCAGCCAGCGGCACAGGTTGCCCAGGGAGATGATGTAGTTGCCTTCGTTGTGCATGGTCTTGGGCACGAAGAAGTCAGGCACCTTGGTGGAGGCGTCGGGGCTGCGCAGTACATAGATGTCATCGCGCACTACCGGGGTGTTGAGCGGGGCGCCGAGGGCTTTCCAGTCCGGGAACAGTTCGTTCAGGGCGCGGGGTTCAAACACGGCACCGGAGAGGATGTGGGCGCCGACTTCGGAGCCTTTCTCGACCACGCAGACGCTGATTTCCTTACCGGCTTCGGCGGCCTTCTGCTTCAGTCGGCAGGCGGCAGACAGTCCCGCCGGGCCAGCGCCGACGATGACCACGTCGAATTCCATGTATTCGCGTTCCACAGGCTATCTCCTACTCAAGGCTCAACAGGCTTTTTTTTCTAATGGGTGGAGGTTCGGTGTCGTATCCATCATCACTGTGCCAAATGGCAGGGGATGACCCACCTTTCTCTCTAGGTGGCGCATTATATCTACACCACTGTCAGCGTCCAATACAAACGTTTGTTTGAATTGCCCGCAGGCTAGGTAAATCAAAGAGGCGCGGCTTATGACTGGCTATTTTGCCGTATTGACCAGAATAGGTGTTCCGGTCAATATACGGTCGGTTTTGCGCTTACCGTAGGCAGACTGCAGGTTTCAAGAGCACGTCCAAAAGCAAGACAGGTGACGCGCGTCCAAACAATGGCGCGCAGTTTACACGCTGCGATAAAGAATGACCTCTCAGTCACCACTGACGAACGGTCGTCACTTCCCGTGAGCAAGGTCACTCGCCGAGGTTTTTGGAGGTGCCCTTGTGTGCCGATGAGCATCAACCGCCAGGTTCGCCTAGGCGACTTTCTTTTCACCGGAGAGTAACGAGGAATCCATGAAGGTTCTTGTAGCTGTCAAACGCGTTGTCGATTACAACGTGAAAGTTCGCGTCAAGGCGGACAATTCCGGCGTCGACCTCGCTAACGTCAAGATGTCGATGAACCCTTTCTGCGAAATCGCCGTGGAAGAAGCCGTACGCCTGAAAGAGAAAGGCGTGGCGACTGAAATCGTCGTGGTTTCCATCGGCCCTACCACTGCTCAAGAGCAGCTGCGTACCGCACTGGCACTGGGCGCCGACCGCGCCATCCTGGTGGAATCCGCTGAAGAGCTGACCTCCCTGGCCGTGGCCAAGTTGCTCAAAGCCGTTGTCGACAAGGAACAGCCTCAGCTGGTGATCCTTGGCAAACAGGCCATCGACAGCGACAACAACCAGACTGGCCAGATGCTGGCTGCACTGACCGGTTACGGCCAGGGCACCTTCGCCTCCAAAGTCGAAGTGAGCGGCGACAGCGTGGCTGTGACCCGTGAAATCGACGGCGGCGCACAGACCGTTTCGTTGAAACTGCCGGCCATCGTCACCACTGACCTGCGTTTGAACGAGCCGCGCTACGCGTCCCTGCCAAACATCATGAAAGCCAAGAAGAAGCCGCTTGAGTCGGTGACTCCAGACGCTTTGGGCGTTTCCACCGCCTCCACCAACAAGACCGTCAAAGTCGAAGCGCCTGCTGCACGCAGCGCGGGTATCAAGGTCAAGTCGGTGGCTGAACTGGTCGAGAAACTGAAAAACGAAGCGAAGGTAATCTAAACATGACTATCTTGGTAATCGCTGAACACGACAACAAGGTGCTGGCCCCGGCTACCCTGAACACTGTGGCGGCCGCTGCGAAAATCGGTGGCGACATTCACGTATTGGTAGCAGGTCAAGGCGCTGGCGCCGTGGCTGACGCCGCTGCGAAAGTGGCTGGCGTGAGCAAAGTACTGCTGGCCGACAACGCCGCCTACGCGCATCAACTGCCGGAAAACGTTGCCCCGCTGGTCGCGGAACTGGGTGCTGGCTACAGCCACATCCTGGCTGCGGCTACGTCCAACGGCAAAAACATCCTGCCACGCGTTGCTGCGCAGCTGGACGTTGACCAGATCTCCGAGATCATCTCGGTAGAAAGCGCTGATACCTTCAAGCGCCCGATCTACGCCGGTAACGCCATTGCCACCGTGCAATCGACCGCTGCCATTAAAGTGATCACCGTACGCGCCACCGGTTTCGATCCGGTTGCTGCTGAAGGGGGTTCGGCTGCGGTTGAAGCTGTTGCTGCTGCCCACGACGCTGGCACTTCCAGCTTCGTTGGCGAAGAGCTGGCCAAGTCCGATCGTCCTGAGCTGACCGCTGCCAAGATCGTCGTTTCCGGCGGCCGTGGCATGCAGAACGGTGACAACTTCAAACACCTGTACGCCCTGGCCGACAAGCTGGGCGCTGCGGTCGGCGCTTCCCGCGCGGCCGTCGACGCAGGTTTCGTACCCAACGACATGCAGGTCGGCCAGACCGGCAAGATCGTTGCTCCACAGCTGTACATCGCGGTCGGTATCTCCGGCGCGATCCAGCACTTGGCCGGTATGAAAGACTCCAAAGTGATCGTCGCGATCAACAAGGACGAAGAAGCACCGATCTTCCAGGTGGCTGATTACGGCCTGGTGGCGGACTTGTTCGAAGCCGTTCCCGAGTTGGAGAAGCTGGTCTAATCCAGTCGCTTCACTTATAAAGAGCCCGGTCCTTGTGACCGGGTTTTTTTTTGCCTTTGTAGATACCGACTTGCCGGCTCCTACAAGGGATGCGTTTGTGATGGGGAGAGTCTGTGATGGAATTGCGTCGGTGGGTGGTGCTGTTGCTGGGTGTGTCACTGCTTCCGAGCCTGACGCTGGCGGCGGGCAAATGTGAGCGCCTGGTGATCACCGGCAGCCCGGATGCACCGCCGTTGCTCTGGCGTGATCCCCAGGACCCCACGCACCTGATCGGCGCCACCGCCGATGTGTTGCAGCAAGTCGCCAAGGACCTCGGCTTGAAGGTCGACCTGCTCTACGGCGGCAAACGTTCCCTGGCCCTGGACGAAGTGCGCAGCGGGCGCATGGACATCCTCGCCGACGCACCGCTGAACCTGGGCGAGCTGGAAACCCTCGACTACATCCACCCGGCGCTGGTGCAGACCGACTATCTGGTGTGGACACGCAAGGACTCGGCACTGGTCTACAACACGGCCGCCGATTTGCAGGGCCACAAGGGCGCAGTGTCGGAGCGGGCACGCTTGAGCCGTGAGTTCGAAACCCTCGCCGATCAGCAACTCACCCTGCAACGTCTACCGAGCCTGACGCCGGCTTTCCAGAAACTGTTGCTGGGCGAGGTGGATTACGTGCTGGCCGGGCGTTACTCGGGCATGGCCATGGCCCAGACATTGGGCATGAGCAACGACCTGCTCGCCCGCGAAACCCCGATCGATCAGCCCGGCCTGTACCTGGCGATTTCCCACAACTCGGCCTGCAATGATCCGTGGTTGCGCGGACAGCTCGCCAAAAAGATGACAGAATTGCCCGGGTCTGGTGTGGCGGAAGCCGCGCTGCAGCGCAATCTCGAGCGTTGGAAAGCGCAATTGCAACAACCCGTCGGCACCCCAACAAAGTAGGGATTTTCAGTGACTCTTCGACCTCTTTTCGCGGCCCTCGCCGTTGTCGCTCTGGCGGGATGTGCAGCCGATCCTGCGCCGAATGAACAAATACGCCTCACCCAGCAAGCCTTGGAACAAGCCAGCGCCGTAGGCGCCAGTACTGATGACTCGCCCGAATTGAAACTGGCCGAAGACAAGTTTGCGCAGGCCAAGGCCGACATGGCCGATGAATCCTATAAAGACGCGCGCATGCAGGCCGAACAGGCCGAGCTGGATGCGCGCCTGGCTGAAGCCCGGATATTGACCCGCAAGAGTCAGGAACAACTCAACGTGCTCAACACCCGCATCACGCGTCTGCGCAAGCAATTGCAGTTGGGAGAAGCCCAATGAGCCCGATGATCCGTGCCGTGAGCTGTGTGTTGCTGCTGGGCAGCGCCGTGTTGGGCGGTTGTGCCAGCCATCCCAATGGCGAGCAGGCGCTGCAACAGGCCGGCAACGACTTCCAGAAGGTCAAGGAAGACGCCAATGTGCTGCGCTTCGCCCCCAAGGACGTGATCCGCGCCGGTGAGTCCCTCGCGCGTGCCGACCGCTTGTCCAGCTACTGGGGCAGCGGTGCTGACGTGGTGCATTACGCCTACCTGAGCCAGCGCTACAGTGCCATCGCTCGCGAGCACACTGAGCAGGCGCTCAACCAGGAGCGTGGCGCCAAGCTTGAATTGGAGCGCCAGCGCCTGCAGTTGGCCCTGCGTGAAAACAAGCTGATCAGCGTGCAGCAGCAGGGCAAATGGCTCGAAGAGCAGATCGCCAGCCTGGCCACCACCCAGACCGATCGCGGCCTGGTGATGACCCTGGGCGACGTGCTGTTCGATACCGGTGACGCCGAGCTGAAAAACTCGGCCAACCGCACAGTGCTGAAAATCGTGCAGTTCCTGCAACTGAACCCTAAGCGCGTAGTGCGCATCGAGGGCTACGCCGACAACACCGGCGGCGAGCAGGAAAACCTCAAGCTGTCGCGTGACCGTGCGCAATCGGTGGCCGATGTGCTGGTCGACCTCGGCATCGATGAAAAACGTATCCAGGTCGAAGGCTACGGCGACCAGTATCCGGTCGAGGCCAACGCCTCCGAGCGCGGCCGCGCGCAGAACCGTCGAGTGGAAATTGTATTCTCCGACGAAAAGGGCCAACTGGGCGCTGCCCGATAAAACGCTAACGCAGATCAAAATGTGGGAGCGAGCTTGCTCGCGAAGGCGGCGTATCAGTCACCCTTTAAGTGGCTGATGCACCGCCTTCGCGAGCAAGCCCGCTCCCACATTTCGTTTCGGTGCAGAGCTGGAATTCTATTCCCCCACCCCTACAGTTTTTACTGTCACTCCCGCCCGCGCTCGACTATTGTGGCAACTGTCCCCGTACACTTCTAAACTGTGCCGGTATGTTTCACACAAAAATAAAATACCCGTGAAATCGAGTGCTGCGTCATGACCAATCTGTTGCTTTACCAACGTATCGCCCAGCAACTGGCTGAGGACATCCGGCGCGGTGTCTATCAACCGGGTGAGCGCGTGCCTTCGGTGCGCAAGATGAGCTCCCAGCTCAACGTCAGCCATGCCACGGTGTTGCAGGCCTACGCCAACCTGGAAGACCAGGGGCTGATCCGGGCGCGGCCGCAATCGGGCTACTACGTGCACCAGACGCCGGCGCTGACGGCGCCAACGCCGGACATTGCCCGTGTCGAGCGTCCCGGGTTGGTCACCCGCAGCAGCATTATCCAGCAGGTATTGGGCGAGTCGCGCCGTGAAGGGGTGTTCCCGCTGGGCGCCGCCGTGCCGAGTGTCGATTACTTGCCGGTCCGCGCGCTGCACCAGCAGTTGGCCAAAGTCACCCGCTTCCAGAGCCCGCGTGCGTTCAGCTACATGTTCAGCCCGGGTTTCGAGCCGTTGCGCCGCCAAGTGGCGATTCGCATGCGCGACGCCGGCGTGGTGGTGGACCCTTCCGAGGTGGTGATCACCCACGGTTGCGTGGATGCGTTGCAGATGTCGCTGCGCGTGCTCACACGCCCAGGCGACCTGATTGCCGCCGAATCACCGACCTACTATGGCTTGCTGCAACTGGCCGACCTGCTCGGCCTCAAGGTCATCGAGATCCCCAGCGACCCGTCCACCGGCATGAGCCTGGAAGCCCTGCAACTGGCGGCCAACCAATGGTCGATCAAGGCCCTGGTGTTGACCACGCGCCTGAGCAATCCCCTGGGCGGCACCATGCCCGAGGAGCGACAGAAACAATTGCTGCGGCTGGCCTCGGACTTCGATATCCAGATTGTCGAGGACGATATCTACGGCGAGCTGATGTTCGAACTCGGTCGCACCAAGGCCCTCAAGGCCTATGACCGCCTGGACCGGGTCATCTACTGCTCGAGCTTTTCCAAGACGTTGTCGCCGGGGGTGCGCATTGGTTGGATGATCGCCGGCAAGTACCAGCAGGAAATCCAGCGCCTGCAGATGTTCAGTACCCATTCCGCCTGCAGCGTGACCCAGATGGGGGTGGCGGCGTACCTCGAGAACGGTGGCTACGACCGCCACCTGCGCTACATCCGCCAGGAATATCGCAAGAACCTCAGTGCTTTCCAGCTGGCGGTGCAGCAGTATTTCCCGGAAGGCACCCAGATGACCCGCCCGACCGGCGGCTTCATCCTGTGGGTCAGTTTGCCCGGACGGGTCAATACCCAGGAACTGCACGTGCGTGCCCTGCAACAGGGCATCAGCATTGCGCCAGGGTTGATCTTCAGCAATACCGAGCAGTTCAACCACTGCATCCGCCTCAATTGCGGCACGCCGTGGAACCGCGAGGCAGAGCGGGCGCTGATGACATTGGGGATGCTGGCCAGCCAGTTGTGCCAGGAGACGGCAGCGGGCTTTTGAGCGGCGTATCGGGGACAACTCCGATAGCTGGCTAATCACCACGCTTGTCATGCCGCGCACAACAAGCGAGCATATGGCCCTCTGCCGTTAATGCTGTAGGCGATATGACCTCAATTGTTCGTGCTGCTTTGGTGATTGGCCTGTTAAGCCTGTGTAACGTCAGCCCGGTGCTGGCGGCAACGCCTGTGACTGACGCCCAGCCCGCCGCCAGCAACCAGCAGAAAACGCCTGCGAAAAAACCGGCACCGGCGCAAAAAGCCGCCGCGACCAAGAAAAAAGCCGCCGCGGTGAAAAAGCGTGCACCGGTAGCGAGCAAGTCAAAATCGGCCCGCGAAGTGGCCCAGACCCAACTGGCACCGGCACAGTTGGACCTGACACTGCCTACGGACATGGTCCGGCACCTGCAGCCCCTGGGCACCATGCCCAAGCCCAAAAGCGTACCGCTGCTGCCGCCGATGTTTGGTGACAAGCCCACTGACAACAGTGCCTTCCAGATCAACGGGCGCCTGCTCAGCAATGAAATGAAACTGCAACTGCGCAACGAAGAGCGCCGCGATGTTGAAGGCGCGGCGTTGGAGTTCGAGTTCAAGCAATAAACTTTTCGCCTTAACGTGACGTCACCTCTCGACCATCTGTCGCAGACTGGTCAGTCACTTTTGTTTTCTGCGAAAAACCCCTGTTAGACCATTTTAAAACGGCTGTTTAAGGGCGTACTCTAGCCCGGCCATCCACATTGAGTCGTCGAGGACCTTTTGGTCATGAAATGCCGTGAAGGCTGTGGCGCGTGCTGCATCGCCCCCTCCATCAGTTCGCCATTACCGGGCATGCCACACGGCAAACCGGCCGGCGAACGCTGCCTGCACCTGTCTGTCGAACAGCTATGCCAGCTGTTCGGCCGGCCGGAGCGCCCAGCGGTGTGCAGTGATTTCAAGGCCGATATCGAGGTCTGCGGCACCGACCAGGCCGATGCAATCCGGTTGATCGGCTGGTGGGAGCAGATGACGGCGGCTTGATGGGCTTTACTATCGGAACTTCAACAATAAGGAATACAACAATGGGTTCGCTGAAACGAATGGCTGTGTTGTGCGGTTTTACGCTGGTGTTTGCTGCCACTGCCCAGGCTGAGGATTGGCAAGTCGCCAAGGACGAAGACGGTATCAAAGTGTCCCTGAGCGAAATTGCCGGCTCCAAGTACAAGGCCTATCGCGGTGTGACGGTGATCAAGGCGCCCGTGGCCAAAATCGTCGCCCTGCAGGAAGACGTGGCCGGTGCCTGTGCCTGGATCCACGAGTGCAAGTCCCAGAAGCTGGTCGACAAGAAAGGCGATGAGAGCTGGACCTACACCCAATTCAAGGCCCCGTTCCCCGTGACGGACCGGGATTCCTACCTGCATATCACCACGACCAAGGCGGCCGACGGCACGCTGACCCGTAAGCTTGAGGGCGTCCCGACTTACAAGCCTGAAGAAAAAGGCTATGTACGGGTTGCCCAGGTCGATGGCTTCTGGAAGCTCGTGCCAAAAGGCGACAACCAGACCGAAGTCACTTACCAGGTGCACACCGAGCCAGGTGGCAGCGTGCCTTCGTGGTTGGCCAACAAGTTTGTGGTGGACGCGCCGTTCAACACCTTGAAAGCCTTGAAAGAACACGCTGAAAAATAAGCGCAGTTGATCCGGTGCCTCCTGACTTGAGTGGAACGTTTGGCGAACCCTCAAGGTCCAGATAGTGGTAAGCCCACACACGGGTTTTATCGAGGAGGCACCGATGCAAAAGTGGCAGATTACCTTCGTTGATGATCACGGCGTTCAGTCCGTCGAGCAGTTCACCTGCGATCAGAAGCCCAGCCTCGAAGATGCGGCACACATGATTCGCAACAAACTGGTGCCCATCGCCGCTGAACTGGACCTCAATGACCTGGAGGGCCGCAAGCCTGAGCCTACGGTCAAGATCCTCAAAGACCAGAACAGTATCCAGATCCTCGACATCTCTCCCGCCGCCTGAATATTCCCTGTACACACTTAAAGCGCCTCTGGTGGAGGTGATAGCTTCGCGCTACTCTGCAAGTGAGATCAGCGAACGAATCGCTAAGGTCTGGTCTTGTCAGCTACATGCTTGTTTTCCAGCGGTGATGTTTTTGCCGTAGCTCCCACGCCAGTACGGCGTGGGCTTCGGGAAGCACGGAAAGTCTATCCATCAATTCGAGGAGCACTTTTCATGAGCACAGCCTATCAAGAAGACATCAGCACCAACGTTCTGCGCCGCATGAAAGAAGGCGGCTTCGACTTCTCGCGTTTCCACCCCATTGAGTTCTACGCCATATTCCCGGATGAGGAACGGGCGCGCAGGGCTGCGGGTGAATTTCGTGGGGAATCCCTGAATGCCCAGGTCAGCGCGCGCGACGATGGCGCCTGGTACCTGGAACTGAGCAAAATCATGTTTGCAACCTACGACGGCATAGGAGACTTCGAGCAGGACTTCGAGGCGGTGGTCGAGCCTCTGGGCGGCATTATCGAGGGATGGGGCGTCAAGCAGGAGGTGCGTGGGTTACCCATGTAGCAGTATGAGAAACACAGCGTATCGGCTGACCTTCGGGTCGGCCGATTTTGTTTGTGGCCAGCCCTAATCGCTGTCCGGTTCGGCAACCTCACTATCACCCCACCTACACAGCATTTCTCCAGCCAAAAAAAAGCCACCCGAGCAGGGTGGCCTAAAGGGAAGAGCGTTGCGCTGAAGCGGTAGGACGCATCCTGTTCAGCAGATGGTTGCGATTATCCGCAAGCGCGACCGGGCAGTGAAATCAACTCTGACTATGCTGTTGATAGCCAAAGCGCGCATTGCGATGAAGCGTGCGCCTGTGCGCGGGGCATTCTGCGCACCAGGACGGTGCGAGCAGATCCCTTTGGTTATTCAACGCACTGATTTTTAAGTGTTTATGCCGCTGGCACGGGCCTTGCGAAGGTTCAAGCGTCCGGGTGACAAGGAGTTCGGCATGATCCGCACTTATTACGACGAAATGTACGACGGGGCAGGGCAGGTTCGCCCCCATTACCGCGAGTTCGCCCGCTGGTTGGCTGAAACCCCTGTTGAACTGCTGGCCCAACGCCGGCGCGAAGCCGATTTGCTGTTTCACCGCGCCGGGATCACCTTCACCCTGTACGGCGACGAGCAGGGCACCGAGCGCCTGATTCCCTTCGACACCATCCCGCGCAGTATTCCCGCCAGCGAATGGCGGATGGTCGAGCGCGGCTGCATCCAGCGGGTCAAGGCGCTGAACATGTTTCTCGCCGACCTGTACCACGAGCAACGCATCATCAAGGCCGGCATCATCCCTGCCGAGCAGGTGCTGGCCAACGAGCAATATCAACTGGCGATGCAGGGGCTGAACCTGCACCGCGACCTGTATTCCCACATCTCCGGGGTCGACCTCGTACGCGATGGCGACGGCACTTACTACGTTCTCGAAGACAACTTGCGTACACCGAGCGGCGTCAGCTACATGCTCGAAGACCGCAAGATGATGATGCGCCTGTTCCCCGAACTGTTCGCCGCCCAGCGCATCGCGCCCATCGATCATTACCCCAACCTGCTGCTCGATACCCTGAAAAGCTCCAGCCCCCTGGATAACCCCAGTGTGGTGGTGCTGACCCCGGGTCGCTTCAACAGCGCGTTCTTTGAACACGCTTTCCTGGCCCGCGAAATGGGGGTGGAGCTGGTGGAGGGCGCCGACCTGTTCGTGCGTGATGACCGGGTGTTCATGCGCACCACCGACGGCCCCAAGGCCGTCGATGTGATCTATCGCCGCCTCGACGATGCGTTCCTCGACCCGCTGGCGTTCAACCCGGACTCCATGCTCGGCGTGCCCGGCCTGCTCGCCGCGTATCGCTTGGGCAATGTGGTGCTGGCCAACGCGATTGGCACCGGAGTGGCGGATGACAAGTCGGTGTATCCCTTCGTCCCCGAGATGATCCGTTTCTACCTGGATGAGGAACCCATCCTGCAGAACGTGCCTACCTTCCAATGCCGTAAGCCCGACGAATTATCCCACGTGCTGGCCAACCTGCCGGACCTGGTGGTCAAGGAAACCCAAGGTTCCGGCGGCTACGGCATGCTGGTCGGCCCGGCTTCGACGGCGGCTGAAATCGAAGCCTTTCGCGCACGCATCAAGGCCAAGCCCCACGCCTATATCGCCCAGCCGACCCTGTGTTTGTCCACCTGCCCGACCTTCGTCGACAACGGCATCGCCCCGCGTCATATCGACCTGCGCCCATTCGTGCTGTCCGGCAAGGAAACCCGCGTGGTGCCTGGCGGGCTGACCCGCGTGGCGTTGCGCGAAGGGTCGCTGGTGGTCAACTCGTCCCAGGGCGGCGGCACCAAAGACACCTGGGTGGTCGAGGATTGAATTATGTTGAGTAGAACTGCCTCGGATTTGTACTGGATGTCGCGCTACCTGGAGCGTGCGGAAAACCTCGCGCGCATGCTCGATGTCAGCTATTCGCTGTCGTTGATGCCCCAGGATGGGCGCGGCGATGGCCTGCATGAATTGGCCATGCCGCTGTTGATCACCGGCACGCTGGAAGATTACCGCGAGCGTCATGGCGAACTGCACGCCGAACACCTGCTGCATTTCTTCGCCCTCGACGCGGCCAACCCGGCGAGCATCTACAGTTGCCTGGGCGCTGCGCGGGCCAGCGCCCATGCCGTGCGTGGGCGAATTACTGCGGACATGTGGGAAAACATCAACGCGACCTGGCTGGATATTCGCGATATCGCCCAGCAGGGCTTGAGTCGCTACGGCATGAGCCGGTTCTGCGAATGGGTCAAGGAGCGCTCCCACCTGTTTCGCGGGGCGACCTACGGCACCATCATGCGTAACGATGCCTTCCGGTTTATTCGCCTGGGGACGTTTATCGAACGTGCCGACAACACCCTGCGCCTGCTCGATGCACGTTATGAAATGGCCGGCGACCGCGCCGAAGCTGTCACCGACGGCACGGCCCACGCCTACTATCAGTGGAGTGCCTTGCTGCGCGCGTTGTCGTCGTTCGAGGCCTACACCGAGATTTACCGCGACGCCCCCGGCGCGCGACAAGTCGCGGAACTGTTGCTGTTGCGCGCCGATGTCCCGCGTTCGCTGCGCGCCTGCAGCGAAGAGATCGACCAGATCCTCGCCAGCCTGCCCGGCCTCAACGGCCGCCCGGCCCAGCGCCTGGCCGCCGAAATGGACGCGCGCCTGCGCTTTACCGCTATCGATGAGATTCTCGAGGAAGGCCTGCACGCCTGGCTGACTGACTTTATTCCCTTGGTCCGCCAACTCGGCGACGCCATCTACAGTTCCTACCTGGAGGCCGCATGAGACTCTCCATCAGCCACGAAACCACCTACCGCTATGAAGACCAGGTGCGCAACAGCATCCAGTACCTGCGCCTCACGCCCCACGACAGCGAGCGCCAGCATGTGCTCAGTTGGCAGTTGGACCTGCCACGCCCGGTGCGTGCGCAGGTGGACCCGTTCGGCAATATCCTGCATGTGCTGACCCTGGACGAACCCCACGACGCCATCATCATCGGCGCCCGTGGCCAGGTGGATATCGACGAACTGCGCGAGGCCGAACACGAGAGCCAGTCGGCTTTCCCATTCCTGCGTTGCACACGCCTGACCGAGCCCGACGAGGCCTTGCGCGGTTTTGCCCAACAGCATTGCCATCAGCGCCGCGATCGCACGGCGCTGATCGACCTGATGCACGCCCTGCACCAGTCGATGGTCTACACGCCGGGCTCCACCGAAGTCGACACCTGCGCCGCCCAGGCCTTTGCAGGGCATGCGGGTGTGTGCCAGGACCACACCCACGCGTTCCTGGCCTGCGCGCGCAGCCTGGGGATTCCTGCGCGGTATGTGTCGGGATATTTGTACACCGAAGACACCGCGCACCTGGCCAGCCACGCCTGGGCCGAAGCCTGGCTGGATGACGCCTGGTACAGCTTTGATGTGACCAACCAACTGGCCCGGCCGGAGCGGCACTTGAAACTCGCGGTGGGCCTGGACTACCTCGACGCCTGCCCGGTGCGCGGCATGCGCCGTGGCGGCGGGCATGAGCAGATGCATGCCAAGGTGTTCGTTGCGCCGACGCCGGTGATCTCGGTGCAGCAGCAGTAAGCGACTGCACGAAGGTCTGCTGCTGATGTTTGTGGTGAGCGGGCTTGTTGTGGCAGGCGGGCTTGTTGTGGTGAGCGGGCTTGCCCCGCGTTGGGCTGCGCAGCAGCCCTAAAACCCTGCACTGAGGAGTGCCTGACACAGTGCATTCTGCTTTATCAGGGCTGCTGCGCAGCCCAACGCGGGGCAAGCCCGCTCGCCACAACAAGCCCTGTAGACACAACAATCTCAGTTGCCAGAACAAGCCCACCTACCCATCACCCAGCATTCACGGCTGCTGCTTACGCCTCGCCATATGCTTCAAATAACCCACCAATAAATCCAACTCGCTGTCTGGCAACACGCTGGCGGCGAATGCTGGCATCTTTGCCTGCGGCCAATGCCGCAGGCTCTGCGGGTCGCGGATATAACGTTTGAGGAAGTCGGCGCCGAAATACTCGGTGGGGTTGTAGGGAATATTCAGGTCCGGCCCCACCTGCGCATCGCCGGCGCCATTGAGGCGATGGCAGGCCAGGCAGTTTTTCTGGAACAACGCGAAGCCCTGATTGACCGGGTCATTCGCGGCCAGCGCCGGGTCGGGCAACAGCGCGGGGAAGCGTTCGGCCACCGTCTTCAACTGTTTGATCGTGGAGATCTGGAATGGCCACTGCTCAGGGCTGATATGCCCGGCTTGCGGATCGGT
Organism: Pseudomonas sp. S5D5; assembly: GCF_003013355.1. Lineage (NCBI taxonomy): Bacteria > Pseudomonadati > Pseudomonadota > Gammaproteobacteria > Pseudomonadales > Pseudomonadaceae > Pseudomonas > Pseudomonas sp. S5D5. The sequence continues at coordinate 1,515,578 of NZ_PTEO01000001.1, forward strand.
CCACACCAGGTAGAACGGCCCCGCACTCGGCTTGCCGTCGGCCAGCGCAGGCCAGGGGTGAGCCGGGTCTTCCACGGCCAGCCAGGCGCGGGCGCCGCGAGTTTGCAGCAACGGCGCCGCCGCCAGTTCGGCGGCAAACCCATCCAGGGCAACGGCTTGCAGATGAGCTTCAGGCGTGAGACCCGGTAGGAGCACGGCCAGCGGTACCGCGCGATAAGTCATATTGCGCTTGTAGGACACGTCGTCGACGATCTGCACGGTCTGCGCGTCCGGATGCTTGAGCAGGTCGGCGGTCTGCCAGGTCTTGCGCGTGTGGTCGAGTTCGATGCTCAACGAGGCTGCCGTAGCAGGTACGGCAATGAACAAGGCGAGAAGGGCGAGGATGAGTTTCAACGGATAAGCCCGATGCGAGGGGACGATGGGGCTCACGATAGCGCAAATTCGCACGCAAAACGGCAGCGCCTGCAACAGGACCGCTATACGCAATGTCCCGGCAGGTGCTGCCAAAAACTGCAGTCCTGGTGCTGTGTGTGCACGGAATGTGGGGAGTGAGTGGTCACCCAATGACCTTGGTCAGGTTGGGCAGGATCAGAATCAGTGTGGTGGCGAAAAGAATGAGTCCCGCCTGACGTACTTTCGAATGTTTGAACATGGCTGACTGCCTTTTGTTGTTATTCCTGAGCGTCAAATGCGTGCCGGTAAAATCTACTATGCCGTTATGACGTGTCGCTTTTCTTACAGTTGCTCCAGCAAAACCCGGCAGCAACTTCCTACTGATTGAACCTTAGAGCCCTCGTTCTGCGTGGCTTAGATCCATTTAATATCAGCTAATCAGGATTTCAGCTTAAAACGCTATGAGGCCTATCGCCATCTTGGCGCCAATGCCTTGGCTAGACAGCTAAAACGATTAATCAAGCAATACGCGCGTAAGCCTACCGTTCGTCCGAGCGTGGTGGTCAAAAGCAATGAGCGCATCCGTCATTGAAACCGTGTCAATCGGGCCTAAGGTAGGGGCACACATGCACAGCGGTTCGAGGATGTCATGACCCAAGCTTTGATCTTTGATGCGATACGCACGCCCCGGGGCAAAGGCAAGGCCGATGGTGCCTTGCACAGTGTCAAACCGGTCGACCTGGTGGCCGGTCTGCTGACAGCGCTGGCGCAACGCAGCGACCTCGACACGCACCAGGTGGATGACATCGTGCTCGGCTGCGTCACGCCCGTGGGGGACCAGGGCGCGGACATCGCCAAGACCGCCGCGCTCGTCGCGGACTGGGCCGTCAGCGTCGCCGGTGTGCAGGTCAACCGCTTCTGCGCCTCGGGCCTGGAAGCGGTCAACCTCGGCGCGATGAAAGTGCGTTCCGGTTTTGAAGACCTGGTGGTGGTCGGCGGCGTCGAGTCCATGTCCCGTGTGCCCATGGGCAGTGATGGCGGCGCCTGGGTACTTGATCCGCACACCAATATGCACAGCCACTTCACGCCCCAGGGCATCGGCGCCGACCTGATCGCTACTCTCGAAGGCTTCACGCGCGAGGACGTCGATACCTTTGCCCTGCAGTCCCAGCAGAAAGCAGCCAGGGCGCGCGCCGACGGTTCCTTCAGCAAGTCGCTGATCGCAGTGCAGGACCAGAACGGCATTGTGCTGCTCGACCAGGATGAATTTATCCGCGGTGACTCCACCCTCGAAGGCCTCGGCAAGCTCAAGCCCAGCTTCGAAATGATGGGCCAGATGGGCTTCGACGCCACCGCGCTGCGGGTCTACAGCCATGTGGAACGCATTCACCATGTACACACGCCGGGCAATAGCTCCGGGATTGTCGACGGCGCTGCGCTGATGTTGATCGGCTCCGAGGCCAAGGGGCGCGAGCTGGGCCTGCAACCGCGGGCGCGAATCGTCGCCACGGCGGTGACCAGCACCGATCCGACCATCATGCTCACCGGCCCGGCGCCGGCTACCCGCAAGGCCCTGGCCAAGGCGGGTTTGCGCGTTGAAGACATCGACCTGTTTGAAGTCAACGAAGCGTTTGCGTCTGTCGTGCTCAAGTTCATCAAGGACATGCGCATCGACCCCGCGCGGGTCAACGTCAACGGCGGCTCCATCGCCATGGGCCATCCGCTGGGCGCCACCGGTTGCGCGATCCTCGGCACCCTGCTCGACGAACTGGAGGCGCGCCAGCAACGTTACGGCCTGGCCACCCTGTGCGTGGGCGGTGGCATGGGCATCGCCACCATTATCGAACGCCTCTGAGCCGAAGGAATTTGTCATGACCGAAGCCATTCGTTACGAAAAAGGCCAGGACCAGATCGTGGTGCTGACCCTCGACATGCCCGGCCAGAGTGCCAACACCATGAACGGCGTGTATCGCGAGGCCATGGCGGCCACCGTCACGCGCCTGGAAGCGGAAAAGGAGCAGATTGCCGGCGTGATCATCACTTCGGCGAAGAAAACCTTTTTTGCCGGCGGCGACCTCAATGAACTGATCAAGGTCGACAAGGCCCACGCCAAGGATTTCTACGACGGCGTGCGGGTGCTGAAGGCGCAACTGCGACGCCTGGAAACCCTGGGCAAACCGCTGGTCGCCGCGATCAATGGCGCCGCGTTGGGCGGCGGCTGGGAGATTTGCCTGGCGTGCCACTACCGCGTCGCGCTGGATGACAAATCGGTGCAGCTCGGCTTGCCGGAAGTGACTCTCGGCCTGCTGCCAGGCGGCGGCGGGGTGGTGCGCATGGTGCGCATGCTCGGCCTGGAAAAAGCCCTGCCGTATCTGCTGGAAGGCAAGAAAGTCCGCCCACAACAGGCGTTGCAGGCTGGTTTGATCGAGGCGCTGGCGTTGAACTGTGATGAGCTGCTGGCCAAATCCCGCGCGTGGATTCTGGCTAATCCAGAGGCCAGGCAGCCGTGGGACACCAAGGGCTATCAGCTTCCAGGCGGCACGCCGTCGAACCCCAAGGTGGCGCAGATGCTGGCAATAGCGCCGTCGATTTTGCGCAGCAAGACCCAGGGCTGCTTCCCGGCGCCGGAGAAAATCCTCTGCGCCGCCGTCGAGGGCGCCCAGGTGGATTTCGACACCGCGCACCTAATCGAAACCCGCTATTTCACCGAGCTGGTCACCGGGCAGGTGGCGAAAAACATGATCGGCACCTTCTGGTTCCAGCTCAATGAGATCAACGCCGGCCGTTCCCGACCCAAGGGCTTGGCGCCTTATGTGACGCGCAAAGTCGGCGTGCTCGGCGCCGGGATGATGGGCGCAGGCATTGCCTATGTCAGTGCCTGCGCCGGCATTGAGGTGGTGCTCAAGGACATCAACCAAGCGGCGGCCGACAAGGGCAAGGCGCACTCGGCGGCGTTATTGGACAAGAAGGTCAGCCGTGGGCAACTGACCCCGGATCAGCGCGAAAGCACCCTCGCGCGCATTCATCCTACGCAGGATGACGCCGACCTGGCCGGTTGCGACCTGATTATCGAAGCCGTGTTCGAAGACCGCGAACTCAAGGCCAGGGTCTCTGCGGCTGCGCAACAGGTGGTCGGTGCCGAAGCGGTGATCGCCTCCAACACCTCGACCTTGCCCATCAGCGGCCTGGCCACGGCGGTGCCCGACCCAGGCAAGTTTGTCGGCCTGCATTTCTTCAGCCCGGTGGACAAGATGCCCCTGGTAGAAATCATCAAGGGCGCGCACACCTCGGACGAAACCCTGGCCCGGGGGTTCGATTTCGTACTGCAGATCAAGAAGACCCCGATTGTGGTCAACGACAGTCGCGGCTTTTTCACCTCGCGGGTGTTCGGCACTTTCACGAATGAAGGCATTGCCATGCTCGGCGAAGGGGTGGCCGCCGCCATGATCGAGACCGAGGCGCGCAAGGCGGGGATGCCGGTGGGGCCGTTGGCGGTATCTGACGAAGTGTCTCTCAGCTTGATGAGCCATATCCGACAGCAGGCGGCCAAGGATCTGCTGGCGGAAGGTAAAAGCGTGCCGAGCCATCCGGCGACGGTGGTGATTGACCTGTTGGTGAACGAGTACAAGCGCGCGGGCAAAGCGGCGGGGGGCGGCTTTTACGAGTACCCGGCGGGCGGGCAGAAGTATCTCTGGCCGGAATTGAAAAGCCGCTTTGAACAGCCCGGGCAACGGATTTCGGCACAGGATGTACGCGACCGTTTGCTGTTTATCCAGGCTATCGAAACCGTGCGTTGCGTGGAGGAGGGCGTGTTGCTGTCCACCGCCGACGCCAACATCGGATCGATTTTCGGCATCGGCTTTGCGGCCTGGAGCGGTGGCGCGTTGCAGTTTATCAACCAGTACGGCCTGAACGACTTTGTCGCCCGCGCCCGTTATCTGGCCGAGCAATATGGCGAGCGGTTCTCGCCGCCGGCGTTGTTGCTGGAGAAAGCGGCACAGAACGCGACGTTCTGACGGTTTTGGGTATGCGCGGGGCTTGCCTTGTCAGGGTATTTCAAGGCAGGCTCTGGGGTGTGCATTATTCCCATCACCGTGTCAGGTATTTTTTATGTCGCTACGCGTCTGTATCCTGGAAACCGATATCCTGCGTCCAGGCTTGATCGATCAATACCAAGGGTACGGGCAGATGTTCAAGCGCCTGTTCTCCAAGCAGCCGATTCCCGCCGAGTTCGTCGTCTACAACGTGGTGCAGGGCGAATACCCCGCGGACGATGAAGTGTTTGACGCCTATCTGGTGACCGGCAGCAAGGCCGACTCCTTCGGTACCGACCCGTGGATCCAGACCCTCAAGACGTACCTGCTCGAACGCTACGAGCGTGGCGACAAGTTGCTCGGCATTTGCTTCGGCCACCAATTGCTGGCGCTGCTGCTGGGCGGCAAGACCGAGCGTGCCGGCCAGGGCTGGGGCATGGGCATCCACGACTACAAACTCGATGCCAAGGCGCCGTGGATGAGCCCTGAAGTGGAAGAGCTGACGCTATTGATCAGTCACCAGGACCAGGTCACCACGTTGCCGGACAACGCCACGGTCATTGCCTCCAGCGATTTTTGCCCGTTTGCCGCGTACCACATCGGCGACCAGGTGCTGTGCTTCCAAGGCCACCCGGAGTTTATCCACGACTATTCCCGCGAACTGCTGGAAATTCTTCAGACGACCCTGGGCGAAAAGGTCTACACCAACGGTGTGTCCAGCCTGGAGCGTGACCACCACGGCGTGACCGTGGCGGAGTGGATGATGCGCTTTGTGGCGCACAAGCCCGAAGCCCGGGTTTAAAGCCAGCCCGAGCGCTTGAAACTGGCCCACAGGCTGGTACAGCCCACCGCGATAAACCCGAGCACGGCAAAATAGCCGTAGTGCCATTGCAGCTCGGGCATGTTCTGGAAGTTCATCCCGTAAATCCCCGCCACCGCGGTGGGGAACGCGAGAATCGCCGCCCACGCGGCGAACTTGCGCTGCACCACGCTCTGGCGCGACGCCTCCAGCAACACCCCGATTTCAATGGTCTGGCTGGCGATGTCGCGCAGGGTGGTGAGATCTTCCATCTGCCGCGTCACGTGGATTTGCACATCACGAAAATACGGGCGCATGTTCTTGTCGATAAACGGGAAGCTCAGCTTCTGCAGCTCCTGGCTGATCTCCACCATCGGCGCCACGTAGCGCTTGAGCCGCAGCACGTCGCGGCGCAGGCCGTGGAGGTTCTGGATATCGACTTCACTGAGGGAGTTGCACAGCACATTGCGCTCCAGCTCATCGATCTCGGCATGGATCGCCTCGCTCACGGGCTGGTAGTTTTCGGTGACGAAATCGAGCAGCGCATAGAGGACGAAATCTTCGCCATGCTCCAGCAACAGCGGCCGCGCCTCACAGCGCTGGCGCACATAGCCGTAGGACGCCGAGTGGCCGTTGCGTGCGGTAATGATGTAGCCGTTGCCGGCAAAAATATGTGTCTCGATAAACTCCAGCTTGCCGTTGTCGCGCACCGGTGAATAAGTGACGATAAACAGCGCATCGCCGAAGGTTTCCAGCTTGGGGCGGCTGTGTTTTTCCAGGGCGTCTTCGATGGCCAATTCATGCAGGTTGAACTGGCGTTGCAGGTTGGCCAGCTCCTGTGCGCTGGGTTCTTCCAGGCCGATCCACACAAAGTGGTCGGGTTTGGCGGCCCAGGCCGCGCCTTCGTCGAGAGTGATGTCAGTGACTTTCTTTCCGGCGCTGTAGACAGCGGCCGCAACAACTCTACCCATGATGCTGATCACTTCTTATTGGGAGGACAGGTGTTGGGCAGCTTAGCCTGAATGGCGTTCCCTTGTGGCCGTTGCCTCAGCGTGCTTTTTTATCCGCAGCATGGGGGGGGCGGGGTGGCCCCACAAAATCACAAAGGCGCGGGTGTCCAGGCGGTTTGCAGTTCGCGGTCCATCCCTGCAATGCATTCATCCATCTGCGCCTGGCAGGCCTGCATCAACTGCGGGATGTCGTCTGCAGTCAGGCCTGTCGTAGGAATTGGCGGCAGCGAGCGTATGAGCACATCACCACTGTTCCAGCGATTGAGCTGCATGTGGGTGACGTAATTGCTCACGCACACCTGCACGATCGGTACACCGGCAGCAATCGCCATATGGAACGCACCTTTCTTGAACGGCAACAGGCCTTTGCCCAGGTTGCGCGTGCCTTCCGGAAACACCCAGATCGACGTGTCCTCATGCTGCAAGGTGTGAGTAGTGGTAAGCATCGCGCGGCGCGCCTTGTGCGCGTTGCCGCGATCAATCAGCACATTGCCCGCCAGCCAGAACAGCTGGCCGAACAGCGGCACCCACTTGAGGCTTTTCTTGGCGATACACACCGTGCGGTGCGGCACCACGGTGCCGAACACAAACAGGTCATAGTTGGACTGGTGGTTGGCAATGATCACGCACGTACCGGGCTTGTTGCGCAGCGAGTCCACGTCGGCCTTCACATTCAGGCGCAGGATCCACATGGCTGGCAGCGCGTAGAGGCGAGCACATAAACGGCTGTTATCCGGGTTGAACGGCCGGCAGACACCGATCAGCACGCCCAGCACGCCGGCGACCATAAAGTGCAGGCCCATCAACAACATACGCAACAGAAAAAGCATCGAAACAGCCCATCGGGACAAAAGGTGGCGCAGTGTACGGTTGTGCACTGTATTCGGCAATTACCCCTGTAGAGGGAGGAGATAGGCGATGTTTAAGTACATGTTTCAACATCTGCTGACATCGGCAGGCTAGAGCGGCTGAGGATGATTCGAATTTATCTGTAAGAAAAAGCCCGACTCAAGGTCGGGCTTTCTTATGCTGCTGCAGGCTTTAGCTGAGGATATGGCCCTGGTCCTGGATGATCGCATCGTCCAGCGCTTCCAGCAGCGCTTTGCGCACCTTTAACTTGGTGTGTTTGTGGGCGTTCATATTCAGCTTCTTCAACTGACGGGCCGCTTCCAGCGCTGCAGCATGCAGCTCTTGCGGTGCGACCACCCTGTCGAGGAAACCTGCGCCCAAGGCGCCTTGCGGGTCGAACATCTCGGCATTGATCACCGAACGGTGAAACGCGGATTTGCGCAGGCGATCCCGCGCCAACTCGATCCCGGCGTGGTGCATGGTCATGCCGATTGCCACTTCATTCAGGCCAATGCTGAAAGGGCCTTCCACACCAATCCGATAATCCGCCGACAACAACAGGAACGCGCCCTTGGCGACTGCATGCCCAGGGCACGCCACAATCACCGGAAACGGGTGCGACAACAGGCGACGCGCCAACGTCGAGCCCGACGTCACCAGGCCGATTGCCTCTTTAGGGCCGGCCGTCATCACTTTCAAATCATAACCACCCGACAAAATCCCCGGCGTCCCGGTGATGATCACCACCGCGCGGTCCTTCTCGGCCTGGTCCAGCGCTGTATTAAACGCACTGACCACATCGGGAGAAATGGCATTCACCTTGCCGTTGCTCAAGGTCAGGGTCGCGATACCGTCTTCGAGGTGGTAAGCAATCAACTCACTCATGACGCGGTTCCTTGTAGGACTTGTTATAGATAGGCTGTTTATAGAAGCGTATGCACAGACGTTACCCACCACGCCCGCCCCGGTAAAGCGCCGTGACTGACTACCCAGTCAGACTTTTCCGGCATGCCGGTCGCCCAATAGCCTAAGGCAGGGCGCAATCGCCGTTCCAGACGCGTGCTGCTCATGCCCAAGAATGGCAGAATCACCACCCCTTGCCGGGCACGTCCCGGTATAGCGGTCTAAGCGCATGAAAATTCTGAAAAAAACCTTTGCCATCAGAAAGGCTTTCGACTACATTAGCGCGCCTCGACAGACTGAACTGGTTTGACGAGATACGGTGAAGTGTCCGAGTGGCTTAAGGAGCACGCCTGGAAAGTGTGTATACAAGAAATTGTATCGAGAGTTCGAATCTCTCCTTCACCGCCACATTCTGAAAACGCAAACCCCTGATTTTCCTAGAGAAAGTCGGGGGTTTGTGGTTTTTGGCATTCTAAAAATGGCTCCATGGGACCACCATGGGACTGGAGCGCTATTTCGGTGCGCAGCGTAGGTCTGTTGAGTGAATGGAGAAGAGGTTCTTCAGCCAGAGAGCTGCATACCCTAAATATGCCTTCCTGGGTTAAACGAATGGCTTCTGGTGGCGTGGTCATTTCTCGGCCACAAGGGCTTCAAGTTTCTCCTTGGTGCTGATGCGCAGCGTTATATGAGGCGGGCACGATCGATGTGTGATCTGTCGGTTCGCCGCATCCTACCCAGTTCAACGTTTTAGCTGTTGAGGAGATGCGGCCTAATACCGAAGAAGCTCGACTACACGGAGATTTTTAATTCGGAGCTTTTTCTGCCTTGATAGCTCTGTTTGTTCCATTTTTTTTTGTCAGTCTATCTATCAGATCTGATGGTGATAAATAAAGCGTTTTTCTACCGTCCTTAGTGTTCATGAATAGCTTTAAGTTACATAGCACATTTAAATGTGTCCTGGCTGTGTTTTCTGATACGTCATAGCTACTGGCCACTTCTTTTACGGTGAATATTCTACCTGGTTCTTTTGCTCCCTTCTTAACAAGATCCTTTTGTATGAAGTTAAGTGTGGAGTTGTATTTGGTGGTTTCTAAAAGTTTGACGACCTGCTGAAACTCATTTGACCGACTCTCTAAGTACGTTTGGAGTTCCTCAAAAGCCTTTAGAATGATCTCCGCCTGAAAGTCAATGAAGTACGTTAAATCGTTTTGGTCCTTTTCGGTGTACAGATACGAAAGCCCATATCCTTTGGGGTCGTCTTTGAGAAGCTTGCTAATTGAAACATATCTAAATAGATCGTAATCGCACTTTAGCATGTACCAATAGAAGAGTGCTCTCGCTGTCCTTCCGTTACCGTCTCTGAACGGGTGTTCGTATCCAATCATAAAGTGGAGTATTATTGCTTTGATCACTGGGTGCAAAAACTCGCACCCGTTATCTCCCGAGTGATCTTCGTTGGCAAATGTGCAAAGTAAATGCAATCTTTTTGGAAGATCAGTAAAGGGTGGAGGTTGATAGGCTATTTCCTCCTCAGTGTCTGAAACATAAATGTCGTCACTTTCCCTGAATTCACCAGGTACTACATTATTTTCAGTTGTGCCCTGAGTTGCTATTCTATGAAAGTCTAAAATAAGATCTAGAGTAAGAGGTTCGTCTCTCGTTAATTCAGCGTGTTTCAAAAGTAGATAATTGTTTAGGATCATCCGCTCATCTTCATTAAGAGGGATTCTTTCCTCTTCTAGCATTTTTTTAGCTACTTCCCTAGTGGTAGAGGCTCCTTCAAGTTGAGCGCTTGATATTGCTTCTTCCATAATTAGCGAAGATACCAAAAACTTACTTTGCAGGCTCTCTGGCGCTTTGCTGCCTGCAATTGCTGCAACACTGCCACCTGCCAATTTTACAATTCTGTGCAGCTTCGAATCCACGGAGTGCGGAATGCAGTACGTGAAAACTTCGCCAGTGCTACCCACTAAAGCCAGTGGTTTCATTTGCATGTATCTTTTGAATTTTACCGCCAGCCAGATATCGGTAGCATCAGCTCTCGGTACTCTCCATTTGAATTTGTCCCAATGGAGATAATTACCTTTTGCGTCTGTTACGTCGTACTTGCCGATGTACTTTCCGACCTTTTGAAAGTCAATTTGGGTCGGATCAAATTTTGGTGCCCTTTCAACCCTTGGCTTTGCCATGGCAATACTCAATTATGAAAATTTGCGTTTGGATGACTGGATACTGTCACATGGTCGAGTAAAGTCAAGGCGGATGCGGCAAGTTTTTCAGTGGAAATACGCTTGTATGGCGGCTTTTTGGTGGGGTTAAGCTCAAAACATTTCCGATGAGGAAGCATGTCCACCCTCAAGCTTAGCGTTTCTACCAACGAATTTTTAAGTCCCAGCGACCTACCGCGTCATCTTCTTGCAAACCTGAATCTGGGGTACTCGCATGGCCAATAGGCGTTTTATACCTTCAGAGCAAGCTGCAGCATTCCTATGACGTCCGGACCATCCTCATTGATCCACGTCCCATAATGCTGGCGGATCATATTGCCGTTGGTATGCCCCATCTGTTCAGCGATCCAATCAATGGAGGCAATGCCCGTGGTCAGCAACTGACTGGCGTAGGTGTGACGGCATTGTCCTGGTCCACGATAGCGAACGCCGGCGGCAAGCAGATGAGCCTTGAAGAACCGGTCGCGCACGACAAAGTCGTTGGCATGCGGCAGGCCAGTCTTGGTGTTCAAAAACACGAAGTGCAGTGTATGCCGGCGCACGGTTTTGTTGTCTCGCTCAACGATCTCCACCGTTTCGGCTTTCCGCTTTCGGGTCAACGCATCGAGCTTGCGCAGCGCCTCCCAGGCGGGGGCCAGCAGGCGAACCTTACGCATTGAGCGCCGCGTTTTAGTGACGCGATAGGCGCCGCGTACCTTCGATCGGCGAAAGGTCACCATCCCTTGTTCCAGGTCAACGTCCTCCCAGGCCAAGGCGATCGTTTCAGATACTCGGGGCCCTGCCCACAACATGAACTGCACCATCAGCAGTTCGAAGGTGCGCGTTGTTGGCGTTTCGAGGATCTGTTTAATTTCGGCCCGGGTGAACGGGTCCGGCGCCTCGGGGTCAGGTAGGCGCACCATCAAACCTTCGGTGGGATCGTGGGCGACTTTCATCCTGGTGCGGTAGAGGCGAAACACTTGGCGCACGTTGCTGATGATGTCGCGGATGGTTTTGTTTTTGAGGGTCTTGGACAGCGTGTCCTGAATCCATACCTGCAGGTCCAGGTGGTCGATTGCGTTGATCTGCACCTTGCCCCAGCGCGGCCGCACATGCACCTCGGCTTTGTTGGCGTAACCTCTATAACTCGACGCCGCCACGCTGTTGGCCTTGATCCGCAACCACAGGTCCAGGTAGTGGCCGAAGGTGTTTTCCACCAACCTGGCCGAGTTCGGGAAGTGGCGTGCGTAATCAAAGGTGCCTGAGTCGATCTCGTACTCAATGATGGCGAGCAAGCGTTTCGCCTGGGCCACCGTGGCCGGCTTGTTTCCTCCTGGTATGGATTCGCGGCATTTTTCGCCGTCGTATTGAAAATAGATTCTCACGGAATTGCCGCGAGTTTCGACCCCACTCATGTAAACCCCTAACGCTGTACTCGTGTATCGACAGTCTGACGATCGGAAACGAAAAGGCCCGTTTCCGGGCCAAGTATCTGGAAGCGCATCTTCTGGTGGACGCGGCTTATGGCTTGGGCTTGCTGTTACGTAGATGCGCGTTCTGCAGCTGGCGCCGTCGGCTGCATTCCACGTGGTTACCCTGGGCACGCCACTTGCCGCACTGTTCGCAGAGGCTGGTGTAGTCAATGTTCCAGGGAAAGCGCCGTGCGGGTAATGCAGTAGGGCGGTTAGACATGACGTGAGGCGCCCCGGGTTGTGGGGTTGGCCAGCAACTGGGCGACGACGGCGGCATCTGTTTCGCTCAGTTCGCCCAGGGTTCTGGCCATCTGGCTAAGGCTTTCGAGGCGGGTGCGTGATTCAGGGGTCTTGTGCACCAGGTAGCCAATGACGGCCGCGCCAATAATCGCGGTGGCCACCAGGTGTCGTGCCGGTGTGGTAGCCTTCGTGCCGCTGCTGCTTTGGGTCTGTGCTTGCATGCTTTAGTCCTCAGTGGTGGTTGGGTGTCGGGGAGCTGCAACTCCTCGACACTGCTTTTTTAAAGGTCAGTCCTTACGCGCCAGGTGGATCACCAGGCCTTCAAAATTCGGCTCATGTTCACTGCATGATTGCCACTCCAATACCCTCAAAATCTGTTGCCGGCTGCAGTCGTCCACCAGAATTTCGCGCTGGCCACCGTCTGCCCTGACTTCCAGAATCTCCAACAAGCCATCCTCCCCATAGGCACCTGCCTGAATGATCGGCGCGCTCACGCCTGCGAAGTCCAGGCGGTCCTGCACGGCCTGCAGCTTGCTGGTATTGCCGTCGCCGGCCCTGCCCATAAACACTTGGATTTGCATCGGTCTCTCTCTCCTTTACGCCTTGAATGTCCAGCACTTCACTGTGGTCGGCCGGGGTTGTGAACACGGGTTGCGGTTGTTGAACGCAGCACGTACAGCGCTGTGAACCGCCTTGTTGCTGTCGACGAACTTGTGGGAACGCGACTCTTTGAGCAGGTCGCGCAAGGTGGCCACGTCGGCTAACTTCTGTTTGTGTTCAGCGGCGCGCTCGCAAAACTCGTTGAGGTTGATGGCGATCACAGCAGGGTCGGTGCTGTGGTCCACCACCGGGTCTTCGCTCAAGGATTCGAGGTAGTCATACACCTCCCAAAACTCGGCCACGGCCGCATGGTCGGAACTGATCGACGCCTGGCGCTCGATGGCCATGCGCACGATCTGGCGCTGGGTGGCAGCGACTTGGGGATCACTTAATTTCAGGACCAGGCGAATGCCGTCCAGCAGCGAGAGCATTTGCGCGTGGTTCTTGCTGATGCGCTCCACGCGGATGTAGCCGCGCAGGTCATAACCGCAGCTGGTGCAATTGCCTTGGTCACTGATGTAGGCCTGGCTGCAGGCGAAGCAATGGGTGTGCAAACGGCGTAACTTCGATTCGTGCTCGGGCATGCGCTGGGCGAACAGCTCAAGCACCACGGATTCTTTGCCCACGGCCCGCAACAGGAAGTGGCTGAGGGTGCCACCGTCCAGGGCGTTGAGCTGATCCGCTGCAGCACGGCTTTCCGGTGTGACGGTCGGGCGCACGAAGTGCAGCTTCACAATGCGCGTCATGATCGCTTCGTGGGCGACCACGGCCGCGTTTTGGCTGATTGCGATCGTCCCCCGGAATGGCGGCTCGTAAGTTTCGTTGCCCGCCGTCTTGACGCCTTTGGTGGCCAGGGTGCCGCCGCCGTAAAAGTCTTTCAGCTCGTCCCATTCGAAGGTTTTGGCGTGTGCCCGATCATCACCGTGGCGATCGGCTTCTAGGAACACCACCGGCATGCCGGATACCTGGCCCATCAGGCGAGAGCGCCCAGCCTTGGTAGATTTCATCGGGTCAAAGCCCTCATAGCCTTCGCGGCCGAGTAGTTTCCAAAGCAGGTTCAGCAGCGTGGTTTTGCCGGCGCCGGCTTCACCGGTGGCTTCCAGGAAAGGGAAGGACTGGTAGCGGGCGCGGATCTGTTCGCAGTACAGCGAACCAAAGAAGAACACCAACGCGACGAAGCCCTGGGCGCCGAAGCAGGTCCACAGCAACTGCACCCACTTTTCGTTGAAGTCCTTGGCTTCACGCTGCAGCTTGATCGGGACACCTTTCTGCAGGGTTTTCAGGCGCAGCTTGCCGAACTCGAAATAGTCTTCACTGTTGACCTTGTAGGTGGTGCCGTCCTTGATCGCGATATCGCCGTAGACGTAGCAGGCGTATTCCTTGCTGTAGCCCACGTAGTCGATCGTGGAAACGGTTTTGATGCCGAACAGCTGATCTTTCATGAGCTTGTCGAGTTGTTGGCCGCTGCCGGTGAACATGGCACCCGCCGCCATACCCAGCAGGCGCTTTTTAAATTCACTTGCGGCCGACAGTTGGCCGCTGGTGAAGGTGTTCTTCACGCTTTCGGAGTCGTGGGGGAAGTCCACGCGCATGTAGTACCAGGACTCGTCTGTGACCTCGTTACGTTGGAAATACAGCGCCTGGGGGTAGCAGTTGGCGATCTCCACGACGCTGCCGGATTGCTGCAACGCTTTTTCACGCTGTTGCGCCTGGTTGAGCAGTTGATCGTCGTGGTTCTCGCTGTCCTCGATGTCGGACATGGCTCGGTTGAATTTCTCCATGTCCAACTTGAACCAGTACAGGCGGCTGCCAAAACCCAAATGAAATTCCCCGCGCTTGTTCCAGTCGTACATGAGCAAGGCTTTTTCCGCCGCGCTCTCGGCCAGTAGCAGGGCGCCCTGGTGGCGGGCTTGCTTGAGGTCAGTCGCCATCTGGTCGGCGCGTTTGCTGTCGTCCTGGATGAAGCTCCAGCGTTGGTGAAGATCGTTCCAGTCGGACTTGCGACCATCGCGCTGGGGGATCTGTGCTGACTCGCAGATGAAGCCCAGGGCACGGGCTTCGCGCACCCATCGGCGGGTGTAGGCGTTTGCGCTCGGCTCGTTATCCAGCGCCCAAACCAGCTTGGGCAGTTTCCCGCCTTCCCGGGTTTTAACCAGTTCCTTTAGGGAGTCGCCGGGGAATGCGTTGGACGACATTGCCGATACGGCTGCAATGTCGTTATGCACCAGGGCGATGGCGTCAAAGATCCCTTCGACAATCCAAATTTCCTTGGCTTCTAGCAGGTCCACGCAGGGCGGGCACCACCAGACGCCGCGATAGCTGTCCTTGGATTTGAAGCGAGCCTTCATCTTGCCGAAGCGGTGCGGCTGATCGATCAGGCGTTCCCACCAGCCACCTTTCTCCAGGGCGAACCGCACCGTAGCGCTGCCGGCGTTGTGTTCAACGGAATAGAACGTTTCCTGAGTGAACCAGCCCTGGATCAGCTCAAATCGAAAGCCTCGGGCAAACTCCAGGTAAGCGCGTGCGGTGGCGTTGGGATGTTGATCTGTTGCCGGCGCGCGTTTGCTCCAGTCTTCAAACAGATCGTCGTACAGCTCTTTCACATGCAGGGTGTGGCCACACTTTTCAGGGCGACCACAAATCACCATCCATGGCGTGTCAAAACGGGAGTACAGCTCTTTCTTTTTGCACTTCGGGCAGGTGCCGCCGCGCATGTAGTCGGTGCCCGTGCGGTGCTTGAGCCCGAAGTCGGACTGCAGGCGTTGCAACACGTCGTGGCGAAGATCTTCTTTCATGGGGTTACTTCACTGCTTTGAGGCTGTGGGACAGGGCTGCCATGAGGCGCTTTTGCGCAGCCATGACCGGGATGTGGGCGAGAATCGCGCCATGGCGCAGACCTGCCTTAACAAGGCGAAATTGGTCTGCGTACCAGTGCTCGTTGAGGCTCAACCGATACTGTTCACGTAGGTTGGCCAGCAACGCCTCGGCCTCAGCCGGTGGCAGTTGGGTGGTAACAATTACGGCGTTTGCCATCGTTAAACCTCGATTTCGGGCGCAGCTCACCCAAACCCACGGGATGTGAGGCCGACGATAGGTTGGGTTAGGTGTTAGGGAGTGACGGAGCGCTGGCGAAACGCGCCTTTGACCAGGTCGGTTTGGGCGAGCGCGGTCAACTTGATTGCAACCGGTTCGGCCACATCGAACTTGTCCACCAGGTAGTTGCTTGTACGATTGAGTAGCACCGGCAGGTCGCCCAGGTGTTCAGCTTGATGGCGCTCAAGGAAGGCGAGTGCAGCGTTTTGCATGCGCTCTTGATAGTCCAAGATATTGGTTTGGGTGCTCATTGAACCTTCCCCGATCGAGCGCGGTAGAGGTCAATGGCCGCATGGACTTCGGCGGTGCGTGCAGCCATGTGCAAGACGTGCGCGTTCAGGATGAGTTCGGCTTCATCCTCAGTGATGACTCCGTCCTCAAGCGCCTTCGCAATGACCTGGTCAACGGTGCCCCGCATAGCAGAAGCCTGCACAGACCGCGTATACATCTCTACGTTGTCGAGGTTTTCAGGGTGGACGACAGGTACGAACATGCCGCCATACATTGCCGCGACGTAGGTGGGTAAGTGCTGACTGCCTGTGACTTGCTCCAGTTGGAAGATCTGCAGGTCTGTCAGTGGGCGGCAGTTATTGTTCTCGTAAGCATGGTTGTCGAACTTTTTGAGAGACAAACCGACGTGAGCGGCAGCGCCTTCGCGACCACCTTCAAAGTTGCAAATTATTGCGCTAACGACTTCACGACGTGTTTTTAGAACCTGACTTTTCATCTTCTGCTGTTCCCTCAGAGACCTGACCATTACTGTGCAATTACGCCGTCTTTGATGCCTAACAGGACGGCAGCACGATGGGCCTCCCCACGACGGCATTGGCTTTGGCCATTTAGCACCGCGTAGACGGTGCTGGGGTTGAGGTTGTGTAGTTCTGCAAAATTTTTCGCAGTCTGGCCACGCTTCTCCAAGGAAGCACGCGCCTGCTGGCGAGCTTGCTCGGCAATGGTTGAGTTGGGCATAGTGCAATTCCTTGCGTTTTCATGTGATGACAAACGCAGGATGTGGCAAAAAACTGCCAATGTAAATATGCGGATGGAAAAATATTGACACTCTCCGAAGAGATTGGCGCAAGGCTGCGCCAACAACGAGCCCAGGCTGGGCTGACGCAAGATCAAATTGCGGAACATCTTGGTGTCTCGAAAAGAACTCAAGGAAACTACGAGTCCGGTGCCAGTGACGCCCCCGCGTCCTACCTGAGCATGGCTGCTAGTTTGCTCGGATTTGACGTGCTCTACATCGTTAGCGGAACTCACACGACTCTGAACGCCGATGCTTTGTCTGAGGTTGAAGACAGCATTGTTCAGCAGTACCGCAGTATCCCGGCGGATGATCAAAGAGCCATTCGGCGCTTTGTAAAGGCCCTGGCAGATGATGCAGTCAAAGGGGTGAACTGACCGCGCTTTTCCTGCCTTACTAATAGCTCGCCCCCATATCACTGCGTCAGCAATGGATTTTATGGAGTGGTAAGCATGTTGGATCGCACAAACGCCGATGCCGGTTATGTTGAATTTGGGGCATCTGCGCAGTATGAGCTTTCGCATATTGAGCACCGTCTGATCGGCTTCTATCGCCAGTTGAGCCAGCGTGACCAGGAGCAATTGCGCAGGCTCACCGAAGCGCTGATAAGCAATCCGGATCAGCTCGACGACGATTGATTCCTGAACCGCCGGCATGTCGTTGTCGGCGGTTTTCATCAAGCGACTGCCTGCGATCCAAGCTTTTCAAATAGCTCTCTTTGTTGCGCCCTGGGCATGTCTCTGAGCCGGTCGATCAGTAGTCTGTCGAACGTTTGTGCAGACGGGCTAAGCGTGTGGGAAAACGTGAGATTTGCTACCCAACTGTGGCCGCACTTTGCATCGAGGCATTGGCAGTATAGTTTTGCGAAGTCAGCAGATAGCACCTCACGCGATGCAATACGGCCTTTGTGCCCACACTTACAAGTCACTCTCATGGTTCCCTCCCCAGGGCGCAGCTAATTGCCACTATGTTCGCATGTGGTGCAGAATATTTCTCTACCTTTGAGTCTTTAGGTAGCGGTTTCGCCTGCGTTATCGAGCTTTCTCCAGTCGATACGCCTGTCCTGTCGAAGAGTGTCATTCAGTTGGTTAAAGAGCTGACAGATCGGCCTGATTTCGTTACTGGTGTACACGCGATCGATTTTCTCGATGTCGCCGAACCCGCCGTTGTTCTCGGGGATGATTCCGGCCAGGGCCGGGTTCATACGCCAGGCGGCGATCACATCGTTGCGGGTGATGTTCTTCACCTTCTCCAGCTCGTCCTTGGCCTGAAAGTCACCCACGGGGATGATTTGAATCGCGTTCTCCTTCCCGTTGGGGATGTTGACGAACATCGAGCGGAAGTTGCCCACACCCTTACTGGCGCTAATCTGTGCGCGCAAGTTGTCTTCGTCTTCCTCGGTCAGATCCGGGTCGTTGGTGTAGAAGATGTAACCCGCGTGCGCGCCGTTGCTGTAGTAGCGCCGGCGGAACAGGGTCGCGGCCTCGTTGAGCAACAGCGCCTGCAGGCCGCCCAGGTAGTCAGGAACCCCATAGATGTTCTGTTCCACGTCGTAGTCAAGGACGTGTTCGATTTCGTCCTGGGAGAAGTCCATGTATTTACTGTCGGGCAGTAGCATCCGGAACCCGCCGTCGACCTTCACCCGCATGTTGATTGCCGGCAGGTGCTGCATCTCCAGCACTTCGCCGAAGGCGTTGGTGTCGCGGTAGAAATACGCCTCGCCAAACACCATGTAGTCGAGGCTAGCCCGGCCCATGGTCTGGGTGCTGCAGCCGTCGGACGGGATGAATTCACGCAGCAGCAGGTTGCGCTTGAACTTCGGAATAGCGCCGTGGTGCGCGTTGGCGCGCAGCAGCTTGGCCAGGCCCGCTCGCGACACTGGCGGCTTGTAGATCTCGCCGTCGTCGCTGAGAAACACCCCCAGGTACTCGCCGATGTTGCCGGACAACACCTGTTCGGGTTCCCCGAAGGTGAACGCCCGCATGGGTTGCGGCTGTCGCGCCTGCTGGGTGGCTTGAGGCTTTTCGTGTCGTGGCTTGGGCATTGGTTCCGCTCGTGACGTAGCGGCTACGGCGCCGCTTGTTGGTGTTGAGGGGCTCATTGAACAGGGCGTGCATGATCGACCAGGCGATATCGGCGTGACCGGTGGCGTCGGTGCGCGAAGCGCTGTAGGTGACTTGGCCGCTGGTGGTGGTGCCGCGTTTGATGGTCAGGAACGCCTGGGCGATGTCGGTCCAGCCGGCGTCCCACTCGATGCGACTGCCCTGGATCGTGTCCTGGGCCTTGAGGACCAGTAGGTTCTTGGTCTCCAGGCTGTAGTGGATCGGCGTGGCTTTGGGGTAGAAGTCGCGCACCAGGTCGAACACGCCATAGCCCACACCGGTGATGTCGATTCCGATGTGTTGCACGTTGAAACGTTCGGTAAGCTTTTTGACCTGGGCTGCCTGGTAGTTGAACGAATGCCCCCGCCAGCTGTGCTTTTCCAGGATGCGGAATTTCGCCCCGTGTTCCAGCGATGGGGCGACCACCACACACGTGGCGTCGTCGCGGGTGCGGCTCGGGTCGTAGCCCAGCCAGACAGGACTGTTGCCGAACGGCCGATCCAGTTCCGGGTCGTAGTCTTTCCACAGCGACAAGTCGGAGTAGCAACGCTCCAGATCCTTGAGGCCGAAGGCGCTCTGGCTGCTGTCGATGAACTTGCAGTAGAACAGCTGCTGGAATTTGTCTTCGTCGTACTCCAGCTGCAGCTGCTTCAGGTCGAACAGATCGCACCCGCCATCGATCGCGTCCTGGATGGTGATGGTCTTGCGCCATTGGCCGTCGGGGCACAGCGCGCCCTGGGTGTAGGACGCCTCGGTGGGCCAGGTGCCGCCAGCTTTCTTGCCGCGTTTGCTGTTGCGGAATTCCTCCCCGGACCAGAACGGGTATGCCTGGTGCGATACCGCGCTGGGCGTCGAGAAGTAGGTTTTGCGCCACTTCTTGTGGGTGCCCATGGCGCTGGCCACGGTGCTGAGCTTTTCGAAGTCGCGGATCCAGAAGTACTCATCCACGTACACATGGCCGTGGTAGCCCTGGGCGGTGCTGCTGTTGGTCGACAGGAAGCGCAGCTCGGCGCCGTTGCTAAGCGTGATCGGGTTGCCGGTCAGCTCGATATCGAACCACTGCTTGGCGAACTGGATGATGTAGCTGCGGAAGATCTCCGACTGCGAGCGGCTGGCCGACAGGAACACCTGGTTGTCGCCAGTGAGTACCGCGTCCATGAACGCTTCGCCGGCGAAGTAGTAGGTCAGACCGACCTGGCGGCTTTTGAGGATGTTGCGGATCCGGCTAGTCAGCGGGTTTTGCTTGGCCGCGAACAGTTCCTGCTGATAGCGGTACATCTTGCTGATGAACTTATCCAGGAAGTCGACTTCGGTCAGCCCGCTGATGTCGTTCTTGGCCTTCTTTTCCTTTTTCCTGTCGCCGCCTTCGCCACGGCTGGAGCGTTCGCCACGCGAGCGTTTGCGTGGTTCCTGGGGCTCGCCCTGGTCGTCGCCGTTCGATGCCACCACCGGTGCTGGCTTGGCCGCTTGTTTCAGCAGTCGTTCGCGAACAACGGTCAGTCGGTCTAGTTCGTTCAGATCGTCTTTGGACAGGCTGCCGACTTTGTCCAGGAGCAGGGTGATCCGCCGGCCGACGGCAGTCAGCGGTTCTTCGTCCGACAGCATGTCTTCCCAACCGCCCTGACGGATCCAGTAGTAGACGATTCGTATGTTGGGCAGGTTGAGCTGCGCCTGAATTTCCTTGGCCTTACAGCGGCGCAGAAACAGGCGTTTGGCGGCTTCTTTAACTTCGGTCGAGTAGTACATGGGCCGCAGTCTATGCGGCGAAAACGCTGGAAACGCGGGGTTAAATTCCGTGATCCGCCTATATCGCGAATATAGGAGAAACGCGCATTTGAACCGTTTGTTTGAGGGCTGACGGCTACCTATCTTGGCGGCTCATTCAGCGATTGAGCGCAGTTAAACCCATGCCCCGTTCCCTTGTTTCGTTCTGGAAACGTGTCGCCACCAGCGGAGCCACCGTTGATGGGCGCGCAATCCTTCCCCAGGAACTGCGCGACATCGCTGAAACCTACAAACCATCCTTCTACACGGCGGTGATCTGGTGCGACCACGAACGTTGGCCAGGCTCCCACGGCACCGTCTACGCGGTGCGTCTGGTGGAAGAAGCCGAAGACCTGGAACCCGGCGAAGTGGCTTTGGAAGCGCAATTGAAGCCCAACGACCGCCTGCTGTATCTGAATGACCAGGGCCAGAAGCTGTTCAGCAGCATCGAAATTACCCCGGACTTCCGTGGCAAGGGCAAAGCCTACCTGACTGGTTTGGGCGTTACCGACCAGCCTGCCAGCGTGGGTACTCAGGAACTCTACTTCTCCCACAAGAACAACCGCGCCTCCTACTACGCCGCGTCGGTCGAACTCGGCCGCCTGCAGGACGACAGCCCAAACACCGCCGAAACCGGCCTGATAGATGCCCTGACCGGCTTTTTCAAGCGTTTCGCTGCAGGTGCGCTGCCCACCGAAACCATTCCACCCAACACAGAGAGCAAACCCCCAATGGATGAAGCTACAGCAACGGCTTTGACGGCCCTGGTGGAGCAGCTGCTGGTTGTCGCTGCCGGCCTTCAAGCCGTCATCGAGCCCGCCGCCGCCGATGCGCCTGAACCCGATCAAGACCTGATCGATGACGTCAGCACGGCCGTGGACGAGATCGTGGCCACCGCCGAGCAAGAGCGCGAATTCCGCCGCCAGAGCAAGGGCAACCAGTCCGTACTTGCCAAGCTGGATGCATTGCAGAAGCAGTTCAGCGCCCTGCAGAACAACTCAACCGGACGCCAGTTGCCGCGCAATCCCGGCCCGGTAACCACCGTCAAAAAGCGGGTGCTCTGACATGGCTTATTCACTGAGCGCCTACGGCGCCAAGATGTACGCCGAACTGCAACTGGCCATCGCTGAAAGCTACGGCGTGGAGTTGGCCAGCAAGCACTTTAGCGTCGACCCGACCATTGCCCAGGAGCTGAACGACGCCATCACGGCTAAGTCGGACTTCCTGGAGCGGATCAACGTCATTCCGGTGACCGAGATCAAAGGCCAGAAGGTCTTCATTGGCGTGTCGGGTCCGGTCACTGGTCGCACGAACACCAAGACCACCGATCGCGAAGCCAAAGATGCGTCGTCGCTGGATCAGGACACCTACGAGCTGTCGTCGACCGAGTCTGATGTTGGCCTGCCTTACGCCAAGATCGATGCCTGGGCCAAGTTCCCGGACTTCCATCAGCGTTACTCCGCAGCTGTGCAGAAACAGATCGCGCTGGACCGCATCATGGTCGGTTTCCATGGCACCCATGCTGCCGTGCAGACCGACATCGAAAAATACCCGATGCTGCAGGACGTCAACAAAGGCTGGCTGCAACAGGCACGTGAACAGATCCCGGCCCAGGTACTCAAGGAAGGCAAGGTCGCCGGCAAGGTAACCCTCGGCGCCGGTGGCGACTATGCCAACCTCGATGCCCTGGTGCACGACACCAAGCAGCTGGTGGACGAGCGTCTGCGCGATGCCGGCGACCTGATCGCGATCATCGGCACCGACCTGCTGGCCGCCGACAAGGCCAAGCTGTATTCGAAGCAGGGCGACACTCCGACCGAAAAAGAGCGCATCGAAGAAGCCCAGGTAATCGCCACCTACGGCGGCCTGCCGAGCTTTAGCGTGCCGTTCTTCCCGGTCAACGGTGTGGTCGTCACCAGTTGGGACAACCTGTCGATTTACTTCCAGGACTCCAGCTGGCGCAAGCAGACCGTCGACAATCCAAAGCGCTCCCGCGTTGAGGACTACAACAGCCGCAATGAAGGTTATGTGATCGAGCAGCTGGAAAAGTTCGCCATGACCGAAAACGTGGAGCTTGTGGCGTGAGTCTGGCCCTTGCGCACAAGCGCCGCACCATCGCGCTGGGAGGCGCCGCCATTACGGCGGCTGCCGTCTCCGCAGCGCTTCCTTACTCGCCGGCGGAAGCCCTGAGCAGCCCCGCCAATGCACGCAAGCACCTGCTGCTGCAGGAAGCGGCATTGGACCAGGACCTGGCGCGCATCAGTGCGATCAATGGCCTGGCCGGACGCCAGGCACTCAAGCGCGACGAGCTGCTGCCCAAGTACCAGGAATACGTACAGCGATATTGCGAGTCGGGTTTGGTCTTCCCAAATCGCGTTGCGGTGCAGGTGTTGGTCTGGCTGTTCGACACCGCCCAGTTCGAAGACGCCCTGGAGCTGGCCGACGTTCTGATCGAGCAGGACCAGCAGATGCCGGAGCGCTTCAAGCGCCGCGACATCAAGACCTTTGTCGCTGACGCCGTGTGCGAGTGGGCCTACGCCGAATACAAAGCCAACCGCAGCCCAGAGCCTTACCTCTCCGACTTGCTGCCCCTGGTTGACGGTGAGTGGCAACTTACGGAGCAGATCCCGAGCAAGTACCACAAGTTGATCGGTATGCGCGCCATGGAGGCCGGGAATTTTGAGGTCGCACTCAAGCACCTGGAGCGCTCAACGGAGCTGTACGCACAGGCCGGCAACGACACCCGCATCGAAAAGGTCCGCAGAGCCTTAGCAAAACAAGCGGCCGCTACCTCGGCCACCGAATAACCGACTACCCCCCCCAGCGGGGACCTGTGGAAGTGAGCCGCCCATTTATGGACCGTCCCACTGAAAACAGGCTCCCCGCCCTATTTGAGCGGTCAGTATGAGCTTTTCAGGTAAACCCACCACCCTGGTGGAACTGGCGATCGAGAACGACGGCTTTTGGCCGAACCTCGATGTGGCCGAGTTTCAGAAGGGCTATCGCCTGCCGGCGGAATACCTGGTGGAACTGCTGACGGCTGAATTGACCACGGCGATGACCGAGGTCAACAGCGACTTGGCCACGTGCAAAGCGCGTTGGCAGAACCAAGGTGTCACCACCTTGGAATCTGCGGCCCCTATGGTGCTGCCGGAGCGCACATTTCAAGCCGCGACGTACAAGCGCGCCGTGTATTGCCGGGCCAAGGCCACCTTGCTGACCCAGTTCGCAACCATCATCCGCCGCGAAAGCGCCGAAAACCTGGGCAAGGAATTGCCCGATCGCCCGGAAACCTTCCTGGCATTCAGCCAACAGGCTGTGCGCTCGCTGCAGGGCCGTGGCCACATCACGGCGGCGTTGCTATGAACAAGCTCCGCGCCCTGACCACCTACCTGATCGGCCTCGACCTGGTGCTGCCCGAGCAGATCGACAGCTGGGCCGAGCAGGTCAACTTGGACCTGATCTGGAAAGACACCACCCAGGGCCTGCACATGGGCGATATGCGTTATCGCGCCGTAGTCGTGATCGAGCGATTCGCCGGCAACCCGGCCTTGTTGATGGCGCTCCTCGGCGGCTGGCTGGAAACCAACGATCCCGATCGGGACGACGACCTGCCGGCGCCGACGTTCGCCGTCGACCAGATCACCCCGGACGAAGCGGATCTGGAACTGACCCTGGAGTTTGTCGAGGCACAGCACCTGGCAGAAGACCCCAACGGCAAGGTCGAGGCCTTCGGCAAAACGTGGGGCCTGGTCGACTTCGACCTGTGGGTTGCTGAGCAAGGCGAGGTCCGCGGCGGTGGCGCGTAGCACTTTCGAGCTGGACGTACGGGGCCACCTGGGCGTTCGCGAGCAGCTGGCGCTATTAAGTCTGCCCCCGCAGCTGCGCCGGCGTTTGCTCAACAACGTCACCAAGCGCGTGCGCACCATGAGCCGTAAGCGGATCCGCGAGCAGCGCAACCTGGACGGCTCGGCCTTCGATGCGCGCAAGGGCGACGGCAAGGGCAAAAAGAAGATGGAAGCCGGCCTTGGCAAGTTGCTCCAGGTCACCAGCGTGAGCGCGGACTCCGCAACCCTGGGATGGCGTAACGGCCTGACCGGCTGGGTCGCTGCGCAGCAACACCACGGCGCGACCGAGCGCCGTACTGCCGCGCAGATGCGCCGGTGGAACAAGGTGCCCGAGGGCCTGGCCGCGACGGACAAACAGGCAAAACGTCTGCGCCGCTTGGGCTTCAAGGTTCGCCAGAAGGGCAAGAAGAGCCTTTCCCGGCCGACCGTGGCATGGATTCAAGAGCACGTGAACTACGCCAAGGCGGGCCTGCTGATACGCATCCTGTCCGACGAAAAGGCCGAGGGCAACGGCGCGCAAAGCTGGGAAATCACCCTGCCGAAACGCCAGTTCCTGGGCGTCAGTACCGACCGGGATACCAGCCTGCTGGTTAACCAGGTGCTGGCACAAATCCTCAACTCCCCCAAATAACGAGGCACTGCATGGCACTTGGCAAAGTCAGCGTTAACAATCTCAACCTCGGCCAGGGTGCCGTGACCGAGATCGAGCGCTATTTCCTGTTTATTGGTCCCGGCGCTAAGAGCGTCGGTAGCCTGATCGCCTTGAACACCGACAGCGACCTGGAAGCGGTCCTGGGCCAGCCCGTCAGCGACCTGAAAACCCAAGTCGCGGCGGCCAAGGCCAATGGCGGCGACCGCTGGGCTTGCCTGGCGGCTCCGATTGCTGCCGATGGTGACTGGCTTGTCGCCCTGGAAAAGGCCCAGCAGCAGGGCTTTTCTGTGGAAGCCGTGGTGATCACCAAACCGGTGGCCGCTGCTGCTGAACTCTCGGCCATGCATGACGCCGCGATCGCCGTCAGCAACACCTACGGGCGTCGTGTGTTTGTGATGGCCAGCACCGTCGGCATCGCTGCAGAACAGACCTGGTCGGAATACCTGGCCCAGCAAAAGGCGATCACCAAAGACCTGGCTGCACCGCGTGTCCTGGTCGTGCCCCAGTTGCACGGCAATGACTTGGGCGTCCTGGCTGGGCGCCTGGCCAATGCAGCGGTCAGCATCGCAGATAGCCCGATGCGCGTGGCCAGCGGCGCCCTTTTGGCCTTGGGCAGCGTTCCCAAAGACAAAGACGGCCTGCCGCTGCCATCGGCCGTCCGATCGGAACTCGACAAGGCGCGCTTCTCTGTCTCGCAAACCTACCCCGACTACCCGGGCGTGTTCTGGGGCGACGGCAACATGCTCGATGCGCCGGCGAGTGACTTCCAGGTGGTCGAGTACCTGCGTTTGGCTGACAAGGCCGCTCGCCAGGTGCGACCGCTGTTGATTCTGCGTGTCGCCGATCGGCGCCTGAACAACACGGCCAACAGCATGGCGGCCGCAATCAGCGCGTTTATGAAGCCGCTGCGCGTGATGGCCAAGTCCACGACCTTCGCCGGGCAGGTGTTCCCGGGCGAGATCGAATCCCCGAAAGACGGCGACATCCAGCTGGTCTGGCACACCAAAACCAAGGTTGAGGTGTACATCAAGATCAAGCCCCTCAATTGCCCGAAAGACCTCACGGCGAACATCGCCCTGGACCTTTCCAACGACGATTCGGAGTAATCCCGTATGTCCCGTATTGGCGGTAAAAACTTCGACATCAACCTGGGCGACCTGCAGATCCATGTTGAAAGCTGCACCCTGGACGTCACCGATAACACCGCCGTGGCGCAATCCCGGGGCGTGCCCAACGGGCACGTCGACGGCGATGTGTCGTGCAGCGGTGAATTCGAATTCGACACCAGCAATTTCAACCTGCTGATCGAGGCCGCTCGCGCTGCCGGCAGCTTCCGACAGTTGGAGCCCTTCGACTCGGTGTTCTTCGCCAAGGCCGGCGACGAAGAGCTGCGCATTGAGGCCTTCGGCTGCAAGTTGAAGGTATCCAGCCTGCTGAGTGTCGACCCCAAGGGCGGCGAGAAGTCCAAGCACAAGGTGCCTTTCGACGTCACCAGCCCGGATTTCATTCGCGTCAACGGCGTGCCGTACCTGGCTGCTGCAGAGATCGAGGGCCTGCGCTGATGGTTTGCCCGTTCGATCGCGCCCAGGCCCTGGAACAACGTCAGCGTGACGCGGCGATCGCGGCCGCACTTGCTGCAGCACGGCCGAGCGGGCCAAGCCTGACCCACTGCGAAGACTGCGATAAGCCTATCCCGGAAAAGCGCCAGGCCCTGGGCGGGATGACTCGCTGTGTTCCATGCCAATCACTTGTTGAGCAAGGACAGCGCCGATGACCGCTCGCGCCAAGCCCAAAGGCACCCTGGAAAGCCGCTTCGCAGTGCTTGAACACCGCGTCAGCGACCTGGAAGAACGTCACGAAACCGTGCCGACCCGTGTCACACGGCTGGAGGGCGAATTCGAACACATGGCGGTACAGCTCTCGGATTTGAACGATGGCCAGCGCGAGCTGACGGCCACCGTGTCCGACATCGGCACCAAGGTCACCCGCATGTTGGCGGTACTGACCGTGCTGGGTGTGGTCGCGCAGATGGTAGGGCCGGCGCTGTTGCGGATCCTGTTCCCATGAGCCTGCGCGGCAAGATCGCCGCCGGTGGCATCACGCTCTGCAGCTCCGCATTGGTCGTGTTCTTGGGCACTTGGGAAGGTAACGGCCAGAACACCGTGTACGCGGACAAGTTGGCTCGTGGCCTGCCGACCGTGTGCAAGGGCATCACCCGTTACACCAGTCCGTACCCGCTGATTGTGGGTGACTACTGGTCGCCGGCGCGCTGCGCTGAGGTGGAGCAGCTGGTGGTCGAGAAAGGCCAACTGGCCCTGGCTGACTGCCTGACCAATCCGGCGATCGGGCAGAAGACCTTCGACGCCCTGAGCAGCCATGGCCACAACTTTGGTACGCCCAGCACCTGCGCCAGTCGCGCCGTGGGCTTGATCAATGCCGGCAAGATTGCAGAAGGCTGCAAGGCGCTGGCCTGGGGCCCCGACGGCCAGAGCCCGGTGTGGTCGTCGGTCACTGACGCCAAGGGCCGCAAGCGCTTTGTTCCGGGGCTGCACGCTCGCCGGCGTGCCGAAGCGGCCATGTGCGCGGAGGGGTTGTGATGCTGCGCGAGATCCTGTTTCCGCTGCTGCTGTGCGTGGTCGCATTTATCGGCTTCGACATCCTGGAGGGGCAACGCGACACCGCCCGCCAGGAGCGTGACAACGTCCTGTTCGAAGTGACGGGCCTACGCGAAGCCGCCCGGATCAGCGGGGAAATGCTGGCCGACCGTGACGCGATCGATCTGAGACGAACCCTGGAGCTGAACCATGAACGCGCTTCAAACCTTCTGCTGCAGCGCTCTGTTGACGATCGCCGTCAGCGGCTGCACGTCAACGCCACTTGCAGTGCCGCCGGCACCGAAAAAGCCAGCGCCGGCGGCGTGGCTGATGCAGCCGCCGCCGAACTCGCAACAGACGCTCGACCGGATTATTTCACCCTCAGAGATCAACTTGCCCTCAGTAAGCAAATGATCCTGGGCCTGCAGGACTACGTGCACCAGGTGTGCCTGCGCTGACCCGAAACCCCTTTAAACCAACCACCACAACGGATACGAACAATGAGCCAGACCCAAGCCCGCGAAATCACCCTGGAAGTAGGCGAAAAGGAATTCACCTTCACCCTGACGCCCCAAGACGTGACCAAGTACTTCAATGCCATGACCGCAAACAACAAGGTCGCACCGTCTTTCAACCTGCTGAGCAGCACCGTGCTGCCGGCTGAAAAGGCCGGTCTGCGCGAGGTGTTGGCCAACCCGGTGATGACCATGCAAATCGCCGGCGCGCTCCTCGAGGAGTACGCGCCTGACGTCGAGATCATCGTAAAAAAGCCCTTGAGCACGCTGACCGCCTGACCGAAGACGGCCTGGGCCAGTTGCTGGCCCTGACCAACCGTTGGCTACCTGGTGCCGAGCCCAGCATCGAGAACATGGGCACGGCCAAGTGGCTGGATGACGAATATTGGAAACGCATGGAATTTGCCGTCGCAAGCGGCATTGCCCGTGCGTTGAACGGATAGGAACCACATGGCCGATCGTAGCGCCCGCCTGGACTTCATCCTGGCCCTGACCGACAAGGTCACCGCGCCCCTGGGCAAGGTGAAGATGGGCTTTTCCGAGCTGACCGAGCAAAGCGAAAAGAACATCAAGACCATGGGCATGGGCCTGGCCGGTGTGACGGGCGCTTTTGTCGGCATCAACGAATCACTGCAGCCCGCGCTGGAGATGAACCGCGCCCTGGGCGAGGTCAAATCCCTGGGTGTGGCCGAAGATGCGCTGACGGCTTTGAATCAGAAGGCCCTGGAGTTCTCGGTGAACTATGGCGAGAACGCCCGGGATTTTGTGGCGTCCGCCTACAGCATTGAGGGCGCTATCAAGGGGCTCACGGGCAGCCAACTGGCGACCTTCACCAACACCAGCAACCTGTTGGCCAAGGCCACCAAATCCGACGCCGAGACCATGGGCGCCTACGTGGGCACCATGTACAACCTGTTCAAAGGCCAGGCTGACACCATGGGCAAGGGCGAATGGGTTGAAAAACTCGGTGGGCAGACTGCCTTGGCCGTGCAGCTGTTCCGCACCGACGGCGCCCAGCTCAAGGACGCTTTCAAGGAAGTGGGCTCGATCGCCACCGCCGCCGGCGTGGATATCGCCGAGCAGTTCGCGGTGATCGGCTCGCTGAGCAGCACCATGGAAGGCGGCGACGCCGGCGGGCGCTTTAAGGCGTTCTTCGAAAACCTGGGTGCTGCGTCCGAGAAAATGGGCCTTAAGTTCACCGACTCCAACGGCAAGGCGCTGCCCATGCTGCAGATCATGGACAAGCTGCAGGGCAAGCTGGGCGACCTGACCAGCGCGTCGGCCAGCGCCAAGCTGATGGAGGCGTTCGGCGGGGAGGGCGCCCAGGTAATCGGCTCCCTGGCCAAGGACACCGACCGCCTACGCAACGGCATGGAAAAGCTGGGTAAGGTGCGCGGCCTTGAAGACGCGCAGAACATGGCCATGGCCATGGTCGACCCGTGGCAGCAGTTCGGCGCAGCGGTCGAAGCGCTGCGCATCGCCTTTGGCCAAGCGCTTATTCCGATCCTGACGCCTTTGATGGCCAAGCTGTCGGGCATCGCCGGCACCATGACCCGCTGGACGCAGATGTTCCCCAACATCACCCGGGTGATCGGCATCGTCACGCTGACGATCCTGGCGTTGATCGCTGTTATGTCCCTGCTGACCTTTGCCGTCGGCGCCGGCCGTATGGCCTGGCTTGCCATGGTCACCGTCTGGAAATTGGTGCAGATGATGAGCCTTCGGACCACCGCCGTGTTCCTGATGCAGAAGCTGATCATGCTGACCTATATCACCGTGGTCTATGGCCTGACCGCCGTTCTGACCCTGATTCGCGGCGCCATGCTCATGTGGCAGGGCGCGATCTGGCTGGTCAACGCGGCGCTGCTGGCCAACCCGGTCGTGTGGATCGTGATCGGGGTTATGGCCTTGGTCGCGGCGGTGATCGCTGCCGTTGTGTACTGGGACGAATGGACGGCTGCGCTGATGAACAGCGAAGCGTTCAAGTGGGTCAGCGACCAACTGACCGCGCTGTCGGACTGGTTTGCATCGATGGGCGGCTGGTCCGGGATGGCCAAGGCTGCGTGGGACGGGATCGTGGCGATCTTTCACACGGCTATCAACGGCCTGATCGAGATGTTGAACAAGATCCCCGGCGTCGACATTGAAACCCGCTTCGGCGCTATGCCCGAGGTGCCCGGTACTGACATCGGCCTCAACACCATGGACAGCGCTGCAGCAGTGCAGCGGGCCCAACAGACCATCAACGCGGCCATTCCAAGCCTGTCGCCAGCGCGGCCCAACGCCGTGCCCCAGGGCGGGCTGCTGACCAGCATCCAGAACAACAGCAGCAGCCAGAACAAAGGCATGCACGTGGAGAAAGTCGAGATCCACAACAGCAAGCCTATGACCTCGCTGGAGATGGAAAACATGGTTGCCATGTCGGTGGGCGGATGAGCGAGTACATCGATCTTCTGATTGTCGGCAATGACCTGGTGCTGGACCTGTCGCGTCAGCCGCTGCTGATCGATGACCGGGCCAGCATCGCCCAGGACATCGCCCACATGATCCGCGACAGCGGCCTGCTGGTCACTCTGGTGGCCGAGCGCGATCGCCTCAAGCAACGCGACTGTATCCAACAACTGGAACTGCTGGTTGAGGCCGACGAGCGCCTGGTGCCAGGTACCGCGCAGATCACCCAGCTGCAGCCGGGCCAGTACCTGGTCACGGCGACAACCCTGAAATTCGGCAATATTGAGGTGGCTTTGTGAGCGACGTAGATTTCAAGCAGGCGCTGGCCGACGCCGGCATTCCCACGACCGAGGCGGGGCTCCTGCAGGCGTGGGAAAAAGAGGTAGCCGCCCAGGGCAGCAAACTGAGCAACACCAGCGCCTATTCGCCGTTCTGGCGCGTGGTGCGCGCCCTGGTGACCAAACCGGTGCTGTGGATCCTTGATTTTTTCGTGGCCACGGTGCTCCCCAACTTTTTCGTCAAGACCGCTGTAGACGCCTGGCTCGACATGCTGGCCTGGGCCGTGAACGTCGAGCGCAAGGGTGCGACCAAGGCCAAGGGCTTTTTGCTGTTCACCCGCGAAGCCGCCGGCGGCGCCCTGGAAGTGCCGGCCGGGACAGTAGTGCAGTCCGCATCGATCAATGGCCATATCTACCAGGTGGTGACCACGGCGGTGGGTATCTTCGCCGATGGGTTGATGCAGCTGCAGATCCCGGTCGAGGCGGTCGACACCGGCGCCGGTTTCAACCTGGCCCCGGGTTATTACGCGATCTTGCCGGTACCGGTACCGGGCATTGCCCAGGTGGTGAACACCGACGGCTGGTTGACCACACCAGGTGCAGATCCTGAGCCCAACGACGAGCTGCGTTTGCGTACCCGCAACCAGTTTTCAGCGGTCAACCAGTGGCACACCGACGCGGTGTATCGCGCCATGATCTCGGCCTTTCCAGGCGTGCGCCCGGATGGCGTGTATTTCCAGCACGGCGCGCCACGTGGCCCGGGCAGCGCAAACGCCTTTGTTCTGTTCGACGCGGACGTGCCGGCAGCGACATACCTGGAGCAAATCAACGCGCATATCCGCGACCAGGGCAACCATGGCCACGGCGATGACCTGTTGGTGATGGTCATGCCTGAAACCCAGCACGCGGTGAAGTTGGAGATCTGGCCGCGCTCGACATTGACCACTGAACAGCGGGCAACCCTTAAAGACAACGCCGCGCTGTTCGTGCGTGCCGCATTCCGTGACAGCACCGCCACGGATTTCCAGCCGACGCTGACCTATCCCCAATCGCGGTTTTCATTCAGCCGCCTGGGCGAAGAGCTTCACCAGCAGTTCGCCGGCATCGAGTCATTGCGCTTTACCAATGCCGACATCATCAGCGAACTGAACATTCCGCGGATCCAGAGCTTGGAGGTGCTGCTGCATGATTAAGCTCGACTTGCCGTTTTGGCTCGATGGGACCGAGCTGGCCAAGCTCAAGGCCGCCGCCCAGTCCTGGTGGGAAAAGGTCGAAGGCTGGTTGCGCTGGCCGCTGCTGCAGATGGATGCGGACACCTGCCATATCACTGTGCTGGACCTGTTGGCCTGGCAGCGGGACATCACCCGCTTCAAGGGCGAGCCCGAGGCCTTGTACCGCCTGCGGGTCAAGTACGCCTTTATCAACGCCGTCGACGCCGGCAGCACCGCCGGCATGAAACGCATCCTGGAGCGCCTGGGCGTCGGTTATGTCGAGATTGAGGAGCGCCAGGCCGCTCGCGACTGGGACGTAGTGCTGCTGCGTTTCTCCGACTCCCAGTTATCGCAGAACCCCGAATTGCTACGCGTGCTGATTCAGCAGTACGGCCGCACCTGCCGGCGTTATGACTTTTCCACCATCACACCGGTGCCGGTGCAGATCGCCCTTGTCCACTTTCACGACGATCAGCAAACGCTGGTCGCCAGCCTTTAGGAGCCCTCATGGGAGCCGTTATTACCCTTGCAGGTGAAAGCCTGATCGCGCAAAAACAAGCCGCCAACGCGGCGTTGAAAGTCAGCCGATTCATTTTTGCCAACGTGCCCGGGTTGAACCCAACCGCACCTGTTGACCGTGCCGCGCCGAAGCCTATGGCGGCGCAGATCGTGTATACGCATCAGATCCCGTCCGAGCATGTTGGCTATGTGAACCCCAACCAGGTCGTGTACAGCGCACAGATTGGTTCGGACGTTGGCGACTGGGACTTCAACTGGATCGGACTGGAGACCGCCGACGGCGTGCTGTTCGCCGTGGCGTATGTACCAATGCAACAGAAGCGCCGCAACATTCCACCGCTGCAGATCGGTAACAACCTCACCCGCAACTTCCTGATGGCGTTTGACGGTGCCCTGGCTCTGACTGGTATCACCATTGACGCCAGCACCTGGCAGCACGACTTCACTGTACGGTTTGCCGGTGTCGATGAGCGCGAGCGCTTGAGCAACCGCGACGTCTATGGGCGCGCCTGCTTCTTTGGCAGTTCGCTGCAGTTGGAAAAGGTCGGTGGCAGTTACCAGCTCAAGCCTGGCACCGCCTACATCGAGGGCATTCGCCTGGTGCAGTCGGCGACCTTGCCAGTTGTGCCGCCGGCGTTGCCCGCAAAGGCCTGGCTGGATGTTGTGCTGCAGCGCGAGCTGAGCGACGTAGTGGCCAGCTGGACGGTGGTGTTCGGTGCTGAAAAAGCGGACTACATCGACGCCTTGGGTGTGAGGCACTACTGCGTAGCCCTCGCGGATCTGACTGACTCCAGCATGACGGATCGTCGTCCCGTGGAGGCCATTGACGGTCCTTTGGTTCAGCAGTTTGCACTGCGAAATGGTGACTACGAGCAACTGCGCGCCCGTGCGACCACTAAGGATGATGTGAAGCTGGGTAACTTGCCTAATGCAATCAGCGATGATCCAGAAAGCAACAGCAGCGTAGTTCTGGCTACCACAAAGGCAGTGAAAGCTTCCGCCGCTTTGATCTGGACGGCTCTTGCCAATGTTGTATCCGGTGCCACTGTCGTGGGCAGGGCGGCGGTATTGGCGACCGCTCGAAAGATCACCTTGGGCGGAGCGTTAACGGGCAACGTCGGTTTCGACGGGAGTGCCGATGTCACCCTTACAGCTACCTTAAACCAGGCTACTGAAGCGGTGGTTGGTGGGGCTAAGGTGGCGACCCAACAGCTAACAAATGTTGGGGCAGACGATACCGTTTACGTCACCCCGAAGAAATTACGATGGGGCTTTCTGCTGAGCTTGACCGCGAACGGCTATGTGGTTTTCCCAACTTGGTTGGGTGGCTTGATCATTCAATGGGCGCGGGGTGTTCACACCAATGTAGGTGACAGTACGCAAACCATCGCGCTCCCATTGGCTTTTCCTTCGACCAACCTTTTTTCATTGTCCGGCACCATTGCAGTGAGCAATGTCACCTCCGACATGTGGTTTCAAACCATGACCGCTAGCAAAGAGTCAGTCGTCGTTGTCGCTCAATGGTCCGGGACAGGTAGCGTCAGTGCCGGTGCTTACCCTCAAGTCCTGGCCATAGGATATTAATCATGCAGCGTTTCTATAGCCCGAGCCTGGGCACCACGTACTTTCCTGCAATGCACGCCAGCATTCCCGATGACGCAGTCCCCATCAGTGAGGTGTTGTACCTGTCGGTGATTGCCAACCCACCGATGGACAAAGTGCGTAGCCACGACGCCAACGGCTTACCTATCCTCATCGATCCTCCGCGACTGCAGCCCGTATACGACGCGCAAACAGCGAGGATCAACGCGGCCTGTGAGTCGGCTATCACCGCAGGGTTTTGGTCGTCGGCCTTAGGCACACGCCATCAGTACAGCAGCGAATTGAACGACCAGCTCAATTTGACCGGCGCCGTGTTGGCTGGACTGGATACGCTCTTCGCCTGCCGTGATGAGGCAGGTGTGAGGGAGTTTCGCCCGCATACCTACGCGCAGATCCGCCAGGTCGGAGAAGACTTCACCCTAATCAAACAGCAGCTACTGCAAAAGGCATACGCTCTCAAGCAGCAGTTGGATGATGCGCTTAGCGCGGGTGACCTTGACGCACTGGAGGCTGTGAAGTGGTAAGCACTCCAAACGCTACCTGGGCGCCCGTGACCATGCGCTGGCCCGAGCAGTCCACCGAGTGGATGGGCCAACTGGCAGCGGCTCAGGATCTCGCCGGCGGCGAGCTGGCCACCACAGCGAAACGCCTGGCGGGTTTGGACGGCATGACCAGCACCAACCCGGGACCGGTGGGCGACGCGGCCAAGGGCGCGATCGAGGCCGGCCGTGCCGCATTGGCCGGACAGATGGGCGAAGCACCGGCGTGTCTTGCCGTGACGCCGTTTCAAAGCGGTGTAGGACAAGGCCGTGGTCACCAGCGTTTTCTGTCCGCACCGAACTTGTTGCAGCAGCTGGCGGCCAAACTGGTCGACGCCAGCGACAACGGCCGGCCCGCTGGCCCTCAATATGCGTTGTCGCTGATGTTCCTGGGCACGCGCCTGGATCAGTTTGCCGAGACCTTAGCGCGCTTCAACGCGCTGTTGCCGATCCCTGACCTGGTGCGCGCCGAACGCCGGGCGCGGAACCTGTCGCGGCTGGAGACTGAAAAATGGGAGATCCCCAGCGCTGGGCCTTTGCCGCGTTGGTCGGCGCTGCCCCTGGAGCGTTGCACGGTGGTCAAGGCTGCCAAGCAATCCATGGCCGGCCAGATCGCTGTCCTGGAGAGCTACGCGGCCGACAGCTCGCCCATGGGGGACTTGGCGGCATTGGCCGGTCGCAAGGCTGCTCAGCAGAAGGGCCGCGACAAACAGTTTAACGACCTGAAAGCCTTGCTGGCCGGCGGCAATGCCGATCACAGCATGCGTGCGCGGATCCTGGGCCCAGGTGACAGCAACGAGTTGCGCCGTGCCTTACTGCAGGGTGATGCACCGGGTCATGAGTGGGTGCTGTGCGCCGGCGTGCTGTTGGTGGGTTCGCGGGACGGCCTGAGCTTTGTCCGGGAGTTGATCGGCCTATGACGCTATTACTCGACGGCCAGCAAATCCTGGGCAAACGCCTGAAAATTACGGCCAACCTGCGTATCGAGAGTGACGATCTTTCGGGGCAAACCAGCAACAGCCAGACCGCGCACAAGGGCTTCAAGCCCAAAACCTTGACGGTCGCGTTGATGATTCCGTTTGTTGACCAGGTGCAACTGCGCAACCTCATGCGCCTGGCCGAGGCCACGGCCGGCGGTGGCCAACTCAAGATGTACCGCATCGTCAACGACACCGCCGCCGCGTTCGGCATCCGGGAAGTGCAATTCTCCGACGGTGTGAGCGCCCGGGAAGACGACTCGCTGAACGCCTGGCTGGTGCAATTCACCCTCTCAGAGAAACTGTCCAACCCAGAGCGGGTGGAGAACCGCCGCGCCGGCAACGGCGTCACGTCGCAATCCGGCCCGGGTTCGGCGGTTGGCGGTGCATCTGGTGGTGACGGCACCGGCGCCCCTGGGGAACTGAGTGGCTTTGAACGGACCTTGAAAAAGGTCGATGACTGGCTGGCCCCGACACCATGAAACTGCACAAGGTACTGACGATTGGCGGCACGCCGTATCCGCTGGTTAAGGATGAAGTTCGGCTGGACATCAAAAGCCCCGGCCGGGCGACCTTCACCATCCAGGCAGGCGCCCCGGTCAAAGGCCTGGTGATGCTCGATGTCGGCTACAACGACGGCCCACTGCAGCGCCACTTCATTGGCTTTGTTGAACGCTCTACGGCGATCAACAGCGTGCAGCAGATCCTGGTCTGCCGTGAACTGGCGGCGATCCTGTCGCAGCCTATGCCGTTGAACCTGCGACACGTCGACCTACAGGGCGTGCTGGCCGAGGTCAGCGACAAGGCCGGCCTGCGCTTCCGCGTGCCGGACAAGGCCTATGCCAAGGTCAAAGCCCCGTTTTTCTACAGCCTGGCTGCCGGTTACCTGGCCATGGACAGCCTGGCGAGCGTCTTCAACATCCCCGACTTCATCTGGCAGCAGCAGGGCGACGGCGAAGTGTTTGTGGGCAGTTGGGCCGACAGTTTCTTCGGGATCCGCCCACCGCTGCAGCTGCCGGTCGAACTGTTCGACGGCTATCAGGGCAACCAGAGCGCAATGATCGCGGCCCTTCCAGGACTTCGACCAGGTGCAACCATCAACCAGGGCGAGAGGATCACCAGCGTGACCCTTGCCGGCAATCAAATGGCGATCAAATGGATGACGCAATCCGTCGCTGTGTAGAGCGGCAATTCCCCGAACTGACCGGCGGCTACCACCTGCCACGCTTTGGCCGCGTGGTGGCCGTGCCCGATGCACCGGCCGCACCTGGTCTGTGCGACGACTTCCGGCCACGCTTCGGCGTCGACGTGGAAGTGCTGCTGCCCGATGGCGAGCCAGATCCCGCGCTGCCGATCCTGACCGGCTTGCCGCTGCCGGCACCGATGGGCGGGCAAGAGGCTGGCATGTTTGGTTTTCCGGAAGAGGGCACCACCGTGGTGGTCAGCTTTGCCTACGGCCTGCCGCATAAGCCCTTTATCACTCAGATCCTGCCCCACGGTCTGAGCCTGCCCCGGGTGCCGAAGGGTGACCAGGTGTGGCAGCACAGCGAGGCCTGCCAACAGCGCGTCGACGCCGACGGCAATTGGCTGCGCCAAACCGACGGCAAGATCCAGGACAAGGCGATCGAACGGGAAGTGGAGGCGATGCAGAACACTGAGAGCTTCCAGAGCCACACCAGGACGGTGGATGACCATTCAACAGAGTCTGTGGGGGGTATCAAGAAGATCGAGGCGCTGGGCGCGCTCAAGTTGTTGTCGGGTGGATCTGCGAGCCTGGCGGCGGTGGATGATCTGCACCAAGCGACCGGGCGGGATTTGAACCTGGTGGTGGGGCAGAAGCTCAACGCCACGGTGGGTGGGGATATGGAGGAAAGGATTCAGGGGCTGCGTAGAAGCGTTGCGGCGGTCAGCCAAAGGATGGTTGCGCCGAAAACTTGGATAGGTTCCGAGGAGGTGAACGTTCTGCAGGTGCTGTGCGATCTGCTTGACCTAGTGCAGCAGATGAATGCACAGATGGCTGTGCATACCCATATATCAGGCCCTGTCCCGAGTTCAGGTGATACGAGCGAATTTATGTTGAAAGCCAATGTTGCTGGGGGCCTTGCAGCGACGGTAAAAAATATCAAGCTTTAAAGTTGAAGCTTAACTCACGCCTTTTCCTTCGTCTTGTCGAGCGAACTGCGCAACGTCTCAACGTAGGGTGAGCTTATTTTTAGTTTGTCGGATAGCTCAATTATTGCGAGTTTGTTGTGTTTGAATTTCGCACCTTCAATTAGGTCTAGTATCCTATGGCAATGAATTGTTGCACTGATAATGTTCAGAGAGGTTAGCGCACTTCCTGAAAAGTTTGAAGGGTTTCTCAGTGCGTGAAATTCCTGAAGTTGTTGGTTTACTTCTTTTATAATTTCGGATAGCTGGATGATGTGGCTCCTTTGTTCAATAGAGTATTTGTGTGCAATGCTTGTAAAATGCTCGGATACAAAAGGGAGCGAAATTTCCAGTCGAAGTTGGTGTCCAGGAATTATGTGCTCTTTCACTGAATCATCATGAATTCGGATAGCTTCCTTGAATATATGTTCAAGATTATCTTTTGTTCTATTTAGCTCCTCTGTGATGCACATTTTTTTGTTTTTTAACGTGCTTTTCTCCTTATTTTTTTCGCGTAGCATCGTAATGGAAGCGCCTGCGATTACTCCTACTAATGAGCTAAGTCCTGGAATTAGAAGTTCTACAGTTGTTTTTTTGTTTTGTGCTAAGCCTAAGTAGTTTAGGCACTGTGCGAATGTGTCGATTTCCATAAGAGAAGGGCTCTGTATGTTTAGGGGGCTATAGCATTGGTACAGGCATGCCGATTAAGTTTTCAGCATGAGGTTTTCGTTTTTCTGCGTGATGAATTCCAAGTGCTAAGTAAATAATTGCGTGTCGAGCTGATTTCATCAGTCTGACTGTTTGCTCTCTGAGTTCAATGTCTGTGATTATGAAAGGGTAGCCCCTTAAGTTTTCTTCTTCTTTAAGTAACGCTTGCAGGTGATCTAATGACTCTTTGTTGTTGCAGGTGTCTTCGTCTGAGGTCGATGCAGAAATAGTAGCTTGCAATTCTTCGATTTTTTGAAGGATTTCGTTTTTGATGGCTGAAGTATCTTTAGTGTGCAGTTTGTTGATTTTATGCAGTGAGTCGATGGTTACTCGAAAACCTTGGTGTTCCATTTTGTTACGTATGTCAGCAAGTTTAAGGGCGTTCGAGTCCATCCAGTAGTTATGGTTTATATCTTCGTCGTCATTGATATCTCTGGAAAGCCAGTAAAGCGCTAATAAAAATGTGTTGTTGGAATTAATGAAATAGTCTCTCGTTTTCACTCTTTCAGTATCAGTAAACCAAACACGACTAAAAGTTACATTTTTGTCTTTGATGTCGAGTGATAAGTATTTCTTCATGAGTATGGAGATTTTGTCGAAGCAGGAATAGAGAAGTCTGAAAGAGACTTTCACCATTTCTATATCTCGGCGGTATAAGCAATAATCCAGGGAGTTGGTCAGGTGCAAACGTTTGTCTGAAAAGTGCTCAATTTCTTTAGTTGCGCTTATGCTGGTTATTGCGTCGAAGTAGTTGAATCTTGCAAATGCATATTGATGCTTTATTTCTGAAAATGCAGCGTTAAGAGCGAGAGTGTCCGATGTTGTTATTAGCGGGTTCACAAGATGCGCAAGGTCGGGTAGTGTGATTATATCCTCTTCTGCACATCGGTTGTTCAGTATCTCGTTTAGGTCGTTTATGTAAAGGGAGTTTTTGATACACCAATTGTTATAGGCCTCTTCTTTTTTTGTTGACTTTTTTCTCGGTTTTTCTTCTGGGTAGGGAGAGTCTTTTAAGTATTCAATGTTTTCGTCGTACCACTTTAGGAATGAAGTGGTGCAAGAGTCACGTTCCAAGTCGGCGATATGGTCGGGCTCGAATAATTTCTGCCTGTTGTCGTAAATATCTTTTAATATTTTATGCGCTTCGTATTGATAGTATATTTGGTGGCTATCATAGAATACTTCATCTGAAAGATGCAGTAAGGTAGTTCCTTTTTTTAGAAGTGCAATCGGGTTTCTGTTTATTCTTATCGCTTTGTTGAATTCCGCTATGGCTTCAAACTTTCGTCCTTGTCTTAGTAGTGCTGCTCCAAAGTTTGTAATTATTCTGCTTTGGATTTTTGAGGGGAGTTTTTTGAAGCCGTCTTCATACATTGCCTTACGGAAGTATTTTACTGCTTTTCCAGCGGTGTCTTTCTTCCATGAGGTTTTGAAACTTTCCCTAAAACTCAAATGTCCAGTTCCTAGTGAGTAGTAGAAGTGTGCTTGGTCCCTAGAGTTGTGGAATTTGCTGTCTTCGACTTTTTCGAGATACGCTTCTAACTCTATATGCTTTCTAGAATCTATGAATAGGTCAATTTTCTCGCATATCTCATTAAGCGCCTTCTGCGTCAACATCTGCCCACCCCTTTGAATTCTAGGCCTGCACGGCTCTCTCAAGATTACAACTGCCCTTGATAGCACGCTAGTGGCCATGACTCTTGCTAAAGAGCTTCAGAGCCAAGAATGTTGACTGGATAAAAATTTCTCTCAGAAAAGCACTTATCCCCCTCCCGCCGACCGGGTTTGCGTCGGTTTTTTGTGCAAAGGTTAGGGTGGCGCAATCAGCAGCGCAGCCCAGACCCGCTGCGGGGGCCGTAGGGCGAATGGCCATTTCACAAAGTGCAAAGTTTTGCGAAGGAGTGCAGCCAGGTTTCAAAACGAATAGCAGAGATGCTGGCGGGAGAGGGATGAGGAATCCCAAGGTTTATTGATCAAAAAGTAGGAACTCAGCTGTTTTTCGAATCGAGAAACATCATTTTGCAGACGATACTCTCTGTCGTGGATCTGACGTAAAATCTGCCCCAGGCCAGGGGAAACAAGGTCTCCGCTGTGATAGGGGCATTTCACTCGATGGCTTTCTTTGCTAAGCCGCGCCAGACCCTTTGAGGCGGGCCAAACCTTGCTTGATGTGGCCGGCATTCTCGCCGATCGTTTCTAGCGCACCTCTCACGTTATCGCCCACTTCCACCGAGCCTTGTTCCTCGAGGCGGAGAGTAAGCTCCATCACTGCGGCCTCAAGGGCTAGCTGATTTTCATACATCCTTTCAAGCACATCTCCGAGTGAATATTGATTGGACATGGTTCAACCCCTACTTTGGTATTCGAGTCGTTGTTAAACTTATACAGTTGACTATTGGCGAGTTAGCAGTGGGGGCAGACTCGGTAGCTAACAGATTAGGTTGCCTTCGTGGGTTCTATTTTATGAAAGAACCCATTAACGCTGCTAGTTGTGATATTGGGTAATATGCTAACTCTACCAGAGCTAAGAGAGTTTTTTTCATCCCGAAAATAGATTCGATTACGGTTACTGTCGTGAGCGTCAGTATCAAGGTGTTCGTTTTTTCTTGGGTTACTTCAAGTTCACCTTGAACATATATAAGATTTCCCCATCTGCCATTGTCATATGCTTCATCTTTTTTATGTAGCGAATCATGTTGAAAGGTAGTGATCCTAAGTTCTGGGTTGACTGGTGATACGTCAATTTTTGCCCAGGCTCCTCCTTTAAACGCAATCGTCATTTTGTCTAAAGTTATTCCTATTGTCTCATTAGGGTTTAGTTGTTTTATTAGAATTGTATTTTTCGAATCGATAAATGTGCTATCTGATTTTGAGTGGAGTTTAAAGTTAGATATCGTGAACTCGGGTGTGGGTGCGCTACCGATATTAGTCACTCTAAAATATATATCATAAGGTTCTCCTTGAATGAACCTTTTTTGAAGTTTTTGCCATGGGGTTTTGCTGTTTGATCTTTTTGGGCAGAGCTCGATTCTTATTTTGTGGTTTACGGCATTAACTTCCATGATTTACCTTGGTTTCCATTTTTAAAGTGGAATTATGGTTTAAAAGATTGTTTATAGGTGGCTGAAAAGCTTGATGTGTTAAGAATGCAGGCGATTGGCTATCCTCTGCAACTGTATGAATAAACAGTTTTGAAGGATTTTCGCGAAGAGGCACTAGCAACGCTGGCTCCGCTTTTTGAGCCAAGGGGCGGCAAAAGGGTAATTTTGGTAAGGAACGTTGTCTTCTGCGCTACAGCCCTTATGGTTCGGGGAGGAGACGCATTACCTTCAGGGGTAATATTTGGTAATGGCAAAGGTAATATTCTCCCAAGTGATTGTTTTTGCTGGATATTTAGGGTGCTAGAAATTACTAGATGAAAAGGTAATGACCTAACCTAAAAATTACCAAACTATTACCTTTCCAAATACCACCAAGCCATTGAAATTAAAGAGGTTTATCTCTGATTCACAAGCGTATTACCAATATTACCTTTTTCCCATGCCTCAACACAAAACGGCCCGAATGCTGTTTTTTACCCCTGCTTGACCCTGGCGCACTACTAAGGTGCGAATTCCATGGGACTACGATGGGACTGAGAATCTCGATTTTTTGGAGAGACAGCATCGCTACAGTCCTTGTAATTCGGGTACTTGCATAATGGAAGTCACCTTGCGGGTAGTTTCGAATCTCTCCTTCACCGCCACATTAAGTAAACACAAACCCCCGGTTTTCCCAGAGAAAACCGGGGGTTTGTGGTTTCTGGCGTCTGAAAATCACCTCGCTTTCGAAATCACGCCACTCATGTACTGATTCAAATCACGCAGATCCTGGATGCTCCAGGCGTGCGGCGCCAGCTTTACGCCGTTCTCTCGTAACGTTCTCGGGATCAAGTCGCCGTTAGGGCGAAGTATTATCGAAGAAACGATAACGCCCGGATAATCACTCAGGCGCTTCTTGAAAGCGGCGGTCGTGAGGTCAGGTGTGGGAGGCGTGCTTTTATGCGCCAGCGGGCCTGTTGCCTTGATGTCTGCGCCGTGACACATCGCGCATCGTTGCAGGTAGAGGTTTTTTCCGTTGCTGTTTTCCGCGACGGCCAGGGGTGTTTGAGCCAGCGATAAGATCCCCAGCGAAGCGATGACCAAGATTTTCATTTTTATCAGGCCTTATTGCATGAAAAAGCCGCTTTCTCCTGGAGAGATAAGCGGCTTTTTTACGTCGTGCGCTTACTGTGCGGTTTTCAGCTTGATCACATCACCGGAAATCTTGGTGGTGTAACCGCTCAGTACCCAAGCCCAGAACCAGTTTTCCTGGACTTGGGTGTTGATCAGCGCGTCGCCGCCTTTTGCCTTGATTGCGGCATCCTGGGCGCGGACGAAGCGGCTGTTCTGGCCGATCGGGATGACGCCGAAGAGCATGATGCCGGTGGCGCTGGCTTCGCTGTGACCGAGAACGGTGTATTGGCTGCTGTCGTATTGCGGGGATTTGATGGCGGTGCCGGTGCAGCCTGCGAGGGTGAAACCGAGAACAGCTGCTGCAACCACTTTACTGACGTACTTCACTGGGTAACTCCATGGGCTAAAAATCGAGATTCAATTCTCGAAGGCGCGCCACTCTAATCTCCGGCCTGTGAGATTGAAATCATTTACCGGAAATTTCATCTTCAGGCTTGTACATACACCCATGCCGTCAGGCCTGACGCCAGCGCCACCGACACACGCTTGTAGTCCGCCACTTCATACGCATCGGCGGCGGCCAATTCCTGCTCGGTAATCTGAAACACACTGCCCTCGACTTGGGCGTCTGGCTCTTTGGTCGGCGCCACGATCGGGTGATGGGTCTTGCCACTGCTTGCCAGCACCTCTGGGTCGGTGATCTCGACCCAGCTTTGCGAATAGCCGAGCATGGCGTCCTGCTGGCCTGTCAGCTCGCGGCCGAAGTTGGCCAGTTGCACGGCTTTGTCTTGCAAAGTGCCGTAGGAAAACAGCAGCACGGGGTGTTCGGTGGAGCGGTCCATGAATGTTCCTTAAAGGGTCAGGCGAGTAAGTCTTCGTAGAAGGCGCCATACGGCTTGGTTGGGTGGGCGATCTGGATTTCCAGGATCCACAACCCGGCGTTCGGGTAGTGTTCGAAGTCGCCCAGGTCTCCGCCGCGATGGACGGCGTGGGGGAAATCGCTGACGCGGTGGCCCTTGATGTCGAGGTTGAGTCGCCAGCCCATGGCCTGGGCTTGTTCTTCGGCG
The DNA here is from genome assembly GCF_003013355.1 of Pseudomonas sp. S5D5. Taxonomy (NCBI): domain Bacteria; kingdom Pseudomonadati; phylum Pseudomonadota; class Gammaproteobacteria; order Pseudomonadales; family Pseudomonadaceae; genus Pseudomonas; species Pseudomonas sp. S5D5. Next base: position 1,559,394 of record NZ_PTEO01000001.1, read on the forward strand.
TAGCGGTACAGCTCGAGGCCGACGACCTTGGCGTTTTTCCAGCGGGCCTGCACGCGGTCGAACAGCTCTTTGGCGGCGCTGGCGCAGGCGAGCATTTGCGGATCGTTGCCGGTGGCGAAGGTCGCGCCGGCATCACCTTCGTGGCCTTGCCACACGGCGCCCATGTCGATGAAGAAGATATCGTTTTCGCCCAGCACTGGGTCGCCGTCGGAGCGTTGGTTGAAGGCCTTCAGGGTATTGGCGCCGAAGCGCACCAGCAGCGGGTGCCAGATGCGTTGCATGTCGAGGTCGGCGAGCACCTGCTTGCCCAGCTCGCGAGCTTCGGACTCCAGCATGCCGGGGCGGATGCGCTGGGAAAGCTGTTCGATGGCTTGCCAGGTCATGGCCTGGGCAAAACGCATGGAGTCGATACTGTAGGCGGCGCCCACGGCTTCTTTGGGTTGTGTGGACACCGGCTTTTCCTCGCGTTGAGCAGCATCAGGCGCTGTGCATTTTACTATATAGCGATAGAGCGGAGCAGCCAAAGTGCAAACGCGCTGTGTGCCGACATTTTCTGTCGACAGCACACTGCTTGCGCCTGCAGGTTCAGACGTGCAGCCACGCCAGGCCGCCCAATACCAAGGCGATGCCGCCGGCCGTGTAGGACATCCGTTTAAGCCACTCCTTGCGCGTCAGCAAGGTGATCGCCGCCAGCGAAATCGCGATCTGGATCGCGGTCATCGCTTGGGCCCAGCGGTGATGCTGGTGCAGCGCCTGTTCGGATTTCTCGTCCCATTCCTTCGAGGTGGCTTCAAGTTTCTCCGCCTGCTTGCGCACGTCTTCCTTCTGGCTTTTGTAGCGCTCGATTTCATCCTTGTAATGCGCAGCGTCCACACCGGGGATATGCGTGGCCAGTTCCGCCAGGTTTTGTCGGCTGGATTTGGCCTGGTAGTAGTTCCATTGGTTGGCCGCTTCGGTCTTGATGATGGCGGCGTTGTTCTTGTCCATCGCCGCTTCGCTTTCGGTGGAACCGGCCTGGTAGCTGAGCATGGCACCGAGGGTGGCCATGAGCGCGGTCATCACGGCGATGCGGCTGGCGAAATTATCCCCGCGGCCGTGGGCATGTTCGGTGGTGTGTTCGAGGTGTTTTTCGTGGGGGCTGGGGACTTCGAAGGCTTCGGACATGGGGGCGTCTACGAACGGAATGAGGGAGTCTGATTCTTCACCACGCCAGCTGTCTCAATCCTGTACGTAACGCTGCAAATTTCCTACCTGCGCCTGATCAAGCGCACATACACCGCCGCGTTGATCAGCAGCACCAGCGCGCCCAGCCCCAGCTGGATCTGTGGCGTCAACCCGGCCGGGTAGATCAGCGTGAGGATGTAGTGCTCGATGAATCCGCCGGCATAGCCGTCCTGTCCGGCGAGGTGGCGAAACAGGTTTTCCCAGCGGGTCAGCGGGCAGGGCAGGTGGAACACCTCCACCGCCACGCCCCACGCGGCGGCGGGCAGGTGCAGCCACATCACGGGCCGCCACTTGAGGGCCAGTAGCCCGCCGAACAGCACGAACAGGATGAAGCACAGGTGAAACAGCACGAGGCCGTCGGCGATTACGCGATAGAGCATGATGGGTTCGCTTTTAAGGGGGCCTGGGTCATTCGCCGAGTTGTTGTTGCAGGTAGTCGATAAACACCCGCAGTTTCTTTGGCGTGTTGCTGCGGTTGAAGTAGTACAAATACAACGCGCTGTGGGTAATCCAGTCGCCGAGGACTTCCACCAACTCGCCGCTGTGCAAATACGCCTCGACACTGGAGCGCGCCACGTAGGCAAAGCCGAAGCCGTCGAGTGCGCCCCTGATCATCAGTTCGATGTCATTGGTCGCCAGTCGGCCCTTGACCGTGACCCGCAGCGGTTTGCCGTCTTTTTCGAAATCCCAGCGGTGCATCAGGCCGGTTTGTGCGCTGCGGTAGTTGACGCATTCATGCTCGAGCAAATCGTGAGGATGGGTCGGCACGTTGCGCCCCTGCAAGTAGCCGGGAGTGGCGACAATCACAAAGCGCAGTTGCCGGGCCACCGGGATCACCACCATGTCCTCGGCCAGCACGTGGTCGTAGCGGATTCCCGCGTCGAAGCCCTGGGCGACGATATCGACCAACGCGTTATCCACGGCCACTTCCAGATTGATCCCCGGGTGTTTGTGCAGGAAACCCTGCAACAGCGGTTGCAGCACCATGCGGCTGGCGGTGGAGGGGATGTTGAGGCGCAAGGTGCCGCTGGCCTCGACGGTAGCGGCGGCGACACTGTGCAAACTGGTTTCCAGCTCTTCGAGCAGCGGCGTGATTTTTTCCAGCAGCTGTGTGCCGGCCTCGGTCAGGCTGACGCTGCGGGTGGTGCGATTGAGCAGGCGCACACCCAGCTGTTTTTCCAGGGCGCCGACGCGCTGGCTGACGGTCGACACCGACAGGCTGACGGCATCCGCCGCCTGGGTGAAGCTTTTGGTGCGCGCGACCTGTAGGAACAGGCGCAATTGCTGGAAATCCGGCGCGTCCATTGTGTGGTTTTTCCGAAAGGGGCTTGCGGATTATGCATCTTTTTAACAAGAACACCCGAGCGCATACTTTTTTCCTCACCTCACGAGGAATGCCCTTCATGACCGATTCAACTGCAAAACCTGTCTGGTTTATCACCGGTTGCTCCACCGGTTTCGGCCGTCAATTGGCGTTGCACACCTTGAGCCTCGGCTACCCGACGGTGGTGACCGCGCGCAATCCGCAACAGGTGCAGGACATCGTTGCCGGTCACGAAGACCACGCATTGGTGCTGGCCCTGGACGTGACGGAACAGGCCCAGGTCGAGGCGGCGGTGCAGGCGGCGCACGCGCACTTCGGGCATATCGATGTGCTGGTCAACAATGCCGGGATCGGCTACTTCGGCGCGTTCGAAGAAAGCCAGCTGGACGAAGTGCGCCGCATGTTCGAAATCAACGTGTGGGGCCTCAGCGCCATGACCCGCGCGGTATTGCCCGGCATGCGTGCGCGGCGCTCGGGCACGGTGGTGAATATTTCTTCGGTGGGCGGTATTGCTGCGTTCCCTTCCCTGAGTTTCTACAACGCCACCAAGTTTGCCGTGGAGGGTTTGTCCGAAGCGCTGTCCCAGGAAGTCGCGCCGCTGGGGATCAAGGTCCTGCTGGTGGAGCCGGGGCCGTTCCGTACCGACTGGGCTGGACGTTCGGCCAACGAGGCCGCGCCCGCCATCGACGACTACCGCGATACCGCGGCGGCCCGTGCCAGCACCGTGCGCAATTACAGCGGCAAGCAACCGGGTGATCCGGTGCGCGCGGCGATTGCCATCGTCAAGGCAGTGGAGGCCGAGCAGCCGCCCCTGCGCTTGCTGTTGGGCAAGGCTGCACTGGGCTTTGCACGCTCCAAGGTCAAGGCATTGAGTGCCGACTTTGAAGCGTGGGCGGACGTGACGCAGGGGGCGGATTTTCCTGAGTGAGCCTTGGGGGGGGACGAAGGTAATCGTGGCCGCGGTGGTTGCTTGCAGGCAACCCGGGCCGCTATTGTGCTGAATCCTTTTAGTCCTTCCCCAGGGTGTTTTACTGATGAATGCACCGCGTACTGCAGTCGGTCCGATCAAGGCCGTGATTTTTGATATGGACGGATTGTTGCTGGACACGGAAGGCATCTACACCGAAGTCACGCAGATCATCGCCGAACGCTACGGGCGTACCTACGACTGGGGCATCAAGCAGCACATCATCGGGCGCGGTGCCCAGGACCTGGCCGATTATGTGGTCAAGGCGCTGGACTTGCCGATCACCCCGGCCGAGTTTCTCGAGATCCGCGAACCGCTGATGAGCGAGCGCTTTCCCAAGGCCCTCGGCATGCCTGGCGCCGAAGCGCTGGTGCGGCACTTGAAGGCGCACAACATCCCGATTGCCGTGGGCACCAGTTCGTCGCGTAATTCGTTTGGCCACAAAACTACGTTGCACCGCGAGTGGTTCGGGTTGTTCGACACCATTGTGACGGCTGACGACCCGGAAGTCGGTGCCGCCAAGCCTGCGCCGGATATCTTCCTCACCGCCGCGCGCCGACTCGGCGTGGCGCCTGAAGATTGTCTGGTGTTCGAGGATTCGCCGTTCGGTGTGACCGCCGCGAAGGCCGCCCACATGACCGCCATTGCGGTGCCCGACGAAGCCATGGCCGACAGCAAGTACCACCACGCCGACCAGATCATCCGCAAACTCGCGGAGTTTGACCTGGCTGCGTATGGCCTGCCGCCGTTCAATTAAATCCCACAATCAACTGTAGGAGCCCGGCTTGCCAGCGATGGCGTCCTCAAGATCGCCATCGCCGGCACGCCGGGCTCCTGCAAGGGTTATGCGCTGAAACCGCCATCAATGGTCAGGCTTGCCCCGGTGATGTAACCGGCCTCAGGCCCGGCGAGATACGCGACGAAACTCGCAATCTCTTCGACATGCCCGTAACGGCCCACGGCCATCAAGCCGATCAGGCTTTCGGCGAAGTCACTGTCTGCAGGGTTCATGTCGGTGTCCACCGGACCCGGCTGCACGTTGTTGATGGTAATGCCCCGTGGCCCCAGGTCGCGCGCCAGGCCTTTGGTCAGTCCCACCAGCGCCGCCTTGCTCATCGCGTACGGGCCACCGCCGCCAAACGGCATGCGCTCGGCATTGGTGCTGCCGATATTGATCACCCGGCCGCCTTCGCCCATGTGCCTGGCCGCTTCCTGGGTCGCGATAAATACACTGCGCACGTTGATCGCCAGGGTCTGGTCGAAATCTTCCAAGGTGAAATCTTCCAGCGGCGCGATGGCCAGTACGCCGGCGTTGTTCACCAGGATATCCAGGCGCCCGAAGGCTTCGACGGTGGCATTGACGGCGTTGCGAATCGCTGTGGCATCGGCGCTGTCGGCGTGAATCGCCAGGGCCTTGCCGCCTTCGCTGATTACGCTGTCCTGCAGGGCTTGCGCCTTGGCGGCCGAGCTGACGTAGGTAAAGGCGACCGCTGCGCCTTGTGCGGCCAGGCGCTTGACGATGGCGGCGCCGATGCCGCGAGAACCGCCTTGGATCAAGGCGACTTTGCCGGTGAGGTTTTGTGTGGTCATGTCGATCTCCGAGTAGTTGATGAGGCGAGTATCGACCTCACCCTGGCCACCCGGTAGACCGTGATTGCTATAATCTGTGTAAACCAAAAGTTTTGAATGGGTTGATATGGAAAGCTTTGGCAGTATCGAATGCTTCGTGCGCAGCGCCGAGGGCGGCAGTTTTGCCGAGGCGGCGCGACACCTGAGCCTGACCCCGGCAGCGGTCGGCAAAAGCGTCGCCAAGCTGGAAGCGCGCCTCGGCGTGCGCCTGTTCCAGCGCAGCACCCGGCGCCTGACCCTGACCGAAGCCGGCAAACTGTTCCTCGAAGAAGTCAGCGCCAGCCTCACCACCATCCAGAATGCCGTGGCCAACCTGGCCAGCGCCGAAGGGCGGCCGGTGGGCACGCTCAAGGTCAGCATGGGCACGGTGTTCGGCAATCGGTATGTGGTGCCGCTGCTGGGAGAGTTCATGCGGCGCTTTCCGGACATCAGCCCGGACTGGCATTTCGATAACCGCCAGGTCGACCTGATCGGCCAAGGCTTTGATGCCGCGATCGGCGGTGGTTTCGAGCTGCCGCAAGGGGTGGTCGCCCGCAAGCTGTCGCCGGCGCATCGGGTGCTGGTGGCCTCGCCGGATTACCTGGCGCGGCGCCCGCCAGTCCTTTCGCCTGAAGACCTGGCCCGCTGCAAGGGCATCCTGATCCGCTCGCCGCAAACCGGGCGCATTCGTTCCTGGCAACTCACCAGTATCGGGCGCGAACAGCGCCCATTGGTGCTCAAGCCCGGCATGACCATGAGCGACTCGGAAGCCGCCTGCTGCGCCAGCGCCCAGGGCCTGGGCATCGCGCTGGTGAGCATGCCGATGGCCGTCCCGTTCCTCGACAGCGGCGCGGTCGTGCGGGTGCTGCCCGACTGGTACGTCGATGACGGCACTATCTCGATCTACTACGCCGAACACAAACTGCTGCCGGGCAAGACCCGGGCGTTTGTGGACTTCATCATCGAGCAATTTGCCGAGCGCCAGCTGGGCCAGCGATTCAGCGCCATTTGACCCGCCCTTGAACCGCGGTGACGCCATCGCGGGCAAGCCCGGCTCCCACAACCGACCCCGTTCCAATGTAGGAGCTGGCTTGCCAGCATTACCCCGACCTCGCCCTACCGACCAAGCCTGCCCGACCGATCTCATTCCAATGTAGGAGCTGGCTTGCCTGCGATACCCCCACCTCGGCCTACCGATCAAACCTGCCCTGTCGACACCATTCCTATGTGGGAACTGGCTTGCCAGCAATACCCCGACCTCGGTCTACCGACCAAGCCTGCCCGGCCGACCCCATTCCAATGTGGGAACTGGCTTGCCTGCGATAGCCCCACCTCGGTCTACCGACCAAACCTGCCCGGCCAGCCGATAACTTTCTTCGGCCGCGGCGTGGCATACGTGCGAATCTTCGACGTCGACAACCCCAGCCGCACCAGGGATTCGGCGATGGTCACCGCCGCCGTCACGCCATCCACCACCGGCACCCCGGTGCGCTGGCGAATCTGCTCATCCAGCCCGGCCATGCCGCCGCAGCCCAGGCAGATCACCTCGGCCTTGTCCTCGCTGATGGCCAACTCTGCCTGGCGCACAATGGCTTCCATGGCCGCCAGCGGGTTTTCTTCCAGCTCCAATACGGCCATGCCACTGGCGCGCACCGAGGCGCAGCGCTGGTACAGGCCGGCGAGTTTCAGGCGGTCCTCGATCAGCGGCACGGTACGGTCCAGGGTGGTCACCACCGAATAGGCATGACCGAGAAACATCGCGGTGCTGGCGGCTGCTTCGGTGATGTCCACCACCGGCACGTTCAACAATTCCTGCAAGCCTTCACGGCCGTGTTCGCCGTAGCCGGCCTGGATCACCGCATCAAACGGCTGGTCGTAGGCCATCACGCGGTCCATCACGGCGATGGCGGCCAGGTAGCTCTCAAAGTTGCCCTCCACCGACTCCGCACCGAAGTACGGCGTGAGCCCGACAATCTCGGTGCCCGGTGCCGCCACAGCGCGTGCCTGCTGGGCAATGGTCTCGGTGATGGATTCGGTGGTGTTGACGTTGACCACGAGGATACGCATGGAAGGTCCTTGATTAATGACTGACGTTATCGACTGCAATGCTTTCGCCGCTGACATCGGCGTAGAACGCCTGGCGCTTGGCGATCAGCAGGTACAGCAACCCTGCAATACCGGCGCCAAACAGCCAGGAAAACGGCGAGACGCTGGCAAATCCCGGCAAGAGCGCCAACAGGATGGCGATCACCGCTGCAGGAATGAACGCCGCGACCGCGCGCATATTCACCCCACGGCTGTAGTAATAAACGCCTTTCGGGTCTTCGCTATACAGCTGCGGCACGTCCACCTGGCTTTTACGGATCAACCAGTAATCGACCATGATCACCCCGTACAACGGCCCCAGCAGCGCGCCCAGGCCAGAGAGGAAATACACGATCACCAGCGGGCTGTTGTAGAGATTCCACGGCAGGATCAGCACCGCCACGGTGGCGCTGATCAACCCGGCGCGGCGGAAGTTCAGGTACTTGGGCGCCAAGTTGCTCAGCACAAAGGCGGGCGCGACAAAGTTGGCCATGATGTTCACCGCCACGGTGACGATCAGGAATGCGAGGCAACCGAGCACCAGGAAAAACGTATTGGGGATGGCCGCGATGATTTCGGTCGGGCTTTCGATCACCCGGCCATTGAGCTGGAACTGCCCGCCGCAGAGCAGCACGGTGATCGCCGCGAACACCAGGATATTCACCGGCAGGCCCCAGAAGTTGCCGACCAGGATGGTCTTGCGGCACGGCGAGGAGCGGGCAAAGTCGCAGAAGTTGAGGATCAGCGTGCCGTAGATCGCCAGCCACAGCGCGCCACCGGCAAAGATATTGCGCCACATCTCGCCGCCGCTCAGCGGTTCACGGATCGACCAGGCAATATTGCCGCCCGCCTGGAAGTACATCCAGCCGGCCAGCGAGGCCACCGTCAGCAGAATCACCGGCCCGGCGAAGCCTTCATAGCGCCGCACCATCTCCATGCCGTAGGCCAGGATCACCAGCTGTACCAGCCAGATCGCGACAAAACACGCCCAGCCAAGGGACGACAGGCCCAGGATCGAGTTGTGGTCATAGGCGGCGAAGCCTGGATGAATGGCGGTAAGCAACACGCGGAAAACGACCGAGGCCAGGTAGGTCTGGATACCGAACCAGGCAATCGCAATCACCGCGCGGATCAGTGCCGGGATCTGCGCGCCATGGATGCCGAAACTGATACGGCTGATCACGGGAAACGGCACGCCGGTCTTCTGCCCCATGTACCCCGACAGGTTCATGAAGAAATACACCAGCGCTGCGCCGATCCCCAGGGACAACAGGATCTGCCAGCCACCCAGGCCCAGGGCGTACAAGCCAATGGCGAACGAGTAGTTGGCGATGTTGTGCACATCGTTGGTCCACAGCGCAAAGATGCTGTAGCGGCCCCAGCGCCGGCCTTCGACCTTGGTGGGCGCCAGGTCCTTGTTGTGCAGGCGCGGGCTCAGTACCAGCGGGCCGGGACCTGTAGTCTCGGGGCTCAGAGAGGAGGGCAGATCCAGTGCGATATTATTGGAGAGACTAGTACGCATTCCGGCAGGCTCCAGCACATCGGCAGGCAAGCCGCCGATGGCAAAGTGTATGTAGGTTTTGCATTTATTGTATACAAAGCGTTTTTCACCTTAAGCCACATGCGTGCCAGTTTTCGTTCTATGAAAACGGCGGGTAATTTCGTTTTTGCAGGGTTGGCAAATAACTAGCTGAATCTAAAGCGATATAAATTGACCGTTCGAACAGCTATTTATTTTTACGCTGCCTGGGGTCGATTCAGGAGGGGAAGGGAAGGGCGTGTCGAGGTGTTACGTTATGGTGCGGGCTCAGAAAGATTGCACACATAAATGGCACCGATGGTTACATCTGTGTGTACATGATTGCTGGCAACAAACAACAAATGTAGGGCGGGCTTGCTACGGCGAGCCCGCTCCCAGATTGTTAACCAAATCGGCCCTCAGGCCTTGCTGATGATGTTCCCGGCGTGCAGCCCGCATTCCTTCTGCGTGGCTTCCTCCCACCACCAGCGGCCTTCGCGCTCGTGCTGGTTCGGCAGCACCGGGCGGGTGCAGGGTTCGCAGCCGATGCTGATGAAGCCGCGTTCGTGCAGGCTGTTGTAGGGCAGTTCGAGCATGCGGATGTAGCCCCAGACTTCTTCGCTGGTCATCTGCGCGAGCGGGTTGAACTTGTACAGGGTGCGTTCGGGGGTGGAAAACGCCGTATCGATTTCGAGTGCCGCCACCTGGCTGCGTGTGCCAGGGCTCTGGTCACGGCGCTGGCCGGTAGCCCAGGCGCTGACGCCCGAGAGCTTGCGGCGCAACGGCTCGATCTTGCGCACGCCGCAGCATTCGCCATGGCCGTCCTTGTAGAAGCTGAACAGGCCTTTCGCTTTGACGAAAGGTTCCAGTTTGCTCTGGTCCGGCGAGATCAGTTCGATATCGATCTTGTAGAAATCGCGCACCTGCTCGATGAACCGATAGGTCTCCGGGTGCAGGCGGCCGGTGTCGAGGCTGAACACCTTGACGTTCTTGTTGAGCTTCCAGGCCATGTCCACCAGCACCACGTCCTCGGCGCCGCTGAAGGAAATCCACAGGTCATCACCGAACTGGCTGAAAGCCAGCTTGAGAATATCCTGGGCGGATTTGTTGGCGTAAGTCGCGGCGAGTTCAGCGACGTCGAAGGCTTGGTTCATCAGGACGGTTCCTACAGGTCAGTGGCGCTGAGCGCTCTATAGGGAAGTGATGGTATCAAAATCCGCCCTGCGTTGCGGCGGCGGGCTTGAATCGCTAGAGTTCGGCAGTCCTTTTTTGCTGGCTCAATTCAATAAAACCAATGGGAGCGTCTTGTGGAAATTGCCTGTCTTGACCTGGAAGGAGTGTTGGTTCCGGAAATCTGGATCGCCTTCGCCGAAAAAACCGGTATTGAATCTTTGCGGGCCACCACCCGGGACATTCCCGACTACGACGTGCTGATGAAGCAACGCCTGCGCATCCTCGACGAACACGGGCTGAAACTCGCCGACATCCAGGAAGTGATCGCCACCCTCAAGCCGCTGGACGGCGCCATTGAGTTCGTCAATTGGCTGCGCGAACGCTTCCAGGTGGTGATCCTGTCCGATACTTTCTACGAGTTCTCGCAGCCGCTGATGCGCCAGCTGGGCTTCCCGACGTTGTTGTGCCACCGCCTTATCACTGACGAAAACGACCGCGTGGTCAGCTACCAACTGCGCCAGAAAGACCCCAAGCGCCAATCGGTACTGGCGTTCAAGACGCTCTACTACCGCGTGATCGCCGCTGGCGATTCCTACAACGACACCAGCATGCTGGGCGAAGCCGACCGTGGGATTTTGTTCCATGCGCCGGAGAATGTGATTCGAGAGTTCCCGCAATTCCCGGCGGTGCATACGTTCGAGGATTTGAAGAAAGAGTTCATCAAGGCCTCGAATCGGCAGTTGAGCCTGTAACGACTATCCCTGGCAAACCGGCGCCTGCAGGTCATGTGTAATCCTTGTAGGCGCCGGCTTCACGGCGCAAGATTCTAGGCCCCGGCCAGCAGCCGCTCGTAAGGAATGCACAGGCCTTCATGCAAGCGCTTGATCATCGAAAGGCTCAGCTTGCGCTTGTGATTCAGCACTTCGGAGACTCGCCCGCTCGTCCCAATGAAGGGCTCAAGATCACGGGCGGTCATGCCCAGTTGCTCCATGCGAAATTTGATCGCTTCCACCGGGTCCGAAGGCGGCATTGGAAAATGCTCCGCCTCGTATTTTTCGATGAGTATGGCGAGAATTTCCAGCTCGTCACCCTCAGGTGAGCCCATCGCTGCTCCCCAGATCTGTTCCACGCGGGCAAGCGCAGCGGTCAGGTCCTCCTGGGAATGTATCGGTTTGATGTTCATCACACGGTCTCCGCATTGATCTGGTCGTAGTGCGAGTGAGTCCCTACGAAACGTATGAACCCAAGCTGTCGCTGATAATCGATCGCCATGATCACTCGATATTTGTTGCCACCCACGTTGAACACCACCCTGCCTCCCTTGAGAATGCTCGCGGTCCTGAGCTCGGCCTTGAGTGCTTGTGGCGTTGGGTAAACGGCCTTTTCCATATGACGATACAACTCGATCAGCGGCGTTTTGGCGTCTGCCTGGGCGGGATGGCTTTCCCAGAATATTCGTAAGGTAGAGAGGGCGATTATCCGCATCGCTGCAACCTCCCAATTTGGGAGATCATAGGTGCAGGTGGGAAGGGATGCAATCGCGGAAATGATTTCTGACGAGCTGGCAGTCGCTTCATGTGATCCTTCACAGTGGGCTGGTGGGCGGTTGACGCTATCCGCCCGCCCATGCGCCGTCCACAACGGCTCTGATTCAGGTTTTTGCCAGGGTGGCCAGGAGGCCGGAAAGACGGCCCTACAGGTTTTCCAAAGTGTGTAACAACACCCGTACCTTGGTCAGCGACTCTTGATATTCGGCCTCCCACTGCGAATCCGCGACGATCCCGCCGCCGCCCCAGCAGCACACCTGGCCGTCCTTGACCAGCAAACTGCGGATGGCGATGGAGCTGTCCATCTCGCCGCGCACGTCCAGGTACACCAGCGAGCCGCAGTACAGGCCGCGTCGGGTCGGTTCCAGCTCGTCGATGATCTGCATTGCGCGAATCTTCGGGGCGCCGGTGATGGAGCCGCCGGGGAAGCTGCCGGCGATCAGGTCGAGGGCATCCTTGGTGTCGGCCAGTTCGCCGGTCACGCTGCTCACCAGGTGGTGCACGTTGGGGTAGCTTTCCAGGCTGAACAGTTCCGGGACATGCACCGAGCCGGTACGGCAGGTGCGACCGAGGTCGTTGCGCAGCAGGTCGACGATCATCAGGTTCTCCGCGCGATCCTTGGGGCTGGCCAGCAGTTCGGCGGCGTTGGCCGCGTCTTCCTCTGGCGTGAGGCCCCGGGGGCGGGTGCCCTTGATCGGACGGGTTTCGACGCGGCGCTCGCTGATGTGCACGAAACGCTCCGGCGACAGGCTGAGTAGCGCGCCGTCATCCGGCAGGCTCTGGAACCCTGAGAATGGCGTGGGGCAGGCTTCGCGCAGCGCGCAGTAGGCCGCCCAGGGATCGCCGCTGCACGGCGCGCGGAAACGCTGGGCGAAGTTGACCTGGTAGCAGTCGCCGGCCTGGATATAGTCCTGGATGCGCACGATGGCTTGGCGATAAGCCTCGGCGCTGAGGTCCGGTGCCATTGGCCCCTGGAGTTTGAAGGTCGCGGCGGTGTCGACAACGCCCTGGCTGAACAGCGCCGTCAGCCGTTGGCGCTCGCTGTCGGCCAGCGAGGGATGAAACACCAGTTGGCTGGTCTGCTTCAGGTGATCACTGATCAGTGCCCAGGCGTACAGCCCAAAGCGGGCGTCCGGCAGGTGCAAATCGTCCACGGCCAGCTGCGGCATGTGTTCCAGGTGCCGGCCAAAGTCGTAACTCAGGTAGCCAATCAGGCCTCCGGCAAACGGCAGCTCCAGACCCTGGGGGATCGCCGCCTCACCCAGCTGTGTCAGGTTTTCGCGTAGACGCTGCAGGAAATCGCTGCCGCTTTCGTCAGGGTGGACCGTCAACGTCGCCAGTGGCCAGGCGCTGAGCACGTCGTAACGACCGCGCTCGGCTGAGGGGCGGCCGCTGTCGAGCAGCACCGCGCCAGGGGCATGGCGGATCGCCGCAAAATACTCGGCGGGGTTGGCCCGGTAGGGCACTGGGTGTACGGAGCAGGTCGACATGCGGGGTGGATCAGCCGTTGGCTTGGGGGGAGGGGATTGTAGTCTTCTGTAGGATCTCGTCCTAGGGGGGATGTCGGGGATAGTTAGATCGAGGACCTATCCTGAGCGCTTCATTGCTACCCAGGCTGCTATCGCCTGCAAGCCGGCGATGATGCCCTCAGCCTTCCACCAGCGGTATATGCCCGAACATCTCCTGCACAAACTTCACTCGCTCCTCGGCGGTTTCCGTCACGCCGGCGGCTTTGAGTGTTTCCAGTCGCGCTTCGACCGCGTGAGTGCGCAGGGTCAGGCCGCAGTCGTTGGCGATCTGGATATTCAGCCCCGGCCGCGCATTCAGTTCCAGAATCAGCGGGCCTTTCTCCTGGTCCAGCACCATGTCCACGCCGATATAACCCAGCCCGCACAGCTCATAGCAGCCGGCCGCGAGCTTCATGAAACCGTCCCAGTTGGGCAGTTGCACGCCATCCACCGCGTTGGTGGTGTCGGGGTGTTTGGTGATGATGTTGTTCAGCCAGGTGCCGCGCAAGGTCAGGCCGGTGGCCAGGTCGACACCCACACCGATCGCGCCCTGGTGCAGGTTGGCCTTGCCGCCGGACTGGCGGGTCGGCAGGCGCAGCATGGCCATTACCGGGTAGCCCATCAGCACGATGATGCGGATATCCGGCACGCCTTCGTAGCTGATGCTCTTGAAGATCTGGTCGGGCACCACGCGGTATTCGATCAGCGCGCGGTCGCGGTGGCCGCCCAGGGAATACAGGCCGGTGAGGATGCTGGAAATCTGGTGCTCGATCTCTTCATGACTGATGATCTTGCCTGACACCGTGCGGTAGCGGCCTTCAAAACGGTCCGCCACCACCAGGATGCCGTCGCCGCCGGCGCCCTGCGCCGGCTTGATCACGAAGTCGCTGCGCCCGCCGATGATCTCGTCGAGCTTGTCGATTTCCTTCTCGGTGGAAATCACCCCGTACATTTCCGGCACGTGGATGCCGGCAGCCATGGCCCGTTCCTTGGTAATGATCTTGTCATCCACGATCGGGTACAGGCTGCGCTTGTTGTACTTGAGCACGTAGTCGGCATTACGCCGGTTGATGCCCATGATCCCCCGCGCTTCGAGGGCCTTCCAGGTCTTCCAGAAGCCGAACATTACGAGTCAGCCTTCAAGAAAGCCTTGAAGCGCACCAGTTCGGTCAGGCGGTAGCCGCGATAACGCCCCATGGCCAGCATGAAGCCCACCAGGATCAGCAGGATCGCCGGGAAGGTGAACACGAAGTAGACCAGCTCCGGCACGCTCATGATCAGGTGCGCCAGGGAGGCGGCGAACAGCGTGCCGATCGCGACTTTCAGCGCATGGTTGGCGCCGCGTTCTTCCCAGGTGATCGACAGGCGTTCGATGGTCATGGTCAGGATCACCATCGGGAACAGCGCCACCGACAGCCCGCGCTCGAGCCCCAGCTTGTGGCTGAACAGGCTGATGGCGGCGATCAGCACCACCACGAAGGTCAGCACCACCGAGAGCCTCGGCAGCATCTGCAGCTTCAGGTGTTCCAGGTAGGAACGCAGCGACAGCCCCAGCGCGGTAATAATGGTGAACAGCACAATCCCGAAGCCCAACTGCGTCTCGCGGAACGCCAGGGCGATCAGCACCGGCGTGAACGTGCCGAGGGTCTGCAGGCCGATCAGGTTGCGCAGGATCAGGATCACCAGCACGCCGATCGGGATCATCACCATGATCATGAAGGTCTGCTGGGTTTGCAGCGGCAAGCCGTACAGCGAGTACTCGAGGAAGTTGGCGTCGGTGTTCTCGTCGGTCAGCTTGGCCAGGCGAATCGCGTTCATCTCGCTGTTGTTCAGGCTGAAGGTGACCATGGCTTTCTTGCCGCCATCCACGGTGATCAGGTTTTCATCGCCGGTCCACCACAGCAGGCGGTCGGCGGGCAGGCCTTGCTCGCCGGTCTCCGGGTTGAAGTACAGCCAGTCATTGCCGTTGAAGCTGCGCAGCCACAGTTCCGGGGCTTGCGGCTGGTCGGCCACCAGGCGAATGGTGTGGACTTTTTCCACCGGCACATGGGCGATGGACAGCAGCAACTCGACGATCTTGGCCTTGTGCGGCGTCGACGGGTCGCCCGCCAGCAGCAGCTTGACGTTGTCGTCGTTGAGGTTGTTGGTGCGCTTGATGGCTTCGCTGATAAAGGTCTCGACGTCGGCCGAGTGCTGGCGAATCGGCGCCAGCAGGGCTTCGGCGGCGATTTTTTCCGGGCCTTCCACGGCAATGCTGTCGCGGAAGGTCGGGCCCTTGACCTTGACCTTTTCGCCGCTGTAGCGCTTGGTCAATACCAGGCGATAGTAGAGGGTCTGGTTGCCCTTGGCCCGACGCGCCGACCAGGTGACCTTGCGGTTGCCGTCGATGCGATTGACGCTCACCCCATAGTTATTGGAGATGAAGCTTTCATTGAGGCTGACGAAGTCGCGGCTCAGCGGCGGCACGAACATCTGGATCTTTACCGGGTCCTTGGGGTTGGCGACGAACTCGACCTTGGCGTCGATGTTCCACAAGTCGTCAGTGGCGTCCTCGGTAACGGGAATCCCCAGCACGAAGATCTGGTAGGCGGTGACCGAAATACCCAGCACCACCAGGATGGTGATGAGGATTTTCAGGTGCAGGGTCAGAGAGCGCATTCGGTTTACTCGGCGGTATGAGCGTCGGCGGCGCAGGCGGGTTTGCCTGCTGCATATTTAAGACTGGGGTCGACCAGCGCATCAAAGCGTTTCAACGCTTCGGAGCCGATCAGCAGCGGGTATTGGAAGGCGCTGCGGTCAGTCAAGTTCACTTCGATGCTGCGTAAAGCGGTGCCCATGCAGATGTCGAGGGCAATCACCGGGCGGGCAGTGTAGTTCTTGTCCTCATCGGGGTCGTAGTCACCGGCGCGGCGCTTGATCTTGCTGACGCGGGCCAGGGGGCGTTCGATGGGATGGGAGTGGGCGGTGTCGATCGCCAGGTAGAAGCGCACCCAGGACTCGCCGTTGCGCTTGAAGCGCTTGATGTCACGGGCGCTGAGGGACGCGGTCTTGGCGCCCGTGTCCAGCTTGGCCGCGACCTCGAGGTCGATGCCGGCCAACTGGGCGTATTCGTTGAGGCCATACACGGTCTTCTCGGCGGCAATGCCAAGACCGGGGACGAACAGTAGGCAAAACAGGGGGAAGGGCTTGAGTCTCATAGATCCTGAGGCGGTGCAGTGCGATGTTCCATTCATGGCGACTGGCATTGCTGCTCAATCTCTGGTGCGCCGTTTCATCAAGCGATGTCAGGCAAATGCGGCGGGCATTCTAACATGATGCTTTTTTGGCGCCAGCGCTGGCAGCCGGCCATGCCGGGGGCGGGTGCATCAGGGGTTATTAGACGATTGTCGACAATGTGGATTTATTCTTTGACTAAGCAGGCCTGATTAGCTAGTTTTTGCGGCATTGCTTTTAAAGGTGTCGACAATATGCTGGGTCAGCCAGAAGCTCCGATAATCGCGTCGGACGAATCCCAAACGATGTCGGAGAACGTCTTTCGCCGTATCCAGGCCGCCATCGTCAAGGGTGAGATCGCCCCCGGCAGCAAGATCTCCGAGCCGGAACTGGCGCGCACTTACGGCATCAGCCGTGGCCCGTTGCGCGAGGCGATCCACCGCCTGGAAGGCCAGCGCCTGCTGGTGCGCGTGCCCCACGTGGGCGCCAGGGTCGTGTCGTTGAGCCATGCCGAGCTGATCGAACTGTATGAAATCCGCGAGTCGCTGGAAGGCATGGCGTGTCGCCTGGCCGCCGAGCGCATGACCGACGCGGAAATCGAGGAGTTGCGCCAGGTGCTGCACACCCATGAGCGCGACGAAGCATTCCAGGCCGGCCTCGGCTACTACCAGCAGGAAGGCGACTTCGATTTTCATTACCGGATAATTCAAGGCGCCGGTAATCGCACCCTGACCCAAATGCTCTGCGGCGAGCTGTACCAATTGGTGCGCATGTACCGCATCCAGTTTTCCGCCACCCCCAATCGTCCACGCCAGGCCTTCGCCGAGCACCATCGCATCCTGGATGCGATTGCCGACCGCGATGGCGAACTGGCCGAATTGTTGATGCGCCGGCACATCGGCGCTTCCAAACGCAACATTGCCCGTCATTTCCCCGACGGCGCCCCCCTGAAGAGGTGAGTCATGAGTTCTAACAACAAAAGCACTCCAGGCCAGCGTTTCCGTGACGCGGTCGCCAGCGAGCAGCCGCTGCAGGTGGTCGGTGCAATCAACGCCAACCACGCGCTGCTGGCCAAGCGCGCCGGTTTCAAGGCGATCTACCTGTCGGGTGGCGGGGTGGCTGCCGGTTCCCTGGGCGTGCCGGACCTGGGCATCACCGGCCTGGACGACGTACTCACCGACGTGCGCCGCATCACCGACGTGTGCGACCTGCCGCTGCTGGTGGACGTGGACACCGGCTTCGGCTCCTCGGCGTTCAACGTGGCGCGCACCGTCAAGTCGATGATCAAGTTTGGCGCCGCCGCCATCCACATCGAAGACCAGGTGGGCGCCAAGCGCTGCGGTCATCGTCCTAATAAAGAAATCGTGTCGCAGCAGGAAATGGTCGACCGCATCAAGGCCGCCGTGGATGCACGCACCGATGACAGCTTCGTGATCATGGCGCGCACCGACGCGCTGGCCGTCGAAGGCCTGGAATCGGCCCTGGAGCGTGCCGCCGCGTGCATCGAGGCCGGCGCCGACATGGTGTTTCCGGAAGCCATCACCGAGTTGGACATGTACAAGCTGTTCGCCTCCCGCGTGAAAGCCCCGATCCTGGCCAACATCACCGAGTTCGGTGCGACCCCGCTGTACACCGTCGAACAGTTGAAATCTGCCGATGTTTCCATCGTGCTGTACCCGCTCTCGGCTTTCCGCGCCATGAACAAGGCCGCCGAGAATGTCTACACCGCGATCCGTCGCGACGGCACCCAACAGAACGTGATCGACACCATGCAAACCCGCATGGAGCTTTACGATCGCATCGACTACCACACCTTCGAGCAGAAGCTCGACGCACTGTTTGCCGCGAAAAAGTAATGCCTGCCAACCCTGCAGGAGCCGGCAAACCGGCTCCTGCAGGGTCGAGGTTGACGAACGCCTCCCGAATAAATTCAAGATTGGAGAACAGACATGGCTGAAGCAAAAGTACTGAGTGGCGCTGGCCTGCGTGGCCAGGTGGCCGGGCAGACCGCACTGTCGACCGTGGGCCAGGCGGGTGCCGGCCTGACCTATCGCGGCTACGACGTGCGCGAACTGGCCGCCGATGCGCAGTTTGAAGAAGTTGCCTACCTGCTGCTGTACGGCGAGTTGCCGACCAAAGCCGAGCTGGCCGCCTACAGCGCCAAGCTGGGCAAGCTGCGCGACCTGCCGCAAGCGTTGAAAGAAGTGCTGGAGCGCATCCCCGCTGACGCACACCCGATGGACGTGATGCGCACCGGTTGCTCGTTCCTGGGCAATATCGAACCCGAAAAAGACTTCAGCGTGCAGCGCGACGTGACCGATCGCCTGCTCGCCGCGTTCCCGGCGATCATGTGCTACTGGTACCGCTTCAGCCACGACGGCAAGCGCATCGACTGCGTGACCGACGAGCCGACCATTGGCGGCCACTTCCTGCACCTGCTGCACGGCAAGAAGCCGAGCGAGCTGCACGTGAAAGTCATGAACGTGTCGCTGATCCTCTACGCCGAGCACGAGTTCAACGCCTCGACCTTCACCGCCCGCGTGTGTGCCTCGACCCTGTCCGACCTGTATTCCTGCGTCACCGCCGCCATCGGCTCGCTGCGTGGCCCGCTGCACGGCGGCGCCAACGAAGCGGCGATGGAAATGATCGAGCGCTTCGGTTCGGCCGAGGAAGCTGTCGAAGGCACCCTCGGCATGCTGGCGCGCAAGGACAAGATCATGGGCTTTGGCCACGCGATCTACAAAGACAGCGACCCGCGTAATGAAGTGATCAAGGGCTGGTCGAAAAAACTCGCCGACGAAGTAGGCGACAAGGTGCTGTTCCCGGTGTCCGAAGCCATCGACAAGACCATGTGGGAGCAGAAAAAGCTGTTCCCGAATGCCGACTTCTACCATGCCTCGGCATACCACTTCATGGGCATCCCGACCAAGCTGTTCACGCCGATCTTCGTGTGCTCGCGCCTCACTGGCTGGGCTGCGCACGTGTTCGAACAGCGCGCCAACAACCGCATCATCCGTCCAAGCGCCGAGTACATCGGCGTCGAGCAGCGCAAGTTCGTGCCAATCGAACGTCGCTGAGTGAGGCACCCGGCGATCCGGGAATGGGTATGAGGTCAAATGTGGGAGGGGGCAAGCCCCCTCCCACATTTTGATCACATTCCAATTCTGGATCTGCTTCGGTTCTTCTTTTGTAACTACCGTGACCGAGTCCTGACGATGAACACTGAATTTCGCAAACCGCTCCCCGGCAGCCGCCTGGATTTCTACGACGCCCGCGCGGCCGTCGATGCAATCAGCCCCGGTGCCTACGCCACCTTGCCCTACACCTCCCGCGTGCTTGCGGAGAACCTGGTCCGCCGTTGTGACCCGGCGACTCTCAACGCCTCCCTGAGCCAATTGATCGAGCGCAAGCGCGACCTCGATTTCCCGTGGTTTCCGGCGCGTGTGGTGTGCCATGACATCCTCGGCCAGACCGCGCTGGTGGACCTCGCCGGCCTGCGCGATGCCATCGCCCTGCAAGGCGGCGACCCGGCCCAGGTCAACCCGGTGGTGCCGACTCAACTGATCGTCGATCACTCCCTGGCGGTCGAAGCCGGTGGTTCTGACCCGGACGCCTTCGAGAAAAACCGCGCCATCGAAGACCGCCGCAACGAAGACCGTTTCCACTTTATCGAGTGGACCAAAAAGGCCTTCAAGAACGTCGACGTGATCCCGCCGGGCAACGGCATCATGCACCAGATCAACCTGGAGAAAATGTCCCCGGTAATCCAGGTGCGCGACGGCGTGGCCTTCCCCGACACTTGCGTCGGCACCGACAGCCATACCCCGCACGTGGATGCCCTCGGCGTGATCGCCATCGGCGTCGGCGGCCTGGAAGCCGAGAGCGTGATGCTCGGGCGTGCATCGTGGATGCGCCTGCCGGAAATCATCGGTGTAGAGCTGACCGGCAAGCTGCTGCCGGGCATCACCGCCACCGACATGGTGTTGGCGTTGACCGAGTTCTTGCGTCAACAGAAAGTCGTCGGTGCGTGGCTGGAGTTCTTTGGCGAAGGCGCCTCGAAGCTGACCCTGGGCGACCGCGCGACCATCTCCAACATGGCGCCGGAATACGGCGCCACCGCGGCCATGTTCTATATCGATCAGCAGACCATCGCCTACCTGAAACTCACTGGCCGCGAAGACGAGCAAGTCACCCTGGTCGAGCAGTACGCTCGCCACACCGGCTTGTGGGGCGATGACCTCAAGGGCGCGCAATACGAGCGCGGCCTGACGTTCGACCTGTCCAGCGTCGTGCGCAATATGGCCGGCCCGAGCAACCCGCACGCCCGCGTCGCCACTCGCGACCTGGCCGCCAAAGGTATTTCCGGCCAATGGGATGAAGTGCCGGGGCAAATGCCCGACGGCGCGGTGATCATCGCCGCCATCACCAGTTGCACCAACACCAGCAACCCGCGCAACGTGATCGCTGCCGGCCTGCTGGCGCGCAACGCCAACAAGCTCGGCTTGACGCGCAAACCGTGGGTCAAGTCGTCGCTGGCCCCGGGTTCGAAAACCGTGGCCATGTACCTGGAAGAAGCCGGCCTGGGCCATGAGCTGGAAAAGCTTGGCTTCGGCGTGGTGGCCTTCGCCTGCACCACCTGCAACGGCATGTCCGGTGCACTCGATCCGGTGATCCAGCAAGAGATCATCGACCGCGACCTGTACGCCACCGCCGTGCTGTCGGGCAATCGCAACTTCGACGGGCGCATCCACCCGTACGCCAAGCAAGCGTTCCTGGCCTCACCGCCGCTGGTGGTGGCGTATGCGATTGCCGGCACCATCCGTTTCGACATCGAAAAGGATGTGCTGGGCTTGGACGCCGAGGGCAAGGAAATTCGCTTGCAGGACATCTGGCCAAGCGATGAAGAAATCGACGCCGTGGTCAAGGCCTCGGTCAAGCCGGAGCAGTTCCGCGCCGTGTACATCCCGATGTTCGCCATCCACGAAGACAGCGGCCCCAAAGTGGCGCCGCTGTACGAGTGGCGCCCGCAGAGCACCTATATCCGCCGTCCGCCGTATTGGGAAGGCGCCCTGGCCGGCGCCCGTCCGCTCAAGGGCATGCGTCCGCTGGCGGTGCTGCCGGACAACATCACCACCGATCACCTGTCGCCGTCCAACGCGATCATGCTCGACAGCGCCGCCGGCGAATACCTGGCGAAGATGGGCCTGCCGGAAGTCGACTTCAACTCGTACGCGACGCACCGTGGCGACCACCTGACCGCGCAGCGCGCGACGTTCGCCAACCCGAAACTGTTCAATGAAATGGTGCAGGAGAACGGCAAGGTCAAGCAGGGTTCGCTGGCGCGTATCGAGCCGGAAGGCCAGGTCACGCGGATGTGGGAAGCCATCGAAACCTACATGGAACGCAAGCAACCGCTGATCATCATTGCCGGCGCCGACTACGGCCAGGGCTCGTCCCGCGACTGGGCAGCCAAGGGCGTGCGCCTGGCCGGTGTGGAAGCGATTGCCGCCGAAGGCTTCGAGCGCATCCACCGCACCAACCTGGTGGGCATGGGCGTGTTGCCGCTGGAGTTCCTGCCGGGCACCGACCGCCACACCCTGCAGATCGACGGCAGCGAAACCTATGACGTGGTCGGCGAGCGCACCCCGCGTGCGCGGCTGACCCTGGTGATCAACCGCAAGAATGGCGAACGTGTCGAAGTGCCGGTGACCTGCCGCCTGGACACCGCCGAAGAAGTGTCGATCTACGAGGCGGGCGGCGTGTTGCAACGTTTTGCCCAGGACTTCCTGGAATCGGCGGCGACCGCCTGAAGAGGATAACCATGGCACACGCAGCGCAAATCAAGATCCCCGCCACCTACATGCGTGGCGGCACCAGCAAGGGCGTGTTTTTCAGCCTCACGGACCTGCCCGAAGCGGCGCAGGTGCCGGGCGCCGCACGCGATGCCTTGCTGTTACGGGTCATCGGCAGCCCCGATCCCTATGACAAACAGATCGATGGCATGGGCGGCGCCACGTCGAGCACCAGCAAGAGCGTGATCCTCGCCAAAAGCACCCGCGCCGATCACGACGTGGACTACCTGTTTGGCCAGGTCTCCATCGACAAGCCGTTTGTCGACTGGAGCGGCAACTGCGGCAACCTGTCGGCGGCAGTCGGCTCGTTCGCGATCAGCGCCGGGTTGGTCGACCCGGCGCGCGTGCCCCACAACGGCGTGGCCGTGGTGCGGGTATGGCAGGCCAATATCGGCAAGACCATCATCGCCCACGTGCCGATCACTGACGGCGCGGTGCAGGAGACCGGCGATTTCGAGCTGGATGGCGTGACCTTTCCGGCTGCCGAAGTGCAGCTGGAGTTCATCGATCCGGCGGCGGAAGAGGAGGGCGGTGGTGGCTCGATGTTCCCTACCGGCAACCTGGTCGACGACCTCGAAGTTCCGGGTATCGGCACCTTCAAGGCGACATTGATCAACGCCGGCATCCCGACGATTTTCATCAATGCCGAAGACCTCGGCTACACCGGCACCGAGCTGCAGGGCGCGATCAACAGCGACCCCAAGGCGCTGGCGATGTTCGAAACCGTGCGCGCTCATGGCGCGTTGCGCATGGGCCTGATCAAACACCTTGACGAAGCCGCCCAGCGTCAACACACGCCGAAGGTCGCGTTTGTGGCTAAACCTGCGGATTACGTGGCGTCCAGCGGCAAGGCGATCAAGGCCAGCGATGTGGATTTGCTGGTGCGCGCACTGTCCATGGGCAAGCTGCACCACGCGATGATGGGCACCGCCGCGGTGGCGATCGGCACGGCGGCAGCGATTTCCGGCACGCTGGTCAACCTCGCTGCAGGCGGCATCGAGCGTAATGCCGTGCGCTTCGGGCATCCGTCCGGCACCTTGCGCGTCGGCGCGGAAGCGACCCAGGTGAACGGTGAGTGGGTCGTGAAAAAAGCCATCATGAGCCGCAGTGCGCGGGTATTGATGGAAGGCTGGGTGCGCATTCCCGGCGACGCTTTCTAACATCAACACCGCTCCCTTGTGGGAGCGGGCTTGCCCGCGATGACGGCGTGTCAGGCCACACTTATCTGAACTGACAAACCGCTATCGCCGGCCAGCCAGCGCCTGCAAAGGGGGCGAGGATTTGCGTAGGACCAAGGCAGGCAATCAGACCTGCCATGACACATCAACCTGACCCTGAGGATGGAACAACCCCTAACTTTTGGAGAACTGCCATGAGCGCCAACGTCGACCAGAACAACCGCCCCGACTACGACCAGGTGTTGCAGGACATCGCCGACTACGTCCTCGATTACCGGATCGATTCCGAGGCGGCACTGGACACCGCCCGCAACTGCCTGATGGACACCCTCGGTTGCGGGCTGCTGGCCCTGCGTTTCCCCGAGTGCACCAAGCACCTGGGGCCGATGGTCGAGGGCACGGTGGTGCCGTTCGGCGCGCGGGTGCCGGGCACGTCGTTTCGCCTCGACCCGGTCAAGGCGGCCTGGGACATCGGTTGCATCGTGCGCTGGCTCGACTACAACGACACCTGGCTCGCCGCCGAGTGGGGCCACCCGTCGGATAACCTCGGCGGCATCCTGGCCGTGGCCGATCACCTCTCGCAGAAACGCGTGGCCAATGGCGATACGCCGCTGACCGTGCGCGCGGTGCTGGAAGCGATGATCATGGCGCATGAGATCCAGGGCGTGATTGCCCTGGAAAACTCCTTCAACCGCGTCGGCCTTGACCATGTGCTGCTGGTGAAAGTCGCCTCGACGGCCGTCACCGCCAAGCTGATGGGCGCCAATCGCGAACAACTGCTGGCGGCGCTGTCTCACGCCTTTGTCGATGGCCAGGCCTTGCGCACCTACCGCCATGCGCCGAACGCCGGCTCGCGCAAATCCTGGGCGGCGGGGGACGCGTCGAGCCGTGGCGTACGCCTGGCGGACATCGCCCTGCGCGGTGAGATGGGCATCCCCGGTGTGCTGAGTGCGCCGCAGTGGGGGTTCTACGACGTGCTGTTCAGCCACACCAACAAGGACCTGGCCCTCAAGCCCGCAGACAAGCGCGCGTTCAGCCTGTCCCAGCCGTATGGCACCTATGTGATGGAGAACGTGCTGTTCAAAATCAGCTTCCCCGCCGAGTTCCACGCGCAAACCGCCTGCGAGGCGGCGGTGACCTTGCACCCGCAGGTCAAGGAGCGCCTGTACCAGATCGAACGCATCGTGATCACCACTCATGAGTCGGCGATTCGCATCATTTCCAAAGTCGGCCCACTGGCCAACGCCGCCGACCGTGATCACTGCCTGCAATACATGACCGCCGTGCCGCTGGCGTTCGGCAACCTGGTGGCCGAGCAGTACGAAGATGAATTCCACGCGGCGCACCCGATCATCGATGAGCTGCGCGACAAGATGGTCATCGTCGAAGACCCACGCTACAGCCGCGAATACCTGGAAGCCGACAAGCGCTCGATCGCCAACGCGGTGCAGGTGTTTTTCAAGGACGGCTCCAGCACCGAGCAGGTCGCGGTGGAATACCCGATCGGTCATCGTCGGCGTCGGGTGGATGGCATTCCGTTACTGGAGGACAAGTTCAAGGCCAACCTGGCCACACGCTTCACCGCGCAGCGCAGCGCCGAGATTTTTGCCTTGTGCAAAGACCAGGCACGGCTTGAAGCCACACCGGTAAACCGGTTTGTCGATTTATTCGTGATCTAGCCAGCGTGTCGGCCCCGGCTTGTGTGGGAGCCGGGCTTGCCCGCGATGGCATCGCCTCGATACTTCTGGGGCACCGAGGTGAATTCATCGCAGGCAAGCCAGCTCCCACAAGGGGTCGGTGTCGTGCAGACGGGCTTGCAGGCATGCCGGTAAACCGGTTTGTCGATTTGTTCGTGATCCAGGCAGCGTGTTGGCCCCGGCTTGTGTGGGAGCCGGGCTTGCCCGCGATGGCATCGCCTCGATACTTCTGGCATACCGAGGTGAATGCATCGCAGGCAAGCCAGCTCCCACAAGTGGTCGGTGTCGTGCAGACGAGCTTGCAGGCCACCGGTAAACCGGCTTGTCGATTTGTTCGTGATCCAGGCAGCGTGTCGGACCCGGCTTGTGTGGGAGCCGGGCTTGCCCGCGATGGCATCGCCTCGATACTTCTGGCATACCGAGGTGGATTCATCGCAGGCAAGCCAGCTCCCACAGGTGGTCGGTGTCGTGCAGACGGGCTTGCAGGCATGCCGGTAAACCGGTTTGTCGATTTGTTCGTGATCCAGGCAGCACCATCGATCCAATGTGGGAGCGGGCTTGCTCGCGAATGCGGTGGACCAGTCAGCTCATGTGTCGCTGACACACCGCCTTCGCGAGCAAGCCCGCTCCCACTTTTGGAGGTACGTTCGTCTCGACGCTTACATGCTGCCTTCCACATCGTCCAGGCTGAACGTCTCGGTGTGGTCGTCATAGGAGAAGATCTCCGCATAGCGCCCCCACGCCACTACGCTTTCCAGGGTTTTTTCGACGAATGCTTCGGTCATCGAGTCTTCCAGTTCCTGCTCGAAGCGCACCCGTGGCGCCCGGTGGCCGCTGCGCTCGAGTAAGACTTGATGAATGCGCGCGGCCAATGGCACGTGCCGGATGAGATGCTCGGCGAACAAGGTCTTGCGTTCCTGGGTGCCGTAGTCGGCGAACAGCTTGCCGGCGTCGGTCAGGGTGATGTCGGCGCCCTTGAGTTCGGCGAAACCCAAATGCTCCAGCATCTCCGCCACCGGGAACAGGTCGTCGACTTCAAGCAAGCGCCGTTCGGCCACGGTGGGCAGGCCGGCGTGGCCGTTGTAGGGCTCGGCGGCCAGCGTTTCGATCAGGCCGGCCATCAGGTTGGTGGAAACTTCCGGCAACAGGCTGCCCATTTTCAATTCGGGAAGGCCGCGGCTGGCATCGGCGCTGCGCCGGTCGGTCATCAGCGCGTAGATGTCGTCGACCATTTGCCGGAAGGTCGGGTCCAGCCGGTTGCGCGGGTGCGCGAACGGCACCTTGATTTCGGCGACCACCCGGCCCGGGTTGGACGACAGCACCAGGATGCGGTCGCACATCAGCACCGCTTCTTCGATGTTGTGCGTCACGATCAGGATCGACTTGATCGGCAACTGCTTGCCGCTCCACAAATCCAGCAAATCGGTGCGCAGGGTTTCGGCGGTGAGTACGTCCAGGGCCGAGAACGGTTCGTCCATCAACAACAGCGTCGGGTTGACCACCAGCCCGCGCGCAAACCCCACACGCTGGCGCATGCCACCGGACAACTCGCGCGGGTAGGCGTTTTCAAACCCGTCCAGGCCGATCAGGTCGATAGCTGCCAGGGCACGCCGGCGGGTTTCCTTGCGCTCGACTTGCAAGGCTTGCAGGCCGGCTTCGACGTTTTCCAGCACGGTCAGCCAGGGAAACAGCGCAAAGGTCTGGAACACCATGGCCACACCTTCGGCCGGGCCGTTCAGCGGCGCGCCGTTGTAGAGCACTTCGCCCGAGGACGGCTGGATCAGGCCGGCGATGATGCGCAGCAACGTGGATTTGCCGGAGCCTGAGCGACCCAGCATGCCGACAATCTCGCCTTCGTGCAGGCTCAGGTCCACACCGCTGAGGACCTGCAGTTCATCCTTGCCTTTGCCGAACACCCGGTTCACGTTTTTCAGCGAATAGATTTCCGGAGTGTCGGCGGTGTGTACGGTGTCGGTAGTCATCGCAGCGAATCCCATCAATTCAAGCGGAGTTTGTTTTCAGCCATGGCGTACATCGGCCGCCAGACCGCACGGTTGAACGCCACCACAAAGATCGACATCACCACCACGCCCAGCGCGATTTTCGGAAAATCGCCGGCCGCCGTGGTCTGTGCTATGTAGGCGCCCAGGCCGTGGGCAACCACGGTGTCCTTGCCCCAGGACACGTACTCGGAAACGATGCTGGCGTTCCACGCTCCGCCTGACGCGGTAATGGCGCCGGTGACGTAGTACGGGAAGATGCCCGGCAACATCACCTTGCGCCACCACAGCCAGCCGCGAATGCGGAAGTTGGCCGCCGCTTCCTTATAGTCGTTGGGGAAGGCACTGGCGCCGGCGATCACGTTGAACAGGATGTACCACTGGGTGCCGAGCACGATCAGCGGGCTGAGCCAGATATCCGGATTGAGGTCGTAGTGCAGGATCACAATCACAAACACCGGGAACAGCAGGTTCGCCGGGAAGGCCGCAAGAAACTGCGCCAGTGGCTGGATTTTTTCCGCCAGCGCCGGTCGCAGGCCGATCATTACGCCCAGCGGCACCCAGATCAGCGACGCAATCAGGATCAGCCCCGCGACGCGCAGCAGGGTGATCAGGCCCAGCACAAACACGTGCCCGACTTCGCTGAAGGTCACCTCGGTGCCGACATACCGCACGATGTGGTAGAGCGCATAGGCGGTGAGCACCGCGATCAGCGCGCCCCACACCCAGTCGATCACTTTGGACCGCGTCGCACTGGCCGCCGGCGTTGCCGTGCGCACGCCGCGCGACAGGCTGAAGCGCCTGTTGCCCAGGCGGCTGATAGTGCGGGTCACCGGGCGCAGGATGCGTTGGACCACGCGCGTGCGCTGGACCAGATTGAGCACCCAGGATTGTGGCGCAATGCCCTGGGAGGCGGTGGTCTCCATGCGGAACTTGTCGGCCCAGGCGACCAGCGGCCGGAACAGGAACTGGTCGTAGATCAAGATCACCGCGATCATCGCCAGGATCACATAGCCCACCGCGTGCAGGTCTTTCTGGGCGATGGCCAGTGCCAGGTACGAACCCACGCCAGGCAGGGTGATGGTCTTGTCGCCGACGGTGATCGCCTCGGAGGCAACCACGAAGAACCAGCCGCCGGACATGCTCATCATCATGTTCCAGACCATGCCCGGCATGGCGAAGGGCACGTCGAGTTTCCAGAACTTCTGCCAGCCGGACAGCCGCAGGTTGGTGGACACCTCGACCAGGTCATGGGGCAGCATGCGCAAGGACTGGTAGAAGCTGAACGTCATGTTCCAGGCCTGGCTGGTGAAAATCGCAAAGATTGCCGCGAATTCGGCTCCCAGCACGCGGCCGGGGAACAGCAACAGGAAGAACGTCACCGTAAACGAGATGTAACCGAGCACGGGCACCGACTGCAGGATGTCGAGCACCGGCACCAGCAGTTTTTCGGCACGCCGGCTCTTGGCCGCGAGGGTGCCGTAGAGCAGGGTGAAAACCAGTGCCGCGACCATCGCCGCGAGCATGCGCAGGGTGGTGCGCATCGCGTATTCCGGCAGGTTGGCCGGGTCGAGGGAAATCACGTCGCTCTGCAGGGTGGCGATGGGAGCCCACGTCTCCCGGGCGGTGATGGAGAAAAACAGCAAGAAGCCGATCACCAGCGGCAGGGCGACCAGGTCCCAGCGGTTGGGGAGCAAGCGCAACGTGGACGCGGGGATGTAATGACGGAATACTTTTTTCATCGGCCGTTGCTCATAGGCAGTCATTCCAGCAGCGTTCAGGGTCAGAGGGGCGTTATGGGGATGAGCGTAGCTTTTGTACGAACGACTCACCGAGAAGGGGCGGACGCTCTTCTCCGTGAGTCAAGGGCATCGCGACGATGCTGGCGGAATTGTACGTTTCTGAATGTTACAAGCGCATAAATTTGCTGTCAGTTTGCTGTACGAACCGCGACCTGGGCAGCGGCACCCCGGTCGCGACTCGACGGTTACTCAAAGCGCAGGATCACCCGGCGGTTGTGCTTGCTCTTCTTCTCGATCTTTTCGCAGAACACCCGGCCGATTTCCTCGGTGTTGATCACATGGGTGCCGCCGCACGGCTGGATGTCAATACCGCCAATTTCAATCACCCGTACCGAGCCCTGGATCACCGGCGGTGCGACCGCCTGGGTGCGGGTGATCTGCAGCAGGGTGGCGTATTCCGAAGCGGGCATCGACAGGGTTTTCACCTCGTGGGCCTGGGCGATCAGCGCGTTCAGGTCGCGGGTGAGGGTGTCCTTGTCGAGGGTCATTTCCGGCAGGTCGAAATCCAGACGGCCCTTGTCGGCACTGATGCTGCAGCCGGTCACCGGCGCGTCGATGAGCGAGCACAGCAGGTGCAGGCAGGTGTGCATTTTCATGTGTTGATAGCGGCGTGCCCAATCGATGCCGGCGTCCACCTGTACCCCGGCGATCAATGGGGCCGGGCAGTGCTCCACCTGGTGCCAGATGATCGAGCGCTGCACCGCGTCGCGCACCGTGCCGATGACCTCGACCCGAGTGCCGTCTGCCAGGGTGAAGTGGCCGGTATCGCCCGGTTGCCCGCCGCCCGTTGGATAGAACAGCGTGTGCTCCAGGGCGATGCCGTGTTCGCTGACGGCGATCACCCGCGCGCTGAAGGCGTTCTGGTAGGGCGCGCTGTCAAACAGCGCGAGGGTTTCCATGGTGTGCACGGACATGTTCAACCTCCGACAATCAGTGGGCTGGCTTGCAGCAGGTGGCGCACCATCGCGCTCAAGCCAGGGGGAGAGAGCAGGGTGATTTCAAATTCCGGCCCGCATACTTTGAGGTTCAGCGGCAGGCGCGGCAGTTGATTGCCCGACTCGATGCGGTGCAGGCGAAACTGCAGGTGATGGCGCTCCTTCACCGTGGGTTCGAGCATCAGCCCCGGCAAGGCGTGGAAGTCGGCGTCCAGCACCGTGACCTTGTGGCTGGCATTTACCTCGCCGACCACGTGCAAACGCTCATCGAGGGCGAAGGCGCCGAGGTAGTTGCTGTGGTCCGACTCATCGTTTTTCTGCAGCTGGATCTGGTTGACCACCTTGACCTTGGTGCCGGCCGGAACGTCCTGGGTGATCACGCAGGAGGGGCTGATAAACACGTTGTCGCCGATCAGCACATAGCCCAGCACGCGGGCGCCGGAGCCGACTTCGACGTTGTTGCCCAGGCGCGGATGGCGCTTGCCATCGGGGTTGTTGGCGATGCCGCGCGCGCCCAGCGTGACGCCGCAGAGGATGTAGCAGTCGTTGCCGATCTCGCAGGTCTCGCCGATCACCGTGCCGTAGCCGTGGTCGAGCACGAAGCGCCGGCCGATGCGCGCCGCTGGGTGGATCTCGGCGCCGGAGAGGACCTTGCCCTGGTTGCTCAGCTTGAGGGCGATGCGCGAGAACACACCGTTCATCTGGTCAGGAAAATTCCACACCAGGTGGGCGAGGCGGTAGTACAACACCGCCTTGAACGAGGCGTAGGACTCCAGGATCAACTCGCCACGCCCGCGCGACGCCGGGTCACGGTAGGCATAGGCGATGAGGTCCTCGGCCACCGCCTGGGCGGCGTTCTGGATCAACGGCGCCAGGTGCGGCTCCAGTTGCTTCATCTGCGCCGGCGTGAGCGTCTTGATGAGGTGGGTGAGTAACTCATCGTGCAACTGTTGCATGTCGATAAAGCCGCCCATGAAGGCACCCCCGTATGCTGGATGGTTGTCGATTATTCGAAACTGGGCAGGTAGCTGTCGGCATTGTCGTAGACCATGGTCAGCACCACCGTTTCGGGCGGCAGTTCGGGGGCGAGCCTGGCGATGGCCACCATGTTCGCGGCAGAGGACAGGCCCAGGCTGATGGCGTCGGTGCGCATGATGCGTTTCATCATGTCGATGCATTCCTGGCGCGATACCTTGAGCATGCCGTCGAGAATGTCCAGGTTGAGGATGCTCGGGATCAGCCCGATCGACAGGCCCTGGATATGGTGCGGCGCGTGCTGGTTTTTCAGCAGGTCGCACTCTTCCGGCTCCACGCCCATCACGCGCATGGCTGGCCACGCGTCCTTCAGGGTTTCGCCGATGCCGGTGATATGGCCGCCGGTGCCGATGCCGCTGACGAAATAGTCCACCCGGCGATCACCGAAGGCGCGGAGGATTTCCCGTGCGGTGGTGTCGCGATGGGTTTGCGGGTTGGCGCCGTTGCGTTGCTGGTTGAGCATCACGAAGCTGGGGTTTTCGAGTTGCAGCTCCATGCACTTTTCGCCGTGGGAATTGTTGCCCAGGCGGCTGTCCGACAGCACCACCTTGGCGCCGTACAGGCGCAGCAGCTTCTGCTTTTCCGGGCTGTAGTTGTCGGGGATCACCAGCACCACTTTGTAGCCGAGCACATTGCCGGCCATCACCAGGCCGATGCCGGTATTGCCGCCGCTGGGCTCGATGATGGTCTGCCCGGAGTCGCGGATCAGTACGCCCCGGCGCTCAGCGTCGAGGATCATGCCCAGGGCGATGCGCGCCTTGTGGCTGCCGCCGGGGTTGAGGGATTCGAGTTTGGCGTAGACCTCGATGCCGAGGTCTTCGGAAAACTGCGCCATGCGCACGATCGGCGTGTGGCCGATGGCGTCGAGGATTGAGTTATGCAGCATCAGGTAGGAGCCCATGGCCGGAGGTCAGTACAAAGGCATGTCGGGTTCGACGTCGCGAACCCAGTGTTTCATGCCGCCTTGCAAGACTTTGGTGTTGGCGAAACCCGCCGCCAGCAGGGTGCTGGCCGCTTGCTCGGCACGGGTGCCGGCGTAGCAGATCAGGTAGTGGGTATTGTCCCGGCTGAGGCTGTCGAGGTGGCCATCCAGTTCGGCCAGGGGGATATGCACCACCCCCGGTAATTTGCACACCTCCAGTTCGCTGGCATCGCGCACGTCCAGCAGGACGTCGGCGCTGCGGTGGTGTTCGAGCACCTGCTTGAGCACGCGAGGCTTGATGTAGCGCTCTTCGGCCAACGACGGTTGGCTCGGCATGGCGTCGGCACAGACCGCGGGCGCCCGGGTTTCAGTGTGGCGCAGCTCGGAGCAGCAGGGACAGTCGGCGCGGCGCTTGAAACGGATCTCGCTGAACTTCATCGCCAGCGCATCGAAGCGCATCAAGCGGCCGGACAGCGGCTCGCCGATGCCGATGAGCAATTTGATCGCCTCGGTGGCCTGGATCATCCCGACCACCCCCGGCAGCACGCCGATCACCCCGCCGGCGCTGCAGTTGGGGGCCAGTTCCGTCGGGGGGGCGCTGGGGAACAGGCAGCGATAGCACGGCCCACCTTTATAGTTGAGCACGCTGATCTGCCCGTCGAAACGGTAGATAGCACCGTATACGAGCGGCTTGCCCAGTTGCACGCAAGCATCGTTGACCAGGTAGCGAGTGTCGAAATTGTCGGTGCCGTCGATCACCAGGTCATAGGCGCCGACCAGTTCCAGGGCGTTGTCGGCCGTCAAGGCGGTATCGTGGGCGTTGATCTGGATATGACGGTTGAGGTCCTGCAGGCGCTGCCTGGCGGATTCGACCTTGGGCATGCCCAGGGTGCTGTTGCCGTGCACGATCTGGCGTTGCAGGTTGCTGCTTTCCACCACGTCGAAATCCACCAGGCCCAGGGTGCCGACGCCAGCTGCCGCCAGGTACAGGCTGATGGGCGAGCCCAGGCCGCCGGTGCCGATGATCAGCACCTTGGCTTTTTTCAGGTTCAACTGGCCTTCGCGACCGACGCCGGGCAGGGTGATGTGGCGCACGTAACGCTGTACTTCTTCATTACTCAGGGTGTCGACGTCGATGCCGCCGGACGTGGCGAGCAGCACTTCGATCCTGGCCTTCTCCGGCAACCGGTCATCGGCGCCGATCAGTTCTTCCTCGGCGGTAAACAGGAAGTGTTCCTTGAGCTGGTTGTTGGCTTCGTGAAACAGGTGCGGGCGCAGCTGTGGGTGGCTGCTGCAGAGGTTTTCAATGACTTCGCGCAATGTCGATCCGGTGCCCTCGAGGGTCGATTCCGGCAGCTTGGCCACGCGAACCAGAATGTCGGGGAAAGAGACAGCGTTCATGGACAACTCCGTGTGCAGGTCGTTGAAGGGGTGAGGAGCGAAATGCTGGCCGTCCCAGGCAAACAGCTTGGAGCCCAGGGCCTGGCCCTGGCGGACATCGACCACCAGGTAACTGACCGGGTAGATCGGCTCGCCCATGAACAGGGCCTTGTCCTGGTCCTCGTCGCTGAAATAGGCGCCAACGTCCGGATGGGAGTGGTAGATCACCACCACCGGGTTGTCGCTGCGAAACGCTTTGTTCATCAGCAGCGTATCGGCGACTGAAAACGTGTAGCCGTTGGCGGCGCTGCGCGCATACATCTCGGGGTTCCTGCGGTGCAGCTCATTCTGGATATTGCTGCCCAGGTACACGCTGCCATCGGCAAACACGAAGCCACAGCATTCCTCGGGGTAGCTGCGGCTGGCGTGGGCGTAGATCTGTTCGAGGGCAAGGGGGCGGAGGACGTCCATGTTTCTCTCGCGTTGTGGTGGGAGGGCCGGGCCGGTCAATTTTTCTTGGCCAGGAGTTTTTCAATCGGCAATTTGGTGATCGCAAAGCCGGCCAGGAGGATGGCCGAGTACAGCATCAGGTCGCGGGAAATCGCCACGCCTTCGTACCAGGCGCCGATGATCACCGCGAACACCGGGAAAATGATGAACACGAACGACAGAATGATCGGGCTCAAGCGCTTGAGCAGCATGAAATACACGATGAAGCCGCCCACCGACGCCACCAGCCCCAGGTAGAACAGCGCGCTCCAGGAGCGCAGGGTGATGGCATCGAAGGTCGGTGCTTCAAAAAACAGGCCGGCCACGAACAGCATCAACCCGGCGATGCCGATGGGCAGGGTGTTGTAGGTGATCACGCTGATGGCGCTGCCTTTCTGCTTGGTAATGACGTAGCACAAGGCATGCATGATCGCGGCGGTCAGAATTGCCAGCACCCCGAAGAACTCGGCGTGGTCCAGGTGCAGGCCCTGGCTCTTGATAATCATGTAGAGGCTGCCGAAACCGATGCCGATGCCGACGACCTGGGAAAAGTAGATGCGCTCGCGCAGGAACAGCGCCGAGAAAATCAGGATAAACACCGGCATGCAGCTGAACAGCAGGGCGGTGAGGCCCGACGACACGTGCATTTCACCGTAGTTGAGCAGGTAGTACGGCACGCTGAAGTAGGACAGCGTCACGAACACGAAGAACCAGCGGCTCTCGCGGGGAAACAGGATCGGCTCGCGGCGTACCAGGGCAAAACACAGGAACAGCGGGAAGGCGATCAGGAAGCGCAGGCCGGCGGAGGTCAGCGGCGGCACGCTCTCCACGGCAATCTTGATCCCCAGCCAAGTGGTGCCCCAGCTCAGGCACACGATCAGGAACATCACGCTGGTGACCAGTGCGGCCAACCACTGTTTTTGGGTTTTTGTTTTCGCGGTGTTTTCGAGAACGGCGGACATTGGCATCGTTTATTGCTTCCCTGAGCCGAAATTGAACTCTATATTGAGCTTGTAATGAGTTGTAAAATTCGGCGATTGAACCCGTAAAAGCACACTATTAGGGCGAAAGATGGCTGTCAAAACAAATATTGACATGGTGTCAATTATGCGTGAGGGGTTGTCCAACGGGCAGGGCGTGAAGTACAAGCGCCTGTCCGATGTCATGGAACGGGGCATCCTCGAAGGCTTGATTGAACCCGGACGAAAACTGCCGCCCCATCGGGTGCTTTCCGACAATCTCGGGGTGACCATCGGTACCATCAGCCGGGCCTACGGCGAACTGGAACGCCTCGGGCTGGTAGTGGCGCGGGTGGGTGACGGCACATTCGTGCGCAAGCGTGGGATGGAGCGCCAGCGTGATGAAGGCTTTCGCAATTTCAGCGAGGAGCCGCGCCAGTACTTCGACATGAGCCGCAACATGCATATTCCGGGGCAGGAAACCGCCTTCCTGGCCCAGAGCCTCCAAACCCTGTCGACCAATGCCAAGTTCCTCCAGGACATCAGCGCCTATACCCCGGATGCCGGCCTGCCGCGTTATCGCGATGCGGGCGCGCAGTGGTTGGTGCAGCGCGATTTTCACCCGATCCCCGAACAGGTTATCTGCGTCAACGGCGGCCAGCATGGCCTGCTCTGCGCGATGATGGCGCTATTGCGCGCCGGCGACACGGTGGTGACCGAACAACTTACTTACCCAGGGCTGATCACCGCCGCGCGCATGCTCGGCGTGCGCTTGATCGGCCTGGAGATGGATGAGGAAGGTGTGCTGCCGAGCGCGCTGGATGAAGTCTGTCGTAATCACCGGGTGTCGGCGCTGTATTGCACGCCGACCATCCAGAACCCGACCACGGCGGTGTTATCGGTGGCGCGGCGCGAAGCGCTGGTGAAGGTGTGCCGCGAACA
This sequence comes from Pseudomonas sp. S5D5, assembly GCF_003013355.1. Taxonomy (NCBI): domain Bacteria; kingdom Pseudomonadati; phylum Pseudomonadota; class Gammaproteobacteria; order Pseudomonadales; family Pseudomonadaceae; genus Pseudomonas; species Pseudomonas sp. S5D5. Next base: position 1,594,753 of record NZ_PTEO01000001.1, read on the forward strand.
CAATCTGCTGATCCTCGAGGACGAAGCCCACGGCGTCCTGGTGGAAGACCGGCCGCCACCCCTCAGTCATTTCGCCCCTGAGCGTACGATTTTGATCAGCAGTTTGAGCAAGGCGGTGTCGGCCGGGCTGCGTGTGGGCTATGTGCATGCGCCACCGGCGCTGGTCAGCCGTATCTCGGCGGCGTTGCGTTCCACTTGTTGGATGGCCACGCCGGTGACCCTGGAGCTGGCCACCCAGTGGATCGAGAACGGCACGGCGGAATACCTGCTGCGCCAGCAGATCAATGAGATCAGCCGGCGCAAGGCGTTGGTGCAGGATTTGTTGGCGGGCCTGCAATACCGCACCCACCTGAACAGCCCGCATTTCTGGATCGAAGTGCCGGAGCCGTGGCGCGCGTCGGAAATCGAGGCGGAGCTCAAGCAGAACAACTACCTGATCGCCACCGCCGAGGCCTTTGCCGTGGGACAGACGGCGGTGCCGCAGTTTATCCGCGCGAGCATCTGCAATACGTCGGGGGAGGATCAGCTGTTGCGGGCGGGGTTTGATGCGCTGGCCACCGCGCTGGGGCAGGGCGGCGGGCGCTTTCACCTGTAGATGACGGCGGTCCTTGTGGCGAGCGGGCTTGCCCCGCGTTGGGCTGCCTGGCAGCCCCAAAACCCGTCGCTGAGGACCGTCTGACACTCCGCATTCATCATGATGGGGGCTGCTACGCCGCCCAACGCGGGGCATGCCCGCTCGCCACAGTCAGCGCCTGCCTGTCATTACTTGAAGCGCCGTTCCACGCCCTTCTCCACCAAAATCTTCGCCGAAATCTCTTCCACCGAGAAATGCGTGGAATTGATATGCGCAATGTTCTCGCGGCGGAACAGATTTTCCACTTCGCGCACTTCGAATTCGCACTGGGCATAGCTGGAGTAGCGGCTGTTGGGCTTGCGTTCGTTGCGGATCGCGGTGAGGCGGTCCGGGTCGATGGTCAGGCCAAACAGCTTGTGCGAATGGGCGCGCAGGGCGGTGGGCAACGTCAGGTGCTCCATGTCGTCCTCGGTCAGCGGGTAGTTGGCCGCACGGATGCCGAATTGCATGGCCATGTACAGGCAGGTCGGGGTCTTGCCGCAACGCGACACGCCGACCAGGATCAGGTCGGCCTTGTCGTAGTAGTGCGTGCGGGCGCCGTCGTCGTTGTCGAGGGCGAAGTTCACCGCCTCGATACGCTCCATATAGTTGGAGTTATGCCCGATGGAATGGGACTTTCCGACCGAATAGGAGGAGTGTTCACTCAACTCCTGCTCCAGTGGCGCCAGGAAGGTCGAGAAGATGTCGATCATGAAACCATTGGAGGTTGCGAGGATCTCACGGATGTCTTGATTGACGATGGTGTCGAAAATGATCGGGCGAAAGCCGTCTTTTTCAGCCGCCAGATTGATTTGTTGTACCATGGCCCGCGCTTTATCCACGCTGTCGATGTAGGGCCGCGTGAATTTGGCGAAGGTAATGTTTTCGAACTGCGCGAGCAGGCTTTGACCCAGTGTTTCGGCTGTAATGCCGGTGCCGTCGGAGATAAAGAAAGCAGATCGTTTCATTTGAGCCCTGGGCCTTAAGCTGATGGCGAATCTTGGATATGATAGGCGCGATTTTGCCGTCCCGCAGTGGGCCGCATTCTCACTTATTTTCCAGGTCCAGGCCACAAGCGCTGGCGTTAGCTCCTACTGAGCCGCCGGCGTCCTGAGCTTTTCCAACACAGAAAGTGGAGAGATCACCTTGGTAGAGTACGTAGTTTCCCTCGATAAGCTCGGCGTCCATGATGTAGAGCACGTGGGGGGCAAGAACGCATCCCTCGGCGAGATGATCAGTAATCTTGCAGGCGCTGGTGTGTCGGTGCCCGGTGGTTTCGCCACCACGGCCCAGGCTTACCGCGATTTCCTTGAGCTGAGCGGCCTCAACGCTCAGATCCACGCCGCGCTGGACGCTCTGGACGTCGATGACGTCAACGCCCTGGCCAAGACCGGTGCCCAGATCCGCCAATGGATCATGGATGCCGAGTTCCCCGAGAAGCTCAACGAAGAAATCCGCAGCGCCTTCGCGACGCTCTCGGCCGGCAACCCGGACATGGCGGTTGCCGTGCGCTCCTCGGCCACCGCCGAAGACTTGCCGGACGCCTCCTTCGCCGGCCAGCAGGAAACCTTCCTTAATATCCGTGGCGTGGAAAACGTGATCCGCGCGGCCAAGGAAGTGTTCGCCTCGCTGTTCAACGATCGCGCCATTTCCTACCGCGTGCACCAGGGTTTCGACCACAAGCTGGTGGCCCTGTCTGCCGGCGTGCAGCGCATGGTGCGTTCGGAAACCGGCACCGCCGGCGTGATGTTCACCCTGGACACCGAATCGGGTTTCCGTGACGTGGTGTTCATCACCGGCGCCTACGGCCTGGGCGAAACCGTCGTACAAGGCGCGGTCAACCCCGACGAATTCTACGTACACAAGGGCACCCTCGAAGCGGGTCGCCCGGCCATCCTGCGCCGCAACCTGGGCAGCAAGGCCATCAAGATGATCTACGGCGACGAGGCCAAGGCCGGTCGCTCGGTGAAAACCGTTGAAGTCGACAAGGCCGAGCGCGCGCGCTTCTGCCTGACCGACGCTGAAGTCAGCGAGCTGGCCAAGCAGGCGATGATCATCGAGAAGCACTACAAGTGCCCGATGGACATCGAATGGGCCAAGGACGGTGACGACGGCAAGCTGTACATCGTGCAGGCACGTCCGGAAACCGTGAAAAGCCGCACTTCGGCCAACGTCATGGAACGCTACCTGCTCAAGGAAACCGGCACCGTGCTGGTGGAAGGCCGTGCCATCGGCCAGCGCATCGGCGCCGGCAAGGTGCGGATCATCAAGGACGTGTCCGAGATGGACAAAGTCCAGCCAGGCGACGTGCTGGTTTCCGACATGACCGACCCGGACTGGGAGCCGGTGATGAAGCGTGCCAGCGCCATCGTCACCAACCGTGGCGGGCGTACCTGCCACGCGGCGATCATCGCGCGTGAGCTGGGGATTCCTGCGGTAGTGGGTTGCGGCAACGCGACCCAACTGCTCAAGGACGGCCAGGGCGTGACCGTGTCCTGCGCTGAAGGCGACACCGGTTTCATCTTCGAAGGCGAACTGGGCTTCGACATCAAGCAAAACTCCATCGACGCCATGCCTGACCTGCCGTTCAAGATCATGATGAACGTCGGCAACCCGGACCGCGCCTTCGACTTCGCGCAGTTGCCGAACGCCGGTGTGGGCCTGGCCCGCCTGGAATTCATCATCAACCGCATGATCGGCGTGCACCCCAAGGCCCTGTTGAACTACGACGGCCTGCCGCTGGACATCAAGGAAAGCGTCGACAAGCGCATCGCCGGCTACAACGACCCGGTGGGCTTCTATGTCGAGAAGCTGGTGGAAGGCATCAGCACCCTGGCAGCGGCGTTCTACCCGAAAAAGGTCATCGTGCGGCTGTCGGACTTCAAGTCCAACGAATACGCCAACCTGATCGGCGGCAAGCTCTACGAGCCAGAAGAAGAAAACCCGATGCTGGGCTTCCGTGGCGCCTCGCGTTACATCAGCGAAGCGTTCCGTGACTGCTTCGAACTCGAATGCCGCGCCCTCAAGCGCGTGCGTAACGAGATGGGCCTGACCAACGTCGAGATCATGGTGCCCTTCGTGCGCACCTTGGGCGAGGCGAGTCAGGTGGTGGATCTGCTGGCCGAAAATGGCTTGTCCCGGGGCGAAAACGGCCTGCGCGTCATCATGATGTGCGAATTGCCGTCCAACGCGATCCTGGCCGAGGAGTTCCTGGAATTCTTCGACGGTTTCTCCATCGGTTCCAACGACCTGACCCAGCTGACCCTGGGCCTGGACCGCGACTCCGGGATCATCGCCCACCTGTTCGATGAGCGTAACCCGGCCGTCAAGAAGCTGTTGGCCAACGCCATCCAGGCCTGCAACAAGGCCGGCAAGTACATCGGGATTTGCGGCCAAGGCCCTTCCGATCACCCTGACCTGGCCAAATGGCTGATGGAGCAGGGCATCGAAAGCGTCTCGCTGAACCCCGATTCCGTGCTGGAAACCTGGTTCTTCCTGGCCGAAGGCCAAGCTTCGGCTTAAGGTCGATACGTCAAAAGTGCCGGTCACCCGTCAAGGGTGACCGGCATTCTTATCTGTGCAGGGCGGAACTCCTTCCGGACGCCGCCCTTTTTTGTGCAAGAGCATTATGCAAAGCAGCAGCAATCTGTTTCCCGTCGCCTTGATCAGCGCTGAACGTCGTGGCGACCTGAGTGAAGATGTGTATCGCCTCAAACCCGGCAACAGCCCCGACGGTACCGTCGAGTTGGCCGTTACCCGTTTGGGCTTGGCCGATGTCCCGGAAAACCGGGGCATCCCGGTCATTTTGTTGCATGGCAGTTTTTCCAATCGGCGCTTCTGGTATTCGCCCAAAGGGATCGGCCTGGGGGCTTACCTGGCGCGCCAGGGATTCGACGTGTGGATCCCGGAAATGCGCGGCCATGGGCTGTCGCGGCGCAATCACGACTACGCCAGGAACCGCGTCGCCGATTACGCGCGTTACGATTTGCCGGCGATTGGTGCGTTTGTGCGCGAGCAAAGTGCGCAGATCCCGCATTGGATCGGCCACTCCCTCGGCGGCACGACTCTGGCGGCGGCCCTCGGCGGGCAGCATCTTGGCGCGCCGGCGGTGGCCTCGGTGGCCCTGTTTGGCTGTCAGGTCAGTCGCACCCACTGGCCGTTGAAAATCCCGCCGGTGGAGTGGACCGGCCGTTTGCTGCTCAGGCGTTTTGGTCAACTGTCCGGCTCGCGGCTCAAGCGCGGCCCGGAGGACGAGCCGGCAGGCGTGCTGGTCGAAGCCATGCGTTGGAATGGCCTGTTTGGCCGCTTTGGCGAAGGCAAGCAGGATTGGTGGAAAGGCCTGGCCGACGTTGACGTGCCGCTGCTGGCCGTCAGTGCTGCAGGCGACCACCAGGACCCCGATTGGGCCTGCCGCAAGTTGTTCGAACAAATCGGTTCGCAGCATCGCCAGTACCTGTGCCTGGGGCGTCAGCAAGGTTTTACCGGTGATTTCGGGCATGTGGAGATGCTGGTCAGCAAAGCCGCACAAATAGAAGTGTGGCCGCTGGTGGCGCAATGGCTGAAAGATCCGCTGACACCGTTGTTCGGCGCCCCGGCCGAGGTCGCGGCCAGCGTTTGACGCAACGCTCTGCCAAGGGCGTTTCACTCGTGTGTGGTTGCGGCTAAGATATGACGCGGTAAACGCTTCTGGTCATATTCAGTCGCGCAGTGGCTATTGCGTTGCGGCCAGGCGGATGGGATGTTTCGCACCTGCTTCGGCCCGTGCTTCTTTCGAAAGACACTTCTTTGACGGAAAGGAATTTTTCAATGAACCATTACGTGACCCCCGACTTGTGCGACGCCTACCCGGACCTGGTGCAGGTGGTCGAGCCGATGTTCAGCAATTTCGGCGGCCGAGACTCTTTCGGTGGCGAGATTGTCACCATCAAGTGCTTCGAAGATAACTCCCTCGTCAAGGAGCAGGCCGACCAGCCGGGCGCTGGCAAGGTGCTGGTGGTGGACGGCGGCGGTTCCCTGCGCCGCGCGCTGCTGGGCGACATGATCGCCGAAAAAGCCGCGAAAAACGGTTGGGAAGGGCTGGTGATCTACGGCTGCATCCGTGACGTCGACGTTATCGCCCAGACCGACCTGGGGGTACAGGCCCTGGCCAGCCATCCGATGAAGACCGACAAGCGCGGCATCGGCGACTTGAACGTGGTGGTCACCTTTGCCGGTGTGACGTTCCGCCCGGGCGAGTACATCTATGCGGACAACAATGGTGTGATCGTCTCGCCAAGCCCGCTGAAAATGCCTGAATAAACCGCAATAGACGACAGGGGTAAGGATGTTCGAGGAAGAAAACGCGCAGTGGGGGCTGGTGCATGCCCTGGTGCTGGACGGTAAAGGCGGTGCGCGTTCGATTGCCCGGACTGAGCTCGACGACTTGCAACTGCAGCCCCAGGAAAGCCTGTGGCTGCACTGGGACCGCAGTCACCCGCAAACCCAGACCTGGCTGCGCAAATCCAGCGGCTTGAGCGAGTTTGCCTGTGACCTGTTGTTGGAGGAGAACACCCGCCCGCGCCTGTTGCCGCTGCCGGACTCGGAATTGCTGCTGTTCCTGCGCGGGATCAACCTCAACCCGGGGGCTGAGCCAGAAGACATGGTGTCGGTGCGCATCTTTGCGGCCGCCAGTCGGGTGATTTCGTTGCGTTTGCGCCCGCTGCGCGCCACTGACGAACTGCTGGTGCAGTTGGGGGATGGCAAGGGGCCGAAAACCGCGTCGGAACTCATCCTTTATATGGCGCAGTACCTGACAAACAAGGTCCAGGATCTGGTCACGGACTTGTCGGAAATCGTCGATGCCGAGGAAGAAAAACTCGATACCGACGAACGGTACACGCCGGAGCATGGCAGCGTCTTGCAGATCCGCCGCCGAGCGGCCGGGCTCAAGCGATTCCTGTCGCCGCAGCGGGAAATTTTTGCCCAGCTTACGCGGATCAGGTTGCCGTGGTTTTGTGATGACGATGCCGACTACTGGAACGAATTGAACAACAGCCTGACCCGCTACCTGGAAGAGCTCGAATTGACCCGGGAGCGCGTGGGGCTTGTGCTTGAGACCGAAGACCGGCGCTTGAGCGTACGCATGAACCGCACCATGTATCGCTTCGGAATCATCACCGGGATCTTCCTGCCGATGAGTTTCCTGACCGGTTTGTTGGGTATAAATGTTGGCGGGATACCGTTCTCCGCCAGCCCCTATGGATTCGTGATTGCGTGCCTGTTGATGGTGTCGGTCGCGCTCGGACAATGGTGGCTATTTCGACGATTGCGCTGGGTTTGAGCTGAATATGACCTGAACGTAGGAAGGGTCCTATGTGACCCCAAGAATTTTACCCTCGTCTTTTAAAACACTTGCGAGAGGTCTTTATGCACGATCCGTTCGAACAGTCTTTGCGTGACATGCTCAATGCGTCGCCGTCCAACCGTGACGACGACGCCTGCCTGGGCCGCGTGTTGAAAACCGCCAACCGTCAGGTGGGGGCGGGGGACTTGTTCGGTCTGCTCGGCCGTTGGCTGCCGGCGTTGATGATGGCCCTGAACAACGGTTCGGCCCACGTATCACCGGTTTCCCGTCGTAAACCTCTTGCTCGCACTGCTGATAAGGCTGATTGAATATGGAACTTGATCTCTGGACCCAGAGCCTGGTCACCGCGATGACCGCATTGTGGACCAAGGTGGCGAATTTCATTCCCAACCTGTTTGGTGCCCTGGTCCTGGTATTGCTGGGCTTTGTCGTGGCCAAGCTGCTCGACACCCTGCTGTCCAAATTGCTTGCGAAATTGGGCCTGGATCGCTTGATGGCAGGCACGGGCCTGACCAAGCTGTTGGGCCGTGCCGGGCTGCAGGTGCCGATCTCTACCCTGATCGGCAAGATCGTCTATTGGTTCGTTTTGCTGATTTTTCTGGTTTCCGCGGCCCAATCACTTGGACTTGAGCGAGTTTCAGCTACGCTCGACATGCTGGCGCTGTATTTGCCGAAGGTTTTTGGCGGCGCGCTGGTACTGCTGGTAGGTGTTTTGCTGGCGCAACTGGCCAATGGGCTGGTGCGCGGCGCCGCCGAAGGCGTGGGGTTGGACTATGCTGCTGGCCTGGGGCGTATCGCCCAGGGGCTGGTGATCATCATCAGTATTTCGGTCGCGATCAGCCAGTTGGAGGTCAAGACTGACCTGCTCAACCACGTGATTGTGATTGTTTTGATTACCGTTGGTCTGGCCGTTGCGCTGGCCATGGGGTTGGGAAGCCGGGAAATTGCCGGGCAGATTCTTGCGGGAATCTATGTGCGTGAGTTGTATCAGGTAGGGCAACAGGTGCGTGTAGGCGAGGTCGAAGGGCAAATCGAGGAGATCGGCACAGTCAAGACAACAGTGCTGACCGATGACGGCGACCTGGTGTCGCTGTCCAATCGGATTCTCCTGGAGCAGCAGGTCAGTAGCCGCTAATCCGGCAAACCCTGCTAATGTACGCCGCCGCAAACCCGGCTGACCGGGCTGTGGCGGACATTGACCTGACTGTCGGCACGACTTGTTTTGAATAAAGCCCAAACGCTGTCCACGCGCTATGACCCCCGTGAGCTCTCTGATGAGGAGTTGGTCGCGCGCTCGCACACGGAGCTGTTTCACGTAACTCGCGCGTACGAAGAATTGATGCGCAGATATCAACGCACTTTGTTCAACGTTTGTTCAAGGTATTTAGGGAACGATAGAGATGCGGATGATGTCTGTCAGGAAGTGATGCTCAAGGTGCTGTACGGCCTGAAGAACTTCGAGGGCAAATCGAAGTTCAAGACATGGCTATACAGCATCACGTACAACGAGTGCATCACGCAGTATCGGAAGGAACGGCGAAAGCGTCGCTTGATGGACGCCTTGAGTCTGGACCCCCTTGAGGAAGCGTCTGAAGAAAAGGCGCCGGCACCCGAGGAGAAGGGCGGGCTCGATCGCTGGTTGGTGCATGTGAACCCGATTGACCGTGAAATTCTGGTGCTACGATTTGTCGCAGAGCTTGAATTTCAGGAAATCGCCGACATCATGCACATGGGTTTGAGTGCTACAAAAATGCGTTACAAACGTGCTCTAGATAAATTACGTGAGAAATTTGCGGGCGAGACTGAAACTTAGTGCGTGGCAAATATCTCTTACGTGTAGGCAAGTTCTGTTAGACTTGTCGCCGAGTTGTCCCCCGGTTTGTGGGACTGCTTTACAATCACCAGATGGGGATTTAACGGATGAAACTGAAAAACACCTTGGGCTTGGCCATTGGTTCTCTTATTGCCGCTACTTCTTTCGGCGTTCTGGCACAAGGCCAAGGCGCAGTTGAAGGCGAGCTGTTCTACAAGAAGCAGTACAACGATAGCGTCAAGCACATCGAAGACGGCTTCAATCCTGGCGCTCGCATCGGTTACTTCCTGACCGACGACCTGTCCTTGAACCTGTCCTACGACAAGACCAACCACACCCGTTCGAACGACGGTACTGGTAACCAGAAGATCAAAGGCGATACCGGCAGCCTGGTTGCCCAGTATCACTTCGGTCAAGCTGGCGTAGACAGCCTGCGTCCATACGTAGAAGGCGGTTTCGGTCACCAGAGCCGTACCAACGTTCAGGCTGACGGCCACAGCGGTCGCGACCAGACTACCTTCGCTACCGTTGGTACTGGCGTGAAGTACTACTTCACCAACAACCTGTACGCTCGTGCCGGTGTTGAAGCTGACTACGGTCTGGACAACGGCAAGTGGGACTACTCCGCACTGGTTGGCCTGGGCGTAAACTTCGGCGGTAACGCTGGCGCAGCCGCTCCAGCTCCTACCCCAGCTCCAGCTCCAGAGCCAACTCCAGAGCCAGAAGCTCCAGTTGCTCAGGTTGTTCGTGTTGAGCTGGACGTGAAGTTCGACTTCGACAAGTCCGTTGTTAAGCCTAACAGCTACGGCGACGTGAAAAACCTGGCCGACTTCATGGCTCAGTACCCAGCTACCAACGTAGAAGTTGCTGGTCACACTGACTCCGTAGGTCCAGACGCCTACAACCAGAAGCTGTCCCAGCGTCGTGCTGACGCTGTTAAGCAAGTCCTGGTTAAAGACGGCGTGGCTCCTAGCCGCATCACCGCAGTAGGTTACGGCGAATCCCGCCCAGTTGCTGACAACGCAACTGAAGCTGGTCGTGCTGTTAACCGTCGCGTAGAAGCGTCGGTTGAAGCTCAAGCTCAGTAATTACTGAGTGGTAGAAAAAAGCCCGGCTTAGGCCGGGCTTTTTTTCGCCTGCGATTTGGCATCAGCCGTGAAAAAGTCCATACAGCAGCACCAGGTTGATCAGCAGCGACAGCAGCGCCAACGTCCGCCAGACCTTCAGCGGCTCTCGCTCCAACAGCGGCCTGGGGCGAACACTCAGCTCGCGACGATCGGCCTGTTCCAGCGTCAACAACCATTCCTCGGCGGTTTCATAACGTTGCGCAGGCTGGGCGGCCACGGCTCGCTCCAGGCTGAGGGGTAGCCAGTCCGGCAGATCGGGGCGATAGCGGCTGGCGCTGACGGCCTGATTGAATCGGGGTCTTTGGAAGGCTTCGATTTCACCGTAGGGATAATGCCCGGTCAGCAGGTAATACAGGCACACACCGACGCTGTATAAATCCTGTTGAGCCGTAGGGCGCTCACCATTGAATGCCTCGGGGGCGATGAAACTCGGGGTGCCTGGCAGTGCGTGAGCACGATCTTCCGAGAGTCCCGGGCAGTAGGCCAGGCCGAAATCCAGCACGCGCAGCTCACCGTCGTCGCCCAGCAGCAGGTTTTCCGGCTTGATGTCGCGGTGCAGGATCTGTCGCCGGTGCAGCATGCCTACCGCGCGCAGCAAGCGTTCGGCCACCGATTGCCACTGCGCCAACGGCAATGGACCATGTTGCTTGAACAGTTCGGCCAGGGTGTGTCCCGGGTATTCGCGCATGACGTAATACAGATGCTGACGCGCGCTGGCGGTGTGCACTTCAGGAAATGCGCGACCGGCCACGCGGCGCAAAAACCACTCCTCGGATAACAGTGCCTGTCCGGCGTCGTGGTCATCGTCGCGATTCAGCGGCAGGGTTTTCAGCAGCCAGGGTTGCTGCTGCGCATCGCGCACACGGTACAGCACGGATTGTCGGCTGTGCGCGAGCACGCTTTCCACTTGCCAGCCCTCGAACTGCTGCCCGGCTTTCAAGGGCGGGGGCAGTGGCCATTGCTGCAACTGCACCAGCGCATCGCCGAGGGTGGCTGCGCCGAGGGTGTCGATGCGCACCAGCAGGGCGCTGGCATTGTCCTGGCTGCCTGCCAGGTGCGCAGTATTCACCAGCGTGTTGACCGCCCAGTCCAGGTCGGTTTGTTCGCGCAGGATCGCACGGATGCTGTGATCGCCCAGGGTTGCCCATACGCCGTCGCTGAGCAGCACAAAGCACTCGCCTTCGCGCAATTGGCCGTCCAGGAAGTCCACCACCAGGTGTTGATCCAGGCCCAGCGCACGTTTGAGCACATGCTGCATACCCGGCTGCTCCCAGACGTGGTCTTCGCTGATGCGCTGCAACTCGCCGTCCAGCCAGCGGTACACCCGGCAATCGCCGACATGGGCGAGGGTAAAACGTTGCCCGCGAAACACCAGGGCGCTGAGGGTCGTGAGCAAGGGCTGGCCACCGCCATTGGCCTGTAGCCAGCGGTTCTGCGCCAACAGTAAGCGCTCCAGAGACTGAGCCACGCCCCAGGTCGGCGGCGTGGCGTAGTAGTCCAGGGCCAGGGCCTGCACGGTCGAGCGCGCGGCCAGGCCGCCATCGGCGCACTGGCTCACCCCGTCGGCGATGGCACACAGGTAGCCTTTGCTCGCCGCCAGTTCCGCCACGGGGGTGACGACGCGCAGGGCGTCCTGGTTTTCCGCCCTAGGGCCGATGACGCTGGCGTGGGCGACGCTCAGTCGCAGGCTCATCAGACGCGTGCGGCGGTCACGGCGGCCGAACCCCAGGTGGTTCTCCAGCGCCGCTTGACGCCGTGCAGGCCGAACCAGGCCAGTACACCCAGGCTGGCGAACAACCACAAGGCCATCTGATAGCTGCCGGTGCCTTGCTTGATTGCACCCATGCCCGCTGCCAGGGCGAAACCGCCGATGCCGCCGGCCATGCCGATCAGGCCGGTCATCACGCCGATTTCGCGCCGGAAACGTTGCGGCACCAGTTGGAATACCGCGCCATTTCCGGCGCCCAGTCCAAGCATGGTGCAGACAAACAAGGCGAGCGCCGCGTAGGAACTGGGCAAGTTGAAGCCGACCGCCGCGATGCAGATCGCCGCCACGCTGTACATGCCCAGCAAGGTGCGGATTCCGCCGAAGCGATCCGCCAGGGCGCCGCCCAACGGGCGCATCAGGCTGCCGCCGAACACGCAGGCCGCGGTGTAGTAGCCGGCCGTTACCGGGCTCAGGCCATACTGGTCGTTGAAGTAGCCGGGCAGGGCGCTGGCCAGGCCGATGAAGCCGCCAAAGGTCACGCTGTAGAAGAACATGAACCACCAGCTGTCGCGGTCGCCAAGTGCCTTGAAATAGTCAGCCATGGATTTGGCTTGCGGCCGCTGCGGCGCATTGCGCGCCAGCCAGGCGAAGACCACCAGGGTCAGCACCAGTGGAATCAAGGCAAAACCGAACACGTTGCTCCAGCCAAACGCAGCTGCCAGCACCGGGGCGAGCAGGGCGGCGAACACCGTGCCCGAGTTGCCGGCACCGGCAATGCCCATGGCCTTGCCCTGGTGTTCAGCCGGATACCACTGCGACGCCAACGGCAGCGCCACGGCGAACGATGCGCCAGCCATGCCGAGGAACACCCCAAGCAGCAACGCTTGCTCGTAACTGTGGATGCCGAGTTTCCAGGCGCCAAACAACGCGGCAATCACAATCACCTGGCCGATCAGTCCGGCGGTCTTGGGCGACAGCTTGTCGGCCAGCATGCCCATCAGGAAGCGCAGTACTGCACCCGCGAGGATCGGAGTCGCGACGACCAGGCCGCGTTGTTGAGTGGTCAGGTGCAGGTCGGCTGCAATTTGCACCGCCAGTGGACCCAGGAGGTACCAGACCATGAAGCTCAGGTCGAAATACAGGAACGCGGCAAACAGGGTCGGGGTGTGCCCGGATTTCCAGAAGCTTGATTTCATCACGCACCTCAACGGTTGGGAGTCTTGTAAAAAGGCCTGGTGATGGAACAGCCGGCTAAGGCCGCCCCACCTTGCCCCGGAAAAGGGGGACAAAACGAAAAAACGCCGCCACCGGGTTCGCGAGGGCAAACCGGGTGTGCGACGTCTTTGTCGTGGAGGGGCAACCGCCGTTGGCTACCTGTGATGATTCTTTAGCAAGAGCTGCGCCACATCAGCCGAGCAGCTCGTTCATGGCGATAATCTGCTCTGCCACCTGAATCAGCTTCTGCTGGCGGCTCATGGCCTGGCGGCGCATCAAGGTGTAGGCCTCTTCTTCATTGCACGCCTTCATTTTCATCAGCATGCCCTTGGCCAGCTCGATGCGCTTGCGCTCGGCCAACTGCTGGTCACGCGCCTGCAGCTGGGCGCGCAAGGCCTGGTCGCTTTCGAAACGCGCCATGGCCACGTCGAGGATCGGTTGCAGGCGCTGGGCCTGGATACCTTCGACGATGTAGGCGCTGACCCCGGACTTGATCGCCTGGCGCATCACATTCGGGTCGTGCTCGTCGGTGAACATCACGATCGGCCTGGGCTGGTCGCGACTGACCAGCACCACTTGCTCCATCACATCGCGGCCCGGCGACTCGGTATCGATCAGGATCACGTCCGGGCGCACCGTTTCGACGCGCGCCGGCAGGTCGATGGTCAGGCCGGACTCATCGATCACCTCAAAACCGGCCTCGATCAGCGCCGCCCTGAGGCGGCCGACCTTGCGCGGGGTGTCGTTGATCAACAGGATTCGCAGCATTGGGGGCCTCCTCTCAGCGCAAGGCATGGCGGCTGGCATGATCAGCCATGGCGTGCAGGCGGAAGCTGCGCGCGTAGCCCGCGGGGTCGGAGCCGTCCCAGATTTTGCCGTCGATCAGTTGGCTGCTGCGCATGTCCTGGCCGTTATCAGTGATACCCAAGGCATCGGCGGCCTGGCGATACAGCGCCAGTTGTTGCACCTGGCGGGCCACGCCCAGGTAGTCGGGATCTTCGCGTAGCAGGCCCCAGCGCCGGAACTGGGTCATGAACCACATGCCATCGCAGAGGTAGGGCAGGTTGACCTCGCCACCGGCAAAAAAACGCAGGGCGTGGGGGTCTTGCCACTGGTTGCCCAGGCCGTCGTCATAAGCGCCCAGCAGGCGCGGTTCGATGCAGTCGAGTGGCGCATCGAGGTACTCGCGGCCGCTGAGCAACTGCGCGGTGGAGCGGCGGTTTTCATTGTTCTGCTCGATAAAGCGGCTGGCCTCCAGGATCGCCATCACCAACACGCGGGCGGTGTTGGGGTATTGATCGACAAAGGCCTGGGTGCAGCCGAGGACCTTTTCCGGATGGTTCGGCCAGATCGCCTGGGTGGTCGCCAGGGTGAACCCCTGGTTCTGCTTGACCGCGCTGGCGCACCAGGGCTCGCCGACGCAGAAGCCGTCGATGCGTCCCGCCTGCAGGTGCGCAACCATTTGCGGGGGAGGAACCACGACGCTGTCCACATCCTGCAATGGATGAATGCCCTGGCTTGCCAGCCAGTAATACAGCCACATGGCGTGGGTGCCGGTAGGAAAGGTCTGGGCGAAGGTGAGTTTTGTTCGGCTTTGGTGCACGTGGCGGTCGAGCGCTTCAGGAGTGATCACGCCTTGCTGCTGCAAGCCGTGGGACAGGTTGATGCTCTGGCCGTTCTGGTTGAGCCCCATCAGCACCGCCATGTCGGTGGGCGCGACGCCGCCGATGCCCAGGTGCACTGCATAGATCAGCCCATAAAGGCTGTGGGCGGCATCCAGTTCACCGCTGACCAGTTTGTCGCGCAGGTTGGCCCACGAGCTTTGGCGCTTGAGGTTCAGGGTCAGTCCGTAAGGTTGAGCGAAGCCCTGGGTGGCAGCCACCACCAGCGATGCGCAATCGCTCAAGGCCATGAAGCCCAGGTCGAGGCTGCTTTTCTCCGGGGCATCGCTGCCGTTGACCCAGGCCAGCGGGTCGCTCGCCGGGCTGCTGCCTACCGAATCGTTCATCAACACCTACCTTTTCGTTCACAAAAAAGCGCCGTTCCCTCAGATGGCGCTGCAAGCCATTGCGGGTAACGACGCCTTTGTCCGTAAGCGCACTCCACCATTGGTGTGCGCTCTGATACAGAGTTCCAAGCAAGGCACATGCCACGGGCTGGCAGGCGCAGTCTGCCGTCAACTTTCCATCAAGATTGAAACCGGCCTGGCTTTCAGTATGGCCGCAATCTCAATGCCAGGCCCACCCAGGAACCCCCACGGTGCACGCTGACTTTCCCGCAACGATCCCACGCCTACGGTGTTGCCGCTGGCTCCTGTTGGCCGCACTGATGCTGGCCAATGTGGTTGCCTGGGGCGAGCACTACCAGGCGCAGGATGACAGCCTGCATACCGTGTTTACCGCGCTGTCGTTGCCTTTGGGCCTGCCCATCGTCGTCAGCCGCGAGGTCGCGCGCAAACGTTTCAGCGGGGTGCTCGACCTCGATGCACCCCAGCAGACCCTGGAGGCGCTTGCGTTGCAGCAGGGGCTGATCTGGTACAGCGACGGGCAAGTGCTGTACGTCTATGACGCTGGCGAGGCCAAAAGCTCCGCGGTGACGTTACGGCACATTTCCATCGACAGGCTGCGCGCCCTGATGCGCCGCTCGGGTCTCGACGAGTCACGCTATCCGCTGCGCGCGAGTGGTGGGCGGACATTCTATGTGTCCGGACCACCGAGCTATGTCGACCAGGTGCTGCACCTGGCCCGGATGATGGATCGGCAAAGGGCTGACCTGCGTGTGGGGACCCAGGCATTCGGCGTGGTCCAGGTGCTCAACAGTGCGGTGGCGGACCGGCAGTACGGCTCCAGCGACCGGCCCGTCACCGTGCCGGGGATGGCGTCGATGATCGAGTCCGTGCTGTCCAGTGAACTGAAGGGGGCACTGGCAGACAAGAGCCTTGCCGTCATCGCGTACCCGGATACCAACAGCCTGCTGATCAAGGGCAAGCCTGCGCAGGTGAGCTTCATCCAGGCACTGGTGGCGGAACTGGACCTGCCCAAGCGGTCGATCGAGGTTTCGCTGTGGCTGGTGGACGTCGACCAGGATGAATTGAAAAAGCTCGGCCTGGCCGGGGATGACAACGCCAGGCCAATGACCACTCAACTCCTGAAGCCCTCGGATGATAACCGCTTGATGGCGCACATCGCGGCGCTGGAGCGTAAACGGCGGGCGAGGGTGGTGACGTTGCCGGTGATGATGACCCAGGAGAATGTGCCGGCAGTGTTCCAGGACAACTACACGTTCTACCTGCCGGCCCCCGGTGAGGAAGAGGCGAGCTGGAAACCGGTGCGTTACGCCACCCAGGTCAGTGTCTTGCCACGTTTTGCCGAGGCCAACCAGATCGAGATGCTCATCGACATTGAGGACGGCCGCCCGATGACCCAAGCCGGACGGCACGCCAGGCCCACTGCGGTCGGGCAAGTGGGCGTGGGCAGTGTGGTGCGTGTCGAGCCAGGCAAACGGTTGTGGCTGGGCGTGTTTCGCCGCGATACCGGGGAGCAGCGGCGTGGTACGGGGCCGATGCGCAGGGCCGAAGTACGCCTGTTTGTCATTCAGGCGCAGGCCGTGGGCAGCGAGGTGAAGACGCTGGCAGGGGGTGTCGGGCCACCTCCGTTGACAGCGTCGCAATACGAGCGAGTGCAACGTGCTTTTGTGCGCCCGGGTCGTGATATCTCACCATGAATAAGGCGTTACCCCATGCATCTGGAAATCCTACTGCAGGAACAACTGATCAGCCGCAGGCGCCTGGCAGCGTTCGCCCCAGGGAAGGTGTTGCCCTTGGCGCCCGAGATCATTCACTGCGTGGAAGTACGGGTTAACGGCCAGTTACTGGCCTTGGGCGAATTGGTGCAATTGGAGGACAGGTTAGGGGTGGAGCTGCATGAGGTGTACCAGGAATGGGCGCCTGGTTGGGCTGGATAGAGAAATGTCTGACGTGGAGGTTACGAAAGTCGCGGAATGTACGGGCTTTTTCCTAGCGTTAGCCATGAGGCAGGTTTTTATAGTCGTGCCGTGGGCGTAGGCGCCATTACTCGAAATAGGGACTTGAATGTCAGCTGTTGAATGCCGAGGTAGGTATGGCCGTCGTGGGTAATCAATTGACGAGGACTCCCCTGGTTTTCGCTCAATGGACCCTGCACGGCGATGGTCGTCTGACTGGCGAGCACGCGGATGTTCAGTTGCCGCCAAAGGAGTGGCACGTTTTGCGCCTGCTGCTGGCTTCCGGCGGCGTGTTGATGACCAAGGATCGCTTGTTGGAACTGGCATGGCCCCAGGGAGAGGTGGCCGAGGAGTCGCTGACCCGCTGCATTTATTCACTGCGCAAATACCTGGGGACCGACAAGGGGTTCATCAAGACGATCTACGGTCGCGGGTACCGCTTCACCTGTCCGGTCAGGCTTGAGGCGCAAGCTCCAGGCGGGATGGAGCAGGTGTGCTCGGCCTGCGGTCAAGTCAGCCCTGTGCAGTCAGGGCATGAGCGGATAAAACATGCTTAGGTTGTGCATCAAGGGCTTGCTGCTCGGCCTGTTGATGAGCAGCCATCGGGCCCTCGCCTATTGCTGGGAAGAAACGGCCAGTCGTTATGGTATCGAGCCGGAATTGCTGCAGGCTATCGCCGACGTGGAATCGGGTTACCGTGCGGACGTGATCAGCCCTGCCAACCGTAATGGCACTCGGGATATCGGGCTGATGCAGATCAACAGCATCCATTTGCCTCGCTTGCTCAAACAGGGGATTACCGAGGAGCGCTTGTTGAGTGAGCCATGCCTGTCAGTCGAGGTGGGGGCTTCGATTCTTGCCGAGTTCATCCAGCGCTTTGGCTACAACTGGACAGCCGTGGGTTCCTACAATGTGGGACCCGGGCCCGGGCCGCAGCGCGAGGCATTGCGCCTGCGCTATGCGGAAAAAATCTGGACGCGTTATGAAGCCCTGGTCACGCAGCGCTATTGATGTTTGGGCGGCATGCCTCGCGCGTAGCCCGTCAGCCCGGCTATAATCGGCGCCACCTTTCGCCGCCATCCGAGTCTAGCCCGCCCATGTATACCCTGGCCCGCCAGCTGTTGTTCAAACTCTCCCCGGAAACCTCCCACGATCTGTCGCTGGACTTGATCGGTGCCGGTGGGCGTCTTGGGCTCAATGGCCTGGTATGCAAGGCTCCGGCGAAAATGCCGGTCTCGGTGATGGGCCTGGAGTTCCCCAACCCGGTCGGCTTGGCTGCTGGCCTGGACAAGAACGGCGCCGCTATCGATGGCTTTGCGCAGTTGGGTTTCGGCTTTGTCGAAATCGGCACTGTGACCCCACGGCCTCAGCCAGGTAACCCCAAGCCCCGAATTTTCCGCCTGCCGGAAGCCGAGGCGATCATCAACCGCATGGGCTTCAACAACCTCGGTGTCGATCATCTGCTGTCGCGAGTTCAAGCGGCGAAGTACAAGGGCATCCTGGGGATCAATATCGGCAAGAACTTCGATACCCCGGTAGAACGCGCGGTCGATGATTACCTGATCTGCCTGGACAAGGTCTACGCCCACGCCAGCTATGTCACCGTCAACGTCAGTTCGCCCAACACCCCGGGCCTGCGCAGCCTGCAGTTCGGCGACTCGCTCAAGCAATTGCTCGAAGCCCTGCGTCAGCGCCAGGAAGACCTGGCCGTGCGTCATGGCAAGCGCGTGCCGTTGGCAATCAAGATTGCCCCGGACATGAGCGATGAAGAAACCGTGCTGGTGGCCCAGGCCCTGGTTGATTCAGGCATGGACGCGGTAATCGCGACCAACACCACCTTGAGCCGTGTCGGTGTCGAAGGCCTGGCCGATGGGGATGAGGCGGGCGGCTTGTCGGGCGCGCCGGTGCGTGACAAGAGCACGCACATCGTCAAGGTGCTGGCTGCCGAGCTGGCAGGGCGGCTGCCGATCATCGCGGTAGGCGGTATTACCGAAGGCAAACACGCGGCCGAGAAAATCGCCGCTGGCGCAAGCCTGGTGCAACTCTACTCGGGCTTCATCTATAAAGGCCCGGCGCTGATCCGTGAGTCGGTGGACGCCATTGTGGCGAGCGGGCTTGCCCCGCGTTGGGCTGCGCAGCAGCCCCAATAAGCCCAGAGATGCAGCGCCCGGTGTCCGGGCCTGCCGCGCAACCCAACACGCGGCAAGCCTGTTCGCGAGAATAAAAAAGGGCTCCTCAAAAGGAGCCCCCTGGGCCGAAGCCCGCCGCCTGGATAGGGCGTGCGTGGTTAAGTCGTTGCGTATTCGTGGTGATGTCGGAATTAAAAGCCCTTGATTAGCCGACGGCGTGAAGTTCGTTGAGTCTGTGGATGCCCGCAGTGCCAGTCATACCGTCCCAGTTGTCGCCACGTCCTTCTCGCCAGCCGTTGATCCAGGCTTGGCGTACCGACGGTAGAGTAAATGGGCAAAGCTCACGGGATTTGCCATGAACGCCATATTGATATCCGCGTAAAAATGCTCTTTCCAACGGATCACGCTTAAGTCTTCTCATAGGGTGTTTCCCTCACTTGTTGACTGTCTAGATATCCTTCGGCCTCGTCCGAGGCCGGGCAGAGTTTTTCTGCCGTTGGTGGGCTCGCTGCCGGCGTGGCGAGCCTATGTGTCGGCGTCGTTACGGCGCCAACCTGTGTTGAGTTCTAACCAATAGGTCACATGGATTCAATGATCGTTTTGTCATAAGCACGTAACGATAACGATGCTATAGCCATAAGCTGGGCTGGCTTTTCGCCCCATTTATTCGGCAAAGCCAGCTATGATGCACCCTGCAAAGAGGACAGGTTTAATCCTTTAGTGAGAATGCCCGCTCGTTGCAGTCGGTTATTATTCGACGAAGGGTCGGAATATTTCGTTTTGTTACTGCTTTGTTGTTTGGAAACTTCTCTCTGCCCCGTCGATAAAGGCTCAAGCGCCCGTCAGACGGGGTGGGACGGCACATTCGTGCCACGCGAGCACTCTTCAAGAAAAGTGCTTGATTGAAAACCGAACCGGCGATGCGTCGCCCGTTCATTTATTGCTGAAAAGCCTGGAATGCCCATGTCGGACCGTTTTGAACTCTTCCTCACTTGCCCCAAGGGCCTCGAAGGCCTGCTGATCGAGGAAGCCGTCGGGCTTGGCCTTGAGGAAGCCCGCGAGCACACCTCGGCCGTGCGCGGCATGGCCGACATGGAAACCGCCTACCGCCTGTGCCTCTGGTCGCGCCTCGCTAACCGCGTGCTGCTGGTGCTCAAGCGCTTCCCGATGAAGGACGCCGAGGACCTCTACCACGGCGTGCTGGATATCGAATGGGCCGACCACATGGTCCCGGACGGCACCCTGGCCGTGGAGTTCAGCGGCCACGGCTCGGGCATCGACAACACGCACTTCGGCGCCCTCAAGGTCAAGGATGCGATCGTCGACAAGCTGCGCACCCCGACCGGCGAACGTCCGTCCATCGACAAGATCAACCCGGACCTGCGCATCCACCTGCGCCTGGACCGTGGCGAAGCCATCCTGTCCCTCGACCTCTCCGGCCACAGCTTGCACCAGCGCGGCTATCGCCTGCAGCAGGGCGCCGCGCCGTTGAAGGAAAACCTGGCCGCTGCGATCCTGATCCGTGCAGGCTGGCCGCGTATTGCTGCCGAAGGCGGCGCGTTGACGGACCCGATGTGCGGCGTGGGTACCTTCCTGGTGGAAGGCGCAATGATCGCCGCCGACATGGCGCCCAACCTGAACCGCGAGCTGTGGGGTTTCACCACCTGGCTCGGTCACGTCCCGGCGCTGTGGAAAAAACTGCACGCCGAAGCTGCCGAACGTGCGGCCATCGGCATGAACAAGCCGCCGTTGTGGGTGCGTGGCTATGAAGCCGACCCACGCCTTATCCAGCCTGCGCGTAACAACATCGAGCGCGCCGGTCTCAGCCACTGGATCAAGGTGTACCAGGGCGAAGTCGGCACCTTCGAGCCGCGCCCGGACCAGCACCAGAAAGGCCTGGTGATCTGCAACCCGCCGTACGGCGAGCGCCTGGGTGACGAAGCCAGCCTGCTGTACCTCTACCAGAACCTCGGCGAGCGTCTGCGCCAGGCGTGCATGGGGTGGGAGGCGGCAGTGTTCACCGGCGCGCCGGACCTCGGCAAGCGCATGGGCATCCGCAGCCACAAGCAGTACTCGTTCTGGAACGGCGCCTTGCCGTGCAAATTGCTGCTGATCAAAGTCAATCCGGATCAGTTCGTCACTGGCGAGCGCCGTACCCCGGAACAGCGCCAGGCCGAGCGTGAGCAAGCCGCCTACGACCAGGCCCCGGCCGAGCCGCAAGAGCGCCAGTACAACAAGAACGGTAACCCGATCAAGCCGGCCCCGGCCCCCGTGGTCGAGCAGGCGCGCCTGAGCGAAGGCGGGCAGATGTTCGCCAACCGCCTGCAGAAAAACCTCAAGCTGCTGGGCAAGTGGGCCAAGCGTGAAGGCGTGGATTGCTATCGGGTGTACGACGCCGACATGCCGGAATACTCGATGGCCATCGACCTGTACCACGACTGGGTGCACGTGCAGGAATACGCCGCGCCGAAGTCCATCGACCCGGAAAAAGCCTCGGCGCGCATGTTCGATGCCCTGGCCGCGATTCCCCAGGCGCTGAACATCGACAAGAGCCGCGTGGTGGTCAAGCGTCGCGAGCGTCAGAGCGGCACCAAGCAGTACGAGCGCCAAAGCGCCCAGGGCAAGTTCACCGAGGTCAGCGAAGGCGGCGTGAAGCTGCTGGTCAACCTCACCGACTACCTGGACACCGGCCTGTTCCTAGACCACCGCCCGATGCGCATGCGCATCCAGAAGGAAGCGGCCGGCAAGCGCTTCCTCAATCTGTACTGCTACACCGCCACCGCCAGTGTGCACGCTGCCAAGGGCGGCGCGCGCAGCACCACCAGCGTCGACCTGTCCAAGACCTACCTGGATTGGGCTCGTCGCAATTTCTCGCTCAACGGTTTTTCCGACAAGAACCGCCTGGAGCAGGGTGATGTGATGGCGTGGCTGGAGGCCAGCCGCGATGAGTTCGACCTGATCTTCATCGACCCGCCGACCTTCTCCAACTCCAAGCGCATGGAAGGCATCTTCGACGTGCAGCGTGACCACGTGCAGTTGCTCGACCTGGCCATGGCCCGCCTGGCACCGGGTGGCGTGCTGTACTTCTCGAACAACTTCCGCAAGTTCCAGCTCGAGGACAACCTCAGCGAACGCTACGCGGTCGAGGAAATCAGCGACAAGACCATCGACCCGGATTTTGCGCGTAATGCGAAGATCCATCGGGCGTGGAAAATCACCGCTCGCTGATGGTTGCACCAAAAAGCCGCAAGCCTTGAATATTC
Organism: Pseudomonas sp. S5D5; assembly: GCF_003013355.1. Lineage (NCBI taxonomy): Bacteria > Pseudomonadati > Pseudomonadota > Gammaproteobacteria > Pseudomonadales > Pseudomonadaceae > Pseudomonas > Pseudomonas sp. S5D5. The sequence goes on from NZ_PTEO01000001.1 coordinate 1,616,945, forward strand.
GGGACTTGCGGCTTTTTTATGCTGGTCAAATACCGGTCCCATAGCTATAACTTAACGCCTAGCCAAAGTGACACCCCCGCACACTGGCGTTGTGAGTGTTGCCTATGCCGTTGAACGCCGTCCGCCCGAAAATCCTAGGCTTTATCAGTGAGCAGGCATCGGCTTGGCTGGTGGCGTTGGTGGTGTTATTGGCAGGGTTCGCGCTGACCGCAATCGTCGCCTGGGCGGCTTCCGATCTCTATCAGCAACAGGTGCGCCAGCGCTTTCAGTTGCTGGTCAACGAACGGTATACCCGTCTGCAGGAGCGCTTCGAAGACCAGGAGCAGCGCCTGAACAGCCTGCGGCGGTTCTTCGTCAATTCCGATGATGTGTCCCGCGATGAGTTCGACGGTTTCGCCCAGCCCTTGTTGTTGCGCGCCCGTGCCTATTCCTGGGCGCCGCGGGTATTTCGCAAGCAGCGCCGGCAATTTGAACAAGAGGTGTCGCGCCTGCGCGGTACCCCGTTTGTTATCCGTGAGTTGAGTTCGGCCGGCGAGTTGGCCCCGGCGCCCGAGCGCGACGAATACGTGCCGGTGCTCTACAGCCAGACCCAAAGCCTGTTGGGCGCACCGTTGGGTTTTGACCTGCTGGCTCAACCGCTGCGGCGCTCGGCGCTTGAGCGTGCGCAATCGAGTGGCAAGCTGGCAGTGTCGCAACCGATGCAGTTGGTCGGTGTAGAACCTGGCTACTCAACCGGGGTATTGCTGGTGGCGCCGGTCAGCACCCCGGCGACTTCCGGGCAGTCGCCGAATGAACCCTACGGCTACGTGATGGCGGTGATCAGCATGCGCCAGTTGGTCGCCGATGGGTTGCCCAAGCCGGACCGCGACAATCTGGTGATGCAGATTGTCGATACCTCCGATGTGCAAAAGCGCGTGCTTTTCGAGTCCGAGAATGCCGTGGGCGACAGCGACCTCATCGGCGCGCGCCGCCTGACCCTGGGCGATCACGTGTACGCCTTGAGCCTGCGCCCGAGCCAGGTGTTCGACCAGGCCAACCATTCTTCACTGACCACGATCCTGAGCATGGGCGGCTTGCTCAGCCTGCTGCTCAGCAGCCTGCTCTATGTACTGGTGAGCCAGCGCCAGCGCGCGTTGAAACTGGTGGAGCAACGTACCGTGCAGTTGCGCCAGCGCGAGCAGGAGCTGCGCGGGGCCCACGGTCAATTGCGCAGCGTGCTGAATGCCGCCACCCAGGTTGCGATCATCGCCACCGATCTGCGCGGGGTGATCAACACTTTTAACGCCGGGGCCGAGCAGATGCTGGGGTTCAAGGCCGACCAGGTCATGGGCACGCACACCCTCGAAAGCCTGCACCTGGCCTCGGAACTGGAAGCGCGCGCCAGCAGTTTGAGCGTGATGTTGGGCAAGCGCATCCCGGCGAGCCAGGCGATGCTGGTGGAAAGCCCCGACAACCTGCACGAAGCCCGCGAGTGGACATTGCTGCGCGAGGACGGCAGCCCATTGACCGTGAACATGTTGGCCACCGTGCTGCTGGATGACCATGGCCTGTGGATCGGCCACCTGGCCATTTACCTCGATGTGACCGAGCAGAAGCGCGCCTATGAGGCACTCGCTGCGCGCGACCGGCTGCTCAAGAAGCTCAGCGCGCATGTGCCCGGCGGCATCTTCCAGTTCACCTTGGAGCCGCAGGACAATTGGAAATTCATCTACGCCAGCGACGGCATGCGCGACATCTATGAGATCGAGCCTGGCGTGTTGCAGCAGGATGCGACGAAGGTCTTCGAGCGGATCCATCCGCTGGATGCGGAGCGCGTGCGCACCTCGATTCGCCTATCGGCGTTGCAGTTGAGCCATTGGCGCGAAGAGTACCGGGTGCTGTTGCCACAACGCGGCCTGCGCTGGATTCGTGGCGAAGCCACGCCAGAAGAATTACCCAGCGGCGGTACGCTGTGGCATGGCTACGTGTCGGATATTTCCGATCTCAAGCGGGTAGAGGAGGAACTGCGCGCGCTGTCCATCACCGATTCCCTCACCGGGATTCACAACCGACGCTACTTCCAGGATCGCCTCAAGGCCGAGATGGTCAGGCTCAACCGCGCTTCAGGGGCGTTGTCGGTGATCATGCTCGATGTCGACCACTTCAAGCGCATCAACGATCAGCATGGGCATGCGGTGGGCGACGGGGTGCTGCAGGAATTGTGCAAACGCATCAGCCAGCGCCTGCGCCGCAGCGATGTGTTCTGCCGCCTGGGGGGCGAGGAGTTCATGGTGCTGTGCCCCAACACCCAGGGCGAGCAGGCTTACAGCCTGGCGCTGGAGCTGTGGCAATCGCTGCGCAATGCGCCGATGGCGCCGGTGGGCATCGTCACCGCCAGTTTTGGCGTGGCCAGTTGGCGGGTCGATGAAGGTATTGATGGGCTGCTGTTGCGTGCCGACTCGGCGGTGTATGTGGCCAAGCAGGCCGGCAGGGATCGAGTCGAAACGTGTGGCAGCGGGCTCGCCCGCGACAGCGGTCTATCAGCCACCGGGTACAGCGACTGATAGTGCCGAGCGCGGGTAAGCGCTTGTTGCGCGGTCTAAAGCACCGGGGCGGGCGCCGCCAGTTTCGGCTGGCGATACAGGTCCAGCAGCACTTGATCCAGCACCGACGAAGCGCCCCACGGCTTCGGATCGTTGAGGATCGCCACCACTGCCCAGGTGTTGCCGTTGTTGTCGCGGCTGAAGCCGGCGATGGCCCGCACGGTGTTCAGGGTGCCGGTCTTGACGTGGGCTTCGCCGCGCATGGCGGTGGTCTTCAAGCGTTTACGCATGGTGCCGTCGGTGCCGGCAATCGGCAGCGAGCTGATGTACTCCGCGGCGTAGGGGCTTTTCCACGCGGCTTGCAGCATGGCGGCCATCTCGCGGGCGCTGACGCGTTCGGCCCGTGACAGGCCGGAACCGTTCTCCATCACCAGGTGCGGCGCGGTGATGCCTTTCTTCGCCAGCCATTGGCGCACGACGCGTTGCGCGGCCTTGGCATCGTCGCCGTCGGCGTCGTTGCGAAACTGCGCGCCCAGGCTCAGGAACAACTGCTGGGCCATGGTGTTGTTACTGTATTTGTTGATGTCGCGGATGATCTCCGCCAGGTCCGGCGAAAACGCACGGGCGAGGACCTTGGCATCCTTGGGCACCGGTGCCTGGATGTCACGGCCCTGGATGGTGCCGCCCAGTTCCTGCCAGATCGCCCGCACCGCGCCGGCGGTGTAGGTCGCGTGGTCCAGCAGCGACAGATAGGTCTGCGAGCTGCAGCCGTCGGCCAGTTGGCCGCTGACGGTGACCGTCACGCTGCCATCCGCCGCGGTAACCGGGTTGTAGCGCACGTCGCCGGTGCACTGCTTGGCGTTGGACACCTTGACCTGGTTGTCGATGCGGATGCTGGCAATCGGCGGCTCGACCGACACCAGTACCCGGCCGGAATCGTTGCGGGTCACGAAGCGCAGGGCCTTGAGGTTGACCAGCAGGGCGTCGGGCTTGACCAGGAACGGCTTGTTCTCGTCGTTGCCATCATCATTGAATTCGGGCAATTGCGGCTGGTTGAAGAAGCTGCGGTCCAGCACCAGGTCGCCGGTGACTTGCTGCACGCCATTGGCGCGCAGGTCGCGCATCAGCAGCCAGAGCTTTTCCATGTTCAGCTTGGGGTCGCCACCGCCCTTGAGGTACAGGTTGCCGTGCAGCACGCCACCGCTGAGGGTGCCGTCGGTGTAGAACTCGGTCTTCCATTGATGGTTGGGACCGAGCATTTCCAGGGCCGCGTAGGTGGTGACCAGCTTCATGGTGGAGGCCGGGTTCACCGAGACATCGGCGTTGAAGACCGTGGGGGTGCCCGGGCCGTTCAGGGGGATCATCACCAGGGACAGCGCGGTGTTTTGCAGCTTGGCCTTGGCGAGTGCCTGCTGGACATTCGGGGGCAGGGTATTGGTGGTCGGGGCAGCGGAGGTGGAAAAGGCCAGTGGCAGAAGAAAACCGGCAAGCACTACTGAACGCAACGATTTGATCATAAGAAATAAAACCCTACTGCTGAGGAGGGTGAAAAAGGCGAGGGGTAAATAAGAAAAATCCCTCAATGGTCATGAAAGTGTCGGCATTATGCCCCAAGGTGGATCCAGTTGTAGCTGAACGATAGCTGGTAATCGGCGTTTTTTTCACCGGCAATTTGCCGCCTGTCCTAGAGAGTCGGGCAATCGTCACCTTAAACTGCTAAAGTGCCGCCCGTTATTACTTATGAGGATTGTTCCAATGGCGACTAACCGTTCCCGGCGTCTGCGCAAAAAACTGTGCGTTGATGAATTTCAAGAGCTGGGTTTCGAACTGAACCTGGATTTCAAAGAAGGTTTGGATGATGAAGCGGTTGACGCGTTCCTCGAAGCATTCCTGACCGAAGCGATGGATGGCAATGGCCTGGACTACGTCGGCGGCGATGACTTCGGTCTGGTGTGCAAAGCCACTCGTGGTTCGGTCACCGAAGAGCAACGTGCAATCGTTGAAGCGTGGCTCAAGGCCCGCCCAGAGCTGACTCGCGTTGAAGTAAGCGCGCTGTTGGACGCCTGGCATCCAGAAACGCCGATCAACCCGGCGGTCTGATGTCATGAAAAAAGCGACCCTGCGGGGTCGCTTTTTTGTGCCTGGCGTTTAAGCAATCAGGCCTTGCGCCAATTCAGGATCAGCAGCGTCAACACCCCCGCGACAATCCCCCAGAACGCCGAACCGATCGAAAACAACGTCAGCCCCGACGCGGTGACCATAAAGGTGATCAGCGCCGCTTCGCGTTCCTTCGGCTCATTCATGGCGATGCTCAAGCCGTTGATGATCGAGCCAAACAGCGCCAGGGCCGCAATCGACAGCACCAGCTCCTTGGGCAAGGCTGCAAACAACGCCGCCAGCGTCGCGCCGAATACCCCGGCAATCCCGTAGAACACACCACACCAAACCGCCGCCGTATAGCGCTTGTTGCGGTCTTCGTGTGCATGCGGCCCGGTGCAGATCGCCGCGCTGATCGCCGCCAGGTTGATGCCGTGGGAACCGAACGGTGCCAGCACCAGCGAGGCCAGGCCGGTCGCGGTGATCAGCGGTGAGGCCGGCACGTTGTAGCCGTCGGCGCGCAACACGGCGACGCCGGGCATGTTCTGCGAGGTCATCGCCACCACGAACAGCGGGATGCCGATACTGATCGTCGCCGCCAACGAGAAGTGCGGCGTGGTCCATACCGGCGTTGCCACTTCGAGATGAAAGCCGCTGAAATCCAGGAGTCCCATCAAGCCGGAAAGCACGCTGCCGATCACCAGCGCGGCCAGCACCGCATAGCGTGGCGACAGGCGCTTGATGATCAGGTACGTGAAAAACATCCCCAATACCAGGCCGGTGCGGTGCTGCGCGGCGACGAAGATCTCGCTGCCGATCTTGAACAGGATGCCGGCGAGCAGGGCCGCTGCGAGTGACGCCGGGATGCGCTTGACGAGCTTTTCGAAGCTGCCCGTCAGCCCGCAGAGCGTCACCAGCACCGCGCAGGTGATGTAGGCACCGATGGCTTCGCCATAACTCACGCCGCCCAGGCTGGTGATCAGCAGCGCGGCGCCGGGGGTGGACCAGGCGATGGTGATCGGTGTGCGATAGCGCAGCGACAAGCCGATGCTGCACACCGCCATGCCAATGGAAATCGCCCATATCCACGAAGAAATCTGCGCTGTGGTCAAGCCGGCGGCCTGGCCGGCCTGGAACATCAGGACCAGGGAGCTGGTGTAGCCGGTCATCATGGCGATGAAGCCGGCGACGACGGCCGACGCAGAAGTGTCGGCCAGCGGGCGCAAAGGCGCTTGGGTGGCGTCGTTCATGGAAAGGTGATCCTTTTACCTGGGTTTTGCCGGTAACGGCACGGTTTCAAGCCTAAACTCAAACGTGACGATTCATTGCAATACAGCCGTGACCGCAAACAGCCGTACAGTGTGTTGGCGCTGTGGGTTGTGTACAATGTGCCCTGTTTTTAGGTGATACTTGCCAGCGACCCGCTGTTGCCGTATTACCCTTAATTCGCCGCCGTTCTCCAAACCCGAGTGCCCATGAACGAACAGTTGCAACCTCTCAAGAAACAACCGCGAGCCGGCAAGGCCGGTCGCAGCGGAACCCAGGACGATATCGTCTACGCGCATATCTTCGAAGCGATCCTCGAACAACGCCTGGCGCCCGGAACCAAGTTGAGTGAAGAGGCACTGGGCGAAATCTTCGGCGTCAGCCGCACCATCATTCGCCGTGCACTCTCGCGCCTGGCCCATGAAGGCGTGGTGTTGCTGCGGCCCAATCGGGGTGCGGTGGTGGCCAGCCCCAGTGTCGAAGAAGCGCGCCAGGTGTTCCTGGCCCGGCGCCTGGTGGAGCGAGCGATTACCGAGCTGGCAGTGCAGCACGCCACGGCCGAACAATTGGCCGAGCTGCGTCAGATGGTCAACGACGAGCGCGACAGCTTCTCTCGTGGCGATCGCGGTGCCGGCATCCGCCTCTCCGGCGAATTCCACCTCAAGCTGGCCGAAGCGGCGAAGAATGCGCCACTGATCAGCTTCCAGCGCAGCCTGGTGTCCCAGACCTCGTTGATCATCGCCCAGTACGAAAGCGGCAACCGCTCGCACTGTTCCTACGATGAGCACACGCAGTTGATCGACGCGATCGAAGCGCGCGATGCAGGGTTGGCAGTGAATTTGATGATGCACCACATGGACCACATCGACAGCAAGCTCAACCTCGATGAGGAAAGCGCGTCGGATGATTTGCATGCGGTGTTTTCGCATTTGTTGCAGACCAAGAAGCCGGGGCGCTCTTCGGTCAAGCTCTGATGTGCCAAGCTCACCACTAACAAAATGTGGGAGCGGGCTTGCTCGCGAAAGCGGTGGATCAGTCAGCCTATCCAGGGACTGATACTCCGCCTTCGCGAGCAAGCCCGCTCCCACATTTGTTTTGCGGTGCGGTCAGGATCAGCGTTGATGCACGAGCTGGCCCGCCGCGTAGGTCTGTAGAACCGTCCGATCATCCCCCAGCGTCATCAGCACAAACAACGTCTCGGCAATGTTCTGGGCCTGCTTCAGGCGATAGCTCAGCAGCGGTGTGGCGTTGTAATCCAGCACCAGGAAATCCGCATCGGTGCCGGGCTGCAACGTGCCGATCTTGTCTTCCAGGCGCAGTGCCTTCGCGCCACCCAACGTGGCCAGGTACAGCGACTTGAACGGGCTCAAGCGTGCGCCCTGCAACTGCATGACCTTGTACGCTTCGTTCAAGGTCTGCAGCAGCGAAAAGCTGGTGCCGCCGCCCACGTCCGTGCCCAGGCCCACATTCAGGTTGTGCTTCTCCGCCATCGGCAGGTTGAACAGGCCACTGCCGAGGAAGAAGTTCGAGGTCGGGCAGAACGCGACCGCCGAGCCCGTCTCCGCCAGCCGCGCACACTCGTCGTCACACAAGTGCACGCCGTGGGCAAACACCGAGCGCTCGCCGAGCAATTTGTAATGGTCGTACACATCCAGGTAGCCGTTGCGCTCCGGGAACAGCGCCTTCACCCACTCGATTTCCTGCTTGTTCTCACTGATGTGAGTCTGCATGTAGAGGTCCGGGTATTCGCTCAGCAACTGCCCTGCGAGGGTCAGCTGTTGCGGTGTACTGGTCGGTGCGAAACGTGGCGTCACGGCGTAGTGCAAACGGCCCTTGCCATGCCAGCGCTCGATCAGCGCCTTGCTTTCCTGGTAACCGGACTCGGCGGTGTCGGTCAGGTAGTCCGGGGCGTTGCGGTCCATCATCACCTTGCCGGCGATCATGCGCAGGTCGAGTTTCTCGGCGGCTTCGAAAAATGCATTCACCGACTGCGGGTGCACACTGCCGAACACCAGCGCGGTGGTGGTGCCGTTGCGCAGCAATTCCTTGATAAAAATATCCGCGACTTCTTCGGCGTGGGCCTTGTCGGCGAACTGGCTTTCGCACGGGAACGTGTAGGTGTTGAGCCAGTCGAGCAATTGCTCGCCATAGGCGCCGACCATGCCGGTCTGCGGCAGGTGGATATGGGTGTCGATCAGGCCCGGGGTGATCAGCGCGTCCTGGTAATGGGTGATTTCGATATCGGCGGGCAATGTCGGCAGCACGTCGCTGGCATGGCCAACTGCACTGATCCGGCCGTTTTCAATTACCAGCAGGCCATCCTCGAAATACTCGTAGGAGGCTTCGATCCCAACGATAGCGGGGTCAGCGAGGCTGTGCAGAATGGCGGCACGGTAGGCTTTGCGAGTCAAAGGCATGGTCATCTCAATTCTTGGCAAAAGAAGTCAAAGCTTGGCTGCGGCGCGAGGCCGGCAGCAGTTTGGCAATGGGTTCGGCGCTCGCAGTGTGCTGGCCGAAATTGGCGTTATAGGTGGCGATGATTTCGCCGGCGATGGAGATCGCGATCTCCACTGGCAATTTGCCCTTCACCTCGGTGAGGCCCATCGGGCAATGCATACGCTGTAGTTGCGCGGTATCAAAACCGCGATCACGCAGGCGGTGTTCGAACTTGACGCGTTTGGTCTTCGAACCGATCAGGCCGAAGTAGGTGAAGTCATTGCGCTTGAGCAGGGCGGCGGTCAGTTCCAGGTCCAGCGCGTGATTGTGGGTCATGACGATGCAGTAACTGCCCACCGGCAGGTCGGCAATTTCGTCGACCGGCTCTTCGCTGACGATTTTACGCACGCCTTCGGGGATATGTTCCGGAAACTCCTGGTCACGGGAGTCGATCCAGCGCACCCGGCACGGCAGGCTCGCCAGCAGGGGCACCAGCGCGCGGCCGACATGGCCGGCGCCGAACACGGCGATCTGCGCCTGCACCTGGCCCATGGGTTCGAACAGCAGCACGGTCACGCCACCGCAGCACTGGCCGAGGCTTGCACCCAGACTGAAGCGTTCCAGATGGGTGTTCTGCTGGCCACGTACGAGCATGTCACGGGCGATCTGCATCGCCTTGTATTCCAGGTGGCCGCCGCCGATGGTGTCGAAGGTCTGTGCGGCGCTGATGACCATCTTCGAGCCGGCATTGCGCGGCGTGGAGCCGAGCTCTTCGATGATGGTCACCAGTACGCAGGGTTCACCGCGGTTCTGCAGGTCGGCGAGGGCGCTGATCCAGTAGTTCATGATTACCTCAACATCTCTGTTGTCAGTCCAACCGCTATCGCAGGCAAGCCAGCTCCCACATTTGATTGGGTTCACACATCAACATGTGGGAGCCGGGCTTGCCCGCGATGGCAGCGCCTGGGTCTAAAGCGAAGCCAGCTCGGTTTGCGTTTCCACAGCTTTTGCAGCAGTCAGTTGGCGCATTTGCTCACACCCCCACAACACGCGCTCCGGCGTCGCCGGCGCATCGATCTGCGGCTGATGGCGATAGTCACCCAGGCTCGCCACGGCGTCCTTGATCGCACACCACGAAGCAATCCCGAGCATGAACGGCGGCTCGCCCACGGCCTTGGAATGGAACACCGTGTCTTCCGGGTTCTTGCGGTTTTCCACCAGCTTCACGCGCAGGTCCAGCGGCATGTCGGCGACGGCCGGGATCTTGTAGCTGGCCGGGCCGTTGGTCATCAGCTTGCCCTTGTTGTTCCACACCAGCTCCTCCATGGTCAGCCAGCCCATGCCCTGGATAAAGCCGCCTTCGACCTGGCCGATGTCGATGGCCGGGTTCAGCGAGGCGCCCACGTCGTGGAGGATGTCGGTGCGCAGCATCTTGTACTCGCCGGTCAGGGTGTCGACGATCACTTCGCAGCACGCCGCGCCGAACGCGAAGTAGTAGAACGGCCGACCGCGCGCCTGGCTGCGGTCGTAGAAGATTTTCGGGGTCTTGTAGAAGCCGGTGCTCGACAGCGACACCTGGGCGAAATACGCCTGTTGGATCAGCGCCTCAAAGGTCAGGATCTGGTCACGCACGCGCACATGGCCGTTATGGAATTCCACGTCCGCTTCGCTCACGTCGTACTTGCGCGCGGCGAATTCCACCAGGCGCTGCTTGATGGTTTCGGCAGCGTTCTGCGCGGCCTTGCCGTTCAGGTCGGCACCGCTGGAGGCAGCGGTCGGCGAGGTGTTGGGCACTTTGTCGGTGTTGGTGGCGGTGATCTGCACACGGTCGATTTCGACCTGGAACACTTCGGCCACCACTTGCGCGACCTTGGTGTTCAAGCCCTGGCCCATCTCGGTGCCGCCGTGGTTGAGATGGATGCTGCCGTCGGTGTAGATATGGATCAACGCGCCGGCCTGGTTGAGGAAGCTTGCGGTAAACGAAATACCGAACTTGACCGGGGTCAGCGCCAGGCCTTTTTTCAGGATCGGGCTGTGGGCGTTGTACAGGCGAATCGCTTCGCGGCGCTCGGCGTATTGGCTGCTGGCTTCAAGCTCGGCGGTCATCTCTTCGAGCATGTTGTGCTCGACGGTCTGGTAGTAATGCGTGACGTTGCGCTCGGTCTTGCCGTAGTAGTTGGCTTTGCGCACGGCCAGCGGGTCCAGCGCCAGGTGACGGGCGATGGCGTCCATCACTTCCTCGATGGCGACCATCCCTTGCGGGCCGCCGAAACCGCGATAGGCGGTGTTGGACGCGGTGTTGGTCTTGCAGCGATGGCCGTTGACCGTGGCATCGCCCAGGTAGTACGAGTTGTCGGCGTGGAACATCGCGCGGTCGACGATCGAGTTCGACAGGTCCGGCGAGCAACCGCAGTTACCTGCCAGTTCCAGGTTGATCCCGTGCAGGCGTCCGCTGTCGTCGAAGCCCACGTCGTATTCGATATAGAACGGGTGGCGCTTGCCGGTCATCAGCATGTCTTCGACGCGCGGCAGGCGCATCTTGGTCGGCTGGCCGGTGAGGCGCGCGACTACGGCACACAGGCATGCCGGGCTGGCGGCCTGGGTTTCCTTGCCGCCGAAACCGCCGCCCATGCGGCGCATGTCGACGACGATTTTGTTCATCGACACGTCGAGCACTTCGGCCACCAGTTTCTGCACTTCGGTGGGGTTCTGCGTGGAGCAGTAGACGATCATGCCGCCGTCTTCGGTGGGCATCACCGAGGAGATCTGGGTTTCCAGGTAGAAGTGTTCCTGGCCGCCGATATGCAGGGTGCCCTGGATGCGGTTTTTGGCGGTCGCCAGGGCGCCCGTCGAATCACCGCGCTGGTGGGTGTGGCTGTCGAGCACGAAATGTTTTTTGCGAAAGGCTTCGACCACGTCCAGCACCGGTTCGAGGTCCTCGTATTCGATCACCGCCGCCATCGCCGCCTGGCGGGCGGTCTCCAGGTCACGCGCGGCCACGGCAAGTACTACCTGGCCGACGAACTGCACGGTGTCGATGGCCAGCAACGGGTCGCCGGGCATCAGCGGGCCGATGTCCTTCAGGCCGGGCACGTCTTCATGGGTGATGACTATGCGCACGCCGTCGAAGGCGTAGCAGGGCGCCGTATCGATGCTGACGATGCGGGCGTGGGCGCGGTCGGACATGCGTGCATACAGGTGCAACTGGTTGGGGAATTCCAGGCGGTCATCGATGTACTGCGCTTCACCGCTGACGTGCTTGGCGGCGCTGTCATGCTTGACGCTGCGGCCGACCCCGGACGTGAGGTCCTGGGCAAACAGCTCGGCGAGTTCGGCCTGGGTTTTGACCACGACGTGATGGTTAGACATAAGCGGTCACCCGAGTCTCGATATGCGGCGTTTGCAGTTCGATGAAGTATTTGCGCAGCAGGTTCTGGGCGCTGAGCAGGCGGTATTCCTTGCTGGCGCGAAAGTCCGACAGCGGGGTGAAATCCTCGGCCAGGGCGGCGCAGGCTTTCTCCACCGTGGCGGCATTCCAGGTCGCGCCGACCAACGCGGCTTCGCAGCTTTTCGCGCGTTTGGGCGTGGCGGCCATGCCCCCGAAGGCGGCACGTGCTTGGCTGATCACGCCGTTGTCGATCTTCAGATTGAAGGCGGCGCAGACGGCGGAAATATCATCGTCCAGGCGCTTGGACACCTTGTACGCGCGAAACAGTGCGTGGCCCTTGGGCACGATGATTTTCTCGATGAACTCACTGTCCTGGCGGGCGGTGACGCGGTAGTCGATGAAATAATCTTCCAGCGCCAGCGTGCGGCGCACATCGCCTTTGCACAACACGATCTGCGCGCCCAGCGCGATCAGCAGCGGCGGTGAATCACCAATCGGCGAGGCGTTGCCGATATTGCCGCCGAGGGTGCCCTGGTTGCGGATCTGCAACGAGGCGAAGCGGTGCAGCAGGTCGCCGAAATCCGGGTATTCGTGGTGCAGCGCGGTGTAGCAGTCGGAGAGGGCGGTGGCGGCGCCGATTTCCAGGCGATCGTCGAAGTCTTCGATGCGCTTCATCTCTTCGATGTTGCCGACGTAGATCATCACCGGCAGCGTGCGGTGGAACTGCGTGACTTCCAGCGCCAGGTCGGTGCCACCGGCCAGCAGGCGGGCTTGCGGGTAGGCGTCGTAGAGGTCGGCCAGGTCGGCGACGGTCAGGGGCACCAGGCAGCGTTTGTCGCCGCTGTTGAGTTCGCCGGTCTGAGTCGGCGCGATGGCTTTGAGGCGGGCGATGGTCTCGGCCTGGCGGCTGTCGAACTGGTCCACCGGCTTGTTGCAGCAGGCCTGTTCGGCGGCGGCCAGAATCGGCCGATAGCCGGTGCAGCGGCACAGATTGCCGGCCAGCGCTTCATGGGCTTTCTGACTGTCGGGCGCGTCGCTGTTTTTTTGCAGCGCAAACAGCGACATCACAAAGCCCGGGGTGCAAAAACCGCATTGCGAACCGTGGCACTCCACCATGGCTTTTTGCACGCTGTGCAGTTGGCCTTGATGCTTGAGGTCTTCGACGCTGATCAGTTGTTTGCCGTGCAGGGACGAGACGAAAGTCAGGCACGAGTTGAGGCTGCGATAGCGGATCTGCTCGGCACCCTGGGCATCCCGGTGCAGTTCGCCGACCACCACCGTGCACGCACCGCAGTCGCCGCTGGCGCAGCCTTCCTTGGTGCCGGATTTGCCCAGGTGCTCACGCAAGTAGTTGAGCACGGTCAGGTTGGGGTCCAGGGCGTGCTCGCTACGGAGTTCCTGGTTAAGTAAAAACTGGATCACGGAAGGCCTCGCAGACTCATTATTGTTGTTAACCGCTTTGCGCCGAATCTAGTCATGTCTGACTTTTCGGTCAACGATTTTCTGACCAGAAGGTCAAGAAATTGCGATCACAACACTTTCAATTATGGTCCAGTCTTCTGAAACCGGCGTTTTATGGGGCTTTTGCCTTTTCAGCGCTGCTTATTTCGTGCCAAATTCGCGCTTGTGGGCCCAGCGCCATCAGCCAGCATTTGCGCTACACTGCCGCGCTTGTACCGATAGAAGATTTTGAAGGGAAAACATGACGTTCAAGGCGCCGGACAGTCTCGCCGAGCAAATCGCTCACCACCTCGCCGAACGTATCATTCGCGGCGATCTCAAGCCTGGGGAACGGATCCAGGAACAGAAAGTCACGCTGGCGCTCAATGTCAGCCGTGGTTCCGTGCGTGAAGCCCTGCTGATCCTCGAGCGTCGCCACCTGATCGCGATCCTGCCGCGCCGGGGCGCCCACGTCACCGAACTCACTGCACACAAGGTCCAGAGCCTGTGCACGCTGATGGGCGAGCTGTACATCCTGCTCGGCAATGCAGTGGCCCAGGGCTGGCAGGTGCAGGCCGACATGGCGCCGTTCCTGCAGATCCAGCAACGCCTGATCTCCAGCTTCGAGCGCCAGGACATCCGCGCCTTCGTCGAAGAAAGCTTCAACGTCATGCGCGCCGCGTACCCCTTTGCCAACAACCCGTATCTGCAGGAAACCGTCGAGAACCTGCAGCCGGCGATGAACCGCGCCTATTACCTGGCGCTGGATCAACGCAAGGCCTCCATGAGTGAATACCTCGTGCTGTTCGAGCAGCTGCTCGCCGCCGTGCTCGCCCGTGACCTGGCGCAGATTCGCCTGGTGCTGTCGGCCTACGGCCAGCGCAGTTGCTCGTTGGTCATCGCTGCGTTGGCGGACGCCTAAGCGTGCGGCTCAAGTGCATCAAACTGGCGGGGTTCAAATCCTTCGTCGACCCGACCACGGTGAACTTCCCCAGTAACATGGCGGCGGTGGTCGGGCCCAATGGCTGCGGCAAGTCGAACATCATCGACGCCGTACGCTGGGTGATGGGCGAGAGCTCGGCCAAGAACCTGCGTGGCGAGTCGATGACCGACGTCATCTTCAACGGCTCCACCAGCCGCAAGCCGGTGAGCCAGGCCAGCATCGAACTGGTGTTCGATAACTCCGATGGCACCCTGATCGGCGAGTACGCGGCCTACGCGGAAATCTCGATCCGCCGCAAAGTGACGCGCGACAGCCAGAACAGCTACTTCCTCAACGGCACCAAGTGCCGTCGCCGCGACATTACCGACATCTTCCTCGGCACCGGCCTGGGCCCGCGCAGCTACTCGATCATCGAGCAGGGCATGATCTCCAAGCTGATCGAAGCCAAGCCCGAAGACCTGCGCAACTTTATCGAAGAGGCGGCCGGCATCTCCAAGTACAAGGAGCGCCGCCGCGAGACCGAAAACCGCATTCGCCGCACCCACGAGAACCTCGCCCGCCTGACCGACCTGCGCGAAGAGCTGGAGCGCCAGTTGGAGCGCCTGCACCGCCAGGCCCAGGCGGCCGAGAAGTATCAGGAATACAAGGGCGAGGAGCGTCAGCTCAAGGCGCAACTCTCGGCCCTGCGCTGGCAGGCGCTGAATGATCAGGTCGGCCAGCGCGAAGCGATCATCGGCACCCAGGAAATTAGCTTCGAAGCGCTGGTGGCCGAGCAGCGCAATGCCGATGCGAGCATCGAGCGCCTGCGCGATGGCCACCATGACCTGTCCGAACGCTTCAATCTGGTGCAGGGGCGCTTCTACTCGGTGGGGGGCGACATTGCACGCGTCGAGCAGAGCATCCAGCACGGGCAGCAGCGTCTGCGCCAATTGCAGGACGATCTGAAGGAAGCCGAACGCGCGCGCCTGGAAACCGAATCGCACCTGGGTCATGACCGCACGTTGCTGCTGACCCTCGGCGAAGAGCTGGACATGCTCACCCCCGAGCAGGAAATCACCAACGCCGCCGCCGAAGAAGCTGCCGCCGCGCTGGAAGACTCCGAAACCACCATGCACGGCTGGCAGGAGCAGTGGGACACGTTCAACCTGCAATCCGCCGAGCCGCGCCGCCAGGCAGAGGTGCAGCAGTCGCGTATCCAGCAGTTGGAAACCAGCATGGAGCGCCTGGCCGAGCGCCAGCGTCGCCTGCAGGAAGAGCGCGTGCTGCTCGCCGCTGATCCGGAAGACGCGGCGATCATGGAGCTCAGCGAACAACTCGCCGAAAGCGAGATGACCCTCGAGGAGCTGGAAGCCAGCGAAGAACAACAAGTGGAGCGCCTGGAGCAATTGCGTCAGCAACTGCAACAGGCGACCCAGGCCCAGCAGCAGGCCCAGGGCGATTTGCAGCGGCTCAACGGCCGGCTCGCCTCGCTCGAAGCCTTGCAGCAGGCCGCGCTGGACCCAGGCACCGGCACCGCCGAGTGGCTGCGCGACCAGCATCTGGCCGAGCGCCCGCGCCTGGCCGAAGGCTTGAAGGTCGAAGCCGGTTGGGAGCTGGCGGTGGAAACCGTGCTCGGTGCCGACCTGCAGGCGGTGCTGGTGGATGATTTTGGCGGTTTCGACCTGGCCGGGTTTGCCCAGGGGGATCTGCGCCTGCTCAGCCCCGCCGCCGATGGCACACGGGTGCCAGGCAGTTTGCTGGATAAGGTCGAGGCGGCGATTGATCTGTCGCCGTGGCTGGGGCAGGTCAAGCCGGTTGAATCCCTTGAGCAGGCCTTGGCGCAGCGCGGTCAACTGGCGGTCGGCGAAAGCCTGATCAGCCGCGACGGCTATTGGGTTGGCCGGCATTTTCTGCGTGTGCGCCGCGCCAGTGAAGCGGAAAGCGGCGTATTGGCCCGTGGCCAGGAAATCGTCAACCTGATCGCCGAGCGTGAAGAGCGCGAGGCCACCCTGGAAAGCCTCGAGACCGAACTGCAAACCCTGCGCGCCACCCAGCGCCAGCAAGAGACCGGCCGCGAACACCTGCGCCGGCTGCTGCAGGACGAAGCGCGCCAGCAGGGCGAATTGAAAGCCCAGCTGTCGGCGAGCAAGGCCAAGGTCGAACAACTGACCCTGCGCCGCACCCGCCTTGACGAAGAAGTCGCCGAGATGGGCGAGCAGCGCGCCCTCGAACACGAACAGATCGGCGAAGCGCGCCTGCAACTGCAGGAAGCCCTCGACAGCATGGCGCTGGACACCGAACAGCGCGAACTGCTGCTGGCCCAGCGCGACAGCCTGCGCGAGCGCCTTGACCGCGTCCGCCAGGAAGCCCGGCAGCACAAGGATCACGCGCATCAATTGGCGGTGCGCCTCGGCTCCCTGCGCGCCCAGCACGCGTCGACGGCCCAGGCCCTTGAGCGCCTGGAGATGCAGTCCGAACGCCTCACCGAAAAGCGCGAGCAACTGAGCCTCAACCTCGAAGAGGGCGAAGCGCCGCTGGAAGAGTTGCGGCTCAAGCTGGAAGAGTTGCTCGACAAGCGCATGACCGTCGACGAAGAGCTCAAGACCGCGCAGATCGCCCTCGAAGACGCCGACCGCGAACTGCGCGACGCCGAAAAGCGCCGGACCCAGGCCGAGCAGCAATCCCAGCTGATTCGCGGCCAACTCGAACAACAGCGCATGGAATGGCAAGCCCTGACCGTGCGCCGCAAGACCCTGCAAGACCAATTGCTCGAAGACGGCTATGACCTGCACGGCGTGCTCAACACCCTGACCGCCCAGGCCAACGAAAAAGAAGCCGAAGAGGAACTTGAACGCATTGCCGCGCGTATCCAGCGACTCGGCGCGATCAACCTAGCGGCCATCGACGAGTACCAGCAACAGTCCGAGCGCAAACGTTATCTGGATGCCCAGGATGCCGACTTGGTCGAAGCCCTGGACACTCTGGAAAACGTGATCCGCAAGATCGACAAGGAAACCCGTAATCGCTTCAAAGATACCTTTGATCAGATTAATGGCGGTTTACAGGCGTTATTCCCGAAAGTTTTCGGTGGTGGCAGCGCTTACTTGGAACTGACGGGCGAAGATCTACTCGATACAGGGGTAACGATCATGGCGCGGCCACCGGGCAAGAAGAACAGCACCATCCATTTGTTGTCCGGCGGCGAGAAAGCCCTGACCGCATTGGCCCTGGTATTTGCCATCTTCAAGTTGAATCCGGCGCCGTTCTGCATGCTCGATGAAGTTGACGCCCCGCTGGATGACGCTAACGTTGGACGTTACGCACGACTGGTCAAGGAAATGTCCCAGACGGTGCAGTTCATCTATATCACCCACAACAAGATCGCCATGGAAATGGCCGATCAGTTGATGGGCGTGACGATGCACGAACCCGGTTGTTCGCGATTGGTCGCGGTGGATGTGGAAGAGGCGATGGCGATGGTGGACGCCTAGCGGCGAGTTGCTAGTTGTCAGCGGCTGGCGGCAAGTACTTGAGGCTTGAGGCTTGAGGCTTATAGCGTGCAGCTTGTAGCTCACAGTTGGCGGCGGGTGTAAGAGGTCGATCAGCGTGTCGAAAGATGGCAAATCGACACATTTCGCGCCAACTGTGTAAAGTTATCTTTGGTCGTGCTAGTTTAATGTCAATTTTTCGTATGCGTGGGCAAAACGTCAGTCAGAACATAGAGTTGGCGCCACGTTTTAAAGCGGTTTGCACGGTGCTAAACCCCTTATTTTTCAGCATTTTTTATTAGAGGCACGGGATTACATGGAAATCGGTCTGCGCGAGTGGCTGATCGTCATCGGCATTATTGTCATTGCCGGTATTCTTTTTGATGGCTGGCGCCGCATGCGCGGTGGCAAGGGCAAGCTCAAATTCCGTCTGGATCGCAACCTGTCCAACTTGCCCGACGACGACGGCGGCGCCGAGCTGCTGGGGCCGCCCCGTGTGCTGGATACCCATAAAGAACCGCAACTGGACGAGCATGACTTGCCGTCGATGAGCGCGCCGGTGCGTGAAGCCCGCGAGCCGTCCTCCAAGCGTGGCAAGCGCGCCAACCCTGCCGTGGCCGAGCCACATCAGGGCGACCTCAACCTGGATGTGGACGAAGGCCCGAGCTTCAGCAGCCGCGACGACGACTTCCCGGACGAAAACGTCGGCAAGAATGCCGCGCGCCAATCGGTCAACGATCAGCCGGCCGCCGAAGAGGTGCTGGTGATCAGTGTTATCTGCCGCGACGCCGCTGGCTTCAAGGGGCCTGCGCTGCTGCAGAACATCCTCGAAAGCGGCCTGCGTTTCGGCGAGATGGACATCTTCCACCGTCACGAAAGCATGGCCGGCAACGGCGAAGTGCTGTTCTCCATGGCCAATGCGGTCAAGCCGGGCACCTTCGACCTGGATGATATCGACCTGTTCAGCACGCCGGCCGTGAGCTTCTTTCTCGGCCTGCCGGGTCCGCGTCACCCCAAACAGGCGTTCGATGTGATGGTGGCCGCCGCCCGCAAGCTGTCCCAGGAACTCAACGGCGAGCTCAAGGACGACCAGCGCAGCGTCCTGACCGCCCAGACCATCGAACACTACCGTCAGCGCATCGTCGAGTTCGAGCGTCGTGCACTGACACAGAAACGCTGAGGATTGGTCCTCAGCGTTGTCAGTAGAATAAGCGCACTAACATATTGAGCAGCTTCGGCTGCTCTTTTGCTTTCTGAGAGAACACCCATGACCGCCGCCCCTACCCGCATCCTCGAACTGCGCGCTGAACTGGATCAGCACAACTACCGCTACCACGTCCTCGACGAGCCGAGCATTCCGGACGCCGAATACGACCGGCTGTTCCACGAGCTCAAGGCCCTGGAGGCCGAGCACCCGGAGCTAGTCACGCGTGATTCGCCGACGCAGCGGGTCGGCAGCGCGGCACTCTCGGCCTTTACCCAGGTGCGCCACGAAATTCCGATGCTCAGCCTGGGCAACGCCTTCGATGAAACCACCATGCTCGAATTCGATCGGCGGGTCACCGAAGGGCTCGACCTGCCGGTGGGCGATCTGTTTGGGGGCGGCGCGGCGGTGGAGTACAGCTGCGAGCCGAAGCTGGACGGGCTGGCGGTCAGCCTGCTGTACCAGGATGGCGAGTTGGTGCGCGGCGCCACGCGCGGCGACGGTACGACCGGCGAGGACATCAGCGTCAACGTGCGCACCGTGCGCAATATCCCGCTGAAACTGCACGGCAGCGGCTGGCCGGCGACGCTCGAAGTGCGCGGTGAAGTGTTCATGTCCAAGGCCGGTTTCGAACGGCTCAATGCTTCGCAGCTGGAAGTCGGCGGCAAGACTTTCGCCAACCCGCGCAACGCCGCGGCCGGCAGCCTGCGCCAGCTGGACTCGAAGATCACCGCCAGTCGCCCGCTGGAATTCTGCTGCTATGGCATTGGCCAGGTGACGGCGGATATCAGCGACACCCATATCGGCAACCTCAAGCAGTTGCAGAAATGGGGCATGCCCATCAGCCATGAGTTGAAACTGGCCAAGGGTATCCAGGAATGCCTGGCGTACTACCACGACATTGGTGAGCGGCGTAACAGCCTGGCGTACGAAATCGACGGTGTGGTGTTCAAGGTCAACAGCATTGCTGCCCAGCGTGAACTGGGCTTTCGCGCGCGTGAGCCGCGTTGGGCGATCGCGCATAAATTCCCGGCCATGGAAGAGCTGACCGAGTTGCTCGATGTGGAATTCCAGGTCGGCCGCACCGGCGCCGTGACCCCGGTGGCGCGCTTGAAGCCGGTCAAGGTTGCGGGCGTCACTGTATCCAACGCCACCCTGCACAACATGGATGAGGTTGCGCGCCTGGGCCTGATGATCGGTGACACGGTGATCATCCGCCGCGCCGGTGACGTGATTCCGCAGGTGGTCTCGGTGGTGCCCGAGCGCCGCCCGGAAAACGCCCGTGCGGTGCAGATCCCCGAGAGTTGCCCGGTGTGTGGCTCGCATGTGGAGCGCACGCAGCTGGTCAAGCGCAGCAAAGGCAAGGAAACCGTCAGCGAAGGCGCGGTATACCGCTGCGTTGGGCGCTTGGCCTGTGGGGCGCAGCTCAAGCAGGCGATTATCCATTTTGTCTCGCGCCGCGCCATGGACATCGACGGTCTGGGCGACAAGACCATCGAGCAACTGGTGGATGAAAAACTCATCGGTTCGCCGGCTGATCTCTACAAGCTCAAATACGAGCAGATCATCGACCTGGAAGGCTTTGCCGATATCTCCAGCAAGAAGCTGATCACTGCTATCGAAAACAGCAAGTCGCCGACCCTGGCGCGCTTTATTTACGCGCTGGGCATTCCCGACGTGGGCGAGGAGACCGCCAAGGTGCTGGCACGCTCGCTGGCGTCCCTTGAGCGGGTGCAGAAGGCCTTGCCGGAAGTGCTGACGTACTTGCCGGACGTCGGCCTGGAAGTGGCGCACGAGATCCACAGCTTCTTCGAGGACAGCCACAACCAGGACGTGATCGGCGCGCTGCTGTCGCCGGATGAATGCGGCCTGCAACTGCAGGATCAGGGCGAGCTGAGCGCCGAGTTCGCCGCCAGCACCACGCTGGGTGGTCTGCTCGACAAGCTGCATGTGCCGAGTGTGGGCCCGGGCGCCGCGCAGAAACTCGCGGACAAGTTCGGCAGCCTCGAAGGCGTGATCAAGGCCGACTGGCTCGACATGCGCCAGGCGCTGCCCGAGAAGCAGGCCAAGGCGGTGCGCGAGTTCTTCGACAACGAAGACAACGCCAAACGCGCCCTGGCCATCGAGCAGCAGCTCAAGGACTTCGGCATGCACTGGCAGAGCGAGAAAAAGGTGGTCGAAGGCTTGCCTGAAGCCGGGCACACCTGGGTGCTCACCGGCTCCCTGGAGCTGATGAGCCGTGACGTGGCCAAGGACAAGCTCGAAAGCCTGGGCGCCAAGGTCGCCGGTTCCGTGTCGGCGAAAACCCACTGCGTGGTGGCAGGGCCGGGC
This sequence comes from Pseudomonas sp. S5D5, assembly GCF_003013355.1. NCBI lineage: Bacteria > Pseudomonadati > Pseudomonadota > Gammaproteobacteria > Pseudomonadales > Pseudomonadaceae > Pseudomonas > Pseudomonas sp. S5D5. Next base: position 1,638,039 of record NZ_PTEO01000001.1, read on the forward strand.
GCCGGATCGAAACTGGCCAAGGCCAGCGAGCTGGGCCTGAAGGTCCTGGACGAAGAGGCCTTTGTAGCCTTCCTGGCCAAGCACAACATCACTGTCGACTGACACCCCTCCACTGCAGGAGGCCGGCTTGCCGGCGATAGCGCCTTCACGTGCGCCATCGCCGGCAGCCGGGCTCCCACAGGATATGGTTATATTTTCGGAACGTTCTTCGGCGCGAATTGATCTAGTCTTCGTCACCCAGGGAGAGACCGCCATGTTCCGCTACTTCGAGCAACTCAGTTCGCGCATCGCCGCGCCGTTCATGCCGGGCTCATCGCGCGATAGCAAGGTGTGGCAATGCCGTTGCGGGCAATCGCTGTTCTTTCGCAACAGCCAGTGCCTGGCCTGCCAGGCCGTGCTCGGCTACCAGCCGCAGCAAAGCCGCTTGTCCTCCCTGCAACCCGGCCCCGTCGCCGGCACGTGGCTGCAGGATGACAACCTTGACGCCGGCGCCTTCCGCCGCTGCGCCAACCTCGACACGCCGGCTGCCTGCAACTGGCTGATCCCTGCTCACAGCACCGCGCCACTGTGCGTGGCGTGCAGCCTCAACCGCACCATCCCGGACCTTTCTGTCGCGGAAAATCCCGAGCGCTGGCGCAAGGTCGAGACCGCCAAGCGCCGCCTGGTGGCGCAATTGATCAGCCTCGGCCTGCGCGTGGTGCCCAAGAGTGAGGATGAGGACAACGGCCTGGCCTTCGACTTCGTCGGCATCGACCTGGAAGGCAATGCGCCGATGACCGGCCATGCCAACGGCCTGATCACCCTCGACATCAAGGAGGCCGACGACGCCCATCGCGAGAAAATCCGCGTGCAGATGCGTGAGCCGTATCGCACGCTGCTCGGCCATTTTCGCCACGAGGTCGGCCATTATTATTGGGATCGCCTGATTGCCAATAGCCACTGGCTGGAGCCTTTTCGCCACCTGTTCGGCGACGAACGCGCCAGTTACGCGGATGCCCTCGACCAGCACTACCAGAACGGCCCGCGCCCCGACTGGCAGCAAACCTGCGTCAGTGCCTACGCCACCATGCATCCCTGGGAAGACTGGGCCGAAACCTGGGCTCACTACCTGCACATGATGGACGCCGTCGACACCGCCCTGGGCTTCGGCATGAGCGCCCGCGAGATGGACCTGGATTATCAGCCATTCCCGCTCTCCACCCTGTACGACCCCGAGCATCCCGGCGGTGTTGCGTTCCTGTCGTTCGTCAACGCCTGGATCGAACTGGCCGGCATGCTCAACGAACTGTCGCGCAGCATGGGGCAGCCGGATTTCTATCCCTTCGTGTTACCCCCCGCGGTAATCGCCAAGCTGCACTTCATTCACCTGGTCATCCAGGAAGAGGGCGGCCGCGCTGACGACGCGGTGATCCTGTAGGCGCCGGTAAGCCAGCTCCTACGGGTGGACACAAGTGCTTGAACCGTCGAATATTTTTAATCCGGCACCAACGGTTGTAACTTCCGATGAGATCGGTACAATGGCGCGGCTTGCCGAGAGGCAAGCGTCGTTATGGTGACCCCATCGGTCCCCCCGCAACGATTACCCGTGAACCTGGTCAGAGCCGGAAGGCAGCAGCCACAGCGGGAACATTGTGTGCCGGGGTGTGGCTGGTGGGGTTGCCTCCAATTATCCAAGCGATTGATTTTTAACGGTTTTTCACCCTTTGCCACGCGGTGGTACAAGAAGTGATACATCCGTGTCGACCATCCCGTCCTACCTTTTGCTGTCCCGCCACTCGGTCTACTACTTCCGAATCGTGGTGCCGGATGTCATTCGCCCGTTGTTCCCCCAAAAAGAAATTCGTCGCTCCCTGCAAACTCGTTGTAAGCGGGAGGCGATAATTCGTGGGCGTGACATTCTGGCCCAGGTTCAAGGTCTGTTCACGCAAGCGTTCCAGGGGAGTAGACCCTCTGTTGAGCTTCTGCGCGGTGCCTGGGAGGCTGGTGGTAAGCGCCTTGCGTGTTGGGCGTCGTGGCTGCGTCAGCAGCAGTTGCTTGGGGGTTATATACCCTCGCCCGAAATCTTGCGAGAGACGCCCCCAGTCGCCGTACAATCCCCTACAGCCCCGCCCTCGGTGATAGCAAAAGGGTCTGTACATCAATCGCATGGCTTTCTTGCGGTGGTCGACGAACAGCTTACCTACCAGCGCAGGGAGGAGTGGCGGTGAAGTTGTTGGATGACAAACGTGCCGTCGCCGTGCTGCTAACCTAAATCATTGGCGACATGCCCATCGATCAGATAACCCGGAAGGACGCCCACCTGTTCCGGGAAACTGCGTTGAAGTTGCCCCCGCGCTTGCACCAGTTGCCCGATCAACCCCTTGAACAGTCGATTGCGGAGGCGACTACAACCATCAGCGTGACGACCTTCAACAATTACGTGAAGAACCTGACGACCTTCTTTTCGTACGCGGTCAGGGAGAGCTATTGCAGTCGCAATCCGTTCGATGGTTTGCGTGTGCGTATACGGCGTAAGGTCAGTGAAGAGCGCAGTGCTTTCAGTGGTGATGACCTTGAAGCATTGTTTAACCCTGCAACGTATCCGCCAGCCTATGGCCCTAAGCTAAATCAATACTAGCTCCCCCTCCTGGGGCTTTACACGGGGGCTAAGCTCAACGAACTATGCCAGCTTTACGCTGATGACGTGGTGATCATCGACGGTATCGCCTGCATACACATACGGGCTACGAGACCAGACCAGAAGCTCAAGACGGCGCCATTCGAACGACTTGTGCCGATCCACTCCAAGCTTTTGACATTCGGCTTTCTAGGGTACGTGACCAAGGTGAAAGAAGCGGGCAACGAGCGCGTATTCCCGGGGTTAACTTGCCATAAGAAGCATGGGTACAGTGCTGCGCCGTCGAAGTGGTTTACTCGGGTACGCGAGCAGTTGGCCTTCCGCGATAAAGCAGCAAAGAAGGACTTTCACAGTTTTCGTCACACGTTAACTGACCATCTTAAACAGAAAGGCGTTTCTGAGTCGTTAGTTGGTGGAAGCTTGGGCTACCAGTCAGTCGGAATTAAATTTGGTCGTTACGGGAAGGACTTTAGACCGGACGTATTGGCGTCTGTAATTGAGTTGGTGGCCCTTGAGTCGTTCTAAAACATTTTTTTGTGCTTGCAACTCAAATGTACTAGTGTGTTTTTTAAATGCCCTTGCTGTTATCGACGAGCTTCCAGAGTAACGGCAACGGACGCGCTTTCGTTGGCAATGACTGAAGTAGTTGTCTATGATGGGTTTAAATTGTGTTATGCCTTTAGAAGATTTTGTGCCAGATGTATTTTCGGTTTTGACGTTGATTTTGGAATAAGGAGGAAGTGTCATGTTAATTAGCTTGATGTGCTCAAAGTGTATGGAAGAATCCATCGAAAATTCCGGAGTAGTACCAGAAGGCGGGCTTGAAATAAGAACAAGAGCTGTGCCGGTGCAAACTGTTGGGCTGTATCGAGGCATTTGTCCAAACGGTCATAATGTTTTGATGATGGCTGATTTTCAGCAGTTCGAACTTTTGTTTGAAAGCGCAATGGAAGCATTTGCTGATAGTTATTATCGCGAGTCCGTTAGCTCTTTTGCTGCAGCGTTAGAACGATTTTACGAGTTTTCGATTTATACATTGCTGATTTCAAATGGAGTGGAGATCGACAATATAAAGAAAATGTGGTCTTCGGTTTCCCGCCAGTCTGAACGACAGTTGGGACTGTATGTTGGCTTGTTTACATCGGTTTTTGGTGAGTGTCCAAAGCTTTTGTCTGAAAAGGATGCAGCTTTCAGAAATGGCGTTATTCATAAAGGGCATTTCCCGTCGCCTACAGATTGTTTTGATTTTGGAAGGGTGGTTTATGAACTTCTCAATTATAACATTCGAGTCCTTCGAGAACGTTTTGCGGATTCAATGTTTCGTGCCGGCGAAGTTAATCGTCATGAGGCCTCCAAGCAGCTCAAGGAAGGTGAAATCCCAATTGTCTTCAAAATGGCAACTACCGTATCGTTAATGACGCTTGATGAACCACTGCCTATGCATGAAGCCATGAATGCGGTGTCAAAGCGTTTGGCGCTTCAAAGAGGTCAGAGCCAGAGCCTCAAATAACCGCTGGTAGGGCGTGGGCATTCTCTATTTGGAGTGCCAACTTTTTCTGGCAATGTGTTCCATCTTGGCTTGCTCGATGCGGATGGGGTCGAGGGCGGACTCTTTTTTGGACAGCTCGCTGGTCGCTACCTTTTCTTCGCCCAGGACTTATGCACCGTCCTTGCGGATAGATGGGAGGACAATCCGTACTATCCAATCCTGGAAGGTTTTCGCCTCCGGCTTGTTACTCCGCATTACCAGCTTGTAGGGGCCGGATTCGATGATTAACTTCACCGTGCTAGTGCCTCGACTACTAGCTTTACGCTGCCTCGACCGCCACGGTCAGTTCATGAACGCACTCGCCGTTGGCTCCACGACAGGCCAGCGCGTCAGCTTCCTCGTTGCCCCGGTTGCCGGTGTGCCCCTCGACCCATACGAAAGTCACTTCCCGTTGCCCTATGAAATGGTCGATCTGTTCCCATAGGTCGCGGTGCGCAACAGACTTCTTGCCACTGTTCTTCCAGCCCTTGGCCTTCCAGTTGGGCAGCCATTTGTTTGCCCCTTTGACCACAAGCTGGGAGTCGCTGTAGAGGGTGATAGGCATTGGCTTGTTACAGCGCTTCAGTGCCTCCAGGGCTGCCAGCAGTTCGGCTCTATTGTTGGTCTGGGGCTGGTCATGGGGGACCGGAGCGGCAAGCTTCGGTGTCTTTCCTTCGGGGTGGTGATGTAGGCGCCCCAGCCGGCTTTGGCGTTGGGTTTTCCGTTGTTCGGGCAGGCGCCGTCGACGTAAGCAATGTACGTAGTCATGGATTGATGTCCTTTGATAATAGGGTTTAAGAGCGATCGGAGAGGTCGTTTGCTAAACGTGAGGGTTTATTGCATTGAGCGCCAAAGCGCACCGGACCAATTCCCGACATAGGTATGGTCTAGATAGAATCGAATACCCTCGCGGGCACCCTGCGATTGCAAATTGGTGTTATCAAGTAGCAATGTAGCTCTGGAGCACGCGCCCCTCCCACTGTTTCAAGCGCACGACGGCTATGCAGTGAGGGGCTTTTCCTATCAGCGATCCACACGGGGACATGGCATGACTTTGATTGAAGATGAAGGCTTTTTGAGCGAGGAGGCGCGCACCTCTATCCCGAGTATCCGCAGTAAGAATGACGCGCTATTCAAATTGGCCAGCGATGTGAATATCTCGTTCATGGCCCTTATTGCTTCTGCTACCGAGTCAGCGAAAGTCAACCTTCAGTCACCTCAGTCCGTCGCTGTTCGACTTGCCTTTCGCGCCATAAATTCGCTTCAAAGCGTAGTGCTTTTAGCTGAGCGCGGAATCGTGGCCGACTCTCGCACACTTGCCAGAGGCGTACTTGAAGATGCTTTTGCTTTAGGGGCATTGGTAGATGACCCAGTGAAGTTCATGGCCGATTATGAGCTCGACCATCAAAGGGCTACCCAGCGCCAGTTGACCTTTGTCGCGTCCCAGCAACTTTCCGACCCGAAGGTTCGTGAGAGAATTGAACAGAAGCTAAATCGGGCAGTGCAAGGCAAGCCTCTGCTCGGGGCATCTAAAAACGTCAAAGACCGTCCGCTTGAGAAGCTATATCTGTACTATCTGGTTCTGTCTAATGACTCTGCCCATCCATCGGCGACCTCGCTAGAGCATCATGTCTTCAGGGCTGAGGATGGTACCGGGTGGCTTTACAAATGGTGCATCGCCGACGCCGACGTCAACGCATCAACCTTGCATATTGCGCTTAGCGGCATTATTGCTGTAGCGATAGCCCTTCGGGAATATCTGGAGCTTGTCGATTTTAGTGAGGTAATTGATGGGCTCTGGGAGCGTCTGGAAGATCTTTGACCGTGCGAACGAAACGAATATTGCTGGCCGATTCTAAGGCGCGCCGCAGCGGGGGCAGGGGGAAGTGTTGGAGACCCTTACTATTTAAAGGCGCACAGATTTTTCATCCGAAATAAGGTCGTCGATAAGTGTTTGCTTCGATAGGAGCTTCAGGCACATAAACGTATCGGACCATGCTCCATATGGAGCCAGCAGGGCGACTAAGTCATTACCAATGTCCAAATAAGTAGGTTTAGACGTTTCATACCAAACATTCCGGGGCTTGATCCAGAGGTACAAGTGGTGCCCTTGGTAGGCTGAGGGGAAATGATCGCCGATTTCCCGCCCAGAATAGATTCGCTGCATGTTGCTTCGCTCGTCCCGTTCGGATCGCCGGAAAAACATGAGCGAGTTGAATCCGTCTTCCTGTACGTTGCTATGGCGCCATTGTGGGTGAGGGGGGACGAATGCTAGATCCGTAACCCAGGACTCCGTGGGGTCGGGTAGTGGGTTGAAAATTGTGATGTTTTTCCTGAATGGTCCGGCGTCAACAATCCATACCATATTGCGATAAAAGGTTTCACGGCTTCGCATCTCCTCTGCCGTCATTGCCGAATGCTGAAGCTCAATGACTAGCCCGTTGGGGAGTTTCACGTCAGCTATATGCTTCTCGCCGAGGCTGTCGTATTGCACCACCTCATGGTTGTCCTTATGGAAAAAGGTCTTCCAGGAACGGTGCCACTCACCCTCGTTTTCCCACCAAGGGTCACAAACACGTCGCCCTTTGTGTGCCCAGTGCCAAATGTTCTTCTCCCCACACTTAGCGGTCATAGCTGCCCCGCATGCTTGGCATTCCCCTTGCCCACCTGGAAACGGGGGGGAACGTATGCCATCTACCAAAGCTATTCCCATGCTCATGTTTTTGTTCCCCTCACTCTCCGAAAATCTGGCAGCGGGAGTTTGGTACACAACTCGGACTTTGGCTAATCGACGACCAGCCCATGGGTAGGCTAACCTCCAGTTAAACCTTTTGTTCGGTTAGTCGTGCCCTGACTTCTTGCACGCTCCCTAGCAAGTTGTTTTCGCCGTGATGGGGTAGTAGTCCGAGTTTTTCCCCGAATGCCTTCGATTCTTCATTTGCCGATTCGATCCCAATGTTGCTGCACCCATCGCCCTCTGCGCACTCCACTAGGAAAGTTATGAAGCGCTGTAGGGACTTGTGATTCTGACACTGTATTCCGAAGATGCTGACCCACTCGCGCTGGTGATTCTGACCCAGCCACTCCAGCGGTTGTGACCCACTACGCTGGCCATGCCGACCCACCAACCAAGCGCTAAACTGTCTGCTCCCAGTAGCGACAGGTCGCCGCAATTAAATGACGAAGGGGCCATCGCCCCTTCGTTATCGATGATTACGCCTTAGCAGCTTGCTTACGCAGGGACTCGCCCTTGAGCCCAATACGGTGTGATCGGTGGACGATGCGATCTAGGATGGCCTCGGCCAGCGTGGCGTCGTTGAACATGCTGTGCCAGTGCTCAGTAGGGCATTGGCTGGTGATGATCAGCGAGCCTGTCTGCATCCGCTGATCGACAATATCCAGCAAGGTATATCCCACTGTGGGCTCCACCGGTGTCAACCCGAAGTCATCGAGGATAAGCAGGTGAGCTCTGCTCAAGGCTGTTCGGTACTTGGGTAGAGAGCCATCACCAATGGCGATTTGCAGCTCTTCATAGAGTTTCGAGGCGCTTTTATAGATCACAGAGTAGCCCTGTCGGCAGGCCTGGCCGCCAAATGCGCAGGCGAGCCAACTCTTACCTGTGCCGGTGGGTCCGGTCAGCAGCAGGTTCTGTTTCTGAGCGATCCAGGAGCATCCCGCCAGACCGGCGATCACTTGCTTATCCAGGCCGCGACTGCTGCGGTAATCCAGATCCTCCAGGTGCGCGGCATAACGCAGTTTCGCCTGTTTCAGTAGCCGAGACAGTTTGCGGTTCTCGCGCTCGCTGAGTTCACGATCCACCATCAGGCCTAGGCGATCATCAAAGGGAAGTTCCTGCATGCGCGGCTGCTCAAGCTGATCGCGGTAGGCCTTGGCCATGCCGGACAGTTGCAGTTGCTGGAGCTTGCTTTGGGTCTGTTGATTCAGCATGTCGAGCGATCCTTTTCATCGGCGAAGTAATGGGCACCACGCAGATTTTCGTGAGCGAGTGTCGAGCTGGGCAGAGCTTTCAGACCTGGACGCTTGTCGGGCTGCTCGCGCAAGATGGATTGCAGGCTTTTCAGGGCGAAGGTATTGATGGTCAGCGCATAGGCACAGGCCTCCTCCAGCCGGGCATCGCCATGTAAACGAGCATCCTTTCGCAAAGCGCTGGCAGCCTTGTATCCGTTGGCCACATCGGTGCGTTCGGTCAGGTGATACTGCAGATGACGCAGCAGCGCAGGCCCGACCCTTTCGCCCCAGGCGAGCAATGCGGCGGGCTCACTCTCAGCGTAATACTGGTGGTTGGGCGGCCTGTGCTCCGGCTGCATGCTGATTCCAGAGACATACTGCCGGGGATGACTGCTGACACGCAGATGGTTGTGGAATATCTCCACGACCTCGCCCGTAGCGCGCACATCCACTTGCTGCTGCACCAATCGGCTCGGTACGGAATAGTGGTGGTTGTCGTACTCCACCAGATAATCACTGCGCACCCGCACCTTGAAGCGCCAATCGGCATGCTCATAGGCGTGGATCGGCAGTGGCTGGAGAGCAGGCTGTTCCACCTCGACGAACAGGCTGTGCCGACTGCAACCAGGCTGTCGCTTGAATGGGCGCTGATTGAATGCCGGTAGCAATTCCAAGATGGCCTGATTGAGTTCTGCCAAGCTGAAGAAGCGACGGTGACGCAGGGCTGCCAGCAGCCAGCGCTGAACCAGTTTCACCCCGGCCTCCACCTTGCCCTTGTCTTTAGGCTTACGCGGGCGAGCCGGCAAAATGATGGTCTGGTAATGCTGGGCCAGTTGCTGGTAGATCAGGTTGAGCTGAACCTCATCCCTGCCATGCTTGATCACGGCCGCTTTGAGATTGTCGGGAACAAGCAGGCGGGGTACGCCTACGAAGAAATTGAAGGCCTGCACATGGCAGTGCATCCAGTCTTCAATCCGTTGACTCCAGACGGCACAGGCGAAGGTGTAGCTGGAGTAGCCCAGCACCCCGACAAAGATTTGCGCCATCCGAGGTTCTGATTGACCGTCCAGATAGACTGGCATGGTCTTGCCGGAGAAATCCAAAAAGAGCTTGTCGCCAGGCTGATGCAGCTGACGCATTGCCAATGGCTGCTGCTGTAGGAAGCGGCGATAGCTGGACGTGAACTGCGAATAGGCTATGCCGCCTGGCTCGGTGGCCCGCCATTCACGCCATAGTAGTTCCAAGGTGACGCTGGGGTTGCGCATCTCCGCATGCACCCAGTTCCAGTCGGGGCAAGCTTTCAAGCGAAAGCCACTGAATGGCTTGATCCCCAAATGATCATAAAGCTGTTCATCACTCCACCCGGCAAGCTGGCCTAAGTCGAGATCAATGCGTTCCAAGTGGCGTTGTAAGCGCTTGAGGCTGTTGCGCGAAAGCCCAGTGCTATGAGCAATTTCGCGCGTTGATAAACGTGTGCCATAGTGCAAGCGCACGGCTTCGCGCAGGAGGCGCGGTTCAATCCGGACTCTCATCCATACTCCTTCGTACCCCGTGAGTGGGGCGCTGAACGGCAGGCAGTACCTGCCCCTCGGCCTTGACAGCCGATAGAAGGACGCTGAGAATTCACAAGCGTTGAAGATGCTTATGTCATCTAGAAAAAGGCTCGGAGTTGCTGCTCCGGGCCTTTTTTGCGTCCACAGTTTTGTTTGCCTGTACGATCTAATCGATAACCTGACTCCCTATAGCTCTGTGAGACTCAACTGCTGTGGTGGCTCGATACGCCAGCCTGGGCTGCAAGCCACCGCTCTACCTCCGGCTTGAGAAATAATCGGCGGCGACCGACACGGAACGATGGAGGCATCGGCAAGCCCATGCTCAGCCGGTTGCGCGCTGTATGCTCAGAAATTCTGAGAATCTGGCTCACCTCCATGAGTGTCATCGTTTCCACCGTTATCCCCTTGCCTGAGCTGCAATATCCCGATGCCGCATGCTAGGCACTAGGCAGATGTTTAACTACTAGCCAGATTGGACACTTGATTTGCCTCTTCACCTAGACGATGAATTTCTCAGCTCGCTCGCTTACGAGGAGGTAGCGGTTGCCCTCTGGGCGATTCGGCTGCACGCTGCTGATGAAGCAGTGACGCCTACTATCGCGCTGCGCCTGATCAGGCAGTATTTGCAGCCGCTGATCCCCCCCGAGCATTGCCATTTGCTTTATAAGCAGCGGGTGGCGAGTTGGGACGGCATTTGGGGGATCTACGCGTCACTGGGGTTTGCTGTTTGCGAGACCAGAGACCATCGCTTGCTTGAGGTGATGAAGGCTGTGCAGTTAATACATGCCAACACCACCCTTCCTCCAAGGGAATACACCTTCCCTACAGTCGTCGAGGTGACGTACTTCCTCAGCATGTGTGCCCAACTGCAAATCCCTGTCCAGGATCGGATATGCATGGAGGATGGTTACCGACTTGACCCGTTCAGCTTCTGTACGTTGTGCTGGCGGCAACCACTGCCAGGAAGAAAGCTCTGTGCACACCATGCACCTAATGCACCGCTTCAGGACGAAGTCGGAGCGCAGGCCGCTGCTGCACGCTACAAGTCAGGAGTTCGTCAGAAAGAACGGTTCGATAAGGAAGTAAATCGCATTCTGACCAAGGAGGTGACCGAGTTCCATGAAGGGCTCTTCACGCCCGCCGTGCTGTTCCCTGAACAGGATATAGCTATCTGGCTGACTGAGCGCCGCCCTCTACTGTGGCAATTGCTTGGTGAATGGCAGCAGGAACTCAACGATGGAAACGCGGTTAGCATGCTGCTGGATCTACTGCACTGCTCTGACGGACTCCCGCCCAAGGCCTATCAGATTTATCGACAAATCAACCGACACCTGCAGAGGCATCCACATCTGATTTGGCCAATGCTCATACGGGCTGAGGGGTGGTACCGATGTCGAGAAGAAGTGCGGGGGCAATGGGGCGGTAAGCGCTCTGGTGCAGGGCGTCCCTTGCAGCTAGCCGCAGAGCCTCCAGCTACTTCCCCAGATGCCGGTCCATAACTGGATGCAGGTCACGGTTGCGCGACCATGAACCCTGATGAAGTGCTGGTAGGCCTCTACATATGATCAGTCCTAGTGAGACTGTTCGCTTTTGGTCGAAATCTCTCGCTCGCGACGGGCAGAAACCGGCCATAAGCAGTCAGTAGGATATGTCCACGGCCCCATGGGTGATTCAGTGTGGCCGAGAAGGATCTGTACTGATCTGGTGTTTTCCCTTCTCCGATAGATCAATGAAGCATTGGTCCGACGCATCGTATGAACTCCAATGCTTTAGCAATTACTTAGACATTTAAGTGAAGAAGGTTTAGTGGCTTTGCTCTCAAGCTTTGAGCGCTCAAAATTGTCGCAATTCGCTCCTGATGCGTATCCGGAAAGTAGATTTTTCCAGACGATCTTGTGATCGCGGTGTATAGCAATGCGAGCTTTTTGGACAGCTCAGTTTTACTTCGAAGATTAGAAAAATAGTACAAGTCCTCAGAAACTGCCATTCTCGGAAACTCGTAGTTTTTCACCGTAAATACGTCGGCCAACAAGGGACGTAACGGTTTTCCGTCAGCGAGTTCAGCCAATTTTGCGCATTGGTAAAGCCCGGAAACACCAAATTTGGTACCCACAATTTCAAGCCATTGCTCTACCCTGAGAAAAGCGTCGTTCCACCTCATTTCCGCATGTAATTGTTCCCAGCTTCGAAAACGAGCAATCGCCCCGTGGCTCGGGCGCTTGTCATGCATATATAAATCAAGGCACCCCTCTAGGAATGGTTCGAACTGATTGGTCCAGTCAATGACCGCGGCACCATGGTTCAAATCGCGATTGCGAATTAACCAGTCGAAAATACCCCATTCATCGGCCACCAGAATTACTGATGGTTCAGGAGGGAATGAGTCCGCTCGGTATTCAGCCACCACCGTGTCTTTCGCTTTATCAGCTACAAACGGTAACGCGCTTGCGTCTGGGAACTCAGCTAAAAGTGGGTTGATGTAATCGACCAATGCTGGGCCTGCTCGTAACGAAACAGCCATTTCGCGATGGCGAATCCTCGCGTTGTGCGGCATGTATCGTCCTTGTAGATTTTGGAACTGGTCCCCCAAAGTAATTACAGTTTGAGGTGACCTGTCTAGGATGTCGACCATTGGCCCGCTCAAGTCATGGCCTTCGTCGACGATCACCGTATCAATAGATTCAGGTAGATGAAGTCTCGATAAAGCCAGTTGTTTCACGCGGTGGTAGCCACGGACCGGAAGGGGATCCGCCTCTTCCTCAAAACTTGTCATCTTGAACCAAAGCTTTCCGGCCGCTGCCGCTACTATTTCTTGTTCAGAAGTCGAGAGCCAGCGGACCTGGTCGGAAGGTATATGACTGATGCTAATCCGAGCATCGTTTGAAAAACTAAATTTGGCGATTACCGACCAGCAAAGAGCCGCCACACGGGCAGCATTCCGGTTACCGATGGAGCTGATCCCTGCCTTCTCTGCGAGCGCTGAATACGAGAGTGGCAATCTGGAAATCGTGTCCAACCTTGTCTCAAGAGCCCTATTCCCACCTGCCAGAAGTCTTGTAGCCATCCACCGAAATGTTACAGCCCAAACCTGATCCTCAGAGAATCGAGCCCGTATGGGTTTGAGCTTCGGCTCCACATCGGCGAGGAACAGGATTCTGCGTTCTGGCATAAGAGCCAATATCTCATCCAGCACAAAGGACTTCCCTGTGCCTGCGTGAGCTTGGGCATCGATGGAGTCCTCCAAGTTTGCCCGAATGTTCTGAACTAACCGAAGCTGGTGATCGCTAAGTTTTACGACTAAACCACTTCGGCGAACATGCTCATGTTTGATAGCACCTAATGAAGCCGTATGCTGCTTCGCATAATCGAAATTCCAGGTGCCCTCGGGACGAATGTACTGACGGCGAGCAACCGATTCTTTGTCCATCAGACCGATCTCGACCGCAGATGCTTGGAGAAGTCCCGCTTCAAAATCAACCTGGCTGTAAGCGCCGGCCAAAGCCGATCTCAGCTTATCAGAGTGATGAGTCAGCAGATTTGCAAACACCCGCTCCATCTCCAGAGGCGAGCGCACGGGCAGCTTGGGTAGCTGGAGCACGTATAGAATCGCCGCAACCTCATAGCGAGACAGACGAACCACATCTGGAACAGTCCCGATTGAAAGCGAAGCGCTGAGGTTTTCACTGAGAGGCAGGTACCAGCGAGGTTTCTTCATGAAGATCTATATCCCTTAAATTTAGCGCCGAACTTACCAGAGCTTTAGGCTACCCCAAGACGCGTGCGATATAGCAATAATCAACTCAAATAAATGCTTTCAGGGCCGGATGAACGCTCATGGTTCGCTCAAACAGCTCCGGGTCACCTGAGTGTTTCGATGCGATGCTCCAGAAGAGTCGCTGCAAAGTATTGCGGAAAATTCTACCGCCCTCGTATCACTGATATGGACGCATGGTTGAGCATGGGCAGCCCTAATTGGAGCCTCCCTTTCACCCCGATTACTGCCTTCCTTTTAGGGCAGCAATTGGCCAACAGCTGCCATCGCGAGGGTCATAGGTCGACCCAATGCAGCCGTTAAGCGTCCGTACTAGCCTTGCGTAGTGGCCGGTTGCTGAATGAGGTCACAAGTGTCGTTGACTTTTCGATGTTATCTAGTAACTGTAAAAATAAAAGTTTTGCAAGACGCAGGCCAATCGCTATCATACGCAGATTCCCCTATGGGGATAACGGTGTTGCCTTCTACCGACTAGCCATAGCCGGTCTTCAGCTGCGAGGACTCGCACTGACGGGGGGAAGGCGTCACAGCCTTCCCAACCATGTGATAACTTACTTTTACTTGGGTTGATACCGTGGAAAAGCCTGAGTCTAACTCAGGCTTTTTTGTTTGGAGGGAGTATGCGCTTAGAGAAACAACTGGAAAGCATAATTCGTGAGGAGGCTGAGAAATTAATTACTCGGTATCACGAATACCATAATAGAGTGCATCTTGAAGCTAAAAGGAATGCAAGACGTCTTGGAGATGCCGCACCTCCCAAAAAAATTTATACGCCGGACTATTGGGATGTTGATAAAAAATATAACCCGTTTTATGTGAAGAGCAAGTACAAAAGCATTGCTCGGTCAATTGCAAAAAAAATAGAAGATCGTACGTACACCCCAAATAGTCCGTATATAAAATCTGTCCCTAAGCCTGATGGCGGAATAAGAAAAGTAGCGATTTACCAAATCCCCGACGCGGCTATATCAAAGCTGTTCTTCAATAGGCTTCTGGCTAAAAATCGACATCGTTTTAGCTCATTTTCTTATGCCTATCGCAACGATAGGAACGTTCATTTTGCGATACAAGACATCTCCGTTGATCTTCGAAGGAACGAAAGGACTTTCTTAGCTGAATTTGATTTTTCAGATTTCTTTGGCTCTATCTCTCATTCTTTCCTTAAAGATCAGTTCCTGGAGAATGGTTTTTTTATAAGTCCGGAAGAAAAATTCATAGTTAATTCGTTTCTGAAAGAGAGGAAGGTTGGAGTTCCCCAAGGCACATCGATTAGCTTGTTTCTGGCAAATCTAACCTGCTGGAAGTTCGACTAAGATTTGGAGCGGGAAGGCGTGAAGTTTTCACGCTATGCCGACGATACAATTGTGTGGTCACCAGATTATTCTAAGATATGCAATGCATTTGGATTTATCAATAGTTTTTCCAAGCAAGCTGGTGTTAAAATTAATGCCGCCAAATCCGAAGGGATATCAATCTTAACAAAAGATGGTTTGCCATCTGAGATTGTTGCAAAAACAAGTCTAAATTTCTTAGGATACTCTCTTTCAGTTGATAAGGTTTCAATTAAAGATAAGTCGCTAAAGAAAATTCAAAAACAAATATCATATATTTTGTATCGTAATCTAATTCAACCTCTCAAGCAGCAAAATCTCGCAGGTCAACGCATACCGGCCAATAATAGAGATATCAATCTGTTGTCGGCCATGTTAGAAGTGCGCAGGTACATGTATGGGGGCCTCAGCAATAAACAAATTAAAGATTATTTGTCCGGTAGAGCCAAAAGGATATATTTTAAAGGGGTTATGAGTTTTTATCCCTTGGTTGACGACGTCATTCAGCTAACGATGCTTGATGGGTGGCTCCTCTCCGTAATTCATCGGGCTTTGAAGTTGCGATCAAAGCTGTTGATATGTCACGGCCACAACAGATCGAATCGTTTTCCGTTTAATGCATCTCGAATACAGCTGCTAAATACTTGTTCAAAAACTCATTTGCTTGAAATCCCTAGTTTTTTACTAATACACATGGCTTTGAAAAAAGGATTGATTGAGAGTGGCATTGAAAGGGTTATGAATCCCGATTCTTTAAACTATGACTATCGTTGATGGGCGTTCGACTAATTTTAATCATTTATAAAATTCCGATAGATCGAAAGATCTGCTTTTGGCCGTATTCTGCCAGTCACGAGAAGGTAGAAAAGGACTCAGAGCCGCCCTTCGCGGAAGACAGCCCACGGCCAAGAGCTGACTCTGGGAAAGCCCATAAAACTTCAACGCACGCATCGTGTGTGCAAGGGCTCCCGTCGTTCGCGCCGTAGAATATGTCGATTGCTGTAGTTGCACCCCGAGACTCTATTTAAGAACGCTAGAACCACTAAGGAAAAGATATGGGGTATAAAGAATTAAATACATTTGCGTTTCTTAATGCGTCCGCCAAAAGATACTTGCGCATCGCCGAAAAAGAAGACCCGGGTTTCGCTTTTGATTTGATAAGTGTCATGGTTATGAGCGCGTTTTCGGTAGAGGCATACTTGAATCATTTAGGCGAAAAAATAATTCCGGATTGGTTCCCTTCAAAAGAGAGCAAATCTGTTTGGGCTAAATACAGGATATTGCGTGACGCAGTAGGATTTCCTGTGCTTAGTCTCGAGCAAGCACATCCGGGAGTTGCTGCCGTTCTTAAGTTCAGAAATAATATGGCTCATGGGCGAACGGAAAGGCATGAACTGACCCTCGCCATAGACTCAGAGTCGCAGGATAACCCTGTTGGCTGGCAAACTCATTTAGATTTATCGATAGTCCGCGCCCGTTTTGAAGCGTGTCAGGAACTTATAAAAGAGTTGCATAGCGCTGCTGGGTTTGGAGAACATCCATTTTTTGCACTATCAAGCTCGGCAACATTTGAACCGATAAAAGAGTTGTGAAATAGCTAAGTCGCTACTTGGTTGTGGAAGCGGATGGTAGTACAGCCTAATTCGATTATAATGCGACACATCAATCCAGCGAGAGTTCGGGTAAATAGCAGCTAGTATATTTCTGGAAGTGCTTCTTTGGATGACGGGTATCACACTCTTTGCCGGCAGGTCGGAAATCGGTACAGATAAATAGATAGATAAAAATTGGAGCAGTCTTTTGAGACGGGATTGGGTAGTCTGGTGCGTTTGTTTGGGGTTATTTCTGTCAGGTTGCATTTTTGCAAACTTGTGGTCGCTTGGATCTTGGAATCTGAACCTGCTTTATAGTTGGTTGAATAACTCAGCCGGCCTGGCATCTTGGGCCCAAGCATTCGGAGCTGTAGCTGCAATACTTGGGGCTGCCCATCTAGGCACTCAACAGATTAGAAATAGTCAACAAGCTATTGAGAGAGAAAAGGCACTTAGGTCAGGAGCGTTATTGGCTGTTTATGCAAGCGCTTCAAAAAACTCTAGACATCTATCGGAACTTCTTGAGTCGTTTCCTGCGCTGAATATTTTGTCATTACGCTGGAAGACGCATATAAAAGGAATGTTTGAAAGCAATCTGCATATAATAGAAGATATTTCATATCAGGATTTAGTTAGGTATGAATTTGTAGTTTCCCATACCGTAATATATTCCTACATGAGGGCTATAAAAAATATAGTATGCGAGCTGGTAGAACTTTGTGAATCTGGTGAAGACCTAGCTTCACACAAACCAGTATCTGAGGAGGTAAAAATAAAATCAAGTATTGCTCATATGTATGGCCAGATTAGTGAGCATAATAAGCTGGTGCAAGAAGCGTGGCGTATATATAAAGACACTTATGAAGAATATGTGCGGGATTTAGGTGTTGACTCAGAGCTTGAGAAAATTGAGCGCTACCGATAGCGATGGCCTGCCATTTATATGATCCTCAGGTCGCTGGAACATAGTTTTGTGTTTACGCAAACCAATGATCGCGGTCAAAGTGGCCGGTGATGGGGGGTGTTGGAGTCAGTAAAAAAGCTGGAGGACGATCAGACCCTTCCGCGCCGAGCGCATGATAGCTCAGAATCAGGTTCTGAATCGCCTTGTTCACGTCCCCGATATCGTTCCAAGCCATCGGGTGATCACGCTTCTTGTCGTGTGCCGAGCTAAGTGAGTTTAGATTCTCCTACTAATAGGAACCAGGGTGCATTTCTCATGTAGCTGAGTCGCGATGATAGCTATTCGTAACTGACTGCTTCTGGCCGGTTAGCGACCGTTGCTCTGATTAGCCATTCTTGTCCTTCCCCTCGTGGAGGACTTCTCATGAACATCATTTCTACCTGCAGCCGTCAGCCCTGGAACAAAGGAAAATTAGTCGGGCAGAAAACCCCACTCCGAATGAGAGATATCTGGGCCATCCGAGTAAGGCTTCAAATTGCGGAAAGAACCCGAGACCTGGCTCTTTTCGATCTGGCCATCGACAGCAAGCTTCGAGCCTGCGACTTAACCAACCTCCGCGTGCGCGATGTTGCTCATGGCGAGCACGTATCATCACGAGTCATGGTGATGCAGCAGAAAACGCAGCGGCATGTGCAGTTTGAGATCACTGAGCAAACACGGTCTGCTCTCGCAGCCTGGATACATCGGGCCCAGCTACGCAACGAGGACTACCTTTTTCCTAGCCGGTTGCATACTTCGAACCATCTATCTACTCGTCAATACGCACGTATCGTCAAAAGCTGGGTGAAGGCCGTTGGCCTTGATCCAGCCATGTATGGCACCCACACAATGCGACGTACGAAGGCGTCACTGATCAATCGCAGGACGAAGAACCTGCGAGCAGTTCAGTTGCTGCTCGGCCATACGAAGCTGGAGAGCACTGTTCGATACCTGGGGATTGAGGTCGATGACGCCCTGGAGATGGCGGAACAGACTGAGGTTTGACCATGTATAGCGACGGTCGTAGTCAGACCGTCGCTAACCGGCCAAAAGCCGCCGATCGGGTCAGGCGACTTCCGACCCGCTTCCATCATTCAGAACTGGTTAATTGGCAAAAGTCAGACAATTGAGCGCGTCTATGAAATCAGGGGAGATTCACTCTGCTGTCCTGCTCAGGCCTCAAAGTTTCCTGCACAGCGTAAGCGTGGTCTAGCACCATTCGGAACAACTCGGAATC
Organism: Pseudomonas sp. S5D5; assembly: GCF_003013355.1. Lineage (NCBI taxonomy): Bacteria > Pseudomonadati > Pseudomonadota > Gammaproteobacteria > Pseudomonadales > Pseudomonadaceae > Pseudomonas > Pseudomonas sp. S5D5. The sequence continues at coordinate 1,656,581 of NZ_PTEO01000001.1, forward strand.
CACCAGTCGAGGATGTTGCCCCACATCTGAGTTAACCCGATACCACTGAGCCAGGCTCTTCGAGAAATGACCAGTCGCCAATGGGTGATAGCCAATAATCAACGCCGTCGCCTCAACCAGTGCCTGCTCTTGGAACTCCACGGTTTGCCCAGTCTTCACTTGCATGGCTTTGAAGATGCCGGTTACATGATCAACCAGATTACGATCTACAAGCCCCTGAGCGTACAAGCCTTGAACCGCGATGCGCCTGGCATACGCATAAGCCATCTGGGCGAGCAGCGGCTGCGTCTCTGCCGTTTTGCTCCATTCGCCCAGATCATTATTGATGTCTGCGAAAAGGTAACCGGTGTTGAAAACGCGCAGAACGGTGCGCCACTTCGTCTCTCCTGGATGTCCTCGATCTTAAAGGCTGCGCTTTTTATTGCGAAGCCCCGCATTCCGCATCAACCCAAGCGAGCAAACCCGCTACCAGTGACTCGCGGGCCGTCTTGGCTTTTTTGAGTTCATCTACGGTGTGCATCGGGTAATAGTTCTCTGGCGGATATTTCGCAGAGTACGTCGCACGACGGTACTCATTGAGATTACGCAGAAGCTCAGCGTCCAGGGGGATACTGATCGGCCCGCTCAGCGGCATCGGCGGCGCGGGGCGATTACGCGCATGTTTCGGGGTGGTAGTCATGGGTGGGTTTCCTTTCCGGGTTAAACACTAAATATTGTGTTCGAGCAGCTGCTGAACGGCACCAGATGTAGTGCCACCCGATTTCCTCGAATTATCTGGTTAGCGTCTCAAGTGCCTTTGAGAGCCTAATACGGAAGTGGTCAGGCCTTGCGTGGTGCCATGCTTTTCAGGTCCGAGCTTAAAGCAATGCCATAAGCATCCGCGATGTTCACAATCTGCAACGCGATCGCTTTCCTTAGACTTGCAAGTGCATCGCTGAACTGTCGCCACTCGGGGTTGCCCCCGTCACAGCGCAAAATCCTCATGTCTATAGACTCAACCGTGTTGAAAAACGTCAGGATGGTCTTGGTGAGCGACAGCAAAATCTGATCTAGGGGGGTTCCATCCACTAGATCGCCGCGAATGGCGAAGAATCGTGATCGGAGTTCATCCAACGATTGTCGAACACGGTCGGGAAACTCTGCATCAAACGTTACCCACAGAGACCTACGGTCCTCCAGGGAGGCGATGATTTTCTTTGCAATTTGAGGTTCCATCCGATTGGCTTGGAGCAAGGCTAGACTGCGCGAATACCCTTCAGTGCGGACCTCGGTAACCATTGCTTCATGATCTGCCTTCCATCTCCTAAGCTCATCGGCGGAGTACCCATGATGATCGTTATCGATGATGACGCCACACTCCCTACATAGCCATATTCCGTTTTCAAACGACTTGCGCTCTTCAGGGGTTTGAGATGAGCTGTACCGGGGGCCGTGCTCGGATGCCGCATGAATATGCGCAGCATGACCCGTCTTCACCGCTTCGGTCGAAACAGAAGAGGGTCCAATTGTGAGTTTCAAACAATGCGGATTGGAACAAAAGTACGCTGCTCGGCTAGCAAGCGCTTTTTTGATGGTTTCGGAGAAATTATCTCTCATATTACTGCCAACTCCCTGTGCGCTACCCGTCGATTCCGGGCCAAGTACGCCCTGCTCGTACGTCCTCGGCCCCCATAGGGCGGGCTTTATAGTGCAGCGATTTTTCCGTTGTTCGTGGGGCTGGTGGACTGGGCGACTTGTAGCTCTGGATGACAGCAGTCAGCAAACCCACGGGCGCTAGCCAATTTTCCTAAGCCTTCGTAGCGCTTCGTTTCACGCTCGAATGGACCAGTTGCGCTGCCTTAGACCAAAGTGAGTCAACCTCCCTTACCCACTCACGTACGTTGTATTGACCGCCCCCTGCCCCGTGAGAAAACTCCCACACAGTGACATGCGGAGAAGTGCCAAATGCTGCTCCAGCGTCCACGGATGGATGTAGGTCGTCGTACGGGGATTCAATGCCGTAGCAATGACTCAAAGATGGGTGATCACCAAACGCTGCGATGCTTGAGAAAGGCAGAACAGCAACCAAAAGCGTGTGAGTTTCATTGCATTCACTATGCCCGCAAGGAAATTCCACTCGAAAATCAGGAGCCCAATTCCCAACTGACGCTGGGTTTGTATGCCAAGTCCAACCAGCAAGGTCAAAGAAGGCCGCCCACTGAGCTTCTAGAGGTGTTTTAAAATCCAAACCGTCGTAAATCGCTGCCATTTTGGAAAACCTCGATTTCGCGGGTGCGTAATTGCGCCCTGGTACTGAGTAATGCCCAGTCAAGTGCCTTGGTGTGCAGCGAACGCTGTCCTACCTATTGTCAGTCACACCAGCCGCGACCAGTAGGTTCGCGTCAGTTAAACTGATCACTGCCTTGGCCGCTCCCAAGCAAAATACGGGGCCGTTTGGGTGTCCTCCCTCTATCCTTGCATCCGAAAAGCTTTTAGGGCAGAACGACACTTCGTCGATCTTGATGATCCCCGCGCTCTTGTAGATCGTTACTGTGCTTACCATAAATACCTCTTTTCCATATCCACTTCGGCTTGCATGGGGGTTACTGTTTAGAGCCGGCTAGCGGCTCCCTTCGCTGTATTTCACGTTTCACTCCTTGAACTCAAGCATACGAACCGTATGACTCTACTGTAGCGCCAGGCCGGGGCTTGGGTGTATCTGGTGCGGTCTCCTATAGGAACTCGTTCTTTTCTTTGGTATCACGACGTTCTTTGAGCAACCGTACGGCCTTCTCTGCTTCGCTGACAACCTTGCCCATCACGTAGCAGGTGAAGCCCTGACCATTGATAGGGTCGAATCCTGGGACGATGGCCAATAGGGTCCATCCTTCGGCGAAACGCTTGTTAACCGACGCCGGATCGCGCTCTTCAAGAACCTGTTCAACATTTTCGAACGGCATAATTTTGTCCCTCATTGTCGTGAGGCCCGAACAGGACGGGCTGATGGTGCTGCGGATTTTCCCTCAACGCTCGGGTTTAGATTCTGGCCTGCAGTAGAACATCACCGACTCTCCCTTTAACGCCAAGTGTTGCGCTTTTTCGGTCAACACAGCACTGGCTGTTTCGCAGTTCTCGACTGCATACACACCGTAAAAATCTGCTTGTTTCACGTCTTCACCGCATGCCCCTAAATGTGGAAGGCAGGAATGCCCCCACAAGCCGACCACTATCGCTAACGCACTCATATTTTCCTCTTTGAACCCTATGCTTTGTGGTAGTGAGTGCATGCCTGTAGTTTCGTTGAAAGGGCTAGCACCTCTCGCTTTCCGACGCTCGCAGGCCCTATCGGAGTAGTCCTGCACCCACGCCTCAAAGCACCATGGCCCGTTTTCCTGGGATGGGAGGCTAGCCGGCGAACTGCTCCCATTTTCGAATTGCCGCTCTTGCCTCTTTCTCGCCGACACCACTTACCAACGAATCAGCAAATGCCAAGTGAGCATCCATGTAGCGATCAAAATCTTTCTCCGGAGCGCCATTTGAAAGTGCTCGGCTCCACCAAGAGAACGCTACAACAAGCTTGCCAAGTTCAGGGTCGTAATTATCCTTTAATCGTTCGAGCCCCCCATCGTTAAATGCTACAGCCCAACCAAACGCCTTTGAAAAGTCACGAACCTTGATTGGTTGGGAGCCTCGCGCAAACTTCTTATGAATAACCGCGTGGACTTTTTGATCCTCTTCATCCGAAGGGTCGTGGAGAAACTCACAGATTCGGCAGGTTTCTACGCTCATAGCTCTATTCCATCAAAATGGGGCGGCGAAGTACCCCCTCCTACGACCTTGGCCCCGGTTTTCAGGCCAGGGCTTGAGGGCGCAGCTGAGCGTTTTCCCTCAGCATGGCAGAGTTATATATTTGCGCCAGATCCTGGCAATAAACGGCTGGCCCCAATGACTCGCGCTTGAGCAATGTTACGTATCATGAGATGAGCGCCCCGCTCTTGGCCGCCCTAGCCTGAACTACAAGCTCGTCGATTCCCCAACCTATGACCAATCCTGTATTGGCCCGATAGGTCAAACCCGTATCGGCTCCGTTCAACATCACGGGATCTTCGTTGTAGCGATAGCCCGAAACCACGCCAATGACGAGGACCTGGTTCTGGGGCGTATTCACCACGATAGGTCCCCCGGAAAATCCTGGGTTGTTGTAGCCGTCGCAGTAAATTAGTTGGCTGCCCCCACTCTTCGGGCTAAAGCTTGAGATGATCCCAGTTTTGACAAAAGGAACCGGGAAGCCATTGTTTATCTGAGCCGCTTCCATGTGCAGGCCGAATGGAAAACCTAAGAAATATATTTGCTGAGATAAATAATAGGATGCGCTCGTCCCGAGTCCTATCGGTTCCGATGGGGAGAGTGGTTCTTTCAAACTTAGCAGTGAAACGTCGGCGCCTGTAGTTGAATGCCAAACCTCACCGATCGCAACCGCTTGCCATGAGCCGTTGCGGTGAACGGAAATGCTCGACCCAGATGCGAGCCCTTTGACCACATGCTCTGCCGTCGCGAGATACTGACGACCATCAACATCAATTGTGAATGCCGTGCCTATGCCGCCGCAGTGCAATACGTGGAAGGTACGAGTCAGTATGCTTCTAGGGACCATCAAAAGCTCCTTATGGATTAAGCGACCTGAAGCGAGCGAGATGCAGTCATGACACCACTTCCATCAAATGATTCTCCGAACTATGTCGCCCAGGCGAGCTGGATCGCCCGCGCAGAGCTTTTTGACCGCTTCCAGACTCTCGATGCCCAGTATCGCGCTGATGTGCCGCAGATCAATGCCGCGACGCTTGAGTTTGACCGCCAATGTCCGCCGCCCTGACTGCGAGCTGGCTCCTTCGATGCCGGCCATCGCAAACAGACGGGTATAGAGCCGTGTAAGCTGGTTCGCGCTGTAGTACGTCTTCCCGTCGCGTACCTGGGCGCTAATCTTCAACCCTTCGCCTGTACGACCGGACACGAACAACGGCGAGTCTGGATCTAGGCCACGAAAAGCCATCACCCTGGTAGTGACTCCGTGGCCGCGCTCAAGCCTTTCCGCGAGGTGCGTGTCTATTGCGTTGATCACCTTCCTGTTAGTCCAGCACAGCGGCCTCGAACGGTGGTTATAGGCAATCTCTGCCCTCACTTGGGAATCAACCAAAACCGGGCCCGTCTCTGTGAGGTAGTCACTCACAAGCAACCTACAAATTTCTGTCACGGTCATCCCGGTTCCAAAGCAAGTCAGCAACAAGGCGGCATCCCGGTTGCCGTTCTCAACGCTGCTGACTCTGGCAACCTTAACCGCATGTTCAAGCTGTTCATCTTCAACAACGATGGCTTTAGGCATGCGTAACTCAAGGCAATAAATATCCATCAATCCTAACATAGTCGAACAACAAAAAAGGCCGAGGAATGCCCCGGCCTTATGGTGTTTCTGCTGTTCACGGAAAATGAGAGGGGGCCTATAGGGATATAGGTGCAAGCAATAAGCCAGAATGACTTTAGATATGCAGTCGCGTGCTGTGAGCCTTGACTATCGGGCTGAACGAGAACCGCGCCGGCGGTCCGCTTTTGGCCGATTGCAGCCGATGACGCCAGTCTGCTATCAGCCAGAAGCGATTCTCTCGCCAATAGAGGTGTAAAGAAATTTCGACGTCCGCTGCCTATGGCTTGGTGGGTAGGATCGTCGTTGCAGTGGATCACAACCACTGGATTGACTAGGCAAAACCTGTGGCACGGATGGCGCACAATCACTGGAATCGGTTGTCGCCATCACTGGAATACACAGCGCCGTCCATGGCCTTTATGACTGGGTGTGAACGCCATCCGGGTGATGACCAGACACTTAGTCTCCGTCCATGGACCTCTTGGCGGAGTAATTCGGAGGTAGAGGTCATATATGAGCGTCCTGGCGTTTACCGTAGGCCCAAGTCCCAAAGTCACATAGTTGCGCTTGTAACCGAATTGGGCAGCAAGGGAGGAAGCCAGCAGTTCCGCGAAATCCTCCACTCTTGCACGGTCCTCCTTGCTCTCTAATTTCTCTCGCTTTTCTTTTTCGAGATCTCGCTCTTCGTGTATTAGGGGTTCCATGGCTTACTCCTAATCAGTCGAACTTGTGGAGCGCGGTTGGGAGGCGAGCCGTTGGTTGATGGTGGTTTACGCCATTCATAGCTAACAATTAGGTTTGCAGAAAAAAAGTTATAGATGAATGTTCTCAGTGTTAGAAATGAGTATATAGCCGAATGGGGGGAATTTTGCGTTGTTCGCATCCTCTGTTGGTACAAAAGGGAGGCAAACGGGTGGTACAGATAGCTTGCGTAGAGCCTCCGGATTGCTAGTAACATGACGCCAAATTCGCATCCGCGTGATGGTGGTGAGCGTAAGAGTATTCGATTGGAGGCCCCGCTTGCCGAGAGGCAAGCGTCGTTATGGTGACCCCATCGGTCCCCCCGCAACGATTACCCGTGAACCTGGTCAGAGCCGGAAGGCAGCAGCCACAGCGGGAACATTGTGTGCCGGGGTGTGGCTGGTGGGGTTGCCTCCATAACGCTCTTCCGCAACACCCCTCAAAAATCCTTTCAGTTCCAATCGCCATTGGCGAATCGATGTCTGCTGCGCGCTTTATGGCCGATACAGTGGAAAGGCCTTGAACGTCGGCACCAATTCCGCGCCCATCTTTTGCGTGCTCTCTACCGGGTCATCCGGTGTGGGAATATTCCGGGCGAAGTGAAAGATGATGATCTGGTCGGTGGCGCTGTCCTTGTAGTACTTGAAGAAGCTGATTTCAGAGAACTGCCCATCCTTGCGCAGTGACTTGGGGAAGAACAGCATCAGGTACAAGACCCCGGTCCTGTTGTCCGTCGTCAGGATCGCCGGCATGTTCGGGTTTTCCTGCTGGTGGAGTTGCACGGTGCGTTTGCCCAGGTCGAGCGGCTCGAAGCGGTTCTGATCGCGTGGGACGACGGTGAAGTCGAGCATTTCACTCCAGGCATCGACGCTTTCCTGCGGCGGGAAAAACTCCCACAGCCCCGGTTTGCGGAATTTGAGTACAAACGTCTTGCCGGCGAACTGCACCGACTGCGTGTCGGCGATGGAGGGGCGTGACAGGTCGGGCGTCGGTGTGGAGGCGCAGCCGGCCAGCAGGGCTACGAGCGACACGATAAGCAGGGTGGCTTTCATTTCAATCCTTGAATGTTTTCAGTTGCGAGCGTCATGCGCCCGTGACAGTAGCCGAATGCGCCGGCAAATACCTCGCTTAATGGTCATTGCACGGTTTAACGGCACCCTGGTGAGGGCTCTTTCACAGGTTTTAATACTCACTCTGGACAACCCAAAACCACCTTGCTAGTTTGCGCCGGCTACTTGTTTCAGATTATGACAAGAGCACGCAATGATATTGAAGTGCTATCACTTCTTTAACTCACAAGGATGTCTGTGATGAAAAGCCTGCAAGGGTTGCCCCGTCTTATCAGTGCTTCGGTAGGTGCTCCCGGTAAAGCCCGTAACTTGCCCGCCGATGTTCAGTGCATCCAGTATCTATTCAACTTGATCATTCCCAAGATGGGCTTTCCACTGGCCGAAAACGGCAAGTGTGACGGCCAGTTGGTGCAGTGCATCAGCCAGTATCAGTTTCGCCACCTTAAATATGCCCACCCCGATGGCGTGATCGACCCCACCGGCCGGACCTTCAACAGTCTGATCGAAGAGGCGGTGAAGGTGCCGGTCAAAGCCTTCCCGACCCTGCGCATCCCCAGCTTCTTGAATGCGTTCGGCAATAACCAGGGCGATGCCGTGCAGGCGACGGTCAATGTGTATCTGGACCGCGTTCGCGCGACGATCGAGGCCGAGCGACGTAACCGGCAACTGATGATGCAGGCCACGTGCGACGGGGGCATGACGCTCAGCGATACAGACTTCCAGAACGCCGCCACGCAGTTGGGCAACGGTATTTCGGTGAATGTGATCAAGGCTTTCGCGACCATCGAGTCTGGCGGGCGCTTTGGGTTCGGGCCGGCCAAGTTGCCGATCATCGCCTTCGAAGGGCACCACTTTCGCAAGTACACCAATCATATCTACGACCAGGCGCACCCGCTGCTGTCTTACCGCTACAAGAGAAAAGCCGGGCCGCAGTGGCAGGTCAACAACAAGGACCAGGTCAAGGCCTGGGAAACCATGGCGACCGCCTTCGCCCTCGATCAGGAAGCGGCGTTGATGTCGGCGTCCTGGGGGATGTTTCAGGTCATGGGCTTCAACTTCGGATCGTGCGGTTACAAGACCGTGTTTGAATTCGTCGCGGCATTAAAGGTGAATGCCGGTAACCAACTTAAAGCGTACTTGAGTTTTTGCAGCAAGAGCCCGGCGCTGATGAAGGCAATGAAGGCCAAGGATTTTACCGCCATGGCCTACAACTATAACGGCGAGGACTACGGCAACTATGACGTCCTTATGAAAAAAGCCTACGAAGAATTTGAAAGGAAGAAATAAGATGATCCGTTTTCTTGCTGTCGGCGTGTTGTCATTGTGCGCGGTTGCCCCTGCGTTTGCTGGCACCCCTGCGTTGCATTCGGGCAAGTACGAGGGCCTGATGTTGGCAGTGACGCCTGACCATCAAGTCGAAGGTTTCTACGCCGAGGAACTGGGCGAGGGCGTGACCCGTAGTTGCGCGTTTTACCTGCAAGGCCAGCCCGGCGCACTGACCACCTGGCACGACGAAGCCTACCCCGGCAGCGTGGCCCCGTCGTCCGACGGCGTTACCCTGACGGTGGAGCAGGGCCGCCAGCATCCCGGCTGCATGAACGTGCTGATGCCGGAGATTGCCACCGGCCTGGAGCTGACCCGGACCGCCAGCAAAAACTGGATCGGCCTGGTCACGGTGGCCGCCGACAAGGCGTATTTGCAGAAAACCCCTGGCGCCAAGGCCGCCAAGCGCCCGTATATCGTCAAGGGTGATGTGGTGGGCGTGCTGGCCGTCAAGGATGGCTGGGCCCAGGTCGAGTTCATCAATGCCCAGGACCGTTCGTTCAGCGGCTGGATCAGCCAGGGCCAATACAGCCGTCTCGCGCCGCCGCGCTGAGACCTCCCGAACGCCGCTGCGTGCCTGGCACGCAGCGGCGTTTTTGTGTCCGGGTTTCAGGCCTTGTTGCGGTTGAACAGCTTGCGCACCCCGGCGAGCAGCGCCACGACGCCGATCACCAGAAACTTCTTCGCCGCCAGCAGGAAGATGCCGATCTTGGCGAACAAGCCGGCCTTGGCGGCAATCCCGCCGGCTACCAATGCCGCGAGGCCGTAAGTGGCCAGCTTGTCGGTTTTCGGGTTGAAGTCGGTGTAGAGGTTGCCGTCGGTGAAGTTGGTGAAGGCCAGGACCTTGGGCATTTCCTGCTTGATCGTGGACAGGTCGGCCATCGCGGCGACGGCGTTGAGTTCCAGCACGCCTTCACGGCCCAGCACACGGATGCTGTAGTTGAGGGTGGTTTGCTCGGCGTCGTCGGCCTTCAGTTCGCGGGCCCAGTACATCTTGTGGGTGGTGTCGTCGTAGCGCGGCGGCTCGGCCCAGCCCAGCAGGTGCAGGCCCGCGTAGCCTTGTTTCTGGCGTTCCTGGTTCTCGGCTTCGTCTTCTTCCTGCATTTGCTTGAGCAGGTCGGCGTAGTCGATTTTCGCGGCATCCTCGTCGGAAATGTGCCCGTCGGCCTTGTAGCTGACGATCACGCCCCAGCCGCGCTCCGACAGCGGGCTGACGGCTTTCGGCACGATCATGCCCAGGGTCTTGAAGCCCGGCGGGTTGCCCCAGCCATCGGTCAGCAGGCGCTCGGTGTCGGCCGGGTCGAGGTAGTAGAACTCGTCGTTGAGCTTGAGCGTGGCGATGCCGCTGGGCAGGCTGATGGTGCCGGTCTTCTGCTTGAGTGATGCAAGAAAGTGCTCAGCCGTTTCCGCGGGGGCGCTGGCTTCTACGGGGGCAGGTGGGGCGGCTGCGAAAGCGGGGGCGACAGGCAGGCTCAGGGCGGCCGCCGCCAGTAACAGGCGGAAGTAATTCATGGTAGTCCCTTACATTTTGAATTAATTTCGCGGGAGGATAATACGAAATAGCTGCTAAGGGTTAGCCAAACGTCTCGCGCAGCAGCCCGGCGAAGGCGTCCCGTGCCAAGTGCCGCTGGGTGTCCTTATGCCAGAACAGCAGGTTGTCCACGGCCTGCAGTTCCTCGAATCGGTACGACGCCAACTGGTTGGCCTGCTCATAGCGGGCCAGGATGCCTTCGGGCGCGAGTGCTACGCCAATCCCGGCGCTGACGCAGCCGATGATCGTGCCCCAGCTGGCGTAACTGGCGATGGTCGGCTTGAAGTCATGGGGCTTGACCCAGTTTTCGAGTGCCGCGCGGTAGGGGCAGCCGGGTGGCCAGACCAGCAAGGTGCGGCCGGCCAGGTCCTGGGCGCTCTGGATGGGGGCGCTGGAGGCACTGGCGATCAGCACCAGGCGCTCGCTGTAGACCACGCTGTGTTCCAGCTTCGCGCGTTTATTGCCCGAGGCCACCAGTGCCACGTCCAGGCGGTGGTGCTGCAGGTCATCGAGCAGCTGGCCCCAGGCACCGGTCACCAGTTCTAGGCTGACCTCCGGGTAGCGTCGATGATATTCCGCCAGCAGCGGCGGCAAGCGGCCGCTGGCGCTGGACTCCACCGCCCCGATCCGCAAGGTCCCGCGCGGGATGGCATTCGCGTCCACGGCGCGTTTGGACTCATCCACCAGGGCGAGGATGCGCTCGCAGTAATCGAGGAAGATCTCACCGGCCGCGCTGATCGCCAGCCCCCGCCCGGCGCGGATGAACAGCGGGGTGCCCAGCTCGCTCTCCAGTTGCTTGATGCGCGTGGTGATATTGGACGGCACGCAGTGCAATTGCAGGGCGGCCTGGGCCACGCTGCCGGTTTGCGCCACGGCTCGCACCATTTTCAGTTGGGCCAGTTCCATCGCTCAGTTCCAGTGATTTCAGAAGTCAGAAACGGTTAATTGTCCTGCGCCTTGGCCGGGCCAAGACTGACGGCATTCCTTCTCAGTTCCGGACGCCGTCGATGAATACCCCGTCACCCGTAAAGCTTACGCTAGTCATCGCCAGCGTCATCCTCTGTTGGGCCTATTCGCCGATTGGCGTGCACATGGGGCTGCACAGCTACAGCCCCGGCCAGTTGGCATTGCTGCGGTTCTTGATTGCCTCGGTGTTCATGGGCGCTGTAGCCCTGGTGCTGGGCATTGGCCGGCCGCGCCTGCGGGATGTGCCGTGGTTGCTGGTGCTGGGGTTCTTCGGGGTGTTCCTGCACCACACCAGCCTCAATTATGGGCAGCAATGGGTGACGGCGGCAGCCTCCAGTGTGCTGGCGCAGTCGGCGCCATTGTTCAGCGTGCTGATCGCGTTTGTCTGTCTCAAGGAGCGGGTCAGCCTGTGGCGTTGGAGCTGCGTCTTGCTGGGATTGCTGGGTGTGCTGGTGGTGATCTGGGGTGACCAGGGCGTGAGCGATATCGACCCGCGAGGCTTGCTGATACTGCTCGCGGCAGTGTCGTGGAGCGTGTATTTCGCCATCCAGAAACACTATGCCCACCGCTACAGCCCGCTGACCATGGCGTGCTACATGGTGTGGGCCGGCACGCTGATGCTCTGCGTGAACCTGCCGGGCCTGCCCGCCGCCGTGGCGCAGGCACCGTTGGCGGAAAACCTGGCGGTGCTGGTCCTGGGTATCTTCCCCAGCGCCCTGGCCTACCTGGCCTGGGGCTACGTGTTGAAGCATGTCGAGGTCAGCCGTGCGTCGGTGGCGATGTACCTGATTCCACCGGTCGCCATGGTGATGGCCGCGACGCTGCTGGGCGAGCACATTGCCGTGCAAGTGATGCTCGGCGCGGTGATCGTGCTGGCCAGTGTCGCGGCCATCAGCCTGGAAGGGCGCTGGCGCTCAGTCGTTCAGGCTGAACGCACGCAGGCGGTGGCCGTCGAGGTCCTGGGCGACAAAGGTGTAGCCGAAATCCACGGCGGTCGGTGATTGAATGATCGTCGCGCCACGTTCGACCCACAGGTCGTGCAACGCGTCCACGGCGCCGGTGTCGGGCAGCGAGAAGCCCACTTCACCACCGCCGCCGGTCAACTGCGCTGCCGGCGCCACGGTATGACGCGACCACAGCCCAAGTTTCACGCCATTGCCCAGAATGAACAGGGCAAACGTCGGGTTGAGTTCCACCGGCGGCTGGTCCAGCAGGCGGCTATAGAAGTTGGCGCTGGTGGCCGGGCTGTCGACGTACAGCAGGAAGTAATGAGCGACGGTGTGCATGCTGGCTCCTTGAGGACGGGCGTTTGAGTGGGGCCAGTCTATAAGGCGGTACTGTCAGTTCCTGTCAGGAGTGTGCAGGGGCTGCGCGCCTTCCCCGGTGTACAGCTGGATGATGTCATCGATCTCGCCCGACATCTTCATCCGCAGCAGCGTGCGCAGGATGCGCTGCACCGGCACGTCCGGGTCATTGCGCACGGTGCAGCCGAGGTTCTGCTCATCGATCACCGCGACCTTGTGCAGCTTTTGGCCGATCGGCATGCGCTGGTTGAAACGGTCGAGAATCCATTCGTTGATCACCGCAAACTTGAAGCGCCCGGCCACCAGTTTGTGCAGCACCTGTTCTTCGCTGCGCGCATCGTCGCGGGTGAGTTGGCCGCTGGCAAACAGCGGGTCGAGCGTGGCATAGCGATAGTTGAGCACCGTGCCGATCGATTGCGCCGGCAATTGCTTCACATGGACCGGTTGCGCGGGCACCTGGGTGCTGACCAACAGGTTGCGCTGCACCATCAGCGGGATACTCCAGGTGTAATCACCGGACAGGTTGTCGAACCAGGCCTGGGTGACATAACAGCGCACGTCGATCTCGCCGTGTTCCATGGCCGCCGAGATACGCGCCCGTGCCAGCACATGGAATTGCGCCGGCCGACCGACCTGGGTGGCCAGGCTCAACATCAAGTCATACAAAATCCCCTGGGTGGGCCGGCCGTCCTCCAGTTGCACCATGGGCATCGCCCAGCTGTCGGAAACCGAGAAGCGCAGCGGTGCGGGCGCCGCCAGGCTGGCCGAGGCAATCATCCATAAAGCGCCCAGGACTACGCGCATAGACTCTCCGGGTTCAGGCCTTTTCGGGGCCAATCAGCAGAGCTTAGTCAGATTAGACGAGCGTGCCGGATGCAATTTCCCCCTTGCTCCGCTAGCATTACCGGCTCCCGCTTCCCAGTTGCGACGGTTTTCGATGAGTTATCAGGTTCTTGCACGTAAATGGCGTCCGCGCTCGTTCCGCGAAATGGTCGGCCAGACCCATGTGCTCAAGGCTCTGATCAATGCCTTGGACAGCCAACGGCTGCACCACGCCTACCTGTTCACCGGTACTCGCGGGGTGGGCAAGACCACCATTGCGCGCATCATCGCCAAATGCCTGAACTGTGAAACCGGTATCACTTCCACGCCCTGTGGCACGTGTTCGGTGTGCCGGGAAATCGACGAAGGGCGTTTTGTCGACCTGATCGAGATCGACGCCGCGAGCCGCACCAAGGTCGAAGACACCCGCGAGCTGCTCGACAACGTGCAGTACGCGCCGAGCCGTGGTCGCTTCAAGGTCTACCTGATCGACGAAGTGCACATGCTTTCCAGCCACTCTTTCAATGCCCTGTTGAAGACGCTGGAAGAGCCGCCGCCCTACGTCAAGTTCATCCTGGCCACCACCGATCCGCAGAAACTCCCTGCAACGATTCTGTCGCGGTGCCTGCAGTTCTCGCTGAAAAACATGACCCCCGAGCGCGTGGTCGAGCATCTGACCCACGTGCTGGGCGTCGAGAACGTGCCGTTCGAAGACGCCGCACTGTGGCTGCTCGGCCGTGCGGCGGATGGTTCGATGCGCGACGCCATGAGCCTCACCGACCAGGCCATCGCCTTTGGTGAAGGCAAGGTCATGGCCGCCGATGTGCGCGCCATGCTCGGTACCCTGGACCACGGCCAGGTGTTCGACGTGCTGCACGCGCTGATCGAAGGCGACGCCAAGGCGTTGCTCGAAGCTGTGCGCCACTTGTCGGAGCAAGGCCCGGACTGGAACGGCGTGCTCTCGGAAATCCTCAATGTGCTGCACCGCGTCGCCATCGCCCAGGCCTTGCCGGAAGGTGTCGACAACGGCCATGGCGACCGCGACCGCGTGTTGGCCCTGGCCCAGGCGCTGCCGGCCGAAGACGTGCAGTTCTACTACCAGATGGGCCTGATCGGGCGCCGCGACCTGCCGCTGGCGCCGGACCCGCGAGGTGGCTTCGAGATGGTCATGCTGCGAATGCTGGCCTTCCGGCCCGCTGACTCGGCGGACGCACCGAGACAGCCGCTAAAGCCAGTGGGGATCAGCCAGGCCACAGTTGATTCCGCCAAATCAGTGGCTGGCGCGGCGGTGGTTGCGCCAGTGGTTGCCGCACCTGTTGCGCCGGCGCCTGAGCCTGCGCCCGTGGTGGCAGCGCCGGTGGTCACGCCGCCTCCGGTGGTCGAGCCCGAGCCTGCGCCTGTTGTCGACCTGCCCTGGAATGATCCGGTAGAGCCTGAAGTCGAGCCCGAACTGCAGCCTGCGGTGGAGCCCGTGCTGGAAACGGCCGGCGAGCAGCCGGAGCTGACCCCGATGCCCACGCCGACCCCTGACAGCGTGGTGCCGGATGCGCCGGAGTGGGTCGCCGCGCCTGTGCCGGAACCGACCGTCGCTCAGGTCGAGGCCGCCGTTCCAGGGATCGACCTGGATGACGAGCCGCCGCTGGACGAAGACTACATCGAGCCGGACATGGATTCGGCCTACAGCTACCTGGATGACCTGGCCAGCGAGCACACCGCCGAGCCGGCCCCGGAGCCCGAGGCCGAGCCTGCTGCGGCGCCGGCCACCGGCCTGGCCCTGCAATGGCTGGAGCTGTTCCCGAAGTTGCCGATCTCCGGCATGACCGGCAGTATTGCCGCCAACTGCACTCTGATTTCCATCGAGGGCGACCACTGGCTGTTGCACCTGGACCCGGCCCACAGCGCCCTGTTCAACGCGACCCAGCAACGTCGCCTCAACGATGCCCTGAACCAGTACCATGAGCGCACGCTGACCGTCGCCATCGAGCTGATCAAGCCTGAGCAGGAAACCCCAGCCCAGGCCGCGACCCGCCGGCGCATCAACCGCCAGCGCGAAGCCGAGGACTCGATCCAGGCTGATCCGCTCATCCAGCAAATGATGCAACAGTTCGGCGCCGTCGTTCGCCACGATACAATTGAACCTGTCGAAGCCCCGGTGCCCCAGGCGTCCTGATACCGGGCTACTAAATTGATCCACGTACTTTGAGGTGATTCCCATGATGAAAGGTGGCATGGCCGGCCTGATGAAGCAGGCGCAGCAGATGCAGGAAAAGATGGCCAAGATGCAGGAAGAACTGGCCAACGCCGAAGTCACCGGTAAAGCCGGTGGCGATATGGTCAGCGTGGTGATGACCGGTCGTCACGACATCAAGCGCGTGAGCATCGACCCAAGCGTGTTGCCAGGCGTGGGCGAAGATGACCTGGAAATGCTCGAGGCGCTGTTCGCCGCGGCCGTCAACGACGCCGTGCGCAAGATCGAAGCCAACAGCCAGGACAAAATGTCCGGCGTGACCGCTGGCATGCAATTGCCACCGGGCATGAAGCTGCCGTTCTGATCGGCGAGCTTTAGCTAGACTCCAGTGCCAGGCCTCGTGCCTGGCATTTTTTTTGGGTGTGGCGTCGGTTTGCCACGCCGCTGCGATGCACACGCGGCGGGGCGATAGACGAAACATCGAACCGCAAGCGCTCTACCATGGTCTGCACCCTATACCGATGAATTCGATAAAGGAGCCCCCTGATGCCTCAAGAACCGATTCTTAACCAGCGCATCGTCCTGGTCTCACGCCCGCAGGGCGCCCCGACCCCGGAAAATTTCCGCCTGGAACGCGTGAACCTGCCGGAGTTGGCAGACGGCCAGGTTCTCCTGAAAACCCTGTACCTGTCCCTCGACCCCTACATGCGTGGCCGCATGAGCGATGCACCGTCCTACGCCGCGCCGGTGGAAATCGACGAGGTGATGACCGGTGGCGCTGTCAGCCGTGTCGAGCAGTCGCGTAATCCGAAATTTGAAGTGGGCGACCTCGTCGTTGGTTCCACCGGCTGGCAGAGCCACAGCATTTCCGATGGCCGCAACCTGATGCCGGTGCCCAAGGGCCTGGCCAGCCCGTCCATGGCCCTTGGGGTGCTGGGCATGCCGGGCATGACCGCGTACATGGGTCTCACGGACATTGGCCAGCCACAGGCCGGCGAAACCCTGGTGGTGGCGGCAGCGTCCGGCGCCGTGGGCTCGGTGGTGGGGCAGGTGGCCAAGCTCAAGGGCTTGCGTGTGGTAGGTGTGGCGGGAGGCGCGGACAAGTGCCGCTACGTGGTCGAGGAGTTGGGTTTTGACGCCTGCATTGACCACAAGAGCGCGGATTTTGCCAACGAGTTGGCCCTGGCGTGCTTCAAAGGCGTGGACATCTATTTCGAGAACGTCGGCGGCAAGGTGTTTGACGCGGTCGTGCCGCTGCTCAACCCCAAGGCGCGGATTCCGCTGTGTGGGCTGATTGCCGGTTATAACGCGCATGAACTGCCGAGTGGTCCTGACCGTCTGCCGGCGCTGCAGCGGACCTTGCTGACCAAGCGGGTGCGTATCCAGGGCTTTATCGTGTTCGACGACTACGGTGATCGCCATCCGGAGTTCATCAGTGCCATGGCGCCATGGGTGCGCGAGGGCAAAGTGAAATTTCGCGAAGACGTGGTCGATGGCCTGGAGCAGGCGCCCGAAGCGTTTATCGGTTTGCTGGAGGGACGTAACTTCGGCAAGTTGGTGGTACGTGTCGCGCAGGATTGAGGATTTGACGCTTATCCGGGGCGCGGGTATAAACCGCGTCTCGTTGTTTTGTCGGACCATTGCCCCATGAGCTTCAGCCCTCTGATTCGCCAACTGATCGACGCCTTGCGCACATTGCCGGGCGTTGGCCAGAAAACCGCCCAACGCATGGCGCTGCAGCTGCTGGAGCGTGACCGCAGCGGCGGCACCCGGCTGGCCCAGGCCCTGAGCCAGGCCATGACTGGCGTGGGCCATTGCCGCCAGTGCCGCACTCTCACTGAAGAAGAACTCTGCCCGCAATGCGCCGACCCGCGCCGCGACGACACCCTGCTGTGCGTGGTGGAAGGGCCGATGGATGTGTACGCGGTGGAACAGACCGGCTATCGCGGGCGCTACTTTGTGCTCAAGGGCCATCTGTCGCCGCTGGACGGCCTGGGCCCGGAGGCTATCGGCATTCCGCAACTGGTGGCGCGCATTGAAGAGCAGGGCACCTTTACCGAGGTGATCCTGGCCACCAACCCTACGGTGGAAGGTGAAGCGACGGCGCATTACATCGCGCAGCTGTTGACCAACAAAGGCCTGATCACCTCGCGCATCGCCCACGGCGTGCCGCTGGGTGGCGAGCTGGAGCTGGTGGATGGCGGGACGCTGGCTCACTCGTTCGCAGGTCGCAAGCCGATCGCGCTGTAAAAAACACCGCAGCTCAAAATGTGGGAGCGGGCTTGCTCGCGAAAGCGGTCTGTCAGTGCCGAATGCACTGACTGTTCCACTGCTTTCGCGAGCAAGCCCGCTCCCACATTGGTTTTGTATTGTCAGCAGAATGTGCGCATAACTTGATAACCAAGCAAGCGCTTGGTAAGTTCGCTCCACTTCACCGTGGAGCTTGCCGATGTCTGCCTACCAGGACTACTTCGACCCCAGCCACCAGTTGGTCCGCGACAGCGTGCGCCGTTTTGTCGAGCGCGAAATGCTGCCGGACATCGAGCAATGGGAGGAGGCCCACAGCTTTCCCCGTGAGCTGTACCTCAAGGCCGGTGCGGCGGGAATCCTGGGGATTGGTTATCCCGAGGCCCTTGGCGGTAGCCATGAAGGTGACCTGTTCGCCAAGGTGGCCGCCAGTGAGGAGCTGATGCGCTGCGGTTCCGGCGGGGTGGTGGCGGGCTTGGGGTCGTTGGATATCGGCTTGCCGCCGATAGTCAAATGGGCGTTGCCATCGGTGCGCGACCGGGTGGCACCCCAGGTGCTGTCGGGCGAGAAGATCATCGCCCTGGCGGTGACCGAGCCGGGCGGCGGCTCCGATGTGGCCAGCCTGCAGACCCGCGCCATTCGGGAGGGCGAGCATTACCGCGTCAGCGGCAGCAAGACCTTTATCACCAGCGGCAGCCGTGCCGACTTCTACACTGTTGCCGTGCGCACCGGCGGGCCGGGCTTTGCCGGTATCAGCCTGGTGCTGATCGAGAAAAACACCGCCGGTTTCACCGTTGGCCAGCCCCTGAAGAAAATGGGCTGGTGGGCGTCGGACACCGCTGAATTATTCTTCGACGATTGCCGCGTGCCCGTAGGCAACCTGATTGGCGCCGAGAACATGGGCTTCGCCTGCATCATGGGCAACTTTCAGAGCGAACGCCTGGCGCTGGCATTGATGGCCAACATGACTGCGCAGATGGCGCTGGAGGAAAGCCTCAAGTGGGCTTCCCAGCGCGAAGCATTCGGCAAACCCATCGGCAAGTTCCAGGTGCTCAAGCATCGCCTGGCGGAAATGGCTACCGCTGTGGAGGTGTCCCGCGAGTTCACCTACCGCCAGGCAGCGAAGATGGCGGCCGGCAAAAGTGTGATCAAGGAAATCTCCATGGCCAAGAACCTCGCCACCGACACCGCCGACCGCGTCACCTATGACGCTGTGCAAATCCTCGGCGGCCAGGGCTACATGCGCGGCAACCTGGTGGAGCGGCTGTACCGCGACAACCGCATCCTGTCCATCGGCGGGGGCACCCGCGAGGTGATGAATGAGATCATCAGCAAGCAGATGGGGTTGTGATCATGGGTACTCTCTCGAGCGCTATCGCTGGCAAGCCAGCGCCTACGGGTAGGCGCATGCCAACGTGGGAGCCGGGCTTGCCCGCGAGGTGATGAATGAGATCATCAGCAAGCAGATGGGGTTGTGATCATGGGTGCTCTTTCGAGCGCTATCGCTGGCAAGCCAGCGCCTACGGGTAGGCGCATGTCAGGGTGGGAGCCGGGCTTGCCCGCGATGGGGCCGGTGCAGGCAGCGATTAACGTTCGTTCAACGCGAACTGCGTCAGGCAGAAGGTCGGGATACCCATGTCTTCCAGGCGTTGCGACCCACCCAGCTCCGGCAGGTCGATGATCGCCGCCGCTTCGAAGATCTTCGCCCCCATGCGCCGCACCAGGTTGGCCGCCGCAATCAGGGTGCCACCGGTGGCGATCAGGTCATCGAACATCAGTACCGAGTCGCCCTCGCAGAGGCTGTCGGCGTGGACTTCCAGGAACGCTTCGCCGTATTCCGTCTGGTAACCCTCGGCCAGGACGTCAGCCGGCAGCTTGCCCTGCTTGCGGAACAGGATCAGCGGTTTGTTCAGTTGATAGGCGATGATCGAACCGATCAGGAAGCCCCGCGCATCCATCGCGCCGATATGGCTGAAATCGGCCTCGACGTAACGGTGAGCAAAGGTGTCGGCCACCAGGCGCAGGGCCTTGGGCGATTGGAACAAGGGCGTGATGTCACGAAAGATCACCCCAGGCTTGGGGAAGTCGATGACGGGACGGATCAGGGATTTGATGTCGAACGAATCGAAGGTCATCGGCGCAGAGTCCTGGGCGTGGAAAACGGACGCCAAGTATACCTGCGGCCTTGCCAATTGGCGCGGCCGCAGGCGTCTGCCTCAGGTCTCCAGGGAGCCACCGGCGAGTGCGCACAGCTGGATCGGATCGAGGATATGCACTTCCTTGCCTTCGGCGGCGATCAGCTCGTTCTGCTGGAAGCGGGTAAACACGCGGGACACGGTTTCCACGGCGAGGCCCAGGTAGTTGCCGATTTCATTGCGCGACATGCTCAGGCGGAACTGGTTGGCCGAGAAACCCCTGGCGCGAAAACGTGCCGACAGGTTGACCAGGAATGTAGCGATACGCTCGTCGGCGGTTTTCTTCGACAACAGCAGCATCATTTGCTGGTCGTCGCGAATCTCGCGGCTCATCACGCGCATCAACTGGCGGCGCAGTTGCGGTAACTGCAGGGCCAATTCGTCGAGGCGCTCGAAGGGAATTTCGCACACCGACGTCGTCTCCAGCGCCTGGGCCGACACCGGGTGAATCTCGGTGTCCATGCCCGACAAGCCGACCAGTTCGCTGGGCAGGTGGAAACCGGTGATCTGTTCCTCGCCGCCGTCGCTCAAGCTGAACGTCTTCAGGGCGCCCGACCGTACTGCATAGACGGAGTCGAACTTGTCGCCCTGGCGAAACAGAAACTCGCCTTTTTTCAGTGGGCGACCGCGTTTAACGATCTCGTCCAGCGCATCCATGTCTTCCAGATTCAGCGAAAGTGGCAGGCAGAGGGGGGCCAGGCTGCAATCCTTGCAATGAGCCTGGCTGTGAGCGCGCAGTTTAACTGGCTCGGACATTTCTTAAATCCTTGTGGGAAAACACACATAAGACGTAAGGGTAACGCACTGGGGGGCGCCGAGGCCAGCCTGTACAAAAACCGGCAACGGTATAAAGGTTTTTGTAACAGGGTCGATACAGTGGTGTACCTCCATGAGCCGGAGCTCAGAACATGTCCGTTATCGCTGCCAACAACCCTGCCATCCGCCTGCCGATCGTGCCGGATACGAAACCTGCCGCAGGGGCCGATGAAAAGGCCGAAGTCCCCGCGCCTGCTGCTGAAACCAAGGCGGTCGAGGGTGTGGCGGTGAAGATTTCCAGTGCCGGTTTCCAGGCTGCCAAAGCCGATTCCAACAAGGACATCGACGACAGCAACCTGAAGGACAGCATCAAGCAATTGCTGAAAATGATTCGTGAGCTGAAGAAGCAGATTGCCGACAAGATGGCCGAAATCGCGGCGGCTTCGGCGGATAACTCCTTGACCCCCGAGGCGCGCCAGGCGCGGGTGGGTAACCTGCAGGCCTCGCTGGCGGCCTTGCAAAGCGGCCTGACGATGGCCCAGATGCAACTGGGCAAGGCCTTGAAGGACGAGCCAGCCGACGCACAGATGCAAGCCATGAGCCTGGCATCGAAGTAGCGCCCGCTCAGATCACCCGCGAAAATCGCTGCCTGTTCTGATGTTCCAGATAGGCATCGAACACCATGCACACTGAGCGTACCAACAGCCTGCCAGCCGGCAGCACACGGATGCCCTGCGCGTCCAGTTCGATCAGGCCGTCCTGCGCCATGGTCTCGAGTTGGGGCCAGACGTCGTCAAAATACCCGCGAAAATCAATGTTGAAAGCCTGCTCGACCCGATCGAAGGCCAGGCTGAAATTGCAGATCAATTGCTGAATCACCTCGCGTCGCAGCCGATCATCGGTGGTGCACAGCAAGCCACGGCTGGTGGCCAGTTGAGCGCCGGCGAGGGTGTTCTGGTAGCCATTGAGGTCGCTGGTGTTCTGGCAGTACAGGTCACCGATCTGGCTGATGGCGGACACGCCGAGCCCGATCAGGTCGCAGTGCCCATGGGTGGTGTAGCCCTGGAAGTTGCGCTGCAGGGTGCCTTCTTCCTGGGCGACGGCGAGTTCGTCGTCCGGCAGGGCGAAGTGGTCCATGCCGATGTAGCGATAGCCGGCCTGGGTCAGTTGTTCGATGGTGGTTTGCAGCATCAGCAACTTGGACGCCGGTGACGGCAGTTCCTCGGTGTTGATCCGCCGCTGGGGCATGAAGCGCTCAGGCAGGTGGGCATAGTTGAATACCGACAGGCGGTCCGGTTGCAGCCTGATCACTTCCTCCACGGTGCGCGCGAAATTGATCGGCGTCTGCTTGGGCAGGCCGTAGATCAGGTCGATATTGATCGAGCGAAACTGCAGGGTGCGCGCCGCATCGATCACCGCGCGGGTCTCTTCCAGGCTTTGCAGGCGGTTGACCGCACGCTGCACGTCCGGGTCGAGGTCCTGCACGCCGATGCTGACGCGGTTGAAGCCCAGTTCGCGCAGCAGGCCCATGGTCGCCCAGTCGGCCTCGCGCGGGTCGATCTCGATGCCGTAGTCGCCGGAGTCATCGTCGAGCAGATTGAAGTGCTGGCGCAGGCTGCCCATGACCTGGCGCAGTTCGTCGTGGCTGAGAAAGGTCGGCGTGCCGCCGCCCAGGTGCAGTTGTTCCACCGGCTGCTTGGGGTCGAGGTGGCAGGCCACCAGTTGGATCTCCTGCTCCAGGCGCTGCAGGTACGCCTGGGCGCGGCCACGGTCCTTGGTGATCACCTTGTTGCAGGCGCAGTAGTAGCAAATGTTCGCGCAGAACGGCACATGCACATACAGCGACAGCGGGCGCACGGCCTTGCGGCTGTCGCGCAGGGCGTGGAGCAGGTCGAAAGTGCCGACCTGGCTGTCGAATTGTACGGCGGTGGGGTAGGACGTGTAGCGCGGTCCCGCCAGGTCGTAACGGTGAATCAGATCGGTGTCCCAACGAATGGCGTCGAGCATGCGGGCGTTCCCCCGGATAGGCTAGTGGGCCGAGTCTAGGGGCGTGACCTGGAGGGCATGTTGATTTGCATCAACGGGGAGCGGCGCTATGCCACATGGCCTTTTAATGGCCCATTAGCCAGTGCTGATGCGGACCGGGCAATGTCCAGACGCCGAACAGGATCACCAGCAAGCCGCCGGCCATGCGCACACTGCGTTTGCGCAATAACGCCGTGACCCGTTCCGCTGCCAGGCCGGTGGCCAGCAGCACTGGCCAGGTGCCCAAGCCGAATGCCAGCATCAGCAACGCGCTGTCCAGCGCATTGCCCTGGCTCGCCGCCCACAGCAGGGTGCTGTAGACCAACCCGCACGGCAACCAGCCCCACAGCGCGCCCAGCAGCAATGCGCGGGGCAGGCTGGACACCGGCAGCAAACGGTTCGCCACCGGCTGTATATAGCGCCACAGGCCGCGTCCGAGGCTTTCGATGCGCGTCAGGCCGCTCCACCAGCCGGCCAGGTACAAACCCATGCTGATCAACAGCAACCCGGCGAGTACACGCATGAACATCGCCGCCGGGCTGTTGGCCACGGCCCAGCCGGCCAGGCCGATCAACAACCCCGCCGTGGCATAGCTGAGAATGCGCCCCAGGTTGTACGCCAGCAGCAGGCGAAAGCGGCGGCTGCGTTGCTCCTTGGGAATCGCCAGGGTCAGCGCGCCCATCAGCCCGCCGCACATGCCCAGGCAGTGGCCACCGCCCAGCAGGCCGAGAATCAGCGCGGAGACCAGCAGCGGCGCGAGTTCAAGCATGGGGCGGATCTTTGGGTGCGGGCGGCTGCTCGGGGCCGTTGGCTTCGTCGATGGCGGCCAGGTGGTTGGGGTCCTGATCGTCGAACAGCACGCTGTGGGCCGGGCCGTCGAGGTCATCGTACTGGCCGCTGTCCACCGCCCAGAAGAAGATGTAG
Source organism: Pseudomonas sp. S5D5 (assembly GCF_003013355.1). Classification (NCBI taxonomy): domain Bacteria; kingdom Pseudomonadati; phylum Pseudomonadota; class Gammaproteobacteria; order Pseudomonadales; family Pseudomonadaceae; genus Pseudomonas; species Pseudomonas sp. S5D5. Next base: position 1,680,071 of record NZ_PTEO01000001.1, read on the forward strand.
ATAGCGACACCGACTAACAGCAGCGCCGCCGGAATCATCACGTATAGAGCTGGCATCTGCACTCCATGCCCGCGCGGCTCAAGCCGGCAGCGGGCGGGTTACTGAGGGGGCGCTGTGGGCCGGCGCGCTCGGCAGGCGAGTCAGGCGCAGGGCGTTGAGCACCACGGTCAACGAACTGAGGGACATGCCGATCGCCGCCCAGATCGGGGTGATCCAACCGAGGGCGGCAAACGGCAGCATCAGGCCATTGTACAGCCCGGCCCACAGCAGGTTCTCAATGATTACCCGGCGGGTGCGCCGCGCCAGGCTGAAGGCTTGCACCAGCGCGTCGAGGCGGTTGGACAGCAGCACCGCATCGGCGCTGGTCTTGGCCAGATCAGTGGCCGAGCCCATGGCCACGCTGATATCGGCAGCGGCGAGTACCGGCACATCGTTGACGCCATCGCCGAGCATCAACACCGTGCGGCCTTGCTGGTGCAAGCATTGCAACACCTGCAGTTTGTCGTCGGGGCGCAGGCCGCCGTGGGCTTCGTCGATGCCCAGCTCAGCGGCGACACTCGCGACCATCGGCGAGGTGTCCCCCGACAGCAGCAGCGTGCGCCAGCCACGCGCCTTGCACGCGGCCAGCAACGCGGGTGCGTCGCTGCGCAGGCGGTCGTCCAGCACGAACCAGGCGAGGGCGCCGTCACGGTCACCGAGCAGCAGCCATTGGCCGGCTTCGTTCGGCGAGGCCGGCATCGGGCAGCCACTGAGTTCGCAGACAAACCCCGGCTGGCCGATGCGCAGCAGGCGTTCACCGACGCGGCCTTCCAGGCCGAGCCCGGGGAAACTCAGCACTTCATCGGCGGCCATGGGCGCGCGGCCAAACGCGCGGGCAATCGGGTGTTCGGAGCGATTTTCGAGGGCGGCGGCGAGGGCCAGGCACAAGTCGCTGCTGGTGGCGCCCAAGGTGCGGATGGCTTTGAGTGCCAGGCGGCCTTCAGTGAGGGTGCCGGTCTTGTCGAAAATCACCGTGTCGATCTGGTTCAAGCCTTCGAGCACGTGGCCCCGGGTCAGCAGCAGGCCGAGTTTGTGCAGGGTGCCGGTGGCGGCGGTGAGGGCGGTCGGCGTGGCCAGGGACAGCGCGCACGGGCAGGTCGCAACCAGCATCGCCAGCACGATCCAGAACGCCCGCGACGCATCCAGCTCCCACCACACCAGGCCGATCACCGCCGCGGCGATCAGCGAGCACAACAGGAACCACTGCGCGGCGCGGTCGGCGATCTGCGCCAGGCGCGGTTTCTCGGCCTGGGCTCGCTCCAGCAGGCGCACGATGGCGGACAGGCGCGTGTCGTGGCCCAAGGCCCGCACCTCGACCTTCAGGGCGCCCTCGACATTCAGGGTGCCGGCAGTCACCGCATCGCCCGCGCGCCGCGGTTGCGGCAGGTATTCGCCGGTGAGCAGCGATTCATCGATGCTCGATTGACCGTCGAGGATCACCCCGTCCGCAGGCAGTACCGCGCCGGGATGCACCAGCACCCGGTCGCCCACCGCCAGTTCGCTCAAGAGGATGCGCTCGCTCTGGCCATCTCCCTTCAGGCGCAGGCACGAAGCCGGCAGCAGGTTGACCAATTGCGCGGTGGCCGCCGCCGTTCGCTCGCGTGCGCGGCGCTCCAGGTAACGGCCGGCGAGCAGGAACAGGGCGAACATGCCGACGGCGTCGAAGTACAACTCGCCGACCCCGGTGATCGCCGTCCAGATACCGGCCAGATAGGCCCCGCCAATCGCCAGGGATACCGATACATCCATGGTCAGGTGGCGGGTGCGCAGATCGCGCAGGGCGCCTTTGAAAAACGGCGCGCAGCTGTAGAACACGATGGGTGTTGTCAGAAACATCGCCACCCAACGCAGGATCACGTGCAGCTCGGGGCTGAGGTCGATATTGAATTCCGGCCAGGTGGCCATGGTCGCCATCATCGCCTGGAACCACAGCAAGCCGGCCACGCCCAATTGGCGCAGGGCCAGGCGGTTTTCGCTGGCCAATTGCTCGGCGGCACGGTCGGCCTGATACGGGTGCGCAGCGTAGCCGATGTGGCGCAGTTCGCTGAGCAGTTGGCTCAACGGCAACTGGCCATCGGCCCAGCGCACCTGCAGGCGATGGTTGGACAGGTTCAACCGCGCCTCGGCGACGGCGGGCAGGCTGCGCAGGTGTTTTTCGATCAGCCAGCCGCAGGCCGCGCAGCTGATGCCTTCCATCAGCAGTGTCGCTTCGGCGAGATCGCCGTCGTGGCGCACGAAGGGTTTTTGCACGTCGGCGCGGTCATACAGCGCCAGTTCGTCGACCAGTTGCACGGGCAGCGCCTCGGGGTTGGCCGAGGCTTCGCTGCGGTGCTGGTAATAGCTTTCCAGGCCCCCGGCCACGATGGCTTCGGCCACGGCCTGGCAGCCGGGGCAGCACAGCTCGCGGCGCTCGCCGAGGATCACCGCCGTGAAGCGGCTGCCGGGCGGGACGGGGAGGGCGCAGTGGTAGCAGGGGGTTGGGCTGGTCATGGGTAGGGATTCTAGCCGGCTGGGAGGGCCGCATCGCCGGCAAGCCGGCTCCTGCAGGGTAACGCGTCAGGCCTGCAGGCGCCGGCTTGCCGGCGATGCGCGAAGCGCAGGTGGATTATTTTTTCAGGTCTTCGGCACCCTGCAGTGGCTCATCACCCAGCAGCAAGTCCTTGTCGTGGCTGACCTGTTCTTCTTCGAACATGCGCCAGGTGCGGTCGCCTTCCACGCCGAGCAACTCGACGAAACGACGGCCTTCGACTTTGTCGGTGACCTGGCCGATGTAGCGGCCGGCTTCGCTGTCGCTGCGGGCCAGGTTGATCTTGCGATCCTTCTCCGGCTGGGTCGGGGAGATCAGGTTCAGTTCCAGGGTTGCCGGGTTGCTGTTGCCGGTCAGGTGCACGTCGACTTCGCCGGTCAGCTCGTCCAGGTGCACCTTGGCGCGCAGTTGCAGGGTCTGGGCCAGCAGTTCGCGGTCCAGTGAGCGGTTGATGCCTTTGCCGGCCTCGTAGTAGTTGTCGTTGACCAGGTTGTCCGGGTTGTTCACCGCGATGGTCACCATGGACAAGGTCAAGGTCACCGAGCAGGCCAGGATCCCAATGATGATCCAGGGCCAGAGGTGCTTGTACCAGGGGCTTGCGGCAGTAGCTACGGACATTCTCATGCTCTCTGTTTAACGGACTTGTGGGCCGATGAATCGGCTCTTGGCTTCGATCTGGACGCTGGTGTCATCAGCATCGCGCAGGATGAAGGTCACCTCGTTGGTGCTCGACGGCAACTGCTCCGGTGCACTCGACAACTCCACCGGCATGCTGACGATATCGCCGGCGGCCACCTTGATTTCGCGCCGGCCCTGCAGCTTGAGATCCGGCAGGCCGGCGGCGTCGAGCACGTAGGTGTGGTCGCGCTGGTCCTTGTTCATGATCTTCAGGCTGTAGACGTTTTCGATCCGGCCCTCGGCATTTTCGCGGTACAGCACGCGGTCTTTGCTGACGTCGAAACCCACCAGCGAGCGCATGAAAAACGCCCCGACCAGCAGGCCGATCATCGCCAGCAACACCAGCGCGTAACCGATCAGGCGCGGGCGCAATTTGTGGGTCTTCTGCCCGGACAGATTGTGCTCGGTGGTGTAGCTGATCAGGCCGCGCGGGTACTCCATCTTGTCCATGATGTTGTCGCAGGCATCGATGCAGGCGGCGCAACCGATGCACTCGATTTGCAGGCCGTCGCGGATGTCGATGCCGGTGGGGCAGACCTGCACGCACATCGTGCAGTCGATGCAATCGCCGAGGCCCTGGGCCTTGTAGTCGACACCCTTTTTACGCGGGCCACGCACTTCGCCACGGCGGGGGTCATAGGAGACGATCAGGGTGTCCTTGTCGAACATCACGCTCTGGAAGCGCGCATACGGGCACATGTAGATACACACCTGTTCGCGCAGCCAGCCGGCATTGCCGTAGGTGGCGAGGGTGAAGAACCCGACCCAGAAATACGACCAGCCATCGGCCTGGCCGGTGAAGAAGTCGAACACCAGTTCGCGGATCGGCGAGAAGTAGCCGACAAAGGTCATGCCCGTGACAAACCCGATCAACAGCCACAGGATGTGCTTGCTGAATTTGCGCAGGAACTTGTTGATGCCCATGGGCGCTTTATCGAGCTTGATGCGCTGGTTGCGGTCGCCTTCGGTGACTTTTTCGCACCACATGAAGATCCACGTCCACACGCTTTGCGGGCAGGTATACCCACACCACACGCGGCCGGCGTACACCGTGATGAAGAACAGGCCAAACGCCGCCACGATGAGGATGCCCGAGAGCAGGATGAAGTCCTGGGGCCAGAAGGTTGCGCCAAAAATGAAGAACTTGCGCTCCGGCAGGTTCCACCACACTGCCTGGTGTCCGCCCCAGTTCAGCCACACCGTGCCGAAGTAGAGCAGGAACAGGCCGGCGCCACCGAGCATGCGCAAGTTGCGGAACAGGCCGGTGAAGGCGCGGGTGTAGATTTTCTCTCGCGACGCATAAAGGTCGACGGATTGACTGGCGTTTTTGGCAGGCGGGGTAACGTCATGTACCGGTATCTGGTTGCTCATCATTGCATCCCACGGCGGTGGAGATTTGCCTCGGCCAGTACGTGCCAACCGGGGTCAAATTAAGGGTGTTGCAGTGGCCTAATGATACGCCCCCGACAGTGCGCAAAGGGTGCGACCTTTGGTCGCGTTGGGGGAAATCAATTGATGGTGTACGTGACCTGGATCAATTGACTTGAGAAGTATGGACGTTTTTTGCCGGTGAACAGGTCATTCGTCCCACGGATTTATCAGGGCAACACCACTGGACTTGAAGTCGCTGATGTTACGCGTCACCACGGTGAGCCCATGCACCAGCGCAGTTGCGGCAATCAATGCGTCACTTTCGTTAGCTTGGTCCGGCACCTGTAAATGGGCACAACGCAGCGCAACGGCGGCATCAACCGGCAATATTCTGGCATCGAACGCTGGCATTACATGACGTTTGAGCCACGTACGCAGCACTTTCCCCTGGGCCGGGTCTCGGCGCTCCATCCGCAGTACGCCGGTTTCCAGTTCTTTCAGCGTAATTGCTGAGATAAACATGCGCGGGGCGATAACGCTTTTTGCCCAGGCGACCACTCTTGCGTCAGCCTGAGGTTTACGAAGTTCAGAGATTACGTTGGTGTCGAGTAGGTACATTCAAGAGAGGTCCACGGGGCGGTGAGTGACCACGGCACGTTCGGTTTCAAAGTCGATTTCGGCCGCTTCCGGCATCACCAACAGGTCAACGATGTCGACATTCAGACCTGTCAGTTTCTGGTAGTCCTCAATGCTTAGCAGTACATGGGCTGGCTTGCCGCGATCAGTGATAAAAACCGGCCCCTGACGGGCGGCTTTTTTGGCACCGCTTGTGTCTTGGTTGAATTCCCGACTGGAAATGGTGGTGATAGTCATGGGCATCCTCCCTTCGGTAGATTGAATGTAGTTACGTTACTACTTTGTGGCGGTGGGCGACAAGCTCGATATTACGAGCGGTTGAGCATTCGGCCGTTGAAATGGCAGCAGCCAGAAACGACAAAGCCCCGTGATTCGGGGCTTTGTCATGACTAAAGGCTTACTGCTCTTCAGTCTTCTTGTCCCCATGGGACAAGCTGTACACATACGCCGCGAGCAGGTGCACCTTGTCGTTGCCCTGCAGTTGCTCCTGCGCAGGCATCTGGCCCTGGCGGCCCCAGCGGATGGTCTGCTGCAGTTGCGCGAAGCTCGAGCCGTAGATGAATGCGCCCGGGTGAGTCAGGTCGGGTGCGCCCATGGCGGGGGTGCCTTTGCCGGCCGGGCCATGGCAGGCCACGCAGTTGGCGGCGAAGAGTTTCTCGCCGTTGGCCACGTCAGCCTTGGTGCCTTCCGGCAGCTTGCGCCCATCGAGGTTGGTGACGACGAAGGCAGCCACATCGGCCACGCCCTGTTCCTTGAGGATATCCAGCCAGGCCGGCATCACCGCATGGCGGCCCTTCATGATGGTTTCCTTGATGGTGGCCGGCTCGCCACCCCAACGCCAGTCGGCGTCGGTCAGGTTGGGGAAGCCATAGGCACCCTTGGCGTCGGAGCCGTGGCAGACCGAGCAGTTGGAGGCGAACAGGCGGCCACCCATCTTCAGGGCCTGTGGGTCCTTGGCGACTTCCTCAATTGGCATCGACGCGAATTTGGCGAAGATCGGCCCGAACTTGGCGTCCGACCTGGCCATTTCCTTTTCCCATTCGTGCACGCCGGTCCAGCCGGTCTGGCCGTTGGCGAAGGGGGTTTGCTTGTCGTTGTCGAGGTAGTTGTAGCCCGGCAGCAGGCCTTTCCAGTTGCCCAGGCCGGGGTAGAGCGCCAGGTAACCGAGGGCGAAAATGATGGTGCCGACGAACAGCATGAACCACCACTTGGGCAGCGGGTTGTCGTACTCCTCGATGCCGTCGAACGAGTGGCCGACGGTCTCGTCGGTCTGCTCGGCGCGCTGGCCCTTGCGGGTCGACAGCAGCAGCCAGGTCAGGGCGAAGATGGTACCCAGACTGAGGACTGTGACGTACAGACTCCAGAACGTAGTCATTCTTTGTTACTCCTAGAAGCTTGCTCGACGTGCTTGATGGCTTCGGGATCATCCGCAAAGGGCAGCATGGTCGCGTCGTCAAACTCCGACTTGCGTCGCGGGCTGAACACCCACAGCGCCAGGCCGACAAAGGCCACCATCACTACAACGGTGCCCAGGCCTCGAATCATCCCGATATCCATGTAGGTCACCGTTTGCTTTTGATGATGGTGCCAAGGCCTTGCAGGTAGGCCACCAATGCGTCCATTTCAGTCTTGCCCTTCACGGCTGCAGCGGCACCGGCGATGTCTTCGTCGGTGTAGGGCACGCCCAGGGTGCGCAAGACTTCCATCTTCTTCGCGGTGTCCTTGCCGTCGAGCTTGTTTTCCACGAGGAACGGGTACGCCGGCATTTTCGACTCAGGCACCACGTTGCGCGGGTTGTACAAGTGCGCACGTTGCCAGTCATCGGAGTAACGCCCGCCGACACGGGCCAGGTCCGGGCCGGTGCGCTTGGAACCCCACAGGAACGGGTGGTCCCACACGCTTTCGCCGGCAACCGAGTAGTGGCCGTAGCGTTCGGTCTCGGCGCGGAACGGGCGGATCATCTGCGAGTGGCAGCCGACACAGCCGTTGGCGATGTAGACGTCGCGGCCTTCCAGTTCAAGCGCGGTGCGCGGCTTCATGCCTTCGACCGGCTTGTTGGTCACGTCCTGGAAAAACAGCGGGACGATCTGGGTCAGGCCGCCGATGCTCACGGCGATGACCATGAAGAAGGCCAGCAGGCCGATATTCTTCTCGACTACTTCATGCTTCATCAGTGGGCTCCCACAACGGCGATCTTGGCGGCGGCTTCGGCTTCTGCAGGGTCGGAGGCACGCACGGTGCGCCAGACGTTGTAGGCCATGAACAGCATGCCGGCGGCAAAGAACGTACCGCCCAGGGCGCGGACGATGTAGCCCGGGTGGCTGGCTTGCAGCGCTTCGACGAAGGAGTAGGTGAGGGTGCCGTCATCGTTGATCGCACGCCACATCAGGCCCTGGGTGATGCCGTTGACCCACATCGAGGCGATGTAGAGCACGGTGCCGATGGTGGCCAGCCAGAAGTGCGTGTTGATCAGGCCGACGCTGTGCATCTGCGCACGGCCGAACAGTTTCGGGATCATGTGGTACAGCGCGCCGATGGAGATCATCGCCACCCAGCCGAGGGCGCCGGCATGAACGTGGCCGATGGTCCAGTCGGTGTAGTGGGAGAGCGAGTTGACGGTCTTGATCGCCATCATCGGCCCTTCGAAGGTCGACATGCCGTAGAACGCCAGCGAGACCACGAGAAAACGCAGGATCGGGTCGGTGCGCAGCTTATGCCAGGCGCCCGACAGGGTCATCATGCCGTTGATCATGCCGCCCCAGCTCGGTGCCAGGAGGATGATCGACATCGCCATGCCCAGCGACTGCGCCCAGTCCGGCAGCGCGGTGTAGTGCAGGTGGTGCGGGCCGGCCCAGATGTACAGGGTGATCAGCGCCCAGAAGTGCACGATGGACAGGCGGTACGAGTAAATAGGACGTTCGGCCTGTTTCGGCACGAAGTAGTACATCATCCCGAGGAAACCGGTGGTCAGGAAGAAACCCACGGCGTTGTGGCCGTACCACCACTGGATCATCGCATCCGTCGCCCCGGCATAGGCCGAGTAGGACTTGAACAGGTTCACCGGCAACGAAGCGTGGTTGACGATGTGCAGCATCGCCGTGACCAGGATGAAGGCACCGTAGAACCAGTTACCGACATAGATGTGCTTGGTCTTGCGCTTGACGATGGTGCCGAAGAACACCACCGCATAGGTCACCCAGACGATGGCGAGCAGGATCGCGATCGGCCATTCCAGCTCGGCGTATTCCTTGGTGGTGGTGTAGCCCAGCGGCAGGGTGACAATGGCGCTGACGATGACCGCTTGCCAACCCCAGAAGGTGAAGGCCGCGAGACTGTCGGAGATCAGTCGCGTCTGGCAGGTGCGCTGCACGACATAGTAGGAGGTGGCAAACAATGCACATCCGCCGAAGGCGAAAATCACCAGGTTGGTGTGCAGCGGGCGCAGGCGGCCGAAGGTCGTCCAGGGCAAGCCGAAATTCAATTCCGGCCAGACCAGTTGCGAGGCGATGAACACCCCGAGCCCCATGCCAAGGATCCCCCAGACCACCGTCATGATGGCGAACTGGCGGACTACCTTATAGTTATAAGCAGTCGGACTGATTGCTGTGCTCATTCTAAGGTTCCACGGTTTAGGTTTTTTTATAGGTAAAATCGGCCGCAAGTATGTAGAAAGCGAGGGGCCATTGCAACGCAATGACTGACCTGTATCAATGCGTTCCACGCCAGATTCTGCGCCCTTTCCATGTTTTGCGTAGGGACAAAATCCGAAATCGAAAGCTGATCAAGTGGACAAGAATTTTCACAGGCCGCAGCGGGCAACGCCGTGCGCTCTGAACCGGTCCACTGTGCAAGGAAGCGTAGACCCGATTGGCAGGGGGGGAAAGTGGTGCTTTGGAAGGGTGTGACGAACTGACGCAGAGCGGCAGCCATAAGCGGCAAGTTGCATGCCGCAGGAAAAAACGGCTGCAAGATCCAAGTTGGGAACTCTTCTCTTGCAGCCTGAAGCTTGAAGCTTCCCGCTCACCGCCTGCTATTGATGGGACAGGCTATACACGTATGCCGCCAGCAGGTGCACCTTGTCATTGCCCTGCAGCACTTCCTGTGCCGGCATCTGGCCCTGACGGCCGTGACGGATGGTCTGCTGCAACTGCGCGAGGCTGGTGCCGTAGATATAGCCGGCCGGTTTGGTCAGGTCAGGCGCGCCCATCGCTTCCATACCGTGGCCTTGCGGACCGTGGCAGGCGACACAGGTGGTGTTGAACGCGGTTTGGCCCGCAGCCAGGTCGGCACTGCTGTCGGCCGGCAAGGGCAACTTGGCCAGGTCGTGGCGCACATAGGCGGCGACGTTTTTCACCCCCTCGTCACCCAGCATGTCACCCCAGGCCGGCATCGCCGCGTGGCGGCCGTTGAGGATGGTGGTCTTGATCGCCTCGGCCGAACCGCCCCAGCGCCAGATGTTGTCGGCCAGGTTCGGGAAGCCGAACGCGCCCTTGGCATCCGAGCCGTGGCACACCGCACAGTTGGAGGCGAACAGGCGTGCGCCCATCTTCAACGCCTGCGGGTCCTTGGCGACCTCTTCCAGCGGCATGGCCGAGAATTTGGCGAAGATCGGCCCGAACTTGGCGTCGGCCCTGGCCATTTCCTTGTCCCATTCCTTGGTCTGGGTCCAGCCGTCTTCATAGCCCGGCAGCACACCTTTCCAGTTGCCCAGCCCCGGGTAGAGGATCAGGTATCCGACGGCAAACACCAGGGTGCCGGCGAACAGCATGAACCACCACTGGGGCAGCGGGTTGTCGTATTCCTCGATGCCATCGAAGGCGTGGCCCATCGTCTGGTCGACGCTGCCCTTGGTCTCGCCCTTGCGGGTGCCGATCAACAGCCAGGTCAGGCCGATCAGGCTGCCGAGGGTCAGTACGCAGATCCATGTACTCCAGAATAGGGTCATGGCCGGTTGCTCCTTGTTGCAGGCTCTTCTTGAGCGTCGGATGGAGTGGGTTCATCGGCGAAGGGCAGCAGGCGCGCCTGCTCGAATTCCGCATTGCGCCGGTTGTTGAACACCCATAGCGACAAGCCGATAAAGGCGATGGCGACCACCAGCGTGCCGAGGCCGCGGATGGTGCCTGCATCGAATTCAAATCCCATGGCTCACCTCTTGCTCTTGATGGCGGTGCCGAGCACTTGCAGGTACGCCACCAGGGCGTCCATCTCGGTCTTGCCCTTGAGGCTGGCGACCGCACCACTGATGTCGTCGTCGGTGTACGGCACGCCGAGGGTGCGCATCACTTTCAACTTGGTCTCGGTGTGGCTGCTGTCGACGGGAGCGGTGACCAGCCACGGATAGGCCGGCATCTTCGACTCGGGCACCACGTTGCGCGGGTTGTACAAGTGCGCGCGGTGCCAGTCGTCGGAGTAGCGTGCGCCGACGCGCGCCAGGTCCGGGCCGGTGCGCTTGGAACCCCACAGGAACGGGTGGTCCCACACGCTTTCGCCGGCGACCGAGTAGTGGCCGTAGCGTTCGGTCTCGGCGCGGAATGGGCGGATCATCTGCGAGTGGCACTGTACGCAGCCTTCGCGGATGTAGATGTCGCGGCCTTCCAGTTGCAGCGCGGTATAGGGCTTCATGCCCTCGACCGGCTTGTTGGTCACGTCCTGGAAAAACAGCGGGACGATCTGGGTCAGGCCGCCGATGCTCACGGCGAGCACCATGAGCAGCATCAACAGGCCGACGTTCTTTTCAATCGTTTCGTGTTTCATCACAGACTCCTCAGGCCAGCTGCGCAGTGGTGGCGGCTTCGGCGGGTTGCGCCGAGCGCACGGTGCGCCATGTGTTGTAAGCCATCAGGAACATGCCGCTGAGGAACACCGCACCGCCTACCAGCCGCACGATGAAGCCAGGGTGGCTGGCCACCAGGGTTTCGACGAAGGAGTAGGTCAGGGTGCCGTCTTCGTTGACCGCACGCCACATCAGGCCCTGGGCGATGCCGTTGACCCACATCGAGGCGATGTAGAGCACGGTGCCGATGGTGGCCAGCCAGAAGTGCGCGTTGATCAGGCCGAGGCTGTACATCTGCTCGCGACCGAAGATTTTCGGGATCATGTGGTACAGCGCGCCGATGGAGATCATCGCCACCCAGCCGAGGGCGCCGGCGTGTACGTGGCCGATGGTCCAGTCGGTGTAGTGGGAGAGGGCGTTGACGGTCTTGATCGCCATCATCGGGCCTTCGAAGGTCGACATGCCGTAGAACGCCAGGGAGACCACCAGGAAGCGCAGGATCGGGTCGCTGCGCAACTTATGCCAGGCGCCCGACAGGGTCATCATGCCGTTGATCATGCCGCCCCAGCTCGGTGCCAGCAGGACCAGCGACATCACCATGCCCAGCGACTGTGCCCAGTCCGGCAGCGCGGTGTAGTGCAGGTGGTGCGGGCCGGCCCAGATGTACAGGGTGATCAGCGCCCAGAAGTGCACGATGGACAGGCGATAGGAGTACACCGGACGCTCGGCCTGCTTGGGCACGAAGTAGTACATCATCCCCAGGAAGCCCGCAGTGAGGAAGAAGCCTACGGCGTTGTGTCCGTACCACCACTGCACCATGGCATCCGTCGCACCGCCGTACAGCGAGTAGGACTTGGTCAGGCTGACCGGGATTTCCAGGTTGTTGACGATGTGCAGGATAGCCACGGTGATGATGAACGCACCGAAGAACCAGTTGCCGACGTAGATGTGCTTGGTGTTGCGCTTCATCACCGTGCCGAAAAACACGATGGCGTAGGCCACCCAGACGATGGTGATGAGGATGTCGATCGGCCATTCCAGCTCGGCGTATTCCTTGGAACTGGTGTAGCCCAGCGGCAAGGTGATCGCGGCCAGCAGGATCACCAATTGCCAGCCCCAGAAGCAGAACGCGGCGATTTTCGGCGCGAACAGCTGTGTCTGGCAGGTGCGTTGCACCGAGTAGAAGGAGCTGGCGAACAGCGCACAGCCGCCGAAGGCGAAGATCACCGCGTTGGTGTGCAGCGGGCGCAAGCGGCCGAAGCTGGTCCAGGGCAGGTCGAAGTTGAGCGCAGGCCAAACCAATTGGGCAGCGAGAAAAACCCCGAGCCCCATGCCGACGATGCCCCACACCACCGTCATAATGGCGAATTGGCGGACCACCTTGTAGTTATAGGCGGTACTTAAAGTAGTGTTCATGGTTCCCCATCCACGGTTCAACCCAAGCAGATGCGGCACTTGGGCTGGAGTTATAGGCAGACTAAAAAGCGAGGCAAGCATGGGCAAAGAGCACAAGGCCAGTATTGACGGGGATCAATGGGCGCACTGTGTGCGCGAACGCGGCTGGCTGTGGGATGTCGCGGCGGGCGAGGCGTCGGGGGCACCTGTCACGTTGATCCTGGCCCACGGCGCCGGCGCACCGATGGACTCATCGTTCATGAACGACATGGCTGCACGCCTTGCCGGGCACGGCGTGAACGTGTTGCGCTTCGAATTTGCGTACATGGCCCAGCGCCGGATGGACGGCGTTAAACGCCCGCCGAACCCGGCGCCGAAACTGCTGGAGGCGTGGCGCGAGGTGCATGCCGAGGTGCGACGTCATGTCGCTGGGAAACTGGCGATTGGCGGCAAATCCATGGGCGGGCGGATGGCCAGTTTAGTCGCGGATGAACTGGGCGCCGATGGGCTGGTGTGCCTGGGTTATCCGTTTTATGCGGTGGGCAAGCCAGAGAAGCCACGGGTCGAGCACTTGGCCGGGCTGAAGACGCCGACCTTGATCGTGCAGGGCGAGCGCGATGCGTTGGGCAATCGGGCGGCGGTGGAGGGGTATGGCTTGTCGCCGAGCATCGAGGTGATGTGGCTGGTGGCGGGGGATCATGACTTGAAGCCGTTGAAGGCATCGGGGTTCAGTCATGAGCAGCATCTGGAGGCGGCGGCAGTGAAGGTCTCAAGCTTTCTTGCTGGCCTTTAGGGCCTCATCGCAGGCAAGCCAGCTCCCACATTTTGATGTGTGAACACCGTCGAATGTGGGAGCTGGCTTGCCTGCGATAGCGATCTATCGGTTAAACCGCTCTACCAGCGAGTACTGGGTATTGGCGGTATGCGTCAGTTCTTCACTCAACTGCGCCGAGTTCAACGCCTGCTCCGAGGTCTGGTCCGCCAGCAGCGCAATGGTGCTGATATTGCGGCTGATCTCTTCGGCCACCGAGCTTTGCTCTTCGGTCGCGGCGGCGATCTGGGTGGTCATGTCGGTGATGTGCGCCACGGCTTCGCTGATGCCGACCAGCGCCTGGTCCGCTTCCATCACCCGTGCCACACCTTCTTCGGCCTGGCGGTGCCCGGCGTCCATGGTTTGCACGGCGGCCGCGGCGGTTTGCTGCAGCTTGGCGATCAGGGCATGGATCTGCCCGGTGGATTCGGCGGTGCGTTGCGCCAACTGACGGACTTCATCCGCCACGACCGCAAAACCACGGCCCATCTCACCGGCGCGGGCCGCTTCGATGGCGGCGTTCAGCGCCAGCAGGTTGGTCTGGTCGGCGATGCCTTTGATCACGTCGACCACGCCGCCGATTTCATCGCTGTCCTTGGCCAGTTGGGTGACGGTCACGCCGGTCTCGCCCACGGCCACCGACAGGCGCTGGATCGCCTCGCGGGTTTCGCCGGCGATATCGCGGCCACGGCCGGTCAGGCGATTGGCTTCCTGGGTGGCATCGGCGGTGCGCTGCACGTGGCTGGCGACTTCCTGGGTGGTCGCGGCCATCTGGTTGACTGCCGTAGCCACCTGCTCGGTTTCCACGCGCTGGCGCTCCAGGCCGGAAGAGCTGTTATGCGCCAGGGTGTTGGACTGTGCAGCCTGGTCGTTGAGGTGCTCGGCCGTGTCCTGCAAGCGCGTGAGGCAGGTCTTCAGACGCGCCTCCTGGCTGAGGATCGACATTTCCAGGCGCGCCTGGGCACCCCGGCTGTCGGTGTACATCTGCGCGATCAGCGGGTCGGACGTGGTCTGCTCGGCCAGGCGCAGCAGGCGCTTGAGGCCGCGTTGTTGCCAGCTCAGGCCCAGCAGGCCCAATGGCACCGACAGCCCGGCCGCCAAGGCGAAGCCCCAGTGGGAGTTGAGCGAGGCGCCGATCATGAAGCTCAGCTGGCTCACCAGGATAAACGGCAGCCAGTCCTGCAGCACCGGCAGCCACTTGTCGCGCTGGGGAATGGCCGACTTGCCCTGGTTGATGCGTTGATAGAGCGCTTCGGCACGGCGGATCTGCTCGGAGGTGGGCTTGATGCGCACCGATTCGTAGCCGACCACCTGGTTGCCTTCGAAGACCGGCGTCACATAGGCGTTGACCCAGTAGTGATCGCCGCTCTTGCAGCGGTTCTTGACGATGCCCATCCATGGCAAGCCTTGTTTGAGCGTGGACCACATGTGCGCGAACACCGCTGCCGGTACATCCGGGTGACGCACCAGGTTGTGCGGCGCGCGAAGCAGCTCTTCGCGGGTGAACCCACTGATCTCGACAAACGCGTCGTTACAGTAGGTGATCACACCCTTGGCATCCGTGGTGGAGATCAACCGTTGCTGAGCGGGGAAGGTACGTTCGCGCTGGGTAACGGGTTGGTTATTACGCATGATTGTTCAATCCGCAAGGCTTTCAGGGGGTATCGGCCATGGCGGGCATTTATTTAACTTATTTTTGCAACAATCATCCCGCCAGCATCGGGTAGGTAAACAACCCGAAGTGAAGCAGGTTCAAGCCAAAGTGCGTGGCAATCGCTGCACCCAGGCCACCGAAGCGATAGGCCAGGCCATATCCGACCCCGGCAATGCTCGCCAGCAACACCCAGTGCCAGCCCGCGCCCAGGTGCACCAGGCCGAACAGCAGTGAAGCCAGCAACAGCGCCAGGTTCTCGCCGTAAGGCAGATGCTGGAAGCGCTGGCGCAGGCCGCCCTGGATGTAGCCACGAAACAGTGCCTCTTCCACCAGGGTTACCAGCAGCAGGTTGTTGAGCACCCACAGCCAGGCCTGTTCCGGCCATTTCGGCGCCCAACTGATCACCCCCAGCAAGGCGGCGCCACCGAGTGCAGCTATGGCCGTGAGGGTCAGGGCCAGGGCCGTCACACACAGCGACAGGCGCAGGCTGCGCCGCGCCACAATCCACGGGCAGGCCAACAGCAGCCAGAAGCCGATCAGCGGTTTGTCCTGGTTCAGGTACATCGAGAAGGGCACGGCGTCGGGGGTGAATTGCTGCGAGCCGATGCCGCGCCCGTTGTAGAACCCCGGCAGCCAGTGCATGGCCAGGCTCACGGCGAGGACGATAAACAAACCATGACCGAGGTAACGGGCCCACGGCGTGCGCTGCTGGCGTACCGCGTACCCGGCGATCAGCAGCAGGGCCACGGACACCAGCGCCAGCGCGCCGAGTTGCCCGTAGGCCAGGGCCATCACATAGCCAATGGAAAGAAGCGCCAGGTACAGCCAGGGCAATGCGAGCATGGGAAATCCTTGGAAAAAAATCGGGCGCATTATAGCGACGCCCCCACGCCATCACTGTGAAAACTGCGCCAGGCAAAAACGCGTTGGCCAAGTCATTGCCATACCTGTCGCCGGCTGGGTATAGTCGGCGCGTCTTTATCCCTTCAAAAAGATCAGCACATGCCAGCTTCCTTGCGCATAGCGGTAGTCGATTCAGCGGTCAACGCTGCGGTCGTGCCGTGCGAGGACAAGCAGCCTGCGCAGATCAGCCACTACCCCCCACCTGTCAGTAGCACGCCGGTGTACGCAGTCGTATCACCGCCGGGTGTTGGCATTTCGGGCTGATCAGCAATTCGCTGTGCCCCTCTGCCTGCCTGAAAAAAACCTACTGAGTTTCAGCTTCAGCTGAATTGGCTTTTTTGCCTGATTACAGGTGGTAACCATGTCTGTCATTTCGAAACAATCCGTGGCCGCGGCGGCCTCGACGAGCCTGTTCGTCCTGCTCTGGAGCAGTGGTGCGATCTTCTCCAAGCTGGGCCTGGCCCATGCTTCGCCCTTTGCGTTTTTGCTCATCCGTTTTGCCATCGCCCTGGTGGGCCTGGTGTTCCTGGTGCCGATCCTCAAGTTGCAATTGCCGCGCCCCGGCAAGCCGATGCTGTACGCGGCGGCGACCGGGCTGGTGTTGTTGGGGGCGTACCAGATTTTCTACCTGCTGGCCCTGGATCTCAAAGTCACGCCCGGAATGATGGCCACCATCATGGGGGTGCAGCCGATCCTCACGGTGGTGCTGATGGAGCGCCAGCGTTCCTGGCGGCGGCTGTTTGGCCTCGGGCTGGGCCTGGCGGGGTTGATCATGGTGGTCTACCAGGGCATCGGGCTGGCGGGCATGTCCCTGGCCGGGATGCTGTTCGGGCTGCTGGCCCTGGCGAGCATGACCTTTGGCTCGATCATGCAAAAGCGCATCACCGACAACCCATTGGGCACGCTGCCCGTGCAGTACCTGGCGGGCTTGCTGCTGTGTTCGGTGTTTGTGCCGTTCCAGCCGTTCCATTTTGAACACAGCGCCGGCTTTTACCTGCCGGTACTGTGGATGGGCGTGGTGGTGTCGTTATTGGCGACTCTGCTGCTGTACCGCTTGATCGCCCGCGGCAACCTGGTGAATGTCACCAGCCTGTTCTACCTGGTGCCGGCGGTGACGGCGGTGATGGACTACCTGATCTTCGGCAACCGGCTCGCGCTGCTGAGCCTGCTGGGGATGGGATTGATCATCATCGGCCTGGTGTTCGTCTTCCGTAAGGCCTGACACCACCCCCGTCCTGTAGGAGCGCGGCTTGCCGGCGATGAACGCCATCGTCGGCAAGCCGGGTTCCTACAGGATTTTTCTCGGCCGCAAGACCAGCCACAACGCCCCCGCGATCAACACTCCGCCATACACGTGCGCCATCGACAGCGGCTCATCCAGCAGCAACGCGCCCCACAGCACGCCGAATGGCGGAATCATGAAGGTCACGGTCATCGACTTGACCGGCCCGATGGATGACAGCAGGCGGAAATAAAGGATGTAGGCAAGTGCCGTGCACACCAGTCCCAACCCCAGCAGCGACAACCACACCTGCCACCCACCCCAACTGGCGGGCGGGCGGCTGGCTGATCGCGCTGTAGGCAAAGAACGGCAACAGGAACAGGGTGGCGCCGAGCATGCTGCCCAAGGCCGACAGGCGGCTGTCCAGGCCACCGCGCTGGTCCAGCCAGCGCCGTGCCAGGAACCCGGCAAACCCATAACAGGTCGTCGCCAGCAGGCAGGCCAGCGCGCCCATCAACAACTCCAGGTCGAACGCCACCGGCCCCGCGCGGGTCAGCACGCCCACGCCCAGCAGGCCCAGGCACACCCCGGCGACTTTCGAAGGCGTGAGGCGCTCGCTGAAGAACAGCCCGCCAATCAGCACGCCCATCAGCGGCGTGGTGGCATTGAAGATCGCCGAGTAACCCGCCGGCAGCACCTGGGCCGCCACCGAGTACATGGTCGCCGGGATCCCGGAGTTGATCACCCCCAGCAGCAGGACCGTCTTGAACTTGCCCTGGAAATCCCAGCTCACCCGCATCAGCGCCAGGATGACCAGCAACCCGGCGGCGGCAATCGACACGCGGAAAAACGCGGTCGGCACGCTGCCGATCTCCGGCGCGATGATGCGCATGAACAGAAAGCTCGCGCCCCAGATGGCGGCGAGCCCGAGCAAATACAGGGTGTCGACAGGTCTCACGGAAAACTCCTACGCGAACAAGGCCGCGAGTGTGCCCAGTGACTTGGCCCTGCACAATCACTGTTTAAAGGATAAACCGCGTCACCATGCCATTGAGGTCCACCGCCAGGCGCGACAGTTCCTGGCTGGCCGCCGAGGTCTGCGTGGCGCCGGCGGCGGTCTGGGTGGACAGGTCGCGAATGTTCACCAGGCTGCGGTCCACATCGCGCGCCACCAGCGCCTGCTGCTCGGCGGCGCTGGCAATGACCAGGTTGCGCTCGCTGATCTGCGAAATCGCCGCGGTGATTTTTTCCAGCGCGCTGCCGGCACTGTTGGCCCGCTGCAGCGTCTGGCCGGCGTGTTCGGCACTGCTGTTGAGCGCGTCGACGGTGTCCTGGGTGCCTTGCTGGATGCCGGTGATCATCTGCTCGATTTCTTCGGTGGAGTCCTGGGTGCGCTGCGCCAGCGAGCGCACTTCATCGGCGACCACCGCAAAACCACGCCCGGCCTCACCCGCACGGGCGGCTTCGATGGCGGCGTTGAGCGCCAGCAGGTTGGTTTGCCCGGCGATGCCACGAATCACTTCCAGCACTTTGCTGATGTCCTGGGCCTGCACGGCCAGGCCTTCGGCCTTGTTCGACGCGCCGAGCACTTCATCCACCAGGTTCTGGATCGAACTGATGGTTTCGCTGATCTGGTAGTGGCCGTGCTTGCTGTCTTCATCGGAAGCCTTGGAGGCTTCGGCGCTGGACACTGCGTTGCCGGCCACCTCGTCCACTGCTGAACTCATTTCGGTCACGGCCGTCGCGGCCTGTTCGATTTCATCGTTCTGTGCCTGCAGGCCACGGGTGCTCTGCTCCATCACCGAGCTCATCTCTTCGGCGGCGGAAGCCAGTTGTTGGGCGGATTCGCTGATGCCACGAATGGTGCTTTGCAACTGTTCCTGCATGGTCGCCAGGGCGCCCAGCAGTTGCGCCGGCTCGTCATGGCCGTGCACCACGATCGGCTGGCTGAGGTCGCCGCCGGCGATGGTCCGCGCCACGATCAACGCCTGGCCGAGCGGCGCGGTGATGCTGCGGGTCAGCAGCCACGCCAGCAGCAAGGTGGCAATCAGCGCGACCACGATGATCAGCCCGACAACCCACTGCGCGCTCGAATAGGTCTCGGCAGCCGCGTCGGCTGCCGCTTCGACACCTTTCTGGTTGAACGCGATCAGGTCTTCCAGGTTCTGGTTGAGGGCCATGCCCTGGGGGGCCAGGCGCACGTTCAGCAGGTCGATGGCGTCTTGTTGCTGGTCCTTGTCGACCAGGGCAACCATCTGGCCGACGGTGCCCAGGTAGGTCGCCACATTGCTTTTTGCCTGCTGGAGCATTTCACGCTCTGCATCGTTGTTCAGCAGGCTTTCGTGACGCTCCAGCAGCGCTTGCAATTCACTGGTGTTGCGCGTGATCAAGGCCCTGCTGGTGTCGCGTATCCGCGATTCATCGGTGGTGACCAGGCGCAGGCCTTCCAGGCGAATGTTGGCGACGTAGGCGGCGATGTCGTGGGCGTTCTCGATGCTCGGCATCCAGGCGTCTTCGATGACCAGCGCGCTCTCGCGCAGCTTGGCCATCTGGCCCAGGCCAAACAGGCCGACAATCACCAGCAGACTGGCCAATACCCCAAAGCTCAATCCGGCACGCAGGCCGATTTTCATATTCCTCAATGACATCTCAATGCTCCTTGGGCAATTAAAACCTGATCCCGGATCGGTCTTTGGACCTTGTTAGGGTGGGAAAGGGCGCGCTATATATCAAAGTGCCATCAAGGTGGTAATCAGGGTTTCCCTTAGTTGGATCCAAAGCTCTGCTAGGGGTATGTACCCTCGAGGCGCCGCGCGATTTTCCTGGTTCACGCTGGCAGGCCACGTCGATGAAGGCCTGGAGTGAAAACGGCGTGCGACTTTTTGGTGCGTTTATTGACCGGACAGTCGAAATAAATAAATTGAAAATAAATGTACAAAGTGAACGAAGTTGTACAACGGGGCGCTGAAAGTCACCCTTCTCCTGTCTCACTACACTGGCTAAGCTCAGGACTTCCCGATGCCCGTTCGAGGTTTCCCGCATGTCGCTCACCACGCCCGCACTCGCCATTGCCCGCACGATCCTTGAAGGGTTCGACGACTACCGTGAGCACTTTCGCCAGATCACCGACGGTGCCCGCGAGCGTTTCGAAAAGGCCCAGTGGCAATTGGGGCAGGCGGCCTCGGCGGCGCGTATCAACCTGTATGAAGAGAAGGTCGGCGAGGTGACCGCACGCCTGCGGGCAAATTTTGCCGACGCGGCATTGCTCGATATAGAGGTGTGGCCGTTGGTGAAAAGCGCCTACATCGGCCTGATCGACCTGCGTTTCGACGATGAGCTGTCCGAGACCTGGTACAACTCGATTTTCTGCGGCCTTTTCAGCCATGACCTGATCAGCGATGGCTGCATGTTTATCCACACCACCCGGCCCAGCCTGCGCCGGGCACGGGCGGCGCAGACGCGCACGTATACGCCGGGCGGCCAGATCGCCGAGATGCTGGCGCAGATCTTCGCCGATTACCGTTTCAGCGAACCCTACGCGGACCTCGCCGCCGACCTGCGCCGCCTCGAAGTGCAACTGCGCGAAAACCTGCCGGACTGGGTATGCAAGGACCCGGACCTCAACGTCGAGCTGTTTTCCTCGGTGCTTTACCGCAACAAGGGCGCCTACCTTGTAGGACGTATCTACACCCGCGACGAGCAGTGGCCGTTGGTGATCCCGCTGCTGCACCGTGAAGGGCAGGGCATCCAGATTGATGCACTGATCACCGACGAAGCCGATGTGTCGATCATCTTTTCATTTACCCGTTCCTACTTCATGGTCGACGTGCCGGTGCCGGCGGAATTCATCGGTTTTCTCAAGCGCATCCTGCCGGGCAAGCACATTGCGGAGCTGTACACCTCCATCGGCTTCTACAAGCACGGCAAATCCGAGTTCTACCGCGCGCTGATCAACCACCTGGCGACCACCGACGACCGCTTTATCATGGCCCCCGGCGTGCGTGGCATGGTCATGAGCGTGTTTACGCTGCCCGGCTTCAACACCGTGTTCAAGATCATCAAGGACCGCTTTTCGCCGTCGAAAAACGTCAACCGCGCCACGGTGATCGAGAAGTACCGCCTGGTCAAAAGCGTCGACCGCGTCGGGCGCATGGCCGACACCCAGGAATTCGCCGACTTCCGCTTCCCCTTGAGCAAATTCGAGCCGGAGTGCCTGGCCGAGCTGCTCGAAGTCGCCGCTGGCACCGTCGAAGTCGAAGGCGACACTGTGCTGATTCGCCACTGCTGGACCGAACGGCGCATGACCCCGCTCAACCTTTATCTCGACAACGCCAACGACGCCCAGGTGCGCGAAGCCCTGGAAGACTACGGCCTGGCGATCAAGCAACTGGCGGCGGCGAATATTTTCCCCGGCGACATGCTGCTGAAGAACTTCGGCGTCACCCGCCACGGCCGCGTGGTGTTCTACGACTACGACGAAATCTGCTTTCTCACCGAAGCCAACTTCCGCCATATTCCTGCGCCGCGCACGCCCGAGGACGAAATGGCCTCTGAACCCTGGTACTCCATCGGCCCGCTGGACGTGTTCCCGGAAGAATTTCCGCCGTTCCTGTTCGCCGATGCGGGCCAGCGCAAGTTGTTCAATGAACTGCATGGCGAGTTGTACAACGCCGATTACTGGAAAAGTTTGCAGGACGCGATTCGCGCGGGGAAGGTGATTGATGTGTTTCCGTATCGGCGTAAAGAACGCACTCACTCCTGAGGAGTGAGTGCGCCTGTGGACGAAAACAGCAGCGTTCCTGGTGTCGTTATTTAAATTTCGACCGGGCAGGGCATTATGTTTTGCGGTTTTCCTTGCGTATTTCGCCAAACCAAGGCGTGCCGCGACCCATCAGCGTTAAGGCCTCGAGGGCTATCTCCCCATCTGCTCCGTTGACTTTTGCTTCTGACTGTTTGAATCCGTTTTTTTCCCATTCAGGAATTCGTTCAGTCTTAAAAGCGCCCTTTTCCGCTTGTCTATATAAGCCCATCATTGACTTATTGTATTCGGCGTCAAGTTGTTTGTGTGCGTGTGAATTAGTTATTCTCTTCAGTGGATTTTTACTTTCCGGCGTGTCTTCACTTTTTCTGATGATTTGCTCCAGTAAATTGGTCGGCTTCTGGAAAAGCTCCTTAGGTAGATCCGGGCGCGAGTACTTATTCGCCATTCCCTCCAGCGTTTCTTTGGTCTTCTTTAATTGATCAAGTTCTTTTTGCTTGGCCGGACTCATTGCTGAGAGTGGCTGTTTGGCGATGAGCGGGGTCCACGAGCTGCTACTGGTAGCGGGGGTGTCCTGCTCCCAGGAGCTTTTTCGTCTGTAGGTTTCAGGCGCGATACTTTGGTGTTTAGTGGCGTATCGTCCAGCGTAGTCGCTGGGGCTGTAGCTATAACGACCGGAGTCAATGGGCATACTAAGGTCCTTTAACGAGCGAGCTCGATATGTCTAGTGGTGCATCACCGTGAATCGCTCGGCTATAGAGCGAACATGAAATTTATTTCTCGATTTGCCTGGCTCGGGGTCATAGTCATTAAATAGCCTTTAAATGAAATAGAGGACACCTCTGTGTTTTCTTGTGCGGACCTGCGCTGCTCATCCGAGCCGTCATTTTAAACGCGAGACAATAAGCTCATCAGTCCGTTCGTAACGCTGTTTGCGATTCGATTCGCCGTCAGGTTGGTGGCCGGCGCGGATGGATCATGGCTATTACGGGGCGAAGGCTGAATGCCTGTTGCTTGCGCAGGTTCATAGAGCGGCGGGCTCTCAGGGCGCATTACTCCAGCGTTAGAGGGCGTGCCAGTTGCTTGCGCATAGCTCGCAAGATGTTCATAGGGCGGCGGGCTCTCAGGGCGCATTGCTTCAGCGTAAGAGGGCGGGTTATCTGGGCGCGTAGTGGTCGGCGGGATCAGCATGGAAGCTCCGGTTCACGTTAAAAAATAGAAGCTGTTGTCTGGAAGTCTCATTTAACCTTTCCTATGCCCTCCACCCCATCGGACTTCTGCTGTTAAAAACGCCGAATGATCCACTCAATGTCGTAGTAAATGTCGCCGTAAGCGGTAGGTCACGTCAGTCATGATTGACTGACCGTCTCCCTACTTGTCGAAATCTGCGACAATCCCCATCCTCTCTGATGACTTACGCTGCGCAGGCCTCACCTGCCTCACCCAAAAGACCCTTGCCGCCCTGATGACTGACCAAGCGCCCGCTATCGACCAACTGCTGAAAAACCTCGATCACGCCATGCTCGCCGACCGCCACCGCTTGCGGCGGCAGTTGCTCGAGCTGCGCAAGAAACCCGACGAGGAGAAGTTGGCGCAGTGGGTGACGCGCATGCAGGCGTCCTGTGCCCAGGTGACGGCACGGCGCGCCAGCCTGCCGGTGATTCGTTACGACGACAGCCTGCCGATTGCGGCCAAGCGTGACGAGATCAAGGATGCGCTGAACAAGCATCAGGTGCTGATCATTGCCGGTGAAACCGGCTCGGGTAAAACCACTCAGTTGCCGAAGATCTGCCTGGAAATCGGCCGCGGCCAGTACGGCCTGATCGGCCATACCCAGCCGCGCCGGATTGCCGCGCGCAGCGTTGCCAGCCGGGTTGCCGAAGAGTTGGCGACGCCATTGGGCGCGCTGGTCGGTTATCAGGTGCGCTTTGAAGACCAGAGCGATTCCAACACTCTGATCAAGCTGATGACCGATGGCATCCTGCTCGCCGAAACCCAGAACGATCGGTATCTGGAACGCTACGACACAATCATCGTCGACGAAGCCCACGAACGCAGCCTCAATATCGACTTCCTGCTGGGTTACCTGAAAACCCTGCTGCCGCGTCGCCCCGACCTGAAAGTTATCATCACGTCGGCGACCATCGACCTGGAGCGTTTCTCCAAGCATTTCGACGATGCACCGATTGTCGAAGTGTCGGGCCGCACCTTCCCGGTCGATACCTGGTACCGCCCGCTGACCCTGGAGCAGGACGAGGAAGGCAACCGCGTCGAGGACGACCTGACAGTCGACCAGGCGATCCTCGCCACCCTCGATGAAATTGCCGCCTATGAGCGCAGCGAGCGCCGCAGCCCCGGCGACGTGCTGGTGTTTTTGCCCGGCGAGCGCGAGATCCGTGACGCTGCCGAGATGCTGCGCAAGGCCCAGCTCAAGCACACCGAAATTTTGCCGTTGTACGCGCGGCTGTCGCCGGCCGAACAGCAGCGGATTTTCCAGTCCCACCCTGGACGGCGCGTGGTACTGGCGACCAACGTCGCCGAAACCTCGCTGACCGTGCCGGGCATCCGCTATGTCATCGACAGCGGCACCGCGCGCATCAGCCGCTACAGTTACCGCGCCAAAGTGCAGCGCCTGCCGATAGAGGCGATTTCCCAGGCCAGTGCCAACCAGCGTAAGGGCCGATGCGGGCGGGTTGAGCCGGGCATCTGCGTGCGCTTGTACAGCGAAGAGGATTTTATCGCCCGTCCGGAATTCACCGACCCGGAGATCCTGCGTACCAACCTCGCCGCCGTGATCCTGCAGATGCTGCACCTGCGCCTGGGCGAAATCACCGATTTCCCGTTTATCGAGCCGCCGGATGGCAAGGCGATCAGCGACGGTTTCAATTTGCTGCAAGAACTCTCGGCGGTAGACCGCAACAGCCAGTTGACGCCGCTGGGCCGCCAACTGGCGCGCCTGCCGGTGGACCCGCGCATGGGCCGCATGCTGCTGGAAGCGGCCAAGCTCGGCAGCCTGCAGGAAGTGTTGATTGTCGCCAGCGCCATGTCGATCCAGGATCCGCGCGAGCGTCCGCCGGAACGCCAGCAAGCCGCCGACCAGGCGCACGCCCAGTGGAAAGACGCCGACTCGGACTTCGCCGGGTTGGTCAATTTGTGGCGCGGCTTTGAAGAGCAGCGCCAGGCATTGACCGCCAGCCCGCTGCGCAACTGGTGCCGCAAGAACTTCCTGAATTATCTGCGCCTGCGCGAGTGGCGTGATTCCCACCGCCAGTTGAGCCTGATCTGCCGCGACATGCAGCTGACCGTCAATAAAGAGCCGGCGGACTTCCCGAAACTGCACAAGGCGGTGCTGTCCGGCCTGCTCAGCCAGATCGGCCAGAAGACGGAAGAGGGCGATTATCTCGGTGCACGCCAGCGACGCTTCTGGATTCACCCGTCCTCGGGCATCGGCAAGAAGCGCCCGCAATGGCTGATGACCGCCGAACTGGTGGAAACCACCAAGCTCTACGCGCGCATGGTGGCGAAGATCGATGCCGACTGGATCGAGCCGCTGGCCGGGCACCTGATCAAGAAAAACCACTTTGAACCGCATTGGGAAAAGAAGCGCGGCCAGGTCGTCGCCTTTGAACAGATCACCCTCTTCGGACTGATCGTGGTCGGGCGTCGTCCGGTGCATTACGGGCCGATTGACCCGGTGGTGTCGCGCGAGCTGTTTATCCGCGAAGGCCTGGTGCGTGGCGAAATTCAGTCGCGGGCCAAGTGCCTCACGGCCAATCAGCAACTGCTTGAACAGCTCGATGAGCTGGAGGCCAAGGCGCGCCGGCGGGATATTCTCGCCGACGAAGAAACCCTGTACGCCTTCTACGATGCGCGCCTGCCGGCGGAGATCCACCAGACCGCCACGTTCGACAGCTGGTACAAGGTCAACAGCCAGAAAGACCCGCAGCTGCTGATCATGCGCGAAGAAGACGTGCTGGCTCGCGAGGCCAGCGAGGTCACCGCCGCGCATTATCCGGACACCCTGCACCTGGGCGACCTAGCGCTGGCCTTGAGTTACCACTTCGAGCCCAATCATCCACGCGACGGCGTAACCCTGCGCGTCCCCGCACCGCTGCTGCCGGCGTTGCCGCCGGAGCGCCTGGAATGGCTGGTGCCCGGGGTGATCGAAGCCAAATGTATCGCGCTGGTGCGCAACTTGCCGAAGGCGTTGCGCAAGAACTTCGTACCGGTGCCGGATTTCGTCAAGGCGGCATTGCAGCGCATTGAATTCGGCCAGGGCTCGCTGCCCCAGGCCCTGGGCCGGGAACTGTTGCGCATGACCGGCGCACGGGTCAGCGATGAAGCCTGGGCCGAGGCCGCGCAGCAGGTGGACAGCCACCTGAAGATGAACCTGGAAGTGGTCGATGGCGAGGGTAAGTTCCTCGGCGAAGGCCGCGACCTGGCCGAGCTGACGGCACGTTTTGCGCAAGCCAGCCAAGCGGCCTTGGCGGTACCGCAGACGGCGAAGAGCCAGCAGCCGGTGGAGGCCAAGGTGTTCGCCGCGGTGGCCGAGAAGACCCAGCAGAACATCGCCGGCCTGTCGATGACTGTCTATCCGGCGCTCGTGGAGGAAAACGGCACGGTCAAGGAAGGGCGTTTCTCCACCGCTGCCGAAGCCGAGTTCCAGCATCGCCGCGCGTTGCAGCGCCTGCTGATGCAGCAACTGGCGGAACCGGCGAAATTCCTGCGCGGCAAATTGCCCGGCCTCACTGAATTGGGCCTGATGTACCGCGAACTGGGGCGCATCGACGCGCTGGTCGAAGACATCCTGCTGGCCAGCCTCGACAGCTGCGTGCTGGAAGGCGAAGCGAGCTTGCCGCGTGACGGCGCCGGCCTCGCCGCGTTGGCCGAACGCAAGCGTGGCAGCTGGACCGAACATGCCGAACGCCTGGCACGCTTGACCCTGGAGGTGTTGAAACTCTGGCACGGCCTGCAAAAGCGCTTCAAGGGCAAGATCGACCTGGCCCAGGCGGTGGCCCTCAACGACATCAAGCAACAATTGAGTAACCTGGTGTATCCCGGTTTTGTGCGCGAAACCCCGGCGCAGTGGTTCAAGGAGCTGCCGCGATTCCTCAAGGCCATCGAATTGCGTCTGGAGAAACTGCCGAGCCAGGTGCAAAAGGATCGGGTGTGGAGCACCGAACTGAGCGGCCTGTGGGCGCAATACCAGAACCGCCTGAACAAACACACCCAGGAAGGCAAGCGCGACCCGCAGTTGGAGCTCTATCGCTGGTGGCTGGAGGAATATCGGGTGTCGTTGTTTGCCCAGCAGCTCGGCACCAAAGTGCCGATTTCCGACAAGCGCCTGAGCAAGCAATGGAGCCTGGTCGAGGCTTGAAATTGTGGTGAGCGGGTTTGCTAAGGCTGGCGGGCTTGTTGTGGCAGATGGGTTTTCTTGGTGGTGAGCGGCCTTTTTGTGGTGAGCAGGCTTGCCCTGCGTTGGGCTGCGCAGCAGCCCTAAAACCAGCTCACCGGATCTATCTGGCAGACCGAAGAGGTTGGACTGGGGCTGCTGCGCAGCCCAACGCAGGGCAAGCCTGCTCGCCACAACAAGCCTGCTCACCACAACAAGCCTGCTTGCCACCACAGGCTCGCCAGCCACAACAAGGCCGCTCATCAAGACAAGCCTGCTTGCCACAGGGCCAACACCACTGCACAGCAGGTTTATCGGGCACATGGCGCCAAATCCCAGGGTTTGTGGCAAACTTCGCGGTTATAAATGCCGGGATCGTCGGGATGGGCTGGCGTACAGCCACGGCGCGATGGAATAAAGCGTTGCCAGTTTGATGCCGCTGGACGGAATCGAACGACTTACAGTTTGGTACGACGGTACCAATATCTTCTGCCTGACAGATTTAGAGGAACGACCGTGCATAACGTCGTCATCAGCGGCACTGGCCTGTATACCCCGGCCAACAGCATCTCCAACGAAGAGCTGGTGCAGTCTTTCAATACCTACGTGCAGCAGTTCAACGCCGACAACGCCGCCGCCATCGAGCGTGGTGACGTTCAGCCGCTGACCGAATCCAGCGCCGCCTTTATCGAAAAAGCCTCGGGCATCAAGAGCCGCTTTGTCATGGACAAGGACGGCATTCTCGACCCGCAGCGCATGGCCCCGCGTCTGCCCGAGCGCAGCAATGACGAGTGGTCGGTGCTTTGCCAGATGGCCGTCGGCGCTGCCGAACAGGCCCTGCAGCGCGCCGGCAAGACCGCCGCCGACATCGACGGCGTGATCGTCGCCTGCTCCAACCTGCAGCGCGCCTACCCGGCCATTGCCATCGAAGTCCAGGAAGCCCTGGGCATCGAAGGATTCGGTTTCGACATGAACGTGGCGTGTTCCTCGGCGACCTTTGGCATCCAGAACGCCGCCAACAGCATTCAGCTGGGCCAGGCGCGGGCGATCCTGATGGTCAACCCGGAGGTCTGCACCGGCCACCTGAACTTCCGTGACCGCGACAGCCACTTCATCTTCGGCGACGCCGCCACCGCGGTGATCCTCGAGCGTGCCGACCTGGCCACCTCCGAGCACCAGTTCGACGTGGTCAGCACCAAGCTGCTGACCAAGTTCTCGAACAACATCCGCAACAACTTCGGCTTCCTCAACCGCGCGGCGGAAGAGGGCATCGGCGCGCCCGACAAGCTGTTCGTGCAGGAAGGCCGCAAAGTGTTCCGCGATGTCTGCCCGATGGTCGCCGAGCTGATCGGTGTGCACCTGGAAGAAAACCAGTTGAACGTGGCAGACGTGAAGCGCTTCTGGCTGCACCAGGCCAACCTGAGCATGAACCACCTGATTGTGAAGAAACTGCTGGGCCGCGAAGCCTCGGTGGAAGAAGCGCCGGTGATCCTCGATACTTACGCCAACACCAGCTCGGCCGGCTCGGTGATTGCGTTCCACACCTACCAGGACGACCTGCCCAAGGGCGCTGTCGCTGTACTCAGTTCGTTTGGCGCAGGCTATTCGATCGGTAGCGTGATCCTGCGCAAGCGCTGATCTACCGGGGTAACGCCGTCCCTGTAGGCGACGGCTTGCCAGCGATCGCATCAGCGCGGTGCGGCTGAATCACCCAGGTGCCTGCATCGCTGGCAAGCCAACTCCTACCAGGGCCTGGTTGCTGCATTAGCGGGCTTGCACAGTGGAATCGAGGTAGACATGGCAGCAGCGGACGACGCGCACCTGCTTGAACGTTTGCTCAAGGGTGAGCAGCGGGCCTACAAGGAATTGGTCACCACCTATCAAAGCGCGATGCGCGCGGTGGCCTATGCCATTGTCGGGCAGCGCCATGCCGACGAGGTGGTGCAGGACGCCTGGCTGTCGGTGGTGCGCAACCTGTCCCGGTTCGAGGGGCGCTCCAGCCTCAAGACCTGGCTGCTGACCATCACGGCCAACGCCGCCAAGGGTCGCTATAAGCAGAATCGCCGGGAAGTGCTGCTCGACGACCTGCCTTCGCCCCATGGCACCATTGGCGACGACCGTTTCACCCCCGATGATGGCCACTGGGCCGTCGCGCCCTACGCCTGGCACCAGGACACCCCGGAAGCCCTGCTGACCGAGGATGAACTGCGCAAGTGCCTGGAGCATACGTTGCTGAACCTGTCCGATTTGCAAAGCAGCGTGCTGGTATTGCGCGAACGCCAGGGCCTGGAGTTGGAAGAGATCTGTAATCTTCTGACACTCTCGCTCTCCAATGTCCGTGTGCTGTTGCATCGAGCACGGCTTAAAGTCTTCGCCACGGTGGAGCATTTTGAGGAAACGGGCGAATGTTGACCTGTAAAGAGCAAGTGGCGCGGTCCAGTGACTATCTCGATGGGCAATTGACCTTTCGCGAGCGTCTGCTGGTGCGTCATCACTTGATGTTCTGCCCGAACTGCCGACGGTTCATCCGTCAGATGCGCCTGATGCAGGCGACGCTGAAGATCATGCCGCAAGCGCCGGTAAAGGATGTGGATGCCTTGGCGCAGCGCCTGGCTGACGAGCGACTCAAGGATCAGAAAGACGGGGAATAGGCAGGCTCGCGTGGGTGGGGCGAACGGATGATGGGGATCTCCCCGCCCACGCAAGACTGTTACAACCACCTCGGGCCGTCCTGGCCCAAGGCGTTCAACGCTGACACTTAGAACTTGGCTTCTGCATCCAGCTGCAGGGTGTTGGCGTTCGCGTCGCGGTAGCCCGGGGCGCTGGCGTAATCGGCCTTGGTCAGGAAGTACGTGGCGCCGATGGCGAAGTTCTTGTCGATGTCGTAGCCGACCTTGAACTTGTGACCGCGCGCACCGGTGAAGCCGCCGGCGAAATCGGAGTCGGTGAAGGCGCCAACCACTGCGTAGCGCTGTACGTCGCGGTAGTTGTAGTCCAGGTTGAAGCCGAACACCTTGGACTTGGCACCCAGCAACCAGGCAGTGTCCTGATCTTTTTGAGTGGCTTCGTTGTTCTTCACGTATTGACCGTAGAACGACAACGGTACGGCCAGGCCGCCGATATCGACTTGGCTGAAGCCTTCATACAAACGGTACTCGCTGGCATTGCCGGCTGCGGTGTTGGCAATGGTTTCGGCCGGCGTCAGGCATTGAGTCGAGCCAGCGGTGGGGCAGCGGCTGTCCTGGTCGTTCTGAAAGGCGTAGACGCTGCCACCCAGGGTGACTTTCAGGTTGTCGGTGAGGGAGAAACGCGAGCCCAACTGGCCGGCCGTCATGCGCAGGTCATTGCGAAATTGCACGCCTTCGCCGTTGACGTTGTCCTTGAGGGTGTAGTTACCCAGGCTGCCGAACAGCTCGGCGCTGGTGCCCAATGGGTATTTGTAGGTCACCGCCAGGCCTTCCGGGTTGACATCGCTGTCCCAGATCACGTCGCCCATGCTGACCCAGGGTTGCAGCATCTTGCCGCCAATCACGTGCAGGTTCTTGATCTGGTCCGGGTGATAGTCGATGTAGCCGAGGTCCAGCCACAGCGACTTCTTGTTGAAGTAGCTGTCCAGGTCCTGGTTGGTGGAGCGCGCGTCTTCGCTGTTGCCGGTGGCGATACGGATACCGGTGTCGACCTGCGAGTTGATTTCGGTATAGGCGCCCAGGCGGGCACGGATGCGCTGGCGATCCTTGTCCTTGCCACCGTTGTTGGGGGTGCCGTCGATCTTGACGGTTTCCTGGCGGAAACGCACATCACCCTTGAGCTGGGTCTTCGCGGCCCAGGCCAGCTTCTGGTCGAACACGCTGAGGTCGTTGGTTTTTTTCGCGGTGGCCGCGATCTGTTCGTTGGTCTCTTGTTGAGCTTGCTGTGCGATCTGCTTTTCTTTCTGATCCTTGGCCAGTTCCGCTTGCAGCTCGGTGTACTGCGCCGCAGTGATCTGGCCATTGGCCTTGAGCATGTCGAGCAATTTAGCGTCGACTGCAGCGCTGGCCGGAACGCTCAGGGCCAGTAACAGGCCGCCGCACAGGACCGCCGCAGTTTTAGTGGAAGCAAGACGCATATCAATCTCCGAAAGTGAGGAGGGATGGCAAACCATCCAGGACACAACCGACCGATGACGGACGGAAAAATAACCACCTGTTAGAACCAGGCGCTCTAAAAACAGGCGTCAGTATCACGATCGTTTATGACGCAACAGTGGCGAAGTGATGTCATCTAGATGACAAATTATTTAAGAATGGAACTATCGGATTAGAGCCTTGTCGGGCGATTTGAGGGTGTGCTGGGCTCGGCGATAAGCGATACTCGCGAGGCTTTCACGCCATGACGTAGTGAGGATGCCGATGCCGTTGCAACGCCTGGACAGCCTGTCCGAAATCGCCCCGCAGGTTTGGGATGCACTGGTGCCGCAGGCCCAACCTTTCGTGCGACACGCTTTCCTCAGCGCGCTGGAAGACAGCGCAAGCCTGGGCCCGCAATCGGGCTGGCAACCGGAGCACCTGTTGCACTGGGAGGGCGATCGGCTGGTGGCGGCCTTGCCCAGTTATCGCAAGTGGCATTCCTATGGCGAGTACGTGTTCGACCACGGCTGGGCGGATGCCTGTGAGCGGGCGGGCATCGACTATTACCCCAAGCTGTTGACGGCCGTGCCGTTCAGTCCGGTCAGCGGGCCGCGCCTGCTGGCGGCCAATGCCGAGGACGGGTTTGAACTGCTCAACAGCCTGCCGGGCTATCTGGAAATCGAGGGCCTCTCCAGCGCCCATATCAACTTCACCGACGCGTTGGCCGATGATGCGCTGGCTCGGCAACCCGGCTGGTTGCAGCGCCTGGGGTGCCAATTTCACTGGCAGAACCGTGGCTACTGCGACTTCCAGGATTTCCTCGACGCGCTCAGTTCGCGCAAGCGCAAACAGATGCGCAAAGAACGCGAACAGGTGGCGGGGCAGGGCATCGACTTCGAGTGGCTGCAAGGCCATGAGCTGAGCGAAGCGCAATGGGATTTTGTCTACGCCTGCTACGCCAATACCTACGCCGTACGCCGCCAATCGCCCTACCTGACCCGCGCGTTTTTCAGCCTGCTGGCCGAACGCATGCCCGAGGCGATCCGAGTGGTGCTGGCCAAGCAAGGTAGTCGCCCGGTGGCCATGGCCTTCAGCCTGATCGGTGGCGACAGCTTCTACGGCCGCTACTGGGGCTGCCTGGCCGAGTTTGATCGACTGCATTTCGAAACCTGTTTCTACCAGGGCATGGACTACGCCATTGCCCACGGCCTGCAACGCTTCGACGCCGGCGCCCAGGGCGAGCACAAGCTGATTCGCGGGTTCGAGCCGGTGATTACCCGCTCATGGCACTACTTGCGTCATCCGGGGTTGAAGAATGCGGTCGAGGACTTCCTGGCACGCGAACAGGTGGGAATCCTGGCGTATGCCGAAGAAGCCTGGGCAGCCCTGCCGTATCGGCAGGGCTGACCGGTTTGCCTTAAGCCGGCTCCTCCTTGCCCAGCCATCGATAGGCCACGCCGGCTATCGCCGCACCCAGCAATGGCGCGAGCCAGAACATCCACAACTGCTGGATCGCCCACCCGCCCACGATCAGCGCCGGGCCCGTACTGCGGGCCGGGTTGACCGAGGTGTTGGTCACGGGGATGGAGATCAGGTGGATCAAGGTCAAGGCCAGGCCAATGGCGATGGGCGCGAGGCCCTTGGGCGCGCGATGGTCGGTGGCGCCGAGGATGATCAGCAGGAACATGGCTGTCATCACCAGCTCACAGACAAATCCCGCTGCCATTGAATAGCCGCCCGGCGAATGCTCGCCATAGCCGTTGGAGGCCAGGCCCGACGCGAGTTCAAACCCCGGTTTGCCGCTGGCAATGAAATACAGCAAGGCGGCGGCGAGTGTGCCGCCAATGACTTGAGCCACGATGTACGCCGGTAACTCCCTGGCCGGAAATCTTCCGCCCACGACCAGCCCCACCGAGACCGCCGGGTTGAGGTGACAACCACTGATGTGCCCGATGGCGACTGCCATGGTCAGCACCGTGAGCCCGAACGCCAGGGCCACCCCCAACAATCCGATCCCGACTGCAGGAAACGCTGCGGCCAACACCGCACTCCCGCAACCGCCCAACACCAGCCAAAACGTACCTAACCCCTCTGTGACTGAACGCTTGAACAAAGACATGCAACCCGTCCTTGATAGATCGCTCTACCCAATCCGTAAATCAGTGATGCTCCCTGCAGATTTACTTCAGCGCCCGTCTGGGCACTGCTCTGAAGTACAGCACGGATACGGCACAAATCCAGGCGAAAAAAAGCGCCAGCCCTTTGAAACAGAGGGCTGGCGCCGTTTTAACCTGGAGTCGGCTTGCCGGTGATGGCGCCCAAACACCTCGGTGATCTTTTGGGCCTCATCGCCGGCAAGCCGGCTACTACGGGGAGTTAACGGTGTTGTCTCAGTCGATGCCGACAAAACCGCCGGTCTGGTGCTGCCACAACCGCGCATACAAGCCGCCATGGGCCAGCAGTTCGGCATGGCTGCCACTTTCGGCAATCTGGCCTTTCTCCAGCACCACCAGGCGGTCCATGCGCGCGATGGTCGACAACCGGTGCGCAATCGCAATCACCGTCTTGCCCTGCATCAGGGTCTCCAGGCTTTCCTGGATCGCCGCTTCCACTTCCGAGTCGAGCGCTGAGGTGGCTTCGTCCATGATCAGAATCGGCGCATCCTTGAGCAACACGCGCGCAATCGCAATGCGCTGGCGTTGTCCGCCCGAGAGTTTGACCCCGCGCTCACCCACATGTGCATCCAGCCCGGTGCGGCCTTCGGAGTCGGACAGCAGCGGGATGAATTCATCGGCCCGCGCCTTGCGCACGGCGGCCCAGAGTTCTTCATCGGTGGCGTCCGGCTTGCCATACCGCAGGTTGTCGCGGATCGAGCGGTGCAGCAGCGAGGTGTCCTGGGTGATCATGCCGATCTGTTCGCGCAGGGTTTCCTGGGCCACCTCGGCGATGTCCTGGCCATCGATCAGGATGCGCCCGCCTTGCAGGTCGTACAGGCGCAGCAGCAAGTTGACCAGGGTCGATTTGCCCGCGCCGGAAGGGCCGATCAAGCCGATTTTCTCCCCGGCCTTGATGGTCAGGTTCAGGCCGCCAATGATCCCGCTCTTCTTGCCGTAGTGAAAATCCACCTGCTCGAAGCGCACTTCGCCGTGCGGCACGCTCAGGCGCGGGGCCTGGTCACGGTCGATTACGGCGAGCGGTTGGGCGATGGTCTTCAGGCCGTCCTGCACCATGCCGATGTTTTCGAAAATACCGTTGACCACCCACATGATCCAACCGGACATGTTGACGATCCGAATCACCAGGCCGGTGGCCAGGGCGATGGCGCCCACGGAGATCAGCGACTGGGTCCACAGCCACAGGGCCAGGCCGGTGGTGGTGACGATCAGCAGGCCGTTCATGGTGGTGATCACCACGTCCATGCTGGTGACCACGCGGCTGGCCAGCTGGGTTTTTTCGGTCTGCTCGATGATCGCTTCCTTGGCGTATTCCTGCTCGTATTGAGTGTGCGCGAACAGCTTCAAGGTGGTGATGTTGGTGTAGCCGTCGACGATGCGGCCCATCAGCTTGGAACGCGCCTCGGACGAGATCACCGAGCGTTCCTTCACGCGTGGCACGAAGTAGCGCAGCGCCAGGCTGTAGCCGATGATCCAGGTCACCAGCGGGATCATCAGGCGCCAGTCGGCCTCGGCAAACAGCACCAGGGAGCTGATGGCGTAGATCGCCACGTGCCAGATCGCATCGACCGCCGCCACGGCGGAGTCGCGCAGGGAATTGCCGGTCTGCATGATGCGCTGGGCGATGCGCCCGGCGAAGTCGTTCTGGAAGAAATTCAGGCTCTGCTTGAGCACATAGCTATGGTTCTGCCAGCGAATCAGGCTGGTCATGCCCGGGCTGATGGTCTGGTGTACCAGCAGGTCATGCAGGGCGCCGAAGATCGGGCGCAGCAGCAGGGCGACCACGGCCATCCAGATCAGCTCGGTGCTGTGCAGCTGGAAGAAGTTCGCCGGCGGCGTGCCTTGGGCCAGGTCGATGATGCGGCTCAGGTAGCTGAACAGCGCGACTTCGATCAGCGCACCGATCAGGCCCACCACCAGCAATGCGGCAAAACTCGGCCACACCTGGCGCAGGTAGTAGAGGTAGAAGGGCAGGACTTTATCGGGAGGGGCGGCGCTGGGCGCGTCGCGGAAAATATCGATCAGCTTTTCAAAACGACGATAGAGCATTAGGTTGACGCCCGCCTGGCGGGCTCTCCTGT
Organism: Pseudomonas sp. S5D5; assembly: GCF_003013355.1. NCBI lineage: Bacteria > Pseudomonadati > Pseudomonadota > Gammaproteobacteria > Pseudomonadales > Pseudomonadaceae > Pseudomonas > Pseudomonas sp. S5D5. Next base: position 1,715,592 of record NZ_PTEO01000001.1, read on the forward strand.
TCAAATGCGCGCGCCGCCTCGTGGGCCGCGCGCGGAACTACCTGCAGACCTCAGTCGATGCGCTTGGCCGACTTGATCAGGACAGGATCGATTGGCACGTTCTGCATGCCTTGTTTGGTGGTGGTCTGCGAGTTGACGATGATGTCGACCACGTCCATGCCCTTGACCACTTTGGCGAATACGGCGTATCCGGCATCGCGGCCCGGGTCGAGGAAGGCATTGTCGGCCACGTTGATGAAGAACTGGCTGGTGGCCGAGTTCGGGTCATTGGTACGCGCCATGGACAAGGTGCCACGCACGTTATGCAGGCCGTTGCTGGCTTCGTTCTTGATCGGTGCTTCGGTCGGCTTCTGCGACATCGACTGGGTAAAGCCGCCACCCTGGACCATGAAGCCCGGGATCACACGGTGGAAAATCGTGTTGGTGTAGAAGCCCTTGTCGACATAGGCCAGGAAGTTCTTGGTACTGATCGGCGCCTTGACCGGGTCCAGTTCGATTTCAATCTCGCCGTTGGTGGTGGTGATCAGCACGTGAGGTGCCTTGGCGGGCTCGGCGGCCATCAGGTTGGCAGCGAACAGAACGGAACCGGCAAAGAAGGCGATTTTTTTCAGCATGGGTCAGTGATCCTGGGTAGTGGTTTCGACTGTCTCTAGAAAATCGAGCAGGGTGGTATTAAAGACTTCGGGTTGATCCAAGGGCGTGGCATGGCGTGAATCTTCGATCACCACCAGCCGCGCATCGGGCAGCAGTTTCACATAGTTTTCTTTGTGCGCCACGGGGGTGTAGTCGTGGTCGGCGCTGATGACCAGGGTTGGACAGGTAATTCTCGAAAGTCGTTCCTGTACGCCCCAGCCCACAATCGCATCGAAGCTGGCGAGATAAGCACGTTTGTCGTTTTTTGCCCAGCGTTCGGCCATCTTGCGCCGCAGGTCGGCCTGTTCCGGCTTGGGGAACAACCGGTCGCCGAGGGCCTTGCCGATGGTCGCGAGGCTGAGCACCCGGGCGAGCGTCCAGCGCTTGGCCCACCACCCGTATTCCTGGAGACTGCGCACCTTGACCTCGGGCGCGCTGTTGACGATGCACAGGCTCTTGACCCGTGCGGGTTCGTCCACCGCAAGTTGAAACGCGATCATGCCACCCATGGACAGCCCCACCACGTGCGCGCCGGGCAGGTCCAGATGCTCGATGAGCGCGAGCAGGTCGTTGGTGAAGCCCTGGATGCTGTAGCGCTCGCGGGGTTTGTCCGAACGGCCGTGGCCACGTACATCCACCACGATCAGCCGATACTGACGGGCCAGCACCGGGACCTGCAGCTCCCAATCCTGGCTGCTGGAGCCCAGGCCGTGGATCAGGATCAGCGGGCTGCCGCGACCGTATTGCGCGTAGTGCAGGTTGCATCCTTCATGTTCGAACCAGGCCATGGGTGAACTCCGTTTCAGGCTTGCTGGGGGGCCGCGAACGGTGCGTCCAGCGGCGCAGTGTCAAAGGTGCGCAGCAGTTCCACGAGGATCTGCGTGGCCGGGCCCAAGGGTTTGTCTTTGTTCGAGTAGAGATAGAACGTCGGGTTGCGGCTCCCGCCCTTTTCCAGGGGCAGTTGCTTGAGCAGGCCTTCCTTGAGCTCGCGCTCGATCAGGTGGCGGGGCAACCAGGCAAAGCCCAGGCCGCTGCTGACGAACGTGGCGGCGGTGGCCAGGCTGCCGACGGTCCAGCGCTGTTCGGCGCCGAGCCAACCCACATCCCGCGGCTGCTGGCGGCCAGAATCGCGGATCACCACCTGCATCTGGCTTTCGAGGTCCTGGAAGCTCAGTTCGCGGTTGAGCCGATGCAGGGGGTGATCGGGGTGAGCCACGGCGATGAATTCCACGTCGCTCATTTCCGTGCCCAGGTAACCCGGGATGATGAACCCACTGATGGCCAGGTCGGCCATGCCATCGAGCAACAGTTCTTCAACGCCCGACAGTACTTCTTCGCGCAGTCGCACGCGGCAACCGCGACTCTGCGGCATAAAGGCGGTGAGGGCACGCACCAGGCGCGCGTTGGGGTAGGCAGCGTCCACCACCAGGCGGACCTCGGCCTCCCAGCCCTGTTCCATATGATGGGCGAGGTCTTCCAATTGGCTGGCGTTTTTCACCAATTGCCGGGAGCGGCGCAACAGCACTTCTCCGGCGTCGGTGAGCACCGCCTTGCGCCCATCGATGCGCAGCAAGGGCACGCCGAGCTGGTCTTGCATGCGGGCCACGGTATAGCTCACCGAGGACTGCGAACGGTGCAGCGCTTCAGCCGCCTGGGCGAAGCCGCCGTGGTCGACCACGGCCTGCAGCGTGCGCCATTGATCGAGGGTAACGCGGGGCGCTTTCAAGATGGGCTCCTCTTGTCCTAAGCTGACAGTCCTTATTGGAGACTGCCGAATGAGAAAATTCTGTTGCGTGTTGCTGGCACTGCTGCCGATGACCGCGTTTGCCTACCCCATCGACGTGACTAAAAAGATCAATGGGGTACAAATCGATTACACCGCTTCCGATGTGGACGGCGACATCAGCTCGATCCAGCTCAATAACTACGGCACCCAGGATGCCGTGTGTTCGGTAACCTTTACCAACGGTCCGGAGTCTCCACGTCGCCGTACGGTGACGGTGCCCGCCGGCAAAAGCACCAACACCACGGTCAAGTTCAACCGCGCCATCATCAAGATGCGAATCGCCTTGGACTGTGCGCCGAAATAAAGCAGCAGAGCAGGTCGACAGGAACACTGCACATATAAACAAATTTATAGATGGGTTATAGCAGTTTTTTGCGCTTTTTAATCGAATGAGCCCTGGTTAACCTTTTCTCCATCGCCTTACAGCATTTACAGATGGAGCCTACGAAGCCATGTCCAATGTTCTGATCATCGAAAGCAGCGCTCGCCAGCAGGATTCGATTTCCCGCCAACTGACCCGCCAGTTCATCAGCCAATGGCAGGCCGCCCATCCGGCAGACCAGATCACCGTGCGCGACGTGGCCCTCAACCCGGTTCCGCACCTGGACGCCAACCTGCTCGGCGGCTGGATGAAGCCTGCCGAGCAGCGCAACGACGCTGAGCAGGTGTCGCTCGACCGCTCCGATGAATTGACCCACGAATTACTCGCCGCCGATGTGCTGGTGATGGCTGCGCCGATGTACAACTTCGCCATCCCAAGCACCCTCAAGGCCTGGCTGGACCACGTGTTGCGCGCCGGTGTGACCTTCAAGTACACCGCTACCGGCCCGCAGGGTTTGCTCACCGGCAAGCGCGCGATAGTGTTGACCGCTCGCGGCGGCATCCACACCGGCGCCAGCTCCGATCACCAGGAACCGTACCTGCGCCAGGTCATGGCGTTTATCGGGATTCACGACGTGACCTTCATCCACGCCGAAGGAGTGAACCTGAGCGGGGACTTCCAGGAAAAGGGCATCAACCACGCCAAGGCCTTGTTGGCACAGGTGGCCTGATCCGTTAATCGCCAGATAATCGCGCGGTGTTTATCTAGTGCCACGCAAACCCTTCAAGTACGCGTAACGAACCTCCCTTTGCACTTTTGCTCCTGAGTGCTCCTGCCCGACTGACGCTTTAGCGAGGTCGGGTTTTTTTTGCCTCGAGTTTCGTCAATCGCCGAAAACCTTTAATGTCCGGCCCATTCGAAACGAGGCGCGCATGGGCTATCTACTGGTTGTCACCCTGATTCAGGCTTTTTCCTTCAGCTTGATCGGCGAATACCTCGCCGGTCACGTCGACAGCTACTTCGCGGTGCTGGTGCGCGTGGTGCTTGCCGGGCTGGTGTTTATCCCACTGACCCGCTGGCGCTCGGTGGAGCCGGCCTTCATGCGCGGCATGCTGCTGATCGGCGCCTTGCAGTTTGGCGTGACCTACGTGTGCCTGTACCTGAGCTTTCGCGTGCTGACGGTGCCGGAGGTGCTGCTGTTCACCATCCTTACGCCGCTGCATGTGACCTTGATCGAAGACGCCCTCAACCGCCGCTTCAATCCCTGGGCGCTGATCGCCGCGCTGGTGGCGGTAGCGGGCGCGGCGGTGATTCGTTTCGACCAGATCACGCCGCACTTCCTCATGGGCTTTTTGCTGCTGCAATTGGCCAACTTCACCTACGCCGCCGGGCAGGTGATGTACAAGCACCTGGTGGCGCGTTATCCGAGCGATCTGCCGCACTACCGACGTTTCGGTTATTTCTACGTGGGGGCGCTGCTGGTAGTGCTGCCGGCATTCCTGCTGTTCGGCAAAGCCGACTTCCTGCCCGACGCGCCGCTGCAGTGGGGCGTGCTGGTGTTCCTCGGGTTGGTCAGCACTGCGCTGGGCATGTACTGGTGGAACAAGGGCGCCTGCCTGGTGCAGGGCGGCACCCTGGCGGTGATGAACAACCTCCATGTGCCGGTGGGCCTGCTGCTGAATTTGCTGATCTGGAACCAGCATGAGCCGCTGGGACGGCTGGCGTTGGGCGGGCTGGTGATCGTGGGGGCGGTCTGGATCAGTCGGTTGGGCGTAAAACCGCCCAACCGCTCCATGGCTTAAATCGCGCGACTTTCCGGGGCCGGCAAATGGCTGGCCCCCAGCACCGCCGGCAACATCCCCGCGCGCAAATCACTGCCACTCGGCTGTTGATACAGGCTCAAGCCAAACTCCGGCAGCACGGCCAGCAGGTAATCGAAGATATCCCCCTGGATCCGCTCGTAATCCGCCCACGCGGTGGTGCGGGTAAAGCAGTAGATCTCCAGCGGCACGCCCTGGGCGGTGGTCTGCATCTGGCGAACCATGCAGGTCATGTTCGGCTGGATGTCCGGGTGGCTTTTCAGATAGGCCAGGGCGTAGGCGCGAAAGGTGCCGAGGTTGGTCATGCGGCGGCGGTTGGCCGACAGTTGCGCGCTGTTGCCCTGGGCTTCGTTCCAGGCCTTGAGTTCAGCTTGCTTGCGCCCGATGTAGTCGGTGAGCAGGTGCACCTGGGTCATGCGCAGTTCTTCATCGTCACGCAGGAAACGCACGCCGCTGGCGTCGATAAACAAGCTGCGCTTGATCCGCCGCCCGCCGGAAGCCTGCATGCCGCGCCAGTTCTTGAACGACTCGGACATCAGGCGCCAGGTGGGAATCGAGACGATGGTCTTGTCGAAGTTCTGCACCTTGACCGTGTGCAGGGTGATGTCCACCACGTCACCGTCGGCGCCGACCTGGGGCATTTCGATCCAGTCGCCGACGCGCAGCATGTCGTTGCTGGTCAGTTGCACGCTGGCGACGAACGACAGCAGCGTGTCCTTGTAAACCAACAGGATCACCGCCGACATCGCACCCAGGCCCGACAGCAGCAACAGCGGCGAGCGGTCGATCAGGGTGGCGACGATGATGATTGCGCCGAACACGAACAGCACCATTTTCGCCAGTTGCACGTAGCCCTTGATCGAGCGGGTGCGTGCGTGTTCGGTGCGTGCATAGATGTCCAGCAGTGCACTGAGCAGCGCGCTGATCGCCAGCACCATGAACAGGATGGTCAGCGCCAGGGCCACGTTGCCGATGAACAGGATGGCGGTCTTGCTCAGGTCCGGCACCAGGTACAGGCCGAACTGGATCACCAGCGACGGCGTCATCTGCGCCAGGCGGTGGAAGACTTTGTTGTGCCGCAGGTCGTTGAGCCAGTGCAGCGCCGGCTGCCGGCCGAGCAATTTGACGGCGTGGAGGATGAGGTAGCGCGCCACCCGTCCGAGCAGCAGCGCCACTACCAGCAACACCAGCAAGCCCAGGCTGGCGTGCAGCAGCGGGTGTTGATCGAGGGCGCCCCAGAGGTCCTGGGCGTTGAGCCAGAGCTGTTTGATATCCATGGGTGAAACCGATTCTTCTGTAAGACAAGACGAGGCGATTAGAGCATTTAAGTGCAACAAAGTTGATGTTCCGGACAAATGCCCTGACAAAAAAGCAGCTGATTAGCACCGTTCGCGTAAAGACACTCGGTTTGGACGCCCGAAACCGGTACCCTATGCAGCTGATTTTTTGTATTTCTTCGAGGTAGCACCCGTGTTTTCCCAATTCGCCCTGCACGAACGCCTGCTCAAAGCCGTGGCCGAGCTTAAATTTGTCGAGCCTACGCCTGTGCAAGCAGCGGCCATCCCGCTCGCGCTCGAAGGGCGTGACCTGCGGGTGACGGCTCAAACCGGGAGTGGCAAGACCGCCGCTTTCGTCCTGCCGATTCTTCACCGTCTGATCGGCCCGGCCAAAGTCCGCGTCAGCATCAAGACCCTGATCCTGCTGCCAACCCGCGAGCTGGCCCAGCAGACCTTGAAGGAAGTGGAACGCTTCTCGCAGTTCACCTTCATCAAGTCCGGCCTGATCACCGGTGGCGAAGACTTCAAGGTCCAGGCCGCGATGCTGCGCAAGGTGCCGGACATCCTGATCGGCACCCCGGGCCGCATGATCGAGCAACTGAATGCCGGCAACCTCGACCTCAAGGAAGTCGAAGTGCTGGTACTCGACGAAGCCGACCGCATGCTCGACATGGGCTTTGCCGACGACGTGCAGCGTCTGGTCGGCGAATGCGTCAACCGCCAGCAGACCATGCTGTTCTCCGCCACCACCGGCGGTTCGACCCTGCGCGACATGGTCGCCAAGGTCCTGAACAATCCTGAGCATCTGCAAGTCAACAACGTCAGCGACCTGAACGCGACCACGCGCCAGCAGATCGTCACCGCCGACCACAATGTGCACAAAGAGCAGATTCTCAACTGGCTGCTGGCCAACGAGACCTACCAGAAAGCCATTGTGTTCACCAACACCCGTGCAGCGGCCGACCGTATCTACGGTCGCCTGGTGGCCCAGGATTACAAAGCGTTCGTGCTGCACGGCGAAAAAGACCAGAAAGACCGCAAGCTGGCCATCGACCGCCTGAAGGCCGCTGGCGTGAAGATCCTGGTGGCCACCGATGTCGCCGCTCGCGGCCTGGACGTGGACGGCCTGGATATGGTCATCAACTTCGACATGCCCCGCAGCGGCGACGAGTACGTGCACCGTATTGGCCGTACCGGGCGTGCCGGCAACGATGGCCTGGCGATCTCGCTGATCTGCCACGGCGACTGGAACCTGATGTCGAGCATCGAGCGCTACCTCAAGCAGTCGTTCGAGCGCCGTACCATCAAGGAAGTCAAAGGCACCTACACCGGGCCGAAGAAGGTCAAGGCGTCGGGCAAGGCCGTGGGCGTGAAGAAGAAAAAGACCGACGCCAAGGGCGACAAGAAAAAGGCCGGTGCCAAGTCGCCGACCAAGCGCAAGATTGCCAACCGCCCGAAGACCGACAACCTGTCGTTGGTCAGCAAGGACGGCATGGCGCCCCTCAAGCGCCGCAAGCCAGAAGCACCGGCTGCTGAGTGATTCAGGGCTGATATGAAAAAACCGGACAATGTCCGGTTTTTTTATGCCTTCAGTTTTTCGCCTTGGCGGCGGCTTCTTTCAATTCTTTCAAGCGGGCGTCGATCAGCTGGCACTTGTCGGGGAATTCCGCGCTTTCCGTGTCCAGGTTCATTTTCTGCAATTCATCATTCATTTCCTTGGCCTTGGTCGGGTTCTGCTCGGTGAGCTTGGCCACTTCCTGGGCGAGTTGCTCGCGCTTGGCGGTGGCCTCCTCGGGCGTGCAGGCCCAGGCGGGCAGGGCGGGCAGGGCGGTCAGGAGCGTGGCGGCGATGGCCAGGTTCATCAGGGTTTTCATGGGGGACCTCCTTGGCGGTTATGCTTAGTTGAGGGGGCGAACGTCTGGAAAGTTCAGAGAAATCACGCCCGTCCGGTCGGCTGAACGGCGAGTGGCGTGGCGTGTCACACCTTTAGACGGGCTACTTTCCTTAGGCCTGCAGGAGGAATCAGGATGACGACTTACAACTGGGATTTGATCGAACGTCTGCTGCATGAAGTGCAGAACGGCGAAGGCAGCTTTGCCCCTCGCAAATATGCCGAGCAGGAAGCCGCCGAGAAGGCCACGGCGGGCGAATCCACGGGCAATCTGGACGCGCTGAAAAAGACCGCTGCCGATTACGAAGCGCTGCTGTTCAAGCGAGGGTTTATTGAGTCGCGGCCTGAGGAGGAGGGCGGCAATGGTGAGAATTTCATCCTGACCGCGCTCGGCGCGCAACTGCTGGCGCTGATCGACAGCTCGATACCCGGCAATGATCACCCGCGCCAGGTGCTCGATGAGCAAGCGGATGCGCTGGACCCGGCAACGTTTGCCGAGGTGGCTTCGAAGGCCCAGATTGCCTGAGCGGCCAACGTGCGGGCTTGCCTTCGAAAGAGGTGTGTCAGTCAACGAATATGCTGGCTGATCCACCGCCTTCGCGGGCAAGCCCGCTCCCACATTTTTGATCGCGGTGAAGCCGGGGATCTGGCCGCGTGGCTGAAATAGCCGGGCCTTGCACAGCAGGCGTGGACAATGCCTCTCTCCCTGTGGGAGCGGGCTTGCTCGCAAATACGGGGTGTCAGCCAACGAATATGCTGGCTGATCCAGCGCCTTCGCGAGCAAGCCCGCTCCCACATTTTTGATCGCGGTGAAGCCGGGGATCTGGCTGCGTGGCTGAAATAGTCGGGCCTTGCACCGCGGGCGTGGACAACGCCTCTCTCCCTGTGGGAGCGGGCTTGCCCGCGAATACGGTGTGTCAGTCAACGAAGATGCTGGCTGATCCACCGCCTTCGCGAGCAAGCCCGCTCCCACATTTTTGATCGCGGTGAAGCCGGGGATCTGGCGGCGTGGCTGAAATAGTCGGGCCTTGCACAGCAGGCGTGGACCACGCATCTCTCCCTGTGGGAGCGGGCTTGCCCGCGAATACGGGGTGTCAGTCAACGAATATGCTCGCTAATTCACCGCCTTCGCGAGCAAACCCACTGCCACATTTCTAGATCGCAGCACCCTTCAGGCATTTGAGCGCCTTGAAGTCACTGCGCACGCCGTCGATTTTTTGCGTCAGCTTCAGTCGCTGCTGCACGGTGCTCTCAGCCATCAAGTCGACGATCAAACTGCGCGCAGCCGCTTCGGTCTGGGCATAGGCCGCGCGGTATTGCGGGGTCCACAGACTTTCGCGATCTACCAGCAGTTGCTGCATTTTCTGCGGGAAGTCGGGGCTCTGGCGCTGCTTCACCGCTTCGATAAATTGTGCCTGCCAATGCGCGCGGTTGCCGATCCATTCCTGGTTTTGTTCACCCAGGGCGATGGACCAGGCGGTCACGCGATTCTGCTGGCTGGCACTCAAAGGGCCCATCCAGGCGTCCAGGCGTTTGCTCATGCGTTGGGCGCGTTCCTTGATCTGCTGCTCAAGCGGCGGCTTGAGGTACTCGTCCTGACGCTTGCGCAGGTCTTTGGCCAGCGCATCGTTCATGTCCTTGACCTGTTGGTCGTCCAGCCCCTTGAGCAGTTCGATGGCCGACGGGGTAATCTCGCGGGCGACATCGGCAATGGCCTGTTTGGCTTCGGCGGTACGCGTCTGCAAAGCGGCGTCGGTGACCTGGTTGGTGTCGACCATCTGCTGCAGGCGGTCCAGCCAATCCAGGTAACCCGGCAGTTGCGTGGTGCAGTGCCAGGCCAGGTGTTCCTTGAGTTTGTCGTTGAACCAGCTCTTCTGCCCGGCATTCATGTCCAGGTAGTCGTTGAGGGTCCACGGGATGATGACGTCGAGGTTGCGATAGGCCAGGCCCACGCGATTGCAGCCGGCGAGCACCAGGCTCAGGGTCAGCAATATCACCAGTAGTTTGAGCCGACGCAGCATGGGCGGGTCCTTGCGCTGAGGGGGTTAGTGCATGTGAACCCGCGGCAGGCGCGACAGTTCAGCCCATCAATAAAACGACCGCGCGGCCTTCAAGGTCAACAGGCCGTCGCATTGCGAGTTGTGTCCGGAGTACGCCGAGCAGTCGCCGCCGCTGAGGCTGGAGTCGCTGTAGATCAGGTTCAGGTCCACGCCCATCCACTGGCGGGAGAACTGCACCGACCAGTCACTGAACGTGCTGATGGAGCCGCCCTCCACCGAGACCGGGGTGCCCAACTGATGGGTGGTGTATTTCATGCTCACACCGATGCCGAACGGCTGCGTGCCGCCGAGGTCGGCGAACAGCGTGCTGTCCTGGCGGTCCGGATCATTGCTGAACGACGCACCGAAGCGGTTGCCCAGCAGGTTCAGGCCACCGTAGAACTCCTGGCTGTCGAGAGGGCTGAGCTTGGGATAGCTGTAATGGATCAGGCCCACTTCATAACCCAGGGTCTGGTCGAAGGGGTGTTTGAAGCCCATGTACGAGTCGACCTCAAGATTGCTGGTCGAGGACAGTCCCATGTTCGGCGAAAACTGGCCGACATACAGGCCGCTGTCGTGGCTCAGGTCCAGCCCGCCGTGGAACGAGTCGCTGCCGGGAGAAGTCGGTTTGACCAGGCCCTGTGCCATGCTGCGGGTAGGTGTGGTGCCCAGTTTGAGGTCGAAGTCGCCCAATTCGCGCTGGAAGATCTGCGCTTCGGCGAGGGGGCTGGTGGCCAGGGCTGCGACCAGGAAAATGCAGGGTTTGAACATGCTTCACTCCGTGAAAAGCGAGGAGCAGTGACGAAGAAAGTCGGGGAGATGCCCGTGCTAGACGTGTGCAAGCATACCGGCGAATGCCAGGAGCTGAGCCCCGTTCGTCGATTGGCGCGAGATTGAGTGTGTTTAAGAGGGAATTTGCGGCTCTAGTCCTAGCGCCTTGATGGCAAGGCGCTTAGGGACCAGGTGTGTTGCGCGGTGTTACTTTTTACCCAGGCTGATCTGCTTGGACGGGCCGAAAGTCTGGCCGCTGACGCCCTTGGCAATTTGCTGGATTTCGCCACCGGACTTGAGGAAAGCAGCAATCTGGCTGTTGATCGATTCGCTGGTTTCAACGGCGGGAGCTGGCTTTGCTTTGCTGTTGGATGCTTTTACGCGCATGGCGGCCACTAACCTGTAGAAAATTAACTTGGCCAGGCATCGTACAGGAAATACTTGACAATTGCTTGGCAAATATCCCCCGGGAATAAGTCGTGAGGCGGGAAATGCGCAAACTTGGTTTTTGAATTAACCCCCTAACTTACTGTTTTAACTGGAAACCAGTGGGCTGTGAGGCGTGACGGGCGCGCCGAAATTCAGCCGAATGATCGGACGAGCGGGGCGGTGCCAGTAGAACGCCACGCACGTCGCGATTTTTCAGGCGCGCGCGCGTGGCGAGCGCAACTCGGGTAGAATGCCGCCCACGCAATGAGGGTATTTGGAAATGGCTTTAGTCGGGCGCTACAACAGCTTGCAAGTGGTTAAACACACGAACTTCGGTTTGTACCTGGACGGTGCGCAAGACGGTGAAATCCTCTTGCCTAATCGGTACATCCCCAAAGATATTCCCAGTGAAGATGAAGACTGGCTTAACGTTTTCATTTATCTGGACAGCGATGACAAACTTATCGCCACGACCGAAAAACCCAAAGTTCAAGTTGGCGAGTTTGCCAGTTTGAAAGTTGTTGAAGTCAACAGTATCGGCGTGTTCCTCGACTGGGGCTTGCCCAAGGATCTGTTGCTGCCGTATTCGGAAGAAAAACGCCAGTTGAGCGCCGGTGAATACTGCGTGGTGCATGTTTATCTCGACAAGCACACCAAGCGCATTACCGCCACCGCGCGGCTTGATCGCTACCTCGACAAGACGCCTGCCAACTACCAGGTGGGCCAGGAAGTCGACCTGCTGGTCGCGGAAGCCACCGACATGGGCTTCAAGGCGATCATCAACAACAAGCATTGGGGCCTGATCCACAAGAACGAAGTGTTCAAGTTCCTGCGCCCGGGCAAGGAAGAGAAAGGCTTTATCAAAGAGATCCGCGCCGATGGCAACATCAGCCTGAGCCTGCAGCCGGTCGGCCAGGAAGCGGCCTCCAGCCTCAACTCCAAGATCCTCGCCAAGTTGCGTGAAAACAACGGCACCCTGCCGGTCAGCGACAAGAGCGACCCGGCGGTGATCAGCAACTTGTTCGGCGTGAGCAAGGGCAACTTCAAGAAAGCCATCGGTGCGCTCTACAAGCAGGGCCAGATCGTGATTCATGCGGATCGCATTGAACTAAGCTGAGTGCGATTTGCTCTCCTGTAGGCGCCGGCTTGCCGGCGATGAGGCCAGTGGCCTTTAAGGTGTTTCCTCACACGCCGTCGCTGGCCAGCCAGCGCCTACAGAAGGTCACTGCAATGTCCAAACGATCGCTGTTCGCCTACCTCGGCACGTTGCTCGCGTTTCTCGTCCTTGACGGCCTTTGGCTCGGCGTCCTGATGGGCCCGACCTACAAATCCTTGCTGGGCCCGCTGATGCTTGATCAGCCGCGCCTGTTGCCCGCGGTGCTGTTTTACCTCCTTTATGCCCTCGGTTGTGTCGTCTTCGTGGTCTTGCCCAGCGCCAGCTGGCAACGCGCCGCGCGCCTTGGCGCCTTGCTTGGGCTGGTCGCCTACGGCACCTATGACCTGAGCAATTGGGCCACGCTGTACGGCTGGTCGGCCGCTCTTGCGATCATGGACATGGCGTGGGGCACCTTCCTGACGGCGGCCTGCTGCACCGTGGGATTCCTGTGTGCACATCGAGTGCACCAATGATTGTGTACAGGATTTACGTGCACCGTTACTGAGCGAAACCCAGTCTCTCACCACTGAAAAAGCCCTTTGGAACGCCGTCACACAGGGATTGTGTGCCATTGGCATGTATTCTGCTGAATACCTCGTATACAAATCATGCCGCCTTCCGTATGCACCCGCTACGGTAGCGCAGGCAGGTATTTCGAGGAGCCCAGCGATGACCGAACACTTGCCCAAAGGCTACAGCCCGCGCCTGTACAACCAGGACCTGGGGCCGCTGCCGCAGAAGTGGACCTGGTACAACATTTTTGCCTTTTGGATGAGTGACGTGCACAGCGTCGGCGGCTACGTGTTCGCCGCCAGCCTGTTCGCGTTGGGGCTGGCCAGTTGGCAGGTCTTGATTGCCTTGCTCGCCGGCATCTGCATCGTGCAATTGATCGCCAACCTGGTGGCCAAACCGAGCCAGCAAGCGGCAGTGCCTTATCCGGTGATCTGCCGGCTGGCCTTTGGCGTATTCGGAGCGAATATTCCCGCGGTGATTCGCGGCCTGATCGCCGTGGCCTGGTACGGGATTCAGACGTACCTGGCGTCGAGTGCCTTGATCATCGTGGTGCTGCGCTTTTTCCCACAGATGGCGGTGTATGCAGAGCCGCATTTCGCAGGCTTGTCGTACTTGGGCTGGTTTGGTTTCCTCAGCCTGTGGGTGCTGCAGGCAGCGGTCTTCTGGGCCGGCATGGAGTCGATTCGCCGCTTCATCGACTGGGCCGGTCCGGTGGTCTACGCGGTGATGTTTGCCCTGGCTGGATGGATTGTGTGGAAGGCCGGCTGGGCGAATATCAGCTTCACCCTGGCAGAAAAGTCGCTGTCGGGCTGGCAGGCGTTCGGTCAGGTGATCGTGGCGACGGCGCTGGTGGTGTCGTACTTTTCCGGGCCGACCCTGAATTTTGGCGACTTCAGCCGTTACTGCCGCAGCATGCGCGACGTGCGGCGCGGCAACTTCTGGGGGCTGCCGGTGAATTTCCTGGCGTTTTCCCTGGTCACCGTGGTGATCGTCTCGGGCACTTTGCCGGTGTTTGGTGAAATGCTCCATGACCCGATCGCGACGGTTTCGCGCATCGATAACAGCATGGCGGTGTTGCTGGGCGCCTTTGCCTTTGTCACGGCGACCATCGGCATCAATATCGTCGCCAACTTCGTCTCCCCGGCGTTTGACTTCGCCAACGTCGCACCGAGCAAAATCAGCTGGCGCGCCGGCGGGATGATCGCGGCTGTGGCATCGATCTTCATCACCCCCTGGAACCTGTTCAACAACCCGCTGATGATTCACTACACCCTGGACATCCTCGCCGCCTTCATCGGGCCGTTGTTCGGGATTCTGTTGGTGGATTTCTACCTGATCAAAAAGCAGAAGATCGATGTCGATGCGCTGTTCGATGACAGCCCAGGCGGGCGCTATTACTTCGACGGCGGTGTGAATTGGACGGCGGTCAAGGCGCTGGTGCCGGCGACGCTGGTGGGCGTCGCGATCACCTTCACCCCGGCGTTGCAGGGCATGGCCAATTTTGCCTGGTTTACCGGATGCTTCCTGGGTGGGCTGTTTTTCCTGGTGTTGTCGCGGCGCGAACAGGTGCGAGTGCCTGCACCGATGGTTGCCGGCTGACCAACACCCCGCCCGCTACCAGCAGGCCCGCACCGGCGACTACCAGCGCCGGTTGCAGGCCGCCGCTGAGTTGGCTGCTGACCGACGCCAGCAATGGACCGCTCAGTTGGCCGATCGCAAAGCTCGCGGTCAACAGCCCGGTGCTGCGCTGGTAGCCGTGGGGGGCGACTTCGCGCAAGCGCGCCATCACCAATTGCATGCACGCCAGGAACGGCCCGCCGCACAGCAGCACGCCCAGCGCCAACCCCCAGCCATTGCCCAGCAGGCAGGCGAACACCCCGGCCGCTTGCAACCACAGGGTCGCCATCAACCAGCGGCGGGTAGTGTGCGGGTCCTTGCGGCGCAGGCTCGCGGCCACCACGCCAATCGCCGCGGCCAGGCCAAAGCAGGGCCAGAACAGGTCGGCCTGCCAGGCGCCCTTGAATTGCGCGCTGGCCATCTGTGACAGAAACGTTGCCGGAATGATGTAGCCCAGGCCGTACAGCACGTAGATCCAGCACAGGTGCGTGATGCTGCCATTACTGGCCACCTCGGTATGGCTGGAAACGGGCGCGCTGGCGGCGGAAGGCTTGGGCAAAAACGGCAGGATCGCCAGCAGCATCACCAATGCCACCCCGCCATACACCAGCCACAGCGTTGCAGAGTTTTGGCCCAGCAGGTTCGAGCCCAGCGCCAGCAACCCGGTCAGCAGAATCCCCAGCCCGGGCCCGGCAAACACCAGGGCCCCGAGGCGTGGACGGCCGGCGGCAATCGCCAACGGCTGGCTCAGGCTGGTGATCATCACCAGCGCCCAGGCGCTTGCCACACCCGTGCCGAAACGCAGCAGCAGGTGCGGCCAGAACCCGTGGGCCCAGTACGACGCCAGCGTCAGCAGCACACACAGCCACAGCCCGCCGTACAAGCGACCGCGTACGTGGTGATGGCTGCGCGCGAAGATCGAATCCACCGCGCCGACAAAGTAGCCCAGGTAATTCGCGGCAGCGATCAGTCCGGCGCCGGTCAAGTCGATCTGCCCCTCGCTGAGCAGATGCGGCATTTGCGGGGTGAGGGCGAAGCGGCCGATGCCCATCGCCATCATCAAGGCGACAAAGCTGGCAAGTAAGCGGATCAAAGGGGACATGGTCAGGTTTCCTGCGGGTCAGCGAATACCCTCAGGCTAAAGCGGATTGACTTTCTGTAAAAATGAATAATAGTGAGTAACTTGTTCAGTTTTGGAGAAAGGTATGGAGTTCAGTCAATTACGCATCTTCCAGGCCGTGGCGGAAGAGGGCTCCATCACGCGGGCGGCTGACCGGTTGCACCGGGTGCCGTCAAACCTGTCTACGCGCCTCAAGCAAATGGAGGAGCAGCTCGGCGTAGAGCTGTTCGTGCGCGAGCGCCAGCGTTTGCAGCTTTCTCCTGCAGGTAAGGTGTTGTTGGACTACAGCACGCGCCTGCTGGCTTTGCACGACGAAGCCCACGGCGCCGTGCAAGGCGGGCAACCGGCGGGTGATTTTGTACTCGGCAGCATGTACAGCACGGCTGCCGTGCATTTGCCGAAGCTGCTCGCGCGTTATCACAAGGCTTACCCGATGGTGAACCTGCAGGTGCAATCGGCGCCCAGTGGCGAGTTGCTTGAAGGTCTGATTACCGGTCGCCTGGATGCTGCATTTGTGGACGGCCCGATCACGATCGCCACGCTGGACGGCGTGGCCTTGTGTGAAGAGCGCCTGGTGCTGATTTGCGAAGCCGACCATCCGCCAGTGCGCGGGCCGCAGGACGTCGCCGGCCGCGCAGTGTTCACCTTCCGACGCAGTTGCGCCTACCGGGCGCGGTTGGAAACCTGGTTTTCCCACGAGCGTGTGGCCATGGGCCGGGCGATTGAGATCGAATCCTATCAAGGCATGCTCGCGTGCGTGATCGCAGGCTCCGGCGTGGCGCTGATGTCTGAATCCATGCTCGACAGCCTGCCGGGCAAGGACAGCGTGTCCGTTCATCCGCTGACAGGGCCTTTCGCCACTGCTACCACTTGGCTGATGTGGCGAAAGGGTATGCTCGGCGCTAACCTCAATGCGTGGATCGACCTGCAGCAAGAGGGCAAGGCCGAGTTCCTGCCGGACACGCGCGCAATCGCTTGAACGATCTGTCAGGATTTTGATCAATCCAGTAATAGTTCGTTGTGGTTTCGTTCAAGCAATACGTAGGACTTCGGGCTACTATCAGTGTAGGAAAGGGCGACAGAACTTGCGCCTACCAGCATTACCCTCAAAGGGGGCAACCATGAAAGAGAAAATCCAGAACTGGCTCCACGACCTCGGTGTTGCACTGGGCTTGATCGAGCCGCCACTGCAGCCGGTGCCGATCCGCACCGACGATGAGCAGCGTCGTCCACGTCGCAGGTAATCTTCGGTCGCAACAGGATTAAAAGTGGGAGCGGGCTTGCTCGCGAATACAGTGTGTCAGTTAAGGTTAATATTGACTGACCCACCGTATTCGCGAGCAAGCCCGCTCCCACAGTTGTTTGTGTTAGGCGCAGACTACGGTCGTGATATCTGACGCCGCATCTGCCCAACAATGCGCACTAAGGCCAGTCGCACCGCCCTCCGCTTGAGCCACTATCGCCTCAGGCTTGCATAACCGCACCTCCCCTCATCACACATCCGCCCAAATGACCTGAGCATTTGTACGGATGACAACGCCTGGTTCCAGGAAACGCCTGCTGGGTCGCTCCACGATCATTCGGGTAAGTAGTCCAAGCGCATGCATGTCAATCAGGCTTTTGACGTTTAAGTGTCGGAATAAGGCTACTTGTTCATCGGAATCGGCTGGCTTATTCAATTCAAAAGATGAGCGTAGGTTGCGTTATGTGAGGCATTAGTCAGTCAGAATTGTTGGAGACAACGCTATGAGGCCCTCTTCCATTCCGCCAGTCGCCACGTCACTCATCGCCATCACCGGAAATATTCTCCATATCGCACCGGTATCGAGAGCCTGGAAGGCCCATGCACCCAGCAACGTAGTGTTCCTCCCCCCGACATTGACCAAACAGGACCTGCTGATACAGATCGGCCTCCTCAGCCCAGTGGCGATTGTTGTCGGGGATCAAGCGATCGATGCCGACGTCATTGCCCAATGGCGCATCTCTCATCCATTTGGCGACCTCCATTTGCTCCGCAGAGGTACGAGCCTGGATAAGGTGCGACTGGATCTTTGCGGCTCCAACGACATTCGCGTGATCAATACGCCAGGGGTTAACGCGCCGCATGTCGCTGCCTATATTGCGCGCTGGCTGACCATGGCCGACGGCTCCCTGCCTCGTGACATCTGCGTACTGGGATACGGCAATGTGGGTAGAGAGCTGGTCGAGTTGTTGCTTGATCGAGATCCGGATGTTCGGATCAAGGTATTGGATCGACACGGACGAGCACCGGACACTTCCGGCAATGCCTGTTCCGACACCAGAGTGTCCTTTGGCGTGGACTGGTATGAAGCGCTGGAGGGGAGCCGTGCTGTGGCGATATGTGTGCCCCTGAACGATGAGTCGATGCATCGTATTGATTGCGCCCTCATTCAATGTCTGCACAGGCAAGCTCGCCTTGTGTGTGTCGCCAAGCCGGATGTCTTCAGTGATGACGCTTTGCAGGCCCTGGCAACGGCTGACGACATCCAACTGGTCCTGGACTACGGGTTTGAGACGTTGGATGCCTTTCGAGTGCGCGCACAGGTGCTCGGTTGCACTGTCTCCAAATGGCGCAAACCGGCGACGCTGACTACCCAGGCGGCAACTACCGAAGCCTGCCATTGCGATCTTGACTATGCCGTCTCGATTCAACTCAGCTTGACCGCCTTGCGCGGCCTTGTCAGGCGCAAACTTGCCCACTCGTTAATGATCCCCACGCAGCGGGCAGAAGCCGACGCGCCGCGCGTGTCGATTATCGGCAGGGGCATCAATGGTCTGTTTCAGGCCGTGATGTTCCGCTTGGCCAATTATCAGGTGTCAGTCTACGGAGGAAATCAGCAAAGCGATGGGGCCAGTCATAAGCAGGTGAATATGCGCCATCTGTCAGCCACGGAGACGACTGCAAAGCCGCTAGGTAACGATTATCTGACACCTGGAAATCAGTATTTGACGGTTGAGTGCAATCGCGCGGGCATTGAGCTGTTTGAAAAGCTCCTGGTCGATAACCCTTCGCTGGCACGATTCGCACGGTCGCGGCTGGTGCGAGCCTACATGGACGACGCCAGTGAAGTAGAAGTCGCGATCCGCGAGCAACGCGATATCGAAAAAAGGCCTTGGCCGAGTGGCAAGCCGGGATGTGAGCTTGCAGAGATCACTCCACTGCAATTCCAGACAAGTTATGGCATCCCTGGGATTGGTCGGGCTCTTGAGGTATCGGGCTACGATCTGGAATTTGTACAGCTAAGGGATGAGATAGTGGCGCTATTGGCGCGCTCTGGGGTTCAGTTCCTACCCCGGCATCTAAGCTCGATCCAAATTGCTGACTTAAGCAGGGAACACTTCGTCGTCACTGCAATGGGAGTCGAGCAAGAAGAAGTCATTGCGATCATTGGCTGGTTTTTCAAGATGAGTGCTGTTGGTAATGAAGCTGTCGGACTGCGCGGACTCAAGCTGCAGTACGATCTGCCCATTGGCGTAATGAATTGCCGCTTGGACGGGGACTTCATTCTTGTCTCCGGTGGGCAGGTTCCGCCTGATTCCACGCCCGAGTACAAGGCGCAGATACTGGCGGCATGTCAGGCCGCCGTTTCTCGTCACTTTCCAAAGTCCTATCGCAGGGCGATCGAAAATGGTGACTTGCAAATTATTGAATGTGCGAGGCCCGGGACTGCGGATGGGCTATCAATCGTTTATTGCGCCGCCTACAACCTAATTGCGGCCGGAGGGACTTATGCCGGGGGAACGACACAGGGATTGGTCTGGGCCTCTCTGGTCCAGGAAATCATCCAGGCAAAAGCGCCTGTCGTTTCGGCAATGTATCAATAAAAAAAACGGGCGCGACATCCGACGTCGCGCCCGCTGAAGAAACCGCTCTAAATCCCGCTGTATCTCAAACCGCGCTGGCCGTCACACCCGCTGGCCGGCGCGACAACAAACTCACCAGCACAAAACTCACCAGCCCTACTGCCAGGCTGTAGTAGATCGGTGTGTTGGCATCCAAGCCATCCTTGATCATGAACACCAGCGCTGTCACAAAGCCCAGGGTCATGGACGTAATCGCCCCCGAGGTGGTCGCGCGTTTCCAGAAGATCGCACCGATCAGCGGGATCAGCATGCCGCCCACCAACAGGTTGTAGGCCAGGGTCAGGGCGCTGATCACGTCGCTCACCACCAGCGCGATACCCAGCACGGCAATGCCGGTCAGCATCGTGAAGAGGCGGTTGATGCTCAGGCTCGACTGTTTGCCACCGCGCAGGCGCGGCAGCAGGTCTTCGGTCAGCACGGTAGAGGCGGCCAGCAGGCCGGCGCTGGCGGTGGACATCATCGCTGCCAGTGCAGCGGCGATCACCAGGCCACGAATGCCGTCCGGCAGCGACATTTTGACGATAGCTGCAAAGGCGTTGTTGACGTTGTCCAGGTCCGGAATCAGCACATGGGCGGCCATGCCGATCAGTGCACAGGCCAGGCCGTAGAGGATGCAGTAGAAGCCGGCGAACGTACCTGCGTACTTGGCGACCTTTTCGTCACGGGCGGTGAATACTCGTTGCCAGATGTCCTGGCCGATCAGGATGCCGAAGAAGTAGATCATGAAGTAGGTAATGATCGTGTCCCAGCCGATCGCGGTGAAGCTGAAGCTGGATGCCGGCAGCTTGGCCACCAGTTCATCCCAGCCGCCCACGCGGTAGAGGCAGATCGGCAGCAGGATAAACATCAGGCCGACGGTCTTGATCACGAACTGCACGATGTCGGTCAGGGTCAGCGACCACATGCCACCGATGGTCGAGTACACCACCACCACGCCACCACCGAGAAGCACCGAGATCCAGAACGGCAGGCCGAACAGCACCTGCAGCACCGTGCCGATAGCCAGGATCGAGGTCACGCCGATCATCAGCGCGTAGGCCAGCATGATCACCGCACTGGCCTGGCGGGCCATGGGGTTGTAGCGTTTTTCCAGGACCTGGGTGACGGTGAAGATCTTCAGCTTCAGCAGCGGCTTGGCCAGGAACAGGTTCAGCGCAATGATGCCCATGCCCAGCGCGGCACACAGCCAGAAGCCGGAGATGCCGTGCACGTAACCCAGGCGCACGGTGCCGACGGTGGACGCCCCGCCCAACACCGTGGCGGCCATGGTGCCCATGTACAGCGACGGGCCCAGGTTGCGGCCAGCCACCAGGTAGTCTTCGTGGGTCTTGGCGCGGCGCATGCCGTAATAGCCGAGCACGAGCATGCCGGCGGCGTAGATGAGTACGACGAATAAATCCAAAGCCATGACGGCGGTTCTCCGATTATTTTTTTAGGCTATTGAGGCGCTTTTTGTGGCGGGGGAGCTTGCTCCCGTGGGGCTGTGCAGCAGCTCCCTGGGGCCATAAACGGCCGCTGGTTCCGGGAACACACGCAGCAAGGTCAGGTACACCACCGAGGCCAGTCCCAGCGTCACCGGCAGGCTGATATCAATCCCGTCGGCCAGGTTGCCCAGCGGCCCGACAAACTGCCCAGGCAGGTTGACGAAGCACAGGCCGACCAGCGCGCTCGGGATCCAGGCCCCCAGCCCGCGCCAGTTCCAGCCGTGGCTGAACCAGTAGCGGCCGCCGGTTTCACCGCGGGTGAAGACCTGCAGGTCATCCGGGCAGTAGAAGCCGCGACGCACGATCAGGCCGATGATCATCATCACCATCCACGGCGTGGTGCAGGTGATGATCAGCACGGCGAAGGTCGACACGCTCTGCACCAGGTTGGCGGCGAAACGTCCGATAAAGATGAAGGCAATCGACATCACCCCGATCAGCAGCGTGGCCTTGACCCGCGACAGCAGGCGCGGGAACACGCTGGACATGTCCAACCCCGTGCCATACAGCGAGGTAGTGCCGGTGGACATGCCGCCGATCACCGCGATCAGGCACACCGGCAGGAAGAACCAGCTGGGCGCAACCGCCAGCAGGCCGCCGACGTAGTTGTTGGCCGCGATGTAGTCCGGTGCCTTGACCGCCACGATGGTCGCGGTGGCCAGGCCGAACAGGAACGGGATCAGCGTGGCGATCTGCGCGAGGACCACCGCCAGCATGATGCGCATTTTCGGCGTTTCACGCGGGATGTAGCGCGACCAGTCGCCGAGGAATGCACCGAAGGAAATCGGGTTGCTCATGGCTACCAGCGCAGCGCCGATGAAGGCCGCCCAGAACCCGGCCTGGCCCATGGCGACGGTGCCGGCGAAGTGGCTGTCGAAGGCCGGCGCGAAGGCGAAGATCCCCAGCAGGAACAACAGGCTCGCCGCCCACACCGCGATGCGGTTGACCCACAGCATGAAGCGAAAGCCGTAGATGCAGACGGTGAGGACGAGCAGCGCAAACAGCCCGTAGGCCAGGCCCAGGGTCAGGTCAGTTTCAGGCAAGCCCACCAGGCGTTTCGCACCGCCTACCAGCGCATCGCCTGAACTCCACACCGACAGTGAGAAGAACGCAATCGCGGTCAGCAGCGACAGGAACGAGCCGACAATCCGCCCGTGCACACCAAAGTGCGCACCGGAAGACACGGCGTTGTTGGTGCCATTGATCGGCCCGAACAGGCCCATCGGCGCCAGGATCAGCGCACCCACCAGCACGCCCAGCACGATCGCCCAGACGCCGGCCTGGAACGACAAGCCGAACAACACCGGAAAGGCACCCAGCACGGCGGTGGCAAAGGTATTGGCACCGCCGAAGATCAGTCGAAACAGATCCTTGGGGCCGGCGGTACGCTCGTGGTCCGGGATCTGTTCGACCCCGTTGGTTTCTATTTTGCGAATACTGTTTTCGTTGTTTTTATTATTCATGATCTGCTCCGATCACATTGGCTAATGGGGCGGCAGCCCTTCCGGCATAGCGGACAAATGTTCGTGACAGGCCAGCCACAGGCCTTGTTGTTCTGCGCCAGACCCTTGCCGTTTGAAGACAATGGTCTCGCGTTCCTGGCTATGAAATTGCTCCCCGTTCATGCGCAACTCGGTGGCCACGTCATGAATAAATATCGCCACGTCACCCTGCAGGCTGACGAAGGCATTGCTCGAGGTGCAGGACAGCACCTCGAATCCCTCGTCCCGACGCCAGCTGTCCCACAACGCCTGGTAGGCATCGCGACTGAGCAGCGGCTGGGGGAGGGTGTAGAACACAAAGCTGGCATCGTGGGTGAACGCGCCGAAATAGGCCTCGCGGTCATTGCGCGCGAAGGCCGCCACCAGATCGGCGGCGGCAGTCAGTACCTCGGCTTGCGCGCTCATCAGCGGTGCGCCACGCCGGGCAGTACGCAGAGCATCTCGTACAGCAGGTTGGCGCCCAGCAACGAGGTGTTGCCGGTGGTGTCGTAGGGCGGCGAAACTTCTACCAGATCGCAACCAATCAGGTCGAGGCCCTGGCAGCCACGGATGATCTCGATGGCCTGGATGGTGGTCAGCCCGCCGATTTCCGGGGTGCCGGTGCCGGGCGCCCAGGCCGGGTCGATGCCGTCGATATCGAAGCTCAGGTACACCGGGCCGCCGCCGACTTTCTCACGCACTTCGGCCATCAATGGCGCGAGGGAGTGGTGCCAGCATTCTTCGGCCTGGACCACACGGAAGCCCTGTTTGCGGCTCCAGTTGAAGTCTTCGGCGGTGTAGCCCTGGGCACGCAGGCCGATCTGCACCACGCGGTCGCAATCGAGCAGGCCTTCTTCCACGGCGCGGCGGAAAGTGGTGCCGTGGGCGATTTTCTCGCCGAACATATGGTCGTTGACGTCCGCGTGGGCATCGATATGCACCAGCCCGACCTTGCCGTGTTTCTTGTGGATCGCCCGCAGGATCGGCAGGGTGATGGTGTGGTCGCCGCCCAGCGTCAGCGGGATCACGTCGTGCTCGAGGATCTCATCGTAGGCTTCTTCGATGATGCGCACGGCGTCGAGCAGGTTGAAGGTGTTGATCGCCACATCACCGATATCCGCCACCGACAGCGAGTCGAACGGTGCGGCGCCGGTGGCCATGTTGTACGGGCGGATCATCACGGACTCGGCGCGGATTTCACGCGGCCCGAAGCGGGTGCCGGCGCGCAGCGAGGTGCCGATGTCCAGGGGCACGCCAACGAAGGCGGCATCCAGGCCCTTGGCCGTTTGCAGGTGGGGAAGACGCATCATGGTGGCGATGCCGGCGAAGCGCGGCATTTCGTTGCCGCCCAGTGGTTGGTGGAAAATCTTGTCCACGGGATTGCCTCATCGTTGTTTTGTTTATTAGAGACCGATTCTGCGAAAAGCCCGGGACGGGAAGAATCGGCAGGGGCAAATACTTAGTTCAGATTTTTCTAAACTAATGCCAGCAGGTAGACTGTGATGAACGGGTTCCCTGTGGTGAGCAGGCTTTCTATGGTGATCAGGTTTTCTGTGGTGAGCAGGCTTGTTGTGGTGAGCAGGCTTGCCCTGCGTTGGGGTGCGAAGCAGCCCCCAAAACACACTGCGGTTTTCCAGAAGTAATGAGTCGTCAGGTTTCGGGGCCGCTGCGCGGCCCAACGCAGGGCAAGCCTGCTCGCCACAACAAGCCTGTGCAACACAGCAAGCTTCTGTAACCAGCAGGCTTGTGCAACACAACAAGCCTCTGCAACCAGCAGGCTTGTGCAACACAGCAAGCCTCTGTAACCAGCAGGCTTGTGCAACACAGCAAGCCTCTGCAACCTGCAGGCTTGCGCAACACAAACAAACCTCTGCAACACGACAAGCCTGTGCACCACAACTAGCCCGCTTGCCACGAAACACCCGGAGACCCGATGGCCAACGCCTTGCCCGACCTGAAACTCCTGCGCATCTTTGTCAGCGTCGTGCGCCACCAGGGGTTTGCCAACGCGCAGCACGAACTCAACCTGTCCACCTCGGCCATCTCGACGTATATGAGCCAGTTGGAAAGCGCACTGGGCCTGGTGCTGTGCCATCGCGGCCGGGGCGGGTTCAGCCTGACCAGCAAAGGCGAGTTGTTTCATCAGGAAACCTTGCGTCTATTGGGCGAGCTGGAAGGCTTCGAGCAATACGCCGCCGCGCTCAAGGGCGAGCTGCGCGGTACGCTCAAGCTGGGCGTGCTCGACTCCACCGTCAGCGACAAGGCCTTGCCGTTCGCCGAAGTGATCGGCGCCTACAGCCTCGAGCACCCGGCGGTGCACCTGCACCTGTCGGTGATGAGCCCGTACGAACTGCAGCTCGGCGTGCAGGACAACCGCCTGGACCTGGCCATCGGCGCCTTTTCCAACCGCATGAGCGGGCTGATCTACATGCCGCTGTACCGTGAGCAGCACTGGTTGTATTGCAGTACCCGGCATCCGCTGTTCAACGAGCGACGCATCCCGGAACAGGTGATCACCCAGCAACGCATGGTCGGACGCGGCTACTGGAGTCAGGCCGAGCTGGCGCGCCATGGCTTCAAGCACAGCGCGGCGACCGTGGAAAGTATGGAGGCGCAACTGATCCTGGTGCTGTCCGGTGCCTACATCGGCTACCTGCCCGAGCACTACGCGCAGGCCTGGGCCGACAAGGGCGACCTGCGCGTCCTGTTGCCGGCCACCTTCGGCTACCAGGCGCCGTTCTCGATGATCATGCGCCGCGGTCGCAGCCGCGAACCGCTGATCCAGACTTTCCGCGATCTGCTCAAAGCTCAGCTCAACCAGGCCTGATAATCATGTCCAGACCCCAATGCCCCCGCTGCCTGAGGCCCGCCACTCACTGCCTGTGTGCGCTGATCCCGAGCCTCGACAGCCGCACGCGGGTGTTGCTTTTGCAGCATCCGAGTGAGGTCAACCACGCGCTGAACACTGCGCGACTGGCTGCTTTGGGGTTGAACAACGCGCAGTTGGTCGTGGGTGAGGTATTCGACGACCTGCCGACATTATTGAACCCGCCCGGCTATCAGGCGCGGTTGCTGTTTCCGGCTGACGATGCCCGGCCGTTGCACGCCTACGCGTCTGGGGATCAACCGCTGTTGCTGGTAGTTCCCGACGGCACGTGGCGCAAGGCGCGCAAGCTGCTGCACCTCAATCCGTTGCTGGCGGCGTTGCCACGGGTGACGCTGGCCGAAGGCGCGGTTTCCCGCTATCGATTGCGCAAGGCGCCGGGGCCGGGTGCGCTGTCGACGGTCGAGGCGATTGTGCGGGCGTTACAGGTACTGGAGGCGCCGACTTCCTTCGAGCCGTTGCTCAAACCTTTTGAAGCATTGATCGAGGGGCAGATTGCGGCGATGGGGGAGGAGGTGTTTCGCAAGAATCATGGCGACGGACAGGTCGGGTAGGCTATTGACCGGGGGGCGGCCATCGCCGGCAAGCCCGCACATTTCCTGTAGGCGCGCGTCCACACAGTGCGTGCTTATTCCTTTACGCCATAAGCACCGCACTTTGCGTGATATGGCCCGCCAGCCTTTCCCGGTATGATGTTCGCCCCCGCAGTCTGGATTGCGAATACGCCATGACCTTGCAGTACCCTACAATCGCCGATTGCGTCGGCAACACGCCCCTGGTCCGCTTGCAACGCATGGCGGGTGAAACCAGCAATACCCTGTTGCTCAAGCTCGAAGGCAACAACCCGGCCGGGTCGGTAAAAGACCGCCCGGCGCTGTCGATGATCACCCGCGCCGAGTTGCGTGGGCAGATCCAGCCCGGCGACACCCTGATCGAAGCCACTTCCGGCAACACCGGGATCGCCTTGGCCATGGCCGCTGCGATCAAGGGCTACAAGATGGTCCTGATCATGCCCGACAACGGCAGCGCGGAGCGCAAGGCAGCGATGACCGCCTATGGCGCCGAGCTGATCCTGGTCACCCAGGAAGAAGGCATGGAAGGCGCGCGTGACCTCGCCGAGCGCATGGCCGCCGAAGGCCGTGGCCTGGTGCTGGACCAGTTTGCCAACGGCGATAACCCCGAGGCGCACTACACCACCACCGGTCCGGAAATCTGGCGCCAGACCCAGGGCACCATCACCCATTTCGTCAGTTCGATGGGCACCACCGGCACCATCATGGGCAATTCGCGCTACCTCAAGGAGCAGAACCCCGACATCCAGATCATCGGCCTGCAACCGATGGAAGGCTCGGCCATCCCCGGCATCCGCCGCTGGCCCGAAGAGTACCTGCCGAAGATCTACAACTCGACGCGCGTGGATCGCATCATCGACATGGCCCAGCGTGAAGCCGAAGACACCACCCGCCGCCTGGCGCGTGAAGAAGGCATCTTCTGCGGCGTGTCCTCCGGTGGCGCAGTGGCGGGCATGTTGCGCCTGTCCAGGGAAGTGGAAAACGCGGTGATCGTCGCGATCATCTGTGACCGAGGCGACCGCTACCTGTCGACCGGCATCTTCGACGCGCCCAACTGATGGCCAAGCACGAGAGAGGCCTGCGCTTCCAACCGACGGGCGGCAGCCGGGCCCCACAGATTCCCGTGGGCAAGAAACAGCGCCTGACCATTGAGCGCCTGGCCAACGATGGCCGTGGCATCGTGTTCTTTGAAGGTCGCACCTGGTTCGTCAACGGCGCGCTCGCCGGTGAAGAGGTTGAAGCGCGGGTGTTGGGCGCCCATGGCAAAGTGGTCGAGGCGCGCACCGAAAGAGTCTTCAAGGCCAGCGAACTGCGCCGCCCTGCGCCGTGCGCGCACTTCGGCCGCTGCGGTGGCTGCAGCGTGCAGCACCTGCCCCATGACGAACAACTTGCCCTGAAACAGCGCATGCTCGCCGAGCAGCTGTCCCGCGTGGCGGCGGTCGAACCGCTGGAGTGGGCAGCCCCGTTGAGCGGGCCGGAATTCGGCTACCGGCGCCGCGCCCGTGTGGCTGTGCGCTGGGATGCCAAGGCGAAAAAACTCGAAGTGGGTTTTCGCGCCGTGGCCAGCCAGGACATCATTGCCATCGATGATTGCCCGGTGCTGGTACAGGCCTTGCAACCGATCATGCAGCGCCTGCCCAACATGCTGCGCCGCCTGAGCAAGCCACAGGCCCTGGGCCATGTGGAGCTGTTCAGTGGCTCGTCCGTCGCCGTGCTGCTGCGGCATATGGCGCCGTTGTCGGATGCGGATCTGCTGATCCTGAAAGAATTCTGCGCGTTCCATGAAGCCCAATTGTGGCTGCATGGCGCGGGCCAGCCGGAACCCGTCGAGGCTGATCTGCCACTAGGTTTTCGACTCGACGCATGGGACTTGGAGCTGGCGTACCGGCCAGGGGATTTTGTCCAGGTCAACGCCGGCGTCAACGAGGCGATGGTCGCCCAGGCCCTGGAATGGCTGGCGCCACAACCCGACGAGCGGGTGCTGGATCTGTTTTGCGGCCTGGGCAACTTCGCCCTGCCACTGGCGCGCCAGGTGCGTGAAGTGGTGGCGGTGGAAGGCGTGCAGACCATGGTGGACCGCGCGGCTCTAAACGCCGTCAGCAACAATTTGCATAATGTGCAGTTTTTTCAGGCCGATTTGTCCCAGCCTTTGACTGACGCGGAATGGGCCAAACAGGGCTTTTCTGCGGTACTCTTGGACCCACCCCGTGACGGTGCCCTGGAGGTTGTGCGCAAGCTCGCCACCCTCGGGGCCAAGCGCCTGGTGTATGTGTCCTGCAACCCGGCCACGCTGGCGCGGGACACGGTTGAGTTGGTCAAGCAAGGCTACCGGCTAAAACGTGCCGGGATCCTCGACATGTTTCCGCAAACAGCGCATGTCGAGGCCATGGCGTTATTTGAAGCGGGCTAGGATGCCCGTTTAATCCGACTGGCCTGCATTCTCCAAGGCCTGTGATCTGCCAGGGAGTCTGCAGTAAAAGGTCGGCGATGATATTGGCGCACCGAAGGTGCGTCGTAGGGAAGGTAAGCAAGATGGTACAGGTGAGAGCACACCAGCCGATCAACACCGACGGCAGTATCAATCTCGAGGCATGGCTGGATCATGCCATCAGTGTCGACCCGGCACTGGACCGTGAAGCCTTGAAAGCAGCCTGCGAGTTCGCTCGTGAGTCTGAACAGCAAGACAATGCGGCCAAGAACCTGTGGGCCGAAGGCACTTCAAGCTTTCGCACCGGGTTGGAAATCGCCGAGATCCTCGCCGATCTCAAGCTGGACCAGGATTCGCTGATCGCCGCCGTGCTCTATCGCGGCGTGCGTGAAGGGCACATTCCGTTGCCGACGGTCAGCCAGCGCTTCGGCGCGGTGGTGGCCAAACTGATCGACGGCGTGCTGCGCATGGCTGCCATCAGTGCCAGCCTGAGCCCGCGCCAGTCGATGGTGCTGGGCACCCAGGGCCAGGTCGAAAACCTGCGCAAGATGCTGGTGGCGATGGTCGACGACGTGCGCGTCGCCCTGATCAAGCTGGCTGAACGCACCTGCGCGATCCGTGCGGTAAAGACCGCTGACGACGAAAAGCGCAACCGTGTGGCCCGCGAGGTGTTCGACATCTACGCGCCGCTGGCGCACCGCCTGGGCATCGGCCATATCAAGTGGGAGCTGGAGGACCTGTCCTTCCGCTACCTCGAACCCGATCAATACAAACAGATCGCCACCCTGCTGCACGAGCGGCGCCTCGACCGTGAGCGCTTCATCACCGACGTGATGGGCCAGCTGCGTTCCGAGCTGCAGGCCACCGGTGTGGATGCCGACATCAGCGGCCGCGCCAAACACATCTATTCCATCTGGCGCAAAATGCAGCGCAAGGGCCTGGCCTTCAGCCAGATCTACGACGTGCGTGCGGTGCGCGTGCTGGTGCCGGAAATGCGCGATTGCTACACCGCGCTCGGCATCGTCCACACCCTGTGGCGGCACATTCCCAAGGAATTCGACGACTACATCGCCAACCCCAAGGAAAACGGCTATCGCTCGCTGCACACGGCGGTGATCGGCCCCGAGGGCAAGGTGCTGGAAGTGCAGATCCGCACCCACGCCATGCACGAAGAGGCGGAGCTGGGGGTGTGCGCGCACTGGCGCTACAAGGGCACCGACGTCAAGGCCGGGTCCAACCAGTACGAAGAGAAAATCTCCTGGCTGCGCCAGGTGCTGGAATGGCACGAAGAGCTTGGCGACATCGGCGGCCTGGCGGAACAGCTGCGGGTGGATATCGAGCCGGACCGGGTCTACATCTTCACTCCCGACGGCCACGCCATCGACCTGCCCAAGGGCGCCACGCCGCTGGACTTTGCGTACCGCGTACACACCGAGATCGGCCACAACTGCCGTGGCGCCAAGATCAACGGGCGTATCGTGCCGCTCAACTACAGCCTGCAGACCGGCGAACAGGTCGAGATCATCACCAGCAAGCATGGCACGCCGAGCCGCGACTGGTTGAACCCGAACCTGGGCTACATCACCACGTCGCGGGCGCGGGCGAAGATCGTCCACTGGTTTAAGCTGCAGGCGCGCGACCAGAACGTCGCCGCCGGCAAGACCCTGCTCGAACGCGAACTGGCGCGCCTGGGCCTGCCGCAGGTGGACTTCGACAAGTTGGCCGAAAAAGCCAACATGAAGATCGCCGAAGACATGTTCGCCGCCCTCGGTGCCGGCGACCTGCGCCTGGCGCAGCTGGTCAACCTGGCCCAGCAACTGGTCGAGCCGGAACGCGGCAACGAGCAGCTGGAGCTGATCCCGCGCAAGGCCACGGGCTACAAGCCGGGCAAGCGCGGCGATATCCAGATCCAGGGCGTGGGCAACCTGCTGACCCAGATGGCCGGCTGCTGCCAGCCTCTGCCAGGCGATGCCATTGTCGGCTACATCACCCAGGGCCGTGGCGTGAGCATTCACCGCCAGGACTGCGCCTCGGTGCTGCAGTTGGGCGGGCGCGAGCCGGAGCGGATCATCCAGGTCAGCTGGGGCCCGGTGCCGGTGCTCACCTACCCGGTGGACATCGTCATCCGCGCCTACGACCGGTCCGGCCTGCTGCGTGACGTCTCGCAAGTGCTGCTCAACGAGCGGATCAACGTATTGGCCGTCAACACCCGCTCGAATAAAGAGGACAACACCGCGTTGATGTCCCTGACCATCGAGATCCCGGGACTGGATGCGCTGGGGCGGTTGCTGGGGCGGATTTCCCAGTTGCCGAACATCATTGAAACCCGGCGGAATCGCACCCCGTGATGCGGTCTGAAAATGTATAAGGGCTGCTTTCTGTGGGAGCCGGGCTTGCCCGCGATGCAGGCGACTCGGTCTGACTGACAGACCGAGTGGAGGCCATCGCAGGCAAGCCAGCTCCCACATTAGATTTTCAGCGGTTCCAGACAATGGGCAGAGATTGACTGATGTATTCACTTGAAGACCTGCTGCACCTCATGAAGCGCCTGCGGGACCCGCAATACGGCTGCCCGTGGGACCTCAAGCAAACCTACGCGACCATCGTCCCGCACACCCTGGAAGAAGCTTACGAAGTCGCCGACGCCATCGAGCGCGGGGATTTCGATCACCTGCAGGGCGAGCTGGGCGACCTGTTGTTCCAGGTGGTGTATTACAGCCAGCTGGCGCGCGAAGAAGGGCGCTTCGAATTTGCCGGGGTGATCGACAGCATCACCCGCAAGTTGATCCGTCGCCATCCGCATGTGTTCCCGACCGGTGATTTGTACGCGCCGCTGGATATTCCGCAGTTAAGCGAGGAGCAGGTCAAGGCGCGCTGGGAGCAGATCAAGGCCGAGGAGCGCGCGGAAAAATCCGACGCACCGGAGCAGCTCTCGCTGCTGGACGATGTGCCGACCGCGTTGCCATCGTTGTCGCGTGCCGCCAAATTGCAGAAGCGCGCCAGCCAGGTCGGGTTCGATTGGCCATCGGCCTTGCCGGTGGTCGACAACGTGCGCGAAGAGCTGGATGAAGTGCTCGAAGCCATGGCCGATAACGACCCGGTGGCTATCGCCGACGAGGTCGGTGACCTGCTGTTTGCGGCAGTCAACCTGGCCCGTCATCTCAAGGTCGACCCCGAAACCGCGCTGCGTGGCGCCAACGCCAAGTTCGAACGCCGTTTCCGATTTATCGAACAGGCATTGCGCGACACGCACCAACCCATAGAAGATTGCACCCTCGAAGAGTTGGACGCCCTGTGGGGCGAAGCCAAACGTCAGGAAAAGAATGTGTCCAGCTGCGGTTGAGCAGTTGCCTAAGTGAGTAAGCACCATGAGCCTTTCCCTTCGCGACCAGTTGCTCAAAGCAGGTCTGGTCAACCAAAAGCAGGCCAAGCAGGTCGGCAAAGAGAAACAGAAACAGCAGCGCCTGGTCCACAAGGGCCAGATCGAGGCCGATGATACCCAGGCTCGCCTGGCTGCCGAGGCGCAGGCCGAGAAGGTCAAGCGCGACCAGGAGCTGAACCGTCAGCAGCAGGAAAAAGCCGAGGCCAAGGCCCGCACGGCCCAGGTCAAGCAACTGATCGAGACCTCGCGCCTGCCCAAGCTGACCACCGAGGACTACTACAACTTCGTGGATGACAAGAAGGTCAAGCGCCTGTCGGTCAACACATTGATGCGCAACAAGCTGAGCAACGGTTCCCTGGCCATCGTGCACCACGGCGGCGGCTACGAGGTGATCCCGCGCGAGGCCGCCCTGAAGATCCAGGAACGCGCCCCGGAGCGTATCGTGCAGCTCAACATCCTCACCGAAAGCCAGGTGCCGGACGAGGATGATCCGTACGCCGCGTACCAGATCCCTGACGATCTGATGTGGTAAGGCGTCAAAGCATTGCAATGACCCGATTGTGAGGAGCAGCAGCGTCGCCGTGGCACACAGGCTTGTGAGAATGGCAGGTGTGTCGTGGCAAGCAGGCTTGTGAGGATGGCAGGTGTGTCGTGGCAAGCAGGCTTGTCAGGGTGACAGGTGTGTCGTGGCAAGCAGGCTTGTGAGGATGGCAGGCGTGTCGTGGCAAGCAGGCTTGTGAGGGTGACAGGTGTGTCGTGGCAAGCAGGCTTGTCAGAGTGACAGGTGTGTCGTGGCAAGCAGACTTGTCAGGGTGACAGGTGTGTCGTGGCAAGCAGGCTTGTGAGGATGGCAGGCGTGTCGTGGCAAGCAGGCTTGTCAGGGTGACAGGCGTGTCGTGGCGAGCAGGCTTGCCCTGCGTTGGGGTGCGAAGCGCCCCCAAAAAAACCAAGCCAACAAAACACAAACCCCGCTCAAAAGGCGGGGTTTTTGTTTATCGGCACCCCAGCTGCGTGGGGCTGGGATGCCTACCGGATTTCAGAGTCTCAGGAGCCTTGCGCCTGGCTTCTCATTTCAAGGGCTTCAAGCTCGTTTTTATAATTATGAGCGTCGCTCTCATTGTGAAACATGCCGACCAACATATCTTGTTGGTGTACATCCCAGATGTGAATCCCATGGCCCAGTGCTTCGTGGGACATATGTTCGTCGTCGCGTTCAGTTACTTTTACAGTCATCTGCTTGCTCCAATCTCTGGTGGATCTGCGGCAAGTCGTCGCAGGCCTTTGTTATATGTTTTGTTAGCTTGCTAAGTAAACCGATTTTGCACGCAACAAATCATTGCGCAAAACGCAACAGTGCTGCAGGCCGCGAAAACCGCGACATTGCGCCGCAGGGTGCTGAGTTATATGACAAAAGTTTCATGTTCGAGTAAGGCTTTTCAGCCCTGTATTGGCCTCTCCGGCGATGGCGTTCTACGAGCCGCCACACATCCAAGGCGAAAAAAAGCCCCGCATGCGCGAGGCTCTTTGTTCCATCTACCGATCAGCTACCTTTGACAGCCTTGCCGTCAACGGTACCGTCCTGCAGCATGATGTTGTATTCCTTGCCGTCGGTCTCGACCTGGCGCAGGGCAACGAGGATGCCGCCCTGGTCCTTGGCAAACCACATCTGGGTGATGCGCTTGCTCTGAGTCGGGTCACGCACGCGCTCGACCTTGATCGCGTCGATGGAGCCGACCTTGGTCTGGACCTTTTCCGGGCCGATCACGCGGAAGTCGTAGGTGTCGACGTCAGTGCCTTCCACCACGTTGTAGCTCATGCTCTTCTTGCCCGCAGCCACGTCGCGCTGCAGCGCCAACTGGTAGGTGGACTTGTCGAGCATGCCGCTTTGCAGGGGCACATTGACCGGGTCCTTGTTTTCGAAACCGGTGACTTTCTTGGCCGCCTGGTCGAAGTCCAGGTTGATCTTCTTGGCCTTGCCCAGGCCGCCGCGCTCGAAGGTGTAGCTCTTCGGTTGCAGGGCATCCTTGTCAAACTGGATCACGCTGGTTTCGGTCAGGCTGGCGATCATCATGGAAGCCTTGAAATTCAAGGTCCAGGTGCCGTCGCCGTTCTTGGTCAGGCTGCGCTCAGCCGAACCACTCATGGGCAACTGTTTCCAGTCGGCGGTGTAGCTCGCGGAGAAAGGGTGAAGGTCTGCTGCTTGCACGGCAGGCAAGGCGAACAGCGCAAAAGCGAAGAGCAAGGCGCGACGCATAAAATCTCCTAGGTTCGAATCAAGTGGCCGCTGGCCGCAAGTAACTGACCGTCCAATAATGCACCCTGGTCGCCAAGAATCAACCGCCCCTCGGCAAACCAGCGAACCGCCAGCGGGTAAATCCTGTGTTCCTGGGTGTGAACCCGTTGCGCAAGCGTCTGCGCCGAGTCGTCAGACTCTACCGGAACCACTGCCTGTACGACCAGAGGCCCGCCATCGAGTTCCTCGGTGACGAAGTGCACACTGCAGCCATGCTCGCTGTCACCGGCGTCGAGTGCGCGCTGGTGCGTGTGCATGCCTTTGTACTTGGGGAGCAGGGAAGGGTGGATATTGAGCAGGCGCCCTTCGTAGTGCCGCACGAAATTCGCGCTGAGGATGCGCATGAAGCCGGCGAGTACCACAAGTTTGGGGTTGAAAGCGTCGATCAGGTCGACCAGGGCACTGTCGAAGGCCTCGCGGCCTTCGAAAGCCTTGTGATCCAGGGAGCGGGTTTCGATGCCCGCGTCCCTGGCGCGTTGCAGGCCGTAGGCGTCGCTGCGGTTGGAGATCACCGCAGCGATGCGCACCGGGCTGTCGCCGGTGCGCGTGCTGTCGATCAGGGCCTGCAAGTTACTGCCGGTGCCGGAAAGCAGCACCACGACATCACAGGTCTGGGACATCAATGCGCCTTGAGGTTCTTCAGTTCAACCTGGGCTGCGCCTTCCGGGGCAGTGGCGATCTGGCCGATGACCCATGGCTGCTCGCCGGCTTCACGCAGTACATTCAGCGCGGTTTCCACGTGCTCTTGCGCCACGCAGATGACCATGCCTACGCCGCAGTTCAGCACGCGGTGCATTTCGGTTTCGTTGACGTTGCCTTTCTCTTGCAGCCAGTCGAACACTGCAGGACGCTGCCAGCTGGCCACGTCGACGATTGCCTGGGCACCTTTTGGCAGCACGCGCGGGATGTTGTCCAGCAGGCCGCCGCCGGTGATGTGGGCCATGGCCTTGACCGCGCCAGTGTCCTTGATCAGCTTGAGCAGTGGCTTGACGTAGATGCGCGTCGGGGCCATCAGCAGGTCGGTCAGTGGCTTGCCGTCGAGCTGGATGTTCTCGATATCGGCGCCGGACACTTCGATGATCTTGCGGATCAGCGAGTAGCCGTTGGAGTGCGGGCCGGAAGAAGGCAGGGCGAGCAGGGCGTCACCCGCGGCGACTTTGGAGCCGTCGATGATCTCGGCTTTTTCCACGACGCCGACGCAGAAGCCGGCCAGGTCGTAGTCTTCGCCTTCGTACATGCCTGGCATTTCAGCGGTTTCGCCGCCGACCAGGGAGCAACCCGACAGTTCGCAGCCGGCGCCGATGCCGGTGACTACCTGGGTGGCGGTCTCGACGTTGAGCTTGCCGGTGGCGTAGTAGTCCAGGAAGAACAACGGCTCGGCGCCGCACACCACCAGGTCGTTGACGCACATGGCCACCAGGTCGATGCCGATGCTGTCGTGCTTGTTCAGGTTCAGCGCCAGGCGCAGCTTGGTGCCCACGCCGTCGGTGCCGGAAACCAGCACAGGCTGCTTGTAGCCGGCCGGGATTTCGCAGAGGGCGCCAAAACCGCCCAGGCCGCCCATGACTTCGGGGCGCGCAGTGCGCTTGGCGACGCTCTTGATGCGTTCGACCAATGCTTCACCGGCGTCGATGTCTACACCGGCGTCCTTGTAGCTCAGGGAGGGTTGCTTGCTCATGATCCAGGCCTTTAGGGGGGATTTCTGGGTAACGACCGAGCGGGCAGGGGCTTTTGAACAGCGGCCCAGCCGTTGACGGTCTGCGAAGGCGCGCGATTTTATCAGGCTTGAGGGGCAGCGGCCATCCTCGGGCCGACGGGCAGGGCTGCATATCTGAAAAAAGCCGGTTAAAAAAATGCTAATCGGGTCTGCCATGGCGCGTATTAAGGTATAGCCTTTAATCCGCTATCGTTATGACAGTACGAAAACTTACCGAGACCCTGTGAATGTTTTACCGGTCGCTGTGGTCACAGCCTTGCCAAGCCGAGTTCACGCGGTCTGTTCCAGCCGCTAAATTTGTCGTTCGGGAATCTTCCATGCGTCTGTGTAAATTCTTTTTTGTGGGCTGCCTGTCTTGGGTCAGCCTGGCGAGTCATGCCGAAACCCTCAATGGTCTTTATCAAGTACTTGAACCGGTCAGCAGTCAGTCCCCGCAGGAGCGCGACCAAGCCACCCAGCGCGCCGTGCAGACGCTGGTGATCCGCCTCACCGGCGATGCCAAGGCCGCCGATGGCCCGGGCCTGGCGGCGGTGCGCAAGGATCCGCAGCAAATCATCAGTCAATACGGCTACGACGCCGGCCCGCCGGAAAGCCTGCAAGTGGATTTCGATCCAGTCAGCACCGATCGCGCCCTGCGTGACGCCGGCTTGTCGATCTGGGGCAGCAACCGGCCGTCGATCCTCGGTTGGTGGCTGAACGACTCCACCGAAGGCAGCAGCCTGGTGGGCGATGGTCAGACCGTCGCCCAGGCGCTGCGCCGTGCGGCACAACACCGTGGCTTGCCGTTGCGCCTGCCGCTGGGTGATCTGGATGAACAGGTCGTTGCTACCGCGCCGAACCTTGAAAACGCCGATGCCACGCCATTGCGCGCCGCTTCCGAACGCTACGGCGCCGATGCCTTGCTCGCCGTGCACGCGCGCCAGGAAGGAAGCCAGTGGCAGGCCAAATGGCGCCTGTGGCTGGGCGACAAGAGCGATCAGGGCACCGCGCAAGGCGCCGACACTGCCGCCGTGG
Organism: Pseudomonas sp. S5D5; assembly: GCF_003013355.1. Taxonomy (NCBI): domain Bacteria; kingdom Pseudomonadati; phylum Pseudomonadota; class Gammaproteobacteria; order Pseudomonadales; family Pseudomonadaceae; genus Pseudomonas; species Pseudomonas sp. S5D5. The sequence continues at coordinate 1,752,106 of NZ_PTEO01000001.1, forward strand.
CCGATGCGGTGATGTTGGCCGTCAGCCAGAAGCTGGCGCCGCGTTTTGCGGTCAAGCCCGGTGCGAGCGCCGAACAACTGCTGGAAGTGCAGGGCATGAACCTGGAGCGCTACGCGGCACTGGGGCATCTGCTCGAGCCGTTTGGTGGCCATCCGCTGCGGGTGGATGGCAATCGCATTGTGTATCGCGTCAACGGCAGCGCCGACCAGTTGCGTACCCAGTTGAGCCTGGCCAAGTTGCAGGAGGTGCCGGCCGGCGAGGCGCCTGTCCAGCAGCCAGTGGGTGATGGCACCCAGCCGGCGCCCACTCCTGAGCCGCAGGCGCAGCTGCGTTTTCGCTGGTAAACGTTCTTCCTTTATATAGAAGCAAAGACAGATGGAGTGGTTTATGGCGGATACGCGTCGTTGGGTGTGGCTTGGCGGACTTGTCCTGCTGTGCGCTTTTGTATTCTTGCTGCATTCGATCCTGACGCCGTTCCTGGTGGCGTTGCTGCTCGCCTATCTGTTCGATCCCGTGGTGGATCGCCTGGAAAAAGCCGGACTGTCGCGGACCCTGGGCGTGGTGACGGTGTTTGCCCTGTTCACGTTGATCATCACTGCATTGGTGCTGGTGCTGGTGCCGATGCTGGCCAAGCAACTGTTTCGCTTGTACGAGCTGGCGCCGCAAATGCTTGACTGGCTGCAACACACGGCGATGCCGTGGGTGCAGACCAAGCTGGGGTTGGCGGATGGCTTCTGGAAGTTCGACAAGGTCAAGGCTGCGATCAGCGAGCACATGGGCCAGACCACCGACATTGTCGGGGTGGTGCTCAGTCAGGCCACCGCATCCAGCCTGGCGCTGATCGGCTGGCTGACCAACCTGGTGTTGATCCCGGTGGTGGCGTTCTACCTGCTGCGCGACTGGGACATCATGATGGCCAAGATCCGCAGCCTGCTGCCACGCAACCGCGAAGAGCGCATCGTGGCCCTGGCTGGCGAATGCCATGAGGTGCTGGGCGCCTTCGTGCGGGGGCAGTTGCTGGTGATGCTGGCCCTGGGGATCATCTACGCGGCAGGCTTGATGGCGATCGGCCTGGAGCTGGGCCTGTTGATCGGCCTGATCGCCGGCCTGGCGGCTATCGTGCCGTACATGGGCTTTGTGATCGGGATCGGCGCGGCGCTGGTTGCCGGGTTGTTCCAGTTTGGCGGCGACCTGTACCCGATGCTGGGGATTGTCGCGGTGTTCATGGTTGGCCAGGCCCTGGAAGGCATGGTGCTCACGCCGTTGCTGGTGGGCGACCGGATCGGCCTGCACCCGGTGGCGGTGATCTTTGCGATCCTGGCGGGCGGTGAGCTGTTCGGCTTTACCGGCATCCTGCTGGCGCTGCCGGTGGCGGCGGTGATCATGGTGCTGGTGCGCCATGTGCACGATCTGTACAAGGATTCGGATGCGTATACCGGGGTCGAAGACCCGGACCTGTAACCGTTTCATCACAAACCCGGCCTGAGCCGGGTTTGTTGTTTCTGGGGGCGGGGCGTCAAACAATCTGCGAAAAACCGCCAAGTTAACGCAAACCTTTGATTTTGCTTGTGGTCTGCTGCATTGTGCGCCCGGCGTCACGGGTATAAACTTTGCAAACTTTACACAGAGGCCACTAACGGTTCGTTTGGAGCCGTTCAGTCAGCATGAAACCGATTCAGCTGCCCTTGGGTGTGCGTCTGCGTGATGACGCCACCTTTATCAACTACTACCCAGGCGCCAATGCCGCTGCACTCGGCTATGTCGAGCGGCTCTGCGAAGCCGACGCCGGGTGGACCGAAAGCCTGATCTATCTGTGGGGCAAGCACGGCGTAGGGCGTACCCACCTGTTGCAGGCCGCATGCCTGCGTTTCGAGCAGATGGGCGAGCCGGCGGTGTACCTGCCATTGGCGGAGTTGATGGACCGCGGTATCGGCATCTTCGATCACCTCGAGCAATACGAGCTGGTGTGCCTGGACGACTTGCAGGCGATTGCCGGCAAGGCGGAGTGGGAAGAGGCGCTGTTTCATCTGTTCAACCGCCTGCGCGACAGTGGCCGGCGCCTGCTGATCGCCGCCTCCACGTCGCCGCGTGAATTGCCGGTGAAGCTGGCAGACCTCAAATCGCGCCTGACCCTGGCGTTGATCTTCCAGATGCGCCCCCTGTCCGACGAAGACAAATTGCGTGCCCTGCAGTTGCGCGCATCCCGTCGCGGCCTGCACCTGACCGACGAGGTCGGACACTTCATTCTGACTCGCGGTACGCGCAGCATGAGCGCGTTGTTCGATTTGCTCGAACAGCTCGACCAGGCCTCTTTGCAAGCCCAGCGCAAGCTGACCATTCCCTTCCTCAAGGAAACCCTTGGCTGGTAGCCGGCCCTTTGTTTTCAGGACTTTCGGCAATTTCCAGGCGTCAGAAAACCCGCGTTTGGGCCGTTTTGGCCACGCGAAAGGCGGGTAAGGGGTGTTAAGGGCTTAGATGTCATAGTCCAAACAAGAAGTCACATAGATCACGATTGAATTTGCAAATCGATGTGATAGAAGGCATAGTCTCGACTTCTTTACATATCAGCCACGGTCGTGCCCATGCTAAATCGCTTCGCACCCCTCGTGCCTCTCGCACTCGTTACCCTGTTGTTTGGTTGCGCCTCCCACCCTCAACAGGTGGCAGAACAGCAAAAACCACAGGTTCAAAATCAGGCAAAATTCGTTGCTGCACAGTCTTCCACTGTTTATGAGGAAGAAGTGGCAACAGAAAAGGAACTGGCCGACTTCGCCGGCAACAAGCCTTACCAGCTTCCAGTCCTCGCCGACAGCATCCTCGAACGCGGCATGTCCCTGATCGGTACCCGTTACCGTTTCGGCGGTACTTCTGAAGCCGGTTTCGACTGCAGCGGCTTCATCGGTTATCTGTTTCGTGAAGAAGCGGGCATGAACCTGCCACGCTCCACGCGCGAAATGATCAACGTGAATGCACCGTTGGTCGCACGCAACAACCTCAAGCCCGGTGATCTGCTTTTCTTCAGTACAGCGGGTCGTGGTCGCGTCAGCCATGCCGGTATCTACCTGGGCGATAACCAGTTTATCCACTCCAGCAGCCGTCGCAGTGGCGGTGTTCGAGTCGACAACCTGGGTGACAGCTACTGGAGCAAAACCTTCATCGAAGCCAAGCGCGCACTCGCCATGGCCCCGACGACGGTTACCGCTAGCAAGTAAACTTAAAGTGATACTTGAAGTTTGACGTGTAAGCGCTAGAATCCCTGGATATTGTTGGAATCCGTTCGCGCGAGCTTTGCTTGCGCGTTCTGGTTTTCAGCGTTCGGCAGCGAAAGCCGCATCCAGACCAGGATTGTTCTGCACATGTCGACCTCGGCCCGCCTGATTCTCATTGTTTGCGCCGCGCTGCTCAGCGCCTGCGCCAGCCGTCCACCGCCGCCCGCTCCCGTAGCGGTGAAACCCAAGCCGGTGTTCAACTACTCCACACAGAATTTTTCGCCTGCTGCCGAAGATGTGCTCTTCCGTGCCTTGGGCCTGGTTGGCACGCCTTATCGATGGGGCGGCAACACGCCGGACTCAGGGTTTGACTGCAGTGGCTTGATCGGCTTTGTGTTTCGCGATGCGGCCGGTATTTCCCTGCCGCGTACCACCCGTGAGCTGATCGTGATGCGTGCGCAGGATGTCAGCGAGCAGAACCTGCAAACCGGCGACCTGTTGTTCTTCGCCACCGGTGGCGGTTCCCAGGTCAGCCACGCCGGGATCTATGTGGGAGAGGGCCGCTTCGTGCACGCGCCACAGACCGGCGGTACGGTAAAGCTGGATACCTTGTCCAAGGCGTATTGGCAGAATGCCTACCTGAGTGCCAAGCGCGTATTGCCAGGCAATCTGGCGCGTAACCCCTGACGCACAGTATCCCTGTAGGAGCCGGCAAGCCGGCTCCTACCCATCATTTTGCGGCCGACACCCGCCACACCTTGTTCCCCACATCATCTGCCACCAGCAAATCCCCCTGCTGATCAATCACCACGCCCACCGGCCGGCCCATGGCCTTCTCATCCTTGTCGAGGAAACCGGTCAGCACGTCCACGGGCTGCCCCTTCGGCTGGCCAGCCTCGAACGGGACGAAGATCACCTTGTAGCCACTGTGCGGCTTGCGGTTCCACGACCCATGCTGGCCGATGAACGCGCCGTTGCTGAACTGGGCGGGCAGTTTGCTGCCCTCGGCAAACGTCAATCCCAGGGAGGCGGTGTGCGGGCCCACTGCATAATCCGGCGCGATCGCCTTGGCGACCAGGTCCAGGTTCTGCGGGCTGACGCGCACGTCCACATGCTGCCCGTAGTAGCTGAAGGGCCAGCCATAGAATGCGCCGTCCTTGACTGAGGTGATGTAGTCCGGCACCAGGTCGCTGCCGATTTCATCGCGTTCGTTCACTGCCGTCCACAGCTTGCCGCTTTGTGGTTCCCAGGCCATGCCGTTGGGATTGCGCAGGCCGGAGGCGAAGATGCGGTGCTCGCCGCTGGCACGATCGACTTCCCAGATGGCCGCCCGGCCTTGTTCCGCGTCCAGGCCGTTTTCACCGACATTGCTGTTGGAACCGACGCTCACATACAGTTTGCTGCCGTCCTTGCTCGCCACCACGTTCTTGGTCCAGTGGTGATTGATGCTGCCGCCCGGCAGGTCGACGACTTTGGTGCCGGCCTCCTTGATCGCGGTTTCACCCGGTTGATAGGGGAAGCGCAACAGCTTGTCCGAGTCGGCCACGTACAGATCATTACGGACCAGAGTCATGCCAAACGGCGAATTGAGGTTTTCCAGGAACACCGTGCGCGTTTCGGCGACGCCATCGTGGTCGGCGTCACGCAGCAAGGTGATGCGGTTCGGGCTCGGCACAGCGGCGCCGGCACGGCCCATGACTTTCTCCATGACCCAGCCGCGAATACCCTTGGCGTCATCCGGCTTGGGTGGCGCGTTGGTTTCCGCCACCAGCACGTCGCCATTGGGCAATACATACAGCCAGCGCGGATGGTCCAGGCCTTCGGCGAACGCCGCCACCTGGGTGCCGGCAGCGGCGGTGGGCTTGGCGCCGTCCGGCCAGCCAATCGCCGGGGCGATATTCACGGTCGGGATCAGGGTCTTGTTCGGCTCCGGCAACTTGGGCGACGGCCCGGTGCCATCGGAGACCTGCAAGGTAGAGCTTTCCCCGCAGGCAGCGAGGGTGCCGGCGAGCATGATAAGCAGGGCGAGTCTGGTTTTGTGCATGGTGTTCTCCTTAATACCTGTAAGGGTAGAGGAGGCCGGTCGTAGGATGGTTCAAGTGCAAGGCCAGCTTTAATTGACGCTCCACCCCCAACCCACTAACCTTCGCGGCTTGTTCCAGGTGCTCTGTGACCCATGGGTCGACGGAGTGAAACAGGGAAGCCGGTGAGTGAGCGCACTTGTACACAGTGCTGCCGCGATTCCGGCGCTGCCCCCGCAACGGTAAATGAGTCAAGACGGTGCTTTTTGCCACTGTATCGCGTGCGATATGGGAAGGCGCGCTGTCGGCCTGTCCGAGTGCTCTCTTTATAAAGAGCCAGGGCGCCACTCATGAGTCCGGAGACCGGCCTGGTTCATCCAACAGCATCACGGTGGGCGATGCTTGGCTGTCTGTTTATCCTTTTTCCTGCCCGCCGTTTTTGTCCAGCCCCAACGGAGAGCTGCCATGACCGATTCCCCCGACCGCGACGAACGCCACCTGGCGCGCATGCTGCGCAAAAAAGCCGTGATCGATGAGCGCATCGCCAACTCCCCAAACGAATGCGGCCTGCTGCTGGTGCTCACCGGCAACGGCAAAGGCAAGAGCAGTTCGGCATTCGGCATGCTCGCCCGCGCCATGGGCCACGGCATGCAGTGCGGGGTGGTGCAGTTCATCAAGGGGCGCAACAGCACCGGTGAAGAGTTGTTCTTCCGCCGCTTTCCCGAGCAGGTGCGTTTTCATGTGATGGGCGAAGGCTTTACCTGGGAAACCCAGGACCGCCAGCGCGATATCGCCGCCGCCGAAGCCGCGTGGGCGGTGTCGCGCGAGTTGCTGCAAGACCCGTCCATCGGCCTGGTGGTGCTGGACGAGCTGAACATCGCCCTCAAGCACGGCTATCTCGACCTCGACCAGGTACTCAGCGACCTGCAAGCGCGCCCGCCAATGCAACACGTGGTGGTGACTGGCCGTGGCGCTAAGCCCGAGTTGATCGAAATGGGCGATACCGTCACCGAGATGGGCATGCTCAAGCACGCGTTCCAGGCCGGTATCAAGGCACAGAAGGGCGTCGAACTTTGAATCAGCCCCGTCATTGCCCGGCTGTCTTGATCGCCGCACCGGCGTCCGGCCAGGGCAAAACCACCGTCACCGCCGCGCTCGCCCGTTTGCACCGCAATCTGGGGCGCAAAGTCCGCGTGTTCAAATGCGGCCCGGACTTTCTTGATCCGATGATCCACGAGCGCGCCAGTGGTGCGCCGGTGTATCAATTGGACATGTGGATGGTGGGCGAGCAGGAAAGTCGCCGCCTGTTGTGGGAAGCCGCCGCTGAGGCCGACCTGATCCTCATCGAAGGGGTGATGGGGCTGTTCGACGGCACGCCGTCCAGCGCCGACCTGGCACGGCATTTCGGCGTGCCGGTATTGGGCGTGATCGACGGCACTGCGATGGCGCAGACGTTTGGCGCCCTGGCCTTGGGCCTCGCGCGTTATCAGCCGGATTTACCGTTCGCGGGCGTGCTGGCCAATCGCGTCGGCACCTTGCGCCATGCGCAACTCCTCGAAGGCAGTCTCACCGAAGGCCTGCGCTGGTATGGCGCGCTGTCCCGCGAAACCGGGATCGAACTGCCGAGCCGCCACCTGGGCCTGGTGCAAGCCAGTGAGCTGAACGACCTCGACCTGCGCCTGGATGCTGCTGCCCAGGCACTGGGCAGCAGTTGTGAAGTTGCCTTGCCGCCGCCGGTGACCTTTGCCGCCCCCGAAGTGATCGAGGCCGAGCCGTTGCTGGTCGGCGTGCGCATTGCGGTTGCCCGTGACGAAGCGTTTGCCTTCACCTACGGCGCCAGCCTTGACCTGTTGCGGGCGATGGGCGCCGAGCTGCGCTTTTTCTCGCCGATCCATGACCGCGAATTGCCTGACGCCGACAGTCTGTATCTGCCCGGCGGCTACCCGGAACTGCACCACCAGGCGCTGTCGGAAAATACCTCGATGCTCAATGCCATCCGCGCCCATCACGCGGCCGGCAAACCCTTGCTCGCTGAATGTGGCGGCATGCTCTACCTGCTGGACTCGCTGACCGACGTCGACGGCACCCGCGCCGAACTGGTCGGCCTGCTGCAGGGCGATGCGGTGATGCAAAAGAAACTTGCGGCCCTGGCCCTGCAAAACGTTGAGCTGCCGGAAGGCGTGCTGCGTGGGCACACTTATCACCATTCCCTGACCAGCACCGAGTGGCAGCCGATTGCCCGTGGCGTCAGCCCCAATGGTGGGCGCGGCGCCGAGGCGGTATTCCGACAAGGGCGTATGACCGCGTCCTACGTGCACTTCTATTTCCCGTCCAACCCGAGGGCGGTGGCGGCCTTGTTTGCGCCCGACCCTGAGGTCGCCAGCGCCGGCAAGCCGGCTCCCACCATTGACCGCGTTGAATCCCCATCCACTGTGGGAGCGGGCTTGCCCCCGATGCGCCCATGACCGACAACGCCTTCCCCCAGGCCGACCGCGACGCCGTCTACCGCGCCATCGCCGAGCGCCGCGACATGCGCCACTTCAGCGGCGGCAGCGTGGCCCCCGAGTTGCTGCACCGCTTGCTCCAGGCTGCACACCAGGCGCCGAGTGTCGGCCTGATGCAGCCGTGGCGCTTTATCCGCATCAGCGACCGCCAACTGCGTGGGCAGATCCAGCAATTGGTGGAAGAAGAGCGCGTGCGCACTGCCGAGGCGTTGGGCGAGCGTTCCGATGCGTTCATGAAACTCAAGGTCGAAGGCATCCATGACTGCGCCGAAGTGCTGGTGGCAGCGCTGATGGATGATCGCGAGCGGCATATCTTCGGCCGGCGCACCTTGCCGGAAATGGACATGGCCTCGCTGTCCTGTGCGATCCAGAACCTGTGGCTGGCGGCTCGCGTCGAAGGGCTGGGCATGGGCTGGGTCTCGCTGTTCGAGCCCCAGGCCCTGGCCGACCTGCTGGGCCTGCCGCCCGGCGCGAAACCCCTGGCGGTGTTGTGCCTGGGGCCGGTGGCCGAGTTCTATCCGGCACCGATGTTGCAGCTCGAAGGCTGGACCGAACCACGGCCGCTGAGTGAGATGTTGTATGAGAATGTGTGGGGAGTGAGTCAATGAGTGTGGCCTTGCTGTGTGTCGCCGCAGTGGCGCTGGATGCGCTGCTGGGTGAACCCAGGCGCTGGCATCCGCTGGTGGCGTTCGGCAATTTTGCCGGGCGCATCGAGCAACGTTTCAACAGCGGTGGCCGTGGCTGGCGCAGCCATGGGGTGACCGCGTGGTTTATCGCGGTGGTGCCGCTGACCCTGCTGGCGACCGCCCTGTCGTGGGCGCCGTATATCGGCTGGGTGCTGGAGATCCTCGCGCTGTACTGTGCCCTCGGCATGCGCAGCCTTGGCGAACACGTGATGCCGGTGGCCCAGGCGCTGCGCAGCGATGACCTGGAAGAAGCCCGCAAGCGCGTGAGCTACCTGGTCAGCCGCCAGACCAGTGAACTGGATCGTACCGAAGTCGCCCGCGCCGCCACTGAGTCGGTACTCGAAAACGGCAGCGATGCGGTGTTTGCCGCGCTGTTCTGGTTCGTCGTCGCCGGCGTGCCGGGCGTGGTGCTTTACCGCCTGAGCAACACCCTCGACGCGATGTGGGGCTATCGCAACGAACGCTTCGAGCGCTTCGGCTGGGCTGCGGCGAAAATCGACGATCTGCTGAACTACATTCCGGCGCGCCTGGTGGCGTTGACCTACGCAGTGCTGGGCAAAACCCGCCTGGCGCTCAAATGCTGGCGAACCCAGGGCCCGACATGGGACAGCCCCAACGCTGGCCCGGTGATGGCCGCCGGTGCTGGCGCCTTGGGCGTGGAGCTGGGCGGCGCGGCGATCTACCACGGCGAGGTGCATCAACGGCCGCCACTGGGCGAAGGCCCGGCGGCGGATGCCGATTCCATCGACCGGGGCTGGCAACTGGTGCAGCGCGGCGTATGGTTATGGCTGCTGATCCTATGTGCGGGGGCGCAATTCTATGCTTGAACACGGTGGCCGGCTGCGCAAGGCGGCGATGCAGTACGGGATTGCCGAGGCTGATTGGCTCGACCTCTCCAGCGGCCTGGCGCCGTGGCCCTGGCCGATCCCCGAAATCCCGCTGCGAGCCTGGGCGCGCCTGCCGGAAACCGACGACGGCCTGGAGCAGGCCGCCAGCGAGTACTACGGCGCTGCGCATCTGTTGCCGGTGGCCGGTTCCCAGGCGGCGATCCAACTGCTGCCGCGCTTGCGCCGTGCGGGCAAGGTCGGCGTGTTGTCGCCGTGCTATGCCGAACACGCCGAAGCCTGGCGCCGCGCCGGTTATGTGGTGCGCGAGGTGCAGGAGCAGGAAGTCGACTTCTTCCTTGATGGCCTCGACGTGCTGGTGGTGGTCAATCCCAACAACCCCACCGGCCTGAGCCTGGCGCCGCAACGCCTGCTCGACTGGCACACCCGGCTGGCGCAGCGCGGCGGTTGGCTGGTGGTGGACGAAGCGTTCATGGATGTCACCCCGCAACTGAGCCTGGCCAGCCAGGCCCATCAGGTCGGTTTGATCGTGCTGCGCTCATTCGGCAAGTTTTTCGGCCTGGCCGGTGTGCGCCTGGGCTTCGTGCTGGCCGAACGCAAACTGCTCAAGCTGCTCGCCGAACAGGTCGGGCCCTGGGCCGTCAGCGGGCCGACACGCGTGCTGGGCCAGGCCTGCCTGCGCGACACCGCCGGGCATGCGCGACAACGTGCGCGCTGCATCGAGGCCGGCCAGCGCCTCTACGCCTTGCTCAAGCGCCATGGTTTCCAGCCCCAGGGCGGCTGCGCGTTGTTTCAATGGCTGATCACACCGCATGCCGAACGCATGCACGAATTCATGGCCCAGCGCGGCATTCTGCTGCGCCTGTTTGTCCACGACAGCAGCCTGCGCTTTGGCTTGCCCGACACCGAGGCGGACTGGCTGCGCCTCAACGAGGCCCTGGGCGCCTACAAGGAAGCTGCATGACTACGCTGATGGTGCAAGGCACCACCTCCGACGCCGGTAAAAGTACCCTGGTGACCGCGCTGTGCCGTTGGCTGGTGCGCCAAGGCGTGGCGGTGGCGCCGTTCAAGCCGCAGAACATGGCGCTCAACAGTGCCGTGACCGCCGAGGGTGGCGAAATCGGCCGCGCCCAGGCGGTGCAGGCGCAGGCTGCCAACCTCGCACCCCACACCGACATGAACCCGGTGCTGCTCAAACCCAACAGCGACACCGGCTCCCAGGTGATCATCCACGGCCGCGCCTTGACCAGCATGAACGCCGTGGCCTACCACGACTACAAAGCCATCGCGATGCAAGCGGTGCTGGCCTCCCACGCGCGGTTGAGCGAACGCTTCCCGGTGGTGATGGTCGAGGGCGCAGGCTCCCCGGCGGAAATCAACCTGCGTGCCAATGACATCGCCAACATGGGGTTCGCCGAGGCGGTGGACTGCCCGGTGCTGCTGATCGCCGACATCAATCGCGGCGGCGTGTTCGCCCATCTGGTCGGCACCCTGGAGCTGCTGTCTCCGAGCGAACAGGCGCGGGTCAAGGGTTTCATCATCAACCGTTTTCGCGGCGACATCGCGCTGTTGCAACCGGGCCTGGATTGGCTCGAAGCGCGCACCGGCAAACCGGTGGTGGGCGTGTTGCCCTACGTGATGGACCTGCACCTGGAAGCCGAAGACGGCATCGACCAGCGCCAGATCGACAAGGCCGCACAAGTGCTCAAAGTGGTGGTGCCGGTACTACCGCGCATCAGCAATCACACGGATTTCGACCCGTTGCGCCTGCACCCCCAGGTGGATTTGCAGTTCATCGGGTCGGGCCAGCCGATCCCGGCCGCCGACCTGATCATCCTGCCAGGCTCGAAAAGCGTGCGCAGTGACCTTGCCTACCTGCGCGCCAATGGTTGGGACAGCGCCGTGGCTCGGCATTTGCGCTACGGCGGCAAAGTGCTGGGGATTTGCGGTGGCCTGCAGATGCTCGGGGAGCAGGTGCATGACCCGCTGGGCCTCGAAGGGCCGGCCGGCTCCAGCCCTGGCCTGGGGCTGCTGGCATTCAGCACGACGTTGGAAGAAGAGAAGCAATTGCGCAATGTGCGCGGGCGTTTGTTGCTGGAGAACGCCGAGGTCAGTGGCTATGAAATTCACGCGGGCGTGACGTCCGGCGACGCGCTGTCGACCGCCGCGGTCCTGCTCGATGACGGCCGCAGTGATGGCGCGCAAAGTGCCGACGGGCAGATTCTTGGCACTTACCTGCATGGCCTGTTCGAGACGCCGGCGGCGTGCAGCGCCTTGCTGCGCTGGGCCGGCTTGCAGGATGTGCAGGAGGTGGATTACCACGCCCTGCGCGAGCGCGATATCGAGCGGTTGGCCGACTTGGTGGAAAACCATCTGGATACCGAACTGCTGCGCACGCTATGTGGGATTTGACGATGCGCACGCACTCTCCCTGTCGGCGCTGGCTAGACACCTCGTTGAATCAGCAAACCCCGGTTGACGCCATCGCAGGCAAACCCGTGCCCACAGTTGAGCGGGTGGTAAATAGAGGGAGTGTCCCATGCACCAACTGATTCTCGGCGGCGCTCGCTCCGGCAAAAGCCGCCTGGCGGAAAAGCTCGCCGCTGACAGCGCGTTGCCCGTCATCTACATTGCCACCAGCCAGCCGCTGGACGGCGAAATGAACGCGCGCGTGGCCCTGCATCGCCAGCGCCGCCCCGACCACTGGGGCTTGATCGAAGAGCCCGTCGAACTGGCGCGGGTGCTGCGCGAAAACGCCGCGCCGGATCGTTGCCTGCTGGTGGATTGCCTGACGCTGTGGCTGACCAATCTACTGATGCTCGAAGACGCCGACCGCCTGGCGTTCGAGCGCGATCAATTGCTGGAAACCCTGGCCGCGCTGCCGGGGCAGATCATTTTTGTCAGCAACGAGACCGGACTGGGTGTCGTGCCGCTGGGCGAATTGACTCGCCGCTATGTGGATGAAGCCGGTTGGCTGCATCAAGCTTTGGCCGAGCGGTGTCAGCGTGTGGTCCTGACGGTTGCCGGCCTGCCCCTGACTTTGAAAGGTACTGCGATATGACTGACACCTGGTGGCTCAACCCCTGTAAGGCGATTGACGCTCAAGCGCATGAACAAGCCTTGGCACGCCAGCAACAATTGACCAAGCCGGCCGGCTCCCTTGGCCAGCTCGAAGCGCTGGCGGTGCAATTGGCCGGCCTGCAGGGCCAGGTCAAACCCTCGGTCGAACAGTTATGGATTGCGATCTTTGCCGGTGATCACGGTGTGGTAGCCGAAGGCGTGTCGGCGTTTCCCCAGGAAGTGACCGGGCAGATGCTGCTCAATTTCGTCAGCGGCGGCGCGGCGATCAGCGTATTGGCGCGGCAGTTGGAGGCGCAACTGGAAGTGGTCGACCTCGGCACCGTCACGCCGTCGCTGGATTTGCCCGGGGTTCGTCACTTGAACCTCGGCGCGGGCACGGCCAACTTCGTCAACGGCCCCGCGATGACCGCAGCCCAAGGGCGCCTGGCCTTGCACGCCGGGCGTGAGAGTGTGCTGCGCGCGCGCGAAAGCGGCGCACAGCTGTTTATCGGCGGCGAGATGGGCATCGGCAACACCACTGCCGCCAGTGCACTGGCGTGTGCCTTGCTCGATTGCCAGGTCAGTGACCTGACCGGACCAGGCACCGGGCTGAATGCCCAGGGCGTCAGTCGCAAGGTGGCGGTGATCGAGCGCGCGCTGGCCGTGCATGCCGGGCAGCGCGGTGATGCGTTGCAAACCCTGTTCAACCTGGGCGGCTTTGAGATCGCGGCGCTGGTGGGCGCCTATCTGGCCTGTGCCCAGGAAGGCATCGTGGTGCTGGTCGACGGGTTTATCTGCAGCGTCGCTGCGCTGGTTGCCACGCGGTTGAATCCGGCCTGTCGCGAGTGGTTGCTGTTTGGCCATCGTGGCGCCGAGCCGGGTCATCGTCATGTGCTGCAGAGCCTCGACGCGCAGCCCTTGCTGGAACTCGGCCTGCGCTTGGGCGAGGGCAGTGGGGCGGCGCTGGCGGTGCCGTTGCTGCGCCTGGCGTGTGCGTTGCACGGGCAGATGGCGACTTTCGCCGAAGCGGCCGTGGCAGACCGCCCCGCATGAATCTGCACCTGGACCTGTTGCGTCACGGCGAAACCGAACTGGGCGGCGGCCTGCGCGGCAGCCTGGACGATGCATTGACTGCCCAGGGGTGGGAGCAGATGCGCGCCGCCGTCGAGGCGCGCGGGCCGTGGGACCGCTTGATCAGCTCGCCGCTGCAACGCTGTGCGCGCTTTGCCGATGAGCTGGGCGCGCGCCTCAATGTGCCGGTCAGCCTCGAAAAAGATCTGCAGGAGCTGCACTTCGGTGCCTGGGAAGGCCAGAGCGCGGCGGCGTTGATGGAAACCGATGCCGAAGGATTGGGGCTGTTCTGGGCCGATCCCTACAGCTTCACACCGCCGGAGGGGGAGCGTGTCAGCGACTTTTCCGACCGTGTCCTGGGCGCCGTCTCACGCTTGCATCAAGCCTATGCTGGCCAACGGGTGCTATTGATCAGCCACGGTGGTGTGATGCGCCTGCTGTTGGCCAGGGCGCGGGGATTGCCCCGGGAGCAGTTGCTGAACGTCGAGGTCGGGCACGGTGGATTGTTCAGTCTGCAGGTCGCGGCTGACGTCGTATTGAAGGAAGTGGATTGAGTATGTTGCCCTTCTGGATTGCCCTGCAATTTCTCAGCAGCCTGCCGATTCGCCTGCCGGGCATGCCGCAACCTCAGGAGCTGGGACGTTCGCTGCTGTTTTATCCGCTGGTTGGCCTGTTATTCGGCGTGCTGTTGTGGGCGCTGAATACGGCGCTGATGGGCGCACCGCTGTTGCTGCACGCCGCGTTGCTGCTGACTGCTTGGGTGTTGCTCAGTGGCGGCCTGCACCTGGACGGCCTGGCGGACAGCGCCGACGCCTGGCTGGGTGGCTTCGGCGATCGCGAGCGTACCCTTGCCATCATGAAAGACCCGCGCAGCGGACCGATTGCCGTGGTCACTCTCGGCCTGGTGTTGCTGCTCAAGTTCACTGCGCTGGTGGCCTTGATTGAACAGCACAATGGCGCGGCGCTGATCCTGGCACCCCTGATCGGCCGGGCGTCGATGCTGGCGTTGTTCCTCACTACGCGTTACGTGCGTGCCGGAGGATTGGGCCAGGCGCTGTCGGATCACTTGCCGCGCATCGTCGGCCAGCAGGTGCTGATCCTGAGTGGCTTGGCATGCCTCGTGGTCGGGGGTTTCAGTGGCGGGATTGCGGTGTTGCTGGCGACCCTGTGCTTTATCGGCCTGCGCCAGCTGATGATCAACCGCCTGGGCGGCACCACCGGTGACACGGCGGGCGCGTTGCTGGAGCTGCTGGAAGTCGCGGTATTGGTCGGCCTGGCGCTGTAACACTTTCTTGCATTTCCTTAATCGCGGGTATATACACGTTCCATGCTTGCCTCCCAATGTTTATGTACCAACCTGCGACGTGCCGCCCGTGGCGTCAGCAGGCATTACGACGGCGCTCTCGACGGCTTCGGGATCAACGTCGCCCAGTATTCTCTGCTGTGCAACCTGCAGCGCCTTGATCAACCGAGCATTTCCAGCCTGGCGGAAGCCATGGGCCTGGATCGCAGTACGTTGGGGCGCAACCTGCGGGTGCTGGAAGGCGAGGGCCTGGTGCAGTTGGTCGAGGGCGATGACCTGCGCAACCGCCTGGTGCTGTTGACCACAGCCGGTGAGGAGCGACTGGCCGCAGCGTTACCCGCCTGGGAAGCGGCGCAACAGAAATTGATCAATCAACTCGGCGCGGAAAAACGCGAAACCTTGTTGGCCTTGCTGGATGAACTCGCCTGACGGCGAGTTTGTTCGACTACAAGCGGGTATATACCCGCGAACGGAGAATAAGAAATGACCTCGATGTGGCGCACCAGTGGCTGGATTCTTGTAGGGAGTGCGCTGATCCTGGCGTTGTCATTGGGTGTGCGGCACGGTTTCGGCCTGTTCCTGGCGCCGATGAGCAGCGAATTTGGCTGGGGCCGTGAGACCTTTGCCTTTGCCATCGCCTTGCAGAACCTGATCTGGGGTCTGGCGCAGCCGTTCACCGGCGCGCTGGCCGACCGCTTCGGCGCGACCAAGGCAGTGTTTGTCGGCGGTGTACTGTACGCCGCGGGCCTGGTGCTGATGGGCATGTCGGATTCGGCGTGGTCGTTGTCGCTGAGTGCCGGCCTGTTGATTGGTATCGGCCTGTCCGGCACCTCGTTCTCGGTGATCCTGGGTGTGGTCGGGCGCGCCGTGGCGCCGGAAAAACGCAGCATGGCCATGGGCATTGCCAGCGCTGCCGGCTCGTTCGGCCAGTTCGCCATGGTACCAGGCACCTTGGGCCTGATCAGTTGGTTGGGCTGGTCGGCAGCGCTGCTGGCGCTGGGCTTGATGGTGGCGTTGATCCTGCCGCTGGTGGCGATGCTCAAGGACCGCCCGCTGCCGGTAGTGGCCGGCCAGCAAACCCTGCGTGAAGCGCTCAAGGAAGCCTGCTCGCACTCGGGTTTCTGGCTGCTGGCCTTCGGCTTTTTCGTCTGCGGTTTCCAGGTGGTATTTATTGGTGTGCACCTGCCGGCCTATCTGGTCGACCAGCACTTGCCGGCCACGGTGGGCACCACGGTGCTGGCACTGATCGGCCTGTTCAATATCTTCGGCACCTACACCGCCGGCTGGTTGGGCGGGCGCATGTCCAAGCCTCGCCTGCTGACGGGCCTGTACTTGCTGCGCGCCGTGGTGATCGTGTGGTTCCTGTGGGCGCCGGTCACTGAAGTCACGGCTTACCTGTTCGGCATGGCCATGGGCTTTTTGTGGTTGTCCACGGTGCCACTGACCAATGGTACGGTCGCCACGCTGTTTGGGGTGCGCAACCTCTCGATGCTCGGCGGGATCGTATTCCTGTTCCACCAGCTCGGCTCGTTCCTCGGCGGCTGGTTGGGCGGGGTGGTCTATGATCGAACCGGCAACTACGATTTGATCTGGCAGGTAGCAATTCTCTTGAGCCTGCTCGCCGCGGCCCTCAACTGGCCGGTGCGTGAGCGACCCGTGGCGCGCTTGCAGGCGCAGATGGAGGCGGCATGAGTTTCAACGGGTATTGGCTCGTCGGGGCAGGGACGGTGGCACTGCTGTTGCTGCTGGCGTGGTGGGGCTGGCAACGCGGTGGCCTGGCGTTGATGCAACTGGGTATGTCGATCTGTTAAGTTCGTGGTCTGAACTCTTTAAAGGACTTTTCGACATGCAGATGCGCTGGCTTGCAGTTCCCGTGCTGATGGCTGCTTTTGGCGGTGTGGCGATGGCCGCCGATTGCCCACCGTTGCTCGAAGGCCAATTACCCAAGTTGCGCGCCAAGGAATCCATCGACCTGTGCCAGCGCTTTGCCGGCAAGCCCTTGGTGATCGTCAATACCGCGAGTTTCTGTGGGTTTGCCCCGCAATTCAAAGGCCTTGAGGCCTTGTACCAGCGTTACAAGGGTGAAGGGCTGGAGGTCATTGGCGTACCGTCCGATGACTTCAAGCAGGAGGCCAAGACCGGCGAGGAAACCGCCAAGGTCTGCTATGTGAATTACGGCGTGACTTTCACCATGACCGAGCCACAGAAGGTCAAGGGGCCGGACGCGGTGCACTTGTTCAAGGTGCTGGCACAGCAGACCGACGCGCCGCCGAAGTGGAATTTCTACAAATATGTGGTCGATCGCCAAGGCAAGGTGATTGCCAATTTCTCCAGTCTGACCAAGCCGGACAGTCCGGAGCTGATCAAGGCAGTCGAGCAGGCGATCGCCTCTAAACCTTGATCGAAGCCCACTAAAAAGCCCCGCCTCCTTTGCAGGAGAGCGGGGCTTTTTTATGCGGCGTTGAATCAGAACTTGTACGTTACACCCAAGCCGAAACCGTTGGCGCTGTTTTCGTACTTGGAAGCGTAGGTCTGGCCCAGCGCGTTCTCTTTGTTAACTTTGACAGGCTCTTCCTTCAGGTAGGAATAAGCCAGGTCGACGGTCATGTTGTCCATTACCGCGTAGCCCAAGCCGACACTGAAAATGGTCCGGTCACCGGTAGGAATACGTGGCGAACGGTCAGTGTTGTTGGTTGGCGACTGGTCGAATGTCAGACCGGTACGCAGTACCACTTGCTTGGTGATCTGGTACGAAGTACCCACGGCGTAGGCCCAGGTGTCGTGCCAGTTCTGTGGCTCGGTGATCTGGCCGACGATCCGAGGCGCCAAGGCACCACCGCTAGCTGCCGTGACACCTTCGTTGTTGACAGTGATGTCTTTCAGGCGGCTCCAGCGAGTCCAGGTAGCACCGCCATACACCTTCCAGGCATCGCTCAGGTCTTGGGTGACCGAGGCATCCCAGGATTCAGGGGTGTCAACTTTCAGCGAGGCATCGTAACGGGCGCCAATCAGGTAGGGCGCTGGAACTCGCGCTCCTGGCGTGACTTCGGTGTGGCCTTCGAGCTTGTATTTCACTTTCGAGTGGTAAGTCAGACCTACACGAGTGGTGTCGGTGGCTTGCACGAGGATACCGGCGTTGAAGCCGATAGCGGTGTCGTCGCCCTTGACTTTGATTTTGGCGTCGCCGGTGCCAGCCAGGCCTGGCAGTGGCAACAAGCCCAGGTTTGGCCGCGATTCCAGGGTGCCGTCGATACGGTTAATAGTCGGGCCGAAACCGATCGAGACTTTGTCATTGAAGGCGTAGCTGACGGTCGGCTGGAAGGTGATAACCGACACTTCGCTCTTGCTGCCAAACGCACGACCTTGGAAACCACTTTCGTAGTCGGTCTTCAGGCCGAACGGCGCGTAGACACCGAAGCCGATTGCCCACTGGTCATTGAGTTTGTTGGTGTAGAAACCAAAGGGGACTGCGGTGAAAGGCACCATATCGCCTTTGTTACTGCCGCTGGAGCGGCCGCTGGCATCTTTGATATCAGTCGACGCATCAATCGCTGCAACGCCACCCGTAATCTGCTGGCCTTCAAGGCGAGCCATACCGGCAGGGTTACCATAAACGGTGCTTGCGTTATCGGCAGAAGAAGAGCGACCTGCGAAACCTGTACCCATCCCGGCGACATCTTGTTCGTTAAGGGCGAAGCCGCTTGCGAAGATGCTGGAAGAGGCCATGGCAACGGCGAGGCTAAGTGTGGTCTTGAGCATTACTTTTTTCATTATTAGAACTCCGTGGTGATCACCGCTGCGGAAAGTAACAATAATTTTAAGATCGCGCTATAGGCTGAAATGCAGGAGATAGAGCGGTTTTGTAGGACAATCCGACCAAAATTCGTGATTTTTGGCGAATCTTGCAAAATGCCCGGTCAGCAAACCACGTGATTCATGGGTGAAACACAGGTTTGCCAGGCTTGAGTGAAATCACGCAGCCGTCCTTGTGGATGAAAAATTTCTTTCCAGATACGCGCCATGGCCAAGACGTCACCCGGTTCCGGCAGTGCCGGACGGTGCTGTTCCACCAGTAGCCAGGCGATGGCCGTGGCGTAACGCAGGTTGACCGTCAACTCAAGCTGGGGCGCGCTGAGAAACGCGTGTTGGCTGGCCAGCCCGCGTACCAGGCTGGCGCGTTCCGGGTCCAGCGCCAGGTAGTTGTCCCATAAGGCGCGGTGACGGGGTTCGGTGATGCTGTACAGGCCGTGGCCGCGGCGATCGTGCAAGGCGGAGCCGAGCTCCGATTGACTGGCGGCGATGCCCAGCAGCAGGGACTCAGCCGTTTGATCGTGTCGGCCCAGGTACATCAACGTCGGCCGGATCACATAACGACACAATTCGCTGGCGGCGATACCCATACAAGCCTCAATCCGTGGAAGTGGGCGACGGGCCTGAGAAGGGTGGGGGCTTGGCAGCAGTGGATCGGATCTCAGGCGCGTCGCAAGCGGATCATGCCGCTTGAGTTGAAGTGTAGTGTCATATTTGTGATGTAAAGGACTGTTTTTAAAACATCTTCGCTATGCAGTTATAACGGTTATATCTATTTGAACTTAGTGCAAAAGCTCAATGGTCGAATTCCAGGCAATAAAAAACCCTGTTTTTCAGACAGGGTTTTTGGTGTTTCAGCGACTCGGGTCGATCAGGCAACCAGTGCCTGACGGGTACGCTCGATCACGGCCTGCAGCGGTTCTGCGCTGGAGTATTGATCGGGGTACAGGCGTTCGCTGTGACGAGCGATGCCGTGTTCGTTGACCAGGGTGAAGCTGAAGCAGCCTTTGCGAGCGGCCATGATCAGGCAGTTCATTGGAGCAAAAGCGTTGGTGAGGGTGCGAATGGCATCCTGAGTGTGGATAGTCGACATATTATTGGTGTTCCTACAAATGACACGGTTAAGAACCGTGCAACGTTAAAACGTTCCAGTGACGTTGATCACCATTGATCGAACGAAGAACCCGACTGGAACAAAGCAGCCAGTTTGAAGCGCTGATAAGTTAGGCGCGCTTGGGCTGGCAGGTAGGTACTTAGGAGGGCAGGCAACACAACAGGGGCAAAGGTTCTGGGCCCGGGGTGAAGATCCTGATCAATTTGCAGGTTGGTTCGGTCAGAGTATTGAGACTTCGCGGCACCCTTTGCTTGTTCAAAGGCGGTGTCGTCGCAAGTGATACCTGGAAACCATCGAGGTGGTCGATCCCGTGTTGTTCAGGGGAGTTGTTCGACCAGAATTGACTTTCAGCTTGGTACTAACGCCGCGGATAGTAACGGATTGAAACAGGGAAGGGAAGTGTGCTAGCCAAAAAACTTCAATCAGGCGCTCAGCAGGCCACGGTAGACCAGCACCGTGATCGCCGCCGCCAGCGAGCAACCCAGGGCATAGGCCGCCAATGTCAGGTGCACGCACCGACCGGTCTCGATCACGTTGATCACATCGCCCATGTCATTGATGCGACCTTCACCCAGTTCGATGCACAGGCACACGGCCGTGAAGGCGGCCGACAGCAGAATGGCAATAGCAAACAAGGCGCCGTCCGGCGACGGCAGGGCCGCGTTGATTCCCAGGGAAAGGGCGCAGATCGCCAGTAACAGCAGCGCGAACAGCAGAATGCCTTTCATCGACCCACCCACTGTTGTGCTGTCGGTCGGGCAGTGTGGCGAGCGCGCAAAGTTTTGAAAAGTCCCGACCTGGCCTGTCGGTAACATTTTTGGCGGCGGTCGCTTCAAAAAACGCCGGCGATATAACCAATGGGTGGGTACTTGTGCACATTAGTTGCCGCATGTGTAACCGCGCTGTCAACTGCTCCGCTCAGCCGCCATTTGCCTGCAATGGAAATTTAAGTCAATGAAAAATCTGGCTTTTTTTTATTGGTGAAAAAATCGTCAGTTTGACTGCGGCCCCCATTCCATGGGGCTTTGCGCGAGTTAAAGGGGGGTTGTCCACTGAGTTATCCACAGCTTCTGTGGATTGTCCCGAGCGCTTGCTCTAGAACGGGCGTGCAGGGTTTTTTCAGCTTTACCTGTGCGAAAAAAAGAGTAGAGTGGCGCGCCTTCCGTTCTGTCCCACAGTGCTTTATGAAGTTTCGCTCAGTATCACCTTCTGTTACCGATACCCCTCAGACTGTTACCGCACCCAAGCGTTTCTCTATGAAAGTCGCCTTGTGGTTGCTCGACAGTCCACGCCTGGGTCACAACACCAACGTCAAACACTTTGCCGGACGTTTGCTCAAGCAGCCTGCCCGTGAAGGTGTGGTCGCCGCACAGAGCCGCCTGGGCCAATTGATGTGCCGTGAATGCGGCAATGCCCGCGACCGTCGCATCGGCCATGACCTGTTGCGCCTGGCCGCCCGCGCGGGCGACCGCCGCGCCCAACGCGAACTCGGCCAGGTCGAAGACTGAGCTGTCCTCCAGCCCTGTGCTTGGTTAACCTTGCTCTTTTTCGGTAATGGCAGAAATGGCTATGGTTTTTGACTGGACCAGTATCGCCCTGGGCCTGGCGGGTGCCGCAGTGCCTTTATTGGCGGTGTGCTGGCAGATTCAGCGACGACTGACTGCGCGCATGGCCGGTTGGGAGCTGCTCGAAGAGCGCCTGGCCACTGCGCAACTGGCCCAGGAAGGCCTCGCCGCCCAGCTGGATGCCAGTCGCGACGAGATCAGCGACTTGAGCCAGGCCAACGCCGCCAAGCAGGCCGACCTGGCCGCCGTCCGCCGCGAAGTCGAGCTGCTGCAGATCGACCGCGACAACGCTCGCGATGCGGCCCACGCCTGGAACCTCGACCGCAGCGCCAAGGAAACCGAATTGCGTCGCCTCGATGCGCTGGCAGCGGCCTTGCGCGCCGAACTGCGCGAGCAACAGGACAGCCATCAGCAGCGCCTCGCCGACCTTCAGGGCTCGCGCGACGAGCTGCGTGCACAGTTCGCCGAGCTGGCCGGCAAGATCTTCGATGAACGCGAGCAGCGCTTTGCCGAAACCAGCCAGGAGCGCCTGGGCCAATTGCTCGACCCGCTCAAGGAGCGCATCCAGTCGTTCGAAAAACGCGTGGAAGAAAGCTATCAGAACGAGGCGCGCGAGCGCTTTTCCCTGGCCAAGGAGCTTGAGCGCCTGCAGCAATTGAACCTGCGTCTGTCAGACGAAGCCACCAACCTGACCCGCGCACTCAAGGGCCAGAAAACCCAGGGCAACTGGGGCGAACTGATTCTTGAGCGGGTGCTGGAGCACGCCGGCCTGGAGAAGGGCCGCGAGTACCAGACCCAGGTCAGCCTCAAGGGCCCGGATGGCGAGCGTTTCCAGCCTGATGTACTGATCATGTTGCCCGGTGACAAGCAGGTGGTGGTCGATTCCAAGGTCAGCCTGACCGCGTATCAGCAATTCGTCGCCGCCGATGATGAAGTAATCGGCCAGGCAGCGCTGAAGCAGCACGTGCTGTCGCTGCGCAATCATGTCAAAGGCTTGGCCGGCAAGGATTACAAACGCCTGGAGGGCCTGCACAGCCTGGACTTTGTCCTGCTGTTCGTGCCCATCGAAGCGGCGTTTTCGGCGGCGCTGCAGGCCGAGCCCAACCTGTTCCAGGAAGCTTTCGACCGGCATATCGTCATTGTCAGCCCGACGACGTTGCTCGCCACCCTGCGGGTGATCGATAGCCTGTGGAAGCAGGAACGCCAAAGCCAGAATGCCCGGGAGATCGCCGAGCGTGCGGGGTGGCTGTACGACAAGTTTGTACTGTTTATCCAGGACCTGGATGAAGTGGGCAACCGTCTGCAGCAGTTGGACAAGGCTTACAGTGCTGCGCGGAACAAGCTGACAGATGGACGCGGAAACCTGGTCAGCCGCACCGAGCAATTAAGACTGCTCGGTGCGCGTGCCAGTAAAAGCCTGCCGGCCGATCTGCTGGAGCGGGCGATGACCGACTCCGACGGTGTGGCGCACCTGCCCGAATGATTGCTGGCGATGGCGTCGGTAAAATCGGCGCCATGCTCGAGGCCCGCTTCGCCGGCAAGCCGGCTCCTAGAGGGGACCGAGTCGGGTCGGTTACAGCGGTACGTGCCGGCTCAGCAGCGCCCGCAGCGCCGCAGGCTTGACCGGCTTGGCCAGGTAATCCAACCCTGCCGCATGCACCTGGGCGACCATCTCCGGGCGGCCATCGGCGCTGATCACCACGCCTGGAATCGGCTCTGCCAGTTGCGCTCGCAGCCATCCCATCAGTTCGGTGCCGGTTTCGCCGTGGTCGAGGTGATAGTCCACCAAGGCCAGTTGCGGGCGCACGCCCTCGGCGAGCAGCGCTGCGCATTGTGCCTGGTCGGTGGCGGTCCACACCTCGCAGCCCCAGCGCGTCAGCAGGCTGCGCATGCCGATCAGGATGCTTTCTTCATTATCCACGCACAGTACCTGCGCGCCGCTCAGCGGCAGGCCGTTTTCCGGCGCAGCCTTGATCTGCGGACTGGCCTGGTTGCGCGCCAGCGGCACGCGCACACTGAACACGCTGCCCTTGCCTGGCCAGGAGCGCACGCTCAATCGGTGATTGAGCACCCGGCACAGGCCGTCGGCGATCGCCAGGCCCAGGCCCAGGCCTTTTTCTGCACGGGTCTGGTGGCTGTCCAGGCGTTTGAATTCTTCGAAGATCACTTTCTGTTTGTCCAGCGGGATGCCGGGCCCTCGGTCCCACACCTCCAGGCACAGTTCGCCCTTGCGACGGCGTAAGCCAAGCAGCACCGGGCCGTCGGCATAGCGGAAGGCGTTGGTCAGGAAATTCTGCAAAATCCGCCGCAGCAACTTGATATCACTGTCCACCCGCAATCGGCTGCCACGCAGTCGGAAGCGCAAGCCCTGCTCGTGGGCCAGCGCCTTGAATTCGGCGCCGAGGGTATCGAACAGCTCGTTGAGCACGAACGGCTGGCGTTGTGGATTGATCTTGCCGTTTTCCAGGCGCGAAATATCCAGCAAATCGCTGATCAAGTCTTCGGCGGAGCGCAGCGAACTGTCCAGGTGTTGCACCAGTTGCCGCGCTTCACTCGACAGGCCGTCGTGCTGGTGGGAGAGGGCGGCGGAGAACAGGCGCGCGGCGTTCAACGGCTGCATCAAGTCATGACTGACGGCGGCAAGAAAGCGTGTCTTCGACTGGCTGGCAGACTCGGCGACACCCTTGGCGTCGGTGAGTGCCACATTCAGTTGCGACAGCTCATGGGTACGCTCGGTGACCCGTTGCTCCAGGCCCTCGTTGGCTTCAGTGAGGGCCTGTTCGGCTTCGCGGAACGCAGTAATGTCGGTAAAACTCATGACGAAACCGCCACCGGGCATCGGGTTGCCAATCAGCTCGATCACCCGCCCGTTCGGGAACAAGCGTTCGGACGTGTGCGCGCGGCCCTGGCGCATCCAGTGCAGACGGCGCGCCACATGCACCTCGGCCTCGCCTGGGCCACACAAACCGCGCTCGGCGTTGTAGCGGATGATGTCGGCAATCGGCCGCCCCACGCTGATCAGCCCGTCCGGGTAGTTGAACAGCTCCAGGTAGCGACGGTTCCAGGCCACCAGCTTGAGGGACTGGTCCACCACGCTGATGCCCTGGGTGATGTTCTCGATGGCGCCCTGCAGCAGGGCCCGGTTGAATTGCAGCACTTCGGAGGCTTCGTCGGCGATCCGTACCACGTCCTCCAGTTGCATTTCGCGCCCTTCGATGGCGGCTTTCACCACCGCCCGCGTCGACGATGCACCGAGTACACCGGCCAGCAATCGCTCGGTGTGAGCGATCCAGTCGTTGTCGGCATTCTGGTTGGGGTTGAAGCCTTTGCCCTGCCGGTAGGCAAAGCGGATAAAGCTCTGCTGGGCCCGCTCATCCCCGACGAAGCGCGCGGCCAAACTGAGCAGGTCGCTGATTTGTACCGAGAGCATCGAACGGGCGCTGGCACGTTGGCTGATTTCCTGGCCAATGAAGCGCCCGGCCTGCCAGTGTTCCGACACGCGCGTGCGCGACAGCATCGACACCCACACAAACAGCGTGAAGTTACCCGCCAGCGAGAACACGGTGCCCAAGGTCAATGACGTCACGGACAAACCCAGCGGGTGCGAATGCATCCACGTCAGCCCAGGGAAAAGGCTGAGGGACCAGCCCAGGCTTTTCGCCGTAACCGGTAGGACCAGGGTGTAGAACCACAGGAAGGTGCCCGCCGCCAATCCGGCAAATACGCCGCGCCGGTTCGCCTGTTTCCAATACAGCGCACCGAGCATCGCCGGCGCCAATTGGGTCACGGCGGCAAAGGCGATCTGGCCGATGGTCGCTAGGCTGGCACTCGAGCCGAGCAAGCGGTAGCTGACATACGCCAGCAGCAGGATGATCACGATGCTGACCCGGCGCACCGACAGCATCCAATGGCGGAACACTTCGAACGGCCGCTCGGCACTGGAGCGACGCAGCAACCACGGCAGCAGCATGTCGTTGGAGACCATGGTCGACAGCGCGATGCTCGCCACGATCACCATGCCGGTGGCCGCCGACGCACCGCCGATAAACGCCAGTACGGCGAGGGCCGGATGGGCTTCGGCGAGTGGCAGGCTGATGACATAGGAGTCCGGCATCACCGAGCCGGGCAGCATCATTTTGCCTCCCAGGGCGATAGGGATCACAAACAAGGCGGCGAGAATCAGGTAGGCCGGGAACACCCATTTGGCCAGGCGCAGGTCCTGCGGGTCGATATTCTCGACCACGGTGACGTGGAATTGTCGCGGCAAGCAGATGATCGCCATCATCGCCACGCCGGTCTGTACCACCATCGATGGCCAGTTGACGGTTTCTTTCCAGTATTCCTCCAGCCTCGGCGCGAGCATGGCCTGGCTGAACAAGTCGCCGAAACCGTCGTACAGGCCGTAGGTCACGAACGCGCCGACGGCGAGAAACGCGAACAGCTTGACCAGCGATTCAAAGGCAATCGCCAGCACCATGCCACGGTGGTGCTCCGTGGCGTCGAGGTTGCGCGTACCGAAGACGATGGTGAACAGCGCGAGCACCAGCGACACGATCAGTGCCGTGTCCTGGGCGCGGGTGCCCGTGGTGTCGGCACCCGCACCGATCAGCAGGTTGACGCCCAGCACGATGCCTTTGAGTTGCAGGGCGATATAGGGCAGCACGCCAACCAGGCAGATCAGTGCCACGACCACGGCCAGCGATTGGGATTTCCCGTAGCGTGCGGCGATAAAGTCGGCGATCGAGGTAATGTTTTCTTGCTTGCTGATCAGAATCATCTTCTGCAGCACCCAGGGTGCCAACACCAGCAGCAGCACGGGTCCCAGGTAGATCGGTAAAAACGCCCACAACTGTTCGGCGGCCTGGCCTACGGCGCCGAAGAACGTCCAGCTGGTGCAGTAGACCGCCAGCGACAGGCTATACACCCACGCGCGCATGCGCGGTGGCAGCGGCGCACGGCGGCGGTCACCGTAGAAGGCGATGGCAAACATAATGGCCATATAGGCCAGGGCAACGGCGGCGATCAGCCCGCTGGACAGCGTCATGGTAACTCCGAGCATAAGAACACCCAGGCATTCCAGGCCCGGTTGGACAGTCTCGCATGATGCCTGGGGTTAGTCAGTGTCGACCAAGGTCGTGTGGGCGCTAATGTCGCAGGCAGTGATCAACGTGGCGGCAGGGTTTTCTGGCGCAGGATGTAGATCGTCACCAGCACGGCGCTGGTCAGCATGAAACCACGGGCCCACGGCAGCGGCACCAGGTAGCAGGAGACACCGATGCTCAGCCACATCAAGCCAATGGCGTAGACCTTGCCTTTGAGCGGGATGCCATTGCCGTCCAGGTAGTCCTTGATCCACGGACCCAGGCGCGGGTGTTCCACCAGCCAGTGGTAGAAACGCGGGGAGCTTCGGGCGAAGCAGGCGGCGGCGAGCAGCAGGAAGGGCGTAGTCGGCAGTACCGGCAGGAAGATGCCGATGACGCCCAACGCTACGCTGAGCCAGCCGATGGCCAGCAGCAGGTAGCGCAGGAGCAGCGAGCGATTGCCCATGGGTGTCACGGGCAACTGACTCAGTGGTGACGTGGCTTGAGGATCGCCGGTTTTTCGTCAGGGGCGTTGCACAGCAGGTACAGCGCGGTCAGTGCTTCGGGGATCTGTACGATCATGTCGTCCATCAGGTTGGCGTCGGCGGCGATGTCGGAGAATTCCGGCTGATCGTCGAACAGGCCCGAACCGACCATGATCGGCAGCAGCATTTCGCTGACTTCTTCCTCGGCGGTTTCGAACCAGGCGGCTTCGCGCAGGAACACACCTTCCATGAAACCGATGCACCAGCCGCGCAGGTCGGAGTCATCCGGCTCTTCGCCCAGGTCCAGGTCGCACGGCAACTCGAATTCCTCGTCGGAGGCCAGCTGGCGACCGATATGGGCCTTGAGGGCGAGCAGGGTCGATTCGATTTCTTCACGCTGGGCCGCGTCGGTGTAGTGCGGCTCTTCGGCGAACAAGGCGTCGATCCACTCACGGTCCGGCACGGCCTCGGAGCAGATGGACAGGGCGGTCAGGTAGCCGTGGGCGGCCACGTAGTCCAGCGCCTCGTCATGCAGCTCATCGGCGTCGAGGAAGGCTTGCAGGCGGGTTAGTTGCTCAGCGAAGGACATTGAAGGGCTACCTTGGGAATAAACGATGCTGAATTCTAGGCTTTCTTGAGCGCCCAGGCCAGCTGCAAGGCATATTTGCCGGGTTTTAGAGACGGGCGTCTATTCGTCAGTCGCGCCCTTTGCCGAGTGTCGCTCGGGTATACTGCCGCGTTTTGTGATGCCCCTGCAGGTTAGGCGCCCGTCCGCGAAAACTTCGCTTACGGATTATTCTCCGTGAAAACGTATTTTTTCGGCCAGCCTGTACAGAGGGATTTCGGCACTATTTGGAGTTTTACATGCTCGAGCAGGCTCAACGCGTCCTCAAGGACATCTTCGGCTACGACAGTTTTCGTGGCCGCCAGGGTGCGATCATTGAGCGCGTGGCCAGTGGCGGTGACGCGCTGGTCCTGATGCCTACCGGCGGCGGCAAATCGTTGTGCTTCCAGGTACCGGCGCTGTTGCGCAACGGCCTGGCCGTGGTGGTGTCGCCGCTGATCGCGTTGATGGACGACCAGGTGGCGACCCTCGAAGAACTCGGCGTCGCCGCCGCCTCCCTGAACTCCACCCTCAGCGCCGAGCAGCAGCGCGACCTGGCCGCCCGCATCAAGCGCGGTGAAGTCAAGATGCTCTACCTGGCCCCCGAGCGCCTGGTGCAGCCGCGCATGCTGGCGTTTTTGCAGAGCCTGGAAATCGCGCTGTTTGCCATCGATGAAGCCCACTGCGTGTCGCAATGGGGGCATGATTTCCGTCGCGAGTATCTGCAGCTGGGCCAATTGGCGGAGCTGTTTCCTGACGTACCGCGCATCGCGCTGACCGCCACCGCCGACAAGCGCACCCGCGAAGAGATCGTCGAGCGCCTGCATTTGCAGAATGCCGAGCGCTTCCTGTCGAGCTTCGACCGCCCGAACATCTTCTACCGCATCGTACCCAAGGAGCAGCCGCGCAAGCAGTTGCTGGCGTTCCTCTCCGAGCGGCGCAGCGATGCAGGTATCGTGTACTGCCTGTCGCGCAAGAAGGTCGATGAGGTCGCCGCGTTCCTCTGCGAACAAGGTTACCCGGCGCTGCCCTATCACGCCGGCCTGCCGAATGATTTGCGTGCCTACCACCAGAAGCGCTTCCTCAACGAGGAAGGCCTGATCATGGTGGCGACCATCGCGTTCGGCATGGGCATCGATAAATCCAACGTGCGCTTCGTGGCACACATGGATCTGCCCAAGTCCCTCGAGGCGTATTACCAGGAAACCGGACGTGCCGGCCGTGATGGCCTGCCGGCCGATGCCTGGATGGTCTATGGCCTGCAAGATGTGGTGATGCTCAAGCAGATGCTGCAGAACTCCGAAGGCGATGAGCGCCACAAGCGCCTGGAGCAGCACAAGCTCGACGCCATGCTCTCGCTGTGTGAAGAAACCCGCTGCCGTCGCCAGACGCTGCTGGCGTACTTCGACGAGGATATGCCCGAGCCTTGCGGTCACTGCGACAACTGCGTCGACGGTGTGCAGACCTGGGACGCCACCGAGCCTGCGCGCCAGGCGTTGTCGGCGATCTACCGCACCGGCCAACGCTACGGCGTCGGTCACCTGGTGGATGTGCTGCTGGGCAAGGACAACGAAAAGGTGCGCAGCTTCGGCCACGAGAAACTGTCGGTCTACGGCGTCGGCAAGGCCCGCGCCGAGGGCGAGTGGCGCTCGCTGTTCCGGCAGATGGTCGCGCGCGGCCTGGTGGATATCGACCTGGAAGGCTATGGCGGGCTGCGCCTCAACGACAGTTGCCGGCCATTGCTCAAGGGCGAAGTGAGCCTGGAGCTGCGACGCGATCTCAAGCCGCAGACCACCGCCAAGAGCAGTACCAGCCAGGCCAGCCAACTGGTGCGCGGCGAAGAGCGCGAACAGTGGGAAGCCTTGCGCACCCTGCGGCGCAAACTGGCACAGGAACACAGTGTGCCGCCGTACGTTATTTTCCCCGACTCGACCCTGCTGGAAATGCTGCGCGAGCAGCCCACCACGATGGCCGAAATGGCGCGGGTCAGCGGTGTCGGCGCGCGCAAGCTGGAGCGTTACGGCCAGGCCTTCCTCGAAGTGCTCGGCGGCCAGGCCGAAGCACCCAAGGAAGTTGCCGATATTCGCCACGAACTGATCAGCCTGGCGCGCGCCGGGATGACTCCGATTCAGATCGCCGGCCAGCTGCAATGCTCGGAAAAAAATGTGTACACCTTGCTGGCCGAGTCCATCGGCAAGCAACAGTTGTCGCTGGAGCAGGCGCTGGATTTGCCGGAGGATCTGCTCGGTGAAATCCAGGATGCCTTCCTCGACGGAGAAGGCGAATTGCCACCGGTTGCCGAGATCGCGCCGCTGTTTACCGGGCGTGTTCCGGAGGGTGTTTTGTACTGCGTACGCGCTGCTTTGCAGTCTGAATTCGAAATTTAGTGCGTTGATTATGACAATGTAACGAATCAGTACATAGCAACTCTTGCCTACTGGCATGGCTCATGCTTAGCTGACTAATAATTAGCCACACTTTATTTTCAGTCTAAACCATGAGTTTTTTATGCCGTTAACCGATCAACACCGTTTTGGCATGCAGCTGGCGCAAATGTCCCGAGGTTGGCGCGCCGAGTTGGACCGCCGTCTGGCGGGGCTGGGCCTGTCCCAGGCGCGCTGGCTGGTGCTGCTGCACCTGGCCCGTTTCCAGGACGCGCCGACGCAACGCGAGCTGGCGCAAAGCGTCGGCGTCGAAGGGCCGACACTTGCACGCTTGCTCGACAGCCTGGAAGGCCAGGGTTTGGTGCAACGCCAAGCCGTCGTGGAAGATCGTCGTGCCAAACGCATTCTGCTGTGTGACACCGCCCGCCCCCTGATCGAACAGATCGAAACCATCGCCACCGCCCTGCGCCATGAGTTGTTTGTGGGTGTGGACGAAGCTGACTTGAGCGTGTGCATGCGCGTGCATGGGCACATCCTGGCAAACCTGGAAAAGTCCTGACCTCCAGAAACGACAGCCACCCGTAGGAGTCGGCTTGCCGGCGATGAGGCCCTGGAGCCATGCGGAGAATACCGCTGCCATCGCCGGCAAGCCGGGCGCCTGTGAAGCGCGTGTCAGAACGTCTGCCCCAGGTTCAGGTACACCGCTTTCTGATTGTCATCGTTGAACCCGTAGCTGAAATTCAGCGGCCCCAACGGTGTGTCAAAGCCGAGGAAAATACTCGCCGCGTTGATATAGCCACTGTCGAACTCATTGTCGTTGTTCCACGCCCGGCCGCGTTCCAGCGACGCGCCCAGGTACAGCGGGAAATCCAGCGGCAGGTACGAGCGTGGCGTCAGCCTGCGGTAGTACACGGCACGCATCAGGCTGATGTTCTGCCCCGAGATCGCATCCTGGCGAAAGCCCGATAGCTGCCGTGCACCGCCGAGCAGGAAGCTGGAAATCACCACGTCCGAATCATCCAGGGTGCGCCCGTAGCGACCGCCCAGCACCAGTGTGTCCGGGCCGTGGCTCATGGCCTTGTCCAGCTTGAATTCCCACTGGCGATAGCGCTGGTCCGAGCCCAGCCCCGGTTCGAATTCGCGGTAGGCCAGGCCGATGTCTTCGCCGGTATGCGGGAAGTACACGTTGTCCAGGGAGTCGAAGGAGTACTTCAGTTCATAGAAGCCTTCGCTGAAGCTTACGCTGGGCAAGCTGCGATCGCCGATGCGCACATCGGCCTTGCCCCAGGCTTCGCCGACGCCGAAGCGGATCTCGCCGCTGTTGCCGATCTGGCGCCCCACGTTCAGGCCGAAGCCGTAGCGTTCCAGGCGGTATTCGGAGATCGGGTCGTTGTCCAGGATCAGTTCGACGTTCTGTGCCTGGGCACTCAGGTAGGGGGCGACGAAGTAGCGCGAACCGGTGTCCATCGGCTGGTAGAACTCGCTGTACAGCTCCTGGCGATCGCCGATCTGCACGCGCGTCAGCCATTCGGCGCCGAGGCGGTTGATGCCATTCATGCGGTAGCTGGCGCCGAGGTTGAAGGCGCTGTCGCCGCGCATGTCGTCCGACAGGTTCAGGCCCAGGCGCAGGTAGTCGGTGCCGCTGCGCTTGCCGCGTGCGCTGATCACCAGGGTGTTGTCCTGGCCTTTCTTGACCACGCGGTATTGCACCTGCTCGAAGTAATCCAGGCCGTACAGGGTGCCCATGTCGGTTTGCAGGCGGCCCAGGTTCAGCGGCTCGCCCAGCGGTTGGCGGATGTAGTAGCGGATCACGTCGTCGCTGACTTTCGAGTCGTTCTCCACGTTGATCGCGGTGATGACCGGGGTGCGCTCGCCCGGCGTGCGCGCGGCCACCAGCTGCGGGTCGATCGGCTCGGCCGGGCGCAGGTGCGCCAGGCGCACATCGAGGGCACGGGTGGCGCGGTAGCCGGCGTCGATCATGTCCTTGGCCCGGCCGAAGTCGGTCACGCCATAGGCGGCCAGCGGCGGCTGGATCAGCACATCCTTGGGGTGCAGGGCCTTGAGTTGTTCTTCGGAGTTGCGTCGGGTCATCAGGGTGATGGACTGGTTGAGCACGTCCACCACCGTGGCCAGTTGCTTGCGCGAGCGCAGCGGGGTGCCGATGTCCACGACGATGGCGATGTCCACGCCCATTTCCCGTGCCACGTCCAGCGGGATGTTGTCAGTCATGCCGCCGTCCACCAGCAGCCGGCCGTCCAGTTCCACCGGGGCGAACACCGCCGGGATCGACATGCTGGCGCGGATCACCTGGGGCAGATGGCCTTTGCTGAACACCACCTTTTCACCGGTGGTGATGTCGGTGGCCACGGCGCGAAAGGGGATCGGCAGCTTGTCGAAATTACGCGTATTGCTGCTGTGGGCGAACATGCTTTCCAGCAGCAGCGCCAGGTTCTGGCCCTGGATCACCCCGAGGGGCAGGCCGAGGCTACCGTCATCGCGAAAGCTCAGTTTCTGCTTGACCAGGAAATCGCGGTCATCCTGCTTGCGCCGGAACGGCACGTCTTCACGCGGTGGCGCGTCGGACAGGGCCTGCTGCCAGTCGATGCCGAGCGCGAGTTTTTCCAGCTCGTCGATCTTGTAGCCCGATGCATACAGGCCGCCGATGACGGCACCCATGCTGGTGCCGGCAATCGCATCGATATGGATGCCCTGTTCTTCCAGTGCCTTGAGCACGCCGATGTGGGCGAGGCCACGGGCGGCGCCGCCGGACAGCACCAGGCCGATTTTCGGGCGTGGCGTTTCGAGGGCGTCGGCGAGAAGAGGGAGCAGGCACAGGAACAGGCAGGACAACAGGCGGCGCATCATGAATCTCGAGGCTGGGCGATAAAGGCCGGTATTATAGCCACCCGATCCGCCGAGCCCGTTACGTCAGGAGCCTCTCAAATTATGTCCGCTGATAAACCCGAGATCGTCATCACCTATTGCACCCAGTGCCAGTGGCTGCTGCGTGCCGCATGGCTGGCGCAGGAACTGTTGAGTACGTTCGCCGATGACTTGGGCAAAGTGTCGCTGGAACCGGCCACGGGCGGGGCGTTTCGCATCACCTGCGAGGGCGTGCAGATCTGGGAGCGCAAGGCCGATGGGGGCTTCCCCGAGGCCAAGGTGCTCAAGCAGCGCGTGCGCGACCAGATCGACCCACAGCGTGACCTGGGGCACAACGAGCGCAAGCCCTGACAGTCACCGCCACTGCAGGGCGGTGACTGGTGCCGGCAGCTATTTGGCGGCCATTTTGCTCTTGATGAAGCCTACGACCCAAGTCAACACCAGGCCGCCGATACCGCCACCGAGGATATTGCCGCCGACTGCCGCGACATCCAGCGCTTCGCCGCTGCTGGTGCCGGTCAGTGCCGCGACTATCTGGCCCAGTACCAGTCCGCCCACGCCGCCGATCAGTGTATTGAGCCCGGTGCCCAGGCCCTCTTTGGTCATGCCGGCGATGTTGCCGCCGATGGCGCCGCTGATGATCTGCACCAGCAAGCTGATGAACATTTCCATGATGAAACCCCTGCATAGCGTTAATCGAGTGACCTCTCGCTTGCAGCAACTTCAAGCATCAGGGCTGTCGTCGAGGAGTCTTTATCCGTTGAACGACGACAAACTGTTGCGGATGACCAGAGTATAGATCAGGCACTCGCTGCGGGCTGTTTGGCCTGGCTGGCGCTGCCCATCAACCCGGACAGCACGATGGCGACGATGATCAGCGCGCCGCCCATCAGCATGCGCAGTGTCGGGGTTTCGGCGAACAGCAGCCAGGCCACAGTGATGCCGTACACCGGCTCCATGGCAAATACCACGGAGGCGGTGCGCGCCTTGATCACCGCGAGGCTGGCGACGAACAGGCTGTGGGCCAGGCCGGTGCAGAACACGCCGAGCAGGCCGATCCATAGCCAGTCCAGCGCGCGAACCTCGGCCAACCCCGGCGCCGCCACGGGCAGCAGGCAGGCCGCGACTACCAGGTTCTGGCACAGCGCCGCCTGCACCGCCGGAATCCGCCCGGAGCTGGCGCGGTTGTTCAGCGACAGCAACGAGAACAGCAACCCCGAGACGATCCCCCAGAGCAGGCCGCCGGTGGCTTCGCTGGCGAGATTGAAATCCGGTGTCACCAGCACCAGGCCGACGGTGACCAGCGCCACCAGCAGCACTTCATTGGCGCGAATGCGCTCGCGGAAGATCAGCCCCTCGAGGATCACGGTAAACGCCGGGAACGCGGTGAACCCAAGGGTTGCCACCGCCACGCCAGCCACCTTCACCGCGATGAAAAACGTCACCCAATGCGCGGCCAGCAGCACGCCGCTGATCACCAGCCGGCGCCAGTCGCGCAACGCCAGGCGCTTCCAGGTGGTGTTGCTGGCAAAGCGCGCAAACACTGCCAACGCCAACACCGCAAACGCGGCACGGCCGAACACGATGATGGCGGGTGATGCGGCCGCCAGTTTGCCGAATACGCCGGTGAGGCCAAACATCAATGCGCCGATATGCAGGGCGCCGAGGGCTGAGCGGGGAGTCATTGCGATCCTTGAAACCAACGGGAGTGACAGGTTCGCAGTCTAGAGGGTTGCGGGCGAAGGTGTCTGTCGTGGGGCTCGCGATTTATAGCGCAGGACTCTCGCCCACGCGCAAGGCGGTGGGGGAAGCGCCAAATTCACGCAGCATCGCCGCCGCGAATGCACTTTGCGACGCATAGCCGACGCGCGCGGCAATCTCGCCGATCGCCAGTGGCGTCTCGCGCAGCAGGCCCAGGGCCTTGTGCAGGCGGCGGCTGCGGATGTAGTCCATCGGCGTCTGCCCACACTCGGCGACGAATCGCGCATGCAGGCGCGCCACCGACAGCTCGGCGATACGGGCCAGATCGGCGACTTGCAGCGGGTGCGCCACGTGTCGCTCGATATGCGCATTGAACGCCGCATACGGCAGGCGCCGGCCCGGCAGCGGTGGCGCAAGGGAATGATTGAGGCTGGCCAGCAGCAACACCGCGCCTTGCTGGACGATCAGCGGATCGTCCACCGGGCTGTGCGCCAGCCATTGCACCAGTTGATGTTGCCGCGAGTCGAGGGCCAGGCGCGCGGGCTGGTCGAGCAGGCGGCGGCTGGCGTCCGCATGCTCGCCCAGGGATTGCAGCAGCCAATGTTCGGTGGGCACATCCAGCACCAGGCACCGGCTGCCATCACGGCTGCCGCACGCGTGGTGGGCGGAGAAGGGCAGCACCATCACGCTGCTTTCGCGCACCTGGCTGCCACGGCCATCCACTTCCAGGTCCAGGTGCCCGGACAGGCCGAACACCAACTGCGCGTGGTCATGGCTGTGGGCGAGCGGTGCTTCGAGGTAGTGGCGCAGCGTGAGGGCGGCTCTCATCGTGGTCTCCAGGGTTGCAGCGTGCCAGTCTACAACGCTTTGCGGCGCGCCGGCGCTGTCATCAGAGTGACGCACGACTGTCATGGGCTATTAATCGCCAGGGCGCAAGCTCGCGAAAACACCGTCGAGGGATGCCCATGACCAGTGCCGAGTTCGCCAAGCCCAGCCGCAAGCAACGGGTTCGTACCCTGTGGATTTCTGATGTGCACCTGGGCACTCGGGATTGCCAGGCCGAACATTTGTCGCAGTTCCTCAAGGGGTATCACGCCGACAAGGTGTACCTGGTCGGCGATATCATCGATGGCTGGAAAATGCGCGGTGGCATGTATTGGCCACAGGCTCATACCAACGTGATCCGCCGCCTGTTGACCATGGCCAAGCGCGGTACCGAAGTGATCTACGTCACCGGCAACCATGACGAATTCCTGCGCCGCTATTCCAAGCTGATCCTGGGCAACATCCAACTGGTGGACGAGGCCGTGCATGTCACCGCCGATGGTCGTCATTTGCTGGTGATCCACGGCGACCAGTTCGATGTGATCACTCGGTATCACCGCTGGCTGGCGTTCCTCGGCGACTCGGCCTACGAGTTCACCCTCACCCTGAACCGCTGGCTCAATCACTGGCGTGCGCGTTATGGCTATGGCTACTGGTCGTTGTCGGCGTACCTCAAGCACAAGGTCAAGACCGCGGTGAGTTTCATCAGCGATTTCGAAGAAGCCATCGCCCATGAAGTGACCAAGCGCGAGCTGCACGGCGTGGTGTGTGGGCATATCCACCATGCGGAGATTCGCAAGGTGGGCGAGGTGGACTACCTCAACTGTGGGGATTGGGTGGAGTCGTGCACGGCGTTGATCGAGCACTGGGATGGGAGTATCGAGTTGTATCGGTTGGCGGATGCGCAGGCGAAAGAGGCACAGCTCAAGGCTGAAATGGTGGCGGGCTAAGGGCCCGACACCTTCCACCTGTGGGCGCTGGCGTGCCGGCGATAGCGGTGTTCAGTCAGCTTGTTCAGTGACTGATACACCGCCATCGCAGGCACGCCAGCTCCTACAGTTTGAGTCGGTTTCGTCAGTTGGAGACGTCGGCGATGGCTTCGGCCAGCAGCGTCAGGCGCGTGGCATCGATGCCCGCGACGTTAGCCCGGCCCGAACTCACCATGTACACGCTGTGTTTCTCCCGCAGCTGTTTCACCTGCTCGGCACTCAGGCCGGTATAGGAAAACATCCCGCGCTGTGTGCCGATGTGCGCAAACCGCGCCGACAGGCCATGGGGCGCCAATGCTTCCACCAGCCCGGAACGCAGGTGTGCAATGCGTGAACGCATGGCTTCGACCTCGTCGCTCCAGCGTTTTTTCAGCTCGGCATCCCCCAGGATCGTCGCGACCACCGCCGCGCCATGATCCGGCGGCGTCGACCAGAGGTTGCGTGCGATATTCGCCAGTTGGCTGCGCACATCCGTCAGTTTCTCGGCATCCGCCGCGCACACGATCAACGCGCCGACGCGGTCGCTGTACAGGCCGAAGTTCTTCGAGCAGGAGCTGGTAACCAGGACTTCCGGCAACTCGGCCGCAAACAGGCGCACCGCCCAGGCATCCTGCTCCAGGCCGTCGCCGAAGCCCTGGTAGGCGAAGTCGATCAGCGGCAGCAGCTGGCGCTCGCGCACGATCTGCAGGACCTGGCGCCAGTCATCCTGGGACAGGTCGAAACCCGTCGGGTTGTGGCAGCAGGCGTGCAGCAGCACCACGTCGCCCTTGGGGATGGTAGCGAGGGTCGCCAGCATCGCCGCCACATCCAGGCGGTTGTCGGTGCCCACGTAAGGGTAATGACTGACCTTGAGGCCGGCCTTGGCGAAGATGGTTTCGTGGATCGGCCAGGTCGGGTTGCTCAGCCACACGCCACGGCCGGGCAGGCTGTGGGCGATGAAGTCGGCACTCAGGCGCAGGGCGCCGGTGCCGCCCGGCGTCTGGGTCGCACCGGCGCGGCGGGCTTGGATCAGGGCCGAATCGGCGCCGAGCACCAGGGCGCTGATCAGCGTGCCGAAGGCCGCGTTGCCGTGGCCGCCGATGTAGGTCTTGGTGGTCTGGGTGTCGACCAGGCGCTGCTCGGCGAGCTTCACCGAATGGGGAATCGGTGTCAGGCCCTGGTCGTCCTTGTACACGCCCACGCCGAGGTCGAATTTGTTCGGGTTGGGGTCCTGGGCGTACAGGTCCATCAGCCCGAGGATCGGGTCGCCGGGCACACGGCCAATGGCATCGAAATGCATTACTTGCGGCCCTCGGCGTCCTTGGCCACTTCGTCGGTGCGCGCGGCCATGATGAAATCGTTGCGGTGCAGGCCCTTGATGGAGTGGCTCCACCAGGTCACGGTGACCTTGCCCCATTCGGTCAGCAGGCCTGGGTGATGGCCTTCGGCTTCGGAGATTTCACCCATGGCGTTGGTGAAGGCCAGGGCAAACTTGAAGTTCTTGAACAGGAAGACCTTCTCCAGTTGCATCACGCCGTCGCGCACTTCGATGTTCCAGTCGGGAATCTGCTTGAGCAGCACCGGCAGTTCTTCATCGCTGACTTGTGGAGCGTCGGCGCGGCAGGCTTCGCAATGGGCTTGGTTCAAGGTGGTCATGGGGGTGTCCTGAATTCGAATGTATGAAGGTCAGTAGCGTTACCCTAAAGCAACGCGCGGCCAGGGAACAGACTCACCTGGCCTCAAGATGTAAGGTTCAAGCAGCCTTGGGCTTTGGCGGGAATTTCGGTGCATGCAGACCCAGCTGCATCCCGCGTTCGACCATGCCCATGATGTCTTCCTGCGCCACGTCGAACAGGCGCTTCAGGTCCGGCAGCACGAAGTACAACGGCTGCAGGATGTCGATGCGGTACGGCGTGCGCATCGCTTCCAGTGGGTCGAAGGCTTGGTGCTCGGGCTCGGACGACAGGCTGTACACCGTCTCCTTGGGCGACGACAAAATGCCGCCACCGTAGATGCGCAGGCCGGTGGGCGTATCTACCAGGCCGAACTCGATGGTCATCCAGTACAGGCGCGCCAGGTACACGCGCTGCTCTTTGGTGGCCGCCAGGCCGAGCTTGCCGTAAGTGTGGGTGAATTCGGCGAACCAGGGGTTGGTCAGCAACGGGCAGTGACCAAAGATCTCGTGGAAAATATCCGGCTCTTGCAGATAGTCCAGCTCTTCACGGGTACGAATAAAGGTCGCCACCGGGAACTGCTTGTTGGCGAGCAATTCGAAAAAGGTCTGGAAGGGGATCAGTGCGGGGACACGGGCGACTTGCCAGCCTGTAGTCTCGGCCAGCACTTTATTGATCTCGCCCAATTGCGGAATGCGGTCCAGTGGCAGGCCGAGCTTGTCGATGCCGTCCAGGTATTCCTGGCAGGCACGGCCTTCGATCACTTTCAACTGGCGCGTGATCAGGGTGTTCCACACCGCGTGTTCTTCCGGCGGGTAGTGGATAAAACCTTGCGCATCGGGCTCGCGGGCCACGTATTGCGTCTGCTTCATACGGCTCTCCTGCTAGGCATTCGTTCTTGTTATGTCCTGCGATGCCTCTATTGATACCGAGGCGCGGCGCCGATGCCATCCACCCGCGGCAGCTATCTGTAGGAAAATTTACCGAATTGTGTAAAGTATTCGTTACGCTTGTGGGCCGGTGGCGTCGGCGGGCTGTAAAAAGGCCGGTGACTGTCACATAATCTTGACGACTATCTGCGCCCAGCGGCAAAAAGACGCGGCGCCTCCCCACTCTTCGGGCCTTTTCATGCGTATCAAAGTGCACTGCCAGAACCGCATCGGCATCCTGCGGGACATCCTCAACCTGCTGGTGGAATATGGCGTCAACGTCGCCAAGGGCGAGGTCGGCGGCGAGCATGGCAACGCCATCTACCTGTATTGCCCGAACCTGGTGAACATGCAGTTCCAGGCGTTGCGCCCGCAGTTCGAGGCGATTGCCGGGGTGTTTGGCGTCAAGCGGGTCGGGCTGATGCCCAGCGAGCGGCGGCATATGGAGCTCAATGCCTTGCTCGGCGCCCTGGAATTTCCGGTGCTGTCGATCGACATGGGCGGTTCCATCGTCGCCGCCAACCGCGCGGCGGCGCAGTTGCTCGGGGTGCGGGTGGATGAGGTGCCGGGGATTCCACTGTCGCGCTACGCCGAAGACTTCGACTTGCCCGAGCTGGTGCGCGCGAGCAAGTCGCGGATCAATGGCCTGCGGGTCAAGGTCAAGGGTGACGTGTTCCTGGCGGATATCGCGCCGCTGCAATCTTCCGAGCACGATGACAGCGAAGCCATGGCCGGGGCCGTGCTGACCCTGCACCGCGCCGACCGCGTGGGCGAGCGTATCTACAATGTGCGCAAGCAAGAGCTGCGCGGCTTCGACAGTATTTTCCAAAGCTCCAAGGTCATGGCCGCGGTGGTGCGTGAAGCCCGGCGTATGGCGCCGCTGGATGCGCCTCTATTAATAGAAGGCGAAACCGGCACCGGCAAAGAGCTGCTGGCGCGTGCCTGTCACCTGGCCAGTCCACGCGGGCAGTCGCCGCTGATGGCGCTCAATTGCGCCGGTCTGCCGGAGTCCATGGCCGAGACCGAACTGTTCGGCTACGGTCCCGGTGCGTTTGAAGGTGCGCGGGCCGAGGGCAAGCTCGGGCTGTTGGAGCTGACGGCGGGCGGTACGTTGTTTCTCGATGGTGTCGGTGAAATGAGCGCGCGGTTGCAGGTGAAATTGCTGCGCTTTCTGCAGGACGGTTGCTTTCGCCGGGTCGGCAGTGATGAAGAGGTGTACCTGGATGTGCGCGTGATCTGCGCCACCCAGGTGGATTTGTCCGAGCTGTGTGCCCGGGGCGAATTCCGCCAGGACCTGTATCACCGCCTCAATGTGCTGTCCCTGCATATCCCGCCGCTGCGCGAATGCCTGGATGGCCTGGCGCCGCTGGTCGAGCACTTTCTCGATCAGGCCAGCCGCCAGATTGGCTGCCCGCTGCCCAAGCTGGCGCCTGCCGCGATGGATCGCCTGAGCCACTACCACTGGCCGGGCAACGTGCGGCAGCTGGAAAACGTGCTGTTCCAGGCGGTGTCGTTGTGCGAGGGCGGCACGGTCAAGGCTGAGCATATTCGCTTGCCGGATTACGGCGTGCGTCAGCCGCTTGGCGATTTCTCCCTCGAGGGCGGCCTGGAAGAGATCGTAGGACGCTTTGAGAAGGCGGTACTGGAAAGCCTGTATGCCGAGCATTCCAGCAGCCGGCAACTGGGCAAGCGCCTGGGGGTGTCGCACACCACCATCGCCAATAAGTTACGCGATTACGAAATTCTCAAGGCCGACAAGTAACTACCTGACATAACTGGGTCAAAATGTGGGAGCGGGCTTGCTCGCGAATGCGGTGGATCAGTCACCTTATGTGCTGGCTGACACAGCGCCTTCGCGAGCAAGCCCGCTCCCACATTTGATTGTGTCGTTGCCGTAAGCGGCATAAGTCCGCCGTTTTTTCGACTCCTACTCACCGCCCATTTCCCGTCACCCAGCCGCAAACCCTTGCCCCGCCTGGTCTTTCCCTCATTTTAAAAAGTTGGTTCGCAAATTGCTTAAGCCTCATCAGTACAGCGGTGGGCGGCAAGCGTCCGTCAGAAAGAGGAAAGAGCGTGGACAAGTACCTTTATGTGGCAATGACCGGCGCCAGCCAGAATGCTCTGGCGCAGAAGGCCCATGCCAACAACCTGGCGAACATTTCCACCAACGGTTTTCAGCGCGACCTGGAGCAGGCGCGTTCGATGCCGGTGTTTGGCGACAGCTTTCCGGCGCGCGCCTTTGCCATGACCGAGCGCCCAGCCACCGACTTCAGCCCCGGCGCGATGATCGAAACCGGTCGCGACCTTGATGTGGCCGTCAACGGCAACGGCTGGTTGGCCGTGCAGACCCCGGATGGCAGCGAAGCCTACGTGCGCAGCGCCAGCATGAACGTCGATGCATTGGGCGTGCTGCGGGCCGGCAACGGTATGCCGGTGATGGGCAATGGTGGTCCGATCGCCGTGCCGCCGCAGCAAAAAATCGAAGTGGGTTCCGACGGCACCATCAGCATCCGCGCCATGGGCGAAGGCCCGCGTGTGATGGCTGAAGTGGACCGCATCAAGCTGGTCCAGCCGGACCTCAAGAATATGAATAAAGGCCTGGACGGCACTATCCACACCAAGGACGGCCAGCCGGCCCAGGCCGACGCGAACGTGACCCTGACCTCGGGTTTCCTGCAGGCGAGCAACGTGAATGCGGTGGAAGAAATGACCGCAGTGCTGGCGCTTTCCAAGCAGTTCGAGCTGCACATCAAGATGATGAACAGCGCTAAAGAAGACGATCAGGCCATGACTCGCGTCATGCAGATGAGCTGATAACAGCCCTAACTAATTTGTGATGCGGCGCCAACAAACAGGCGCACGAAGGAGAACAGCATGCTTCCGGCTCTATGGGTTGCCAAAACAGGCCTGTCCGCCCAGGACACCAACCTGACCACCATTTCCAACAACTTGGCCAACGTGTCGACTACGGGTTTCAAACGTGACCGTGCCGAGTTCCAGGACTTGCTCTATCAGATCAAGAAACAGCCGGGCGCCCAGTCGACCCAGGACAGCGAACTGCCGTCGGGCCTGCAACTGGGTACTGGTGTGCAGATCGTCGGCACCCAGAAGAACTTCAGCGCCGGTAACCTGCAGCAGACCGGCCAACCGCTGGACATGGCCATCAACGGCCGTGGCTTCTTCCAGATCCTGCAGCCGGATGGCACTACTTCCTACACCCGTGACGGTACTTTCCACCTGGATTCCAACGGCCAGATCGTGACGGCCAACGGTTTTGCCCTGGAGCCGGCTGTGGTCGTCCCAGCGGATGCCAAGACCTTCACCGTCGGCAACGACGGCACCGTGTCGATCACCGTCGCCGGCAACCCGGCGTCGCAAGTAATCGGCAACCTGCAGACCGCCGACTTCATCAACCCGGCCGGCCTGCAGGCCATGGGTAACAACCTGTTCCTGGAAACCGCCTCCAGCGGCGCGCCGCAAATCGGCACCCCTGGCCTCAACGGTTTCGGCACCACGCTGCAAAGCACCCTGGAAACTTCCAACGTGAGCACGGTTGAGGAGATGGTCAACATGATCACCACCCAGCGCGCCTACGAGATGAACTCCAAGGTGATTTCCACCGCCGACCAGATGCTTTCGTTCGTAACGCAGAATCTGTAATCAAGTCTATGGGGCGCTCTTCAGGGCGCCTGCAACACCGTGAGGTAAGGGTCATGAATCGCTATGTTTTCGTTCTGGCATTGAGTGGGATTGCCGTGCTCGCGGGCTGTGTCGCCCCGACGCCAAAACCCAATGACCCGTACTACGCGCCGGTGTTGCCACGCACGCCGCTGCCGGCGGCGGCCAACAATGGCTCGATCTACCAGGCCGGTTTCGAACAGAACCTGTACAGCGACCGCAAGGCGTTCCGCGTGGGTGACATCATCACCATCACCCTGAACGAGAAGACCCAGGCCAGCAAGAATGCCAACTCGCAGATCGGCAAGACCAGCAAGACCAGCATCGGCCTGACTTCGCTGTTCGGCGGCGTGCCCAACACCAACAACCCGTTGGGCAGCGGTGACCTGAGCCTTGACGCCGGCTACAGCGGCGACCGTGCCACCAACGGCAAGAGCGCGGCAGGGCAGGGCAACAGCCTGACCGGCTCGATCACCGTGACCGTGGCTGACGTGTTGCCCAACGGCATCATCGCCGTACGGGGTGAAAAGTGGATGACCCTCAACACCGGCGATGAGCTGGTGCGCATCGCCGGCATGGTCCGCGCCGATGATATTTCCACCGACAACACCGTGCCGTCGACGCGGATTGCCGATGCGCGCATTACCTACTCGGGTACGGGTTCGTTTGCTGATGCGAGTCAGCCGGGCTGGTTCGACCGTTTCTTCCTTAGCCCGCTGTTCCCTTTCTAGGTGGCCACTTTGAAACTCAAACAGCTGATGGCGGCGGCACTCCTGCTGTCCCTGAGCGCCGTCGCCCAGGCCGAACGCCTGAAGGACATCGCCAGTATTTCCGGCGTGCGTTCCAACCAGTTGATCGGCTACGGCCTGGTGGTGGGGCTCAATGGCACGGGTGACCAGACCACCCAGACCCCGTTCACCTTGCAGACCTTCAACAACATGCTCTCGCAGTTCGGCATCAAGGTGCCGGCGGGCTCGGGCAACGTGCAGCTCAAGAACGTCGCCGCCGTATCGATCAGTGCCGACTTGCCTGCGTTTTCCAAGCCGGGCCAGGTGGTAGACATCACCGTGTCGTCCATCGGTAACTCGAAAAGCCTGCGTGGCGGCACCCTGTTGATGACGCCCCTGAAGGGTATCGACGGCAACGTCTACGCCATCGCCCAGGGCAACCTGGTGGTCGGCGGTTTTGATGCCGAAGGTCGCGACGGTTCGAAGATTACCGTCAACGTGCCGTCGGCCGGGCGTATTCCCGGGGGCGCCACGGTCGAGCGGACCGTGCCGAGTGGTTTCAACCAGGGCAACAGCCTGACCCTGAACCTCAATCGCTCCGACTTCACCACCGCCAAGCGCGTGGTCGACAAGATCAACGACATGCTCGGCCCTGGCGTGGCCCAGGCCATCGACGGCGGCTCGATCCGCGTCACCGCGCCGCTCGACCCAAGCCAGCGCGTCGACTACCTGTCGATCCTGGAAAACCTGGAAGTTGATCCGGGCCAGGCCGTGGCCAAGGTCATCATCAACTCGCGGACCGGCACCATTGTGATCGGCCAGAACGTCAAGGTCTCGCCAGCGGCAGTGACCCACGGCAGCCTGACCGTGACCATCACCGAAGACCCGATTGTCAGCCAGCCTGGCCCGTTGTCCAACGGCCAGACCGCAGTGGTACCGCGTTCGCGCGTCAACGCCCTGCAAGAAGCCAAGCCGATGTTCAAGTTCGGCCCCGGCACCACCCTGGATGAGATTGTCCGCGCGGTGAACCAGGTGGGCGCAGCCCCCGGCGACTTGATGGCGATCCTCGAAGCACTGAAACAGGCCGGCGCCTTGCAAGCCGACCTGATCGTGATCTGAGGCCATGGCCATGGATATGCG
Organism: Pseudomonas sp. S5D5; assembly: GCF_003013355.1. Classification (NCBI taxonomy): domain Bacteria; kingdom Pseudomonadati; phylum Pseudomonadota; class Gammaproteobacteria; order Pseudomonadales; family Pseudomonadaceae; genus Pseudomonas; species Pseudomonas sp. S5D5. The sequence goes on from NZ_PTEO01000001.1 coordinate 1,796,373, forward strand.
CAAGAGCGGGATCAGCAGCACGGCGGACTCGGGGTCCTACTCCGACCTGAACCGGCTTAACCAGCTCAAGGTCGGTGACGACAAGAACAGCGAAGGCAACATGCGCAAAGTGGCGCAGGAGTTCGAGTCGCTGTTCTTGAGCGAGATGCTCAAGTCGATGCGCTCGGCCACTGAAGCGCTGGGCAAGGACAACCCGCTGAACACCCCGGCGGCCAAGCAGTATCAGGAAATGTACGACCAGCAACTGGCGGTCTCGATGTCCCGCGAGGGCGGCGGTATCGGCCTGGCCGACGTGCTGATGCGCCAGATGCAGAAAAACAAGCCGGTGGACGCCCAGGCGGCCACCTTGCAGGGCCCGGCGGCAGCCGAGCCGGTGAAGAAAGCCGCAGTGCCGACCGAGATTGCCGCCGGCACCCAGGCCGAAGGTCCGCTGGGCCGTTCCAATGGCCAGCGCCCACTCTGGGCTTACCGCGTGGCGGTCCCCGAAGGCGCCAGCGCGCATGCCAACGATATGGAACTGATGAACCAGCGCCGTATCGCCTTGCCGAGCAAACTGACCGATCGCCTGCTGGCCGGCATCGTGCCGAGCACCGACGCAACCACCGTGGCCCAGGCCGCGCCGCTGCGTAACAGCGCGGCTGCCGACAACGTGATCAACAGCAGCGCACGCACCTTTGCCGTGCCCAGCGGGCGCATGCAGGTGTACGGCCGCGCCGTCGCCCAGCCACCGTTGGCGCCGGCGAAGAAGGCCTTCAGCTCGCAGGATGAATTTGTCGCGACCATGTTGCCGATGGCCAAGGCGGCCGCCGCGCGTATTGGCGTCGACCCCAAATACCTGGTGGCCCAGGCCGCCCTGGAAACCGGCTGGGGCAAGTCGGTGATGCGCGCCGAAGATGGCAGCAGCAGCCACAACCTGTTCGGCATCAAGGCCGGCCAGAGTTGGCAGGGCGGCCAGGCGCGCGCAATCACCAGCGAGTTTCGGGATGGGGCGATGGTCAAGGAGACGGCACAGTTCCGTTCCTACAATTCCTACCAGGACAGCTTCCATGACCTGGTGACATTGCTGCAAAGCAATGATCGCTATAAAGAAGTTGTGAAGTCGGCCGACAACCCGGAACAGTTTGTACGCGAGTTGCAAAAAGCCGGATACGCAACCGATCCGGACTACGCCAGCAAGATTTCGCAGATCGCCAAAACGATGAATAGCTACCAGAACTACGCTGCCGCTGGCGCAACCACACATTTATAAGGTCTGAACCATGAGTTTGCTCAGTATCGGGATGTCAGGGCTTAACGCCGCTCAAGGATCGTTGTCGGTCTTGAGTAATAACATTGCCAACGCCAATACCGCGGGCTATTCGCGTCAGCAGACCACCCAGAGCGCCAATGCGTCGAACCCGTACGGCGGCGTGTTCATCGGCAGCGGCACGACCCTGGCTGACGTGCGTCGGGTGTACAACGAGTACCTGGACACCGCCTACCAGAACAGCACCGCGCTCAATAGCGATGCCGCGGCGTACCTGGACCAGGTCAGTGCCGTCGACAAGACGCTGTCGGACAAGACCACCGGCATGTCGGCCGTGCTCAGTTCGTTCTTCGCTGCCGTGCAGACGGCGTCGGCCAACCCCAACGATACGTCGGCCCGCCAGATTCTGCTCACCAACGCCCAGACCTTGAGCAACCGGTTCAACTCGATCTCCAACCAGTTGGGCCAGCAGAAAGAAACCATCAACAGCCAGCTGACCTCGATGGCCGACCAGGTCAATCAGCTGACGTCGTCGATTGCTTCCCTGAACAAGCAGATCAACCAGGTCCAGGGCTCGTCGAACACCACGCCGGCCAACCTGCTGGATGCGCGTGCCGAGGCCGTGCGCTCGCTGAACGAGTTGATTGGCGTGACCGCCAGCGAGAAAAACGGCGTGTTCAGTGTCAGCACCGGCAGCGGTCAATCGCTGGTGCTGGGTGACCAGTCCAACACGATTTCTGCAGTACCGAGCAAAGGCGACACCAGCCAATACACGATCCAGCTCAACATGGCCGGGAACACCGCCGTCGACCTGGGCAACGTGATCAGCGGCGGCAGCATCGGCGGCCTGTTGCGCTATCGCAGCGACGTGCTGATGCCGGCGATCAACGACCTGGGTCGGATTGCCATCGTCACCGCCGACGCGATCAACAGCCAGTTGGGCCAGGGCGTGGACCTCAACGGTGAATTCGGCGCCTCGATGTTCAAGGACATCAACAACGCAGCGTCCGTCGCCCTGCGCAGCCAGGCGGCACAAGGCAACACGGGTGACGCTAGCCTGGGCGTGACGATTGCGGACAGCAGCAAGCTGACCAATTTCGACTACAAGGTCTCGTTCAACGATGGCACCAACCTCAACAAGGTCACCGTGCTGCGTTCCGACGGCAAGGCCATGGGTACCTACGATCTGAGCGCCACGCCGCCGCCGGTAATCGACGGGGTTACCCTGACGATCAAGAACGGCGCGGCCGGGGTAAAAGAGGGTGACAGCTTCAAGGTCAGCCCGACCGCCAACGGCGCCAAGGAAATCGGCACCGTGCTGACCGACCCGAGCAAGATCGCGTTTGCCGCGCCGTTGCAGGGCGAGGCCGGCAAGAGCAACCAGGGCACCGGCACGTTCACGCCACCGACCCTGACGGTGCCCATCGACATCGAGGGCGGGGCTGACGCCGCGCAGCTGCGCGTCGGGATCGCCAACTCGATGCCGGTGAAAATGGTATTCGGCGACAAAGCCGCCGATGGCACCCAGAGCTACACCCTGAGTAACGCCAAGGGTGAGCCTATCGGCACGGGCACTATCGTTCCGGGCCAAGCCAACAAGATCACTATCAATGTGCCGATGCGCGATGCCAGCGGCACATTGCTCGTCCCGGCCAAGAGCTTCAGCTTCGACACCACCGTGGCCGGTTCGCCGACCAGCGGTGACAGCACCTCGTTCTCGTTCAATGCCACCGGCAAGTCCGACAACCGCAACGCCCAGGCGCTGATCGGTCTGCAGACCAAGGCGACCGTCGGTGTTGGGGCGGATGGCAGTGGCGGGCTCAGCCTGGTGGGGGCCAACAGCAAGTTGGTGTCGACCGTCGGCGCCAAGGCCGCTGCGGCCACCACCGACACCACGGCTACCACCGCGCTGTTGACGGCCAACAAGAACGCACGCAACTCGGTGTCCCAGGTCAACCTGGACGAAGAGGCGGGCGACATGATCAAGTTCCAGCAGTACTACACCGCGTCGTCGCAGATCATCAAGGCTGCGCAAGAAACCTTCAGTACGCTGATCAATAGTCTTTAAGGGAGCCTGGGACGATGCGCATTTCTACACAGCAGTACTTCGACACCAGTGCCACGCGCTATACGGATAACTACTCCAGCGTGGTCAAGGCGCAGCAGCAGGCGAGCTCCGGCGTGCGTGTGCAAACCGCCGCGGATGATCCCGTTGCCGCCCAGCGCCTGCTGATGCTGCAACAGCAGAAAGACATGCTGGCCCAGTTCAGCGGCAATATCACCAGCATTCAAAATACGCTGACCAACGAAGAAAGCGTCCTGACTGCGATCAGTAACACGATCCAGGCCGGTAGCCAGCTGGCACTGCGCGCCGGTGGCGTGACCAGTGATGCCGACCGCAAGTCGATTGCGGTCGAGGTGGGCGCGCTTGAAGATCAACTGCTGGGCTTGCTCAACAGCAAGGATTCGGCGGGCAACTACCTGTTCTCGGGCTCCAAGACCGATACACCGCCGTACTCGCGCAACAACGATGGCACTTATAGCTATCAGGGCGACGAAAACGAGCTGAGCCTGCAAGTCTCCGAGACGCTCAACGTGCGCACCGGCGACACCGGCAAGACCATCCTCGAAGGGGCGGTCAACACCAGTCGTACCCAGTCCAATTACCTCGCACCTGCGACTGCGCCTGTGCCGCCGGCGATTTCGCCGCCGCTGGTGGATGATCACAAGGTCGCGATTTCGGCGGGCCTGGTGGGTTCGGGCATCGACTACACCAAGCAGTTCGCCGATGGCCAGCCGTACAAGGTGACCTTTACCAGCAGCACCCAGTACGTGGTGACGGACAAGGACAACAACAACATTACCTCGCAGCTGCCAGGTAATGGTACGTTCGATTCAACCAAGGAAGGCAGTGCCAGCATCAACATCCGTGGGGTGAAGTTCGATATCACCGTCGACCTCACCGATACCGCCACCGGGCCTGACGCCGATGCGCTGGTCGCCGGGCGCGAATTCAGCCTGAGCGCCAAGCCGGACGCCTTCAACACCTCGCGGACCCCGAGCAACACCTCCTCGGCGCAATTGACCAATGGCCAGGTCAGTAGCGCGGCCGGCTACGCCAGCACCTTTCCGAACAGCGGCGTGTTGATCAAGTTCGATGACACCGACGCGACGGCATATAAAGTCTATGCCCAGCCGTACACCGCCAACAGCAAGTCGATTGGCGAGGGCGTGATCAACGCCGGCACTCCACCGGCTCCGAACACGATCACTGCGGCGGGGGTCACCTTCGAGGTGAGCGGCACGCCGAATGTGGGCGATCAGTTCTCGATCGGCAACAGCACCCAGAAAACCCAGAACGCCCTCGACACCCTGGGCCAACTCCGCCAGGCCCTGCAACAGCCGGCAGACGGTATCCCGGGCGCGCGGGTCAAGCTCCAGGACGCCTTGAATGCGGCGGTCGCCAACCTCACCAGTTCGTCCGACCAGGTCGACAACGTGCGCGGTTCCATCGGCGCGCGGCAGAACGCGCTGACGGTGCAGGCCAGCGAAAACACCAGCGTCGGCCTGGCCAATACCAGCACCATGAGTGCGCTGGCCAACGTCGACATGGGCGAGGCGGCGATCAACCTGACCTTGCAGCAAACCATGCTGGAAGCCTCGCAACTGGCGTTTGTGAAAGTCTCGCAGTTGAGCCTGTTCAACAAGATGTAAGCGCTGGCATGTCAAGCGGCCCAGCCTGGAAACAGGCTGGGCCGTTGTCGTTTCTGGGATTTAATTGTTTGAAGGTTTTGCATAAAGCACACAAAATTGAGTGACCTGTGAGTCATAAAGCGCATCTTCACTGTATCGTGTGAAAAGGATAAGTCGTCACAGGGTCCGTGCGGGGCGGCTTTCAGCGAGATTTTTATGGGGTTATCCCCTTTATTGTCAGCACCCCAGGCGTGGTCCGGGGGTGTTCTCCAGCTATTTAGTATTGGGAAGCCACAATGATTGGCATAAAAAGCATCGCCAGTTACGTGCCGGCAGACGGGATCGATAACTACGCCCAGGGTGCCAAATTCGCCAAGGATGAAGAGTTCATCATTGGCAAGATCGGTTCGGCCTTCCTGCCACGCAAGGAAGCGGCGCAGGAAACCTCTGACCTGTGTGTCGAGGCGGTCAACGCTTTGTTTGCCAACAACCCGGATTTGAAGCGCGAGTCCATCGACGCGCTGATCGTCGTCACCCAGAACGGCGACGAAGAGGGCCTGCCCCACACTGCCGCCATCGTCCAGGACAAACTGGGCCTGCCGACTCACGTCGCCGCCTTCGATATCTCCCTGGGCTGCTCTGGCTATGTCTACGGCATCTACGCGATGAAGGGCTTCATGGAAGCCGCTGGCCTGAAAAACGGCCTGCTGGTCACCGCCGACCCGTATTCGAAGATCGTCGACCCGGAAGACCGCAACACCACCATGCTGTTCGGCGACGCCGCCACCGCTACCTGGATGGGCGAAGACGCACCGTGGTTGCTCGGCAAGTCCAAGTTCGGCACCGACGGTTCCGGCGCGCCGCACCTGAAGGTCAGCGATGGCGTGTTCTTCATGAATGGTCGCCAGGTGTTCAACTTTGCCTTGCTCAAGGTGCCGGCGCATTTGCACGAGTTGCTCGATGAGTCGCAGCTCAAGGCCGATGACATCGATGCATTCTGTATTCACCAGGGCAGTGCGGCGATTGTCGACGCCGTGGCGCGTCGTTTCGAAGATGCGCCGGTGGACAAGTTCATCAAGGACATGGTCGAGACCGGTAACACCGTGTCGTCGAGCATTCCGCTGCTGTTGGAAAAGCACGTGATGGACGCTACCTGGAAACGCGTGGCCATCAGCGGTTTCGGGGTAGGCCTGTCGTGGGGTTCGGCGATTCTCTATCGCCCGTGACGCTTTAATAGCGACAAACAAAAACGCCGATGATCGAAAGATCATCGGCGTTTTTTATTTGGCGCCAGAAAAGCCAATGTTTGTTGGGTTTTGCGCAGGCGTAAACCCTTGAATTGCAAGGGATGGCACGGCGCCAGTAAAAAAATCAAAAAAAATCCTCAAGCAACTGCCCACCACGACGATAACTATTACGTAGGTTCTCAGGCCACACCCGGCGGTTGCCAGGGCCGGAAGCCGCAGTATCCATCCAACGAGGATTTCGTCATGGCTTTAACAGTAAACACCAACATTGCTTCGATCACTACTCAGGGCAACCTGAACAAAGCTGGCGGCGCCCTGGCCACTTCCATGCAGCGCCTGTCTTCCGGCCTGCGTATCAACAGCGCTAAAGACGACGCTGCCGGCCTGCAGATCGCTAACCGCCTGACCAGCCAAATCAACGGCCTGGGCCAAGCAGTAAAAAACGTGAACGACGGTATCTCCATCGCTCAGACCGCTGAAGGCGCGATGCAGGCTTCGACCGACATCCTGCAGAAAATGCGTACCCTGGCTCTGTCCTCCGCTACTGGCTCCCTCAGCGCTGACGACCGTAAGTCGAACAACGACGAATACCAGGCTCTGACTTCGGAACTGACCCGTATCTCCAACACCACCACCTTCGGTGGCCAGAAGTTGCTGGACGGTTCGTACGGTACCAAAGCTATCCAGGTTGGCGCCAACGCCAACGAAACCATCAACCTGAGCCTGGAAAACGTTGCGGCCAACAAAATTGGTTCTCAGCAGGTTAAAAGTTCTGACGTTGCTATCACCGAGAAAGGTTTGGCTGCAGGCGACATTACTGTAACAGGTAACGGCCAGACCAAAACCGTAAGCTACCTTGAAGGCGCTTCCGCAAAAAGCATCGCTGCCCAGCTCAATGGTTCGATCGGTGGCCTGACTGCAAGCGCCAGCACCGAAGTCAAACTGAAGGTTGATACCACTAAGACCACTGGTGCTACACCTCCTGCTTCTGCCAACTTCAAGCTCACCGTTGGTGATGGCAAAGAAGTAAGCTTCATCGGTGTTACTGATAACGCCAGCCTGGCTGACCAGCTGAAATCCAACTCCGCTAAACTGGGTATCAGCGTCAACTACGATGAAGTTAACGACACCCTGGAAATCAAATCCGATTCTGGCGAGAACCTGGTATTTGGTGCTGGTACCGGCGCTGACGCTGTTTCGGTTAACGCCAAAAACGGTAAGGGTGAGTACACGTTCGATACCGCTACTCCACCTGCTGAGAAGTTCACTGCCCTGTCTGCTACCGTAGCATCTACCGTTACCGGTCAGGTATCGCTTGATTCGGCTAAAGGCTACTCCCTGGCTGCCGGTACTGCTGATGGTGTAACTGGTCTGTTCGGTAAAGCCAGCGTTGTGGCAGAGAAGACCACCATCTCTGACACCACCGTGACCGACGCTTCTTCTGCCCAGAACGCCCTGGCTGTAATCGACAAGGCCATCGGCACCATCGACAGCGTTCGTTCGGGCCTGGGTGCTACCCAGAACCGTCTGACTACCACTGCAGACAACCTGCAGAACATTCAGAAGAACTCCACCGCTGCACGTTCCACCGTTCAGGACGTCGACTTCGCTTCCGAAACCGCCGAACTGACCAAGCAACAAACCCTGCAGTCGGCTTCCACCGCGATCCTGTCGCAGGCTAACCAGCTGCCATCCGCTGTACTGAAACTGCTTCAGTAATCCCAGCGCTTGGTAACTAACGGAAGGGCGCGTCTACGTGCCCTTCCGTTTTTTCGGTTTAGAGGAGATTGGACATGGACATGAGTGTAAAGCTGAACCAGTCTTATCCGCCGGTTGCACCTCAGAGCGCGCCTGTTCAGGTGGCAGCCGACAAAAGCACCACCCAAGTCCAGGAAGCCCCCGCCATCGGCAAACAGCCTGAGCGTGCGGACCTGGAAAAAGCGGTAACCGATATTCGCGAATTCGTACAAGCTGCCCAGCGCAGCCTGGATTTTTCCATTGATGACACGACTCACCGTGTGGTGGTCAAGGTCATCAATACCGACAATGGTGAAGTGATTCGCCAGATTCCGTCGGAAACGGCATTGAAACTGGCACAGAGCCTCTCCAGCGCAAGCCACGTGTTGTTTGACGACAAGGCTTGAGCTGGCATGAAACTTGTTGCTGAGTTGTCTTGAGGCGTAATAAGTCAAGATAACGGCAGCCACCGAACAGGAGATAGATGATGGCGGGTTCAACGGTAAGTGGTATCGGTTCGAACATCGATACGCAAGCGATCGTGACATCCTTGGTCAACGCCGAAAAGGTGCCCAAGCAGACGCAGATCAATACCGCGTCCCAGAAGGCGACCACCACGCTGTCTTCGATCGGCAAGATTCAGGCGGCGCTGGATGCGTTTCGTGGTGCGCTGGATACTATGACGGCGAGTTCCAGTTTCACGGGTTTGACCGGTTCGTCTTCGGATGAAAAAGTTGCGACCATGACGGCGAGCAACACGGCTTCCAACGGCAGCTTTCGGTTGATTGTCAGTCAGCTTGCCCAGGCCTCGAAGCTGTCGACCCAAAACTTCAAGGGCGGCACATCGACGGTGGTGAATACCACTGACAAGCCGACGACATTGACTATCAGCCAGTCCGGCAAGAACTACGACGTCAGTATCCCCGTTGGCGCAACCTTGCAGCAGGTGCGTGACTCGATCAATACCCAGTTCGGCACATCGGGTTTGAGTGCGAACATCCAGACCGACTCCAACGGCTCGCGGTTGATCCTGACCTCGACCACCATGGGCACGGGATCGGACCTGAAGTTGTCGGGTAATTCGGGATTGGACACTGGCTCGACGGTCGTTGATAAACCATTGGATGCGCTGTACACCATTGACGGCGTTGCGTCTGTTTCCAAAACCAACAACATCGAAGGCGCGTTGAGCGGTGTGAATATCAAGTTGGTATCGGTTTCGGCGCTCAAGACTGCGGGGGATACCAGTACAAACCCTGAGCGAAACGCGACCCTCATCACCGTCAGCACCAACAACACCGCGCTCAAGTCTGGGGTCAAGGGTTTCATCGACACCTACAACGCCCTGATCACCGCCATGAACGCCGAAACAAAGGTCACCACCAACCTCGATGGCAGCACCACGGGGGCGACCCTGACGGGCGACTCCACCATGCGTTCGCTCCAGGCGGCGATTCGTAATGAGTTCAACGCGCTGTCGGGCACTGGTCAGTTCAAGTCCCTGGCTCAATTCGGTGTGGTCACCAACTCGAGCACCAGTCTGCTGAGCATCGACGACAAAAAGTGGGACGCAGCGGTAAAAACCAACGCTGCCGATATCAACAGCATGTTCACCGGCCCAAGCGGCATGCTGGCGCGCATGAAAAGCGCCACCGACGACTACGCCAAGTCCACCACCGGCATCCTGGCAACGCGTTCCACCTCGTTGTCCGACACGCTCAAGGACCTGACCAAGCAACAGTCCTCCCTGGACGAGCGCATGGACCTGCTGACCAAGAGCCTCTCGGACAAGTACAACGCCATGGACACCTTGGTTGCCCAGTTGCGCCAGCAAAGCACCAGTGTGATGACCACGCTCAATGCGCTGAACAACCCAAAGACCAATAGTTGATCGCTGCGAATAAAAAAAGGCCAGGCAACCTGCCTGGCCTTTTTTTATCGAGAGACGACTGGTGCTAAAGCTTTTTGCGAACCCGTCGACATATTGGTTACTGAAACCCCTTTTCGCTGTCGCCTGTCACGAGGTAGAAACATGAATCCCATGAGAGCCCTTCGCCAATACCAGAAGGTCAATTCCCATGCTCAGATCTCCGAAGCCAGCCCTCATCGCCTGGTGCAGATGCTGATGGAAGGCGGGCTGGACCGCATGGCCCAGGCCAAAGGTGCACTGGCGCGTGGTGACATCGCGCAGAAGGGCCTGATGCTCGGCAAGGCTATCGATATCGTGATCGGGCTGCGTGACGGCCTGGATGCAGAAAAAAGTGATAACCCGGCTTACGTCCAGCAGTTGGAAAGTCTGTACGCGTACATGACCAACCGCCTGATGGAGGCGAACCTGCATAACGACGCCGACATGATCGACGAAGTGGCGCGTTTGTTGATTACCGTGAAAGAAGGCTGGGATGCCATCGCCGCGCCACAGGCTGTAACCGAGTAAGGCGCAGCAGAGAAGGGCCTGAGGGCCTTGAGGACTATGTGATGAGCCAAGCACTGCAACGCATTGATGAAACCCGTGAGGCGCTGATGGGCGCGCTGGCGGACCGTAACTGGGACGCGATTGGCGAGCTCGACATGGGGTGTCGCGACGTGATCGAGCAGGTGCTCAGCGAGGCGCCGGTCGACGAGGATGCGTTGCGTGAGAAGCTTGAGAGCCTGCTCGCGGTTTACCAGCAATTGCTTGAGGTGACGACGGGCGAGCGGCAGGCGATTTTCGAAGAGATGTCGCAGATCAACCAAGCGAAAAATGCGTCAAAGGTTTACCATCTGTTCGGCTGAATGAGCTCAGTTAATCCGAACGGCGCGTCATATATTTGACTGTGCCAGCATTTTTGACTTAACTAGTGCTGTTTTCAGATTTCAGACGTCTAGTAAGGCATGAAGTCTTACAGGCGTCTCGATTGCCCTCACTCTTGGGGCAGAGCGTTTTACTAGGGAAGTTGCTATTGCATGTGGCGTGAAACCAAAATTCTGCTGATTGATGACGATAGCGTCCGCCGCCGCGATTTAGCGGTGATTTTGAATTTTCTTGGCGAAGAAAATTTGCCCTGCGGCAGCCATGATTGGCAGCAGGCGGTCAGCTCATTGTCATCGAGCCGTGAAGTCATTTGTGTGCTGATCGGGACGGTGAACGCTCCTGGCGCTGTTTTGGGCTTGTTAAAGACACTGTCAACCTGGGATGAGTTCCTTCCGGTGTTGCTGATGGGCGATATTTCTTCCATCGACCTGCCTGAAGACCAGCGCCGCCGCGTGCTGTCCACCCTGGAAATGCCGCCCAGCTACAGCAAATTGCTCGACTCCCTGCACCGTGCCCAGGTCTATCGCGAGATGTATGACCAGGCGCGCGAGCGCGGTCGCCACCGCGAACCCAACCTGTTCCGCAGCCTCGTCGGCACCAGCCGTGCGATCCAGCACGTGCGCCAGATGATGCAGCAAGTGGCCGACACCGACGCCAGCGTGCTGATCCTCGGCGAGTCGGGCACCGGCAAGGAAGTGGTCGCACGCAACCTGCACTATCACTCCAAGCGCCGCGACGGGCCTTTTGTGCCGGTCAACTGCGGGGCGATCCCGGCCGAGCTGCTGGAGAGCGAATTGTTCGGCCATGAGAAGGGCGCCTTTACCGGGGCGATCACCAGCCGTGCCGGGCGTTTCGAACTGGCCAACGGCGGCACGCTGTTCCTCGACGAAATCGGCGACATGCCGCTGCCGATGCAGGTCAAGCTGCTGCGCGTGCTGCAGGAACGTACCTTCGAACGTGTGGGCAGCAACAAGACCCAAAGCGTCGACGTGCGCATCATCGCGGCCACCCACAAGAACCTCGAAAGCATGATCGAGGTGGGCAGCTTCCGCGAAGACTTGTACTACCGCCTCAACGTATTCCCGATCGAGATGGCCCCGCTGCGCGAGCGCGTGGAGGACATCCCGCTGCTGATGAACGAACTGATCTCGCGCATGGAACACGAAAAGCGCGGCTCGATCCGTTTCAACTCGGCGGCGATCATGTCCCTGTGCCGCCACGGCTGGCCGGGTAACGTCCGCGAGCTGGCCAACCTGGTGGAGCGCATGGCGATCATGCACCCCTACGGCGTGATCGGCGTGGTCGAGTTGCCGAAGAAATTCCGCTACGTCGACGATGAAGACGAGCAACTGGTCGACAGCCTGCGCAGTGACATGGAAGAGCGGGTCGCCATCAACGGCCACACCCCGGACTTCGGCTCCACCGCCATGCTGCCGCCCGAAGGCCTTGATCTCAAGGACTACCTCGGCAACCTCGAACAGGGGCTGATCCAGCAGGCGTTGGACGACGCCAATGGCATCGTCGCGCGGGCTGCCGAGCGCCTGCGCATCCGCCGAACCACCCTGGTTGAGAAGATGCGCAAGTACGGCATGAGCCGCAAAGAAGGTGATGAACAGGCGGATGATTGACGCCTGTTTTCCAAACCGCTGAAATTTCAGCGGTTTTTTTTCGGCACAACTATTGCTACAGCCCTCGCAACGTTCCGTTTAACTGACGGTCAGCCAAGCGAGAGAGCATGATGCCCCACGCCGCCCAACTATCTTCGGTCCCTGTCCTGCAGGGGCCTGCCCCGTCTGTAGAAGAACTCAGCCGCAATGGCCTGGAGCAGGCCTTTTCGCTGTTCAACCAGATGTCGAGCCAATTGACTGACTCCTACAGCCTGCTGGAAGCCCGGGTCTCCGAGCTTAAAGGCGAGCTGGCGGTGGTCAGTGCCCAGCGCATGGAAGAGCTGGCCGAGAAAGAGCGCCTGGCCAACCGTCTGCAAAACCTGCTGTCGCTGTTGCCGGGCGGCGTGATCGTGATCGACGATCAGGGCCGTGTGCGCGAAGCCAACCCGGCGGCCTGCGACATGCTCGGCCTGCCGCTGGAAGGTGAGTTGTGGCGCCATGTCATCACGCGCTGCTTTGCGCCGCGCGAAGACGACGGCCACGAAATCTCCCTGAAGGACGGGCGCCGCTTGTCCATCGCCACCCGTTCCCTGGATGCGGAGCCGGGCCAGCTGGTGCTGCTCAACGACCTGACTGAAACCCGTCACCTGCAAGACCAGCTGGCGCGCCACGAGCGTTTGTCGTCGCTGGGGCGGATGGTCGCTTCTTTGGCGCATCAGATCCGCACGCCCCTGTCGGCGGCGTTGATCTACGCCAGTCATTTGACTGATGAGCAATTGCCCGCTGCCACCCACCAGCGATTTGCCGGGCGCCTCAAGGAGCGCTTGCACGAGTTGGAGCACCAGGTGCGCGACATGCTGGTGTTTGCCCGTGGCGAATTGCCGCTGACTGACCGCATCACTCCGGCCGCGCTGATGCAGGCCCTGCAGGCTGCAGCCGCCACGCATATTCAAGACGTCCAGGTGCGCTGGCAGTGCGACAGCCATCTCGGTGAGCTGCTGTGCAACCGCGACACCCTGGTCGGCTCGCTACTCAACCTGATCGAAAACGCCACCCAGGCCAGTGGCCCCGGCGCGCGTCTCAAGGTGCACCTGTACAGTCGCGAGCAAACTCTGCGCCTGTGCATCAGCGACAGCGGCAGCGGTATCGACCCGGTCGTATTGCAGCGCCTGGGCGAGCCGTTTTTTACCACCAAGACCAACGGTACCGGCCTCGGCCTGACCGTGGTCAAGGCGGTGGCACGTGCCCATCAGGGAGAATTGCAACTGCACTCCCGGGTCGGGCGTGGCACCTGTGCATTGATGACCTTGCCGCTGTTTTCATGCGCGGCAGGCGCGGAGTAAAAAGTAATGGCTATCAAGGTTCTGTTGGTGGAAGACGATCGCGCCCTGCGTGAAGCATTGGCTGACACGCTGTTGCTGGCGGGCCATGACTACCGGGCGGTCGGTTCTGCCGAGGACGCCTTGGAGGCGGTCGAGCAGGAAACCTTCAGCCTGGTGGTCAGCGACGTGAACATGCCCGGCATGGACGGCCACCAGTTGCTCGGCCTGCTGCGTGCGCGCCAGCCGCAACTGCCGGTGTTGCTGATGACCGCCCATGGCGCCGTTGAGCGCGCGGTGGATGCAATGCGCCAGGGCGCGGCGGATTACCTGGTCAAGCCTTTCGAACCCAAGGCCCTGATCGAACTGGTGGCGCGGCATGCCCTGGGCGTGATCACGGCCAGTGACAGCGAGGGCCCGATTGCCTTCGAGCCGGCCAGTGCGCAGTTGCTGGAATTGGCGGCCCGCGTGGCGCGCAGCGATTCGACCGTGTTGATTTCCGGCGAGTCCGGTACCGGTAAAGAGGTGCTGGCGCGCTATATCCACCAGCAATCGACGCGCGCCAAACAACCGTTCATCGCCATCAACTGTGCAGCGATCCCCGACAACATGCTCGAAGCCACGCTGTTCGGCCACGAAAAGGGCTCCTTTACCGGCGCCATCGCGGCCCAGGCGGGCAAGTTCGAGCAGGCGGACGGCGGCACCATTCTGCTCGATGAGATCTCGGAGATGCCCCTGGGCCTGCAGGCCAAGCTGCTGCGGGTGTTGCAGGAGCGTGAAGTGGAACGTGTGGGGGCGCGCAAGCCGATCCAGCTGGATATCCGCGTGGTAGCCACCACCAATCGAGACCTTGCCGGTGAAGTGGCGGCGGGGCGCTTCCGTGAGGATCTGTTCTACCGCCTCTCGGTGTTTCCGCTGGCCTGGCGTCCGTTGCGCGAACGGCCGGCGGATATCATTCCACTGGCCGAGCGCCTGCTGAACAACCACGTCAAAAAAATGAAGCATGCCCAGGCGCGGCTCTCGGCCGAGGCCCAGGCGTGCCTGATCGGCTATCCATGGCCGGGCAACGTGCGCGAATTGGACAACGCCATCCAGCGCGCGCTGATTTTGCAGCAGGGCGGCTTGATCCAGCCCCAGGATTTCTGCCTGGCCATGGGCAGTGGCGCGGCGCCGCTACCGACCCTGGCGCCGGTGCCGGTGGTCGCCGAAACCGAGACCGCCGGGGCCCTGGGCGATGACCTGCGTCGCCGCGAATTCCAGATGATCATCGACACCCTGCGTGCCGAGCGCGGCCGCCGCAAGGAAGCCGCCGAACGCCTGGGGATCAGCCCACGCACGCTGCGCTACAAGCTGGCACAGATGCGCGACGCCGGGATGGATGTCGAGGCTTATCTTTTCGCCACCTGATCGGTAACAAGGCGGACAAGCTTTGTCGCCTTTTCTTACGAGTTGCTACAGAGCTGGCACCCTTGTTGCTACCTCCCCTAGTAATTGCTGCGTAGTGTCAAAAATTTGCGGGTTGTCGGGAGAGAGAAGGTCATGAGCCAGGGTATTGAGTTCAATCGGTTGATGTTGGATATGCGCTCCATGCAAATGGATGCCATGGCTCAACCGAAATCCGTCGCGCCAGCGCCGGAATTGGGCCAAAGCAGCTTCGCCGACATGCTCGGCAAAGCCATCAACAAAGTCAGTGATACCCAGCAAGCCTCCAACCAGTTGGCCAATGCGTTCGAGATCGGCAAAAGCGGCGTGGACCTCACCGATGTGATGGTCGCCTCGCAAAAGGCCAGCGTCTCGTTCCAGGCCCTGACCCAAGTGCGTAACAAGCTGGTTCAAGCCTACCAAGACATCATGCAGATGCCGGTTTAAGGACGAGATTTAAGTCATGGCAGAAGCAGTCGTGGACAACGTACCCGCCAAGGCAGACGGCAAGCCGCCGCTGTTTGGCCTGTCGTTCCTGGAAAACCTCTCGGAAATGACCATGTTGCGTCAGGTGGGCCTGATGGTCGGCCTGGCTGCCAGCGTGGCGATTGGTTTTGCCGTGGTGTTGTGGTCGCAGCAACCCGATTACCGGCCGCTGTACGGCAGCCTGGCGGGCATGGATTCCAAGCAGATCATGGAAACCCTGTCGGCTGCCGACATTTCCTACACTGTGGAGCCCAACTCCGGCGCTCTGCTGGTCAAGGCCGACGACGTGGCCCGGGCGCGGATGAAACTCGCGGCGGCTGGCGTGACCCCGTCCGACAGCAACATCGGTTTTGAAATCCTCGACAAAGACCAGGGCCTGGGGACCAGCCAGTTCATGGAAGCCACTCGCTATCGTCGTGGCCTCGAAGGCGAACTCGCCCGCACCATCTCCAGCCTCAACAACGTCAAGGGCGCCCGCGTGCACTTGGCTATTCCGAAAAGCTCGGTGTTTGTGCGCGATGAGCGCAAGCCAAGCGCCTCGGTACTGGTCGAACTGTTTTCCGGCCGCTCCCTGGAGCCTGGCCAGGTCCTGGCGATCATCAACCTGGTGGCCACCAGCGTTCCTGAATTGAGCAAGTCGCAAATCACCGTGGTCGACCAGAAGGGCAACCTGCTGTCCGACCAGGCTGAAAACTCCGCGCTGACCCAGGCCGGCAAGCAGTTCGACTACAGCCGCCGCATGGAAAGCATGCTCACCCAGCGCGTGCATAACATCCTGCAACCGGTGCTGGGCAACGACCGCTACAAGGCTGAAGTGTCTGCCGATGTGGACTTCAGCGCCGTCGAGTCGACCTCCGAGCAGTTCAACCCTGACCAGCCGGCCTTGCGCAGCGAGCAGTCGACCAGCGAACAACGCACCGCCAGCAATGGCCCGCAAGGTGTGCCGGGTGCCCTGAGCAACCAGCCACCGGCACCGGCCACCGCGCCGCAAACCACTGGTGGCGCTGCCGCGACTGCTGGTGCAGTGCAACCTGGGCAGCCGCTGCTGGACGCCAACGGCCAGCAGATCATGGACCCGGCCACCGGCCAGCCGATGCTCGCCCCGTACCCGGCGGACAAGCGTAACCAGTCCACCAAGAACTTCGAACTCGACCGTTCCATCAGCCACACCAAGCAGCAGCAGGGCCGTGTCAATCGCCTGTCGGTGTCGGTGGTGGTCGATGACCAGGTCAAGGTCAACCCGGCTGACGGTGCGGTTACCCGTGCGCCCTGGAGCGCCGACGAATTGGCGCGCTTCACTCGCCTGGTGCAGGACGCCGTCGGTTTTGACGCCAGCCGTGGCGACAGCGTCAGCGTGATCAACATGCCGTTCTCCGCCGAGCGTGGCGAAGTGATCGCCGACCCGGCGTTCTACACGCAGCCGTGGTTCTGGGACATCGTCAAGCAAGTGCTGGGTGTGTTGTTCATCCTGGTGCTGGTGTTCGGCGTGCTGCGTCCGGTGCTCAACAACATCACCGGCAACGGCAAGAAACAACTCGCGGCCTTCGGTGGCAGCGACGTCGAGTTGGGTGGCATGGGCGGCCTGGATGGCGAACTGGCCAACGACCGCGTCAGCCTCGGCGGCCCGCAAAGCATCCTGTTGCCAAGCCCGAGCGAAGGCTATGACGCTCAGCTGAATGCAATCAAGAGTCTGGTGGCAGAAGACCCGGGCCGTGTGGCCCAGGTCGTGAAAGAGTGGATCAACGCAGATGAGTGATAATCGAGCCGCTGTTGCCAAGCTCACCAAGGTCGACAAAGCCGCTGTATTGCTGCTGTCGCTGGGTGAAACCGACGCCGCCCAAGTGCTGCGCCACATGGGCCCTAAAGAAGTCCAGCGGGTTGGCGTGGCCATGGCGCAGATGCGCAATGTGCACCGTGAGCAGGTCGAGCAGGTGATGAGTGAGTTCGTCGAGATCGTCGGCGACCAGACCAGCCTGGGCGTCGGCTCCGACAGCTACATCCGCAAGATGCTCACCTCGGCCCTGGGCGAAGACAAGGCCAACGGCCTGATCGACCGCATCCTGCTGGGTGGCAACACCAGCGGCCTCGACAGCCTCAAATGGATGGAGCCGCGCGCCGTCGCCGACGTGATCCGCTACGAGCACCCGCAGATCCAGGCGATCGTCGTGGCGTACCTCGACCCGGACCAGGCCGGTGAAGTGCTTGGCCACTTCGACCATAAGGTGCGCCTGGACATCATCCTGCGCGTGTCGTCGCTGAACACCGTGCAGCCGGCGGCCTTGAAAGAACTCAACACGATTCTCGAGAAGCAGTTCTCGGGCAACTCGAATGCCTCGCGTACCACCCTGGGCGGTATCAAGCGCGCGGCCGACATCATGAACTTCCTCGACAGCTCGGTCGAAGGCCAGTTGATGGACTCGATCCGCGAGATCGACGACACCCTGTCCGGCCAGATCGAAGACCTCATGTTCGTGTTCAACAACCTCTCCGATGTCGACGACCGTGGCATCCAGGCGCTGCTGCGCGAGGTGTCCTCCGACGTGCTGGTGCTGGCGCTCAAGGGCTCCGACGAGAACGTCAAGGAGAAGATCTTCAAGAACATGTCCAAGCGTGCTTCCGAGCTGCTGCGCGACGACCTCGAGGCCAAGGGCCCGGTGCGCGTCAGCGACGTGGAAACTGCGCAGAAAGAGATCCTCACCATTGCCCGCCGTATGGCCGAAGCCGGAGAAATCGTTCTCGGCGGGAAGGGCGGCGAAGAAATGATTTAAGGCGCCACTCATGTCGAACAAAGATGGGGCTCCCAGCGATCTGATTCGCGCGCGGGATGTCGGCGGGTTCGACATCTGGTCGTTGCCCAGCTTCGATCCGCATGTGCCGGAGCCCGAGCCGGAACCGGTGGAAGAGCCGCCTGCGGAAATGGAAGAAGTGCCGCTGGAAGAAGTCCAGCCATTGACCCTGGAAGAGTTGGAGAGCATCCGCCAGGAGGCCTACAACGAAGGGTTTTCCGCCGGTGAAAAAGACGGTTTTCGCAGCACCACCCTCAAGGTGCGCCAGGAGGCCGAGGCGGCGCTCGCCGTCAAGCTGGCCAGCCTGGAGCGCTTGATGGGCGGCTTGTTCGACCCCATCGCCGAGCAGGATTCGCAGATCGAGAAAGCCATGGTCGGCCTGGTGGAGCATATCGCCCGCCAGGTGATCCAGCGTGAGCTGGTGCTCGATTCCAGCCACATCGAAAGCGTGATGCGCGAAGCGCTCAAGTTGCTGCCGCTGGGCGTCGGCAATGTGCGGCTGTACATCAATCCGCAGGATTTCGAACAGGTCAAGGCCCTGCGCGAGCGCCATGAAGAAACCTGGCGCATCGTCGAGGACGCCTCCCTGCAGCCAGGGGGTTGCCGCGTCGAGACCGAGCACAGCCGCATCGATGCGACGGTGGAAACCCGTATCAGCCAGATCATGGCCAAGCTGTTCGACCAACTCCACGAACAAGTCCTGCACCCGGCCGAGCCTGACCTGAGTGTGGACCTGGACGCCCCTGATGCGCCTTGATCGCACCAGCTTCGCCAAACGCCTGGGTGGTTACGCCGAAGCCACTGAATTGGCTGGCCAGCCGATCCTCGAAGGGCGCCTGTTGCGCATGGTCGGCCTGACCCTGGAGGCCGAGGGCCTGCGCGCGGCCATGGGCAGCCGCTGCCTGGTGATCAACGACGACAGCTACCACCCGGTGCAGGTCGAAGCCGAAGTCATGGGCTTTTCCGGCAGCAAGATTTTCCTGATGCCCGTCGGCAGCCTGGCCGGCATCGCCCCCGGTGCCCGCGTGGTGCCGTTGGCTGATACCGGTCGCCTGCCCATGGGCATGAGCATGCTCGGCCGCGTGCTCGACGGCGCCGGTCGCGCGCTGGACGGCAAGGGCGGGATGAAGGCCGAAGACTGGGTGCCGATGGACGGCCCGACCATCAACCCGCTGAACCGCAACCCGATCAGCGTGCCGCTGGACGTGGGCATTCGCAGCATCAACGGATTATTGACGGTCGGTCGCGGCCAGCGTCTGGGCCTGTTCGCCGGTACCGGCGTGGGTAAGTCGGTGTTGCTCGGCATGATGACCCGCTTTACCGAGGCCGACATCATTGTGGTGGGGCTGATCGGCGAGCGGGGTCGTGAGGTCAAGGAGTTCATCGAGCACAGCCTCGGTGAAGAAGGCCTCAAGCGCTCGGTGGTGGTCGCGTCCCCGGCCGACGATGCGCCGCTGATGCGTTTGCGCGCCGCGATGTATTGCACACGCATCGCCGAATATTTTCGCGACAAGGGCAAGAACGTCCTGTTGCTGATGGACTCGCTCACACGTTTTGCCCAGGCTCAGCGGGAAATCGCCCTGGCCATCGGTGAGCCGCCGGCCACCAAGGGCTATCCGCCGTCGGTGTTTGCCAAGCTGCCCAAATTGGTGGAGCGCGCCGGTAACGCCGAAGCCGGTGGGGGCTCGATCACCGCGTTCTACACGGTGTTATCCGAAGGCGATGACCAGCAGGACCCGATTGCCGACTCGGCGCGGGGTGTACTCGACGGCCACATCGTACTGTCGCGGCGCCTGGCGGAAGAGGGGCACTATCCGGCCATCGACATCGAGGCGTCGATCAGCCGGGTGATGCCGGCCGTGGTCACGCCGGAGCACATGGCGCGCGCGCAGCATTTCAAACAGTTGTGGTCGCGCTACCAGCAGAGCCGCGACCTGATCAGTGTCGGCGCCTATGTGGCCGGTGGTGATCGCGAGACCGACCTGGCGATCGCCCTGCAACCGCAGTTGGTGACCTACCTGCGCCAGGGCCTCAACGACAAGATCAGCATGGGTGAAAGCGAAGCTCACCTGGGCTCGATCTTCGCCCCGGCGCCAGGCGGCTAAGCCATGGCCAGCACGCGTTCCTCACGTCTGGCCCCGGTGGTGGACATGGCCGAAAAGGCCGAGAAAACCGCCGTGCAGCGCCTGGGGTATTTCCAGGGCCAGGTGCGCCTGGCGGAAAGCAAGCTGGGCGACCTCGAGCGTTTTCGCAGCGAATACCAGCAGCAATGGATCGAACGCGGCAGCAAGGGCGTTTCCGGCCAGTGGCTGATGGGCTACCAAGGCTTTCTCAACCAGTTGGAAACCGCCGTCGGCCAACAGCGCCAGAGCCTGGCCTGGCACCAGAACAATCTCGATAAAGCCCGCGAGAGCTGGCAAGCAGCGTTTGCGCGGGTCGAAGGCCTGCGCAAACTGGTGCAGCGCTACATCGACGAGGCGCGGGCCATCGAAGACAAGCGTGAGCAGAAGCTGCTCGACGAACTGTCCCAGCGTCTGCCGCGTCAATCCCAATTCTAAAAATGTGGCAGCGGGCTTGCTCGCGAAGGCGGTATGTCAGTCTGCATCTGTGGTGGCTGACAGACTGCTTTCGTGAACAAGCCCGCTCGCACATTTGATTCGCTGTGTTGCTCAGATCCGCTTCGCCTGCTAAACCTTGTTGCACATTGCCAATGACAAGGAAGCAGTCGTATGTCAGTCGAGTCAGAAGTATCCCTGGATGGGACGAAGTTGACGATTACCATCAAGGGGCGGTTCGATTTCGGTAGCCACCAAGCCTTTCGTGATGCCTACGAGCGGTTTTACAAAGTGCCCGAGATCTATGTGGTGGACTTGAAGCACACCACTTATATGGACAGCTCGGCCCTGGGCATGCTCCTGCTGCTGCGTGACCATGCGGGTGGCGATAACGCCGAGGTCCAGGTGATCAACAGTAATTCTGACGTGCGCAAGATCCTCGCCATTTCCAACTTCGACAAATTGTTCGACCTCACTTGAGCGTCCTGGCCCCGGTTCCTGAAGCGCTGAGCATATTGATCGCCGAAGACAGCGCCGCCGACCTGTTGTTGCTGTCGACGATCATCCGGCGTCAGGGCCATCAGGTGCTGACCGCCACCAACGGCGCGCAAGCGGTTGAGGTGTTCGCCCGCGAGCGGCCGCAGCTGGTGCTGATGGACGCGCTGATGCCGGTGATGGACGGCTTTGAGGCGGCCCGCCGCATCAAGCAACTGGCCGGCGAGGCGCTGGTGCCGATTATCTTCCTCACCTCCCTGCGCGAAAGCGAAGCGCTGGCCCAATGCCTGGATGCCGGCGGTGACGACTTCCTGCCCAAGCCCTACAACCAACTGATCCTGGCCGCGAAGATCAACGCCATGGACCGCCTGCGCCGGTTGCAGGCCACCGTGTTGCAGCAGCGCGACCTGATCGCCAGGCACCACGACTATCTATTGCATGAGCAGCGGGTCGCCAAGGCCGTGTTCGACAAGGTCGCCCATTCCGGCTGCATCAATGCCGCGCCGAACATTCGCTACCTGCAATCGCCCTATGCGTTGTTCAACGGTGACTTGCTGCTGGCGGCCTACACGCCGTCCGGCGACATGCACGTGCTGCTCGGCGACTTCACAGGCCACGGCCTGCCGGCAGCGGTGGGCGCGATGCCGCTGGCGGAAGTGTTCTACGGCATGACCGCCAAGGGCTACGGCCTGGCGCAGACCCTGCGCGAGATGAACGCCAAGCTCAAGCGCATCCTGCCGGTGGACATGTTCTGCTGCGCCACCCTGTTGTGCCTGAGCACGCAGCGCCGCGTGGTGGAGGTGTGGAACGGCGGCATGCCCGATGGCTATGTGCATGAAGTCGCCAGTGGCCAGCGCACGCCGCTGCAGTCGCGGCATTTGCCGTTGGGCGTGCTTTCGGCCGACGCTTTTGATGATCGCACCGAAGTCTGGCCCATGGCCTTGGGCGACCGCGTGTTCCTGCTGTCCGATGGTGTGCTGGACACCGCTGACGCGAATGATCAATTGTTTGGCGCCGAGCGTTTGCAGCAGGTGTTCGCCGCCAATCGCGAGCCGGATCGGCTGTTCGAGGACATTGAACAGGCGCTGGCGGCCTTTCGCGGCGAGGCGCGGGATGACGTGAGCATGGTGGAAATCACCCTGCAGCCCGGCCAGTCGTTGCGCGCGACCGGGCCGTTGTATGCCGACAGCGGCCAGTCGTGCCCGCTGGATTGGTCGGTGAGTTTCGAGTTTCGCGCCGAAACCCTCAAGCGCTACAACCCGTTGCCCTACCTGCTGCAGCTGTTGCTGGAGATCCACGGCCTGCGTGAGCAGAGCGGGGCGCTCTACAGCGTGATGGCCGAGCTGTATTCCAACGCGCTGGAGCATGGCGTGCTGGGCCTGGACTCGCGGCTCAAGCGCGATGCCCAGGGGTTTACCGAGTATTACCGTCAGCGCAACGATCGCCTGGCGCAGCTGAACAGCGGTTATGTGCGCGTGCACGTGCAGGTGGTGCCCACCGAAGCGGGCGGCAAGATGACCTTGCGCCTGGAAGACAGCGGGCCGGGGTTCGACGTCGAACAGGTGCTGGCCCGGCCGTTGGATATCGACCGTCTGTCCGGCCGCGGGCTGAGCCTGGTCCGCCAGTTGAGCAGCGATGTACGCTGGTCCGATGGCGGGCGCAGTGTCTGCGTGGAGTTTTGCTGGGGGGCTCTGGCATAATCCGCCGATTCTTGATCAAGGAGCGAGCAAGTGGTTGATATTCATCTGGACCCTGACGTGTTGTCGGGTTTGCAGGAAGTCATGGAAGGCGAGTACCCCAAGCTGCTCGATACCTTTCTCGATGATTCCCAGAAGCGCGTCGAAGCCCTGCGCAAGGCCCGCGACGACGCCAAGGCGCTGGGGCGCATCGCCCATAGCTTCAAGGGCAGCAGCGGCAACCTCGGCGCGGTGCGTTTGGCGCAGTTGTGCCAGCGGCTGGAGGTCGAGTCGGTTGAGTCCTCGGCGGACCTGGGGGCGCTGGTGGATCAGATTGATCACGAGTTTGCGTTGGTGAAGCCGTTGTATGAGTCCGAGCGGCAGCGGTTTGGCGTGTAGTTGGGGGGGTGTACGTATCCCTCAGCCGTTACCTGAATAACGGATAGGTACACAACAAAACCAAGCCCAAGTAAAACCTGGCCCGACTCTTGCTCTATCTCCCGATACTGCATCCCCGATCCCCATGCAGTGGAGACCTTTACCTATGCCAGTCGCCCCTAATTCGCTCCTTCAGGCTGCCCCCGCGGCCAAGCCTCAAGCGTCCGCCGCCCCGCAGCCGGTTGCGGATGCGGACCCACGGGACAAGGGCCCTGGCTTCGCACAGGTGTTCGCCAACCAAGGCGCCAAGCCCGCGATCAAGGCCGACGACAACTCGGCCAAGCCCACACGGGACAAGCCTTCCGACAACTCTGCCAAGCCTGTCGCCAGCAGCGACAAGCCTGCCGCCAGCACGCCAGCGGTTGCCGATAGCGGCAATACCTTGCCTGCCACGCCGCCGGCCAAGTCCGATGACAGTGCCAGCACCGATGACGACGCGCCGGTCGATCCAACCCTGGTGCAGCAGCCCCCGACCGACCCGGTGGTCGATCCGGCGTTGATTGCCACGGTCACGCCGGTGGTTGTGCCGGTACCGGTGCAAACCCCGGCACCGGCGGCAGCCGCCCAGGACGACAGCGCCCAGCCGGTGGTTGCGGCGCCGATCGCGGCCACCGAGGAAGCCAAGCCGGCGTTCGACCCCGAGGCCGATCCACTGGATGCGATGCCGGCCGTGCGCCTGGCGATGGAGCAGGGCGGGCATGTGTCGGCCAGCAGCCAGGCACCGGCAAAAACCGCCCCGGCGCCGACCCAGGACCAGCCGACGGCCGCGCAGAACTTTGCCGCCGGCCTGGCCAATATGGTCGACCAGCAAGCCACCAAGGACAGCACTGACTCCGGCGGCGAGAAGGCCTTCAGCGGGCTGATCGAAGGCGGTCTCAAGGACCTCAAGGAAGCCAGCAGCGACACGCGCGTCGATGACTTCGCCAATCGCCTTGCCGCGCTGACCCAGGCCGCCACGCCGAAAACCGCCAATGCGCTGCCGCCCACGACCAATGCGCCGCTGGCCATGCACCAGAGCGGCTGGACCGACGAAATCGTCAACCGCGTGATGTACCTCTCCAGCGCCAACCTCAAGTCGGCAGAGATCCAGTTGCAGCCGGCCGAACTCGGCCGCCTGGACATCAAGGTCAACATGACGGCCGACCAGCAGGCCCAGGTCAACTTCATGAGCGCCCACCCGGTGGTGCGTGAAGCGCTGGAAAGCCAGTCCGGCCGCCTGCGGGAGATGTTCGCCCAGCAAGGCATGGGCCAGGTCGACGTCAACGTGTCCGACCAGTCCCGTGGCCAGGAGCAGCAGCAACAGCAGGCCCAGACCCGTGGCGTGAGTGGCACGGGTGGGCGCGGCGGCGACAACGGCGACAATGCCAGTCACGGCGATGTAGCTGAGGCCGTCGCGCCGGTGACGTCTACCGTGATCGGCTCCAGCGCCGTCGACTACTACGCCTGATCCTGAGCCTGGCACAGGCCAAAATGTGGGAGCGGGCTTGCTCGCGAAGGCGGTGTGTCAGTTTGCATGTGTGCTGACTGACACACCGCCTTCGCGAGCAAGCCCGCTCCCACATTTGATTTGCAGTGTTCTCTCTTCCTGAATTACCAGACAACTCTGGCATAACACTTGCTCTTGCCTTTCCGTAGATCTATGAATCCCCGAATAGTGACGGATTATTGGCATGGCGAAGAGCGACGACGCAGCAAAAGCACCCGCAGGCAAAGGAAAGCTCAAGCTTATCCTGTTGATAGTCCTGGGCCTGCTCCTGGCCATCGGCGCCTCGGTGGGTGGCACCTGGTACATCATGCACAGCAGTGCAAGCAAACCGGCACCCGCCGCCGAAACCGCCAGTAACGTCAAGCAACCGGCAATCTTCGAGCCGATGCTCCCGGCCTTTGTCGCCAACTTCAACCAGAACGGGCGTCAACGCTACCTGCAGGTGAGCATCACCTTGCTGGCGCGTAACCAGGCGGACCTGGATGCCCTCAAGGTGCATATGCCGGTGATCCGCAACAACCTGGTGATGCTGTTCTCCGGACAGAGCTTCGACACCCTGGCCACCCCGGTGGGCCAGGAAATGCTGCGCCAGAAGGTCACTGCCAGCGTGCAGGAAGTGGCCCAGAAAGAGCTCGGCAAAGTGGTGGTCGAACAGGCGCTCTTCACTAACTTCGTATTGCAGTAGGATCACGACATGGCCGTGCAAGACCTGCTGTCCCAGGATGAAATCGACGCGCTGCTGCATGGCGTGGACGATGGTCTGGTACAGACCGAAATGGCTGCCGAACCCGGCAGCGTCAAAAGTTATGACCTCACAAGCCAGGATCGCATCGTCCGTGGACGCATGCCGACCCTGGAAATGATCAACGAGCGTTTTGCCCGCTACACCCGTATCAGCATGTTCAACATGCTGCGCCGCTCGGCGGACGTGGCGGTGGGCGGCGTGCAGGTGATGAAGTTCGGTGAATACGTGCACTCGCTGTACGTGCCCACCAGCCTCAACCTGGTCAAGATCAAGCCGCTGCGCGGCACCGCGCTGTTCATCCTCGACGCCAAGCTGGTGTTCAAGCTGGTGGACAACTTCTTCGGCGGCGACGGCCGTCACGCCAAGATCGAAGGCCGTGAATTCACCCCGACCGAACTGCGGGTGGTGCGCATGGTGCTGGAGCAAGCCTTCATCGACTTGAAGGAAGCCTGGCAGGCGATCATGGAAGTCAATTTCGAGTACATCAACTCGGAAGTGAACCCGGCCATGGCCAACATCGTCGGCCCCAGTGAGGCCATCGTGGTGTCGACCTTCCACATCGAACTCGATGGCGGTGGCGGCGACCTGCACGTGACCATGCCGTACTCGATGATCGAACCGGTGCGCGAGATGCTCGATGCGGGCTTCCAGTCCGACCTCGACGACCAGGACGAACGCTGGGTCAAGGCCCTGCGCGAAGACCTGCTCGACGTCGACGTGCCCCTGAGCGCCACCGTGGCCCGTCGCCAGTTGCGTCTGCGAGATATTTTACACATGCAGCCGGGGGACGTGATCCCGGTCGAGTTGCCGGAAGAAATGATCATGCGCGCCAATGGCGTGCCGTCGTTCAAGGTCAAGCTGGGGTCCCACAAGGGCAACCTGGCTTTGCAAGTGGTTGAGCCGATCAACCGTCGCTGATCCCTAATTTATGAATGTTTGCTCCGCCGAGGACATGTAATGGCTACCGAACACGAAAACACTTCCGCCGAAGACCAGGCCCTGGCTGACGAATGGGCAGCTGCCCTGGAAGAAACCGGCGATGTTGGCCAGGACGATATCGACGCACTGCTGGCGGCCGACGCGGCCACCGCACCGGTCGGCAATCGCCTGCCGATGGAAGAATTCGGCAGCGTGCCGAAGAACAACGACCCGGTGACCCTCGATGGCCCGAACCTGGATGTGATCCTCGACATCCCGGTCTCGATCTCGATGGAAGTCGGCAGCACCGAAATCAACATCCGCAACCTGCTGCAGCTCAACCAGGGCTCGGTGATCGAGCTCGACCGCCTGGCCGGTGAGCCCTTGGACGTGCTGGTCAACGGCACGCTGATCGCCCACGGCGAAGTGGTGGTGGTCAACGAGAAGTT
The DNA here is from genome assembly GCF_003013355.1 of Pseudomonas sp. S5D5. Lineage (NCBI taxonomy): Bacteria > Pseudomonadati > Pseudomonadota > Gammaproteobacteria > Pseudomonadales > Pseudomonadaceae > Pseudomonas > Pseudomonas sp. S5D5. Next base: position 1,823,472 of record NZ_PTEO01000001.1, read on the forward strand.
CGGCATCCGCCTGACCGACGTGATCAGCCCGAGCGAACGCATCAAGAAGTTGCGCTGAGATGAAGTATTCGATGGCGGGACTGTTGTCGGCGCTGCCATTGAGCGCCTTGGCGGCTGAGCCGGTCGCGCAAGCGGCGGCTGCGGCGCCAGTGGTGAGCAGCGGCATCGGCGGCCAGTTGACCCAGTTGGTATTGGGGTTGTTGCTGGTGGTCGGGCTGATCTTCGTGCTGGCCTGGCTGATGCGCCGCGTGCAGAACGTCGGGCCGGGCAACGCCCAGGTGATCGAAATGATCGGCTCGCGCGCCCTCGGCCCGCGTGATCGGCTGGTGCTGGTGCAGGTCGGTGGGGAACAGATCCTGCTGGGCCTCACCCCCGGCCGCATCACCCCGTTGCATGTGCTCAAGACGCCGGTGGACGTGGCCCAGACCCAGGCCACCACACCGGAATTCGCCCAGCGCCTGATGGAGTTGCTGGGCAAGGATCAGAAGGATAAGAAGTAATGCGCGTTTTGTTGACGCTCATGCTGTTGCTGGCCGCGCCACTGGCGTTCGGCGCCGACCCGTTGTCGATCCCGGCGATTACGCTGGGCACCAACGCGGCGGGGGCCCAGGAGTATTCGGTCAGTCTGCAGATCCTGCTGATCATGACCGCGCTGAGCTTTATCCCGGCGTTCGTGATGCTGATGACCAGCTTCACGCGGATCATCATTGTGTTCTCGATCCTGCGCCAGGCCCTGGGCCTGCAGCAGACGCCGTCGAACCAGATCCTCACCGGCATGGCCTTGTTTCTGACGCTGTTCATCATGGCGCCGGTGTTCGATAAGGTGAACCAGCAAGCCCTGCAGCCTTACCTGGCGGAAAAAATGACCGCCCAGGACGCGATCGACAAGGCCCAGGGCCCGATCAAGGACTTCATGCTGTCGCAGACCCGCTCCAGCGACCTCGAGCTGTTCATGCGCCTGTCCAAGCGCACTGACATCGCCACCCCGGACCAGGCGCCGCTGACCATCCTGGTCCCGGCGTTTGTCACGTCGGAGCTGAAGACCGCGTTCCAGATCGGCTTCATGATCTTTATCCCGTTCCTGATCATCGACCTGGTGGTGGCGAGCGTGCTGATGGCCATGGGGATGATGATGCTGTCGCCGCTGATCATCTCGTTGCCGTTCAAGATCATGCTGTTTGTGCTGGTGGACGGCTGGGCGCTGATTATCGGCACCCTGGCCGGCAGTTTCGGCGGAGTGTAGGGCCATGACCCCAGAAGTTGCCGTCGACCTGTTCCGTGAAGCGCTGTGGCTGACCACCATGATGGTCGCCGTGCTGGTGGTGCCGAGCCTGTTGGTCGGCCTGCTGGTGGCGATGTTCCAGGCCGCGACCCAGATCAACGAACAGACCTTGAGCTTCCTTCCGCGCTTGCTGGTGATGCTGATCACCCTGATCGTTGCCGGTCCCTGGCTGGTGCAGACCTTCATGGAATACATCCTGCAGTTGTACGGCAGTATTCCGCAGTTGATCGGCTGACCCGATGCAGTCTTTGCTGGCATTGACCGACACCCAGATCAGCACCTGGGTGGCCTCCTTCATCCTGCCGCTGTTTCGCGTGACGGCGGTGCTGATGAGCATGCCGGTGTTCGGCACCACCCTGGTCCCGCGTCGCGTGCGCCTGTACTTCGCGGTGGCGATTACCGTGGTGATCACGCCGGGCTTGCCGGCCATGCCGCCGGTCAATGCGCTGGACCTCAGTGCGCTGATGTTGATCGCCGAGCAGATCCTGATCGGCGCGTTGCTGGGCTTCTCCCTGCAGCTGTTCTTCCAGGCATTCGTGATTGCCGGGCAAATCATCTCGATCCAGATGGGCATGGGCTTCGCGTCCATGGTCGACCCCACCAACGGCGTGTCGGCAGCGGTGATCGGGCAGTTCCTGACCATGCTGGTGACGTTGCTGTTCCTGGCCATGAATGGCCACCTGGTGGTGTTCGAGGTGCTGACCGAAAGCTTCACCACCTTGCCGGTGGGCTCGGGCCTGGTGGTCAATCATTTCTGGGAAGTGGTCGGGCGCCTCGGTTGGGTGCTGGGCGCCTCGCTGTTGCTGGTGCTGCCGGCAATCACCGCGTTGCTGGTGGTCAACATCGCGTTCGGCGTGATGACCCGCGCGGCGCCGCAACTGAACATCTTCTCGATCGGCTTCCCGTTGACCCTGGTGTTGGGCATGGGGATTTTCTGGGTCGGCCTGGCTGACATTCTCAATCAGTATCAACCGCTGGCGACCGACGCCCTGCAGTTCTTACGTGATCTGGCACGGGCGCGCTGAGCCATGGCCGAGAGCGAGAGTGGTCAGGACAAAACAGAAGACCCCACGGAGAAACGCAAAAAGGACTCCAGGGAAAAGGGCGAGATTGCGCGCTCCAAAGAGCTGAATACCGTTGCGACCATGATGGCCGGCGCGGGCGGCTTGCTGATTTACGGCGGCGGCCTGGCGTTGGACTTGCTGGAGTTGATGAAGCACAACTTCACCTTGCCACGCGAGGTGCTGCTCAATCCCGATTCGATGGGTCAATACCTGCTGCACTCGGGCAAAATCGCGATCCTGGCGGTGCAGCCGATTCTGATCACTTTGCTGCTGGCCGCCTTGATCGGCCCGGTCGCCCTGGGCGGCTGGTTGTTCGCCGCCGGCAGCATGGCGCCCAAGTTCAGCCGGATGAACCCGGCGGCCGGGCTCAAGCGCATGTTTTCCGCCAAGGCGCTGGTGGAGCTGCTCAAGGCGTTGGCCAAGTTCATCCTGATTCTATTCGTGGCCTTGACGGTGTTGTCGTCGGATATCGACGATTTGCTGCGCATCGCCCACGAACCGCTGGAGTCGGCAATCATCCACAGTGTGCAGGTGGTCGGCTGGAGTGCGCTGTGGATGGCGGCCGGGTTGATCATCATCGCGGCGGTGGATGCGCCGATCCAGCTGTGGGAAAGCCACAAGAAACTGCTGATGACCAAGCAGGAAGTCCGCGACGAGCACAAGGACCAAGAGGGTCGTCCCGAGGTCAAGCAGCGCATTCGCCAGCTGCAGCGGGAAATGTCGCAGCGCAAGATGATGGCCTCGGTGCCCGACGCCGACGTGGTCATCACCAACCCGACGCACTACGCCGTGGCCCTCAAGTACGACCCGGAGAAGGGCGGCGCGCCGATGCTGCTGGCCAAGGGCAGCGACTTCACCGCGCTTAAAATCCGCGAAATCGCCGTGGCCAACGACATCCTGCTGCTGGAATCGCCGGAGCTGGCACGATCGATCTTCTACTCCACCGACCTCGACCAGGAAATCCCCGCCGGGCTGTACCTGGCCGTGGCCCAGGTGTTGGCGTATGTCTATCAGATTCGCCAGTACCGCGCGGGCAAGGGCAAGCGGCCCGATCCGCTCAAGGACCTGCCCATTCCGCCGGAGCTGCGCCGCGATTCCTGACTGCTCGGCTGATGCGCTCTTTGTGGTGAGCGGGCTTGTTGTGGGTAGCGGGCTTTTTGTGGTGATAAGGCTTGTTGTGGGTCGCGGGCTTTTTGTGGCGAGCGGGCTTGCCCCGCGTTGGAGTGCGAAGCGCTCCCAATCCAGCCACCGCGGTCCAACAGTCAGACCGAGTCGCCAGGTTTCAGGGCTGCTTCGCAGCCCAGCGCGGGGCAAGCCCGCTCACCACAGTGAATGCGTTCGCTACAACAAGCCTGCCCGCTTCGACCGCTACCACTCGTCGGCAACCCTCGTCTACCTGTCAACTTTGACAGTAGCCAGCGCCGTCCTCTCGCGCTTCCATGGCTCCCTACTGTGCACAGGTCATCCAGCGATGCAGAGGGCGTAGTGATGGAAGCGGTGACGGGAACGATCAAATCCTACAGCCGAAAAACCGGAAAAGGCCTGATTGCGCTGGATGGCGACGACGAGCCGGTGCATGTGGATCGCACCGGCTCAGCCGGCATCTGGCTCAAGAAAGGCTTGCGCGTGCAGTTCGTGAGGATCCATTGCCCTCAAGGGGTGTATGCGTTCCATATCAAACTTATCTAGCGGCATGCATGCCTGGCTGTTGGCGGTGTGTCCACCGACCAATAATGTGGGAGCTGGCTTGCCTGCGATGACTGAGCTCAGCCTGGCCCTTCAGGTGACCGGTACACCGCCACCGCAGGCAAGCTCCTGCATTTGAAACGCGTTCCCCTCGACGATCGTCGCCCTGAAACCAAAGTTGGAAGGCTTCTTGCAATACCGCCTCCAGGACGCCTCCCGGCGTCAAAAGTTTGCTTCAAGGAAACGAGGAATACCGGTGGTGGATCGCTCTCAAATGCTCGGCACGGCCCGTACGACCCTGACTGACCTCTCGCGGGGCAATCTGGGTGTGCCGTTGTTGTTGCTGGTGATGCTGGCAATGATGATGTTGCCGATGCCGCCGTTCCTGCTGGACGTGTTCTTCACCTTCAACATTGCCCTGTCCGTGGTGGTGTTGCTGGTCTGCGTATACGCTCTGCGACCGCTGGATTTTGCGGTATTCCCGACCATCCTGCTGGTGGCGACCCTGTTGCGCCTGGCGCTCAACGTGGCGTCGACGCGCGTGGTGATGCTCCACGGCCAGGACGGCCACGCCGCCGCCGGTAAGGTGATCCAGGCCTTCGGTGAGGTGGTGATCGGCGGCAACTACGTGGTGGGTATCGTGGTCTTCGCGATCCTCATGATCATCAACTTCGTGGTGGTGACCAAGGGCGCCGGGCGTATTTCCGAGGTGAGCGCGCGCTTTACCCTCGACGCCATGCCCGGCAAACAGATGGCCATCGACGCCGACCTCAACGCCGGCCTCATTGACCAGAACCAGGCCAAGTCGCGCCGTCTGGAAGTGGCCCAGGAAGCCGAGTTCTACGGCTCCATGGACGGTGCCAGCAAATTCGTGCGCGGTGACGCCATCGCCGGCCTGCTGATTCTGTTCATCAACCTGATCGGCGGCATGGCGGTCGGGATCTTCCAGCACGGCATGACCTTCGGCGATGCCGGCAAGGTGTACGCCTTGCTGACCATTGGTGACGGTTTAGTGGCGCAATTGCCATCACTGTTGTTATCCACAGCTGCCGCGATCATGGTGACCCGTGCTTCGGGCTCCGAAGACATGGGCAAGCAGATCAGTCGCCAGATGTTCGCCTCGCCCAAGGCCCTGGCCGTGGCGGCGGGCATCATGGCGATCATGGGCATCGTGCCGGGCATGCCCCACGTGTCGTTCCTGAGCATGGCGGCCATGGCGGCCGGCGGTGCCTACCTGTTCTGGAAGAAGCAGAACGCGGTCAAGGTCCAGGCCCAGCAGGAAATCGCGCGCCAGCAGGAACTGCTGCCGTCGCCGGCCCGGGCCCAGGAAACCAAGGAGTTGGGCTGGGACGACGTGACTCCAATCGACATGATCGGCCTGGAAGTCGGCTACCGCCTGATCCCGCTGGTCGACCGCAACCAGGGTGGCCAATTGCTCGCGCGGATCAAGGGGGTGCGCAAGAAGCTCTCGCAGGACCTGGGCTTCCTGATGCCCACCGTGCATATCCGCGACAACCTCGACCTGGCCCCCAGCGCCTACCGCCTGACCCTGATGGGGGTGATCCTGGCCGAAGCCGAGATCTACCCGGATCGCGAACTGGCGATCAACCCGGGGCAGGTATTCGGCAGTCTCAACGGCATTACCGCCAAAGATCCGGCTTTTGGCCTGGACGCGGTGTGGATCGAAATCAGCCAACGCAGCCAGGCGCAGTCCCTGGGCTACACCGTGGTGGACGCCAGTACCGTGGTCGCCACCCACCTCAACCAGATTCTGTACAAGCACTCCCATGAGCTGATCGGCCACGAAGAAGTCCAGCAATTGATGGGTTTGCTTGGCAAAGCCTCGCCAAAACTCGCCGAAGAACTGGTGCCGGGCGTGCTGTCGCTGTCGCAACTGCTCAAGGTGCTGCAGGCGCTGCTGGCCGAGCAGGTGCCGGTACGCGATATCCGCAGCATTGCCGAGGCTATCGCCAACAATGCCGCCAAGAGTCAAGATACTGCCGCCCTGGTGGCTGCGGTGCGCGTCGGATTGTCGCGCGCAATCGTCCAAAGCATTGTAGGGCTTGACTCTGAGCTGCCTGTGATCACCTTGGAACCAAGGTTGGAACAAATATTGCTCAATAGTATTCAGAAGGCAGGACAAGGCCAGGAAGAGGGCGTTCTGCTGGAGCCAAGCATGGCTGAGAAGCTGCAGCGTTCGTTGATCGATGCCGCGCAGCGCCAGGAAATGCAGGGCCAACCAGTGATCCTGCTGGTGGCCGGCCCCGTCCGGGCGATGTTGTCGCGGTTTGGGCGCCTGGCAGTACCGAATTTGCACGTTTTGGCTTATCAGGAAATTCCTGACAACAAGCAAGTGACTATCGTCGCGACAGTAGGGCCCAACGGCTGAGGGTAGTGGGTTATGCAAGTTAAGCGTTTTTTCGCCGCCGATATGCGTCAGGCCATGAAACTGGTTCGTGATGAGCTGGGCGCCGACGCCGCGATTATCGGTAACCGTCGTATTGCCGGCGGTGTCGAGCTGACGGCTGCCCTGGATTACACTCCCCAGGCCCTGGCCCCGCGCGTCCCGAACATGGAACTCGAAGACGAGCTGCGCAAGACGGCCTCGCGCATTGTCTCGGCCCAGGCCGAACTGAGCATGCGTGGCGACAGCGACGCCACCACCAACCGCCAGTTGTTCGCCGGCCTGCCGCTGACCGCTGCCGAGCCGCTGGTCGAGCCGACCTTCGTTGAACCCCCGCGTCCTGCAGCGCCGGCCCCGGCCGCCGCAGTCGACCAGCGCGTGTTCGACTCGATGCGATTTGAACTCAATGGCCTGCGCGAGCTGCTGGAAGTGCAACTCGGCTCCCTCGCCTGGAACCAGCTGCAAGGCAGCAAGCCGCAACAGGCCAACCTGTGGCGTCGCCTGCAACGCATCGGCCTGTCCGGCCCGTTGTCGCGCGACCTGCTGGCCCTGACCACTGAAATCGAAGAACCTCGCCAGGCCTGGCGCATGTTGCTGGCCCACTTGGCGCGGATGATCGTCACCCCGGAAATCGAGCCGCTGGAAGAGGGCGGTGTGATCGCCATGGTCGGCCCTGCCGGCATGGGCAAGACCACCACCCTGGCCAAGCTGGCCGCCCGTTACGTGCTCAAGTACGGCGCGCAGAATATCGCGCTGGTGAGCATGGACAGCTACCGTATCGGTGCCCAGGAGCAGCTCAAGACCTTGGGTCGGATCCTCAATGTGTCGGTGACCCATGTCGACCCGGGCCAATCCCTGGCCAACGCCCTCGACCCGCTGCTGCGCAAGCGCGTGGTGCTGATCGATACCGCCGGCCTGCAAGCCAGCGACCCGGCGTTGCGCATGCAGCTGGAAAGCCTGGCCGGGCGCGGCATCAAGTCGAAAAATTACCTGGTGCTTGCAACCACCAGCCAGAAACAGGTTCTTACCGCTGCGTACCATAGCTACAAACGCTGCGGCCTGGCCGGCTGCATCCTCACCAAGCTCGACGAAACCGCGAGCCTGGGCGAGGTGTTGAGCCTGGCCATCAGTCATGAGTTGCCGGTCGCCTACCTGACCGACGGCCCGCGGATTCCGGATGATCTGCATCTGCCGCGCCGTCATCAGTTGGTCAGCCGTGCAGTCAGCGTGCAAATGCAAGAAGAGCCTAGCGAGGAAGCGATGGCCGATATGTTCGCCGACCTCTATCACAGCCCGGCAAAGCGGGTGGGTTGAGGGCAGGATGAACACCGTGAAATGTACCTACATCGATGGTCTGCAAGCGATTCACGCGGCCAAGCCATGTAGCCTGCGTCTAAGCAAGACAAGGTAAAGAAATAAAATGGGCAGCATGCATCCCGTACAGGTGATCGCGGTGACCGGCGGCAAAGGTGGCGTCGGGAAAACTAACGTGTCAGTGAATTTGTCCCTGGCCCTGGCAGAGCTTGGCCGTCGCGTCATGCTGCTGGATGCTGACCTGGGGCTGGCGAACGTCGACGTTCTGCTGGGGCTGACGCCCAAACACACGCTTGCCGATGTGATCGAAGGGCGCTGCGAGCTGCGCGACGTGCTGCTGCAGGGCCCTGGCGGTATCCGCATCGTGCCGGCCGCCTCCGGCACCCAGAGCATGGTGCACCTGAGCCCGGCGCAGCATGCCGGCCTGATCCAGGCGTTCAGCGATATCGGCGACAACCTCGACGTGCTGGTGATCGACACCGCCGCCGGGATCGGCGAGTCCGTGGTCAGCTTCGTGCGCGCTGCGCAGGAAGTCCTGTTGGTGGTCTGCGATGAACCCACCTCGATCACCGACGCCTATGCCCTGATCAAACTGCTTAACCGTGACTACGGCATGAACCGCTTCCGCGTGCTGGCCAACATGGCCCAGAGTCCACAGGAAGGGCGCAATCTGTTCGCCAAGTTGACCAAGGTCACGGATCGCTTCCTCGATGTCGCCTTACAATACGTCGGCGCAGTTCCCTACGACGAGTGTGTACGCAAGGCTGTGCAAAAGCAGCGTGCAGTCTACGAAGCGTTCCCTCGTTCCAAATGCGCCTTGGCGTTCAAGGCTATTGCCCAGAAGGTCGATACCTGGCCGTTGCCTGCCAACCCTCGGGGGCATCTGGAGTTTTTCGTCGAGCGATTGGTGCATCAGACGAGCGCAGGACCGGTGCTATGACATCCAGCGGCTACAACCTTTACAAGAAATCGGCACGTGACAGCCAGGGTGAATTGATCGAGCGCTATGCGCCGCTGGTCAAGCGCATCGCTTATCACTTGCTGGCACGCCTGCCCGCCAGCGTCCAGGTCGAAGACCTGATCCAGGCGGGCATGATCGGCCTGCTCGAAGTGTCGACCAAATACGACGCGAGCAAGGGCGCGAGTTTCGAGACGTATGCGGGTATCCGCATCCGTGGCGCGATGCTCGATGAAGTGCGTAAAGGTGACTGGGCGCCGCGTTCGGTGCATCGCAATACGCGCATGGTCAGTGACGCAATTCGCGCAATTGAAGCAAAAACCGGTCGCGACGCTAAAGATCACGAAGTTGCGGCCGAACTCCAATTGAGTCTCGACGATTACTACGGGATTTTGAACGATACCTTGGGCAGCCGCCTGTTCAGTTTCGACGACCTGTTGCAGGACGGCGAACACGAAGGGCTGCACGAGGACGGCGCGAGTGCTCATCTGGAGCCGTCGCGCGACCTGGAGGATGAACGCTTCCAGGGTGCGTTGGCGGACGCGATTGCCAATTTGCCGGAGCGTGAGCGACTGGTGTTGGCGCTGTACTACGATGAAGAGCTGAACCTCAAGGAAATCGGTGAGGTCCTGGGAGTCAGCGAATCGCGGGTCAGCCAGTTGCACAGCCAGTGCGCAGCCCGCTTGCGGGGGCGTTTGGGAGAGTGGCGAGCGCGCTGACAGGCAGTGTTGGGGAGCACTGCAAACCACACCGCGAGGGTGATTGACCCTCGCGGGATCGGCCCGTGGTGCCCCCGGCAGTCCTTTTTGTGTAATGCCTGTTGATTGAAATGGCGCGTCCAGGTGCTGGGCGCGTTTAAGACTGCTTGGAGGTCGAATTGGACAAGAACATGAAAATCCTCATCGTTGATGACTTCTCAACGATGCGGCGGATCATAAAAAACCTGTTGCGTGACCTTGGGTTCACTAACACGGTCGAGGCGGATGACGGCATTACGGCGATTCCGATCCTCAACAGCGGGAGCATCGACTTTCTGGTAACGGACTGGAACATGCCGGGCATGACCGGTATCGACTTGCTGCGCCATGTGCGCGCCGACGAAAAACTGCGCAGCCTTCCCGTGCTGATGGTGACCGCCGAAGCCAAGCGTGAGCAGATCATCGAAGCCGCCCAAGCCGGGGTCAACGGTTACGTGGTCAAGCCATTCACTGCATTGGCCTTGAAAGAGAAGATCGAAAAAATCTTCGAACGCATCCACGGCTAATGCCATCGCGGGGGAGCTATGGAGCATAAAGAAACGTCACAGGGAGACTTTGAGTCGACCCTGAAAAAGCATGCTCACCAGTTGGTCGACAGCCTTGAAAAAGGCCAGTTCGGCGACGCGGTGCAGTTAATCCATGAGCTCAACCAGACCCGTGACCGCGGCCTGTATCAGGAAGTGGGCAAGCTCACACGCGAGCTGCACAGTGCGATTGTCAATTTCCAGATTGACCCGCACATGCCCCAGGCCGAAGAAATTTCGCAAATCACCGACGCGACCGAACGCCTGTCCTATGTGGTCAGGCTGACTGAAGCAGCGGCCAATCGCACCATGGACCTGGTGGAAAACGCCACGCCCCTGGTCAATGGCATGGCCACCGAAGCCCAGGCCCTGAGCCACGATTGGGGCCGCTTCATGCGCCGCGAGGTGGGGGCTGAGGAATTTCGGGAACTGGCGCGTCGGGTCGACGGATTCTTGTCACGCAGCGAGCAGGAAAACCGCACGGTTTCCAGCAACCTCAATGACATTCTGCTGGCCCAGGATTACCAGGACCTCACCGGCCAGGTGATCAAGCGTGTGACCCAGTTGGTCACCGAAGTGGAAAGCAACCTGCTCAAACTGGTGCTCATGGCCGGCCAGGTAGACCGTTTTGCCGGCATCGAACATGACCGTGAAGCGATCCTCTCGGAAAAAGATCCACAAAAACATCTCGCCAAGGGTGAAGGTCCGCAGATTCATGCCGATAAACGTGAAGACGTTGTGTCAGGTCAGGATGACGTAGATGACCTGTTATCCAGTTTAGGCTTCTAAGGAGCACCCACATGAGCTTCGGCGCCGATGAAGAAATCCTTCAGGATTTCCTTGTAGAGGCCGGCGAAATTTTAGAGCAACTGTCCGAGCAACTGGTCGAGCTGGAAAGCCGTCCGGATGATGCGAACCTGCTCAATGCAATTTTTCGCGGTTTTCACACTGTAAAAGGGGGCGCCGGCTTCCTCCAGCTCCATGAGCTGGTGGAGTGCTGCCACATCGCCGAGAACGTGTTCGACATCCTGCGCAAGGGTGAGCGTCACGTTGACTCGGAATTGATGGACGTGATTCTCGAAGCACTGGATGCGGTCAACGGCATGTTCAGCGAAGTCCGCGAACGTGCCCCGATCACTGCGGCCACCCCGGAACTGCTCGCCGCCCTGGCGCGCCTGGCAGAGCCGGCCGACACCTCGGCAGCGCCCGTGGCGCAGGCTGAGCCTGCGCCTGTGGCAGAGCCTGAAGCGGATGTGACGGACAGCGAGTTCGAGCAGTTGCTCAACTCCCTCAACGCGGTGAAAGCCGAGGCTGAAGCGCCTGCTGCAGCCGCGCCACAAGCGCCGACCAGCGAAGACATTACCGACGCAGAATTTGAATCCCTGCTCGACCAGTTGCACGGCAAAGGCCAGTTTGCGGCCGACGCCGTGGCCCCTGCCGCCGCTGTGGATGCGCCTGCCGCGTCGACCAGCACCGACATCACCGATGACGAATTCGAAGCACTGCTCGACCAACTGCATGGCAAAGGCACCTTCGCGGCCGACGCCTTGCCGGAAGTCGCCGCGACTGCCACTGCGCCGTCCGCTGCGGCAGAACCTGCGGGCGACGGTCTGATCAGCGACCACGAGTTCGAATCCCTGCTCGACGAATTGCACGGCAAGGGCAAGTTCAGCGAAGTGGCTCCGGCAGCTGCCGCGACCGCCACCCCGGTGGCGGCCAAACCGGCGCCGGCCAAGGCCGCTGCACCTGCTGCTGCCAAGCCGGCCCCGGCACCTGCCGCCGCCCCGGCTGCTGCTCGCGCGCCGGCCGCTGCCGTGGCCGAGAAGCCGGCCAGTGAAGCCGAAACCACCGTGCGCGTCGATACCGCGCGCCTGGACGACATCATGAACATGGTCGGCGAACTGGTGCTGGTGCGTAACCGCCTGGTGCGCCTGGGCCTGAGCAGTGGCGATGAAGCCATGCAAAAGGCCGTGTCGAACCTCGACGTGGTCACCGCCGACCTGCAGACCGCCGTGATGAAGACGCGGATGCAGCCGATCAAGAAAGTCTTCGGGCGCTTCCCGCGCCTGGTTCGCGACCTGGCACGCCAGCTCAAGAAAGAGATCAACCTGGAACTGGTGGGCGAAGAGACCGACCTCGACAAGAACCTGGTCGAGGCCCTGGCCGATCCGCTGGTCCACTTGGTGCGCAACGCCGTCGACCACGGCGTCGAAACCCCGGAAGAGCGCGAAGCTTCGGGCAAGTCGCGCAACGGCAAAGTGATTCTGGCGGCCGAGCAGGAGGGTGACCACATCCTGCTGTCGATCACCGATGACGGCAAGGGCATGGACCCGACCATCCTGCGCAATATCGCGGTCAAGCGTGGCGTGATGGACAAGGACGCCGCCGACCGCCTGACCGACACCGAGTGCTACAACCTGATCTTCGCCCCGGGCTTCTCGACCAAGACCGAGATTTCCGACGTGTCCGGCCGTGGCGTCGGCATGGACGTGGTGAAGACCAAGATCAGCCAGCTCAACGGCTCGATCAACATCTACTCGACCAAGGGCCAGGGTTCGAAGATCGTCATCAAGGTGCCGTTGACCCTGGCGATCATGCCGACCCTGATGGTGATGCTGGGCAACCAGGCCTTCGCCTTCCCGCTGGTCAACGTCAACGAAATTTTCCACCTCGACCTGTCGCGCACCAACGTGGTGGACGGCCAGGAAGTGGTGATCGTGCGCGACAAGGCGTTGCCACTGTTCTACCTCAAGCGCTGGCTGGTGGCATCGGCCAAGCATGAAGAGCAGCGCGAAGGCCATGTGGTGATTCTCTCCGTGGGCACCCAGCGTATCGGCTTCGTGGTCGATCAACTGGTGGGCCAGGAAGAAGTGGTTATCAAGCCTTTGGGCAAAATGCTGCAGGGAACCCCGGGCATGTCGGGTGCGACCATCACCGGTGACGGTCGGATCGCGCTGATTCTGGATGTTCCGAGCATGCTCAAGCGTTACGCCGCTCGGCGTATTTGATTCTGGTGGGGCAGGGCGGTTTGCCCGCCCCGTCTAACGGAGTGTTTATGGTAGTCAAGGTCCTGGTGGTGGACGATTCGGGTTTCTTCCGCCGCCGCGTCTCGGAAATTCTTTCCGCCGATCCAACGATTCAAGTGATCGGCACGGCCACCAACGGCAAAGAGGCGATCGATCAGGCTATCGCGTTGAAGCCCGACGTGATCACCATGGACTACGAGATGCCGATGATGGATGGCATCACGGCTGTCCGTCACATCATGCAGCGCTGCCCGACCCCGGTGTTGATGTTCTCCTCGCTCACCCACGAAGGCGCCCGGGTCACCCTGGATGCGCTGGATGCCGGCGCGGTGGACTTCCTGCCGAAGAATTTCGAAGACATCTCGCGCAACCCCGAGAAGGTCAAGCAACTGCTGTGCGAGAAAGTCCACAGCATTTCCCGCAGTAACCGTCGCAGCCTGTTCAGCACGCCTGCACCTGCACCTGCACCGGTTGCGGCGCCGGCCCCGGCCCCTGCGTTTGGTCGACCTGCGCCTGCGCCCGCCCCGGTGGCTCGGCCTGCCGTGGCCCCGGTCCGCGCTCCGGCGCCCAGCGCCCATTCGCCCGCGCCCAAGCGCAAGGCCTACAAGCTGGTCGCCATCGGTACTTCCACCGGCGGCCCGGTGGCCTTGCAGCGCGTGTTGACGCAATTGCCGGCCAACTTCCCGGCGCCGATCGTGTTGATCCAGCACATGCCGGCGGCCTTCACCAAGGCCTTTGCCGAACGCCTGGACAAGCTCTGCCGCATCAGCGTCAAGGAAGCCGAGGATGGCGACATCCTGCGTCCAGGCCTGGCGCTGCTGGCGCCGGGTGGCAAGCAGATGATGGTCGACGGGCGTGGTGCGATCAAAATCCTGCCGGGCGACGAGCGCCTCAACTACAAGCCGTGCGTGGACATCACCTTCGGTTCGGCGGCCAAGTCCTACGGCGACAAAGTTCTGGCGGTGGTGCTCACCGGCATGGGCGCCGATGGCCGTGAAGGCGCACGCCTGCTCAAGCAGGGCGGCAGCGCGATCTGGGCCCAGGACGAAGCCAGCTGCGTGATCTATGGCATGCCGATGGCGATCGTCAAGGCTGACCTGGCCGACGCCGTCTACAGCCTGGACGAGATCGGCAAGCATCTGGTGGAGGCCTGCCTCTGATGGATGTATTGAGCCTGATCGGCATCATCATGGCGTTTGTCGCGATCATCGGCGGCAACTACCTCGAAGGCGGCCACCTCGGCGCCCTGGCCAACGGCCCGGCGGCCTTGATCGTGATCGGCGGCACGGTCGGCGCGGCCCTGTTGCAGTCGCCCTTGAGTTCGTTCAAGCGCGCCATGCAGATCCTGGTGTGGATTATTTTCCCGCCACGCGTGGACCTGCCCGGCGGCATCGACCGCGTGGTCAACTGGAGCCTCACCGCCCGCAAGGAAGGCCTGCTCGGCCTGGAAGGCGTGGCCGATGCCGAGCCCGACAGCTACGCGCGCAAAGGCCTGCAACTGCTGGTGGACGGCGCCGAGCCGGAAGCGATCCGCAGCATCCTGGAAGTGGATTTCTACACCCAGGAAAGCCGCGACATCAACGCTGCCAAAGTCTTTGAAAGCATGGGCGGCTACGCGCCGACCATCGGCATTATCGGTGCGGTGATGGGCCTGATCCACGTGATGGGCAACCTGGCCGACCCGTCGCAACTGGGCAGCGGCATTGCAGTGGCGTTCGTGGCCACCATCTACGGTGTCGCGAGTGCCAACCTGGTGCTGCTGCCGGTGGCCAGCAAGCTCAAGTCCATCGCCATGCGCCAGTCGCGTTACCGCGAGATGTTGCTCGAAGGCATCCTGTCGATTGCCGAGGGTGAGAACCCGCGGTCGATCGAATTGAAGCTCCAGGGCTTCATGGATTGATGAACATGGCTATCGACTTGTGGCGAGCGGCCACATGATTTACGTACAGAGAGGTGTCAGCCTGTGAGCCGTCGCCGTCGCGAGCCTGAAGAGCACGTCAACCACGAACGCTGGCTGGTGTCCTACGCGGACTTCATCACCTTGCTGTTCGCGTTTTTCGTGGTGATGTACTCCATCTCGTCGATCAACGAAGGCAAGTACAAAGTCATTTCCCAGGCGCTGATCGGGGTGTTCAACGACGCCGACCGTGCCCTGAAGCCGATCCCCATTGGCGAGGAACGGCCCAAGACCGTGACCCCGGCCAAGCCGCTGGTCAATGACAGCGATGAAACCGCCGCCGGCGTGGGCGGCACCAGCGACCCGCTGAAAAGCATCGCCGACGACATCAGCGCCGCGTTCGGCGACCTGATCAGTTCCAACCAGATGACCGTGCGCGGCAATGAGTTGTGGGTGGAGATCGAACTCAACTCCAGCCTGCTGTTCGCCAGTGCCGATGCAATGCCCAGCGACCAGGCGTTCACCATCATCGACAAGGTGGCGGCGATCCTCAGGCCGTTCGAAAACCCGATCCACGTGGAAGGCTTTACCGACAATTTCCCGATCAGCACCGCGCAGTACCCGACCAACTGGGAGCTGTCGTCGGCGCGGGCCGCGAGCATCGTGCGCATGCTCGCGATGCAGGGCGTGAACCCCGGGCGCCTGGCCTCCGTGGGCTATGGCGAGTTCCAGCCGGTGGCCAACAACGCCACGGTGGAAGGCCGCGCGCGCAACCGCCGGGTGGTACTGGTGGTCTCGCGCAACCTGGATGTGCGCCGCAGCCTGACCGGTACCGGCACCGCCAATGCAACACCGGACGCGGCCTTGAAGCGGGCTGGCACACAAACTGCACCGGCCCCTGCAAAGCCGCCGGTGCGTCAGAGTGCCGTCAATTCTCCGTCGCCGGCTCAATAACCTTATGCAATGTCTCGGTCGCGCCTGTGCCTGCCGGGAGGAACCATCCGAATGAGAGTCTGGGCAGTTGCCAATCAAAAAGGTGGAGTCGGCAAGACCACCACCTCCATCGCCTTAGCCGGTTTGCTGGCCGAGGCGGGCAAGCGTGTGGTCGTAGTGGACCTGGACCCGCATGGCTCCATGACCAGCTATTTCGGCTACGACCCGGATGCGCTGGAGCACAGCTGCTACGACCTGTTCCTGCACAAGGGCAGCGTGCCGGCCGACCTGCCCGGGCAACTGCTGTTGCCCACCAGCAACGAGAGTATTTCCCTGCTGCCGTCGAGCACCGCGCTGGCCACCCTCGAGCGCCAGTCGCCGGGGCAGAGCGGCCTGGGCCTGGTGATCGCCAAGACCCTGGCGCAACTGTGGCAGGACTTCGACTACGCGATCATCGACAGCCCGCCGTTGCTCGGCGTGCTGATGGTCAACGCCTTGGCGGCCAGCCAGCAACTGGTGATCCCGGTGCAGACCGAGCACCTCGCGGTCAAAGGCCTGGAGCGCATGGTCAGTACCCTGGCGATGATCAACCGCTCGCGCAAGCAGGCGCTGCCGTTCAGCATCGTGCCGACCCTGTTCGACCGTCGCACCCAGGCGTCGCTGGGCACCTTGCGCGTGCTGCGCGATGCCTACCCGGACACCATCTGGAATGGCTACATCCCGGTGGACACGCGCCTGCGTGACGCCAGCCGCGCCGGCCTGACCCCGTCGCAGTTCGACGGTAAAAGCCGTGGCGTGCTGGCTTACCGCGCGTTGCTCAAGCACCTGCTGTCCCAGCAGCTTGTCGCGCAGGTGGCGTGATGAACCGTCCCATCGAACTCAAGACCCGGCCGCAACTGGCACTGGAATCCTACCTGGATGCCCTGCTGCAGGATGCGACCGAGGAAGAGCAGCCGATACTGGTATTGGAACCGGCCCTGGCGCCGGAAAGCACCCTGGATGAATTCCAGTTGGCGGTGCTGGAAGAGCAGGCCCGCGATGCGCAGGTCGTGACCGCGCCGGTGGTGGTGCCGATCGCCCCGGCAGTTGTCGTGCCCGTGGTGGTCGAGCCGGTGGTCGTTGCCCCTGTCGTGGTCGAGCCGGTGGTGGAAGTGCACCTGCCGCCCAGCATCACGCCGCCGCCGGTGGCCGGCGATGATCGCCCGGCCTGGGCCGCCGAGCCGTTCGAATGCCTGTTGTTCGACGTCGCCGGGTTGACCCTGGCGGTGCCGCTGGTGTGCCTGGGCTCGATCTATTCCCTGGAAGGCCAGGAACTGACGCCGCTGTTCGGGCAACCGGAATGGTTCCTCGGCATCCTGCCCAGCCAGGCCGGCAACCTCAAGGTGCTGGACACCGCGCGCTGGGTGATGCCCGACCGCTACCGCGATGATTTTCGCCAGGGCCTGCAATACGTGATCTCGGTGCAGGGCTACGAGTGGGGGCTGGCGGTGCATCAGGTCAGCCGCTCGTTGCGCCTGGACCCGAATGAAATCAAATGGCGCAGCCACCGGGGCCAACGGCCTTGGCTGGCGGGCACCGTGATCGAACACATGTGCGCGTTGCTCGACGTCGCCGAGCTGGCCGAGTTGATCGCCAGCGGCGCGGTCAAGACGCTGCCGGTGAATAAACGCAGTTGATTGAACAATAAGGGCCGCGCGGTTGCGCGGTCAGCGAAGCACACACGCCGTGTGAAGCGGCATTTGAAGGGGTCAGGGGTATGAATAAGTCAGCGTCCGCACAAGGTTTGGATGATCCGATCCTGCAATGGGTTACCTTCAAACTGGACAACGAGTCCTATGGCATTAACGTGATGCGCGTGCAGGAAGTGCTGCGCTACACCGAAATCGCGCCGGTCCCGGGTGCGCCAAGCTACGTGCTGGGTATCATCAACCTGCGCGGCAACGTGGTGACGGTGATCGACACCCGCCAGCGTTTCGGCCTGGTACCGACCGAAGTCAACGACAACACCCGTATCGTCATCATCGAAGCCGACAAGCAAGTGGTCGGGATCATGGTCGACAGCGTGGCCGAAGTGGTTTATCTGCGCCAATCGGAAGTGGAAACCGCACCGAACGTGGGTAATGAAGAATCCGCCAAGTTCATCCAGGGCGTGTGCAACAAGAACGGCGAGCTGCTGATTCTGGTTGAGCTGGACAAGATGATGAGCGAAGAAGAATGGTCGGAACTGGAGAGCATCTGATTGTTCCTTGAGGCCGCAGTGATCATCCTGGCCCTGTTGTGGGCCGGGACCTTGGCATTCCTGCTGCGCTATGTGCGCCAGCAGCGTGAGTCGGTGGTGCAGCAGGCCGAGCGGGATGCCGTGCGTGACCGGCGCATCCTGGAGCTGGTCAAGCGTGTCGACCATTTCCAGCAGAGTGCAGTGAAGGTGGGGGACGAGGTGCATGAACTGCGCGCGATCCTCGGGCCGTTGCCGGACAAGCTTGCGCAGCTGGAGCAGCGTGATCCTTCGAGCCTGTCGTTTGCCCAGGCTGCCAAGCTGGTGGGGATGGGGGCTACGGTGGATGAGTTGACGCAGTCGTGTGGGTTGACCCAGGCTGAGGCGCAGTTGATGAGTAAGTTGCACAAGGGCTGACTTCCTGGGGTATATCCGGATTTGGGGTCGTGGCTGACATTGGTTCCGCCCTTACGGCGGGTCACTTTTGAACAGCGCAAAAGTAACCAAAACGCTCTTGCCCCAACACTCGGCACCTCGCCTAGGCTCGGTGTGCCCTCACTCCGGCTTGAATCCGTGGGCCGCCGCAATGGGCCATCCCTGGCCCAGTGCGGCTAACCCGGCGTCCTGCCGGGTTACCCACGGCTTCAAGCCTGCGTTCGGCCAGCGTGTTTAATGGGGCGCCTAGGATCAAGATCAAAAGCGGCTCGCTTCGCATCGTAGGTACGCTTTTTGATCTCCGTAGGAGCCGGCTTGCCGGCGAAAAACACGTGTGCGCCGCGTACATTCTGATGTTTCCGCGTCATCGTTAACGACCATCGCAGGCAAGCCAGCTCCCACACGTATCCGCTTTTGATCTAACCACTCAGGTCGGCTTTAAGGCCGCCGTGCTTTTGCTTTTGATCTTGATCTTGATCTAGGCGCCCCATCAAACACGCTGGCCGGAATTCGATATTGATTTGGGGGGTAAACCGGCAGGGATGCCGGTTTAGCCGCCCCGCGCCATGGATGGCGCGTGGCGGCGGCCCCCCAAATCAATGTCGGATTACGGGCACACCGAGCGTAAGCGAGGTGCCGAGTGTTGGGGCAAGAGCCCTTTTGGTTACTTTTGGGGCTTTTCCAAAAGTGACCCGCTGTAAGAGCGGAACCATAAGTCGCCGTTACCGCAAAAACGGATATGCCCCCCAACCCCCCAACCCCCCCCAAATTATTTCCACCCTCCACTGACTTTTTCCTCCCCACCAAAGGTCAACATCCTTCAAGCACCTCAGAACCCAGGAGACCCCCCCCATGACCACCCACAAGGCACTGTTGATCCTCCACGGCAAGCAAGCCCTCAACGAGGACGTGCGCGCGGCCGTGCAGGCCCGGCGCGACCTGGGCTGGGAACTGGCGGTGCGGGTCACATGGGAAGGCGGCGACGCCCAGCGCCTGGTCAATGAAGCGCTGGACGGCGGCTACCCGCACATCATCGCCGGCGGTGGCGACGGCACCTTGCGCGATGTCGCCGAAGCCATGGCCCAGGCCAACACCGATGCCAGCCTGGTGCTGATGCCCCTGGGCACCGCCAACGACTTCGCCCGCGCCGCCGGGGTCCCGCTGGAACCTGCCCAGGCCCTGGCATTGCTGGACGTGCCGCCCAAGGCAATCGACCTCGGCCGGGTCGGCGGGCAAATCTTCCTCAATATGGCCACCGGCGGCTTCGGCAGCCAGGTCACCGCCAACACCTCCGAGGACCTGAAGAAGGTGCTCGGCGGTGCGGCGTACCTGTTCACCGGCTTGACCCGTTTCAGCGAGTTGAAGGCCGCCTATGGCGAGCTGGAAGGCCCGGATTTTCACTGGAAAGGCGAACTGCTCGCGCTCGGAATCGGCAACGGGCGCCAGGCCGGGGGAGGGCATGTGCTATGCCCGGAGGCATTGGCCGATGATGGCTTGCTGGACGTCAGCATCCTGCCGGCACCCCAGGAGGTGGTCGGCACCCTGCGCGAGCTGATGACCAACGGCTGGGGCCTGGACACCATGTTCGTCCGCGCGCGCCTGCCGTGGGTCAATATCAAGGTTGCACAGGGCCTGTACATCAACCTCGACGGCGAGCCGCTGGAAGGCGACGACTTGCACTTCGAGGTCGTGCCCAAGGCCTTGCGCGTGCACCTGCCGGTGAATTCGCCGTTAGTCGTCCAGGCTGATGATCTGCTCGCGCACCGCGAATAACACCAGGCCCGCCACGTCGAAAATCTGCAGGCGCTTCATGATTTGCGAACGGTGCGCTTCCACGGTCTTGATGCTCAGGCCCAGGCCATGGGCGATTTCACGGGTGGACTTGCCGCGCACGATCAAGCGCAGGATCTCCAACTGCCGGGCGGTGAGGTTATGGCTGTGGCCGGCGGGCGTGGTGGCGCCCTGGCCGCGCACCAGCGCCTGGTTGATCACGGTGTGGGCGATCGCCGGGCTCAGGTAGCGCTCGTTGTTGCGCAAGGCCAGCAGCGCGTGTTCCAGCTCGTTGGCGGTGGTGTCCTTGAGCAGGTAGCCATGGGCGCCGGACTCCAGCGCGCACATGATCAGTTCCGGGTCGGTGTGCATCGACAGGATCAGCACTTTGCTCTTGGGGTAGCCGCGCTTGAGTTGCTGCAAGGCATCCAGGCCGCCGGTGTGCTTCATCGACAGGTCCAGCAGCACGATATCCGGCAACAGCGCGCTGAACTGCTCCAGCAGTTGTGCGCCATCGCTGGCTTCGCCGATCACCGTATAACCGGGTATGTCCTGGACCAGCGCGCGTACGCCGGCCCGGATCAGTGCATGGTCATCCACCAGGAGTAATTTGCAGGTCACTCGAGAACCTTAGGGGAACTGGCCCGTTCGAGGGCGCGTGGCGCCCAGGGGAAGAGCGCGTCGATCCGTGTCCCTTTGCCTGGCTGGCTGCTGACGGACAAGGTGCCCCCCAGCTGATCAATCCGCTCCGACATGCCGGCCATGCCCCGTTGACCTTCCAGGCCGGGGTTGATGGCAGGCGAAAAGCCCAGGCCGTCATCGCTGATAAACAGCGACAGGCCTTCGGGCAGGCGTTGCAGGCGTACCAGCAAATTGCGCGCCTGGGCGTGGCGTAGCATGTTGGTCACCGCTTCCTGGGTAATGCGAAAGGCCGCCACGGCCATTTCTTCCGGGATGCCGGTCAGCCGTTGCTGGCATTCCAGGCTCCAGTGAATCGGGGTGTTTTCCAGGGTCTTGAGCAGGTGCGCGCGCAGGCTCGCTTCCAGGCCCAGGCTGGCCAGCTGGCGCGGGTTGAGGATGGCGGAGACGTCACGCACCTTGGCCAGGGTTTCGTTGAGGGTGTTGCACAGCACCGTGCATTGGCTCTGCAGGTCTTCCGGCAGGCGGCGTTTGAGCCACTCGCTTTGCAGCTTGGCGGCGGTCAGTAGCTGGCCGATATCGTCATGCAGTTCGCGGCTGAGGCGGTGGCGCTCGTTTTCCTGCACCTGCAGCAGGCGGTCGGCAAGTTCCTGGGGCTGGAACTTGATGGACTTGCGTGAGCGCCACTGCTGCAGGCCAACCACCACCACGATCGCCAGGTTCAACAGCAGCACCACCAGCGGCATCGGCTCGGCGCGCGCGAAGGTCCACAGGCTGAGCAGCAGCGAGACAAGGCACAAGGCGAGGACCAGGCGTCGAGCATGGCTGCGGGACACGGACCTGGCGAGGAGTGACTTGAAGTTGGCGTACATAGCGGATGGAGCCAATGAGGGTTCGCTGCGGGAAGACCGGTCACGGCGGCTGACAGGGCTTTGTGTGGAATGCGTGGCCGAATCGTTTTTATACATGATGAAGTTGAGTTACTTCGAGCGGGGCATAGTATCACCCCTGTAACCGTTGGTCGCCTGGCACTTTGCTTTTGCCGTGCCTATATCCAGGCAAATACCCGGGCGGTAACCACAGAGTTTGGAACAGTGGGAAGTTGTATTATCGAAGTTGGTTTGTATCGATATGTCCGTTAGTGGCTATTTGATATTTATTCCGGTCGTTTTTAGATAACTCAGGGTGCGAATACGACCTGTCATTGGTTCAGGACGTGTGATGCATTCGTTGTTGCGGTTTGGTGCTGAAGTCTTTTTGTGGGATCTGCAGGATGACCGTGGCAATCAAGGTCGTTTGCTCGGTTTCATCCAGGGTCAGTTGGCCGGTCTTGGCGTCGATGAGTTCCAGCTGCCAGGCCAGTAACGTCAGGCAATCATGCAGCGCATCCAGGGCCTGGTCATGCAGGTGCAGAGGGTTTTCGGCATTCGCGATCAGGTACTGGATGTGCCGCGAGAACTCGCTGATGGCCTGCAGCGCCAGGGCGTCGGCCTTTTCGGCCAGCTTGATCAGGCTGATTTTCATGCAGTCGATCGCGTCGCTGTCATTGCGGATCATATGCAGATGACTGAGGCACTCTTCGGACTTGGCCAGTAGCTTCTCGGCTTCATGCAGAAACTCGGGAAGTGCAAGTTGCCACTCGTTACCGTCGTTCATCATGCAAGTCTCCACAACTTAAGGTCGGGTGATGAGATGTCGCACCGGGTGAATGGCTTAAAACTAGCGCTGAAATATGACTGAAATCTGTAGGTCGCTTCTGAGATTTCAGTAGGGCGCTTATTTGAATGATGGCGACGGCGGTGCGTGGCCCTCATGAGCGGGGTCCGTTGCACACCTTCAGTTACCCTCGCGTGGAGGTCTGGAAGGCCCGTGGGCCGAGGGCTTGGGATGGCAAACAAAAGCCTGACTCCATTCATGCATTGAGAATGGCGTCACATTAATGGCTATTAGATATTGCGAATATCAGGTTGGGCCCGATTGTGTCTAAGGGAATCCCTTAGATAGCGGAACCTTGCGTCGATTTGAATGTCGCGCAACGTGGCTGCACCGCCTCTGGAGCGGCGTTCGCAGTAAACCATGATGTCAGTGTGACATCAATGAATTTACATGGCATTTTACCAGGGTCAAGGTCTGGCGCTCGCCGCCGATAACCTCTCCATGCAATGCACTCACCCTCGCGCCACACTTTCAGCGCACACCAGGAGCTTTTAATGGCCGGCATTCTCGACACGGTAGACCAACGCACGCAACTGGTGGGTGAGAATCGCCTGGAAATCCTCATGTTTCGCCTGGCCGGGCGCCAGCTGTTCGCGATCAACGTGTTCAAGGTCCAGGAAGTCCTGCAACTGCCCAAGTTGACCTTGATGCCCCAGCGTCATCCGTTCGTGTGCGGCGTGGTCAACCTGCGTGGCCAGACGCTGCCGGTGATCGACCTGTCCCAGGCGATTGGCATGCGCCCCTTGGTGCCTGGGCCGAACAGCACGATTATCGTCACCGAGTACAACCGCTCGGTGCAGGCGTTCCTGGTGGGCGGCGTGGACCGCATCGTCAACATGAACTGGGAGGCTATCCTGCCGCCGCCGACCAGCGCCGGGCGCCAGCACTACCTCACCGCCATCAGCAAGGTCGATGACCAGTTGGTGGAGATCATCGACGTGGAAAAAGTCCTCGCCGAAATCGTGCCATACAACGCCAAGGTCTCCCGAGAAAAACTCGACGATCCGGTGCTCGAACGTGCGCGTGGTCGCGAAGTGCTGCTGGTCGACGACTCCAATGTGGCCTTGTCGCAACTGCGCGACACCCTCGGCCAGTTGGGCGTGAAGATGCACATCGCCAGTGACGGCCTCAAGGCGCTGAACATGCTCAAGGCCTGGGCCGACAGCGGCCAGGTAATGACCGACAAACTGCTGATGATCTTCACCGACGCCGAAATGCCCGAGATGGACGGTTACCGCCTCACCACCGAGATCCGCAACGACCCGCGCCTGCGTGGGCTGTATGTGGTGTTGCACACGTCGCTGTCGGGCAGCTTCAACGATTCGATGGTGAAGAAGGTCGGTTGCGACAACTTCCTGTCCAAATTCCAGCCCGACAAACTCGTCGATGTGGTGCGTCAGCGTCTGATGCTGGACGAAGTGCCGGCTTGACCTTAGGGTGACGGCTTTGCCCCTCAGGAATGCAGGCCCATGCTTCGTCTCAGCGCGTTGTACCGTTACCCCTTGAAGTCCGGCAAGGCCGAGAGCCTGCAACACATCGGCCTGGATAAACTGGGGCTGGACGGGGACCGACGCTGGATGCTGGTGGACGAGGCCAGTGGGCGTTTCCTCACGCAGCGGGCCGTGGCGAAGATGAGCCAGTTGTCGGCGCTGTGGAGCAGCAGCGGTGGCCTGAGCTTGAGTTCGCCCGGGTATGCGCCGCTGGACGTGGCGTTGCCGACCGGCGACGCCGCGTTGCGCGGTGTGACCATCTGGCGCGACACCCTGCGCGTGCCGGACGCAGGCGACGAAGCGGCGGCGTGGGTCAGTGACTTTATCGGCAAGCCGACCCGGCTGGTGCACATTCCCCTTGAACGTGCGCGTACCACCGAAGCGGGCTACGGGCGCGATGACGACCAGGTTGCGTTCGCCGATGGTTACCCGTTGCTGCTGATCGGCCAGGCCTCCCTGGACGACCTCTCGCAACGCATCGGCCGGCCCATGGAGATGCTGCGCTTTCGCCCCAACCTTGTGATCGAAGGCAGCGCCGCCTTTGCCGAAGACGGCTGGAAGCGCCTGCGCATTGGCGACGTCGAATTCCGCGCGGTCAAGCCGTGCTCACGGTGCATCCTCACCACCATTGACCCGCACACCGGCGAACGCAGTGCCGACCGCGAGCCTTTCGCGACCCTCGAGGCGTATCGAAAGACCGAAAACGGCGCGATTTTTGGCCAGAACCTGGTCAATGACGGCGTGGGCCGGCTTGAAGTCGGCATGCCGGTGACGCTGCTTGAATAGGGTGCCGCGCGCATAAAAAATGCCCGTCTCGCAGGAGACGGGCATTTTTTTGACCGGTCGACGGCTTAGCCGCGGTATTCGCACAGGTAAGCGGTGTCCACGGCGACCTTCAGCTGGAACTTGCTGTTGGCCGGTACGTTGAACTGGCTGCCGGCGGCGAAGGTTTCCCAGTCGCTGGCGTCGGGCAGCTTGACGGTCAGCGCGCCGGACACCACGTGCATGATTTCACGCTGGGCGGTGCCGAATTCGTATTCACCCGGGGCCATGACGCCGATGGTCGCCGGCCCTTCAGCGGTGCCGAAAGCGATCGACTTGACGGTGCCGTCGAAGTACTCGTTGACTTTAAACATGGGCGATTCCTCGGAAAGTGGATTAAGGCTTCCTGCTTCCTGCAGGCGCCCGATGCAAGGCTTGAGGGCCTCATCGGCGGCAAGCCGGTGCCTGCAGGAAGAGCAGATTACGGAAAAAGGCTGGCCAGTATGCCCAAGCCTTCGGGAGCTGCCTAGACCGGCAAAATCAGCGGCAGCAGCCGGGCGGTGTTGCGCGCGTCTTCCAGGGCCCGATGTTGCTGCCCATGGAACTGCATTCCCGCCAATTGCAGGGCGGCGTTGAGCCCCAGCGGCTTGTCCAGGCGCCGGGCCTTTGCGAAGCGCTGCTTGAGGTTTACATGGGGCGTGTGGGCGAGTGCACTGGCCAGCTCATGGCGCTGCCATTCCAGTTCCAGTTGCACACGGTCGTAGTCACCCCAGCTGGCCCAGCCTTCCAGGCGTGCCTGGTGCTGGCCCAGCCAGCGCTCGAACAGCGACCACACCTCGATCATCGGCAACGCGCTGTCGATATTCGCCTGGGTGATATGGGTCAGCTTGCGGCAAAAGGGCGTCAACAAGGGCCGACGCAGGGGCCGTACGAAGCGCTGGAAGTGGTCCAGCTCGCGGCCCTGGCGGTTCACCAGGCTCGCGCCGATCTCGATGACTTCCATCTCCGTCACGGGCCAGCCGCCGTCATCCGTCGTGGCTTCAAGGTCAATAATCAGCCAATGAGGCATTTTGCAGCTTCCCGTACTCATCCCTTACTGATGGGGATAGAGCGTAGCCCGGCCCTGTAGTTCCCGCCCAGCGCTTATTCGATCTCCAGCAAAACCTGGCGATTGCGCACCTGATCGCCGGCAGTCACCTGCACGCCCTTGACCACGCCGTCCCTGTCGGCCTTCAGCGGGTGCTCCATTTTCATCGCCTCCAGCACCAGCAACAGCTGGCCTTTGCTCACGCTGTCGCCGGCGCTGACCCGCACATCGACGATGGCACCATCCATCGGCGCCTTGACCCGGCCGCTGCCGGCGTCCGCCTGGCGCTCGACGACCTGCTGGGTGCGGTTGGTCACGGTGATGCCGGGCAGCCACAGCTGGTCGCCATCAAGCTGATAGGCGATACGCCGGCGGATGCCATTGATGATCAGGCTGGCCCAGCGCCCGTCGGTGGCAAGGGGGTGGATGTCGAGGCCGTTGGCGTGCAGGCGCTCGTTCTCCAGCACGCTGACCGCGACTTCGCGGACCTCGTCGTGGACGGCCAGGCGGTAGGTCCACGCCAGCGTGGCGTTGTTGCGCCAGCCCGCCAACCCCTGGCGATGCTGGCCGGCGCTGTGTTGATAAAACAGCGCGGCGGCCACGGCGAGTTGTTCCTCGGTCGCCGCCAAGGCTGGCACCTCGCTGAAGTGTTCGCCAATAAACCCGGTACTGAAGTCAGCGCTGACAAACCCCGGGTGCTTGAGCAGGTCGGCCAGCAGGTGTTGATTGCTCGCCACCCCCAGCAGCACCGTGTCTTCCACTGCGCGCAGCAGCTTGCGCCGGGCCTCTTCGCGGGTGGCGCCGTGGGCGATGATTTTGCCCAGCATCGGGTCGTAGAACGGGCTGATGCGCTGGCCCTGCAGCACGCCATGGTCAACCCGCACGCCCGCCGCCGGTTGCCAATGCAGGACCTTGCCGGTTTGCGGCAGAAAGTCCTGCGCCGGGTCTTCGGCGTACAGGCGCACTTCCATGGCGTGGCCGCTGAGGGTCACGCCTGCCTGGTCCAGCGGCAAGGGGTGGCCGGCGGCGATCTGCAGTTGCCAGTCCACCAGGTCGAGGCCGGTGATCAATTCGGTGACCGGATGCTCCACCTGCAGGCGGGTGTTCATTTCCAGAAAGTAGAACTGGCCGTTGCGATCAAGCAGGAACTCGACGGTGCCGGCGCCGACATAATTCACCGCGCGTCCCGCCCTGAGTGCGGCTTCGCCCATGGCCTGGCGCAGCGCGGGCGTCATCACCGGGCAGGGTGCTTCTTCGATGATTTTCTGATGGCGCCGCTGGATCGAGCAGTCACGCTCACCCAGGTAGATGAGGTGGCCGTGGCTGTCGCCAAACACCTGGATTTCGACGTGGCGCGGCTCGATCAGTGCCTGTTCGAGGATCAGTTCGTCACTGCCGAAGGCGTTTTTCGCCTCGGAGCGGGCGGTGTGCAGGTTGTCCAACAGCGCCTCGGGCTGATACACCAGGCGCATGCCTCGACCGCCGCCGCCGGCGCTGGCCTTGATCATCAAGGGATAGCCGATGCGCTCGGCTTCTCGCTGCAGTGTGCTGTCGTCCTGGGCCGCGCCCTGGTAGCCAGCGATACACGGCACCCCGGCCTCGAGCATGGCGAGTTTGGACAGGCGCTTGCTGCCCATCAGCTCGATGGCCTCGGCGCTGGGGCCGATGAACGTCAGGCCGGCGTGTTGGCAGGCGCGGGCGAACGCGGGGTTTTCCGACAGAAAGCCGTAGCCGGGATGCACCGCATCGGCGCCGGTGAGCCTGGCCGCTTGGATAATCGCCGGGATATTCAGGTAGGACTGCTGCACCGGCGCGGGCCCGATATTCACCGCCTCGTCGGCCATCTGCACATGCAGCGCCTGCGCGTCGGCGTCGCTGTAGACCGCAACCGTGCGGTAGCCCAGGGCCTGGGCGGTGCGCTGGATGCGGCAGGCGATTTCGCCGCGGTTGGCGATCAGGATCTTGGTGAAGTCGGGCATGGGCTTATCCCTTGACTGATGGGGTGATGGTTCGGGCCTCATTGCGGGCAGGTCGGGTTGTCGCAGCGCCGCTCTCACCGTTGGAATGCATTTCCCTGTGGGCGCTGGCTTGCCTGCGAAGACGTCATTTGCACCAGCGCGGTTTGCGTTTCTGCACAAACGCCTGCGTCCCCTCAATCCCTTCTTCACTTCTCACCGCCTCGGCAAACCACTGCGCGCCGCGATCCAGCACCGCCTCAAGCGGCTCATCCACACTCGCCAGCAACAGGGATTTGGTCCGTCCATTCGCTCCCGGCGCGCAGCGCAGTACCTGCCCCAGCACCTCGTCCAGGCGCTCCGCCAATGCCTGCGGGTCGCGCTCGGTGAAGTGCACGACGCCCAGCCGCTCGGCTTCAAGGCCGTCAAAGCGCGCCGCCGTGAGTGCCAGTCGGCGGGCCTGGGTCAGGCCGATACGCTTGACCACGAACGGCGCAATCTGCGCCGGCAGCAAGCCCAGGCTCGTCTCCGGCAAACCGAACTGCGCCTGGTGATCGGCAATCGCGATATCACTCACGCACGCCAGGCCAAAGCCGCCGCCCAGCACCGCGCCTTGCAGCACCACGATCACGACTTGGGGAACCGCCTCGACTTCTTGCAACAAGGTGCCAAACGCCCGGTTCAGCGCCTGGAGTTGAGTGCCCGCCGTGACCAGGTCCTTCACATCGGCCCCGGCGCAGAAATGCCCGCCGGCGCCGCTGATCACCAAGGCGCGTACCTGGCCGTCGAGTTGCGCCAGCACCGCGCGCAGTTCATTGACCATTTCCAGGCTCATCGCATTACGGTTTTCAGGGCGATTGAGGGTGATGTGCAGCACGCCGTTATGCGGCTCCAGCAAGAGCGTGTTCATGCTTTTTTCCCCGGCAAGGTGCCCATCAGTTTGCAGATGATGCCCAGCATGATTTCGTCGGCGCCGCCGCCAATCGAGACCAGGCGCACATCGCGATAGGCCCGCGCCACCGGGTTGTCCCACATGAAGCCCATGCCGCCCCAGTATTGCAGGCAACTGTCGCTGACTTCACGGCCCAGGCGCCCGGCCTTGAGCTTGGCCATGGAGGCCAGGCGCGTCACGTCCTGGCCTTTGATGTATTGCTCGGTGGCCTGGTAGACCAGTGCGCGCAGGCATTCGATTTCGGTGGCCAGCTCGGCCAGGCGAAAGTGGATGACCTGGTTGTCGATCAGCGCCTTGCCGAAGGTCTGGCGCTCCTGGCAGTAGGCGATGGTGCTGTCGATGCAGTACTCCAGGCCCTTGATCATATTGGCCGCGCCAAACAGCCGTTCTTCCTGGAACTGCAGCATCTGCATCATGAAGCCTGCGCCTTCGTGGCCGATGCGGTTGCGCTGTGGCACGCGCACGTCATCGAAAAACACCTGGGCCGTTTCCGAACTGTGCATGCCGAGCTTTTCCAGGGGCGGGCTGACGCTGATCCCCGGGGTGTTCATCGGCACCATGATCAGCGACTTGTTGATGTGCGGCTTGTCATCGGAAGTGTTGGCCAGCAGGCAGATAAAATCGGCGCTGGGCGAGTTGGTGATCCACATTTTGCTGCCGTTGATCACGTAGTCGTCGCCGTCCTTGCGCGCGTGGGTTTTCAGCCCGGCCACGTCGGAACCGGCGCCGGTTTCCGACACGCCGATACAGCCCACCTGTTCGCCGCTGATGGCCGGGCGCAGGAATTCATCGCGCAGTTCATCGGAACCGAAGCGGGCGAGGGCGGGGGTGCACATGTCGGTCTGCACGCCGATGGACATGGGGATGCCACCGCAGCGGATGGTGCCGAACTCTTCGGCGGCGACGATCGAATAGCTGTAGTCCAGGCCCATGCCGCCGAACTGTTCCGGCTTGGAGATGCCCAGCAGGCCGAGGTCGCCGGCCTTGCGAAAGATCTCGTGGATGGGGAAGCGCCCGGCTTTTTCCCATTCATCCACATGGGGGTTGATCTCGCGGTCGACGAAGGCGCGGACGGTGCGGCGCAGTGCCTGGTGTTCCTGGGTGAAGATCATTGTTGTTGTTCTCCTGAGCGTTAGAAACGCGCCACGCCAAAGCTGTTGGGCTGCAACTGCCGCACATCAGCCTCATGACAAATATCCAGCAGCAACCCCAGCAGCGTGCGGGTATCGCGGGGATCAATCAGCCCGTCATCCCACAGATTCGCACTGCCATACAGCGCAGTGGATTGGCTGTCGAGCTTCTGCGCCGTGACCTGCTCCAGCATGTCCAGCACCTTGGGATCCGGCACCAGGCCGTCCTTCAACTGCTTGGCCTCGGTGACAATCCGCAGCACCTTGCCCGCCTGCGCACCGCCCATGACCGCCGTGCGGCTGTTGGGCCAGGCGAAGATAAACCGTGGGTCCAGGCCACGCCCGCACATCGCATAGTTGCCGGCGCCGTACGAACCGCCGACCACCACCGTGAGTTTAGGCACCCGCGCGTTGGCCACCGCCTGGATCATCTTCGCACCGTGCTTGATCACCCCTTGTTGCTCCGACTCGGTGCCCACCATGAACCCGGTGGTGTTGTGCAGGAACAGCAGCGGCGTGTGGCTCTGGTCGCACAGTTGGATGAACTGGGCGGCCTTGCTCGCGCCCTTGGGCGTGATCGGGCCGTTGTTGCCGATCACGCCGACGGCGCGGCCCTGGATCTGCAGGTGGCCGCAGACCGTGTGGGCATCGAACTCGCCCTTGAACTCGAGGAACTGCGAGCCGTCCGCCAGCCGCGCGAGGATCTCGCGCACGTCATAGGGTTTCTTCGGGTCATCGGGGATCAACCCCAACAGCTCGTCGATGGGATACAGCGGCTCGGCATACGCCCGTCTCGACGCCGGCGGCAGGCGCTCATCCCACGGCAACAGGCTGACAATCTCGCGCACGATGCGCACGCCGTCGGCATCGTTTTCCGCCAGGTATTCGGCGGTGCCGGCGGTTTGCGCATGCATCTCGGCGCCGCCCAGTTCTTCATCAGTGGCGACTTCACCGGTGGCGGCCTTGAGCAGCGGCGGCCCGGCGAGGAACAGCTTGGCCTTGCCGCGCACCACCACCACGTAGTCCGACAACCCCGGCTGATACGCCCCACCTGCAGTGGCCGAGCCGTGCACCACGGTGATCTGCGGCAAGCCCATGGCCGACATACGCGCCTGGTTGGCGAAGCTGCGCGCGCCTTCGACGAAAATCTCGGCGGCGTAGTTGAGGTTGGCCCCGCCGCTTTCGGCCAGGGTCACCACCGGCAGTTTGTTCTCCATGGCGATCTGTTGCAGGCGCAGGGATTTCTTCAGGCCCGTGGGGGAAATGGTGCCGCCCTTGATTGCGCTGTTATTGGCCACCACCAGCATGCGCACGCCGCTGACGTAGCCGATGCCGGCGATCAAGCCGCCACCGGCGGCGCTGCCGTCCTTGTCATCATGCAGTTTGTAGCCGGCCAGGCTCGCCAGTTCGAGGAACGGTGCGCCGGGGTCCAGCAGCAAGTTGAGGCGTTCGCGTGGCAGCAGTTGGCCGCGCTGGTCGAACTTGGGTTTGGCCGCCTGCGCCTTGGCGAGCAGCGCGTGTTCCAGCTGGCGCAGGTGTTGGATGCCTTCCAGCATGGCTTCGCGGTTCTGCGCAAACTGCGGGCTGTGGGCGTCGATCAAGCTTTCAATCACCGGCATGGTTCAGCGCTCCGCCTTGAGGACATCGGGCAGGTACGCGCGGTGAAAACCGTTGAACGGTTCACTTGGCGACGCGGCCTTGTGCAACGGCCAGGCGCGGCTGCCCAGGCTGGCGGCGCCGTCGATGCGCAAGGTGCTGCCGCTGACAAAGGCCGCGGCGGGGCTGAGCAGAAACACGATGGCCGCGCTGACTTCCGACTCGGTGCCGATCCGCTTGAGCGGCACGTGTTCACGCAGGGTCGGGATCACCGCCTTGAACGCGCCCTCGTAAGTGTCCATGCCACTGGAGGCGATCCAGCCCGGCGCCACGGCATTGACCCGTACCCCGGCATACCCCCATTCGAAGGCGGCGGTCTTGGTGAAGTTGTCCATGCCCGAGCGTGCCGCGCCGGAGTGGCCCATGCCGGGCATGCCGCCCCACATGTCGGCAAGCATGTTGACGATGGCACCGCCATGCTTGCTCATCGACTGGTTGAACACTTCCCGCGCCATCAGGAAACCGCCCACCAGGTTGGTGCGCAGGACTGTTTCAAAGCCCTTCTGGTTGATCGACGCGAGTGGCGACGGGTACTGGCCACCGGCGTTATTCACCAGGCCATGCACTGGGCCATGTGCTTGAATGATCTGCGTGACCAGCGCTTTCACCGCCTCTTCATCACGAATATCGCAGGCCTGCCAATGAGCAGTGCCGCCATCCTCGGCAATTTCCGCCGCGACCTTCTGCAGCTTTTCCGGCTTGCGTCCGACCAGGATCACGCGGGCGCCAAGGGCCGCCAGCTCGTGGGCGGTGCAGCGGCCAATCCCGCTGCCACCGCCGGTGACGATCACGGTGTGTCCCTGGAACAGGTCGGCTTTGAAGATCGAATCGAAGGCCACGGCAACGCTCCTTTAAGTGAGTTGATCAGCGATGTGTTGCGGCACGGCGATGGGAATTTCCAGCAGTTGCTGGGCGAAGGCCTTGCCTTGCGGGTCGATGCGCAGGCTGGCGATGCCGCCACCGCCCAGGGCGTTTTCCAGCAGGAAGTTGAGGCTGTGGCTGCCGGGCAGGTACCAGCGCTCGACGCGGCCGTGCACGGGGTCGAGCACGTGGCCCATCCAGTCGACGATGACTTCCGGGGTCAGCGCCTCGGCGATCCACGGCAGGTACTCCGGCGCGCGCGCGATCACGCCGATATTGCTGTGGTTGCCCTTGTCGCCGGAGCGCGCCACGGCCAGCTTCACCAACGGCACACTGGCGTCGGCGCGGCCTTGGGGTTTGGGCGGATCCACGGCAGGGGCCGGCAGGAGAGGGGCGTCGGCGGTCGGCAGCGCGCAGGCGTATTTGTCGCCCTGGAAGTCGATCACCACCTCACAGGCGGACTTGTCGATCAGGAATGAAAACAGGCGAATCAGCGGGTACACGGTCGGGCGTCCCCCGACAATGCCGGTCAGCCCCGGCGCCATGCCGGTAGCCGCCTGGGCGATCTCGCGGGCGAACAGCACCAAGGCCTGTTTGCTCGGGTGCCGCACCGCCATCTTCACCACCACCTCGCGGCAATCCTGGCGCTGGGCGTGGGCGCCGTAGGTGGCCTCGCTGCCGAGCAGCTCGATGTTCACGTCGGTGTAGGGCGCCCAGCCGCGCTGGCTGAAGAGTTCGGCGGTCTTGTTGATGATCGCCTGGCTGACGCGCTCGGCCTTGGCCACCGCGTCGATGCCGGCAATCAGACAACTCGCGGTGCAGCGAAAGCCGTCCGGGTAAGTTGCACTGACCTTGTACTGGTCGGTCGGCGGCAAGCCCCTGGCACCGTGCAGGCGCACGCTGTGTTTGCCTTGCTGGTGCAATTTGACCTGGCTGAAATCGCAGATCACATCGGGCAAGAAGTAGGCGCGTGGGTCGCCGATCTCATACAGCAGTTGCTCGGCCACGCTGAGTTCGCTGATCAGGCCGCCCGTGCCATCGACCTTGTTCACGGTGAACTGGCCGTCGGCACTCACTTCGACGATGGGGAAGCCGATGTGCTCGTAGTCCGGCACCTCGCGCCAATCGGTAAAGTTGCCGCCGGTGCATTGCGCGCCGCACTCGATGATGTGCCCGGCCAGTGCCGCCTGGGCCAGGCGGTCATAGTCCTGCCAGGACCAGTCGAAGGCATGCACCAGCGCTGCGCTGACCACCGCGCTGTCGACCACGCGACCGGTGATCACGATATCCGCACCCAACTGCAGTGCCTGGACAATCCCGGGTGCGCCGAGGTAGGCATTGGCCGACACGCACAGGGGCGGCAGCGGCGCGCCGTTAAACATGTCGGTGATGCCGTGCAGGTGCTTGAGTTGAGGGTGCAGGTCGTCGCCCAGCAACACGGCGATTTTCAGCGGTACCTGAGCCTTGTCGCAGGCCGCTTGCAGGGCGGCGGCGCAGGCCTGCGGGTGGATGCCGCCGGCGTTGCTGATCACGCGGATGCCCTGGCGCTGGATCTCGCCGAGCAGCGGCGTCAACACTTCGACAAAATCCGTGGCGTAGCCGGCCTGGGGATCTTTGATCCGCGCGCCGGCGAGGATCGACAGGGTGACTTCCGCCAGGTAGTCGAACACCAGGTAATCCAGTGCGCCGCCGTGCACCAATTGGGCGGCGGCCGTGCACGTGTCGCCCCAGAAGGCGCTGGCGCAGCCGATACGAACCGTCTTGCTCATGAGAAATCCTTCCTCGAATGGCTGGCAACGAGACTACCAAGCAAGCGCTTGGTTTGTAAACTCCAGACACAAGTTTTGCCCAAGCGCTTGCTTGGGTGGCGGCCACGGCCTAAATTGCCGGCCAAGACGTCCGTAGAAGTAGAGGAGAGCAGCATGGATGAGCAAAAAGCCCTGCGGGTGATGCGCACCATGGTCGACGGTGGCCAATTGACTGACCCCGACAGTGCCCGGGGCAAGTTGCTGCAGACCGCGGCTCACCTGTTTCGCAACAAGGGATTTGAACGCACCACGGTGCGCGACCTGGCCGGCGCCGTGGGCATCCAGTCCGGCAGCATCTTTCATCACTTCAAGAGCAAGGACGAGATCCTGCGGGCGGTGATGGAGGAAACCATTCATTACAACACGGCGATGATGCGCGCCTCGCTCGAAGAAGCGACCACCGTGCGCGAACGCGTGCTGGCGCTGATCCGTTGCGAGTTGCAGTCGATCATGGGCGGCAGTGGCGAAGCCATGGCGGTGTTGGTCTATGAATGGCGTTCGCTGTCGGCCGAGGGTCAGGCCCAGGTACTGGCCCTGCGCGATGTATATGAGCAGATCTGGCTGCAGGTGCTGGGTGAGGCCAAGGCGGCGGGCTACATCAAGGGTGATGTGTTTATCACCCGGCGTTTCCTCACCGGTGCGCTGTCCTGGACCACCACCTGGTTTCGCGCCGAGGGCAGCCTGACGCTGGAAGAGTTGGCTGAAGAAGCCCTGCTGATGGTGTTGAAGCCCGACTGAGGCGCAAGCTATTCATTTGACGGTGAAAAAGTTGTCTCGCCAGACAAAAACGCCTAGCTTATCGCCATTAACGTAGTGAACGGTGTGTGCCTTGATGTTTTCGCCATGGCGGCTGGCTGCAGGACTTACTTTTTGGGCACTGGGCACCGCGTGGTGGATGCCGGCTTCGGCTGCGCAATTGGTACGGATCGGCGCCGCGCACTTTCCACCCTACACCGTGCGCCCCGAGCAGGGCGCCGACACCGGGCTGCTGCCGCAGTTGGTCGAAGCGCTCAATGCTTCACAGGCCGACTACCAGTTTGTGCTGGTGCCCACCTCCATCCCGCGACGTTTTCGTGATTTCGAGCAGGGCCGTATCGACATGGCCATTTTCGAAAACCCCGACTGGGGCTGGCAGAAAATTCCTCACACCAGCGTGGACATGGGCCTGGAAGACGCGGAAATCTTCGTCGCCCAGCGGCAGCTCGATCGCGGCCAGGACTATTTCACCGACCTCACCGGCAAACGCCTGGCGGTGTTCAGCGGCTATCACTACGCCTTCGCGCATTTCAATCCCGACCCCAAGTACCTGGCCGAGCAGTTCAACGCCACGTTGACGTATTCCCATGACAGCAATCTGCTGATGGTGGTGCGCGGGCGTGCGGATATTGCGCTGGTCACGCGTTCCTACCTGAGTGATTTCCTGGTGCGCAATGCGGACATGGCCGGGCAGTTCCTGGTTTCGGAGCGTATCGACCAGGTCTACCACCACTACGCCTTGCTGCGCCCCAAGGCGCCGATCACCGGCGCGGCCTTTTCCGCCTTGCTCAAGCGCCTGCGTGACAGCGGCGAGCTGCTGAAGATTTTCGAACCCTATCGCATTGACGTCATGCCGACGCCCTGACGGCTAAATTTCCTAGCGCTGCTCACGTCATCTCAACCAACGGTTGACGATGTTTGCGAGTGCCCTTCATGTCACATCCCACTGATCTTTGCGACCTTTCCCACGGTGAAGTCCTGCGGCGTTTCGATGCGCGGTTGGCGGCGATGGTGCATTACTTCTACCTGGATGCGCAGTGTGCAGAAGGGGCGGCAGGCCCCGCGCAGAATCGTTGCCCCCATTGCCAGCGAGAATTCGACTTCGCCCATAAACGCGCGGCGCTGCTGATTCTTGGCGCGCAACGGCTCGGCCCTTTGCGCATCAACGTTTAGACCCGGCGTGCAAACGTATCGCTGTGGCTGCCCGAGACCTTGCGGCAATGCACCAGCGCGTCGCGGATCATGAAGTTCACCAGGGTCGGCGAGACGCCGAGTTCCTTGGCGATGTCCTTTTGCGGCACGCCGTGCAGGCGGTACATCTCGAACGCGTAGCGGGTGCGCTGCGGCAGCTCCGTCAGGGCGTCGGCGATGTTTTCCAGGGTATTGAAGTTGATATGCGAGGTTTCCGGTGAAGCGCCGTGAATAACCACATTCAAGCCTTCCTCTTCCGTCCCGGAGTATTTGAGCTCCAGGGCCTGCTTGCGGTAGTGATCGATCGCCAGGTTGCGCACGATCTGGAACAGATAGCTCAACTGGGCCTTGAACGACGAGGTGATCGTCGGCGCGGATTGCAGCCGGAAGTAGGCGTCCTGCACTACGTCTTCGGCCCGCGAGCGGCAGCCGGTAATGCGTGCTGCGATCTTCACCAATATCAGTCGATTGTCGACGAAAGCCTGGAGAAGTGGTGAGTCGCACCTGCCTGTGGTTACTGGTTCCGTCATGGAAATCACCTTGTCGCAAAAGAGGTTAGGGGAGGGCGTCCTTGCTGAGGCCTCCTACACATCGGGCAACAAATTATGCTTAATGATAATGATTGTCAAATGAGAAGACGAACTAATCTTATGCTTTCTTGTTAGATGTGAACCACGTCGCGCTCGCCCCTGGCGACTAATTATTTGCCGGTGCCGTCCGTTCTTCTGGGTGACAGGTCCGTTAGTAAAACGGCCAAGGATCAGCCCCCGCAGGAGGACGAAATGGGTTTCTATCGTGCATACAGCGTGTTTCAGTTTGGAGTCGTCGGCCGATGACTGCGCCGACGCGACTGCGCCTGTTTTGCCTGCCCTATTCGGGTGCCAGCGCCATGGTCTACGCGCGTTGGCGCCGAGCCCTGCCGGAATGGCTGCACGTGTGCCCGCTGGAATTGCCCGGGCGTGGCATGCGCATGGACGAGCCCCTGCAGCGGGATATCAAGGCCCTGGCGGCGCAGCTCG
Organism: Pseudomonas sp. S5D5; assembly: GCF_003013355.1. Taxonomy (NCBI): domain Bacteria; kingdom Pseudomonadati; phylum Pseudomonadota; class Gammaproteobacteria; order Pseudomonadales; family Pseudomonadaceae; genus Pseudomonas; species Pseudomonas sp. S5D5. Next base: position 1,860,760 of record NZ_PTEO01000001.1, read on the forward strand.
CGGAAGAGATCAGCCACGACTTGAGCGGCCCCTACGCCTTGTTCGGCCACAGCCTCGGCGGCCTGCTGGCGTTCGAACTGGCGCATGCCTTGAAGGCCCGCGGTGTGCCCGCGCCGCTTGCGTTGTTTGCCTCCGGCACCGCCGGGCCGGCGCGCCGGGATGTCAGCGAATACGCCATCGAGAAAACCGATGAGCAGCTGATTGCCCGCCTGCGCGAGCTGCAAGGCACCGCCGAAGAAGCCCTGGCCAACCCCGAGTTGATGCAGTTGATGCTGCCGATCCTGCGCGCCGATTTCCTGCTGTGCGGCAGCTTCATCTATGGCCAGCGCACGCCGCTGGACATGCCGATCCATGTGTTCGGCGGCAAGCAGGACAGCGTGCGCGCCGACCAGTTGCTCGACTGGCAACTCGATGCCGCCAGCGGCTTTTCCCTCGACATGTTCGACGGTCACCACTTCTTCCTTGTGCAGCACGAAAGCGCCGTATTGCGCTGCGTGCGCCGTTACGCCGATGAACACCTGGCCCGCTGGCGCAATGGCGCGGCGCGGCAACTGGCCGCCGGCTGACAGCTCCCCACTTCCCGAATTTCACGTAAGCCGATTTCAGGCAGGAACCCCATGATGGACGCCTTCGAACTTCCCCGTAACCTGGTCGAGTCCCTTCAACGTCGTGCCGCGCAGACCCCGGACCAGGTGGCCCTGCGCTTCCTCGCCGAGTCGGCCGAGCACAGCGTGGTGCTCAGTTACCGTGACCTGGACCAGCGCGCCCGGACCATCGCCGCCGCCTTGCAGGCCAAGGCGACGCTGGGCGATCGCGCAGTGTTGCTGTTCCCCAGCGGCCCGGACTACGTCGCAGCGTTCTTTGGGTGCCTGTACGCCGGGGTGATCGCGGTGCCGGCCTATCCGCCGGAGTCCACGCGCCGTCACCATCAGGAGCGCCTGCTGTCGATCATCGCCGATGCCGAACCGCGCCTGCTGCTGACCATCGCCAGCCTCGGCGATGGCCTGGCCCAGATCGACAACGCGCCGCCGGTGCTGAGTGTCGACACCCTCGATGCCGGCATCGCCGAGCGTTGGCTGGCCCCTGAGCTGCAGCCCGACGACATTGCCTTCCTGCAATACACTTCCGGCTCCACGGCGTTGCCCAAGGGCGTGCAAGTCAGTCACGGCAACCTGGTGGCCAATGAAGTGCTGATCCGCCGTGGCTTTGGTATCGACCTGAACCCCGACGACGTGATCGTCAGCTGGCTGCCGCTGTACCACGACATGGGCCTGATCGGTGGCCTGTTGCAACCGATCTTCAGTGGCGTGCCGTGCGTGTTGATGGCGCCGGCGTATTTCCTCGGCCGGCCGTTGCGCTGGCTGGAAGCGATCAGCGAATACGGCGGCACCATCAGCGGCGGACCGGATTTCGCCTACCGCCTGTGCAGCGAGCGGGTCAGTGAATCCGCGCTGGAACGCCTGGATTTGAGCCGCTGGCGCGTGGCCTATTCCGGCTCCGAGCCGATTCGCCTCGACACCCTGGAACGCTTCGCCGAGAAGTTCGCGAGCTGCGGTTTCACCCCGAACAATTTCTTTGCCTCCTACGGGCTGGCCGAGGCCACCCTGTTTGTCGCCGGTGGTCGCCGTGGCCAGGGCATCCCGGCGCTGCGTGTCGACGAGCAGGCCCTGGCTGCCAATCGCGCCGAGCCTGGGCAGGGCAGTGCAATCATGAGTTGCGGCACCAGCCAGCCGGACCACGCGGTGCTGATCGCCGACCCACAGACCTTGAGTGAACTGGCCGACAACTGCGTCGGCGAACTCTGGGCCACCGGGCCGAGCATCGCCCATGGCTACTGGCGCAACCCTGAGGCCACCGCGAGGGCTTTCGTCCAACACGCCGGCCGTACGTGGCTGCGCACCGGTGACCTGGGCTTTATCCGAGACGGCGAGGTGTACATCACCGGGCGTCTCAAAGACCTGCTGATCGTGCGTGGCCACAACCTGTATCCCCAGGATATCGAGCAGACCATCGAGCGCGAAGTCGAGGTGGTGCGCAAGGGCCGCGTTGCGGCGTTCGCGGTGAATGACCAGGGCCTGGAAGGAATCGGCATCGCCGTGGAAATCAGCCGCAGCGTGCAGAAAATCCTGCCGCCCGACGCGCTGATCAAGGCGATCCGCCAAGCGGTGGCCGAGGCCTGTCAGCAAGCGCCGAGCGTGGTGGTGTTGCTCAATCCCGGCGCCTTGCCCAAGACCTCCAGCGGCAAAGTGCAGCGTGCCGCGTGTGCGTTGCGTCACGCCGATGGCAGCCTCGACAGCTATGCGCAGTTTCCCGACCTGCACGTGCAGGCAAGCGATGCGGCGTTGGAATCCGAGCTGCAAAGCCGGATCGCAGCGATCTGGTGCGAGCAATTGCAGGTGCCGAGCGTGGCCGCCGATGACCATTTCTTCCTGCTCGGCGGCAACTCCATCACCGCCACCCAGGTGGTCGCGCGGCTGCGCGAAACCCTTGGCCTGGAACTGAACCTGCGCCTGCTGTTCGAGGCGCCGACGCTGTCGGCGTTCGCCGCGAGCGTGGCGCAACTGCAACAGGACGGTGGCCTGGCCCAAGGCGCGATTGCTGCCTTGTCGCGCCAGGACGAACTGCCGCAATCGCTGGCACAGAACCGCCTGTGGATCACCTGGCAACTGGACCCGCAGAGCAGCGCCTACACCATCCCCGGTGGCCTGCGCCTGCGGGGCGAGTTGGACGCAGACGCGGTGCGCGTGAGCTTCCAGCAACTGATCCAACGCCATGAGGCCTTGCGCACGCGTTTCTACGAACGCGATGGCCAGGCTTTCCAGCGCGTGGCTGCTCACGCCGATTTCGAGCTGCAAGTCATCGACCTCAGTGACCTGCCTGCCGCCGAACGTGAAGCCCGCGCGCAACAGATCCGCGAGGACGAAGCCCGCACCCAGTTCGACCTGGAAAAAGGCCCGTTGCTGTGGGTAACCCTGGTGCGCCTGGACGATGAAGATCACCAATTGCTGGTCACCCTTCACCACATCATCGCCGACGGTTGGTCGCTGAATATTCTGCTCGACGAGTTCTCGCGCCTGTACGCCGCCGCCAGCCAGGGCCAGGCCCTGACTTTGCCGCCACTGACCCTGCAGTACGCCGACTACGGCAGCTGGCAGCGCCAATGGCTGGCCCAGGGCGAAGGCCGGCGGCAACTGGCGTACTGGAAAGCGCAGCTGGGCGAGGAGCATCCGCCCCTGAGCCTGGCCACCGATCGCCCACGTTCGGCGCAGCAACGCTACAGCGCCTCGCGCCACAGTGTGCGTTTGAGCGCCGGCCTCAGCGCAGCGATTCGCCAGACCGCCCAGGCCAATCAATCCACGCCGTTCATGGTGTTGCTCGCGGCGTTCCAGAGCCTGCTCTACCGCTACAGCGGCCAGCGCGATATCCGCATTGGCGTGCCGAATGCCAACCGTCCGCGCCAGGAAACCCAAGGCCTGATCGGCTTCTTCATCAACACCCTGGTGCTGCGCGCCGAGTTGGACGGGCGCCTGCCCTTCAGCCAACTGCTGGCCTCGACTCGCGAGACGGTATTAGGCGCGCAAGCGCATCAGGACTTGCCTTTCGAACAACTGCTGGAAGCCTTTCCGCAGGCGCGCGAACAAGGTCTGTTCCAGGTCATGTTCAACCACCAGCAACGCGACTTGAGCGCCTTGCGCCGCCTGCCCGGCATGCTCGCCGAGGAGCTGCCGTGGCACAGCCGCGAAGCCAAGTTCGACCTGCAACTGCACAGTGAAGAAGACCGTAACGGGCGCTTGAGCCTGTCCTTCGATTACGCCGATGAACTGTTCGAACACGCGACCCTCCAGCGCCTGGCCGAGCACTTTATCCAGCTGCTGCAAGCGGTCTGCGAGCAGCCGCAGCAAACCCTCGGCGACCTGCCGTTGAGGCTGCAGGACGAACAGCCCGCGTGGAGCACGGCACCGTGTGCGCCGGCCCGGCAGTGGCTGCCCGAGTTGCTCAACCAGCAGGCCTCGGACCGCACCGCGCTGGTTTGGCAGGACGCTAGCCTGACCTTCGCCCAGTTGCACACCCAGGCCAACCGCCTGGCCCACTACCTGCGCGACAAAGGCGTCGGCCCCGATGTGTGCGTGGCCATCGCCGCCGAGCGTTCGCCGCAGCTGTTGATCGGCCTGCTGGCGATCATCAAGGCTGGCGGTGCCTATGTGCCGCTGGACCCGGACTACCCTGCCGACCGCCTGGCCTACATGCTCAAGGACAGCGGCGTACACCTGCTGCTGACCCAGACCGCATTGCTGGACCGCGTGCCGGCTGCGCCCGGCGTGTGCGTGATTGCCATGGACAGCCTGCACCTGGACAGCTGGCCGACCCAGCCACCGGGCCTGCACCTGGAGGGCGATAACCTCGCCTACGTGATCTACACCTCCGGCTCCACCGGCCAGCCCAAGGGCGTGGGCAATACCCATGCGGCCCTGGCCGAGCGCTTGCAGTGGATGCAGGCGACTTATCAACTCAATGACACCGATGTGCTGATGCAGAAGGCGCCGATCAGTTTCGACGTGTCGGTGTGGGAGTGCTTCTGGCCGCTGATCACCGGGTGTCGACTGGTACTGGCCGGCCCCGGTGAGCATCGCGACCCGCATCGCATTGCGCAATTGGTGCAGGAGCACGGCGTAACCACGTTGCACTTTGTGCCGCCGCTGTTGCAGCTGTTTATCGATGAACCGCTGGCGGCCGAATGCACCAGCCTGCGTCGCCTGTTTTCCGGCGGCGAAGCCTTGCCCGCCGAGTTGCGCAACCGTGTGTTGGCACAGTTGCCGGCAGTGCAGTTGCACAACCGCTATGGCCCGACCGAGACCGCGATCAACGTCACCCACTGGCAGTGCACGGCCGCAGACGGCGAGCGCTCGCCGATTGGCCGGCCGCTGGGCAATGTGATCTGCCGCGTGCTGGACGAGCAGCTCAATCCGTTGCCGGCCGGTGTGCCGGGTGAGCTGTGCATCGGCGGCATCGGCCTGGCACGCGGGTATCTCGGACGCGCCGGGTTGACCGCTGAACGGTTTGTCGCCGATCCGCTGGGCGAGGGCGGCGTACGCTTGTATCGCACCGGTGACCGCGCGCGCTGGAGCGCCGACGGCGTGCTCGAATACCTGGGCCGCCTCGATCAGCAGGTCAAGCTGCGCGGCTTCCGTGTGGAGCCGGAAGAAATCGAAGCGCGCCTGCTGGCCCTGGACGGTATCGCCCAGGCCGTGGTGCTGGTGCGCGACGCGCAGTTGATCGGTTACTACACCGCCAGCACCGCGCTGGATGAACAGGACGTCAAGGCCGCGCTGGCCGCCGAACTGCCGGAGTACATGGTGCCCGCGCTGTTGATGCGCCTGGACGCCATGCCCCTGAGCCCCAGCGGCAAGCTCGACCGCCGTGCCTTGCCGGCACCGGTGTGGCAAACCCGCGACCATATCGAGCCCGAAACCGCGTTGCAGCAACAGATCGCGGCGATCTGGCGCGAAGTGCTCGGCGTGCCGCGCCTGGGTCTGCGCGATGACTTTTTCGCCCTTGGCGGCCATTCGTTGCTGGCCACGCAAATCATCTCCCGCACCCGCCAGGCCTGCGACGTCGAGTTGCCGTTGCGCACGTTGTTCGAAGCCAGCGAGTTGGGCGCTTTTGCCGAGCAAGTGGCGCTGATCCAGGCCTCCGGCCAACGCAACCAGCAGACCGCAATTGCCCAGGTCGACCGCAGCCAGAGGGTGCCGCTGTCCTATTCCCAGCAGCGCATGTGGTTCCTGTGGCAGATGGAACCGGACAGCCCGGCCTATAACGTCGGCGGCATGGCACGCCTGCGTGGCGTGCTGGATGTGGGGCGATTCGAGGCGGCGTTGCAGGCCTTGGTCATGCGCCACGAAACCCTGCGCACGACCTTCCCGAGTGTCGATGGCGTGGCCTATCAGAAAGTCTCGGCGCAGACCGGCCTACGCATGGACTGGCAGGATCTCTCGGCGCTGGACGCAACCGAGCGCCAGCAGCGCCTGCAGCAACGTGCCGATCAGGAGGCCCACACCCCGTTCAACCTGGAGACCGGGCCGTTGCTGCGCGCGTGCCTGGTCAAGGCGGGCGATCAGGAGCACTACCTGGTGCTGACCCTGCACCACATCGTCACCGAAGGCTGGGCCATGGACATCTTTGCCCGTGAACTCAGCGCCCTGTACGAAGCGTTTATCGATGAACGCCTGTCGCCGCTGCCGCCGTTGCCGGTGCAGTACCTGGACTACAGCGTGTGGCAACGCCAGTGGCTGGAAAGCGGCGAACGCCAGCGCCAACTGGACTACTGGACGGCGCAGTTGGGCAGCGAACACCCGCTGCTGGAACTGCCCGGTGATCGTCCGCGGCCACCGGTGCAAAGTCATCAGGGCGAGCTCTATCGCTTCGACCTGAGCGACGACTTGGCCGCCCGCGTGCGCGCGTTCAACGCCGAGCGCGGCCTGACGCTGTTCATGACCATGACCGCGACCCTGGCCGTGTTGCTCTACCGCTACAGCGGCCAGACCGACCTGCGCATCGGCGCCCCGGTGGCCAACCGGATTCGCCCGGAAAGCGAAGGCCTGATCGGTGCGTTCCTCAACACCCAGGTGCTGCGCTGCCAGCTCAATGGGCAGATGAATGTCGCTGAGCTGTTCGAGCAGGTGCGCCACACCGTGATCGAAGGCCAGTCCCACCAGGACCTGCCGTTCGATCATCTGGTCGAAGCCCTGCAACCGCCCCGCAGCGCAGCCTACAACCCGCTGTTCCAGGTGATGTGCAACGTGCAGCGCTGGGAGTTCCAGCAGAGCCGCCAACTCGCCGGCATGACTGTCGAGTACCTGGCCAACGATGCCCGCGCGACCAAGTTCGACCTCAACCTGGAAGTCACCGACCTCGACCATCGCCTGGGTTGCTGCCTGACCTACAGCACCGACCTGTTCGATGAACCGCGCATTGCGCGCATGGCCGAACATTGGCGCAACCTGCTTGAAGCCCTGATCGCAAATCCCGCGCAGCGCCTCAGCGAGCTGCCGTTGCTGACCGCGGTTGAGCAACGAGCCTTGCAGGACAGCCTGGGCGTCGAGGCCGGTGAACATCGCCTCGACCAGTGCATTCATCAACTGTTCAGCCTACAGGCGGCCAAGCGTGCGGATGCCCCGGCGCTGACCTTTGCCGGCGTGACTCTCACCTACGCCGAACTCGATGCCCGCGCCAATCGCCTGGCCTGGATGCTGCGCGAGCGCGGCGTCGGCCCGCAGGTGCGGGTCGGCCTGGCGTTGCCGCGTTCGCTGGAAATGGTCATCGGCCTGCTGGCAATCCTCAAGGCGGGCGGCGCCTATGTGCCGCTCGACCCGGAATACCCGCTCGACCGCCTGCACTACATGATCGAAGACAGTGGCATCGGCCTGCTGCTCAGCGATGCGGCGATGTTCGCAGCCCTCGGCGAATTGCCGGCCACCGTGGCCTGCTGGTGCCTGGAAGATGACTTGCCGGTGCTGGCGAATTACCCGGCCGACGAGCTGCCGTTCATTAGCCTGGCGCAGCACCAGGCGTACCTGATCTACACCTCCGGCTCCACCGGCAAGCCGAAAGGCGTGGTGGTCGCCCACGGTGAAATCGCCATGCACTGCCAGGCGGTGATCGAGCGCTTCGGCATGCGCCCGGATGACTGCGAGCTGCACTTCTATTCGATCAACTTCGACGCCGCCACCGAGCGCCTGCTGGTGCCGCTGCTCAGCGGCGCGCAGGTGGTGTTGCGTGCCCAGGGCCAGTGGGATGCGGAGGAAATCTGCGCGCTGATCCGCACCCATCGCATCAACATCCTCGGTTTCACCCCGAGTTATGGCAGCCAGTTGGCGCAATGGCTGGCGACCCAACACCAGACGCTGCCGGTGCGCATGTGCATCACCGGTGGCGAGGCCCTCACCGGCGAGCACCTGCAGCGCATCCGCGCAGCGTTCCAGCCCGACGTGTTTTTCAACGCCTATGGCCCGACCGAAACCGTGGTGATGCCGCTCGCCAGCCTGGCGCCGCAGCACGTGGAGGAGGGCGCGGCCAGCGTGCCGATCGGCAGCATTATCGGTGACCGCGTGGCCTACATTCTCGACGCCGACCTGGCGTTGGTGCCACAGGGTGCGACCGGCGAGTTGTACGTCGGCGGTGCCGGCCTGGCCCAGGGGTATCACGAGCGTCCAGGCATGACCGCCGAGCGGTTTGTCGCGGATCTGTTTGCGGCCAACGGTGGGCGTCTGTATCGCACCGGCGACCTGGTTCGGCAACGGGCCGATGGCCTGGTGGAGTACCTCGGGCGCATCGACCATCAAGTGAAGATTCGTGGTTTCCGCATCGAGCTGGGCGAGATCGAAACCCGCCTGCTGGAGCATGAAGCCGTGCGCGAAGCGGTGGTGCTGGCGCTGGATTCGCCGAGCGGCAAGCAACTGGTGGCGTACCTGGTCAGCGACGCCGACCACGGCACCTTGCGTGACGCGCTGAAGGCGCACCTCAAGGCGCAGTTGCCGGACTACATGGTGCCCGCGCACCTGATCGTGCTGGACAGCATGCCGCTGACCGCCAATGGCAAACTCGACCGCCGCGCCTTGCCGCAACCCGACCCCGAGGCCAACCGCCAACAGTACGTGGCGCCGCGCAACGAGCTGGAACAGACCCTGGCCGCCATCTGGTGCGCGGTGTTGAACGTGCAACAGGTGGGCCTGGACGATAATTTCTTTGAACTGGGCGGCGACTCGATCCTGTCGATCCAGGTGGTCAGCCGCGCGCGGCAGGCCGGGATTCACTTCAGCCCGCGTGACCTGTTCCAGCACCAGACCGTGCAAACCCTGGCCGCCGTCGCCACGCGTTCCGAGCAGGTTATCGCCGAGCAGGGCGTGCTCACGGGGCCCTCGGGCCTGACACCGATCCAGCACTGGTTCTTCGATACGGACATTCCCAACCGGCAGCACTGGAACCAGGCCTTGCTGCTCAAACCGTTGCAACTGCTGGAACCCCATCGCCTCGAGCAGGCGCTGCTGGCAGTGCTCGAACACCACGACGCCCTGCGCCTGAGTTTCACCCCGCGCGATGCGCAGTGGCACGCCCAACACCTGGCCGTGCCCGAGGGCGGCGTGCTGATGCAAGCGAAAGTGCGTGATATGGCGCAGTGCACCGCGCTGTTCACCGACACCCAACGCAGCCTCGACCTCGAACACGGGCCGCTGCTGCGGGCCTTGTTGGTGGATGGCCCGCAAGGCCAGCAACGCCTTTTGCTCGCGATCCACCACTTGGTGGTGGACGGCGTGTCGTGGCGTGTGTTGCTGGAGGATTTGCAGACGGTTTACCGGCAACTGAGCGACGGCCAATCCGTCAATCTGCCGGCCAAGACCAGTGCCTTGCGTGACTGGGCCGCGCGCCTGCAGGCGTATGCCGGCAACGAGTCGCTGCGCGAAGAGTTGCGCGTGTGGCAGGACCAGTTAGCGGGCCCAGCGGTGGCGTTGCCGGTCGCTCGCCCGCAAGGGTCGCTGCGCCACCGCGATGCCGACACCGTCAGCGTGCGCCTGGATGCCGAACGCACCCGACAACTGCTGCAACAAGCGCCGAGCGCCTACCGCACCCAGGTCAACGACCTGCTGCTGACGGCCCTGGCCCGCGTGGTGTGCCGCTGGAGTGGCCACGCTTCGGCACTGATCCAACTCGAAGGGCATGGTCGCGAAGCGCTGTTCGACGACATCGACCTGACCCGCAGCGTCGGCTGGTTCACCAGTGCCTATCCATTGCGCCTGACCCCACAAGCCGGGCAGGGCGACTCGATCAAGGCGATCAAGGAGCAACTGCGCGGCGTGCCGCACAAGGGCCTCGGCTATGGCGTGCTGCGCTACCTGGCGGATGATCTGTGCAAGCGCAGCATGGCCGCGTTGCCGAGTGCCGCGATCACCTTCAACTACCTCGGCCAGTTCGACCAGAGCTTCGGCGCCGATGCGCTGTTCCATCCGCTGGACGAGTCCGCCGGCCTGGCCCATGACCCGGACGCGCCGCTGCCCAATGAGCTGAGCGTGGACAGCCAGGTCTACGGCGGTGAACTGGTGCTGCGCTGGACCTTCAGCCGTGAACGCCACGACCCGCAGACCCTCCAGGCGCTGGCCGATGCCTACCTGGCCGAACTGCAAAGCCTGGTTGCGCATTGCCTTGAGGACAGCGTGGGCGGGCTGACCCCGTCCGATTTCCCGCTGGCCCACCTGACCCAGTCGCAACTGGACGCGTTGCCCGTGCCGGCCAGTGCCATCGAAGACGTCTACCCGCTGACCCCGATGCAGGAGGGCCTGCTGCTGCACACGCTGCTGGAACCGGGCACCGGCCTCTACTACATGCAGGACCGCTACCGCATCAACAGCGCGCTCGACCCCGAGCGTTTCGCCCAGGCCTGGCAGGCGGTGATTGCCCGTCACGAAGCGTTGCGCGCGTCATTCTGCTGGAATGTCGGCGAAGACATGCTGCAAGTGATCCACAAGCCCGGCAGTACGCCGATCGAGTATCTGGACTGGAGCGCCGACCCGGAGAGCGAGCAGGAGCCGCGTCTGCAGGCGCTGCTCAAGCAGGAGCGCGAAGCCGGTTTCGATCTGCTCAACCAGGCGCCGTTCCACCTGCGCCTGATCCGTGTCGGCGAAGCGCGCTACTGGTTCATGATGAGCAACCACCACATCCTCATCGATGCCTGGTGTCGTTCGCTGCTGATGAATGACTTCTTTGAGCTCTACACGGCCCTCGGCGAAGGCCGCGAGGCGCAACTGGCCACGCCGCCGCGTTATCGCGACTACATCGCCTGGCTGCAACGCCAGAACCTGAACGCAGCGCGCCAGTGGTGGCAGCAGAACCTGCAGGGGTTCGAGCGCACCACGCCGATCCCGAGCGACCGGCCGTTCCTGCGTGAACATGCCGGTCACAGTGGCGGCATGGTGGTGGGCGACTGCTACACCCGCCTCGATGCCCGCGACGGCGCGCAGTTGCGCGAATTGGCCCAGGCCCATCAGCTCACCGTCAACACCTTTGCCCAGGCAGCCTGGGCGTTGGTGCTGCGGCGCCTGAGCGGCGACCGCGACGTGCTGTTCGGCGTCACCGTGGCCGGGCGCCCGGTAGAAATGCCCGAGATGCAACGCACCGTCGGCCTGTTTATCAACAGCATCGCGCTGCGTGTGAAGCTGCCCGAGGACCACCAGCGTTGCAGCGTGCGCGAGTGGTTGAGCGGCCTGCTCGACAGCAATATGCAGCTGCGCGAGTACGAATACCTGCCGCTGGTGACTATTCAGGAACACAGCGAACTGCCCAAGGGCCAACCGCTGTTCGACAGCCTGTTCGTGTTCGAAAACGCTCCGGTGGAAGTCTCGGTGCTGGACCGTGCGCAAAGCTTGAATGCCACCTCGGACTCCGGCCGCACCCACACCAACTTCCCGCTGACGGCGGTGTGTTATCCGGGGGATGACCTCGGTTTGCACCTGTCCTACGACCAGCGTTATTTCGATGAAACCACCGTGCAAGGCATGCTCGGCGAATTCAAGCGGCTGCTGCTGGCGCTGGTGCAGGGCTTCCATGGCGACATGGCCGACCTGCCGCTGATCGGCGAGCAGGAGCGCGAGTTCCTGGTAGACGGCTGCAACCAGAGCGAACACACCTATCCACTGGAGAGCAGCTACATCGAGTTGTTCGAGGCGCAGGTGGCCGCGCATCCGCAGCGGATTGCCGCCAGTTGCCTCGACCAGCAGTGGACCTATGACGAGTTGAACCGGCGCAGTAACGGCCTCGGCCACGCGTTGATCGCGGCGGGTGTGGGCCTGGATCAACCGGTGGCGTTGCTGGCTGAGCGCAACCTGGACCTGCTGGGCATGATCATCGGCAGCTTCAAGGCCGGCGCCGGTTACCTGCCGCTGGACCCGGGGCTGCCCAGCCAGCGCCTGAGCCGCATCATCGACCTGAGCCGCACGCCGTTGCTGGTGTGCACCGAGGCGTGCCGCGAACAGGCCATCGAACTGCTGCAGGGTTTTGATTGCCAACTGCTGGTGTGGGAAGAAGTGCCTGGCCGTGGTGCCAATCCCGGCATCTACAGCGCAGCGGACAACCTCGCCTACGTGATCTACACCTCGGGCTCCACCGGCCTGCCCAAAGGCGTGATGGTCGAACAGCGCGGCATGCTCAACAACCAGTTGAGCAAGGTGCCGTACCTGGACCTCGGGCCGGCGGATGTGATCGCCCAGACCGCCTCGCAAAGCTTCGATATTTCCGTGTGGCAGTTCCTTGCCGCGCCGCTGTTCGGCGCGCGGGTGGACATCGTGCCGAACACCATTGCCCACGATCCGCAAGGCTTGCTGGCGCATGTACAGGCCCAGGGCATCACCGTGCTGGAAAGCGTGCCGTCGCTGATCCAGGGCATGCTGGCCCAGGAGCGCATGAGCCTGGACGGCCTGCGCTGGATGCTGCCGACCGGCGAAGCGATGCCGCCGGAACTCGCGCACCAGTGGCTGCAGCGATACCCGCAGATTGGCCTGGTGAACGCCTACGGGCCGGCGGAGTGCTCGGACGATGTGGCGTTCTTCCGCGTCGATGTGGCGTCGACCCGTGGCACTTACCTGCCGATCGGTACACCGACCGACAACAACCGCCTGTACCTGCTCGATGGCGCGCTGGAGTTGGTGCCGCAAGGTGCAGTCGGCGAGCTGTGCGTGGCCGGTACCGGTGTGGGCCGCGGTTATGTCAGCGATCCGCTGCGCACCGCCCAGGTGTTTGTGCCGAACCCGTTCGGCGCGCCGGGCGAGCGCCTGTACCGCACCGGCGACCTCGCGCGTCGGCGCAGTGATGGCGTGCTGGAATACGTCGGTCGTATCGACCATCAGGTGAAGATTCGCGGTTACCGCATCGAACTGGGTGAAATCGAAGCGCGCCTGCATGAGCAGCCGTACGTGCGTGATGCCGCCGTGGGCGTGCAGGAAGGCGTCAACGGCAAGCATCTGGTCGGCTACCTGGTGGCGGCCGATGAAGCGCTGAGTTCAAGCGAACGCCTGGACCGCATCAAGCAACGCCTGCGCGCCGAACTGCCGGAATACATGGTGCCGTTGCACTGGTTATGGCTCGAGCGCCTGCCGCTCAACGCCAACGGCAAGCTCGACCGCAAGGCCCTGCCGGCACTCGAAATCGGCCAGTTGCACAGCCAGGACTACCTGGCGCCGCGCAACGCACTGGAGACCACCCTGGCCGCCATCTGGGCCGAGGTACTGAAAGTCGAGCGGGTGGGCGTGCAGGACAACTTTTTCGAGCTGGGCGGCCACTCGTTGCTGGCCACGCAGATTGCCTCGCGCGTGCAGAAGTCCCTGCAACGCGATGTACCGCTGCGAGCCATGTTCGAGTGCAGCACGGTAGCGGAGCTGGCCGAGTACATTGATGGGCTGGCGGCGAACGAGATCAGCGCGGAGAAAGTGGATCGGTTGAGTGATTTGATGGCGGAGCTGGAGGGGCTTTGATATTTGTGGTCTGCCAGGGCCTCAGCGCCGGCAAGCTGGCTCCCACGGGAGTTGGCTTGCCGGCGATGAGGTCAGGCCAGGCGTTGCTTATTTCGGCCCCAGAATCTTCACCAACTTCTCCGGCGACGGCGCCCCTTGCTGTTGCTGCAATTGGCCCTTGTCATCCAGGTAGAAAATCGCCGGCGTTGCCGACAGTTCCAGCTCATCCATCAACTTCATGTTGGCATCGAGCTTGGCTTCGATAGTCGCCGGGATCTTGGCCAGCGCCTGCAACTTGCTGGCTTTGCCGGCGGCTTCGTGTTCTTCCAGGGCTTTTTGCGGGTCCTTGGCGGCGAACAGTGCGGCGGATTTGCCTGGGCTGTCTTCGCGGATGATGCCGACCATGATGTGGCGCAACTGCACCTTGCCGGCTTTCACCCATGGCCGCGCCTGTTCCCAGAACATGTTGCAGTAAGGACAGTTAGGGTCGCTGAACAGGTAGACGGTGCGCGGCGCGTTTTTGTCGCCGTCCTGGATCCAGCTGCTGTTTTCCATCTTGGCCCAGACTGCCTTGGCCATCGGCGCGTACACCAGTTTTTCCAGGGGCGCGCTGCTCAGGTCATTGCCTTGGGCGTCGTACAGGTTGCCGGCGATTACGCTCTTGCCGTCGGCGGTCAGGTACAGCGCCATGCCGCGATTCTGGTATTGCGCGGCGTACCCGGTGAGGCCGCTGGGCGCATCGAACTTGCCGAGGATCTTGGCGCCCTTGGCCTCGATCTGCTTGATCGGTGCCGGCCAGTCTTCGGCCTGGGCCAGGGTGGCTGTCGCGCTGAGTGACAGGAAGGTCAGCGGCAGCAGGGTCAGCAGGTGGCGGAGGCGGGGCATGTCGGTTTCCTTATGGCGGCAGGTTCGGTGTCGAAGGGTTCCATGGCACGGGCCAGGCTGGCCTGGGACAACTCGCCCAGGTGGCTGTTGATCAGGCGTCCGTCGGCCCGGTAGAACAACGTGGTCGGCAGTGCCATGGAGCCCACGGCCTGGCCGAGGCGGCCGCTGGCATCGAAGAGTACGTTGTCGAGGGTCAGGCCCTGGGTAGCGAGGAAGGTGCTGACGCTCTGCATGCTTTCAGCCTGGTTGACGAACAGGAAGGTCACGTCCGGGCGTTGGTGTTGCGCGCGTTCCAGCACCGGCATTTCCCGCCGGCACGGTGGGCACCAGGTGGCCCACAGGTTGATCACCAGCGGGCCGCCCTTGTAGTCGGCCAGTTGCACCACCTCGCCGTTGGCATTGCGCAGGGTGATGTCCGGCAGTTGCGTGCCTTTGTCGTACAGGCTCAGGGACAGGGTGGCCATGCCCCAGAACAGCAGGCCGGTGATCACCCCGGCGCTCAGCGGCTTGCGCAGGGCCGGGCGACGCCAGCCGTAGGCCAGTGCGCCGAGCACCAGTGCGACCACGCCAGGCCAGGCGAGGAAACCGCCGTCGCGCAGGTCGACCATCTGCAGCCAGTCGTTGCTGTAGTCACTCCAGTACATCAGCACAAAGCTGATGCGGGCCACCAGCATGCCCAGCAGGAACAGGCTGAACAGCACCGATTCCGGGTTTTCACCGCCACGCTTGGCCACGCGCCAACCCACCAGGGTGGCGAGAATCAGCGCGCCGATCAACAGGATGTGATTCAGGGCGATGGCGAAGGTGCCGATGGTCAGGGTCAGCATCAGAGGGCGTCCCGGGTCTGGGTCCAGCGTTGCAGGAAAGCGGCGGCGTCCACTTCGCCAGTGATGCGTTGGGCACGGCGCTCCTCACCGTCGGGGCCGATCCAGACAAAGCTCGGCGGCCCCGGCACCTTGTAGCGGCCGAGCAGCGCACGGCTGGCGGCGTTGTCGGCGGTGACGTCCAGGCGCAGCAGGCGGACATCCTTCAGGGCGGCCATGACCTCGGGTTTGCCGAACACCTGTTTTTCCATGACTTTGCACGACACGCACCAGTCGGCGTAGTAGTCCACCAGCACCCATTGGCCCTGGGCCTTGGCGCTGTCGAGCTGGCTTTGCAGCACGGCTGGATCCTTGATGGTCATGAAGGCGTCGTGGGCGTCCGCTGCGGTGGCGACTCGCGAACCGCTGTAGACCTTCAATGGCTGGAACAGGTCATCGCTGCCACCGGCTGCGCCCACCACCAGCACCGCGCCCCACAGGCCGAGCACCAGCGAACCGGCACCGAACATTTTGGCAGCCAGGCCGTACTCGCGGGCCAGGGTCCAGCCGCAGTAAGCCATCACCAAGGCCAGTGCGCCCCACAGGCCGATCCACAGGCTGTCGTCGACCACCGGGCGAATCATCAGCACCGCGGTGCCCAGGAACAGGAAGCCGAAGACGCCCTTGAGCACGTTCATCCAGGTGCCCGGCTTGGGCAGGAAGCGGTTGCCCACGGTCACCAGCAGCAACAGCGGAATGCCGATGCCGATGCCCATGGCGAACAGGATCAAGCCCCCGTGCACGGCATTGCCGCTCTGGGCGATGTACAGCAGAGCGCCGGCCAGGGGCGCGGTCATGCACGGCCCCACCAACAGGCCCGACAGCGCGCCGAGAACCCCGGCGCCCAACAGGCTGCCACCGCTTTGCTGGCGGCTGACGTTGTCGAGGCGGTCACGCAGGAAGGCCGGCAGTTGCAGCTCGAAGAAGCCGAACATCGGCAGCGCGAGGATCACGAACAGCGCGGCGAAACTGCCGAGGATCCACGGTGTTTGCAGCAGTGCGGCAAGGTTGGCGCCGAGCAGGGCGGCCAACACGCCGAGCGCGGCATACACCAGGGCCATGCACACCACATAGCTGCTGGCCAGCGCAAAGCCGCGACGCGGGCTGGCGCCACTGCCCACCACCAGGCCGGCGAGGATCGGCAGCATCGGTAACGAACAGGGGGCAAACGCGAGCAGCAGCCCGAGGCCAAAGAACACCAGCAGGCTCCAACCCAGGCTGCGTTGTTGCAGGCCGCTGGCCAGGCTCTGGTCCTGCGCCTCGGCGGTAGCGGCAACAGCGGGGTTGCCGCCCAGGTCTACAGTGATCGATTGCGGCGGGTAGCACAGGCCGGCATCGGCGCAGCCTTGCCAGCCGAGCTTGACCTGGCCGGTGGCGCCGGCGGGGATCTTCACTTCAAGGCCCTGGCGATACACCTCCTGCTCGCCGAAGAACTCATCGCTATGGGCCTCGCCCTGCGGCAGCACTGGCTGTTCGGCCAGGCCATCGAATTTCATGCGCTGCTTGTACAGGTAGTACCCGTCGGCAATCTGCCAGTAAAGCTGGGTCTCACCGGATTCCAGGCGCTCGGAGGTAAAGGTGAACGCTTTGCCCACCGGCAGGAAGTCGGGTTTGGTCTCGAACGGGTTGCCCGGCGCGGCCTGGGCGAATCCCGCGAACAACACCAGCAGAAAGGTAAACAGATGCCGCATGGTCAAGCCTTAGTTCGATGCAAGTAGGCACACAATGTGTGGCGTTGATTAACCGATGATTAACCGGGCGCTATTCTAAAGTGAAGGGGATGACTGAGCGCGCCTCTTTTCACGGCATAATCGGCGCTTAATCCGCGACACCTTTAATCCTCCCCATCTTTCATGAAGGGTTCACCATGCACGTACTGGTCTGTGAAGACGACAAGCTGATCGCCAGCGGCATCGTCGCCGGCCTTGGCGCCCAGGGCTTTACCGTCGAGCACGTGGCCACGGCGGCGGCGGCGCGGGCGATGCTCAAGGCGGCCACGTTCGACATCATGGTGCTCGACCTCGGCCTGCCCGACGAAGATGGCCTCAAGCTGTTGCAGCAGCAGCGCAGCCAGGGGCTCGAAATCCCGGTGCTGATCCTCACCGCGCGAGATTCGGTGACCAATCGTGTCGACGGCCTGCAAGCCGGGGCCGACGACTATTTGCTCAAGCCATTCGACCTGCGTGAACTCGCCGCCCGCCTGCAGACCCTGCTGCGGCGCGTGGCGGGGCGCAGCGTCAACCTGATCGAGCACGGCCGCCTGGCCTACGACCCCAGCAGCCGCGAGACCTTCCTCGGCGGCCAGCCGGTCGACCTGTCGCGCCGCGAGCAGGCGCTGCTGCAGGCCCTGCTGCATAACAAGGGTCGGGTGCTGTCCAGCGAACAGCTCAAGGACAGCGTCTACGGCTTCAACGACGAACTGGAAAGCAACGCCCTCAACGTGCATATCCACCACCTGCGGCGCAAATTGGGCAATGGCATCGTCGAAACCGTGCGTGGCCTGGGCTACCGCCTCGGGCCGGCGGACGGGGGAGAGGACGTGTCGTGAAAAGCCTGCGCCTGCGCCTGACCTTCAAGCTAGGCGCCGCTTTTGTGCTGATCTGGGCCCTGGCAGCGGCCTGGATGCTCAACGACCTGCGCAACCAGATGATGTTTTCCCTAGACCAGCGCCTGGTGGCGTCCGCGCGCATGGTAGCGGGGCTGACCGAGCAAATGCCGGGGCTCGCGAGTGTCAGCGGCGGCGCGCATTTCAGCGCCGAACAACTGCACGTGCCGGGCGGCATGGCCTGCCAGGTCAGCTCCCTGCGCGGCGAAATCCTCGCGCGCAGCCATACCACCCCGGAAGAGGGCCTGGAGTCGCGCAAGAGCGGCTTCCGCGACCAGGTGGTAGACGGTGTGGGCTGGCGCAGTTTTACCCTGTCGCGTGGCGACCTGCTGATCACCACGGCCGACCGCCAGGTGGAGCGCGAGGCGCTGAACCTGTCGATCCTGCTGGCTGCTTCGGTGCCGGTCGGCGTGGCGATGCTGGGTTGCCTGTGCCTGCTGTGGCTGGGCATCGGCCAGAGCCTGTTGCCGCTCAATCGCATGCGTGACGCGCTGATGCGCCGCAGCGCCGATTCCCTCGAGCCGCTGCAGATTCACCCGTTGCCCAGCGAGCTCAAGCCGCTGCTCGATACGCAGAACCAACTGCTGCAGCGCATCGCCAAGACCATTGAGCGCGAACGCCGCCTGACCGGCGATGCGGCCCACGAGTTGCGTAGCCCGCTGACCGCGATCAAGACCCACCTGCAAGTCGCGCGCATGACCGAGGGCGCGGCGCGCGACCAGTCGCTGGCCCACGCCGAGGAAGGCGCCGACCGCCTGCACCGGACCCTGGAGCAATTGCTGCTACTGGCGCGGGTAGAGGGCAGCCTGTCATTCGACGACGGCTTGCAGTCCAGCGCCGAGGAAGTCGCGCGGCTGGCGATCGAGGATGCGAACGCCGGCGACAACCAGCGCATCGACCTGGTCCTGGCTGACACCCTCACCAGCGCTCCGGTGGAAATGCCGGTGGGCCTGGCCGTCGCGGCCCTGCGCAACCTGCTGGACAACGCCTTGCGCCACACCCCGGCCGACACCCGGGTGGAGCTGAATGTGTTCAACGCTGGCGATCAGGTGGTGTTCCGCGTGCGTGACCACGGCACGCAGATTTCCGCCGAGGACCTGCAGTACCTTACCCAACGCTTCTGGCGCAATGGCAACAGCGAAGGCTGCGGCCTGGGCCTGGCGATCGTGCAGGCCATCGTGCAGCGGTGTTCCTGCTCATTGACATTCGACAGCCAGGCCGATGGCCTGCGCGTCGACCTGGGCATGCCGTTGCGACGCTGATCCGTTTTCTCATGTGCCAAATAGTTACCGCCCTGCTGAAGATCAACCCTTCAGGATGGCGGTAATTTTTTTGCGCTTGAACGGGCCGAAAGACTCGGCCTGTAATGAAAAGGACAGTTCTTATGTTGGTCATCGATACCAGTTTCCCTGCCCGGGACTTCAACGAACGCAGCGGCGAGCCCGTGCGCCAGGTGGTCCTGCACTACACCGCGGCGCCTTTCGCCTCGTCCTTGCGGACCCTGACGCAGAACGGGGTCAGCGCTCACTATCTGCTGCCCGACCCCGATGAGCCCGGCTACCGCGCCGCCGGGTATGAAGAGTTGCGCGTCTTTCGTCTGGTGGGCGAGGACCTGCGTGCGTGGCATGCCGGGGCCAGCCATTGGGGCGGGCGTGACAACCTCAACAGCCGGGCGATCGGCATCGAGATCGTCAACCTGGCGCGCGACGATGGCGGGGTGTTTACCTTTCCCGCGTACGGCCAGGCGCAGGTGGAGGTGCTCATCGCCCTGATGCGCGACATCCTGGGGCGCCATCCGCAGATCGGCCCGGCCGACGTGCTGGGGCACTCGGACGTGGCCTACTGGCGCAAGAGTGACCCGGGGCCGCGCCTGCCGTGGCGCACTTTGTTCGAGGCGGGAGTGGGCGCGTGGTTTGACGAGTCGACGCGGGCCATGTACCAGCGCCGGTTTCGCCTGGGGTTGCCGCCTGAAGTGGAGGTGGAGCGGGCGTTCCAGCGCTATGGCTATAAACCGGCGCAGAATCGCCAGATGTTCGAGCGGCGCACGCGCGCCTTCCAGATGCACTTTCGCCCGCGGGATTACGGCGGGTGCCTGGACGCGGAGACCTGCGCGATTTTGTATGCGCTGAACGAAAAATACCTCGGGTTGTGACGCCGGGCGCGAGGCTCATCCATCCGTTAACCGTCACTGTCCCCTAAATCCTCTTCTCGCTGGTGCGTTTCCAGAACAGGAAATCCGTGCGCATGCCCTTGGGCCAGACGCCAACGGATCGGCAGTTTGGTCACCATCATCAGCGTATTGAGGGATCGAGAGATGTCAGTCGCTATCAGCCGTATCGAAGATGCCCCGGTGCATGCCAGCCCGGCGCCCGCGGAAACGCTCTACCAGTTCGACGAAACCCCGCTGCTGGCTCGACAGCGCCAGCAGGAATCCAACGCGCGCAGTTACCCGCGGCGCATTCCCCTGGCGCTCAAGCGCGCCAAGGGTATCTACGTGGAAGACGTGGAAGGCCGCAGCTTCATCGACTGCCTGGCCGGCGCCGGCACCCTGGCGCTGGGGCACAACCACCCGGTGGTGATCGACGCCATCCAGCAGGTGCTCAGTGACGAACTGCCCCTGCACACCCTGGACCTGACCACGCCGGTCAAGGACCAGTTCGTGCAGGACCTGTTCGGCCTGTTGCCGACTGCGCTGGCGCGCGAAGCCAAGATCCAGTTCTGCGGCCCGACCGGCACCGACGCGGTAGAAGCCGCGTTGAAGCTGGTGCGCACCGCCACCGGGCGCAGTACGGTGTTGTCGTTCCAGGGCGGCTACCACGGCATGAGCCAGGGCGCGTTGAGCCTGATGGGCAGCCTGGGGCCGAAGAAACCGTTGGGCGCCTTGCTCGGCAATGGCGTGCAATTCCTGCCGTATCCCTACGACTACCGTTGCCCGTTCGGGCTCGGCGGCGCCGAGGGGGTGCGGGTCAACCTGCATTACCTGGAGAACCTGCTCAATGACCCGGAAGCCGGGGTGTTGCTGCCGGCGGCGGTGATCGTCGAGGTGGTGCAGGGCGAGGGCGGCGTGATCCCGGCCGATCTCGACTGGCTGCGCGGTTTGCGGCGGATCACCGAGCAGGCCGGTGTGGCGTTGATCGTGGATGAAATCCAGAGCGGTTTTGGCCGTACCGGCAAGATGTTTGCCTTCGAACACGCCGGCATCATTCCGGACGTGGTGGTGATGTCCAAGGCCATCGGCGGCAGCCTGCCGTTGGCGGTGGTGGTGTATCGCGACTGGCTCGACACCTGGTTGCCGGGCGCGCATGCCGGGACCTTCCGTGGCAATCAGATGGCCATGGCGGCGGGCTCGGCGGTGATGCGCTACCTCAAGGAACACGACCTGGCTGGCCACGCGGCCGCCATGGGCGAACGCCTCGGTGAACACCTGAGAATCCTGCAGCGTGAATTCCCGCACCTTGGCGACATTCGCGGGCGTGGGTTGATGCTCGGCGTGGAATTGGTCGACCCCGAGGGCACCCTGGATATCCAGGGCCATCCACCGGTGCATCGCCAATTGGCGCCGCTGGTGCAGCGTGAATGCCTCAAGCGCGGCCTGATCCTGGAACTCGGCGGCCGGCATGGCAGCGTGGTGCGCTTCCTGCCGCCGCTGGTGATCACCGCCGCCGAAGTCGACCGAGTGGCCGAGATCTTCGGGCGCGCCCTGGCCGCAGCGGTGGCCAGCCTCTAATTTTTTTACGCTTTGGTACGTTTCTACAGATATCAGCGCTGCGCGTGGTGCGCAGCCAGCCTTTGAGCGATGGAGAACAGCAATGACCTCAGTATTTGACCGCGACGACATCCTGTTTCAGGTAGTGGTCAACCATGAAGAACAGTATTCCATCTGGCCCGACTACAAGGCGGTACCAGAAGGCTGGCGTACCGTGGGCAAGAGCGGCCTGAAGAAAGAATGCCTGGCCTACATCGAAGAAACCTGGACCGACATGCGTCCGTTGAGCCTGCGCCAGAAGATGGACGGCGCCGCGCTGTCCTGAGCCAGCGCTGAAGCAGGCTCGATTGGTGTGGTATGCGGGTCTGTTGTGGCCTCAAAGCTTGTTGGGGTGAGCAGGGCTATTGTGGAGAGCGGGGCTGTTGTGGTGAGCGGGCTTGCCCCGCGTTGGGCTGCGAAGCAGCCCCAAAACCAGCCGCTGAGGTTTACCTGATGCACTGAGTGTTTCTTGAGAGGGGCCGCTACGCAGCCCAACGCGGGGCAAGCCCGCTCACCACAACAGCCCCGCTCACCACAAAAGCCCCGCTCACCCCAACAAGACCTCAGACCACTACATGGCCCCGGGCCACCACAGGCCCTTCCCACTCACGCGTTCTTCTCTTTCTCCAACCCGCCCGACGCCCCCGTCACCACCTGCACGCTCAAGCGCGGGGTGGCCAGGTCCAGTCCGGCTTCGTCCAGGTGACGTTTGAGCGACAAGTTGAACGCCCGCGACACTTCCCATTGCTTGATCGGTGCCGTCTTGAACCGCGCGCGCAGGATCGCGCTGCCGGATTCGAAGCTTTCCACCCCCTGGATCTCCAGCGGCGACCAGATATTGCGGCGTTGCAGCGGGTCGTTGCGCATCTTCTGGCCGACATCGCGCATCAGCTTGATCGCGTCGTCGATTTCCATGTTGTAGGGGATCGCCACGCGAAAGATCGCGTAGCCGAACTCCCGCGAGTAGTTCTTGATGCTCTTGATCTCGCTGAACGGGATGGTGTGCACGATGCCGTCGATATCGCGCAGGCGCACGGTACGGATGGTCAAGCCTTCGACCGTGCCGAGGTGGCCGCCGACATCCACGTAGTCATCGATGGCCAGGGAGTCTTCGATGATGATGAACAGGCCGGTGATCAAGTCCGCGACCAGCGACTGTGCACCGAAACCGATGGCCAGGCCGATCACACCGGCACCGGCCAGCAGGGGCGTGACGTTCATGCCCATGTTCGCCAGCGCGACGATGGCCGCGATGATGAAGATGGTCACGAACAGCACGTTGCGGATCAGCGGCATCATCGTCTGCGCGCGGGCATTCGCCAGGCCTTTGCGCGAGCGGGTGAGGGCGTGGTGGATCGCGGTGTCGCTGAGGATCCAGATCAGCCAGGCAAACAGCAGCGTGCCGCCCAGGCCGAACAGCTTGACGCTGATTTCATGGCCGTCGCCTTCGGTAAAGCGGATCAGCGACAGGCCCCAGACCCGCAGGCCCAGTTCGATAAACACCAGCCACACCACCAGGTGTGCCAGGGTGTAGACGAAGCTTTTAAGGCGCTCGGAGTACAGCGCATGGCGCTTGTGCCCGCGTTGCGGCTTTAGGGCGTGGCGGCGGACCAGGCCGTTGATCACCATGCACAACACCAGCAGCACCGTGCACAACAGTGACTGGCGCAGGGCGGTGCTGGTGTCGCCGGCGGACACGAAGGTGGCGAACAGCGAGATACCCACCAGCAGCAAGGCCGGGATGTACCAGAACGAACCGATGATTTCGATGGTGTCGCTGAGGGCGCGGCGCGTGAGGCGGCGTGACAGCGGCTGGTTGCGGATCAGGTGGGCGATCGGACGACGAAAGCGCAGGATGAACACGCCGGTAGACAGCGCGGCCATCACATTCGCCACGGTCGCGGCGGTGTGCGCCAGGTGCTGTCCCAGGGCCTGCATCATCCGTGGGTCGCTCAGCGCCTCGCCGAAGGCCGCAAAGCTGCCGATCAGCCACAACGGACGAAACGCCTGGTGGCGCAGGATATACAGCGCGCGGTGACGGTGGGGGCCGTCCAGCACCGAAAACGCGATGACGCAGATCGCCGAGAAACACGTGCCGACCACCAGGGCGTAGGCCAGCACCATCGCCAGGGATTTACCCAGGGACGAGGGCAGCGCGTAGCTCAGGTACACGGTGATCACCAGCGCGATCAGCCACGGCCCCAGTTTGCGCAGGGCAAAGCGCAGCATGTCCCAGGTGCGCGGGTGTTGCGGCAGTTCCTCGGGCAGGCCGAAGCGCTCACGCACGCGGTGGCTCAGCCAGATCAGCGCGGCTGCGAGCAGGCTCCACACCGCCAGGATCAAGGCAAAGCCGAAAATGATCGGCAGCCATTCGCTGGCCGGCAGCATCAACGCGCCGAGTTCATCCTTGGCCAGGTCGACTTCATTGGACCAGCGTCCCAGCGGGCTGTCGGCACCGGAGAACTGTTGCTCGAGGCCCGACAGCGTACTGCCGATCAACCCGAGCACGCCTTGTTCGGCGGCCGGCTGGGCCTTTTGCGTGGCTTCGCGCAGTTTCTTCAGGTCGCTCAGCAACTGGGTGCGTTGCTGGTCGTTTTCCAGGGTCTTGATCACCTCGTCCAGGGACTGGCCGAGCGGCACTTCGGCCTGGGGTTGGGTCTTGTTGGTGCTGCCCAGCAGGCCGGGCAGGCTCACGGCCTGGGCAGGCGCGAGCGGCAGCAGCGTGAGCAGAGCGATCAGGAGGTAACAGGGCAGGGCGAACAGACGGGAAAGCACGAGGCGGTCAACCTTGGAAACGACGAATTGACCGAGTGTACGAGGCCGCTATGCCCAATGCGAGTGCATTTGTCATTCGGCCAGTTTGGCGAGGATCTTGTACACCACGGTGCCCAGGATCAGCAGCATGCCCACCCACATGCCGAACACCCCGGCAGGTTTGTCACGAAAGTTGAAGCCGACCGCGAGCATGATCATGCCGATCACAATAGGGATAAGCATGGTGTGGAAGGAGGACATGGAGATCATCGGGCGACGGCCTTGTCAGAGTGGGAATTCTGACAAGTCTAGGCCGGATTGCAGAAAATGCAGGTGATACAGATCAGGTGTGCGTAGAAATGAATGTGGGAGCGGGCTTGCTCGCGAAGGCTATACATCAGTCAGCCGATTCAGTGGCTGACACACCGCCTTCGCGAGCAAGCCCGCTCCCACAGTTCTGACCGCAGTCAGTTGCCGAGATCAGGGCAGGTCGCGGCTCGCGTAGAACGCGCCGAGTACCTTCACCAGATGCGCCAGGTCATGGCTGCCGCACAGTTCACGGATGGAGTGCATGGCAAACGTCGGCAGGCCGATGTCCACGGTGCGCACGCCCAGGTGGCTGGCAGTGATCGGGCCGATGGTGGAGCCGCAGCCCATGTCGCTGCGCACCACAAAGCTTTGCACCGGTACTTCCTGGGCCATGCACAGGTGGCGGAAGAACCCGGCGGTTTCGCTGTTGGTGGCGTAGCGCTGGTTGCTGTTGACCTTGATCACCGGGCCGGCGTTGAGCTTGGGGCCGTGGTTGGCGTCGTGCTTTTCGGCGTAGTTGGGGTGCACGCCGTGAGCATTGTCCGCAGACACCAACAGCGATTTCTGAATGGTGCGTACGAATTCATCACCTTCCGGCAACAAGCGCCGCAGGGTCTGTTCGAGCATCGGGCCATCGGCGCCGCAGGCCGAGCAGGAACCGACTTCTTCGTGGTCGTTGCACACCAGCACGCAGGTTTCATCGGTCTCGCTGGTGATCAAGGCTTGCAGGCCGGCGTAGCACGACAACAGGTTGTCCAGGCGTGCGCCGGCGATGAAGTCGCCATTCAGGCCGATCACGGCGGCGCTCTGGGTGTCGTAGAAGCTCAGCTCGTAGTCGAGCACCACGTCGGCGTTCAACCCATGTTCGCGGGCCAGTTGCTCGGTGAGCACGGCGCGGAAGTCCACGCGCTCATCGCCGGCAAATTGGGCGAGGATCGGTGGCAGCTCGGTCTGCGCATTGATCGCCCAGCCCTGGTTGGCTTCACGGTTCAAGTGAATGGCCAAGTTGGGAATGATGGCGATGGGCAACTTGAAGTCGATCAGCTGGCTTTCGACCTTACCGTCACGGCGGAAGGTGACACGGCCCGCCAGGGACAGGTCGCGGTCGAACCACGGCGCCAGCAGCGCGCCGCCGTAGACTTCGACGCCCAACTGCCAGAAACCCTGGCGCTGCAGTTCCGGCTGTGGCTTGACGCGCAGGCACGGGCTGTCGGTGTGGGCGCCGACCAGGCGGATGCCGCCCAGCAGCGGCGAGTGGCGGCCGAGCTTGAAGGCGATGATCGAGGAGTCGTTGCGGGTCACGTAGTAGCGACCATTGGCTTCGGTGGTCCAGGTTTCGCGCTCGTCGAGACGCTGGTAGCCGGCGGCTTCGAGGCGCTGGGCCAGGGCGGCGGTGGCATGAAAAGGAGTAGGGGAGGCCTTGAGGAAGTCGATCAGGCCTTGATTCAACGCTTCGCGCATAAATAGCTCCAGACAGCAATGCGCGGAGTTTACCGTATTGGCTACACATTTGAAGTGAAGCTGCCTTCTTGAACACCACACAGAACCACTGTGGGAGCCGTCGAGCCCCAGCGAGGCCGCGAAGGCGGTGTGTCAGGCACAGAGGGGCTATCAGTGAAACCGCCTTCGCAGCCTCGCTAAAGCTCGACATCTCCCACAGTTGGGCGCTGTGGTGGCTGGAATCTCAGCCACATAGCGAAACCTAGCGGTCGCTGGGATCCAGCTCACCCAGCGACACTCTGCAGAAACTGCAATCAGCGAAACCCGGTGCCTGCTCAATCCCAGCCACACAGCCGCCCCCCTTGTGGGAGCCGTCGAGCCCCAGCGAGGCCGCGAAGGCGGTGTGTCAGGCGCAGAAGGACTGTCAGTGCCACCGCCTTCGCAGCCTCGCTAAAGCTCGACAGCTCTCACATTTGAGCGTGTGTGCAGCTTAGAACGGTGCAGGGCACTCGAAGCGCACGCGTTCGCCGCTTTGCGGATGGGTGAAGCTCAACATGCTGGCGTGCAGGCACAGGCGTGGCCAGGCGGCCAGGGCTTGTTCGTGGGCGTAGAGCCCATCACCGAGCAATGGATGCCCGATCGACAGCATGTGCACGCGCAACTGATGCGAACGCCCGGTGATCGGCGTCAGTTCGACGCGGCACCAGTCGCCGCAGCGCTCCAGCACCTTCCAGAAGGTCAGCGCGTGTTTGCCGAATTCGTGGTCGACCACGTGGCGTGGCTTGGTCGGCGGGTCGTAGCGCAGGGGCAGGTCGATGCTGCCGCTGTCCAGTTCCGGCTGGCCCCAGGCCAGGGCGGTGTAGGCCTTTTCGGTTTCGCGGTCGTGAAACTGACGGGACAGTTCGCGGTGCGTATCGGCGTCCCGGGCGAGCAGGATGATGCCCGAGGTTTCCCAGTCCAGGCGGTGGACAATGCGGGCTTCGGGGTAGCCGTTTTCCTGCAGGCGCGTGATCAGGCAGTCCTTGTTGTCATCGGCGCGGCCAGGCACCGAGAGCAGCAGGGTCGGCTTGTTCACCACCAGGACAGCGTCGTCCTGGTGCAGGATATGAATAGTGGACAGCGGCATTAAACAGCCTCGTAACAAACGCCAACGGCGGCTCGCCCACCCGGCCCGTAAAACAGGTCAGGGTGAACGAGCCGCCGTGGCGGCCGCCTGTTCGATCAACGATCAGGCAGGGTGATATTGAGTTCCAGAATCGAGCAGCTGCCGTCATTTTCCAGGGCGACATGCACGTCATCGTTACCGATATTGACGTACTTGCGGATCACCTCGACCAGTTCCTTCTGCAAGGCCGGCAGGTAATCCGGAGTGCTGCGTTGGCCGCGTTCGTGCGCCACGATGATCTGTAGACGCTCTTTCGCTACCGACGCGGTACTTGGCTTTTTGTTGGCGCGAAAGAAGTCGAGAAATTTCATTGTTTAGTTGCCTCCAAAGATACGCTCGAAGAATCCCTTCTTCTTGACATCGAGGAAGCGATGTTCCACGGTCTTGCCCAGCAAGCGATCAACGGCATCGCTGTACGCCTGGCCGGCGTCGCTCTGGTCGTCGAGAATCACCGGCACGCCCTGGTTGGATG
Source organism: Pseudomonas sp. S5D5 (assembly GCF_003013355.1). Taxonomy (NCBI): domain Bacteria; kingdom Pseudomonadati; phylum Pseudomonadota; class Gammaproteobacteria; order Pseudomonadales; family Pseudomonadaceae; genus Pseudomonas; species Pseudomonas sp. S5D5. Next base: position 1,888,491 of record NZ_PTEO01000001.1, read on the forward strand.
CCTTGAGCACCGCCTGGGATTCCGGGATCACGCCCAGCAAGGTCACGGCGAGGATTTCCTTGACGTCTTCAACGCCAAGCATTTCGCCATTGCTGACGCGCTCAGGGTTGTAGCGGGTCAGCAGCAGGTGTTCCTTGATCGGGTCCTGGCCTTCCTCGGCGCGCTTGGATTTGCTGGCCAGAAGGCCGAGCATGCGGTCCGAGTCACGTACCGAGGACACTTCCGGGTTGGTCACCACGATGGCTTCATCGGCAAAGTACATCGCCAGGTGAGCACCGGTTTCGATACCCGCCGGCGAATCACACACCACGTATTCGAAGGTTTCTTTCAGCTCGGCGAGGACTTTGCCCACGCCTTCTTTGGTCAGTGCATCCTTGTCACGGGTCTGGCTGGCGGCCAGCACGTACAGGTTCTCAAGGCGCTTGTCCTTGATCAGGGCCTGTTGCAGGTTGGCTTCGCCGTTCACCACGTTGACGAAGTCGTACACCACGCGGCGTTCGCAGCCCATGATCAGGTCGAGGTTACGCAAACCGACGTCGAAGTCGACGATGACTGTCTTGTGGCCGCGCAGAGCGAGGCCGGTACCGATAGCGGCGCTGGTGGTGGTCTTACCCACACCACCCTTGCCGGATGTAACCACGAGAATCTTGGCCAAGGTGTTTCACCCCTAAGGAAAAAGGACTTTTCAGTCCCTGAAAAACATCTCTTGGAACTCGCTGCAGGCGGGCAGCCCTAGTAGGAAAAAGATGTGGTTTCCGTAGGGGAAACGCCAACTTTCAATTATTCCTACGCAAGTCTTGCCGGTTTCGCTGTGCTATCAGAGTCTAGAGATGCTTGGAAAATGCGGCAGTATCCGTTAAAGACGGATGATGTTCAACACATCGCCCGACAGGCTGACCTGCACCCCGGCCCCCCACAGCGGATCACGGCGCAAATCTTCTGAAACCTTGTACTGGCCTGCGATGGACACTAGTTCAGCAGTCAACTGCTGGCAAAAAATACGCGCTTTGGTATCACCCTTGATGCCGGCGAGGGCACGTCCGCGCATCGGGCCGTATACATGGATATTGCCATCGGCGAGAAGTTCCGCCCCCGGACTGACCGAGGAGATCACCACCAGGTCGCCACCCTGGGCGTAAATTTGCTGCCCGCCGCGTACGGGCGAGGTGATGATCTTTGTAGGCTTGATCGTAGGCTCCGGAGGTTTTTCCGGTTTTTTCTTCACTTCGCCGACCAAAGGTTCAAGCGGACGCTCGCGCGCGCCGGATGGCGGCAGTACTGGCAGTTCAATGGCGATGGCGGCGGCGATGTCTTCGATACGGCTGGCGCGAATCGCCAGGGTACGCAGGCCATGGGAGCGGCACACACGCATCAGGCCGGGCAGGTCAATCGAGCCTTGGCCAGCCGGCAATTTGTCCAGGGCCAGCACCAGCGGGGCATTGTTGAAGAAGTTCGGCGCCAGGGCGACCTTGGCGGCGAGCTGGCGATCCAGGGCGTCGAGGTCGTTGCGGGCGAGTTCCAGCACGGTGATGGCGAGCATGCTGCCTTTCAGCTGGAACACGGGATCTTGGTCTAGCGGTTCGGTTTGGCTCATGGTCGGCAAAAGCGGCTTGTCACGAAAAGTGTCGAGACTTATAACGAGAACACTCACTGGCCGCAAGCCGAGTCGAACCGTTGTAGAATGCGCGGCCCTGTCTTTACCGGAATCTGTAATGGATCGCCCGCGTTTTCGAGCTGTATTTTTTCACCCGCGTTTTTGGCTGTTATGGCTGGGACTCGGCCTGCTGTGGCTGGTCACCCAATTGCCGTACCGCGCGCTGCTGACCATTGGTCGCCTGCTGGGAGCGGGCATGTACCGGGTGGCCGGTGAACGTCGGCGTATCGCCGCGCGAAACCTGGAACTGTGCTTCCCGGAAAAATCCGCCAAGGAGCGTAAGCGCCTGCTCAAGGAAAACTTCGCCTCCACCGGCATCGCCTTCTTTGAAATGGCCATGAGCTGGTGGTGGTCGCGTCAGCGCCTGGCGCGCCTGGCCCACGTCGAAGGCCTTGAACACCTCAAGCAGGCCCAACTGGATGGCAAGGGCGTGATCCTCATGGCCCTGCATTTCACTACGCTGGAAATCGGCGCGGCCCTGCTGGGGCAGAAACACACCATTGATGGCATGTACCGCGAGCACGGCAACCCGTTGTTCGACTACATCCAGCGCCGTGGTCGCGAGCGTCACAACCTCGATTCGCTGGCGGTCGAGCGTGAAGACGTGCGCGGCATGCTCAAGCTGCTGCGCGCCGGCCGCGCCATCTGGTACGCACCGGACCAGGACTACGGCGCCAAGCAAAGCGTGTTCGTGCCGTTGTTCGGCATCCAGGCCGCCACGGTGACCGCCACCAGCAAGTTTGCCCGCCTGGGCAAGGCGCTGGTGGTGCCGTTCACCCAGGAGCGCCTGGCGGACGGCAGCGGTTACCGCCTGGTGATCCACCCGCCGTTGACCGACTTCCCCGGCGAAAGCGATGAAGTCGATTGCCTGCGGATCAATCAGTGGGTCGAAGCCTCGGTACGAGAATGCCCCGAGCAATACCTGTGGACCCATCGCCGCTTCAAGAGCCGGCCACCCGGTGAGCCTAAACTGTACGAAAAACGTCGTTGATAAGAGCGTGTGGCGGCTGTGCAGTCCTCCGGGAGCAAGCGCCCTCGCCACAAAGAACGAGCTTTCCCCACACGGAGTGATGCGATGCGCCCAGCTGAACCGGTTACAGGCTTGATTCTTTCCGGCGGCGGGGCGCGAGCGGCGTATCAGGTGGGGGTATTGGCGGCGATTGCCGAGCTGTTGCCGCCGGGAGCGCCGAACCCTTTTCCGGTGATCGTCGGCACCTCTGCCGGCGCGATCAATGCGGTGAGCCTCGCCAGTGGCGCCATGGACTTCACCGCCGCGGTCCAACGTCTTACCGTGTTCTGGCAGGGCTTTCGCAGCCATCGGGTGTTACGCAGCGACTGGCCGGGGGTGATTCGCCAGGCGAGCCGGTTCTTTATCCACAGCCTGCTGGGCATCGGCGCCCAGGTGCCGGTGGCGTTGCTCAATAGCGCGCCGCTGCGCGATTTGCTGCAGGAGCGGTTGAACCTGGACGGTATCGACGAAGCCATCCGCCACCAGCATTTGCATGCGGTCGCGGTGACGGCGTTCGGCTACGAATCCGGGCAGGCCGTGACCTTCTACCAGGGCGGCGGCACCATCGACGCGTGGTTGCGCCATCGGCGTATCGGCGTGCCGACGCAACTGACGGTTGAACACCTGCTGGCCAGTTCGGCGATCCCCTTGTTGTTTGCGCCGGTGAAACTCGACCAGGAGTATTTCGGTGACGGCGCCGTACGGCAATCGGCGCCGATCAGCCCGGCCTTGCACCTGGGCGCGAGCCGAGTGCTGGTGGTCGGCGTCAGCGGTAACCCGCGGCGTAACGAGCCGTCGACGCAGCGCACCTACACCGGCCAGGAGCCGACGTTGGCGCAGATTGGCGGGCATATGCTCAACAGCACGTTCATTGACAGCCTGGAAAGTGATATCGAACTGCTGGAGCGCTTGAACCAGTTCAGCCACGTGTTGCCGGCGGATGCGGCGATACAGGGCCTGGCCCCGGTTGAAGTGCTGGTGATTGCACCCAGCCAGCCGATCGATGAAATCGCAGCGCGTCATCGGCAGGAATTGCCGGCGGCGCTGCGCCTGTTCCTGCGCGGGCCGGGGGCGACCAAGACGAGCGGGGCGGGGGTGTTGAGCTACCTGCTGTTCGAGGCGGGGTACTGCAGCGAGTTGATTGAGTTGGGCAGGAAGGATGCGTTGGCCAAGCGCGAGGAACTGTCGAGGTTCTTAGGCCTGTCACCGGTCTAAAAATGTGGGAGCTGGCTTGCCTGCGATAGCGGTGTGTCAGCCACCGAATCGCTGACTGATCCACCGCCTTCGCGAGCAAGCCCGCTCCCACATTTGTTTTGCAGTGTTATTTAGAAGTGATACTTGACCAGGAAGCTCGCCGTGTCCTGGTTGGTCTTGAACGCGCCGGAATCCTCGATCCCGTACTTGTTCTTCCAGTAGTCGTATTCGAAACCCACGTACAACTGTTTGTCGCCCCAGTGCAGCGCCTTGCCCAGGTCATATTTGACCTGTGGGTTGAAGTGCAGGTTGGCGTGATAAGTGCCGCGCGCGTTCTTGTCGTTGTCCGTCACCCAATCCATGAAGCCGTCGATGAGGATGTCGGAGTTGCCGACCGGGACGGTGTACGACCATACCGGGGTGATTTGCCAGACGCCGTCACCCGGGCGATTGCCTTCGGTCTGGCGCTGGTAGAAGTTCAACTGGAAGTAGTCGAAACCGGGGATATTCAAATCAAAGCCTGGGCCGAGCAAGTACGACTCGTTGTCGCCTTCGCCGAACTCATAAGTGAAGGCCAGCAGGACATCCTTGATCGGGCCGAATGACAAGTCCTTGTCGAAAATCTTGCCAAACGACAGGCGCGGGCTGAACTCACCGTAATAAGTATTGGGGCCGACATTGCCGTCTTCCTTGCCGTTGTAAAAGATGCGGTCGAGGAAGAAGAAGTTGTCGCCGTACTTCCAGGCGTCGGCATGTTCGAATGTCACGGTTTGTTGGATCTGCGGGTTGACGGTAAAGCTCTTGCCCCACAAGTAAGTCAGGCTGTTGTTCTGCCACTGCAACAGATCACCGGCCACGGCCTGGCCACCGGCCAGCAGGGATCCCGCCAGCATCAGGCCTTTGAACATAGGTTTCATTCGGTTGCTCCCGAGTTAAAGTTTTATGGTTTTTCTTCTACGCAGGCGCTCTGGTGTGGCGCCTTTTGGTTCGCTGCAAAAATCGTCTGTTCGGTCAGCTTTAATGCTTTTAGCAAGAGCTGCGCCAAGGTGTTTAAAAAGCCAAAAAATCCCCGTCGGCTGCATCGGATGCAGTCGAATATCGAGAACTTTTGCGCACTTTGGCAGCAGACATTGGGCCGGGGTAAGTTGGCCTTGCAGTCAGCTTTTACATTGGCTGTTTTTTTTTGAGTCGATTCGAGCGGGCGCGGAGAATACTGGCTCCAAAGCCTTGGCTCAAGTGCGCCGTTACAGAGCGCATGGGGCAGGAATGGGGCACGGCGGGTGGCCGGCCCCGGGTGAATGGCGTGCATGGGGCAGTTTCCTGTTCGTTGTTATTGTTGTTTTAACGAAGGAATCAATGCGTGTGGGCGACGACAGGGCGTTCAGCCCCGCCGAGAATGTTGAACAATATGTTCAGCGACAACGCGCTGAGGGTGGCCATGGCGATCCCGCTGTGGGTAATCGGGCTCATCCACAGTGGCAGTTGCGCGAAGAACTCCGGGCGCACCACCGGGATCAGGCCCATGCCGATGCTCACCGCCACCAGCAACTGGTTGCGGCGGTCGGCAATGTCGGCTTCCTGGAGGATCTTGATACCGGTGGCCGCGACCATGCCGAACATGGCAATCGCCGCGCCGCCGAGGACCGCCGGTGGAATCGACGCCACCAGGAACGCGGCCTTGGGCAACAGGCTGAGCACGATCAGGAAAGCGCCGGCCATCATGGTCACCGAGCGGCAACGCACGCCGGTCATCTGCACCAGGCCGATGTTCTGCGCGAACGAGGAGTGGGTAAAGGTATTGAAGAAACCGGCGAAGAATGACGCGCCGGCATCACACAACAGGCCGCGGCGCAGCATCTTCGGCGTGACGTCCTGGCCGGTGATCTTCCCCAGCGCGAGGAACATCCCGGTGGATTCGACGAAAATGATCACCACCACCAGGCACATCGACAGGATCGGCGCCAGCTCGAACTTGGGCATGCCGAAATGCAGCGGCGTCACCACTTGCACCCACGGCGCCTGGGTCAGGCCGGCAAGGTCGACCATGCCGATGGCGCCGCACAAGGCGTACCCCAGGCCCATGCCGATCAACACTGAGATATTGACCCAGAAACCGCGCATGAAGCGGTTGATCAACAAAATGGTGGCCAGCACCAGGGCGGCAATTGCCAGGTAGATCGGCGAGCCGAAGGTGGCCGCTGCACTGCCGCCACCGGCCCAGTTCACGGCCACCGGAAACAGCGACAGGCCGATCGCGGTGATCACTGTGCCGGTCACCAGCGGCGGGAAGAAACGCACGACCTTGGACATGAACGGCGCGATCAACAGGCCAAAGAAACCGGCGGCGATGGTCGCGCCGAAGATTCCCTGCAGACCGATGCCGGGCATGCCGGCCATCGCGACCATGCTGCCCACGGCGGCGAAACTGGCGCCCATCATCACCGGCATGCGAATGCCCACCGGGCCGATGCCGAATGACTGCACCAGGGTGGCGATACCGGCTACCAGCAGGTCGGCGTTGATCAGAAAGGCGATTTCTTCACGGCTCAGGCCGGCGGCCTGGCCAATGATCAGGGGGACGGCGACGGCGCCACCGTACATCAGCAAGACGTGTTGCAGGCCTACCAGAATCAGTTGCAAGAGGGGCAGCCGCTCCATCGCGGGCGCGGCAGGGATCTGCGGTTCTAACTGGGACATGCAACACCTCGGATCTTTTTTATTTTTGTGTTGTTTGGAACGCAATCTTCGAAACTCAGAAAATCCCCTGTGGGAGCGGGCTTGCTCGCGAATGCGGTGGTTCAGCCACTGATGTGTTGGATGACACACCGCATTCGCGAGCAAGCCCGCTCCCACATTTGGACCTGCGTCAGTCTGTCAGTTGGTACGCGCCCCCTGATTGATCCACGTGCCAATCAAGTCACGCTCCTGCTGGGTCATCTGGGTGATGTTGCCCAGCGGCATGATCTGGCTCGCCACGGCTTGCGCTTGAATGCGCGCCGCCTGCTGCTGGATCTGCGCCGGGGTATCGAACATCACCCCGGCCGGCGCGGTGCTGAACAGTGGGCTGGTGGGCTTGGCCGAATGGCACACGGCGCAGCGCTCCTGGATCACCCCGTGCACCTTGTCGAAATCAATCGTTGCCTGGGCCGGCGCAGGTGCAGGTTCTGCGGCTGGCGCGGCAGGGGCAGCGGGCTTCAAGCCACCGCCCAAGGCGGTTTCCGGCAGCGGCTGGTACTCGATCGCCGCCGGTGCCTTGGCCACGTCCGGAGCGGTCGCAACGGGCTTGGGCCCGGTCACATACGCCAGGCAAATCATCGCCAACGCGCCCACCGGCAAGGTCCACGCGTACTTCTGGCTGTTGTGGCGGGTGTTGAAGTAATGCCGCACCAGCACTGCCGCCACCGCGATCCCGGCCAGGATCAGCCAGTTGTACTGGCTGCCGTAGGTGCTCGGGAAGTGGTTGCTGATCATGATGAACAGCACGGGCAGGGTGAAGTAGTTGTTGTGGCGTGAACGCAGCAAGCCCTTGGCCGGCAGGGCCGGATCCGGCGTGCGGTTCTCGGCGATTGCCGCCACCAGCGCGCGTTGCGCCGGCATGATGATGCGGAACACGTTACCGACCATGATGGTGCCGATCACGGCGCCCACGTGCAGGTACGCGCCACGGCCACTGAACACTTTGCTGAAGCCGTACGCGGCGGCAATCAACAGCACGAACAGAATGAAGCCGAGCAGGGCAGGGCGCTTGCCCAGGGCCGAGTCGCAGAGGAAGGAGTAGATGAACCAGCCGACGAACAGTGAGCCGATGCCCAGCAGCACGCCTTCCGGACCACTGAGGCTGCTGCCCGGGGCCAGCAGGTACAAGGTCGGGTTGGAGTAGAACACCACGCACAGCAGCGCGATGCCTGACATCCAGGTGAAATAGGCTTCCCATTTGAACCAGTGCAGGTTGTCCGGCATGGTCGGCGGGGCCAGTTTGTATTTTTCCAGGTGGTAGATACCGCCACCGTGGATCGCCCACAAGTCACCGGCCAGGCCGTCCTTGGGGTTGACGCGGTTGAGGTTGTTTTCCAGCCAGACGAAGTAGAACGAAGCGCCGATCCAGGCGACGCCAGTGATCATGTGAACCCAGCGCACGCTAAGGTTCAGCCATTCCAACAGATGTGCTTCCACAGTCTTTACCTCTCGCCTGTCACCCTTGTTGTCGGGTGATCCGGCCTTCTCTTATTGGTGGGGGGCGAGGATCAATCGCTCATCCTCTTTGAAGAAATGCTCATCGCAGTTATTGCCTGTGCCACTGCGATCAACCACCAGGAAGTCATCCCGCTTTTCGATCGTCAGCACCGGGTGGTGCCAGACGCCGCGATGGTAATTGATGCCCTGCCTGCCGTTGGTGACGAAGGCGCGGACCAAGCCTGATACAGGTGCATCGCCAAGTGGCGCGACCACGATCAGAAAGGGGTTGCCGAGCAGCGGGATGAAAGCCTGGCTGCCCAGCGGGTGTCTCTCCAGCATGCACACGGTCAGCGGCATATCCAGCGCGTCGGCGCGGAAGATGCTGATGATCGCGTTGTCTTCAGGCTGCGCGGTTTCTACCGTTGCCAGCTTGTGAAAGCGCATGGTCGACCCGTTGTTGATCATGAAGTGATCGCTGCCATCGGTTTCGATAACGTCTCCGAAAGGGGCGAAGGCTTCTTTGGTCAGGGGTTCGATCATCAGTGTGCGCATGGCTGTCTTCTTAATCTTGTCTATGGATCGTTCCCACGCTCTGCGTGGGAACACCGCCCCGGACGCTCTGCGTCCGCTCTTGTGACGCAGAGCGTCACGGAATGCGTTCCCACGCGGAGCGTGGGAACGATCGGGTGTTACTTCGCGACCTTGCCGAGAACGCGCAGGCGGCTCACACCGCCATCCGGGAACACGTTCAGGCGGATGTGGGTAATCGGGCCCAGTGCCTTGATCTGTTCGGCGAAGGTGTGTTCGGCGTGCATTTCCAGTTTCTGTGCCGGCAGCAGTTCGCGCCAGAACAGCGATTGGGTTTCGATCTGGCTGTCGGTGCCGCCCTTCACGAAGGCGCCCTGGATCGAGCAGGTGTCCGGGTAGTTGCCCTTGAAGTGCAGGGTGTCGACGATGATCTTCTCGATCTCGCCCGGGTGACCCAGCGCGACGATCACCCAGTCATTGCCTGGCGTGCGACGACGTGCGGTTTCCCAGCCGTCGCCCATATTGATGCCACGGCCCGGGTTGAGGATGTTGCTCATGCGGCCGAAGTGTTCATCGGAGCACGCCAGGGCGCGACCGCCATTCAACGCGGCAGCCAGGTCGACCTGTTCGTTGTCGCCGATTGCGGACCAGTCGCGGAACGGCACGCCGTACACACGCAGGCGGGCCACGCCGCCATCCGGGTAGATGTTGAAGCGCAGGTGACTGAACGCCTGGTCGTTGCTGATTTCGTGGTAGTGGTGGCTGTTGCCCTGCAGCTCGACGGCCGACAGCACTTCCACCCACTGGGTATTGTCATCCGGCTCGCCCGAGGCCAGGAAGCAGGCTTCCAGCGAGGCCGATGGCGGGAAGTTGCCGGTGAAGAATGAAGTGTCGATGTCCACGCCCTTGATCGAGCCCGGTACGCCCAGGCGGATCACCGCGCTGTCGTAGCCTTCGAAGCGCTTGCGGCGCGACTCCCAGCCGTCCATCCACTTGCCGTTGTCATCGAAAACGCCCTCCTTCCACACGGCCGGGGTCGGCTGGAACAGGCGGTTGGCGTCGGCGAACCAGTCATCGGTGACGGAGATGATCTTGGTGCCCAGGCGGGCGTCGGCCAGGTTGACGAACTTCTCGAAAGGTACGGCGTAAGCTTTCATTCTTCTTGTCTGCCTTAAATAGAGTGGCTTGGGATGCTCGCCAGGCCCTGGGCGTTCATGAACCGCTCGGGCCAGGTCTGCTTAAAGAGTCAGTAATCGGAACAACGCGATCTTGTTGATCTCGTCCAGCGCGCACTTGAACTCGGTGTCCACCGAGTTGTGGATGCGCGTTTCGAACGCGGCGAGGATCTGATGCCGGTTGCTGCCTTTTACCGCCATGATGAAGGGAAACTTGAACTTGGCCTTGTAGGCGTCGTTCAGCTCGGTGAAGCGCGAGAACTCTTCGGCCGTGCATTGGTGAATACCGGCGCCAGCCTGTTCATTGGTGCTGGCTTCGGTCAGTTGGCCCTGGACGGCGGCTTTGCCGGCCAGGTCCGGGTGAGCGTTGATCAGCGCCAGTTGGCTGGCATGATCGGCGCTCAACAGGATGTCGCTCATGCGCTGGTGCAGGGTTTCGATCTGGTCGATCGAGGTGTCCTGGCCCAGGTCGTAGGCTTTTTCGGCCACCCATGGCGAATGTTCGTAGATGTCGGCAAAGGCTGCGACGAAAGCGTCGCGGCTCAAGGTCGAGGGTTTCAATGTCTTAAACGCAGTCATTTCGCAGCTCCCGTGTACGGGTGGGTTGCTTGCCAGTGACGGGCGATATCGACGCGGCGGGTGAACCACACCTGTTCGTGGCTTTTGGCGTATTCGATAAAGCGCTTCAACGAAGCCAGGCGCGCCGGGCGGCCGATCAGGCGGCAGTGCAGGCCGATCGAAAGCATCTTCGGCGCCTCGGCGCCTTCGGCGTACAGCACGTCGAAGGCATCCTTGAGGTACTCGAAAAAGTCATCGCCCTTGTTGAAACCCTGCACCTGGGTAAAGCGCATGTCGTTGGTGTCCAGGGTATAGGGGATCACCAGGTGCGGCTTGCCGGTCGGGTTGTTGGGTTCCCAGTAGGGCAGGTCGTCGTCGTAGGTGTCGCAGTCATACAGGAAGCCGCCTTCCTCCATCACCAGCCGCCGGGTGTTGGGGCCGGTGCGCCCGGTGTACCAGCCCAGTGGGCGTTCGCCGGTCAGTTCGGTGAGGATGCGGATGGCTTCGAGCATGTGCTCGCGCTCCTGGGCCTCGTCCATGTACTGGTAGTCGATCCAGCGATAGCCGTGGCTGCAGATCTCGTGGCCGGCCTCGACCATCGCGCGGATCACATCCGGGTGGCGCTGGGCGGCCATGGCCACGGCGAAGATGGTCAGCGGGATATCGAATTGCTTGAACAGCTTGAGGATGCGCCACACGCCGGCACGGCTGCCGTACTCGTACAAAGACTCCATGCTCATGTTGCGTTCGCCCTGCAGCGGCTGGGCCGAGACCATTTCCGAAAGGAAGGCTTCGGACTCTTTGTCGCCGTGCAAAATGTTGCGCTCGCCACCTTCTTCGTAGTTGAGTACGAACGACAAAGCGATGCGCGCCTTGCCCGGCCAGTGGGGGTGAGGAGGGTTACTGCCGTAACCGATCAGGTCGCGTGGGTAGTCAGCGCTCACTGCAGTCTTCCTTCTTGTTCGTGGTAGCAAGTGTGTGGCGGCCAGCGGAAAGACTGGGTGGCGTCACAGCGATGGGCTGATTGTATACAACTTGATGGTCACTTTGTAAGCCTGTATTTCCGCATTTTTTCTCGGCGGTTGCCGCAGCTTAACACTGCAAGAAACTTGCCCGGTTGGTCAGTAAATGGATAAAAGGTCGTTTAAAAGCAAGGGGTGTTGAGTTTTTGAGCTTGGGGCGTGTGCCAGTAGGGGTGTCAGAAACTTTGTGATTTTTATTGTGTACAATTTTTATTAAAAGTGTCTTAATCAGCTCAATCGCGACTTTTTCATGCCCCATAAGGGGGCGGCTTATTTCACTCAACGCAAGGGAGCCCCAACCCATGGGACGACTGACCACACACGTACTGGACGCAGCCCACGGCTGCCCAGGCAGCGCCATCCAGGTTGAGTTGTACCGCGTCGAAGGCGCGCAACTGGAGCTGGTCGCCACGGCCGTGACCAACAGCGACGGTCGCTGCGACGCGCCGCTGCTGCAAGGGGAGGATTACCGCAGTGGCGTCTACCAATTGCAATTCAGCGCCGGCGACTATTACCGCGCCCGCGGCGTGCAATTGCCACAGCCTGCGTTCCTCGATGTGGTGGTGCTGCGTTTTGGCATCAGTGCCGAACAGGACCACTACCACGTGCCCCTGCTGATTTCGCCTTACAGCTACTCCACCTATCGCGGTAGCTGAGTCGTCACCTCGCTTCACACCCCCAAGGCTCTTCGTTGGTTTTTCGCCCGCCCACACTGCGGGCTTTTTTTTGCCCGGGGCGCGTTCAATTATCTAGCGCCTTATCAGGGCGGGTGCTGCATAGGCTAGGTGTTTTCCTCGACGCAGATACCGCCGTGACCTTACCTGACGATTCCGATGTGCCTGACGACGATGCATGGCAGGCGATGCGTACTCAATTGACGCGGCGGATCAACGCCAGCCCCCATCCCAGCCTGCTGATCAACTGGCTCGCAGCCGCTGATCTGCGCAGTGCCGAATCAGCCAGATTACGCTCGCGCCTGATCCTCGGAGCGCCCAGGGTCTTGCGGGTCATTCGCGCCGAGTTGCGCAAGGCCTTTGACCTGGACCCGGACAAGCTGCTGCTCACCGAGCCCAAGCCGCCTGCCGCCGCGCAAAAAGTCGAGAGCCTGACCGACCGCACGCTGCGCCTGTTGGTGCTGCCTTCGGTGCCGATCAATCTCAACCAATACACCACCCTGAGCCTCAAGGACGATCCCGCCCGCGTTCTGCCGTTTACCCCGCTGGAGGCGTTGCAGCGGGTGATTGCCCTGAACCTGTTTGGGCGGCTTGCCCAGGCATACAGCGACTATTGGCAGGCGCTGGTGCCGGGATCGTGGCTGACGCGCCAGGAGCGCTGGACCCAGTTGCACCAGCAGGCGTTCGCCGACCAGGCTTTTGTGGCCTGGCAACTGGACGAGTTATCGACTGCAGGGCGGGCCATGGTCCAGGCGCTGGTGGATGCGCCGACGGCGCAGGCGCGGCAACGCGCGGGTGAGCCGTGGGCCAGCCTCAAGGTCAGCCAGTTGATGTGGCCGGGTGTAGGCCCGCGGCTGATGCCCATTCCCGGTGCGCTGCATATTCATCGCGCGGATGACCCTGCGCAGTCGCCGCACGTGATGTACCTGCCAGGGTTGACGCGCAACTATTACGAGTACCGCTCATTCAGCCAATTGCAGTGCGGCCTGGTGGCGCTGATCCAGGGGACGTCACTGGATGAGCTGTGGCAGTGCCTGCCCTTGCGGCGTCGGCACCCGGTGTGCCCGGCGCAAATGACCGCTGCAGCGGTGTGGCAAGGTTCAGCGGTGAAGAGCGATGTGTTTGTGCTCAGCGCCCAGGCGATGCTGGAGAGCCAATGGGAAAATGAGTTGGCGTGCGCGGTGTCGATCAACCTGGCGCAGGTCTTTGCCGGTGCGCGACAGCCTCCAGTGACCGACGCCGGCCGTTATCTCGCCGACGTCGAGCGCGGCCGAACACATTGGGTGGGCACGCCACGGTTGGGGAGTATGCGCCAGCCATTGCAGGCCTGGGACCGACATCGACGGCGCCACGAGATCATTTTCGCCAGCACGGCGCCGTGGCTGGCGATGGACACTGCGCTGCACCAAGTCAAGCGCTACGAAAAAGGCCTGATGAAACTGCTGAACCCGCAGGATCCTGTGGAAGACACCCAAGCCTTGCGGGATTTCGTGACGCTTGAAGCGCAACTCAAGACTGCCGCGGACACCTTGTCCGCGCTGTTGCAGGGGGCGCAACTGCAGCTGTTCGACGTGGCGTTCTGGAAGGCAAAACCTGACGGTGAACGCCATCGCCTGGCCTCTGTCCTCCAACTCTGGACCGATTGGCTGCGTGGCGAAATCGAGTTGCAGCACCGACTCAAGTTGGTCCGCACGGTCCACCGCGACCTGCTGCTCGACGTGCTGGATACGCCGCTGGCCAGCAAGCGAGCGGACAGCGAGGCCTGCGTGCTGTCGGTTCTGGTGGGGGCTGGACCCGATACCGATTCTCCGTTGCACAGCCTGTTTGCGGTGACCCGCAAGGCGGCGCTCAGTGATCCCGAGCGGCGCGAACCGGCGGTGCTGTGTGCGTTCGGGCGAGACGGCGGCGTGACGGTATTTGACAGCCTTGGCGCATTATCCGTGGGGATCAGGGCCAGCCTTGGCAGCCGAGATGAATCGGTGCTGGGGCGCTACGTCGAGCGACCTAAACGCGAAAGTGTGCGTGAGCAGGCTGCCGACCAAATCCTCGCGGTGCGTTATCAAATCATCGAGGGTAACCCCGTGCTGCTGGCGCTCAAGCGGCTGCTCAAGGGGTACCTGTCCCAGCAGCGCGGCCTCGATGGCGGCGCCCGTGTATTCAGTGAAACCGCGGATATTGCCTTGAGCCGCCTGCTGCTGGCGGTCGAACTGGAGCAGCATCTGCATGCGCCGGTCAGCGATGCGCTGATCCAGGCGCAGGTGCATGTGGCGCTGGTGCGCAAAGCTGCGAGCGCGAAGAAAAAACTGCCGTCCTGGCTGGGCGAGTCGAGCGTGGCGCAGCGCAAGCGCTTCAAGCACCTGCTGCGCCACTCCCTGGGCAGCGTGCTGGCGTTTGAAGAGCACCTTAAACAGCGGCTGCCGGATCTGCACACCTATGCCCGTGAACGGTTGATTGCGCGCTTACGCGAGGACGGCCTGTTCCCGCAAGTGGACATCGACACACCGTTTATCGACATGCCCGACCACGTCGACGGCAAGGTCTGTGGTTGGGAAAGCAGCTGTACGGTGGGCGATCGCAAGGAAGTCCTGACGCCCAGCCTCGAGCGTTCGCGGTTCAGCCTGCTGCAGTTGGCGCTGCATAACCTCGACCCGCAGATGATGCCCACGTGGTGGCGTTTCAAGTACGCCGAGTACCTCAAACCCGCGTGGAAGCAGCAACTGAGCGCGGACTACTTGATCAATATGGTGTTCTCGCTGGATATCGGCGGGCGCTATGTGGCATTGATCGACAGTGTGTTTTATTCGCCCGGTACCGACATGCGTGTGCCACAACTCTTGAGGCGCGTCTTGCGGGCAGGTGCCGAGGCAGATCTGTATTCGGCGGTTCGACGCGGGTTGACGCTGGAGGCGCAGCGCTTTTTCAACACCGCCATGAACGCACGCATTCCTCAGGATTTGCTGGAACACGGCGATCAATTGCAGCTGTACATCGTGCATCTGGTGGCCCATACCCTGCAGCATGATCGTTATTGCGCGGGCATCCTGGTGATTCATGACCGGCTTTCCCAACGTTGCGTGGTTTACTGGCCCGCCGCGCCGGATGGCATGAGCCTCAGTGAGTACGCCAACCTGCAAGCGGCCCAGGAACACCTGAACCGTCACTGGGCATCGCCTGATCACGTCAGCGCACTGGCACGGCACATTGCACCCGGCTGGGCGTTCGAAGCCATCAACGCGCATCCCGGGCAAACACACGCGACGTCCTTCGACCCCGCCGACTTGCGCCCTGACTACGCCCTGGTGAATGGGTTCTGGCGCGGCGTCGAGTTTGTTCGCTCGTTCTCCGTCAAACACCTGGTGCCCACTGCACGGGTCGAGGACATTGAAAAACAGATCCTCGAGCAGATCGCCAGTGACCCGCAGCACTGGCTGGCCTTGGTGCCCACCTCACACAGTGATGCCAGGGCGCTCCTGTATCAGGCGAGGGCAATTGATCTGCACCGTCAGGCACAGGCCGGCAGTCAGTCGCGCAAAAGTCTGGAGACCTACCGCGAGCAGCGCCTGGAGGCCGAGGCGGATAGCCGGGGGCGGGCCTTGCTGTCGATTGTCCTGCCGTTTTTTGGCTTGGGTAACCAACTGTATGAGCTGCTGCTGACCGCGCGACACTATCACCGCACGGGTGATCCTCGGGTTGCGGTGGACGTGGCGTTTGGCACGGTATTTTTGGCGATAGACCTGTTGCTGAGCTTTGTGCCCGGCCCAAAGGTGAAGGCGGGCGCGGTGGTTCGCCCGATGACGCGGTCGATAGGTGCAAGCCTGGGACGGATCCATCGTTCAACCCTCGCGCAGTTTGGTCGGCCCCTCAACCTGCCGCGATCGTCCCCGGCAGTCGCGCGGCTCAAGCCCCTGGAACGGTTTCGCGCCCCGGGCAGGCCGCAAAACGCGGTGGTGTTGCAGGGGCCTGGGGAAAAGGGTCTCTACGTGCGGCGCGGCGAGCACTTCTTGGTGGAAGACACGCACCATTACCCGGTTTACCGCCGTGAGGGCGAAGCGTTTTTCCGCCTGAAAAACAGCGACGCGCCGGGAACGGATGAGCTGATCCTGACGATTTATTCGCCCAAGGAATGGCTGCTGGGGGCGGATGCGCCCATGGCCGGTCCGAGTTCCGCGCTACTCAGTCCGTGGCAAGCGGTGCAGCCGCCGAGTTGGCGCCCGCCCAGTGTGCGCATCGCCACGCACAACCGGATCCGCCAGTCATCCGCACCGGTCGATCACTGGTTCAGTTGGCGTGCACCCGCCCCCGACGCGCAGTCGCTGGCTTCCGTAGCTTCAGGGGTGTTCCATGTGCCGCTGGAACCGCCAGGATTTCCCTATGACCTTATTTACGTGGGCCGCCGCTATGACACGCCCACACAATCGGCGGCGGGTTATTACCGGTTGCTCCACCAAGGCGATCACGCGCCGCTGAGCGAGTTCGTGTTTATCGGCAAACACGAGCCACTGGTTTCCAGGGTCAGCGTGGACATTGAACGATGGACCACCACCGCGCTGGGTGAGCAACCGCTGCCGGCAACGCGTACCGCAACCGGTGAGTGGCAGCTCCATGCCCCTCTGTTCACTGGGCCGCCGGAGGCAGAGGTCGGCAGGGCGTTCCCAGGGCTGACGCGTCACAGCCGCAAGTTTGCAGTGGCCCGGGTGCTTGAGCTTTCGGACTCCTCTCGCTCGGCAACGGCCAGCCATTTGCTCAACCTGCGGGCGACGTTGGACGATTGGATGACCCCCAATCCGGTGAGGCCCGGTCAGACGGATGATTTGCTGAGGATGCTGCGGCCTGTGCAAAGGAAGCCGACGTCAGTGTTCATTGGTTACGAAGGCAAGACCCCAGGCTTTACGCGTGTCGATTTCAGGCCCCCTGTGGCGTTGGATGCGCGGCTGCGGTCCGGTGACATGTCGTTGGCGATTGAGAGAAGAACCACGCAACGCGCGGCTGTCAGGTCAGTGCTCGAGCAGCAGGGTTTCAGCCTTCACGAATGGCAGGTAAGGCGAGGGCATGTTCCGATGCATGAACTGGTGGCGACGCATCCACGTTCAAGCCAGCTGTATTACATGACCTATCAGTGGCTTGAGCGAGGGAGCGTTCAGTTGAATATGCGCCTGACTGATGGCTGGGTGAATACGGCCATCAACGCGCATCAGGATTCAGTCGTGGCTGCCACGGTCCGAAGCGCCATGAGGGAGCAGCGCCTCGTTCCTATCGTCACCGGCATTCAATGGCCCAGCCAGGGCAATCTGCCGCCAACGGTTTATTTCGTCAAAGTGAAACCATTCTAGCCTTGATCAGCGAAGCCACGCCGGCACTGCCGAACAGGGCGGCGCTGACGCGGTTGAACCAGCTTTGACCGCTGCCACTGCGCAGGTACCGCGCAGCACCATGGGCGCCGAGGCCGTAGGCCAGCTTGCACAGCAGGTCGAGCAAGGTCCAGGTGGCGATCATGATCAGCAATTGCGGCAGGAAAGGTTGCTGGCTGCTCAGGAACTGCGGCAAAAAGGCGGCGAAAAACAGGATGTCCTTGGGGTTGCTGGCCCCCAGCACAAAAGCGCGCCCGAACAGCGCGCGAAAGCGTGGCACCGGCGCAGCCTGCGGCACTGTCGCGCCCTGGGATGGCTGGCGTGATTGCTGCCAGCTCTGCCAGGCGAGATAGAACAGGTACAGCGCGCCGACGATCTTCAGTGCGCTGAACAGGTTTTCCGACGCGAGCAGCAATGCGCCCAGGCCCAGGGCCGACGCGCTCAACAGGCAGATCGAGGCGATCACCCCGCCGAGAAACGCCGGGTATGAGCGACGCAGGCCGTAGTTCAGGCTGTTGCTGATCATCAGCAACGACAGCGGCCCCGGGATCAGGATCACTACCAGTGCAGCGCCACTGAACAGCAGCCAGGTTTCCAGACTCATTGCATGCTCCTTTTTTTATAGAAAGACGAACTTGGCGATAAAGATCGCGCACAGCACCCACAGGCTCACGGAGATCTCGCGGTACTTGCCGGTGCCGGCCTTGAGCGCCACATAGGTGATAAAGCCCAGGGCGATCCCGTCGGCGACCGAGAAGGTCAGCGGCATCATGATCGCGGTCACGATGGCCGGGATGCTGTCGGTGGCTTCATCCCAATTGATATGGGCCATGCTCGCCATCATCAGCATCGCCACGTAAATCAGCGCACCCGCCGTGGCGTAGGCCGGGATCATGCCCGCCAGCGGGGCGAAAAACATCGCCGCCACGAACAGCACGCCGACCGTGACCGCCGTCAACCCGGTACGGCCACCGGCGGCAACACCGGCAGCGCTTTCCACGTAGCTGGTCACCGGCGGTACACCGACCATGGCGCCGAACACACTGGAGGCACTGTCGGCCTTGAGGGCGCGGGACAGGTTATCGATCCTGCCGTCGGCATTGACCAGCCCGGCGCGTTGCGCAACGCCCATCAGTGTACCGGCGGTATCGAACATGTGCACAAAAAGAAAGGCAAATACCACACTTATCATGCTCACATTGAATACACCCTTCACGTCCATGGCCATCCAGGTCGGTGCCAGGCTCGGTGGGGTGGAGAGGATCCCGTTGTAATGCACCAGGCCCAGGCCCCAGCCGGCCAGGGTCACGGCGATGATGCTGATGAGGATCGCGCCGAATACGCGGTGATAGCTGAGGATCGCGATCAGCAGGAAACACACCGCCGCCAGCAGCGGCGCCGGCTCATGCAGCGAGCCGAGCTTGATCAGCGTGGCCGGGCTGTCGACGATGATCCCGGCGGTTTTCAGGCCGATCACCCCGAGGAACAGACCGACACCCGCGCCCATGGCGTGGCGCAGGCTGACCGGAATGCTGTTGAGCAGCCACTCGCGGATCCGGGAGAGCGTGAGGCCCATGAACAACACGCCGGAAATGAACACCGCACCCAGCGCGGTTTCCCAGTGATAGCCCATGGTGCCGACCACGGTGTAGGTGAAAAACGCGTTCAGGCCCATGCCCGGCGCCAGGCCTACCGGCCAGTTGGCGTACAGGCCCATCAACAGACAACCCAGCGCCGCGGCGATGCACGTGGCGACAAACGCCGCGCCATGATCGATGCCGGCGTCGGCCATGATGTTGGGATTGACGAAGATGATGTAGGCCATGGTGATGAACGTGGTGAGGCCGGCGATCAGTTCGGTCTTCACTGTGGTGCCATGCAGGCGCAGTTTGAACAGGCGTTCCAGCCAGCGACTGCGTGCGGGTAAGAGATCCAGCGTTGGGGCTTCGGATTTGCGGCTTTCCACAGCGAGTACTCCTCAAGAGTTTTATTGTTATTTCCAGCGCCGGTCACGACAGTGGGCAGCAGCGCTTTGAGGTACTGGCGGGTTTTGTTGACCAATAGGTCAGGAACTCGCACGAAGCGAATTATGCTTTTGTATACAAATAAAGCAAATAATGTTTTCGATTGTCTGGGCGAAAGTCGATGGAAGGCCACGGGTGTGGTGTCTGGATAGGGGGGGGAGGCGGGTTTTTTTGGTGAGTTGGGTTTATTGGAGTGAGCCGGGCTTGTTGGGGGGGAACTGGGCTTGTTGGGGTGAACTAGGCTTGTTGGGATGAACTGGGCTTATTGGGGTGAACTGGGCTTATTAGGGTGAACTGGGCTTATTGGGGTGAACTGGGCTTGTTGGGGTGAACTGGGCTAATTGGGGTGAACTGGGCTTGTTGGGATGAACTGGTGCTTATTGGGGTGAACTGGACTTAATTGTGGTGAGCGGGCTTGCCCCGCGTTGGGGTGCGAAGCAGCCCCAAAACCTGCTGGCAGGTTCTGTCTGTAAGAATGCAGTGACTGAATTGGGGCTGCTTCGCACCCCAACGCGGGGCAAGCCCGCTCGCCACAAGTCAGTGCCACAGCCACAGATCCAGTTGTTGCCCCAAGCCCTTGCCACAGCCCCAGATCCAGTTGTTGCCACAAGTCCTTGCCACAGCCACAAGCACATCTACAAAGCAATCACGGCTGCCCGGCAAGGGCCTGATTCACCGCCAACCAGCCCGCCACGGCTTCCTCCCCGGCTTCACTGAATGCGCGTTGCAACAGCTTCACCTGCTCACGCCGCAGTGATTGCTCGAACCGCATACCTTCCTCCGTCAGTTCCAGCAGGCGTTTGCGCTTGTCGGTCTGCGCCGCAACGCTGTTGACCAGGTGCATTTCCTGCAATTGGCGCAACGGCATGTTCAGCGCCTGCTTGCTCACGCCGAGCAGTTCCAGCAACTCCTTCACGCTCAAGGCCGGGTAGCGCGCGATAAAAAATACGATGCGCTGGTGCACCCGGCTCAGGCCGCGGCGTTCGAGCATTTCATCGGCTTTGGCAGTGAACGCCTGGTAGCCGAAGAAGAACGCTTGCATCGCCTCTTGCTGGCTGCCCTGGTTTTTAAGGTCAAGCATGTTGACGTATCCATTCAAGCTGTCGTAATTTCGGTCAACCAGTTTGACGTATTTCCCACAGGCTTTGCTACCGGTGACCTTATGGCCTTCTCTGAACGTGTTACGCGCCTCAAAAGCTCCTTGATCCGTGAAATCCTCGCGGCCGCCCAGCGCCCGCAAGTGATGTCGTTCGCCGGTGGCCTGCCGGCCGAGGCCATGTTGCCGGCCTTGCATTGGGAGGGCATGCCGCTGAACATCGGCCAATACGGCATGAGCGAGGGCGAACCGCAATTGCGTGAGTTACTGGCGGCCGAGGCGCGCGCCCTGGGGGTGCCGTGCCAGGCGAGCCAGGTACTGGTGGTCAGCGGCTCGCAGCAAACCCTCGACCTGGCGGCGAAGTTGTATATCGACAAGGGCACGAAAATCCTGTTGGAAGGCCCGACCTACCTGGCCGCGTTGCAGATCTTCCAACTGTTCGGCGCCGATTGCCTCACGGTGCAGCTGGAAGCAGACGGCCCCGACCTGGCCAGCTTGCGCGCCAACCTTGAGCGCCATCGCCCGGCGTTCATCTACCTGATCCCGACGTTCCAGAACCCATCCGCCGTGCGCTACAGCGAGGCCAAGCGCGAGGCTGTCGCCGCGTTGCTCGATGAGTTCGGCGTCACCCTGATCGAAGACGAACCCTACCGCGAGCTGACCTTCGACGGTGGCAGCGCCAAGCCCATCGTCGGCCGCCTGAACAAAGCCAGCTGGATTTACACCGGCACGGTTTCCAAAACCTTGCTGCCGGGATTGCGCGTCGGTTACCTGATCGCCAGCCCGGACCTGTTCCCGCACTTGCTCAAGCTCAAGCAGTCGGCGGACCTGCACACCAACCGCGTCGGCCAGTGGCAGGCGATGCAGTGGATCGGCACGCAGAAATACCAGCAGCACCTGGGGCAATTGCGCAGCTTTTACCGCGAGCGCCGCGATGCCTTCCAGGCGGCATTGCTGCGTCACTTCGGCGAGCTGGCCGACTGGCAAGTGCCCCAGGGTGGATTATTCTTCTGGCTGACCTTGAAACAGCCGCTCGACACCCGCACCTTGTTGGCTCCTGCGCTCGATCAGGACGTCGCGTTCATGCCCGGTGAACCGTTCTTTTCCGAGCCGGACCAGCACCTGGGCTCACTGCGACTCAATTTCAGCCATATCGACCCGTCCCGTCTGGACGAAGGTCTCAAGCGCCTGGCCGCAGTGGTCCGTCAAGCACAGCACGCGCAAGCGGCATAAGGGGAGCCCCATGTACAAGGTTTATGGCGATTACAAGTCGGGCAACTGCTACAAGGTCAAATTGATGCTCAACCTGCTGGGCATCCCGTACCAATGGGTGGATGTGGACATCCTCAGGGGTGATACGCAGACCGCCGAATTCCTGGCAAAGAACCCCAACGGCAAGATCCCGGTGCTGGAGCTCGAAGACGGCACCTGCCTGTGGGAATCCAACGCGATCCTGAATTTCCTCGCCGACGGCAGCGAATTCCTGCCCACCGAGCCGCGCCTGCGCACGCAGGTGTTGCAGTGGCAGTTCTTCGAACAGTACAGCCACGAGCCGTACATTGCGGTGGCGCGGTTTATCCAGTTTTACCTGGGGTTGCCGCAGGAGCGCCTCGAGGAATACAAGAAGCTGCACAAGGGCGGTTACAAAGCCCTCAAGGTCATGGAACGCCAGCTGCAACTGACCCCGTACCTGGTGGGCGACCAGTTCTCCATCGCGGACGTGGCCTTGTATGCCTATACCCACGTGGCCCGGGAAGGTGGTTTTGACCTGGATGCGTACCCGGGCGTGCAGGCGTGGTTGGCGCGTGTGGCCAGCCACCCCAAGCACGTCGCGATGCTCGACTGAACGCCCTCAATCTGTAGGCGCCCGGCAAGCCGGGCTCCTACAAGGAGGGCATCTGGGCCTTGAGCAGGTCAAAACAGCGCTGCGCCGCCGGGCTCAGGCTCATGCCGCTGCGGCTGATCAGCCCGATCTCCCGGTTCACGCCGGGATGATCGATATTGATGCGTTTCAAGCCTGCCAAACTGTCCGCCGCCGACTCCGGCAGCACACTGATGCCCAGCCCCTGGCGCACCAAGGCAAGGACCGTCGACATATAGTTGGCCTCCATGCCTGCGTTCATCGTCAGCTGCGTCTCATCAAACAACGCATCCACTTGCTCCCGCACGCTGCTGTCACGCCCGGTGAGGATGATCGGCTGGTCCGCCAGTTGCTCCAGGGTCAGCTGGCGATGGCGGGTGAGGGGATGGTCCAGCGGCACGAAGGCGCACAGTCGATCATTCAGCACCGGCACAAACGCCAGGCCGTGACTGAGCCGTGCGCGTACACCAATGCCGAAATCGACCTCGCCTGCACGTACCTGGGCATGAATGCGGTGGGCCACCAGGTCGTGCAGGCGCACTTCGATGCCGCCAAAGCGTTCGCGAAACAGCCGTAGGGCCGGGGGCAGGGTGCCGGCGCAGACCGAGGGCAGGGCGGCGATGGTGACGACGCCGCGACGCAAGGCGGCCAGGTCGCGGGAACCGGTGACAATGTTGTCCAGGTCCAGCAGCAGTTTTTCCATAGGGCCGCGCGCGTCCTGGCCGGCGGCCGTGATGCTCACATGGCGCGGGCTGCGGTCGAGCAGGGCAACGCCCAGCCAATCCTCCAGTTGCTGGACTTGCACGGTCAGCGCCGAAGGTGACAGGTGCAGTTCGTTGGCCGCCTTGGTGAAACTCCCGGTACGGGCCACCGCGAGGAATGCCTGGATATGCTGGATCGAATTTTTCATTGTTGTTTTTCTCGAGCGTTTTGTTTTTACGAACATGACTCGCTGAACATTCCAATTTACAAAGGGTAACGTGATTCCAATACTCGGGGGAAAACAATAACCGGCCGCAAAGGCCGCTCTGGAGTAACCCATGCTCGCTACCCTGGGTGTCATCACCATCCTGTGCCTGCTCGCTGCCGTCATGAGCAAACGCCTCTCGCCGCTGGTGGCCCTGATCGCCTTGCCGATCATCGCCGCGTTGCTCGGTGGGTTCGGCTTGCAAACCAGCGCCTTCATCATTACCGGTATCAAGAACGTTGCCCCCGTGGTGGGCATGTTTGTGTTCGCGATCCTGTTTTTCGGGATCATGACCGATGCCGGCATGCTCGACCCCATCATTGATCGCATCCTGCGCACGGTAGGGACGCGTCCTACAAGGATTGTCGTCGGTACCGCGACCCTGGCCCTGTTGGTGCACCTCGACGGCTCCGGCGCGGTGACCTTCCTGGTGACGGTGCCGGCGATGCTGCCGCTGTATACGCGGCTGGGCATTGATAAACGTATCCTTGCCTGTGTCTGCGCGATGGCCGCGGGGGTCAACTTCCTGCCGTGGACCGGCCCGGTGCTGCGCTCCTCGGCGGCACTGCATGTGCCGGTGGCTGACCTGTTCCAGCCGCTGATCCCGGTGCAGATCGTCGGCCTGGTCTTCGTCTTCGCCTGTGCCTGGTGGCTCGGCCGTCGCGAGGAAAAACGCTTGGGCCTGGGCGCCGGTTCCAGCGTGGATGCCGTGCCCCAACGGGTGCTCAGCGACGCCGACATCCAGCTGCGCCGGCCTCGGCTGTTCTGGGTCAACCTGGTGCTGACTGTGTTGGTGATGGTGGTGATGATCGCCGGCTGGGTCGACCCGGTGGTGATGTTCATGCTCGGCACCGTGATGGCCCTGTGCATCAACTACCCGAATGTGGACGCCCAGCGCGCCCGCATCGATGCCCATGCGAAAACCGCGCTGACCATGGCCAGTATCCTGCTCGCCGCCGGGGTGTTCACCGGCATCATGCAAGGCACCGGCATGCTCAAGGCGATTGCCGAAGTGGCGGTGGCGCAGATTCCGGCCGGCCACGGCAAGTTGATCCCGGCGGTGGTGGGCTTTATTTCCATGCCGTTGAGCATGCTGTTCGACCCCGATTCGTATTATTTCGGCGTGATGCCGGTGATCGCCGAAGTCGGCAAGGCCCTCGGTGTCGACCCGTTGCAGGTGGCCCAGGCCTCGCTGCTGGGCGTGCACACCACCGGTTTCCCGGTCAGCCCGCTGACCCCCGCGACCTTCCTGTTGGTGGGCCTGTGCAAGATCGAATTGGCCGATCACCAGCGCTTCACCATCCCTTTTCTGTTTGCCGCGTCGGTGTTGATGACCCTGACCGCGTTGCTCCTGGGAGTGATTTGAGATGAAAACCTTGCGCATCGGTTCCGGTGCCGGCTATTCCGGCGACCGTATTGAACCCGCCGTGGAACTGGCTGAACAGGGCGATCTGGATTACCTGGTCTTCGAATGCCTGGCCGAACGCACGATTGCCCTGGCGCAACAGGCGCGGATCACGGATCCCGACGGCGGCTATGACCCGCTGCTCAGTGAGCGCATGCGCCGCGTGTTGCCGTTTGTGGGGGAGGGCGCCGGGCGTCGCCGCCTGCGGGTGGTCACCAACATGGGCGCGGCCAACCCGGTGTCGGCGGCGATTGAAGTGCGGCGCATCGCCAGCGAGCTGGGCCTGCGCCTCAAGGTGGTCGCGGTGGTGGGCGACGATGTCTTGGCTGCGTTGCAGCCCGAGCAAGTGCTGGATAACGGCCAGACCGTCGGTTCACTCGGCGAACGGCTGATTTCCGCCAATGCCTACCTGGGCGTGGAAGGCATCCTTGAAGCCCTGCGCGCCGACGCCGATGTGGTGATTACCGGACGTGTCGCCGACCCGTCGCTGTTCCTCGCGCCGCAGATGTTCGAGTTCGGCTGGGCCGCGGATGACTGGCAGCGCTTGGGTCGCGGCACTTTAGTTGGACATTTGCTCGAATGCGCCGGGCAAGTCAGTGGCGGCTATTTTGCCGATCCGGGCTTCAAGGATGTGGATGACCTGGCGCGCCTGGGATTCCCCTTGGCCGAGATCGATGCCGAGGGCGAAGCGCTGATCACCAAGGTTGCAGGCTCCGGTGGACGGGTCAGCCGTGCGACCTGCACCGAGCAACTGATTTATGAAGTGCATGATCCAGCGGCGTATTTGACCCCTGATGTGACCGCCGATTTTTCCCAGGTGGGTTTTGTCGAGGAAGCGGTTGATCGTGTGCGCGCCCAGGGCGCCGCGGGTCGCGCGCGACCTGAACAGTTGAAGGTCAGCGTGGGCTATCTGGATGGCTGGATCGGCGAAGGGCAGATGTCCTACGGCGGCCCCGGCGCCGTCGCACGGGCTCAATTGGCGCGGGATGTCGTACTCAAGCGTCTGGCGTTAACCGGCGTGAAGATGCAGGACGTGCGCGCCGAGCTGATCGGCATGGACTCGCTCCACGGCCCGCGCAGCAGTGTCGAGCCTTGGGAAGTGCGCTTGCGCGTCGCGGCTCGATGCGAGGAGCGTGGCGAAGCGGTACGGATCGGCAATGAAGTGGAAACCCTCTACACCAACGGCCCCTCCGGCGGCGGCGGTGCCAGTAAAAGCGTGCGCCAGGTGGTGGCGGTGGCGTCATTACTGCTGCCGCGAAGCGCGGTCAACCCGAGGATCGAAGCATGAAACTGCACACGCTGGCCCACTCCCGGACCGGGGACAAGGGCGACACCTCGAACATCTCGATCATTGCTTATCGCGCCGAGGATTACCCGTTGCTGTGTGAACAGCTCACGGCCGAACGCGTGACCGAGTTCTTTGCCGGCCTGCTGGAACCGGGTGCTGCGCCGGTGCGGCGTTATGAATTGCCCACTGTCCAGGCGCTGAACTTCGTCTTGCCGGGGATTCTGCGCGGTGGCGTGACCCGCTCCCTGGCGCTGGATGCCCATGGCAAATGCCTGGGCTCGGCGCTGCTGGATGTTGACTTGGTAATCTGAACTCAAAGTGGGAACGGGCTTGCTCGCGAATGCGCTGTGTCAGTCGATAGATTGATTGACTGATCCGCCGCTTTTGCGAGCAAGCCCGCTCCCACATTCGATCTTCAGTGTTTGTCAGACCGCGGCGAAGCGCTTGTCCAGGTAGTCGATGATGACCTTGGAGTCATACATCCAAGTGGTCTGGCCGTTTTCTTCGATGCGCAGGCACGGCACTTTGATCTTGCCACCTTGCTCCAGCAGGGTCTGGCGGTCCTGCTCGTTGTTTTTCGCATCCTTGAGCGCCACCGGCACATTCAGGCGGTGCAGGGTGCGGCGAGTCTTCACACAGAACGGGCAGGCGTGGAATTGATACAGGGTCAGGCCTTTGGCCGCTTCGTTGACCTGTGCCTGTTGTTCGGCGGGGCGCTGTTTTTTACGCGGACGGGTAAGGAAGTCGCCCGCGATGATGACGTGGCCGAGGCCCACTCGAAGTGCTTTGACGAACATGGCTGAAACCTCTTGCCCATGAAGAAGGGGCCGCAGCTTACCTGATTTCTGCAGGCGAAAAAAAACCGGCGATGAACGCCGGTTTTTTCCTACTCAGACGATTACTTGATCAGGCTGAGGAATTCGCTGCGGGTGGCCGCGTTTTCGCGGAACTCACCCAGCATCACCGAGGTGATCATCGAGGAATTCTGTTTCTCGACACCGCGCATCATCATGCACATGTGCTTGGCCTCGATCACGACGGCCACGCCCAGGGCACCCGTCACCTGCATCACCGCATCGGCGATCTGGCGACTGAGGTTTTCCTGGATCTGCAGGCGGCGCGCGTACATGTCGACAATCCGCGCAACCTTCGACAGGCCCAGCACTTTGCCGCTCGGGATGTAGGCAACGTGCGCCTTGCCGATAAACGGCAGCAGGTGGTGTTCGCACAACGAATACAACTCGATGTCCTTGACCAGCACCATTTCGCTGTTGTCAGAGCTGAACAAGGCACCGTTGGTGACTTCTTCCAGGGTCTGTTCATAGCCGCGGCAAAGGTACTGCATCGCCTTGGCGGCACGCTTTGGCGTGTCGAGCAGGCCCTCGCGGGAAACGTCCTCGCCGAGTTGGCCGAGGATCGCGGTGTAATTCTGTTCCAATGTCACAGGACTGTTTCCGTATGGGTTTCAGAACGGTACGGTGTATGCCTGTACCAATGTGAAGCGTTGCCCGGCGCTTAATGGCGGCGGGTGATGTGGCGCACATAGTAGCGTAGGAACGCCGACAGTTGTATTCCTGGGCGATAGCGATGTTAGAGTCTGCCTCCGCTGAGGAGGACGTAATGACCCCGCTGGAGCGATGCATCTCAGAACGCGCATTGACCTTTGCCAAGGCCAATCGGACGAGGATAGCCCGGGAGCTGGCTTGCCTGGATAAGTACCCGGGTGAGCGCTATCCAGTCTCGGTATTTATGGCGGGCTCTCCCGGTGCAGGTAAAACAGAAGTATCAAAGTCCTTTATTCGTTTGATGGAGGAAGGGGGAGCCGGTGCCTTGCGTATCGACCCGGATGACTTCAGGGAATACTTTCCCGAGTACACGGGTCGAAACTCCAGCCTTTTTCAACGTGGCGTGACGGCTATGGTCGAGCGTACCGTTGACTTGGTCTATCAGCAGCGGCAGTCCTTCCTGTTGGACGGAACGCTGGCGAATTTTGCTGTTGCTCGAAAAAACATCCAGCGTGCACTCGATAAGGAAAATCGGTCCGTTCAAGTTATCTATGTTTACCAAAAGCCTGAACTTGCATGGGAGTTCGTGCTGGCACGCGAGGCTGTTGAAGGTAGAAATATCCCCTGCAAAGAGTTCATTCGCCAGTTTTATGCATCAAAGGCAACGGTGTGCGGATTGAAGCGCGAGTTCCTTGGGCGTCTTCAAGTCGATGTTCTCATCAAGGACACCGACGGCGGCGAGTCGCAGATCGGTATCAACCTATCGGCAGGGGAAATTGACGAACTTGTCAGGCAGCCCTACCATCCTGAAGAACTTGAGCAAATATTGACCGGAGTAGCCTTATGAAAGGCGAAGTGACGGAAGTTGTTGAGAAGTACTCATCGACCACAATGTCAGATTTTTTCCGAAGTGGTTCTGTGGAGGAGCGACGTGCGGTCTATCGGAGCGCGGCCAACACGGCAATCACCCTGCAAAAAGCAGTGATCTCGTTGGCAAGAGAGAAAAAAGCGAAAGACAGCTGAAACCCATGCGGCCGACAACAGCCCAGCTCACTTGCTGGGCTTTTTTTTGCTTACTCGTCACGCCCTTCCATCATGGTGCGCTTGAGCATCACATACACCGCCCCCGCGCCGCCGTGGCGGGACTGGCAGGAGGTGAAGCCGAGTACCTGGGTGTGCTGGCGCAGCCAGGTGTTGACGTGGCTTTTGATCATCGGACGCTTGCCGTCCAGTCGCACAGCCTTGCCGTGGGTGACGCGCACGCAGCGGATTTCAAATTTGGTGGCTTCGGCGAGGAAGGCCCACAGGGTTTCGCGGGCTTTTTCCACGGTCATGCCGTGCAGGTCGAGGCTGCCTTCGAACGGGATCTGGCCGGCCTTGAGCTTGCGCATCTGGCTTTCCTGCACGCCGTCGCGGGCCCACATGAGTTCGTCTTCGGGGCCGACATCGATCACGAACTGGTCCGACAGGCCATCCACGGTGGTGGCGTCGGTGCGCACGGTTGCAGCCTGGCGCAGTTTGGCGATCTGCGCCCGGTCGGCCTTGGGTTTGCCGGTGTCGGCGCGGTCGTGCTTGATCGGCTTGACGCCGCGCAGCTCGTTTTTGAACAGGGAAAAATCGTCGTCTTGCATGTCAGCCTCCGCGAAGGGCGGGCAGTTTACCTAAATCGCGGCGGCCAGGGCGCAGGAAACGCTATCCAAGCGCCATCAGTCGTGCTTTTTCATCAGGTGTGAAGCGATGTTCAGCGACAAGGGCTGACGCATCTTCCGACGGCTGCGACGCCACAGCCAGACGCCCAGCCACAGCACCAGCAGGCCAATGACCGCCAAGATCGCCGAGCCGCCGGGGCTGGCATTCAGTTCGCCAAGGGCCGGCGAGTGACCGAATAAACCAGCGGCACCCGCACCCGCCAGCAGCACACCAACAATCGCCAGCAGCGCGGCAATGCCGGCCACCAGGCGCAGACGCCAGTTGCTCGGGCCCTTGGGGCGCAAGCGACGAGCATCAAAACCATCGGATATCTTCATTCCGACCTTTCCTCCAGGGTATCGGCCCTTCGACCGGAAGATACACAGGTTGTTCCTGTACCCGAGGTAATTGCAGCAAATGACAGGCATTTGCAGATGAGCGGGACATAAAACATGCCGCGCCGCTCATCCCATGGGTCGATCAGATCAGATCTTTGGTCAGCGCGAGGGTCGCGAAGTTGTCGGCCATGATGGCCATTTCGGTCTGTTGCACGTGCTCGGCGCTGAGGATGCCGCCCTTGTAGGGCAGGTCGCGCGTCGCGCAGGCGTCTTCCACCAGGGTGCAGCGAAAGCCCAGGTTCTTGGCGGCGCGCACGGTGGTGCTGACGCTGGAGTGACTCATGAAACCGCAGACGATCAGGTCCAGGGAGCCAAGGTCCTGCAGGTGTTTTTCCAGGCCGGTGCCGTGGAACGCGCTGGGCAGCAGTTTGCCGATGATGGTCTCGTCGCCGACAGGTTCCAGGCCGGGGATGAATTCGCCGCGCTCGCCTTGCGGGTCGAACAGGCCGCCAACGGTGCCCAGGTGACGCACATGCACGATCGGGCGCCCGGCGTTGCGCGCGGCAGCGGCCAGTTGCTGGATGTTGGCGACCGCCGCGTCCATGCCCGAGAGGGCGAGCGGGCCGCTGAGGTATTCCTTCTGGGCATCGATGATCACGAGGGTCGCATGGCCAAGGTTGGCTGCCGCATAACCACGACCGCTGAGTTGAAACATCGTCTTTGGAACGGACATTCTGGGGCTCCTGTGAGGGGGGCTTTTGTGACATTGTCCACTGGCTGAGCGGTTCTGTGAATCGCTACCATCGTAAGGTACGCCGTTGTTGACGTGCAGCCATGTCAAGTGGGCGGCTTGTTTAACCGAATGATGGCAATTTGGATGAAATCCGACGTATGGCCTGGGCTTTTCGTACATCGTCGGTACAGGCGAAGGCTGTTAGAATCGCCAGTCGTTTTTTCCAGGAGTCTGCCCCCGTGATCACTTCCCGCCTGCGCACCTTGCGCGACCACATCCGTTGGGCTGTCAGCCGTTTCCATGGGGAAGACCTGTTTTTTGGCCATGGCACCGACAACGCCTGGGACGAAGCCCGGCAATTGGTGCTCGGCGCCTTGCACCTGCCGTGGGAAATCGCCGACAGCTACCTGGATTGCAATCTGGAAGAAGAGGAAATCTCCCACGTGCAGCGCTTGCTGCATCGACGTATCCACGAGCGCGTGCCTACCGCCTACCTGCTGAAAGAGGCCTGGTTCTGCGGTATGTCGTTTATCGTCGACGAGCGCGTGCTGATCCCGCGTTCACCGATTGGCGAACTGATCGAAAACCGCTTCGAACCCTGGCTGGCCCAGCCACCGGCGCGCATCCTCGACCTGTGCACCGGCTCCGGTTGCATCGGCATTGCCTGTGCCTACGAGTTCCAGGACGCCGAAGTAGTGCTGGGCGACTTGTCCTTCGAAGCGCTTGAGGTGGCGAACCAGAACATCGAGCGCCATGGTGTCGACGAGCGCGTCTACACCGTGCAGGGCGACGGCTTCGACGGCCTGCCGGGCCAGCGCTTCGACCTGATCGTGTCGAACCCACCGTATGTGGATGCCGAAGACTTCGCCGACATGCCGGACGAATACCAGCACGAACCGGAGCTGGGCCTGGCCTGTGGCGATGATGGCTTGAACCTGGTGCGGCGCATGCTGGCCGAAGCGGCAGACCACCTGACCGAGAAGGGCTTGTTGATTGTCGAAGTGGGCAACAGCCAGGTGCACGTCGAGGCGCTGTATCCGGAAGTGGACTTCGCCTGGCTGGAGTTCCAGCGCGGTGGCCACGGGGTGTTCATGTTGACGGCCGAGCAGTGCCGCCAGCATCAAGCGGTCTTTGCCGCTCGGGTGTGAAGCACGCCCTGTAGGCGCCCGGCGTGCCGGCGATGGCTCTCTTGAGGCCACCATCGCCGGCAAACCGGGCGCCTACAGTTGCATTACCGGTGAGTGGCAATCCAGATCAACAACCCCGCCTGAAACACGGTAAACGCCACCAGGCAAGTAATCGTGAAGCGCAAGCCGCTGTCTTCGCGCTTGAACTTGGTGACCTTTTCTTCTTCCTTGCGCAGCTTCACTTCCTGCTCCGCCAGGTTCTGCTCGGCCTGTTGCAGCATCTGCGCGGCTTCGAGAATTTCCACGAACTGCACTTTCTCGGTGTTCCAGCTGTCGAGCACGTCGCTGACCTTGCCCGGCTGAACGTTGCCCTTGAGGTGCTGCACATCGGCGTAAGCCACATCAAACCCCTGGATGCGCAGGAAGTGATCGCGGCGCAGGCGCGTGGATTCGTTGAGGGCGTCCTTGTTGGCCAGGTCGACGCCGTCGACGCGGTAGTGTGACCACTTCTTCTTCGCCCAGGCGGCGCCTTGGGCCACCAGGAAGCGACCGATGCCACGGTTGGCCGGTTCGATTTCCAGGCTGTTGCCCGGACCGAAGTGCACGCGGTGCGTGTCATGGTCGACCCAGATATCCAGATGGTTCTGCTCACGGCGCACGCGCTGCCCCGGCAGCTGGATGACCATGCGCAACAGGCTGTGGCGTTTGTCGTGGCGCTCGGCATAGCCGAACTGCACGAACCGCAATGGCCGCACGCCTGTGGCGCGGTCGGTGGCCAGCGGCGCCAGGCGCAGCATCTTGAAATGCTCGGCCTGAACATCCGCCCACGGCAGGGGCGCAGCGTCGACGGCCTCGGTTTTTTCAGCCGGGGTGTCGGCGATTGGTTCCGGTGTTGCTTCAGTGGTTGTCATGCGGCGCGATCCTGTCCAAGCCCAGCGAGTCGACAGTCTTTTTGCTGTCGACTCAGGGCTTATCGGCCGGTTTCTGCAGGACTGGAGGCAAATTGTCGCTTAACGGGGTTGAAGTCCGTCGATAAAGCGCACCAGGCGGCTGCCCAACTCGGCGGCGAGCGGCAGTTGCGGGTCATTGTAGGAGGCCAATTGCTGCTTTACGTCATTGGGCACGATGCGCATCACGTGGTTCATGCCTTCGATCACCGTCAATTGCGCGTCGGGCTTGGCGTTTTTCAGTTGGCGGGCATCGTCGACGCCGACCTGGATGTCGTTGGTGCCCTGGATGATCAGCGCCGGCATGTTCAGCTTGGCGAAGGCCGCCGACGGGTCGGCGCGGAACAGGCTGATCAGATAAGGCTGCACGCTGGGACGGAAAATACCCTCCAGCGGGCCAGGCACATCGGCATCCACCTGGCCGGCCTTGAGGTGATCAAGGATTTCATTGCTGCGCAGCAACAGGGCAGGGGGCAGGTGGTCGGCCAGTTGCTGGCGGATCACCTGGTCGACCGGCCGCGCGCTGCCGGACAGCGAGATCACCCCGGCCGGGTCCAGTTGCGGTGCCGCCAGGGCAGCCACCAATGCGCCTTCACTGTGGCCCAGCAGGATCAGCGGGCCCATGCGTTCATCGGCCTTGAGCTGCTTGCCCCAGGCCACGGCGTCTGCCACATAGGCATCCAGGGTCAGGTTGCGTTCATCCGGGGTGGCGGCCAGGCTCGCGGCCACGCCGCGCTTGTCGTAGCGCACGCTGGCGATGTTGTGCCGCGCCAGCACCCAGGCCAGGCGCTTGAGGCTGTCGTTGCGTGCGCCGTCGGCACTGTTGCCGTTGCGATCGGTGGGACCGGAGCCGGCGATGATCAACACCACCGGTACCGGCTTGTCGGATTTGGGCAACAAGAGCGAGCCAAACAGCTCGCCGCTGCCGGTGTCCAGGCTGATGGGCCGTTGCAGGACGACAGGGGAGGCGGCGAAGCCAAGGCTGGAAAACAGGGTGAGGGTCAAAAGCAGAACTCGCAGCATCATCGCGCCATCATTGGGAAGGTGCCGGTTGGACCAACGTCTACCGGTAAGGTTTCGAGGATGAACTAGTGAGTTAGCCTGCGTATACTGGCCGCCTTAAGTTATTACGGTTGACTTGATTCAACTGATTTCACGGAGCGCTCTGCATGTCCGGCAATACCTTCGGCAAGCTGTTCACTGTCACCACCGCGGGCGAAAGCCATGGCCCGGCGTTGGTCGCCATTGTCGACGGCTGCCCGCCTGGCCTCGAGCTGTCCCTGGAAGACTTGCAGCGTGACCTCGACCGCCGCAAGCCCGGCACCAGCCGCCACACCACCCAGCGTCAGGAGCCCGACGAAGTCGAGATCCTCTCCGGCGTGTTCGAAGGCCGCACCACCGGCTGCGCCATTGGCCTGCTGATTCGCAACACCGACCAGAAGTCCAAGGACTACTCGGCGATCAAGGACCTGTTCCGCCCGGCTCACGCCGACTACACCTACCATCACAAATACGGCGAGCGCGACTACCGTGGCGGTGGCCGCAGCTCGGCCCGCGAAACCGCCATGCGCGTGGCTGCCGGCGCGATCGCGAAGAAATACCTGGCAACCCAGGGCATCGTCATTCGTGGCTACATGAGCCAGTTGGGCCCGATCGAGATTCCGTTCAAGACCTGGGACAGCGTTGAAGACAACGCCTTCTTCAGCCCCGACCCGGACAAGGTGCCGGAGCTGGAGGCCTACATGGACCAGTTGCGCCGCGACCAGGATTCCGTCGGCGCCAAGATCACGGTGGTCGCCGAAGGCGTCAAGCCGGGCCTGGGCGAGCCGATCTTCGACCGCCTCGACGCCGAGCTGGCCCACGCGTTGATGAGCATCAACGCGGTGAAAGGCGTGGAAATCGGCGCCGGTTTTGCCTGCGTGTCGCAGCGCGGCACCGAGCACCGTGATGAGCTGACCCCCGAAGGTTTCCTCAGCAACAACGCCGGCGGCATCCTCGGTGGTATTTCCTCCGGGCAGCCAATCGTCGCGCACCTGGCGCTCAAGGCCACGTCAAGCATCACCACGCCGGGCCGTTCGATCGATGTGCACGGCAACCCGGTGGATGTGATCACCAAGGGCCGCCACGACCCATGCGTCGGCATTCGCGCCACGCCGATTGCCGAGGCGATGATGGCCATCGTGCTGATGGACCACCTGCTGCGCAACCGTGGGCAAAACGCTGATGTACAGGTGACCACCCCGGTGCTGGGCCAGCTGTGACCGCCTGTAGGGGTGAGCGAGCTTGCCGTGGCAAGGGCGCTTGTTCTTGCCGGGCGGCGAAGCAGCCCCGGTAATGACCCCAGCCCTCCCGTACTGGCGCCTCTCCAGCTTCTACCTGTTCTACTTCGCCCTGCTCGGGGCGACGGCGCCGTTCCTGGCGCTGTATTTCGATCATCTCGGGTTCTCCAGCGCGCGCATCGGCGAGCTGGTGGCCATCCCCATGCTGATGCGCTGCGTGGCACCCAACCTGTGGGGTTGGCTAGGCGACTACACCGGTCGGCGCCTGGCCATCGTGCGCTTTGGTGCGGTGTGTACGTTGGTGAGCTTTTCGCTGATCTTCGTCAGCCACACCTACGCCTGGCTGGCCCTGGTGATGGCACTGCATGCGTTCTTCTGGCACGCGGTGCTGCCGCAGTTTGAGGTGATCACCCTGGCGCACCTGCAAAAACAGACCTCGCGCTACAGCCAGATCCGCCTGTGGGGCTCCATCGGTTTTATCCTCACCGTGGTGATCATGGGCCGCCTGTTCGACTGGCTGAGCCTGGACATCTACCCGGTAGTCGTCGTGGTGATCATGGCCGGCATCATCGGTGCCAGCCTGTGGGTGCCGAATGCGCAACCGGCCAGCCTCGGCAATCGCCTGGCCGGGGAGGGGTTCCTCAAGCAGTTACGCAGCCCTGGGGTACTGGCGTTTTATGCCTGCGTGGCGCTGATGCAAATGAGCCACGGCCCGTACTACACCTTCCTCACCCTGCACCTGGAACACTTGGGCTACAGCCGGGGCACGATCGGCATGCTGTGGGCGCTGGGAGTGGTGGCGGAGGTGCTGATGTTCCTCGGCATGAGCCGCATCCTCACGCGTTTTTCGCTGCGCCGGGTGCTGCTGGCCAGTTTCCTGCTGGCGGCCCTGCGCTGGTTGCTGCTGGGATCGTTTGCCGAGTACTTCTGGGTGCTGCTGCTGGCGCAGGTCATGCACGCCGCGACTTTCGGCAGCTTTCACGCGGCGGCCATCGCCTTTGTGCAACGCAGCTTCGGCGCTAGACAACAAGGCCAGGGCCAGGCGCTGTATGCCGCCCTGGCGGGTACCGGCGGCGCGTTGGGCGCGCTGTATTCCGGCTACAGTTGGAACCTGTTGGGGCCGACCCTGACTTTCAGCATCGCCAGCGTCGCGGCCCTGGCCGCCGCCGTTATCATCGGTCTTCGATTGCAAGAGCAGAACCAAGGAAACCCTCAATGAGCTATGTCGCCGTCTACCCCGTCACTTCACCGGATACCCCGAACAAGGTCCTGACCCATGCCGACGACATCGCCGCGATCCTCGCCGAGCACGGTGTGCGGTTCGAGCGCTGGCAGCCCGCACCCATCGAGCAGGGGGCCAGCGACGCGCAAATGATCGCGGCGTACCAGGCGCAGATCGACGCCCTGGGCTACGAGCGCGTGGACGTGTTCAGCGTCACCGGCGACCACCCGCAAAAAGACTCACTGCGCGCGCAGTTCCTCGATGAGCGCCGTTACAGTGACGACGAAGTGCGCTTCTTTATTGCGGGCCAAGGCTTGTACACCCTGCACATTGGCGACTTTGTGTACGCCATACGTTGCGAAAAGCATGACCTGCTGGTGATCCCGGCGGGTATTGCACACTGGTTTGATATCGGCGAGAACCCGCACTTGGTCACGCTGCGGCTGTTCAATAACGCTCAAGGCCAGGTACCCGCGTTCACGGGAGATGAGATCGCCCGACGTTTCCCCGGATTGGACGACTGATTGCGGCGAATTACAAACATCAACCCCGATGAGTTGTTAGTTGCTGTGGGAAGAAACTTAAATTCCTGTAAGGCCCGGCTGTTTATTGCGGGCCCTACGCCTTAATACCATTCGTTATGTAACTCTCTGCGGCATCGATGTTTATATCACCTGTCAATAGGAGGAATCCGAATGCTGACAGGGCGTCCGCCAATAAAAGGGAGAGAACTTAATGATAGGCACAGAGGAGTCGTCACCGTACTGCGTGCCCGATGCCGTCAGGCGGCGGCTGAGCTTGTCCGGCAAGCCCTTGACCCCCACCGAGTTGGAGATCCTGCGCTGGGCCGCGGAAGGCAAGACGGTCTGGGAGATCAGCCAGATACGCAATACGTCCGAAGCCACGGTGAAATTCCACTTGCGCAACATCTACGGCAAGTTGGAGGTCACCAACCGCGTGCAGGCGATGAACGAGGCGGCGCGTCGAGGCCTGTGCTGAATCCATGAAAAAGGGCCGCAATGCTCAACGGCATTGCGGCCCTTTTTTTAGCTGCTTGCTCAGGCCGAATGGTAAGTCGGCAGGGCAAAACGGTTCTGGCTCTGCAGCATCGAAATTTGCGGCAACTCACTGGCTTGTTCGGCCAGGTCGCGGCGAATGGCGCTGATCACCCAAGTGAGTTGATCGGCGGTGTGCAACTGCTGGTAGGAAATCGAACGCTTGACCTGTTTGCCTTCGCTGTTGCGCAGGGTCAACAGGATGCCGCCGTCGGGACGTGGCTGGGTGGTGACGTCGTAGTTGGAGAATACTGAAGCGAATTTATCTTGGATCAGGCTCATGTCTATCAGCTCCGTTGGCTCAAGTTGGCAAGCATGGAGTGATAGGTGCAGTGATTGTGCCAGCTACTGTATTTTAAAAATATCGTTATAAATCAGTGGCTTATAAAAAATGAGATTTTTCGTTTTCGTGCAATTTGCATGAATGGCCATCATGCATCCTGCATTTTGCGCTGCTCAACCCGGCGAATTGCGCGTGCCGTTATCCATAAAGACTGCCCGCACGCGGCTAAATTCCTTTTTTCAGCACGCGCCCCTCGGGATACAAAACTTTTCAAATCCCGCGTGTACAGCCGAAGAGGGGCTGACGTATTTTCCTTCAATGCATTCGGCCTTCTGCCTACAAGAGAGTCGGTGTTTCTGGATCATACGAAGAATAAGAAAAAGGACGTTCCTCCATGAGCCATCCGCAAAACGACATGATCACCTGGGGCATGATGCTGCGTAAGATGCCCGCCATCGTTCGAGCCCTGCCACGGGTGGTGCGCGGCATGCGTGCCGCCAACGTCACCGATCCCCAACAATCCTGCGGCCTGGGCTGGCACTTCGAGCAAGCGACCCTGCGCAACCCCGATGGCGCGGCGCTGCTGTATGGCGACCGCGTGCTCAGCTACCGCGAAGCCAACCAGCGCGCCAACCGTATCGCCCATCACCTGCAGGCCGAGGGCATCGGCAAGGGCGACGTGGTGGCGCTGTTTATCGAAAACCGCCCGGAACTGTTGCTGAGTGTGCTGGCCGTGGCCAAGCTCGGCGGCATCTGCGCGATGCTCAATACCGCGCAGACCCAGGGTGCGCTGGTGCACAGCCTGAACCTGGTGAGCCCGGTGGCGGTGGTGGTGGGCGCTGAGCTGGTAGCAGCCTATGACGCAGTACGTGAGCAGGTGCAGATCGAGGCCCGGCGTACCTGGTTTGTCGCCGACCAGCAACCCGCCGCCGTGCCCGAGGGCTACATCGACCTGCTGGCCGCGAGCGCCGAGTGCGCGGAGGACAACCCCGCCAGCACTGCACAGATCTTCTTCAACGACCCATGCTTCTATATCTACACGTCCGGCACCACCGGCCTGCCCAAGGCCGGCATCATGAAGCACGGCCGCTGGACCAAGACCGCCGTGAGTTTCGGCAGCATCGCCCTGGACATGGGCCCGCAAGACGTCCTCTATTGCACGTTGCCGCTCTACCACGCCACCGGCCTGTGCGTGTGCTGGGGGTCGGCGATTATCGGCGCGTCGGGCTTTGCCATTCGCCGTAAGTTCAGCGCCAGTCAATTCTGGGATGACGCGCGCAAGTTCAAGGCCACCACCCTCGGTTATGTGGGCGAGTTGTGCCGCTACCTGCTCGACCAGCCACCCAGCGGGCTCGATCGTGAAAACCAGGTCACCAAGATGGTCGGCAACGGCCTGCGCCCCGGCGTATGGGCGCAGTTCAAGGCGCGCTACGGCGTGGAGCATATCTGCGAGCTGTACGCGGCCAGCGACGGCAACATCGGTTTTACCAACGTGCTGAATTTCGACAACACCATCGGCTTCTGCCTGCAACACTGGGCGCTGGTGGACTACGCCCACGACAGCGGTGAGCCGATCCGGGGCGCCGATGGTTTCATGCGCAAGGTGCAAACCGGCGGGCAAGGCCTGTTGCTGGCGCGGATCGATGATAAATCGCCGTTCGACGGCTACACCGACCCAGAAAAGAACCGCAAGGTGATCCTCACCGACGTGTTTGAAAAGGGCGACCGCTACTTCAACACCGGCGATTTGTTGCGCAGCATCGGCTTCGGCCATGCGCAATTTATCGATCGCCTGGGCGACACCTATCGCTGGAAAGGCGAAAACGTCTCCACCACCGAGGTCGAGAACGTCCTGCTGCAGCACCCGCAGATCGCCGAGGTAGTGGCCTATGGGGTCGAAATCGAAAACACCAATGGCCGCGCGGGCATGGTCGCTATCACTCCGAGCGAATCCCTGGCCTCACTGGACATGCGCGAGCTGCTGCAATTCGCCCATGGCCAACTGCCGCACTATGCGGTGCCACTGTTCCTGCGGATCAAGGTGAAGATGGAAACCACCGGCACCTTCAAGTATCAGAAAGTGCGGCTCAAGGAAGAGGCGTTTGACCCGGACAAGGCCGGCAATGACCCGGTGTACGCGTGGCTGCCGGGGTCCGACTGCTACGTGCCGGTGACCGGGCAATTACTCGCGCAGATCCAGGGTGGGCAGTTCCGCTATTGATTCTGCCTATGGGCGCTTTTGACAAAAAAGCCATGACAGCTGGGAACTCCGTCGCGACACTGGCGCCTATTCAGTACCAGACACGGAGTTCCCACATGTCAGACCACGCCAAACAAATGACCGAAGACGAAGCCGCCGAATTTGCCGAGCAAGTCTTCGACGTGGCCCGCAAGGGCGATGCCGCCATGCTCGCCGCGCTGCTGGCCAAGGGCTTGCCGGCGAATTTTCGTAACCACAACGGCGACACCTTGCTGATGCTGTCCGCGTACCACGGCCACGCCGAAGCGGTCAAAGTACTGCTGGAATTCAAGGCCGACCCGCTGATCGCGAATGACAAGAACCAGTTGCCGATTGCCGGTGCGGCGTTCAAGGGCAATCTGCCGGTGGTCAAGGCGCTGATCGAAGGCGGCACGCCCGTCGAAGCGGCATCCTCCGATGGCCGCACCGCGCTGATGATGGCGGCGATGTTCAATCGCGTGGAAATGGTCGACTACCTGCTCAGCCAGGGCGCCAACCCCAAGACCACCGACGCCCAAGGCGCTACGGCGCTGGCAGCGGCGCAGACCATGGGGGCCACGGATACGGCGGCGCAGTTGCAAAAACTGGTGTAGGCTGTGCGCCCTCGAAAACCAGCCCGCTACAGGATCACCCCATGAAAACCGCCCTCGTCGAACTCATCAGCAAAATCAGCGCCGGGGTCATGGGCGCAGACGAGGTGGCGCGCATCGCCGATGAAGCGGCCCAGGCCTACGCCGATCCGGTGGCCTTCCTGGCGGCCAACCCGGACATCAACTACGACGACACCTTCCCGATCCCGTTGGGCGAGTGGGTGGTGGTTGGCAGCCTGCCGGACACGGTGCTGTTCCAGGCCGATACTTATGGCGACCTGTTTGCGCAGATCGTCGCCTCGTTCGGCCCGGGTGTGGCGTTCAACCTCAAGCCCAAGCAGTTGGCCAAGACCGAGGACCTGACCGCGCTCAATCGTATCCAGATCCAGATGAGCGCCCTGAGCCCGGAAGATGGCGGCTATGTGCTGCTGGATTTCAGCCAATTGCTCGATGATGAAATCCAGGCCGTGCTGGTCTACGGCAATGACCTGCCGCGCGTGCTCGAGTTGTGCGCTGAAATCGGCATCAAGGCCGAGCCGTCCCTGGAAGCGTTGAAAGTCGCCGTACACGTCTGAAATAAAACGGAACCCCGGCCAGGGCTGACTATCCTACAAGTGCATGCCCTCACTTAGGAGCGACACCATGGGTTCCACTTTCAACGGCCTGATCGGGCTGATCATCCTGGCGCTGGATATCTGGGCGATCATCAACGTGTTCAAAAGCGGCGCGAGCACCGGGGCCAAGGTGCTCTGGATCCTGCTGATCCTGTTGTTGCCGGTACTGGGCCTGATCATCTGGGCAATCGCCGGGCCGCGCGGCAACGTGCGGATCTAAGCGCCTCACTCCCTCTGGAGTGGGCACGATAAAGGTGGGAGCGGGCTTGCTCGCGAAAGCGGTTTGCCAGTCGCTGAAGAGGGTGACTGGTCCACCGCCTTCGCGAGCAAGCCCGCTCCCACATTTGGGATGTATTTCAAGGCTGGAACCGAGTTGTGCTGTCCGCTTAAATGCCGGTGCAGCACCCCGAATCCCAAGCCCGAGCAGCGATCAAAACTGTGGGAGCGGGCTTGCTCGCGAAAGCGGTGGGTCAGTCGCTGGAGAGGGTGGCTGGTCTACCGCATTCGCGAGCAAGCCCGCTCCCACATTTGGGATGTATTTCAAGGTTAGAGCCGAGTTGTACCGTCCGCTTAAATGCGGCAGCACCCCGAATCCCAAGCCCGAGCAGCGATCAAAACTGTGGGAGCGGGCTTGCTCGCGAAAGCGGTGGGTCAGTCGCTGAAGAGGTGACCGATCTGGCGCCTTCGCGTGCAAGCCCGCTCCCACATTTGGGGTGTATTTCAAGGTTGGAACCGAGCTGTACCGCCCGCTCAACTGCCGGTGCAGCACCCCGAATCCCAAGCCCGAGCAGCGATCAAAACTGTGGGAGCGGGCTTGCCCGCGAAAGCGGTGGGTCAGTCGCTGGAGAGGGTGGCTGATCTGGCGCCTTCGCGGGCAAGCCCGCTCCCACATTTGGGATGTATTTCTAGGTTGGAACCGAGCTGTACCGACCGCTCAAATGCCGCAGCACCCCGAATCCCAAGCCCGAACAGCGATCAAAACTGTGGGAGCGGGCTTGCTCGCGAAAGCGGTGGGTCAGTCGCTGCAGAGTGCGACTGATGTGGCGCCTTCGCGAGCAAGCCCGCTCCCACATTTATGTTTCGAAATATTCTGCGCACACAATTTTCACATCCCATCCAAGACAATTCGCCCGCTCAAACCTCCCAGCCAAAGGCTCTATCTCAACTGCCTTTAAAGGCGGGGCAGGGGTGCACGTTCAGTAATTAATAGCCTTGCCGGCTTTGATCGGGCACCATTTGCGCCACCGCGTTAACCGCCTACCCCAGCCAGCCTGGGCGAGGGACGGACGCCACTGCATTATTTCGCAACTTAAACTTCCAATGGGTCCTGAAACGACATGGCAAACCCGGACGCCCTGAGTCAGCAGCGAGCTTCTAATCGCCTGCTGCAACCGACCGTCAAATCCCATCTGGCTTACACGCTGCTCTGCGCACTGGTCATGATGGTGATGTTCTCGCTGCTGCGCCTGGCGCTGCTGGTGTACAACCGCGAGATGATCCTCGACACCCCGGCCTCGACCTTCCTCGAAGCCTTCGCCAACGGCTTGCGTCTGGACCTGCGCCTGGTGGTGTACCTGATCATCCCATTGCTGCTGGCGCTGTTCAGCGTACGGGCGATGGCGGCACGTGGGTTCTTCCGTTTCTGGCTGACCGTAGCGTCCAGTATCGCGCTGTTCCTGGGCCTGATGGAAATGGACTTCTACCGCGAGTTCCACCAGCGCCTCAACGGCCTGGTCTTCCAGTATGTGAAGGAAGACCCGAAAACCGTGATGAGCATGCTCTGGTACGGTTTCCCGGTGGTGCGCTACCTGCTGGCATGGGCCGTGGGCACGTTGATCCTGAGCATCGCGTTCAAGGGCGCCGACCGCGCCACTCGCCCGCGCGGCCCGTTCAGCGGTGGCAGCATTGGCACCCGCCAGGTCGCACCGTGGTACAGCCGCATCGCGGTGTTCGTGGTCTGCCTGCTGATCGCCGTGGTCGCCGCACGTGGCACCCTGCGCCAGGGCCCGCCGCTGCGTTGGGGTGATGTCTACACCACCGAATCGAACTTCGCCAACCAACTGGGCCTCAATGGCACCTTGTCGCTGATCGCGGCTGCGAAGTCGCGTTTCTCCGAAGACCGCTCGAACATCTGGAAGGCCACCCTGGATCAGCCACTGGCGACCCAGACCGTGCGTGACATGCTGGTGCTGCCGCAGGAAAAGCTGGTGGATGCCGACATCGCCGCCGTGCGCCGTGACTACACGCCACCGGCCGAGAAGACCCTGCCGATCAAGAACGTGGTCGTGATCCTGATGGAAAGCTTCGCCGGTCACTCGGTCGGCGCGCTGGGGCGTCCGGGCAACATCACGCCGTACTTCGACAAACTGTCCAAGGAAGGCCTGCTGTTCGACCGCTTCTTCTCCAACGGCACCCACACCCACCAGGGCATGTTCGCCACCATGGCGTGCTTCCCGAACCTGCCGGGCTTCGAATACCTGATGCAGACCCCGGAAGGCAGCCACAAGCTGTCGGGCCTGCCGCAGTTGCTCAGTGCGCGCAAGTTTGACGACGTGTATGTCTACAACGGCGACTTCGCCTGGGACAACCAGTCGGGTTTTTTCAGCAACCAGGGCATGACCAACTTCATCGGCCGCAATGACTTCGTCAACCCGGTGTTCTCCGACCCGACCTGGGGCGTGTCCGACCAGGACATGTTCAACCGTGGCCTGGAAGAGTTGAAAGCCCGCGAAGGCGGCAAGCCGTTCTATGCGCTGCTGCAGACCCTGTCCAACCACACCCCGTACGCATTGCCGACGCCGTTGCCGGTCGAGAAAGTCACTGACCGTGGCAGCCTCAACGAGCATTTGACGGCCATGCGCTATTCCGACTGGGCCCTGGGCCAGTTCTTTGAAAAGGCCCGCAAGGAGCCGTACTTCAAGGAAACCCTGTTCGTGATCGTCGGCGACCACGGTTTCGGCAACGAACAGCAAATCACCGAGATGGACCTGGGCCGC
Organism: Pseudomonas sp. S5D5; assembly: GCF_003013355.1. Classification (NCBI taxonomy): domain Bacteria; kingdom Pseudomonadati; phylum Pseudomonadota; class Gammaproteobacteria; order Pseudomonadales; family Pseudomonadaceae; genus Pseudomonas; species Pseudomonas sp. S5D5. The sequence continues at coordinate 1,932,087 of NZ_PTEO01000001.1, forward strand.
TTCAACGTGCCGATGCTGATGATTGCACCCGGCATGCAAGAGAAGTTCGGCGAGCGTGACCACACCGTGGGCACCCAGATCGACATCGTGCCGACCATCATGGGTCGTCTCGGTGGCGACACCCTGCACCAGTGCTGGGGTCGTGACCTGCTCAACCTGCCGGAAGGCGACAAGGGCTTCGGTGTGATCAAGCCGTCCGGCAGCGACCAGACGGTAGCCTTGGTCACCGCCGACCGGATCCTGGTATTGCCCAAGGAAATGCCGCCGAAACTGTGGGAATACGAACTCGGCGCCAACCCTACCGGCAAAGTGATCCCTGAATCGCCGGACGAGGCTGCACTCAAGCAGCGACTCGAGTCGTTCCTGCAAACCGCCACCAAGAGCCTGCTGGATAACACCGCCGGCGTAGTGAATGGTAAGCCGGACTAACTAACCGGCAATAAAAAAGAGGCCTTTTTCAAGGCCTCTTTTTTTTGCATCTTTTTTAATACCGGGTGGCGGTTATATCCGACCCAGCAGCAACAGCACCAGCAGCACCACCAGCACTACACCGAGGATACCCGACGGGCCATAACCCCAATTACGCGAGTGAGGGAACACTGGCAGACCACCGACCAGCAACAGGATCAGGATAATGATCAGAATGAGGCTCATAGTTTTTTTCCTTATAGGCCTTCTGCAAAGACCGGTTATTTAACGAGAGGCCCGTCATTTAAATTCGGACGCCTTAACAACTCCGACTGCACCACAACGGAGAAAATTCCGTGTTTTTTTAAAGCATTTCGCACACCGGCTTATTTCTTTTAATGCGTTCGCAACTGCAGCTCATTAGTTGAAAAAGATTGAACTTAGGCTATACGCCGGCATCCGACCCGGCCTGCGGTTTGCCTGGGGCATTCATCAATCTGATGGTGCGTGGGTGCAGGAAAAACCTTCGCTACACTGCCGGTCACTTCTTCTGTGAACCACAAGGCTACTTCCTATGCAAAATCGCATGATGATCACTGGCGCCGGGTCCGGCCTGGGTCGTGAAATCGCTCTGCGCTGGGCCCGTGAGGGTTGGCAGTTGGCCTTGTCGGACGTCAGTGAGCCGGGCTTGCAGGAAACCCTCAGGCTGGTGCGAGAGGCCGGTGGCGAGGGTTTTATCCAGCGCTGCGACGTGCGCGACTACAGCCAGCTCACCGCGTTTGCCCAGGCCTGCGAGGTGAAGCTGGGCGGCATTGATGTGATCGTCAACAATGCGGGCGTGGCCTCGGGTGGGTTCTTCGCCGAGCTGTCGCTGGAGGATTGGGATTGGCAGATCGCGATCAACCTGATGGGGGTGGTCAAGGGCTGCAAGGCGTTTCTGCCGCTGCTGGAAAAGAGCAAGGGCCGCATTATCAACATTGCGTCGATGGCGGCGTTGATGCAGGGCCCGGCCATGAGCAACTACAACGTGGCCAAGGCCGGTGTGGTGGCCTTGTCGGAGAGCCTGCTGGTGGAACTCAAGCAGCAAGAGGTCGGGGTGCACGTGGTGTGCCCGTCGTTCTTCCAGACCAACCTGTTGGATTCGTTTCGCGGACCGACCCCGGCAATGAAGGCGCAGGTGGGCAAGTTGCTCGAGAGTTCGCCGATCTCGGCGGCGGACATTGCCGACTACATCTACCAGCGGGTGGCGGCGGGCGAGTTCATGATTCTGCCCCATGAGCAGGGGCGGATGGCGTGGGCGTTGAAGCAGAAGAATCCACAGTTGCTGTACGACGAGATGACAGTAATGGCCGACAAGATGCGCGCCAAGGCCCAGGGTCAAAGCGCCAAGGCTTGAACCCGGGCTGGCCGGTGAGGGTGCTGTCGACGGCAATATTTCATCAGGTCTGTCAGGCAAATTACCAACGTTTGTAGGTGCTGGCTGATTTGTTTGCAAGCCATTGATGGCGCCCATCCATGCGCGCATGGTCAAGGTCCTGAGACTCAAAAAGGACAACGACCATGCTGGTATTAAGCCGTACTGTCGACGAAATCATCTCCATCGGCGACACCATCGCCGTGCACATCCTTGAGGTGAACGGTACCCAGGTGAAATTCGGGGTAGAGGCACCGACCGGGGTGCATGTTCATCGTGCCGAGGTCTATCAGAAAATCCTCGAGCGCCAAGGCGCTGCCACCCATCCGGTGCTGGTGCCCAACCCCTGAATAACCTCGGTCAGTCGAACAGATGCTTGGGCACATCGTGCTTGAGCATCAACTGGCACTGCTCGCTTTCCGGGTCGAACACGATCAATGCCTGGCCCTTGGTCAGCGCCTGGCGCACACGCAATACACGGGTTTCCAGGGGCGTGTCGTCGCCATTGTCGGTGCCGTCACGGGTGACGAAATCCTCGATGAGGCGGGTCAGGGTGTCGACTTCAAGCGCGTCGTAGGGAATCAGCATACAAGCCTCACATAGAGAATCCCGGCGATGCTACTGCGCCGGGACTCCAGTTGCCAGTATTCAGGACTTGTTGCCCACCAGGCTGTCCACCGACGGCACGCGGGTATCGCTCTCCATCTGTGTTTCATGCTCGATCTGGTGACTGAACCGATCCAGTGAACCCTGGGCCGGCTGGGCGTCGCTGGCGAACACGGGCGGGCTGAGGATGTAGGCGCTCAACAGCCGGCTCAGGGCGGCGAGGCTGTCGATATGCGTGCGCTCGTAGCCATGGGTTGCATCGCAACCAAACGCCAGCAGCGCGGTGCGGATGTCGTGGCCGGCGGTCACGGCCGAGTGAGCATCACTGAAGTAGTAGCGGAACAGGTCGCGGCGCACCGGCAGTTCGTTGTCGGTTGCCAGTCGCAACAGGTGCCGCGACAGGTGATAGTCATACGGCCCGCCGGAATCCTGCATCGCCACGCTCACGGCATGCTCGCTGGAATGCTGGCCGGGGGCGACCGGGGCGATATCGATACCGACAAACTCGCTCACGTCCCAAGGCAGGGCAGCTGCGGCGCCGCTGCCGGTTTCCTCGGTGATGGTGAACAGCGGATGGCAGTCGATCAGCAACGGCTCGCCGCTGTCGACGATGGCCTTGAGGGCCGCGAGCAGGGCGGCGACGCCGGCCTTGTCGTCCAGGTGACGCGCGCTGATATGCCCGCTCTCAGTGAACTCCGGCAGCGGGTCGAACGCCACATAGTCACCAATGCTGATGCCCAGGGAATCGCAGTCGGCACGGGTCGCGCAGTAGGCGTCCAGGCGCAATTCAACGTGGTCCCAGCTCACTGGCATTTCATCCACGGCGGTGTTGAACGCATGCCCTGAGGCCATCAACGGCAGCACGCTGCCACGGATCACGCCGTTGTCGGTGAACAGGCTGACGCGGCTGCCTTCGGCAAAGCGGCTCGACCAGCAACCTACCGGCGCCAGGGTCAGGCGACCGTTGTCCTTGATCGCGCGCACGGCGGCGCCGATGGTGTCCAGGTGTGCGGAGACAGCGCGGTCAGGGCTGTTTTTCTGACCCTTGAGGGTGGCGCGAATGGTGCCGCGCCGGGTCATTTCAAATGGAATGCCGAGCTCTTCCAAGCGCTCGGCCACGTAGCGCACGATGGTGTCGGTAAACCCGGTCGGGCTGGGAATGGCGAGCATTTCCAGCAAGACTTTTTGCAGGTAATTGAGGTCCGGTTCGGGGATGGTTCGAGTCATGAAAACTCCTCGTGAGGTGAGCGCGCTATTGGAGCGAGCGGGCTGGTTGTGGCGTGGCGAGCGGGCTAATTGTGGTGACTGGGTTAATTGTGGTGAGCGGGCTTGCCCCGCGTTGGGCTGCGAAGCGGCCCCAAAACCTGCCAGTCAGTTCTGGCTGGAAAAACGCGGCGCCTGGATGGGGGCTGCTTCGCAGCCCAACGCGGGGCAAGCCCGCTCGCCACAACAGCCCTGCTTGCCACAACAGTTCTGCCTGTCATGACAGTCCTGCCTGCCACAACAGTTCTGCCTGTCATGACAGCCCTGCTTGCCAAAACAGCCCTGTCTGCCAGAAACAGTCTGCTTGCCACCACGCACATGCTCACCACAACAGCCCGGCTCTCCACTGGGTTATTGGGCGGTCGGCTGGCTATGGGGAAACAACAAATCCACAAACTTCTCCGCCGTCGGCTGCGGCTCATGGTTTGCCAGGCCGGCCCGTTCGTTGGCTTCGATAAATACATAGTCCGGTTGGTCGGCGGCGGGCACCATCAGGTCCAGGCCCACCATGGGGATGTCCAGGGCGCGGGCGGCGCGTACGGCGGCGTCGACCAGCGTGGGGTGCAGGATGGCGGTGACGTCTTCCAGGCAGCCGCCGGTGTGCAGGTTGGCGGTGCGGCGCACGGCCAGGGTCTGGCCCCGCGGCAGAATGCTGCTGTAGTCGTAGCCGGCCGCCTGCAGGGTGCGTTCGGTCTCGGCGTCCACGGGGATTTTGCTTTCGCCGTCGGTGGCCGCCTGGCGCCGCCGACTCTGGGCTTCGATCAATGCCCCGATGGAATGCTGGCCGTCGCCGGTGACTTCGGCAGGGCGGCGGATCGCGGCGGCGACCACCTCGAAGCCGATTACCAGGATGCGCAGGTCGAGGCCCTGGTGGAAACTTTCGAGCAACACGCGGCTGTCGAACTGGCGCGCCGCTTCGATGGCCTGCTGCACCTCTTCAATGGTCTGCAGATCCACTGCCACGCCTTGGCCTTGCTCACCATCCAGCGGCTTGACCACGATGCGCTGGTGTTCGTCGAGGAACTCCAGGTTGTCATCGGCGCTGCCCGCAAGTTGCTGCGATGGCAGTTTCAATCCGGCAGCTTTCAACACCTTGTGGGTCAGGCTTTTGTCCTGGCACAGGGTCATGCTGATCGCGCTGGTCAAATCGCTCAGCGACTCGCGGCAACGCACGCGGCGTCCGCCATGGCTCAGGGTGAACAGGCCGGCATCGGCGTCATCCACCTGCACATCGATGCCGCGCCGGTGCGCCTCTTCGACGATGATCCGCGCGTAGGGGTTGAACCCCGCCTGCGGACCCGGGCCGAGGAACAACGGCTGGTTGATGCCGTTCTTGCGCTTGATCGCAAAGGTGGTCAGCGCGCGAAAGCCGAGCTTGGCGTAGAGGTTCTTGGCCTGGCGGTTATCGTGCAGCACCGACAGGTCGAGGTAACTCAAGCCACGGCTCATGAAGTGCTCCACCAGGTGGCGCACCAGCACTTCGCCGACACCAGGACGCGTACAGTGCGGATCCACCGCGAGGCACCAGAGGCTGCAGCCGTTTTCCGGGTCGTGGAAAGCTTTCTGGTGATTGAGGCCCATCACGCTGCCGATCACCGCGCCGCTGTCTTCATCCTCGGCCAACCAATACACCGGGCCACCTTGATGGCGCGGGGTCAGGCGCTCAGCGTCGACCGGCAACATGCCCCGCCCTTGATAGAGCTGGTTGACTGCCGCCCAGTCTGCCTCGGTCTGCACCCGGCGAATGCGGAAACCGCGAAACACCCGGGTGGCCGGACGATAGTCGCTGAACCACAGGCGCAGGGTGTCGGAGGGGTCGAGAAACAACTGCTGCGGATCGATCCCGAGGATCTGCTGCGGCGCCGCCACGTACAGGGCGATGTCGCGCTCACCAGGCTGCTCGTTGAGCAGTTCCTCGGCCAGGCTCGCGGGGTCGGGAAAGGTATGGCCGATCAACAACCGGCCCCAGCCGCAGTGCACGGCAATCGGCTCGGCGGCCAGCGGGCTGCCATCTTCGGCCAGTCGGGCTTGCAGGCGCTCGTAGGTTGGCGCCTGGCCCTTGAGCAAGCGTTGGCTGTAAGCCGCTGCATGGGGTTTCATCAATCAGATTCCTTGTTCGCTGAGCCACAGGTTCAGCGCCGCCAGTTGCCACAGCTTGGAGCCGCGCAGCGGGGTCAGTTGGCCTTGCGGATCGGTCAGCAGGCGGTCGAGCATGGCCGGATTGAACAGGCCACGGTCCTGGCTCGGGTCGAGCAGCAGCTCGCGCACCCAGTTGAGGGTGTCGCCTTGCAAATGCTTGAGGCCGGGGACCGGGAAGTAACCTTTCTTGCGGTCGATGACTTCGCTCGGGATCACCCGGCGCGCCGCTTCCTTCAACACTTGCTTGCCGCCGTCGGGCAGCTTGAATTTGCCTGGCACGCGGGCCGACAGTTCCACCAGGCGGTAGTCCAGGAACGGCGTACGCGCTTCCAGGCCCCAGGCCATGGTCATGTTGTCGACGCGTTTGACCGGGTCGTCCACCAGCATCACGGTGCTGTCCAGGCGCAACGCCTTGTCCACGGCCGCATCGGCACCGGGCATGGCGAAATGTTCGCGCACGAAGTCACCGGCGGCGTCGTTGGCGGTCAGCCATTTCGGCGCGACGGTGGCGGCGTAGTCGTCATAGCTGCGGTCAAAGAATGCTTCGCGATAGGCCGCATACGGATCGCTGGCGCCGTCGACCTGCGGGTACCAGTGGTAACCCGCGAACAGCTCGTCGGCACCCTGGCCGCTCTGCACCACCTTGCAATGCTTGGCCACTTCCCGCGACAGCAGGTAGAAGGCGATGCAGTCGTGGCTGACCATCGGCTCGCTCATGGCGCGGAAGGCCGCCGGCAATTGTTCGATGATCTCGCTTTCGGCGATGCGCAACTGATGGTGGCGCGTGCCGTAGTGCTTGGCGATCAGGTCCGAGTACTGAAATTCGTCGCCACGCTCGCCGCCGGCGTCTTCAAACCCGATGGAGAAGGTCGACAGGTCCTGCACGCCCACTTCACGCAACAGCCCGACGAGCATGCTCGAGTCGACGCCGCCGGACAGCAGTACACCAACATCCACGGCGGCGCGTTGACGAATTGCCACGGCTTCGCGGGTGCTGTCGAGTACGCGGTCGGTCCAGTCTTCGAGGGTGAGGTTGCGCTCATCCTCGTGCGGACCGTAGGGCAGGGTCCACCAGGTTTTCTGCTCGGTGGTGCCGTCGGCGTCGATGCGCATCCAGCTGGCCGGCGGCAGTTTTTCGATACCTGCCAGCAAGGTGCGCGGTGCAGGCACCACGGCGTGGAAGTTCAGGTAATGGTTGAGCGCCACCGGATCAAGGATCGGGTTGATATCGCCGCCCTTGAGCAGTGCCGGCAAGGCCGAGGCAAAGCGCAAACGCTGGCCGGTACGCGACAGGTACAACGGCTTGACGCCGAGCCGGTCGCGGGCGATGAACAGGCGCTGGGAATCGCGCTCCCAGATGGCGAATGCAAACATGCCATTGAGCTTGGGCAGCAGGGCTTCGCCCCAGGCGTGATAGCCCTTGAGCAGCACTTCGGTGTCGCCACCGGAATAGAAGGCGTAGCCGAGGGCTTCAAGCTCCTGGCGCAATTCCGGGAAGTTATAGATCGCGCCGTTGAACGCCAGGGACAGGCCCAGTTGGGCGTCGACCATCGGTTGGGCGGAGCCGTCCGACAGGTCCATGATTTTCAGGCGTCGATGGCCCAGGGCAATCGGCCCTTGGGCATGGAAGCCCCACGCGTCAGGTCCGCGTGGCGCCAAGTGATGGGTGATTCGTTCCACCGCTGCCAGGTCGGCAGGTTGGTGATCGAAACGTAATTCTCCAGCTAATCCGCACATAGAGTCCTTACCGGTTTTTCCGTTGGGGAGGGATAGAAATGCACGCGCCAATGCAGCGGGTACCTAGGGACTGACCCCACGCCCATGTGCGGAGTTTTAGATCAATAAGTTATATGGCAAACGGCCGCCCCTGCCTGCGAAGTGCCCCCCGGCCCGCGTGGCGTGGGCCAACGTGGCGGTAACCAGATCACGTTCAGGTACAAAAACCAGGGCGCTCCAGTGCTTGAACGCGCAACTATTTGAACCCTTTGGCGAGGAGGGTGGGCTTATCGTGCTGCGTCATTGTTCAACGCAATGAAGGAACGTTGTTAATGACGCAAACAGTTGATTTGAGCCAGGCCGTCGCGCCTGTGACTCAGAATGAAACGATGGCCGCGCTGCTGGGAGTCACCGGCGACCTGGACAAGGCGCAAGTGCTGTATGAGCAACTGCCGGCCTGGTTGGTCAAGGCTGATGCCGATGTGCTGCACGGCATCGAGCGGGCGCATGCGCTGAGTGAACGGCCGCGGGAAAAACTGCAGCGGCTGCTGCGCCGCCTCAAGCCCCTGGATCAGTTTTGCCGCGAACGGCTCGGCGCCTTCCTGGCGAGCAAAGGCCTGGCTGAACTGGACATCGATAATGACACCCTGGATCTGCCCCGGCGTTCATTCAGCGGTGTGAGTGCAGACCTCGGCGGCATGCTGATCGAGACCATCAACCTGGAGCGGCACAGCCTGTTGCAGGCCGCCATGCAGAACTTTTCCGACACCTCGGCCGCGGTTGGCGGGCTACCGATCAACGCGGTCGTGCGTGTCGGGCCAAAGCGCGCGATTGCGCAACACCCCACCGCGCATACCTTTGTCGGTTACTGTCGCGAGTTGAACCTGGGCGCGGCTTATCAGGCGCATATCCGTGAAGTGTTCAACCTGCCTGCTCCCGGTGAGGGCCAACTGGACATTGGCCGGGGCTATAACCCGGCGGTCAGCGAGGTTGGCCAGCCTCGCTGCCTGGACATGCAGATCGACCTGCATGTGGCCTATGGCAAGGGCGATATCGACGCCCCCACCCGTGCGTTGTTGCTCGACGTGGTCAGGCTCGACCTGCCAGCCGCCGAGGTTCCAAACGTGTGGTTCAACCGCCAACCGTTGACCTGGCAGGGCTTGAACATAGACGGGGCTTGCCTGTGGGGCGTGCTGGTGTTTTCCAGCACGGCGGCCGAGGGTCTTTCCCGCGGCCCGATCGTGGTGTACATGCCCAATGAGCCGGTGCGCCCATGGTACCGCTATGAGTCCCTCGAGCAGTTCAAGGTCTACCTGACGCTCAAACTCCAGGTCGGCTCCTATCGCACGTTTTTCACCGGCTATCTGGATGAGTCCGAGCGCTTCGATTTTTTTCAGCGCTTTGACCAGAACAAAACGTTGATACGGGTGGAGCCGCTGGCGGTAACCAGCAATGTATCGACGTTTTTTTTCAATGCCTGTGTCGGCAAGATACGCCTCGATGCCCTGGTACTGGCGGTGCCCAACGCCCAGGCCGATGACGATGCGCGCAAGGAGCGCGTCCAGAATTACCTGGATATCGGCCTGACCCTGCTGAATGTCGCGGGGTTGATGGTGCCGGTCATCGGGCAACTGATGATGGGCGTGGCGGTCGGGCAGATTCTTGGGGAGGTCTTCGATGGGGTGGACGATTGGGTCCACCAAGACAAGCACGAAGCGCTCAGGCACCTGACCAACGTCGCTGAAAACCTGGCCGCCATGGCCTTGTTCGCGGCGGGGACGAGCGTGGTGGGGCGGCTGTGGCGATCTACCCCTGCCACGTCGCGGCTGTACGAGAAAGTCGAAGGTGTGCGCATGCCGGACCAATCCACGCGGTTATGGCGTACCCGTCCCGAGCCCTATCAGCAGTCCCTGTCGCTGCACGGCCGGGTTGCCGGTCCGCGAGGGGTGTATCAGGTCGACGGCCAGTCCTACGTGAATATCGACGGTGCGGTGTATTCGATCACCTTTGATGCCCGTACCGGCCGTTGGAGAGCCGTGCACCCGCGACGTGCCTCGGCGTATCAGCCGCCGGTGAGCCACAACTTCCAGGGCGGCTGGCAGTTCTCGTTCGAGCGTCCCTATGAGTGGGAAAGTGTCGAATACATCCTGGGGCGGCTCGACCCGAGCCTGAAGTCCTTTACCCCGGAACAATTGCGCCAAATCGCCGCCATCACCGATATGAACTTGCCCCGCCTGCAGCAACTGGCCAGGGACAACCTGCCATTGCCGGAACGGTTGCGCGATTGTGCGCAGCGCATGCGGCAGAACCAGAGTATTCGCGACCTGATCTGGCAAATGGACCATCAAGCCCCCCTCGACGCGACGACCTCCCACGTGCAGATGCAGGCGCTGCCGTTGATGGACGGCTGGCCCAAAGGGCGGTTTTTCGAACTGCTGGACGATGAAGGCTATGTGCTTGAGCGTCACCCTGACACTGCGCCTTTCGACTACGAAGACCTGAGCATCCACCTGACCACGCAGCAACTGAAAAGCGGGCAGATCCTGCCGACGTTGCTGGCCGCCCTGGACGATGAAGAAAAAGTGACACTGCTGGGCAGCGCCTTTCAGCCAGGCGAGGAGCAAGCGATCCTGGCGCGGCGCCTCGCGGCATCGCTCAAGCAGCATCATCGAGCGGTGTATGAACGGCTGCGAGCGCATGCCGACTTCACCGAGCAGGCGGATCATGGGTTGCTCAAGGACCGTCATCCGCAGTTGCCTATTCGGCTCGCCTGGGAAGTCATGAGTGAAGCCTCCACCGCCGAGCGCCTGCGCTTGCGTCATACCCGGCGCGTGCCGCTGCGCCTGAGCCAATGGGCGCGCGCGACCGAGGAGGCGCTGGACGAAGACGAGGCCCTGATGGGCCTGTACGTACCGGAGGTGGCCACCGATGCCACCCGCCGCATCGCCACCGGCCTGCTGCGCGTGGTGCCGGGCTGGCCCGAGGACCTGGTGCTGCAAGTGCGCCGTGAGCGCTTGCGGGGCGATATTCTCGCCCAGGTGGGCGATACAGAGGCCGCCGCCACGCGTGTGCTGGTTCAGTCGGCGAAGGGCTTTCGCGCCCACGATGGGCAGGGGGTGTCGCTGGGGGCGCTGGCCGGTGGTCCGGAAGGGTTTTACACGGCCCTGCTCGACTGTCTGTCCGCCGAGCACATCGAGGCAATGGGACTCGACGGAAACGAAATGGCCAGTCGCTTGCGCCACACCCTTATCGGTAAGGCCGAGGATGAGCGCAGCCGGATGGCCCGTTACCTGTGGCCGGAACGGGCGCTGGCTGAGGAACCGGCCCTGTCGTGCGTGCAGGCCACGCCGATGGGGTGGCAGCAATATCCCCATGGCCTGATGCGCAAGGTCAGAAAGCTCTACCCCTTGTTTGATGACTCGCGCATCGCGACTTTCCTGCAAGCCCTGGGCTCCGATCACCTGTCCCGCGCCAAAGCCGTGCGTGCCCTTGAAGAACAATATGAGGCGTTGCATCGGGCCCTGAAGCTGTGGACCAAGGACAAGGTCGCACAATCCGACCAGGCCCTGCTTGACCTGCGCCTGGCGCGCCATCAGGCCGCAGAAGCGATCAAGCGCAGTTGGCAATACGCGACGCTGAGCCGGGATGTGGCGGCTCGCCAGGTCCCGATCCTGAATCTTGACGGCATGGCCGTTGGCGCCTTGCCGACCCTGCCGCCGGGTGTCCAGTTCGGGCATGTCCGGCAGTTGTCGTTGAAGCGTATGGGGCTCAACGACGACGTCGGGTATTTCCTCAAGCACTTCAAGGGCCTGAATTTCCTCGAACTGACGGGTAACCGCATCACGCGGCTGCCGGAAGTGCTCCAGCAAATGAAGCAGCTCAGTCACTTGTACCTCGACCACAATCAACTGCAACTGACCGAGTACACCCGCACCAAACTCGCCGACCTCAAGGCGCTGCAAGTGCTGAACCTGAACGACAACCCGCTGCTGGACTCACCGGTGGTCTACAAGATGCTCGATCTGCAGACCCTGGCCTTGCGCAATTGCCGGCTGACAAGCCTGCCGACCGGCATTATGCGCATTCCCCACCTGAACCGACTCGACCTGCGCGCCAACGATATCGTCAGCTTGCCGCCGTGGTTGTTCGACACCGAGCAGCGCAAGCCCGAGAACATCCACCTGGAGCAAAACCCGCTGGATGCCGGCACCCGCCAGCTACTGAACCATTACCGCGACGAGACGGGGGTGGGCATGGGGTTTTTTGAAGATGACATTGGCCGGTTACACGAACAGCGGGCCAAGGCCCTGTGGCTGGGGGATGAACGGCTGGCGGGGCACGCGCAGCAAGCCGAGATCTGGCTGGGGCTTCGCGATGAGCCGGCTTGCGACGGACTGTTCAAGCTGCTGGCAGGGCTGAGTGATACCGCAGACAGCGTGCACGTGCGAGAGGACCTGCACCGGCGCGTCTGGAACGTGTTGGAAGCGACGGCAGAGGATGTCGAGTTGCGCGGCCAAGTGTTCGAACTCGCCGCCACGCCGTTGAACTGTGATGACAGCGCCGCCGACAGTTTCAGTAATGTGGAGGTACTGGTTCTGGTCCGCAAAGCGGTGCGACAGGTCGAAACGGGCGAGGCGCAGACCCGGCCGCTGCTGCGCTTGGGCAGGGGCTTGTTTCGTCTCGATCGGCTGGCGTCCATCGCCCGTCACCATAGTGTCGCGCATCCGACGGTCGACCCGCTGGAGGTCAGCCTGGCCTATCGGACTGGCCTGGTCGAGCGCCTGCACTTGCCGGGGCAGCCTCGCCACATGCGCTATGCCAGCCTCGGCGGGGTCACCCAAAACATGCTCAGAATGGCCGAAGCGCAGGTCAAGGAGGCTGAGCTTTCGCCGCTCCTTCTGAAGTACCTGGCGAATCTGCCGTGGTGGCAAAACTACTTGAAAAAGACCCAGAGCGGCTCGTTTGAAACCTTGAACGAACCATTCATCAGCCGCTCGGACACGCTGTTCGAGCAGCGTGAAGCCCTGGATGACGCCACCTACAAAAACCGTATCGATCAGATCAGTGACGACCGGCAACGGGCGGAGTCCGCCGAGCTTGAACGCCTGACCCAGGAGGCGTTGAGGCTGGATGACCTGGGTGGCTGTGCATTGCCAACGGTGCACTGAGCCTGCGCTCAGCGCGGATTTTTCACGGCGTTGCTGCGAATCAAGGCCCGCACCGCGAAGCGGTTCGGGTGGCAGGCCTCGGCCACACTGCGCGGCAGGGGCAGCGGCTCGTTGTCCAGCCAGGCTGCCAGTAGCTCGCCGGACAGCGGTGCGGTGATCAGGCCCCGCGAGCCGTGGCCGCTGTTGACGTACAGACCGTCCAGCCACGGGCAGGCGGCTTGCGGAGCGTGGCGGGCGTCCTTGCGCAGCGCATCGTAGGCCAGGTCGAAGGCCTCGGGATCGGCGAGCGGGCCGACAATCGGCAGGTAATCCGGACTGGTGCAGCGAAATGCAGCGCGGCCTTCCAAGGCATCCGGGGCGAGGCTGGCCGCCTGCAGGCGCCGGGCCAGTTCCGGGGAGATTTCCTCCAGCAGCTCGAGGTTGCCGGCATGCTCGGCAGCAGTGGGGGCGAGGTCATCGCTGTGGAAATCAAAGCTGGCCCCCAGTGTGTGTTCACCCAGGCGTGGCGGCGCCACATAACCTTCGGCGCACACCACCGTGGCCAAGGCCTGGCTGTCGGCGGTCTGGGGCAGCCGGGTGATTTGCCCGCGAATACGCTTGAGGGGCAACGCGGCGCTGGCAGCAAAACGCTTGACCTCGGCGGCACCGGCCAGCACTACCACCGGGGCACTGGCCAGCAACTGCTCACCGTCCCAGGCCTGCCAATGGTCGTCGACTTTGCGCAGCTCCAGCACCTCTCGATGGGCCAGCACATTGATCCCGGAGTGGCGTGCCTGCCACTGGCAGAGGGCGGGCGGGTGCACCCAGCCACCTTCGGGGAAAAACAGCCCGCCATGCTCCAGGCCAACCCCGGCGCGCACCTGGGCCTGATCCCGGTCCAGCAGGTGCAGCAAGTCCGGAGCGAACGCCCCGGCCAGTTGCGCCTGGCGTTCGGCCTCCTTGGCATTGAAGGCCAGTTGCAGCACGCCGCAGCCATCCCAATCCACCCCCCGGTGCAGGTGTTCCAGCAGGCGCCGGGTATGCCCGAAGCCGCTGACAATCATCTGCGACAAGGCGGTGCCGTGGGCGGACAGCTTGAGGTACAGCACTCCCTGCGGATTGCCGGAGGCCTCCTGGGCCAGGGCCTCATGCCGCTCCAGCAGGCTGACCTGCCAACCGCGTGCGGCCAGGCTGGCGGCGCTGGCGCAACCGGCCAGGCCACCGCCGATCACCAGGGCGTGGCGCTCGCCATGGAGCGCGGGAGGGCGCGTGAACCAGGGTTTGACCGCGGCCGGCGCGGGCGTCTCGGCGGGCCAGCCGAGAAACTCACCGCGCAGGATTTCCCATTTATGACCGATGCCCGGCGTGCGCTTCATCTTGAAACCGGCGGCATTGATCAGGCGCCGTACCCAGCCGGTGCTGGTGAAGGTGCTGATGGTCGAGCCGGGGGCTGCCAGGCGTGCCAGTTCGGCGAACAGCTCGGCGGTCCACATCTCGGGGTTTTTCGCCGGGGCGAAGCCGTCGAGAAACCACGCGTCGACCTGGGCGTCCAGTTGCGGCAATTGCTCCATGACATCGCCGACCAGCAGGGTCAGGGTCACCCGGCCGTTATCCAGCACCAGTTGCTGGAAGCCTGGATGAATGGCGATGTACTGGGCCAGCAGTTGCTCGGCGAAGGGCTGCAGTGGCGGCCAGAGGGCGAGGGCGCGCTGCAGGTCGGCGTGGCTCAGCGGGTACTTTTCCACGCTGACAAAATGCAGGCGCGCACCGGCCACGGCGTGCTGTTCGAACAACTGCCAGGCGCAGAGAAAGTTCAAGCCGGTGCCGAAGCCGGTCTCGCCAATCACCAGCCGCCCGCCCACCGGCAGGGCCGCAAAGCGTTCCTGCAAGCGGTTCTGCTCGAGGAACACATAGCGGGTTTCTTCAAGGCCGGACTTATCGGAGAAGTACACGTCGTCAAACACTCGCGAGTGCGGGCGACCTTGGTCATCCCAGTCGAGCTGGGCGTTGGGCAATACGGGGGTCATGGGCGGCTCATCATCAACGAAGCAGGCAACGGCAAGGCGGCCATTCTAGCCGATCAACTACCAACGCATTGATCCATGGCAAGCGGCAGTGGAATTTCCTCCCGCGTGTCGTTGCCCAATCCGCTAGTCTTGCTGAATTCTGGAACGGAGCCGCCCATGTTCGAATCTGCCGAAATTGGTCACGCCATCGACAAAGACACCTACGACGCCGAAGTCCCGGCCCTGCGCGAAGCGTTGCTGGAGGTGCAGTACGAGCTGCAGCAGCAAAAGCGTTTTCCGGTGATCATCCTGATCAACGGCATTGAAGGGGCCGGCAAGGGCGAGACGGTCAAACTGCTGAATGAATGGATGGACCCGCGCCTGATCGAGGTGCGCACCTTCGACCAGCAGACCGACGAAGAACTGGCCCGCCCACCGGCCTGGCGCTATTGGCGCCAATTGCCTGCCAAGGGCCGCATGGGCATCTTTTTCGGCAACTGGTACAGCCAGATGCTGCAGGGCCGGGTGCATGGCGAAATCAAGGATGCGCGGCTCGACCAGGCCATCGCCGGGGCCGAGCGCCTGGAGAAAATGCTCTGCGATGAAGGCGCGCTGATCTTCAAGTTCTGGTTCCACCTGTCCAAGAAGCAAATGAAAGCGCGCCTCAAGGCCCTGGCCGACGACCCGTTGCACAGCTGGCGCATCAGCCCGCTGGACTGGCAGCAGTCCGCGACTTACGACAAGTTCGTGCATTTTGGCGAGCGCATCCTGCGCCGCACCAGCCGCGACTACGCGCCGTGGCACGTGATCGAAGGCGTCGATGCGCACTACCGCAGTCTTACCGTGGGCAAGATCCTGCTCGAAAGCCTGCAAAATGCCCTGAAGCAGGCCAAGGGCAAGGCCAGCGGCATGAACCCGGCGCCGCTGCTGGCCTCGGTGGACCAGAAGAGTCTGCTCGACAGCCTCGACATGACGCTGAGCCTGGACAAGGACGATTACGAAGAACAGCTGATTACCGAGCAGGCCCGCTTCTCCGGCCTGATGCGCGACAAGCGCATGCGCAAGCACGCCCTGGTGACCGTATTTGAAGGCAATGACGCGGCGGGCAAGGGCGGCGCGATCCGGCGTGTCGCGGCGGCGCTGGACCCGCGTCAGTACCACATCGTGCCGATTGCCGCGCCGAGCGAGGATGAACGCGCCCAGCCTTACCTGTGGCGGTTCTGGCAGAAGATCCCGGCGCGCGGCATGTTCACTGTGTTCGACCGCTCGTGGTACGGCCGCGTGCTGGTGGAGCGCATCGAAGGCTTCTGCACCCCGGCCGACTGGATGCGCGCCTACGGCGAGATCAATGACTTTGAGGAGCAACTGCGCGATGCGGGGGTGATCGTGGTCAAGTTCTGGCTGGCGATCGACAAGCAAACCCAATTGGAACGCTTCCAGGCCCGCGAAGAAATCCCGTTCAAACGCTTCAAGATCACCGAAGACGACTGGCGCAACCGCGAAAAGTGGGACGACTACCGCGCCGCCGTCGGCGACATGGTCGACCGCACCAGCACCGAGGTCTCGCCTTGGACATTGGTGGAAGCCAATGACAAGCGCTGGGCGCGGGTAAAAGTGCTGCGCACCATCAACCGCGCGCTGGAAGAAGCATTCGAGAAAAGCGACAAGCACGACAAGAAGAAAAAGAAATAAGCGCGAGGCAGCCGGCTTGAGGTGGAGAGCTGGCTTGTGGTGGACAGCTATGGTGGACAAAGCTGGTATTTAGTGGAGAGCCCGCTTTTTTGTGGCGAGCGGGCTTGCCCCGCGTTGGGCTGCGCAGCAGCCCCAAACCCTGCCCACCTCTTCTAACTGAAGCCCTGCAGTGCCTGGGGCCGGGGCCGCTTCGCGCCCCAACGCAGGACAAGCCTGCTCACCACAAGGGCTTGGCCGCCCAAACTCTCTGCAATACAAACCCTTGTGGTGGACAGCCAGCTTTTAGTGGAGAGCCCGCTTTTTTGTGGCGAGCGGGCTTGCCCCGCGTTGGGCTGCGCAGCAGCCCCAAACTCTGCCCACCTCTTCTGACTGAAGCACCGCACTGCCTGGGTGAGGGCCGCTCCGCGCCCCAACGCAGGACAAGCCTGCTCACCACAAGGGCTTGGCCACCTAAACTCTCTGTACTCCAAACCCGCGTGGTGGACAGCCAGCTTTTAGTGGACAGTGGAGAGCCCGCTTTTTTGTGGCGAGCGGGCTTGCCCCGCGTTGGGCTGCGCAGCAGCCCCAAACTTGCCCACCTCTTCTGACTGAAGCACCGCATTGCCTGGGTGAGGGCCGCTTCGCGCCCCAACGCAGGGCAAGCCTGCTCACCACAAGGGCTTGGCCACCTAAACCCTGCCCACCCCTTCTAACTGAAGCACTGCAGTGCCTGGGGTGAGGGCCGCTTCGCGCCCCAACGCAGGACAAGCCTGCTCACCACAAGGGCCCGGCCACCCAAACTCTCTGCACTACAAACCCGCTGCACAACAACCTCCCGCACAACTAGACTTCTGCACAACAACCCCACTGCCCAACAGCCCCCCCCATTACAAACCCGCGCACCACCCCATGCTTTTGTATATGCCAGGTGAATGATCATCGCGGCCGGGCGGGCGCGGATCTATCCTCGATTGATCTCCCAACAACGACAAGATCGAGGTAGCCCATGCGTGAAGTAGTGATCGTCGACAGTGTGCGAACCGGCCTGGCCAAGTCCTTTCGCGGCAAGTTCAACCAGACCCGCCCGGATGACATGGCGGCCCATTGCGTCAACGCACTGCTGACCCGTAACGGCATCGACCCGGCCAGTGTCGAGGATTGCATCGTCGGCGCCGGCTCCAACGAAGGCGCCCAGGGCTACAACATCGGTCGCAATGTGGCGGTGCTCTCGCAGCTGGGTACCGGCACGGCGGGGATGACCCTCAACCGATTCTGCTCCTCGGGCCTGCAGGCGATTGCGATTGCGGCCAACCAGATTGCTTCGGGTTGCAGCGACATCATCGTCGCCGGCGGCGTCGAGTCCATCAGCCTGACCATGAAAAGCGTCAACACCGACAACCTGATCAACCCGCTGCTCAAGGAGCAGGTGCCGGGGATCTATTTCCCCATGGGCCAGACCGCCGAAATCGTCGCGCGCCGCTACCATGTCAGCCGCGAAGACCAGGACCTCTATGCGCTGCAAAGCCAGCAGCGCACGGCCCAGGCGCAGGCCGACGGGTTGTTCGACGATGAAATCGTGTCGATGGCGGTCAAGTACAAGGTCGAGGACAAGAACACCGGCGCGGTGCAGGTCCTTGATGGCGTGGTCGATCGCGATGATTGCAACCGCCCGGACACCACCCTGGCGAGCCTTGCCGGGTTGAAGCCGGTGTTTGCCGAAGACGGCTCAGTGACGGCGGGCAACTCGTCGCAGTTGTCCGACGGGGCCTCGATGACACTGGTGATGAGCCTGGAAAAAGCCCTGGCGCTGGGGCTCAAGCCCAAGGCGTTTTTCCGCGGCTTCACCGTGGCCGGTTGCGAGCCGGACGAAATGGGCATCGGCCCGGTGTTCTCGGTGCCCAAGCTGCTCAAGGCGCGTGGCTTGCAGGTGGCGGACATCGACCTGTGGGAACTCAACGAAGCGTTCGCCTCCCAGTGCCTGTATGCGCGCAATCGCCTGGAAATCGATAACGCCAAGTACAACGTCAACGGCGGCTCGATTTCCATCGGCCATCCGTTCGGCATGACCGGTTCGCGGCAAGTCGGGCACCTGGTGCGGGAACTGCAGCGGCGCAACCTGCGCTACGGCATCGTCACCATGTGCGTGGGCGGCGGCATGGGCGCCACCGGTCTGTTCGAGGCCGTCCGCTAGATCACCCGCCAATGTAGGCGCGGGCTTGCCGGCTCCTACAATTGAATTGCGCCGTAGCCCAATCCTTCTGCTTGCCCCTAGAATGCCCGTTCCACTTCCTCTGGCATCTGGGGCACTCATGCACATCTCTTCCGGCCGCTGGGTCTACGGTTTCTGCCTGACCCTGTTGACCGCGCTGCTCTGGGGCATCCTCCCGGTCAAGCTCAAACAGGTCTTGCAAGTGATGGACCCGGTCACCGTCACCTGGTTTCGCCTGACGGTCGCCGGCAGTTGCCTGTTCCTGTACCTGGCGGCCACCAAGCGCCTGCCCAGCCGCAAAGTGCTCGGCCCCAAGGGCGGCTGGCTGGTGGCGATGGCCGTGTGCGGGCTGGTCGGCAACTACGTGTTGTACCTGGTGGGCCTGAACATGCTCAGCCCCGGCACCGCACAGTTGGTGGTGCAGATGGGCCCGATCTTTCTGATGATCGCCAGCGTGTTTGTGTTCAAGGAGCGTTTCAGCCGGGGGCAGGTGCTTGGGTTGGTGGTGTTGATCGTGGGGTTTGGGCTGTTTTTCAACCAGCGCCTGGAGGAGTTGCTCACGTCTGTCGGCACTTACACCGCCGGCGTGCTGACCATCCTGCTCGCCACCTCGATCTGGGTGTTCTACGCCCTCGGCCAGAAGCAGTTGCTGACGGTGTGGAATTCGCTGCAGGTGATGATGGTGATCTACCTGTCCTGCGCGGTGCTGCTCACTCCCTGGGCGCATCCGCTGGAAGCGCTGGACCTGAGCCCATTGCAAGGCTGGCTGTTACTGGCGTGCTGCATGAACACCTTGGTGGCCTACGGCGCATTTGCCGAAGCCCTGGCCCATTGGGAGGCCTCGCGGGTCAGTGCGACGCTGGCGTTGACGCCGCTGGTGACATTTGTCGCGGTGGCGCTGGCAGCCTGGCTGTGGCCGGACTACGTGCAGGCAGAAGAAATCAACGCGCTGGGATATTTCGGCGCGCTGGTGGTGATGCTCGGTTCGGCGGCCGTGGCGCTGGCCCCCTCGCTGCTCGCCGGGCTCAAGGCCCGGCGGCTGCGCATGGCGTCTTAGGCGCCCAGCATGTTTTCCGGGCGAACCCACTGGTCGAACTCTGCATCGGTGAGGTAGCCCAGTTCAAGGGCGGCCTCGCGCAGCGTCAACCCTTCGGCGTAGGCCTTCTTGGCAATCTCCGCCGACTTGTCGTAGCCGATGTGCGGGTTGAGCGCGGTGACCAGCATCAATCCGCGCTCCAGGTGCTCGGCCATTTGCGTGGCGTCGGGCTCGAGGCCGGCAATGCAGTGCTCCTGGAAGTTGTTGCAGCCGTCGGCCAGCAGGCGGATCGACTCCAGCAGGTTGTGGATGATCACCGGCTTGTACACGTTCAACTGCAAGTGCCCTTGGCTGGCGGCAATGCCGATGGTCACGTCGTTGCCCAACACCTGGCAGGCCAGCATCGACAGCG
The DNA here is from genome assembly GCF_003013355.1 of Pseudomonas sp. S5D5. Lineage (NCBI taxonomy): Bacteria > Pseudomonadati > Pseudomonadota > Gammaproteobacteria > Pseudomonadales > Pseudomonadaceae > Pseudomonas > Pseudomonas sp. S5D5. The sequence goes on from NZ_PTEO01000001.1 coordinate 1,952,114, forward strand.
CCTCGCACTGGGTCGGGTTGACCTTGCCGGGCATGATCGAACTGCCGGGCTCGTTGGCCGGCAGCTTGACCTCGGCCAGCCCGGCGCGTGGGCCCGAGCCCAGCAGGCGCAGGTCGTTGGCGATTTTCATCAGGGCCACGGCCAGGGTTTTCAGCGCGCCGTGCAGGGTCACCAGTGGCTCGTGTCCGGATAGCGCGGCGAATTTGTTGGGCGCCGTGACAAACGGCAGGCCGGACAGCGCGGCCAGCTCGGAGGCAATCGCCTCGCCGAAACCATGCGGCGCATTCAGCCCGGTGCCGACGGCGGTGCCGCCCTGGGCCAGCTCGCACACGGCGGGCAGGGCGCTGCGGATGGCGCGTTCGGCGTAGTCAAGCTGGGCGATAAAGGCTGACAGTTCCTGGCCAAAGGTGATCGGCGTGGCGTCCATCATGTGGGTGCGGCCGGTCTTCACCAGTTTCATGTGCCGCGCGGCGAGTTCCGCGAGGCCGCCGGACAGATTGGCGATGCCCGGCAGCAACTGGGTGTGCACCGCCTGCACGGCCGCAATGCTCATGGCCGTGGGGAAGCAGTCGTTGGAGCTTTGCGAGCGATTGACGTGATCGTTGGGGTGCACCGGGCTCTTGCCGCCGCGGGTCTTGCCCGACAGCTCGTTGGCACGGCCGGCGATCACCTCGTTGGCGTTCATGTTGCTCTGGGTGCCGCTGCCGGTCTGCCAGACGACCAGCGGGAATTGGTCATCATGCTGGCCGGCGAGCACTTCGTCGGCGGCCTGTTCGATCAGGCGGGCGATGTCGGCGGGCAAATCGCCATTACGGTCGTTGACCCGCGCGGCGGCCTTCTTCACCAGGGCCAGGGCGTGCAGCACCGCCAGCGGCATGCGCTGCTCGCCGATGGCGAAATTCACCAGCGAACGTTGGGTCTGGGCGCCCCAGTAAGCGTCATCCGGGACGGCGACTTCTCCCAGGCTGTCGGTTTCGATACGGCTCATCGGGCACACTCCTTCAGGTTCGTTTGCGCAGTTTAGGCCTTGATGGGCCTATGGGGTTCCCTAAAAGACTTTTCATCGGATTCATCCCGTGCCAATCCAGGCCGTACAAGGCCCGGGGTTGAGCCGCAGCGTTTTTTAGGCGCAGAATGGGCGCCCTTGGGGTCTTACCTCGCCTGCTAGAAAAGGAAACTCGATGACTCGTCTTCGTGCCATCTGTACCGCGGTTGCTCTGGTTTGCGCCAGCGGCCAGGTTTTTGCCGATACCGCCAGCCACAACGCCAGCGCCGAAGCCTTCCTTACCCTGGCCCACGCCGACAAGCTGGGTACCCCGGTGTACATGCAAGTGCAGCAAATGTTCGCCCAGCGTTTCGAACAGACCAAGGCGCCTGCCGCCAAGCAGTCCGTACTGGACAGCTACCAGGCCAAGGCCAACGCCGCCCTCGACCAGGCCATCGGCTGGCCGAAGCTGAAACCGGACATGGTCAAGCTCTACACCAGCAACTTCAGCGAATCCGAGCTCAAGGACCTAGTCGCGTTCTACCAGTCGCCACTGGGCAAGAAAGTCCTCGAGAAAATGCCGCAGCTGACCCAGCAATCGGCCCAGATGACCCAGGAAAAACTGGAAAGCGCCGTACCGGTGGTGAACAAGCTGTTGGAAGACATGACCAACGAGCTGACGCCAAAAGCCGCCGCACCGGCCAAGAAGAAGTAAGCAGGAATGAGCATGCAACAGCGTATCGAAACGGCACTTGCCGCCCTGGGCCCGGACCACTTGAGCGTGCTGGATGAAAGCCACATGCACAGCCGTGGGCTGCAAACCCACTTCAAGGCCGTACTGGTCAGCCCGCAGTTCGAGGGGCTCAACCGCGTCAAGCGCCACCAGAAGGTCTACGCCACCCTGGGTGACCTGATGAGCGAATTTCATGCGCTGGCGCTGCACACCTACACGCCTGAAGAATGGGCGAAAATCGACGCAGCCCCGGCCTCGCCGACCTGCGCCGGCGGGCACTGAGCCCGCAGCCCAAGGCCTGCGGGCGCGGCGTGTTCGCGCTCGCAGGTTGCCGTATCCTGTGCCTGTAATTAGACACATAAAACATCCTCGCAGTACCCCCACGCCCTAAAGGGGTTCCCTAGACTTTTTTGACCTTAGCTGATCAGGTCATGAGTTTATGTCCACTTCTTTGCATCGAAATACACCGACCTTGAAGGCCATGGATCCTCGCGGGCTGGCTGTGCGTGCTGTTCACTATCATCGTGAGAGCGTGACGCAGGCTCCGCAGGCACGGGTCACCCGCCAGGTTTTTGGGGCCAATGGTCTTTTGCTCAGCCAGTGGGACCCACGGCAATTTGCGCGCGGCGCTGCGGGTGTGGCGTCACAGTCGACCATTTACAGCCTGTCGGGCGAGCCTGTGCGCACCGAGAGCGCCGATGCCGGCTGGCGCCTGCTGATACATGGTGAAGCAGGGCAGCTGTTGCATCGCTGGGATTCGCGTCTAGCTCATCACGAGCGGCGCTACGACCGCCTGTTACGCCCAGTGGCCGTGTTTGAACAGGCAGCGAATGAGCCGCGGCCGCGTTGTGTCGAGCGCCTGATCTATGCGGCCGCCGAACCCGCCGAGGCGGCCGGCAACCGTTGTGGTCGGCTGATTCGCCACGCGGACCCGGCCGGTGTCTTGTTGATGGATGAGTACGGGATCGATGGAAGCGTCACGCAGCAGACTCGACGGTTTCGCTTGGATGCGTCCGCAGTTGACTGGCCATCCAGTCATGACGAACAAGCCGAACAGCTGGAGCCCAAGGCCCACACTACGACCTGGCGCTACGATGCCTTGGGCGCGCAGCTGGAGCAGGTCGACGCCCAGGGCAATCGTCGGCACTGGCTCTATGGGCAGCAAGGCTGGCTGAAGGAGGTTGCGCTGACCCTCCGTGGCGGCTCACGCCAGGTTTTGACGAACCAGCGCGTGTACAACGCCAGCGGTCTGGTGATCTCCGAACGGATGGGCAATGGCGTTACCAAGCTGGCGAAATACGCCGCTGAGGACAATCGTCTGTTGCAACTGACGGTGCATCGCAAGGGCGAGGCCGCCAAGCCTTTACAGGACCTTGTGTACGAGTACGACCCGGTAGGCAACATCCTCAGCCTCAGCGACCAGGCGCAGCCGACGCAATGGCACACTAATGCGCGTATTGATGCGGTCAACCGCTACCAGTACGACAGTCTGTACCAGCTGACCCAGGCCACCGGTCGGGAAAATGCCGGCAACAGCGGTGGCCAGGCTGCGCCGGGACGGGTGACGTTCGGTGCAACTGACACCGGGCTCTGGCGCAATTACACCCAACATTACCGTTACGATGAACATGGCAACTTGACGAGTCTTCGCCATGTGCCGAGTAGCGGAGCCGGTCATACCCGGGACATGCGTGTCGCTGCGGGCAGCAATCGCGCCTTGCCGGTGACTGACGGTGCACCGCGGCAATGGGCAATGATGTTTGATGCCAATGGCAACCAACACGTGCTCGGCAGCGGCCAACAGTTAGGCTGGGACGTGCGGAATCAGCTCACCCATGTGACTCAGGTGTGGCGTGAGCAGGGTGATCCGGATGTGGAAAGTTACCTCTACGACGGCCAGGGCCAACGGGCAGCCAAAATCAGAAGCCAGCAGGTCGCGGGGAAACCCCATACACAATTGACATGCTACTTGCCGGGATTGCGCCTGCATGCACAAGCAGGCAAGCGCTTGAACGTGCTGGAGATCGATATCGGCGGCGGTCATGTCACGGTGTTGCAATGGGAGCAGGGTCGCCCCAGCGATATGAAAGACGAGCACATGCAATTCAGCCTCCTCGATCACCTCAATAGCAGCTTGCTGGAACTGGACGAGCAGGCCCAGTTGCTGAGCCAGGAGCATTATTATCCTTATGGCGCGACGGCGTGGTGGGCTACCAACGATACGCAGCGAGCTCGCTATAAGGTTCGCCGCTATGCAGGTAAGGAGCGCGATGCGACAGGGTTGTATTACTACGGATCGCGGTATTACGCGCCGTGGCTGCAACGCTGGATCAGCCCGGACCCGCTGGGCGACGTGGACGGCCTGAACCTGTATGCGATGACCCTGGGCAACCCCTTGCTGTTCAGGGATGTTGATGGCGGGCAAGTGTCTTTTGGCGAGCAATTCCAACCCAGTCGAGGCGATATTCTTTTCGGCTTGGCCAACACCGTGCGAATCTATCGCAGCTTCTGGTCGAAGCTGACGGCACGCGGGGACATAATGGCTGCCTATTTCGGCGTCGAGGAGATGGGGGCGGCAACTGCGGCGCTGGCCGTAAGTGTCGACGCGTACATTCGGCGCGGGCTCGACAGGATCGGCGAGTCCGAGTATGAGCAAACGATCGCAGAGCAAGGCGGGCAGGTCGCACGGCAATTCTATGGCGCTATTGTGTCCAAGTATTCGGGCTGCACATCGACCACCGCCAACCGGGAGTTCGCGAAGAAATTCGTCAGTGATTTTTCTTCCAGTGACTATTCCTTCGAACGCACCCTTGAAGGCTACATAGATGTGAACTTGAGTGCGTTCCAGCACAAGCTGGTCAGCCGCGCCAGCAAGTCGGCGTTGAAGACGCTGACGGACCCTCAGAGCCTGCGCCAGGCGCACTTTGCTCTGGATGATCTGGACATGGACGTTGTGATCAATAAGTCCGCGGTTTCTGCCACGGGTTCTGAGCTGCGCTGGCTGTATCGGCATCGACAGCAACTGGCAGGCCGCGTGACGTTCTATCGGCATCAACAACGGGTCGACGCCCCTTGGGAGTCCGACTCCTCCGCGTGGCGTCGCTATAAACCCGCCAGTTCCAGGGCTTCACGGACGGCGGCACGTTGAGTGAACAAAGCAGTTTGGCCGTCTCTCAAAGGTGAGACGGCCACGCTTCCCCAGGCTTCAGTGTTCAGCCGAGAGGTCTACCTGCGCTCCAGACGTATCATTTTCATCTTCGCTGACGGTGTACCAGGCCCAGTAGGTGATTTGCCGTAGTGTTTTCCTGGCGGTGAGGGTGCGGGTGGGGCGGCCGAGGGGGTCATGGAACTGCCTGTCGCCAGGCAGGAACTGCTGCAGGGACTGACCGTCGATGTACCGGTGGCGGTTGGCGTAATAGGTGCGATACACCCGCACGATCCGCCCCGTGGGGCTGTATTCGGTGTGTTCGCTGACGCACCAGCGCGGATCAGCCTGAACCGTCTGGATGGCGCCGTCCTTGACCGTCAGGTCCGCGTTGTCGCCCACCGCACAGGCCGGCCCCGGCTCGGCTTGTTGTTTGCTTTGCAAGATGCGCCCGAAGCCGTCATGGGAGACCAGGCTCATGTGGATGAGCTGTTCCTGATCGTGGGTATAGCGATCAGCTGCCAACATCAGGCTTCGTGCCGGTTCGCGCCGGGCCTTCTGGATCAAGTCGGACAAGGCTTTCTCGCTAGCACTCAAGGCGCTGGCCTTTTTTTTCAGGCGCAACCGGGCGGTGGCGCGTATGTGCCCGTCTGGTGAGACATAGCGCTGGGTGACCCAGTGCGCCTGCCTGTCCGTCGGTGCGATCGAACCCATCCAACTGAATGGGTCGTAGAGCCAGGCACGGGCGGCCTCGCCGAGGATCGTTGCGGGTGCTTGAATGGCGGATTCGATGGATGCGTCTACCGGCCGGCGATACGCCGACAATGGCCCGAAGCCGACGGACGTTGCCGATGCTTGCCCGTTGATGCTGGTCGCGAGCAAGCGACCGAACGCATCGTAGAGCGCTTGCTCGGTCGTGCCATTTGGATCGGTGATGCTGATCGGCTGGAGCAGGCGGTAGTCATGCTGGACGCGGGTGATGCAGCCGTCGGGTTGTTTGACCTGGATGACCTGAAGCCCGTAAGGGTCATAGGTCAGCGTGGTTTCGCCCTCGGCCTGAGTCAGGCGCCAAGTGTGTAGACGAAAGAAGTGTTTGGCGTTGAAGTAGCGCGGAAACTGACGGCGAATCGACCAGAGGGGGGACGATTGGCGTTCCTGGTCATTGGCATGAAAAAACAGCGCCATGGGCCGGTAACCGATTCGGCCCAGGCGGCTCGGCAGGTCTTCGGCGGGTTGGCCCGGCATGTCGGGAATTTTCTCCAGCGCCTGGAGCGCTTTGGGGGCCAGTTCAGCGCTTTCTTGATAATCCGCCAGCCCCTGGAAGTTTGCTGTTCCGGGCGTCAAGGTTTGCCCTTTGCCGCCCGGTTCGCGGTAGTGCTGGATCGTCAAGCCGCTCAGCTCGCGCGGTGCTTGTGGCCCCAGTGGACCAGAAAGCCGGTCGATCAAACTCTCGTAGCGGATAGCCGACGCGTTCAGCCCCGCAGGTGGCTGCCCGTCAGGCAGGGTCCAGGCGTTGGTGCGTTGACGATAGGGCAATCCCAATCGCCATTGGTCGTCGTTGGGTTGATGAATCCACTGCGCCAAGGTTTCGCGCAGATAAAACACCTGCTGAGCCGGGTCGTGGGTGTCACGCCACCATTGTCGCTGATGCTCATCCTCGAGCAGTGCCGGTGGTGTATCACTGACCGTCTTGCGCCGCGCGCCATGCACCGTGACGCTGTGGACCAGGCTGGCGTAGGCATCCCAGCGCAAGTTGACCTGGTGTTCGCAGGCCGGATCATCGGGCACCTGTTCGTATTGATAATGCACGGACTCCAGCGTCAGCGGCAGCATTCGCGGCCAGGGTTGCGAGCCGGATGCCGGGGGCAAGCGACGGACCAGATAGCGGTACTGCTGCACCGAATAGGGTGTGCTATTGGCCGGGTCAAGGGCGAACACTTCCACCCGCAGCGGCAGGCCCCTGAGCGCATAGGCTGCCGCCCGTGTCTCCGGTGGCGTGGGCGACGCGATCACGCGGTCGTGATGGTCGGTCGGTTGCGGCTGTTGGGGGGCATCATGTGTCGCCAGCAACGTGCGGCCGAGCGTGATGGCGTCAGGGTCGTGCTGGCTGTAGTCGTCCTTGGGCATATCCAGTGCCTGGCCGGTGTGAAACCAACGTTTGGTTTGCGTCCCTGCTCCGGGCGCGTCATGGGTGCCGGTCTCGATGTCGGTTTGAAGCAGCAAGCCAAAACCCTGGAAGGCGCGTTCATGAGGGGCGTAAAAGCCTTGGCGATAGCTGAAATGCTGGGTCAGTGTGTGATGACTGATCTCATCGCGCTGCCTCTGGCGTTTAACCAGGGTCAGTGCGAAGGGCAATCGGCAGACGGCCTGCCTGCCTTCGGCCTGGTGCTGCCTTTTCTCGTCCAGCCATTCCTGGGCACTGCTGCGGTAGCTCACCTCGACTTGGGCGCCCAGATTGTTGTTGGTAATGCTGAGTAGACAAGGCCTGCTATCAAAAAAATCGTAGCGCCAATGGCGAGGGTGTGGGTGCGTGACGCTGATGATCAGGCTGGCGTAACCGTTGCCTTGCAGGTCCGCCACGCTCACCTGGCATAAGGCGTCATGCTGAACGCCTGATGGCCAGGGTAAGACCAACGGGGTTTTGGCAAAGCCATTGCCGCCCTTGTTGGTGAAAATGCGTACCTCATGGGTCGTCAGGTACAGCAAGTCGCTGGCACCGCAGCCATCCAGATCCGCCAGCAACACATTGGAAGCATTGAACGTCGTTTCCCTGAAAGGCAAGGTGGCCAATACTCTCCCTTTGCCGAATCGCCCATGGCCCAGGTTGGGCCAGCATTTGATTTCGTTGTGTCGTATACGCACCAGGTGCTGCTGGCCGCTGCCAAGTATGTCGCTGAAGCCAACCCAGTCGGCGGAAGAACCGAGGAAGGACGGTAAGTCGTCGCCGTCGATCGTGTGCGCCTGCTCGATGCCCTGCTGGAAACCGCTATGCCGGTTGGCATACAGGCGCACGCTACGCGGGCCTACCAGTGCGATATCAGCCAAGCCGCTGCTCATCAGGTCGGCAAATATCGCATGGGTGTGCAAGAACTCCACCGGGAACGCATCGAACCGTACGAACCCCGCGTCTTTACGTTGTGGGGCCAGGCTGAAGAATCCGCTCATGCCCGGTCGGGCCAGGACCCATTCCAGCCGACCGTCACCATCGATATCGAGCAAGGCCTGATAGACCGGGCGTGAACCGTCCGCCACGGGAATAGCCGGCAGTTCTTGAGCGGGAGCGTACGTCACCCCATCGCCTGTAGACGCCTCATCTCGCTGGGGTGCCCGGTAGTACCAGGCTTGATCACCGCGGTACAAGATTCCCGGTAAGCCCTCGCCGAATAGATCCACCAGTTGATAGCGCTGGCCGTCATTGAGACCGGGCACGTCCACGAAACGCTGGTAGCGGCGGGCATCCAGTTTCAGGCCTGAGTATTGATACAGATATTCTTGCGGCGGCAGGCTGGTGAGCGTTCCCTGGGAGTCAACGGCCTGCTCGTGTACCGCTAGCAAGGTGTTGAGCCCGTTGGGAAAGGTTTTGTGTTCGAACCGCAGGCGTTTGACCAAGACAGGGGAGGGGCCCATGTCGGGGGCATCTGCGAAGGCGTGAAACATCAGGATTTGCCGACACAGTCGCAGCGTTCGTAGTTCAAAACCGTAGATGAAACTGGAAAACGGATCTTCGCGTGGAAGCCACGGGTTGAGCGCGTCGTAGGAAGGCAACTTGTCGTTGGCGGTGGTGCGTTGACCGTAGTCGAACAGCAGGTAAAAGTGCCACGCCTGACGGGAAAAATCGTCATTCTTGAGCAAATACAGCGTCTCCTTTTCCCTCGCCATGACGTTGCCGTAACACACTTTATGCAGATAACGCTGGGCCCGGCTGTCATGGGGTTCCGTGCGAGTACCGGTCTCGGCCAGGTACTGGTAACCGATATGCTCGCCATGGGCGTTCAGGCTTTCCTCAAGCAGCCATTGCGCCACATGGCTCAGGTTATCGGGATCAGCGATACGCGCCGCAGGCGTTTTGCCGTACACATGCCGGCTGCCGTCAGCCGCCTGGATCAGCCAGAACCCGGCCGCATCGCCCTCTGAACGCCAATGCTCGACGCGCTCGAAGCGCTGTTCGACCCTCGGAAAGTAGCGCGTGACGACGTAGTGGCGGCCTAGCGGCACGTGGTCAAAACTGTCGCGTTGTGTCTGGACAAGCGTGCCTGCGGCGGTGCGTTCGGGCATCCATTGCTGTGCATCAGGACCCTGGAATGTATCGGCTGCGGTGTAATCGGGGACGCCCTGCTGGGTACGCCGTGTGACGGCACCCGGATTGACGTCCCAGCCGAAACCGAACGCACTGTTACCCGCCGTGCTGCGATAGATCAGCGACAACGTAGGTGCATAACCACGGCCAGTGGAAATCGGCAACCCAACCTCAAAAGTCGCCGTGCCATCAGCGCCCACGTTGCCCCAGCCTTTGGCGACGCCCTCGATGGCGGAGCTGGCTTTAGGCAGCGATGGCACCTTGAGGGGCGATTCATTCGCCTGAGTGCTCATGTTTCACTCCTGCCAGGCCTGGCCGTGTAGCGCACATGAATGATGATGTCGGTGATGGATTCAAGCAGGTTTTTTTGTTGCAGCGGATTGGGAAAGTTCAAGCGCCAGCACGATATCGCCCCCGTGTATTCAAACGGCAGGTAGCGTGGGTCGTTGTCGAAGTTGAGCGTAAACAGGCCGTTGTCGTCCAGGCCGCGCGACAAGGCGATTTGCTGGTGTGCCCTGAAGTCGGTCCTGAGGGTGCCATCGGGCATCTGGATTTCGTTTCGGGTCTGGGTCAGTGTTGCCTTGATGTCTTCATAAGGTCCTAGCAAGGCGGGTAGTGTGACGCTGACATGCTTGATCCTGCGCAGGGTCTGCCCAGGGTAGTCCTCATCCAGGAGCGCTTGAGTCAGGGCGAAGCTGATGGTGCCGCTGCTGACCAATTGCGCTTTATGTTCAGTCCAGGTTTTGGCAGGCGCGGTGATTTCGAAGGTCTGTTGGCCGGTCGCGACCTGACACTCGATCAGGCGATGGCGCAGTGACATGGTTTTGCTGATTTCCAGCTCGCGAGGTGTGTGTTGCAGGTACGCGGTGTTCATCTTCACCAGGTTCAGTTTCAAGCTTTCCGCGCTCAGCAGACCTCGGGAGGTGTGATGCCAGGCCCCACCTTGGAAGAACTGCCGGCTGTCGGTGGTTTCGTACTGCCAGCAGGCTTCAGCGGCCAGGCACAGGGAGTGGACGTTGTCATACAGCGCGTAATAGAACGTGCTCAGTTGGGCCGTGAGCCATTGATAGAGCTGTGTCCCGGTAAAGCGCATGCCGAGTAATTGGTAGGCTGACTTGGCCTGGGCCAATGCGGTGTGGGCACTGCGTAGTTGCAGGCGAGTGGCTTTTTCCTGCTCGGCATGCACCAGCAGCAGGGTGTCGATCTGGGCCAGTTCCAGGCGAGCCTGTTGTTCGGCGTGGGCCCATTCTTGAGCGCGACGATTTAACTGTTCAGTGCGCTCCAATTCGTTACCGTTGGCGCGGGCGATGTTGGCTTCGCCCTGGGCGAAGGCCTGATAGGCATGAAACGCCCCCTCCCAACGCATCCCTCCGGACGACGTGCCGAAGATATTCGGCAACAGCATAGCGGCGCCGGCGCCTATACCGGCAATCGCGACTTTTCTCTCCCAGGCGACGCTCTCCAGATAGTGTTGGCCGGCCGAAATTTCACCGGTGCTGATGCCTTCGCTGAGCTGGCGTGTCAGGTAGTCCAGTCGCCCCTCGACGATTGCTCGGCTGCGACGCAGGGCATCTTTGTTTTTTTCATCGATGGCAACGGCCTGGGTCTGTTGGGTCAGCACCAATTCGGCCAACTGCCAGGCGTTTTGCTGTTGCACCTCAAGGTAGTGCGCCTGTTCCTTGCGCTCGATCAAGGTGAGCAGCGTGGTGCCGAACTGCGCCAGGCTGTCGACCGCGCTCAAGGCGTGCCCCAGCATGACCTGGAACCGGTAGTGACCCACTTCAGGGCGGACCAGTGGCAATGTACTGGCGTCACCCGCAGCGCCCTGTGCATTTCGCGTCAGCAGCGCGGCAGGGGACAAGGGGGGCGCAAAGAGTGTCTGGCGCAATGGCTTGCCGGAAATATCCAGATGATGGCGAAGCCCGTGCAGGCGACTTTCCAATATGTCCCAGCGTGCGACCAGTTGCGTGTTCAGCGGGCGGAACAAATAGGGGCTGTCCATGAGCCAAGTGTGTTGCCCTGTGGTCTTGCAGTGCCGGGACAGTACGGTGGTGTATTCGGGTTGATGTTCCAACTGGCGGATGGCCTGGGAGGACACCGTCGCCAGTGCGTCCAAGGTGCGGGAGGTCCAGGTATCGGCACGTGTGACCGTCGGGCGCATGCCGAGCAGGTTCTGCGCCTGGATGTACCAGAGTTTGGCTTCGGCCAGGCTGTCGGGGCTCACTTGGCGATAAGCCGCGTCGCCCCGGTTGATCAGGATATCCACATTGAGGTGGTACAGCGCCTTACGCAGGTATGTCGGAAAGCTGAGAGCCAGGTAATGCGGGCTCTCGGGGTGGTGGCAGGCGAAGCTCAGTTCTACCGGGTTGCCTGGCAGGGCACTGAGGGCCCCGGTGTCTGGGTGGAGTGGGTCGAACAGGGCGTGCAACCAGGTCTGGGCGTGAGCGTATTGCTGCTGCTGGTTGAAGTAATGGGCGATGGTCCAGGGTAAGTAGATAAACAGTTCGCGCAAATTTTTACCGTGCGCGCCCTGGAAATCCGGGGGCTCGGGGGCGGCGTCCGCAGTCAGTGCCGGTTCCCTCCAGTCATCCGGGGAGCGTAAAAATACCGGGTCGAAGCCGAGTGTGGCGTGTTGGGTCAGTTGACTCGCCACCGTGGTGTTGAGTCGGATGGCCGGGACACTCGGGGCGAAGCTTGTGGAAAAATCAATCCACTCGTGGGTCGCTCCGGTGTTTTGCTGTTGGCGCGTAATTCGTGGGGAATGCGCGGGCTTGTCGACGGCAACGGAGGTGGCAAGGGCGCATTTGATGGCCTTGAGTGCATAGCCGAGGACAGTCACCTGGTTCTCTCTGCTCTCAAGCGTGATGACCCCATGGATCAGCGTGATGGCTGATGCGGGTTGCTCATTGGGTAACTTTACCCGCGTACTTGCCAGGTGCCCGACTGCGAGTTCGGGGGAGGCGCCTACCAGACTCTCGTGATCGAGGTCCGAGTCGTTGAGGATTTGGGCAGTGTTGTTATTAATGGCTTGCGGAGTGGGCACGTCCTTCAGTTTGGATTGCATGATGACGTGCTTGTAGAAACGCAACGTGGGCGTGGAAGTGTTACCCAGCTCCAGCCTCACGTCATTCACGAAGTGCAGTTTTGGGTTGGCGACTTCATCACCTGGCAGGTGGTAGCCGCTGTAACGGTCGAGTATCACCAGGAAGGGATCCTGATGATGGGTATACAAGTGGAGGAATGCATTTTTGTTGAGAAACTTCCCTGCCAGGGAGTATTCGAAGATGGGAAGGTATTGGTCGGTATGCCCGGGTCTCGGGTCCGGCCTTGATTTCATCTCTTTCTCAAGCCTGAACAATATGGAGTCTTTGTCATAAATGGCATTGGAATAGCTTTTTCCGGTCTTGGGGTTTTTAAAGAACATCGAGTGATACGTGGCGTCTGCACTGGGATGTATCGCGCAGTCGATCCTGATGACCGAACCGCTGATGAGTTCAACTTCGGACAAGGTCGAGTCATGCAACGCCGACTGGGTGCTCAGGGTAATGCTCATCTCGGAGTACCGGGATGCAAGGGTGATGCTGTACGTCTGCAGAAAGGGCCTGACGATTCTTGAGGTGAAGACGAATTCGTTGGTGGCGGGATCAAAGGCGGTGGTGGCTGTATCGGCGGCGACTATGGCTGTGCTTTTGGATTCAAAGTCCCACGTTCGCTGATCTTCGATCTGGGGTGTTTGAGCGTCCAGGACTACCGTTCTTTCGTCTTGTTCCTGCGCCAGGCGTGTCTTGAACTGTAAGTTGTCTTTGTTTATATCGAAAAACAGACGGAAGTATTGGTGAGCGAACGGCGGAAGTAACACGCTGGAAAACAGGTTGTCTTTGTCGACGCCGCCCAACAACGCTTTCTGTAGTGGCGTGTTTTGTGTGGATTCATAGGCTTCCAGCAATCGGAGGGCTTCCTGGGCTACGGCTGAACCTGGCACGATTTTGTAGCGGCCGGGGCTGCCTGCGCTGGCGACGATTTTTATGCTCAATGACTGATCGATACTGATGGCTTGGAAGAATTCGCCCATTTGATCGCTGCCATGATTCAGCGTGTTGGCGCGTATACCCAGGAACAGGGTGTGAGGAGAGCGGCTATCGACTACGGCAATGGTCTGCGTGATGCCGATAAGTTGCGCTGGCGTGAGTGCGTTGATACCCCGCGTGACGCAGTGCTCTTCCAGTCCCGTGTGCGCAAAGCTCCAGGTGCTATCCAGTTTTTTATAGGAAAAGCACAGGCGAAACTTCACGAACTGGCTGTTCAGCCATTCAGCCTGGCGTTGTTTTTCATCCCCGTCCTCTTCGTTGTCGCCATTGCCATTGCCATTGCCCTGTGCCTTGAAGGAGTGGTGCGGGGCCGGCTTGATGATCTCGGCCCAAACCATAAATAGCCGCTGATTGAACAGGACGGGACGGATACTGTGGGCCGGTGTATCGGCGCCAAACGTCAGGTTGATGGGTTTCCAGTCTGTCCAGGCCAGAGGTGCAGGCGCGTCGGGGTTGGCGGTCGAGCGTTTGGACAGGTCCAGCGAACGCCAATAATAGATGCTGTCGGTGGCGGACTTGCCGACGAAATAATAAGTGCTGGTCTCCAACTGTCCGACATTGCCATCAATGTAGCCATTGAGCGTTTGAATGCTGGCGACCTCTTCGAACCGTGACAGGAAGCCTTGCACGGCTTTCAGTGCGGTGTCGGGTTGGAGTCGATGCTGTTGAAGTTCGTTTTCCAGTTGCGCAAAGCTGTCGCTCTTGTCCTCGCGCAGCGTGGGGTCGAGGAAATTTTGCGGGTGATAGCGCAGTTGCTGGCTGGCGCTCCAGAGGGGGTAAGTGTGCAGGGAGTTCTGCCAGGCCAGGGTCGCGTGTGGCGACATGCCCGGGGTCTCATAACCCGGTTCGAGGCCTGAGTGGATCCGGTTTATGTAGTGTTGCAGGCTGGTGATCGCACTGGCGACCGGGCTGGTCGGCACTGCTTCGCTGACTTGTACGTCCAGTAGCCAGTAGTCGTACAGGTCGTTGGGTGTCTGCAACGCGTCTTTAAGGTCGGCGCTGATGCAGTGAGCCAGATAGTAGCTCAGCATGGCATCACGCCTGGCTTCATTAAGCCGTTGGTCGAGGTTCTCAGACATAGTCATTCCTTGAGTCTGCTGATTGAGATGCAGCGTTATTGACGTGCGGCGACGACGGCTTCACCCACGGACTGCCAACTGCTGAAGTCGCTTTGGATATCCAGTTCGCTGGTGTCGAGCAGGGTCTGGCTGGAGAGTCGGGTGAGGGTGCAGGCTTGCCGGCAGCGCATGATCCAATCCAGTTGGTCCATGGACCTGACCATGCCCGAGGGCAAGGTCGCCGTGAGCACGCGCAGCTCGCGTTCGTCCCAGCCCAACCATTGACTCAGCTGGGCGTTGGGGTTTTGCGGCCCGTTGTTGTTGGCGCCCTGGAAAAACGCCAGGAGGCTGTCCTGCGCCAGGCCATACGTATCGCAGCAGTCTCTGAAACGCTGTAATAGATAAAGCGTGCCCAGGTTCAGCCCGACCAGCGCGCCTTTCGTCATCTCGCTGTCCAGCCAATGAGGGTTGAGCAGCAATTGACGTAGCGACGTGCCGTTAACTGGCAAGGACAACAATGTGGTGATGTCTGGAACCAGCAGGATCAGGTGTATCGGTGCCGGCTCAGGCTCAGGCAAGGGCACAAAATGTTGGCCGTAGTAGAGTTTCAGCTCACTGCTGTAGACGGCCGGCTCCGGGCTTTCCAGGAACTGTTGGATGCATGAGTGCGGCCCCTGTCTCAGCAGATCGACCCCGCGTTGCAGTACCGGGCTGTCAGTAATGGGTTCCAGCAGCAATTGCTGGCGCAGCTGCGTCACGCTGGTACCGCAGGCCTTGAGCCACGTGACGGCCCAGTCCATTTGCATCAGCACATCGAGAAAATCCATCGGAGCGGCTTTCTTGATGCGTAATGTGGGGGTGACCAGCGACGCCCAGGTCGACGGGCCGAGCACGTCAGCCAGTTGTTTGCAGTGCAGGACAGAAAGGCCGAAGACTTGAGCGATCCGCGCTTGCCGATAGATCGCGGAGTACGTGGCAAGGTTTCGGGCGACAGGGGCCGGTGTGGCCTCGATCAGCAATTGCAGTGAATCCGGCGTGTCCCTCAACGTCAGCGCGGCGCAGAGTTGCTGGCGGGTGTGTGAATCGAAGGCCTGGTCGTCCAGCGGCAGGGGTTGCGAGGACACCGCTGTGCGGTTGAACACTTGATCGAACAGCGGCTGCTCATTGGCGCTGGCCTGAACGGGCAAGCGATGCAGCCACGCGGAAAACTCCAATGGCTTAAGGGCGTAGTGCCGACTCAGGTAGCGGTAGACGCCTTGTGCGCGCAGGGTATTGGGGCTGATGCGCAGGCTCGAGTTGGCTGTGCCCTCACACTCCATGGCGCTGACGATCAAAGTGTCCAGCTCGGCGAAAGGCAGATTGACCCACTGTTGCAGGCGGATCATCCGTTGCATGCGATCAAACCGGTCGTGCGAGGTATTCAGCAGTTGCGCGGTTTGCCTGCTGGTGGAGATGCCCTCCACAGTCATGGGCGGGTCACCAGTACCGTTGACGTAGCGCGCCCCAAAGGTAGGCAGTGTCTGGCCCTTGGTCGAGAGAGAGGCATGGGGAGCGAAACTGTTTTGCGCCAACAGTGCCTGCAATTGGAGGCTGTTCAACGCCGTACTTTTCAAGAAGACGTCGAGGTTTTCCAGTGGGATTGCCATCTGGGTCGGCGGTTTCCGAGGCCGGCCGTAGTAGATTTCATACAATGTGTCTTCCGGGACGAGCGATTGCGCCAAGAGCTTTTGCTGCTCCGGGCTCAGTTCACCCAGCAGCCGCTGGGTATTGGCATTGGGCTTTGTGACCGTGGCATAGCGTGCGCTGCTGGCGTCGTCAAACGGCAAGCGTTTGCTGATTCGATAATTCAACTCACCCAGGGAGTACCGGGTTCCCGAGAGTGCCAGCTGGCACTGGCGATGATGATGGTGGTAAGGCAACGCCATGGGGTAGCGCGCCCTGCTGAGTTGTTGATGCAGGTCCTTATCCGGATGGTGGAGCTGGATCTGCACGTGCAACATCTCATCAATGAGTGTCAGCAGGGGGCGTTGAGAATAGGTTGTGTCGTGGTCGATCAATAAGCGTCCCAGGTCCGGACGTCGTTGGCTCAACAGGATTTTTTTTTTACTGGTTGCCGCGCCTTTTTTTTCCAGTTGAGTTGCAAAAAGAAACAGCGTGCGCAGGTAGGCAACCGGTGAGTCGATAGCGGCGATGGCCTCCGGGTGACAGACATTCCCCCAGTCCTCGTTGAGCGGGCTGGGCGCCTTTGAACCCAGGTCGCGCTTGCTGTGAGAGGGGGCAGGGCGCGGGCTGAATGATTGTTGGTCGTGCAGCCATTGCAACTGGGTGGCGTAGGACAGCGCATTTTCATAGGCCTGGGCGCCATCGTCATCAGTGTATTGAGCCAATTGACGGATGAATTCGGCCTTGGGCTGGTCGACAATGTCGAAGACGCTGGCGAGGTTGAGTCTATTCAAGGCGGTACTCAAATCGACCCTCCCTGCGCCAGGAGTGACGGGGTGTTCCACCAGTTGCGCCAGTAGCGGACTGCTTGGAGTTGATGTGTCCATATCAATCGATCTTCCAATAAAACTGTCCAAAGGCGGGTCCCATGGGCGACGCAAGACGCTATCACGCAGGTGGTCTGGGTCGAGGTCAGCCAATGCCGTGGGGGCGTCAAGGAAATATCGGTGATTGAGTGTCGATGCAGTCGCATCGGGGTTTTGCTAGAATCCGCAACGCGCCGCCCAGTCGGCGCGTTTTTTTTGCGTTTACTGGCAGCTTGCGGTTAAAAGCCCGCAGCTGCCGACATCCGGTTCACCCCTTACGAGGGTAGCCACCTGGAGAGAACACCCATGACTCAACCGATTGTCGTGGCGGCACTGTATAAGTTCGTCACCCTGGAAGATTACGTCGCCCTGCGCGAGCCATTGCTGCAAGCAATGGTCGACAATGGCATCAAAGGCACCTTGCTGATCGCCGAAGAAGGCATCAACGGCACCGTTTCCGGCAGCCGCGAAGGCATTGACGGGCTGATGGCGTGGCTGAAGAACGATCCACGCATGGTCGACATCGACCACAAGGAATCGTACTGCGACGACCAGCCGTTCTACCGCACCAAGGTCAAGCTCAAGAAAGAGATCGTGACCCTGGGTGTCGAAGGCGTCGACCCGAACAAAAAAGTCGGTACCTACGTTGACCCACAAGACTGGAACGCGCTGATCAGCGATCCGGAAGTGCTGTTGATCGACACGCGTAACGACTACGAAGTATCGATTGGCACCTTTGAAGGGGCAATCGATCCGAAAACCACCAGTTTTCGCGAATTTCCCGACTACATCAAAGCCAACTTCGACTCTGCCAAGCACAAGAAAGTCGCGATGTTCTGCACCGGCGGCATTCGCTGCGAGAAGGCCTCGAGCTATATGCTCAGCGAAGGGTTCGATGAGGTCTACCATCTCAAGGGAGGCATCCTGAAGTACCTCGAAGAGGTGCCCCAGGCAGAAACCAAATGGCAGGGCGACTGCTTTGTGTTCGACAATCGCGTGACTGTGCGCCACGACTTGAGCGAAGGCGACTACGATCAATGTCATGCCTGCCGCACACCGGTGAGCGTAGAAGACCGCGCGTCCGAGCACTATGTGGCCGGCATCAGTTGTCCACATTGCTGGGATAAGCTGCCGGAGAAAACCCGTCGCAGCGCGATCGACCGGCAAAAGCAGATCGAGCTGGCCAAGGCCCGCAACATGCCGCACCCGATTGGCTTCAACTATAAGCAAACCCCTTCCGAGGCCTGACCCATGTCCGCGCGCCTGCTCTATGTAATGGACCCGATGTGTTCCTGGTGCTGGGGCTTTGCCCCGGTGGCGCAGGCGTTGGTAGAGCAGGCCCAGGCGGCCGGGGTGGAACTGCACCTGGTGGTGGGCGGCTTGCGCACCGGCAGCGGCGCGGCGCTGGAGCCCACCACCCGGCGCTACATCCTGGAGCACTGGCAGGCCGTCACCGACGCCACCGGCCAGCCGTTCAAGCGCGAAGGTGCGTTGCCCGACGGTTTTGTCTATGACACCGAGCCGGCCTGTCGCGCCATCGTCACCGCGCGCAGCCTGGCGCCGGATTGCGCGTGGACACTGCTGGGGCTGATCCAGCGCGCGTTTTATGTCGAGGGTCGCGATGTGACCCTCGCCAGCGTGCTGGTGGAGCTGGCCGAGCAGGCCGGCATCCCGCGCATCGAGTTTGCCGGCGCGTTCGACCGTGCCGAGCAGCATGCCGCGACCGCCGCCGACTTCACCTGGGTCCAGGATTTGGGCATCGCCGGTTTCCCGACGTTGCTGGCCGAACGCAATGGCCAGCTCGCGTTGCTGACCAACGGCTACCAGCCGCTGTCGGAACTGTCGCCCTTGCTCGCCCGTTGGCTGGAGCGAGCTGCCTGTGTATGACCGGCCCGATGAGCAACCCAAACGCGTCGACCGACTGACCTGGGCGGAAATTCGCCGCCTGGCCTTGCGGCACCGTAAATCCCTGTGGATCGCCAATGGCGTTGCCGTGCTGGCGACCCTGTGCAGCGTGCCCATTCCCTTGCTGTTGCCGTTGCTGGTGGACGAAGTGCTGCTGGGCCACGGCGATGCCGCGCTCAAGGTGATGAACCATGCGCTGCCCCTGGGCTGGCAGAAAGCAGCCGGTTATATCGGCCTGATGCTGCTGGTGACGCTGACGCTGCGGTGCGGCGCCCTGGTGTTCAACGTGGTGCAGGCGCGCTTGTTTGCGCGGCTGGCCAAGGACATCGTGTACCGCATCCGCGTGCGCCTGATCGAACGCCTCAAGCGCATCTCCCTGGGCGAGTACGAAAGCCTGGGCAGCGGCACGGTGACCACGCATCTGGTCACCGACCTGGACACCCTGGACAAATTCGTCGGCGAAACCCTCAGCCGCTTCCTGGTGGCCATGCTCACGCTGCTCGGCACCTCGGCCATCCTGGTGTGGATGCATTGGCAACTGGCCTTGCTGATCCTGCTGTTCAACCCGCTGGTGATCTACGCCACGGTGCAATTGGGCAAGCGCGTCAAACACCTGAAGAAGCTCGAAAACGACAGCACCTCGCGCTTCACCCAGGCGCTGACCGAAACCCTGGACGCGATCCAGGAAGTACGCGCCGGCAACCGTCAGGGCTTCTTCCTCGGACGCCTTGGCCAGCGCGCCCAGGAAGTGCGTGACTACGCGATCAATTCGCAATGGAAAAGCGACGCGTCCAGCCGCGCCAGTGGCTTGCTGTTCCAGTTCGGTATCGACATCTTCCGGGCGGCGGCGATGCTGACGGTGCTGTTTTCCGACCTCTCCATCGGCCAGATGCTCGCGGTATTCAGCTACTTGTGGTTCATGATCGGCCCGGTGGAGCAACTGCTCAACCTGCAATACGCCTACTACGCTGCGGGTGGCGCGCTGACGCGGATCAACGAGCTGCTGGCGCGTGCCGACGAACCGCAATATGCGGGCGGCGAAGACCCGTTCAGCGGCCGCGAAACCGTCGGCATCGAAGTCCGCGGCCTGGACTTCGGCTATGGCGATGACCTGGTGCTCAACCAGTTGAACCTTGCCATCGCTCCCGGTGAAAAGGTCGCGATTGTCGGCGCCAGCGGCGGCGGCAAAAGTACCCTGGTGCAGTTGCTGCTCGGGCTGTACACGCCGCAGGCCGGCAGTATCCGTTTCGGCGGAGCGACCCAGCAGGCCATCGGCCTGGAGACCATTCGCGAGAACGTCGCGGTGGTGCTGCAACACCCGGCGCTGTTCAACGACACCGTTCGCGCCAACCTGACCATGGGGCGTGAGCGCACTGACCAGGCCTGCTGGCAGGCGCTGGAAATTGCCCAGTTGGACGCCACCGTCAAAGCCCTGCCGCAGGGTTTGGACAGTGTGGTGGGACGCTCTGGCGTGCGCTTTTCCGGCGGGCAGCGCCAGCGCCTGGCGATCGCGCGCATGGTCCTCGCCGAGCCGAAAGTGGTGATCCTCGACGAGGCGACCTCCGCCCTCGATGCCGCCACCGAATACAACCTGCACCAGGCGCTGGCGCGGTTTCTCAGCGGCCGTACTACACTGATCATTGCTCACCGTTTGTCGGCGGTTAAGCAAGCGGATCGAGTATTAGTGTTCGACGGCGGTCATATTGCTGAGGACGGCGATCATCAGCAGTTGATTGCCGATGGCGGCCTGTACGCCAAGCTATATGGACACTTGCAGCAAGTGCGTTGATTTAGCCTAGGCTTAGCTATCGGAAGCGGATTTTCGCGTGCGTATTGGGCAGTGCATGTGTAAGGGACTTCATGAAGCAAAAGCGGACTCTCGGAACGCCTCGGCTGTTGGGCATTGTGTGGCCCTTCATCGCCGTCGTTCTGTTTCAGGCATTGTTGGGCTGCGTCAGTCTCTACGTGCTTTCAGCGGTACGCGGCTACGTGGCCGGTGAAAGCCTGTGGTCGAAGGGCCAGAAAGACGCGATCTACTACCTGACGCTCTACGCCGACAACCGTGACGAATCCACCTATCTCAAGTATCAGCAGGCGATTGCCGTGCCCCAGGGCGGGCATGAGCTGCGCATCGCCCTGGATCGGCCCACGCCCGATCTTGCTGCCGCCCGCCTGGGCATCCTCAAGGGCGGCAACCACCCCGATGACGTCTCCAGCCTGATCTGGCTGTACCTCAATTTCCGGCATTTCAGCTACCTGGAAAAAGCCATCGAGCTGTGGACGGTGGGCGATGGCTACCTGATGCAGCTCGATGACCTGGCCCGGGAGATGCACCAGGCGATCCGCCGTGACCAGGTCAACGCCAATGATGTGCGCCAATGGAAGGCGCACATCATTGCCATCAACGAAGGCGTGACACCCGCCGCCAAGGCGTTCAGCGACGCGTTGGGCGAAGGCTCGCGGATGATCCTGCGGCTGCTGCTGATCACCAACCTGACCACGGCCCTGGGCTTGATCGTGCTGGCGCTGTTGCGTACTCACAAGCTCCTGGCCCAGCGCCATGCCTTTGCCGATGCGCTGCAGGAAGAGAAAGAGCGGGCGCAGATCACCCTGGAGTCGATTGGCGATGGCGTGATCACCACCGACGTCGAAGGCAGCATCACCTACCTGAACCCGGCGGCCGAGGCGCTGACCCATTGGAACACGGCGCAGGCCCAGGGCCTGCCGCTGGCGGCGTTGTTCAACCTGCTGGATGACAATGCCCAGCCCGACGGTTTCACCTTGATCGAGCACATCGTCAAGGGCCAGCTCAGCAGCGGCAGCGAGCATTCGAAAACAATCCAGCGCCTGGACGGCAGCACCGTTTCGGTCAATCTGGTGGGCGCGCCGATCCGCAGCGCGAGCAAGGTCACGGGCGCGGTGCTGGTGCTGCACGACATGACCCAAGAGCGCCAGTACATCGCCAACCTGTCGTGGCAGGCAACCCATGACGCCCTGACCGGCCTGGCCAACCGCCGCGAGTTCGAGTTCCGCCTGGAACAGGTGCTGCACCCGGCCGGGGGCGCGCAGAGCGGGCGGCATGCGTTGATGTTTCTCGACCTGGACCAGTTCAAGCTGGTCAACGACACCTGCGGCCATGCGGCGGGTGACGAGCTGTTGCGGCATATCTGCGCACTGTTGCAGTCGGACCTGCGCGAAGGCGACACCCTGGCCCGCCTGGGCGGCGATGAGTTCGGCATCCTGCTGGAGAACTGCCCGGCACCGGTGGCGGAAAAAATCGCCGAGAGCCTGCGGCATACCGTGCAAAGCCTGCACTTCGTGTGGAAGGGCCGGCCGTTCATGACCACCGTCAGCATCGGCCTGGTGCACATCGGGCACACGCCGACCACCCTTGAAACGTCACTGCGGGCGGCTGACATGGCGTGCTACATGGCCAAGGAAAAAGGCCGCAACCGCGTGCAGGTGTACCACGCCGATGACTCGGAACTGTCGGTGCGCTTTGGCGAAATGGCCTGGGTGCAGCGGCTGCACATGGCGTTGGAAGAAAACCGCTTCTGCCTGTACGCCCAGGAAATCATGCCGCTGGGGCACACTGACGGCGGCAACGGGCATATAGAAATCCTGCTGCGCCTGCACGATGAGGGAGGACGCATCATCCTGCCGGACAGCTTTATCCCGGCGGCCGAGCGCTACGGTCTGATGACCTCCCTGGACCGCTGGGTGGTCGAGAATGTCTTCAAGCTGATTGCCGCCTGCATGCATGAACGTCCGGGGCGTCCGATGGCCATGTGTGCGATCAATCTGTCAGGCATTACTATCGGTGATGATGACTTCCTCGGATTCTTGCGTGAGAAATTTCATACTTACAGTATTCCACCCAGCATGATCTGTTTTGAAATTACTGAAACCAGTGCAATTGCAAACTTGGGCAGTGCCATCCGCTTTATTAATGAACTCAAGGCCTTAGGCTGTCATTTCTCGCTGGATGACTTCTGCGCCGGAATGTCCTCATTCGCTTATCTCAAACATTTACCTGTAGACTTCCTGAAGATCGATGGAAGTTTCGTAAAGGATATGCTGGACGACCCGATTAACCGCGCGATGGTTGAAGTGATCAATCACATTGGCCACGTCATGGGTAAGCGCACAATTGCAGAGTTTGTTGAAACACCGCATATCGAACAGGCGTTGCTCGAGATCGGGGTGGATTACGCTCAGGGTTACCTGATCGAACGACCGCAGTTGTTTACCTTTGATAGTCTGCAGTGTCGACCTTCGCGGCCGCAGCCCCTGTTATTCAAGGCGCCCGGCACATTCCGCTGAAACCTTTGCTGGTCTGTACATCACACTTAAAAAGGAGCCCGACAGTGATCGACACATTCAACAGAACCGGCCCGCTTATGGAAGCCTCGAGTTACCCCGCCTGGGCGCAACAATTGATCCAGGACTGTAGCGAGAGCAAGCGGCGCGTTGTCGAACACGAACTGTACCAGCGCATGCGCGATAACACGCTCAGCGCCAAGACCCTGCGTCACTACCTGATCGGTGGCTGGCCCGTGGTGGAACAGTTTGCCTTGTACATGGCACAGAACCTCACCAAGACCAAGTTTGCCCGCCATCCTGGGGAGGATATGGCGCGACGCTGGCTGATGCGCAACATTCGCGTGGAACTGAACCACGCCGATTATTGGGTGCATTGGGCCCGCGCGCATGGCGTCAGCCTCGAAGAACTGCAGGCGCAGAACGTGCCGCCGGAGCTGCACGCGCTCAGCCATTGGTGCTGGCACACCAGCTCGGCTGATTCGCTGATCGTGGCCATCGCCGCGACCAACTACGCGATCGAGGGGGCGACCGGGGAGTGGTCGGCGGTGGTGTGTTCCACCGGTGTCTACGCGGCGGCTTTCCCCGAGGAAGACCGCAAGCGCGCGATGAAGTGGCTGAAGATGCATGCCCAGTACGATGACGCCCACCCGTGGGAGGCGCTGGAAATCATTTGCACCCTGGCCGGCATGAACCCGAGCAAAGCCTTGCAGGTTGAACTGCGCCAGGCCGTGTGCAAGAGCTACGACTACATGTACCTGTTCCTGGAAAGCTGCATGCGCCTGGAGAAGGAAAAGCCGGCGGTGCTGGTGCGTGAGCGCCCGGCGCGGGTGGCCAGCGAAGCCTGATGTAACGGCGGTGGTGGGGGTTACCCTGCCATCGCCAGGCGGTTGCGGCCTTCGCGCTTGGCCACGTACAAGGCGTTGTCGGCCCGGCGCAGCAGGCTTTCCGCAGACTCGGCGGCCAGCAAGGTCGAGCAGCCTAGGCTCACCGTCAATTCGATCCGTTTACCCTCCGCCGAATAATCCTGGGCCTGTGCGGCCTGGCGCAGGCGTTCGCCGACCATTGCGGCTGCATCCCGGCCGGTGTTCGACAGCAGGATCAGAAACTCTTCCCCACCAAACCTGAAGACCATGTCGACATTGCGCAACTGGGCCTTGATCGCTCCGGCGACGGCGCGCAGGACGTTATCGCCGGCGGCGTGGCCGTAGGTGTCGTTGATGTTCTTGAAGTGGTCGATGTCCAGCATCAGCAGCGACAGCGGGTTCAGGTGACGACGTGCCATGTCGATTTCCCGTTGCAGGGTCTGGTCCATGGCAATCCGGTTGCCGGTCTCGGTCAACGGGTCACGCAGAGCGCTGCGGGTGGCGGCGCGGTAGAGCAGGGCGTTGCGCATCGGGTAGAGCAAGGTTGCCAGCAGCGACTCCAGCTGGCCGAGTTCCTCTTCCAGCAGGCGCTGGTTGCGCCGGAAAATCAGCTCGCCCAGGTGCTCGCCTTCGTGGCTCAGGCTATAGCTCATCGAATGGTGGCCGCGATGACCGAACTCCAGGCGCAGATCGCTGGCAGCGTGGCGATATTGCAGGGCGTCCAGCGGCACTAGGCGCTGGATCTCGCGGAAAAACGTCGCGAGGATGCGCTCCGGTTCCAGGCTGGTCTGCAGTTGCATGCCCAGTTGCTGGCGAAGTTGCAGAAGGGTGATGGGACGGCGCGGCAGGAGGGACGGCTGACCAAAGCCCAGGCGTTGCAATTTGGCACTGTCGAAGTCAATTGCGTTGGTCTGGGTGGGTGTTTTCATAAACGATCGGCCTCTAAGCACTTGGCTGTCTTACAGGCTCGATGAGAGTGGCGAGTGCCAAGCGTCTTACTGTTCCTTCAGTTCCGTAAAACATGGGAATAGTTTAAACCGCTTTACAGTGGGTTATAACCCCTGGGCACTGCCGCACGTCTTGTCATCGCGTAACCTGCTTGAAAGAGGTTAGAGCCAGATCCATGCCAATTGGTTTTAACTAAATTAAAAACCCTTATAAATCAATCGCCTTCTTTTCAGGTTAAACCGGCAAGCAAAGACTGACGCCAGTTATTTGGCAAACAAGGGCCGGCGCTGCCACCGGCTCGCTCGGCTTTACTGTTTTTGTGGATCGAACTGTTTATCGCGGATAAACAGCGCCGGGATCACCCCGCAGATAAAGTACGCGCCGCCCATCACCAGAAAGCCCATGCCGATGGAGCCGTGGGATGCCAGGAAACCAATGGCGGCTGGCGCCACGGCGGCACCGATGCGGCCGATGTTGTAGGCCCCACCCACTGCCGAACCGCGAAACTTGGCTTCGAAGCTTTCAGTCATGTAGGTGGCGTTGACGCCATAGGGAATCCCATACAGGAAGCCGAATACCACCAGCATCCACAAGATGTTCTCGGGGCTTTGGAACAGTACGATCACCGGCAGGAAGATCGCGGTGCCCAGCGCACCCACGGCAAACACCGTACGCCTACCCAGGCGGTCCGCCGCCAGGCCGGCGAGGATCTTGCCGAAGATCATCGCTGCGTAGGTGCCGACCATGTAGCTGGTCATCGACTTGAAGTTCATCCCCAGCTCGCTTTCCAGGTACGACGGCATCCAGTTGTTCACGCCGTAGTAGCCGAACTGCAGGAAGCCTGCGGTGAGGGCCCAGAGCAGGAACATGCGGCTGGCTTTTGGATCGCTGAAAATCAGTTTGAACATGCCGTCGGGCTTGCTCTTCTGCGCGAGCCGGGTGCCATCGGCTTTCTGCCGGGCGTGTTCGGCGCGGGCCGTCAGCCAGGCCTGGGGTTCCGGAACCAGGCGTTGCATCAGGACTGCGAGGATCACCGGGATAATCGCCACGTAGAACAGCCAGCGCCAGCCGTGTTCAGGCAGGATCCAGCCGGCCAGCAAGGTGGCGACGATATACCCCACCGACCAGCCCGCCTGCAGCGTGCCGAGGACGGTGGTGCGATAGCGCGTCGGCACGTATTCGGCCATCAGTGTGTTGCACGCCACGTACAGGGCGCCCAGGCCGAGGGAGGCGAAAAACCGCGTGCTCGCAAACTGCCAATAGCTGTGGGTCATGCCCAGGATGGCGGTGCCGACAGAGAACAGCACGATGCTCCACACCACGGTTTTCACCCGACCAAAACGGTCACAGGCCCAGCCGCCGTAGATCCCGCCGATGGCCATGCCGGCCAGGGTGAAACTGCCCAGGCTGCCGGCTTCGACGCTGCTCAGGCCGAACTCGGCTTTGAGGCTGCTGAGGCTGTAGGACAGCAGCATCAGGTCGGCGCCATCGATCAGCAGGCCGAGGAAGCAAAAGATGAATACGATGATCCACAGGTGGTTTTTGGCAGGCGACAACGCGCCCGCCGATGCGGCGACTTCCATAGCGATACCTTGTTTGTAGTTGTTAGGGCATTGGGTATGGGTATTGCGGTGAGTCCTAGCGCTGCGCCGCGCGAATCATGTTGCGGGCGATCACCAGTTGCTGGATTTGCGTGGTGCCTTCATACAGGCGGAACAGGCGCACATCCCGGTAAAACCGTTCGATGGCGTACTCGCTGATATAGCCGGCACCCCCATGAATCTGCACACAACGGTCGGCTACCCGCCCGCACATTTCCGTGGCGAACATCTTCGAGCACGAGGCTTCGGTACCGATGTCCTGGCCTTCGTCGCGTCTGCGCGCGGCGTCGAGCACCATGCAACGGGCGGCGTAGATCTCGGCCTTGCTGTCGGCGAGCATGGCCTGGATCAGTTGGAATTCGGCAATCGGCTGGCCGAATTGCTTGCGTTCGATGGCGTAGTTCAGCGCGTCGTTGAGCATGCGCTCAGCCGCTCCCACGCTGACGGCCGCGATGTGCAGGCGCCCCTTGTCGAGGACCTTCATCGCGGTCTTGAAGCCCACGCCTTCGACGCCGCCGATCAATTGGCTGGCCGGAACGCGCACGTTGTCGAAGATCACATCGCTGGTGTGCGCACCTTGCTGGCCCATCTTGTGGTCGCGCTTGCCCAGCGACAGCCCCGGTGTTTCGCGTTCGACGATAAATGCGCTGATACCGCCCGAGCCGCGAATCGCCGTGTCAGTACGGGCCATCACCGTGAAAATCCCGGCGTGGGGCGCGTTGGTGATAAAGCGCTTGGTGCCGTTGATTACATAGTGATCGCCGTCGCGCACCGCGGTGGTTTTCAGCGAGGCGGCATCCGAGCCCGAGTCCGGTTCGGTGAGACAGAACGAACTGAGCAGCTCGCCGCTGGCCAGCAACGGTAGGTAATGCGCCTTCTGCGTTTCGGTGCCATCGAGCAGGATGCCGATGGAGCCGATACCGTTGTTGGTGCCGAAGTAGGAGCGGAAGGCGGGGGAGGTGCGCCCCAGCTCGAAGGCGATGGTCACCTCTTCTTCCATGGTCAGCCCCAGGCCGCCGTAGGCTTCGGGAATGGTCAGGCCGAACAGGCCCATTTCCTGGAATTGGCTGACGATGTCCGCCGGGATTTCATCGGTCTCGGCGACTTCGTTTTCCCGTGGGATCAGTGCTTCGTTGACGAACTGCGCAATGGCATCCACCAGGATATGAAGTGTTTGCGGGTCTCGGATCATGTGCATTCCTCAGCGGCCCGTTCAGCGGGCCTGTTATCGTCAATCTGCCGAGGCCGCACACCGATCCTGCTAGCGGGTGGCGGCCACGATATTGTTCACCATGTGCTTGAGGCGCGGTCCGATGTCGTCTTCGAGTTTCTCCCGGGAAAGGTGAAAACTCGGTCCGCCACAGTTGAACGCCAGCAAGCCATGTTGTGGGTGCAGCAGCGGTACGGCGATGGCGTTTACATCGCGGTGCCACTCTCCGATCGACATGCAATAGCCGAAGTCGGTGTAGTCCCTGAACGCGCGCTCCAGCCCCTTGCGCAGTGTCGGCCAGTCCTCCAGATGACGCTGGCGGATATGGTCGAGCATGAACTCGCGCTCGTTTTCCGGCATCGCCGCCAGGCAGGCGCGGCCTGCCGAACTCAAGTGCAACGGCAGGCGCGTACCGACCTGGCGGCGCATCGTCATGTTCGCTTCGCCCTGGACCACGTCCAGGTAGACCATGTCCAGGCGGTCCCGGGTGGCCATGGCAACGGCCGCCTGGGCGTACTTGGCCATCGTCTCCATCAACGGGTGGGCCACGGCCCGGATCGACAGGTTCGACAGCATCGCGTAACCGAAGGCCATCACGCCCACATCCAACTGGTACCGGCCTGACTGCGGCAGGTGCTTGAGATAACCCAAGCGGGTCAACGTGTGGGTCATACGGGTGATCGTCGGCTTCGGCAGCCCGGTCTTGCGCGCCAGTTCCTGGTTGCCCAGCACACTTTCGCTGGGCGTGAAGCAGCGCAGCAGTTCCAGGCCACGGGCCAGCGCAGTGACGAACTGGCGGTCCTTGTCTTCCTCCTCATCGTTGTTCATCGGGTCAATCAACACATGCTCGAAAGCGTGGTTGCCAGCCGGGACTTCTGAGCTATCCGGGTCCGCGTTTTGACGGCGCATGTTAAGCCTCATTTTTTTATAAAATCAACAAAACAAAATTCTATTCCGCACAGCGAAACAAAGCAAGATGTTGAGGTTTTCCGACGCTTGCTGATAACACCTGTTTAAACAGCGGGTTAGCGGCTATTTTCAAATGGATTGGGGGTTTTGCGTTTACACCTGCAGGGTCGATACTTATGATCATGGCTAAATACGGAATGTTATTTCGCACAGCGAAACAAGTGACAGGCCGACTAACAAGAACGTTGCAGCAGGAGTGAATGTGACCAGCGCAGACCAACCCGTGGTAACCCTCGACGTCCACGACAACGGCGTGGCCGTGGTCCGTATTCATCGCCCCGAGGTCAAGAACGCCCTGAATGCCCAGGTGCGTGAGGCCCTTGCCGAGCATTTTCGGGCACTCGCCAAACGCCGCGAGGTGCGTGCGATTGTGCTGACCGGTGGCGCGCAGTTTTTTGTCGCCGGAGCCGATATCAAAGAGTTCGCCAGCGCAGGCGCAATCGATATGTATCGACGCCACACCGAGTACCTGTGGGAAGCCATCAGCCGTTGCCCCAAGCCGGTGATTGCCGCGGTCAACGGGTTTGCCCTGGGCGGCGGTTGCGAGTTGGCGATGCATTGCGACCTGATCGTCGCCGGCGAATCGGCGCGGTTTGCCCAGCCGGAGGTCAAGCTGGGCTTGATGCCGGGAGCGGGCGGCACCCAGCGGTTGATCCGCGCGGTGGGTAAGTTCCAGGCGATGCGCATCGCGCTCACCGGGTGCATGGTCGGCGCACGAGAAGCCTTGGCGATGGGTATGCTCAGCGAAGTCGTCAGCGACGACCAGACCCTGCCTCGGGCGCTGGAGCTGGCGGCGCAGATTGCCGCACTGCCGCCCCTGGCAGTCGAGCAGATCAAGGAAGTGATGCTGGCCGGTGCCGACCTGCCGCTGGAAAGTGCGCTGGTACTGGAGCGCAAGGCCTTCCAGTTGTTGTTCGATTCAAAGGACCAGAAGGAGGGCGCTGCGGCGTTCTTCGAGAAACGCACGCCTGAATACCGGGGGGAATAAGCATGACCGACACCCTTAATACGTTGGGCCTGGTGGGCACCGGTGTGATGGGCGCGGGCATTGCGCAGATCGCCGCTCAAGCCGGTGTGGCGGTGCGCCTGTTCGATGCCCGCGACGGCGCTGCGCAAGCGGCCCGCGACAACCTCGGCGCCACGTTTGCCAAGTTGGTGGGCAAGGGCAAGATCAGCCAGGCGGCGATGGATGCGGCGTGGGCCAACGTGCAGGTGGTTGAGCTTATCGATGACCTGCAGCATTGCGATCTGGTGGTCGAAGCCATCGTCGAAAATCTCGACGCCAAGCGCGGCCTGCTGCAACAGCTGGAAGGCATTGTCAGCCCGCATTGCATCCTCGCCACCAACACGTCCTCGCTGTCCGTGACCGCCATCGCCACCGGCTGCCGCTACCCTGAACGCGTGGCGGGCCTGCACTTTTTCAACCCGGTGCCGTTGATGCGCGTCGTGGAGGTCATCGACGGGCTGGCCACGGCGCCGCACGTCGCCACCGCGCTGCTCGCATTGGTTGCACGCATGGGCCATCGCGGCGTGCGCGCCAAGGACACTCCGGGCTTCATCGTCAACCACGCCGGGCGCGCCTATGGCACTGAAGCCCTGAAGATGCTCGACGAGGGCATCGCTGCGCGGGGCGATATCGACCGCATCCTGCGTGACGGCGCCGGCTTCCGCATGGGGCCGCTGGAACTGCTCGACCTCACCGGCCTGGACGTGTCACACCCGGTGATGGAATCGATCTACACCCAGTTCTACCAGGAGCCGCGCTACCGGCCGTCACCGCTGACCCGGCAGATGCTGGTGGGCGGGCGCCTCGGGCGCAAGACCGGGCAGGGTTTCTACCGCTATGAAAACGGTCAGGTGGTGGACGCCCCGCAGCCTCAACCCGTACCGACGGTGCGGCAACAGCCACCGGTGTGGATCGCCACCGAAAACAGCGAAGACCATGCGCGCCTCAGTGCCTTGTTGATCGACCTCGGTGCCCAGCTGGAAAACACGCCACAACCGTCGCCGGAAGCGCTGTGCCTGCTGGCACCTTATGGGCGGGACGCGACCAGCGCGTCGGTGCACTTCGGCACCGACCCGGCGCGCACCGTGTGCATCGATGTGCTGACGGACCTGTCGCACCAGCGCACCCTGATGCAAAACCCCCTGACCTCTGCCGCCATGCGTGATGCCGCACATGCCTTGCTCGCGGCGGATGGAGTCGGGGTGACCGTGATCGGTGACAGTGTCGGTTTTGTCGCCCAGCGCACCCTGGCGATGGTGGTCAACCTCGCCTGCGACATCGCGCAGCAACGGATCGCCACCCCCGCCGATATCGACCAGGCGGTGCAATTGGGCCTGGGCTATCCCAACGGCCCTCTGGCCTGGGGCGATGCGCTTGGCCCGCGACGTTTGCTGACAATTTTGCAGCGCATGAGTGAACTCACTCATGACCCGCGCTACCGCCCCAGCCCCTGGTTGCGGCGGCGGGCGTTGCTGGGGATTTCCCTGCGCCATGAAGAGCCGGCAGTCGGCTGATTTCCCAACCTCACAGGATAAGAACAATGGGTGCATTGACAGGTTTGCGGGTACTGGATTTAAGCCGTGTGTTGGCCGGCCCGTGGTGTGGGCAAGTGCTGGCGGACCTCGGCGCGGAAGTGATCAAGATCGAACGGCCGCAAAGCGGTGACGACACACGCGGCTGGGGCCCGCCGTGGATGAAGACCGACACCGGCGAGTCGTCCGGGCAGGCGTCTTATTACCAGTCCACCAATCGCGGCAAATTGTCGGTGGCTATCGATCTGGCCAGCCCGGAGGGGCAAGAGTTGGTACGGGCACTGGCGGCGAGTTCCGATGTGTTGATCGAGAACTACAAGGCCGGTTCCCTGGCCCGCTACGGCCTGGATTACGCGACCCTGGCCGAGATCAATCCACGCCTGGTGTACTGCTCCATCACCGGTTTTGGCCAGACCGGCCCGCGTGCCGAAGAACCGGGCTACGACTTCATCATCCAGGGCATCGGTGGCCTGATGAGCATCACCGGCGAGCGCGACGATCTGCCGGGCGGCGGTCCGCAAAAAGTCGGCGTGGCCTTTTCCGACCTGATGACCGGCCTGTATTCCACGGTGGCGATCCAGGCCGCGCTGCTCAGCCGCGAGCGCACAGGCGTCGGCCAGCATATCGACATGGCCTTGCTCGACGTGCAGGTCGCGACCTTGGCCAACCAGAGCATGAACTACCTGGCCTCGGGCAAGGTGCCGCAGCGCTATGGCAACGCCCACGCCAATATCGTGCCTTACCAGGTGTTCCGGGCGGCCGACCGCGACTTCATCATTGCCTGTGGCAACGACAGTCAGTTCGTCGCGTTGTGCCAGAGCATCGGCTTGCCGCACCTGCCGGATGACCCGCGCTTTCGCCGCAATGCCGACCGCGTGGCCCACCGCGCCGAGATCGTCGAGTTGCTCTCGGCGCACTTTCTCGGGCGTACGGCCGATGAGTGGGTGGCGTGCATTCATGCCTCGAAGGTGCCGGTGGGGGCGATCAACTCCATCGCGCAATCGCTGGAAGAGCCGCAAGTGATCGCGCGCAACCTGATGGTGAAAATCCCCCACCCGCAGAATCCCGATTTCGCCATGGTCGGCAGCCCGATCAAGATGTCCGGGACGCCGGTGGAATATGTGCGGCCGGCGCCGATGCTGGGGCAGCACACCGACGATATCCTCGGGCAGCGGCTGGGCTTGTCGGCTGAGCAACTGGCGCACCTCAAGGCGCGCGGTATCGTCGAGCAGCAGGGCTAGACCAGGGTGGTGCGGTCGATCTGGTCGATCGAAGTGACGCCGGTCAGGGTCATGGCCACGCGCATTTCCTTGGCGAAGATATCCAGCAGGTTCTCCACCCCGTGCTGGCCATCGGCGGCCAGTGCATAGGCAGTCGCGCGGCCCAGCAGGCACGCCTTGGCGCCCAGGGCGAGCATGCGCACCACGTCCAGTCCGGAACGGATGCCGGAGTCGACCAGCACCGTGAGGTCATCGCCGACCGCATCGGCAATCGGTGGCAGCGCCCTGGCGGTGGACAGCACGCCGTCGAGCTGGCGGCCACCATGGTTGGAGACCACGATGCCATCGGCGCCAAAACTCACGGCGTCCTTGGCGTCCTGCGGGTCGAGGATGCCCTTGATGATCATCGGGCCCTTCCAGAACTCGCGGATCCACTCCAGGTCTTTCCAGCTGATCGACGGGTCGAAGTTGTTGGCCAGCCAGCCAATGTAGTCTTCCAGGTGCGTCGGTTTGCCCAGGTATCTGGAGATATTGCCGAGGTCGTGCGGACGTCCCATCAGGCCCACATCGAAGGCCCATTGTGGCTTGGTGACGGCCTGCAGCATGCGCCGCTGTGCCGCGAAAGGACCCGACATGCCCGAATGCGCATCGCGATAGCGCGCGCCAGGTGTGGGCATGTCGACCGTGAACACCAGCGTGGTGACCCCTGCCGCCTGGGCGCGCTCCAGCGCATTGCGCATGAAGCCACGGTCCTTGAGCACATACAGCTGGAACCAGATCGCCTGCGGGCTCTGCGACGCCACTTCTTCAATCGAGCACACCGACACCGTCGACAGGCAGAAGGGAATGCCCTGCTTGGCCGCCGCTTTTGCGGCCTGCACTTCACCGCGTCGCGCGTACATGCCGGTCAGGCCGACGGGGCTGAGGATCACCGGCATCGCCAGTTCCTGGCCGAACACGCTGGTTTTCAGGCTCAGGTTGTCGACATTGCGCAGGACGCGCTGGCGCAGGCTGATCTCGGCCAGGTCCGAACTGTTCGCGCGCATCGTGTGCTCGGCGTAGGCGCCGCCGTCGATGTAGTCGAACAGAAAGCGCGGCAGCTTGCGTTTGGCGGCGGCGCGGTAATCGGAAGCGGACGAGATGATCATCAACAGTGTCTCCACAAGGCAAGGTGGCTTGAGGATAAGGAAATTTATGGCATGATAAAAACAACTTTTATCACTGGCATCCAGTCGCGAAGGGAATACCGATGAACCTCAGAACACTGCGCGCCTTTGTCGAAGTGGTCCGCCAGGGCGGTTTCTCCCAGGCGGCCGAGGTGGTCTCCCTGACCCAGTCCACCGTGAGCAAGGCGGTCAAGACCCTGGAGGACGAACTGGGCACGCCGCTGCTCAACCGCCTGGGCCACCGCAACGAACTCACCGCCGCCGGCGAAATCGCCTATCGCCGGGCCCTGGTGTTGCTCGCCGAACGCAACGACCTGGTGGCCGAGATCAACGACCTGCGCGGCCTCAAGCGCGGCGTACTGCGCATCGGCCTGCCACCGGTGGGCTGCGGCGTGCTGTTCGCGACCATGTTCGCCACCTACCGCAGTCGCTACCCGGACATCGACATCGAACTCACCGAATACGGCAGCAAACGCCTGCGCGAATGCCTGGAAGCGGGGGAGGTCGACCTCGCCGCCTTGCTGCTGCCGGTGGATGAAGCGTTCGACTACCAGCCCGTGCGCAATGAACCGCTGATGGCGGTGTTGCCCATCAGCCACCCACTGGCGCGGCGCTCACGCATCGACTTCACCGACCTCGCCGATTCACCGTTCATCCTCTTCGAAGCCGGCTTCGCCCTCAACGCCAAGATCCTCGCCGCCTGCGAGCGCAAAGGCGTCACGCCGCGGGTCACCGCACGCAGCGGGCAGATCGACTTCATCGTCGACCTGGTCGCCGCCGGCCTCGGCGTCGCCTTCCTGCCGCGCATGCTGGCGCACAAACACCAACACCCCGGCATCGCCCTGATCCCCCTAGACGAACCCCACACCGACTGGCACATCGCCCTGGCCTGGCGCACCAACGCCCACCTGCCACCGGCAGCCCTGGCCTGGCTGGAACTGGCAAAGGAGCACCGGCTCGCAACCGGTCATCCGGTTTAATCACTTGAAATACCAGAGAAAGCTTGACTTCTCCTTTTCAATCAGTAACATACGGCGCATTCCGCGATAGCTCAGTTGGTAGAGCAAATGACTGTTAATCATTGGGTCCCTGGTTCGAGTCCAGGTCGTGGAGCCAGATCGAGAAAGCCTGCAGAGATGCAGGCTTTTTTTTGCCTTGGATTTCTCCAGGGTGGTCAAAGCGCACAGCGTGACCAGCATGAAGCCGTCTCAAATCTTACGATTCAGAGGGAAGCTCCATGAAAGTCGCTGCAGTCGTTTCAACCAAAGGCGGGCCGGGTAAGACCACGGTTGGCGCCAATTTAGGTGCGTTCTGCGCCGATGCAGGTGTTCGGACCCTGCTCATTGATCTTGATAATCAGCCGTCACTGTCCTCGTTTTACAACCTGTCGCACGAGGCACCTGGCGGTACCTATCAGTTGATCACGAGTAATGAGACTCGGCCTGATCAAATCATTTCTCAAACCATCATCCCTAATCTGTCGCTGATCAAGTCAAATGATCCCTTCAATCTATTGAGTAATTTGTTACTGCACGCTGCTGACGGACGCCTTCGTCTCAAGAATTTAATGCCAGCCTTTGCGCAGGACTTTGATCTGATCTTGATCGATACCCAGGGCGCTCGCTCCATCGTGCTAGAGATGGCCTTGCTGGGCCTCAAGTGGCTATCTCTCCCATCACGCCCGATATGTTGACGGCTCGAGAGTTTCAGCGTGGGATGCTCCAGCTCTATCGTGACCTGGAGCCCTTGGCTGCATTGGGTGCAGTGACACCCGTGTTGAACATCGTGATCAACAAACTGGATGCAACGAATGATGCAAATCTTATCTACCACACGCTGACCGAGACTTTTTCTGATCACCCCAAAATTCAGATGGTCGAGACGACGATTCCCGCTGCGGTGAGTTTTCGCCGCGCTGCAACAGAGGGCATACCAGCGCATCGGCTGGAGTATCGACTCCCGACTCATCGTCGCTCTCCAACCGCTTTTAAAGTTATCAAAGAGCTCTCCATGGAGCTGTTTCCGGAAGGGCGTACGAAGTTTGAGGCGCTTAGCGAGGAACGCTTGAGTCATAACGTTTCCTTCTTATCGAAGAGGGCGGCGCTGGGGAGAGCGGCAGTATGAGCTTGCTTGATTTAGCCCCACCTCATTCGGTTGTCCGATGTCTTTCAATTGAATCTTGGCCCTCTGCGTAGCGCCATGAGTCTCACGCTTCATACTCACCACGCTGCCCGCGTTTGGCATGGTAGGAGGAGAGCGCCCACACCGCAGGTGAGGCCAAATTGGCCCCACGTCTTTTTGCCGCTTTGCACTTCGGAGTAAGCGCCATAAGCGTGGTAGGTGACTCCACAAAAGGCTGCAGCGGCAATCGCCAAGGCGATCAGGCTCACAATATCGAAGCCATGGTTTTGCAGGGTTCGAATGATGCCGTTGCCTTCGCCACGGCTGGGCGCTTCCATCCCAGGTAATGCCGCATAAGTACCGGATGAAATGACGGCGGAGAAAGTCAGGGCGCAAAGCGAAATACGGTGATTGACGCTTTTGAAGAACGGGCGGATCCACATGGTTGCCTCCAAGGGCAGTGGTTGAACGTTGGGCTGCTTCAGTGCAGCAACAGGAACGTGAGCAGGATGTAGATGAGGATGACTTTCAGGGTCAGGCCAACAAACTTGGCTTGAGAGATCTGGCCGGTGGCCCAGCCTCGGTAGCCGCTTGCAAGTGCCCAGGCGGCAAAGAGCAGTGCGCTGGACAGCACGAGTCCTATGAAGAGCGTGGTGCTCTGCTGCGGTGTGAAGCCGCCCATGGCCTGAAAAGCCGTGACCTGTTGCGGACTCATGCTCATGGTTCATCCTGGGTGGATCGCGTGTAGTGTCCGGTGAGTTCGGGAGGGTTTCGTGGTTGAGCGCGGAGGGGTTGAGGTAACTGTTGATGCCGTGGCGGATCAGATCGAGGTCGGCTGAGAGGCGATCGTAATCAAAGGTATACCGAGCGCTTAGGTCCGTGACGTGTGCTTTGGGTGATGAGAGGCGATCTGCAGCGTCGAGTTGATGCAGGACCAGTTTGAGGCGCTGTTGCTCATCAGCACCAGAGTTGGCCAAGGCGGTGAGCGATATGCAGCTTGTGCAGGCGAAGGTTAATAACAACGAATTCAAAGTGCAGGGCATCAATGGCTTCCATGCGCAGTAGAGTTTTTCGAGATTCGCGCAGGGGGGGTGTCGACATTAGAGAAACTGGATTGGGCGCAGAAGCTTTCCGACGGATTCGACATCAAAGCCCTGTCTAATGCTTTGATCCTTCATTGCAAAGATCTGCGATCTGGTCGCCTGGTTATGCGAGGCGCTGGCTAACAAGCTAACAAATAGGAGCTTTAAGGTATCGCTTTTGGCCTGAGTGCGTGCAAGGCGATTGGGCGTTCTCATATGATCCGCCGGCGCTTCTCGCCCATTCCGATGGAGGGGTTCTACTCAGAGTTGTACCACTGACGCGAAAGGAGGCGTTTACGCAGTTGCGAGGTGTGGTGCGGTTTTTAAAGCAGACGGATCCGCATAGCCTCGGTACTGATGCTGATTGAGAGGCAACGAGGTGGGTGGGGTATGCCTTACGAAACCTGGTTGCGCGACGTGATTGAGAATGGGGGGATTTGTGAGTTTTTGGGAGCTAGCAACCTTTAGACAGTCCTCGTCGGATTTTTGAGTCTCTCTCAATATGCTCTTGTTAGGCGAAAATTCTTATGAGTAAATTTTGGGTGGTGAATACAGGGGACCCTTCAATATGGCCTTGATGCGTCGTTAAGGACGCTTCCTTTATGCATTAGTTGCAGAAAGGGTGTTTGGTGTTATTGCCTTGAAATCAAAACGCCACTGCGTCATATTGTAGGTAATTTAGGGGGGATACCGTTGCAATCAAAAAAAAATTCACTTTGTTCAACTACAACCTCGGAGCCTGGGATTCCCAGAGATGTAGCGTCCGAGGTCAGGCGAGCTTACGTTTATCAGAGTGCTGTAGGGTTTGTTCTTATCTGTGGCGCTATTAAAGATGGCAGCTATAAAGAGTTTTGGTTTGAGCACAAAGACGATATTTTAGCTGTAAGGCATGATGGCGTCGTTGATGTGTACCAGGTGAAGACCAAGGCTTCGCCGTCAAAGTGGACCTCCAGAGATAAAGATGTTCTTAAGGCTATTAATAGGTTTGGGCGGTTCGAGGCGGAATATGCGGCGGGTATAGGGAAGTATATTTTTTATTCCAATGTTCCACCATATATTCCTTCAGAAATCTCAGATAATGACGCGAAGAGAAGCACAAGTCTCGTGGTGCTGAGGGATATATTGCTTAATGTTAGTGCGGATGCTTTGCCCAGTATCTACGTAGATGAGCTCAAGAGAGTGTCTGCTTCTACAGAACTTCCCATCGATACTGTCGTTCGCGTTTTACAGAAGCTCGAATTCGTTAAAGGTAGGGGGCTTGAAGAGTTTAAAGATGATCTTACCTCAAATCTTTTCAGCTTACCCAAATTAGACGGGCTTTCAGTTTCATGTCTGAGGCAGATAGCTGAAGCGCTTTTGCAACGAGTTGAAAGTGCGAGTGCGTTGGATTTGCCAGGTTTAGATACTCTTACGTCAGTAATTTCCAATGAAGGTTTACCGATAAAGCTTGTTGAAAATAAGCGGATAACTGTTTCACAGGCAAACACAATCATCAAACGTTTTGTTCTGAAACGAAAATACAAGATGCGTGCAGTATTTGCTGGGCTCATTGCCAGCGCTGTTTTGCTGGTTACGGCTACCGCGTGGGTGTTTTATAAGCCTGAATCTCAAACGTATTTAGAAAGGTCTATTAAAGTATTGACGTCGGCACGTGACGCGTCGTTACCTCCATTATTTGCAGAGTCTGTGTCTGCAGTTCGATCGGCCAAGTTTAGTTTGGAAAGTATAGATTTGGATGCGGCCTCTCTCAGGTGCCAAGATATGTCGAATTTGGATCTAAAGAGAATGACCGCTGTATCGTTAAGGGGGACTGGCGTGATCTTTAATCATTCAAATTTGTATATGGCTAATCTAACACATGGGGAATTAAATACTGGCTCTTACGTGGAGGCGATAGTGGATCACGCCTTTTTTGATGGCTCAAACATGCTCTACTCAAATTTTTCTGACTCTATTTCAAGGTGGGCAAGCTTTAAGGGAACCACGCTTACCGCTTCTGATTTTTCTCGGGCAGACCTTTCGCAATCTGATTTTTCGAAATCTGATCTGTCAATGTCTGATTTCAGACAAACTAATCTTTCCGGCGCAAATTTTGAAGGCGCAGTATTGACGGGTGCAGATTTGAGCGGGTCAGTATTGATAGGTGCTAGAGGGCTGACGCAGACTATGCTTGACGGTGCATGTATTGATAAAAATTCTTTGCCAAAGCTGGATAAGAATTTAAAACCTCCTAGTAAGAAATGTTACAGCGATCAGAAACAGAAAGATGAAAGAATGATTTCTCAGCAAGTGGTGGGATTGATTGGCCAAATGGTAGTAATGGAGGGTTATTGTAAGGCTGGCGAAGTTGTCGCTCGTCCACCCGATGGTCATGGTAGATCTGATCTGGAGTTGCCGTTCTTCGTGCCCCTGAAGCCGATAGTGAATTAATGGGAATAATTTTTCTTAAAATACATTTGTGACGGTGTTTTTATCACCTGGGCAACGTTAAAGGTACTTATTGAAGCTCCCAGCTGAAATACTGATGATGGCGCCTAACGCTGTTGCGGATGGCAGTAGTAACAACATAGGAGGGACTGAAATCGGAAGCGCTGGATAGAGGATCCAGGGCGCGACCAGTAACGGGAAAGTTAGCATTTTTGCTCTGTGGTAGATGAAACCTGATTCGCGACCCGCCCCGAATCTACGTAGGTCGCGACGTACTAATCCATCCACCAGGCCGGTGAAAGCAGCCATTAAAAATAGTGGCAGCGACAAGGTCAGAATCAGCACCCTCGACAGAAAGGTCAGCACTGTGTAGGTGGCGGCCAGTCCATAATTTTCAATCTGCACATAGGCAGTGCCTAGGCGATACTGAACGCCATCACCATTACCGCTGTTCAGCCTGGTCAGTTCAGACGACAGTGTGATCCAGCTAATGATGCCCGTTTTTTCGAAGCACCATTCGTAGGCAAGCCCAAGAGCAACCGTCACATCGTCAAGGACCTATTGGGACATCGAAGCATCGCCACGACCCTTAAGTATGTCCATGTGGATGTTGAGCAGGTAAGGCATGCACTGGAAGCGATGCGGTAGCAGAGTGTGCCGATATCGTTACCTGCACATCTTTGATTGGCGTCGATGTTGGCTGATGCAAGTGACGCTACAGCCGCATTTAAATGAGCAGGCAGGGCAGGAAAAAGATGTTTCACCGACGTAGTCAATGGGGTCCGTAGTGACTTCCAGTCAGTCCATGCTCTCAGTATCAACGCTGAAACAAACTCGTACATTTTATTGACGCCATCAAAACGCCACCATAAGATCGCCGCCAAATTATGGCACAAGGCCATGTAGAGGGATCTAGACATGTGGCGTTCGGTACATCGGACCAGGCTCGGCCTGCTGTCTGCTTTTTTTTGCCTGGGCATAGGCAGCTTGGCTCAAGGCGCAACTCCGCCGAACACGCCAGGCGTTACCGACCTGATCCGCGATCGCCAGGATCGCCTGCTCGAAGAGCAGCAACGCCGCCTCGAAGAACTCAAAGACCTGCCAGGCAAAACCGCCGCGCCAGCCAAGCCATCAGCACCTGCCGACACCCGCTGCTTCCCCATCAACACCATTGAACTCACCGGTGCCGACGCCCTGTCCGAAGGCGAGCGCAACAGCCTGCTCAAACCCTACATCGGCCAGTGCCTCGGTGTGCCGCAACTCAATGAGCTGCTCAAAGTCATCACCGATCATTACTTGGCCAAAGGCCTGGTCACCAGCCGCGCCTACTTGCCTCAGCAGGACCTCTCCAGCGGCAACCTGAAAGTCCAGGTGATCGAAGGCCGGTTGGAAGGCATGAAGGGCGAAGAGGGCAGTGGCATCACCGATCGTCAACTGGCCATGAGCTTCCCAGGCAAAACCGGCGACTTGCTCAACCTGCGCGAAATCGAGCAGATGGTTGACCAGTTGAACCGTCTGCCCTCGAACCAGGCCCAGATGGAGTTGGCGCCCGGCAAAGAAGTGGGCGGCAGCGAAGTGCTGGTCAAAAACACCCCGCAGAAACCCTGGCGCGTCGGCCTGTCGCGCCACAACGGCGGCCAGCGCGCCACTGGCGAGCAGCAGTGGGGCGCCAGCCTGGATTGGGATAATCCACTCGGTCTGGCCGATCAATTGTCGCTGCGTGGCGGCCACGATGCGGTCAGTGACCACCAGAAAACCTCGCGCAACTCTATGCTCAATTACAGCCTGCCGTTCGGTTGGTGGAACCTCAATTACAGCTACAGCGAAACCGAATACCGCTCACTGGCCCAAGCCAGCGGCTTCAACTTCAAGCAATCGGGCGATAGCCAGAACCATCAGTTACGCCTGGAACGGGTTATTCACCGTGACGCCCTGAGCAAAACCTCCCTCAACACCGGCGTTGCCTACCTGCGCACCAACAACTTCATCGAAGACAGCAAGCTCGCCCTGAGCAGCAACCGACTGAGCGAAGCGCAGTTCGGCATCAACCATGGTCGACGTATTGGCGGTTCGTTCCTCAACATCGACCTGGGCATGCAGGATGGCATCGGTGCGTTCGACGCCCAGGCCAATCACAACCCACGCCCCGGCCAGGCCGATGCGCGCTATCGCAAATACACCGCCACGCTGAGCTACCTGTACCCATTCAAGCTGTGGGGCGAGTCGTTCAGTTTCAGCAGCCTGATGACCGGCCAGCGCAGCGAAGACGTGCTGTTCAGCCCACAACGCATGAGCCTCGGCGGGCAGTCTTCGATTCGAGGCTACAAGGACCAGAGCCTGGCCGGTGATAGCGGCGGCTATTGGCGCAACGACCTGCGTTGGAGCCGCCCGGTGACCTGGGCCTGGATGCAGCCGGTGTTCAGCGAGTACGGCACCAGCCTTGGCTACGACCAAGGCGTGATCAGCCATGGCCGCTACAACGCCGAGCAGCATGGACGCATGAGCAGCAACTCCGTGGAGCTGTTTGCACGCGGCCAAAACGTCGCCGCCACGGTGACTTTTGCCCACTCTTTGGAACGACCGGGGCCGATCACTGAACGTGAAGCGCCGATCTATTTCCGCCTGGATTTCTTCCTTTAAATTTTTACCGCCCTTCGGGCATCGAGACATCACATGGACGTTCGCCAGTTTGCCTTCCTTGCGCGCCAACCTTCTGCGGCCCTGAAAAATCGTTCCAACTTCTTGGGGCTGCCCAAACGCGGGT
This sequence comes from Pseudomonas sp. S5D5, assembly GCF_003013355.1. NCBI lineage: Bacteria > Pseudomonadati > Pseudomonadota > Gammaproteobacteria > Pseudomonadales > Pseudomonadaceae > Pseudomonas > Pseudomonas sp. S5D5. The sequence goes on from NZ_PTEO01000001.1 coordinate 1,994,085, forward strand.
TGGCATTGGTGCTGGCCAACGCCATGTTCTGGCAACCGTTGTTGGCGCAAGCGGACGGCATTGTGGTCAGTGCACCCGGCACCGGCCTGGGCCAGGCCGCGAATGGCGTGCCGATCGTCAATATCGCGGCGCCCAATGGCAGCGGGCTGTCGCACAACCAGTTCAAGGACTACAACGTCGGCGCCAACGGGCTCATCCTCAACAACGCGACGAATCGCACCGAGTCCACGCAGTTGGGCGGGATCATCCTTGGCAACTCGAACCTCAACGGTCGCGCCGCCAGCACCATCCTCAATGAAGTCAATGGCGGTAGCCCAAGCCAGTTACGCGGCTACACCGAAGTGGCGGGGCAGTCGGCGCATGTGATCGTCGCCAACCCCTACGGCATCACCTGCAACGGCTGCGGGTTTATCAACACGCCGCAGGCGACGCTGACCACCGGTAAAGCAGTGATTGAAAACGGCCAGGTCGGCCGCTATCAGGTCGATCAAGGCAGCGTTTCCATCGAAGGTGCCGGGCTCAACGTCAATAACATCGATCGTTTCGAGATCATCACCCGCTCGGCCAAGATCAATGCCGAGATCCAGGCCAAGAACCTGACGATCATCGCCGGCGCCAATGACGTCGATGCCAAGACCCTGAAAACTACGGCACGTGCCGCTGACCCGGCGACCGCCCCTCAACTGGCCATCGACTCTTCGGCGTTGGGCGGTATGTACGCCGGCGCAATCAAGCTGGTCAGCAGCGAAGCCGGCGTAGGCGTGAAGCTCGACGGCAAGATGCTCGCCAGTGGCGGCGACATGCAGCTGGATGCCAATGGTCATTTGAGCCTGGTACAAGCCACCGCCGCCGAAGCGGTTGTCATCAAGGCCCAGAGCCTGGATGCCCAGGGCAAGATCTACGCCGGCACCCGCGTTGAAGCGACCACCCAAGGTACGTTGACCAATCGCAGTGCCATCGCTGCCCAAGACAGCGTTGCGCTGACCAGTGCGGGTCAGCTTGAAAACCTGGGCATGATCGAAGCCGGTGTCACCCCGGAGAACACCCGCAACCAGACGGGTGACGTGATGCTCACCGCCAAGCGCATCGACAACCGTGGCCAAAGCGTTGTCGCCAGCCGCGACCTCAAGGCCACCGCCACGGAAGCGCTCGACAACCGGGCGGGTACGCTTTCAGCCAACACCCGCCTGACGCTTGACGCGCAGGATCTGGACAACCGTGGCGGCACCTTGACGGGGCAGGGCGCGGTCAAGACCAACCTCAGCGGCACACTCGATAACCGAGACAAAGGCACGCTCGCCAGCGGCGGCGAGCAAACGTTGAACGCGGCGGCGGTAAAAAACACTGATGGCGTGATCAGCAGCCAGGACACGCTCGGCCTGGATGTAGCCAGCCTCGACAACACCAGCGGCAAGATCACCGCCAAAAACACCCTGACCCTTGATGGCACGACCATTGAAAACGCCAAGGGTCAGATCACCAGTCAGGGAGACATCCTCGCCACGGCCAAAACGTTCAGCCAGCAAGGCGGCAAGTTGATCAGCCAGGGCCAGCTCACGCTGGTAGCCGACACTCTTGATAACAGTCTTGACGGCTACATCGCGTCCGCCAATGCCATGAGCCTTACGGCCCACCAGCAATTGATCAACACCGGCAAAGGCATTATCAGCACCCAGCAGGGCCTGACGATCAACGGCGGTGCGGTGGACAACACCACCGGCAGCCTGCTCAGCCAGCGCGGTATTACCGCTACGTTGAGCGAGGGGCTCAACAACCGAGACGGTAGCGTCATCACGCAAACAGGCGACCTCACTATTGATGCCGATAGCGTCGATAACCGTGGGGGAGTTTTGGCGAGTGTCGCGGGCAAGCTCAAGACCACCCTGGCGTCTGTATTGGATAATGGCAAGTCGCTCAACATTTCCGGCGAGGCAGGGCTGATTCAGGCTCAGTCGCTCGACCTCGGTGCCCAGCAGGCCGTGCTCAACAACGGCGGCCAAGTGTCTGCCCTGAATGGCGATGCCCTGATCACCACCGCCACCCTCGACAACCAAGGCGGCGCCTTGCTGGCCAAGCAACAGCTGGTGGTACGCGCTCACGACCTCAACAACACCCAAGGCCGTGCGGCCGCCGACGCCATCGACTTCGGCCTGACCGGCGTACTGAACAACCAGTCAGGCCTGGTCGAAGGCTCCAGCGGTTTGTTGATCGGCGCCGCCTCCATCAACAACCAGAACGGCAAGTTGCGTTCCCTCGGCCAACAAGGCACCGCCAGCGTGGCCAGCCAGCAATTGCTGGATAACCAGAGCGGCATAATCGAAGCGGCTAACCATGACGTCTCGTTGCGCATGGCCAGCTTCAACAACACGGATGGCAATATCCAGCACGTCGGCACTGGGACCTTTGGCGTCGACCTGGCGAAGTTCAGCAATATCGGCGGAAGCGTTGCCACTGCCGGCACACTGACCGTCGATGCCGCGACCTGGGACAACAGCACCGACGTTCAAGCTGATGTGCTCAACGTCACCGTAGGCCAGTTCAACCAGGCAGCTACCGGCAAGCTAGCCGCCAGCCAGAGTTTCACCGGTAAGGGCGACACGTGGACCAATGCCGGGCGCATCACCAGTGGCGGGGCGTTCTCCCTGACCGCGACCAACGTCATCAACACCGGTACCCTCGGTGGTGCCGGCAAGGTGGATCTGAACGCCGAAGCTGTACGTAACGACCGCGGCCTGATCTTCAGCGGCAGCGACATGGCGTTGCGCTTCAAGAACCTGACCAATTACTACGCCGATATCTACAGCCTGGGCGGCCTGAGCATGATGGCTCGCGACGGTGTGGCACGCAGTGCGTCGTTGGAAAACATCTCCAGCCATATCGAAGCCACCAACGATGTGTTGGTGCGCAGCGACAACGTGATCAACCGCAAGGACGTGTTCAGTACGGTCGACGAGGCGGTGTCGGGCTACCTCAGCGTGACGTGCTACGACTGCGGTGGTGATCATCACAACGTCGACTACGTTGCACATGAAGTCTCCAAGAGTGTGGTGGCAACGGATTCCGCCAGCTCTTCAATTCAGAGTGGTGCCAAGCTGACTGTCGACGGGTCAAGCGTGCTCAATAAATACAGCACCATGGCCTCGGGTGCCGACCTGGTGATCACCGCTGATAACTTCGCCAACATCGGCGCGACTACCGGCACCAGCACGCGTACACGTACCTGGAACACAGGCCGCATAACTGACGGTACCGATGACCGCTTCCGTGCGAACTGGATCTACCCCTACAACGCCCAACCCAACCCCAAGGTATTGCCGGTTGGCGCACTCAACTCCTTCAGCCTGGTAGGTGATACCACCACCGTGACCCCGGGCGACCCGATCGCCTCGGTGATTCAAGCGGGCGGTAACATCAGCATCCAGGCGACCCAACAGCTGGAAAACAGCAGCATCGTACAGTTCGCGCCGCCTACACCGGTTTCGGACAAAGGCGGTGCTACTGCGGTGACCAAACCCGCCGTGGTCGTGCTGAACCCACAGCTACCACCTGACCTGGCACAGCAACAAGTCAACCCGACCAACCTGCCGGGCTTCACATTGCCGAGCGGTACGAACGGCTTGTTCCATGTGGTCGATAGCGCCGCTGCAGCCAAAAACATCCAGGACCTGAGCAAGGCCAACATCCAGGGCTCGGACGCCAGTCGCGTGTTTGTTGGCCCTAAATACCTGGTCGAAACCAACTCTGCCTTCACCGACCTCAAGCAATTTATGAGTTCGGATTACCTGTTGGGCAAACTCGGTTACGACCCTGAAACCAGTTGGAAACGCCTGGGTGACGGCCTTTACGAACAACGCCTGATCCAACAAGCCGTCACTGCCCGAACCGGCCAACGTTTCATCGCTGGCCAGACCACCGATGAAGGCATGTTCAAGTACCTGATGAACAACGCCATTGCCAGCAAGGATCAACTCAACCTTTCCGTGGGTGTAAGCCTCACCTCCCAACAAGTCGCCGCACTGACCCACGACATCGTCTGGATGGAAGACCAGGTGGTCAATGGTGAGCACGTGTTAGTGCCCGTGTTGTACATGGCCCAGGCGAACAACCGCCTGACGGCGGATGGCGCGCTGATTCAAGGCAAGGATGTGACGCTGATTGCCGGTGCGGATTTGAAGAACGCCGGGACCTTGCGCGCCAGTGAAAGCCTGTCGGCAGCGGCGGGTAATAACCTGGTGAATACAAGGCTGGTCGAGGCTGGTGAAAAGCTCAAGCTGGTCGCGGGCAAGGACCTGGTGAATATGCAAGGCGGCATCCTCAAAGGCAAGGATGTTGACCTGAGCACGTTGACCGGCGATATCCGCAACGACCGGAGCATCACCACGATTGAAAACAGTGGAAAAGGGTTCAGCTCCAAGACTGCTGTTGTGGATAGCGCTGCGAGCATTGAAGCCGGAAACAACCTGACGATGCATGCCGCTCGCGACCTGCTGAATGTGGGCGGGGCCATTACGGCAGGCAAGAACGCGGAGTTAAGCGCGGGTAATGATGTGGTGATTGCGGCGGCTCGCGAAGAAACCGGGTCGATGCGTCAGGACAAACGGCATTTTTGGGAACAAAGCCAGACGGTGCAGCATGCCAGTGAGATCAAGGTCGGTGGGGATCTCGATGTTGTGGCGACGAATGAGCTGACGATGGTCGCCAGCCATGTCAAGGCGGGGAGCGACGTCAACCTGTCTGGCAAGGATGTGAACCTCCTGGCGGCTGCCAACGAAGAATCAAGTGAGTACCGCTATAAACGCAGCGGCAAGAAGATCAATCAGGATGAAGACCATATTCGGCAGCAGGGTACGACGATTGATGCCAGTGGAGATGTAAACGTCGCTGCGCTGAACGACGTGACAATGGTGGCCAGCAAAATCAACGCCGGTAATGAGGCGTATCTGGTTGCCGGTAACCAGCTGAATTTACTGGCTGAGCTCAATCGCGACTACTCCCTTTATGACATGACCAAGAAAGGCAGTTGGGGGAGTAACGCGGCGAAACGGGATGAGGTGACGCAGCACACAAACGTCGGCAGTGAAATCAAGACGGGCGGCAATCTCACGCTCAAGAGTGGCGGCGATCAACGTTATCAAGTGGCAACCCTGGACAGCGGCAAGGACCTGACGCTGGATAGCGGTGGCCGCATCGTGTTTGAGGGTGTGAAGGATTTCCACGATGAGAGCCATACCAAGAGCAAGGGTGACTTGGCTTGGTACAAGATGAAGGGCGAAGGAAAGACCGACGAAACTCTGCGCCAGAGTGCTCTGATTGCCCAAGGAAAACTGGTTATCAAAGCTGCTGACGGAATTCGTATTGACATTAAGCAAGTCGATCAGCAGAGCGTGAGTCAGACCATCGATGCAATGGTTCAGGCGGATCCCAACCTCGCCTGGATGAAACAGGCAGAAGCACGTGGGGATATCGATTGGCGTCAGGTCAAAGAGATTCACGATAGCTTCAAGTACGAGTCCTCAGGATTGGGTGCGGGTGCCAAAATTGCTATCGCAATCTTGATGTCCTTCATCCTCGGCCCAGCAGGCCTTGGTCTGCAGGGAGCCAATCTGGCTGTGGCGACCAGCCTCGGGACCACTGCGGTTACGAGCACCATTGATAACAAGGGCAACCTTGGATTGGCGGTGAAAGAGACGTTCAGCGCGGGTAGCCTTAAGAGCGCCGCAATTGCAGGATTCACTGCAGGTTTCCTTGATTATGCCGACGAGAAATGGTTCACCGCCGCCGATGGGGCGGGTTCCGCCGCACAGGGGATTCAACCCACCGATGGTTCGGCGTTAAGTGCGGCTAATCCTTCCAAAGATATCTTTCGTTGGAGCAATGCGACGGATGCGGCAACTCGTACCGTTGGGCGGGCGCTTATCTCTAGCGGGGTGTCCTCGGCCATTGGTGGAGGCAGTTTCGGCAGCAACTTCAGCGCCGCATTGATGGGTGAGGCCGGCAATATGGCCATGGCCTCCGGCTTCAACTGGATCGGTGATAACGCCATTCGTTTTCCAGACGGAAGCGTCCAAAAAGTGGTGGCTCACGCGATTATGGGGGGCTTGTTGGCAGAGCTGACCGGCAGCGACTTCAAGACAGGTGCTGCGGCTGCCGGGCTCAATGAAGTCTTGGTTAGCTCGATGGGGGACCTGGGCCGGGATAATAAACAGCTGAGGCTGGTTCTATCTCAATTGACCGGCTTGGTCGCTGCAGCAGCAGTGGATGGCGATTTGGATAAAGGTGTTGCCATCGCCAAAAGCGCCACTCAGTACAACCATGATCTTCATGAGACTGCTGCGAAACAGATGGCCGAGCAGGCTCTGGATCATTGTCGCGACAACCCACAGCTATGCGACTTGGGCATCGACTTCAGTAAGTTGACGGTCGACGACGTTGTTCTTGCCATGCGTGTAGAGGGCGCTCATGGAAAGGGGATAGAGAACGTCAAACCTGAAGCGATCGACTTCGTTGACGGCTTTATGTTCTCAAGAGCTCCTGACCTTCGTAACGTGTTGTACACTGAAACGGAGTCTGAGCGGAGCCGGCTTGATGACGAAAATAAGGCGACTCTTGCGCTTTCGGTCATCAGTCTCGGGAATGCGGTTCGCAATTTTGGTAATTTCTTACAAGGGTTGGTAAGGGCCACCCCCACAGGCGTGCCTGTCATTAAAGCAGCAGATGAACTCGCAGCAAAAACTGCAGGTTCTGCAACCTCAGAGACTGCGGGTTCGATAAAAAATGTAAATCCTGGTTTTCCTGAGGCTGGGCGGACCCATAATTGCGTAAATTGCTCCATTGCAACTGATGCTACATTAGCGGGTAACCCTGCATCTGCACTTCCAATTTTTTCAAAAAATGGTGTCCCTCTGACGGTACTGGAGAAGCAGTTCGGAACTAAGTTTGGCTCTGTCGTAAGCTCTGAAAAAATTGCTCAGCAGATGTCAGCGTCAGGAGCAGGGGCTAGAGGTATCGTCTTTGGTTCGTACGGTCCTGGCCAGCCTGGACACGTATTTAACGTGGTCAATCAGAACGGAGTGGTTCGCTTTTTGGATGGGCAGACAGGAAAGGTAGCAAATCTTGCACCCTACAAAACCCTGCAATTATTGAGGACTAATTGATGATTCTTTATGAGGACGCACTAAAGAAGGCTTTGGAGTATCTGCAAGGTTCAGAGGTGGCTTTGGGTATATCGCATCAGGAAGAGTTTTCTGGTGGCTGGCTCTTTTGTTTTCAAACAGAGGAATATCTCAAGACAGGAAATCCCTCTGCGCAATTGGCAGGTAATGGACCTTTCATTATCGATAAAGATACTGGTGAACTGCATTTTTTTGGAACAGATTCCTCACCAAGTGAATATATGGAGAAATACCTGCAGGATAAAAAGAATTGTATTTGAATTTTCGTAAATAAATGCATTTTGAAAGGAGAGAGTTTGAAGGGAGCTGTTTGGACGGCTCCCTCGCTGCGGAACAATTACGAATGGATTAAAGTTCTATGATTGTTGGAGCTTCTGTTCCATATGTGTGAATGTGGACAGAATACTCTCTACCTCAGACTATTGCTCAGAGATCGGCCGAGGCCTATTCGATTGCTGCGTAGCTTGAGTGATAAATAAATCTGTCCCCATTGCTCCAGAGGCTGCTCTTGGTCGCAAGATGGATGCGGGCGCTCTTGCCATTGGCGGCAAGGACTTGGCGGAAAATACTGTGGGGTAAATGGTGTCTGACCCTGAGGCATCCATGCTTTAGATGGTGCTGGAATATGAAAAAGACATTCCGTGATATTGACGAAAGTAAAGGTTTCAAATGGGAGCTCGGACCTGACCCCTCAGCTCTGGAGTTATGGCATATGTCTATATTAGATACCCCGATTTCGGAATTGGAAATTGGGGGCCTGTGTAGGGCTGTTAGGCAGGAGATGTATATTTCGAGGTTGCTACCCATGGTAGTTTCTGAGTTAGATAAAGATGTATTGGTTGGGTATTGGGATGATGCAGAGCTACTGAAGTTAACTTCAGAGCTGTCCGGCTCAGTTTGGGGGCAGTATGCTGTACTCGCCGAGAAGATGCTTGATATCCTCAGTAGAAATAAAGAAGTGCTTGCAGAAGATTTAAGCGCTGTCGCCTATGCTACAGAATTAGAGCATAAGCTTCTTGTTGCTCTTGGCGATCAGAGATAAAGTCGTAAGAATAAGGGGGGCGTTTGGACGGCTCCCTAGCCGCGGAAAAATTGAGGGTGTACTAAAGTCGAAGCGGTAAATGGGGTCTGACCCTGAGGAGTCTTTTGAAAGCGCCTATGAAGAGTTTGGTGTGATTGCAGTGAAATCATCTGCTCTTAAGAAGGATTTCGAGATGTATCTAAATGCTAATTTTATTTCTATGCGAGAACTGCGTGAGTTGGCTTCCGGCTCATTGATCGAAGCTAGAATCGCAAAGGCTCTAATTGATTCTTATGATAGTTTAGAGGGCGAATATGGCCGAGAGAAAAGTTTAAGAAAAAAGTAATTCACTGTCTTCTGGCACGAATGGCCGGCATTCATGACTTGGGGCAGAAACAACGATAATGTTTTGAGATATGGAAAAGTAACCCCCAATGGACCAGGTGGGTATGTGGTTCAGTACGACCTTGGGAAGGTCATCGGGACGGATAAAGCTGGGAACGCAGTCAAATCCATCCATGTGAATGTTCGCGATGGTGTCATTCACACTGTGTATCCCTATTAAGGGCTGGTTGATGAATATGAATGTTATAGAGCGATTTGTGCAGCAGGAATTAGATGCTCATGTTAGAGGGGGGCTACAGAGCGCCATTGACGAGAAGCGTAGTTCTGAGAACGTCTATAAACGAGAGTTTGAATTCAATAGCTTTGATGTGGTTTTGGACTTTTCAAGAGAAATGGTGATTGTGCAAGACGTTTTGATCGCTGGCGAAGATGGTGAACAGGAAGTCTCTATGTCAGACTTCATTGATGTTTGTAATTTGAAAGGATTAGACCAGTAGGTCGTGCGGAAGTCATTATGCCTATGGGCTTGGATGCTGTAGTTGTCAGCGGTTAATATTCCAGATGTATATTTTTTGTAGTTGATGGTCTTGCCGGTGGCAGCAATAGGACCCGCGCGATGGAGTTGACTAGCTTTTTTTGATGCGATAGTGGATGACGCTGAAAAGATATTTCTGGCCGGAGACTGGCCGAAAATTCCCGACATTTACAGCGTTCCAAAAGAGTATGGCTATGCCGATGCCAAGGAAAAACGGCCTGGGTTAAGCTAGAAGGATAAGGCTCCCATTGGCTGCAAAAATGTGCACACAGATAAGTTCGAGAAAGTAGATCATTGAGACGCCTCGTCTCCGGGTAGCTGACAACGACCGTCTCCTTTTCTTACAGATCATTAATTTGCACAGCTTTGACAAGCCAACCCAACCCGACTAACTTTCCTGGCGTGACGCATTCATGCGAATCACGCTATGCAGCAATCCCATCTCTCCACCACGTTTTTCGTGGCCCCTGTGCGCCTAACAGCCAGCAAATGACTGTTAATCATTGGGTCCCTGGTTCGAGTCCAGGTCGTGGAGCCAGACATTGAGAAAAGCCTGCAGAGATGCAGGCTTTTTTCGTTCAGGGCGTTTTCTCCTGACAATCAGCCTATAGCTTGACCTTTATGAAGCTGTCTCTAATCCTTCGATTCAGAGGCAAGCAGTATGAAAATCGCAGCAATCGTTTCAACCAAGGGCGGACCGGGTAAAACCACGGTAGGCGCCAATCTAGGCGCGTTCTGCGCCGATGCAGGTCTTCGAACCCTACTCGTTGATCTTGATAACCAGCCATCGCTGTCGTCGTTTTACGCGCTATCGCATGAAGCGCTAGGCGGCACCTCTCAACTGATCGCGAATAATGAGACCCGGGCCGACCAGATCATCTCCCAAACCTGCATTCCCAATCTCTCGCTGATTCACTCCAACGATCCTTTCAACCGGTTGAGCAATCTGAATCGCCCTGGCAGTTCCAACATCTACCTTCAGTACGAGCGACAAAGCTGAACAGCTTCTCTGCCGGGATGGAGAAATTTGGCAGGGGTTTAACTGATCAGTGCCTCATATTCTCGCGTGGCCATTTCCTTTGAAAGTTCGCGCAAAAATTCCGCCTCGCTTTGCAGCAGCGTGACGATATTTAGGACATTACTGGCTTCAGCGGCGGTCAACTTGCGCAATAGACTCAGCAAGTCAACGGCGCAAGCTTCGTTAACGGAGGCGGACTCTATCAGCCTTAGTTGCCGTCTTTGAATCTCGTGCAAAGGATCCATCATTCAAGCCTTGGGAGTGGTTGAGTTTGTCTTTAGCTGACAAGACCGATTTTCGGAGGGGAGGGCGGTGAATTAAATCAGACTGCTCTTAATTCACAGACCAGAATCTCAATCTGCTGGAGGGGGGGCGGGCGGGTCGAAAACGGGGTGACTGAAGCTGGTGGAGCGAAACCCAAGAAGCAGTTCCTGTAAGGTCGTGGCGTAGGTTGGGTCGCTCCACGGCGTGGCAGTCCTGAGAAGGGCCTCCAGCTGTCCCGCTTGGCGGGCCACATCTGGCCATTCGACACTGAGTGCTGCGCCGTGAAGACGGTGGGCTGCGTGGAGGGCCGGTTCCAGATTGCGCAGAACCATCCCTTCAAGCAGCGCCAGTAGATCCCGTTCCAATGCTTCAAGGATCTGCTGGTGGCCCACAGGTTGCCGTTGGGCGAAGGGGTGTGGCAGTAACGTCAGGGTCACGCCGCACCATAGCTCGATTGCATCCTGCAACTTGCCAAGGCTGATCGGCTTGCTGAGGATGCCATCCATGCCGGCATCAAAGCACCGGGCGACATGCTGGTTGCCCGTAGAGGCGGAGATCGCAATGATGGGGCAGCGCGTTTGCGCGGCATCCTGTTCGATCATGCGGAACAGGCGCGTCAGCGAGTAGCCGTCCTGGTCCGGCAGGTCACAGTCCATCAAGATCAGGTCATAGGTGCCTTGTTCGAAGCAATCCACGGCCTGGGCGCCGTCCCTGGCGATCACCGGCGTGCAGCCGAAGCCCTCGATCTGTGCCTGCAATACCGCCTGGTTGGCGACGGTGTCCTCCACGACCAGAATGCGCAAGGGCTTTGGTGCGGATGTCGCTGACCAGTTCGTGGCGGGGAGCACGGTTTCAGCCTCTGTCGAGTCGGGCGGTGCCAACTCCGCGGTCAGCGACAATTCAACGCGCGTTCCCTTGCCCAGCGAGCTGTCCAGCGTGAGGGTGCCGCCCATGAGTTTAAGCAGGTCGCGACAGATGACCAGCCCTAGGCCTGTGCCACCTGAGCGCTTATAGGATTGTGCTCCCTGGCTGTAAGGCTGGAACAGGCGCACTTGGCTTTCCGGGCTCAGACCGATTCCGGTATCAGTGACGGTCAACCGCAACTGTTTGTTGCGCGACGAAGGCAGGTCACTGATCGCATAGGCAACTTCCACACCGCCGATTTCGGTGAACTTGATGGCATTGGACAGCAGGTTGTGCAGCACCTGCCCAATGCGGGCGCTGTCGAGCATCAACAGTGGCAGGTGGGATTCGCCATCGACGCTGATTGATAAATGCTTCTCCCGGGCCCGCAAGCGATGCAGGTCAACGATGTTATTCACCAGGGTGCCGAGGTTCACCGGCTCGTATTCGAGCTTGACCTGCCCGGCATCAAGCTTGGAAATATCCAGTACGTCATTGAGCAGCCTCAACAACGATTGCGCGCCGTGGTTGGCCAGGTCGGCAAAGTGCTGTTGCTGCTTGTCCAGCGGTGTGTTACGCAACAGTTCGACGGCCGCCACCACCGCATTCATCGGCGAGCGGATTTCATGGCTCATGACCGCCAGGAACATCGCCTTTTCCCGCTCGTTGCGCTCGGCACGCTGGCGCATGCGCTGGGTTTGGTAAATCGTGATGAGCAATAGCACTACCACCAGGACAATTAACGCGATCTCATGAGGGTAGTGGGACACAACTTCCCTTATCGTCAGGTCCTGGGTGGCATGTTCGCGCAGCCAATTGGCGTGCAGGACGCGAACTTCGTCAGGGGTGACCGAATCGAGCGTCTTCTGGATGATTGAGTGCAATAAAGGCTCGTTTTTCCGAGTGCCCATGCCAATTTGCGACGCCATACCGGTGAGCACCCCGGATATCTGCAATTGGCCCTGGAACTGGCGATAGAGGAACGGCAGCAGATAGGCTTCAGTGGCCACCGCAGCATCGGCGGTGCCTTCGGCAACTTGCTGCAGCATCGTCAGGGCGCTGCCGCCGATGATCAATTTCGCCCCAGGTGCCTTCGTCGCGAGGAAATCTTTGTATCGATCGAAGGAGGGCAGGGTCACGGTCAGCTGGTCCAGCTGTTCAGCCTCGAAAAGAGGCGGGCGTCCGATGCGGGTGATGATGACCGTAGTGGTATTCAAATAGGCTGAAGTTAGCAGGAGTCGGGGGTCTTTAACACCGGGCCCATTAAGCCTGAAGGTGGAGATAAGGTCTGCTTGTCCAGTTGTCAGGAGCTCTATGCGCTCTTGAATCGAGTGAGCTGCAACATAGTCGATCTTCATGCCGGTCTTGTCTGCAATCAGCTGCAAATACTCAGCCGACAGCCCTTTGAGGCGACCGTTCTCCACGTATTCGATAGGGGAAAGACTGCCCACTACGGCGACACGCAATACCGGATGATGTTCGATCCAGACTCTTTCCTCGACGCTTAAATCAGGTTCGGGAAATCGCGCGCCGGCATTAGCCCATGTCGCGGCCATCAACAGGCACAGGCTGGCGCCCCAACGAACGCAGTTCCTGGTCATCATGTCTAGTCCAGGGTTTTCATGATCTTGAACAAGCCGTTGTTAGAGGTGACCCCAAGCTTGCGAAAAGCGGTGGCCTTCTGCGTACTGATGGTCTTGATGCTGCGATTGAACTTCTCGGCGATCTCCGTCACGGTCATGCCTTCCAGATAACAGCGGATCACTTCCTGCTCCCGCGCCGACAAGGCGGCGCGCTGCAAGGCGTTATCACTGATCGACATTTGTGTCGATTCGTCTGGCCTGGCCGCATCGGCCACTTGGTAAGACATGTCGACACTCAGGTAAATAGCGCCCGAGGCAACGGTACGAATCGCCTTCAGCAGGCTTCCCAAGCCCTCATCCTTTCCTACAAACCCTCGCGCCCCAACACGCAAGGCAAGCGACACCGTGGCCGACTCATGATGGCTCGATAGTACCAGGATACGACAGTCAGGGAAGCGGCTCCGCAAGGCGCGAATCAGGGAGACACCGTCCAGTTCATCCCGACCCAGAGCAAAGTCCAGCAGCAAGACGTTGGCAGGCATCGTCGCCATGCCGCGTATCAGTTCACGGCTGGTCTCATAGACGCCAACAATCTCGATGGACGACTCTTCGGCGAGGTGACTGACAAGGCCGTGGCGTACCACTGCATGATCATCAAGGATCGCTATGCGTATGGTTTTCATGGTTGCCGATGGACACTCGAAAGTACCCGGTTAACCAGTTGATTAAAGACCATCTATCAATTTGGCTCCAGCAGGGGTTGTAAATATCATTGAGCAGCGCCTTGATTACTTCCGGCGCGCGTGAGATCACATTTGTAGGTTCGATGCGCATGAACGCATCACTACGCAATGATCATGCTCAGGAAGACATCACTCTCCATCGGCCGGGCCAGGGCGAAACCCTGCCCAACGTTGCAACCCAGCTTGCTCAGCAACTCGATACTCTCGGTATCTTCAATACCCTCGGTGACCAGGTTGATATTAAATAGCTGGGCTAGACCGACGATGCCCGAGATGATTTCTGAAGAGTGTGCGGACTGCCCCAGCGCACGTACCAAGGCACCGTCAATCTTCATCTCGTCGAACGGCATGCGCGCCAGCAGCGACAACGTTGCAGCACCTGCACCGAAGTCGTCCAGGGAGACCCGAAAGCCTTTGGCGCGCAAAGCGGTGATCGAGGCTGAAAGGGCGAGTTCGCTGTCGGGCGCCAGGTCTTCGGTTAGCTCGATTTTTAGGCGTTTGCAAGGCAATCCCGCCCGGTGCATCTTTTGCGCGAGTCGCGTGGCCAGGCCATAGGCGCAGAGCGTTCGCGCTGAAGCGTTGATGGCGATGGGGATCTCAATGCCTGCACGGTTTAACTTGCCCAGAGTGTCGATCACGGTCTTTTCGATAAAGCTGAACAGCAATAGATCCAGCCCAAGCTGATTTACCATCGGGATCAGGATCGAGGGTGGCACATCTCCATGCTGCGGGTGGTGCCAGCGAATCAGAGCCTCCGCCCCGACGACTGCTCGTGTCACCAGGTCGTATTGAGGCTGGTAGACCACTCTTAATCCATCTCCTGTGGAGAGGGCCGCAATCACTTCATCGTCATTTAGCAATTGCTCCAGTTTTTCCTCGTTTGGGCTGCGCGGCGCCGGATGGGCGGTGTTTGCCAACTGACTGATAATTGCTAGGAGCTGTTCGGGTTGTTGTTCAACAGCGATCTCGACCTGGATACCTGAAGCCCTGGCTAGGCGTGCATGGGAAGCCAGGGCTGCCGTCGAGACGCCATTGAGGGTGTGCGTCCAGCCCTGCTCAATGCCTGCGGTCAGTAACCCTGAGGTGAGCGCAAGTTCGGATTGTGGCTGTGCGGTCCAGACGATATGCGGAATGCTGTATAGCAGCCCGGAAGCATTCAGGTCACTGACACAGCACGGCAACATCAAGCTGTCGACGTGGTCGGCGTGAACCTGTGCGACGATGATATCGACTGGCTGCTTGCGCAAGCGTGTCATTAACTCGCTCAACGAATCGATGTGTTCGATATGAAAAAGGGGGCTCCCGTTGAGCTGCGTGGCTACGCGATGGGCGTACTGCTCGTCACTGGCCAGGATGACCAGGCTTTGCAGGGCGCGCTCGGAGGGAACGATGACTTGGGCTGCCATCTGTTGATGCTCGGTGGTTGTAGTGAGGCCACATTTGAGCAAAGGCGGTGTGAGAGAAATATAAGACTGGGACTAAATCGTGGCTGAACCCTGTCCGGGTTCCGGTCTGCGCTGATCCGAAATTTAAGAGCAGTCCGATATCGGTATTTGCGAGCGCTCTACAGAATTCACCCCGATTCATGGCGGCTCGCAGCATGTGCGGGCATTACAGAACGAGTGCATGCACGCTGTCGCCGACAGCTGTTGTTTCTGCGCTTCAATGTCACTTCGTGAGGCCTCATACCTGACGATGTGTGTGCTACAGGGTGAGTTATTGTGAAAGTCACGTCGCGTTCAGTCTTGCCGTTTGCGTTCCTGCTATCAGCTCCGTTAAATCCGATTCGCTACTGGGTTCGCATGCGTTATTGCCATGCACCTGGTGCTTGTCAGTCACCACGCCCTCAACTGGATTGGGCGATATGGGGGGTCATGACCCTGACCGGCATAACGGCATTGCTGAGTGCACCAGCCCATGCCGGGAATGGTGTGCACATCAACGCGAATGCGGACGGCCAGTGCGTAAGTTTGAATGATCCGCAGAACAACGATGGCAATGCCACGACGTATCTGGCGCAAAACCTGATCTTCAAGGATCAGGCCTCGGGCAAGTGTAATTCCGCGACTAAGGGTTCGCAGACCGATTCGGTACTGTTTTACCGTCCAGGGGGCGTTTCTGGCGTAGGGGCGACCTCTCTGACCCTGGGCGGCGAACTGTTCGTCAACAGCGGTCGGGTGATCCTCGGGCAGCCCGGCGGCAATATGGCGATTGGTAACGAGAGTACTCAAGCCAGCGCCGACGGGGCTGCCATTGGTCATGGGGCCCAAGGCCTCGGCCGCTGGGGCATGGCGGCGGGGTTCCAGGCCAAGTCCCTGGCTGACTATGCCCACGCATTCGGCTATAACGCCCAGGCCTCGAATCAGTACGCCACGGCTATCGGCGCAAATACGACGGCGGCGGGAGAGCGGGCCACGGCTGTGGGCGCCGGTGCATCGGCCAGTGGCGGCGGGGCTTTTGCCGCGAGTCGCGACGCCAAAGCGGACGGCACCCACAGCGTTGCGGTGGGCTCCGAGGCCAGCGTTACGGCCAGCAGTAATGAAGGGGTTGCCTTGGGCAACAAGGCCAGCGCGCAACATAATTACGGCGTTGCACTGGGCAGTGGCTCAACGACGCAAAACCTGAAGGCGGTTGCGCCGGTGACGATCAATGGCACTGCCTACAGTGTCGATAGTACGTCGGCCATGGGCGTGGTCAGCCTGGGTAATGCCAGCCAGACTCGCCAACTGATCAACATGGCCCCCGGGGCGGTAAGCAACACCAGCACCGATGGCGTCAATGGCGCCCAGTTATTCGTTGCCTACGATGCGATCCAGAAGCTCGGGGATCGGGAGTTGGCGGCCACTCAGTCGGTGGCGGATGCCCTCGGTGAGGGTACTGCGGTCAAGGACGGCAAGGTGGTGCTGCCGGCCTTTTCCCTGACCAGCCTGGGTACTGGCGTGGCACAGCCCACATCGGTGGTGGGGGCGATCAAGGCCCTGGATCAGGCCCATAAAGGTACGCAGGAAGCCTTGAATGATGTCGATCAACTGGCCAACGAAACGGCAGAGCAAGTCCGCTTGGCGATGGCCGAGAAATACCTGCGTTGGAACAAGGACCTGCAAGCCTACACGGCCAGTGAAGGCGCCAGCCCTGAGAACCGCATTGCCAATGTGGCTGCGGGTGTGGCTGTAACTGACGCGGTAAATAAGGGCCAGTTGGACGCCGTGGAAAGTACCGCCAACAATGCGAACAGCCTTGCCGGTAGCGCGCTGGCTGGTGCCAGCGCGGCGCAGGCCACCGCCGACGAAGCCCGCAAAACGGCAAATACAGCGCAACAGGGGGCCGACGCGGCCCTGCAAACGGCGGCGGGAGCACGGGCAACTGCAGATAATGCGCAGAGCACCGCCAAGGATGCCGCCAGCTCGGCCGATGCAGCACAGAAAACCGCAGACACCGCGCAAGGCTCTGCTACTGCCGCGCTGGGAGCCGCATCAACCGCACAGGCGACAGCTGATGCTGCCCAAGGCACTGCCAACTCGGCACTGGGTTCGGCAAGCGGTGCGCAGCAACTGGCCGAGGCCGCGCAGGCGGCAGCGGACGTGGCGGCGAATTCCGCAACGACGGCGCAGCGAACTGCAGAGGCAGCAGAGGGCAAGGCGAGCTCGGCGTTGGCCGGTGCCGATGATGCCCGTAAGGCGGCAGATGGTGTGCGAGCAGCTGCCGATGCCGCTTTGGCCAAGGCCGACAGCGCCGAAAAGAGCGCAGGCGCGGCGCAAGGGACGGCCAGTACCGCGCTGGACTCCGCAGCTGACGCCCAGAAAACTGCAGACTCTGCCCGGAGAACCGCCGAACAGGCGCAAGAGGCCGTTGCGACTGCACAACAGACGGCCGAAACCGCACAGGGTGTCGCCAACACGGCCCTGGGCTCGGCAGTCACTGCCCAGACGACGGCCGAAGCCGCACAAGGGGCAGCCACCACGGCACTGAGTTCGGCGTCTGAAGCGCAAAAAAGCGCCGCGACGGCCCAAGGCACTGCCGATACCGCGCTGACCACGGCCTCCAGCGCCCAACAAGCCGCGAATGCTGCGCAGGGCTCTGCCGATACGGCGTTGGGCACGGCTGTTCGAGCCGGCGAAACCGCTACGGCCGCCCAGGGCTCCGCCGATGCCGCCTTGGCTGCAGCCGCCAGCTCTCACAAGGCTGCCGACGTGGCCCAAGGCACCGCTAAGACGGCGCTGGACAAGGCCGCCGTGGTGCAGAAAAGCGCCGATGCCGCGCAGCTTACAGCCAATCAGGCGCTCAGCGCCTCCGAGGGTGCCGGGCAATCCGCCAACGCGGCCCAAAGCGCGGCGGATTCGGCATTGGCAACGGCGACAGGGGCGCAGACTGCCGCTCAATCGGCTCAGGATCGCGCGGATACCGCCGTCAGTTCGGCGGCTGGTGCACAACAGGCCGCAAATGCCGCGCAAGGCACGGCGGACACCGCCCTTGGTGCTGCCTCCACGGCACAGCGCACGGCCGACGCCGCCAATTCCACCGCAGACCAGGCACTGAGCACGGCCTCCACGGCGCATCAGGCGGTTGAGAGGGCCCAAGGCACGGCCGATGCAGCGCTGATCGCTGCAGCCAGCGCGCAAAGCGTGGCGGGCAACGCCCAGAGTACAGCTGACAGCGCATTGGCCTCGTCGGCCCGGGCACAGCACGCCGCAGATGCTGCCCAAGGCACGGCTGACACGGCATTGAGCTCGGCTTCCGGCGCGCAGAAAACCGCTGAAACCGCGCAGAGGTCCGCCGATACCGCCCTGGCTTCGGCCTCGTCTGCGCGCAACGCGGCAGACAAGGCCCAGGGCACCGCGGACGCCGCCGGGCGCTCGGCAAGCGATGCGTTGCAGGCTGCATCAACGTCACAGGCCAGCGCCGACAACGCGTTGGGCGCAGCAAACAATGCCCAGCAAGGAGCGGACGCGGCTCAACGCACCGCCGATGGGGCCAAGGCCACAGCCGACATTGCTGCTGGTCAGCTCAAGGGCCTGGACGACGGTCAGACTGTCATCCAGCGCATTGACGCGGCTATTCGAGGCGCCGCAGGTGCGGCCAGTGAATTCGTCGCCAAGGCATTGGGAGGAGGCTCCACCGTGGGCGCCGATGGACAGCCGACGGCGCCGGCCTATGCAATCAGTCAGATCAACGCCGATGGCAGCGTTCAGCCCGCTCCTCAAACCCTGGACAACGTGGGCGATGCGCTGACTGCTTTGAACCGCAATGCCGGCGCGGTCAACACCGCTGTGAACCGCCAAGGCGCGGCACTCGGTGCCTTGGATGAGGATGTCCGGGCGCTGCGTGACGACAGCGTTGTGTGGGACGAGTCTAGCGGTGCTTATACCGCGGGTCGTGGCGCTGATCGCGGTGAGCCGGCACGTATCGGTAACCTGGCGGCCGGTGTTGCGCAAACCGATGCCGTCAACAAGGGACAGCTCGATACCGTCGCGACCACCGCATCGCAGGCCGGCAGCGCCGCTGACGCAGCCCGGGCGGCAGCGGTTCGGGCCCAGGGGACGGCGGATGGCGCGATGGATGCTGCTGCCTTCGCCCAGACCGCCGCTGATGCCGCGCAATATGCTGCCGATACCGCTGGCGGCACTGCTGCTGACGCACGTGAGGCCGCAAACGCTGCTCACACATTCGCTAGTCAGGTTGGCCAGGTGGCGGAGCGCGCAGCAGCACAATTGCAGGGGCTGGAGGATGGTGAAACCGTGCTTGATCGCATACAGTCAGCGAACCACGCAGGCCGACAGGCATTGGCTGATGCGCTGGGCGGTGGTGCTGCCGTCAACGCGGATGGTTCGTTGAAAGCACCGGCCTACGCTGTGACCCGGATCGACTCTGAGGGTGGCCCCGTTGGCCAGGTCCAGGCCGGCAACGTCGGGCAGGCTATCGAAACACTCGACGCGTCGCTGAATGCAGTCAACGGCAAGGCCGACAAGGCCACAGCGAACATGGCCAGCTTGCGCGAGCAGGTGAACAACGGACAGGTCGGCCTGGTTCGCCAGGACTCCCTCAACCGGAACATCCAGGTGGCGCGGGACACTGACGGCGTTCGTGTCGATCTCACGGGTACGCAGGGACCTCGTGTTCTGACGGGTGTGAAGGAGGGTGCCTTGAGCGTCGACAGCACCGATGTCGTCAATGGCCGACAACTCCACGCCGTCGACCGGCAGGTCAAGCAGTTGATGCAACGAGCCTCCGGCATCGCTGTTGACACCCAAGGCAATGAAAAGGCAACGGTGTCGCCGGGTAGCAAGGCCGTGGCTGTCGGGGCCAACGCCCAGGCCGGCAGTGAGCGCAGCGTTGCGGTGGGGGCAGGTGCTGTGGCCCAAGCGCCTCGCAGCACTGCACTGGGGGCTGGTGCCAATGCCGATGCGCCGGGCAGCGTCGCGCTTGGCGCCGGCTCCCAGGCCCAGCGGGCGAATACCGTCTCAGTGGGTGCGCCGGGTGCGGAGCGGCAAATCACCAACGTATCAGCCGCCAGCGAGGCGACCGATGTCGTCAATCTCGGCCAGGCCACGCAGATCTCCAACCAGGCCGCTGACCGTACCCTACGACAGGCCAATGCCTATACCGACAGCCAGATCAGTGCAGTGCGTCAGGATGCCTACGCCGGCATCGCGTCAGCGATGGCCATGGCAGCCTTACCTGTGGCGTCGACACCGGGCAGGAGCATGGTGGCCATGGGAACGTCGGTCTACGAGGGGCAGTCAGCCTTGGCCGTCGGCCTCTCGGGGCGCACCGAGGATGGTCGTTGGGCGTACAAGGCCAATGGTTCGGGCAGTGCCCAGGGAAGTGTCGGGCTGGCGGTTGGCGTGGGTTACGAATGGTAGGTCCTGATATCGGCAGGTCGAGGGTCTGACCCTCCCTGCCGATTTAGGAGCAGTCCGATGTTCCCCACCAGCCTCACTGTCCACAATAACCCTCAGTAATCATTGCCCGCTGTCGTAGCGGCTACCACTCGTGGAACCCGTCTCAGCCATCGGATTGCCGTGGTGCCTTGTTTCGGTTCGACGCATCCGTCAATGTCTCAGGTAAGTCATCGTGAAAGTCACATTGCGTTTCGATTCGCAGGTCGCTTGTCCGCATGCTGTTCCTCTCAACTCACTTCGCTCCCTCATTCGCGGCTTCTACTGCCCCGAGTTTGCGGTCACATCACGCGGTTGGCCGATTCTCGGCCTGCTGACCCTTACCGGGGTTTCGGCGCTGCTGGGCGTGTCTGATGCCCGTGCAGGCAACGGTGTACACATCAATGCGAATGACAGCGGCGAATGCGTCAGTCTCAATGACCCCCAAAATACTTATACTGCAGGCACCGGGGCCGACAGAGCCTATTTGAACGAAAACTTGAATTTCAAGGATGGTCAGTCGGGGCAGTGTGACTCGAACGCCAAGGGTGGCCAAACCGAGAGCGTGATGTTCTATCGGCCGTTAGGAACACCGGGTGTTGGTGCAACCTCGCTTTCCTTGGGCGGGGAGCTGTATATCAACGGTGGGCGGTTGATGTTGGGAGGTGTCAACGGCAGCATCGCGATTGGCCATTCCGGCATTGAGATTGGCGCCCCGCTTGCCACTGATAACGGCTTTGCCTTCGGCCGCGGTGCCCAGAGTACAGCCGCCTGGACCATGGCCTTAGGTCTTACCGCCAGGGCCCGGAACCCCTATGCACTGTCGTTCGGGAATACCGCTACGGCCTCCAATACGTTCAGTACTGCATTCGGTTCGGCATCCACTGCTTCAGGTGAGTATGCCACTACACTCGGCGCGAGCGCGCAGGCGGGCGGTGCGAGTTCGTTCGCCGGCGGGCGATTCGCAGTATCACGAGGGGACAACTCGGTAGCGATCGGCAGGAACGCGAGCGCATCGAACTTGGAAAGCCTGGCACTTGGTTACAGCGCCCAGGCCCCCCAGAGGGCGAGTGTCGCGCTCGGCAGCTTCTCGGCCACTGACGATCTGCGCGAAGTTACGCCCGTGACCCTCAATGGACGCGTCTACTCCTTCGAGCGCAACAGCGCGGTCGGCACGGTCAGCGGCGGCAGTGCGGCGCGATTGCGCCAATGGATTTTTGTAGCTCCAGGGACGGTGAACGCCACAAGTACCGATGCCATTAACGGTGCCCAGTTGTTCTCGGGATATGAGGCGATCCGCCGTCTTGGAACACGTGAGACCACGGCCGGTGAATCGATGGCACAGGCCTTGGGAACCGGCCCGCTCGCCCAGGGCAATCGGATAGTACCGACACCTCTTGTACTGACCAGCCTTGCCCCGGGAACACCGCCGCCCACCACGCTGTTGGGGGCTCTGGCGGCCTTGGACAAAGCGCACAACGTCACTGATGACCGCATGGGTGAAGTGTTCGATTCCGTCATGGACATCTCGGAAAAATCCCAGGTGTTGAGGGCGACCAGGAGGTTCTACTGGAACCCCCAGACGGGTGCGTATGACGCCGACAGGGACGCTGGCGTGCCCGCGTCGATTATCAATATGGCTGCCGGCGTGGCGGTAATGGATGCTGTCAACAAAGGTCAGTTGGACAGCGTTGAAAGCAGTGCCTTGCGTGCACAACAGGCGGCCGGCACCGCTACTGCTGCTGTGGATAAGGCTCATCAGGTGTCGTTGGCGGCAAAGGATGCCGCCGACTCATCGTTGGCACAGGCCAACAATGCCTCCCAGGAGGCAGCGGGTGCCCTTGCCGCCGCCAATCAAGCCCAGGGCAGCGCCAGCGCGGCGGCAAGCGCCGCCAGCAAGGCCGGTACGACCGCCGCCAACGCGCAGGCGGTAGCTGAGCGTGCCGACGTTGCTGCCGCAAGCGCTCAGCATTCGGCCCAGACCGCCCAAGGCGCCGCCACGCAGGCACACGCCAGCGCTACGACGGCGCAGGCTCTGGCCAGCGCGGCGCAAACCCGTGTCAAGGAAGTGGGAGATGTCGTGGACAAGGCTGCAGCTGCCGCGACAGCTGCCCTGCGCTCGGCTGATGCCGTCTCGGATGCGGTCACTTCGGCGCAGGCCGCTGCAGCGGATGCACAAGACCGGACGGACCAGGCTGCCACTGCGGCTTCAAGTGCACAGGAGAGGGCCGATGGTGCACAGCGCGCTGCGGATGCGGCCTTGCTCGTGGGCAGGGAGGCCGACGTGGCCGCTGAAACCGCGCAAGCCACTGCCGACCAGACACTGAGCGCCGCGAACGCGGTACAGGATGCAGCGGCTGCCGCTCGTGAAATCGCCGATCGGGCCGCGGGGGTCGCGTCGACCGCCCAGGGTGCCGGTGAGGTTGCTAAGGACATGGCTGACAGAGCCCAGGACACGGCTGCTGGCGTACTCGGCGCGGTCGACTCGGCGCAGGTTTCAGCCAACGCCGCACTGAACGCGGCGATCGCCGCCCAGACAACGGCAGCCACCGCCCGGCAGACAGCTGACACGGCAGGTGTAGCGGCCGTCACAGCGCAAACCGATGCGCAGAATGCCCAAGGGACCGCAAAAAACGCTCACGACACCGCCGTTTCTGCTCAAGACCTGGCCGACGTCGCACAGCGTGGTGCAGACAGCGCGTTGGGCGCGCTGGAAAACGCAAAGGCCACCACCGACGGGGCACAAGGCACTGCCGACCTCGCGTTGTCTTCAGCCTTGCAGGCGCAGCGGTCTGCGGATGCCGCGCAAAACACTGCAGGCGCTGCGCAGGGCTCGGCTGCCAGTGCGAATATCACTGCCATGGCCGCACGCAACAGCGCCGATACCGCATTGGCCGTCGCGTCGACAGCACAAGAAGCAGCCAGCGCTGCCGACACTACCGCCAGCCGGGCGCTAGGCGTCGCCACCGTCGCGCAGGCTTCTGCCCGGGCGGCCCAAAGCAGTGCCGACACCGCTTCCGCCGCGGCGTCCGGCACACAGCATGCCGCGCTGGAGACTCAAGCCAACGCTGAAGCTGCGTTGGGTGCGGCATCCACCGCTCAAACGGCTGCGCAGACCGCGCAGAGCGCCGCCGACCATGCGTTGCTGAGCGCCTCGCAGGTCAATCAGAAGGCCCTGGCTGCCCAGAGCCGCGCCAACGCGTCTCTGGATGCGGCAAACACGGCACAGCGTATGGCCGACACGGCCCACACCACAGCACAGCAAGCGAACAGCGCCAGCATCGATGCGATGAGTGTCGCCGTCGTAGCGCAGTCAGACGCCGACCAGGCGCAAGGCGTCGCGACGCAGGCAAGTCATCGTGCCGCTGCTGCACAAGCGACAGCCGACACGGCGTTGGGCGTCGCTTCGGTCGCTCAGCGCACGGCCGATAATGCCCAGGGTACTGCCAACGCCGCTCGGTCCACCGCTGATGTGGCTGCGGTTCAGCTCGGCGGCCTGGACGGCGGGCAAACGGTGGTAGAGCGCCTGGACTCGGCGGTAAAAGCAGCTGCGGGCCTGAGTCGCGAGACCATCACTCGGCTGCTTGGAGGTGGCGCTACCGTAGACGCTGAAGGCCAGCCCACGGCACCTGGCTATAACATCCCCATGATCGCAGCCGCTGGCAGTGCTCAGCCTGCAACCAGCCACGACAATGCAGGTGAGGCGCTGCACGCGGTGGCGGGCAATCTCTCCACGCTCAACGATGCCGTGCGTACCCAGGCCACTGAGCTGGACGCGTTGGTGGATAACATCCAGGGCCTGCGCGATGACACCTTGCAGTGGAGTGGTATTGACGGGGTCTACAACGCAGGCCGCAGTTCAGCCAGCGAGCCGGCTCGCATCGCCCGGTTGGCTTCCGGTAGCGCACAGGCTGATGCGGTGAACAAGGGCCAGTTGGATGACGTTGATCGTACGGCGGTGGCAGCCCAGAGTGTTGCCCAGGCTGGGAAAACCATGGCTGACCAGGCGCAAAGCGTGGCCGTCGGTGCGACTGGCGTCGCTGCCATTGCACAGAGCCGCGCGGAAGCGGCCAAGGGCAGTGCCGAGGCCGCACAATCCGCCGCTGCAACTGCCCATGATGGCGCCGTCGCAGCACACGCCAGTGCGACTCTTGCCGGCCAGGTCGCGGACCAGTCAGCCGCCAGGCTGCAAGGTATCGCCCAAGGCGAAACGGTTCTCGGGCACATCCAGGGCGCCGCTAAGGTACATGACGAGTTCCTGGCTACTGCCATGGGCGGCGCTGCGAATGTGAACGCCGACGGTTCGACGAGTCCTTCCACCTACGCAGTGACG
Organism: Pseudomonas sp. S5D5; assembly: GCF_003013355.1. Lineage (NCBI taxonomy): Bacteria > Pseudomonadati > Pseudomonadota > Gammaproteobacteria > Pseudomonadales > Pseudomonadaceae > Pseudomonas > Pseudomonas sp. S5D5. The sequence continues at coordinate 2,018,877 of NZ_PTEO01000001.1, forward strand.
CAGTCTGGCGAGAACGGTGCCGAGGCTCAGTCGATCAAGGTCGACTCCATTGGGCAGGCATTCGGTCTACTCGATGACCGTATGGTGGCTACCGACAACCAATCGAATGCCGTCAGTGCGCAAGCTGAAACACTGCGCAAGCAAATGGACAGCGGTGAGGTGGGGCATGCCCGCCAGGATCCGGTCAGTCGTGACATACAGTTGGCCGGCATTGCTGATGGGACCCACGTCGACATCAGTGGCAGCCAAGGCTCGCGCATGGTTGGTGGCGTTGAGGACGGCGAGGTCAGTTCCACCAGCCTTGATGCCGTCAACGGGCGCCAACTGGAGGCAGTGAATCAGCAGACCAAGCAATTGGGCCAGCAGTCTTCCGGCATTGCCGTGGATGCGAGCGAAGCCGGCGACAATGTATCCACGCGTCCGGATAGCCAATCGGTTGCGCTCGGGGCACAGACTCAAGCCGAAGGCGAGCGCAGTGTCGCCACCGGTGCTGGCGCCACTGCTCAGGTGAAACACAGTACTGCGCTGGGTTCGCAAGCAGGCGCCAACGTGACAAATAGCGTGGCGCTGGGGGCGGGTTCCCAAGCCACACGTGCTAGTAGCGTGGCAGTCGGTGCGTATGGCGCCGAGCGTCAGATCAGTCATGCAGCCGAGGCTGCGCAAGGCACGGACGCTGTCAATTTCCGCCAGGCAACGCGGCTTTCGAACCAAGCTACCAATCGGTCGCTAACTGAGGCAAACGCCTATACCGACCGTAGCGTCAGCAGCCTGCGGCAGGACGTGTACGCCGGTATTGCGGCGGTGATGGCCACCGCCGGGTTACCGGTCGCGTCCTCGCCGGGCAAGTCGATGGTGGCAATGGCAACGGCTGTGTACGAGGGTGAACCCGCTTTGGCCATCGGATTGACGGCGCGCTCCAGGGGTGGGAAGTGGACCTATCGTGCGACAGGTGCGGGCACCGCGCAGGGAGATTTCGGACTTACGTTGGGGCTTGGTTATCATTGGTAGTGCACTAGCTGCCGATAGGGCACAGCGGTAGCTTCCGGCCCGTAGTAACTACCCGTCACGACGGGTGCTATCGACCCTGAGCGGCCCTTCGCGAAAGGCAGCAATCGGCCAGAAGCAGACACTCAAAAAGCGCTCTGAACGATCAGGCTCTCATGTCATGAAATCATTCAGCTGTCGTACCATAGACACATCGGTACGCGGGCCTGCAACCGTTGCCAATCAGTTCCTGGCAGGGGTGTAAGAGTTTGTTCGGCGCTCAGCGGCGTCTCTTTCAGCAGCCAGGCAATTGTCGGGGCTACGTCGGCAATCATTGAGTGTTGCGCGACCGGGCCGGTGCTGTTAAAGCCGCCGCCGTGGAGGTAATGATCGATTTCGAAGCCAGGCTGATCTTGTGCCGCTACTTCCAGGCACGTCGCTTGTTGGATGCGATGCAGGGCAAATTGGCGCACGTCGCTGTAACCCACGACCGTGCCCAGGAGATAGCTCACCGAATGTCGTGAAACCATCCCGGCGGGATGGATGCGCAAACATTTGTCATTGCCCTTGCTGCGGCTCTGGTACACGATTTCAAGTTGTCGTGCTTCGAGCAGCGCTGTGGCGACCTGGGACCACACGGCATCGTTCACTGTTGCCGGTTGCAGTGCTTTGCCATTGGGCAGGGCACGTACGCGCTTTGCCCAGTGCGCCAGGGTGTTGTGCTGCAAGCTCTGAAGTTGACGTTGTGCCAACTCGAAATGGGGGGCTAGCAATTTCAATACACAGGGTGGCAGTAGTTTGCCCAAGTGGCTTTCGGCCAGGGCAAACGCCAGTGCTGTTGGCGTATCGAGAGCTGGCAGATCGAATTGCGGCGTATCCTTGGGAAAACTCCAGCGATAAGGACGTTGGCTTTCGTCACAGAGCAAAGGAAAGTCCAGGCCTAGCCGCCCGGTCAGGTCACGTTGCAGGGTGCGCAGGTCGAGGTCGAATTGTTCGGCCTTGAGTTTTTGCAACAGCTGCGCGGTGGAGATACTGCGCGGTTCGCGTGGGATCAGGCGTAGCAGGGCCAAGTGCCTGAACAGCCGGTCTTTTGGATCTGACATAGGACGACAATGCTCGAATCAACCTTGATGGCTCGCAGGCGCTGGGCAACTTGCAAGCAATTCCATTGATGGCGTTTTAACACTAACCGCCTGTCTAGCCAAGGGCAGTCTGCCATCACTGTGTTTGCATCACGCGACGCCTGAGGGAGGGTTGCGATGCTTTTCGCGCTCAAGTTCTTTCTTCAATTCCTCAAACGCTTGGTTATTTTTCATCACGACCACACCGACAACTACGCCGATGGCAAAGCAGGCTAGAGCCTTCATAGATGACACCCCACGCTGGAAAATAGACGTTGAAGCCATCCTCTATAGGTGAAGCGACAGGCAGTGTCGTGTGCCTGTTCCGAGGGAGAAAATCTTTTGAATGGCGTCGGCTTGGCGTGTCGGCGTTAACGTTATGAACCCCCCCTGCAATCACGCTAAAAAAAGTATCGTTTCGCCGCTTGAAATTTTTCCCCCTGAACCTATTTAGGTCTTACGCGATGCCGAAGACGGGTCGCGGCTCAAATCACTTGGAGAAAACTCAGGAGATTTTGCAATGGCTACTACGCTTTCGTTGGCCCCACTGTTCCGCCACTCCGTTGGCTTTGATCGTTTCAACGACCTTTTTGAATCGGCGCTTCGCAGCGAGGCCGGTACGACCTACCCACCGCACAACGTCGAAAAGCACGGTGATGATCACTACCGGATTGTCATCGCGGCTGCCGGCCTGGTGGAGGACGACCTGGACATCCAGGTGGAAAAAGGTGTGTTGACCGTCGCCGGCGGCAAGCGCGAACACAATGAGGGCATCACTTACCTGCACCAGGGTATCGCCCAGCGGGCATTCCGTTTGTCGTTCCGCCTGGTCGACCACATCGAAGTGCAGGGCGCGCAGCTCGCCAATGGCCTGCTGAGCATCGACCTGCTCAGGGTGGTGCCGGAGGAAGCCAAGCCGAAACGCATCGCGATTGGCGGTGCTGCCAAGGCCGATGTGAAATCCATCGGCGAGCAGTAAGGTGAAATGAATAAAGGCGCTCCTTGGAGCGCCTTTATTCTGCCTGGCGATTGACCGGCCTTAGCGGCGAATCGGCCGACCTCAACGCATGCCGAATTTTTCCAGCGTCGGCGCCAGCCCCAGCAGATCCACGGTGCTTTTGCCGGCTTCCAGCCCCGCACGAATGCCATCTTCCTTGTCCTCGCGATTGCGGCTCAGGCGAATCACTTCCTCGACCCGAGACTGCTCCACCACCACCAGGCCGTCGCGGTCGCCGACAATAATGTCGCCTGGGTTGATGTGCACGCCGCCGATCACGATAGGTACGTTGACCTTGCCCGGTTGGCACTTGTTGGTGCCCTTGATGCTCAGGCCGCGCGAGAAGGTCGGAAAGCCCATTTCGATGATGGCGTTGGCGTCACGCACGGCGCCGTTCATCACCAGGCCGACGATCCCGAGTTTCTGCGAGGCCAGGGTCAACAGGTCGCCCCAGGGCCCGGCTTCCATGAAGCCCTTCGCGTCCACCACCAGCACGTCGCCGGGCTTGGCCTTGGTCAGGGCGTAGTGGATGGCCAGGTTGTCGTCGGGGCGGCAGTCCACCGTCAGGGCTGGGCCGGCCAGGCGCAGGCTCGGGTCGACCGGGCGCAGTCCGCTGTCCAGCGCGCCTGTCTGGCCCTGGGCTTCGTGGATAGTGGCGGTGCCCAATTGCTTGAGGGTGTCGAGTTGGTCTTGGGTGATAGGCATGATGCTTTCCGTTTTTATTGAAGGTCGGTTTTTCAGGCGGCAGGGGTGTGGCGGCCCAGCCAGTCGAGTGCCTGGTCGAGGCTGGGTTTTTCTTCGCTGATCGGCTCAACCGCCAGGCCCTGGCTGCTGTGGCTGAAGCGCTGGCGCACGCCACCGAGCACGCTGCTGGCGATGCCCAGCGAGGCGAGCTGGCGCTCGGCGTCTTCGACTTCGTGCAGGCGCCGCGTGGCATGCACCACATGGGTCGACACGAGCATTTCGAGGAAGGCGGGCAGGGGCGCCTGGTCGATATCGGCCAGCACTTCGTACAGCGCCCCCCGCAATTGCTGGCGCTCGGCGGCCAGCAGCACTTCCACGGCCAGCGCCTCCATGCCTTTGGTGAACACGCTGCGCAGGATCTTCAGGGTGATCGCATCCCCCGGCTGGCTGGCCGGCAGGGCGCGTGCACGGGCACCGGCCGCGTTCAACAGTTCGACCAGCGCATCGGCCTTGGCGCCGGCACACAGCAGCGGGGTCTGTTCGCGCAGGTAGGCAATGGCGCCCATGATCGCCACGTCGACGTAATCGATCTGTTGCTGTGCGGCTTCCTCTGCTGCGATCCGTTTGCGTTCGGGCGCGGCGGTGGTGAGGTCGGCGAACAGGGCGCCGGGCTTGAGGTGCGCCAGGCATTCGCGGGTGACCTCCAGCGACTGGGTGCCCACCACGCAGGACAGCAAGCAGTCCGAGTCGGCCAGCCACGCGCCGATGGATGAATGGATCGGCACGCCGATGTTATCCGCCAGTGTCTGCGCTGCCGGGGCAATGCGTTGCTCACACAGCAGCAATTGCGCCGTGGTGGTATTGGCCAGGGCCTGGGCATAGCAACGGCCTACTTCGCCGAGCCCTACGATTGTTATTTTCATGTCGCCTCCGGATTCAGGTGGCAATACAATTAAAATACAATTTGGCCGATTGCAAACGATTTTTGTACAAAGTGCCAGAAGGGTGCCTGGGCGCAGGTGACGAAATCGACTGCTTGCATGGCAGGGGCGTCCACGGTAGAACCGCTGAAATTCAAATGATCAGAAGGGAAAAATGGCCAACGATCTCATCTACGAGACCTTGCGCAACCGCATCATTGCCGGCCAGTACGAGCCCGGCACGCAGCTCAAGGAAGAACCGCTGGGCAAGGAGTTCGGCCTCAGCCGCACGCCGGTGCGCGCGTCGCTGAAGAAGCTGGTGGACGACGGGCTGGCCGTGATCGAGGCCAATCGTGGTGTGTTCGTGGCCGGCTGGACCCAATGGGATCTGGAAGAGATGTTCAGCTTTCGCGAGCTGCTCGAGCCTCATGCGGCAATGCTCGCGGCCCAGCGCGCGACGCCACAGGACGTGGCCGAGTTGCAGCGTATCAACGAGCAGATGGCAGCTGCCATCGCCGGCAAAGGTGCGGATGTGACCCTGCGTGTGCAGGAAGCCAATCGGGCGTTTCATGGCCAGGTGCTGGAGATCGCGCGCTCGCAACGGCTCAAGTCGATGCTCGCCACCCTGATCGACATGCCGGTGATCACTCGCTCGTTTTTCCTCTACCGTCCGGCGGACCTGGAGCGCAGCCTGCAGCAGCACCTGGACATCACCTACGCCATCGAGCAGAACGACGGCGAGCTGGCCCGGCACGCCATGCAGACCCATATTCGCATGGCCTACCTGCGCTTTATGGCGCGCCGCAGCGAGTCGCCCGTTCGTCGATAAAAAAATACAAAACTAAAACAATATGCGTTAGAGTCGGCGCCACGAGACCGGGCAATGACTCCTGCCTGAGATTCACAAGGACCCGAAGAAACACCTGACGTGAGGCTTTCAGCACGCCTCAGCGGGAGCCTGCACCCCGGATTCGGCACACACGGCACATTCCAATAATAAAATCAGGTATTCCGTATGAGTATTCAGGACTCCACCACTGAAAAACCGTCGCGTTTTCGCTGGATCGTCGCTGGGCTGTTTTTCCTCGTGTACACCGTGGCGTCGGCCGACCGCGCCAACCTCGGCGTGGCCTTGCCGTTTATCCGCGAGGAATACCCCATGACCAACGCCGAGGCCGGGGCGCTGCTGAGTGTGTTTCTGCTGGCCTACGCCCTGGCGCAGATTCCCTCGGGCTTTGCCTCCAGCCGCTTCGGGGTGCGCAAGATTTTCTCGTTTTCGATGATTGCGACGTCGGTGTTCACTGCGCTGATGGGCACGGTCAATTCGGTGCTGGCGCTGAAGATCTATCGCTTTGCCCTCGGCGTTGCCGAAGGCCCGCTGCCGATTGGCATCGCCTCGACGATCAACCAGTGGTTCCCGGCGAAAGAGAAGGGCACGGCCACCGGTATCTTCCTTGCGGCGGTCAAGTTCGGCCCGGTGATCGTGCCGCCGTTGTGCGTGGCGATCGTGGCGATGTGGGGCTGGCGCGAAATTTTCTACATCTTCGCCGTACCGGGGATTTTGCTGTCCATCGCCTGGTATTTCCTGGTGGCCAACCAGCCCGCGCAAAGCCGTTTTGTGAACGCCGGTGAGCTGGCGTATATCACCGATGAAAGCAACAACGTCATCACCCAGAAAACCGCAGGCGCCCAGCGCCACTTCAAGCGCCTGGATACGTTTATCCGGGTCCGGCCGGTGGCGCCGATCGCCACCAGTCGTGGCCTGTTTCGCTCCTGGAACGTGGTCGGTTGCGCGCTGAGCTACAGCTTCCAGGTGGGCATCACTATGGTGCTGTTGTCGTGGATTCCCACCTACCTGATGACGGTCAAGCAGTTCTCGATCATGCACATGGGCTTTGTCTCGGCCGCGCCGTGGGTGGGCGCCATTTGCGGCAACCTGCTCGGCGGGATCCTGTCCGACCGCGTGCTGGGCAAGCGGCGTAAGCCGGGGATGATGCTTTCGGCGCTAGCCACGGTCGGCACCATGTATGCCCTGATCAATTCACCGAATGACCCCACGCTGTATGCCGCGCTCTTGTTCCTCACCGGTACGCTGATCAGCATCGGCTACTCCTCCTACATGGTTTACCCGATGGGCCTGGCGACCAAGAAGACCTTCCCGATTGCCAGCTCCATCGTCAACATGGGCGGGCAGTTGGGCGGCGCGGCAGCACCGTTCCTGGTGGGTTTGCTGCTCGACAGTTATGGCTGGTCCCAAGTGTTCCTGTTCATGGCCATCGGCTCGTTCGCCAGCTTCCTGGTGCTGCTGACCATCGCCGAGCCAGTGCCGGTGAGCGAGTGACTGTCATATTTTTAAAGTATCCAAACTCCGTTATTTAGATATTTTTCATAGGTGGACGGCACTGATAGGCTCGTAAAAAAACAAGAGAAGTGCCCGGTCATGTTCATACGCCTGTCCACCTCCATGAAACCCTTCACCACCCTGCTGGGTACCCTGGCCCTGATGGGCACGCTGACCAGCTGCGCCAAGGTCGATGTGCACACCGAAAGCGTCGACAAGCCCGAGGCCGATGCGCGCCAGGTGCTGCGCCTGGGCCATGACGGCAACGCCTACCCGTTCCTGGTCTACGCCAACGCCGACCTGTACAACCCGCCCAGTTCCATCGAACGCGCCGTGGTGATCCTGCATGGCGTGCAGCGTGACGGCGACGAGTACTTCAAGACCGGCCGCAAGCTGCTCGGCAATGCGCACCTACAGAACACCAGCACGTTGCTGCTGGCGCCGAATTTCCTCACGCCGACCGACTCGGGCATCAGCGATGACATGCCGCTGTGGCCACGCGACAAGTGGATGCACGGCATCGAATCGCAGTACGGCCACAAGGGCATCCCGGCGTTCCAGGTGCTGGACGATCTGGTCGCCTATTTGTCCGATCGCCAGCGTTATCCTGCGCTCAAGGAAATCGTGATGGTCAGCCACTCGGCGGGCGCGCAGTTGATGCAGCGCTACGCGGTGATGAATGACCTCGACGGCGGCCTCAAGGCCCATGGCCTGAGCATTCGCTACGTGGTTGCCAGCCCGTCGAGCTACGTGTATTTCGAAGACAGTCGCCTGCAGGACGGCGTGTTCAAGCCGGTCGTGACCATCATGTGCCCCAGCTACAGCCGCTACCGCTATGGCCTCGACGGCGCGCCGGCGTACCTGCTCAAGCAGCACCTGACCAGCCGCCAGGTGTTTGCCCGCTATGCCGCGCGCGACATCACCTATCTGGTCGGCGCCCAGGACAACAACCCCACCAGCCGTGTGCTGGACAGTTCCTGCGGGGCCAGCTACCAGGGCGCGACGCGGCTGGATCGCCAGTTGAACTACGTGAGCTACGAGCAGTTCCTGGCCAGCCAATGGCAGATTCCCTTGCGCCACCCCCAGCACACGATCCCGGGGATCGGCCACAACGCGGCACGCCTGCTGGGTGACAAAGCCGTCGCGCGGATGCTGTTTCCCTGAGTTCAACGCTGCTGCCTGACGCCGCGTCTCGATAAAAACAATAAGAGCATTGTATGAGCCAACCTCTCCCGTATACCCGGGCGCCCCGCGCCTGGGGGCCTGGCGCGTTGTCGCTGCTGGCCGCTGCCCTGATCGCCGCCCATGCCCAGGCCGATACGCTGCCATCGTCCGGCACCCTGTTCGATAACAGCCGCTCGGTGCTGCGTCCCACGGACAACGTCCAGCCGGCAGCGCCCGGCAGTGTGCGCATCGAAAGCCAGCGTGATGAGCCGGCGCCCACAGCCAGCGCCTCGACCTTGCAGCTGCAGGTCAAGCGCTTCGTGGTGAACGGCAATCGCGAACTCAGCGCTGCCCAGTTGCAGGCCGTGCTGCAACCCTATGTGGGCAAGACCCTCGGCCTCGACGGCCTGCGCGAAGCCGCGGCGCAAGTCACCGCGCTGTACCGGGCGCGGGGTTACCTGGTGGCGCGGGCGTATCTGCCGGCCCAGGACATCCAGGACGGCCAGGTCATCGTGGGCGTTTCCGAAGGAGTGATCGGCCAGGTCAGCACCTTGCCGGACGCAAATGTGCGCCTGCGCCCCGGTGTGCAGCAGCAGTTCGTCAACGCATTGCCGACCGGCACGATCATCCGCGAGCAGGACCTGGAGCGCGTGCTGCTGCGCCTGTCCGACATCACCGGAGTGTCGGTGCACGCCATCCTGCGCCCCTCGCAACAGCCGGGCGCGGCCGACATCGTGCTCAAGCTCAGCGAAATGACCGCCTGGACCGCCCGCGCCGCCATCGACAACTACGGCAACTACTACACCGGCACCAACCGCCTCACCTCGAGCGTCAGCCTCAACGATGCACTGGGGATTGGCGACAGTTTTACCGTCACCTCGCAGAACTCCTTCGAAGGCCTGGACATCAAGGGCGTCGGCTACCAGCAGCCGCTCGGTGCCACCGGGATTTCGGTGGGCGCCAACTACGCCGAGCTGGAATACAGCATCGGCAAGAACCTCAAGGGCCTGGACGCGGACGGCACCGCCGAGGTGTCCTCGGTGTTTATCAACAGCGCGCTGCTGCGCTCGCGCGACAGCAACATCAGCTTCAACGTGGCCGAGGATCACCGGCGTTTCGAAGACTCGGCCGGCGGTTTTACCGTGAACAAATCCGCGGTGTTTCGCAGTGCCACGCTGTACGGCAACTGGCGCGATGACTGGCAGGGCAACAATGCCTGGAGCCTGGCGTATGGCATTGGCGACCTGGATAAAAACACCCCTGCCGACGCCGCGCTGGATGCGCTCACCGCCAATGCCGCTGGGCGCTACAAGAAGGCCAATGCGAATTTCAGCCGCCTGCAGTACCTGGGCAACGGCTACTCGCTGTTCGGTTCGTTGACCGGCCAGTGGGCCGACAAGAACCTCGATTCTTCGGAAAAACTCAGCCTCGGTGGCCCCAACGGCGTGCGCGCGTATCCGGTCGGAGAAGTGGCTGGCGACGAAGGGCTGCTGGGCCGCCTGGAGCTGCGCAAGTACCTGGGGCGTGTGTCCGGGGCGATTGCCGAGGGCACGCTGTTTGCCGATGCAGGCAAGGTCACGGTCAACAAGAACCCGTGGGACAACAGCGAAAATACCCTCACGCGCTACGGCTATGGCGTGGGCCTGAACCTCTATCACCGCGACCTGGTGATGAACGCCAGCCTGGCGTTTTCGCCGGGTGAAGACCCCACCAGCGACGACCGCGCGGCCAAGCGCCTGTGGTTCTCGATCTCCGGTTCGCCGCAGGCGTTTGCCGGCTTGGCCAGCGACATCGGCTCCAAGGGCGAAGACTTCGAGGTGGCCGAGACCGACACGGTGTTCTACGGCAGCATCGGCATCGTCCCCGAATACGTCGACCGGCGTGGCGCGACCTCGGCCGGGCCGAACGACCAAAGCCGCCTGGCCACGCCCAACGGGCGCAACATGGCGAGCTTCTGGCGCGCCCGCGACAACGTGTCGGCCATCGGTGTGCACGGCGGCTACGGCCTGAGTGAAGACTGGAAGCTGCTGTGGCAACTCGAATACGGCATCTCGATGAACTACACCGAGAGCAACGATGATTCGGTGGTGAAATCCGCGTCGCCCAGCACCAAGTTGCGCAACACCGGCGCGGCCTTCAATAACGGCGACTACGGCACCTTGCTCTACGGCGTGTGGGACATGCCGATGAAAGAAGCCACCACCAGCCTCGACCCGTTCAACGGCAAGACCAGCGCCGCGTACTTCAACATCATCGGCTCGCCGGGCTTCAGCGCCGGCTTGTCCACCAACGTCAACGGCCCGCAAAGCTACAACGACACCTCGGTGAATGGCGACGCTGCGTTCAACCGGCGCCAGGCCGGCGTGGTGCAGTACTGGACACCGGAGTGGAACGGCCTGCAGCTCAAGCTGGCCTACTCGAACAACGGCATGAGCGCCGCCAGCGACGTCGACAAGGGCTACATCTACGGCAGCAGCCTGGTCTGGAACTACCGGGGCTTCACCGCCGTGGTGGCGGCCGAACGGCACATCAACTACTTCGGCATCACCAACCTGAGCCGCAACGCGCGGGGCGTGGGCAGCAGCACGCATGTCACCGACGGTACCTCCTCGGATGACTTCAGCTTCCGCTACGGCCTGGCCTATACCTTCGGCAACACCACGGTGTCGGCGATTGCCGATGACCTGTCGTACTCCGAAGACGGCGTGATCAATAACAGCACCACCTCCAGCGACCTCTCCGAGTACCGCCGTCGTGCCTACCTGCTCGGCGTGTCGCACAAGATCGGCGCCTGGCGCCTGAAGGCCAGCTACGGCAAGGCGCTGGCCGGCAAATGCGAAATGATCCGCGCCACCGCCGTCGACTGTGACACCCATGGCATGGGCGCCACCCAGTACGCCATCGGCGCCAACTACAAGCTGACCAAGAACATCGATGTGTTCAGCCAGTACGTGCTGCTGAAAAACAACTCCCTGGCGAACTACAACTTCGCCCTGACCGGGGTCTACGCGGCCAGCGGTTACTCGCCGGGCGCGGGCACCACCATCAGCGCCATCGGCACTGGCATCAACTATTCGTTCTGAGGAGCAGGCCATGAGCAAACAACACCGTCACACCGCACTGCCTGTACTCAAGCCCCTGAGTTTTGCCGTGCTCTGCGCCTTGTACGGCCTGGTGCCGATGCCTGCGCTGGCCCTGGACAACAATGCCTTGCCCACCAACGGCCAGGTGGTCGCAGGCAGCGGCACCATCACCAGCAACGGCAATGTCCTCACGGTGAACCAGGGCAGCGACCGCCTGATCGCCACGTGGGACACGTTCAATATCGGCAAGAACGCCCAGGTCAATTTCCTCCAGCCTGGCGCGTCGTCAGTGGCGCTCAACCGGGTGACCGGCAGCGACGGCTCGCAGATCCTCGGCCACCTGAATGCCAACGGCCAGGTGTTCTTGATCAACCCCCAGGGCGTGCTGTTTGGCGCCGGCTCCATGGTGGATGTCGGTGGGCTGGTCGCCAGTTCGCTGAATATTTCCAACAGCGATTTCATGGCCGGCAAGCACGTGTTTGCCGGCCAGGGCAGCGGTGCGGTAATCAACCAGGGCACTATCCGCGCGCGGGACGGCGGCAGTGTGGCGCTGCTCGGCAGCCAGGTGCGCAACGAAGGCACGGTGGTTGCGCGGCTGGGCTCGGTGGTACTCGGTGGCGGTGAAAAAATCACCCTGGATTTCACCGGCGACGGCTTGATTAATGTCGAGGTCAACGACCCGGCCATCGGCGCCAGCGTGATCAATCGCGGTCTGCTCAGCGCCAACGGCGGTGCGGTGACCATGACCGCCCGCGACTCCCAGGCCATGCTCAGCAATGTGGTGAACAACCAGGGCGTGATCGAGGCGCGCAGCCTGCAACAGCGCAACGGCAGGATCATCCTCGATGGCGGCGACAGTGGCGTGGTGGTCAACGGCGGCGTGCTCGATGTCTCGGGCAAGCAGCTGGGTGAGCGCGGCGGCAACGTGACCATGACCGGGCAGTATGTCGGCCTGTTCGACAGCGGCCGCATCGATGCCGACGGCGACCTCGGCGGCGGCACGGTGTTGATGGGCGGTGATTACCAGGGCAGCGGCAACCTGCACCAGGCCGACAGCACCTTCATGGGCAGTGACGCGCGCATCAGTGCGAATGCCTTGAGCAGCGGCGACGGTGGCAAAGTCATCCTGTGGTCCAAGGACAACACTCAATTTTACGGCGACATCAGCGTGCGCGGTGCCGGCCGCCAGGGCCGTGGCGGGCTGGTGGAAACTTCCGGGCACGCGCTGGACATCGCCGGCATCGTCGACCTGAGTGCGGTGTCGGGGCAGGGCGGTACGTGGCTGATCGATCCGTTCAACATCAACATCACCAGCGGTGCCAGCAGCGGCACGTCGACCAGCTCTCCGTTCACGCCGAATGCCGGCGCCAGTTCCAACCTGAGTTCGGCGACGCTCAATGCGTCGTTGTCCGAGGGCGCGAATATCCTGGTGACCACCTCATCGGGCGCCGGCACCTCGGGGGACATCAACGTGCTGTCCAACGTCAAGGGCGTGGGCAACGCGACGCTGACCCTGCAGGCCCACCGCAATATCGTGATGACCAACACCAGCATCAGCAATGGCACCGGCAAGACCCTGAATGTGTCGCTGGTGTCCAACTTCAACAACAGCGGCAACGGCTCGGTGGCCTTGAGCAACGCGAGCATCAGCACCAACGGCGGCAACCTCACCATCAGTGGCGCGTTCGACCCGGCGACGTCCTGGGCCAGTACCAACGTCAGCAATGGCGTGGGTATTTCCTTGACCAACGGCACGCGCATCAGCACCAGCGGCGGCGACATCACCTTGCGCGGCGCCACCTCGTCGAGCCTGGCCGCAGGCTCCACGGCGACCGCGATCAATATCAGCCGCAGCACCCTGGATGCGGGTGGCGGCAATATCAGTATCACTGCGCTGCAGGCCAGCACCACCGGCACCGGCGATGCCTTCGTGCTCACTGGCGGCAGCACACTCCAGACCTCGGGTGTCGGCAATATCAACATCGACAGCAGCAACCTCGGCAGCGGCAATGGCACGCGCATCTTCAGCACCAGCAACACCATCGCCACCACCGGCAGCGGCAACCTCACCTTGCGCGGCAGCGCCGTATCGGGCAGCGGCGTGCTGGTGTGCTCGACGGCGACAACGTCAACGCAAACCCTCAGCGTCGGCAGCGGCACCTTGACGGTGCAGGGCGCGGCGGATTCGGGCCGAGGTGTGTTCCTCGCGGCTTCGACCACCGGCGTGGTGACGCTGAACGCGGGCGCGGGTGGCGATATCTTCATCGAGGGCCGCAGTGCCGGTGACTCCGGCACGGTGGTCAACTCCACCGGAACCGGCTCGGTGATCAACCTGATCACCCAGGACGGCGACCTGACCTTGAGCGGCACCTCGGGGCCGGCCTCCAGCGCACCGGGCCTGAGCATTCGCAGCGGCGCCTCGGGTGCGGGCAATGGGGTCAATGTGCTTTCCAGCAGCGGCGATATTCGCCTGCAAGGCACCGCACAAGGGGCGGGGCCGGGGCTGTCGTTCAACGCCACCAACGCGCGCGGCTTCAACAACGTGATGACCGGCGGCAGCGGCAACCTTACCGTCACCGCGCGCAGTGCCAGTGGCGCCGCCTTGAGCTTCGACAACGGCACCAACACCCTGCAAGTGGTGGACGGCACCCTGCGCCTGGACCTCGATACGCCGTCAGGCAACTACCTCAACCAAGGCAACGGCACCGCGTCGATCACCGCCACCGGCAACGGCGCGGTGCTGATCAGTCGCGGCGGCTTGATCCACAACAACCTGCTGGAGACCCGTACCGAACCGACGCGCCAATACCATCAGAGCCAGATGGTCGGCGGCGCCTGGAGCCAGCCTCTCACTGCTCGCAGCCGGGACGCCGATGAGGTGCAGATCGAAGTGGAGCGACCGCTATGACCGAGCCGCTGTTCTCCCTGGAGGGCTTCGAATACCTGTGCTACACCCGCGACCATGAAGGCGGCGCGCGTGAACTGGTGCGTTTGCTGCAACTGATCGACCGCAACTACGGCAAATTCTCCGAGCAGTTTTCCCTCAGTGTGTCGCCGGCAATCAGTCCTGGCGAGCTGGAAAGTCACGTGCTGACGCGCATTACCTGCGCGATCACCGCACTGTTTTCCGACCCCGGTTTCAGCCTCAGCCCGGGGGGCTTTGGCCAGTTGATCAACCTGCAGCGCTGGCTGTCCTCGCTGTTTGCCGCGAGTGCCTTTATCAATGCGGATCACATCCTGCGCGCGCTGAACCTGCTGGGGCCCGACGATGGTGACTACCGCCTGGCCGAGCAGGACCTGGTGAAGTTCTGCCTGTTGTATTCGCCGGAATCCCAGTTGCCGCTGGACGTGGACCTGCTGTGGGCGCAGAACCCGACGCTGGCGGCGGCGCTGTGCATGGCGCTGCTGTCGCCGCGCTTTCTCGGCACCCCGGCCGCGCACTCCAAGCGCGAGGCCTTGCTGGCCTGGCTGCCGGGGCGCCTGGAGCAACTGGATAGCCTGGACACGCTGCCGCTCAACGTACTGCACGACGTGTACATGCACTGCAGCTACGCCGACTTGCCCGAGCGCCATCGCATCAAGGCCTCGATCAATACGCTGATCGAACGCAAGCTCGCCAGCGTGGGCATCACCAGCGTGCCCCCGGCTGCCGCGCCGGTGCGTGACAAACCGCTGATGCTGGTGCTGCTCGAATGGTTCTCCGGCGGGCATTCGATCTACCGCACGCACTCGCTGACGTTGCAGGCGGCGCGGCGGGATTTCCACGTGGTGGCGCTGGGGTATGCGGCGAACGTGGATGAACTCGGACGGGCAGTGTTCGATGAGTTTATCGAGCTGTCGGAGCCGGATGACCTGTTTGCCTGCCTGCGGCAGATCTCGGCCATCGCCCGTGCACGCCGGCCCGAGGTGTTCTACATGCCCAGTGTCGGCATGTTCCAGATCACCCTGTTCGCCAGCAACCTGCGCTTCGCGCCGCTGCAGGTGGCCGCCCTCGGGCACCCGGCGACCACGGCGTCGCGGCATATTGACCTGATCAGCGTCGAAGCGGATTTTATCGGCGATCCCGCGTGCTTTACCGAACGCCTGCTGCAACTGCCGGCGAACGGGCAGCCGTATCGGCCCTCGGCAATCCCGGTGCAGTTGCCACGGCTGGCGCGCGAGGATGCGCCGTGGGTCAACGTCGCCATCGCCGCCACCACCATGAAACTCAACCCGACCTTCCTGCGCGCGTGCGAGGCGATTGCCGTGCGCACGTTGCACACCTGCGGCAAGCGCGTGCGTTTTCACTTTCTGGTGGGGCAGGCGCAAGGGCTGCTGTTCCCGCAACTGGTGCGGCTGATCGAGCGGTATGTCGGCGATGCCACGGTGTACCCGCATCAGCCCTATGCCGATTACATGGCCACGTTGAACCGCTGCGACCTGTTCCTCAGCCCGTTTCCGTTCGGCAACACCAACGGCATCATCGACGCGCTGACCGTCGGCCTGCCGGGCGTCTGCAAGACCGGCCCGCAAGTGTTCGAGCATATCGACGAAGGGTTGTTTCGCCGAGTCGGCCTGGCGCCGTGGTGCATTGCACAGACCCATGAAGAGTACATAGCGGCCGCCGTGCGCCTGGCCGGCGACTTCGCCGAGCGCAGCGCGCTGTATCGGCACCTGGACACCAGCGCGCCGCTGGAGATTCTGTTCAAGGGCGAGCCTCATGCGTTGAGTGAGGCGTTGTTGGCAGAGCTGGGCTGAATCGCGGGATGAGGCCGAGCCTATTGTGGCAAGCGGGCTTTTTTGTGGTGAGCGGGCTTGCCCCGCGTTGGGGGGCGAAGCCCCCCTAAAACCTGAGAACCGGATCTACCTGAAAGACCGCAGCGGTCTTATTGGGGCTGCTGCGCAGCCCAACGCGGGGCAAGCCCGCTCACCACAAAAAAACAGGCCTGCTCACTACAAAAAAAGGCCTGCTCACTCGTGGGTCTGCTCACCACAACAATTGCTGCTGCCATAAACAAGCACGCAGGCCGTGGGAAATTTTGTTCGAGGGCGAGCCTTATGCGTTGAGTGAGGGTTTGTTGGCAGAGTAGTTTGAATCGCAGAGGGAAGGGTGAGCCTATTGTGATGAGCACACTTCCTTTGTGGTGAGCGGGCTTGCCCCGCGTTGGGGGGCGAAGCCCCCCTAAAACCTGAGAACCGGATTTACCTGAAAGACCGCAGCGGTCTTATTGGGGCTGCTGCGCAGCCCAACGCGGGGCAAGCCCGCTCACCACAGAAACAGGCCTGCTCACAACAAAAAAGCAAACCTGCTCACCACAAAAAACGGGTCTGCTCACCACAACAATTGCTGCTGCCATAAACAAGCACACAGGCCGTGGGAGATTTTGTTTGAGGGCGAGCCTTATGCGTTGAGTGAGGGTTTGTTGGCAGAGTAGTTTGAATCGCAGAGGGAAGGGTGAGCCTATTGTGATGAGCACACTTCCTTTGTGGTGAGCGGGCTTGCCCCGCGTTGGGGGGCGAAGCCCCCCTAAAACCTGAGTACCTGATTTACCTGAAAGACCGCAGCGGTCTTATTGGGGCTGCTGCACAGCCCAACGCGGGGCAAGCCCGCTCACCACAAAAACGGGCCTGTCCACCACAAAGCAGGCCTGCTCATCACAACCAGTCCGCTTCCCCATTTTGCTCGGCGGCGCGCCGTTACCAGCGATACGTCAGCGAGCTGACCAGCTGGCGCTCGTCGCCGTACCGGCAAATCGCGAACTCGCAGTAGGTGTAGCGTTTGTTGGTGACGTTGTTGGCGTTGAGCGCGACTTCCCAGTGCGGGTCGATTTCGTAGCTGGCGCGGGCGTCGTACAGGGTATAGGCGGGCATGGAGGAAGGCACGCCGGAGGCCTGGGTGGTGCCTTTGTAGCGGGCGCCGCCGCCGATGCGCAGTTGCGGGATTCCCAGCGCCGCCAGGCGATAGTCGGCCCACAGGGCCGCCTGGTGGTAGGGCGTGTCTTCGCTGCGTTGGCCGATTTCGCGGGCGATATCGCTTTTGGTGATGCGCGCGTCGATGTAGGCGTAGGAGGCAATCAGGCTGAGGTCGGGGGTGACCTCGGTCTTGGCTTCCAGTTCGAAACCACGCGAGCGCACTTCGCCGACCTGTACCGAAAAGTTGATATCGGTGCGGTCCTGGCTCAGGACGTTTTTCTGCTCCAGCTGGTACACCGCCGCACTCAGCAGGGTCGCGCTGCCTTCGGGTTGGTAGCGGATACCGATTTCATACTGCTTGCCCTCGGTGGGCACAAAGCTTTCGCCGGCCTTGTTGGTGCCGGCCACCGGGAAGAAGGATTCGCTGTAGCTGATGTAGGGTGCCAGGCCATTGTCGGCCTTGTACACCAGCCCCGCGCGCCAGGTGGTGGCTTCATCGCTCTGGCTGCTCTTGGCCGAATTGCGGAACAGTTCGGTGTCCTGGTCCGCCCAGTCATGACGGCCGCCGAGCAGCAGGATCCAGCGTTCATCGAACTTGATCTGGTCCTGGAAGTAGATGCCCTTTTGCAACGTGTCGATCTGCGAACCACGGTCGGTGGCCGGGTTGCGATTCACCACCACCGGCTGCCCATACTGGTAGGTGGCCAGGTTCAACGGCTGGGCGGCGCCGCGGAAATTGTGCGAGTCGTAGCTGGTGTCGTAGCCATCAAAGCCCAGCAGGAAGGTGTGCTGCCAGTCTCCGAACTGCCACTTGCTCTCGATATTGGTGTCGCTGGCCAGGCCCCGCGAGCGTTCACGGCGGTCGCTGTATTGGCGCTGCAGGATGCCGGTGTTTTGCGCGTTGGTGATGTTCTGGCCGCCGATGTTGACCTGCAGGTAGCGCCACGTCACATCCGACTGGTAGTAGCGCAGCTTGTTGCTGATGCGTGTGTGCTCATCGAAGCGGTGTTCGAACTCATAGCCCAGCGCCGACATCTCGCCGTTCATTTCGTCGTAGTCGGGCTCGCCGATAAAGTCGTGGCGGCCGATCTGGAATTTGCCGCTGCCGACGCCCTTGGTCAGTTGATAGGGCAGCGGCGCGGAGAAGCCGGTCTCGGTCTTCTGGTAGAACGACAGCAGGGTCAGCGAGGTGTCGTCATCCGGCCGCCAGGTCAGGGCCGGGGCGACGTAGACCTTGTCGTTGTTGATGTGGTCGGCGGCGGTGTCGCTCTTGCGGTCGAGCAGGGTCAGGCGGTAACTCAGGGTGTCGCTGTCGCCCAGCGGGCCGGTGAAGTCGGCGGACAGTTGCTTGCGGTTGTTCTGCCCGGCTTGCAGGTTGACCTCGTGGTAGGGCGTCTGGCTGGGACGCTTGCTCACGGTATTGATCAGGCCGCCCGGCGACAATTGCCCATACAGCACCGACGCCGCGCCGCGAATCACCTCGGCGCGTTCCAGGCCATAGGGCTCCTGCACGCCGTCGTAGGAGTTGTTCTGCAAACGCAGCCCGTCGCGCAGGGAACCGCCGGTGGCAGATTCGACGTCGAAACCGCGAATGCGGAAGCGGTCCGAGGTGCGGTTGAAACTGGTCGGCTGGCTGGTGAAACCCGGCGTCAGGTCGAGGGTTTGCGAGAGGGTTTCCGATTGGCGGTCACGGATCTCGTCGCTGGTGACCACCGACAGCGATTGCGGGGTTTCGATGATCGGCGTGTCGGTCTTGGTGGCACTGAGGTTGCGCGTGGCCACGTAACCCTTGACGTGTTCGGTGCTGCTTTCTTCGGTCAGGCCCGTGATTGCAGTGGGGCCCAGCTCCAGCGAACCGCTGGTGTTGGTCGGCACCAGTACGTAGCCATTTGCCCCTTGCACGGCCTGCAAACCGCTGCCGCGCAGCAGTTGGGCGAACCCCTGGGCAATCGCGAAGTCACCGTGCAGACCGGCAGTCGTCAGGCCGGCGACGGTCTGGCTGTCGAACAGCAGCGCCACATGCGCCTGTTGCGCGAACAGGTTGAGCGCCGGGCCGAGGGGGCCGGCAGCGATCGCATACCGCGCCGCCTCTTGTGCCGCCACCGGGCTGCAGAGGCCCAGGCTCAGCGCAGCAAGGCTGGCCAGGTTGATCGCCAGGGCGAGGGGCAACGGAGAACGCTTGAAGTGGCGCGGCATGGAAGAAATTCCTGTTATTGAGGTGCTTTCTTCCTTGACGGGGCAACCCTGAAAAGCGGAACCCGGCACGCGAAACTATTTTTCGTGGCGTTCGATCTGCAGCCACAACGGGCTGAACGCGCGGATGCGCACCGGCAGGCCATCGGCAATCAACTGCAGCGCACGGCGCGGGTTATCCAGCGGCAATACGGCAGACACGCGCAGGTCGGCCAACTGCTGGCGATCAAACTGCACATGGCCGCCGTATTGGCGCGCCAGTTCGTCGAGCACCTCCGGCAGGGGCCGGTCCTGCACCACCAATTGATGGTGTTTCCAGGCATCGTCGGTGGCGCGCGGGTCGATCTTGCCCAGTACCTTCACGGCATCCGGGGTAATGCGCGCCTGTTGGCCGGCGCTGACGTGCACGGCCTGATGCTGGGCGGCGTCGGTGGCCGCGACGGTCGATTCAAGCATGCTCAGCAAGGTGCCCGGCGCCTCGCGCTTGACCGTAAAACGTGTGCCGAGGGCGCGCATCTGGCCGTCGTCGGTCACCACCGTAAAGGGGCGCGTCGCATCGTGGGCGACTTGCACCAGGATTTCGCCGCGCAGCAAACGCACCTGGCGCTGCTGGCCGTTGAAGGTCAGGTCCACGGCGCTGTTGCCGCTCAAGGTCAGTTGCGAGCCATCTACCAGGGCGACCTGCTGCCATTGCGCCGGCGCCGTGCGCTGGTCGGCCAGCCAGTAGCTCGGCGGGTACGCGCGCAACGCCAGGGCCGCCGGCAATGCCACCAGCAACCCCAGCAGCACGCGCCCGGCCGGGTTGCGCCGGCGCACGCGTGCGGCTTCCAGCGCGGCTTGCACCGGGGCCTGTTGCGGGCGCAACGCCTGCAAGCGCCCGACAAACCCTTGCAGGCGCTCGAAAGCCGCCGCGTGGCGTGGATCGGCGGCTTGCCAACGTTCGAACTGCTGCTGCTCGCGCTCGCTGAGGTTGCCCTCATTGAGACGGATCACCCAGTTCGCGGCCTGTTGGTCGAGGTCGGTGCTCATATGTCCAGCGCGTGGTTGCAGTGCATCAGCGCATTCATCAGGTGCTTGCGTACCATGCGTTCGGAAATCCCCAGGCGGCTGGCGATCTCGCTTTGGCGCAGGCCTTCGAGGAAGTACAGCAGGAACGCCTGCCGCGCATTCAGCGCCAGGCCGTCGAGCACAAAGGCGATCTGTTCCAGCGCTTCCAGGGTGACGAGGATCTGTTCCGGCGACTGCTGGCACTGCTCCATTATCTCGATGGTCAGGGCCAGCTCGCGCAGGTAGGCGTCTTCCAGCTGGCGCCGGCGCGCGCGGTCAATGATCAGGTGGCGCGCGGTGGTGGTCAGAAATGCACGCGGTTCGCGCATTGCGCCGAGTGCATCGCGGGACGCGAGGATGCGCAGAAACGTATCGTGGGAAAGATCCGCAGCGTTTTGCGGGCAACCGAGCTTTTTGCGCAGCCAGCCGAACAGCCAGCCATGATGCTCGGCGTAGAGCGCATGGACCGCCTGATTCAAGGGAAGGTTGCTGGCCGACATGGAAAGATACGTCTGCGGATAAGAATTATTCGCAAGATTAGCGGTGTGCCATCAGCGAAAGCAAGCGTGGCCGGTGCCGAACGCTGTATTTATCTTGGCACTGCTGATAAACAGGGCGTGTCATCCATCAAACCGCTACTCGCTGCCGTTGAGTCAGAAGCCTCCCTCATGAAGCGTCATTTCGAAGATTTGCAGCTGGGCAGTATCGAGCTGTTTTGCCTGGCAGCCGAAGCCAGCAGTTTCACCGCCGCCGCGCAGGTCGCCGGCGTCACCCCGGCCGCCGTGAGCCGCAGCGTCTCGCGCCTGGAAGAACGCCTGGGCTCGCGGCTGTTTGTGCGCACCACCCGCAGCATTCGCCTGACGGACAGCGGCCGGACGTTTTTCGAGCAATGCCGCCAAGCCCTGACCCAACTGGTGGAAGCCCAACAGGAAGTGATGGGCGCGCAGTCCGTGCCCTCCGGCCTGCTGCGCATCAGCATTCCGACCACCTACGGCCATCATCGCCTGCTGCCGCTGCTGCCGAAGTTTCGCGCGCTGTATCCGCAGGTCACGGTGGATATCCACATCAGCAACCGCAATATCGACTTCGTCGCCGAGGGCTATGACCTGGCCGTGCGCGTACGCGCGCAACCCGATTCGTCGTTGATCGCACGCCTGCTGGAAGATGCCGAACTGGTGGTGGTGGCCGCGCCGTCCTACCTGCAACGCGCCGGTACCCCACAGACGCTGGAAGATTTGCCTACCCACGAATGCATCCAGTACGAACTGCCGAGCAATGGGCGCCGCATCCCGTGGTTGTTCCAGGTGGACGGCAAGGCGCACGAGTTCGCGGGGGAGGCGGGGTACAGCTGTTCCGACGATGTCCTCGGCGGCGTGACCCTGGCCAAGCATGGTGCGGGGTTGTTCCAGACCTACAAGTTCATCGTCGAGCAGGAATTGGCGGACGGCAGCCTGGTGCAAGTGCTGCAGGCGTATGGCGGCCGTTCGCGGCCGTTTACCCTGCTGTATCCCCATGGGCGCTATGTGCCGCACCGGGTGCGCGCGTTTGTGGATTTTCTGATGCAGCACCGGGATGCAAAGGCGGCGCGATAGAGGCGGCGACATCCCAGCCCAGCATGAGCTGGCTGATCGCCGCATCGAGGGTCGCATGAGGCACGTTGTCCCGCGCCAAGATCGACACCCCCTGCAGAAAACTGTCAAACACGCTCGCCATCACCGCCGGCTGAGTGTGCTGCGGCAACTGGCCGAGCCGCATCGCCCGCTCCACACACGCGACGATCCCCGCCCGCGTGCGCAGCCGTGACTGGGTCAACGCATCGGCCACGCGTGCATTCTCCGGGCTCGGCGCGCTCATCACGCCCAACGCGACCATGCAGCCCTTGGGGTGCCCGTCTTCACACTGCATGCGCACCGACTGGCGCAGCGCAGTCTCCACCCCCTTGCGCGGCAACAGGGTTTCGTCCCACAGGCATTCGGTGACCTGGGCGTAGGTCGCCAGGTAGCGCTGCACGCACTCATCGAACAGTGCTTCCTTGGAGCCAAACGCCGCATAGAAACTTGGCGCGGAGATACCGCCACCCAAGCCCGCCTTGAGCTGGGCCAAAGACGTGGCGTCGTAGCCGTGCTGCCAGAACAGGTGCAAGGCCTGTTCCACAGCCTGTTCACGGTCGAAAGTGCGGGGGCGGCCCATTTGTGCCATGTCGGGTCTCCGGTGGGGAATGAGATAAATACTAGTCGATACATAAGTCGTTGACAACGCGTCGCGACTGCCCGCAACATTTATATCGATCAGTATCTAAGTCTTGCCCAAAGGAGTATCCCGTGACGCCCTCACTGACCCTATCGGCCTCGTCCGAACGTTTGCCCATCGGCGCCTTGCTCGCGCTGGCCATGACCGGCTTCATCTGCATCGTCACCGAAACCCTGCCTGCCGGCCTGTTGCCGCTGATCAGCGACGGCCTGGCGATTTCGCCGTCGATGGCCGGGCAAATGGTCACCGCCTACGCGCTAGGCTCGGTGCTGGCGGTGATCCCCATGACCATCGCCACCCGTGGCTGGCGCCGGCGCAATGTGTTGCTGCTGACCATCGTCGGCTTCCTGCTGTTCAACTCCATCACCGCGTGGTCGTCGCACTATGGCGTGACGCTGGTGGCGCGCTTCTTCGCCGGTGTCGCAGCGGGGCTGGCCTGGAGCCTGCTGGCCGGTTACGCCCGGCGCATGGTCGCGCCGCACCAACAGGGCAAGGCACTCGCACTGGCGATGGTCGGCACGCCGATTGCGCTGTCGCTGGGTGTGCCGCTGGGCACCTGGCTCGGCGGCCTGGTGGGCTGGCGCACCACGTTCGGCCTGATGTCCGGTGTGAGCCTGGTGCTGATTGCCTGGGTGCTGGTGAAAGTCCCGGACTTCGCGCCCCAGCCCGCGCATCAACGCGTGTCGCTGGGCAAGGTGCTGACCACGCCGGGCGTGCGGCCGGTGCTGGCGGTGGTGATCAGTTGGATGCTCGCCCACAACATCCTCTACACCTACATCGCCCCGTTCGTGGCGCCGGCCGGCCTGGCCGAGCGCGTGCACCTGGTGTTGCTGGTGTTCGGCATCGCCGCGTTGGCCGGCATCTGGATTACCGCCCGGCTGGTCGAGCCGCTGCTGCGCAACACGGTGCTGGCGAGCCTGCTGCTGTTTGCGGGCGTGAGCGTGGTGTTCGGCCTGCTGGGCAATCTGCCGTCGGTGATCTACCTCGGCGTGGCAGTCTGGGGCCTGAGCTTCGGCGGCGCCGCGACCTTGCTGCAGACCGCCCTGGCTGATGCGGCGGGAGATGGCGCGGACGTGGCACTATCACTCAACGTGGTGGCCTGGAACAGCGCGATTGCCGGCAGCGGCGTGGTCGGGGGTGTGTTGCTGGAGAGCTGGGGCGTGGCGGCGTTTCCGTGGGCGATGCTGGGGTTGATCGGGGTGGCGTTGGTGCTGACTTGGGCGGCCCGTGCCCATGCCTTCAAACCGGGTGCGCGGGGAGCGGGTAAACCTGCGGCGGTCGGGCACTAATCTGATTTAAGTTAGTCCATAATCCTCGAAATATCATCCACTTGGCTCCGCGCGCCGGAGCCTGCCGCTTTATTCCCTTTCGAAGATTTACCCATGCACCTACGCAATATTGCAGTCGGGCTGTCTGCCCTGTTTTTGTTCTCCACCACCGTTGATGCCCGCACCCCCGCAAACCCCTACACGCCTTCGGAACAACGCGCCTCGTTTGACGGATGCGCTGAACTTTTCCCGGCGAAAAATCCGATCAACACGGCGACTGTCCCGGCGGCGATGAAACCGCTGGCGCTGTGTTCGGACACCTTTGCGGTGCTGTACTCGCAAACCAGCAAAACCCCGCTGGTGGTGGTCGAGCGCCTCAACGCCGCGCAATTGCAGGAGGCCAAGGGCGAGGAACGCACCAACCAGTTCTACCCCGATCCGCGTATTCCCAAAGGTGGCCGTGCGGAGTTGAGCGACTACCGCAGCCAGCACCCGGCCGTTGACCGTGGCCATCAGGCGCCGGCCGCCGACGCGCCGAACGCGCATGCCATGGCGCAATCCTTCGCGCTGTCGAACATGGTCCCGCAGGACCCGACCAACAACCGCAAGATCTGGAGCAAGGTCGAAGCCGACGTGCGCAAATTCGCCAAGCGCGCCGGCGGCGATGTGTATGTGTTCACCGGGCCGCTGTTCGATTCAGGCTACGGCACCATCGGCGACAACCGGGTGTGGGTGCCAACGCGCCTGTTCAAGCTGGTGTATGACGCTTCCAGCCAGCGTGCCTGGGCCTACGTGCTGCCCAACGCCGAAACCCGCATCCAGAAACCGATGGACTACGACACGTTCGTGAAGAGCACCGGGCTCAAGTTGTTGGGGAATCTCCCGGTGTCGGGCTCGGTGGGGCGGACGTAATCGAGGCGGGCCGATCCAGCTGACGCTTGATCGTGTAGACCGCCACCCCCACCGCCAGGATGCCTGACACCGCGCCGACCACCAGCGCCCAGCGCGGCCCCAGGTGGTCGGCGACCCAGCCGACGATGGGCGCGCCGATGGGCGTGCCGCCCAGGGCCACGCCGACGCGCAGGGCGATCACGCGGCCGCGCATCGCCGGTTCGGTGGTGAGTTGCATCAGGCTGTTGGTGGTGTTGCTGAAGGTCATCGCCCCCACACCGATGATCACCAGCGCGACCGCGAATAACCAGTAGTTCGGCGCCAGGGCCGCCAGGGTGCAGCCCACGCCGAAGATCGCGGCGCCATTGAGCAGGGACTTGAACTGCGGCCGTTCGCGACCGGCGGCCAGCAGTGCGCCGGCGATGGTGCCGATGGCCAGGGTCGAGGTTAGCAGGCCGTAGCCGCGTGCATCGGTATGAAACGCGGTCACGGCCATGGTCGAGATGAAAATCGGGAAATTCATGCCGAAGGTGCCGATCAGAAACAGCATCAGCAGGATCGCCTTCAAGTCCGGCCGCGCCCACACATAGCGCAGGCCTTCGGTGAGGCTGCCTTTGGTGCGCAAGGCTCGCACCTTGGCGTGCTGCCCCGACACCCGCAGGAAGAACAGCGAGGCCAGCACCGCAAAAAAACTGCTGCCATTGAGCAGGAACGCCCAGCCGGTGCCCACCGACGCGATGGTCAGGCCGGCCACCGCCGGACCGATCATGCGTGCCATATTGAACGAGGTGGAATTGAGCGCGATGGCGTTGGACAAATCCTTCTCGCCCACCAGCTCCGCGACGAAAATCTGCCGCACTGGCGCGTCGAACGCCGAGGCGCAGCCGGACAGGAACGCAAACACGTACACGTGCCACAGCTCGACAAACCCGGTGATGGTGAACACCCCTAGCGTCAGCGCCAGCAGGCCCATCACCGCCTGGGTGACGATCAGCAGCTTGCGCTGGTCGTAGTGGTCGGCGGCGAACCCGGTCCATGGCAGCAACAACAATTGCGGCCCGAATTGCAGCGACATGACGATGCCGACAGCGGCGGCGTTGTGCGGGGTGAGCTGGGTGAGCACCAGCCAGTCCTGGGCGGTGCGCTGCATCCAGGTGCCGATGTTGGAGACCAGCGCACCGGCGGCCCAGATGCGGTAGTTGGGGCTGCGCAGGGAGCGGAAGGTGCCGAGGAAACTCATGGTGTTATTCGTTCCCCCGGGTGTCGAGCAGATCAATGATGGCCTGCGTGGTGCCCGACTCGCCCAGGCGCGGGAACACGTGCTGGAGGCTGTAGGCATGGGCCTCGGGGTTGGCATCGGTCATTGCATCGATGGCGAGCGTCACGTTGAAACCCAACTCATAGGCCTGGCGCGCGGTGGCTTCGACCCCGGTGCCAGTGGCCACGCCGGTGACCACCACCTGCGTGACGCCGAGGGCCTTGAGCCGGGCCTCGAGGTCAGTGTTGGCGAACGCGCCCCAGCTGCGTTTGGTCACTCGCAGGTCAGTGGGTTGTGGGTTGAGTTCGGGGATCAGCTCGGCCCAGTCGGGCGGCAAGGCTTCGCTGCGCCGTGGTCGCTCGGTGCGTCCCGGTGCAAAGCCTGTGACGTTGACCAGCACCACCGGCAAATCGCGCGCGCGGAAGGCATCGAGCAGTGCGCGCGAGCGCTGCACCACCTCGCCGATCGGGTGCATGAAGGGATAGCCGGTGATGCCGTGTTGCAGGTCCACGATGATCAGTGCGGTTGTTGCATCCAGCGAGGTGACAGCCATGCTATTTCCTCAAGCGGGTAGGGGAGAGTCAAAAGTCGGCGAGGCGCTCCAGCAGTTTTACCGCGGCGGCGAGTTCGTCTTGTTCCTGGGGCGACAGTTGTTCCTGCAGCGCGCGCAGCAGCCAATCGTCTTTGGCCGCGCGGTTTTCGCTCAGGTGCTTGCGAAAGCTCGGCGTGAGGCTGATCAGCGTCTGCCGGCCGTCGCTTGGGTCCGGCTTGCCGCTCACGGCCTGCATCACTTCCAGCCCGGCCACGGTGATGCGCATCGACTGCGGCTTGACGCTTTCGGCGCGGGCGAGGGCAGAAACGGTGCTCGGTCCATCGCGGTCCAGGCGCAGCAGCACGGACTTTTGCGCGGTGGTGAAATCATCAGGATGGGTTTGCTCGCGCAGGCGGCGGATCAGCTTGCCCAGGGAGATACGCAGCTCGGCGGCCAGGGTGGCGGCGGAATGCGATGAGGGGGTGGAGAGTGGTTTAGTCATGCTGAAACCGTAGCATGGGTACAGGAAAACTGTACAGTTTAGCTGTATTAAATTTTTTTCATGTGGGGTGGGGGAGGGCGAGCAGTTTCTCTGTGGGGAATGGATTTGTTGTGGCGAGCGAGCTTCCTGTGGTGAGCGGGCTTGCCCCGCGTTGGGCTGCGTAGCGGCCCCAAAGCCATCCACTGAGTAGTTCCTGACACACCGCATTCTGCTGGATTGGGGCTGCTGCGCAGCCCAACGCGGGGCAAGCCCGCTCACCACAAGGGATGATCGTTCGTCACAAAAAGTCGGCTGGGGACTGGAAGTCGGGCGGGCACAGCAAGGCCACCTTGATAATCCAACGCGTTCCGTGTGTACGCCTGGAGCGTGGACCGGTGGTAGTGCCTTTGTGACGAATGGATTCGTTCTGGCGAGCAAGCTTCCTGTGGTGAGCGGGCTTGCCCCGCGTTGGGCTGCGTAGCGGCCCCAAAGCCATCCCCTGAGTAGTTCCTGACACACCGCATTCTGCTGGATTGGGGCTGCTGCGCAACCCAACGCGGGACAAGCCCGCTCACCACAAGGGATGATCGTTCGCTACAAAAAGTCGGCTGGGGAATGGAAGTCGGGCAGGCACAGCACGGCCACCTTGATAATCCAACGCGTTCCGTGTGTACGCCTGGAGCGTGGGCCGGTAGCAGTGTCTTTGTGACGAATGGATTCGTTGTGGCGAGCAAGCTTCCTGTGGTGAGCGGGCTTGCCCCGCGTTAGGCTGCGTAGCGGCCCCAAAGCCATTCCCTGAGTAGTTCCTGACACACCACATTCTGCTGGATTGGGGCTGCTGCGCAGCCCAACGCGGGGCAAGCCCGCTCACCACAAGGGATGATCGTTCGTCACAAAAAGTCGGCTGGGACTGGAAGTCGGGCAGGTACAACACGGCCACCTTGATAATCCAACGCGTTCCGTGTGTCCGCCTGGAGCGTGGGCCGGTAGTAGTGTCTTTATGGCGAATGGATTCGTATTGGCGAGCGAGCTTCTGTGGTGAGCGGGCTTGCCCCGCGTTGGGCTGCGTAGCGGCCCCAAAGCCATCCCCTGAGTAGTTCCTGACACACCGCATTCTGCTGGATTGGGGCTGCTGCGCAGCCCAACGCGGGGCAAGCCCGCTCACCACGAGGGATGATCGTTCGTCACAAAAAGTTGGCTGGGGACTCTTGGTTCCAGGGCATGATCAGTTACCTCCTGATCATGCGTATTAGCCTGTAAACCATGTCCCCGGTTAGAAATGTAAACGATGTCCCCGGTTTGTACCGGGGCAAGCCCGCTCGCCACGAAGGATGATCACTCACCACAAGGAATGACCACTCACCACAAAAGATGAGCACTCATCACAACAAGCCTGCTCACCACCAAAGATGATCACTCCCCACAACAAGCCTGCTCACCACAGAAGACGATCGCTCCTCACAAAAAAGTCTGTCAGGCACAACGCGCCCCCCGCGTGCCCTGGGTTTATACTCGTCCCCCTCGCATTCAACCCCTTCACACCGAGATACCCCATGAGCAGTTCTCTCCCTCTCGCCCCCGCGCGCACGCCTGTTGCGCCGTTGGTGGCTTTTATCATCCTGGTGCTTGGCGCCCTGTTCCTGCAAAACAGCGTGGGCTCGCGCCAGGTGTTGTTGCTGGTGGTCGGCGCGGCGCTGGGCCTGACCCTCTACCACGCCGCCTTTGGTTTTACCTCGGCCTGGCGGGTGTTCATCAATGATCGGCGCGGCGCCGGCCTGCGTGCGCAGATGGTGATGCTTGCGGTGGCGGTGCTGCTGTTCTTCCCGGCGCTGGGGGCGGGCACGTTGTTCGGGCAGCCGGTGGTCGGGCTGGTAGCACCGGCGGGCGTTTCCGTGGTGTTCGGTGCGTTTATTTTCGGGATCGGCATGCAGTTGGGCGGCGGGTGTGCGTCCGGCACGCTGTTCACCGTGGGCGGCGGGAATGCGCGCATGCTGGTGACGCTGTTCTTCTTCATTTGTGGCTCGTTGATCGCCACGCACCATGTCGACTGGTGGTTTGCACTGCCGGCGTTCCCGGCCGTGTCCATCGTCAAGAGCTTCGGCGTGGTGCCGGCCTTGATCCTCAGCCTGGCCGTGTTCGGCCTGATTGCAGCTGTCACCGTGCGCTTGGAAAAACGCCGTCATGGCCAACTCGAAGCCGGCGTAACCAGCCAGCACAAGGGCCTGCGCCGTTTCCTGCGCGGGCCGTGGACATTGGTGTGGGGCGCGATTGGCCTGGCGCTGCTCAACTACGCGACCCTGGCACTGGCCGGGCGGCCGTGGGGGATTACCTCGGCGTTCGCATTGTGGGGCGCCAAGGTGGCAAGCGGATTGGGCGTGGATGTGGCCAGCTGGGCGTTCTGGCAGATGCCGGGCAACGCCAAGGCGCTGGCCGCGCCGGTGTGGGAAGACATCACCAGCGTCATGGACATCGGCATCGTCCTCGGTGCGCTGCTGGCTGCCGGCCTGGCCGGGCGTTTTGCCCCCAGCCTGAAAATCCCGGCGCGCTCGCTGGTCGCGGCAGTGATCGGCGGCCTGCTGCTCGGCTACGGTTCGCGCCTGGCCTACGGCTGCAACATCGGCGCGTACTTCAGCGGCATCGCCTCGGGCAGCCTGCATGGCTGGGTGTGGCTTGTAGCGGCGTTTATCGGCAATAGCGTGGGCGTGCGCCTGCGGCCGTTTTTCTTTGCCGGCGAGCGGCCGCAGGTGGCGTTGAGCGGTTGCTGAGTCACGCCTCGGGGGAAAGGCTGGGCTCCTGGGCCGCTTCGGCCGCCAGCTTTTCCCGATCCGCCTTGCTGATATAGCGGTCCTTGCTTTTCGGCGCCAATTTGGCGCTGGCCTTCTTGGCCTTGGCCTTGAACAGCTGCTGGAGTTTTTTCTGGCGATTCATCGGTTTTTACCTGGTGGATACAGGCCGCGATGATACCAGTTTAAAAATCGCCAGCCGCTGCCTGGGTCGCTTTTTAGCGCCGATCCGTGCATTGAATCACCGTGTCTTTCGCCAGTAATCGGGCCCTGAATCCCCGACTATTGAACGCCACAGGGACGACACGATAAGCCTCCACACCCGCACCAAACGCCTGGCCTGCGTCATCGCCGACCTGCCATTTGGCAGCTATCAGCAAATACTCGGATCAAACATGCAGCGCATTTGATGCAATTATTTTTCAGAGGCTTTTTTGCGGCGCTGTACGTCCCAAAAACTCACTGATCAACGCCACCACCTGCTGCTGAATCTGCGCCCGAGGCCGTGCGCCCTCGCCGTCGCGGCAGATCATGCCATCCCCCGGTGAATCTTCTTCAATCAACGCCATGCCGCCCGGCTTGCAGATCGTCATGAAGCTGAAGTGCGTGGCGTCGCCGATTTCCACGTACTGCGTCGATGCCTTTGGCAGGCGCTTGACCATGGCGGCGGACTCCAGGTTGGGGTCCATATCCTCTGACGGCACGCCCCCCGCGATCACCAGCGCTGGCACTGGAAGCGCGGCCAGGCTGGCGTCGGTCAGGCCACGTGACAGGCCCAGGTCCAAGGACACAATGGCGCTGACGCGTGTGTCGCTCAAGTCCGCCGCCAGTTGGGCTTTGCCGGCAGGCGTACCGGCGGGGTTCATCTGCTGGTAGCCAATGCAACCGCCGAGCTTGGGGTGTGCGCTGCAGTCGCGGCTGAACAGGTCGGGGTCGAAGCGTGCGCCGGCGATTTCCAGCACGGTCCAGCCGCCGAGGGAATGGCCCACAGCGGCAATCCGCGTCTTTGCCACCGCGCCAAACTGCGTCGGTTGAGCCAGCACCGCGTCGATAGCGCGGCTCAGGTCGGCTGGGCGTTGCCACAACTGCGCGGCGGCCTGCGGGCTGCGGTCCTTGCTGGTGGTGCCAGGGTGGTTGACCGCCGCCACGATGAAGCCCCGATGCGCCAACGCACTCGCTAGCCATACCTGATTGAGCCAGTTGCCACCGTACCCGTGGGACAGCACCACCAGCGGATGCTCACCGGCAGCGGGCGGCGCGTCGGGGACGGCGAGCGCGCCGACGAACACCGCGTTGTCGGCGATCAGCTCAGGTGTGGCCGAGGTGCTGGCGGGGTACCAGACGACCAGCTCGAGTGGGCGAGTGTTTTTCGCATCCGCCAGGGTGGCAGTCCGCAAGCCCACAGGGCTTTCGGCGGCCACGGCGGGAGTGGCCAGGCACAGCAGGAACAGGGCGCGCAGTGCAGTTTTCATTGTTGTTATCGTCCTTGATTCGGGTGGCGCATCATTACCTGAAACCTGCCGCAATGCATCCCCGGCTGGCCACAAAAAAGCGGCCAACACCGCCGACGTTGACCGTTGACGATACCGTGCGGCAGCATGCGTCGACTCGTTACACCTAGCCTGGAACCCTATGCCTAGCCCTGTGGACCTTCATGAGTTGTTGACGCACGTCAGCGATGAACCGTCGTTCATCCGTTTTATCGAGGCGCTCGGTACCGATTTCGCCCACGAGCGCGAGATCGAAAAGACCTCGCCTTCATCACCCTATGGGCCCGGTGCGCTAGGTTGGGAAAACTGCTCTGTCGATGCGTTTTCGAGGCGGCAACCGCATGGGCAGAAGCCAGCGCCGGGCTTGCCCAAACGCAAGCAACGGCACCCAATGTGTGGCAACGCTGCGCGTCGATTGTATTCGCCGGCAAGTTTTATGAGTGAGCCCCGCACACCCGCCGCCGCCGCGGTGAATCTGCTCACACGCGGCGTATTACCGGAGACCGAACTCAACAGGCTCTTGGCACAAGCCGAAGCCAGCGGCTTGACCCTGGATGACCTGGCCGACCCATGCGAGAAATTCGGCGTGACAGCGCAAGCGCTGCTGAACGCCCTGTCCATCAGCCTTGCCGAGCGTTATCTCCAGGGCACTTTGACCTATGCGTTCTGCGACGGCGTGCTCAACGGGCTCATCGACGCCATCGTTGACGTGGGCATGTCCCGTGAACTGCCGCAGCCGGCGTTTTCGCTATACCAGGCGTTCGATCAGGGCGAGTGGCGGCGCAGCGACGACCCGCCCGAAACGGACCCCGGTGAGAAATATGTGAAACCGTTGGTCTTGCAGATAATGCGCAAGCTTCGGCATTAGTGGTTGTCTGTCAGTGCCAGGCGCGCGGGCTGATTCGGGCAATCCACCGTTCAACTTGCTATTGGCCAACCCAGCCCCATAACTATCCCTGTATCCATTGAGCGGAAGGACAGACCATGACCAACCCAACCGAAACCGCCATCCTTGCCGGCGGCTGCTTCTGGGGCATGCAAGACCTGTTGCGACGCTACCCCGGGGTGCTGCAGACACGCGTCGGCTACACCGGCGGCGACGTGCCGAACGCCACCTACCGCAACCACGGCAACCATGCCGAAGCGATTGAAATCGTGTTTGACCCGGCGGTGATCAGTTACCGGCAGATCCTTGAGTTCTTTTTCCAGATCCATGACCCGAGCACGCCTAACCGGCAGGGCAATGACCTCGGCCCGAGCTATCGGTCAGCGATTTATTACCTGAGCGAACAGCAGCGCGATATTGCGGAAGATACGGCGGCGGATGTAGACGCGTCGAAGCTGTGGCCGGGAAGGGTGGTGACAGAGATCGAGCCAGCAGGCCCGTTTTGGGAGGCGGAGCCCGAGCATCAGGATTACCTGGAGCGGATTCCCAACGGCTACACCTGCCACTTCATTCGACCGAATTGGAAGCTGCCGAAGCGAGGCTGACAGGGCGTCGCGGCAGAGAAGCCCGAGCGGAGCCTGATTCAGGGTCCGCTAGGTGGCTTCTTTCTGGACCGCGAACACCCAGCGCCCCAGTGGCCGAAAATACACCCAATCAAAAACATCAAAGAATACCCAACTGCGGGTCTTTACCGAAAAAGCCTGAACCTGCGGGCTCGGGGAAATACTGATGCCCTGACTGACAGAGAAAACGCCCTCAGGCACATCCCCACTGCGAGACGGTTTCCTGTCGTCAAGGAGACCGACTTGCAACGTGCCGACCACATCCGCCAGTGTCAGCGCTAAGACTTCACCGGTTGCAACACGGCCGACAACCGCGCCGTTAAAGAGCACCAGCAGGGGGACACGGCGCCCATGGGCGCTATCAAAAAAACCACGCTTGCGACAGATCGTAATGTCCATAGGCCGTTCTCGATTGAGTCATCACACCAAGCCTCTTCCGTTTCCACTGCCAACTATCCCGCTCACCGGGGAAGTGAATGTGGAAAAGCGTAGCCGAGAACGGGCCACGCGCAGGTATCAAAATAGGCGAAGGGATTCGAGGTCAGGCCCTGAAGCTCAGAGCCCCTCAGCTTATGGCCACTTAGGTGCAGCACTTGTTGCTGATGACTCTTCTGTGTGTGCCGCGATCGTTTCAGCGGTGGAGGGCGTTTGGGCCCAACCCAGCACAAAGATGCCAACGGCAAACAGCAACGGGGCGCCATAGACTTTGTAGTACACCCAAACCTCAAACGGAGCGAAGAGGGCGAACAGGGCATTCAAGAGTGCCAGGGCAATCAGTAGCAATGACAACTGAAGCACATAGGTCCGCCAGTGAGCCTGTGTGCGCTTCAACCGCGCACCGAACACGGCCTGCAGCACATTGACGCGACCTCCGAGTTCCAGGACGGCGATCAACAGCGCAAACAACCCGAGCGTGAACGGCGGCCCGAACCGCAGAAAATCCCGGCTGGCAAGCAATTCAGTACCGATAGTGAACCCCAGCGCCAGGCTGAATACTACGGAGTAGATGAAATACGCCAGGTAGGTGCGCCATAGGAGGCTGAGGGCTAGGGAGAAGCGTTGTTTCATCATGCTGCCTACGTCCTTGTGGTTGGGGAGGGCGGCATTCTAATGTTTTGTGGGCGAGGGAGGCATATTTGAGGGGCGGGCGGGAGTTGTCGAGTGTTTGAGTCGTGGTCTGAGTTCGCTGGCTCGCATTGCGAGAGCGGAAGGTGCTGGGTGGAGGTGGGGGGGCGAAGGAAGCAGAGTAGGTTGGATTTGAGTAGAAATAGATCCTCCCTTTTTTGTGCCGCCTTCACTAAGGCGAGCAAGGGGGGGATTGTGGCTGGCTGTTAATGACTGGTTGCGGGTCGAAGCAGACTTTCGATCCGCCAGAGTAGCTGGGGAACTATGAGTGGATAGAGGAGATATTGCAGACGAATTCAGCCAGAGTAAGGCCGTCCTGGCCATCCGGTTAGTAGCTCAGCTTCGGGACATTTGCACCGACCAATGGCGCAGGCATTCGAAAGAAACGCTCTGGACTAGATAAAATCCAAAATGGATAATGGAGGCATCTGGCCACCACTAAATCATGACGGATTATGAAAAAAATAATACACGTTTCAGATATACACGCTAGTACCACTCCACTTAAAGGTCAGTCCAGACAATTTCTTGAGAGGCTGAAGGACGCTTTTTTGGCGGATATCCAGTCGCTTGAGGGGGCTGACTCCATGATTCTCTCCGGAGATTTGACCTACTCAGGAAAGGCGGAAGAGTTCGAGCTCTGCCAGAAAGAAATAATTGGTCCTATTCGTGATGCCCTCAGGCTTGAGAATAAAGATGTTTTTTTGGTTCCAGGGAACCACGATACAGATTGGAATGGTTTCAGTTTTTCTACGAAACTAGCCATAAAAAGCCTTCGTAAAGATTACGATTCTGGGGGAATAGCCGAACTCCAGGCTGAGTTGCTTTCTGGTGAAAAAAGACCTTATGCAGGATGGTTGGACTTTACTGGTAAGTTCTACGAAGGGTCTGAGAGTGTAGTGGAGATAAAAGAGTTTTATCAGACTTACAAGCACGGAAATGTCGGTGTTGCGTGCCTTAATACCGGCTGGTCTGCCATTGGAGAGGGTGATAGAGAGAACCTCTTTATAGGGGAGCGGCAGATAGATGCTGCAATGAAGAGCATCAGTAGCTTCAAGGAAAAGATCATTATTATGCACCATCCTATGGAGTGGCTACATCCAGAGGAGCGCAGGTTGTTATCTGCAAAAATAACGAACTTTAAGATTTCAACCATCTTCTACGGACACATGCATGAATTCAATATTCTTCGGGAATCTTCATTTTCTGAAGACTTTGTAATGAAAATGCAGGCTGGTAGGTTCGATCTGTCCGGAACGGAGAAAAGCGGTTATTCGATCATCGGTGCAAATCATACGGACAATTTGAAGTCAGGAAGAATTCTATTCCGGCGATATGACGAGTCTGCTAAGAAGTTTGCGGCATGGGTAGATCGATGCCCTCAAGGGCAAATGGATTACGAAGCAGCTTTATCGGGTGGTTTCAATAGAGAAGCGTTTGCCGAGGACTGTACTAAAGTATTGGATCGCTTTGATTACGATCTTATGTGCAACACTGGCGTGGCAGAAGCTGAACGTAAACGACTTTCTGACATATTCATTTGCCCTGCTATTAGGGTGGAAGGATATGAAATCGAAGAAGAAGGCGAAGAGCAGTACATCAGTTTTGAGGAACTGGCAAAATCGCGTAATAATTTTCTTCTTATCGGTGGTGAAAATTCCGGAAAAAGCACCATATTGAAAAGCTTGCTCATGAGTAAGCTTAGGAGTCAAGCGCAAGCGCAGTTAGATGAAATTGCATTCTATTTTGATTGTAAAGGAAAAAAACTGCCGTCCAAAAATAGAATAAAGGCGGTTTTAACTGAGATATACGACTCTCTCCCCGGTTCGGCCCTATACATTGACACTCTAGGCAATAAAACAACAACCGAGAATGCGCTCCTAATTTTTGATGGGGTGGAAGGACTTTCTCAACGCTGCATTGATGAGCTTATCGACTTCCTGAAGGAATATAAGGCTCCTAGATTTATTATTTCTTGTAAGCATGCTACAGCCCATGAAATTGCAACAAAGTTGCGCACGGAAGTGGGGAGGAAGTTTTTTGAGGTAAATATCGGCGGGATGAAGCGAAGCCATCTCAAGGGGTTGGTAGGAAGATGGCTGTCAAGTTCTACCAAGCAGAATTCCGTTGCAAGAGAAATCTTGAAAGCTGTAGATAATGCAGGGATGCCGAATAATTTGTTTGTGTATTCTATGCTGCTTTCGATTTATGAACGAAAGCAGGGTCATTTCTCTACTTATTTGCATGAAGCAGATCTTGTTGAGAATTTTATCGAAGTAATTATGCATAAGCACTGTATTACTATTGAGCGGGCGCCGCAATATAAGGATCTATTGCGTCTCCTTGGAAGTATTGCTCATGAGATGGTCTGTAGAAATACATTCGCCCTCAAGGTCTCTGAGGTGGATGCCCTTATCGTCCAGTTCAATGGTGACATTGCTCAGGACTTTCAAGTCGCTTCCTACCTCAATCCTATATTGGCAAGCGGAGTGATTGAGCTTTCCGAAGGCAGATACCGATTTAGTCAGGCCTGTTTTTTTGATTACGTCTACGCCAGGTATCTCAGTAATAGAAGCACTTCATATCCAGAGCTGCATAGTTCGATTAATTTTCTGCGCTTCAATAAAGTTATTGAATATATGTCTGCTATTTCAAAGGAAGACACAGATCTACTCGCGTTTTGTCAGAAGCTCACTGCTGACGCATGGGAAATATGTGTTGCTTCAGAAAAAATCTCCAATCTGAAATCCGCTGCGCAAGAGCTTCAAGAGGCTGCGCAGTCTGATATTCTCGATGAACTGAAGGAGGAGTCCATCGATAAAGCTCTTGCCCACGAGCCTCCAAGGGAGCACGAAATCGATGATCGGATGGATAATGCCAATCCTCTAAGGGAGTGTCCTCAGAACGGCGAGTCACGCGCTACTTGGGACGACCTACATGGGGCAACATTATTTCAATCTTCGCTGTCGCTCTATGCCCGAGTATTCAGAGCAGCAGAGCACCTGACAGATCGCTCAATAGCGGATCAACACTTTTCTAGTGCTTTGGATTTCTATCAAAAGACTATTGCATTGAATACTAGACGATTTCAAGAGAAGCTGCGGCCTATCGTGTTGGAAAAGCTTGTGA
Source organism: Pseudomonas sp. S5D5 (assembly GCF_003013355.1). NCBI lineage: Bacteria > Pseudomonadati > Pseudomonadota > Gammaproteobacteria > Pseudomonadales > Pseudomonadaceae > Pseudomonas > Pseudomonas sp. S5D5. The sequence continues at coordinate 2,056,019 of NZ_PTEO01000001.1, forward strand.
GGCATTCTAAATATCAGGAGCTACCACAAGAGCACAGAAAGAAAGCGACCGAGAGGTTTGATGCTTTCCTCAATTTTCTCATCGCGGCGTTTCCTAATTTCGCTGTATCAATGATGGCTGCTGATCTAGTCAATTCCAGGCAAATAAGTCGTCTCAAGGAGAAGCGTGCTGAGTCAGCCGACAACCTGGAAAAGATCATCATAACGTACGCTCTTTGTGAGATTGATGGAATCGATACGCTTGGTGAAATTAAGTCCCTCAAGCCGAGTAAGAGCTATGAGTATTCAACTGTTATTATGAAGATTTTGGAGCTCTCTCACATGGACTTTACCCTTAGTCAAGAAGTTCGTGAGGAGTTAATCGAGCATGCCAAATCGCTGATGAAAAATAAGTTGGCTAGGAAGCTGGTTAATGATCTTTCTGAAATATCGACAAAAATAACCGGAGAACTGCTGGGGCTAGAGCCATAATATGAATATTGATTTTAATGTCGTAGCAACTGGCTTAGTAGCTCCTTGTGCGGTTTTAGTCGTAAAGACTCTGCTGGATTTCAGTCTTTCTCACTATTTTGTGAAATATTTGCACTGGATTCCAGTTAGGGGTTTTTTTCGGGATCGTCCTCCTGTATTAACAGGTAGATGGCAGCAAGTTTGGGAGGCGCCGAATAGTCCAAGTTTCAAAGAGATTAAGGATCGGCATAGCTACACAGATATTAAGCAGTTTGGGAAATATCTTTATGCAGAGTTTGACGCTAAAGGTAAGACTTACTGTATGTTTGGCACGATCAAAAACTCTTACATTTCGGGGGAGTGGTACGATAAAAGCGATCGGCTTGCTTATTTTGGAACCTTGCAGCTAAAAATTGTCGATACGGGAAATCTGGCGGGCCTGTACATAGGCCATTCTTCCCGCACGAGTCGTGTAGGGAGTGGAGATTGGAATTGGAAGCGTTGTTCTCCTTGAGAGCGGCTTCCTATAGCATTCTTTCCAAATATATCTTTATTCCTTTCTCCGCTTCTGCCGCTCACTAGGGTTCTTCAGCCATAGTGAGCGTCCTCTATTGGCCGATTGCTGCATGTCCTGTTAGCAGCAACTGGCCGAGTTCGGACATCAATTCGGCTGTAATCGCTGACCCCTTTTATCCTCCGGCCTAGCACTCAATGAGCAGACTCCCAACACTACTCACGCAAGCCCGATCAGCCCTTTCCATCCAACAGCAAATCCCACATGAAAAATGGGCAGCTATCGCATCGCAATGCGGGCCGGCGGAAATTGCGGAGATCGAGAGGCGCATCGAATCCCTCAGGGCCGAGTTGGAAACGGTCGAGGCGTGAGATGGTGATACGAGGGATGACATCCACCTCGCGATCTACCAGTTTTCTCAGTTGCTGAGAATGGCGGGTGGTGCGCCCTGATCATTCACGGGCGGGGGGAGGGATCGGAAGCAATCGGGCATGACTGGCTGCTCGGCCAATACATACCTTGTCTATTCATGCCTTCCACAAAGCCGCTCAGTCGCACAATCGCCGATTCGTCATGTAGCAATCACGACGACTCGGCGATTTTTTTGGGTACTAAAACTGAACGCTTACCCGCCTGCTACAGCCGACTCCCGCTCCATCAGCCTGTCCATCAACAGCACCCCCAACTCACTCAACTGGTGAATCGCCAGGACCACGTCCCGCTGTTTGCCGGTCAAGTCCTCTGACAGGTCGAGCAGCAACGCGGTTACCGAGGAGAAGGTTTCGTAGCTGTTGGTGATCAGGGTTTCGTTGCTGGCGTTGGCGGCGACGGTGAATAGGCCGAGGGGGGTCACAGGTGGAGCAGTTTTTGGATTGAGGTAGTGATCGATTGCACGGTGCGCAGCCTGGTTAAATTTCAGGTCCGGCTCGTTCGGAGGGTTGGGCGTGACTTTGAACATGTGTGTTGTACCTGATTAGGGCCAACACCTTTTCGCTACTAAACGAGAGGGTGGCGGCTGTACGCAGGTTAGTAGACCGGGGAAACACACAAAGCCGGCGCGCCCGAGGGCGCCCTGCGTACAGCCACCATCAAGCACAGACAAGAACATCTGATTGATGAGGCTCATGCACTTTATGTTGTCACGCGGGCTACTAAACCCGATCACTGAGTTTTCAGCGACCGAGCCACCTTAGAGACGCCCACTCAAGCGCACAAGCCGGCGGATTCTGACGTAACTGTAGGCAATGGGGCAAGCTGCTGAAGCCTGCTGTAGGACATGTCCTCACTGCGCGTCGGGTGTATCAGTGAGGGGCATTGCCGACAGTGCTTTGAGTTTGTTGGCGGGGCCGGTGAAGTGCGTTTTACCGTTCAGGGTCGTCACTGTGATTCTTTCCGAATCGCAGCGATGCAACAGCGTGAACATGGGTTTTTTGGGGCCGTACACACCTGGCTGCCGCTCGGAATACTTCAAGCTGAGCATGGCGTTTTGCAGCGCGATGGGGCTGACGGGGGCGGCGAAGGTCCACTCCGACAGGGCGGCCTCGCGGTACATATTGAACGCCATGCCGATGGATGCGCCGAAGGTGCCGCTGTAGAGGAGGGCGCTCTTGAAGGTGTCGGTGATGCCGACGCGGTGTGCGACGAACAGCACCAGGGCCATCACGGCAAAAAACAGCAGGAGTGTTTCCAGCAGTGCCAAGGCCTTGTAGGGGTCAACCGTCAGTTGGTCTTTGAGCGTGAGTCGGGTGATGGGTGTGTCGGTGTTGAGCAGTTTCAAGCGTTACCCCTCCTGGGTGTGTTGTCCTGATCGAGTAGGGGGCGCAGTTTACGCAAAGTGGGGGGCTGGGGGCGTGAGATTTTTATTGTCGGTGCGGGCGTCTTCGCAGCCTCGCTGGGGCTCGACAGCTCCTACAAAAAGAGCGGTGGTGGTTGTGGGCGGTGTGGTTTTTCGGCGCGTCCCAGGGGCGCGCCGAGGTGTGTGAAAGTGGGCCGCCTCACTCGGGTTTCTTGTAGGACTTGTAGTCGTTTTGCAGCACGATGTGGTCGGCGACGTATTTCGCGTCGTGCCACACGCCGTAGATGAACGATGACGCGCGGTTGACCAGGTTGGGCAGGCCCAGGAAGTAGATGCCGCTTTCCGCCGAGATCCCACGTTTGTGGAAGGGCTCGCCTTTTTCGTCGAACGCATCGACCTTCAGCCAGCTGAAATCGAAACTGAAACCGGTGGCCCAGAGGATGGTGGTGATGCCGGCCTTTGCCAGATCTAGGCTGAGGATGGGGTTCACCAAGCACTCAGGGTCGGGCAGCAGTTCCCAGGCCTCAGGCTCCAGGGGGAACGGCAACCCGTTCGCCTCGATGTAGGCATCCGCGTCGCGCAGTACATCGAAGTAGGCGCGGTCGCCTTCGGCCACGTTTTCGGCGAGCCCAGGTTGAAAGGTCATGACGCCGTCCTGCCAATCCTGGGTGACGCCGACTAACCGGATGCCTTGGTGCGCGAGGCGGCGGAAGTCGACGGTCTTGCCGCCTTCGTAGCCACTGACGGCAAAGGCCACGTGCTTTTTCTTCGGCTGGATTTTGACTTCGTCCCACAAGCCCAGCGCACCCAGCCACCAGCAATAGTCGCGGCTGCGGTAGGCGCGGGGCGGGCGGTAATGTTCGCCGACCGAGAGGTATACGGTTTTGCCGGCCTTTTGCAGTTCTTCGGCGATTTGCGAACCGGAGGCGCCAGCGCCGACCACCAGTACGCCACCTTCGGGCAGTTGGCCGGGGTTCTTGTAGGTGGAGGAGTGCAGTTGGTGAATCGGTGCGCTGGCAGGCACGATGTTGGGGATAGAGGGGCGCTGGAACGGGCCGGTTGCGGCGACCACGTTGGCGGCTTCAAACACGCCGGCCGAGGTGGTGACTTTGAAGCCGGGGCGGCCGATGTGGCGTTCCACTTGCTGGACTTCTACACCGGTGCGCACGGGAGCTTGCAGCTTATCCACGTAGGCTTCGAAGTAGTCGGCCATGCGCTCCTTGGGCGGGAAGGCTTCGGGGGAGAGGCCTTCGAAGGTGAGGCCGGGGAAGCGGTCGTGCCAGGCGGGGCCGTTGGCGACGAGAGAATCCCAACGCTCGGAGCGCCAGCGTTCGGCGATGCGGTGGCGTTCGAGGACGATGTGGGGGACGCCCATGAGGGACAGGTGTTCGCTCATGGCGACGCCGGCCTGGCCTGCGCCGACGACCAGGGTGTTGATGGTTTCTACTGACATGGGCGGTTCCTGGGAGGTAAGAGTTTTGTAGGCATCACCGAGTCTCAGCTGTGGGCGCTGGTGGTGGTTTCTTGTAGCAATGCCGCCACGGCGGTGAGTGCCAGTTCGTAACCGAGTGCGCCCAGCCCTGCGATCATGCCGGTGGCGGCTTTGGAGACGTAGGAGTGATGCCGGAAGCTCTCGCGCTTCCAGAGGTTGCTCATGTGCGCTTCGATGATCGGGCCGTCGAAGGCCAGCAGCGCGTCGAGAATCGGCACCGAGCTGTAGCTGAGCCCGGCGGCGTTGATTACCACGGCGTCGGCGTCAAGGCGTGCCGCTTGAATCCAGTCCACCAGCACGCCTTCGTGGTTGCTCTGGCGAAAGTCCAGGCTCAGGCCCAGCCCGGCGGCGTGGCGTTCGCAGCGCGCCTGGATGCTGGCGAAGCTCTCGCGGCCGTAGGTGCCGTTTTTATCCAGCCCGTAGAGGTTGGCGTTGGGCCCATTGAGGAAAAACACGCGGTGGGTCATGAAGGGCTCCAGGTTATTCAGCGACGGTCAGCACGACTTTGCCGACATTGGCGTTGGCTTCCAGCAGGCGGTGCGCCTCGGCGGCTTGAGCCAGCGGCATGCGCGCGTGGATCTGCGGGCGCACCACGCCGGCGGCCAGCCACGGCAACAAGCGTGAGCGGATACACGCCGCCAGGCGGGCTTTTTCGGCGTGGCTTTTCGGGCGCAGGGTGGAGGACGTCAGGCTGAGGTTCTTGCGCATCAGCACCTGCAAATCCAAGTCGATATGGGCGCCTTGCAGGAACGACAAACTCACGTGCCGCCCGCCCATGGCCATGGCCGCCAGGTTGCGCGCCACATAGGGCCCGCCGACGTTATCCAGCACCACGTCGACGCCACGGCCGTCGGTGCAGTCGTGCACCGCCTCGACGAAGTCTTCACGGTGGCGGTCAACCGCGTGCCACACGCCGAGCGCTTGCAGCATCGCGACCTTGTGCGGGCCGCCGGCCGTGGCGATCACCCGCGCACCGGCGGCATGCGCGCACTGCACGGCGAAGCTGCCGACACCGCTGGCGGCGCCGTGGATCAGCACACTGTCGCCGCTGCGCAAGCGCCCCAGTTCAAACAGGTTGTGCCACACGGCAAAGGCCGCTTCCGGCACCCCGGCGGCATCGAGCAGCGACAACCCCGCAGGCACCGGCAAGCAGTGCGCCGCGTGGGCCACGCAGTACTCGGCGTAGCCGCCGCCGTTGAGCAAGGCCATCACGCGATCGCCGCTCGCGAACTCATCCACGCCACTGCCTACCGCGACCACGATGCCTGCCGCCTCGAGGCCCAGCACATCGGTGACGCCTGCCGGAATCGGCGCGCCGCTGCGTTGCATCAGGTCGGGACGATTGACCCCGGCAGCCGTGACGCGAATCAGCACTTCACCGGCTTGCACTTCCGGCAGCGGGCGCTCGACGGATTGCAGCACCTGCGGTCCGCCGGGCTCGCGGGCGATCACCGCTTTCATACGGTCCAGTCGTCCGGCACGACGGCGATCACGTCGATTTCCATCAACCATTCCGGCTGGCCCAACCCGGAGATCACCAGCCCGGTGGAAATCGGGAACACGCCTTTGAGCCACTTGCCGACCTCCTGGTACACCGGCTCGCGATAGCGCGGGTCGATCAAATAGGTGGTGGTCTTGACGATGTGCGAGAGGTCGGAGCCTGCCTCTTCCAGCAGTTGCTTGACGTTTTTCATCGCCTGCTCGGCCTGGGCACGCGGGTCGCCGAGGCCGACCAGGTTGCCGTCGAAGTCGGTGCCGATCTGGCCGCGCACATAAATGGTGTTGCCGGCGCGGACCGCCTGGCACAGGTCGTTGTCCAGGGCCTGGTTGGGGTAGGTCTGCCGGGTGTTGAACATGCGGATGCGGGTGTGGGTAGGCATAACGGCAACTCGTGGGAAGCGGGATGAATCCAGCTTCACACCGCCCCGGTTCCGGCGAAACCAGCATTTGCGCGGGGTAGTGCTTAGGAAAAACCGAAGCCTGTGCCCCTCATCGGCTCGCGGCGGACCCGGCACGAACCCTGCAACGCTACCCGTACAGTCATTGTTGAGGGGCAGGCGTAATGCTCAGTCGTATTACTCAGCGTCAACTGGAGTATTTCGTCGCGTCGGGAGAGGCGGGCAGCATCAGTGCTGCAGCTGAACGCATTCACGTGTCGTCGCCGTCGATCTCGGCGGCGATCACCCATATGGAGGCCGAGCTGGGCATCCAACTGTTTATCCGGCATCACGCCCAGGGCATATCGCTGACGGCGGTGGGGCGCCTGGTGATGCAGGAAGCCAAGCTGATCCTGGAGCAGATGACCAACCTCTACACCATCGCCTCGGAGTCATTGAACACGGTGCGCGGGCCGTTGCGGGTGGGCTGCCTGGAGTCGCTGGCGCCGATGATCACGCCGGAACTGGTGTTTGGTTTTGGCCGCGCGTTTCCCGGCGTGCGCCTGACCCAGGCCGAAGGCAACCACGAGGAATTACTGGAAAAACTGCGCAGCGGCGAGCTGGACATCGCCCTGACCTATGACCTGGTGACCAGCCCGGATATCGACTTCCAACCCCTGGCGCAGCTGCCGCCGTATGTGATGGTCGGCGAGTATCACCCGCTGGCGAGCTTGCCGGCCGTGAGCATGCAGGACCTTGAAGCGTACCCGGTGGTGCTGCTGGATACGCCGTGGAGCCGCGACTATTTCCTCAGCCTGTTTATCCAGGCGGGCACCACGCCGAACATCATCATGCGCTCCACCAACCTCGAAACAGTGCGCGCCATGGTCGGCAACGGGATCGGCTATTCCTTCGCGAATGCGCGGCCCAAATCCAATATGTCCCAGGACGGCAAGCGCGTGATCCGCCTGCGCCTGGCCGGTGCACATCGGCCGATGCGGCTGGGCTATGCCACGGCCAGCAACACCCAGCTGTCGCGCGTGGTGTCGGCGTTTGCCGAGCGCTGCCGCATGTTTGTCTCCGACCAATACATCCCCGGCATGGCCCCGCCGAGCTTTTTTGACCCACACGCGGTGCGGGTGCTGAGTGGTGTGAGCTGAGGTTGCACCAAAAGGTCGCGTGTGCCGCGCCCTGCATTCAGGCGTGCACCGTTTTGGCCAGTGCCTGCGCAGCGCGCATCTGCAGGCGCTGGCTTGCCCGAGAGGCTGGTGCGCAGCGGTCGATTCATTGAGTGACAGATCGCTATCGCCGGCAAGCCGCCTCCTGCAGTTGATCTGGCTGGCTTGCGGGGCTGCATAGGCTCTGCCTACCCAGTGCCCCGGCTTTTACGAATTGACCCTGACCACCTCCCGCCACGACTCTCATCCCATCGATGCAGATCAACTTCTTTTTTTTTTGCAGGGCACAGCGACGATGACATTCGACTGGAATTACATGTTTGGTTTGCTGGGCGATGCCGAGTTCTGGCGCGCGACGTGGACGGTGATCAAGCTGAGTACCCTGACGTGGGTCTTGAGTATCGCACTGGGCTTTCTGCTGGCGCTGGCCAAGCAATCCCGGCACCCGTTGCTGAGTGTTCCCGCGCGTGGCTATATCTGGCTGTTCCGCAGCCTGCCGCTGCTGGTGCTGCTGATCTTCATCTACAACCTGCCCCAGGCGCTGCCGGGCACCTCGGCGATTCTGGCCGACCCGTTCTGGTCCGGCCTGCTGGCGCTGGTGATCTGCGAAACGGCGTATGTGGCCGAGATCCATCGCGGCGGTTTGCTCTCGATTCCCAAGGGCCAGGGCGAAGCGGCGCGGGCGTTGGGCTTGAGGTTTTTCGGTACCCAGTGGCGCGTGGTCATCCCGCAGGCGCTGCGGGTGGCGTTGCCGTCGCTGGCCAACGAATACATCTCCATCGTCAAGCTCACCTCGCTGGTGTCGGTGATCTCGCTGACCGAAATCCTGATGGTCGGCCAGCGCTTGTATTCGCAGAACTTCCTGGTGATCGAGACCATGGCGGCGGTGGCGTTCTTCTATGTGTTTATCGTCACGGTGTTCGACTTCCTGCTCAAACGCCTGGAGCGGTTTCTCGACGTCAACCAACGCAATGTCTCCCGCGTGCCGGATGCGGCGGTGCTGGCCCTGGCCACGCAACAACGCGTCGCCTTGCAGCGCCCGGCCAGCACCGGCGCCGCCGCGCTGCAAGCCACGCGGTTGCACAAGGCCTACAACGACATCGAGGTGCTGGGCTCGGTCAACCTGCAGATCCAGCCGGGTGAAGTGGTGTCGGTGATCGGGCCGTCCGGCTCCGGCAAGACCACGCTGATCCGCCTGCTCAACGGCCTCGAGCAACTGGACAACGGCGAGATCCAGATCAACGGCCAGCCGTTCATTCACTTGAACAAAGTCGGCGCGCAGAAACCCCAGTACATCGAGCACGCCGAGCATCGCCTGAACATCGGCATGGTGTTCCAGAGCTTCAACCTGTTCCCGCATTTGAGCGTGCTCGACAACCTGCTGATGGCGCCCAAATACCACCGCCTGGGCGCGACCTCCGAACTCAAGCAGCAGGCCTACGCGCTGCTGCACAAGGTCGGCATGCTCGATCACGCCTGGAAGTACCCACACCAGTTGTCCGGTGGCCAGCAGCAACGCGTGGCCATCGCCCGCGCCTTGATGATGCGCCCGCAGATCATGCTGTTCGACGAGCCCACCTCGGCGCTCGACCCGGAAAAAGTCAACGAAGTGCTGCAGGTCATCGAGGCCCTGGCCGAGGAGGGCATCACCATGGTGATCGTCACCCACGAGATGAATTTCGCCTTCAAGGTCTCCGACCGCATCGTGTTCATGGAGAAGGGGCGCGTGGTCTGCGACGACACGCCCGATGCCTTGCGCAGCGGCCATAACCCACGCGTGGAGGCGTTCCTCAAGGACGTCTCGCTGGCGTGATCTCTTTAACGTTCAGGAAACACTAAAATGATCGAGCAAGCACACATCGAACAATTCCAGCGCGACGGCTTCCTGGTGGTAGAAGGCGTGTTGTCGGCGGACGAAGTGGCCGCGCTGCAGCATGACTTCGACCAGTGGGTAGAAGAGAGCCGCAGCCATGACCAGGGCTGGGGCGCCACCGTGGATGGCCGCGCGCGGTTCGACCTGGAGGGCGACCACCGCGCGGATCATCCATCGCTGCGCCGGGTGAGTTCGCCTACCGAGATTTCCCCGGTGTACGAGCGCGTGGCGTTGCACTCGCGGATGGCGGCGATTTCCGCGCAGCTGGTCGGCGCCAGTGGTGCGCGGTTTCACCACAGCAAGATCAACTCGAAACTGCCGCACACCGCGACCCAGGTGAAGTGGCACCAGGACTTTCTGTTCACGCCGCACAGCAATGACGACATCGTCACCGCCTTGCTGATGGTCAGCGAAGTGACCCCGCAGAACGGCCCGCTGAATGTGATCCCCGGCAGCCACAAAGGCCCGCTGTGGTCGCACTGGCAGAACCAGCGTTTCACCGGTTCGGTGGACGACGCGGTGGTTGAAGAGCACTGCCAGCAACCGGTCGCCTGCTACGGCCCGGCCGGTTCCGTGTGCTTCATGCACACGCGGCTGTTGCATGCATCCAGCCCTAACGAGACCGAACTGCCGCGCACGCTATTTATCAGTGTCTACGCCGCTGAAGACGCGCTGCCATTCGGCGAAAACCCGTTGCCCAGCGTTCATGCCGGCCTGCTCGTGGCCGGTGCCGAAAGTGGCCTGGTGCGCTCCACCAGCAACCACATGCGTTTGCCGCAGAAGCCTCGCGGCGCGTCGTTCTTCGTGCAACAGGCCGGACAAGATACCGCCACTGCCTAACCACCCCCCAAGACCTTGCAGGTAATGACCATGACAGCGTTTCGTAAAAGTGTTCGCCCCCTTGCCGTGTGCCTGTTGGGTGCTGCGGTTGCGATGACTTCGTTGGCGGCTTCGGCCTTCCAGAAAGACGGCACGATTATCGCCGGCTCCGATGTCACGTTCTTTCCCTATGAATACATGGACAACAACAAGCCGGCGGGCTTCGATATCGAGTTCATGGACGGCCTGGGCAAGGTCATGGGCCGCAAGGTCGAGACCCTCGACACACGCTTTCCCAACTTGATCACCGGCCTGCAGGCCGGGCGTTTCGATGTGACCAACTCGTCGATGTACATCACGGCGGAGCGGGTCAAGGTCATCGACATGATCCCTTACCTGAAGAGCGGCGAGTCAATCCTGACCCTCAAGGACAGCGCCTTCCAGCCCAAGACCCCGGAAGAGTTCTGCGGCCACAAGATCGGCTCCATGGGCGCCACCTCGTGGCTGGCGCAGATGAACAAACTGTCGACGGAGTACTGCGTGGCCAAGGGCCTGAAGCCGATCCAGATCAGCGAATACAGCACCGACCCGCAGACCACCCAGGCCCTGCTGGCGCACGCGGTTGAAGCGCAGATCACCGACGCCGCCGTGGCCCGTGGGGTGATCGACAAGTTGGGCAACCGCGTGGTGATTTCGTCCGACACCTTGATCTACCCGGTGCTCAACGGCTTTGGTGTGAAGAAGGGCAATGACACGGTCAAGCAGGCCTTGCTCGACGGCCTGGCAAAATACCGTGCCACGCCTGAGTACGCGGCCCTGCTGAAGAAGTACAACTTCGAGGCACCGACCGATGCCGACCTCGCGGCGCTGATGCCCAAGTAACCCAATCACGCGGCCGCCGCTGTGCGGCCGCGTCCTGCGGAGACCGATTCATGGCGTTATCCCACGAAGAACAGACGCGCATCGACCTGGCGGCGACCTTTCGCATCATCGCCCACCTGGGCATGCACGAGGCGGTGGCCAACCACTTCAGCGCTGCCGTGTCGGCCGATGGCAAACAGTTTTTGCTCAACCCGAAGTGGAAGCACTTCTCGCGTATCCGTGCCAGTGACCTGTTGCTGCTGAACGCCGATGACAGCGCCTGCGCCGATCACCCGAACGTGGACGCCACCGCCTGGTCGATCCACGGGCAGATCCACCGGCTGTTGCCACAAACCCGCGCGGTGCTGCATTTGCACCCGGTGTACACCACGGCCGTGGCGTGCCTGGCCACGCCGCACATCCCGCCGATCGACCAGAACACCGCGCGTTATTTCAACCGCGTGGCGGTGGATGAACTCTACGGCGGCATGGCCGACACCGAGGCCGAAGGCGCACGCCTGGCCGGGCTGCTCGACGGCAAGCGCCGCCTGCTGATGGGCAACCACGGCGTGATGGTCACGGCGACGTCCATCGGCGAGGCCTTCGATGATATCTGGACCCTGGAGCGTGCCTGCCAGATCCTCGTGACGGCCTGGTCCACCGGGCAGCCGCTGCGGGTGCTTTCCGATGACGTGGCGGAGAAAACCGCGCGCGGTTGGGAAGGGATTGTGGATTTCTCGGTCCGGCATTTTGAAGAAATGAAGCAGTTGATGATCGACGCCGACCCTTCGGTACTCGATTGAGGAGCACGCCATGACTTTTTCCGTTGTCGCCCGGTGTGCCGAGACCGGCCAGTTGGGTATTGCGATCAGCTCTTCGAGCATTGCCGTGGGTGCCCGTTGCCCCTGGCTGCGTCCAGGCGTTGGCGCGGTGGCGTCGCAGAACATCACGCTGCCGAGCCTGGGGCCGCAACTGCTGGATTTGCTCGAGCAGGGCCTGGCACCGAGCGAGGCGCTGGCGACCTTGGTGGAACAGGATCACAGCCAATATCGTCAGGTCACCGTGATTGATAGCCAGGGGCGCACCGCGCATTTCAGCGGGGCGCAGACCCTCGGGATTCATCACGCGCTGAACGGCGAGCAGTGCGTAGCGGCGGGCAATATGTTGGCCGACACCGGGGTGATTGCGGCGATGGTGCGCGCGTTCGAGATGGCCACGGGGCCGCTCGCCGAGCGCTTGTTGGCGGCGATGCAGGCCGGCCAGGCCGAAGGCGGTGAAGCGGGGCCAGTGCATTCGGCGGCGTTGGTGGTGGTCGACGACTTGCTGTGGCCGATCGTCAACCTGCGCGTCGACTGGGCCGACGAGGACCCGATCGGCGCGCTCGACCAACTCTGGCAAGCCTATCGCCCGCAACTGCAGGCCTACATCGACCGCGCCCTCAACCCGCAGATCGCACCGGGCTATGCCGTGCCGGGAGATGAGCGTTGAACACAAGCCGCGACCTGCTGGCGCAACTGGTGCGCTTTGATACCACCAGCCGCGAATCCAACCTGGCGTTGATCGACTTTGTGCGTACCTATCTGCAGGACCACGGCGTGGCCTGCGAGCTGGTCTACAACGCGCACAAGAGCAAGGCCAACCTGCTGGCGACCATCGGCCCGGCCGAGGTGCCTGGCGTGGTGTTGTCCGGGCATACCGACGTGGTGCCGGTGGACGGGCAGCGCTGGACGGTGGCGCCGTTTGAACTGACGGAAAAACACGGCCGGTTGTACGGGCGCGGCACTGCCGATATGAAGGGCTATATCGCCTGCGTACTGGCCTGTGTGCCGGCGCTGGTGAAGGCGCCGTTGCGCATGCCGGTACATATCGCACTGTCCTACGACGAAGAGGTGGGCTGCCTGGGTGTGCGCGCGTTGATCGAGCGGTTCCATGGGCAGGCGGTCAAGCCGTTGCTGTGCGTGATCGGCGAACCTACCGAGCTCAAGCCGGTGCTCGGCCACAAAGGCAAGCTGGCAGTGCGCTGCGAAGTGCACGGCGTGGCCTGCCATTCGGCGTATGCACCGTCGGGTGTGAATGCCATCGAATATGCCGCGCAACTGATCAGCGAGCTGGTGCGACTCGGTGAAACGCTCAAGGCGCCGACGTTGCTCGACGAGCGTTTTGATCCGCCGTTTTCCACGGTGCAGACCGGCGTGATCGGCGGCGGCAAGGCGCTGAATATCGTCCCACAGGACTGCACGTTCGACTTTGAAGTGCGCTCGCTGCCGGCCCAGGATCCCCGGCAGGTGGCGCAGCAACTGCGCGATTACGCCGAGCACACCTTGCTGCCGGCGATGCAGGCGGTGAGCGCGCACTGCGCGATTGAGTTCAGTGAATTGTCCAGCTACCCAGGGTTGGCCACCTCGCCGCAAAGCCAGGCTGCGGAGTGGGTCGCGCAGTTTTGCGGCTCCCGGGATTACGGCACCGTGGCCTTCGGGACTGAAGGCGGGCTGTTTGACCAGGCCGGCATCCCGACAGTGGTATGCGGCCCCGGCAGCATGGAGCAGGGGCATAAGCCGGATGAATTCATCAGCCTGGAACAGCTGGATGCCTGCGACCGAATGCTGGAACGGGTGCTCGCGTTCGTGAGCCGATAAACCCCTCTCAAGCCATGTGCTCATCAAACTGTGGGAGCTGGCAAGCCCACTCCCACAGAGGCCCCAAGGCATGGCTCAGGCCCCCAAGCCTATGGAGATCAAATGTGGGAGCTGGCTTGCCCACTCCCACAGAGGCCTCAATGCATGGCTCAGTCCCCCAAGCATATGGAGATCAATGTGGGAGCTGGCTTGCCTGCGAAGGCGCTGTGTCAGTCGACGAATTAGCTAACTGACCCACCGCCATCGCGGGCAAGCCCGCTCCCACAGGGGGCTCAAGGCATGGCTCAGGCCCTCAGGCATATGGAGCTCCCACAGAGGCCTCAATGCATGGCTCAGGCCCCCAAGCCTATGGAGATCAAATGTGGGAGCTGGCTTGCCTGCGAAGGCGGTGTGTCAGTCGACGAATTGGTTAACTGACCCACCGCCTTCGCGAGCAAGCCCGCTCCCACAGGGGGATCCTGGTATGACTCGAGATCCCGGGTGTATGGAGATCAAATGTGGGAGCTGGCTTGCCTGCGAAGGCGGCGTGTCAGTCGACGAATTAGTTAACTGACCCACCGCCTTCGCGAGCAAGCCCGCTCCCACAGGGGGCTCAAGGCCCTCAGGCATATGGAGCTCCCACAGGGGGCTCAAGGTATGGCTCAGGTCCCCGGGCATATGGAGATCAAATGTGGGAGCTGGCTGGTGATTTCATCCAGCCTTGGCCACGCCCACTCGCCACTGCGCCGGGGGCAAGGTTCCGTTTACCAGGTAATTTCCCACGATCCGCGATTTGTAGACGCGCGGGTTGTGGTTGGCCAACGTGCGCGCGTTGCGCCATAGCCGGTCCAGTGCCTTGTTGCTGGCGGTGGCGCTGGCGCCCAGGGCGTCGAATAGCGCGGTGGTCGCTGCGAGTGTGGCATCTACCACCGGGTTGACGGCCAGGCACACTTCCAGCTCGGCGAGTGCCACCTGTGGGTCGTCGTCATGCACGGGCTGGTCGTGGGCAATCACATACTGCGCGGTGTGTTCCAGGCGCTGCGCCGCCTGTTGGGCGATGGCCTGGGCGGCGTAGGCCTGGCTGGCGACTTCGCCGATCACTTGCAGCAATTGCACATCCTGGCCGGCGACATCGGCATTGCCCGTGGTGAAAGTGCGGGCGCGTTGGCTGAGTTCTTCGGCGCCACTCAAGGCCGCGCGGCGGGCGATGCCGGCGAGGGTGCTGAGGTGATAAAGCTGGAAAAACGACTGCCCATGGCCAAAGCGCTGTTGGGTGGGACGCGCCTCATTGTCCAGCACCGGCGCGCTGTCGAAGATGCAGGTGCCGCTGGCGGTGAGGCGTTGGCCGAAGCCGTTCCAGTCATCGACGACCTGCACGCCGGCAGCCTTGAGGTCGACAACCACGCTGTAGGTCGTGCCGTCTTCGCCGGTTGCAATCGTGTTGATCAAGTCACTGTAGAGCGCGCCCGTGGTGTAGAACTTGCGGCCGCTGATGCGCAAGGTACCGCTTGCGTCGCGGTGCAGTCGGGTTTCGAAATCGCCACGGGTCTGGTTGCCGACTTCGGTGCTGCCGGGAGAGAGCAGCGCGCCCTCGCCGAGACGGTCGAGCCACTTGGCGCGCCAGGCGGGGTCTTTGGCGCTGAGTACATCTTCGCAAAAACCAAAATGCCCCCGCAGGGCCTGGGTGATGTTGGAGTCGGCGGCAGACAGTTCGGTGAGCACGGCGAGCAGCTCAACCAGGGTCGCGCCGTGACCGCCATGGCTTGGCGGCAGGCGCCAGCGCGGCAGGCCCAGGGCGGTGAGTTGCTGGATCACACCGGCCAGGCTGGCACGCGTCTGATCGTGCTCGGCCGCCTGCGCGAGGATTTGGGCGAAGAGTGGGCGCAACGGTGCGGCCAATTGTTCGTAGCGGGCAGACGGCGGTGCGCCCCAGATAGGCAAGGCAGAATTGGACATGGGTTGACCTGGCGGTGCCTGCGCGTGGACGCGTCGGGCTGGAAAAAAAGAGTCAGAAGCACGGGGCCAGTGGTCTGGTGACGCCACCCTAACCCAGCGGTGACGAGGTTTTTAATACGAAAAATTGCTATCGAACTGCGGGCTGGTTCTATCGGCGCGACGGGAAACAAGCACTCACAGAATCGCCCGGCCCCATGTACCGGGCGTGAACTAGGATTTTTTCTTCGGGGAGCTCTGCGCAGCTTGAAAAATCACTAGCATCGGCAGGGAGTAGCCAGTAGGCTACATGTGAATCTGTGACCAGCATAATCGGCAGGACGCCAGAGTTTGATACATGGCTGGATGGAGTGAGGGACGTTTGTGGAAAAGTGGCGGTTCTGACTCGGTTGGATCGCGCCGAAGACAACAATTTTGGTGATTGCGAGCCTGCCGGTAACGGCCTCAGTGAAATGCGTATTTTTGTCGGGCCCGGCTACCGGATCTACTTTGTCCGCACGGGCATCACCGCCTACTTGATGCTGTGGGGCAGTGACAAAACCGACCAGCAAAAAGGCATCAAGCGCGCCAAAGAGATTCTGGATGCCCTGAGAGGTTAACCAAATGAGCAATTCGACATTCAAGCCAGAGGACATGCCGATCCTCGATCTGGATACCTCCGGTACCCAGGTCTATGAAGCTTCGCGCTTCCTCGACAGCCCTGAAACCATCAGTGCTTACCTTGCGCAAAGCATGAAGTCGCAAGACCCGCAGATCCTCATGAAGGCGCTTGCCGAGGTCGCCAAGGCACAAGGTGTGAACAAGGTGGCCGCGGCGGCGGGAGTGAATCGCGAGAGTCTGTACAAGACGCTCAAGGGCGGGTCTAAAACGCGCTATGAGACCGTGCAGAAACTGATGCTGGCGTTAGGCGTGGAGCTGACGGTGCAGCCGATCAAGCGAACCCACTCGGCGAAGTGACCACGATCACCAGTGGGAGCTGGCTTGCCTGCGATGGCGGTAGGGCAGGCCACCTCAGAGTTGCTATCGCAGGCAAGCCCGCTCCTGCATTGAGCGGGTGTGTCTT
The DNA here is from genome assembly GCF_003013355.1 of Pseudomonas sp. S5D5. Classification (NCBI taxonomy): domain Bacteria; kingdom Pseudomonadati; phylum Pseudomonadota; class Gammaproteobacteria; order Pseudomonadales; family Pseudomonadaceae; genus Pseudomonas; species Pseudomonas sp. S5D5. The sequence goes on from NZ_PTEO01000001.1 coordinate 2,072,508, forward strand.
GAGTGCCTAGCGCACCAGGCAGGGTTGCTTGTTGTTGAAGCTCCAGCCTGGGATCAGAAACTGCATCGCCACGCTGTCATCGCGCGCGCCGAGGCCCATGCCTTTGTACACTTCATGGGCCTTGGCCACGGCGTCCATGTCGATGTCCACGCCCAGGCCGGGCTTGGCGGGCACCTTCACGTAGCCTCCTTCGATTTTCAATGGCTCGTGGGTCAGGCGCTGGCCGTCCTGCCAGATCCAGTGGGTGTCGATGGCGGTGATGTCGCCCGGTGCGGCGGCGGCCACCTGGGTGAACATCGCCAGGGAAATATCGAAGTGGTTGTTGGAGTGCGAGCCCCAGGTCAGGCCCCACTCGTTGCACATCTGCGCGACACGCACCGAGCCCTGCATGGTCCAGAAGTGCGGGTCGGCCAGCGGGATATCGACCGATTGCAGCTGGATCGCGTGGCCCATTTCGCGCCAGTCGGTGGCGATCATGTTGGTAGCGGTCTTGAGGCCGGTGGCGCGGCGGAATTCGGCCATGACTTCGCGGCCCGAGTAACCGCTCTCGGCACCGCATGGGTCTTCGGCGTAGGCGAGCACGTGATGCTGGTCGCGGCACAGGCGGATGGCTTCTTTCAATGACCACGCGCCATTCGGGTCAAGGGTGATGCGAGCGTCGGGGAAGCGCTCGGCCAGTGCGGTGACGGCTTCGATTTCTGCGTCACCGCTCAGCACGCCGCCCTTGAGCTTGAAATCATTGAAGCCGTACTTGGCTTTGGCCGCTTCGGCCAGGCGGACTACGGCCTCCGCCGTCAGGGCTGTTTCGTGGCGCAGGCGGAACCAGTCATCATCGGCCTCGGCCTCGTTGCGATATGCCAGGTTCGTTGCGTTGCGGTCGCCGATATAAAACAGGTAGCCGAGCATTTTCACCGCATCACGTTGCTGCCCTTCGCCGAGCAAGGCGGCCACCGGCACTTCCAGGAATTGACCCAGCAGGTCGAGCAGCGCCGCTTCCATCGCCGTGACCGCGTGGATGGTGATGCGCAGGTCGAACGTCTGCAGGCCGCGACCGCCCGCGTCGCGTGAGGCAAAGGTGCTGCGCATCTGGTTGAGGATGCGCTGGTACTGCCCGATCGGTTGGCCGATCACCAGGCTGCGCGCGTCCTCCAGGGTTTCGCGGATACGTTCGCCGCCGGGCACTTCACCCACACCGGTGCGGCCGCTGCTGTCCTTGAGGATGACGATATTGCGCGTGAAGTAAGGCCCGTGGGCGCCGCTCAGGTTGAGCAGCATGCTGTCGTGGCCGGCCACGGGGATGACTTGGAAGTGGGTGACTACTGGGGTATTCATGGCACGTTCCTGGATAAGGTCAGAGAGGTTTGCTGATGGCTGCGCCCACGGGCACAGCGCCGGGCGAGGCCAGTACGGCGGACGGTGAGGTCTTGGCAAAGAACACCAGGATTGCGGCGAGCACTGATGTGCCTGCCAGGCCATAGAGGCCGCCCTGGATCGAGCCGGTGGTCTGTTCGAGGAAGCCGAAGGTGGTCGGTGCGACGAAGCCCCCCAGGTTGCCGATGGAGTTGATCAGCGCGATCACGGCTGCAGCGATGCGCACATCCAGATAACCCTGGGGGATCGGCCAGAACAGCGAAGACGCCGACTTGAAGCCGATGGCCGCAAAGCAGATCGCCACGAAGGCGAAGATCGGCCCGCCGGTGGTGGACATGAACATGCCGGCAGCGGCAATCAACAGCGCGGCCGCGACCCAGGCCTGCTGGAACTTGAACTTGCTCGACAACGACGCGAACGCGTACATGGCGATGATCGAGATTAGCCACGGGATCGAGTTGAAGAAACCGACCTGCACATCGCTCAGGTCGCCCATCTTTTTGATGATGCTCGGCAGCCAGAACGTCGCGGCGTAGATGGTCAGCTGGATGCAGAAGTACAACGCGCAGAACAGCAGGATCTGGCGATCCTTGAGCAGCTTGCCGAGCGTCGGCTTGACCGTGGTCAGGGCTTCACGCTCGCGCTGTTCCTGGTCGATGGCGCCGACCAGTGCGTCCTGTTCTTCGCGGGTCATCCATTTGGCGTCGTGGGGGTTGGAGTCGAGCCAGAACCAAACGAAGAACCCCAGCGCCACGGAGGCCAGGCCTTCGATGGCGAACATCCATTGCCAGCCGTGGAAGCCGAACCCTTCGATCTGCAGCAGCGCGCCGGAGAGCGGGCCCGAGATCAGCGAGGCCACCGCCGAGCCGCTGAGGAAAATCGCGATGGCTTTACCGCGCTCCACACCCGGCAGCCAGCGCGTGAAGTAGTAGATCACCCCAGGAAAGAACCCGGCCTCGGCCACGCCCAGCAAAAAGCGCAGGATGTAGAACTGGGTTTCGTTCTGGATGAACGCCATCAGCGTGGCGACGATGCCCCAGGTGAACATGATGCGGGTCAGCCAGATGCGCGCGCCGACCTTCTGCAGCAGCATGTTGGAGGGCACTTCGAAGAGCGCGTAGCCGATGAAGAACAACCCGGCACCCAGGCCGTAGGCCGCAGCGCCGATGCCGAGGTCGTGCTCCATGTGCGTGCGCACGAAGCCGATGTTGACCCGGTCGATGTAGTTGAGGATGAACATGATCACGAACAGTGGGAGCACGTGGCCCTTCACTTTGCTCACGGCGCGCGCGAGGACTGAATCACTTTCTGGAGTGGCAGATGCATGGCTTGAATTGTTCACAATTCAAAACTCCCCCTGATTTATTTTTATGCGGGTTTGCGTGTCTTGTTGATAGACATCATACAAGTGATTTTCCGGAGGCTGCAATGCGGTCGTGAGTGAATTTGTTCTTATAAGGCCGATGATCGACCAGTTATTTTGGTTATTTGCCAGTGTTTACTTGGTTTTTAGAGGATTTAGGTACCCAGGAGTGATGCGGGCGCCTGACGCTGGTGGTGATGCGTGAGTTAGCGGCTAAGATTGGTTGTCATACAAGCTGGACCGAGACAAATCAACCCAGCCCTGTCGCCGGGCGGGATGTTAAGCTCGCACCAGCCCAACCCCGTGGACCTGCAACGATGCCGATTGATAGTGGAATGCCCGTCCGTAGACGCTCCAACAACCTTGCCCAAGGCGTGGTCGACGCGCTGACCCAGCGCATCCTGCTCGGGCAGTTGAAGCCCGGTGAAAAGCTGCCGTCGGAATCCACCATCGTCCTTGAGCATGGCGTGAGTCGCACCGTGGTGCGTGAGGCCATTTCCAAGCTGCAGGCGTCGGGGCTGGTCGAGACCCGCCATGGCATTGGCACCTTTGTGCTGGCGCAACACGCCCGCCAAGGCCTGCGTTTGCACGTGGACACGGTTGCCAGTGTGCGCAACATGCTCGAGTTGCGCCTGGGCCTGGAGGTGCAGGCGGTTGCGCTGGCCGCGTTACGCAGGAGCGACGAACACCTGGCGCACATGCGCACTGCGCTCGACGATTACCAGGCATCGCTGGCGAACAACGACAGCTGCGTCGAAGAGGACAAGCGTTTTCACCAGTTGATCGCCGAGGCCACCGGCAATACCTTCTTCACCGAAATCATGCTGCACCTGGGCAATGCGATGATTCCGCGCACCCAGCTCAAGGGCGATGAGCGTGGCGGTGCGGACTTTGCCCAACTGGGGCAGTTGGCGAACCTGGAGCATGAGGCGATTTTCAACGCGATCAAGCGCCAAGACCCGGACGCTGCCCGCGCCGCAATGGTGCTGCACCTGACCAACAGTCGGGATCGGTTTTCGGGTGAGTAATTTTGTGTTGATAAGGAACAGCTGTTGAACCCACATACATTGTCCATGCGCCTGGAGCGCGTGGCGGCGAACGTGCCCGCTGGCGCGCGCCTGGCCGATATCGGCTCGGACCACGCTTACCTGCCAGTCGCGTTGATGCGACGCGAGTTGATCTCGGCGGCGGTGGCGGGGGAGGTGGCGACCACGCCGTTCCATGCGGCTGTGCGCACTGTGCGTGAGAATGGCCTGGAGCAGCACATTACCGTGCGCCTGGCCGATGGGCTGGCGGCGATAACGCCGGCGGACCAGATCACCGCGATCAGCCTCTGCGGCATGGGCGGCGAGACGATTCGCGACATCCTGGAAAGTGGCAAGGCGCACCTGAGAGGCCGTGAGCGCCTGGTCCTGCAGCCCAATGGCGGCGAGCAGCCGTTGCGTCAGTGGTTGATGGACAACGGTTACGCGATCCTCACTGAAGAGCTGCTACGCGAAAACCGCTTCTACTACGAAATCATTGTGGCCGAGCGTGCCCCGCCGGTGAGTTATACCGCTGAGCAGCTGTATTTCGGCCCGCTGCAGATGCAGGCGCGCAGCCCGGAGTTCCTGGCCAAGTGGCAGCGCATGCTGCGCCAGAAGCAGAAGACCCTGGACAGTTTCGAGCGGGCGCGGCAGGCAGTGTCGCAGGAGAAGGTGCAGGAGGTTGCGCGGCAGGTGCGGTGGATCAGTTCGCTGCTGGCCTAATGCGTTTTGGTCGGCGCCGGGCCTGCTGTCGGTGGTGTTCTTGCGCAGGCTGGCGCCAGGCCGGGCTCCTACGCGGGCGGGGGGTATGGTTCAATGGCGGCCATCATTCACTTATCCTGGACATCCGCCATGGCAGACGCCACTGACCAAGCCTTCTATGACCGTGCAGACGCGCATATCGAATTGTCGAACGAGCAACTCAAGACCTGTGAAAACCTCGGCGAGGTCAGCGCCTCGATGATGTTCGGCACCACCCGTTTCAATGCCTGGGCGAGTGCGCGCAACTTCAAGTCCGGTGCGGAAATGGCCGAGGCGCGCGAGGCGATGTTGAAGTATTTCTGCGATCAGTACCGGATGATGCTTGAAGATAACCTCGACGATCACATCAATAATTTCAGCCAGTACATGCTGGTGAAATAGCTCACTGTTACAGGTGTGCCCAGACCTTGAGTGCTTTTGCCCCATTTTCGCGCACACCTCACCTGCCTTCGTGCGTCACACCGTCTATTTCGGGGCACGCTCCCTGCGGCCCGTATCTTGCTAGTGCCTTCCCAATCAATGACATGGCATTTTGCCGTTAGTCATTTCAAGGCTTCGCCCACCGCGGTACGCGTGGGTTGTTTTTGGGGAGTAGTCGGACATGCACAGCCTCTTGTCACCCGGTATCCGCCTGCTCGGGCGTTTCGGCTTTGCGCGCAAATTCCAGATCCTGTTTTTCCTGTTCATGCTGCCCCTGGCGGGCAGCCTGTGGATGATTGGGGCGGACTATCGCGAAAAGTTAACCGTGATTTCCAGCGAGCAATCCGGCGTTCGGCAACTGCTGGCCCTCGATGCGCTGGATGCCCAATTGACCGCCCAGCGCAACCTGGCGGCGCGCTGGAAGGCCGCAGACATCCTGCACGCCCCCACCCCCACGGCGAAGGCGGCGATGGACAAGGTCGATGCGAATTTCCCGCTGATCCTGCAAAGCCTGCAGGCCCTGGGCGAGTCGCTGAAAAGCCAGAACGCCAGCGCCGACACCCTGGCGCGCTTCGAGGCGCTGCAAGCCACCGTCAAGGGCATGGACTCGCAATCGCTGCGCACCGTGGGCTGGTGGCCGGACGGATATGACCGCTTTACGTCGGCCCTGACCGCGATGCAAACCCTGCGCGAGCAGATCACCCTGGACGCCGGCCTGATCCTCGACCCATGGCTGGAAACCTATTTGCTCATGCAGATTTCCACCCAGCACAGCCCCGACCTGATCGAGCGTATCGGCCGCATGGCCAGTGTCGGCCAGTCGTCCATCGCCTCGGGGCAGTTCACCCTGCAAAGCCGTTTGCAGATGCGCGATTTGCGCGGTCGTATCGGCGATGCGCGCGACCAGTTGGTCAAGGCCGCGGCGTCGCTCAAAGCCAAGCAATACGCCGGCCTGGAGCCCTGGACGGCGCAATACGACAACAGCCTGCAACAGCTCGACAATGAGCTCAAAGTCCTCGACGACGGCGTGTTCGGCGGCACCATCAAGCTCGACACCGCAGCCTTTGAGGGCAGTGTCGACGCGATGCTCGACGGCCTGGGCGCGCTGCGCAACCAGTCGCTGATGTCGCTGGACGCGCGCCTCGGTTACTACCGCGACCGCTCGCTGCAAAAATTCGTTCCGGTGGCCGCGACCTTCAGTCTGCTGGCATTGGCGGCGCTGTACCTGTTCATCTGCCTGCAGGCTTCGATCCGCCGCAGTGCCAGCGGCATCACCACGCTGGCCGAATCCCTGCGCGACGGCAACTTGTGCGTGGAAGTGGCGGTGGAAGGGCGCGACGAACTCGCCGCCATCAGCACCGCGCTCAACGTCGCGGTGGTGCAGTTGCGCACCAGCCTGCTGGGGGTCAACCATGAAACCCAGCAGCTCGGTTCGGCGGTGCTCACCCTCAATACGCAGTCGGGCAGCACCCTTACCGAGGTCGAGGACCAGCAACAGCAGATCAGCCAGATCGCCGCAGCGGCCACCCAGTTGGCCGCCACCTCGATGGGCGTCGCCAAGAGTTGCGAACAGGCCTCGGGCAGTGCCCAGCAGACGCGGCGTATCGCCGAAGACAGCAGCCGCGACAGCCAGCGCACCACGGCCAGTATCCAGCAGCTCAACCAGCGCCTCACCGACACCGCCGATGCGCTGGAGCAAGTCAGCCAGCAGGGCCAGCAGATTCAATCGGTGGTCGACACCATTCGAGGCATCGCCGAGCAGACCAACCTGCTGGCGCTCAACGCAGCGATCGAGGCCGCGCGCGCCGGCGAGCAGGGGCGCGGCTTCGCCGTGGTGGCCGATGAAGTGCGCAGCCTGTCGCAACGCACCCAGGCCTCGACCGCGCAGATCGCCGGCACGGTGGACAGTCTGCGTGCCACGGTCAGCCAGGCGGTCAGCCTGATGGGCGCCGCGTGCGAACAGGCGCTGACCGATGCCGAGTCGGTCACCGGGCTGGGCACGCGCCTGGGCGAAATTGCCGGCGCAGTGCAGAACGTCACCGACACCCTGGCGCAGATCGCCACGGCGGTGGAGGAGCAAGCGGCGACGGCGGATGAAGTCAGCGGCAATATCCAGCAGGTCGACCAGGCGGCAGGGCGCTTGCTGGACGGTGCGCGTGCGGTCAATCGCGCGGCGGACACCCTGAGCAAAGGCAGCCAGGCCTTGAGCGACAACACCGCGCGGTTTCGCCTGGCCTGATCCGGTGTGGGGGCGGGCTTGCCCGCGAATGCGCCGGGTCAGCCACCGCCTCCCTCACTGACCCGCCGCGTTCGCGAGTAACCCCGCCCGCGACACAGCAGCGGTGTTTTCCGCCCCCGGTTATGTTCGCCACCTGAACCTTCGGTGGATACAGGGCTCACTTGTTAGGTCGCCCTGTTCCCTTGCCGAAAGGAATCCGCATGCCTGCAACCTCGCCAACGCTGCCTCCGTGCGGCCCTGTCGAACGCGAACTCAGCCTGCGCGCCGTGATCACCGGGAGCGTGCTCGGTATCCTGCTGACGCCCTCCAATGTGTACGCCGGGTTGAAGATCGGTTGGTCGTTCAACATGTCGATCATTGCCCTGCTGGTCGGTTATGCCATCTGGCAAGGCCTGGCCCGGCGCACCGCCGAGCCACTGCCGTGGACGTTGCACGAGAGCAATATCAACCAGACCGTCGCCTCGGCAGCGGCGTCGATCATCTCCGGTGGGCTGGTCGCGCCGATCCCGGCCTACACGCTGCTGACCGGTAACCAGCTGGACGCGCTGCCGATGATCGCCTGGGTGTTCTCGGTGAGCTTCCTGGGGATCTGGATCGCCTGGTACCTGCGGCCCTCGTTGCTGAATGACAAGGCACTGAAGTTCCCCGAAGGCATGGCCACCCTCGAAACCCTCTTGCACATCTACAACCACGGGCGCGAGGCCGCGACACGCTTGAAGGTGCTGCTCGGCGCCGCGCTGGTGTCGGGGCTGGTGAAGTGGGTGGACACGTTTTGGTGGGCGATCCCGCGCTGGGCGCCGAGCGCATCGCTGGAGCGCCTGACCTTCACCGCCGACCCGTCGTTACTGCTGGTGGGGTTTGGCGGCATCATCGGTATTCGCGTGGGCCTGACCCTGTTGCTGGGGGCCTTGCTCGCGTGGGGCGGCCTCGGCCCTTGGCTTTTGGCGCAGCACCTGGTGACGTTGCCGGCCGACAGCAGTGGCCCGCAGTTCGCAGCGTTGGTGGAGTGGTTGCTGTGGCCGGGCGTGAGCCTGATGGTGTGTTCCACCTTGGCGTCATTGGCGATTCGCTTGTGGGCGTTGCGCGCCGCCACCCAGGCGGCGGGCGGGCGCACCTGGAGCGTACCCCGGCCAGGGCCGGCTGCGGGGTTCGTGTTGTCGATCGTATTGGTCGTGTGCCTGCAGGCGGTGTTGTTCGGCATCAACCTGTGGATGGCATTGTTGACGATTCCCTTGGCGATCTGCCTGGCCGCCGTGGCCGCGCGGGTGGTGGGCGCCACCGGTATTCCACCGATCGGCGCCATCGGGCAGCTGTCTCAATTGAGCTTTGGCATCGTCGCGCCCGGCCAGGTGCCGATCAACCTGATGAGCGCCAACACCGCCGGCGGCTCGGCCGGGCAATGCACGGATCTGATGAACGACTTCAAGGTGGGCAAGGCGATTGGCGCCACGCCGCACAAGCAGGTGATCGCGCAGATCCTGGGGATCTTCATCGGCAGCATCGTCGGGGTGTTCGCCTACCTGGCACTGATTCCGGACCCGCACGCCATGCTGCTCACGGAAGAATGGCCGGCGCCGGCGGTCGCCACCTGGAAAGCCGTGGCGCAAACCCTGACCCATGGCCTGGAGTCACTGTCCACCAGCATCCGCTGGGCGATCGCCATCGCGGGCCTGGTTGGCGTACTGCTGGGCATTCTCGACAGCACACTGTCTACCCAGCGGGCCCGCTACCTGCCCAGCGCTGCTGCGTTGGGCCTGGCCTTTGTGTTGCCGGCGTCGGTGTCACTGATGATGGCGCTCGGCGCCATCCTCACCTGGCTGGTGAGCCGCCGCTGGGCGAGTCTCACCGAACGCTTTGCCATTACCGCCGCCGCCGGGTTGATTGCGGGGGAGAGCATCACCGGTGTCGGCGCGTCGTTGTGGGCCATGATGAATGGCTGATCACGTCTGTCTAGCGCTGTTGCAGGGCGATTTTCAGCCCCAGGCCCATGAACAGCGTGCCGATGATCTTGCCTTCCCAGCGACGCAGCCGGGCCAGGCCTTTGATCATGCGGCTCAAGGGGCGAATCGAGAGTGAAATCAGGCTGGTGTAGACCGCGCTGAGTCCCGAGAAAATCAGGCCCAGCACCACGAACTGGAGCAGGGACGAGCCGGATTGCGGGTGGACGAACTGCGGCAGGAAGGCCAGGAAGAAAATCGCGGTTTTCGGGTTCAGCACCTCGGCGCCCACCGCCTGGAAAAACGCCTGCGTCGGCGTCACCTGCGGCAGGTCTGTCCGTGCGTAGGCGCTGGTCTTGGCCATGAACGCGCGCACGCCCAGGTAGATCAGATAACAGGCACCCGCCCATTTCACCAGATTGAACGCGGTGGCAGAGGTCATCAGGATCGCCGACAAACCCAGCGCCGCGCCGAGCGTATGGATCAGGTCGCCCGTGGCCACCCCCAGCCCGGTCGCGATACCGGCCTTGCGTCCGCCCTGGACGGTACGGGTGATCACCAGCAACACGGCAGGACCGGGGATCAGGAACAGGCCGATGACCACGGCTATATAGGTGACGAGCGCGGTGAGTTCAAACATGGCGAGCTGTCCAAGTGAAGGCAAGGCCCTCAGTTATCCTCAGGTTTGGCATGAATGCAATACTGTTTGATTCAGGGCACTCCACGGCGACGGCGTAGTCTTGTTCTAGACACCCCTCACTCTCGTCCTGCGGAGCTTGCCATGATCACGGTCCACCACCTCAACAACTCGCGCTCACAGCGCATCCTGTGGCTGCTCGAAGAACTGGGCCTGCCTTACGAGATCAAGCGCTACCAGCGTGACCCGAAAACCAACCTGGCGCCGCCGGAACTCAAGGCCATCAACCCGCTGGGCAAATCCCCGGTGATCGAGGACGGCGCGCTGGTCCTGATCGAGTCCGCCGCGATCATCGACTATCTGATCCGCCGCCACGGCGCAGGTCGCCTGCAGCCCGATCCTGCCACGGCCACCTACGACAAGTACGTGCAATGGCTGCACTTCGCCGAAGGCTCGGCGATGCTGCCGTTGATGCTCAACCTCTACGTCGGCCGCCTGGGTGAGGCGGGCGCGCCGTTGCACCCACGGATCGAGTCGGAGCTGGCCAACTACCTGGGCTATTTGAACGATGTGCTGGCGGATTCGCCTTACCTTGTCGGCGATGAGTTGAGCGGCGCGGATATCCAGATGAGCTTCATCGGTGAAATCGCCAAGGCCCAGGGCAAGCTCCAGGCCTACCCGAACCTGGCGGCGTGGGTGCAGCGCTTCCAGGCGCGACCTGCGTACCGCAAGGCTGTGGAGCAGGGCGGCGAGTACGCGTTTGCCAAATAAACTCAGCGCAGGCGAGGCCTATCCGCCTCGCCCCCAGCGCTTTACTGCGGCGCTAATGCCTGGCCTGCAAACCGCTTCAGCGAAAACGCCGACAGGTCCAGGTCGCTCGAACCGCGGATACACCACTGCGCAAATGCCTCGCCCAGTGCAGCCGAGTGCTTGAAGCCGTGCCCCGAGCACGGCGACACCACCAGGGTGTGCTGCAGCGTGGGGTGCTGGTCGATGATGAAATGGTGATCCGGCGTCACCGTGTAGGCACATACCGCCGACTTGACGACTTTGGACGTGACCCCGGCAATACGGCCTCGTACCTGCTGCGCATACATTGCCTGCTCCTCAGCGGCCGAGACCGTACGGTCGAGTGTTTCGGGGGTGGACGCGGTGTGGTACTGCGCCGTCGCAATCTTCAACGTGCCCTCGCCGGGCAATGCCGGGAAACCGTAGTTGGTATTGCCCTCGCCCTGGCCGTGCGTGAGGATGTAGGTCGGTGATTTCCCCACGAGGTCGGCCCCCGGCTCAAGCTCGAACCAGAACAGCTGTTGCCGATACACCTTGAGCAGTTGATCAAACGGCGCGCCAAGCAGGCCACCGGCCCAGTTGCCCGCACTCACCACCAACTTGTCGGCCTGCAGCGTGCGCTGGTCGGTGGTCACGGTGACACCGTGCTCATCCGCGCTGATAGCGGTCACGGTCTCGCCCTTGTACAACGTGGCGCCGTGCTGTTCAGCCAACCGGAGCTGCACCTCGATGCAACGCTCTGGCCGCACAAAGCCGCCGCCCGGTTCGTAGTAGCCGATGGCGCTGTCCGCCACGTGGGCGAATTGCGCAAAGCGCTGGCGAATCTGCGCCGCGTCCAGTACTTCATGTTCGATGCCGTAGGTGTTCGCCAGGCCAATGGTGCGCAAGGTGAAGTCCGATTCATCGCTGGGGTCGAAATCATCGCGGGAGGTCAGTACCAGCAACCCGGATTGTTCGAACAATGCCTCCCCCGACGCGGCCTCAAGCTCACGCCAGATACGGTGCGAGTTGCGCACGATGGGCACGTACTGGGCGCCTTCACCCACCGACAGCCGCGTGATGCGGGTGTCGCCATGGCTGGAGCCGAAGGTATGGGGCGGATGGTGACGGTCGATGCCGGCGACCTTTACCCCGGCCTTGGCCAATTGGTACACGGTGGCGGCACCCATGGCGCCCAGGCCGATGACCAGCGATTCATAACGTTCCACTGTCGATACTCGCTAGAGAGGGAGGGCGCTTAGTTGAGGGCAACGGCGGCTAAAACACAATGGGGGGCGGGATGTTTCAGGCCGGTCAATGTGCGCTTGGGCGAAACCGCGCAACGTTTTTGCGAGGTGCCGAGCTTTGCGTTGCCGGTGAACGGCTCACCGGCAACCGATAAAGCTGCCGGTCAGCGCACCACGTCCAACGCGGTAATTTCATTCACATAGTGAAATTCGCTCGACGTCGATTCCAGCGTCAGCGCGACGCCCAGGTCCTCGATGAAGGCGCGCGAGGTTTTGTAGTCGCCCTGGTCACACGCGAGCCGGATGGCGTCCCCGGTCAGCGTGGCAAACACCTGGCGCGCCGGGAAACGCTCGCCGACCTTGCAGGTCAACGTCGTGTCGTTCGGTTTGTCGGTGGGCTTGGCCGGCACATTGACCATGCTCAGGTGAGCTGTCAGCGTCTGGCCCGGCGTCCAACTGGTCGGCAGCTTCAGCTCGGCTGTGCGGGTTTGCAGGACCCGCCCGTCACCCACGCCGTTCATCTTCGATTTCAGCTGGATCAGGTCGGCCTGCATCAGCCGGTCGACGTTGAAGACCGGCCCGTAGACCTCGTTCTTCACCAGCAGGCCGCCCTCGGCCTTGAGCGTCACCGACGTCGGCGAATCCTCGCTGCCGTCGCCCTTCTTGGACAGATAGGTGTAGCTCAGCGTCTTGAACTTGGGTTGCAGCAACGGCGAATCGAGGCGTTGCAGCACGGCAGCCGGCACCTCGACATCGCCGAGGCTGGTTTCAACCTGGGTACGCGGGTAGTCGACCGGCGCGATGTCCGGTCGCAACATCGCCAGCAGCGCTGCGTTGACCCCACCCTGCACCGAGCAACTGATCCGCGACTGCGTGCCTTGCTTGCCTTCCGGTTCGATGATCAGCACGCGCTCGACATTGCGCGTGCCCGGCGCCTTGCCTGGCTGGGGCTTGATCGAGCGCCAGCTGTTGCCGACCTTGAGCTCGCTGCGCGTGTATTCGTGTTCGCCTTTGAACAGGAAATTCGGTTGGTCCAGCAACGGCGCCAGGCGCTGAGCCACTTCATCGATATTGCCCTGCGCAATGAAACCCCAGTAATAGTAGAGGCCCAGCGGGCCGAGGTCGGCGACCTCGTCGTTATAGGCCAGCAGTTTCAACCCGGCGATCGGCGGCGCGCTGACCGGCACGGCGTTGGCGTTGCGGTTGGTGCGATCTTTCACCGCGATCCAGGTGTAGTTCTTTTCCTGCTTGAGCGGCGCATAGGCCTGCCAGGCATCGCGATGGGTGTTCAAGCTGCTGAAGAAACTCGCGTCGCAACGGGCGAAGGCCTTGAGCGTGTCGGTCAGGGCGGCGTCATCGGCGTGGGCAAAGGACGGTGCCAGCAGGGCGCAGGCGAGGACGAGGGCGGACGCAGGCAACTTCATTGGGCGGGATTTCCGTATCGAGGCGGGGAGGTGGGCATTATCCAGAAATTGAGCGCCAGCGCAGTCAAAATGTAGGCGTTGTCGAGCGTGTCGCCTTTCAGCCCAGGCGTACACGCCAATCACCGCCGTGCTGCAGGCGGCATTCTTCTTCGCTGTCAACGCGTACGCAGCGGTCCAGGCGCACCGCGCCAGCTTCGGCAGCGGCCAGCGCAATGCCAGTCAGCTCACGCAGGCGCTGGTCAGTGCCGGCGGCGAGGGCCTGGTCTTTGCTGGCGCGGGTATCGAACACCCAGATCACCCGCAGGCTTTGGGGGAAGGCGGCGTAGTCGACGGTGTGGGTCAGCCACTCGAAGCCGGGGATTTCGGCTTTGGCGGTTTCGCAGGCGTCGGTGAGGGTGGCGACGAGGCGGCGTTCCAGGCGCGTGGCTTCGCGTGGGGTCAAGGGCATGCGGGGCTCCGGGATGTCATGTGTTTTTCACGAGGAGGTCCCAGACTAATGGGCTGGTTGCATTGTGCAAATCCATTTCAAGGAAAGTGCCCCTCATGGACGACGCTGTTACCTATCGACTTGCCACGCTCGATGACGCACTGAGCCTGTGTGAACTGGGGCAAGTGCTCTGCGACGTGCACCATGCCGCGCGGCCCGATATCTATGCGGCGCCCACCGAGGATTTTTCGCGCGATCTTGCCCATTGGTCTGGCCGGTTCGAAAAGGCGGGCCAGGTTGTCTTCATCGCGCATGCGGGCCTTGAGGCCGTGGCCTTTATTACCGCCAGCCTCTCAGCCAGCAGTGGGCCGCTGATGCAGCCGCAGACTGTCGCGCGCGTAGGCTCGGTGTGCGTAGCCGAAGCGTATTGGGGTCAAGGTATTGGCCGCCACCTTATGGGCCTGGTTAAAAACTGGGCGCTCGACAATGACGCGCAGGATTTGCGCTTATCGGTGTGGTCGTTCAATGAGCGTGCCGTGCGCATGTACACCGCGTTGGGGTTTGAGAGGCGTGCGCTGGAGATGGGAATGCGTCTGTAGCGCGGGCCGTCGACTACACCGGCGCCCTTAATGCGCTGATGATGAACGCGTGCAGGCTATTCACCGCCTTGGACCCGCGCGAGGCGCGGCTGCGCAGGATCGAAACTTCCATCGGCGCGATAGTGCCCAGGCCATGCTCGGCGCTCAACACCTGCAGCGATGGCTGCACGGTGCACTGGGTGATCGCGGCAATCGCGAGGCCGCCCTCGACGGCGGCCACCTGGCCGGCGAGGCTGGAACTGTTGTAGACCACCTTGTATTGGCGCCCCTGCTGGGCCAGTGAATTCACCGCGTAACGCCGCGCCAGGCTTTCACTTTCGTAGACCGCGATAGGCAGCGGGTCTCGGCGCCACAGTTCGAATTGCGGCGAGCCCACCCACACCATCGGCTCCTTGAACAGAAAGGTGCCGCTGTGGGACGAGTCGCGGGACACCAGCGCAAGGTCAAGATCGCCGCTGCGTAGACGCGGGATCAGCGTGGTCGACTGCTCACAGGTGAGTTCGATTTCGACCCCTGCGTAGCGCGGCGAAAAACGCTTGAGCACCGGTGTCAGGTAACTGGCGGCGTAGTCCTCTGCAACGCCGAGGCGGATGCGTCCGGTCAATGCCTCACCGTTGAAGGCCGCCTGGGTCTCGGCGTGCAGGGCAAGCATGCGGCGCGCGTAACCCAGCAGCGTCTGGCCGTCATCGGTGAGTTGCAGGTGCCGCGGGCCACGGTTCAACAGCGGGCGCCCCAGTGCGGCCTCGAGTTTTTTCATCTGCATGCTGACGGCGGACTGCGACCGGTTAACCTCCTGGGCAGCGCCAGAGAGCGACCCCGCGTCCACCACGGCGACGAAACATTTGAGCCAATCAATCTGCAGATCGCTGGACGGCATTGCGCTTACCTGTATTCGTTAATCGAATGGCTGCGACGTGAATAATGCGCTTTTCAGGGTGATTGTTCACTCGCAAGATAGGCGCTTGCCCCCTATTTGCAGGATCTGATCATGCCATTCGACACGTGGCTGCTGTACCTGGTGACCTGCTGCGGCATTGCCGTGGTGCCAGGACCCAATGCGTTACTGGTGCTCACCCATGGCGCCCTTCACGGCAGCCGCAGGACGTTGTTCACCATCAGCGGCGGCGTGCTCGGCTTTGCCCTGGTGCTGACGCTGTGCGCGCTCGGCCTGGGCGCACTGATCAAGGCCTCGGCCACCTGGTTCACGGCCTTGAAGGTGGTCGGCGGGCTGTATCTGATCTGGCTGGGGTTTGGCCTGTGGCGGTCGCCGCCGGTGAGCCTCGAGGCCACTGCGACACCAAGCCTGCGCCGCTGGCCGTTGTTTCGCCAGGGGCTGGTTTCGGCCCTCTCGAACCCCAAGGCATTGCTGCTGTTCACCGCGTTTATCCCGCCATTCCTCGACCCGCACCGCAGCATCATCGCGCAGACAGCCGCCATCGCGCTGACCTACGCCGTCGTGGAGTTCGTGGTGGAATACCTGGTCGCCAGCGCCGCGCACCGAGTGCGCCCTTGGCTGGCCCGAACCGGGCGCCGCTTCAATAAAGTCTGCGGCGGTTTTTTTGTGCTGTTCGGGCTGGCCTTGCCGGCGCATAGCTGAAGGTCGTTGGCCTTAGAAGTTGTCGCCCCATTTGCACAACTTGCTGTCGCCCAACGGTTCGAAGCTGAACGAGCGCGTGCCCACCTGCATTCTCTTGAGGATCACCGCGCAGCTACCAAGCCCGGCCGCCTGCAGTTCGTAGTCCGCGCCAGCAACAGGCACAAAAGTGAACATGTTGTAGCAACGATTGCCGATGTAATGAAATGCGATGGGCTGCCCGGCGGGCACCAGCAGCTCACTCTCCACGGTGGAGGGTAACTGCACGGCGGTGGGCTGCATGCCGAGCTTTTCACCGTTGCGATCAGCATAGCCGTCGCGCTGCGCCACCATCACCCCCGCGCCAGGCAGGCGAAAGTTGATGCAGTCCGACTTGGGCACGGCGCGGACCATGCCGTCGCTGATCACTCGTACGCGGGCGGTGTCGCCGCTGGTGGGCGACGAGTAAGGCGTGGAGAAGGAGCGGACATCCGTCAGCGCTCCACACCCGCTGAGCAATGCCAGCAGGCTGATTCCGACAAGCGAGTTAAGCGCGCGCGGCGATGTGTACATGAGGTGCTCCCTGCGTATTGACGGTCAAGAACGCCCTTTTTTCAGCGCAAAAGGGCCAGCGCGAAAGTGGCTGCACACACAGCAGCCATTGTGTACCAGGCCCGGTCGGCTTATTGCCCGGCCTGGCTGACAGGGGTCACGTTGCGGGTGTGATAATCGCCCGACGCGTCCTGGATGCAGTAATTGGTGGGAATCGGCTTTTCCTCGCCGACTTTCAACTCAACCACCTCATTGCGGCACGTTGTCTTGAATGTTTGCGACTGGAATGCCTGCCGGATTTCATAGTCGGCGCCTGCGCGTGGCACAAAACTCACGGGCGCTGAAGAGCAACTGGACCCGGACGTGACGAACGCCACAAACGCGATCAGCGGCTGCCCGGCCGGGACCACATGTTCATCGAAGTACCTGCGCGTCTCATCGATCTTCGCGCTGACCGGGGAGGGGGGCATGCCGATGACATTGTTCTGGTAGTCGGAAGGCCACATGCCGAAGATATCGCTGCTCTGACCGCTGGGCACGATACGCGAAGGATTCCATCCTTGCGGCCGTTCGCGGGCGGCCAGCGCTTTTACGTAAGTGTCGTTGAAATACTGCTCGCAGCTTTGGCCGGAGACAAAACCTGCGTAGGCCCCTTGCCCGCTGATCAGGCGGATGCGCGCCGTACTGGCGGGGTCGTACTTGGCCATCTCGGCCGGGTTCTGGACATCGGTTTTCTTGAAGGTGCAGCCCCCGACAGCCAACGGCACGATGAGCAACAGCCCCAGGCGTGCGATGACAGTGCCCAAGCCGGTATGAATTGATGAGCGCTTGCTGGCGTCCTGCTTCATTATTTTCTCCCTGTTAGTGGCGCAACCTTGGTGATGACGGGGTTTGGGCAGGCGTTTGCCTTCAAAGTTCGCGGGCTCGCATTGGATTGGGCAAAGAAAGCCGGGCGGCTGCCTTTTTCCCCTGCCGATGTGTCGCGCTTACAGTTCGCCCTGTTATTCTGATTCAGCAATCCGGGGTGTAGATAAGATGCCATACGGCATTAAGCGACAGGAATGTCGGCTAATTGATGGTTAGGGAAAACTGAGTATGCGTCGCTTAATAGCCCATGGGTTTGTGTTTGTCAGCATTGCGATACTCTGTTCCGGCTGCACGTCTTACTCGTCCCAGCCGACAATCAACGCACCCGCTGCACCCGAAACAAAAGAAATCATCCCCAGCTTCAGTTACGCAATAAACTCCCCATGGAAAGCCAGTCGCTTCGGCAAGGACGCCTACGCAGCGACACTCAAGGTTATTCCCGATGCACAGGATACGAGCTCCAGCCTTGCCGCCCCGAGCCTGCCGGCATTGGAAATAAAGATCTCGGAGTTTTCATCTGGCGGCGCGTGCGGACAAGAGTACTTGACGGGCCTGAGCCTGGGCTTGATCCCCAGTTGGTGTACGCGGACAAACCTTTTCAAGTTTGATTTTATATTGAATAAGGATCAGCGCTTTTGCAGGCAGAAAACCTACTCGATCAACTCCACGTCGTTTTCACATCTCACCATGATTCCGTTTGCACTCTTCAATACGGACAATCAGCCATTGACCCTCTATCAGGCGGCGCTTAAAGATTTCCTTCGGACAGGTCAATGTGCGACGCCTTGAGCGGCTGCGGCTACGAGAGGGGCTCATACCAAGCGTTGGGGCGTTCGAAATCAGGTGACCGGCAGCTTCTGGCCAATACGCCCGGCTAGCCACTAGGGGCATTGATGAAGTCAGGTCAGGCATATCCCGGCGGAAGGCGAGTTGCCACTTGCTCCCAGCATCTTCTGATTTCTTTGATAATGCTGCCGTCACCCTGTTTTTTCGTAGAGACCTCACACACCGACAAATGCTCTAACAGCCACTCATCTGTCCATCCCGCCCATTCACCTGCAATGGATTTGAGGTTTGCTTCAAGTGCCGGGAAAACTTCACCCCATAGGATGCTGTGAATTTCCTGGGGCGAATAGCCTGTTTCCACGACTACGCGAGCGACATAGTCAAACGTCGAGTCGGTGATCTCTGTATCGAGGAAAAATTCTGAAAGTGCCTGCCAGATCTTCAGGCGGTTTGTGTCGACAGTTTCCATGCAATATCCCGAAGCTGGACGGCGCCCGGAGGCCAGAGGGTAGGGTAGCCGAAAAAGCGTTTAGACGGATATTCGGTGTCAGGACGGGCTGCTTTAGATACAAAGCGGCTTGTCGTGAAGGGTAGCAATCGGCCAGAAGCGGACCTTCATTTTAGACGCATTCATTCGCCTATAGCGGCCTGTAGTAGAATGCGGATTTGAACAAAAGAAGCTTCATCATGGATGTTCACGCACTTGAAGAAAGCAGTGTCTTATCGATCACAATGGACCAAGCCCATCGCTATTTCGAGATGGTTGTCAGACTGGATGACGGGTCCAGAAACAAGCTGATGGCGTGGAACGCGGACGGCACTCAGCTATCTATCAGGCTTGGCGCTCTTAAACTTCAAAACATCAGCGAACTCGGAGAGCTTGAAGGGATAAATATCGTTGATAATGTTCTATCCCTTGAAGGCGATTTTGGAGATATAACGATCACAGCCACCTCGATTTTGATTGAAAAGCTGATGTAACTACCGTGCGGGAGGCTACTTCGAGCTGAATGCTAACCGTCACGGATGTCTGATTGTGGCCGATAACTGACTTTCTGATTGGAAAGGCCGAGCTGGAAGGGCTGATAGGCAGCTAGTACGCTTGAGTATCTCTAATGATAGGAACCTGACATGGGACATGATTCCTCGTTGCAGATCGAACGCGCCGCTTATGAGGAGTTCGTTCGGCTGTGGAGTCAGGAAGCTTCGAGCATCAGCGACTGGGCCAAGCGTTTTACAACCACTTCAATCTACACAAACTCACCGATCAGGCCGGATTACACGGTCTATATGAGACCGACGGTGATAAAGCCTCACGCTTGATCTTGAGGCTTTTCCACCTTCACTGAGTGGCAGCTGTCGACCCTAAGCTGCCCTTCGCGAAAGGCGGCAATCGGCCAGAAACAGACGTCCATAGACGACTGTTTCCGACCCATAGCAACCCTTCGGGGAGGGCAAAAACCGGCCCTGCAGGAGAGATCTATTAATTTCCGACGCGAACGTCCAAGCCTTTACGGTAATGCTTTGTTTTAATTATCCGTTTCTTGACCGCCATAATTACTATTGCGTGAGAACAATGTTGTCTGCGGCCATTGGATGCCGCAATGACGCAATGCGACCTCCAGCGGTTGCTCCACTATATATGCTCCAAATATTCTATGGAGACCTCTCCACCGATGTAAGGGCCGTCACCACCACAATCCATTGCCGGCTCGTCAAAATTAACCCAGGCACTGGTGATAACTCTTTCTTTGCCAGCAATAGTTCGCTGAGTACTAGTGAATGCCACCTCGCCATCCAAAGCTTCTTTTACAAATTCTGGTGGTAACGAAATTACTCCAACTCCACCATTGGGCCACCACGGGTGCGGCTTAATTTTTACTCTATCACCATCTTTATACTTCATATATTTTTGACCATGTTGCCGACTTTGATTTTGCATTTACCATTCGGTTAATGGGCGGGCGTTAATCCGTCCCAGTGAGCATAGCCAAAGATTTTAGCGCATTTTTATGTCTTGCTGTTTTTCGTTGATCTTGCTGGTCAAAAATAGTGCGCATGAATAGTTAAGTCGAATGCACATGAGCACGAGCCCGTGCAATTCCCCGCCGGTGATCCGAAAATGGCGGAGAGAAAATTCTGAATCGCCCCTGATTTTGTAGAGCATTGAATGACCACTTCTGGCCGACAGCGGTCTGTCACGAAGAGTTACTCCCGGCCAAGAGCTGCCTTTCAGAAAGGCCAGCTAACGAGCTGTTACTCGGAAAATAACCCCGTCTCCTTTCCTACAGCGATGGCTCCATCATTCCCCGTCACATTGGATCTTTCTTTATCAAAGTGCCGCTCTAGACTGGCTCCTACCCCTTGGCCAATCGGAAACAAACCCATGTCCGCCCCCGACTTCGACTGCCAACCCGATCTGTGCGGAAGTACCCTGAGGCTTAGACCTCTGGCGGGCAGTGATTTTGAAGGTATGTTTCAGGCTGCGGCTGATCCAGACATCTGGGGCGGTCATCCCGCCAGGGATCGCTATAAACGCGAGGTTTTCGAGGCGTACTTCGCCTCTCTACTCGCCACGAAGAAGGCGCTCGCCGTCATTGATATTGCCTCGGGGGATATCGTTGGCACATCAAGCTACTACACGCCGCCGGATTTACCGAACAGCATTGCCATCGGTTTTACATTTCTGGTGCGTGCGAAATGGGGAGGCAATTCCAACCGCGAGCTTAAGCAGTTGATGCTGGAGCATGCATTCATGGCTTACGACATCGTCTATTTCCACATAGCGACTACGAACATTCGTTCGCAAACGGCCACGATGAAGTTGGGTGCGGTGCACTTGTATGATGCCGAACTGAAAATATCCGCCGCGCCTGCCTTGGCGAAGTGTTACGGACTAACACGCGCTCAATGGAGGACGTCGCGGGGGTGAAAGGGGCCGTCACTCATCTCTGGATGTACCAACCCAAAACCTGCGACTCGATGCCTCCGGCGAATGTCCTTGCCCCTAGCCCCCCACGGCCGATGCCGACGTGTAGGAGAAACCCGGCGCCAGTCACCAGGATGTAGTTGCTTCCATGTTGGCATGTGGTGAAAAAAATGGCTCCGGCGTTGATCCCAAGGCCAGCTTCCAAGAAATGGCCCGGCGATTTGTATGTATGAAGCGTGCGGGCTATACCCGGCGTGACGGTTTCGACATCTATGCATTGCACCCCATGGAGCCGTTGAAGGCCTGTGAGTCGGTGCAATGAAGCCTATTGAAAACCCCGTAGGCTGAATCGCCCCCTGTATCTAGAGGTGCATCCAGCTGACTGCTTTCACCCAGGGTGTGTGAACACATTGCCGATGAATCAAATAGCGTAGACAAACAACCTCAGGTCTTTCACATTCCATCTAAAGCGGCTCAGGAAAAAGACATGCCTTCACGTTTGGCCTCCAGCTACCCAGATATTCAACATGCACTGGACGCGATCATTCCAAGCAAAAAAATGGACGTGGCTACTCGTATTGTCCTCTGGGCGGCGAGTGACGCCGGGCTAGATCCAGCCGAAATCATGGTCACGCTATCAAAGCTGGATCCAGTGCTGTTCGACAACCTTTGTTCTGAGATGGAGTTGCAGTATTTCAAGCTCTTCGAGCTCGGAGATGAGATGCATCGAGTGTTTTTCTGTAAGGCTCGAGCCTACAGCGCCAGCGCTTGGTTGGCTCGTGAGGCACCCGGCGAAGCCATTTACGAGTCGATCTTTGCCACCGATAGACCCGTTGTTATTGCTGATTTTTTGTAAAAAAGAACCTCCCAATCCTGCCCGATGGCGTCGTCTACATGGATTTAACCGATACCACATCCACGTACTTGTACTTCTTCCTGGCAGCCTTCACAGCCTCCTGCTCAGCAAGCAACGAGCTCAACGTATCGGCCTCGTGAATCAACTCGATCATTTTTCCCTCAAACTCGTTTCCAACACGCAACGTGACCCTCAGCCTGGGCGTAAATGCTTTCGCCACCTTCTTTTTGGCAGCTGGAGCGACCACGGGTTTCGCGGGCACAACGTCTTCCACAGGCGCCTTTACTAGAGGAGCAGACACCTGCTCTTCGGGCTGAGGCGTACCAAATAGGGCACGACGCATTTCTTCTTCAGTTAATTCAGTGTTCATAGAACATCTCAAAGGGGGCGGTAATCAGCTCGATGTATTCTACTAGGATGGCTGCTCCAGCGTGTGCTCTGGAAGCCTGGGTGACCACTGTGAATTCGGGCTACGTGCTCGCAATATTTCAGCGTGGTAACGGGTGTGCAGCCTATATTGCACCCGCACGGGCGGGTAAGTTTTAAGCTTGTCACAGCGATGAGGGGGAGTTGTGCGTATCTTTTCCCGTCGGAGTTTCCCTGACAAGCTGCTCCTCCACCTATAGTCAGGTACGATCCTGACGACTCATCAACAACTGAGATCGTGTCATGCAAGATGGCTGCTGGCCCTTTCATCTCTTCGGTGCCAATTTCGCCACTGAAGCCGAGGCGCAGAAGTTTGTGTTTGAACATTGGGAGCCAGAGCCGCCTGAAGGCGCGAGCGAAGCCGAGTACGATGTGTGGGAAGAACGCAATCCAACCTGGCGACTGGCGGAGGATCTTGGGTTCTACATGGATTCAGACTTTGTTGAGCTTGCCGGCACTCCAGAAGACGTCATAGCGCAAATCCGCAGTCAGTCCGAAAGAGCGCTGATCGTCTCCAAGGCAGGAGAATTCACGCATTTTATCATTGTGGGTTTGAATGCCATCTGGGGCGACCGTCGTTCGACCTCTTCCCAAGTAGAACCGCTGGTGCGCTTGCCGCAGAGCACTGGAACTATTTCATATCTCGGTATGTTCAACTCAATTTGACTGCCAGAAAGGGCGCGTCCGTGGTCGGACAGTTACTGCGGTATACGACTGAGTGTTTTTGGCCCGAAGCCGGTTCACAAAGGACAGAAATTGGCCGAAATCAGCCCCTTTCTCCCCCATCCGGTCTACCATGCCACCCCCGGCAGTGGTTCCACGCGCTACCGTTCTCTTTCCTTAAAGGTACCGCTCATGACCATCGACCAGATCTCCCTGCCTAAAGGCGTAGGTCCCCACGCCACCAAGCTCCTCGACGCCATCACTGGCGCATCCACCCATGAAGAACTCAACCGCGCCGGCGGCAAGGCCGAGGGTTTTGTGTTGGGGTTGGAGTCCGCCAAGGCCATCAAGAGCCAGATCGCCGAGTCGTTGTATGTGGCTTACGATGACGCTGCCAGTCACCGCGCCAGCGAGTTGAAGGGCTGATTTTCAGGGACACTGCGCGCGCACGTCCGCTAGACTGGGCGCCTTATATTTCAGGATGAAATGCTTATGCTTAAAGTTGTCGTCGCATCACTGCTGTTGAGCGCGTCCGTCTGTGTTTCGGCGGGGACGAGCGTTGATGTCTCGAAGATTTACGGCAATATCCAATTTGTCGATAGTTATCCCGACTATAAGGTCAAGGTGGTGAACAGCTACCCCGACCTCAAGGTGCAGCAGGTCGATCACTATCCTGACTCCGCCGGCAAATGGAAAACGGTCGATCACTACCCCGACTACAAGATCCAGATCGTCGATCACTACCCCGACTTCACTATTCAGTACGTGGATCACTACCCTGGCGTTAACTGAAGGCGACGCTGCCGGCCGCTCAGTCACGAAAAGCCAACGGTGAAGGGTTGTTGATCACCCAGGAGTCTCCATGACATTGACCGTCGAAACCCTGCTCGAACTGGCCATGGCCAACCCCATCAATGCCGAAATCATCGCGCGTCTGCCGGCCCTGGGCCTGGATCAGTGTTTTCTGACGGCGGGTTGTCTGTTTCAGGCGGTGTGGAATCATCAGTCGAACCTGCCTGCAGATCAGGGCGTTAAGGACTACGACGTTTTCTATTTCGACACCGACCTGTCCTACGAGGCTGAGGACAAGGTCATTCGTGCGGCCGAGCAGTTGTTCCAGGACCTTGGCGTTCATGTCGAATTGAAGAACCAGGCGCGGGTGCACCTGTGGTATGTGCAGCGCTTTGGCCGGCCCTATCCGCAATTGCACACGGCCAAGCAGGGGATTGATCGCTACCTCGTGGCGGGCACCTGCATCGGCGTGGAGATTGCGACGGGTGAGGTGTATGCGCCTTACGGGCTGGAGGATGTGGCGCAGGGCGTGCTGCGGATCAATCCGCTGCATGCGGAGCCTGAGTTGTTCGCGCAGAAGGCCAGGAGTTATCAGGCACGTTGGCCGTGGCTGAAGATTGTGGCGCCTGGCTAGCGTGAGTGTGGCGGTGATGCTTGTACGGTGTGGGTCGGTAGGACGTGGCGATCCCTTCGCAGCCTCGCAGGGGCTCGACAGCTCTCACAGTTGATCGTGGTCACGGCTGAAATCCCATCTTTAGACATACTGGAATGCAGCAGCACAGCAGCCCCTCTGTAGGAGCTGTCGAGCCCCAGCGAGGCTGCGAAAGCGGTATGTCAGGCGATAAAGGTACCCCGCATTGCCAGTGCCCATCTGTATATCGGCAGTGAACTTTTACCCGTGTGCGACACGTCCAAGCTTGAAATGCTCAGCCAAGGACCGACCATGACTTTCTTCATCTTCCTGCTCGCCTGCGCCGCCGCCGCCAGCACCGGCATTATTTTCAAGCCCGGGGCCTGGTACGACTCCCTGGTCAAACCCGGTTTCACCCCACCCAATTGGTTGTTTCCGGTGGCGTGGACGATCATCTACCTGCTGCTGGCCTGGGCAGGCTATCGCCTGAGCCTGATCCCCGGCAGCCAGGAAGTGCTGGCGTTGTGGGCGGCGCAGATCGCCTTGAATACGCTGTGGACGCCGGTGTTTTTCGGCGCACATCGCATCCTCGCCGGGATGGTGGTGATCGTGTTGCTGTGGATCACCGTGGCGACGATGGTGGTGCTGGCAGTGCGCCTGGACTTGATCACCGGGTTGATCCTGTTCCCTTACCTGGCGTGGCTGTGTGTGGCGGCGGCGCTGAACTTCTCGATCCTGCGGAATAACCGTTGATGGCCTGCAAACCTTGGCCTGCCAGTGAGGCTGAACTGGCCCAGATGCGCCGCTTCAATCAGAAGCTCGCCTGGTTGCCGCGTTTCAAGATCCGTAATCGCGTCACGCCGCGCTTGATCCAGGCACTGCTGCGCGTCAGCCAGACGCTAAAGAAGGCGCCAGACGCAGAGCGCAAGCTTGTAGGATCGGTGCCCGTGCGCATTCTGCGGCCGAGCGGCAAGCCCAAGGGCGTGGTGCTGGATATCCACGGCGGCGGTTGGGTCATCGGCAATGCGCAGATGGACGACGACCTCAATCTGGGCATGGTCAACGCGTGCGACGTGGCGGTGGTGTCGGTGGATTATCGGCTGGCGGTCGACACGCCGGTCGAAGGGCTGATGGATGACTGCCTGACGGCCGCTCGTTGGTTGCTCACCGACGATGAGTTTGCCGACCTGCCGGTGATCGTCGTCGGCGAATCGGCCGGTGGGCACTTGGCTGCGGCGACATTGCTGGCGTTGAAAGAATGGCCGCAATTGCTCCAGCGAGTGAGCGGGGCGGTCTTGTATTACGGTGTCTACGACCTGACCGGTACCCCGAGCGTACGTGCGGCAGGGCCCGATACGTTGCTGCTGGACGGGCCGGGCATGGTCGAGGCATTGCGCATGCTGACGCCGGGCTTGAGCGATGATGAGCGTCGGCGGCCGCCGCTGTCACCGTTGTATGGCGACTTCGAGGGCTTGCCGCCGGCGTTGATGTTTGTCGGGGAGCTGGACCCGTTGAAGGATGACACGCTGATGCTCGCTGAGCAGTGGCCGGGCGCTGAGGCGCATCTGTTGGCGGAGTCGGCGCATGGGTTTATTCATTTTCCGGTGGCAATGGGCGCGGGCGTGCTTGCCTACAGCCGAGGGTGGATTACCCGGACCATCGAGGTTTCGTCTTAGGCAGGCGGAAAGTCTTCGTAGGATTTTGGAAGGTAGCCCCAAATCCTTAGCACATCGGCTTGCACTTCAAACTCGAAGCCAATTCGCGCGACGACTGTCGATATTTCTTCGGTATGGTCGATGTATTTTTGTGGCAGCAGCACGCCCAAAGAGGGCGCCAGTTCCCACAAGCCGATGTCGAACCATTCGACATACGCAAATGGAAATGGAAGGTGGTAAAACCATTCCACATCCCAATCCGAGCGTGGGCCTTTGATGGATTTGGAGCGATAGGACGGGCGCCAACCAGGGCGTTGGCGGAAGTGACTGATCAGTTCGTTCCACTTGGTATTGTTTGCTGCGCCTGCCAGGTTTCTCGCCGCGACCGTGGCGTGGATAATCTTGCGATTTTTATCGTTCTGGCGCGCGTCGGCCATTGGCAGTTCAGTCATCTTCAGTCCTTTTT
Organism: Pseudomonas sp. S5D5; assembly: GCF_003013355.1. NCBI lineage: Bacteria > Pseudomonadati > Pseudomonadota > Gammaproteobacteria > Pseudomonadales > Pseudomonadaceae > Pseudomonas > Pseudomonas sp. S5D5. The sequence goes on from NZ_PTEO01000001.1 coordinate 2,098,923, forward strand.
GTTCGTACCCACGACTGTGACCTTACTGGCACCCAGTTCGGTCAGCCTTCCGTCGAGTGCCTTGAGCAGTCTGATCGAGCCGGCATCGTATTCCTTGAGCTGACGGCTCGCGGTATCTCTGTCGCTATTTACCGCAAAAATCAACTCCATCAACCCATCAGGTTTTCCGGCTTTGATGTCTTCGTCGATGATGTCCTGGGTCACTGTCATGCTTCGTACGGTGTACTCGGTATCGGCCGCGAGCTTCTGGAGGTTATAGCGCCTGACTGCCGGGTCTCCCTTATCATTGCCTGTGTGGGTCGGGCCCATGGGGACGTCGTCCAAGTCAATCAGCGTATCGGCCATGTCTTTGCCGAAGTACCGCTCCAGCTTGAAGTGCTGAACAATCATTCTCTGATGCCAGCGGCGCTCGAATGCCATGTATTCGCGCCATGGGCCTTGGGAGAACTCTTTCCACCCGGTTTCATGTGTTGCGCTGATCAACTTGTCCAGCGCGTTGTAACCATCATCCAGAATAGCCACGGTTTCTTGCACCGTGTTTTGTGCCGCGTCCAGAAATTGGCTCGCCTGCGCCCGCGCCTCTTGGCGTGATTGCAGGGCGTAGGTACCGGCCAGCGTGAGTAGGGAAGTCAGGACAGCGGTAACAACCGCGGTCACAAGAGAGTTTTCAGCCATCAGGATGCTCCATTTCAGCCAGGTGTTCAGGCGCTAATCGTCTGCTCGTACGAGGCGCTCATCAGTGTGCCGCGCTCGCCCCACGCCTCTTGCGCAAGATCCTGGATAATCTCCTCCAGTGTCTCAATGTTTGTCGCAGCGGCGCTGATGCATGCCAGGCGTCCGGGCGACCAATCGATGACGTCACATTGAGGGTACTTGGCCAACAGCGTCGGCAGGGCTGCCTTCGGCGACTGCGTACCGGTGTACATAAAGTCAAAATACGCCTCGGTGGTGTCTTGCAGCGGGTACACCAACACCCAGGCATCCGGAGGGTTTTGGAGCCACAGGGTGACGTAACGGTGGGCCCATTCCGGCCCGTCTTCGGTCATGTGGCGCAGCACGTCGATGATCGACCGGCAGCCGAGGAGGGGGACGGAGGAGGACATGGGCCGTTCCTGTTGTAGAGGTGGCGCGCAGATATACCACGCCACGCCGTCCGGCTAAAACGATCCCCTTTTTCCGACAAGCCGGGTAACCTCTCGCCTCCCACAATCAAGCCAAGGAAAGCACGTGAAGGTTCTTCAAGGATTCATCGGTTTGTCGGCGCTGTACCTGCTGGTCGGTTGCGAGCAAGTCACTGAGAAAGCCGTGCGCTTCGACGTGCCCTACGGCTACTACGAGACCGCCTGGCGCCTGGACGTTACCGAGAAGGGCCAGTTGACGTGCAAGGTGACCACCGACACCCAGGACCGTGGCGAGAAGTGGGTGCCGTCGGTGATCCTCGCGGCCGCTGAGGATGCTGCCGAAGACGATACGTTGTTTCTCTCCAGCTACACGCCCGCCGACACTGACCTGCGCTTGTTCCAGGTGCGCACCTTCAACAAGGCGGAGCCGGTGATCGACACGTTTTTCCATCGGGCTCCCGATCAAAACGGGGTGTATACGCTGCGCCTGACCTGGCAAGCCGATGGCGCCATCGGCTACCAGGTCGAAAACGGCAGCACCTGGGAAGAGAAGAAGTTCGTCCAGAAGCCGGGTTTTCGCGTGCGCCATGTGAGCGTGCATGCGTCAGGAATGAAGGGTAATGCAGTGTGTGAGTTGCGCCAGTAAGTGCTGCCGGAGCTGCTGCCAATGCTGATCCATTGAACTTAAAACTTGATCGATGAGTCAGGTTAATGAGCAGCTCTTCTTTCATGACAAGGACTCCTCCCATGCGCGAATACACCCTCAACTACTTGTTCAACGACGAACCCCGCACCCATGTGTTCGAGCTCAAACAGCCCGACCTGCTGGTGCATGAGGCGGCGTTGCACTTGCTGCAGTTGCATTTCGGTGATGCGGAAAATGGCTTGATCCTGCCGCCCGCAGATGCAGCGCCGGAGGAAATTCTCGAGCAGGCGCAGGTGGTGGGGATTACGCAGATCGAGGTTGCATGAGCCCAAGGCCGATCATTCGAGCGGTCACGGCGGCGGATATCCCTGAGGTATTGGCGTTCGTGCTGGAGGCCCGTGCCGAGCTTTTCCCCAAGCTCGACGCGACAGGGATGCCAGCGGACCTGGCGCATTTCGAGGCGATTTATGTGCAGGGTGATGGGCGATTTCTGGTTGCCTGCGATCAAGGCCAGATCGTCGCTGCCATTGGCTATCTGCCCTATGACGGTCGTTTCCCGCAGTTGAATTACCAGGGCGAAAAGACCGTGGAGGTGGTGCGCCTGTTTGTGCTGCCGGCGTTTCGCCGTTTGGGTCTGGCGCGCGCGTTGTACCTTGCGTTGGAGGCGCAGGCTAAGGCGGATCGGGTCGCGGTGATGTACCTGCACACCCATCCGTTTTTGCCTGGGGCGATTGATTTTTGGCTTCGGCAGGGGTTCGAAGTGGTGGATGTGGACGCGGACCCGGTGTGGCGCACGACGCATATGCAGCGCACCCTCTAACACCACCACCCAGTGTAGACGCCGGCAAACCGGCTCCGACCGTTGAGTGCTCTGATCAGTTTGGGCGTAGCCGCAGTATCTGCGCGCCATCGAACGGGTCTGTCAGGTAATGCGCCTGCACCCCGAACGTCGCCTGCAGCCGATGCGGCGTCAGCACGTCCAGCGGTTTGCCCAGCGCCACCAACCGCCCATGATCCAGCACCGCCAAGCGGTCGCAGGTCAGCGCCTGGTTGAGGTCATGCAGGGCAATCAAAGTGGTCACCGGCAAGCCTTGCACCCCCTTCAGAATCCCCAATTGATGCTGGATATCCAGGTGATTGGTCGGCTCATCCAACAACAGGATCTGCGGCCGTTGCGCCAACGCACGGGCGATGTGCACCCGTTGGCGTTCACCGCCCGAAAGGCTGCGCCACGCACGTTGGCCCAGGTGGGTGGCGTCTACATCCTGCAGCGCCTGGTGCACGATAGCGTCGTCCTCGCGGGACCAGGGGCTGAGTGCCGACAGCCACGGCGTGCGGCCCAGGGCCACGGCGTCGAACACGCTAATGGCGTCGTCGGTGTCGGCCTGTTGTTCGACCACCGCGAGTTGCTGCGCAATGGCACGACGAGACAGGTCGCCCAGGCGCACTTCACCCAGTCGCACCTCGCCAGTGGCCGGGGTGCGCAGGCCGGCCAGCAGTTTCAGCAGGGTGGATTTGCCGGAGCCGTTCGGGCCGACGATGCCCAGGGTTTCACCCCGCTGAACCTGCAGGTGAATGTCGCGCAGCAACGTAGCTTCACGCACTTTAAAACCCAGGCCGGTGCAGCTCAGTACGGTCATCGCGCATTCCTCCGGCCGATCAGGATCAGCGCAAACACCGGTGCGCCCACCAGAGCCGTGACCACGCCCACCGGGATGACCTGGCCCTTGATCAAAGTGCGTGACAACACATCGGCTGCAATCAAGAACAATGCGCCGCCCAAGGCGCTGGCGGGCAGCAGGCGCGAGTGCCCGGTGCCGAGCAGCAGGCGCACGGCGTGGGGAATCACCAGGCCGACAAATCCGATGGAGCCGACAATCGACACCATTACCGCCGTGACCAGTGCGGCGCAGGCCACCAGCACAAATTGCACGCGGCGCACCGGGATACCCAGGGAGGCCGCCGAGTCGCTGCCGAAGGTAAACGCATCCAGCGCGCGGCGGTGCCACAGGCACACAGCAAGGCCTGCAACCGCCACCGGCACCGCCAGCCATACCGACGGCCAGCGTACCCCGCTGAGATTGCCGAGCAGCCAGAACATGATCCCGCGCGCCTGTTCGGAACTGGCCGACTTGGTGATCAGGAACGCCGTCAGCGCATTGAACAGCTGCGAACCGGCGATGCCCGCGAGGATGATCTGCCCGGTGCCGCTGGCTGAACCACTGGCTCGCGCGAGCAGGATCACCAGCGCAAATGCCGCCATCGCACCGACAAAGGCGCCGGCCGACAGCGAGATCAAACCGCCGCCCACCCCGATCAACGCCACCAGCACCGCGCCCGTCGAAGCGCCGGCGCTGATGCCCAGCAGGTACGGATCGGCCAGCGGGTTGCGCAACAGCGATTGCAGAATTACCCCGCAGGTCGCCAGCCCGGCGCCGCATGCGGCAGCGACCAGCGCGCGCGTGAGGCGGTAGTTCCACACCACGCCTTCATCGATCGGGTCCAGCACGTAGCCGGCGGCCCAGAGCTTGTTGGCCAGCACCTGCAGCACCACCTTTGGTGCGATGGCGGTTTCGCCGATGGCCACGCCGGCGAGCACGGCGATCAGCAGCAGCGACAGGGCGAGTAGGGTGCGTATCATTTGGGCAAGTCGTAGCCATCAATGGCTGTCGCCAGTTGTTCCAGGCCATCGAACATACGGATGCTGGCCTGCAGCGCCAGGGCGTCGAGGATGATGATGCGGTTGTTTTTCACCGCGTCCATGTTGCGGGTGACCGGGTCACTGCGCAGGAAGGCGAGTTTCTTTTCATGGTCATCGGCGGGGTAGCGGCGGCGGTCCATGCGCGCGATCACCAAAAAGGTCGGGTTGGCCTTGGCAATGGTTTCCCAGCCAACGGCTGGCCATTCTTCATCGGACTGCACCACGTTGTGCAGGCCCAGGGTTTGCAGCATGAACTCGGGAATGCCCTTGTGACCGGCCACGTAAGGGTCGCTGGCCATCTCCGAGCTGGAGAACCACACCAGCGCGCTGGCCTGCTTGAGGCCTTTGCCCTGCACGGTCGCGACGGATTTGGCCAGGCGCGCCTTGAGTTCGTCGTTCAGTTGTTGGCCGCGATCCTGTACGTCGAAAATCTGCGCCAGTTGGCTGATGCTTTTATAGATTGTCTCGATGCGAAACGGCTCCAGCCGCGTGCCGTCGGCGCCGACCAGGTTGTCCTTGCCTTCGCAGTCGGAGGGCAGCAGGTAGGTGGGGATCTTCAATTCGTGGAATTGCTCGCGGGTCCCGACCACGCCCTGCGGGCCGACCACCCATTCCAGCTCGGCAGCCACCAGTTGCGGGCGCTTGGCGATCACCGCCTCGAAACTGGGCTCGTTGTCAGCCAGGCGTTGGATTGTGTCGTTCTGTGCCTTGTACTGCGCCAGGACGCTGTTGAACCACAGCGAGGTGCCGACCACTTTATCGCCCACGCCGAGGGCGTAGAGCATTTCGGTGGCGGCCTGGCCGATGGTCACGCTGCGCGCGGGTGCCTGCTGGAAGGTGAGCGTGCTGCCGCAGTTCTGCACGGTCAGCGGGTACTCGGTGGGTGCGGCGTGGGCCAGGGCACAGAAGCCCAGGCCAGTGATCAGGGCGGTAACGCGTGGCAGCATGGGGCGATCTCCTTGAAACCGTACGTGGAACTGGGGAGGTACGGTCTGGAATTACGCCCTCGAGTGCTGCGGGTCAGGCAGGCAAGGATGTCCTTCCCGGACACCCCGCCGGTTAGTGTTGGTGCTTGGGCCGGCAGGTCTCCTGACTGATGCGTCGTCGCCACGCTCCGGCCTTCCCGGACGAGGTCCAGTGGCATCAAGGAGCAGGCTCGGCACCTACAGTTGCGGGGGCAGTTCCGATTGGCGCGGCATACCGCGCTTCGGATTCCCTATTAGTCCCATTTGGGAACCGGCGCGGTATGGTAGTCGATCACGCGGTTGAGCGGGAGTTCTGACGGCGCGCGGTGAGAAGACTGCGGTAGCTCTTGTGGGATGGGTCTCCTATGATGCGCGGCCATGGACAGCCTTCACACAAGGAATACACAGTGAAATCATTCGTCGCCCTCACCCTCATCGCCATGCTCGCCGGTTGCGCCACCCCCGGTAAAAGCGAAAAGCAGATTTTTGACGAAGCCGCCACCGCGCATGTCATGTCGCTGCCTTCCGGGGAAAACAGGGTGCGCTTGCACAGTGTGAAAATCCCCAGCCACGGCTTGATCGCCGACAACCTGGCCCTTGCCATGGCCGGTGGCGCCAATGCGATGTATCTGAAAGAAGAATTGCTGAAGGCCAAAAGCCTGGGCGACACCGGCTTTCTGATAATCGGCGCCAGCACTGTCGTTGACGTGGCCGTGATCGGCAACGCCTGTGAAGGACTGGATCTGAAAGGTATGCAGATTTACTACTCGGGCACCGATGCGCAGAAGGATAAAGTGCGGACCGCGGTTGAAAAGACCCAGGCGCAGTTTTATTACATTAATGCGCAGTGAGGGGCGGGCAGTAGAGGCAGCCTTTTGGCAGTGAGTGGGCCAGTGCTCGCAAACGCTCTTGTACGGGTATGCGGACGTATCTTGCCCAGCAGGTTAAGCAGGCTAAGCAGGCTAAGCAGGCTAAGCAGGCTAAGCAGGCCAGACAGGCTAAGCAGCCAAGCAGGCCAAGCAGGTTGAGCAGGTTGAGCAGGTTGAGCAGGGTGAGCAGGTTATTGTGGTGAGCAGGCTTGCCCTGCGTTGGGTTGCGAAGCAGCCCCAAAACCTCACACCACGGTTTGCCTGAAACTATGCGGTGGGATTCATGGGGGCGCTTCGCACCCCAACGCAGGGCAAGCCTGCTCACCACAACAACCCGTTGACATGGCCGTGATCGGCAACGCTTGTGAAGGGTTGGATTTAAAAGGTATGCAAATTCACTACTCGGGCACCGATGCGTAAGCCCAGCAGGCTAATTGTGGTGAGCAGGCTTGCCCTGCGTTGGGCTGCGAAGCAGCCCTAAAACCTCACACCACGGTGTGCCTGAAACGATGCGGTGGGATTACTTGGGGGCGCTTCGCACCCCAACGCAGGGCAAGCCTGCTCACCACAACAACCTGTTGACGTGGCCGTGATCGGCGACGCCTGTGAAGGGGTGTATCTGAAAGGCATGCAGCTTCACTACTCAGGCACCAATGCGCAGGCCCAGCAGGCTAATTGTGGTGAGCAGGCTTGCCCTGCGTTGGGTTGCGAAGCAGCCCCAAAACCTCACACCGCGGTTTTGCCTGAAACTATGCGGTGGGATTCATGGGGGCGCTTCGCACCCCAACGCAGGGCAAGCCTGCTCACCACAACAACCCACTGACATGGCCGTGATCGGCAACGCTTGTGAAGGGTTGGATTTGAAAGGCATGCAGATTCACTACTCGGGCACCGATGCGTAGGCCCAGCAGGCTAATTGTGGTGAGCAGGCTCACCACAACACCCCGTTGACGTGGCCGTGATCGGCAACGCTTGTGAAGGGCTGGATTTGAAAGACATGCAAATTTACTACTCAGGCACCAATGCGCAGGCCCAGCAGGCTAATTGTGGTGAGCAGGCTTGCCCTGCGTTGGGCTGCGAAGCAGCCCTAAAACCTCACACCACGGTGTGCCTGAAACGATGCGGTGGGATTTATGGGGGCGCTTCGCACCCCAACGCAGGGCAAGCCTGCTCACCACGACAAGCCTGCTCACCACGACCAGGCGGCTCGCCGCGAAAGCCGGCAGTCGTGCTGATCCGGCTTACTTGCGATCCAGCCAGACCGTCTGCGCATTGCAGAATTCCCGCACGCCGAAGTGCGACAACTCGCGCCCGAAGCCGCTCTTTTTCACCCCACCAAATGCCACCCGAGGGTCGGACACGCTGAACGCGTTGACGAAGATCCCGCCGGTTTCCAGCTGGTTGGCGATCTCCCGCGCCTTGGCTGCGTCAGTGGTAAAGATGCTCGCGGTCAGGCCGAACTCGCTGTCGTTGGCCAGTGCGACGGCGTGGTCGGCGTCGCGGGCGGTGATGATCGAGGCCACCGGGCCGAACAGTTCCTGCTTGAACGAAGTCATCTGGTCGGTGACACCCGCCAGCACGGTCGGCGCGTAGTAGTTGCCGGCACCCGGTACTTTGTCACCGCCCAGCAGCAAGGTTGCGCCTTCTTCCAGGGTCGCCTGGACCTGGCCGTGCAACTCGTCACGCAGGTCGAAGCGCGCCATCGGGCCGACATAGGTGTGGGGCGAGGTCGGATCGCCCATCACCAACGCACGGCTGGCTTCGAGGAATTTCGCGGTGAACGCTTCCACCACGCCTGCTTCGATGATCAGGCGCTTGGCGGCGGCGCAGACTTGGCCGCTGTTCTGGAAGCGACCGATCACGGCAGCCTGCACGGCGGCGTCGAGGTCGGCGTCGTTGAGCACGATGAACGGGTCGGAGCCGCCCAGTTCCAACACGCATTTTTTCAATGCAGCACCCGCCTGGGAACCGATGGCGATGCCGGCACGCACGCTGCCGGTGAGGGTCACGGCGGCGATGCGGGGGTCGGCGATGGCCTTGGATACGCCATCCTGGGTCACGTTGAGCACTTCGAACAGGCCTTCAGCGAAGCCGGCTTTGTCGAACGCGGCTTTCATCAGGTAGGCGCTGCCCATCACGTTCGGTGCGTGTTTGAGCACGTAGGTATTGCCGGCGAGCATGGTCGGCACGGCACCGCGCAGCACTTGCCAGACCGGGAAGTTCCACGGCATCACGGCGAGGATCGGGCCCAGCGGGCGGTATTCGATCTGGGCGCTGCCGTTGTCGACCAGGGTCGGCTCCGGGGCCAGCATGGCCGGGCCGTGGGCGGCGTACCATTCGGCGAGTTGCGCGCATTTTTCGATTTCGGCCCGCGCCTGGGCGATGGGCTTGCCCATTTCCAGGGTGATCATCTGCGCCATGTCTTCGGCTTGCTCGCGCAGGGCGCCGGCCAGGGCCAGCAGCAGCTCGGCACGCTGGCTCACCGGCTGGCGGCGCCAGCTGCGGAAAGCACCGGTGGCCCGGTCGAGGGCGGCGTCCAGTTGCGCTGCGGTTTCGTAAGGGTAGCTGCCGACAGTCTCGCCATTGGCGGGGTTGATCGACAGGGCGTGGGTCTGGTGAGAAATAGCGTTCATGGCACCGTCCGGCTGAATGAGTGGAATGAGTCCAGCCTACGGGGCTGCATCTTTTCTGGAAACTGAATAATATTAAGCAATACGTTCACGATTGGAGAATGATTTGGACCTGGTGCAGCTGGAAATCTTCAAGGCCGTTGCCGAGCAGGGCAGCATCAGTGCCGCCGCGCAGGTGATTCATCGGGTGCCGTCAAACCTGACCACGCGCATCAAGCAACTGGAGCAGGACCTGGGCGTGGAATTGTTTATCCGCGAGAAGAGCCGCCTGCGCCTGTCCCCGGCCGGCTGGAATTTCCTCGGCTACGCGCGGCGCATTCTCGATCTGGTGCAAGAGGCGCGTGCCACCGTGGCGGGGGAGGAGCCCCAGGGCGCGTTCGCCCTCGGCTCGCTGGAAAGTACTGCAGCAGTGCGCATTCCGGCATTGCTGGCGGCGTATAACCAGAAGCACGCCAAGGTCGAGCTGGACCTGAGCACCGGGCCGTCGGGCACGATGATCGAGGGCGTACTCTCGGGGCGCCTGGCGGCGGCGTTTGTCGATGGGCCGGTGCTGCACGCGACCCTGGAAGGCGTGGCGGTGTTTGAGGAGGAGATGGTGGTGATCGCGCCGTTGCACCACGCGCCGATCACGCGCGGCCAGGATGTGAACGGGGAGAGCATCTACACCTTTCGCTCGAATTGTTCGTACCGGCACCACTTCGAGCGCTGGTTCTCACAGGATGGCGCGGTGCCGGGGCGGATCTTCGAGATGGAGTCGTACCACGGCATGCTTGCCTGCGTCAGCGCCGGTGCCGGGCTGGCGCTGATGCCGCGCAGCATGCTGGAGAGCATGCCGGGGTTTGCGGCGGTGAGTGTGTGGCCGCTTGCGGACTCGTTCCGCATCCTGAATACCTGGCTGATCTGGCGCCGAGGCACGGTGTCGCAGAGCCTGAACAGCTTCGTGAAGCTGCTGGAAGAACGCGTAGCTCCCTTGTAGGAGCTGGCTTACCAGCCCCAACAGGGCGTGTCAGCCGCCAAATTGCAGGGTGCCCATGGCCAGCTTGGCCATGATAGCTGTCGCGCCGAGCTGCACCAGCCACAGCGCCAGCCCGCCGAGGAACACCCCCAGGGCCACTTGCAGCACCAGGCTTTTCTGGCGCTTGGCTTGCGGGGCGCGCGGGGTGTAGTCATGCAGTTCGTCGCGGTCGGCGCGCAGGTCCAGGTCGTCGTTTCTCATAAGGCTCTCACAGCAAAGGGGCAGTCAGGGTTCAGTCTAGGGGCTGAGTGTTGCGGCCAGTGAATTTTTTGCAAGCTCGCTCGCCACAGCCAATAAAAAAGGGGAAGCCCATGAATGGCTTCCCCCTCTTCACAGCCGTTTCAGGTTTACAGCACCTGAACAATCGCCTTCGTCACGGCACCAATGTTCGACTGGTTCAACGCTGCCACGCAGATACGCCCGGTATCCAGCGCGTAGATGCCAAACTCGGTGCGCAAGCGGGTGACTTGCTCAACGGTCAGGCCGGAGTAGGAGAACATCCCGCGCTGGCGACCGACGAAGCTGAAGTCGTGGCCCGGAGCAGCCTTGGCCAGTTCGGCGACCATCTGCTCGCGCATGCCACGGATGCGCAGGCGCATTTCAGCCAGTTCGGCTTCCCACTGGGCGCGCAGCTCAGGGTTGTTCAGCACCGCAGCCACAATTGCCGCGCCGTGGGTCGGCGGGTTGGAGTAGTTGGTGCGGATCACACGCTTGACCTGGGACAGGATGCGCGCGCTTTCTTCCTTGGATTCGCTGACGATCGACAGCGCGCCCACACGTTCGCCGTACAGCGAGAACGACTTGGAGAACGAGCTGGACACAAAGAAGGTCAGGCCCGATTCAGCGAACAGGCGCACCGCAGCGGCGTCTTCGTGGATGCCGTCGCCAAAGCCCTGGTAGGCCATGTCGAGGAATGGCACGAGGTTCTTGGCCTTGACCACGTCCAGCACGTTTTGCCAGTCGGCCGGGCTCAGGTCGACGCCGGTCGGGTTGTGGCAGCACGCGTGCAACACCACGATGGACTGTGGCGGCAGGGCGTTGAGGTCTTCGAGCAGGCCGGCACGGTTCACGTCGTGGGTGGCGGCGTCGTAGTAGCGGTAGGTCTGTACCGGGAAGCCGGCTTTTTCGAACAGTGCCTGGTGGTTTTCCCAGCTTGGGTCGCTGATGGCGACGACAGCGTTGGGCAGCAGTTGCTTGAGGAAGTCCGCGCCGATCTTCAGTGCGCCGGTGCCGCCGACCGCTTGGGCGGTGATGACGCGGCCGGCGCTCAGCAGCGGCGACTCAGCGCCGAACAGCAGTTTCTGCACGGCCTGGTCGTAGGCCACGATGCCGTCGATCGGCAAGTAGCCACGGGCGGCATGTTGCGCCACGCGAATGGCTTCCGCTTCGGCAACGGCACGCAAGAGTGGAATTTTCCCCTCCTCGTTGCAGTAAACGCCCACGCCAAGGTTGACCTTGGTGGTTCGTGTATCGGCGTTGAATGCTTCGTTGAGGCCCAGGATTGGATCGCGTGGTGCCATTTCGACAGCGGAGAACAGGCTCATTTTTGCGGCAGCTCTTTGGGGGAAAGGAGGGACGTGTCGCGCTCCAGCCGAATGCACTAGAGCGGTGCACAAACGGGGAGCTAGTATAGAGGCCATCACCGCCAAGGGCGACAGCCGAAACGGCTTTTCGGCCAAGTTTTTCGGTTTATTTGCCCACCGTTAGTCGTATTGCAACATTGCTCCCGGACGGCAGGTCAGATGATTGCCTTGAAACCCGCCACATTCGCCACCACTTCTACGGCTATCATGGTTTTTTCCTACGGCCCGCTCTGAATCTTCGCGGGTTGTGGTCTTATTCGTCCCCGACGGGTTTACAGTCTGGGGTGACTCCAAGAGGTACGTTATGTCGGATTTCCAACTAGTCACCCGCTTTGAACCTGCTGGCGACCAGCCCGAGGCCATTCGCCAGATGGTCGAAGGCATCGAGGCCGGCCTGGCGCACCAGACCTTGCTCGGGGTGACCGGTTCAGGCAAGACCTTCAGCATCGCCAACGTGATCGCGCAGATCAACCGTCCCACCTTGGTGCTGGCGCCGAACAAGACCCTGGCCGCGCAGTTGTACGGCGAGTTCAAGGCGTTCTTCCCGAACAACGCGGTGGAGTACTTCGTTTCCTACTACGACTACTACCAGCCCGAAGCCTATGTGCCGTCCTCCGATACCTTTATCGAGAAAGACGCCTCGATCAATGACCACATCGAGCAGATGCGGCTGTCGGCAACCAAGGCGCTGCTGGAGCGCAAGGACGCGATCATCGTCACCACGGTGTCGTGCATCTACGGCCTGGGCAGCCCGGAAACCTATCTGAAGATGGTGCTGCACGTCGATCGCGGCGACAAACTCGACCAGCGCGCCTTGCTGCGCCGCCTGGCGGACCTTCAATACACCCGCAACGACATGGACTTTGCCCGCGCCACCTTCCGCGTGCGCGGCGATGTGATTGACATCTACCCGGCCGAATCCGACCTGGAAGCGATCCGCATCGAGCTGTTCGATGATGAAGTCGAGAGCCTGTCGGCCTTCGACCCGTTGACCGGCGAAGTCATCCGCAAGCTGCCGCGTTTTACCTTCTATCCGAAAAGCCACTACGTGACGCCGCGCGAAACCCTGCTGGGCGCCATCGAAGGCATCAAGACCGAGCTGGCCGAGCGCCTCGAATACCTGCGCTCCAATAACAAGCTGGTGGAAGCCCAGCGCCTGGAGCAGCGCACCCGTTTCGACCTGGAGATGATCCTGGAGCTGGGCTACTGCAACGGCATCGAAAACTACTCGCGCTACCTCTCGGGCCGCGAATCCGGTGCGCCGCCGCCGACGCTGTACGACTACCTGCCGGCCGACGCGCTGCTGGTGATCGACGAATCCCACGTCAGCGTGCCGCAGGTCGGCGCCATGTATAAGGGCGACCGTTCGCGTAAAGAGACCTTGGTGGAATACGGTTTCCGCCTGCCGTCGGCGCTGGACAACCGGCCGATGCGTTTTGACGAATGGGAAAGCATCAGCCCGCAGACCATCTTCGTGTCGGCGACGCCGGGCAACTACGAGGCCGAGCATGCGGGCCGCGTGATCGAGCAACTGGTGCGCCCGACCGGCCTGGTCGACCCGGAAATCGAAATCCGCCCGGCGCTGACCCAGGTCGACGACCTGCTTTCGGAAATCACCAAGCGCGTGGCCCTCGAAGAGCGCGTATTGGTCACTACGCTGACCAAGCGCATGTCCGAAGACTTGACCGACTACCTGGCCGACCACGGCGTGCGCGTGCGTTACCTGCACTCGGACATCGACACCGTGGAGCGCGTGGAAATCATCCGCGACCTGCGCCTGGGTACCTTTGATGTGCTGGTGGGCATCAACCTGCTGCGTGAAGGCCTGGACATGCCGGAAGTGTCGCTCGTGGCGATCCTCGATGCCGACAAGGAGGGCTTCCTGCGTTCCGAGCGTTCGCTGATCCAGACCATCGGCCGCGCGGCGCGTAACCTCAACGGCCGGGCGATTCTCTACGCGGACCGCATCACCGGGTCCATGGAGCGCGCGATTGGCGAGACCCAGCGGCGTCGCGACAAGCAGATTGCGTTCAACCTGGAAAATGGCATCACCCCCAAGGGCGTGTTCAAGGATGTCGCCGACATCATGGAAGGCGCCACGGTGCCCGGCTCGCGCAGCAAGAAGCGCAAGGGCATGGCCAAGGCTGCCGAGGAAAGCGCCAAGTACGAAAACGAACTGCGCTCGCCGAGTGAGATCACCAAGCGCATCCGGCAGCTGGAAGAGAAGATGTACCAGCTCGCTCGGGACCTGGAGTTCGAGGCTGCGGCGCAGACGCGTGATGAGATCGGCAAGTTGCGTGAGCGTCTGCTGGCTGTTTGAGGTGTAGCGTCTGGAAGGGCCTCATCGCAGGCAAGCCAGCTCCCACAGTTGACCGCGTTCGCCTGGACGACGCGCTTAACTGTGGGAGCTGTACCCGCTCGCGCGGGACCTGGAGTTCGAGGCTGCGGCGCAGACGCGTGATGAGATTGGCAAGCTGCGTGAGCGCTTGTTGGCTGTTTGAGGTGTAGCGGTTGGAAGGGCCTCATCGCAGGCAAGCCAGCTCCCACAGTTGACCGTGTTCGCCTGGGCGACGCGCTCAACTGTGGGAGCTGGCTTGCCTGCGAAGGCGGCGACTCGGTCTAATGCGCTTCCCCCGCCTTGAGCCCCGCCGGCAACGCCTTGGTTAACAATATCGCCAGCATGCTGATTCCCAGCGCCAGCCCGACAAAATGAAACGCATCGTTATAGGCCATGATCTGCGCCTGCTGGTGCGCAATCTCACTCAACTTGCCCAATGCCGCCGTCTCGTTGCCGAACTTCTCGGTCAGTGTCGCCATCCGCTCCGCCACCTGCGGATTGGTTGGCACGACCGCCTCGCGTAGATAATCGAAGTAGGTCTTGGTGCGCGCATCCAGCAAGGTTGCCAGTAGCGCAATGCCGATGGCGCCGCCGAGATTGCGCAGGATGTTGAACAGGCTAGACGCCGAGCCCGCGTCCTGGGGCAGGATGTAGGCGGTGGCGATCAGCGAGATGGTCACCATGATCAGCGGCTGGCCGAGGGCGCGGATGATCTGGATCTGGTTGAACTGGCTGCCGGCGAAGTCCGGGTTGAGCACCCCCGAGGAAAAACTCGCCAGGCCGAACAGGCCAAAGCCTAGCGTGCACAGCCACTTGGGCGACACGTACTTCATCAGCTTGGGCACCAGCGGAATCAGGAACAACTGGGGCACGCCCATCCACATGATCACTTCGCCGATCTGCAGCGCGTTGTAGTTCTGGATCTGCGCCAGGTACAGCGGCAGCAGGTAGATCGAGCCATACAGCCCCACACCCATGCCCAGGCTGGAAATGCTCGAGAGGCCGAAATTACGGTTGGCCAGGATGCCCAGGTTGATCAGTGGGTTGGGCTTGGACAGTTGCACGATGACAAAGGTGATCAGGCTGAGCAGCGCGACGCTGCCGAGGCTGACGATCAGGCTCGATTCAAGCCAGTCCTTGCGATGACCTTCTTCCAGAAACACCTGCAAACAGCCCAGGCCAATGGCCAGGGTGACGATGCCGAGGTAGTCGGTGCTTTTCAGCAAATCCCAATTCGACGGCTTTTTCTCCAGGCCATAGAGCAGCCCGGCGATCATCACCAGGCCCGGTGGCACGTTGATGTAGAAAATGTACTCCCAGCCCCAGTTTTCGGTGAGCCAACCGCCGATGGTCGGACCGATGGACGGGGCGAAAGTGGCCGTCATCGCGAACATCGCCATGCCTTTCGCGCGGTGATGCTCGGGCAGTTTGATCAAGGTGAGGGTGAACGCCAGCGGGATCAGCGCACCGCCCGTGAAGCCCTGCAAGGCGCGGAACACGATCATGCTTTCCAGGCTCCAGGCCATGGAGCACATCAATGAGGCGATCAGGAAACCCACCGACACCCACACGGCCAGGCGCCGTGCCGAGAGCAACTGCACCAGCCACGCGGTGAGGGGGATCATGATGATTTCGGCGACGAGGTAGGAGGTGGAAATCCACGAGCCTTCTTCCAGCGTGGCTGACAGCGCACCCTGGATATCCTTGAGCGACGAGTTGGTGATCTGGATGTCGAGCACGGCCATGAAGGCGCCGAGCATCACGCTCATGACCGCGATCCAGTCGCGCCGGGTCGGTTCGCCGACCGGGCGCAGCAGTTGATCACCGGCCATCGGGCTGGTCTTTGATGTTCACTTTGACGGTGACAGACATGCCAGGGCGAATCTTGCCCTGCAGCGGGTTATCCGGCGCAAACGTGAGCTTTACCGGAATGCGTTGGACGACTTTGGTGAAGTTGCCGGTGGCATTGTCCGGCGGCAACAGGCTGAACTGGGCCCCGGAGGCGGCGAACAGGCTGTCGACCCGCGCCGCGATGGGCGTGTCGCCATAGGCATCGAAGGTCAGCTCGGCGTGTTGCCCCGGTTGCATATGGCCGATCTGGGTTTCCTTGAAGTTGGCCTGGATCCAGATGTCCTGGTCGGGGACGATTGATAGCAGATAGGCGCCGGCCTGCACGTATTGGCCATTGCGTGCGGCGCGCTGGCCGACCAGGCCACTGATCGGCGCGTGGATTTCGCTGCGGGTCAGGTTGAGTTCGGCCTGGGCAAGGTCGGTCTTCGCGTTGACGATCATGGCGTCGAGGCGCTTGATCTCGGCGTTCAGGGCATTCACCTGCTGGCGCTGGCCCTGCAGATCGGCCTCGGCCATGCTTACCTGGGAGCGGGCGATGTGGTTGTCGGCGGAGAGGGTGGTCACGCGTTCTTCCGAGACGTAGCCGGGCCCGCGCAGGGTTTGCGCGCGCGACAAGTCAATCTGCGAGCGCCCCAGGCTGGCCTGGCTGGACGCGACCTTGGCCGCGCCGGCGGCAATCAGGCTGGCTTGCTGGGTGAGCTTGCTCTGCGCCTGGACGCGCTCGGCTTCACGCATGGCCAGGGCGGCGTTGGCGCGGTCAACGGCCAGGTGGAAGTCATCGCCTTCGAGCTTCACCAGCAACTGGCCTTTTTGCACGTGCTCGTTGTCGCCGACCAGCACCTCGACAATCCGCGCGCCCAGTTGGCTCGACACACGGGTGATTTCGCCCTGCACGTAGGCGTTGTCGGTGCTTTCATAGAAGCGGCCCCTGAAGAACCACTGGGCGAAGAAACCCAGGGCAATCAGGGTCACGATAAACACAAAGATAAACAGGCGGCGTTTGAGTGGGGCAGGCATGGGCAGGATGTCTGTAACAAGAGGTAATGGAATATAGCCAGCCGCGCATCTGGCAAATAGCCATGGCACACCTTCAGACCGAAGCTTGGCCACTATGCCCTTGTGCTGGAGCCGGGGTGCCTGGGGCTGTTACCATTCGCCCCTTGTTTCAATTTCAGTTATATCGCCCATTCGAGACCTGCCATGACCACCGTCCGCACGCGCATCGCGCCATCGCCTACTGGGGATCCCCACGTCGGCACTGCCTACATCGCTTTGTTCAACTACTGCTTTGCCAAGCAGCACGGCGGTGAATTCATCCTGCGGATCGAAGACACCGACCAACTGCGTTCGACCCGCGAGTCGGAACAGCAGATTTTCGATGCCTTGCGCTGGTTGGGCATTACCTGGGCAGAAGGCCCGGACGTTGGCGGCCCGCACGGCCCGTATCGCCAGAGCGAGCGCAGCGACATCTACAAGCAATACACCCAGCAACTGGTCGACATGGGCCACGCGTTCCCGTGCTTCTGCACCGCCGAAGAACTCGACCAGATGCGTGCCGAGCAACAGGCCCGTGGCGAAACCCCGCGCTACGACGGCCGCGCACTGCTGCTGTCGAAGGAAGAAGTGGCCCGCCGCCTGGCCGCTGGCGAGCCGCATGTGATCCGCATGAAAGTGCCGAGCGAAGGCGTGTGCGTGGTGCCGGACATGCTGCGCGGTGACGTCGAGATCCCGTGGGACCGCATGGACATGCAGGTGCTGATGAAGACCGACGGCCTGCCGACGTACTTCCTCGCCAACGTGGTCGACGACCACCTGATGGGCATCACCCACGTGCTGCGTGGCGAAGAGTGGTTGCCGTCGGCGCCAAAATTGATCCTGCTCTACGAGTACTTCGGCTGGGAGCAGCCGCAGCTGTGCTACATGCCGCTGCTGCGTAACCCGGACAAGAGCAAGCTGTCCAAGCGCAAGAACCCGACCTCGGTGACCTTCTACGAGCGCATGGGCTTCATGCCGGAAGCGATGCTCAACTACCTGGGCCGCATGGGCTGGTCGATGCCGGACGAGCGCGAGAAGTTCTCGCTGCAGGAAATGGTCGACAACTTTGACCTGTCCCGCGTGTCGCTGGGCGGGCCGATCTTCGATATCGAGAAGCTGTCCTGGCTCAATGGCCAATGGCTGCGTGACTTGCCGGTGGAGGAGTTCGCCAGCCGCGTGCAGCAGTGGGCGTTGAACCCTGAGTACATGATGAAGATCGCGCCGCTGGTGCAGGGCAGGGTGGAGACGTTCAGCCAGGTCGCGCCGCTGGCCAGTTTCTTCTTTGCCGGCGGCGTGAACCCGGATCCCAAGCTGTTTGAATCCAAGAAGCTTTCGGGCGACCAGGTTCGCCAACTGATGCAGTTGATCCTGTGGAAGCTGGAAAGCCTGCGCCAGTGGGAGAAGGATGCAATTACCGCGACAATCCAGGCGGTGGTCGAGTCCCTCGAGCTGAAATTGCGCGATGCGATGCCGCTGATGTTTGCCGCGATCACCGGGCAGGCCAGCTCGGTGTCGGTGCTCGATGCAATGGAAATTCTCGGCCCGGACCTGACGCGTTTCCGTCTGCGCCAAGCCCTTGATTTGCTTGGTGGTGTGTCGAAGAAAGAAAACAAGGAATGGGAAAAGCTGCTGGGCGCTATCGCTTAAGCAACGAGCAGTAACGTTAAAACCCCGGTTTTCCGGGGTTTTAACGGTAAGTGATTGTTATCCCGGCAAAAAATTTTGAAAATTGTTGAAAATAAATTTGACAGCCTTTCAAACCGCCATTAAGATTCGCCCCGTCCTCACCGATGAGGGGCTATAGCTCAGCTGGGAGAGCGCTTGCATGGCATGCAAGAGGTCAACGGTTCGATCCCGTTTAGCTCCACCAATTTACAGGTTCAAGGTCTGGCCACACCGTCCTTGAATCGATCAGGTCTCAGCCCTGATCTGTTGTACAGAAGGTTTTGTCCCCTTCGTCTAGTGGCCTAGGACACCGCCCTTTCACGGCGGTAACAGGGGTTCGAGTCCCCTAGGGGACGCCAGTTTCAACAAGCAGTTCGCAAGGCCTGCTGCGTCGCGAGACGAAAAATCCGGGGCTATAGCTCAGCTGGGAGAGCGCTTGCATGGCATGCAAGAGGTCAACGGTTCGATCCCGTTTAGCTCCACCAATTTACAGGTTCAAGGTCTGGCCACACCGTCCTTGAATCGATCAGTACTCAGCACTGATCAGTTGTATAGAAGGTTTGTGTCCCCTTCGTCTAGTGGCCTAGGACACCGCCCTTTCACGGCGGTAACAGGGGTTCGAGTCCCCTAGGGGACGCCACGATTACCCGCTCTGCGGGATTTTTAAGGGTCATTCAATTATTGAATGGCCCTTTTGTTTGTCTGGCGTTTGGCCAATCCTCTCCTCATTCCCCTTCCTGTGTTCTGACCAGCGGTCATGCCTGTCGCTTGCGAAATATTATTATGGTAATAATATTCAACCCATGAAAGACGGA
This sequence comes from Pseudomonas sp. S5D5, assembly GCF_003013355.1. Lineage (NCBI taxonomy): Bacteria > Pseudomonadati > Pseudomonadota > Gammaproteobacteria > Pseudomonadales > Pseudomonadaceae > Pseudomonas > Pseudomonas sp. S5D5. Next base: position 2,118,157 of record NZ_PTEO01000001.1, read on the forward strand.
GGCAACGATGAACGATAAAAAAGCGCAAACCCGCGAACGTATTCTGCAAGCCGCCAGCGCCGCGTTGATCCAGCGTGGCCCGGCCGAGCCGAGCGTGGGTGAAGTCATGGGCGCGGCGGGGCTGACCGTCGGTGGTTTCTACGCGCACTTTGAAAGCAAGGACGCGCTGATGCTGGAGGCCTTCACTCAGTTACTGGCCCGGCGTCGTGCGTCGATCGACGATATGGATGCACAGCTGACCGGCGAAGAACGCAGGGGGCTGGTGGCGGCGTTTTACCTGTCACGCAAGCACCGTGACTCAACTGCCCAGGCGTGCCCGATCCCGGCCACCGTGGGCGAGATGGCCCGTTTGCCGGACGCTTTTCGCGATGCGCTGAACGAACACGTGGAGCTGATGGCCGCTCAACTCGCTGCCAGCCCCGAAGACACCGATAAAGCCCTGGCGGACATGGCGCTGATGATCGGTGGCCTGGCCTTGGCACGCGCGCTGGGGCCGGGTGAGTTGTCGGATCGAGTGTTACGCGCGGCCAAGTCGGCGGTGCGTTAAGGAGAGGGCTTGCAGGATGGGCACATTGACCTGGATTCGTCGCATCAATGGCACGCTGGGGCACCTGGCACCGCACACGGTGGCCAACAAGATGCGTCGCGCCTTCATGACTCCGCGCGACCTGCCTCCGCGTGACTGGGAGCTGCCGCTGCTGGCGCAATCGGAGCGCATTACTTTGCGTTTCGGCTTGTCGGCTTTGCGTTGGGGCCAGGGCCCGGCGGTGCTGTTGATGCACGGTTGGGAAGGGCGCCCCACACAGTTCGCCAGCTTGATCACCGCGTTGGTGGACAACGGCTACTCCGTGATTGCCCTGGACGGTCCAGCCCACGGGCGTTCCCCGGGGCGAGAAGCGCATGTGCTGCTCTTTGCGCGTGCCATGCTGGAGGCAGCGGCGGAACTGCCACCGTTGCACGCGGTGATCGGCCATTCGATGGGCGGCGCCAGTGCGATGCTGGCGGTGCAGTTGGGGCTGCGTACCGAGGCGTTGGTGAGCATTGCCGCGCCGTCGCGCTTTCTGGATGTGCTGCGCGGCTTCACCCAGATGGTCGGGCTGCCGGCGCGGGCGCGTTCGGCGTTTATCCAGGAAGTGGAGCTGACCTTCGGCATGCCGCTCAAGCATCTGGATGTGGCCCACTACCAGATGAATATCCCCGGCCTGATCGTGCACGCCGAAGACGATACCTTCGTGCCGGTCAAGGCATCGCAAGCCATCCATGAAGCCTGGTTCGACAGCCGCCTGCTGCGCCTGGAGCAGGGCGGTCACCAGAAAGTACTGGCCGATCCCCGCGTGATCGACGGGGTGCTGGCGCTGTTGGCCGGCCGTCGTCTACAGGAGCGGCAAACCGCCTGATACACTGCTCCCCGCCGACATTAATCGACTGGGAGCAAGGCATGGGCTGGGATTTGGCAACGCCGTTTATCATCGATCTGCAGGTCGCCCCTGAAGACATCGACGGCCTCGGGCACGCCAATAACGCGGTGTACGTGTCCTGGCTGGAGCGCTGCGCCTGGCGCCACTCACAGCGCCTGGGGCTGGATCTCACCGAATACCGCCGCCTGGATCGCGCCATGGCCGTGGTGCGGCATGAAATCGATTACCTGGCCGCCGGCTACGAGGGCGACGAGCTGCAACTGGCGACCTGGATCGTCGACTGGGACCAGCGCCTGAAAATGACCCGCCGCTTCCAGCTGCTGCGCCCGCGCGATGGCACCACGCTGTTGCGGGCGCAGACCACCTTTGTGTGCATCGAACTGTCTACCGGCAAGCCCAAGCGCATGCCGCCTGAGTTTCTCGACGGTTATGGCCCCGCCCTGACAGGGGGTTAACGGTTGCCGTGGGAAACCCAGTAAACTGCGCCACGATTTTTGTTGAGTGTTTTCCATGCAAATTGCTTTGGCGCCCATGGAGGGGTTGGTCGACAACATCCTGCGGGACGTGCTGACCCGAGTCGGCGGTATCGACTGGTGCGTGACCGAGTTCATCCGCGTCAACGACCGCTTGCTCACCCCGGCGTATTTTCACAAGCTCGCTCCGGAACTGCTGCACGGTGCCCACACCGCTGCCGGCGTGCCTCTGCGCGTGCAGTTGCTCGGCTCGGACCCGGTGTGCCTGGCGGAAAACGCCGCGCTCGCCTGCGAGTTGGGCTCGCAGGTCATCGACCTGAACTTCGGCTGCCCGGCCAAGACCGTCAACAAGTCGCGTGGCGGGGCGGTGCTGCTCAAGGAGCCTGAGTTGCTCAACCAGATCGTCGAACACGTACGCCGCGCTGTTCCCGCGCATATTCCGGTCACTGCCAAGATGCGCCTGGGTTTCGACAGCCCGGACGGCGCACTGGTCTGCGCAACCGCCCTGGCCGAGGGCGGCGCGGCGCACATTGTGGTGCATGCGCGGACCAAGACTGATGGTTACAAGCCGCCTGCGCACTGGGAGTGGATCCCGCGCGTGCAGGACGTGGTCAAGGTGCCGGTGTTCGCCAACGGTGATATCTGGAGTGTCGAAGACTGGCGGCGTTGCCGGGAAATCAGCGGCGTCGAAGACATCATGCTCGGTCGCGGCCTGGTTGCGCGTCCTGACCTGGCACGCCAGATCGCCGCGGCGCGCGCGGGTGAGGAAGTGGTGGAAATGACCTGGGCGCAACTGCAGCCCCTGCTTCAGGACTTCTGGACCCAATCGGTAGCGCAACTGACCGAGCGGCAGGCACCGGGGCGACTGAAACAGTGGCTGGCGATGTTGACGCGCAATTACCCGGAAGCGGTGGCACTGTTTACCGCCCTGCGCCGCGAAACTGAACTTGACCAGGTCAGCCGTTTATTGGGGATGAGTCCTGCGGTTGCCGCCTGACCCCGGAAATTGTCTGCCTGCATTTCAAACGAATGCTCCTTATCGAAAGATAAGGAGCATTTTTGCGTTTTAATACGTTTAAACGTTACCGCTGAAATATTCTGACAGTCACTGTCGTTGTTCGAGTTGATAAACCAACCCGTGCTGTGGGGGTGTGCCTGTGCGCGTGAACTATCACAGGCATTCGTTTGAAAGTACGGTTAATTATGTCGCTGAGTGACAGGTCTCTCGGTTTATAAGTGCATATGTCTGTCGCGAGAAGGTGCGGGCACGATAAATCACGGCTGGCTCCAGGTGGCGATGAGGCAAAGTCTGAAAGTTTGCTTTTCTTTCCTTATGTGAGGCGCGATTTCTGGAACTCGATAGCGTCAGTTTCCACGAATTAGGGGACTGAGATGCAACGCGGTTGTATTCAGCCTCTATAAATCCTATCGCTGTTCCAGGTGTTCACCGCCTGGCTGCGCTGACTAAGGAATTTTATATGTCTTTCTCGATTAATAATTCGCCTTATGTAAAGTTCGATACAACTCCCCAAGACTCACAAACGCCAACACTCCCAAAAAGCGGTGCAATACTCTCTACACCGGCAGCTGATTCAAAAGTTATCCCGCCCGCTACCCAGCAAGATATTAGCCGAGGGCCGCAGGGCGAAATGATGATTAACGCCCGCGCGCTTTCAAAGTTATTTGACATGCTTGAACAAGTCTTCAAAGCCATGCGCGAAATGCTGTCGGGGAAAGATGTAACTCCCGACCTCAAGGCCGCTTCCGATACGGCGGCCAAAGCCAAGGTCAAGCCGGATGCCGCGCCTCACGACAAAGCGAGTACGGATTCAAGCGCGTTGCCGAAAGTTGCGCCGAATGCAGCAGACCAACCAAAAGTGAAGGCAGAGGCGAACCCGCAGCCGAAAGTGGCGCCCGACGCGGCAGACCAGCCCAAAGTGAAACCAGAGGCGAACCCGTTGCCGAAGGTGGCGCCCGACGCGGCAGAGCAGCCAAAAGTGAAACCAGAGGCGAACCCGTTGCCGAAGGTGGCGCCCGACGCGGCAGAGCAGCCCAAAGTGAAGGCAGAGGCGAACCCGCAGCCGAAGGTGGCGCCCGACGCGGCAGAGCAGCCAAAAGTGAAGGCAGAGGCGAACCCGCAGCCGAAGGTGGCGCCCGACGCGGCAGAGCAGCCCAAAGTGAAGGCAGAGGCGAACCCGTTGCCGAAGGTGGCTCCCGACGCGGCAGACCCGCTGAAAGTGAAGCCTGGGGCGAACCCGTTACCCAAGGTCTCGCCAGATGCTGCAGAGCAGCCGAAGGTCAAAATAGATAATGGTGGGCTGAGTGTGATTACGCCTAAAGCCATTCCGGGCGTTCTACCTCCGTTTCCCCAACCCGATGTCAAAGTTACCAACAATGCCAATGCGCAGGTGAAAGTGGAGGTCAATGTCAACCATTGTCACTGCCCTGACACCCGCTCCGAGCATGACAAAGGTGTGCGGCCGGCGCTCACGCCCCAACCCAAGCCAGACGCTGCGCCACAGCCACCGCTGACGCCCCAACCCAAGCCAGACGCTGCGCCGCAGCCACCGCTCACGCCCCAACCCAAGCCAGACGCTGCGCCACAGCCACCGCTGACGCCCCAACCCAAGCCAGACGCTGCGCCGCAGCCACCGCTGACGCCCCAACCCAAGCCAGACGCTGCGCCGCAGCCACCGCTCACGCCACAACCCAAACCAGACGCTGCACTGCAGCCACCTGTCAATCCACAGCCCAAGCCAGACGCTGCACCGCAGCCGCCGCTCAATCCACAGCCCAAGCCAGACGTTGCACCGCAGCCACCGCTCACGCCACAACCCAAGCCCGACGTTGCACCGCAGCCGCCGGTCAACCCTGTTGTGCCAACGCCTGTGCCTGATGTGACCAGCCCGGGCCCCGCTGACACCCAAACCGATCTGCAGGGCTGGAGCTTTATCAACCGTCGACGGGTAAGGACTTGATGCCTGGCGTCGTGTTTCGACTTCTTCGATAAAAAACAGCGCTCTCCGGACCAGGCGTTCGGAGAGTCGCTAAAAAAGTGGAGAGACAGTCATGTCATGCTGCTCAATTAATAATATTGCTCGCGTAGTGGACGTACGCCAGGCGTTGAACAGGGAGTTACCGGACGCAACTAATGAAACCACGGGGACTGGTGAGCCGAAACATTCAGGCTTTGGCCCAGGCCCTGTATCGACGCCCGTGAGCGTGCCGCAGAACAATGTCGCGATAGGAGATAACTTAGCCCCGATTGCCGGCCTGATTACATTGTTCAATTCATTGATCACTCGGTTGATCGACTTGATATCGGCTAGACCGGACAAGAGCACTCCCGCCATTACGCCGAGACCAGAAGTCACTCCCCCGTTAGTGCCGGCGCCCATTCCAGCGCCAATACCGGCACCCCTGCCAGCGCCGACACCCGCACCGCAACCGATGCCCACTGTACCGACCCAGATCCCGAACTTGTCCGATAAACGCAACGGCACCAAGCCGGACAATATCTGGAGTGGCTTCCGCCAAGGCCCGGATGGCAACTGTGTCACGGTATCCGCCATCAAGGCTGCGATGTATCGGTTTGGCCAAAGCCCTACGGATATCTATAAGGAGGTGTTAAAGACGAACGACGGTTATCGAGTGACGATGCGTGATGATGTTGTGGTCAGGCTGACCGACCAGGAGTTGCAAATAGGCGCGGCAGGCTCGCTATTTAAGGGCACGGATAAAGGCATGCTCAAGGACGCGCAGTTTCTTTTCGCTGTCAGTGCCAAGCGGGCGCAAATGGAAAACAACGACGGCACGGCAGCGCGCAGCTTTAGAGCGGCTGTAAAGAGTCTGAACGATGGCGAAGATGACAACGGCCCCGGTGAAGGCTTCCTGCGCTTGGGGCTGAGGCACCATATGAAGCGGGTCAGCGTGCGCGATCTGGCCAAGGGCCAATTGGGCATGTGCAACCGAGCCCGCCATTCGGTGGCCGTGATCAATGGACGCGAAGAACTATATGGGCGACAGGGCTCGGCGCCGACGCGGGGTGACGCCGTCGCACTGATCTGATCCACGGCTATTCGTTTCCTGTTAAAGGATGCAGCCGGGATCTCTGGCTGCACTTTTTTCCTGCCCTGTCTTGAGTGAACAATTCCATGAACGCTTCAATTGATGGTCGTGGCTCGGTGGTGCCAAGTCGGTTGCCTGAGCCTGTTGCGAGTGGTTTCAATGTGCAGGCCGGTGCGAAACGGGGTGACCTCGTGAATGCACTTCAAGGCGCCGAGCGTCGATTCGGCGAGCGCTTTGACTGCAGTACTCACGTGGCCGTTATCAATATGATGATGATGACCCTCGGCCCGCGTGCCTCCGATGTTTTCAGCGAAGTCACCCCGGCGGGTGATGGTTATGCCATCACCATGAAGGATCAATACCGGGTGCAGGTGTCCCAGGCCGAGCTTGAGCGGGCCGCGCAGGCTTCGCGGTTCAGCGGGCAGGACCCTGACGTGGTGAAGCACGCCAACTTCATGTTGGCTGCGTTTGTAAAGCGCAAGCAGCAGTTGGGTGGCTATCCGACGTTTGAGGCGGCCCTGGCAAAAAGCCTTGAGGGCGAGACAAGCAAGCGTTGCCTGGAAGGGATGGGCGTCTATGGGCTGTCGCGTTGGGTTGCCGCTCGTGACATGGTCGGCAGGGAGTCGCCCTGGGTCCGCCAGACCCATGACTTTGGCGCCGCGCTCGTGGTGGGGGGCGCCAGTCACCCACACGGTAATGGTTACGGGTATGTGTTGTTCGATGACCGTGAGACGCCGCCGCAAAGGGACGGGGTGGAGTCTCAAGTGGCGGAGGGCATCAGGCATGCCGACATCTGGAGCGGCTTTTATCAGGGCGTCGAGGGCAATTGCGTCACCGTGTCGGCAATCAAGGCCGCCATCACTCGTTTCCCGGAAGGTATCTACACGTCCATCGTCAGGACGCCGGGCGGCTGTGAAGTGACGATGCGCGATGGCTTCCGGCTGCGCTTGAGCCATGCCGAGCTGAGGCAGGCCACTGCCGCCTCGAACTTTGCCGGCAGCAACCCGGTGTTGCTGGACTACGCGAACTTCCTGTACGCCTGCAGCGCCAAGCGGGCGCAAATGGAAAACAACGACTTCCGCGCCGAACAAGGGTTTGCGGTGGCCCTGGAAACCCTCAACGATGGCGAGTACCCCGGCGAGGCGCTGCAAAGGCTGGGGCTGTTCGGCTATATCCGTAACAGCACGGCTGAAGAATTGGCCGACGGTGCCATCGGCACGCTTGCGGACGGCTGGCACTCCGTGGCGGTAGTGGGCGGGGCGCTGGACCTGTATGGGCAAAAGTATGATCTGGGCACCTCGCACTGGAAGCGCAAGACGCTGACCGCCTTGAAGCTGGTGTGAGGATTAACCCAGCAACTGCCTGAACCCCTCGATCGGCAAGGGCCGGCTGTGTAAGAAACCCTGGAACAAATGGCAGCCCAGCTTTTGCAGGAATGCCAGTTGCTCCGAGGTTTCCACACCTTCGGCAATCACTTCCAGGTTCAAGCTGCGAGCCATGGCCACGATGGCGCGGATGATTTCGGCGTCGTTCGGGTCGTGGGTCGCGTCGCGTACAAACGACTGGTCGATTTTCAGCGCATCCACCGGCAGGCGCTTGAGGTAGGTCAGCGATGAATAGCCGGTGCCGAAGTCATCCATCGCAAAGCTCACGCCGAGTTTTTTCAGCCGGCGCATCTTGCTGATGGTGTCTTCCAGGTTCTGGATCACGATGCCTTCGGTGATTTCCAGCTTCAGCAGGCTGTAAGGCAGTCGATGCTGCTTGAGGCTGCGCTCCACCCGTTCGACAAAGTCGTTCTGGCGAAACTGTCGGGGGCTGATATTCACGCACAGGCTGAAATTCAGCGGGTCCACCAGGCCGTCGGCAATCAATTGCTCGAACGCGGCGCAGGCTTCATCGAGGATCCAGGTGCCCACTTCGAGGATCAGGCCGCTGTCTTCCAGCACCTTGATAAATTCGGTGGGGGACTGTGCGCCCAGCTGCGGATGCTGCCAGCGCACCAGTGCTTCGGCCCCGACGATCTTGTTGCCGCGCGCATCCACCTGCGGCTGGTAATGCACGCTGAACTCCCCGCGCGACAGTGCCAGGCGCAGGTCGGTCTCCATGCGCAGCCGCTCGCTGGCGGTTTTCTGCATGCTGTTGTGGAACATCTGCGTGGTGTTGCGCCCCGAGTCCTTGGCGCGGTACAGGGCGATGTCGGCGCGCTTGAGCAAGTCGGCCGGGGTCGAGCCATGATCGGGAATCAGTGCCACGCCAATGCTCGGCGTGACCTGCAAGCGGTGGCCATCGAGGAACATCGGTTCCGAGAGCAATTCGCGCAGGGTGTCGGCCAGTTCCTGCACCTGGCCACTGACTTCGCTGCGCGTACCCTCCAGCCCGCTGAGCAGCACCACAAACTCATCGCCGCCCAGGCGCGCCACCGTGTCCTCCATGCGCACGCTGGCTTCGAGGCGTGCGGTGACGATTTTCAGCACCGTGTCGCCCACCGGGTGGCCGAGTGAATCGTTGATGTGCTTGAAGTGATCGAGGTCGAGAAACAGCAGGGCACCGCGCAGGTTGTGGCGCTTGAGCAGGGCGATCTGCTGGCTCAGGCGGTCCATCAGCAGCGCGCGGTTGGGCAGGTTGGTCAGCGGGTCGTGATAGGCCAGGTGGCGAATCTGCGCCTGGGCGTTCTTCAACAGGCTTACGTCGCGCGCGGTCAGCAGCAGGCACGGGGTTTCATTGAGGGTGATCGGCTCGACCGACACTTCCACCGCCAGCACTTCGCCTCGCTTGTTGTGCCAGAGCATTTCCAGGTGATGGATGCGCCCCTTGATCTGCAGCTCGGCGAGCAATGCCGCGCGCTGGTTTTCGTCGGCCCAGATGCCGATCTGGTACAGCGTCAGGCCGATGGCATCCTCGGCGCGGTAGCCGGTCAGGCGGCAGAAGCCGTCGTTGACCTCGACATAACGGCCGGTGTCGCGCTCGGTGATGGAAATCGCATCGGGGCTGGAATGAAACGCCTTGGCGAACTTCTCTTCGCTGGCCTTCAGCGCGGCCTCCGAGCGTTGCTGCTGGGTAATGTCACGCAACGTGGTGACGATGCACGGCTGGTTGCCGACCTTGATCAGGCGGCTGGAAATCACGCAGGTCAGGGCCTGGCCGTTCTTGTGGTGCACCACGATGGCCACGTTGCTCAGCCCCTGCTCGCGGATCACCCGTTCGATACGCTGCAGGCGCTTGCTCGATTCGTCCCACAGGCCGATCTGCTCGGCGCTCTTGTCGATGACCTCGGCGGCGGTCCAGCCGAAGGTCTGGGTAAAGGCCGGGTTGATCTCGATGAATGCACCGCTGTCCAGGTAGGTGACGCAGATCGGATCGGGGCTGGCCTGGAACAGGCTGGCAAATTTTTCCTCGGAGGCGGTCAGGCGTTGTTCGCGCTCGACCTGGTCGGTGATATCCAGCAGGGTGCCGGCCATGCGCTGCGGCGCGCCCAGTTCGTCGCGGTAGAGGCGGGCGCGGCTTTCCAGGTAACGCGAGCTGCCATCCTCCAGCTGCACGCGGTAGGTCAACTGATAGTTGCCGGCCGGGCCTTCGCGCAACGTGCGGTAGGCGTCGCGCATATTGTCGCGTTCTTCATCGGGCATGCCTTCAAAGAACGCCTCGAAGGATTCATGGAACGGCTCGGGCGGCAAGCCATGCAACTGGGCGGCGCGGGCCGAGCCGTAGAGCATGCCGCTGGGAATGTGCCAGTCCCAGGTGCCCAATTGCGCCGAGTCCAGCGCCAGGTCGAGGCGCTCCTGGCTGTCCTTGAGCGCCTGCTCGGCATTTTTGCGATCGGTGGTGTCGACAAAGGTGCTGATCAGGTAGGCCTCGCCCTCCAGTTCGACTTTCTGCGCGCTGAGCGTGCCATCGTGAATCTGCCCGTTGCTGGCGCAGAACTGTACTTCCATGCTGATCGGTTCGCCCTTGCGCTGAGTGGCCTTGACCAGTTGCGCGCGTTGTTCGGGGTGGCGCCACAGCCCCAGGTCCAGGGTGGTGCGGCCAATGACGTCGGCCACCGGCCAGCCGAAGTGCATTTCGAAATACTGGTTGGCCTCGCTGATCAGCCCGTCGGATTGGCGGGTCAGCAGGACCATGTTCGGGCACAGGTGAAACAGCGTGGCGAAGCGCTTTTCGGAGTGGCTGAGGGCGTGCTCGCGCTCGCGCTGGCGTGTGGTCTCGCGGATCACCCCGATCATGCGGCGCCGGCCCGCCTTGTCGGGGGCCAGGCTGCCGTTGATTTCCAGCCAGTGATGGCTGCCGTCCGGCCACTGGATGTGGTGATGCATGGCCTGCTCGAACGGCTCGCCGGCCAGCACCGCATGAAAGGCGCGCACCACGCGGGTGCGGTCCTGCGGTGCGAGCAGGTCCAGGTAGTCGAGGTCCTTGGGCAGCGGTTGGCGCGGATCGAAGCCGAACAGCGCCTGGGTACCCCGCGACCAACTGATGCGCCCGGTGTCGATTTCCCAGCACCATGCGCCCAGCCGCGCCGCATTCAGGGCGGCCAGCAGTTGCGGGGCACTGTCCCAGCTTTGCTCCGCCTCTTGAGGGTCAAGGGCGTAGATGCGTGGCAGGGGAGGCAAGGAATCGACGGGGTTGCGCATTATCAAGGGGCCTTGGCTCTGTGGGCGTTCGGCGCGGTAGGTTCAGACCTTGAGGGCGCACAAGTTCATGCCGGTGTCCCTGGCAGATCGACCTGTGCATCCAATAGGCTCATGAAAGCCCGCGCAGCGTTCGACAGCGTCCTTTCGGTGTGCACGATATAGCCTAGCTGGCGACTGAGCTGTATGCCCGGCAAAGCGATACTTGCCACCTGATCGTCGAGCATGGTGCGCGGCAAAACGCTCCAGGCCAGGCCGATCGACACCATCATCTTGATAGTTTCCAAGTAGTTAGTGCTCATCGCGATATTCGGCGTCAGGCCCTGGGCCTCGAACAGCCGGCTGACAATATGGTGCGTAAAGGTGTTGCCACCGGGGAAAACTGCCGGGTGGCCGGCAATATCGGCCAGGCTGACGGAGCCGTTGCTGATCAGGCTGTGTTCCGGCGCCACCACGAAATCCAGCGGGTCGTCCCACACCGGGGTGGCGCGGACGAGGTGGTGAGGATCGGGCGCCAAGGTGATCACGGCCACTTCGGCGCGGCCGTGGAGGATTTCTTCGTAGGCCACTTCCGAATCGAGAAACTGGATATCCAGCGCCACATTCGGGTACTCGCGGGTAAACGTGCGCAGGATCGGCGGCAGGCGGTGCAGGCCGATATGGTGGCTGGTGGCCAAGGTCAGGCGACCGCTGACTTCACCGGTCAGGTTGGTGAGGGCGCGGCGGGTGTCGTCCAGCACATTCAGGATCTGATAGGCACGCGGCAGCAGGGCGCGGCCGGCCTCGGTCAGTCCCACTTCACGGCCCAGGCGGTCGAACAGGCGCACCTTCAATTGTTGCTCCAGGCCAGCAATGCGCTTGCTGATGGCCGGCTGGGTCAGGTGCAGGCGTTCACCGGCGCCGGAGAAGCTGCCGGTCTCGGCGATGGCAATAAAGGCATTGAGGTTGGCCAGGTCCATTGTGCTATTCCAGTTGGTAATCCAAAGCATAAAAAATATGAATTTGAGTTATTTAATGTAGCGCCATACCATCAGCCTCACAAGCCAAAGGGTTATTGAATGTCTCAAGACCCGGGGCATAGAAAGACCGCTGATGAGGACCGACTGATGGCCGGCAAAACGCTTTACGACAAGCTTTGGGATTCCCATGAAGTGAAACGGCGCGACGATGGCTCGTCGCTGATCTATATCGACCGTCACATCATCCATGAAGTGACCTCGCCCCAAGCGTTCGAAGGCCTGCGCCTGGCCGGGCGCAAGCCTTGGCGCGTCGACTCGATCATCGCCACCCCGGATCACAACGTACCGACGACTCCCGAGCGCAAGGGCGGCATCGAAGCGATTGCCGACCAGGTCTCGCGTTTGCAGGTGCAAACCCTCGACGATTACTGCGACGAATATGGCATCACCGAATTCAAGATGAATGACGTGCGTCAAGGGATCGTGCACGTGATCGGCCCGGAGCAGGGCGCCACCTTGCCGGGCATGACCGTGGTCTGCGGTGACTCCCACACCTCCACCCACGGTGCCTTTGGCGCCCTGGCCCACGGCATCGGCACGTCCGAGGTGGAACATGTGTTCGCCACCCAGTGCCTGGTCGCCAAGAAAATGAAGAACATGCTGGTGCGCGTTGAAGGCAAGCTGCCCTTCGGTGTGACCGCCAAGGACATCGTCCTCGCGGTGATCGGCAAGATCGGCACCGCCGGCGGTAACGGGCATGCCATCGAATTCGCCGGTAGCGCGATCCGCGACCTGTCCATCGAAGGCCGCATGACCATCTGCAACATGTCCATCGAGGCCGGTGCCCGTGTGGGTATGGTGGCGGCGGATGAAAAAACCGTGGAATACGTCAAAGGCCGTCCTTTCGCCCCGCAAGGGTCGGAGTGGGATGCCGCCGTCGAAGCCTGGAAAGACCTGGTGTCCGACGCCGATGCGGTGTTCGACACCGTGGTCGAGCTGGACGCTGCCCAGATCAAGCCGCAAGTCAGCTGGGGCACCTCGCCGGAAATGGTCCTGGCCGTCGACCAGAACGTGCCGGACCCGGCGCAGGAAGCCGACCTGGTCAAGCGCGGCTCCATCGAGCGCGCCTTGAAGTACATGGGCCTCAAAGCCAACCAGGCGATCACCGACATCCAGTTGGATCGCGTGTTTATCGGTTCCTGCACCAACTCGCGGATCGAAGACCTGCGCGCCGCGGCGGTGATCGCCAAGGGCCGCAAGGTGGCTTCGACCATCAAGCAAGCGATCGTGGTGCCAGGTTCGGGCCTGGTCAAGGCGCAAGCCGAAGCCGAAGGCTTGGACAAGATCTTCCTCGAAGCCGGTTTTGAATGGCGTGAGCCGGGCTGCTCGATGTGCCTGGCGATGAACCCGGACCGCCTGGAGTCGGGCGAGCATTGCGCGTCGACCTCCAACCGTAACTTCGAAGGGCGTCAGGGCGCCGGTGGGCGTACCCACCTGGTCAGCCCGGCCATGGCCGCTGCTGCTGCCGTCAACGGTCGTTTCATCGACGTTCGCGAATTGATCTGAGGAAAACCCGATGAGAGCTTTTACCCAACACACAGGATTGGTCGCGCCGTTGGACCGTGCCAACGTCGACACCGACCAGATCATCCCCAAGCAGTTCTTGAAGTCGATCAAGCGCACCGGTTTCGGCCCCAACCTGTTCGACGAGTGGCGCTACCTGGACGTGGGTTATGCCTACCAGGACAACTCCAAGCGCCCGTTGAACAAGGACTTCGTGCTGAACGCCGAGCGCTACCAGGGCGCCAGCGTGTTGCTGGCCCGGGAAAACTTCGGTTGCGGCTCCAGCCGTGAACACGCGCCGTGGGCCCTGGAAGAATATGGCTTTCGCAGCATCATCGCGCCGAGCTACGCCGACATCTTCTTCAACAACAGCTTCAAGAACGGCCTGTTGCCGATCATCCTGAGCGACGCTGAAGTGGACGAGCTGTTCAAGCAGGTTGAAGCCGACGTCGGCTACCAGCTGACTGTCGACCTGGCCGCGCAGACCGTGACCCGTCCGGACGGCAAGGTGTATCACTTTGAGGTGGACGCGTTCCGCAAGCACTGCCTGCTCAACGGCCTGGACGACATCGGCCTGACCTTGCAGGACGGCGATGCGATTGCAGCGTTTGAAGCCAAGCACCGGGCCAGCCAGCCTTGGTTGTTTCGTGATGCGTAATTCTATGTAGGCTGCACTGGCCCCTTCGCGAGCAAGCCCGCTCCCACATTCGACCGAGTTCCTTGAGTTGAAATGCGATCAAATGTGGGAGCGGGCTTGCTCGCGAAAGGGCCTGTACGAACAACACAAAAGCCAGGAACATCACCATGACCAACACCGCCCACACCCAAGTCGTGCAAAAACAATTCGGCGAGCAAGCCTCGGCCTACCTGAGCAGTGCCGTGCACGCCCAGGGCACCGAGTTCGCACTGCTCCAGGCCGAGCTGGCCGGGCAGGGCAGTGCACGACTGCTGGACCTGGGCTGCGGCGCCGGGCATGTGAGTTTCCAGGTGGCACCACTGGTCAAGGAAGTTGTGGCCTACGACCTGTCCCAGCAGATGCTCGACGTGGTGGCCGGCGCCGCCAAGGACCGTGGCCTGGGCAATATCCGCACTGTCCACGGTGCCGCCGAACGCCTGCCGTTTGCCGACGGCGAGTTTGACTTTGTGTTCAGTCGCTACTCGGCCCATCACTGGAGCGACCTCGGCCTGGCCCTGCGTGAAGTGCGCCGGGTGCTCAAGCCGGGTGGCGTGGCGGCGTTCGTCGATGTGTTGTCACCGGGCAGCCCACTGTTGGACACTTACCTGCAAACCGTCGAGGTGCTGCGCGACACCAGCCACGTGCGTGATTACTCCGCCGCCGAATGGCTGCGCCAGCTCAGCGAAGCCGGCCTGCGTGTGCGCACCAGCAGCCGCCAGCGCCTGCGCCTGGAATACACCTCGTGGGTCGAACGCATGCGTACGCCGCAGGCGCTGCGCGCGGCGATCCTTGAGCTGCAGCAGGCGATGGGCCAGGAAGTGCGCGATTATTACGAGATTCAAGCCGACGGCACCTTCAGCACCGACGTGCTGGTGGTCTTCGCCGAGCGCTGATTAACTTTTTCCGACCTGCCCACGGGCAGGTCGCTTGATGAAATGAGGAACGCATGAGCAAGCAGATTCTGATTCTCCCTGGCGACGGTATTGGTCCGGAAATCATGGCCGAAGCGGTCAAAGTCCTGGAACTCGCCAACAGCAAGTACAGCCTGGGCTTCGAATTGAGCCACGACGTGATCGGCGGCGCCGCCATCGACAAACATGGCGTGCCGCTGGCTGACGAAACCCTGGACCGCGCCCGCGCGGCCGACGCCGTGCTGCTCGGCGCCGTGGGTGGCCCGAAGTGGGACAAGATCGAGCGTGACATCCGTCCTGAGCGCGGCCTGCTGAAAATCCGTGCGCAACTGGGCCTGTTCGGCAACCTGCGCCCGGCGATCCTCTACCCGCAACTGGCCGATGCCTCGAGCCTCAAGCCGGAAGTGGTCGCGGGCCTGGATATCCTGATCGTGCGCGAACTGACCGGCGGTATCTATTTCGGCTCGCCACGCGGCGTGCGCGAGTTGGAAAATGGTGAGCGCCAGGCCTACGACACCCTGCCGTACAGCGAGAGCGAAATCCGCCGGATCGCCCGTGTCGGCTTCGACATGGCCCGCGTGCGTGGCAAGAAAGTCTGCTCGGTGGACAAGGCCAACGTGCTGGCGTCCAGCCAGCTGTGGCGTGAAATCGTCGAAGAAGTCGCCAAGGACTACCCGGACGTCGAGCTGAGCCACATGTACGTCGATAACGCCGCCATGCAACTGGTGCGTGCGCCGAAGCAGTTCGACGTGATCGTCACCGACAACCTGTTCGGCGACATCCTGTCCGACCAGGCGTCGATGCTCACCGGCTCCATCGGCATGCTGCCGTCGGCGTCCCTGGACACCAACAACAAGGGCATGTACGAGCCTTGCCATGGTTCGGCGCCGGACATCGCGGGCCAGGGCATTGCCAACCCGCTGGCGACCATCCTGTCGGTGTCGATGATGCTGCGCTACAGCTTCAACCTGGGCGAAGCGGCGGATGCAATCGAGAAGGCCGTGAGCCTGGTGCTGGATCAAGGTTTGCGTACCGGCGACATCTGGTCGCAGGGTTGCACCAAGGTCGGCACACAAGAAATGGGCGACGCAGTAGTCGCCGCGCTGCGGAATCTGTAATCTCTCGGGCCCGCTTGCAGTTGTTGCTGCAAGGCGGCCCACTTTTTAACAAGGTGTAGTTGCGATGAAACGTGTAGGTCTGATCGGTTGGCGCGGTATGGTCGGTTCCGTGCTCATGCAGCGGATGCTGGAAGAGCAGGATTTCGATCTTATTGAGCCGGTGTTTTTCACCACTTCGAATGTCGGTGGCCAAGGGCCGTCCGTGGGCAAGGATATTGCCCCGCTCAAGGACGCCTACAGCATTGAAGAGCTGAAAACCCTCGACGTGATTCTGACCTGCCAGGGTGGCGACTACACCAGCGAAGTCTTCCCCAAGCTGCGTGAAGCCGGCTGGCAGGGCTACTGGATCGACGCCGCCTCGAGCCTGCGCATGCAGGACGACGCGGTGATCATCCTCGACCCGGTCAACCGCAAGGTCATCGACCAGCAGCTGGATGCCGGCACCAAGAACTACGTCGGCGGCAACTGCACCGTCAGCCTGATGCTGATGGGCCTGGGCGGCTTGTTCGAAGCCGGCCTGGTCGAGTGGATGAGCGCGATGACGTATCAGGCGGCCTCCGGTGCCGGCGCGCAGAACATGCGTGAGCTGATCAAGCAGATGGGCGCGACCCACGCGGCCGTCGCCGATCAACTGGCCGACCCGGCCAGCGCGATCCTCGACATCGACCGCCGTGTGGCCGAAGCCATGCGCAGCGATGCCTACCCGACCGAGAACTTCGGCGTACCGCTGGCCGGCAGCCTGATCCCGTGGATCGACAAGGAACTGCCGAACGGCCAGAGCCGTGAAGAGTGGAAGGCCCAGGCCGAAACCAACAAGATCCTCGGGCGCTTCAAGAACCCGATCCCGGTGGACGGCATCTGCGTGCGCATCGGCGCCATGCGCTGCCACAGCCAGGCGCTGACCATCAAGCTGAACAAAGACGTGCCGATCGCCGATGTCGAAGGGCTGATCAGCCAGCACAACCCGTGGGTCAAGCTGGTGCCGAACAACCGCGACATCAGCATGCAGGAGCTGAGCCCGACCAAGGTCACCGGCACCCTGAATGTACCGGTAGGCCGTCTGCGCAAGTTGAACATGGGCAGCCAGTTCCTCGGCGCATTCACCGTGGGCGACCAGCTGCTGTGGGGCGCGGCGGAGCCGCTGCGTCGCATGTTGCGGATTCTGCTGGAGCGTTGATCGCTTCCTTGCATTGAAAAACCCCGTGCCCTGGTGACAGGCGCGGGGTTTTTTATTGCCCTGGCTTGCCTGCGATGAGGCCATCAGCCATCCCCCAAAGCCCCAGGCTAATTGCCTCACCCCCAGCCACCCGGTAAAGTGCCGCTCCCCCCGCAATGCCCGAGGCAGCCCCATGACCCAGACCTTTGAAATCGCCGTGATCGGCGCCACCGGCACCGTTGGTGAAACCCTGGTGCAGATCCTCGAAGAACTGGATTTCCCGGTAGGCACCCTGTATCTGCTGGCGGGCAGCAACTCCGCCGGGGCATCGGTGCCGTTTCGCGGCAAGAATGTGCGGGTCAAGGAAGTCGACGAGTTCGATTTCAGCAAGGCGCAATTGGCGTTCTTCGCGGCGGGGCCGGCAGTGACCCTGAGCTTCGCGCCGCGGGCCACGGCCGCCGGATGCTCGGTGATCGACCTGTCGGGCGCCTTGCCCGCAGAGCAGGCGCCCCACGTGGTGCCGGAGGCCAATGCTGAGGTGCTGAAGGGGCTGAAAAAGCCATTCCAGCTCGCCAGTCCCAGCCCCTCTGCCACCAACCTGGCGGTGGTCCTGGCGCCATTGCACGGCCTGCTGGATATCCAGCGGGTGAATGTCACCGCCTGCCTGGCAGTCTCCGCCCAGGGCCGTGAGGCCGTCAGCGAGCTGGCCCGGCAAACCGCCGAGCTGCTGAACGTGCGTCCGCTGGAGCCGCAGTTCTTTGATCGGCAGATGGCGTTCAACCTGCTGGCGCAAGTCGGCACGCCAGATGCCCAGGGCCACACCGCGCTGGAAAAACGCCTCGTCCACGAACTGCGCGCGGTGCTGGGCTTGCCTTCCCTGAAGATTTCCGCCACTTGCGTTCAAGCCCCGGTGTTTTTTGGCGATAGCCTGACAGTGTCGTTGCAATTGGGGGCGGCGGTGGATCTGGCTGTCGTCAATCGCGCGCTGGACGCAGCGCCCGGCATCGAGCTGGTCGAGGAGGGCGATTACCCCACCGCCGTGGGCGACGCGGTGGGCCAGGATGTGGTCTATGTGGGCCGAGTGCGCGCCGGTGTGGATGACCCGGCGGAACTAAATTTGTGGCTGGCGTCAGATAACGTACGCAAAGGCGCAGCGCTTAACGCCGTACAGCTGGCGCAGTTGTTGATAAAAGGCCTTGCGTAAAAGATACTTGGCGGCAATTTGTAGATTGATTCTAGCCAGGCGCTATGCTTGGCCCGAAGCGGAACAGAAGCGTGTCGGTGACCTATCGGCTCGCCATGCCTTATGGCAGCGGTTACCAACCTTCTCGCAGGCCGGGGAGTGTTCAAACAAAGGATGAGGCTATGGTTCAAGTTCGCAAACTGGTGTTAGCAATAGCGGCCGCCTCGGCGCTGTCCTCCGGTATGGCGCAGGCGCTGCAGCTGGGGGAGATGACCCTCAAGTCGAAGTTGAACCAGCCGTTGTCGGTGGAAATCGAATTGCTCGATGTCGGTGGCCTCACGGCGTCCGAGATCACCCCGAGCCTGGCTTCCGACCAGGCGTTTGTGGATGCCGGGGTTGACCGCCAGGCCTTTCTCAATGACCTGACCTTTACACCGGTGGTCAATCCCAACGGCCGCAGCGTGGTGCGTGTCACCTCCAGCAAGCCGTTGCCCGATTCCTACGTACGCTTCCTGCTGCAGGTGCAATGGCCCAACGGCCGCCTGATGCGCGACTACAGCGTGTTGCTTGACCCGGCAAAATTCGACCAGCCAGCGCCGACGGCAGCAGTCCCTGCACCGCGTGCGGGGACTGCAGCCAGCACCGCGCCTGCCGCGACCAAGCCTGCGCAACACACAACCACCTCCCGCGATACCTTGTGGGAAATTGCCGCGAAGAACCGCAACGGCGGTTCGGTACAGCAGACCATGCTGGCTATCCAGGCGCTCAACCCCGATGCGTTTATCGACGGCAATATCAACCGGCTGAAAACCGGCCAGGTCCTGCGCCTGCCCGACACGGTGCAAAGCACCGCACTCGCGCAACCACAGGCGATTGCCGAAGTCAGCGCACAGAACGCCGCCTGGCGTGAGGGGCGCCGTTCGGGCACGAATCAGGCGGCAGGCAAGCAACAGCTGGACGCCACCCGGCGTACCCAGGCCGGTAATGCACCGGCAAGCACCAACGCCAAGGACAACCTGAGCCTGGTCTCGGCCGAAGCCGCGCGCAAGGGTGGCAAGGGCAAGGCCGGCGACGGCCAGGCGCTGAGCGACAAGCTGGCGATGACCCAGGAACAACTCGACACCACTCGCCGCGACAACGAAGAGCTGAAAAGCCGTGCGGCCGACTTGCAGAGCCAGTTGGACAAGCTGCAAAAGCTGATTCAGCTGAAGAACGATCAACTCGCGCGCTTGCAGGCGGAGAAGGGTGATCCGAGCGCGCAGGCCACGGCGGCGATGCCCGCGCAGTTGGCCAGCGACCCGGCGGCCGCTTCAACGGCCCCTGCAGCCCCGGCCGCTGCCGCTACGCCAGCAGCGCCCGCACCCGAGCCGATCAAGCCGGAGGCTGCGCCCGCCACCACCGAAGGCAAATTCAATGACCTGCTGACCAACCCGATCGTCCTGGGGGTGATCGGCGGTGCGGCGGGCTTGCTGGTGCTGCTGCTCCTGCTGTTGTGGGCGCGTCATCGCAATGCGCGCCTGGAAGAGGAAAAGCACCTGCGCATGGCGCGGGCCCTGGCTGAAGAGCCGGCCTTCACCTCCAATATCGACCATGACCTGCCGCCCGACAGCTTCGAAGGCCTGGAAGTACCGCCGCCGAACGTCAAGCTGGCGGCCGCCCCCGCGCCGGCCCCCGTGGTTGAACCGGCGGTGGTGGCGCCGACGGTTGCTTCGGTGCTCGCGCCGCTGGCCGTTGCCGTGGCCCCGGAAAACGCCAACGACGCATTGGTACAGGCGCAGTCGCATATAGACCGTGGCCATCTGAACCAGGCCGCTGACGTGTTGGAGCAAGCGATCAAGCACGAGCCCAAGCGCAGCGACCTGCGCTTGAAGCTGATGGAAGTCTACGGCCTGCAAAACGACAAGGACGGTTTCGTCACCCAGGAGCGTCAACTGGTCGCCAACGGTGAAAACCATGCCCAGGTCGAGCAGCTCAAGAGCCGCTTCCCGGCCATGGCGGTGCTGGCGGCAGGCGTCAGTGCCGCCGTCGCCGCGGCCGCGCTGGATGCCCAGTACGTCAAGGATTTGCTTGAAGACAAACCCGCGGCCCCTGAGCCTGAGGCGTTCGACACCGATTTCGACCTGAGCCTGGACGATCTCGAAGCGGCTTCGCCGGCCGAGGTCAAGGGTGATCAGCAGACGTTTGAATCGCTCCTGCAGCAGCAGACCGAAGCCAAGGCGAGCCCGGATGATCTGTCGGACTTCGACCTCGACCTGCAGTTGGATGCCCCGGTTTCGGCGCAGTCCGACGACGACTTCCTTTCCGGCCTTGAAGACCAGATGAAGGATGTGCCGGCGGTCGAGCCGCCGACCCTGACGCCTGCGGCGCTGGATGACTTCGACCTGCCGGAAGATTTCGACCTGTCCCTGGCCGACGAACCGGAGGCCACCGCCAAGCCTGATGCCTTCGCCTCGGAGCTGGATGACGTCAACGCAGAGCTGGATCGCCTGTCGCAGAGCCTGGAACACCCCTCCATCGAGCCGTCCTTCACCGCTGAAGACGCGGCACTGGGCGGTGATGAACCGGAGTTCGACTTCCTCTCCGGCACTGACGAAGTCGCCACCAAGCTCGACCTGGCCCAAGCCTATATCGACATGGGCGACGCCGACGGTGCGCGGGATATCCTTTCCGAAGTGCTCACCGAAGGTGATGAAGTGCAGCGCGGCGAGGCCAAGGAAATGCTCGGCCGGCTGGCGTAACAGTCAATAGTTGATGCAGCGGCGACCTTCGGGTCGCCGTTTTTGCTTTTGTCGGCGCTGATTTGCCGGCGATACCCTTCACTCGGTTTTACCGAAAGACCGGGTCGCTTGCATCGCAGGCAAGCCAGCTCCTGCACAAATCGGCATAATGGCGGCCTTTGCGCAACTCATCAGGCTCTCAGTTCTTGGCAAATATAGATAATCCGGTCGCCGAAATGGCGGCTGACGGCTTTTACCGCATCGCCCTGGGCGTGGAATACAAAGGTTCGCGCTATCGCGGCTGGCAGCGTCAGGCCTCGGGCGTGTTGACGGTGCAGGAAACCCTCGAGAATGCCCTGGCGAAAGTCGCCGACTCCCCCGTATCGCTGATGTGCGCCGGACGCACCGATGCCGGCGTGCATGCGTGCGGCCAGGTGGTGCACTTTGACACCCAGGCCGAGCGTTCGATGAAAGCG
The DNA here is from genome assembly GCF_003013355.1 of Pseudomonas sp. S5D5. NCBI lineage: Bacteria > Pseudomonadati > Pseudomonadota > Gammaproteobacteria > Pseudomonadales > Pseudomonadaceae > Pseudomonas > Pseudomonas sp. S5D5. The sequence goes on from NZ_PTEO01000001.1 coordinate 2,139,497, forward strand.
TGGGTGATGGGCGCCAATATCAATTTGCCGCATGACGTCAGCGTCAGCTGGGCCAAGGTCATGCCGGCGCATTTTCATGCGCGTTTCAAGGCGATTGCCCGGCGTTATCGCTACGTGATCTACAACGACCAGATCCGCCCGGCGCACCTCAACCAGGAAATTACCTGGAACCACCGCCCGCTGGACGCCGAGCGCATGGCCGAGGCCGCGCAGCACTTGGTCGGCGTGCATGATTTCAGCGCCTTTCGCGCGGGGCAGTGCCAGGCCAAGTCGCCGATCAAGGAAGTCCACCACCTGCGCGTGACCCGTCACGGCAAGATGATCGTGCTGGATATCCGTGCCGGGGCGTTCCTGCACCATATGGTACGAAATATTGCCGGTGTACTGATGACCATCGGTACCGGCGAGCGTCCGGTTGAATGGGCCAAGGAAGTGCTGGAAAGCCGTATACGCCGCACCGGCGGGGTGACGGCGCATCCGTTCGGCCTGTACCTGGTGCAAGTGGAGTACCGTGACGAGTTCGAGCTGCCGGAGCGTTTCATCGGGCCACACTTCCTCACAGGTTTCAGTGAACTTGGCGGCTGACGCCCGGAAAAGCTTTTGTTACCATCCGGGACTTTCTCGGTTCAACCCCTGAGGTTTCTACGATATGTCTGCCGTTCGCAGCAAGATTTGCGGGATTACCCGCATAGAAGACGCGCTGGCGGCAGTCGAGGCGGGGGCGGATGCCATCGGTTTCGTGTTTTATGCACGCAGTCCGAGGGCGGTGAATGTGTTGCAGGCGCGGGCGATCATCAATGCCTTGCCGCCGTTCGTGACCACCGTGGGCCTGTTCGTCAATGCCAGCCGCTGCGAACTCAACGAAACCCTGGATGCCGTGCCGCTGGATATGCTGCAGTTTCACGGCGACGAAACCCCTGATGAATGCGAAAGCTACCAGCGCCCGTATATCAAGGCGTTGCGGGTCAAGGCCGGTGACGATATCGCCCGTGCCTGCGCCGCCTATGCCGGTGCACGCGGGATCCTCCTGGATACGTATGTCGAAGGTGTGCCCGGTGGCACCGGCGAGGCGTTCGACTGGTCGCTGATTCCTCCGGGGCTGAGCAAGCCGATCATCCTCGCCGGGGGGCTTAACCCCGACAACGTCGGCGCGGCGATCGCGCAGGTGCGCCCGTATGCGGTGGATGTCAGCGGTGGGGTAGAGCAGGGCAAGGGCATCAAGGATCACAGCAAGATTCGCGCATTCATGCAGGCTGTGCGCAACAGCAGTGGCGGGATGTGACGGCTGGCAGTCTGCCGCCGTCCATAACTACCACTGTGTAAAACAGCCCGGCGCCGCCTGTGGGTGGCCCGGCAATGAAGTGGCAAGCCTGCGCTGGCAGGTTGTCTGGAAGGCTGAGGATGCAGGCGGGAAATGGCTGGTCGAACACCTGACCCCGTCCCACCTGTGTCATCGCCACATATGAATTTAGCTCAAGGGCATACGCGGGGCTGTGTTCAAGCCACCGGTACTGGAGAAAGAAAGCATGAGCAACTGGTTAGTAGACAAACTGATCCCTTCGATCATGCGTTCCGAGGTAAAGAAAAGCTCGGTTCCTGAAGGTCTGTGGCACAAGTGCCCATCCTGCGACGCGGTGTTGTACCGCCCCGAGCTGGAAAAGACCCTGGACGTTTGCCCCAAGTGCAATCACCACATGCGTATCGGCGCCCGCGCCCGCATCGATATCTTCCTCGACGCCGAAGGCCGTAACGAGCTGGGTGCGGACCTGGAGCCGGTTGATCGCCTGAAGTTTCGCGACGGCAAGAAGTACAAGGACCGCCTGACCGCTGCGCAAAAGCAGACCGGTGAGAAGGACGCACTGATTTCCGTCAGCGGCAAGCTGCTGGGCATGCCGGTGGTGGTGTCGGCGTTCGAGTTTTCCTTCATGGGCGGTTCCATGGGGGCCATCGTCGGCGAGCGCTTTGTTCGCGCTGCCAACTACGCCCTGGAAAACCGTTGCCCGATGATCTGCTTCGCCGCCTCTGGTGGTGCGCGTATGCAGGAAGCGCTGATCTCCCTGATGCAAATGGCCAAGACCTCTGCGGTACTGGCGCGTCTGCGCGAGGAAGGCATTCCATTCATCTCCGTACTGACCGACCCGGTCTACGGCGGCGTTTCCGCCAGCCTGGCGATGCTCGGTGACGTGATCGTCGGTGAGCCAAAAGCCCTGATCGGCTTCGCCGGCCCGCGCGTAATCGAGCAGACCGTGCGCGAAAAACTGCCGGAAGGCTTCCAGCGCAGCGAGTTCCTGCTGGAGCATGGCGCCATCGACCTGATCATCCCGCGCGGCGAACTGCGTCCACGCCTGGGTAACCTGCTGGCACAAATGATGGGCCTGCCGACCCCTGTGTACGTCGCGCCTAAAGTCGAGCCAATCGTCGTCCCACCGGTGCCTGCAAACCTATGACCCAACGTACCCTCGGCGAATGGCTCGCCTACCTTGAGCAGTTGCATCCGTCCGCCATCGACATGGGCCTGGAACGCTCGCAACAGGTAGCGGCCCGCCTTGGGTTGGGTCGGCCGGCGCCGCGAGTGATCACGGTGACCGGCACCAACGGCAAAGGCTCTACGTGTGCCTTTGTCGCGGCGCTGCTGCAGGCCCAAGGGCTGAAAGTCGGCGTCTACAACTCTCCGCACCTGCTGCGCTACAACGAGCGGGTGCAGCTCAATGGCGTCGAAGCCACGGATGAGCAACTCTGCGAAGCCTTCGCGGCACTTGAAGCCGGCCGAGGCGAGATTTCCCTGACTTACTTCGAAATGGGCACCCTGGCGGCGTTCTGGCTGTTCGAGCGCGCGCAACTCGATGTGGTGGTGCTGGAAGTTGGCCTGGGCGGGCGCCTGGACACGGTCAACGTGGTGGATGCCGACATGGCCCTGGTCACCAGCATTGGTGTGGACCATGCCGACTACCTGGGCAATACCCGTGAGTCGGTGGCTTATGAAAAGGCCGGGATCTTTCGCCAGGGCAAGCCTGCGCTGTGTGGGGACGTGGATCCGCCGTCTACCTTGCTCGACAAGGTCCGCGAGCTGGATTGCCCGTTCTTTCTGCGCGGTCGTGAATTCAATCTCGAAATCGGTGACCAGCACTGGCGGTGGCGCGGGCGTGATGCGCGTGGCCAGGTGGTGGAGCTGCATGACCTGCCGCTGTTGAACCTGCCGATGGAAAATGCCGCGCTCGCGCTGCAAGCCTATCTGCTGCTGGATCTGCCGTGGGATGCCGCGCAGATTGCGGCGACTTTGCTGGCGACCCGCGTCGTGGGGCGCCTGGATCGTCGTGAATTCGAATGGCAAGGCAAGCGCCTGAACCTGCTGCTGGATGTGGGGCATAACCCGCATGCGGCCGAGTACCTGGCGCAGCGCCTGTCACGCACGCCACCGGTCGGGCGTCGCCTGGCGGTCTTCGGGTTGTTGGCGGACAAGGACCTGGATGGCGTGGTTGCGCCGCTGCTGGCGAGCGTCCAGGCTTGGGCGGTCGCGCCGCTGGATACGCCGCGAAGCCGTCCTGCGGTTGAGTTGGAAAAGGCGTTGCAGAACCTTGGTGCGCCGGTGGCGTCGTATGCAAGCCTGACCGCAGCCCTTGAGGCGCAGTGTGCGGTGGCGACGGCCGAGGACGAAATTCTGTTGTTCGGATCATTTTATTGTGTTGCCGAGGCGCTTGAGTGGTTGGCCCGGCGCTCCACGGAGGAAGCTGCACATGGCATTACTGGATAGCGCATACAAGCAGCGAATGGTCGGAGCCCTGGTTCTGGTGGCATTGGCGGTGATCTTCCTGCCGATGCTGTTCTCCCGCCAGGACGAACAGCGCCAGGTGGTGGTGGAGGCGCCAGCCGCGCCGCAGGCACCGGCGGTGCCGCAGGTGCAGGTTGAGCCAGTGGTGGTGCCCGAGCCGCAGGCCCTGCCGGAAGAAGAGCCGGTGCCGACCGACGATGAAGTGGCCGCGCAACAGGCGCCTTCGATGCCCGTGCAGCCAAGCGTGCCGGTGGTCAAGCCGGCTCCGGCCGCACCTGTCGCCGCTGCCAAGCCCGCAGCGCCGGCACCTGCGCCCAAGCCGGTCGCGCCGCAGCCTGCCGCACCGGGTAAGCCGGACGTGGGGCAGAGCCGTATCGACCCGAATGGCCTGCCGATCAGTTGGTCGATTCAAGTCGCCAGCCTGGGCAATCGCGACGGCGCCGATGCGCTGCAGAAAAAGCTGCGTAGCCAGGGGTATAACGCCTATATCCGCAGTGCCGACGGCAAGAACCGGGTGTTTATCGGGCCGCTGATCGAGCGTGCCGAGGCCGACCGTCTGCGCGACTTGCTGGATCGCCAGCAGAACTTGAAGGGGTTCGTCACCCGTTTCCAGCCTGAGCGCGGCTGATCACTGTCACTCTCTGGTTGGAATGCTGGCCAAATGTGGGAGCTGGCTTGCCGCGATGGCGGTGGTTGCAGTCGACAGCGATGTTGAATGCGCCGCCCTGATTGCAGGCAAGCCTGCTCCCACATTGGTTTTGGGGCTGGGTTGAAGTTGGACGGGGTCTCCAAACCATTGATTTGCAAAGCACCCGCAATCACAGCTTACCGACAGCCCGACGCTCTGCTAAAATGCGCCGCCTTATCCGTCCGTAGGCTCAAACGTGCCATTTACCTGGGTTGACTGGGCGATCGTTGCAATCGTCGCCATCTCCGCTTTGATCAGTCTAAGCCGCGGCTTCGTAAAAGAAGCACTGTCGTTGCTGACCTGGATCATCGCAGGAGTCGTAGCCTGGATGTTCGGCGGTTCATTGTCGGTTTACCTGGCCGGATACATCGAGACACCTTCGGCTCGCGTCATCGCGGGCTGCGCCATCATGTTCATCGCCACGCTGCTGGTGGGGGCAATGGTCAATTATCTTATTGGCGAGTTGATACGTGTCACCGGCCTCTCCGGGACCGATCGATTTCTCGGCATGGCCTTCGGCGCCGCGCGTGGCGCGTTGCTGGTGGTTGTGGCGGTCGGGCTGTTAAGCCTGGGGCCGGTACAGCAGGATTCGTGGTGGCAGGAGTCGGTACTCGTGCCAAAATTTCTATTGGTTGCAGATTGGTCCAAGAACCTCATATTGGGGTGGAGCAGTCAGTGGCTGGCCAGCGGAATCAGCGTACCCGCTGATCTTCCGTTCAAGGAACACCTCTTGCCGGCCAAAACGCCTCAGTAAGCTGTGTTCAGTCAAGATTCATTAAGTAGGGGTTGCGTCGCATGTGTGGCATCGTCGGTATCGTCGGTAAGTCGAACGTCAATCAGGCGCTGTATGACGCGCTAACCGTCCTCCAGCACCGCGGCCAGGACGCTGCCGGTATTGTGACCAGCCACGACGGCCGGTTATTCCTGCGCAAGGACAATGGCCTGGTGCGTGACGTGTTCCATCAGCGTCACATGCAGCGCCTCGTCGGGCACATGGGCATTGGCCATGTGCGTTACCCGACTGCCGGTAGCTCCACATCGGCCGAAGCTCAACCGTTTTACGTCAACTCGCCTTACGGCATTACCCTGGCGCACAACGGTAACCTGACCAACGTTGAACAGCTGGCCAAGGAGATTTACGAATCTGACCTGCGCCACGTCAACACCAGCTCCGACTCGGAAGTGCTGCTCAACGTATTCGCCCACGAGCTGGCCCAGCGCGGCAAGCTGCAGCCGACCGAAGAGGACGTGTTCGCCGCCGTGACCGACGTGCACAACCGTTGCGTCGGTGGTTACGCGGTGGTGGCGATGGTTACCGGCTACGGCATAGTCGGCTTCCGTGACCCGCACGGCATCCGTCCGATCGTGTTCGGCCAGCGTCACACCGACGAGGGCGTCGAGTACATGATCGCCTCCGAAAGCGTGTCCCTGGACGTGCTGGGCTTCACCCTGATCCGTGACCTGGCGCCGGGCGAAGCGGTGTACATCACCGAAGATGGCAAGCTGCACACCCGTCAGTGCGCCGTGGCGCCGAAACTCACCCCGTGCATCTTCGAACACGTCTACCTGGCGCGTCCGGATTCGATCATCGACGGCGTTTCGGTGTACAAGGCACGCCTGCGCATGGGCGAGAAGCTGGCCGAGAAGATCCTGCGCGAGCGTCCTGAGCACGACATCGACGTGGTCATCCCGATCCCGGACACCAGCCGTACGGCTGCGCTGGAATTGGCCAACCACCTGGGCGTCAAGTTCCGCGAAGGCTTCGTGAAGAACCGCTACATCGGCCGTACCTTCATCATGCCGGGCCAGGCGGCGCGCAAGAAGTCGGTACGCCAGAAGCTCAACGCCATCGAGCTGGAGTTCCGCGGCAAGAACGTGATGCTGGTGGACGACTCCATCGTGCGTGGCACCACGTGCAAGCAGATCATCCAGATGGCCCGTGAAGCCGGCGCCAAGAACGTGTACTTCTGTTCCGCAGCGCCTGCCGTGCGCTACCCGAACGTCTACGGTATCGACATGCCGAGCGCCCACGAACTGATCGCTCACAACCGTACGACCCAGGACGTGGCCGACCTCATTGGCGCCGATTGGCTGATCTACCAGGACCTGCCGGACCTGATCGAAGCGGTCGGCGGTGGCAAGATCAAGATCGACCAGTTCGACTGCGCCGTGTTCGACGGCAAGTACGTGACCGGTGATGTCGACGAGGCCTACCTGAACAAGATCGAGCAGGCGCGCAACGACTCCTCGAAGATCAAGACCCAGGCGGTCAGCGCGATCATCGATCTGTACAACAACTGAGTAGACACCGGCCCTGAGGGGCCGGTTTTGTATCTTAAATAAAGAATTGAGTAAGGAGTCACAGCATGAGTCAGGAATGGGATGCCGGTCGGTTGGACAGCGACCTCGATGGCGTAGCTTTCGATACCCTGGCTGTGCGCGCTGGCCAGCACCGCACGCCCGAAGGCGAACACGGTGACCCGATGTTCTTCACTTCCAGCTACGTGTTCCGCACTGCCGCCGACGCCGCTGCGCGCTTCGCCGGTGAAGTGCCTGGCAACGTGTATTCGCGCTACACCAACCCGACCGTGCGTGCGTTCGAAGAACGTATCGCGGCCCTGGAAGGCGCGGAGCAGGCCGTGGCCACCGCCACTGGCATGGCGGCGATCCTGGCAGTGGTGATGAGCCTGTGCAGCGCTGGCGACCATGTGCTGGTTTCGCGCAGCGTGTTCGGTTCGACCATCAGCCTGTTCGAGAAGTATTTCAAGCGCTTCGGCATCGAAGTGGACTACGTGCCCCTGGCGGATCTTTCCGGCTGGGACGCGGCAATCAAGGCCAACACCAAGTTGCTGTTCGTCGAATCGCCGTCCAACCCGCTGGCCGAACTGGTGGACATCGCCGCGTTGTCCGAAGTGGCTCACGCCAAGGGCGCGATGCTGGTGGTCGACAACTGCTTCTGCACCCCGGCGCTGCAGCAGCCGCTGAAGCTGGGCGCGGACGTCGTGGTGCACTCGGCAACCAAATTCATCGACGGCCAGGGCCGTTGCATGGGCGGTGTGGTGGCCGGTCGCAGCGAGCAGATGAAGGAAATCGTCGGGTTTTTGCGCACGGCTGGCCCGACCCTGAGCCCGTTCAACGCGTGGATTTTCCTCAAGGGCCTGGAAACCCTCAGCCTGCGGATGAAGGCCCACTGCGCCAACGCCCAGGCCCTGGCCGAATGGCTGGAGCAGCAGGACGGTATCGAGAAGGTGCATTACGCCGGTCTCAAGAGCCATCCGCAGCATGAGTTGGCCCAGCGCCAGCAGCGCGGCTTCGGTGCCGTGGTGAGTTTCGAGGTCAAGGGTGGCAAGGAGGGCGCATGGCGCTTTATCGACGCGACTCGACTGATCTCCATCACCGCCAACCTGGGTGACAGCAAGACCACCATCACCCACCCAAGCACCACCTCCCACGGCCGCCTGGCGCCGCAGGAGCGCGAAGCCGCCGGTATCCGTGACAGCCTGATCCGTATTGCGGTAGGCCTGGAAGATGTAGCCGACCTGCAAGCTGACCTGGCTCGCGGGCTGGCAGCCTTGTGATCGAGTGGTCCATGGAAGCTGCAGCGGCCAGTAACGGCCGCGTCGCATTGGTCACTGGGGCGGCCCGGGGCATTGGCCTCGGGATTGCTGCGTGGCTGATCAGTGAAGGCTGGCAGGTGGTATTGACGGACCTGGACCGCGAACGCGGTTCCAAGGTGTCCAAGGTGCTGGGCGACAACGCCTGGTTTATCACCATGGACGTGGCGGACGAGAAGCAAGTGGCCCAGGGTGTCGCCGAGGTGCTGGGGCAGTTTGGTCGCCTGGACGCGTTGGTGTGCAACGCGGCAGTGGCCGACCCGCGCAATATCACCCTGGAAAGCCTCGACCTGGCTTACTGGAATCGCGTACTGGCGGTGAACCTCAGTGGGCCGATGTTGCTGGCCAAGCACTGTGCGCCGTACCTGCGCGCCCATGGCGGGGCGATCGTCAACTTGGCGTCGACCCGGGCCCGTCAATCGGAGCCGGACACCGAGGCCTACGCGGCGAGCAAGGGCGGCTTGCTGGCGCTGACTCACGCATTGGCGATCAGCCTGGGTCCGGAGGTGCGAGTGAACGCCGTCAGCCCCGGCTGGATCGATGCGCGTGATCCTGCGGCGCGCCGTGCCGAGCCGTTGACGGACGCCGACCATGCCCAGCATCCGGCGGGCAGGGTGGGGACGGTGGAGGACGTGGCGGCGATGGTGGCGTGGTTGTTGTCGCGTCAGGCCGGGTTTGTCACCGGGCAGGAGTTCGTGGTCGACGGTGGCATGAGCAAGAAGATGATTTACAGCGAGTAGGCGGTCTTGAAGCCATTTTGTCTTTTTCAGAAAAACTTCAAGCAGGCTATTGACTTAGGTCCGCTACCTGCGTAAATTTCGCGGCCTCAACGAAGCAAAGGGTGATTAGCTCAGCTGGGAGAGCATCTGCCTTACAAGCAGAGGGTCGGCGGTTCGATCCCGTCATCACCCACCACTTCTTGAGAGTTTTGCCTTCGGGCAAGACGCAACGTTAAAGGTTGCACCGACGCGCAGCGGTAGTTCAGTCGGTTAGAATACCGGCCTGTCACGCCGGGGGTCGCGGGTTCGAGTCCCGTCCGCTGCGCCATATTTTCCAGGTTCGATTCGTCGGGCTTGAGATTGAACAGCCAAGGCTGGTCGATCAGACGTTTCAAGACGGTTGTGGGGTTTACCCGTAGCTGGTCAAGCGATACGCAGCGGTAGTTCAGTCGGTTAGAATACCGGCCTGTCACGCCGGGGGTCGCGGGTTCGAGTCCCGTCCGCTGCGCCATATCTGCCTCAAGGCCCACTGAACGCCTTGAAGCACAAAGAAAGCCTCTGGCTACTTTGATCCGATAGCAAAGACCCTGGTCGAAAGACCGGGGTTTTTTGTGTCTGCGATTTATGAAATGTGCGAGCCCGCTCATGGGCAATGGCGAACTCACGGACGCCATCGCCCGCGAGCGGGCTCCTGCAGGTTTTGCCTCAAAAGCCTAATTTGTCGCGCAAGCCGTAGTACCAGGCGCCCAGTGCGGCAAACGGCGTGCGCAACAGTTGGCCGCCCGGGAATGGGTAGTGGGGCAGGTCGGCAAACGCATCAAAACGCTCTGCCTGGCCTCGAAGGGCTTCTGCCAGTACCTTGCCGGCCAAGTGTGTGTACGTCACGCCATGGCCGCTGCAGCCCTGCGAGTAGTAGATGTTGTCGCCCAGGCGGCCGACCTGTGGCAAGCGCGACAGGGTCAGCAGGAAATTGCCGGTCCAGGCGTAGTCGATTTTCACGTCCTTGAGCTGCGGGAAGGCCTTGAGCATCTTCGGACGGATAATCGCCTCGATGTTCGCCGGGTCACGCGCGCCATACACCACGCCGCCGCCGAAGATCAGGCGCTTGTCGCTGGTGAGGCGGTAGTAGTCGAGCAGGTAGTTGCAGTCTTCGACGCAGTAATCCTGCGGCAGCAGCGACTTGGCCAGTTCGTCACCCAGCGGTGCAGTGGTGATGACTTGCGTGCCGCAGGGCATCGACTTGGCTGCCAGCTCCGGCACCAGGTTGCCCAGGTAGGCATTGCCCGCGACGATGATGAACTTGGCCCTGACCTTGCCCTCGGCGGTGTGCACCACCGGATTGGCGCCGCGCTCGATGCGCACTGCCGCGGACTGCTCGTAGATGCTGCCGCCCAGGGATTCCACCGCCGCTGCTTCGCCCAGCGCCAGGTTGAGCGGATGGATGTGCCCGCCGCTCATGTCGAGCAGGCCGCCGACATAGTTGTCACACGCCACGACCTCGCGGATGCGACGTTCGTCCAGCAACTCCAGCTGCGTATGGCCGTAACGCTCCCACAGGCGCTTCTGCGACTCCAGGTGGCCCATGTGCTTGCTGTTGAGTGCAGCGAACACGCCGCCGTCCTTCAGGTCGCACTGGATCTGGTACTTCGCCACCCGCTCGCGAATGATCTTGCCGCCCTCGAACGCCATCTGCCCGAGCAACTGTGCCTGCTTGGGGCCGACGCTGCGCTCGATCACGTCGATGTCACGGCTATAACTGTTGACGATCTGCCCGCCATTGCGACCAGAGGCACCAAAGCCGACCTTGGCGGCTTCCAGCACGGTCACGCGAAAACCGTTCTCCAGCAGGAACAGCGCGCTGGAAAGGCCGGTGTAGCCAGCACCGATCACGCACACGTCGGTTTCGATCTCGCCTTGCAGGCTTGGGCGTGGCGGTACGGCATTCGCGGAAGCGGCGTAATACGACTGGGGGTAGGGGGTGTTCGCCATCCTGGAACCTCTGTTTTATATTTTTTACGAGTGCCCCGATCCTACCTGAGTTGAAAATTGCCTGCCAGCCACCGAAAAAATACCGATGTGCCGGCCGCAAATAAAAAATTCGCATATTCATAGGGTTAGCTGCAAAAAAGATGTTGACACCCCTCCGGAATTCCGTAGAATGCCGCCTCACAGCAGGCACGTAGCTCAGTTGGTTAGAGCACCACCTTGACATGGTGGGGGTCGTTGGTTCGAGTCCAATCGCGCCTACCAAACAAAATCCGCTCTGCTGGGCGGTCTAGAAGGGCTCACCGAAAGGTGGGCCCTTTTTTGTTGCCTGGGATTTAATCCTGACGCCGCCCTCAATTAATCGACCGACACGCCGATGCAGTCGGTAAGCCTTCATCATCGGACATTTGGCATGCTCATCAACATTAGCAATCCTCCTGCCGTAGCCAGCAGTCAAAGCGTTGCAACCTCGACGGTTCCCCAGGCAAGCGAGAGCACCAACCGTACCGGCGGCCTGACCGTCAATATGAACGCGGGCACGCAAGCGACTGCGGGTGCTGGCGGCGGTGGCCAGGCGTCTTCCAGCTCGACGGAGTCGGACACGGTCAAGGAGTTGAAGAAGCAGATCGAGCAGTTGCAAAAGCAACTTCAAGAGCAGCAACAAGCCATGCAGCAGGCGCAGTCCAGCAACCAGAGCGAGGCGGCCAAGGTTGCTGCGGTTGCGGCGGCGCAAGCGCAGATTGCAACCACTGCCGCTGCGTTGCAGACAGCAACTGCCGCGCTGTTGCAGGCTGTCACCGCTGAGGGCGGCAGTGCGACGGGATCAATCGTCAGCACCACCGCCTAATTCGACGAGGCGGCGTTCAACCGCGCTTCAACACACTTTCTCCCGCGTGCGCTGGCAGTCGATAGACGTCTACCAGCGCGAGCGCCCCCAGCAATGCCACCCCGATGAACGCCACCCGGAAGTCACCCACTTGTGCGTGAATCTCATGCCCCTGCACGCTCATCGACGCGCGCAACAACAGCGCCGCTGCCGTCACGCCCATCCCCATGGCCAGCTGAAACGACATGCTGAACAACGCCGACGCCTCGCTCATGCGTGGCTTGGGCACATCTGCAAAGCCAATCGAGTTGTAGCAGGTGAACTGCATCGAGCGTGACAACCCGCCCACAAACAGCACCACTGCGATGACCGCGAGCGGGGTCTGCGCGGTGAAAAGGGCGCAAGCCGCAATCGACGCCACCCCGATCAGGCCATTCACCAGCAGCACCTGGCGAAAGCCGAAGCGCTGCATGATGGCCGTGGTCAGGGGTTTCATCGCCAGGTTGCCGGCAAAAACCGCCAGCACCAACAGGCCCGCGTCCACCGGGGATAAGCCAAAGGCCACCTGAAACAACAGCGGCAGCAGGAACGGCAGCGCGCTGATGGCCAGGCGAAACAGCGACCCACCATAGATACTCACGCGAAAGGTATTGATCGCCAGGGTCTGCAGCGGCAACAGCGGGTCAGTATGGTGCTGACAGTGGTGCACGGCCCACACCGCCAACGCAATGCCCGCTGCGACCAGCGCCACGCCTGGGATGAGCATTTCGCCGGCCTGGCTGCCCAACCATTCCAGCCCGCCCAGCAAGGCGACACAGGCGCCTGCGAGCAGTACGAACCCCTTCGCATCAAACTTGCGCACGCTGGCTTCGCGACCTTCCGGCACCAGCCACAGTGCGGCGGCCAACGCCAATACGCCCAGCGGCAGGTTCACGTAGAAGATCCAGGGCCAGGAGGCATGGGTGACGATCAGTCCGCCGGCCACTGGCCCCAGGATCGGCGCCACCAGGCCGGGCCAGGTGATGATCGCGATCATTTTGACCAAGTCTTTTTTATCCGTATTGCGCAGCACCGCCAGCCGCCCCACGGGCACCATCAGTGCGCCACCGATGCCCTGCAGGACGCGCGCAAAGACGAACATTTCAAGGCTCTGGCTCAGCCCGCACAGCAGCGAGGCGAGGGTGAAGACGATGATCGCGCCGGCAAAGACCCGGCGCGCACCCAATCGGTCGGCGATCCAGCTGGACAACGGTATGAAGATCGCCACGGCGAGGATGTAGGCGGTGATGCCGATGTTCATGTCGACCGGCGTGACCCCGAACGCTGTGGCCATGGTCGGCAATGCCGTGGCGATCACCGTGGCATCGAGGTTTTCCATGAAGAAAGTCACGGCGACCACCAGGGCGATCAGGCGGGTCTGGATGCTGAGGCCATTCTCGGCGGTGGGTGTGGCGGAAGAAGTCACCGGTGCTGCCCCTTGTTCATTGACGGTCGTTCTGGGTTGACGATACCGGGTCGGGCTTGAGTACACACTCACCGGTATGCAGTTATTTCAAAAAAGCCGGAGTGATGTCTAAATGATATCGCGCATGTACAATCGTCGCCGGCCGATATCCGGCCATGCCAATGATGGCGATAAGGAGCGGTAGTCATGAGCGTTCGGTTAGTGGTGGGGATTGCGGCACTGATGGTTCTGGCGGGATGCGCCACGAGTCGGTCGGAAGTGGATGTCAATGTTGCGCCGCTCAGCACAAGCCAGGCCGCAGCAACAAGCAATGGCAAGAAAGTCCTGATCAGCACCGTGGATGATCGCGTTTTCCAGATCGCTCCACGAAGCCCGGATACGCCATCGCTGAAAAATGACGAGGTCAATGACAAGTCGATTACCGAGCGCGCCATTGCTCGTAAGCGCAACGGTTACGGCAAAGGGTTGGGCGACGTGTTGCTGCCCTCTGGCCGCACCGTTTCCCAACTGGTGAATGAGTCGGTAGCCGCGGCTTACAAGCAGGCCGGTTACCAGGTCGTCACCGAGCCAGGCACTCCGGATGCCGCGCCAGTGAACGTGCATATTGTCGAATTCTGGTCCTGGTTTACCCCAGGCTTCTTCTCTGTCGACGTGAGTAACAAAGCCCACCTGCGTATCGAAACCCCGGGCGCCACTGCGCTGAATGTGGTGACGCGCAAGAATGAAAGCATGCAGGCGGTGACGGAGAGTGATTGGAAGAAAATCACCGAGGCCGGTCTGCAAGAAGTGTCGCGTGAGACCCTCAAGCAACTCTGAAGCAAGCCAGGCGGAATTGCAGTGTCAGGGCCAACCCAGCGGTTGGCCCTTGTTTAAGGCGCGGTGGCTTACTGGGCCTTGGCGCTCTTGATGTCGCTGATCATCTGCTTGGCGATTGCCTGGACCTGCTTCTGCGTCATTGCCGAAGCCACGCCTTCCCAGGCCGAGGATGACGTGTCGTAGGTGCGTGAGCCAATGGGCGCGCCGGATTTCAAGTCGGAGTAGTCGGCGCGGGAGAACACCCAGGCATTACCCACCAGCGCACCGGCGACATACCGCGAACCCGGTTCGATGTAGCGAAACTTGCTCACGTTGATGCTGATGCCCACGCCGTCTTCACCATTGGCCGCGACTTTAGGGCTTTCGGTGACCGTGAAGCCGGCCTGGCGTGCTTCGACCTGGAGCGCGTTATTCCAGTCGCGCTTGAGCAGGTTCCAGTCAGGGTTTTGCTCCACCTGTTTTTCGCCCTGGATGCTCACCACCAGGTTCTGCTTGGCCGCTTCCGGGATGGCCAGTGCTGCGCTGCCGCCACTTTTAACTTTCGCTGCACAACCGCCCAGCAGGGACAGGGCAACGGCGCACGAGAGGGCGATCAGGACCTTTTGGGTTTTCATCGAATTTCCATATCCACAACAATAGTGAGAGAGGCGTGCGCCGGTACCCGGTGCCGCACCCGATCAACGGGCGGCGCTAAGATGCGTGACTCGCGGGTTACCTGTCCACATCTTGTTACGTGTGCGCAGCAAACCCCGACAAAATTTATTGGTTTGCAGCAACAATTTTTCTTGTTGGACACCTCCCGCCCCCAGGCAGCAAAGTTGCCGCCACTGACGCTCGACCTTCCGGGTCAACAATAAAAAACCGAGCCGACTGCACGCCACTTCCTGCTGTGAACCCTTTGTTCACATCCTGCTGTAACGGCGCCGCAGCGCGCATTAAAGGACCTCACCGCCATGCAAACTGTTGTGAACTTATGGCCGTTGATCGGCGTACTTGTGATCGTGGTTGGCTTTGTCTTGCGCTTCAATCCGCTGTTGGTGGTGACCGCCGCCGCCATCGCCACCGGGCTTGCCGCCCACTTCCCGCTGGAAAAAATCCTCGCGACCATGGGCGACGGTTTCCTTCAGACCCGTGCCCTGCAATTGATTCTGTTGCTGCCCCTGGCCGTCATCGGCCTGCTGGAGCGTCATGGGTTGCGCCTGCACGCGCAGAACTGGATTGCGCGGTTCGAGCGCGCCACGGTAGGGCGCCTGTTAATCATTTATCTGTTTGTGCGCGAATCCACGGCCGCCATGGGCTTGACCAGCCTCGGCGGACACCCGCAGATGGTGCGCCCACTACTGGCGCCGATGGCCGAGGGCGCAGCGGAAAAACGCTACGGCAAGTTGCCGGACAAGCTGCGCCACAAGGTGCTGGCCATGTGCGCTGCGACGGACAATGTCGGGCTGTTTTTCGGTGAGGACATCTTCGTCGCCTTTGGTGCGATTGCGCTGATGCACACCTTCCTGCTGGGCTCGGGGATTGATGTCGAGCCGCTGCACATCGCGGTGTGGGGCATCCCGACGGCGATCTGCGCGTTTATCATTCACGCGATTCGCCTGCATCGGTTCGACCGGCGGCTGACCCGTGAGATGACGCCGGTGGCCACTGCCGTGGAGGCCGCGCAATGATCATCTCGATTCAATACCTGTACTGGCTCGCCGGAGTGCTGCTGCTGATCACTGCGGGCATGATCCTGATGGACCGGACCCACCCCAAGCGCTGGTCCAGCGCCTTGTTCTGGTTGCTGTTCGCGGTTCCGTTCCTGGTGGGCGAGCGCCTGCCCTCGGTGGTCATTGGTGTGGGCGTGGTGGTCATGGCGTTGATTGCCGGGCTGGGCGGCGTCGGCCGTGGCACGCACGCCGAGCTGCATGACAAGGCGTCCCGCGCCAGCGCCGGTCGCCTGGGGCACAAACTGTTTATCCCGGCGTTGGCGATTCCCCTGACGACGGTGATCGGCTCGGTATTACTCAAGCACACCGAGATCGGCGGCGTACCGCTGCTGGACCCGAAAAACACCACCTTCGTTTCCCTCGGCATCGGGTGCCTGATCGCCCTCGGCCTGGCGTGCTGGCTGACCCGCGACACCCCGGTGCAGGCCTTGCGCGAATCGCGGCGCCTGACCGAGGCCCTGGGCTGGGCCATGGTGCTGCCGCAAATGCTGGCGATGCTGGGGCTGTTGTTCAATGAAGCCGGGGTCGGTACGGCCGTCGCGCATGTGACCACCACCTACATCAACCTGGATTTCAAGCTGGTGGCAGTCATGGTGTATGTGCTGGGCATGGCACTGTTCACGGTGATCATGGGGAACGGCTTCGCGGCATTCCCGGTGATGACCGGCGGCGTCGGCGTGCCGGTGCTGGTGGGGATCTACGGCGGCAACCCCGCAGTGATGGCCGCGATTGGCATGTTCTCGGGTTACTGCGGTACGTTGATGACACCGATGGCGGCCAACTTCAATATCGTGCCAGCAGCACTGCTGGAGTTGCCCGACAAAAACGCGGTGATCAAGGCCCAGCTGCCGACCGCGCTGATGATGCTGGTGGTCAATATTGTCCTGCTTTACCTGTTGATGTGAGGCCATGATGCAGACCCTATTGTTGACGGGTTTCGAGCCCTTTGATCAAGACCCGATAAACCCGTCCTGGGAAGTGGTGCGCCTGCTGGATGGCTGGCAACTGGGCGCCGATGTGCAGGTTGTTGCGCGTCGGCTGCCGTGTGCGTTTGCCACGGCGGGTGAGTGCCTGATCCAGTTGATCGACCAATTGCAGCCGGCGATGGTGATCGCCACGGGGCTGGGGCCGGGGCGCAGTGCTATTTCCATGGAGCGGGTGGCGATCAACCTGAATGACGCGCGTATTCCCGACAACCTCGGCGAGCAGCCGATTGATGCCGCCGTGGTGGCTGACGGCCCCGCAGCCTACTTCACCACGCTGCCGATCAAGGCGATGGTCAAGGCGGTGCGCGAAGCGGAGATTGCGGCGACGGTGTCGCATACGGCCGGTACCTTCGTGTGTAACCAGGTGTTTTACCTATTGCAGCATGCACTGGCTGCTAGCGCCGTGCGCAGTGGGTTTATCCACGTGCCATATCTGCCCGAACAAGTGCTGGCTTCGGGCGCGGCGTCAATGGCACTGGAGACGCAGGTCGAGGGACTGCGGGTGGCGTTGCTGGCCGCTTGGCATACATCAGTGGATGTGACGGAAACGGGCGGGCAGGTCAGCTGACCTGCGCGGGTCATCGTCAGGTAGCAAACAAGCGGGTGAGCCCGAAGGTGATGGCGCACGCCAGGCCAGTCATTGCGAAGGCGGTGGCCACGTACCATTTGATGAGATTCACCTCGGTGGTCGTAAGGTCGGCCTTGGTCGCGAAGTGCTTTTCCAGGGAGTCTGCCCTGCTCGAAACGGTGATCAGCCTTTCTTTCATTTCAGCCAGCCCCTTTTCCAGTAGACCCAATCGTTTTTCCATGCCTGAACCTCCGTCGTTACCGCCACCACCTCTGCCTTGAGGTGGGGTGTTCAGCGAGTTTGTCCCGCCGAATCGATAGTGTTTCCTTTCCACTGCACTTCACCTGTTTCCAATACTGAGCGTGCGCTTTGGGGAAAGAATAGTGGGAACTCCGGCCAGGGGTGACAGCCAAATTTTTGCAAAATAACACCAGGCGCCTGGGGCGCGCGATTCAGTCGTCCCGCCTCGGAAAAAACAACTCAAAACACGTCAGTCCTGCCTCGCTGGTCACGCTGTATCGACCGTTATGCAACTGCATGATGGTCGCTACAATCGACAGGCCCAGGCCATTGGACTGGGCCGAGCGCTCGCGCGATTCATCCACCCGGTAAAAGCGCTCGAACAGCCGTGGCAGGTGCTCGGCAGCAATGGTTTCACCCTGGTTGCTGACCCTCACGGTGATGCCTTCGGCCTGTGGCACCGCCTGGATCAGCAGCTCGGAACGCGGCGCGCCATATTTGATCGCGTTGGCGCACAGGTTCGCCAGGGCCCGGCGCAGTAGCATCGGTTCAGCCCAGATCACACCTTCACCTTCGGCACGAATGCTGACCTCCACGTCACTGGCCAGGCCTTCGAAGTAATCGGCGATTCGTTCCACTTCATCCGCTGCGCTGAGTTCCTGGCGTTGGCGCAGGGCGCTGGCCGGATCAGTGCGGGCGAGAAACAGCATGTTGTCGAGCATCCGCGCCAGGCGTTCAAGCTCTTCGACGTTGGACGCCAGCAACTGCTGATAACTCTCGATGCTGCGGCTCTGTTGCAGCGCGACCTGGGTTTCGCCCAGCAGGTTGTTGATCGGCGTACGCAGTTCGTGGGCCATGTCTGTGGACACCTGGCCCAGTTGCACAAACCCTCTGGCCAGGCGTTCGAGCATGGTGTTGAACGCGTCGATCATCGGCAGCAACTCTTTTGGCGCGCCGTGGCTGTCGAGGCGCTCGGCCAGGTTGCCGACGCCGATGCCTTGGGCATGCCGGGCCAGGCGTCGCAACGGCAGCAGGCCACGGTGCACCAGCAAGTACCCGACCAGGGCAAGGATGATCGCGGCAATGCTTGCCAGGATAAACACGCTCAGGCGATAGCTGGCGAGCATGGCGGTGCGTTCGGTCATCAAGCGTCCGGTGGTGACTTGCAGGCTGCCCAGGTCCCCGGAATCGATCGACGCCGCCACGGCGGCGAAGGGGACATTGTTGACCCCAGGCAGATGGTGCACATCGGCAAGGCCCAGCGCGTGGTCTTTGGCAACGGCTGGCACCACCGGCATCTCGATATTGCCTGGGTTGACCAGTAGCAAGGGCTTCTGCCCCGGCGCCGCGATGCTCAGCACTGACTCGCTGTTGCCCAGCATGTTCTGGAACAGCTCCGGCTTGGTCTTGATCAGGTCCAGCGTATTGCTGTCGTTGAGCAGGTTGCGTAACTGATCGGTGCGATAGATCAGCGCAGCGTCGTCACGCTTGATCAACTCACGCTCGAGTTCGCGGTACAGCGCAACGCCCAGCGTGGCCAGCAGCGCGAAGGCCAGCAGGGCGAAAATCACTGCCAGGCGCAGGGTCAGTGAATAATGGCGACGGCGGGTCATGGTTGGGTATCGAAGCGGTAGCCGATGCCCCGCACGCTGTGGATCAACTTGAGCTGGAACGGGTCGTCGATTTTCAGGCGCAGGCGCCGCACGGCCACGTCCACCACGTTGGTGTCGCTGTCGAAGTTCATGTCCCACACTCGCGAGGCAATCAGCGAGCGCGACAACACCTGATCCTGGTGAGTGGCAAACAAATGCAGCAGGGCAAACTCTTTGTTGGTCAGGGTGATGCGTGTGCCGGCGCGGGTCACGCGGCGTTTCAGCACATCGATCTGCAGGTCGGCGACCTGCAGTTGTTCTTCTTCCCGGCTCGGGCCACGGCGGGTCAGGGTGCGCAGGCGCGCCACCAGTTCGGCGAAGGAGAAGGGCTTGATCAGGTAATCATCGGCGCCGAGTTCCAGGCCCTTGATGCGGTCGGCGATATCGTCGCGGGCCGTCAGAAAAAGCACCGGCGTATCGGCTTCCTTGCGCAGGCGGCGCAGGACCTCCCAGCCGTCCATCTTCGGCATCATCACATCCAGCACGATCACGTCGAACGAGGTTTCCAGGGCCTGGTGCAAACCGTCCACGCCGTCGCGGGCGAGGCTGACGGAGTAGCCCAGCTCCTGCAGGCCGTTAAGCAGGTAATTGCCGGCCTTGGGTTCGTCTTCGACTACAAGAATGTTCATGGGAGTTGCCCTGCTTCTGTGCGTTGCGCAAGTGTAGTCCGATCAATTGTCACTCGGGCAACCGATCGCCTGTACCTGGTAGTCCAGCACGTGTTCGCGGCCCTGGTGGTCCAGGTAGTCGAGACGCGCGGGAACGATGCCGCATTGGCCGTAGGTATCGGTACTCGACAAGACTTTGTCGACATCCAGGTGCACGAAAAAGCCGGTCTTGTCGTGGATGACGGGTTCGGCAGCGAACACAGTGCCAGTGGCAAACAAAGCGGCAAAGCCGAGGATAAACAGTTTCATGGCGATCTCTCTCTTAATAGGTTGGCTGCCAGAGCGTGGCAGTGGGTTCACGGTAACCAAGCGCTCCGAACAGCCAACCAACAGGTTCATGACAAGTTTGTAATGCAAGGGCTCAAGGCTGGCGGCCGGAGGCTTCGAGGATCAGGTCGGTGATTTCCTTGGCGTGGGACACCAGCGACAAGTGGCTCGAGGGCAGCTCGATCGTGCTGGCGTTCATGCGCTTGGCGAGGAACCGTTCCAGGTCCGGGTTGATGGTCTGGTCCTGGGTCGACACCGCGTACCAGGACGGCTTGGTGTGCCAGGCGGCGTTAACGGTGCGGCCGCTGAACAGGCTCTTGGTGATGGGTTGCTGCACGGCGTACAGCTCCATGGCCTTGGCGTGCGGCACGTCGGCGGCGAAGTACTTGAGAAACGCGTCCTGGCTCAGCGTGAGGTAGCCGTCGTGATCCTCCACACCGGCCCGCACCGGCATGGTCGGGTACTTGGCGGAAAGCGCGACAAAGTCTTCATTGGCATCCGGGGCGCGGGCCGCCACGTACACCAGGGCGCTGACGTTGGGGTTCACCCCGGCATCGCTTACCACGGTGCCAGCGTAGGAATGGCCGACCAGCACGGTAGGACCGTCCTGTTGATTCAGTACGCGGTTGGTGGCGGCGACATCGTCGGCCACCGATGTCAGTGGGTTTTGCACGGCGGTGACGTGCAGGCCGGCGGCCTGGAGGCGGGTGATCACTTCGGACCAGCTCGAGCCATCTGCCCAGGAACCGTGCACCAGCACCACGTTGTTGGCTTTGACCGGTGCGACAGTGCCGGCCAGGGCGGTGCCGGTACCCAGCATCAGCAGGCTGGCGGCGATCAGGCAGAGTTTGCTTGCAGGTTTCATGGGGTGACCCTTTTCATCAGTGGGAAGGTGGCGTCAACCGGTGTGGGTGACTGACGCCGCCACTGTATGAAGTGAGGGTGCTGACAAGACTTACAGCTTCATTACAAAGCTGTAATGCGATCGAGGGGTTGGCGGCGTTTACAAGCACCGAGGTGATCCGTAGATTGCATCGGGCCGATTATTTGTTACCGCCCACGAGGAAGCCACGCAGTGTCCATCCGAGGTTCAGCCGTATTTGCCCGCCGTTACCGCGCCTTTCTGTTCGATATGGACGGCACCCTGCTCAACTCCATCGCCGCCGCCGAGCGGGTGTGGAGCACCTGGGCCGAACGCCACGGCCTGGACGTGGCGGCGTTCCTGACCACCATTCACGGCGCCCGCGCGATCGATACCATCACCCGCCAGGCGTTGCCGGGGGTTGATCCCGAAGTTGAGGCGCAGTGGATTACCGAAGCGGAAATCAATGATGTCGAAGGCATTGTCGCGATCCCCGGCGCGGTCGCGTTTCTGAACCACCTGCCGGGCGATCAATGGGCGCTGGTCACCTCAGCGCCTCGTGAGCTGGCGTTGCGTCGGCTGCGAGCGGCCGGGATTGCCCCGCCGGCGGTGCTGGTCACGGCCGAAGACGTCGCCATTGGCAAGCCCGACCCGGCCTGTTACCTATTGGGGGCACAGCGCCTGGGCGTGCCGGTGCAGGACTGCCTGGTGTTTGAAGATGCGTCGGTGGGGATTCGTGCGGGAGAAGCGGCAGGGGCGGACGTGATGGTCGTAACGTCGACGCACCTCAAGCCCATGGTGACCGAGCACGCCAGGATTGACGGCTATGCCCACCTGCGCGTGCAGCGCGGTGCTGATGGCTTGCTGTCCTTGCAGAATGAAGTGGGCTGATACAAAAAGGCCGAGCCCGTTACTGGTCTCGGCCTTGTTCGCAGCCAGGTGAAGCAGAGGGAGGCTGCATCCGGTCATTCCTCATCGCCTGGCGGGACAGCACCATTTCCCTGAGAATTTCATTCGCCAGCCGGGCAATGGCTTCCGCCCCACGATAGTGCGCGCGCACGATTCCGGTAATTGCGAAATGGTCGGTTTCCGGGCCGCTGAGCACCGCCGAAAGGGTGCCGTCGGCGTGCAATGTGCAGGTGACCTTGTAGCTCGGCAGACGGGCAGCCAGTGCAGACTCGATTTGCGATTTGCTCAAAGTGTCCATCGGTTTCAGCACCTTTCAGTGAGCGTGCAGAGCAAAGCATAGGTCGTGCTGCGTCGCTGTAAATACCGGCGATCTGATAGCGAAGCGCTGCGCATCAACGTGCATTTTTCTGAGCGGTTTGTTGACACAATTTAAGCTGCACGGCCCTCTGGATGGGCTTGAGGCAGAACATGAAGAGGTAGCCACCCAGCACCAGTGTGAGGTCGAGCCAGGACGGCGGATCGGCGGGGTCGGTGCCTGCGATTTCAAGCCTCAAGCCATATTCCAGCCCCACGAATGCCAGCCCTATCAGGAGGGCGATGATCCAGGCTCGTAGAGCGAATGGTTGCGCAGGGGTTAGCCTCATCGACGTGCTCCTTCGCGCACACGGATGGCAGGGTATCAGTAGAAGATTCGGCTATGGATGACACGACAAGTTCAAAGCGTGAAGACAGTTTCATCTTGGCGCGAAGATGAATGCATTGGAGGCGTCAATCACGCAATAGACACAAGAGCGGTTCGAAGGGGTTTTCGCCAGCCGTTACAGTGAACGAAAGGGCTGGCTACTGAAGGTTCTTCAAGGCGTCTGGTTTTTGTCCGGGGCACTCAGGCCGGCCTGGATGCGCTGGTAGATCTCCTCGCGATGCACGGCAACATCCTTGGGTGCGTTGATGCCGATTCGTACTTGCTGGCCGCTGACGCCCAGGATGGTGATCGTGATGTCATCACCGATGTTTATGCTTTCACCGACTTTGCGGGTGAGTATAAGCATGGACTTCTCCTTGATTACTTTTAAGGACACGTGTTTCAGACAGGGCAGATGTCAGATGTGTGTAGCTTACTGCTAAGCGCTTCCCTGTGGCTGCCTCTTTTAGGACGCATAGAGGCGGCATTAATTCCCATGCCGGCATCATACAGGTCTGCGATACATCATTCGCATTGTTTAAGCCAACGTTTATGACGGCCAGAATAGACAGTGAATGATAAAGTCGCCTCTTTAATCCTTTAAGGAGCAGGGCAGTGCGTAAAGTAGCGATGGCAATTGCGGTGTTGGCATTGGCCGGTTGCGGTGAAGGCAAAAGCGTCGATGCGCCCAAGGCCAAGCCTGCCGTGACTGAAAGCCAGCCACAAACCGGCGCGATTGCCGCTCAGGAGTGGGATGTATGGGTCGGGCCACCCGACCACAAATTACAGGCGCTCACCGACCTCACGGCCTGGTTGCTGGAACATGGTTTCAATTTTTACATCGTGAAGGTCGACGGCAAGGACGAAGTGCTGCTGGGGCCGTTCGCCACCAAGGCTGAAGCCGAGGCCAAGCAGGTGCAACTCACTGAAAAGCTGGCCCGCGCCAAGAAAACCGATACCGAATCGCAAGTCATCGAGCACGCGGCTGCGCAATAACCGGCTGGATGGGCGGGAGTACCGCCCAGTTTCAACCGCAGGCCTTCAGGTTCACCGGGCCGACGAACTCATTGCCACGTCCCATCACACACGCCACGGTCTGGTTGCGCTGGCGCTCCCAAGCCTGCACCGGGTAGGTCTTGTTCCAGGCTTCGTAGAGCTGGCGATCCTGTTTCGACAGGCGCAAGCCGTACTGCTTGCTCATATAGAAATAGGTGCGCGCGATCATTCCGCGGATGGACGGGCGGGGCATGACCTTCTTGGCCTTGAAGTCGACCTGGGTCAGGCATGAACCGTACTGCCCGCTTTGCACCGGCAGCCAGCCAAAACTGAAGTTGTTACGGTCACCGTTGACCTCGCCGATACTCGGCACCAGGTTGTGCAGGTCTGCCTCGGCGCGCTTGAACACGTCATCGTGGCGCGTGCAGTTCTTGCGCCCGCCGTTCTGCCAGCACTGGCGCTGGTGCCCGATCTGCCAGGCCGGAACAATGTGCTCCCACTCGATGCGGGCGGCGCGGTTGGCGTTTTTGCGCGGGATGTAGCCGCAGGCTTTCAGGTCTATGCGGTTGCCGGTGTATTTGCAGCCGCAGTAGAACTCGGTGGATTGGGGGGCATAGAGTTTCCAGGCAACTTTCTTGGCTTCGCTGAAGGTGCGGGGTGCCTGGGCCTGGGCACCGACAGCAAAGAACAGGCAGCACACAGCGATAAAACGGACACTCATTGAATCAATCTTCCTTCGGTACAACCCAGAAAATCTGCACGCCACCGTCGTCCCGATAGGCGAGGGTGACGTTGTCGTTCTCCGCAATTTCTTCCAGCAACCGCTCCCACTCATCCTCCGGCTCGTCCGGCAGGCGGAAGATCAAGGCTGCCTTGGCTTTTTGGGCGTTGGTCGAGTTGATGATCTTTTGCACACGAATGGCCAGGCGTTCGTAGGCATCAGGCGGGGTTGGCGCTGCGGAAGAGGACTTTGCCACGGAGTATTCCTTAATAAGCTGTACGCGCATACAGTATTTAACTGTGGGCGATTTCGCAACTGCTTAAATTTCAAGAAGTTCGTCTGACAGCTGTTCAGGTAGTTTTGCGTAAGGCGGGGGAGTGAAATGTGTAGGAGCGCGTCTGGAGAGGCGAGCTCCTACAAGGTATGGCCAGGAATCAATATTCCCAGAACATCCGTTGCAGCTCTTTGCTGTCCTGGGTCTTGGTCAGGGCGACCATGGCCAGGATGCGGGCTTTTTGCGGGTTCAGGTCATGTGCGGCGATCCAGTCGTACTTGTCGTCAGGTTGTTCAGCATTACGCAGAACGAAGCCACCGGCATTCACGTGGGAAGAGCGGATGATCTGTACGCCTTGCTTGCGCAGTTCCTGCAGGGCAGGGACCACCTTGGAAGACACCGAACCATTGCCGGTGCCGGCATGGATGATGGCTTTGGCGCCAGCCTGGGCCAGGGCCTTGACCGCTGTGTCGCTCACGTTGCCATAGCCATAGGCGATTTCCACGTCCGGCAGGCTCTTGATGGTCTTGATGTCGAATTCCGAATCCATGGTGTGGCGCTTGGCAGGCAGGCGGAACCAGTAGGATTTGCCTTCAACCACCATGCCCAGCGGGCCCCATGGGCTCTTGAACGCCTCGGTCTTGATGTTGATCATCTTGCTGACGTCACGACCCGACTGGATCTCGTCGTTCATGGTCACCAGCACGCCTTTACCGCGCGCGTCTTTGCTGCCGGCCACGGCCACGGCGTTGTACAGGTTGAGCACGCCGTCCGCCGACATGGCGGTGCCTGGGCGCATGGAGCCGACCACGACGATTGGCTTGTCGGTTTTTTCCACCAGGTTCAGGAAGTAGGCGGTCTCTTCCAGGGTGTCGGTACCGTGGGTGATCACGATGCCATCCACGTCCTTGCTGTCGGCCAGTTCGGCGACGCGACGGCCCAGTTGCAGCAGGTTTTCGTTGTTGATGCTTTCGGACGCAATTTGCATCACTTGTTCGCCGCGTACATTGGCGATCTGGCTAAGCTCAGGAACACCAGCGATCAATTGCTCGATACCGACTTTCGCCGCCTGGTAGGTGGCACTGTTGGCCGCGCTGGCGCCAGCGCCGGCAATGGTGCCGCCGGTGGCGAGAATCACCACGTTGGACAGCTTGGTCTTGGTTTCGGCTTCCTTTGCCTGGGCGGCAACAGGGAACAGCAGCAGGAGGGCTAATGCGCCCGGGACAATGTTCTTCAGTGCAGATTTCATTATTTTTCTCTCTGGTTTTTGATGAGTGCTGTAGCAGGTTCATCTAGAACACCCGGGCGGTTCTGAATGCCACGAGGTGCAGGATGAGAGCAGGATCTGTACCAGGCTGATTGTATTCGCGGATATAAATTAAGCTGTTGATTTAAAACAACTTATTTTGTTGTTTTTGAGTGCGTTCGAACGCCCTTCGTCCGGCTTTCCGAACATTGGCTGCGATTGCGTTCGGTTGTCCGAAAAGGCGCACTGGTTCCATGAAGGCGGTGGCGAATGTTCCGGCAAAGCCTGTCGTTTTAGAGAACGAAGGGCAGGTCGCGATGTTTAATCTCGCGCCTTGCACACTGCGAGGCCAGGCACTAGAGGGCTTGGATGAAAGACGGGTTTCTACCGTTGACAAATCTCGACAAGGTTCTCATAGTTTGATTAACGCAAACGTTTGCGAGATGTTTCACGGCGCACTCCTGGAGTAACGTGACAGCTCGTATCAGTCACCCCGGGTGGGAGGGCTGCCGAAGCACTCTTCGGTGCAAGCGTTGCTCACAATAATCATAAGATCGGAGTGAACCCATGAAGCTGCCATTCGCTGGACGTCTTCTTGCTGTCGCTGTGCTTGCTGCCGCATCCGCCGTTTTACCTCTTTCCTCTGCATTCGCCGATGACGCCGCCAAACCCAAGGTTGGCCTGGTGATGAAATCCCTCGCCAACGAATTCTTCGTGACCATGCAGGACGGCGCCAAGGCTTATCAGAAAGACCACGCCGCCGATTTCGACATGATCACCAACGGTATCAAGAACGAAACCGATACCAGCGCGCAGATCGATATCGTCAACCAGATGATCCTCGCCAAGGTCAACGCCATCGTCATTGCGCCCGCCGATTCCAAGGCACTCGTGACCGTGTTGAAGAAAGCCTCCGATGCCGGCATCAAGGTGGTCAACATCGACAACCGCCTGGACCCGGACGTGCTGAAAAGCAAAAACCTCGACATTCCGTTCGTAGGCCCGGACAACCGCAAAGGTTCCAAGCTGGTCGGCGACTACCTGGCCAAGCAACTGGCCGCGGGTGACAAGGTCGGCATCATCGAAGGCGTACCGACTACTACCAACGCCCAGCAGCGCACCGCAGGCTACAAGGATGCGATGGACGCTGCCGGCATGAAGATCGTCTCGACCCAATCCGGCAACTGGGAAATCGACCAAGGCCAGAAAGTGGCCTCGGCCATGCTGAGCGAATACCCGGACCTCAAGGCCCTGTTGGCCGGTAACGACAACATGGCGCTGGGCGCGGTTTCCGCCGTGCGTGCGGCCGGCAAGGCTGGCAAGGTCCTGGTGGTTGGCTACGACAACATCGAAGCCATCAAGCCCATGCTGCAGGACGGCCGCGTCCTGGCGACCGCTGACCAGGCTGCTGCCCAGCAAGCTGTGTTCGGTATCCAGAACGCGCTCAAGCTGGTCAAGGGTGAGAAAGTCGATGCCAAAGATGGCGTGATCGAAACCCCGGTCGAACTCGTCCTCAAGAAGTAATCCTGGCAGCACCCAACAGCGCCCGCTCGTCCTGAGCGGGCGCCTGGAGATTTTCCTATGTCATCTTCCGCCCCGAACGCTGTCCTCTCGGTCAGCGGTATCGGCAAGACCTATGCCCAACCGGTTCTGTCCGACATCACCCTGACGCTCAATCGTGGGGAAGTGCTGGCGCTGACCGGTGAGAACGGCGCTGGTAAAAGCACGTTGTCGAAAATCATCGGCGGGCTGGTCACGCCGACGACCGGGCATATGCAGTTCAACGGCCAGGATTACCGTCCCGGCAGCCGCACCCAGGCTGAAGAACTGGGCGTGCGCATGGTCATGCAGGAGCTCAACCTGCTGCCGACGCTGACCGTGGCCGAAAACCTGTTCCTGGATAATCTGCCCAGCCACTGTGGCTGGATCAGTCGCAAGCAGTTGCGCAAAGCCGCCATCGAAGCCATGGCCCAGGTCGGCCTGGACGCCATCGACCCGGACACCCTGGTCGGCAGCCTCGGTATCGGCCACCAGCAAATGGTCGAGATCGCCCGCAACCTGATCGGCGACTGCCATGTACTGATCCTCGACGAACCCACGGCCATGTTGACTGCCCGTGAAGTCGAGATGCTGTTTGAACAAATCACCCGCCTGCAGGCCCGGGGCGTGGCGATCATCTACATTTCACACCGGCTTGAAGAACTCGCCCGTGTCGCCCAACGCATTGCAGTCCTGCGTGACGGCAAGCTGGTGTGCGTCGAGCCGATGGCCAACTACAACAGCGAGCAACTGGTCACCTTGATGGTCGGTCGCGAGCTGGGCGAACACATTGACCTGGGGCCGCGCAGCATCGGCGGCCCGGCCTTGACGGTTAAAGGCCTGACCCGCGCGGACAAGGTCCGCGACGTCTCCTTTGAAGTGCGTGCCGGCGAGATCTATGGCATCTCCGGCCTGATCGGCGCCGGTCGCACCGAGTTGCTGCGCCTGATTTTCGGCGCCGACCTGGCCGACAGCGGCACAGTGGCCCTGGGTTCGCCGGCCCAAGTGGTGAGCATTCGTTCGCCAGTGGACGCGGTCGGCCATGGCATTGCGCTGATCACCGAGGATCGCAAGGGCGAAGGCCTGCTGTTGACCCAGTCCATCAGCGCCAATATCGCCTTGGGCAACATGCCGGAAATCTCCGGCGGCGGCGTGGTCAACAGCCGCGACGAAACCGCCTTGGCCAAGCGCCAGATCGACGCCATGCGTATCCGCAGTTCCAGCCCGGCGCAGCTGGTGTCGGAGCTGTCGGGCGGCAACCAGCAGAAAGTCGTGATTGGCCGCTGGCTGGAGCGCGACTGCTCGGTGATGCTCTTCGACGAGCCCACGCGTGGCATCGACGTGGGTGCCAAGTTCGACATTTATGCCTTGCTCGGCGAATTGACCCGCCAGGGCAAAGCGCTGGTGGTGGTGTCCAGTGACCTGCGCGAACTCATGCTGATCTGCGACCGCATCGGCGTGCTGTCCGCCGGCCGCCTGATCGAGACCTTCGAGCGCGACAGCTGGACCCAGGACGAATTGCTTGCCGCCGCCTTTGCCGGCTATCAGAAACGTGATGCGCTGCTCAATGACGCAGTGCTTAGGGATACCCCATGAAAACAACAACTTCCCCCGGTAAAACTGGCGGCAACTTCTACGGCCTGGGCACCTACCTGGGGCTGGCGGGCGCGTTGCTGGCGATGATTGCGCTGTTCTCGGTGCTCAGCGACCACTTCCTGTCCTATGACACCTTCAGCACCCTGGCCAACCAGATTCCAGACCTGATGGTGCTGGCGGTCGGCATGACCTTCATCCTGATCATCGGTGGCATCGATCTGTCGGTGGGCTCGGTGCTGGCACTGGCGGCGTCGGCGGTCAGCGTGGCGATTCTCGGCTGGGGCTGGAGCGTCTTGCCGGCGGCCGTGCTCGGCATGGGCTGCGCCGCATTGGCCGGCACTATCACCGGTTCGATCACCGTGGCCTGGCGGATCCCCTCGTTTATCGTGTCCCTGGGCGTGCTGGAAATGGCCCGTGGCGTGGCGTACCAGATGACCGGTTCGCGCACCGCCTACATCGGCGACTCGTTTGCCTGGCTGTCCAACCCGATTGCCTTTGGGATTTCGCCGTCGTTCATCATCGCCTTGCTGGTGATCATAGCGGCCCAGTTGGTGTTGACCCGCACTGTCTTCGGGCGTTACCTGATCGGCATCGGCACCAACGAAGAGGCCGTGCGCCTGGCGGGGATCAACCCCAAGCCGTATAAAATCCTGGTGTTCAGCCTCATGGGCCTGTTGGCCGGTGTGGCGGCCCTGTTCCAGATTTCACGCCTGGAAGCGGCGGATCCGAATGCTGGCTCCGGCCTGGAGCTGCAAGTGATTGCAGCGGTGGTGATCGGCGGCACCAGCCTGATGGGCGGACGCGGTTCGGTGATCAGCACCTTCTTCGGCGTGTTGATCATTTCGGTATTGGCCGCTGGCCTTGCGCAGATCGGTGCCACGGAACCGACCAAACGCATCATCACCGGGGCCGTGATCGTGATTGCCGTGGTGCTCGATACCTACCGCAGCCAGCGCGCCAGTCGTCGAGGCTGAACCATGGCAACGATCAAGGATGTGGCGGCGCTTGCAGGCATTTCCTACACCACGGTGTCCCACGTGGTGAACAAGACGCGCCCGGTCAGCGAGCCGGTACGGATCAAAGTCGAAGCGGCGATCAAGCAGCTCGACTACGTGCCCAGCGCCGTCGCGCGCTCGCTCAAGGCCAAGACCACGGCAACCATTGGCTTGTTGGTGCCCAACAGCCTCAACCCATATTTTGCCGAACTGGCGCGCGGCATCGAAGATTATTGCGAGCGTAACGGCTACTGCGTGATCCTCTGCAACTCCGATGACAACGCCGAAAAGCAGCGCAGCTATTTGCGCGTGTTGCTGGAGAAGCGCGTCGACGGGTTGATCGTGACCTCAGTGGGCGGCGATGACAGTGGCCTCGCCGCCGGCTTGAGCGCGGTGCGCACGCCGATGGTGATCGTCGACCGGGCGCTGGACGGCATTGATGTCGACCTGGTGCGCATCGACCATGAGCAGGGCGCGTACCTGGCCACCCGGCATTTGCTCGAGCTGGGCCATCGGGACATCGCCTGCATCGGCGGCCCGGCCCATACCCGTGTCGCGCAGATGCGCCTGGCGGGGTATCACCGCGCACTGCGCGAGGTGGGCGTCGAGGTGGCGGCTGATCGTGCGCAGGAAAGTGATTTCACCAGCACCGGCGGGTATGCCGCGGCGGTGAAGCTGCTGGCGGAAAACCCGCCCAGTGCGATTTTCGCCAGCAACGACATGATCGGTTTCGGCGTATTGCGCGCCGCTGCCGAGCGTAATATCCGTGTACCCGGCGAGCTGTCGGTGATCGGGTTCGATGACATTCAAATGGGTCGCTATGTCTACCCGGCGTTGACCACGGTCGGGCAGTCGATCGTGCAACTGGGCGAGACCGCGGCCGAGCTTTTATTGCGACGAATTGCAACACCCCAACTGCCGATCGATCAACGGATCGTGACGCCGAGCATCGTGTTGCGCGAGTCGACGGCGCCTATCGCCGGTACGTTTGCGCAATACCGCTGAACCGAATTGATGAGTACTGATGTATGCCAGCAAAAGTAGTGGTAGTAGGCAGCTTGAACATGGACCTGGTCACCCGTGCCAGCCGGCTGCCGCGTGCCGGTGAAACCTTGGTTGGCCAGACGTTTTCCACCGTGCCCGGCGGTAAGGGCGCGAACCAGGCTGTGGCGTCGGCGCGGCTCGGGGCGGAGGTCGCGATGGTCGGCTGCGTCGGCAGCGATGCGTATGGCACTCAGCTGCGTGACGCGTTGCAGGTGGAAGGCATCGATTGCCAGGCCGTCAGCATCGTAGATGGCTCCAGCGGCGTGGCGTTGATTGTGGTCGACGACAACAGCCAGAACGCCATCGTGATCGTCGCCGGCAGCAATGGTCAGCTGACGCCCGCCTCGTTGCAGGCGTTTGACGCCGTGCTGCAGGCGGCCGACGTGATCATCTGCCAGCTGGAAGTGCCGATGGAGACCGTGGGTTATGCCCTCAAGCGCGGTCGCGAACTGGGCAAGACGGTGATCCTCAACCCGGCCCCGGCCAGCGCGCCCTTGCCGGCCGAATGGTACGCCTCGATCGACTACCTGATCCCCAACGAAAGCGAAGCCAGTGCACTGAGCGGCGTGACGGTTGATTCCCTCGACAGCGCCAAGGTCGCTGCGACGCAGTTGATCAAGGCGGGCGCCGGTAAGGTCATCATCACCCTGGGGGCCCAGGGCGCGCTGTTTACGGACGGCCAAGTGTTCGAGCATTTGCCGGCACCCAAGGTCAAGGCAGTGGACACCACTGCGGCCGGCGATACGTTTGTCGGTGGCTTCGCGGCAGCGCTGGCCAATGGCAAGCGCGAAGCCGAGGCGATTCGTTTTGGCCAGGTCGCGGCAGCGCTGTCGGTCACTCGTGCCGGTGCGCAACCCTCCATTCCCACGCTGCACGACGTACAAGGTTTTGTGCCCTCATGAAAAAGACCCCTCTGCTCAATATCGCCCTGTCGCGCGTGATCGCCTCCCTGGGGCACGGCGACATCCTGGTGATCGGCGATGCCGGCTTGCCGGTACCGCCCGGCGTCGAGTTGATCGACCTGGCGTTGACCCAGGGCATCCCGGATTTCATCAGCACCTTGCGCATCGTGCTCAGTGAGATGCAGGTGGAAAGCCATGTGCTGGCCGAAGAGATCCTGCTCAAGCAGCCGCCGGCGCTGGCCGAGCTCAATACGCTCACCGAACAGGCGGCCCTGGGTGAGCGGCGGCTGGTCAACCATGACGAATTCAAACAGCTCAGCCGCAAGGCGCGCGCCGTGGTGCGCACCGGCGAATGCCAGCCTTACTGCAATATCGCGCTGGTGTCCGGCGTAACCTTCTAGAGTTCCCAACGACAAGGAGTGTTTTATGCAACGTGGTCTCCCAACCCTGAAAAATCTGTTTCGGAGTGTTCTGCTTTTGTCCGCGCTCACTGCTGCAAGCGCCCAAGCGGCGGAAAAAATCGACTTGATCATCGACACCGATCCTGGCGCCGATGATGTGGTGGCGTTGCTGTTCGCCATGGCCTCGCCGGATGAGTTGAACATTCGTGCGCTGACCACCGTCGCCGGCAACGTGCGCCTGGACAAGACCTCTCGCAACGCACGCCTGGCCCGCGAGTGGGCAGGGCGCGAGGACATTCCGGTGTACGCCGGTGCGCCACAGCCACTGCTGCGCACGCCGATCTACGCCGAGAACATCCATGGCAAGGAGGGGATTTCCGGGGTCACCGTGCATGAACCGAAAAAGGCCCTGGCTGACGGCAATGCCGTCGACTACCTGATCAAGACCCTGAGCACCGCCAAGCCCCACAGCATCACCATCGCCATGCTCGGTCCGCAGACCAACCTCGCACTGGCGCTGACCCAGGCGCCGGAAATCACCCAAGGCATCAAGGAAGTGGTGGTGATGGGCGGTGCGCACTTCAATGGCGGCAATATCACGCCCGTGGCCGAGTTCAATCTGTTCGCGGACCCGATAGCGGCCGAGATCGTGCTCAAGAGCGGGGTGAAGCTGACTTACCTGCCGCTGGACGTGACCCACAAGGTCCTGACCAGTGAAGCGCGCCTGAAACAGATCGCCGATATCAAGAACAACGCGAGCAAGATCGTCGGCGATATCCTGAATGAATACGTCAAGGGCGACATGGAGCACTACGGCATCCCCGGCGGCCCGGTGCATGACGCTACCGTGGTTGCCTACCTGCTCAAGCCTTCGCTGTTCAGCGGCCGTGAGGTCAATGTGGTGGTGGACAGCCGTGAAGGCCCGACCTTCGGCCAGACCATCGTCGATTGGTACGATGGCCTGAAACAACCGAAGAACGCGTTCTGGGTTGAAAACGGCGACGCCCAGGGCTTCTTCGATCTGCTCACCGAGCGCCTCGCGCGCCTGAAGTAACGCTGCTGCCGGTCGGCGCTCGCCGACCGGTTCTTATTCGCGCTCGGGGTCGTGTGCGCCCATGTGGTCGGCCGGGTATTTCTCGAATATCTGGCCGATGAAGGCTTGCGCCGCCTGAGTGCCGAGTTCCTTGACCAGCAGGTCGATACCGATGATCGCCAATTCCTCCGGGCTTCCGGGGCTGTAGGAGCTCTGTCCTTGGGGCCACTTGGCTTTGATGTCGGCTTGGAGGGTTACGGTGGTCATGGAAATCTCACGGGGCTGAAAGTACTGGGCAATGCGCTGGAACGCGGTTCTCACGGGCGCAGTTAACCATTTTGCGCAGCGTTTGGCACTGCTACTTAGGCATCAAGCGCTTCGGCAGATGCCCAGCCCTGTGCGACACTGTCCGCCTGTCCAATTGCCGGGGAACACCGCGTGCAGATCGATTTGAACAACCCCGAGAACCTGACCCTGGCTGCCGTGCGTCAACTGATCGCCAGTGCCAGCGACGACGAACATACCCAGTTGCGGGTGACCAAAGGCGGCATTGCCTACATCTCTTCCGGGAAGGCTGTGGGCGGCGTGGACATCGATGGGCTGCTGTTTCGCCTGGAAACCTGGGCCAAAGGCTCTGGTTACGTAGGCAATGTGGCGGCAAGCGATGAGGTATGGGTCACGCAGATTTTCAATGCGTTGAAGCAGAACTGGCCGAAGCCGCCGTTTGACTACATCGATATCTACTGATTGTTTTCATATCTGGTCACGATTGACCGGGCGAATGCCGGTGCAGAGTCAGGCAGACTTGCCCGGCGGCGGTTTACGTCTTGAAACCAATCCGCGCGACTGCTGTCGCACGATCTCTGTCCATTTTTTATCATAGGAGGCTTCATGCCTTGGAAGCTCGCATCATTCGGTACTTTGTTGGCAGCACTCGCGTTGGCGGGTTGCAGCACCCAGGGTGCCTCTGAGCCAGCCAAAGACGCCGCCGTGGCCGATGCCGGTCATAGCCGCTGTGAGTCGAAGGCCGCCGAATTCACGATCGGCCAGAAAGCTTCGCCCCAGTTGCTGGAGCAGGCCCGTACCCGTGCCGGTGCGCAGAACGCGCGCATCCTCAAGCCCAACGATATGATCACCCTGGAATACCGCTCCGACCGCTTGAACCTCAACACCGACGATAACCTGGTGATCACGCGGGTCAACTGCGGCTGATAGCCTGCCGGCTTTTGCAGCGCGCATAAAAAACCCCGTCACATGGACGGGGTTTTTTTTAGCTCAGCGGAGAATTACTCGCCGCGAACCTGTGCAGCTTGCATACCCTTTTGGCCTTTCTCAGCCACGAAGGAAACGGTTTGGCCTTCTTTCAGGCTTTTGAAACCGTCGCTTTCGATAGCTTTGAAGTGTACGAACAGGTCGTCACCGCCACCTTGAGGAGTGATGAAGCCGAAGCCTTTTTCATCGTTGAACCATTTAACGGTGCCGGTTTGGCGATTAGACATGGTGTATCTCCAAGAAACATATATTTTCAGTAGTGCTGTGCTGCTCAGGCCAACTGGGCACACTGGGCTATCATAGTCGAAATGTTCGACTTGGGAGCCCCCCCAAGGCATTGTTTGCTAATCAATAGCGTTGCGTTTAGTACTGTTCTTGGCTGAAAGCCCCGATCTACGGGGCTTTAGCGCGAAATATCAGCTGTTAAAAAAAGCCGTAAAAGCTGCGTAATTTGTGCGAAATGGCAGTTTTCAGGACTTTTTTTCAGCAAAACGACCGTCTGATTTCGGGTCGGAGTTACTTTTTCTTCACGACTTTGCACGACGTAATCGCCGCGACTGCCTTGTTCTTGAGCGCAGGATCCGCGTTCTGATTGGTCATCAGCTCCTTGATCTCGGCAGTGCTCAATTCTGCGTTGATCTTGTCGGCGCCACATTCGCAATGGTCTTTGGCAGTTTTGGCGTCCACGTTCTGTTGGGCGGCTGCACTGCAGTCTCTGACGAAGCTGTCACGGGCGCCGGCTGGCCAGTTGGATGGGGCTGCAGCCTGCGCGCCGAGGGAAAGGAGGCTCAGGGTAGCGGCGAGAGCGAGGGTAGATGTGAAACGCATCATGGGATGCTCCTTTGGGTCGAGGACGAACGGCGATTCTCAGTGGGTTTGAGGCATGGCGTACAGCTCAAGTTCACTTTTGCAGCTATAAAGGCCGGAATTTGCGTTTACGCAGGATGCCGTCGGCGCGATGACCGTTCATCTGTGCTAGCATCTTGCGCTTGGCGAATTCCGGGCGTGCCAATTGCCGCCTTGCCATGTTTCTTTTTAGCTCACTCCAGTCACTCTGGTTCGATTATCGGTTGGCCGAAAGGCTCCTGCCGCTGTAAGGCAGGCGTTCATCACTGAACGGCCTGGTGTTGGATCTTGTACTGGCTCATCCCAACCCACGTGACCTTTGGTAGGGGTCACCACTAGGAGAGGAGGCGCCATGCCAACTATTACTCTTCCCGACGGCAGTCAACGTTCATTCGATCATTCGGTTTCCGTAGCCGAGGTCGCCGCATCCATTGGTGCAGGCCTGGCCAAGGCCACCGTGGCCGGCAAGGTCGACGGCAAGCTGGTGGATGCCAGCGACCTGATCACCCGTGACGCCAGCCTGCAAATCATCACGCCCAAGGATCAAGAGGGGCTGGAGATCATTCGCCACTCTTGCGCGCACTTGATTGGCCATGCGGTCAAGCAGCTGTACCCGACCGCGAAGATGGTGATCGGCCCGGTCATCGAAGAAGGCTTCTATTACGATATCGCCTACGAGCGTCCTTTCACCCCGGACGACCTGGCGGCTATCGAGCAGCGCATGCACGCGCTGATCGAAAAAGATTACGACGTGATCAAGAAGGTCACGCCGCGCGCCGAAGTGATCGACGTGTTCACCGCCCGTGGCGAAGACTACAAGCTGCGTCTGGTGGAAGACATGCCGGACGAGCAGGCCATGGGCCTGTATTACCACGAAGAATATGTCGACATGTGCCGTGGCCCGCACGTGCCGAATACACGCTTCCTCAAGTCGTTCAAGCTGACCAAGCTGTCCGGTGCCTACTGGCGCGGCGACGCGAAGAACGAGCAGCTGCAGCGGATCTACGGCACTGCCTGGGCCGACAAGAAGCAGCTGGCGGCCTACATCCAGCGCATCGAAGAAGCTGAAAAACGCGATCACCGCAAGATCGGCAAGCGCCTGAATCTGTTCCACCTCCAGGAAGAAGCGCCGGGCATGGTGTTCTGGCACCCGAACGGCTGGACCCTGTACCAGGTGCTCGAGCAATACATGCGCAAGGTCCAGCGCGAAAACGGCTACCTGGAGATCAAGACTCCACAAGTCGTTGACCGCAGCCTGTGGGAGAAATCCGGGCACTGGGCCAACTACGCCGACAACATGTTCACTACCCAGTCGGAAAACCGCGACTACGCCATCAAGCCGATGAACTGCCCGTGCCACGTGCAGGTGTTCA
Organism: Pseudomonas sp. S5D5; assembly: GCF_003013355.1. Classification (NCBI taxonomy): domain Bacteria; kingdom Pseudomonadati; phylum Pseudomonadota; class Gammaproteobacteria; order Pseudomonadales; family Pseudomonadaceae; genus Pseudomonas; species Pseudomonas sp. S5D5. Next base: position 2,176,164 of record NZ_PTEO01000001.1, read on the forward strand.
ACCAGGGCCTGAAGAGCTACCGCGAGTTGCCGATGCGCCTGGCCGAGTTCGGTGCCTGCCACCGTAACGAGCCCTCGGGTGCGCTGCACGGCATCATGCGTGTGCGCGGCTTCACCCAGGACGACGCCCACATCTTCTGCACCGAAGAGCAGATGCAGGCCGAATCCGCCGCGTTCATCAAGCTGACCATGGATGTCTATCGCGATTTCGGCTTTACCGAAGTCGAAATGAAGCTGTCCACTCGTCCGGAAAAACGCGTCGGTTCCGACGAGCTGTGGGATCGCGCCGAAGCTGCCCTGGCCGCAGCGCTAGACAGTGCGGGCCTTGCGTACGACCTGCAGCCGGGCGAGGGGGCCTTCTACGGGCCGAAGATCGAGTTCTCGCTGAAAGATTGCCTTGGCCGTGTCTGGCAATGTGGTACCTTGCAGCTCGATTTTAACCTGCCGATCCGTCTGGGAGCCGAATACGTCTCCGAAGACAACAGCCGTAAACACCCGGTTATGCTGCACCGGGCGATCCTCGGCTCGTTCGAACGGTTCGTCGGGATCCTGATCGAGCACTACGAGGGTGCATTCCCTGCGTGGCTGGCTCCGACCCAGGCAGTGATCATGAATATCACTGATAAACAGGCAGATTTTGCCGCTGAAGTTGAAAAAACTCTCAACGAAAGCGGATTTCGTGCCAAGTCCGACTTGAGAAATGAAAAGATCGGCTTTAAAATCCGCGAGCATACTTTGCTCAAGGTTCCCTATCTTTTGGTTATCGGAGATCGGGAAGTCGAGATGCAGACTGTCGCTGTGCGTACTCGTGAAGGTGCTGACCTGGGCTCGATGCCCGTCGCCCAGTTCGCTGAGTTCCTCGCGCAAGCGGTTTCCCGGCGTGGTCGCCCAGATTCGGAGTAATTATTATTAAGCGTGAAATGAGACAAGATAAACGAGCTGCACCGAAAGCCCCGATCAACGAGAATATCTCGGCACGCGAGGTTCGGTTAATTGGCGCTGACGGCGAGCAGATTGGCATCGTCTCGATTGATGAAGCGCTTCGTATCGCTGAAGAGTCCAAATTGGACCTGGTGGAAATCTCCGCCGACGCAGTCCCGCCTGTTTGCCGGGTGATGGACTACGGCAAGTCGATCTTCGAGAAGAAGAAGCAGATTGCTGCGGCGAAGAAAAACCAGAAGCAGATTCAAGTAAAAGAAATCAAGTTTCGTCCAGGGACGGAGGAAGGGGATTACCAGGTAAAACTGCGCAACCTGGTACGTTTCCTGAGTGATGGGGACAGGGCCAAGGTATCCTTGCGATTCCGCGGCCGTGAGATGGCCCACCAGGAGCTGGGGATGGAACTCCTCAAGCGGGTTGAAGCTGACCTGCTCGAGTACGGTTCGGTCGAACAGCATCCTAAGATGGAAGGACGCCAGCTGATCATGGTCATCGCCCCGAAAAAGAAGAAGTAATCAACAGGGCACGGCAGGCCTTCTGATTATGTTTATCAACTGAATGCGGAGTATCCGAACATGCCAAAGATGAAGACTAAAAGTGGTGCTGCTAAGCGGTTTCTGAAAACTGCTAACGGTATCAAGCACAAGCACGCTTTCAAGAGCCACATCCTGACCAAAATGTCGACCAAGCGTAAGCGTCAACTGCGCGGTAGCAGCTTGCTGCATCCGTCTGACGTGGCAAAAGTCGAGCGCATGCTGCGCCTTCGTTAATTTTTGGATCAAGAATAGAGGAAGTAACTCATGGCTCGTGTAAAGCGTGGCGTCATTGCCCGTAAACGTCACAAAAAAATTCTGAAACTTGCTAAAGGCTACTACGGCGCACGCTCACGCGTATTCCGTGTTGCCAAGCAAGCGGTAATCAAGGCAGGCCAATACGCCTACCGTGACCGTCGTCAGAAAAAACGTCAGTTCCGCGCTTTGTGGATCGCTCGTATCAACGCTGGTGCTCGTGTTAACGGTCTGTCCTACAGCCGTTTCATCGCTGGCCTGAAAAAAGCGTCCATCGAGATCGACCGTAAGGTTCTGGCTGATCTGGCAGTGAACGAAAAAGCGGCGTTTGCTGCGATTGTCGAGAAAGCTAAAGCCACCTTGGCTTAAGTACCCCCGACAGTCACCCTGGGTCACTCCTGTGGCCCAAGGTGTTAAACGTCATAAATAGGGGAAGAGCCTTCAAGCTCTTCCCCTATTTTGTATCTGGAGTCTGTACATGGAAAACCTGGACGCGCTCGTCGCTCAAGCTCTTGAGGCTGTGCAAAGCGCTGAAGATATCAATGCCCTGGAGCAAATCCGGGTTCACTACCTTGGCAAAAAGGGCGAATTGACTCAGGTGATGAAGACCCTGGGGAATTTGCCGGCTGAAGAGCGTCCGCAAGTCGGTGCGCTGATCAACGTCGCCAAGGAGCGTGTCACAGAGGTGCTCAATGCGCGCAAGGCGTCGCTCGAGGAGGCCGATCTAGCGGCCAAGCTCGCCGCCGAGTCGATTGACGTGACCTTGCCTGGCCGTGGCCAGGCCTCGGGCGGTCTGCATCCGATCACCCGGACTCTGGAACGAATCGAGCAGTTCTTCACCCACATCGGCTACGGCATTGCCGAAGGCCCTGAGGTCGAGGACGACTATCACAACTTCGAGGCGCTCAACATCCCAGGCCATCACCCGGCCCGGTCGATGCACGACACCTTCTATTTCAACGCGAACATGCTGTTGCGCACCCATACCTCGCCGGTACAGGTCCGCACCATGGAAGCGAATAAGCCGCCGATCCGCATCGTCTGCCCAGGCCGTGTGTACCGTAGCGACTCCGATATCACCCACTCGCCGATGTTCCACCAGGTTGAAGGCCTGCTGGTTGATCGCGACATCAACTTCGCCGACCTCAAGGGCACCATCGAAGAGTTCCTGCGGGTGTTCTTCGAGAAAGAGCTGGCGGTGCGCTTCCGTCCTTCGTTCTTCCCGTTCACCGAGCCGTCCGCCGAAGTCGACATGGAATGCGTGATGTGCAGCGGTAAAGGCTGCCGCGTCTGCAAGCAGACTGGCTGGCTGGAAGTGATGGGCTGCGGCATGGTTCACCCCAACGTGCTGCGCATGTCCGGGATCGACCCGGAAGAGTTCTCGGGCTTTGCCTTCGGCATGGGCGTCGAGCGCCTGGCCATGCTGCGTTACGGCGTGAATGACTTGCGTCTGTTCTTCGACAACGACTTGCGGTTCCTCGCGCAATTTCGCTAGTCGTAACGAATCTTTAGGAGAGCAGGATGAAATTCAGTGAACAATGGCTGCGTGGCTGGGTAAGCCCGCAGGTAGGTCGCGACGAGCTGGTTGCTCGTCTGTCGATGGCCGGCCTTGAGGTCGATAGCGTGACGCCGGCCGCCGGTGTTTTCAGTGGCGTGGTGGTGGGCGAGGTGCTGAGCACCGAGCAACATCCGGACGCCGACAAATTGCGTGTGTGCCAGGTCAGTAATGGTGCGCAGACCTTCCAGGTCGTGTGCGGAGCGCCTAACGTGCGCCCGGGCCTGAAGATCCCGTTCGCCATGATCGGTGCCGAGCTGCCAGGCGACTTCAAGATCAAGAAGGCCAAGCTGCGTGGCGTCGAGTCCAACGGCATGCTGTGCTCCCAGGCCGAGCTGCAGGTGGGCGAGGGCAACGACGGCTTGATGGAGCTGCCGGCCGACGCACCGGTTGGCCAGGACATTCGTGTCTACCTGGAACTGGAAGACGCCAGCATCGAGGTCGACCTGACCCCGAACCGTGGCGACTGCCTGTCCCTGGCCGGCCTGGCCCGTGAAGTGGGTGCGCTGTACAACGCCCCCGTGACCCGTCCCGTGGTCGCTCCCGTAGCGGCAGTGCACGATGAAGTGCGCTCGATCGAAGTGCTGGCATCCAACGCCTGCCCACGTTACCTGGGTCGGGTAATCCGTAACGTCGACCTGTCCAAGCCTACTCCGCTGTGGATGGTCGAGCGTCTGCGTCGCGCTGACGTGCGCAGCATCGATGCCGCTGTCGACATCACCAACTACGTGATGTTGGAATTGGGCCAACCGCTGCACGCGTTCGATCTCGCCGAAATCAACGGTGGCATCCGCGTACGCATGGCCGAAGAAGGCGAGAAGCTGGTGCTGCTCGATGGCCAGGAAGTCAGCCTGCGTGCCGATACCCTGGTAATCGCCGACCATTCCCGCGCCCTGGCCATTGCCGGTGTGATGGGTGGCGAGCACAGCGGTGTATCCGCGACTACCCGCGATATCTTCCTGGAGAGCGCGTTTTTCGACCAGATCGCCATCGCTGGCAAGGCGCGTTCCTACGGCCTGCACACCGATGCCTCGCACCGCTACGAGCGTGGTGTGGACTGGAAACTCGCCCGTGAAGCCATGGAGCGCGCCACGGGCCTGCTGCTGGAAATCACCGGTGGTGAAGCGGGTCCGATCACTGAAACCGTCAGTGAGCAGTACCTGCCGTCCATTGCGCCGATTACCCTGCGTGCCAAAAGCGTCGAGCAGATGCTCGGCCTGGTGATCGCGCCGGCTGAAATCGAGCAACTGTTGTCCGCTCTCGGCCTGGGTATTACCGCCGGTGGGGAAGGGCAGTGGCACGTTGAAGTGCCAAGCCATCGCTTCGATATCAGCCTGGAAGTCGACCTGATCGAAGAACTGGCGCGTCTATACGGTTACAACCGTCTGCCGGTTCGCTACCCGCAAGCCCGCCTGGCACCACAACCCAAGGCCGAGGCGCGTGCGCACTTGCCTGAGTTGCGCCGTCTGCTGGTTGCCCGTGGCTACCAGGAAGCGGTGACCTACAGCTTCATCGACCCGAAGCAGTTCGAACTGTTCAACCCGGGCGTCGAGCCGCTGCTGTTGGCCAATCCGATCTCCAATGACATGGCTGCCATGCGTTCGTCGCTGTGGCCTGGCTTGGTGAAGGCGCTTTCCCACAACCTGAACCGTCAGCAAGACCGCGTGCGCATGTTCGAAAGCGGCCTGCGTTTCGTCGGTCAACTCGACGGCCTCAAGCAAGAGCCAATGCTGGCGGGCGTGGTCTGTGGCAGCCGTCTGCCGGAAGGCTGGGCGCAGGGCCGCGATGGCGTGGACTTCTTCGACGTCAAGGCCGACGTGGAAGCAGTATTGGGCTTTTCCGGTGCGTTGGATGACTTCACTTTTGTACCGGGTCAGCATCCGGCACTGCATCCGGGCCAGACTGCACGCATCGAGCGCGAAGGTCGCCTGGTGGGTTTCGTGGGGGCTATTCACCCTGAGCTGTCGAAAACCCTGGGGCTGGACCGCCCAGTCTTCGTTTTCGAGCTGGTCCTGGCTGAAGTCGCCGCGGGCAAGATGCCTAAATTCAGCGAGTTGTCGCGCTTCCCTGAAGTGCGTCGCGACCTGGCGCTGATCGCTGACCGTGAAGTGGCCGCCACTGCCGTTCTGGATGTAATCCGTGAAAATGCAGGGGAATGGCTGACAGACCTCAGGCTATTTGACGTCTATCAGGGTAAAGGCATTGATCCGCATAGAAAAAGCCTTGCAGTTGGCTTGACCTGGCAGCATCCATCGCGCACTCTTAATGACGATGAGGTGAATACCACGACACAAAATATCCTCACCTCGCTCGAACAAAGGTTGAACGCCACGTTAAGGAAGTGACGTATGGGGGCTTTGACGAAAGCTGAGATGGCGGAACGTCTGTACGAAGAGTTGGGTCTGAACAAACGCGAGGCCAAGGAATTGGTCGAGCTGTTTTTTGAAGAGATCAGGCACGCTCTGGAAGACAATGAGCAGGTCAAATTGTCCGGTTTCGGCAATTTTGACCTGCGGGACAAACGCCAGCGGCCTGGCCGCAATCCAAAAACGGGAGAAGAAATCCCGATCACGGCTCGCCGTGTGGTCACCTTTCGTCCAGGGCAGAAGTTGAAGGCCCGAGTTGAGGCTTATGCTGGAACCAAGTCATAACGACGAGCTACCCGTCATCCCAGGCAAACGCTACTTCACCATTGGTGAAGTCAGCGAGCTATGCGCGGTAAAGCCGCACGTGCTGCGCTATTGGGAGCAGGAGTTTCCTCAACTCAACCCCGTCAAACGCACCGGGAACCGTCGGTATTATCAGCGCCAGGATGTGCTGATGATCCGACAGATCCGTGCGTTGCTGTACGACCAGGGGTTCACCATCAGTGGTGCGCGCCAGCGCATGTCCGGTGATGAAGCCAAAGATGACACCACCCAATACAAGCAACTGATCCGCCAGATGATCTCCGAACTCGAAGATGTGCTGGTGGTTTTGAAGAAATAAATCCGGCTTTTAAAATACTTCCACATTTCAAAAGCTTGCGGTATATTCCTGATCGCTTCGTTGCGAAGCAAACCCAGTAACACGCCTAGTCGGGGCGTAGCGCAGTCCGGTAGCGCACTAGCATGGGGTGCTAGGGGTCGAGTGTTCGAATCACTCCGTCCCGACCATATTTTTCAATGACTTAGCCCAATCTGAAACGATTGGGCTTTTTCATGCCCGCAAAAAATAATCGCGCCTCGCAGGCTGGCCGCGAAGGTCGGTGAAGTCCCCACTTTGTTAACGCTGCAGCCTATCTGAATACCCGCCGTCCCCCCTGAAAAATCAGAAAACTCGATCATCATCATCGGCATTTTACGGTTTTTCGATAACGCCCATTGACGATAATCCAAGCTTCTCAAAAAGGGAGGGCTATCCGAATGTCGAAGGCAGAAAGCTATACGGCCACCGCGAAGTGGTTGCACTGGGGCATGGCGCTGATCTGGGTGGTGGCTTGGTTTGTCGGGATTGTGGCGGTGCATTGGCGCGATGAGCTTAACCCTCAGCACCAGCTCACCTTTGTCCATAAGGCGATGGCCAGCGTTCTGCTCTTGCTTATCGTGCTGCGTGTTGGCTGGCGTCTTACACATGCGGCCCCGGCGATGCCTGCGACGATGAGCCCGCTGATGCAGCGGGGCGCGTTCGTCGGTCATCTGCTGTTGTACGGCGTTGCGCTTGTGGGGTTGCCGATGTCCGGCTGGTACTGGAGTTCGGTTGCAGACAAACCCATCCTGCTCGCCGGGTTGTTGCTGTTGCCGCCGCTGGTGGAGCCTGATCAAAGTCTCTATGACTTGGCGAAGGCCATCCACACCTACACTGCCTGGCTATGCGGGGTACTTGTGGGTGGGCATGCATTGGTGGCGTTGAAGCATCACTTCATTGACAAGGACAACGTGCTCGCAGGCATGCTGCCCGGCCGCGGCGATTGAAGGGGGAGCGTGATCGGCGCGCTCCAGGGCTTGGGCCCTGGAAGTGCTGCGCGTAGGCTTACTGGAGCATCGCCTCGACTTCCCCCAGCGTCACGCGGGGTATGACGCTCTCGGGGATCCGCGAGCAGTCGGAGAAGTTGTACACCATGAAGTCATTACCCATGACCTTCCTGGACATCAGCTCGAGCGAGGGAAGGATGCGGGTTTCATAGTGCTCATCGAGCCCGCAGGGCGACTTGACCGAGTCTTGGGTCTCGTAGAACCGTCCCGAATTTTCATGCAGGTCGACGCCGACCAGAAAGACCTTGGTGAAGCCTGCGTGGTAGGCCAACTGGATGGCCAGGTAGGCCACGGTTCGTGCGTCGAAAAAGCCCTTGCTCATGTCTTTGCTGAAGCCTACCGGCCTTTTGCGCATTGCGAGCAGGGAGTGGTCAGCCACCAGGGCAGCGTGTCTGCCCATGGTCGCATCGAGCCAGGAGGGTCTTTTCGCCTTGGTCAGCCGATAGAGCTGCCCGGTCGGACGCGCACGGGACGATTGCGCATGGTCCTCCCACAGCGCCACGCGTTTGCTGGTTGCCATGGCGTATTTGAATAAATCCGGCTGTTGCTTGGAGAAGCTTCTGTCGGTGCAGGCGTAAAAAAACGGTTGGATGTCTGTGTTCAGAAACATCGAGACAGCGCCATTCATCGTGATCATAGGCACGTGCGCAAACGTTTCGAACGGGAATGACTTGGCCGACAGGCCGGAGGCAATAATAAATACGGCGCCTGATTCGATATTCCGACAGCTATCAAAGTCGTGCACAGCCTGCTGGCTTGCGTTAGCGTGCCTGGGGCCTGAGAGGCGGGCATACAGAGCGTCCTTGGCGGCGCCAGCATGCTCGGTCTCGACGAAGGACATCTGTTTCATCCGACCCATCCGTGTAGTGAAATGAAAATAGGTACATCAGCCGACCCGGAAGCTTCGTGGGAGTTCCTTTATAAAAAAGACTACATAAACGCACGCTTCGAAAAATCCGAAACTCTTGTGGCTCTTTTCCCTATTTTTCAGGGAGGTGGCGTCGCCATTTCCCTGCGATGTTGAAGAAAGTTGGCCGAAGCCTGTCCCCTTTTTTCGCCTCGCCTGTCATTCCAGGCAAGTGAACAAAATCGAGAGCTTCCTCCAATGCCCGCAGTTCTACCTTTGCGCTTGCGCCCGTTGCTGAAACTGAGCCTGATGCTGAGCCTCAGCGCCAGCCCGTTGTTCGTCCCCGTCAGCTATGCCGAAGACACCGCCGCCCGGCGCAGTTACCAGGTGCCGGCCGGCAGCCTGAGCGCGGCGCTGACCCGGTTTGCCGGGTTGTCGGGCGTCAACCTGTCCGTCGACCCGGCGCTGGTCAGCGGCCGCAGCAGCAGTGGCTTGTCCGGTGAATATGGGGTGGAGGAGGGCTTTGCCCGCTTGCTGCAAGGGTCGGGCCTGCAATTGCAACCGATGGGCGACCGCGATTACATGCTGGTGCCGATACCGGATGGCAGCAGCCTGGAGCTGGCGCCGACCTCGATTCTCGGCACCACCGGCCTCTACGACGGCGACACCTACGCCGGTGGCCAGGTGGCGCGGCGCGGCTCGCAGGGCCTGCTGGGCACGCGGGACTTCATGGAAACCCCGTTCAGCATGACCACCTACACCCAGGATGCGGTGAAGAATCAGCAGGCGCGCACGCTCGGTGACCTGATTGCCAGCGACCCGTCGGTACGCGCCACCAACCCGGCCGGTGGGCGCTATGAACAGTTCACCATCCGCGGCTTCAGCCTGTTCAACAGCGATGTGGCCTACAACGGCCTCTACGGCGTGTTGCCGACCTACACCATCGACATGGAAATGGCCGACCGCGTCGACATCTTCAAAGGCCCGACCCAGTTGATCAACGGCATCTCGCCGCGTGGCAGCGTGGGCGGCGGGATCAACGTGGTGCCCAAGCGCGCCACCGACAAGGACATCAACTCGTTTACCGGCAACTGGGCCTCCGACAGCCAGGCCGGCGGCGCCGTGGATGTAGGGCGGCGCTTTGGCGAGGACAACAAGTTCGGTATCCGCTTCAACGGCGTCAAGCAGTCCGGCGACACCGAGTGGGACCACCAGAGTGTCGACCGTGAAATGGCCGTGCTCGGCCTGGATTTTCGTGGCGAGCGCCTGCGTCTTTCCACGGATATCGGTCACACCGAGCGCGACACCGATGCCCCGCAGGAGCGGGTGCAGGTGGCAGCCAATGCGCCGGTGCCGAGCGCCAACGATGTGCGTCGCAATTACGCGCAGTCCTGGAGCAAGGCCAGCACCAACGACACCTTCGGGACGGTCAACGCCGAGTACGACCTCAGCGATAACGTGATGCTGTACGGCGGTATGGGCGCGCGCAAAAGTAACCACGACTTCCTGCGCCATGCAGTGTCTGTGACCAACGCCGCCGGCGACTTCCTGGTGCTGCCGCGCGATTTCACCCGCGATGAAAATGTGCGCACCTACACCGCCGGCGTGCGCAACTGGTTCCAGACCGGCTCGGTGAGCCATGAGGTCAACCTGGCCGCCAGCTACTTCTATATGGATTTCGAAAACGGCGGCGCACGGTATGCGCAGGGCCGCAGCAACCTCTACAACCCTGTGCAGATACCGACACCCTCGGTGCAAACCCGCCCCGATCCGAAGGTCTACACCGAGAACCGCTTCAGTGGCGTGGCGTTGTCCGATACCCTGGGCTTCTTTGACGACCGCCTGCTGTTGACCCTCGGCGCGCGCTGGCAGCGGGTCAAGGTGGATGACTGGAACAACGGGGTCAAAGGCCGCACCGCCTATGACGAAGAAAAGATCTCGCCGTCCGGTGGCCTGTTGTTCAAGGCCACCGACAAACTGTCGCTGTATGCCAACTACATGGAAGGCCTGAGCCAGGGCAAGGTCGCGCCGTCGACCTCGGCCAACGACGATGAAATCTTCCCGCCGTTCATCAGCCGCCAGGTGGAAGTCGGCGCCAAATACGACGCCGGCGCCTTTGCGGTGACCGCTGCGGTGTTCCGTATCAAGCAGCCTGCCTACGAAACCAATGCCATCACGACGGTGTTCGGTCCCAACGGCAAGCGCCAGAACACCGGGGCGGAGCTGAGCATGTTCGGCGAGCCGCTCAAGGGCGTACGCCTGCTCGGCGGGGTGATGTACATCGACAGCAAGCTGCAGGACACCACCAACGGCGCCACCAACGGCAACCGCGCGCCGGCCACGCCCAAGTACAACGTCAACCTCGGCGCCGAATGGGATGTGCCGGGCCTCGAAGGCTTGACCCTGACCAGCCGTGGCATCTACTCCAGCTCGCAGTACCTGGACACCTCCAACGTCAAGGAGATCGACGCCTGGAACCGTGTCGACGTCGGCGCGCGCTATGCGTTCAAGGTGGATGACAAGCACATTACCTTGCGCGCGAACGTGGAAAACGTCGCCGATAAACGCTACTGGAGTTCGGCGGGAGCGTCGGATGACAGCGAGCCGGGGCTGACCCTGTCGACACCGCGTACGTATTTGCTCTCGGCTACTGTCGATTTCTGATCGCTGTGACGGGTATGCCTGGGTAGGGGCTTTCTATGGTGAGCAGGCTTTCTATGGTGAGCCTGCAGGGCGGGGTGCACAGGATCTTTTGTGGCGAGCGGGCTTGCCCCGCGTTGGGCTGCGCAGCAGCCCCTTTCAAGCAAAAAGCGGTGTGCCAGGCATTCCATGCTGATCTGTTTTGGGGCTGCTGCGCAGCCCAACGCGGGGCAAGCCCGCTCGCCACAGGAGCGTGCTCACCACAATAAATTTGCTGACTCCAACAAACGTGCTCACCACAATAAGTTTGTTGGCTCAAACAAACCTGCTCACCCCAACAGGTTTGCTGACCCCAGCAGGCTTGCTCAGCACAGCAAGCCCGTTGCCAGGGTGGAAATGAGAATGTTTTTTGATCACGCCGCGCCGATATGGAATAGTACCCGCCGTTTTCCCCAGCCTGTCTAGCCGGGGTGTTTTAACGCCGAGGTACTTGTCATGCGAATGCTGCGCTCCATCCCGACCCTTGCCGCCTGCCTCCTGGCGTTTTCTTCAAGCGTGTTAAGCGCTGCGCCCATCGACCTCAATGACGGCCAGCACGCCGTGCATCTGCCGGATGCGCCCAAGCGCGTGGTGGTGCTGGAGTTCTCCTTTCTCGACAGCCTGGCCGCCGTCGACGTCACACCCGTTGGCGCCGCCGACGATGGCGACGCCAACCGCGTGCTGCCCAGGGTGCGCCAAGCCATCGGCCAGTGGCAGTCCGTAGGCTTGCGTTCGCAGCCGAGCATCGAGGAAATCGCTCGGCTCAAGCCGGACTTGATCGTTGCCGACCTTAACCGTCATCAGGCGCTGTACAGCGACTTGGCAAGCATTGCGCCGACCCTGTTGCTGCCCTCGCGCGGCGAGGATTACCAGGGCAGCCTCAAGTCCGCCGAACTGATCGGCAAGGCCCTCGGCAAAGGCCCGCAGATGCAAGCGCGTATCGCGCAGAACCGCGACAACCTGAAAAAAATCGCCGCGCAGATCCCCGCCGGTACCAACGTATTGTTTGGTGTCGCGCGGGAAGACAGCTTCTCGGTGCACGGCCCGGACTCCTACGCGGGCAGCGTACTGCAGGCGATCGGCCTGAAGGTGCCAGCGGTACGCGCGAATGCGGCGCCGACCGAGTTCGTCAGCCTGGAGCAACTCCTCGCCCTCGACCCGGGTTGGTTGCTGGTCGGCCATTACCGCCGCCCGAGCATCGTCGACAGCTGGAGCAAGCAGCCGCTGTGGCAAGTGCTTGGCGCCGTACGTCACCAGCAGGTGGCCGAAGTGGATGGCGACAGCTGGGCGCGTAACCGTGGGGTGCTGGCGTCGGAGCAGATCGCCGAAGACGCGTTGGCGATTCTCAAGGGCGGTAAAGCCGTACTGAGCCAATAAGCATGGCGCGCAGTGTGGCGGCAGCCGGCATTCTGCTGCTCGGCGCCGGGTTGTTCTGGCTGTCGTTGTACAGCTGGTCACCGTTCACCCTGACGGCGGCGGATGCCTGGAACGGCCTGGTTCATCAGGGCCGTGTCGGCGGCAACATGGCCTATATCGTGGCTCAGTTGCGTGTGCCGCGTGCGGTGTGCGCGGCGTTGGTGGGGGCTTGCCTGGGCCTGGCCGGGGCGCTGATGCAAGGCATCACCCGCAACCGCCTGGCATCGCCTTCGTTGTTCGGCGTGACGGCGGGGGCGGCGTTGGGGCTTGCGTTGTTTTCCACCGGGTTGGTCGCGTTGCCGTTCGCCGGTGGCGCCTTGCTGATGACCTGCTTGGGCGGCGCACTGGCCTGGATCACGGTGTTCAGCCTCGGCGGTGCCTGGTCGCCGACCACGGCCCAGGGGCGCCTGGTATTGGCGGGCGTTGCCGTCGCAGCCCTGTGTGCAGCCTTGACCCGCCTCACCGTGATCCTGGTCGAGGCCCAGGCGCAAAGCGTGTTGAACTGGCTGGCCGGTTCCCTGGCCAACGTCGGTGCGGCGCAGGTGCAATTGCTTTGGCCGTGCACCTTGATCGGCGGCCTGTGGGCGCTGTGGTGCGCGCCGCGCTTGAACCTGATCAACCTCGGCGAAGACGCCGCGCGCTCGTTGGGCGTGGGCATCGCCAGCCTGCGCCTGCAGGTGTTTGTCGCCAGCCTGTTGCTGGTGGGCGCTAGCGTTTGCGCGGTGGGGCCGATTGGTTTTGTCGGGCTGATCGCGCCGAATATCCTGCGCCAGTTTCTCGGCAACGATTACCGCTGGCTGATCCCGCTGAGCGCAGCGTTGGGTGCGGTGATCGTGCTGGGCGCCGACCTGCTCAGCCGCGCCGTGGCCTTCCCGGTGGAAACCCCGGCCGGGGTGGTCACCGCGTTGATTGGTGCACCGTTCTTCCTCTTTCTCGCCAGGCGTACCCTATGACCCAGCCACGATTGCGCCTCTGGCTGTTGCTCGGCCTGTTGCTGCTGGCGACCTTTGTCAGCCTCAGCGCAGGCACCGTTTGGCTCGCTCCGGAGACCGTGCTGGACCGGCTGCTGGCCCATGACGCGCTCGACTTTGAAGTGTGGAACCACCGCCTGCCACGCAGCCTGATCGCGATCCTCGCAGGCTGCGCATTCGGCCTGGCCGGGGCGATTGTGCAGGGGGTGATTCGCAACCCGCTGGCCTCGCCGGAAATCCTCGGCGTGACCCAAGGCGCGGGATTGGCGCTGACCGTGGCGATCATCGGTTGGCCGCACCTGCCGATCGCCTGGCTGCCGCTGGTGGCGTGCCTGGGCGGTGCCGGCGGCGCGTTGCTGCTGGCGCTGTACAGCACCGGTGTGAGTTTTTCCGGGGTGCGCTTTGCGCTGTCCGGGGTGGCGATTGCGGTGACCTTGTCCAGCGTCACCGAGTTTCTGATCCTGTCCCATCCGCTGGATATCAACACCGCCTTGCTCGCGCTGACCGGCAGTCTGTGGAGCCGCAACTGGCACCATGTGGCGCTGGTGCTGCCGTTCCTGGTGCTGATCCCGCTGGGTTTGTGCCTGGCCAAGCCGCTGAACCTGATCGCCCTGGGCGATGAAGCCGCCCACAGCCTGGGCACCGCGCTCGGCCGCACGCGCTGGCTGGCAATGGCTTGCGCGGTGCTGCTCACCAGCCTGGGGGTGGGCGTGATCGGCCCGATCGGGTTTATCGGCCTGGTCGCACCCCACATGGCGCGGCGCCTGGTGGGCGGGCATCACCACTATTTGCTGCCGGCAGCGATGCTGATCGGCGCGCTGCTGCTGGTGCTCGCCGACACCCTCGGGCGCAGCTTGATTGCGCCCAGCGAAATCCCTGCGGGGGTGCTCACGGCGGTGATTGGCGCGCCGTATTTTCTTTGGTTGCTGGCACGGTTCAAGGGCTGATCACATGAGTATTCTCCACGCACGACAGCTCGATATCGGTTACGGCGCGACGCGCATCGTGCAGGGCCTGTCGTTCGCGCCGCCGGTGGGCAAGGTCACCGCGTTGATCGGCCCCAACGGCTGCGGCAAGTCCACCTTGCTCAAGGCATTTGCGCGCATTCTCAAGCCGACCCAGGGTGAGTTGACCTTGGATGGCCAGGCCTATGCGAGCCTGTCTGCCCGCCAACTGGCCCGACAGGTCGCGTTTCTGCCTCAGGTGTTGCCGGTGCCGGAGGGCGTCAGCGTGCGCCAGTTGATCGCCTACGGTCGCAGCCCGCACAACTCACTGTGGGGGCGCCTGAGCGGCAACGACCAGTCTCATGTGACCCAGGCCATGCAGCGCCTGGAACTGGATAACCTGGCCGACCGTGCCCTGGCCGACCTGTCCGGCGGCCAGCGCCAACGTGCCTGGCTGGCCATGGTGCTGGCGCAGAACGCGCCCGTGGTGCTGCTCGACGAACCCACCACCTACCTCGACATCAGCCACCAGGTCGAACTGCTCGACCTGATGGGCGAACTCGCCGCCGAAGGCAAGACGGTGATCACCGTGCTCCACGACATCAACCAGGCCTGCCGCTACGCCGATCACCTGGCGGTGATGCACGGCGGCAAGCTGGTGGCCGATGGCGCGCCGGAGCAAGTGATCAGTGCCGAATTGATGCGCCAGGTGTTTGAAGTGCAAGTGCAGATCATGCAGGAGCCGGTGGCGGGCACGCCCATGTGCCTGGTCGAGAAGAGCACCCGGCTCGGTTAGAAAATGTGGGAGCGGGCTTGCTCGCGAAGGCGGTGTGTCAGTCACCTCATGCAGTGGCTGACCCACCGCCTTCGCAGGCAAGCCAGCTCCCACATTTGGGTTGTATTTCAAGTTCGAACCGGGTCGTACGTCGGCGCGAATGTTGGCGAAACACCCCAAATCCCAAACCCGGACGACGATCAAAACTGTGGGAGCGGGCTTGCTCGCGAAGGCGGTGTATCAGTCACCTCATGCAGTGGCTGATCCACCGCTATCGCAGGCAAGCCAGCTCCCACATTTGGGTTGTATTTCAAGTTCGAACCGGGTCGTATCGTCGGCGCGAAGGTTGGCGAAACACCTCGAATCCAAACCCGGACGGCGATCAAAACTGTGGAAGCTGGCTTGCCCGCGAAGGCGGTGTGTCAGTCACCTTATGCAGTGGCTGACGGACCGCTATCGCAGGCAAGCCAGCTCCCACATTTGGGTTGTATTTCAAGTTCGAACCGGGTCGTATCGTCGGCGCGAATGTTGGCGAAACACCTCGAATCCGAACCCGGACGATGATCAAAACTGTGGGAGCGGGCTTGCTCGCGAAGGCGTTGTGTCAGCCATCTCATGCAGTGGCTGACCGACCGCTATCGCAGGCAAGCCAGCTCCCACATGGGTTTTGTATTGTGGCTCAGGGCACCGTCCAACCTGTGGGAGCTGGCTTGCCTGCGATGGCGGGCTATCCGTCGATACAAGGTCAACTGACCCACCGCCTTCATGGGCATCTCCGCGGTACTGCTATCAGCGAGCGTCAACACTCCACGCTGCCTTCTTTACTTCAATCGCCTTGGGCAGCAGGTGGTTCTGAAAGAACAAATCTGCCGTCGCCTGCTGCGCGTTAATGATCCCCTCATCAATCGGCAAGATCGGCGAAGGCGGGCGGTTATCCATGTAGCGTGCGATCACTTCGCGGGGCAGGCCCATGAACTGTGTCAGCACGCGCAGGCTGTCTTCGCGCTGGCTGCGGGTGAGGGCTTCGGCGCTGCTGAGTTCCTCCAATAGATCATGGATAAAGCCGCCGTTGGCGTTCGCATATTCGCGCCGCGCGGTATACACCGGCCCCGACAGGCCCAGGCCTTCGCCGTTGGCCAGCACATGGCTGGGGCTCTGGCTCAAGGCGAGTGACGAGTAGGGTTCCCAGATCGCCCAGGCATCCACGCTGCCTTGTTCGAACGCCGCGCGCGCGTCAGCGGGGGGCAGGTACACCGGCTGGATATCCTTGTAGCTCAGGTCGGCTTTATTCAGGGCGCGCAGGATCAGGTTGTGAGAGCTGGAGCCTTTCTGGAACGCGACTTTCTTGCCCTTCAGGTCCGCCACTGAATGCAGCGGGCTGTCGTTGCGCACCAGAATGGTTTCGGCACTGGGCTTGGGGGGCTCGGCGCCGATGTAGACCAGGTCGGCACCGGCGGCCTGGGCGAACAGTGGCGGGATGTCACCGGTCGAGCCCACGTCCAGCGCACCGACGTTGAGCGCTTCGAGCATCTGCGGGCCGGCGGGGAATTCGATCCACTTCACGGTCGTCTGCGGAAAGCGCTGTTCGAGCAAACCATGTTCCTTGGCCAGCACCAGGGCGATCGAGCCTTTCTGGTAGCCGATGCGCAAAGTGTCGGGTGCGGCCGCCAACGCGGTGTGCGTAACCGCCAGCAGGCTGAGCAATAACGCGGCAATCCTCATGCCTGAACCTCCTTGAAGCGATTTTGCGGGCGCGCCAAACCGAGGTTTTCGCGCAAGGTCGAGCCGCTGTATTCGGTGCGAAACAGGCCGCGCCGTTGCAGCTCGGGCACCACCTCGCGGGCAAAGTCTTCCAGCCCCCCGGGCAGATGCGGCACGAGGATATTGAAACCATCCGCTGCACCCTGTTCGAACCAGCGCTGCAGCTCGTCGGCGATCTGCGTGGGTGTGCCGATCAGGCTGTAATGCCCGCGACCGCCGGCAATTCGCCGGCCCAGTTGTGCCAGTGTCAGATGCTCGCGTTCGGCCAGTTCGCTCAACAGCTGCTGGCGGCTGCGCTGCCCGCTGTCGGTTAACGGCAGCGCCGGCAACGGCCCGTCCAGCGGGTAGCCGGACAGGTCGAAATTGCCCAGCATGCGCCCCAGCAGCGCGACGCCCACTTCAGGTTCAACCAGCGCCTGGAACGCGGCGAATTTGGCCTGCGCCTCGGCCTCGGTCTGCCCGACCACCACAAACACGCCGGGCATGATTTTCAGCGCGTCCGCCTCACGTCCATACCGGCTCAACCGCGCCTTGAGGTCGGCATAGAACGCCTGGGCATTCGCCAGCGACGTCTGCGCGGTAAACACCACCTCGGCGGTCTGCGCGGCCAGCTCGCGGCCCGCTTCGGAAGAGCCGGCCTGCACGATCACCGGCTGGCCCTGGGGCGAGCGCGCCACATTCAACGGGCCCTTGACCCGGAAGTGTTCGCCGACATGCTCCAGCACATGCCGCTTGCTCGGGTCGTAATAGGTGCCACTGGATTTGTCGCGCACAAAGGCATCGTCTTCCCAGCTGTCCCACAGGCCGGTGACCACTTGGTGAAACTCGCGCGCGCGGCTGTAGCGCTCAGCATGGCCCAGGTGTTCCTCGCGCCCGAAGTTCTGCGCTTCGGCGGCGTTGTCCGAGGTCACCAGGTTCCAGCCGGCGCGCCCGCCGGACAAGTGGTCCAGCGAGGCGAATTTACGCGCCACATGGTAAGGCTCGTTATAGCTGGTGGTCGCCGTGGCGATCAGGCCGATATGCTCCGTCACTGCACTCAACGCCGACAGCAATGTCAGCGGTTCGAAATGGTCCGAGCGCGCCATATGGCTGGCGACCTCACCGGTGGCCGCAGCGATGCTGTCCGCCACGAACAGCGCATCGAACTTCGCCGCCTCGGCCACGCGCGCCAGGTGTTTGTACTGGGCGAAATCCAGCCCGGCATTCGCCGGTACGTCCGGGTGGCGCCAGGCGGCGACATGGTGCCCGGTGGCCATCAGGAAGGCGCCGAGTTTCAGTTGACGGCTCATGCTTAGAAATCCTTGCGCAGTTGCACGCCGAAGTAACGTTCATCGTCACGGGGCACGGCGCGGTAGATGTAGTTGCCGCCGGTGGCCAGCAGCGGTGAGTAGGACTTGTCGGCAAGGTTCTTGGCCAGGAACGCCACGCGCCAGCCGTTGCTGTAGTCGGCCAGGGCCACGCTGGCGTTCCAGATGCCGTAGGCGCCTTGCTTGGTGTCGACATTCTGGCTGATGTCGTACTGCACTTCGCTCTGCCAGCTGTAATCGGTGCCCAGTTCGATGTCCAGGCCGTTATCCAGCGGGATTGTGTAGTCGGCGCGCACGTAGCTTTTCCAGTCCGGGCTGTACGGCAGCGGCTTGCCATTGACATTACAGGTGGCCGCCGCGCCCGCCGGGCAGGCGAATTCATCGATGCGTGCACGGGTGTAGGCCAGGGCACCCGAGAATTTTAGCTGTTGGGTGGCCTGCAAGGCGTAATCCAGTTCGACGCCCTCGGTGCTGACGCTGCCGGCGTTGATCAGGCGCGTGACCACCTGCCCGGCAACCGTGTCGAAAAAGTTGGCCTGGTAGTTGTCGTAATCGCTGTGGAACACCGCCAGGTTGGTGGTCAGGCGGTTGTTCCAGGCCGTGGCCTTGATCCCGGCTTCCCAGGTGTTGGAGGTTTCCGGCTTGAGCGCGTCGGTGTCACGCGCCAGCATGTTGAAGAACACGTTGTACGCCGGGCCTTTGTAGCCGCGCGAGTAGGTGAGGTAGCTGGTGATGTTGTCGGTGATGTCGTACTGCACGCCGAGGCGACCGGACCAGCCATCCTCATCCACCGAGCCGGAACTCGAGGTGGCCGGTTGAATCCCGCTGACCAGGGTGGCCGAGGTGGAGGTGCGACGGTGATCGTATTTCAGGTCGTCGTGGGTATAGCGCAGGCCGGCGATGCCGCGAAAGCGCGAGGTGAAATTCAGTGTGGTCTCGCCGAATACCGCGTAGCTGTCGCTGGTGGTGCTGTAGTCGGCGATGCCGCGGTCCGTGCGTGTGGTGGTCGTCAGCGTGCGCTGGTAGGTCTCTTTGTCTTTGCCGTGCATGTAGAACAGGCCGCCGACGTACTCCAGGAATTCACCTTTGGGCGACGCCAGGCGTAGTTCCTGGGAGTATTGGTCGAAGGCCAGCTCGCCTTTGTCGGCGGTGCCGGGGAACGCGGCGGTGACGCTGCCGAGGCGGTCGCCATCCTGGTACTGGGTGTTGTCCCAGCCGCGCCAGGCGGTGATCGAGGTCAGGGTGTAGTCGCCCAGGTTCCAGTCCAGTTGCGCAGACAAGCCCTTGTTGGTGTCTTCCACATGGCTGCGGGTGTCGGTGTTGATATCACGGTTGTCGCTGGAGGCGCGCACCGGGTTCAACGCATTGGCGAAGGCCGGAGTCAGGGACTTGCTCACCACGCCATTCGGCGCATCGTCGTGGGACTGCATGTAGTCGGCGATCAGGGTCAGTTTCACGTCGTCATTCGGGGTGAATTCCAGTTTGCCGCGAATGCCCTTGTGGTTGTAGCCGTTGACCTCCTGGCCATTATGTTGGTTGTCGACGTTGCCATCGTAGCTGCCGAACAACGTGCTGATCGAGCCCTTGAGCACGTCCGGCACCAGGCTGCCGCCGATACCGAAGCGGGTACGGCTTTCATTGCCGCTGTAGTAGGACTGGTCGATATAGCCATGGGTTTCGGCCGTCGGCGCCTTGCTGGTGATGTTCAGCACGCCGGCCGAGGCGTTCTTGCCGAACAGCGTGCCTTGCGGGCCGCGCAGCACTTCGATGCGTTCCAGGTCGAGCAGGTCGAGGGTGGCCTGGCCAGGGCGCGCGTAGACCACGCCGTCGACTACGGTGGCCACGGTGGGCTCGACGCCAGGGGAGGTGGAAATGGTGCCGACGCCGCGCACGAACAGCGACGTGTCCTTGTTCGATGCGCCGGTGCGGAAGTTCAGTGACGGCACTTGTTGTGCGATGCTCGCCACGCCGTTGCGGTTGTCGCGCTCCAGTTGCTCGCCGTCCAGGACGGAGACCGCCACCGGGACTTTTTGCAGCGACTCTTCGCGGCGGGTGGCCGTGACCGTGACGGACTTGAGCGTCGGTTCCGCCTCGTCGGCGGCAAAGGCGCCGGTTACGGGGAGCGCCGTCAAACCGGCGAGTAAAAACAAGTGAGTGCGTCTGTGCATGCTGTGTCCGCTCGAAAGAAATGCCCTGAACCGCTGCGGTTCTTGCGACCGTCAGCGCCTGTGAAACTGTCTTGGGCATTCGCTCGAGCGAGTAGCAGACAACGCGCTTTGTTAGCGCTAACATCGGCATTATTGGTAGGTCTGGTTTAGAGCGTCAAATACTAAAAAATTAGCCCTATATTCTTTTTGGTTTTTAACAGGATCATCCCGTGAGCGAAGACAAACCGCGCAAACGCCGTGGCGCCGGGCGCGTCACCTTGAACACCGTGGCGCGCCAGGCCGGGGTATCGGCGATTACCGTGTCGCGCTATTTCAACCAGCCGGAACAGGTCTCGCCCGAGCGTCGCGAGCGCATCGCTGCGGTAGTCGCCGAACTCGGCTATGTGCCCAACCTGGTGGCCGGCGGGCTGGCTTCGGCGCGAGGACGGATTGTGGCGATGGTGATCCCGAACATCTCGGGGCCGATCTTCGCCAATACCATCCAGGGTTTCAGCGACACGCTCAGCCGCCACGGCTATCAGCTGTTGCTGGCGTCCAGTTACTTCAGCGCCGAACAGGAAGAAAGCGCGGTGCGCGCCTTCCTCGGCTGGTCACCGGCGGCGCTGGTGCTGACCAGTCGCTTCCACAGCGCGGGCACCGAAAAGATGATCGCCGACGTCGATATCCCGGTGGTGGAAACCTGGGACTACGTGCCCGAGCGCGAGCCGTTGCAGATCGGCTTTTCCCACTACGACGTGGGCGTCACGGCCGCGCGCTACCTGCATGGCCAGGGCTATCGGCGCATCGCCTTCGTGCAGAACAGCGCCCCGGGCGACTTCAGCGCGTTGGAACGGCGAGACGGGTTCGCCGCGACGCTGACGGCGTTGGGCGTCGCCCCCTGGGTATTCGCCCCCGACGCTGACCGCGCGCCCTTTGAAGCGGGCAAGCAGGCGATGGAAACCCTGATGGGCCATGCGACACCGCCCGACGCGATCTTCTTCGCCAATGACAACCTGGCCGCCGGCGGCCTGTTGGCCGGGCAGCGTGCCGGCGTGAAGATCCCGCAGGACTGCGCGGTGCTGGGGTTCGGCGATTATCCGTTTGCCGAAATGTTGTTGCCGAGCCTCAGTACGATCAAACCGCCGGCCCTGGATATCGGTGTATTAGCAGCGACGCGGGTTCTGCAAAGTTTGGGCGTATTGCCGGTTGAAGAGGAAGTTCAGCGCTTGAATCTTTTGCAATGTCGCTTGATCGAGCGCGAAAGTGCCTGAATAACTAAGCACGTGGCTAATTGCAATTAGCCAATTCCTGACGGCAGGTAAAGAAGGCTTTAAATCAAGGGTTGTACCGGAAATCCGGGACAGTCCTTGGCTATTCTTTTCAGTTTGTTTCCGAGCTTCCGGAACTAGCGTTGTAACTTCCAGTCGATAACCCCGGTTAACTTCGACTGCGGCGTGGCGAACTAATGGCCTTTTACCTTTAATGCCCAGTAGTTCCAAATAGCCATACTTTCTCGCAATCAGACACCCACTACTATGTCGTCCATGCCTATCGATGCCTGCCATCTGCAGATACCGCACACCGACCAAGTGTGCGCGTGGCTGATGCAGCACGCCGGGCTGAAAACCGTCGATCTGGAGCGTGCCCGACGCTTGTCCACCGATGCCGACGACCTGCTGGGGCTGCTGACGCGCCTGGGGCTGGTCTCGGAAATCGAGCTGGCGCGTGCCTGGGCCGGCCTGCTCGGTGCGCCGCTGTTGCTGGCGGATGCCGCGCCGCCGCTGCTCGACCCTTTGCCGGCGCTCACCGAGCGCTTCATGCGCCACTACCAGGTGGTGCCCATGGGCTGGAACCAGGGCGGGCTGCGCGTGCTCGCGGCCAACCCGGCGCAGGCCTATCCGTTCCAGGCCCTGGCCTACGCCTGCCAGGTGCCGGTGTGGCTGGCGATCGGCCCGCGTACTGAAGTCGACACGCTGATCGAGCGCTATTACGGCCAGGGGCGTTCCGCCATGGGCACGCTGATCGAGAACCTCGATGAGCAGGGCGGCGCGCTGGAAGATATCGAACACCTCAAGGACATGGCCTCCGAAGCGCCGGTGATTCGGCTGGTCAACCTGATCCTGCAGCGCGCCGTGGAACAGCGCGCGTCGGATATCCATATCGAACCCTTCGAAAGCCAGCTCAAGGTGCGCTACCGCATCGACGGCGTGCTGCACGACGCCGAGGCACCGCCGGCCAGTTCGTCGGCGGCGGTGATCTCGCGGGTGAAAATCATGGCGCGCCTGGACATCGCCGAGCGACGCCTGCCCCAGGACGGGCGGATCATGCTGCGTATCCAGGGCAAGGAACTGGACTTGCGGGTCTCCACGGTGCCGACCAGTTTCGGCGAGTCGGTGGTGATGCGCCTGCTGGACCGGCAAACCGTGCAGTTCGACTTCCCCAGCCTGGGCTTCGACGGCCAGCGCCTGGCGGCCTTCCTCGATCTGCTGGAGCGGCCCCACGGCATCCTGCTGGTCACCGGGCCCACCGGTTCGGGCAAGACCACCACGCTGTACACCGCGTTGGCGCGGCTCAACACCACCGAACGCAAGATCATCACCGTGGAAGACCCGGTGGAGTACCAGCTCGAAGGCATCAACCAGATCCAGGTCAAGCCGGCCATCGGCCTGGACTTCGCCGGTGCGCTGCGCTCCATCGTGCGCCAGGACCCGGACGTGATCATGATCGGCGAGATCCGCGACCTCGAAACCTGCCGCATCGCTATCCAGTCCTCCCTCACCGGCCACCTCGTGCTGTCCACCCTGCACACCAACAGCGCCGCCGCGAGTATCACGCGGCTGCTGGACATGGGCGTGGAAAGCTACCTGATCGCCTCGACCGTCAGCGGCATCCTGGCGCAGCGCCTGGTGCGACGGCTGGATCCGGCCACGCGCGTGGCGTTCGAAGCACCGCCGGAGCTGGTCGAGGAACATGGCCTCGACCGCCTGACCGACCAGCGCCCGATCCTGCTCTACCGTGGCAGTTATCACGGCCGCAGCGCCATCACCGAACTGTTGGTGATGAACGATGAACTGCGCAGCCTGCTGATGCGCCACGCCGACGCCGACACCCTGGAGCAGGCCGCCCGTCGTGCCGGCCTGCGCACCTTGCATGAAGAAGGCCTGCGCCAGGCCTTGGCGGGCATTACCTCGCTGGAAGAAGTACTGCGCGTCACCCGTGGAGAGGGCGCGTGAGCCTGTTCAAATTCCGCGCCCTGGACAGCCAGGGTGCCAAGCAGAGCGGCACGTTGGATGCCGCCGACCAGGCTGCCGCCGTCGCCGCCTTGCACAAGCGCGGCTTGTTGCTGCTGCACATCGAAGCGGCGGGCAGCCGGCTGCTGCGCAACACGCGCGGGCCGTTGAAGGGCGCAGCGCTGGTGAGTTTCACCCAGCAACTGGCCACGCTGTTGGGCGCCGGCCAGCCCCTGGAACGTGCCCTCGGCCTGTTGCTCAAACAGCCCGGCCCGCCCGCGGTGCGCGCGTTGATCGAACGCATCCGCGAGCAGGTCAAGGCAGGCCAGACGTTATCCGCGGCGCTTGCGCAAGAGGGCGACAACTTTTCCCCGCTGTACCTGAGCATGGTGCGTGCCGGTGAAGCTGGCGGCGCGCTGGAAAGCACCTTGCGCCAGCTCAGCGATTACCTGGAGCGCAGCCAGTTATTAAAGGGCGAAGTGATCAATGCGCTGATCTATCCCGCGTTCCTGGTGGTCGGCGTGCTCGGTTCCCTGGCGCTGCTGCTGGCGTATGTGGTGCCGCAATTCGTGCCGATCTTCGAGGACCTGGGCGTGCCGATTCCATGGATCACCGAGGTGATTCTCGCGCTCGGCCAGTTCCTCGGTCGCTATGGCCTGGCGGTGTTGGCGGCATTGATCGGGATGGCCTCGACACTCGCCGCGCGCCTGCGCGATCCCCTGCGCCGGCAACGCCACGACCGTCGCCTGCTCGGCCTGCGCCTGATCGGACCGCTGTTGCAGCGGGTCGAAGCCGCGCGTCTGGCGCGCACCCTCGGCACCTTGCTCAGCAACGGCGTGGCGCTGCTGCAAGCGCTGGTGATCGCGCGGCAGGTCTGCAGCAATCGCGCGCTGCAGGCCCAGGTGGCGCAGGCGGCGGAGTCGGTGAAAGGCGGCGGCACCCTGGCCAGCGCGTTCGGCAGCCAACCGCTGCTGCCGGAGCTGGCCCTGCAAATGATTGAGGTCGGCGAACAGGCCGGTGAACTGGACAGCATGCTGCTCAAGGTGGCCGACATTTTCGACGTCGAGGCCAAGCGCGGCATCGACCGCCTGCTCGCCGCGCTGGTGCCGTCGCTGACTGTGGTCATGGCCGTGCTGGTGGCAGTGATCATGCTGGCGATCATGCTGCCGCTGATGAGCCTGACCAGCAATATATGAACCTTCAAGGAGCCACACCGATGAAATCTTCACGCCGCCAACGCGGTTTCACCCTGCTGGAAATGCTCGCGGTGATCGTGCTGCTCGGCATCGTTGCAACCATTGTGGTACGCCAGGTCGGCGGCAATGTGGACAAGGGCAAATACGGCGCGGGCAAGGCGCAGCTGGCGAGCCTGAGCATGAAAATCGACAGCTACGCCCTGGATGTCGGCTCGCCGCCCAACAACCTGCAGCAGTTGGTGGACAAGCCCGGCAACGCGGCCAGTTGGGCCGGGCCATATGCCAAGCCGTCGGACCTCAAGGACCCGTTCGGCCACGCCTTCGGTTATCGCTTCCCCGGTGAACACGGCGCTTTCGACCTGATCTTCTACGGCCAGGACGGCCAACCGGGCGGCGACGGCTACAGCGCCGACCTGGGCAATTGGGAGTAACCCGGCGATGGCCCAGCGCGGCTTTACCCTGCTGGAGATGCTGGTGGTGATCCTGCTGCTGGGCGTCGCTGCCGGGCTGCTGGGGCTGGGGGTGCGCCAGGGGCTGCAGGCGGCGCAGGAGCGGCGGGTGGTCGGGCAACTGGTCGATGCGCTGCGCACCACGCGGGCCGGGGCGATTGTCGACGGCCAGGTAGCGCGCACGGCGTTCGATTTGCCGGGCAGGACTTTCCAGGCACCGGGCCGTGCGCTGCAACACTGGCCGCCTGAGTTGCAGGTCAGTTTGCACACGGCTGAACAGGCGGGATCGGCCATCGAGTTTTACCCCGATGGCAGTTCCACCGGCGGCCATCTGGTGCTGGCCAACGGCAGTCGACGTTGGCGCATTGATATCGGCTGGCTGACCGGCAGCGTCCAGTCCCGGGTGCTGCCATGAAACGCCAGGCGGGATTCACCCTGCTCGAAATGCTCGCGGCGTTGACGCTGATGGCGGTGTGCAGCACGGTGCTGCTGGTCGCGTTCGGCCAGAGCGCGCGCTCGTTGGCACACGTCGCCCGCAGCGATCGGCTCACCCACGTGGCGCTCACCGTGCTGGACCAGGAAGCGGCCGGGCGCCTGGTCGAAGGGCGCAGCCAGGGCGAACTGGATGGCATCCACTGGCAACTGACCCGTACCCGCCAGCAGCCGCAGCTGTTTCGCCTCGACCTGAGCGTGCGCGAAGGCCAGCACCAGGCGCACTTCAGCACCCTGAAGGCACGCCTGTGACGCGCCGCGAGCAGGGCTTCACCTTGCTGGAAATCCTTGTGGTCCTGAGTTTGCTCAGCATGTTGCTGGTGCTGGTGGGCGGCGCATTGCTGGGCGCCAATCGCGCGGTGGCCAAGGCCCAGCGCTACACAGTCAGCCTGGATGAAAGGCGCGCCGCCCAGCAGTTTTTGCGCACGGCGATCAGCGAAGCGCTGCCCCTGGACGTGACCGAGGACGACAGCCAGGCCGATGGGTTTTTTGTCGGCACGCCCGAGCGCCTGCAGTTTGTGGCGACCTTGCCCGGTGTACTCGGCGGCGGCATTCAACGCTTCACGGTGCAAAGGACCGGGCAGCAATTGCAGGTGGCGTTTTCGCGCTTGGAATCGGCCAGCACCGTCGCGCGTGATGAGCCGCAGGTGCTGCTCGACCACCTGCAAAGGTTGCAATTGAGCTATCGCGGGCTATCCCCGCTGGGCCAACCGACTGGTTGGATCGACACCTGGCCGTGGCCCCGGCGCCTGCCGGCGGCGGTGCGTATCGCCGCGCATGTCGACGGACCGGTGCCCTGGGTGACCCAGGTGATTGCCCTGCGCCTGAACCTGTCCAGCGGGAGCGTCGAGGAATGAGGCGCCAGCGCGGTGCCGCGCTGCTGCTGGTGCTGTGGGTGCTGGCCTTGCTCGCCGTGTTGCTCGGCGGCCTGGCCGGCTGGGTGCAACTGGAAAGCCGCCAGGCATTGTGGCTGCGCCAGCACACCCAGACCGTACTGGCCGCCGAAGCCGGCATCGCCATGGCCATGGCTGATCGACACTGGATCGCCGATGGCCGCGACAGGGCCTTGAGTTTTGATGACGCGCAGGTGCAGGTGAACCTGCGCAGCGAGCGCGGCAAGCTCTACCTGATCAACGCCGAGGCGCAGGACCTCATGCGCCTGGCCCTCGCCTGCGGCGCCAGTCCGGCCGAGGCCGGGCAGTGGGTCAAGGCGCTGGAGGCGCGACGCAACCAGGGCCTGGCGCCGTTTCGGGTGCTGGAAGAAGTGCGCCAGTTGCCCGGCATGACCCAGGCGCTGTACAGCCAACTGCTGCCCGAGATCACCTTGTGGAGCGACCTCGATCGCCCCGACCCGGCCTTCGCCAGCCCCTTGATGCGCCAGGCGCTCAACCTGCCACACGCGGACGCCGAGGGCGCCGACCCGGGTGAAGTGCTGGTGGTAGACAGCCGCGCCCAACGCCCCGGCGGCTATCAGGCCCGGCTGCAAGTCACGGTTTTATTGAGCCCATCGGAGGACAGCGCACAACCCTACCGGGTGCTGCGTTGGCAAGAATGAATCGACTCGAACCCATCGCCCGGCACTGGCGTGGCAGCCTGCTGCAACAAGGCTGGCGCCTGTGGCTCGCGGAACTGCGCGGTTGCCTGCCGCGTTGGCTGGTGCTGCGCGAACCGCCGGAGCAGATCCACCCGTGGCCGCTGACGGCGCCGGTTGCCGTGGATAGCACGCGCCAGGTGCTGATGCTCGCGCCCGAGGCGGTGTTGCTGCAAACCGTGCAACTGCCGCTGGCAGCCGCGCGCAATCTCAACGCCGTGGTCGGCTATGAACTGGACCGCTACACGCCGTTCGAAGCCGAACAGCTGTACTTCGTCGCCCGCCAGGAGCGGCGCACGTCCAGCCACCTTGAGGTGACATTGGTCGCCATCCTGCGCGAGCGCCTGGACCAGATCCTTATCGACTGCGCAGCGTTCGGCCTGCATCCCCATCGGGTGGATGTGGCCAATCTGGGCATCGACCTGCTTCCGGCGCCGTTGCGTCCGCGTCAACGCCCGGTGGGCAAGGGCTTGCAACGCAGCCTGCCGTGGCTGTGCGGCGCCTTGCTGATCGCGGCGATGCTGCTGTGGCTCAACGACCGCCAACGCGTGCTCGACGCCATGCACGCCAGTGTCCAGCAACAAAAGGCCGAGGTCGCGCAGGTGCATGCGCTGCGCCAGCAACTGCTCACGACACGTGGTGCGGCGCAGTACCTGACCCGGCGCAAACTGGCACAACCGCCCCTGGCTGCGCTGCTCAATGACTTGACCACCTGCCTGCCCGCCGACACTTGGCTCGACCAGCTGGATGTGAAGGACGGCGAGATTTCGTTTGCCGGGCAAAGCGCCAAGGCCAGCGCCCTGATTACCCGGATCAAGGGCTGCCACAGCCTCGAAAACGCCCAGTTCGAAGGGGTGATTCAACCCGATGCCCGCACCGGCAAGGACCAGTTTGCCTTGCGCGCTCATCTACGCCAGGAGGCCGCCGATGCGCCGACCCCTCACACCCCGTGAACGTCGCGGCGCGGCCTTGCTGTTGTTGGCCATGGTGGTCGGCGCGGCCTATTGGCTGCTGATCGACAGCTGGTTCGCCGGCCCCCTGCGCGCCATGGGCGAACAGGCCGAGCAACTGCGCGAGCAGCAGCAACGCTACGCCGGCGTGCTGCGCCAGGGCGATTCCCTGCGCCAGCAACTGGAGCAGGCCAGGCAGGACCCGGCCAGCAGCACCAGCCTGTTGCCCGGGGATGACCCCGACGTGGTCGCCGCCGACCTGATGCAACGCCTCGCCGACCTGATCAACAGCCACGCCAACCTCGGCGGCGGCTGCAGCCTGACCCAGCGCCAGCCGATCACCCCGGAGCAGGACGACGGCGAGCCCTATCGCCAGGTCAAGGTCAGCCTCACCCTCAACTGCGCCATCGAGCCGCTCACGGCGATCCTGCACGAGCTGGAATACCAGCCGCCGTTCCTGTTCGTCGATGCACTGCGCGTGCGCCGTGCCCAGCAGGCCCCGGCCAGTGGCGGCGCGGGCCAACTGGTGGTGCACCTGCTGGTGCGCGGCTACCTGCAACCGCAGGGGGCGCGATGATCAGTGCCTTGCGCCCCCTTGAATGGGGCCTGCTGGTCCTGGCTGCCGCCTTGGGCGTGTTGATGGCGGTGATCCTTAGCAGCATCGGCGATGAACCGCAGTGGCTGCCCGAGCCCGCCGCGCGTGCCCATCCTTCGGCCAGCGTGCAGGTGGCGCCCAGCGTGCCGTTGGAAAGCCTCGCCGCCACCTGGCAGGCGCCGCTGTTCAGCCCCGATCGCAGCCCCGATCGCGTGGTCGGCAAGGCCCAGGTGTCGAGCCTGGCCAACCTGACCCTCAGCGGGATCATGATCACCGGCAACCTGCAGATGGCGATGCTCAAGCAGGCCGATGGCCGCGCGTTGACTGTGCGCCTGGGGCAGACCCTGCCCAATGGCTGGCGCCTGGAACACCTGACCCCGCAATACGCCCGTTTTGTGCTGGACGGCCGCACGCAAACCTTGAGCCTCTACGCCAGGCGCTTGCCGCCGCCGTCCTCCCGCCCACCGACTTCTCTTCCCCGCGAGCCCCTCCCTTGATCGATTTGCGCACCTCAACGTTTTGCCTGGCCACCGCCATTGCCCTGGGTGGCTGTGGCGCCTTTCCCGATCGTCTCGAGCCGGACGACGATCTGCTCCACGAAGCCATGCAAGGCACCGGTTCGCAACGACCGCCCAGCGCACCGCCCGTGGCCGAAAACCCGCAAGCGGCCATCCCTGCGCCGCCGCAGCGCCAGCTGATTCGCGGCAACCAGCAGTTCGTGCGCCAGCCCGCCGCCACGGCGCAGGGGAAGGAGGAGGGCAGCGGCGATATCGTGTTCAACTTCCAGGACCAGCCCATTGAAGCGGTGATCAACAGCGTGATGGGCGACCTGCTGCATGAGAATTACAGCATTGCCCAGGGCGTGAAGGGCAATGTCAGCTTTTCCACCTCCAAGCCGGTTGACAAACAGCAGGCGCTGTCGATCCTCGAAACCCTGCTGTCGTGGACCGATAACGCCATGATCCGCCAGGGCCAGCGCTACGTGATCCTGCCGGCCAACCAGGCCGTGGCGGGCAAGCTGGTGCCGCAAATGCCGGTGGCCAAGCCGTCCAGCGGCTTGTCGGCGCGGCTGTTTGCGTTGCGGTATATCTCGGCGACCGAGATGCAGAAACTGCTCAAGCCGTTCGCCCGGGAGAACGCATTCTTGCTGGTGGACCCGGCGCGCAACGTGCTGAGCCTGGCGGGCACCCCGGATGAACTGGCCAATTACCAGGACACCATCGACACCTTCGACGTGGACTGGCTCAAGGGCATGTCGGTGGGCGTATTCGGCCTGCAACGTGCTTCGGTGGCCGAGCTGATGCCCGAGCTGCAGAGCCTGTTCGGCCCGGACAGCGGCATGCCCCTGGCCGGCATGCTGCGGTTTTTGCCGATCGAGCGCACCAACTCGGTGGTGGCGATCTCTTCGCAGCCGCAGTACCTCAGCGAAGTGGGCGACTGGATCCGCACCATCGATGAAGGCGGCGGCAACGAGCCGCAGATGTACGTCTACGATGTGCGCAACATGAAAGCCTCCGACCTGGCCAAATACTTGCGGCAGATCTACGGCAATGGCGCGATCAAGGACGACACCCCGGCCAGAGTCGCACCGGGCCTGCGCACCACCACCCTGTCATCGCTCAACAGCAGCGGCGGCGGCTTGCAGAACACTCCGCCACCGCCTGCCGATGAGCCCGAAGCCACCGAGGAAACGCCATCCGCCGCGCCGGACAAAAGCCTCGAGGCCGGCACCCGTATCACCGCACAACAAAGCAGCAACCAACTGCTGGTGCGCACCCGCCCGGCACAGTGGAAAGAGATCGAAGCCGCGATCAAGCGCCTCGACAACCCACCGCTGCAAGTGCAGATCGAGACCCGCATCCTCGAGGTCAAGCTCACCGGCGAGCTGGACCTCGGCGTGCAGTGGTACCTGGGGCGCCTGGCGGGCAATTCCGCCAGCACCACGGTGGCGAATGCCTCGGGCAGCCAAGGCGCCTTGGGCGGCGGCGGGGCAGGGCTGGGCGCGACGGATTCGCTGTTCTACTCCTTCGTCAGTTCCAACCTGCAAGTGGCCCTGCACGCCCTGGAAACCAACGGCCGCACCCAGGTGCTGTCGGCGCCGTCGCTGGTGGTGATGAACAACCAGCCGGCGCAGATCCAGGTCGGCGACAACATTCCCATCAGCCAGACCACGGTGAACACCGGCGATGCGGACACCACCTTGAGCAGCGTCGAATATGTACAGACCGGGGTGATCCTGGATGTGGTGCCGCGCATCAATCCGGGTGGCCTGGTGTATATGGATATTCAACAGCAGGTCAGCGACGCCGAGAACCCGGGTTCCAACAGCGACACGCCGGTGAACCCGCGCATCTCCACGCGCTCGGTGTCGACCCAGGTCGCGGTGCAGAGCGGGCAGACGGTATTGCTCGGTGGGTTGATCAAGCAGGACAACGCCGAGAGCGTCAGCGCGGTGCCGTACCTGGGGAAAATCCCCGGGTTGCGGTGGTTGTTCGGCAATACCAGCAAGTCCAAGGATCGCACCGAGTTGATAGTGTTGATCACGCCCAAGGTGATCACCAGCAATGGCCAGGCGCGGCAGGTGACAGATGATTATCGGCAGCAGATGCAGCTGCTGCGGCCTTGAACCGACCGGTGTGGTCAACATGTAGGGGCTGGCAAGCCAGCTCCCACACAAAAGCCAATCAGCTTTTGATCCGGCTTTTGATCTGGCTTTTGATCTTGATCCTCAGGCGCCCCATTAACCACGCTGGCCGAAAACAGGTAGTACGGAGCGGGTAAACCGGCAGGACGCCGGTTTAGCCGCGACGGGGCAGGGACGCCCCGTCGCGGCGGCCCGCTTCGGGCTGCCTGTTTTCGGGCACACCGAGCCTAGGCGAGGTGCCGAGTGGTGGGGCAAGAGCGTTTTGCTTACTTTTGCGCTTTTCAAAAGTGAGCCGCCGTAAGGGCGGAACCCATAGCCGCCGTTACCCAGATAACAGATATGTACCCCCACCCCCACCAAACATAATCTCAAAAAGACATTACCAACAAGAATAAAACAAATAACAAATAATGAATTTAGAGAATATTAGCTTATGCCCAAATAGCATTATATTTTTGATATCCATTCCTTTATGTTGAATCCAACAGCCTACCCCTGACCTCGGATGGTACCCAGCGTAATTCAGATTCTGCCCGCCACAACCGGGTCACGCGCCCCGCGGCAGAATCGTTGGAAGGGAGTTCAACGTATGTTGCCAATTCAATCCCCACACCTGCCCCACACCTAGTTCCAATCGCCGCAACACCCCTTGAAAAAACATCGAGCACCGCGCACGACCGCGTGATTGCCCGACCTCGCGATTTGGAAAGTCTGGAGTGGCTATGAAGCACGTTTTACAACCGACCGCCGTAGTGGCCCTGGCAATCCTGGCCGCTGCGGCCCAGGCCCAGGACGACAGCACCCTGTCTACCGTGGTGGTCACCGGTAACCGTGGCGCCGAACAACGCACGGTCACCAGCAGCCCGGTGCCGATCGATGTGGTCAGCGCCAAGCAATTGCAGAGCACCGGCAAGCCCGGTCTGATGGAAGCCCTGAGCGCGGTGATCCCGTCGCTGACCCTGCCGGAAAAGACCGGCTGGGACGCCAGCGGCATTGCCCGCGCACCCAACCTGCGCGGCATGAGCGCCGCCGAAGTGCTGGTGCTGGTCAATGGCAAGCGCCGCCACACGGCCGCGACCTTGAATATCAACGGCATCAACACCGGCGCGGCGCCGGCCGACCTCGACCTGATCCCCATCAGCGCCATCGACCATGTGGAAGTGCTGCGCGACGGCGCCGCTGCCCAGTACGGCTCGGATGCCATCGCCGGGGTGATCAACGTGATCCTCAAGGCCGACACCAGCGGCACCTCGGTGACCAATGTCGGCCAGGGTTATGACGGCAAGAAGCAGACCGTGCAGCAAAGCCTCAACAAGGGCTTTGAAATCGGCAACGGCGGCATCGTGCAGCTGGCGCTGGATGCACGCAGCCAGAACGATGACAACAAGGCCAGCGCCAACGGCTACACCTACGCCCAGGCCTATGAGCAGGCCGGGCGCTCCACCTACGGCGGCTACGGCACCCCCAAGACCAACCTGCTGACCCTGGGCTACAACGCCGAGTTGCCGATCGACGACAGCTTCAGCCTCTACTCCTTCACCACCTATTCGCGACGCAAGGCCGAGCAGGGCCAGAACTTCCGCCTGCCGACCATCACCAACACCATTACCACCGGACCCAACGGTTACCCCGGCGGCTACACGCCGACCTGGTTTATCGACGAGGACGATTTCCAGGCCGCGTTGGGTGGCAAAGGCACGGTCGGCGAGTGGGACTGGGACTTGTCCACCACCTACGGGCGCAACGACGCAGAGCAGGGCACCACGCATAACCAGAACCCGTCGCTGGGCGAGGCCACGCCGAACCACTTCACCTCCGGCACCTGGATTTCCACCGAGCTCACCACCAACCTCGACTTCAAGCGCGGTTTCGACATCGGCCTGCAAAAGCCCCTGGACCTGAGTTACGGCTTCGAGCATCGACGTGACACTTATGAGGTCCAGGCCGGTGATTACGCGTCCTATGCCAACGGCGGCTACTGCGTGGCGCCGGGCAACTGTGCATCGTCCGGGGCGCAGGTCACCAACGGCATTTCGCCGGATGAAGAAAGCAGCGCCTCGCGCAACAGCCTGGCCAGCTATGTCGACGTCGGCTTCAACCCGGTGCCGGACTGGTACGTGGGCACTGCCTTTCGCTACGAACACTACAACCAGGGCGTGGGTGCGACCCGCAGCGGCAAGCTGACCACCCGCTATGACTTCACCCCGCAGTTCGCCGTGCGCGCCACCGTGAGCAATGGCTTCCGTGCACCGTCCCTGGCCAACAGCCTGTTCAGTGCGCGCTCGACCACGTATGGCGTGGTGAACGGGGTGTACCAGTCGATCAACTACGGCGTGCTGCCGGTCGGTTCGGCGGCGGCCAAGGCCCTCGGTGCCGAGGAACTCAAGCCCGAGCGCTCGACCAACTTCAGCCTCGGTTTCACCCTGACGCCCACCGATCGCCTGAACTTCACCGCCGACGCCTACGTGATCAACCTGCGTGACCGCATCACCCTCACCGGCACCTTGCTCGGCCCCGAAATCACCCAGGTACTGCAAGGCAACGGCATCACCTCCACCTCCGGCGGGCAGTACTTCATCAACGGTGCCGACACCCGCACCAAAGGCCTGGACCTGGTCGGCAACTACAGCCAGGACCTGGGCCAATACGGCGCGCTGAAGTGGACGGCGGCGTTCAACTGGAACCAGACCAAGATCCTCAACTACAAGGAGTCGACCACGATCCTGGGCACCGCCTATGACCTGATGGACCGCCAGGCGCGCAACCTGATCACCGGTGTGCAGCCCAGCACCAAGCTGATCCTGGGCGGCGACTGGAGCATCGACCGCTTCAACCTCAACCTGGCCCTGACCCGCTACGGCTCCTACAAGGAGGTCAACGTCTCCGATGACCGCAGCCTCGACCGGGTCTACAGCGCCAAATGGATTACCGACCTCGACCTTGGCTACAACCTCACCAAAGACCTCAACGTGGCCATCGGGGCCAAGAACCTGTTCGACGTCTACCCCAAGAAACAAGGCGTACCCAGCAGCACCATGGTCAGCAGCTACGGCACCTATTCGCCCTTCGGTTTTACCGGTGGCTACTACTACACCCGCTTGACCTATGCCTTCTAAGGCCGAGGAATAAACCATGCCCATTGTCGCCAAATCCTATGACCTGATTGATGAGGTCACCGACCCGCCGGTTCGCCAGAGCCGTGTCTCCACGCCGATCAAGGCCCTGCAGGTGGTGCCGGCCCGGCATCCCTGGCGCTGGGCAGGGTCGATCTTTGCCGCGCTGGTGCTGCTCGCCATCGTGCACTCCCTGGCCACCAACCCACGCTGGGAGTGGGGCGTGTTCGGGCAGTGGTTCTTCTCGCCGTCGGTGCTGCGCGGCCTCGGCCAGACGCTGTTGCTGACCCTGCTGAGCACCGTGTTCAGCATCATCCTCGGCACCGCGCTGGCGCTGGCGCGGCTGTCGGGGTCGCCGCTGCTGGCGGCCCTGGCCTGGGGCTATATCTGGTTTTTCCGCTCGATGCCGGCGCTGCTGGTGCTGATCATCCTCTACAACTTCGCCTACCTGTACGACCACATCGTGCTCGGCGTGCCATTCACCAGCGTGGTCTTCGCCGAGTGGTCGACGGTGGACGTGCTCAGCCAATTCACCGTGGCGGTGCTCGGGCTGAGCCTGATGCAGGCGGCCTATGCGGCCGAGATCATTCGCGGCGGCCTGATCGGCGTCGACGCCGGCCAGCATGAGGCCGCGGCGGCCCTGGGGCTGCCGGCTTCGCGGCGGATCTTCCGGATCATCCTGCCCCAGGCGCTGCGCTCGATCCTGCCGTCGGGGTTCAACGAAATCATCGGCCTGGTCAAGGGCACCTCGATTGTCTACGTGCTGGCCCTGCCGGAGCTGTTCTACACCGTGCAGGTCATCTACAACCGCACCCAGGCGGTGATCCCGCTGCTGATTGTCGCGACCGTCTGGTACCTGATCATCACCACCGTGCTCACCAGCGCGCAGTACTACGTCGAGCGTCACTTTGCACGGGGCACCGCGCGCGTGTTGCCGCCCACGCCGCTGCAACGCATACGCGGCTGGCTGAAGGAGAAAACCCATGGCTGAAGCACGCGCAGGGCGTATCCAGATCCAGGGCGTGGGCAAGCGCTTTGGCAACCAGCAGGTGCTCAAGGACATCGACCTGACCATCGATCCAGGCAAGGTCACGGTGATTCTCGGGCCTTCGGGCTCGGGCAAATCCACCTTGCTGCGCACCATCAACCACCTGGAGAAGATCGACAGCGGGCACATCACCATCGACGGTGAATACGTCGGCTACCGGCGCAAGGGCGACCTGCTCTATGAACTCAAGGAGCGCGAGATTCTCAAGCGGCGTATCGACGTCGGTTTCGTGTTCCAGAACTTCAACCTGTTCCCGCACCTCACTGCCTGGGAAAACATCGCCGAGGCGCCTTTGGCCCACAAGCGCTGGAGCAAGGCCGAGGCGCAGGCCAAGGCCAGTGAACTGCTGGCCAAGGTGGGCCTGGCCGACAAGGTCGACGCCTACCCGCGCCAGCTCTCTGGCGGCCAGCAACAGCGCGTCGCCATCGCCCGCGCCCTGGCGCTGGACCCCAAGGTGCTGCTGTTCGATGAACCGACCTCGGCCCTCGACCCGGAACTGGTGGGCGAGGTGCTCGACGTGATCAAGGGCCTGACCCAATTGGGCGTGACCCTGGTGATCGTCACCCACGAGATCGGCTTTGCCCGCGAAGTGGCCGACCACGTGGTGTTCCTCTGTGACGGGCAACTGATTGAAGAAGGCCCGCCCGAACAAATTTTCCGCCAACCCCGACATCCCCGCACCGTGGCCTTTCTCGGCAAGGTGCTTTAGTTCAAGGAGTGACTGCCCATGTTTATCACCACAGCCCGCGTGGCCCTGCTGGCGCTGGCCGTCAGCACCGCGCAAAGCGCCTTCGCCGTGCAACAGGTTGACCTCAGCCCTGACCGCGTGCGCATCCATGTGCCGCGCAATGAAGCGGCGATCGCGCAGATCCCGCCAGGCTTCAAGTTCGCCCAGCCGGGCAAGTTCACCGTCGCCGTGTCCGGTGTCGCCGGGCCGCCCCTGGCGCTGCTTGCCAGTGACGACAAGACCACCATCGGCAGCGAAGCCGATACCGCGCAACTGGTGGCCGACAGCCTCGGCCTGCAACTCAACGTGGTGCAGACCAGTTGGGAAGACTGGCCCCTGGGTGTCAGTTCGGGCAAATACGACGCGGTGATCAGCAACGTCACCGTGACCGAGGCGCGCAAGAAGCGCTTTGACTTCGCCACCTATCGCCAGGACGTGCTGGGCTTCTACGTGAAGAGCACCAGCAAGATCACTGAGATCAAACAGGCCGAGGACATTGCGGGGCTGAAGATCATCGTCGGCTCCGGCACCAACCAGGAAAAAGTCCTGCTGGCCTGGAACGACGCCAATGAAAAGGCCGGCCGCAAGCCTGCGCTGTTGCAGTACTTCGACGACCAGGCCGCCGCGCAACTGGCGGTGCAGTCCGGGCGCAGTGATGCGCTGTTCGGGCCGAACTCGGTGTACGCCTATTCCGCCGCGATCACCGGCGGCATCAAGCGCGTCGGCACCGTCAACGGTGGCTGGCCGTTGCAGGCGGATATCGCCGTGACCACGCGCAAGGACAACGGTCTGGTCAAGCCGATCCACACCGCGCTGGAAGGCGCGATTGCCGGCGGCCAATACGAGCAGGTGCTGCAACGCTGGGGCCTGGACGTGGAGCGGGTCGACAAGTCGCTGATCAACCCACCGGGCCTGCCGGATTAAGGAGGATTTGACATGGGACTGACACGACGTGAAGCGCTGTCCAGCATTGCTGCGGTCGGTGGCGAAAAAGCCGTCAAGGATGCGCTCGCGGTATTGGGCCTGGGGCCTTCATCCCACCGCCGCCCGCAACCGCTGAAACTCAAGGAAGGCCTGGGGCAGGGCACCCGCGTGCTGGTGCTCGGTGCCGGGATTGCCGGCCTGGTCACCGCCCTGGAATTGACCCGCGCCGGCTTCAGTGTGCAAGTGCTGGAGGCGCGTGAGCGGGTCGGCGGACGCACCTGGACCCTGCGCAACGGCGACCGCGTCGACTACAAGGACGGCCGCACGCAAACCGTGGCATTCGATCAGGGCCTGTATTTCAACGCCGGCCCTGCGCGCATCCCCAGCCAGCACCGCACGATTCTCGACTACTGCAGCGAGCTGGGCGTGCCCCTCGAAGTGCTGGTCAACAGCAGCCATGGCGCTCAGGTGCGGCCGGATGTGAGCAAGCCGGCGTTCACCGTCGGCCAGGCGATCAACGATGCGCGCGGGCACCTGTCCGGGTTGCTGGCCAAGGCGGTGCAGCGCGATGCCCTCGATGATGTGTTGAGCAGTGAAGAACGCACGCGGTTGCTGGCGTTCCTGCAGGTGTATGGCGACCTGTCCCAGGAGCTGGCCTTCGAGGGCACGATTCGTTCCGGGCACCTGGAATCGCCCGCGCATCCTGGTGCCTTGCCGGCCAGCCGTGGTCCGCTGGCGCTGGATCAACTGCTGCACCCGGAACTCTGGGGCGCTTTGTTGCACACCGAGTTTCCGGAATTCTCGGCGACCATGTTCCAGCCGGTCGGCGGCATGGACCGCATCACCGATGCGTTCTACGAGCGGGTTCGTGGACAGGTGCAACTGGGCGCGCAGGTGCGCCAGATCCGCCAGCTGGAAGACGGCGTGGCAGTCACCTACCACGACACCCCGAGTGGCCGTGAACAGGTGGTCCGCGCCGATTACCTGGTCTCGACCCTGCCGTTGCCGCTGCTGGCCAGGCTCGATACGGACTTCAGCGACCCGATCAAGGCCGCCTTGCTCAGCACCCGCAGCGACCAGGCCACCAAAGTCGCCTGGCAATCGCCGCGCTTCTGGGAGACCGACTATCGCACCTACGGCGGCCTGTCCTGGATCGAGCACCCGGCGCGCCTGCTGTGGTACCCGAGCAACGATCTCAACACCCGCGAAGGCCTGCTGGTGGCGGGCTACGTGACCGGAGAGGGCGCCGCTGCCTTTGGCGCCCAGCCGTTCGACAAGCAGTACGCCACCTCCAAGGAAGCCGTGGAGCTGTTGCACCCGGGCTACTCGAAACACCTGCGCAACCCGCTGGCCGTGTCCTGGGAACAGATTCCCTACAGCGAAGGCCCGTGGCTGCAACGCGAACACTTCCCCGCCGACGCCAGTGCCTTGCTCGAACAGGCGCATGGGCGCGTGTACTTCGCCGGCGATGGCCTGGTGCAAAGCGGCGTGGGTATCTGGCAGGAATCGGCGGCCAACTCGGCACGGCATGTGGTCGCGCAATTGGCTGAGCGCGTGACCCAACAAACCCACCTTGCGGCCCTGGCCGCCTCCTGAGGATCAACACCATGAGCGACAGCATTCAACGTACCAGCGTCGGCGATTTCCCGATCTCGCAGACCGTCACCGTGCCGGCCTCCGCCAGCCTGATCTTCGTCAGCGGCACCTTGCCGGACCTGCACGACGCCAATGCCCAGGCGGGCACGCCGGCGGCCTATGGCGATACCGAAGTGCAGACCGTGTCGGTGTTCAACAAGATCCGCAGGATCCTTCAGCAACACGACCTCGACCTGGGCGATATCGTGCAATTGCGCGTGTTCCTGGTCGGCGCCGAAGAGACGGCCGGCAAGCTCGATTTTGCCGGCTTGCAGCGTGGCTATACGCAGTTCTTCGGCACGCCCGAGCAGCCGCACAAACCCGCGCGCACGGCGTTGCAAGTGGTGGCGTTGCCACTGCCCGGTGCACTGGTGGAAGTCGAAGCCATCGCTGCCCGCACCGCTTGATGCCAACCAGGAGACCTCCCATGTCCACAGCACTACGGCAACTCAAATTCGGCGCCATCCTCACCGGTGTCGGCACCGCGCAAAACGAATGGCTGCACCCGCAGATCCCAGGCGATGCCAGTGTCGATATCGACTGGTACCGTGCCCAGGCGCGGCAGGCGGAAGCGGCCAAGTTCGACCTGGTCTTCATCGTCGACAGCCCCTACATCACTGCGGATTCGGCGCCGCATTTTCTCAACCGCCTGGAGCCACTGACCTTGCTCTCGGCCATCGCCGGGGCGACCTCGAAGATCGGCCTGGTGGCGACGTTGACCACCTCCTATACCGAACCTTTCAACGTCGCGCGGCAGTTCGCCTCGCTGGACCTGATCAGCGGCGGGCGTGCCGGCTGGAACGTAGTCACCACGGGCCTTGAAGGCGCAGCTGGCAACTTTGGCCGTGAACAGCATATCGACCATACCGAGCGCTACCGCCGCGCGGCCGAACACCTGGAGGTGGTGCAAGGCCTGTGGGACTCCTACGAGGACGACGCCTTCGTGCGCGACAAAGCCAGCAAGGTCTTTCTCGACCCGCAGCGCCAACATCGTCTCGACCACCATGGCGAGTTTTTCTCGGTGACCGGGCCGCTGAATATCCAGCGTTCGGCGCAGGGTCAGCCGGTGATTTTCCAGGCGGGCATCTCCGAGTCCGGGCGCAGCCTGGCGGCCAATTATGCCGAGGGGATTTTTGCCGGCGTGGGTAACTTCGAGGACGCCCAGGCCTACTACAGCGACATCAAGCAACGCACCGCAGCGGCGGGGCGCAACCCTGACCACGTGACCATCCTGCCGGGCATTTCGCCGATCATTGCCGACACCGACGAAGAGGCCCAGGCCATCGACCGCGCGCGCAATGGCGAGCTGGACCTGGACAAGGCGCTGGTACAACTGGGGCGGCCGTTCAACTACCACGACTTCAGCCAGTACCCGCTCGACGAACCTTTTCCGGAACTGGGCGACCTGGGCAGCAACGGCTATCGCGGGCATGCCGAGAATATCAAGCAGGTGGCCCGTGACCAGAAGCTGACCCTGCGCCAGGCGGCGCTGCGTTTTGCCAAGCCGTTTTCGAGTTTCGTCGGCTCGCCGAAGACCGTGGCGGACGAGATCGAGCGCTGGTTTGTCGAGGGCGCGGTGGATGGTTTCAACATCCACGTGGGCGCGCCGGATGACTTTGCGCGGTTTACCGATCAGGTTTTGCCGCTGTTGCGTGAGCGTGGGTTGTTTCGCCATGAGTACAGCCACGACACTTTGCGTGGGCACCTGGGCTTGCCGGTGCCGGTGAATCGCCACACGGCGGCGCGGGTGACGGATGAGGTTTTGAGGGTTGTTGGGGCTTAGATTGTGTGGGGATCCGTTGTTTGGGTAATGGCTGCAATGGGGTCCGCCCTTACGGCGGGTCACTTTTGAACAGCGCAAAAGTAACCAAAGGGCTCTTGCCCCAACACTCGGCACCTCGCCTAGGCTCGGTGTGCCCGCACGCAGGCTTGAATCCGTGGGCCGCCGCAATGGGCCATCCCTGGCCCAGTGCGGCTAACCCGGCGTCCTGCCGGGTTACCCACGGATTCAAACCTGCGTGCGGCCAGCGTGTTTAATGGGGCGCCTCAGATCAAGATCAAAAGCGGCTCGCTTCGCATCGTGGATGCGCTTTTTGATCTCTGTAGGAGCCGGCTTGCCGGCGAAAAAAATGTGGGTGCGCCGCGTGCATTCTGATTTTCTCGCGTCATCGTTAACGACCATCGCAGGCAAGCCAGCTCCCACATTTGATCTCTATACACCCGGGGGCCTGAGCCATACCTCAATTCCTGTGGGAGCAGGCAAGCCAGCTCCTACACATATCCGCTCTTGATCTAACCACTCAGGCCGGCTGCCAGGCCGCCTTGCTTTTGCTTTTGATCTTGATCTGGGCGCCCCATTAAACACGCTGGCCGGAATTCGATATTGATTTGGGGGGTAAACCGGCAGGGATGCAGGTTTAGCCGCCCCGCGCCATGGATGGCGCGTGGCGGCGGCCCCCCAAATCAATGTCGGATTACGGGCACACCGAGCCTAGGCGAGGTGCCGAGTGTTGGGGCAAGAGCCTTTTTGGTTACTTTTGGGGCTCTTTTCCAAAAGTGACCCGCTGTAAGAGCGGAACCATAGTCGACCATCACCCAAATAACGGATATGCCCCCCATCCCCCAAACCCCAAAAAATGCAATTAACTGATCATCCACCGCAAGCATATTAAAAAAAGCTGATTATTAGCATATGACTACAAAGCCTTTTACAGACGTTTCTTAGACGAATACCTTTCAACCCAGCGACAACACACTCGACCCGACCCCTCGCATGGTGGAGGTGAGCACCGACGATACCCACCTGCGAGGGGCCCCCTGATCATGACGACCTGACCACACTTCCCGCCGCCACACCGTCCTTGCGTTTTCACTGCCGGCCCTGCCGAGCCACGGATTCGCTCGCCTATAAAAACTGCCTGATCAGGGGTTGCCTGTATGAGTCATTCCACACTGTTCCCACAAACCATCTACACCTTGCCCTACGACAATAATCGCCTGGCGCTGGGCGCCGTGCCCACCCATGACGACCCGCTGCAAGAGCGCCTGCACCGCAAGCAGCGCCTGGCGGCCGCCTACCGCCTGTTCGGCCGCCTGGGTTTCGAGGTAGGCGTGGCGGGACATTTCACCGCCCGCGACCCGGTCCATCCCGAGCAGTACTGGATCAACCCGCTGGGCGTGCCGTTCTCGCAGATCACCGTGTCGCACTTGTTGCGCGTCGATGGCAATGGCCAAGTGGTGGAAGGCGAGGGCCTGCTGAATACCAGCGCCCTGGAACTGCACCACGACCTGCAACAGGCGCGCCCGGACGTAGTCGGCATTGCGCACTTTCATGGTTTTCATGGCCGCGTCTGGTCGTCGTTGGGCCAGCTGTTCGAGCCGATCACCGCCGAGTCCGGCGCCTTCCTCAATGACCAGGTGATCTTCCCGCGTCACGCCCTGCGCACCGCCAGTGGCGCGCTGGAACAGGACCGCAACATCGTCAGCCAGGCGTTCGTCGAGACCTTCGCCCAGAACAACCTGTTGGTGTGGCAGAACCATGGCCTGTGGGTCACCGGCGCGACGGTGGAAAGCGCCGCCTGGCGGTTCATCCTCGCCGAAGACACCGCCCGCGTGCACCTCGCCGCGCGGTCGGCCGGGCAGCCGCTGGTGCCGCCGGCGGACGCCTTGGAGGGCGGCATCGACAAGGCCCGCCACGAGTTCTTCGCCTGGCTCAACTTCCTGCCGCTGTGGGACCAGATCCGCACCGAAGAACCCGACCTGCTCGACTGAGGCACCTGCCATGCACACCCTGACTCGTCGGCAATTACTGTTGGCTGGCGGCACCCTCGCGGCTGGCGCGCTGCTGGGCGCCCAGGCCGCCGAACCCTTGCGCGTGTGGCGCTACAAGGGCACCGCCGCGTCGTTTCTGGCCGACGCCGGCCAGGCCGACACGCCGTACCCGGTGGAATGGGTGGATGTCAGCGGCGGCAACCTGGTACTCGAAGCCCTGAGCAGCGGCCACCTGGACTACGCGTTCATGAGCGAGATCCCGCCGATCTTCGCCTCGATCGCCAAGGTGCCGATTGCACTGGTGGCCCAGTACGCAGGCGACCGCAACGACACGAGTCTGGTGGTGAAAAAAGGCGCTGGCATCCGCACGGTCCAGGACCTCAAGGGCAAGACCATCAGCTACGTACGGGCCACCAACACTCACTACTTTGTGCTGAACATGGGCGCGCAGAACGGCCTGTCCCTTGCCGATGTGACGGCGGTACCGCTGCCGATGCAGGACGCACTCACCGCGTTTCGCAACGGCCATGTGGATGCCATCGCCACCGGCGGCATCAGCGCGCTGCAAGCCACCAGCCAGATGGACGGCGAACTGCTGGCGGACGTCAGCCGCTACTACTCCGGCAACTACGTGATTGCGACCACGCAACAGGTATTGGCCAACCCTCAACGCCGCAGCCAGGTAGGCGATTTCTTGCGGCGTGAGCAAGCTACCTGGGCCTGGGTCAACGCCCATCCCGAACGCTGGGCCGAGCGCAGTGAAGCGCTGACCGGCATCGATCGTGCCCTGTACCTGCGCCAGTTCCAGCAACGCAGCCGGCCGGGCCGCCTGCAAGCAATCGATGCCGACGCCATGACCTCCCAGCAGCAGGTGGCCGACCTGTTTTAT
Organism: Pseudomonas sp. S5D5; assembly: GCF_003013355.1. NCBI lineage: Bacteria > Pseudomonadati > Pseudomonadota > Gammaproteobacteria > Pseudomonadales > Pseudomonadaceae > Pseudomonas > Pseudomonas sp. S5D5. The sequence continues at coordinate 2,219,559 of NZ_PTEO01000001.1, forward strand.
GCCAACCATTTGATCAGCCAGAGCGTCGATGCACGACCGCTGTGGCGTGACGACTTCAACCCTATTCTGAACAGTTGACCTGCCATGAAACCCATTGCCTACCGTTCCACCCTGCAACTCGCTCCCTTGATATTCGCCGGCTTTTCCATGCTGCCAGCCTACGCCGCCACCAGCGATGACACGCTCGACACGGTGATCGTCACCGGCTCGCGCGGCAGCGAGGCGCGCACCGTCACCAGCAGTCCGTCGCCTATCGATGTGATCAGCGCCCAGCAGCTGGAGAAAACCGGCTCCAGCAGCCTGCGGACCGCCTTGCAGAAAACCCTGCCGTCGTTTTCCCAGCGGCCTTCGGGCACGTCCAACGACAGCATCGCGCGGCCCTACAGCCTGCGCGGCCTCAACGGCTCCAACGTGCTGGTGCTGGTCAACGGCAAGCGCCGCCACAACAGCGCGGTGATCAACCTCGACTCCACGGCGGCCTACGGCACCAACCCGGTGGACCTGGACATGATCCCGGTCAGCGCCATCGACCATATCGAGGTGCTGCGCGACGGCGCCTCGGCGCAGTACGGCTCGGACGCGATTGCCGGGGTGATCAACATCATCCTCAAGCAGAACGACAACGGTGGCTCGGTCAGCACCTCCTATGGCGAGTACACCAAGGGCGACGGCGGCACGATTCGCCAGACCCTGAACAACGGTTTCGCGCTGCCCAACGACGGCTTTTTCAACCTGTCGCTGGACGCCAAGTCCCAGCAGACCGCCGTGCGTGCCCGCGATGCGACGGGCGCGTTCTACTACCCGCAGGCCAACGGCTCACCGGACCCGCGCGAGGCCAACGACAAGGACGTGCAGAAAAACGGCCTGCCGAAAATCAAGGCGATCAACGTCGCCTACAACGCCGAACTGCCCCTGGACGACGTGACCCTGTACTCGTTCTCGACCCTCAGCCAGCGCGACGCGCGGGGCGGGCAGAACTACCGGCGGCCCAACTCCACCAACATCATCCCCTCGATTTACCCCGACGGTACGGCGCCGTTCTACACCCTGCGCGAAACCGACTACCAGGTCGCGGCTGGCGGCAAGGGCAAGATCGCCGAGTGGAACTGGGACTTGAGTTCGACCTTTGGCCGCGACAAGGGCGTGGCCGGCGCCGACGAGACCCTCAACGCCTCGCTCGGCCCGTCGAGCCCCACGCACTTCACCACCTACACCAACTATTTTGACCAGTGGACCAACAACCTCGACCTGACCCGCGCCTTCGACATCGGCCTGAGCAAGCCGCTGCAAGTCTCGGCCGGCCTCGAGCATCGGCATGAGCGCTACAAGACCGAGTCGGGCAACCCGCTGTCTTACATCAACGGCGGCTATGTCTACCCCAGCGGTCCGCTGGCCGGGCAACCCGGCGCGGTGGGCGCCCAGGGCGCAATCACCCTGACCCCGGATGACGAAGGCCAGGCCAGTCGCAACAGCTACGCCAGCTACCTGGATGTGGGCCTCAACCCCACCGAGAAACTCTATGTGGGCGTGGCCGGGCGCTTCGAGTATTACGACGACAGCTCAGGCAACACCAGCAGCGGCAAGCTCTCGTTGCGCTATGACTTCACCCCTGAATTCGCCTTGCGCGGCACCCTCAGCAACGGTTTTCGCGCGCCGTCGCTGTCGCAATCGGTGTATGCGCAGACCGCCAACCAATACACCACCGTCAATGGCGTGGCGCAGTTCGTCGAGGCCAAGTCGGTGCGGGTCGATTCGCCGCTGGCCCAGGCGCTTGGCGCAGAGGATCTGAAGCCGGAGAAGTCGCGCAATATCAGCCTCGGCTTCGCCTACAAGCCGGTGCCCGAAGCGAATATCACTGTGGACGCCTATCAGATCGAGATCAGCGACCGCATCGCCCAGACGGGTTTCCTCTACGGCAGCGGCGTCGACCAGATCCTGCAGGCCAACGGCTTCCGCCCTGGCTACCGGGTCAAGTACTTCACCAACGCCGCCGACACCACCACGCGCGGCATCGACCTGGTCACCGACTACCGCGTCGATTACGGCGCCTTCGGCACCGTCAAATATGGCGTGGCGGCCAACTACAACAAGACCACGATCGACAGCATCAAGTCGACGCCCGCCGCACTCACCGCCGTGGGCAGCAACCTGGCGCTGTTCGACCGCGTGGCCCAGGGATACCTGACCGTGGCCAACCCCAAGACCAAGCTGATCCTCAGCGCCAACTGGAAGGTCGACAAGTTTGACATCAACGCCGGCCTGACCCGCTACGACAAGGTCATCGCCCGTGACACCAACCCGGCCTATGACGTGACCTACGGCGCCAAGTGGCTCACCGACCTGGAGGTGGCCTACAACCTCACCAAGGACCTGAACCTGGCGGTGGGCGCCAACAACCTGCTCAACGTCAAGGCCGACAACAACGCGTTCCCCCAAGGCGATATCAACGGGTTCCCCAAGTTCGGCAGCATCTCGCCGTTCGATCCCTACGGTGCGTTCTGGTACACCCGCGCGACCTACACCTTCTGATGAGGACTGCGACATGAGCCAACAAGAACGACAGATACTGCTCGGCGCCTTCATTCCGAGTGCCGGGATCATGGGGTCGGCCTGGCGCCACCCGAGTGCCGCCGCCGACTCGTTCCGCGATTTCGAGCACTTTCGCTGGATCGCCGAAAAGCTTGAAGCGGCGCGTTTTCATGCGTTGTTTTTCAACGACACGGTGAACGTCGACCTCGACCCCCTGGCCCTGGCGCGCGGCCCCAACAGCGTGCGCTGGGACCCGCTGGTGCTGTTGCCGGCGCTGGCCCTGGCGACGCGGCATATCGGCCTGATCGCCACCGCCAGCACCACCTACAACGAGCCGTACAACATTGCGCGCAAGTTCGCCAACATCGATCACCTCAGCGGTGGCCGGGTCGGCTGGAACCTGGTGACCTCACTGGGCGGTGGCGAGAATTTCAACCGCGACGACCACATCAAGCACGCCGACCGCTATGAGCGCGCCGAAGAGTTCTACGACGTGGTCACCGGCCTGTGGGACAGCTGGGCCGACGACGCCTTTATCCAGGACAAGGCGTCCGGGCAATGGCTGGATACCGACAAGCTGCACGTGCTCAACCACCACGGCAAATACTTCCAGGTGCAGGGCCCGCTCAACGCCGCGCGTCCGGTGCAGGGCTACCCGGTGATTGCCCAGGCCGGCTCCTCCGATGCCGGCCGGCGCTTGGCGGCGCGGGCCGGGGAGTTGATCTTTACCGCCCAGCACACCGTGGAGCAGGGCCAGGCGTTCTACCGTGAAATCAAACACACCGCTGCCGGGTTGGGGCGTAACCCCGAGCACCTGAAAGTACTGCCGGGCGTCTCCACCGTGATCGGGCGTACCCAGGCCGAAGCCCAGGCCAAATACGATCAACTGCAGGAGCTGCAGGACCCGAAGGCGTTCCTCAGTTCGATCTCGCGCTTTACCAGCTTGGGTTTCGACCTGTCGGAGCTGCCGTTCGATTCATTGGTGCCGCTGCCGCCCGAGCAGTTCGACACCAACACCCACAAGAGCCGGCAGAAGCTGGTGTTTGACCTGATCCGCCGCGAGCGCCCGACCGTGCGTGAGCTGTTCAACAAGCTCACCGCCGGTGGGCATCGGATCCTGATCGGCACGCCCGAAAGTGTGGCGGATGACTTCCAGGAATGGTTCGAAAGTGGCGCCGCCGATGGCTTCAACGTGATGTTCTCCGGGCTGCACCAGGGCATCGCCGATTTTGCCGATGGCGTGGTGCCGCAGTTGCAGCGCCGCGGTTTGTTCCGCCAGGAATACCAGGGCCAGACCCTGCGCGAAAACCTCGGCTTGCCGTACATCGCCAACCGTCGTCAGGGAGCGCGTTCATGAAGCCGTATTCAGTCGCACTGTTGGCGCTGCTGCTGGCCGGCTGTGGCGGCCCGTCCGGCGAGGTCAGCCAGGCCGACCCGTCCAAGCCCCACAGCGGCGGCACTCTGCGCGTGGCCCTGGACGGCGATCCGCAGTGCGTCGACCCGCAGCAGGCAGGCAATAACACCGCGCTGAACGTCGGGCGGCAATTGGTGGACTCCCTCACCGACCAGGACCCGGTCACCGGCGCCATCGTGCCGTGGCTGGCCGAGCGCTGGGAGGTGGATGCGGATTCGCGGCGCTTCACCTTTGTGCTGCGCCAGGGCGCGACCTTCAGCGACGGCGCGGCGGTGGACGCTGCGGCGGTCAAGGCCAACCTGGAAGGCATCCTGGCCCTGGGCGCGCGCTCGATCCTCGGCTCGACCTACCTGGCCGGGCTCAAGCGCATCGACACCCCGGACAGCCACACGGTGGTGGTCGAGTTCGAGCAGTCCAACGCGCAATTCCTGCAAGCCACCTCGACCATGACCCTGGGACTGTTGTCGCCCGCCAACCTGGCCTTGTCGTCAGGCGAGCGCTGCCAGGGCCAGTTGGTCGGCTCGGGGCCGTTTGTACTGAAGTCATTCGTGCATAACCAGAAAGTGTCGCTGAGCCGGCGCGAGGACTACGCCTGGGGTTCTTCCTTGGCGGCCCACACGGGCAAGGCCTGGCTCGACGGCATCGAGTTCCTGATCATTCCCGAATCCGGCGTGCGCCTGGGCAGCCTGGCGTCCGCGCAGATCGAGGTGAACACCAGCGTCGCGCCACAGGATGAACCGGGCATCGAAGGCCAGGGCCTGGTGCTGTTGACCCGTGCCAATCCCGGCGTGGTGTTCAACCTGGCGCTGAATGAATCGACGCCGCTGTTCGCCGATATCAAGGTGCGCCAGGCGCTGAACAAGGCGATCGACCGGGCTGAGTTGCAGCGCATCATTTCCCGCTACCAGAAACCCGCCACCGCCTTGCTCGCCACCAGCACGCCGCTGTACCGCGACTTTTCCGGCCTGTTGGCCTATGACCCGGACGGCGCGCGCCGGCTGTTGGACGAGGCCGGCTGGCAAGTGGGCGCGGATGGCGTGCGGGTCAAGGACGGCAAGCGCCTGGCGTTTCGCCTGGACTACTGGCAGCAGACGCCCATCCTGGAACTGGTACAGCAGCAATTGAAGGGCGTGGGCATCGACTTCCAACTAAATAAATCCACCATCAGCCAGGTCACGGCGATCCAGGCCGGTGGGGATTTCAGCGTGCGCTTTCTCAACCTGACCCGCGCCGACCCGGACGTGCTGCGCACCGTGTATGACGCCCGGGGCTACAACATCAACAAACGCGAACCGGGCGAGGTGGACCGGCTGTTGAGCGAGTCGTCCAAGACCCTCGACAGCGCCAAGCGCCAGGGACTGATCGACCAGGCCAGCGAGTTGCTGCTGCGTGACGGTCATGCGATTGCCCTGGTGGAGCTGGCGACGGTGCTGGCCCACGGCAAGAAGGTCCAGGGCCTGCATTACGAAGCGTCCTCGCGGCTGCAGTTCTTCGACACCTGGTTGCAGCCATGAGGGGCACCGCGCTGTACCTGTTGGGCCGTGGCGGCCAGGCGTTGCTGGTGCTGTGGGCGGCGTTCAGCCTGTCATTCGTGATTCTGTACGCGCTGCCCAGCGACCCGGTGAGCATCATGCTCAACCAGAGCGGCGAGCAGAGCACCGTCAACCAGCAGCAAGTCGCGGCGCTACGCGCGCAGTACCATCTCGACGAGCCGCTGGCGGTGCAGTACGGCATTGCCCTGTGGCATGCCGTGCAGCTGGATTTCGGCAACTCGATCCAGAGTGGCCAGCCGGTATCGGCGTCATTGGCCGAGGCCTTGCCGAAGACGGCGGCCCTGGCGCTGGTGTCGCTGGCGGTGGCGCTGGTGCTGGGCGTGAGCCTCGCGCTGGTCGCCAGCCTGACCCGCCGGCGCTGGCTGCGCGACCTGTTGCTCGGGTTGCCGGCGGTGGCCGTGTCGTTGCCGACCTTCTGGGTGGGGCTGCTGCTGTTGCAGTGGTTTTCCTTCGGCTGGCACTGGTTTCCGGCGATGGGCAACCAGGGGTTTGCCTCACTGGTCCTGCCGACCCTGACACTCGCGATTCCGACCAGCGCGGTGATCGCCCAGGTACTGGCGCGCTCGTTGGCCGCCACCGCGCGCCTGCCATTCGTGGATGCTCTGCGCGCCAAGGGCTTGAGCCCGCTGCGGGTGCTGTTGACCCATGTGCTGCACAACGCGGTGATCCCGATCCTCAGCTTGAGCGGGGTGATTGTCGGCTCGCTGCTGGCCGGCTCGGTGGTCACCGAGACCGTGTTCTCCCGTGAGGGCGTCGGCCGCCTGGCCCAGGGGGCGGTCAGCACCCAGGACATTCCGGTGGTACAGGGCGTGGTGGTGTTGGCGGCATTGATCTTTATCGCGGTCAACCTGCTAGTCGACCTGTTGTATCCGTTGCTCGACCCACGTATTCGCGGAGCCGCACGATGAGCCTTGCCTTGACCGCTGTTTTGCCGCGTCCGCACCACTTGCGCGCGTTGCGCCGCCGCCCGTTGCTGCCGCTGGGCGTGATCGTCCTGCTGCTGGTGTTGGGCTGGGCGTTGTGGCCGCAACTGTTCACGCATTTCGACCCGCTGCTCGGGATGCCGGCCAATGCCTTGCAGAGCCCGTCCCTGGTGCACTGGTTTGGCACCGACCACCTCGGCCGCGACCTTTACAGCCGTACCGTGTACGGCGCCGGGCTGTCGTTGCGCGCGACCTTGCTGGCGGTGCTGATTGCGCTGGTCAGCGGCATCCTCCTCGGGGTATTGGCGGGGTTCTTCGGCGGCTGGGTGGACGCGGTGCTGATGCGCCTGGTGGAAGTCTTGATGGCGATCCCGGCATTGCTGCTGGCCATGGCGGTGATCACGGTGCTGGGGTTTGGCACGCTGAACATCGCCCTGGCGGTGGGCCTGTCGTCGGTCGCGACCTTCGCGCGCCTGGTGCGCGGCGAAGTGTTGCGTTGGCGTGCGAGTACCTTTGTCGAGGCCGCATCGGCCTGTGGTGTCGGGCCGTGGACCATTATCGCGCGGCACATCCTGCCCCACGCCAGCGCGCCGGTGCTCGCGTTGGCCGCGCTGGAATTCGGCAGTGCGGTGCTGTCGGTCTCGGCCTTGAGTTTTCTCGGCTTCGGCGCGCCACCGCCGCAACCCGAATGGGGTCTGCTGGTGGCCGAAGGGCGCAACTTCATGATTGCCGCCTGGTGGTACACCAGCCTGCCGGGCCTGGTCGTGGCTGCGGTCGTGGTGTCGGCCAACCAACTGGCGCGGGCGTTGCAACAGGATCAAGGAGGCACACGATGACAGACCACCTTTTGCTCGACGTACGCGACCTGCGTATCGCCTATCACGGCCGCGATGGGCGTACCGAAGGCGTGGCGGGTATTGATTTCCAGCTCAAGGCCGGCGAGATCCTGGCGATTGTCGGCGAGTCCGGCTCGGGTAAATCGACCACGGCGGCGGCCTTGGTCGGCTTGCTGGCGGGCAACGCGCAGATCGAATCCGGCAGCATTCGCCTGGCAGGCGAGGAATTGACCACTGTCAGCGAACGCCAGTGGCAAAGCATTCGCGGGCGCAGCGTGGGCTTTGTGCCGCAGGATCCGGGCTTGTCCCTCGACCCGGTCAAGCGCATCGGCCACCAACTGGTCGAGGCCCTGACCCTGCACGGCATGCCCAAGCCGCTGGCGCGCCAGCGCAGCGTGGCACTGTTGCGCGAAGTCGGGCTGGCGGACGCCGAGCGTGTTGCTCGCGGTTATCCGCATCAACTCTCCGGCGGCATGCGCCAGCGCGTGCTGATCGCCATCGCCCTGGCCAATGACCCGCCGCTGGTGATCGCCGATGAGCCGACCAGCGCGCTGGATGTGGGCGTGCAGCGGCAGATTCTCGACCGCCTGCAAACCCTGGCCCGTGAACGTGGCACGGCGGTGTTGCTGATCACCCATGATCTGGGCGTGGCCCTCGACCGCGCCGACCGGCTATTGGTGATGCACCAGGGGCGCATCGTCGAAACCGGCGACGCCCGTCGCGTCTTCGAGGCGCCGCAGCATGCCTACACCCGGCAGTTGCTGCAGGCGGCGCCAAGCTTGTTGGTGCAGCAACGCCGGCAGGTGAGTGCGCAGCGTGTGGAGGCCACGCCGCTGTTGACGGTGCAGGGGCTGCGCAAGGATTTCTCGACCTGGCGCCACCCGACACCGCTGGCGGTGGATGGCGTTTCATTCCATCTGCCGCGTCACGGCACCACCAGCCTGGTGGGGGAGTCGGGGTCGGGCAAGTCGACCACTGCGCGCCTGATTCTCGGGTTGGAGCGGCTGGACAGCGGCAGCGTGGTGTTCGATGGGCAGGACATCAGCCACGTGTCGCGCCGCGAGTGGCTGGCGTTGCGGCGGCAGATCCAGGTGGTTTATCAGAATCCCTATGCGTCGCTGAACCCACGGTTGAGCCTGGAGCAGATCATCAGTGAGCCGTTGCAGGCCTTTGCGTTGGGCGACAGCGCCTGGCGCCGACAGCGCGCGGCGACCTTGCTGGAACAGGTCGAGTTGCCGGCGAGGTTGCTGGGGAGTCGGCCGGTGGAGTTGTCGGGCGGGCAGCGGCAGCGGGTGGCGATTGCACGGGCGCTGGCATTGGAGCCGCAGTTGCTGGTGCTGGATGAGGCGTTGTCGGCGCTGGATGCGTCGATTCAGGGACAGATTCTGACGTTGCTCGCGGACCTGCAAGAACGGCTGGGCTTGAGCTACCTGTTTATTTCCCATGATCTGGCGGTGGTGCGGCAGATTTCCGATCATGTGGTGGTGATGCAGGCGGGCAAGGTGGTGGAGCAGGGCGCCTGTGAACAGATCTTCACCGCGCCTGCCCATGACTACACCCGTAGCCTGCTGGCCGATATTCCCGGCCAGCACACCCCCTGCAGGCGCCGGCTGGCCGGCGATGAGGCGCCTTCTTTGAGCGTCAATTCGGCGACCGCCATCGCCGGCAAGCCGGCTCCTGCCAGGAGGGTGGTGCAGCTTTAGGCCTCGATAAGCTGCGGGCTGCCACTCTCCACGACAAAGTGCTTGAGCGTCGACACCGTGGCGTTGGGGTCCAGGCGATCGGAGATCGCCTGCATCTTCACCGCCAGGCGCTCAGGCGTCAGGTCCAGCGACAAATACCCACGGGGCCGACTGTCGTAAAAGCGGATCTGCGGATTGGCCGGCAATATGGACTGCACCGCCTCGTAGCTCGGCCCATTGGAGGTGATCGAGGTGCCGACAAACTCCGCCGCCACCAGCTTCGACTCCGGATCCTCCGGCCGCTCATACAAATGGTTGGCCCAGAACGAGTGATAGTCCCCGCTCAAGACCACCGGGTTCGCCACCCGGCTGTCACGCAGGTTGTCGATCAGCCGCCCGCGTGCCGCCTGGAAACCGTCCCAGCTGTCGGTCCAGTACCGCGCGCCATCGGTGCCCGGCCGTTCCGCCCGCAGCGGCGCCACCAGCAGATCCTGGGCGAGCAGGTTCCAGCGGCTGTCGCTGCGGCGCAAACCGTCGTACAGCCAGCGTTCCTGCTCAAACCCCAGCAGCGTGCGCTTGGGATCGGAGAGGTCCACGCAACTGCTCAGTTCCATGTGGCCTTTGCCGAAATTCGGCGCCTGGTAGCACGGCTGGCGCGAGCGGTACTGGCGGCCATCGAGCACCGGGATCGCGGCGAGATCGCCATAGGTGAAACGCCGGTAAATCTGCGGGCTGCCATTACTGCCCAGCGGCGGGCGCCGCAACGGCATGTTCTCCAGGAAGGCCTGGTACGCCGCCGCCCGGCGTTGCTGGAAGGCCGCGAGGGTCACGCCCGGATCCTTGGAGGACACACCGGAGTAGTCGTCCTGCACCTCATGGTCGTCCCAGGTCGCGATCCACGGTGCAGCGGCGTGCAGCTGTTGCAGGTCCGGGTCGGTCTTGTGCAGTGCGTAGCGGTACCGGTAGCCGGCCAGGTCGGTGGCTTCGGGGGCACCGTATGAACGGGCCAGGCCCTGTGTGCCGGGGGCGTTGGTGTATTCGTAGATGTAGTCGCCGAGAAACAGCACCAGGTCGGGACGCTCGTCGGCCATGTGCCGATACGCACTGAACAGCCCACGCTCGTAATGGGCGCAGGAAGCGACGCCCAGGCGCAGGTGATCGACTTTGGCGTTCAGTGCCGGCAGGGTCAGGGCGCGGCCGGTCGGCCCGCGCTCGCCCAGGGCGATGAAGCGATACCAGTACTCGCGGCCCGGTTGCAGCCCGTGCAATTGCACGTGCACGGCGTGGCCGTTGATTGCCAGGGCCTGGGTGCGTCCGCGCTGGGCAATGCGCTGGAAGTGTTCATCCAGGCCGACTTCCCAGTCCACCGGGATGCTCGCCGGCAGCGCGTATTCATTGCCAGGAAACAGCGGCAGCGTGCTCAATCGAGTCCAGATCACAAAACCATCGGGCCAGGGATCGCCACTGGCGACCCCCAGCGTGAATGGCGTGGCGACATTCGCCAGCGCGCTGCCGTAACGCAACACCAGGGGCGCAGCCGCCGCCCCGGCCAGCAGGCGCAGGGCCTGGCGGCGGTTCAGATCAAAAGTCATGGCAGGTCCCTAGAATTTGTAGCTGGCCTGGACACCCACGGTGCGTGGGTCGCCCGGCGTGGCGATTTGGGCGTTGGACAGGAACGAGCCGTGGTACAGGTCGTATTTCTTGTCGAACACGTTGCGGGCCCACAGTGCCCCCGACCAGTTGCTGCCCTTGGGCGTCACACCCAGGCGCGCATTCGCCAGCCAGTAGGCCTGGGTGGTGGTGCCGTTGCTGCCGGTAATGCGGTCGTGGAACGAGTAGTCGCTCTCGGCGCTGAAGGTAAAACCGCCGACGTCCCACACATATTGCAGCTGGCCGCCGTAGCTGATTTTCGGGAAGTTGGTCAGGCTGGAACCGGAGAAGTCGGTGTACACCGGGTAGGCAAACCCCACCGCGCGGGTCGCGGTGCTGTTCAGGCCCTGGTAGTCGACGTACTTGCCTTTCTTGGTGCCGAAGTACTGGCCGAGGGTCAGGCCCGACACCGGCTCCCATTGCAGTTCCAGCTCATAGCCGTAGATCTTCGACTTGGGAATATTCACCAGCCGGCCGACATTGCCCACCGCCTGGCTGATCCACACCTGCGACTGGTATTGCTGGTCGCGATAGTCGTAGTAGAACGCCGAGCCGTTGAAGCGCAGCGTGTCGCTCAAGTCACTCTTGAAGCCGACTTCATAGGCCAGCAGTTTTTCCGGTTTGACCGGTGCGATCTGCTCGGCATAGCTGGAGTTGTAGGCGGTAAAACCACCGGACTTGATCCCGCGGCTGACCGTCGAATACAGCAGGGTCGACGGGGTGAGCTGGTACTCGAGGCCGAGCTTCCAGGAGGTGGAGTTGCTGTCCAGGTCGCTGTCGGCGGCCGGGAAACTCAACTGCCCGAGACGGTACACGCCGTTGTTGACGAGGATGCGCTGGGTGGAGAAATCCTCGAGTTCGCGGTGTTCTTTTTCCTGGCGCACGCCGATGATCAATTTCCAGTCATCGGTCAGCTGGTAGTCGCCTTGGGCGAAGGCGCTGTAGGTGTTGGATTTCTGCGTGTAGGAGGTGTAGGTGCCGTAGCCGAGGTTGGCGCTGAAGTCCGAGTAGAAGTTTTCGTCCAGGCGGTCCTGGGCGAAATACAAGCCGGTCTGCCAGTTGAAGCGCTCGTTGTCGTGGGAGGCCAGGCGCAGCTCCTGGGAGAACACTTCGATCTTGGAGTCGAAGTATTCATCCGATTGCGGGATCACCGACGCGTCCCAGTCGATGTATTCGCGGCGCCGAAAGCGGTCGGATGCGGTGATGCTGGTCACGCTCAAATGGTCATTCAGGTCGAACGTACCCGTGAGCGCGAAACCGGTGTTGTCGTTATCGCGATGCGGCTTGTCACCCACCGACAGCCCGGTGAGCTTGGCAAAGCCCGGGGTCAGGCCCCAGCCGGTTTTCTTGCCGTCGTTTTCCGGGCTGATGCTCGAGTAGGCGGCGCCGTTGGCGTTGGGTTTCAGCCCCTGATACAGGTACGAGCCGCGGCTGTCAGACTTGTCCTCACCGGCATGCACGGTCAGGTTGAAGTTGATGTCCGGCGTGGCGTCCCAATCGAACTGGCCGCGCACCGAGGTGTTGTCCTTGTCGCCCAGGCTTTGCCCGGTCACCCGGTTCTCCTGCCAGGCGCCGCCTTGTTCGGTGATGAACGCCAGGCGTGCGCGCAGGGTGTCGCTGAGCGGCCCGGAGAGAAACCCCTCGACGTTGCTGGCGTTGTAGGAGCCGTAGCTGGTGGTCAGCCCACCGTGGAATTCACGCGTGGGTTTGTTGGTGATGAAGTTGATCGCGCCGGCTGTGCTGTTGCGCCCGTACAGCGTGCCCTGCGGGCCACGCAGCACCTCGACGCGTTCCAGGTCGAAGAGCTGGCCCTGGGTCTGGATCGGGTAGGGCAAGGCGACCTGATCCAGGTACACGCCGACGGTGGAGGTGTTATTGCTGCCGTAATCCTTGAGCCCGACGCCGCGAATGCGGAACAACGGGTTGCCGCCGCCGTACTGCGGCGCGATGTCGAGGTTGGGCACGTAGTTCTGCAGCTCGTTGACGTTGGTCACACCCTTGTTCTGCAGGTCCTGGCCGCTGAGCGCGGTCAGGGCGATACCCACGTCCTGGGCGGATTCTTCATGCCGCTGGGCGGTCACCGTGACCTGGGGCAGGGCAGTCGTGGTCTGGTTGTCGGCCCCCAGCGCATCGCCGGCCAGCAACGCCATGAAGGGCGCACTGGCAAGGACAAACGGGCGGGCGGGTTTGGTGTAGCGATGGTTGCGAAGCAGCGAGTGCATGGCAAGGTCCCTTAAGAAATCCGATTCTTGAGCGCGGGGCAGGCGGAATGCCGTCCCATCGCGCAGGGGCCGCTCTTTGAAGAGTAAGCTGCTGACATCGATAGCAAGCTATATGCCATCATTTTGTCATAATTAAGTTGATGAATTTATTGGGGATTTTTCAACGGGCACGGTTGGAGCGTTGCTTATGCAACACGCGGGCGGCAGGTTGTTACGCAAGCAACAGCGGCAGTCACCCCCTTGCAGGAGCCGGCTTGCCAGCGAAGATCTTCAACAATGACGCGGCAACCCAGGCGCAACGCGGTGCCCGAAAGATTTTCGCCTGCAAGCCGGCTCCCACAGGGTCAGCGCGTACCCGGATACCGCGTCTCCATCACGATCGACAGTGCATCCGGGCGCCAGTATTCCTGGTCGAATTCCACCGCCTGGTTGTCCTCGCCGAAGTTCAGGCGCTCCAGGTACACGCTGGTGGAGCCTGGCGACAATTGCAGCAACTCCGCCTGTTCTTCATTCACCGTGCCGATGTGCATCTGCAGTTCACAGCGTGATTGCACCCGCGCAAAACGGTCGCGCAGCAGTTGGGTCAGCGAGGTATTGAGGTCGGCTTCCAGCAGGCCGGGGCACCAGCTGGCGAGCAGTGCGTTGAATTCCAGCAGCACCGGGCGGCGGTCGATCCAGCGGCGGCGCTGCAGGAAAAACACCGGCTCCTGCGTCGAGGCCAGGCCCATGCGCTTGGCCAGCCAGGCGCCGGCCGGGCGCAGTTCGGCGTGCAGGCATTCGGTGCGGGGTGTGCGGCCCTGGGCGCTGACGTAATCCATGAAGCCGCTGATACGCGTCGGGTCGTAGCGGATGCGCTGTGGGCTGACGAACCAGCCCCGGCGGTTTTCGCGGTACACCAGGCCCTCGGCCTCGAGTTGCTGCAAGGCCTGGCGCAAGGTGACGCGGGTGCAGCCGAAGCGTTCGATCATTTCCCGCTCGGAGGGAAATTTCTCGTCGGCCTGGGGCACACCGGCGGCGATGTCGTGGGCGATCTGTTCGCGGATGCGCTGGTAGTGCGGCGAGATGGGGTCGAAAGGCATCCTGGGGTTCCGTGTGCAGGCATGACGTGGGGCAGACTCTACCGTTCCTGTCGGCGCAGGTCACCTGGTCCCACGCAGGCTTTATGCAAAGCGGAACGAGGCGCCGTGCGCCGAGGCGGGCAGGCGATCACTGCCGTCGACGCTGAGCCGCGAGCGCAGCGTGCCGGTTTGCGCGGTGGTGCGGTACAGGCCGCGCTTTTGCAGGGCCGGGATCACCAGTTCGACAAAATCATTCAGCGAGCCGGGGCTGATCAGCGGGTTGAGCATGTAGCCGCTGGTGCCCGAGATGCGGGCGTGCTCCTCGATCTTTTGCGCGATCTGCTCCGGGGTGCCGACCAGGATCAGGTCGCTGCCACGGGTGACATTCGCAAAACGCTGGCGCACCTCGCCGGCAGTCAGCGGCTTGCCGCTGCCATCGGGTTTCATCACGTAGGAGGTCATGCCTTCGGTGTGGGTCGACAGCGCTTCATTGTCGGCGTAGCGGCTGATGTCGATGCCGGTGTCGCCGGCATAGCTCACCAACTGCGCTTGCAGGTGATAGTTGCTTTGCAAGGTGTCGTATTTTTTCTGCGCCTCGATAGCGGTGGGCGCCGTGACGATGCGCAGCACGGTCAGTGACTTCACGTCGGCGGCGCGGCGGCCACGGGCTTCGGCCTGGCGCCAGATGTCTTCGAGGCCCTGGCGGATTTCCAGTGGATTGGACTTGGCGATAAACACCAGCTCCGCGTGCTTGGCCGCAAACTGCCGACCGCGTGCCGACCAGCCGGCCTGGATCAGCAGCGGCGTGCGTTGCGGCGATGGCGAGGTCAGATGCGGCCCGGCCACGCGGTAATGCTCGCCGGCATGCGCGATCGGCCGCACGCGGGCGCCATCGGCATAAGTGTGCGCCTGTTTGTCGGCGCGCACCGCGTTATCGGCCCAACTGCCTTCCCAGAGCTTGTACACCACGTCGAGAAACTCCTCGGCGCGCTCATAGCGGTCGTCGTGCTTGATCATCTGCTCCAGGCCGAAATTGCGCGCTGCGCTGGACAGGTACGAGGTGACGATGTTCCAGCCGATCCGCCCTTCAGACAGGTGATCGAGGGTGCTGAAGCGCCGCGCGTGGGTGAACGGGTGCTCGTAGGTGGTGGTCACGGTGACGCCGAAGGCGAGCTTTTCGGTGAGGGCCACCAGCGCCGGAATAATGCTTAAAGGATCGTTGGCCGGGGCTTCCACTGCCCATTTCAACGCCATGGCTTCGGAGCCACCGAACACATCGTAAAAGCCCAGCACGTCGCCGAAAAACATCAGGTCGAGGTTGGCTTCATCCGCCGTGAGGGCCAGGTTCGACCAGTATTTGAGGGTGTTGATGCCCAGCCTTTCATCGCTGGGGTGGGTCCACAGGCTGGGCGCGCCGCCGCAGCCGACACTGGCTTGTTCATAGAGACCGAATAACAGCGGGGTAGGATCGGACATGGTGCTTCCTGCGTGTAAAAAAAGTGCGGCGACAGACTATCGCCCGTGGAGATAAGCCTTGCCGTAGTGCCGTTCCAGCCGGGCCTGGATCAGCTCCAGGCCGATCGACAACAGCCAGTAGATGACGGCGGCCGTGGTAAGCATTTCGATATAGCGGTAAGACGAGCGGCCATAGGATTGCGCGAGGAACATCACCTCCCACACGCCCATCACCGAGACCAGGGACGAGTCCTTGAGCATCGAGATGAACTGGCTGGTGGTCGGCGGAATAATGGTGCGCATGGCCTGGGGCAGCACGATCTGCCAGAACGTCACGGCCCGGCCCATGCCCAGTGCAGCGGCGGCATTGCGTTGGCCCTGGGACACGCCAAGAATGCCGGCGCGGAAGATCTCGCTCAGGTACGCCCCGTAGTTCAACGACAGCGCAATGATCCCGGCGCTGATCGCGCCGGGCACCACGCCCAGTTGAGGCAGGCCGAGGTAGATCAGCAGGATCTGGATCAGCAACGGCGTGCCGCGAAAGAACGAGGCATAGAAACTGGCGATCCCGAACGCCACGGCGCTGCTCGACAGGCGCGCCAGGGCGGTGGCGAAACCCAGGGCCACCGACAGCCAGATCGAGCAGAAACACAAGAACAGCGTCAGCGCCGCGCCTTGCAGAAAGCCCTGGGGCGAGAGGTGCAGCCCCACCAGGTTCTGCCACTTCGCGGCGACGATGGCGAACTGCAGGTCAAAGCTCATGAACATCGCGGTGAACAGGCCCAGCATCACGCCCCAGGTCAGCCATAGCCGCACACGGAACGACAGCCGTGTGCGCTTGGCCACGGGCGGCTTGATCGTGGTTGGAGGGGTAGGGAAAACACTCATTGGGTG
This sequence comes from Pseudomonas sp. S5D5, assembly GCF_003013355.1. NCBI lineage: Bacteria > Pseudomonadati > Pseudomonadota > Gammaproteobacteria > Pseudomonadales > Pseudomonadaceae > Pseudomonas > Pseudomonas sp. S5D5. Next base: position 2,235,775 of record NZ_PTEO01000001.1, read on the forward strand.
ATGTCTGAGCCGATCCATTTCTGCGAGATCTTCGCCAGCGTGCCGTCGCTTTTCAGCTCGGCGAGAATCTGCGTCAATCTGGCATCCCATTGTGGATCACCCTTCTCGGTGGCGACCACATTCGGCTCGGCGTACAGCACCGCGCCGGTGATCTTGAAGCGTGGGTCGTGGTCGATGCGTTCCTTGGCGGTGACCAGGTTGGTGACCATGGCATCCAGGCGCTTGCCGGTGCCCAGCGCGAGGTCCTGGAAAGCGATGGTCTCGTTGTCGTAGGGCACTGCCTGCACGGCCTTGAACGGGTAGTCGATCGGTGTGTTGGCGCCTTCGATCACCAGGTCCTTGGCCAGGTACGCCTCGTAGGTCGATGCACTGCCCACGCCGACTTTTTTACCGCTGAGGTCGGCTGCCGACTTGATCGTGTCGTCGCTGCTGTTTACCACGACCACGGCCGGCGAGGCGTAGTACTCGAACGGGAAGTTGAAGACCTGGCCGCGCGCGGCGCTGGGGGTCATGGAGCAGATGCACACGTCATAGCGGCCATTCCAGCGGCCAGCGGCGATGACTTCCCAGGACGGCGTTTCGAGTTTCAGTTTCACCCCGAGTTTGTCGGCGACGGCCTTGGTCACGTCGACGTCAAAACCATCCAACTGGTTTTGTTCGTTGAGGAATGAGAAGGGTGGGTAATTCTCCATCAGCACGCCGACCAATTGCTTGGATTGGGTGATGCGGTCCAGGGTCTGCCCGGCGAAGATCGCCGGGCTGGCCAGGAGGAGAGTGACGCTGAGCGCGGCGGCAGTGCGTAAGTTCATAAAAGCATCCAAGCGAGGTTTTATATATTTAAACGCGATAGATGCACTTGTGTTTAATGATATTAAACGCTGTAAACCGAAGCTTTGGTTATATGTTCCTGTTGGTGCAGGTCACGCTGCCATGCCCGCAGACCATAGGCCGCCAGCCATACAAAGCCGGCGTAGAGCGCGGCGGTGAGTTGCAGGTCCTTGTACAGGAACAACCCCACATAGGCCGCGTCCAGCAGGATCCACAGCCACCAGCTGACCACGTATTTGCGCGCCGCCCACAGGCTCGCCACCAGGCTGAAGGCGGTGAGCAGCGAATCCAGCCAGGGCAGCGCGGCATCGGTGAAGTGGTGCATCACGGCACCCAGGGCCACGGCGCCGATCAGCCCCGCGAGCAGGTGGCGCCACGCCTCCCGGAGTGGCAGGCGTTCCACGCGGACCTTGCCCGCCTCGATGCGCCCGGTGCTCCAGCGCCACCAGCCATAACCTTGCAGCACGGCGAAGACCAACTGCAGGAGCATGTCCGAATACAGCTTCACGTCGAAGAAGATCCAGGCATACAGCAACACCGCGACCACGCTGACCGGCCAGCACCAGCGCACTCGCTGTGCGGTGAGCCAGACCCCGGCGATGTTGAAGAATACGGCGACGATTTCCAGTGGCGACATAGGGTTCTCACACGACTAGTTTTCTAGTGGCAGCGCCTGTTGCTTGAGCTGGCGCTTGCGTTCAAAGGGCAGTTTTTCCTGGTCGCCATAGGGCGCGCTGTACCAGTTGCCATACGTAGGGTTGGGCAGCAGGAACCAGCGTTGGCCGAGCCAGGCCAGGTACGGTTCGGCTGCCTTGCGCTGGTCGGCCAGGGTGTTGTGCTCGGCCTGCACGAAATCGCCCAGCGAGTCGCCGGCGAGCATCAGCACACGGGCATGCGCGGCCACCCATTGGCGGCGGCAGTTCTTGCCATAACCGGCCTGTTCGCAGTGGCCGGTCGGGGTGCTGGCGGCCAGTACCTGTTCGTTGCGCTGCACCGGGAAACCGCGCAGGCGCAGGTTGTCGACCGTAGCCTGGACCTGGCTGTGTTCACGGTTGGTGATGTAGTAGACGGTGATGCCTTTTTTATCGGCCGCTTGCAGGAACGCTACGGCGCCGGGCAGCGCCTGGGCCTTGGCCTGGTCGACCCAGGTGTTCCAGCGGTCATAGGAATACACTTGGTTGTTGATGATGTCCCGCGCGTTGAGCGGCACGTTGTCGAGCACGGTTTCATCGATATCCACTACCACTGCCGGTGGCAGCCCGGCGAGGTTGCGCGGCGGCAAGGGCAGGGCGTCCCAGGTTGGGTCGGCCAGCGCGGCGTCCAGCTGGCGCGTGGCGCTGGCGAATACCTGGCGATAAATCAGCTCGTGTTCGATGGAGGTCTGGGTCCACAGCACCGCGTCCAGTTGGTCGTTGGCAGGCGGATGCTGCTGGCAGCCGACCAGGGCGGTGGAGAGCAGGCAGACACTGGCAAACATCAGATTACGCATAAACACTCAGCCTCAGAAATTGACGGTGGCGGACAGCCGTGCGGTACGCGGCGCCCCCAGGAACAGGTAGCCGTCGCCTGCGGATTCACCCACGTCCCGCCAGTAGCGTTTGTCGAACAGGTTGTCGACGGTCAGGCGCAGCACAGTAGCGTAATCGCCGACTTTGGTGGTGTAGCGACCGCCCACATCGAACACCGCATAGTCGTCGACTTTCACCGTGGCCTCGCGGTTGGCGTATTTGCTCGCGCTGTATTGCACCCCGCCGAGCAGGGCCAGGCCCGGTACCGCCTGGATGTTGTAGTCACCGTGCAGGCTGGCACGCAGCTTGGGCACGTTGATCGCCTGGTGGCCGTCGTAGTCATCGGTGCCGCTGCCGTCGACTTCGGCGCGGATCGCCGCGATGCTGGCCGACACTTGCAGGTCGGAAGTCACGCGGCCGTTGGCCGACAGTTCGATCCCCACGTTCTTCTGCTTGCCTTGCTGCACGAAGGTGATGCTGCCGTCGTCGTTGGGGCGGTTGTATTGCAGGTCCTGGGTGATCTGGAACAGCGCAGCGGTCAGGCTCAGGCGCTGGAAGTCACGCTTGATCCCGACCTCCAGCTGGCGCGAGGTGGTCGGCGGCAGTACCTCGTCGGCATTGCTGCTGAACCACGCGGCCTCGCCACCCAGCGACAGGCCTTTGCTGTAGCTGGCGTACAGCGAGGTGTCGGGGCGCGGTTTGTAGATCAGCGCGACCTGGGGCAGGAACACGCTGCGCTGGGTATGACGCGTGGTGGCGCCGGCCTGGTTGTAGGTCTCTTCGTCGAGGCGGACCTGGCGCCCGCCGAGGAGGGTTTGCCATTGTTCGTTGAAGCTGATGCGATCGCTGGCGAACAGGCCGTACTGGCGGCTGTCGAGGCGTCGGTAGGTGTGCCCCAACGGGCCGTCGTAGGGTTCCAGTACCGGTGACGGCTGGTAGATATTGCCCTCGCCGATGTACTCGTTGACCGACTTGCGCCGGTCCACCAGGCGGCGGAAGGCGGTGGTGCCGAAGGTCAGGTCGTGCTTGAGAAAGCCGGTGTCGAACTGGCCGTTGAGGGCCGCCTGGGCTTCCTCGTTGCTGCGGGTGTCGTCGGGGCTGCGGTAGTCGGAGATGTCGTAGTCGCCCTCGGCGCTGAAGTGGTTCGGCACGGCGGTGTTCGCGCAACTGGCGGCGCCGTAGCAGCCCCAGGCGAAGGTGCTGTAGTCGTCGATCACCACGCGGCTGCGCGACGCGCTGAAGCTGGCTTTCCAGGCTTCGTTGAAGCGGTATTCAAACAGCCCGTCGAGGTTCAGCGACTGGATGCCCACCGGGTTCGACCAGCTCTGGTACGCCAGCAGGTCCTTGGGCGACACGTGGTGCGGCACCTCGGTGCCGCCGAGCAATTGATAACCCGGCACCGAGCGCTGCTCGCGGTTCTGGTACTCGGCGTTGAGTTGCAGCAAGGCGTTGGGGCTGATGTTCCAGTCCAGCGCCAGGGAGGCGAAATCGCGCTTGCCGTCGGCGTGTTCGACATAGGAGCGGATGTCTTCGTGGGCCAGGTTGATGCGCACGCCCACCTGTTGCTCGGTGCCGAGCCAGCCGCCGATATCGGTGGCCAGGTAGCGCTCGCCTTGCTCGTTGGTGGACACCGTCACCGAGCGCACATTCTCCGGGCGCTTGCTCACGTAGTTGACCAGCCCGCCGGGTTCGGACACGCCGCTCTGCAGGCCGGCCAGGCCCTTGAGCACTTCCACTTGCTGCTTGTTTTCCAGCGCCACGTTCTGCTCGCCGGTGATGGTGCGGCCGTTGATCTTGTAGCTGCTGGCCGGGTTCAGGGCGAAGCCGCGCACCACGAAATTCTCGTAGTAGCCGACCGGGGCATAGCTGTCGCCCACCGACGCGTCATTCTTCAACACCTCGCTGAGCAGGCGTGCCTGCTGGTCTTTCAGGCGGGCCTCGGTGATCACAGCGACCGAGGCCGGGGTGTCCAGCAACGGCGCGTTGTCAAAGCCGGCCACGGCGGCTTTTTTTGCCTGGTAATCGCTGGCCTCCTGGCCGACCACGGTGACGGTGTCCAGGGTCGCCTCCTGGGCATGCGCCGCGGTTGCGGCGAGGGTGATGCTCAAGGCGAGCAGGGTGTGGCGATAAGGTGTAGCCATGTAAGGAGCGCTCCAAGGGCCGGACCGCCGCTGCCGTACGCTTTTATCGGGCAAAAGGCTGCCCAGCGCTGCGCAACGAACGGGTTGCCAGTACGAAATGAAAAAGCCGAGTTCGCCGAAAGTGGCGTCAGGCCGGAGCTGCTCCGGTAGTCATTGGTAAACGTGCGTCGGCGGCCCATTCCTGCAGGGAACCGTCGTAGAGGGCGATGTCCTGGCGACCCAGCAGGGTCAGGGCCAGGGCGTTTGCGGCGGCCGAGATGCCGCCGCCGCAATACAGCACCAATGGGCCTTCGCTGTGCAGCAGCGTGGGGCCGATCGCCAGGGCCAGGGCATCCTTGGGCAGGTAGCGGCCGTGGGCGTCGAACAACTCGCGGGCCGGCAGGTTTTGGCTGCCGGGGATGTGCCCGCGTCGGGCGTAGCGGGTGGGCGCGGTGCCTTCGAACAGCGCCGCGCCAAGGGCACAGATCAACACGCCGGGTGCTTGCCCGGCGACGATGGCTTCGACGCCGCGGCGGTCAATCCACAGCCCGGCACGCGGGTTGATTGCCCAGGGTTGCACCGGCATGACCGGCTCGGCTGGGCCGTTGTGTTCCGGCAAACCGGCCGCGCGCCAGGCGTTGAACCCGCCATCGAGTACCTGGGCGTCGACGCCTGCGCCGCGCAGCATCCACCACAGGCGAGCGGCCCAGAAACCATCGGCACGGTCGTAGATAACCAGGGTTTTCCCTTGGCCGGCGCCGAGCTTGGCCAAACTGTTTACCAGCGCTTCAGGCGTTGGCAGGGCGAAGCTGAAACTGGCGTGGGTGTCGGCCAAGTCAGTCAATAAATCTGCGTGTCGAGCGCCTGGAATATGCGCCTGCGACCAGCCGTCTTCGCCGCTTTGGACGCGGTAATCACCATCGAACGCCGGCGACGGCAATACCACCGTGGCATCCAGTATCACCAGCGTGGGATCAGCCCGATGCGCGTGCAGCCACTGAGTATCGACCAGCATGCTCATACGCTTTTACGCCGGATATGGCCAAGCAAACGTTGCCCTTCGGCACCGGCGAACCAGCGCAGATGGCCGAGCAGGTAGGCGTAATAGGCGATATCGGCGCTGGCGGTGGAGCCCACCACGTCCTGGTAATACGCCACCTCGGACAGGGCGAAATCCACGTGCACCAGCGGCAACAGGGCGCTGAGGGTGAGCAGGTCGCGGGTGCTCAATGGGCGTACTTGGTGATACCCGGCGAGCAGGGCATCCACGCTGTCGAGATCGGCGCGCGCTACGCCACCCGTATCAAGGTCCAGCCAGGGCACGGCGTTGCGTTCGATGGCAGTGGCGAGGTCGAAGAGGGCGAAAGTGCGGTCGGCCAGGCCGAAATCCAGCACGCTGGAAACGCTGCCGTCGGCGTTCCACAGCAGGTTGGAGGCGTGCCAGTCGTTGTGGGTCCACAGTGGCGGTTGCTCACGCAACAGCGGATGCAGTTCTGCGTGCCACGGCAACAGCAACTCGCCGAGTTGAGTGCGCCACTCCTTGTCGGCGAGGTAGGGGCTGCTGATGCCTTCCAGCGGGTTTGATTGTTCTATCAACCGTGCGTTGGCCAGCAGCACCGGGGTCTGGCGTTGAGGGGCGTCGTAGGCTTCGGCCGCCAGGTGCAGACGGGCCAACGCCTGGCCTGCGGCGAGCGCATGCCGGGTATTTTGAAACGGCGACCACGACAGCGCATCGCGGTACAAGTCCAGGCCCTCGGCAACGTGGTGCACTTCATACGTCCACTCACCTTGCCCCGTCGCCGTGGCGCCATGCTGGTTCGATACCACTGCCGCCACCGGTGCGCCCTGGCGATGCAGATGGGCGATCAGGCGATGCTCTTCTTTCAGCCACGCCGCTTGGCGCACCTGTTGGTGATGGCGTTTGACGAACAGCGTGCCAGCGCCGGTGGTGATCAACCCCGCGGCGGAAAACGGCCGTGGACTGTGCCAATGCAGGCTGTGCAAGGGGCCCAGTTGGGGGTAGTCAACCAGCAGCTGCTCGATGTCGGCTTCATGCAGGGCCGGCCAGTCGGCGGCGACCGGCTCCAGCCCCAGGCCGTGGGCGGTGCGTTGGGGGGTCATGCGCTTACCTCTGGCAGGTAGGCGTTGCTGGTCGCGCCTTGCCAGACCTGCGGGTTGTCGAGCACGGCATGCTCGTGCAACCACTCGGCGTAGGTTTGCAGAAGCGCCTGGCGTTGCTCGCCCCAGCGGCCTCTGTGCAACCACGTCGGGGCGATTTTATGCAGCGAGGCGCTCAACAGTTCAGCGGGGAAATACGGCGTGGTGTGTTCGTAGGCGGTGAGCGCGATTGACGGATCTTGCGCCACGGCCAAGTAACCTTTTGCGGTGGCCGCGAGGAAATCACGCACCAGGTCGGGCTTGTCGGCCAGGGTGCGCTCATGGGCGCCGAGCAGGTAGCTGTGATAGGCCGGTGCGCCGATCTCATCCACCGGCAACACGACGCGACGCTCGGCGTCGATGGGGCTGTGCATCAGCGCTTCCCAGGCCCAGTAGCCGCCGAAGCTGGCATCGGCAATACCCTCGGCAAGTTGCTCGGGCCGCAGTTCGCGCACGCCGCTGTCCACCAGGATCACGCCGTCCGGATCACCGCCATCGCGGCTGACCAAATGACGCACCATGGCCAGGCCGCGTGGCGTCGGGTTGAGCGCCAGGCGTTTGCCCACCAGGTCGCGGGGGCGGCGGATGCCGGAGTCGGTGAGGGTCTGGATCGACTCCAGGCCTGCGTGGTTGATGGCGGCGATGCCTTGCAGCGCCTGGCCCAGGCCACGGCGTACGAGAAGGCGGTTGCTGGGGAAGATGCCGAAGTCTGCGGCGCCGGTCAGCAGGTGTTGCAGGGTGTCGCCGTGGTAGGGGTCGTGGACGACCAGTTCTACATCCAGGCCGAGTTCTTCGTACCAGCCGCGTTCGCGTGCCAGGTACAGACCGGCCGAGTTTGGCCAGGGGTGGAAGTACTCCAGCATTACCTTTACCGACACCATCGTTTGCTACTCCAGCGCAACGTTCTTTGATGGGGGCGATTTATAAGGGAGTGATCTGGTATATACCAATATCGGTTGGTGCTATGGATATAACTGGGTGGGGGTTGGGTTTGAGTTTGAGTACATATCCGTTGCTGCGGTAACGGCCACTTAGGGTTCCGCTCTTACAGCGGCTTACTTTTGGAAAGGCCCAAAAGTAAGCAAAAGGCCTTCGCCCCAACACTCGGCACCTCGCCTAGGCTCGGTGTGCCCTCACTCCGGCTTTGGAGCGTGTTTGACGGGGCGCTTCTAGATCAAAAGCAAGAGCGCGGCGGCCTTAGAGCCGACCGGGTTTTCAGTTGGAGTGAGTTCAAATGTGGGAGCTGGCTTGCCCGCGATGCAGGCAACTCGGTACATCAGGCATACCCAGTTGATGCCATCGCAGGCAAGCCAGCTCCCACAGAAAAGCTGATTTCACAGGGTAAGGAAGCCGGACACGGTCAAAAATGTGGGAGCGGGCTTGCTCGCGAATGCGGTGGATCAGCAATGAATTTGTTGACTGACACACCGCATTCGCGAGCAAGCCCGCTCCCACATTTGGATCTCCACTTTTCAGGCAGAAAGCGGTGTGCTCTGGCTCTGTTTTTGATCTTGATCTTGATCCTAGGCGCCCCGTTAAACCACGCTGGCCGAACGCAGGCTTGAATCCGTGGGTAACCCGGCAGGACGCCGGGTTAGCCGCGCTGGGCCAGGGATGGCCCATCGCGGCGGCCCACGGATTCAAGCCGGAGTTGAGGGCATGTCGAGCCTAGGCGAGACACCGAGTGGTGGGGCAAGAGCCCTTTGCTTACTTTGGGGCTTTTCCAAAGTGAGCCGCCGTAAGGGCGGAACCATAATCAGCCGTTACCTAACCAACGGATATGCCCCCATACAGACCGATCAACCCCCGCTGTGTACACTCCACCGCCATCATTCACTTCAAAGGAGAGTCCGGTGGACCTACGCCAGTTGGAAGCATTCACCGCCGTCATGTCGGCAGGCAGTGTCACCGGAGCCGGGCAGATGCTCGGTCGCTCACAACCCACCGTGACGCGCCTGATCCAGGAGCTTGAGCAAGAACTGGGCTTCGCCTTGTTCGAACGCAGCGGCCCCAAAGTCACCCCCACGCAAAAAGCCTTCAAGCTCTCGGCCGAAGTCGACAGTGCCTTGCAAGGGGTTCGCCATGTTCAGCAGCGCGCCTTGAACATCGCCCGCGACGAAAACCTCAGCCTGCGCGTGGTCGCAACTCCCGCCTTGGCTGCCGGTTTGCTGCCTCCGGCGATTGCACGTTTGCCAGCGCAACTGCGCCCGCAGCAATTGCAGATCCAGAGCCTCACCCCCGAAGGCGTGGTGCAGGCCGTGCTGGCCAAGACCGTCGACCTCGGCGTGGTCAGCCTGCCGTTGGAGCATCGCGGCCTGGAGGTGCATTGGATCGGCGAGGCGTCTTGCGTTGCGGTACTGGCGCACGACTCACCCTTGGCGAGCGAGTCGGTGCTGAGCATGGAGACGCTGGCGCAGCACACGCTGATTAGTATTTCCAACCCGTTCCGTTTTCGCCGTCGCATCAACAAGGCTTTTGAAAACATGGGTGCCGAGCCCCAGCACATCCTCGAAACCAACACTTCGCTGACCGCCATGCAAATGGCCCGCGCCGGTCTTGGGGTAGCGTTGGTGGACCCGTTCACCGCATTCGGTGTGCCGCTCGATGGCGTGGTCGTGCGGCCGATTGAAAGCACCATCCCGTTTTTCTTCGGTCTGATTTCGGCCTTTGCCAGCCCGTTGTCGGACGTGGCCAGTGCGTTGATCGACACCCTGCAAGCCTCGTCCCAGGAGTTGCTGCCGGGCATGATCATCCACCCGGCCAACCGTCATGACGCCTTGATGCAGCGCATCTACGCCAGCTGACCCTTATATAAATTTTGGAATATGCATAGCTCTATTAATTAGTAGATGGAATAAGTGATGCCCTTTAGTATTCATTTACCGCATTCAGTGCGCTAATGAATAACGAAAACGAATAGATGGCTGTTCACCCAGCCACCTTGCTTCGCGGACATCCAGCCGACCTCGGCAAATCGCCGCACGACCAGCAACACCCTTTTTGGCGATTTTCCGGGGAGTACCCAGATGCAAAACAGCTTTTCTTCGACTGCATTATTTTCACCGGCAGCCTTTGCGCTGACCGGCCTGTGCCTGGCGTCCGCGCCGTTGATGGCAGAGGAAGACCAAGACACCGAACGCAAGAAAGCCGAGCCGGTGATGCAGACCGTGGTCTCGGTCGGTAACCGTGGCAACCAGCGCACCGTGGCGCAAAGCGCCGTTCCGATTGATGTGATCGGTGGCGATGACCTGCAAAAGCAGGGCGGTAGCACGGCGCTGCGGGATGCCCTTGAGCATCTGCTGCCGTCCTTCAACGTGGCCAAGGTCACCGGCGGCGCCTACAGCAACGTGGCGCGGGCTGCCGGTTTGCGTGGCCTCGGCGGTGGCTATGTGTTGGTGTTGGTCAATGGCAAGCGTCGCCATGGCGGCTCGGTGGCCTCGGAAAACTCGGTACTGGTGGAAGGCTGGAACCCGGCTGACCTGGACCTGATTCCCATCAGCGCCATCGACCGCGTTGAAGTATTGCGTGACGGCGCCGCTGCCCAATACGGTTCGGATGCGATTGCCGGGGTGATCAATATCATCCTCAAGTCCGACAGCAGCGGCGGCAGTTCCAGCACCATGGCCGGGCGCCGTTCGCATTACGCCAGTGGCGTCGGCTCCAATGGCGAGACGTACCAGCAAACGCTCAATTACGGCCTGCCGCTGCCCAACGACGGTTTCTTCAACTTCGCCCTCGACGCCAAGAAGCAGGACAGCACCAAGCGTTCCGGCGTGGCCACCGGCGCGTTTTACTACCCGGTCAACGGCCAACCCGACCCGCGTGAGAACACCGTGGAAAAACGCAGCTTCGGTGGCGGCCTGCCTGAGATCAAGCAGATCAACGTGTCGTATAACGCTGAGTTGCCGCTCAATGATGCGACCTCGTTGTACTCGTTCAGCACCTTGGGCAAGCAGAACGCACTGGTCTCCATCGGTTTCCGTCGGCCCAACTCCAACACCATCATCAACGAGTTGTACCCGGACGGTATCGCCCCGGATTTCACCTTTGAAAGTCTCGACTACCAGAGCACGTTCGGTGCTCGTGGCGATGACCTGGCGGGCTGGGGCTGGGACCTCAGCACCTCCTATGGCGCCAACCGCCAGAAGCAGATGACCGAGAACAACCTCAACCCGTCCCTCGGCACCGCAAGCCCCACCGATTTCACCTTGCAGACCAACACGTTTACCCAGTGGACCACCAACCTGGACCTCAACCGCAAGCTCGATATCGGCACACGCAACCCGCTGAACTTCGCCACCGGCCTTGAGTACCGTTTCGAGCAGTACCGCACCGAATCCGGTGATGCGGACTCCTACCGTAACGGCAACTATCGCTACCCGGTCGGCCACCCGCGCGCAGGCCAGTTGGCCGCCATTGGCGCCTTGGGCAACTACCTGTTGCTGCCGGAAGACGAAGTGAACCTGCGCCGCAGTGACTCGGCGGCGTATGTCGACCTGGGCCTGGATGTCACTGATAAATGGTTCGTCGGCGCTGCCGGGCGTTTCGAACACTACACCGACAGCTCGGGCAATACCTGGACCGGCAAGCTCTCGACCCGCTATGCCTTCACGCCGGAAATCGCCGCACGCGGCGCCCTCAGCACCGGCTTCGTGGCACCGTCGATGGTGCAACAGGGCTACGCCAAGACCGGCTTGGGCCGCCGCACCGTGGGCAACACCACCCAGGACATCATGATCAAACGCGTGCAGACCACCTCGGCGATTGGCAAGGCGTTGGGCGCCGAAGACCTGGAACCCGTGAAGTCGCAAAGCGTGTCCGCCGGCCTGACGTGGACGCCGGTCAAAGACTTGAACGTGGCACTGGACGCCTACGTGATCGACCTGCAGGACCGTATCGCGCTGATCAGCCCGCTGTCGGGCGCCGCCGTCGACCGGATCCTTGCCGCCAATGGTTTTTCCCATGTACAGCAAGTGCAGTACTACGCGAATGCCTTCGACACCCGCACCAAGGGCCTCGACCTGGTGGCCGATTACACCCAGTACCTGGACCGCTTCGGTCGCCTGCGCTGGAACGTCGGCGCCAACTGGAACAAGGCGACCATCACTGACCTCAAGGCCAACCCATCGCAGCTGCAAAGCCTTGGCCTGCAACGCTTCGAACGCACCGAACTGGGCGGCATCACCGACCTGACCCCCAAGAGCAAGTACATCGTTGGCCTCAACTGGCAGGTCAACGATTGGGACGTGGGCGTGCGCACCACCCGCTACGGCAAGGTCAAGCGGCTGGGCAGCGGCACCACCGGCGTGGATGAAACGTTCAGCGCCAAGTGGATCACCGATGTCGACGTGACCTATGCCCTGACCGACAACGTGCGGGTCTCCCTGGGCGCCGACAACCTGTTCAACATTTACCCCGACAAGCACACCGTGACCGATGTCTCCGGCGGTTCCTACTACTCGTCGATCTCGCCATTCGGTTCTTACGGGGCGTTCTACTACAGCCGCCTGAACATCGACTTTTAACCCTTGCGGGCCGCGTGCCCGCTCACTTGATCGAGTACCCCAACGATGCCGCACACCACCGCACCCATCGGTCTACCCGCCCTCGAAGCGCGCCTGCGCGAGGACCTGGAGTGGCTCGATCTTCCTGCCCAGCCTTGGGTCAAACCGCGCCAGCTGGACGGTCAGCCGCTGCTTGAAGTGGCGGTGATCGGCGGCGGTATGGCGGGCATGGCGGTGGCCGCCGAACTCGGCCATCTGGGTGTGCGGGCGGTGGTATTCGACCAGGCGCCACAAGGTTTTGAAGGGCCGTGGGCAACCACGGCGCGCATGCAAACCCTGCGCTCGCCCAAGCAGTTGAGCGGGCCGGCGCTGGGCTTGCCGGCGCTGACGTTTCGCGCATGGTTCCAGGCGCAGTTTGGCCTGGAAGCCTGGGATGCGCTGGACAAGATCCCGCGCCTGCAATGGGCGGATTACCTGCGTTGGTATCGCCAGGTGCTGCGCCTGGATGTGCGCAACAGACACCGGGTCACCCGTGTGCAACCGCAGGCGGATGGGCGTGTTGAATTGCACGTGGATGCACACGGCCAGGCCCAGGTGTTCTCTGCGCGCCACGTGGTACTCGCGACGGGGCGTGATGGGTTGGGCGGCCCGTGGGTGCCCGAGTTGGCGCGCCAGTTACCCAGCGAATACTGGGCGCACTCGGCCGATGGCTTGCAGGATGAGTGGTTCGTCGGCAAGCGCGTCGCAGTGATCGGCGGCGGCGCATCAGCGATGGACGCAGCGGGCACGGCACTCGAAGCCGGTGCGCTCAACGTCGACCTGCTGGTGCGGCGCAAGGACCTGCCGCGCATCAACAAGGGCAAGGGCGCTGGCAGCCCGGGCATGACTCACGGCTACTGGCGCCTGTCAGACGATTGGAAGTGGAGCATCCGCCACTACCTGAACCTGCAACAGGTGCCGCCCCCTCACGGCAGCACCCTGCGCGTTTCGCGCCACGCGAATGCTCGGTTCTTGCTCGACAGCCCGATTGAATCGGTGGCGGTGCAAGCCGATGGCAGCCTGTTACTGCACACGCCTTCCGCACAACTGCGCTACGACTTTCTGGTGTTTGCAACCGGCTTTCGCAGCAACTTTGCGCTGCGCCCGGAGTTCTCGCCGTTTGCCCCGCATATCAAACTCTGGCGCGACCGCTTCACCGCACCCGCCGGCCAGGAAGACCAAGAACTCTCGCAACTGCCGGACCTCGGCCCGTTGTTCGAATTCCAGCCCCGCAACGCCGATGCCTGTCCAGGCCTTGAGCGCGTGCACTGCTTCAGCTACCCGGCAGCACTGACCTACGGCGGTGTTTCCGGCGATATCCCGGCCATCAGCGAAGGCGCCAAGCGCATGGCCCAGGGCCTGGCCGGGCAGTTGTTCAACGACGATGTCGCGATGCACTTCCAGGCCATGCAAACCTACGCTGAGCCGGAGCTGCAAGGTGATGAATGGCAGGTTGGCAGCCTGCGCACCGAGGAGTTGCGTACATGAGCCTGTGGTTGCTGCGGCGCGTGGGCCAGGCCGTGCTGGTGATGTTGCTGATGACGGTGATCGTGTTCGTCGGTCTCAACGCCATCGGCAACCCGGTGGACATTTTGATCGGCGAAGACCTCAACCAGGCCGAACGCGTGCAAGCCATTGCCCGCCTGGGCCTGGACCAGCCGCTGTGGCAGCAATACATCACATTCCTCAATGGCGCGACGCATGGGCATTTGGGCAAGAGTTTCGTGCACCACGAAGACGCCTTGCAGCTGATCTTGCAGCGTTTGCCGGCGACCTTTGAGCTGGCGTTCAGCGCGTTGCTCATGGCGATTGTGATCGGTGTACCGCTGGGTCTGTTCGCCGGGTTGTACCCGGACCACTTCGCCTCGCGGCTGATGATGACCGGCAGCATTGTCGGCTTTTCGCTGCCGTCGTTCTGGGTCGCGCTGATGTTGATCATGCTGTTCTCGGTGCACCTGGGTTGGCTGCCCGCCAGTGGCCGTGGTGCCACCCGCGAATGGCTGGGCATTCAGTGGTCGTGGCTGACCCTCGACGGCTGGCAGCACCTGCTGTTGCCGGCGTTGAACCTCGCGCTGTTCAAAATCTCTCTGGTGCTGCGCCTGACCCGCGCCGGCGTGCGCGAGATCTTGCCCCAGGATTTCGTCAAGTTCGCTCGGGCCAAGGGCCTGTCACCGCTGCGAGTGACCCTTATGCATGTGTTGCGTAACACCCTGATCCCGCTGGTGACGGTGCTCGGCCTGGAGCTGGGCTCGACCATCGCCTACGCGGTGGTCACCGAAAGCATCTTTGCCTGGCCCGGCGCCGGCAAGCTGATCCTCGACAGCATCAACACCCTCGACCGCCCCGTGGTGGTGGCGTACCTGATGGTGGTCGTGGTGATTTTCGTCAGCCTCAACCTGCTGGTGGACGTGCTGTACCGCCTGCTTGACCCGCGTGTACGCCTGGAAGGTGCGCAATGATCCGCGTGGAATCGTTGTGGCAACGCGGTGTGCTGGATTTTCTGCGTTCGCCCATGGCCATTGTCGGCCTGCTGATCCTGGCAGTGATCGTGTTGGCGGCGCTGTTCGCACCGTGGATCACCCCGCAGAACCCTTACGACCTGATGCAACTGGATGTGCTCGACGCCCGCCTGGCTCCCGGCGCCACCAGCGGCGAAGGGCACTACACCTACTGGCTGGGCACCGATGGCCAGGGCCGCGACCTGTACTCGGCGATCGTCTACGGGCTGCGTATCAGCCTGTTGGTGGGGGTCGGTTCGGCGTTGATCGCGGCGGTGATCGGCACCTTGGTCGGGCTGGTCTCGGCGTATGCCGGCGGCTGGGTCGATGCATTGCTGATGCGCCTGGTGGATTTGCTGCTGTCGTTCCCCGGCATCCTGATGGCGCTGATGATCCTGGCGTGGCTGGGCAAAGGCGTGGGCAATGTGGTGCTGACGTTGGTGGTGCTGGAATGGGCGTATTACGCCCGCACCGCCCGTGGCCAGGCATTGGTGGAAAGCCGCCGCGAGTACGTCGAGGCGGCGCGCGGGCAGGGCATCAGCCGCTGGCGCATCCTGGTCGGGCACATCCTGCCCAACTGCCTGCCGCCGTTGATTGTGATCGGCGCGTTGCAGATTGCTCGTGCGATTACGCTGGAGGCGACCTTGTCATTCCTTGGCCTGGGCGTGCCGATTACCGAGCCGTCGCTGGGCCTGCTGATCGCCAACGGTTTCCAGTTCATGCTCGGCGATGAGTACTGGATCAGCGTGTTTCCCGGCCTGGCCCTGTTGCTCACTATCGTCGCGATCAACCTGGTGGGTGATCGCCTGCGGGACGTGCTCAACCCGAGGTTGCAACGATGAAGGCACTCGAAAACGCCGTGTTACCGGCGACGCTTGAAGTGCGCAACCTGTGCACCTCGTTCCATACCCGCGACGGGATTTTACCGGCGGTGCGTGACGTGTCCCTGCGTTTGCAACCGGGGCGCATCCTTGGGCTGGTGGGGGAGTCGGGCTCGGGTAAATCCGTCACCGGTTTCTCCATCCTGGGGCTGGTGGACGCGCCGGGCCGTATCAGCGGCGGCGAGATTCTGTTCCAGGGGCGCGACCTGGTGAAGCTGCGCCCGGCCCAGTTGCGCCAGCTGCAAGGCAATCGCATCGCGATGATCTTCCAGGACCCGATGATGACCCTCAACCCGGTGCTGCGCATCGACACGCAGATGATCGAAGCGGTGCGTGCCCACAACCCGATGAGTCAGCGCGAGGCACGTCAACATGCCTGCGACACCTTGGCGTCGATGGGCATCGCCAGCCCCGAAGAACGCCTGCTTGCCTATCCGCACCAACTGTCCGGCGGCATGCGCCAACGGGTGGCGATTGCCATTGCGTTGTTGCACCGCCCCGACCTGATCATCGCCGACGAACCGACCACGGCACTGGACGTGACCATCCAGGCGCAGATCCTCGGCGAAGTGCAAAAGCTGGTGCGCGAACAAGGCACTGCGCTGATCTGGATCACCCACGACCTGTCGGTGGTCGCCGGCCTCGCCGACGACGTGGCGGTGATGTACGCCGGGCGCATTGTGGAGCAAGGCCGTGTGGACGACGTGCTCGACCGGCCGTTGCATCCGTACACCCAAGGCTTGATCGACAGCCTGCCGAGTCGCAACCAACGCGGCCAGCGCCTGCGGCAGATTCCGGGCATGGCCCCGGACTTGCGGTCGATGCCTCCCGGCTGTGCGTTTGCCGAGCGTTGCAGCCGTGTCAGCAGTGCGTGTATCGAGCAACCGCAGCCTCTTGAAATCGAACCGGGTCGCAGCGTGCGTTGCTTCCATCCTGGAGTTGCCCATGGCGAATGAATCCGTGCCGTTGATCGAGTTACACCAGGTCAGCAAACAGTTTGGCCAGGCGCCGGGTGGCGTGCTGCAACGCCTGGGGCTGAGCAAACCGCGGCCGCTGACGCGTGCGGTGGACGGCGTTGACCTGCGCATTGCCAAGGGCGAAGTGGTGGGTTTGGTGGGGGAGTCCGGCTGCGGTAAATCCACCCTCGGGCGCATGGTCGCCGGCCTGCTGCCGACGTCCAGCGGCAACGTGACGCTGGACGGTCAGCCTATGCAGACGTTGAGTGCGGCGCAAAAGCTCAAGGTGCAGATGATCTTCCAGGACCCTTATGCGAGCCTCAATCCTCGGCTGCGGGTCGACCGAATCGTTGGCGAAGGTGCGTTGCGCCAGGGCCTTACCGACCGTGCAGGCTTTGACGATTACGTCAGCGCGCAACTGCGCCGTGCAGGCTTGAGCCCCGAGTTGCGCCAACGTTACCCGCACCAGTTCAGCGGCGGTCAACGCCAGCGCATCGGCATCGCCCGCGCCCTGGCGGTGCAGCCGCAACTGCTGGTGTGCGATGAGTCGGTGGCGGCGCTGGATGTGTCGATCCAGGCGCAGATCCTTAACCTGTTCATGGACCTGCGCGAACAGCTGGGGCTGACCTACCTGTTTATCAGTCATGACTTGGGCGTGGTCGAGCACCTGTGCGACCGCGTGGTGGTGATGTACCTGGGACGGGTGGTGGAGTCGGCCACCGTGGACGAATTGTTCGCCCGCGCCAACCACCCGTATACCCAGGCGCTGCTGGCGCAGATCCCCAAGTTCGAGCTGCGGCGCAGCCAATACCAGGCGATTCGCGGCGAAATCCCCAGCCCCTTGAACCCGCCTTCCGGCTGCCATTTCCACCCGCGTTGCCCGCATGCCACGGCGCGTTGCCGTGAAGAAATCCCGCTGCTCAAAGAAGTGTCGCCCGACCACTTGAGCGCTTGCCACCTCAACCTTGCCTCTTAGGAATTTGCCATGAAGCCCTTGCTGCTGACGCTACTGACTGCTGCGCTGTTGACCGGCGCAACCGGGGCAACCGCCCAATCCTTGCGTATTGCCTATGCCGACCCAGTGTCGTCACTGGACCCGCAACTGAACAACCATGCCGGCGACCGCTCCCTGGCCTTGCACGTTTGGGAGTCCTTGCTGGACCGCCGCGACGACAAGAACCTGCCGGGCCTGGCCGAAAGCTGGAAGGCGATTGACGCCACCACTTGGGAATTCAAGATCCGCCAGGGCGTGAAATGGCAGGACGGCCAGCCGTTCACCGCCGACGACCTGGTGTTTTCCCTGGAGCGTGCGCGCAACGTACCCGGCAGTGTCGCGCCGTATTCCAGCAGCCTGCGCACGGTGGAATCGGTGAGCGCGCCAGATCCTTACACCTTGCGGGTCAAGACCACGGTGCCAAACCCATTGCTGGTGCAGAACATCGATTCCGTCTACATCGTCAGCCGGCATATCGGCGCAAAGTCCAGCACCGAGGACTACAACAGCGGCAAGGCGGTGATCGGTACCGGGCCGTATCGCTTGGTGTCCTATGCCCAAGGCGACCGCACGCTGTTTGAGCGCAACAAGGAGTACTGGGGCGCGCAGCCGCTGTGGGACACGGTGGATTACCGCTTTATCGCCAACCCGGCCAGCCGTACGGCGGCCTTGTTGGCGGGTGACGTGGATGTGATCGACAAGGTTTCGCCCCAGGACGTGAAAAAGCTGCAGGCCACGCCGAGCGTCAAGGTGTTTGCCTACCCGGGGCTACGCGCGCTGCTGATCCAGCCGAGCTTCCGTCCGGGGCCGAACGAGTTCGTGCGTGACAACCAGGGCAAGCCGCTGGCCGAAAACCCGCTGCGCGATGTGCGGGTACGCCAGGCGCTGTCGCTGGCGATCAACCGCAAGGCGATTGTCGAGCGCATCCTGCAAAACACCGTGACCGAGGCCAACCAGTGGATGCCGGCCGATACCTTCGGCTACAACACCGACGTCAAGAACATCGCCAACGACCCGGCCCAGGCGAAAAAGCTGTTGGCCGAAGCGGGTTTTCCGGACGGCTTCCAGTTGACCGTGCACGTGCCCGGCGACCGTTACCCACTGGCGCCGGAGAGCATGCAGGCGGTGGCGCAGTTCTGGGCGCGGATCGGCATCAAGGTGGATTTGCAGGTGGTGCCATGGTCGGTGTATGCCGCCCGCGCCAATAAAAACGAATACGCGGTCACGGTGATTGCCTGGGGCAACGGCACCGGCGAGGCGGGTTATGGCCTGCTCAACGTGTTGGCCAGCGCCGACCCGAGCAAAGGGCAGGGCTCGTCGAACTGGGGGCGCTACAGCAACCCACAGGTGGACAAGGACCTGGAACTGTCGTCGGCCGAGTTCGATGAAGCCAAGCGCGAAGCGATCCTGCGTGATTCGGTGCAACGCGTGAGCGACGACGTCGGCATCCTGCCGTTATTCCACTACCAGAACATCTGGGCGGCCCGCAAAGGCCTGCGTGTCGATCCACTGGTGAGCGACCGCACCACCGCCTCGATGGTGACGGAGGAAAAGTAATGGCGCGCCTGCTGATCACGCCCCTCGATGGCCTGCTGGATGAGCCGCGCCACATCGTCGTCGAAGGCGTGACGCCGGGCGCGCGGGTGACATTGACCAGCCGCACCCTGCGCGGTGGCGGACAGCCGTGGCAGAGCGCCGCAACCTTCGTGGCCGATGCCCAGGGGCGCGTGGACCTTGAGCGTGACGCCCCGGTGGCTGGCGACTATAGCGGTGTCTCGGGCATGGGCTTGTTATGGAGCCAGCGCATCGAGCAGGGCCACAGTGCGGCGGTGTTTCCTGATTCGGTCCTGGAACCCTTGCACACCCGCATAGAGGTGCAAGACCAGGCGCTTGTACTGGTGCAACGCCTGGCCGCCGCCGGCGTGACCCGGCGAGAGGTCCGCGAGGACGGTCTGGTGGGCACCTTGTTCCAACCCGCAGGCGCTGGCCCGCATCCGGCGGTGATGGTGCTCAATGGCTCCGGCGGCGGCATCAACGAAGCCCGCGCGGCACTGTATGCCTCGCGGGGCTACAGCGCGTTGGCACTGGGGTACTTCAAGGCACCGGGGTTGTCGGACTACATCTCCAACACGCCGCTCGAGTATTTCGAGAGGGGGCTGGCGTGGATGCGTCGCGAGCTGGTACCGGCCGATGATTTCATCGCGCTCAGTGGCCAATCCCGTGGAGGTGAGTTGGTGTTGTTGCTCGCCAGCCTGTTTCCCGACACCGTGTCGGCCGTGATCGGCTATGTGCCGAGTGCCCTGGTGCATGGTGGGCAAGCCGCCGCTGACCCGGCAGTGGGGCGCGATGGTCCCGCGTGGTTGTATCGCGGGCAGCCGCTGGTGCACCTGTGGAACGACAATCGCCATGCTTCATGGGCGGCCCGTGATGCCGGGCAGCGTAATGCGGTGTCGATGAACACCGCGCTGGAAGACGACGACGCGGTAGCGCGTGCGCGCATCCACGTCGAACGCATTCGCGGGCCGGTACTGACCTTGACCGCCGGCGATGACGCGGCATGGCCGTCCAGCCGTTTCGGGCAAATGGTCAGCGCGCGCCTCCAGCATTTCGATCACCCCTGGCCCGTGCTGCAACGGGATTTTCCGTTAGCCGGCCATAGCATTTTGCTGCCCTACATTCCCACCACCTACACCGACGACGGCCAGCCCGAGGCCAACGCCCAGGCCAACGAGCATTCGTGGCAAACCGTGGTGGAGTTTCTGCACAACGCCGTGGCCGAGCGCCGCGCGCATTCCAAGGAGTTGCAATGAACAGTCCCGCCTTACCCGACCTGCTGACCCGCTTGGTGCTCGGCGAAACCAGCCCGGTACGAGGCCTGCGCCAAGCGCGGGCCAAGATCACCGACGCCACCGAAGGCAGCTACCAGGCGCTGTTTGCTGCCGACTTGCCTGGCAGCCTGACCCTGCAGGAACGCCTGCTGGTGGCCGAATACGCCAGCCAACTGACCCCGCAACCGGAGCTGGCCGCGCATTACCTTGAACGCCTTCAAGGGTTTACGGCGCCTGAGGATTCGCCGCGCCTCAAGGCTATTCTCGACTTCACCCGCACCCTGGTGCTGGCCCCCGTGGAAGGTGATCGCCAGGCGTTGACGGCCCTGCTGGACGCCGGTCTGGACACCGTCGACGTGGTCACTCTCGGTCAGTTGATCGCGTTCATTTCTTACCAAGTACGCCTGGCCAGCGGGCTCAAAGCCCTGGAGCAATTGCAATGAGCGAACCCCTGGACATCCAAGGCTTCACCAACCGTAGCCTGGGCTGGAAATCCTGGCTGCCGACCCTCGACCTGGCCCAGGCCAACCCCGAACAAGTGGCGGTGTTGGAGGAGAGCCATCCCCAGGCCAAGGTTTCCGAGTACTACCTCACGTTGATTCACCAGCCCGAAGTGTTACGCCAGCGTTCGTTGGCCTTTAACGCGATCATGTATGCACCGGGTGGGTTGTCACGGGCTGAGCGGGAGTTGGCGAGTGCGGTGGTGTCGCGCGTCAACCAATGCGTGTTTTGCGCGTCGGTGCATGCCCAGCGGTTTGAGCAGTTGGCCAAGCGCAATGATGTGATCGCGCAGGTTTTCAGTGATCCGCAGACGGCCGGAACCACGTCGCGGGAGAGGGCGATTGTGCGGTTTGCGATTGACCTGACGTTGGCGCCTGGGGAGGTCGGTGCGGGGGCGTTGAGGGTGCTGCGCGAGGAGGGGTTGGGGGATGGGGAGATTCTTGATTTGGTTCATGCGATTGCGATTTTTGCTTGGGCTAATCGGTTGATGCTTAATCTTGGGGAGCCTGTTTGGGGGGCGTGATTGGGGTGTACATATCCGTTGTTTAGGTAACGGCTGATATTGGTTCCGCTCTTACAGCGGGTCACTTTGGAAAAGAGCCCCAAAGTAACCAAAGGGCTCTTGCCCCAACACTCGGCACCTCGCCTAGGCTCGGTGTGCCCTCACTCCGGCTTTGGAGCGTGGGCCGCCGCGATGGGCCATCCTTGGCCCATCGCGGCTAACCCGGCGTCCTGCCGGGTTACCCACGCTCCAAAGCCTGCGTTCGGCCAGCGTGTTTGACGGGGCGCCTCAGATCAAAAGCAAGAGCGCGGCGGCCTTAGAGCCGACCGGGTTTTCAGTTGGAGTGAGTTCAAATGTGGGAGCTGGCTTGCCCGCGATGCAGGCAACTCGGTACATCAGGCATACCCAGTTGATGCCATCGCAGGCAAGCCAGCTCCCACAGAAAAGCTGATTTCACAGGGTAAGGAAGCCGGACACGGTCAAAAATGTGGGAGCGGGCTTGCTCGCGAATGCGGTGGATCAGCAATGAATTTGTTGACTGACACACCGCATTCGCGAGCAAGCCCGCTCCCACATTTGGATCTCCACTTTTCAGGCAGAAAGCGGTGTGCTCTGGCTCTGGCTCTGTTTTTGATCTTGATCTTGATCCTAGGCGCCCCGTTAAACCACGCTGGCCGAACGCAGGCTTGAATCCGTGGGTAACCCGGCGTCCTGCCGGGTTAGCCGCGCTGGGCCAGGGATGGCCCATCGCGGCGGCCCACGGATTCAAGCCGGAGTGAGGGCATGCCGAGCCTAGGCGAGGCACCGAGTGGTGGGGCAAGAGCCTTTTGGTTACTTTTGGGCTCTTTCCAAAAGTGACCCGCCGTAAGGGCGGAACCAATACCAGCCGTTACCCAAAAAACGGATATTCACCCACACTCCACATCACTGATAACTATCAGACACCCCCCGCAAATGCCCCATCACCATGTCCCGAAACAACAACGCCTGCGGCGACAATGGCTTAAAGCTGTTATGAATCACCGAAATATTCACCGCCGCCGCACTCTCAAACCGCCGGATCACCAACGGCAGCAAATTCCCCGAAACCGCCAGCGCATCGACCACCGCAATCTCCCCACTGGCCAAACTGAACAGGCTCGCAATCAACCCCGAACGCACCTGCAACCCAATATTCAATTGCGCCAATACGTCGCCATACACCTTCTCTTCATTGATCCCATACAACTCCTGCAACGGTACCGAAATCAGCCGGTGGCCAATCAAGTCCGTCGGGCTGATGGACGCAAGCGAAGCCAGCGGATGCGAAGGCGCCATGATGCACACCAGCGGGCAGCTATAGCGCGCATGCACCGTGATGCTCGGGTGGTCGACTTCAAAGGTGGTGATGCCGATGTCGACGATTTTCTCCGCGACCACATCGGTCAGGGCGCCGGGCAGCGGCAGGATCACTTTCACGCTCAGGTCCGGCCGCTCCTTGACCGTCTGCGCCAGGCTCTGCGGCACCACCGACATGCCCAGGCTGGGGGAGGCCGCGATGTACAGGTTGCCCTTGGACGGGTTGGCCAGTTCGCTGGACAACTCACGCACCCGTTCCACGTTGCGCCACAGCCGCTCGACCTCTTCGTACAGCTCGCGCGCTTCGCTGGTCGGGACCAGGCGGCCCTTGACCAGTTCGAACAACTTGGGACCACCACGTTGCTGGGTGTGGCTGAGCATTTTGCTCACGGCGGACTGGGAGATATGCAACAACTCGGCGGCGCCCGCGATGCTGCCGGTGAGCATGATGGAACGGAAGACTTCCATCTGGCGAAGATTCATAAGTTAGAACACTCGGGTATTGCCTGTTAATAAAACCGAGCACTTATAGCCTGATCTTTTATCGCGCTCAATCAATAAACCGTCTTCAAATAGACCGTGTTCTTTTAACCATATAACCGCAGTGCCACATGAGTAAAAGTTAGTGTTGCCCACTGTTTTTTCCATAGGTAAGCCTGCGCAGGCCGGGTAGATTGGGCCCCGTGTGACATACCAGGCAAGCAATCAACACACCACCGAATTGCCCCCTGGCCACTCTTTTATCAACTTTTGAATAGACAAATGTTCGACAGCCACTGCCCCTGCGCTTATGTCAGGGCGCGGTGACGGCTGTTGGCTGGGGAATAAGGAATGATCAAGGGCAGGTTCAAACAGTGCAGGCTGTCGCTCGCAGTGGTGGCAGTCGTGGCGGGCATGCAGGCACACGCGGCAGAAGACAGCGAGACCACCCCGCAGTTGAATGCGGTAGTGGTCACCGGCACCCGTTCGGAGAACCGTACGGTGCTGGAGTCGATGCAGCCGATCCAGGTGGTGTCCAGCAAGACGCTGCAAAGCACCGGCAGCAACGAGTTGTCCGAAGCCTTGTCGCGGTTGATCCCGTCCTTGAATTTCCCGCGTCCGGCCAGTTCAGGGTTTACCGGGATCATTCGCCCAGTGCAGATGCGTGGCCTGTCGCCGGACCAGGTATTGGTACTGGTCAATGGCAAGCGCCGCCATACCAGCGCTTTCCTCAACACCAACGTGACCCAGGGCCGTGGCTCGGCGCCGGTGGATCTGGGGGCGATTCCGCTGTCGGCGATCGACCATATCGAAGTGCTGGGCGACGGCGCATCGGCGCGTTACGGCTCGGATGCGATTGCCGGGGTGATCAACGTCATCCTCAAGAAAGATGACGAGGGCGGGCAGGTCACCACCAGCTACGGCCAGTATTCCAAGGGCGACGGCATCCAGCGTCATGTCGACGCCGACACCGGTTTCAAACTCGGCGAGCGCGGCAGTGCGCACTTGAGTTTCGACGGCAACAACAATGACTTCACCAACCGCGCCGGTCCGGACAATCGCAATCCTGGCGCGCCGGGTTATGGCAGCACCACGTATCGCCTTGGCGACCCGGACATCACCAACGGCAAGGTCATGCTCAACGCCGAATACGCCTTGAGCGACGACCTGACCGCCTACGGGTTTGCCGGCTACAACAAGTCCACTGGCGATACCTGGGATGCCTTTCGCAACGGTCGCGCTTCCACCTTCGACCGCGCTGCGCACCCTGAAGGTTACCTGCCGCGCCTGCACGCCGAGACCCAGGACCAATCGCTGGTACTGGGCCTGCGTGGGCTGTTGGCCGATTGGAAATGGGACGCCAGCGTCGACTATGGACGCAATGAAATCGACCTCAGCAGCCGCGACACCCTCAATCGTTACCTGTACCGCGACACCGGCAATGCCCAGCAGAACTTCGATGACGGCAGCCTCACCAGCAGCCTGGCGGTGTACCAGTTGGACTTCAGCAACGAGTTGGCGGTGCCGCTGTTGAGCAACCCGTTGTCGGTGGCGTTCGGCCTGGAATACCAGCACCAGACCTACCAGGAAAGCAGCGGCGAAGCCAACTCCTACTACGGCACCGGCGCCGAAGGTTTCTCCGGCCTCAAGCCCGGCGACAGCGGCAGCTACCGCCGCGATGTGGTGGCGCAGTACATCGACCTGGAAACCAACCTGACCGATAAATGGCGCGCCTCGGTTGCCCTGCGCCATGACGACTACAACGACTTCGGCGGTGCCACCACCGGCTCGTTCTCCAGCCGATATGACTTCAACCCGGTGGTCGCCGTGCGCGGCAGTGTGTCCACCGGCTACCGCGCGCCGTCCCTGGCGCAACAGCATTACTCGGCGACCACCAGCGCCCTCAACACGTCGATCAACGCCTACCAGGACCAGCTCACCGCCTCGGTGGATTCGCCGATTGCACGCTTGCTCGGTGCAGAGGATTTGAAGGCCGAGAAGTCGCGCAACATCAGCCTGGGTTTGGTGCTGCAACCGACTGATGATTTCAGCGCCACGCTCGATGTGTACCAGATCAACATCAATGACCGGGTGACCCTGTCGAGCAACCTCAACGTGCAAACCGCCGCCGGCCAGGCTTACCTGGCGGCCAACGGGATTGCCACCGATCTCTACCAGTCGGTGCGCTACTTCACCAACGCGGTGGACACCCAGACCCGTGGCGTCGACCTCACCGGCCAGCATCGCTACCGTTTCGACAATGGCGGTCGCCTCAACAGCACCGTGGGCTACAGCTACAGCAAGACGCGCGTCACCGACATCAAGGACAACCCCACCGCGCTGGCGCAGAGCGGCCTGAACCTGGACCGCATCGACCGCCGCGACCGCTACGGTGTACTCACCGACAGCACACCGCGCAGCAAGCTGTCGTTTTCCACCGACTACAGCAAGGACAATTGGGGTCTGCACGCCAACCTCGTGCGCTACGGCAGCTTCCTGGCGGTGAGTAACACCGGCGCAGCCTACGACCAGCGTTTCGATGCCAAATGGGTGCTGGACCTGTCCACCAGCTACCGCTACACCGACTGGCTATTCACCGTGGGCGGCGACAACGTCACCGACGCCTACCCGGACAAACGCAACAGCCTGAACAACCCCGGCCATCAGAACGTCAACTACATCTCCTACTCGCCATTCGGCATGAACGGCGCGTTCTACTACCTCAAGGCGACGTATTCGTGGTGATGCGGTTGCTCAAGGCCTGGCTGGCGGTCAGCGTGCTGACGGCTGCGCTGGGCGCGATGGCCGAGGACGGGTCGGTGTTGCAGCGCATCCACGCGCGTGGGGTGGTCAACGCCTGCACCAATGTCGAGAACCGTCCGTTCGCCTACCTGACGCCGTCGGGGCAGGCGGTGGGTTTCAACGCCGACCTGCTGGAAAACCTGCGCCAATCCCTCAGCCAGCGCCTGGGCCGCGAGATCGGCGCACAGACCATCGCGACCAGCGGCGCCAATCGCGTGCCGTTCGTGCAGCAGGGTAAGTGCGACGTGATCATCACCGGCTTCAGCGTGACCGAAGAACGCCAGCGCCTGGTGGACTTCATCTTCCCGGGCTTCTATGCCTCTGGCGCGGTATTGCTGACCCGTGACGACCAGCCGGTGGCAAGTTGGGAGAGCCTGCGCGGTGCGACGTTGTGCAGCAGCCAGGGCTCGACCTACAACCAGGCGGTGTCCGAGCGTTATGGGGTCAATATCCTCGCGTTCGCCGGGCTCACCGAAAGCGCCCAGGCCCTGCGTGACCGACGCTGCATCGGCCAGGTGATGGACGAGGCGGTGGCGCGCCTGCGCCTGCAGGACAGCCAGCAATGGCAGGGCTATCGCATCCAGTTGCCGGTGATTCTCGAAGCCCCCTGGAGCATGGCCGTGGCCAAGGGCGACGCGCAGTGGCGCGAGCTTCTGGAGCAACTGGCGTTGCACTGGCGCCAGAGCGGTTTCCTGTATGAACTGGAAAGCCGCTATGGCTTGCCCCACAAGCATCCGCTGGACCCGAGCGAAGTCGAGAGTGCGGCGCAGGACAAACAGAGCCTGCCGTATTTCCTGCAACGCCTCACCGACGGATTTGAACGTCTCAATACCCGCACCGGCTGGAATTTTCCGGTGTTCTACGACGGCTGGACCGCCCGCCAATTTGCCTCCGGCATCGTCACCACCTTGCAACTCTCGGCCATTGGCATTTTCGGTTCGTGCTTGATCGGCCTGTTCGGTGCGCTGGCGATGGGGGCTTCGCGGCCGTTGCGCTGGCTGGTGCGCGGTTATGTCGAGCTGCTGCGCAATACGCCCAGCCTGGCGCAGTTGTACTTCATTTACTTCGGCGTCGGCGCGTTGTTGCGCGGCGGCCTGG
This sequence comes from Pseudomonas sp. S5D5, assembly GCF_003013355.1. Classification (NCBI taxonomy): domain Bacteria; kingdom Pseudomonadati; phylum Pseudomonadota; class Gammaproteobacteria; order Pseudomonadales; family Pseudomonadaceae; genus Pseudomonas; species Pseudomonas sp. S5D5. The sequence goes on from NZ_PTEO01000001.1 coordinate 2,262,809, forward strand.
AGGGTGGCGCGGCCCCTTGGTACGCCAACCCGTTCGGGCTGGCGGCGTTGTGCATCACCTTGCATTACGGCGCGTTTGCGGTGGAAATCGTGCGCGCCGGGCTGCTCGCGGTGCCGCCCAGCACCCGCGACGCGGCCCTGGCCTTGGGGTATGGGCGCGCGAGTCGGCTGTGGCATATCCAGTTGCCCCTGGCCTTGCGTGCCTGTTTGCCGGCGCTGGGCAACAACATGGTGCAACTGATCAAGGGCAGCTCCATTGCCTACGCCGTGGCAGTGCCTGAGGTGTTGTACAGCGCCCAGGAAATCTGGAGTGAGCGGTATAACGTGGTGGAAATGATGCTGCTGGTCCTGGTCACGTATTTCTGCGCAATGGCAGTGCTGGCCTGGGCACTGCACCGTCTGGAAGGGCGCCTGCAGATTCCCGGGGGTGGTGCATGAACGAGGTGATTGTGGCCCTGCTGCCGTGGTTGCCGCTGATGCTCAAGGGCTTTGCGCTGAACCTGTGGATCGGTGTGTTGGCGATGCTGTTGGCGTGCCTTGCCGGTGTCTGTCTGGGGACCCTGCAGCGCGCCCGTTCGCGCGTGCTGCGGCTGGGCGCACGTGGGCTGACGCAGTTGCTGCGTAACGCGCCGTGGCTGGTGGTGATGTTTTTTGTGATGCACCTGCTGCCCTATGAATGGCACCTGACCGGCGCGGTGATCAGCTTGCCGGCGTGGCTCAAAGCGGTCTTTGCCCTGGCCTTGCCGGCGGCGGGCAATGCTTCGGAAATCGTGCGCGGCGCCTTGCAGTCGATCCCACGGACCCAGTGGGAAGCCGCCACCGCCCTGGGCTACGGCCCGGTGGCCCAACTGCGTCATGTGATCCTGCCCCAGGCCTTGCGGCTGATGGTGCCGCCGGCGTTGGGCCTGTACTGCGTGGTGACCATGTCCAGCGCGCTCGCCAGCCTGGTCGGGGTAGGGGAGTTGCTCAGCGCCAGCCGCGAGATCCTCGCCGCCACCGCGCGCACCGATCTGTTGCTGCCGGTCTACGGGCTGGTGCTGGCGTTGTTCTTTTTCTACATCTTTCCGCTTTCACTGCTGGCCCGTTCCCTGGAACGGCGCCTGGCCTACAGGTAACCCATGAAACGTATCCTGGAAAACCCCTTTATCGCCTTGCACGCGGTGAGCAAGGCCTACGGTGACACGCCGGTGCTCAAGGGCATCGACCTGGCCGTGGGGCGTGGCGAAGTGGTGTGCATCATCGGCCCGTCGGGGTCGGGAAAGTCCACGGTGTTGCGCTGCATCAACGCCCTGGCCGAGATCGACCAGGGCGAAATCACCCTCGACGGCGCGCTGATCGGCAGCCCGCAATTGCCCCTGCAGCAGTTGCGCCAGCGGGTGGGCATCGTGTTCCAGAGCTACAACCTGTTCCCCCATCGCACGGTGTTGCAGAACGTCAGCATGGCGCCGGTCCAGGTCCTCGGGCGCGACCGCCACGCCGTCGAGCAAGAAGCCCGCGCGCTGTTGCAACAGGTGCGCCTGGAAGACAAGGAACAGGCGTATCCCGGCGAGTTGTCCGGCGGCCAGCAGCAGCGGGTGGCAATCGCCAGGGGCCTGTGCATGCAGCCCCAGGTGATGCTGTTTGATGAGGTGACCGCCGCCCTCGACCCGCACACCGTGAAAGAAGTGCTGGGGGTTATCCGTTCGATCGCCGCCCAGGGCATGACCTGTGTACTGGTCACCCATGAGATGCGCTTTGCCCGCGAGGTCGCCGACTACGTGTATTTCATCGATCAGGGCGAGGTGGTGGAGCACGCCACGGCCGAGGCATTTTTTGACACGCCACGGGACCCGCGTACCCGTGACTTTCTCGACACCGTGCTATGAGCGCTTTTTATGACGTGGCCGTCGTCGGCGGTGGCGCGGCCGGGATTGCCGCAGCGCTGGCAGCGGCCGAGTGTGGCCGGCGCGTGGTGTTGATCGAGGACTATGGTTTCTTCGGCGGCACTGCGACCATCTCCGGGGTGCAGTCCTACTGTGGCTTCCTCACCAGCGGCCCGACGCCGGAGCGGGTGGTGGCTGGCATGGGGCAGCGGGTGCTGGATGCCCTGCAGGCGTTCGGGCATTCGGTGGAACCGGTGCTGCAAAGCTCGGGTAACTGGATCATCCTGCTCGACCCCGAACGCCTGAAGACCGTGCTCGATCGCCTGGTGCTGAGCGCCGGCATCACGCCGCTGCTGCATTGCCGCGTCATCGCTACCGAAGGCAAGAACGGCCATATCGATGCCTTGCTGTGCAGTCATCCCGAAGGCAGCCTGCGCCTCGAGGTCGGCAGTGTGGTGGATGCTACCGGCAACGCGAATGTGGCGGCGATGATCGCCCCGCACAGCCTGCGCCCGCGCCTGCAGGCCGCGACCCTGACCGTGCGCATCGGCAATGTCGAGCCCGGGCATGCGCCGGACCGCGAGGCCCTGCAAGCGGCCGTCATCGACTACCAACGGCGCACACGGCGTCACCTGGCGCGCAGCAATGGCGGTTACTTCGTGCCGTTGCCGTGGTCGGGCAGCTACTGGGCGATGATGATCGATGTCGACCTGGTCAACACCGACGCGCACTACCTGACCCGCGCTGAAATCGAAGCCCGCACCATCGCCCATGACTACCTCGAATCGTTGCGCCGCACCGTGCCCGGGTTTGCCCAGGCGATCCTGGAAACCAGCGGGCCGCAACTGGGCATCCGCTCCACCCGCTGCGTGATCTCCCAGCAGGACGTGGTGGCCGACGACGCGCTGAGTGCACGGCAACGCTCGAATGGCATCGCCCGTTCCGGCTGGCCTTGTGAATTGCACCCGCGGTCCGGCGTCACCGAGTACCGCGCCATCCCGCACCACGGCTGGTTTCATGTGCCGTTTGGTGCACTGATTCCCGAAGGCAGCGACAACCTGTGGCTGGCCGGCAGCTCGATTGGTGCCGACGACATCGCCTTCGGCTCCGTGCGGGTGATGGGCACCAGTTTTGCCACCGGGCATGCGGCGGGCGTGTCGGCCGCGCTGTCCAGCCGGCTGGCGCAGCGCACCAGGTTTGATGCGGTGAAACGTGTGTTACTCGAACAAGGCGCCTTGCTATGAGCCCTTCAAGACGTGTGTTGATCACCGGTGCCGGCAGTGGCATCGGCCTGGCCGTGGCCCAGGTATTCCAGGAGCAGGGCGCCGAAGTGATCGGCTGGGACCTGGCGCCGAATCCGCAGGCCGGGTTTCCCATCACCGCCGTGGATGTGCGTGACCCGGCCGCCCTCCAGCGCGCCGCCGAAGGCTTGCAGCGCCTGGACGTGTTGGTGACCTGCGCCGGTATCGCGCGCCGCGCGTCGGCCATCGATATGCGTGCCGAAGATTGGCAGGCGGTGCTGCAGACCAATCTCAGCGGCGCGTTTTACAGCTGCCAGGCGGCGTTTCCAGCATTGGCGGCGTCGGGCACCGGGTTGATCGTCAACATCGCTTCATTCATCGCTCACCGTTCCGGCCCCGGCCGGGCCAGCTACGCCGCCGCCAAGGCCGGCGTGGTGGCAATGACCGAGGTGCTGGCACTGGATTTCGCCGCGGCCTCGGTGCGCGCGATCTCGGTCAGCCCCGGCTACACCCGCACGCGCATGGTCGCAAGCGCCATCGAGGCCGGGCGCCTGGATGAACAACATCTTCTGGCCAGCATTCCCCTGGGCCGGCTCGCCGAACCCCGGGAAATGGCGCAGGCCATCGTGGCCCTTACCGGGCCGGCTTTTCAGTACGCCAACGGCACGGACTTCGTGATCGATGGCGGCATCATGGCGCAAGGGGTTCAATAACCGTGGCAACGACGATAGACCGGCAGTGGGTCGCACGACATCTGCTATTGCTTGAGGCTCCCATCCCCGACGCGGTCTCGCGTGCGCTCGGGCGGCTGCTCGCCGACACCGTGGCGATCGCCGCGTACGCAAGGCGCCATCAAGTGGGCGGCACCCGCATCGACAGTGCCCTGGCGCAGCCGGTCGCCGCCGGGTGCTCGGTGTGGGGCGCGACGCTGCGCACCGACCCCGCGCGCGCCGCGCTGCTCAATGGCACCGCCGCCGAGGCGCTGGACTTCCAGGAGGTGTTGATCAACCCGCGCAACAACGGGCACGCCGCCGTGGTGATCATCCCGGCGATTCTGGCGCTGGCCGAACAACATGGCGTGGTCGGCAAGCGCTTGCTGCGGGCGCTGTGGATCGCTTTCGCAGCCAATATTTCCCTGGCCGAGGCCCTGGGACGTGGCCACCGCACGGCGCAGGCGGGGTTTCGTACCACCTCGCTGATCGCACCGGTGGCCGCGGCGCTGGGTGGTTCGGCGTTGCTCGATGACGACCTTGACCGCGCTTGTCACGGCACCGCCATTGCCGCCAGCGCCCTGAGTGCCGGGTTGCTGTCAGCGCTGTCGCCGACGGTGGGCAGTTACAGCCAGGACAAGGACCTGGCCGTGGGGTTTTCCGCCCAGCACGCAGTGCAGTCGGTGTTGCTCGCCCAGGCGGGCGCCACCGGGCCGGCGGCGTTCCTGACCGGCGAACACGGCTGGCTGGCCAGCTTTGGATTTGATACCGCACAGGATGGGTTTTTATCCGCCGATCCGCTGGAGAAGCACCTCGATAGCTTCGCGATCAAACCGTATCCCGCCTGTTTTGGTTGCCAGACGGCGATTCGCCTGGCGCTGGAACTGCGCCAGCAGGTGCCGGCGGGGCAGGTGGTGAGCGTGGTGGTGCGGGTCAACGCCGGCAGTGCACGGTCGCTGTCGACCCGGGCGATCGACAACGACCTGGCCGCGCGTTTCAGCTTGCCGTATGTGGTGGCCAGCGCGTTTGTACGCGGGCGCGCGGCGCTGGAAGACTTCGAGGGCGAGGCGCTTGCCGATCCGCAGGTGCTGGCGTTCATGGCGCGTGTGCATATTGAAGCGAGTGCCGAGATGGACCAGCGCCAGGCGCGCAGCGGAGGATTTCCCGCGGCCCTGAGTGTGCACGCGTTGACCGGCGAGTCGGTCGAGTTGGACTATGACGGGCCGGACGCTGCGCTGGATGCGGCCGGCCGCGATGGTTTGTTGCACGCCAAGTTGCACGCGCTGTGTGACGGCCCGTTGCTGGCGACCCTGCAGGCGCTGGTGACGGCGCCGCTGCAGGCCGAGCGCCTGTTCGGGATCGGCCCATGAGGTTGCTCGCACTGCTGCTGAGCCTGGCGATTGTGCCGGCGTACGCCGAGGTCAGCCCCCAGGCGCGTGCGCTGCATGAACGCTTGCTGGTGCTCGACAGCCACCTGGATACGCCTCGGCAATTGTCGCGCCCGGGCTGGAGCCTTTTGCAGCGGCATGGCCGTGAGGACTTGTCCCAGGTCGACCTGCCGCGCATGGTCGAAGGCGGTCTCGACGGCGGTTTCTGGGCGGTGTACACGCCCCAGGGCAGCGACGATGAAGCCGGCGTGGTGCGGGCCGCCGACCAAGGCCTGGCGACCCTGACGCGCATCCGCGACATGGTGGCGCGCTACCCGGCGCAATTCGGCCTGGCGTTGCAGCCGCAGGATGCGCCACGCCTGGCTGCCGAGGGCAAGCGCGTGGTGTTTATCAGCATGGAAAACGCCGAGCCCCTGGCTGCCGACCCACGGCTGTTGGCGACTTATCAGCGCCTCGGCCTGCGCATGCTTGGCCTGGTGCACAGCGCCAACAATCGAGTCGCGGATTCGGCCACCGCCATTCCCCAATGGCACGGCCTGAGCCCGGTCGGGCGCGACCTGGTGCAGCGCGCCAATTGCCTGGGCGTGCTGCTGGATGCCTCACATGCGTCCGACCAGGCGTTCGACCAGATGCTCGCCTTGTCGCGCGCGCCGATCATCGTCTCGCATTCCAGCAGCCGCGCGATCAACCCGCACCCGCGCAACCTCGACGACGCGCGCATGCGTCGCCTGGCGGCGAGTGGCGGGGTGATTCAGGTCAATACCTATGGCAGCTACCTGATCGCGCAGCCGCCCAATCCCCAGCGTGACAAGGCGCTCAAGCCGCTGTTCGAGCGCTTGCGCCTGATGCCGGCGCTGCAGCCGGCGCAGTTCCAGGCGCTGTCGGCGCAGATCCTCGACGTGCAGCAGCGTTATCCCAACCCCCAGGCGACTTTTGCCGACTTCATGCGCCATCTGCTGCACGCGCTGGAGCAGGTCGGGCCGCTGCACGTAGGGATCGGCGCGGACTGGGACGGCGGTGGCGGGGTGCGGGGTCTGGAGGATGTCAGCCAGTTGCCGAAGATCACCGAAGCGTTGCTGCAGGCCGGGTACAGCGAGGCGGATATCGGCAACATCTGGAGCGGCAACCTGCTGCGCCTGGTGGGCCGGGCGCAAGCGCAGGGGCGTCAATTGCAGGCTGAGGGACAGTGCCGGGGTAAGTGAACATTGCGAAATGTTTCGTCGAATGCGAAACTGACGTAATTGTGAATACTTATCATCTGGCCCCATCTTTATCCCCCAGCCCGCGCATCCTGATCATCGAGGATGACGTCGAGCTGTGCACGCACCTGAGCAACCATCTCAGCCGGCGCGGCTTTGCCTTGAACAGCGCCCATTGCGGTGGCCAGGGCCTGGACCTGGCGCTGCAGGCACCGGTGGAATTGATCCTGCTGGACATCATGCTGCCGAGTGAAAGTGGCTTGAATATCCTGGCGCGGCTGCGCCAGGAGCGCGGTACGCCGGTGATCCTGATGTCGGCCCTGGGCGCCGAGCAGGATCGCATCACCGGCTTCAGCCAAGGCGCCGATGACTACCTGCCCAAGCCCTTCAGCCTGGCCGAACTGGATGTGCGCATCGACGCGTTGCTGCGGCGCGTGGCGATCGATTGCGGCACGCGGGCGCCGTCGATGCCTTCGCGGCATTCCGCCCTGGCGTTCGACGCGCAGGCGCGGGACGTCAGCTTCGACGGCCGCGCCGCCGGCCTGACCTCATCGGAATTTCGTCTGTTGTGTACGCTGCATGAGCACACAGGCGAGGCACTGACCAAGGCCTTCCTCTACCAGCATGTGCTGCACCGGCCCTACACCCGCCTGGATCGTGGCCTCGATGTACATGTGTGCAACCTGCGGCGCAAGTTGGCTGCCATCGAGGTACAGGGCATCCGCATCGACGCGGTGCGCCATCAGGGTTATGTGCTGTTGTGCGACGGCGCCTGATGCAACGTCGTCATCCCTTGCTGTGGAAAATGGCGCTGCTGCAAGTGTGTGCCTGTTTGCTGCTGGTCTGGCTGGTGTGGAGTTGGGGCTTGCGGGTGGAGCGCAACACCTACTTCCTGGAGACGTCCGACCGCATCGCCCTGGCTGCCTATGCGGCCGAGGCCGAGCACGTGGCAGCGACTGGCGACGCCGCGGCGGTAGAGCGCTGGCGCCTGGCATTGCAGCAGCGCGAACACACCTGGGTGGCGGTGCTGGATGACTACCTGCAAAGCCTGGGCACCACGCCGTTGAGCGCCGAAGAGGTCAGCCACCTGACGTTCATGCGCAAGCTCAGTTGGCCAATGAGCAAGCGCCTCGAAGACGAATTGCCGTACGTGAGCATGGCCTTCCCGGAGCACCCCGAGCGTGGGCGGTTGGTGATGCAATTGCCTGAACGCCTGTTGCCGCCGGGTCTCACGCCGTGGACCCATGTGTTCACCCACGGCCTGGTGCCGGCGTTATTGGCGCTGGCACTGGGGCTGGTGCTGTACCGCCATCTGGTGCAGCCGTTGAATGAACTGCGCGAACGCGCCAACGCGTTGAGTGCCGGCGACCTCGCACCGCTGGCCAGCAGCAGCGTGACGCGCCGTCCGGATGAACTCGGCGAACTGGCCCGCGCCTATGAACACATGGCCGAGCGCCTGCGCCAGAGCCTCAATCAGCAGCGGCAATTGCTGCGCACCTTGTCGCATGAAATCCGCACGCCGCTGGCACGTTTGAAAATCGCCAGTGACAGCGGCCTGCCGCCCGAGCAGTTGCAGCAACGCCTGTCGCGGGAAGTGGAGGAGATGCGCCGGCTGGTGGACGACTCCCTCAACCTGGCCTGGCTCGACACCGAAAAACCTCGCCTGGAAGCCGAAGCGGTGGTGGTGGCCTCCGTCTGGGAAGCGCTGGTGCAGGACGCGCATTTCGAAACCGGCTGGCCGCTCGAAGCGCTGGTGTGCGAGCTGGACAGTACGTGCCAGGTGCACGTACACCTCAACAGCTTTGCCCAGGCCGTGGAAAATATCCTGCGCAACGCCATCCGCCACTCACCGCCCAACGGCGTGATTCGCCTGAGCGGCCAGCGGGATGGCGACCGCTGGTGGCTGGTGATCGAAGACCAGGGGCCAGGCGTTGCCGAGGGCGATCTGCAGCGCATCTTTGAAGCCTACCTGCGGCTGGACGGCACGGTGGGCACGGGTTTTGGCCTGGGATTGAGCATCGCGCGGCGTGCCATCGAACTGCAGGGCGGCGAGCTGTGGGCGACCCAGGGGGCCTCGGGATTGCGCATGAATCTGCGCCTGCCCACGGCAAATGTTTAGAAAGTTAATGTTCTTTACTCGCAATTGCATCTGATTATCATCTGCGATCTTTGATGGCCCACCGCTATCGGTCGGGCTGCGCTTGGAGATCCCCGCATGTTCCGCTTGTCCCTGCTTGCCGTGAGTATTTGCAGCCTGTTGCCCGTCAGCAGTTTCGCCGCCGAGGCCGAAGCCCCTGCGCAGATGGAACTGCCGACCCAGACCGTATTGGGTACCGCGCAGGAAGAGATCAAGCAGATGCCCGGTGTGTCGATCATCACCGCTGAAGACATCAAGAAACGCCCACCGGCCAACGACTTGTCGGACATCATCCGCACCATGCCCGGCGTCAACCTCACCGGCAACTCCAGCAGCGGCCAGCGCGGCAACAACCGCCAGATCGACATTCGCGGCATGGGCCCGGAAAACACCCTGATCCTGGTGGACGGCAAGCCGGTCGGCAGCCGCAATTCGGTGCGCTATGGCTGGCGTGGCGAGCGTGACAGCCGCGGCGACAGCAACTGGGTACCGGCCGATCAGGTCGAGCGCATCGAAGTCATTCGCGGCCCCGCGGCAGCGCGTTATGGCAACGGTGCGGCGGGTGGCGTGGTGAATATCATCACCAAGCAGCCGGGTACGCAAACGCACGGCTCGGCAACGATCTACCACAATTTCGCCCAGCACTCGGCCGAAGGTGAGACCGAGCGCATGAACTTCGGCCTCAATGGCCCGCTCACCGACACCCTCAGCTACCGCGTGTACGGCAACGTGGCCAAGACCAACGCCGACGATGCCGACATCAACAGCGGGCATGAATCCCTGCGCACCGGCAACCAGGTCGGCACGCTGCCGGCGGGGCGCGAGGGGGTGCGCAACAAAGACGTCAACGGCCTGCTCAGCTGGAACATCACTCCCGAGCAAACCCTCGACCTGGAGGCCGGTTTCAGCCGCCAGGGCAATATCTATACCGGCGATACCCAGAACACCAACAGCAACGCCACCGTGAAAAACATGCTGGGGCATGAAACCAATATTCTCTACCGTGAAACCTACGCCGTGACCCATCGCGGCGAATGGGATTTCGGCAGCACCCTGGCCTACGTGCAGTATGAAAAGACTCGCAACCGCCGTCTCAATGAAGGCCTGGCCGGTGGCCTGGAAGGGATCTTTTCCGCCAACAGTTTCAGCACCAACGAACTGCGCGACCTGACCGCCCACGGTGAAGTCAACATGCCGCTGCACGCAGGGGTCGACCAGGTGCTGACGCTCGGCAGCGAGTGGGTCGAACAGAAGCTCGGCGACCCGAATGCCAACCTGCAAACCACCACGGCTGGCGGCAGCGTGCCTGGCTTGTCGAGCACCTCTCGCAGTGACTCGTCGGCGTCGCGCATTTTTTCGCTGTTCGCCGAAGACAACATCGAGCTGCGCCCCGGCACCCGCCTGACCCCGGGCCTGCGCCTGGACCACCACAACATCGTCGGCGACAACTGGAGCCCGTCGCTCAACCTGTCCCAGGTGCTCACCGACACGTTGACCTTGAAGGCCGGCATCGCCCGTTCGTACAAGGCGCCGAACCTCTACCAGCTCAACCCCAACTACCTGCTGTACAGCAACGGCCAGGGTTGCTACGGCCAGACCACCAGTTGCTACCTGCAAGGCAATGCCGACCTCGAGGCGGAAACCAGCGTCAACAAGGAACTGGGCCTGGAGTACCGCAATGACGGCGTGGTCGCCGGCCTGACGTATTTTCGCAACGACTACAAAAACAAGATCGAGTCCGGCCTGACCCCGGTGGGCACGGCGTCCGGCGGCACCGGCAGCACCGCCCGCGCGAGCATCTTCAAGTGGGAGAACGTGCCCAAGGCGCTGGTCGAAGGCCTGGAAGGTACCGTTGCGCTGCCGCTGGGCGAGCAGGTCAACTGGACCAACAACTTCACCTACATGCTCCAATCGAAAAACAAACAGACCGGTGATGTGCTCTCGGTCACGCCCAAGTACACCCTCAATTCGATGCTCGATTGGCAGGCCACCCAGGACCTGTCCCTGCAGGCGAGCGTGGCCTGGTACGGCAAGCAGACTCCGAAGAAATACGACTACCACGGCAACCGCGTGACCGGCACCAGCAACAACCAACTCTCGCCGTATGCGATTGCCGGGGTGAGCGGTACCTACGCCCTGACAAAAAACCTCAGCCTCACCGCCGGCGTGGACAACGTGTTCGACAAACGCCTGTGGCGCGAGGGCAATGCCCAGGGGGTGAACAACATCGAAGGCGCCGGCGCCGCGACCTACAACCAGTCCGGGCGCACCTTGTACACCAGCCTGACGGCGTCGTTCTGATGGCGCGCGCATGCTGGTTGGCGTTGTTTTTTGTGCAATGCGTCTGTGCCCAGCCGGCACCCGACCAACTGATGGATGCACCGGTATTGCGTGAGGCCAGCGACTACCAGTTCAGCACGCTGGAGCTGGACTCGGCTGACGGCGCGCGGCACTACCGGGTGTGGCTGGGGCGCCCGCTCAAGGTCAGCGCGGCCAGCCCCGTGGCCTATCTGCTCGATGGCAATGCGGCGATGGCGGCGCTGGATACCGAACTGCTCAACCACCTGTCCCATCGCCCGGCGCCGCCGGTACTGGTGGCGGTGGGGTATGCGACCCCGCTGCGTATCGAGCGCAATGCGCGGACGTTCGACTACACCCCGAGAGTGGGCGAGGGCGCGCAACGTGATCCCTTGACGGATGTGCCCAGCGGAGGCGCCGATCAGTTCCTGGATTTGCTGACGGAGCAGATCCGGCCGCTGGTCAACCAGCGCCTGGAGATACAACCCAGGCGGCAATTACTGTGGGGGCATTCCTATGGTGGGTTGTTGGTGCTGCATGCCTTGACAACGCGTCCGCAGGCGTTTGACGACTACGCCGCGGCGAGCCCGTCGCTGTGGTGGAACAATGGCGTGATTCATACCGACGGACTCGCGCAGCGCCTGCACGCAAAGCGGCCGACCTTGCTGCTGATGCGCGGGGATGCAGAACCGGCCAGCCCGGCCAGGGCCGCCAAGCCGCAGGACGATGGCGCGGTCAAGCGCCTGTTGGCCTCGCTGCAAAGTGTCGAGGGACTGACCGTGCGCTACCAGGCATTCCCGGGCCTGGGGCACGGGCCGATGTTGGCGGCTTCATTGCGCTACACGTTGGAGCAGATGAGCCAATAACTGCTCCCACCTTTGATCTTCATACACCCGGGTTCTCAGGCCCCACCCCAATCCCCTGTGGGAGCGGGCTTGCTCGCGAAGGCGGTGTATCAGTTGATGCATTTGGTGGCTGACCCACCGCCTTCGCAGGCAAGCCAGCTCCCACATTTGACCTGCGTACACCCGGGGTCTCAGCCCTCACCCCAATCCCCTGTGGGAGCGGGCTTGCTCGCGAAGGCGGCCTGTCAGCTGATGCATTCGGCGACTGATCCACCGCCTTCGCAGGCAAGCCAGCTCCCGCATTTGATCTCCATATGCCCGGGTACCTGAGCAATACCTTGGGCCCCCTGTGGGAGCGGGCTTGCCCGCGAAGCCGGTCTGTCAGTTGATGCATTTGGTGCCTGACCCACCGCTTTCGCAGGCAAGCCAGCTCCCACATTTGATCTCCATACACCCGAGGGCCTGAGCCATACCTTGAGCCCCCTGTGGGAGCGGGCTTGCTCGCGAAGGCGGCCTGTCAGTTGATGCATTTGGTGGCTGATCCACCGCTTTCGCAGGCAAGCCAGCTCCCACATTTGCTCTGCGTACACCCGGGGTCTCAGGCCCGACCCCAATCCCCTGTGGGAGCGGGCTTGCCCGCGAAGGCGGCCTGTCAGCTGATGCATTTGGTGGCTAACCCACCGCTTTCGCAGGCAAGCCAGCTCCCACATTTGATCTCCACACACCCGGGTGCCTGGGCCCTACCTCAATCCCACCTGTTGGCCTTCTACCCCAGCTTCAAGGCGCACACACCATCGCCTGGCGTTCATAGTTCAGCGCCTTGTTCTGAGGTGCCAGCGCATAGTGGGCGCTGCATTGCTGGTCGCCCCACTTGATCACTAACGTACCTTGATCCTGCTCGACCAACGCCAGCGCATTCCCATTCGGGTCGGCAATTGCCAGTTGCTTGCCGTTGCCATCTTCCAGCGAAGCGCCGAACGACAGCGGCTTGTGCTGTGCATCAAACAACTCGAACAGCACCCGCCGTCCGGTGGTGCCGCTGTAATGCGCGACGACCACGGCGCCTCGGCGCGGCACCAGTTGTTGGGTGGCGTTGGTGACTTCCACATTGCCGCCCAGGTCGCGGGTGTCCAGGCTGATCCAGTTGACCCGGTAAGGTTGCGCCGTCGGGATCACCGCATAGCCGTTGTAGCCGGTCTCCACGCCGCTGTAGCTGCTGATCTTCGCCCCGGAGATGCCCGGCACTTCAGCCAGCGCGAAGGTCTCGCTGACGGTTTGCCCCAGGTTGATGCCGCCTGCATGGGCTACCACGGAGCCGGCGATGTTGAGGTTCTGCGAGTTGTAGCCCTGGCCCTGGCTGTAGCCGAGGCTCACGTCTGCCATGGAGGTGCGGCTGTTGAGGTTCACTGAACCGGAACTGCCGCTGGTGTCGCTGTGGCCCGCTTGCACCGAATAAAAGGTGTCGCTGGTGTCGGCGACGTAGCCATTGATACCCGCCTGGGTGGTGGTGTCGCCGTGCTGGCGGCTGGTGGTGACAAACGCCCGCGGTGCGCGCGCCTGGCTGCCCAGCGGGAACGAGATGGACAGGTTCAGTTGCGTGTCGCTGCTCGGCGCGCCCCAGGTCACGATCTGCTTGGTGCGTGTCACGCCGAGGTTGTAGCTCAGGTCACCCCAGTTGCTGGTGTAGCCGGCCGAAAAGCTCTGCGACCCACCGCGATTCCAGTAGCGCTGGTCACTGGCGTTCACATACAGGCTGCCGAACGCATTGTTGCGGCCCAGGCTCTGGTTGATGGTCAGGTCGGTGCGGGTTTTCGAATGGCCGGTGTGCACGCGCACGTCTTCGCTCATGTCCTCGACGTGGTCGGTGAGGGTGCGGTAGCCCTCGGTGGAGTAGCGGTAGGCGGCCAGGGTGAAGTTGGTGTCGGTGCCGGCAAACGTCTTGGCATACAGCGCGCGCACGCTGCTGCCCTGGGTGGTTTGCCCACGGGCCTTGCTGGATGAATGCGTGGCATCCAGGGAAAACGCACCCAGCGCGGTGTTCTTGCCGGCGCCGATCGACAGCGCGCTGTAGTCCTCGCTGGCTTGCACGCCGACGATGCCGCTGAGGTTGCTGGTCAAGCCGTACGCCAGGGTGCTGCTGATAAAGCGCGGCGTCGCCAAACCGTCGGCATTGCTCTTGAAGGTACCCGCCGAGAGGCTGTATTTGACTTGCCCCTCACGCACCATGATCGGCAGGCTGGAGAACGCCTGCATCGTCACGCGGCGGCTGCCGTCGGACTCGATCACGGTGATTTCCAGGTCACCGTTGGAGCCGCTGGGGTAGATGTCGTTGATTTCGAACGGCCCCGGTGCGACGTTGGCGGTGTAGAGGATGTAGTCGTTCTGGCGGATTTCGACGGTCGCGTTGGTCTGCGCCACGCCCCGAATCACCGGCGCATAACCGCGCTCGCTGTCTGCGCGCATGCCGTCATCCGAGGCCAGTTTCAAGCCGCGATAGCGCACGCTGTCAAACAGGTCGGCGTCGGAGAAAATCTCACCGGCGCTGAACTGGCCCTTGATCGGCGTGACGTCATGCTGCAGGTAGGTGCGATTGCTGGTGAACGTGTTCGAGCGCCCGGTGCCGCCATTCATGTTCGACTCGTTGCGCAGGCGCCAGGCACCCAGGTTGATGCCGTTGCGCAGGCCGAGGTTGTTGTTGATGCGGGTGTCGGCGTCGCCAGCGCTGCGGTTGCTGTTGAGCTGGTAGTTGATGAACGCCGCAGGCACGCCGTCGTCCCACAACTGCGGGTCGACATACCCGCGCAAACCGCGCTGCATGGCCACCTGCGGAATGCTTGCCAGCAGGCGCAGGCGGCTGCTGTCGTAGCGCACGCTGGCCTCCTCGATCATCTCGGCGAGGGCGTAGCAGTCCTGCGGGTGCTGCGGATCCAGCTTGCCCTGGGCCTGCAAGCGGGCCATGTCGATGCCCAGTTGCTTGAGCAGGTCGAGGGTCAGGCAGGCTTCGACGCGACCGTTCCCGGGGTTGCGCTTGAAGTCGATGTCACGGCGACCCACCAGCACTTCGTTGCTGTACAGGTCGACGCGGTAAGTGCCTGGCAACACGCTGTTGGCCGACAGCAATTGCTGCAGGTCGACGGCGGACTGCGCGCCTTGCAGGAAGGTGGTGTTGAAGGTTTCCGCAGGCTCGTCGGCCAGTGCCCAGGCGGGCAGGCTGGCGGCAATCGCGAGCGACAGCGTCTTCAACTTCAGTGCGCCACGTACGGGCCTGTTGCTGGAAATAAAAGACATGCGAAGACCTGTGACATCCCTGGTTGGCGAACAGCCGGGCACGCAAACACGCACGCGAAGTGAGCCTGTGGGTTAGACGAAGTGCTTAGGGTTTGAGGCGCGATTCAGTCGCGTACGCGGCTGCCGCAGCGCCGATGGACAGGGGCGCGGTGTAGTGGTTTTGCGCGCCGTAGTCATTGATGCTGGAAAACGACAACTGCACCGGGCCGCTGGCGGGCGTCGCGCCGAGCGGGAACTGTTTTGCCTCGCCGGGCGCAATCATGGTGGAGTCGCTGGCCAGTTGCGCCTGCACTTTGATGTCGGCCATCGACACGTGGTACAGCGTCGGGTTCTTCACCAGCAGCAGGGTTTGCGTGCCCTGTTTGGCCAGGCGCCACTCCAACTGCGCCGGGGCTTGCAACGCATTGCCGGGCAAGCCGGCAGGGCGGTAGAAGATCTTGATGCGTTGGCGGATGGCCAACTGCAACGTGTTCTCGGCCTCACTGGCCTTGGGGATTTCCTGCACATTGAGCCACACCACCGACTCGCGGTCGGTCGGCATGCCGGCGCCTTGATAGAGGATGCGCAGCAGTTGCTGCTCCTTGGCAAACACCCGTGCCAGGGGCGGGGTGACGGCAAACGGTGCACGGCTGCCACTGGCGTCGTTCATGTCGACCCAGGACTGAATCAACACGTCCTGGTTGCCGTTGCGCACGGTGATATTGGCTTCCTTGTGGCTGCCATCGAACACGATACGCGTGGCGTTGAGTGAAATGCTGGCGGTGGCCTGGGTAGCCATAAGCATGCCCAGCAGCACCAGGCTCGCGGTGATAATACGAGGCTGCATGAGGGTGTCCGGTGTCATCAAAAATAAATGGCGAGGCCGAAGGGCCTCGCGCGTTCGGTGCTCAGGCGCGCCGAGTTACTCGTATTGCAGGATGAACGGCAGGGTCGCGTCACCGCGACCGGCGGTGGAGGCACCGGCGGCACCGGTGGTGACGTAGGCGGCTGCGAAGCTCATGGTGGCGTCGCCGCCTTCAGTGCCCTGACCGTGCATGGTGCTTTCAATGCGTGCGGTGCTCGGCGAGCTGAGGTCGATCAGGCTGCCTTTGCTGTCGAGCAGGGCGATGCCGACGTTTTGCGCGGTGGCCGAACCTGGGTTCAGGGCCAGGACTTTCTTGCCGGTGACCAGGCCCGAACCGCCGTTGTTGGCGTCAAAGATCATCGCGACTTTGGTGCCCTGGTTGCAGTTGACGTTCAGGTTGAAGTCTTTGGCGGTCACGCGACCTGCGGTTGGGTTTTCGGCGGTGCCCATGTCCTTGATCGAGACGTTGCCCATGTCCACGGAGATGGTGCGGTCGGAGTTGGCGCCGTCTACCGAGCACGCGTCATTGTTGATCACGCCAGTGAAGGTAATTTTGCCGCTGCCGCCCAAGGTCGGCGTCGGTGCCGTTTCATCGGCAAATGCGCTGCCGGAGGCCGCAACCAGGGCCGAGGCGATAACAGCCAGGGAAAACTTCTTCATGATGATGTCCGTTAGTGTGAGTTGGAAAGTGCGGTTGTTGAACTGCGGGGCAAGAATAAAAAGTCCAAGGTTTGGACGACATAAGACGATTCTTATAAACCCCTGAGCAGGCAGGAAAACTGCGGTCTAGAGCGGGCAGGCACGGTGGCGGGGCGAAGCCATTGCCTTGAATGGCTTGCTGGAGGGGCAGGTCAGTTGAAGATATTACGCGCCAGGCAATAAGCGAGCAGGTCCTGGTCGCTGTTCACTTCAAGTTTGCGCATGGCCGATATCTTTTGCGCACTGATGGTCTTGGAACTTCGATTCTGGCTGCGCGCAATATCACTCACGCTCATGCCCGAGATAAACAAACGCAGGATCTCGAACTCCTTGGGCGACAGGCTGGTGAAGCGCTCGTCGAAGTCCGTGAGGGTCTCGATCACTGATGTCTTCGGCGGTTCCAGGCTGCGATAGGCGCTCTTCTGGGCAATCGCCTTGAGCGCCAGTTGGATCTCGGTGTGCAACTGGCTTTTCTGGATGATGCCGACCACGCCCAACTCCTGCAGGCGCGTGAGAATCAGCTGGTTGGAAATCATCGTCAGGATCAGGATCTGCACCTGCGGGAAATGCCGCTTGAGGTACTCCACCAGTTTCAGGCCATCGCCGTAGGGCGAGTCGCCCGGCATGTTGTAGTCGGTGATCACAATGTCGACGCCCTGGCGCTGCAACAGCGCGATCAGCCCGGCTGAACACACGGCCTCGCCGACCACTTGGAAGCGGGTGTCGCGCTCCACCAGCTCGCGAACGCCCAGCAATACGATCGGGTGATCGTCCGCGATTACCACGTTGAATTTTTTCATAAAGGGCCGTCCGTAGTGCCAGTTCAGGTGAGTGAAGGGTGCCCGGGCCGAAGCGTGTCCAGGACGGCCGACAGGCGCTGCATCACCGCCTTCACCTTGAGCGCAAGGGCAGTGTCGAGGCTGCCGCGGTTAAGTTGGTCTTCCAGTTCGATACAGGCCTGGGCCAGGTCGAGGGCCTGCACGGCGCCCAATGCGCCGGCGGCCGAATGCAGCAGTTGGCCGAGGGCACGCGCATCGCGGCGTTCGAGCGCCGCGCCGATGCGTTGCAGGTCCTGCTCTACGCTGCTGATGAACAACGGGCGCATGGTGTCCGACAACTGCACGCTGTCGTCGCAGGGCACGAGGTCGGGCTCGACCGGCGGCTTGACCTTGCACAGTCTGATCAACTGGCCGCGCAGGGTCTGCAGGCTCAACGGCTTGACGATCCAGGCGTTCATGCCCACCGCCAGGCAGCGCACGCCTTCCTCGCGCATCGCGTTGGCGGTCACGCCGATAATCGGCAACTGCGGATCATGCTCGCGCAGGGCGCGGGCGAGTTCATAGCCATTCATCAACGGCATATTCACGTCGGTGAGCACCAGGTCGAAGGCCTGCGGCAGCCACAGCTGCAACGCCTGCTCGCCGTTGGCCGCCAGGGTCACCGAGCAACCGAGCGCCTCCAGCTGTTCCTTGATGATTGCCTGGTTGACCGGGTTGTCCTCGGCCACCAGGATGCGCAGCCCCAGTTGCCCGGCACTGTGCGGCCGGGCCGCTGGCGGTTGCTCGTGCTTGCCGTGCTGCGCCAGCGAAACGGTGGCAGCGATGGCGCGCACGTCGTGCAGGTCGACGACCCAGCCCTGCTCGGTGTGCAGTGGCGGGCTGTGAGCGCCTGGCAGGCAGCGCACGCGTTGGCCGGCCCAGGGTTGAGCGGGGTCGCCGGGCAGCAGGTCGACCAGCACTGCATGGCGGCTGTCCTGCTCCTGGGTGGTCGCCGCCAGCGCCGCCGCGATGCCCAGGCGATTGAGCCAGTCACTCATCGACTGCGCCAGTTCGCGCACCGGCGCCTGCACATACACCGGCGTCGGGCTGGGCTCGATCAACGGCAGCTGGGTCAGCGCACCGCCACACAGTGGCAGGCGCAATTTCAGGGTAAAGCTGCTGCCCAGGCCCGGCTCGCTGACTACGCGGATCTCACCGTCCATCATCTGCGCCAGCCATCGGCAAATCGGCAGCCCCAGCCCGGCCCCGCCTTCGCTGGCGGTGTCCGGTGCCTGGTAGAACAGATCGAACAGCTTGGCCTGCTGGGCCTCGGGGATACCGACGCCGGAGTCGGTGACCTGCCATTCCAGGTCGACGTTGCCGGCGTCGCGCGCCGTGACCCTGGCGCGAATCACCACGCGCCCGATGTCGGTGAACTTGATGGCATTGCTCACCAGGTTGTTGAGGATCTGGCGAATACGCATCGGGTCGCCCATCACGCAATCGGGCAATTGCGCATCGATGCAACTGTAGAGCTGCAAGCCCTTGCGCTGGGCGGACGCGGCGTAGGTGTGCAGGGTGTCTTCGAGCATGTCCAGCGGGCAGAAATCCACGGCCTCTATCGCCATTTGCCCGGACTCGATTTTCGACACGTCCAGCACATCGCTGATCAGCTGGAACAGCGTGCCGGACGAACGCTGGATGGTGTGCAGGTAGGTTTGCTGGTGCGGGTCGAGGTCGGTCAGCCCGAGCAGTTCGAGGGTGCCGAGCACGCCATACAGCGGCGTGCGGATTTCATGGCTCATGGTCGCCAGGAATAATGTCTTGGCCTCGTTGGCGGCATCGGCGGCGCGGCGTGCATCTTCCAGTGCCTGGGCGTCGTCGATGTGGCGAGTGATGTCGTTGAAGGCGTAGAGGCGCACGTCTTCGGCCTGATAACGGGTCGACACAAAGCCGATCTGCAGGTGCCGGCCTTCGATCTCCAGGTGCGTCTCGCCGCTCTCGGCGCTGTCATGCGTGCCGGCCATGGCGGTGACCAGGCGCGCGGTGCCGGGCCATTGCTGGGCGCGCTGGTTCTCGATGAGGACTTTGCCGTCGCTGCGCCGCACCACGCACAAGCCGGTGGGCGCGGTGTCGATGATCACCCGGCTGAAGGCCACGCTTTCGGCAATGCGCTCGTGGGCCAGGCGCGCCGGGTTGATCACCTGGCGCCGGTACCAGCGGCTGCCGCCCCAGCCCAGGGTCACCAGGCCGACGAAGAACAGCGCCAGGCTGCTCAGCGGCCACAGCGCGGAGTGGAAGAAGTGCGAGTAGTTCAGGCCATAGACCGCGCTCCATGGCTGGTCGCCTGGCTGGGTCATCTTGAATTCAAAGCCATTGGCATTGAAGTGCACGCCATCGCTGAGCTGCCCGACGTCCGGTCCTGCCAGCCGGGTGCCGTCGGGTGCGATCAGGGTCAGGCGATCAAAGGCCGAGCGGTCCAGCGCGCGCTGTACATCGTCGACCCGCGCGAGGTCGAGCAAGGTGCCGACCACCGCCTGTTCCTGACCGTCCAGCGGCAGGCCGATATAGGCCAGCAAGTGCCCGGGCGCGGGGCCGGCCTGCCAATACACGCGGTTCTGCTCGAGCGGCTGCGGGGTGTTTTCCAGGGTTTGCTGCACGGCGTTGACCAGCGCCACCAGGTTGCCGGTTTCCTCGGTGTTCTCTCGACGCTGGTAGCCCACCGACGGCACCGTGATGGTGTAGTGGGTGTGGCGATTGAATAGAAAGGTTTGCGGCGCCTCGTACGGCGACGAAGACCAGAAGGCGCTGTAGTAGCTGGTCAGGTGCGCGCCGAGGGCGAAAATCTGCGGCCGCGCGGCGGGGCCGACTTGCTGCTCATCGAACTTGACGCTGAAGGGCACCGAAAACGAGTACTTCTGGCCTTCGTACAGCGTGCGGTGGTTGTCGACCATGCGGCTTTTCAGGCTCACCTGCACGTTGGTCGCGCGCAGCAGTTCGACCTGGATGCCGGGGTGCGTCAGGCTCCTGAGGTACGACTCCTGCTCCGCCAGGTTTTCCATCAGCCGCGCGAAATGAAAGCGCGTCGCGCCGTAGCGGGTTTCGACCCCGCGTTGCAACGACCAGTAGTTGGTCAGTATCAGCAACAACGCGATGCCAATCAGCACCATCAGGCCTTTGTTCAGGCGCAGGGAGCTGCGGGTGAAGGCTTCGAGTATCGCGTTGTTGTGCTTCATCAGGGGGTTCCGCAGGCGCAGGATAAATCGGCACTGGAGGGAGCTTACTCCTTATTAAAGAGCAAATAATCCAGGGCCGGCTGCTAGTGAGATGTCGCAGGGCCATCATTGTTCAGAAGTTGTTGAAATTGATCCGAAGACACCGCGTGGGAGATCAGGAAACCCTGCACCTGGTTGCAGTCGATCTTGCGCAGCAACGCCAGTTGCTGGGGCGTCTCCACGCCTTCGGCGACCACGGTCAGGCCGAGTTTGCGGCCCAGCGCAATGATGCTCGCCAAGGCCTGGGCGATGCCTTCGTTGTCATGGCTGCCCTGGACCAGCGCCTGGTCGATCTTGAGTTCGGTAAACGGCGTGGACACCAGGTTGAGGTAGGAGCTGTAGCCCTTGCCGAAGTCATCCTGGGACAGGCCGAAGCCTTTGATGCGCAAGCGGCAGGCGCCGGCGTAGAAGTTGCTGATGTCCTGTGGCACCGAGCATTCCATCAACTCGAAGCAGATCATCCCCGGGATACCGTCGTGGTGCAGCACGAATTCCAGCAAACGGTCGGCCAGGTCGTGGCTGTTGAGCAGGTGGGTGGGCAGGTTGATCGACACCGGGATTTCATAGCCGCGCTGGCGCCACTGCTCCTGGGCGTAGATTGCCTGCTTGAGCACCAGCCACAACAGCCGTTCCTCCAGCTCGAAGGCCTTGATCGCCGGCAGGAACGCGGCGGGCAGCATCACGCCTTGCTCGGGGTGCATCCAACGCACCAAGGCCTCGGCGGCGACGATACGCCCGTTGGCGAGGGATTTTTTCGGTTGGAACCAGGCCTGGAACTGGCCCGCGCTCATGGCCTGCACCAGCGTGTGACGGTCGATGTCCAGGTGCTCGGGCAGTTCGGGGGAGGGCGTGCGTACCCGGTTGCGCAACTGGTCCACCAGGCTGCGCAAGGCGTCGGCGGCGACCGGTTTGGAGATCAGCCCGATCACCTCCACATCGAGGTTTTTCGCCACCAGGCTGGCCGCCATCAACATGCGCCGCGACGCCGCGCTCATGATCGCCAGCGCCGGCTTGCAGCGCAGGCTGGCCAGGCACTGGATAAACTGCACGCCGTCCATGCCGGGCATCAGCAGGTCGGTGAGTACCAGGTCGAAATCGCGCTGGCGCAGCCGCTCCAGCGCTTCTTTGCCGTCCTCGGCGGTTTCGAGCCTGAAATCCCCCAACTCACTGAGCAGGTGCTGCAGGTAGATGTGCTGCAGGGGGTGGTCCTCGACTATCAAAATACTAAGGGGCTTCATGGGTGTTCCGTGCATAAGGCGCCAGGGAGTTGAATAGAGCCCGCAACGCAAAGGGTTTGACCAGGCAATGGTTCATGCCGGCGGCCAGGCACAGGTCGGCCTCGCCGCGCATGGCGTTGGCGGTGGCCCCGATGATCGGCAACGGGCAGCCCTGGCGGCGCAATTCGCGGGCCAGTTCATAACCGTTGATGTGGGGCATGTTCACGTCCGTCAACACCACATCGAAGTTGCCGGCGGTGTACAGCTGCAACGCTTCCTGGCCATCGGCCGCCAGCTCCACGGTGCAGCCGAGTTCTTCGAGTTGGTCGCGCAATATCAGCTGGTTGATGATGTTGTCCTCGGCCACCAGCAGATGCAGGTTGAGTTTGCTCAAGTCACGCTGGCGTATTTGCTCGTCGCTACGGGCCACCCACAGCCCTTGCGCCTGGCTGACGGCCTGGTGAATCGCCGCCAGGTGATTGAGGTTGACGTGCCACGCGCCGGCGTCGGCTTCCACGGCGGTGCAGGCGTTGCTGCTCACGTGGATCACCGGGCCCGGCCACTCGGGCGCCAGCGACGGGTCGATGCTGCCCGGATGCACTTGCAGCAGCAGATGACTGTCCGCCAGCGTCGGCAGGCCGGTCTGCGCCCTGGCGCCCCAGCGCCGCAGCCAGCCGCTGATGGAGTGCGCCAGCTCGGGGATCGGCGCGACCACGTAGATGGTCTCGGCCAGCAGCGGGGTCATCGGCGGGGTGGGCGCCTCTTCCAGCGGCAGGATCAGGCTGAAACTGCTGCCCAGGCCCATTTCGCTGACCATGCGGATATTGCCGTTCATCAACTCCGTGAGGCGCTGGCAGATGGGCAGCCCCAGGCCCGTGCCGGCGACGACGTTGGTGTTGCCTTCGCTCTGGTAGAACGGTTCGAAAATCATCGCCTGGTCTTCCTGGGCGATGCCTTTGCCGGTGTCCGACACCTGCCACAGCAGGCTCGAGCGCTCGCCGTCGCGCCCCAGCACCTTGACCCGCAATACCACGCGCCCGTAGTCAGTGAACTTCACCGCGTTGTTGAGCAGGTTGTTGAGAATCTGGCGGATGCGCGTCACGTCACCGATCAGCCGTTCCGGCAACTTCGGGTCGAAGCAGGCATACAGTTGCAGGCCTTTGCCCTGCGCGGCTGCGGCGTAGCCCTGGATGATTTCGTGCACCAGCTCCAGTGGCGAGAACTCACTCAACTCCAGGGCCAGTTGCCCGGCCTCGATCTTCGACACATCGAGCACGTCGCAGATCAACTGCAGCAGGGTCGAGGACGACCCTTCGATGGCGTGCAGGTAGTCCTTCTGCTGGGCGTCCAGTTGCGTGCGCGCCAGCAGTTCGAGGGTGCCGAGCACGCCATACAGCGGCGTGCGGATTTCATGGCTCATGGTCGCCAGGAACAGGGTCTTGGCAGCGTTGGCGGCATCGGCTGACTGGCGGGCTTCCTCCAGCGCCGCCTCGACCTGCTTGCGCGCACTGATATCGCTGAATGCACAAAACAACACGTCTTCGCCGCGATAACGGGTGGGGGCGCTGCTCAGGTACAGGTGGCGGCCGTCGATGGTTTCAAAGTAATCGCAGTGTTCGTGGGCGTCATCGGCAAACGCCTGCTCGATCCAGCCAGCGCGCAATGCCTCACGCTCCGGGCCATGGCCCAGCCATTGCTGGGCCAAAGTGTTTTCCAGCACCACCTGGCCGTCGGTGCGGCGCAGCACGCAGAGGGCGACGGGCGCGGTCTGGATCACATCGCGGCCGAACGCCTCGCTTTCGATCAGCGCCTGGATACGGTGGATCGAGGGGATGATGAAACGCTGGTCGACACGGCGCATCACCAACCAGATCAGCGTCACGCTGAGCAGGCAGAACAGCAGCGAACCGAGCAGCTGCTTCCACAGCCCGGAGACCACGGCGTGCAGGTCGATGGAGTACATCAGTTGCCAGTCCGAAGACTTCAGGTGCTTGCGAATCACCAGGTGATCGGGCAGCCAGCCGTTGCCGACAAAGCCGAAAAAGCTGTCTTCCTGGGGCTTGAGGCGTTGCTGGCTCCACTGCGCATCGTCGCTGTTGGTGAACACCAGCATGCCCTGGGAATTGAGCATCATGAACTCGCCGGCGCTCTGGTCGCTGAGGGTCTGGGACACCTCTCGGCTTTCCATCTCCAGGCCCAGCCAGCCGGAGCGGGGGTCGCGCTCGTCCAGGCGGATGAACAGATAGAGGTGCGAGTGGTGCTCGGTCTTGTCGCTGAGCCACAGCTCTTTGAGCGTCGACGGGTCGCTGCGTTGCAAGGCCTTGAGGCGATTGAGCAGGCACTTGGAAATCGGCAGCACTTGCGCGGTCGAGTCGTACAGGCGCGTCACCTGCGGCTCGGGGCCGGTGTTCACATAGAGCAGGTTGACCTGCTTGGCCTTGAGGTAGTCGCGCATCCGCGCGGTCAGCCAGATGCTCCACTGGTTGCCCGGCGTGTCACCCAGTTGCAGGTGTTGTTCTTCTTCGGAGGAGGGGTAGAGCCGCGCCTGCTTGCGCACTGCCGAGAGGCTGAGGCTTTCGAGCAAGGCCTCGCGGTTGGTGAAAAAAGTGTGGGCTTCGGCGATGGCGCTGCTCATGTAGCCGCGGCGTTGGGAGATGTCGTTGTTGAAGGTCGACAGCAGAAAGGTATACACCCCGCTGAAGATGCCGATAAGCAGCACGGTCGCAAAAATACGTAGCAGCCTTCTGGCTGCTTCGGGTCGGGAGAGGACGGGGTTGATCTGCAGCAGGTAACTTTTCAATCGCATCGGCGCACTGTAGAGACCCGCGTGCGCCAAGGGCATAAGACGATCCTTAAAATTCGCCTACTTGTAATACATATCTACCACCACGGCGGCGTCGAAGGCGCCGGGGAGCGGCAGGGTGCGCCATTTCAGATCGGCACGAAATTCATCGTGGCTCTGGCCCAGGCCCATCAGTTCCTGCAGGGTGAACCACGCGTTGAACGGCAGTTGCTGCTGGCTCTCGGCGCGCGACAACGAAATGCCCACCGAATTGTTGTTGTCCGGCACCAGCAAGCCATTGCTCACACTGCCGCCGCCCGCCGTGGTCGCGAAGCGCGCACTGACGGTGTAGGGCGTGTCGCAGCCTTTGCGCAGGTTCAGGCTGAAGTTGGCGCTGCTGGCGACTTCGCCGATCGAGGCTTTGCGCGACGGTGTCGGGAAGTTGACCACGCTGGGGGTGATGGTCAGCTCGGGCGTGCAGGGCACGAAGCGGATGCCGTTCATGCCGGTGACCACATAGTTGAAGTTGCTGTTGGGCCGTGAGTTGAGACCGCGTACGCCGTCCAGCTGGAACACCCGGTAAGAGGTCAGGGTGCTGGCCTGGCCACTCGGTGGGGTAGGGTCGTATTTTTCGATGAACACGCTGAAGTTGAGGGTGAAGCGCGCCTTGTCCCAGCCCACGCAGTTGGCCAGGTTGCAGCCACGGTCGGAATAGAACCCGGTGCCGACTTTGCCGCTGCTTTGGGTAATTGGCTGGTTGTTGTAACGGATGCCCACGCGGATACCGGTGCCGATGCTCACGTTGGCCGGGTTGACGTAGAAATACACTTCCTCGCGGCCATGGTTGTAGTCGTCCTTGCAGATCACATTGGTCGAGCGCGGGCCGGATTCCCAGATGATGCTGCCGTTGGGGGCATCGGCAGCCACCGCCAGCGCGGTGCCCAGCGCCTCCTCGGTGATGATCGAGTTGGTGCCGTCCTCGCGGCAGGCCAGCGCATGGCTGGTGGCGGGCAACACGGCACAGGCCCACAGCAGCAGGGGCAGGAAACGTTTGGTCGGTGACATAGGTGCAAGTACCCCGCGATCGGTCATTTGAGCAGTGCGCTACGGCGCGCCTGCAGGCCGATATCGTTGATTTCGGTAAAGTGGAGGGTGGTGCCGGCGGCCAGCGGGCTCGGCGTGTCCAGGGTTTTGCGCTCGTAGGGCTTGAGCAACAGGTAGTCGCTGAGCGCCTGGCTGTCGGTCTGCACGTCCACCAGCGACAGGTGAAATGCACTGGGATTGCTGACCGTCACGCTGCCCCCGTCGTTGCGGCTCCAGACCAACTGCTGCACCGCCTCGCTCGATCCCCCCTTGAGCGCGGGCGGGCGATACAACAGCTTGAGCCGTTGGCGGATTGCAAACTGCACGCTGTTGGAGTCCTGCGGCTTGAGCGGAATTTCCATGACGTTGAGCCAGAGCAGCGACTCGCGATCGGTCGGCAAGCCCTCGCCGGCATACAGGATGCGCAGCCGGTGGTGCTCGCCGGCGCCCAGTTGTACCAGCGGCTCGGTGGCGGCGAACGGCACGGTCCGCCCGCTTGCATCGTCCTCGCCGGTGATCCAGGTCTGCACCACTACTTCACGCGGCGCCTGGTTGACCACGCCGAGGGTGGCTTCCCTGTCCTGGCCGAAATAGATCAGGCGCGTGCCCTCGATCTTCAACGCCGCATTGACGGGACGTGATGCGAGGGCCAGCAAGGCGCAGGCTAAAAACACCATTCTGAGTAAAAACATGAGCACAGGCGAATCCAGGGGAGCGTGAGGGACGCGGCCCATGGTAGGGGCAGGGCGGTGCGAGGGCTTTGAGGCGATTCTTAAAAATGCGTGGGGGTAGCGGCGTACCGTTTCAGAATCGCCTTAAAGTCAGGTTTGCTGGCTGACGGTTAACGTATTCAGCGTTGAATGATCGACGCGGATGCCCAACTGTCAGGTTTACCTATGTCCAATAAAGCGTTACGCCTTCTGATTGCCGATGCAGACCTGCTGCAACGGATCAAGATCGAGAAAATGCTCAACCAGCTGGGCTATTACCGCATCGCCCCGCTGAGCACGTTCGACGAGCTGCAGGCCTTGACGCGCTCGGGCACGGTGGCGTTCGACCTGTTGATCATCAACACGGCGCTGGTGTGCGCGCGGCCGTTCAACCTGCTGAAGTACTGCCATGACAACCCGCTGATCCGCCACGCGCTGATCTATGACGGGCAATGCGTGCAGGGGTCGGTGGTGTCGGTGTCGGTGAGCCATACGTTGCATTTGTCGCTGTCGCAGTCGCCGGACTTCAACTCGTTGCGCCACTGCATGGAAATTATCGACCCACAGCATTGCGCGCCAGCCGTCGAGCGGCCGATGTTGCGCGCCGTCGACGGTCGGCTGCTGTCGCCTGCGATGGCCCCGCGCGCTCACTATCCGCAGGATTCGGCGGTGGTGGCGTGCGCGGTCGGGCTGTCGCCCAAGCGCTGATCAACCCGCCAGGCTCAGGCGGATCGGCACCGATTTGGCCGCCGGCACCTTGCTGCGTTCGGCATGGTGCCAGAGCGGCACCAGCGGGTTGCATTCAGGGTAATACGCCGCGGCGCAGCCTTCGGGAATGTCATAGGCGACGATCTCCAGCGGCCCCACCTGGCGCTTGACCTGCGGCTCTATGGCGGTAGTCAGCATCACGCCCTGGCCGTTCTCGAAGCCCAGCCGCGCGATGTCGTTGCGGTGCATGAAAATCACCTCGCGCGTGCCGCTGATACCGCGAAAGCGATCCTCGTAGCCATAAATGGTGGTGTTGAATTGATCGTTGCTGCGCAGCGTCATCAACTGCAGCACATCGCGTGGCAGCACCTCGGGGTTGACGTCGTCGTCTTCGTTGAGGGTGCTGGGCAGCACGAATTGTGCCTTGCCGCTGTGGGTCAGCCACTCACGCCGGGCGACCGCGATGGGGCGGTGGAAACCACCCGGTTCGGCCATGCGGGTTTCCATGTCGTGGAAGATCTGCGGGTAGATCGCGCCAATGGCGGTGCGCACCTGCGAGTAGTCGGCGCTCCAGCCTTGCCAGTCAATCTTGCTGCCGGCCGGCAAGGTCGCCAGGGCCAGGCCGGCGACGATGCTGGCCTCGGCTCGCACCTGCGGGCCGACCGGTTCCGCGCTGCCGCGCCAGCCGTGGATGCAACCGGTGCTGTCCTCGGTGGCCCAGGTCTGGGCGACGCCGTTCTGCCGGTCGATTTCGATGCGTCCCAGGCACGGCAGCAGCCATTGGTTGGCTGCAGGCAACAAGTGCGTGCGGTTGAGCTTGGTCGCGATCTGCACGTTGAGTTGCAGCGTCTGCCAGGCCGGTTCCATGCGTGAGGTGTCCGGGATCGCGCGCAGGAAGTTGCCGCCCAGCCCGATAAAACCGCGCACGCGCCCGGCGAGGATGCCTTCGCAGGCGTCCACGGTGCACAGGCCCATCTGCTCGGGCACCTTGAAGCCGAAGTGCTGTTCGATCAATTCGACCGGGACTTTCTTCGGGTCTTCGGTAATACCGACGGTGCGCTGGCCTTGCACATTGGAGTGGCCACGCACCGGGCAAATCCCGGCGCCCGGCTTGCCGAAGTTGCCGCGCATCAGCAACAGGTTCACCAGCATCTGCACGTTCTGCACCCCGTGGCGATGCTGGGTGAGGCCCATGCCATAGATCATCATCACCCGCTCGCTGCGCGCATACACCTGCGCGGCGGCCTCCAGGGCGCTGCGGCTCAGGCCGGACTGGCGCTCGACAGTCTGCCATTGGCAAGCCCGCACCAGCGCCGCGAAGGCCTCGAAACCCTGGGTGTGCTGGGCAATAAAGGCGTGATCGAGCACCGCCGCGCGCCCCTCGCGCTGCGCCTGGTCGTCCATCTCCAGCAGCACCTTGGCCAGGCCGAGCAGGGCGGCGCTATCGCCGCCAATCGCTACCTGGTGGTATTGCGTGCTGATCACGGTGGATGCTGGCGTGAGCATTTCTACCGGCGACTGCGGATTGACGAAGCGCTCCAGCCCGCGCTCACGCAGCGGGTTGAAGGTGATGATCGGCACGTCGCGTCTGCGCGCATCCTGCAGTTGATGAAGCATGCGTGGGGCGTTGCTGCCGACGTTCTGGCCAAAGAAAAACAGGCAGTCGGTGTGTTCGAAATCGTCCAGGGTCACGCTGCCGACCGGTATGCCGATGCTTTCCTGCAGCCCCACCGAGGTGCTCTCGTGGCACATGTTCGAACTGTCGGGCAGGTTGTTGGTGCCGTAGGCCCGGGCGAACAGTTGGTACATGAACGAGGTTTCCAGCGACGCGCGCCCGGAGGCGTAGAACACCACGCTGTCGGGTTGCATCGTCTGCAATTGCGCGCCGATCTCGCGGTATGCCTGCTCCCAGGTGGTCTCCTGGTAGCGGTCGGTGGCCGGATCGTAGCGCAGCGGGTGGGTCAGCCGCCCGTGTTGCTCCAGGTCGTAATCCGACCATTGTCGCAGTTCGCTGAGGGTGTGCTCGGCGAAGAACGCCGGCGAGGTCTTCAGCGAGGTCAACTCCCAGGCCGTGGCCTTCGCGCCGTTCTCGCAAAACTCCAGGGCGTGCGGCTTGCCCGGCTTGGCCCAGGCACAGCTGACGCAGGCAAAGCCGTCCGGCTTGTTCTGTTTCATCAGCGCGCGCGGGCCCTTGGCGAAAGCCTGCTCGCGCCACAGGATTTTCATCACCGACTGCGCCGAGCCCCAGCCGCCGCTCGCATGGGTGTAGGGGTGAAAATGGGCTTTTGGATAGATCAGCATGGCGGCACCCGGGAATCATCAGGAGGGATAAGGCTGTGACGAATGCGCGCTGCAAAAGGTTCGAGCTGATCTCCGGACGGTAGGCGACCACCGCTCGTCCGACGTCATGCCGATTTGTTGAACATCCATTTGATTGCTCCGGACCTATGAATCACCACGCCTGGATTTTTTTCCGGCGTGCCTGACTATTAAAAAAAGCCTGCCGTGATCCCTATGCCGAGCGGAGAGATACCTGATGAACGACCTACCTGTAGTCAATCCAGTGCGTGCGCCGTTGCCCTTTGAGGCGTCCTTCGAACAGATCCCGGAAGATGAAGCGCAGACCAGCGCGGAGCTGGCTGAAGCCCTTCACGGCATTATGCAGACCACGTTTCGCGACAGTGGGCACGCCACCCGCAGTGTCCACGCCAAGGCCCACGGTTTGTTGCGCGGGCACATCACGGTGCTGGATAACCTGCCGGCCGAACTGGCCCAGGGCGCCTTCGCCAAGCCGGTGACACTGCCGGTGTTCATGCGCTTTTCGACCAACCCTGGCGACATCCTCGATGACAAGGTGTCCACCCCGCGCGGGCTGGCGGTCAAGATCGTCGGCGTCGAGGGTGCGCGCCTGCCGGGCAGCGATGGCGAGGTGACGCAGGATTTCGTCATGCAAAACGCCAAGGCCTTCACCGCCGCGACGCCGAAGGATTTCCTCAAGACCCTGAAGTTATTGGCCAAGACTACCGACAAGGCCCCCGGTATGAAGAAAGCCTTGTCGGCAGTGCTGCGCGGCGTGGAGGCGACGCTGGAGTCGCTCGGTGGCGAAAGCGGTACCCTGAAAAGCCTGGGCGGCCACCCGCAGACGCATATCCTCGGCGAGAGTTTTTCCAGCGTCGTGCCGATGCTCTACGGGCCTTACTACGCCAAGGTCGCGGTGGTGCCGGTGTCGTCGAACCTGACGGCGCTGACCGACCTGCACGTGGATTTCGGTGGCAACCCCGATGGCCTGCGTGCAGCGGTCGAAGCCTACTTTGCCCAAAGCGGCGGCAGCTGGGAGGTGCGCGTCCAACTGGCCACCGACCTGGAAAAAATGCCCATCGAGGACGCCTCGGTGCAGTGGCCTGAAGACCTCAGCCCGTATGTGACCGTGGCGCGCATCGACCTTGCACCGCAAGCGGCCTGGAGCCCGGAAAATGTGCAGCAGATCGACGATGGCATGGCCTTCAGTCCGTGGCACGGGCTGGCGGCGCATCGGCCCCTGGGCGGGGTGATGCGGGTGCGCAAGCCCGCTTATGAGATGTCGTCCGGGTTCCGGGCCGAGCACAACGGCTGCCCGATCCATGAGCCACGGCCGTCAGCCACGCCATAACGGCCGTCGTTGATCATCCAGCGTCCAATGCGGCTGGCGGGGTGAGAGACACACGCCGCCAACCCAGCGCACGTCGCTGGCATGGTCCAGCCAATAGGCATCGCCCTGCAGTACCGCGTGGCCCAACGCGGTGAGTGTCAACGGGCGGCGAGGCCATGGCTGGTCGGTGCCGGTCTCGATCAGCAACGGCTGCTCGGCGTCGATCAATGGGCGCAGCAGCGCGTGGAACATCATGTCGCCCAGGAACGGCAGCGGCTCACGCTTGGCCATCAACTCGGCGAACACCCGGCCGAAAGGCACCGGTCCAGCCTCGGCGATGTAGCTCAGCGATAACTGTTCGGTGAGTGACAGACCGTTGTGCTGGCTGGGCAACTCCTGCAACTGACGCAGTAGCGCCGGCCCGAGAAAGGGCAGGGAAGGGTGATTGCCGTGCGCCAGTTCGGCGAGGGTGACGGGCGAGTTGTCGCAGTACGCCGACCACACCTGTCTGGCCAATTGCACCGCGTCATCGTCGATCAGCCGGCGCTGCGGCCATAGCCACGCCAGGACGTCAGGCGCCAACTGGCCGATGCCGATGAAGCGCTCGACGCCCGGAATGCGGCCCACCTCGATCAGCTCCAGCTTGCGCGGCGCGTGGTCCAGACTTGCCAGTGTGCGGACCAGGAACAGTTGGTCATAGGCGTCCGCCTCGCACCACAGCACGCTGTGATCGGCGCCGGCCAAGGCATTCAGCTGTTGGTATTCATCGTCCACGCGGCGCGCTGTCTCGGCGTGGTCCAAGGCAAAGGCCTGGCTGATGAAGGCGCTGCGCAGCGCGCGGAATGCTTCATCCGGCACATCACGTACCGGGCCCATGCATAACGGGTCGGTGAGCATCCGGAACTGGCCCTTGAACCCGGCCAGTTGCAGGCTATGGGCGATGTCATTGCCACAGCGCCAATGGGTGGTGCGCGCTTCATCGCTGGCGGCGAAGTCGGGGTGCTGCGCGGCGAAGTCGATGGCATCGATATGCGCCTTGAGCCTGGGCCAACTGCTGAAGCCCAGCTGTTTGGCAATCGTCCATTGGGCCTGGGACAAAGTCGCGTGCGGGTCTTGGGTTTTCAGGCGCGGCAACAGTTCCTTGGCGCGCTTGCGCTGCTGCTCAAGGTTAAGGCGGCCATCGGTGTTGAAGTGTTGGGACATACGATCTCCTTGCACAGACCTTTTCCGCTTTAAGGCTGGGGAGTCGTAGAAAAAAAGGAGGTAGCAGTGTCTTGGGCGCAGCCCTTTCCGCGGAAGGTGGCGTAGAGAGCGCCAGGCGGGAAATATAGGCAGCATCGCCGTTCACTGCAACCCTCAAGAGGGGGGCGCGAGCATGCCCGCGCCCACATTCAGGCCGGTTTACTTATCCTTGCGTGCGTCCATGGTCTTTTGATGCTCGGCCAGGAACGGCTGTTCTGCCGGGTCAAAGCGGTCGATGCCTGCAGTAAACCGGTGCCAGTACGGGTACAACGGCTGGCGACGGGTCACGGCCTCGATGCGCGAGGATTGCTCCTCAGTGAGCTTCAATTCGGTCGCCGCAAGATTGTCGCGCAGGTGTTCTTCGGTACGTGCGCCGACGATCAACGAGGTGATCCCTGGGCGATCCTTGAGCCAGGCCAGGCATGTGCGGGCCACCGAGACGCCATGCTCGTCGCCGACGGCAGCAAGGGTTTCGATGATATCCAGCGCGCGCTCCTGGTCATGCACGTAGGGTTCCGGCCAGCCGCTGCCTTGGCGGGTATTGGCCGGTGGCTGGTGTCCGCGGCGGGTCGAGCCGGTCAGCAAACCTTCGCCCATCGGGCCCCACACCAGGGTGCCGATGGACTGGTCCAGCGCCAGTGGCAGCAACTCATACTCGGCCTCGCGCGATTCCGGGGTGTAGTAGATCTGCTGGGTGATGGGCTTGAGCATGCCGTGCAATTCGGCTTTGCCCAGGGTTTTCATCATTTGCCAGGCGGTGAAGTTGCTGGTGCCGAAGTAGCGGATCTTGCCCGATCCCACCAGCAGCCGCAGGGCTTCGAGGGTTTCCTCGATGGGCGTCATGCCGTCCCAGTTGTGCAGTTGGTAGAGGTCGATATGGTCGGTGCCCAGGCGCTTCAGGCTGGCTTCGCACGCGCGAATCAGGTGGTAGCGCGACGAGCCGGAGTTGTTCGGGTTCTTGTCCACCGGGCTGCGGCCTTTGGTCGCCAGCAGGATGTCGTTGCGCTTGTCGCCCAAGGCCTTGCCGACCACTTCTTCGGCCAGGCCGTGGGAGTAGAGGTCGGCGGTATCGACCATATTCACTCCGGCGTCGAACGCGATGTCGAACATGCGCTTGGCCTGGGGCACGTCCACCGAGCCGCATTTTTCGAACTCGGCACGACCGCCAAACGGCACGGTGCCCAGGATGATTTCGGATACCAGCAGGCCGGAATGGCCCAGTTGTCGGTACTGCATGTCGCCTCCTGTTTACGTTGCACGTGAAGGTGTGAACGACGTGGCTGGCGATAGTTTGAATTTTTTCATGAAATCTTCCCGCGTGTGCCGCACCATTGCGTCTGGCAGGATTTACGAGGAACCCCGCGTCCATGAGCGCATTGATACAAACCCGCGCCCTCACGCGCGTGGATGAACGCCGCCAGGTGGCTTTGCTGCAACCCACGGACTTCACCTTGCACGCCGGCGACCGCGTGTCGATCACCGGTTCGTCCGGCTCCGGAAAAAGTGTGTTCCTGCGCGCCCTGGCGTTGCTGGATACGCCGACCTCGGGGCAGATCCTGTGGAACGGCCAGCCGATCGCCAATGCGCAGATTCCCCATTACCGCAGCCACATCAGCTACCTGTCGCAACGCCCGGCGCTGCTCGAAGGCACGGTGGAAGACAACCTGCGTTTCCCGTTCAGCCTCAGGACCCTGCGCAAGCGCCACTTTGACCGCGCGTCAGTCATCACGCTGCTGGAGCATGCGGGCAAGGCGCCGGACTTCCTGGCCAAGCACGCGCTGGACTTGTCCGGCGGTGAATCCCAGGTGGTGTCGCTGATCCGCACCCTGCAACTCGACCCCGAAGTGCTGTTGCTGGACGAACCCACCGCCGCCCTCGACCCGGCATCTTCGCGGGACGTCGAAGCGCTCATCGACGCCTGGTTCGCCGCGGACAACGCGCGCGCCTATGTCTGGGTGTCCCACGATCTCGACCAGGCCCGGCGCATGAGTGACATCCACTTGCAGATGAGCGCAGGCGTGCTGGATGGAGCGGCCCAGCCATGAATTATCAGAACCTCACGGCCCTGGACATGGGCATCGCCGCCTCGCTGATCCTGATCAATGGCGCGCTGTCAGTGCTGTTGCGCCTGGGCCTGGGCCGACAGTTGCTGTGGGCGGCGGTACGCACCGTGGTGCAACTGTTGGCGATCGGTTACCTGCTGGGATGGGTGTTCGAGTTTGCCTACTGGTACGTGGTGCTGCCGTTGATGTGCGCGATGACCTTGATTGCCGGCCTCTCGGCCGCCGGCCGTGGACGCCGCACGTATCGCGGGCAGCGCGTCGATAGCATCCTGTCGGTGTGGGGCAGTTCCTGGCTGGTGACGGCGGTGGGGCTGTTCGCGGTGATTCGCATCCATCCCTGGTACGAGCCGCAGTACGCGATTCCGATCCTGGGAATGATCCTCGGCAACACCCTGACCGGCGTGTCCCTGGGCATCGAGCGCATGACCCAGGAACTGACCTCGGGCCGCAACACCATCGAGATGATCCTCGCCCTCGGCGGCTCGCGTTGGGAAGCCGCGCAGGAAGCGATCCGCCAGGCAGTGCGCGCCGGCATGATCCCGACGCTGAACCAGATGACCGTGGTCGGCATCGTCAGCCTGCCTGGCATGATGACCGGCCAGGTGCTGGCGGGGGAAAGCCCGGTGGATGCGGTGCGGTATCAAATCGTGATCATGTTCCTGATCGCCGCATCGTCGGCGCTGGGCACGGTGGGTGCGGTGCTGCTCACCTACCGACGGTTGTTCTCCACCAGCCACCGGTTTTTGCGTGATCGGTTGCAAGAGCGCTGAGTGCGGGCTGGTTGTTGTGGGCACGCTTGTTGGTGAGCACGCTTGTTCTGGCAGGCGCGCTTGTTGGTGAGCAAGATTGTCCTGGCAGGCGCGCTTGTTGGTGAGCAAGATTGTTCTGACAGGCTCGCTTATTGTGGTGAGCGGGCCTATTGTGGTGAGCGGGCTTGCCCCGCGTTGGGTGGCGAAGCCGCCCTAAAACCATCCACCGCATTGTGTCTGACGAAATGCGGCAGTCTTATTGGGGGACGCGCTTATTGTGGTCAGCGGGCTTGTCCCGCGTTGGGTGGCGAAGCCGCCCTAAAACCATCCACCGCATTGTGTCTGATGGAATGCGGCAGTCTTATTGGGGGACGCGCTTATTGTGGTGAGCAAGCTTGCCCCGCGTTGGGTGGCGAAGCCGCCCTAAAACCATCCACCGCATTGTGTCTGACGAAATGCGGCGGTCTTATTGGGGGACGCGCTTATTGTGGTGAGCGGGCTTGCCCCGCGTTGGGTGGCGAAGCCGCCCTAAAACCATCCACCGCATTGTGTCTGACGGAATGCGGCGGTCTAATTGGGGGACGCGCTTATTGTGGTGAGCGGGCTTGCCCCGCGTTGGGTGGCGAAGCCGCCCTAAAACCATCCACCGCATTCTGTCTGATGGAATGCGGCGGTCTTATTGGGACCGCTTCGCGCTCCAACGCGGGGCAAGCCCGCTCGCCACAATAAGCAAGCCCGCTCACCACAGTTTCACTTTCAGCCACAATCTCATTCCCTGCCACAGTCTCACTTCCAGCCTCAGTTTCACTTTCAGCCACAATCCCATTCCCAGCTCCAACCCTCACAACGACGCAGTAATTCCCCCGTCCACATAAAGAATATGCCCGTTGACGAAGCTCGCGGCGTCGCTGGCGAGGAACACGGCGGCGCCGGCCAGCTCGGCCACGTCGCCCCAGCGGCGGCTCGGGGTGCGCTGCACCAGCCAGTCGCTGAATTCGGGGTGGGTCACCAGGTTGGCGTTAAGTTCGGTCTTGAAGTACCCGGGGCCGATGCCATTCACGGTCAACCCATGCGGGCCCCAGTCGATGGCCATGCCCTTGGTGAGCATCTTCAACGCGCCCTTGCTCGCCGCATACGGCGCGATGCCCGGGCGGCCCAGTTCACTTTGCACCGAGCAGATATTGATGATGCGCCCACGCTTGCGCGCGATCATTGCTCGCGCCACGGCCTGGCCGACCAGAAACGCGCTGTCGAGGTTGGTGCTGATCAATTCGCGCCAGTGCTGCTCGCTGTAGTCTTCGAGCGGCCCTCGACGCTGCATGCCGGCGTTGTTGACGAGGATTTCCAGCGGGCCGAGGCGCTCTTCGATATCCGCCACCGCAGCCTGGATCGCC
Organism: Pseudomonas sp. S5D5; assembly: GCF_003013355.1. Classification (NCBI taxonomy): domain Bacteria; kingdom Pseudomonadati; phylum Pseudomonadota; class Gammaproteobacteria; order Pseudomonadales; family Pseudomonadaceae; genus Pseudomonas; species Pseudomonas sp. S5D5. The sequence goes on from NZ_PTEO01000001.1 coordinate 2,298,928, forward strand.
GCGCTGTCGGTGACATCGAATGCCTGGGTGTGCACCTCCAGGCCCTCCAGCGTGAGCATCGCGGCTGCATCGCACAAGTTGCCGCGATTGCGTCCGTTGAGCACCACCCGTGCGCCGGCCTGGGCCAGCCCGCGCGCAATGGCCAGGCCGATACCGGCGCTGGAACCGGTGACCAGCGCGAGCCGGCCATCCAGGCGGAAGTTGTCTAAAACACTGTGCATGGAACCGTTCTCCGAACGCGCGGGTGATAACCAAACAGGCCTTGATGGGCTTAACTTCGCTGCAATCCAGGGGGTAGGTCCAATGTTCATTTATGATCTTCTGATCAATATCGGTGATCACCAGGGTAGGGTATGGAGCTCAAACACTTGCGGGCCTTTGTGGTGCTCGCCCAGGAGCTACATTTCGGTCGGGCGGCAGCCCAGCTGTCGATTGTGCAACCGGCGCTGAGCATGCAGATCAAGTTGCTCGAAAGCGGCCTCGGCGTGCGCCTGCTCGACCGCAATCGCCACTCGGTGGCGCTGACCGAAGCCGGTCGCGTGTTCCTGCCGGAAGCCCAGGCCACCTTGCACCAGGCGACGCGGGCGGCGGATGCGGCGCGCGCCTCCAGCCGTGGCGAGATCGGCCGGGTGCGCCTGGGGTTTGTGTCCTCGGTACTCCCGCAATGGTTGCCCGAGTTGATCCGCGCGGTGCACCAGCGATACCCGCGCCTCGAGCTGGAACTCAAGGACATGCCCGGCCCCGACCAGGCCATCGCACTGAAGAGCGGCCTGCTGGATTTCGGCCTGATGCGCCTGCCGGCCGCGCACCCGGGGATCCAGACCCGCGCGGTGCTGCACGAGAGTTTTTGCGTGGCGTTGCCCGTGGATCACCCGCTGGCGGCACACGCGTCCATCCAGCCCGCCGACCTGCTCGATGTGCCGGTGTATATCCTCGCGCGGCGCTATGCCCCGGGCTTCTACGATGAGTTTATCCAGGCGCTGGGCATCCCCCTGCACATCGCCTCGGAGCTGGGCGAGTTCACCACCATGCTCGCGCTGGTCTGCGCCGGGTTGGGTGTTGGCGTGCTGCCGGTGCAGGCGACGCGGGCCCTGCCGGCCAATTGCGTGTCTCGGCCCCTGCAACTGGGTGGGTTCGAGACCAGTACGGGGCTGGCCTGGACCGCGTTGGACAGCGCGGTCAAGCGCACGCTGTTCGATCTGATCGTCGATTTGCTTGGTGAGTGATTGTTTCACCGGGTGAAATGCTGGATTGTAAAACCTGGTGATTCCATCGACCCGGGCAGCGATGGAACATGCGGTGTGTCGAACCCCTCTTTCGGAGCCTTCCATGTCCCAGCCTGCGATCAAACTCTACGGTTTTCCATTGTCCGGCCACACTCATCGGGTCGAGCTGATGCTGTCCCTGCTGGGCTTGCCCAGTGAATTCATTCTGGTCGACCTCAAGCAGGGCGCGCACAAAGCGCCTGAATTCGTCGCCACCCTCAATAGCTTCGGCCAGGTGCCGGCGATTGACGACAACGGCACGGTGCTGGCGGACTCCAACGCGATCCTGGTGTACCTCGCGAGCACCTACGGCAAAGGCCAATGGCTGCCGAGCGATCCCGTAGGCCAGGCGCGCGTCCAGCGCTGGCTGTCGGCCGCCGCCGGGCAATTGCACGCCGGCCCCGCTGCGGCACGCCTGGCCCTGGTGTTTGGTGCCCAGGTCGATACCGACACCGCGATCAGCCGTTCCCACGCCTTGCTGCAGTTGGTGGAGCAGCAATTGCGCCACAGCCGCTTCCTGGCCAGCGAACAGCCGAGCATTGCCGACGTGGCCTTCTACACCTACGTGGCCCACGCGCCGGAAGGCAATGTGTCGCTGGACGACTACCCTCAGGTACGCGCCTGGCTCGCCAGCATTGAAGCGTTGCCAGGGTTTGTCGGCATGCCGCGCACGGCGGTGGGGCTGCAATCACACTGATTTTCACGAGGCCTGTCGATGGACCGATTCCATGAAATGCAGGTGTTCCTGGCGGTGGCCGAGGAGGAGGGTTTTGCCGCCGCCGCGCGCCGCCTCAACACCTCGCCACCCAGCGTGACCCGCGCCATTGCCGCCATGGAAGCGCGGATCGGCACGCAGTTGCTCGCGCGCACTACCCGCAGCCTGCACCTGACGGAAGCCGGCCAGCGTTACCTGGAAGACTGTCGGCGCATCCTGGCTGAACTCGACGAGGCCGAGGAAGCGGCGGCGGGCAGTTATACGATTCCCTGCGGCCACCTGACGGTGACCGCGCCGGTGTTGTTTGGCGAGCTGTATGTCGCACCGGCGCTGGGGGAATATCTCGACCGTTTTGCGCAGGTGAGTATCAATGCGCTGCTGGTCGATCGCGTGGTCAACATGCTCGACGAAGGTGTCGACGTGGCCGTGCGCATCGGCCATCTGCAGGAGCCGGGGCAGCAGGCGATCAAGGTCGGTGAGGTGCGCCGCGTGGTGTGTGCGGCGCCGGCTTACCTGGAGCAGTACGGCCGGCCCCGGCACCCCTCGCAGTTGCGCGATGCGAAGATTGCGACCTCGTCCTCCAGTCAACTGGTCAGCGAATGGCGATTTGTCGAGGATGGCCAGCCACTGACCGTGCCGATTGAGCCGCGCCTGGTGGTGACGGCGAACAATGCGGCGATCAACCTGGCGAGGCAGGGCTGGGGCATGACGCGGGTGCTGTCCTATCAAGTCGCCGCAGCGGTGGCGGCCGGTGAGCTGGAGATTGTCCTCGAGGCTTTCGAGCCCGCGGCGCTGCCGATCCAGGTGGTGTTCCAGAAAAGCCCGCGAGTGCCGGCCAAGATCAACACTTTCGTGGATTTCCTCACCCACCGCCTGGGCCAGGACGCAGCCCTGAATCCGGCGATGAAGCGGCGCGGATGATGGAGCGATACCGCCATATGCAGCTGTTCGCCGCGCTGGCCGGGCACCCGAGCCTGGCCTCGGCGGCGCGCAGTGTCGCGGTGTCCGGCCCGACCCTGATGCGCGCGGTTGCCCGCCTGGAAGCCCGCCTGCGCGTGGCGTTGCTGGTGCGCAGTACACGCGGCGTCAGCCTGACCGAGGCAGGCCAGGCCTACCTGGCCGACTGCGTGCGCCTGCTTGCCGCCGTGGATGCTGCACAGGCTTCGGCCAAGGGCATGCACGATCAGGCCCAGGGTAATTTGCGCGTGTTCCTGCCGCTGCTCTTCAGTCGTTATGTGATGGCGCCCGTGTTGGCCGGTTATATGGATCGCTACCCCGACGTGCACCTGGTGGCGCACTACCACGACTATTACCCCAACCTGCACGAAGAGGGGCTGGACGTGGCGATTTTGGTGGGCGAGCTGCCCAGTTCATCCCTGGTTGCGCGACCGGTCGGGCACGCGCGGCCGATCCTGTGTGCCAGCCCCGGCTACCTCGCTGCCCATGGCGAGCCGCGGCACCCGGACGCGCTGAAGCAGCATCGACTGATCGCCAGCACCAACCCGGTCGATTGGGCCTTCAAAGGCGGCCCGCTCAAGGCGCGTGCGCGCTTGAGGTACACCACGGTGCAAGGCGCGATCAATGCGGCCGTGCAGGGGGCGGGGCTGATTCGCTGCCTGAGCTATCCCGTGCATGAGCACCTCCTCAGCGGCGAGCTGTGTCGTGTGCTGCCGGACTATGAGCCGCCGCCGTTGCCGGTGCACGTGGTGTACCGCGACGGCCGCCATGCGCCGATGCGCGTGCGCAGTTTTGTCGACCATTGCGTGGCGGCGCTGCGGGATCATCCGGCATTTCAGCTGGTGTAACAGTCGATTGCCCGGCGTGGGCATTCTCGTGTGGGGTGCCAGCGCGCACCATTGGCCTATCCACTCGGAGGTGAGCAGCATGAATCCCATCGAACGTTCCCCCTGGCATGCCGGCGAACGGTATCTGCAGCAGAGCGCCGGCGCCGCCGAGCGCATGGCCGTGGTCGGGCCCAAGGTGATCCGCGATCACTTGCCGGAGCAGCATCGGGACTTCTATCCCCTGTTGCCGTATCTGGTGCTCGGCGTGGTGGATGAACAAGGGCTTCCCTGGGCGACGATGATCGAAGCCGCGCCAGGGTTCGCGCATTCACCCGACCCGCAGACCTTGCAGATCGACAGCGTGCCATCCGTGAACGACCCCGCCCGTGCTGCGTTGCATCGCGGCGCCAGCGTGGGCGTGCTTGGCATCGACCTGAACACACGCCGACGCAACCGCCTGAATGGCCGGATCGGCAGCCTGGGGCACAAGGGTTTTTCGATCGAGGTGGTGCACACCTACGGCAACTGCCCCAAATACATCCAGCTACGGCCGGTGGTTGGCGTCGCACGTAGACCCGACACGCGGGTCGAGCGCCTCGACGGCCTGGATGCCGCGGCCCACGCAATGATCCGCAACGCCGACACGTTCTTCGTCGCCAGTTACGTCGACGTCGCCGGCGAACGCTCGGTGGACGTGTCCCATCGCGGCGGCTACCGCGGCTTTGTGCACATGGAAGGTAATCGGCTGACCATCCCCGACTTCGCCGGCAACCTATTCTTCAACACCCTGGGCAACCTGCACGTGAACCCGGTGGCGGGGTTGTTGTTCATCGATTTCGAATCGGGGGACGTCCTGCAGATCGCCGGGCGCACCTCGTTGATCCTCGACGGACCGCAAGTCGCCCGCTTCGAAGGCGCGCAACGCTTGTGGACCGTCACCGTGGAGCATCTGGTGCGGCGTCCGGCAGCCCTCGCGTTGAGGTGGCGCTTCGTGGAGTTCTCGCCGCACAGCCTGGCTATGGGAAATGGGTAGCCTGGGGATTGGCATAGGAGGCTGCAGGGAACAACTGGTTGGTCATCTCGATGATCTTGTTCTGTGCGCTGATGAACTTGTCCGGGCGCCCGCCACCCCAGGTCGCGTCATACAGCGCCTGGCCGACGCGGTGACCGTTTTCAAACACCTGGATGTCGGCAAAGGTCATGTACAGCGCAAAGTCCCAGCTCCAGGTGCCGATGTAGGTGGTCGACAGTGCACAGCTCGCGGGCGGACTGCCCGGCGGCAACTCGCGGGTCTGGAAACCCTTGCTGCGCAGCTGCGCGGTGTAGGTGCTGTTGAACCCGCTGCGCAGGCCTGCGGCGGGAATCATGCAGATTTCAGCGGATTGGGCAGGTGACAAGGCCACCGGGGTAACGGTCTGCGTAATGCTGCACCCCGAGAGGAAAAGGGCGGTCAGCACAACAGCGGAAGCAGATAGCGGGCGCATAGGGACTGTCCATGTCTTGAGTGGTGGCTTAATGATAGCTGATCCCTTGCAGGAGCCCGGCTTGCCGGCGAATGCATCAGGGTCGCTATCGCCAGCAAGCGCGATGGCCTTCGTGGGCTCAAGGTATTCGTGCCCTGCGGTTAAAACTCAATTGCGCCATCGCCGGTGTTTACCCCCGGGTCATCAGGCAATACTGCGTCGGGATTTTTCCCGAGGTTTCAAGCATGAACAACCCGAGCCGACTGGCACTCCTGATCACTGCTGCGGCGGTTCTGACTGCCTGTGGCGAATCGTCCAAGCTGCCCTTCGAGGCCGGTGTCGGCCCCACGCCCCAACTGCCGGAGCCCAGCACTTCGTTGATGCCCACGCTCAAGGTGTCCAAGGCCGTGGGCTGGCCCGAGCAGGTGCAGCCGCGTGCCCCCGAAGGCTTCACCGTCACCGCGCTGGCCGACCATCTCGACCACCCGCGTTGGGTCTACACCTTGCCCAACGGTGATGTGCTGGTCGCCGAAAGCAATCATCCGCCGATGCCAGAAGGCGCGACCGATGGAGGCACCGGCTTGATCGCCTGGGCCCGCCGCACCGCGATGGGCATCGTCATGGGCCGCGTCGGCGCGGATACGCCGAGCGCCAACCGCATCACCCTGCTGCGCGATGCCGATCACGATGGGCATGCCGAGGTGCGCAGCGAGTTCCTCACCGGCCTCGCGTCGCCCTTCGGCATGGCACTGGTGGGCGATGAGTTGTACATCGCCAATGCCGACGCGGTGGTCAAGGTGCCCTATACCCCCGGCCAGACGCACATCGACGCCACCCCGGTGCACGTCACTGACCTGCCGGCCGGCATCAACCACCACTGGACCAAAAACCTGCTGGCCAACCCGGAAGGCACGCGGCTCTACGTGACCGTGGGGTCCAACAGCAATGTCGGCGAAAACGGCCTCGACGCCGAAGCAGGCCGCGCGGCCATCTGGGAGCTGGACATCGCCAGCGGCGCGAAACGCCTGTTTGCCAGCGGCCTGCGCAACCCCAACGGCCTGGCGTGGAAACCCGGCTCCACACAGCTGTGGACGGTGGTCAACGAACGCGACGAAATCGGCAGCGACCTCGTACCCGACTACCTCACCTCGGTGCAGGACGGCGCTTTCTACGGCTGGCCGTGGAGCTACTACGGTGCCCACGTCGACATCCGCGTGCAGCCGCCACGCCCGGACAAAGTCGCCCAGGCCATCGCCCCCGACTACGCCCTCGGCACCCACGTCGCGCCGCTGGGCCTGACCTTTTCCGACGCCCGCAGCATGCCGGCGGCGTTTGCCGATGGCGTGTTCGTCGGCGAGCACGGCTCGTGGAACCGCAACCCGCAGGCGGGCTACAAAGTGGTGTTTATCGCCTTCAAGGACGGCCAGCCGACGGGCACACCGGTGGACTTCCTCACCGGCTTCCTCAATGCCGAGGGCGAAGCCCAGGGCCGTCCGGTGGGCGTGACCCTGGACGCGCAGGGCGCATTGCTGGTGGCGGATGATGTGGGGAATACGGTGTGGCGGGTGGTGCGGGACAAGCCTTGAGGCTGGGGTAACTGGTGCTCTGAAATCCCCATGTTTGATGGCAAGTAGGCTTCCCGGGGCAAGTGGGCTTCCTGAGGCAAAGAGGGGCCTTTCTTGTGGCGAGCGGGCTTGCCCCGCGTTGGGCTGCAAAGCGGCCCCAAATCAGACGCCGCGGTTCCCCAGGAAACACCGCGTCGATCTTACTGGGACTGCTGCGCAGCCCAACGCGGGGCAAGCCCGCTCGCCACAAAAAGGCCCGCGAAAACTGATCGAGGCTCACTACCTGGAGCATTGGCCGCTGGAGCGGGTGATGCAGGAGGCCAAGCGCCGGTTTTTCCTTCGCTATGCGCAGCAGACGCCGCGGGCGTATCGGCTGCGGCAGTCGGAATTGCGCTGACGTCCCAAGCGCCGCCCAGCGCCGTGTACAGGTTCACTTCGGCCACCAACTGCGCGAGCCGATCGATGATCAGCGCCTGCTGCGAACTGAACAGCGAACGCTGGGCATCGAGGAACGTCAGGTTGCTGTCCACGCCACTGCGGTAACGGTGTTGGGCCAGGTCGTAATAAGCCTGGTTGGCCGCGACGAAGTCGCGTTGGGCCGCGAGCTGGTCGGTGAACGTCTGGCGGGCGGCGAGGCCATCGGCGACTTCCTGGAAGGCGCTCTGGATGGATTTTTCGTACTGCGCCACGCTGATGTCTTTTTGCAGCTTGGCGTAGTCGAGGCTGGCGCGCAGGCTGCCGGCGTTGAAGATCGGCAGGTTGACCTGCGGCTGGAACGTCCAGGTGCCCGAGCCGCCCTTGAACAGCCCCGACAGTTCGGTGCTGGTGCTGCCGGCGTTGGCCGTGAGGGTGACCGACGGAAAGAACGCCGCGCGGGCTGCGCCGATATTGGCGTTGGCCGCCTGCAGCTGGTATTCGGCCTGGAGGATATCCGGACGGCGTTGCAGCAGATCGGACGGCAAGCCAGCGGGCAGGCGCGCCACCAGTTCGTCGGCGAGTGGGCGTGACGGCAGGTGTTCATCCACCGGGCTGCCCACCAGCAGCGTCAGGTTATTCAGGTCCTGGGCGACCTGGCGCGCGTAGCGGGCCACGCTGGCGCGGGTGCTGTCGACGCTGGTACGCGCCTGCACCACGTCCAGCGCCGAGGCCTTGCCGGCGATTTTACTGCGCCGGGTCAACTGCCAACTGTGCTCGTCGGCGGCCAGGGTTTGCTGGGCCAGGGCCAACAGTTCCTGGTCGGCGCGCCAGGTCAGGTAGGCATTCGCGACATTGGCCACCAGGCTCAGCTGCGTGCTGCGCCGCGCCTCTTCGGTGCCCAGGTAAGTCAGCATCGCCTGTTCGCTGAGGCTGCGCACACGGCCGAACAGGTCCAGCTCGTAGGCGCTGAGGCCCAGGGTGGCGGAGTAGTTCGAAGTGATCGCGGACTTGCCCGTACCGGTCACATCCCCCGGCAGTTGCTGGCGCTTGCCGGCACCGGTGGCGGACACGGCGGGGAACAGGTCGGCACGCTGGATGCGGTACTGCGCCTGGAAGGCTTCGACGTTCAGCGCGGCCACTCGTAGGTCGCGGTTATTGAGCAGCGCCGCGCCGATCAGTTGCTGCAGCGCCGGGTCGTGGAACATGCCGTGCCAGTCCGAGGTGGGCATGGCGCGGTAGACCCCACCCTGGGGGTACTGCGCCGGCACGGGAGACTCGGGCCGCTGGTACTCGGGGATCAGCGAGCAACCGCCCAGCATCCAGGCCAGGGCGAAGGTGATGAGCGCGGGTCGGTTCATCAGGCGCCGACCATCCATTTGGCCAGGCCGTGTCGGCCGCTCACACCAAGCTTGGCGGCGGCGCGCTTGAGGTAGGTTTCGATGGAGCTGTTTTTCACGCTGAGTTTTTCCGCCATCTGCGGCACGGTGCCGCCCGTCAACAGGCCGAGGCACACCTCCTGCTCGCGCGCCGACAAGGTGATGTCGCCCAGGGACAGGCGTTTGTAGAACGCGTGCTGCAACTGCGACTGCTCCAGCAGGGTGTGGGCCGGCTCCAGCGCGGGAGACGGCGCCTGGCGCAGGCTCTGGGCGTGGCACTCGATCAACGGCAGCAACGTGTCCGACAGGCACTTGAGAAACGACAGCTGCGCCAGGGAAAACCCGCGCTGGGTCGGTGGGCGGTAGAACGAAATCACGCAGCGTCGATTGCCCTGGCGTGACACCAAGTTGCACTGGTGCGAGGTGCCCCGTGGGTGCGCGCTGTCGGCCTTGGCCTTGAGCTGGATCAGTAACGGGTCCTGCATGCCGAGCATGTCGCGCAGCAGCGGGTGGTCGTTGATCGAGTGCAGGCTCAGGGGCGGCGGCAGGTCCTGGTTCTGGCCGGCACTGCCGAGCAATTTGATATCGAGCACGCGGTCGCGCAACTCGTCCAGGGTCCATTCACTGAGGTCCACCAGGTGGATCGGTACCCATTTGTCCACCAGGTGCAGCATGTGGGCAGCAAAATCCGCGTGCCCACAGTTGGCAATCAACTCGCCCATTTCGGCATAAAAATGCGTGCTTTGCGTGTTGGCAAAACTGCTCGTCAAACTCATAGCCATCTCATCCTTGATGTCGAAAACCGTCACAAACTCCCTGGGCCTCTACGGGGCGATCCGTTCTTCATGAAGCAGAGTCGGCACTCGAGCGTGTAGTTAGCCTGGGGATTCGTCCTACGTATGTAGCAGAAACGAGGGACACAACGTGCCATAAAAACATCGTCATTAATTCGACGTTTCTGACGGTCCATTCCGGCCGAGATAAATCGAAAATGGTTTTTAGAGTGAATTAACTATTTGATAAATAAGATAAAAATAATCCTTGAAAATCATTCCTGAAAAAATGACATCGGCCGGATATAGCCAATTTCCTACAGCCCTTTAATCGTTTCAGCAGTGAGCCATCAGTCAAGCCCGTTTCGCGCCTTCCGGCTGTCCGGGTTTCGGGTGTCAGAGGGCCTGCGGACCCCATGCTCAAATCCGGCCATTTCGCCGTCCCCGAGTGGCCAGCGCCTGATACCCATGAGAAGGATCTTATGAAGCATTCTCCCAGCTTCCCCCTCACCGCCGCCCAGCAGGACATCTGGCTCGACCAACTGCGCGCGGGCGATTCGCCGCTGTACAACATCGGCGGCTATGTCGACTTCGCGGGTGCGGTGGAGCCCGTGCTGATGCAGCGCGCCATCGAGCAGTTGGTAGCGCTGCACGATGCCTTGCGCACCCAACTGCACAGCGACGCCGACGGCTTGCCACGCCAGACCTTCGCCGCCAGCTTGACGCTGCACGTGCCCTTGCACGACCTGTGCGCCCATGCCGATCCGCAGGCGGCGGCCCAGGCCTTGATGCAGGCGCACATGGCCCGGCCCTATGCCTTGGACGGCGGGCCGCTGTGGCATTTTTTCCTGGTCAAGCTCGATGACCATCACTATCGCCTCGGTACCCAGGCCCACCACCTGATCCTCGACGGCTGGGGGTTCGGCCAGATGCTGCAATCGCTGGCGCAGCTGTACAGCGCGCTGGAGCAAGGCCGGCAGCCTGAGTGCCTGGCACCGTCCTATGGCGACTTTATCGAGGCCGACCAGCGCTACCACGCGTCCGCGCGCTACCCCCGCGACCGTGCCTATTGGCTCGACCGCTACCCGACCTTGCCCGAGCCACTGCTGGTGCCACGCCACGCCACGCCGACGGCCAGTCACACACTGGTCGAGCCGTTCCCGGTGGCGTTGCTGGACCGCATGGAGGCGGTGGCCAGCCGTTACCAGGCCTCGGCGTTCCATGTGCTGCTGGCGACGCTGTATGTGTATTTCACCCGCGCCTACCAGCGCGATGAGTGGGTGGTGGGACTGCCGATTCTCAACCGTTCCAACGCGGCTTTTCGCGCCACGGTCGGCTTGTTCACCCAGGTCAGCGCGGTGCGTTTCAGCTTCAGCGAACAGCTGACGTTCGGCGCGCTGGTGCGCGGTGTGCGGGATCAGCTCCAGCAGGATTTTCGCCACCAGCGTTTTCCCCTGAGCGAGATGAACCGCGAACTCGGCCTGCGCCGCAGCGATCGCGGCCAGCTGTTTGATCTGTCGGTATCGTTCGAACAGGACGACCACGATCTGCGCTTCGGCCAGGTCCAGGCGCGTGCCGTCAAAGTCTCCAACCACCATGAAGCGCTGCCCCTCGCCATCCACTTGCGCAGCAACCGCTGCCAGGCCACCGCGAGCCTGCATTGCGTGTACCACCAGGCTTACTTCCAGCACGACGAAGTGCAGGCGCTGGCACGACGTTTTAGCTGGCTGCTGGAACAAGGCCTGGCGGACACCGCGCAGCCGATCGGCGAGTTTTCCCTGCTCACGCCTGCCGAGCACGCCCAGTTGCAACGCTTCAATGCCACCGCGCAGCCCAGTGCCGAACCGTACACGCTGCACACCCGTATCGAAGCGCAGGCCGCGCGCGCACCGGACGCCGTCGCCGTGGTGCAGCAGGGCCGGCAACTGACCTACGCCCAGCTCGATCAACAGGCCAACGCCCTGGCCCATCAGTTGCTCGAACATGGGGTGCAGCCGGATGATCGCGTGGCGATCCTGGCGCGGCGCAGCCCGGACACGCTGGTGGCACTCCTGGCGATCCTCAAGTCCGGCGCCTGCTACGTGCCGGTGGACCCCGCGCATCCGGCGGAACGCTTGCATTACCTGCTGCACGACAGCGCGCCGGTGGTGGTGCTGACCCAGCACGGGCTGCTGGCGCGCCTGCCGGCGCTGGACGTGCCGGTAGTCCTGCTGGATCGCCCGGCCTCTCACCGGGCCGGCAATCCGCGCGTAGCGGTCAGCGCGGCGAACCTCGCCTATGTGATCTACACCTCCGGTTCCACCGGGTTGCCCAAGGGCGTGATGGTCGAGCACCGCACCGTGGCCAATCTGGTCGACTGGCACTGCCGGGCCTTCGACCTGAACGCCGGCAGCCACACCGCCAGCGTCGCCGGCTTCGGGTTTGATGCGATGGCCTGGGAAGTCTGGCCGGCCTTGTGCGTCGGCGCGACGCTGCACCTGCCACCGGCCCACGATGGCGCGGAGGACATCGACGCGCTGCTGCACTGGTGGCGCGCCCAGCCGTTGCAGGTGGGGTTTCTGCCGACGCCGGTGGCCGAATACGCCTTCAGCCAGCAGCAGGGCCATCCGACCCTGCGCACCTTGCTGGTCGGCGGCGACCGCCTGCGCAGCTTCAACCAGGCGCAGACCTTCGAGGTCATCAACAACTACGGCCCCACGGAAGCCACGGTGGTCGCGACGTCCGGCCGGGTGGAGGCGGGCCAGCCCGTGCATATCGGTGCGCCTGTCGCGAATGCCCGCGTCTACCTGCTGGACGCCCGGCAGCGCCCGGTGCCGATTGGCGCAGTGGGGGAGTTGTACGTCGGCGGCCGGGGCGTGGCGCGTGGTTACCTGAATCGCCCCGAACTGAACGCCGAGCGCTTTCTCGATGATCCTTTCAATGCTGGCCGGATGTACCGCACCGGCGACCTCGCGCGCTGGCTGCCCGACGGCAACCTTGAGTACCTGGGGCGCAATGACGACCAGGTGAAAATCCGTGGCGTGCGCATCGAACTGGGGGAAATCGAAGCGGCGCTGGTCACCCATCCGGCGGTCAAGGACGCGGTGGTGCAGTACCGTGAAGGGCAACTGCTGGCGTGGTTTATCCCGCAGCATGCGATTGCGCCCGAAGCCCTGCGCACCCATCTGCACGCCTCGCTGCCGGACTACATGTTGCCCGTGGCCTATGTGCAGTTGGACGCGCTGCCCCTGACCAGCAACGGCAAGCTGGATCGCAAGGCGCTGCCGACACCGACCCAGGCAGCCTTTGTCACGCGCCTGTTCGAGGCCCCGCGTGCAGGCGTGGAAACCACCCTGGCGCAGCTCTGGGCCGAGCTGTTGCAGGTGCAGCAGGTGGGTCGGCATGACCACTTTTTTGAACTTGGCGGGCACTCGTTGCTGGCGGTGCAACTGGTGCAACGCATGCGCCAGGTGGGGCTGCAGGCCGATGTACAGGTGCTGTTCGGCCAGCCGACCCTGGCCGCGCTGGCGGCCGTGAGTGAAGGTCGCGATGAGCCGGTACCGGCCAATCGGGTGCCGGCGGATTGCCTGCGCATCACCCCGCAGTTACTGGTCCTGGCCGAGCTGGATCCGCCGAGCATCGAGCGCATTGTCGCCGGCGTCCCCGGTGGCGCCGCCAATGTGCAGGAGATCTATCCGCTGGCGCCGTTGCAGGAAGGCTTGCTCTACCACCACCTCACCGACGAGCGCGATCCCTATCAGCAACACGCGTTGTTCAGCTTCGCGCGCCGCGACCAGTTGGACGCCTTCGCGCAGGCGCTGCAACAGGTGATCAACCGCCACGATATCCTGCGCACCAGCCTCGCGTGGGACGCCCTGGAGCAGCCGATGCAGGTGGTGTGGCGCCATGCGCAATTGCACGTCGAACCGCTGCGCGAACCGGCTGAACCGCTCGACTTGCGCCAGGCCCCGCTGATGGCCCTGGACTACGCCGAAGAGCCCCAGCACCAGCGCTGGATCGCGCGCCTGCGGTTTCATCACCTGATCAACGACGCCGCCTCGACCGCCGTGCTGGTGGATGAAATTCGCGCTCACTTGCTCGGTGAGCAGGCCCAACTACCGCCATCGGTACCGTATCGCAACGTGGTGGCGCAGGCCCGCGTGCCAGCGCGCCAGGCCGCCCACGAGGCGTTCTTTCGCGAGCGCCTGGCCGCTGTGGATGAACCGACCCTGGCCTTCGGTGTGCAGGCGCGCCAGGCGGATCGTAAGCACATCGACGCCTTCGAACAGCCGGTCGGCGATGCCCTTAACCAGCGCCTCAGGGCCCAGGCGCGTGCGCTTGGGGTCAGCGCCGCCGGTCTGTTCCACCTGGCCTGGGCCCAGGTGCTCAGCCGCGTGGCCGGCCGCGAGGATGTGGTGTTCGGCACCGTCTTGCTCGGCCGCCTGCAAGCGGGCGAGGGCGCCGACCGCGCCCTGGGCATGTTCATCAATACCCTGCCGCTGCGCCTGCGCCTGGCCGGGCAGACAGTCATCGAGGCCGTGCACGACACCCATCGGCAACTCAGTGCCTTGCTGGCCCACGAACATGCCTCGCTCGCCCTGGCCCAGCGTTGCAGCGGTACGACACCGTTGTTCAACAGCTTGCTCAACTACCGCCACACCGGCGCCGACCCACAGCCGAAACTGGTCCCCGGCATCGCCTTGCTCAGCAGCGAAGACATCCTCAGCTACCCGTTGATGCTCACCGTGGACGATACCGCCAGTGGCTTCCAACTCAAGGCCAAGGCGCCGCGCCAGGTCGGCGCCGAGCGCTTGCTGGGCTACCTCGACAGCGCATTGGACGGCTTGGCGGCGGCGTTGGAGCACGCCCCGCAAACGCCGTTGCGCGAGGTGCAAGTGGTGCCCGCCCACGAGTTGCAGACATTGCTGGTGGGCTTCAATGCCACCGCCAGCGACTACCCCGACACCCTTACCGTGCAAGCATTGTTTGAAGCCCACGCGCGGCAAATCCCGCATGCCATTGCGGTGCAGGCCGGCGAGCAGCACCTGACTTATCGACAGCTCAACGAACGCGCCAACCAGCTTGCCTACGCTCTGCGCGAGCGCGGCGTGCAGCCGGATTCGCGGGTGGCGCTGTGCGTCGAGCGCGGGCTGGACCTGGTGGTCGGCTTGCTGGCGATCCTCAAGGCCGGTGGCGCCTACGTGCCGCTGGATCCGGGCTACCCGCGCGAGCGCCTGGCCTACATGCTGCACGACAGCCAGCCAGTGGCGTTGCTGGTGCACGCCGCCACACGCGAGGTGATGGGTGACGTGACAATCCCGGTGATCGACTTCGACCGCTGCGCCTGGAGCCAGGCGCCGGACGGCAATCCACGGGTACCGGGCCTGAGTGTCGCCAACCTCGCGTATGTGATGTACACCTCGGGCTCCACCGGTACGCCCAAGGGGGTGATGATCGAACACCGTGGCCTGGGCAACCTGCTGCACTGGGGCTCGCAGCTGTGCCCGAATGCCGAGGGCGGCGCGGTGTTGCAGCGCGCGCCCTTCAGCTTCGATGGCTCGGTGTGGGAGCTGTTCTGGCCGCTGGCCAACGGCATGCGCCTGGTGCTGGCGCGGCCCGATGGGCATCGCGAGCCGGCGTACCTGGCGCAGGTGATTCGCGAGCAGCGGATCACCGTGATCAAGTTCGTGCCGGCGATGCTGCAGCAGTTCCTCGAACTGCAAGAATCCGCCCTGTGCACCAGCCTCACCGACGTGCTGTGTGGCGGCGGCGAACTCACTGAAGCCCTGGCGCGTGGCGTGCAGGCGCGTTTGCCCCAGGTGCGCTTGCATAACGTCTACGGCCCCACCGAAGCCACGGTGGACAGCAGCGCGTGGACCCTGGCCCCCGGCGCACCCGTGCCCGCGCGGCAACTGCCGATCGGCCGCGCGATCAGCAACACCCGCCTGTATGTGCTGGACGAGCACGATGCGCCGGTGCCGCTGGGCGTCAGCGGCCAGTTGCATATTGGCGGCGTCGGTGTTGCGCGCGGCTACCTGGGCCTGGAGCAAATGACCGCCGAGCGCTTTATCGACAGCCCGTTCGTGGCCGGTGACCGCTTGTATCGCACCGGCGACCTGGTGCGCTATTTGCCCGATGGCAACCTTGAATTCCTCGGGCGCAATGACTTCCAGGTCAAGCTGCGCGGCGTGCGCCTGGAGCTGGGGGAGATCGAGTCGCGCCTGCTGGCGCATCCGGCGTTGCGCGAAGTGGCGGTGTTGATCCGGGATGAACGCTTGGTGGCGTACTTCACCGTGCGCGCCGAGCCGCCGAGCCTGCAGGCATTGCGCGCGCATATGCTGGAGCAATTGCCGGAGGTCATGGTGCCGGCTGCGTTTGTGCAACTCGACACCTTGCCACTCAACCCGGCCGGCAAACTCGACCGCAAGGCGCTGCCGGAGCCAGGGATGGAGGCGGTGGTCAGTCGCGCTTACGAGGCTCCACTGGGCGAGGTGGAAACCTTAATGTCGGGCATCTGGGCCGAGGTGTTGAAGCTGGAGCGGGTAGGGCGCCACGATCATTTCTTCGAGCTGGGCGGGCATTCATTGCTGGCGGTGAACCTGGTGGCGCGCCTGCGCAAGGCCGGGTTGGCAGTCGATGCGCGGACGCTGTTCAGCCACCCGACCCTGGCGCAGCTGGCCGCCGCCACCGTGATCCCGGTGCAACGCGTGGAAGCGCCGCCCACGGCCATCCCCCACCTCAACCGCCGCCGTCGACTCTGACCCAACAACCTATGGGCGCCGGCTTGCCGGCGATGGCGGTCTATCAGCAACGAGTAAAGTCGATGACCCGCCGCCATCGCCAACCCGCCACCTCCGGCAGGTTGGCCACGGTCGAACGCGCCAATACATGCGGCCTGCCTACAGGTCCTATACGTACGAGGATAACTGCCTACGGCGCGCTGAAAGAAATTCGCTTAAAGAACGACAGTTGTCTCACATTCCCGGGAACTATTTCGTCGCCGTCACCAATAACGTGAGCGTCCCTGATGCATTCAGGGGGACGTTCCAGTGCAATTGAACTTTGAAAACAAGGTAGCCATGAGCTTTTATATTAACGATAACCCTGCAATTTCCCCGCTTTCTCAAGTCGCCCAAAACACGCAACCCGGCATCACAAATAATCAGGATAATCCCGACGGTGAAGCGCGCTTGCAGCAGGTCCTCAAGGACAACCCTATTCTGAACCGGGGAATCCTGTCGAATGACGATGCTTTCAGGCCTGACAAGCAAAGGTTGTTTGAGGGTCTAAAAAAACACGTAGGTGATTTCACCGACGCCAATAAAGATCCAAGCAAGCGCGCCGATGCGTTGCAGAAGTTAGCCGATAAAGCCAATGAAATTGATAAAGACTCAAGTCTTTACAGGCATTCGGGCAGCACACCCGGGGATGGTTTTTTGGATCAGAAATCCGAGGTAGAAGCACTGCGCAAGTACAGCGAAGAACCCGTGCCGGCCCAGAAACAGTCACAGTAACCCGGTTCTACTGGCGGTCGCCCTGACCGCCAGTGTTGCGCAGCAGCGGCAACACCTCCGCCCCCACATGAATCGCCTCTTCCAGGTGCGGAAAACCGGACAGGATAAAGCTGTCCACGCCCAACTGGTGATACTCCTCGATCCGCTCAGCCACCCGTGCATAACTGCCCACCAGCGCGGTGCCGGCGCCACCCCGCACCAGGCCGACCCCGGCCCACAGGTTGGCTGACACTTCCAGCTCCCGCGCCCCACGGCCACGGCCTTGCATCAACTGGGTCTGCCGGCTCTGGCCGACGGACTCATACGTCGCCATCTGCCGTTGCGCCTGGTCGATGGCATCCTTGGGGATTTCTTCCAGCAAACGCTCCACATGCGCCCATGCCGCCTCATCGGTAGGCGCGGCGAACACGTGCAGGCGCAGGCCGAAGCGCAGGGTACGGCCCTGGGCGGCAGCGAGGTCGCGCATGCGCTGGATGCGTTCGGCGATCATCGCAGGCGGCTCGCACCACATCAGGTAGGTTTGCCCATGGGCCGCGCCAACGCGTTCGGCGGCTTCGGACGCGCCGCCGAAGTAGATCGGCGGCGCAGTCGCCCCCGGCGCCATGGGCGTGTGGATGCCGCTGCGGTAATAACGGCCGGGGTGCGTCGGTGGCTGGCCGGCCCAGACGGCCTGGAACACTTGCAGGAACTCGGCGGTGCGCGCGTAGCGTTCGTCGTGCTCGAGAAAGTCGCCGAGGGAGCGCTGCTCGAAGCGGCTGGAACCGGTCACTACGTGCAATGCCAGGCGGTTTTCGCTGAGCAGTTGCAAGGTCGCCGCGCGGTGCGCGGTGTAGGCGGGCAGCTCCAGGCCAGGACGCAGGGTCAGCAGGAATTTCAGGCGACGCACTTCCTGGGCCAGCACGGCGGTGATCAGCCAGGGGTCTTCAAAGCCGCTGGCAGTCGGCACCATGATGCCGTCGAAGCCGGCCTGTTCGGTGGCGCGCACGATCTGGCGCAGGTAATCCAGGGTCGGCGCGCGTTCGCCTTGCTGGAACAGCCCGACCTTGGGCAAGCCGCTGCTGGTGAGGTGGCGCCCGTCGCCATTGGTGGGCAGGAACCAGTCCAGCTGGATCGGTGGGCGTGCATCAGTGTTCATGAGCGCTCCTTGCGCAAGAGAGGGACAACCTGTTCGCCAAAGCGCAGCACTTCGCTGACCGCCGGCCCGCCTTCCAGGATCAATTGGCTCAAACCCAGCCCGTGCAGTTCCTGCAGGCGCGTAGCGATCTGTTGCGCCGTGCCGACCAGGATCAGCGGCTGGCCCGGCGCCAACTGCAGCAGGTTCGGGTGCACTTCCCATTGGCGCAGCGGGTGACGGGCGCGGGGCAGGGTGGCCAGCAGCTCGTCGGGCAACGCCGGCACCGGCAGCAGCGTGGCGGCGGTTTCCCAGGCGAGGTCTTCGCTGTCGCCAAGGATCAGGCCAAAGGTGCAGGCAAATTTGAGCGACGGTTGAATCGCGCGCCAGCCCTGGATTTCCTTGGCCAGCGCCTTGGGAGGGCCGGGCGCAAGCAGGCAGGTCTGGGCATGCGCGGCGAGCAGCGTGTGGCTCTGGCTGTCGTCCAGCACCAGCGCGGGCGCGGGCAACTCACGGCGGGCGACGCCGGCGTTTTCCAGCTGGAAGTAACGGCCTTGGTAGTCGAGGCCGGTGTCATTGGGCGCGAGCAGTTGCTGGAGGATGTCCAGGTATTCGCCGATGCGTTCGCTGCGCTGGTCGCGGTTGAGCCATTCGCCAAACGCGCTGCGCTCACTGTTGGGCAGGTGCAACTGCACGCGGTGGTTGCTGATCGATTGCAGGCTTTGCAAGGTCGTGGCCAACGCCGCCGGCAGCATCACCTCGGGCGGCACGCTCACCGACAATTGCACCCGCCGGGTGTGCGCGCACAACGCCGCCGCCACGCCCAGGCTGTCGGCACACAAGGCCCCGCCGGGAATCCACAGGCCGTCGAGGCCGGCGTATTCCACGGCTTGGGCCAGCTGAATCCACTGCCCCGGCCGTGCCGCCCAGTCAGGGGTACACAGGGGCATCAGCCAGCTGAATGCTAAGGGCATGCACACGCTCCACTCTTCATGGTCTTTTCCAACCCAAGGCCGGGGCAATGTCCCTGGCGAGGATTTCCAGGCGCTTGAGAATCTGCGCCTGGGTCGAACTTTCGGCCTGGACGACAGCGATCAGGTCATCAGCATAAGGCAGCAGCGAGGGATCGTGCTGCATGCTTTCAATCACTTCATCGGGATGGCCGTGGTGCACATTCATCAGGCGCAGGTGTTTCTGCAGGTCGACGGCCTGGTCGATCAGGCCTTCGCGTTGCAGGCGCGGGATGTGCCGCTCGATATCCACCGCCAGCTCCGCCTGGGCGCTGGCGCGGTCCGCCGCCGGGAACACCGCGCGGACCACGCCGATACGCGGCGCGCGGCCTGGGTGGGACCAGGCCTTGAGGTACGCATCGGCCAAGGGCTTTTGCACGGTCAGCGGATCATGGGTCGCGGTGCCCAGCAGCAGGCCGTTGCCCTGTTCGGCGGTGTAGGTGGCGCCGTCGATGCTGGCGTGGGAGTGCCACAGGCGCTGGCTCAAACCGCGCGCGGGCGGCTGCAGTGTAAGCCCACCCGTCAGTAGCTCGCCCTCCAGCAGCCGTTGAAGCGTTTGCTGGCGCTCGGCGAACTCAGCCTGGCGTCGACTCGGGTCGCGCTCGAACGCACTGAAATTGTCCAGGTTGGCGCCGCCGCTGCCCAGGCCCAGTTGCACACGGCCGCCGCTCAAGGCGTCGAGCACGCTGGCGTCCTCGGCCAGGCGGATCGGGTCTTCGAAAGGCAATACGATCACGCCGGTACCCAGCCCGATACGCTGCGTGCGCTCGGCCACCGCCGCCAGCAACACCAAGGGTGACGGCAGGCGCCCGAAGCCGTTGCTGAGGTGGTGCTGGGCAATCCAGCCGCTGTCGAAACCGAGGGCTTCGGCCACTTCGAATTGTTCGATCAGGTCGCGGTAGACCTGCTGTGGATCATCGCCAAAAGCGTGGCTGAGAAAGCCCAGTTTGAACGTCATGACGGGGTTCCTGTGGGCTGCCAGCCCAGGGCTGGGGCAATGTGTTCGCGGATGATTTCCAGCGCGCGAATGGCATCGCGCAACGGCGTGCTGACGGTCTGCACCTGCAGGATCAGCTGGTCGTGGGCGGTCAGCGCCGGACCTTGCTGCAACTGCTCGACCATCTGCTGTACCGGGCCGTGCAGGACGCCGAGGCGCTTGAGGGTCGTGTCGAAATCGTCATCGATCGCGCCCTTGAACACGCCAATGCGTTGCTGGCGCTGCACATAGGCGCGGATGTCGTTGCGGGTGGCGTCGTCCGGTGCCGGGAACAGCGCCTGCACCCGCGCGACCCGCGCCGGGGTGCCGTTGTCGCCGGTCCAGGCATTGCGGTAGCGGTTCACCAGGTCTGTGCCGGCGTCGGCGGGCTGGTGCGGGTTGGGTGCCATGATCAGGCCGTGGCCGCGTTCGGCGACCAGTTCCACGCGGGAGGTCGCCTCCCACAACCGATGGCTCAAGCCGTTGGCGCGTGGCAGCAGGCGCGAGCCGCTGTCGGTCAGGGGCGCGTTGCCGAGTGCGTTGAGCAACTGGTGCAGGTGTTGTTCGTAGTCACGGTGGCGCGCGTCATGGTCGCGGCCAAAGGCGAGGAACGTCTCGGGGTCGAAACCTGCGCCGAGGCCCAACTCCAGGCGGCCATTGCTCAGCAGGTCGAGCACCGCCGCGTCTTCCGCGAGGCGCAGCGGGGGTTCCTGGGGCAGCACGATAATCCCGGTGCCGAGGCTGATGTGCCGCGTGCGTTGGGCCACGGCGGCAAGCAATACCAGCGGCGCAGGCAGGCGTCCGTGCTCACTGGCGAAGTGGTGCTGCGCCACCCAGCCGCTGTCGAAGCCCAGCGCCTCGGCGACCTTGAACAGTTCCAGGGTGTCGCGGTAGACCTTGGGGTCAGCGCTGGGGCTGTAGACCCGGCTGAGGAACCCCAGGGAAAAGCCGCCACTCATGGTTTCACCTCCTGCGCCAATTGCTTTTGCAGCGCCGGGCCTGCGCTGACCGATTCCGGCAGGCCACTGAAGGGGCTGATGGTCAGGTAACCCTTGTTCAGCCAAACCGCTTCGTCGTTCTGTTGCGCAGCCGTCGCGGCAGGGCTGTACTGAAAACCAATGCCCGGCTTGCCCGGCAGGTTGAACTGCTTGAGGTCGTCGGTGTAGAGCGCCTCGAAACCCACATAGCTGCCGACCCGGGTGAGTTTCACGCCTTTGATCTGCGCCTCCTTGGGCAAGTTGATGTTCAGGCCCAGGCCCGGCGGCAACAGCGCGCCGTTGGGCTGGCGATGTTGATCGAGGGCCTTGACCAGTTTCGCCACCAGCAGGGCGGCGCGCTGCGGGTCTTTTTCCTTCAGGTCGGTACTCACCGCCAACGCCGGGATCCCGGCCTGCAACGCCACGCTGGCAGCATTGAAGGTGCCGGAGGCCATATTGATCGCGCCCAGGTTGTTGCCGGGGTTGGGACCAACAATCACCAAGTCGGGGTGCGGCAGGATTTTATTCAAGCCCATCAGCAGTGCCATCACTGGTGTGCCGCTGATTTCGATCTGCACTTCCTTGCCGGCGCAGTCGGCGCTCTGGCACACGCCTTTTTCAAAGGTGCTGAGGTAATAGCTGTCCGGATAGGCCGGGTCGCTGTCGTGGCCGACCGTCACTTCGCGGCCGAAAAAGAACGCGCCGCCACGTGCACTCTGGTCACTTTGCGGCGCGGCAATCTTGACGTTGTGGCCCTGGGCCTTGAGCTCGGTGTACAGGGCGCGAATATTGGGGTGTTGATAACCGTCGTCGTTGCTCAGCAAAATGTTCAAGGCAAACGCCTTGGAGGCGATCAGGCTGCCAAAGGCGAGCATCCATGCGCTGCGTTTCATGCGGTGGCTCCTTGGGTAAAGCGGTTGGGCGGGCGCGGCAGGCCGAGGTTGTCGCGCAGGGTGGTGCCTTCGTATTCGAGACGGAACAGGCCGCGCGCCTGCAGCAGCGGGATCACCTGCTCGACGAACAGGTCGATGGCGCCGGGAAAGTACGGGAAGAACACATTGAAGCCATCGCAGGCTCGAGCCTGGAACCATCGCTCGAAGTAATCGGCGACGTCCTCGGCGGTCCCGATCACCGGGTTGCCGCCAGCCAGGCGCAGGTACAACTGGCGGATGCTGAGGTTTTCACTGCGCGCCAGTTCCAGCACTTTGTCGCGACGGCTGCCACGCTGGCCCACCGGGGTGTCTGGCAGCGGGCCGTCGAGGTCATGGCCGGACAGGTCGATGTCATCGCCCAGGGTGTCGGCCAGCAGGCGCAGGCCCAGCACCGGGTCGATCAGCGCCTGGAATTCCTCGAACAGCGCCTGGGCCTGCTCGCGGGTATCGGCGATGAACGGGGTGACACCGGGCAGGATTTTGACGTGGTCCGGGTCGCGCCCGAGGGCGGCGGCGCGTTGCTTGATGTCCTGGTAGAACGCCTGGGCGCTTTCAAGGCTATGGGCGTGGGCAAAGATCAGTTCGGCGACGCGCGCGGCCAGCTGCTTGCCCGGCTCCGAAGCACCGGCCTGTACCAGCACCGGGTGGCCCTGGGGCGGACGTGCCACGTTGAGCGGCCCCCGGACGGCAAAGTGTTCGCCCCGGTGGTTGAGGGTGTGCAACTTGGCCGGGTCGAAGTATTCACCGCTGGCCTTGTCGCGGGTGAAGGCGTCGTCGTCCCAGCTGTCCCACAGGTCCTTGACCACGTCGTGGAATTCTTCGGCGCGCTGGTAGCGGTCGCCATGGTCCACGTGGTTTTCCCGGCCGAAATTCCAGGCTTCGTCGGAGACCACCGAGGTCACCAGGTTCCAGGCGGCACGGCCCTTGGACAGGTGGTCGAGGGAGGCGAACTTGCGCGCGATATGGTACGGCTCGTTGTAGGTGGTGGTGGCGGTGGCGATCAGGCCGATATTGCGGGTCACGGCGGCCAGGGCCGACATCAGCGTCAGCGGCTCGAAGTGTTCGGCGCGGGCGGTGCGGCTGAGGGCGTCGTGGTGATGGCCCCACAGCGCGACCACATCGGCGATGAACAGCGCGTCGAACTTGCCGCGCTCGGCGGTTTGCGCGATGTGCTTGAAGTGCTCGAAATCCAGGCTGGCATCGGCCTGGGCGAGAGGGTGACGCCAGGCAGCCACGTGGTGGCCGCTGTTGGCGAGGAAGGCCCCCAGTTTGAGTTGATCGGTGCGGCGGGTCATGAACAGGCTCCCATCGAGGTCAGGCACGGAGCCGGCGAACCGGCCCCGTGGGCTGGGTCAGAAGTTGTAGGTCACGCCGGTGTACCAGTAGCCGCCGGTGGTGCCGTAGGGCGAGAAGTTGCCGTAGGGGAAGCCGCCCGAGCTGCTGGCCAGGTCGGTGCGTTCCGGGTACTTGTTGAACAGGTTGTTGGCGCCCGCATTCAGAGTGATTGCCGGGGTCAGGTGGTAGTCGATATTGAGGTCGGTGATCCACGCCGGCGAGAAGGTGCGGTCGTAGATTTCAGCCGTACCGTACTGGGTGTATTCGCCGTAGCGGGTCAGGTTGAGGCCGACTTCCAGCTTGTCGTAGGTCCAGGTGGTGCCCAGCAGCAGCTTGGATTGCGGCAGGCCGTACTTGAGGTTGCCCTGGCGCTGACGGTCGTAGCCACCGTCCGGGCCGAGGGCCTGGGCAGCGACGGCGGACGCGTGGATGTCGTCGATCTGCGTGGTGTTCCAGTTGAAGCCCGCAGAGTATTTCAGGCTGCCCCAGGCGCCGATGTCCTGGCGATAGTCGCCGACCAGGTCGATACCTCGGGTGGTGGTGTCCAGGGCGTTGGTGAAGTAGGTGACGGCCTGGTTCGGGTTGAGCCCGGCGGCGGCGAGAATCGCGCTGATCTGCGGGGTGCCGCCGAGGTAGCCGGTCTGGGCGATACGGTCCTTGATTTTGATCTGGTACGCATCGAGGGTGATGTTGGTGGCGTCCGTGGGTTGCAGGGTGATGCCAAGGCTGAAGTTGGTGGATTTTTCCGGCTTGAGCTTGCTCGCGCCCAGGGCCTTGGCCACGTCGGAGTCGACCGCCACGTTGCGGTAGTCGAACAGCTGGCCATTCACGCTGGTCTGCGAGGTGGCGCTGTAGATCTGCTGGGCCAGCGATGGTGCGCGAAAGCCGGTGCTGACGGTGCCGCGCACGGCCAGGATCGGGGTCAGCTGGTAGCGCGTGGAGAGCTTGCCGTTGGTGGTGTTGCCGGAGCCGTCGTCGTAATGCTCGTAGCGCCCGGCCAGGTCGACGTGCCATTTATCGGTGAAGTCCTGGCCGATTTCGCCGTAGGCGGCCAGGCTGTCGCGGCTTTTCTCGGCGGCGTCGGCGGGCGTGGTGCCGGCACCGGAAATGGTCCCAGGCGGGATCAGCGCGCCGTTGGCACCGGTGCTGAAAGGCCCGCTGGCGTAGGAGGCTACGTCACCCTTGCCGATCTTGTAATCCTCGTAGCGATGTTCCAGGCCCCAGGAAATCTGCGTGGGCTTGTACAGGCCGAGGTCGAAGGCGCGGGTCAGGTCGAGGTTGTTGGTCCACTGGCTGAAGGTTTTTACCCCGGTGTCCACCGAGGTCGGCGACGTCGGGCCGTAGCTCAGGTTGTAGGTGTCGGTGAGGGTGGCGCGCGCGTGATCCTGGCCAAACGTGCTGGACAGGTCATAGTCCCAGCCGGCGGCCTTGCCCTTGCCGCCGAACGCGACCTGGAAGTCTTCTTCGATAAAACGCAGGTTGTCTTCAATCCCTTCCGGATAGGGCGTCTGGATGCCGTTGAAGCTCGACGGCTGGTGGAAGGCCAGGGGCTTTTCCGAGTTGCGGTGGGTGTAGGTGGAAAACGAATACAAGGTCAGCGCATCGTCCACCGGCAGCTCGGCGTTGTAGCCCAGGCTGAAGTTCTTCGCCTCGGGCAGGCCGGTGCCGTAGTAGGTGTGCTGCAGACTGGTGTTGCCGGCAGAGTCGGTGTACGGCGCGTTGTCGGAACGGTCGGAGATGTTTTGTTTTTTCACGTCCAGCGCCAGGTTGATAAACCCGTCGTTGGGCAGGGCCAGGCCGATATTGCCGGTCTGGCGCGCGGTTTCGCCGTCGCCGTTTTCATAGTTCTGGCCGTAGCTGGTGGACAGGCTGCCGCCGTGGTCGGTCTGCTTGAGTACCACGTTGACCACGCCGCCGATCGCATCCGAGCCGTACTGGGCCGAGGCGCCATCGCGCAGCACTTCCACGTGATCCACCAGGGCGGTGGGGATCATGTCCAGGTCCACCGGTTGCGAGCCGGAGTTGAGGTAAGTGCCGTTGTTGAGCAGCGCGCTGTTGTGGCGGCGCTTGCCGTTGACCAGCACCAGCACCTGGTCGCCGTTGAGGCCACGCAGGCTGATCGGGCGGACCACCGAGGTGGAACCGAAGCCGGAGGACGCCGGCTGATTGAGCGACGGCAGCACCTTGCTCAAGGCGCGGGTCAGGTCGCCCTGGCCGGTGGCGAGCAGTTGCTTGGAGGAGATCACATCCACCGGCGCCGGGCTTTCGGCGAGAGTGCGCGCCTGGCCACGGTTGCCGATCACCACCACGGTGTCCAGGGGGTTGTCGCTGGCCGGGGCGTCGGCGGCGAGGGTCAGGCTGCTGTAACTGGCGGCCTCGCACAGGGCGAGGAATAACAGCGTGTGGGCGAAGGCCTTGCGGGGCCTGTGGCCGGCGGCGCGGGATGCATTCATGATGGGCAACACTCCAATGGGTAGGGTGGCTTGTTGAGTTCAAGCTCTGGTGGGAGGCTTGAGAGCAAGGCCTGTGCCATGTGGAAAAGTTGTTTAAAAACAATTATTTGATGAGTTGTTGAACAGGACGCTGGTGTTTTTCTAACAGGCGCGAAGGCAGGGTGTTGGTTTTTGTGCAGGGGTTTTCCCACGCCATCCGGTTTTGCCTCGCGAGATCGGGGCGCCGATGCTTGGCACACCCCTTGCTCTCCCCACGCCATACCTAAACCCAAGGAAGCTTTTTCTGTATGCCTAGACCCGGCCCGCGCAACGCCCTCACTGATATCCCAGGCCTTACGGTCGGCCACGCCACGGACCTGCACGTCGACACCGGCGTCACGGTGATCCGCCCCGATGGTTTCTGGACCGCCAGTATCGACATCCGCGGCGGCGGCCCCGGCGGGCGCGAGACGGCCGCCCTGGAGCCGGAAAACATGGTCGGCCAGCTGCATGCCCTGGTCTTCGCCGGCGGCTCGGTGTTTGGCCTCGGCGCCGCGGATGCCGTGGCCGCGAAGCTGTCCCAGGACCAGGTCGGGCTGCACCTGAAACCGGGCGCACCGGCGATCCCCATCGTGCCCGCTGCGGTGTTGCATGACCTGGCCAATGGCGGCGACAAAGCCTGGGGCCTGGAACCGCCTTATCGGCGCCTGGGCTTTGAAGCGCTGGCAAATGCCGCCGAGGACTTCGACCTGGGCTCGGTCGGCGCCGGCCGTGGCGCCATGGCCGGGGTGTTGAAGGGCGGGCTGGGCACGGCCTCGCTGGACCTGGGCGACGGGCTGATCGTCGCGGCCCTGGTGGTCGCCAACCCGATCGGCTCGGTGTACATGCCCGACGGCAAGACTTTCTGGGCCTGGCCCTGGGAAGTCGCCGGTGAGTTCGGCGGCCAGCGGCCCGAGGGCGTGATGGACTGCAGCGACCCGATCCCCGAGCTGTCGCGCCTGGATTCCATGGGCCGCCTGCAAGCCGGGGCGAACACCACGTTGGTGGTGGTCGCCAGCACTGCGCGCCTCAGTGTTGCCGAGTGCAAGCGCGTGGCGATCATGGCCCAGGACGGCATCGCCCGCGCCGTGCGCCCGGCGCATTTGCCGTTCGATGGCGACACGGTCTTTGCGCTGGCGTCGGCGGCAGTGGAGCTGACCGATGGACCACGGCGTCAGGTGGAGATTGGCTGTATTGGTTCGGCGGCGGCCGATTGTGTGGCGCGGGCGATTGCCCGGGGGGTGTATGCCGCGCGAAGCCAATGAGCAGCACGGATTCCTGTAGGGGCTGGCTTGCCGGCAAGGGCAATCTGTCAGTTGGACCACATGCCGCTGACCGACCGCTATCGCAGGCAAGCCAGCGCCTACTGTTTGGATCTGTGAACATCAGGTAAAGCGTGCAAGCCGCTCCTGGGCTTTTGCTGCCTGCTCCGGCAACCCCAGCGCCTCATATACCCGCACCAGGCAGCGATTGGTCGGCACGTCCCAGTCGTCATACCGGCGGCGCAATTCCAAGGCCTGCTGGGCGCTGGACCAATCCCCGGCTTGCAAGCGCGCATCCAGCTCGACCTGGGCGAACAAGTCGCGCTGGGCGTGGCTGCCGCCAATTTCGTTCAGGCGCGGCAGGGCAATGCCCAGTTGTTCAAGCGCGACGTGGGCATCGCCGCGTGCATGGGCGAGCAGGCCGCGTGCCAACGGCAGCGTCACTTCGCCCCACACCGGCCGTGCGTGAAGGCTGTGGTGCTGCAGCGCCGCCAGCAGGGTGTCTGCTTCCGGCTGACCCGCGCGAGCCAGGCCATACAGGTACTGCACGCTCAAAAACGGCTGCACGGTGTCGGCGGTACGGCGTTGCAGGTAGGGCGCCAAGGCCTGCCAGCGCTGGCCCACGTCGATGCCGGCCAATTCCAGGCGCGCCAGCAGGGACACGGCGCCGACCTGGTCCTGGGAGTACTCCGGGAGGATGCCCCACACATGCTGGTCGTAAATCGCCAATACGCGTTGATCCTCGCCCCGGGCCAGGTAAAACAGCGCGAGGTGCCACCAGTTGTGGGTGTACATGAAGGAGTTCAGGCCGTCCCAGTGGTGCTTGACGCTTTCCAGGAACGCGGTGCCTTCCTCGATGCGCCCGTGGGTCAGCAACACGTGGGCAAGGGCGTGTTGAGCCCAGGGCTCCGACGGTTGCAGGCGCAGGGCTTCGCGGGCGCTGGCTTCGGCCTCTTCGAGCAGGTGGCACTGCTCGTAGGCGAAGGCGAGCAGGCCGTGGCTGTGGGCAATGTCGGGTGCGCCGGCACGGGCCTTGAGCCCGATGCGCAACAGCGCCGGCCAGTTGCCGCGGTTGAACTCCAGGTACTGGTTGAGCTTGGCGGCGAACAAGTCGCGAGGGTAGCGGTCGAGCAGGTTTTCGCTCAACTGCAGGACCTGATCGAGGTCGTCCTTGATCCAGGCATGCAGCACGTCAAGGTACAACTGGGCGCGCGGGTGGTCGGTGTTCACGGCTGCGCCGCGCTGGCGGTATTTTTCCGCCAGCGCCGGGCCTTGCGGAGACTCGATGAACATCAGCAGCAAGCCGGCAAACGCATTGGCCAGCGCCGAGTCCGGGTTGGCATCGGCGGCGGCAAGGATGCCTTCGGCGCGGGGCTGGTAGCCGAGGAAGCCGCCGATGAAATCGTCCAACCCCTGGCGGGTGATGGGGTCGGTGGTGTCGATGGGGTTGCCCAGGTAATCCAGTGGCATGGTGAAGAGGCTCTTGGTTTCAGATGGGGTTGGAGGGGCAAACCTTGTGCCAGCTGACACCGTGGCGCTCATGTGGGCGCTGGCGCCTGCGAGAGCGGTGGGTCGGCGATGGATTTGTTGGCTGAGACACCGCCATCGCCGGCAAGCTGGCTCCTGCAGGGGCTGTTGCTTTTTGCACACTCACGCAGGCCGCTGTGGTTTTTTCATCACCTTGCCGGGCCATTGGCTCAGCAATCCCCTGCCAATACCCCCATGGCACAGCCCTTGCAAAATCCCTCGCCTGTCTTTCCAGTCGAGGAGCCTTCATGCGCCCATTTTCTTTCCGCCGTGCCCTCACGTCCGTGGCACTGTGCACCGCGTTGCTGGCCGGCCAGGCACTGGCGCAACCCCAGGACGGCGGGGTGCTGAACCTGGTGGCCCAGCCGGAGCCGCCATCGCTGATGCACGGCGTGGTCAGCCACGTGTCCACCCAATACGTGAGCGGCAAGGTGCTGCAGGGCCTGTTGACCTTCGACACCGACCTCAACCCCAAGCCGGTACTGGCCAAGGCCTGGACGATTTCCCCCGACGGCCTCACCTACACCTTCGACCTGCAGGACGGCGTGCATTGGCACGACGGCCCGGCGTTGACCGCCGATGACGTGGTGTTCAGCTTCCAGACCTTCTACCCCGAGGTCGACAAGCGCCTCGGCGGGATCATCACCGAATACGTCGACAGCATCACCGCCAAGGGCCCGCTGCAAGTGGTCTTCCACCTGAAGAAACCCTTCGCGCCATTGCTCTCGGCCCTCGGCAGCGGCCTGCGCCCGGTGGTGCCCAAGCACCTCTATGAGCACACCGATTTTCGCAACAACCCCTACAACCTCAAGCCGGTGGGCACCGGGCCGTTTGTATTCGTGGAGTGGAAACGCGGCGCCTACATCAAGCTGGCCAAGAACCCCAATTACTGGAAAAAAGGCCTGCCGCACCTCGACAGCATCATCTTTCACGTGATCCCCGATGGCTCTTCGCGCGCCGCCGCGTTCGAGCGCAATGACGTGCAAGTGCTGCGCAGCGGTGATGCGGATTACGCCGACCTCAAGCGGCTCAGCGCCTTGCCGAATGTGCAGTCCTCGGAGAAAGGCTGGGAGCTGTATGCCGGCCTGGCCTTCCTGCAGATCAACACACGCAAGCCACCGCTGAACAACCCCAAGGTGCGCCAGGCGATCCTGTATGCGCTGAATCGCCAGTTCATCGTCGACAATATCTTCTTCGGTTCGGGCAAGGTCGCCCAGGGTGAGTTTGTCTCGACCACGCCGTACCACGACCCGCAGTTGCCGCAGTACACCTATGACGTGAAAAAGGCCAAGGCGCTGATTGCCGAATCCGGCGTGGACGTCGGCGCGGTGCGCATCCGCCTGCTCAATGGCGAGAAGGGCGGTGCCTGGGAGCGCCTGGCCGAATACACCAAGCAGGCCCTGCAGCCGTTGGGCTTCAAGGTGCAGGTGGTGACGTCCGATGCGGCGACCTGGTTCCAGCGCGTGAGTGATTGGGACTTTGACCTGACCTACAACTTTATCTTCCAGATCGGCGACCCGTACCTGACCAGCGCCTATCTGTTCCGCTCCGACTACATCCTCAAGACCTCGCCGTTCGCCAACGTCAGCGGCTACAACAGCCCCGAGGCGGATGCGCTGTGGAGCAAAATCGCGGATACCCCGGAAGGCCCCGAGCGCAAGCAGCTCTTCAGCCAACTGGAGAACGTACTGAACACCGACCTGCCCATCGCGCCGATCTTCGAAATGCGCTACCCGACGCTGTTCCACACCCAGGTGAAAAACCTGCTGCAGACTGCCACCAGCCTTAACGAGGACTACGAAAGCGTGTACCTCGAGGCGCCGGCACCATGAATGGCGTGCTGTATATCGGTGGGCGCCTGGGCAAGGCGCTGCTGATGGTGGTGGCCGTGCTGGTGTTGAGCTTTTTGTTGATTCACCTCGCGCCGGGTGACCCGGCGCTGCTGCTGGCCGGCGAGGCCGGGGTGGATGATGTGCAGTTCATCGAGCAATTGCGCCAGACCATGGGTTTGGACAAACCGCTGCTCCAGCAACTGCTGATTTACCTGGGCAATATCGCGCACCTCGACCTCGGTTACTCCTACCGCAACCAGACCGCGGTGTGGTCGCTGATCGCCGAGCGCTTGCCGGCGACCCTGGCGTTGATGGGCTCGGCGTTCGTGCTGTCGTCGGTGCTGGGGGTGACCCTTGGCGTGCTCGCGGCGCGCGCGCGGCAGAAGCGTCATTGGCTCGACGGCCTGATCTCCCACGGCGCCTTGCTGCTGTATGCGATGCCGCCGTTCTGGCTGGCGATGCTCCTGATCCTGCTGTTCTCGGTGAGCCTGGACTGGTTGCCGGCGTTTGGCATGGAGACCGTGGGCCGCGACTTTTCGCTGCTTGATCGCCTGCAGCACTTGCTGTTGCCGTGCCTGTCGCTGAGCGTGATGTTCCTCGCGTTGTACATCCACCTGACCCGCGCCGCCGTGCTCGATGCCCTTGCCCAGGAGTACGTGCGCACCGCGCACGCCAAGGGCTTGCACCCACGGCGGATTCTCTGGGTGCATGTGCTGCGCAACGCGTTGTTGCCGGTGGTGACCTTTGCCGGCTTGCAACTCGGCCAGCTGGCCAGCGTCGCCTTGCTGGTGGAGGTGGTCTATTCCTGGCCCGGCATCGGGCGCTTGATGTATGACTCGCTGGCCCAGCGCGACTATGGCGTGTTGATGGGCGGCTTCCTGGTGATCTCGATGCTGGTGGTCGGTTTCAACGTGTTGACGGACGTGCTCTGCCGCGTGCTCGACCCGCGTATTGGCGCTGGAGGGCAGGGCTGATGCGGTTGTTGAAGCGCTTTGTGCGCCAACCCTCGGCGCTGCTCGGCGCGGTGTTTTTGCTGGTGCTCGCCGCCTTGGCGATTGCTGCACCGTGGCTGACCAGCAGCTCGCCGTGGGAAATGAACAGCCAGCCGATGCTGGCGCCGTTCCATGATCCGGCCCATTGGCTGGGCAGCGACCTGCTTGGCCGCGATCTCGGCATCGGCTTGCTGTATGGCGCGCGAGTGTCACTGGCCGTGGGCGTGCTGACCAGCCTGGCGACCTTGCTGATGGGCCTGCTCGTGGGCGCCATCGCCGGCTACTTCGGCGGTTGGGTAGACGGCGTGCTGATGCGCATCGCCGAGTTCTTCCAGATCATCCCGCAACTGGTGCTGGCGGTGATCCTGGTGGCGGTGCTGGAACCGTCCCTGGGCACCATCGTGCTGGCGATTGCACTGGTGGCGTGGCCGGCCGTCGCGCGGTTGGTGCGCAGTGAATTCCTCACCCTGCGCCAGCGCGAATTCGTGCAGGCGGCGCGGGTGCTGGGCCAGTCGCCGTGGGGGATCATCAGCCAACAGATCCTGCCGAATGCGCTGGCGCCGTTGCTGGTGGTCATGACCTTTGTGATGGCCACGGCGATCCTCACCGAATCCGCCCTGGCATTCCTCGGCCTCAGCGACCCCGAGGCGATGAGCTGGGGCTACATGATCAACGCCTCCCGTGGCCTGCTGCGCGATGCGTGGTGGATGAGCTTCCTGCCGGGGCTGGCAATTGCATTGTGCGTGCTGGCGGTGAATCAGGTCGGCGAAGGCCTGCGCGTGGCATTTGAACCAGAGAGGTCGCTATGACGTTATTGAGTGTCGAGCACCTGCGCATCGCCTTGCCGCCGGGAGCCGACCGCAGCCATGCGCTGTATGACCTGTCGCTGCAGGTGCGCAGCGGCGAATGCCTGTGTGTGGTGGGCGAGTCCGGGTCGGGCAAGTCGATGTTGGCCAAGGCGCTGTTGCGCCAGTTGCCGCGCCCGTTGAGCGTGCAAAGCGGGCGACTCCTGTTTCGCGGCGAAGACCTGGCGGCGCGCAGCGAAGCGGCCATGCGCGAACTGCGCGGGCGCCACATCAGCATGGTCTTTCAGGAGCCGATGAGCGCGCTGAACCCGCTGTTGCGGGTGGGCGAGCAGATCGATGAAACCCTGCGCGCCCACGGGGTGAAATCCGCCAGTGCACGGCGCGCCCGGGTGGTGGAGTTACTCGGCTATGTCGGCCTGCCGGACCCTGAGCGCCTGCGCCTGGCCTATCCGTTCGAGCTTTCCGGCGGTCAGCGCCAGCGCGTGGTGATCGCCATGGCCCTGGCGTTCGATCCGGCGCTGTTGATTGCCGATGAGCCAACCTCGGCCCTGGACGTGACCACCCAGGCGCAGATCCTCGAGCTGTTGCGCCGCATCCAGCAGGACAAGGGCATGGCGCTGCTGTTTATCACGCATGATTTTGCCGTGGTCGAGGCGATTGCCGACCGCGTGCTGGTGCTGGAAAAGGGCCAGGTGGTGGAGCAGGGCAGCGCCCGGCAGGTATTGCGCGAGCCGCAGGCCGCCTACACGCGGCAATTGCTTGCGGCAGTGTCGGCCCAACCCTTGGCACCGCGCACTACGGTGGACGGTGCGGTGGTGCTCAAGGCCGAGCGACTGGGCAAGGTGTTCAGTCGCCGCACGGGCTGGTGGAGCAAGCACACCACGCGGGCGCTGGACGCAGTGGGGTTGCAGGTCCGTGAAGGCGAGACCCTCGGCATTGTCGGTGAGTCGGGCTCGGGCAAATCCACCCTGGGCCGCTGCCTGGTGCGCTTGCTGCGCGCCGACAGCGGCCAGATCGAATGGCTGGGCCAGGACGTTGCAGGGTTGTCCGAAGCCCGCCTGCGCCCGTTGCGCAGCGAAGTGCAAATGATCTTCCAGGACCCGTTTGCCTCGCTCAACCCACGCCAGACCGTCGGGCGCATCATCATGACCGGACCGTTGGTGCAGGGGCGCACCCGCGCCGACGCCGAACAGCGGGCGCGGGCCTTGCTGGAACTGGTGGGCCTGCCCGCCACGGCGTTCGAACGCTATCCCCATGAGTTCTCCGGTGGCCAGCGCCAGCGTATCGGCATCGCCCGCGCCTTGGCGGTGGAGCCCAAGGTGCTGATCGCCGATGAGTGCGTTTCGGCCCTGGATGCGTTGATCCAGGTGCAGATCCTGGAGCTGTTGGAGTCGCTGCAACGGCGGCTGAAATTAAGCATCATTTTTATCACCCATGACCTGCGTGTCGCGGCGCGTCTGTGCGACCGCATTGCGGTGATGCAGAACGGCCGGGTGGTCGAGCAGGGCGACACGGCGACGCTGTTTGCCGATGCGCGCCATCCCTATACCCGGACCTTGTTGCACTGTGGCGGTCGGCTTGCCGGCGATAGCGCCCTGTCGAGCGCTGCCACGTCCGAATCTTTCATCGCCGGCACACCGGCGCCTACCCAAGGCTGTGTATGACGTTCTCTTTTGCCGATCTACCCGTGGTGCGCGGCGAGTTGCTGGAAATCCGCCCCAATCGCACCTTGAGCATTGCCCACCACGTGGGCACCACCCAGGCCGACACCGTGGTGTTTTTCTGCCATGGCGCCGGCGGCAACAAGGACCAATGGCGTCTGCAATGGCCGGCGCTCAAGGCCGCAGGCTACAGCTTGGTGGCCTGGGACCTGCTGGGCCATGGCGACAGTGGTCGGCCACGCAATGCCCAGGCCTACGCCTGGTCCGAGCTGGTGGCCGACTACCTGGCGATCCTGCAGCGCTACGCCGGCACGCGTAACCTGCTTGTCGCGCATTCCTTCGGCACCGGCCTGAGCCTCAGCGCGTTGCTGGCCAAGCCCACCGCGCGCATCGACGCAGCATTGCTGTTGGGCGCGCGCCTTCACCGCCCTGTGGTCAACGGCGGGTTGATGGCCTTGCCGGCGTGGCTCCTGGAATGGCTGCGCCCGGTCTTGGCCAAGGGCTTTCGCAAGCATGCCTGGCATGCCTCGGTCGACCCGGCGCTGGTGGCTTACGAAGAGAAACTCACCGAGCGCAACCGCCTGCACATGTTCAAGGCCCTGACCAGTAAGGCCCAATGGCCGGATGCGCAACAGATCCCCGGTCTGACATTGCCGGTCAGTGTGCTGGCCGGTGACAGCGATGGCCTGACCCCGGCCAGCGGTGGCCAGGCGCTGGCTGAACAATTGCCGAATGCTGACTTCCAGCTGCTGGAGGCCTGTGGTCATCAATTGATGCTGGAGAAGCCTGCCTTGGTGCTGAAAGCATTCAACAAACTGCTGGCAAGGCGCTTATAACTCAAAATCTTTTTGCTATGCGATTCAGCTATTGGATTGTTCATAAGGTAATGCATTTAATCCGAGGCCTAACTCATTGTTGTGCGGAATAAATCAGCGCCCTCGTGCGTTGCAATGAGCCATCGTTACGCCTTAGAGATTCGCCATGAGCAACCTCGTTGCCCCCGTGCCCCTGGTCCGCCTGCTGGACCTGAGCAAGTCCTTTGGTGCCCAGCGGGCGCTGGATCAGGTCAATCTGGATATTTATCCGGGGGAAGGGGTGGCGGTTTTGGGGGCCAGCGGCGCGGGCAAGTCGACCCTGGTGAAAATCCTCAGCGGCAGCCTCGCGCCGGACACTGGCGAAGTGTGGGTGGAGGGGCAGCGCCAACGTTTCACCTCGCCGCTATCAGCGCGCCGCGTTGGCATTGTGGCGGTGCACCAATGTCCCGATGATGCCATCGCACCGGGGCTGAGCGTGGCCGAAAACCTGTTGCTCGACGAACTGGGCCAGCCTGACGCCGACTTCCTGCTCAACCGCAAAAGCCTGTTGCAACGTGCCGAAGCCATCGCCGCCGGGCTGGGCCTGGAGCTGCCGTTGCAACTCCCGGTAGAACGCCTGGGCCAGGCAGACCGCCAACTGCTGGTGCTGGCGCGCGCGTTTGCCCTGCACCCCAAGCTGCTGATTCTCGACGAACCCACCGCTGCCCTCTCGGCCGCCGACGCCGAACGCCTGCTCGGGCTGATCGACAGCCAGCGCGCGCGTGGCGTGGCGATCCTCTGCATCTCGCAACGGCTGTCTGACCTGCAACGGGTGACCAACCGTGCGATTGTGCTGCAGCAAGGGCGCCTCACCGGCGACCTCAATACCCGGCATCTGCCGAGTGCGGCTTACACCCTGTTTGGCGACACGGCCGAACATCCACCCATCACTGCGGACAAAGCCTTGCCGGTGCCATTCCTGGAACGCTTTACCCGCGCCGGGTTTATCCGCAACCGGGCGGAGGGGCGGGCGGTGCAGGAGCAGGTGCTGGGCAGCGGCGTCGCACCGACCGAAGAGGTCAGCCCTGCAACGTCCAAACCGCGCTGACCTCACTGCAACGGCGGATACACAATCAATTCCAGATAGCCTTTGTGATAACGCTTGCCGCCTGGCGGCAGTTGCCCGGCCTCGCGCATTTCACTGGTGCTGTTGACGCGCATCAGCACACCGACCGAACCGTGCTGGCGGGCCTCGCTGATCCAGGCCTGGACCTGTTCCAGTTCCACCTTGCGGTGCATCGAGCCCGCGTACTGCAAGCCGTAGCGCAGTTCACCTTCGGTGTCGTACAGCGACACTTGCGTGCGCTTGAGACGCCAGGCCAGGGCGCTGGCGTTTTCCAGGGAGTTGGCCAGCAACGCCTGGGTTTGCTGCAGTTCGTTCATATGCTCCAGCACGAACTGGTCGGGCATTTCGTTATCGGCGATCTGCGCCGGCATGCTCGCCGGCAACAGGATCACCAGCAAGCCAATGCCCAGGGTCGGCATCGCCCACAGCGTCAACGGACGGAAGGCTTGCAGCAGGTTGCTGAGGATCCACACCAGCAGCACGATAAAGGCCAGGGACAGGCCGAACATTTCGGCATGGCTGTGGCCATACAGCGGCCGGGCGATTTGCAGGTAGATCAGGCCGATCATCGCGGCCATGCCGATTGCGAAGTTGAGCAGGCCATTGAGGCTGATCGTGCGTGCGCGGCCGTTGTCGAGCAGGTCGACCAGCGTGTGCCCCATCAACAGCGCCAGGGGCAGCAGGCACGGCATGATATAGGTCGGCAGTTTGCCGTTGCTCAGGCTGAAGAACCCCAGTGGCAACAACAGCCACAGGGCCAGGAAGGCGATCGCCGGCTGGCGCTTTTCGCGCCAGGTGGTGCGCAGGGTCGAGGGCAGCAGGCCGGCCCAGGGCAGGCAGGACACGGCGATGATCGGCAGGAAAAACCACCACGGGCGTACGTGCTGCGCATCGTCGGCGCTGAAGCGGCGAATGTGTTCATTCCAGAAAAAGAAGCGCCAGAAGTCCGGTTCCTGCAGATGGATCGCCACCACCCAAGGCAGGCACACCAGGACCGCCACGCCCACGGCCAACGGGCCATAGCGCAGCAATTCGCCCAGGCGCCGTTGCCAGAGCATGTAGGGCACGGCAATCAGCACCGGCAACGCCCACGCGAGGAACCCCTTGGTCATGAAGCCCATCGCGCAGGCCAGGCCCACCACGGCCCAGGCTAGCAGGCGTCCACGGGTGCTGGTGCTGTCGAGCGCAAACCACAGGGCAACCAGGCTGAGGTTGACCCACAGGGTAAATTGCGGATCGAGGTTGGAATACCCGGCTTGCCCGGCCACCAGGCCAAAGCTCAGGTACAGCAGGGCGCAGGCGAAAGACTTGCGCGGGGTGTTCCACAGGCGGCGGGCGATCACATAAGCCAGTAGCACACTCAAGCCGGTGGTCAGGGCCGAGGCGATGCGCACACCGAACAGGTTCTGGCCGAACACGGCCTGGCCCAGGGCGATCAGCCAATAGCCGCCGGCGGGTTTTTCGAAATAGCGAATGCCCATGTAATGCGGCGCGACCCAGTTGCCGCTCAGCAGCATTTCCTGGCTGACCTGGGCGTAGCGGGTTTCGTCCGGGGTCCACAGGCCGTGCAGGCCCAGCGGCAACAGGTAAAAGGCGGCGAAGGCCAATAACAACAACGGCAGGGGTTTGAATCGGATCGTCACAACGTCGCTCCTTGACGTGTACTGGCAAACATTTGCAGTAAGGAAGTAATAGCGGAAAACATCAAAACGTTCACTGAGTGACAGAAGATATTCATGACGTCCTTAATTAAAAGGCGCAACTAAACATGCCAGAACATGGCTGTCTTTTTGCTGAACATAGAGGGTGGCGGCGGGCAGGAAAGTACTTACAGTTGTTTTAACGCGGCCGGCCAGTCCTGATTATTGACCAGGCCCAGGGTCTTGAATTTGCCGTTGGGCAAGACTTGCACGAACAGCGCGCTGCCGTACTCGGGGAAGGTGGCGTGGGGGAAACCCAGGGTGGTTTCGAAGTCGGCGATGCAGCCGCTGTGGGTGACGAACACCAGGTTGCGCCCCGGGGTCTTGTGGCTGAGCAACTCTTCGCCCATGGCCGCACCGCAGACGGCTTGCTGGCCGGAGGTCAGCTCGTTTTTACCGAACATGAACCGCAGGGTCTGGGCGGTCCGAATGGCCGGGCTGGCGAGCACATCGCTGCCGTCCATGCCCAGTGTCTTGAAGGCCTTGCCGAGGTTTTCGGCTTGTTGGCTGCCTTTGATCGTCAGGCCTTCCACCGGCCCCAGGCAAGCATTCGACGAGCGGTCGCAGCGCTCTTCATGGCGCACCAGCACGATCAGGTCGCCGTCGCGCCACAGCGGCAGTACCTGGGAGGTCAGCAGGCGGTTGCCCACCCCCAGGTCACGCGGTGACGCCGGCCACAGCAGGCCGGCGGTAAGCAACAGGCTGATCACTACAATCCCCAGCCACAGCGGTTGCAGTCGCTTGATGACGGCCCTGCGCGAGCGTGGTTTGGTCAGGGTCAGGTCAACCACTTCATTCACCTTGGGCACTGTTGGCAGTGTTGTATTAGTTAGCTGACGCAACGTGTTGGCGAATGCCTGCAGTATGACTTGAGGCTGGCACAGGACGGCTGTCTTTTCGCTGAACACGTGGCGGGTAAAAGTTGTCAGGCGTGGCAACTAACAAGTTGCCGATACCTGACGCTTGGCCGGTAATTTAAAGTGCGGTGGGTGGGCAACCGGTGAAATCCATGTGAAAAATTTGCGTGGCCGCCATCACCAGCCGTTATTCTCGATGGCCACCCCTCACACGAGTGTTCCCATGCTGCAGGTGCAAGGTGTTTTCAAAAGCTATGCCACGCCCCAAGGCCCGTTGGCGGTGTTGGCCGGTGTCGACCTGCACCTGGCCGCGCGCAGCAGCCTGGCGTTGATGGGCGAATCCGGCAGCGGCAAGAGCACGCTGCTGCACCTGGTGGCCGGGCTCGATCGGGTGGACGGCGGCAGCATCC
This sequence comes from Pseudomonas sp. S5D5, assembly GCF_003013355.1. Classification (NCBI taxonomy): domain Bacteria; kingdom Pseudomonadati; phylum Pseudomonadota; class Gammaproteobacteria; order Pseudomonadales; family Pseudomonadaceae; genus Pseudomonas; species Pseudomonas sp. S5D5. The sequence goes on from NZ_PTEO01000001.1 coordinate 2,337,558, forward strand.
AGGTGGGCGAGCAGCGGCTCGACCAACTCGGCGAAGCGCAACTGGCGCATTGGCGACGCACTGAAATCGGCCTGGTGTTCCAGCAGTTCAACCTGATCGGCAGTTTGCGCGTCGACGACAACCTGGCATTCCAGGCGCGTCTGGCGGGGCGCTTCGATGCCCGGTGGCAGGCGCAACTGGTGGAGCGCCTGGGCCTGGGTGACTTGCTCAAGCGTTATCCGGAACAACTCTCGGGTGGCCAACAGCAACGGGTGGCGGTGGGGCGCGCACTGGCTTCGCGCCCGGGGTTGCTGTTGGCCGACGAGCCCACCGGCAACCTCGACGAAGCCACCAGCGACGAAGTCCTGCAACTGTTGCTGGACCTGCTGCGTGACAGCCCCACCAGCCTGTTGATGGTCACCCACAGCCCGCGGATCGCTGCGCGACTGGACCGCCAGGTGGTGTTGCATCGCGGACAGGTGGTGCCGACGTGAGTGTGTTTTATTGGACGGTGCGCGCCTTGCTCAGCCATTGGCGGCGCCATCCGGTGCAGTTCTTCAGTGTGCTCACCGGCTTGTGGCTGGCCACCGCCCTGTTGACCGGCGTGCAGGCCCTCAACAGCCAGGCGCGCGACAGTTATGCGCGCGCCAGCCAGTTGATCGGCGGCGAGCCCCAGGCCAGCCTCAGTACGCCGGACGGCGCGAGTTTCCCACAGGTGCTGTTTGCCCAATTGCGCCGCGCCGGGTGGCCGGTGTCGCCGGTGGTACAGGGGCGGGTGCAGCTCCAGGGCCACGAGGACATGCGCCTGCAACTGATGGGCATCGACCCGGTGTCACTGCCCGGCAGTGGCGCAGTGGCGGGGCAGCGTCTGAGCCAGGCGCAAATGCTGGCGTTCTTCGATCCGCCGGGGCGTACCTGGATCGCGCCGCAGACCTTGCAGGCCCTGGGGCTGCGCGCCGGTGAGCAGCCGCTCACGCTGAACGGGCAGCGCCTGCCACCGTTGCAAGCCCAGCCGGACATGGCGCCGGGGTTGTTGCTTACCGATATCGGCTTCGCCCAGCCGCTCCTGGCGATGCCCGACCGACTGTCACGACTGCTGGTAGACAAGGCGTTTGCCGCCCGCCATCCCACGCCACCTGCCGAACTGCAACTCAAGCAGGGCGAGGACAACAACCTCGCGCGCCTCACCGAGAGCTTTCACCTGAACCTCGACGCGCTGGGCTTCCTGTCCTTCGTGGTCGGGCTGTTTATCGTGCACGCGGCCATCGGCCTGGCCCTTGAGCAACGGCGCGGGCTGCTGCGCACCCTGCGTGCCTGTGGGGTGAGCGCACGCATGTTGATCCTCGGCCTGGGCGTCGAGTTGGGCGCCTTGTCGTTGCTTGGCGGTGTGCTCGGCGTCGCCAGTGGCTACCTGCTCGCGAGCTTGCTGCTGCCGGACGTGGCGGCCAGCCTGCGCGGCCTGTATGGCGCCGAAGTGCCAGGGCAATTGAGCCTGAGCCCAGGGTGGTGGCTGGCGGGACTCGGCTTGAGCCTGCTCGGTGCCTTGCTCGCCGGTGCCAGCAGCCTGTGGCGGGCGGCGCGCCTGCCGTTGCTGGCGCTGGCCAATGCCCAGGCCTGGCACGAGGCCCACGGGCGCTGGTTGCGACGCCAGGGTTGGGTCGCGGGCACGGCCTTGCTGATCGCGGTGCTGGCGCTGTGGCTGGGCGATAGCCTGGCGGCCGGTTTTGTGCTGATGGCCGCGCTGCTGCTCGGCGCCGCCCTGGGTTTGCCGGTACTGCTCAATGCCTTGCTCAAAGCGGTACTGGGACGCAGCCGCTCGGTGCTCGGCCAATGGTTTCTCGCCGACTGTCGCCAGCAATTGCCGGCCTTGAGTCTGGCGCTGATGGCCCTGCTGTTGGCGCTGGCAGCGAATATCGGCGCGGGCTCGATGACCTCGGGTTTTCGTCACACCTTCAATAACTGGCTGGAGCAGCGCCTTACCGCCGAGCTGTACCTCAATCCCCAGACCCCGGCCCAGGCAGCACAACTCAACACTTGGCTCAAGCAACAACCGCTCGTGCAGACCGTGCTGCCGACCTGGCAGGTCGCGGTGCAATTGCAGGGCTGGCCGGCGGATCTGTTTGGCGTGGTCGATGACCCGACCTATCGCCAGCACTGGCCATTGCTGGAGGCGGTGAGTGAGCCGTGGGATCAGTTGCAGCACCACGACACGTTGATGCTCAGCGAGCAATTGGCGCGGCGGCTGGCGATCAAGCTGGGCGACACGCTGAGCATTCCCACGCCGCAGGGCGTGTGGTCACCGACGCTGGTGGGGATCTACGCCGATTATGGCAACCCCAAGGGCCACATGCTGGTCAATGCCGCACACCTGCTGGCTCACTGGCCGACGCTGTCACCGGCGCGGTTCAACCTGCGGGTGTTGCCGGCGGATGTGGCGCCGCTGGTCCAGGCCGTGCAACGGGCCTTTGCCCTGGAAGACAGCCGCATCGTCGATCAACAGCAGCTCAAGGGCTGGTCGAGCCAGGTGTTCGAGCGCACCTTTGCCGCCACCGCGGCGCTGAACAGCCTCACCCTCGGCGTGGCCGGGGTGGCACTGTTCATCAGCCTGCTGACCCAGAGTCAAAGCCGCCTGGGCCAACTCGCACCGCTATGGGCGCTGGGCGTGACGCGCCGCCAATTGATGCTGCTGAACCTGGGCCAGACCTGGCTGCTGGCGGTGCTCACGCTGATCCTGGCATTGCCCCTGGGCTTGCTGCTGGCGTGGTGCCTGGATGCGGTAATCAACGTGCAAGCGTTTGGCTGGCGCCTGCCCCTGCAGGTGTTTCCTTGGCAACTGGCGCAATTGCTCGGGCTGGCATTGCTCGCCACGTTGCTGGCCTCGGCCTGGCCGTTGTGGCAGTTGTACCGCAGCCGTCCGGCGGACCTGTTGAGGACGTTTGCGCATGAAGATTAAATCCTTGCTGTGGCTGGCGCTGTTACTGGTGAGCGCGTGCGACCAGGCGCCCGCACCACCGGAAAGTTTCGCCGGCCTGGGCAGCGATGCGGCGGACTTCACCCAGGTAGTGCCGGGCAAGGTCTTCAGTTTTCCCGAGGACCATGGGCCGCATGCTGGCTTTCGCATTGAATGGTGGTACGTCACCGCCAACCTCAAGGATGCGCAGGGCAACGTGTTTGGCGTGCAATGGACGCTGTTTCGCAACGCCCTCAAGGCCGGGCCGACGCAAACCGGCTGGCAGGACGCGACAGTCTGGCTCGGCCACGCCGCCGTCACCTCAGCCACCCGCCATTACGCCGCCGAACGCTACGCGCGCGGCGGCGTTGGCCAGGCTGGCGCCCAGGCAGTGCCGTTCAACGCCTGGATCGACGACTGGAACTTCGCCAGCCGCCCCGGTGCCGTGAGCCCCTTGGCCGATATGCAACTCAAGGCCAGCGGCGCGCACTTCGCCTATGACCTGCACCTGACTTCCAGCCGCCCGCTGGTGCTGCAGGGTGATAACGGCTACAGCCGCAAATCCGATCAGGGCCAGGCCTCGTACTACTACAGCCAGCCGTTTTTCAGTGCCAGCGGCAGCGTGAGCATCGACGGCCAGGTGTATGAAGTCACGGGCCCGGCATGGCTGGATCGCGAATGGAGCAGTCAACCCCTGAGCGCGAGCCAGACCGGCTGGGACTGGTTCTCCCTGCACCTGGACCGTGGCGAGCAGTTGATGCTGTTTCGCGTGCGGCAAACCGATGGTGGGTCCTACCTGACCGGCACCTGGATCGACCACGAAGGTCACACCCAAACCCTGCACAACGCCGATATCCAACTGACCCCGTTGGACACCACGACGCTCGACGGGCGCAAGCTGCCTACGCGCTGGTCCCTGAAAATTCCCGGCAAACACCTCGACATCACCCCTGAAGCCGTCAACCCCAACGCCTGGATGAACCTGAGCATTCCGTACTGGGAAGGACCCGTGCGGTTCGACGGTGGGGTGGGTTACCTGGAAATGACCGGTTATTAGGGTGTTTCTGTAGGGGCTGTTTCTTCTTCAGGTAGGCAGCTTCCTAAATGCAATTCGATCGCCCTGGGCTGGTGTCCGGGGCGGGGTCGTTTTTTTCGAAAAAATACTGTACATCCATCCAGTCTTATCCTACATTCCATCCCAGGTGACCGGATGTCACCTGAGCTTCACTTTTTAACTATGGATGGATAAAAAATGAAATCGAAAAAAGCTCTCATGCTGGGCGCGGCCATGGCGGCCACCTGCTTTGTCTCGGCCTTTGCCCTCGCTGAACAATACCCTCACCTGGCTGCGCAAGCGGCGTCTCCCACGGTCAAGCACGGCTTGAAAAGCGCTGTGAAGATCAACGCCAACAAGGCGACGGCTGCCCTCAAGCAGCAACTGCTGGCGGGGGCCCAGCAGAAGAAACCATTGTTTGCCGCCAAGGCGAAAGCCGACTCGGTGGTCGAAGACAACACCGCGCCGGCCAGGGTGACCAAGGTACAAAAAGCCACGGCCCAGTCGGCACCCGCCGTACAGGCCGCGCTGGTCCAGGGTTGTGAACAGACGCTGGATATCAACTCTCTCTACACGATCAATGGCGTACAAACCGGCGACCTGCTGTGCTACCACTTCAACCTGCCGCAGAAAGCGCGGATCAACGTTCTGCTGGTCAACCAGACTGCAGGCACCGATATGTCGTTGTCGCTGTTCCAGGACGATGGCCAGGGCAATCCGCTGCCCCTGGGCACTTCCAATAACCCCGGCACCGGCGATGAAAGCCTTGGCGGCGTGGTGCCGGCCGGTGACTACTACTGGTTCATGGAGGCCAACGCGGCGGTCCAGGGGTCGAGCTTTCAGTTCGGGGTTGCGGTCGATACCAACCTCGACGCCTATGAGCCCAATGACACCCCGGACACAGCCTTCCAACTGCCGGACACTCTGAACTACATCAACGGCAATGCCGACAGCCTGGATGACGTCGATTACTTCGATTTCACCGCCGTCCGTGGGCAGAGTGTCGGTATTGCGCTGACGGCCGATGCGGCCAGTGGCAGCACGCGTAACAAGTGGATCCTCGAGCGTTTCGATGGCGGCCAGTGGGTCACCGTGGGTGCCAACGTCGTGTCGACCTCGATCCCCAGCCCGGGCGTCGGTGGCGTAGTCAAGGTGCGTGTGCGGCCGAACCAGCACCCCAATGAGCCGTGGAGTGCGACGGGCAAGTACAACCTGTCGTTTGGTTCCAACCCGCGGGTCAACAGCCCGGATGTGAAGGGCGAGGCGAACGTGTTGCGCATCCCGTATTCGGCTTCCAACGTGGGCTATGGCTACATGACCACCCAAGCCTATCGGGACCTGACCTGGACCATGGGCCTGTCGGACAGCACCGGTGCACCGCTGGTGGGCCTGCACCCGATCGTCTATCTCGACCAGCGCATCGACCCGGCCAACGGCGACATCGTCTACAAGGCGTATTCGGCAGCGACCGACAGCTCGGGGCAAGCCTCTGGCACGATCAATGTGGGCGCGTGCAGCGGCGGTGATTTCCAGACCACCTTTGTCGATTACTCCCAGGGCTACAACAACACCTGGCGTACCGACTTCAACTACGGCGTGTGGCGCATGGAAGTGCTGGAATACCCGGGCATCGGTGTCGGTGGCGAGAATACCCAGTTCGTCAGTTTTGGCCACCTGTGCAAGCAGACCCTGCTGAGCAGCACCAAGAGCTGACATGATTGACCCGTAGTACCCAGGGCATACAGGCCAGGCGCCTGTATGCCCTTTTTGCGTTATGGCGCCAACGCCAGCTTCAACGGCAGGCGCGCCATGCTCGTGCTCTTCAGCGAACCCAGGTACAGCCACTCGCCATACTCCCGGGCGGTGGTGATCGGCGAGTAATTGCCGGTGCTGCCATCCTGCAGGTTGGCGATGACGTTACCGTCGGTGTCCAGCCCCAGCACGAAGGCTTTGCGCTCGATCGGCTTGGGCACCACCATCAGCGCCCGCACCATGACTTTGCGCAGCAGTGGGTAGCCGGCAAAACTGTCCAGCAGTGGATTGCGCGGCGAGTAAAGTGCCACCCAGAAGCGGTCCTGGCCGTTGAAGCTGAGGTTGTCCGGCAGACCGGGCAGGTTGTCGATAAACAGGTCGTGCTGCCCAGCGCGCTCGCCCTTGAGCCAATAGCGGCTGATGCGATAGGCACCGGTTTCATTTACCAGTACATAGTTTTCCTCCGGCCCCAGGGCCACGCCGTTGGCGAATTGCAACTGGTCGAGCAATACCTCGGTGTTGCCGTTGCTGAAGTCATAGCGCAGCAGCCGGCCGTCGCCGCCGTGCTCGATCACTGCCTCGCCGTCCTGGCCATAACCCCAGCGGCTTGAAGCATCGCTGAAGTAGGCATAACGCCCGCTGGCATCCACCGTGACGTCATCGGTAAAGCCAAAGGGCACGCCATCGGCGGCGGTGCTCAGCGACGTCAGTTGGCGATGGGCGTCGAGCGCGAGCAAGCCCTTGATCCCGTCGGCAATGATCAAGCGCCCATCCGGGTGCAGCGCCATGCCCAGCGGGCGCCCGCCGGTATTGGCCAGCACTTCCAGGCTGCGGCTGTCGGGCGAGGTACGGATGATGCGCCCGTCGTGCAGCCCGCTGATCAGCAATCCCTGGGCATCCATCAGCAACGCCTCGGGCCCGTCGATGCCCTGGGCACCGATTTTCTGCACGCCCTTGAGGCGTTGGTTTTCCGCGTAGGCGCCGTCCTGCAGGGAGGGCGCCTTGGGCGGTGTCCAGTTCACCGGTTGCACCTTGGTGGGCATCAGCAGCAGAAACGCGATCACGACCAGCAGCAACATAAACAGCAGATGACGCAGTTTTCTGGGACGGGTACTCATGACGATTCCTGGTTGTCGTGGGCGCCGGGCTCCCAGTACAGGGTGCCGAACAGGTAATCCATCAGCGGCATGACGATATTGAAGTTGCGCCCCTGCATCAGCTCGCGGCGGTGATGCAGCGCGTGCAGGCGGTGCATCTGGCGAATCCACGGCAGGCGCGCCAGCGGGTGCTCGACAGGCAAGTGCTCGCAGGCGTGGAACACTTCGTACAGCAAGTAGCCGAGAATCATGCAGCCGGCAAACAGCCCGGCGACGTTGGGACTCAGTTGCTTGAGCAGCCACCAGGCGGGCAGCGTGATTGCCAGGCTGTGCAGCACGATCAGCCAGGCCGGGAACAGGATTACGCGCCAGTCCCTGGGGCTGTCGTAGGTCATGTGCCCGGGGGTGAAGAAACTGTGGTGATCGCCGGTGTGGCGGGCGTAGAACAAGCGGGCGAGGGCGTGTTTGTGGTGGCCGAGGTGACGGTGCACGAGGTAGATGCACAGGTTGAAAAACACCAGGGTCAGGGGAACGCTCAGCCACTGGAGCGCGGTGATGTTGTCCGTGGAGGACCAGGCCAGGGTGATGCACAACGCCCCATAACCGAGGACGAAACTGGCGTGCAGCCAGGGGTTGTAAAGAGGGCTGACGGCCGCGCGGTAACGTGCGCGGAAGGTCTCGGTGGGATCGGGCATGAGGGGCAGCTCAGGGTTTTTTTATTGGAAACTGAGCTTAGTTGGTGCGCGCAATTGTGCGAGTTTTTGCCCCGTGCGCGGGTTAAATCAAGGGGTCCCAGCGTTGCGACCAGTCACTCTCGGCCTTGACCACGTCGCGCAGTAACGCCAGGGCCTGTTGCAGCACTGCCGAGTCGCGCGCCCGCGAATACACCACGAAGGTCGGGAAGTTGAATTCCGGGGCCTTGGGCACGCGCTGCATCACGCCGCTGTCCAGGTAGCTTTGCACCACCCGCGTGCGGAAGTAGCCGGCGCCGCCATTCTCCAGGATGTACTGCAACGCCAGCGGCCCGAGGTTGAAACTCAGCGCGGCACGGGCCCGGTCGGGCAGGGCGGCGTCATGCTGCTGGCGAAAGCCCGGGCCCCAGTCGATGTAGACGTACGGGTCCGGCTTGCTCACCAACTGCACCAGGATGAGTTTTTCTTCCAGCACCTGCTCGACCTGCAGCCCAGGCCAATATTGGGGTTGGAACACCAGTGCGGCATCGAGCACACCGAGTTCGAGTTGGCGCAGCAGGTATTCGCCCTCACGCACTTCGGTGCGCAGCGCGTGCCCAGGGATCTGTTCGCGCAGGGCCTGGGCCCAACCGAGCATCAGTGGGTTGCACAGGCTCACTTCACCGCCGATATGCAGCACGTTGCGATAGCCATCGGGCAACGGCAGGTCACGCCGCGCGGCTTCCCAGGTTTGCAGCAGCTGGTTGGCGTACACCACAAAGGCCTCGCCGTCGGCGGTCAGGCGCGCACCGGCGCGGTTGCGGATAAACAGCGTGCTGCCCAACTGGCTTTCCAGGCTCTTGACCCGCGCGGTGATGGCGGTCTGGGTAACGTGCAGCTTCTCGGCCGCGGCGGCGAGGCTGCCGCAGCGGGTGATTTCGAGGAAAGTGCGTGCCAGTTCGATGTCCATGAAACCCCCGGGAATGAATGGGCACAGTGTAATGGAATGCGATCAAGACCGGGGGCGGGTGCCCACTACAGCTCCTACAGGGGATTGGCGGTGTTTCCCTGATTTCAATCCCTTGTGTGATCGCAGTAGCCGGCGCGACGCAGCTCAAGTGTGGGAGTTGTCGAGCCCGAGCGAGGCTGCGAAGGCGGCGGCATTGCTGGCATTTTCTGCGCCTGAGACACCGCTTTCGCAGCCCGCTAAAGCTCGACAACTCCCACAGGGGATTGGCGGTGTCGGCCTGATTTCAATCCCCTGTGTGATCGCAATATCCGGCGCGACGAAGCTCAAGTGTGGGAGTTGTCGAGCCCCAGCGAGGCTGCGAAGGCGGCGGTATTGCTGGCATTTTCTGCGCCTGAGACACCGCTTTCGCAGCCTGCTGGGGCTCGACAACTCCCACAGGGGGTTGGCGGTGTCGGCCTTATTTCAATCTCCTGTGTGATCGCAATATCCGGCGCGACGCAGCTCAAGTGTGGGAGCTGCCGAGCCTTGGCGAGGCTACGAAGGCGGCGGCATGGGCGATACAGGGGTTGGCTGACCTGCCACCCCCGAAAGCCCCCCCAGTTGAGTCCACTTCAGGTCTGCGGCGCTTGCAAGTGCGGTGTGGGGAACGCTTTGGCGTACACCTGGCAGACCTTCAGTACCTGTTCATCGGCAAACCGCGCGCCCACCACATGCAACCCTACCGGCAGACCATTCGCCGCCAGCCCGCATGGCACCGATGCCGCCGGTTGCTGGGTCAGGTTGAACGGGTAGGTAAACGGCGTCCACTCCATCCATGCCTGCATCCCGGAAGCCGGCGGCACGTTGTGCCCGGCGTCGAACGCGGTGATCGGCAGCATCGGCGACACCAGTATGTCGTAATGCTCATGGAACGCGGCCATCTTCGCCACCAGCGCCGCGCGGGCTTCGAGGGCGTCGTTGAAGTCGCCAAGACTGAGCTGTTCACCGCGTTGTGCGATGCGCAACAGACCGGGGTCCAGCAGCTGTTTTTGCGCATCACTCATGGCGCCGGTCAGGCGCGCGGCACCGGCGGCCCACAGGGTATTGAACACTTCCAGTGGGTCGCTGAAGCCTGGATCGATCTGCTCGACATGGGCGCCCAATTGCACCAATCCCTCGACTGCCTGGCCCACGACCTTGGCAACCTGCGGATCGACCTTCACATAGCCGAACGTCGGGCTATAGGCCACGCGCAACCCTTTGAGGTCCGCAGCGCCCGTCAACCAGGGCGTCGTCCGCGGCGCGCCGATCAGGCCGTCCCGCGCGTCTGGCTGGGCGATGGTCTGCAGCATCAACACGCTGTCTTCCACGGTGCGGGTCATCGGCCCCAGGTGCGACAGAATCGTCATGGAACTGGCCGGCCACTGCGGCACATAACCGAACGTCGGCTTGATCCCGAAAGTGCCGGTAAACGCGCACGGAATCCGGATCGAGCCGCCGGCATCGCTGCCCTGGTGCAATACGCCGAGGTTCAACGCCGCCGCTGCACCGGCGCCGCCGGACGAACCGCCCGCCGTGGTGCGTGTGTCCCACGGGTTGCGCGTGATGCCGTACAGCGGGTTGTCGGTCACGCCTTTCCAGCCGAACTCCGGGGTGGTGGTCTTGCCCAGCAGCACGGCGCCGGCCTTGCGCATCAAGGCGGAGAACGGCGCGTCGACGTCCCACGGCCCTTCGGCGGATGAGGTGCGCGAGCCCTTGCGGGTGGGCATGCCGATTGTCAGCGTGAGGTCCTTGATCGACGCCGGTACACCGTCCAGCGCGCCGCAGGGCTGGCCCTTCAACCAACGCTGCTCCGAGGCTCGCGCAGCCTGCAGCGCGCCTTCGGGGTCGACGTGGCAGTAGGCGTTCACCACCGGGTTGTAGCGTTCGATACGCAGCAGGGCGTCCTCGGTGACGTCCACCGGTGACAAGGTCTTGTCGCGAAAATGCTGCAGCAGTTGCACCGCCGTCAGTTGGCCCATCTCACTCATGCCCCGTCCCCCTGTGCCGCATTGACCATGGCGCGCAACAGCACCGCGCAGCCTGCCGCGAGGTCATCCGGCGCGGCGTTTTCGATTTCGTTGTGGCTGATGCCGCCTTCGCACGGCACGAAAATCATCCCGGCCGGGCCGAGTTCGGCGACGAAAATCGCGTCATGCCCGGCACCGCTGACGATGTCCATATGGCTCAAACCCAGCGCGCCTGCCGCGTCGCGCACGGCATTGACGCACGCCGGGGCGAAGTCCAGGGGCGGGAAGTCGGCGGTCGGCGTCAGCTCGAACGTCAACCCATGCCGGGCCGCGCTGGCTTCGATCACGCTGCGCACTTCATCGACCATCGCTTGCAGCTTGTCCGCATGCAGGTGGCGCAAGTCGAGGGTCATGTGCACCTGGCCGGGAATCACATTGCGCGAGCCGGGGTGCAGGCTCAGGCAGCCGACGGTGCCACAGGCGTGAGGTTGCTGCTGGTGAGCGATGCGGTTGACCGCGCTGACCACCTCGGCGGCGCCGATCAGGGCGTCCTTGCGCAGGTGCATCGGCGTCGGGCCGGCGTGGGCTTCGACGCCGGTGAGGGTCAGGTCGAACCACTTCTGGCCCAGGCAACCCATCACCACGCCAATCGTGGTGGCCTGGTCTTCCAGCACCGGGCCCTGTTCGATATGCGCCTCGAAATACGCCCCCACGGGATGGCCGAGCACCGCACGGGAACCGGCATAGCCGATGCGCTGCAGCTCGGCGCCCACCGACAGGCCCTGGTCGTCGAGCTTGTCGAGCGTGTCCTGCAGGTCGAATTTCCCGGCAAACACCCCGGAGCCCATCATGCAGGGCGGAAAGCGCGAGCCTTCCTCGTTGGTCCAGACCACCACCTCGATCGGCGCCTGGGTTTCGATGTTGAGATCATTGAGGGTGCGGATCACTTCCAGCCCGGCCATCACCCCGTAGCAGCCGTCGAACTTGCCACCGGTGGGCTGGGTGTCGATATGGCTGCCAGTCATCACCGGCGCCAGGGCCGGGTTGCGCCCAGGGCGACGCGCAAAAATATTGCCGATGGCGTCGACACTCACGCTGCACCCGGCGGCCTCGCACCACTGCACAAACAAGTCGCGGGCCTGGCGATCGAGATCGGTGAGGGCCAGGCGGCACACGCCGCCCTTGACCGTGGCGCCGAGCTGGGCGAGGTCCATCAGCGATTGCCACAGGCGGTCGCGATTGATCAGTGGGGCATTGCTCTGGAGCGGTTGCGCAAAGCTATTCATCAGTGTTCTCCGGTCAGGCGCTCAGGGCCAGGTAGCGGTTCTTGATGGTCGGGTCGGCGCGGAAGGCGGCGGCGCTGCCCTCGTAGACCACGCGGCCCTGTTCGAGCACGTAATGGCGGTCGGCGAGCTTGTCGCAGACCATCAGGTTCTGTTCCACCAGCAGCACGGGGAGGCCGTCGTCCTTGACCTTGCGCAGGATCTTCACCAGCTCGTCGACGATCACCGGGGCGAGGCCTTCGGTGGGTTCGTCGAGGATCAGCAGCTTGGGATCGTTGAGCAGGGCGCGGGCGATGGCGAGCATCTGCTGCTCGCCGCCGGACAGCGCGTGGCCGGCGTTTTTGCGCCGCTCCTTGAGGCGCGGGAACATGCCGTAGACGTCTTCCAGCTGCCAGCGGCTGGTCTTGCGCGCGGCGATGCGCAGGTTTTCCTCGACGGTGAGCAGGCGGAAAATCCCGCGGTTCTCCGGCACCAGCGCCAAGCCCTGGCGCGCGATTTCAAAGATCTTCTGGCCCACCAGTGCCTGGCCGTTGAAGTGAATCTGGCCCTGGCGCGGGCAGATGATCCCGAGAATGCTGCGCAGCGTGGTGGTCTTGCCGGCGCCGTTGCGTCCCAGCAGCGTCACCAGCTCGCCGGGGTTGACGGTCAGCGACACGCCTTCGAGCACGTGGCTCTTGTCGTAGTAGGAATGGATATTGTCGACGATCAGCATCAGGCAGCCTCCCCAAGATAAGCCGTGCGCACACGTTCATCGGCCCGCACGAATTCCGGCGTGCCTTCCACCAGGATCTGCCCGTGGCTCATCACCGTGATGCGTTGGCTGATCGACATGACGATGCTCATGTTGTGTTCGATCAGCAGCACCGTGTGGTCGCGGCCGAGGTCGCTGATCAGCTGGGTCATGATCGGAATGTCATCGATGCCCATGCCCGAGGTGGGCTCGTCGAGCATCAACAGTTTCGGTTTCGAGCAAATCGACATGCCCACCTCCAGCACGCGTTGCTGGCCATGGGAAAGCTCGCCGGCCAAGGTGTCGGCACGCGCGCTGAGCTGCAGGCGTTCGAGCACCTGGTCGGCCATCTCCAGGTGTTCGCGCTTGCTGTCGACCCGGCGCCAGAAGTTCAGCGCGCGGGCACCGTCGCGACCTTGGGCGGCCAGGCGCAGGTTCTCGCGCACGCTGAGGTTCTGGAACAGGCTGGTGAGCTGGAACGAGCGCGCCATGCCCAGGCCGACGCGGCCGTGGGCGGGCTTGCGCATCAGGTTCTTGCCGTCGAAGTGGATCGCCCCGGCAGTGGCCTGGCGCTCACCGGTCAGGCAATGAAACAGGCTGGTCTTGCCCGCGCCATTGGGGCCGATGATGGTGTGGATGGTGCCGGCTTCGACCTTGAGGTTCACGCCATTCACCGCATGGAACGCGCCGTAGGCCAGTTCCAGGTCTTTGGTTTCCAGCAGGATGCTCATAGCACTTCCTCCTTGGTGATGACAGCGGCCTTGCGTTGGCCTCGCACCTTCTCGAACAGCGACGCCAGGCCTCCCCACAACCCACCGCGCATGAAGATCACCACCAGGATCAGGATCACCCCCAGCAGCATCAGCCAGCGCGGCCACAGGTCGGAGAGAAAATCCCCCAGCAGTACGATGGAACCGGCCCCCAGCAATGAGCCGAACAGCGAGCCGGTGCCGCCGACGATGGTCATGATCAGGATGTTCTCGGACATCGCCAGGTCGATATTCGACAGCGGCACGAAGTGCAGCAGCATCGCGTACAGCGCGCCGGCGATGCCGGTGACCGCGCCGGACAGCACGAACACCAGGATCTTGAAGTGGCGAGTGTCGTAGCCGATGGCCGAGGCGCGGGTTTCGTTTTCGCGGATCGCCATCAGCGTGCTGCCGAATGGCGAAGCGATCACCCGGCGTGCGCCGATGAAGATCAGCAGGAACAGCACCGCGACAAACCCATAGAACGCACGGGCGTCGGCCAGCGACAGCAGCACGGTGTCGCCGAGGCGGATTTCCGGGCGCGGCACGCTGAGCAGGCCGTTGTCGCCACCGGTCCAGTCACTCAAGGTGTAGGCCACGAAGTAGGCCATCTGGCTGAACGCCAAGGTCAGCATCACGAAGTAGATGCCAGTGCGCCGGATCGCCAGGGCGCCCACCAGCAAGGCCAGGAAGCCACCGGCCACGGCAGCGCCGAGCAACGCGGTGAACAGGCCCAGTTGCAGATGAATCATCAGCAGCGCCGCGCAATAGGCGCCGGCGCCGAAGAAGATGCCTTGGCCGAACGACAGCAGCCCGGTGTAGCCGAGCAACAGGTTGCAGGCGAGGGCGGCCATGGCAAAGATCAGGATCTCGGTGGCCAGGGTCGCCGAGGGCAGCACCAAGGGCAGGCCGATCAGCACCGCGAGTACCCACAGCAACATGGCTTTGGATTGGGTCTTGGCAAACGGCAGCGGATTTTTCTCGCTCATCTCAGGCTCTCCCGAACAGGCCGTAAGGGCGTACCAGAATCACCACGGCCATTGCGCCGTAGATCATCAGGCTCGCGCCTTGGGGCCAGAGTGTGGTCATCAGGCTCTGCACCACGCCCACCAGCAAACCGCCGACCAGCGCACCGCTGAACGAGCCCATGCCGCCGATCACCACGACCACGAAGGCCACGCCGAGGATCTCCGGGCCGACAAAGGGCTGCGCGCCGCGCAACGGCGCAAACAGCACGCCGGCGACACCGGCCAGGGCCACGCCGAGGGCGAAGGTCATGGAAAACAGGCGGAAGATATTCGTGCCCAGCAGCGACACGGTTTCGGTGCTTTCACTGCCGGCGCGCACCAGTGCGCCGAAGCGCGTGCGTTCCAGCAGCAGCCACAGGCCCAGGCCGACCAGCCCGGAAAACACGATGAGGAACAGGCGGTAGTAGGGGTAGACGAAGTCGCCGACCACCAGCACCCCGCGCAGCAGTTCCGGCACAGCGACGCTCTTGCCCACCGGGCCCCAGATCATCACGCTGGCTTCCTGGATGATCAGCGCGATCCCCAGGGTGACGAGGATCTGGAACATGTGTGGCAGGTGGTAAATCCGTTGGATCAACAGGCGCTCGATCACCCACGCCAACGCAGCCACCACCAGCGGCGCGATCAGCAGGGCCAGCCAGAAGTTGCCGGTGAGGCTCACGGCGGTGTAGCAGATGTAGGCGCCCAGCAGGAAGAACGCACCGTGGGCGAAGTTGACGAAGTTGAGCAGGCCGAAAATGATCGTCAGCCCGACCGCGATCAGGAAGTAGATCATCCCCAATCCCAGGCCGTTGAGTATCTGGAACAGATAAAGATTAAGCATGCAGAAACCCTCGGACAGGCGGCCGCGAACGCGGCCCTGTCGTGTTTAGCGAGTCAGCGGGTCAGGCGAGCGTGCAGCCCGTGGCGTCCACCGGCGGGAAGGACTGGCCGGCGCTGAGCACCTTGGCCAGGTCGTCCTTGTCGGCCATGTCGCCGGCGGCCTTGCCGATCAGCAGGTAGTAGTCCTTGATCACCTGGTGGTCGCCGGCGCGGATCGATTCCTTGCCGGTCGGGCCTTCGTAGCTCAGGCCCTGCATGGCCTTGGCCACGGTCGGGCCGTCGAAGCTGCCGGTGGCGATGATGGTTTCGAGCATGACCTTGGTGCTGATGTAGTCAGCGGCCAGCGGGTAGGTGGGGTTGATGCCGTACTTGGCCTGGGTCAGCTTGACCAGCTCGCGGTTGAGCGGAGTGTCGACCTGGTGCCAGTACTGCGCGCCGAGGTACACGCCTTCGAGCACATCGCTGCCCAGTTCCTGGAATTGATCGAGACCGGCGGACCACACCAGCAGCACTTTCATGCGCTCCTTGATGCCGAAGTTCACCGCCTGGCGCAGGGTGTTGGACGACTGGCTGCCGAAATTCAGCAGCACCAGCACGTCGGGCTTGGTGGAGATGGCGTTGGTCAGGTAGCCGGAGAATTCCTGTTCCTGCAACGAGTGATAGCTGTTGCCCACGTGCTCCAGGCCGTGTTCCTTGAGGACATTTTTGGCGCCTTCGAGCAGGGCTTCACCGAACACGTATTGCGGGGTGATGGTGTACCAGCGCTTGGCGTCCGGCAGCAGCTTGATCAGCGGCACCATGGTTTCGCGGATCGCGCCGTAGGTCGGCACCGACCAGCGGAACGTCGCCTTGTTGCAGTCCTTGCCGGTGACTTCGTCGGCACCCACCGGGGTCATGAACACGCCGCCGACCTTGTCCACTTCCTTGGCCACGGCCAGCGCCGACGACGACAGCGTGCACCCCTGGAAGAACCGCGCGCCGTCCTGCTGGATGGCTTCCTGGACCTTGCGCACCGCCTTGCCGGCGTTGCCTTCGGTGTCGATCACCTTGTAGTTCAGCGGGCGACCGAGCACGTCGGGGTGCTGCTCCACCGCCAGCCGCGAACCCATGTCGGCAAACTTGCCATAGCTGGCAAAGGCGCCGGACATGGACTTGAGGCCGTAAAAGGTAAAGGGCTCGGCGGCGAATGCCGAACGCACGCTCAGCGGAAGGCTGAGGGCGGCGGCGGCGGTGAGACTGGCTTTCAACAACGTACGACGCTGCATGGGGTGACTCCCTGGTTTAGTTATTGGCAGGAGTAGCAATGGCGATACGGTGGAGCAGGGCCTGTGGGCAGGCCTTTTTATTGAGGCGAAACGCGGTCAGGAAATGTGCGGGCGGGCTTGCTCGCGAATGCAGTGCATCAGTCTCCGGATGCTTTGCTGACCCACCGCATTCGCGAGCAAGCCCGCTCCCGCACTGGGTCTGTGGTGTTGTTAAGAGTGATCGAACTCCAGTAGAAAATGCGGGCTGACCTGGCCTTCCAGCGCGGTCATGTGGTGTTCGGCGTCGCACATGTGTTCGTGCATCAGGCTGCGCACGGCTTTTTCATCGCCGGCGCGAAACGCGCTCAGCAACTGTTTGTGATAGTCGAGGTTGGCCGCGTCGAACTGCTTGCGCTTGGGCTTGTAGGCCTTTTTCAGCACCACCAGGTCACGCAGCAGGTCATTGAGGAACTGCGCCATGAAGCTCAGCAACGGGTTGGGGCACGCCTTGGCCAGCAGGTTGTGGAACTCCAGTTCCGCCAGGCGCTGCTCACGCTGGCCGGCCTCGCTGTCTTCCGGCGCGCTGCAGAAATCCACGTTGTCCTGCAGGGCCTGGTAGTCGTCTTCACTCAGGCGCCCGAGTACCGAGACGGCCAGTTCCACTTCGATGACCTTGCGCAACTGGTAGACCTGCTCGCCATCCAGGTGCTGGAAGTGCAGGTAGTTGCGCAAGGCGCGGCTGGCCGGCTCGGTGCCCGCCTGGTTGAGGTAGGCGCCGCCGCTGGGGCCGGTGCGCGTGCTCACCAGGCCCTCGACTTCCAGCGCCTTGAGCGCCTCGCGGGCCGAGCCCTTGGAGCACTGGAAGCTTTCCATCAGCTCGCGCTCGGTGGGCAGGCGATCGCCGGGCTTGAGTGCATCGGTGACGATAGAGCGCTTGACCGACTCGACAATCACATCGGACAGCTTCTGGCGTTTGCGTCGTAGCGGGCGGCTTAGCATGGGTTCGATTTATCGTATTAATGCGGATAAATAGCACTTAATAACGATTGGGTCGCAGCGTCAACGCAGGGTGTCGTTTTCGGCCGCAACAGGTCGCAAACGGCGCGCTACTCCCAAGCGCCTGAATCGAGGCAGCGCGTCGACGCCGGCGGCTGCTTGCCATAGGCAAGGAAGTCGCCCACCCATTGGTTGACGCAGCCGCTGGGGCCTGGCGTGGCGGTGTCCTTGAGGTGCAATTGTGCAACCCGGGGCGCGGCCTTTTCGCCGGGCGCCGCATTCACCAGCACCATGCGCGCGACGCGGTCGGGAAACAGCGCGCCGTAATGGCTGCCCAAGCGCGTGGCGCCGGCGTTACCGAGGTAGTGCAGCTGCGCGTCACCGAGTTGGGCCCGCACGAATTCCATGTCGCGCACGGCCTGCTCGAGGCCATTCTTGTGCTTGAGGTCGCGCGGGCTGAGTTCGATCACGTCATAGCGATTGAGCAGCGTGCGATAAGCCTGGTTGGAATAGGCACCCCAGCGGCTGGCCAGTTGCACGGCGAAGGTGCCGCTGCGGTTGCGCCGGGTGGTGTCGCCAGCCTGGGCGAACACCACGCCTTCACGGCTCAGCGGATCGCGCGCGCCGACACGGGTGACGTACAGGCGCAGGTTGCCTTGGCGTGGCGCGGCGTAGTTGCGCGGGACACTGACGACGCCGCATTGGGTGCGCGCCAGCACTTCGGGGTCCAGGTGTTCGACCTGGGGGATGGGGCAGTCGAGCAGCCAGTCGATGGCGCTTTCGGTGATCAGTGGCTGGGCCAGGGCGGTGCTTGCCATCAGCCAGATACCGCCACAAGCGAGGTGTTTTGCAACAGTCATCAGGAGGTCCCGGGCAGCCGTGTGATGGCGGCTTTTTTACCAAGGACCTGGGTTGAAGAATGTAGGTCGAGAAAACAGCTCGTGTACGAAAGTGGAGTTTTGTTTAGCGGATATCAGTCTCCCAGCCGCCCCCCAGTGCTTTGTACAAGGCGATGCTGGCCTGCAGGCGCGACAGCCGCAGTTGCACGTTCAAGTCCTGGGCCGCGTACAGCGTGCGTTGGGTCTCCAGCACTGTCAGCAAGTCCTCGGCGCCTGCCTGGTAGCGACTCTCGGCGATCTGGAACGCGGTCTGCGCCTGTTGCAGCTCTTCGCTTTGCCATTCGCGCTGCTGGTCGAGGCGGGTGATGCTGCTGAGGGCTTTTTCCACATCGGCAAAGCCGTTGATGATCGCGCCACGGTAGGTTTGCAGCAGCTCATCCTGGCGGGCGCGGGCCTTGTCGCGCTCGGCGCTTAAACGGCCGTTGTTGAAGATCGGCCCGACCAGCCCGGCGGTCAGCGTGTAGTACGGGCTGCGCAGCATTTCTGCGGCTTTGTAGGCGTCCGAGCCAAGGGTCGCACCGAGGGTCACGGTCGGCAGCATGGCCGCCCGCGCCACGGTGACGTCGGCTTGTGCCGCCGCCAGCTGCGCCTCGGCCTTGGCGATGTCGGGGCGGCGACTGAGCAATTGGCTGGGCAGGCCCGCGCCGATGGTCGGCCAGCTCAGCGCCTGGAATGGTTCGGCGCCCAGGTCGAGGGCCTGCACCGGTTGGCCGAGGAGCGCCGCGAGGGTGATCCGCGACTCTTCGGCCAATTGCTCGATCAGCGGCAGTTGCCGTTGTTGGCTCGCCACCAGGCTTTTCTGCTGGGCCAGTTCCAGGGCCGTGGCGGAGCCGGCGTCGTAGCGCGTCTGCACCAGGTCGAGCACGTTGCGCGCGTTCGCCAGGTTGAGCTGGGCAATCTGTTCGCGCTCAACGGCTGCCAGGGTTTGCGCGTAGCGGTCGGCCACATTGGCGAGCAAGGTCAGCTCCACCGTCGCCTGGTCAAACTCGCTGGCCCGCAGGCTGTGCAGGGCGCTGTCGCGGGCAGCCGCGCGGCCACCCCAGAAATCCACTTCGTAACTGGCAGTGAGGTTGGCGCCGAAGTTGTCGACAACCTCATCGCTTTGCGACGCGTCCAGGCTCGGTCCGCCCTTGCCGCGCAGCAGTTTCTGGCGGCTGGTGTCGAGATTCAGCTTGACCTCGGGCAGCAGCGGCGCGCCGGCAATCACTGCGCTGGCCTGGGCCTGGCGGACCCTGGCCATGGCGGCGGCGACGTCGAAACTGTCACGCCGCGCCTGGTCGACCAGGCGATTGAGTTGCGGGCTGCCAAAGTGCGTCCACCAGCGCTGGTTGGTGGCCTGGGTCGCGTCGCGCTCGGCAAATTGCCAGGCGGCCGGCGGCGCAATACCGCTGTCGATGGCGCCGGGACTGCCGGTGCAGGCGCTCAACATCAGGCACAGGCTGAGCAGGGACAGGTGCGTGGGCAGGGATGGTTTATTCACTGGTCAATGCCTTAACCGGATCGAGCCGGGCAGCTTTACGGGCCGGCATAAAGCCGAATACGACGCCGGTGACCAGCGCGCAACCAAATGCGCCAAGGACCGCCACCAGGGAAAACTGGACCGCCACCTTGGCCAGCACCAGCACGCCGCCCACCAGCAGGGCCAGGGCGATACCGCACAGGCCGCCGACCACCGAGAGCATCACTGCCTCGGTGAGGAACTGGCGCAGGATGTCGCGCTGGCGCGCGCCGGTGGCCATGCGGATGCCGATTTCGCGGGTCCGCTCGCGCACCGTCATGAGCATGATGTTCATCACGCCGATGCCGCCGACCAACAGCGAAATCGCCGCAATCGAGCCGAGCATCAACGACAGCGTGTTTTGGGTGCGCGCCTCGGCCTGGATCATCGCGGCGTTGTTGGTCAACTCGTAGTCGCGCTTGCCGTTGTGCAGCTTTTGCATCAGCGCGTCGATGGCCACCTCGGCCTCGTGGACCTTGCGCGCATCGGCGGCGGCGATCACCACGTATTCGGGGTTGTAGCTGCCAAACAGGCGCACGCTGGCGGCGGTGTAGGGGATGGCGATGCGGTCGTCGCTGTCCTTGTTGCCGGAACTGGCGCCTTTTTCCGCGAGCACGCCGATCACCTGGAACGGCACGTTCTCGATCAGGATGTACTGGCCGATCGGGTTGACCTGGCCCTTGAACAGCTTTTCGCGGATGCGGTGGCCAATCACCGCCACCGTGGCACCGGCGCGCTCATCGGCGGCGGTGAAATAACTGCCCTCAACCACCGGCCAGTTGAAAATATCCGGGAAGTTGGTGTCATTGCCGCCCACATAGGCCATGTAGTCGACATTGCCAAAACGCACCCCGGCCTCGGTGCCGTTGACCGGCATGATGCGCTTGACCTGCGGCAGTGCCGCCAGCGCCGCGACGTCATTGAGGGTGACGATACCCAGCGGCGTGCGCGGGTTGGGCGACGAGCCGCTGAGATAAAGAATGTTGGAGCCGAACGCGCCCATCTGTGCCATGACCTGGCGCTTGCTGCCTTCACCGACCGCCAGCATCACCACCACCGACGCCACGCCGATGATGATGCCCAGCAGGGTCAGCGCCGTGCGGAAACGGTTGATCCACATCACCCGCCAGGCGGCCTGCACCGCGTCGATCAGTTCGGCTTTCCAGGCGCCGTTGTGTTCGGCACCGTCGGCCAGGCGCTGGCGCAGGTCCACGGCCTGCAAGGCGCCGTTGCTGGCGGGTGCGGGGACGTAGCTGTCGGCCTCGGCCGAATCGCTGATGATCAGGCCGTCGCGAATCTCGATGATGCGATTGGCCCGCGCCGCGACTTCGCGGTCATGGGTGATCAGGATCACCACGTGGCCTTGGCTCGCCAGCTCATCGAGCAAGGTCATCACCTCGGCGCCGCTGTGGCTGTCGAGGGCGCCGGTGGGTTCATCTGCGAGGATGATGTGCCCGCCATTCATCAAGGCGCGGGCAATCGACACGCGCTGCTGCTGGCCGCCGGACAACTGGTGCGGACGGTTGCCGGTGCGGTCGGCCAGGCCCAGGCGGGTGAGCAGGGCCTTGGCGCGGGCGTGCCGTTCGGCGGCGCTGATGCCGGCATAAATCGCCGGCATCTCGACGTTTTCCTGGGCCGAACCCGACGGGATCAGGTGGTAGCCCTGAAACACAAAGCCGAACGCTTCACGGCGCAGCCAGGCCAGCTCATCGCTGTCCAGGTGCGCGACATTTTCGCCGGCGAACAGGTAGTCGCCGGTTGTGGGCCGGTCGAGGCAGCCGAGGATATTCATTAAAGTGGACTTGCCGGAGCCGGACGCGCCGACAATCGCGACGAATTCCCCGGCGTGGATCGACAGGTCGATGCCGCGCAAGACGTCGACCTGCGGGCTGTCGCCGCCGCCGTAGGATTTGCGGATGTGCTTGAGTTCGATCAGGGGCGTGGTCACCTCAACCCCCGTTGCCGTCGGCCGGGCCGATCAGCAGGTGATCGCCTTCATGCAGGCCGTCGAGCACTTCGACGCGCAGGCGATCACTGATGCCCAGGCGCACTTCGCGCTCCTCGATGCGCCCGTTTGCCGCCACTACGCGGGCAATCTGCCTATCGGCGCTCGAGGTGCCCTGCAACGCAGCGACCGGCACGGTGAGCGCGTCCTTCACGGCGCCCGCGACAAAGAACACCTGGGTGGTCATTTCGGCCATCAAGGCGTTGTCGCTGTTGTCCACATCCAGCAGCACGGTGTAGAGCACCACGCGGCCGCTGCCGCTTTTGTTGGCGCTGTTGGGGCTGCCGCTGCCCTGGGTTTCATTCAACGGCTTGGGCGGAATCGGCAGGATTTGCCGCACGGTGCTGGTCCAGCGCCGGTTGCCGCCGCTCAGGGTGGTGAAATAGGCGGTCATGCCGGGTTTGACGTGGCCAATGTCGGCTTCCGAGACTTCCGCCCACACGGTCATCGGCGACAACTTGGCGATACGCAGGATCAACGGCGTCTGCTGCTGGGCGTTGAGGGTCTGGCCGACCCGCGCGTCCACCGCCACCACGGTGCCGGTCATCGGCGCATAAATGCGCGTATAGCCCAGTTCCGCTTCGTCGCTGCGCAGGCTGGCCTGGGCCTGGAGGATCTGCGCCTGGAACATGTCCATCCGCGCCTGGGTCGCGCTCAATTCGGCCCTGGCGGTTTGCACATCTTCTTCACGGGTCGCGTTGCCGGCCGCCAGGCGCTGCTGGCGCTGGTATTTCTGGCGCGCCAGTTCGTGCTGGGCTTTCTGCTCCTGCAATTGGGCCTTGAGGTTTTCGATGGCGTAGCGGCTGGCGTCGAGCTTGGCCTTTTGCGTGGACGGGTCGATTTCCACCAGCAACTGGCCTTCCTGGACCTGATCGCCGGCTTCGACGTGAATCTTGCGGATCTGCCCGGAGGCCTGGGCGCCCACGTCCACATATCGACGCGGTTGCAGGGTGCCGAGGGCCGTGACGCTGTTTTCGATATTGCCGCGGCTGACGGTGACGGTGGTGAGCGTGTCACGCCCCGGCGGCAACACCTGCCAGGCGGCAACGGCGATGAGGGGGATCAGGCACGCGATAACAAGCAAGGCGCGTCGGGCAGGGCGAGGGCGTTTCATGCTTAGGTTCCAGCCAGGAAAGTTCGGAGCGCAGTTGCGCAGAGCTGACAGTTAAACGAGAGAATTGCCCGGGGATTTAGGCTGTTACACAAGCGGTTACAGGTCCTTTGAAGAAAAATAATCGTCCATCGGTGCAAGTCTGCTTTAAAAGTAGATGAGAATTACTATAAATTGCACGCACCCAAACTGCCATTACCTCATACGCTGTCTTTTTCGCACTCAAGGACCTAATGCCGCCACCCGGCGGTCGGGAGTCATGTTGGAAAACTACTATCGCGAGCTGGTGTGTTTCCTCAACGCCAAGCTGGGCAACCGCCAGGTTGCCGAGGATGTGGTGCATGACGCTTATGTCCGGGTGCTGGAACGTTCCAGCGACACCCCCATCGAACAACCCCGCGCCTTTTTATACCGCACCGCGCTGAACCTGGTGATCGACGGTCACCGGCGCAACGCCTTGCGCCAGGTCGAGCCGCTGGATGTGCTGGACAGCGAAGAACGCTTCGCCCCCTGTTCGCCCCACGCCACCCACGACCACGGCCAGCGCCTGGAACTGCTCGAACGCGCCCTTGCCGAGCTGCCGGCGGCGTGCCGCGACAGTTTCATGCTGCGCAAGCTCGATGGTTTGACCCACGTGCAGATCGCCGAGCGCCTGTGCATTTCCCGCGCGCTGGTGGAAAAACACATCGTCAACGCGATGAAGCACTGCCGGGTGCGGATGCGCGAGTGGGACGCGCACTGATCACCGATCAGTTAAATTTTATTTCACTGTCCTCGTTTCCTATCAACACATGACCTGTTGTGCAGGTCTTGAAGGTATTCCCGCCCCACCGCCAAGGGGCTTATCCAGAGGACACTGGAATGACACAGGCAATTGCTTCGCCCGCGGTTCACGACCTGATCGGTATCGGTTTCGGCCCTTCGAACCTGGCGCTGGCCATCGCCCTGCAGGAGCGCGAAAAGGCCCAGGGCAAACTGGACGTGCTGTTTCTCGACAAACAGGCTGACTACCGCTGGCACGGCAATACCCTGGTGACCCAGAGCGAGCTGCAGATTTCCTTCCTCAAGGACCTGGTAACCCTGCGCAACCCCACCAGCCCGTACTCCTTCGTCAATTACCTGAAAGCCCACGACCGCCTGGTGGATTTCATCAACCTGGGCACCTTTTATCCGTGCCGCATGGAGTACAACGACTACCTGCGCTGGGTCGCGGGGCAGTTCCAGGCCCAGGCGCGCTACGGTGAGGAAGTGTTGGCGATCGAGCCGATCCTGCACCAGCAGCACGTCGAGGCGCTGCGCGTGATCTCCCGCGATGCGCTGGGCGAGCAGCATGTGCGCACCACCCGTTCGGTGGTGGTCAGCGCCGGCGGCACGCCGCGTATTCCCGACGCGTTCAAAGCGCTCAAGGGCGACAGCCGGGTGTTCCATCACTCCCAGTACCTGGAGCGCATGGCCTCGCAGCCTTGCGTCGACGGCAAGGCCATGCGCATTGCGATCATCGGCGGTGGCCAGAGCGCGGCCGAGGCCTTTATCGACCTCAACGACAGCTTCCCGTCGGTGCAGGTCGACATGATCCTGCGCGGCTCGGCGCTGAAGCCAGCGGACGACAGCCCGTTCGTCAACGAAGTGTTCTCGCCGGCCTTTACCGACCTGGTGTTCCAGCAAGTCGGCGCGGAGCGTGAGCGACTGGTCGCCGAGTACCAGAACACCAACTATTCGGTGGTGGACCTGGACCTGATCGAGCGCATCTACGGGATTTTCTACCGCCAGAAAGTCTCCGGCATCGCCCGCCAGGCCTTCCGCACCATGACCGTGGTCGAGAAGGCCACGCCGGGTCCGCTGGGCATCGAACTGGCCTTGCGCAACAACGCCAACGGCGAAACCAGCGTCCACCATTACGACGCGGTGATCCTGGCCACCGGCTATGAGCGCCAGATGCACCGCGAACTGCTGGCACCGCTGGAGGCCTACATGGGCGACTTCGAAGTCAGCCGCGATTACCGTATCGTCACCGACGAGCGCTGCAAGGCCGGCATCTACATCCAGGGCTTCAGCCAGGCCAGCCACGGCTTGAGCGATACCTTGCTGTCGGTGCTGCCGATCCGCGCGGACGAGATCGCGGCGTCGCTGCATGCGCTGGACCGGCATCGCGGCAACGCGCGTTCGGTGCAGGACCTGCTGCTCGCCACCGCCAGCTGAGTCTGTCGGAGCCCGGCTTGTCGAATCGCCGCGGTGCGACGATACGACAAGCCCTGCACCTACCAGTCATCATTCCAGGCTGGTATTCGGGATTGCTCGCTGATACTGTACAAAAAACCAGTATCGGTAGCCCTCCATGCAGTTGATCGAAAAACTCAGCATCCTCGCCGACGCCGCCAAGTACGACGCCTCCTGCGCGAGCAGCGGCGCGCCCAAGCGCAGCTCGGAGGGCAAGGCGGGGCTGGGTTTCACCGACGGCATGGGCATCTGCCACAGCTATACCCCGGACGGGCGCTGTGTGTCGCTGCTCAAGGTGCTGCTCACCAACTTCTGTCTCTACGACTGCCAATACTGCGTCAACCGCCGTTCCAGCGATGTGCCCCGCGCACGTTTCAGCCCGGAGGAGGTGGTGACCCTGACCCTGGATTTCTACCGGCGCAATTGCGTCAGCGGGCTGTTTCTCAGCTCGGGCATCATCCGTTCGGCCGACTACACCATGGAGCAGCTCGTCCGCGTGGCCAAATTGCTGCGCGAAGAACATGACTTTCGCGGCTACATCCACCTCAAGACCATCCCGGAGGCTGACCCGGCGCTGATCGCCGAGGCCGGGCGCTACGCCGATCGGCTGAGTGTGAATATCGAGTTGCCCACCGATGCCAGCCTGCAGACGCTGGCGCCGGAGAAACAGATCGGCTCGATCAAGCAGGCCATGCAGACCATCTACACCGGCGAACAGACGGTATTCAACGAACCGCGCGCGCCGCGTTTTGCCCCGGCCGGGCAGAGCACGCAGATGATCGTCGGCGCCGATGATACCGACGACAGCACCATCCTTCATGGGGCCGAGGCGCTGTACGGCAACTTCAAGCTGCGCCGCGTGTATTACTCGGCTTTCAGCCCGATCCCCAACAGCCCGAAAAGCGTGCCGCTGGCCGCGCCGCCATTGATGCGCGAGCACCGCTTGTACCAGGCGGACTTCCTGCTGCGCAGCTACGGCTTCAGTGCCGGTGAGTTGTTCCAGGGCCCCGGCCACCTGGCCCTGGACATCGACCCCAAGTTGGCCTGGGCGCTGGAACATCGCGAGGTGTTCCCGCTGGACCTCAACCGCGCCGAGCCGACGCTCATCGCCCGTATCCCTGGCATTGGCCTGCGCACCACCCAACGCCTGGTCGACCTGCGGCGTGAGCGCAAGATCCGCTTCGAAGACCTGGCACGCATGCGTTGCGTGCTGGCCAAGGCCAAGCCGTTTTTCATCACCAGCGATTACCACCCGCAGCAGGCCGACAGCACCAGCGTGTTGCTGCGCGAACAATTGCGCGACCGCCCGCAGCCGCAACAGATGGGGCTGTGGGGATGATCAGCCTCGAATGCGACAACCTCTTCAGCACCTGGCGCGAGCAGGCGCGCTGGTTGCTCAGCCATCAGGTCGACCCCAGCCAGGTGAGCTGGGGCGAGGCCGAGGTGGCGGACCTGTTTGCCACCGACGAGCCGATTCCGGCGGGGCTTGGTCCGTTCCAGGCGCGGATTCCCAAGGCACTCCTGGAGTTGCTCGAGTCGGCTGCCTGTTACCACGGCGATCAGCGCTGGAGCCTGTTGTATGAGGTGTTATGGCGCGTCAGCCATGGCGACCGCACCGCGATGCTGGCGGGGGACAAGCTCGGCAGCGAGCTGCAGCGGCGGATCAAGCAGGTGAGTCGCGAGGCCCATCACTTGCACGCGTTTGTGCGCTTTATCGCTGTGCCAGCAGAGGCGGGGCCGGAGTTGCCGGAGTACGTCGCCTGGCATGAGCCGGCCCATGACATCCTGAAAAGCGCGAGCCAGCACTTTATCGGGCGCATGGGACGCCATCGCTGGATGATCGCTACGCCGCTGGATGGGGTGTATTACGACGGCGAACAGTTGATTCATCAGCGCGAGTGCCCCGAGGCCTGGCAGCAACTGGCGCAGAATATCGAAGACCCGCACAGTGCCATGTGGTTGACCTACTACAGCCACATCTTCAACCCGGCGCGCTTGAACCCCAAGGTCATGGAAGGCCACTTGCCCAGCCGGTTCTGGAAGAACCTGCCGGAGGGCAAGTTGATCCCGGGATTGATCAGCGAAGCGCGCACCGGCAAGCAGAAGGATGGGCAGGCAAAGCTGATTGGAGCCCGACCCGGAAAGAGAATAGCCAATCCGATCAATGGCGGCGCTGGCTTGCCGGCGATGGCGGCGGGTCAGTTGGATCAACGTTGACGGGTGCACCGCTATCGCAGGCAAGCCAGCTCCCACCTTTGGTTGTATTCCAAGGTTGGAACCGGATTGTGTCGCCAGCTCGGATATTGGCAAGCCCCAATCCCCAGCCCAAACAGCGATCAACACTGTGGGAGCGGGCTTGCCCGCGAAAGCGGTGTATCAGTCGCCGAAAATGGTGGCTGATCTACCGCCTTCGCGAGCAAGCCCGCTCCCACATTGGGTTGTATTCCAGGGGTGGGACGGGGTTGTATCGCCCGCTCGGATATTGGTCGACACCCAATCCCACACACACACACACATACGGGATCTTCATGGTCCAGGCAGGTAGGGCCTCAGGTCAGTTCGGTGGCGGTGTTCTTGACCACCGCCAACTCCGGGTGCGCGACCAGTTTGTCGATGTGCAATTCATCATTGTTCAACCAGGTCTCGGTCAGCACCCGGTAGTGTTCCATGTCGCGGCAGCGCATGCGCAGGCTGTAGTCGAACGGCCCGCTGATCAACTGGCATTCGAACACCTGCGGACAGGCCTTGATGCAGGCTTCGAAGGCCTTTTGCGCCGAGCGGCCACTCTGGTTGGACAAGGCCACCAGCACCAGCAGCGACAGCCCCGGTGAGACCATCTGCACATCGATGATCGCCCCATATCCACGGATCACCCCGCGTCGCTCCAGCTTGCGCACCCGTTCCAGGCAGGGCCTGGGCGTGAGGTGCACCAGCGACGAGAGCTTTTCGTAGGTGATACGTCCCTGATGGCGCAGTACGTCGATGATTGCCTCGTCGATGCGGTCCAGCGCAGGGGAAGAATGGGGTCCGTTGGCCTTGGTATCCATGGGTTTCACTTCAAACGGTTGGAAAGAAATTGCTGCAAGCGCTCGCTGCTGGGGTGGTCGAGAATCTCGGCGCCGCCTTGTTCCTCGACCCGACCCTGGTGCAAAAACAACACTTGGCTGGACACCTGGCGGGCAAAGCCCATCTCGTGGGTGACCATCAGCATGGTACGACCTTCCTCGGCCAACGTCTGTATGACTTTGAGGACTTCTCCTACAAGTTCCGGGTCGAGTGCCGACGTCGGCTCATCGAACAGAATGATTTCCGGCTCCATCGCCAATGCGCGTGCGATAGCCACGCGCTGCTGCTGGCCACCGGACAGGAACGCCGGGTATTGATCCGCCACACGGCCGGGCAGACCGACCTTGTCGAGGTACATGCGTGCACGTTTTTCCGCGTCGGCGGCACTCACGCCAAGCACCCGGCGCGGCGCCATGGTGATGTTTTCCAGCACGGTCATGTGGCTCCACAGGTTGAAGTGCTGGAACACCATGGCCAGGCGCGTGCGCAGATTCTGCAGTTGCTCCTGGTGCGGCGCGCGGGTGCCGGCGCGGCCCTGGCGCATTTCGATGCTGATGCCATCCAGGGTGATCACCCCGGCATCGGGTTGTTCGAGAAAGTTGATGCAGCGCAGCATCGTGCTCTTGCCCGAGCCACTGGCGCCGATCAGGCTGATCACATCGCCGTTGCGTGCGTTGAGGGACACGCCCTTGAGCACTTCGTGTTCGCCGTAGCGTTTATGGATGCCTTCGACTTGCAGCTTGACGGCCGCCGTTGCAGTTTTGCTGACGGGCATGTCGACCGGATAAGTGGCCAGGGCCTGCGCGGACTGATTCATGGGTTAGCCTCGGGTAGGAACAAGAAAACGCATCCAGCGACGTTCGGCCAGTCGGAACAGGCCCACCAGTGCAAAGGACAGCAGCATGTAGAGCAAGGCGGCGATGCCGAAGGCCTGGAACGTCAGGAACGTCTCGGCGTTGGCATCGCGGGCCACCTTGAGGATGTCGGCGACGGTGGCGGTGAACGCCAGCGACGTGGCGTGCAGCATCAGGATCATTTCGTTGCTGTAGGCCGGTAACGCACGGCGCAAGGCGGCGGGGACCACCACAAACAGGTTGAGACGCCAGCCGTGCAGGCCGTAGGCGCGTGCGGCTTCGATTTCGCCATGGGGAATGTTGCGGATCGCGCCGGCGAAGATTTCCACGGTGTAGGCGCAGGTATTCAGCACGAACGCCAGCAAGGTGCAGTTGAGCGCGTTGCGGAAAAACTGGTTGAGCAGGGCGTTGTCCTGCACCACCTCCAGGCTGTACAGCCCGGTGTAGCAAATCAGCAGTTGGATATACAGCGGCGTGCCGCGAAACAGGTAGGTATAGACCTCCACCGGCCAGCGCAGCCAGAAGTGCTCCGAGACGCGCGCGAGTGCCAGCGGGATCGACAGGACGAAGCCGAACACCACTGAGATAATGAACAGCCACAGGGTCATGGCGACGCCGGACAGCCCCGCGCCATCACTGAACAGATAGGCCAGGCCGTATTGCTGGAACAGTTCGATCATCGCGCCATCCCCTTGATGCCGAGGTTGTAGCGCCGCTCAAGGCGCTTGAAGATGCGGTTGGACAGGGTGGTGATCACCAGGTACACGAGGCCGGCGAGGATCAGGAAATACAGCGGCTCGTTGGTGGTCTTGCCAGCGTTTTGCGCGGCCTTGACCAGGTCTGACAGGCCGATGATCGACACCAGCGCGGTGGACTTGAGCAGCACCAGCCAGTTATTGCCCAGGCCCGGCAGGGCAAAGCGCATCAGTTGCGGGAACAGCACCAGGTGAAAGCGCTGCCAGCGGCTCAGGCCGTAGGCGGTGGCCGCTTCGAGTTGGCCGACCGGCACGCTGAGGATCGCACCGCGAAAGTTCTCGGTGAAATACGCGCCGTAGATAAAACCCAGGGTGATCACCCCGGCGGTGAATGGGTCGATTTCAAAGTAATCCCAGCCGAACACTTCGCTGAGGTCGTTGAGCCACAGTTGCAGGCTGTAGAAGATCAGCAGGATCAGCACCAGGTCCGGCACGCTGCGGATCAGCGTGGTGTAGAGCGTGGCCGGCACCCTTAGCCATTTGGCGCTGGAGAGTTTGGCGCCAGCCGCGATCAGGCCGAGGGAGAGGCTCAGGGCCAGCGCGAGGAACGCCAGCTTGAGCGTCATCCAGGCGCCCTGGGCCAGCATCGGGCCGTAGCCTTGCAGGTTGAGGAGTTCGTTCATGGGAGAGTCTCTAAGGGGCGCAGACGACCCTTGTAGAGCCGGCTGATGGGGGAGGGGCTTGCCCCCGATAGCAGTGGGTCAGTCCATACCAGTGTCGACTGACACGCCGTCATCGGCGGTAAACCCCCTTGCGCACAAGCCAGGTCCTACAGGGGTGAGGCGTTGGCATCACTCGTTGTAGATGTCCTGGTCGCCGAAGTACTTCTTCTGGATCTTGGCGTAGGTGCCATCGGCCTGGACGGCGGCGATGCCTTTGTTGATCAGCTCGCGCAACGCCTGGTCGTTCTTGCGCAGGCCCATGGCGATGTCCAGCGGCAGGGTCGGGTCCTTGAAGGCCGGGCCGGTCTTGAAGTCGGCGCCTTCAGGCTTGGACAGGAAGTTGAGCTGGGCTTCGAGCTTGTCGGTCAGGGTGGCATCGAGACGGCCGTTCTGCAGGTCGGCGTAGTTTTGCTCCTGGGACTGGTATGCCTTGATCTGCGCGCCCAGCTTGGCCAGGTGCGCGCGGGCGTAAGCTTCCTGCAGCGAGCCTTGCAGCACGCCGACCTGCTTGCCGTTGAGGGATTGCGGGGTGTCGCCAAAGTCGGCGTTTTTGCGGGTGATCACCGACGTTGGGCTGAGGAACAGCCGGTCGCTGAAGTCGATGACTTTCTCGCGTGCCGGGGTCACGGCCATGGACGACATGATGGCGTCGAATTTGCGCGCGCGCAGGGCCGGGATCATGCCGTCGAATTCGTTGTGCACCCAGGTGCATTTGACCTCGAGCTTGGCGCAGATGGCGTTGCCCAATTCGATATCGAAGCCTTGCAGGCTGCCATCGGCGGCCACGGATTCGAAGGGGGGATACTCGGGGAATACGCCGAAGCGGATTTCTTGCCAATCCTGGGCGTGGGCAGCGGTTGCACACAGTGGCAACAGCAATGCAGCGAAAAGTGATCGCAGTGGAGTCATGTGTATTCCCTATATTTTGTAATTGATGTCAGGGCAGTAAACGGATCAAGCAATGTTTTCCAGGGTGCAGGGCTCTTCGTGGCGAGGGGGCTCGCCCCCCTTGGACTGCGCAGCAGTCCTCAATCCTGTCACCGTGTCTTTTGGGTCGTTCGTGGAGCATGTACGGGGCCGCTTCACAGCCTGTCGCGGGCAACCCCGCTCGGCACAGAGAATGCTTCATAGTGGTGCGTTTTTTGTGTCGTTTGGTTGGGGGTTAAAGCGCAAATTGCGCTGTTAAAACTGCCAATGCAGCGGAATCGGCTGCCGTACCCGCTGAATCGGCTTTTGACCCCCTCAATTCTGGCCTGCCCCCGGCGCAAAGCGGCAGGCCAGAGCGGTCTCAGGCGCGCTTTTTCTGCTGTACGCGGGGTTGTTGGGCCAAGCGCGCAAACAGGTCTTTCGGGTCGGCGAGGTCCGGTACCAGTTCCAGTTCGCTGCCCACGTCCAGCGCCTTGGCCACGTCCAGGACGTAGCGCAGGGCCGAGTAGTCTTCGATGGCAAAACCGACCGAATCGAACAGGGTTACCTGGCGCGCATTCTCGCGGCCGGGCTGTTGGCCGTTGATCACCTGCCACAGCTCGGTCACCGGCGAATCTTCCGGCATGTGCTGGATTTCACCTTCGATACGGCTTTGCGGTTCGTACTCGACGATCACGCGGGCACGCTCGACGATACGTCGGTCCAGCTCGGTCTTGCCCGGGCAGTCGCCGCCCACGGCGTTGAGGTGCATGCCGGGTTCGATCATGTCATCGGTGAGGATGGTGGCGTAGGCCTTGTCGGCAGTGACGGTGGTGACGATGTCCGCACCCTTGACCGCTTCCGCCACGCTGCCGGCGAGGATCACTTTGATCGCCGGGAAGGCCTTGAGGTTGGCCGCCAGCTTGGCGGTGGCCTTGGCGTCGATATCGAACAGGCGGATTTCGTTGATGCCGAGCATGGCATGGAAGGCCAGGGCCTGGAACTCACTCTGCGAGCCATTGCCGATCAACGCCATGCTGCGGCTGTTGTCGCGGGCCAGGTAGCGGGCGACCAGCGCCGACGTCGCGGCGGTACGGATTGCCGTGGTCAGGGTCATCTCCGCCAGCAGCACCGGCTTGCCGGTGTCGACGTCACCCAGGGCGCCGAAGGCCATGACGGTGAGCATCCCGGCCAGGGTGTTCTTCGGGTGGCCGTTGACGTACTTGAAGGCATACAGCGAGGCGTCCGAGACCGGCATCAGCTCGATCACGCCGTCCGGCGAATGGTTGGCCAGGCGCGCGCATTTTTCAAAATCCTGCCAGCGCAGGTAGTCGGCGCGGATGTACTCGGCCATCTCGGTGATGCAGGTTTGCAGGCCTTTTTGCGAGACCAGGTAGCTGAGATCGTTGACGTCGATATAACGGGTCATGGCAAGACTCCTTATTGAAATGAGGGACGGGCCGGCAGATGCACTTCGGCCAGCATGCAGCGGGCACTGCCGCCGCCGATGCGTTCGATGTTGTCGATGTTCACCACCACCGGCCGGGTGTGGCGTTCCACGTGCGCACGCTGGGCCGGTTGCAGGGCACCCCAGGCGCTGGCCGACATCACCAGCAGCGGCTGGCCGTCGCGGTCGTGGACTTCAAGCATGTTGCCGGCGAAGGCTTCGAGCTGGTCGAAGTCGAGGGCGAGGATGTCTTTGCCGGTGTCACGCAGGGAGCGTTCCAGGGCCTGGCGCTCGTCGGCATGGGGCAGGGCTTGCAGGCACACCACCGAGAGGTCGCGGCCGACGCTCATCATCACGTTGCTGTGGTAGATCGGCGCGTGGTGGCGGTCGACGGCGTGGAACACGCACAGTTGGTAGTCGAGGCGTTCGGCGAACTGGCGCAGGGCGTCGTGATGGGTGCGCCCGGAGTGGCAGGCGTAGCTGATGCGATGCTGGCGGTCGAGCACCATGCTGCCGGTGCCTTCGAGGAAGATGTTCTGTTGTTCGAGGTGACTCAGGTCGATGGTGTGCTTGATCGCAAAGCGCTGTTCCAGCACTTGCAGCACGCCTTTGTTGCGCTCCAGTCGTCGGTTCTGCCCTTCCATCGGGTACAGCACCAGGCTGCCGTCGGCGTGGCTGCTCCACCAGTTGTTGGGGAAAATCGAATCGGGAGTGTGGGGCGCCGGCGTGTCCTGCACCACCAGGACTTCCACGCCGTGCTGGCGCAGGGTGTCGACATAGCCATCGAACTCTTCCAGCGCTTTGTGCTGTGCACTGAGCGGGTCAAGGGGCGGGCGCTGGAAGCGGTTGTTGATCGCGGTGTCCGGGTTGAAGGCAAAGCGCGCCGGGCGAATCATCAGGACGGTGTTGGTGGTTTGCATGGGTGCACGGATCCATGGGGTTGAGCAGTGGCGCTATTTTGTCGCTTGTGCGGGATGAATCCCGGCTGAAACGAAGGGGTGGCTCAGCCGGGAAAGCTGAAAAGGTGGGTAAGGCAGCCGAATCGGCTGTAAGGGTTGGAGCAGGGGCGAAAGGTGGGAGCGGGCTTGCTCGCGAATGGGGTCTGTCAGTACTGGATTGGCTGACTGACACTGCGCATTCGCGAGCACGCCCGCTCCCACATTGGTATGGTGGCGTCTGCCAAACCGCCGCAGCAAGGAGCAATTATGTCGACCGCTGTCCGTACTGCCCAACCCGCCGATGCCGAGGGAATCAGCCAGGTCATCCTGGCGGCCTTGCACAGCAGCAATGCGCGGGATTACCCCGCGGATGTGATTGCCCGGGTAGCGGCTAACTTCACCCCCGATGCAGTGCTGGCATTGCTGACGCGCCGGGTGGTGCTGGTGGCGGTGCAGGAACAGGTGATTGTCGCCACGGCCGCCCTGGACGCCAATGTGGTGCGCTCGGTGTTCGTCAATCCGGCGCTGCAAGGGCAGGGCATTGGCCGGCTGTTGATGATTGAAATCGAAGTGCGCGCCCGCGAGGCCGGGGTGACGGTGTTGAGTGTGCCGTCTTCGCTGACCGCCGAACCGTTCTATACCAAGCTGGGGTTTCAAACGGTCCGCGATGTTTACCACGGCAACGAGCGCACCTTGGTGATGGAGAAGACGCTGTTGTCGCGCCATCCCATCGGGCTTTATCGCGACCGCCAGCACCGGGCGCAGGTGGTGGCGTTGTGGCAGGAGGCATTCGGGTATGACACCGCGCACAACCTGCCAACCCTGGCTATTGATAAGAAGCTGGCCGTCAACGATGGGCTGTTTTTCGTGGCAACGGATAAGAAGGTGGTGATCGGCACGATTCTGGCCGGCTACGACGGCCATCGCGGCTGGCTGTATTCGGTAGCCGTGCACGCTGACTATCGGCGTCATGGCCTGGGTTCCTCGCTGGTGCGCTATGCCGAGCAGGCATTGACGGCCCTGGGCTGCATGAAGATCAATCTGCAGGTCACCAGTGGCAACGAGGCGGTGGCGGGGTTCTACGAGGCGTTGGGGTATGGGGTGGAGGCGAGGATCAGCATGGGCAAGAAGATTGCCGCGAACATCCCCAAGAGCGGGGCATAAACCGGTAGGAGCCGGCTGCCGGCGATGAGGCCCTTGAATCCAATTCAGTATTCAAGGTAGCCATCGCCGGCAAGCCGGCTCCTACAGGGTCGTGTGGCTCAGCCGGCTGTGGGCTGTCAGACCTTGACGATCCAGCCCGCCGGGGCTTCGATGTCGCCGGTTTGCACGCCGGTCAGCTCTTTGTAGAGCTGCTGGGTGATCGGGCCGACTTCGGTTTCGCTGTGGAACACGTGCAGCTTGCCGTTGTACTGGATGCCGCCGATTGGCGAGATCACGGCGGCAGTGCCGCAGGCGCCGGCTTCCTTGAAGTCCGCCAGTTTGTCGATGAACACTTCGCCCTCGATCACTTCCAGGCCCAGGCGGGTCTTGGCCAGTTCGATCAACGACAGGCGGGTGATGCCTGGCAGCACCGAAGGCGACTTCGGCGTGATGAACTTGTTGTCGTGGGTGATCCCGAAGAAGTTCGCCGAACCGACTTCCTCGATCTTCGAGTGGGTCATCGGGTCCAGGTAGATCGCGTCGGCGAAACCGGATTTCTTCGCCTCGGAACCCGGCATCAGGCTGGCGGCGTAGTTGCCACCGACCTTGGCGGCACCGGTGCCCTGTGGCGCGGCGCGGTCGAAGGTGGAGATCTGGAAGTTGTGCGGCACCAGGCCGCCCTTGAAGTAGGCGCCGACCGGGATCGCGAACACCGAGAAGATGAACTCCGGCGCGGTACGCACGCCGATGTTGTCACCGGTGCCGATCACGAACGGGCGCAGGTACAGCGCGCCGCCACTGCCGTACGGCGGGATGAAGCGCTCGTTGGCCTTGACCACTTGTTTGCAGGCTTCAATGAAGTCTTCGGTCGACACATGTGGCATCAGCAGGCGGGCGCAGCTGCGTTGCATGCGGGCGGCGTTCTGGTCCGGGCGGAACAGGTTGATCGAGCCGTCCTTGCAACGGTAGGCCTTGAGGCCTTCGAAGCACTGCTGGCCATAGTGCAGGGCGGTGGAGCCCTCACTGATGTGCAGCACGTTGTCGTCGGTCAGGGTGCCTTTTTGCCACTCACCGTCTTTCCAGACCTGGAGAAACCGTTTGTCGGTCTTGATGTAGTCAAAACCCAGCTTGTCCCAATTGATGCTTTCGTTACCCATGACACCCTCTATCTCTGGTCAACCGCCTGGTCGAAGGCAGGCTTGTCGGTTTTTTTCTGGATGGGCGCAACAATACTTCATTCTTGGCCGGTGTGGGAGCGGGTGGGCGGGCCATTCAGCAGCTGTATTGGCAGATCCACCGCTATCGCAGGCAAGCCAGCGCCCCCATTTGCAATGCATTTTACCTGTGGGAGCTGGCTTGCCTGCGATGGTCTCCCCGCGGTTGTTAAAGGTGCAGCGCGTGGCCCAGGGCCCTTAAAGCGGCTTCCTGCACGGCTTCGCCGAGCGTCGGATGGGCGTGGATGGTGCCGGCCACGTCTTCCAGGCGCGCGCCCATTTCCAGGCTCAGGCCGAAGGCGGTGGACAGCTCGGACACGCCGACGCCCACGGCCTGCCAGCCGACGATCAGGTGATTGTCCCGCCGCGCCACCACCCGCACGAAGCCGGTTTTCGACTCCAGGGTCATGGCCCGGCCATTCGCCGCGAACGGGAAACTCGACACGATGCAATCCAGTCCGGCCGCCTTGGCCTCGTCCGGGGTCTTGCCGACCACTACCAGCTCGGGGTCGGTGAAACACACGGCCGGGATGGCGGCCGGGTTGAATTCGCGGGACTTGCCGCTGATCAGTTCGGCGACCATTTCACCCTGGGCCATGGCGCGGTGCGCGAGCATCGGTTCGCCGCTGAGGTCGCCGATCGCCCACACATTGCGCATGCTGGTCTGGCAACGGCTGTCGATCTTGATCGCGGCGCCATTCATTTCCAGGTTCAGTGCCTCGAGGTTCCAACCCTGGGTGTTGGGTCTGCGACCCACGGCAACCAGTACCTGATCGGCGTCCAGCGACACGGTGTCGCCATTCGGATCGCGGACCTGCAGGCTATTGTTGTCGAACCCGGTGACACTGTGCTTGAGATACAGCTTCACGCCCAGGTGCTTGAGGGATTCGGCCACCGGCTGGGTCAGCTCGGCGTCGTAGGCGGGCAGGATGCGGTCCTGGGCTTCGACGACGCTGACTTGCGCGCCAAGCTTGCGATAGGCAATCCCCAGTTCCAGGCCGATATAACCGCCACCGACCACGATCAGGCGCTTGGGCACGCGAGTTGGCGCCAGGGCCTCGGTGGAGGAAATGATCGGCCCGCCAATCGGCAACATCGGCAGGTTGACGCTTTTCGAACCGGTGGCCAGCAGCAGGTGCTCGCACTGGATGCGCTGGTCGCCGACGTCGATGGTCTTGCCGTCTACCACCTTGGCCCAGCCGTGGATCACCTGCACCTTGTGCTTCTTCAGCAGCGCGGCAACGCCGGTGGTCAGGCGGTCGACGATGCCATCTTTCCATTCCACGCTCTTGCGGATGTCCAGGGTTGGCACGTCCACTTCGATGCCCAGTTGCGAGCCCTGGCTGTGGTGGATGGTTTGCTGGAACTGTTCGGCCACGTGGATCAGGGCCTTGGACGGGATACAGCCGATGTTCAGGCAGGTGCCGCCCAGCGCCTGGCCTTCCACCAGGATGGTCGGGATGCCCAGCTGGCCAGCCCGGATTGCTGCCACGTAACCGCCAGGTCCGCCGCCGATGATCAGCAGCGTGGTATTCAATGTCTGAGTCATGCCCTTACTCCAGGAACAGGCTGGCGGGTTGTTCGAGCAGGCCACGGATGGCCTGGATGAATTGCGCCGCGTCCATGCCATCGACCACGCGGTGGTCGAAGGAGCTGGAGAGGTTCATCATCTTGCGCACCACGATCTGGCCCTTGATCACCATCGGTCGCTCAACGATACGGTTGACGCCGACGATGGCCACTTCGGGCAAGTTCAGCACCGGGGTGCTGACGATGCCGCCGAGCGCGCCCAGGCTGGTCAGGGTAATGGTCGAACCCGACAATTCATCGCGGCTGGCCTTGCCATTGCGTGCGGCCGTGGCCAGGCGCGCGATTTCCTCGGCGTTGCCCCACAGGCTGCGGGCTTCGGCGTGTCGCACCACCGGTACCATCAGGCCGACGTCGCTCTGGGTGGCGACACCCACATGCACCGCGCCGAGGCGGGTGATGACCTGGGCTTCGTCGTCATAGCGCGCGTTGATCTGCGGGAAGTCGCGCAACGCCACGACCATCGCCCGCACGATGAACGGCAGCAGGGTCAGCTTGCCGCGGGTGGCGCCATGCTTCTCGTTGAGGTGCACGCGCAGCTCGTCGAGGGCGGTGACGTCGATCTCTTCCACGTAGCTGAAATGCGCGGCGCGCCGGGTAGCATCCTGCATGCGCTGGGCGATCTTGCGGCGCATGCCGATCACCGGGATCTGTTCTTCGCTGGTGCGTTCGGCGTAGGGGTTGGCAGCGCTGTGATGGTGCGCCGGGCGCTGCAGCAAGTAAGCGTCCAGGTCTTCGTGCAGAATGCGCCCCGCCGGGCCGGAGCCCTGGACCAGGCGCAGCTGGATCCCGGCATCCAGCGCATGCTTGCGCACGGCGGGGGAGGCCAGCGGGCGTTCGTCGGCTTCACGCGCCACGGGCGCCTGGGCCTTGATGACTGCCGGTGCCGGCTTGCTTTCAACCGGCGCCGGTTTGGCTTCGACCACGGCAGCGGCTTGCACTGGTTCACTTACCGCAGGCGCTTCCTTGGCGTTACCGGCGCCTTCGACTTCAATACTGATCAAGATACTGCCCACGGCCATGACTTCACCCGGCTCGCCGCCGAGGGCAATCACCTTGCCGTGCACCGGCGAGGGAATGTCCACCATTGCCTTGTCGGTCATTACATCCGCCAGCACCTGGTCTTCGACGACCATGTCGCCGACCTTCACGTGCCACACCGACAGTTCAACTTCCGCGATGCCTTCGCCAATGTCCGGCATCTTGATAACGTGCGTGCCCATTCAGACCTCCATGACCCGTTTCAACGCCGCGCCCACTCGGGACGGCCCTGGGAAATACGCCCACTCCTGCGCGTGCGGGTAGGGGGTGTCCCAACCGGTGACGCGTTCGATCGGCGCTTCCAGGTGATGGAAACAATGCTCCTGCACCAGCGACACCAACTCGGCACCAAAGCCGCAGGTGCGGGTGGCTTCATGCACCACCACGCAACGGCCGGTCTTTTTCACCGACTTGACGATGGTTTCCAGGTCCAGTGGCCACAGGCTGCGCAGGTCGATGACTTCGGCGTCGATGCCGGTTTCCTCGGCGGCAACTTGCGACACATACACGGTGGTACCGTAGGTCAGCACGGTGACGGCCGAGCCCGGACGCACGATGGCGGCCACGTCCAGCGGCACGGTGTAGTAACCGTCCGGCACCTGCGCTTGCGGGTGCTTGGACCACGGCGTCACCGGGCGGTCGTGGTGGCCGTCGAACGGGCCGTTGTACAGGCGCTTGGGCTCGAGGAAGATCACCGGGTCATCGTTTTCGATCGAGGCGATCAGCAGGCCCTTGGCGTCATACGGGTTGGACGGCATCACGGTGCGCAGGCCGCAGACCTGGGTGAAGACCGCTTCGATACTCTGGCTGTGGGTCTGGCCGCCGTAGATGCCGCCGCCGCAAGGCATGCGCATGGTCAGCGGCGCTGTGAACTGGCCGGCCGAGCGATAACGCAGGCGCGCGGCTTCGGAGATGATCTGGTCGGTCGCCGGGTAGACGTAGTCGGCGAACTGGATTTCTGCCACCGGACGCAGGCCATAGGCGCCCATGCCCACGGCCACGCCGATAATGCCGCTTTCGGAGATGGGCGCGTCGAACACCCGCGAACTGCCGTACTTGGTCTGCAAGCCTTCGGTGCAACGGAATACGCCGCCGAAGTAACCGACGTCCTGGCCGAATACCACCACATTGTCGTCACGCTCAAGCATCACATCCATGGCCGAGCGCAGGGCCTGGATCATGGTCATGGTGGTGGTGGTCATGGCGGTTTCCAATTCGATGTTGTTGTTGTGATCGTTCATGTCAGATCCCCAACTCTTGACGCTGGCGCTTCAAGTGCTCCGGCATCTCTTTATAGACGTCTTCGAACATGGTCGCGGCGCTTGGAATCTGGCCACCGGCCAGGGTGCCGTACTGTTCGGCTTCTTTCTGGGCCGCAATCACTTCGGCTTCCAGTTCAGCGCTGACCGCCGCGTGCTCCTCTTCGGACCACTGGCCAATCTTGATCAGGTGCTGCTTGAGACGGGCAATCGGGTCGCCCAGCGGGAAGTGACTCCAGTCGTCGGCAGGCCGGTATTTGGACGGATCATCGGAGGTTGAGTGCGGACCGGCGCGGTAGGTGACCCATTCGATCAGGGTCGGGCCGAGGTTGCGGCGCGCACGCTCGGCAGCCCAGGCGGAGGCGGCGTACACCGCGATGAAATCGTTGCCGTCGACCCGCAGGGAAGCGATGCCGCAGCCCACGCCGCGTCCGGCGAAGGTGGTGGCTTCACCGCCGGCGATAGCCTGGAAGGTGGAGATTGCCCATTGGTTGTTGACCACGTTGAGGATCACCGGCGCGCGGTAGACGTGGGCGAAGGTGAGGGCGGTGTGGAAGTCCGATTCGGCCGTGGCGCCGTCGCCGATCCAGGCGGAGGCGATCTTGGTATCGCCCTTGATCGCCGAGGCCAT
Source organism: Pseudomonas sp. S5D5 (assembly GCF_003013355.1). Classification (NCBI taxonomy): domain Bacteria; kingdom Pseudomonadati; phylum Pseudomonadota; class Gammaproteobacteria; order Pseudomonadales; family Pseudomonadaceae; genus Pseudomonas; species Pseudomonas sp. S5D5. Next base: position 2,378,104 of record NZ_PTEO01000001.1, read on the forward strand.
GCCCCAGCCCACACCTTGCACGAATTGTGTGGCGAGGTTGCCGGAAATGGTGAAGAAACCCGCGTCCTTGACCGAGTACATGATCGGCAGCTGGCGACCCTTGAGCGGGTCGCGCTCGTTGGACAGCAGTTGGCAGATCAGGTCCACCAGCGGCACGTCGCGGGCCATCAGGATGCTTTGCTGGCGGTAGGTGGGGAAGCACATGTCGTCGATGTTCAAGGCCAGGGCCTGGGCGCTGCCGATGGCTTCTTCGCCAAGGCTTTGCATGTAGAACGACATTTTTTTCTGACGCTGGGCGACGACCATGCGGTTGTCGAAGATGCGCGTCTTGAGCATCGCGCGCATGCCTTTGCGCAGGATCTCCACCGGGACGCCTTCGGCCCACGGGCCCAGGGCCTGGCCCTGGTCGTCGAGGACGCGGATCAGGCCCTTGGCCAGGTCGGCGGTGTCGGCGGGTTCTACGTCGATGGCGGGTTTGCGCACCAGGCCGGCGTCGGTCAGGCGCAGGTAGGTAAAGTCGGTCTTGCAGCCGGGGCGGCCTGAGGGTTCAGGCACGTGCAGGCGCAGTGGTTCGTACTGCTGGGTCATGGCTTTCTACGCTCTATCTTGTGAATTTCTTGTAGTGGGCGCGCTAGCTGACAGTCAGTCTTCGGGTAGAAGAAATCTTGTCCTACAACAATCATAGGCGTGGCGTAGAAGAATATTTATCTGTGTTTCATTGCGCTCGGGATCATTTGCGGATAAAAAAACTGCATAAACATAATAAACAGGTGATTTTGTCTCATGCGCAAACTGGACCGTACCGATATCGGCATTCTCAACGCCCTGCAGGAGAATGCGCGGATCACCAACGCCGACCTCGCCCGCTCGGTCAACCTGTCGCCGACGCCGTGTTTCAACCGGGTCAAGGCGATGGAGGAACTTGGGCTGATTCGTGACCAGGTCACGCTGCTCGATGCCGACCTGCTGGGGCTGCACGTCAACGTGTTCATCCATGTGAGCCTGGAAAAGCAGAACGAACTGGCGTTGCAGCAGTTCGAGGGGGCGATTTCCGACCGTCCCGAAGTGATGGAGTGCTACCTGATGGCTGGCGACCCGGACTACCTGATCCGCGTGCTGGTGCCGACGATCCAGTCGCTGGAGCGCTTCATGATGGATTTCCTGACCAAGGTGCCGGGCGTGGCCAACATCCGCTCCAGCTTTGCGCTCAAGCAAGTGCGCTACAAAACCGCGCTGCCGCTGCCGGCCAATGGCATCAGCCTCGGCAATTGATTGACACCGCTCTCACAGATCCAAACACAGCCCAACATGTGGAACCTGGCTTGCCTGCGAAAGCGCTGGGCCAGCCAGCTTATCTGCACCTGATACACCGACATCGCAGGCAAGCCAGCTCCCACACGGGATCGATGTTTTTACAGTGGGTTGAGGGCGATCTTCAGGTACGTCACGCCATTCTCCTCAGCCGGCAATAACCTCGACATCCCTAACCCTGACACAACCGAGGACAAATGTGGGAGCTGGCTTGCCTGCGAAAGCGGTGGGCCAGCCAGCTTATCTGCACCTGATACACCGCCTTCGCGAGCAAGCCCGCTCCCACAGGGGATTAGGGGTGAGGCCTAGGTCCCCGGGTGCATGGAGATCGAATGTGGGAGCTGGCTTGCCTGCGAAAGCGGTGGGCCAGCCAGCTTATCTGCACCTGATACACCGCCATCGCAGGCAAGCCAGCTCCCACACGGGATCGATGTTTTTACAGTGGGTTGAGGGCGATCTTCAGGAACGTCACGCCATAATCCTCAGCCGGCAATAACCTCGACATCCCCAACCCTGACACAACCGAGGACAAATGTGGGAGCTGGCTTGCCTGCGAAAGCGGTGGGCCAGCCAGCTTATCTGCACCTGATACACCGCCTTCGCGAGCAAGCCCGCTCCCACAGGGGATTGGGGGTGAGGCCTAGGTCCCCGGGTGCATGGAGATCGAATGTGGGAGCTGGCTTGCCTGCGAAAGCGCTGGGCCAGCGAGCTTATCTGCACCTGATACACCGCCATCGCAGGCAAGCCAGCTCCCACACGGGATTGACGTTTTTACAGTTGGTTGAGGGGGATCTTCAGGTACGTCACGCCATTCTCCTCAGCCGGCGGCAGATTGCCCGCGCGCACGTTCACCTGGATCGCCGGCAGCAGCAATGTCGGCATCCCCAGCCCGGCATCGCGCGTGGTGCGCATCTCGACAAACGCGTTTTCATCGACCCCGTCATGCACATGAATATTGCCCGCGCGCTGCTCGGCCACGGTCGTCAGGCACTTGGCCTCGCGGCCCTCGGGCGGATAGTCATGGCACACATACAGCTGGGTCTGCGGGGGAAACGCCAAGAGCTTGCGCATCGACGCATACAACTGCCGCGCATCGCCGCCGGGGAAGTCGCAGCGCGCCGTGCCCACGTCCGGCATGAACAACGTGTCGCCCACCAGGATCAACTGGTCGTCGATCAGGTAAGCCATGTCCGCCGGCGTATGCCCCGGCACGTGCAGCGCCTGGGCCTTGAGGTTGCCGATATGAAACACCTCGTCCGGCGCAAACAGGTGGTCGAACTGCGAGCCGTCCACGCGAAACTCCGGCTCCAGGTTGAACAGGTGCTTGAAGACGCCCTGCACCTTGCTGATGGACGCGCCGATGGCAATCTTGCCGCCCAGGAGGCGGCGCAGGTACGGCGCCGCGGACAGGTGATCGGCATGCGCGTGGGTTTCCAGCAGCCATTGCACGTGCAGGTCGTGCTCGCGGACGAAGGCGATGACCTTGTCGGCCTGGGCCGTGTCGGTGCGCCCCGAAGCCGGGTCGTAGTTGAGCACCGAGTCAACGATGGCGCAGGGGCCACCGTCGGTTTCATGCACGACGTAGGTGTAGGTCGACGATGCCTCGTCCAGAAAGGCTTGAATCAACGCTGGCATGGCGGCGGTCCCTGGTGAAGAAAAAAGTGGTTACAATCAGTTTACATTTACACATAATGTTTTGAGCTTAAGTGACAGAAAGGACCCGAGGCAAATGGAATCTACTCTGAGTGAGGGCGAAGTCGCCCAGTTGCGCGCATCGGCGTCCAAGGCCTGTTCCTTGCTCAAGGCGCTGGCCAACGAAGACCGTTTGTTGATCCTCTGCCAGCTGACCCAGGGCGAGCGCAACGTCGGCGAGCTGGAAACCATGACCGGCGTGCGCCAACCGACGCTGTCACAACAGTTGGGCATCTTGCGCGATGAAGGGTTGGTCGCCACCCGTCGGGAAGGCAAATACATCTTCTACGGGCTGGCCAGCCACGAAGTGATCCAAGTGATGAAGACCTTGTCCGGGCTGTACTGCGGCGCGGTCATGAAAAGCTGGGCGTGACGCCATCCGGCAGCGACCCTTGTGTGCATGTATAAGAAAGGCGATCGACCATGAATGACCAACACTGGGGCCCTACCATCAGTGGCGATATCGTAGTCATCGGCGGCGGTTCGGCGGGCATCGGCCTGCTGGCCAGCCTGCTCAAGCGCGACCCCCACCTGAACATCACCCTGATCGAACCCAGCGACCACCATTGCTACCAGCCGGCCTGGACGTTGGTGGGCGGTGGTGCCTATGACCTGGAAAAGACCCGCCGCCCGCTGGCCGATGTGCTGCCCAATGGCGTGACCTGGGTGCAGGCTGCGGTCACCGAGCTGTTGCCCGACGAACACACCCTGGTACTCGACAACGGCCAGCGCGTGACCTGGCAGAACCTCATCGTCTGCCCCGGCCTGCGCCTGGCCTGGGAGAAGATCGAGGGGCTGCAGGACACGCTGGGCCGCAATGGCGTGACCTCCAACTACAGCTATCAGTACGCGGCCTACACCTGGCAGTTGGTGCAGCAATTGAAGGGCGGCAAGGCGATCTTTACCCAGCCGGCGATGCCGATCAAATGCGCGGGCGCACCGCAGAAGGCCCTGTACCTGTCCTGCGACCATTGGCTCAAGCAAGGTCATCTGAACAATATCGACGTCGAATTCAACCTCGCCGGTGCGGCGCTGTTTGGGGTCGCGACCTTCGTGCCGCCGCTGATGAAATACGTGGAGAAGTACAACGCCCGCCTGGCATTCAATGCCAACCTGGTGAAAGTCGACGGCCCGGCACGCAAGGCCTGGTTCGACGTGAAGGATGCCGAGGGCAACGTCACCGTGGTCGAGAAATCCTTCGACCTGCTGCACGTGGTGCCACCCCAGGTCGCACCGGAGTTTATCCACCAGAGCGCACTGGCCGACGCCGCCGGTTGGTGCGAAGTGAACCCCCATAGCCTGCAACACCTGCGCTACCCGCACATCTTCGGGCTGGGCGATGTGTGCGGCACCACCAATGCCAAGACCGCTGCCGCCGTGCGCAAGCAAATCGTGGTGGTCGCCGAAAACCTGCTGGCCCTGCGCAAACAGGCACCATTGCCGCTCAAATACGACGGCTACGGCTCCTGCCCGCTGACGGTGGAGAAGGGCAAGGTGGTGCTGGCCGAGTTCGGCTATGGCGGCAAGCTGTTGTCGACCTTTCCCCTCGACCCGACCCGCGCGCGGCGTTCGATGTGGTTCCTCAAGGCGACGTTGCTGCCGTGGTTCTACTGGAACGGCATGCTCAAGGGTCGCGAGTGGCTGACCCGCTTGAGCAAGGTGGACTGAATGCTGCTGGCGAGTGTTTTAGGCATCTTGATGGGCCTGGTCATGGGCTTGACCGGCGCGGGCGGCGGCATCCTTGGCGTGCCGGCGTTGGTGCTCGGCTTGGGCCTGAGCATGACCCAGGCCGCGCCCGTGTCCTTGCTGGCGGTGGGTGCGGCGGCGGCGGTGGGTGCGATTGACGGCCTGCGCCATGGCCTGGTGCGGTACCGTGCCGCGCTGTTGATCGCCTTGCTCGGCGCGCTGTTCTCGCCGCTGGGGGTGTTCCTTGCCCACCAGATGCCGGAAGCGCTGCTGATGGGCCTGTTCAGCGCGCTGATGGTGCTGGTGGCCTGGCGCATGTTGCAGCGCGAAAAGGTCGAAGCCGGGCCGAGTGACCATGGCGCCGCGTCCTGGGGCCAGAAGAACTGCATGCTCGACCAGCAGACCGGGCGTCTGGCCTGGACCGCCAAGTGCAGCGCGACACTCGCCGCCCTTGGTGCGGTCACGGGCGCCGTGTCCGGCCTGCTCGGGGTCGGCGGTGGCTTCCTGATCGTGCCGGCGTTCAAGCAACTCACCGATGTGCAGATGCGCGGCATCGTCGCCACTTCGCTGATGGTGATCAGCCTGATCTCGCTGATCGGCGTGGTCGGCGCGTTCCACGCCGGTGTGCGCATCGAGCCGATGGGCTGGGTGTTCATCGCCGCGAGCATTGTCGGCATGTTGATCGGCCGACGCCTGTGCTCGGTGATTCCCGCGCGAACCCTGCAGGTCGGGTTTGCCAGCCTGTGCGTGCTGGTGGCGGCCGGCATGTTGGTCAAGGCGGCGGTCTGATGTGAAACGCCGCGACGCCACGACAATTCATCCCATCGCATCCCCCCACCCAGTACCCAAGTAGCATAGGTCCCACCCCCGGGCCTTCGTACACTCATGCTTCAGAGGGGGAACCAGCGATGCACAACAGTGAAGGCGTAGTCAGTGCCATGTCCCAGGCCGCCGATGCCGGGCAGGCGGCCGAGGAGTTGGCGCGGCAACTGCTGCATCCGTACCTGGGGTTCGTGCTGTTTTTCTGTTCCGCTTCCTACGACCTCCAGGCACTCGGCCAGGCCCTGCAGCAGTGCTTTGGCAGTGTGCGTGTGGTGGGTTGCACCAGTGCCGGCGAGATCACGCCCCAAGGTTATGGCCGCAATTGCATCACGGCGGTGGGGTTCAATCACGCGCACTTCTCCATTGCCACCGAACTCATCGACCAGGTTGAACACTTCAGCCTGATCAACGCCCAGGACATGGTCGAGCGGCTGGTCGGCGGCTGTCGCAGCAATACCCTGGCGCCGATCAAAGGCAATACCTTCGCCCTGACCTTGCTCGATGGCCTGTCCAGCCGTGAAGAAATGGTGCTCGCCGCCCTCAGCGCGGCGCTCGGCGACATCCCGCACTTCGGCGGTTCGGCCGGCGACGACAACTTCCTCACCGACACCCACGTGTACTTCAACGGCGCTTTCCACAGCGGCGCGGCGGTGGTGGTGCTGGTCAACACCTGGCTGGACTTCGAGGTCTTCACCACCCACCACATCCTGCCGCGCACCGAGAAGCTGGTGGTGACCGGCGCCGACAGCCCGTCACGCCGTGTGTTCGAGCTCAACGCCGAACCCGCCGCCGAGGAGTACGCGCGGCACATCGGCGTGGCCGTGGCCGACCTCGACCACCGCCTCTTCGCCGCCCACCCCCTCGCGGTGCGCATCCACGACCAGTACTACGTGCGCGCGATCCAGCAAGTGCACGCCGACCTGAGCCTGAGTTTCTACTGCGCGGTGGAAAACGGCATCGTCCTCACCGTGATGAAGCCCGGGCCGATCCTGCCGAACCTGCAAGGCCTGTTCGATGGCCTGCACGCGCGGCTCGGCGACCTGCTGCTGACCATCGGCTGCGACTGCTTCCTGCGCCGCCTGGAGCTGGAAGACACCGGCACCCTGGAGCAGATCGGTGGCTTGCTGCGTGACCAGCGGGTGATGGGGTTCAACACCTACGGAGAACAGTTCAATGGCATGCACATCAACCAGACCTTCACCGGGGTCGCCATTGCCCGTGGCCGGCGCTGAGCTGCTCGCCGAGGTCGCCCGGCTGCAACAGGACAACCACAAGTTGGCGCGGATCAATGCGGCGCTGATCGAGCGCATCGAGTCCGGCATGACCCAGGGCAACAACCCCTACACCACCTTTCAGCATTCGGTGGTGCTGGCCGAGCAAGTCCGCGAACGCACCGACGCGCTGAACCAGGCGATGGCCGAACTCAAGGCCAGCAACCACCTGCTGATCAACGCCCGGCTGCGTGCCGAAGCCCTGCGCGGCGAACAGGTGGCGGCGCAGCAGGCCCAGGCCAGCGAGCGCTGGATTCGCCTGATCACCGACAACGTGCCGGCCCTGATCGGCTACCTGAATGCCGACCTGGTCTACGAGTTCACCAATAAAGTCTATGAAGAATGGTACTGCTGGCCGCGCGGGATGATGCTTGGCCAGAGCCTGCGCGAAGTCCACAGCGAGCAGCATTGCCAACGCCTGGATGCCTACGTCGCCCGCGCCCTGGCCGGGGAGAGCGTGACCTTTGAGTTCGCCGAGACCAACATCAATAACCAGGAGCGCTACATGCTGCGCTCCTATGTGCCGAACATGCTCGCCAACGGTGAAGTGGTGGGGATTTTCGTGCTGATCCGCGACATCACCGAACGCCGGCGCACCGCCGAAGCCCTGCACCAGGCCTATCAGCACCTGGAGCAGCGCGTGGCCCAGCGCACCTCGGAACTGACCTCGCTCAACGGCCAGTTGTTGAAGGAAATCGACGAGCGCCGGCGCATGGAAGCACGCCTGCGCGAGGCCAAGCGCGAGGCCGAGCAGGCCAACCTGTCGAAAACCAAATTCCTCGCTGCCGTCAGCCACGACCTCCTGCAACCGCTGAACGCGGCGCGGCTGTTTACCAGTGCATTACTGGAACGCCCCAGCGAAACCCTGGTGCGCAACGTGAGCAATTCCCTGGAAGACGTGGAAAACCTGCTGGGCACCCTGGTGGATATTTCCAAGCTGGATGCCGGGGTGATCAAGGCCGATATCGCCCCGTTCGCCCTGAGCGAGTTGCTCGATAACCTGGCGGCGGAGTACACCGAGCTGGCCCGCAGCGAAGGCCTGCAGTTGCATTTTGTCGGCTGCTCGGCGCTGGTGCACAGTGACATCCAGCTGCTCGCGCGGATCCTGCGCAACCTGCTCAGCAACGCGATTCGCTACACCTACAAGGGCCGCGTGGTGCTGGGCTGCCGACGCCAGCACCAGCGCGTGTTGATCCAGGTGTGGGACAGCGGCATGGGCATTGCCGAGGAGCGGCTGGAGGAGATTTTCCAGGAGTTCAAGCGCGGTGATGTGCAGCGCCCGGACCAGGATCGCGGCCTGGGCCTGGGGCTGGCGATCGTGGAGAAAATCGCCGGGATACTCGGCCATCGCATCAGCGTCAGGTCCTGGCCGGGCCAGGGCTCGATGTTTTCGGTGGAGATGCCGTTGAGCACCACCGCGCCCAGGTCCTTGCCGATACCGTGCATGAGCGAGCCGCTGCTGGAGCGCCTGCAGGGCGCGCGGGTGTGGGTGCTGGATAACGATGCGGCGATCTGCGCGGGAATGCGCACCTTGCTCGAAGGCTGGGGCTGTTGCGTAGTGACGGCGTTGTCAGAGCAGGACCTGGCGCGGCAAGTGGACAACTACCATGCCGAGGCGGACCTGCTGATCGCCGACTACCACCTCGACCACGACCAGAACGGCGTGGACGCCGTCGCCCGCATCAACGCCCGGCGCGGTCGTGCGATCCCGGCGATGATGATCACCGCCAACTACAGCAATGAGTTGAAGCTGCAGATCCGCGAGCTGGGGCACACGCTGATGCACAAGCCGGTGCGGCCGATGAAGCTCAAGACGGCGATGAGTCACTTGCTCGGCCAACACGTCGCCCTGTAGGCGTGGGGAGCTGGGCAGGATCAGCGACGCAGGTAGGAGCCGAAATCAATGTCCCCGGCACTGAGGATCGCCTGCACCCGGTTATGCACATTCAATTTGCGCAGGATCGCCGACACGTGAGCCTTCACCGTGGTCTCGGCAATCTCCAGGGTGTAGGCGATCTGCTTGTTCGACTCGCCCTTGGTCATGCGCTCCAGCACCAGCAGCTGCTTGCGGGTCAGGGCTTGCAGCAGCTCGGGGGCGAAGCCGGGGTTTTCGTTGAGGCGCCGGTGCGTGCCGGGCTTCTGGGTGCGGATGATGTCCGGCGGCAGGTACACATTGCCGTTGAGAATCTGCTGGATCGCCTCGGTCATCTGCAGGCGCGGCGAAGACTTGGTGATAAACCCCACGGCGCCATAGGTGATGGCCTGCAGCACGATCTGCTTGTCCTGCTCGGCGGAGACAATCACCACCGGGATGGTCGGCGATTCGTTGCGCAGGTTGATCAGGCCATTGAGGCCGTGCATGCCGGGCATGTTCAGGTCGAGCAGGATCAGGTCGAGGTCGTCGTGTTCCTGGGTCAGCGCGAGGGCACTGTCCAGGTCGGCGGTTTCCATCACGTCGCTGCCGGGGAACCCGTCGCTGATGACGTTATGGATCGCCTCGCGAAACAGCGGGTGATCGTCGGCAATCAGAATTTTGTACATGGCCGTTCACCTTCTTGTTGTGGATTTTTATTCAAAGGGTTCGGGTGCTGCAGCCGTCACTGGCAGTTTCGCCGCTTCCCATGCGTCCAAGCCATCGCGGTACCAATACACAGAGGTATAGCCCAGGTTGGCGGCTCGTTTTACCGCGTTCCAACTCAGCCAGCAATCGGCGCGGCAGTAGAACACCAGCGGCCGGTTCAGGTCGCCGTGGGTGTATTTGTACAGGTGCCGCACGAAATAACCCTGCCATTCCGGCGTGAGGTCGCCGTCGCCGGTATTGGCCAGCCAGTGGCTGCCGGGCACGTTGGCATGCGGCTGGTCCTCGATGAAGCGGCCTTGCAGCCACTGGCGGCGGTACACATCGACCAGCACCGGCGCGGGCGTCTGGCGCAGCAGGGTTTGCAGGGCCGGGGTGTCGACAATCGTCGCGCCTGGCAGTTGGTCGGGCGTAGGGCTGCGGTACAGGCTGAGACGGTAGCCTTCGGCGGAAAACAGCGGGGTGTCGGCGCAGGTGTAGCCGACGAACAGGCACAGCAGTGCCACGAGGGGCAGTCGAGCGGGCAGCATGGCAAGGCAATCCTTATCGTTATGCGCCCATTACACGTGAGTCGCGCTGCCTTGGGAATGCGACGATAGACAGCAAAACCAGTACCAAAGTAGTAGGTCGCGGCAGACCCCGGGGTTCTAGCATGGGGAAGATACGCTGCCATTGGAGGCACTATGAACATCCTGCTGGTCGATGATCACGCCGTGGTCCGCCTGGGGTATGCAGGCCTGCTGCGCGACGGGCTGCCGGGCGTGGTGGTCCGTGAAGCGGCGAGCGGCGAGGAGGCCCTGGCGCGGGTGCACGAGGCGGTGCCCGCGCTGGTGATCATCGGCTTCGGCCTGCCGGGGATCAGCGGCCTGGAAACCACTCGCCGCCTGCGCCAGCGCCTGCCGCAGTTGCGCGTATTGTTCTTCAGCCAGCATGCGGAACTGCCGGTGGTGCGCCAGGCCCTGGACGCCGGCGCCGCCGGTTACCTGACCAAAAACGCCTCGCCGGCGGTGATGCTTGAGGCGGTGCAGCGCATCCTCGACGGCCACACCTACATCGAACAGGACCTGGCCACGCAACTGGCCTATCATCCCACCGACCGTCGCCTGCAGGGCATGACCCAGCGCGAGCTGGAGATTTTCCTGATGCTCGCCAAAGGCACCCCGGCACGCTCGATCGCGGCCCAGCTGAGTATCAGCAGCAAGACGGTGTCCAACCACCTGACCTTGCTCAAGAGTAAATTGCAGGTGAGTTCCCATGCCGAACTGGTCCACCTGGGCATCGATATGGGCGTAGTGCGAGTGGCGGGCTGATCTCTACCTGATGCACGCGGACCCTGTGGGAGCGGGCTTGCTCGCGAATACGCGGTGTCAGTATCAGGTGTGCTGACTGACCCGGCGCTTTCGCGAACAAGCCCGCTCCCACATGTTGATCCGCGGCGTTCTAGCGATCCCAGGTGGTGGGGCAGTCCTTGCAGCCTTCCATGTTCGCGTCCTGGAAATTCCCGTAATGCTGGCGCGCACCGGTCAGGGTGGCGTTTTCCAGATTGCTTTCACCGAACTTGGCTTCCTGCAGATTTGCATCGCGCAGGTCCGCCCCTTGCAGGTCGGCCTTGCTCAGCCAGGTCATTTCCAGGTCCGCCGCGCGCAGGTTGGCCTTGTGCAGCTTGGCTCCGGACAGCCGCGCAAATTGCAGGTAGGCCGCACTGAGGTTGGCATTCTCGAATTGCGCCCCCTGGGCGAAGAGGCCCCAGCCCTGGATCGCCATCAACGTCGCGTCGGTGAAATTGGCCAGGCGCAGGTTGCTCTGCTGCAGGCTCGCGCGGGTCAGGTTGGCGCCTTGCAGCTGGGCTTTTTCCAGGTTGGCCAGGTCGAGGTTGGCGTGGCGCAGATCGGCCTCGCGCAAGTCGGCGCCGGCCAGGTTCATCTTGCTCAGGTTTTGATTGCTCAGGTTGGCGCCCTTGAGATTGGCGCCAGGGCACTGGCTGTGTTCGGCGATGGTGCAGCCGTTGATCACCAAGGGCGCGTCGTCGCCATCGTCGGCGTGGGCCAGGGGCAGGGACAGCAGGAGTAACAAGGGCAGGTATTTCATGACGAGACCTCGAAGGTGGCGGGGTACCTGTCGCACCGGCTGCGCAGCAGCCGATGCGACAGGAAGAATGCCGGGGCCGCTTCGCAGCCCAGCGCGGGGCATGCCCGCTCGCCACAAAAGGCGACCCCGCATTCTCGTAGGGGTTACTTCTGGGCGGTTTTCAGGTCCCAGCTCGGGATCTTGAACACCCAGAACGAACCCCCTTGTGCCACCGGCTTGGTCAGCTCGGCCATGTCGCCGCCCCACAACGGCACCGCGCCGCCATAACCGACGGTGACGCCGATGTACTGCTCGCCATCCTGTTCCCAGGTGATCGGCGGCGAGACGATGCCGCTGCCGGTCTGGAACTTCCACAGCTCCTTGCCGGTTTTCGCGTCGAAGGCCTTGAAGAAGCCGTCGCCGGTGCCGGTGAACACCAGGTTGCCCTTGGTTGCCAGTACGCCGGCCCACAGTGGCAGGTGTTCCTTGTGTTCCCACACCACTTTGCCGGTGGTCGGGTTCATCGCGCGCAACGTGCCGACGTGGTCGTCATACATGCGCTTGATGCGAAAACCCATGCCCAGGTACGCCGAGCCTTTCTTGTAGTTGACCTCTTCGGTCCAGTATTCCTCTTTCCACTGGTTGCCCGGGATGTAGAACAGGCCAGTGTCCTGGCTGTAGGCCATGGGGTTCCAGTTCTTGCCGCCCAGGAACGGCGGCGAGACTTCCACCGGCTTGCCCTTGGTTTCACCCGGCAGCGGTTTGGCCGGACGCTGGCCTTCGTTTTCCACCGGACGCCCGGTCTTCAGGTCGATATGGCTGGCCCAGGTGATGTTGTCGACGAACGGGAAAGCGTTCTGCAGTTTGCCGTTGGTGCGGTCGACCACATAGAAAAAGCCGTTGCGGTCGGCGTGGCCGGTAGCCTTGGTGACTTTGCCGTCCTTGTCCTTGTAGTCGAACAGCACCAGTTCGTTGTTGCCGGAGAAGTCCCAGGCATCGTTCGGGGTGTGCTGGTAGAACCACTTCACTTCGCCGGTGCTCGGGTCGACGCCGACCTGGCCGGAGGTGTAGAGGCTGTCGAAATCGTGTGGGTTGCCGTCCTTGGAGGTCCGCGCCCAGGTGTTCCACGGACCCGGGTTGCCGGCGCCGACGATGATGGTGTTGGTCTCGGCATCGAAGCTCGCGCTCTGCCAAGGTGCGCCGCCGCCGTGGCTCCAGGCCTCGACCTTGCCGGTTTCGGTGGTCGGGTCATCCGGCCACGATGGCGCCTTGACGTCGCCGGTCGGGGTGCTGTCCTTGCCGTTGAGGCGGCCCATGTGGCCTTCCACGAACGGGCGCATCCACACTTCTTCGCCGGTGTCCGGGTCGCGCGCATAAAGCTGGCCGACCACGCCGAACTCATCGCCGGAGCTGCCGTGGATCAGCAGCACCTTGCCGCTGACCTTGTCCTTGATCAGCACCGGGGCGCCGGTCATGGTGTAGCCGGCGGCGTGGTCGCCGAATTTCTTGTTCCACACCACTTTGCCGGTGTTCTTGTCGAGGGCGATCAGGCGCGCATCGAGGGTGCCGAAGTAGATCTTGTCGCCGAAGATCGCCGCGCCACGGTTGACCACGTCACAGCACGGGCGAATGTTGTCGGGCAGGCGGTGGTTGTAGGTCCACAGGCGTTTGCCGGTCTTCGCGTCGAGGGCGAACACGCGGGAGTAGGAACCGGTGACGTAGACCACGCCGTCGCTGACGATGGCCTGGGATTCCTGGCCGCGCTGTTTCTCGTCGCCGAACGAGTAGGACCAGGCTGGCGTGAGCTTGAACACGTTCTTGTCATTGACCTGGGCCAGCGGGCTCCAGCGCTGGGCGTTGGTGCCCATGCCGTATTGCAGCACGTCCTTTGTGGTCAGGTGGTCGTTGGCGATGTCTTCCCAGGTGACGTTGCGCGTCTGCTTCGCAGGTTCGGCAGCGGCATGGCTGGCAGCACTGAGGGACAGGCTGCCCACCAGCAGAAAGGCTTGCAGGGCAAGACTCAAGGGTGAGAGGGCGGGTAGCGATCTTATTGTCATGGTTGCAGTTCCCAGTGGAGGTTTTGGCCTGCACAGGGTGCGACGTCCATGGGCGTGCGAATACGGAAAAAGTCCCGGTGTTGCCGGGACAATTTCCCGAACCGCCTCTGATTTAGCAGTGCCCCACAAGGCCTGCTACCAACGGATGAGAACCCGACAACCAAAGCAGCATACGGGTGCCGCCGAGCGCTTCCTAAGATGGTTGCCATAGCCTCTGCCAAGAGGTTTTGCGTGCACTCCTGAGGGAAAAAATAATGACAACAAAACGCAACGCCTGGATGACCGCCTGCCTGTTTGCCGGGGTACTCGGTGCCGGGTCCGTCATGGCCCACGGCAACGTCACACCGACCGCCGTGGAAACCAAGGGCCTGACCCCGATCAAAGACGCCGGCGTGCCGCTGGACGCCGATGGCTGGGCCGCGACCAACCCCTATCGCACCTCACCCGAGCACGACAAGGCGGTGGAAGTCGGTGCCTCGGCCTACAACCAGAACTGCGCCGCCTGCCATGGCCTGGAAGCCAAGTCCGGCGGGATCGCACCCGACCTGCGCATGCTCGATGTGGGCGACGCCGGCGATGAATGGTTTGTCGAACGCGTGCGCCACGGTGCGGTGCGCGATGGCCGGGTCTACATGCCGAAAATGGCCGACTACCTGAGCCAGGAAGCCCTGTGGGCAGTGCGCACCTACCTCGACAGCGTGCACGTCGAGGAGTAGGGCATGCGCCTGCGCGGGGTGTGGGTCTGCTGGTTGCCGATGCTGGCCTGGGGCGCGCCCGTGGACCCGGTGCCGTCGGTGATGTGGGATTACTACCACCAGCGGTTTCTCGACAATGCGCCCTTCGTGTTCGACGCGCGCGTCAAGCTGCTGGCCCCGCCGTTCGCCGAAGATGCGCGCCAGGTGCCGCTGGAAATCGACGCCCGCGCGTTCAAGGGCGAGGTGGTGAAAATCCTCGCCTGGGCCGAGTTGAACCCGTTGCCGAAAATCGTCGACTTCCAGCCCCGCGAGGGTGTGCTGCCGTGGTTGTCGATCCGGATTCGCATCGAACAGGCCACGCCGTTGCGCGCGGCGGTGCTGACCAGGGACGGCCTCTGGCATGTCGGCTCGACCCTGATCGATGCGGCCGGCGGCGGCTGCACCGCACCCAGCGTGGTGCGCACCCAGGCGGGTTGGGAAGAGCACCTCGGCGAAGTGTTCGGCGGGCGCTACCCGCGCGCCGAATTCAGCCGCGTCAAGTTGCAAGTCGCGCACCCGATGGATAACGGCATGGTCAGCGGCATTCCCGAATTCTTTATCAACACGGCCGAACTCCGCGGCGCCGACGGTCAGTTATTGGCGACGCTGGAGCTGTTTCCCGCGGTCAGCGAAAACCCCAGCCTGGCCTTTGATATCCAGGCGACCGGCCCCACCCGCCTGACCCTGCGCGACACCAGCGGCAGCCAGTTCGAGGCGGCCCTCCCATGACCCTGCGCTGGACACTCTTGTGGCTGATCCTGTTCAGCCTGCCGGTGCTGGCCGAGCTGGATTACGCCCTCAAGCCGCGGCTGATCGCCGACAACACCTGGTTGCTCGAAGGCAGCACCGACAATTTCGCCAAGGACAATGGCGGCAACATCGTCAATGTCGGGTTTATCGTCACCGAGCCCGGCGTGGTGGTGATCGACACCGGGCCGTCCCGGCGCTACGGCGAAGCGTTGCGCCAGGCCATCGCCCGGGTCACCGACAAACCGGTGATCCAGGTGCTGCTGACTCACCACCACCCCGACCATGCCCTGGGCAACCAGGCGTTCAAGGACGTGCCGATTGGCGCACTCGCTGGCACCACCGCATTGCTGCATGAACAGGGCGACAGCCTGGCCGAGAACCTCTACCGCCTGGTCGGTGACTGGATGCGCGGCACCGAAGTGGTGCTGCCCGGTGAAACCCTGCAGCCGGGTGTGAAGACCTTCGGCAGTCACGAGCTGCAACTGCTGCAGCTGCGCGGCCACACCGGCGCGGACCTGGCGATCCTCGACCGGAAGACGGGGGTGTTGTTCGCCGGTGACCTGGTGTTCTACCAGCGTGCGCTCACCACCCCGCACTCACCGGGCCTGGCCGTGTGGCTGAGCGATATCGCCACCCTGCAAGGCTTGCCCTGGACCCTGATCGTGCCTGGCCACGGCCCTGTGGCGACCGACGCCAAACCGCTGGAGCAGATGCGCGACTACCTCACCTGGCTCGATCAATTGCTGCGCGACGCTGCTGCACGCGGCAGTGACATGCCGGAGCTGATCCGCAGCCCGATCCCTGCACGTTTCGCGGCGATCAACCTCAGCCGCTATGAATTGATCCGCAGCGTGACCCATCTGTACCCGCAATACGAACGCACGCAGATGCAACGCATCAACCCCTGACAATACCCACAACAGACAGAGGCCTCACCATGATCTACGCACAACCTGGCACCCCCGGCGCCGTCGTCAGCTTCAAGCCGCGCTATGGCAACTACATCGGCGGTGAGTTCGTCGCGCCGGTCAATGGCGAGTATTTCACCAACACTTCACCGGTCACCGGTGAGGCGATCGCCGAATTCCCGCGCTCGACCGCCGCCGATATCGACAAGGCCCTCGACGCTGCGCATGCCGCCGCCGACGCTTGGGGCAAAACCTCGGCCCAGGACCGTGCCCTGGTGCTGCTGAAGATCGCCGACCGCATCGAGCAGCACCTCGAAGTGCTGGCCGTGACCGAAACCTGGGACAACGGCAAGGCCGTGCGCGAAACCCTCAACGCCGATGTGCCGCTGGCCGCTGACCATTTTCGCTATTTCGCCGGCTGCATCCGCGCCCAGGAGGGCGGTGCCGCCGAGATCAACGAGCTGACCGCCGCTTATCACTTCCACGAGCCGCTGGGCGTGGTCGGGCAGATCATTCCGTGGAACTTCCCGCTGCTGATGGCCGCATGGAAACTCGCCCCGGCCCTGGCTGCCGGCAACTGCATCGTGCTCAAGCCGGCCGAGCAGACGCCCCTGTCGATCATGGTGTTTGCCGAGCTGGTCGGCGACCTGCTGCCGCCGGGCGTGCTGAACATCGTCCAGGGCTTTGGCCGCGAGGCGGGCGAGGCACTGGCCACCAGCAAGCGCATTGCCAAGATCGCCTTTACCGGCTCGACTCCGGTGGGCGCGCACATTATGCATGCCGCCGCCGAGAACATCATTCCGTCCACCGTGGAGCTGGGCGGCAAGTCGCCGAATATTTTCTTCGAAGACATCATGCAGGCCGAGCCACAATTCATCGAAAAAGCCGCCGAAGGGCTGGTGCTGGCGTTCTTCAACCAGGGCGAAGTGTGCACCTGCCCGTCGCGGGCGCTGGTGCAGGAGTCGATCTACGAAGCGTTCATGGCCGAGGTCATGAAGAAGATCGTCAAGATCAAGCGTGGCAACCCGCTGGACACCGAGACCATGGTCGGCGCGCAGGCTTCCGAGCAGCAATTCGAAAAGATCCTCTCCTACCTGAAAATCGCCCAGGAGGAGGGCGCGGTGCTGCTCACCGGCGGCGCGGCCGAGCGCTTGGAGGGGGATTTGTCCAGCGGCTATTACATCCAGCCGACACTGCTCAAGGGCCACAACAAGATGCGCGTGTTCCAGGAAGAAATCTTCGGCCCGGTGGTGGGCGTGACCACCTTCAAGGACGAGGCCGAGGCACTCGCGATTGCCAACGACAGTGAGTTCGGCCTGGGCGCCGGGCTGTGGACCCGCGATATCAACCGGGCCTACCGCATGGGCCGGGCGATCAAGGCGGGTCGGGTGTGGACCAACTGCTATCACCTGTACCCGGCGCACGCGGCGTTCGGCGGCTACAAGAAGTCGGGTGTGGGGCGTGAGAACCACAAGATGATGCTGGACCACTATCAGCAGACCAAGAACCTGCTGGTGAGCTACGACATCAACCCGCTGGGTTTCTTCTGACCCTGACCTGAAGGGCAAGCACCTGTGGGAGCCGGCTTGCCGGCTCCTACCATTCGATCGTTGTACCTGCGCGACTAATGCAGGGTGAGGGTTGCTTCGAAAGTAGCATTCGCCTCGCCCATCCTGCGTGCATTAATGGATTCACCGGAATCTTCCGGCACAACAAGAGGACGCTCCCCATGTGGATCAAACCCGCTTTCACTGACCTGCGTATCGGCTTCGAAGTGACGATGTACTTCGCCAGCCGCTGATCTGGCGTGCTGCAGGGAAGATGCCTCTTTGGTCTGATTGCTTTCGCGGCCGGATCGGTTAGTGTGGAGCGCATCTTCCAAAATAATAAGAAACAGGCTTAACAATGAGCCCAAACCTGAGCCTCCTGCGTAAATTCGTCTCGCCTGAAATCATCTTTGGCGCCGGCTGCCGGCATAACGTCGGCAATTACGCCAAGACCTTCGGCGCGCGCAAGGTGCTGGTGGTCAGCGACCCCGGCGTGATTGCCGCCGGCTGGGTCGCCGATGTCGAAGCCAGCCTGCAAGCCCTCGGTATCGACTACTGCCTGTACACCGCCGTATCGCCCAATCCGCGCGTCGAAGAAGTGATGCTCGGTGCCGAGGTGTACCGCGAAAATCATTGCGACGTGATCGTGGCCATCGGTGGCGGCAGCCCGATGGACTGCGGCAAGGCCATCGGCATTGTGGTCGCCCATGGGCGCAGCATCCTCGAGTTCGAAGGCGTGGACACCATTCGCGTGCCCAGCCCGCCCTTGATCCTCATTCCCACCACGGCCGGCACCTCGGCGGACGTGTCGCAGTTCGTGATCATCTCCAACCAACAGGAACGCATGAAGTTCTCCATCGTCAGCAAGGCGGTGGTGCCGGACGTGTCGCTGATCGACCCGGAAACCACCGCGAGCATGGACCCGTTCCTGTCCGCCTGTACCGGCATCGACGCGCTGGTGCATGCCATCGAGGCGTTCGTCTCCACCGGGCATGGCCCGCTTACCGACCCCCATGCGCTCGAGGCGATGCGCCTGATCAACGGCAACCTGGTGCAGATGATCGCCAACCCCGGCGACATTGCCCTGCGCGAGAAAATCATGCTCGGCAGCATGCAGGCCGGGCTGGCGTTTTCGAATGCGATCCTCGGGGCGGTGCACGCCATGTCCCACAGCCTGGGCGGCTTCCTCGACTTGCCCCATGGCCTGTGCAACGCGGTATTGGTGGAGCACGTCGTTGCGTTCAACTACAGCTCGGCGCCGGAGCGGTTCAAGGTGATTGCCGAGACCTTCGGCATCGACTGCCGTGGCCTCAACCATCGGCAGATCTGCGCGCGGCTGGTAGAGCACCTGATTGCGCTCAAACACGCGATCGGTTTCAACGAGACGCTCGGCCTGCACGGCGTGCGCATGGCCGACATCCCGTTTCTGTCCCAGCATGCGATGCATGACCCGTGCATCCTCACCAACCCGCGCGAGTCCAGCCAGCGTGATGTCGAGGTCGTCTATGGCGAAGCTCTCTGACGCGCAACAGCGCGCCCTGGCCGGGCTGCTGGGGCTGGGCGACCAGTCGGCGCGCAAGAGCCATTACCCGGAACTCACCGCGCGGCTCGACGAGCTGGAGGCCGAGCGCAATCGCTACATCCGCCTCAACGACGAACTGGAGCAGCGGGTCGCCGCGCGCACCGACGAGTTGCTGGAGGCCAACCTCAACCTGCAACAGCAGATTGCCCAGCGCGAGCAGATCGAACAGGACCTGCGCGACGCCCGCGACGCCGCCCAGGCCGCCAATCGCAGCAAGGACAAATACCTCGCCGCCGCCAGCCATGACCTGCTGCAACCGCTGAACGCCGCGCGGCTGCTGATCTCGACCTTGCGCGAGCGCAACTTGCCGAGCGTCGAGCAGGTACTGGTGGAACGCACCCACCAGGCCCTGGAGGGCGCCGAGGACTTGCTCACCGACCTGCTGGATATCTCGCGGCTCGACCAGGCGGCGGTCAAGCCGGACGTGGCGCTGTATCGCCTGGATGAGTTATTTGCGCCGCTGGTCTCGGAGTTCCAGTCGGTGGCCCAGGCAGCCGGCCTCAACCTGCGCGCGCGTACCGGCGGGTATGCGATCCGTACCGACTTGCGGCTGCTGACGCGGATTTTGCGCAACTTCCTCAGCAATGCCTGCCGCTATACCGATGAGGGCTGCATCCTCCTTGGCGCGCGCCGGCGCAGTGATCGCCTGCGCCTGGAGGTGTGGGACACCGGGCGCGGGATTGCGGCGGATCGGTTGGGTTCGATCTTTCTGGAATTCAACCAGCTCGACGTCGGCCGCGCGTCGGACCGCAAGGGGGTAGGGCTGGGCCTGGCGATTGTCGAGCGTATCGCCGATATTCTCGGCTACCCGGTGGCGGTGCGGTCCTGGCCGGGGCGCGGTTCGATGTTCAGTATCGAGGTGCCGCTGAGCGACGACATGCCACTGGCGATCAGTCAACTGCCCGTCGCGCCTACCACCGGTAATCCGCTGCCGGGACGGCGCTTGCTGGTGATCGACAACGAGGTGAGCATCCTCGAAAGCATGCGCGCGCTGCTCGGCCAGTGGGGCTGCGAGGTGGTCACCGCCACTGACCAGGCGGGCGCCTTGCTGGCGCTGCAGGGCAGGGCGCCGGAGTTGATCCTGGCCGACTATCACCTCGACCATGGGGTGGTCGGCTGTGCAGTGGTCAAGCATCTGCGTGAGCACTTCGAGCAGAAGATCCCGGCGGTGATCATCACCGCCGATCGCACCGACCAGTGCCGCCGCGCGCTGCGCCGCCTGGAAGCGCCGCTGCTGAACAAACCGGTCAAGCCCGGCAAGTTGCGCGCGGTATTGAGCCAATTACTGGCCTGACGCCCGGCGCGTTGATACCCGTCAACACACCCTGCGGCCTTATGCGCCATGCTCCCGGCCTGAATGGAAGGCCTACGGAGTACCGCATGAACGCCCACGCAACAACCGCTGCATCCTTCAAGTTGCCCCTGGGCCTGGTGGTCGCCGTGCTGGTGATGGTCGGCGTGTTGCTGTTGCCGCTGCCGGCGGACTTGCCGGTGGCCGGGCACCGGATGCTGGCGATCCTCGCCTTTGCCGTGGTGGTGTGGATCACCGAGGCGGTGTCCTATGAAGCCAGCGCGATCATGATCACTTCGCTGATGGCGTTTTTACTCGGCACCGCGCCGTCGCTGCAGGACCCTGCGCACCTGATCGGCTCCAGCCCGGCGATCAGCATGGCGCTGACCGGCTTCGCCAACCCGGCGCTGGCGCTGGTGGCGGGGGCGCTGTTCATTGCCGCAGCGATGACCCACACCGGCCTGGATCGGCGTATCGCGCTGGTCACCCTCAGCCGCATCGGCACCAGTACCCGGCGCATCCTGTTGGGCGCGATTGCGGTGACCATTTTGCTCAGCCTGGTGGTGCCCAGCGCCACCGCGCGCAGTGCCTGCGTGGTGCCGATCATGATGGGCGTGATTGCCGCCTTCGGCGTCGACAAGCGCTCGAACATTGCCGCCGGGATCATGATCGTGGTCGCGCAGGGCACCAGCATCTGGAACGTCGGCATCCAGACCGCCGCGGCACAGAACCTGCTGACAATCGGCTTCATGGACAAGATGCTCGGCCAGCGTGTGTCGTGGCTCGACTGGCTGATCGCCGGCGCGCCGTGGGCGGTGATCATGTCGGCGGTGCTGCTGTTTTTGGTGCTCAAGTTGCTGCCGCCGGAAACCGACAGCATTCCCGGCGGCCAGGAGGCCGTGGCGCAGTCGCTGGTGGACATCGGGCCGATGACCGGGCCGCAGAAGCGCCTGTTGAGTGTCTCGGTGCTGCTGTTGCTGGCGTGGGCCACCGAGGGCCGGTTGCACAGTTTCGACACCACCTCGACCACCTACGCAGGCCTGGTGTTCCTGCTGTTGCCGGGGCTGGGCGTGATGACCTGGAAGGATGTGCAGTCGCGTATTCCGTGGGGCACGGTGATTGTGTTTGGCGTCGGCATCAGCCTCGGTACGGCGCTGCTGACCACCCAGGCCGGGCAGTGGCTGGGCGCGCAGGTGGTGACGCACACCGGGTTGGATCAGCTCGGGCCGCTGGGCGTATTTGCCATCCTCGGGGCCTTCCTGATTGTGATCCACCTGGGCTTTGCCAGTGCCACCGCATTGACCTCGGCGTTGTTGCCGATCCTGATCGCGGTGTTGCAGACCTTGCCGGGTGAGTTCAGCCGCCTGGGGATGACCATGCTGCTCGGGTTTGTGATGAGCTACGGGTTTATCCTGCCGATCAATGCGCCGCAGAACATGGTGTGCCTGGGGACCGGCACGTTCACGGCGCGCCAGTTTGCCAAGGTGGGGATTCTGGTGACGCTGCTCGGCTATGGCCTCATGCTGATCTTCGCCGCCACGTACTGGAGTTGGCTCGGCTGGATCTGAGCTGGAATCTGCGCCGGCATTTGTCTGGCAGGCGCGCTGCTGGGATCAATTGCACCCTCGAGATGGCAAGATGAACTCCGCTCAGGTTTACTACTCCCTGAGTAATGGTTTTACCGGCGTCCCCCGCCGGGTCATCTAGGTCACCGAATGGACAAATACACCCCCCACACCTGGCAGCCCCACGAGCGACCGAGCCTGCCTGGCTCGCCGTCGACGCCGCTGCACCCCACGCACAAACGCTGGCTGTTTGCGCTGGTCGGCGTGCTAGTGGCGATTACCGGCGGACTCGGCAATGCGCTGGTCATCGCCAACCTGCAATACCTGCAAGGCGCCCTGGGCGCGACAACGGCGGAAATGGCCTGGCTGCCCGCCGCCTATGTGATGACCAACGTGTGCATGAACCTGCTGCTGGTGAAGTTTCGCCAGCAGTTCGGCCTGCGCGCGTTCACCGAAGTGTTCCTGGTGCTGTATGCGCTGGTGACCTTCGGCCATTTGTTCGTCAACGACCTCAGCTCGGCCATCGCGGTGCGGGCGGCCCACGGGATGGTCGGCGCGGCGCTCAGTTCGCTGGGGTTGTACTACATGATCCAGGCGTTCCCGGCCAAATGGCGGATGAAAGCCCTGGTGCTGGGGTTGGGCACCGCGCAATTGGCGCTGCCGTTGGCGCGGCTGTTCTCCGAGGATTTGCTGCAAATCGCCGAGTGGCGTGGCCTGTACCTGTTCGAACTGGGCATGGCCCTGATCTGCCTGGGGTGCGTGTTCCTGCTCAAGTTGCCGCCTGGCGACCGCTTCAAGACCTTTGAAAAACTCGACTTCCTGACCTTCGGCATCCTCGCCACCGGGGTCGCCTTGCTCTGCGCCGTGTTGTCGCTGGGGCGCATCGACTGGTGGCTGGAAGCACCGTGGATCGGCGTCGCCTCGGCCTGTTCGCTGGTGCTGATCATGGCCGGCCTGGCGATCGAGCATAACCGCGCCAACCCGTTGCTGATGACCCGTTGGCTCGGCAGTGGGGTGATGATCCGCCTGGCGCTCGCCGTGGTGTTGATTCGCATGGTGCTGTCGGAGCAGTCCACCGGCGCCGTGGGGTTCATGCAGATGTTGAACATGAGCTACGAGCAGATGCACACCCTGTACGTGGTGATGCTGGCCGGGGCGATTGCCGGGCTGGTGGTCAGTGCTCTGACGATCAACCCGGCGCACCTGCTGATGCCGCTGATCATCTCGCTGGCGCTGATGGCCGTGGGGTCGGTGATGGACAGTTTTTCCAGCAACCTGACCCGGCCGCAGAACATGTACATCAGCCAGTTCCTGCTAGGCTTTGGCGGCACGTTCTTCCTGGGCCCGACCATGGTGCTGGGCACCCGCAACGTGCTGACCAACCCGCGCAACCTGGTGAGTTTCTCGGTGATGTTCGGGATCTGCCAGAACCTCGGCGGCCTGATTGGCGCAGCGTTGCTCGGCACCTTCCAGATCGTGCGCGAGAAATTTCACTCGAGCATGATCGTCGAGCACCTGACCCTGCTCGACCCGCGTGTGGCCGCGCGGGTGCAGAGCGGTGGCTCGGCCTACGGCGGGGTGATCGCCGACCCGGAATTGCGCAACCTCATGGGCATTCGCAGCCTGGCCACGGCGGCCACGCGTGAGGCGAATGTGATGGCTTACAACGATGTGTTCATGCTGATCGCGATCATCGCTATCCTCACCATGATCTGGATCTTTATCCGCAGTCTGTGGCTGATGAGCACCACCAAGGCAGCAGCCCCTCCCGTTCAACCCAGCGGCGCCACTTCATGACCGAAACGACCACCACCACGACCACCAATGCCATTGCCTCCACCCCGGAAGGCACCGCGCCGCCCGGCGCGAGCGTGACCGAACCGCGCTCGCTGCGGGTGCGCATCATCTCGTCGCTGGGCTTCGCCGCGATTGCCATCATCGGCGTGCTGATCGTGTTGTATGCTTGGCAATTGCCGCCGTTCAGCAGCGCCGTGGAAACCACCGAGAACGCCCTGGTGCGCGGCCAGGTAACGATTATCGGCCCGCAACTCAGCGGGTATGTGTTCGAAGTGCCGGTGCAGGACTTCCAGTACGTCAAGGCCGGCGACCTGCTGGTGCGCCTCGATGACCGCATCTACAAGCAGCGCCTCGACCAGGCGCTGGCGCAACTGGCGGTGCAGAAGGCTTCGCTGGCCAATGTGGTGCAGCAACGCAACAGTGCCGAAGCGACCATCAAGCTGCGCCAGGCCGCCTTGGTGGACAGCCAGGCCCAGGCGCGCAAGAGCACCGCCGACCTGCGCCGCAATGAAGAACTGATCAGCGACGGTTCGGTGTCCAAGCGCGAGCTGGACGTGACCCGTGCCGCGAATGCGCAGACCATCGCCGCCGTGGCCCAGGCCCAGGCCAGCCTGGAGATCGCGCGGCAGGACCTGCAGACGGTGATCGTCAATCGCGGCTCCCTGGAAGCGGCGGTGGCCAGTGCCGAGGCGGCCGTGGAGCTGGCGCGGATTGATTTGTCCAACACCCGCATCACCGCGCCGCGTGACGGCCAGCTGGGGCAGATTGGCGTGCGCCTTGGCGCCTTCGTCAATTCCGGCGCGCAGTTGATGGCGCTGGTGCCCCACCAGTTGTGGGTGATCGCCAATATGAAAGAAACCCAGATGGACAATGTGCAGGTCGGGCAGCCGGTGACCTTCACCGTGGATGCGCTCAACCACCGCAAGTTTCGCGGCACGGTGCAGCATATTTCCCCGGCGACCGGCTCGGAGTTCAGCCTGTTGCAGGCGGACAACGCCACCGGCAACTTCGTGAAGATCGCCCAGCGTGTGCCGGTGCGGATTACCGTGGATCCGGATCAGGCCGAAAGCGAGCGGCTGCGGCCGGGTTTGTCGGTGGTGGTGAGTATCGACACGGCAGGGCGCCTGAAAAACAGCCCGCCCTGACCACCCCAGCCACCCTGTAGGAGCCGGCAAGCCGGGCGCCTACAGGGGAAGGTATTTCAGGGTGAAATCGAGTTGAGTCGATTGGCCTTGTTCCAACAGTTTCAACCCGGGCCGTCCCGGCAGGTGATGCGCATTTACCGGATGGCTCACCGGTTCGATGCAGAAAAATCCCAGCCCCGGTGGGCAGAACAGCAGGAAGTAGTCGGTGCCAGTGGCTCGGCATTCCAGCGCATAGCCCAGCTCCGGCTGCTCGATCCGACACTGCCCGTCCCACTGGCAAAAGCCATTGTCCACCAGGCGCTCCGGCAGCGCCTTGAGCTGACGGAAATCCCAGTCCGCCGACAGCGGAGCGAGCCCCGTCGGCAGCTTGGATGCATCACTCATCCACACCTGCTCGGCGTTGGCCTGCAAGCGCGTGGCCGGCCGGCGCGGTAAGTAGGGGTGCAAGCCCAACCCATGCCACGCGGCCTTGTCGGCCAGATGCGTGACGCGCAGTTCGATGCTCAATTCGCCGCCACCCAGGCGAAACCGCTGCTCGGCGC
The DNA here is from genome assembly GCF_003013355.1 of Pseudomonas sp. S5D5. NCBI lineage: Bacteria > Pseudomonadati > Pseudomonadota > Gammaproteobacteria > Pseudomonadales > Pseudomonadaceae > Pseudomonas > Pseudomonas sp. S5D5. Next base: position 2,403,449 of record NZ_PTEO01000001.1, read on the forward strand.
GATAGGCAAACGGTGTGTCGCACTCCACCGCCAGCACCACCTCATCCGCCGACTGGCTGACCACCTGCCACACCTGCTGCCAGGCCGAACCATGAATCGGCAGCGGGTCGAGCGGGCTGTTCGGTGTCAGCGCCAGCCAGCCATCCGGGGTGTCGAAACCGCCTTCGGCAATCCGATTGGACCAGGGCGCCAACGGATAGCACCCCAGCTTGCCCGGCAACCCGGTAGCGATCGCCTGCTCATCGCTATGCCGCAGCAGCGGCTGCCCGCTGGCGCGCACGCTCCAGTTGACGATGCTGCCCCCCACGGCGGGCGCCAGGGTCAGCACGGTCAGGTCATCTCTGAGTTCCAGCATCACAGGTTCACCTCGAAATGAAAGCTGCCTGCAGGCGCTGGCTTGCCGGCGCCTGCAGGGTAGGGCGTCACAGGCTGTATTCCTACGCAGAGCGTTATAGCACCACGCTTGGCAGCCACAGCGACAACGCCGGAATGTAGGTCACCGCCATCAACACCAGGAACAGTACGGCATAGAACGGCAGCAGCGCCTTCACGGTTTTCTCGATGCTGACCTTGCCCACCGCCGCACCCACGAACAGCACCGCGCCCACCGGCGGGGTGATCAGGCCGATGCCGAGGTTGACCAGCATGATCATGCCAAAGTGCACCGGGTCGACACCGATGCCGAGGATCACCGGCAACAGGATCGGCGTGAGGATCAGGATCAGCGGTGCCATGTCCATCACCGTGCCGAGCAACAGCAGCATCATGTTGATGCACATCAGGATCACGTAGCGGTTGTCCGACAGGGTCAGGAACATCGTGGTGATCTTCGCCGGGATCTGCATCAGGGTCATGATGTAGCCGAAGCTGGCGGCGAAGGCGATCAGGATCATCACGATGGAAATGGTGCGCACCGTACGGTGCATCAGCTTGGGCAGCTCGCTCCATTTGTAGTCGCGGTAGATGAACATGGTCACGAAGAATGCCCACAGCACCGCGATTGCGGCGGACTCGGTGGCAGTGAAGATACCCGAGAGGATGCCGCCGAGGATGATCACCATGGCCATCAGGCCCCACAGTGCATCGGCGCAGATTTTCAGTGCCTGCTTCAAGGGAATGACTTCGCCCTTGGGGTAATCGCGTTTCTTCGCGAAGATCAGGCACAGCACCATCAGGCACGCGCTCATCAGCAAGCCCGGGACCACGCCGGCCATGAACAGCGAGGCGATGGAAACGGTGCCGCCGGCGGCCAGCGAGTAGAGCACCGAGTTATGGCTGGGCGGGGTCAGCAGCGCTTGTACCGAGCCGCTGATGGTCACCGCGGTGGCGAATTCGCGTGGATAGCCACGGCGCTCCATTTCCGGGATCAGCACCGAGCCGACCGACGCCGTGTCGGCCACCGACGAGCCGGAGATTGCGCCGAAGAACGTCGAGGCCATGATGTTCACCAGGGACAGGCCACCGCGCACAAACCCCACCAGCACGCCGGCAAACGCCACCAGCCGCCGCGACATGCCGCCCTCGGCCATGATCGCCCCGGCCAGGACGAAGAACGGGATCGCCATCAGCGAGAATTTATTCACCCCGCCCGCCACCTGGATCATCAGGGCCTGGAACGGAATGTCGATCCACCACGCGCCAATCAGCGCAGACAGCCCGAGGGCGTAGGCCACCGGCATGCCGATCAGGATCAAGGCGATAAAGCTGCCCAACAGAATCAACGCATCCATATCAAGCCGCCCCTTCGCTTTCTTCCACCAGGTCAAAGCGCACCACGCGCCGCTGGCTCTGGTCGCCCAACAGGAGTTTTTCCAGCACGAACACCAGGGTCAGCAGCCCGCCAATCGGGATCGGCATATAGGTGATGCCCACGCGCAGGGTCGGGATGGCGCTCATGAACTGGTTCCAGGTGGACAGGCACAGCTTGCTGCCCCAGATCGTCATGAACAGGCAGATCGTCGCCATCAACAGTTGCGAGACGATGCCGACTACCTGGCGTTGGCGCGGCGGCAGGCGGTCGGTGATCATCGCCACCGACATGTGCGCGCCGGCGCGGTAGCTGGCAGCGGCGCCGATGAAGGTGAACACCAGCATCAACAGGATGGCGGTGGGTTCCGGCCAGCTGGAGCCGGTGCCGAGGATGTAGCGGGCGAAGATGCCCCAGGGAATGATCAGTGCCACTCCCAGTACCGAGAGGCCGGCGACCCAGATGCAGGTCATGTAGAGGCGATCGTTGATGCGCAGCAGCAAATTCTTCATGGCGTTCACCGTAACCGGGCGCGTCGATACCGACCGCGCCTGGCCTTGCTGGAGGAGGAGGGTGATTACTCGACGGCGTCGATGCGCTTGATGATGTCGGCGTACGCCTGGCCGTACTTGGCGCGCACGGGAGCGGTCGCGTCATAGAACGGTTTTTTGTCGACGGTGATGAACTCGACGCCGGCGGCCTTGAGTTTCTCCTCACTGCTGGCGGACTTCTTGTCCCACAGCACGCGCTCGTCGGCCTGGGCGACCTTGGCGGCGTTTTTCACCATGACCTGCTGCGCGGGGGTGAGCTTGTTCCAGGTGATTTTCGACATCACGATGGGCTCGGGCAAAATCAGGTGTTCGGTGAGGGTGTAGTACTTGGCGTTCTGGTAGTGGTTGTGTTCCAGCAGGGTCGGCGGGTTGTTTTCCGCGCCGTCGATCACCCCGGTCTGCAGGGCACTGAAAATCTCGCCGGTGTCCATGGCGATGCCGTTGGCCCCCATTTCATTGAAGGCGTCGATGAACAGCGGGTTGCCCTGCACACGAATCTTCATGCCCTTGAGGTCTTCGATCTTGCGCACCGGTTTCTTGGTGTAGAGGTTGCGGGTGCCGCCGTCCATCCAGGCCAGGGCGACCAGGCCGAACTCGGAGTCGGTGATCTTGGCAAGGATCTCGTCGCCAATCTCGCCATCGATGACCTTGCGCATGTGCGCCTGGTCGCGGAACACGAACGGCAGGTTGAACACGTTCACGTCCGGCACCACCGGGCCGACGATGCCGAGGCTGACGCGGGTCATCTGGATCGCCCCGACCTGGGCCTGTTCGACCACTTCCTTCTCGGAACCCAGGACGCCGCCCGGAAAGTACTTGAAGGTCAGTTCGCCGTTGCTTTCCTTGGTCAGGGCCTTGCCCATGTTTTCTTCGGCAACCACGGTGGGGTAGCCGGCGGGGTGAATGTCGGCGAATTTGATTTCCAGCGCGTGGGCCGCGCCGGTGAAGAGGAACGTCAGGGGAAGTGCAGCGACGAGCAAAGTGCGTTTGAAGTCCATGGGGTGTGTCTCCGTCTTGTTATTGTTGTATTCAAGGCACAGCAATGCAGCTAGAGGGTGAAGGTGGGCTCCGGCAATCCGGTAACGCCGGGGTTGAGGGCGAACACGCCGCCTGACAGTGACTGCTCACTCTGGTCGTCGCGGATCGAGGTGACGAACAGGGTGTCCAGGCGACTGCCGCCGAAGGCGCACATGGTGGGTTTTTTCACCGGCACGCTCAGGGAGCGGTCCAGGCGACCGTCGGGGGTAAAGCGGTGAACCAGCCCGGCGTCGTTGGCGCAGATCCAGTAGCAGCCCTCGGCATCCACTGCCGCGCCGTCGGGGCGACCGGGGTGCTGGTGCATGTCGACGAATACGCGGCGATTGGACGGCGTGCCGGTCTCGGTGTCGTAGTCGAAGGCCCAGATCTGCTGCACCAGCGGGTGCGAGTCCGAGGCGTACATCGTGCGGCCATCGGGGCTGAAGGCCAGGCCGTTGAGGGTGATGAACCCATCCAGCAGCGCCTGCGGTGCGCTGCCGGTGGCAAAGCGGTAGAGGATGCCCTCGGCTGCGTTCAGGCTCATGTCCAGCACCATGCTACCGGCCCAGAAGCGGCCCTGGCGATCACAGCGGCCATCGTTGAGGCGCATGTCCGCACGCGGGTGCTCGACACTGGCCAGGGGCGTGGTGTCGAGGCTGCCGTCGTTGTGCGGGGTAAGCTGGAAGAAGCCGCTTTGCAGGCCGGCGACCCAGTTGCCGGCGCTGGTGCGCGCGATGCAGGCGAGTGCCTGCGGGGCTTTCCACGCGGCGATATGCCCGGTCGCGGCGCTCCAGCGCTGCAGGCCGCCGTGGGGAATATCCACCCAGTACAGGGCGTTTTCTTCAGGCACCCACACCGGGCATTCGCCCACGGCATTGCGGGCGTCGACAATTAATTCTGCAGTCATGGCCACTCATTCCCTTGGGTTGGTCTGGCGTCAGTCACCGAACGGCCCCGCCGCGCAGAACGCGCCGCCCTGGTAGACCTTGGCCGGGTCATCGGCGGCTACCGGTGGCTGGGCTTCGACTTGGGCGCGAAACACTTCGGAGTTGTCCTTGGGGGCGAAACCCAGGTGCGCGGCGTAGCGATTGTCCCACCAGGTGTCGAGGTTATCCGACATGCCGTAGACCACGGTGTGGCCGACATTCGGTGTATACAGCGCGCGTTCGAGGAGTTGGGTCAGGTCATCGAAGCTCAGCCAGGTGTGCATCATCCGGCGGTTCTGCGGTTCCGGGAACGAGGAGCCGATGCGGATGCTCACGGTCTCGATGCCGTAGCGGTCGAAGTAGAAACTGGCCATGTCTTCGCCATAGGACTTGGACAAGCCGTAGTAGCTGTCCGGGCGACGCGGGGAATGTGCGTCGATTTTTTCGCCCTGCTTGTAGAAGCCGATCACATGGTTGGAACTGGCGAAGATCACGCGCTTCACGCCGTGGCGACGCGCGGCTTCGTAGACATGGAAAATCCCGCTGATATTCGCCCCGAGCACTTCCTCGAACGAGCGCTCTACCGACACCCCGCCAAAATGCAGGATGGCATCGACGCCTTCCACCAGGTGGTGCACCGCTTGTTTGTCGGAGAGGTCACAAGGTTGCACTTCTTCGCTAGCATCCGCGGCCGGAGCCATCTCGGCGATGTCCGACAGGCGTAGCACCTTGGCGTACGGACGCAGGCGTTCGCGCAAGACTTTGCCCAGGCCGCCGGCAGCACCGGTGAGCAGCAGGCGGTTGAATGGAACGGGTGTGGAGGTGGTCGTGGTCATGGGGGTTCCATTGTTGTTGTAGGTTGTCGTATGACTAGGTGGAAGTATCGTGATTGATTCCCTGGCTTGTCAACACACGCCTTCCTTGCCGGTGCTGGCTTGCCAGCGATGGTGGCCCCACGGTCGGTGGTGACTATTGAGCTGCCATCGCCGGCAAGCCCGCGCCTACCTAAAGTGTATCCGCGGGTTACAACAGGGAGATCGGGTAGCTGATGAAGATCCGGTTTTCATCGAACTCATTGTTGCTGAAGTCCCGACGCATGGTCGCATTGCGCCACCGCAGATTCAGGTCCTTCAGCGCACCGCTTTGCACGGTGTAGGCCAGTTCCGATTCGCGGCCCCATTCCTTGCCGTCGGTGATCGCCCCGGTGTGCACGTTACTGCCGCTGATGTAGCGGTTCATCATGGTCAGCCCGGGAATGCCGAGGACCACGAAGTTGAAATCATGGCGCACCTGCCAGGATTTTTCCTTCACGTTGTCGTAGCTCGCGTTGTAGCTGTCGTTGGCCAGGGTGCCGCCGCTGGTGCCGTTGACCTTCATCCACACACTGTCGCCGGTGAGCTTCTGCAGGCCCACGTAGAAGGTGTTGCCCAGGTACTTGGCCGAGAGCAGGGCGAAGGCGGTCTTGTTGTCGAGGTCGCCGGCGAGGGCGCTGCCGTCTTCCTTGCCGTTGAAGAAGCCGAGGTTGGCGCCCAGGGTCCAGTCGCCGACCGGCTGGCTATGGGTCAGGTTGATGTACTGCTGCTGGTAGATATCGCTGAGTTCGGCGTACCACACGCCGACCTGGGTGCGTTTGTCATTGAAGGTGTATTCGCCGCCGCCGAAGTTGAAACGGTCCGAAGTGAACGCCGCTTTGCCGTTCATGAACATGTCTTCCATGCTCGCGTCGTTGCGCGGGCTGTTGCCGCGAAATTGCCCGCCGTAGAGGGTCAGGCCGACGATTTCATTCGAGGTGACCTGGCCGCCACGAAAGGTCTGGGGCAGCGAGCGGCCGTCGTCGGAGCGCAGGATCGGCAGCACCGGCATCCATTCGCCGACTTTCAGTTCGGTCTTCGACAGCTTGGTTTTCAGCGCTACGCCCAGGCGCCCGAAGTTGTCAGCGGGGCGGCCATCGTCGTGCGTTGGCAACAACTGGGTGCCGGCGGTGCCTTTACCGCCATCGAGCTTCTGCGAGTACAGGCCCAGCACGTCGATCCCGAAGCCGACAGCGCCCTGGGTGTAGCCGGACTTGGCGTCGAGAATGAAGTTCTGCGTCCACTCTTCGGCCTTGGCCTGGGGGTTGGTCGGGTTGGTGAAGTTGCGGTTGAAGTAGGCGTTGCGCAGGTTGAGCGTGGCCTTGGCGTCGTCGAGAAAACCTTCTGCCTGGGCACCGAGGGGCAGGGTCAATGCCAGGCTGCCAAGACCGATCAGGCCGATACGCGCGGAGGAATTGCGGGCGAATTGACTCACAGTGAAGCTCCCTTTTTGTTGTTTTTATTATTTGTCGTACGTCGTCGTACAACATTGGAGCGAATATTTGCGAGGTTTTCGAGGGGTGTCAAGCAGAAGTTATACGATGACTGCGTGATTGAGCCGAGACATACACCGACGGGGTGGGAGTGGGGTTGGTCGCGAAGGCGGTGTGTCAGTCACCGGAAATAGCGACTGAAGCAGCGCTTTCGCGAGCAAGCCCGCTCCCACATTGGGGAATGGGTCGTCCATGCTTGCGGCGCAACGCCTGGCGATTTCAATCGCGCAACCACGCCCCAGGCTTCACACCGATCAAAAATGTGGGAGCGGGCTTGCCCGCGAAGGCGGTGTGTCAGTTATCGGAAATATCGACTGAACCAGAGCTTTCGCGGGCAAGCCCGCTCCCACAGTGGGGAATGGGTCGTCCATGCTTACGGCGCAAGGCCTGGCGATTTCAACCGCGCAACCACGCCCCGAGCCCCACACCGCTCAAAAATGTGGGAGCGGGCTTGCCCGCGAAGGCGGTGTATCAGTCACCGGAGATATCGACTGAACCAGCGCTTTCGCGAGCAAGCCCGCTCCCACAGGGGGGAATGGGTCGTCCATGCTTACGGCGCAAGGCCTGGCGATTTCAACCGCACAACCACGCCCGAGGCTTCACACCGATCAAAAATGTGGGAGCGGGCTTGCCCGCGAAGGCGGTGTGTCAGTTACCGGAAATATCGACTGAACCAGCGCTTTCGCGAGCAAGCCCGCTCCCACAGTGGGGAATGCGGCGTCCACGCCGGCCGCGCAAGGCCCGGCGATATCCCGGGCACGTCCCACATTGATCGAGTACGACACGCGCCTGCCGTGGATTCAGTTGGCCATGACCATCGGCGGAAGGGTGCCGAGCAGGGAAACGGCGGCTACTGCTGAAACACCTAGTAACCATTCCAGCATCACGCTGGCTTTCAAACTGCCCAGGTGCTGTTCGCCGCGATCAAGGCGCAATCGGTTCAGCAAGGCCAGCGCCAACATGCCCAGGACCAGCATCACCTTGATCAACAGGATCAGCGCGAAGCCATTGAACAACGGCGTGGGCCACAGTTGCCCGGTGAGCACGCGCACGTTGATCAAGCCCGTCACCAGCAAACCGGCGACCAGGCCATAACCGACGCCGCTGAAACGCCTGAGGATCGGTTCCAGGCTGGGCCGTTGCGGTTGCCTGAGGATCAACACCAGCAGCAACAATCCACCGAGCCAGGCGCCCACGCAGACCAGATGCACCACCTGGTTGAGGATCAGCAATTGGCCGCTGAGCCCATCGAGCATGGCGCCATGGCCGACCGGGGCGAGGGTCGCCAGCAGCAGGGCGGTCAACGGCAGGCGCAGGGCGGGCCAGGGTTTGAGCAGCGCAATCACCAGCAACAGGTTCAGCAACAGGTGCCAGACCCACACCTGGCCAAAGAAGGTCTTGCCCAGCACCAATTGCACGGTGGCCGGTTGCAGGGCCGCCTGCCAACTGCCGGCCATGCTCGCGGTGATCAGCAGCAACCACGCCACGCCGGAGCCCAGGCCCAGCCAGGCGAGGGCGCGCGTGATGCGCAATAGTTGCCGGTCCAGTGTCGGTTGCGCTCCAGCGCCTAATAGCCAGGGCCTGAATGCACAGGCCCCGAACATCAGCAGCACGACGATGAAATGCAAAAAACGGCACAGCACCAGCAGCGTTGCCATGGGTTATTGGCCGACCTTGAAGCTGTATTCACCGTTGCTCTTATGGGTGTCGACCGACACGGCGTTCCACACCACTTTGTAATTGCCGGCTGCCAGCGGGGCGGCAGGGGTGACTACCAGGGTCTTCTTGTCGGCGTCGGGAGTTTCCAGGCCCTTGATCGCGACTTCGGTGCCGTCCTTGCTCAGGGAGACTTTGGTAAACGTGGCTTCGACACCTTCGCTGAAGCTCAGGCGCAGGTCGGCAGGCGCGGCGACGGTGCTGTCAGCCGCTGGCGTCGAACTCTTGAGGTGCGCATGCGCGAACGCCGCCGAGGCGCCCAGCAGCGAGGCGAGCAGGGCGACGGCGGTCAACGTGTTCTTGATCAGCATTGTTCAGTACCTTCAGGGTTGAGGAGTCGGTAGAGCCATGTGCAGCAAGGGAAAGGGCTTGCCTTCGCCATCCAGCGGCGAGCGCGCGACCTGGATGAAACCATAGTGCAGGTAGAAGCCCACGGCCTGCGGATTCTGTTCGTTCACGTCCACCGTGAGGGTATCGTGACGGGCGCGGGCGTGGTCCAGCAACTGGCGGCCGATGCCCTGGCCACGGCGGTCGGGGTCGATAAACAACATTTCCACATTGTGTCCGCCGGTGGCGATGAAGCCGGCGATGCCGACGTCATCCTCGAACACCCACGTGTCGAGTGCCGGCATCGGCAGGTAAGTGTCGCGCACCAGCGGCAGCAAACGCTGGATGTCATCCTCGGGGAGGAAGTCATGGGTGGCCCGCACCGAACGCTCCCACAGTGCGCCCAGCACGGGGTCGTCGGTGGCCAGGCGAGGTCGAATACTCATGGCAATGATCCTTCATAGGGATCGCGATCCTAACCAATCCTATTTATGCGCGAAAGCTTCGCGTAAGAAGTTTCATTGTGGCCTGTCGCCGCGATCTAGAGCCGATGGTAGTCTTTAAGCCAAGTTGTTGTCAGGGAGCCCTTATGGGCAATCACAAGAGTGGAATTCGTCGGGTCAACGTCGAAAAAATCCTGCTGGCGGCGGAGAAAATCTTCGCCGAAAAGGGCTATGGCAGCACCGCCATGGCCGACATCGCCGAAGAAGTGCAACTGCCGCGCTCCAACCTGCATTACTACTTCACCACCAAAAGCGAGCTGTACAGCGCGGTGCTGTTCGACCTGTTGGAAGTGTGGAAGCAGGATGCACTGAGCTTCGAGACCTTCGATGATCCGCGCGTCGTGCTCAGCAGCTACATCCGCGCCAAGATGCAACGCTCGCGCACGCGGCCGTATGGCTCGAAAGTCTGGGCCAACGAAATCATCCACGGCGCGCCGACACTGGGTGAGGCACTGGATGAAAGCCTGTACGACTGGGCCAAGATGAAGGAAGCGAAAATTCGCCAATGGGTGGAGGACAAACGCATCCTGCCGGTGGAACCGTCGAGCCTGCTGTACATGATCTGGGCGTCGACCCAGCACTACGCCGACTTCGATCATCAGGTGAAGATTCTGAATGATCACCAGCCGCTGTCGGACATGCAGTTCGAAAAGGCGATTCAGACGGTGACCAGTGTGATTTTGCGCGGGATCGGGTTGGAGCCGTGATGATCGCTCCTACGCTGCGCGCGGGAATTGAGCCAGGGGCGCTGCGCGTTCCAAGCGCGGACGCAGAGCGTCCAGTGAGGCATTCCCACGCGGAGCGTGGGAACGATCATATAAAGGGCTACATAAAGGGCTACACCGCCTCCCGGTAGGGGTTGCGCGGATCCTGCGTCCAATTCAGGAACGGCTTGCCCGTCTCGATCGGCACCATCTCGATGCAGTCCGCCACCGGGCAGGTGATCTGGCACAGGTTGCAGCCCACGCACTCATCGTCGATCACCTCGTATTGGTGCGTGCCATCGGCCAACTTCAAGCTCGCGATGGCCTGGTGCGAAGTGTCCTCACAGGCAATATGGCAACGCCCGCAGCCGATACAGGCGGCCTGGTCGATCTTGGCGATGACCTGATAGTTGATGTCCAGGTACTTCCAGTCCGTGGTGTTGCCCACCGCTCGCCCGGAAAATTCCTGCAGGCTCTGGTAACCCTGACTGTCCATCCACCGCGACAGCCCATCCTTCATCTCTTCAACAATGCGGAACCCGTGCAGCATCGCCGCCGTGCACACCTGCACCGCGCCGCAGCCAAGGGCGACGAACTCTGCTGCATCGCGCCAGTTGCCGATGCCGCCAATGCCGCAGATCGGCAGGCCCTGGGTCTGCGGGTCGCGGGCGATTTCGGCGACCATGTTCAGTGCAATCGGCTTCACGGCTGAACCGCAGTAGCCGCCGTGGGTGCTCTGGGTGCCGACCACCGGCAGCGCGACCATGCGCTCCAGGTCGACGCTGGTGATGGAATTGATGGTGTTGATCAGCGACACCGCGTCCGCACCCCCGCGATACGCCGCACGCGCCGCCACCCGGATGTCAGTGATGTTCGGCGTGAGCTTGACGATCACCGGCAGCGAGCAATAGGTCTTGCACCAGCGGGTCACCTGTTCCACATACTCCGGCACCTGGCCCACCGCCGCGCCCATGCCGCGTTCGGGCATGCCGTGGGGGCAGCCGAAGTTCAGCTCGATGCCGTCGCATCCGGTGGCTTCCACCAGCGGCAGGATGTTTTTCCAGGATTCTTCGACACACGGCACCATCAGCGACACGATCAGCGCGCGGTCGGGCCAGTCCTTTTTCACCTGGGTGATTTCCCGCAGGTTGATCTCCAGCGAGCGGTCGGTGATCAGTTCGATATTGTTGATACCCAGCACTTCGCGGTTGGCGCCGAAGTGCGCCGAGTAGCGTGACGACACATTGACCGCCGCCGGGTCTTCACCCAGGGTCTTCCACACCACGCCGCCCCAGCCCGCTTCGAAGGCGCGGACCACGTTGTAGGCCTTGTCGGTGGGCGGCGCGGAGGCCAGCCAGAATGGGTTGGGGGCCTTGATACCGGCGAACACAATCGAGAGATCGGCCATTACGCAGCCTCCACATTCAGCATGAGTTGGGCGTGCATGGCTTCAGCGGCCAGCTTGCCGTGTTGCACCGCCTGCACGGTGAGGTCCTGGCCGAGGCTGACGCAGTCGCCGCCGGCATAGATCCCGGGAATGCTGGTTTGCAGCTGTTCATCGACAAAGATCCGCTCGCCCACGCGATGCAGTTGCTGGGCGAGGGGATCCTGCAGCGCACCGTTGTCGAAGCCCTGGCCGATGGCCTTGAAGATGGCATCGGCGGCCAGCTCGAAGGTTTCGCCGGTAGGCTGCAGTCGACCGTTTTCCATGCGCGTGCGCAAAAAACGCATGCCGCGTACCTGGCCCTGATCGTCCAGCAAGACGGCTTCGGGCTGCGCCCAGGTCAGCAGGCGTACCTGATTGGCCTTGGCGATGTCTTGCTCATGGTGAGTGGCGCCCATGTCAGTGAGGCCACGGCGGTACACCAGGTTGACATCGCGGGCACCGAGGCGAGCCATTTGCACGGCCATGTCGATCGCGGTATTGCCGGCGCCAAGCACGATGCAGCGGTCGGCCAGTGGCAGTTGAGTGAGGTCATCGGCCTGGCGCAGTTCGCGGATGTAGTCGGTGGCGGCGAGCAGGCCGGGGGCGTCCTCATGGGGCAGGCCCAGCTGTTTGCTTGCCGCCAGGCCGAGGCCCAGGAACACCGAGTCGAATTGCTGGTGCAGTTCGCTCAAGGTCAGGTTGTCGCCCAGGCGTTGGCCGTGACGAATTTCGATACCGCCGATCTGCAGGAGGAAATCCAGTTCCTGCTGGGCGAAGTCATCCACCAGTTTGTATTTGGCGATTCCGTATTCATTCAAGCCGCCGGCTTTTTCGCGGGCTTCGAAAATCACCACGTCATGGCCGTGCAGCGCCGCGCGATGGGCGCAGGCCAGACCGGCAGGCCCCGCGCCCACCACTGCGATGCGCTTGCCGGTCGGTGCGGCGCGCTGGAATGGGTGTTCACTGAAGTGCGCGTTGTCGATGGCGTAGCGTTGCAACAGGCCGATCAGCACCGGGGCGCACTCTTCGGCGTTGTTACGCACGCAGGCCTGCTGGCACAGGATCTCCGTGGGGCAGACCCGCGCACAGCTGCCGCCGAGGATATTCGCCGAGAGAATCTTCTGGGCCGCGCCTTGCACGTTTTCGGTGTGGATATTGCGGATGAACGACGGGATATCGATCTCGCTGGGACACGCATTCACGCACGGCGCGTCGTAGCAATACAGGCAGCGCGAAGCTTCCAGTTGGGCCTGGCGGGCGTTGAGCGGCGGCGCGAGGTCGGTGAAATGGCTGGCGAGTGTCGGCCCATCTTCATGGGGATGGGGGAGGTGGGTCAGGGTCTGGATCACGGTAGTGGCCTCACGGTTATTGAGGTGCTGCCTCTGATGGGCAATCGTTTTTTTGTTGCCTGTGCCGGCCTCTTCGCAGGCAAGCCAGTTCCCACATTTGAATGTGTTCACACTTCAGGAAATGTGGGAGCCGGGCTTGCCCGCGATCGGCCGAAGGCCGCTTTCAGCGTTTCACAGCAGTGGGCCTGGAACGCTCGGCCCGCTTGCTCAGTTGCTCGAACACCGCCGGATACGCCGGCCGCTCGACGTAGCGCCCGGCACCGCGCTCGGCGCGCAGGTCGCCATCGGCCCAGACCAGCTTGCCCTGGCTGATGGTGTGGCTCGGCACACCGCGCACGGTCTTGCCTTCGAAGATGTTGAAGTCGACCTGCTGGTGATGGGTCTTTGCCGAAATGGTCCGGGTGCCCTCGGGGTCCCACAGCACCAGGTCAGCATCGGCGCCTACACGGATCGCGCCTTTGCGCGGGTAGAGGTTGAAGATCTTCGCGGTGTTGGTAGAGGTCAGCGCGACGAAATCCTGCATCGACAGGCGCCCGGTGTTGACCCCTTCGTCCCACAGCAGCGCCATGCGGTCTTCGATACCGGCGGTGCCGTTGGGGATCTTGCTGAAGTCGTCACGGCCAGCCGCTTTCTGCTCGGCGCAGAAGCAGCAGTGGTCGGTGGCGGTGGTGTGCAGGTTGCCCGACTGCAGGCCGCGCCACAGGGCTTCCTGATGCCCGCGCGGGCGGAAGGGCGGGCTCATCACGTAGCCGGCGGCGGTCTGCCAGTCGGGATGCTGGTAGACGCTGTCGTCCAGCAGCAGATGGCCGGCGAGCACTTCGCCGTACACCGCCTGGCCCTTGCCACGGGCGTAGGTGATTTCATCCAGCGCTTCCTGGGTGGACACATGCACCAGGTACAGCGGCGTGCCGATGGTCTCGGCGATGCGGATGGCGCGGCTGGCGGCCTCGCCTTCCACCTGGGACGGCCGCGACAGCGGATGCGCTTCCGGGCCGGTGATGCCCTGGGCCATCAGCTTGCGCTGCAAGTGGTACACCAGCTCGCCGTTTTCCGCATGTACGGTGGGCACCGCGCCGAGTTCCAGGCAGCGTTCGAAGCTGGCGACCAGGGTGTCATCGGCCGCCATGATCGCGTTCTTGTAGGCCATGAAGTGCTTGAAGCTGTTGATGCCGTGGTGGCTGACCAACTCGGCCATTTCCTCGCGCACCTGTTCGCTCCACCAGGTGATCGCCACGTGAAAACCGTAGTCGGCCGCCGACTTTTCTGCCCAGCCGCGCCACTGGTGAAAGGCTTCCAGCAAGGACTGCTGCGGGTTGGGGATCACAAAGTCGATGATCGACGTGGTGCCCCCCGCCAGACCCGCCGCCGTGCCACTGAAAAAGTCTTCGCTGGCCACGGTGCCCATGAAGGGCAGTTGCATATGGGTGTGGGGATCGATGCCGCCGGGCATCAAGTATTGGCCGCTGCCATCGAGTATCTCGGTGCCGGCGGGAATATCCAGATCAGTGCCAATAGCGCGGATTAGACCGCCTGCGCATAACACGTCGGCTCTATAACTTTCATCATGGGTAATTACGGTGGCGCCACGGATCAACAGCGACATGTCGAGTTCCTCACAGGCTTGACCGGCTTGTGCCAGTTCTAAGTGTTGTAATGCTGCTTGCCGATGGTCGGTTAATTCCTGTCATCGGTGACAGGAATAGAAACTAGCCCGAGTTTTTCGATTGGGCAAGAAGATTTTTCTTAAGCTTATAACTTAAATAAGTAATTGATTTATAACGATAAAATATCAAATTCACCAAAATGTAGCGGCGTCTCACCATTTTGACGCACTTGACAGGTTCGTAAATTGAGCAACATTTCTTATTGCAAATCAGACGCTTGAGATATGCCGCTTGACGGCAGTGGGAAATAAAAATAATTGTGGTGCACCAGATTGACTCCTGATCGTTCGGGCAACTTCCACGTTATTTAGCCTGAGTAACGCGGCAAGTACCGAAGGCGCAATCGGAAAGCTGATTAACATCAGCACGTTATATAAGCGGTGTGGGTTCGGTTACGGTTGTCGGCACGGTTATTGAGTGCAGTGGCAGCTGGCCGGACCCGTGATGTCATGTTGTTCACGAGGTACTCCGGCCGCCTGCATTGAAGTGCAGGCGAGCAACAATAATTCGAAAAAACCGTGGAGCGGCCATGCAACAGAACAGATCGCAAGTCATTGAACGCAACGGCCTGTACGAACTCGACGCCGGCCCCGACGTCCTCGACAGCCCCCGCTACAACCACGACATGGCACCGACCAAGGTGCATGAGCGCACCTGGAACAAGTGGCACATCACCGCGTTGTGGGTGGGCATGTCGATCTGCGTGCCGACCTACACCTTGGGCGGCGTGCTTACCGCGTATTTCGGCTTGTCGGTGGGCGAGGCGCTGATGGCGATCCTGCTGGCCAATATCGTGGTGCTGGTCCCGCTGACCCTCAATGCGTTCCCTGGTACCAAGTACGGTATTCCGTTCCCGGTGCTGCTGCGGTCGTCCTTCGGCATCCTCGGCTCCAATGTGCCGTGTCTGATTCGCGCGCTGGTGGCCTGCGGTTGGTTCGGTATCCAGACGATGTTTGGCGGGCTGGCAATCCACCTGTTTCTCGGCTCGATTTTCGAGGGTTGGAAATCCCTCGGCGGCACCGGTGAAGTGATCGGCTTCATGATCTTCTGGACCCTCAACCTGTGGGTAGTGCTGCGCGGCGCCGAGTCGATCAAGCGCCTGGAAACCCTGTCGGCGCCGCTGCTGGTGGCGGTGGGGATCGGCCTGCTGGTGTGGGCGATGCCGAACGTGTCGATCAGCGAGCTGATGGCGATTCCACCCAAGCGGCCTGAAGGGGCGAGCCTCACCGGTTACTTCATGGCCGGCCTCACCGCGATGGTGGGTTTCTGGGCCACGTTGTCGTTGAATATTCCCGACTTCAGCCGCTACGCCAAGAGCCAGAAGGACCAGATTCTCGGGCAGATTTTCGGCCTGCCGCTGACCATGTTCCTGTTCGCCGCCCTCGGCGTGATCATGACCGCCGCCTCGGTGAAACTGGTGGGCGTCAGCGTGTCCGACCCGGTGACCCTGATCGGCCATATCCAGAGCCCGGTGTGGGTGGCCATCGCCATGGCGCTGATCATTATCGCCACGCTGTCCACCAACACGGCGGCGAACATCGTCTCGCCCACCAACGACTTCCAGAACATCGCCCCCAAGCTGATCAACCGCACCACGGCGGTGATCCTCACCGGGCTGGTCGGGCTGGCACTGATGGGCCATGAACTGCTGAAAAAGCTCGGCCTGATTGTCTCCGACGTCAGCCTGGAAACCGTGTATTCCAACTGGCTGCTGGGCTACTCGAGCCTGCTGGGCCCCATCGCCGGGATCATGGTGGTGGACTACTTCATCACCCGGCGGCAGCAGCTGGACCTGGCCGGCCTGTACCGCGACGACGTGTACCCGGCGTGGAACTGGAGTGGCTTTATCGCCTTCGGCGTGCCGGTGGTGCTGACCTTGCTGTCGCTGGGCAGCGATGCATTCAGCTGGTTCTACAGCTACGGCTGGTTCACCGGTTCGGCGTTGGGCGGTTTGCTGTATTACGGCCTGAATGCCAAGCGCGGCATCAGTCCGGTCACGGCAAAATCCCCGCTGTAAAGGCGTTGAAATGCAATCCAAATGTGGCAGCGGGCGTGCTTGCGAATGCGGTCTTGCAGGCGACATCTGCGGCGACTGTCACGGCCTCTTCGCGCGAGGCCCGCTTCCACATGTTTGACCCCATTCCATGGTTGGAATCGAGTCTATTCATAACAAATACAGCCTGAGGAGATCCCCATGAACGCTGCCCTCGACGTTCTGCAATCGACCCATCAGCACATCAACCGTGATCGCTTGTGGCAGTCGCTGATGGACCTGGCCAAGCTCGGCGCCACCCCCAAGGGCGGCGTGTGCCGCCTGGCCCTCACCGACCTCGACCGCAAGGCCCGCGACCTCTTCGTGCAGTGGTGCGAAGATGCCGGCTGCACGGTGACCATCGACGGCATCGGCAATATCTTCGCCCGCCGCCCCGGACGCAATCCCAACCTGCCACCGGTGATGACCGGCAGCCATATCGATACCCAGCCCACCGGCGGCAAGTTCGATGGTTGCTTCGGCGTGCTGGCGGGCGTGGAAGTGCTGCGCACCCTCAACGATCTCAAGGTGGAAACCGAGGCGCCGCTGGAAGTGGTGGTGTGGACCAACGAGGAAGGCTCGCGCTTCCCGCCGTGCATGATGGGCTCCGGGGTGTTTGCGGAGAAATTCAGCCTGGCGGACACTTTGGCCAAGGTCGACGTGGACGGTGTCAGCGTTGGCGATGCGCTGAACGCGATTGGCTATGCCGGCACGCGGGAGGTCAGCGGCCACAAGGTCGGGGCGTATTTCGAAGCGCACATCGAACAAGGGCCGATTCTCGAGGATGAGAAAAAGACCATCGGCGTGGTGCTCGGCGCCCTCGGGCAAAAGTGGTTTGACCTGAAACTGCGCGGTGTCGAAGCGCATGCGGGGCCAACGCCGATGCACCTGCGCAAGGATGCCCTGGTCGGCGCGGCGGCAGTGGTGGCGGCGGTGAATGCGGCGGCGCTGGGGCATCAGCCGCATGCCTGCGGGACCGTCGGTTGCCTGCAGGCCTATCCGGGCTCACGCAATGTCATCCCCGGCGAAGTGCGCATGACCCTGGACTTTCGTCACCTGGAACCGGCGCGCCTGGATTCGATGATTGCCCAGGTGCGCAAGGTGATCGATGAGACCTGTGCCAAGCACGGCCTGAGTTTCGAGATGGAACCCACCGCCGACTTCCCCCCGCTGTACTTCGACAAGGGCTGCGTGGACGCTGTGCGCGACGCCGCGAATGGCCTGGGCCTGTCGAACATGGACATCGTCAGCGGGGCAGGGCACGACGCAATCTTCGTCGCCGAACTCGGCCCGGCGGGGATGATCTTCGTACCGTGCGAAGGCGGGATCAGCCACAACGAAATCGAGAACGCCGCGCCGGATGACCTGGCGGCGGGCTGCGCGGTGTTGTTGCGGGCGATGGTGGCCGCATCCGCTGCAATCGCCAGCGGCAAACTCGCTGCCTGAAAGGCCCTCTTCATAAAGTCGGCTGTTGTGGTGAGCAGGCTTGCCCTGCGTTGGGCTGCGAAGCAGCCCCAGTAAAGACGCTGAGGTTCTTCCTGAAAGAACTCATGTCTGGATTGGGGGCCGCTTCGCAGCCCAACGCAGGGCAAGCCTGCTCACCACAGGGGAGCGCTCAGGCCCCGCCTAACGCCGTCACCAACCCCCGCTCGTCTGCAACAGCGGGGCAGGGCACGACGCGCTCTTCGTCGCCGAACTCGAAGTCGGCTGTTGTGGTGAGCAGGCTTGCCCTGCGTTGGGCTGCGAAGCAGCCCCAGTAGAGACGCTGAGGTTCTTCCTGAAAGAACTCATGTCTGGATTGGGGGCCGCTTCGCAGCCCAACGCAGGGCAAGCCTGCTCACCACAGGGAAGCGCTCAGGCCCCGCCTAACGCCGTCACCAACCCCACGCTCACCTGCAACAACGGAGCAGGGTACGACACAATCTTCGTCGCCGAACTCGAAGTCGGCTGTTGTGGTGAGCAGGCTTGCCCTGCGTTGGGCTGCGAAGCAGTCCCAGTAAAGACGCTGAGGTTCTTGCTGAAAGAACTCATGTGTGGGTTTGGGGCCGCTTCGCAGCCCAACGCAGGGCAAGCCTGCTCACCACAGGGAAGCGCTTAGGCCCCGCCTAACGCTGTCACCAACCCACGCTCACCTGCAACAGCGGAGCAGGGCACGACACAATCTTCGTCGCCGAACTCGAAGTCGGCTGTTGTGGTGAGCAGGCTTGCCCTGCGTTGGGCTGCGAAGCAGCCCCAGTAAAGACGCTGAGGTTCTTGCTGAAAGAACTCATGTCTGGATTGGGGGCCGCTTCGCAGCCCAACGCAGGGCAAGCCTGCTCACCACAGGGAAGCGCTCAGGCCCCACCTGACGCCGTCACCAACCCCACGCTCGCCTGAAACAGCGGGGCAGGGCTCGACGCGCTCTTCGTCGCCGAACTCGAAGTCGGCTGTTGTGGTGAGCAGGCTTGCCCTGCGTTGGGCTGCGAAGCAGCCCCAGTAGAGACGCTGAGGTTCTTCCTGAAAGAACTCATGTCTGGATTGGGGGCCGCTGCGCAGCCCAACGCAGGGCAAGCCTGCTCACCACAGGCAATGCAGGGCAAGCCTGCTCACCACAGCGGGGCGATCACGGCTCAGGCGCCGGGTTGCCAGCCGCCGCCTAACGCGGTCACCAATCCCACGCTCGCCTGCAACTGCCGCGTCTGCACCGCCTGCAATGTCCGTTGTGCCTGCAACGCCGCCGTCTGCGCGGTCACCACATCCAGGTAGCTCACCGCCCCCGCCTGATAGCTGTTCATTGCCAGGGCCTGGGTATGCTGCGCCGCATCCGCCGCTGCTTGCTCATCCTGTGCTTCCTGCTGCAAATCCCGCAGTTGCGCGAGGTTGTCCTCCACCTCGCGCACGGCTTTCAATACATGGCTGCGGTACTGCGCCGAGGCCTCTTCAAACTCGGCCTTGGCCTGGCGTTCATTGGCGCTCAGGCGTCCGCCATCAAAGATCGGCAGATTCACCAGCGGCCCCAGCGCCCAATACCGATTGCCAGCGGACAGCAGGTTGCCAACCCCTTGCGTCTGGCCGCCGATCAGCCCGGTCAAACTGAAATCCGGGTACCACGCTGCCTTGGCCACGCCGATATTCGCATTGGCGGCAAACACCCGGCGTTCTGCCGCCGCGATGTCCGGACGCCGTTGCAGCAGGTGGCTCGGCAGCTGCGACGGAATCCCCGGCAGGGCAATCAACTGCTTGCTGGGCGGCAACGTGAAGTTGCTGGCCGCCACCCCCACCAACTCCCCAATGGCATGCTCGGTGAGGTTGCGTTGCCCGCGCACTTCATCCAGTTGCGCCTTGGCTTCGGCCAGTTGATTCTGCGCGCGGGTCAGGTCGAGCTCGGAGGCGATCTGCCCCTCATAACGACTGCGCGTCAGTTGCAGGGCCTGGCTGAAATCCTCCAGCGAGCTGTTGAGAATCCGGCTCTGTGCATCCAGCCCGTTGAGCTGCACATACAGGCTCGCGAGTTGATGTTGCAGGCTCAGCCGCGCCACCGCGAGGTCATCGCCGGAGGCTTGCGCCTGGGCATCACCGGCCGCGACCTGGTTGCGGATCTTGCCCCACAGGTCGAGGTCGTAGCTCAGGGAAAATCCTGCCGTGTTGCTGTTGTACACCGAAGGCTGCGTGTCGCCGCGCAGCGGTCGCGAGTCGGATTGACGCTGGCGCAACGGCTGCGCACTCGCGGTGATCTGCGGCAACAGCCCCGCATGCAATTGGCTGGCATACGCCTGGGACGCATCGAAGTGCGCCAGCGCTGCCGCCAGGTCCGGGTTGGCCTTGAGCAGTTGCTGTTGCAGGCCATCCAGGCGTGCATCGTTGTAGAGCTTCCACCATTCGGGAGCCAATTGATCGGACGGTTGCGCGCTGTGCCACGGGCCGTCGCTGGTCTGTTCGCGGTAGCCGGCCGGCAGGTCCACCGTGGGCACTGTGTAGGTGGGCGCCATCGAGCAACCTTGCAACGCCAGCAGCATCAGGGCCGCGAGGGGCTTAAGCCTTGGGCGCATGCGCACCTCCGGAGGCATCGGCGAGTTGCACCGGGTCGCCTTCGCGCAGGGCATCGGGCGGGTTGTCGACGATACGGTCGGCGGGTTTCAGGCCTTGATCGATCACCAGGCGTTCGCCGAGGTCGAGGCCGATATGGATGTCCTGCAAGTGCACGTGGTTCTGTGCGTCCAGCACCGCCACCTGGGTGCCTTGGGCGCGGAAGATCAGCGCGCTGGCCGGGATGCTCACACCATGGGTATCCGCTGGAATCGGCAAGGTGGCTTCGGCGTAGTCACCGGGCAGCAATTCGCCGTTGGGGTTGTCGGCGACGAACTGCGCGAGCAGCGTGCCGGAGCGACGGTCGATGGCGGTGGAGTCACCGATCAGGCGCGCCTTGAAGTGCTCGCCAGGGTGCTCGGGCACCGTCAGTTCGGCTTCGAGCCCGGGGTGGATGACCGCCGCGTAGTTCTGCGGCACCGGCACGTAGAGGCGCAATTGGTGGGTGTCGGCGATGTTGAACAGCTCCGGATCGCTGTCGGTATCGGCCTTGATCAACTGGCCGATATCGGTATTGCGGGCGGTGATGGTGCCGGCAAACGGCGCGCGGATGGTCTTGTAGCTTTCCAGGGCCGACAGCCGTGCGTAATCGGCTGCAGCCGCCTCGGCGTTGGCTTTGGCCGCCGCGGCGTTGGAGGATTTTTCATCGGCCTCCTGGCGCGACACCGAGTGGCTCGCCAACAGGTTTTGCCAGCGCGTGGCGGTGGTTTCTGCCAGGCGTGCGTTGGCTTGTTCCTGGATCAGGCGGGCGTGGGTCTGGGCCAATTGCTGATCGAGGTCGGGGCTGTCGATTTCGGCGAGGACTTGCCCGGCCTTGACCTGGCTGCCGATGTCGACTTTCCAGTCCTTCAAGTAGCCGCTGACCCGGGCATGGATCGGCGCCTTGCTCCAGGCGTCGAGGTGGGCGGGCAGGCGCAGGGTGTCACCGGCCGCGTTCTGCTGCGGCTGGAACACCATCACTTGCGGGATGGCGGCAGTTTCGGTCCACGCGGTCACCGATTGTTCGTGCATCGTGCGGGCATGCAGGCCGTTGGCGACCAACAGGGCGGCCAGTGTCAGGCCGCCGACACCCATGAGCATCAGACGCTTGCGCGAGGGTTTGTGATCAGACGACATGTGGGGTTTCTCCAGCAGCTGCGCGAGTAGGGTGACGACCGTGGACCAGGCTGAAGACCACGGGAACAAACAACAAAGTGGCAATGGTGGCGAAGATCAAGCCACCGATCACGGCCCGGCCGAGCGGGGCGTTCTGCTCCTCGGAAATGGCCAGCGGCAACATGCCGATGATCATCGCCAGGGCGGTCATGCACACCGGCCTGAAGCGCGTGTAGCCGGCCTCCATGGCCGCCTTCAGGGCGTCGCCATGTTCGGCCAGGCGTTCGCGGCAGAAACTCACCACCAGGATCGAGTTGGCGGTGGCCACGCCCATGCACAGGATGGCGCCGGTGAGGGCCGGCACCGACAGCGAGGTGCCACTGAGGAACAGCATCCACACGATCCCTGCCAGCGCCGCCGGCAACGCGGTGATGATCACGAACGGGTCGGCCCAGGACTGGAAGTTGACCACGATCAGCAGGTAGATCAGCACCACCGCGCCGAGCAGGCCGAAGCTCAGGCCGCTGAAGGCTTCATGCAGCGCGTCGATCTGCCCATGCAGGCTGATCACCGCACCCTTGGGGCGCATGGACGCGGTGTCATCCAGCACTTTCTGCACGTCGCGGGCGACGCCGCCGAGGTCGCGGCCCTGGACGTTGGCGTACAAATCCAGGGTCGGTTCGATGTTGTAGTGAGTCACCACTGCCGGGCTTTGCACGCGCGATATGCTCGCCACGCCGCCGAGGATCTGCGACTGGCCATCGGCACCGGTGACCGGCAAGGCTTCCAGCGACGGCAGGCTGTCGAGACGGTACTGCGGGGTCGCGGCGACAATCGAATACGACACGCCATTGGCCGGGTTCAGCCAGAAGGTCGGCGCGGTCTGCGAGCTGCCGGCGAGGGAGGCGACCATGCTGTTGGTCACGTCGCGCTCGGTGATACCCAGGCCATTGGCCCGCATGCGATCAACATTCACCTGCAGCGACGGGTAACCGGTGGACTGCTGGATGCGCAGGTCAGCGATGCCCGGTACATGCTGCAGGCGACGCTCAAGCTCCACGGCGTAGGCGCGGTTTTCTTCATCGCTGCGCCCGGAGATCTTCACATCCAGCGGCGCCGGCGCACCGAAGTTGAGGATCTGGCTGCTGATATCCGCCGGCAGGAACGCGAAGTGGCTGCCGGGGAAACTTTGCGGCAGGGCTTCGCGCAGTTTCTTCACGAAGTCGGCGGTCGGCGCGTGATCCTTTTTCAAGGTGACCTGGATGTCACCATCCTGCGGGCCGATGGTGCCGCTGCTGCTGTATGCCATGTCGATGCCGCTCAGCGGAATGCCGATGTTGTCGACGATGGTGTCCAGCTGTTCAGCGGGGATCACTTCACGAATCCGCGCTTCAATCCGGTCGAAGGCCGCCGCGCTTTCTTCGATGCGCGTGCCCAGTGGCAAGCGCACATGCAGCGCCAGGGCGCCGGCGTCGGTGGCCGGGAAAAAGTCCTGGCCCAGGCTTGGTAGCAACAGGAGCGAGGCGAGCACACAGGCCAGGAAGCCGACGATAAAGCGCTTGCGATTGCCCAGCGCCAACAACAGCAGGCCGTGGTAGGTGTCGCGGATATTCGAGAAGCGACGCTCGAATCCCTGCTGGAAATTCAACACCGCTTGCAGCGCGCGATTGCGTGGCTTGCGGTGCTGCTCACCTTCGTGGTGATTGATGAATTGGTCTTCCGGATGATGCCCTGCGCCTTGCTCCGGCACGTGCGGCTTGAGCAGGAACATCGCCAGGGTCGGCACCAGGGTACGCGAGAGGATGAACGAACTGGCCATGGCGAAGATCACCGCCAGCGCCATTGGCCGGAACAGGTAGCCGGCGATGCCTTGCAGCAGGAACATCGGCACGAACACGATGCAGATGCACAGCAGCGAGACAAACGCCGGGCCGACGATCTGCGCCGCGCCGTCGAGAATCGCGGTCTTCACCGCCTTGCCTTGCTCCAGGTGCCAGTTGATGTTTTCGATGGTCACCGTGGCATCGTCCACCAGGATCCCCACGGCCAACGCGAGCCCGCCGAGGGTCATCACGTTGAGGGTCTGCCCGCTGACTGCCAGCAGCGCGATGGCCGACAGCACCGCCAGCGGAATCGACGCGGCGATGATCAGCGTCGAGCGCCAGCTGCCGAGAAACAGCAGGATCATCGCACTGGTCAGCAGTGCGGCGATGATGCCTTCCTGGGCCACGCTGCCTACCGATTGCTTGACGAATACCGAGGCGTCACCGAGCAGCGAAGTCTTCAGCGACGGCGGCAGGGTTTCGTTGATGCGCGGAAGCATCTGGCGGATACCGTCGATGATCGACAGGGTCGAGATGCTGCCATTTTTCAATGCCGGCATCAGCACCGCACGGTGGCCGTCGACGCGCACGACGTTGGTCTGCGGCGGCGAACCGTCACGCACGTGGGCCACTTGGCCGATGGTGATCAGCGCGCCGTCGACAGTCTTGATCGGCAGGTCGTTGAGCTCGTCGATCGCCTTGGGACTGTTGTTGAGCAGGATCGTGTATTCATTGGGACCGAGCTTGGCGGTGCCCACCGGGATGATCTGGTTCTGCAGGGCCAGGGCATTGCCCACGTCCTGTGCCGACAAGCCTTTGGCGGCCAGCGCCTGGGGGTCGAGGTCGAGGGTGATCTGGCGTTGCTTGCCGCCCATGGGCGTGGGCATGGCGAGACCGGGCAGGGCGCTCAAGGGCAGGCGGATGTTGTTCTGCACCAGGTCGCGGATCTTGGCTTCCGAGAGGCTGGGGCTGGAGAACGCCATTTGCAGGATCGGCACCGTGGAGGCGCTGTAGTTGAGGATCAGCGGCGGCGTGATGCCCGGTGGCATCTGCTTCAGCACGGTTTGTGAAACCGCCGTCACTTGCGCGTTGGCCGTGCGGATGTCGACGCCCGGTTGGAAGAAAATCTTGACGATGCCCATTCCGGGCAGCGATTGCGATTCGATGTGTTCGATGTCGTTGACGGTGGTGCTCAGGGAGCGTTCGTAGGTGTAGATCACCCGGCCCGCCATGGCGTCCGGTGACAGGCCGTTGTACTGCCACACCACGGCGACCACGGGGATGCCGATATCGGGGAAAACATCAGTGGGGGTACGCAGGGCCGCCATCGGCCCGATGATGCAGATGAATATGGCCAACACGATAAACGTGTACGGCTTTTGCAGTGCGGTCTTTACCAGCCCGAGCATGCGTGAACCTCCAGAGGAGCAGGATTGCAAACCCCGGCAGTCTTGCCCGACCCACCTAACACGCACCTTTCAGCCAGGTGAAGGAACATTTAGTTAAGGGCTGAAGATCGTTTCATATGTATTCATTTGTTCTACAAAGGATGGCTGCCCAAGCTTGTAGCCCATCGGAGGCGATACCTTTCGCCGCGTATTTTTACTGATGTCCTTTGGAGCCCTGCCATGTCACTTAAACCGCTGTTGTTGATTCCTGCCCTTGGTGCCGTACTGTTGTTGTCGGCGTGTGCCGGCCCGATCCCCAAGGCTGACCCGAGCGAAGCCTGGATTGGTTTGAAGGAGGAAGCGCCGAACGACCTGATGGCCGAGCGCGTGGACGGCAAGCGTGTGGATGACGGACGCTTCTTCGAGGTGACCCCGGGGGATCATCGGCTGGATGTGACGTTATTCGAGGAGGAGCCAGGCGACGACAATCAGCAGGATTGCCAGGGGCGCGTCGAATATAAAAACTTCAAGGCGGGTGAGCATTACACCCTGGTCGAATCGAGCCTGGGCACTACCGTGCGCGCCTCGCTCAAGGATGGTCACGGCAAGGAAGTTGCCGCCACTCAGGACTTCAATTGCATGCCTGGCTAGGCGTGGCGTACCGCGGCCTTGTGAGGTTTGGCGGGCGCCGCGGGCTTGACGTGGGGGTGATGGTGCCGACGGGTGATGCGCAACACCCCCCACAACATGGCGCCGGCTACCGCCAGCCAACCGCAGATCAACAGGAAAATCGTCGTTGCAAGGCTCATTCGGGCCTCCTTTCGCCCCTCAGGGGGCACACACAGTCTTCTCAATGGACAGTCTAGCTACCTGGCGGTTGCCTGCTATTGACCAATGGTCGTGTCCAACCAACTTCTTTGCTCTATCACTGACCGTTTACTGCGCCTGTGGGCTATACCCGTGTGGCAGAGCGTCCTATGATCAGGGCCTTCACCGGCCATTGATCAAGAGAGTAAAAAATTGCGGTTACGCTCGAACGTTAAAACCTCTTTGTTGCTGGCTGTTGCCATAGGGCTTGCGGCCTGTTCCAGCCACCCCTCGAAATTGCCGGGCCTGCCCGAGCGTGTCGAACTCAATGGCGTGCCGACATTTCGCAGCGAGGCTTATCAGAGCGGTCCTACGGCTTTAGCCAGCATGCTGTCGCAACAAGGCATTGTCATGACACCGGGCTTGCTGGATAAGCCGCTGCACTTGCCGGGCGGTGAAGCCGACCTTGAACGCAACATGCAGGTACTGGCGCGTGAGTACGGCCTGATGGTGTACCCGTTGGATGCCAAGCTGACGGCGGTGCTGGCGCAGGTGGCGGCGGGTTACCCGGTGATGGCGCGCATTGGCGGCGGGCTGTGGTCTGACGCGCACTACGTGGTCGTGGTCGGGTTCAACCAGCAGAAGAGCACGATACTGCTGCGCTCAGGCATGGACCGGCGGCTGTTGATGAGCTTCAGCGATTTTGAATCGAAGTGGAGCAGCGCCGGACAGTGGGCAATCCTCACCCAGCGCCCAAGCCAGTTACCGGCGAATGTCGACGCTCAGCGCTGGCGAGATGCTGCCAACGCCACGGCCCAGGCCGGGCAGGAGCAGGCGGCGGCGCAGGCGCTCAAGGTGCTGGCGGAAAAAAAGTAACCGCAAGCATTCAGTGAGGACCGGCTTGCGTGGGAGTCGGGCGTGCCCGCGATGCGGGCACTGAGGGGGAGCAGTGATACTGCGGTGATGCTATCGCAGGCAAGCCAGCTCCCACACGAGCCAGCCCACACAAGACAGCGCTCACATCAAGGTGCGGTCAACGACTGGCTTCTGCCGCGTTCGGACGGTTCTTGAGGTTTTTGTCCGCCTTGTAGCGCAATGCCACGTCCGGCACCGAGCCGCTCTTGCCGGTCTCGACCCAATTGCGGATACGGCTGGCATCGGCGAAGTGGGTGAATTTGCCGAAGGCGTCCAGGATCACCAGCGATACCGGGCGGTTACCCATGCTGGTCACCAGCACCAGGCAGTGGCCGGCCTGGTTGGTGAAGCCGGTCTTGGTCAGCTTGATGTCCCAGTTGGCGCGGTTGATCAAGTGGTCGGTGTTGGAGAAACCGAGGGTGTAGTTGGGCTTGCGGAACGCTACGGTCTTTTCCTTGGTGGTGCTCAGCTGGCTGAGCATCGGGAATTTGCGCGCATACGCCAACAGCTTGCTGAGGTCGCGGGCGGTCGACACGTTATGAATCGACAGGCCCGTCGGCTCGACGTAGTGGGTGCTGGTCATGCCCAGGGCCTTGGCCTTGGCGTTCATGGCGGCAATAAAGGCCGCGTAACCGCCCGGATAGTGATGCGCCAGGCTCGCGGCCGCGCGGTTTTCCGAGGACATCAGGGCAATCAGCAGCATCTCCTTGCGCGGCATCTGGCTGCCGATCTTCACGCGCGAGAAAACACCTTTCATCTCCGGGGTGTCGGTGATGTTGATGTCGATGTATTCATCCATGTTCTGCTTGGCTTCAAGCACGATCAGGCCGGTCATCAGCTTGCTCACCGAGGCGATGGGCACCACCACGTCGGGGTTGCTGGAATAGATGACCTTGTTGGTCTGCAGATCCACCAGCATGGCGCTGCCGGAAGCAATTTGCAGTTTGGACGTATCACGCGGGGCCTGGGTGGTTTCGGCGGCGTGCGCGAAGGTGCCTGTGAACGCAAACAATAGGCTGACAATAGAAAGACGAATTTTCACGCGGATGAACTCGCTAAAAAAGTAAGGAAATACCGTTCTGGAACGGGTCATATGACAAATGCCGTTACATTTTAGGAGTATGGACGAGAGACTGTCGAATGTTCTTCTAAAATCAGACGAAAGTACTTAAAAACAAAGAAAAAACAGGTTTTATTGCGGGCAATAAAAAGCCCTGCGATAAGGCAGGGCTTTTTCAGCACGGCTGGTTATTAGTCGTGCAGCGACTCTGCCGCGTACAGGGTGTTTTCCAGCAGGCAGGCACGGGTCATCGGGCCAACGCCGCCGGGTACCGGCGTAATCCAGCCGGCGCGGGGCAGGGCGGTCTCGTAGACCACGTCGCCGACCAGCTTGCCGTCTTCCTGGCGGTTGATGCCGACGTCGATGACGATCGCGCCTTCCTTGATCCACTCGCCCTTGACCAGCCCCGGCTTGCCGGCAGCGACCACGACCAGGTCCGCGCGGCCGACGTGGCCGGCAAGGTCCTTGGTGAAGCGGTGGGTGACGGTTACGGTGCAGCCAGCCAGCAACAGTTCCATCGCCATTGGGCGGCCAACGATGTTGGAGGCGCCGACGATGACGGCGTCGAGACCATAGAGGTCGACACCGGTGCTTTCCAGCAGGGTCATGATGCCTTTGGGAGTGCACGGGCGCAGCAACGGGATGCGCTGGGCCAGGCGGCCGACGTTATACGGGTGGAAACCGTCGACGTCCTTGTCCGGGCGAATGCGCTCGAGCAGCTTGGAGGCGTCCAGGTGCTCAGGCAGCGGCAGTTGCAGCAGGATGCCGTCGATGCTCGGGTCATCGTTGAGACCGTCGATCAGGTCGGTGAGCGCCTGCTGGGTGGTGTCGGCAGGCAGGTCGTAGGCCTTGGAGATAAAGCCGACCTCTTCACAGTCTTTACGCTTGTGCGAGACATAAACCTGAGAGGCAGGATCGCTGCCGACCAGGATCACCGCGAGGCCAGGCGTGCGCAGGCCTTGCTGGCTACGCTCGGTGACTCGTTTGGCGATCTGCTGGCGCAGGCTGGCGGCGATTGATTTGCCGTCGATAAGTTGTGCAGTCATTACGCGTGATTAACCATCGAGAGGGGGAAGAAAAGTGCGCGCATTCTCGCATGCCAAGCCGTGAGGGCAAAGGCGCTTGGTCTGCAAATTGGCCTAACCCCTTAAATAAAATGAATTTTTTTCAAAAAAGATTTGACGGGTTTCAGGACCCTCTATACTATTCGTCGCACTTGTCGGGCACAGCCTAGCACTGGTTAAGAAGGTCGAGCAGGATTGTTGTTCTGCAAGGCTGGAAGCACTTAGTTTGTAGTCCTTAAAGAGTACAGATTAATCAGGCGCCCGTAGCTCAGCTGGATAGAGCATCCGCCTTCTAAGCGGATGGTCGCAGGTTCGAGTCCTGCCGGGTGCGCCATTAGGCAGCTTTGGCACAAGTAGCGCTATATGGTGGGCGTAGCTCAGTTGGTAGAGCACGGGATTGTGACTCCCGTTGTCGAGGGTTCGATCCCCTTCGTCCACCCCATATTTTGAAAGGCGCCAGATTAATCATCTGGCGCCTTTGCTTTAAGAGCTTCAAGCGCGGATGTGGTGGAATTGGTAGACACACTGGATTTAGGTTCCAGCGCCGCGAGGCGTAAGAGTTCGAGTCTCTTCATCCGCACCAATAAAAGCTTTGTCCCTCCGTCAGGTGGGTAAGGCTCGACAAAGAAGTGGTTTGGTTTCTTTGTTAACGCAATATGGTGGGCGTAGCTCAGTTGGTAGAGCACGGGATTGTGACTCCCGTTGTCGAGGGTTCGATCCCCTTCGTCCACCCCATATTCGAAAGGCGCCAGATTTAACAGTCTGGCGCCTTTTTTGGTTTTAGCGGTTCGAATATTCGGCGGCTGCAGGTAGTGGGTCGCAAGGGCAGGCGTTTCGTCGTATTTATGTGTCTCGATGATGCCGCGCTGCCTGCTGGCCCTGTTTGAGGGTTGGCCGTCAGGGAGATGGATGACGACTTCTTCTATATATAGAAGGGGCGGCGCAGAGCCCTGGCGTGATGGGCTGTATTTGTCACCGGGGCGAGGTACATCAGTGCCTTCGTACCGATAAATTGCCGGCTGTTTCCGGGCGTATTCTCAGTAGGGTGACTTCTTGAGTTTGACCCACTAGAATGCATGCCCTTGATTGGGGTCGGAAATGGCCGGCTAACGTCTGTGCAACGAGGAATATCCATGCAAGTTTCTGTTGAAAATACTACTGCTCTCGAGCGCCGCCTGAGCATCACCGTGCCGGCAGAGCGTATCGAGACTGCGGTCAACAAGCGTCTGCAGCAGACTGCCCAAAAGGCCAAGATCGCTGGTTTCCGTCCAGGCAAAGTGCCAATGAGCGAAATCAAGCGCCGTTTTGGTGCTGATGCGCGTCAGGAAGCGGTAGGCGACGTGATCCAGGCTTCCTTCTATGAAGCAGTTGTCGAGCAAAAGCTGAACCCGGCTGGCTCGCCTTCGATCGAGCCGAAGTCCCTGGAAGCGGGCAAGGACCTGGAATACGTTGCCGTATTCGAAGTGTTCCCAGAGTTTGAAGTGGCAGGTTTCGAAGGTATCGCTATCGAGCGCCTGAGCGCTGAAGTAGCTGATTCCGACCTGGACAACATGCTGGAAATCCTGCGCAAGCAGAACACCCGTTTCGAAGTGGTCGACCGTGCCGCCCAGAACGAAGACCAGCTGAACATCGATTTCGTTGGCAAGGTTGACGGCGAAGTGTTCGCTGGCGGCTCCGCCAAGGGTACTCAGCTGGTGCTGGGTTCCAACCGCATGATCCCTGGCTTCGAAGACGGCCTGGTTGGCGCGAAGGCGGGCGAAGAGCGCGTTCTGAACCTGACTTTCCCGGCTGACTACCAGAACCTGGACCTGGCTGGCAAAGCCGCCGAGTTCACCGTGACCGTCAACAGCGTTTCCGAGCCTAAGCTGCCAGAACTGAACGAAGAATTCTTCGCTCAATTCGGTATCAAGGAAACCGGCATCGAAGGCTTCCGCACCGAAGTTCGCAAGAACATGGAGCGCGAACTGCGCCAGGCCATCAAGTCCAAGGTCAAGAACCAGGTCATGGACGGTCTGCTGGCCGCCAACCCGATCGAAGTGCCTAAGGCCCTGCTGTCCAACGAAGTGGACCGCCTGCGCGTGCAAGCTGTGCAGCAGTTCGGTGGCAACATCAAGCCTGACCAACTGCCGGCCGAGCTGTTCGAAGAACAAGCCAAGCGCCGCGTCGTGCTGGGCCTGATCGTGGCTGAAGTGGTCAAGCAGTTCGACCTCAAGCCTGACGAAGATCGCGTTCGTGAAATGATCCAGGAAATGGCTTCGGCCTACCAGGAGCCTGAGCAGGTCGTGGCTTGGTACTACAAGAACGACCAGCAGCTGAACGAAGTACGTTCGGTTGTGCTGGAAGAACAAGTTGTGGATACTGTTCTGCAGAAGGCTAAGGTGACCGACAAAGCGGTCTCTTACGAAGAAGCAGTCAAACCGGCGGAAGCAGCACAAGCCGACTGATTGTCCAACTCGTTGGAAATTCAACCATAAGCCAGCCTCGCGCTGGCTTATGCGTTTTCAAGACATGACTATTTGGGAGTAACTGCAGAGCATGTTCCGTAATTCCTATATTCAGCAGAACTCTGATATCCAGGCCGCAGGCGGCCTGGTCCCGATGGTTGTCGAGCAGTCCGCTCGTGGCGAACGCGCCTACGACATCTACTCGCGCCTGCTCAAGGAGCGAGTGATCTTTCTGGTGGGCCCGGTAGAGGACTACATGGCCAACCTGATCTGTGCGCAACTGCTGTTCCTTGAAGCGGAAAACCCGGACAAGGACATCCATCTCTACATCAACTCACCTGGCGGTTCGGTGACGGCGGGCATGTCGATCTACGACACCATGCAGTTCATCAAGCCGAATGTATCGACCACTTGCATCGGCCAGGCCTGCAGCATGGGTGCGTTCCTGCTCACCGCAGGCGCCCACGGCAAGCGTTTCTGCCTGCCGAACTCGCGCGTGATGATTCACCAGCCACTGGGCGGTTTCCAGGGCCAGGCGTCGGACATCGAAATCCACGCCAAGGAAATCCTCTTCATCCGCGAGCGTCTCAACACGCTGATGGCCAAGCACAGCGGGCGCACCCTGGAAGAAATCGAGCGCGACACCAACCGCGACAACTTCATGAGCGCCGAAGTCGCGCGTGATTACGGGTTGATCGACGCAGTGATCGAAAAGCGCCCCGCTTAATATAAGCCGCTCAAAATAGGGCTGGTCGGCATGTCCGATCATCGGCGGGCTTGAAAAAGCCCGCATAAGCCTTCATCTTGTGTTGCAAGCCTATCGGATTTGGATCGAACGAATGACTGACACCCGCAACGGCGAGGACAACGGCAAGCTGCTCTATTGCTCCTTCTGTGGCAAAAGCCAGCATGAAGTACGCAAATTGATTGCCGGCCCCTCGGTCTTTATCTGCGACGAGTGCGTCGACCTGTGCAATGACATCATCCGTGAGGAGGTGCAGGAAGCACAGGCCGAAAGCAGCGCGCATAAATTGCCTTCGCCTAAAGAAATCAGCGGCATCCTTGACCAGTATGTCATCGGTCAAGAGCGTGCAAAGAAGGTTTTGGCCGTAGCGGTGTACAACCACTACAAGCGCTTGAACCAGCGTGACAAGAAAGGCGACGAAGTCGAACTCGGCAAGAGCAACATCTTGCTGATCGGTCCTACAGGCTCGGGTAAGACCCTGCTTGCAGAAACCCTCGCTCGCCTGCTGAACGTTCCGTTCACCATCGCCGACGCAACCACCCTCACCGAGGCTGGCTACGTGGGTGAGGACGTCGAGAACATCATTCAGAAACTGCTGCAGAAATGTGACTACGACGTAGAGAAAGCCCAGATGGGTATTGTCTACATCGACGAAATCGACAAGATCTCGCGCAAGTCCGACAACCCGTCGATCACCCGGGATGTTTCCGGTGAAGGCGTGCAGCAGGCCCTGTTGAAACTGATTGAAGGCACGGTCGCTTCCGTACCGCCACAAGGCGGCCGCAAGCACCCGCAGCAGGAATTCCTTCAGGTTGATACGCGCAACATCCTGTTCATCTGTGGCGGTGCGTTCTCGGGTCTGGAGAAGGTTATCCAGCAGCGTTCCACCCGTGGCGGTATCGGTTTCAGTGCAGAAGTGCGCAGCAAGGAAGAAGGCAAGAAGGTGGGCGAGTCCCTGCGTGAAGTCGAGCCTGACGATCTGGTCAAGTTCGGTCTGATCCCGGAATTCGTCGGCCGTCTGCCGGTCCTGGCCACGTTGGACGAGCTGGATGAGGCTGCTCTGATTCAGATCCTCACCGAGCCGAAGAACGCCCTGACCAAGCAATACGCGAAGCTGTTCGAAATGGAAGGTGTAGACCTCGAGTTCCGTACCGACGCGCTCAAATCGGTGGCCAAGCGGGCACTGGAGCGCAAGACCGGTGCACGTGGCCTGCGCTCGATTCTCGAAGGCGTGTTGCTCGACACCATGTACGAAATCCCCTCGCAGTCCGAGGTGAGTAAAGTGGTGATCGATGAAAGCGTTATAGAAGGCAAGTCCAAGCCACTGTATATCTACGAAAACAGTGAGCCGGCTGCCAAGGCTGCGCCAGACGCGTAAGCGTTTCGCAGTTTCGGTACAAACAAGGGGCCTTTAGGGGCCCCTTTGTTTTTCATGAAGATTTTTTACTGCGTGTAACTGCCAGCATTGAGCTTGTTTTTTTTACACGCAGCCCCCATCTTGGTTTCAAGCTTACTTTTCAACTGTCATAGAGGCGAAATCATGAAGACAACCATCGAATTGCCTCTCCTGCCGTTGCGTGATGTCGTCGTCTATCCGCACATGGTTATCCCGCTGTTCGTGGGGCGCGAGAAGTCTATCGAAGCCCTCGAGGCCGCGATGACGGGCGACAAGCAGATCCTGCTGTTGGCCCAGAGAAATCCTGCCGATGATGATCCTGGCGAAGATGCCCTGTATCGCGTCGGTACCATTGCCACCGTACTGCAACTGCTCAAACTGCCCGATGGCACCGTCAAGGTGCTGGTCGAAGGCGAGCAACGCGGTGCGGTCGAGCGCTTCATGGAGGTGGACGGCCACCTGCGCGCCGAAGTGGCGCTGATCGACGAAGTCGAAGCCCCTGAGCGCGAATCCGAAGTCTTCGTCCGCAGCCTGCTCTCGCAGTTCGAGCAGTATGTGCAGTTGGGCAAGAAAGTCCCGGCTGAAGTGCTGTCTTCGCTTAACAGCATCGATGAGCCCAGCCGCCTGGTCGACACCATGGCTGCGCACATGGCGCTGAAGATCGAGCAGAAGCAGGACATCCTCGAAATCATCGACCTGCCGGCCCGTGTCGAACACGTGCTGGCGCTGCTGGATGCCGAAATCGACCTGCTGCAGGTTGAGAAGCGCATCCGTGGTCGCGTGAAGAAACAAATGGAGCGCAGCCAGCGCGAGTACTACCTGAATGAGCAGATGAAGGCCATTCAGAAGGAACTCGGCGACAGCGAGGAAGGCCACAACGAAATCGAAGAGCTGAAAAAACGCATCGATGCCGCCGGCCTGCCGAAAGACGCGCTGACCAAGGCCAATGCCGAGCTGAACAAGCTCAAGCAAATGTCGCCGATGTCCGCCGAAGCCACTGTGGTTCGCTCCTACATCGACTGGCTGGTGCAGGTGCCGTGGAAGGCCCAGACCAAGGTACGCCTGGACCTGGCGCGCGCCGAGGACATCCTGGATGCCGACCACTACGGCCTCGAAGAAGTCAAAGAGCGCATCCTCGAATACCTCGCCGTGCAAAAGCGCGTGAAGAAGATTCGTGGCCCGGTACTGTGCCTGGTAGGGCCGCCTGGTGTGGGTAAAACCTCCCTGGCCGAGTCCATTGCCAATGCCACCAACCGCAAATTCGTGCGCATGGCCCTCGGTGGCGTGCGTGACGAAGCGGAAATCCGTGGTCATCGCCGTACCTACATCGGTTCGATGCCAGGAAGATTGATTCAAAAGATGACGAAAGTGGGCGTGCGCAACCCGCTGTTCCTGCTCGATGAAATCGACAAGATGGGCAGCGACATGCGCGGCGATCCGGCCTCGGCATTGCTCGAAGTGCTCGACCCCGAGCAGAACCACAATTTCAACGACCATTACCTGGAAGTCGACTACGACCTTTCCGACGTGATGTTCCTGTGCACCTCCAACTCGATGAATATCCCGCCAGCGCTGCTGGACCGGATGGAGGTGATTCGTCTGCCGGGTTACACCGAAGACGAGAAGATCAACATCGCCGTCAAATACCTCGCGCCCAAGCAGATTTCGGCCAACGGCCTGAAGAAGGGCGAGATCGAATTCGAGGTCGAGACGATCCGCGACATCGTTCGTTACTACACTCGCGAGGCCGGTGTGCGCGGCCTTGAGCGCCAGATTGCGAAGATCTGCCGCAAGGCAGTCAAGGAACATGCGCTGGAAAAACGCTTCTCGGTGAAGGTCACGGCCGACTCCCTGGAGCACTTCCTGGGTGTGCGTAAATTCCGCTACGGCCTGGCCGAGCAGCAGGACCAGGTAGGGCAGGTGACTGGCCTGGCGTGGACCCAGGTGGGCGGCGAATTGCTGACCATTGAAGCAGCAGTGATCCCGGGCAAGGGCCAGTTGATCAAGACCGGTTCGCTGGGCGATGTGATGGTCGAATCGATTACCGCCGCGCAGACCGTGGTGCG
The DNA here is from genome assembly GCF_003013355.1 of Pseudomonas sp. S5D5. NCBI lineage: Bacteria > Pseudomonadati > Pseudomonadota > Gammaproteobacteria > Pseudomonadales > Pseudomonadaceae > Pseudomonas > Pseudomonas sp. S5D5. Next base: position 2,438,623 of record NZ_PTEO01000001.1, read on the forward strand.
CAGCCGCGCAAGGAGCCTGGGGATCCCCCTGGACTTCCACGAGAAGCACGACACCCACATCCACATGCCGGAAGGGGCGACGCCCAAAGACGGCCCTAGCGCAGGCGTAGGCATGTGCACGGCCCTGGTGTCGGCATTGACCGGTATTCCGGTGCGCGCCGATGTCGCCATGACCGGGGAAATTACCCTGCGTGGCCAGGTATTGGCTATCGGTGGTTTGAAAGAGAAATTACTCGCTGCGCACCGGGGTGGAATCAAGACCGTGATCATTCCTGAAGAGAATGTTCGCGATCTGAAGGAAATTCCTGACAACATCAAGCAGGATCTTCAGATTAAACCGGTTAAATGGATTGACGAGGTCCTGCAAATTGCGCTGCAATACGCGCCGGAGCCCTTGCCGGATGTGGCTCCGGAGATAGTCGCTAAGGACGAAAAGCGCGAGTCTGATTCCAAGGAAAGAATTAGCACGCATTAATGTGTTGAAGCCTGGGGGCTTCCTTGACAGCTTTTTAGAGCCCTTGTTATAAAGCGGCTCTTAAGTGTCTGTAGGCCATTCAGCACTGGTTTTTGCTTTCACCAAAAAACTTAGAATCATACTCAATAGATATATAAGGGGACTTAGAGTGAACAAGTCGGAACTGATTGATGCTATCGCTGCATCCGCTGATATCCCGAAAGCTGCTGCTGGCCGTGCGCTGGATGCAGTAATCGAATCCGTCACTGGCGCTCTGAAGGCCGGCGACTCCGTAGTACTGGTAGGCTTCGGTACTTTCTCTGTGACTGACCGCCCAGCTCGCACTGGCCGTAACCCACAGACTGGCAAAGCACTGCAAATCGCTGCTGCCAAGAAACCAGGTTTCAAAGCCGGTAAAGCCCTGAAAGAAGCCGTTAACTAAGCTTCGATCAAGCCTTTGCCTACCCGGGTCGGACGCAGGTCTGGCCTGGCAGCGGAGCGGCAGCTGACCCACGTATCCATCGGGTCGCCACGCCGGGGGTGTGGGTTCAAACCCCCGTCCGCTCCGCCAGTTACGAGAAGGCGCATCCTCGGATGCGCCTTTCTTCTATCCGGACTCTACCCACGCTCCACGGTTGCCAATTTTTGAAGTTCAACCGTTTCTGGGGGACGCATGCTGCAAAATATCAGGGACAATTCACAAGGCTGGATTGCCAAGACCATTATCGGGATCATCGTCGCTTTGATGGCGTTCACCGGTATCGAGGCTATTTTTCAGGCTTCGACCAACACCAAGCAGGACGTGGCCAAGGTCAACGGTGAAGAAATCACCCAGACCGAACTGAGCCAGGCTGTCGACATGCAACGTCGCCAACTGATGCAACAGCTGGGCAAGGATTTCGATGCTTCGCTGCTCGACGAAAAACTGCTGCGCGACGCCGCCCTCAAGGGCCTGATCGATCGCAAGCTGCTGCTGCAAGGCGCGGCTGATTCCAAGTTCGGCTTCTCTGAAGCAGCACTGGACCAGGTCATCCTGCAGACACCGGAATTCCAGGTGGACGGCAAGTTCAGTGCCGAACGCTTTGACCAGGTGATCCGTCAACTGGGCTACAGCCGACTGCAGTTCCGTCAGATGCTGACCCAGGAAATGCTCATCGGCCAGGTTCGTGCAGGCATCGCCGGCAGCGGTTTCGTGACCGACGCCGAGGTGAACGCTTTTGCCCGTCTCGAGAAGCAGACCCGCGATTTCGCCACCGTCAACATCAAGGCCAACCCTGGCGCGGTGAAACTCACCGACGACGAGGTCAAGGCTTACTACGACCAGCACGCCAAGGAGTTCATGACCCCGGACCAGGTGGTCATCGACTATCTGGAGTTGAAGAAGTCGTCCTTCTTCGACCAGGTTGCGGTCAAGGACGAGGAGTTGCAGGCGGCCTATCAGAAAGAAACCGCCAACCTCGCTGAACAGCGTCGTGCGGCGCACATCCTGATTGAAGTCAACGACAAGGTCACCGACGCGCAAGCCAAGGCCAAGATCGAGGAAATCCAGGCGCGCCTGGCCAAGGGCGAGTCGTTCGAAGCCCTGGCCAAGGAGTACTCCCAGGATCCAGGTTCGGCCAACAATGGCGGCGACCTCGGCTTTGCCGGCCCTGGCGTCTACGACCCGGACTTCGAAACCGCCTTGTACGCGTTGAACAAGGACCAGGTTTCGGCGCCGGTGCGCAGCACCTTCGGTTGGCACTTGATCAAGTTGTTGGGCGTTGAGGCACCGCAAGTGCCGACGTTCGCCAGCCTGAAGGACAAGCTGACCCGCGAGCTCAAGACCCAGCAGGTCGAGCAGCGTTTTGTCGAAGCGACCAAGCAATTGGAAGATGCGGCATTCGAAGCCTCTGACCTGGCCCAGCCAGCGTCCGACCTGAAGCTGACCGTGCACACCTCCGCGCCGTTTGGCCGTGAAGGTGGCGAAGGCGTTGCGGCCAACCGTGCCGTGGTCACCGCTGCGTTCAGCCCGGAAGTCCTGGATGAAGGTGCCAACAGCAGCGCCATCGAACTCGACCCGGAAACCATCATCGTGCTGCGTGCCAAAGAGCACCGCAAACCTGCGCAACTGCCGCTGGAAAGCGTTGCTGCGCCGATCCGTGCACAGATGATCAAGGAGCGCGCCAGCGCCGCTGCCAAGACGCATGCCGACGAGTTGATCGCCAGCCTGCGTGATGGCAAGACCCCGCTGAACCAACCGATCGATGGTCAGGCCTGGAAAGTCACTGAAGCGGCTACCCGTAGCCAGGAAGCGATTGACCCGGCCGTGCTGCAAGCCCTGTTCCGCATGCCCAAGCCTGCGGCCAAGGACAAGCCGACCTTTACCACCGTGACCCTGGCTGACGGTAGCCTGGTGATCGTGCGCTTGAACGGCGTCAATGAAGCCGCAGCCCCATCGGAAGAAGAAAAAGCGCAATACCGCCGCTTCCTCGCTTCCCGTGTCGGCCAGCAGGACTTCGCGGCGTACCGCAAGCAGTTGGAAACCAAGGCCGACATCAAGAAGTACTGATGGCGGTTTGAATAAGAAAGCCCCCGGCCAGCGATGACCGGGGGCTTTTTTTTGTGCGCTAGACTGGGGGTTCGCAATCGTCGAGCAAGGAGGTTCACGCGTGTTGATTCAGGAACAGGAAGGCTGGGTGATCCGTCGCGCCACTGAGGCGGATGTTCCTGCGGTGCTGCAGGTGTTTGACGAGGTGATTGAGTGGTTCGCACGCCTGGGCAATAACCATCAATGGGGCACTGAGCCCTGGTCGGCCTCGCCCCGTCGAGTCGCGCAAGTGTCGCAAGCCTGCGCACTGCCGGGTGCCTGGGTGGTAGAGGCTCCCACGGGGCAGATCCTGGCTGCACTGGTGCTGGGCGAGCCGATGCCTTATGTGCCTGCGGCGACCGAGCCGGAGGTGTATGTGCGATTGTTGATCGCCGCGCGCGACCCCCGTGTACGCGGCCTGGGGCGGCGCCTGTTGGCATTCGCCGATGACCAGGCGCGCGCAGCCGGTGTCACGCGCCTGCGGGTGGACTGCTACGCCGGCGGCACAGGTGACCTGGTGGGTTTTTATGAGTCGTGCGGCTATACGCGAATCTCAACCTTCAACCTGGAGGGTTGGCCGGGCCAGTTGCTGGGGCGCCGCCTGTGAGGCGCCGGCCAGGGCCAGCAGCATCAGCAGTACCACCGCCCAGGCAAAGGCCGAGACGCCCCAGCCCTGCAGCAATACGCCGCCGGCCAGGCCGCCGCCGGCTATGCCGAGGTTCCACACGGTCACCAGCATCGATTGCGCAGCGTCCGCCGACGCTCCCGCTGACTTCGCGAGTGCGGTCTGCAGCAAGGCCGGCAGTCCGCCGAACGCCAGGCCCCATAAGGCTACTGCGACATAGATGACGGCGGGGACGTTGATCCAGAACGCCAGGGCCACGGCGATCAGGCCAAACAGCGCACAACTGATCAGCAGCAGTGTGCGCAACCACTGGTCAATCAGCACCCCAGCCAGCCAGATGCTCAGCAATGCGGCCAAGCCAAACACCAGCAGCACGCGGTCGACGTCGGCGGTAATCCCGGCCGGCACCAACAGTGGAGCGATGTAGGTGTAGAGAATGTTGTGGGCCAGTACGTAGGTAAAAGTCACCCACAGCACCGGACGAATGCCGGGTAACCTGAGTACCTGGCGCAGGCCCAGGCGCTGCTGTGCGGGTTGGCCGGCAAAGTCCGGAAGCTGCCAGCGCGCCCACACCAGCAACACCAGCGTCAGCCCGGTCATGATCGCAAAACTCAGGCGCCAGCCGACTAGCGTGCCGAGCAGGGTACCGGCCGGTACGCCCAGGGACAGGGCCAATGGTGCGCCGAGCATCGCGATCGCGATCGCCCGGCCTTGCAGGTGCGGGGCAACCATCCGGCTGGCATAACCGGCCAGCAGTGCCCAGAGCAACCCGGCGAAGACCCCGGCAAAAAAACGCGCTACCAGCGTCAGTCCGTAATGGCTGGACAGCGCGGTCACGCTGTTGACCAGGGCAAAGCCGCCGATGGCAATCAGCAGCAATGGCCGTCGCCGCCAGCCGCGGGTCAGCAGCGTGAGCGGGATGGCCGCCAGCAACGAGCCCAAGGCGTAGAGCGTGACCAATTGGCCGACCAGCGCGGGCGACACGCCGAGGCCTTCGCCCATCTGCGGCAGGAGCCCGGCGGGCATGGCTTCGGTGAGGATGGTGATAAAGCCTGCCGAGGCCAATGCGAGCAAACCGCCGAGCGGCAGTGCGTCACGCTGGGTAACGGGTGGGGAATCGGTGAGTGCGGTCATCAAACTCTATCCATGCAAAAGGGCAAGGCGCCAGAGTAGGGGGCTGTGCACGTCGGAAAAACAGGCTAAGGTTCCGAACTTATCGGACTCAGGCGTCCGTAATCAAAAAGGGCGTGATCATGGACAGCTTGGGCAGCCTCTCGGTTTTCGTGCAGGTGGCGGAAACGCGCAGTTTCACCGCCGCCGGTCGCGTGCTGGGGGTGTCCTCTTCAGCAGTGGGCAAAAGCATTGCACGCATGGAGGAACGCCTCGGCGTGCGGCTGTTTCATCGCAGCACCCGCAGTATCACCTTGACCAGCGAAGGCTCGCTGTTTCTGGAGCGATCACGGCGCATTCTTGCCGAGGTGGAAGCCGCCGAGCGCGAGCTGACCGAGGCCAGCGCAACGCCCCGCGGCAAGCTGCGCATCAGCGTGCCGCAAGTGCGGGGCCTGCTGATGCCGGTGCTCAGCGACTTCATGCGCGCTTATCCGGACATCGAGCTGGATGTGGATTTTTCCGACCGCATGGTGGACGTGATCGAGGAAGGGTTCGATGCGGTGATTCGCACCGGCAAGCCGGAAGATTCGCGCTTGATGGCGCGCCACCTGGGGCATTACCAATTGGTGCTGGTCGGCACCCCGGCTTACTTTCAGCAGCATGGTACGCCGCTGCAGCCCCACCACCTGAGCGAGCATGCTTGCCTGCGCCACAAGTTCTGCGCCACCGGTAAACTCGAGCACTGGCCGCTGCGCCTTGCGCCGGGCACTGCGGAGCCGACCTTGCGTACACCGTTGGTCAGCACCACCATCGAGTCGCTCAACCATGTGGTGCACGAGGGCCTGGGCATAGCCTGCCTGCCGGACTACATGGTCAACCAGGCCGTGGCGCAGGGACGCCTGCAACGGGTGCTGGATGACTACCTCGAACACCGGGGCAGTTTCTGGATGCTATGGCCATCAAGTCGCCATGCCTCGGCGAAATTACGCGTGTTTATTGATCATATGTGCGCTGGGCTTTTTCCCACGGCAGCTGTCGTGTAGGCCTGTGACGTTTTACCGACAGGAATGCGCGCGCCAAGCACGCGTTCTGTTGCACAATACCGCCCGGACTGTTTTCCTCAGGATTTTCAATGTCGACATCATTTCACTTGCGTAGCCTCGGGTTGGCGCTGGTGTTGGCGGGCGCCGCGGGCTGCTCGTCACCCAAGACCGCTATTTATGAACATGAGAATTTCGACGACTCCGGTACGTTTTCCCGGGATTATCCGGTCACCGATGTCGCGGCTTGCGAAGCCGCACGCCGGGCCTTGCTGAGCCAGGGCTACATCATCACCAGCAACGATCCGAAACTGGTGGTCGGTAACAAGAGCTTCCAGCAGACCGGCGAGACCCATCTGCAGATCAGCTTCAACGTGGTGTGCGCCGATGATGGCAAAGGCAACAACCACTCGACGATGTTCGCCAATGCCTTGCAGGATCGCTATGCGCTGAAGAAGGTCAACAACTCCGCGAGCCTGGGTGTGGGAGTGTTGGGGTCGGTCTCGATGCCAATTGGCTCCACCGATGACTCGATGGTCAAGGTCGCGAGCGAGACAGTCTCTGCGCCGAAGTTCTACGACCGTTACTTTGCGCTGGTGGACGTGTTCCTGCCGCAGGAAGTGAAGAAGGCCGAGCATATTCCCGAGAAGCCCAAGGCTGACCTCGGTGTGCCGGAGCCCAAGACACCGCCAGCCGCCGAAAAGGTCGAGGCGCCGAAGGAAGAACCGGCTGCGCCAGCGGCCTCTGAGCCGGTGGTGCCGGCTCCCGAGGCTGCACCGATTGCGCCGCAGGCCGAACCTGCACCCGCAGCGACTACCCCCGACCTGCCGCCGCCGACAGAGGCGATTCCTCCTCTGCCGACGCCCGCGCAGTAACTCAGACGGCTACGGGATCGACCTTGTCGACGTTGATCCCGTAGCGTTTGATCGCTTCACTGACCTTGTCCCGACCGATCACGCCGTCATCCGCCAGCGCCTTGAGGGCCGCCAGCGCGATGAAGTGCCGGTCCACCTCGAAGAATGCGCGCAACGTTTCCCGGGTGTCCGATTGTCCGAAGCCATCGGTGCCCAGCGCGACAAAGCGTCGAGCGGGAACGAACGGGCGGATCTGATCGGCGAACAGCTTCATGTAGTCCGTCGCGACCACCACGGGGCCCGTGTGCGCTTGCAGGCATTGCTCGACGTAACTCACGCGCGGCTCACTGTCCGGATGCAGCAGGTTCCAGCGTTCAACCGCGTGCCCGTCACGGCGCAATTCGGTGAGGCTGGTCACGCTCCACACCGCGCTCTGCACGCCGAAATCCTCGGCGAGCAGGGCGGCGGCGGCGATGACCTCGCGCAGGATCGAACCACTGCCCATCAGCTGCACCTGGGCTTTGGGGTCACCGCTGAGGCGGTACATGCCTTTTAGAATGCCGTCTTCCACTCCGTCCGGCATCGCCGGGTGCGGGTAGTTTTCGTTGAGCAGGGTGATGTAGTAGTAAATGTCCTCCTGTTCGACGTACATGCGCCGCATGCCTTCGCGAATAATCACCGCCAGCTCGTAGGCAAAGGTCGGGTCGTAGGACACGCAGCACGGAATCACCGAGGACAGGATGTGGCTGTGGCCATCGTCATGCTGCAAGCCTTCGCCCATCAGCGTGGTGCGCCCGGCCGTGGCGCCGAGCAGGAAGCCGCGTGCCCGTGCATCGCCAGCAGCCCACGCCAGGTCACCGACGCGCTGGAAGCCGAACATCGAATAGAAAATATAGAACGGCACGGTCATCAGGCCGTGGTTGCTGTAGGACGTACTCGCCGCGATCCATGAGGAAATAGCGCCGGATTCATTCAGGCCTTCCTGCATGATCTGTCCGTCCTTGCTCTCCTTGTAGTAGCTCAGTTGCCCGGCGTCCTGTGGCGTGTAGAGCTGGCCGACGGCCGAGTGGATGCCGATCTGGCGGAACAGGCTTTCCATGCCAAAGGTGCGTGACTCGTCCGGCACGATAGGCACGACCAGCTTGCCCAGGTGCGGGTCCTTGAGCAGGGTGCCGAGGATGCGCACGAAGGCCATGGTGGTGGAGATCGCGCGGTCACCGGTGTCCTTGAGCTGGGTGGCGAAGGCGCTCAGTTCGGGGATCTGCAACGCTTGGACCGCCGCGTGCCGCGCTGGCACGTAGCCGCCCAACGCCTGGCGCCGTGCCGCGAAGTAGCGTGCTTCCGCGCTGTCGGCGGCCGGCTTGAGGTAGGGGATTGCGTCGAGTTGATCGTCAGCCACGTCCAGGTCGAAACGGTCGCGGAAGGCCTTGACGGCGTCGGCGCCCATTTTTTTCAGCTGGTGGTTGATGTTCTGGCCTTCGCCGGCTTCGCCCATGCCGAAGCCCTTGACGGTTTTCGCCAGGATCACCGTCGGGCGTCCCGTGTGGCGAACGGCTGCCGCATAGGCGTTGTAGACCTTGTCCGGGTCATGGCCGCCGCGTGAGAGTTTCCAGATTTCGTCGTCGGACATATCCGCAACCAGTGCGAGCAATTCCGGGTATTTGCCGAAGAAGTGTTCGCGCACGTAGGCACCGTTCTGCGACTTGTAGTTCTGATAGTCGCCGTCCACGCATTCCATCATGCGTTGGCGCAGCAGGCCGCTCTGGTCTTTTTCCAGCAACGCGTCCCAGCCGCCGCCCCAGATCACCTTGATCACGTTCCAGCCGGCGGCGCGGTACAGGCTTTCGAACTCCTGGATCACCTTGGCATTGCCACGCACGGGGCCGTCGAGGCGCTGCAGGTTGCAGTTGACCACGAAGATCAGGTTGTCGAGTTTCTCGCGACCGGCCAGGGAGATGGCGGCCAGGGATTCCGGCTGGTCCATTTCGCCATCACCGAGGAATGCCCACACCTTGCGGCCCTGGTGCTGCTTGAGGCCACGCAGTTCCAGGTAGCGCATGAAGCGCGCCTGGTAGGCCGAAGTGATCGGCCCAAGTCCCATGGACACGGTGGGGAATTGCCAGAAGTCCGGCATCAGCCGCGGGTGAGGGTAGGACGAAATACCGTCGCCACCCGCCTCGCGGCGGAAATTGTCCAGCTGGGCTTCGCTGATACGGCCTTCGAGGTAAGCGCGCCCGTAGATGCCCGGTGAGGAATGGCCCTGGATATACACGAGGTCGCCGTCGAAGGTGTCGGTACGGCCACGGAAGAAGTGGTCAAAGCCTACGTCGTACAGCACGGCGGCCGACGCATAAGTCGCGATATGCCCACCCACACCTGAGTGTTTGCCTGCACGCAACACCATGGCCATGGCGTTCCAGCGGATAAACGCATTGGTGCGTCGCTCAATGGCGAGGTTGCCGGGGTAGGGCAACTGGCGGTCCACCGGGATGGTGTTGACGTAGGGCGTGGTGACGCGCCCGTAGAAGTCGCCATGCCGCGCCACGTCGAAATCCAGCAATTGATCGATCAGGTAGTGGGCGCGCGGGCGGCCTTCGGTGGACAGCACCGATTCGATGGACTCCAGCCACTCGCGGGTTTCCTGTGGATCGTCATCGCGGCGGACTGCGTTGTTCGGGGTCATGGGAGGCTCCAGGGTAGGCGGATTTCAAGTGGCGGTCTCCTTGTGGGAGTGCCGTCAAAAGTAATTGCAATTGCAACTACATGGCCGAATCTAGCGCGGGATGAGCTACTATTGCAACCTTCTTGAAATTCCCCGGATGGTGTTGCATGTCGTCGAAAGAGCCTGATGTCTGGTTCCGCTTTGTCAGGGCCCACAGGACGGTCATCCGTGAAATCGAGCGCCGCCTGGCCGCGGCCGACCTGCCGCCCTATGCCTGGTACGACGCGCTGTGGGGCCTGGAAAGCGGCCCCGACGGTACCCGCCGCATGCACGAATTGGCCGACGTGCTGGCCATCGAGCGCTACAACCTCACTCGCCTGGTGGACCGCCTGGAAAAGGACGGCCTGGTGCTGCGTTCGCGCTCCGACGGTGATGGCCGCGCGGCGTTTGCCTCGATCACCGACGCCGGCCGGATCTTGCGCAAAAAAATGTGGACGATCTACGAAAGCACGGTGGACGAGTTATTCCTGTCGCAGATCGAGCCGGAGCAGCGCCAGGCCTTCGCCGACGCACTGGAACGCACTGCCGGGCTGGCGATGGGCGCCGGCGTCCAGACCCGCAGTCGCCGCAAAACCTGAAGCCCCACGCAGAAACCGTGTAGGTGCCGGCCTGCCGTCAAGCGCATTTCAATGCATAGCGATTCATCGCGGCCTGTACGTGCAGCGCGTCGATCCGCCCTTCATCCGCCAACGCCCTGAGCGCCGATACCACTATCCAATACTGACTCGGCGCCGCCGCCTGCACCGACCCCGCGCCCAACGCGACGAAGCGTGCATCCACATGCGCCCTTAACTGATCGACAATCGCTTGCGGATAGCCGGTGACGGCAACCACCGGCGCGCGACTTCCCGCCAGGCAGTCACGCAAGTGACAGCTGCGTTTGGGCGCGCCCGGATGCAGACGATTCCAGCGTTCGGCGGCCGCTGCCTCGCGGGCCAGCCGTGTGTAGCTGGGGCAACTCCAGAGCTGTGCGCTGATGTTCCAGTCCTGCTCCAGCAGGCGCGCGGCCTGCACCACCGCTTCCAATGCATGGCCCGCACCGAGCAGGCGCACATCCGCGCCTTCACGCCGGATCGGGTACATGCCCTTGAGCGCATCCTCACGCGCCTGCTCCGCCATCGGCACCGCGCATTCATGGTCGTGCAGGGCCAGGTAATAGAACCCCGGCTGGCCGTCGACGTACAACGCGCGCAACCCCGCCAGCACAATCGCCCGCGCTTCGTCGCCCGAGGCCGGGTCATACGGGGTGCAGCGCGGGTTGGTGGCCAGCCACAACGGCAGCGAAGGTTGCGCGCCCCGGGGCCAGGGCGAGGGCTGGTTCTCGATGTCGTTGCACAAGATGCCGCGCTGCGCGGTCTCGTCCGACAGCGCACTGAGCTGCGCCGATGACATGGCGCTGTGCAGGTACAACAGCGGCTTTTCCCCGGTGTTGCGCGCGAACCAACTCGGCCAATTACTGACGCGCCGGGAGCGCGACTGGCCACGGATCACCCAGGCCTGGCGACTCAATTCCAGGGTGTTGGCCATGGTCATCACGGCATACAGCGGTGAGCTGCGCGCATGTTCGGTCGTGGTCAGCGCATTGATGCACAACTGCGCGGCGTTGGCGGTAGAGACGGGCATGGGGCAAGGCTCCTGGCAACAGAGGCTCGTACCCTACTGGAAATATGATTGCATTTGCAATGATTGCAATCGCACCTCAACGACGAGGTGCTAAATCAGCCCGACGCTGCTACGTTTAATCTGCACGTGCAGGAACGTCATCGCATCGACTTTTTTTCGTCATCACGGCACTTTAGGCTGGCAGTGCAGGTCATTTATCTGCAGCCGCTTTTCAATCAAACAAGGAGTCCACGATGGACGATTACCAGGAAGAACTGCTCGAGTACCACGCGATTGAGTTGGACCCGCTGGAACCCGCAGACGATGCAACAGAGCTGTAAGACCGACTTCAGGCGGAATGCCGCTGACTGCGGCGAAATTCCCCTGGGGTCTGGTTGTTCCACCGCCTGAAGGCGCGTTGAAACGCCTGGGCCGAGGCAAAACCGAGCAAGTAGGCGATTTCGCCGAACGCCAGTTCCGTATCGCGAATGTAGGTCATGGCCAAGTCGCGACGGGTATCGTTGAGAATCGCGCGAAACTGAGTGCCTTCTTCGGCCAGTTTGCGGCGTAGCGTCCAGGTTGGCAGCTTCAAGCGTGCCGCCACTTCTTCCAGGTCGGGTTCCCGGCCGCCATTGAGCATCGGCCCGAGCAAACGGGTAATGCGCTCGCGCAGGCTGCGGGTGCGGGTCAACTGCTCCAGTTCGCGTTCACACAATTGCAGCAACAGTTGCCAGGTACTCGGGCAGTGCTGTGGATTGCGCAGCGCCAGGGTCGGTTGGCTCAAGCGCAGTTGATTGACCTCGGCCCCAAACTGGATCGGACTGTCGCCCAGCATGCTGTATTGCTCGCTGTAGTCGGGCGCTTCGAATTCGATCTCGACCTTCTGCGCCTGCACCGGTTGCTGGGCCAGGCCCGACAATTGGTGCAGCCAGCCGGCGATGATCGAGTCCACCACAAAGCGGTTATAGGCGTTGTACGGGCTGATGGAATAGAAGCGCAGCCAGGCGCCTTCGGCGTCTTCGTGAAAGCTCGATTGCCCGCGATAGTTGGAGCCGTACAACGCCTCGAAGCGTGTCAGCGTGCGGGCGGCCTCGCGCACGTTGGGCGCCTGGGCGGCGGTGACCCCGGCCAGCCCGGCCTGGCTCAGGCGGCTGAGCTGGCCCATGCGCAGGCCCAGGGCGGGGTCGCCGGTGAGCTGGATGGCCGCGTGGCCCAGGCGCATGTAGCGTGGAATCGACAAGCGTGCGCCGGCCTCGGCGAGACGCGCCGGGTCCAGGCCGTATTGCAGCAGCAGCGGCTGGGGGTCGAGGCCGTGACTGTGGATGGCGTCTGCCAGGGTGTGCACGAAGCCCACCGACAGATCCCCCAGCCGGACCGGTTTCACAGCCAGATATTCAACAGGCGTGCGCCACGGGCCTCGCCGTCGGCGTTGATCTGCCCGTTGTTGCTGAGAAAGCTGTGGCCGGCGGTGCCCAGGTCCCAGAACTGCCCGCGCAGGAATACGCTCATGCCGGCCGTGGCATGGCTGACGGGCGACTGGCTGATCAGCGTGAGGCGACGCCACGCCTCACCTTCGCTGAGCTCTTCGGGCTTGAGGCTGATTTCGGTCGGCGTCGACACGCTTTTGAAGCCGCGCCATGGGCGATCCCAGGTATCGCGGCCGAGCACAAAGGCGGGCACCGCGATCAGTTGCGCGCCTTGCTCGTTGAGCTTGCGGTAGTTGTCCGGGTACCAGCTGTCACTGCCGACCAGCACACCGAGGCGGCCGGCCGGGGTGTCGACCACGCTGACGACGTTTTCGTCACCCGGTTGGATAAAACCGCGTTCATCGTAGATCGGGTAGAGCTGGCGCTGCGGATCGCCAAGCGGCAGGCCGTCAGCATTGAAGACCACGCTGGCGTTATAGAGCGCGCCCGAGCCGATCTGCAGTTGCCCCTGGCTGACACTGGGGTTGGGCAGGGTGATGGACCCGGCCACCAGGGTCACGCCAAATTCCTTGGCCAGGCCGCCGAACAGCAACTGATAGTCGCGGGCCATGCCCTTGGCCTTCATGCGCAGGTAGGCGTCGTCGGTGCGGCTGTCGCCGGTGGCGCTGATCCAGGCGCGCAGGAACAGCACGGGGTTGCTGACGGACAGCCAGTTCATCGCATCCTTCACGTGCAGGGCCTGGTACACCTCGTTCTTTTCGCCGGTGAGCATCAGCCACGTGCCGATGTGTTCCGGCAGCACCACGATGGTCTTGTCGTTGATCAGCCCCTGGTCACGGGCTTTTTGCAGGTAGGCCGCGAGCTTCAGGTGCAGGCGTTCCAGGCTCTGGTAGTCGGCGGGAAACAGCTCAGGCTGGATGCCCAGCAAGTTGCCGCGGTCGGCAGGCAGGCCTTCGTTGACGGCGAGGGTGATGCGCAGGTCCGACAGGTAATGCGCCACGGGGCGCTCCTGGGTCCAGACCAGATACGCGGCGATGGCGGCAACCAGGGCCATGGTGACGGTAAAAGCTAGAAGTTTACGCATGGGGCAACAGACAACAGACCGAGTGCGGGGTTCGCCGACTAGGGTAGGGCCCATGCACCCGCTTGCCAAGGGGCGCTGTGCATTTGGATCAATAACTTGTCAGTTTCAGTCATTGAGCACCGGCGGGCGGGCTCTTAGTCTGTGGGACATAAACCGATGGCACACCGTTCGAGTGCGCCACGTCCCGTGATGATCCGTTGTGGAGCTGTACCATGACCGCTGCTGCCTACCCGCACCTGCTGGCCCCGTTGGACCTGGGTTTTACCACCTTGCGCAACCGCACCCTGATGGGGTCGATGCACACTGGCCTGGAAGAAAAGCCCGGCGGCTTCGAACGCATGGCCGCTTATTTTGCCGAGCGTGCGCGTGGCGGCGTCGGCCTGATGGTCACCGGCGGCATTGGCCCGAACGATGAAGGTGGGGTGTATGCCGGCGCGGCCAAGCTGACCACCGATGAAGAGGCGCAGAAGCACAAGATCGTGACGAAGGCCGTGCACGAGGCGGGCGGCAAGATCTGCATGCAGATCCTCCACGCCGGCCGTTATGCCTACAGTCCCAAGCAGGTGGCGCCGAGCGCGATCCAGGCGCCGATCAACCCGTTCAAGCCCAAGGAGCTGGACGAGGAGGGCATCGAGAAGCAGATCCAGGATTTTGTCACCTGCTCGCTGCTGGCCCAGGTTGCCGAGTACGACGGCGTGGAAATCATGGGGTCCGAAGGCTACTTCATCAACCAGTTCCTCGCCGCGCACACCAACCAGCGTACCGACCGTTGGGGCGGCAGCTACGAAAACCGCATGCGCCTGGCGGTGGAGATCGTGCGCCGCGTGCGGGAAGCCGTCGGCCCGAACTTCATTATTATCTTCCGCCTGTCGATGCTCGACCTGGTTGAAGGCGGCAGCACCTGGGAAGAAATCGTGCAGTTGGCCAAGGCCATCGAACAGGCCGGTGCGAGCATTATCAACACCGGTATCGGCTGGCACGAAGCGCGCATCCCGACCATTGCCACCAAGGTGCCGCGTGGCGCGTTCAGCAAAGTCACCGCCAAGCTGCGCGGCGCGGTGCAGATTCCGCTGATCACCACCAACCGTATCAACACGCCGGAGATTGCCGAGCAGATCCTCGCTGAGGGCGATGCCGACATGGTCTCGATGGCGCGGCCGTTCCTGGCCGATCCGGAGTTCGTCAACAAGGCTGCCGCCGGGCGCGCGGACGAAATCAACACCTGTATCGGCTGCAACCAGGCCTGCCTGGACCACACCTTTGGCGGCAAGCTGACCACCTGCCTGGTCAACCCGCGCGCCTGCTACGAAACCGAGCTGAACTACCTGCCGGTCAAGCAGATCAAGAAGATCGCCGTGGTCGGCGCCGGTCCTGCAGGCCTGGCGGCAGCCACCGTGGCGGCCGAGCGCGGCCATCAGGTGACATTGTTCGACTCGGCCAGCGAGATCGGCGGCCAGTTCAATATCGCCAAGCGCGTGCCCGGCAAGGAAGAGTTCTTCGAAACCCTGCGCTACTTCAAGCGCAAATTGCAGACCACCCACGTCGAGTTGTGCCTCAACACCCGCGTGGATGTCGCCCAACTGGCGGCGGGCGGTTATGACGAGATCATCCTCGCTACTGGCATCGCGCCGCGCACGCCGGCGATCCCCGGCATCGACAATGCCAAGGTGCTGAGCTACCTGGACGTGATCCTTGAACGCAAGCCGGTCGGCAAGCGCGTGGCGGTGATCGGCGCCGGCGGTATCGGTTTCGATGTGTCGGAATTCCTCGTGCACCAGGGCGTGTCCACCAGCCTGGACCGCGAAGCATTCTGGAAGGAATGGGGCATCGACACCCAGTTGCAGGCGCGTGGCGGTGTGGCCGGTATCAAGCCGCAACCGCATGCCCCGGCGCGTGAAGTGTTCCTGCTGCAGCGCAAGACCTCCAAAGTCGGCGATGGCCTCGGCAAGACCACCGGCTGGATCCACCGTACTGGCCTGAAGAACAAGCAGGTGCAGATGCTCAACAGCGTCGAGTACCTGAAGATCGATGACCAGGGCCTGCATATCCGCATCGGTGCCGAGGGCGAGCCGCAGGTGCTGGCGGTCGACAATATCGTCATCTGCGCCGGGCAAGACCCGCTGCGTGAACTGCAGGACGGCCTGGTTGCGGCCGGCCAGAACGTGCACCTGATCGGTGGCGCCGACGTGGCGGCCGAGCTGGATGCCAAGCGCGCAATCAACCAGGGCTCGCGCCTCGCCGCCGAGCTGTAAGACGACGAAAGGGGCGGTGGTAGACTACCGCCCCTTTTTTCATGCAGACCCTTCCCGATGGGCCCCTTCGATTGGCTTCCCTACGCTCCGCTTGAACCTGTGCAGCTCGATTGGCTGGACGGCGTCGAGCTGGCCGTGCTGCGCCTGGACCGCATCGACCCGCTGATCAGCGGCAACAAGTGGTTCAAGCTCACCGAGCACCTCGCGCAAGGTCGGGCTGCTGGCGCCAGTGGGATCATCAGCCTGGGTGGCGCGCATTCCAACCATCTGCATGCGCTGGCGGCGGCGGGCAAGCGCTTTGGCTTTGCCACCGTCGGCCTGCTGCGTGGCCATGCGCAAGACACCCCCACCGTCCTCGACCTCAACGCCTTCGGCATGCAGTTGCACTGGCTGGGCTATGGCGGCTATCGCGCGCGGCATGCGCCGGATTTCTGGGGGCCTTGGCGCGAGCAGTACCCACACCTGCACCCGGTGCCCGAAGGTGGCGGTGGCCTGGCGGGAGCGTTGGGCTGTGCGGTACTAATGGAGCAGGTGCGCGCGCAATTGAGCGACATCGGCTGGGCGGATTATGACGGCTGGTGGCTGGCAGCGGGCACTGGTACCACGCTGGCGGGACTGGTGCTGGCGGAGGCGGGCGCGCATCCGGTGTATGGCGCGCTGGCGGTGCCCGATGACCACGGGGTGGCGCAGCAGGTACAGGCGCTGGTGCAGCACGGTTATCAATTGCTGGAGGCCAGCCGGGGCGGCTTTGCCAAGGTTGATCCGGAGTTGCTGGCCTTTATCGACGCCACCGAGCACGCCTGTGGCCTGCCGCTGGAGCCGCTCTACACCGGCAAGGCGTTGCTGGCGCTGAAGCAGCAGATTGAAGCCCGCCGCTTCGTCTGCGGTACGCGCCTGATCTTTGTCCACACCGGCGGCTTGCAAGGCCGCCGGGGTTTCCCATCGTTGAGCTCAGGGCATCCGCGAGTGTGATCCAGCAGTCGATGGCGTTACTGAATGCTCCCTCGCTTGCCGGGCATCATGCGCAACGCCGTGTTGTCACGCAGGATGTAATGATGAGCGATCCCCGCCAGCGCATGCAGCCCGATCAGCCAGTAGCCGATCTTGCCGAACAGCACGTGCCAGCTTTCAATCTCCTTGGCCAACCCTTTGTTTTCGGCAATCAGCGGCGGCAACTCGATGCCGTAGAACATCACCGAATGGCCTTCGGCACTGACGATCAACCAACCGGCAATCGGCATGCCGATCATCAAGGCATACAGCGCCATATGCATCAGGGTGGCGAGCAGGGTTTGCCATTGCGGCGGCGCCGGCACGATCTTCGGCGCCACCCCCAGGCTGCGCGCAAACAGGCGTAGCCACACCAGCACAAACACGGTGAGGCCGAACATGAAGTGCATCTCGACGATCAGCGTCCGCGCGCCGCTGCCTTTGGGAAACTGGCCGCGCAGTTCAATGCAGGCGTAGACCACCGCCAGCAGCACCACCATCAACCAGTGCAACGCGATCGACATGGTGCTGTAACGCGTATCGGAATTTTTCCACGGCATCGCTGTGTTCCTCACTCATCAGGGCAAACCGGTGGCGAGGGAGCAAACTCCCTCGCCACCGGTACAGTTTCATCACTGGACAACATTGCGTTCTTGGGTGACGCAGTGACTTAACTGTATGCCGGTTTTGAGCGCTTTGCCTGGCGCGATTGCCGTTGTCTTGACCTTGATCAGTGGCTTTGCGGCATTTCACCGCGGGCCAGGCGCTGGTTGATGTCGGTGACCACTGCCGGCAGCTCGTTGATCGTGTCGATCAGGTAGTGCGGGCGCGAGCCTCTGAACATCGCCTCGATGCGCTTGCGTTCGCTGGCCAGCGTGGCGGCGTCCAGTGCGCGGAACTGCTCGTAGGTCAGCCCCAGCGCGTTGCCGGAGCAGGTCAGGGCCACCGTCCACATGCCGGCGCGACGGCCTTCGAGGATGCCGGGCACGGTGTCGTCGACCTTCACGCAGGCGGCGACATCATCAATGCCCAGGGCGATCACGTTGGCCAGGGCCTGGGCTGGCCATGGGCGGCCGTTGGGCACTTCATCGGTGGCCACCACGTGGTCGGCGATGTAGCCGTTGGTGGCGGCGAGGGCGACGACCTTGTCCATCACTTGCTTGGGGTAACCGGAGCAGGAACCGATCTTGATGCCTTGCACACGCAGCCGTGCGATCGTGTCGAGGGCACCGGGGATCAGCGCCGAGTGTTCGGCGATCTTCTCGATCTGCAGCGGCATGAAGCGCTGGTAGATGGCGGTCACGTCGTCATCGGTGGGCGTGCGGCCGAAGGCCTTGCGGTAGCGTTCGGCGACTTGCGGCTGGTCGCAGAGGGTGCGGATGTGGTCCCACTTGCCCATGCCCATCGGGCCACGGGCTTCTTCGATGGAGACTTGCACATCGAACTCGGCAAAGGCCTCGACGAAAATCTGCGTGGGCGCGAAGGAGCCGAAATCGACCACGGTGCCGGCCCAATCGAGGATCACGGCCTGCAGGGTGTTGGGGTTCTGATAGTTCATACACAAATCCTGTAGAAGCTGGCTTGCCAGCGATGAACGAAAATGAGGGGTTACAGAAGAACTGCGTCGCCGGTGATCGCCGACAAGCCGGCTCCTGCAGGTTCGAGCACATGCATGTCTTGCAGTGTTTGCGCGATCGCCGTGACCGCTGCCTGCATGCCTGTCGCATCGACGTGGCCGATGCAGCCCACGCGGAAGGTTTCGACCTGGGTCAATTTGCCTGGATACAGAATGAAACCCTTGGCCTTGACCCGCTCGTAGAAGTCCTTGAACTGGTAGCGCGCATCTTGCGGGGCGTGGAAGGTGACGATGATCGGCGCCTGGATCTCGGCCGGCAGGAAGCTGCGCAGGCCGAGTGCGGCCATGCCGTCGAGCAGCGCCTGGCAGTTGTCGGCGTAGCGTTGATGGCGCGCGGGCAGGCCACCTTCTTCGGCGTATTGCAGCAGCGCTTCGTGCAGCGCCGCGACCACGTGCGTCGGCGGGGTAAAGCGCCATTGGCCGGTCTTGACCATGTAGCTGTGCTGGTCGAACAGGTCCATCGCCAGGGAGTGGCAGTTGCCCTGGGCGGCGGCGAGGGCCTGTTTTTCGGCGAAGACGAACCCCATGCCCGGCACGCCTTCCAGGCATTTGCCCGAGGCGGCGATCAGCGCATCGAACGGCACTTCACGGGCATCGATCGGCAGCGCCCCGAAGGAACTCATGGCGTCGATGATCAGGCGCTTGCCGTGGTCCTTGACCACTTGGGCGATCTCCGGCAACGGGTTGAGAATGCCGGTGCTGGTTTCGCAGTGGATCAACGCGACATGGGTGATGGCCGTGTCGGCGCGCAGCAGGCGGTCGACGTCGGCGGCGGTGGTGGGCTGGTCTTCGGCGGTTTCAAAGGTGCTGAAGTCGCGGCCGAGTACTTCGCAGATTTTTGCCAGGCGCTTGCCGTAGGCGCCGTTGATCAGCACCAGGACCTTGCCGTCACGCGGCACCAGGGTGCCGATGGCGGCTTCGACGGCGAAGGTGCCGCTGCCTTGCAGGGGCACGCAATGGTGGCTGTCTGTGCCGTGAAGGATCGCCAGCAGTTGCGAGCAGACGCTGGCAGTGAGGGCATTGAAACGGTCATCCCAGGACCCCCAATCCACCATCATCGCCTGACGCGTGCGGTTCGATGTGGTCAAGGGGCCAGGGGTCAGCAGGATCGGCGCGGCAGTGGTCATCTCAAGTCCTCGCAAGGCATCGGGGGTTGAATCTACGGGGCCTAAATTGCAGTTTGGCTTGTCATCAATCAAATTGTTTGTTGTTATGCGAGCTATCAGTGAGGCCGATAGATATGAACCTGTTCCAACTGCGCGCATTCGATGCCGTGGCCCGCGAGGGCAGTTTTACCCGTGCGGCGGCGCGGCTGTTCATCAGCCAACCGGCGGTGACCGGGCATATCAAGGCCCTGGAAGAGCATTACCAGATCCCGCTGCTGCGCCGCACCGCACGCCGCGTGGAGCTGACCGAGGAGGGCGCGCGCCTGGCCGCGATCACCCGTGCGATCTTCGGCCTGGTCGACGAAGCGCAGACGATGCTGGAGGCCAACCGGCAGTTGCTCACCGGGCGCCTGGAGGTGGCGGCTGACGGCCCGCACCTGGTCATGCCGATGATCGCCAGCCTGCGTGCGCGCTACCCAGGGATCACCGTCAACCTGCGCCTGGGCAACGCCCAGGAAACCCTGGCGGCACTGTTGTCCGAGCATGCGGATGTGGCGGTACTCACCGAGGTCGAGCCGCGCAGCGGCCTGCACCTGCAACCCTTGAGCGAGTCGCGGATCTGCGCCCTGGTGCCGGCCAGCCACCCGTGGGCGCAGCAGTCCAGGGGGATTCGCCTGGAGCAACTCGACGAGTTGATCATGGTGTTGCGCGAGCCCAGTTCCATCACCCGCCGCACCTTCGACGCGGCGTGCGCGGCGTCGGGTGTGCAGCCCAAGGTGCTGCTGGAACTCGACAGCCGTGAGGCGGTGACCGAAGCCGTCGCTGCCGAGCTGGGCGTCGGCGTGGTCTCATCGATGGAAGTCAGCCCGGACCCACGCGTGCAGGCCGTGGCAATCCAGGGCGAGGGGCTGCGCAACCGGCACATGCTCGGCTGCATGGAGCGGCGCCGCGCGTTGCGCTTGATTCAGGCGTTTTTCGAGTTGGCGCCCGGCTGAAGACTGTCGCGCACGATCTGCAGGAACGTCGCCACCACCCGCCGCGAACTTTGCTCCTTGAGGCACACCAGGGTTTCCTTCATGCGCTGGCTGCAGTCGCGGATGGGCATGGCGTACACCCGCGAGTCGGCGCCGAACTCCGCCGCCGAGACCACCCCCACGCCAATCCCCACCACCACCGCCTCACGCGCGGCCTCACGGCCTTCGACCTGGATCGCCGGGCGAATGCGCAGGCCGGCCTGGCTCATTTCCTGCTCCAGCGTCTGCCGGGTGACCGAACCGATTTCGCGCAGCACCAGCGGCGTGTCATCCAGGTCGGCCAGGCAGATCGACTCACGCCCGGCCCAGGGGTGATTGCGCGCGACGAAGGCGAGCAACTGGTCGTCGGGCAACGGCAGTGACAGCAGGCGCTCATCGTCGACATCGCGGCCGAGCAAGGCCAGGTCGGCCTGGTAGTTGTACAGGCGAAACAGCGATTCGTCGGTGTTGCCGGTTTCGATCTTGACGCTGATGCCCGGGTACAGCTGGCAAAACCGTGCGATCTGCGGCAGCACGTGCACCGGGGCATCCACGGCGAGGGTGAGGGTGCCGGTGAGCAGCGCGCGTGAGTCCTGCAGCAACTCCTCGGCTTCGGCCTCGATCACAAACAGGCGCTGGGTGATGGCCAGCAGGCGCTCGCCCAGATCGGTCAGGCGCACCGAGCGCTTGTTGCGGTGGAACAGCAGCACGCCGAAGCGTTCTTCGAGTTTGCGCACCTGGTCGGAAATCGCCGGCTGCGTCAGAAACAGGCGTTCGGCGGCCTGGGTGAAACTGCCGTGTACGGCCACCGCATGGAAGGCCTTGAGCTGGGCGTGGGACACCGACATCGCTGATCCTCTTACAAGCTGGGCTTATATTTGAAATACGATAAATCGATTTTACCTATTAGTCAGCCATTGCTTTGATACGCCTCAACCGCCGTAGGTTGAGTCCTACAACCACGGCGGCCATGGGACCTGGGACACAGGTCTCATCTGACCAATGCCACCGTGTCCACGGCTCGGCATTGCAGTGCTCAACCATAAAAAGAACAGGCATTTGCTTCTCGATTCTGCCGGCACACTCACCTGAGGTCAGAACCACCATGAATATCCCAATGGGTAGCATCAAGCGTTGGCGCGTGCAGATTTTCGCCATCACCTGGCTGGCGTACGCGGCGTTCTATTTCACTCGCAAAGCGTTTTCCGTGGCCAAGCTGGGGATCGTGGATGACCCGAGTTTCCCCCTCGATAAAATGATGATGGCCAACCTGGATGGCATTTACCTGGCGGCCTACGCGGTCGGGCAGTTCACCTGGGGCATGTTGGCCGACCGCTTCGGACCGCGGGTGGTGGTGCTCGGTGGCTTGCTGATTTCCGCTGCCGCCGCGCTGGTGATGGGCACCTTTGCGACCTTGCCGATCTTTGTCACCTGCATGCTGGTCCAGGGGCTGGCGCAGTCCACCGGCTGGTCGGGGCTGTGCAAGAACCTTGGCAGTTTCTTCCCGGCGCAGCAGCGTGGGCGGGTGCTGGGGCTGTGGAGTTCGTGCTACGCGTTCGGCGGCCTGGTGGCCTCGCCCTTTGCCGGGTGGTGGGCCTACACGTTGATCGGCACGTGGCACGCGGCGTTTATCTCGAGTGCGGTGGTGGTGGGGGTAGTGGCGCTGTTGTTCTTCATCTTCCAGCGCAACACGCCCGAAGATGTCGGCTTGCCGGCGGTCGAACCCGAGCCGGTGATGACCGCCGAGGAAAGGGCGGCCGCAAAACGCATCAGCGTGTTGGAGCCACTGCGCGCGATTCTGCGCAACCGCACGGTGCTGACCTTGGGCCTGGCGTATTTTCTGCTGAAACCGGCGCGTTACGCGATCCTGTTGTGGGGCCCGGTGATCGTCTACGAACAGATGCCCTCGGTGGGCAAGGTCGGTGCGGCGATTGTGCCGACCGCGTTTGAACTGGCCGGGTTGCTTGGACCGATTCTGATCGGGCTGGCGTCCGACAAGCTCTTCGGCGCGCGGCGCATGCCCGCCTGTGTGCTCAGCCTGCTGGCGCTGACCGTGGCCCTCGCGTTGTTCATGGGCGCGCTGCACACCGGCAGTGTGATGCTGGTGATGGCCTTGCTGTTTGTCATGGGCCTGACCCTATACGGGCCGGACTCGATGATCAGCAGCACTGCCGCCATCGACTTCGGTACCGCCAAGGCCGGCGCCACGGCGGCTGGCTTTGTCAACGGTTGCGGCTCGGTGGGCGCGGTGCTCGGCGGCTTGCTGCCGGGCTACTTCGACACGGTCACGGTGTTCATCGTGTTTGCCGGCGCCGCGCTGTTTTCTTCGCTGGTGTTGATGCCCTATTGGAACGCCAGGCCGGCGGTGCTGGCCGAGGTCGGCGATTTTGTGCCGGACCGCAACGTCACGATCAAACCCTTGCGCACCTGACAGGCTGGCCGGTTTTTTGGTGGATTAGAGTGTTTTTGCCCTATAAACTCTGCCCCCAAAGCGCCGGCCAGTAGACGTTTCGGCGCGATGGACGAAAAGAGAGTGAGTCATGGGCGCACAGTGGAAAGTCAAACATAAAGAAGCGGCAGCCAATGCCAAGGGCAAAATCTTCGGCAAGCTGGTGAAAGAAATCACCATCGCCGCCCGCAACGGCGCCGACACCGCGACCAACGCCCACCTGCGTCTGGTGGTGGAGCAGGCCAAAAAAGCCTCGATGCCCAAGGAAACCCTGGACCGCGCCATCAAGAAGGGCGCCGGTCTGCTCGGCGAAACCGTGCAGTACCACCGCGTGACCTACGAAGGGTTTGCCCCGCACCAGGTGCCGTTGATCGTCGAGTGCGTGACCGACAACATCAACCGTACCGTGGCGGAAATCCGCGTGGCCTTTCGCAAGGGTCAACTGGGGGCTTCCGGCTCCGTGGCCTGGGACTTCAACCACGTCGGCCTGATCGAAGCTTCGCCGGACAGCCCTGACGCTGACCCGGAAATGGCCGCGATTGAAGCCGGCGCACAGGATTTCGAAGACGGCGAGGAAGAGGGCACCACCCTGTTCATCACCGAGACCACCGACCTCGACGCCGTGCAGAAAGCGCTGCCGGAGCAGGGCTTCACCGTGTTGTCGGCCAAGCTGGGCTATATCTCCAAGAACCCGGTGACGGGTTTGAGCGATGAGCAGATGGCTGAAGTCGAAGCCTTCCTCGAAGGCCTGGACAACCATGACGACGTGCAGGATATGTTCGTCGGCCTGGCGGGCTGATACAGCGTGTTGAACCCCTCCCTGTAAGAGTCCGGCTTGCTGGCAATGGCCTGTTTGAGATGGCCATCGCCGGCAAGCCGGGCTCCTACAAGGTTTGCAGCGTGGCTTGTATCGCCTCGAAACCTGGCCGGGCGAGTACGTCGGGTTGGCAGCACTGCTCCCGCAAGCCTTCCAGCACCAGGCGTGTCGCCTCGCTCAACCCTTCGTCAACCCGCTCCAGCAACTCCCCCAGCAACACACCAAACGCGCGCACTTCAATGCGCTGCAACGCGCGAGTCTCCAGGGTGTCCGCCGTGGCATGGAATGACGCCGCGCCAAAGTCCCCGAGCAGGCAATCGCCCGCCGTATTCCACAGGATATTGTGGCCGTACAGGTCGCCATGGGTGATGCCGTGCCGGTGCAAGTGCGCGGCTACCGAGGCAATGCCGCGCGCCATGCGCAGCGCTACCTCGAGGCTGAAACGGGTGTCGGGTGCGTAGATGTCGCGGGTGCACGAGGCCAGGCTCGGCAGGGCGGCGAGGTTGCCGTAGCTCGGGTCGATCAGGTCCATCACCAGCGCGGCCTGGTCCTCGGGATGGCCACTCACGCGGCCCTGCACCTTGATCAGGTTGGGGTGCAGCCCGGCGGCGATGCAGGCCTGCATTTCGTGCAGCGGCGAGCCATCGCTGGTGATCGTGCCCTTGTACAGCTTGACGGCGACGGGCAGCGCCCGCGGTTTCCACAGCGCCTTGCGAATCACCCCGGAGGCACCTTCGCCGAGCACTTCGGCCAGTTCCAGTTCGGTCCAGGGAATGGTCGGCGTGGTGTCATCCGCGGCTATCTCCACGGCCATTTCCACTGGGTTGCCGGCATAGGCCAGCCAGGTCAGGCTCGGCAGCGTCAGCAACCATTCGGGCAGGCGCGTGAAGCGGTTGGACGCGATGCGCAGCAGTTCGAGGTTGTGGCAGTTGGCCAGGCTTGGCGGCAGGGCGCTCAACCGGTTACCGGCCAGCATCAGTTTTTGCAGCAGCGGCCGCGCGCCCAGCTCATCGGGCAATTGGTCGATGCAGTTGTCGGTGAGGATCAACCAGCGCAACAACGGTGGCAGCGCGGCGGCGGGCACGCGGCTGATGCGGTTGGCCTTGAAGCCGATCATGCTCAGCTTCGCGCACTGGCCAAGGCATTCCGGCAGGTCGGTAAAGGCGTTGTCCGAGCAGAACAGCACGCGCAGGTGCGGCAGGCGGTGCAGATCATCGGGCAAGCTGCTCAGGGCGTTGCCGCTGAGGTTGAGGATTTCCAGGGAGTCGGCCAGCGTGAAGATTTCCGGCGGGAATTCAGTCAGCCCGCAGGACAGGTCCAGGCGTGTAATACCGGCCAATTGGCCAGCCTTGAGTTGGGCGAGGGTATGCATGAACGGCGCGGTCACTCGGCAAAGGGACGTGGAGGTCGCTCATGATACCGGGTCGGGCAGGGCTTGCGGGTTGGCCTGCTGCAATTGGTTCAGGCGGCTGGCGGTGCGCGCAAGGTCGATGGCCTGGCCTGCCAGGCACTCGGCCAGCGGCCGTTCACCGATCAGGGTCAGGTGCTTGTCCTGGTCGTAGAGCACGTCCACCAGGTTGATGAAGCGCTGCTGCACGGCAATCGGACAATCGCCCAGTAGGGGCAGGCCGTCGATGATCCAGTCGTCGAAGTCTTTGCACAGCAGCAGGTAGTCCATCACCGCCGTGGGTTGCTCGCACAGGTCGTTGAAGGTGAAGGCGACGGTGCGCCCCTGGTGCCAGCGCACCCGTAATTGTCGGGTGCCGACCGCCAGCGTGAGCGCCGGGCAATCCACCGCCGGCACCCCGAACGCCGCACGCTGCGCCGGGCTGCCGGGCCAGATGAACGGCCCCTGGGTGAAGCGCTGCTGGCCGTGATTGTGTGGCAGGCCCCGGTAATCCTGGGGCGCGTTGACCTCCATGACGTCCATGCGCGCGCCGATCAGCTCGATCACCGGCTTGAAGCGCTGGTGATACAGCGGGTTGGGCAAGAGCCCTTCGGGCGGGTAATTGGAGGTCACCAGCACCACCACGCCGCGCTCGAACAAGGCCTTGAACAGGCGGGTGATGAGCATCGCGTCGCCGATATCGTGGACATGGAACTCGTCGAAACACAGCACGCGGCAGCCTTCGAGCAATTCATCCAGGGTGACCGCAAGGGCGTCGGGCTGCTGGCGATGGCGGAACATGCCTTGATGCAGGCGGGCGAAAAAGTCGTGGAAGTGCACCCGCTGCTTCTGCGCCAGGGGCAGCGCCTGGAAGAACCCATCGAGCAACCAGCTCTTGCCGCGCCCCACGGCGCCGTGCAAGTACAGGCTGCGCGGCGTGTGCTGCTGTTGCAGGGCAGCGGCTATCTGCGCCATGCGCTCGATGACCTGCTGCTGGCTCGGGCTCAGGGTGTAGCCCTGGCGCCGGGCCTTGCGCTGGAAGTACGTGGACACGTCATCGGACGTGGCGGGAGCGGCGGCAGGCTTGCCGAACAGTCGGCGCAGGGCAGGGGGAAGGACAGCCAAGGGCGAGGGTTCCGTGGGGTGAATGGCGTTAGGGTGCAGCGCTCGCGCTAATTTAACCAATACAAAATGTGGCGGCCAGCGATCTCAAAAAGAGACCGGTCACCGCGCGTCGGCTGAGCGCCGAAATCGATGCAGGCACATAGCCATCTCGGATATCCTTGGCGGCGTTTCCTACCTCGCGGTTTCCTCAAGGTCATTCATGTTCGTCATCCATCGCCTCTTGCTGGTCGTGGGCGCCTGCTGCCTGTGGGCGAGCCCTGCGCAGGCGGTGGTCAGCAGCGGGCAGATCAGCGCGCAGTTGGTGATCACTGCCGGCTGTGAAGTCAGCCCGGGCAGCGCTGCGAGCCGCCCGCTCGTGCGCTGTAGCACTGCCTCCGACAGCCCCACCGAATTTACCGTCAGCACTGAGCAGGCCCCCCAGGAAGATGGCAGCCCGCGCACCCTGGTGACGCTGAACTGGTAACAAACGTACAACATTTTTGACAGTCGTATTTCTGACGCGACTGGCAGCTTTGCCCTCCACTGCTAACCTGATCCTGGTACGCCATTCCTCAAAAGGATTGAGGCCGTGAATGGATCTATGGTTTTGGCCATCGTAGGCACGCTGTGCAGCGCGCAAGCGTTGGCCACACAATTGCAGGTGGAGGTGCGCGTCAATGTGATGCGTGGCTGCCAGTTGGTCGGTCTGACGCGTGACGCGGGGATCGAGCAGCTCGGTGTGCTCGATTTCGGCAGCACCGCCCGTCTCGACAACCCCGCCGGCCCCTTGAGCGCTGCGCTGACCAGCACGCGCCAGCCACGCCTGGAATGCAACCCCGACACCCCTTATCAAGTGCGTATCGACGGCGGCCTGCATGGTGGCATCGGCGAGGTGCGCTACCTGGCCGGCGAGCGGCATGCCTCGCCGATTCCCTATCGTCTTTACCGCGATGCCGCCCGACGCGTGGCATTGCCAGTCAATGAGACAGTGAGCGGCACGGTGCCCGACAGTGGCTCGGTGGAGTTGCCGCTGTATGCGCGCATCGAACCCCTGGCTCAAATCCCAGCAGTGAGTCGCTACAGCGACGTGGTGAAGGTCACGGTGACCTGGTAAGCATTTTTGTGCAGTGACTGCCGGGTGGACTCGGCAGGTAAAGGAATGTCGCCCAAGGTTGGGCGGCCAACTGGTTTTATCCTGATGGAAGTGGGATCGATATGAAGCACTTCACCTGTACCGCGCTGTTGCTCAGCCCCCTGTTGTTGGTTGCGGGGGATGCCGAGGCGGTCGTCACCGGCAGCATCCAGGCGCGGCTGGTGATCCTGCCGGCCTGCCAGGTGAGCGCCGGTGCCCAGGACCTGCCTGCCAACCTGGGCCAACTCGATTTCGGCAATCAGGGCCCGACCTGGACCCGCCCGCTCAACGCCAATGTCGAGGGCAATGGCGGGGCGCTGCAAGTCACCTGCAATGCCTCGGTGCGCGGCTTTACCGTGACCATCGACGGTGGCGTCAACGGTGATGGCACCACCCGGCGCCTGAGCAATGGCCGCCAGACCATTCCCTATCGACTCACGGCCGATGCCGCCGGGACGGACATCTATCGCATTGGCCAGCAACGCAATTTCGCCGTCAGCGCCGGCAGCCTGGGACCCATCCCGGTCTATGGCGCGGTGGTGGCGAATACCAGCGCACTTCCCGCCGGCACCTACCGCGACACCCTGACGGTCACGCTGGATTGGTAATTCAACAGAGGAAAAGCACCATGCAATCACTCGCTTTGCGTCTCGCTGTACCTGTTCTGGGCCTGGCCCTGGCCGCCGGTGCGCAGGCCGCCACCACCGTGACCGGGCAGATCAGCTCCAGCCTGATCCTGACCAGCAGTTGCCTGGTCAACGGCGGTGCGGGTACCACCAACCTGAACTTCGGTAGCCTGAACTTCGGCACCACCACCAGCCTGTTCACGCAGACCGGCACACAACTGGTGGCAGCCGGCGGCGGCGCGGTGTCGATCCAATGTTCGTCCGGCACCACGCCCACGGTGACCATCCAGGGCGGCCTGCACGACGGCCAGTCCACCGGCGGCACCCGCGCACTGTATGACGGCGTGGCCAACTTCGTGCCCTACGATCTCTACACCGACTCGGGCTTCAACAATCTCCTGGCGGCCAATGGCGTGATCAACCTGGCGGCCAGCACGGGCGCAGCGCAGACCATCAACCTGTGGGGCAAGGCGGTGGGTAAAGCCGGGCTGCCGGCGGGCACCTACACCGACACCATTGCCGTGCAATTGAGCTTCTGAGTGCGATGGCCCGGCATGGATGCGCCGCTGTGCTGCTGGCCTGTGCGTGCAGCGTGCCGCTGCCACTGGCGGCGGTCACCGGTACGAGTTTCCAGGTCAGCGCCAGCATCATTGCCGGCTGCCTGGTGGTAGGCGGTGGCAGCAATTACGGCAACCTCACGTACGGCAGCTATTCGGCGTTGTCCACCAGCACGGTGTCGACTGCGCTGGCCAGCAGCGTGCAGTTGCAATGCACGCCCGGCGTGACCCTGGCCATGAGCGTGGACGGTGGGCAGAACAACAGCAGCGGCCGGCACCTCAAGCTCAACAGCGGCACGGCGCAGGTGGCCTATCAGCTCTACCGCGATGCGGGGTTCAGCCAGGCGCTGGGGATCAGCCAGAGCGTGAATGTGGCCTACAGCAATGCGAACAACATCACGCTGCCGATCTACGGCCGGGTGGTGCTGCCGGGGAATCAGCCGGCGGGGACCTACAGCGATGTGGTGCAGGTCCAGCTGACCTTCTAGGGACATGTGAATTGAAGCGTTTTTCAATCTAAGGAGCAGAGCTTGCCTATATGTTTACCCACGTCCCTGCGTCAAGGGCTGCTGGCCATGGCCCTGCTGGGCGCAAGCCAGGTACAGGCTGCCAGCTCGGTGCTGATCTGGCCCATCGACCCGGTGCTGGAGGCTGACCAACAGGCCAGTGCACTGTGGTTGGAAAACCGTGGTACTGAAACCGCCAACCTGCAGGTCCGCGTGTTTGCCTGGCGCCAGAACGGCTTCGATGATCAGTACCAGAACCAGCGTGATGTGATCGGCAGCCCGCCGGTGGCCCGTATCGAACCGGGACAGAAGCAACTGGTGCGCCTGACCCGTACCAAGGACGTGCCACCGGGCCAGGAGTTGGCGTATCGCATCATCATCGATGAGATCCCCGCGCCCCGGCAGCCGGGCGCCGAGGATGGCAAGACGGCCGCGTCGATCCAGTTCCAGATGCGTTACTCGGTGCCGCTGTTCGCCTACGGCGCGGGGCTGTGGAGCAAGGAAGACCTGACGCGCCAGCGCGACCCCAAGGGCGCCGGCGTGCCGGACCTGACCTGGCGCAAAGTGGCCGAGGGCGGACGCTCCTATATCGAGATCCGCAACCGGGGCGCGGTACATGCACGGCTGACGGATGTGGCCGTGAAGCAAGGTGGCCAGAACCGGCCGGTGACCGAGGGCCTGATGGGCTACGTGTTGCCGGGCGCAACCATGCGCTGGCCAGTGCCGGAACCCTTGGCCAGTGGCCAGGAGTTACTGCTTAAAGTCAACGGTGCGCCGACGGTACAGAGCGTCAAGCCCGGCCCGTAAAAGACAGGGAGTGAGCTGAGTGTCGGCTCGTTGTATCCAAACAGTGCGATGGATCGCCATGGGGTGTTGCTGTCTGGTGTTTATCCCGCGGGTCGATGCCGGTGAGCTGCCGCCACCGCCCACCAGCCTGGAGGCCATGCCCGATGCCCAGCTGTACCTGCAATTGCTGGTCAACCAGATGGACACCGGCAAGGTCATCGTGGTCGAGCAACGGGCGGGGCAGCTGTACATGCCCGCCGCTGACCTGCAGGCGATCGGCATGAAACTGCCCGCCTCGGTGTCCGCCGAAGTGGCCCTGGACCAGTTGCCGGGGCTGCACAGCGAATACGACAGCCAGGGCCAGCGCCTGCTCTTGAGCGTGCCGCCGGACTGGCTGCCGGCGCAGTTCCTCGGCAACCGCAAGGCGTACCCGCGCACCGAGGCGATGACCAGCTTCGGCGCGATGCTCAACTATGACCTGTACCTGAACGACACCGATGAGGCCGGCACCTACCTCGCTGCCTGGAACGAAGTGCGGGTGTTCGACACCTGGGGCACCGTCTCCAACACCGGGCAATACCGCCGCAGTTTCGGCGCGAACACCGGCAATGGGCTGGACAACGGCTACCTGCGTTATGACACCACCTGGCGCTATTCGGACGATGAAAGCCTGTTGACCTACGAGGCCGGCGACCTGGTCAGCGGCGCTTTGCCGTGGAGCAATTCGGTACGCCTGGGCGGTGTGCAGCTGTCGCGCGATTTCGGCGTGCGCCCGGACCTGGTGACCTACCCCTTGCCGCAGTTCGCCGGCGAGGCGGCGGTGCCGTCTTCGGTGGACCTGTTTATCAATGGCTTCAAGTCGTCCAGCGACAACGTGCAGCCGGGGCCCTACACCCTGACCAATATCCCGTTCATCAACGGTGCGGGCGAGGCGGTGGTGGTGACCACCGATGCCCTTGGCCGGCAGGTGTCCACCACGGTACCGTTCTATGTCACCAGCAGCCTGCTGCAAAAGGGCCTGTCTGACTTCTCGGTGGCTGCCGGTACCCTGCGCCGCGACTACGCGCAGCAGGATTTTCGCTATGGCCAGGGTGTCACCTCCGGCAGCCTGCGGTATGGCGTCAGCGATGTGTTCACCCTGGAAAGCCACGCCGAAGCGTCCAATGACCTGACCCTGGGCGGCGTTGGCGGCAACGTGCGGCTCGGCTCGTTTGGCGTGCTCAACAGTGCGGTCAGCCAGAGCCGTTTCGACGGGCGCGAGGGCCAGCAAGTCAGCCTCGGCTATCAATACAGCAGCCAGCGCTACAGCCTCTCGTACCAACGGCTGGAACGGCATGCGCAGTATGCCGACCTCACCGTGATCGACTCGCCCTACATCAGTTTGAGCAAGCGCAGCGAGCAGGTCACTGCCAGCCTCAACCTCGACAGCTGGGGCAGCCTGGGCGCCGGTTATTTTGATATCCGCGCCGCCGATGATTCGCGCACGCGCTTGCTCAACCTGAGCTGGAACCGCCCGCTGTGGGGCAACAGCAGCTTTTACCTGTCGGCCAACCGCGAGATCGGCGACAGCAACTGGGCGGTGCAGGCCCAAGTCGTGATCCCGTTCGACCTCGATGGCAGCCTGAGCATGAGCATGGAGCGCAGCACCTCCGGCGAGAATCGCCAGCGGGTCAATTTCAGTCGTGCGGTGCCGGGCCCCGGCGGCGTGGGGTACAACCTCGGCTACGCACATGGCCAGGGCCCGGATTACCGCCAGGCCGATCTGACCTGGCGCCTGCAGTCGGTGCAATTGCAGGCCGGCGTCTACGGCAGCAGCGACGCCGAAACTCGCTGGGCCGACGCCAGCGGCTCGCTGGTGTGGATGGACAAGCATGTGTTTGCGGCCAACCGGATCAACGATGCCTTTGTGGTGGTGAGTACCGACGGCTACGCCAAGGTCCCGGTGCGTTATGAAAACCAACTGGTCGGCGAAACCGACCAGAGCGGCCGCCTGCTGGTGCCGTGGAGCAGCGGTTATTACCGCGGCAAATATGAAATCGACCCGCTGAACTTGCCGGCCAATGTGCTGAGCCCATCGGTGGAACAACGGGTGGCGGTGCGCCGCGGCAGCGGCTATCTGCTGGAGTTTCCGCTGACCCGGATCAACGCCGCCAGCATTGAACTGGTGGATGAACACAATACGCCGTTGCCGCTGGGCGCGACTGTGCTGCATGAGCAGAGCGGCGCGGCGGCAGTGGTGGGCTGGGATGGCCTGGTGTACCTCGACCGGTTGGCGGCGCAGAACACCCTGCGCGTGACCCTGGGCGGCGGCGCCAGTTGTCAGGTGCAGTTTGCCCTGCCGGAATCCAGCGAGCAGGTGCCGATGATCGGGCCATTGGTTTGTCGATAGACACAGGAGGTGTCGGGTGAAAGTGCGGGGTGTGGTAGCGGGGTTGGTGTTGAGCGGTTTGGCGTCCCAGGTTCAGGCATTGTGTTCGGTGGTGGCGACCAATGCGGCCGGGTTCGGCCCGGTGAGTTCGATCCTGGTGCGCACCACCACGCAATCTACTTCGACCACCAACGGCGGGTTGCGCTGTACCGGTTCGCTGTTGTCGCTGCTCACCACCAATGACCACTTCTACGCCACCATCACGTCCTCAACGGCCGGTATGGTCGGCCCCACCGGTGATGTGATCGGCTACAACCTGTACGCGACCAACAACACCGGTGCTGCGTATCTGATCACCCGCGGTGTCCAGTATGACTTCGCGCGCAACGGCATCATTGACCTGCTCGGCTTGTTGGGGGGCTCTACGCCCAAGACGGTGCCGCTGTACCTGGGGACGATTACCGGCAGTAACGTTGCGGCGGGGATCTATACCGAAACCCTGAGCATCTTCTGGGATTGGAGCTACTGCTCTGGCATTGGCGCGCTGGGCATCTGCCTCGGGCGCGATACCAATTCGGGGACGACCACCTTGACGGTGAACATGACCGTCACCAACGACTGCACGATCACCGCGCCGAATATCAGCTTCGGCGGCGCGCCGGTGGTGAGTGCCTTCGGCACGGTCAACCAGACCATCAACATTTCCTGCACCAAGGGCAGTGCCTACACGGTGGGGCTCGACCCGGGCCAGAACGCCAATGCCGGACGGCGGCGGATGGTTTCGGGGGCCAACTACCTGTCCTACGACATCTTCCAGAGTGCCGGCACCACCGTGTGGGGCAGTGTCGGCGCCGCGCGCCGCGCGAGTACCAGCGCCGAGGTCAACCCCGGCAATGGCATGGGCAGCAACGGTGCCCAGGTCTTCAACTACAACGCCAGGATCTACACCGACCAGACCACACCCCCGGCCGGCACCTATACGGATAACGTGATCCTCGACGTCGGTTTCTAGAACTTCAGCATCGGCGGCGCGGGCTGGTCCGTCGGGCTGACCACTGCGTAGTTATAGCCGGCGCCGGACCAGTACTGCGCCTGCAGCCCATCCGCGCTGCGGCTGCCACGCGGCAAGAAACCGTTTTCCGGACCCGGTGGGCGAATATAAAAACTGATACGCCGGCCTTGCGCGTCCTGGTACAGCACCATGGCCGCCGCGCCTTGCTCGGTGGTAAGCAAGCGCCCGCTGACGGGGGTGAAGCCTGCGGCGCTCAAGTCGGGCAGGCGGTGGGCCTGGTTGAAGTAGCGGTCCAGCCAGGCCTGCATGTTGCCGCCGTCCTGGACGTTATAGTCGGCGGGCATGATGCCGTCCTGGGCAAACAGACGGAACGCCTGCATCGCATCGGCCATCGGCAGCAGCGGCGGCTGGGTGGCTTCGCGCGCCTGCCAGCCGCCGACCCCGCCGAGGCTGACGGCCACCAGCAGCACCGCCGCTGTGGCCCAATGGCGGCGCGAGCGCTGCTGGATGCGCTGGCGGATCAGCGCGGGGTCCAGGTCAGGGTTGGCCGGCTGTTGCAGGGCCCCGCCGAGGGACGCGCGCAGCAATTGCGCATCCTGTTGCCAGGCGTGGACCTGGGCCGCGACGTCGGGGTGTGCCGCCAGCCAGGTTTCAAGGACACGGCGATCGCTCTCCAAGAGCTGGTGATCGACGTAGGCGTGCAAATCGCGTTCGCTGGGGGGCAGGCTGATCATTTGAGTCTCCGCAGGGAAGGGCTGGCTATTTCACCATCACTGAGTTGGCGCAGGGCCTGGCGCGCGCGGGACAGGCGCGACATCACCGTGCCGACTGGCACGTCGAGAATCTCGGCGACCTCCTTGTAGCTCAAGCCCTCCACCGACACCCACAACAGCAGGGCGCGCTGTTCGGTGTTGAGTTGATCGAAGGCTTGCAGGGTCGACTGGGCAATGACCGTGCGCTCCACCGACGGCTGCGCATCATCCCGACCGGTAAAGAACTCCAGCATGCGGGCGTAACGCCGGGTGCGCCGATGCGCATCGAGAAACTGCCGATAGAGGATCGAAAACAGCCACGCCCGCACGTCGCCTTCGAGGCGCTTGTCGGCCCAGCGGGTGATCGCCCGTTCCAGGGTCGACTGCACCAGGTCGTCGGCGCTGCTGGCGTTACGGGTCAGGGACACGGCAAAACGCCGCAACCTGGGGATGAGTTCACGTAACTGTTCGTCGAGTGCATGCATGGGAATGGGAGTCTAGCCGGTTGTGCTGAGGTAGACGCCGGCCGCTGTAGGTTATTCCATCCGCGTGCGAAAGAATCTTGCGCTATGTGGTTTATACGTTTCGGTATTGTTCGTAGGCCTGTAATCGCGGGCACTGCCCTCTCTCCACCCTTGTATCTGTCGGCACTCAGTCGGCAGTTAACCGCAGAGGGTGTGTCCATGACGTTTTCACCACAGGATAAATCGCAATTTTGCCGACAGGCGCTTGTGCACTGGCCCGTCGCACAGCAGGACCTGTTTGAACGCTGGGCGCGCGGCCCGTCGGCCCCACCGGGACATGGCTGTGTGCACCACGCTATCGAAAGGCAGGCGGCGCTGGCGCCCGACGCCACGGCCGCCGTGTGCCAGGGGCAGCGCATCAGCTACGCGCAACTTGACCGGCAGGCCAATCGGTTGGCCATGCGTTTGATCGAGCAGGGGGTGAAACGCGGTGACACGGTGGCGCTGTTCGTCGAGCGCTCGATCCCGATGCTGGTAGGGTTGCTGGCGGTGATGAAGGTCGGCGCGGCGTATGTGCCGCAAGACGCCAGGATCGTGCCGCCGATGCAATTGGCGATGGTCCTTGAAGCGTTGTCCAGCCGGCTGATCCTGACCCTGTCGCCACTGCTGGAGCGCCTGCCCGAGACGCACGCGTCGCAGTGCCTGTGCCTCGATGAGTTCCTGGCCGAAGTCCCCTGGATCGCCCAGGACAATCAGCCGGTGTGCGCTGTCGTCGACCCTGCCGACCTGTGTTTTGTGCTGTTTACCTCGGGCACCACCGGGCGCCCCAACGGCGTCCGTGTCAGCCATCGCAATCTGTGCAACATTCTGCTCACCGAGCCTGGGCGGATGGGCATGGCGCCGGGGCGCACGGTGGGGCAGATCCTCAATATCGGCTTTGACATGGCTGCCTGGGAAATCCTCGGCTGCCTGGCCCATGGCGCGACGCTGATGATTCGCGGCAAGCACATCGCACCAACGGCGGCGCAGTGTGACGTGCTGATCGCAACGCCGTCGATATTGGCCACCCTCGAGCCTCGGCAGTGCCCTCTCCTGAAGGTGGTTGCGGTGGCAGGCGAGCCTTGTCCGCAAAGCCTGGCCGACCACTGGGCGGGCCACTGCGACTTCTACAACGGCTGTGGACCCACCGAAACCACCATCGTCAATACGCTGCACCGGCATGTGCCCGGCACGTTGGTGACCATTGGCCAGCCCACGCCCAATAACACGGTGTATGTCCTTGACGCTCAGGGGCAGGCCTGTGCACTGGGCGAGATCGGTGAAATGTGGGCCGGCGGTGCCGGTGTGACAGCAGGCTACCTGGGCAATCCCGAGCTGACCGCGCAGCGCTATCGGCCGGACCCTTTTATCGGTGCCGGCGCGCTGATGTTCCGCACCCGCGACCTTGGCCGCTGGACCCGCGACGGGCAGCTCGAACACCTCGGGCGGGTGGATGACCAGGTCAAGGTGCGTGGGTTTCGCGTGGAGCTGGACGCGGTGTCCGCCACGCTGGAAGCCGGCGCAGGTTGCACGCGGGCGGTCACGCTGAAACTCGATGACCGCCACCTGGTGGCGTTCGTGTCACCGGCCAGCGTCGATATCGATGCCTGCCGCCGGCACTGCGAGCAGCGCCTGGCCTATTACTGCGTGCCGTCGCGAATCTACGCGCTGGATCAGTTGCCGCTGACGAGCCGCGGCAAGGTGGATAAGGCGCTGCTGCTGCAATGGGCGCGTCAACGCCAGGCCGTGAAGGAGACCGGCGATGCTTGATGCCCTGACCCAGGCCGTTGTAACGCCCAAGGCGCGGTTATGGCGAAGGCTCGCCGCGCAGCCATTGTTTTCCTATTACCACCGCCTGTTTGCCCTGGTGATGCTCGCCAATGCCCTTGTTGTCTGGCTAGGGCCTGGCGTGCAGGCCATGGGCGTGGACACGCTGTCGAGCATGGTCTTGATCAACCTCTCGCTGGCCACGCTGATCCGTCAGCAGTACGTGATCAATGCGCTGTTCTGGTGCGTGACGCGGGTGCCGACCCGCTGGCCGCTGTGGTTGCGTCGGCGTGTGGCGAAGGTTTACCACGTGGGTGGGCTGCACAGTGGCGCCGCGGTGGCGGCGACGGGCTGGTTCGCTGCCTTGTTCGGGGTGCAGGTCTTGCAGCAGCTGCGCGAGCCGGGCAGCGTGTCGGCCGTCTGGCTGTGGCTGAGCGCTGTGCTGATGACCTTGCTGCTAGTGATGGTCGCCATGGCGCTGCCGTGGGTGCGAGGGCGCTTCCACAATGGCTTCGAACGTGTGCACCGCTTTGCCGGCTGGAGTGTATTGCTGCTGTTCTGGGGACTGGCGTGGCAGGCCTCTACCGAACAGCAGGCCAGTGGCACGTTCTGGATGCTGGGGCTACTCAGCCTGAGCATTGCCCTGCCATGGCTGCGCCTGCGCAGAGTACCGGTCGACAGTTTGCGGCCATCCCGGCATGTGGCCATTGTGCGCTTCATCCACACCACGCCGTTTACCGGCTCCTCCACCAGCATCAGCCTGAACCCGCTGTTGGAATGGCATTCGTTCGCCAATATTCCTGCGCCGGGCGAGCTCGGGTTTCGGCTGATCATTTCGCGGGCGGGGGATTGGACGGGCCGGTTCATCGAGCACTTGCCGTCACATGTGTGGGTCAAGGGAATCACCACGGCCGGCGTGGCGAATGTCGAGACGCTGTTCAAATCGGTGCTGTACGTCGCCACCGGCAGCGGCATCGGCCCGGTGCTCCCGCATTTGCTGGCGGGCAACGTGCCTGTGCGGTTGCTCTGGTCGGCACGCAGCCCGCGACAGACCTACGGTGATGCACTGATCGACGAAATCCTGCGGGCCGAGCCCGACGCGTTGATCTGGGACACCGATGCGCGCGGTCAACCGGACCTTGTGCAACTGGCCTGCGCCGTGGTGCACACCTATGACGTGGAGGCGGTGATTTGCATCGCCAACCAGCACCTGACCCGTCGCGTGGTGCAGGCGCTGGAAGCCAGGGGCATCCCAGCCTATGGCGCGATCTGGGATTCCTGAATCCACGCGCGATACCCCGGCAGTGCATCTGCTTTGAAAAAAACTACAGTGAACAGGGAATAAACCTACATGGGATTCGTCTCATAGCACTTTTCCCCTGCGGCCATGTGCCCTGGAGCTTTTCATGGTAGATCACTCATCACCGCCGAAACCGCCACTCAGCCGCGCCAGCCTGGTTCTCAGGCTGGCGTGTATTGGTGGCGTGGTGGCGGTTATGGTCGGGGCATTTGCCTACGTCAATGGCACCCTCGACCCACAACGCCTGCGGCCGAAAACCCTGGTCAATGCTCTCGAAACCAACAACGGCGTGCACCCCGGATTCCGGCGTAACCACGCCAAGGGCATCTGCGTGGCGGGCTACTTCGAAAGCAGCGCCGAGGCCCGTGCCTATTCCAGCGCCCAGGTGTTCAACGCGGACAAGACCCCGGTGGTCGGCCGCTTCGCCTTGCCCAGCGGCAACCCGTATGCGCCGGACAGCAGCGTGCCGATCCGCAGTTTCGCCGTGCAGTTCAGCCAGGCCAACGGCCAGCAATGGCGCACCGGGATGAACAGCATGCCGGTGTTCCCGGTGGGCACGCCCGAGGCGTTCTACCAGATGCTCAAGGCGGGCGCGCCCGACCCGGCCACCGGCAAGCCGAACCCGGCGAACATGCCGGCGTTTTTCGCCGCGCATCCGGAGACGGCGGCGTTCCTGGCGTGGGTCAAGACGGCCAAGCCTTCGGCCAGCTATGCCACCGAAACCTACAACGGCATCAATGCGTTTTATCTGGTGAGCGCGCAGGGCAAGCGCCAGGCGGTGCGTTGGGGCGTGGTGCCGCAGAGCCAGGATGCGCCGGGGGATAGCGCGCCGGCAGGTAACGATTTCCTCGAGAAAGACTTGGTGCAACGCCTGGCTGCCGGGCCGTTGCGCTGGCAGTTGAACATGACGCTGGCCAACCCCGGCGACCCGCTGGACGATGCCAGCAAAACCTGGACCGGCGAACATACCGTGCTGAATGCCGGCACCCTGGTGTTGCAGAGCAGCCAGGCGCAGGCGGACGGCGATTGCCGTGACATCAACTTTGATCCGTTGGTGTTGCCCAGCGGTATCGAAGCCTCCAACGACCCATTACTGGCCGCCCGGTCGGCGGCGTACGCCAGCTCGTACCTGCGCCGCGCCGGTGAAGTCAGCCCGCTGCACAGTGCCCCTCAGGAGTCGAAGCCATGAATGCCCAACCACGGTTTTTCGCGCCCCTGACGCGCCTGCTGCACTGGCTGATGGCGCTGATGGTGATCGCCATGCTGTTTATCGGCGCGGGGATGGTGGCCTCGGTTTCAGAGCGGCATGAGTGGCTGATTCACCTGCACAAGCCGCTGGGTATCGCGATCCTGGCATTGGTGATCGTGCGGCTGGTGGTGCGCTTTTCCACGCGTCAACCGCCATTGCCCGCCGACTTGCCGCTGTGGCAGGTGCTGGCGGCCAAAGCCTCTCACGTGGTGTTGTATGCGTTGATGCTGGTGTTGCCGCTGCTGGGCTGGGCGATGATTTCGGCGGCGGGCGATCCGGTGATGCTCGGCAGCGAGGTGCAATTGCCGGCACTGGTCGGCGCGAACGCGCCGCTGTTTGCGCTGTTGCGCAAGGCCCACGGGTTTCTGGCTTATCTGCTGTTCCTGACGGTGCTGTTGCACCTGGCGGCAGCGTTGTTCCATGGGCTGATTCGGCGTGACGGTGTGCTGCAAAGCATGACCGGCACCCGGGACTGATGCCGTGGCTTGCCGGCGATGCGTGCTGAACCACGCGACCGCCGGCAAGCCTGGCTCCTGCGCGGGTTAGCGCAGGGTGCCGACGATATCGGCCACGGTGCTCAACACATCCTTACCCAACTGTATCGAACGTTTGCCCGACCAGCCGGTGTGCGGGTTGGGGGCGTCGTCGTTGTCCTTGAAGGGCATTTCCAGGGTCAGTGACAGGCAGTCGTATTTCTCGCCGACCGCGTTACAGGCCAGGGTCATGTTGGCCTCGCCCGGCAGGTCGCGGGTGTAGCCGTGAACGGTCTGGAAGTCGCGGGTCAGGGCGCTCAAGTGGCTGCGGAAGTGTTTTTCCAGGGCTTCGATGCGCGGGGTGTAGCCGGGGTTGCCTTCGCAACCGGCGGTAAACACATAGGGGATTTCTTCGTCGCCGTGGATATCCAGGAACAGGTCGACGCCGTATTTTTCCATCTGCTGCTGCACGAACAGCACTTCCGGGCTGAGTTCCTGGCTGGCGCTCTGCCAGGCCCGATTGAGGTCCTGGCCCATGGCGTTGGTGCGCAGGTGGCCGTGGAAGGCGCCGTCCGGGTTCATGTTGGGCACCAGGTACAGGTCGGCCACCGCCAGCAGTTTTTTCAGCTCGGCGTCCCCGTCCTGCTGCAGGCGTTCGATGATGCCTTCCATAAACCATTCGGCCATGTGCTCACCAGGGTGCTGCTGGGCAATGATCCAGACCTTGCGTCGGCCTTCGCCGCCCTTGCCGCGACGCAGCAAGGGGATATCACGACCTTCGACACTTTTGCCGGTGGCCAGCAATTGGGTGCCCGCACGGCTCAGGGCCTGGGCGATCAGCCCGTCATGGCGTTCACGGCTGTAGGGCTCGAAGTAGGCAATCCAGGCGTGCTTCTCGCGCGTCTCGAGGCTGATGTGCAGGATCTCGCCGTCAAAGCGTGTGGGCACACGGAACCAGTTGATATGGTCGTAGGAGGCCACCGCGTTGTAGCCGCTCCACGCATGGTGGTAGGACGACTTGCCGGCGTTGCTCAGGCGGAACGTGTGGGTGTGGCCCACGTGCATGCCTTCGGCCTTGAAGTGGAACCACTGGAAATGTTGGCTGCGCGTATCCGGGTTGATCGCCAACAGCAACTGGTAGGCATCGCTGGCGTCGAGCACCTGGATATTGCCACTGTCGAAGTCGGTGCTGATCTTGATGGAGGTCAAGGCCACGGTCATAGTCTGGTTGCCTGAGTATGAGTGTTGTGGCGGCTATCTTACACACGAGTCTGGTAAAGACTGGACGCAAAATTGTTGCGGAGGAGGGGGGGCGTCGTCCCTGACGCCGCCGCAGCTTAGAATCTATGAGATTGATTCTCAAGCGCTATTTCGCAGAGAACTGGGCTAGAGCGCTCGCACGGCTTTCTTTTGACGATGGTCTTTTGCTACCATGCGCGCCATCGAGCAACACACAGTCTTCATTAGCCTGAAGCCATGCCAGGAAAACTGGCAAAAAAAAGACCCGGCCAAAGAGCCGGGTCAAAAACCGTGATTAGCCTGATGAGGAGATATTCCAAGAGTCCGACCTAAGGTCCCTTGGTCTATCGACTGATCTCGCGATCAGCTGGGTCCAATAATAATCATTATCATTTGCAAGTCAAATGTTTTTATCCGTGTGATAGAAATATTTTTCCTTCGCGCCGCTTATGCGCTCGCCTGAGCGTCAGGCGCTTGCAGTGATCGCTCCACCATCGCCTTCGCCATATCAATCAAATACACCACTGAAAAGGCCAGGTCGCGTTGGTTGCCCTGATGGCTGCTCGCTGATTCGTAGGCGGTGGCCGCGGCACTGCGCAACAGGTCCGAGGCGTGCACCAGGGCCTCCTCCTGGCTGATGCCCGGCTTGATGGCGAAGAACGTCCCGTCCGGGGTTGGCGTCGACATATTTTCTTTCAAGTAAAAGTCCAATGCGCGCTGTGCTGCGCCGCTGCTGCGCAGGTCGTGCAAGTCGGCATTTTCGCAAGGGTCAGGCAGGAGATACGGGCTCGTCGTCATAAGGGCGGTGCTCTGGGGTGAGTGTCTAAAACCTTGAGTTCGATGATAGTACGTATCGTATTCATGTCGTTTTATGGATTACTACAAACTGTTTATTGCCCTGGAAAATCCGTGACGTATCGTCTGGCGCCATGGATAACTGGATAGCGTTGGTCAAGGCCAACATGGAAGACCGCAAGGTCACGCAGGTCGAACTCGCCGAGCGCTTGGGCATGTCCCAGGGCGGGATCGGGCATTGGCTCAACAAGCGCCGGGTACCGAGCCTGGCGGACATGAACCGGGTGCTCGAAGAGCTGGGGCTGGGGTACCTGGAAGTGGTGCTGCAGATCCGCGAAAAGACCGCCGGGGACCGAGCTGCGCCGCCCCGCTACAACCCGTATTTCCGCTACCCGGTCAGCGACTGGAAAGGCCTGTGCGAACTGCGCGAAGAGCGCCCGGCCTATGGCGCCGCCCGCTTCGAGCTGACCGATTACCACGCCCGTGGCGAGGCCTTCTGGCTGCCGGTCAGCGGCGACGCAATGACCGCGCCCAGCGGTCTCAGCATCGGCGCCGGGTCAATGATCCTGGTCGACCCGGCGTTGGCGGCCGAACCGGGCAAACTGGTGGTTGCCCAATGGGCCGGCCATCCCCAGGCGACCTTCCGCCAACTGCTCGAGGAGAGCGGCCAGCGGT
Source organism: Pseudomonas sp. S5D5 (assembly GCF_003013355.1). Lineage (NCBI taxonomy): Bacteria > Pseudomonadati > Pseudomonadota > Gammaproteobacteria > Pseudomonadales > Pseudomonadaceae > Pseudomonas > Pseudomonas sp. S5D5. The sequence goes on from NZ_PTEO01000001.1 coordinate 2,480,601, forward strand.
ACCTGGTGCCGCTCAACCCCACCTACCCGAAACAGTTGCTCACCGACGCGTGTCGCATCCTGGGCGTCGTCGTGCAGGCCACGGCGAAGTTCTAGCCCGCCGCGTCGAGTTCCACCAACGCCGCGCCCTCGGCAACCATTTCGCCTTCCTGGCAGAACAGCGCCTTGACCACCCCGGCCTGGGGCGCACGGATGCTGTGCTCCATCTTCATGGCTTCCAGCACCACCAACTGCGTGCCGGCCTCCACCGTTTGGCCAACATCCACCAGCACCCGCACGATGCTGCCATTCATCGGCGCCGTCAGGCCGCCCTGATGCGACTGGTTGGCGTCGACCGCAGCAATCGGATCGAACAGGCTCACGCCGTGCACCTCACCGTCCCAGCGCAGGAACACAGTGTCTCCGCTGCGAACTGCGAGATGCGCGCGACGCACGCCCTGGTGCTCGGTCAGCAACTGCTCGCCGTGCAACTGCGCGGCATCTGCCGCCAGCGTGACCAGCCGATCCTGCCCATTGCAGCTCAAGTGCAGCGACACCTCGGCCGGCAAGCCGAGGCGCAGGCCACGGTTGTCCGCCCAAGGCCCGTCAGCCGCCGGCAAGCTGTGCATGACGGCCGCACCTGCAGCCTGCCAGAACGCGTCGCTCAAGGCGCCGGGCACCGGCAGCAACTCCTCCTGATAGCGCGCAATGAACCCGGTATCCAGCTCGGCGGCGGCAAATGCCGGATGGCCGATAATGCGCCGCAGGAAGCTCAGGTTGGTCTTCAGCCCGCCGACGGCAAACTCATCGAGCATGCTCGACAGGCGCAGCCGCGCCTGTTCACGGTTCTCGCCCCAGGCAATCAACTTGCCGAGCATCGGGTCATAGAACGGCGAGACGTTGTCGCCCTGTTCGACGCCGCTGTCCACTCGGCGGCCCGGGCCAGGGGCCGATTCGCGGTACAGCGCCAGGTGCCCGGTGGCGGGCAGGAAATCATTCACCGGGTCCTCGGCATACAGGCGCACTTCAATCGCATGGCCGATCAGCGGCACTTGTTCCTGCGTGATCGGCAGCGCCTCGCCCTGGGCGACACGAATCTGCCAGGCCACCAGGTCCAGGCCGGTAATCGCTTCCGTGACCGGATGCTCCACCTGCAGCCGCGTGTTCATCTCCATGAAGAAGAAGTCGCCACGCGCATCCAGCAAGAACTCCACGGTGCCCGCGCCGACATAGCCGATGGCCTGGGCCGCGCGCACCGCCGCCTCACCCATCGCCCGGCGTTGTTCAACGCTCAGGCCGGGTGCCGGCGCTTCTTCGACGACTTTCTGGTGGCGCCGCTGGATCGAGCAATCGCGTTCATTGAGGTACAGGCAATGCCCATGCTGGTCGGCAAACACCTGGATTTCCACATGGCGCGGCTTGAGCAGGTATTTCTCTACCAGCATTTGCGCGTTGCCGAACGACGACAGCGCCTCACGCTGGGCAGACGCCAGGGCTTCGGCCAATTGGCTGACGTCCTCGACCACCTTCATGCCCTTGCCGCCACCGCCGGCGGTAGCCTTGAGCAGCACGGGATAGCCAATGCGTTCGCAGGCGGCGCGAAAGGTGTCGAGGTCCTGGGCTTCGCCGTGATAACCGGGCACCAACGGCACGCCGGCTGTTTCCATCAGGGCCTTGGCCGCCGACTTGCTGCCCATGGCGTCGATGGCCGAGGCGGGCGGGCCGAGGAATATCAAGCCAGCGGCTTCGATCGCACGGGCAAAGCCGGCATTTTCCGACAGGAAGCCGTAGCCCGGATGGATCGCCTGGGCGCCGCTGGCCTGGGCGGCGGCGATCAGTTTGTCGATCTGCAGGTAGCTCTCGGTGGCCTTGCTGCCACCCAGGTCGACACGTATATCGGCTTCGCGGCTGTGCCGCGCATCGCGGTCGATGGCGCTGTGCACGGCGACGGTGGTCAGGCCCATGGCCTTGGCAGTGCGCATCACCCGGCAGGCAATTTCGCCACGGTTGGCCACCAGCACGGTGGTCAATGTGCTCATGAACGCGGCTCCTGTGCCTGCCAGCCTGGCTGACGTTTTTGCAGGAAGGCACGCAAGCCTTCCTGGCCTTCGGCGCTGACACGGATACGCGCAATGGCATTTTCGCAATAGCGGCGCAGGGCCGGGGTCAGTGCACCGTTGCCGACCTCGCGCAGCAGGTCCTTGCTGGCGCGCATCGCCGCCGGGCTGTTCTGCAGCAGGTTGGCGATCCACTGTTCCACTTGCCCGTCGAGTTCGCCGAGGGGATAGCTTTCCGCCAACAGGCCGATTTCCCGCGCGCGCTGGCCGCCAAAACGTTCGGCAGTCAGGGCATAGCGGCGCGCAGCACGCTCGCCAATGGCCTGGACCACAAACGGGCTGATCACTGCCGGTGCCAGGCCGATGCGCACTTCGGACAGGCAGAACTGCGCGTCGTCGGCGCCGATGGCCATGTCGCAGCAACTGATCAACCCCAGCGCGCCGCCATAGGCCGCGCCTTGCACGACTGCCAGGGTCGGGATTTTCAGCTTGGCCAGGTTGTACATCAATTCCGCCAGCTCGCGGGCGTCGTCCAGGTTGGTGTGATAATCCAGCTCGGCCGACTGCTGCATCCAGGCCAGGTCGGCGCCGGCGCTGAAGTGCTTGCCGCGCCCGCGCAGGACCAGGAAACGCAGGGACGCATCTGCCTGGACCTGGTCGAGGGCGATGATCAGCTCGCGGATCATCTCGGCATTGAACGCGTTGTTCTTGGCTTCACGACTGAGCCACAGCGTGGCAAATCCACGGCTGTCGGTGATCAGTTCGAGGGTGTTGAAGTCGCTCATGGGGTATAGCTCCATTTACATGCGGAACACGCCGAAGCTGCTCTGCTCGATCGGGGCGTTCAGTGCGGCGGACAGGGCCAGGGCCAGCACGTCGCGGGTCTGCAGCGGGTCGATGACCCCGTCGTCCCACAGGCGCGCACTGGAGTAGTAGGGATGGCCCTGGGTTTCATACTGATCGAGGATCGGCTGCTTGATCGCGGCCTCTTCTTCGGCGCTGAACCCATGGCCGGCCCGCTCGGCCTGCTCGCGCTTGACCTGCACCAGCACGCCTGCCGCCTGTTCGGCGCCCATCACACCGATGCGCGCGTTGGGCCACATCCACAGGAAACGCGGGTCATAGGCGCGGCCGCACATGCCGTAGTTGCCGGCACCGAAACTGCCGCCGATGATCACGGTGAACTTCGGCACCTTGGCGCAGGCCACCGCGGTGACCAGCTTGGCGCCATGCTTGGCGATGCCGCCGGCCTCGTATTTTTGCCCGACCATGAAGCCGGTGATGTTCTGCAGGAACAGCAACGGAATCCCGCGCTGGCAGGCCAGTTCGATAAAGTGCGCGCCTTTTTGCGCGGCTTCGGCGAAGAGAATCCCGTTGTTGGCGAGGATCGCAATCGGGTAGCCGTGCAAGTGCGCGAAGCCGCATACCAGCGTGGTGCCAAACAGCGCCTTGAATTCATCGAACACCGAACCGTCGACCAGCCGCGCGATCACTTCGCGCACATCGAATGGTTGCTTGGCATCGGCCGGGATCACCCCGTAGAGCTCTTCGCTGTTGTACAGCGGCGCCACGGGCGGGCGTTGGCTTACCTGACCCTGCTTGCGCCAGTTGAGGTTGGCCACGCTGCGCCGGGCCAGGGCCAGCGCGTGTTCGTCGTTGTCGGCATAGTGGTCGGCCACGCCGGAAACCTTGCAATGCACGTCGGCACCGCCGAGGTCTTCGGCGCTGACCACTTCACCGGTTGCGGCCTTCACCAGTGGCGGCCCGGCGAGGAAGATGGTCGCCTGGTTGCGCACCATGATCGCTTCGTCGGCCATCGCCGGCACATAGGCGCCGCCGGCGGTGCACGAGCCCATTACCACGGCGATCTGCGGGATGCCCTGGGCGCTCATGTTGGCCTGGTTGAAGAAGATCCGTCCGAAGTGCTCGCGGTCCGGGAATACCTCGTCCTGGCGCGGCAGGTTGGCGCCGCCGGAGTCGACCAGGTAGATGCACGGCAGGCGGTTCTGCTCGGCGATAGTCTGGGCGCGCAGGTGTTTTTTCACCGTGAGCGGGTAGTAGGAACCCCCTTTCACCGTGGCGTCGTTGGCGACGATCATGCACTCGACACCTTCGACGCGGCCGATCCCGGCGATCACCCCGGCGGCAGGCACGTCCTCGCCGTACACCTGATGGGCGGCCAGTTGGCTGAGCTCAAGGAACGGCGAGCCCGGGTCGAGCAGGCGATTGATGCGCTCGCGTGGCAGCAGCTTGCCGCGTGAGGTGTGGCGTTCCTGGGCCTTGGCGCCGCCACCTTGCTGCACATGGGCGAGCAAGGTGTGCAGGGCGTCGACCTGTTGGCGCATTGCCGCGCTGTTGGCGACGAATTCCGCCGAGCGCGGGTTGAGCTGGGTGTGCAGGGTGGCCATGAGTGCGCTCCTTCAGCGGGTTTCGTTGAAGAGTTCGCGACCGATCAGCATCCGCCGAATCTCGCTGGTGCCGGCGCCGATTTCATACAGCTTGGCATCACGCAGCAGGCGCCCGGCGGGGAATTCGTTGATATAGCCGTTGCCGCCCAGGATCTGGATCGCGTCGAGGGCCATTTGCGTGGCGCGTTCGGCGCTGTAGAGGATCACCCCGGCGGCGTCCTTGCGCGTGGTTTCGCCGCGCTCGCAAGCCTGGGCCACCGCGTAGAGGTAGGCGCGGCTGGCGTTGAGTTGGGTGTACATGTCGGCGACCTTGCCCTGGATCAGCTGGAATTCGCCGATGCTCTGGCCGAACTGCTTGCGGTCGTGGATGTACGGCACGATCAGGTCCATGCACGCCTGCATGATCCCGGTGGGGCCGCCGGAAAGCACCACGCGTTCGTAGTCGAGGCCGCTCATCAGCACTTTCACGCCGCCATTGAGCACGCCGAGAATGTTCTCCTCGGGCACTTCCACGTCATCGAAAAACAGCTCGCAGGTGTTGGAGCCGCGCATGCCCAGCTTGTCGAACTTGGTGCTGCGGCTGAAACCTTTCCAGTCGCGCTCGACGATAAACGCGGTAATACCGTGGGGGCCTTTTTCCAGGTCGGTCTTGGCGTAGATCACATACGTGCTGGCGTCGGGGCCGTTGGTGATCCAGGTCTTGCTGCCGTTGAGCACGTAGCGGTCGCCGCGTTTGTCGGCGCGCAGTTTCATCGAGACCACGTCGGATCCGGCGTTCGGTTCGCTCATGGCCAGCGCACCGACGTGTTCGCCACTGATCAGCTTTGGCAGGTACTTGAGCTTCTGCGCGTGGTTGCCGTTGCGGTTGATCTGGTTCACACACAGGTTGGAGTGAGCGCCGTAGGACAACGCCACCGACGCCGAGCCGCGGCTGATCTCTTCCATGGCGACCACGTGGGCCAGGTAACCCAGGCCGGCGCCGCCGTATTCTTCCGGCACGGTGATGCCGAGCAGGCCCATGTCACCGAACTTGCGCCACAGGTCGGCGGGGAACAGGTTGTCGATGTCGATCTGTGCCGCGCGCGGGGCGATTTCCTTGGCCACGAAGGACTGCACCTGGTCGCGCAGCATGTCGATGGTTTCACCGAGGGCGAAGTTCAGGGACGGGTAACTCATGGACAGGCACCTTAATGTGAGCTTTGTTGTTGTGTGGATGGCGCACCAGGGAAGGGTGCTCACCTTTACGTTAACGTAAGCTTGCGTTAAGGCGCTGTCAATCGTAGTTTACGTTTACGTCAACCTACAAAAAAGACAACAGGGGTCGTTATGGATCAACCGAACCAGAGCTACAGCCGTGGCGCTCAGGACAAGGCCTTGCTGGCCATGACCATTGGCCAGGCCTTCGATCACACCGTCGCGCAATACCCCGATGGCGAAGCGTTGATTGTCCGCCACCAGCAGTGCCGCTACACCTGGCGGCAACTGGCCGAGGCGGTGGATCTGCATGCGCGTGCGTTCCTCGCCCTGGGCATGCAGACCGGTGATCGCCTGGGCATCTGGGCCCCCAACTGCGCCGAGTGGTGCATCAGCCAGATCGCCAGCGCCAAGCTCGGGGTGATCCTGGTGAATATCAACCCGGCCTATCGCAGCAGTGAGCTGGAGTATGTGCTCAAGCAGTCCGGCTGCCAGTGGCTGGTGTGTGCCGGGTCGTTCAAGACCTCCGATTACCATGCCATGTTGCAGGAATTGAAGCCCGACCTGCGCGGCCTTATCAGCCTCGACCCCAGCCCGCCGCCGGGATTCCTGCCCTGGGCGCAGTTGGCGGCACTCGGTGCCGGCATCCCGCCCGAACACTTGCGTACTCGCCAGGCCAGCCTGCACTTCGATCAAGCCGTCAACATCCAGTACACCTCCGGCACCACCGGCTTCCCCAAGGGGGCCACCCTCAGTCACCACAACATTCTCAATAACGGCTACATGGTCGGCGAAAGCCTGGGCCTGACCGCGCAAGACCGCCTCGTCATCCCGGTGCCGCTGTATCACTGCTTCGGCATGGTCATGGGCAACCTCGGTTGCATCACCCACGGCACCACCATGATCTACCCCAATGACGGCTTCGACCCGTTGCTGACCTTGAGCGCCGTCGCTGAAGAGCGCGCCACCGGTCTGTATGGCGTACCGACGATGTTCATCGCGATGCTCGATGACCCACGCCGCGGCGAGTTCGACCTGGCGACCTTGCGCACCGGCATCATGGCCGGCGCCACGTGCCCCATCGAGGTGATGCGCCGGGTCATCAGCGAGCTGCACATGGGCGAGGTGCAGATTGCCTACGGCATGACCGAGACCAGCCCGGTGTCGCTGCAGACTGGCGCGGAGGATGACCTGGAGCGCCGCGTGACCACCGTCGGCCGCACCCAGCCGCAGCTGGAAAGCAAGATCATCGATACCGATGGCAATACGGTTGCACGCGGTGAGATCGGCGAATTGTGCACCCGTGGCTACAGCGTGATGCTCGGTTATTGGAACAACCCCGACGCCACCCGCGAGGCAATCGACGACGCCGGCTGGATGCACACCGGCGACCTGGCGAGCATGGACGAACACGGCTATGTGAGCATTGCCGGGCGCAACAAGGACATGATCATTCGCGGTGGGGAAAACGTCTATCCGCGCGAGCTGGAGGAGTTCTTCTTCACCCATCCGGCGGTGGCCGATGTGCAGATCATCGGTATTCCGGATGCGCGTTACGGCGAGGAGATCGTCGCCTGGGTCAAGTTCCATCCGGGGCATGTGGCCAATGCGCTGGAACTGCAGACCTGGTGCAAGGGGCGCATCGCACACTTCAAGACGCCCCGGCACTTCAAGTTCGTGGATGAGTTTCCGATGACGGTGACCGGCAAGATCCAGAAATTTCGCATGCGCGAGATCAGCATCGAGGAGCTGAACATCCGCCGCTGATGCGGGGTGCATGCCTACCGCGTCCCGCGCGCGGGTGTTGCCTAGAGTGGCGCAATATTTCGCCACTCGAAGGCTACACGCATGACAGGAAGCATCACTGACCCACCCGCCGACAGGGTGTCGGACCTGCAAAGTCCGCACCTGAGTGTCATCAAGGACAATACTCCCGACTGGTACACCGAGGCGCAGGGCAGCCGCAAAACTGAACTGGCGTCATTGGACCTGCGAATTCCCGACTGGTACAAAAAGGCCCCGCAGGCTGACAGGGACCGCCTGGGCAAGGTGCACAAGCGCAGCCGGGCGTCGTTGAACCAACTGGATCAGCTGCTCGGTGAGCTGAAGCCACCGGCAGAGTATGCCGAGCCCCTTTTGGCGGCCGCGATCGAACAAAAGTTCGGGAAACGGCTGGACCCCAGGAAGGTGTTCTATGCGCGCAAGCTGGAGCAAACCAGCTGCGACGCACAGCTCACTGAGGTCTCGACCACACGCGTCAGCGAATTGGGCCCGCAGTTTTATTCTTATAAAGGTGTCAGCCTGTTGGAAGCGGCGCTGAACAACTTTGCCCCGGACCAGGCGAATGAGCCGGTGTGCGCGGACTGTCACTTGATCACCGGGTACGATTTTCACCGGTATTCAAGCGCGCTGGTGCACACCTCAGCCAATGTCAAGTCGCTCAAGCTCGACATCAAGGCCCACGCGTTCGCCCAACTGTGCAGGGACTTGGATCTGGGGCGTTCCTACTACGAATACCTGCGAGCCACCATCAACCGCCATAGTGCGCCGGCAACCCAGAATCAGCCGGCGGGCAAGTTATATAGCAGCCTGATCATCAGTCATCGAAACCAATTGGAACTGGCGGCAGAAATCGCGGTGATGAAGGGTGATATCCAGCCTGCGCAACACCAGTTGATCTGCAGCCTGCTGCTTAATCAGTCCACCGGTAAATGGTCAGGAAAGGCGGTCAAGTTTTCGCCGTTGCGGCTGTGCAATCTTTATATCGAGAACATCCTGGTCATCGGGCCGGTGGAGTGGCGGGAAAACACAAGGAATGCCCAACTCCTGCCGCTGCCCTGCATGGTGTATATCCCTGGCGATCCGCTTCATCCACTCAAGCGCTATGACCACATAGCAGCCTTTACCGACCATTTGACGACACGTCTGTGCCGGGCTGAATACCGCAAATTCTTCAGCCAGTTTGTGCCGCTCGCCCATCAGGACGGTTTTTTTACCCGGCTCAAGGCCTTGCTCGACCCCGGCGCGGCGCATGCCGTGGATGAAGATTTTGCCGCCGCCAATAAAAGTCGCATCACCGACCAGGGGACGTATGCCGCCTCATGGCGGGATGTCTGGATGGACTGCGCGATGCAGCGTATCCGGCTGATCATGAACAACGCCAGTGCCGCCGTGGCCTCCACCCAATCGGTGACCGATCGAGCGTATAACGCCTGGCTTTGGTCGTGGGGCAGCACGGCGCTGGATATTCTCAATCTGGCGTCCTTCGTGGTGCCCTTCCTGGGGGAGGCCATGCTGGTCGTCGCGGCCGTGCAGATGGTCTATGAGATAGGCGAAGGCGTTGAAGCGTGGTCCGACGGCGACACCCGCACGGCCTGGGCGCACTTTTCGGCGGTGGGTCTGGATCTGGCCGGGCTGGCGGTGCCCCATGTGCTGATGGCTGCCAAAGACACGGCATTTATCAAGCGCCTGGTACGGGTGGAACTCGGCGGGCGCACGCGTTTGCACAGTGTCAATCCGAGCCAATACCTGCACCGGATCGCCTTGCCCAAAGGGCTGCGGCCAAACGCGCAGGGGCTATATGCCCATGAGGGAAGCCTCTATCTGCCGGCAACTGACGGTGGCCACTACCAGGTCGTTACCGGCTCGGAGGGGCAATCCAGGCTTCTGCATCCCGATGGCGATTCACGTTATGCACCGCGCATCCACCATAACGGCACGGGCGCCTGGGTCCATGAGTTCGAACAACCCCTGACGTGGGGCCGCAAGACCTTGCTGCGGCGCATTGGCCATACGGTCGATCACCTGAGCGATAGCCAGCTCGAGCAGGCGCGGCTATTCAGCGGGGTGTCGGATGACGCGTTGCGCCAGGTGTTCGTCGAGCACCGGGCGCCGCCGCCGCTCTTCAGGGACATGCTGCGGCGATTTGAGTGCGACGCCAGGCATCAGGCGTTTATCGACCGGTTGAGCAGCTCCGATCCCAACGTGTTCAGCCGCGTCAACTGGTACATGCAAGTGAAATTGTTGATCGATAATGGCATGTGGCCTAAATCGCGGGTGCTGCTGGCCTTTGATTCCGAGGGCGATCTGACGTGGCTTTCAGCCAAAGTGAGAAACCCTCGGGAGGTGGTCAAGTTGCAGCCTAAACATCTCGACAGTGGGGCCTTGTTTCCCGCCATGCTCGAACAAATGACTGAAACTGAAATACGCGAGTTGTTGGACGAGGACGAGGTCGAGCGCGAGATACTCGCGGAGCAAGTGATGCTGGGCATCATTACGCCCGGTGAGCGTTCGGTTGACGGTAAACCGACATTCACCGAAGAACGCATGGCGCAACTGATGCGCGCAGAACGCGCACCTGCGGTCAGGGCGGCACGGTACCGGGATCGGTTGCTGACAGCGGCTAAAAACACCCGGGCTGAGCTGTTCAATCTGGAGATGTCAGCCGGTGATATCTCCAGTGATGTCCATGTCCAGTGGCTGCAGCGCAGCTTTCCCAGCCTGCCTAAATTGGCTGCCGAAGAGATAGTCGCCCATGCCAGGCCCGATGAATTGGCACGCTGCATCGAACCCACATCACGCTTGCCGTTGCGGTTGGCCGAAGAGGCACGCCGTTACGCTCAGAAGGCGCGCGTCATGCGCGCACAGGCTGATCTTCTGTTCGACAACGCGCTCACAATGGACGGCGTACACCTGGCGCTGCACAAGCTGGCCGCCATCCCGGGGCAGTTGGATGGGGTGTGTATTGAGCTGCGTGCCGATACGTATGAAGGGGCTGTACTGGACCGGGTCGGCGATACGACCGCCCCCAGGCAGCTTCGTCTGATCCGCAGCGACATGAAGGAGTGGATGTTATACAGCGTGCCGCAACAAAGACTTTATTGGCGCTATGACAAGGACGCCTTTTTCAGCGCGCTGTGGCTTGCCAGCGGCGGTCGGTTCACCCGCTGGCCAGCGTTGCAATCGTCCACCAAGGCCTTGAAAGCGCAACTGGCGCACTTGCCGCTGGACGAGCAGGCAAGCCGGCGTGCGCTGGGCCTGCAACCGATCAGGCCCGGCTTCAAATCCCCGATGCGTCTGGCGGATGGGCGCATCGGTTATCCGTTGAGTCCGGTGGGCGGCGTTGCACAGCGTCCGTTTGATTGCACGATGAAAGCCATGCTGCTGTACTCCAAGCCCCTGGAGGAGGTCGAGAGCCTGCTCGGGCTTCAAGGTGCCTCGGATGCCGTGCTGTTGGCGAGGCTGGTGCACCTGGAAACCGAGTTTTCCGACCTGAATAAAGCGCTGGTCAACTGGCAGGAGGAGGACTCCGGCTATGCGAGTGCCAGGCGCAGAGTGTCGACGACGATCAAATATGCCTGGCAGCGAATTGCGTTCCAGCAATGGCTGGTAGATGGAGTACTCATCGGCCCCGGCCTCGATCTGTCCACTGAAGCGGTGGGTGAACTGCCTGCGATTACCGCCAATATGGATCATGTGGGCAATTTGAAGTTATGTGGAATGGGGCTTTCAGACGAATCGTTGCCTTTTTTGCAGGCGTTTGGTGGCTTGCGCTGGCTGGACATGAGCGAAAATAATTTAACCCAACTGCCGGTGTTTCGAGACGGCGGGGCAGGGCTTACCGCACTCAACTTGCGCAGCAATGATATCCGGCTGAACGGGCCGAGCCGATTGCGCCTGGAGAGCCTGCAGCAGTTGAAGAGTTTGAACCTTGGATACAATCGACATTTGGGTTGGTCTGCCAATCTGAGCCGCCTGCGCCAGTTGAACGAGCTGCGCCTGCCGTATACCGGCACCACCCGGTTCCCCATCGGCGCCGAGCGTTTGCCCGCCCTGACCTTGATCGATCTGCATTCAAACCAGATCACCACGTTGCCTGAATACGCTTATGAGCACCGCGAGCGCATCAATGTGCACGAAAATCCCTTGTCGGCGGCCACCCTTGCGCGCCTTGAAATGGGCGAAGAATGGGGCGATCACATCACCTCGCAGGAAGCGCGCGACCGTTGGTTGGAGGAAGTCCCGCCCGCCGAGTTGGCGCGGTACGGCGCGATCTGGGATGAGCTGTCGGGCTGCACTGGTTCGACAGATTTTTTTACCGTCTTGGCCGACACCACCCGCAGTGCCGAGTACGCCAGTCAAACTGCCCGACCCGAAATTACCCAGAGGGTCTGGGACATGCTTGAGGCTGCGAGTGAAACCGAGAGTATCCGGCAGTCGTTATTCCCGATCGCCGACGGTCGCATCACCTGTGGCGACGGCAGTTCGGTTGAATTCATGAACCTGGAAAGCGAGCTGATGGCGGCCAGGGCGCTGGAGTTGGTGCAAACGCAGAATGCGGAGGGCGCGCTGATATCCACTGCCCGCAAACTATTCCGTCTACACCTGGTGGACGCCATTGCGCAACGGGATGTCGTGGCCAGGGGGCCGGGGTTCACTGAGCAGGTCGAAGTGATCCTGGCTTATCGCATCGGTCTTGCAGACAGGCTGGGGTTACCGGTCAAGTCCCGTGAGATGTTGTTCCCCCACCAGGCCAATGTCAGCGCCGCGGCGATTGATGAAGCTTATGCAACCGTGCTCAGGGAGGAGCGGGATGCCACTAAGCAGGAGGTGTTTTTTGTGGGTTGCCCGTTTTGGGAAAGGCACCTTCAAACCCATTACTCGCAAGCGTTCAACGCATTGATAGCGCCAGAACTGGAGCTGCTCGAGAAGAAAAGCACTGCGTTGGATGAACTGTCGGATCTGCAACGCGAGCAAGACAGTGCAGCAGGTCAGGCGACGCAAGATGTGTGGCAGGCAAGCTATGACGCGGCGGCCGACCGGCTGGCGGGTCTGTTGGGCAAACGCCGGGATGAAATTCTGGTATCGGGCTCGATGCAAAGTGCTTTTTACGTGAGAGAACACGAGCAGGTGAGTGCCGCACGTCAGGCGCTGGAACAACGTGCCCGGCAAATCTTGACACGCAAGGTGCTTGATAACGCCGCAGACGAGGAGGGGACATTGCCCTGAGTGATGGTCGTGCAGAAAGCACAAAGGGGACCCGAGGGTCCCCTTTAATTTGTCGTTGCGTGCTCTTTTTTTATTATTGAGGGGCGGTCTATTGTTGTTTTTGGCAACCGTTACCCTTTACCGCTGTTTTTGGCGACCCCCATCCGGGGTCAAGAGCAAACGTATTTTTTTGAGCGCTGATCTGCTTCTTCGTTATCGATCCAACCAGTGGGTAGCTACCTGAGGTAGTTTTATTTTTCTCTAACCGGTTGCGGGTTGCGGCACGCCGTACCCTGCGAAGCACATCTTCTCCAAAAAAATCTGTTAGCTGCGTCTCTGCCGTGTTGTTTTTGTTATGTCAGAGTCGTTTCGTCTTATTTTTATTAGGTTTGGCGCTTTTTATTCTTGTTATGCCATAGAGATAGCAGAAGCCGTGCCAACTTTACAAAACCCTTTAAAATCAATAAGTTAAATTTTGTGTGGGTAACGGACTACGGCAAATGCGACAAAATATGTTCCCGTGTTACTCGATGTGTAGCTGTGCGGTAACACATTGTCACGCCCGCGCTACTCAACTGGCGTTACGTGCCTTGGCCACCCGCGAGCCGGTAGGCCGGCCCAACACCTGGCTGATGTGCTGGCCCGCGCGCATCAATGCGTCCAGATCGATACCGGTGTCGATGCCCAGGCCATTGAGCAGGTAGAGCACGTCTTCGGTGGCGACGTTACCGCTGGCGCCCTTGGCGTAAGGGCAGCCGCCGAGGCCCGCGATAGAGCTGTCGAACACGTTGATACCTTCGAGCAGGCTGGCGTAGATATTGGCGATGGCCTGGCCATAGGTGTCATGGAAGTGGCCGGCCAACTTGTCGCGTGGTACCTGCGCGCCCACCACGTCGAACAATCTGCGAGTGGCGCCTGCCGTGCCGGTGCCGATGGTGTCGCCCAGGGACACTTCATAGCAGCCCATCGCATACAGTTCGCGCGCGACCGCCGCCACTTGCTCCGGCGCGATCTCGCCCTCGTATGGGCAGCCCAGCACACAGGACACATAGCCACGCACACTGATGCCGTGCTGCCTGGCCTGGGCCATCAGCGGCGCAAAGCGTTCCAGGCTTTCACTGATGGAGCAGTTGATGTTGCGCTGGGAAAACGCCTCGGACGCCGCGGCAAACACTGCGACTTCCTTCACCCCGGCCGCCAGCGCGTCTTCAAAGCCGCGCAGGTTCGGCGCCAGTGCGCCGTAGGTCACGCCGGGCTTGCGCTGGATCTGCGCGAACACCTCGGCAGAGCCGGCCATCTGCGGCACCCACTTGGGCGAGACAAAGCTGCCGACTTCGATATAGCTCAAGCCCGCCGCGCTGAGGGCATCCACCAGGTGAACCTTGTCGGCCACGCTGATGGGCTGGGCTTCGTTCTGCAAACCGTCGCGCGGGCCGACTTCCACCAGGCGTACGTGTGAGGGGAGGGGCATGGCAGCTACCTTCTGGTTAATGACCGGCCTGGTTCATGGTCTGTGCGAGGGCCTGGGTGCAGCGCTCTTCGGCGGTGTCCAGTTCCAGTTTCATCTGTTCGATATCCAGCAACTGTTGCTCCAGTTGCTCACGGCGCTCGGCGATCTTCGCGAGCATGCTGTTGAGCTGGATATGGTTGCCGCTGGTGGGGTCGTAGAGTTCGATCAGCTCGCGACACTCGGCCAGGGAAAAGCCAATGCGCTTGCCGCGCAGGATCAGCTTCAGGCTGACCTTGTCACGCGCCGAGTAGATGCGCTCCTGGCCCCGGCGTTCCGGGGCCAGCAGGCCTTGTTCTTCATAGAAGCGAATGGCGCGGGTCGTGATGTCGAGCTCGCGGGCGAGGTCGGAGATGCTGTAGGTGGTGCTCATGGGGGCGCTCAAGAAGGTCTTGGCGCTAAGCTAATGTCAGGTTGACGTTTACGTCAAGGCGGATTGCTCAGGGGGCTGCTTCGCCGCCCGACGCAGGGCAAGCCTGCTCGCCACGGCAAGTCCGCTCACCCGGGGTCAAACCTGCTTGCCATCGAGCTTCTTCTCATGCGCGGTCACCTGCTGGCACAGCTCGATCATCTGCTCGCGCATCCAGCGATTGGCCGGGTCCTGGTCGGTGCTTTCGTGCCAGTACAGGTGGGTTTCCACCGGCGGCACATCGTTGACCGGCAGGTTGAACCAGTGCAGTTCATGGCGACGGGCGAAACGCTCCGGCACGGTCATGACCATGTCGGTCTGCTGCAGCACCTGCGAGGCCATCAGGTAATGCTGGGAGCGCAGGGCAATCTTGCGCTGGATGCCCATCTTGCCCAGGGCCAGGTCGACGTGGCCCAGGCCGTTGCGGCGGCTGGAGATATGAATGTGGGTCAGCGACAGGTAGTCATCCAGGGTGAATTTGTCCTTGCCCGCCATCGGGTGGCCCTTGCGCATGGCACACACGTAGCGGTCTTCCATCAACTTGACGTGGCGCACTTGCGGGTCGGTATTGAGCGGCGCATCCACGGCAAAATCCAGGCGCCCGGCCGCCAGTTCCTTGGTGGTCTCGCGGCGTTTGGACAGGAAGCTCTCGATCACCACGGTCGGCGCCAGGCGGCGCAGGCGCTGGAACAGCAGGGGCAGAATCACCGCCTCGGTGAGGTCGGTCATGCTGATGCGATAGGTCTTCGCCGCCTGCTGCGGGTTGAAGATGCGGCTCTCCTGCACCGACACCCGCAGCAACGACAGCGCATTGCGCACCGGGCCGATGATGTTCTGCGCCATCGGCGTAGGCACCATGCCCTGGGCGGTGCGCACGAACAGCGGGTCGTTGAAGGTTTCCCGAAGACGCGCCAGGGCGTTGGACACCGCCGGCTGGGTAATGCCGACAATCTGCCCGGCACGGGTCAGGTTGGCTTCGGTGTAGATCGCGTCAAAGACGATAAAGAGGTTGAGGTCGACCTTGCTCAGATTCATTTCGTTGCGCTCTTATTGTTAGGTGTCCATACGCCGATCATATATCGGTGATGAATGTTAATACACGCCGAGAATAGGCTAGGTAAATTATCAGCGCTGTTCTAGCATCGATTGCATGACCTAAACAACCTCTCAGAGAAGGGAGCTGCTCATGGATTTCGCCTATTCGCCCAAGGTTCAGGAACTGCGTGAACGCGTCACTGCGTTCATGGATGCTTACGTTTACCCGGCCGAGCCGGTGTTCGAACGCCAGGTCAGCGAAGGTGATCGCTGGCAGCCCACCGCCATCATGGAAGAGCTGAAAGCCAAGGCTAAGGCCGAAGGCCTGTGGAACCTGTTCCTGCCCGAATCCGAACTGGGCGCCGGCCTGACCAACCTTGAATACGCGCCGCTGGCCGAAATCATGGGCCGCTCGCTACTGGGCCCGGAGCCGTTCAACTGCTCCGCCCCCGACACCGGCAATATGGAAGTGCTGGTGCGCTACGCCAATGAAGAACAGAAGCAACGCTGGCTCGAACCGCTGCTGCGCGGCGAGATTCGCTCGGCATTCGCCATGACCGAGCCGGATGTGGCCTCCTCGGACGCCACCAACATGGCCGCCCGCGCCGAGCGCCAGGGCGACGAGTGGGTGATCAACGGTAAAAAGTGGTGGACCTCCGGCGCCTGCGACCCGCGCTGCAAGATTCTGATCTTCATGGGCCTGAGCAACCCGGATGCGCCGCGCCACCAGCAACACTCGATGATCCTGGTGCCGGTGGACGCCCCCGGCGTGAAAATCGTCCGGCCGCTGCCGGTGTTCGGTTACGACGACGCCCCCCATGGCCATGCCGAAGTGCTGTTTGACAACGTGCGTGTGCCGTATGAAAACGTGCTGCTCGGTGAGGGCCGTGGCTTCGAGATTGCCCAGGGGCGCCTTGGCCCGGGCCGTATTCACCACTGCATGCGCTCAATCGGCATGGCCGAGCGCGCACTGGAACTGATGTGCAAACGCTCCGTCAGCCGCACCGCGTTCGGCAAGCCGTTGGCGCGCCTGGGCGGCAATATCGACAAGATTGCCGACTCACGCATGGAAATCGACATGGCGCGCCTGCTGACCTTGAAGGCCGCCTACATGATGGACACCGTGGGCAATAAAGTGGCGAAAAGCGAAATCGCCCAGATCAAGGTGGTGGCCCCGAACGTCGCCTTGAAGGTGATCGACCGGGCGATCCAGATCCACGGCGGCGCCGGTGTGTCCAACGACTTCCCGCTGGCCTACATGTACGCCATGCAACGCACCCTGCGCCTGGCCGACGGCCCGGACGAAGTGCACCGCGCAGCGATCGGCAAGTTCGAGATCGGCAAATATGTGCCTAAAGAGTTGATGCGCAGCGGGCAGTAAAAAGGCCGCTCGAAACGCGCTCCATTGTGGTGAGCGGGCTTGCCCCGCGTTGGGGGGGCGAAGCCCCCCTGAAACCTGAGTACCCTATTTACCTGAAGGACCGCGGCGTTCTTGATCGGGCCTGCTGCGCAGCCCAACGCGGGGCAAGCCCGCTCACCACAGGGTGGTTGCTGGGCGCTTGCTTGGCGCTTTTCAGTACACCCACACCTCCACCCGCCGATTCTTGATCCGTCCCTCGTCCGCCGTATTCGCCGCCACCGGCATCTGCGCGCCGAACCCACGGATATCGCGCAGTACCACGCCGCTCTTGACCAGCTCACGGCGCACCGCCATCGCGCGCAACTTCGACAGCAGCGCGGCGCGCTGCGGGTCGTTCTTGGCGTCGCCGAAACCCACCAGCGTCACTTGTTTATCCAGCTTTTCATGGCTTTTCAGGTACGTCACCACGCGCTGCAGATCCTGGCGCGCCTTGTTGTCGAGGCTTGCGCTGCCTTCCTCGAAACGAAAATTCACCGTCAGCCGCTGGGCCTCACGGGCGATGGCCTGATAATCCTCGGGCATCGATGGACGTGGCTGCACCGCGATCGCCTGCACCTGCTGTGCGATAAACCCGTTGGCCGCGACGATCGCCTGGCCCTTGCTGGTCTGGGTGAAGTCCACCAGCGCCTTGGCCCAGGGGTTGTGCCCGGACGGCGGCAGGTAAAAGAACAAGCGGCGCGACAGCGGGTAATCCTCGGTAGCGATCAGGCTATTGAGCGCCAGCATCGGTTGCGAATCGCCGTCGACAATCGCCACCGCCTTGGCCTGGCGCACGTAGGGCAGGCCGATGAAACCGATGCCCTGGGGATCCTGGCTGATCGCATCGGACAGCGCTTCGCTGGACTCGAAACGCTTGGCTGACGCGACGAGAGGCTTGCTGCGCCGATTCAGCACCAGTTCCTTGAACGTGTCGTAAGTGCCGGATTGATCATCGCGCGCGTACACGTGAATGGGCCCGCCGATGCCACCGAGGGCCTCCCAGGTGCTGGCTTCGCCGTTGAAGATCTGCGCCAGTTGTTCGGTGTTCAACGTGTTCAGTGCGTTTTGCGGGTTGAGGATGATGGCCAGGCCGTCGATGGCGATCACCTGCTCGGCGCCGGGGCTTTTCAGGTCGCCCAAGGGTTCGAGGTCCACCAGCTCGCTGTCCTTGATCGGACGCGACGACGCTGCAAGGTCGGCGCCGGCTTTTTTCAGTGCGGCAAATCCGGTGCTGGAGCCGTGGGCCGCGACTTCGATGGTCACGGTCTTGCCCTGGCGCGTCTTGCCGATGACCCGCTGTTCATTGGCGCCATCGCCAGGTTCGCTGTGCACGCTCTGCAAGCCTTGATGTTCCATCAAGCCCTTGACCAGCGCGGGGCCGAGCGCCGCACCGATGGTGTTGGAGCCCTGGATGCGCAAGGCGGGGCCTTGCTCGGGAACGGGGAGGGAAGCAGCGACAGCGAAGAGAGGAAAAAGGGTCAGCACTAACAGAACGCGCAGCATCATGCCGGCACCTTCTCAAGCCAAAGGGGGTGCGGCGAGATTAAGTCAGCAAGATTGCATTCATGTGACGAGCACCCGTAGGAGCCGGCAAGCCGGCTCCTACAGTGGAGCGTGTGGTCAGCTCAGTTCAAGCCAGATCGGCGCATGGTCCGACGGTTTTTCCAGCCCGCGCAATTCGTAATCCACCCCGGCATCCTTGACCCGTGGCACCAGGCCATTGGATGCGAGGATCACGTCGATGCGCAGCCCGCGCTTGGGCTCGTCTTCAAACCCGCGGCTGCGGTAGTCGAACCAGCTGAAACGGTCGGCCACGTCCGGGTTGAGGTGGCGGAAGCTGTCCACCAGGCCCCAGTTCTTCAGGCGTGCCATCCACTCGCGCTCTTCCGGCAGGAAGCTGCACTTGCCGGTTTTCAGCCAGCGTTTGGCGTTGTCGGCGCCGATGCCGATGTCGCAATCTTCCGGGGAAATATTCACATCGCCCATCACCACCAGTGCCTGGTCATTGCTGAACTGGCTTTCCAGCAGTTGCTGCAAGTCTGCGTAGAAGCGCTGCTTGGCCGGGAACTTGGTGGGGTGGTCACGGCTTTCGCCCTGGGGGAAATAGCCGTTCATGATGGTGACCGGCTGGCCGTTCTCGTCGGCGAAGGTGCCCCAGATAAAGCGGCGCTGGGCGTCTTCTTCATCGCTGGCAAAACCTTTGTGCACGCTCAAGGCTTCTTTGCGCGACAGCAGCGCCACGCCGTAGTGACCTTTTTGCCCGTGGTAGTACACGTGATAGCCCAAGGCCTGCACTTCGGCGAGGGGGAACTGGTCGTCGTGGACCTTGGTTTCCTGCAGGCCGATCACGTCGGGCTGGTGTTTTTCAATCAGCGCCGCCAGCTGATGAGGGCGGGCGCGCAGCCCGTTGATATTGAAGGAGACGATTTTCATGGTCGGCAGTCCAGTCCTGGCAAAAGGGCGATGCTAGCGGACAAGTCGGACGGGGGCCAGCGTGGCGGTAGGACAGATGCACTGCTAATGTCTGGGAACGACTGATGCTGCGTAGGTTCGTACCCATAAGAACGCCACCTTTTGAGTGGTGCCCAGGGAGATTGACTGTATGCCTGAAACCTCGACTGCCATTGCCGATATTCGCCTGCTCAACAGCGGCTATTCCCGCGAGGCCCGCTCCCTGCTGTACCAGGCCTATCGGCATGAGCCGACGTTCGCCTACATTTTTGAGGCCGAGCGCCCAGGCTATGAACAACGGGTCCGTGCCACCGTGCGCGAGCTGGTCAAGCAGCACTTTTTCCAGAAACTGCCGGCGATTGGCCTGTTCATCAACGACCGCCTGATCGGCATCGCGTTGATCGCCCCCCCGCAACGGCGTCTGGGGATCACCGAAAGCTGGGCCTGGCAGCTGCGCATGTGGTTGAGCACCGGTGTACGCGGCACCCGTCGCTACCTCGAATACCATCAGGCGGTGTTGGCCTGCCTGCCCAGCGAATCGGTGCATGTGCTGCCGCTGCTGGGCATTCATCCGCAATTCCAGTGCAAGCATTACGGCGAGCAACTGCTGGAAGCCGTGCACAATTGGTGCGCCGAAGACCCGCATTCGTCCGGTGTGGTGCTGGATACGGGGAATTCTCGCTATCTGGAGTTCTACAAGCGTCAGGGCTACGAGGAAATCGGCGAAGTCGCTATAGGACCTGTCCTTGAGCACGTTTTTTTCCACCCCAATCCGCAGGTGTTACATGCTGCAACGGCTTAAGACAGAATTATTCAGACAATTCTGAGTTCAAAGAGTCTCCCTTGCTCGTGTAGCATCCGCGCCTATGAAGTTTCCAGGAAGATTTACCAGCGGCTTGGTTCTGCTGTTCACCAGCTGCGGCGCATTCGCGCAAAGCGAATTGGACGTGCGGATCAAGCCATCAAACGACGCGTTGAAAGCCAACATCGAAGGCTATATCGGCGGGGTGGGCGATCGTGATGAAGAGGCCTTGCTGCGGTTCAGCCGTGGCGCCGAGGAGCAGGCGCGCAAAGCCGCGCAGGCACTGGGTTTCTATCAGCCACTGATCGAGAGTGATGTGAAGGGCGGCAAGAACCCGCGCCTGATCCTCACCATCGACCCCGGCGAGCCGGTGCATTTGCGCAACGTGACCATTCGGGTCGACGGTCCTGCCGCGAACCTCAAGACGTTTCGCGTGCCCGCCAGTGACGACCTCAAATCCGGCGCCGTGCTCAACCACGGCCATTACGAAGACGCCAAGCGCCTGATCCAGAACCAGGCGTCGCGCTACGGCTTTTTCAGCGGGCGCTTTACTCGCCAGACACTCTCGGTTGACCCGCAGGCCGGCGTCGCCGATATCGAACTCATCTATGACAGTGGCCCGCGCTACACCCTGGGCAAGGTCAGCTTTGCCGGCGATACGCCGTTTGACGAAGACCTGCTGCAACGCATGGTGCCGTTCAAAAGCGGTGACCCCTACGATTCCGAACTGATCGCCGAACTCAACCAGAACCTGCAGGCCAGCGGCTTTTTTGAAGGCGTGCGCGTGGACGCCGCCCCGGCGGCCTCGAGCAAAGACGTGATCCCGGTGGCCGTCAACCTGCAAACCCGCAAGCCGCGCACCATGGGCCTGGGCTTGGGTTTCTCCACCGACGTCGGCCCGCGCGGCAAGGCCAACTGGACCCGTCACTGGGTCAACCCCCAGGGCCACAGCTATGGTTGGGAGGCCGAACTGTCGGCGCCACGCCAGAACGTCGGCCTGTGGTACGACATTCCGCTCGACCCGCCGCTCACTGATAAATTGCGCTTCGCCGGCGGTTACCAGAATGAAGAGATCGCCAATACCGACACCTTGAGTAAATTGCTCACCCTCGGCCCTGAATGGCACAGCAAGTTGCCCAGCGGCTGGACCCGCGTGATCTCGCTCAAATACCAGCGCGAAGAATATCGGTTGGGCAATGACTCCGGCCTCAGCAACCTGGTCATGCCCGGCATCAGCTATTCCTACCTGCGCAGCGATAACCGCATCGACCCGCACAACGGCTACCGCCTGCAGTTCGACACCAAGGTCGCGAAGGAGGGCCTGGGCTCCGACACCAACCTGCTTTACGGCACGGCCATGATCAAGGGTTTGACCACCCTGTGGGACAACCACCGGTTCCTGGCCCGGGCCCAGGTCGGCGGCAGCGCGACCAATGGCTACAAGTCGGTGCCGCCGTCGCTGCGCTTCTTCGCCGGTGGCGACCAGAGCGTGCGTGGTTACGAGTACCAGACGCTCTCGCCTGAGAACGACCGCGGCGACCGTATCGGCGGCCGCTACATGGTGGCCTTGAGCGCCGAGTACCAATATTCCATCGCCGAGAAATGGCGGATCGCAACCTTTATCGACCAGGGCAACTCGTTCAATTCCCTGGAGCTGCCCAGCCTCAAGACCGGTGTCGGTGTCGGCATTCGCTGGGTCTCGCCGGTGGGGCCGATCCGCCTGGACCTGGCCCATGCCCTGGAAGACCCGGGCGGCGTTCGTTTGCACTTTTCCATGGGGCCTGAGCTGTGATGCGTGGTGTGAAAATAGCGGGGCTGGCCGTACTGGCAATCCTCGCCGTGCTGTTGCTGGCACTGTGGGCAATCCTCGGCACCCAGGCCGGCAGTCGCTGGGCCCTGGGGCGTGTGCCGGGGTTGAGCGTGGAGAATTTCCAAGGCCATTTGGGCGGCCAGTGGAGCGCCGACCATCTGCTGTGGGCGCAAGACGGCAGTCGTGTCGAGCTGAAGGCGCCGACCTTGGATTGGTCACCGGCGTGCCTGTTGCGCATGACCGTGTGCATCAATCGCCTGGACGTGGATCAAGTCAGCCTGCAGTTTGCGCCCAGCACCGAAGAGAGCAGCGGTCCGATTCAATTGCCGGATCTGAAGTTGCCCGTTTCCATTCAATTGGGCGACGTTCGCGTCGGCAGCCTGCTGTTCAATGGCAGCGAGGAACTCAAGGGCCTGCAGCTGGCAGCGCACTGGACCGCCGCCGGGATGCAGATCGACTCGGTGCACCTGCAACGCGACGACCTGGTGCTGGACCTTGCTGGCCTGCTGCAACCCAGCGGCGACTGGCCGTTGACCGCCAGCGGTGACCTGAGCCTGCCTTACGCCCCCGGCGGTGCGCCGTGGAAAGTGGCGCTCAAGGTCGAGGGCGATTTGCTCAAGACCCTCAAGCTCGACGCCGACAGCAGCGGTTACCTGCCGGCCAAACTGCGCGGCGAGCTGCAACCCCTGGCGGAAAACCTGCCCGCGCAGTTGCACATCACCGCGGATGGCTTCAAGCCGAGCGCCGATTTGCCCGACACCCTGCAACTCAATCAACTCGACCTCAGCGCCAAGGGCGACTTGAGCAGCGGCTACCAGCTGCTGGGCAAGGCCGTGCTGCCGGCGGAAAAGGGCCCGGTGGACCTGCTGTTGCAAGGCAAGGTCGACGCCAAGGGCGCGCAGATCGCCGGCCTCGACCTGAATGCCGGTGACCGCCAGAGCCTGAAGCTCACGGCGCAACTGGACTGGCAACAAGGCTTCAGCGCCGAGGCCAGGATCGATTGGCTGGACTTCCCGTGGCATCGCCTGTACCCGCTGATCGACGAGCCGCAGGTCGTATTGCGCACCTTCAACGGTGAAGTCTCCTACAAGGACGGCAACTACCTCGGCAATCTCAAGGCCGACCTCGACGGCCCGGCCGGCAAGTTCACGGTGGTCACGCCCTTCAGCGGCGACCTCAAGCAAGTGTTCCTGCCCGAGCTGAAACTCAGCGCCGGCCAAGGCAAGGCCGAAGGCCACCTGAACCTGCAGTTTGCCGACGGCATCGCCTGGGACACCGCGCTGGACCTGTCGGCGCTGAACCCGGCGTACTGGGTCGCCGAGTTGCCCGGCACCCTGGCCGGGCCGCTGCGCAGCCAAGGTGAATTCAAGAACGAACAGCTCAAGCTCAACGCCGACCTCGACCTCAAGGGCCGCCTGCGCGGGCAAACCGCCGTGCTGGCCGCCAAGGCCGAAGGCGCGGGCGAGCAATGGACCCTGGCCAACCTGGATATTCGCCTGGGCGACAACCGCATCAACGGCAGCGGCAGCCTGCAGCAACGCCTGGCCGGGCAGATCGATATCAAGCTGGCACGCCTGGCCCAGCTGTGGCCGCAGCTGCGTGGGCAGGTCAATGGCCGGCTCGACGTGGCCGGCAGCCTCCAGGCGCCGCAAGGCAAGCTCGACCTCAAGGGCCAGCAACTGGCATTCGCCGATAATCGCCTGCAAAGCCTGAGCCTGGACGCCAACCTGGACAGCGCCCAGCGCGCCAGGATCGACCTCAAGGGCAGCGGCATCCAGGCCGGCGACACCCAGGTCGGCACCCTTACGGCCAGTGCCCAAGGCGATATCAAGAGCCAGAAGGTCCAATTGGACCTGGCCGGTCCGTTGGTCAAACTGGCCCTGGCCCTGGATGGCAACCTCGATAAAGGCAACTGGCGCGGGCGCCTGGCCAGTGGCGATGTGCAAGCCGGGGGCCAGGACTGGAAGCTGCAGGCCCCGGCAAAAATCGAGCGCCTGGCCGACGGCAAGCTGACATTTGCCGCGCACTGCTGGGTGTCCGGCGCGGCCAGCCTGTGCGGTGAAGACCAGCGCCTAATGCCCGAGCCGAAGTTGCGCTACCACCTCAAGCAGTTCCCCATCGACAGCCTGGCGGCGTTTTTGCCCAAGGACTTCGCGTGGCAGGGCAAGCTGAATGCCGACGTGCAACTCGACCTGCCCGACAGCGGGCCCAAAGGCGTGATCTCGGTGGATGCCAGCGGCGGCACCATGCGCGTCAAGGACAAGGACCAGTGGCTGGATTTCCCCTATGACACCCTCAAGCTGGAAACCACCCTCAACCCCAAGCGCATCGACACCCAGCTGAACTTCCGTGGCGGCCAGCTCGGCGAGCTGTTGCTGCAGGCGCAGATCAATCCACTGCCGAAAAACAAGCCGATCACCGGCAACTTCAGCCTCACTGGCCTCGACCTCGCCGTGGCGCGGCCGTTTGTGCCGATGGTGGAAAAACTCACCGGCAAGCTCAACGGCAGCGGGCGGATTTCCGGCGGATTGCTGGCGCCGCAGGTCAACGGCAACGTCAACCTGGTGGGCGGTGAAGTGTCCGGGCCGCAACTGCCGGTCAGCCTTGAAGGCCTGAACGTGCAGGCGCTGATTGCCGGCGAGAGTGTGCAATTGAATGGCGCCTGGCGCAGTGGCAAGGCCGGGCAGGGCAGCCTCAAGGGCCAGATCGACTGGGGCCAGGCGCTGGTGGTGGACCTCAGCCTGCAAGGCTCGCAACTGCCGGTCACGGTAGAGCCTTATGCGGTGCTGGAAGTGGCGCCCGACCTGAAGATCAGCCTGAAGAACGACAAACTGGCGATTGCCGGCAAGGTGCAGATCCCGCGCGGCGACATCACCGTGCGTGAGCTGCCGCCGTCGACGGTCAAGGTCTCGGACGACACGGTGATCGTCGGCAGCCAGACCGAGGAGGGTAAGCCGCCAATGGCGATGGCCATGGATATCGACGTCGCGGTGGGCGAGGACAAGCTCAACTTCGCCGGCTTCGGCCTGACTGCCAAGGTGCAGGGCCATGTGCACATCGGCGACAACATGGACACCCGTGGCGAGCTGTGGCTCAACGACGGCCGCTACCGCGCCTACGGGCAGCGACTCGATGTGCGTCGCGCACGCCTGCTGTTCGCCGGGCCGATTGACCAGCCCTACCTGGACATCGAAGCGGTCCGCAAGACCGACGACGTGGTCGCCGGTATCCGCCTCAGCGGCAGCGCCGAGCAGCCGACCACGCAGATCTTCTCGGAGCCGGCGATGAGCCAGGAGCAGGCGCTGTCCTACCTGGTACTGGGGCGCCCGCTGAGCAGCACGGGTGAAGACAACAACATGCTTGCCCAAGCCGCCCTAGGCCTGGGGCTGATGGGCAGCGCCGGGGTGACCTCGGACATCGCCAACAAACTCGGTATCCAGGATTTTGACCTCGACACCCAGGGCAGTGGCACCACCACGGCGGTGGTGGCCAGCGGCAAGATCACCGAGAAACTCAGCCTGCGCTACGGGGTCGGGGTGTTCGAACCGGCCAGCACCATTGCCTTGCGTTATCTGCTGAGCAAGAAGGTGTACCTGGAAGTGGCGAGCGGCGTGGCCAGCTCTCTGGATATCTTCTACAAGCGCGATTTCTGACCTTCCCCTGTTGCCGGCGATAGCGGTTCATCAGTCGATCTTTTCATTGACTGATACACCGCCATCGCCGGCAAGCCTGCGCCTGCAGTTGCGGTTTTCTGCCGCCTGTCAGCTAATTAGCAAGCAAGCTAATTATTCCATTTGACATTCGCTGCCTAAGCAGTAACATCTCGTCATACATTCACTGCCTAGGCAGTAATAAGGTGACTTCCGATGAAACACTTCACCCCTGACAACTTCCACAACTGCCATCTCGGCCTGTTGCTGGGCCGCGCCGCACTGCTCAAAGACCGCATCATCGACACCCATATGGAACCCCATGGCATCACCGCCGCGCAGTTCAAGGTGCTGATCATCATGGCCCAGTACGGCGTCGACACCCCGGCGGAGCTGTGCCGCAACCTGTCGCTGGACAGCGGCTCGATGACACGCATGCTCGACCGCCTGGAGCAAAAGGGCCTGCTGGGTCGCAAGCGTTCCGAGCTGGACCGCCGCCAGGTGCAGTTGGTGCTGACCACCGAAGGCCAGCGCCTGGCGGACATGCTGCCGCACATCGGCGCCGATGCGCTGAATCAGTTGGCCGGCGCCCTGGAGCCCGGTGAGCTGCAAACCCTGGAAAAGATCCTCAAGAAAATTCTGATAGCTGCCGGTGATCCCATCACCCTGCAGCGGGTAGGTAAAGAATGAACACACGTGCCCTTAGCCTGGTGCTGGTGGCCATGAGCATGGCCGGTTGCGCCAACTTCAGCGGCCTCGACACCCAGGGCCAGCGCCTCGACGCCAATACCTTGCAGGCCGGTAAGTCCTTGAGCGGCGTGACGCTGTCGAGTGCTGCCTGGCCCACCGCCGACTGGTGGAAAAGCCTGGGCGACCCCCAGCTCGACGGCCTGATCCAGGAAGCCCTGCAGAACAGCCCCGACATGCAAGTGGCCGGCGCCCGTGCCCATCAGGCCGAAGCCGCTGCCTATGCGGCGAATGCCGCTCGCATGCCGACCCTCGACGCCAGCGCCGGTGTGAGCCGCTCACGCCTGGCCAAGGATCAGGACCCGCTGGGGCAGGGCGATGCCTACGCCACCGTGCGTAATATCGGCGCCAGCTTCAATTACAACTTCGACCTCTGGGGTGGCCAGCGCGCCGCGTGGGAAGCCGCGCTGGGCCAGGCACGTGCCGCCGAAGTCGACCAGCAGGCCGCGCGCCTGACACTCGCCGCCAACGTGGCCAAGGCCTACAGCGATTTGGGCCAGGCGCATATCGTGCGTGACCTGGCCAATGATGACCTCAAGCGCACCCGGCAAATGCTCGACCTGGGCAAGCGTCGGCTCAACTCCGGCATCGACAGCCAGTACCAGTACCAGCAGACCGAAAGCCTGGAAGCCAGCTCCCAGTCGCAACTGATCGATGCGGAAAAGCAACTGCAGAGCGCCAAGATCGCCCTCGCCGTGCTGCTCGGCAAAGGCCCGGACCGTGGCGGTGAGTTGACCCGTCCCAACGTGCTGAAACCCAGCGCCGTGGCGGTGCCTTCGGTATTGCCGGCCGAATTGCTCGGCCGTCGCCCGGACCTGATCGCCGCGCGTTGGCGCGTGGAGGCGGCGAGCAAGAATATCGCCGCCGGCAAGGCCAACTTCTACCCCAACCTCAACCTGAGCGCGAGCGCCGGGGCCGAGTCGTTGCTGGGTGACGCGATGTTCGGGTCGGCCAGCCGCTTCTTCAGTATCGCGCCGACGATCTCGCTGCCGATCTTCGACGGTGGCCGCCTGCGCGCCGACCTCGACGCCCGCGACGCCGACTACGACCTGGCGGTGGCCCAGTACAACAAGACCCTGGTGCAAGCCCTGGGCGATATCGGCAACACCCTGTCGCAACTGCGTGACACCGGTCGGCAGATCCAGGCCCAGCAACATGCCGCGGACATTGCCCAGCAGTCCTACGACACCGGGGTGCAGCGCTACAGCTCCGGCATCGGCAACTACCTGGATGTGCTGAGCATCGAGCAGCAGTTGCTGCAGGCCCAGCGCCAGCTGGCGACGCTGAATGCAGCGCAGATCGATCTGTCGATTCAATTGATGCAGGCCCTGGGTGGCGGCTACAGCGCCAACAAACTGGCAGCGACCACCCCAGCCACACGCACGGAATAATTTGAGGTATTTGTCATGGCCACTGCCGAAAACACCAACGCAAGCGAACAACCCAAAGCCACCGAACAACCCAAAACGGACAACAACCCGCGTAAACGCAAGATCATGCTGATCGGCCTCGCGCTGATCGTCATCCTCGGCGTGCTGGGCGTGTGGGGCTGGTATGAGCTCTACGGCCGCTTCAATGAAAGCACCGACGACGCCTATGTGAACGGCAACGTGGTCGAGATCACCCCGTTGGTCACCGGCACCGTGGTCAGCATTGGCGCCGACGATGGCGACCTGGTCCACGAAGGCCAGGTACTGGTCAACTTCGACCCGAATGATGCCGCCGTCGGCCTGCAAAGTGCCCAGGCCAACCTGGCCCGCACCGTGCGCCAGGTGCGGGGTTTGTACAGCAACGTCGACGGGATGAAAGCCCAGGTGCTGGCGCAGCAAGCCAATGTGCAGAAGGCCCAGGACAACTACAACCGTCGTAAGAACCTCGCCGCGGGCGGCGCGATCTCCCAGGAAGAACTCTCCCACGCCCGTGACGACCTGACCTCGGCGCAAAACGCCCTGGCCAACGTGCAGCAGCAGTTCAAGACCACCAGCGCGCTGGTGGACGACACCGTGATTTCGTCGCACCCGGACGTCCAGGCCGCCGCCGCGCAACTGCGCCAGGCCTACCTGACCAATGCGCGCAGCACCTTGATCGCGCCGGTCACCGGCTACGTGGCCAAGCGCACCGTGCAACTGGGCCAGCGCGTCCAGCCGGGCACTGCGCTGATGGCGGTGATTCCGCTGGACCAGCTGTGGATCGACGCCAACTTCAAGGAAACCCAACTGCGCGACATGCGCATCGGCCAGCCGGTGGATATCGAGTCGGACATCTACGGCAGTGACGTGAAATTCAGCGGCACCGTGGACAGCCTGGGCGCCGGTACCGGCAGCGCGTTTGCCCTGCTGCCGGCGCAGAACGCCACCGGTAACTGGATCAAGATCGTGCAGCGTGTACCCGTGCGTATCCACATCAACGCCGATGAGCTGGCCAAGCACCCGCTGCGAGTGGGCTTGAGCACCGTGGTCAATGTCGACCTGCACGACCAGAGCGGCCCGGTCCTGGCGCAGCAGGCGCCGCAAAAGGCTTCGTTCACCACCAACGTGTATGACCGCCAACTGGCCGAGGCTGACGCCATGATCACGCAGTTGATCCATGACAACAGCAGCGCCGCACCCAAGGCTGCGCAACGCTAATGAGCAATAACGCCTCCTTCACGCCACCCAGCCTGTTGATGGCCACTATTGGCCTGTCGCTGGCGACCTTTATGCAGGTGCTCGACACCACCATCGCCAACGTGGCGTTGCCGACCATTTCCGGCAACCTCGGCGTGAGTTCGGAGCAGGGCACCTGGGTGATCACCTCGTTTGCGGTGAGCAACGCGATTGCCTTGCCGCTGACCGGCTGGTTGAGCCGGCGCTTTGGCGAGGTGAAGCTGTTCCTGTGGGCGACCCTGCTGTTTGTGCTGGCGTCGTTCCTGTGCGGTATTTCCACCTCGATGCCCGAGCTGATCGCCTTTCGGGTCGTGCAAGGCCTGGTTGCCGGGCCGTTGTACCCGATGACCCAGACGCTGCTGATCGCGGTCTACCCGCCGGCGAGGCGCGGCATGGCCCTGGCGTTGCTGGCGATGGTCACGGTGGTGGCGCCGATTGCCGGGCCGATCCTCGGCGGCTGGATCACCGACAGCTACAGCTGGCCGTGGATCTTCTTCATCAACGTGCCCATCGGGATCTTCGCGGTGATGGTGGTGCGTTCGCAGCTGAAGAAACGCCCGGTGGTCACCAGTTACCAGCCGATGGACTATGTGGGGCTGTTGAGCCTGATCGTCGGGGTCGGCGCCTTGCAGATCATCCTAGACAAGGGCAACGACCTGGACTGGTTCGAGTCCAACTTCATCATCATCGGTGCGGCGATTTCGGTGATTGCCCTGGCGGTGTTCATCATCTGGGAACTCACCGACAAGCACCCGGTGGTCAACCTGCGGCTGTTCGCCTACCGGAACTTCCGCATCGGCACCATCGTGTTGATCCTGGGGTATGCGGGCTTCTTCGGTATCAACCTGATCCTGCCGCAGTGGCTGCAAACGCAGATGGGCTACACCGCGACCTGGGCCGGCCTGGCGGTGGCGCCGATCGGCATCCTGCCGGTGCTGATGTCGCCGTTTGTCGGTAAGTACGCACA
The DNA here is from genome assembly GCF_003013355.1 of Pseudomonas sp. S5D5. Lineage (NCBI taxonomy): Bacteria > Pseudomonadati > Pseudomonadota > Gammaproteobacteria > Pseudomonadales > Pseudomonadaceae > Pseudomonas > Pseudomonas sp. S5D5. Next base: position 2,510,647 of record NZ_PTEO01000001.1, read on the forward strand.
CAAATTCGACCTGCGCCTGCTGGCAGGCCTGGCCTTCCTGGCGATTGGCTTGAGTTGCTTCATGCGGGCCGGCTTCACCAACGAAGTGGACTTCACCCACATTGCCCTGGTGCAGCTGTTCATGGGCATTGGCGTGGCGCTGTTCTTCATGCCGACCCTGAGCATCCTGATGTCCGATTTGCCGCCCCAGCAAATTGCCGACGGCGCCGGCCTGGCGACCTTCCTGCGGACCCTGGGCGGCAGCTTCGCGGCCTCGCTGACCACCTGGATCTGGATTCGCCGCGCGGACCAGCACCATGCGTACATGAGCGAAAACATGACCACCTACGACTCGGCCACCCGCGACGCGCTGCAAGCGCTCGGTGGGGCAGGGCACAAGGCTTATGCGCAGCTGGACCAGATCCTCACCAGCCAGGCGTACATGATGTCCACCGTGGACTACTTCACGTTGCTGGGGTGGATGTTCATGGGCTTGATGTTGCTGGTATGGCTGGCCAAGCCGCCGTTCGGCGCGAAGGCCGGGCCGGAAGCCTCCGGGCACTGATACCCGGATCATCCCGAGCCTTGCAGGACCCGGCTTGCTGGCGATGGCGGTGGTTCAGTCGATAAATCTATTGACTGACAGACCGCCTTCGCAGGCAAGCCAGCTCCCACATTGAGGTCGCTGTTCACAAGGGATGCGCGGTGTTTGGGAATAAGGCACCGGGCAACGCCAGTTGCGGCTTCACAACCTCAAGCTGAGACAGCACGCGGTCAACAAAGGTGGGAGCGGGCTTGCTCGCGAAGGCGCAGGATCAGTCGATAAATGAATCGACTGACACACCGCCTTCGCAGGCAAGCCAGCTCCCACATTTGGATCTCTGTTCACAAGGGATGCGCGGTGTTTGGGAATCAGGCGCCAGGCAATGCCCACTGCGGGTTCACAACCTCAACCTGAGACAGCACGCGATCAACAAGGTGGGAGCGGGCTTGCTCGCGAAGGCGCCGGATCAGTCGATAAATGAATTGACTGACACACCGCCTTCGCAGGCAAGCCAGCTCCCACATTTGGATCTCTGTTCACTAGGGATGTGTGGTGTTTGGGAATCAGGCGCCAGGCAATGCCCACTGCGGGTTCACAACCTCAAGCTGAGACAGCGCGCGATCAACAAGGTGGGAGCGGGCTTGCTCGCGAAGGCGCCGGATCAGTCGATAAATGAATCGACTGACACACCGCCATCGCCGGCAAGCCAGCTCCCACATTTGGATCTCTGTTCACAAGGGATGTGTGGTGTTTGGGAATCAGGCGCCAGGCCATACCCACTGCGGGTTCACAACCTCAACCTGAGACAGCACGCGGTCAACAAGGTGGGAGCGGGCTTGCTCGCGAAGGCGCCGGTTCAGTCGATAAATGAATGGACTGACACACCGCCTTCGCAGGCAAGCCAGCTCCCACATTGAGGTCGCTGTTCACTAGGGATGTGTGGTGTTTGAGAGTCAGGCGCCAGGCAGCGCCAATTGCGGGTTCACAACCTCAACCTGAGGCAGCACGCGGTCAACAAGGTGGGAGCGGGCTTGCTCGCGAAGGCGCCGGATCAGTCGATAAATGAATCGACTGACACACCGCCTTCGCAGGCAAGCCAGCTCTCACATTGAGGTCGCTGTTCACAGGGGATGCGTGGTGTTTGGGAATCAGGCACCGGGCAACGCCAGTTGCGGGTTCACAAAGTCAAACGCCGCCAGCTGAAACCCTTGCTCATCCACCTGCAAGGCCCAGCCTTGCTTGTCCCAGTCCCCCAGCACGATGCGCTTGGCCGCCTGGTCTCCAATCTGCAACTTATGGATGGCCGGGCGGTGCGTGTGGCCGTGGACCAGGGTGCGCACGCCGAACTGCTGCATCACCCTGGGCACTTCCTCGGGGGTGACGTCGACGATGTCGTTGGTCTTCATGCGCGTTTGCGCGCGGCTTTCACTGCGCAGCTTGCGCGCCAGCTTGTGGCGGGTGCGCAGCGGCAGGTGGCGCAGGATAAACAGCACGATCGGGTTACGCAGGATGCGCCGCAGCTTCATATAGCCAAGGTCGCGGGTACAGAGGCTGTCGCCGTGCATCAACAGCACAGGCTCGCCATGGAGCTGCACGACACTCGGGTCCTTGAGCAAGGTGGCGCCTGCAGCTTTGCAGAACCCCTTGCCGATGAGGAAATCACGGTTGCCATGCATGATGAAAATCGGGGTGCCGCTGTCGCTCAGCTCGCGCAGGGCTGCGCAAATCGAGCGCTGGAAGGGCGTCATCCCATCGTCGCCAATCCAGGCTTCGAAGAAGTCCCCCAGAATGTACAACGCCTGGGCGCCACGGGCGCGGTTGTGGAGCAGATCCAGAAACGCCCGGGTGATGTCCGGGCGCTCCTCTTCCAGATGCAAATCTGAAATCAGCAATATCACTCAACGATCTCGGCTTTCTCGACGATCACGTCTTCTACCGGAACGTCCTGGTGACCGGCTTTACCGGTGGTCTGCACGCCTTTGATCTTGTCGACGACGTCCTGGCCTTCGGTGACTTTACCGAACACTGCATAGCCCCAGCCCTGCACGTTCTTGCCGCTGTGGTTCAGGAAAGTGTTGTCGGCGACGTTGATGAAGAACTGCGCGGAGGCCGAATGCGGCTCCATGGTACGGGCCATGGCGACGGTGTACTTGTCGTTGGAAAGGCCGTTGTCCGCTTCGTTCTGGATGCTTGGACGCTTGTCTTTCTTTTCCTTCATGCCAGGCTCGAAACCGCCGCCCTGGACCATGAAGTTGCCGATGACACGGTGGAAAACAGTGTTTTCGTAGTGGCCGGCCTTAACGTATTCGATGAAGTTGGCGACGGTGATCGGCGCTTTCTCGGCGTTCAGCTCGATGACGATGTCACCGTGGTTGGTGGTCAGTTTGACTTGAGTCATGTTCACTACTCTTTTCAGGGAATTCGTGGGTTTGGACGCCTGCGCGCCTTACCAGGTTGGCGAAATCGCGGCCAAGGCGCGCAGTTTAGCGTGCCCGGCAGGAATTTCGAGGTGGTTTTTTACCGCCCGTGCATTAAATGCAGCAGTTTTTGGCCACGCTCTGTCAGCGGCTTGACCGCTTCGGCTATGATAAGCCCTTTGTTTTACTTGGCCCCAACCGGCCACGAACCTGTCTGTTCAAGGATCCTATGAGCAAGCCCACTGTCGACCCTACCTCGAATTCCAAGGCCGGACCTGCCGTCCCGGTCAATTTCCTGCGCCCGATCATCCAGGCGGACCTGGATTCGGGCAAGCACACGCAGATCGTCACCCGCTTCCCGCCAGAGCCCAACGGCTACCTGCACATCGGTCACGCCAAGTCGATCTGTGTGAACTTCGGCCTGGCCCAGGAGTTCGGTGGCGTCACGCACCTGCGTTTCGACGACACCAACCCGGCCAAGGAAGACCAGGAATACATCGACGCCATCGAAAGCGACATCAAGTGGCTGGGCTTCGAATGGTCCGGTGAAGTGCGCTACGCCTCGAAGTATTTCGACCAGTTGTTCGACTGGGCCGTCGAGCTGATCAAGGCCGGCAAGGCTTACGTCGACGACCTGACCCCGGAGCAAGCCAAGGAATACCGTGGCACGCTGACCGAGCCGGGCAAGAACAGCCCGTTCCGCGACCGTTCGGTGGAAGAGAACCTCGACTGGTTCGCCCGCATGCGCGCCGGTGAGTTCCCGGACGGCGCCCGCGTACTGCGCGCCAAGATCGACATGGCCTCGCCGAACATGAACCTGCGCGACCCGATCATGTACCGCATTCGCCACGCTCATCACCACCAGACCGGTGACAAGTGGTGCATCTACCCGAACTACGACTTCACCCACGGTCAGTCGGACGCCATCGAAGGCATCACCCACTCGATCTGCACCCTCGAGTTCGAAAGCCATCGCCCGCTGTACGAGTGGTTCCTCGACAGCCTGCCGGTGCCGGCGCACCCGCGCCAGTACGAGTTCAGCCGCCTGAACCTGAACTACACCATCACCAGCAAGCGCAAGCTCAAGCAACTGGTCGATGAAAAGCACGTGCACGGCTGGGACGACCCACGCATGTCGACGCTGTCGGGTTTCCGCCGTCGCGGCTACACCCCGGCATCGATCCGCAATTTCTGCGAGATGGTCGGCACCAACCGCTCCGACGGTGTGGTCGACTACGGCATGCTCGAGTTCAGCATCCGTCAGGACCTCGACGCCAACGCCCCACGCGCCATGTGCGTGCTGCGTCCGTTGAAAGTCGTGATCACCAACTACCCGGAAGACAAGGTCGACCACCTCGAACTGCCGCGTCACCCGCAGAAAGAAGAACTCGGTGTGCGCAAGCTGCCGTTCGCGCGTGAGATCTACATCGACCGCGATGACTTCATGGAAGAGCCGCCAAAAGGCTACAAGCGCCTGGAGCCGAACGGTGAAGTGCGCCTGCGCGGCAGCTACGTGATCCGCGCTGACGAAGCGATCAAGGACGCCGACGGCAACATCGTCGAACTGCGTTGCTCGTACGACCCGGACACCCTGGGCAAGAACCCTGAAGGCCGCAAGGTCAAGGGCGTGATCCACTGGGTGCCGGCCGCTGCCAGCATCGAGTGCGAAGTGCGCCTGTACGATCGTCTGTTCCGCTCGCCGAACCCTGAAAAGGCCGAGGACAGCGCCAGCTTCCTGGACAACATCAACCCTGACTCCCTGCAAGTACTCACTGGTTGTCGTGCCGAGCCATCGCTTGGCGACGCACAGCCGGAAGACCGTTTCCAGTTCGAGCGCGAAGGTTACTTCTGCGCGGATATCAAGGACTCGAAACCAGGCGCTCCGGTATTCAACCGTACCGTGACCTTGCGTGATTCGTGGGGCCAGTGATTTAAGGGATTTGTCGTGCTAACGATCTACAACACACTCAGCAAGACCAAAGAAGTCTTCAAGCCGCTGGATGGCAACAAGGTGCGCATGTACGTGTGCGGCATGACCGTGTACGACTACTGCCACATCGGCCATGGCCGCAGCATGGTTGCCTTCGACCTGGTGACGCGCTGGTTGCGCTTCAGCGGTTATGACCTGACCTACGTGCGCAACATCACCGACATCGACGACAAGATCATCAATCGCGCCAACGAAAACGGCGAGTCGTTCGACGCGCTGACCGAGCGCATGATCGCCGCGATGCACGAGGACGAGGCCCGCCTCAACATCCTCAAGCCGGACATGGAACCGCGTGCCACGGACCACATCCCTGGCATGCACGCGATGATCCAGACCCTGATCGACAAGGGTTACGCCTACGCCCCGGGCAATGGTGACGTGTACTACCGCGTCGCCAAGTTCATGGGCTACGGCAAGCTGTCGCGCAAGAAAATCGAAGACCTGCGCATCGGCGCACGCATCGAAGTCGACGAAGCCAAGCAGGATCCGCTCGACTTCGTGCTGTGGAAAGCCACCAAGCCCGGCGAGCCGAGCTGGGAGTCGCCCTGGGGCGCCGGGCGTCCGGGCTGGCACATCGAGTGCTCGGTGATGTCCACCTGCTGCCTGGGCGAGACCTTCGACATTCACGGCGGCGGCAGCGACCTCGAGTTCCCGCACCATGAAAACGAAATCGCCCAGAGCGAAGCCGCCACCGGCAAGACCTACGCCAACGCCTGGATGCACTGCGGCATGATCCGCATCAATGGCGAGAAGATGTCCAAGTCCTTGAACAACTTCTTCACCATTCGCGACGTGCTGGCAAAGTACCACCCGGAAGTCGTGCGTTACCTGCTGGTGTCAAGCCACTACCGCAGCGCCATCAACTACTCGGAAGACAACCTCAAGGACGCCAAGGGCGCCCTGGAGCGTTTCTACCACGCGTTGAAAGGCCTGCCCGCCGTGGCCCCGGCCGGCGGCGAAGGTTTCGTGGCGCGCTTCACCGAAGTCATGAACGACGACTTCGGCACCCCGGAAGCCTGTGCGGTACTGTTCGAGATGGTGCGCGAGATCAACCGCCTGCGCGAGAGTGATCTCGACGCAGCGGCGGGCCTGGCGGCGCGCTTGAAAGAGCTGGCCAGCGTGCTCGGCGTGTTGCAGATGGAAGCCGATGACTTCCTGCAAGCCGGCGCCGAAGGGCGTGTGGATGCGGCTGAAGTCGATGCGTTGATCCAGGCGCGCTTGACCGCCCGTACCAATAAGGACTGGGCGGAATCCGACCGTATCCGTGACCAACTGACCGCGATGGGTGTGGTGTTGGAAGACGGGAAGGGTGGGACGACGTGGCGGTTGGCTGATCAGGCTTGATTGGTAAACGCTGAATGGAAAACGCCCCGACTGGTTCGGGGCGTTTTTTTTTGCATGCCGGTTTAACGGCTCACTCGATCCATTGTGGGAGCGGGCTTGCTCGCGAAGGCGGTGTGTCAGTCGCTAATGTGCTGACTGAAAAACCGCGTTCGCGAGCAAGCCCGCTCCCACATTTTTTACCGTGTCCACTTCGCGAGTTCTTCGGTTTCCGATTTATCTGTGAAAAGCCAAATGCTTGCCAGCGCTTGAGCTGACGCCAGGTCCTCCGTAGCGTTGACCGGCAGCGTCTGGGTACGATAAACACGCCATAGCCTTCAACGGACGGCTATGGTTTTTCAGAAGGGTTTAGTCAATGGATTGTTGGCAGACACGCGGCCGATCCGCAGATGTCCCCAATCCAAATGTAGGAGCTGGCAAGCCAGCCCCTACAGTTTTCAGCGTGGCCGCTTCATTGCGTCGTTATCTACGCCTGACGTAGTCCACCCATTCGTACTCAAGGCCCTCGTGCTGTCGGACGCCATGGCGGCAGACCTCAACGAACTCATCCTCAAAACGCGGAAACCTGGCTTCACCCTCGTGATCATCGTTGAACAGGGTCAGGTACAGCCTGTCCACAAGGTGTATCGCTTGGTCATAAAGCTCTGGCCCGCCACCGATATGAATTTCCTCGGGGGTGTAGAGGGCTGCGCGTTCTAGTGCCGCTGCCAGGGATTGGCAGGCGATCGCGTGCTCGTGCACATAGTCAGGGTTTCTGGACAGCACGATGTTGGGCCGATCGGCCAATGGCCTACCGCTGAGGGCAATGACCGACTCGAAGGTTTTTCGGCCCATGATGACCGGCTTGCCAATCGTCTTGGCAGCGAATCTGCGCAGATCATCCGGCACCATTCGCAACAGCCCGCTGGCTTTGCCGATGGAGCGATTACGGCTGCCTATGCCTGCGACCAATGCGAGGGGTGGGTTCATGGTCTGTTCCTTCAGAGAAATCCATTATTGCGCGGCGTGAGCGCCTGACATTACTTGATACCGACTTTGCACAAAACCATTGTCCGACACGTAGGTGCCAACATGCTGCAGCTCCTGCTCACTGCCAACCTGGCTGAACAGTGGAATGCCTTGCCCCAGCAAAACCGGGATACGCGTAATGATCAGCTCATTGACCAGGCCCGCTTCAAGAAACGCCTGGATCGTCTGGCCACCGTCGATATAGAGGTGCTTCATACCGCGTTCGGCTAACGTTGCCACGAGTGAGGTGACGTCTCCTGCCATGACCTCGACCTTGCCCTCCAGGTGCGCAGGGATCTGCAGAGGCTGATGGGAGAGGGCAATGACGGGAGTGCCCTCGTAGGGCCAGTCCGGGAAGGACAAGACTTTCTCCAGGGTTTTGCGACCCATTACGAGTGCATCGACCGTGGCGATGAAGGATTCATAGGTCACGCCGTTCAACTCGGCGGTTTCGTATTCAGGTCGGTGCAACCATTCGATATCACCGTCTGGACGGGCAATAAAGCCGTCGATGCTGGTTGCGATAAAAACGGAACAGCGGATATCCATGGCGAAAACTCCTTTTTAGTGCGCTTTGACGCTAATACTCATTTAATCCTCGCGTGCCACAACCGGGCGTCCGAGAAACAATCCTGATGCCCTTTTCTGTCGTGCGAGGATGTATGCGAAGTTGGTTGATCCGTTACCGTTACGCAATCATTTTCTGGATATGCTTCGGCGTTTTCCGTACCTCCCTGGCAGACTGGAATCCGATTCCCTCCGGCTCCATGCGCCCGACCTTGCTGGAAGGCGATGTGGTGCTGGTCAATCGCGTCGCGTATGACCTCAAGGTCCCGCTCACGGACATTTCCCTGGCCCACCTCGATAACCCCCAGCGCGGCGATGTGGTGACGTTTTCGTCACCCAAGGATGGCATGCGCCTGATCAAGCGGATTGTCGGCGTTCCCGGCGACACCCTGGAAATGCGCGATGAAGTGCTGTGGGTCAACGGTACGCCAGCCACCTACAGTGATGCGCAGGACATCAGCGAGCCAATTGTCCCAGGTCATACGGTACCTGGGATCAAGCTGAACGAATTGGCCGCCAACCGCCAGCGTACTGTGCAGTTCATGCCGACGGTGCGGGCGATGCGCAATTTCGCGCCAGTGGTGGTGCCGGCCGACAGCTATTTCATGCTGGGGGATAACCGCGATAACAGCGATGACTCGCGATACATCGGCTTTGTGTCACGTCGGCTGTTGATCGGGCGGGCGCATCACGTGCTGGCGTCGGCGCAGATCCTCGATGATTGGATGCCACGGTTTCGCAGGTTTGGCGCGTCGATCTTGTAACGGAATCTGTGCTATCTGAAGGGCAACAAGAGCCACTGATGGAGATTCAAATGACGTGTATTTTCTGCAGCATTGTTCAAAAGACCTCCCCAGCGCACATTCTGTGGGAAGACGACCAGCATATGGCGTTTCTTTCGATCTTTCCCAACACACCGGGTTTCAGCGTGGTAATCCCCAAGCAGCACTACGGCAGCTATGCGTTTGCGCAGTCGGATGAGGTGTTGGCCGGGCTTGCTATCGCCGCGAAGAAGACTGCGCAACAGATCGACCGCGCGTTTCCCGATGTGGCCCGTACGGGGATGATTCTTGAAGGGTATGGAGTGGATCATTTGCATGCGAAGCTGTTTCCCATGCATGGGACGGGCGGGGACAGTACCTTCAAGCCCATCAGCTCCAAGGTGGAGAAGTTCTTCGAAGCCTATGAGGGCTATATCTCGTCCCACGATTTCGTGCGGGCGGATGATGCCGAGCTAGCGGAGTTGGCGGCGCACATCAGATCATTTGTCTAATGCAAAACCAAATGTGGGAGCGGGCTTGCTCGCGAATGCGGTGGGTCAGTCGCTGATGTGCTGACTGAAAAACCGCCTTCGCGAGCAAGCCCGCTCCCACATTTTTTACTGTGTTCGCTTGATGAATCAGCGGCGGCTGCTGACTTCGGCGGGTACATCATCGCCCGCCATGCGCTTGCGAAACAGCGCGGTGCGCGCCAATAGCAACGTGGTTACCGGCACCGTGATGGAGAGCAAGATCGGGATCAGCCAGCCGTGCAACACCGGCCCGGACTTGAGCACCGAAAAATAGATAATCGACGCCAACGCCACGCACCAGGCGCCCAGCGTCGAAGCCAGGGCGGGCGGGTGCATGCGCTGGAAGAAGTCCTTCATCCGCAGCAAGCCAAGCGCGCCAATCAACGCAAACACGCTGCTGAGCACCAGCAGCACTGCGACAACGATTTCCATCCACAACGGCATCATTCAATCACCTCCCCACGCAGCAGGAATTTCGCCAGGGCAAACGAGCCCACGAAGCCGAACAGTGCAATCAGCAGCGCCGCTTCAAAGTAGGTGTCACTCGCATACCGAATGCCCAGTACCAGCATCATCAGCATCGCCAGGATGTACAGGTAGTCCAGCGCCAGTACCCGGTCCTGGGCCGACGGGCCCTTGAACAGGCGGATCAGGGTCAGCACCATGGCCAGCGAGAACAGGAACAGGCTGAACAGGATCGCATTGGAAAGCAGGGCGCTCATTCGAAGATCTCCATGAGGGGCCGTTCATAGGCATCCTTGAAGTGCTGGATAAAGTGCGCTTCGTCATCCAGGTCGAACACGTGCAGCAGCAGGATGCTGCGGTCCAGCGCCAGTTCAGACCAGACGGTGCCGGGCGTGACGCTGGTGATCATCGACAGCACGGCCAGGCCGTTGGCGTCGCGCAGGTCCAGGGGGATCTTGATAAAACGCGAGCGCGGCGGGCGTGACCCACACGTCAGCACGCCCCAGGCCACTTGCAGGTTGGAGATGATCACATCCCGGCCCACGCGCAAGAACAGGCGAATGATCACCCCAGGGCGACGGATACGGATTGGCAACGGCCGCAACGGCGCCATCAGCAAGGGCGCAAGAACCCCCAGCAACGCACCCAGCAGCAGGTTGCCAGGGCTCACCGACAGGTTCAACACCAGCCACAATACCCACAACGCCAGGGACAGCCACGGGGCAGGGAACAGACGCTTCATGGCTGCACCTCCAGCGCGGCGGACTTGGCTTCAGGGCTCGGAATCGGGCGCGTTGCCATGACGGCCATCACGTAGTGTTCCGGGTTGTTGAGGCTCTCGGCGGTGGCCTGGGTGTAGCGCATCAACGGTTCGGCCTTGAAGGTCAGCAGGATGCTCAAGCCCAGCAGGAAGAAGATCGGCACGCACTCATAGCGGCGCAGCAGCGGCGAGGGGCGCTCCTCCGGGGTCCAGAAGCGCTGGATGCCCAGGCGGGCGAAAGCGATCAGCGAGGCCAGGCCGGACAGGATCAGCAGCGCCACCAGGCCCCAGGCCGCAGGACGAATCGGCTCATCGACACTGACGCCCAGGCCCAGCGGATTGACCAGCGCACTCAACAAGCTGAGCTTGCCGATAAACCCCGACAGCGGCGGCATGCCGATGATCAGCAAGGCGCACGCCACGAAGCTCAAGCCGAGGAAGGCCATGGTCCAGGGGATGACCTGGCCGATCACGGCTTTCTGCTCGTCATCGAGGTTGACGCCCGGACGCGGGTGCAAGGATTCCATGGCCTTGGGCAGCGCGTCGATTTCCTCGTCCAGCGGCAGGTCATTGGCCGAGCGCGAGCGTTCGATCAATTCGGCCAGCAGGAACAGCGCGCTCAGCGCCAGCGTGGAGCTGACCAGATAGAACAACGCGCCGGCAGTCAGGCTGGGCTGGGCAAAGCCCACCGCCGACAACAGGATCCCGGCCGAAACCAGGATGCTCAGGCTTGCCATGCGCTCCAGCCGCTGCGCAGCGATCATCGCCAGCGCCGCGCAGATGATCGTGGCCATGCCGCCGTACACCAGCCAGTCGCCGCCAAACAGCGCCGAGGCCCCGGCCTGGCCGGAGAACAGCAGGGTCCACAACCGCAGCACGGTGTACACGCCGACCTTGGTCATGATCGCGAACATCGCCGCCACCGGTGCGCTGGCCGAGGAATAGGCGGGCGCCAGCCAGAAGTTCAGCGGCCACATGCCGGCCTTGGCCAGGAACGCCGTGGCGAGGATTGCCGCACCGGCGTGCAGCAAGCCGCGATCAGCCTCGGGCACCAGCGGGATTTTCAGTGCCAGGTCAGCGAAGTTCAGCGTGCCGGTGACGCCGTAGATCATCGCCGCACCAATCAGGAACAACGACGACGCCAGCAGGTTGATCGCAATGTAATGCAGCCCCGACGACACCCGCGCCCGCCCCGAGCCGTGCAGCATCAAGCCGTAGGACGCCGCCAGCAGCACCTCGAAGAACACGAACAGGTTGAACAGGTCGGCGGTCAGGAACGCGCCGTACAGGCCCATCATCTGGATCTGGAACAATGCATGGAAACTGGTGCCGGCACGGTCCCAGCGAGCCATGGCGAACAGCAGCGCGCTCACCCCGATGATCCCCGTCAGCACCAGCATCAGTGCCGACAGTTGGTCGATCACCAGCACAATGCCGAACGGCACCTGCCAGTTGCCCGGCAGGTACACGCCAATCGAGCCAGGGCCGCCTTTTTGCGTCCAGTACAGCAGCAGAATCGCGATACCCAGGCCGATCATGCTGGAGAACAGGTTGATGCGCGCCTTGAGCGGGCGGTGCTTCTCGCCGAGCATCAGCATCAACGCGGCGGTCAGCAGCGGCAGCAGGATCGGCGCGACGATCAGTTGATTCATCCACGTCATTCCTTGGGCTCCCGGCCGTCCACATGGTCCGTGCCGGTCAGGCCCCGGGAGGCCAGCAGCACCACCAGGAACAAGGCGGTCATGGCGAAGCTGATCACGATTGCCGTGAGCACCAGCGCCTGGGGCAGCGGATCGGTGTAGTTGAGCAGGTCTTGCGGCACGCCGTCCTTGATGATCGGCTCCTTGCCGATAAACAGGCTGCCCATGCTGAAGATGAACAGGTTGACCCCATACGACAGCAGGCACAGGCCCATCACCACCTGGAACGTCCGTGGGCGCAGGATCAACCAGACGCCGGAGGCCGCCAGGACCCCAATGGCGATTGCGATGACTTCTTCCATCAGGCGGCTCCTTCCGTTGCGGCAACCACTTTGGCCTGGTTGCTCGGTTTATGCGCTCGTACGGATTGGTGACCGAGGGCGGTGAGCATCAGCAGCGTCGAGCCGACGACCATGGCGTACACACCGACGTCGAAGAACAACGCGCTGGCGATATGAATGTCGCCCAGCAGCGGCAGGCTGAAATGCCAGGTGTGCGTAGTAAGGAAGGGATACCCGGCAAACAGCGCACCGAGCCCGGTAAGGGTCGCCGAGAACAGCCCGAAGCCCATCCAGCGCATCGGCCGCAGGCTCATCTGCGCCTCGACCCACTGGGTGCCGGCGACCATGTATTGCAGGATAAACGCCACCGACATCACCAGCCCGGCGACGAAGCCGCCGCCCGGTTGGTTGTGGCCGCGCATGAACAGGTAGAACGACACTACCAGCGCAATCGGCAGCAGCAGGCGCACCAGCACCGCCGGCACCATCATGAAGCCCAGGGCGGTGTCGCTGGCCTGGCGCGGGTTGACCAGGTCGGTGGCCACGTCCGGCGCGAGCTGGCGCTGTTGCGCCGGCAGTTGCATGCTTTCCTTGGACGGGCGGAAACGGCGCAGCAGGGCGTACACCGTCAGCGCCACGGCGCCGAGCACGGTGATTTCGCCCAGGGTGTCGAAGCCCCGGAAGTCCACCAGCATTACGTTCACCACATTGCTGCCGCCGCCTTCGGGCAGGGCGCGACTCAAGTAGAACGAGGAAATGTCGTTGGGCGTCTGGCGCGTCAGCATCGCGTAGGACAGCAGCGCCATGCCGCCGCCCACCACGGTGGAGAGCAGGAAGTCACGCAGGCGACGGATACGTGCCTTGCGCAGCGAGCTGGGCAGTGGCGAGACTTCTTCAATCCGCCGTGGCAGCCAGCGCAGGCCCAGCAGGATCAGCACGGTGGTCACCACCTCGACCACCAGCTGCGTCAGCGCCAGGTCCGGCGCCGAGAACCACACAAAGGTGATGCAGGTCATCAGGCCGCACACGCTGACCATGGTCAGGGCCGCCAGCCGGTGATACTTGGCCTGCCAGGCAGCGCCGAGGGCACAGGCAATCGCCAGCAGCCACAAGGTCACGAACACGATGGAACCCGGGATTTTCGGGCGGTCGCCCCAACTGATGCCGCTGTGCAGCATCGGGATCAGGCCGGCGATCACTGCCGCCAGCACCAGCAGGAACAGCTGGGTCTGCAGGCGTTTGGTGCTGATGCGTTTTTCGATCTTGCGCACGCCGCGCATCATCACTACCAGGCTGCGCTCGAAGCCGCGCTTGCCGTTGAAGTAGCTGATGATCGGTGGGTATTTGAAGCGCCCGCGCTTGAGCTGCTTGCGCAGCAGCAGGTACAGCACCACGCCACCGGACATCGCCACCAGGCTCATGATCATCGGCGCATTCCAGCCGTGCCAGATCGCCAGGCTGTACTCGGGCAGCACTCCGCCTACGACCGGCAGGGCGGCGGCGGCGAGAATCGAACCGACCACCTGGGCCGGGAAGATCCCCACCAGCAGGCAGGTAAACACCAGCAGCTCGACCGGCGCGCGCATCCAGCGCGGCGGTTCGTGTGGGGTGTGCGGCAGGTTGGTGGCGGTCGGGCCGAAGAACACGTCGACAGTGAAGCGCAGGGCGTAGGCCACGCTGAACGTACCGGCAATGGTCGCGATCAACGGCAGGGCGAACTCCACCCAGGCGGTCGAGGTGATGAACACGGTTTCGGCGAAGAACATCTCTTTGGACAGGAACCCGTTGAGCAACGGTACGCCGGCCATGGAGGCACTCGCGACCATCGCCAGGGTCGCGGTAAACGGGATCAACCGCACCAGGCCGCTGAGCTTGCGGATATCGCGGGTACCGCTTTCGTGGTCGATGATGCCGGCGGCCATGAACAGCGAGGCCTTGAAGGTCGCGTGGTTGAGAATGTGAAACACGGCGGCGACGGCGGCCAGCGGGCTGTTGAGGCCCAGCAGGAGGGTGATCAGCCCGAGGTGGCTGATCGTGGAGTAGGCCAGCAGGCCCTTGAGATCGTTTTGGAACATGGCGCAGTAAGCGCCGAGGAGGAGGGTGAGGGCGCCGGCACCGCCGACGATCCAGAACCATTCTTCGCTGCCGGACAGCGACGGCCACAGGCGGGCCAGCAGGAACACGCCGGCCTTCACCATCGTCGCCGAGTGCAGGTAGGCGGAAACCGGGGTCGGCGCCGCCATCGCGTGGGGCAGCCAGAAGTGGAACGGGAACTGTGCGCTCTTGCTCAGGGCGCCGATCAGCACCAGCGCCAGCATGACCGGGTAGAGCGAATGCGCGCGAATCTGATCGCCCGCCGCCAGCACCTGGTCCAGGTCATAGCTGCCGACGATATGCCCCAGCAGCATCACCCCGGCCAGCAGGCACAGACCGCCCGCACCGGTGACCATCAGCGCCATATAGGCACCCCGGCGTGCATCGGCGCGGTGGTGCCAGTAGCCGATCAGCAGGAACGAGAACAGGCTGGTCAGTTCCCAGAAGAACACGATCTGGATCAGGTTGCCGGAAATCACCAGGCCCAGCATGGCCCCCATGAAGGCCAGGAAAAACGCGAAGAAACGCGGCACCGGGTCTTCCGGTGACATGTAGTAGCGGGCGTACAACGACACCAGCGTGCCGATGCCCAGCACCAGCATCGAGAACAGCCACGCGAACCCATCCATGCGCAGCACGAAGTTCAGCCCGAGGCTGGGCAACCACATGAATTCTTCGCGGATCACGCCACCGTGGGCGATCTGGGGGTAGAGCAGGGCGACTTGAATCGTGCCGACCAAGGCCACAAGGCCCGCCAGCAGGGATTCGGTGTTACGTGCATTGTGCGGCAGCAAGGCCGCCAGACAGCTGCCAATAAAAGGCAGAAGCAGTAGAACTATCAGGGACATAGGCTTCTAATCTGCGGGAGTTTGGGATGCATCATACGTGCCGCTTTCTCGATCACCAAACGGCAAGATGTGGCAGGATCCTACAGAGGTCGTAGACGGCAGCTATAAGCGGCAAGCTACAAGAGGATAGCCGAGGGTATATTTCTTGCCCTTTGCCGTTTGCCGCTTAAATCATCAACCCTGGCTTTCCGGTTCAACCTCGGCTTTGGCGTCGACAACTTTCGAACCGCGCGTCTTCAGCTCACTGACAATCACCGCCACCACAATCAACGCCGCACCCAGCATCGCCAGCGGCGGGAAGCGTTCCCCGGCGATCCGCCCGATGACCCCGGCCCACACCGGCTCGCCGGCATAAATCAACGTGGCACGGGTGGGCGAGACGCTCTGCTGCGCCCAGTTCATCGCCACCTGGATCACCGCGCTGGTCAAGCCCAGGCCCACGGCGCTGAATACCAGCAACCATGAAAACCCCGGCAGCGCTTCGCCCATCGGCACCACCATCAAAAATGACAGCAGCGACGCCGTGGCCAGTTGCACCACGGTCACCCGGCGCACGTCCACCTGCCCGGCATAGGCGCCGATAAGGATGATTTCGGCCGCCACCGCGATCGCGCAGATCAGCGTGGCGATCTCGCCGGGGCTGAAGTTGAGCGAGGCTCCGGTCGGGCCGGTCAGCAGCATCAACCCGGTAAAGGCCAGCATGATGCCGATGCTGGGCATCAGCCCCGGACGGCGCCCCAGCACCAACCACTGCAACAGCGGCACGCACGGTACATACAGCGCCGTGATGAAGGCCGATTGGCTGCTTGGAATGGTTTGCAGGCCGATGGTCTGCATGCCGTAGCCGAACATGATCGAGGTGCCGATGAAGGCGCCCGCCTTCAACTCGAACAGGGTCAGGCCGCGCAGGGTGCGCAGGGAGAAGAAGCCCACCACGATGGCCGCTGCGGCAAAGCGCAGGCCCACGAAAAACATCGGCCCGCTGACCGTCATGGCATGCTGCACGAGCAAGAAGGTGCCGCCCCAGATCATGGTGATAAACACCAGGAGGCATTCGGCTTTGCTGAAACGGTTGAAACGTGGGGCGGTATTCGCGGCGGTCATGGCGGCTCGGTCTTGCAAGGGAAAGGCACGGACCGCACAATGCGCCGCACTGCTGGGCAGTATACTGCGCACACCCACCTTATGAGCAATATAGTGCACAAAGAAAATCCGCAACGGGCCTCGGTCCTGCAGCACGTCAGCCAGAACGTCAGGCGCCTGCGCCATGCCGCCGACCTGAGCCAGACTGCGCTCTCGGAAAAGTCCGGGGTGAGCCGGCGCATGCTGGTGGCCATTGAGGCGGGCGAGAAGAACGTCAGCCTGTCGACCCTCGACCGCGTGGCCGAAGCATTGGACGTGGCGTTCAGCGACCTGATCCAGGCCCCGGATGCGCCCGACCACAGCCGCATCAACGAACTGGCCTGGGCCGGGGATATTCCCGGCAGCAAGGCGGTCTTGCTGGCCAGGGCCCACGCCCGTCGCGAAGTCGAACTGTGGGAAATGCGCCTGGAGCCGGGAGATCGCTACAGCCCCGAGCCGGATCCTGAAGGCTGGAGTGTGCAGCTGTTCGTGTTCGAGGGAAGCCTGACGCTGCTATTGGACGAGGAAGAACGGCACGTCGCGGCCGGCGAGTTCTATATGTTCGCCAGCCGCCAGGTCCACGCCTATTGCAATCAGGGTGATGTGGCCGTGCGCTTTGTGCGCAACGTGGTGATCTAACTGTCTGCCAGGCAACAGTGGATGGACACTTTGCTGGTTTGAAACGCGCCCTGGTGCCCTGATTTACCAGCAACTCGCTGATTTTATTGGCGATTAAATTCAGGCACGACTCCTGCAATCACTCCAGCATCCCATCGGAGCCTGGAGTCGGCCCATGTCAGCCCATCCTCAACACCCTGCCCATATCATCCGCTCGGATGCCGAAGCCATCGAGGTCGCCAAGCGCCTGGCCGAACGCTTCGCCGTCGACGCCAGCGTGCGTGACCGCGAGCGCCGCCTGCCGGTGGCCGAACTCGACGAATTCTCCGCCAGCGGCCTGTGGGGCATCACCATTCCCAAGGCCTACGGCGGCGCCGAAGTGTCCTACGTGACCGTGGCCGAAGTGATCAAGTTGATCTCCGCCGCCGACCCGTCCCTGGGGCAAATCCCGCAGAACCACCTGGGCGTGGTGGACATCCTGCTGCAAACCGCGACCGAGGAACAAAAACGCCATTACTTCGGCAAGGTGCTGGCCGGCTACCGTTTCGGCAACGCCTTCTCCGAAGCCAAGAGCAAAAACGCCGGCACCTTCGACACGCAGATCCGCGTGCACGGCGACACCGCCCAAATCAACGGCGAGAAGTTCTACTGCACCGGCGCGCTGTTCGCGCATATCGTGCCCACCGTCGGCAACAACGAACACGGCCAGGCGTTTATCGCCTTTGTCGAGCGTGACGCGCCGGGCTTGAGTGTGATCGACAGCTGGGACGGCTTTGGCCAGCGCACCACCGCCAGCGGCGGCGTGACCCTCGACGGCGTCACCGTCCCTCTCAGCGCGGTGATCCCCGCCCACCAGGCTTTCGACCAACCCACCGCCAACGGCCCGATCTCGCAGATCATCCAGGCTGCCGTCGACACCGGCATCGCCCTCGGTGCCTTGGAGCAGGCGAAGATTTACGCACGCCAGGCGCGGCCATGGATCGACAGCCAACAGGATCACGGCTGGCAAGACCCGTTCACCATCGCCGCCATCGGCGACCTGGAATGGCGCGTGCACGGCACCGAAGCGATCCTCGCCAAGGCCGGCAAAGCAGTGGACCAGGCGCTGGCCGAGCCGAATGAAGACAGCGTCGCCAACGCTTCACTGGTCGTCGCCCAGGCCAAGGTGCTGTCGGCGGAAACCGCCTTGCTCGCCAGCAGCAAACTCTTCGAACTGGCTGGCACTCGCTCGGTCACCGGAAAACACAACCTCGACCGCTTCTGGCGCAACGCGCGCACCCACACCCTGCACGACCCGGCCCGCTGGAAATACCACCTGATCGGCAACTTTGTGCTCAACGGCGTGAAGCCCGCACGCCACGCCTGGAACTGAGGAGCCTGACCCATGACTGCACTGAATCAAGCGCGCCAACTGCTGGACAGCACCCGCCGCGCCGTCGCGAAAAGTGACGACCCCTACGTGATCAGCCGCTTCGGCGACCTGCAGATCCGCGTGGACGTGGCCGCCGCCTTGCTCGAACGCGCCGAGACCCACCCGAGCCCGGTGGCCATCACCGAAGCACAGATCGCTGCCGCCGAAGCCCTGCTTTTTGCCAGCGCCACCGAATTCGAACTGACCGGCCAACGCACCGCATTGCCGCCGAGCCTCGATGACCCGCTGCGCCACAAATACCAGGTTGTCGGCAACTACCACCTCAACGGAGTGCTTTGATGTCCCGTGAAATCCGCTTGAACGCCTTCGACATGAACTGTGTCGGCCACCAATCCCCTGGCCTGTGGGCGCACCCGCGTGACCGTTCGTGGCAGTACAAGGACCTGGAGTACTGGACCGACCTCGCAAAAATCCTCGAGCGCGGCAAGTTCGACGGCTTGTTCATCGCCGATGTGCTGGGCATCTACGACGTCTACAACGGCAACGGCGACGCGGCGATTCGCCAGGCGGCACAAGTGCCGGTCAACGATCCGCTGTCGCTGATCGCACCGATGGCACTGGTCACCGAACACCTGGGTTTCGGCCTGACGGCGTCGTTGTCGTTCGAACACCCGTACCCGTTCGCGCGCCGGCTTTCGACCCTCGATCACCTGACCAAGGGCCGCGTCGGCTGGAACATCGTCACCTCCTACCTCGAAAGTGGTGCGAAGAACCTGGGCCAGAAAGCCCAGACCGAACACGATGCGCGCTACGACTACGCCGAAGAATACCTGGAGGTTTGCTACAAACTCTGGGAAGGCAGCTGGGAGGAGGGCGCGGTACTGCGTGATCGCGAGCGCCGGATCTTCAGCGACCCGAGCAAAATCCACGAGATCCGCCACGTCGGCAAGCACTTCCAGGTGCCCGGCATTCACCTGTGTGAACCGTCGCCGCAGCGCACGCCGGTTCTGTACCAGGCCGGCGCGTCGAGTCGCGGCAAGCAGTTCGCCGCCGAGCAGGCCGAGTGCGTGTTCGTCGCCGCACCGTCCAAAGTGCTGCTGAAAAAGACCGTCGCCGACATCCGCCGGCGTGCAGCCGAGGCGGGGCGTGATCCGAAGAAAATCCTCATCTTCAACCTGCAGACGGTGATCGTCGGCGAGACCGACGCCGCTGCCAAGGCCAAGTTCGAGGAGTACAAATCCTATGTCAGCTATGAAGGCGCGATGGCGCTGATTTCCGGCTGGACCGGCATCGACTTCAGCCAGTTCAAACCCGATGAGCCACTCAAGCACGTGCACACCAACGCCATTCAGTCGGCGGTGGAAGCCTTCTCCACGGCGGACCCGAACAAGGTCTGGACCCCGAATGAATTGGCCGATTGGGTTGGCATCGGCGGCTTCGGCCCGCTGTTTGTCGGCGGCCCGGAAACCGTGGCGGACCTGTTGCAGGAATGGGTGGAAGAGACCGATGTCGACGGCTTCAACCTGGCCTACGCGCTGACCCACGAAACCTTTATCGACGCCGTCGACCTGCTGGTGCCGGAACTGCAGAAACGCGGCGTGTACAAGACTGAATACGCCCAGGGCACCTTGCGCGAAAAGCTCTTCGGCGACGGTGCACGGCTGGCGTCGAACCATCCGGGGGCCGGTTATCGCGACCTTAAGGCCAGCGCAATCTAACTGACTCAAGCCGATCCCCGTGGGCGCCGGCACGCCAGCGCCCACAGGGGAGCGGTGTCGAGTCAAATAATTCAGCCAGCGGACCACCGCACGCACACCCCTTGAATAGGAGCATCACCCCTATGAGCGTGCACGAACTCAAGCGTCCGCTGGCCCTGGAATGGCCTGCCGAACTGCTCGGCAATCTGCCCAAGGCCCTGGAGCAACTGCAGCATTGGGCGCAGATCACACCGCTGCGCACCGCGCTGCGCCACAAGCGCCAGGGCCAGTGGTATGCCTGGCGCTGGATCGACGCGCTGCGCGATGTCGAGCGCCTGGCCGACGGCTTGCGCCAGCAGGGGTTCGGCGAGTCGTCGCGGCTCGCCCTCAGCGGTGCATTCGAGCCCAACCTGTTGCTGCTGGCCCTGGCGGCGCAGTCCGTGGGCGGACCGGTGCTGACCCTCGCCGATCACCTCGACACCGAAGCCTTGCACCAGCAGTTATGGCGCATTCGCCCCACCCATTGTTATGTGCAGGACCGCCAACAGGCACGGCATTGGCCAGCCGCCAATCGACTCGATTTTGCCCAGCTGCTGGGCCCCACCGACCCGGCGCAGCAGGTGCAGCGCTGGTGGCAACCCAGCGGCGAAACCGCGCTGTGGAGCGAGGAGGGTACCCAGTGGCAGGGCGGCCTGGCGGTGGTGCTCGAGCAATGGTTGAACAGCGGGCACGGCCTGGCGTTCCCGGAAAGCCCGGCCTCGGCGCGGCGCGATCGCAGTGAAGTCGCTCCCACCGGCCTGCTGCTGTCGCCCGCGCGCCTGCAATCTTTGGCCGAGGATATCGAAAGCCGCCTGGCACCCCACGGCACCTGGCGCCGGCGCCTGTGCGACTGGGCCATCGCCCACCCCCACAGCGGCCTGCGCCGCCTGCTGAAAAATCGCGTGCGCAAACTGCTCGGCTTCCAGCGCCTCACCTACATCTGGCAGCCCCTCACTTCCACGACAGAGCCGACATGGCTTGCCGAATTCAAACGGGAAAGCGCATGACCCAGGCCATTCTCCAGGTGCGGGATATCTCGCTGTCGTTCAAAGGCGTGAAGGCGATCAATGCGTTGTCCTTCGAGGTGCGGCGCGGTGAGATCTGCGCGTTGATCGGCCCCAACGGCGCCGGCAAAAGCTCGTTGCTCAATGTGCTCAACGGCGTGTATCGCTTCGATGCCGGCGAGATCGTCTTCGAGGACCAGCACTTGCACCGCATCGATCCGCTGGGCGCAGCGCGCCGAGGCATTGGCCGGACCTTCCAGAACAATGCGCTGTTCAAGAAAATGAGTGTGCTCGACAACGTCCTCACCGGCCTGTCGCGGCACATGCGCAGCAGCTTGATCGAGCAGGCGCTGGGCTTGCCCCGCGCCCGCCGTGAAGCCGAGGCGTTCCGTCAGCGGGCGCAGGGCATCCTCGAGTTCCTGGAGCTGCAGGCCCACCGCGATGTGCTGGTGGGCAACCTGTCCTACGGCCTGCAAAAACGTGTGGAGCTGGGGCGGGCGCTGATCGCCGGGCCCAGCCTGTTGCTGCTCGACGAACCCATGGCCGGGATGAACGCCGAGGAAAAACAGGAAATGGCGCGTTTCGTCGCCGACGTAAACCGCGACCTCGGCACCACCGTGGTGTTGATCGAGCACGACATGGGCGTGGTCATGGGCCTGTCCGATCATGTGGTGGTGCTCGACTACGGGCGCAAGGTCGGCGACGGCACGCCGGCGGACGTGCAAGCCAACCCCGAGGTGATCGCGGCCTACCTGGGAGTCGCACACTGATGACCTTCTTCTTCGAAACCCTGCTCGGCGGCCTGCTCGCCGGTACCATGTACTCGCTGGTCGCCATCGGCTTCGTGCTGATCTACAAGGCCAGCGGTGTGTTCAATTTCGCCCAGGGCTCGATGCTGCTGTTTGCTGCGTTGACCTTCGTCAGCCTGCACGATCAGGGCGTGCCCTTTGCCCTGGCATTGCTGCTGACGGTGATCGTGATGATCGTCGGCGCGTTGCTCATCGAGCGCCTGGTGCTGCGCCCGCTGGTCAACCGTTCGCAGATCACCCTGTTCATGGCCACGCTCGGGCTGTCATTCATTATCGAAGGCCTTGCCCAGGGTTTGATGGGCTCGCAAGTGCGCGCGCTGGACCTGGGCATCGACGACGTGCCGCTGTTTGTCGGGCCGCTGATGCTCAGCCAGTTCGACCTGATCGCCGCGACCGTGGCCGTGGTGCTGGTGACGGTGCTTGCGCTGCTGTTCAACAAGACCCGCATCGGCGTGTCGTTGCGCGCGGTGGCGGATGACACCACGGCGGCGCTGTCGATCGGCATCAACCTCAACCGTATCTGGCAGATCGTCTGGGCCGTGGCCGGCGTGGTCGGGCTGGTGGCGGGGTTGCTGTGGGGCGCGCGCCAGGGCGTGCAGTTCTCGCTGTCGCTGGTGGTGCTCAAGGCCTTGCCGGTGTTGATTATCGGCGGCTTTACCTCGATTGGCGGGGCGATCGTCGGCGGGCTGATTGTCGGCGCGGCGGAGAACCTCGCCGAGGTGTACATCGGCCCGTTGATCGGCGGCGGCATCACGCCGTGGTTCGCTTATGTATTGGCCCTGGCCTTCCTGTATATCCGTCCCGCCGGCCTGTTCGGCGAGCGCGCCATCGAGCGAGTCTGAAACCATGTCGACCCCTGTTGCTCAACTCACCGCGCCGCTCTTGCTGGTCCACCGGCGCGTGCCCTGGGGCCTGCTCGGCCTGTTGGCAGTGGCCTTTATCGGCGTGCCGCTGTGGGGCAATGACTATTGGCTCAACGCGATCCTGATCCCGTTCCTGGTGCTGTCCCTCGCCGGGTTGGGCCTGAACCTGCTCACCGGCTATACCGGGCAGACCTCCGTGGGCGCGGCCGGCTTCATGGCAGTCGGCGCCTTCGCCACCTATGGCTTCCTGCTGCGCCTGCCGGAACTGGGCTTGCCGGTGGCGCTGCTCGGCGGCGGGATTATCAGCGCGTTGGTCGGGCTGCTGTTCGGCTTGCCGAGTTCGCGGATCAAGGGCTTCTACCTGATGGTCACCACCCTGGCCGCACAGTTTTTCCTGGAGTGGCTGTTCGTCAAATTCCCCTGGTTCTACAACTACGGCTCGTCCGGCACGATCTCGGCGCCGAAGCTGGCGTTGTTCGGGTACGACCTCAATACGCCGCTGGGCCGTTACCTGCTGACCCTGGTGACGGTGCTGCTGCTGACCTGGACAGCGATCAACCTGGTGCGCAGCCAGGTGGGGCGCAACTGGATGGCGATCCGCGACATGGACACCGCCGCCGCCGTGGTCGGCATCCCGGTGGTGCGCTACAAGCGCCTGGCGTTTGCGGTCAGCTCGTTCTACCTGGGGATCGCCGGCGCGCTGTGGGCCTTTGCCTACCTGGGCACGGCGAGTGCCAGCAGCTTCGATATCAACCGCTCGTTCCAGATCCTGTTCATCATCATTATCGGCGGCATGGGCAGCATCGCCGGCAACTTCGTCGGCGCGGCCTTCATCAGTTTGCTGCCGATCTTCCTCAGTCATGCCGGGCAAGCATTGTTCGGTGGGTCGGTGGATGCAGGGCAGTTGCAGAACCTGCAGAAAATCATCTTTGGCGTGTTGATCATCGTGTTCCTGATCAAGGAACCCGAGGGGCTGATTCGCCTGTTGCACAACCTGCGTGACCGTGTGCGGCAGTGGCCGCTGCGTTTCTAACATTCCCTCAAGAGAATTCCCATGCGTGCATCCTTGAAACGTTCCCTGGCCGGCGCCGCCTTCACGCTGGCTGCCCTGGCCGGCGCTGTGCCCCCGGCGATGGCTTCGCCCGACCAGCAATTCATTCCCCTGGCGACCTACCGCGTGGGCGCCTACGCGTCCAGCGGCGTGCAGGTGTGGGCCGGGATGATCGACTACCTGCGCTATATCAACGAGGTCGAAGGCGGCATCAACGGTGTGAAGCTGGTGTGGCAGGAATGCGAGACCGAGTGGACGGCGGAGAAGGGCATCGAGTGCTACGAGCGCTTCAAGAATGGCCTGGACGGTGCGCCGGTCGCGGTGTACCAGCCCAACGGCGCCCCGGCGGCCTATGCCTTGAGCGAGCGCGCCGAGGTCGACAAGATCCCGCTCATCACCCTCGGTTACGGTCGCACCGAAGCCACTGACGGCACGGTGTTCCCCTATAACTTCCCGGTGATGCTGACCTTCTACAGCGAAGCCTCGACCCTGGTGAATTACATCGCCCAGCGTGAAGGCGGTTTCGACAAACTCAAGGGCAAGAAGATCGCCACGGTCTACCACGACTCGGCCTACGGTCGCGAAACGCTCGGCCCGCTGAAGTTGCTCGCAGAGAAATACGGCTTCGAAAATATCCAGATTCCGGTCGCCGATCCCGGCAACGAGCAGTCGGCGCAATGGCGCCAGGTGCGCCAGGCCAACCCGGACTGGGTATTCCTGCGCACCTGGGGCGTGTCCACCCCGGTGGCGGTGAAGACCGCCGCGCGTTTCGGCTTCCCGGTCGACCACATCATTGGCGATATCTGGGCCAGCTCCAGCGAAGACGTGCTGCCCGCCGGTGCCTCCGCCAAAGGCTACCTGGCGCTCACGCCGTACCCGGCCGGCGCGGATTTCGAGATCCACAAACGCCTCAAGCAATACATCCTCGATAAAGGCCACAGCGACCTCAAGGACCTGAAAAACTTCGGCAGCGTCTACTACAACTCCGGCCTGGTGAACGCCGCCGTGGCTGTGGAAGCGATCCGCACCGGCCAGGCCAAGTTCGGCAAGCGCCCACTCAATGGCGAAGAAGGCCGCTGGGGCCTGGAACACCTGAATATCGATGATGCGCGCCTCAAGGACATGGGCTACCTGGGCCTGATGCAGAACCTCAAGCTGTCATGCCGCGACCACGAAGGCGGCGGTTCGGCGCGGGTGCAGCAGTGGGACGGCGCCAACTGGACGCTGGTCAGCGAGTGGATCGCCGCCGACCGCGCGCTGTTGCGTCCGCTGATCGATGAGAAGTCGGCCGCGTTCGCCAAGGAAAAAGGCCTGACGCCGCGTACCTGCACCGGGGATGAATAAACCATGAGCCAGCCCGCCGCCGACGCCGCGCGCCCGTCACTGCTGACGGTCAACGACATTGAAGTGATCTACGACGGTGCGATCCTCGCGGTGGCCGGGGTGTCGCTGGAGGTGCCCAAGGGCGGTATCGTCGCCTTGCTCGGCGCGAACGGCGCCGGCAAGAGCACCACGCTCAAGGCGATCTCCGGGCTGGTGCGCGCCGAACGGGCCGAAGTCAGCCGGGGCACGATCGAGTACGCCGGCGCCAACCTGGCCGGTGTCGAGCCCGGCCAGCGCGTGCGCGATGGCATGGTGCATGTGCTGGAGGGCCGCCATGTGTTCGGCCAGCTCAGCGTCGAGGACAACCTGCGCAGCGGCGGTTTCGTGCGGCGCCCGAGCCGCAAGGACCTGGAGCGCGACCTGGAGCGCATCTACGCCTGGTTCCCCCGGCTCAAGACCAAACGCCACACCCGCGCCGGCCTCACCTCCGGCGGCGAGCAACAGATGGTCGCCATCGGCCGGGCGTTGATGACCCGTCCTACTTTGGTACTGCTCGACGAGCCGTCCATGGGTTTGGCGCCTATGATCGTGCAGGAAATCTTCGAGATCATCGCGCAGCTCAATCGCGAACAGCAGGTGAGCTTCCTGATCGCCGAGCAGAACATCAACGTCGCGCTCACCTATGCGTCCCATGGCTATGTGCTGGATACTGGGCGCGTGGCCTTGAGTGGCAGCGCCGCTGAACTGCTGGCGCGGGGCGATTTGCATGACATTTATCTGGGTAAACAGTAAGGGCCAACCTGCATGACTGAAACCATCCGCAACGCCGATGTCCTGATCATCGGCGGCGGCCTGAGCGGCACGATGCTCGCCGTGCAACTGCTGCGCCTGCCGGGCCAGCGCCGGATCCTGGTGATCGAGCCGCGCGCCGAACTCGGGCGTGGCGAGGCCTACAGCGCAGTCGAGCTGGGCCACACCCTGAACGGCAATGCGGCGCGCATGAGCGTCGACCCCGACAATGCCGACGACCTGACCCAATGGCTCACCGATTACATCGGCGCCGGCGGATGGCCGGAGTCGGCCGAGCAACCGGTGCCCGTCAGTGAACTGTTCCCGCCGCGCGGGCTTTTTGGCGTGTACGCACAGCAACGCCTGACCGAGGCCAGGGCCTTGTCTGCGTCGACTGTCGAGCATGTGCGCGGGGAAGTGGTCGACCTGCAAGTGAGCGCCGATTCAACCCTGCTGACCCTCGATAACGGCCAGCAACTGCGCGGCGCCCGCGCGGTGCTGGCTACCGGCATGTTCCCGGCGGCGCGTACGCCGCAGACCGAGTCCAGCGGCTTGAATGCCGCTGCGGTCGACCCGTGGGATGTGCAGGCGATGACCCAGATCGACCCACAGGCCCCCGTGCTGATCATCGGCTCCGGGTTGACCATGGTCGATGCCGTGGTGTCTTTGGAGCAGGCCGGGCATCGCGGGCCGATCGAGATTTTTTCCCGCCACGGACTGTTGCCCCATGCGCGCCGCCAGCCGCCGAGCTGGGAGGATTTTCTCGCTGCCGACCACCGCCTGCGCAGCCCTCTGCAATTGCTGCGCGAGGTCCGTCGTCAATGCCGTCTTGCGCTGGCGCAGGGCATCGATTGGCAGGCGCCGCTGGACACGGTGCGTGCGCATATCGGGCGGTTGTGGAGCCAGGCCAGTGAGCGCGAGAAGCGCCAGTTCGTGCGGCATGTGCGGCCATGGTGGGAGAGCCATCACCACCGCTCACCGCCGTTGAGCGCGCAGTTGGTGGCGCGATTGCGGGAGGAAGGGCGGTTGCGCATTCGGGCGGCATCGTTCAAAGGGCTGGAGCCTGGCGGCGAGGGCGTGACGATCCGCCTGCGCGCGCGTGGCGAGCAGGCGATCCGCCAGGTGTCGGGGGCGGCGCTGATCAACTCCAGCGGCATCGAATACGACTGGCGCCGCGTGGCCCGGCCGTTGCCACGGCAGTTGCTCGAACGCGGGTTGATCCAGCCCGGACCCTTGGCGCTGGGGATTGCGGCGGATGTGTCGGGGGCGGTGCTGGATGCCGAGGGCAATGTCAGCCAGCGCCTGTTCGCCATGGGCCCGCCGTTGCGCGGGATGTGGTGGGAGAGCACGGCAGTGACCGACGTGGCGATCCAGGCCAAGGCGCTGGCTGCCAAGCTCACACAGCTCTGATGTGGAAGCTGGCTTGCCTGATTCCTGTGCCTGGCGCAGTTCCCACACTGGTTTGTGGCTGGCTTGATTCCTGTACCTGGCACAGTTCCACTTTGGGAGCTGGCTTGCCTGCGATAGCGGTGGGTCAGTCAACCATGATGCAGCTGATCCACCGCCTTCGCAGGCAAGCCAGCTCCCACACTGGTTGGTGGCAGGCTTGATTCCTGTGACTGGTTCAGTTCCCACACTGGTTGGTGACTTGCTTGATTCCTGTGCCTGGCGCAGCTCCACTGTGGGAGCGGGCTTGCTCGCGAAGGCGCAGTGTCAGCCAACCATGATGCAGCTGACCCACCGCCTTCGCAGGCAAGCCAGCTCCCACACTGATTTGTGGCGGGACTGAGTCCTGTACCTGGCACAGTTCCACTGTGGGAGCTGGCTTGCCTGCGATAGCGGTGGGTCAGTCAACCATGATGCAGCTGATCCACCGCCTTCGCAGGCAAGCCAGCTCCCACACTTATTTGTGGCGGGCCTGAGTCCTGTGTCTGGCTCAGCTCCCACACTGGTTTGTGGCTTGCCTGATTCCTGTGTCTGTCTCAGTTCCCACAGTTTTTGGCGGGGCTTGCCTGATTCCTGTGTCTGGCACAGTTCCACTGTGGGAGCGGGCTTGCTCGCGAAGGCGCAGTGTCAGTCAACCATGATGCAGCTGATCCACCGCCTTCGCAGGCAAGCCAGCTCCCACACTGGTTGGTGGCGGGACTGAATTCTGTGCCTGGTTCAGCTCCCACACTTATTTGTGGCAGGCCTGAATCCTGTGCCTGGCTCAGTTCCCACAGTTTTTGGCGGGGCAGGCCTGATTCCTGCGCCTGGCGCAGTTCCACTGTGGGAGCTGGCTTGCCTGCGATAGCGGTGGGTCAGCCACCCCTGTATCAGCAGATAACCGCAAGCCAGCCCCCCACATTTGAATGTTCATTTATCCCGGGATCTTCACATACCCAGGTTTCAGGCCAAACACCTCAACCCCCTGCGGGGTCGATTGCCCGGTGGTGACCTTGACGCGCTCCACCGGTTTATCCATTGCCGCTCGATACTCCACGGTCATGTCCGCCTGGAGCGCCTGGCTTGGAATCACCATCGCCTGTTCATTGTTGTACGTGACGATGGTCAAGCGCGCACTCATCCCCAGCCGCACTCGCTGCAACTGCTGCGGGGTCAGCTTGGGGATCGACAGGGTCACCGGAAACTGCGCGCTGCCCTGGCCGTCGCTGGAAATCGCCAGGCCGCTGACCACGCTCACCGAGCCGCTCAGCCGCTCCCCATCAAAACCGTCGCCCATCACTTCCACCGCCTGGCCCTGATGGAGTTGGTTGATGTCCAGCTCCGAGACTTTGGCGACGATTTTCAGCCGTTCGATATTGGCCAGGCCAAACAGCACCTGCCCCTGGTTGACCCTGCTGCCGGCCTGCACCGGTGCGTTGTTGTTGCCGCCGCCCTGAGTGGCGTTGTTGCCGGGCGGCGGCACTACGATCCCGGAAAACGGTGCCTTGAGCTCCTTGCCTTCGAGCAGTGTGTGCAGGGCATCGTATTTCACCGTCGCGTTGGTCAGCTCCATGTCCGCGATCTGCCGATATTCGCCTTTGCCCTGGTCCAGTGCCTGTTGCAGCTCACTGCGCGCTGAAGCGAGGTCAAGCTGTTGCTGCTGGGTCTGCTGCCTGAGGTCGTCCAGTTCGTTGCGCGGAATGATGCCGCGCTGGAACAGGTTTTCGCTTTCGGTCAGCTTGCGCTGGGTGTTGCCGGCGCTCATTTCGGCCGTGCGCAGGCTGCGCCGGGCGCGGCTGACGGTGGGGCCGCTGTCCCAGTCCTGCATCTCTTGCACGGTGCGCCGTGCCTTGAGCTGCGCGGAGAGGGCTTCGCGCAATTGCACTTCGAGGATGGCCGGGTCCATGCGCAGCAGCACCTGCCCGGCTTCGACCTGCTGGCCTTGCTCCACCAGGTTGGCCTGCACAGTGCCATCGAAGGGCGCGGTAAGGGTCAGGGTGGTGTCGGGTTCGATCTTGCCCACCAGGCCGATCTGGTGCACCAGCGGGTCGGGCTTCACCGCCAACCATTGCTCGCCGGCGGTGGCCGGGCCTTCAGTCGGGTTGCGCAGGGCCAGCCCCGCGCCGGCCAGCAGCACGATCAATACAACCAACAGGCCTTTGTGTTTAGTAGTCATTGAGGGCGATTTCCCAACTTTCCAGCGTCATGCCCAGGGTCAAGTCAAGCTGGGTCTGGGCGTTCAAATAAGCGATCAGCGCATTGAGTTGCGCGTTCTCGGCGTTGCGCAGGTCAGTCTCGAAGCTCAGCACCTGGAAGTTGGTGGAGCGTCCGGCGCTGAGTTTTTCGCGCTCGATCTCGATCTTGCGCCGCGACAATTCCACCGCGCGCTGGGATATCTGGTATTGCCGCCAGCGGGTGCCGAGGTCACGCACCACGTCGTTGACGCTGCGTTCCAGTTCCTGGCGCGCATCGGTGATGCGGATCTCCTGATCCTCCACATTCACCCGCGCACGCACTTCGGCCTGGCGCGTGCTGATATCGCCGATGGGGATCTGCACCTGCACTCCAGCGTAGCTGTCCCAAGTGCGGTTGTTGGAGCGGCCGGCATCGTTGTCGTAGGCGTCGCGGACCTGATTGGCGCCGGCCACCAGGTCCACCTGCCAGCGCCCGGAGTCCTTGGCAATCACCAGGTTGAGGTCGGCCTGCTGGCTGCCGAGCAGGGCGGCGAGGTATTCCGGTTGCTGGCTCTGCGCGAGGTTGAAGGCCTGGCGCTTGTCGATCTGCAGGGGGCTGGCCTCCAGGGCTTCGGTGGCGCGAATCGGCGTGGACAGGTCCAGCGCCAGCAAGCGCAGCAGGGCCAGGCGGCTGGTGTCGAGCTGGTTCTGGGCTTCCTCGACACCGAGTTGCTGGGTGGCGATATCGGCTTCGGTCTGCACGATTTCGAACTCGGCCATGCGTCCGGCGCTGATCAACGCCTTGTTCACCTCCAGCAACGTGCCGGAGCGCTTGAGGGCGTCCTGCACGATGCTCAGTTGCTCCTGGGCACGCAGCAATTCGCGGTAGGTGGCGATGATCTGGCTGATGGTCTGGGCCACGGTGGCCTTGAGGTTCAGGCGGTTGGCCTGTTCCGACAGGCGAGACAGGCGCAGCGGCGCGGTGGTGGCGTCCCAGCCGGCGCCGCGCATCAATGGCTGGATGATCGCCAGGTCGAGACCGTCGCTGCGGTAGCGGCCGGCGCGGTCGGCGTTGTTCAGTTGCTGGGTCCAGGCCATGCTCAGGCGGGTGCCGTACTCGCCGAGCAGGCTGGTGGCCGGGGCGACGCTGGCATTGCGCGCGTTGTCGGCCGAGCCACGGTTGCTGCGGTAATAACTGTTGAGGGTGAGCTTGGGGTTGAACACATCCTCGGCCACGCGCAGATCGAACTTCTGCGCCACCCGTTGCAGATACGCACTGCGGATCGCGGGGTTGTTGCGCAGGCCCAGGTACACGGCGTCACCGAGGGTCATGTCGGTTGCCTGGGCCTTCAACGACACGCCCCGGTCGTAGCCGCTGCGAGTGGTGCTGGGTGCGGACGGCTTGATGACAATGTCGGCGGCCATGCCGTGCAGGCTGATCAAGGCGAGCAACCACAGCCATTTACTCATCGCGCAAGGCCTCCACCGGCTGCAGCCGCGAGGCCGAGACCGCCGGATAGATACCGAAGAACAAGCCCACCAGCAACGTGCTGCCCACCCCCAAGGGCAGCGCGGCGGTGGCCAGCGCAAATGTCCAGCCCGACATCCACGCGTACAGCCAGGCGCAGGTCATACCCAACACCGCGCCGCACAAGGCCCCCACTGCCGTGAGTGTCACGGCCTCGAGCAGGAACAGGTTGCGGATATCGCGCCGGCGCGCACCCAGGGCCATGCGAATGCCGATTTCGCGGCGGCGTTCCGAGACGTTCATCAGCATCACGTTCATCACCCCCACGCCGCCGCCCACCAGGGAGATCGCCCCCAGTGCCAGCAGCAGGTAGGCGAACGTACGGCTTTGGCGGGTCATGCCATCGATCATTTGCTGGGGCACCGTGATTGCGACTTCATGATTGGGCGTTTGCGTTTGCAAGGCCGCGGCCGCCTGCTTAGCAATAAGGTCCATGTTCTGTTCGGGCGCGGCGCGGATGATCACATTGCCAATTTGCGGGGTGGCGTAGATGCGGCGCATGCCCTCGGCGGGGAGAAACAGTGATTCGTTGGCCTGTACCGGCATCAGCATTGCGCGGGGCTGGGATTGCAGGATGCCGACCAGCAGAAACAGGTAGTCATTGATGCGCACGCGATCACCCAATTTCAGTGGATCGCCCGGAGTACTCAACGCCTGGAACAGCTGATCACCGATCACGGCGTAGGTCTCATTGGCGTCGAAGCTCGTCAGGAACCGTCCCTCGCGCACCACCAGTCGCATCGCGTCCTTGATATCGTCGGTGCTACCGA
This sequence comes from Pseudomonas sp. S5D5, assembly GCF_003013355.1. NCBI lineage: Bacteria > Pseudomonadati > Pseudomonadota > Gammaproteobacteria > Pseudomonadales > Pseudomonadaceae > Pseudomonas > Pseudomonas sp. S5D5. The sequence goes on from NZ_PTEO01000001.1 coordinate 2,542,516, forward strand.
CGAAGTTGGCGTTGACGGTACGGCCATGGAACAGCAGGGGGCCGCTGAACAGCGTCAATGCGCCGATATGTTCGATCCCTGGTGCCGCCTGGCGCACTGCCTCCAGATCCAGGCGGGCGCGCATCGGCGCAGTATTGCTGCCCTTGGTGGCAAACTGGGCGACCAGCGTGTCGGTGCCCATGTCCTTGAAAATCATCGCGGCATCCACCGCCGCGTTGTGGCCGATATTGATCAATGCGACCACCGAGGAGCTGCCGATCACGATGCCGAGCAGGGCCAGGATCGAGCGTTTACCCAGGGTGCGCAGGCTCACCAAGGCTTCATGCAGCAGTTGGCCGAGACTCTGTTCGACCCGCAGGCTGCTCTGTGCCTGCCCCCTCATAGGCGCCCGGCCTCTTGCACCACGCCATTGCGTACCAGGATCTTGCGTTCCAGGCGCTCGGCGATGTGAGGGTCGTGGGTGACGATGATCAGCGTCACCTGCTGCTCGCGGTTCAACTCCAGGAGCAGGTCCATGATGTCCTGGGCGGTGGTGCTGTCGAGGTTGCCGGTGGGCTCGTCGGCGAGGATCACCGAAGGGTTGCCCACCAGGGCGCGGGCAATCGCCACGCGTTGGCGCTGGCCGCCGGAGAGGTCGGCAGGGCGGTGATGGGCGCGTTCGGCCAGGCCGACCTGTTCAAGCATGCGCAGGGCCTGCTCCACCGATTCGTGACGCGACACACCGCGGTAGCTCAGGGGCAGGGCGACATTGTCGAGGGCACTCAGGCGGGGCAGCAGGTTGAAGCTCTGGAACACAAAACCGATCTGCTGGTTGCGGATCGCCGCCAACTGATCGGGGCTGGCGCTGAAAATATCGTGGCCGGCAAAGTGGTATTTGCCGCAATTGGGCAGGTCGAGCAGGCCAAGGATATTCAGCAGGGTACTTTTGCCGGACCCGGAAGCGCCGAGAATGCCGCAACTGTCGCCGCTGGCGATCGTCAGGCACACATCATTGAGAATGGACAGGTGTTGACCGGCCAGCTGATAGCTTTTGCCGATGCCTTGCAGGGAAATCAAGCCTGGGTGCGCGGGGGTATCTGTCATCATGACTACGCCTTCAGTCTCGACGCGGCCGCACTGCCCCCGGTAAATCCTTGTAACAAGTTCGGGAGCTGCCTGGAACGCGTCACGGACTGGTTTTATTTCTTGTTTTTAAAATATTGTTTGAATACTAACCGTGTTCTACGCGCTTCGCCAGCCATGGATATAGAGCGGTTTTACCCTTTGAAATGATTTCCCCGACAGGCCAGCAGGCTCGGCAAAAACCCTTCAACTACCCTCAACGAGCCCGCCGGCAAAGGCTTTCAATCATATGGCGCAGTGTCACTACTTGCTTTCGATCAGCGGCCCCGGTATAAAAAATCAAATTATTTTTTAAAACAATATTTCCCACGTGGAACTTGTATGGTCGCGAAGAAACTCAGCGCTCCAAATGTAACCAAGACTCGACTGCTGGATGCGACAGAGGCTCTCTTCATCAAATACGGCTACGACGCCGTGCTGCTGCGGCAGATCACCGAGCGTGCCCAGGTGAATCTGGCCGCGGTGAATTATCACTTCGGGGACAAGGATTCCCTGATGAAAACCCTGCTGATGCAGCGCCTCGAGCCGCTCAACGAGCAGCGCCTGGAACTGCTGGCGCGCTGCGAAGCCGAATCCGACGGGCCGCTGGACTGCGACACGTTGCTCGGGGTGCTGTTTGCGCCGGCCATGGGCCTGGAGCGCAGTGACCCGGCGAGTGCCAGCGGGGAAGGGCGCTCGTTCATCCGGTTCCTGGGGCGGGTCTACAGCGACACGTCGCCGTTTATCCAGGAATACCTCAAGGTCCATTACCAGCCGGTATTCCAGCGCTTTTTCGAAGCCTTTGCCCTGGCGCTGCCGGACCTGCCGCGCAATGAGCTGGGCGTGCGCCTGCAATTTGCGCTCAAGGCCATTTCCGGGGTCATGGCCGGCACCGAATTGCGCCTGCTGATGAACTCCATGAGCCTGGGACGCCCAGCCACTGACGCCGAAGTCATGGCCAAGCTGATCACCCTGGTGTCCGCGGCCATTCGGGTGCCCCAGCAAAGCCCGGAAGCCGAAAACGCCTTGGCCAAGGTGCTGGATACCCAGCGTGCCATTCGCGAGCAAGCGGCAGCCCCGGCCGCCAAGGCTACGCGCTGATAGTCCTGTAGATGCCGGTTTGCCGGCGAAAAACTCAAAGCGATAACGTTCAATTTCAAACTGAACGCGGCGCCTGGGTTTTTCGCCGGGGAGTCGATCCTGGCAAAAAACGCGCAAAAAAAAGCCCGCTGGGGCGGCGGGCTTGATGTGCAACGTTTGTAACGGATGAGGCTTTACCCTACGTCTTGGGATGTGAATAAAACGTGAAAAATATGTAAGAAAAAGTGTGAAGGTTTGAAGTTTTGTCCAGTGAGGCTTTTCTGATTTTTCCATGAGCGATTTGCCGTCCGTCGCTACTGTCAATTCTGACAGGTAGACGCTCACTCCCTGCGGGTGTCTGATTTTCCTTGCCTCATGCGCGCCTATTTCCGCGCGCATCCCCTCCAGCAAGGAGTCCGTTCCATGTCCAATCTACCCGTTGATCCCGCCGCCGATTCCCGCGGTGATGAAGCCCCACCGCTGCTGCTGTCACAGGACATGGTGGTCTACAACACCCCCAACCCAACGGCCAACAGCCCCCGGCGGATCGAAGACCTCGACCCGCCTTTTTCCGCCTACCCCCATATCCCACTGCACGCCACCCTTTACCCGGAAAACGCCGTGTACGGCCTGGCCATCCGCCATGTCACCCCGTATGCCTACTTCGTGTTTGAAAAGTGGACCGGGTGGAGCCTTTCCGACTTTTACGGCCTTTACCTGGATGATCTGCTTAACGCAGTAGCGGCCGATATTGCCCTTGAGGACGAGCCGAGATACGGTCTGTTCGTGCCCAGAGAGCATGTTCCTGAAGGCGAGATACCGATGTACGGCCGGGTATTGCGCGCCGGCACCTTTCAGGAGAGCACCTCGCCGTTGCAGACCATCCTGATCAAGACCACTCGCCCCGGCGGCACTGATACTGACCCGGGCAGTGAGTGGCATACCGGCCTGGTGATGACCGTCGAGGGCTTGCCGGAAGGGTCGACGATTGATCGGTTAATTGCCGAGGGCGGCGTCTGGTGCCTGATTGAACCGTATGAACATATCCGCCAGAACGACCGTATCGAACTGTCCTGGGACGGCATCTTCGTCATACACATTGTCAGCCCTGCAGAGGCGGCCGGCAGCGGACCGATCCGGATTTTCGTCAGCAAAGACATCATCCTCCAGGGCGGCCAACTGGGGCCCCTGACCTTGCGCTTTCGGGTGCAGGACGTGGTGGAGAACATGTCCGGGGAAAAATACGCGTATTCCAAGCGTTACATCCTGATGAGCGAACTGGACCCCAGCCTGCTGGAAGCGCCGATCTTTATGATCGATAGTGTTGAATCAACCCAGGTTGATGTCGATACCCAGAGCGACGCGGTCTTTACCCTCTCGTGCTTCACTGGCCGCCAGATTCCCGCACCCAATCCGCCACACAAGGTCATCGCCACCCTGTATGCCACGTTGGCGGATGGTTCGACCCCGCCATTTACCCTGCCTGCGGTGAACGCGACCAATACATACCTGACCACTGTCCCGGTCAGTAACGATGTCATCAAGCAGATCGTCGGCGGCTCCTTCCGGGTTTCATTCGTGATAGAAGATGCCCACGGCGTCTTCATCGGGAAATCCGGCAGCATCACCGTCACCGTGATCGGCACACCAGTGTCAATGCCGGGAGTGACGATCAACCCAATCGAACTGGGCTTGATTGACCCTGAGGATGACATCACCGTCACCATACCTTTCTACGAACCGCACAACCCCGACTGGCTGGAAACCCTGTACATCGAGCACCGCATACCCGGCGGCGGTGGTACACCCTATATCGACTCCCAACTGGCGGGCACCCAGGGTGGCAGCCGTTATGTCAGCAAGGAGGACCTGCAACAGTTCAACGGCCTGGGCCTGATTTATTTCTACTACGTGGTGACCGACGGTGTCACCACGCGCAAATCGGCAGAGGTGGGTGCCCAAGTGGGCGAACGTGTTGTCGACATGCCGCAGCCGCAGCTTCAGGGCACCGAAGGCAACAATATCAACCCCGACCGCATTCCCGGCCCGACCGTGCTGCTGACCTTGCCCTACCTCGATGCCCGAGACGGCGACGTGTACCACTGGATTTGCGTCGGTTCAGCCTTGGGCGGCTCGGCGAATGGCACCATTCATGTCAATGCGGCGACCCAGGGCCAGCCACTGACATTCCCGGTCAGCCGCACCATCCTCGACTTCAACCTCAACGGCAGCCTGCGCATCAGCTACAGCCTGGAACGCGTCGGACCACCCCGGCAGGTATTGCGCTCGGAAGTGCTGAACCTCACCGTTGGCGTGGGTGTGGAGTTGGACCGCCCGGAAGTCGCCGAAGCCCAGCGCTTCCCGGATCGTCTCGACCCGTTGGCAGCTTTGTCGGGCGCCCACGTAATCGTGAAATTCCGGCCGATGCATGCGACCGATCGGATTTTTATCGACTGGCTCAGCCCCGATGGCAACGGCAGCTACGCCACAGAAGTGCAGGGCAACCCCGCCACCAACGAGGTGAGCGTTCCGATTCCAAGCGAGTTTATCGCCAAAGGTATTCGCCACAGCGGCAATCGCATCAGCGTGCAGTACCATTTTTTCCGCGGTGCCATTCCCTACGAGTCAGATGTATTGAACCTGGAACTGCTGCCACTGACCGGATTGCCTACGCCGACCATTGACGGAGTGGGCGACAGCATGGTGTTGCAACTGTCGCAAATCAACGATGCCGCCCGCACGCGTGTTTCCGTGTGGAACTTCATCGCGGCCAACCAGCGTATGTGGATGACCTACGAGGGCACTTATGCTGATGACACGCCGTTTATCGAGAACACCTACACGGCCAATCTGGTCACCACCATTGGCGAGACGAATGGTATTTCCCCGCCTGCGCCGGTAGACAAACTGCGCCGGCTCAAGGATGGCTCGCGGCTGACCATCCGCTTCTGGGTGACCTTGTCCGAAAGCTTGAGCAAGGATCAGGCGGTGTTGTTTGGAGTACGCGAGCATATTGTGCAGGCGATTCCTTCGACATTGCCGGCGCCGGCCTTCGCCAACCGTATCGGCGCTAACCTGAGCATTTACCCGCTGGACTACGAAAATACCGCCTCGGTGACGGTCGCCTATGGGGGGATGAATGGCTCGCACCGAATTCAACCCCACTGGATCTACCCTGATGGCACCATGGCCAGCATCGCCGCCAAGGACGGCCTGGACGGCGGTCGTGTTGACTTTGCCATCAGCCAGAAGATCCTCGCCGACAGCGTGGGCAAGACCATCGAATTGCGTTATATCGCCACCATCAATGGCGAACCGGTGGACTCCTTTATTCAGACGTTAACCGTGCAGCGAATCAACGCATCAGACCTTCCACCAGTGTTGATCAACAATGTTGCCAGTGGCGGCATACTTGATCTCAGCACCATTACCGGCAACCCGACGGCTGCTGTCGCCAAGTGGCGCTTGAGTGTGGCCGGCCAGCGCGTCTGGTTGAGGTGCAGCAGTGCTGGTTCAGCTGATTTGCCCGTGCTCGATGGCGTCGCGATTACGGCGCCGGAAGCGCAGAACGGGCTGGCGAACAAGGCAGTCCTGCGCAGTTGGCTCGCGGCATTGCCGAACAATCAACAGATCACCGTCACCTGCAGAGTGACCTTTGACGGCAGCGCTGTCGAGGCCAACGCCCAACTGTTCCAGCAGTCCATCTACACGGTGCGCTTAGCACTTAGGGACTTGCCCCTGCCCGTGCTGATTCAAGCGGCCGGCAGTGGTGCCTCGGTGACCCTGGCTCCGTTGAGCGCCTTGAATGGCGGTACGGTGCGGGTGTCCTACCCCGACATGCAGGGAACCGACCGTATCAAAGTCTTCATGGTGGGTAACGGTGCTGCGGGCTCTCCCGACATTGCAGCCAAGGACGGCAGCACAAGTGGCTCCGTTGACTTCACGATTCCCTCCGGCGCCATCGCGGCCAATATCGGCAGCAGTAACCGGACGTTCACCCTCAGGTACGAGGTAACGCGTAGCGGCGCGACCACACCATCCGATACCGTCACCGTGACGGTCACACCGATTTCTGCGGCGAACTTGCCACGCGCAATCATTAATAACATCGCTACGGGGGGAAGATTGGATCTGAACACATTTACTGGCAACGCGCTGGCTGCAGTGGCGAAATGGCATTTCAGTGCTACGGGGCAGCGGGTGTGGATTACTTGCAGCAGTGCCGGGACGGCCGATTTGCCTGTGCTCAATGGCGTTGCCATCAACGCAACAGAGGCTGCAAATGGATTGGTCGACAAGGTGGTGTTACGCAGTTGGCTGGCCGGTTTGTCGAATAACAGTGAGGTCACTGTCAAGTGCGAGGTGGCGTTTGATGGTAGTGCGGATAAGGCGAAGGCACTGTCATTTCCTGATACCCGTTACAGCCTCATTGCCATTCGCCCCCCGGCACTGGTGCTTGATACAACACCCAGAATCATTCCCAACCTGCGTTTTCTGTTGGTTAATTTCGGGCCCACAGACATTGCTTACTTTGGCTCCGTGCGCCTACCCAGCGGAGGCGTTAAACCTTATACATACTCATCCAGTGACTCAAGCATTGCTTCAGTAGATGCCACAAATGGCAGAGTAACGATCAAGGGATTGGGGACTGCCACTATCACTGTGATAGATAGCGCTCAACAGACCGCTAGTTATAACATCCAGATCATGGGTACTTATAGAAGTTGCTATACTCTTGGGACAGGTACATATAGCGCAATGCGAGCCGCAGCCCTACCATACGGCAGAATTCCAGGGCTCCATGAACTGTATGATCTAACGGCTATATTTGGAAGCAACTGGCCTATCCGCGATATAACTTGGAGCTCAGAAATCTACTTGCCGCCGAATATACATTTTCTCCTCGGAATACAAACTGGCACCGAAGTAAGAGCGGTTGCAACAGCGGTCTACGATGGTATCGCTATCACGTAAACTAAAAGACTCACGGAGAAGTAAAAAAGAGACAGTGCGGCAAGAGCGGGAGACCCAGAACCTTGTCTCTACACAAGCCAAGGGATATCCCGCTTTCATATTGCGGACAAACGCGACGGCTTATTTAATCGACAATTTCATCCGCTTTTAGTACCTCACTACAAACGCTCAAAGACCAGCAATCCATATCTCCTTAACTTGCAGACCGCTTCCTAGACAATCCCACGGCCTAACGCCTGCTCACTCCAATGTCTAGCCTTCGCTTCGTCGCTGCATATCAGCGATCGGATGTGGAAGTCTGGAAATTTAGTAGGTGTCAAGCGTGAACATCCATCAAACAGATGTCGCCGCCGTTAACGCTGCAACCGGGTACGTGATCGGAAACGCAAACGGGTCATCAACGATTACTGCTCGCGATCGAAACAATTCGACTGCCTCCTATGTTGTTCAGGTAAGCAATGTCTATCGCCTGCTTCAAAATGGTTTGGCACTTTCTTTCGGTGCCGCCTTGGCGTGGAGGAATACTAATCTAGCTCTCGCCGTGGATCTCACCGCTGAGAATGATATGAAGCGTAGATATCAAGCACCTTGGCCAGCCGTTAGAAATTATTGGTATTGCGATGACCGAGGAGTAGGCTGCGCCGCTAATCATTCAATTTACTACGACAGCACTGCGCGTGCGGCACTCTGCCAATACATTTACGACGCTAACGCTAATTTTGGCGCTTGGTGTCTACAGAGGATCTGACCTCTACCTCTTAACTCTGTAAAAGCCGGGACAGTTCGATTTCCAATGAACTGTCCCTTTTTTTTACGTCACGAAAAAATCATATGGCCGACTCATACCTGAGTCGGCCTTTTTTAATCGCCTTAAATCCCCCACCGCTTCGCGCTTTTGGCCAGCCGCCCCCGCATCGCATCCACGTTCGCCGCCAACTGCACCGTCAACAACCGATACCCATCCAGCGCACTGTACACCGGCGCATCCAGCGCAGGTTCGTTGCCGGTGATGTGGCTCGGCCGTTCCAGCCGTTCCGTCACCCCCGACTTCAACGCCCGCGCCATTCCCACCAGTTGCACCCGGATCTGCCGGTGCTCGGCTTTCAACATCACCTGCATGCGCGCCATCGCCTGTTCATCGCGTGGGTCGGGCCGGGTGTTGCCGAGGATCTCCAGGGTGCTGATGCACATGCGCAGGTGGCGCTGGATCGCGTCCAGCTCGGTCATGGAGATGCGCACTTCCTTGGACACCGACGGCATCAGCGAGCGCAGTTGCAGCATCGCCGCGTTGAGGCGGTTGAGCAGTTTCAGGTGTTCATCGTCAGTCACCGACTGGCCATTGATGATGCGGCTATAGATCGCGGCGCAGTCGCGCAGGGCGCTGGCCAGGTTGTAGCGCCATGAGTACACGGCATACAGCGGCAGGGCGAACGAGAAGGCCAGGGCCAGCACGATACCGATCAGGATATCGACCGTGCGCCACAAACCGTCCGAGATCGGGTTGTCGCCATGCCCCGCGACGATAAACACAGTGATCGCCGACAGCAGCGCGATGTACCCGCCCTTGCCGATGGCGTGGTAGGAAAAGAACCCGCACACCACTGACATCAACAGGTAGGTGAGCAACGGCAGGCCGAAGTAGGCCTGTTGCACCACCAGCAGCAAGCCGACACTGGCGCCGATCAGGGTGCCGTAGGCGCGCTCCACGGCTTTCTTGCCGATATTGCCGTGGTGCTGCAGGCCGCCGATCACGATCAACATGGTCACCGAGGCCCACTCACCATGGGGCAGGTTGATGCCGGTGGTGAGCAGGATCGTTGCCAGCAGGCCGATGGACACGCGCACGGCGTGGATCAGCTTGGCATGCCGATAGCGGCGGTAGGGGTAGAGCAGGGGGCGCAGCAGGCGCCGGGCAAACAGGGGCAGGTTCATCGGTATTGAAGGGGCCTCAAAAAGTCAGGGTTAACTCGAGCCACTGTGGGCGCTGGCTTGCCTGCGATAGCATCCGCCCGGTGGGTCTGCAGCACCGAGGTGTTTGCATCGCAGGCCAAGCGCCTACAGAAGCCTGCTGTCAGAAAATGTAGTCGGTGGTCAGGAAGCTTGAGTCACGGTTGCGCAGGATATCGCTGACCAGCGCCTTGTTGCTTTCCTGGAATTTGGTGGCCACCAGGGTGCGGATCGAGAACACGCGCAGCGCGTCATGTACCGACAGCGTGCCCTCGGCCGAGTTCTTGCGCCCGTTGAACGGGAAGGTGTCCGGCCCGCGCTGGCATTGGGCGTTGATATTGATCCGGCCGACCTGGTTGGCGAACGCGTCGACCAGGCGCCCGACTTCCACGGCATTGGTGCCGAAGAGGCTCAGTTGCTGGCCGAAGTCCGAGTCGAGGACGTACTCGATCACGCTGTCCAGGTCGCGGTAAGGCACGATCGGCACCACCGGGCCGAACTGTTCCTCGTGGTACACGCGCATCTGCGGGTTCACCGGGTACAGCACGGCCGGGTAGAAGAATGTGCCGCGTGAGGTGCCGCCATTGGCATTCACCACCTGGGCCCCGTGCTGGGTCGCATCCGCCACCAGCGCGTTGAGGTAGTCGACCTTGCCGGCTTCCGGCAACGGGGTCAGGGCGACGCCGTCTTCCCACGGCATGCCCGGTTTCAGGGTGGCCAGCTTGGCGTTGAATTTCTCGATAAAACGCTCGACCACGTCCTCGTGCACAAACAGGATCTTCAGCGCGGTGCAGCGTTGGCCGTTGAACGACAGCGAGCCGGTGACCGCTTCGCTGACCGCATTGTCGAGGTCCACATCGGGCAGCACGATGCCGGGGTTTTTCGCATCCAGGCCCAGCGCGGCACGCAAGCGGTGCGGCTTGGGGTGCAGCTTCTTCAAGTCGCTGGCGGCCTTGTTGGTGCCGATGAACGCAAAGATATCGATCTTGCCGCTGGCCATCAGCGCACTCACGGTTTCACGGCCGCTGCCGTAGATCACGTTGATTACCCCGGCCGGGAAGCTGTCGCGGAACGCTTCCAGCAGCGGCCGAATCAGCAGCACGCCGAGCTTGGCCGGCTTGAACACCACGGTGTTGCCCATGATCAGCGCCGGGATCAGCGTGGTGAACGTCTCGTTCAGCGGGTAGTTGTAAGGTCCCATGCACAGCGCCACGCCCAGCGGCACGCGGCGGATCTGCCCGAGCGTGTCCTGTTCCAGCTCGAAGCGGCTGCTGCGCCGGTCGAGTTCCTTGAGCGCATTGATGGTGTCGGTGATGTAGTCGCAGGTGCGGTCGAACTCTTTCTGCGAGTCCTTGAGGTTCTTGCCGATCTCCCACATCAGCAGCTTGACCACCGCATCCCGCTGTTCGCGCATGCGCCGCAAAAACGCTTCGACGTGCTGGATACGGTCGGCCACGCGCATCGTCGGCCATTCACCCTGGCCCCGGTCGTAGGCGCGCACGGCGGCGTCGAGGGCGAGGAGGGCGGTGTCGGCGTCGAGCAGCGGCGTGCTGCCGATATGCACCCGCTCGTCCCCCAGCTGTACCGGGCTGAGCACCTGGGCCAATGGGCCGTTCCATACCTGCAACTGGCCATCTACCAGGTAATCACGCTGTTCAATGGGCGCCGCCAGGCGAAACTGTTCGGGAATGTCCGCGGCGGAGGCGGGAAACAGCTGGGCGAGCAGGTTGCTGGTGGTCATGTCACTACCCCTGGAATAGTTGCAAAACATGACTAGAGAGTCACCCATCCAAGGTCTGTATGGCAAGGGCCAGACGCGTTACAGCAGCCCGCCGGCTGGCTGCGCCGGGCGAAAGCGTCCCGTGCAGTGCAGGTCACGCCCAAGGGGTGGGCGCAGTTGAAGGCGCAGTTGGGCCTCGATCCGCGCTGCCTGGAAAACCTCGAGCACAAGCCCGCGCTGGCCGCGCGCGTTGGGGTAAACTGCGCGGCTTTTCAGAAGGAGTTCACATGAGTCAGTACCAGCCGGGCATTCTTGCCGCACCGGTGCCTTTGCAGGCGCGCCACCTGTTTTTTGCCGTGGATACCCTGGCAGCCGTGCCCGCTGCGCTTGACGCGCTGGTGCAACTGGCCGATTCGGCGGCAGTGGTCGGGTTGGGTGAACCGCTGGTAAACGCGCTGGGCGCGCGCATTGACGGCTTGCGTGCATTCCCGGCGGTCAGTGGTCCGGGGGCGCACAACCCGTCGACCCAGCAGGCGTTGTGGGTGTGGTTGCACGGCGTGGATCGCGGTGAGTTGCTGTTGCGTAGCCGTGCGCTGGAGAAGGCCCTGGCGCCGGCGTTTCGCCTGGAGCAATCGACGGAGGGGTTCCGCTTCAAGACCGGTTTTGACCTCACCGACTACGAGGACGGTACCGAAAACCCACACGACGACGCCGCCGTTGACGCCGCCCTGACCGACAGCGGCGCCAGCTTTGCCGCGATCCAGCAATGGCAGCACGATCTTGACGGGTTTGCCGCGTTGCCGGCCCAGGAGCGCGACCACATCATCGGCCGGCGCCATGGCGACAACGAAGAGTTGGAGGACGCCCCCGAATCCGCCCACACCAAGCGCACTGCCCAGGAGAGCTTCACCCCGGAAGCGTTCGTGGTGCGCCGCTCGATGCCTTGGGCCGAGAACGGCCAGGCGGGGTTGATGTTCCTCGCGTTCGGCCATTCCTTCGATGCGTTTGAAGCGCAACTGCGTCGCATGAGCGGGTTGGAGGATGGCATCGTCGACGGGTTGTACCGCATCAGCACGCCGTTGACCGGCGGCTATTACTGGTGCCCGCCGGTCAAGGACGGGCACCTGGACCTGAGTGCGATGGCGGTTACCGCGCCGCTCTGAAAAGTCGCTGCCGGCGGGTTTGACCCTGCGCATTCGCCAGGCCCGTTCACACCTTGAGTGTGCCGGGCCTTGCCTCTGCAGGCCGTCCGCCCAGCAGATTCCCCCTCTGCGCAAACGCCGGCCTCAGCCCCGCACCACGGCAATGACTGCTGCCGTGTATCCCACTGTATCCCTGGACCTTGCTGATACACCGGCATGACGTTCTGGCGTGTTCGCGACACAGAGCGGATACACGCCTGGCTTTAACTCTGTCCACCAGCCGGCGCCGGCGGTCACGTACCGCCACTCGCGCCCTGGTCACACTCAGTCAAGCCAGGAGATACACCGATGAAGCGTTCCTACGCAGCCCTCGCGGCCACCCTTGCGCTGTCCCTCAGCGCCTTTGCGGCGGTGGCCCACGCCGATGAACCCAAGCCCCAGGAAAAATGCTTCGGCGTGTCCCTGGCCGGGGCCAACGACTGCGCCGCCGGCAAAGGTACCTCGTGCGCCGGCACCGCCACCGCCGACTACCAGGGCAACGCCTGGGTACTGGTGGACAAAGGCACCTGCACCCAGATCAAGACGCCCAAAGGCTACGGCAGCCTGACGGAGCAGCCGTGATCCAGCGCCTGCTGCCACCGGCACTGCTGTTGCTGGTCGCGCGGCTGGGGATCGCGGCGGTGTTCTTCCTGTCGGGACGCACCAAGGTCACAGGTTTTCTTGAACTCAAGCCTTCGACCTACACGCTGTTTCGCTCGGAATACGCCTTGCCGTTGATCCCGCCGGAGTGGGCCGCCCACCTGGCGACCTACGCCGAGCACCTGTTCCCGCTGCTGCTGGTACTGGGCCTGCTGACCCGTCCGGCTGCCGCCGCGCTGCTGGGCATGACCCTGGTGATCGAGGTCTTCGTGTACCCCGACGCCTGGCCGGTGCACCTGACCTGGGCGGGCCTGTTGCTGCCGCTGCTGGCGTATGGCGGTGGGGCCTGGTCGTTGGACCGCGTGATCCGGGCTAAACGTTGCAACCCTTAATGGAGACATCCTGATGCGTATGCTTTCTTCCCTGGCCATTGCCATGGCCATGACTGTTCCGCTGTTGGCCCAGGCGGCCGACGCACCTCAACCCGGCACCGGCAAGAGCGTGGTGATCGTGCCCGGCTCGTTCGTCGACGGCTCTGGCTGGCGCGTGGTCCACGACATCCTGATTCACAAGGGCTACAAGGTCACCGTGGTGCACCAGGGCCACGAAAACCTCGCCGCCGATGTGGCCGAAGCCCGTGAAGTGCTGGAGCAGCAGGTCGGCCCGGTGGTGCTGGTGGGCCACAGCTCCGGTGGCGCGGTGATCTCGATTGCCGGCGACCGCGACAAGGTCAAGTCGCTGGTGTACGTCGCGGCCCTGCAGCCGGAAGTCGGCGAAAACATGGCCCAGTTGATCGGCTCGATGCCGGCGCCGAGCGATGACATCAAGCCGAGCCGCGACGGTCACCTGTTCTTTGATCGCGCCCGGTTCAATGCCGACTTTGCCGCCGACCTGACCACCAACCGCACCGATTTCATGGCCGCCTCGCAGGTTCCGGCGACCACGGCGTTGTTCGGCGGCACCGTGTGGGCCGCGGCCTGGCACAAGAAGCCGAGCTACGCGGTGGTCTCCACCGAAGACCGCGCCCTGAGCCCGGACCTGCAGCGCTGGATGTACCAGCGTGCCGGCTCCAAGGTCACGGAAATCAAGGCCAGCCATTCGGTGTACATCTCCCAGCCCGAAGCCGTGGCGAAGGTCATCGAAGACGCGGCTGCGGTCATCAAATAACCCACACCCCCAAAAGGAAAACACCATGAACACTGCACTCAAATCCCGCTTGAGCCTTGCCGCTGCCGCCGCCCTGATCGCCATGGCTTCTGCTTCATTCGCCTCGGCCGCCAGCGCCGCCGACCAGCAGGAAAAACCCGGCCGCTGCTACGGCGTCAACACCTGCAAGGGCACCAGCCTCTGCGCCACCGCCAAGAACGACTGCAAGGGCCTCAACAGTTGCAAGGGCGAAGGCGTGATCGTCAAGACCCCTTCCGAATGCCTCAAGGCCGGCGGCACCCTGACTGAGCCGAAGTAACGCCCCTGGGTGGCGAGTCAGCTCCCTCGCCACCGTTTTTGATGGAGAAGCGATCATGTCGAATTCGACCGCGCACTTTGCAGGCTACGGCCTGGGGCTGCGCAAGGAGCACTACTGCGACTTCCTGGAAACCTCGGTGCCGGTGGATTTCGTCGAAGTGATCTCCGAAAATTTTATGGTCGCAGGCGGCCAGCCACGGCATATCCTGCGCCAGGTCCGCGAGCGGCACCCGGTGGCGCTGCACGGTGTATCGATGTCGATTGGCAGCGCCGAAGGGCTCGACCCGGACTACCTGCGGCGCCTCAAGGCGCTGGTGGACGAGATTGACCCGCTGTTCGTCTCCGACCACCTGAGCTGGTCGCGCAGCGGCGCCTTCAACGCCCACGACTTGTTGCCCGTGCCCTACACCGACGAAGCACTCGACCGCGTGTGCGCGAACATCCACCAGGCCCAGGAAGCCCTGGGCCGCACCCTGTTGTTTGAAAACCCTTCCAGCTACCTGGCCTTCGAGGGCGCGTCCATGAGTGAGTGGGCTTTTATCACCGCCATGGCCCAGCGCACCGGTTGTGAGCTGCTGCTGGACGTCAACAATGTGTATGTCAGTGCCAGCAACCATGGCTTTGATGCACGGGATTTTCTCGACGGGATCCCGGCCGAGCGCGTGCGCCAGATTCACCTGGCCGGCCACAGCCAGGGCGCCGAGTTATTGATCGACAGCCATGACAGCCCGGTGTGCAGCGGGGTCTGGGACCTGTACGCCGAGGCCATCGCACGGGTCGGGCCGGTGGCGACCATGATCGAGCGCGACGATCACCTCCCGCCTCTCGCCGAGCTGCTGCATGAGTTGTCGATGGCGCGTGCGGTGGGGGCGCGGCGATGAACCTGGCCGAACTCCAGCAGACCTTTCGCCACTGGCTGGTCAGTGCGGCGGATGACGCTGCGAGCGCGCTGGGCAATCACCGCGCGGGCCTGGCGGTGTACCAGAACAACTATCGTGCGCAATTGGTCGCGTGCCTGGAGCAGGCGTTTCCACACCTGCGCCGTTGGCTCGGTGACGAGGCCTTCCTGGCCGCCAGCATTACCCATATCGACCGGCATCCGCCGCACGCCTGGACCCTGGATGCCTATCCCGAGGGGTTTTACCCGACGTTGCTGGAGGTGTTCCCCCACAACCCGGATGTGCATGAGCTGGCCTGGATCGAATCGGCCCTCAACCAGGCCTTTGTCGCCGCCGATGCCCAACCTTTGGCACTGGAGGCGCTGGCCACGCTGGAGTGGGACACGGCGGTACTGCGCCTCGCGCCGTCCCTGCGTTGCCACGCCCTGACCACCAATGCCGATGCCATCTGGTCGGCGCTCTGGCAGGCGCAGCCCGCACCGCCGGCGCAGATGCTGGAGGCGGCGGGCGGCGTGCTGGTGTGGCGGCGCCAGTTCACCTCGCGTTTGCGCCCGGTGGATGCGTTGGAGTTTCAAGCGCTGGCGCAGCTTCAGGGCGACGGCAGTTTTGCCGGGTTGTGCGAATGGCTGGTGGCGCGGCTGGGCGAAGAAGCCGGCGTGGCGCGGGCCGGTGAATACCTGGCCGGATGGCTGGGCAGTGAATTGATCGTGGAGGTGAGTGATGGTTGATCGGCGTGGTTTTTTACTGTTGGCCAGCGTGACCGTGTCGATGCCGACGTTGGCGCTGCAACAGGTCAGCACCGATGAATTCGAGATGCGTTATGAAGCCGCAGGGCCGGAGGAGGGCCACGCGATCCTGTTGTTGGCGGCGGATGTCGGCGCGTTCGCCGAAATGACAGCGCCATTGGCGGCCCAGGGTTTTCGCGTGATCGTGCCTTCCCTGCGCAGCGCCGATGAGGCGGTGCTGGGCCAGGACGTGCTGGAACTGATGAACGCCCTGCACATCCCCGAGGCGCTGCTGGCCGGCCTGGAACTGGGCGCGCGGGTGGCGGCCCGGACGGCCAGCCTGAAGCCGAGTCGGTGTGTGGGCATGGTCACGCTCAACACCTCGGCACAGGCCGGCTTCGCCGAAGCGGTGGCATTGATGGCGACCACCGCGCACTGGCGAACATGAAAATTTCGACAGCCAGGCAATCACTCACTGAAAAAATCCCGATCTGCCCGTAATCTAGACACCTTTGCCACCTGTGCGGATTGTTCATGTCTTCTGTTGCCGATGGGCTGCCCCTCAACAAACGCCTGCCGGCCGTGATCGCGATCTCCCTGGGGATCGGCATGGCCACCCTGGACACGGCCATCGTCAACACCGCACTGCCGACCCTGGCCGAAGGGATCGGCACCGATTCCGCCTCGGTGATCTGGGTGGTCAACGCCTATCAACTGGCGATTATCGCCACGGTGCTGCCGTTCGCGTCCCTGAGTGATGTGCTGGGGCATCGCCGCGTGTACCTCGGCGGGTTGCTGGTGTTTATCCTCTCGTCGCTGTTTTGCGGGCTGGCCGGTTCGCTGGTCACGCTCACCGCTGCGCGGGTGGTGCAAGGATTGGGGGCGGCGGCGATCATGAGCGTGAATACCGCGCTGCTGCGGCATATCTACCCGTCGAAAATGCTCGGGCGTGGCCTCGGCTATAACTCGCTGGTCGTCGGGCTGGCGTTTACCCTGGGGCCGACCGCAGCGTCGGCCATCCTCTCGGTGGCGACCTGGCACTGGCTGTACCTGATCAACGTGCCTTTGGGGCTGCTGGCCTTGGCGTTGGGATTGCGCTCATTGCCGACCCTGCCGATGACCGGGCACGCCTTCGACCGGTGGGCGGCGGTGCTGTGTGCCGGGCTGTTTGCCCTGTTGGTGCTGGGCCTGGGCACGGCGGTGCATGGCGCCGAGGGCGCGCTGACCCTGGGCCTGATCGCCGTGGCGCTGGTGTGCGGTGCGTTGCTGTTGCGTCGCCAGGCCGGGCACCCGGCGCCGATGCTGGCCCTGGACCTGTTCAAGCGGCCGGTGTTTGCCTTGTCGTCCCTGACGGCAATCTGTGCCTTCAGTGCCCAGGGCCTGGCGTTTGTGTCACTGCCGTTCCTGTTGCAGGCGGTGCTGGGGCATAGCCAGGTGGAAACCGGTTTCCTGATGACGCCGTGGCCGGCGGTGGTTGCGGTGATGGCGCTGGTGGCCGGACGCCTGGCGGACCGCGTATCGCTGGGCGCGTTGTGCGGCATCGGCCTGCTGATGCTGAGTGTGGGCATGGCCGCACTGGCGAGCCTGGGTAGCGGCGCCTCGGCGTTCGATATCGGTTGGCGCATGGCGTTGTGCGGTGCCGGTTTCGGTTTCTTTCAGTCGCCCAACCTCAAGGCGTTGATGACCAGCGCGCCATTGGCACGCAGCGGCGGTGCCAGCGGTATCGTGGCGATTTCACGCTTGCTCGGGCAGACACTGGGGGCGTCGTTGGTGGCCTTGTGTTTCCACCTGTTTGTCGGCAGCGGCCCGCAGTATGCCTTGTGGCTGGGCTGTGCATTCGCGCTGGTGGGCGCCGTGGCCAGTGGCTTGCGTTTGCTGCCCTATGGGAAAAAGCCGTTGTAAAACCCGCGGTGGGAAGGCTACCGTGGCGACCTGAATATTTCGGGATGTTTCAGATTTATGTCCAGCCTGGCCCTCCGTACCGCTGATACCCAGTCCCGCCGCGCCGCGCTGACCCTCGCCTTATGCCTGCCCAGTGACGTGTTGCTCTACCTGTTGCTGCCCATGGAGTCCCAGGCCTTCGGCATCACCCTGGCGCAGGCCGGGGTGCTGTTGGCAGCCAACCGCCTGGTGCGGATTTTCGGTTACCGCCATGTATTGAATTTCTACGCGCGCAACGGCGACCGGCTGACCTGCATGATCGCCGCCGGGGCCGCCACGCTGTGCGCGCTGGGCAATTCGGTATTGTCGGGCTTTGCGGCGCTGCTCGGGCTGCGACTGGTCTGGGGCTTGTGTTTTGCCGCGCTGAACCTCTCGACCCAAGTGCTGGCGACCGCGGAACCGGCCGGTGCCGCGCGCCGGGCAGGGCGGTCGCGGGCGTTGATCGCCCTCGGGCCGATGCTGGCGTTGCCACTGGGTGGCTGGCTGACAATGTGGGCCGGGCCGCGTCCGATTTTTCTGATTCTGGCCGGGTGCTGCCTCGTGGGCTTGTGGATGGCGCGCGGCCTGCCTACTGTCGGACATGATTTGCACAGCACCCCGGGGCGGCGTTTCAAGTGGCCCGACAGCGTGGCGCTGTGGTCGTTTATCGAAGGGGTGGCACTCGACGGGCTGTTTATCTTTGGCCTGTCGATCCAGGCGCAGAAGCTGCTCGGCGGCGATGCGGTGTTGATCGCCGGTGGCTTGATGGCGCTGCGTTATGTCTCCGAAATGCTCCTGAGCCCCCTCGGCGGCCATGCTGCCCAACGCTTTGGTGCGACGTCGATGCTGTTGCTGTTTTCGTTCCTGAGTGCCCTGGCCCTCACCGCGTTCGGCAGCTATTGGGTGATTGTCGGCGCAGCGGCGGTGCTGGTGCTGCGTGCGCTGCAACTGCCGTTGGTGACCACCCTGGTGGCCGAGCGCAACCCCGGTTCGATGCGCGTGTCGGCCCTGGCCTCCAATGCGGTGTGGCGTGATATCGGCGCGGGCCTGGGGCCGTTGCTGGCGGGCCTGCTGCTGCCGATCGCCTCGGCACCGTGGGTGTTCGGCGTGGCCGGCGCGGCGATTGCCGTGAGCGCGGTGTTCTGCTGGCGCGCGAGGATTTCCAACTGACAAGCTGAGGTTGTGTGTGTCCCGACAAGAACCCTTGATACAGGCGCTGGACGCTGCCTATCGCCACTGGACCGGCCAGGGACTGCCGACGCCCGCTCACCTGGATCCGCAACAACGCCTGGACTGGCTGCACACCCAGGCGCCCTACAGTCTGTTGGCCCATGATGGCGCAGCGGACCCGTGTTTTACCTACGCGAATGAATGCGCCTTGCAGTGCTTCAAATACCCGCGCGAGCGCTTTATCGGCATGCCGTCGCGGTTCAGTGCCTCGGAACTGGACCGCGCCGCACGCCAGGCGCTGCTGGAACAGGTCAGCGCCCATGGCATCGCCGAGGGCTACAGCGGTTGGCGGGTGGACGCGCATAACCAGCCCTTCATGATTTATGCCGGGGTGGTGTGGACCTTGCTCGATGCGGCGAACCGGCCCTGCGGCCAGGCGGCGCTGTTCTGGCCGGATCGGCAACGTATCGGCGTATTGGCTTAAGCGCTTTTAAGACGTTCCAGCCAGGCGGGATCGAGGCGGGTTTGCTCGGCGTCGATCCCCAGTGCCTGCATCTTTGCGGCGTGCGCCTGGATCTCCCCGGCCAGTTGCGCCTGGGCGCTGGAGTTGGCGTCCAACGCGTGCATCTGCGTCAGCCCCAGGTGATAGAAGCGCAGCAGCTTGATCGCCGTCGGGTCATCGGCCTGCACGCGCGCGGTGACGGTGTGCATCACATTGGTCACGCTCATCAGGCTGCGCTTGAGCTGCCAGCCATACACCGCTGCCGCCAGCCACGGCTGGTTCCAGAACAGCCCGCGCACCAGGGCGACGGTGACCAGCACCCCGGCAAAGACGCCGCCGACATTGAAACGCATGTTGTCACCGCCGGGCTCGCCGAACAGCATCACCGCCAGGCTCGACAGCAGCATCGCCAAGGCCAGGAACAGCACCGCCACGATCAGCGTACTGCGGCGGGTCTGTTGGCGGTAGGTGACGGGGTCGCAGGGTTTGAGTTCGAACATCCGGGTCATTTCTCCACATAGGGCTGGCATCTTCGCATGCTTTGCGCAATCAAGTTGAACGATGGTTCCCAGGGCTTTCTCTAAACCTGGGTACACCACAACCCCCGTGAGGTGAACCGTCATGCCCGACTACAAGCAGCCGCCACCCGGTACCCCCGACCCCGATCGCACACCCGGTGAAGAAGAGCGCGACAACGATGCGTTGCGCCCCAATGACCCGAAAGAGCGTGACGAACACGATGATGTCGAGCGCGTCGAGGAAGACCTCGAAAACCTCCACGACCAGGCTCGCCCGCTGTAACAGGAGACGGTAATGAACAAACGCCCAGATGGCCCGGCTTCCAACGAACAGGCGCGTGACAAGGATGAATTGGGCTTCGACCCGGACTCGCCGGACGTGTCCGACCCGCAGGTCGACCCCATCGGTGCGGCAATCGCGCCGTTGGATCAGAAGGATAAGGATGAGGCAAAAAAAAAGCCGCCCTACGATCCGTTGGGCGACTTGAAGCAGTAAACGAGCCCCGCCATTGAGCGGGGCTTTTGTTTACTTGGGTGGTGTCCAGGTCACTTCGGTAATCCCGTATTTTTCTGCCCAGGGACGCGTGGTTTTCTTCACCTGCTCGTGACCCACGCGGCCGATTCGGCTGACGTGTGCAATGTCGGCATCAACGGCCGCCCAGTGCCAGGCCTCGGCGTTGTTCATCACTTCGGCGCGCACTACAAAGGACTTCGGTTGACCGTGCAGCTGATAGTGGATGGTGTAGATTTTTGCGGTACTCATGTTGCCTCCCTGTCTTGTTATAGATGGATATGGGAGTGTTCAAAAAGGTTCATTCAAAATGACAATCCGCACGTCGGCACGGCATAGTGACGCACCCGCCCCGTGCCCAAGGACCGTGTCATGCCGCGACTGATTCATAGCCAGCTATACCTGCAACGCCTGGGCTACGACACCGTGCCACCGCCGACCTTGCAGACACTGCAGGAGTTGCAGCTGCGCCACGTCTGCACCTTCGCCTTTGAAAGCCTGTCGACCCTGCTGCGCCTGCCGGTGCCGATCGACCTGCCCAGCGTCGAGCAAAAAGTACTGTTCGATGGGCGGGGCGGCTATTGCTATGAACTCAACCAGATGTTCCTCGCGTTGTTGCAAGAGCTGGGTTTCGACGCGCGCGGCATCACCGGCCGCGTGGTCATGGGCGGGCCGCCGGATGCGCACACCGCGCGCACCCATCGCCTGAGCCTGGTGACCCTGGACGGCGTGCGCTACATCACCGATGTCGGTTTCGGCGGCATGGTGCCCAGCAGCCCGTTGCAACTGGACAGCGAGGCAGTGCAGGCCACCGCCCACGAACCCTATCGGCTGAGCTGCGACGGGCAGGGCAGTTACACCTTGTGGGCGCAGGTGGGCGGGGAGTGGCGTGGGTTGTATGTGTTCGACCTGCAAGTGCAGGCGGCCATCGACTACGAAATCGGCAACTGGTACGTCTCCACACACCCGCAATCGCCGTTTGTGGGCCAACTGAAAGTCGCGCGCCTGGCCGCGGGCAAACGCCATACCCTGAACAACGCCCACTACGCGGTGCATTACCTGGATCGTCCAAGTGACAAGCGCACGCTTGAGAGCGCGGATGAGCTGTCGACGTTGCTTAGCGAGACCTTTGGTATTCGTCTGCCGCAGGAGGCTGTGTTGCGTCCGGCGCTTGATGGCTTAATAGTGGCATCTGCGTAAGAGTATTGATCTAGAGCCTGCGCTGAACCGTTTTACCTCCAAAACCGGGCAAATTAATTCGAACCTTTGGCGCGAGCGGGGGTTCGAACCGGTTCCTGAATAATTTGCTCACCAGACAAGGAGATGTAAAACGATGTCCAAGCTATTCGGAAAATTCCTCAAGAACACCTCGGTACTGGCACTGGTTGCCGCGCCTGCCGTGGTGTTTGCGGCCCCGTCCACCGACCCGATTTCGACCTTCGGGATCCAGGGCAGCTACAACGACTTCAAACTCGAAGGCGGCAGCGAAAGCGACAAGGACCACATGCCTGAAGCGGGCCTGTTCTACACCTTCGGCAACAAGCTGACCGGTGAATCCGGGTTTATCTACCAGGCCGGTATCGAGGCCAAATACGGCGAAAAGAGCGACAACAAACTCAAGGAAGGCCAGGCCGACCTGGACCTCGGCTGGCGTGCCGCGCTGGATGCGCGCAACTTCGTCGACGTGATCGTGGGCGGTGGCTACAGCTGGACCCGCTACGAGCCGGACACCAACGACTACGACGTCAAGCTCACCAACAAATCGCCGTTCGCCAAGGCCGCGCTGGGCTACAACCACCAGTTCGATGACATGACCCTGCGTGTCGAAGCCGGTGCGCGCCGCACCCTCGACGGGCGCGCCAAGCTCAAGGTAGATGACGTCGGTAGCGACACCGTCGACCTCAAGGACCGCACCAACCCGTATGCCGAGGTCAGCCTGCTGATGAACCAGAAGGGCGACCTGCCAGTGATGGCGGGCCTGTACTACACCCGCACCGAGTACAAGCTCGACGAAGACTCGGCAGTGGCCGACAACACCAAGCTCAAGCGTGATGAATACGGCTTCAAGGTCGGTATCGCGTTCTAAGCCCCACGGCCGGATGCAGGGAGGCCAACGCCCCGCATCCGGCTGTCCGTTAATGCCCCCCTTTGTGTCCCGCAAAACCCTCAACGCCGCGCCGCCGCTGCCTTAGTGTGGAATCGCTTTCCACCGTATAAGAAGAGAGGCTGGCCATGCGTTGCATCGCCTTGTTGTTGGCCGTATCCGGCCTGCTTGCCGCCTGTGACGACACCCCCAAACATCCCCCCGCACGTGCCACGGCCGCGATTGCCATGCCCGTCGACCCGGCACTGGCCCAGGTCTACGACAGCAGTTGCAAGCTGTGCCACGCCAACCCGGCGTCCGGCGCACCGCTGAGCGGCGACAAGGCCGCATGGCGCCCACGTGTTGCCCAAGGCGTGGACACGCTGCTGGACCACAGCATCAACGGCTACAACGGCATGCCGCCGATGGGCCTGTGCATGCAGTGTTCCGAAGAGCAGTTTGTGGCGCTGATCAGCTTTATGGCCGGTGTTCAACTCCAACAAGAATAAAAGGGGTGGTGGATGACGCTTTCACGGCGGCAACTCTTGCAAGGCTCGGCGCTGGCCGGGGCGTTCCTGGCACTGGCGAGTAACCCGACACTCGCCCAGCTGGCGCGGGCGCCGCGCCTGATTCCGTGGCGCAACTGGTCGGGGGCGCAGACCTGCCTGCCCTTGGCGCGGCTGGCCCCCAAGGACCTGGACGAACTGGTGCAGGTGATTCGCCAGGCGCCGGGGCAGATCCGTCCGGTAGGCTCGGCGCATTCCTTCAGTGCGCTGGTGCCCACCGACGGCACGTTGCTGTCGTTGAGTTATTTCAACGGGCTGCTGGACCACGACCCGGCCACGTTGCAAGCCACCTTCGCCGCCGGCACGCCGATGTCGCGCATGGGCCCGGCGCTCAAGGCCGTGGGCCAGGCGCTGCCGAACATGGCGGACATCGATTACCAGACCCTGGCTGGCGCGATCTCCACCTCGACCCATGGCACCGGCGTCGGCTTTACCTCGTATTCCGGCTGCGTCACCGGGCTGCAACTGGTGACCGCCCAGGGCGAGGTCCTGGACTGCGACGCCCAGCGCCATGCCGAGGTGTTCAACGCCGCCCGGGTCTCCCTTGGCGCATTGGGCGTGGCCACCCGGATCCGCTCGCAGAACCGCGCGCCTTACCGCCTGCGCGAACGCCAATGGATCGCCAGGACCGAAGAGCTGCTGGAAGACGTCGAGAAGAACACCCGCGAGAACCAGCACTGGGAAATGCTCGTGGTGACCCATTCCGACTACGCGCTGTCCATCGCCCTCAACGAAACCGGTGATGCGCCGACGCCGCCCATCGACCCGGCCGAGGCGGGCGGCAACGAATTCGTGTCGATCATCGAAAAGCTCGACAAGTACGCCAGCGACTTTCCGGACACGCGTCGCATCTTGCTCAACAGCCTGCGTTTTCTCGCCAGTTTCGAGGACCGGGTGGCCGAGTCGTTCGAGGTCTACGCCAATGTGCGCAACGTGCGTTTCAACGAGATGGAGTATTCGGTGCCCGCCGAACACGGCCCGGCGTGCCTGCGCGAGATCCTCAAGCTGATCAACGACAAGGACCTGCGCACCTGGTTTCCCATCGAGTACCGCTACGTCAAGGCGGATGACATTCCCTTGAGCATGTTCGAGGGCCGCGACAGTTGTTCGATCTCCGTGCACCAGCACTACGCCATGGACCACCACAACTTCTTCGCCGCCGTGGAGCCGATCTTCTGGAAATACGCCGGACGCCCGCACTGGGGCAAGTTGCACACCCTCAATGCCCGCACGTTGCAGCCGCTGTACCCGCGCTGGGATGAATTCACCCGCGTACGCCGCGAGCTGGACCCGAGCGGCAAATTCCTCAATGCGCACCTGCAATCGATCCTGGGAGTGGCCCGATGAACCGCCGACATTTTGTGCTGGGCACCGCGGCTTTAGTCGCGGCGGGTGCCTGGCTGCTGCGTCCGAGTGATCGCGGCGCGCCGTACAGCGAATATTTTCGCAACCTCAATAATGAGTTGAAGGCCCATGGCCCGATGCGGCCGGTGATGCTGATCGACCTCGACCGCCTGGACCACAATATCGACGTGGTCATGCAATCGGTGCAGCGCGGCGGCAAGCAGCTGCGGCTGGTGGAGAAGTCACTGCCGTCGCCGGGGCTGCTGGCGTATATCGCCAAGCGCGCTGGCACTCAGCGGTTGATGTCGTTTCACCAGCCGTTTCTGAATCACGATGCGCAGGTATTTCCCGACGCCGATATCCTGATGGGCAAGCCATTGCCGGTGCGCTCGGCCGAGCTGTTTTATCAAACGCATAAAGGGCCGTTCGACCCCTCGCGGCAGTTGCAGTGGCTGCTGGATACGCCTGAGCGGTTGCAGCAGTACCTGACGCTGGCCCAGGGCCTGGGCACGCGTCTGCGGGTGAATATCGAACTGGATGTGGGGCTGCACCGCGGCGGTATCCGTGACAACGCGGTGCTGGGGCAGATGCTCACGCTGATCGGCGCGCACGCGCAGCACTTGGTGTTTGCGGGCTTCATGGGCTATGACCCGTTCGTGGGCATGGGGGTGCCGGGTATCCTCGGCTCGCCCCAGGCGCTGTTCGAGCAGGTGATGCAACGCTACAACGGCGCTGTGGATTTTACTCGCCAGCAGTTCCCCGGGTTATGGCGCGACGGGTTGACGCTGAACACGGCGGGCAGTCCGAGTTATCGCATTCATGAGCAGGAGCGCTTGAGTACCGAGGTGTCGGTGGGCACGGCGTTGCTCAAGCCTACGCATTACGATTTGCCATCGCTGAGTGAGCATGTGCCGGCGGCGTTTATTGCCACGCCGGTGTTGAAAAGCACGGGCCCGGTGGATATTCCGGCGCTGGAGGGGGCGTCGCGGTTGTTTTCGTGGTGGGACCCGAACCAGCGGGAGACGTTGTTTATTTATGGCGGAAACTGGATGGCGGAGTTTGAATCGCCCCAGGGGTTGCAGAGCAATGAGGTGTTTGGGCGTAGTTCTAACCAGGAGATGGTCAATGGCTCGCCTGCGGTGGGCTTGAGGGTGGAGGACCAGGTGTTTTTGCGGCCGACCCAGAGTGAGTTTGTGTTGTTGCAGTTTGGGGATTTGCTGGCGGTTCGGGGGGGGAGGGTTGTTGATGCTTGGGCTGTTTATGGCTGACTTTTGTGGGTGGATCCATTGTTGGGGTAATGGCGGCCTATGGTTCCGCCCTTACGGCGGGTCACTTTTGGAAAAGAGCCCCAAAAGTAACCAAAAGGGCTCTTGCCCCAACACTCGGCACCTCGCCTAGGCTCGGTGTGCCCGTAATCCGACATTGATTTGGGGGGCCGCCGCCACGCGCCATCCATGGCGCGGGGCGGCTAAACCGGCATCCCTGCCGGTTTACCCCCCAAATCAATATCGAATTCCGGCCAGCGTGTTTGATGGGGCGCCTAGATCAAGATCAAAAGCAAAAGCAAAAGCACGGCGGCCTGGCCGGCCTGAGTGGTTAGATCAAGAGCAGAAACCTGTAGGAGCCGGCTCCCACAGGGGATCGGCGGTGTTAGCCTCAATACCGGCCTGCCGCTAGCAGCCCTGAGTCACCCCCAATAATCCGCCGCCCCAAAGACCAAATGTGGGAGCCGTCGAGCCCCAGCGAGGCCGCGAAGGCGGCGGCATTGCCAATGAATTTAGTGCCTGACCCACCGCTTTCGCGGCCTCGCCGGGGCTCGACGGCTCCCACAAGGGATCGGCAGTGTGGGCATCGATATCGGCCTGGCGCAAACAAACACAACCCACGATGCGAAGCGAGCCGCTTTTGATCTTGATCTTGATCTTGATCTAGGCGCCCCATTAAACACGCTGGCCGAACGCAGGCTTGAATCCGTGGGTAACCCGGCAGGACGCCGGGTTAGCCGCCCCGCGCCATGGATGGCGCGTGGCGGCGGCCCACGGATTCAAGCCGGAGTGAGGGCACACCGAGCCTAGGCGAGGTGCCGAGTGTTGGGGCAAGAGCGTTTTGGTTACTTTTGCGCTGTTCAAAAGTGACCCGCTGTAAGAGCGGAACCATACGCAGCCATTACCCAAATAACGGATATGTACACCACCCCCCCCCAAAAAAAAACCTCACAAAGCAAACGGAATCGTCACCTTGGCCCACAACATATCCCCCTCCGGCCGATTCTCCACATCAAACTCCTTGGCCCACCGCACCTCTGCGCTGGCGTACTTGAGAAAGGTGAAATACACCGCCGGGCCGATCGCAAAAACCTGTCCGCGCACCCCGTCGTTCACCTCCTCACCAAAGATATTCACCACCGTGTGCCCGTACTGCTTATCGTCAGTGGTCTGCTTGAGGTAGTAACCATTCACCCCCAGGCTCAGGTTGTCAGTGACCTTGTAGCTGGCCGAATAATCGAAGTGAAAAATCTGCCCGGAGCGGTAGTCGGTGTCGTGATTTTCCTTGTTGAAGCTGTAAGTAGCCTTGATCGACAGTTCAGTGCGATCGTCAGGCATCCAGGTCGCCGAGACCAACGGTTTATAGGTGTAGAAATTGTTGCTGGTGTTGGCCAACCGCGAGGCGTCGTATTCGCCGGTGGGCAGGGTGATCTCCACGGCGGTGGCCAAGGTCAGGCGGGGGCCCATGTCCCACAGGATGATCGGCGCCACAGTGGTGTCGCCCATGCTTTCGCGCTGGTCCGACATACCGAACAGCGCCACCTGTTGCTTGAGGTAGGGCTGGGCAATGTAGCCGCCCAGGCGCCCGCCGAAAATGCGCACCGGGCTCAGGTAGTCCAGGCGCGGGATGATCGCGTCGGACTTGATGCGCACGTCCGGCACCTTGCCGCCCAGGGAGCTGATGTCCAATTTCCGCGCTTCGTAGTGGTTGTAGTACAGGTTGAAGGCGAACATATGGTCCGGCAGGTTGTTCACATCCAGGGGCAGGATGTAGAAGCCGTCAGTGCCGGGGCCGATGTTGTCGACGCCGCCTTCGGTGGCCAGGGCCGGCAGGCTGATCAGGCTCAACAGGGCGAACGGCAGTGGGTGAAACGCACGGGTGGGGTTCATGTCTGGCCTCTTTATTATTGTTAGGGCACCGCTGGCCCATAGAAATAAGCCCTGGACGCCCGGCAGGGCAGGGTTTTGGCGGCCAGATAGGGGGACTTTGCCGGACAGTTTTCACTCATGGTGCAGCGGCTCTTGCAAGCGCCTATGATTAACAGGATGTTTCCAAAACAAGAACTGAAGCACTCAGTCAGGAACCCGTGAGCCATGCAAAGGAAAGCCGTAGACCCGCACTTTGAGTTGGCGCTTGTGTCGCCGTTCCTGTTGCAGACGCTCGGGCAGGTGGTGGCGCAGAAAGGCGCCAATGCCGAGGCCCTGTGCCGTGGCCTGGGGTTCACCCTGGCCGACCTGGATGACCCGGCCCAACGCATTTCCTATCGCCAGGCCGTGGCGATGATCCAACGTGCGCTGAGGGTGTTGCCCGACCAGGGCCTGGGGTTGTGGGTGGGCCATCAGAATGTGCTCGGCACCCTCGGCTTGCTCGGCCACGTGATTTCCTTGTGCAAGACCTTGCGCGATGCGTTTGCCATCGGCGAGCGCCATCAGCACACCTCCGGGGGCATCGCCACCACCCGCACGCATGAAGGGCCCCACGAGGTGTTTATCGACGTCGAGTGCCTGCTGCCGTATGCCGAGGTCCAGGTGTTTGCCGCCGAGGAGTTCTTCGCCAGCCTGATGGTGTACGGCCGCGCACTCGTGGGGGCTGAGTTCATGCCGCTGCGCGTGGAGTTCGTGCATGCCGCACCGCCTTATGCGGCGCAGTACCCGCAGCTGTTTGGCGCCGATGTGCGTTTTGGCTGCTTGCACAACCGCATGGTGCTGGCGCCCCATTGGCTGGATGTGCGCTTGCCCAATCACCATGCCCTGGCGCTGCGCCAGGCCCTGGAGTTGCTGGAGTTGGAGAGTGCCCAGCTGCACCAGAAGATGGACCTGATCCAGGCGGTGGAGCGCGCAATTTCCCGCGACTTGCAGGGCAGCCACTTGGAGAAGGTTGCGAGTGACCTGAACATGAGCGGGCGCACCCTGCGTCGGCGCCTGACCGAACACGGGCTGACCTTCGAGGCCTTGCTGGAGCAGGTTCGTCGCGCCCGGACCATGGGGCTGCTGGGCAATCCGGGATTGTCTATCGAGCGCATCACCGAGGAAGTCGGCTACAGCGACGTGCGCAGTTTTCGGCGGGCGTTCAAGCGCTGGACGGGGGTGAGCCCCAGTGCGTTTCGCGGTGACGGGGGAGGGGCGGCGTAGTCGGTCGCGTAAGCTTTGCCTGGTGATTGCCCAGAACGCAAAAACGGCACCCGAAGGTGCCGTTTCTGTTGACTGCATCCTGCTAAGCGATCAAACGCCCAGTACCGCGTGCTGCACCAGGGTGAGCAACGGTTGTGGGTACACGCCCAGGAAGAACGCGAGCAGGGCGATGGCCAGCAGCATCACGCCGCCTGCCTTCTGTTCCCAATGCAGCTCGGCGTCCACACGGCGCAGGTTTGGCTCGATCAGGTACAGGGTGACCATCACGCGCAGGTAGTAGAACACGCCGATGGCGCTGCCCAGCACCAGCGAGGCAACCAGCCACCATTCGTGGGCTTCGACACCGGTAGCGACAATGTAGAACTTGCCGATGAAACCTGCAGTCAGCGGGATACCGGCCAGGGACAGCATCATCACGGTCAGTACGGCGGTCAGGTACGGACGGCGCCAGAACAGGCCGCGGTATTCGTACAGGGCGTCGGCGTCACGGCCTTTGTACGGCGAGGACATCAGGGTAATCACGCCGAACGCGCCGAGGCTGGTGATCACGTAGGTGACCAGGTACACGCCGATGGCTTCCACGGCCAGGCCTTTGCTCGCCACCAGGGCGATCAGCAGGTAGCCGAAGTGGGCGATGGACGAGTAACCGAGCAGACGCTTGAGGTTGTTCTGGGTCAGGGCCAGCAGGTTACCGAACAGGATCGACGCGATGGCGATCACGGTCAGCACGTTGCTCAGCACCCCGGTGTTGGCCGCTGGCGAGATCTGGAACAGACGCACCATCACCGCAAATACCGCCACTTTCGACGCGGTCGCCAGGAACGCGGCCACCGGCGCCGGGGCGCCTTCGTACACGTCCGGGGTCCACAGGTGGAACGGCACCAGCGACAGCTTGAACGCCAGGCCGATCAGCATCATCGCCAGGCCCAACTGGGCAATCGGCGCCGGGCTGTTGGTGGCGGCCAGGGCGTGGCCGATACCGGTGAAGCTCAGGCTGCCGGCTTCGGCGTAGAGCAGGGCCATGCCGAACAACAGGAACGCGGAACCGGCCGCCGACAGCACCATGTACTTGATGCCGGCTTCCAGGGAGCGCTTGTTGAAGAAGGCGTAGGCCACCAGGCCGTAGGTCGGGATCGACAGCAGTTCCAGGCCGATGAACAAGCCAGCCAGGTGCTGCGCGCTGACCAGCACGATACCGCCGGCCGCAGCCAGCAGGATCAGCAGGTACAGCTCTTCCTTGTTGCCTGGGTAGCCGGTGCCGCCTTCGCCGAGGTAGGCGTGGGCGAGGGTGACGCAGGCCAGTGTCGCCACCAGGATCAACGCGATATACAGCAGCGCGAAGTCATCGACCATCATCAGCGGGGTGACCGCCAGTGGCGCGACCTTGAGGGCCGGGATGATCGACAGCAGGGCCAGGTTCAAACCGGCACAGGACAGCAGGAACGTTTGCGAGTGATTGCGGCGCCAGGCGATCGCCAGCATCACCACCACGATGGTGAGGCTGGTGATCAGCAGCGGCGCAAGCGCGATAAAGTGTTGGATCGTGAATTCCATAGCGCTCTTACCGGGCCGAAGCGAGTTGAGAGAAGGCGGTGCCGAACCACTGCTGCACGCCATGCATCGTTGCGGCAGAAGTGTCCAGGAACGGTTGCGGGTACACGCCGATGTAGATCAGCAGTACCGCAAGGCCGAGCACCATGATCAGTTCGCGAGCATCCATCCCTTGCAGGACGGTGTCGGACTTGGCCGGGCCGAAGTACGCGCGGTGGATCATGATCAGCGAGTAGACCGAACCGAACACCAGGCCGGACGTCGCGATGGCACTGATCCAAGGCGTCTGGACGAACGACCCCATCAGGATCAGGAACTCGCCGATGAAGTTACCGGTACCCGGCAAGCCCAGGGACGCGGCGGCGAAGAACAGGCTGATCGCCGGCAGGTACGCGATGCGCGACCACACGCCACCCATTTCACGCATGTCACGGGTGTGCAGGCGCTCGTACAGCTGGCCACTCAGGATAAACAGGGCAGCGGCCGAAACACCGTGGGCCAACATCTGGATCACTGCGCCTTGCAGCGCCAGTTGGCTGCCGGAGTAGATGCCGATCAGTACGAAGCCCATGTGGGAAACGGACGAGAAGGCAATCAGGCGCTTGATGTCGGTTTGTGCGAAGGCCAGGAAGGCACCGTAGAAGATCCCGATCAGACCCAGGGTCATGGCGATCGGCGCAAACTCGGCCGAGGCATTCGGGAACAGCGGCAGGGCGAAACGCAGCAGGCCATAAGCAGCGGTCTTCAGCAGGATACCGGCCAAGTCCACAGAACCTGCGGTTGGCGCCTGGGCGTGCGCATCCGGCAGCCAGGAGTGGAACGGCACCACCGGCAGCTTCACCGCGAAAGCGATGAAGAAGCCCAGCATCAGGATGTACTCGGTGGTCAGCGACATCTTGGTTTTCAACAGGTCGGCGTAGTTAAAGGTAATCACGCCGGTGTTGTTGAAGTTGACCAGTACCAGGCCCAGGATCGCCACCAACATGATCAGGCCGGAAGCCTGGGTGAAGATGAAGAACTTGGTCGCCGCGTAGATCCGGGTTTTCTTGCCGTCCGAAGAACTGTGACCCCAGAGCGCGATGAGGAAGTACATCGGCACCAGCATCATTTCCCAGAAGAAGAAGAACATGAACAGGTCGAGGGCGAGGAACACGCCAACCACACCGCCCAGGATCCACATCAGGTTCAGGTGGAAGAAGCCCACGTGACGCTGAATCTCTTTCCAGGAGCAGAGTACCGAGAGGATACCCAGCAGGCCGGTCAGCAGGATCATCAACAGCGACAGGCCGTCGAGGGCCAGATGCACGTTGATGCCGAAGCGCTGGATCCAGACGTGCTTGAACTCAAGCGCCCAGGTCGGATCGGCGCCAGGCGCCGGAGCAAATGAATAGTCACCGTGGGCCCACAGCCAAAGGCCGAGAGCGAGTTCCAGGGACATGGTCAGCAACGCAATCCAGCGGGGGAGGGTGGCGCCGAAGCGTTCACCCATCCAGCAGAGCAGGCCGCCGATAAAGGGGATCAGGATTAGCCAGGGCAGAATCATGACGGGCTCGTTTCCTTTCGCAAGTTCGCAAAGTTCATATCAGACCGCTACCACAACAATGGCGCCGATCACCAGGACGGCACCAGCCGCCATGGAAGCTGCATACCAACGCAATTGGCCAGTCTCGCTGCGGCTCAGGGCAGTGTGACCACCCTTGGCGGCGCGCGGGATCAAACCGATGGTCTGGTCGAGTGGGTCTTTGCGCAGTACATGGCTGATGGCGAGGTAGGGCTTGACGAACAGTTTGTCGTAGATCCAGTCGAAGCCCCAGGCGGCGAACCACCAGGCCGAAAGGAAGCGGCCAATGCCACTGTTGGCAACGGCCGTGACGAAGCGGCGCTTGCCGAGGAACAGCAGGGCCGCCAGCAGGATACCGGCGATGGCGATGGCGCCCGAGGCGATCTCCAGGCTGTGCTTGGCAGCACCGCCGGCATGGCCAGCGCTTTCCGGCAGGACGCCGGCGAGTGGCGGAGTGATCATGGCGCCGATGAAGGTCGACAGGATGATCAGCACCGACAGTGGCAACCAGTGGGAGATGCCGTGGCCTGCGTGTGCTTCGGTCTTGGCTTCACCGTGGAAGGTGATGAAGATCAGGCGGAAGGTGTACAGCGAGGTCATGAAGGCACCGACCAGGCCTGCGTACAGCAGGTTCTGGTTACCGCTGGCAAAGGCTTCCCAGAGGATTTCGTCTTTCGAGTAGAAACCTGCGGTCACCAGTGGCAGGGCAGCGAGTGCGGCACCACCGACGATGAAGCTGGCGTAGGCCAGTGGCAGTTTCTTCCACAGGCCGCCCATCTTGAAGATGTTCTGCTCGTGGTGGCAGGCAACGATCACCGCACCGGAAGCAAGGAACAGCAGGGCTTTAAAGAAGGCGTGGGTCATCAGGTGGAAGATCGCCGCGTCCCAGGCGCCGACGCCCAGGGCCAGGAACATGTAGCCGATCTGGCTCATGGTCGAGTAGGCGAGGATCCGCTTGATGTCGGTCTGCACCAGCGCGGCGAAGCCGGCCAGTACCAGGGTCACGCCGCCGACCAGGCCCACCAGGTGCAGGATTTCCGGCGCCAGGGTGAACAGGCCATGGGTACGTGCGATCAGGTAGACACCGGCGGTCACCATGGTTGCCGCGTGAATCAGTGCGGAAACCGGGGTAGGACCGGCCATGGCATCCGCCAGCCAGGTTTGCAGCGGCAGTTGCGCCGATTTACCCACGGCGCCGCCCAGCAGCATCAGGGTCGCCAGGGTGATCCAGAAGTCGCCGACCTGGAATTTCTGCGGTGCCAGCACCAGCAGTTCCTGGATGTTCAACGTGCCCACTTGTTGGAACAGGATGAACAGGCCGATGGCCATGAACACGTCGCCGATCCGGGTCACGATAAAGGCCTTGAGTGCCGCGTTACCGTTGTTGCGGTTGCTGTAGTAGAAACCGATCAACAGGTACGAGCACAGGCCCACGCCTTCCCAGCCGAAGTACAGGAACAACAGGTTATCGCCGAGCACCAGGAACAGCATGCTGGCGATAAACAGGTTGGTGTACGAGAAGAAGCGCGAGTAACCGGCTTCACCGCGCATGTACCAGGACGCGAACAGGTGGATCAGGAAGCCCACGCCGACGACCACGCCGAGCATGGTGATCGACAGGCCGTCGATGTAGAGGGCGAAGTTGGGCTTGAAGCCCTCCACCGACATCCACTGCCACAGCACCAGGGTGTAGTGGCCGCCTTCCGGCGGTGCCACGTTGAATTGCCAGATGACGTAGGCGGCGACAATCGCCGACAGGCCAATGGAACCCACGCCGATCAGGGCAGACAGGTTTTCCGACCAGCGTCCACGGGAGAACGACAGCAGCAGGAAACCGATCAGGGGAAATACGAAAGTCAGAAAGATCATGTTCATCCGCGCATCTCACTGGCAGCGTCGATATCAAGCGTGTGGAAGCGACGATACAGCTGCAGCAGGATCGCCAGGCCGATACTGGCCTCGGCGGCTGCCAGGCTGATCACCAGGATGAACATCACTTGTCCATCCGGCTGGCCCCAACGGCTACCGGCCACGATGAATGCCAGTGCCGCGGCGTTCATCATGATTTCCAGGCTCATCAACACGAACAGAATGTTACGGCGGACCATCAGGCCGACCAGGCCAAGGCAGAACAGGATGCCGGCGACCGCCAGACCATGCTCCAAAGGGATAGCAGGCATCGTCATTGCTCCTTGGCTTCGTTGCGGCCCAAGTGGAAGGCAGTGATGGCTGCAGCGAGCAGCAGCATCGAAGCCAGTTCGACCACCAGCAGGTACGGGCCGAACAGGCTGACGCCCACGGCTTTCGCGTCCACGGTGGTGTGGCCGATGGCCTGGCCGCTCTGGTGAGCGAACAGCACATACAGCAGTTCAGCCAGCAGCAGGGCTGCCAGGATCACCGGGCCGAGCCAGATGCCGGGCTTGAGCCAGACGCGCTCCTGGGCGACCGAGGCCGGCCCCAGGTTGAGCATCATCACCACAAACACGAACAGCACCATGATGGCGCCGGCGTAGGCAATCACTTCCAGTACACCGGCGAACGGTGCGCCGAGGCTGAAGAAGGTCATGGCCACGGCGATCAGCGAAATGATCAGGTAGAGCAGGGCGTGCACGGGGTTGGTGTTGGTGATCACGCGAAGCGTGGACACCACTGCAATACCCGATGCGAAATAGAAAGCGAATTCCATCTTTCTTCCTTAAGGCAGCAAGCTCTTCACGTTGATCGGCTCGGCTTCGTTTTGTGCGGCGCCTTTCGGCTTACCGGCAACGGCCATACCCGCAACACGATAGAAGTTGTAATCAGGGTTTTTACCGGGACCAGAGATCAGCAGATCTTCTTTCTCGTACACCAGGTCCTGACGTTTGAACTCGGCCATCTCGAAATCCGGTGTCAGCTGGATTGCGGTGGTCGGGCAAGCTTCCTCGCAGAGGCCGCAGAAAATGCAGCGCGAGAAGTTGATGCGGAAGAAGTCCGGGTACCAGCGACCGTCTTCGGTTTCAGCTTTCTGCAGGGAGATGCAACCCACCGGGCACGCCACGGCGCACAGGTTGCAGGCTACGCAACGCTCCTCGCCATCGGGGTCACGGGTCAGCACGATGCGGCCGCGATAGCGCGGCGGCAGGTACACCGCTTCTTCCGGGTATTGCAGGGTGTCGCGTTTGCGGAAGCCATGGCCGAAAACCATCACCAGGCTTCGCAACTGGGTACCGGTACCCTTAACGATGTCGCCAATATATTTGAACATGGGTCAAATCCTCACTGAACCGCGCCGGCTGGCGTGTTCAACAACACAACGGCAGCCGTCACCAGCAAATTGATCAGGGTCAGCGGCAGGCAGAAACGCCAGCTGAAATCCATCACCTGGTCATACCGTGGACGCGGGATGGAAGCGCGCAGCAGGATAAACAACATGATGAAGAACGCGGTCTTCAGGAAGAACCAGAAGAACGCCAACTGCGGCAGGATGCCGAACGGACCGTGCCAGCCGCCGAAGAACAGCGTGACCAACAGGGCCGAGATCAAGATGATGCCGATGTACTCACCGACGAAGAACATGCCCCATTTCATGCCGGCGTATTCAATGTGGTAACCGTCGGCCAGTTCCTGTTCCGCTTCCGGCTGGTCGAACGGGTGACGGTGAGTCACGGCCACGCCAGCGATGAAGAAGGTACAGAAGCCGAAGAACTGCGGAATGATGAACCACAGGTTCTGCGCCTGGTACTCGACGATGTCGCGCATGTTGAACGAGCCGACCTGCACCACGATGCCCATCAGCGCGAGGCCCATGAAGACTTCGTAGGAGACGGTCTGGGCCGAGGCCCGCAAGCTGCCCAGCAGGGCGAACTTGTTGTTGCTCGACCAACCGGCGAACAGCACCGCGTAGACCGACAGGCCGGCCATGGCGAAGAAGAACAGCAAGCCGATGTTCAGGTCCGCGACGCCCCAGGTCGGGGTGATCGGGATGATCGCGAAGGCGATCAGCAAGGCGCTCATGGCCACGACGGGTGCCAGGGTGAAAATCACCTTGTCGGCAAACGGCGGGGTCCAGTCTTCCTTGAAGAACATTTTCAGCATGTCGGCGGCGATCTGGAACATACCGAATGGGCCAACGCGGTTCGGACCATAACGGTCCTGCCACCAGCCCAACAGGCGACGTTCGACGAAGCTGAGCAGGGCGCCCGCGACGACCACGGCCAACAGGATCACGATGGCCTTGACGACCGCGATGATCACGTCGATCACTTCAGGGGTGAACCAGGTCATTGCGCTGCCTCCTGCAGACCGTCAACGGTTTTGCCAAAGATCGCCGCTGGAATACCCGCGAAGCCCTTGGGCAGTGCAACCAGGCCGGCACCCAACTCTTCGTTGATGCGCAGCGGCAGGCGCAGGGTCTGGCCAGCCACGTTGAGGCTGAGCAGGGCACCGTCGTTGACGCCCAGGCGGTCGGCTTCGGACTTGGCCACGGACACATAGGCGGCTGGAATGCGTTCTTGTACCGGCGCGGCTTTGGAAGAGGTTTCTTCACTGCCGAACAGGTGGAAGAACGGCACAACCTGCCAGGTGCCCTGGGCCGGGTTGAACGGACGCGGTACCGCGGCGAACCAGTTCAGCGAATCACCCGTGCTTTCGATCAGGCGGGTGCCCGGGTCGCCAGCACGGATGTGACCACCGACTTCGTCCTGGAACTTGTTCCAGGCCTGCGGCGAGTTCCAGCCCGGCGACCAGGCAAATGGCACTTGCTGACGCGGCTCGACCGAACCCGAGTAACCTTCCATGGAGAAGGCAAACGCGGTGTCCGGGTCTTGCGGGGTACGCGGCTCGTGCACGCTGATATCAGCACGCATGGCGGTACGACCGGAGTAACGCAGCGGTTCGCGGGCCAGTTTCAAGCCCTTGATGCGGAACGAGGCGGACGGTGCAGCATCGACGATACGTGCCAGCTGCGGTGCGCTTGCGGCGGCAGCAGCGGTGACGTGGTCGAGCTGGGTCCAGTCGATCGGCTGGTTCAGCAGGGTCGCGCGCAGGGCATGCAGCCAGCGCCAGCCTTCGTGAACCAGGATGCTGGCGTCCATGTACTTCGGATCGAACACCTGGAAGAAGCGCTGGGCGCGGCCTTCCTGGCTGACCAGGGTACCGTCGCCTTCGGCGAAGGTGGCGGCTGGCAGGACCAGGTCGGCACGTTCGCTGGTGGCGGTCTTCTGGTGGTCGGCAACGATCAGCACCTTGGCGGCGTCGAGCGCAGCATCAACCTTGGCGGCATCGGTGCGGGTGTACAGGTCGTTTTCCAGCACCACGATGGCGTCGGCGTTGCCGTCGATCACGGTTTGCAGCGCCGCGTCCAGCGATTCGCCACCGAGCATGGCCAGGCCAAGGCTGTTGGCTTCCGGCACGACGAGGCTGATGGAACCGTTCTTGTCGCGCAGCTTCAGGGCCTTGGCGATGTTGGCAGCCGCCTCGATCAGCGCCTTGGAACCCAGCGAGGTCCCGGCAATGATCAACGGGCGCTTGGCCGCGAGCAGGGCGTCGGCGATGCGCTGGGCCAGTTCGACGGCTTCAGTGTCCAGGCCGTCGACGGCAGGCGCGCTGGCGTCAAGGGCGTGGGCCACGGCGAAACCGATGCGGGCCAGGTCGTCGGGGGCTGCGTGTACGCATTCTTCGGCGATGTCGTCGAGCTTGGTTTCAGCCAGGCTGGCGATAAACAGTGGGTTCAGCGCGTGCTGGCCGATGTTTTTCACGGCGGCGTCGAGCCACGGCTGTACGCGCATGGCCTCGGCCATGTCTTCAGCCTTGCCCTTGACCGACTGGCGCAGCGACAGGGCGATGCGGGCAGCGGTCTGGGTCAGGTCTTCACCAAGCACGAAGATGGCGTCGTGGTCTTCGATGTCGCGCATGTT
Organism: Pseudomonas sp. S5D5; assembly: GCF_003013355.1. Lineage (NCBI taxonomy): Bacteria > Pseudomonadati > Pseudomonadota > Gammaproteobacteria > Pseudomonadales > Pseudomonadaceae > Pseudomonas > Pseudomonas sp. S5D5. Next base: position 2,580,224 of record NZ_PTEO01000001.1, read on the forward strand.
CGGCACGGGCAGCGGGCTGTCGTTCAGCACTTGCAGCACCAGGCGGATGCGCTCCAGTTCACCGGCTTCGATACCGGAGTAGAAGTGCTCGGCACCGACCAGCTCGCGCAACGCGTAGTTGCTTTCGAGGCTGGCGCGTGGCGAACCGATACCGACGATGTTGCGCCCGCGCAGCAGGTCGGCGGCTTTATCCAGCGCCGCGTCCAGGCTCAGCTTGGCGCCATCGGCCAGCAGCGGCTGGCGTGGGCGGTCTTCGCGGTTGACGTAGCCATAGCCGAAGCGGCCACGGTCACACAGGAAGTACTGGTTGACCGAACCGTTGAAGCGGTTTTCGATCCGACGCAGTTCGCCGTAGCGCTCGCCCGGGGAGATGTTGCAACCGCTGGAGCAGCCATGGCAGATGCTCGGCGAGAACTGCATGTCCCATTTACGGTTGTAGCGCTCGGAGTGAGTCTTGTCGGTGAACACACCGGTCGGGCAGACCTCGGTGAGGTTGCCGGAGAACTCGCTTTCGAGCACGCCGTCTTCAACGCGACCGAAGTACACGTTGTCGTGGGCGCCGAAGACGCCCAGGTCGGTGCCGCCGGCGTAGTCTTTATAGAAGCGCACGCAGCGATAGCAGGCGATGCAGCGGTTCATCTCGTGGGAAATGAACGGGCCGAGGTCCTGGTTCTGGTGGGTACGCTTGGTGAAGCGATAACGACGCTCGTTGTGGCCGGTCATCACCGTCATGTCTTGCAGGTGGCAGTGACCGCCTTCCTCACAGACCGGGCAGTCGTGGGGGTGGTTGGTCATCAGCCATTCGACAACGCTGGCGCGGAACGCCTTGGATTCATCATCGTCGATGGAAATCCAGGTGTTGTCGGTGGCTGGGGTCATGCAGGACATGACGATACGACCACGGGTGTCGTTCTCGTCGGTGTATTGCTTGACCGCACACTGGCGACAGGCACCGACGCTACCAAGCGCGGGGTGCCAGCAGAAATAAGGGATGTCGAGGCCTAGTGACAGACACGCCTGTAACAGGTTGTCCGCCCCATCGACTTCGAGCGCTTTGCCGTCTACGTGGATAGTGGCCATGGTTCAAAGTTCTTCGTTGGCCCGTTGTCAGCGGGCGTGGCTAATGGAATCTTGTTATTCATGTGCATCTACACAGCCTTGACGGCGTCAGCACATGAGAAAGCGAAGGGCACGGACCCTTCGCTCTTTAAGCGTTACGCGCCGACTACGATCGGCCTCGCCAGAGGCGGGACGGCGGCGCTGGTAGGCGCGATGCCGGCTTCGAACTCCGAGCGGAAGTATTTGATTGCGCTGCCCAATGGCTCCACGGCGCCCGGTGCGTGAGCACAGAAGGTCTTGCCTGGGCCGAGGAAACCGACCAGACCCAGCAGGGTCTCGATGTCACCCTCGCGGCCTTCGCCGTTTTCCAGGGCCATCAGCAGCTTGACGCTCCACGGCAGACCGTCGCGGCATGGGGTGCAGAATCCGCACGATTCACGGGCAAAGAATTGCTCCATGTTGCGCAGCAGCGAGACCATGTTCACGGTGTTGTCCACTGCCATCGCCAGGCCGGTACCCATCCGGGTGCCGACCTTGCCGATGCCGCCGGCATACATCTGTGCGTCGAGGTGCTCGGGCAACAGGAAGCCGGTACCGGCACCGCCTGGCTGCCAGGCTTTCAAGGTGTAGCCGTCGCGCATGCCGCCGGCGTAATCCTCGAACAGCTCGCGGGCGGTCACGCCGAAAGGCAGCTCCCACAGGCCCGGGTTCTTGACCTTGCCGGAGAAGCCCATGAGCTTGGTGCCCATGTCTTCGCTGCCTTCGCGGGCCAACGATTTGTACCAGTCGACGCCGTCGGCGATGATCGCCGGCACGTTGCACAGGGTCTCGACGTTGTTCACGCAGGTCGGCTTGCCCCACACGCCCACGGCGGCAGGGAAGGGCGGCTTGGAGCGCGGGTTGGCGCGGCGGCCTTCGAGGGAGTTGATCAGTGCGGTTTCTTCACCGCAGATGTAACGCCCGGCGCCGGTGTGCACGAACAGTTCGAAGTCAAAACCCGAACCGAGGATGTTCTTGCCCAAGAGACCTGCAGCCTTGGCTTCTGCCACGGCACGGTTGAGGTGCTTGGCGGCGGTGGTGTATTCGCCACGCAGGAAGATGTAGCCGCGGTAGGTTTTCAGCGCGCGGGCGCTGATCAGCATGCCTTCGATCAGCAGATGGGGCAGTTGCTCCATCAGCATGCGGTCTTTCCAGGTGTTCGGCTCCATTTCATCCGCGTTGCACAGCAGGTAGCGGATGTTGATGGATTCGTCCTTGGGCATCAGGCCCCACTTCACGCCCGTGGGGAAGCCTGCACCGCCGCGACCTTTGAGGCCGGCGTCTTTCACGGTCTGGACGATATCGTCCTGGGCCATGTCGGCGAAGGCTTTGCGCGCAGCGGCGTAGCCGTTCTTGGCCTGGTACTCGTCGAGCCATACCGGCTCGGCATCGTCACGCAGGCGCCAGGTCAGTGGGTGGGTCTCAGGCGAACGCTTGATCAGGTTGGCCGGGCCGAAAGATGTAAGGGTCATGGGTAGCCCTCGAGCAATTGGGTCACGCCAGCAGGCTGCACGTCACCGAATGTGTCGTCGTCGATCATCAACGCCGGCGCCTTGTCGCAGTTGCCCAGGCAGCACACCGGCAGCAGCGTGAAGCGGCCGTCCGGGGTGGTTTGGCCAAGGCCGATGCCCAGCTTGTTCTGGATTTCGCTGACCACCGACTCGTGGCCACCGATGTAGCAGACCATGCTGTCGCACACGCGAATGATGTGGCGGCCCACGGGCTGGCGGAAGATCTGGCTGTAGAACGTTGCCACACCTTCAACATCACTGGCCGGGATGCCGAGGATCTCGCCGATGGCGTAGAGGGCGCCGTCCGGCACCCAGCCACGTTCCTTCTGGACGATCTTCAGGGCTTCGATCGACGCCGCGCGCGGGTCTTCGTAGTGATGCAGCTCGTGCTCGATGGCCGAGCGCTCGGTTTCACTGAGGGTGAAACGGTCTGTCTGGATAAGCGTGCTGTTCATGCTTAGCGGTCCACGTCGGCCATAACGAAATCGATACTACCCAGGTACGCAATCAAGTCCGCGACCATCTCGCCTTTGATCACCGAAGGGATCTGCTGCAAGTGCGCGAAGCTTGGGGTACGAATCCGGGTGCGGTAGCTCATGGTGCCGCCATCGCTCGTCAGGTAATAACTGTTGATACCCTTGGTCGCTTCGATCATCTGGAAGGATTCGTTGGCCGGCATCACCGGGCCCCACGAAACTTGCAGGAAGTGCGTGATCAGGGTTTCGATGTGCTGCAGCGTGCGCTCTTTCGGCGGCGGCGTGGTCAGCGGGTGATCCGCCTTATACGGGCCGGCCGGCATGTTGCGCATGCACTGCTCGATGATCTTCAGGCTCTGGCGCATTTCTTCGACGCGCACGATGCAACGGTCGTAGGCATCGCCATTGGCCGCCAGCGGGACTTCGAATTCGAAGTTCTCGTAGCCGGAGTACGGGCGCGCTTTACGCAGGTCGAAATCGCAGCCGGTGGAACGCAGGCCAGCACCGGTGACGCCCCATTCCAGGGCTTCCTTGGTGTTGTACTGGGCGACGCCGATGGTGCGGCCCTTGAGGATGCTGTTGTCCAGCGCGGCTTTCTGGTACTCGTCCAGACGCTTGGGCATCCAGTCGATGAATTCCTTGACCAGGCGTTCCCAGCCGTTAGGCAGGTCATGGGCGACACCGCCGATGCGGTACCAGGCCGGGTGCAGGCGGAAGCCGGTGATGGCTTCGATGACCTTGTAGGCGCGCTGCCGGTCGGTGAAGGTGAAGAACACCGGGGTCATGGCGCCGACGTCCTGGATATAGGTACCCAGGAACAGCAGGTGGCTGGTGATCCGGAAGAACTCGGCCATCATGATGCGGATGGTGTCGACGCGGTCCGGGACCTTGATGCCGGCCAGCTTCTCGACCGAGAGCACGTACGGCAGGTTGTTCATCACGCCGCCGAGGTAGTCGATACGGTCGGTGTACGGGATGAAGCTGTGCCAGGACTGACGCTCGGCCATCTTCTCGGCACCACGGTGGTGGTAGCCGATGTCCGGCACGCAGTCGACGATTTCTTCGCCGTCCAGTTGCAGGATGATGCGGAACGCACCGTGAGCCGAAGGGTGGTTCGGGCCCAGGTTGAGGAACATGTAGTCCTCGTTGGTGCCGGAGCGCTTCATGCCCCAGTCTTCCGGACGGAAACGCGCAGCCTCTTCTTCAAGCTGTTGCTTGGCGAGGTTGAGGCTGAACGGGTCGAATTCGGTGGCGCGCGCAGGGAAGTCCTTGCGCAGCGGGTGACCTTCCCAGGTCGGCGGCATCATGATGCGCGTCAGGTGCGGGTGGCCCGGGAAGTCGATCCCGAACATGTCCCAGACTTCACGCTCGTACCAGCTGGCGTTCGGCCAGATACCGGTCACGGTCGGCACGCTCAGGTCGCTTTCGGACAGGGCGACCTTGATCATCACGTCGCTGTTACGTTCGATCGACAGCAGGTGATAGAACACGGTGAAGTCGGCGCCGCTCGGCAGCCCCTGGCGCTTGGTGCGCAGACGCTCGTCCACGCCATGCAGGTCATAGAGCATGACGTACGGCTTGGGCAGGTTGCGCAGGAAGGTCAGGACTTCGACAAGCTTGGCACGCGCCACCCACAGCACCGGCATACCGGTGCGTGTGGCCTGGGCGGTGAAGGCGTCAGGGCCAAAACGGTTATTGAGTTCGACGACCACATCCTGGTCGTCTGCCTTATAAGGCGGGATGTACAGAGCACTGCCTGTAGTCATGGTTTTTTATCGCTTTCGGTCAACGTAAAGAATGAAGCCAGGTTTTCGTTCTATAAAAGAAGCGGGGCTGGATCAGACTTCGTCGGGGCTGCGCAGGTTGGTGACTGCGATTCGCTGTTCGCGGCGCTGTTCCTTTTGCGAAGGCATCTCGGCGCGGTACACGCCTTGATCGCCGACGACCCAGGAAAGCGGGCGACGCTCCTTGCCAATCGACTCCTGCAACAGCATCAAGCCTTGCAGGAAAGCTTCAGGGCGAGGCGGGCAGCCAGGCACGTAGACGTCCACGGGCAGGAACTTGTCCACCCCCTGAACCACGGAGTAGATGTCGTACATGCCACCGGAGTTGGCGCACGAACCCATGGAGATAACCCACTTCGGCTCGAGCATTTGCTCGTAGAGACGCTGAATGATCGGCGCCATCTTGATGAAGCAGGTTCCGGCGATAACCATGAAATCCGCCTGGCGCGGCGATGCCCGGATAACTTCGGCGCCAAAGCGCGCGATGTCGTGGGGCGCCGTGAAGGCGGTGGTCATTTCCACGTAGCAGCACGAAAGACCGAAGTTGTACGGCCACAGGGAGTTTTTACGCCCCCAGTTGACCGCGCCACTCAGCACGTCTTCCAGCTTGCCCATGTAGATGTTTTTGTGGACTTGGTCTTCTAACGGGTCGGAAACGGTTTCCCGTTCGCCGATGGGGTACTGCTCGTTAGGAGCATCCGGGTCGATCCTGGTGAGATTGTATTGCATCGCCAAAGCCTCATTGTTTCAGCTTCGCTTGCCGCTTACGACGAGCTTCCGGAGCCCAGTCAAGGGCGCCCACTCGGAATAGGTAGACAAGGCCTGCCAACAGAATTGCTATGAAAACGAGGGCTTCGACGAATCCGGTCCAGCCGCTTTCGCGGACGGACACAGACCAGGCAAAGAGAAAGAGGGCTTCGATGTCGAAGATCACGAAGAGCATCGCGACCAGATAGAATTTGGCTGAGAGCCGCAAGCGGGCGCCACCTGTAGGGAGCATGCCGGACTCGAACGGTTCGTTTTTGCTGCGGCCCCAGGCTTTTGACCCGAGGAGGCTGGAGACGCCGAGCATGAAGGCGCAGAGGCCGACAACACCGAGGAGGAAAATGGCAAAGCCCCAGTTGTGGGCCATGAGTCCTGTCGCTTCGGTCATGCTGGAAATCCTTAACAGAGAGCAAAGGTCTCTGAGCTCGAAAAAGTAACGATGCAGTGACGATATGTCGCACTGCAATCAATCGCGGTGATTTTATGGCTAAACACCGGGCAAGTAAAATTCCTATAGCGAAATTATTCGATGGAATAAGGACATAGTGCACCTTTGTGGGGCTGCAGCCCTTGCGGTGTGGGCATTAGCGAGCTTTTCACCAATTATGTTTTGTTTAACCTGTAACGAAGTTTTCATGCGCTAAATGATAATGAATATTGTTTGCGTGGGGTTTAAGCGATTGTTTCTCATGTGGCGGGGGAAGTTGCCGTTACTTGCTGGAGTGGCGCTAGTTGGTGGAGGGGATCTTTTAACTGATTTGAGTCGAGTAAATACCGCTCTGGATCAATGTTTTGCGCAAAATCCCCAGGTAGCCAGCATTCCTTGTGGGAGCCGGGCTTGCCCGCGAAGGCGATCCGTCAGTTGATGCATTCGGTGACTGACCCAGCGCTTTCGCAGGCAAGCCAGCTCCCACATTGGATCTCCATACACCCGGGGACCTAGGCCTTATCCCCAATCCCCTGTGGGAGCGGGCTTGCTCGCGAAGGCGATCCGTCAGTTGATGCATTCGGTGACTGATCCACTGCTTTCGCAGGCAAGCCAGCTCCCACATTTGATCTCCATGCACCCGGGGACCTAGGCCTCACCCCCAATCCCCTGTGGGAGCGGGCTTGCCCGCGAATGCGGTGTGTCAGTTAATGCATTCGGCGACTGACCCAGCGCTTTCGCAGGCAAGCCAGCTCCCACAGTCGATCTCCATGCACCCGGGGACCTAGGCCTTATCCCCAATCCCCTGTGGGAGCGGGCTTGCTCGCGAAGGCGGCCTGTCAGCTGATGCATTTGGTGCCTGACCCACCGCCTTCGCAGGCAAGCCAGCTCCCACATTTGATCTCCATGCACCCGGGGACTTAGGCCTCATCCCCAATCCCCCTGTGGGAGCTTGCCCGCGAAGGCGATCCGTCAGTTGGTGCATTCGGCGACTGATCCACTCCTTTCGCAGGCAAGCCAGCTCCCACATTCGATCGCCATACACCCGGGGACTTAGGCCTCATCCCCAACTCCCTGTAGCCAGTTCCATCTTGGATTTTGGTGTTCTTTAAATAAAAAAACGCCCCGAACCAGTCGGGGCGTGATTGTGGTGCGGCACTGCGGTTAGGTCTTCCTTGGGGCCGCAGTGGCCGTGTACGCGGTGCTTAGTGGAACTGTTCTTCTTCGGTCGAACCGGTCAGCGCGGTCACGGACGAGGTGCCGCCCTGGATCACGGTGGTCATGTCGTCGAAGTAGCCAGTGCCCACTTCCTGCTGGTGCGCCACGAAGGTGTAGCCCTTGGCGGCGTCAGCGAATTCCTGCTCCTGCAGCTTCACGTAGGCAGTCATGTCGTTGCGGGCGTAGTCGTGCGCCAGGTTGAACATGCTGTGCCACATGTTGTGAATGCCGGCCAGGGTAATGAACTGGTGCTTGTAGCCCATGGCGGACAGTTCGCGCTGGAACTTGGCGATGGTCGCGTCGTCCAGGTTCTTCTTCCAGTTGAAGGAAGGCGAGCAGTTGTAGGACAGCAGTTGGTCCGGGTATTCCTTCTTGATCGCTTCGGCAAAGCGGCGCGCTTCGTCCAGATCCGGCTTGGCGGTTTCGCACCAGATCAGGTCGGCGTACGGCGCGTAGGCCAGGCCGCGGGCGATGGCCTGGTCGAGACCGGCGCGCACCTTGTAGAAGCCTTCCTGGGTGCGTTCGCCTGTCACGAACGGCTGGTCGTACGGGTCGCAGTCCGAGGTCAGCAGGTCAGCGGCGTTGGCGTCGGTACGGGCCAGGATGATGGTCGGGGTACCGGCAACGTCAGCAGCCAGGCGCGCAGCAGTCAGCTTCTGTACAGCTTCCTGGGTAGGAACCAGTACCTTGCCGCCCATGTGGCCGCATTTCTTCACCGAGGCCAGTTGGTCTTCGAAGTGCACGCCGGCAGCGCCTGCCTCGATCATGCTCTTCATCAGTTCGTAGGCGTTCAGCACACCACCGAAACCGGCTTCGGCGTCAGCCACGATCGGTGCGAAGTAGTCGATGTAGCCTTCGTCGCCCGGGCCTTTACCGGCTTTCCACTGGATCTGGTCGGCACGGCGGAACGAGTTGTTGATGCGCTTGACCACGGTTGGCACGGAGTCCACCGGGTACAGCGATTGGTCGGGGTACATGGACTCAGCGGAGTTGTTGTCCGCTGCCACTTGCCAGCCGGACAGGTAGATCGCCTGGATACCGGCTTTTACCTGTTGGACTGCCTGGCCGCCAGTGAGGGCGCCCATGCAGTTGACGAAATCTTTGTCGGGACGGAAGGACGGCTTGGCGCCCTGGGTGACCAGGTTCCACAGCTTCTCGGCGCCGAGTTTTGCAAAGGTGTGCTCAGGTTGAACCGAGCCACGCAGGCGGACGACGTCAGCAGCGGAATAAGCGCGGGTCACGCCTTTCCAGCGTGGGTTTTCAGCCCAATCTTTTTCAAGGGCTGCAATTTGCTGTTCGCGTGTCAGTGCCATGGGGAAAAACCTCGTCGCGTCTTGTTTGAAGTATCCGTTTGCCAGCCATGCATTCATTGCGTGGGCAGGGCTGCTCGCTGATCAGAAGCGTAGGCGCTCAAGACAGGTTCGACGGAGAAGGCGACGGGATGAACGATGGGGCTCAAGGGAGAGTTGAGCAGGTAAGGGCGAACTGCGAACGGTCTTCGGGCGTCGTGGGCCTTTGTACGATCCAACAGCGTGTTGCCGGGTTACCTGGTTAGCTTCCGTCCCTCGGGACAACTTCGTTCCAGTCGCAACCTCGTCAAACACACCTTGTGGGCGGTACAGACACGAATCGGCTCAGGTGGGTAGCTTAGAGCGGCGATCCGAAGGCCCTTGCCAGGGCCCCTGATTAGCGGGAGCGAGGCCATCATGCCCATGCTTTTTTGGATCGTCAAATGTTTTGTAGTGCTTTTTTTCAAGCACTACATCTTTAGTCTAATACGACTCATCAGTCAGTTTTTGGTGCTTCAGTTCAGGGTGTCGACCTTGACCCGCAGAGTCAGGTCATCGCGGCCTTGGGTAGAGTAGCTGCGGGTTGTAGAGGATTTGTCGGCCTGGGTCTCGCGATTGATGCCGGCCAGTGGAATCCATTCGCCAAGGCGGCCGCTGATGGTTGTGTCGGTGCTTTGCACGTTCACTACATCGGGACGTTCCTGGCTCATGCGGTCACGGTTGGTACTGATCGCCAGGTGCACGGTCTCGCCGGTAACGCTGGCGGTGACATAGAAACCCTGGGTGACATTGCGGTACTGGGTCTGGTTTTGCGGGCGGCCGTAGGCATCCGGCTGGGTGGTGGTCAGGGGGACGCTCTGGCCGACCTGGATCAGCGCGGGCACACCCTCGCTCGCCTGGATCTGCTGGATGCCACCGTCGCGGCTGGCAGTGCCGTAGCTGATGATGCGGGTCTGGCTGTCACCGCTGTTCTGCTGGTTGTTTTCATTGCTGTCGACCGTGATCAGCAGGCGCTTGGCCGGCGTGTCCAGCTGCGCGAGCAGGGCGCGCAGGTCCTGGATCTTGCCGGGGTCGGCGTTAACAATAAGCTGGTTGCCGTAGGCGCTGACGGTGCCGTCCTTGCCGATGAAATTCTGCGCCACCGGCAGCAGGTCGGCGCTGGTGCGGTTGCTGAGGTTGACGACTTCGGTGTCGGCCATGGCCGAACAGCTGGCAGCCAGGAGGAGGGCGGTGAGCAGGGTGCGTAGGGACATGTCCGTTATCTCTGCGAGTCATTTAGGCGTGATAGTGCCAGTTTGTCGGCCTGGCAGGGCGCAAGTTGAATCGTAGACGGCAAAATGCCCTGGCAAGGCAGGGCATTGTTGGTGTTGCTGAAATAGCTATCGGGGGCAAGCCCCCTCCCATACTTGACCGCATTTCAAAATATGTACTCGGTCAAATGTGGGAGCTGGCTTGCCGGCGATAGCAGCGGCGCGGTATTGGATCAGTCCCCGCGCACCATATCCACATGCGGAATCCCGACTTCAAGGAACTCGTCACTGACGATCTTGAAGCCCAGGCGCTCGTAGAATGGTGCCGCATACACCTGTGCGCTGAGAAATTGCCGGGTCTGGCCGCGTTGCTCGGCCGCGCCAATCACCGCTTCCATCAGCTTGTCGCCGACCTTCAGGCCGCGCCAGTCCTTGAGTACCGACACGCGGCCGATCTCGCCGCTGGGCAGCAGGCGCGCAGTACCGATCGGAAAGTCGCCTTCGAAGGCTAGGAAATGCACTGCGTCTGCGTCGTCCGCATCCCACTCCAGCTCAGGTGGGACCGATTGTTCAGCGATAAAGACCGCTTCACGAATGCGCCGAATCTCGGCGATATCCTTTTGCCAGTCCGCGACACTTACGTGAATCTTATTCATCGGCAAACCCCAGGCTTCCTTGCTTGACCAGCTCGCACAGCAGGTCGCGGCCATCTTCGTCGGCCAGCCATTCGCCAAGGTTCTCGCTGTGCAGCGCATCGGCAGAGCACACCAGCTTCAGCAGCTCACGCAATTTGCCCGGCAGGTAACGGCTCTGGCCGCTGGCGAACAGCAGCACGTCGTCGTCGACTTCGGACCAGGCCAGGCGCGCGCTTGGGTTGCGCACCAGGATCGCGCCGTCTTGCAGGCTGGTGACGAAGTCGTCTTCGCCCAGCTCTTCGCCGGCTACCAGTTCCGGGTAGCGCGGTTCGGTCATGAACTGGCCGAACCAGGTCAGCAGCATGCGCTCGTCGCTCATGTGCTCGGCCAGCAGGCTCTTGAGGCGGTCGAGTGCATCACTCTGGATCTGGTGCGGATCGCTGACCGGCTGGGCATCGGCGTCGGTGTAGCGCTCTTCGTCGGTCAGGTACTGGCTGAGGAAGTCGGTGAAGTGGGTCAGCACTTCAGCTGCGCTCGGCGCGCGGAAGCCGACCGAGTAGGTCATGCAGTCATCTTCGGCAATGCCGAAATGCGCCAGGCGCGGCGGCAGGTAGAGCATGTCGCCCGGTTCCAGGACCCATTCGGCGCTCTCTTCGAATTCGGCCAGGATGCGCAGGTCGGCGTGTTGCAGCAGCGGGCTTTCGGCGTTGCACATCTGGCCGATCTTCCAGTTGCGCTTGCCCTGGGCCTGCAGCAGGAACACATCGTAGTTGTCGAAGTGCGGACCGACACTGCCGCCCGGTGCGGCGAAGCTGATCATCACGTCGTCGATGCGCCAGCTGGGCAGGAAGCGGAAGTGTTCGAGCAATTCGGCGACTTCCGGCACGAACTGGTCGACGGCCTGTACCAACAGGGTCCACTCGCGCTCGGGCAGGGTGCTGAAAGCGTCTTCGGCGAATGGGCCGCGGCGCAGTTCCCACGGGCGCTCGCCGTGCTCGATCACCAGGCGCGATTCGACTTCTTCTTCCAGCGCGAGGCCTGCGAGTTCGTCGGCGTCGATCGGGCTTTCGAAGTCAGGGATGGCCTGGCGGATCAGCAGTGGTTTTTTCTGCCAGTAGTCGCGCAGGAATTCCCGTGCCGTGATGCCGCCCAGAAGTTGAAGAGGGATATCAGGATTCATGTGTAACCTATTGAAAAAAAGCACTTTTCAGACTGGAATAAAAACGCCCGGCGCGGCCGGGCGTCTCAAAGGGTCGTGCGTGGATCAGATGCGCTTGGCTTGCTCTACAGCGTTACCGATGTAGTTGGCCGGGGTCAGCAGTTTCAGCTCGGCCTTGGCCGCGGCTGGCATGTCCAGGCCATCGATGAAAGTCTGCAACGCCTCAGGGCTGATGCCCTTGCCGCGGGTCAATTCTTTCAGCTTCTCGTAGGGGTTTTCGATGTTGTAGCGACGCATCACGGTCTGGATCGGCTCGGCCAATACTTCCCAGCACGCGTCCAGGTCAGCGGCGATCTTCTGCTCGTTGAGCTCGAGCTTGCTGATGCCCTTGAGGCTGGCTTCGTACGCGATCACGCTGTGGGCAAAGCCCACGCCGAGGTTACGCAGTACGGTGGAGTCGGTCAGGTCGCGCTGCCAGCGGGAGATCGGCAACTTGCTGGCCAGGTGCTGGAACAGCGCGTTGGCGATGCCGAGGTTGCCTTCGGAGTTTTCGAAGTCGATCGGGTTGACCTTGTGCGGCATGGTCGACGAACCGATTTCACCGGCAATGGTGCGCTGCTTGAAGTAGCCCAGGGAAATGTAGCCCCAGATATCGCGATCGAAGTCGATCAGGATGGTGTTGAAGCGCGCGATGGCGTCGAACAGCTCGGCGATGTAGTCGTGCGGTTCGATCTGCGTGGTGTACGGGTTGAAGCCCAGGCCCAGTTCGTCTTCGATGAAGGCGCGGGCGTTGGCTTCCCAGTCGATCTCGGGGTAGGCCGACAGGTGGGCGTTGTAGTTGCCGACAGCGCCGTTGATCTTGCCCAGCAGCGGGACGGCAGCCACTTGAGCGATCTGGCGCTCCAGGCGGTAAACCACGTTGGCCAGTTCTTTACCCAGGGTGGTCGGCGACGCCGGCTGGCCGTGGGTGCGCGACAGCATTGGTACGTCGGCGAAACGGATGGCCAGTTCGCGGATGGCGTTGGCGGTCTGGCGCATCAGCGGCAGCATCACGTCATCACGGCCTTCGCGCAGCATCAGGGCGTGGGACAGGTTGTTGATGTCCTCGCTGGTGCAAGCAAAGTGGATGAACTCGCTGACCTGGGCCAATTCCGGCAGCTTGGCCGCTTGCTCCTTGAGCAAGTATTCGATGGCCTTGACGTCGTGGTTGGTGGTGCGCTCGATCTCTTTGACACGCTCGGCGTGCTCCAGGGAGAAGTTTTCCGCCAGGGTGTCGAGCACAGCGTTGGCTTCGGCGGAGAACGCCGGCACTTCGCTGATGGCGGGGTGAGCGGCCAGGCGCTGGAGCCAGCGCACTTCAACCAGTACACGAGCACGGATCAGGCCGTATTCGCTGAAAATAGGGCGCAGGGCCTGGGTTTTGCCGGCGTAGCGGCCGTCAACAGGGGAAACCGCAGTGAGCGAAGAAAGCTGCATGGGGTGTTCTCGGACAGTCGGGCAACGAAATGGGGCGCGTATCATACATGAAAAAATCCGCCGGTCCGTTGCCAACTGACCGGCGTATTACGCGTGGGGCTATAAAAAACGTGGTTGTTGCGACTTATTCGTTGCGCATCAACGGGTAAAGCTCTTTGAGCAATTTGCGTCGGCTGATCACCAGTTGCCAGCGATGACCGCCCAACTGGCGCCACAACCGTGCCGAACGAATACCGGCCAGGAGCAGGGCGCGGATTTTCGAGGCGTTGTTCGGTTGCTGCAGGTTGCGCATGTCGCCGTGCACCTGAATCCGTTGGCGCAAGGTGCTCAAGGTGTCCTGGTACAGCGCACCGCAGGCGGCAATCACGTTTTCGTGGGCCGGGCCGAAGTGCTCTACCTGGGATTGGATCTGCGGCAGGCGCTTGCCGATGACTTCCAGCATGTCTTCACGCTTGGCCAGTTGGCGCTCCAGGCCGAGCATCGACAGGGCGTAGCGCAGCGGCTCGCGCTGCAAGGTGCTCGGGTCGCGCTCCAGGGCGCCGATCAGCGCGCGGTAACCTTCGCGCAGCGCCAGGTCGTCGCCGCCATACACTTCCAGCGTGTCCTTGGGGTCGCGGATCAGCAGGCTGCCGAGCATGCAGGTCAGGCCTGCCTCGGTGACCTGGCCGGTCTTGGCGATCTTGTCGACCAGCACTGCGGCGAGGAATACCCCGCCGAGGGCGGTCAATTGCTCCTGGGTCGGGCTCATGCCGGGTTGCTCCAGGGCTCGGCGACTTCAATCACGCCGCCGCCGAGGCAAATCTCGCCGTCATAGAACACCACGGACTGGCCTGGCGTGACCGCGCGTTGCGGGTCATCGAAGGTGGCGCGGTAGCCGCTGGCGGTTTTTTCCAGGGTGCAGGGCTGGTCGCTCTGGCGATAGCGCACTTTGGCGGTCAGGCGGCGCGGGGTGCTCAGGTCGATCGGGTTGACCCAGTAGATCTCCGACGCCAGCAGCGCACCGGAGAACAGCAACGGGTGCTCATTGCCCTGGCCGACGATCAGCACGTTGTGCTCGAGGTCCTTGACCAGCACGTACCACGGCTCTTCGCCGGCGTCTTTCAAACCGCCGATGCCCAGGCCCTGGCGCTGGCCGATGGTGTGGTACATCAGGCCATGGTGGCGGCCGATCACTTCGCCTTCGGTGGTCTTGATCTCGCCGGGTTGCGCGGGCAGGTACTGCTTGAGGAAGTCGCTGAAGCGGCGCTCGCCGATAAAGCAGATCCCAGTGGAGTCCTTCTTCTTGGCAGTGGCCAGGCCGTGTTTCTCGGCGATCTTGCGGACTTCGGGTTTTTCCAGCTCGCCCACCGGGAACAGGGTCTTGGCGATCTGTTCGCCGCCGACGGCGTGCAGGAAATAGCTCTGGTCCTTGTTCGGGTCCAGGCCCTTGAGCAGTTCGGTGCGACCATCAACGTCGCGGCGGCGCACATAGTGGCCGGTGGCGATCAGGTCGGCGCCGAGCATCATGGCGTAGTCGAGGAACGCCTTGAACTTGATCTCGCGGTTGCACAGGATGTCCGGGTTCGGCGTGCGGCCGGCCTTGTATTCGGCCAGGAAGTGCTCGAACACATTGTCCCAGTACTCGGCGGCGAAGTTGGCGGTGTGCAGCTTTATGCCAATCTTGTCGCAGACGGCCTGGGCATCCGCCAGGTCGTCCATGGCGGTGCAATATTCCGTTCCATCGTCTTCTTCCCAGTTCTTCATGAACAGGCCTTCCACCTCATAACCCTGCTCCATGAGCAGAACGGCGGAAACGGAAGAATCCACGCCGCCGGACATGCCGACGATGACGCGCTTCTTTTGTGTGTCAGAAGGGGCTGGATCACGCATAGGATTTCAACGGGTGTCTTGAAAAAGGACGCGATTCTAGCAGGCCTGGGCCCGCAAGGCTAAAGAGAAGGGCGGATCAGTTCGAGGCTGTGGCACTGGCCGGCCAAATAATCATCGATACAGCGGATGATCAGCTCGCTGCGCCAGTCATTGCGCACGGCCATCAGTTCATCGCGGGTCATCCAGCGGGCGCGCAGGATGCCTTCGTCGAGTTGATAGTCGGGATGGTGTTTCAGCGCCTTGGCGATAAAGCATACCCGCTGATAGGTCACGCCATTGCTGGGGGCGGTGTACAGGTAGATGCCGACGATGCCGGTGGCTTCCACGTCCCAGCCGGTTTCCTCGAGGGTTTCGCGCACGGCGGCTTCGGTCAGGGTTTCGTGTGGGTCGAGGTGGCCGGCAGGCTGGTTGAGCACGGCGCGGCCGCCCTTGAGTTCCTCGACCATCAGGAAGCGGCCGTTGTCTTCTACGAGGGTGGCGACGGTGATGTGGGGTTGCCAGGTCATGGAGGGCTCTCAAGCGATCAGTGGGGCAGGCGCCCATCATACAGGGGCGCCCGCCGGGTGTTGCGCTTGGTTACCGGGCGGCCTTGGTGATGGCGTCGAAGGCGACCATGTCGTCAATGACTTCACCGCCGGTGGCTTTGGTCTGCGCTTGCCACACGACGATCACCACGTTTTGCGTAGGGTTTATGTAGATGAACTGGCCGAAAATGCCGGCAGCCGTGAAGGCTTTGTCGGCTTTTGACGCGGCAGTCCAGGCCGGCCACCACATGGAGGCAAAGTCGCCGTAGGCGGCGTCGGTGCCGGTGGTGGCGCTGGCAAAGCTCATCCAGCCTTTGGGCAGTACTTGCTTGTCGCCGGCTTTGCCGCCACTGAGTACGAACTGTCCGAAGCGCCCGTAATCTTCCAATGTTGCGCTGATGCCGCTGCCGCCCACTTCGTTGCCGTTCGGGCCGTCGAGCCACCAGTTCGCATCGGTCTGCATGCCATACGGCGCCCAGATTTTCTCGCTGAGGTAGTTCGCCAGGGGCTTGCCCACGGCGGCGCTGACCAGTTGGCCCAGCACTTGTGTCTCGCCGGTGCTGTAGTTGGTGCGGGTGCCAGGCGGCGCAGCGCTGGGCAGGCTCGCCATGAACTTGAGGGCGGAGCCGGGCACTTGTTCGGTTTGCAGCTTGAGCATCATGCGTCGATCCGACGTCGGGTCGGCGTATTTCTCACTCCATTTGACTCCCGAACGCATCGCCAGCACCTGGCGCACGGTGGCCTGGTCGTAGCCGCTGCCGGCCAGTGCAGGCAAATACTCGGTCACTTTGTCATCCAGGCTCTTGATCGAACCGTCCTGCAAGGCCGCGCCGACGAGTGTCGATGTAATCGACTTGGCCACTGACATCGACATCCAGCGGGTTTCGGCGGTATTGCCTTTTTCGTAGCGTTCAGTAACGACTTGGCCGTCCTTGATCACCAGCAGGCCTGTTACCCGGTTGAGGGTGACGTAGTCATCGAGGCTATAGCGTTTGCCTTCGTAATCGAATGCAACCGGTCCCAACGCCCGGCTGCTGTGCGGCAGTGGGAAAGGGTGGCCGCCGGCCTTGATGGTGCGCACCGGAAACAAGCGGTCGATATTGCGAAAGGTGCTGACCGCAGCGTCGGGGCTGAGTTTGCCGTCGTACATGGTCTGCACGTCGCCAATCGGTTCCTGTGCATGCGGGTAGGGTGGCGAGTGGCTCGCGCAGGCGGTCAGCAGGGCGATTGCCGAGGCCCAGGCCAGCGCCTGGAAGTGAGCTCTTTGCATAAAAACTTCCTTATTTGTTGTTTTCTGGAATGGCTTGAGCAAAAACACAAAGCAAGTCCTGCGCCCACTTACGAAAAAAAGCGCAAAAAAAATCCGGAACCCTTTTGGATTCCGGATTTTCCTGTGGTGCGACGATCAATCAAGCATCGTCATATCAGCGCATCACACCAGTGCAGCAATCGCCGCATTGAGGGTGTTGCTTGGACGCATGGCCTTGCTGGTCAGCTCAGGGTTCGGCGCGTAGTAGCCGCCGATGTCCACTGGCTTGCCCTGCACGGCGTTGAGCTCGGCAACGATGGTTGCTTCGTTCGCGGCCAGGGTCTTGGCCAGTTCGCCGAACTGCGCTTGCAGTGCAGTGTCTTCGGTCTGGGCGGCCAGGGCTTGAGCCCAGTACAGCGCCAGGTAGAAGTGGCTGCCGCGGTTGTCGATGTTGCCGACTTTGCGCGATGGCGACTTGTTGTTGTCGAGGAACTGGCCAGTCGCCTGGTCCAGGGTTTTCGACAGCACCAGGGCTTTCGGGTTGTTGTACGTGACGCCCAGGTGTTCCAGGGAAGCGGCCAGGGCCAGGAACTCGCCCAGGGAGTCCCAGCGCAGGAAGTTTTCTTCCAGCAGCTGCTGCACGTGCTTGGGAGCCGAACCGCCGGCGCCGGTTTCGAACAGGCCGCCACCGTTCATCAGCGGCACGATCGAGAGCATCTTGGCGCTGGTGCCCAGTTCCATGATCGGGAACAGGTCGGTCAGGTAGTCACGCAGTACGTTACCGGTCACCGAGATGGTGTCCAGGCCCTTGCGGGTGCGCTCCAGGGTGAACTTCATCGCGTCGACCGGCGACATGATGCGGATGTCCAGGCCTTCGGTGTTGTGGTCTTTCAGGTAGGCCTGAACTTTCTCGACCACGACGCCGTCGTGCGCGCGCTTCGGGTCCAGCCAGAAAATGGCTGGGGTGTTGCTGGCGCGGGCACGGTTGACGGCCAGTTTGACCCAATCCTGGATCGGCGCGTCTTTGGTCTGGCACATGCGGAAGATGTCGCCGGCCTCGACGTTCTGTTCCATCAGCAGGTTGCCCTTGCTGTCGGTGACGCGGACGACGCCGTCAGCCTTGATCTGGAAGGTCTTGTCGTGGGAGCCGTACTCTTCGGCTTTCTTCGCCATCAGGCCAACGTTTGGCACGCTGCCCATGGTGGTTGGGTCGAAAGCGCCATTGGCCTTGCAGTCTTCGATGACCGCTTGGTAGATGGTGGCGTAGCAGCGATCCGGGATCACGGCCTTGGTGTCGTGCAGCTGGCCGTCGGTGCCCCACATCTTGCCGGAGTCACGGATCATGGCTGGCATCGAGGCGTCGACGATGACGTCGCTCGGCACGTGCAGGTTGGTGATGCCTTTGTCGGAGTTGACCATCGCCAGGGAAGGGCGAGCGGCGTAGACCGCCTGGATGTCAGCTTCGATCTGTGCTTGCTGGTCGGCCGGCAGGGCCTTGATGCGAGCGTACAGGTCGCCGATGCCGTTGTTCAGGTTGAAGCCGATCTGCTCCAGCACGGTGGCGTGCTTGGCCAGCGCGTCTTTGTAGAACTCGGCAACGATCTGGCCGAACATGATCGGGTCGGAGACCTTCATCATGGTGGCTTTCAGGTGAACCGAGAGCAGCACGCCTTGCTTCTTGGCGTCTTCGATTTCAGCGGCGATGAAGCTGCGCAGGGCGTTCTTGCTCAGTACGGCGCTGTCGATGATCTCGCCAGCCTGTACGGAAGTCTTTTCCTTGAGGGCGGTCGCGGTACCGTCCTTGGCGATCAGCTCGATTTTGACAGCATCGGCGGCTTCGATCTGAACGGCTTTTTCGCTGCCGTAGAAGTCGCCGCTGCTCATGTGAGCCACGTGGGACTTGGAGTCGGCAGCCCAGGCGCCCATCTTGTGCGGGTGCTTGCGCGCGTAGTTCTTGACCGACAGCGGGGCGCGGCGGTCGGAGTTGCCTTCGCGCAGGACCGGGTTCACGGCGCTGCCCTTGACCTTGTCGTAACGTGCACGGGTTTCTTTTTCCGCGTCGGTGGTTACGGTTTCAGGGTAGTCCGGCAGGGCGTAGCCCTGGGCCTGCAGTTCCTTGATCGCAGCCTGCAGCTGAGGCGTCGAGGCACTGATATTAGGCAGCTTGATGATGTTGGCTTCAGGCGTAACGGCCAGGTCGCCCAGTTCGGCGAGGTGGTCCGGGATGGCCTTGGTACCCAGTTGCTCAGGGAAGCTTGCGAGGATGCGCCCGGCGAGGGAGATGTCGCGGGTTTCCACGGCAATATCAGCGGAAGCGGTGAAGGCCTCTACGATAGGCAGCAGTGAATAGGTGGCGAGGGCTGGGGCTTCGTCGGTGAAGGTGTAGATGATCTTCGAGCGGGTGGGCATATTCGGATTAACTCTCTTCTTTGCTGAAAGCGTGCGCAGAAACTCGAGATGCGCCGGGTGGAGCGCGTTCGTTCAAAGTCATCCATGAGCGAAATGTCGAGGTTTCTTCGCGGTGATGTTGGGTTGCATCAGTCGAGCGTCAAGCGGGTGGACTATTGTATTAGTCCTGCTTTCTAGCGGAAGGCTGTGTTCTAGAGCGGTCCGCCGTCGTGACTCTTTGGTCAGCGGCGGCATTATACATAGGTCGCTATGCTTACGCCGAGCCTTCATACAAAAGGTGTGTCGTCCATTGGTCTAAAGGTCGCAGGGCCCAACGTGCTACCAAGGTCGCATGCAGTGCTCAAGATTGGCGATTTTGCCTTTGCTTTCAGGCTTGTAGGCGACAATTTATGCTGTTTTCGATGCAAATGAGCATGGCGTGAGGTTTCAGTCGCCATTTATCTGGAGTAGGCTCGAACGCAGCCAGATGTTCAATCCATAGATGGAGTTCAGCATGGGATACAAGAAGATTCAGGTTCCGGCAGTCGGCGACAAAATCACCGTCAATGCAGACCATTCTCTCAATGTTCCTGACCAACCGATCATCCCTTATATCGAAGGTGACGGTATTGGCGTCGACATCAGCCCGGTGATGATCAAGGTGGTCGACGCGGCTGTTGAAAAGGCCTACGGCGGCAAGCGCAAGATCTCCTGGATGGAGGTGTACGCCGGCGAGAAAGCCACTCAAGTCTACGACCAGGACACCTGGCTGCCCCAGGAAACCCTGGATGCGGTCAAGGATTACGTGGTGTCCATCAAAGGCCCGCTGACCACCCCGGTCGGTGGCGGCATCCGTTCGCTGAACGTGGCCCTGCGCCAACAACTCGACTTGTATGTGTGCCTGCGCCCGGTGCGCTGGTTCGAAGGCGTGCCGAGCCCGGTCAAGAAGCCAGGCGATGTGGACATGACCATCTTCCGTGAGAACTCCGAAGACATCTACGCCGGGATCGAGTGGAAAGCCGGCTCGCCCGAAGCGATCAAGGTGATCAAGTTCCTCAAGGAAGAAATGGGCGTGACCAAGATCCGTTTCGACCAGGATTGCGGCATCGGCGTCAAGCCGGTCTCGAAAGAGGGGACCCAGCGCCTGGCGCGTAAAGCCCTGCAATATGTGGTGGATAACGACCGCGACTCGCTGACCATCGTGCACAAAGGCAACATCATGAAGTTCACCGAGGGGGCCTTCAAGGAATGGGCCTACGAAGTGGCGGCGCAGGAATTCGGCGCGACCCTGCTCGATGGCGGTCCATGGATGCAGTTCAAGAACCCGAAAACCGGCAAGAATGTGGTGGTCAAGGATGCGATTGCCGACGCCATGCTCCAGCAGATCCTGCTGCGTCCGGCCGAATATGACGTGATTGCGACACTCAACCTGAACGGCGACTACCTGTCCGACGCGCTGGCGGCAGAGGTGGGCGGTATCGGCATTGCGCCGGGGGCCAACCTGTCCGACACCGTGGCCATGTTCGAGGCGACCCACGGCACCGCGCCCAAGTATGCGGGCAAGGACCAGGTCAATCCGGGTTCATTGATCCTGTCGGCGGAGATGATGTTGCGCCACATGGGCTGGATCGAGGCGGCTGACCTGATTATCAAGGGCACCAATGGCGCGATTTCGGCCAAGACCGTGACCTATGACTTCGAGCGCCTGATGGATGGCGCGAAGTTGGTGTCGTCGTCGGGCTTTGGTGATGCGCTGATTTCGCATATGTAAGGCGCAGGCATAAAAAAACCGGCCGTCCCAATCTTGATGGGGTGGCCGGTTTTTTATTGCGTTTGCGCGCTCGACGGCGGATCAGGCCGTTTGCTTCTTTTCGTTATGAGCGGTCGACCCCGCGGTGGGTTCAGGTGCCTTGGCGACGATTTCCACGGCATGCAACCCTTTCGGTCCTTGAATGATTTCGAAACTTACAGGTTGGCCCGCTTTCAGCGTCTTGTACCCATCCATCTTGATCGCTGAAAAATGCGCAAAGAGATCTTCGGACTTACCGTCCTCTACGACGAAACCGTAGCCTTTGGCATTGTTGAACCACTTGACCTTACCACTTGCCATGCCCATATCCCTCTGCACCAGACTCCATCACTGGAGTATCATCCAGTTTATCCGTCCTAACCCGAATAAATAAGGTTGACTGCGCGGACCTTTTTTACCCACTGTGGGTTCTATTGGTTGTAACACCGTTTTGCCGATAGTCAAGGCGACTGGCCGGTCAGTAGTTGAAATTCTGACAGGTCGCCCCCACCACTGTATTTGAACCACTGACGAACCTTTCTTTCCATGCATGCAATCAGCCAGATTCGACTAACATTCAATCAGGATCGACCGGATCACGAACACGATGACGACGGTTCTGCAGGCATTGCTGTTCAGGAGGCCAAGCCTGCTTTACAGGCGCCGCCGATGTACAAGGTGGTTTTGTTCAATGATGACTACACACCGATGGATTTCGTGGTCGAAGTACTCGAGGTGTTTTTTAACCTGAACCGCGAGTTGGCGACCAAGGTAATGCTGGCCGTTCACACAGAAGGACGGGCAGTATGTGGAGTGTTTACCCGCGACATCGCCGAGACAAAGGCCATGCAGGTCAACCAGTACGCCAGGGAAAGCCAGCATCCGCTACTCTGTGAAATCGAGAAGGACGGTTAACGCCGACCACTTGGGTATGAGGTGAAGCTATGTTAAACCGCGAGCTCGAAGTCACCCTCAATCTTGCCTTCAAGGAGGCCCGTTCGAAGCGTCATGAATTCATGACCGTCGAGCACCTGCTGCTGGCACTTTTGGATAACGAAGCTGCCGCCACCGTTCTACGTGCGTGCGGCGCCAACCTCGACAAACTCAAGCATGACCTGCAGGAGTTTATCGACTCCACCACGCCACTGATCCCCGTGCATGACGAGGACCGCGAGACCCAGCCAACCCTGGGCTTCCAGCGGGTATTGCAGCGTGCTGTTTTCCACGTACAGAGCTCCGGTAAGCGTGAAGTCACAGGCGCCAACGTGCTGGTGGCAATTTTCAGCGAGCAGGAAAGCCAGGCAGTGTTCCTGCTCAAGCAGCAGAGCGTTGCCCGTATTGATGTCGTCAACTACATCGCCCACGGTATCTCCAAGGTGCCTGGGCACGGCGATCATTCCGAGGGTGAGCAGGATATGCAGGACGACGAGGGCGGTGAGTCTTCTTCTTCGGGCAATCCACTGGATGCCTATGCCAGTAACCTCAATGAGCTGGCGCGCCAGGGGCGGATCGATCCGCTGGTGGGGCGTGAGCTTGAGGTCGAGCGTGTAGCGCAGATCCTCGCGCGTCGTCGCAAGAACAACCCGTTGCTGGTGGGTGAGGCCGGCGTGGGTAAAACCGCGATTGCCGAGGGCCTGGCCAAACGCATTGTCGACAATCAGGTGCCTGACCTGCTGGCCAACAGCGTCGTCTACTCCCTTGATCTGGGCGCCTTGCTCGCCGGGACCAAGTACCGTGGCGATTTCGAGAAGCGCTTCAAGGCGTTGCTCAGTGAGCTGAAAAAACGCCCGCAGGCGATCCTGTTCATTGATGAAATCCACACCATCATTGGTGCCGGTGCGGCATCCGGTGGGGTAATGGACGCCTCGAACCTGCTCAAGCCGCTGCTGTCGTCGGGTGATATCCGCTGCATCGGTTCGACCACGTTCCAGGAATTCCGCGGCATTTTCGAGAAAGACCGCGCCTTGGCGCGTCGCTTCCAGAAAGTCGACGTGTCCGAGCCTTCGGTTGAAGACACCATTGGCATCCTGCGCGGGCTCAAGGGGCGTTTCGAAGCGCACCATGGCATCGAGTACACCGATGAAGCCCTGCGTTCGGCCGCTGAACTGGCGTCGCGCTACATCAATGACCGGCACATGCCGGACAAGGCCATCGACGTGATCGACGAGGCGGGTGCCTATCAGCGCCTGCAGCCGGTCGAGAAGCGTGTGAAACGCATCGACGTACCTCAGGTCGAGGACATCGTGGCGAAGATCGCGCGGATTCCGCCAAAACACGTCACCAGTTCCGACAAGGAACTGCTGCGTAACCTGGAGCGTGACCTCAAGCTGACCGTGTTCGGCCAGGATGCGGCCATCGACTCGCTGTCCACCGCGATCAAGTTGTCGCGTGCGGGCCTCAAGTCGCCGGACAAGCCTGTGGGTTCGTTCCTGTTCGCTGGTCCTACCGGCGTCGGCAAGACCGAGGCGGCACGGCAGTTGGCCAAGGCCATGGGCATTGAGCTGGTGCGTTTCGACATGTCCGAATACATGGAGCGTCACACTGTGTCGCGCCTGATCGGTGCGCCTCCGGGCTATGTCGGGTTCGACCAGGGCGGCCTGTTGACCGAAGCGATCACCAAGCAGCCGCATTGCGTATTGCTGCTCGATGAAATCGAGAAGGCGCACCCGGAAGTCTTCAACCTGCTGTTGCAGGTGATGGACCACGGCACCCTGACCGACAACAACGGGCGCAAGGCGGATTTCCGCAACGTGATCGTGATCATGACCACCAACGCCGGTGCCGAAACGGCCGCGCGGGCTTCGATCGGCTTCAGCCATCAGGATCACTCTTCCGATGCCATGGAAGTGATCAAGAAGAGCTTTACGCCGGAGTTCCGCAACCGTTTGGACACCATTATCCAGTTTGGTCGCCTCAGCCATGAGGTTATCAAGAGCGTGGTGGACAAGTTCCTCACCGAGCTTCAGGCGCAGTTGGAAGACAAGCGCGTGCAGCTGGACGTGACGGACGCGGCGCGCAACTGGCTGGCCGAAGGTGGTTACGACGCGGCAATGGGCGCTCGCCCGATGGCGCGTCTGATCCAGGACAAGATCAAGCGGCCATTGGCCGAAGAGATCCTGTTCGGCGAGCTGTCCGACCATGGCGGCGTGGTGCATATCGACCTGAAGGATGGCGAGCTGACCTTCGACTTCGAAACCACTGCGGAAATGGCCTGATCGTTGACTGCACTACAGCAAAGGCGCCGAAAGGCGCCTTTTTGCTGTCTTGATGTTGGTGGAGATCAAATGCAGTGGCTGGCTTGCCTGCGAAAGCGGTGGGTCAGCCAGCGAATGCATCAACTGACGGATCGCCTTCGCGAGCAAGCCCGCTCCCACAGGGAATTGGGGTGGGGCCTGAGACCCCGGGTGTATGCAAATCAAATGTGGGAGCTGGCTTGCCTGCGAAAGCGGTGGGTCAGCCAGCGAATGCATCAACTGGCGGATCGCCTTCGCGGGCAAGCCCGCTCCCACAGGGAATTGGGGTTAGGCCTATGCCCCGGGTGCACGCAGATCAAATGTGGGAGCCGGCTTGCCTGCGAAAGCGGTGGATCAGCCAGCGGATGCATCAACTGATGGATCGCCTTCGCGAGCAAGCCCGCTCCCACAGGGGATTTGGGTTAGGTCTAGGCTCTGGGTGTACACAGATCAAATGTGGGAGCTGGCTTGCCTGCGAAAGCGGTGGGTCAGCCAGCGAATGCATCAACTGACGGATCGCCTTCGCGAGCAAGCCCGCTCCCACAGGGGATTTGGGTTAGGTCTAGGCTCTGGGTGTACACAGATCAAATGTGGGAGCTGGCTTGCCTGCGAAAGCGGTGTGTCAGCCACCGAATGCATCAACTGACGGATCGCCTTCGCGAGCAAGCCCGCTCCCACAGGGGGATTGGGGGTGAGGCCTATACCCCGGGTGTACGCAGCTCCCACATGAGCCCTGCAGCCCTGCATAAATAGCGCGCACACAAAAACGCCCGGCATAACCGGGCGTTTTGTATTGACTTGCTTAACGAGCGCGGTAAGTGATGCGCCCTTTGCTCAAGTCATAGGGCGTCAGCTCGACGCGCACTTTGTCACCGGTAAGAATACGAATGTAGTTCTTGCGCATCTTGCCGGAGATATGCGCGGTTACGACGTGCCCATTTTCCAACTCCACACGAAACATGGTGTTGGGCAGGGTGTCGACGACAGTGCCTTCCATTTCGAAGCTGTCTTCTTTCGACATGCAGTAAAGCCCTCGGTATCCAGTGAATGGCCCGGTGCAACTGCGCCAGGCAAAAGCGGCGTGCATTGTGCCCGAAAAAGGGTGTTTAAGCCAAGGGGTTCTAGTTAAGCGTGACCCATCTTTGATTAATCAGCAGTTCAATAGGCCGATATTGGGTCTTGTAGTTCATCTTTTTGCAGTTCTTGATCCAGTATCCGAGGTACACCGCCTCGAGTTCCAGGCGCATGGCTTCGCCAATTTGCCAGAGGATCGCGAAGCGCCCCAGGCTGCGGCGTTCTTCGGCTGGTTCGTAGAAGGTGTAGACCGCCGACAGGCCGTTAGGCAGCAAATCGGTCACGGCGACGGCCACCAGGCGACCGTCGAGGCGAAACTCGTAGAATCGCGAGAACGGCAGCTCACGCACCAGGAAGGTGGAAAACTGATCGCGGCTGGGCGGGAACATGTCGCCGTCAGCATGGCGTTGCTCGATGTAGCGCTGGTAAAGGTCGAAATATTCTTCGCTGAACCTCGGCTTGGCCGAGGTCACCGTCAGGTCGGCGTTGCGCTTGAGGATGCGTTTCTGGTTGCGGTCCGGTACAAACTGCGCCACAGGGATGCGCGCCGGGACGCAGGCATTGCAGTTCTGGCAATGGGGCCGGTACAGGTGGTCGCCGCTGCGCCGAAAGCCCATTTCCGAGAGATCGGCATACACATGCACGTCCATTGGCTGGCTGGGATCGAGGAACAGCGTGGTGGCCTGCTCGTCGGGCAGATAGCTGCAAGAGTGGGGTTGAGTGGCATAAAACTTCAAACGCGCCAACTCGGTCATGATCAACCCTCGGGTAAGCTTTGAAATAAGTGTAAGCCAGGTGCGCGCAAGTCGCCTAGGAAACCCACGGTCCAGTGTTGGGTTGATCCAGATGGTCGCGCAGCAGGCCCGCGAATTCGCTGCGAGGGATGGCGCGGGCGCCCAGGCTGTGCAGGTGATCGTTGGGCATCTGGCAGTCGATCAGCACAAATCCCCAGGCCTGCAGTTGCCGAGTCAGTGTGGCAAAGCCGAATTTCGAGGCGTTGTCGGCGCGACTGAACATGGATTCGCCGAAGAACAATTGGCCCATCGCCAGGCCATACAGGCCGCCTACCAGTTCACCGTCGTCCCATACCTCCACCGAGTGCGCGTAGCCGCGCGTGTGCAACTCGAGGTAGGCGCTCTGGATGCCCTCGGTGATCCAGGTGCCATCGGCGTAGGCGCGCGGCGCGGCGCAGGCCTGGATGACGGCGGCGAAATCCTGGTCGAATGTCACGCTGTAGCGCTGCTGGCGCAACAATTTGCCCAGGCTGCGCGAGACGTGCAGTTCGTCGGGGAAGATCACCGTGCGCGGGTCGGGCGACCACCAGAGGATCGGCTGGCCCTCGGAGAACCACGGGAAGCAACCGTGGCGATAGGCCTGTACCAGGCGTTCGGCCGACAGGTCACCGCCGGCGGCGAGCAGGCCGTTGGGTTCGCGCATGGCTTTGGCCAGTGGCGGGAATGTCAGGGTGTCGCGTTGTAACCAGGTCAGCATGGCATCCAGGCTTACGGAAGGGGAGGGGAGTGGCAGGAATGTCGCCTGCACCGAGAGCGTGATTATTGTCGACACAGCGCTGTGGGGCCAGCCCGAATCGGCCATCGGCGCGCATTAGCGTGAGCGCGTGTTTCTGCAACTCTGTGCCTGAGGCGTGGTCGTAATCGGGTCTGGCCGATGCAGGCCATTTGCCAAGCTTGCCTGGATTGGTAAAAACAGCTCATAAGCCTTTGTCAGCAAAGACAATGCATGCTCAAATTGAACATCTTGTGACACACAATTGGCTATGCTGCTTGAAGAGCGCCAAGTGGTGTGGCATCAGGGGCACAAACCCGTACAATGCGGCGATTGTGGCGTTATCGCCATTTCATCCAGCAATCGCCCAGTGTTAAAAGTAGATTCAACGACGTTCGTTTATTTTTCAGCTGCTCGGATTGGGCAGTATTTACAGTTATTCAACAGATGGACGCGCTAAAGGCGCAGGAAAAGACCCGTTTTGAAGAAATCCGCCGCAACACCCAAAGCAGCAGTCGTGCCGGCCTGGCGCCAGCACCTGCACTACCGACTCAAGGAAGGTGCGCTGATCGCTATCGGCGCGCTGTGCCTGTTCCTGATGATGGCCTTGCTCACCTATGGCAAGGACGATCCGGGCTGGAGCCACAACAGCAAGATCGAAGACGTGCAGAACTTCGGTGGACCTGCCGGCTCCTACAGCGCCGATATCCTGTTCATGGTGCTCGGTTACTTCGCGTATATCTTCCCCTTGCTGCTGGCGATCAAGACCTGGCAGATCTTCCGCCAGCGGCATGAGCCGTGGCAGTGGAGCGGCTGGCTGTTTTCCTGGCGCCTGATCGGCCTGGTGTTCCTGGTGTTGTCCGGCGCGGCGCTGGCGCATATCCACTTTCATGCGCCTACCGGCCTGCCGGCGGGCGCGGGCGGGGCGCTGGGCGAAAGCCTTGGCGACCTGGCGCGCAGGACCCTGAATATCCAGGGCAGCACCTTGATGTTCATCGCGCTGTTCCTGTTCGGCCTCACCGTGTTCACCGACCTGTCGTGGTTCAAGGTGATGGACGTGACCGGCAAGATCACCCTCGACCTGCTGGAGCTCTTCCAGGGCGCTGCCAACCGTTGGTGGGCGGCCCGGGTCGAGCGCAAGCGCATGGTCGCCCAGTTGCGTGAGGTCGATACTCGCGTCAACGAGGTGGTCGCCCCGAGCACGCCGGACCGCCGCGAGCAGGCCAAGGTCAAGGAGCGCCTGATCGAGCGCGAGCAGGCCCTGAGCAAGCACATGTCGGACCGCGAGAAGCAGGTGCCGCCGGTGATTGCTCCGGCACCGCCCAAGCCCGCCGAGCCAAGCCATCGCGTGCAGAAAGAGAAACAGGCGCCGTTGTTTGTCGACAGCGCCGTCGAAGGCACCTTGCCGCCGATCTCGATCCTCGACCCGGCCGAAAAGAAGCAACTCAACTACTCCCCTGAATCCCTGGCGGCTGTCGGCCACCTGTTGGAAATCAAGCTCAAGGAGTTCGGCGTCGAAGTGTCGGTGGACTCGATCCACCCCGGCCCGGTGATTACCCGTTACGAAATCCAGCCGGCGGCAGGCGTCAAGGTCAGCCGTATCGCCAACCTGGCCAAGGACCTGGCGCGCTCCCTGGCCGTGACCAGCGTGCGCGTGGTCGAAGTGATTCCCGGCAAGACCACCGTAGGTATCGAGATTCCCAACGAGGACCGCCAGATCGTGCGCTTCTCCGAAGTACTCTCGACGCCGGAATACGACAACTTCAAATCGCCGGTCACCCTGGCCCTGGGTCATGACATCGGCGGCAAGCCGGTGATTACCGACCTGGCGAAAATGCCTCACTTGCTGGTTGCCGGTACGACCGGTTCGGGTAAGTCGGTGGGTGTGAACGCAATGATCCTGTCGATCCTGTTCAAGTCCGGCCCGGAAGACGCCAAGCTGATCATGATCGACCCGAAGATGCTCGAGCTGTCGATCTACGAAGGCATTCCGCACCTGCTGTGCCCGGTCGTCACCGACATGAAGGACGCCGCCAACGCCCTGCGCTGGAGCGTGGCCGAGATGGAGCGTCGCTACAAGCTGATGGCGAAGATGGGCGTGCGCAACCTGTCGGGCTTCAATGCCAAGGTCAAGGAAGCCCAGGACGCTGGCACGCCGCTGACCGACCCGCTGTACAAGCGCGAGAGCATCCACGACGAAGCGCCGCTGCTGAGCAAGCTGCCGACCATCGTGGTGGTGGTCGACGAATTCGCCGACATGATGATGATCGTCGGCAAGAAGGTCGAAGAACTGATCGCCCGTATCGCCCAGAAGGCGCGGGCGGCGGGTATTCACTTGATCCTCGCGACCCAGCGTCCGTCGGTGGATGTGATCACCGGCTTGATCAAGGCCAACATTCCGACGCGGATGGCGTTCCAGGTGTCGAGCAAGATCGACTCGCGGACCATCATCGACCAGGGTGGCGCCGAGCAGCTGCTCGGCCACGGTGACATGCTCTACATGCCGCCGGGCACCAGCCTGCCGATTCGGGTGCACGGCGCTTTCGTTTCCGATGACGAAGTGCACCGCGTGGTGGAAGCCTGGAAACTGCGTGGCGCTCCGGAATACAACGACGACATCCTCGCGGGCGTCGAGGAAGCCGGCAGCGGCTTCGACGGCGGCAGCAGCGGTGGCGACGACGATGCCGAGACCGACGCGCTGTACGACGAGGCCGTCGCGTTTGTGCTGGAAAGTCGCCGCGCCTCGATTTCCGCGGTGCAGCGCAAGCTGAAAATCGGCTACAACCGCGCCGCGCGCATGATCGAAGCCATGGAAATGGCTGGCGTCGTGACCGCAATGAATACCAACGGCTCGCGCGAAGTCATCGCCCCCGGGCAGATGCGCGACTGATCACGTGCCGCGTGGCAGCACGCGGCGCGCCCTAACGACTCAATGAGGACTCCCATGCGTCTTATCCGCATGCTGTTGTTGCCGGCACTGGCCCTGACTGCTGTTTCGGCGCACGCCGACCCGGCTTCCGTGGCCAGCCTGACCAACCTGCTGGACAAATCCAAGACCCTGACCGCGCGCTTCTCCCAGCTGACCCTGGACGCGGGCGGCACCCAGTTGCAGGAAACCGCCGGCGAAATGGCCGTGCAGCGCCCTGGGCTGTTCTACTGGCACACCGAAGGCAAGGCGGAGCAGACCATCGTCTCCGACGGCCAGAAAGTCACGCTGTGGGACCCGGACCTAGAGCAGGCGACCATCAAGAAGCTGGACCCGCGCCTGAACCAGACGCCAGCGCTGCTGCTGTCGGGTGATGTGTCGAAAATCAACGAGAGTTTCGACATCACCTCCAAGCAAACCAGCAACGTGATCGAGTTCACCCTCAAGCCCAAATCCAAGGACACGCTGTTTGACACGCTGTCCCTGTCGTTTGGCAATGGCGTGATCAACAACATGCGCCTGGTCGACAGCGTCGGCCAGCGCACCGATATCCTGTTCTCCGGGGTCAAGGCCAATGAGCCGGTGCCGGCGTCCAAGTTCAAGTTCGACATCCCCAAGGGTGCCGACGTGATCCAGGAATAATCTGCCAAGAGGTTTCAAACGCTGCCCATGGACCTGTTTCGAAGTGACCCGATTGCTCAGCCACTGGCCGCGCGCTTGCGCTCGACCAACCTGGATGAGTATGTCGGGCAGGAACACCTGCTCGCTCGCGGCAAGCCTTTGCGCGAAGCCCTGGAGCAGGGTGCGCTGCACTCGATGATTTTCTGGGGGCCGCCGGGCGTGGGTAAGACCACCCTGGCGCGGCTGCTGGCAAAAGTCTCGGATGCGCACTTCGAAACGGTCTCGGCGGTACTGGCCGGGGTCAAGGAGATCCGCCAGGCGGTCGAGGTCGCCAAGCAGCAGGCCGGGCAATACGGCAAGCGCACCATCCTGTTTGTCGATGAAGTGCACCGCTTCAACAAGTCGCAGCAAGATGCGTTCTTGCCCTATGTCGAAGACGGCACGCTGATCTTTATCGGCGCCACCACCGAAAACCCTTCGTTCGAACTCAACAACGCCTTACTGTCGCGGGCGCGAGTCTATGTGCTCAAGAGCCTGGACGAAGCGGCGATGCAAAAGCTGCTGCACCGCGCGTTGAACGAAGACAAGGGCCTGGGCAAGCGCCAACTGAGCGTCAGCGACGAAGGCTTCAAGATTTTGCTGACTGCCGCCGATGGCGATGGACGGCGCTTTCTCAACTTGCTGGAAAACGCCTCCGACCTGGCCGAAGACGGCAGCGAAATCGGCGTCGACCTCCTGCAAAGCCTGCTCGGCGATACGCGCCGGCGCTTCGACAAGGGCGGCGAAGCCTTCTACGACCAGATCTCGGCGCTGCATAAATCCGTGCGCGGCTCCAACCCGGACGGCGCGTTGTACTGGTTTGCGCGGATGATCGACGGCGGCTGCGACCCGCTGTACCTGGCCCGCCGCGTGGTGCGCATGGCCAGCGAAGACATCGGCAACGCCGACCCGCGCGCCTTGAGCCTGTGCCTGGCCGCGTGGGACGTGCAGGAGCGCCTCGGCAGCCCTGAAGGCGAATTGGCCGTGGCCCAGGCCATTACCTACCTGGCCTGTGCGCCCAAGAGCAACGCGGTGTACATGGGCTTCAAGTCCGCGCTGCGCGCCGCTGCCGAATACGGCTCCCTCGAAGTGCCGTTGCACCTGCGTAACGCGCCCACCAAGTTGATGAAACAACTGGGTTACGGCGACGAATACCGCTATGCCCACGATGAGCCGGATGCCTACGCGGCCGGTGAAGACTATTTCCCCGATGAGCTTGAGCCGCTGCCGCTCTATCAGCCGGTGCCGCGTGGCCTGGAGCTGAAGATCGGCGAAAAGCTCAATCACCTGGCCCAACTCGATCGCCTCAGCCCTAAACAGCGGAGAAAGTAGTGCTCAAGACGATTCTTGCCGTGTCCGCAGCCGGCATCGCTGGTACATTATTGCGTTTCGCCACCGGTAACTGGGTCAGCGCTAACTGGCCCAAGCATTTTTATGCGGCGACCCTGGCGGTCAACCTGGTGGGCTGTTTGATCATCGGGTTGTTGTACGGCTGGTTCCTGTTGCGCCCGGAAGTGCCGATTGAAATTCGCGCCGGCTTGATTGTCGGCTTTGTAGGCGGTCTGACGACCTTTTCATCCTTTTCACTGGACACGCTGCGACTGCTGGAAAGCGGGCAGGCCCTGGTCGCCTTCGGGTACCTGGGCATCAGCGTGTTCGGCGGGCTGCTCGCCACCTGGGCCGGCCTGTCCTTGACCAAACTTTGATAAACGAGAGACCGACATGCTCGATTCCAAACTGTTACGTAGCAACCTTCAGGACGTAGCGGACCGCCTGGCATCCCGTGGCTTTGCCTTGGATGTTGCGCGCATCGAAGCGCTGGAAGAACAGCGCAAGACCGTCCAGACCCGCACCGAAGCACTGCAGGCTGAGCGTAATGCGCGTTCCAAATCCATCGGTCAGGCCAAGCAGCGCGGCGAAGACATCGCGCCGCTGATGGCGGATGTCGAGCGCATGGGCACCGAGCTGTCCGACGGCAAAGTCGAGCTGGAAAAGATTCAGTCCGAGCTGGATTCGATCCTGCTGGGCATTCCCAACATTCCCCATGAGTCCGTACCGGTCGGCGAAGACGAAGACGGTAACGTCGAAGTGCGCCGCTGGGGCACGCCGACGACTTTTGATTTCGAGATCAAGGACCACGTCGCCCTGGGCGAACTGACCGGCGGCCTGGATTTCGAAACCGCCGCGAAGATGTCCGGCGCGCGCTTTGCCTTGCTGCGCGGCCCGATCGCACGCATGCATCGCGCCCTGGCGCAGTTCATGATCAACCTGCACACCGGCGAGCACGGCTACGAAGAGGCCTACACCCCGTACCTGGTGCAGGCACCGGCGCTGATGGGCACCAGCCAGCTGCCGAAGTTCGAGGAAGACCTGTTCAAGATCAGCCGCGATGGCGAAGCCGATCTGTACCTGATCCCGACCGCCGAAGTGTCGCTGACCAACATCGTCGCCGGCGAGATCCTCGACGCCAAGCAACTGCCGATCAAGTTTGTCGCCCACAGCCCGTGCTTCCGCAGTGAGGCGGGTGCATCGGGCCGTGACACCCGCGGCATGATCCGCCAACACCAGTTCGACAAGGTCGAGATGGTGCAGGTGGTCGAGCCGTCGACTTCCATGGAAGCCCTGGAAGGCCTGACCGCCAACGCCGAACGCGTCCTGCAACTGCTGGAGCTGCCGTACCGCGTGCTGGCGCTGTGCACCGGCGACATGGGTTTCAGTGCCGTGAAGACCTACGACCTCGAAGTGTGGGTGCCGAGCCAGGACAAATACCGCGAGATTTCGTCGTGCTCCAACTGTGGCGATTTCCAGGCCCGTCGCATGCAGGCGCGCTTCCGCAACCCGGAAACCGGCAAGCCGGAACTGGTCCACACCCTCAACGGTTCGGGCCTGGCGGTAGGCCGTACGTTGGTGGCCGTGCTGGAAAACTACCAGCAGGCTGACGGCTCGATCCGTGTGCCGGAAGTGCTCAAGCCGTACATGGCGGGCGTCGAGGTCATCCGCTAAATGGAGTTTCTGCCGCTGTTTCATAACCTGCGCGGCAGCCGTGTGTTGGTCGTCGGTGGCGGGGAGATTGCCTTGCGCAAATCCCGACTGCTGGCCGACGCCGGTGCAGTGCTGCGGGTGGTTGCTCCCCAGATCGAAGACCAGCTGCGTGTGTTGGTGCTGGGCAGTGGCGGGGAATTGATTTTGCGCGGTTATCAGGAGGCCGATCTCGACGGCTGCACCCTGATTATCGCCGCCACCGATGACGAGCCGCTGAACGCGCAAGTGTCCAGCGATGCCAAGCGTCGTTGCGTGCCGGTCAATGTGGTGGATGCGCCGGCCTTGTGCAGCGTGATCTTCCCGGCGATTGTCGACCGTTCACCTTTAGTGATCGCGGTGTCCAGCGGCGGCGATGCGCCGGTGCTGGCACGCTTGATCCGGGCCAAGCTGGAAACCTGGATTCCGTCCACCTACGGGCAACTGGCCGGGCTCGCGGCGCGTTTTCGCGCCCAGGTCAAAGGCCTGTACCCGGATGTGCAACAACGCCGTGCGTTCTGGGAAGAAGTGTTCCAGGGCCCGATTGCCGACCGTCAATTGGCCGGGCAGGGTGACGAGGCCGAGCGCCTGCTGATCGAAAAGGTCAACGGCGCGCCGCCGTATGCACCGGGCGAGGTGTACCTGGTGGGGGCAGGGCCGGGTGATCCGGACCTGCTGACCTTCCGCGCCTTGCGCCTGATGCAGCAGGCCGACGTGGTGCTGTACGACCGCCTGGTGGCCCCGGCGATTCTCGAGCTGTGCCGCCGCGATGCCGAGCGTATTTATGTCGGCAAGCGTCGCGCCGATCACGCCGTCCCGCAGGACCAGATCAACCAGCAACTGGTGGACCTGGCCAAGCAGGGCAAGCGTGTATTGCGGCTCAAGGGTGGCGACCCGTTCATCTTTGGCCGGGGTGGCGAAGAGATCGAGGAACTGGCAGCCCATGGCATTCCGTTCCAGGTGGTGCCTGGCATCACGGCGGCGAGCGGATGCGCGGCGTATGCCGGGATTCCGCTGACTCACCGTGACTATGCGCAGTCGGTGCGGTTTATCACCGGGCACCTGAAGGACGGCACCTCGGACCTGCCCTGGCATGACCTGGTGGGACCGTCGCAGACCCTGGTGTTCTACATGGGCTTGATTGGCTTGCCGATCATCTGCGAACAACTGATCAAGCATGGTCGCGCGGCGGACACCCCCGCTGCGTTGATCCAGCAGGGCACCACCTCCAACCAGCGCGTATTCACCGGCACCCTGGCGGACTTGCCGCGCATGGTGGCGGAGCATGAAGTGCATGCACCGACACTGGTGATCGTCGGTGAAGTGGTGGTGTTGCGCGAGAAGCTGAAGTGGTTTGAGGGCGCGCAGTCGCAGGTTTAGGCCAGTGTGATTGCCGGGCTTGTTGAGGCTGCGCAGTTGTTGTGGCCGGTGGGCTTTCTGAGGCCAGTGAGATTTCTGAGGTCGGGGAGATTTTTGTGGGCAGTGGAGATTTCTGAGGCCTGTGGGATTCCTGTGGGCAGTGGAGATTCCTGTGGCCAGTGAGATTCCTGTGGTCAGTGGAAATTCCTGAGCCAGTGAGATTCCTGTGGTCAGTGGAGATTCCAGAGGCCAGTGAGATTCCTGTGATCAGTGGAGATTCCTGAGGCCAGTGATATTCCTGAGGTCAGTGGAGATTCCTGTGGCCAGTGAGATTCCTGAGGTCAGTGGAGATTCCAGAGGCCAGTGATATTCCTGAGGTCAGTGGAGATTCCTGAGGTCAGTGGAGATTCCTGTGGCCAATGAGATTCCTGAGGTCAGTGGAGATTCCTGTGGCCAGTGAGATTTCTGAGGTCAGTGGAGATTCCAGAGGTCAGTGGAGATTCCTGAGGCCAGTGGAGATTTCTGAGGCCAGTGGAGATTCCTGTGGCGAGCGGGCTTGCCCCGCGTTGGGGCGCGAAGCGGCCCCAGTACAATCGCCGCGCAGTTTCAGGAAGACCGTGTAGGCAGGTTTTGGGGCCGCTTCGCGCCCCAACGCGGGGCAAGCCCGCTCGCCACAAGAATCCCACTAACCTCAAGAAGCCCACTGATCTCAAGAAGCCCACTGACCTCCAGAAGCCCACTGACCTCAAGAATCCCACTAGCCTCAAGATGCCTGCTGGCTCCGAGAAGCTTGCTAGCCATAGCAAGCCCCGCCCCAGAGACACCGGGTCGCCTCAGCTAAAGACGCCTTTCCCCGCAAGGCGAGCCCGATCATGGGCGGCATCAAACCTCTGCAACGGCCCCTTCGGCACGATTGCCGTCGGATTGATGGTCCGGTGGCTCGCATAGTAATGCCCCTTGATATGCGCAAAATCCACCGTCTCGGCCACGCCCGGCCACTGGTACATCTCCCGCAACCAATTCGACAGGTTCGGATAATCGGCAATCCGCCGCAGGTTGCATTTGAAGTGGCTGTAATACACCGCATCAAAACGGATCAGCGTGGTGAACAGGCGCACATCCGCCTCGGTCAGGTACTCACCGGCCAGGTAGCGATGTACTTGCAGGTGCTGCTCCAGGTGATCCAGTTCGGCAAACACATCATCAAATGCGCTTTCGTAGGCCTTTTGCGCGGTGGCAAAGCCGGCGCGGTACACGCCATTGTTCACGGCCGGGTAGATCCGCTCGTTCAGCGCGTCGATGCTCGGGCGCAGTGCCTGCGGGTAGAAGTCCAGGGTATTGCCGGTCAGCTCGTTGAAGGCGCTGTTGAACATGCGGATGATTTCCGCCGACTCATTACTCACGATGCGCTGCAGTTTCTTGTCCCACAACACCGGCACGGTGACGCGCCCGGTGTAGTCGGCGGTGTCGGCGGTGTAACGCTGGTGCATGAAGTCGAAGCCATCCAGCGTGTCGCCGGTGGAGCCGTGGGTCTTGTCGAAGGTCCAGCCGTTTTCCAGCATCAACCAGCTGACTACTGACACGTCGATCAGGCTTTCCAGGCCCTTGAGCTTGCGCAGGATCAGCGTGCGATGCGCCCAAGGGCAGGCAAGGGAGACGTAGAGGTGATAGCGACCGGCTTCGGCCCTGAAGCCGCCTTCGCCGCTGGGGCCGGGCGCGCCATCGGCGGTCACCCAGTTTCGGCGTTGCGCCTGTTCACGCTGGAAAGCGCCGTCGGCGCTACTTTCGTACCACTGGTCCTTCCAGTGCCCTTCGATCAGCAAACCCATGACTGGCTCCTTGGCTAATAAGCGTTGGAGCCCAGTCTAAAGGGATGAGTTCGAACTAAAAGCGCAAAGACCGGGCGTGAATCATCGATTAAATCGATTTATCTCGCGCATCCCAGTACTGCTGCGCCAATGTGAACGCCTGTTCCCGTGGGTGGCCCAGGCCACGCAGCGCCAGGGCCATGGTCGCGATCAGCGCCAGTTGCGGGTAGCTGTCTTCGGCGTCGCCGCGCCACACGGCTTTTAAATGTTCCGGCTCAAGGCTCGCGGGTTTGACGTGGCGCTGGGCGGAGAGGGCGGGCCATTCTTCGTCCCAGCTTTCGCCACCGGTGGTGCCGTACAGGTGGCTGATGGTGTCGGGATTGATCTCGACTTCGCCGCCATCCCCCTTGACCACAATCACATTGTCGCCGAGCAGGCCGCTGGCATCGCGGTGCACGCCCTGATAACCGGGGTGGAAGATGCTTTGCAGGCCGCAGCGTGCATTCAGCGGGTTGAGCAGGCGTGCCAGGGAGTGGATCGGCGAGCGCAGGCCCAGGGTGTTGCGCAGGTCGATCATGCGCTGCAGTTGCGGCGCCCAGTCGCCCAGGGGAATAAATGCCAGGTTGCCTCGTTCGAACGCAGCGCCGACCTGCTGCCAGTTGCGGCACAGCGGGATCTGCAAGCCCTCCAGCAATTGCTCGGTGTACAGGCGGCCGGCGGTGTGTGCGCCGCCGCCGTGCATGAGGATGCGCACACCGTTCTGCGCCAGGCACTTGGCCGCCAGCAGGTACCACGGCAGGTGGCGCTTCTTGCCGGCATAGGTCGGCCAGTCGACATCCACGTTCAAGGCCGGGGCGTGCAGGCGTTCGCGCACCGCTTCGGTGAAGCCGGCGAGTTCTTCCGGGCTTTCTTCCTTGTGGCGCAGCAGCATCAGGAAGGCGCCGAGCTGGGTGTCTTCGACTTTTTCGTCGAGCAGCATGCCCATGGCTTCGCGGGCTTCTTCACGGGTGAGGTTGCGCGCGCCGCGCTTGCCTTTGCCCAGGATGCGCACGAATTGCGCAAATGGGTGCTCGGCAGGGGTTTCAAGGGTCAGCGGGGCAAAGTCGGTCATAAGCAATTCGTCGGCCTGGGCAGGCCCGCCAGCTTGGCGGCGAGTTTGGCGGGAGTGCCGTTGAACAGTTTGTTGAGGTGCAGGCTGTTGCCCTTTTCCGGGCCCAGCTTCAAGGCGGTGTACTTGATCAGCGGGCGCGTGGCGGGGGACAGCTGGAATTCGGCATAGAACTGGCGCAGCAGCGTGAGGATTTCCCAATGGTCCGGAGTCAACTCCAGCGTTTCGGCGGCGGCCAGGGCGTGGGCCACCTCCGTCGACCACTCGTTCAGGTCGACGAGGTAGCCGTCCTTGTCCAGTTCCAGGGTGCGTGCGCCGACGGTCAGGGTGTTCATAGCCAGGTGTTGACCTTGTCGTAGTCGATCGACAGTTGCACGAAACCCGGGTAGTCGACGCTGTCGGCCCAATCCGGCAGCGGCAGATTGCGCGCCAGCAGGTCTTCGGCCAGCACCAGGACCTTCACACCCTTGGCCTGCAGGGCCGGGTTGTGCAGCCCATAGGCGCCGTCGCCGCAGAGCAGGATTGCATCGTCGGCGCCACAGATGCGCAGGCAACTGGCGAGGCGGCTGTCGGTGAACGGCGAGTGGGAAACCACATGTAAAGTCGACATCAGAGGGTCATCACCTGGTCGTAACGGTCAATCAGCGTGGAAATGGCGGCGCTGTCCAATGGCTGGGCGCTGGCCGGGGAGATAAGCCCGCGCTCGGCCAGGCTGTGGCTGCAGACGAACACATCATCGATGCCGAACAGGCCCAGTGCCTGCAGGTTGGCGCTGAGGTCCTTCTGCTGTACGGCCTTGGCGTCCTGGTGCGGCGCCAGCTGAAACACGCCATCATCGAGGAACAGCAGGCCGATCGGCAGATCAAACGCGCCGCCGGCCAGCACGATATCCAGTGCTTCGCGCGCGCCGGGCCCGGACCACGGTGCCTGGCGGCTGATCACCAATAAGGATTTGGACATCTCACGGCCCTCCAAAACAGATCAGGCGGTCGGCGGCCTGGGCGGCGTCGTGCAATTGCCCCAGGCCCGACAGCGCCCACGGCGCATCCAGGTTCACTGCGCTGCGTTGATAGCGCGTGGCTTCCTCGGTGTTGAGCACGCCACGGCGCAACGCGGCGGCGATGCAGACCACACCGTCGAGTTGGTGCTGACTGACCCACTCGCGCCACTGGCGGGCGATGTCCTGCTCGTCCTGGGGCGCGACGATATTATTGGCAGCGCTGTAGACGCCGTCCTGATAGAAAAACAGCCGCACAATCTCATGCCCGCCGGCCAGCACGGCCTGGGCAAAGCGCAGGGCGCGGCGCGAGGAGGGCGCGTGGGCGGCGGAAAACACTGCAATCGCAAACTTCATGGAACACTCTGCAAGCAAACGTGGGCCAATGATAAAGCCGCCTGCACGAAAAAGCCCGCCGTGATCAAAACGGTCACCCTCGCTGATCGTTCTGACGATTGCCGGTCGGCGCCAGGCTGCCTAGTCTGTGGGAACCCGAAACACAACTGGAGTGTTCATGTCAGGTCCCTTGGCGTCCCTCAAAGTGCTGGATTTTTCCACCTTGCTGCCCGGCCCGTTTGCGTCATTGATGCTCGCCGACATGGGCGCCGAGGTGCTGCGTATCGAATCGCCCACGCGCATGGACCTGCTGCGGGTATTGCCGCCGCACGATCACGGCACATCGGCGAGCCACGCCTACCTCAATCGCAACAAACGCAGCCTGGCGCTGGACCTCAAGCAAGCCGAAGCGCTTGAGATCGTATACGCGCTGGTCAAGGAGTACGACATCGTGCTCGAGCAGTTCCGCCCCGGGGTGATGGAGCGACTGGGCCTGGGATATGAGGCGTTGAAGGCGATCAACCCACGGCTGATCTACGTCTCCATCACGGGTTACGGGCAGACCGGCCCCTACAAGGATCGTGCCGGGCATGACATCAATTACCTCGCCCTGGCCGGCGTCGCCAGCTATACCGGTCGCCAGGACAGCGGGCCACTGCCCTTGGGCGTGCAATTGGCGGATGTGGGCGGCGGTTCGCTGCATGCGGTGGTGGGGCTGCTGGCGGCAGTGATTGCCCGGCAAACCAGTGGCCTCGGCCAGTACCTGGATGTGAGCATGACCGACTGTTCGTTCAGCCTGAATGCCATGGCTGGCGCCGGTTACCTGGCGTGTGGCGTCGAGCCGGCGTGGGAGGGGCATGTGCTCAATGGCGGCAGTTTCTACGACTATTACCGCTCGCGGGATGGGCGCTGGATGTCAGTGGGCAGCCTCGAGCCCGGGTTTATGCAACAACTGTGTACTGCATTGGGCCGCCCGGAGCTGGCGGCGCAAGGCTTGTCACCCCAGCCGCAGGCGCAACAAACCTTGAAGCTGGCGCTGCAGGTCGAGTTCGAGAAGCGCAGTTTTGATGAGCTGTGCGCGTTGTTTGCCGGGGTGGACGCGTGTGTGGAGCCTGTCCTCGGTTTGAGTGAGGCGGTGGAGCATCCGCAGTTGAAGGCACGGGCGTTGGTCACCCAGGTGCCACGGGGCGATGGCTCGACCCAGGCGCAGATTGCCTGCCCGTTGAAGTTCTCCGAGGCATTGCCGCAGCCTAGGCATATCGGCGCCGCCGTAGGGGCGCACAGTGATGAAGTGCTGGCGGAGCTGGGCTTGAGTGCGCAGCGGATAGCCGATTTGCGGCAGGCCAAAGTTGTGGGGTGACTGGGCGGGGGCTTTCGCGGCCAAGCCCGTTGCCACATTTTGACCGCGCACTATCCTCGTAATGCATTCAAACGGGGGGCGTGGGCGTGCCTGCGAAGAGGCCCTCACTCCACCCGGGTTTCGCCGGTAAACACCAAGGTCTGCCGGCACCGCCTGCACAAATACCGCCGCCCCTGGGCCACCATCCCGTGGCGCTGTGACGAGAACGGAAAATCACTGTCCGCACACGGGCAACGGTAGATATAGCGCATCACCTGGCGGCGCTTGACTGCATAGGTGTGGCAACGGTCCGGCGGCAGTTCGTAGACCCCGCGCATGATCAGTTGCCATTCCTCGCCATGCGGCTGGATGCGCTCGCCAAACAATTGGTGGGCGATCAGGTGCGCCACTTCATGAGCCACGGTCTGCTTCAGGAAGTGCTGGCTGTTTTCGCGGTAGAGCTGTGGGTTGAAGCGCAGCAGGTTCTCGTGCAAATGCGCGACACCGGCCTTCTGGCCCCGCAGCTTGAGGCTGACCTGGGGGCGTTTGAAGCTTCGTTTGAAAAAGGATTCGGCTTGCAGGAAACAATCTTCGACGCGGGTATTGAGTTGCTCGGGCATGCTGACCATATCTCCAGAGACGTCCAGTATGCCGCAAAACCGGGTGTTTCCGAATCTGTCAGGCGCCGAATGGTCATGCATAACGCACAAAGCCACCTTGCGGCGGCTTTGCCTACCCCTTTGACCGGTCAGTTGGTATAGATCGGGCCGACGCCCAGCCCCCAGACAATCACGGTAAACGCCATGATTGCCACCAGGACCACCAGGCCCACGGCCAGTACCGAGCTGGAAAACAGGAAGCCCTCGTCGGGATCAATGCTCATGAAGGTGGGCAGCCCCACATACAGCAGGTACACCGTGTAGCAAATCGCCGCCGTCCCGACCACCATGCCCAGCCACATATGTGGGTAGAGCGCCGCCAGCCCGCCGATAAACAGCGGTGTCGCGGTGTAGGTGGCAAAGGCTACGCACCGCGCCATGCTGGGGTTGGCGTCGTAGGTGCGGGCCATCCAGTGAATGAACGCGCCCATCACTGCCACGCCGCCGAGCATGGCCGCGTACGACATGATGGTCATCCACAACGCGCTTTCCTGGGTCAGCATGACCGGCGCGCGGCTGCCGATCACCCAACCGACCCGGGTGGTACCGATAAAGGCGGACACGGCGGGGATCGCCGCGAGAATCAAGGTGTGAGTGAGGTACATGTGGCTGATGCTTTCTTCTTTATCGCCACGAATTTCCCGCCATTCCTGGTCGGGATGGGTAAACAGCCCCACGACGTGATGGATCATGCCAGTCACTCCTGTCGTTATTACCATCGCCCCCCATCGGAGCGCCCACCGGCCAATTGGCCTGAAAGGTCTGGATAGTGATGTGCGACCTCAAGTCGCAGTATAGGAAGGGATGACCGGAAAAACTGTAGGGCTTTAGAGCAAATCGCGCTGTAAACATTGGCCCTAATCGCGGTGAGGTCTGTGTACGCGTCGGCTTGCCGGCGATTGCGCTATAACGGGCTGCCACGGTACGGCAACCACCGCTATCGCCGGCCAGCCAGCGCCTACAATGGAACTCGGTGGTGCTTATCGGTAAAATACCGCGCTTTTCGTCACACACCTCTAGCGGATCCAAGCGCCATGGGCACTCTTACGGTCAATCAGAACAAACTGCAAAAACGCCTGCGTCGCCTGGCCGGTGAAGCGGTCGCCGATTTCAACATGATCGAGGATGGCGACAAGGTCATGGTCTGCCTCTCCGGCGGCAAAGACAGCTACACCATGCTTGACGTGCTGC
Organism: Pseudomonas sp. S5D5; assembly: GCF_003013355.1. NCBI lineage: Bacteria > Pseudomonadati > Pseudomonadota > Gammaproteobacteria > Pseudomonadales > Pseudomonadaceae > Pseudomonas > Pseudomonas sp. S5D5. The sequence goes on from NZ_PTEO01000001.1 coordinate 2,622,345, forward strand.
TGCACCTGCAAAAGGTCGCGCCGATCCAGTTCGAGATCGTCGCCGTCAACATGGACCAGAAACAACCGGGGTTCCCTGAGCACGTGCTGCCGGCCTACCTCAAGGAACTGGGCGTCGAGTACCACATCGTCGAGAAAGACACCTACTCGGTGGTCAAGGAGCTGATCCCGGAAGGCAAGACCACTTGCTCGCTGTGCTCGCGCCTGCGCCGTGGCACGCTCTACACGTTCGCCGATGAGATCGGCGCGACCAAGATGGCCCTGGGGCACCATCGTGACGACATCGTCGAGACCTTCTTCCTGAATATGTTCTTCAACGGCTCGCTCAAGGCCATGCCGCCCAAGCTGCGTGCCGATGACGGGCGCAACGTGGTGATTCGCCCGCTGGCGTATTGCAATGAGAAGGACATCCAGGCCTATTCCGACTTCAAGCAATTCCCGATCATCCCGTGCAACCTGTGCGGCTCCCAGGAAAACCTGCAGCGCCAAGTGGTCAAGGAAATGCTGGTGGACTGGGAGCGCAAGACCCCAGGCCGTACCGAGAGCATCTTCCGCAGCCTGCAGAACGTGATCCCGTCACAGCTGGCCGACCGCAACCTGTTTGACTTCACCAGCCTGAAGATTGATGAAACCGCCGCGTCGCGCTTCGTCAATGTTGTGAACCTCTGAGCCGATTCAACGCTCTGACACACGGCGCTTGCGGGCGCCGTTTTCAATTCCATTGCCAGGAGAGGGCATGCGCGATTACAAGTGGCTGCACGAATATTGTCTGAACCGCTTCGGTTCAGCGGCCGAGTTGGAAGCCCACCTGCCTGTACCCAAGACCCCGGCGCAATTGCGCAAGATCAGTGATGACCGCTACCTGTCGACCCTGGCGCTGCGGGTCTTTCGCGCTGGCTTGAAACACAGCGTGGTCGACGCCAAGTGGCCGGCGTTCGAGCAAGTGTTCTTCGGCTTCGATCCGGAAAAAGTCGTGTTGATGGGCGCCGAGCACCTGGAGCGGCTGATGCAGGACACGCGCATCATCCGCCACCTGGGCAAGCTCAAGAGCGTGCCGCGCAACGCGCAGATGATCCTCGATATCGAGCAGGAAAAGGGCAGCTTTGGTGCGTTCGTCGCCGACTGGCCGGTGACTGATATCGTTGGGTTGTGGAAGTACCTGAGCAAGCACGGCCACCAATTGGGCGGGCTGTCGGCGCCGCGCTTTTTGCGCATGGTCGGCAAGGATACGTTTGTGCCGAGTTATGACGTGGTGGCCGCGCTGAATGCGCAGAAGATCGTCGACAAGGCGCCGACCAGCCTGCGCGACCTGGCGACGGTGCAGGGCGCGTTCAACCAATGGCATGCCGAGAGCGGCCGGCCGATGTGCCAGTTGTCGATGATGCTGGCTTACACAGTGAATCACTGACCGAGTTCTATCGTGGCGAGCGGGCTTGCCCCGCGTTGGGCTGCGTAGCGGCCCCAAAACCAAGCCCTGCTTTCTATCAGAAAGAATGCGGTGACTATTTCGGGGGCTGCTGCGCAGCCCAACGCGGGGCAAGCCCGCTCGCCACAACGTTATTCTGCCAGTCTTCGATTCAACTGATGCCGCCAGCGCACATACAGCAACGCCGTACAGAACACCGCCAGGCTCGCGAGCATCTCCAGCACACCGAACCACTGGCGGTTCGGGTCGTACGCCGCCAGCGCGCCCTTGATGAAATACAGGTTCACCACAAAGCACATCCACGAATGTCCGCGCGCGCTGCCCAGCAACATGCCCGGCGCGAGGATCAGCAGCGGCACCAGTTCGATCAGCAGGATCACCCACGGGCGGGCGCCGTGCAGGTCGGCGATGAACAGGTAGTACACGCAGAGCAACCCCACCAGGGCGAAAAACGCCAGCAGGCTCAGCGTGCGCGCGAGCTTGACCCGTGGCTCCAGCCACGCCTGGGGCGGCAGGACCTTAGGCTTTCTGGCCACGGCCGTTCTCCAGCAACGTGGCGGTGGTGGCCAGGCGCAGGCCGAGGGCGCGGCACAGGCTGATTTCGTGTTGATCGAGCAGGCGCTTGCCATCCGGCCCGGCATGGTGGCTGGCGCCATACGGGGTGCCGCCACCCTGGGTGTCGAGCAGCGCCTGTTCGCTGTACGGCAGGCCGGTGATCAGCATGCCGTGGTGCAGCAGCGGCAGCAGCATCGACATCAGCGTGGTTTCCTGGCCGCCGTGCAGGCTGGCGGTGGAGGTGAACACCCCGGCCGGCTTGCCGACGAGCGCGCCGGTGAGCCACAGGTTGCTGGTGCCGTCGAGGAAGTACTTGAGCGGCGCGGCCATATTGCCGAAGCGCGTGGGGCTGCCGAGGGCCAGGCCGGAACAGTGTTTCAAGTCATCGAGGCTGGCATACAGCGCGCCTTCCTCCGGGATGCTCGGCGCCACGGCTTCGCACTCGGTGGAGATTGCTGGCACCGTGCGCAAGCGCGCCTCCATCCCGCCTTGCTCGATGCCCCGGGCAATCTGCCGGGCCATTTCGCTCACCGAGCCATTGCGGCTGTAATACAACACCAGCACATACGGCGACGTCACGGCAGGATCTCCAGCACGTTTTCCGGCGGGCGGCCAATGATGGCTGTGTCGGCGGTTTCCAGGATCGGGCGTTCCATCAACTTCGGGTGCGCGGCGATGGCGGCAATCAATTGCGCTTCGCTGAGGCTGGCGTCGGCCAGGCCCAGGGCCTTGTATTCGTCTTCACCGGTGCGCAGCAGTTGCCGGGCGCTGATGCCGAGCTTGGCCAGCAAGGCCCGCAATTGCGCGGCGTCGAGCGGGGTTTCCAGGTAGCGCACCACGGTCGGGGCGAGGCCACGGGCTTCCAGCAGTTCGAGCGCACCGCGCGATTTCGAGCAGCGCGGGTTGTGATAAAGCGTCAGATCGGTCATGTGCGGGTCGCATCTTGCGTAAGGTGGCAGGTATTCTACCTGCGCTGCGCCCGGTCCTTAAACCGTTAGAGGCGATAGGTCGCAGCCTACGTTCATTTTTGCGAAGGATTACCCCATGACTAGGCGACTGATCGGTGCATTGGCGATCATCACAACCCTGCTGCTCAGCGGCTGCGGTAATGACTACGGCGTTGACCAGAACGGCCAGAAGGTGGCGGCCGAGCGCCTGGACAAGCAATGGCTGGTGGTCAACTACTGGGCGGAATGGTGTGGCCCGTGCCGCACGGAAATCCCTGAACTCAACGCCCTGGCGGAGCAGTTGAAGGGGCAGGGCGTGGGTGTGTTCGGGGTCAACTTCGACAATGTGCAAGGCGCAGAGCTGAAGGAAGCCAGCGACAAGCTGGGCATCAAGTTCACGGTGCTGGCGCAGAACCCGGACGGGATCTTCGATATTCCGCGCAGCGAAGCATTGCCGGTGACCTACATCATCGATGACAAGGGCAAGGTGCGCGAGCAGTTGATGGGTGAGCAGACTGCGGAAGGCGTATTGGCCAAGCTCAAGGCCCTGCGCGGCTAAAGGCGGGCCCCGATCAAATGTGCGAGGGGGCTTGCTCCCGAATGCGGTGCATCAGCCAATACACGTGCTGACTGACACACTGCCTTCGGGGGCAAGCCCCCTCCCACATTTAGACCTCAGCCATCTCTGGATGGAGTGGGTCAGCCTTCTTCCAGCCAGAGGCGGATGGGCTGGCCCTCGGCTGGCCAGAAGCGCGTCTGTTCGATCGGCGAGATGTCCCAGCGCTGCACCCCTTGCAGGGCCTGGAAGAAGCGGTGTTCCTGCTCCATCAGGGCCTCGGCGCAGAGTTTGCGGGTACTGCCGATCTTGCCGAAGCTGAGCTTGTCGCCGTCGACGGTGTACGGCGCAAACCAGTGGTTGCAACCGCCATTGCCGTAGGCGCGCCCGTCGGCACCGAGGGTGACGGTCAGGTGCGCGTAATCCATCAGCGGCCGCTCCCCAATCCACTCCACTACGTAGCTGTGATCCTGCTTGAGCCGGACCGCGTCACCGGCGCAACCCGTCAGGGCCGCACCGAGGGCGGCGAGCAGAAGCAGGCCTTTCATTGCGCGGCCTGCTGGCATTTCGGGCAGCGGTGTTTGTCGCCCTCGCTGGCCCAACCCAGTTCCTTGATGCGCGCATTGGCGGCCGGTTGCAGCGGTTCTTTGGTCAGCTTGGTTTCCACCGCGAATTCAAACTCCAGCACGGCGTCGCAGCTGTCGCAGTTGACCTTCCAGGTGTGAATTTCCAGTTCGCCGAATTTCGGCCCCTGGGCCATGGCGACCCACTGGCCTGCCGGGCGGATGGAGTAGCGCGCGTCACCTTCGACGGTCAGGCGCATCGACAGGGTTTTGCTGCCTCGCAGGGTGACGATCAGCACGTCGCCGTGCTTGATCGAGCCACCGTTGCCGGTGACCTGGTAACGGCCCGGCACCAGGGCGCGGCATTCGATCAGGGTGTGTTGCGGGCTCAGCAAGCTGAAGCGGAAATCGTGTTCGGCCATGGATCCTCCAAATAGGCGCGGCATCCTATCACGGGTGCCTGCCGATCATGCGCCTGGTATATGACCGCTGATCATCCTTCGACGCGGTTCTGGGCGCGGCCATCGGCCCACGCTGCAATGTTCGCCAGGGTCGTGCCAGCAATCGCCGCCAGGGCCTCGCGGGTGAGGAAAGCCTGGTGCGCGGTGATGATCACGTTGGGGAAGGTCAGCAGGCGCGCGAGTACATCGTCCTGCAGCGGCAGGTCGGAGCGGTCCTCGAAAAACAACTGGGCTTCTTCCTCATACACATCCAGGCCGAGGTAGCCGAGCTGGCCGTCCTTGAGTGCCTCGATCAGTGCCGGCGTGTCGACCAGGCCACCGCGACCGGTGTTGATCAGCATCGCGCCGGGTTGCATCTGTGCCAGCGAACGCGCGTTGATCAGGTGTTTGCTGTCGGCAGTCAACGGGCAGTGCAGGCTGACGATCTGCGCTTCGGCGAGCAGTTCGGGCAGGCTCACGTAGCGGGCGCCGAGGGCCTCGACCTGCGGGTTGGGGAAGGGGTCGTAGGCGAGCAACTGGCACCCGAAGCCGGCCATGATCTTGGCGAACGTGGCGCCGATCTGCCCGGTGCCGACCACACCGACGGTCTTGCCCACCAGGTCGAAACCCGTAAGGCCATGCAAGCTGAAATCGCCATCGCGGGTGCGGTTATAGGCGCGGTGCAGGCGGCGATTGAGGGCGAGGATCAGCGCCACTGCATGTTCGGCCACCGCATGGGGCGAGTAGGCGGGCACACGCACGATGGTCAGGCCCAGGCGCTGGGCGGCCGGCAGGTCCACATGGTTATAGCCGGCCGACCGCAGGGCGATCAGCCGTGTGCCGCCCTTGGCCAATTGCTCCAGCACCGGCGCGCTGAGGTCGTCATTGATAAACGCGCAGACCACGTCGTGATGTTCGGCCAGGGCCACGGTGTCGAGGTTGAGCCGGGCCGGTTGGAACTGCAGCTCCAGGCCATCGGGCAAGGGCTCGCCGAGAAAGCTGTCGCGGTCGTAGGTTTGGCTGCTGAAAAGAATCACGCGCATTGAATAGCTCCCTGCGATCGTAGAATGGTTGCGTTGCTCGTAGGCGCGACTTGCTGCAGCAAGTGTGTTGCAGAGGGGGTGTCGTGGCGAGCAAGCGCTCTCGCCACCTCCCTTGTCACAGCAATCGCGCTCCTGCAGCGGTGTTCAGGCGCTGACCCGCGCTTCACTGGCGAGCCGGGCGATCGCCATGTCCAGTTCGTCCAGCGCGTGCATGGCCTTGGCGTCGTCCTGCTTGAGCAGGGTTTCGGCACGTTGGCAGGCCGCGCGCAACTGTGGCACGCCACAATAGCGAGTGGCGCCATGCAGGCGGTGGACGCGTTCGATCAGGGCGTTGTTGTCATTGGCATCACGGGCGACGTTGATAGCCAGGCGGTCGGCTTCCAGCGACGCCAGCAGCATGGCGAGCATGTCGGCGGCGAGGTCGGTCTTGCCGGCGGCCAGGCGCAGGCCTTCTTCGTGGTCCAGCACCGGCAGTTGCTCGCGAGGGCCGAGGCCATCGGCGCTGCGTTCCGGGCCCTGGTTGCGCAGGGCCAGGCCGGTCCATTTCAACACCACCTGCGCCAGTTGCCGCTCGCTGATGGGTTTGGTCAGGTAATCGTCCATGCCACTTTGCAGCAGCGCGCGTTTTTCGTTGGCCATGGCGTGGGCGGTGAGGGCGACCACCGGCAACGGCGTGCCGTGCCGCTCGCTTTCCCACTGGCGAATCGCCTCGGTACTCTGGCGACCGTCCATGCCGGGCATTTGCACGTCCATCAGCACCAGGTCGAAGGTGTCCTGCTTCACCGCGTCGACGGCCGCATAGCCGCTTTCCACGGCACGCACCCGTGCGCCCATGTCTTCGAGCAGGGTTTGCACCAGCAAAAGGTTGGCCGGGTTGTCATCCACACACAGCACGCGCGGTGCACGGCTGGACAACGGCTCGCCAGGTTCGCTGCGCGAAGGGCGTGGGCTGATCAGGTCGGACAGCGCCCTGCGCAGCTTGCGCGTGCAAGCTGGCTTGGCCTGCAACTGGCTGTTGGGGTTGGGCACCGACTGGTTGAACAGCATCTGCTCGGTAGTCGGGCACAGCACCAGCACTTTGCAGCCCAGGTGTTCGAGGTCCCACAGGTGTTGGTTGAGGCGTTCTGGCGGAATGTCATTGGCGGTCACGCCGAGCACCGCAAGATCGATGGCCTGTTCGGTCTGATGCGCGCTGGTGATGCCGTTGGTCAGGCTTTCGAGGCTGTTGAACGGCGTGACCTGCAGGCCACAGTCTTCGAGTTGGTGCTGCAAGGCCTGACGCGCCAGTTCGTGGTTTTCCAAGACGGCCACGCGATGGCCCAGCAGCGGCGCACACGGCAGGTCTTCGACATCGTCGCGGGTCTTGGGCAGGTTGAGGCTGATCCAGAATTCCGAGCCTTCGCCGGGCGTACTGTCGACGCCGATTTCACCGCCCATCTGCTCGATCAGGCGCTTGGAAATCACCAGGCCCAACCCAGTACCACCGGGTTGGCGCGACAACGAGTTATCGGCCTGGCTGAAGGCCTGGAACAACGCGCGCACGTCCTGGCTGGACAGGCCGATGCCGGTGTCCTGCACGCTGATGCGCAGTTGCACGCTGTCTTCCTGCTCGTCCTCGATCATCGCCCGGGCGACGATGGTGCCTTCACGGGTGAACTTGATCGCATTGCTGATCAGGTTGGTCAGGATCTGCTTGAGGCGCAGCGGGTCGCCGACCAGTGCCAGCGGGGTGTCGCGGTACACCAGGCTGACCAGTTCGAGCTGCTTGGCGTGCGCGGCGGGGGCGAGGATGGTCAGGGTGTCCTGCAGCAGGTCGCGCAGGTTGAACGGGATACTGTCGAGCACCAGCTTGCCGGCTTCGATTTTCGAGAAGTCGAGGATCTCGTTGATGATGCCCAGCAGGTTGTCGGCGGATTTTTCGATGGTGCCCAGGTAGTCCAGCTGGCGCGGGGTCAATTCACTTTTTTGCAGCAGGTGGGTAAAACCGAGGATGCCGTTGAGCGGCGTGCGAATTTCATGGCTCATATTGGCCAGGAACTCGGACTTGATGCGGCTGGCTTCCAGCGCCTCTTTGCGCGCCAGGTCCAGCTCGATGTTCTGGATTTCAATGGTTTCCAGGTTCTGGCGCACGTCCTCAGTGGCCTGGTCGATGCTGTGTTGCAACTCTTCCCGGGCGTTCTGCAGGGTCTCGGCCATGCGGTTGATGCCCGAGGCGAGCTGGTCCAGTTCCTGGCTGCCGAGGGCGGGCAGGCGGGTTTCCAGGTTGCCGTCCTTGAGCTGGGCCACGGCTTGCTTGATCAAGCCGATCGGGGAGTTGATGGTGCGGCTGATCCGCAGCGCCAGGGCCGCGGTGCAGATCAGCCCGATGGCGATCAGCAGCAGGCTGGCGAACAGGCTGCGGTAGCCACGCAGCAACATGCCATTGTGGGACAGCTCCACCTCGACCCAGCCGAGCAGGCGGTCGGCCTCATCGGGAATCAGGTCGCCGGCGAGGTTGCGATGGCGGCCAAACACTGGCAGCAGGTACCGCGTGGCGTCATTGCCGGTGCGCTGCAGCAAGTGCGAGCTGTTGCCGACCGGCGGCTGGTTGAGCATGGTCGGGCCGGCGTGGGCGAGGGACGCGCGGTCCGGGGCGAGGAAGGACACGGCGCGTACGTCCGGCTGTTCCAGGGATTGAGTGGCGATGCGCTCCAGCAGGTCCGTGTTGCGCGCGCTCAAGGCGGGTGCCACCAGCGGTGCCAGCTGCTCGGCGATCATTTCGCCGCGCTGCAGCAATTGCGACTGCAGTTCCGAGAGCTGCATCCAGGTGAAATAGCCCCCCAGCAAAGAGGCCATCAGGCTGGTCGGTAATAAGGTCAGCAACAGTACGCGGCCCTTTATCCCCATTCTTCTAAGCACGCCACTCTCCTGCTACCACAGTGTTATCGAATTTCTGCACGGGCATCCGGCCCGCACCACCTGCGCAGTGTAGCCATTTGCACGGCGAGGAATCTTGCAAATTAATGACATACGGCAATCTTCGCGCCATTTGGCGCCGGGTGGCGATTGCCTGGCGCGGGGTAATCTTGAATAATTAGTCATTGAGAATGACTTGCAGACGCTAATGAATCCCGCAGCAGTTGGCCTACCCAGTATCCTGACCATCGAAGACGATCCCGTGCTCGGCGCCTACGTCCATGAGCACCTGGGCCGCTGTGGTTTCCAGGTCACCTGGTGCCAGAACGGCCAGCAAGGCCTGCAGATGGCCCGCGACCAGGCGTTCGACGTGGTGTTGATGGATATCCTGCTGCCGGGACTGGATGGCCTGTCGATCCTGACCCATCTGCGCCAGAGCCATTCGATCCCGGTGATCCTGATGTCGGCCCTGGGCGCCGAAGCCGACCGCGTCAGTGGTTTTCGCCTGGGCGCCGACGATTACTTGCCCAAGCCGTTCAGCATGATCGAACTGCGCGTGCGCATCGAAGCCATCCTGCGCCGAGTGGCCCTGGATCGGCGTCCGTTGCCAAGCCTGACCCTGGCGCGCGATGACGCACGCACGCTGCGTTTTGACGATGAACTGTGCGACGTCTTCTACCAGCAGCACTGGGCCGGGCTGACCCGCAGCGAATACCGCCTGCTCGAAACCCTGCACCGCAATGGCGAGGAAGTGCTCAGCAAGGCCTTCCTCTACCAGCATGTGCTGCAACGTGGCTATGCGCCTCACGACCGCAGTCTCGATATGCATATCAGCCAGATCCGCCGCAAGCTCAAGGCCATCGGCTATGCCGAGCGCGAAGTGCGCACGGTGTGGGGCAAGGGTTATGTGCTGAGTGCTCTTGATGACGGACTTTGAACGTCCGTTGAAGCGGTTGCCGGGCAAGCACTCGTTATTCTGGAAACTGGCTTGCCTGCTGATCGCCTTCTGTCTGCTGATGATCTGGCTCAGTTGGTCCTGGGGCCGCTACATGGAAGAGCAGAACGCCTATCTGGCCGAGGAACCCCGCGAGATCCTTAAGGGCTACGCGGCAGGCGCCGAGCTGGCCTGGAGTACCCAGGGACGTGCCGGAGTGGACGCGTGGTTGCAGGTCATGGCCAAGCGCGAGTCGACCTGGGTCGGTGTGATCGGCAACGACTTGCAATCGCTGAGCAGTACGCCGCTGGCGGTCAAGGAAAGCCAGCGCCTGACTTTCCTGCGTGGCCTGGAATGGCCGGTCAGCCGGCATGTCAAAGGCCTGCCCTGGTTGAAAATCCCATTCCCCGTGGATCCCAACGCTGGCTCGCTGGTGATCGAGTTGCCGCAGCGCTTCATGCCGGGGCGTTATCAACTGTTCTGGCGGGTGGTGACCAACGGTGTGATCCCCGGCCTGTTTACCTTGTTGCTGTGTGTGGGCTTGTACCGGCTGCTGATCATGCCGCTCAACCAACTGCGCGAGCAGGCCAATGCCTGGCGTGCCGATCAGTTGAATACGCGGCTGTCCCACGCGGCAACCAGCCGTCAGGATGAACTGGGCGAGCTGGGCCGGGCTTTCGACCAGATGTCCGAGCGCCTGCAAGGGACCGTGCTACTGCAGCAGCAATTGCTGCGAGACATGTCCCATGAATTGCGCACCCCGTTAAGCCGCCTGCGCGTGGCCTGTGACAGTGAGCAGGACCTGGCGCAACTGCGCGAGCGACTCGGCCGCGAGATTGACGCGATGCAGCGCCTGGTGGAAGACAGCCTGCAACTGGCCTGGCTGGACACCGAGCGGGCGCCGTTGCCGCAGGAAGATATCCAGCTCCAAGCGCTGTGGGACATGTTGCGCGAAAACGCGTGCTTTGAAAGTGACTGGTCGCCGTCGCGCCTGCCGTGCCTGCTGGGCGCCGATTGCTGGGTGCGTGGCAACCTGAACACCCTGGCCCAGGCCCTGGAAAATATCCTGCGCAATGCCATCCGGCATTCGCCAGTGGACGGTATCGTCAGCTTGGACGGGCAGCGTGATGGCGAGTACTGGCACCTTTGGCTGGAAGATCAGGGCGGGGGGATCGACGAGCAGGACCTGGAGCGAATCTTCGCGCCCTTTACCCGCCTGGACGGTTCACGCCCCGGCGACGGTGGCTTCGGCCTGGGCTTGAGCATCGCGCGCAACGCCGTGCAGCGCCAGGAAGGCAGCCTGTGGGCGGAAAACACCGGCAGCGGCCTGCGCGTGCACCTGCGTCTGCGCGCTCGCTGACCCTCACGCGCGACGCTGTTTGCGTTTCTTCCATTGGTGCGCCACCCACCAGCGCCAATAGAGCATGGTCAGGCAATAGGCCAGCGCCCCCAACACCAGCCCCAATACCACCGAACCCAGCAGAAAGGGCTGCCACAAGGTACTCAGTTGGCTGCTGATCCATTCCCAGGTGAGGTCATCGGGCAGGCTGCGTGGCGGTACATTCATCAACCACGCGCCGGTCAGGTAGGTGCAAATAAACACCACCGGCATGGTGATCGGGTTGGTCAGCCACACCAGGCTGACGGCGATGGGCATATTGCCGCGCACCGTAATCGCCAGGATGGCCGCGAGCAGCATCTGTAACGGGATCGGGATAAAGGCCGCGAACAAGCCTACCGCCATGGCCCGGGCCACCGAGTGCCGGTTCAGGTGCCAGAGGTTCGGGTCATGCAGCAGCGTGCCGAGAAACTGTAATGACTTGTGTTCCCTGATACTGGTCGGGTCGGGCATGTACCGTTTGAATAAGCGCCGGGGCATAAGGGGTCCAGGTCAGTTCGAGGGGCAAGTATGCCCGCATTCTATAAACAGAAAATTCAGACTTTGTGACAAAACATCATAGGCGCTGCCCGGCAACCCGCTAAGACTGAGTGGATCACTTGCAAAGGATGATTCATGAAGACAGGGATGTTTGCGCTGGTGCTGGGGTTACTGGCCTTGCGTTGGTTACCGGCGTTGCCGTCGACGGGATGGCTGGTGATGCTGCTGGTGGTGGCGCTGATGCTGTTGCCGTTTCGCACCTACCCGCTGGCGTTCTTCCTGTTCGGTTTGAGCTGGGCTTGCCTCAGCGCGCAATCGGCCCTGGATAATCGTCTCGACCCGGCGCTGGACGGCCAGACCCGCTGGGTCGAAGGGCGGATCACCGGGTTACCGCAACGAACCGGCGAGGGCGTACGTTTTGAACTGACCGACAGCCGCTCGCGAAAGGCGCGGCTGCCCAAGCGTATTCGCGTGTCCTGGCGGGGCGGGCCCGAGGTGCGCAGTGGCGAGCGCTGGCGCCTGGCAGTCAGCCTCAAGCGGCCCTCGGGCCTGCTGAATTTTCACGGGTTCGATCAAGAGGCCTGGCTGTTGGCCCAGCGCATCGGTGCCACCGCGTCGGTGAAGGACGGCGAGCGCCTGGCGCCGGCGCGCAATGCCTGGCGCGACAGCGTGCGCCAACGCCTGATGGCGGTGGATGCCCAAGGTCGCGAGGCGGGCCTGGCTGCGTTGGTGTTGGGCGACGGTTCGGGGTTGGCGGCCGAAGATTGGCAGGTCTTGCAGGCTACCGGCACCGTGCACCTGCTGGTGATTTCCGGCCAGCATATCGGCCTGCTGGCGGGGCTGGTCTACGGACTGATCGCCGGGTTAGCGCGCTACGGGTGCTGGCCGCGCACCTGGCCGTGGCTGCCATGGGCGTGCGGCCTGGCATTCGGCGCAGCCCTGGGGTACGGCCTGCTGGCAGGGTTCGGCGTGCCGGTCCAGCGTGCCTGTGTGATGGTCGGGTTGGTGCTGGTGTGGCGTTTGCGCTTTCGTCACCTGGGGGTGTGGTGCCCATTGTTGCTGGCGCTTAATGGCGTGCTGATCCTGGAGCCATTGGCCAGTTTGCAGCCAGGCTTCTGGTTGTCCTTTGCCGCAGTGGCGGTGCTGATCCTGGCCTTCGCCGGGCGGCTGGGGCCCTGGAGTATGTGGCAGGCATGGACCCGACCGCAGTGGCTGATCGCCATCGGCCTGTTTCCGGTATTGCTGGTGCTCGGGTTGCCGATCAGCCTGAGTGCGCCGTTGGCCAATCTGGTGGCGGTGCCCTGGATCAGCCTGGTGGTATTGCCGCTGGCCTTGCTGGGGACGGCCTTGCTGCCGTTGCCGTGGTTGGGGGAGAGCCTGTTGTGGCTGGCCGGCGGTGCATTGGCCGGGCTGTTCGAGGGCCTGGCCTGGCTCGCCGGACTGCAGCCGGCGTGGGTCCCGGCCGGGGTGCCGCGGGGTTACTGGTGGTTGAGCCTGCTGGGCACGGTGCTGCTGTTGTTGCCCAACGGTGTGCCGTTGCGCCTGCTGGGGTTGCCGATGCTGCTGCTTGCCGTCTTTCCGCCGCAGGAGCGGGTGCCCCATGGGCAGGTGGACGTGGTTCAGCTGGATGTCGGGCAGGGGCAATCCCTGATCCTGCGAACCCGCCATCACACCTTGCTCTACGATGCCGGCCCGCGTACCGGAACATTTGACCTCGGCGCGCGGGTGGTGCTGCCGTCGCTGCGAAAGTTCGGGGTCGACAGGCTAGACATGATGTTGCTCAGCCATGCCGATGCGGATCACGCGGGCGGCGCGGCGGCGATTGCCGGGGGCATGCCGATCCAGCGTGTGGTGGGCGGTGAAGTCGAAGGCCTGCCGGCGTTCCTCGGCACCCAGCCTTGCGTCAGCGGTGAGCAATGGCAGTGGGACGGTGTTTCATTCGAACTGTGGCAATGGCCAGGCGCCGACAACGGTAACGCGAAGTCCTGCGTGTTGCAGGTGCAGGCGAATGGCGAGCGCCTGTTGCTCACCGGCGACATTGATCGCGCCGCCGAACAGGCTTTCCTGGCTTCGCCGCTGGCCGTGCCGACCGATTGGCTGCAAGCGCCCCACCATGGCAGCCGCAGTTCGTCTTCGAAGGCCTTCCTGCAACGATTGGCACCCGGTTCGGTGCTGATATCGCGTGGGCGTGGCAACGCGTTCGGCCATCCCCATCCGCAGGTGCTGCAGCGCTATCAGGCGCTGGGCAGCCAGGTCTACGACAGTGCCGAGCAGGGGGCCGTGCGCCTGCAGCTAGGGGCCTTTGCAGCACCGGTCGTTGCGCGCAGTCAACGCCGGTTCTGGCGCGAGGGGTTACCCTGATCGTACCGTCGACCGCTGCATGGCCGGCGGACCCCGCCGGCGAACCTATATGGTAAAGTGGCGCACTTTTTCGAGGGGACATTCACTGTGTGGGAATTGGTCAAATCCGGCGGCTGGATGATGTTGCCGATCATCATGAGTTCCATCGCCGCACTCGGCATCGTCGCCGAACGCCTGTGGACCCTGCGCGCCAGCCGCGTCACCCCCGAGCATCTGCTGGGGCAGGTCTGGGGCTGGATCAAGAACAAACAGTTGGACAAGGACAAGCTCAAGGAACTGCGGGCCAACTCGCCGCTGGGTGAGATCCTCGCCGCGGGCCTGGCCAACTCCAAGCATGGTCGCGAGATCATGAAGGAGTGCATCGAGGAAGCCGCGGCCCGCGTCATCCATGAACTGGAACGCTATATCAACGCCCTCGGCACCATCGCCGCCATGGCGCCGTTGCTGGGGCTGCTGGGCACGGTATTAGGCATGATCGATATTTTCAGCTCGTTCATGGGCTCGGGCATGACCACCAACGCCGCGGTGCTGGCCGGTGGTATTTCCAAGGCCTTGATCACCACGGCCGCAGGCCTGATGGTCGGTATTCCTTCGGTGTTCTTCCATCGCTTCCTGCAACGCCGCATCGATGAACTGGTGGTTGGCATGGAGCAGGAAGCCATCAAGTTGGTGGAAGTGGTGCAGGGCGACCGTGATGTGGACTTGGTCGAGGGCAGAGCGTGAAATTTCGCCGCAAGCAACGGGAAAATGTCGATATCAACCTCGCGTCGCTGATCGACGTGGTGTTCATCCTGCTGCTGTTTTTTGTCGTCACCACCACGTTCACCCGGCAAACCCAGCTGCGTGTCGACCTGCCGGAAGCCGTGAGCGGTTCGCCGGCCGAAGACCAGCAAGTCAAGCAACTCGACATCGCCATCAGCGCCGACGGGGTGTTCTCGGTGAATAACCAGTTGCTCGAGAAAAACGACCTCAACAGCCTGATGGACGCGCTGCAGAAGGAATCCGGCGGTGATACCAAGATGCCGCTGTCGATCAGTGCAGACGGCAAGACCCAGCACCAGGCCGTGATCACCGCCATGGACGCGGCCGGCAAGCTCGGCTTCAGCCATCTGCGCATGACCACCGTCGAGGCGGCGAGCCAACCCTGATGGCCATGTCCGATCGTTTGCTCAAGGCCTGGTACACCGGTCATCCGGCGCTCGCCCTGTTGCGGCCGCTGGAATCCCTGTATCGCCGCGTGGTGCAGCGTAAGCGTGCGCGATTCCTGGCGGGCGAGGGCGAGATCTACCAGTCGCCTGTGCCGGTGGTGGTGGTCGGCAATATCACCGTGGGTGGCACCGGCAAGACGCCGTTGATCCTGTGGCTGATCGAACACTGCCGGCGCAGCGGTTTGCGCGTTGGCGTGGTCAGTCGTGGGTATGGTGCCAAGCCGCCGCAGCTGCCGTGGCGGGTCGAGGCCAGCCACAGCGCCGACGTGGCCGGTGATGAGCCGCTATTGATCGTGCAGCGCTGCGGTGTCCCATTGATGATCGACCCCGACCGCAGTCGCGCGGTCCGGGCCCTGCTGGCGAGTGAAACCCTGGACCTGATCCTCTCCGACGACGGCCTGCAGCATTACCGCCTGGCCCGTGACCTGGAACTGGTACTGATCGACGCCGCCCGTGGCCTGGGCAATCGCCGCTGCCTGCCGGCCGGACCGTTGCGCGAGCCGGTGGAGCGCCTGCAGAGTGTCGATGCGTTGCTGTACAACGGCGCCGTCTCGGACCGTGAGGACGGCTTCGCCTTTCGCCTGCAACCCAGCGCATTGGTCAACCTGCAGAGCGGCGAGCGCCAGCCGGTCGATTACTTCCCGGCGGGCC
Organism: Pseudomonas sp. S5D5; assembly: GCF_003013355.1. NCBI lineage: Bacteria > Pseudomonadati > Pseudomonadota > Gammaproteobacteria > Pseudomonadales > Pseudomonadaceae > Pseudomonas > Pseudomonas sp. S5D5. Next base: position 2,637,802 of record NZ_PTEO01000001.1, read on the forward strand.
AGCAGGTACACGCGGTCGCCGGCATCGGCAACCCGCAACGTTTCTTCAATACCCTTGAAACGCTACACTGGCAGCCAATACCCCATGCTTTTGCCGACCACGCGCCCTACAGCGCCGAGGTCCTGAACTTTACGCCGTCATTGCCGCTGGTCATGACCGAGAAGGACGCGGTGAAGTGCCGCGCCTTTGCCCGGCCAGACTGGTGGTACCTTGCAGTGGATGCCGTGCCGTCGCCAGCGTTCGTCGCCTGGTTCGACACGCAGTTGATGCGTCTGCTGCCCGCTCGTCTCTTGCCTTAAACGCTGCTATCCAGGAAACACTCATGGACACCAAATTGCTCGACATCCTCGCTTGCCCGATCTGCAAAGGCCCGCTCAAGCTCAGCGCCGACAAAACCGAGCTGATCAGCAAAGGCGCCGGCCTGGCTTACCCGATCCGTGATGGCATCCCGGTGATGCTGGAAAGCGAAGCCCGCACCCTGACTACCGACGAGCGCCTGGATAAATGACCACAGCCTTTACCGTTGTCATTCCGTCGCGCTACGCCTCGACCCGGCTTCCGGGCAAACCGCTGCAACTGATCGGCCACAAGCCGATGATCCAGCTGGTGTGGGAACAGGCCTGCAAGAGCAGCGCCGAGCGCGTGGTGGTGGCTACCGATGATCCACGCATCATCGACGCCTGCAAAGGTTTCGGCGCCGAAGCGGTGCTGACCCGCGAAGACCACAACTCCGGCACCGACCGCCTGGCTGAAGTGGCCACCCAGCTGGGCCTGGCCCCGGATGCGATCGTGGTCAACGTGCAGGGTGACGAGCCGCTGATCCCGCCGAGCGTGATCGATCAGGTGGCCGCCAACCTGGCCGCCCATGGCGAAGCGCGCATGGCCACGCTGGCCGAGCCGATCGAAGACATCGACACACTGTTCAACCCCAATGTGGTCAAGGTGGTCAGTGACATCAATGGCCTGGCGCTGACGTTCAGCCGTTCGACCTTGCCGTGGGCCCGCGATGCCTTTGCCAAGCAGCCTGACGTGTTGCCGCAAGGCGTGCCGTATCGCCGCCATATCGGCATCTACGCCTATCGCGCCGGCTTCCTGCATGACTTCGTCAGCTGGGGCCCCTGCTGGCTGGAAAACACCGAATCGCTGGAACAACTGCGTGCCCTGTGGCACGGCGTGCGTATCCACGTGGGCGATGCCCTGGAAGCGCCTCCTGCCGGCGTCGATACCCCGGAAGACCTTGAGCGCGTCCGGCGCCTGCTGGGGGCTTGATGGAAGTTCTGTTTGTCTGCCTGGGCAATATCTGCCGCTCGCCGACTGCCGAAGGTGTGCTGCGCCATAAATTGCGCGAAGCCGGGCTGGCGGGGCAGGTGGAAGTGGCCTCGGCCGGTACCGGTGAATGGCATATCGGCAACCCGCCCGACCAGCGCAGCCAGCGTGCAGCGTTGGTTCGCGGCTACGACTTGTCGGCGCAACGTGCCCAGCAGGTATCACGTGCCGACTTTGCGCGCTATGACCTGATCCTCGCGATGGACAACAGCAACCTGCGCAATCTCAAGGCCCTGCAGCCAGCGCAGGGCAAGGCCGAGCTGGACCTGTTCCTGCGCCGCTTCGAGGCTGAAGTCGACGAAGTGCCGGACCCTTACTACGAAGGCGAACAAGGCTTCGAGCGGGTGCTGGACCTGATCGAGCGCGCCTGTGACTTATTGGTGATTGAATTGAAGGGGCGGTTATGACCTTGCAGGTGCTTTCGCAGGTATCGCTCAAGCCATTCAACAGCTTTGGCATCGATGTGCGTGCCCAACTGTTCGCCGAAGCGCACAGCGACGACGACGTGCGCGAGGCCCTGGCCTACGGCGCCGCAAAGGCATTGCCGGTGCTGGTCATCGGTGGCGGCAGCAACCTGCTGCTGACCCAGGATATTCCTGCACTGGTCCTGCGTATGGCCACCCAAGGCATCCGCGTGCTCAGCGATGACGGCGTGCAAGTGGTGGTTGAAGCCGAAGCGGGCGAAGCCTGGCACCCGTTCGTGCTGTGGACCCTGGCGCAGGGCTTCTGCGGCCTGGAAAACCTCAGCCTGATCCCTGGTACGGTGGGCGCTGCCCCCATGCAGAACATCGGTGCCTACGGTGTAGAGATCAAGGACGTATTCGCCGGCCTGACTGCCCTGGACCGGCACACGGGCGAGCTGCGCGATTTCAGCCTGCCAGAGTGCAACTTTGCCTACCGCGACAGCCTGTTCAAGCACGAGACCGGGCGCTGGCTGATCCTGCGGGTGCGCTTTGCCCTGAGTCGCGCCAGCCACCTCAAGCTCGACTACGGCCCGGTGCAGCAGCGCCTGGCCGGGCAGGGCATCACCGAGGCGACGCCAAGTGATGTCAGCCGGGCAATCTGCAGCATTCGTCGCGAGAAACTGCCGGACCCGGCGGAGCTTGGCAATGCCGGCAGCTTCTTCAAGAACCCGTTGGTGTCCCAGGCGCTGGCTGCAGAGCTGCAGGAGCTGTATCCGGACCTGGTGGCGTATCCCCAGGCCGATGGGCAGATGAAACTCGCCGCCGGCTGGCTGATCGACAAGGCAGGCTGGAAGGGCTTTCGCGAAGGCGATGCGGGCGTGCACAAGTTGCAGGCGCTGGTGCTGGTCAACTATGGCGCTGCGTCAGGGCACGACATTGCCAACCTGGCCAGGCGTATCCAGCAGGATATCGCCGAGCGCTTCAAGGTCGACCTGGAAATGGAACCCAACCAGTATTGAACCGCTGAAAACAAAAATGCCCCGTATCTTTCGATACGGGGCATTTTTTATTGCGAGGATGAATCAGTCATCGCGGCTCATGATGCCGAAGATCTGCAACAGGCTGATGAACAGGTTGTAGATCGATACATACAAGCTGATGGTCGCCATGATGTAGTTGCGCTCACCGCCGTGGATGATGGCGCTGGTCTGGAACAGGATGCACACCGAGGAGAACAGCACAAAACCTGCGCTGATCGCCAGTTGCAGGCCGCTGATCTGGAAGAACATGCTGGCGAGCACGGCGGCCAGCAGTACGAAGAAGCCCGCGGTGATGAAGCCACCCAGGAAGCTCATGTCCTTGCGGGTAATCAGTACGTAGGCCGACAGACCACCAAACACCAGGGCCGTCATGGCAAACGCCGAGCTGACCACTTCCGCGCCGCCGGCCATGCCGAGGTAACGGTTGAGGATCGGGCCGAGGATAAAGCCCATGAAACCGGTCAAGGCAAACGCCGACACCAGGCCCCAGGCCGAGTCACGCAGCTTGTTGGTCAGGAAGAACAGACCGTAGAAGCCGATCAGCACGACAAAGATGTTCGGGTAGCCGACGCGCATCTGTTGAGCCACGAACGCCATCACGCCGCTGAAGGCGAGGGTGAGGGCAAGCAAGCCATAGGTGTTGCGCAACACGCGGCTGACTTCAAGCTGCTCAGCCTGCGCGTTACCATTCACTGCGTAATTCTGTTCGCGCATGGCGACACTCCTTCGGTTTTGAAACGTTCAGTCGCAAAGATCATAACAGACGCTCTGTAACAAGCGATGGCGAGAGTTTGACAGTGTGTTTCATTCGGGTATTATGGCGCCCGCTGAGACGGGATAGGCTACTATAATCCTGTGATGCACAAGGGAAATTGGCAGAGTGGTTGAATGCACCGGTCTTGAAAACCGGCGGACGTTAATAGCGTCTCCAGGGTTCGAATCCCTGGTTTCCCGCCAAGATTCAAACGAAAGCCCCGCAATGCGGGGCTTTTGTGTTTCTGGGGTTTGGGTGGAACACGACGGTTTTTGAGAGGCGTTCCGAAACTTTCGGGTAGGAGTTCCGAAACTTTGCCTATTTGGAGGGTTTGGCGGTCGCACCAATCCGCCTGTAGACCCGCTTAGTTATCTCTTGTTTAGTGTGCCCCAGGAGCAGGCTTGCGTCGCCAATATCGACGATTTCCGATGCCGCCTTGGGCCGAATATCACGAAATTGAAACCCGCCGATCTTCGCCGCGAGCATAGGGTCACCCTGATCCAGAGCATTTTTTTGCGCTTTCTCCCGTGCTTTGTCCCAGCGCAAGCGCAACATGCCCTTGGTCATCCGTTTTCCGTACTTGTTGATCAGTAAGTATTTGGAAGGGTGGCGTACGTTCCTTTCTGTTATCTCCCTAACCAATTTCCCGAGGCTGTTTTCTCCGGCTTCTGTTCGCATCAGAATTCTGAGTTTCTGCCCGGTTTTGCCCTGAGTCACCAGGAAGTAATCGCCTTCGGTATCGTCGCTACGCATGATGATCACATCGGCGGGGCGCTGGCCGGTCAAATAGGCCAGATCCATTGCTTCCTTAAGCTCTGGCCCAGCCATCCCATAAACCGCATCCCAAACCACGGCATTGGCATAGTAGTCGCGTGGCACCTCCTTGTTCTTCCTTACTCCAGCAGATGCTTAAGGACTGGCCGTATTACCGAACACTGCTGGCCCTGCCTGACTTCAGCCCGATTAGCCAGGACCTGCTGGCTCTGCAGCACATCCGCGAGTGCCGCGCACTGCCGGATGTTCATGCGGGCCGGATCGAGTCCGCAATCGCAAAGTGCCGGAATATTTGGGCAAGCCTGCCCGGGGCGGGGTATGCCCAGCGTGAACACCGGCTTGACGATCTGATTCAGCAGTACCGCTTGGCGGGTGGAGCTCTGTCATGACGGCATTACGGAAAGTGTCTCGGTGCCTGGCCCAGTCTGAAGAGGATCGTCTGTTTTTCGAGTGTCCAGGTTGCGGCATCGCTCATGGTGTATCGCATGGAAATGGACCAGGGCCCCGGTGGGGGTGGAATGGGCACTTGGACGCGCCGACGTTCACGCCGAGCATCCTGGTCCGATACACCTGGTCTGACGGTCCCCGGGTTTGCCATTCGTTCGTGACCGGTGGGCGCATCCAGTTTCTTGAGGACTGCACCCACCATCTGGCGGGAGGGACCGTCGACCTGCCCGATTGGGAGGATGAGTAATGCTGACCACATCACAGAAGCTGGCAGTCTCGCTGATCGCGATGATCATTGCGTTCGGCGCGGCCTGGCAGGTGCAAGCCTGGCGTTACGCAGGGCAGCTCGCGAGCCAGGCCGCGCTGCGGGCTGACGATCTGAACAATCTGACTCAGGCAGCGCTACGCCAGCAGCAGACCGAGCACGACAAGCGCCTGGTCACAGAGCAACAACTTGCTATCTTCGATCAACAGCACACCCGAGAAATGTCCGATGCCAAACGCAACCAAGCTCTATTGCGCGACCGCCTTGCTACTGATGATGTGCGGCTGTCAGTCCTTCTCGACGCCACGGATCCAGCCAGTGGCTGCAACGTGTCTGCCACCCCCAGCACCGTCGGCGTGGTTCATGCAGCCCGTCGAGCCCAACTTGACCCAGCGCATGCTCAACGAATTATCGGCATCACCGACGCCGGCGACCAAGGATTGATCGCCTTACAGGCCTGTCAGTCTTATGTAAAGGAAATATCTACACCGAGGTAACGATGGACTTAGGGTGTTTGAGTATACTATTTTTATTGTGCTATCTAACTCCGAAATTCTTCTTAATGACTTTCGAGTTTTCTGCATTTTTTCGGAGCATGAGTCTTATGCACATTAAATATCTCGGGTCACGTATCGTATAAGCACCGGTATCTTCATTTTTTGCTAGCAATGGCGATGGTCCGCGTGTTAGTTCTGCCAGGATCGCGCCAATTCCCATATTTTTAGATAGAGTCTCAGGGAACTCTTGGGTTACAGATTTGTCTATGTCGTTAGCGTCAAATTGATGTCCGCTCAATTGAGCTACACAATAAATGACCTGATTTCTTCTCGCTACTGTGGTGTCGCGACTGTTCATGTGTCGTTCAACGACCGTATAGCTCTCTCTTAATCCTTGTAGTAACCATTTCTCGTCTGCAGCAACCAGCAAATTTGATTGATACTTCCAATCGTTTTTCTTAATCATTTTTGCGAGTGCTTCACAGTACTCGTGAACCCTCTGCGCGACACCGAGAGAAATTGACCATATATGGTTAGAGATTTCACGAATGTCATTTGCTGATACAGTTATATTCAACTGGTTGAAGCCTTTTCGTATAATCTGTTCCACCTGTCCCGAGTCCAGTCCTCCAACCTTTTTTATTTCGTAAATTCTATTGGATACCGAATCGGAGTTTTTTGTTTTTCGAAAATACTGTAGTACTCCGTTGGGCACGCCAACGATTAAAAAGTTTATATTAAAAATAGAAAACTTATCATCGTCTAAAAGTATTATGAGGTTTGCTAGTTCGTTCATTAACTCTGGAGTATTAAAAATAGATTCCAGGTTGTCGATGACAATTATTTTTTTAATGTTTCTTTTCGGGTCACTACTGCCTGCAAATAGCTTAAAGGCTCTTAGTAACGGGTCTTCCTGAGTTATGTTGAAATTCCCTACATGTTCCAGGCCGCCCTTGGCAAAAAAAGCTGTGACCTCTGCTAGTTTTTTTTCGCTGTAGCCTTGTTTTATCGCAGTGCCTGGTTCAACGATGGCCGCGCATATTACTGATGTTAGGGAGTTAGAGAGCGAAGCGCTAGCGCAATTTGCTATCACAAAGGGGATGTTATTTTTTTTTAATGCTACTTTATAAAGCCATGTCTTCCCATTGCCACTTTCGCCAAATAATAAAGTGTGAGAGTGGCGTTCAAAGGCTTCTTCTAGTTCTTCCTCAAAAGTTGGTCGAGGAACATACATGTCTAGATTTAACTCTCGACTGCGCGGAGTAAAAACTGCGGTAATATTTTTTCTGCTCATATCGGTCCTTGAGTTTTTGAATGAAAATTACTTGTGCCCTAAGCTTGGTGCACTTGAAAGGCTTTCCAAGTAACGGAAAGCCGTTAGTTGTCAACTAATACTAGTTATGCTGCAATGACATTTATTTTTTTATGTAAGAAAGTGCGTAAGCAATCCGGCGTCTGGGCGTACTGTGATAGTGTGGATAATATATCGAGCTTTTCATTTTCAATCTCTATTTTCAGTTTATTTTTCTTATTGAAAATAATATTCCCCGCAGCGCTGTAATCAGCCTTGAGCGCTTTCAAAAAACTCTTGAATATCTGAAGTTGTTGCTTGCCCCGATACTTTTTAATTGGGTCGCTATTGGATAGGAATTGTAATGCTTCAGACAGAGAGTTCTGATCCAGCATAGAGTTATCTAGTTTTTTGAATAAGGAGTTGACGTTGTTGGGGTCGTATTTCAATGTGCAGGTTTTGAGGGACAGGTCAACTAGATCACAGGACTGCACATCGTTGAGGAAAATGCGTATTGGAGGCTTATTGTCTCTAACCATGATTGATCTGCTCATTGCCCATGCGTTAAATGCTAGGGCATGATTGGCCGCCTCACTCATTCTTTCGTTAAATAATTTGATGCATAGAGAGTGCTCCGACGCTAGATCATTGCAATCGGTAACATTAAATTCTGCCGAAAGAATTCTATTTAGGCATGTTTCATTTGCATACAAGTTCTCTACCGAGTAACACGGAGTCACATAAATTCGATCAGGATCTGGATTGATAAACCAATCCTCGTAATCCCTGTCGATAAAGCAGAGAAACTTACATTTTTTGTAAACGGAATGATTGAGAATTTTATCTCTTAGATCGAGAACATGGTCTCTGCCGCCGGTATTGATGCCCTTCCAATGCTCATCTCCAAAACTGGTGCTCAAACGACAACCGTAGTATTTTTCATCCTCACCTTCGAAAATACATATTATTGTATCGGGCGATTTTGAATGAATTCGTGTCATTTCTAAAAACTTTACAGAGTTGGTGCTGCCGGCTGCTTTAAGTTTCTGTACTCTAGTCATTACAGTTCCTTAATGTATTCGGCAAGATCAACCGTAAAATTTTCAAATTCATTTTCGAATATGAAAGGTGAGTGAGTTGTTGAGAATAAGAATTTACACATTCCTGAGTTCATGATGTCTGGTAATAGAGTTCGTTGCCATTCGAGCGATAATGAAAGTTCAGGCTCATCAAAAAATATTGCGTATTCGTTATGTTTCTGTAAGTAAAGTTTGGCAAATATTGAAATTATTTGCTTTTCTCCTGAGGAAAGCGATTCAAGCTCCACCGGGGTCTCATTTTTTCTACGTACGACTTGAACTGATACAATGCCTTCATTGTATTTGATCATCTTATCGCCAAGATACCGATTGCATACCTCGGTGAAGTTTTGAATTGCGCGATCGTTATCTCTCTGCTGCTCATAAACTTTGACAAGGTTTGATATGAAATATATCAAAGGGTCGTGATTGTTGAATATTTGATCAGAAGCGATAAGGAATAGAATTTTTTGCTTTGTGCTTTTGTCAATGTTGTTGCCGATGCGATCAAGAACGATTTTGACTGCATCTGGTTTTTTTATGCTTTCTTTTAGCTCGTCGTCTAAACTGAACCCCTCTGCAAGCTGACTCAACATTTGACCATTAACTTTTGAAAACCATTCTACCGAAGACTTCAAGATTTCTTGTGTTCTGGCTTTTATGAGGTTCTCCACGTCTTTCATCCCAAAATTAATTTGGTCATGGGTCTCCTCATTGGAATCAGTGTTAAGTCCTAAATCAATTTCAACGCGTCGATATGTTGGCAGGTAAAGAATGTCAGTTGGCATTTTTTCTTTTATGTCTGCGAATACCTTTCTTACTTTGTGTGTGAAGATTGTTGAGGAGTCTTTGGTAAAAAAGCGCTCAAGATAATTTAGCAGTTGTTTTTCGTCAAAATTTGATTTGATTGCTGAGCTTTTGAATATCTTGCTTGCTTTAAATTTAGAGGCGGACTCGTCAAGAAATGTGGTTATTAAATTATCGAGTTCGTCTTTGGGTAGTAGCGTCTTTAGGTGCTCGTAAAACGGATTTTTCTTTGCGTTGTCAACGATATCTAAATCGGCTTTATTGATATTGAATTTTGATCCGTCGGTGAAGCTTATAGATATAGAGGAAAAATCTACCTTTTTGAGTTTTACTATACTGCCGGTTACAACGTAGTATAACGTATTAAGGATCGTGGTTTTTCCATATCCATTTTCCGCAACGAGGATTCTGATATTGGAATCAAACCTTATGCTTACATCTCTTTCTTTAAATAAATTTTTTATCGTGAAGGTTTTTATCAGCGTGTTTTGCACATTAAACTCCTTGTATGTGTCGGTACAGATGACTGGCTGAGGTGGGATGATGGCGTATTAGCATCTTCTACGTCTAGCATGCGGAGGTATTTTTGCTTGCTGCGAGGCGTTTCTTCGATCCTTTTTCGCCAATGATAAGCCCATGGCAATGCTTTATGAGGCCTGTAAGTGGCTAAGCCCGAGAGGTCAAAGACTTTTTATTCAGCCTCCAGACTAGGCACTGCCATCGACTGCACCCAAGCGCAACGCCCTGCATTCTATGGGGATAGGGGGCCGGACGATCGTCTAAGGGCCAGAATAATCTTGTGGGGCGCTAAGGCATGCCTCATGTAATTAGCCTCAAACAATTGGACGCAGGCAGTCAGGGACCATTGGTTCTTAGTCTCGCCAGACCCTGCTTGATAAACCCCGCATTTTCGCCAATGACGAATAGTGCCCCACGGACATTGACCCCAACCTCACTCAATCCAAGTGCTTCGTTTTGAAGAGTCAGCTCCATCAGAGCAGCTTCTAATGCGAGCTGATTTTCGTACATTCTCTCTAGCAGATCAGCGAGCGAGTATTCCCTGATCATACGCACCTCTCCTTTAAAAATTAGAGCATAGCAGCAGTACTGCCGCTCGATCGTTTCCTACTAATTACCCAAATCGACAAACGACGCGGAGTTGGCGTTGACTTAACTTTCTGATAAATAAAGGGATGTTCGTGCATTACAAATCCGTCTACCCGGTTCGATTCCGACCTCTGCCTCCACTCTTGAAAACCCCTTAGATTAGCGTCTACTGGCTTTTTCTTCTGTGATTTGGTCATCGCTCACGCAACTTTTTGGACTGCTTCCTCAATCCAAACGTATCGTTGGTAAATTTCAGACGCCGTTATCGGTATGTCTCTCCTCGATTGGGCGTGGGATTATGCTCAAGACTGAGCCTGAGCACCCACTAACGGCCAACTACGGTCATCCGACATCTACAAAACCAAGTGCGATTCAAAGTGAGGCCTGTACAACTAAAAACTCTGGATATTCGTGAGGGTTGCAGCAAAAATTTGAAGAATCTCAGCCTTGCCTCGACCACCCCCGGTAAGCTGAATGAACTCATCAAAGTTGATACTCACGAGCTTGCCTGATCTAGGATTCATTAAGACGCACGACTTCCATTCCTCATTGCCAGTTTCTATCGCGGCCGAATAGCTCAAGAGCCAGTACATTGCCACTTGTCTATAATCGGCAGCGGAGAAATTAGTGGCAATGCATTTCACCTCAATTAACGTTGACCCGGCAAAAAAATCGCCATTCCCCGACGCGATCCAGCGAAATCCGGGTATTACCGGTGCGACGCCATAAGCCGATTTATGATCAATAGCTACTTTTTTGACCATCGTTACTAAATTGCCTGCTACACGCCGAGCGATACGTTGATCATTCGCCGAAATTTCCGATGGACTAATTGCGTCGAAGAATCTACTTTGCCTATCTGTTGCGATGGTTACGCATTCTCCCCACGTCGGATTCTTGCCAAGAACGAGTTGCTCACCTAGCGCGAAGGCGAGCTCAAATAAGAGGGATTTTTGCAGTTTACTTGCCTGAACCGCATCTGCTGGCACGGCGATCACAGCGCAATCGATAGCCATTTTGTTATAAAAGGATACAATGCTAGGTGTTAGTCCTGGGAAAATAGCGTTTAGGATACCAGGGATATTTCGAGCGATCGTTCTGGGATCACGGCCAGCTCTAATTGTCATCACACCAGCTCCGATATATACCGGCGAAGGTCGGACGATCTTTTCGCTCTATTCCTAGCATCCATGATTGCTCCAAGCTTGGTCCAATTTGACGCCGTAGGCCGTCTCCTTGGTCGCCAAATGACTTGGCAGCGAGCCATGTCAACCGCTGACATTCACCGTTGATTTCGCTCCAACGACTCGAAACAGAGCTAAAACCAGACCGATCTTTCCAAAGGCGCCAACAGTCTATGCACGCCCTTTTAACCGTGTGTGACGAGCTATTTTTATAAATACTTTGTACAAACCTAGCTCTGGCTGGCGTCTGCGCAAACTTCAGCACCCGCAGGTAGTGCAGCAAGCTGGCTTCAGCCTGTAATAAATGAGTAGAGTGTACAGACACTTTATCTATCACTGCATCCAGATCAGGGAAGATTTCCTCATATTCCACGTTCGCTCTGAGACTCGCTATACCTCGCATGATGGTCGACCAGGAGGCGCGAAAAGCATGTAAGTTATTCGATTCCAGTAGCGTCGACGCGAGTTGTAGCGCTACGATTGGACTATGGAACTTCAGGGTTCTACCTATTTGAGTTATCAGAAAATTATCCGGGAGCGACTTTTGCAATTCGTTGCCGAGCAATTTCTGAACATCTAGATTTTCGACTGTCATTTTTAGCGACTCATAATCGCCTTCTGGGTTATCAGAGTAAGGATCATAATGTAGGTCGATATGTCTCAAGATTCCAGCGTTGGTATCGTCGCCTCCAAGTTGCGCAGTAACATATTCCTCATAATGCTTGGCTGTCATCATTATAGTTTTCGACTTATTTAGCGTTATCCCATAGTCCGCGAGAGCGTGCGATAGGAACGCGAGTCCTGCGTAAGCGGCAGAATTTGAATGCGCAATAAGCACATAGTCATCGACATAACGATACCAACTTAAGCCGTCACGTGTCATTTGATGGTCGATAGAGTTCAAAAACAGTTCCGCCAAAATCCGCGAGCACTGTCCGCCAACAGGCAGTCCAAAAGACCGTCCAGCGGAAAACCTTGATAAAAGTGCAGTGATTTGGTTGCCTATCCTGCCATCCGGAAACAAGTCATCGATGAGATTTTCTAGGTAATGATGTGAGATGTGTTCGTAAAAGCTCGAGATGTCAGTTTGGACGACTATTGCACCATTGCGTGCGAGTGCAGCCTCTTTCGACGTAGCCTCTCTGAACGCTCTCCAGGATGAGCTCCGGTCGAATAGCTCAGAACCTGCCTCCGCCTGGAGCCTGTAGGAAAAGGTTCGCTGATCACGTCTCGGCTCTAACTGATCGGCGATAGCTACGCCTAGTCCGTTGAAGTAAATACTCCAAAACGGATGAAGCTTTGTAGTCACCCTAAATCCTGATGCACCTGTAGCGACCAACAGTCGTTCGCTAAATACATTTAATGATGCAATTTTTTTCTTGCTGTTGGGTGCACCATCTCTACGCAACTCCTCGGAAAAACCAAAAGCGACCTCTGCTAGCTCAGTTTGCTTAGCTGAAACGAAATTCGTGTCGACATCGAAAGGCAGCGTGTCGTTGTCGCCGTGCGCTCCGATATCAGCTGCTGCACGCAGAAAATGCTCCAGTTTTACCTCAGACATATCCTTATCCCCGGCAGACGAGCAGTATTAGTCAGGCATAGTGCGCCGACAATTCTTCATTCGCTGATCATCTCAGCACATCCGGTGCATGTCGATAGGTGGCCGTTAGCGGTAGATTCGGAGCGTCCGCTTATGGCCTAGACTGTGTAAAAACGTTTTCGAACGCGACAGGTACTCAAAACCGGATTAAACATCGCGCATCTGAGAGAAATCCACATCTGCTGACGTGCCGATAAATTTCAGATTTAACGTAAAGGCTCGTACTTTAATTTTGATGAAGCGTTGTTACACAACTGGGCCGAAAGCTATCACGACGTATTTCGTAAATCTTTGGCATTTCTGTGGTCTGCGGTCATTCGGCAGGACGCCGGGGAGGGCGAAAACAGTTCCCAAACTCAAAACGAACCCCCTGCAGAACGCGGCCTGTAGCCTGATCGGTAGGCATAAGTAATGGAACGCGGACGGTCTTCAGGACGTCGGCCCGCGTGAGTTTGCATAGCGGTCTTGAAAACCGGCGGACGTTAATAGCGTCTCCAGGGTTCGAATCCCTGGTTTCCCGCCAAGATTCAAACGAAAGCCCCGCAATGCGGGGCTTTTGCGTTTCTGGCGGTTGGCGGCTCTTTTAGTTAAAGCCCCGATCGTTTGCGCATCGTCTCAGGCAGTTTCCGCAACTCGATATCAGCGGGTCGGTTTCAGGGTCTCCCCCAGCATGTCTGCACCGGGCCGGGATTTAATCTGTAGAGCTCTTCTCAAGCTCCACTGCGGCGGTGATGGCTGCTCTGGCTTGAGGGCTGTTCTTCCAGCAAGTCGAGCCTAATGCCGCGGATGCTCGAGCCAGGATGTTACCCACATCTGATTTTCGAAGTTCGGCGAGCGATTCGATACCCATTTGCTCAAGTCGAGTCATTACCGTTGGCCCTATACCTTTGAGTGCGAGCAGAGCGGTTCTTTCATCCAATGAAAACGGCACTGTAAATTCCTTTTTTACCGACGAGTCCGCTTAAGTGTGCCCGACGCTAGAGAGTGCCTCAATAGGCCGGTATCCTCGTTTTAAGGAGGATGGGGTGGAATTTTGGCTTGGATACTCAGGACCTGTGGGTGGCGAAACCCCAAACGCAGTTGCAGTTATCTTCTCCACGGAAGCTTGTAAGGCTTCATTCAGATCGACAGACTCACACTTTATAAAATGGGTGAGGCGTTCAGAAGCTCGCGGTGAGCCATCTATCATTGGATGGCTCAGTTTTTAAAAGCCTGGGGGGATATACCCAGGTACATAAGGGACGTTCGTGCACTTGCCATGGAGGATGCGCCCATCCTCGATTCTAAAAAGTACGATTTTTTTGGCTTTGTTGACCGTCGCCTCAAGTTTGCAAGAAGAGCTGTGTCCGACCGTTTGATAATGTTCCGTGTACACCATGCCATTGCCCGTGTGGTTCATCGAGGTTCCTGCTGCTTCAGTATTGGTCCAACTTGAGGACTTATACCAAGTCAGGACCGCGAGCGCCTCGCCGTTCGGGCCTGTTTGCTTTTTCATTGAATCGGGCTTGCCAAATAAATCCAGTGCTTCTTGGAGGTCTCGCCCTTCCCAGCGGGACTGGGCAATGGTGCTACAACCATTCAAAAGCAGTACTGATGAAATGACCATCCCCAGCAACACTGCTTTAGCCAACTTTTCCATCCCGACGCCCTCTGTCTCGCTAAAAGTAAAAAACTAGATCTGATGCATGTCTTGGGGGCGAGCGAATACTTATCCATCGCGATGCCCGTTCAAGTTGACGCGCTCGCAACATAGCCCTCAGCGTGTGGATCGATTTGCTATTTATTGCCAAGTATGGAGTCCAGGTCCTCCATCATCTGACTTTTCTCGCGGATGGGCGCCAGCTTAAAGAACATCTGCTGGGTAATATTAATCATCTGCATATATTCCATCTTGCCCATCGCAATCATATCTTTGCTCTTCGGCGAGCAGACGAACTCAGCACTGCGCTGGACCCAGGGGTCTTTCACGTCCTGCCATTTTTCCGATACTTTCAAGTGCCTTAGGCTACCCATGCGCGAGACAGATTGACCATTGATAAATCGAAACTTATGCGTTGGGCACTGGACCTCCATGTTGTAGACATCAATCATGGGCTTGCCCAGTTCTTCATAAACTAAAGTAACGGCGACTAACTGGGCTCCCTTGGTTTTTTTAGAGGGCGTCACCGAAGTTCGATCTGCGACATAGGTCACATTCTTGCCGGGCGCGCCATCCCCGTAGATGATCCACCAATCTCCGGTGGGACTTGAGTCATTGGCCCATGCGCAAGTAAACACTGATAGGAGCGCAACCAATAGGAGACGACGTTGATTGTTTCCAGAATAAAAAGACATCGGTTGTTCAACTCCTTGAACTTGCGAAGTGGCTATCTAAGGCGTCAAGAAGCTAGCATCATGATGGGGGCAGTAACATAGAACAGATGTGCTAGTGGCATGTTGATGCCTAGGGGGGGGCGGATGCGCCGATTACATCCGTTTGGCCAAGGCATCTACGCAGCCCCAGAACGCTGGCCGCCGGCAGGCCAAGTTTTCAAATCGCACTACGGTACGCATGATCTATCGCTTCCAACAGTGCCTGGGGTGGACGGATACACATGAAAAAGCCCGCATTCGCGGGCCTTTTTCACTGCGTGTTACGGGCTACTTGAACAATCCGCCAATGGCGTTGATAGCATCCGCCGCCTTGTTGACGTTCTGCTGGCGTTGCGGGTTGGTGTCGACCTGCGCCTGGGTGTTGTAGGCAGAGTTGCTGCAGCTTTTGTTGGTTTGCGTGAGCGCCGCCTGGTAAGCGGTTGCGCGCAAGGTGTCGCCCTTGGCATTGGCGGCATTGATGTTTGCCTGCAGGTCGCGAACCTGTTGCTGGCAGGAGGCACTGTTGCTGTTATTGGCGTTGACGGTGCTGTTGTTGGCACCACCGAGGGCAGACGACAGCGCACCCGTGAGGGCACTCAGGTCGGCGGCGTGGGCGGGCAGGGTGAACAGGCTGAACAGGGCGGCGGCGGGTGCGAGTTTGGAAAGACGCATGGCAAACCTCAATGTTTTATTGCCTGCGCAACGCAGAAGTCCCGAGCTGGCGCAGAACAATATCCGTATAAGAGGTGCGCCCGGGCGGGAAAAATACTATTGGGTCGGTTATTGGCCTTCAATGTTGAAGTTCCATAAGTGTGAATCCTTTCACGTTGTACACGATGCATGGCTGCAGGAGTGTCATTACGCCACTATCTAAAGAAGGCTCCTGTGATTGCCCTATCAAATCGGAGAAGTTCTCCTCGCAGTGACGGAGTCATTCGAAGTTTGATGCCTGAAAAGGGTTTCGGCTTCATCCGAGGAACCCCGGCAATTTATCTAAACCAAGGCTCCCGAGCTCCGCGACGCTGAAGTGGTGTCTGCGCTTGCCCGGGGCTGGTTTGAGTCCAGCGCCACCGGGCAATTTTCAACGGGGCCTGCGGTTGGCCTGCATGTTCTTAACATCCTTTGGACCGCACTACGCGCCAGTTTGCCTGGCGGGCGTAATGGGCGCGATTCCAGGTAAACGGCAACAGCCCTCCATGCCGCACCAGCAGCAGAGTTAAAAGGCAGTGACGCACTGCTCAGCAGAAAAGCTGAGCCACCGAAAGCAAGCAAATTACCTGAACAAAGATTTGAGCTCTAATGGGGTGTTTCATCGCCGCGACCCTCCAGTACAGTTGCTGTTAAGAGAGAGATGGGTGTTATCAATCTTCCTTGGCTCGCCAAAGTCACTCGCAACTGTTCCTCTGAGTATAGTGCCTGCGCCGAATTCTTCACGTTTGATCCCCAGGCGTACGGTTTACAACTATCTGCCTGCCCCTATTGCACTTTTTTGCATTTCTCCTATCTATCTTTGTCGCAGCCCCGCCGATCCCCCGCGCGGGGCATGAGAACCAGATCGGGTGCCGATGGATCGCACGTTACTGTTATTCAAGATTCGATGGAGGCGCCAGCCACTGTGGCTGGCGGCAGTGTTAATGCTCTGTGTTGGCGGGTGTACGCAGCAGCAAGGGCAAGATATCGCCAAGCAGTTCAGCAATGGTAAACCCGATGAGTTTTTCCAGACGAGTGTCGATCGCATGGCCACCCTGGGCATGCGCGACAACTTGCAGAGCCTGTATTTGCTGATGAACAAGCTCTACCTGCGCAACCCCAACCAGTGGCGCCAGTCGGGTTACCCGGATGCGGTGAGCGCCGCGCGGGAAATACGCCAGGCCATTGAGCAGCGTCGCTCACTGCCGGCCCTTGGCGACCGCCGCGATTTGGCCGCGTTGAGTTATTCGCTGAGTCCGGAGTTCAAAGGCGACCGGGTCGGCGCCTTTATCTATGCCATCGGCAGCATGATTGTGACGGCCCACGGTGGCCGCACCGAGTTCTACATCACCGACTCGATCAACCCGCAGTTCGTCAGCAACGCCGCGCGCAATATCGAGAAGGCCACCTGGCTGCTCGGCAAGCGCCAGGATGCGAATGGCGTGCTGTTGCTGTTTTCCAACGAAATTTCGGAGGAGGGCAGCAACCTCAGCTTCGCCGTGGAGTTCGGCAAGATCGTCGCGCGCCTCGACCTGTTGACCCAGATGCTGGATGAACGCTACCGGCGCATTGGGCTCAATTACGCGCAGAGCCTGTTGCTGATGAATTTCCTGCCGGTGCAGTGATGCATTTCGTCGGCGTGGATTTAAGCCTCATCGCCAATGGCCGATGCAGGGGTAAGACCTGTCATGTGAGGAGCGTGTTATCAAACATCTAACCATTGAAGAGCTGGACGCGATCACAGAGATCGAAACCACTTCAAATATCTTGCGACTGACTTCGCGTTTGACCGGAATGCGCTTTTCAGCCATTTCCAAGATGACGGACACGCACTGGGTGGCGTGTGCGGTGCATGACGAGTTGCAGTTCGGGCTGGAGGCCGGCGACGAGTTGCTCGTGGAGGCCACGTTGTGTAACCAGTTACGCGCCAATCGCAAGTCGATCGTCATCGAGCATGCCAGTCGCGACCCGGTATTCTGGGAGCACCCGTTGCCCAAGGAGCATGGCTTCGAGAGCTATATCTCGTTACCCATCGTGTTCTCCGATGGCACTTTTTTTGGCACCTTGTGCGCGTTGGACGTGTTGCCCAGGCAGTTTGAAAACACCCAAATGCTCGAAATCCTGAGCATCTTTACGCGGCTTATCGGCACTACGCTGGAATTGCAGCGCAGCAGAGCCTGAACCCATCAAGGTGGTTTGCTGGGCTATGTCTCTTTTCTCTGTAGGAAACGGCCTATCTTGCATCCCGCCGCTTGAATCACCCCTCAGTGCGCAATAGCCTCGGACTTTTCCGAAAAAATGAGGCCCTCCCTTGGGTAAGCGAAAAACGGTTTGGCCGACAGACCGCGAAATACGCCTGCGCTTTATGCTCTTTGCCGTGATCGATGCCGCGAGTGTCCAGGGTGTTCCAGCGGAGCTGTTACTGCCCGCGCACGCACTGCTGCAAGGTTCGCCAACCGAAGCGCAGCTGCTGGGTGCCCTGGTTGAAATCCTCGGCGCCGAAGAAATGTACGGGTTCAGGTTTGCGCCGGGATCAGAAGCGCAAGAATTGCTGGACTTACTGGCGCAGCCTAGCGATTGAACGCCGTCGTTAGACCGTTTATTTCCATAAGATTGGACGACATGCCTGGATCGAATATCCATGACGTCGAATTGGCGCGTGTCACGGACATCCACGACGCGATAACAACGAAATGCCCACCATCACAGCCGGCACAGCTGTCTTGATCGACTAAGCTTCCCTCCGAACATCCGATCCTGCTGCTCTGTCGCCGTCTTGCGCCGCTGCCTGGCGTCTCTAGAATCGGCCCCAGAACTTACTCATTTCCTGTCGATTACGGAGTTTCGAACATGATGAATGCAATGCAGATGCCGATGAACACTTCCATGCCAATGATGCCGATGATGGGCATGCCGATGATGATGGCCACCATGAAATGCGAAATGGCCGCTGACGCCATGATGTGCACCATGAAGCCGGCGGCGGGCATGGACATGGCTCAGTTCAAGACCAACGCCGAAATGATGGCGATGATGATGAACTGCGGCATGCCGATGATGATGCAGTGCGCCAACATGTCGATGATGTGCATGTCCGCCGAAACCATGGCGATGATGTCGGGCATGAATATGCCGATGAACATGCCGATGATGTCGATGGGCATGATGATGCCGATGATGAAGTGCGTGATGGAGTGCACCCTGCAGGCTGACGGCATGATGTGCAAAATGATGCCGATGCCGGGCATGAGCATGGACATGATGAAAAACTGCTGCATGCTCATGAACAAAATGATGAACGACTGCGCGATGCCGATGATGATGAGCTGCAACGGCATGCCGATGATGTGCTGCACCTGCTGACAGGTAGCGCAATAAAAAACGCCCCGATGATTCGGGGCGTTTTTTTTTGCCGGGATTAATCCAGGCGTTCGGGGTAGGTGATCACCAGGAACGCCACGGCTTCGCTGTCCGCCGGGTTGCGGTAGCGGTGGGGCTGGTCGGCATAGAACAGGATCGAGTCGCCGGTGGAAAGCAGGTAGCGCTCATCGTTGACACTGACCTCCAGCACACCTTGCGCCACGACCAGGTTCTCCTGGATGCCGGGGCCGTGGCCTTCGGAGACTTCCTCGCCAAGCGCACGCAGGCGAATCTCGTAGAACTCCGACTGACGCGCCGTATCGTAGGGAAACAACGCGCGGCTGGTAAACGCGCCGTCGGCACTCACCAGGCGTTTGCTCTGGTGTGCCGGCAGCACCTCGACGCCTTCGAACGCGCGGTCCTCCAGGAACGCCGCGACCGACACCTTCAAGCCCTTGGCGATCTTGCACAGCACCTTGATCGACGGCACGCTGCGCCCGGATTCAATCTGCGCCAGCATCGCCCGGCTGACACCGCAGACACGCGCCAAGCCATCCAGTGACAGATGGCGTTTGCTGCGCAGGCGTTGCAGGTTATGCGCGACGCACAAGCTGATCACGTCGTCGTCAACAGTGGGTTTGGGCAGGGGTTCGGGTGGTTCGGGGAGCACGTGCAGGAAATTCATCGGCCTTACGCCCGGCGAGTATCGCTGGACGGTGTCGCCTGTGCGGTAAACACCGCCAGCCCGGCACGCGCCGCGTACATCGCCCACATCAGCTCAGCCGCGGCACGCGCCTGGCGGCGTTTGCGATGGAGCGTGAAGTCGATGACGGTGGCGGATGTTTGCATGGGGGCAGTCTCGTGCGGCGTGGTTGGTTCAGTGGCTCCACAGTAATGCCTGCCGGTTATTTCTTTAAATACTGAGTTTGCATGTGGTAATTCGATTTTGGACTTAACCCATAAATTGGGTCCGACACTGTTGTGGGAAGCGTCTGGTCCGTTAATAAGGCGTGACCTGGCGGGCGCGCCTGCCTTCCCAACACTGTTCGCGTGCCAGGCCCAGCCTGCCACGCCCCCGAATTCCAAGGACCTGCCTCGATGCTGCTGCGCCAACCTCCGCTCTTTTTTGCCGCCCTGACCTTCAGTTCGCTGGTGCAGGCCGAAGACCTGCAACTGGCCCCGGTCGAAGTCACCAGCAGCGAGGCGAGTGCTGGTGAAGTCGCCCAGGCACAACTCAAGAGCGTGCCCGGCGGCACCAATTTCATCGACATGAACAGCGTGCAGCAGGGGCGGGTGAGCACCAACGAAGATGTGTTCAAGTACCAGGCTGGGGTGTACGCCAAGGCGGCGAATAATGAAGGGGTGAAGCTGTCGATTCGCGGTTCCGGCCTCAATCGCAGCCCGGGTTCGCATGCCTCGGGGCTGTATGAAATGTTCGATGGCTTGCCGCTGACCGGCCCCGGCGGGACCCCCTATGAGCTCAAGGACCCCTTGTGGCAAAGCCGCGTCGAGGTGCTGCGCGGTGCCAATGGCTTTGACCAGGGCGCATTGGCCTTGGGCGGCGCGGTCAATTATGTGACCCGCACCGGCTACGATGCGCCCAAGCTGCAGCTGCGCTATGAGGCCGGCAGCCGTGGCTACGCCCAACGCGAGATCAGCTCCGGGCAAGTGCTGGGGGATGCCGACTACTACATCAGCCTCACCGACTCCGAGTCCGACGGCTACCAACGCCAGAGCGCTGCCTCGGGCAAGGGCGTGGCGGCCAACTTCGGCTACCGCTTCAACCCGGACCTGGAAACCCGTTTCTATTTCCGCTACCGCGAAACCACCAACGACACCCCCGGCAAACTTACCCGTGCGCAGATCAGCCACGACCCGCGTGCGGCCAACAGCCTTAACGCCGCCCGCGACTCCAAGCGCCTGCAACCGGGCTCGACCTGGATCGCCAACAAGACCACCCTGCACTTGGACGACAGCTCCCGCGTCGAAGTCGGACTGGCCTACCACGACTATCCGATGGACCTGCGTGAAGGCACCAACCGCCTGAAGGTTGCCTACACCGACATCAGCAGCACCCTCAATTACATTCGCCAGGACACGCTGTTCGGCCACGACAGCACCACCACAGTCGGCCTGCGCACCACCCAGGCGATGCCCAACAACGGCGCGTCGGAATATGTACGCACGCCCGCCGGCAATACGGCCACCTACGCACCCGGAACCAAGACCCGCGACTACAGCTACCTGGGCTCCGACACCGTGCTGCATATCGGCAACGACCTGGAGCTGGTCCCGGACCTGTGGCTGACCACCGGCCTTGCGGCGATCTACACCCGCCGCGAAACCCAGGTGACCTACCCCGAAGGCCAGGCGCCGCTGAGCCAGCATGACTGGGACTACGCCCCGCGCATCGGCCTGCGTTATGACTTCACCCCGCAATTGCAGGTGTACGGCAACCTGAGCCGTTCGGTCGAGCCGCCGCACGCCTGGTCGATGATCTGGGGTTCCAACAAATACTTCGGCCCAGGCAGCGGCCCGGCTACTGGCCTGCAGCGTGAAGGCGTCAGCCTGAAAAACCAGACCGCGACCACCCTGGAGGTCGGCGGCCGAGGCGAAGCGTGGATCGGCCAGTGGGACCTCGCGCTGTACCGTTCAGAAGTGCGCCACGAGCTGCTCAGTGTGGAAACCCAGGCCCAGACCTCTTCCAGCAATGCCATCATTGCCGAATCCAACGCCAGCCCCACCGTGCACCAGGGCGTGGAACTGAGCCTGCTCAGCCCGTTATGGGAAGGCGGCCGCAGCGGCCAGGTGGCCCTGCGCCAGGCCTACACCTTCAGTGACTTCCACTACCGCGACGACGACCGTTTCGGCGACAACAGCTTGCCGGGCATTCCCAAGCACTACTACCAGGCCCAACTGCGCTACAGCCACCCGACCGGTTTCTACACCAGCCTCAACACCGAGTATTCCTCGCGTGTGGCGGTGGACTACGCCAACTCCTACTACGCCGCGTCCTACACGACCTTGGGGGCGACCTTCGGCTACGAAGCGCCCAAGCAGGACTGGCAAGCGTGGGTCGACCTGCGCAACCTCACCAACCGGCGCTACGCCAACACCGTCACCCCCGGCTACGACGACAAAGGCCTGGACACGGCCCGCTCGACCCCGGCAGACGGTCGCGGCATATACACCGGCGTCTCGTGGAGCTGGCGTTAACCCGCCGCGACCGCCCCGCCGTGGTGAGCTTGTCGTGATGAATGCGCTTGTTGTGGCTGCCAGGCTTGTTGTGGGGGGGCGGGCTCGTTGTGATGACCGAGCTTGTTGTGATGATGAGCTTGGCTTGTTGTGGCTACCAGGCTTGTTGTGGCGAGCGGGCTTGCCCCGCGTTGGGTGGCGAAGCCGCCCCATTAAGACCCAACGCAATAAACCTGACACTCATCGCCAGCAGTGACAGGGGCTGCTTCGCAGCCCAACGCGGGGCAAGCCCGCTCACCACAAGGGGGCGGGGCCTGGCCCACTTGATCTCGGCACGAAGCCGTGTCACCGGCGGACCGTGAACGTAGCCTCAACCTGCAGCGACCGCCGCCTATGGTAAATAGGCTTATTGTGATGACGGGCTTGGCTTGTTGTTGCTGGCAGGCTTGTTGCTGCTGCCAGGCTTGTTGTGGCGAGCGGGCTTGCCCCGCGTTGGGTGGCGAAGCCGCCCCATTAAGACTCAACGCAATAAACCTGACACTCATCGCCAGCAGTGACAGGGGCTGCTTCGCAGCCCAGCGCGGGGCAAGCCCGCTCACCACAAGGGGCTGGGCATGGCCCATTTAATCTCTGCAGCGCGCCGTGGCACAGACGGAGCGTGAACGTAGTATCCACCTGCAGCGACCGCCGCCTGTGGTGAATAGGCTCATTGTGATGAAGGGCTTGGCTTGTTGTTGCTGCCAGGCTTGTTGTTGCTGCCAGGCTTTTTGTGGCGAGCGGGCTTGCCCCGCGTTGGGTGGCGAAGCCGCCCCATTAAGACTCAACGCAATAAACCTGACACTCATCGCCAGCAGTGACAGGGGCTGCTTCGCAGCCCAACGCGGGGCAAGCCCGCTCACCACAAGGGGCGGGGCCTGGCCCACTTGATCTCGGCACGGAGCCGTGTCACCGGCGGACCGTGAACGTAGCCTCAACCTGCAGCGACCGCCGCCTATGGTAAATAGGCTTATTGTGATGACGGGCTTGGCTTGTTGTTGCTGGCAGGCTTGTTGTGGCGAGCGGGCTTGCCCCGCGTTGGGTGGCGAAGCCGCCCCATTAAGACTCAACGCAATAAACCTGACACTCATCGCCAGCAGTGACAGGGGCTGCTTCGCCGCCCAGCGCGGGGCAAGCCCGCTCACCACAAGGGGGCGAAACTTTCCCTGGCGCATCGGGCAGGCGCTCTTGCTCCTACACCGATTTACTGGCATTGTTTGCGCAATTGGTAACTCTTCCCATTTGAGATCTTTTTGCGCATGCATGACATTCCGGCCGCGCTGGGCGATTCAGAGCGTCAGCAGACCCTTACGGCGATGTACAGCGAGCACCACGGCTGGTTGCACGGTTGGCTGCGCAAAAAACTCGGCTGCTCCCAGTATGCTGCCGACCTGGCCCACGACGCGTTTATCCGCGTGTTGATGCTTGCCGAACCGCAGAATATCAAGGAACCACGGGCGTTCCTGGCCACCACGGCAGGGCGGTTATTGATCGACGGCGCACGGCGTCGGCGCATCGAAAAAGCCTACATGGAAGCCCTGGTAATCCAATGCGAAGACGCCGGCATGCCCGACCCGGCCGCCATCCATGTGGCGCTGCAAGCGCTGGAGCGCATCGCCGAAATGCTCGCCGGCCTGCCGGCCAAGGCGCGAGAAGCCTTTCTGTTGAGCCGCCTCGACGGCCTGACCTACAGCGAAATCGCCACGCGCCTGGAGGTGTCCTCCAGCACCGTCAAAAACTACATCTCCAGCGCCCTGGTGCACTGCTACCACAGCCTGCATGCGGCAGATCCGCTGGCATGAACTCCGAACAGATCATTCAACAAGCGGCGAATTGGCTGACACGCCTGCACGACGAAGACGTCAGCGACGCCGAGCGCCAGGCATTCAACACCTGGTGCCAGGCCGATCCACGCCATGCGGTGGCTATCGAACGCATGCGCGTCCTGTGGGGCAGCCTCGATGCTGTGCCTGCGCAACCGGCACGCGTGGCACTCAACCGGGCCTTCGCCCCGCGGCGTCCGCGGGCTACTCAGGTGGTGGGGCTGCTTGGCGTCTTACTGTGCGGCTGGCTGGGCCTGGAACACCTGCCGGTATGGATGGCCGACCAGCGCACCGGCGTCGGCGAGCGTCGCCAGATCGCCCTTGAAGACGGCAGCCAGCTGCAGCTCAACAGCAATTCGGCAGTCGACGTGAAATTCGACGGCCACCAGCGCGTCATCGAGTTGTTGCAAGGCGAACTGTGGGTCGATGTCGCCAAGGACGCGCAACGGCCCTTCGTGGTGCGCACTGACCAAGGCACCGCGACCGCCCTGGGCACGCGTTACCTGGTCAAGCGTGCGCCGGACGGCACCACCGTGGTGACCGTGATCGAGTCCACCGTCGCGGTCAAAGGCCAGACCAATGAAGGGGTCAGCGTCACCGCCGGCCAGCGCTCGGTCCTCGACCATGGCCGCGCCCAACCGCCACAAGCCGTCGGCAACACCGACGCGGACGCCTGGACCCGTGGCCTGCTCAAAGTCAACGACCAGCCGCTGAGCGAGGTGCTGCAAACCCTGGCCAGTTACCGTCACGGCCTGGTGCGCTACGACCCGCAGGCCCTGCAGAACCTGCGCGTGTCCGGCGTATTCAAGCTGGACGACACCGCTGCGGCGCTCTCGGCCCTGGCCGACAACCTGCCGATTCAGGTGGAGTACTTCACCGACCTGCTGGTGGTGGTCAAGCCGCGCTAGCCTTCGTGCTGGCGCAGGCGCTTGTACAAGGTGTTGCGGCTCACCCCCAGCTCCCGCGCCAGGTGGGAAATATTCCCGCCGGCCGCTTTCAGGCGCTGGGCCAGGTCGATGCTGTCATCCAGGTACTCGCTGGTGGGCGGCGGCGCGGCGACATTCAGGTCGACAAAGAAATCATCTGGCAGGTGCTCCGGGCGAATCGGCTGCTCCTCAGCCATCGCCAACGCCACCTGCAACACACTGCTCACCTGGCGCAAATTGCCCGGCCAGGGGTGCTGCTCGAACAGGGCCAGCACCTCGGCACTGAGGCCGGCCCATTGGGTCGGCTCGCGATGTTGCTGCCACAGCTGTTGGAACAGCGCGCGCTTGTCGCTGCGTTCGCGCAGCGGCGGTAGCTCGAGGGTCAGGCCACCGATGCGGTAGTACAAATCCTCGCGAAAACGCCCGGCCTGCACCTGCTCGCGCAGCGCTCGGTTGGTGGCCGAGATGATGCGCAGATCCACCGGGAACAGCTCACTGCTGCCCACCGGCTGCACGCAGCGCTCCTGCAACACCCGCAGCAGGCGTGCCTGGGTCGGCAGCGGCATGTCGCCGATTTCATCCAGAAACAGCGTGCCCTTGTCGGCCTTGCGGATCAGGCCAATGCTGCCTTTTTGATTGGCGCCGGTAAACGCGCCTTTTTCGTAGCCGAACAGTTCCGATTCCACCAACTCGGCAGGAATCGCCGCACAGTTCACTGCGATAAATGCCTGCTGACTGCGGGAACTCGCCTGGTGCAGGGCCTTGACGAAAACTTCCTTGCCCACGCCGGTTTCGCCGTGGATCAGCAGCGGAATGTCCTTCTCCAGCAAGCGTTCGGCCTGGCGCACGGCCTTTTCCACGCGCGCATCGCCAAAGTGCAGGGTGTTCAGGCCAATGGCCGCCGGCTTTGGCGGCGTGGGTTGGCTGAACACCCGCGCCTGCACCGGCATTTGCTTGGGCCGTTTCAACAGGCACTGGAAACGGTTGCGTCCAGCCGCCTGCAGCGAAAACGGCAGGCCCTCGGGCTGATTGAGCAACTCCAGCAGCGAGACCTTGAACAAACTGTCGATCATCACCCGTGACAGATTGATGCCCAGCAGGTTGTCGGCGCGACGGTTGGCCGACAGCACCTGGCCGCTTTCATCGAAGATCAACAGGCCGGCCCATTGGCTGTCGAGGTTGCTCAGGCCGGTGTTGAAGGTCAGTTGAAAATGCTCGCCGCGAAACAGGTTGAGGATCAGCCGGTTTTCCACGGTCTGGCTCATCATCTTGACCATGCCCAGGGTGTGGGAGGGCGGCAGGTAGCTGTCGCTGGACACATCCAGTACCGCGATGATCTCGCGCTGCGCGTCGAAGATCGGCGCCGCCGAGCCGGTCATGAAGCGGTTGGCCTTGAGAAAGTGTTCGTCATGTTCGATATGCACCGCCTGCGCACAGGCCAGCGCAGTGCCGATGGCATTGGTGCCGCTGGAGCGCTCCATCCAACTGGCGCCGGCGCTGAACCCCCGGGCCAGCTTGGGTTCGATAAAACGCTGGGTGCCCCAACTGGTCAGCACCTGGCCCTGGTTGTCGGCCAGCATGATCAGGCAGTTGGAGTTGCTGAGGATGTTTTCGTAGTAGGGCAGCACCTCCTGATGGGTGGTCTGCACCAGGGAATGCTGGCTTTCGAGCAATTGGCTGATGCCCTCGGCAGGCAGCTGATCGAAGCTGGGCGTGCTCTGATGGTCCAGCCCAAACGCGCGGCAGCGGCGCCAGGATTCCTGGATAAGGGTGTCGTGAGCCAGTGGTTCGGCCATGGGGTGACCTGCATTTTTATTGTTATGGGGTGTTGCACAATCCAACCATTGAAACCGGGTCAAAATGTCCTGTGTTGGTGGTGAGAGTGTTGTTCAGAACTGTTCATTGTCAACCCCGTGACTGTTCAGTTGTTCACCTGGAGTGTTCAAACACGAACATCGGGTTTTCCCATTTCCTTACACATCAAGCCCTTGCCGTTTTGGCACGAAACTCGCTCTGACAACTGGCCAGATTCATTCCAATAATAAAAAGGTCGTGTCATGTCATTGACCCTGGAAAATGTCTCCCGCGTTGTCGAAGGCCAAACCTGGATCGACGACGCCAGCCTGCGTTTCGAAGCCGGCTCCTTCAACGTATTGCTCGGCCGCACACTCTCCGGCAAGACCAGCCTGATGCGCCTGATGGCCGGCCTGGACAAGCCCGACAGCGGCCGCATCCTGATGAACGGCGTGGACGTCACGCAAAAGCCGGTGCGCTTGCGCAACGTGTCGATGGTCTACCAGCAATTCATCAACTACCCGACCATGACGGTGTTCGAAAACATTGCCTCGCCGTTGCGCCAGGCCGGTGTTTCCAACGAGCTGATCCAGAGCAAGGTGCTGGAAACCGCGAGGATGCTGCGCATCGAGAAATTCCTCCAGCGCCACCCGCTGGAGCTGTCCGGGGGGCAGCAGCAACGCACGGCCATGGCCCGTGCGCTGGTCAAGGATGCCGAGCTGATCCTGTTCGATGAGCCGCTGGTCAACCTGGACTACAAGCTACGTGAAGAGCTGCGTCAGGAAATGCGCGAGCTGTTCAAGGCGCGGCATACCATCGCCATCTACGCCACCACCGAGCCCAACGAGGCCCTGGCCCTGGGCGGCACCACCACGATTCTTCACGAAGGCCGGGTGATCCAGAGTGGCAAGGCCGCCGAGGTCTACCACCAGCCGCAGACCGTGCTGGCCGCCGAGCTGTTTTCCGAACCGCCGATCAACCTGATGCCGGGGCGCATCAGCGGCAACGAGGTGAGTTTCGCCAATTTTGTGCACTTCCCGCTGAACGTCGACCTGCGCCCGATTGGCGAAGGCGAATTCCGCTTCGGCGTGCGCCCCAGCCATATCAGCCTGGTGCCGAGCAACGACGATGACCTGGAGCTGGCAGTGACCGTGGAAGTCGCCGAAATCAGCGGCTCGGAAACCTTCCTGCATGTGCGCAGCGAGCATTTCCTACTGGTGCTGCACTTGCCGGGCGTGCACGAGTACGACGTCGACGCGCCGATCCGCGTGTATATCCCCACCCATAAACTGTTTGTGTTCGATGCCCAGGGCCGTCTGGTCCAGGCTCCCGGACGCCGTGTCGCGAGGGTTGCCTGATGGCCGAGATCCATTTGCAGAACCTGGCGCACAGCTACAGCCCTACACCGACAGGGCCTGAAGACTACGCGATCCGGGAAATGAACCACGTATGGGAGCAGGGCGGTGCCTACGCCTTGCTCGGGCCCTCGGGCTGCGGCAAGTCGACCCTGCTCAATATCATCTCCGGGCTGCTCAGCCCGTCCGAGGGCCAGGTGCTGTTCGATCACAAGGTGGTCAACGAGCTGACGCCTGAACGGCGCAATATTGCCCAGGTGTTTCAGTTCCCGGTGGTGTACGACACCATGACGGTGTTCGACAACCTGGCCTTTCCTCTACGAAACCAGGGCATGGCCGAGGCGAAAATTCACAGCAAGGTGCAGGAAATTGCTGAGGTGCTCGACCTGCAAAACCTGCTGACCAAGAAAGCCCGCAACCTCACCGCCGATGAAAAACAGAAAGTCTCCATGGGCCGTGGGCTGGTGCGCGACGATGTGTCGGCGATCCTGTTCGATGAGCCGCTGACGGTGATCGACCCGCACCTCAAATGGAAGCTGCGGCGCAAGCTTAAACAGATCCATGAGCAGTTCAACATCACCATGGTCTACGTCACCCACGACCAGTTGGAGGCCTCGACCTTCGCCGACAAGATCGCAGTGATGTACGGCGGGCAGATTGTGCAGTTCGGCACGCCGCGTGAGCTGTTCGAGCGGCCGAGCCACACTTTTGTCGGCTATTTCATCGGCAGCCCTGGGATGAATCTGATCGAGGTGCAGGCCGAATCCGGCGGGGTGCGCTTTGCCGGTACTCATCTGCCCCTGTCCGCGGCACTGACCCAGCGTATTGCCGATACGGACTACAAGAAACTGCAGGTGGGCATCCGCCCGGAATTTATCCACGTGTGGGACGAGTACAACCCTGACGCCTTGCAGGCCGCTGTCACACACCTCGAGGACCTCGGCACCTACAAGATCATGACCCTTACGCTGGACGGTGCGCCCCTGAAAGTGCGTCTGGCCGAAGACAAACCGGTGCCTGAAGGCACGGCGTCCATCAGTTTCCCGGCGCAATGGCTGATGGTCTACGCCGACGATTACCTGCTGGAGGTGCTGCCATGAACAAGGTGCAGAACAACAAGGCCTGGTGGCTGGTGTTGCCGGTGTTCCTGCTGGTGGCGTTCAGTGCGGTGATCCCGATGATGACCGTGGTCAACTACTCGGTGCAGGACATCTTCGACCAGTCCAGCCGCTACTTCGTCGGCGCCGACTGGTACAAGCAGGTGCTGCTCGACCCGCGCCTGCATGACTCATTGCTGCGCCAGTTCATCTACTCGGCCTGCGTGCTGCTGATAGAAATCCCACTGGGCATCGCCATCGCCCTGACCATGCCGACCAAGGGGCGCTGGTCGTCGCTGGTGTTGATCATCCTCGCCATTCCGCTGCTGATCCCCTGGAACGTGGTCGGCACCATCTGGCAGATTTTCGGCCGCGCCGATATCGGCCTGCTCGGCTCGACCCTCAACGCCATGGGCATCAGCTACAACTACGCGGCCAACACCATGGACGCCTGGGTCACCGTGCTGGTGATGGACGTGTGGCACTGGACCTCACTGGTGGCGCTGCTGTGTTACTCGGGCCTGCGCGCGATTCCGGATGTGTACTACCAGGCGGCGCGGATTGATCGGGCCTCGGCCTGGGCGGTGTTCCGACATATCCAGTTGCCGAAGATGAAGAGTGTGCTGCTGATCGCGGTGATGCTGCGCTTCATGGACAGTTTCATGATCTACACCGAGCCTTTCGTGTTGACGGGTGGCGGACCGGGTAACGCGACTACCTTCCTCAGTCAGACGCTGACCCAGATGGCTGTAGGTCAATTCGACCTTGGCCCGGCGGCTGCGTTTTCCCTCGTGTATTTCCTGATCATCCTGTTGGTGTCCTGGCTGTTCTACACCGCCATGACCCACTCCGACGCCAACCGCTGAGGCCGCCAACATGAGCAAGAGAAAGCTGATTCCGCTGCTGATCTACATCCTGTTCCTGCTGGTGCCGATCTACTGGCTGCTGAACATGTCCTTCAAGAGCAACACCGAAATCCTCGGCGGCCTGACGCTGTTTCCGCAGGATTTCACCCTGGCCAACTACAAGGTGATCTTCACCGATCCCAGCTGGTACACCGGCTACCTCAACTCGCTGTACTACGTGAGCCTGAACACGGTGATTTCGTTGAGTGTGGCGCTGCCGGCGGCGTATGCGTTTTCGCGCTACCGCTTCCTCGGCGACAAGCACCTGTTCTTCTGGCTGCTGACCAACCGCATGGCGCCGCCGGCGGTGTTTCTGCTGCCGTTTTTCCAGCTGTATTCGTCCATCGGCCTGTTCGACACGCACATCGCCGTGGCCCTGGCGCATTGCCTGTTCAACGTGCCGTTGGCGGTGTGGATCCTGGAAGGCTTCATGTCCGGCGTGCCCAAGGAAATTGACGAAACTGCCTACATCGACGGCTACAGCTTTCCTAAATTCTTCGTGAAGATTTTTATCCCCTTGATCGGCTCCGGCATCGGCGTGACGGCGTTTTTCTGCTTCATGTTTTCCTGGGTCGAGTTGCTGCTGGCGCGCACCCTGACCTCGGTCAACGCCAAGCCCATCGCGGCGGTGATGACGCGCACGGTCTCGGCGTCGGGTATCGATTGGGGCGTGCTGGCAGCGGCGGGGGTGTTGACCATCCTGCCGGGCATGCTGGTGATCTGGTTTGTTCGCAACCACGTGGCCAAGGGCTTTGCCCTGGGCCGGGTCTAGAGGAATCGATGATGGAATGGATGGCCTGGACCACCCCCACCGCGCTGTTCTTTGGTGGTATCGCCCTGATTCTGGCGGGCATGACCACCTGGGAGCTGCGTTCGCCGAGCATCCCCCGGCGCGGTTTTCTGCCGATCAGCACCACCCGTGGTGATCGCTTGTTTATCGGTCTTCTCGGCAGCGCCTACCTGCATTTGCTGGTCATCGGCGTTACCGACTGGAGCATCTGGGTGGCGTCCGCGCTGTCCCTGGTATGGCTGTTGAGTGTGATGCGTTGGGGCTAGTACTCGCCCTGCAGGCGCCGGCAAGCCGGCGCCTGCAGGGATTGTGTTCGCAGGTCCCGTTTGAAACTAACCAGGAGGTCTCTATGTTCGATAAAAACAATAAGCTGCGACATAGCATTTCATTGGCCGCCGTATTGGCCCTCAGCGGTTTGAGCGCCACGGCCTGGGCCGATGCGTACGAAGATGCGGCGAAAAAATGGATCGGCAGCGAATTCAAACCGTCCACCCTCACGGCCGACCAACAGCTCGAGGAGCTGAAGTGGTTTATCAAGGCCGCCGAACCGTTCCGTGGGATGAAGATCAATGTGGTGTCGGAAACCCTTACCACCCACGAGTACGAGTCCAAGGTGCTGGCCAAGGCCTTCACGGAAATCACCGGGATCAAGCTGACCCACGACCTGCTGCAGGAAGGCGACGTGGTCGAGAAGCTGCAGACGCAGATGCAGTCCGACAAGAATATCTATGACGGCTGGGTCAACGATTCCGACTTGATCGGTACGCACTTTCGCTATGGCAAAACCGAATCGATCACTGACCTGATGGCCAACGAAGGCAAGGATTTCACCTCGCCGACCCTGGATATCAAGGACTTTATCGGCATCTCGTTCACCACCGCGCCGGACGGCAAGATCTACCAGCTGCCCGACCAGCAGTTCGCCAACCTCTACTGGTTCCGCGCCGACTGGTTCGAGCGTCCGGAGCTGAAAGCCAAGTTCAAGGAAAAATACGGTTACGACCTCGGCGTGCCGGTGAACTGGTCGGCCTATGAAGACATCGCCAAGTTCTTCAGCGAAGACGTCAAGGAAATCGACGGCAAGCGCATCTACGGGCACATGGACTACGGCAAGAAAGACCCATCCCTGGGCTGGCGCTTCACCGATGCCTGGTTCTCCATGGCCGGCGGCGGCGATAAAGGCCTGCCCAACGGCTTGCCGGTGGACGAGTGGGGCATTCGCGTGGAGGACTGCCATCCGGTGGGCTCCAGCGTGACCCGTGGCGGCGACACCAACGGCCCTGCTGCGGTATTCGCCACGCAGAAATACGTGGACTGGATGAAAGCCTACGCACCACCGGAAGCGGCGGGCATGACCTTCTCGGAATCTGGGCCGGTGCCTTCGCAAGGCAATATCGCCCAGCAGATTTTCTGGTACACCGCGTTTACCGCCGACATGGTCAAGCCGGGCCTGCCGGTAGTGAATGCCGACGGTACGCCGAAGTGGCGCATGGCGCCGTCGCCGGTCGGGCCTTATTGGGAAAAGGGCATGAAGAAGGGCTATCAGGACGTGGGTTCCTGGACGTTCCTCAAGTCGACCCCGGAGAAACAGAAACTCGCGGCCTGGCTGTATGCGCAGTTCGTGACTTCGAAGACCGTCTCGCTGAAGAAAACCATCGTTGGCCTGACACCGATTCGTGAGTCCGATATCAATTCCCAGGCCATGACCGACATGGCGCCCAAACTCGGCGGCCTGGTGGAGTTCTACCGCAGCCCGGCCCGCGTCGAGTGGTCGCCGACCGGCACCAACGTGCCGGACTATCCACGCCTGGCACAACTGTGGTGGAGCAACATCGCCGCCGCCGCCAGCGGCGAGAAAACCCCGCAACAGGCCCTCGACAACCTGGCCAAGGAGCAGGACGCGATCATGATGCGCCTGGAACGCTCCAAGGTGCAGCCGGTGTGCGGTCCGAAGATGAACCCCGAGCGTGACGCGCAATACTGGTTCGACCAACCGGGCGCGCCGAAACCAAAACTCGCCAACGAGAAACCCAAGGGCGAAACCGTGGCCTACGGCGATCTGCTCAAGCAGTGGGAGGCAGCGCGTAAATAAACGCTCCAGTTAGCGGATGTGGGGGCGGGCTTGCTTGCGGTAGCGGTGTGTCAGTCGCTGAATTGGGTGACTGATCCACCGCCTTCGCGGGCAAGCCCGCTCCCACATTTGGTGTGTATTTCAAGGCTGGAATCGAGTTGTACCATCTGCTCAAATGCCAGTGAGCACCTCGAATCCCAAGCCCAACAGCAATCAAAACTGTGGGAGCGGGCTTGCCCGCGAATGCGGTGTGCCAGTCGCTGAAAAGGGTGACTGATCCACCGCCTTCGCGGGCAAGCCCGCTCCCACATTCGGCGTGTATTCCAATGCTGGGATGGGGTTGTACCGTCGTCGAAACTGTTGTCGAAACGCCTCTAATCTCAAGCCCAAACACCAATCAAAACTGTGGGAGCGGGCTTGCTCGCGAAAGCGGTGTGCCAGTCGCTGAAAGGGTGACTGACCCACCGCCTTCGCGAGCAAGCCCGCTCCCACATTTGGCGTGTGTTCCAAGTCTGGAATCGGGTTGTACCACTCGCTCAAATGCCGCTGCAACATCTCGGCCGCCCGCCCCAACAGCAATCAAAACTGTGGGAGCGGGCTTGCCCGCGAAAGCGGTGTGCCAGTCGCTGAAAAGGGTGGCTGATCCACCGCCTTCGCGAGCAAGCCCGCTCCCACATTTTGGATGTATTTCAAGGCTGGAATCGAGTTGTACCATCTGCTCAAATGCCGTTGCAGCTCCTCGGCCTCCAGCCCCAACACCGATCAAAACTGTGGGAGCGGGCTTGCCCGCGAAAGCGGCTTGCCAGTCGCTGAAAAGGTTGGCTGACCCACCGCCTTCGCAAGCAAGCCCGCTCCCACAGTTGACCTTTATGTACCAGGAGCCCAGACCTGTTCCTCGACAAAGCGCCTGGCCAGGAATCCATACAGCAAATACCCGAACGCCAGCACCAGCATCGCGCCAAATACGGCCTCTTCGCCGCAGGCATAAATCGCGTACAGCGAGTACCCCACGGCTACCAGCACTACCAGCGTATTACGCGCCTGCACCGCTGCAGTGGCGCGTGCCTTGTGCATCATTACCAGCAAGCCGGTGAGGGCGGTCACGTAGGGCACCAGGTTGGTCACCACTGCCAGGTTCACCAGTTTGCTGAATTGCGCGCTGGCTGTTGGCGAGATGGTCGACAGGGCAATCAGGCTTTGCAGCGTCGCACACGCGAGCAGTCCGAGTACCGGCGCATTTGTCGCGCTGACCCGGCTGAAAAAGGCCGGAAACAGACGCTGGTCCGCTGACATCTTGGCCGTCTGCGCCAGGGTGAACTGCCAGCCCAGCAGTGAACCGATGCACGCCACCACGGCCAGCGCCATGATCACTTCACCCACCCAGGGCGTGAACATCTGCGCATACACCAAGGCAAACGGCGCCGAAGACTCGGCCAACTGCGCATTTGGCACGATGCCCTGGATCACCGCCGTCGACAGCACGTACACCAACGCCGCGCCCAGGGTGCCGAGCAGGCAGGCCAGCGGCACGGTGCGCTGGGGCTCTTCCACCGCGTCATAGCCTTGCGCCGCCGACTCCATGCCGAGAAATGCCCACAGCGTCAGCGGAATACTCGCACCGATGGCGTCCCACAGTTCCAGCTGATTAGGGTTCCAGGCCGCCACAAACACCTCGGCCTTGAAGTAGAACCAGCCGATCACACACAGCCCCACCACGGGAATGATCACGCCCCACACCGTCACTACCCCGATGCGCCCGGTCAGGCGCGGGCCGCCGAAGTTGGCCACGGTGGTCAGCCAGATCAGCGCCAGGCTGCCGATGAACAACGGCAGCGGCCCGCTGCCCAGCCACGGCACAAACGACGACAGATAACCCACGGCTGAAATAGCAATCGCCACATTGGCGATGATCAGCGACAGAAAATACAGAAACGAGCACAGGAAAAATCCCGACTTGCCGTGGGCCTCTTCGGTATACGCCGACATCCCGCCGGTGCGCGTACAGAACAGTCCGCACTGGGCAAAGCCATACGCGATGGCCATCGAGCCCACTGCCGTGATCACCCACGACAACAACGAAATCGCGCCCAGCTGCGCCATGCTCGCCGGCAACATGATGATGCCCGAGCCCATCATATTGATCGTGACCAGCGTGGTCAGGCCCAACAGGCTCATCTTTTTGCTTGGCTCGGGCATGGTCGTTCCTTGGATTGGCGGGGGAACACTGCCCCAGTGGTGAGGGGCACCTTGTGTAGAGGCAACTTACTGCGTTGCGTGGGCTTTGTGTATCAAGTGAGCTTTTTTTGTGCGGAGTAACGTTTTTCGGGTGCCCATTGGCTCGCCGAAACGCCCATCCCCGCCTCGGCGGGTGTACGGACTGGGCCATCTATAACCGCCGATCCGCCCCTTCTTAACCCCGATTGAATTTTCCGCACACCCCGATGCTCTGCACTGTTAGAAGCGTGTGGTTTTCAGCGCTCTTGTGGGGCTTCCTTGTTGGGAGGCCGGTTGCATCGGACTTTGCGGACACTGCCATCATGACGCTTTTTACAGCGCTGTCGGGCCAACCGGCCTCCCTTACCCAGCCGGGCCAGTGCCAGCGGGTGTATCAACAGCTGCATGGCGAAACTGCGGGTGCAGAAGAGGTCGCGCGGGCATTTATTCGCACGCAATTGGCACAGTTGCGCGACGTGCCCGGCGAGTTGCCCGAGGCGCCCGAGCAATTGCCCGCGTGGGTCGAGCAGCGCTGCGCCGAGGTGGCCCAGACTTATGCCGATTACCTGGAGCAACGCCAGCAAGGCCAGTCACGCCGCTATTTCCAGAACAAGGCCCATGCGTTGTACTTCCTGCAGCGCGTGGCGCCGACCAAACACGTCGACGGCGCCTGGCTCAACGGCCTGCTGCGCTATTGGCAGGACCCGCGTTTCGACGGCCTGCTCACCACCTACCTTGAAGAGTTGGGCGACGGTGAGGCGGCGCAGAATCATGTGCTGATCTACCGCAAATTGCTCAGCGAACACGATGCCGACAGCGACGCCGGCCTGGAAGACAGCCATTACCTGCAAGGCGCGCTGCAACTGGCGCTGGGGCTGTGTGCCGAGGAGTTCCTGCCGGAGATCATCGGCTACAACCTGGGCTATGAGCAGTTGCCCTTGCACCTGTTGATCACCGCGTACGAGCTGAGCGAGCTGGGCATCGACCCGTACTACTTCACCCTGCACGTGACCATCGACAACGCCAGCAGCGGCCACGCGTGCAAGGCCGCGCAGTCGGTGCTGAATTTATTGCCGCTGGGCGAGGGCAGGGCGGACTTCTATCGCCGGGTGGCCGACGGGTACCGGCTCAACGACCTCGGCCTGGGCACCACCGCGGTGATCAGCCGGTTCAATCTGCAGGACGAAGTGGTGGCGATGCTCGAACGCAAGCGCACGTTCGGCCAGCACATGCATTCGGACTACTGCCGCTTCGAGGGCCAGACCGTCAATCAGTGGCTGGCCCAGCCGGGGCAGATCGGCGCCTTTCTCCAGGCCCTGGAAGACAAGGGCTGGATCAAGCGCAACCAGGACCCGGCCGACAGTCGTTTCTGGCAATTGATCGAAGGCGCCGGCGCGGCGATGTTCGGCGTGTTCAGCGGCTACGAAAAACAGCTGCTGCATGACTGGATCGCCGGTGAGTGGGTCAGCAGCCAACGCGTGCCCCCGGTACGGCCAGGGCGCGGTAGCCGCTTCTCGCGCGAGCAGCACCGCCCGGCGGATCCG
This sequence comes from Pseudomonas sp. S5D5, assembly GCF_003013355.1. Lineage (NCBI taxonomy): Bacteria > Pseudomonadati > Pseudomonadota > Gammaproteobacteria > Pseudomonadales > Pseudomonadaceae > Pseudomonas > Pseudomonas sp. S5D5. Next base: position 2,674,529 of record NZ_PTEO01000001.1, read on the forward strand.
GACACCCAGGCGCTGGTGGATTCGCTGTGGAACCTGTCCGACGAGCAGCAGCTCCAGGCATTGATTCCCTGGCTGTCGGCGCGGCGCCATTGCACGCCTGCCGGTCTGTACGCCACCCGACGTTTTATCCAATTGCGCGCGCGCCTGCGCTGAGGTCCTTGCCCATGTCTGCACAACAACTCGCCGACCGCGCCTTGCTCAACCTGGGCCGGGGGTTGAAGGAGCACGGCTACCGGTTCATCACGCCGACGCCGTTGACCCATGAGCGGGTCTATCAACGCTTGCCCACGCCACTGGCGGTCGACCTGCGTGATGTCTTTGGCTGGTCGATGCCGTTTGACAATCAACTGTTGCCCGAAGCATTCCGGGAAGAGTTGCAGCAGGCCGATGTGATCGAGAAGCACGACGCGCTGTGGCGCAGCGCGGTGCGTTGGTCGAGCCTGGATGATCTGCTGCTGGCCCACTCGGCGTACCCCACCACACAATCGGATGCGGTGTTTTTCGGACCGGACAGCTACCGCTTCGCGCACCTGCTCGAAGCCCATCTGCAACAGCGCGGCGAGCCGATCACCCGCGCCGTGGACATCGGCTGCGGCGCCGGTGTCGGCGCGCTGGTGGTCGCCCGCGCGCGGCCCGACGCCGAGGTGCTGGCAGTGGACATCAACCCGCGTGCCTTGCGCCTCACGGCGGTGAACGCGGAGCTGGCGGGACTGGCCAACGTCAGTGCCTACCACAGCGATGTGCTGGGCAGTGTCGAGGGCGAATTCGACCTGATCGTCGCCAATCCGCCCTATATGAACGACGACCGTCAGCGCGCCTATCGGCATGGCGGCGGCGCGCTGGGTGAGCAACTGTCGGTGCGTATCGCCAGCGAATCACTCGGGCGCCTGGCCCTTGGCGGCAGCCTGGTGCTCTACACCGGCGTGGCGATCGTTGCCGGTGAAGACCCGTTTCTGGCGGCGGTCAAGCCGCTGCTTACCAGCGACGCTTTCGGTTGGACCTACCGCGAACTCGATCCCGATGTGTTCGGCGAAGAGCTGGGCAAACCGGGGTATGAGCGCGTGGAGCGAATTGCCGTGGTCGCGCTCACCGTCACCCGTTTGCGCTGACCACTCATCAGGTGTGGACGCACGCTGGAGGAACGCTCGCCGGCTCGACCGCCCTTATCTATAACCCCTTCAATGGCAGGAGTGCAGAGCATGCGAGCGATGACTTTCCAGGGAGCCCACAAGGTGCAGGTGGACACGGTTCCCGATCCGATCATTGAGCAGCCGGACGACATCATTTTGCGCGTCACTGCCACGGCCATCTGTGGCTCGGACCTGCACCTGTACCGGGGCAAGATCCCGACGGTGGAGCACGGGGATATCTTCGGGCACGAGTTCATGGGCATCGTCGAGGAAACCGGGCCGGCGGTGACGGCCGTGCAGCGCGGCGACCGTGTGGTGATCCCGTTCGTGATTGCCTGTGGTGATTGCTTCTTCTGCCAGCTCCAGCAGTTCGCCGCCTGCGAAACCACCAACGACGGGCGCGGCGCGATCTTGAATAAAAAGGCGATCCCGCCGGGAGCGGCGCTGTTTGGCTATAGCCGTTTGTACGGCGGCATTCCCGGTGGCCAGGCCGAGCTGGTGCGGGTGCCCAAGGCCAATACCGGGCCGTTCAAGGTGCCTGGCACCCTTGCGGATGAGAAGGTGTTGTTCCTTTCCGACATCCTGCCCACCGCCTGGCAGGCGGTGACCAATGCCGGCATCGGCGAGGGCTCAAGCGTGGCGATCTATGGCGCCGGCCCGGTGGGACTGCTCAGCGCCGCGTGCGCACAGATGCTTGGGGCCGCGCAGATCTTCATGGTCGACGACCACCCGTATCGCCTAGCCTATGCGCAGAAAACCTATGGCGTGATCCCGATCAACTTCGAGGACGACGATGACCCTGCCGACACCATCATCCGCCAGACTGCCGGTATGCGCGGCGTCGATGGCGTGGTCGATGCGGTCGGCTTCGAGGCCAAGGGCAGCACCACCGAAACCATCCTCACCACCCTCAAGCTCGAAGGCAGCAGCGGCAAGGCCTTGCGCCAGTGCATCGCCGCCGTACGCCGGGGCGGCACGGTCAGCGTGGCCGGGGTATATGCCGGGTTTATCCATGGCTTCATGTTCGGCGACGCGTTCGATAAAGGCCTGACTTTCAAGATGGGCCAGACGCATGTGCAGCGGTTCCTGCCGGAGCTGCTGGGGCACATCGAACTGGGGCACTTGAACCCGGAGGCGATCGTCACCCATCGTCTGTCGCTGGAGCAGGCGGCGCGCGGTTATGAGCTATTCGACAAGGCCGAGGAGGATTGCCGCAAGGTGATCCTGCTGCCGGGGATCGACGAGCGGCCATTGGTCGAGCCGCTGGAAGAACTCACGCCGGAGATTCGCGTGCAGGGCGTTCCCGGGTTCTAGGCGATCCCTTGCAGGAGCCGGCAAGCCGGCTCCTGCAGGGAGTTGGTCAGGCAGCAGCTTGTGGCTGCAGGCGCAACTCGCCGTCGACATCCTTGACCAAGCCGCTGGCCAGGAACAGCGGTGCCAGGCGCTTGTGCAACTGCGGTTCGACGAATTCCTTTACCGTGTCCAGCGCCAGCGCACCACTGAGCGGCAGCTCGGCCTTGGTGTACGACAGCCAGGCTTTCTTGAGCATCTGCAACACATCACTGCCGGCCGTCGAAGCGAAGCGGCGGTGGCTCGGTTTACCGTCGAAAGCGAACGAGTGCTGGAACTCATAGCCCGTCTCGTCACCGCCACTGGCCGTGCAGCGCACGCAGGTGCAGGGGCCGTCGCCGAACGCGCTGCGCAGGTAGGCGTTGAAGTCCACCACGGGTTTGAGTGACAGGCGTTTATCCACCTCGAACAGGTCCCCGGTCATTTTTTCGTCAGTGTTCAACGTCCATTTCCTCGCAGTCTGCGGCAGTTTTACAAAGCGCGGCACAATACCAGCCGCACGCCAATTTGGGGATTATTTGCATAACAATAGATCCCAATATTCTTTTGCTGTCTTAAAAACCGCCGCTACGCTCCAGCACCTTCCCGAAAACGCGGCAGCCCCCCATGACCTTCAAGCGTTCCCCCCTGACCCTCCTGGCGGCATCCCTCTCCGCCGCCACGGCCTTGCTCAGCCCCGGTGCGCAGGCCGAAGGCACCATCAGCATCGCCCAGCAATTCGGCATCGGCTACCTGATCCTCGACGTGGTGCGCGATCAGCACCTGATCGAAAAACACGGCAAGGAGCAGGGCCTGGATATCAAGGTGGAATGGAACAGCATATCCGGTGCCACCGCCATGAATGAATCGCTGCTGGCCGGCGCCCTGGATGTGGTCTCGGCCGGTGTGCCGCCGATGCTCACGCTGTGGGACCGCACCAAGGGCAAGCAGAACGTCAAGGCCATCGCCTCCCTCGGCTCGATGCCCAATTACCTGCTGACCAACAATCCCAACGTGAAGACCCTCAAGGACTTCACCGAGAAAGACCGCATCGCCGTGCCCGCTGCCGGCGTGGGCTTCCAGTCGCGTACCCTGCAGATCGAAACCGCCAAGCAGTTCGGCGACGCCAACTACAAGAAGTTTGATGACATCTCCATCAGCCTGGCTCACCCCGACGCCACGGCGGCGTTGATTGCCGGCGGTTCGGAGATCAACTCGCACTTCTCCAGCCCGCCGTTCCAGTACCAGGAGCTGTTGAATCCCAACGTGCACAAGGTGCTCAGTTCCTACGACATCCTCGGCGGCCAGGCCACGTTCAACGTGCTGTACACCACGCAGAAATTCCACGACGAAAACCCCAAGACCTACAAGGCGTTCTATGACGCACTGGCCGAGGCCGAGAAAATCATCAAGGCCGACAAACCGGCTGCTGCCAAGGCGTACATCCGCGTAGAGCAGTCGAAGTTGCCGCTGGACCTGGTCGAGAAAATCGTCCAGGACCCGGAAATCGACTTCACCATCGTGCCGCAGCGCACCTATATCTATGCCGAGAAATTGCAGGAGCTCGGAGTGCTGAAAAACAAGGCGGCGAGCTGGAAGGACTACTTCTTCGAAGAAGCCCATGGCGGCAACGGCAGCTGACCCGCCGAGACCCTGATGTCGAACGCCGCCAAATGTGGGAGCTTTAGCGAGGCCGCGAAAGCGGTGTGTCAGGCACAGCAGGACTGCCAATGCCGCCGCCTTCGCAGCCTCGCTAAAGCTCGACATCTCCCACAGTTGGGCGGAGTGGTAGCTGAAATTTCAACCACATAGCGAAACCGGCTCCTGCTCAAATCCCAGTCACACAGCCGCCCCCCTGCGGGAGCCGTCGAGCCCCGGCGAGGCCGCGAAGGCGGTGTGTCAGGCACAGAAGGACTGCCAATGCCGTCGCCTTCGCAGCCTCGCTAAAGCTCGACATCTCCCACAGTTGACCGGTGTTGTAGCTGAAATTTCAACCACGCAGCGAAACCCGGCGCTTGCTCAAGTCCCAGCCACACAGCCGCCCCCCCTGTGGGAGCCGTCGAGCTCCAGCGAGGCCGCGAAGGCGGTGTGTCAGGCACAGAAGGGCAGTCAGTGCCGCCGCCTTCGCAGCCTCGCTAAAGCTCGACATCTCCCACAGTTGACCGGTGTTGTAGCCGAAATTTCAACCACATAGCGAACCCGGCTCCTGCTCAAATCCCAGCCACACAGCCGCCCCCCCTGTGGGAGCCGTCGAGCCCCAGCGAGGCCGCGAAGGCGGTGTGTCAGGCACAGCAGGGCTATCAGTACCGCCGCCTTCGCAGCCTCGCTAAAGCTCGACATCTCCCACAGTTGGGCGGAGTGGTAGCTGGAATCTCAGCCACATAGCGAAACCTAGTGGTCGCTGGGATCCAGCTCACCCAGCGACACTCTGCAGAAACTGCAATCAGCAAAACCCGGTGCTTGCTCAAATCCCAGCCACACAGCCGCCCCCCCCTGTGGGAGCCGTCGAGCCCCAGCGAGGCCGCGAAGGCGGTGTGTCAGGCGCAGAAGAGCTGTCAGACCCACCGCCCTCGCAGTCGCGCTGTAACTCCACCGCTCCCATCGTTCAAATCGCGCTCTACATCGCGATCAAGCTGCGCTTGATCCAGTCATACAAGTCATTCCCCTCGCTCGACAATTCGCTGTTCGCCCGTCGGCACAGGTAGTACTGGCGGCCGTCGTTGACCTGCAGGTCGAACAGCTTCACCAACTCACCACTGGCCACATGTGGCTTCACCAGCGGCTCGCGCAGCAAGGCGCAGCCGAGGCCGGTGAGGGTGGCCGTGAGGGCCAGTTGGCCATCTTCCAACAGCAACCCATTGAGCGCCGTGGCGTCAACTTCGGCGGCTTCGAACCATTGGCCCCAGGTGCCGCGTTCTTCGTCGTGCAGCAGGGGCAGTTGGCTCAGGGCCTGCGGTGTGTCGATGGGGCCGTGTTGTGCCAGGAATGCGCGACTGCAATAGGGTGTGACTGCGCCGCAAATCAATGGCTCGCTGTGATAGCCCGGCCAGTGCCCGGTGCCGAAGCGGATCGACAGGTCGGCCGCGTCGCTGGGGTAGCTGCGGTGGTTGGCGTAGGTCACGTTGATGTCCAGCGCCGGGTGGTCCTTGAGGAAGTCGGCCAGGCGCGGGATGAACAGGTTGATGCCAAACAACGGGATCAGGCTGATGGTGACCTGGCGCGTGGCGCTTTTCTCGCGCACGTGTTCGGTGGCGCTGCGCAGTACCGCGAACGCCGAGCGAATCGCACGGTAATACTCGCGGCCTTCATCGGTAAGTACCAGGTTGCGGCCCTGGCGCAAGGTCAGCGGCTGCTGCAGGAAATCTTCGAGCAAGTGCAGTTGATGGCTGATCGCCGAGGCGGACACGTCCAGCTCGCGCGCGGCGGCATTCACCCCGCCATGGCGCGCAAACGCTTCGAAGGTGCGCACGGCGCGCAGGGGAGGGTCATTGGCTAACTGTTCTAATTTATTCATGTGTTGAATTAAATACCAACTCTTTGCGTAAATAAAGAGCCATAAATGCCGTAAATATGGCGCAAATAACCTGTTATCGCTTTGGTATAACCATATGACTTTCTGATATTTGATAAAAACAGAATAGATGCTTAGTGTGCCGCCCTTGTACGCACTGAGGTTCAGGGTCCTGATGGATGGGTTTATCCAACAACTGCTCAATGGCTTGATGACGGGCAGTCTCTACGCGCTGGTGGCCCTGGGTTACACCATGGTCTACGGCATTTTGCGCATCATCAACTTTGCCCATGGCGATGTGTTGATGATCGGCGCGCTGGTGGGCCTGTCGGTGATCCGCCTGGTGCAGGCCACCTGGCCGGCATTGCCGCCGGTGCTGGTGTTGCTGTTGGCCACGCTGGTCGCGATGGCGTTCTGTGCGCTGCTGGCCGTGGTGATCGAGCGCGTGGCCTATCGCCGCCTGCGCCACGCCCCGCGCCTGGCGCCGCTGATCAGTGGGATCGGCGTGTCGCTGCTGCTGCAGACCTTCGCCATGCTGGTGTGGACGCGCAACCCGCAGATGTTCCCGCAACTGCTGCCGCTGGAGCCCATCGAAGTGTTGGCCGGCGCTTCGGCGCACCCGGCGATCACCAACGCCACCGCGCTGACCACCATCGCCATCGCGTTGTCGGTGATGGTCGCGCTGCTGGTGCTGGTCGAGCGCACCCGCTTTGGCCGGGCCATGCGCGCCGTGGCAGAGAACCCGCAAGTCGCCAGCCTGATGGGCATCAACCCCAACCGCATCATCGTGCTCACCTTCGCCATCGGCGGTGCCCTGGCGGCGCTGGCCGGGGTGATGATGGCCAGCAACTACGGCAGCGCGCATTTCTACATGGGCTTCTTGCCGGGGATCAAGGCCTTTACCGCAGCGGTGCTGGGCGGTATCGGCAACCTCAAGGGCGCGATGCTCGGTGGCCTGCTGCTGGGGCTGATCGAGGCCCTGGGCACCGGCTATCTCGGTGCCGCCACCAACGGCGTGTTCGGCAGTAATTACCAGGATGTGTTCGCCTTTATCGTGTTGATCGCGGTGCTGGTGTTCCGGCCGTCCGGGCTGCTGGGCGAACGCTTGGCGACGCGCGCATGAGCCACTCTCTGAACGTCAACAAACGCGCGACCCTCGGCCTGCTGCTATTCGCCGTGGCCCTGGTGCTGGCGCCGTGGATCGTCGGGCATGCCGGCGGCAACACCTGGGTACGCACCCTGGATTTTGCCTTGCTGTACATCATGCTCGCCCTCGGGCTGAACATCGTGGTCGGCTACGCCGGGCTGCTGGACATGGGCTTTATCGCGTTCTACGCGGTGGGCGCCTACCTTGCCGCGCTGCTGTCGTCGCCGCACCTGTTGCAGCAGTTTCCGGCGCTGGTGGCGTGGCTGCCGGCGGGGATGCACACCTCGATCTGGCTGATCCTGCCATTGGGCGCTTTGCTCGCCGCCGGCTGCGGGGTGGTGCTCGGGGCGCCGACCTTGCGCCTGCGTGGCGACTACCTGGCCATCGTCACCCTCGGCTTTGGCGAGATCATCCGCATCCTGCTGCGCAACCTCGATCGCCCGGTGAATATCACCAACGGCCCCAAAGGCATTTCGCAAGTCGATCCGGTCAGCCTGCTGGGCGTGAACCTGGGGCGCACCCAGGAGCTGTTCGGCCTGCGCCTGCCGTCGGTGTACCTCTATTACTACCTGTTTGCCGCGTTGGTGGTGCTGATCCTGTTCGCCTGCATTCGCCTGGAGCGCTCGCGCATCGGCCGCGCCTGGGTGGCGATCCGCGAAGACGAAGAAGCGGCGCAGGCCATGGGCGTGAACACCGTGCGCCTGAAGCTGCTGGCGTTCGCGATTGGCGCCGCGTTCGGCGGCGTGAGCGGCGCGCTGTTCGCAGCGTTCCAGGGTTTTGTCTCGCCGGAATCGTTCACCCTCAATGAGTCCATCGCGGTGCTGGCGATGGTGGTGCTTGGCGGCATGGGCCATATCCCCGGGGTGATGCTCGGCTGCGTGCTGCTGGCTGCGCTGCCCGAAGCCCTGCGCGCGAGCATGGGCCCGCTGCAGCAGGCGCTGTTCGGCCAGGTGCTGGTCGACCCGGAAATCATCCGTCAGTTGTTCTACGGCCTGGCGCTGATCCTGGCGATGCTCTACCGACCTGCCGGGCTATGGCCCAAAGGAGTGGCACGATGAACGCACCGTTGTTGCAGATTGACCACGTCAACAAGCACTTCGGCGGCGTCGCGGCGCTGACCGACGTGAGCCTGAGCATCCAGTCCGGCGAAATCTACGGGCTGATCGGCCCCAATGGCGCCGGCAAGACCACCTTCTTCAATGTCATGACCGGCCTCTACACCCCGGATTCCGGGCGCTTCCAGCTGGACGGGCGCGAGTACCGGCCGACCAGCGTGCACCAGGTGGCCGAAGCCGGCATCGCGCGCACGTTCCAGAATATCCGCCTGTTCAATGCCATGAGTGCGCTGGAAAACGTCATGGTCGGGCGCCATGTGCGCACCCGCAACGGCCTGTGGGCCGCCTTGAGCCGCCATCGCCGCGCCCGTGATGAAGAGGCGCAAACCCGCGCGCATGCCCATCGTTTGCTCGCCTATGTGGGCCTGGCCGGCTTTGCCAACTACCGCGCCGACAGCCTGAGCTACGGCCACCAGCGCCGCCTGGAAATCGCCCGCGCGCTGGCCACCGAACCGCGCCTGCTGGCGCTGGACGAACCGGCGGCGGGCATGAACGCCAGTGAGAAAGTGCAACTGCGCGGCCTGCTGGAAAAAATCCGCGACGACGGCCACACGCTGTTGTTGATCGAGCACGACGTCAAGCTGGTGATGGGCGTGTGCGACCGCATCAGTGTGCTCGATTACGGCCAGGTCATTGCCGTCGGGCCACCGGCCGAGGTGCGTCAGCACCCGGCGGTGATCCAGGCCTATTTGGGAGCCAGTGCACATGTCTGAAGCCCTGTTGCACGTCGACGGTTTGCAGGTGCGCTACGGCGCGATCGAGGCGGTCAAGTCCCTGGACCTGCAGATCGCCGAAGGCGAACGCGTGACGCTGATCGGTGCCAATGGCGCCGGCAAGACCTCCAGCCTCAAGGCGTTGACCGGCCTGCTGCCGGCCGCCAAGGGCACGATCCGGTTTGCCGGGCGCTCGATTCGAGGCCAGGCACCGGACCAACTGCTGCGCCAGGGCATCGCCATGGTGCCGGAAGGGCGCGGGATTTTTGCGCGGATGAGTGTGCTGGAAAACCTGCAGGCCGGCGCTTTTGTGCGCCGCGACCACGCGCAGGTGCAGCGTGAAATGCGCCAATTGTTCGAACACTTCCCGCGCCTCGAAGAGCGCCTGCAGCAGTCTGCCGGGCTGCTGTCAGGCGGTGAGCAACAGATGCTCGCCCTGGCCCGTGCGCTGCTGTCGCGCCCGCGCCTGTTGATCCTCGATGAGCCGTCCATGGGCCTGGCGCCGATCATGGTCGAGAAGATCTTCCAGGTGATCGACGACGTCTGCCGCCAGGGCATGACGTTGTTGCTGGTGGAGCAGAACGCTCGGCTGGCGCTGCAGGTCACCGACCGCGCCTACGTGATGGACACCGGGCGCATCAGCCTTGTCGGTCCGTCCGCCGCATTGCTTGAACACCCCGAGGTGCGCAGCGCCTACCTCGGTGAATAGAACCCAACCATGACGCTACCGGACGCCCGGCGTGTTTCGACCCGCCCGAAAAGACACAGGAACGACTGATGAAGACTTTGAAGCAAACCGTATTGATAGGCCTGGCCCTGAGCAGCCTGGCAAGCGCCGTGGCCCAGGCCGACCAGACCGTGTTGATTGGCTTGGCGGGCCCGCTGACCGGCCCGTCCGCGCGGATCGGCAAAGACCTGGAAAATGGCGCGCAACTGGCCATCGACCGGGCCAACGCCCAGCACCCGAAGATCAACGGTGAAGCGGTGACTTTCAAGCTGGTGTCCGAAGACGACCAGTCTGACCCGCGCACGGCCGTGACCGTCGCCCAGCGCCTGGTGGATGAGGGCGTGGTCGGCGTGGTCGGTCACTGGAATACCGGCACCAGCATTCCGGCGGCGCGGGTGTACCACGACGCCGGCATCGCCCAGGTCGCGCCGGTGGCCACGGGGCATGCCTACACGCAGCAGGGTTTCGACACCAGTTTCCGCATCATGGGCCATGACGACGATGGCGGTCAGGTAGCCGGCGCCTATGCCTTGAATACGCTCAAGGCGCAGCGCATTGCCGTGATCGACGACCGCACCGCCTTCGGCCAGGGCCTGGCAGACCAGTTCGTCAAATCCGTCCAGGCCGGGGGCGCCAAGGTGGTTGCCCGAGAATATGTCGACGACAAGACCATCGACTTCAGCGCGGTGCTTACCAATATCCGCAGCCAGAACCCCGACCTGATCTTCTTCGGCGGCGTTGACGCCCAGGCCGCGCCGCTGGCCCGACGCATCAAGCAGTTAGGCATCAAGGCGCCGTTGATGGGTGCCGGCGGGTTTGTCAGCCAGACCTTCCTGCAACTGGCGCAGAACGAAGGCGAGGGCGTGATAGCCCTGGAGCCGGGCCTGGCGGTTGCACAGATGCCGGGTGGCAAGGCGTTCGAACAGGCCTATAAAGAACGCTACAAAACCAATATCGAACTGCACGCGCCGTTTGCCTACGACGGCGTCGGCGTGCTGGTGGCGGCGATTGAAAAGGCCGATTCGGTGGATCCGCAGAAGTACCTGCCGGTGCTGCGCGCCATCAGTTACCCGGGCGTGACCGGCACCATTGCCTTCGATGCCGAGGGTAACTTGAAGAAACCGTCGTTCACCGTTTACCAGGTCAAGGCCAATCAATGGCAGCCGGTAAGTGTGGCAGGCGGTCAATAACCGCCGACGTCTGGCCGGCGAACTGCTGGTGTGGTGAGTGGGCTTGTCCCGCGTTGGGTGGCGAAGCCGCCACAAAATCAGCTGCCGAGGTGTATCTAAGACAGCGCGGCGTGCTTATTGGGGCTGCTTTGCAGCCCAACGCGGGGCAAGCCCGCTCGCCACAGAAAAGCCTCTCAGTGTGGGGGCAATCAATAGGTTTTGTGGAGCTGACGGAGGCACACAATGAGCAATCTGGAAGGTGAACTGGGCATTCTTGCCCGGCGGCGGATCGAAGCCGAAATCATCAAGCCGATCTACGAGATCCTGGTGCGCGAGCAGGGCAAGGCCTTTGCCGCCGCCGTGATCGGCGAGGCCGTGGGCAACGCGGCGATTCAGGCCGGCAAGCATTTTGCCGCGCTGGAAGAGCAGGGCGCCGACCTCAAGAGTTTTGTCGAACTGCAAGTGTTGTGGGAAAAGGATGATGCGCTCAAGGTCGAGATCATCGCCAGCGATGCCGAGCACTATGACTACGACGTCAAGCGCTGCCGCTACGCCGAGATGTACCACGAGATGGGCCTGGGCGAGATTGGCCACTTGCTGTCGTGCAACCGCGACGAGTTGTTTATCGTCGGCTACAACCCGGACATCGAACTGACCCGCACCCAGACCATCATGGGCGGTGCGCACCACTGTGATTTCCGCTATCGGGCCAAACCCCATGAGTAACCTGGCGCGGGTCAATGGCGAACGCCTGTGGGCATCGCTGATGGAAATGGCGCAGATCGGCGCCACCGAAAAGGGCGGCGTCTCGCGCCTGGCGCTGACCGACGAAGACCGTCGTGGCCGCGACCTCTTCGTGCAGTGGTGCGAAGCCGCCGGCTGCACGGTGCGAGTCGACGCCATGGGCAATATCTTTGCGCGCCGCGCCGGCAAACATGACGACCTGGCGCCGGTGCTGACCGGCTCGCATGGCGACTCGCAACCCTTCGGCGGCAAGTACGACGGCATCTACGGCGTGCTCGCCGGTGTGGAAGTGCTGCGGACCCTGAATGACCTGGGCATCGAAACCGAGCGCCCCATCGAGGTGGTCAACTGGACCAACGAAGAAGGCTCGCGCTTCGCTCCGGCGATGATTTCTTCCGGGGTCTACGCCGGTGTGTTCGACCTGGAATACGGGCTGTCCCGCGCGGACAAGGCCGGTGTGACCATTGGCGAGGCCTTGCAGCAGATCGGCTATGCCGGGCCTCATCCGGTCGGCGGCCAGGCCGTGCATGCCGCGTTCGAACTGCATATCGAACAAGGCCCGATTCTCGAAGCCCAAGGCATCACCATCGGCGTCGTCACCGGCGCCCAGGGCCAGCGCTGGTATGAAGTCGAATTGAGCGGGCGCAGCGCCCACGCCGGCACCACGCCGATGGACCATCGCCTGGATGCGCTGCTCGGTTTTGCCCGGGTGGTCGAGGCCGTCAATGGCCTGGGCCTGGAGCAGGGCGCCGAAGGACGGGCGACGGTGGGCATGGCGAACATCTTCCCCAACTCGCGCAACGTGGTGCCGGGGCGGGTGTTTTTCAGCGTGGAGTTTCGCCACCCGGACGAAGCGGTGCTGGCGCGCCAGGACCAGCAATTGCGCGACGCCGTGGCACGCATCGCCGCGGAGATTGGCTTGCAGCACAGCGTGAAGCAGATTTTCCAATACGCGCCGATTGCCTTTGACGCTGACTGTGTCGAGGTGGTCCGGGCCTGCGCGGAAAAGCTCGGCTACAGCCAGCGGCCGATGATCTCCGGCGCCGGGCATGACGCCTGCTACGTGAACCAGGTAGCGCCGACCGCGATGATCTTCGTGCCCTGCGTGGACGGGCTCAGCCACAACGAGGCGGAAGAAATTTCCCCCGAATGGTCGACGGCGGGGGCGGACGTGTTGCTCCAGGCGATCCTGGCCAAGGCCTCTGCCTAGCAGACCATTCAATGTCAAAATGTGGGAGCGGGCTTGCTCGCGAATACGCTGGATCAGCCACTGCATAGGTCGACTGACACACCGCTTTCGCGAGCAAGCCCGCTCCCACATTTGGATTTCCTTCACCTCATGGTCAGCGAAAGAACTCACCGGGCGTCGCATCAAACTGCTGTCGAAACGCATTGATGAATGCCGAGGTGGACTCGTATGCCTGGCAGGTACATGCAATGTAAAAATGTGGGAGCGGGCTTGCCCGCGAATACGCTGGATCAGCCACTGCAGAGGTCGACTGACACACCGCTTTCGCGGGCAAGCCCGCTCCCACATTTGGATCTCCTTCACCTCATGGTCAGCGAAAGAACTCACCGGGCGTCGCATCAAACTGCTGGCGAAACGCATTGATGAATGCCGAGGTGGACTCGTATGCCTGGCAGACACATGCAATGTCAAAATGTGGGAGCGGGCTTGCCCGCGAATACGCTGGATCAGCCACTGCAGAGGTCGACTGACACACCGCTTTCGCGGGCAAGCCCGCTCCCACACTTGGATCTCCTTCATCTTATAGTCAGCGAAAGAACTCACCGGGCGTCGCATCAAACTGCTGTCGAAACGCATTGATGAATGCCGAGGTGGACTCGTATGCCTGGCAGATACATGCAATGTCAAAATGTGGGAGCGGGCTTGCCCGCGAATACGCTGGATCAGCCACTGCAGAGGTCGACTGACACACCGCTTTCGCGGGCAAGCCCGCTCCTACACTTGGATCTCCTTCACCACATAGTCAGCGAAAGAACTCACCGGGCGTCGCATCAAACTGCTGGCGAAACGCATTGATGAATGCCGAGGTGGACTGGTATGCCTGGCAGATACATGCAATGTCAAAATGTGGGAGCGGGCTTGCCCGCGAATACGCTGGATCAGCCACTGCAGAGGTCGACTGACACACCGCTTTCGCGGGCAAGCCCGCTCCCACATTTGGATCTCCTTCACCTCATGGTCAGCGAAAGAACTCACCGGGCGTCGCGTCAAACTGCTGGCGAAATGCATTGATGAATGCCGAGGTGGACTGGTATGCCTGGCAGATACACGCAATGTCAAAATGTGGGAGCGGGCTTGCCCGCGAATACGCTGGATCAGCCACTGCAGAGGTCGACTGACACACCGCTTTCGCGGGCAAGCCCGCTCTCACATTTGGAGCTCCTTCACCTCATGGTCAGCGAAAGAACTCACCGGGCGTCGCATCAAACTGCTGTCGAAACGCGTTGATGAATGCCGAGGTGGATTCGTAGCCACAGCCCAGCGCCACATCCGTCACCCGCTCGCCTTGCTCCAGGGCGGGCAGGGCGGTCAATAGCCTCAGGCGCTGGCGCCAGGCCCGGAACGTCAGGCCGGTGTCCCTCAAGAACAAACGGCTGAGGGTTTTCTCGCTGACCCCCAGCTTCTGGCTCCACTGCCCCAGGGTAGTCTGCTGTTCCGGGTGCAGGTTGAGGCTGCGGTAGATCTGGCGCAGGCGCGGGTCGTGGGGCAACGGCAGCATCAGGTCGACCTGCGGCGCTGCCGCCAGTTGGTCGAGCACCACCTGGGCCAGCCGACCGTCCGGGCCATCCTCGGCGTACTCCACTGGCAGTTCACTGAAGCTGCGGATCAACTCACGCAACAGGTTGCTCACCTCCAGCACCTGGCAACGCTCGGCTGCCCAGGTGGTGACGCTGCAATCGAGGTACAAACTGCGCATCTCCGTGTGCGGCGAGCTGAATACCCGGTGCGGCATGCCCGCTGGGATCCACACCGCGCGTTGCGGCGGGGCGACGAAGCGGCCGACGCTGGTCTGGATCTCCAGCACCCCGGAGATCGCGTAGGACAATTGCACCCACGGGTGGCTGTGCCGGCGCGTCAGTGCGCGGTTGGGCAGCGATTCGGTACGGCCATACACCGGCCGTGGCAGGCTGGAAAGCCCGGGCACGCTGCGGCGCACGGTGTTGGCATGTCCTTTAGGCGGCATTTACTGGCTCATTGGCGTTAGTCGGTAACAGGTCGTTACGTTAGAGTCGCGATGACGCTCTTGGCAACCCCCGGAAGATCCGCTTATGACTCGCCCTCGTTTTCTGCCCGACAACTTCACCCTGACGCTGATCGCCACGGTGATCCTCGCCTCCCTGCTGCCCGCCAGCGGCCAGACTGCCGTGGCCTTCGGCTGGGTCACCAACCTGGCCATCGCGCTGCTGTTCTTCCTGCATGGCGCCAAGCTGTCGCGCCAGGCCATCGTGGCCGGTGCGGGGCACTGGCGCCTGCACTTGCTGGTGTTCAGCCTGACCTTCGTACTGTTTCCGCTGCTGGGCCTGGCGCTCAAGCCGCTGCTCTCGCCGCTGATCGGCAAAGACCTGTACATGGGCATGCTCTACCTTTGCGCCTTGCCGGCCACGGTGCAATCGGCGATTGCCTTCACCTCGCTGGCGCGCGGCAATATCCCTGCGGCGATCTGCAGCGCGGCGGCCTCCAGCCTGTTCGGCATCTTCCTCACGCCGTTGCTGGTGACCTTGCTGCTCAACGTGCATGGCGACGGCGGCTCCACGGTCGATGCGATCCTCAAAATCAGCGTGCAATTGCTGCTGCCGTTTGTCGCCGGGCAGATCGCCCGCCGCTGGATCGGCGCGTGGGTGGGCCGCAATAAATCCTGGCTGAAGTTCGTCGACCAGGGCTCGATCCTGCTGGTGGTGTACGGCGCGTTCAGCGAAGCGGTCAACGAAGGCATCTGGCACCAGATCCCGCTGTGGGAACTGGGTGGCCTGGTTGTCGCCTGCTGCGTGTTGCTCGGCCTGGTGCTGGTGGCGTCGACGCTGTTGGGCAAGGCCTTTGGTTTCAACCAGGAAGACCGCATCACCATCCTGTTCTGTGGCTCGAAGAAGAGCCTGGCGACCGGCGTACCGATGGCCCAGGTGCTGTTCGCCGGGGCGACCATGGGGGTGCTGATCCTGCCGCTGATGCTGTTTCACCAGATCCAGTTGATGGTCTGCGCGGCGCTGGCCCAGCGCTATGCCAAGCGCCCGGAAAGCATTCCCGAGATGATGGGACAGGTGGATCCTTGATCTAGCGCAAACCTTTGGACGCGGCGCCTCAAGTTAACGCTCGGGCAGACGACTTAGTGGGTAAGAGCCCAATAAGGAGTGTCGACATGAGCGTCAAGCGTCTTTCGGTAATGGCAGGCCTCCTGGGTATCTGGGCGAGTACGTGCGGCGCCGCGCAGATCGTGGGGCAGGGCAGCATTGAGTTCCACGGCAGTATCGTCGAAGGCGGGTGTGCGACAAATACGCACAGTGGCGCGGTGATGGAATTGCACGAGTGTGCCGTCGCCAGCCGCGGCAGCCACTTCGATGTACGCGGTGTGGCGCCGGTGGCCAGTGTCGACGCGGCCCACGTGCTGCTGGTCGCGGACAGTGGCAACGGGCGGTATTACGACCAGCGCTATGTGCTCGTCGATGGCGCCGGCAAGCCGATCCGGTCGGGGAACTACGTGGTGACCATGACCTTACCGTGACCCCGCTGAGGGTATTTTGAGGGGGATGGGCGTCAACAGCCGGCCGAGAAACCTATAGAATGCTCCGCGGCGGCGCTTGTCCTGGGTGGCCGCTTGATCATCGCCAGAGTACCTCGCCCTTCAATGAGCATTTCAGCCGCAACCCCCCAAGCCAACTGGCAACCGGTCATCGCCCTGGCGCTGGCCGCGTTTGTGTTCAACACCACCGAATTCGTGCCCGTGGGGCTGCTCAGCGCCATTGGCGCCAGCTTCGACATGCCCATCGCCAGTGTCGGCCTGATGCTCACCATCTATGCGTGGATCGTGTCGCTGACCTCGCTGCCGGTGATGCTGCTGACCCGCAACGTCGAGCGGCGCAAGTTGCTGATCGTGCTGTTCGGCATGTTCATCGCCAGCCATATTCTTTCCAGCGTGGCCACCAGCTTCGGCATCCTGATGCTCAGCCGGGTCGGCATCGCCTTGTCCCATGCGCTGTTCTGGTCGATCACCGCGTCCCTGGCCGTGCGCCTGGCGCCGGAAGGCAAGCAGGTGCAGGCGCTGGGCTTGCTCGCCACCGGCACCTCGCTGGCGATGGTACTGGGCATTCCGCTGGGCCGCCTGCTCGGCGAAGCCATGGGCTGGCGCACGACCTTCCTGGTCATCGGCGCCTTCGCTGCTGCCCTGGTGTTCTGGCTGGCGCGCACCTTGCCGCCGTTGCCGAGCCAGAACTCCGGCTCCCTGCGCAGCCTGCCGCTGCTGTTCAAGCGTCCGGCGCTGGTGGCGCTGTACGTGCTCACGGCCATGACCGTCACCGCGCAATTCACCGCCTACAGCTATATCGAACCCTTCGTCGAAGGTGTAGCCGGCATGAGCGGCAGCGCGGTCACCCTGATCCTGCTGGTGTTCGGCGGCGCGGGCATCATTGGTTCGCTGCTGTTCAGCCTGGTGCACCGCTTCAACCCTCACGTGTTCGTGGTCGGCGCGGTGTTCCTGCTGGCGGCGTGCCTGTCGCTGCTGCTGCCGTTGAGCGGCGCCGAATCCTACCTGGTGATCCTCAGCGTGTTCTGGGGCATGGCGATCATGGGCTTCGGCCTGGCCATGCAATCCAAGGTGCTGGTCCTTGCGCCGGACGCCACCGACGTGGCGATGGCGATGTTCTCCGGCATCTACAACATTGGTATCGGCGGCGGTGCGCTGATGGGCAGCTGGGTCGGCAGCCACTTCGGCTTTGCCTGGATCGGCGCGGCGGGCGGTTTGCTGGCGGCGGTGGCGTTGATCGGTTATTGCCTGGCGATTCGTCGGTTCGGCACGGGTGTGCCCGCAACCCCGCGGTAAAACGCTAAAACCAGACAAGTCTTACAGGGCGCCATGATGCCCATTGCTACCGTCGCCCAGGACCGCCCACGTCCTGTGGTGACGGCACCTGAACAGCAATGGAGTCACTTGTGCAAAGACGTTTGACCGCAGAATTCCTCGGAACCTTCTGGCTGACTTTCGGCGGATGTGGCAGCGCCATTCTGGCGGCTGCGTTCCCTGGGTTGGGGATTGGCTTCGCCGGCGTGTCACTGGCGTTCGGCCTGACCGTGTTGACGATGGCCTACGCGGTGGGCGGTATCTCCGGTGGGCATTTCAACCCGGCGGTGACCCTCGGCCTCTGGGCAGGGCGCCGTCTGTGCGGGGGGAAAGTGCTGCCCTATATCGCGGCGCAAGTGGTTGGGGCCATTGCGGCTGCAGCAGCGCTGTATGTGATCGCCAACGGCCAACCCGGTTTCGAGATGGGCGGCTTTGCTGCCAACGGCTACGGCGAGCTGAGCCCGGGCCTGTTCGACATGAAGGCTGCACTGCTGGCCGAAGTGATCGCTACGTTCTTCTTTGTGCTGATCATCATGCGCGTGACCGCGCCGGGCGCGCCCGCAGGCTTTGCGCCGATTGCCATCGGCCTGGCGCTGACCCTGATTCACCTGGTCCTGATCCCGGTGACCAACACCTCGGTCAACCCCGCGCGCAGCACCGGCCCGGCGTTGTTCGCCGGCGGTGAGTACATTGCGCAGTTGTGGTTGTTCTGGCTGGCGCCGATGGTCGGCGGGGTATTGGGGGCATTGGCAGCTCGTGGCCTGACGGTAAATACACCCCAGAGTTGATAGCTGCCGCCCCAGGCGCGGTCAGGCCACCGGGATCAGCGGGTCAGCCGCCGCCAGCGCGGTGGCCCGATCAGCAGCGGGTGGGTAGATCCACACGGTGTTGATCTGCTGTTTAAGCTCCTTGGCTTCCTGGCCCACCAGTTTGAGCTGACGATCCCAGCCCTCTGTGTACACCGCGCCCCAGGCACCGAGGTCGAGGCAGGTGACGTATTTGGGCTGGCTGTAGGTCATCGGGGCCACACCGATCAGGTCGGCGGCGACGTTGTTGCCGGCGTAGCGGCCCAGGGCAATGGCGTGCTGGCAGGACATGCTGGCGAAGTGACCCAGGTCATCGGTGGCGGCGTAGGCCACATCACCGGCGGCAAAGACATCGGCCAGGCCCTTGACCTTGAGGTTGCCGTCCACATGCAGGCGGCCCTGGGGATCAAGGGTGCCGCTGACCTGTTCGGTCAGCGGGTTGGCGCGAAAGCCGATGGTCCAGATCACGGTACTGGACTCAATGCGTTCCCCATCGGCCAGGGTCACGCCGCCGGCATCCACCGCGGCCACTGAGGTATTCAATCTCCATTCCAGGCCCAGGTGTTCGCTGGCTTCGACGATGGACGGACGAATACCATCGCCCATGGAAGCCGCAATCTGCGGGCCGCGGTCCACCACGATCACACGAATATTGGCGTTGTCACCCAGTGCTTCGCGCAGGCGTGCCGGCATTTCGGTCGCGGTCTCGATCCCGGTAAACCCGCCGCCGGCCACCACCACAGTGTTACGTGCCGGGCTATCGGGCAGCTTGTTCAACCCCTTGATGTGCGCTTCGAGGCGCGTGGCATCTTCGATCTGGTCCACATCGAACACGTGCTGGATGCCTTCCATCTGTGGCCGATTCAGACGGCTGCCAGCGGCTAGAACCAGGCGATCGTACCTGAGGGTGGTGGCTATGCCAGCCGCATTGCGGTAGGTCACCTGCTTGCCATTTTCATCGATGCGGTCGGCGGCGCCCTCGATGAAGTCCACGCCGACCGCCGCAAACAACGGCCCCAGCGGTGCTTGCATGGCATGCACATCGGCTTCGTAGAAACGTGGACGAATACGTAGCGCCGGCTGTGGGGCCAGCACGCTGATCTGCACGTCATGGCGGTCATGTTTATCCAGCAGGCGTGCGGCGCTCAAGGCGCTCCAGACACCGCCGAAGCCGGCGCCGATGATAAGGATGTGCTGCTTCATGGGGATGCTCCAGGGACCAGGTCGATACGATTGCTCAAGGTGCAATGCGTTACCGGCCTACTTTAAGAGCGGCGTTGTTTGTCGGGTAGGACACAAAACCCTGAATTACTGCCAACCGGCCTGCTGTCAGCGGGAAAAGCGCGCGCGGTAGTCGCGAGGGGAAATCGACAGGTGGCGATGGAAGGTGTAGCGCATCCGTTCTTCATCGCCAAAGCCACACAGGTGCGCGACTTGGTCGATGTTGCGCTGGGAGTCTTCCAACAGGCGTCGTGCCGCCTCCACGCGAAACAACTCGATGGCCTTGGCCGGGGTGCGCCCGGTTTTTTGCTTGTAGACCCGGGCGAAATTGCGCGGGCTCATGCGGCTTTGTTCTGCCAGGCGCTCCACCGTAAGCTCGCTGTCGCTGAGGTTATCGGCGATCCACAGGTGCAAGGCGTCGAAACCCGCAGTGTCATCGGTCTGCGCTTGCAGCAGTTGGCTGAACTGGGCCTGGCCACCGGGCCTTTTGAGAAACACCACCAGCTCCCGCGCCACTTGCAGGGCGACGTGACGCCCGCAATCGGCCTCGACCAACGCCAGCGCGAGGTCGATACCGGCACTCACGCCTGCCGACGTCCACACATTGCCTTGCTGGACAAAGATCGCATCCATGTCCACTTCGATGCTCGGGAACCCGCGCTTGAGCATGTCGCACATCGCCCAGTGCGTGGCAGCGCGCCGGCCTTGGAGCAAGCCGGCCTGGGCCAGCAGGAACGTGCCGCTGCACACCGAAGCCGTGCGCCGGGCCTGGGTAGATGCATGACGCAGCCAGTCCACCAGGTCGGTGTTGGCGGCCATCGCCTGTTGAATGGCGGGGGCGCCGGGTACGATCAAGGTGTCGAGGGTGGCGGGGTCAAATTGCGCCAGTGGCAGGGTATCGACGCTCAAGCCTTCGGCTGTTGGCATCAAGCCACCCGCCAGGCTGGCGGTGTGCATCACATAGCCCGGCAGGCCACGCTCGACCATGGCCTTGGTGGCCGCCCAGAACACGGTCTGGGCGCCGGTCAGGTCGAGCAGGCCCATTTGCGGGTAGGCCAGGAACACCAAGGTGCGCGACTGGCCGAGCGGCTGGACGGGGGTCATAGCGCCGACAACACCGCCTCCAGTTTTTCCTGGTCCCGCGCAAACTGGCGAATGCCTTCTGCGAGTTTCTCAGTGGCCATCGCGTCTTCGTTCGAGGCCCAGCGGAACTGTGCCTCGGTCAACTGCAGGCGCGCTTCGCCGTCGGCGCCCGGGGTGAGTTTGCGTGCCAGCGGGCCCTGGTCTTCATCAAGCTTTTGCAGCAGTTCCGGGCTGATGGTCAGGCGGTCGCAACCGGCCAGTTGTTCGATCTGGCTGAGGGTGCGGAAGCTGGCGCCCATCACCACGGTCTTGATGCCGTTGGCCTTGTAGTAGTTGTAGATGCGCGTGACCGACTGCACGCCGGGGTCTTCGGCACCGGTGTAGTCCAGCCCGGTGTTCTTGCGGTACCAGTCGTAGATGCGGCCCACAAACGGCGAGATCAGAAACACGCCGGCGTCGGCACAGGCAGCCGCCTGGGCGAAGGAGAACAGCAGCGTCAGGTTGGTCTGGATACCGGCCTTTTCCAGGCGCTCGGCAGTGCGGATGCCTTCCCAGGTCGAGGCCAGCTTGATCAGCACGCGATCGCGACCGATGCCGGCCTGGTCGTAGAGGGCGATCAACTGGTTGGCCTTGGCCCACAGCGCGTCTTCGTCGAATGACAGGCGCGCGTCGACCTCAGTGGAGATGCGCCCCGGAATTACCTTGAGAATCCCTGCACCCACCGACACCGCGAAGTGGTCGCCGGCCAGGCCCACATCCCCTTTGGCATGGCTCACGGCGCGGCGCAGCAGGTCGGCGTATTCCGGGATGGCGGCGGCCTTGAGCAGCAGCGAAGGGTTGGTGGTGGCGTCCACCGGGCGCAGGCGGCTGATGGCTTCCAGGTCCCCGGTGTCGCAGACCACGGTGGTGAATTGCTTGAGTTGTTCGAGCTTGGACGTCATGAGCGGCAGTCTCCAAAAGAGGTTATTGGTTGAGGGCCTGTGCGGTATCCAGGTCGGTAATCAGGATGTCCAGGTAGCCGCCCTTGAGCGCGCCACGAATCGCCTGGACCTTGTTCAGCCCGCCGGCCAGGCCCAGCACGCGGTGGATGCTGCGCAGCTTGGGCAGCGCCACCGACACCACGAACTCTTCATCTTCTTCCAGTACCGGCTTGCCCTGGGCGTCGAAGTAGCGCAGGCAGATATCGCCGACGGCACCGCGCTCGGCCAGCAGGCGCAGCATGTCTTCGGTGTAGTAGTTGCCGCTGTTGCGCAGCAGTTGCGAAGGCTCCAGGTCGCCGATGCCGACGATGGCCAGGGTGATGCTGTCAAAGCGTTGCAGCACTTCCTTGACCTCTTCCATCTGCACGATGCGCTGCTTGCTCTCCACCGATTGCTCGATGCTTTGCGAGGGCAGCAGGAACGCCGGGCAGTTGAGCAGGGTGGCCAGGCGCTGGGTCAGCAAGGTCGCTTCAAACGCGCCTTTGTTACCGACGCCACCCAACAGTTGTACCACTTCCTGGGCGCCTTGTTTGCCCGGTTGTGCATGCAGGTGGCCGACCATGGCGCGAATGGTGCTGCTCCACGACGAAATGCCGATGTGATCCTGCGGCGACAGGCTGGTCTCCAGGTAATGCGCGGCGGCCGAGCCGATGGCCTGCTTGATGCTTTCGTCATTGCCCGGTTCGGTGGCTTCGACCACGATCACCCGACGCACGCCATAGCGGCGCTGCAACTGGGTTTCCAGCTCCAGGTGCAGGCCTTGCAGGCGCATCACGCTGATCTTCACCACGCCTTCCTGCAGCGCCCGACGCAGCGCGCGGCTGATAAAGGATTGGGACAGGTCGAGCTGTGCGGAAATCTCGGACTGCTTGAGCCCTTCTTCGTAATAGAGGCTCGCGATCTTGGTGATCAGGCGCTGTTCTTCGATTTGGCTCATGAAGGCCTCAGTGGTGACATCAATGCGGGTGAGGATACCAAACCCTTACGACATGATCAGGCCGCCGTCGATATTGATCGCCTGGCCGGTCAGGTAGGCGGCATCGTCGGAGGCCAGGAACGCCACCAGGCCTGCCACATCCGAGGGTTTGCCGGCACGGCGCAGGGGGATGTTCTTGACCCATTCGGCCATCAATTCGCCTTTGCCGTAGCGTTTTTCCTCGGTGCTGAGGATCTCGCCCCACACGCGGTCGTTGTAGTCCCACATTTCGCTTTCGATGATGCCGGGGCAAAACGCGTTGACCGTGATGTTATGCCGTGCCAGTTCCAGCGCCAGGCTCTGGGTGATGCCGATCACGCCCATTTTGCTCGCGGCGTAGTGCGGCGTATAGATGAACCCCTGGCGGCCCTGGCCGGACGAGGTGTTGATCAGCCGCCCGCTGCCTTGCTTGACCATGTACTTGGCCGCTTCCCGGCAGCCCAGCCACACGCCGGTGGTGTTGACCTGCAGCACCTTGTCGAAGTCGGCGCGGGGCATTTTGTCGTAGTGGTCGATGGTGATGATGCCGGCGTTCTGCACCGACACGTCGATGCTGCCAAAGCGCGCGTGGCCTTCGCGGTAGAGCTTTTCAATGTCGTCTTCACGGGTGACGTCGATGGCCAGGGCCAGGGCGTCGACCTTGTATTCCCGGGCCAGTTGGTCGGCGGTGAAGGTCACGCGTTCCAGGTCATTGGAAGCCAGTACCAGGTTGGCGCCTTCCTGGGCGAAGCGCTCGGCAATGCCGGCGCCGATGCCACGGCAGGCGCCGGTGATCACGATGGTTTTACCGCTGAAACGTTGCGACATCACAAGACTCCTTACCAGCAGACGAAACCGCCATCGACCAGCAGGTCGACACCGGTGCAGAAAGACGAGGCCCGGCTGACCAGGAAAATCGCCGGGCCGACCATTTCTTCCACGCTGGCCATGCGGCCCATGGGCGTGGTCTGTTCAAAAATCTTCACCTGGTCGGCGACTTCCGGGCGCGAGTTCATCGGCGTCGCGGTGTAGCCGGGGCTGATGCAGTTGACCCGCAGGCCCTTGTCGGCCCATTCCATCGCCAGGCTTTTGCTCAGGTGAATCACCCCGGCCTTGGAGGTGTTGTAGTGCGCCTGCAGCAAGCCGCGGTTGACGATGCTGCCGGACATCGAGGCGATATTGACGATGGCGCCTTTGCCGCGCGGCAACATGACGGCGGCCTGGGCCTGGCAACTGAGGAAGATGCCCGTGAGGTTGATGTCCAGGGTGGTCTGCCAGCGCTGCAGCTCGAGGTCTTCGGCGGCCTGGGCGTTGGCGATACCGGCGCAGTTGACCGCCACGCTCAGCGGGCCGAGTTCGGTTTCGGTGCGAGCGACAGCGGCGTCCAGCGCGGCGCGCTCGGTGACGGTGCCGCTCAGGGCCAGGGCACGACGGCCCAATGCCTGGATGCGTTCTACGGTGCTGGCAATACCGGGGCTGCCGGGCAGGTCAAAACACGCCACATCGGCGCCGGCCTCGGCCAGCCCGACGGCGATGGCCTGTCCGATCCCGCTGCCTGCACCGGTGACAAAAGCGACTTGGCCCTGAAGACTGAAAAGTTGCATGGATGACTCCGTTATTCATGGTTATCAATACACCCCGCCTCGATCTGTCATTGGGGTGTGTCTGATTCAACGCGGGTGCCTGAGGGTGGGGCTGCTGCGCAGCCCAACGCGGGGCAAGCCCGCTCACCACAAGGGTCGCGCTTTTACCGTTGGATAGATGTCACTGTCGGCACCGCTGACGAAGGCGGCCTGGCCCTGAAGACTGAAAAGTGGCATGGATGACTCCCTTACTAATGGTTAGCAATACACCCCCGCCCCCCCTGTGGTGAGCGGGCTTGCCCCGCGTTGGGCTGCGAAGCGGCCCCTCGATCTGCCACCGGGGTGTGTCTGATTCAACGCAGGGGCCTGAGGGGGGCTGCTGCGCAGCCCAACGCGGGGCAAGCCCGCTCACCACAAGGGGCGCGCTTTTACCGTTGGATAGATGCCACTGTCGGTCCCGGTGACGAAGGCGACCTGGCCCTGAAGACTGAAAAGTGGCATGGATGACTCCCTTATTCATGGTTGGCAATACACCCCGCCCCCCCCTGTGGTGAGCGGGCTTGCCCCGCGTTGGGCTGCGAAGCGGCCCCTCGATCTGCCACCGGGGTGTGTCTGATTCAACGCAGGGGCCTGAGGGGGGCTGCTGCGCAGCCCAACGCGGGGCAAGCCCGCTCACCACAAAGGGTCGCGCTTTTACCGTTGGATAGATGCCACTGTCGGCACCGCTGACGAAGGCGGCCTGGCCATGATTACTGAAAAGCTGCATGGATGACTCCCTTACTCATGGTCGGCAATACACCCCCGCCCCCTGTGGTGAGCGGGCTTGCCCCGCGTTGGGCTGCGAAGCAGCCCCTCGATTCGCCACCGGGGTGTGTCTGATTCAACGCAGGGGCCTGAGGGGGGCTGCTGCGCAGCCCAACGCGGGGCAAGCCCGCTCACCACAAAAAGGGTGGCGCATCCATAGTTCGTGGTCATGCGGTGGCCATTTCCATCACCGAAACCGGTGTGGCCTCGCCACGTTCCAGAATCCCCATCTGTCGCCCCCGGCTCATTACCATCACCCGATGGGACAGCCCGAGCACTTCGTCCAGGTCGGAACTCACCACAATCACAGCCATGCCCTTGGCTGCCAGGTCCGCGATCACTTCATAAATCGCCGCGCGTGCACCCACGTCGATGCCGCGCGTGGGCTCGTCGAGGATGAACACCTTGGGATTGCGTGCCAGCCATTTGGCAATGATCACCTTCTGCTGGTTACCCCCGGACAGGCTGGATATCCGCGACTGCGGTGCCCCTTTAACACCCAGGCGCGCCACCGCCGTGCGCGCGAATTCGCGCAGCGGGGCAGGGAACACCCAACCGCGTTTATCCAGCAGGTCGGTGTTGCCGTAGATCAGGTTGTCTTCGATCCGATGCTCCACCACCACGCCTTGCTGCTTGCGGTCTTCGGGCACCAGCACCACGCCGGCCTGGATTGCCTCGAACGGCGAGCGCAGCTGGCGGACTTCACCGTCCAGCACCATATGGCCTTGGATATCCCGGGCCGCACCGGCGATGGTGCGCACCAGTTCGGTCCGCCCGGCGCCGACTACCCCGGCAATGCCGAACACCTCGCCGGCGCGCACGCTGAAGTCGATGCCGTGCAAGGCAAATTCGCGGCAGGTCAACTCCTTGACCTGCAGCATCACCCGCGCCTGGGGGGCCTGCAGCGTCGGGAAAATCCGCTCCAGGCTGCGTCCGACCATCTGCTCGACCAACTCACGCACCGGCACCTGGGCCGTGGCGTGCAGGGCGATCTGGCGACCGTCGCGCAGCACCAGCACGCGGTCGGCGATGCGCGCGATTTCTTCCAGGCGATGACTGATATAGATAAACGACACGCCCTCGGCCTTGAGCCGTTCCACCTGCTTGAACAGCAGCTCGGTTTCGTCGCCGCCCAATGCCGCGGTGGGCTCGTCGAGGATCAACAGGCTGGCCTTGAGGGTCAGCGCCTTGGCGATTTCCACCAGTTGCTGGGCCGCCACGCTCAGGCCTTCGACCTTGCGCGACGCCGGCACCTTGAGCCCCAGGCGCTCGAGCTGAATCTGCGCCTGCGCCTCCATGTACTCGCGGTCGACCCGCCCGTGACGCATGGGCAGGCGGCCGACGAAGATGTTTTCGGCGATCGACAGTTGCGGCAGCAGACGGATTTCCTGGTGGATCAGGCCGATCCCCGCACCCAGCGCGGCACCCGGTGATGCCGGCGCGTAGGGTGCGCCGAGCCAGGTCATGCTGCCGCCGGCCTCGGGTTGCACCAGGCCGGCGATGATCGACGACAAGGTCGACTTGCCCGCGCCGTTTTCACCGAGCAGGGCCAATACCTCGCCAGGGCGAATATCCACGTTGACCTGCGACAGCACCTGCACCGGCCCGTAGGCCTTGCTGATATTGCGCAGGCACAGCACCGCGTCAGGTTGAGCGGTGTCCAGAGCGGCTGCTTGCATGACGACCTCCGAGGCTTACGGGTGCTGTTGCAGGAACGGCGCGACGTTGTCTTTGGTGGTCAGCACGGTGGGCAGCAGTTGTTCCTTGGGCACGTCTTTGCCAGCCTTCAGGTCAATTGCCGAGGCCACGGCCAGGCGCCCCATTTTCTGCGTCTGCTGGGTCATGGTCGCGTTGAGCACACCACTTTCCACGGACTTGAGCCCGGCGACGTCGCCGTCAAAACCGACTACCACGACTTTGTGATCGAGGTTGCCGACTTTCACTGCCTGGGCCGCGCCCAATGCCATGGCGTCGGCGCGCCCGAAGAATACGGTGATGTTCGGGTCACGCTGGAGCAGGTCCTGGGCCACCGCGAAGCCTTTGTCCTGAGCCCATTCGGCGGGTTGCTGGGCGACCACCTTGAGGTCCGGGAAGGCTTTGAGGCCTTGTTCAAAGCCTTTGGCGCGGTCGTTTTCCGGCGTGGTACCGAGCTGGCCTTGCAGGATCGCAATGCGCCCCTTGCCGTCGGTGATCTTGCCCACGTACTCGGCCAGGGTCTTGGCGCCGGCCACGCTGTCGCTGGCGATAAACGTGTCGCCGGGTGCGTCGGGGGCGTTGCGGTCGACGGCGATCACCGGGATGCCGGCGGCCTTGGCGGCTTTGACCGGCACACCGGCGGCAGTAGCACCGGCCGGAATGTAGATCAGCACGTCGATCTGGCGGGTGATCAGGTCTTCAATCTGGCTGACCTGGGTCGAGGAGTTGCCCTGGGCGTCCACGGTGATCACCTTGATCCCCTTGGCCTTGCCCTCGGCTTCCACCGACTGCTTGATCTGGTTGAAGAAGTCGGCCTGCAGGTTGGCCACGGCCAGGCCGATGGTCAGGTCCTTGGCCCAGGTGGTGCCGGCGGCGCTGAGGGTCGCGGCAGCCAGGGCAGTGGCGATTAGCAGTTTCTTGGGGCTGAACATGTCGGTGACTCCTGGTTTTATTGTTGGAGGGTGTCAACTGTCGAACAGGTTTAACGGGCAGTGCTGGAGCGGCGTCGCAGGGTGTCGATGGTCACGGCGAGGGCGATGACCACGCCGATCACCACTTGTTGAATGAAGGGCGAAACGCCAAGCAGGTTGAGGCCATTGCGCAGCACGCCAATGATCAGCACCCCCACGAGGGTGCCACCGATACTGCCGACGCCACCGCTGAGGCTGGCGCCGCCAATTACCACGGCGGCGATGGCGTCCAGTTCCAGGCTCAGGCCGGCGCTGGGTTGGGACGAGTCGAGGCGGGCAGCCAGGGTCACGGCGGCAATGCCGGCGAGGGCACCGCTGATGGCGTACACCCAGAGCGTGATCGCGCGCACCTTGATGCCCGACAGGCGCGCCACTTCCGGGCTACCACCCATGGCGTACAGGTTGCGGCCGCCGGCACGAAAGCGCAGGAACACCCACGCCACCACCAGCATCACCAGGAACAGCCCGACGGTGGCCGAGAGAAAACCGAAATGCCGCACCGTCGCCAGGCTGGTGAACCAGTCCGGGTAACCGACGATCTGCCGGCCTTCGGTGAGGATATTCGCCAAGCCGCGGGCCACCGACATCATGGTCAGCGTGGCAATGAACGGCGGCAACTTGGCGTAGGTGATCAAGCCCCCGGAGACCAGCCCGGCCAGCATGCCGCTGGCAATTGAAATCGGGATGGCGAAGCCCAGCGGCACCGCCTGGTCCTGATAGAGCCAGCCGAGCATCATCATCGAGAAGGCCAGCACCGAGCCGACCGACAGGTCGATGCCGCCGATCACGATCACCGCCGTCATGCCGATCGCCAGGATGCCCAGCACCGTGACCTGATCGAGAATGTTCAGGCCATTGCGCAACGAGAAGAAGAATTCGGAGCTGAAGGAGAAGACCAGCACCAACAGCACTAGCCCGATCAACGGGCCGCCGATATTGCTGGGCAGCAGTTTCACCAGCCGTGGGCGGTGGGGCGGCTTGAGTTCGGCCGGGTGCTGGACAATCGCTTTGGCGTCCACAGTGTTCTCCTGATTTATTTTTTTTGGAGTGCTTTCAGGTCGCTTGAATATTTATGCGTGCCTGACTGTTAATTCAGATTCCAGTGCCACTGCGTCAAAGTCAAGCGCTTAATTTTTCATGTGTGCCTCTAAACCGCAGCTTTTATACGCCTCAAAGCCACGGGATAGATAACCCCGGGTGGGATTTTCGCCGTCTGTCCGAGCGGCTTTTGCGCGACTTATTTCATTTTTCAGCGAATCACTCACTTGACCTGCTGGCGGATCGGCGTCTAAATAGAAATATATTGTCACTGCTGAATAAATATTCAAAACAGCTTTCGGCACTTTCACCTCGCGTGGTCAGCCCACAGGAGCCGCTGCATGAATGCCTTCCAGTACGACGCCCACCAGATCAAAGAACAGGCCCGCCTGATCCGGCGCCACGTGATCCGCCTGAATGCCGACTCACCGGCCGGCGGGCACACCGGGGCTGATCTGTCGGAAACCGACATCCTCGCCACGCTGTATTTCCGCATCCTCAATACCGGCCCGGAACGCACCGAAGACCCTGAGCGCGATATCTATATCCAGAGCAAGGGCCATGGCGTCGGCGGTTTGTATTGCTGCCTGGCGCAGGCGGGCTACATCCCGACCGACTGGTTGCCTACCTACCAGCACTTCAATTCGCACTTGCCGGGTCACCCGGTGCGGCAGAAAACCCCCGGTATCGAACTCAACACCGGCGCCCTCGGCCATGGTTTGCCGGTGGCGGTGGGGTTGGCGTTGGCGGCGAAAATGTCCGGCAGCAAAAAGCGCATCTACGTGCTGACCGGCGACGGCGAGCTGGCTGAAGGTTCCAACTGGGAAGCCGCAATGGCGGCGGCCAAGTACGGCCTGGATAACCTGTTTGTGATCGTCGACAAGAACAAGCTGCAGCTGGCGGGGTTGACTGCCGAGATCATGCCGCTGGACCCGCTGGATGTGAAATGGGCCGCCTTCGGCTTTCGTGTCAGTGAGTGCGACGGCAACGACGTCGGCCAGTTGATCGACGCCCTCGAAGACATGCAGACCCACACCGGCGCGCCCCAGGTGCTGATCGCCCACACCATTAAAGGCAAGGGCGTGTCGTTTATCGAAGCCCGTCCCGAATGGCACCACCGCGTGCCCAAGGGTGACGAAATCAATGCGGCACTGGAGGAGTTGAGTCATGGCGAGTGAACATCTGGCGAGCGTCATGGTGCAGGCGTTTATTGATGCGGTCGATGCAGGGCTGGACGTGGTGCCCGTGGTCAGCGACTCCACCTCCACGGCCAAGATCGGCCCGTTTTCCCAGCGCTTTCCCGAGCGCCTGATCAACGTCGGCATTGCCGAACAGTCGCTGGTCAGCGTCGCGGCGGGCCTGGCGCTGGGTGGCAAGATTGCCGCCACCTGCAACGCGGCGCCGTTTCTGATCTCGCGCGCCAATGAGCAGATCAAGGTCGACGTCTGCTACAACCAGGCCAACGTCAAGATGTTCGGCCTGAATGCCGGCACCAGCTATGGTCCGCTGGCCAGCACCCACCACAGCCTTGACGATATTTCGGTGATGCGTGGCTTTGGCAATGTGCAGATTTTCGCGCCGGCCGACGCGATCGAGTGCCGCCAGATCGTCGATTACGCGCTGCGCTACCACGGCCCGGTGTACATCCGTCTCGATGGCAAAGCCTTGCCGGATGTGCACGGCGCCGATTACCAATTCGTGCCGGGGCAGGTGGATATCCTGCGCCAGGGCGCCGATGTGAGCATCGTCGCCCTGGGGTCGGTGGTGCACGAGGCAGTGGATGCCGCGGCGTTGCTGGCGGAACAGGGGATCCAGGCGCAGGTGATCAATCTGTCGTCGATCCGGCCGCTGCAGCGTGACGTCCTGCTCAGTGCTTTGAGCGGCACCCACGCGGTCATCACCGTGGAAGAACACAACATCAACGGCGGCATCGGCAGCCTGGTTGCCGAAGTGCTGGCCGAGGCCGGGCTGGGTATCGCGCTGATCCGCCTGGGCATCGGTGACGGCGAATACGCCGCCGCCGGCGCCCGTGAACCGACCCGCGCCTTGCATAACATCGACGCGGCTGGGATCGTGGCGGCTGCCACTCGGTTGCGGTGACCCCCATGAATAACCACACTCCGCTGATCCTGGCGATAGACGAAGGCACCAGCAACGCTAAGGCGGTGCTGGTCAACGCGCTCGGGCAGGTGATTGCCCGCGGCTCGCGGCCGTTGAGCGTCAGCCATCCGCAGGCCGGGTTTTCCGAACAGGATCCGCTGTTCATCTGGCACAGCACCCTGGCTGCGATTGAAGAATGCCTGGCCCAGGTGGATCGTCCGATCACCGCCTTGGCCATCAGCAACCAGCGCGAATCGGTGGTGGCCTGGGACAGGCGCACGGGCGAGCCGGTGTCGCCGTGCATCAGTTGGCAATGTCGACGCTCCACCGCGTTGTGCGCCCAGCTGCATGAGCAGGGGCATGAAGCTGTGATCCTGGAAAAAACCGGGCTGGCGCTGGACCCGATGTTCTCCGCCGGAAAGTTTCGCTGGATTCTCGACACCCTTGAAGACGGTCACGCCCGCGCGGCTGCCGGCGAGATCTGCCTGGGTACCGTCGACAGCTGGCTGCTGTGGAAACTCAGCGGCGGCCAGGTGTTCGCCACCGACTATTCGAATGCCGCGCGCACCCAGCTGTTCAACCTGCACACCTGCGCCTGGGACCCTGAGTTGCTGGCGCTGTTCGACATTCCTCTGGCGGCCCTGGCGCCGATCCGCCCGAGCGCGGGTTTCTTTGCCGAGACCGTCGCGCTGGGCGGCTTGCCTGCGGGCATCCCGGTGATGTCGATGATCGGCGATTCCCACGCCGCGCTGTACGGGCAGGGCGGTTTTGCCCCGGGCTTGGTCAAGGCCACCCTCGGCACCGGTTCTTCGTTGATGACGCCCATGAAGGGGCCGATCGCGTCCACGCACGGTCTTTCGACCACGCTGGCCTGGCATGACGGCAGCCAAGCCACCTTTGGCATGGAAGGCAATATCGTGCA
Source organism: Pseudomonas sp. S5D5 (assembly GCF_003013355.1). NCBI lineage: Bacteria > Pseudomonadati > Pseudomonadota > Gammaproteobacteria > Pseudomonadales > Pseudomonadaceae > Pseudomonas > Pseudomonas sp. S5D5. Next base: position 2,706,349 of record NZ_PTEO01000001.1, read on the forward strand.
CACCGGCGCGGCGGTGCAATGGGCCTCGCGCCTGGTGGCGGGTGAGTCGCTGGATGCGTTGACTGAACAGGCCGCGCAACTGCCGGACAATGGCGGCGTGTACTTTGTGCCGGCGCTGTCCGGGTTGGGCGCGCCGCACTGGAAGGCCGATGCGCGCGGGTTGATCTGCGGGCTGACCGAAGCGACGTCTGGTGCGCATATCCTGCGTGCTTCGCTGGAGTCCATCGGCTATCAGATTCGCGATGTGTTCGAGGCGATGCAGCAGGACATTGGCAGTCCGCTCAAGGAGTTGTGGGTCGACGGCGGCGCCACGCGCAACCGCTGGCTGATGCAGTTCCTGGCCAACCTGCTGCAACGCCCGGTGGTGCGCAGCCTATCGCCGGAAGTCTCGGCGCTGGGCGCGGCGCACCTGGCCGGACGAGCCTTGGGAGTGTGGGCGAGCGATGCAGCGCTGGCGCAATTGGAGCGACAGCGCGAGCGGTTCGAGCCGCAGGATGACCCGGCGATGGCAGGTCGTTACGCCGAATGGAAAAAGGCCCTGGCCCGCACACTGCTCTAAGGGTGTATGCAGCTCAAAAATGTGGGAGCGGGCTTGCTCGCGAATGCAGTCTTTCAGTCGAAGATGTATTCGTTGAACCACCGTTTTCGCGAGCAAGCCCGCTCCCACAGTTGATTGAGTCACTGCTTGGAGAGGGTATGGAGATCAAAAGTGTGGGAGCTGGCTTGCCAGCGATAGCGGTGGTTCAGCAATGAAGAGGTGGCTGACGGGTCGCCATCGCAGGCAAGCCCGCTCCCACAGTTGATCGAGTCACAGCGTGTAGGGTGTATGCAGATCAAAAATGTGGGAGCTGGCTTGCCAGCGATAGCGGTGGTTCAGTAATGAAGAGGTGGCTGACGGGGCGCCATCGCAGGCAAGCCAGCTTCTACAGTTGATCAAATCACGGCTTGGACAGGGTATGGAGATCAAATTGTGGGAGCGGGCTTGCTCGCGAATGCAGTCTTTCAGTCGAAGATGTATTCATTGAACCACCGCTTTCGCGAGCAAGCCAGCTCCCACAGTTAGACCGTGCCCGGCCTCAGGGCTTCCAGGTCTGTACATCCTTGGCGTCTACCGCCTTGGGCAGCAAGCCGGCCTTGAAGAACGCATCGGCAATCTTCTGCTGCTCACCCAACTGATCGAGCGTCACCGGTTGCACCTGATAACTGCGGTGCGCATTGGCCGCTTCTACGGTGGCCACGTCCAGGTTGCCCCACAACGGGCCGAGGATTTTCGCCGCGTCCTGCGGGTTTTTCTTCACCCACTCGCCGGTTTTCTCCAGCTGCGCGTACACCACTTTCAACACCTGCGGATGCGCCTTGGCGTACGGCGTCCCGGTCAGGTAGTAACGCTTGTAACTGGCCAGCCCGGCGCCGTCCGCCAAGGTGCGTGTCGGCAATTGACGCTGCACGCTGGTCAGGAAGGGTTCCCAGGTGACCCACGCATCCACCTTGTTGTTCTCGAACGCCGCGCGACCATCGGCCGGCGACAGGTACGCAGGCTCGATATCCGAGAAGGCCAGCCCCGCCTTGGCCAGCGCCGCGATCAGCAAATAGTGGGTGCCGGCCGCCTTGGTCACCGCGATTTTCTTGCCTTTCAAATCCGCCAGTTGCTGGATCGGCGAATCCTTGCGCACCACGATGGCCTGGGCCGAAGGCGAGGGCGCTTCCTGGGCGAAGTAGGTGAGTTTGGCCTGGGCCGCCTGGGCGAAGATCGGCACGGTATCCGCCACATCGGCGCTGATGTCGACGTTGCCCACGTTCAGCGCTTCGAGCAGCGGCAGGCCGCTGGGGAACTCGTGCCAGCTCACATCAATGTTGTCGGCCTTGAGGGCTTGTTCCAGGGTGCCCTGGGTTTTCAGCAGGGTGATCAGGGTCGAGGATTTCTGGTAGCCGATGCGCAGGGTTTCCTGGGCTTCGGCGCTGATGGCAACGGAAAAGGCCAGCAACCCTAAAACGACGGCGAGGGGACGGCGAATGGACATGGCGAGCTCGATCTTCAGCGAAATATCGCCAAGCATAAAGTTCTAAAAACTATTCGATAAATACTCTTTCGATCTTAGCTTAGGGCGCTTTTCGCACAGTCCTGCGAATTCGGCATAACCATAGAATTATAGAGTTCTTTCATAATTGCTCGTCATTAATATAATCAAGTTCGCTTATTTGCCAGGCCTTATGCCGCGTTTTGGCATATGCAGCTTCTTTCACTTCTTCTATGCCAAGGCCTTTTCATGACGTTCAAAAAACTCATTCTCGCCGCCAGCCTGCTGTTTGCCGCAGCGGCGGCCCATGCCGAGCAGACCCTGGATATCAGCTACCAGCGCTCATCCACCCTGTGGATCCTGCTCAAGCAAAATGGCCAGCTGGAACAGCGCCTCAAGCCGCTGGGGTTCACGGTCAACTGGCATGAATTCAGCACCGGTCTGCTCAGCTCGTTGAACGCCGGCAGCGTCGACCTGCATGCCGATGTGGCCGACGCCTTCGCCTTGTTCACCCAGGCCGCCGATGCGCCGCTGATTTACTACGCGCAGGAAAACGCGTCGCCCGGCGCGCAGGCGATCATCGTGCAGGATAAATCGCCGATCCACAGCGTTGCCGACCTCAAGGGCAAGACCGTCGCCGTGTCCAAAGGCTCGGGCAGCAATTTCCTGCTGATCAGTGCGCTGAAAAAAGCTGGGCTGACCCTTGCCGATATCACCCCGCGTTACCTCGAAGCCCCCGACGGCGGCGCGGCGTTCGCCAATGGCAGCGTGGACGCCTGGGTGATCTGGGACCCGTTCTACGCGACCCAGCAACTCGACCACCACGCGCGCGTGATTGCCGACGGCAGCGACGGCCTGGCCAATTACAACCGCTTCTACCTGGCCACGACCCGGTTCGCGAAGGCGCATCCGGACGTGTTGCAAGTGACGTTCGACACCCTGCGCGAGACCGGCCAATGGGTCAAAGCCCATCCCAAGGAGGCCGCTGAAATTCTCGGTCCGCTGTGGGGCAACATCGCTCCGGCCACGGTGGAGCGCGCCAACAGCCGACGCAGCTACGACATCATCCCGGTCAAGGTGGACAACCTCGCCGAACAGCAACGCATCGCCGATTACTACTACGCCGCCAAGCTGATTCCCAAGCCGCTGAAAGTCTCTGATATCACCGTGTGGACGCCGAAGCCATGAGCCGCCAGATCCACTTGTCAGCCTTCCTGCTCAGCGGCCCCGTGGTGCACAGCCATGCGGTGTGGCGCCATCCGGAAACTGTCGGCAATTACCTCGATCCCGAGTACTACGCGCGAGTGGCCAAGGTGGTGGAGGAGGGGCTGTTCGACTTTCTGTTCTTCGCCGATCGCCTGGCGGTGGGTGACCAGATGGGCGGCTCCCGCGAGTTGGCCTTGCGCTACGGCGCCCAGGACGCCACGCGCCTCGACCCGCTGCCGATCCTCTCCTACCTGATCGGCCAGACCCGCAAGTTGGGCCTGGGTGCGACGCGGTCCACTACCTATTACGAACCGGCACACATCGCCCGCGAGTTTGCCACCCTCGACCACCTGTCCAAGGGCCGCGCGGCCTGGAATATCGTCACCTCGATGAACGACAGCGAAGGGCGCCTGTTTGGCAAGGACAAGCACCTGGAACACGACCTGCGCTATGACCGCGCCGATGAATTTGTCGAAGTCGCGCTGAAGCTCTGGAGCAGCTGGGGCAAGGACGCATTGAAGCTCGATCGTGCCAGCGGCGTGCTCGCCGACCCGGCGTTGATCCAGTCGGTGCAGCACCAGGGCGAGTGGTTCAAGGTCGAGGGCCCGCTGAATATTCCGCGCACGCCCCAGGGGCGGCCAGTGCTGATCCAGGCCGGCTCCTCCGGACGTGGCCGTCGGTTCGGCGCGCGCTGGGCCGAAGCGATTTTCACCATTCACCCGCACCTGGCAGCCATGCGCGCGTTTCGCGATGACGTACGCGCGCAGGTCGTGCAGCAAGGCCGCGAGGCCGACAGTTGCAAGGTGCTGACAGCGGTGATGCCGTTCATTGGCGGCAGCGAAGCCGAAGCCCGCGCCAAGCGCGACCGGCACAACGCCCTGGCGCGTCCCGAGCTGGGCCTGGTGACGCTGGCTTCGCAGTTGAATGTGGACCTGTCGCCCTTCCCGTTGAGCGCCACGCTGGCGGAAATCGCGCAGTCACCGCTGATCCATCCGGCTGCTGCGGAAAAGCTGCTGATGCAAGGCCCGCAGACCACCCTGGAACAACTCGGCCGGATCTTCGCCAGCAGCGTGCGCGTGCCGCAACTGGTAGGCACCGGCGCGCAGATCGCCGACCAACTGGCCGAACTGTTCGAGCAGGGCGGTTGCGACGGGTTTGTGATTTCGCCGGGGTATTTGCCGGGGTCGTTTACTGAGTTTGTCGAGAGTGTGATTCCGCACCTGCAGCGCAAAGGCTTGTTCCGCAAAGCGTATGAGGGCTCCACGCTGCGCGAGCACTTGGGACTGGCTGACCTGCAGGCCTGACCGCAACTTGCGCGACACACGCACTTTTTTGTGGGGGCCGAGCTTTTTTTGTGGTGAGCAGTTTTTTTGTGATGAACGGTTTTTTTGTGGCAAGCAGGCTTTTTTGTGACAAACCCGCTTTTTTGTGGCGAGCGGGCTTGCCCCGCGTTGGGGCGCGCAGCGCCCCCAAAACCGAACCCCGCGGTGTACCTGGAAGAACGCGGTGACTGTATTTGGGGCCGCTGCGCGCCCCAACGCGGGGCAAGCCCGCTCACCACAGGTAAGCCCGCTCACCACATCCAAGCGGGCTCACCACAGGTAAGCCCACTCAACGCGGGCAAGCGGGCTCACCACAGGCAAGCCCACTCACCACAGACGAGCGGGCTCACCACAGAAAAGCCCGCTTACCGCATAACCAAGAACATCAATTTAAAAGGGATATTGAGCATGGCCACTTTCGATCACTTGACCCGTCGCCGCCTGCTCGGCATGGCCGGCCTGACCCTGGCTGGCCTGTCGCTGCCCGGCCTGGGCTTTGCCGCCGATGAACACGCCGGCCACAACACGCCCCAGGAGCCCGCCGGCACCGGAGACTTCATCCGCCTGGACGCGCCGCGCAAGTTGAAACTGGCCGTCAACCTCAACGCCGTGTGCCTGGCCCCGGTGGTGATCGCCCACGGCCAGGGCTTTTTCACCAAGCACAATCTCGACGTGGAGCTGGTCAACTTCGGCAACTCCACCGAAGTGCTGCTCGAAGCCATCGCCACCGGCAAGGCGGATGCGGGCGTGGGCATGGCGCTGCGGTGGCTCAAGGCGCTGGAGCAGGGCTTTGATGTGAAGCTCACTGCCGGCACCCACGGTGGTTGCCTGCGTTTGCTCAGTGCCGTGAACGGCGGCGTGAGCAAGCTCGAAGACCTCAAGGGCAAGGCCATCGGCGTGACCGACATGGCCAGCCCGGACCGCAATTTCTTTTCGATCCTGCTGAAAAAGCACGGCGTCGATCCGGTGCGCGATGTCGAATGGCGCCTCTACCCGGCCGACCTGCTGGGCACTGCGCTGGAGCGTGGCGAAGTGCAGGCGGTGAGCGGCAGTGACCCGTTCATGTACCGCCTGATCAAGTCCGGCGTGGCACGCGAACTGTCCACCAACCTGGTGGAGGAATACGCCAACCTCAGCTGCTGCGTGGTCGGTGTCACCGGCAAGCTGGTGCGTGAAGAAAAACGCGTAGTGGCGGCGCTGACCCAGGCGATTCTCGAAGCCCATGACTATTCCGTGCAGCACCCGGAGGCCGTCGCCAAGGGCTTCCAGGCCTATGCGCTGAACACCTCCACCGAAGAAGTGCAGGCGATCCTCCACGACCACACCCACGGCCACCATGCGGTCGGCGCGGCATTGACCCAGGAGATCACCACCTACGTCACCGACCTGAAAACCGTCGAAGTGATCAGCAAGGGCACCGATCCGGTGGAATTCGCCAAGGAGATCACCGCCGATGTCTTCAGCTGACGCCACAACCCTGAATCCGCCCGTGGCCCTCAAGGTCGGCTGGCAGGGCGCCGCCGTGGTGGCGGCCTGGGTGGCCGTCGCGCTGTTGATCAGCTATTGGCCCAACGCGACGCGCAATTGGCCGATGACCCAGGGCCTGGCGAATCTGTGCGTCGGCGTAGCGGTCGTGTTTATCCTGCTGAGCCTGCTCGGGCGCAAATTGACCAGGCTCGGGCTGCGCCTGCACTCGGCGGCGCCTTGGCTGATCGCCCTTCCGGCGCTGTTGGGCCTCTGGGAGTTGCTCACCGCCAAACTGGCGCTGTTGCCGGTGCCGTTCTTTGCCCCACCGCAGGCCTTGCTCGCGGTGTACCTCGAAGACTACGCGCGGCTGGCCGACAGCCTGCTGCATTCGGCAGTGTTGCTGGGCTCCGGCGTGGCGCTGGGCGCCGCCACCGGCTTTGTCGCCGGCGTGGCCATCGGCTGGTCCACGCGGATCGGTTACTGGCTGCACCCGGTGTTGCGCATCCTCGGTCCGGTGCCGTCGACGGCGTTGTTGCCGCTGTGCTTTTTCCTGTTTCCCAGCAGCTGGAGCGCCAGCGTGTTCCTGATCGCGCTGGCCACCTGGTTTCCGGTCACGGTGCTGACCTGGTCCGGCGTCGCCAGCGTCGATAAAGCTTATTACGACGTGGCGCGCACCTTGGGCGCGAAGCAGGGCTTTCTGATTTTCAAGGTGGCGATTCCCGCCGCGTTGCCCCACGTTTTCGTCGGCCTGTTCATGGGCCTTGGCGCGTCGTTTTCCACCCTGGTCGTGGCGGAGATGATGGGCGTGAAATCCGGAATCGGCTGGTACCTGCAGTGGGCCCAGGGCTGGGCCGCCTACGCGAATATGTACGCTGCACTGTTGATCATGGCGTTGGCCTGTTCGGGGTTGATCACCGGGTTGTTCCTGGTGCGCGATCGGTTGTTGGCCTGGCAAAAAGGAACGATGAAATGGTAGCCCTGGCAACTGCAGTCGCCGCATCCACGGGATTGGCACTGCGTATTGAAAACCTCAGCCATGGCTTTGCCCTGGACGGTCAGCACCTGCCGGTATTGGAGCGGGTCTCCCTGGATGTTGCACCGGGCGAGTTCGTGGCGTTGCTCGGGCCTTCGGGCTGTGGCAAATCCACCTTGCTGCGGCTGGTGGCCGGCCTCGAACCTGCGGATGCCGGCAAGCTGCTGGCCGACGGCGAGGCCATCCTCGGCCCCGACCCGAGCCGCGTGGTGGTATTCCAGGACCCGACCCTGTACCCGTGGCGCCGCGTGTGGGACAACGTTGCCATTGGCCTGGAAGCCCAGGGCCTGCTCAAGACCCATGCCGGCAAGGTCGACGAGGCGCTGGAAAAAGTCGGTCTCAGCCAGTTTGCCCGTGCCTACCCTCGGCAATTATCCGGCGGCATGGCGCAACGTGTCGCGCTGGCGCGTGCGCTGGTCAACCAGCCGCGCTTGCTGATCCTCGATGAGCCCCTGGGCAAGCTCGATTCGCTGACGCGCATCACCATGCAAAAGGAACTCATCGACCTGTGGCAGCGCCAGGGCTACACGGCATTGCTGGTGACCCACGATGTGGAAGAGGCGCTGTTGCTGGCCAATCGGGTGATTGTGTTCAGCGACCGCCCGGCGAAAATCCAGGCGCAACTGCACATCGACAGGCCGTATCCACGGCACCGCGACGACCCTTATCTGGTCGACCTGCGCCGGCAGATTCTTGGTCTGCTGGGGCTGGGAGAAAGCTGGTAGTCAGCGCGCGTCTTTCAGCGCAATGGTCTGGCTGGTCGCGCTCAACACACCGGCGCGCTCGGCCAGGTAGCGCGCTGGCGGCTGGCCCACCGCCTTGCGGAACATGGTGATAAAGCCGCTGGCATTCTCATAGCCCAGGTCCAGGGCCACGGCTTGCACGCTCTGACCTTTGGCCAGGCGCTGCAACGACAGGATCACATGCAACTGCCGTCGCCAACGGCCGAAACTCAAGCCCAACTCTTCGAGCAGCAGGCGCGTCATGCTGCGCTCGCTCATGCCGATGCGCACCGCCCATTGGCCAAGCGTGGCCTTGTCGGCGGGTTCGGCCAGCAGGCTGTCGGCCAGGCGCCGCAGCCTCGGGTCCCGGGGCATCGGCAGGTGCAGCGCTTCGATGGGGGCAGCGGCCAGCTCGTCCAGCAGCGTGTTGATCAAGCGGCCCTGGGCGCCGGCCTCGTCATACAGCTGCGGGAAACTCACCGCCTTGCTGATCAACTCATGCAGCAGGCCGGACACTGCCAGGGTGCAGCACTGCGGGGGCAGGGCGCAGGCGGCATCGGGGTCGATCAGCAGGCAATAGACTTCCGCCTCACCCGAGCCGCGCGCTGCATGGCAGGTGCCGCCGGGAATCCACAGTGCGCATTGCGGCGGGACGATCCAGATCCCCGCTTCGATTTCGCAGTGGATCACCCCGCGCAGGGTGTACATCAACTGGCCTTTGCGGTGCGCGTGTTGCGCGTGTTCCCAGGTGTCCGAGGCGCTGGTGGCACCCACCGCGACCACGGCACGCGGGAACACATCGGCATCCTTGGCCATCAGTGGGTCGTGCAGGTCCAGGCGGTGGTGTCTCATGGCGCGTTCGCAGTTTGGCTGAATTGCGAAACAGTCTGGCTATTCTGTGCAATGCCGTCCAGTGCCAGGCTCACTATAGTGAGAGTCACTCTCATTAAGGAGCTTGGCCATGCGACTCGACAGTACAACGTTCCCCGTGGTGAAAATCGTGTTTGACGCCCCCAACGAAGGCGGGCCGGAGGATGCGTTCCTGGCCTTTGAACGCCTGTTGGCGAGGGAGCAAGCCTTCATGCTGCTGCACGAAAAATCCGCCGATGAAAACAATCACGAGCACTCCCACGAAGAGCGCAAACAGGCGTCGATCTGGATGAAAAAGAACAAACAGGCGCTGCGCACGTTCGTCAAAGGCATGATCCAGGTCGAGCCCAGCGCCGCGCAACGCCTGGCCCTCAAGCCGTTTGCGGTCATGTTCGGCAAGGCCTGGGGCTACCCGCTGCTGGTGGTCGAATCCAAGGACCAGGCCTGGGCACTGGCGCGCGATGTGCTGGATGAGCAGGTGTCGGACGTGGCGCATTTCTGAGCTGCGCCAATACAAGCCTGTGGGCGCTGGCTTGCCTGCAATGGCGGTGTGTCGGCACTTCATGCATCAACTGACACACTGCCTTCGCGAGCAAGCCCGCTCCCACATTGGATTGAGGTGGGGCTTAGGCATCCGGGTGCATGGAGATCAAATGTGGGGATTGGGCTGGAGCCTAGACACCTGGATGCATGGAGATCAAAAAGTGGGAGCTGGCTTGCCTGCGAAGGCGGTGTGTCAGGCACCTGATAGATCAACTGACACACTGCCTTCGCGAGCAAGCCCGCTCCCACATTGGATTCGGGTGGGGCTTAGGCATCCGGGTGCATGGAGATCAAAGGTGGGGATTGGGGTAGCGCCTAGGCACCTGGATGCATGGAGATCAAAAAGTGGGAGCTGGCTTGCCTGCGAAAGCGGTGTGTCAGGCACCTGATGCATCAACTGACACACTGCCTTCGCGGGCAAGCCCGCTCCCACATTGGATTGGGGGTGGGCTCAGGCATCCGGGTGCATGGAGATCAAAGGTGGGGATTGGGCTGGCGCCCAGGCACCTGGGTGTATGGAGATCAAAAAGTGGGAGCTGGCTTGCCTGCGAAGGCGGTGTGTCAGGCACCTGATGCATCACCTGACACACCGCCTTCGCGAGCAAGCCCGCTCCCACATTGGATTGAGGTGGGGCTTCGGCATCCGGGTGCATGGAGATCAAAGGTGGGGATTGGGCTGGAGCCTAGGCACCTGGGTGTATGGAGATCAAAAAGTGGGAGCTGGCTTGCCTGCGAAGGCGGTGTGTCAGGCAACTGATGCATCAACTGACACACCGCCTTCGCGAGCAAGCCCGCTCCCACAGGGGGGAGCGGTGGGGGCCTTAGTCCACGCAGATCGCGCGGCCCAGTTGGCCTTTTTCTACGGTTGCCGAGCAGCCGAAATGTCCGTTGTCCACCTGGCATGCGCCGGTTACCGGGCCGTTGCCGGATTGGGTCGTCACGCTGGTCTGGCACTCGCCTTCGCACTGGCTGGAGTCGGTACAGGCCTTGCCGGCGTCCTTGTACGGTGTAACGCACTTCCAGCTCTGCAGCTTGCCAACTTGCTTCATGGTGCCGCCGCCGGCCAGGCAGGCAGACGCGGTGGAATCCTGGGCGGGCGGTGTTGCAGAGCACGCCGATAGCAACAGCAGGGCGGCCAGGCCGATCATCAATTTCATGCAAAAGTCCTCGTGGAGTAAGCGCAACGGTGCAGTGTACGGGCAATTGGACTACTTTGAATGACGAGCGATCCCTCCCGGTACTGACCCATGCACACGTTATGGAAACGCTATGTGGCACTGCTGGAAAACGACCTGAGCACGCAAATCTTCGACAATGTGAAGAACCTGCTGGTGTGCGCACTGCTGTTTGCAGCGGGGACTAATACAGTGCTCGGGCAGCGTGACTTGTTTATCGGCGTGTTCGCCTCCAGCGTGGCCGGTTGGGGGCTGATCATCCTGTCGTCGCTGTTGTTGGTGCTGAACGTGAGCGACGGCATTCGCAGGCTTTCCAAACTGCGCTACCACCTCGTGCTGCAACTGCTGATGATCCTGGTTTACCTGGTGATTGCCGAACGCATGGTCGAGATAGTCTGGGGCTTCCGCGCGCATTGAAGTATCCTCCGCGGCCCGCTTCCCATTGATTCAAAGACAGATGACAGGACAAGACATGCAGGCGATGCTTTCGTCGATCCTCGACGAAGTGCGCCCACTGATCGGCCAGGGCAAAGTCGCCGACTATATCCCCGCCTTGGCCGATGTACCCGCCAACCAGCTTGGCATTGCGGTGTACGGCAACGACGGTTCGGCCTACTGCGCAGGCGATGCCGATACGCTGTTCTCGGTGCAGAGCATTTCCAAGGTATTCAGCCTGGTACAGGCCATCGACCACGGCGGCGAAACCATCTGGGAGCGCCTGGGCCACGAGCCGTCGGGGCAGCCGTTCAACTCCATGGTGCAGCTGGAATTCGAACGCGGCCGCCCGCGCAATCCCTTCATCAACGCCGGTGCGCTGGTGATCTGTGACATCAACCAGTCGCGCTTCGCCGTGCCGATCCTGTCGATGCGCGATTTCGTACGGCGCCTGTCGGGCAACCCGCAGATCCTGGTGAACAGCGTCGTCGCCGACTCCGAAGCCCAGCACGGCGCGCGCAATGCGGCCATGGCTTACCTGATGAAATCCTTCGGCAACTTCCATAACGACGTCGACGCGGTGCTGCACAGTTACTTCAACTACTGCGCGCTGCAGATGAGCTGCCTGGACTTGGCCAAGGCATTCAGTTTCCTGGCCAACGAAGGCGTGAGTGCCCACAGCGGCGAACAGATCCTCACCGCGCGCCAGACCAAGCAAGTCAACTCGATCATGGCCACCAGCGGGCTGTACGACGAGGCGGGCAACTTTGCCTATCGCGTCGGCTTGCCGGGCAAGAGCGGCGTCGGCGGCGGGATCGTCGCGGTGGTGCCGGGGCAGTTCACGGTGTGCGTATGGTCACCGGAGTTGAACGCGGCGGGGAACTCGCTGGCGGGGATGAAGGCGTTGGAGTTGTTGAGCGAGCGGATTGGTTGGTCGGTATTTTGAGGTTATAAAGGTTTTCCAGGCCGTTCCTGCGCTACGTGGGAACGAGCATTTCTGCAGTGTCCAGATAGGTATCTTCATGGCTTACGAACTTCACATCGCCCGTGCCGACAGCCATGCAATTGCGCCTGAAGAGTGGCGCGCGTTGTGTGCCAGCGATCCAACCCTGGCGCTGCAGGACGAGGTGACCGGCATTAATCCCACTACCGGTGCGGTGATTTCCATGGGCGGAAATCAAACCGCCTACTGGACCTCTCCCACCACGCAGCAGGCTTACTATTTTGACTACCGGCGTGGTGAGATTGCCTTTGTGTACAGCGATGAAGCGATCGTGAAAGCCAAGGCTATTGCTCAATCGCTTGCCGCGACTATCAGGGGCGACGAGGGTGAGGCGTACTGACAGCCCTAGGCTTTGCGCGGCTTCATGAACAAATCCATCATCAAATACAGCGCGCCCACGGTGATTGCGATATCGGCAATATTGAACACGCCGGTATGGGCCGGCCCGACGTTCAGCACCATGTAATCAACCACGTGCCCGTCGCGAAAGACGCGGTCGATCAAGTTGGCGATGCCGCCGAGGGCGATGGCGTACAGCGGCAGGACTTTGCGCAGGGGCTGGTTCCAGTTCGAGAGGGACCACCACAGTGCCCAAGCCACTACGATAGCCACGCCGACGATGAAAATCAGCTGTTTGACCTGCGGCGACAACGCGGCGCCCAGGCTGAGGAACGCGCCGGGGTTCAGACTCAATTCGAGTGCCAGGTTGATCGGGTTGGCGCCGATTTTGAAGCTGTGGGCGTGCAGTGAAACCAGGGCCAGCAGTTTGACGAGTTGGTCCATGGCAATAAAGGCGAGGCCGGCGAGGAGGGCGAAGGTGCGGCCTCGCAGTAGGGGCGACGTGCTCAAGCGGTAACTTCCTGTTTCAGGCTTTCGATAGAGCGCCCGAAGATAGCTCAGGCGCTGTATCGCGTCCATCGTCACGCCACCGGATGAGCCACGCTCAGTGCCTTGTCGACCAGCAGTTGCACCCCTTCGAGCATGCGGCAGATGCCCAGCGCGACATTGCGTTGAGTCCCGTCGATCTCGAACGCCAGGTGAGCGGCGATGTCGCTGATGCAGGCCAGGTCCTGGGAGGCGTTGACCAGCAGGGTTTCGGTGCCCAGGTCGGCGCGTACGGTGAAGAGTCCGTCGCTGGCTTCGGGCGTGGCTGGTTTTGGGTTGAGGTAGTGATCGATGGCGCGGTAGGCCACTTCGTGCAGGGTGCTGGTGTCGAAATCGGGATGGCTTGGGGGGTTGGGGCTGTCTTTAATCATGGTGAAATCTCTCCGGGAATGGAGCTGCCACGATTCGCGGTCAAACGAGAGAGGGTGGCAGCTATACGCGGGTTGACCGACCGGTCCCAAAGTAGCCCGGCATACCCGAAGGTATCCCGCGTACAGCTGCCGCGACACGATACAACAGGCGTACACAAAACGCCTGATTCGATGTGGCACAGATGCATTTGGGAGGGCGGACGGTCAAATCCGGCCGCTGAATTGGCAGCGACGACGAGAGGTTAGCCAGCACCTTGGCGAGCCACAACCTGAAAGCCTTGTCGGAAAAATCCGAGAGCCGCATGCGCGGGGCACCGTTTATCGGGGTTGGGCTGGAAACAGCGGGAGTGCTGCGCACTCCAACGCGGGGCAAGCCCGCTCACCACAAAAAAAAAGGGGTGGGGCTAGTTTTTGGGTTTTTTCGGGGGCTTTGACCCGGGGATAATCATGGCGACCTCTTGCTGGTAGCGTCGGTACCGCTCACCGAACAGCGTCACCAGGTCCTTTTCTTCAAAGCGTGCGCCGATGAAGATGTAAACCGTCATTCCGACCGCAAACAACAGATGCCCGGCGGTCATGTGTGGCGTTGCCCAGAAGGCAATCAGGAAACCCAGGTACAGGGGGTGACGCACGAGCTTGTAAAACAGTGGCGTCGTAAACACCGGCGGCTGTGACGTGGGCTTGCGCCAACGGTCGATGGCCTGCTTGAGCCCGAACAGCTCAAAGTGGTTGATCAAAAACGTTGCCAGCAACGCGATGCCCCAGCCCAGCCAGAACAGGCCCATCAACAGGGCATCGGCCCAGGCGGCTTCAACCTCCCAGACACTCGCCGTAATGGGCTGCCACAGCCAGAACATCAACCCCAGCACCAGGCTGCTGAGCAGCACGTACGTGGAGCGTTCAACCGGCGCCGGGATGAACCCTGCCAGCCATTGCTTGAAACCTCGGCGCGCCATGACCGTGTGCTGGGCGCCGAACAGCATGATCAGCGCGGCATCGATCAACACGGCTGTCGGCCACTCACCGGGTGGGCCGTCGTTGATGTGCTTGGGCACCCCCATCTCGCCGACAAAGCCGATCAGGTACACGCAGGTGCACAGGAACACCAGGTAGCAGCCGGCGCTGTACACCAGCCCGAGCATTCGGGCGGTGTGTGGAGGATGTTCGAGGTTCATGGATGTCCTTCTCACTCAGTTGATCGCCCGCAATCCCAGCGGGCCAGCCAATGCATCTGGACTAAGCCTAGCGAGTTTTGCGCGCGCGGCAACCTGTGAGAATTGACAGTCTGCAGTGTGCCTGGGAATAGGATTCAGCTGATATTGAGCCGGTCCAGCAGGCTGTACCACGCCACCCCCGCGCCAATGTAGAACCGCTGCAACCCGTGCATCGGCAAGCGTTGCAACGGTGTCACCGGGTAGGCGAATTCCGCGTGGCTGTCGCACAAGCGTGCGGCCAATTGCTGCCCCAGGCTGGTACACAGCGCGATGCCGCGGCCATTGCAGCCCAACGCCAGGGTGAGCCCAGGCGCGGGTTGGTGCACGTGGGGCATGAAGTCGCGGGTGATTGCGATGCGCCCGGCCCAGCGGTACTCGAATTCCAGCGGGCCCAATTGCGGAAAGAGCAGCGCCAGGGAGCGCTCCAGGTGTGCAAAGTCGGCCGGTGATGTGGGATCGTTGAACAGCCCGCGTCCCCCCATCAATAAGCGTCCATGACTGTCTTTGCGAAAGTACAGCAGCAGCCGTTGCGCGGTGGACACGGTTTCCTGTCCCGGCAGGATGCACTCTGCCGCGCGCCCACTCAGCGGCTTGGTGGCGACGATAAAACTGTTCGCCGCCAGAATGCTCTGCGCCATCCCCGGCCACAGGTTGCCGCTGTAGCCGTTGGTGGCCAGCACCACTTGATCGGCCGTGACCTGGGCCCCGCCAGCCGTCTGCAGTTGCCATCCGCCGCCCTGGCGCTGCAACCCTGTCACCGCACTGTGCCCATGAATGCGCACACCCGCCGCCAACGCCGCGCCGACCAGCCCACGGGCATACGCCAGCGGCTGAATCGCCCCGGCACGGCCGTCCAGCCAGCCGCCAGCGAACGCCTCGCTGCCCATGCGCGCGGCCACCGCTGCTGCATCCAGACGCTGCACCGGCACGCCGCGTCGCGCCCATTGCTCGGCGCGTGCATGCAGCCCGGCCACGCCCTTTTGCGTGTACGACACCTGCATCCAGCCCTTGCGCACCGGCGCGCAATCAATGCCGTGCTTGTCGATCAACCTGAACACCAGGTCCGCCGAATTCGACACCGTCGAGATCAGTGGCTCGGCGCGCTCCGGTCCGAACATCTGCACCAGTTGCTCCGGGTCGTATTTGAGTGTCGGATTGACCTGCCCGCCGTTGCGCCCCGAGGCGCCCCAGCCCGGCTCATTAGCCTCCAGCACGCACACACTGACCCCGCGCTCGGCCAAGTGCAGCGCCGTCGACAGGCCGGTATAGCCCGCCCCGACAATCGCCACGTCGACCTTCAGCGACTCCGCCAGCGCGGGCGTTGGCAGCACGGACGGCGCCGTCGCCGACCACAACGATTTCATGACAGGCTCCTTGTAGTGCCGGTGGGGTGCAGCACGCGCCGCAGAAAGTCCTGGGTGCGCGCGTGCTGCGGGTCGCCCAGCACCTGCTCGGCCGGGCCGCTCTCGACGATGTAGCCGCCATGCAGGAAGCACACGCGGTCGGCCACTTCGCGGGCAAAGCCCATCTCGTGGGTGACCACGATCATGGTCATGCCTTCATCGGCCAGGGTGCGCATCACCGCCAGCACATCGCCGACCAGTTCCGGGTCGAGGGCCGAGGTGGGTTCGTCGAACAGCATGGCTTCGGGTTTCATCGCCAGGGCGCGGGCGATGGCCACGCGCTGCTGCTGACCGCCGGAGAGTTGTTCCGGGTAGGCGTCGGCCTTGGCACTCAGGCCGACTTTTTCCAGCAGCACCAGGGCTTCCTCGCGCGCTTGCCCAGGCGACTCGCCCTTGACGTACACCGGGCCCTCCATCACGTTTTCCAGCACCGTGCGGTGCGGGAACAGGTTGAAGCGCTGGAACACCATGCCCATGCGGCTGCGCAGGGCGTGCACGGTCTTGCTGCCGCGCTGCACGGTTTCACCGAACACGCTGATCGTGCCGCCGTCGTAGGCTTCCAGTGCATTGATGCAGCGCAGCAGGGTGGATTTGCCCGAGCCCGAGGGGCCGATCAGGCACACCACTTCGCCCTTGGCCACGTCGAGGTCGACGCCGTGCAATACGCGGTGGCTGCCGTAATGTTTTTGCAGCTGACGAATCTCGATCATGCTTTTTTCCTCCGGCCCAGGTGCTGCTCCATACGACGCAGGCCATACACCAGCGGCAGGCTCATCAGCAGGTAGAGCAGGGCGACCAGGGTGTAGACGGTCATGTTCTGGAAGGTCGACGAGGCGATCAGTTGGCCCTGGCGGGTCATCTCGGCGACGGTGATGG
This sequence comes from Pseudomonas sp. S5D5, assembly GCF_003013355.1. NCBI lineage: Bacteria > Pseudomonadati > Pseudomonadota > Gammaproteobacteria > Pseudomonadales > Pseudomonadaceae > Pseudomonas > Pseudomonas sp. S5D5. The sequence goes on from NZ_PTEO01000001.1 coordinate 2,722,892, forward strand.
TCGACACCAGGGACGAGTCCTTGAGCATCATCACCAGGGTGTTGCCGTAGGGCGGCAAGGCAATGCGAAACGCCTGCGGCAGGATCACCCGGCGCATCATCAACGCCGAGCGCATGCCCAGGGCTTCGGCGGCCTCGCGCTGGCCCTGTTCGACCGCAATGATGCCGGTGCGAAAGTTCTCGGCCTGGTACGCCGAGTAGGCGATGCCCATGCCGATCACCCCGGCGTAGAACGCCGTGAGGTGCACGCCCATGTCCGGCAGGACGAAGTAGATGTAGAACAGCTGCACGATGATCGGCAGGCCACGGATCACGTTGATGATGGTGCTCGCCGTCCACGACAGCGCGCGGATCGGCGACAGCTTGAGCAACGCCAGCACCAGGCCGATGGCGCTGCTGAGCAGGAACGACAGCACGGTGATCTGGATCGTCACCCAGGCACCCTGCAGCAGAATCGGCAGGAAATCCTGGGCGTTCTGCAGGAACTCAGCCAGGTTCATGGGCGCACCTGGGTATCAAGTCCCCACTTCTTGAGGATGCTGTCCAGGGTGCCGTCGGCCTTGATGCTGGCGATGGCAGTGTTCAGGCGTTCGAGGGTTTGTGCGTCGCCCTTGCGCACTACCAGGCAGACCTCGCCGACGTTGACCGGTTGGTAGTCGGCGGCGAGTTTCACGCCTTTGAACAGTTTCTGGCGGATCTGGTACGCCACCACTGGCTGGTCGCCAACGGCGGCCTTGATGCGGCCCAGGGACAGGTCGCGGACCATCTCGCCAATCGAGTCGTAGGTGCGGATTTCCTTGAAGATGCCGAGCTTGTTCAGTTGATCGTAAAAGATCGTGCCGGCCTGCACGCCGACGACCTGGTCCTTCAACGGGGTGAGGTCGGGGTAAGCGGTGTTGTCTTCGGCGTTGATGATCAAGCCTTCACCGTAGGCATACACCGGGGCGCTGAAATCGACGACCTTGGTGCGTTCTTCGGTCTTGAGCATGCCGGCGGAGATGAAGTCGAGCTTGCCGGAGGTGAGGGAGGGGATCAGCGCGGCGAAGTTGGTCTGTTCGATCTGGCTGGTGAAGCCGCCGGCCTTGCCGACGGCTTCAGCCACGTCGACCATCACCCCCTGGATGCTGTTGCTCTTGATATCGAGGAAGGTGAACGGCGAACCACTGGCCGTTGCACCGACTTTGTACGTGGACGCACTTTCTGCGTGCGCGGCGCTGACGCAGAGCGTGGCGCACACGGCGAAGGCGAGGCGGCGAAACACGGGCGAAAGACTGTTCATCGGGTTACTCCAAAAGGAAAACGGAAAGTCAGTAGCGCAAGCGGCTGCCGATGAAACCGCAAGCTCTGTGCCATTTCGATTGGAGTAAGTCGAATATCGCTACGTAAATTCCACAAAATGAACTTGTCGTATCGATATGCGATATTTAGTAGTCTATTTTTGCGATTTAGGGTAGAAATATCGCCACGCCTGATCGTCCTGACCGCGAGTTCGCCATGTCCGAAGAACGCAACAGTTTGCACAACCAATCCCTGGAAAAAGGCCTGTCGGTGCTCAAGGCATTCAGCGCCCAGCGCCGCAGCATGAGCCTTGCAGAGGTGGCAGAGGCCGCTGGCATGACCAAAAGCTCGGCCCAGCGCATGGTGTTTACCCTCGAAAGCCTGGGTTACCTTCGGAAACACTCGCGCACCCGGCATTACCAACTCACCCCGCGCGTGCTGGAGTTGGGCTTCAGTTACCTGGACGCGCATTCGCTGATCGAAGTGGCCAACCCGTTCCTGTCCGAACTCACGCGGCTGACCGGCGAAACCTCATGCCTGACCGAGCCTGCGGGCTACGACATGACCTATATCGCGCGGTTCGTCAGCGCGGGTTTTGTGCCGGTGCACATGCCGATCGGCTCGCGGGTGCCGATGTACTGCACGGCGTCGGGGCGCGCGTATTTGAGCGCGTTGCCTACGGATGAAGCGTTGGCGCTGATCGAGCACAGCCAGCGCATTGCGCACACCAGCCAGACATTGACCGAGGTCGACAGGATCCTGGAATCGTTGCAGCAGGTGCGTGAGCAGGGCTATGCGGTCAATGCCCAGGAACTGTTCCTCGGCGACATGACCATCGGCGCACCGGTGCTGGGCGCGAATGGCCGGCCAGTGGCGGCGGTGCATGTGGTGGCGCCGACCAGTCGCTGGAGTCGGGCGGATGCGGAGAAGCAGTTGGCGCCGGCGTTGTTGCAGTGCTCCAGGGCGTTGAGCAATTCGGCGCGCAATCTTGAATAGCCCCATTCTCAAGAACACGGCCAATTCAATGTGGGAGCGGGCTTGCTCGCGAATGCGGTGTATCAGTCGCCAGATGCAGTGACTGGCACACCGCATTCGCGAGCAAGCCCGCTCCCACATTTTGATCTTCATTGTTCTTTGATAGTTATGTGAGTCCCAACAAAAAATGCGCCCCTTGGGGCGCATTTTTTGTTCGGTCAGCCATCGCCTATCAGGCAATCGCATCCCAAGCCCGATCACCGTGCTCGTCTTTGATCCGAGTCGGCAGGCCCATCACGTCCAGCGCCTTGAGGAACGGCTCAGCCGGCAGTTCCTCGACGTTGGCCATGCGTTGCACATCCCATTCACCACGGGCTACCAGCAGCGCAGCAGCGACCGGAGGCACGCCTGCGGTGTAGGAGATGCCCTGGCTGTCGGTCTCGGCGAAGGCTTCTTCGTGATCCGCCACGTTGTAGATGAACACCTCGTGCGGCTGGCCGTTCCTGGTGCCCTTGACCAGGTCGCCGATGCAGGTCTTGCCGGTGTAGCCAGGCGCCAGCGACGACGGGTCGGGCAGCACGGCCTTGACCAGTTTCAACGGCACGACTTCCAGGCCTTCGGCGGTGGTGACCGGCTTTTCGGAGAGCAGGCCGAGGTTTTTCAGCACGGTGAACACGTTGATGTAGTGCTCGCCGAAGCTCATCCAGAACCGCACGTTGGGCACGTCGAGGTTTTTCGACAGCGAGTGCACTTCATCGTGGCCGGTGAGATAGAGGTTCTGCGAGCCGACTACCGGCAGGTCGTCGGTGCGCTTGACTTCGAACATGGTGTTGCTGGTCCACTGGCTGTTCTGCCAGCTCCACACCTGTCCGGTGAATTCGCGGAAGTTGATTTCCGGATCGAAATTGGTGGCGAAGTATTTGCCATGGGAGCCGGCATTGACGTCGAGAATGTCGATCGAATCAATGCGGTCGAAATGCTGTTGCTGCGCCAGCGCGGCGTACGCGTTGACGACACCCGGGTCGAAGCCCACGCCAAGGATGGCGGTGATGTTCTTCTGTTTGCACTCTTCCAGGTGGTTCCATTCGTAGTTGCCGTACCACGGCGGGGTCTCGCAGACCTTGCCCGGCTCTTCGTGGATGGCGGTGTCGAGGTACGCGACGCCCGTGTCGATGCAGGCACGCAGGACCGACATGTTGAGGAACGCGGAACCCACGTTGATGACGATCTGCGACTGTGTCTCGCGGATCAGGGCCTTGGTCGCTTCCACGTCCAAAGCGTTCAGCGCGAAGGCCTGGATGTCGGCGGGTACCTTGAGGCTACCCTTGGCCTTGACGCTGTCGATGATGGCCTGGCATTTGGAGATGTTGCGCGACGCGATAGCAATACGACCGAGTTCGTCGTTGTGCTGCGCGCACTTGTGGGCCACCACCTTGGCGACACCTCCTGCACCAATGATAAGAACGTTCTTTTTCAATTGCTTTATCTCTCCTTTATCCGCCAGCTTACGAAAGGCTGGACAGGTAGTCGTCGTAACCAAATTCACGAACCACTTCGACTGTACCGTCGAGTTGTTTCACTACGATGGACGGCATTTTCAGGCCGTTGAACCAGTTTTTCTTGACCATGGTGTAGCCCGCGGTGTCGATGAACGACAGCCGATCGCCGATGGCCAGCGGACGATCAAATTGGTACTCGCCGAAGATGTCCCCGGCCAGGCAGGATTTGCCGCACACCATGTAGGTGTGTTCACCCTCGCTCGGTGCCAGCTTGGCGTTGAGGCGGTAGATCAGCAGGTCCAGCAGGTGCGCTTCGATGGAGCTGTCGACCACGGCCAGGTGTTTGCCGTTGTAGAGGGTGTCGAGCACGGTCACTTCCAGCGAGGCGCTGTTGGTGATCGCCGCTTCGCCGGGCTCCAGGTAAACCTGTACGCCGTACTTCTCGGAGAACGCCTTCAGGCGCGCGCAGAACGCGTCCAGCGCATAGCCTTCACCGGTGAAGTGGATGCCGCCGCCGAGGCTGACCCACTTGACCTTGTGCAGCAGCGCGCCGAAGCGTTCTTCGATGGTGCCGAGCATTTTGTCGAACAGGCTGAAGTCGCCGTTCTCGCAGTTGTTGTGGAACATGAAGCCTGAGATCTGCTCGATCACGCCTTCGATCTTCTCCGGGTCCCATTCGCCCAGGCGGCTGAACGGGCGCGCCGGGTCGGCCAGCAGGTAGTCGGAGCTGCTCACCTGCGGGTTGACGCGCAGGCCACGGGTCTTGCCTTCGCTGCGTTCGGCAAAACGCTGCAGCTGGCTGATCGAGTTGAAGATGATCTTGTCGCAGTTATCCAGCATCTCTTCGATTTCATCGTCGGCCCAGGCCACGCTGTAGGCGTGCGCCTCGCCTTCGAACTTCTGGCGACCGAGCTTGAGCTCATACAGCGACGACGAGGTGGTGCCGTCCATGTATTGCTGCATCAGGTCGAACACCGACCAGGTGGCAAAGCACTTGAGCGCCAGCAGGGCCTTGGCGCCGGACTGTTCGCGCACGTAAGCGATCTTCTGCATGTTGACCAGAAGCTTCTGTTTATCGATGAGGTAGTACGGCGTTTTGATCATTTTTGAGAGCCTGCGGCGGTGCCTGCCAAAAAAGGACACGCATTGTGCCCGCACTTGGATCAGATCGAAAGGTTAGTGGGCGGATTTTGCTGCGCCGCCTTTAATCTGGCCTGCCAATATGACAGCCCGTGAGGATGATGAACGGTCATGGTGATTGAACCAGGTTGGGGCGACGAGAGGTGAGAATGGACGCATGGACAGTGCACTGGCTGGAGGCTTCGGGCGGCCTGGCCGAGTTTCGTCAGGCATTGACGGGAGAATTCGACATCGCCTGTCAGGCCATTTCCCGATACCTGCCTGCCCAGCACATCCTGGCGATCGCACTCGACAAAGGATGGCTCCACACCCCCCTGTAGGAGCCGGCAAGCGGGCTCCTGCAGGTTATCGGTGACATCAAACTGTCATCTGCCCACCATGTGACTGCCACATTCCCTCGCTACTGTCCTCGCCAATGAGATCGATCTCAAGCGAGTGACGATGACTGACCTGAAAGACGTTGCGCGGTTGGCCGGGGTATCCCGTGCCACTGCCGCCCGCACCTTTGCTTCCCCCGACCAAGTGCGCCCGACCACTCGCGAGCAAGTGTTTGCCGCCGCCCGCGAGCTGGGCTTTCGCCCCAATCTGCTCGGCCGCCAGTTGCGGCTGCAAACCACCCAATTGATTGGCGTGGTGGTGCCCAACCTGCTCAACCCGGTGTTCGCCGAGCAGTTCCAGGCCATGGAGCGTGCGGCGCGGTTGCGCGGCTACAGCCTGGTGCTCGCCACCACGGACTACGACAGCGAGCGCGAAAGCAGCGTGGTCGAAGAGTTGCTGCGCCAGCGCGTCGACGGCCTGGTGCTGACGGTGACCGACGCCGAAAGCAACACCGTCCTCAGCAGCCTGAACAGCGAAAAAACCCCGTTCGTGCTCGCCTACCACCAACCCGGCAACCCCAACTACAGCGCCGTGTCGGTCGACAACCGCGCGGGCATGGCCCTGGCTACCCGCTACTTGCTGGAAGCCGGTCACCGGCGCATCAGCATGGTCGCCGGGCCCGCGTTGCAGTCGGACCGGGCCCGGCTGCGTTATGCGGGCTACTGCGATGCGATGAGCGAATACGGGCTTGCAAGCCGGCCGGTGATCGAAATGCCGGCCCACACCCAGGCCGAATTCGCTGCTATCGAAGCCTGCCTGCAAGGGCCCCAGGCGCCGACTGCGCTGGTGTGTTCCAACGATTTCCTGGCTATCAGCCTGATCGCCGAACTGCGCCGCAATGCCTGGCAGGTGCCGCAGCAACTGTCGGTCGTGGGCTTTGACGGCATCGCCCTCGGCACCCAGATGCACCCGACCCTGTGCAGCGTGGTGCAGCCCATCGCACTGCTCGCCAGCACGGTGATTGATCAACTGCTGGCGCAGATCGCCGGTAACGACCCGATATCCCACTGCCTGCCTTGCCATATCCGGCCGGGCGACAGCACTCAACCCCATGAGGAGAGCTTCGATGCGCGCATTGCGTAAAACCCTGGCAGCCGTGCTGCTCTGCGGTATGGCCGGCCTGGCCCAGGCCGCCGACACCGCAATTTGCTACAACTGCCCGCCGGACTGGGCCGACTGGGGCACCCAACTCAAGGCCATCGCTGCCGACACCGGTGTGCAGGTGCCGCTCGACAACAAGAACTCCGGCCAGTCCCTGGCGCAACTGGTGGCCGAGAAGGCCGCCCCCGTGGCGGACGTGGTGTATTACGGCGTGACCTTCGGCCTGCAGGCGCAAAAGGCCGGCGTGGTCGACGGCTACAAACCCAAGGGCTGGGAGCAGATTCCCGCCGGCCTCAAGGACCCGGACGGCCACTGGTTCGCGATCCATTCCGGCACCTTGGGCATCATGGTCAACGTCGACGCGCTCGGTGGCTTGCCGGTGCCGCACAGCTGGGCCGACCTGCTCAAGCCTGAATACAAAGGCATGGTCGGTTACCTGGACCCGTCCAGCGCGTTTGTCGGCTACGTCTCGGCGGTAGCGATCAACCGCGCCCTGGGCGGCGACCTCGACAACTTCGCCCCGGCCATCGACTACTTCCAGAAGCTTGCGAAAAACGCGCCCATCGTACCCAAGCAAACCGCGTACGCGCGGGTGCTCTCCGGTGAGTTGCCGATCCTGGTGGACTACGACTTCAACGCCTACCGCGCGCGCTACAAAGACAACGCCAACGTGGCCTTCGTGATCCCCACGGAAGGCAGCATCAGCGTGCCCTACGTGATGAGCCTGGTGGCCAACGCGCCGCACCGCGCCAATGCGCAAAAAGTCCTCGACTTCGTGCTGTCCGACGCCGGCCAGGCACTGTGGGCCAAGGCTTATCTGCGCCCGGTGCGCCCGCTGAAAATGCCTGCCGACGTCGCCGCGCAATTCCTGCCCGACAGCGACTACGCCCGCGCCGGCGTGGTCGACTACGAAAAAATGGCCGCCGTGCAGGAAGCCTTCGCCGCCCGTTACCTGAACGAGGTCAAGTAAGTGGCAGCATCGGCAAAACACGCGGCCTGGGCGTTGGCCCCGGCCTGTGCGGTACTGCTCGCGTTCTGGCTGTTGCCGCTGGCCCACCTGATGCTGCTCGGCGCCGAGAGCCGCGACAGCCTCGGCAGCGGTTACTGGCAGGTACTCAGCAGTGCGCAATACCTGGGCAGCCTGGGGCAGACGCTGGTGCTGGCGGTCGTAGTGACACTGGTCGCGCTGTTGATCGGCGGCATCAGCGGGGTGTTCCTCGCGCGCCAGCAGTTCTTCGGGCGTTCGGCCCTGGTCGCGCTGCTGACCTTTCCCTTGGCGTTTCCAGGAGTGGTGGTGGGGTTCCTGGTGATTCTGTTGGCGGGGCGCCAGGGCCTGCTGGCCTCCCTCGGCCTGCAACTGGCGGGTGAGCGCTGGATCTTTGCCTACTCGCTGGCCGGGCTGTTTATCGGCTACCTGTACTTCTCGATTCCACGGGTGATCCTCACGGTGATGGCCGCGTGCGAAAGCCTCGACCGCAGCCTGGAAGAAGCCGCGCATTCGCTGGGGGCAGGGCACTGGCGCGTGGTCTGCGACGTGATCGTGCCCGGCCTGGCGCCGGCTTTGGCCTCGTGCGGGGCGATCTGCTTCGCCACCTCCATGGGCGCCTTCGGCACCGCGTTTACCTTGGGCACGCGCCTGAATGTGACCCCGGTGGCGATCTACAACGTGTTCACCAACTACGCCAACTTTGCTGTCGCCGCCGCGTTGTCGGTGGTGCTGGGTGCGCTGACCTGGGCGGTCTTGCTGCTCACGCGCCGGCTGGTGAAAAATGCGGGGACGGTCCTGTGAAGCGCTCATCGCTGTTTGTGATTCAACTGCTGTTCACCTTGCTGGTGTGCGCCTTCATGCTGGTGCCGGTGCTGATGTCATTGCTCGCCGGGCTCACGCGCAATTTCTTTGTGGGGCTGTCCAGTGGCTTGACCTTCGACTGGTTGATCCAGGTCTGGCAGGCCTATTCGCCGACGGTATGGCTGTCGTTGCAACTGGCGCTGGCGTGCGCGGTGTGCGTCTGCGTGATCGGCGTGCCGGCGGCCTATGCCCTGGTGCGCATGAACAACCGCTTCAGCCGTGCCTTCGAAGAGTTGATGGTGCTGCCGGTGGCGATGCCGGGGTTGGCCAGTGCGCTGGCCTTGCTGCTGACCTACGGCCAGTTTGGCACGTTCCGCAGCAGCTGGTTGTTCATCCTGGTCGGGCATGTGCTGTTCACCTTGCCGTTCCTGGTGCGCCCGGTGATGGCGGTGATGCAGCGCCAGCACTTGCCGGTGTTGGAAGAGGCGGCGGCGAGCTTGGGCGCCGGGCCGATCAAGCGCTTTTTCAGCGTGGTGGTGCCCAACTGCCGCGCGGGGATCCTCGCCGGTGTGCTGATGGTGGTGACCTTGTCCCTGGGTGAATTCAACCTGACCTGGATGCTCCACACACCGATGACCAAGACCCTGCCGGTGGGCCTGGCCGACAGCTACGCCTCGGCGCGCCTGGAAATCGCCAGCGCCTACACCCTTATCTTTTTGCTGATGATCGTGCCGCTGTTGATTGCGTTGCAGGCCATCAGCGCGCGTTTGTCCCGTGGAGAACGTCGATGACTGCTATCACTATTCGCCTGCAAGGCTGTCGCAAGGCGTTCGCCGACGGCACCGTGGCCGTGCATGACTTGAACCTGACCGTCGAAGGCGGCGAAACCCTGGCGATTCTCGGCCCGTCCGGTTGCGGCAAGACCACCACGTTGCGCCTGATTGCCGGCCTCGAACGTCCGGATGTCGGCCAGGTATTGTTCGGCGACCAGGACGTGACCCGCCTGCCCATCGAGCGTCGCGACGTGGGCATGGTCTTCCAGAATTACGCGCTGTTCCCCAACCTGGATGTGGCCGGCAACATCGTCTACGGCCTGAAGATTCGCGGCGTGTCGGCGTCCGAACGCAACAAGCGCTGCGACGAGTTGCTGGAACTGGTGGGCTTGCATCACCACGGCAAGCGCAGCATCCACGAGTTGTCCGGCGGCCAGCGCCAGCGCGTGGCCCTGGCCCGTGCATTGGCACCGCGCCCGAAAGTGCTGTTGCTCGATGAGCCGCTGGCGGCCCTCGATGCGCAATTGCGTGAGCGCCTGCGCAGCGAGTTGGATCAACTGCTGCGGGGCCTGGGGATCACCTCGGTGTTCGTCACCCACGACCAGGGTGAAGCCATGGCGCTGGGTGATCGCATCCTGGTGATGGAACACGGCCGCGTGGCGCAGTTGGGCAGCCCGCGGGATATCTACCAGAAACCGGCCAACGCGTTCGTCGCCGGATTCGTCGGCAACCTGAATGCGTTCTCGGTGCTCGAAGCCTCGCCCCTGGGCCTGAAAGTCTGCGGCGGCGAATTGCCGTGGCAGGCGGCCAACCTGCCCGGCACGGTGTACTGCCGCCCTGAACACCTGCGCGTGATGGAAGGCGAGGGGCACCTGCACGGTCATCTGCTGGCGCAGTTTTTCCAGGGCGCGCAGAGCCGCCTGCTGGTGGATGTGGGCGGTCCGCAACCGTTGCTGGTCGACAGCAGCGACAACCAGCTCTACGCCGTGGGCGCGCCGATTGCCCTGGCGATCACACCGCACATGTTGTTCACCTTGAACGCCTGAGAACTTATGTCCAATCGTGCCTTTGTTGTTGCGCAGATCAGCGATCTGCACCTTAAAGCCGGCCAGCGCCTCACCTATGGCGTGGTCGATACCCTCGGTGCGCTGCGCCGCGCCGTCGATCATCTGAACGCCAGCCACCCACGGCCCGATATCGTGGTGGTCAGTGGTGACCTGGTGGACTTCGGCCGCGCCGATGAATACGCGGTGCTGCACCCTGAACTGGCGCGCCTGCACATGCCGGTCTACCTGGTGCCCGGCAATCACGACGCGCGCGGGCCGATGCTCGATGCGTTCGGTGATCACGCCTATTTGCCGGCCTCGGCCGAGGGGCCGCTGGACTGGGTGGTGGACGCGCATCCACTGCGCCTGATCGGCCTCGACTCGACCATTCCGGGCGGCCACGGCGGGCAGTTGCTGGACAGCCAATTGCAGTGGCTCGACGAGCAGTTGGCACTGCGCCCCGACGCGCCCACGCTGCTGATCCTGCATCACCCGCCGTTTATCAGCGGCATCGGGCATATGGATCGTGAGCCCTTCATCAATGCGGCGGCTTTGGAAGCAGTCGTGGCCCGCCATCCGCAAGTGGAGCGCCTATTGTGTGGGCACCTGCACCGGCCAATGCAGCGGCGTTTCGGCGGCAGCATCAGTTGCGTGTGCCCCGGCACTTCGCACCAGATCGTGCTGGACTTGCAAGATACCGCGCCGGCGCATTTCAACCTGGAGCCGGCGGGGTACCTGCTGCATCGCTGGGATGCGCAGCAGGGGTTGATCAGCCACAACGGCGTGTTAGGGGAGTACCCGGGGCCGTACCCGTTTTATGACGCGAATGGGTTGATTGATTGAAGCATCGGGCTTTCCATGGCGGGGATGGGGGCAGCTGCGCACCCCAGCGGGAGCAAGCTCCCTCGCCACGGTCCCGGACGGGGCTCAGGCCACGCGGTTTCTGCCTGAGCCCTTGGCCTCGTACAAGCGCATGTCCGCACGTTTGAGCAGCGCCAGGGAATCGCGGTCCGAGGGTTCGGCCACACCGACGCCGATGCTCACCGTCACATGGCCGACTGTCGGGAACACGGCGGCTTCCACGGCCGCACGGATTTTTTCAGCGACCACTTCGGGGCTGTCCGGCTCCTCGACTTCGGGCAGCAGCACGGCGAACTCCTCACCGCCGTAGCGCGCGACGAAGTCGGTGGCGCGGGTGGTGTTTTCGATCAGCGCCGCGAGCTGGCACAGCACGTCATCACCGATGGCGTGGCCGTAGGTGTCGTTGACGCGCTTGAAGTAGTCGGCGTCGATCAGCAGCAGCGCGAAGGTACGCCCGGTGCGCTGGAACAGCAGGCTGTTCTCGGCCAGTTTTTCATCGAAGCGACGCCGGTTGAACACGCCGGTCAGGGCGTCGTGGGTCGCCAGTTTGAGCAGGTCGGCGTTGGCCTGGGTGAGGTCGGCGGTGCGTTGGGCCACGGTGGCTTCCAGGGAGGCGTTGGCTTCTTGCAGTTCGCGTTCCTTGGAGAGCAATGATTGCGTCATGCCGGTGAGGGAGCGACCCAATTGGGCGATTTCCAGCACGGGGTGGTCCTGAGGGAAGACCGCGCCGGGCTGGTGGTTCTGCACCTGTTTGGCCGATTTGGCCAGGCGCTCGATCGGGCGGCTGAGGGAGGAGGCCAGGAAGTAGGCGGCGAGCACAAACACGACCGCAGCCAGCAAGCCCAGCACCAGCAATTTGTAGAGCAGGGTGCGCGCCGGTTCCAGCGCTACATCCAGCGGTTGGCGCACCATGATGTACCAGGTCATTTTCGCGTTGGACGGGCTCGGCACGGCGATGGAGGCGGTGACGTAGCCATTGCCGGTCGACCAGCCGGACGCACTGCGCAAGTTGTCTGGCGGCATTTGCTCGCCGGCCAGCAACTCCGGGTAGAGCACCTTGCCATCGAAGTCGACGATCAGCGCCTCGATCTGTGGGATCGCATCTTTTTGCATCACGGCCGAATCGACGATCTGCGTCACCCAGCGCCAGTGCGCATGAGCGCCCAGCACGCCGATGGTTTCGCCTTGTGCGTTGCGAATCGGCGCGGCAAAGTCGATAAAGCGCAACGGCTCGCCACTCGGCGAACCCGGCAACAGCTTGGCCAGCAGCACCGCCTCGTGAGGATCACCGGTGTACTCGCCGCGCAGGCCGGCCTGGAACCACGGGCGCTGCTTCACCGACTGATTGACCAGCAACCCGTTGACCGCCTGGCGCACTTGCCCGTTGGCGTCGGCCACGCCCATCCACGCGTATTCGGCGCGCGACTGGGTGCGCAGCTCCATCAAGGTCAGGATGTCCGGCGCGTCCAGGTCGCCCTTGCGCATGATCGGCGCCTTGCTCAGCAGCGAAACTTCCAACTGGCGTTCACGCAATTGCACCGCCAGCAGCGCCGCCGTCGAGCGGGCCGTGCTCAACAGGGCGTTGCCGCTGGCCTGTTTCATCTGTTCGGTGGCGATATGGCCGACATAGACCCCCACGCTCAATAACGTGAGTAACGACAAACCGGCAAACCACAGGGTCAGGTGACTACGCAGACTGGCTTTGATCATGGGGGGCTTTCGTCGACTGGGCGTTATTACAGGGTAGGCGTAATACCACAGAGCGTGCCAGCACTTGGGACCACAAACGTTCAAGAAGCACGCCAGGGCGGCTCAGTAGACTCGCCTCACTTCTTCTATTGCGGGTTCCCCATGGATATTTTCCTCTACGCCTTCAGCGTCATGTACAGCCCAGGTCCGGTGAATTTCATGGGCCTGAATGCCGGGCTCACCGGCCAGTTCCGGCGCTCCACCGGGTTTTTCATCGGCGTTGGTTGCGCGATGCTGTTGTTGTTCGTGCTGTTTGGCTACACCGGCGAAGCGCTCATCTCCCCGGCGGTGCTGCCGTACATCTCGTTGATTGGCGGGGTGTACACGTTGTACCTCGCCTATCAGGTGTTCAACGCGCGCACCGAAGTTGAAGAGTCTGCAAGCCCTGCGACCAGGACCCTCACGTTCTGGAATGGCCTGGTGATCCAGTTGCTCAACCCGAAGGGCATCATGGCAGTGTTGCCGATCACCAGTGTGATGTTGCCGGCGGCGCACATTACCGGGGCATCCATCGCCGGGGTCTCGGCATTGCTGGCATTCGGGGCGTTTGGTGCGCCGTGGGTGTATGCGCTGCTGGGTGCGGTGCTGGGGCGGCGCATCAATGGGGCGTCGGCCTTCACGCTGTTCAACCGGAGCATGGGCTTGGCGCTGGCGGTGTGCGCGTATTTCATGTTTCACGCGTTCTATGTGCATTTGGTTTCAACGTGAGAATACATCTGGTGCTGAGCCACCGCCTTCGCAGGCAAGCCACACATTAGGCTGTGTTGAGTCAGAGGTATTTGAGTCCGGCCAGGTCGGTGCGTGGTGGCCTGTATGCGTCCACCACACATCTGACTGGCTGAATGCGGTCAAAAATGTGGGAGCTGGCTTGCCTGCGAAAGCGGCGTGTCAGTGAATACATCTGGTGCTGACCCACCGCCTTCGCAGGCAAGCCAGCTCCCACATTAGTCCGTGTTGGGTCAGAGGTATTGGAGTCCGGCGAGGTCGGGCGCCTTGGCTTGTGTGCGTCCACCACACATCTGACTGGCTGAATGCGGTCAAAAATGTGGGAGCTGGCTTGCCTGCGAAAGCGGTGGGTCTGTGGATGCAGCTGGTGCTGACTCACCGCAATCGCAGGCAAGCCAGCTCCTACACTCGGCCGTGTTGAGTCAAAGGTACTTGAGCCAAGCCAAATCCCGCCGCCGGGCTTTCAGTCTGGCGAACCAACGCACTGGCACGTACAACGCCACAGGCAGCACTAACGCGACCAGCCAGATGGCGCCGATGCTGTCGACGCCGAAATAGTTGCCCTGGTTGAGCCCGAACAGCGCCACACCGATGACATAGAGCATTTTCAGCACATAAAGATGCAGCAAGTAGAAGAACATCGGCGCTGCGCCGAAGGTGGCGAGCACGCCGATCCAGCGTTTTTGTCCGGCACGTTCAAACGCCAGTAACAGCAGCAACCCGAGCCCCAGGGTCAGCGCCAGAAACAATAGCGAAGGCGGGTACTTGGTGACGTTGAAAAAGCTCATCAGCGTCCGCACACCGTCGTCATAGGCCTGCCAGGGTTTCTCGCCATAGCCATTGGCCGCGCGCGCCACCACGAATCCCACCAACGCCGCCGCACCGCTCAGCAACAGGTAGCGCTGGCGCAGCGCCGGCTGCAGGGTATTCGCGAACCACGGGCCGAGGCCGTAGCCGAGGGCAATCACGCCGATCCACGGCAGCACCGGATACGTGATCCGCAGGCGCAACGCGTCGCCAACCTCGATCCAACCGCGCTCATGCAGAATCGCCCAGGCGTTTTGCAGCGCCGACCCCGGCGTGAAGTGCAGGCCATCGAGCAGGTTGTGCCCGGCGATGATCACCAGGGCCACCGCGATCAGTAACGGACGCGGCAGCCACACCAGTGCGGCGAGGGCGAGCATGCTCACGCCGATGGCCCAGATCACTTGCATGTAGATCACGCTGGGCGGCAGTTGGAAGGTCCACGCGAAGTTGACCAGGGTGAACTCCAGCACCACCAGGAACAGCCCGCGCTTGAACAGGAACGCCGACACATCGCGCCGGCCCTGGTACTTCTGGCCGTACAGCCACGCGGATAAACCCGTGAGCAGCACAAACACCGGCGCACACAGGTGGGCGAGGGTGCGGCTCACGAACAACGCGGGTTCGGTGCTGTCGATGTTCATCGGGTCGCTGACCTGGCGGTGCAGCAGGAAGGTTTCGCGCACGTGGTCGAGCAGCATGAACAGGATGACCAGGCCGCGCAGGGCGTCTATGGCCAGCAGGCGTGGGCGTTGGGGAACAGCGTCGGTCATGGGCGGCATCACAGGGCAGGCGGGCGAGGAGCGTTATCCTATAACATTAATTTGCGCGTTGCCGTGCTTCGTCGTGCAGATTAGAATGCGATCAATTCTTAATTACTCCTTGGCCCCGCGCCGGTGACTCGCATGTCGTCCCCCCTCAATCTGCCTATCCAGGACCTGTACTGCGAACACCACGGATGGTTGTACCGCTGGCTCGACCGCAAGCTAGGCAACGCCAGCGACGCGGCCGACCTGGCCCACGATACCTTCATGCGCCTGCTCACCCGCCAGCCCGGCAACGGTTTTGGCAGCGAGCCGCGTGCGTTGCTCACGCATATCGCCAAGGGCCTGATGATCGACAGTTGGCGCCGCCAGGAAGTCGAGCGCGCCTACCTTGAGACCATTGCCCACCTGCCCGAGCAGGAAGTGCCGTCGCCGGAAACCCGCTGGCTGATCCTTGAAGCGCTGTACCGCATCGAAGCCATGCTGCGCGACCTGCCCGACAATACCCGCCAGGCCTTCCTGATGTCGCAGATCGACGGTTTGACCTACGCGCAGATCGCCGAGCACCTGCAGGTGTCGCTGGTGTCGGTCAAACGCTACATGCGCGATGCATTTCTCGCCTGCCTGAGCGTGGCATGAGCCCGTCGATCGACCCGCTGATCCTCGGCGAGGCCGCTGACTGGATGGTGCAGTTGCAGTCCGGCAGCGCCACCGACGAGGATCGTCGCGCCATCGCCCAATGGCAGTGCCGCAGCGCGCAGCACGCCCAGGCCTGGCAGCGGGCGGAAGCGATCCTCGGCGACTTCAACAGCGTGCCCGGCGCGATTGCCGGCGACACCCTCAAGCGCATCGGCCGCAAGAAAGCCCTGGGTCGGCGCCAGGCCCTCGGGCTGTTGCTGCTGGCGGGGCCGGCGAGCTGGTTGGCCTGGCAGCACAAGCCCTGGCAGGCCTGGACCGCCGACCAGCACACCGCCATCGGCGAGCAGCGCAACCTCACGTTACCGGATGGCACGCGCCTGCTGATCAACACCGCCAGCTCGCTGAATATCGTCTTTACCGATCAGGTGCGGCGCATCGAATTGCTGCAAGGCGAAGTGCTGATTACCACCGCCAAGGACCCGGCGCCGACGCACCGTCCGTTCAGCGTGCAGACCCCTCACGGCAGCGCGCGGGCGCTGGGGACGCATTTCAGTGTGCGGGTCGGGGAGCAGAGCAGCCGCGTGGCGGTGATCGACGGCGCAGTGGAAATGCTGCCGCTGCATGCCAGCCGGGGGCTGATCCTCAAGGCCGGCGAACAGAGCGCGTTCGGCAGTGACAGCGTGGCGGCGGTGGCGCCGCTGGAGGCGGGCGCAGTGACCTGGGAAAACGGCATGTTGCTGGCCCAGCAGATGCGCCTGGCGGATTTGCTCGAGGAGCTGGGCCGCTACCGGCAGGGCGTGTTGCGCTGTCACGCCAGTGTGGCCGGGTTGAGCGTGTCCGGCGCGTTCCCGCTGCGCGACACCGATGCCAGCCTGCGCCTGTTGCAGGACACGTTGCCGGTCAAGGTCAGCAGCCTGACCGGTTACTGGGTCACTGTTGAGCCACGCTGAAACTTTTTTGCCTGTTCGCTGACACCTTTTTCGTTGTCGTGCGGTGTAGGGGAGAACCCTCAACTTTGCACCGCGCCGACAGGAATGCCCATGACCTTCACATCGCACCCCATCCGCCCCTTGCAGGCCTTGAGCCTGGCCGTCGCGCTCGCGGCCATCGCACCGCTGCACAGCGCCGTGGCCGCCGAGCCGGCAAGCAGCGCGGCGCGCAGCTACAACCTCGGCGCCGGGCCGTTGGGCAATGTGCTGGCGCAGTTTGCGGCGTTGTCCGGCGTGCCGTTGTCGTTCGACTCCAAGCTGCTCAATGACCAGCACAGCGCAGGCCTGCAAGGCAGTTACACCGCGCAGTCGGGCTTTATGCAGTTGCTGCAGGGCAGCGGCTATACCCTGCAGAGCACCGGCGCGAATGGCTACACCGTGGTGCCCCAGGCCAACGGCGATGCGGTGGAGCTGGGCGCTACCACCATCAGCGGCGAGGGCGGGGCGCAGGCGGACACCTACGGCGGTGGCCAGGTCGCGCGTTCGGCGCGATTGGGCGTGTTGGGCAATCGTTCGATCAACGATGTGCCGTTCAGCGTGGTCAGCTACACCGCCAAGACCATCGCCGACCAGCAGGCGCGCACCGTGGGCGATGTGCTGCTCAATGATGCGTCGGTGCGCCAGTCTTCCGGGTTCGGCAACTTCTCCCAGGTGTTCACCATCCGTGGCTTGCCGTTGAACACCGATGACATTGCCTTCAATGGCCTGTACGGCGTGCTGCCGCGGCAAATCATCACCACCGAGGCGCTGGAGCGCGTCGAGCTGTTCAAGGGCCCCAACGCCTTCGTCAACGGCGTGTCGCCGGCTGGCAGCGGCATTGGCGGCAGCGTCAACCTGGTGCCCAAGCGCGCCGAAGACATCGCCACGCGCAGCGTCACCCTCGACACCACCACCGATGGCCAGGCCGGCGGCCACCTCGACGTGGGCCAGCGCTTTGGTGAAGACAACCGCTTTGGCGCGCGGCTCAACCTGGCCCGGCATGGCGGCGATACTGCCATCGAGGATGAATTCAAAAGCTCGCAACTGGTGGCCGTGGCCCTGGATTACCGGGGTGATCGCCTGCGCCTGTCCACCGACTTCGGCTACCAGAAAGAACGCATCAACAATGGCCGCTCGGTGGTGTACCCCAATGGCACCAAAGTGCCGAAGGCGCCTTCGGCCAAGGACAACTATGCGCAGGACTGGAGCTGGTCGGAGCTGGAAGACACCTACGGCATGTTCAATGCCGAGTACGACCTGACTGAAAACTGGACCGCCTATGTCGGCGGCGGTGCCAAGCACACGCGCGAGAATGGCCAGTATTCATCGTTGTACGTGGGCAATGACGGCAGCGGCCGCGTCGGCTTCCTGTACTCACCCCATGATGAAGACAACAAGAGCGCCATGGCCGGCCTCAACGGGCATTTCAACACTGGGCCGGTGACCCATCAGGTCAATCTCGGGTTGTCTGGCATCTGGGGTGAGCAGCGTTCGGCGTTCGAGGCGATCCTGCAGGCCAACCGTCGGCCGGGCAATCTGTACAACCCGACCCAGGTGCCTCGCCCGACCGTCACTTACTTCGGCAGCGACATTCACGACCCGCGTGTCGTCGGCAAGAACCGTATCAAGAGCGCCGCCGTTTCGGACACGCTCGGCTTCATCGACGACCGCGTGCTGTTGACCGTCGGCGTGCGTCGCCAGACCATCGAAGTGGATGGCTGGAACACCGCCAGCGGCGCACGCACCGCGAACTATGGCGAGTCCATCACCACGCCGGTGTATGGGCTGGTCGTCAAGCCGTGGGAGCACGTGTCGTTGTATGCCAACCGGATCGAAGGGCTGGCCCAGGGGCCCACGGTGCCGACGGCGGTCGACATCACCAACAGCGGCGACGTGTTCCCGCCGAGTCGCAGCAAACAGACCGAGGCCGGGGTCAAGCTCGATTGGGACAACTACGGTGCGACCCTCGGCGTCTACCGCATCGAACAGCCCAACAGCGCGACCAACAACAACCCCAACAGTGTGACGCCGCAGTTCCCCAACGGCACCCGCACGTTCAATGTCGACGGCGAGCAAATCAACAAAGGCGTCGAGTTGAACGTGTTCGGCGAGCCCATCGACGGCCTGCGCCTGCTGGCGGGTGCCACGTGGATGCACACTGAATTGCAGAACACCTCCAACGGCGCCACCGATGGCAACCGCGCCGCCGGCGTGCCGCGCTTCCAGTTCAACCTGGGTGCCGACTGGGACATCCCGGGCCTCCAGGGCGCCGCCGTCAACGCACGGCTGCTGCGCACCGGCGGGGAATACGTCAACGCCACCAACACCCTGAACATCCCGGCCTGGACCCGCGTCGACCTCGGCGCCCGCTATGGCTTCAAGGCTGACGACAAGTACGTCACCCTGCGCGCCAACGTCGAGAACGTGGCGAACAAGGCGTACTGGGCTTCCGCATCGACGGCCAACAACTACCTGACCCAGGGCGAGCCGCGCACGATCAAGCTGTCGGCCACGGTGGACTTCTAAGCGCCCACTACGGTCCACTGTAGGTGCCGGCCAACCGGCGCCTACAGGAGATAGCCACCGTGAGTACGACCGAACACACGCCGCAGTCCGTCATCGATTTCTGGCAGCACGCCGGCCCCAAGCGCTGGTTCGCCAAGGACGACGGGTTTGACGCAAGCTTTCGCGACACCTTCCACGCCACCCACTTGCAAGCGGCCCGGCGTGAGCTGGAAGGCTGGCTGGACACGGCTGACGGTGCGCTGGCGCTGTTGATCCTGCTCGACCAATATCCACGCAATGCGTTTCGCGGGACCGCGCACATGTTCGCCACCGACCCGCTGGCGCGCCTGTATGCCCGGCGCATGGTCGATGCCGGCCTCGATCAGCAGGTGGACCTCGCGTTGCGTGCGTTCTGCTACCTGCCGTTTGAGCACTCGGAGGATGCGGCTGACCAGCAACGCTCTGTGGCGCTCAACGCGGCGTTGGACGCCAACACCTACCGCTGGGCCAAGGAACACGCGCGCATCATCGAGCGCTTCGGGCGGTTTCCGCACCGCAACGACGTGTTGGCCAGGCTCACCACACCCGACGAGCGCAGCTTTCTGGAGGAGGGCGGGTTCGCCGGCTGAGCGGCTATTCCCGCGAGGAATGCCCCCATAAAAACAGCGCATTGTCTTTCTCGGCGGACATCTCGTAGCGTGGGGTTTCACCCAAGGAGACCCTGCCATGCACCAGCCCCCGTTGCGCCTCTATGTTGATTCGCTCTACACCAGCCCCTACGCGATGTCGGTGTTCGTCGCCCTGCGCGAAAAGGGCCTGGGCTTCGATGTGGTGACCCTGGACCTGGACGCCGCGCAAAATCGCACCGCCGATTTCGCCCAACTGTCCCTGACCCAGCGCGTGCCCACGCTGGTGCACGGCGATTTTGCGCTGTCGGAGTCGTCAGCGATCACCGAGTACCTGGAGCACCTTTACCCGGACACGCCGGTGTATCCGGTCGAGCCAAGGCAGCGGGCACGGGCGCGTCAGGTGCAGGCGTGGCTGCGCAGCGACTTGCTGCCGATCCGCCAGGAGCGTTCGACGCTGGTGGTGTTCTGCGGGCAGACAATGCCGCCGCTGTCGCCGGCGGCCGAGATCGCGGCAGGTACGTTGATCAGTGCGGCGCAGGCGCTGCTGGCGGGTAACCCGGAGTACCTGTTCGGCGCGTGGTCGATTGTCGATGTGGACCTGGCGGTGATGCTCAATCGCCTGATTCTCAACGGCGACAGCGTGCCCGCCGGGCTGGTTGATTACGCGCAGCGCCAGTGGGCGCGGCCGTCTGTGCAGGAATGGGTCAACCTGCCACGCCCTGCGCTTTAAGCCACCATTCATCCCCCGCCTGCGGTGGCGCCCTTGACAGGCGTCACCCGCGCGGCAAATACTCTCGCCATATTCATATATATGACTAAATAACAAAGTGAATGTGGCCCCATGAATACGCTCTCCAGTGATGCCCGTCTGCCGCTCTATCAACGCCTGCGCGACCATCTGGTCGAACAGATCGCCAACAATCGCTGGCGCCCTGGCGAAGCGATTCCCACCGAAGCGGTGCTGTCCGCCGAATACGAGATCTCCACGGGCACCGTGCGCAAGGCGGTGGATGCGCTGGTGAGCGAGGGCATCCTTGAGCGCCAGCAGGGCCGTGGCACGTTCGTCCGCCGCCCGCAATTCCAGTCGTCGCTGTTTCGCTTCTTCCGTTTCCAAGGCCCCTCGGGCGAACGCCAGGTGCCCGAGAGCCGCATCCTCACGGTGGAATCCGTGACTGCGCCGTCGGCGGTCAGCGAGGCCCTCGGCCTGAAAGCCGAAGCCCAGGTGATTCGTATCGTGCGTACCCGTCTGCTGGACGTGCAGCCGTTGCTGGCGGAAGAGATCTGGCTGCCGCGCAAGCGCTTCCAGGCGTTGCTCGACATCGACTTGTCAGCCCAGGGGCCGTTGCTCTACCCAGTGTATGAAAGCGTCTGTGGACAAGTAGTGGCCTCGGCCGAGGAGACCCTTACCGCCGAGTCGGTCAACGAGGTGTACGCGCGGCTGTTGCAGGTGCCGGTCAACAGCCCGGTGGTGGTGATCGAGCGCCTGGCCCGCGATTACGCCGGGCAGCCGCTGGAGTGGCGCCGCTCGCGCGGGCACGCCGAGCACTTCCGATACCGCGTGGATATCCGCTGACGCACCACCCGTAGTTTCACGTGTTTGCCAACACTGGCCTTGCAACGGCGCGGTTCGTGCTCGGCTGCCTCGCGTTTGACCTATAAGGATAAAAATCATGTTCAGTTGGTATCGCCAAGTCACTCCTCGGGAGCGCAAAACGTTCTGGGCCTGCTTCGGCGGATGGTCCCTCGATGCATTGGAAGTGCAAATGTTCGGCCTGGCGATCCCGGCCCTGATCGCCGCGTTCGCCTTGAGCAAGGGCGATGCCGGGCTGATCAGCGGGGTCACGCTGGTCACCTCGGCCATCGGTGGTTGGGTCGGCGGCACCTTGTCCGACCGCTACGGCCGGGTGCGCACTTTGCAGTGGATGATCCTGTGGTTCTCGTTCTTCACGTTTATCTCGGCGTTTGTCACCGGCTTCCACCAGTTGCTGATCGTCAAGGCCCTGCAGGGCTTCGGCATCGGTGGTGAGTGGGCGGCGGGCGCGGTGTTGATGGCCGAGACCATCAACCCCAAGTATCGCGGCAAGGTCATGGGCACCGTGCAAAGCGCCTGGGCCGTGGGCTGGGGCGTGGCGGTCGGGGTGTTCGCGCTGATCTATTCGTTTGTGCCGCAGGACATGGCCTGGCGTGTGATGTTCGTGGTGGGCCTGCTGCCGTCGTTCCTGATCATCTGGGTGCGCCGCAATGTGGAAGAGCCCGACAGCTTCCAGCGCCTGCAAAAAGAGCAGGTCATCCCGCAGAGCTTCTTCAAGTCGCTGGCCGGGATTTTTCGCCCCGAGCTGATCCGCGTCACGCTGTTTGGCGGCCTGCTGGGCCTGGGCGCCCATGGCGGTTACCACGCGGTGATGACCTGGCTGCCGACCTTCCTCAAGACCGAGCGCAACCTGTCGGTGCTCAACTCGGGTGGCTACCTGGCGGTGATCATTTTTGCGTTCTGGTGTGGCTGCGTGGTCAGTGGCTTACTGATCGACCGCATCGGCCGGCGCAAGAACATCGTGCTGTTCGCGCTGTGCTGCGTGGTCACCGTGCAGGCCTATGTGTTCCTGCCGCTGACCAATACGCAGATGCTGTTCCTCGGCTTCCCGCTGGGCTTCTTCGCCGCCGGCATTCCGGCCAGCCTGGGGGCGTTGTTCAACGAGCTGTACCCGGCGGATGTGCGCGGTGCCGGCGTGGGCTTTTGCTACAACTTCGGGCGTGTGCTGTCGGCGGTGTTCCCGTTCCTGGTGGGGCACATGAGCGACTCGATGTCGCTGGGCTCGGCCATCGGCATTGATGCCGGGATTGCCTACGGGGTCGCCGTGATTGCCGCCCTGTGCCTGCCGGAAACCCGTGGCCGCGTGTTGGAAGCGGCGCCGGTCGACAGCATCCCCAGCGGCCAGCGCGCGCAGGCCTGAGACCTATTTACGGATGAAAGACGACCACCATGCTCGATAACTGCTCCACGCCCATCACCGGCATCGATGCCCACGCCCATGTGTTCAGCCAGGCGCTGACCCTGGCCGGTGAGCGGCGCTATACCCCTGGGTACGACGCCACGCTGGGGGATTACCTCAGCCACCTGCACGCCAATGGCCTCAGCCATGGCGTGCTGGTACAACCGAGCTTCCTCGGCACCGACAATCAATACCTGCTCGCGGCCCTGCAGCAGGCGCCCGGTCAGTTGCGTGGGGTGGTCGTCGTAGACCCGGACGTCGGTCGCGATGCTTTACAGGCCATGGCCCGCCTGGGCGTCGTGGGGGTGCGCTTGAACCTGGTGGGGCGTGCGCTGCCGGATTTTGCCGGGCCGGGCTGGAAAGGGTTTTTCGCGCTGATCGCCGAACTCGGCTGGCACGTGGAATTGCACCGCGAGGTGGATGACTTGCCGCAACTGGTTCGGCACTTGATTCCGTTCGGGGTCAAGCTGGTGATTGATCACTTTGGCCGGCCCGATGCCCGGCAAGGGGTTGAGCAACGTGGGTTTGCCGAGTTGCTGGAGCTGGGACTCAGCGGCCACCTGTGGCTGAAAGTCTCGGGTATCTACCGCCTGGCCGGCACGCCCGCGCAGAACCTGGCGTTTGCGCGCGAGGCCATGCCGCTGCTGCTGCAAAGTTTCGGTCGGCATCGGCTGGTGTGGGGCAGTGACTGGCCGCACACCCAACATGAAGCGTCCACGGTCTATGCCAGTGTGGTTGAGCAGCGCCAGGCCCTGGGCTGTTCGGCGCAGGTCGAGCAGGCGTTGCTGGTCGATACGCCGAGCCGCTTATTCGGCTTCCACCACCCGTAGCCAGGCCTGCTCCACGCGGCGGTCGAGGTCTTCCCAATCCGCCATGCCCAGTACCCGTGTAGTGTTCAATCCGCGCAGATAGCCGCGCAGTTGCTGGGCGCTGGCGTTCACCTGCTCGGCATCGGCGGTGTCGTTCTGCAGCACGGTTTCATAGTCGACCAGGTAATCGGCGACCCGCTCGCGAAACTCCGGCAGTACGGCCTCGCGGATGCGGTCGAAGGTTTTCTGGTGGGGCTTCATGGCGTGGTCCTTATAAGTTTTATGTGCGCACTATCGGTTCAGATAATAGTCACCATCAAGCATCGCAAGTTCTGTTTTTACAGGAAAGGCGGAAAATCGCCTCATCAAGACGCTGCTCAAGGAAATGCGCGATGAGGACATTTATCCAACTGGCTTTGATGGCCCTGATGCTGGGCACTGTCGTCATGAACACGGCGGCAATCGCCGATGAACTGCCCACAGGCCATTTGCTACCTATCGTCGGTAGCGTAGACTCCCTGCAGCGTGCGCAATCGGTGGGTGTATTGCTGAGCGACAACACCCGCGACAATCTCAGCTACCTTGAACGCTACCACGACATGGCCTTGAATGGCGCCAAGGATGCCCTCGACGGGCGTATCCGCGAGGCGTTCGTCAACAGCTCCGACCCGGAACTGGCCATCGATTGGTTGATGAGCTCGTTGCAAGGCACCTTCCTGTCGGTCACCGTGTACGACAACCTGGATGCCCTGATGCAGGCTCACCCCGATGTGGTGGTGATGCTCGACACCCATAACCAACTGCTGACCCAGCGTAACGACCAGGTCGAGGCGCGTTTTATTGCGCGGTTTTATGACACGAACCTGCAATACATCGCCAAGGCCGAAGGCTCGGTGCACAAACAGCTGCCATCGGTGTGGGTGCACGACAAGGCCGCACCGGAGATTGCTGCGCAGATCGAACAGCAGCGCGATGTACAGCTTGATGCCTTGAAGCAGTTCGATGCATCGCTCAAAGCGTTGATTCGTGCCAGTTGATGTGACCTTTTTTAGTTATTTTCAGGAATTTTTCATGCGCTCTTTTTTCGTCCCGGCCCTGGCCTTTGCTTCCCTGTTACTGGCCGGTTGTGTTTCCGCCCCGAATGCACCCACCCTGACCCTGCAAACCAGCAAGGGCCCAGAAGCCTATGTGCAGTGTGTTGTACCGAAACTTGAAAAACACGGGATCACCTCGACCGTGACGCAAAACTCGCGTCACGCCAAAGTGGTACTCACCAGCAAGATCGCCGCCGATGACGTGCTGGAAGCCTACAAGTCGCAGGATGGCGGCAAAGTGTTCTTGTACGAGCGCAAGCCGCTGGCGTCGACGATCACGCCATCGCGTTTGGAACTTGCCGCGCAGGAATGCAAGTAACTGCCGGCAGCGCATCGCGTGGTGCGGGGATGTGGACGCGCCAACCTTTGAGCGGATTGCACAACCCGGTTCCAACTTGAAATACATTCCCAATGTGGGAGCGGGCTTGCTCGCGAAAGCGGTGGTTCAGTCAATAGTTTCGGTGCTGACCTACCGCCTTCGCGAGCAAGCCCGCTCCCACATTTTTTGATGTGTGCAGGGATCGGGGGTTGGCTGCGAGGCTGAAAGTGTTGGCCAGCCCTTGCCCACACGGGCTTGGGATGGGGCCTGAGACCCCGGGTGTACGCAGATCAAATGTGGGAGCTGGCTTGCCTGCGAAAGCGGTGGATCAGCCAGCGAATGCATCAACTGACCTATCGCCTTCGCGGGCAAGCCCGCTCCCACATTTTTTGATGTGTGCAGGGATCGGGGGGTGGCTGCGAGGCTGAAAGTGCTGGCCAGCCCTTGCCCACAGGGGGTTGGGATGGGGCCTGAGACCGCGGGTGTACGCAGATCAAATGTGGGAGCTGGCTTGCCTGCGAAAGCGGTGGATCAGCCAGCGAATGCATCAACTGGCACACCGCCTTCGCGAGCAAGCCCGCTCCCACATTTTTTGATGTGTGCAGGGATCGGGGGTTGGCTGCGAGGCTGAAAGTGTTGGTCAGCCCTTGCCCACAGGGGGTTGGGATGGGGCCTGAGACCCCGGGTGTACGCAGATCAAATGTGGTAGCTGGCTTGCCTGCGAAAGCGGTGGATCAGCCAGCGAATGCATCAACTGACACTCCGCCTTCGCGAGCAAGCCCGCTCCCACATTTTTTGATGTGTGCAGGGATCGGGGGTTGGCTGCGAGGCTGAAAGTGCTGGCCAGCCCTTGCCCACAGGGGATTGGGATGGGGCCTGAGACCCCGGGTGTACGCAGATCAAATGTGGGAGCTGGCTTGCCTGCGAAAGCGGTGGATCAGTCGATATTTTCGGTGACTGACACACCGCCTTCGCGAGCAAGCCCGCTCCCACATTTTTTGATGTGTGCAGGGATCGGGGGGTGGCTGCGAGGCTGAAAGTGTTGGCCAGCTCTTGCCCACAGGGGTTTGGGATGGGGCCTGAGACCCCGGGTGTACGCAGATCAAATGTGGGAGCTGGCTTGCCTGCGAAAGCGGTGGATCAGCCAGCGAATGCATCAACTGACGGATCGCCTTCGCGAGCAAGCCCGCTCCCACATTTTTAGTCGGTGCAGGACCTAGGGCTTGGCTTCGTTGCTGAAGGTGCTGACTGTCTTGACCAACCCTTGCGCCGCCAATGCCACCAGTTCACCGCCTTTTTCCACGGTCGCCAGCGCGGGGTCGGAGCCCATGCGTCCGTCGGGGAAGCGTGCGCGGAAGTCGAGGGCTTCGCGGATCGGCCCGGTGTTGGCGATTTGCGGCGAGTAGTCGGCAGACTTGATCGATTCCGGGTACGCCCATTGCGTCACGGCAATCTCCGACGGCGTGGCATGGCTGCCATGGCCCACCGGGAATTGGCGGTGAGCCAACTCGTTGACGCCTTCCAGATCCCACCAGTTCACCAACTTCAGCGCAAACCCGGCGGGGCGACGGCCGAAGCTCGCCTCGGCGTACAGCTCGGAAAACGCCGCTTCAATCGTGGCGATATTGCCGCCATGGCCGTTGAGGAACAGGATCTTTTCGAAACCATGCCCCGCCAGCGAGCGCACCCAGTCGCCAATCGCGGCAATGAAGGTGGAAGGGCGCAGCGAAATGGTGCCGGGGAAGCCCAGGTGATGCTGGGCCATGCCGATATTGAAAGTGGGGCCAATCAGGATGTCGGCGTTTTTCTGCGCCTCATGGGCGATGATTTCCGGACACATCCAGTCGGTGCCGAGCAGGCCGGTTGGGCCATGCTGCTCGTTGGAGCCGATGGGGATCACCACCGTGCGGCTGCGTTCCAGAAACTGTCCGATCTCGATCCAGGTGGATTTGTGTAGCAGCATGCGATGCTCTCTTTTATCTGTGGGACAGGCTATCCGCCACGGATTGTACGACTACTCGCCACCTGTTGGGGTTTGCAATTGAGGTACGTCGAAGACTTCAGCCAGCGCTGGTCGGGGTACCACGAAAACATGAACTGCCCATCCTTGAGCTTATCCACCACCTGGCGTGCCACCTGCGGGCGCACGGCCGGGCAACCCTGGCTGCGGCCGATACGGCCTTCGCGCTTGCTCCACAAGGGGCTGACGTAGTCGGCGGCATGAATCACCAGGGCGCGGTCGCGGGCCTGGTCGTTGAAGCCCGGCTCCAGGCCGTCCATGCGCAGCGAGTAGCCGTGGGCGCCGAGGTAGCTTTCCTGGGTTCGAAACAGGCCCAGGCTAGATTGGTGGCTGCCTTCCTGGTTGGAAAACTGGGTGGCGAAGTTTTCCCCGGACTTGGCACCATGGGCCACCAGGTCGCGCAGTACCAGGGTCTTTTTGCGCAAGTCGAAGATCCACAGCCGACGAGCGGTCGATGGCTGCGAATAGTCAATGACGGCCAGGCGCTCTGAGCGTTCCTCGCCGTTGTTGACCGCGCACTGCACCGCGCTCAGGGCGCTTTTGAGCACAGTGGGATTGAGTTCTGGAGCCGAGCGCGCCAGGCTGCTATACAAGGAAGGAGGATTGCCATTGGCGGCGAGCGCAGTATTGCTCAACGCGGCCAGGCTTACGGCTATCAAACCGAGGCGGCAGAAAAAAGTCAGCATCTACAGTACATCCCCCCACTGTGGATTGGAGCAAAGCCATTGTTCAAAAAACACGCATGTTACTTGAGCATTTGCCTGCTCGTTGCACCATTGGTCGCGACAGCCGATGCGCTGCCGGACGCCGCGTTACCCGTCGCGCCGCCAACGCTGGTCGCCACGGCGCCGGTGCAGCAGGCCTTGGCGCAATTGGCCAGTGTTTGTCCCAGCCTGGCGCCGCAGATCGATGCCGCCGTGCAAGCCCGCCTGCAAGCCTTCTACCAGCAGCAGGGCGATGTGCCTGTGTGGACCGCCGATGAGCGCCGGCAAGCGTTGCACGCTCAGTTGCTGATGCTCGCCGACGATGGCCTGGACCCCACCCACTATAGCCTGCCTGCGGCGGACGCCACGGCTAACGTGCTGTGCAGCGATATCGACAGCAGCCGGCAGTACCTGCAAGCCCTGCAGGATCTGCATTACGGGCGCCTGCAGCAGTCGCGCTTCGAGCCCCTGTGGCACTCGCAGCCGCCGGCCCATGACCCGGATACCGAAGTGCTGGCCTTTGCCGCCGCCGGCCTGCAGGACATGGCCCAGGCCTTCGACCAGGCGCGCCCCAGCGCCGATCTTTATCGCAGCTTGCGCAACGCCTATTCCGCCGTGCGCCAACGACCGTTGCCGCATTGGGACCCGGTCGCCACCGGCCCGCTGCTGCGCCCGGGCATGGAAGACCCGCGCGTGCCCGAACTCGCGCGGCGCCTGTACAGCGGCGGCTACCTGGCCAAGGCACCGACCGGCAGCAGCAGGCAATACCGCGACGAGTTGGTCAAGGCGGTCAAGGCCTTCCAGCTCAGCCACTCGCTGCAGGCCGACGGCGTGATCGGCACCGGCACCGTGGCCGAACTCAACGTCAGCCCGGCCGTGCGCCGCGAACAACTGCGCATCAACCTCGAGCGTTTTCGCTGGCTGGCCCAGGACCTGGAACCCGAAGGCGTGCTCGTCAACGTGGCGGCCGCGCAACTGAGCGTGTACCAGAGCGGCATCCCGGTGTGGCAAACCCGCCTGCAAGTGGGCCGCGCCGAACGCCAGACGCCGCTACTCAAGTCACGCATTACCCGCCTGACCCTCAATCCCACCTGGACCATCCCGCCGACCATCATGCGCGAGGACAAGTTGCCAGCGATCCGCCTCAACCCCGAATACCTGCGCCAGCAGAACCTGCAGGTGCTCGACGCCCAAGGCCACCCGCTGGCGCCCGACCAGGTCGACTGGGCGCGCCCCGGCAATATCCTCCTGCGCCAGGAAGCCGGCCCGCGCAATCCGTTGGGCAAGATCGTGATGCGCTTTCCCAATCCCTACTCGGTGTACCTGCATGACACCCCGAGCCAGCCGCTGTTTACCAAAGGGCCACGGGCGTTCAGTTCGGGGTGCGTGAGGGTCGAGCAGCCGTTGCTGTTGCGCGACCTGCTGGTGAGCCCGGCCGAACGCGCGCGCACCGACGAACTGCTGGCTACCGGCCTGACCCACGAATTCCGCCTGGCCACGCCGGTACCGGTGTTGTTGGGCTACTGGACCGTGCAGGTCGACGGCCAGGGCGACCTGGTCTACGCGCCGGACATCTACGCGCGTGACCCGGTATTGATGAAGGCGATGGGCAGCGTCCTCTAACCCACCCAAACCCTGGCCCCGCCCCCTGGCCCCTGGGCTCCTTGCCCCGCCCCCTGTGGCGAGCGGGCTTGCCCCGCGTTGGGCTGCGCAGCAGCCCCATCACTCCCCCTACATCCAATCCCGCCTGATGGCTGATGCCGACCACCGTGCATCCTAGCAACTGCTCCCGCCCCGACGGCCACACGCCCAGATGCCCTATTTCAAATAGCAGGCGCTGATCCAGTCTGCTGGCTTGGCCGAGAGCTGCATCGCCACGGGTCGGTAGCGCGGGTCCAGTTGCGCTGCCAGCCAAAACAGGCTTGCGCTGCTCCTGGGCTGCCAGGCGCCGCTGTAGCCAGCCTCGCCAACGCCGGCGCGGTCCTTGTCGAATTGAACATGGGTGTGTACGAACTCCTGATGGCTGCGCTCACCCGTGGCGTACGGCACCAGCCAATCGAGGGCGGCACCCAGGGATGCGCCATTGGCGGTGGTGGTCAGCCAGTTGCCACCCACCCCGTAGGGCTTGGCTGCCAGCGCGGCCTGCACCAGCGGCTCAAGATCGTAGACCACGTAATGCAGGGCGTCGCGGTCGTGGAAGTCGGTCACCGAACCATCGGGCAGGATATTGTCGGCGACCTGCTGCTGGAACAGGTGAAAGGCCTGCTCAAGCATCACCCGGTCCCCCAAGGCGGCCGCCGCCACGCTGACCAACTTGACGCGGTGGCTCTGCCAGTTATTGGTCTGCGTGCCTTTTTTCGGCAGATGAAACTGCTCGATACGCGCGATGTAGCCATTGCCCAGTTGGCTGATCAAGCGGCGACTGGCCTCGCGGGTAGCCGGGTCCAGATGGTCGGCGGTCAGCGCGTAGGCGCTGATCAGCATGTCGAGGTTGGTCTCGTCGATGGGGTTGAAGTTCGGTTGGTACACCCCGGCCCACGCGGCGAGGTAGGCATCGACTTGCTTGAGGTAACGCGCATCGCCGCTCAAGCGCCAGGCCAGTGCCGCCTGGCGCATCACCGGCCAGTCCCGCTCGGCCGCGATGCTCTGCTCGCGAATGCCGTGGTGCGGCAGGGTGCCTTCGGTGTGCACATGCGCCAGGGGCTGGGGCAGGTCACCCACGTGACGTTGGGCCGCCGCCAGCAGCGCGGGGGACGCAGGAGTTGTCGCGACGGGTTGGCAAAGGCTTGCCGCCGAGGCCGCATGGGTAAACGCCGCCAGCATGGCAGTCAGGGTCAAGATGGTTTTTTTCATGAAAGGCTCTGCAGGACGCGAACCCCGTCACGCTAGCACGCAGCCGGCGAGCGTTTGATGAAACTCCCGTCAACTCAGTATGCTTGCGCCCCCCACCGGTCGATCCCAGGACGCGCCATGACCTTGCCCTTTGTGAAGATGCACGCCCATGGCGACGACTTCATCATCATCGACCGCCGTGGCCTCGATGACCCGATCACCCCCGAAGTCGCCCGCCGCCTCGGCAACCGTCACACCGGCATCGGCTTCAACCAGCTGGCGGTGGTGCTCGATTGCGAAGACGCCGCCGCTCGCATCAAGTTCTGGAACCCCAACGGCACGCCTTTGGCCACGTGCGGCAGCGCCACCCGTGGCGTGGCTGATCGGTTGATGCATGAAGCCGGCGCCGATTCGGTGGTGCTGCGCACCGATCGCGGCCTGCTGACGTGCGTGCGCGAGGCGGGGCGGCGAGTGTCGGTGGACATGGGCGCGCCATCGCTGGACTGGGCCGCGGTGCCGCTTGCCGAGGCCATGGATACGCGCACGTTGCCCATCGAGGGACGTCCTGCGGCGTGCAGCATGGGTAACCCGCATTGCACGTTTTTTGTGCAGGACATCGCCGCTGTCGACGTCGCGGCGCTGGGGCCGGCGCTGGAAATCCATCCGTTGTTCCCGGCGAAGACCAATGTGCATTTTGTGCAGGTGCTCGATCGCGGGCATATCCGCCTGCGCATCTGGGAGCGCGGTGGCGGCGTGCCGCTGGGGTCCGGCTCGTGCTGCTGCGGGGCGGTGGTCAATGGCATCCGGCGTGGGCTGCTCGACGCCACCGTGCAGGTGCAGTGCGATGGCGGTACGGTCACGGTGCACTGGGACGGGCAGGGCGGTGTCGTGCTGACCGGCAGTGTGGCGCCGGTGATGCAGGGCAGCGCCTACGCGTTCGAGTGTTGATCAGGTACAGTCGGCGCCTTCAGGAAGAAACTTCAGGTAACAATCATGATGCGGTGGTTGCAGCAATCCGTCTTGAGTCTGCTGGTGTTGATGGCCTGCAGCCTCTTCATCAGCGCCCAGGCCGACACTTCGCCGATCGGCGTGGCCCTCGACCAACGGGTCATCGACCTCTCCAACACCCTCGACCCTGGCACCACCACCCGCCTGATGGAGCAACTTGCCGCCCTTGAACAACGCAAAGGCGCGCAGGTGGCCGTGGTGCTGGTGCCCACCACGGGCGGCAGCAGCATCGAGGATTATGCCAACCAACTGTTTCGCGCCTGGAAACTCGGGCGTAAGGACGTCAACGACGGCATCCTGCTGGTGGTGGCCAAGGAGGACCGCAAGGTGCGCATCGAGGTCGGCTACGGCCTTGAGGGCACCGTCACCGACGTGCTCGCCCACCGCATCATCGAAGAACACATCACCCCGGCATTTCGCCAGGGCGACTTCGCCGGCGGCGTGGCCCAGGGCGTGAACGACCTGGTGGTGCTGGTGGACGGCGGCGACTTGCCCAAGGTCGCCGGCCCCGGCATCAATCCCCAGGCGGTGGCGGTGTTGCTGGCGTTTATCGTCGGCGGCATCGGCGGCGTGCTGATGGCCGCCGGCAAGCTGCCTTGGCGCCAGGCCTTGATGCTCACCGTCGGGGTCACGGTGGCGCTGGCGGCACTGGCCGGTGGGCGGGATTGGCCGATGTACCTGCTGTTGTTGCCATTGACGATCCTGATTGGCGGCGCGACCTTCGGCGCCTTGTGGCTGGCGCGCACGGTGTTTTACTGCGTGATCGGGTTGCTGGCCTACATCGCGGCCTTGCTGGTGGCGGACCGTTTCGTGGCGGTCAGCTTTGTCCATTGGCTGGCCTTGCCATTGGGCGCGCTGGCCGTCCTGGGGGCGTACCTGGCGCTGTGGGTGGTCATGAGAGACGCCTGGAAGACCAGCCCCGTGGGGTTTGCCGTGCGGTTGCTGGCGGCGATCGCGGTGTACGTGGCCGCCGGGTTGATCGCCGACGCCGGGCGTGACGGCTGGCTGGTGGCGTTTCCGATTGCTTCGTTCGTGGCGCTGTTCATCTTTGGCAAGACCGCCGCCGGCTCGGGTTCCGGTTCGGGCGGCAGTTCATCCGGATCAAGCTCCAGCGGTTCCAGCTCCAGCAGCAGCTCGTCCGGTGGCGGCGGCTCCAGTGGCGGCGGTGGGGCTTCAGGGAGCTGGTAAAGCCGCTAGCGCGGCGTGTAGCCGACCCAGCCCTTGAAGCTGAAGCCGGCATAAAACAGCTCCACCCCTTCAAACCCGGCCTCGCGCATCAAGGCTTCATCCGTCTCGGGCGATAGTACCGGCAGCTGCGCGCTGATCGCGGTAATCGCCCGCTCGGCGTCCGCCGCCGGCACCCCCGAATCCACCGCGAACGCCGCATAGCGCTGCAACCAACGGGCCTTGTCTTGCGCGGCCTGCGGGAAGCTGTGGTGCGCCACAATCAACGGTGCCCCTGGCAGCAAGCGCTGCCACAATGCCTTGAGGGTTTGCAGGCGCTGCTCCTGCGGGATGAAGTGCAAGGTCAGCAAGCACGTGGCCCCATCGAACGGCCCCAGCGGCGCCGTGTCGATGTAACCCTCATGCAAGTCGACGCGCTCATTCAGCGGGCCCAATGTCGCTTGCGCTAGTTTCAACATCTCGGCCGCCGGGTCCACCCCCACAAAGCGCCAACCCGGCTCGGCGTCGGCAAAGCGCTTCAACTCCAGGCCGCCACCCGCGCCGAGTACCAGGACCGTGCCGGTGGCCGGCACGCTTTCGCGCAGCAGCAGGGTGGTCATGCGCTGCAGGCCATCGAAGCCCGGCACCAGGCGCACAGGGCCTTCGGCGTAACGGGCGACGGCGTCGGGGTCGGAAAAAAAGCTCATGGCAGGGCTCCTGCGGGATTGGCGAGGGCTAAACCCTACTGTGGCAAATCGGCAGTGGCAATCGGTTCAAGAAATCCACGATGATGTCGATAGGATCTCATCGACCACAAGGACCGTTCCCCCGATGAAACTGCTGAAACTCGCTGCCATCTTGACCCTGCCACTGCTCGGCGCCTGCTCCGACTATCACTACAAGAACTACCAGGGCGACTGGGCGCCGGAAAAACTCCACCCTGTCGACCTCTCCAACAACGCGCCGGACGCGGTGCTGGTGTACTTCGACACCTGGCGCGAACGCGAGCTGGGCGTGCCGTTTCACCGCCTGGCACTTGCGGTGGAAGTCGACGGCGTAACGTTGCCGGGGGCGGGTCGCCAGTCGATTCTCAACGTGAGCGGCGAACAGGCCCTCAAGCTCAGCCCAGGCAAACACTCGCTGCGCTGGTGCAACGTGTCGATGAACGCCCTCGGCACCGGCGGTGCGTTCTGCAACGAAGGCGCGGACGACGTGGAGTTCAAGGCCGGCAGACGCTACCTGGTCAGCTACCGCCTGACCGCCAGCACCCGCGGTGTGGGGCCGAACTACAGCACCCAATACCGCACCCATTCGAGCATCAAGGACCTTGACTCCCAAGAGATCATCTATCCCAGCGCCGGCACCGGCACGTTGATCTCCAATGATTGATGCCCACGGCCTGTGTGCGCAAACGGCCGGCCATCACGTGCCGAAGGCCCGCCTGCCATCACCAGCCTGATTCGCGACGCGATCCCCCAGGACGCCCTGTGCATCGGCGTGCTGGGCATGCAGGTGTTCCTCGACACCTACGCCACCGAAGGCATCCGCAGCGCCATCGCCAAGGAAGCGCTGCACGCCTTTGCACCGGAATCCATCGCCCAACTGATCGCCGAACCGGGCACGGTATTGATCGTGGCCGAGGTGAATAACCACTTGGTCGGCTTTGCCCAGATCCAACTCGAGGCCGGCCACGCGCTGATCGACGCGGCCAACGTCGCCGAACTGCAACGCCTGTACATCCAGGAGCGATTCACCGGGCGGGGTATCGGCAATCAGTTGCTGCACGCGGCGGAGCAGCGCGCGGCATCGGCGGGTGCTGCGTTGTTGTGGGCGACGGTGTGGGCGGGGAATGCGCGGGCGCTGGGGTTCTATCCTCGGCGCGGCTACGCCGTGCTGGGCGCGCCGACGTACACGTTCCAGGGCGAAACCCATGAGAACCGCTTGTTCGGCAAAGCCCTGGACGCTATAGCCGCTTAGACAGAAATACGCGGCAGCTGCCAGCCGGTTCACAGGGGATCTCACCAAAGCGCAGCCAACCGTGCCGCTCGTAGAAACCCGGTGCCTGGAAGCTGAGGGTGTAGAGCACCGCATTCGTACAACCGCGCCGCCGCGCTTCGTCTTCGAAGGCGTGCAGCAACTGGCTGCCCAGGCCGCTGCCGCGCAGGTCCTCGGGCAGGTGGAAGAGGTCGAGGAAAGCGGTGCCCAGGGTGGTCTTGCCGGTGATGCCACCGAGGATTTGCCCGCTGGCATCCTTGATCAGCACGTTCAGCGGCCGGCGGTCGTTGCCGCCGGTGACGGCCGTATTGAAGACGGCGAGGCCGTTGCCGAGGATGCGCTCGGCGTCGGGGTTGGCGTAGTCGCTGATTTCAATGAGCGGTGGCGTCATCGTCGCGTATCTCATTCGAGGAGGCAGGCACTTTAGCCTGCATTGCCTCCTCTTCCAATTGCTTCTCCCGGGCCGCCAGGCGCGCTTTGTTGTCGGCCTCTTCACGCGCCTGTTGGTCGCGGTGCATTTGCGCTTCCATGTCCTTCATCTGCTGGCGATTCTGCTCGGCAAACTGACGCATCTGCTCGCGGTTCTGCCGCGCTTGCTCATCGGCCCGTTGGCTGGCTTCGCGCTGAAACTGTGCGAAGGAACCGTTGCGTAGGTGTTCAATGTCCTGGGCCGTGGCGCCGAAGGCCAACGGCACGGTCGAGATCAAGGTGGCGGCGAACAACACAGCGGTAACGCGGCTAATCCGATTCCTGGACATCAAGGCACTCCGAGTCAATTCGTGGTGCCTTGTTGGACGTCGCCAAAAGCATAAGTTCCAAGCGTTGCTATTAAAAAGCCATCACCATTTCATGCCACGCCATCCCGCCATGATCCGAAGGCGAAGGGCGCACGTAGGTGTAGCCCATGCGGGTGTACAACGGCACATGCTGTTCCTTGCACATCAAGTGAATCGTCTGCTTGCCCAGCACCTGCATGCGCTGCACAAACTCGGTCATCAGCCGCTTGGAATAGCCCTGGCCCTGATGCGCCGGGTCGACCACCACCGACATGATCACCACATTCGGTGCCTCGGCCGAATGGCCCACCAACTCCTTGAACGCTTCGTCCGACATCACCACGTCATGGGCGCAACCCGAGTTGATGAAACCCACCACCTCACTATCGGCTTCCAGAATCAAGAAGCCCTGCGGGTACTGCGCAATGCGCGTGGCGATCTTCTCCAGAGTCGCCGCCTCGTCGCCTTCGTAGGCGGTGATTTCAATCTCGAAGCAACGGGCAGCATCGGCGGGGAGGGCGTTGCGGAAGGTGAGGGCGGGCATGGGCGTTTCCTGGAGGGTTGAGCGAAAGGCCCCATGATAACGGCGTGCCCCAGCCATCGCCATGGCGGGGGGCTGCGGCGAGCACACAAGCAAAATCTGGGAGCAACTGTCGAAGCCCGGCGAGATGGAGAAGGCGGCGGCATTGCTGGCATTTTCTTCGGCTGACACACCGCTTTCGCAGCCTCGCTAGAGCTCGGCAGCTCTCACAGGGGATCGCGGGGATGGCGATGAGATCTGTGGTGAGACCATGTTCAAAATATATGGCTTGCCGGCGATGGCATTGGGTCAGCCACCCTCTCGATCGCCAATGCGGCCGCTTTCGCAGCCTCGCTAAAGCTCGACAGTTCACACGGGGGATTTGCGGTGTCGGCCTTATTTCAATGTGGGAGCGCTCGAGCCCCAGCGAGGCCGCGATGGCGGTGGTACAGACAGCACCAAGCGCGCTTTTCAAACCCATAACGCTGGTTTTCATCATGGTTGATGCCGAAGGAACAGTTCGAGTCATCCATGCATAGGGAAATTTCCTACATTTTAACAGGCGACTTCCTTCGCTGAAGGTTATCCAGGCTCGCCACTATGAGCGCCCTCGAGTCTGCAAAACGGTTGATGACGATGGCCCCACCACGTGTTCTGGTTATGGAAAACCACAGTGCCCAGCGCAGCACCCTGGTCAATATGTTGCGACGGCTCGGGGTGCGGGAGGTGTTGCAGGCCAGCAACAGCGAACAGGCGATGTTGCTGATGCAGCGCACCGGCGGCGTGGATATCGTGCTGTGCGACTTGGGCAACAAGGGCTCCGAGCAGGTGGAGTTGCTGCGCTATGCCAGGCAGATTGGCCTGGTGCAGGCGGTGGGGTTGTCGAACGAATTGCGTCCTGAACTGCGTCGGGCGCTGGGCCACCTGGAATTTTTGTCGGGTGTGCAACTGCTGGGTATCTTGAGCACGCCGTTGCAGCCGCAAGTGCTGGACAGGTTGCTCAAGCGCTATCGCGCGATACCACCGGCAGCCCCTAAGTCTGCGGCCATGGCCCCGCTGCCCAGCGAAGAAGAAATACAACTGGGCCTGGCCCTGGGGGAGTTTCGCGGTTGGTTTCAGCCCAAACGGATGATGAGTGATGGCAGCCTCGCCGGCGTCGAGGCATTGGTGCGCTGGGAGCACCCGGCCCGGGGCTTGTTGTTACCCAAGGACTTCCTCGCCGCGGTGCTGGCCTATGACCTGATCGATGAAATGTTCAAACAGCTGCTGGAGCAGGGGCTGAAATTGCTCGCCGTGCTGCATCGCCAGGGCACCGCGCTGGAAATGTCGTTCAACCTGCATGCCTCGCAACTGGCCCGCCACGGCCTGATCGAGCATATTCAGGGCGCGCTGCAGCGTCACGGCCTGTGCGCCTCGTTGCTGGTGTTCGAGCTGGCTGAAAATGGCTTGCTGGATCTGCAGTCTTCCACCCAGGAAAACCTGCTGCGCCTGCGCTTGATGGGCTGCGGCTTGTCGATCGACGACTTCGGCGTGGGCTTCTCATCACTCAAGTTGCTGTGCCAATTGCCGTTCAACCAGATCAAGCTCGATGGCGACTTTATTCACACCTTGAACGAGCCGCGCAGCCAGGCCATGGTCGGTAGCACCCTGGCCCTGGCCCGCTCGCTGGACATGAGCCTGGTGATCGAAGGCGTGAGCAACCGGCAGATTCGTGATGCGCTGATCAGCCTTGGCTGCGAGCTCGGGCAGGGGTTTTTCCTGGCCCGGCCAATGACCGGCCACGACCTCCTGCATTGGCTGGCGCGCGAAGATGTGCAGCCGATAAGTTCGCCGGTGGCTTAGGCGGCAAAACTTCAGAATTTTCCTACACTTCAGTCGTGTTCGTGTAACTTGAGCAACGCGTCGGCTGGCCGTTTATCCATTGTTTTGCGTCGTGGGTGCTTCTGTCACCGGAACTTTCCGGCGCGCCTTACAGGAGGTTACATGTATACCGCTTTGGTTGTGGATGACCATCCCTTCATTCGCTCGTCCGTCAAAATGCTGCTGCGCCAAGTTCAGTTTGAAGTCGTGGCCGAAGCCGATAACGGCGCAGATGCGGTGCAATTGGCGCGTGAGCATGTTCCCGACCTGATCATTCTCGACATCGGCATGCCCAGGCTCGACGGCCTTGAGGTGCTCAACCGCATGGCATCCCTGCGCCTGCAGAGCAAGATCCTCGTGTTCACTTCGCAGTCGGCGCTGTTTTATTCCATGCGCTGCATGAAAGCCGGTGCGGCCGGGTTCATCTCCAAGACCAACGACATGGAGGAGGTGACCAAGGCGATCAAGGCCGTGATGGACGGGTACACCTTTTTCCCCAACCTGGCCAACAGCTCGGTACGTCGCAGTGACCTCGAGGCCACGGATCACGAGTTGATCCAGAATCTCTCCGACCGCGAACTGACCATCTTGCAACAGCTGTCCCAGGGGCTGACCAATAAGGAAATCGGTGACGCCATGCTGATCAGCAACAAGACGGTGAGCACGTACAAGACCCGCCTTATCGAAAAGCTCAACGTCAAATCGGTGGTGTACCTGGCCGACTTTGCCAAGCGCAACAACCTCATCTGAATGAATACACTTCTTCGACATGGCTTGCTGGGCCTGCTGTTGCTCGGCGTCCTGGGCAATGCCCTGGCAGCGCCGCAAATGCTCAAGCTGCACGGGCGTTCCGACGTCAGCGACTACAGCGTGGGCCTGGACGAAGCCGACTGGAGCTGGCTGCGCGGCAAGGGCACGCTGGTGCTCGGCTCTTCGGCGCCGGACTACTCGCCGTTCAGCATCACCAGTAACCGTCATGACTACGAAGGCATCACGGCTGACTACGCGCAGTTGATGGAGCAATTGCTGCACGTGAAAGTTCGGGTGCAACGGTATGCCTCACGCAATGAGGTGCTGGCGGCGCTCAAGGCGGGCGACGTCGATATGCTCGGCAGCTCCAACGGCTACGAGGCAGCCGATCCGGAACTTCAACTCTCCGAGGCCTATGCCGAAGACCAGCCGACCCTGGTCAGCCGTGTCGGCGACAGCCAGAACCTCGATCCGGAACTGGCCGGCAAGCGCGTGGCGATGCTCTATCACTATCTGCCGCCCAAGGCTGTCGAAGCCTTTTACCCAAAGGCCAGCTTGCAGCTTTACCCCTCCACCCTCAGCGCCATCGGCGCCGTGGCGTTCGGGCAGGCCGACGTGTACCTGGGCGATGCGATCAGTGCCAACTACCTGATCAACCGCAACTACCTGAACAACGTGCAGTTGGCTGACTTCTCGCGCATGGAAGTCAGCAATTTTTCGTTTTCGGTCAAGCGCGACAACACGCGCCTGCTGCGGATTATCAATGCGTCACTGGCGGCGATCCCGGTCACCGAGCGCCAGACCATTCTGCGCCGCTGGAGCGCCGGCGGCGCGAGCATACCCGGTCAGCATCCGTTGCATTTCAGCGTCAGTGAGCAGCGCTGGCTGGACAGGAATCCGCGGTTGCGGGTAGCAATTGACGAAGACTTCCTGCCGATGTCGTTCTACAGCGACGAGGGTGAATTTCGTGGCATCAGCGCCGATGTCCTGGCCAAGGTGGCCCTGCGTACGGGCTTGAAGTTCGATATCCAGCGGGTGAGTTCGGTGCGCGAGATGATCGACGCCATCACCAGCAACAAGGCAGACCTGCTGATCACCATCACTCCCAGCGAGGAGCGCGAAGCAGTCCTGCGCTTTACCCGCCCGTACCTGGCCACGCCCTTTGTACTGGTCAGTCGCACCACGGCAGGCAGCCCCAATACTCTGGACGACATGCACGGCAAGCGCCTGGCGGTGATCAGCGGTGACTCCAGCCGCGACATGCTCACCGAGCAATACCCGGACATCCGCCTGGTGGATGCCGACAGCGCCCACGACGCCATGCAGAAAGTCGCCAATGGCGAGGCCGATGCGGCGGTCAATTCGCTGATCACCGCCCGCTACATGATTTCCCGGCAATACCGCGATCGCTTGCGTATCACCAGCACCGTGGGCGTTACCAACTCGCGCATGGCCTTTGCCACGGCCCGCGGCTCGCTGGAGCTGTTCTCGATCCTGGACAAGGCGCTGCTCAGCATCGCCCCGGAGGAAATGGACGAGCTGACCAACCGCTGGCGTAGCGAAGTGGTGGTGGGCGACAGCTATTGGCTGCGCAACCGCAGCGCAATCATCCAGGGTTTTGTGATTGCCGCCGTGTTGCTGGTGATTGCCCTGGGCTGGATCGCCTACCTGCGGATGTTGATGCGCAAGCGCAAACAGGCCGAGCAAGCGTTGAGTGACCAGGTTGAATTCATGCGCGTATTGATCAACGGCACCCCGCACCCGATCTACGTGCGTGATCGCGAGGGCAAGCTGCTGATCTGCAACAGTGGCTACCTGGAAGTGTTCGCGGTGGAGCGCGAGCAGGTGATCGGCAAGACCGTCCTGGACGGTGTGCTCGGCGACCCGGATGAAGCCGCCGCGTATCACCGTGACTACCTGCGGGTGATGGACAGCGGCGAAGCACAGTTGCAGGATCGCAGCCTGAGCATGCCCGATGGCCGAGTGTTGACTATCTATCACTGGATGCTGCCGTACCGCAGCAGCACCGGCGACGTCAGCGGCATGATCGCCGGCTGGATCGATATCAGCGAACGCCAGCGGCTGCTGGAAGACGTTAACGCCGCCAACCGCGCCAAGACCACTTTCCTGGCAACCATGAGCCATGAAATCCGCACACCGATGAACGCGGTGATCGGCATGCTCGAACTGGCGACGAAGAAGGCTGACCAAGGCGTGATGGATCGCTTTGCGATTGATGTGGCTTCCGGCGCGGCGCGCGGCTTGCTGGACCTGATCGGCGACATCCTCGACATTGCCCGCATCGAATCCGGGCGATTGTCGTTGAATCCGGAGCGCGCCAACCTGCGCGAGCTGCTGGAGTCGGTGGTGCGCATTTTCGAAGGCCTGGCGCGGCAGAAACAGCTGCAATTGCAGTTGGACCTCGATGCCGGCGTCAATGGTGATGTGCTGATCGACCCGCTGCGCTTCAAGCAGATCGTGTCCAACCTGCTGAGCAACGCCATCAAGTTCACCGCCCAGGGCCACGTGCGCCTGAGTGTTCGAACGCAGATGAGCAAGGAGCAACTGGGGGTCAGGCTGCAGGTGGAGGACTCCGGCATGGGCATTGGCGAAGAGGACCAGAAACGCCTGTTCAGCCCCTTTACCCAAGCCGGCAACAATGACCAGTCGGCCCGCAGCGGCTCCGGCCTGGGCCTGGTCATCAGCCGCACACTCTGCGAAATGATGGGCGGGCGCCTGACCCTCGACAGCACCTTGGGCCAAGGCACGCGCATCGACGTGCGGCTGGACCTGACCACCCTGGAGCCGTTGACCGATATTGTTCCGGTCGAGGACGAACCGGCCGTCACGAACCACGCGTTGAACATCCTGGTGATTGATGATTACCCGGCCAACCGTCAGTTACTCACCCAGCAACTCAACTACCTGGGGCACCGGGTCGAGGATGCCGAGGATGGCGCCCACGGGTTGCGCGCCTGGCGCAACGGCCAGTTCGATGTGGTGATTACTGACTGCAATATGCCGCTGATGAACGGCTATGAACTGGCCCAGGCGATCCGCGCCGAAGAGACTGCCCGTGGCTCGCCGCCCAGCCTGATCCTGGGCTTTACCGCCAATGCGCAGCCGGAAGAGAAGGGTCGCTGCCTGGCAGCCGGTATGGACGACTGCCTGTTCAAACCCATCAGCCTCAAGGACTTGAGTGCGCGCCTGGCAGGCCTCGCAACCGAGCAGGGGGACGCCGCCGGGTTTTCGGCGGATGACGATATCGACCTGACCAGCGTTGAACACCTGGCCGGTGGCGACATTGACTCGATCAAAAGCCTTCTGGGCGACCTGGCCGCCAGCAATGAGCAGGACATGGCGCGCCTGATGCAGCTATTTACCCGTCACGACCTGCAAGGCCTGGCGGACATCGCGCATCGGGTCAAGGGTGGCGCGCGGATTATCAAGGCCCAGCGGCTGATTCGCTGCTGTGAAGACCTGGAGGCCGCCTGCAATGGGCTGGACTCGGCGCAGCTGACCGAAGCCGTGGATGCGCTGCATCAACAGATGGAGCGGCTCGAAGAGCGATTGGAGCGCTACCTGGCTTGAGTCATCACTAGGAAATTTCCTACAAGAACGCGGCACCATTCATACGTAATCAACCCCTCCCAACTCCGATACTGAGCCTCGTTGAACGGCCCCGCCGACCAAGCGGACCGGGCCCTGCAACCTGATTGAAGCCCTCACTGGGCTTCGAACTTTCCTCATTATCTGGATTACGTTATGAACAAGTTTGCGCTCAAAGGTCTGTTTGCCGCTGTCATCCTCGCCGCTGGTTCCCAAGTTGCGATGGCCGCTGACGGTGAAATCAACTTCGTTGGTTCCGTAACCGACAACACTTGCCCGGTGGTCGTGACTGACCTGAACGGTTCGGCCGGTGCCGGCGATGTAGGCCTGGGCGATGTACCTGCCACCTCCCTGGCTACCGTCGGCGCTGTTGCCGGTGGCGGCGCGTTCAGCCTGACCATCGACACCACTGCCCCTGGTTGCAGCGTCACCGGCAAGAGCGCCGTGGTCAAATTCCTGTCCCTGAGCGGCACCGCCGGCGCCAGCGGCCAGTGGATCGGCATCACTCCGGACGCCGGTCACGCCACCAATGTTGCAGTACAGATCAAGGACGCCACCGACAAGGACGTGCAACTGGGCCTGGAGTCGGCTCCTTACCTGGACCTGACCCAACCGCTGCGCTTCACCGCCAACTACATCGCTACCGGCATTGCGACCTCCGGCCCGGCCAACGCCAAGGCTGCGTTCACCGTCGAGTACCAGTAAGCCCTGTTGATGCGCCGCTGCAGCGCTGATGCGCGCGGCGGCCATCCCCTCGCTCACGGCAAGAGGATGATCGAAATGAACGTTTCCCCCTTCAAGCATGCATCGGCCCTGGCGCTGTTGCTCAGTACTGTACTGCTCAGCACGGCCAGCCAGGCCGGTGTGATGCTCGGCGGCACACGGATCGTGTTCGACGGCAACAAACGCGACGCGGCGATCACCGTCAGCAACACCACGGCGCAGCCGTACATGGTGCAGACCTGGGTCAACACCGAAGCCGATGACATGACCACCGCCACGCCCTTTGTGTCGACGCCGCCGCTGTTCCGCCTGGACCCGCGCAAAGAGCAAATGGTGCGCATCCAGAAAGTCGCCGGCAACCTGCCGACCGACCGTGAATCGGTGTTCTATTTCAACGCCCAGGAAATCCCGGTGGCCAGCGAAGGCAACGCCAATACGCTGAAGATCGCCATGCGCACCCGCGTCAAATTGTTCTATCGCCCGGCCGGTCTCAAGGGCAATGCGATCGAAGCACCGTCGCAGCTGACCTGGAGCCTCGCGCAGGAGCAGGGCAGGGCAGTGCTGGTGGTCAACAACCCGTCGCCGTTCCATATTTCGTTCATTGGCGTCACCGCCAAGTCTGCCGGCCAGAGCGTCGAGGTCAACGAGCCGACGATGGTCGCGCCGCTGAGCAGCCAGCGTTATCCGCTGCCGGGCTTCAAAGGCACAACCGGCGAAGTGGTGTTCTCGGCCATCAATGATTACGGCGGCTACAGCGAGCCGCAGACCGTGCCACTGAACCGCTGATTCCTTTTCTTCCTGTAGACGTTTGCGCGTGCCACGGCTGTGGCGCGGCGGCCGGGTATTGCCATGCGAATCGATAACTCCTTCAGCTTTAGTCGTTTGCCTTTATGGGTAGCGGTGGCGGCCGCCTGTGCCGGTGAATTGGCCGTGGCCGGTGAGCCTGCCAAGTTCGATGCCGGCTTCATGCAGTCGTTTGGCGGCGCCGGTGCCGGGCCCAACCTCGACCTGGATGCGGTGGCCAACAGCGGCAGCATCGGTCCTGGTACCTACCCGGTGCTGATTCGCCTGAACCAGAGCTTTTTCGACCGGCGTGACATGACCTTCATCAAGGATGAGCAGGGTGGTGACGTGCGTGTATGCCTGTCCGAAGCCTTTCTCAAGGAGCTCGGGGTTAAGCTGGATGCGTTCAAGGTGCCCGGCGAAACGCTCCCCGCGTGTATCGACCTGGCCGCGCTCATTGAGGGTGCCTCGGTGACCTTCAATGCCAACTACCTGGCTTTGGATATC
Source organism: Pseudomonas sp. S5D5 (assembly GCF_003013355.1). Taxonomy (NCBI): domain Bacteria; kingdom Pseudomonadati; phylum Pseudomonadota; class Gammaproteobacteria; order Pseudomonadales; family Pseudomonadaceae; genus Pseudomonas; species Pseudomonas sp. S5D5. The sequence goes on from NZ_PTEO01000001.1 coordinate 2,766,978, forward strand.
AGCGTGCCGCAGATCGCCTTGAGCCGGGATGCGGCCGGCTACGTGGCACCGTCGGAATGGGACCGCGGCATCAATGCCGCGATGCTCAACTACCAGTTTTCCGCCGCGCAGACCAACAGCGACGCCCGGGGCACCGGCAATCAGTACAACCTGTATGCCACCGGTGGTTTCAACCTCGGCGACTGGCGTTTTCGCTCCAGCTCCTCGTTCCGCCAGGGCGATGAAGGTGGCCGCCAATGGCAGCGCAGCAATACCTACGCGCAACGGGACATCACGCCGCTGAAAGCCACGCTGACGGTGGGCGAGAGCTTCACCCCTGGCGATGTGTTCGACAGCGTGCCGTTTCGCGGTGTGCAACTGGCCTCGGACATGGGCATGTTGCCGGACTCGATGCAGGGCTACGCCCCGGTGATCCGTGGCATCGCCGAAACCCAGGCCAAGGTCGAAGTGCGCCAGAACGGCTACTCGCTGTACACCACTTACGTGGCGCCGGGTGCGTTTGAAATCAACGACCTCAACGCCGCCTCGGGCAGCGGCGACCTGGAAGTGATCATCACCGAAGCCGATGGTCGCGAGCGCCGTTTCACCCAGCCGTACGCAACCCTGGCCAACATGCTGCGGGAAAACACCTGGCGCTATAGCGCAACGGTGGGCGAATACAACTCGGCCAACGGTGGTGAGCGGCCGATGTTTACCCAGGCGTCCCTGGCCTACGGCTTGCCGTTCGACCTGACGCTGTACGGCGGCTTTCTGGGGGCTGATTTTTACCGTGCCGGTGTGGTTGGCGTGGGCAAGAGCCTGGGCAGCATCGGCGCCGTCTCGGTCGACGTCACCCAGGCGCAGACCGACGTGCCCAAGGCCGTCACCACTCAAGGCGACAGCAAAAAAGGCCAGAGCATCGGCCTGCGCTACGGCAAGGCATTTGAAAGCGGCACTTCGGTGCGCTTCGCCGGTTATCGCTATTCCACCGAAGGCTATCGCGACTTCAGCGAAGCCGTGGATTTGCAGCAACCCAACGAATACAGCCAGTTCTCCAAGCGCAGCAAGGTCGAGGCCAGCGTCAACCAGGCCCTGGACAACTACGGCTCGCTGTACTTGAACCTGAGCAAGCAGAACTACTGGGGCACGTCCCGGGAAGACAAGCAGATGCAGCTGGGTTTCAACACCCAGTACAAGGGCGTGACCTATGGCGTGTACGCCAGCAAGACCCTGACAGACGACTTCGGCTCCAACAACCAGGTGGTCTTCACTGTGTCCATGCCCCTGGGACAAACCCGCAGTACCGGTACGTTCAGCGTCACCCGCAACAATGACGGTAGCCTCGATCAACGGGCCGGCCTCAGTGGTCGCGATGGCAACCTGAACTACAACGTCAACGCCAACCGCGTGGAAAACACCGGCAACAACGGCTCGGCACTGCTGGGCTACCGCGCACCGTTTGCCCAGTTGGGCGCCGGTGTGAGCGTCGGCTCGGGCTACCGGCAGACCTCGGTCAGCGCGGCGGGCTCGGTGCTGGCCCATGGCGATGGTGTGGAGTTCGGCCAGACCCTGGGTGAAACCGTGGCGCTGGTGGAGGTCAAGGACACGCCGAAGGTCGGCCTGCTGAATGCCCCGGGCACCCTGACCAACGACCGCGGATATACCCTGGTGCCATACGTCACGCCGTATCGCAAGAACCGCGTGGCCGTGGACACCAGCGAACTGGACACCAGCGTCGACATCGCCGAAGGCGTGACCAACGTGGTGCCGCGTCGCGGTGCGGTGGTCAAGGCGGTATTCGCCGCCAGCCGTTCGGAAAAAATACTGCTCAACGTCCGCCTGCAGGACGGCTCGCTCTTGCCTTTCGGCACCACCGTGCAGGACGACCAGGGCGCCAGTGTCGGCGTGGTCGGCCAGGCAGGGCAGGTGCTGCTGTCGGCGGGCAAAGGCGTCACCTACACCATGAAGTGGGGTGGCAAGGCCGCGCAGCAGTGTGAAATCAATTTGGATATCAGCAGCACGCCAGCCACCGATGGTTATCGGGTGATGGACGCTGTGTGCGTAGGAGTTCGTCCATGAAACCGATAAACAAGTGGAAAAAACGCGTGCTGTTGAGCGCGCTGGCGGTGGCACCGTTTGCCCTTTCAGAGATGGCGTTGGCCGACTGTGGGGCAACCAGCGCGACCCAGAGCGTGCACCCCATCGGGGATGTGTACATTCCTCAGGATGCGCCGGTGGGCTCAACCATCGGGCTGGTCAAGTACACCCGCTTCCCGATCATCAACTGCACGACGACGGTACCGTTTTCGATCCAGGCCAACATGCTCGGTGCCAAGTTACCCGCGGTCACCGCGGCCATTGGCGCGGTGCAAGGCAGCCAACTGTACGCGACGAACATACCGGGGATCGGGGTAGGAGTGGTCAACGAAAGCCGCCCCAGCTTTCTGTGCCGGACCTCCGGCAACTGGTACTTCCCGCTGACGTACGCCAGCTGTAATACCGGTGGTTTCGCCTCCAATACCAATAACAGCCTGATCCTGATCAAAACCGGACCGATCCCGGCAGGCGTCAATGATTTCGGCAACCTGCAGGTGTACACCGTCACGATCAACAACAACGGTACGCCGTTCGACTGGATCGACGGTCGCCTGACCGGCAGCGTGACCGTGGCCGGCTGCAGCATGCCCGAAGGCGTGGGCAGCATCATCGACGTTCCGTTGAACAACTGGGAAAAGCGCGTGTTCAACGGTCCCGGCAGCGTCACGCCAACCGAAAGTTTCAATATCCCGCTGAATAACTGCATTGCCGGGACGTACGCGGGGAATCCGACCTGGAACTACTTCCAGGGCAACACCGCCAACATCCGCCTGGATGGCGCCAAGGGGTCGGTGATTGTCGATGCCGGCCAGGGAATCCTGGGGCTCAACTCCGAAGCCACCGCCAGCGGCGTGGCGGTACAGGTGCTCAAGCAGGACGGAACCGTGCTGCCGCTGGGCGTCGATGTACCGATCATGCCAGTCCAGGACGGCACCACCAACCTGCAGTTCGGTGCCCGCTACATCCAGACCGCCGGCGATGCCTCCGGGCCGCAGCCCGGTATTGCCAACGCCACCGCGAATTTCACCATCACCTACAAATAGGAACGATCCCATGCAACGTTTTACCCGTCGCTTCATGGCCGCTTGCGTACTGTCCACCGTGGTTGCCAGTGGTACCACCGTGGTTGCCAGCGGTGCCACCGTGACCAACGATCACCCGACCATCCGCGCCATGTCCGGTGCCGAGCCAATCCAGCAATTGCCGGCTGCCAAGACCGCGTTGATCGTGATCGACTTCCAGAACGAATACTTCACCGGACGCATGCCGATCCCGGACGGCGCCAGCGCCCTGGCGAAAGCCCGCGAGCTGATCAGCTATGCCGACAGCCACAAGATCCCGGTCTACCACGTGCAGCACGTGTCGCCGGCCGGCGCTGCGGTGTTCGCCATTGATGGCGAGACCGTGAAGTTTCACAAGGCCATGCAGCCACGCCCGCAGGATCACGTGGTGCAAAAGAACACCGTAAGCGTGTTCGCCAGCACCGACCTGGCCACACAACTGAGCAAGGCCGGGATCAACACGCTGATCATCAGCGGCCTGATGACCCATGCCTGTGTCGCCGGTGCCGCCCGTGATGCCGCGCCTCTGGGCTTCAACGTGATTGTCGCATCCGATGCCTCCGCCACCCGCGCGATCACCCGTGTCAATGGCCAGGGCGTCGACAAGGACGCCTTGCATCAAGCGGCACTGGCCGAAGTCGAGGACACCTTCGGCGACGTGATGACCACCGCGCAGATCATCAAGCTGCCTGTGCGCTGAATCGCTGCGACCCGCCCGGTGTATGACCCGGGCGGCCTTATTCCTTTCAGATGAGCCGACTGCAATGACGAGTCTTCCGATACGTGTGCTGGTACTTGAGGACCATCCTTTCCAACGTGCCGTGGCGGTGAGCATGCTGCGCCAACTGGGCTGTCACGAGGTCTATGAGGCCGCGGATGGTGTGCAGGCGCTGACGGTGCTGCAACAGGTGGGCAGGGTGGATGTTGCCCTGTGCGACTTGTGCATGGAGGGTATGGATGGCCTGGAGTTTCTTCAGCAGGTGGGGCACTCGGGTCTGGTCGGCTCCGTGATTATCAGCAGCTCATTGTCGGCGGATGTACGCCGCACTGTGCAGCAGATCGTTTCGTTGCTGGGCCTTGAAATGCTCGGTGACGTCGGCAAGCCGTTGCAGGCACACAGCCTGGAGCACCTGCTGAAAAAACGCTCCAGTGGCCCCGGCACTGCGCTGCCCAAGGCCGCGCCGGTACGCGTGGCCAGCGATGAAGAAGTGCGCTGGGCGCTCAACGAACAGCAACTGCAAGCCTGGTATCAGCCCAAGGTCGACATGCACACCGATGACGTCTGCGGCGTGGAGGTATTGACCCGCTGGGTGCACCCGCTGCGCGGCATCCTGTCGCCGGCGGTGTTCATGCCGGTGCTGGAACGCTGCGACTTGCTCGATACGCTGCTGTTCATGCAGATGAACCAGGCCTTGAGCCTGCAGCGGCTGGCGAAAAATAGCGGGCTCCCGCTTGATCTGTCGTTCAACCTGCACACCAGCCAGTTGGCCAACAGCAACCTGATCGCCGTTATCAAAGGCATCCTCTCCCTGCACGGTACGGCACCTGCCAGCCTGACCTTTGAACTGACTGAAAGCGGCCTGCTGGAAGCCCCTGCGACCAGCCTGGAAACCCTGGTGCGCCTGCGCATGATGGGCTGCAAGTTGTCCATCGACGATTTCGGCGCCGGCTTCTCATCGTTGCAGCGCCTGTGCCAACTGCCGTTCAACGAGATCAAGCTCGACGGTGAGTTTATCCGCACGTTGCTCCATGAACCGCGCTGCCAGGCGATCGTGAGTAGCACCCTGGCACTGGGGGAAACCCTGGGTATGTCGGTCGTGGTGGAGGGTATCGAAACCGAGGCGCAGCGCGAGGCACTGCTGGCGATGGGATGTACGCAAGGGCAGGGCTACCTGTTCGCGCGGCCGATGAGTGATGTGGATCTGCTGCGCTGGTTGCCGGCGGCGTTCGAAGTTCATCGACGGTCGTGAGCATCGCCGTGGCGGTCATTACGGGGACTAAAACCCTCCACATCCTGGCCTCGATGCCACGATATGGAGGGTTCCAGACATCACAATCGAATCACTTCAAGCCGTCAGCTCACACCCCTTCCACCAATTTCCCGCCATGCATACGGCGTTTATAGGCACTGTCGCGACTCGCCAACCAGAAATACAACGGCGACGTCACCACCAACCCCACCACCCAGGACAGATCCGCGCCGTTGATGTGTTCGGAAATCGGCCCTACATACAGTGGCGTGTTCATGAACGGAATCTGCACCGCGATCCCGACCGCGTAGGCCAGCAACGCCTGGGGGTTGTAGCGGCCGTAAATCCCGCCATCGACGCGGAAGATCGAGGCGATGTCGTATTGACCTTTGTGAATCGCGTAGAAGTCGATCAGGTTGATCGCCGTCCACGGCACCAGCACCACGAGCAGCACCAGCACCATGTCGACGAAGTGGCCGATGAAGTCCTTGGAGGCGAACACGGCGGCAATCGCGCAGGCGGCGAGCACCAGGATGGAGATTACCGCGCGGCTTTTGGCCGTGGGGATCCAGCGGTAGGCGAAGGTCTGGACCAGGGTGATGATCGACAGCACGGCGCCGTAGAGGTTGAGGGCGTTGTGGCTGATCACGCTGAGCAAGAACAGCACGAGCATCAGCGGGCCGATGGCGCCGGTGGCGAGTTTGACCGCGTCCATGGTGTCCATGCCCACCGGGGTGGCGAGGACGGCGACGGCGCCGAAGATGAACGACAGGCTGGAGCCCAGGGCGGAGCCGAGGTAGGTGGTCCAGAAGGTCGAGGCGACCGGCACGTCGGCCGGCAGGTAGCGCGAGTAGTCCGACACGTAGGGCGCAAAGGCGATCTGCCACAGCGCTGCGAGGGACACGGTAGCCAGCCAGCCGGAGATGTTGAAGCTGCCGCGTGTCAGGAAGTCGGTGGTCTGCACATGCGTGAAGATGTAGCCGAAGCCCAGCACGATGCCGGCGCCGAGCACCCAGGTGCCGATGCGGTTGAGTACGTGGATGAAGCGGTAGCCGATGATGCCGATGATCCCGGAGCCAATGGCGCCGATCACGATGCCCACCGGCACGGGCACGGCATCGACCACGCCGTGCAGGGATTTACCCGCGAGCACGATGTTGGAGGCGAAGAAGCCGATGTACATGACGCCGGCGATCACCACCACCAGCAGCGCGCCGAGGGAGCCGAACTGCGCGCGGCTCTGGATCATTTGCGGGATGCCCATTTGCGGGCCTTGGGCCGAGTGCAGCGCCATCAGCACGCCGCCGACCAGGTGGCCGACGAGGATAGCGACGATGCCCCAGATCAGGTTGAGGTGGAACAGTTGCACACCCAGCGCACCGGTGACGATCGGCAACGGCGCGATGTTGCCGCCGAACCACAGGGTGAACAGGTCTCTTACCTTTCCGTGGCGATCTTCCGGGGGCACGTATCCAATCGTGTGTTTTTCGATAAGCGGGGCGGAGGATGTTGCAGTGGTAACCATGACGAGCTCCAAGGCAAGGTGAGTACGTGGACGTACTTCGCTGTGCGCCGCCTGCGCGGCGCTTTGTTGTTGGAGTGATCATCTGCAATGGGCGCAGGGAGGTAAATTAGTAAGTTTGTTGCTATAGACCTTAAAAAATATCGCTCGCGCTTTGCCGCGCTCCGGTATGTTGCCTGTACCTGTTTTGCGGGCGAAGTCCCACGTTTCTGGAGGTCCCGATGGCTGCCTACAACTTGCGCCAACTCAGATATTTTGTCACCACGGCCGAGTGCGGCAGCGTCGCCGAGGCGTCGCGCAAGCTGTATATCGCGCAGCCGTCGGTGTCCACTGCGATCAAGCAGCTTGAAGACAGCTTTGGTGTGCAGTTGTTTATCCGCCATCACGCCCAGGGCGTGTCACTCACCCCCAGCGGCGCGCGCTTCTATCGCAAGGCCCTGGAGCTGCTGCGGGTGGCCCATGAATTCGAACAGAACGCCCTGGCCGACAATGACGTGGTCGCGGGGCAGATCGATATCGGCTGCTTCGAAACGGTGGCACCGCTGTACTTGCCGCGCTTGATCGCCGGTTTCAAGGCGCGCTGGCCGGGGGTGGAAATCCGCATCCGTGACGGCGAGCAGCAAGAACTGGTACAGGCGCTGACGGCGGGCAGTATCGATGTGGCGATGCTCTTCGAGCATGATCTGGGCGCGACCATCGAGACCACGCCGCTGATGCCGCCGCAGCAGCCGTACGCGTTGCTGCCGGCGGATCACCGCTTTGCGCAGCAGGCCAAGGTCTCCCTGGCGGACCTGGTGCTGGAGCCGATGATCTTGTTGGACGTGCTGCCGAGCCGCACGTACTTCGTGAGCATCTTTGAAGAGCGCGGGCTGACGCCGAATATCGTGTTCAGCTCGCCGTCGATCGAGATGGTGCGGGGCATGGTGGGACGGGGCTTTGGCTTTTCGATTCTGGTGACCAAGCCATTTACCGAGTACACCTATGATGGGCAGAAAGTCGCGTGCGTACCGCTGGCGGAGACGGTGACCGGGTCGGGGTTGTCGGCGGTGTGGCTGCGCCGGGCGCCGTTGACCAAGCCGGTGCAGTTGTTTGTGGATTACTGCCGCGAAGAACTGGCGCGCTTGCTGGGGTGAATCTGCACGGTTTTCTGGCAAGCACTGGAGATCAATGTGGGAGCCGGGCTTGCTCGCGATGGCGGTGGGTCAGTTGCCCCAGGTGTGGCTGATGTGACGCTATCGCAGGCAAGCCAGCTCCCACAGTAGAGGGGGGTGCCGGGAAGAGCGCGCTTACTGGAGTGAGCGCAGGGCAAAAATGTGGGAGCGGGCTTGCTCGCGAAGGCGGTGGGTCAGTTGCCCGGATGTGGCTGATGTACCGCTATCGCAGGCAAGCCAGCTCCCACAGTAGAGGGGGTTGCCGGGAAGAGCGCGCGTTTACTGGAGTGAGCGCAGGGCAAAAATGTGGGAGCGGGCTTGCTCGCGAAAGCGGTGGGTCAGTTGCCCGGGTGTGGCGGATGTACCGCTATCACAGGCAAGCCAGCTCCCACAGTAGAGGAGATCATTGTGGGAGCCGGGCTTGCCCGCGATGGCGGTGGGTCAGTCGCTCCGGATGTGGCGGATGTACCGCTATCGCAGGCAAGCCAGCTCCCACATTGGTAACCCGTGTTGCCTGCAGATCGGCGGTTCACGCACGGATTGAGTCGAGCATCCGCCACAGCATGGCATCACACCCCGCCAGTTGGTCGACACTCACAAACTCATCCGGCTTATGCCCCTGGTCCATGCTCCCCGGCCCGCATACCACGGTGGGGATGCCCACCGCATCGAACAAGCCACCCTCGGTGCCAAAGGCCACGGTGCCGAACTCACGTGAACCACTGAACGCGGCAATCAACTCCGCGGCCTGGCTGCGTTCGTCGGTGACCAACCCCGGATAGGCCGACAGCTCGGTAAAGTGAATCGCACTCTGCGCGCTGACCGCCTGCATGCGCGGCAGCACCTGCTGCGTGGCATAGGCTTTCAACGCGTCGGCCACTTCGCCCGGGTCTTGCGACGGCAACGCGCGAATCTCGAAGTCGAAGCGGCAATCGGCGGGCACGATGTTGAGTGCCTTGCCGCCACTGATCACGCCGGTTTGCACGGTGCTGAACGGCGGATCGAACCGCGCGTCCTGGGTGCCACGCAGCTGCTGGCCGATGCGCCCCAGTTCACCGATCAACTCGGCGGCATGTTCAATCGCATTCACCCCGTAAGGCGCGTAGGCCGAATGGCAGGCCTCGCCATGCACGTCGCAGCGCATCGCCAGCTTGCCCTTGTGACCCAGCACCGGCTTGAGCTCGGTGGGTTCGCCGATGATGCACAGCATCGGTTTCACCGGGCGTTGCTCCAGCACCTTGAGCAACGAACGCACGCCGAGGCAGCCGACCTCTTCGTCATACGACAGGGCGATATGCACCGGCATCCGCAACGGCGCCTCGACCAACGCCGGCACCAGCGCCAGCACACAGGCGATATAGCCCTTCATGTCTGCCGTGCCACGCCCAAACAATTTGCCGTCGCGCGCGGTCAACTCGAATGGCGGCACTGTCCAGGGCTGCCCGTCCACCGGCACCACGTCGGTATGCCCGGACAGCACAATGCCGGGCAATTGCACCGGGCCGATGCTGGCAAACAGGTTGGCCTTGCTGCGGTCCTCGTTGTAGATCCGCTCGCTGGCCACGCCGAAGCTCGCCAGGTAATCGTGCACAAACTCGATCAACTGCAGGTTGGATTCGCGGCTGGTGGTGTCGAACCCCACCAGCGTGCGCAGCAACGCCTGGCTCTGGCTCATCGCTCGTCTCCGGCCACGCCGTAGCCGGGCGAACGGTCGGGGGCGAGGGCGCGGTCGATGTAGTCCTGCACTTGCGGGCGGTAGGCGTCCCAGAGTTTTTGCAGCGCGCCGATTGGCGCCTCATCCGCCCAATCGACCCGCAGGTTGATGATCGGCCAGGTCAGTTCGCCCACCACCACCAGCGCGGCGGAGTGCACCGGGCCGGCTTCGCCACCGGCGGCGATGGCGGCGTGCATGGCGGCCAGGAGTCGGTCCGCCAACTGCCCTTCGGCCTGTTCAAAAGCAGTGACCATCGCGTCGATCACCGCGCGGTCGGCGAGCATATTGCCGGCCGCCACGCATTGCTCGCCCGACACGGCGTTGTGGGTGCCGAGGGTTTCGCTGCCGCTGAAATGCACGCTGCGGCCCAGGTGATCAATGGCCGTGAGCTGTCGGTACTGGCTGTAGCCATTACGCGTCAACGCAGTGTCGATGGCCTCGGCAGGGGCGAGGCCTTGTTCGAGCAAATCGAGCACGTCCGGGCCCAGCGCCGGCAGCGTGATGTTCTGGGTCGACACCGCACCCACGCCGGGCCGCAGCCACGGGCAACGGGCGCCCACGGCAATGCTTGAGGAACTGATGGCAATACCCAACTGGCCGGTGTCGGCGCATCGGGCGACGATGGAAAACGTCATGGGCAGCTCCTTATTCGGGAATAACCGCGATCACATCGATTTCCATCAGCCACTGTGGCTGGCCCAGGGCCGAGACGACCAGCCCGGTGGAGATCGGGAACACGCCTTTGAGCCACTTGCCGACTTCCTGGTACACCGGCTCGCGGTAGCGCGGGTCGATCAGGTAAGTGGTGGTCTTGACGATATGGCTGAGGTCGCTGCCGGCTTCTTCGAGCAGTTGCTTGACGTTGCGCATGGCCTGTTCGGCCTGGGCGCGCGGGTCGCCGAGCCCGACCAGGTTGCCGTCGAAATCGGTGCCGACCTGGCCGCGCACGTACACGGTATTGCCGGCGCGCACGGCCTGGCACAGGTCATTGTCCAGGCTCTGGTTGGGGTAGGTTTCCTTGGTGTTGAACATGCGGATGCGAGTGTGGGTAGGCATCTGGAAAACTCCGAAAAATAAGGGGTCAGGCGCTGACAGGTGTTTTGTGAGCCACCGGGGCGGCGTCGCGGTATTCGAGGTATTGGCGCTGGATGGCGATGTGGTCGGCCACGTACTTGGCGTCGTGCCAGACGCCCCAGATAAACGACGAGCCGCGACGTGACTGCCAGGGCAAGCCAAGGAAGTAGATTCCGGCCTCGCTGGACACGCCGCGCTGGTGTTGCGGCTTGCCGGCAGCGTCGAATGCGTCGACTTGCAGCCAGCTGTAATCCACGGCAAACCCGGTGGCCCAGATGATCGAGGTGATGCCGGCCTTGGCCAGGTCCAGTTCCAGGATCGGCTGGCGGATGCAGTCTGCATCGGGGAAGACACGGCGCGCCTCAGGTTCCACCGGCAGGTCCAGGCCGTTGCGCTCGATATAGGCATCGGCCGCGTCCAGCAGGGCCAGGTAATTCTCGTCACCGCGCGCCAGGTTCTCGACCAGATTGGGCTGGAAGGTGGCGACACTGCCGTCGAAGGCTTGGGTCAAGCCGACCAGGGTCATGCCGTGCTGGGCCAACTCGCGAAAATCGATGGTCTTGCCGCCATGGGCGCCGCTCACCGCGATGGTCACGTGCTCGCGGCCAGGTTTCATCGCCGCCTGGTCCCACTCGCCCAGCACGCCCAGCCACCAGCAGAAATCACGGTTGCGGTAAGCGCGCGGCGGGCGGTCGTGGGCGCCGACCGAGAGGTACACCTGGCGACCGGAGCGCTGCAGTTCATCGGCGATCTGTACACCGGATGAGCCGGCGCCCACCACCAGCACGGCGCCGGCCGGCAGTTGCGCGGGGTTGCGGTAGTCGGCGGAATGCAGCTGGTGCAGCGTGGTGTCCTTGGGCGCAATCGCCGGGATCACCGGCTTCTGGAATGGCCCAGTCGCGGCCACCACGCGGTTGGCTTCGATCACGCCTTCGCTGGTGTGCACGGTGAAGCCTGGACGGCCGACATTGCGCACCACCGAGGTCACGTCCACGCCGGTACGGATCGGCGCATTGAATTTGCGTGCATAGGCCTCGAAGTAATCCGCCACCCGTTCTTTTGGCGCAAAGCCATCGGCGGCGACATCATCGAATTCCAGGCCTGGGAAGCGGTCGTGCCAGGCCGGCCCGTTGGCGACCAGCGAATCCCAGCGCCCGGTGCGCCAGCGCTCGGCAATCCGGCTGCGTTCCAGCACCAGGTGGGGCACGCCTTGCTTGCTCAAATGCTCGCTCATGGCCACGCCAGCCTGACCGGCCCCCACCACCAGGGTATCTATTTTTGTTATCGCTACAGTCATGTGTCTGTCCTTCCGTAATGCAGTTGGATTCAGCTCGGGCATGACTTCAAGGCTAGGGGGAGGGCGGTTATTAATAAAATATTATTAAGCTGGGAAGTGAGCATAAATATCGGATGCAGAGCCGTCGCCCGCGGCGTTAACGGGCCTCCTCCTTTCGATGTGGGAGCGGGCTTGCCCGCGATTGCAATCTGCCCGGCGATAGCGTTCCATCTGACTCACCGACAGCGCGGGCACGCCCGCTTCCACAAGGTTTTCGCCATGCCTGACATTCGCGTCATGACCGCGTCCGACTACGACGCCGTGCTTACCCTCATGCAAGACACCCCCGGCATCTCCCTGCGTGATGCCGACTCCCGCGAGGCCACCGAGCGCTACCTGGCGCGCAACCCCGGGATGAGTTTTGTCGCGCAAATCGAAGGCCAATTGATCGCGTGCGTCATGTGCGGCCACGACGGGCGTCGCGGGTATCTGCAGCATTTGCTGGTGCTGCCGGACTACCGTCGCCAAGGCCTCGCGCAGGCGTTGACCCGGCGCTGCCTTGAGGCGCTGGAACAGTTGGGTATCCACAAATGCCACCTCGACGTGTTCAAGACCAACACCCACGCCGCCCAGTATTGGCAGGGCCAAGGCTGGAAGCTGCGTATCGATATCGACCGGTATTCCTTCACGCGCCCGGGCAATGAAAACGCCTAGAACTCGCCGGAATACTTCACCGCTGCGGCCGCCCGCGAGGGTACATCCAAGGTGCGCAGCAGCGACGACACATGGATGCGCACGGTAAACGGCGAGATATCCAGGGCCTTGGCGATTTCCTTGTTGGTCTTGCCCTGGGCGATCAGGCGCAGCACTTCCTGCTGGCGGGTGGTGAGGGTGTGGGTGTCGAGGGGCAGCAGGCCGGAGGGCGCGAACTTGACCAGCACCTCGCCTTCGCGGATCGCCAGCAGCGCCTGGCCGATCTCGTCGGGGGCGATGTTCTTGCCGATAAAACCGTCGGCGCCCAGGGCCATCACTTGATCGATCAGCGCCGGGTCATCGACCATCGACACCACGACCAGGGTGGTGCGCCGCAGTCGCTGGCGCAGCTCGACCAGCTGGCTCATGCAGGTCAGGCCGGGAAAGCGCAGGTCGAGGATCAGCGTATCGACGTCGTGGCCGTCGCCGATCAGCGCGAGCACCGTGTCCAGGTCGCCGGCCTCTTGCACCACGGCTTCGGGCAGCAAGCGCTGCACGGTGCGCCGCATGCCTTCACGGAACATCGGATGGTCGTCGGCGATGATGATGCGATCGGTCATGGCGTGCTCCTCCCTGGGGCAAGGTTGTGCGCTGGCATGCTACCTTACCACCGCGCCCAGGGTCTGCCTGGGGTGCATGATGGATTTGTTGACTGCCGCACAAGGACGTACCCCATGAGTCTTGAGACCAACTCCGAACTCGACCAGGCCAACCTGCGCATCGTGGTGGCCGCCATTGCTATCGTGTATATCGGCGCGCTGGGCTTCCTGCCCGGACAGTCGCTGGACACCTACCTGCCGGTAATCCTGTACATCGTGCTGTTCCTGCTGGCCTCCATCGTCTTGCGCCAGGTCATCGCGCGCTGGCCCGGGCATTATCCGGCGCGGCGGATTTTCGGCATGCTCCACGACTACACCGGCACCTCGTTCGGCATGGTCATCGGCGGTGAAGCGGCGTTGCCGCTGTATGCGGTGATGGTGTGGGTCAACCTCGGCAACGGCATGCGCTATGGCTCGCGCTACCTGGCGATTGCCACGGCATTGGCGTTGCTGGCGTTGTTGGTGGTGTACCGGCTCACGCCGATATGGCAGGCGCAACCCTTCATGGTGCTGATGCTGATGATCACCAGCACGGTGATCCCGGTGTACGCGCATATCCTCCTGGAACGTACGCGCAAGGCGTCCGAACAAGCCATCGCGGCCAACCTGGAAAAGTCCCGGTTCCTGGCCCAGGCCAGTCATGACCTGCGCCAGCCCATCCACTCCATCGGCCTGTTCACTGCGTGCCTGCGCGAAGCCAGGCTCGGCGATGAAGAGCGGCGGCTGGTGGACAACATCGACCGTTCGCTGCTCAACGTGTCGCAGTTGTTCCGCTCGATCCTCGACCTCTACACCCTCGACAACGGCCGCCTGTTGCCCAAATACCAGGCGATCCACCTGGGTGAATTCCTCGCTGATCTGGTGCGCCAGAACGCCGAGGCGGCGCGTTGGGCCGGCGTGGAATTGCGCCTGCGGCCTTGCGCATACTGGGTGCTGGTCGACCCGGCGCTGTTGGCGACCATGGTGCAGAACGTACTGTCCAACTGCTTCAAATACGGTGCGCACCGTCCCGTGTTGATCGGCGTGCGCATTCGCGACGGAGGCTTGGCGGTGGAGGTGCATGACCGGGGTCGGGGGATTGCCGAGGAGCATCTGTCAAAGGTCTTCGAAGAGTTCTATCGGGTTCGCCACCTGCGTGACAAAGACGTCGAAGGCGTCGGCCTTGGGCTGTCCATCGTCAAGCGCCTGGGGCAGTTGATGGGGGTACACGTGAGCCTGCGTTCACGGGTTGGCCATGGCACGTCCGTGAGCCTCTACGGCCTGACCCTCGCCACCGCACCGCGTGCACCGGCCGCTCGCGACGAAACGCGCCAGGCGGGCCTGCTGACCGGTTTGAAAGTGTGCCTGGTGGAAGATGATCACAACGTCTTGCTCGCCACCCAGGCCCTGCTGGAGCGCTGGGGCTGCGTGGTCCAGGCCGAGTCATCAGGACGCGACCTGGTCAGCGATTGCGACATCATCGTCGCCGACTACGACCTGGGGAATCACGCCACCGGCATCGAATGCATCGATGCCCTGCGCGAACAACGCGGCTGGGCGGTCCCGGCCCTGATCCTCACCGGGCACGATGTGGAGAAAATCCAGGCCGCCTTGCACGACCGTCAGATCGCCATTCTCTCCAAACCCGTGCGTCCCGCTGAACTGCGCGGCACCCTGCGGGACCTGAGCCAGGAGACGGTTACTGGGTGAACCCTTGCAGTGCGTTGCCGCGTGCGCCCTTGGGCTGGCAGTAAGCGGCGGGCTTCATCAAGCCAAAGCTGGCCACCGTGAACAAGCCACCGCTGGCGCCGCTGGGCACCGAGCAGTTGTACTCGCCGGAGGCAGCGCTGGCGATGTAGTAGGTGGTCATCGAATCGCTGCGCACATTGGAAATACGCTTGACCGGTTCGCCCAGGTTGGTTTCCGATAGGGTCTTGAGGTGGTCTTCGCTGGGCTTGACGTTGCTGCAGCCGGCGACGCCGATGATCAGGGCGCCGAGCAGGGTGAGACGGGTAATGGGGGCGTGCAGTTTCATGGTGATTCTTCCTTGGGTTGTTATGGTTTTTCCAACGCACAACGAACCCGCGCGCAATGAATGCGCGGTGCCTGGGGAACGTTGGAAGTGGCGGCGAATATAGCGCCGCCGGGGGAAGCGGTCGATTAGCACAAGTGTGCTAGTGGCACGATGATTTCATGCAGGGAGATGCACATGCTGGAGATAAAACGCGCCACCCCGGAGCACGCCCAGGTGGCGTTCGATATCCGCTTGCGGGCCATTCGCAGCCAATGTATCGGCGCCTATACGTCCGAGCAAATGCTGCTGTGGACGCGGGGTAAAGCCGAGGACGGCTACGACGCCCTGATGGATCAACCGTTTTACCTGGGCTGGGTCAACGGCGAGGCGGTAGCCACCGGAATGCTCGACCCGCGCAATAACGAAGTGGGCGCGCTGTTCGTGTTGCCCGATTACACCGGCCACGGTTATGGCAAGGCGATGCTGGCGTTTCTGGAAGACTTGGCACGCGAGCTGGACATGACCGCATTGGTCCTGGACTCGACGTTGAATGCGGCGAGTTTCTATCGGGCGTGCGGGTACGTGGGGGATAAGCAGGCGATTTACCATTCGCCGTCCGGTTTGCAGCTGGCATGTATCCCGATGACCAAACAGCTCAGCGCCTGAGACCACACTTTGTAGGGGGCGGCTTGCCGGCAAACAAGCCGGATGACCGACCGCTATCTAAGTCTATCGCGTGCCGCGCCAGGTAGGTGCGACGCTGTTTAGTGTGGATTGAGCGCCTGCTTGCGATACACCCCGGCCAATTCCCGCGCCAGCCCGATAAAGTTCTGCAGCGGCGCCGATGGATTGAATGTGCGCCGCACCAGGGTAATCGGCGCCAGCAGCTTCGGCCGTGCGTCCTTGATCCGGCAATACACCACGCTTTCGCGGTGTACGTCGCGCATTGACGCAGGGACTACCGAGATGCCTTCACCGGCGGCCACCAGGCTGAGATTGGTGAGCATGCGTTCCACTTCAAAGGCGATCTTCGGTTCGAAGCCGCCGTTCTGGCAGGCCTTGATCAGGTTGGCGTACATGCCCGGCGCGCCGGGGCGGCGTACGAGGATGAAGCGTTCATCCTTGAGCGCGTCGAGCGCGATGTCGGTGCCGGGGGCTTTCAGCAACGGGTGGCCGGTGGGCAGCGCCAGCAGCATTTCTTCGTTGAGCAGGCGGTGGAAAGTCAGGCTTTGGTGAGTGCTGACCGGCGCGCGGAGGATGCCGATGTCGATGCGCTTTTCGACGCTGTCCTCGGTCACTTCCCGGGCGCTGCCTTCGTTGATCGACAGTTCCACGCCGGGGTAGCGCTCGCGGTACGCGCGAATGATCCGTGGGATCAGCGGGTGGGCGGCGGCGGAGCTGGTGAAGCCGATCACCAGCGTGCCCTCGATGCCTTGGGCGGCGCGGGACGCCTTGAGCGAGCCTTGTTCGACACGGGCGAGGATGATCCGCGCTTCATCGAGAAACACCAGGCCACCGGCCGTTAGGTCGACGCCCTTGGGGTGGCGCTTGAACAGGTCGAAGCCCAGCTCTTGCTCGAGCGCGCGGATCTGCTGGCTGAGGGGCGGTTGCTGCATGTTCAGGCGCGCAGCGGCACGGGTGAAATGTCGCTCTTCAGCCACCATGATGAAATAGCGTAAATGGCGAAGTTCCATGGTGGTATATCCCGTGACAAGACTTTATTATTTGCGGCCGGCAGCGGCCAGGCGCCCAATATGCCGAAAGCGGCGCGCAGCGACAATAACAATAAATAAAAACAGGCTGGAGTACCGATGCCGACCCGATACGCCAAGAACGCCACCCTGCCTATTTTGATTGCCATCGCACTTGGCATGACGCTGGGCCTGGTGTCTCCGAGCCTGGCGATTGAAATGAAAGTGTTGAGTGACGGTTTCATCAAGTGCGTCGGCTTATTGATGCCGTTCCTGTTGTTTGTATTGGTGTCCACCGGTGTTGCCGGTATCAAGCGGGCGCCGCAGCACCGCCATCTCGTACGGCGCATCATTGTGTATTTCCAGTTAATGTCGTGTGCCGCGCTGATGCTGGGCATGGCCACGGGCTGGGTGTTCAACCTCGAGCCCAGCGCGGTCTCGGCGCCGCCGATACCGCCCGAAAGCTTCCTGCATGAACTGTCGCTGCTGTCGGCGTCCTCCACGCTGTACCGCGTGTTTACCCAGAGCCTGGTGCTGCAAGTGATGTTCGCCGCCGTGCTCTGCGGGCTGCTGCTGGGGCGCGGCAGCAGCCTCGGCAATCGCTGCCTGGGCTGGCTGGAGGCGGGCGTGCAGGGGGTGTTTTTCGTACTGCGGATAATCTTGAGGTTTGCCCCGCTGGCGGCGTTTGGGGCGATGGCGTTTGTGGTGGGTAAATACGGGGTTAGTTCGGTCTTGCCGCTGTTGAAGTTCGTGCTGGTTATATACCTGGTGAGTGCGTTATTTGTGGTTGTGGTATTGGCCTTTATTACGCGTTTAGTTGGAATAAAGCTCACGCGTTTGATGGGTTATTTGAAAGAAGAGTTATTGCTGGTGACATTCACCGGTTCTTCCGTGGCGGCACTTCCCGGTTGCGTGGATAAACTCGAAGCCCTGGGCTGCGATCGCCAGTTAGTGCGCCTGGTGTTGACCACCGGCTACACCTTCAACCTGGCCGGGACCAACCTCTACCTGACTACCGCGATCATGTTCCTGGCGCATATGGCCGGGGTCGAGATTGCCCTGCCGGAGCTGCTCGCGGTGTTGGTGATCTGCCTGGTGACGTCACTGGGTTCCACCAGTGTGGCGGGGTCGGCGCTGTTCACCTTGATCGCCACCTTGAACATCCTGCAACTGGTCCCTCTGGAAGGGGTGGGCCTGCTGCTGGGAGTGGAGCGCTTGATGAAGTGCCGCTCGCTGACCAATGTGCTCGGCAACTGCGTGGCGTGCCTGGCGATTTGCGGGTGGCAGAAGTCGATTGATCGTGAGGTGTTGAAACAGGCACTGCCCACCCAGTAGGAGCCGGCAAGCCGACTCCTGCTGGTGAGGGGTCAGCCTTTGGTATTGGCCAGTTTGTCGAAGGCCTTGTCGAGGTTGCCTTCTGCACTTTGCAGCTTCTCACGCCGCTCCTTCAGCCACTGCTGATCCGCTTCCAGCGTCTTGCGCGCCTCCACCAGCATGCGCTTGACCTCCTGCGGCTGCGGGCCGCCGGTGCCTTTGCGGGTTTGGACCATGGTGGTCGGGGACAACGCCGCACGAAAACCGGCCTCGTCCAGCGGCAAGGTGTTGGGAGTCCACTTGTACTTGTCCGCCGCCTGGCTATACAGCTTTTGTGCGTCGGCGTAAGGGAAGGTCTTCGGCGTGGTGCCGTTGCTGCGTGCTTCGGTGACGATCAGCGAGGCAAAGCTGTGACCAATACGGAACGGCACCTTGTATTGACGCTCCAGGGTGTCGGCCAGCTCCATCGACGTGGTCCACTCCGATTCCAGTTCCTCCAGGGCCCGCTGCGGGTTGATCTGCAGCGCGTCGAGCACTGCGTCCATGGCCTGGAACATCTCCTTGGTCGAGCGGAACACGCCCAATGAGTCGAACGCGAACTTGTAGTCGGTCATGCCAGTGGTGACGTTATGCGCGCGCAAGGTCACGGCCTGGGCCAGGCCGACCACGTCCGAGGCGGTCTCCCGCGCCCGCATCAGCAAGCCGGGGTTGCGTTTTTGCGGCATGGCGCTGCTGGTATAGGTGGCCTCTTCATCGAGCAGCAGCCACGGGCGGATCTGGTGATACTGGGTGTGGATGTCGCCGATCATGGCGCCGACGCGAATAGCCGAGGACGACGCCAGGTTGGCTGCTTCGATCGGGATGTCGTAGGTCGACACCTGGCTCGAATCCAGCGAGTTCTCGCGCACGCCATCAAACCCCAGCAGCTCGGCCAGGCGCTCGCGGTTCAGCGGGTAGGCCGAGTTTGCCAACACTGCGGTGCCCATCGGGCTCTTGTTCAAGCGTGTGTACAGTTCGCGGATGCGCTGGCCATCGCGGTCAAACGCGGCCTCGAATGCCAGCAGGTAGTGGGCATAGCTGATCGGCATGGCCTGCACGCCGTTGGTGTAGGCGGGCACCAGGGTGTCGACGTTCTTGTCGGCAATGTTCAGCAGGCGCAGGCGCGTGGCGTTGAGTGCCTCGCTATAGGCCAGCACCTGGCTGCGCAACGCGGCCAGGCGGTAGGTGGCGAGCATGTCCTGGCGGCTGCGCCCGGAGTGGATCAGCGAGGCCTCGGGACCGATCTTGTCGGTCATGATCTTTTCCAGTTGCAGCACGTCGCTGGGGCGCGTGCCGCCGGGCTGATCGGCCTGGGCAATGGCGTAGCGCACACCGCCGGCGATCTTCTGGCCCATGTCCGGCTTGACGATGCCTTCTTCGGTGAGCATCACGATCGAGGCTTTGTTGATGCGATTCAGCCAGGCGAATTGCGTCTGGGTCGGATCGGCCTTGGCCTTGTGTTCGGTTTGCGAGCTGTCGGGCGTGGCGCCGACTTTCGCCGCCTGGGCCGCGCATTGTTCGGTGGTGGTACACGGCAATTCGCCGGTGTTGGCCGCCTGGGCGCCGAAGCTGTTGAAGAGGGCGAAGGCCACTGCCAGAGGCAGCAGGCTTTTCAGGGCGCGGGGGGATGTGTTCACAGGAGTACCCGATTTATTTTTGGAATTGGGGGCCAGCCGGGCGCAGGGCACAGGCGGCAGGATCAGGCTATCGGGTCTGTTTGCAGATTGAAAATATATAGTAAGTGTTGAAGGCAGAGGTTTTAGGTATGGCGATGGGAAGGGTTGCGGGGAATGAAGGGGGTTGCTGGGGGAGGGGGCGTAGTGGTGAATGAGGTTGTTGTAGGGAGAGGGCTGTTGTGTTGAATGAGATTGTTGTGGTGAGCGGGGGCTATTGTGGTGAGCGGGCTTGCCCCGCGTTGGGGCGCGCAGCGGCCCCAGTCATGCACTGCGGTTCTTCAGGTGGATTTGGGTTGTCAGGTTTCAGGGCTGCTGCGCAGCCCAACGCGGGGCAAGCCCGCTCGCCACAAAAACCTGGTGCTGCCCAGAAAACCCAGCGGCAACAGATCAATGCATCTTGCTATGGTCCATCCCATCCAGGCCGCGTGCGGTGGCCTTGACTTCAATGGCTTGTTTCTCACCCTTGGCGTTTTTCACCGTGAGGGTCAGCGGCACCTGGTCGCCTTCCTTGATCTGGCTGGTCAGGCCCATCAGCATCACGTGATAACCATCCGGGTCGAGCTTGACGGCCTTGCCCGCCGGCAGGGCGACGGAATCCACCGGGCCCATGCGCATCACGTCATCCTTCATGCTCATTTCATGGATCTGCACGTCCTTGGCTGCAGGCGTTGCCACGCTCAGCAACTGGCTGTCGCTGTCGGCGGTCAGGGTCATGAACGCGCCGCTGGACGGCTGGCCCGGCACCGAGGCGCGTACCCATGCGTCGGTGACCAGTACCTGGGCGCTGGCGTGCGCTGCGAGGCCCAGCAGGGACAGGCCGATCAGGGTGCGCTTGAGGTGTTGAACGGCAGTCATTAGCAGACCTCCATGACGGTGAGCAGGTCTTCTGCGCACTCTTTAGCGTTAAGGGATGCCTGCAGGCCCAGGCGCAGGTTGCCGCGTGTGTCGAACACGAAACTGGTGGCCGTGTGAGACAGCGTGTAGGTGTCGCCGGCGGGGATCTTTTCATAAAAGATCCCGAACTCCTTGGCGGCCACGGCGATTTCTTCCGGGGTGCCATACAGCGCTTCGAAGCTGGGGTCGAAGGCTTTCACGTACTTGTCGAGAATCTCCGGGGTGTCGCGTTCCGGATCCAGGGTGATAAAGATCACCTGCATGATCTCGCCGTCGCGGCCCATCAGCTTCTTGGCCTGGGCGGCGCGGGCGAGGGTGGTCGGGCACACGGCCGGGCACTGGGTGAAGCCGAAGAACACCACCGGCATCAGGCCACGGTAGGAGCTGAGGGTGACGGTTTCGCCCTCGGTGTTCTTGAGCTTGAAGGTGCGGCCCATGATCTTGTCGCTCAAGTCCTTGCCGTACTTGAAGTTCAACCTGGGGCTGTTGTCACAACCGGCCAGCAGGCCCAGACCCAGCAGGCCCATGCCGGTCAGGACCTTGCGGCGGGTAAATAACGTACTCATCAACTGTGCATCCTGTGAAACGCCTGCATTGCTCTGGATCTACACATCAGGCTTTGAGGGCGCCAAGTCTACCAACCCTGGGAAGCGCACGTAATCTGCGACGTTCTGCCACAGGGGCATGCGGTGCTTCATCCTTTTGCGGCTCTGATGGTAGAGTCGCCGCCATGAAATCGAGCCATCCCGCCCGTCCGCTGATCGTCTGGACCCTGTACTTCTGCGTGCTGATGAACCTGTTCGCGTGCGGTTTGGGGCATGGCCAGATGCTCGGCCAGCAACTCAACGGGATTGGCGGGGCGTTCTGTTCGGTGGACGGTAGCCAGGCGCCACTTTCCGACAAAGGGTTGGGCAGCCCGTCTTCCAGCAACATCTCGAACTACTTTGCCTGCCCTGTGTGCAACGCCGTCACCGTTGCGCTGGTGTTCCTGATCGGTCTCGCCTGGCTGTTGGGCCTGGCGCAAACCCCGCGTCCGGCGCATGAGCGGCGCAACAAGGCGCCACCGCGTTATTCCTGGCCCTCGGCCAACCCCCGCGCTTCCCCGACTTTCTGACGTGTGCCTTGGGCTCCCTGCAACCAGGGGGCGTTCTATCGTCACGACTGAGAGTGCGTTTCATGAACCACCTGTTGCCTGCCGGCGCCAGCCGCCTGGTGCGCAAGGCTTCGCGTCGCCTGCGCGCGGAACCTGTGCAGCCTGACTACCCGAGCAATTCCCGTTGTTTCGTACACCTGGATGCGCGCCTGTTGCCGTATTGGCACAGCGTGTTCGACATCTGCCCGGCGCTGCTCAAGCTCGACCCACCCGAGGGCCTGAACCTGTTTCGCAGCTTCATGACCTGGGCTTACCGCAACCAGCCGGCGCAGGACTGGACCTACCACCTGAACATCGGTCGCTGGCTGCTGGGCTCGCCGTATCGCACGCAGATCGACGATGAGCCGATCGAAGCCTTCATGGCCGCCGCCGCAGCGCGCTGGATCAATACCGACGACAGCCCGGCACAGGGTGTGATCCTGGCCTGGCAAGGTTCGACCGTACTGGAGTGGAAGGGCACCCCGCGAGCGACCGTCGAGCCACCGCGCACGCCAGTGCCGGCGGGGGAATTTGTCTGGGGCTCACTGGACACGCGAGGCGAATTCAGCGGCTGGTTGCCGGTGCCGTAAGGTGCTGGCGAATCCACGCGTCGACGTCGGTCACGGCGATGCCGTGCCGGGCGTTGAACGTGACGGCGGGGTCCCAGGCCACGCCGTTGCCCTGGGCGAACACCGCGCGGTACTTCTTCAGATTGTCGTCGGGGCTGCTGGCGAGGTCGGCCAGTAGCGCCGGCACCGACCAGGGTTCGCGCTGAAGCTGGATGCCCAAGGCGGCGTCGACGGTGTCGGCCAACTGCCCGTAGGTCAGGGTGTCGCCAGCGGTGTACACCACCTGGTTGGCGATGGCGGGTTCAGCGAGCACGATCTGCGCCGTCAGCCGGCCGATGTCCTCGGGCGTGGTGACAGTGACGGCAGTGTCCCAGTCGCCCAGAGCATGCACGGTGTTTTGCGCGAGGTCGACCACGCCAAACGACCGCTCGAACAGAAAGCTGGTGAACATCCCGGTGGAGATGATCAGCCACTGGGTGGTCTGTTGGCCGCGAAGAAGGTCGCGCACGTCCAGTTGCTCGTCGAACAGGTCCTGCGGGCTGCCACGGCCGATCACGTCGTAGTCCACGCCAAATTGCCACGGCACATAGCGCTTGACCCCACTGCGGATCGCCGCCTGTGCCAACTTGCGTTGGGTGCCTGGGCCTGCGGCAAATCCGATGCAACTGATCACCGTGTCGAACGGCGCGAACAGCGCGGCGAGCGTGTCCTGGCTATCGTTCTGCAGATCGCCGGCCAATGGCTCGACGCCCAGCTCACTCAAGCCATTCGCAGTAGCCGACTGCGCACGCAACAGCACGGCGATGCGGGTGCCCTGCGGCGCCAGGGCGACCAGTTCGCGCAGCACGGCCATGCCCAGTTCACCGGCACCGAGCACCAGGATGGAAGGGGAAGTCATTGGGTTCTCCGTCAACAGTGAAAGTCGTGGCATGCTTGCAGAATTAAACGCCGCGCATAAGAAGGCACACGCGTGATACCGAGAGCCCCCCATGGATAACGACGAAATCATCCGCCGCTCGCAGGCCGCCTGCGACGCCCTCAGCGCCGACGATGACGGCCTCAAGCGCGAGGTGTTGAGCCACGCCGGCAACCGCTGGTCATTGGGCATCGTGCACGTGCTCGGCGTGTCCGGTCGCCTGCGCCATGCCGAGATCGGTCGACGCATGACGGGCGTCACCCAGCGCATGTTGACCCGCACCTTGCGCCAGTTGGAACGCGACGGCCTGGTGCTGCGCCATGACTTTCAGGAAGTGCCGCCAAGGGTCGAATACGCCCTGTCGCCCCTCGGCACGCAGTTGTTGGTGCACATGATTCCGCTGTGGACCTGGGTGGTGGAAAACGGCGAGGCGTTTCGCCAGGCGCGGGAGCAGTTTGATCAGGCTTGATCGGGAAGCAGCCGGGCAGACGCGAGCGGAGGCAGGCCTGGATTGTTACGCAAACTGAAAAAGTGATTGGCGGTTTTGGCGGCTGTTTCTGTGCCGCTCAACTCTATACCGTGCGCGCTCCCGTTGAATGCGGCACCGACCCGACTGACAAAGAACAGGGTTGGGCCGTGACGGGGTCGCCTCAATCACTTCTCGGAGCCTTCATGAAGCACACCACTTGCCTGGCGCTCGCCGTGTCCATCGGCGCGGCGCAGCAGGCGGCTGCCGCCGGTTTTATCGATGACAGCAAAGCCAGCCTCGACCTGCGCAATTTCTACTACAACCAGGACACCCGTAATGCCAGGGGCGCCTCGGACAAGGAGTGGGGCCAGGCCTTCATGTTCAACTACCAGTCCGGTTTCACCGAGGGCGTGGTCGGCCTGGGCCTGGATCTGCAACAATGGTATGGCTTGCGCCTGGATGCGTCGGGCCGCGCGGGCAAGGCCGGTGCAGACAACACCCCCGGCAGCGTTTTCCCCCTGGACGACGGCAAGGCTGCACATGACTTCAGCAAGACTGGCGTCACCGGCAAAATGCGCATCGCCCAGACTCAACTGAAAGTCGGCAGCCTGATGCCCAAGCTGCCGGTGCTGACCACCGAAGACGGGCGCCTGCTGCCCCAGACCTTTCGTGGCTATCAGCTGGACTCCAAGGACTTCAAGGATTTCAACCTGGTTGCCGGCAAGCTTGAGCAGGTTGTCGATCGTAATTCCAGCAACGGCCAGGGCATGTCGATTGCCGGTGCCAATGACCCGATCAAAGGCAAATCCAGCAACCAGTTCTATTACGGCGGGCTTGATTACAGCGTTACCAAGCAGCTGCAGCTGCAGTACTACTACGCCAACCTGGAGAATTTCTACCAGCAGCACTTCCTCGGCCTGGTGCACAACTGGCAGTTGCCGGTGGGGCAGTTCAAGAGCGACCTGCGCTATTTCTACAGCACCGCTGATGGCAAGAATGGCAGCGCGGCGGGGCGCAGCGAAGGATATGTCAGCTCGGGTTACTACGCGCCGGGCATCAATACGGGCAAGGTCGACAACCGCTTGTGGAGTGCGCTGTTCACCTATGGTCTGAGCGGGCACGCGTTGAGCCTTGGCTACCAGAAAACCACGGGCGAAAGTGACTTCCCGCATATCAACCAAGGTCAGGGCCGCTCGTTGTACCTGATCACCAATTCGCAGTCACTCAAGTTCGTGAATGCCGGCGAGCAGGCGACGGTGGGCAGCTATGCCTATGACTTTGCCGGCCTGGGCATTCCTGGCCTGCGTTCCAGCGTGACTTATATCCACGGCAGCCATATCCGTACCGCCGGCCGCGATAACAGCGAATGGGAACGCGACCTGCGCCTGGATTATGTGATTCCCAACGGCACGTTGAAGGGCCTGGGGTTTACCTGGCGCAGTGCGGTGCTGCGCGGGAATGACACCGCAGACAAAGATGAAACGCGCCTGATTGTCAGCTACAGCATCCCGCTGATGTAAAGCGTCAACTGCCGGTATGCGCGGTTTTCTTTTTCGTCGCCTTGCCGCTGGGCTGTTTGTGCGGCGCAGGGCTCGGCGCGGCTTTTTCCTTGGGAGCAGTCTCGGTTTTTTTGTCGCTGTCTGATGGGCTGCTGGGGTAGGTGCCAGGAGGCAGGGCGGAGCCCGCGGCGCTGCTGTCGCTCAGCGTATTCGGTGACGGCGCGGTGTCGTCGCCGAAGGCGGCGAAGGCCGGACTGGCCAGCAGGGCCGACAGGCCGACAATAAGCAAAATCCTTTGGGACATTCTGGTCTTCATGACGCGATCCCCTTGTTGCTCTGATCATGACTGAAGCCCGAAAAATCCGGGCTCCAGTACTGCTTCAATCAAGACTTCTTGCCGCCGCCGGAGCTATGCGCCCCGCCTTTTTTGCCGGCTTCAGAAGCCTTTTCGCGGTCATTGGCAAAGTTGCCGCCCGAACCTTGACCGCCGCTTTTTTTCTGCGTGTCGGGCTTGGCTTTGCCGCCTGCACCCGTGGTGGTTTTTCCGCTGGTAGCCATTTTCAAATCCCTCATCAATGAGTGAATCAATGGTGTCGCTTAATTGGGAATACTCAACCGAAAGCAAAGTTTGAAAAAGTTCGCCGCCATGCGACGAATGGACGTCACGCCGCGAGCGGCTTGGCGCCCATGGATTTCTTGTGCGCCGCTTTCATCGCTTCCATTTCAGCGCCGAGTTCTTCCAGCACTGCCTTGCCCAGTAGCTTCCTGGCCTGGGGGAACATCTCGGTTTCCTCTTCTTCGATGTGGTGTTCCAGCAGTTCCTTGACCACTTTGACGCGCCCGGAGAACTCGGTGGTGGAGGGCTCGGTCTGCTTCAGGTCGGGCAGCACCAGGGCGTCGACCGTGCGATGCTCTTCCTTGGCTTCGTGGTACATGATGTCTTGTTCCTTGCCGCCGGCTTTGCGGAAGGCCGGGTAGAGGATCTCTTCCTCAAGCTTGGTGTGCAGGCTGATCTCCATCTCGAGTTTGGCCAGCAGCTCGGTGCGCTTCTTGACGCCGCGTTCGGTGGACTCGCTCAGTTGGGTCAGCAACGCCTTGACGCGTTCGTGGTCAGCCTTGAGAAGGTCGATGGCATTCATGGTGGAACCTCACGGATAGCAAGCGGGCGCGTCGAAGTGCGCGCCTCGTCCGTTAGGTAGTGCATCAGTTATACCAACTTGAACGTATTTATAAATCCTTTATGAATCAGTCGTTTATCTTGAGATCGTGAGTGTGGCGGTCGTGCAGCTTGCATGGTCGTGCAAGGTTTGGGTTGCATTACGCCGTCCCTAGCCGCCGCTGACTTTCCAATGCTTGATGTCTTCGGCGAACACCACCTGCTTGACCTCATGGGCAATCCCATAGGCGAGCGATTCGTGCGCGGCAATGACCTTTTCCTCGGCTGACAGGCACTTGAAAATATCCAGCTGGGTGTCGGCCTGGGACGTCTCCAATTCATAGATTTTCACGTAGCGGGCGAGGTCGTTATCCAGGCTCGACAGGTACTCGCGCAGCCGTTGGTGGTCCACCGAACTCTGGCTGAAGTACCAGTTCATCGGATGGATCAGAAAGCGCGAATGCGGCGTGGTGATACGCCGGTTCGCTGCCAGGAACATGATGATGCCCATGGATTCGATATTGCCCGCGTTGATCGCGCAGAGCGGCACCGGCAGCGCCTTGAGGAAGGTGTAGAGGGTAAACCCGAAGTTGGTGCTGCCGCCGGTGGTCGACAGGTTCAGCAGCAGCGAACTGGCGCCTTCGTCGATCGCATCCAGGCAGCAGTCGCGAAAACGCTCGGTGGTGCCTTGGTCGATCTGGCAGTGAAAGTGGATAACATGCTCGGTCATCCTGAACCTCCGGAATTCAGTGCAAGAGGGGTGACTGAGGTTGAGTCTAGAAGGTTGCCCGCGATGTGCCCGGGTGCAAATCGGATGGAACCCTCGGGCCAGATGCTTGACCTAATGCATAGACCTCAGGAGGTGAACCATGCAAATAGAATATATCTGGATCGCGTTGGCGGTGATTTTGCTGCTGTTGGAATTGTGGGCGATCAACGTCGTATTGCGCAGCACCGGTGGCTGGGAGACCAAGGGGCTGTGGGTGGTAGTGCTGATTTTCGTGCCGCTGTTGGGGCTGATTGCCTGGGCGATGTTTGGTCCCAAGCGAGAGATGGCGCAGCAGCGCAGAAGCTAAGGTCCACAGGTAAAAAACAGGCGCCGAGAGGCGCCTGTTTGCGTTTCCGCCAATCGCTATCAACCCGCCAGGGCCTTGGCGATGGCTTGGTTGAATGCCGGCAAGTCATCCGGTGTACGCGAGGTAATCAAGGTCCAGCCGTTGGCCTTGCACTCCTTGACCTCGGCATCCACCCAGCCGGCGGCACCGGCGTTTTCCAGGTCGATGCGCACGCTTTTGTAGGAAGTCAGCGTCTTGC
The DNA here is from genome assembly GCF_003013355.1 of Pseudomonas sp. S5D5. Taxonomy (NCBI): domain Bacteria; kingdom Pseudomonadati; phylum Pseudomonadota; class Gammaproteobacteria; order Pseudomonadales; family Pseudomonadaceae; genus Pseudomonas; species Pseudomonas sp. S5D5. The sequence goes on from NZ_PTEO01000001.1 coordinate 2,794,836, forward strand.
CCTTGATCACGCCGGCGTCGATCAGCGCCCATGGGCCGTGACAGATCGCGGCCACGGTCTTGCCGGCCTTGACGAAGTCGTTGATCACCCGCAGCGCCGCGGCATCCTGGCGCAGGGTGTCGGCGTTGACAGTGCCGCCAGGGATGACCAGTGCATCGAATTCGCTGCTGACCACGTCCGACAGTTGCACGTCGGATTCCACCGTCTTGTCTTTCTCGGTATCGCCGACAAACGTCTGGGTGGTGCCGCCCTTGCTGGATGCGTGGGTTACGGTGGCGCCGAACCCGCGCAGCGCTTCCAGCGGCTTGACCAGCTCGTCGCGCTCGATGCCGGTGTTGGAGGTGATGATCAGGATGTGCTTGCCGTTGAGTTGCGCGCTCATGGTCGAGTGTCTCCTTGGGTCAGGGGTAGATTAATGGTCGTGTTTGGCTTGCAGTTCCTTGGCCATTTTCAAATGGGCTTCAAGGGTCGGCAGGGTCTTGGTGGCGAAGGCTTTCAGCTCGGCGTTGTCCGAGGAAGCGGCTTCTTTCTGGAACAGTTCGACAGTTTTTTCATGGGCCGCCACCTGGTTGTTGGCGTAGGCCTTGTCGAACGATTCATCGCGCAGTTCGAGAATGGCTTTCTTGGCCTTGTCGGTCAGCGCGGCATCGTCCGGCACTTCGATATCGAGTTTTTTCGCCAGGGCTGCCAGTTCCTGGTTGGCCTTGGTGTGGTCGGTGACCATGTGCTGGGCAAAGGTTTTCACATCGGCCGAGCTGCTTTTTTCGAGGGCGAGTTTGCCGGCCTCGACTTCAGTGATGCCGCCTTGTGCCGCGTCTTCTACGAAGCTGTTGGACGTCGCGGCCATGGCCGTGGAAATCGAGCCGGCAACCAGCACGAAAGTCAGGCCCATTTGTTTGATCAGTTGCGTGGTCATGGTGGATCTCCTTGAACATGGCGGGGATGCCGTTACCTGAGTGTTGAGCCGGCCCGACTGCAAAAGGTTTAAATTAATTCGCGCTTTTCTCACCAGCGGGCATGGCTGGCAAATTCCTTGAACTATCGAAATCCGTTGGCCTCTGCTGCACAGGTGCGTGCGATTTTCTTGCACGCCTTCAACTGCCAGGAGAGACACCGTGACCGATCACAAGACCGCCGATAAAACCCCTGACCCCATCAGCTCCGAACAGGCGCAGAAAGGTGCCGGCACCGCAGCCAAGGGCGAGACGCTGGAGCGCCCGAATCCCAAGACCGAAACCGTCGACAAGGTGCTCACGCCGACCTCGATCAAGGACACCGAGCGTCAGACCGATGCGATCAACGAGCAGGCCGCCAAGGCCGAGCGCAAGCTGGGCCACTGAACATGGCCAAGGCAATTTCCGCGTCGGAACTGGGGATTGATCTCAAGCCTGCGGATGACGCCAGCCTGTTCAAATGGTTTGTCGCCAGTTTCCTGATGGGCAAGCGCATCCAGGCGCCCATCGCGGCACAGGCCTACAAGGTGATCGTCGAAGAGCAGGGCCGCGACACGCCGCGCAAGTTGCAGCACTGCACATCGCGTGAGCTGGTCTCGATGCTCGGGCGTGCGCATTACGTGCGTTATGACGAGAGCACCGCGCAGCGCCTGCTCGACCTCAGCGCCAAGCTCAACGCCGAATACGCCGGCAAGATCACCCACATGCGCAGTGCCAGCAAAGACCGCCAGGCGTTCGAAAAACGCCTGGGGGAATTTGACGGCGTGGGGCCCAAGACCATTGAGATTTTCATGCGCGATGCGGCTGCGGTGCTGTTTTGACCCTGCTTTTTAATTGCAGCATGGGGCTGCTGTGACAGATGTGCTGCGGCCTTTTTGTGGTGACTTTTTTGTGGCAAGACGGCTTTTTGTGGCGAGCGGGCTTGCCCCGCGTTGGGGCGCGAAGCGGCCCTGATCCAGCCAGCGCATTTCTTTCAGGTAAAACGCAGTTGCAGGTTTTGGGACTGCTGCGCAGCCCAACGCGGGGCAAGCCCGCTCACCACAAGGGGGCCTCGATTGTTACCTCTTCAGCACTTCGCGGCCTATGAGTTTTCGCGGCGAGCGACCTGTGTTGGCAAGCAGTTTGATTGTGGCAAGCCCGCTCTAGTGGCAAGCAAATTAGCTGTGGAAAGCCCGCTTTTTGTGGTGAGCGGGCTTGCCCCGCGTTGGGGCGCGAAGCGGCCCTGACCCAGCCAGCGCAATTCTTTCAGGTACAACGCGGTGACAGGTTTTGGGGCTGCTGCGCAGCCCAACGCGGGGCAAGCCCGCTCACCACAAGGGGCCTCGATTGTTACCTCCTCGGCACTTCGCGGCCTATGAGTTTTCGCGGCGAGCGACCTGTGTTGGCAAGCAGTTTGATTGTGGCAAGCCCGCTCTAGTGGCAAGCAAATTAGTTGTGGAAGGCCCGCTTTTTGTGGCGAGCGGGCTTGCCCCGCGTTGGGGCGCGAAGCGGCCCTGACCCAGCCAGCGCAATTCTTTCAGGTACAACGCGGTGACAGGTTTTGGGGCTGCTGCGCAGCCCAACGCGGGGCAAGCCCGCTCACCACAAGGGGGGCTCGATTATCTCTTCAGCACTTCGCCGCCTATGAGTTTTCGCGGCGAGCGATCTTTGTTGGCAAACCCGCTCACCCCCAAAAGCTGTTCGCCACAGATCACTCGACCTCCACCTGCAGCACTTCCAGGCCTAACCGTTGGTACGCTTCGACGCTCGGCACGTGCCACTCGGTGATCAATGTGTGGATACGCTCACACGGCCCCACCACAAACGGCTCCACCGCACCGAGCTTGTCGGCCATGGTCACCGCGACCACGTGCGAGGCGCTGTCGAGCAGGGCTTGTTTGACCGCCACTTCATCAAAATGCAGCGAGCTGATACCCACCTGCGGATGCAGTGCGCATACGCCGGTGAACAGCAGGTCGGCCTTGACGCTCTGGATCAAGCGTACGGCGTCCTGACCCGTGGTGGACAAGGTCGCCGGGTTGAGTTGGCCACCGGCCAGGATCACCTTCACTTCGGGATGATCGGCCAGCGCGATGGCGATCATCGGCGACGGCGTGACTACGGTCAGGCGGATCGAGCGCGGCAACGACTGGGCAATCTGCAGTGTGGTGGAGCCGGAATCGAACAACACGATCTGGCCATCTTCCACCAGGTTGGCGGCCCGGTGGGCAAGGTGACGCTTGGCGTCGTTGGTCTCGCCGACCCGGGTGAAGAAGTCCTTGCCGGTGTCCTTGGGCCGGGGCAGGGCGCCACCGTGCACGCGTTGCAGAAGGCCAGCAGCCGCGAGTTCGCCGAGGTCGCGGCGGATGGTGTCCTGGGACACGGCGAAATGCTCCACCAGGTCGGCGGCGGTGACTTTGCCATCGCGCTCGAGCAGCAACAGGATCTTTTGTTTGCGCAACGAAGGCAGGTCAATGGCTTGATGAGTGGTGTGCATGTTTTTGCGCTTTGTTGCGGGTTTGTGCGAGATTAGTCTCCTGCCCATCTAAACGCAATGGCTGGTTGCGCAGCCGATGGGCGGTTACTCTCTGTGTTCAGTTCAGGGAGAGGTGACCTAGATGTCGTTGATTACAACCATCGAAGATTTACGCAAGCTGGCGCAAAAACGTGTCCCACGGATGTTCTACGATTACGCCGATTCCGGCTCCTGGACTGAGAGCACCTACCGGGCGAATGAAAGCGATTTTGCGCGGATCAAATTCCGCCAGCGGGTCGCGCGCAATATCGATGAGCGCTCGATCCGCGCCCGCATGATTGGCCAGGACATGGCCATGCCGGTCGCCCTCGCACCCACCGGCCTGGCCGGTATGCAGCATGCCGATGGCGAGATTCTCACCGCTCGCGCCGCCGCCGCGTTTGGCCTGCGCTACACCTTGTCGACCATGAGCATCTGCTCGCTGGAAGATATCGCCGAACACGTCGGCCAGCCATTCTGGTTCCAACTGTATGTGATGCGTGATCGCGCGTTTGTCGAGCAATTGATCGAGCGCGCCAAGGCCGCTGGCGTGGATGCGCTGGTGCTGACCCTGGACCTGCAGATCCTCGGCCAACGCCACAAGGATTTGATCAACGGACTGTCGGCGCCGCCCAAGCTGACCCTGCCGAATATCCTCAACATGGCGACCAAACCGCGCTGGGTAATGGGCATGCTCGGCACCCAGCGGCGCGGCTTCGGCAATATTGTCGGGCATGTGAAGGGCGTGGCGGACATGAGTTCGTTGTCGTCGTGGACCGCCCAGCAATTCGACCCGCGCCTGAGCTGGGATGATGTGGAGTGGATCAAGAAGTGCTGGGGCGGCAAGCTGATCATCAAGGGCATCCTCGATGTGGAGGATGCGCGCCTGGCGGCGAATTCCGGTGCCGATGCACTGGTGGTGAGCAACCACGGTGGCCGTCAGCTGGACGGTGCGCCGTCGAGCATCAGCCAGTTGCCGGCGATTGTCGACGCGGTAGGCGAGCGCATCGAAGTGTGGCTCGACGGCGGCATTCGCTCCGGCCAGGACGTGCTCAAGGCGATGGCATTGGGCGCCAAGGGCACCATGATCGGTCGCCCGCACCTGTATGGCCTGGGCGCGATGGGCGAGGCGGGCGTGACCAAGGCACTCCAGATCATTGCGCGTGAGCTGGACGTGTCGATGGCGTTGTGCGGCTATAACGATATACGCGATGTGAATCGCGAGATTTTGTTGCCCGGTACATTTCCCGAAAACGTTTACTGAGCAAAAAAATCGTAAAAAAATAAAAAGAGTTGTCCACGAAAACCGTGGGTATCTCTGTGGATAACTTTGCGAAGGCCCGGCAGGGTTGGTGATTTAACCCTCGGTTAATATTTGATCAACTTTCGACGCGGGCCAGTATGGGCAGGGTTTGCGCTTGACACGCAAGCGCGAACCCAGTGCCGAAAAGCGCTTTTATGAGTCGCCGTTGCGCGCTGTGGAGTGGGTGACAACCTGCGACGGCATCTTCGCTTGCATCAGGCTGTCGAGTGCCTGGCCATAATTGCGACCGGCCAGGCTCATGCTGTTGTTGTGCGTGGCGCCGGGCACCAGCAACAGCCGTTTGGGTTCCTGGGCGGCTTCAAATAGCTGCTGGCTGAAACGCGGCGGCACGTATTGATCGGCCAGCCCGTGGACCACCAGCAGGGGCATATGGATAGCGGCGATCTTGTCGATGGAATCGAACTTCTGCGACAGCAGCCAGCGTACCGGCAACGAGGTATTCGCCACCGCCGTGGCCACATCCGCCAGGGAGGTGAAGGTCGATTCAATTACCAACCCGCGCACCGGCAACGGCGTTTGCTTGCCCAGTTCGACGGCCAGGTCGATGGCCACCGCGCCGCCCAGGGAATGTCCGTAGATCAGGCGTTTGCTGGGGTCCGGTTGCAGCACCTGGAAACGCTCCCACGCGATGCGGGCGTCTTCGTACACGGTGGTTTCCGATGGCAGCTCGCCGTGGCTTTGGCCAAACCCGCGATAGTCGATGGCCAGAACCGAGTAGCCGAGGGCGTGCAACTGCTCAATGCGAAACAGCTGCCCGGTCAGGTTCCAGCGTACGCCGTGCAGGTAGAGGATCGCCGGCGCGTCGGCCTTGGCCGCCGGGTACCACCAGCCATGGATGTTCTGCCCGGACTTGAAACTGGCGGGCTTGAGTTCGAACTCCTGCACTGCCTTGGGCAAACCGCTGTACCAGCTGGCAGTCCCCGGCTCTATGCGAAACACCAGCTCGCGCTCCTTGTGTTGCAGCACGGCACACCCCACCGGCAGGCCGACGATCAGCAGCGCCATGCACAGCAGGGGAAACCAGCGCAGGCCCAGGCGAGACAGAAAACGAGAAGACATGAAGGTTCCAGGACAAAGGTGAAGCACGGGTTTTACCAGATGGCCCGCGCAGGCAGGAATTAATTCGACAGCCGTCCACGACGATTGCTTGCAAAGTGTTACAGCATTGAATTACCCCTGCACCGGTTGTTAGGGTGGGCGGCTACACAGGAGAGCAAGCACATGGATTTCACAGGCAAAACCGCGATTGTCACCGGCGGTGCCCGCGGATTGGGGCTCAGTTATGCACGGGCGCTGGCCTTGGGCGGGGCGCGCGTGGTGATCAGCGACATTGGTGCCGACCCGGTCGGCGCCGGCAACGACGTCACGGTGGTCGATTCGGCGGCCAGGACCTTGCAGGCCGAAGGCTTGCAGGTGATCGGTCACGCGGGTGACCTGTCCACCGAAGAAGGCAGCCGGCAACTGATCGCCTCGGCCATCGAGGCGTTCGGGCAGCTCGATATCCTCATCCACAATGCCGGTTGGGTCGGTTACCAGAACATTGCCGACCTGGATGCCGCGTTCCTGCAGCGCGCCATGGACATCAACCTCTACGCGCCGCTGTGGCTGTGCAAGCACGCGTGGCCACACCTGCTGCGATCCGCCGCGCCGCGCATCATCCTCACCACGTCCGACCGGGCGATGTACGCGCAGTACGAGCAGACCGGCCTGGTGGCCTACAGCGCCGGCAAGATGGCGCAACTGGGGATCATGAACGCGTTGAGCCATGAGGGCGCCGAGGCCGGGATCCGCGTCAACGCGATTTCGCCGGTGGCCAAGACGCGCATGTGGGGTGTCACCGAGGAGCCGGACGAACTCAAGCCGGAGTGGGTGACGCCGGGCGTGGTCTTCCTGGCCTCCGCGCAGTGCGAGGACACGGGCTACATCCTGCGCGCCAGCAATGGCCAATTCACTGCCACGCGCTTCACTGAAAATCCCGGCGTGGAGTACCCGCGCAATCTCGCCCGGATCAAGGCGGACAGCGCCGAAGCTGTCGCCGCCGCGTGGCCTCGCATCAAACAGGCGTGAACCCGATGACTCCCTTGAGCAAAGACCTGACCATGGACAACAGCCCCGTTCGCATCACGGCCGAAGAGACCCTTTCGGACAACTGGTACATCCTGAAGAAATACAGCTTCGACCTGCGCCGCCGTGATGGCAGCTGGCAGGCCCAGACCCGTGAGGTGTATGACCGGGGCAATGGCGCGACGATCCTGCTGTACAACCGCGAGCAGCGCACGGTGTTGCTGATTCGCCAGTTCAGCATGCCGACGTTCGTCAACGATCACCCCGGCTACTTGATCGAGACGGCCGCCGGGCTGCTGGACAATGCCAGCCCCGAGGAGCGCATTCGACTGGAAGCGGAGGAAGAGACCGGCTACCGCGTGGGGCAGGTGGAGAAGGTCTATGCGGCGTTCATGAGTCCCGGGTCGGTGACTGAGCGGATTCACTTCTTTATCGGCGAATATCAGCCGGGTGACCGGATGGGGGATGGCGGCGGGCTGGAAGAAGAGGGCGAGGATATCGAAGTGTTGGAGCTGGGATTCGAACAGGCGCTGGCGATGGTGCAGGCTGGGGAGATTGTGGATGGGAAGACCATCCTGCTACTGCAGCACCTGGAGTTGCGGATGTTGAAAGAGGGCTGGTGAGGCGGTGAGCTTTCCACTTCTTCAGTAACATGGCGGCCTTGGAGTTGTTCGGTGTTGCCTGTCGAACTCGGTTAAAACTGTGGGAGCGGGCTTGCTCGCGAAAGCGGTGGGTCAGTTGCTGGAGAGGGTGGCTGGTCTGGCGCCTTCGCGGGCAAGCCCGCTCCCACATTTGGGGTGTATTTCAAGGTTAGAGATGGCTTGTGCCTTCAGCTCAAATGCCGGTGCAGCACCCCGAATCTCAAGCCCAAACAGCAATCAAAACTGTGGGAGCGGGCTTGCCCGCGAAAGCGGTGGGTCAGTGCTGGAGAGGGTGGCTGGTCTGGCGCATTCGCGAGCAAGCCCGCTCCCACATTTGGGGTGTATTTCAAGGTTGGAGCCGGGTTGTGTCGCCTGCTCAAATGCCGGTGCAGCACCCCGAATCCCAAGCCCAAACAGCGATCAAAACTGTGGGAGCGGACTTGCTCGCGAAAGCGGTGGGTCAGTCGCTGGAGAGGGTGACTGGTCTGGCGCATTCGCGGGCAAGCCCGCTCCCACATTTGGGGTGTATTCCAAGGTTGGAATCGGGTTGTACCACCCGCTCAAATGCCGGTGCAGCACCCCGAATTCCAGCCCAAACAGCGATCACAACTGTGGGAGCGGGCTTGCTCGCGAAAGCGGTGGGTCAGTCGCTGGAGAAGGTGGCTGGTCTGGCGCCTTCGCGGGCAAGCCCGCTCCCACATTTGGGGTGTATTCCAAGGTTAGAGTCGGGTTGTGCCGTCCGCTCAAATGCTGGTGCAGCACCCCGAATCCCAAGCCCAACAGCAATCAAAACTGTGGGAGCGGGCTTGCCCGCGAAAGCGGTGGGTCAGTCGCTGGAGAGGGTGACTGGTCTGGCGCCTTCGCGGGCAAGCCCGCTCCCACATTTGGGGTGTATTTCAAGGTTGGAATCGGGTTGTGCCGTCCGCTCAAATGCTTGTGCAGCCCCCCGAATCCCAGCCCGAACAGCGATCAAAACTGTGGGAGCGGGCTTGCTCGCGAAAGCGGTGGGTCAGTTGCTGGAGAGGGTGGCTGGTCTGGCGCCTTCGCGAGCAAGCCCGCTCCCACACTTGGGGTGTATTTCAAGGTTGGAGCCGAGTTGTGTCGCCTGCTCAAATGCCGGTGCAGCACCCCGAATCCCAAGCCCGGACAGCGATCAAAACTGTGGGAGCGGGCTTGCCCGCGAAAGCGGTGGGTCAGTTGCTGGAGAGGGTGACTGGTCTGGCGCCTTCGCGGGCAAGCCCGCTCCCACATTTGGGGTGTATTCCAAGGTTGGAGCCGGGTTGTGCCGTCCGCTCAAATGCTTGTGCAGCACCCCGAATCCCAAGCCCAAACAGCGATCAAAACTGTGGGAGCGGGCTTGCTCGCGAAAGCGGTGGGTCAGTCGCTGCAGACGGTGGCTGATCCGGCGCCTTCGCGGGCAAACCCACCTTCAGACTGGCGGCTATTGTCAGAAAATTCCCACAGGAGTACAAATGTACTCCATGACGACTCTCACTCCCCGCCGTACCGCCATCCTGACCTTTATCCGCGACCGTATCGCGCAGCAAGGCCAGCCTCCGAGCCTCGCCGAGATCGCCGAGGCGTTTGGTTTCGCCTCTCGCAGCGTGGCGCGTAAACACGTGCTGGCCCTGACCGAAGCCGGTTTTATCGAGGTCAACCCCAACCAGGCCCGTGGTATTCGCCTGCTCAACCAACCGGCACGCCCCGAGTGGCTGGACATCCCGGTCCTCGGCCGAGTCGCCGCGGGCTCGCCCATCGGTGCCGATGCCGACGTGCACAGCCGCCTGCAACTCGACCCCGCTACCTTCGCGAAAACCCCGGACTATCTGTTGCGGGTGCAGGGCGACTCGATGATCGAGGATGGCATTCTCGACGGTGACCTGGTGGGCGTACGGCGCAGTGCCGAGGCCTTGAATGGGCAGATTGTGGTGGCGCGCCTGGACGGCGAAGTCACCATCAAGCGCTTCGAACATCACGGCGAGCATGTGCGCTTGCTGCCGCGCAATCCTGCGTATAAACCTATCGTGGTCGGGCCCGATCAGGACCTGGCCATCGAAGGGGTGTTTTGCGGCCTGGTGAGGCAAGGCTGATGGGCGCCGTGGTTGCGTTGGATACGCTGTTCAATGGCGGCCGTGTCTGGAAGGGCCGACCTGCCGCGCCTCCGGCCAGCGTGCAGCCCACCGGGCTGGCGGCGTTGGATGCGGTGTTGCCGACGGGCGGCTGGCCGGAGTCGGCCTTGAGCGAAATCCTCATGGCCAAGGAAGGTGTGGGCGAGCTGCAGCTGGTGCTGCCGACCCTGGCGCGGCTGTCGGCGGCGGGCGAGCGCATTGTGTTGGTGGCGCCGCCCTACACGCCGTATCCGCATGCCTGGCAGAACGCCGGAGTGGATTTGCGTCAGCTCTCGGTGATCCAGGCCGAGGAGCGCGATGCCCTGTGGGCCGTGGAGCAATGCCTGCGCTCCGGCAGTTGCGGCGCGGTGCTGTGCTGGCCGCGCAAGGCCGATGATCGCGCGCTGCGCCGCTTGCAGGTGGCGGCGGAAACCGGGCAGACCCTGGCATTTGCCTGGCGTGCCTTGAGTGAGGCGGTCAACGCCTCGCCCGCCGCCTTGCGCCTGGTCGTCGAAGCCAGGCCGGCGCAGGTGCGGGTACTCAAATGTCGGGGCGGCCTGGCCCACCCGGCACCGATTGCACTGGCGGGGCACTGAGGTTGCCATGCGCTGGGTGTGTATTGTCTTCCCGCAATTGGCGCTGGACGGGGTGCAGCGCCTGTATCCCGAACCGGATCAACCGCTGGCGCTGCTGGCCGGCACGCCGCAGCGTCGCGTGCTGCAGACCGTCAATGACGCTGCGCGCGCCTTGGGCCTGCACCCGGGCCAATCCCTGACGGCCGCGCATGCGCTGGCCAAGACCTTCACTTGCGCCGAATACGACCCGGCTGAAATAGAACGTTGGCAACAGTTCCTCGCGGCCTGGGCCTACCGCTTCAGCTCCCAGGTCAGTGTGTATTACCCACGCGCCTTGCTGTTCGAAATCGAGTCGAGCCTGGGGCTGTTCGGGCCGTGGGCGCAGTTCGAGGCACGCTTGCGCACGGAACTGACCGAGCTGGGTTTTCGCCACCGTATCGTCGCTGCGCCCAACCCGGCGGCGGCGCGGGTGCTGGCGAATATTTACGATGGCCTGGCCGTCAACGATGAGGGCTTGATGCAGGCCCTGGCGCCGCTGCCCATCGACCGCGCCGGCTTCGACCCTGCGGCGGCCACCGCCTTGTCGCGCATGGGCCTGCGCAGCCTGGCCCAGGTGCAGGCGCTGCCCCGGCATACCCTGGCGCGGCGCTTTGACGCCAACCTGCTCAAGCACCTGGATGCGTTGAGCGGGCAGCGGCCCTTGGCGCTGGCGTTCTATCAGCCGCCGGACCAGTTCGATGTGCGCATCGAGTTGAATTTCGACGTGCAATCCCACCAGGCCTTGCTGTTTCCATTGCGCCGCTTGACCGGCGACCTGTCCGCCTTTCTTTGCGGCCGCGACAGTGGCGTGCAGCGCTTCGACCTGCACCTGGAACATGCCCAGGCGCCCGACAGTGTGATCAAGGTCGGCCTGCTGAGTGCCGAGCGCGAGCCGGCGATGCTCTTCGAGCTGGCCCGCGGGCGCCTGGAGCAAGTGCAAGTGACGTCACCGGTGCGCGGTTTTCGCCTGGTGGCCCAGGACTTGCCGGTCTTCGTCCCGCAACGCCAGGACCTGTTCGATGACCGTCCGCAGCAGACCTTGCCGTGGGAGCAACTGCGCGAACGCTTGCGTGCGCGCCTGGGGGATGACGCGGTGCAAGGCCTGCGTTTTCACGCCGATCATCGCCCCGAGTGCGCCTGGCAAGCAGCGGCTGACAGTCGCGCATGCCCGACCTTGAGCAAGGTGCAACGCCCCGGCTGGCTGCTCAACGAACCGACGCTGCTGGCTGAGCAGGCGGTGCACATCCTGATGGGCCCGGAACGCATCGAGTCCGGCTGGTGGGATGGCGCCGATATTCGCCGCGACTACTACCTGATCCAGACCCGTGCCGGCCAGCAAGGCTGGGCCTATCGCACCGTGGGACAAAGCGATGGGTTGTGGCTGCAAGGCTGGTTCGCATGAGTTACGCCGAGCTGCATTGCCTGTCCAACTTCAGCTTCCAGCGCGGTGCTTCCAGTGCGCTGGAGTTGTTCGAGCGGGCCAAGCGCGAGGGCTACAGCGCCCTGGCGATTACCGACGAGTGCACCTTGTCGGGCATCGTGCGCGCCTGGCAGGCGGCCAAGGCGGTGGAGTTGCCGCTGATCATCGGCAGCGAGATGCGCATCGAGAACGGCCCGAAACTGGTGTTGCTGGTGGAGGACCTCAGCGGCTATCAGCACCTGTGCCGGCTGATTACCCTGGCGCGGCGCCGGGCCGAAAAGGGCCAGTACCGACTGCTGCTGGAAGACTTCGAACAACCGCTGCCCGGCCTGCTGGCGCTGTGGGTCGCCGACGACCAGGACACCCAGGCCTCGGTCCAATGGCTGCGACGCACCTTTGCCGAGCGCCTGTGGCTGGCGGTGCACCTGCACTGCGGCCAGGACGATGCACGCCACCTGGAGCAGCGCCTGCAACTGGCTGCCAGCCTGCAGATCCCGGCAGTGGCCTGCGGCGATGTGCACATGCATGCGCGCGGTCGCCGCGCCCTGCAGGACACCATGACCGCCATCCGCCATCACGTGCCGGTGGCCGAAGCCGGCACGCGCCTGCACCCCAACGGCGAGCGGCATTTGCGCAGCCTCGATGCCCTTGCCGCGCTGTACCCGCCAGCGCTGCGCGATGAAACCCTGAGCATCGCGCGCCGCTGCACCTTTGACTTGAGCCAGCTGCGCTATCACTACCCGCGCGAGCTGGTGCCCGAGGGCCATGACGCCAGGTCCTGGTTGCGCAGCGTGACCGAAGAAGGCATCGCCCAGCGCTGGCCGCACGGGGTGGACGCCAAGACCTTGCAGCAGATCAATCACGAGCTGCAATTGATCAGCGACCTGGGCTACGAAAGTTACTTCCTCACGGTGCACGACATCGTGCGCTTCGCCCGCAGCCGTTCGATCCTGTGCCAGGGGCGGGGCTCGGCGGCCAACTCGGCGGTGTGTTTTGCCCTGGGCATCACCGAGATCGACCCGAGCCTGACCGACATGCTGTTCGAGCGTTTCCTGTCCAAGGAGCGCAACGAGCCGCCGGACATCGACGTCGACTTCGAACACGAACGCCGCGAAGAAGTGCTGCAGTACGTGTTCCAGCGCTACGGCCGCACCCGCGCGGCGCTGACGGCGGTGGTCAGCAGTTACCACGCGGCCGGCGCGGTGCGCGATGTGGCCAAGGCCCTGGGCTTGCCGCCGGACCAGATCAACGCCCTGGCCGAATGCTGCGGGCGCTGGAGCGATGATGCGCCGCCACTGGAGCGCCTGCGCGAAGGTGGTTTCGACCCGCACAGCCCGATCCTGCGCCGCGTGCTCACCCTCACGCAGCAACTGATCGGCTTCCCCCGGCACTTGTCCCAGCACCCTGGCGGCTTCGTGATTTCCGAGTACCCGCTGGACACCCTGGTGCCGGTGGAAAACGCCGCCATGGCCGAGCGCACCATCATCCAGTGGGACAAGGACGACCTCGACGCCGTCGGCCTGCTCAAGGTGGATATCCTGGCGCTGGGCATGCTCAGCGCGATCCGCCGCTGTTTCGATCTGCTGCGCCGCCATCGCAATCGCGACCTGGCCCTGGCGACGATCCCCAAGGAAGACCCGGCCACCTACGCGATGATCAGCAAGGCCGACACCATCGGCGTGTTCCAGATCGAGTCGCGGGCGCAGATGTCGATGTTGCCAAGGCTCAAGCCAAAGACCTTTTATGACCTGGTGATCGAAGTCGCGATTGTGCGGCCGGGGCCGATCCAGGGCGGCATGGTGCACCCGTACCTGCGGCGGCGGAACAAGGAAGAGCCGGAAACCTACCCGTCGCCGCAGCTCGAAGCGGTGCTCAAACGCACCCTGGGTATCCCGCTGTTCCAGGAGCAGGTGATGCAGATTGCCATGGTCGCCGCCGACTACGGCCCCGGCGAGGCCGACCAGCTGCGCCGCTCGATGGCCGCCTGGAAGCGCCACGGCGGCCTGGAACCGCATCAGCAGCGCCTGCGTACCGGCATGCTCAAGAATGGCTACAGCGAGGCGTTTGCCGCGCAGATTTTCGAGCAGATCAAGGGCTTTGGCAGCTATGGCTTTCCCGAGTCCCATGCGGCCAGTTTTGCCTTGCTGACCTACGCCAGTTGCTGGCTCAAATGCCATGAGCCGGCGGCCTTCGCCTGCGCGCTGATCAACAGCTGGCCGATGGGTTTCTACAGCCCGGACCAGATCCTGCAGGACGCGCGACGCCATCGCTTGCAGGTCCGTGCGGTGGACGTGCAGGCCAGTGACTGGGATTGCAGCCTGGAGCCGAGCGACGGCGAACAGCCGGCGATTCGCCTGGGCTTGCGCATGATCTCGGGGTTTCGCGAAGAGGATGCGCGGCGCATCGAGGCGGCGCGCCAGCGTCGGGCCTTCAGTGACATCGCCGACCTGGACGAACGCGCCGGGCTGGATCCCCGCGCCCAGGCCTTGCTGGCGGATTCCGGGGCCTTGCGCGCCTTGGCCGGCAACCGGCACAAGGCGCGCTGGGACGTGGCCGGGGTGCATAAACAGTTGGGGTTGTTCGCCGGTTTGCCGAGCCCCGACGAGGCGCAAGTGGAGCTGCCAGCACCCACGGTGGGCGAGGACCTGCACGCCGATTACGCCACCGTCGGCACGACTCTCGGCCCGCATCCCTTGGCGCTGCTGCGCGCGGAGTTGCGCAGACGACGCTGTCGCAGCTCGCAGGAATTGCTTGCGGTGGAGCATGGGCGCAACGTCAGCATCGCCGGGCTGGTCACCGGTCGCCAGCGTCCTGGCACCGCCAGTGGCGTCACGTTCGTCACCTTGGAAGATGAGTTCGGCAACCTCAATGTGGTGGTCTGGCGCGACCTGGCCGAGCGTCAGCGCCAGGCCCTGGTCGGCTCGCGGCTGCTCAAGGTGGACGGGCGCTGGGAAGCGGTGGGCGAGGTCCGGCACCTGATTGCCGGGCGCCTGACCGACCTGACGCCGCTGCTGGAGGGAATCACGGTGCGGAGCCGGGATTTTCACTGAGGGGAGTTGCCGCCGCCGCTGCGGATACGTTATATGCAATGAAACGTTTCACGGCTGCCGGGCTCCAAGGTTTTATCACGGCTATCGCCCCCACCCATTCACCCATCCGTTCGCCAAGAGCCCACCATGCAGTTTTTATCCAATACCCACGGTTGTGAAGGTTGGGGCGGTGAAATGGCCCAGCGGATCCGCGCCTTCGACTGGTCTTCGACCGAGCTTGGGCCGATTGAAAAATGGCCCTGCAGCCTGAGCGGCAGTGTGCAGATGCTGCTGGCCTCGCCCATGCCGATGGTGATGCTGTGGGGGGCGGCGGGCTACATGATTTACAACGACAGCTATTCGGTGTTTGCCGGCGGCCGGCATCCCTACCTGCTGGGCACGGCGGTGGAGCTGGGCTGGCCTGAGGTCGCCGATTTCAACCGGCATGTGCTGGATACGTGCCTGGCGGGCGGCACCTTGTCCTACCGCAATTTTCCGTTGGAGTTGCTGCGTAACGGCGTGCCGGAAGAGGTCTGGATGGACTTGACCTACAGCCCCATCGCCGATGACCACCAGCAACCTGCCGGGGTCCTGGTGATCGTGAACGAGACCACCGAGCACGTGAAATCCGAACGAGTGCGCCAGGAACTCACGCATAACCTGGAGCAACGCGTCGCCGCCGAAGTGCAGGCGCGTTCCGCTGCCGAAGAGCAACTGCGCCAAGCGCAAAAGCTCGAAGCCATCGGCGGGCTGACCGGCGGCGTCGCCCACGACTTCAACAACCTTTTGCAAGTGATCGCCGGCAACCTGCACCTGCTGGCCCGTCATGAGCCGGACAATCCCCAGGTACAGCGCCGCGTCACGGCGGCCATTGCGGCGGTGGAGCGGGGCGCCAAGCTGTCCTCGCAACTGCTCGCCTTCGCACGGCGCCAACCGTTGTCGCCGGCGGTGTACAACCCGCAGCGCATCTACGCAGGCCTGGGCGAACTGCTGCAGCGCGCGCTGGGCGAAACCATCCATATCGACGTGCAATTGCCCCAGGATTCCTGGTGCATCAATGTCGACCGCAACCAGTTGGAAAACGCGCTGCTCAACCTGGCGATCAATGCCCGTGATGCCATGCAGGGCGAGGGCGTGATTCGCATCACCGGCGAAAATATCATTCTCAACCCTGCCGAGTGCGTGGGTAAAAGCATCAAGCCGGGTGAGTATGTGCGCCTGGCGGTCACGGATATCGGCGTGGGCATGCCGCCGGCGATCCTGGCGCGGGTGTTCGAACCGTTCTTTACCACCAAGCGCAGTGGCCACGGCACCGGCCTTGGCTTGAGCATGGTGTTCGGCTTCGTGCGCCAGAGCGGCGGGCATGTCGACGTGTGGAGCGAAGAGGGCAAGGGCACCGTGGTGCAGATGTATTTTCCGCGCAACCTGGGTGAAGAGAGCCAGGACACCCACGCCGAACCGGCGCTGCCGGCCAACGGGCATGAGACGGTGCTGGTGGTCGAAGACAACGAAGACGTGCGCGTGACGGTCGTCGAGCTGCTCGAGCAGGCGGGCTACACCGTGCTCACCGCCGAAGACGGCGACCAGGCGATGCACCTGCTGCAGTCCGGCGTGTTGCCCGAGCTGATCTTCACCGATGTCGTGATGCCCGGCCGGGTCAAGAGCACCGACCTGGCCAACTGGGCCCGCGCCCAGGAGCCACCGATCGCGGTGCTGTTCACCTCCGGCCACACCCGCGACATTCTTTCCGGGAATCACCTGCTGAGCCCCGACATTCATCTGCTGAGCAAGCCCTACAGCCCCGAAGCCCTGGCGCAACGGGTGCGCAGCGTGCTCACCGCTCGATAAGGTTGACCATGACTTCACAGCGCGACATCCCCGCCCTCACTGCCCAGCGACCAGGCTTCGTCCGGGTGCGCGGCGCCCGCGAACACAACCTGCAGAACGTCGATGTGGACATCCCGCGCGATGCCTTGGTGGTGTTCACCGGCGTGTCCGGCTCGGGCAAGTCGTCGCTGGCGTTTTCCACGGTGTATGCCGAGGCCCAGCGGCGTTATTTCGAATCGGTGGCGCCGTATGCGCGGCGCCTGATCGATCAGGTCGGCGTGCCGGATGTGGACTCCATCGAAGGCCTGCCTCCGGCCGTGGCCCTGCAACAGCAGCGCGGCACGCCGAGCGCGCGGTCCTCGGTGGGCAGCGTCACGACTTTGTCGAGCCTGATCCGCATGCTGTACTCGCGCGCCGGCAGCTATCCGGCGGGCCAGGCGATGCTGTATGCCGAGGATTTCTCACCCAATCTGCCGCAGGGCGCGTGCCCGCAATGCCATGGCCTGGGCCGGGTGTACGAGGTAACCGAGGCACTGATGGTGCCGGACCCTTCGTTGACCATCCGCCAGCGCGCCGTGGCGTCCTGGCCGCTGGCGTGGCAGGGCCAGAACCTGCGCGACATCCTGGTGACCCTCGGCTATGACGTCGACATTCCATGGCGCGACCTGCCGAAAAAGCAGCGCGACTGGATCCTCTTTACCGAAGAAACCCCGACCGTGCCGGTGTACGCCGGCTTCACCCCACAGCAGACCCGCGAGGCGTTGAAACGCAAACTGGAGCCGAGTTACCAGGGCACGTTCAGTGGCGCGCGGCGCTATATCCTGCACACTTTCACCCACACCCAAAGCGCGCTGATGAAAAAACGCGTGTCGCAATTCATGCAGGGCAGCGCCTGCCCGCTGTGCGAGGGCAAGCGCCTGACCAAGGCCGCGCTGTCGGTGAAGTTTGCCGGGCTGGATATCGGTGAATTGTCGCAACGTTCGCTGACCCAACTGGCCGAAGTGCTGCGCCCGGTAGCGGCGGGGCAGGACACGATGAAGCTGTCGGTGGAAAAGCGCCTGGCCGCCCAGCGCATTGCCCAGGATTTGCTCGAACGCGTGAGCACGTTGACCGACTTGGGGCTGGGTTACCTGTCCCTGGAGCGCAGCACGCCGACGTTGTCGTCCGGCGAGTTGCAGCGCCTGCGCCTGGCCACGCAACTGGGCTCGCAGTTGTTCGGTGTGATCTATGTGCTGGACGAGCCCTCGGCGGGCTTGCACCCGGCGGATAGCGAAGCACTGTTCACTGCGCTGGATCGCTTGAAGGCGGCGGGCAATTCGCTGTTTGTGGTGGAACACGACCTGGAAACCATGCGCCGCGCCGACTGGCTCATCGACGTCGGCCCGGCGGCCGGCGAGCATGGCGGACACGTACTGTACAGCGGGCCACCGGCGGGTTTGGCCAAGGTCGAGGCCTCGCAGACCCGTGACTACCTGTTCGCCGCACGGCGCCCGTCGAGCGCAGCGCAACGTCAGCCCAGCGGCTGGTTGCAGCTGGAAGGCGTGACGCGCAATAACCTCAAGGACCTGGCGGTGGAGTTTCCGTTGGGCTGCTTCACGGCGGTGACGGGCATCTCCGGCTCGGGCAAATCCAGCCTGGTCAGCCAGGCGTTGCTGGAGCTGGTAAGTGGCGGCCTCGGCAGCCGGGTGGAAACCGACGAGGAACCCAGCCTGGAAGACGATGCACCGCAAACCAGCGGCGGGCGCATCAGTGCCGGGCTGGAGCAGATTCGCCGCCTGGTGCAGGTCGACCAGAAACCTATCGGCCGCACGCCGCGTTCCAACCTGGCGACCTACACCGGATTGTTCGACCACGTGCGCAAACTGTTCGCGGCCACCCCGGCGGCGAAGAAACGCCATTACGATGCCGGGCAGTTCTCCTTCAATGTCGCCAAGGGCCGTTGCCCGAACTGCGAAGGCGAGGGTTTTGTCAGCGTTGAATTGCTGTTCATGCCCAGCGTGTATGCGCCATGCCCGACCTGCCACGGCGCGCGCTACAACCCCGAGACCCTGGCGATCGAGTGGCAAGGCCTGAGCATCGCCCAGGTGCTGGGGCTCACGGTAGAGCAGGCGGTAGAGGTGTTCGCCGAGGAGCCTGGCGTACTGCGCTCATTGCAAGTACTGCGCGATATCGGCCTGGGCTACCTGCGCCTGGGCCAGCCGGCGACCGAGCTGTCGGGGGGTGAAGCGCAGCGCATCAAGCTTGCCACCGAGCTGCAACGCAATGCGCGCGGCGCCACGTTATATGTGCTGGATGAGCCGACAACCGGCTTGCACCCACGGGATGTCGACCGCCTGCTCAGCCAGTTGAACCATCTGGTGGACGCGGGGCATACGGTGGTCGTGGTGGAGCATGAAATGCGCGTGGTGGCCCAGAGTGACTGGGTGATTGATATCGGGCCCGGGGCCGGGGATTTGGGCGGCAAGGTGGTTGCCAGCGGCACGCCGCAGAAGGTCGCGAAAAGCAAGAAAAGCCGCACCGCCGCCTTCCTCGCCAAGGAGCTCTGACCCCCTGTAGGCGCCCGGCAAGCCGGGCGCCTTCCGTGTCAGGCTTGCTGGATCTGTTGCTTGGCCTGCTTCACCACATTCTCGACGGTAAAGCCGAACTTCTCCTGCAGCTTCGCCAACGGCGCCGACGCGCCGAAGCTGTTCATCACCACCTTGGCGCCGGTCTGGCCGACATAGCGGTCCCAACCCAGCGGGCCTGCCTGTTCGACCACCACGCGTGCTTTCACGGCGGGCGGCAATACACTGTCGCGGTAGGCCTGGTCCTGCTCTTCAAACAGTTCCCAGCTCGGCATCGAGACCACTTGCGCGGCGATCCCCTCAGCCTTGAGCTGCTCATAGGCTGCCACCGCCAGGCTGACTTCGCTACCCGTCGCCAACAGCAGGACTTTAGGCTGCTCAGCCCCGGCCAGCACATACGCGCCCTTGGCCGCTCCGGATGCAGGCGCGTACTTTGACCGATCCAGCGTCGGCAGCGGCTGGCGCGACAACACCACGCAACTCGGACGATGGGTTTGTGCCAGGGCGACTTTCCACAGTTCGAGGGTTTCATTCGCATCGCCTGGACGCAGGGTGAGCAACCCCGGTGTGGCGCGCAGTTGGGTCAAATGCTCGATGGGCTGGTGCGTCGGCCCATCCTCACCGACGCCAATCGAGTCGTGGGTGAACACGAACACCACCGGAAGCTCCATGATCGCCGCCAGGCGGATCGGCGGTTTCATGTAGTCACTGAACACCAGGAACGTCGAGGTGTACGGCCGCAGGTAAGACAGCGCCATGCCATTGGCAATCGCGCCCATCGCATGCTCGCGGATGCCGAAATGCAGGTTGCGCCCGCTGTAGTCGTCGGTGCTGAAACGTCCGGCACCGTCGAAGGTGAGGTTGGTCTTGGTCGAGGGCGACAAGTCCGCCGAACCGCCGAGCAACCACGGAATCTGCTGGGCAAACGCGTTCAGCACTTCGCCACCGGCGGCGCGGCTGGCCACTCCCTTGGCGTCGGTGTCGAAGCTGGGCAAGCCGTCCTGCCAATGCTCGGGCATTTCACCGGCGCGCATGCGCTGCAGTTCATCGGCCAGCTCCGGTTCATATTGCTCCAGGTGCGTCAGGTGCTGCTTCCAGGCGTCATACAGTGGCCGGCTGCGCTCCAGCAGCGCATCACGCAGCACTGTGCGCGCTTCATCGGGCACCAGGAAACTGGAATCCTGCGGCCAGCCGTACGCGGCCTTGGTCAGGCGGATTTCCTCGTCGCCCAACGGCTCGCCATGCGCGGCGGCAGTGTTGTGCTTGTGGGGCGAGCCGTAGCCGATCACGCTGTCGACCACGATCAGGGTCGGTGCGCCGGTGTTGGCCTTGAAGGTCTCCAGGGCGGTGCTCAGGGCTTGCAAGTCATTTGCGTCGGTCACGTGCAAGGTGTGCCAGCCATAGGCCTGGAAGCGCTTGATCACGTCTTCGCTGAAGGCCAGTTCGGTATGGCCTTCGATGCTGATGGTGTTGTTGTCGTAGATCCAGCACAGGTTATCCAGCTTCAAGTGCCCGGCCATCGAGGCGGCTTCGCTGCTGATGCCTTCCATCATGTCGCCGTCACCGCACAGGGTGTAGACGTTGTAATCGAACAGCACCTTGCCATCGCGGTTGAAGCGTTGACCCAGCCAGCGTTCGGCCATGGCCATGCCGACACTGTTGGCGCAGCCCTGGCCGAGGGGGCCGGTGGTGGTTTCCACGCCGGTGGTCATGCGGTATTCGGGATGGCCCGGGGTCTTGGAACTCATTTGCCGGAACTGCTTGATGTCGTCCAGGCTGATCGCCGGTTGCTCCGAGCGCTTGCCATGCGCATCGATCTCGACCACGCCGGCCAGGTGCAACAGCGAGTACAGCAGCATCGACGCATGCCCTACCGACAGCACGAAGCGGTCACGGTTGGGCCAGTCGGGATGGTCCGGGTGGTAGCGCAGGAAGCGGCTCCACAACGTATAGCCCACCGGCGCCAGGCCCATGGGCGTCCCCGGATGGCCGGAATTGGCCTTCTGCACAGCGTCCATGGCCAGGGTGCGAATAGTATTGATGCATTGGGTGTCGACAGCAGTGGCAGCGTGAGTCATGAAACCGGTCTCCCTCAGGGTGCGATCTACAGTGGAGGGCAGGGCACGGCAAAGGTTTGATCGCATCGCCGGCGTTGCGACGAACGGGGATGGTTTGACCCCGGACATGACAAGACCCCTTGGAATGGGCTAGCTTCAAGGCTGTAGCCATTGATCAACTTGCGGAGGTACGCCATGCCAGTGAAACACGACCTATACCAGGACTTGGGTTTTACCAAGGAAGTCGTTCACGAACGCAGGGCCAGCGACAAACGCCTGGACTCGCTGTTCAGTCAATACGACGCAGCCGACGCCGCGGTGCTGAAGGCGGAGTCTGCCAGTGCCAGCGATGAGGACGTGGAGAAGCTGAAGAAGAAACGCTTGTTGGTCAAAGATGAGATCGTGGGGCGGCTGGGATAAGCCGTGCGCTTGCAACGAAACGGTAATTTTTGTTCAGAATTGTCTGAGGGACATCTTCCACTTCGCTGCTTATGATGCCGACCGCCCACCCGGCTCTGGGGACTGTTGCGGCGCCAGGACGGCGCTGGTGAGCCGGGTGGGCACTCGGTCTTTTTACCCCAGCAGCGCGCGGGTGCACTCATCGATAGAGCGCTGCTGCGTCTCGCCGTACAGCTGCAATTCATCGATTGTCTGGCGCCCCAGCGCCTTCTCGAACTCGGCCTTGTTCGAATTGGCTGCGTAGTGACTCTGCGCCGCGTCCCCCAGGTTTGACTGAAATATCCCCGCCGCACTCACTGGCAGGAAATCCTCATACACCAACGGTTCCACGTCCACATGACCGGCCGCGATCAGCGCTGACAGCGTACGCGGCTGATCGGCTTGGCCGCGTGCCGCCAGGCCTTTGTCCGTGGCTAAGTAGCGGAAGTACGCCAGGTCGTGTTCGCGCATCTGCGCATGGTCATCCGGGAAGGCCTGGAAGTGTTGCTCCATCAATTGCATATAGCGTGCGGCGTTGCCCTCATTGGGGAAAGCGCCGAGTGCGTCGCGGGCGGCGTTCAGCAGTTGGTCGTACAGCGCACGCCCCTTGGGAGTGAGGGCGACGCCGCGTTGTTCGATTTCACCGAAGCGCGCGCTGTGGCTGCCTTGGGCGTCGGTGAAGGCGATGGGTTCGTCGAGGGCCTTGAAGCTGGTCTGGCGCAGTAGGATCGGGCAACGACGGCGGGGTGGGCCTTCGATCACGGCCTTGGGCGTGATGCCCTTGCCGGGCATGGCGGCCTGCACCTGGTCGATGTCCAGCGTGCGCGGGGTCAGGTGGTTGATGTGCGGGCCCTTGAAGGCCACTACGTCGGCGATCAGGCGGTGCTGGTCGCTGAGTTGCTGGTACTGCGCGGCGGTGACGGTGGCGGTGTGGTGCCAGCGAAAGGTCTCCAGGGCCTGGCGGATGAAGGCCTCCGCATCGTTGGCGTCGAGGCCGCCGTCCTGCTCCGCTTGTTCGATCAGCGCGAGGGCGCCGGGGGTAAAGATCGCCCGCTTGGCCAGGGCCGCTTCGGCGAAGGCGCGCAGCTCAGGACTTTCGATCAGCTCCAGGCGCAGCAGCGAGGTGAACACGCGAAACGGGCTGGTTTGCAGCGCGCTTTCATGTACCGCGCGAAACGCCGTGGAATGCACCGGCACGCCGGCGGGCGTCAGGTCGTAGTAGCCCACCGGTTGCATGCCCATCACCGCAAACAGGCGGCTGATGGTCGCCAGCTCCGCAGCAGTGCCCAGGCGGATGGCGCCGTGACGCTCCTGGTCCAGGCGCTGGATTTCGCCGGTGCGCTGCAGCTGTTGCGCCAGGGCCGGTTCGCGCTCGAATACGCGGGTATTGGTCTCGGCCACCAGCTCCATCAGCGCCCCATACAGCGGAACTTCATCTCGGTACATATCGGACATGGCCTTGGAAAAGCCCTTGCGGATCTCGTCGGGGCTGATATGTGCGCTGGTGTGCATAGAAAAATTCCTGATGGCTTTGCCGATGAAGGTGACCGTTCGCTGGATTTTGTTGAGCTGCAGGTGAGGTTGCAAACGAAGATTCCTCTGGACTTCATTCTGCAAATGAATGAGATGACGCGAATATGACAAAAAACGGCCGGCTGGAAATTTCATTTTCCCGAGCCTTTCCTAACTAATTCTTCACGGAGTCAGCCCCATCCGCCATGAAAGAATCGTCACGTTTGCAAGGATGAAAACGTCGTTTCGCACATCGCACACATAAAAATATGTTTAGGGGCCGTCGTTAATGAAAATTTCTACACTGGCGTTATCCATCACCGCCGCCGTTCTTGCACAACACGCATTGGCTGATGATTTCGGGCTCGGTTCGCTGGGCACGGGCAACGGTCACAGCGGCTTTCTCGAAGACAGCCACGCCGCCATCAGTTCGCGGACCATGTACTACAGCGCGGATAACCGCTCGGGGACCAACAACGATCTGCGCGAAGCCGCGACATTGCTGCGCTTTGACTATAAATCCGGCTACACCCAAGGCACCCTGGGTGTCGGTTTCGACGTCATGGCCTTTGGCGCGCTGCGCCTGGACGGCGGCGATGGCCACACCGCGGGCCCTGGCCTGTCGGGTAACGGCAACAGTTTCTTCCCGACCAAGAACAACGGCACCGAGCCGGCCGATTCCTTTGGTCGTGCGGCGGGTAACGTGAAGTTCCGCATTTCCCAGACCGAGTTGCACGTCGGGGGTGGCTTGGCGCCGGTGTTGCCGATCCTGGTCTCCAACGACAGCCGCGTCGCACCGCAGACCTTTGACGGCGGCATCCTCACCTCCAGCGACATTCCCAACGTGACGTTCACCGGTGGTGAATTGAACCGCGCCGAAGGCCGTGCCTCCAGCAACTCCACAGGCTTGAGCGTTGCCGGTGGCCAGCGCGACAGCGACAGCTTCAAGTTCGGTGGGTTGGACTACAAGCCGTTTGGTTCTTCCGACAACGTCGTCGCGAAAAACCTGACGTTGCAGTACTACTACGCCCAACTGCAAGACTTCTACAAACAGAACTACTTCGGCCTGGTCCACGTGCTGCCGCTGGGCAATGACCAGTCGTTCAAGACCGACCTGCGCTACTTCGACAGCACCAGCGACGGCAAGAACGGCGAGAGCGGCTACCAGTTCAACAACAACGGCGGTTACGCCAAGCACGCCAACGAAGTGGACAACAAAACCTACAGTGCCGCCTTCACCTACCAGTTGGGCGGCAGCAGCCTGATGCTGGGCCACATTGGTGTGGGTGACGATGGCGGTTTTGTCTGGGTCAACCAGGGCAGCATCGCCGACCCGCACGCGCAAGGCGCCGGCGGCAGCGACTTCTACCTGTTCACCGACGCCGTGGTCGGCCAGTTCTCCCGTGCCGGCGAGCAGGTCAACTTCGGTCAGTACTCGTATGACTTCAAGGCTTACGTACCGGGCCTGAAGGCGTCCGTGGCGTACCTGGACGGCTCGGACATCAAGTCGAAGGTGGCCGGTGGTCCGGACCAGAAAGAAAACGAAACCGACTTCCGCCTGGACTACGTTGTGCAGGCCGGTCCTCTGAAAGGCTTCGGTACCACCTTCCGTACCGGTACCTACCACGGCAAAAACACCGGCACCCCCGACCAGGACCAGACACGCCTGATCTTCAACTACACGTACGCGATCTTCTAAGTCTTCATGTGCACCCGGGCGTCATTGGGTTCTACACTGCTCCTCACCTGGTAGGCGATGGAGGACCCAATGACGGCCACACCCAACACCCGAATACTGGACACGATTGAAGGCCAACGCCTGGCAACGCCGGATGCCGAACGTTGGCGCGAGTGGGGCCCCTATCTGAGCGAACGCCAATGGGGCACGGTGCGCGAAGACTACAGCGCCGATGGCGATGCCTGGACCTACTTCCCCCATGAACGTGCACGCAGCCGCGCCTACCGCTGGGGCGAAGATGGGCTTGCCGGCTTCAGTGACAAGGCGCAACGCTGGTGCCTGGGCCTGGCCTTGTGGAACGAGCGCGACACGATCCTCAAGGAACGCCTGTTCGGCCTGAATAACGCCGAGGGCAACCACGGTGAAGACGTCAAGGAACTGTACTTTTTCGTCGATGGCGTACCGAGCCATGCCTACATGCGCATGCTCTACAAATACCCGCACGCGGCCTTTCCCTACGCTGACCTGACCGCCGAGAACGGGCGCCGCGGGTTGGACGATGCCGAGTATGAAATCCTCGATACCGGCGTGTTTGAAGACAACCGTTACTGCGATATCAGCGTCGAATACGCCAAGCACGCGCCCGACGACATTTTCATGCGCGTCACCGTCCACAACCGCTCCGAACAACCAACCCGCTTGCAGGTATTGCCGCAACTGTGGGCGCGCAATGACTGGAGCTGGACCTTCGACGCGCCCAAGCCAGCGTTGACGCTGGACACTGATCGGGTGCTGGCCCGGCATCACGAACTCGACGATCGCCATCTCAGCGCCTGGGGCCAGGAGGGGGTGGAATGGCTGTTCTGCGAAAACCAGACCAACTTTCCCAAGCTCGACGGACAACCGACGCCGGGGCCGTTCAAGGATGGCATCAACGATTACGTGGTGGACGGCGTTGCCACGGCGATTCGCCGCGACGCCGGCACCAAGGTCGCCGCGCGGTTTAGCCTTGAACTTGCAGGCCTTGAGCATAAAACCCTGTACCTGCGTTTTGCCCCGACGGACGCGCCCGAGGTCAATGCGCGCAGGCTGTTCGACTTGCGCCGCCAGGAGGCGGATGAGTTCTACGCCGCCTTGCAGCACGGCATCGCCGATGACGACGCGCGCAATGTGCAGCGCCAGGCGTTGGCCGGATTACTGTGGTCCAAGCAGCTGTACTACTTTGATGTGAACCAGTGGCTCGACGGAGACCCGGCCCAGCCTGCGCCGCCGCCCGAACGCCTGCATTTTCGCAATACCCATTGGCGGCACCTGTCCAACTTCGACATCCTCTCCATGCCCGACACCTGGGAGTACCCGTGGTACGCCTCCTGGGACCAGGGCTTCCAGGCCGTGGCCTTTGCGCTGATTGACCCCGGGTATGCCAAGCAACAATTGCTGCTGCTGGTCAAAGACCGGTTCATGCACCCCAACGGCCAGCTGCCGGCCTATGAGTGGCGGTTCGATGATGCCAACCCGCCGGTGCATGCCTGGGCCAGTTGGCGTGTGTATCAGCAGGACAAGGCGCTGACCGGCGTCGGCGATATGGATTTCCTCGAGCGAATTTTCCACAAGCTGCTGCTGAATTTTTCCTGGTGGGTCAACCGCAAGGACGCCGAGGGGCGCAACCTGTTCCAGGGCGGTTTCCTCGGCCTGGACAATATCGCCTTGTTCGACCGCTCGGCCGCGTTGCCGCCGGGCTATCAACTGGACCAGGCCGACGGCACGGCGTGGGTCGCGGCGTATGCACTGGACCTGATGCGCATCGGGCTGGAGCTGGCCAAGCGCAACGTCGTCTATGTCGATATCGCGGTGAAGTTCTTCGAGCATTTCCTCTATATCGCCGGCGCGATCAACCGGGTCGATGACAGCGCCGAAGGGTTGTGGGACGAGCAGGACCGGTTTTTCTACGACGTGCTGCACCGTCCCGATGGCCAGAGCGAGCCGGTGCGCCTGCGTTCGATTGTCGGCCTGATGCCGTTGTTCGCGGTGCTGGTGCTGGAGCAGCGCGAGCATGAGGGCCTTGAAGGTCTGCGCGAGCGCCTGCTGGGCTTCATGCACCATCGGCCGGACCTGGCCAAGCTGGTGTCGCGCTGGAACGAACCGGGGCAGGGCAATCGCCTGTTGCTGGCCTTGTTGCGGGGCGAGCGCACCAAGGACTTGCTGCGGCGCATGCTCGATGACAACGAGTTTCTCTCGGCGTTTGGTGTGCGCTCCTTGTCCAAGGCCTTCGCCGAGCAGCCGCTGGGGCTGAAGATGAATGGCGACACTTTGTGCGCGCGCTACCAGCCTGGCGAATCCGATTCGCGCCTGTACGGCGGCAATTCCAACTGGCGCGGGCCGCTGTGGATGCCGGTGAACTACATGCTGATCGAATCGCTGCGCGAGTTTCACCGCTACTACGCGGATAACTTCTCGGTGGAGTACCCGACGGGCAGCGGTTATCTGGCGTCTCTTGAAGAAGTCGCCGACAGCCTCAGCCAACGTCTCACGCGATTGTTTTTGCGCGATGAAGATGGCCTGCGCCCGTCGATGGCGGGCTATGCGCAATTGGAAGCAGACCCGGCCAGTCGCGACCTGGTGTTGTTCCATGAGTATTTCCATGGCGAAACCGGGCGTGGGTTGGGGGCGTCGCACCAGACGGGGTGGAGTGCGTTGGTGGCGTTGTTGCTGCAGCCGAAAATCTAGGTTGCGCCACGGATCTGCTTTTCTGTGGGAGCTGGCTTGCCTGCGATGGCGTCGGCACTGCCTGCATCAAGGTTGTCGGCTCCACCGCTATCGCAGGCCAGCCAGCTCCCACATTGAAACTCCATGGCTTGCGAAATGGCAGGCAAAAAAATCCCGCCACCGAAAGGTCTGAATCAGGTAAATTCGCCACCCCTTCAGACAAGGATGTAGACGATGGCGAATGTTATCGCGCGGGTTGGCAGTGCAGGCCTATTAGGGGCACTGCTGATCACCTGCGCAGTGTTGATCACTTCACTGTATCCCCGGGAAAGCGCTGCGGCGCCGCTGATGATGCATTGCCGCGATTGCGAGAAAGGTGACGACACCTTCGATGCGACAAAATGGTTCAGCAGCGGTATGTACCGCCTTGAAACGGATATTGTTCCCAACCCGATGCGGACGATGACTCGCACTCATCCGGTGGTCTTCAAAGCCAAGGACAATGACCAACTGGTCGAGGCCGCGCTGCGTGGAATCGGCGATGTGCTCCCATCCTTCGATCCCCGCGCGTTTGAAGCACAGTGGCCCGTGTTAACCAAGCGCGTACGTTACAGCTACAGCTTTTTTATGCTGCCCGATGAACCCCGGGACCTCTATGACATGTACTTGCAAGTGGGCAAATACAAGCTGGTGATCGTGGTTGGGCTTGACGTCAATACCGGTGAAATCACCGCCGAGTATGACGGGCGTGTGATTCGTGAAAACGATGGTAATGACCCTGCGTACATGGACACGTTCGAAGAAATGGATGACGCCAACACCCGCTGACCGGGAGGCTGGCTGAACGAAAAATCCCGCCGAAAGGCGGGATTTTTTTGAGCGCGGGCTTATCAGGCCGGGAACAGCTCGCTCAGTTTCATGGCCAGCATCATGTCGCCTTCGGTGCGCAGCTTGCCGCTCATGAAGGCCTGCATGCCGTCGGTGTCGCCGCTGACGATGCCTTCCATGGTTTCGCCGTCGGTGACCAGGGTCACTTGGGCGTCAGGGTTTTCGCCTTCTAGCAGTTCGCAGGTGTTGTTCTTGACCACCAGCGAGAAGTTCTGGGTGTCGTCGATACGGAAACCGAACACCAGGTCCAGGCCGTCAGCAGCGGCTGGGTTGAATTTGGCTTTCATTGCTTCTACAGCTTTGGCTACGTCAGTC
Organism: Pseudomonas sp. S5D5; assembly: GCF_003013355.1. Classification (NCBI taxonomy): domain Bacteria; kingdom Pseudomonadati; phylum Pseudomonadota; class Gammaproteobacteria; order Pseudomonadales; family Pseudomonadaceae; genus Pseudomonas; species Pseudomonas sp. S5D5. The sequence continues at coordinate 2,823,468 of NZ_PTEO01000001.1, forward strand.
ATGGTTTCGATCCTTTAGGGTAGAGTCCAGTGACCTTGGGGTCACGGTTGGCCGCAGTTCATCGGAACGTGATGAGCTGCGGCGCCTTCAACAGTTGCAAGTGGGTATGACTGTTGAAGGAAGCCAGTGCCACCTCGCGACCACGGAATTTCAGCTGGTTGAGCGAGGTGTTAACAATTTGCCAGTTCAGTTCGAAGGCCTGGGCCGCCGGCATTCGGGTTATCAGGTGGAGCAGGGCGGTGATGGTGCCGCCGGAGGTGAACACTGCAATCTTCTGTGCGTTGTCCGCGGCTTCCAGAATGCGTTGCAGGCCACCCTGGACCCGTTCGACGAAGCCCAGCCAGCTTTCCAGGCCCGGCGGATCATAGGTGCCGGCCAGCCAGCGCTCGATGATCAGGGCGAAGATGCGCTGGAATTCGCTGCGGTTCTGCGCGGCGTTGCGCAGGATCTCCAGGGCTTCGGGTTCGGTGGTCAGCAGGGCTGGAAGCAGGGCGCGGATAATCGCGTCGGCGTCGAATTCGTTGAAGGCGCTGTCGATTTCCAGGGCCGGTACCGGCAGGCCGAGGGCGCTGTACTGATCGAAGGCGGCCGTGGCGGTGTGCTGCTGGCGGCGCAGGTCGCCGGCCACGCAGCGGTCGAACACCAGGCCCAGGTCCGCCAGGTGGCGCCCGAGCACTTGCGCTTGTTCCACGCCGACGGGCGACAGGACGTCATAGTCGTCTGCACCGAAGGAGGCCTGGCCATGTCGAATCAGATAGATGCTGCCCACGTCCGTTTTCCCGGTACGTTGAAAGTCTGGCGAGGTTATGAGGATGCCAGGGAGCTGTCAATGAAAAAACATACGCTTGTTTTAAAAGCTCGTTAGAGGCCGCTTACTGGCGGTTTGATCACTGGCCCGAACGCGGTGCCGCCGGTATGCTGGGGCAATCCGCGCCTGGCGCACTGCACTTGTAAGGAGTCACATGGATTTTTTGGCCGAATACGCGAGTTTCCTGGCGAAGACCGTCACCCTGGTGGTCGCTATTCTGGTGGTACTGATCAGCTTCGCGGCGCTGCGCAGCAAAGGCCGTCGCAAATCCGCCGGACAGCTGCAGGTCAGCAAACTGAATGATTTCTACAAGGGCCTGCGCGAGCGCCTGGAGTCGAGCCTGCTCGACAAGGACCAGCTCAAGGCCCTGCGCAAGTCCGAGAGCAAGACCGAAAAGAAGAAAGGCAAGAAGAAACCCGAGGCCAAGCCACGGGTGTTCGTGCTGGATTTCGACGGCGACATCAAGGCCTCGGCCACCGAGAGCCTGCGCCACGAAATCACTGCCTTGCTGAGCCTGGCCACCCCGAAGGACGAAGTGGTGCTGCGCCTGGAAAGCGGCGGCGGCATGGTCCACAGCTATGGCCTGGCGTCGTCGCAGCTGGCGCGTATCCGTCAGGCGGGCGTGCCATTGACCGTATGTATCGACAAGGTCGCGGCCAGCGGCGGCTACATGATGGCGTGCATCGGCGAGAAGATCATCAGCGCCCCGTTCGCGATCCTCGGCTCCATCGGCGTGGTGGCGCAGTTGCCCAACGTCAATCGCCTGCTGAAGAAACACGACATCGACTTTGAAGTGCTGACCGCTGGTGAGTACAAGCGCACCCTCACGGTGTTTGGCGAAAACACCGAGAAGGGCCGCGAGAAGTTCCAGGAAGACCTGGACATCACCCATCAACTGTTCAAGAACTTCGTCTCGCGCTATCGCCCGCAATTGGCGATTGATGATGTGGCGACCGGAGAAGTGTGGCTGGGTGTTGCAGCGTTGGACAAGCAACTGGTCGACGAGCTGCAGACCAGCGACGAATACCTGGCTACCAAGGCCAAGACCGCCGAGGTATTCCACCTGCACTACGCCGAGCGCAAGAGCCTGCAGGAGCGAGTGGGCCTGGCGGCCAGCGGCTCGGTGGACCGTGTGCTGCTGACCTGGTGGAGCCGGTTGACCCAGCAGCGCTTCTGGTAACGCCGTAATTTGCGTGATGCCCCTGTGGGAGCGGGCTTGCCCGCGATAGCGATGTACCAGTCGATACCTCTACCGACTGGACTGGCGCCATCGCGGGCAAGCCCGCTCCCACATTCAGTTCTGCGTTAGCACGCAGGCCTGTTGCACCGCAGGAATCGGCTTTCGCATCAGCATCCCCACCACCAACGCGCCCAGCAGGCCCAACAACCCTGCCACCCACAGCACAGCGCCGAACCCGCCGACAAACGCCTGCCGCGCCAGTGGTTGTGCCACCGCCCGTGCCGTCTCCGGCAACAAGCCCATCGCCGCCGGCATGTCCCCGGCCACCACCCGCGAGGCAATTCCCGCTAGCTGCGCCTGCCACTGGCTGTCGAGACTCGCACGCAGCAGTTGCTCGCTGTGGCTGCTCAGCAATGCCCCGTACACGCCAATCGCCAGCATGATCGCGCTGAACCGCATGGTAGTGCTCATGCCCGAGGCCATGCCGGCACGGTCTCGTGGCACGCAGGCCATGATGTTTTTTTGCGTGTCGCCATTCAGCAGGCCCGCTCCGGCGCCCGTGACTGCAATGGCCAGGGCGAAGGGCAGGTAACCACCGATGTTCACCGCCCAGGCGCTCAGCAAATTGCCGCTGCCGACCAATGCGAGTCCCGTCGCCATCATTGTCGACGGGGTAAAACGGCTGGCCAGGCGTGCGCCAATCCTTGGACAGATCAACATCGTCAGGGCGAAGGGCAGCATGCCCAGCCCTGAAGCAATCGCGGAAAAGCCCAGGCCGTTCTGCAGGTAGAACGGCAGCAGCGTCATCATCACCTGGGCGCAGCCGGCGTAGGCAAACATCCCCAGCAGCGCGCCGATGAAGCGTGGATGCCGGAACAGTTGCAGGTCGACCATCGGCCGTTGTTGCAGGCGTTCGGCGAGGACAAACGCAGCCAGCAAGGCTGCGCCGCCCAGTAGCCGCGCATAGGTCAGCGGGTTGTCCCAGCCGATGCGGTTGGCCTCGATCAGGCCCCAGATCAAACACAGCAAGCTTGCGCTGAAGGTCAGGCTGCCCCACGGGTCGAGGCGTGCAGACTGGGTGTCTCGGGACTCTGGAATGGCGCGCAGCACCAGGCCCATCAACACCAGGCCCACGGGCAGGTTGAGGTAGAAGATCCAGCGCCAGCCCAGGTATTCGGTGATCAGGCCGCCCAGCGTCGGCGCGGCGGTCATCGCCACGCCCATGCAGGCGCCCCAGAAGGCCCAGGCCTTGGCGCGCTCGACCTCGTCGTGGAAGGTGTGGCCGATGGAGGCCAGCGCCGAGGTCAAGAGCAGGGCTGCGCCGACACCTTTGACGGCCCGCGCGATATCCAGCCACAGCGCAGTGGGCGCCGCGCCGCAGCCGAGAGAGGCCAGGATGAAAATCCCCAGGCCCCAGACCAGGGTCTTCTTGCGACCAAAGCGGTCGGCGATGCTGCCGGCTGGCAACAGCAGGGCGGCGAACGCGAGCATGTACGCACTGACCACCCATTCGATATCGGCAAAGTTCGCCCCCAGGTCGCGGGCGATGCTCGGCAGGGTCACGGCGACGATGTTGGTGTCGAGCACAATCAGCGAACAGACCCCGGAGGCGGTCAGCAAGGTAAACCGTGGGCTGGCGCTGCTCATGGCTGCACCGCCGCCAACGCCGCCTGGGCGATCTGTTCATCGTGGGCCGGGGTGTCGGCGCTGATGCCGAGGGCGCCCACGACCTGGCCTTCGAGGATGATCGGCAGCGCGCCCTTCATCATCAGCAGGCCGGCTGTGACAGCCGCCGGGCGCCCACCGTTGATGGCATTTTCGAGGTCGGCCGAAGGCCGTTTGAACAGCGCCGAGGTGCGCGCCTTGCCTTGGGCCAGCTCGATCCCGGCGACTACCGGCGCACCGTCCATGCGCGTGGTGAGAATCGGCCAGCCGCCGTCATCGACAATTGCCAGCGCGCAGGGCCAACCGTTATCCGCGGCGACTTTACGCGCCTGCGCGGCAATCTGCTGGGCCGTGGCCAGGGTCAGTGTTGCCTTGTGGGCAACGCTGGCGGGTGGTTCGTTCGCCATCGCCGCGGGGGCGAGGCTCAGGCCGGTCAATACCAGTACCAGCGATTTGACTAACATAAGCGGGTCTCTCTACTGTGAGCGTGCGCCTAGCTTATCTTCGGTCCACCGTGGCTTTATTAGGTGCCAGTGTGATCTTCATTACCTTTGAGCTAATCCTGCGATGGAAATACGTCATTTCCGCTATTTCCTGGCGGTTGCCCGGCACCGAAACTTCACCCGCGCGGCGGAGCAGCTGGGCATTGCACCGCCGACCCTGAGTCGGCAAATCCAGGACATGGAGGCGACCCTGGGCACGCGCCTGTTTGTCCGCCAGCAACGCGAAGTCAGCCTCACCGAGGCGGGTGCGGCACTGTTGATCGAGGCCGAGGCGACGGTGCGCCAGTTCGAGTTCGCCCAGCGCAATGCCCAGCGCGCCGGCCGTGGCGAGATCGGTCATATCGAATTGGGCTATGTGGCGTCGGCGGTGTATTCGGGCCTGTTGCAGCGGCAAATCCAGGCGTTCAGCCAGGCGTTTCCGGATGTCAGCGTGAACGTGCGCGAATGTGCGATGGCGACGTTGCCTGGCGCGGTAGCGGACGGGCGTGTCGATATCGGCTATATCCGCTCGCCCATGACCCTGCCGGAGGGTGTCGAGGCGGTACGCCTGGACAGTGAAGGGTTTGTATTGGCGCTGCCGCAGGACTCCTGGCTGCTGGGGCTGAAGGCCATCGGTTGCGAGCACCTGCAAAACGAGACGTTCATCTTGCCGGAGCAAATCAGCGGTACCTTGCAAGTGGCGGCGCAAGGCGGCTATGCACCGCGGCTCGGACCGCAGCCCGGCGGATTGGTGGCGGTGGTGGCGCTGGTGTCACTCGGGCAGGGCGTGGCGGTGGTGCCGGCGTCAATGGTCGGGCATGTGAGTTTGCCAGGCGTGGTGTACCGCAGCATCCAGGGCAGTGACGCGTCGTCGTGGCTGTCGCTGATTCACCGGCGCTTCGAAAAAGCGCCGGCGGTGGCGCGGTACATCCAGCAGGTCAAGCAGACAGTCGCGGCTGTACCGAATCGGCCAGGCGCGTAAGGATCAGCCAGCACGACACGGCCCCGGCATCCAGCACGCCGAGGGAGCGTTCGCCCAGGCGACTGGCGCGGCCGATCTTCGCCACCAGGTCCTTGGTCGAATCGCGGCCCTGTGATGCGGCGGCTTTCATCGCGTCCAGTGCGTCGCTGAAGGCGGCCCCGGAGGCATGCGCCCGCTCGAAGGCTTCGACGGCCGGGATCAAGGTGTCCATCAGGCACTTGTCGCCCACACCCGCCTCGGTAATGTCCTGCAACGAGGTCAAGCCGCCGCGCAGCAAATGGGCAAAGGTTGCGGCGTCGATGTCGTCGCTGTTGCGCACTTCATCGGCCATGCCAATGAACAGACTGCCATACAGTGGGCCCATGGAGCCGCCGATGCCTTCCATCAGGCTGAGGGTCAGTTCGTCGAGTGCTTCGGCCAGGGTCAGTTGGCGGCCTTCGATGGTGCGCCCGCAATGGGCGAAACCCTTGGCCATGTTGATGCCATGGTCGCCATCGCCAATGGCACCGTCGACTTCGCTGAGGTATTCGCGGTTGGCCACGATCACGCTGACCAGGTCGGCGACGATGGCGCTGCCGTCACGGGTGGAAAAATGCTGGCTCATGGTTCACTCCGCCTGGGTCATGCCGATGGAGCGGCAGGGTTGGTCGATCAGGGTTTTCAACTCGGCGTCGAGGCCGAGCAAGGTCAGGGTCACGCCCATCATCTCAAGGGACGTGAAGTAGTTGCCGACATAGCAGCGGTGAATCTTCAAGCCTTTGGCCTTGAGCTGTTTTTCGACCTCGGCATAGAAAATATACAATTCCATGACCGGCGTGGCGCCCAGGCCCGAGACCAGCACCACCACGCTGTTGTCCTGGCTGAAGTCACGGTCGGCGAGGATCGGCGCGAGCATGCGTTCGGCCATGGCTGCGGCCGGTTCGATCGGAACCACTTCGATGCCCGGTTCGCCATGATGGCCGATACCCAGTTCCATCTGGCCGTCGGGGATCTGGAAGTTCGGCTTGCCCACTGCCGCAATGGTGCACGGCGTGAGGCCGATACCAATCGAGCGGCAGTGGTCGACGGTTTTCTGCGCGACCCGGATCACCCCGTCCAGGTCGTAGTGCTGGGCCGCAGCGGCGCCGCCGATCTTCCACATGAAGATTTCCCCGGCCACGCCACGGCGCTTGGCAATGTCGGCCTTGGGCGCAGATGCCACGTCATCGTTGGCGACCACGGTGCGGATACGCATGTCTTTGCTGGCGGCCATTTTCATCGCCAGCTTCACGTTCATGTTATCGCCGGCATAGTTGCCGTAGAGGCAGGCTACGCCGGCGCCCTGGTCTGCGGCGCGGAACGCGTCGAAAAAACTCTTGGCAGTGGGCGAGGAGAAGATCTCGCCGACGGCTACCGCATCCACCAGGCCTGGGCCGACGTAACCGAGAAAGGCCGGTTCATGCCCCGAGCCGCCGCCGGTGACAATGCCGACGCTGCCTTGGGCCGAAGGCCTGGCCTTGACGATCACCCGAGGGTTGGCCTCGTATTGGCGCAGTTCGGGGTGCGCGACCAGAATACCGCGCAGCATGTCCTCGACCACTTGGTCCGGATCGTTGATGACTCGATTCATAACGCGGGTTCCTGTTTTCTTGTTCTAGGGGGCAGCATGGATCAACGCCAGGGCGTGTTCGCCTGTGGATCAGGGTTCCAGGACTACCTTCAGTGATTTGTCGCCGCGCTCCATCACTGCGAACGCTTCCTTGAAGTCTGCCAGCGCAAACTTGTGGGTCACCACGTCGCGCATGTCGATCTTGCGGTTGCCGATGAAGTCGATGGCGCGCGGGTACATGTACGGGCCCAGGTGCGAGCCCAGCACGTCCAGCTCCTTGCGGTCGCCAATGATCGACCAGTCCACCGTGGCTTCGTCATTGAACACGCTGAACTCCACGAAACGCCCCAGCTTGCGTAGCATCGCCAGGCCCTGGTTCACGGCCTTGTGGTGCCCGGTGGCCTCGATGTAAATGTCGCAACCGTAGCCTTCGGTGATCTCGCGGATCTTCGCCAGTACATCGACCTCGGCCGGGTTCCAGACCTCGTCGGCGCCCATGCGCAAGGCAAGGGCAGCGCGTTCGGGTTTCATGTCCAGCACGATGAGCTTTTTCGGGTTGCGCATGCGCACCGCGCCGATGATCCCCAGCCCCAGGGTGCCGGCGCCGGCGACCACCACCACATCGTCGAAATCCACATTCGCGCGTTCCGCCGCGTGCAGCGAACACGCCAGCGGTTCGATCAGTATTGCTTCGTCGGGGGCGATGGAGTCTGGCACTTTGTGGATGATGCCTTCCTTGGTGAAGATCATGTACTGGGCCATGGCGCCCTGCACATTGTTCTGGAAGCCATAGAGGTCATGCTTCTGGCACATCCAGTATTGGCCGTGGTTGCAGAAGCGACAGCCCCAGCACGGCACGATCTGCTCGGAGATCACCCGGTCGCCGACCGCCACGCCACGTTTCTCCGCGCCTGGGCCCAGGGCAACCACACGGCAGACGAATTCATGGCCGGGAATCATCGGCGGTTTCACATAGCGGGGTTGCTCGGCATCACCCCAGAACGAGGGGGCGCCGCGATAGGTCTTGATATCGCCCATGCAAATGCCGCACAACTCGACTTTGGTGAGAATCTCGTCGGGGCCGGGCGTGGGCACGTCGACGGTTTCCAGGCGGTAATCTTCAGGGCCGTGACAGACCACGGCCTGCATGGTTTTCGGGATGACCGGTGACAGTTGTTCGGGGGTGCGTTCGGTGACGGTGGACATGACAAAACCTCACGACAAAAAATGAATTACTGAATGCTGTAGCCGCCGTCGATCACCATGTTGGCGCCGGTGACCATCTGCGCGGCGTCGCTGAGCAGGTACAACGCCAGCCCGGCGATTTCCTCCGGCTGGGCAAAACGGCCCGCCGGGATCTGCAATTTGGCTTTTTCGCCGACTTCACCGGCCCAGGCTTTTTTACCCAGCGCGGTCTCGACGATGGTCGGGGAGATGGCGTTGACGTTGATGTGCGGCGCCCATTCCATCGCCAATACCTTGGTCATGCCGACAATGGCCGCTTTGCTCGCGCAGTAGGCGACGTGGCGGTCCAGGCCAATCACGGCAGCCTGCGAAGCAAGGTTGACGATGCGCCCGCCGCCGTTGGCGAGCATGTGCTTGGCGCAGGCCTGGGCGACAAAAAAGCTCGCCTTGAGGTTGATGTCCAGCGTGGTGTCCCACGCGCTTTCGCTGACATCAATAGCCTTGTCCAGGAGCGCCACGCCGGCGCTGTTGATCAGGTAATCGAGGCGTTGGAAGTGTTCGAATACGCTATCGACGGTGGTTTGTATCTGGCCGATCTGGCTGAGATCAACGGCAATGCCCAAGTGCCCGGCGCCCAGGCTGGCGGCCACTTCAGCCACGGCGGGGTCGCGGTCGAGCAACGCCACGCGGGCGCCGCGTTCCGCCAGCAGGGTGGCGCAGGCCAGGCCGATCCCGGCGGCGCCACCGGTGATCACTGCGCACCGGCCGGTGAGGTCGAAGGCTTGGTTCCAGAATCCAGACATGCATGACTCCTCTATCGAAAGCGCTGGAGATCCAATGTGGGAGCTGGCCTGCGATGCAAGCGACTCGGTCTTTCAGTCAAACCGAGGTGATGCCATCGCAGGCAAGCCGGCTCCCGCACTTGACCCTATTTCAGGGTGAAAGCTACTTACCGCCGCTGACTTGTTTGTACAGCGCATCGGCGTTGGCATTGGTCACTGGCACCCACGGCAGGATGTAGTTCTTGGCGGTGCCATCAGCCCATTTCACGTCCTTGGCGTAACGCTCCCAGATCACCGATTGCGGCTTGTAGTCCTTGCCGGCCAGGGCGCGCAACGCCACGTCCAGTGCGCCTTGGGATTGGGCTTGGGCGTCTTGCAGGAAGGTGGTGACTTCGTCTTTTTTCGCGGCCTGGATCGCGTCCGGCATGCCGTCGATGGAGGTCACCGGCACGTCTTTGGAAGTCAGTCCGTGAGACTTCAGCGCCTGTACGGCGCCGAGGGCCATGTCGTCGTTTTGCGCGATCACGCCGTTGATGCCTTTGGGGTGCGCGTTCAGCCAGTCTTCGGTCAGGGTCAGCGCCTGCGCACGGTCCCAGTTGGCGGTCTTTTTCTCGATGATCTTGATGTCCGGGTGCTTGCCCAGCACTTCCAGCTCGCCTTTTTCCCGGTCGATTTGCGCCGACTGGCCGATCGGGCCCTGGATGATCACCACGTTGCCTTTGCCATTGAGCTTGTCGACCATCGCCTGGGCCTGCAGGCGGCCGCCTTCCACATCGTCGTTACCCACGTACGGCACAGCGGCATCGGCTACTTTCGTGTTCGAGGCGATGACCACCACGTCGTTGCTCATGGCTTGCTTCACGGTGCCGACGCCGGCCTTGGTGTCGATGGGCACGAACAGAATGGCGTCGTAGCGCTGGGTCACCATGTTTTCGATCTGGTTGTTCTGGGTCAGGGCGTCATAGTTGCCGTCGAACACCGTCAGCTGCACGGTGCCGTCCTTGACCGCCGGGTGTTCTTTCAGCTCGCGTACCCAGTTCTGCATGAACTGGCCCTTGAGGCCGTAGACGGCGGCACCGATTTTGTAGGTCTTGCCGTCGGCAGCCATGGCGATACTGCAGGAGAGCAGGGAGAAAGCCGCTGTGGCGGCCAAGGTGGTACCAAGTTTCATGAGTAGAACTCCGGTTATTGTTGTGGGTCGTTCTCTAGCGTTTTTTCTTGCGCCACACGTCGATCAGTACTGCGAACACGATGATCAGGCCCTTGGCGACCTGCTGGTAATAAGAGGACACGCCGAGCAGGTTCAGCCCGTTGTTGATCACGCCGATCAACAGTGCGCCGAACAGCGTGCCGACAATGCTGCCGGTGCCCCCCGACAAGCTCGTACCGCCGATCACCACGGCGGCAATCGCGTCCAGTTCGTAGGAAACCCCGGCCTGCGGCAGGGCAGAGGTGGTGCGGGCCGACAGCACCACGCCAGCCAGTCCGGCGAGCAGGCCCGAGACCACGTAAACCGAAAACATCACCTTGCGCACGCCGATGCCTGAGGTGCGTGCGCTCTTTTCATTGCCGCCCACTGCGTACACATAGCGGCCGTAGGTGGTGTAGCGCAGCACCATCCAGAAGATCAGCGCGACCACGGCGAAGATGATGATCGGCACGCCGATCGGACCGATCTTGCCGATGCCCAGCGCCAGGTAGGTGTCGGGCAGATCGGTGATCGGGCTGCCATCGTTGAGGATGAAGGTCATGCCCCGCGCAATGCTGAGCATGCCCAGGGTGGCCACGAACGGCGGGATCGACAGGTTGGCGACCATGAAACCGTTCACCACGCCGAGCATCGCCCCGGCAAACATCCCGGCGCTGACCGCCGCGAGCAGGCCGTAACCCTGGGTGGCGACCATGGCGCTGCACAGTCCGGCAAAGGCCAGGATCGAGCCCACCGACAAGTCGATGCCCTTGGTCAGGATCACGTAGGTCATGCCCACCGCGAGGATGCCGTTGATGGAGGTCTGGCGCAGGATGTCCATCCAGTTGCGCCAGGTCATGAAGTACTCGCTGGAGAACGCCATCACCACGCACAGCAAGATGAATACCAGCGGCAGGCCGAAACGGTCGAGGGACAGGCGCAGGCGATTGCGGGGTGTGGCAATAGGTGCGGCGGCGGGTGTGGACAGGGTTTTGGCATTCATGAGGCAAGACTCAACAAGGCTTCCTGGGAAAGGGCGGTGTCGGTGCTGATGGTCACCAGCCGGCCGCCCTTGAATACGGCGATGCGATCACTCAGATGCAGCAGCTCCGGCGCTTCCGACGACACCACGATGGCCGCGCCACCGGCGCGTACGAACTGGTCGAGCAAGTGGTAGATCTCCTGCTTGGCGCCCTCGTCGATCCCACGGGTCGGTTCGTCACACAGCAGGCACACCGGCTCGGTGGACAGGCATTTGGCGAGGACCACTTTCTGTTGGTTGCCACCGCTCATGGACGCCACCGGCAATTCCAGGGAAGTGGTCTTGATCTGCAGGCGCTTGACCATGTCCTGGGCCAGTTGGGTTTCCTTGCGCGCATTGATCAGCGACCAGCTCGACAGGCGCTTGTAGGCCGACAGGGCAATGTTGGAAAGAATGCTGCCGGTGAGCACCAGGCCGCTGTCCTTGCGGTCTTCGGTGACCAGCGACATGCCGGCACTGATGGTCGCCTTGGGCAGCCCGATGGGCATGGGCTTGCCTTGCAGGGTCACGCTGCCGGAGTCCGCGACCGTGAGGCCGTAGATGCAGTTGAGGAACTCGCTGCGCCCCGAACCCATCAAGCCGTAGATGCCGAGGATTTCACCCTGGCGCAGTTGCAGGCTGATGTCGTGGAACTCACCGGCGCGGCTCAGGTTGTCGACTTGCAGGCAAGTGTCGGCGGCGCATTCGCGGCCGACCTTGTGATCGATGCGGGTCAGTTCCTGGCCGACGATGCCGCGCACGAGGTGGTTGCGGTCGATATCGGCCATGCGCCCGCTTTCGACAAAGGCGCCGTCGCGAAAGATGCTGTAGTCATCGGCGATCTGCGCCAGTTCGCTCAGGCGGTGCGACACATACACGATGCCGGCGCCCCGGGCAGTCAGGCGACGGATGGCCTTGAACAGGGTCTCTGCCTCGCGCTCGCCGATGGCCGAAGTGGGTTCATCCATGATCATCACCTGGCAGTCATGGCTGAAGGCCTTGGCGATTTCCACCAGTTGGATCTGCGCGACGCTCAGGCGGTGCATGGGGCTGGTGGCGTCGACCTCGAACTCCAGGCTGTCGAGCAGCTCGCGGGTGCGGCGGTTCAGGGTCTTGTTGTCGACGATGCAACCGGCGCGGCGCGGTTCACGGCCCAGCCAGATGTTTTCGGCAACGGTCATGTAGGGGATGGGTTCCAGCTCCTGGGTGATCATCGCGATCCCCGCCGCCAGCGCTTCACTCGGGCGGTTGAATTGCACCGGCGCGCCGTTGAGCAGAATGCTGCCGGCATCACGCTGAGTGATGCCCATCAGGATGCTCAGGAATGTCGATTTGCCTGCGCCATTGCCGCCGCACAGGGCGTGGACGCTGCCGGCCCGCAGAGAGAGGCGCCCGTCACGCAGGGCAGGGACCCCGGCGTAAGCCTTGGCGACGTGTTCAGCCTGGAGCAGTAATGGCGTGGCCATCGGCGTGTCCTCGTGCTGTGAATTCTTATTAGGTCGCACAGTCGTGTTTCGCTGTGATCATATGTGTATCAAATGAAATTCTGATCAGTCAATCTCTTTCATGTAAAAGCGATGATTCTCATCTTGTTGGTCTATAAGGCCGTTTTTGACGCCTTTGACTGCAGGGTCAGTTAAATCATGCTTGACATAGAGGGTTGGATGACCGCGAAATGTCTGAGCGGAATTTCACTGAATGATCATTTGATCAGTCATAAATACGATCACGGCAGCGGAGCCAGACGCCATGAACACACCTTTCCCGGTGGCTATCGGATGCGATGAAGCAGGTTTTGAGCTCAAAGAGCTGTTGAAGCGCCATATCGAGGCGCTGGGCTATCCGGTGACCGACTTCGGCACCCATTCCACTGCGCCCGTGCTTTATCCGGACATCGCCCTGGCCGTGGCCACGGCGATCAATGCCGGGCAGCAGCGGCTGGGCGTGCTGGTGTGCGGCACCGGGATCGGCATGGCCATTTCGGCCAACAAGGTGCTGGGCATCCGCGCGGCCCAGGCCCATGACACCTATTCGGCGGAGCGTGCACGCAAGAGCAACGATGCGCAGATCCTGTCCATCGGTGCGCGGGTAATCGGCGCCGAGCTGGCCAAGAGCATCGTCAAGTCGTTCCTGGAATCGGAGTTCGAAGCGGCGCGTTCCGGGGCCAAGGTCGAGCGCATCAATGCAATCGAGCGCGATGGGCATCAGTAGTGGACTAAACGGGGCAAGAGTCGGGAGAATGCGCCTTTGACGCCGAAACGGAAGCCCGTCCCCATGAGTGACAGTACCCAGCGCATCGCCAGCGATATCGATCAGATGACCGAAGTGGCGATGCTCTATTACCTTGAGAACGTCACTCAGGAAGCCATCGCCAAGCGCTTCGACCTGTCACGCGCAAAGGTCAGTCGCCTGCTCAAGCGTGCACGCGATGAGGGCATTGTCGAGGTGCGCGTGTTGCAGCATCCGGCCATGAACAACGAGTTGGAGCAGGCCCTGGTCAAGCGCTTCAAGCTGGATCGCGCGTTGATCGCTGTCGATCACAGTGAGCCCGACACCCAGCGCTCGGCCGTCGCCAGCCTGGTCGCCAACTACCTGAACAAGACGCTCAGCGACGGCATGATTGTCGCCGTGGGCATGGGGCGCAACGTCGGTGCGGTGGCCGATAACGTGTTCCTGCCGGTGACGCGCAACTGCACGTTTGTGTGTGCGATCGGCGGTTCGCTCAAGGCGGGCGAATACATGAACCCCGACCATATCTGCCGGCGCCTGGCGCTGCGGTTTGGCGGTGAAAGCGAAAGCCTGTACGCCCCGGCCCTGGTGGCCAACCCGGAGCTGCGCGGGGTGTTGATCAATAACGACACGGTGCGCTCGACCCTCGACCGGGCGCGGCGTGCCGATATCGCCTTGATCGGTATTGGCGACATGAGCGAGAACAGCAACATGGTGCGCATGGGCTGGTTCTCGCCCCAGGAAATTGCCCAGGCGCGGTTGTCCGGCACCGTGGGCGACATGATGGGCTATGACTTTATCGATATTCACGGGCAGCCGGCGGTCAACGCGATTCAGGGGCGGGTGATCGGGTTGACGGTGCAGGAGCTGTTTCGGATTCCAGACGTGGTGGCGATTGCCAGCGAGAACACCAAGGCCGCGGCGACGCTGGGGGCGTTGCGGTCGGGGGTGATTAATACGCTGGCGACGACGGTGACCAATGCGCATACGATTTTGGCGCTGGATGATGCTACCCGTAAAAGCTGACACCACGCAGGGCAAAATGTGGGAGCGGGCTTGCTCGCGAAGGCGGTGATTCAGTTAATTCATGTGTTGACTGACACACCGCACTCGCCAGCAAGCCCGCTGCTAAATGAGTTTTGTGTTGGCTTGGTGTACAGATCTTGTAATAGTTTTGCGTTGTAGGAAATTTGTATTTCAGCTGTAGGATTCAAGTCCTTTTGTCATTTCAGGACTTGCATGAACACCCTCTCGGAGCCTCCCAGTCGTCTTTCCCCAAGACATCCGCTGTTGCTGTTCCCGCTGAAGCACCCCGTATTTCGCTTGCTAACCTTGTCCCGGTCATCCACTGATCGCGCCTTGCCGTGCCCGGCATTCTGAAACCTTTAAAGAGACTCTATAAATGGAATGGTTAGCGGATCCAACGGCCTGGCTCGGCCTGTTGACCTTGATTGTGCTGGAACTGGTGCTGGGTATCGACAACCTGGTGTTTATCGCGATCCTGGCGGACAAATTGCCACCGGAGCAGCGCGACCGTGCGCGCTTGATCGGTTTGTCGCTGGCGCTGCTGATGCGCCTGGGCTTGCTGGCGAGTATTTCCTGGCTGGTCACCCTGACCCAGCCGTTGTTCGAGGTGTTCGACAAGAGCTTCTCGGGGCGTGACCTGATCATGCTGTTTGGCGGTGTGTTCCTGTTGTTCAAGGCCACCATGGAATTGCACGAACGCCTCGAAGGGCATGTGGCACAGCGCTCCGGCAATGTGGCTTATGCGATGTTCTGGCCGATCGTGGCGCAGATCGTGGTGCTTGACGCGGTGTTCTCCCTCGACGCGGTGATTACCGCCGTGGGCATGGTGGATGAGCTGGCGGTCATGATGATCGCGGTGATCGTGTCCATCGGCCTGATGATCGTGGCGAGCAAGCCGCTGACGCGATTCGTCAACGCGCACCCGACGGTGATCATGCTGTGCCTGGGCTTTTTGATGATGATCGGTTTCGCGCTGACCGCCGAAGGCCTGGGCTTCCATATCCCGAAAGGCTATCTGTACGCGGCGATTGGTTTCTCGATCCTGATTGAGGTGTTCAACCAGATTGCCCGCGCACGTCGCAAGAAGTCTGCACAAGGTGTGCTGCCGGTGCGTGAGCGTACCGCGCATGCGGTGATGCGCTTGCTCGGCGGGCGCAGCCTGGCGGTGGAGGAGGTGGGTGAAGAGGTTGCCGACCTGCTGGGCGAGTCGGATGCTGCACAGGGCCCGCTGTTCGATCGGCGTGAGCGCGTGATGATCAGCGGTGTGCTGCAACTGGCCGAGCGGCCGATTCGCACACTGATGACGCCGCGGGCCAAGGTCGACTGTATTGACCTGGCGGACGATCCCGAGAATATCCGCCTGAAACTGATGCATTCGTCTTACTCGCGGTTGCCGTTGATCCGCAACGGCGATGTCGATGAGCCTTTGGGCTTTGTGCACAAGAAGGAGTTGCTCAAGGAATACCTGGCCGGCAACGAGCCGAACCTGGAGCACCTGGCGCGCCGCGCGATCAACTTGCTGGAGAGTTTTTCGATTCTCAACGCGCTGGAGCAGATGCGTCAGGAGTCGACCCATATCGCCTTCGTGATCAACGAATTCGGCGACTTCATGGGGGTGCTGAGCATGACCGACATCCTTGAATCCATCGCCGGTGAGTTGCCGGACGCCAGTGAAATCGAGGGCCCGGACATTGTCGAGGAAGCGGGTGGCTACCGTGCCAATGGCGCCTTGAACCTGAACCTGGTGCGTCAGCGTACCGGTTTCAAGGCTGCCGCAACCGAGGATTATCAAACCCTGGCGGGTTTAGTGATGAGCCTACTCGACCGCCTGCCGGTGGTGGGCGATAGCCTGGAGCATGAGGGCTGGCGTCTGACGGTAGCCGCAGTGGAGGAGCGCCGGGTGACGCAGGTGCTTTTGCACCCAGGCTGCGGTCATAGCGGCTGAACAAGGCCTGCACACACTGCACTTGGTCTTCTTCAGGGCCGAAACCTTTGAGTTTGTCTACCAGGGCTCCGTTCAGGTAGATCAGTAATGTCGGGGTGCCCGTCACATCAGGGTGCCTCGGCGTGTGCGCGCAATCGAGTATAAGGCTGACGATCCAGGGATGCCTGCCGGCCGTCCTGGCAAATAGCGGCCCTGCAGTCGCACAGGCAGCGCAGTGTTCGCTAACAAACAGAATGAACACCGGGCGTGGTGTGTTAAGTACCCTGGCAAACTCCTGCGCATTGGAAATTTCTTGCGTGGCCACTCCCATGGTCATCTCCCTTCAGGCCGCGTGGGTGTGTTGCCAACGCTAAGCCGGGATATCACCTGCGTCTACTGTCAACCTTCACAGGTCATCGTCGCGCTCCACCCGCTCGCGCGCCTTGCGGGCCTGGCTCGCGCATTTCTTGTATTCCAGATTGTCCCGCGAGGCTTTCGCCTGGCGGTAACCGTGATGATTCTGGCTGGTGTAGTTGGTGCTCAAGGCATCGTTGAGCTTGCGCAGTTCTTCCTTGCATTCACGGCGGTCGTTACTGGCCGCAGCGTTGCCAGCCACCAGCAACGTCAGCAAGCCGGCGACAAGACAGACTTTTATCGACATAGACCCTCTCAACCAAATGGCGCCCATCTGTCGGCGCCGGCGTCTGCGTTGACGATTTTCGCCGGCAAGCCGACTCCTGCAGCGGGGCGTGTAGGCATTGCATCAAGGCTAGCCGAGCGCCGCGATTTTTCCATGCCTGCCGCGCACCGTGATGGTGCGGGGTAACACCGTTGTGGCGCACGGGCCGGTGGCTGTCACCGGCGTCTGGGGCCTTGGGTAGCAAAATGATTCCAGGTAGTGGCGCAGCGCCTGTTGAATCGCGAGTGTTCATCTAGCTGATTTATAAGCAATTTAGTCCTGTCATATTTTTCTGTTACTGCGTGTGGCACACTTTCTGCTGTCTATTCCGTTGTTACATACTAGGTTCCGGTATAGCGGAATACACAACTCCTGGAGTGCTTGTCATGCATCACCGACCTTCCGTGTTTAAAGCGTGTGTTTTTCTCTTCGCCGCATCGGCTTCCCTCGCCAGCGTAGTGCAGGCGGCGGACAGCAAGCTCGATGATGTGCTCAAGCGTGGGCACCTGATCGTGGGTACAGGCAGTACCAATGCGCCGTGGCACTTCCAGGGAGCGGATGGCAAGTTGCAGGGGTTTGATATCGACATCGGCCGCATTGTGGCCAAGGGTCTGTTCAACGACCCGAGCAAGGTCGAGTTTGTGGTGCAGTCGTCCGACGCACGGATTCCCAACCTGCTGACCGACAAGGTCGACATGAGTTGCCAGTTCATCACCGTCACCGCCAGCCGTGCGCAGCAAGTGGCGTTCACCCTGCCTTACTACCGTGAAGGTGTGGGCCTGCTGCTGCCGAACAACAGCAAATACAAGGAAATCGAAGACCTGCAGGCCGCCGGTGATGGCGTCACCGTCGCCGTGCTGCAGAACGTCTACGCCGAGGAACTGGTGCACCAGGCCCTGCCCAAGGCCAAGGTCGACCAGTACGACAGCGTCGACCTGATGTACCAGGCGGTGAACTCCGGCCGCGCCGATGCCGCCGCCACCGACCAGTCCTCGGTCAAATACCTGATGGTGCAGAACCCCGGCCGCTACCGCAGCCCGACCTACGCCTGGAGCCCGCAAACCTACGCGTGCGCCGTCAAGCGTGGCGACCAGGACTGGCTGAACTTCGTCAACACCGCGCTGCATGAAGCCATGACCGGCGTGGAGTTCCCGACCTACAAGGCCTCGTTCAAGCAATGGTTCGGTGTGGATCTGCCGGAACCGGCGATCGGCTTCCCGGTTGAGTTCAAGTAATTCGTAAACGCTGGGGCGTCGCTGACGGCGCCCCATTCAGGTACTGCCGACCATGAACTATCAGTTGAACTTTGCCGCCGTGTGGCGCGACTTCCCCAGCTTGCTGGCGGGGCTCGGCCTGGGCCTCGAGCTGGCGCTGCTGTCGATCGCCATCGGTTGCGTGATCGGCCTGTTGATGGCATTTGCCATGCTGTCCAAACACAAGGTCTTGCGTGTGCTCGCCTCGGTGTATGTGACGGTGATCCGTAATACGCCGATCCTGGTGCTGATCCTGTTGATCTACTTCGCGCTGCCCAGCCTGGGTATCCGCCTGGACAAGATCCCCTCGTTCATCATCACCTTGTCGTTGTACGCCGGGGCTTACCTGACCGAAGTGTTCCGCGCCGGGCTGTTGAATATTCCCAAGGGCTTGCGCGAAGCCGGCCTGGCCATCGGCCTGGGCGAATGGCGGATCCGTGCCTATATCACCGTGCCGGTGATGTTGCGCAACGTGTTGCCAGCCCTGTCGAACAACTTTATTTCGCTGTTCAAGGACACCTCGCTGGCCGCTGCCATTGCGGTGCCCGAGCTGACTTATTACGCCCGCAAGATCAACGTCGAAAGCTACCGGGTGATTGAAACCTGGCTGGTCACGACCGCGCTCTACGTGGCTGCCTGTTACCTCATTGCCATGCTGCTCCGTTACCTGGAACAGCGTCTGGCGATCCGTCGTTAAGGAAGGTTTCCATGTACGAATCCCCCAGCTGGTTGCATGAGTTGTGGATCGCCCGGGACACCCTCTGGGCGGGGTTCCAGGCCAGTGTGTATGTCTCGGCACTGGCGATTATTTTCGGCACGCTGATCGGTATCGTCGCCGGGTTGATCCTGACCTACGGCAAATTCTGGATGCGCGCGCCGTTTCGCCTGTATGTCGACCTGATCCGTGGTACGCCGGTGTTTGTGCTGGTGTTGGCATGTTTCTACATGCTGCCGGCGCTCGGTTGGCAGATCAGCGCATTCCAGGCCGGTGCCGTCGGGCTCACGCTGTTCTGCGGCTCCCACGTCTCGGAAATCGTGCGCGGCGCGCTGCAAGCCATTCCCCGTGGGCAACTGGAAGCGGGCAAGGCCATCGGCCTGACGTTTTACCAGTCCCTGGGCTACGTGCTGTTGCCCCAGGCGCTGCGCCAGATCCTGCCGACCTGGGTCAATTCCTCCACGGAAATCGTCAAGGCCTCGACCTTGCTGTCGGTGATCGGCGTGGCCGAATTGCTGCTGAGCACCCAACAGGTGATCGCACGCACCTTCATGACCCTGGAGTTCTACCTGTTCGCAGGCTTTATGTTCTTTGTCATCAACTACGCCATCGAGTTATTCGGGCGCTACATTGAAAAGCGGGTGGCCTTGCCATGAACCAACCTCAAACCAACCAACCGCTGCTGAACATCCGTGGCCTGCGCAAGCAATACGGCCAGGTCGAAGTGCTCAAGGGCGTCGACCTGTCCATGCAGCGCGGCAACGTGGTGACATTGATCGGCTCCAGCGGCTCGGGCAAGACCACGCTGCTGCGCTGCGTCAACCTGCTGGAGGAATTCCAGGGCGGCCAGATCACCTTGGATGGCGAGTCCATTGGCTACAGCGAGATTGCCGGCAAACGCGTGCGTCACCCCGAGCGGGTGATTGCCCAGCACCGCGCGATGACGGGCATGGCGTTCCAGCAATTCAACCTGTTCCCGCATTTGACCGCGTTGCAGAACGTGACCCTCGGCCTGCTCAAGGTCAAGAAGATGGGCAAGGACGAAGCCGTGGCCCTCGCCGAAAAATGGCTCGACCGTGTCGGCCTGCTGGAGCGGCGCAATCACTTCCCGGGGCAACTCTCAGGTGGCCAGCAGCAGCGTGTGGCGATTGCCCGCGCGATTGCGATGAACCCCAGCCTGATGCTGTTCGACGAAGTCACCTCGGCCCTCGACCCGGAACTGGTCGGGGAGGTGCTCAGCGTGATCAAGGGCCTGGCGGAAGAGGGCATGACCATGTTGCTGGTCACCCACGAAATGCGCTTTGCCTATGAAGTGTCCGACAAGATCGTGTTCATGAACCAGGGCCGCATTGAAGAGCAGGGCACCTCGAAGGACATCTTCGAGCGGCCGCAATCGCCGCGCCTGGCGGAGTTTTTGAAGAACATTCGTTTTTAATCGATTTTTTCGCAGGAGATATATTTATGAGCATTACTCGTTACGGCACCGGCAGCACCGCCGGCGGTGGCCAGCCACGTCCTTTCGCCCGCGCGGTGGAAGCGGACGGCTGGCTCTACGTCTCGGGCCAGGTGCCAGCGGTGGACGGTGAAATCATCAACGGCGGCATCATCGAACAGACCCGCCAGACCATGCGTAACGTGGTCGCGATCCTCGAAGAGGCCGGTTACGAATTGAAAGATGTGGTGCGCGTCGGCGTCTGGCTGGAAGACCCACGGGATTTCTGGAGTTTCAACAAGGTATTCGGTGAATACTTCACCCCGGAACACGCCCCGGCGCGCGCCTGCGTGCAGGCCAACATGATGGTGGACTGCAAGGTCGAGATCGATTGCGTGGCCTACAAGAAAAAAGGCTAAATGCCCGGATCTGAAGCCCAAAGCTGATCAAATGTGGGAGCGGGCTTGCTCGCGAATGCGGTGTGTCATTAAGCGCACCTGTAACTGATCCACTGCATTCGCGAGCAAGCCCGCTCCCACAGGGGATTTGTGTTGATAGCAACATTCTGACCGGACCGAAAACCGCCATGACCGAAGACACCATCAAACGCCGCGCCAAGGGCCTGGACCGGGCGTTCGATATCCTCGATTTTCTCAAGGAAATCGGCCAGCCCCTGCGCCCGAATGATATCGCCAGCGGCATCGGCAGCCCGAAATCCACGGTCTACGAGCTGGTCGCGTCCCTGCTCGAACGGCGCATCCTGGAAACGGTCGGCAAGGACGGTCACGTCTACCTGGGTCGCCAGCTGTACTTCCTCGGCCAGGCGCACTTGCGGCATTTCGACCTGACCCGCGAGGCCGACCAAGCCCTACAGGAAATCGTCAGCCAGACCCACGAAACCGCGCAGATGTGCCTACTCAACGGGCGCAAGTACACGGTGGCGCTGATGCGCGAGGGTGAGCGGCATTTTCGCATTTCCTCGGACATCGGCGAAAACGCGCCGATCCCGTGGACCGCGTCCGGGCGCCTGTTGCTGGGGCACTTGAGCGATCAGCAGATCATCGACCTGATCGACTACGCCGACTTCATCCTGCCGGACGGCCAGCGCCTGCCGCTGGAGACCTTCCTGGCCCAGATCCGCCAGGCCACGCTCGATGGGTTCTTCTCCTTCGACAGTGTGGCCGATACCTTTACCCATTGCTTTGCCGCCCCGGTGCGGGACGCGCAGGGCATCAGCATTGCGACCCTGTGCATCGTCGCGCCGCGCGCCGATGCGATCAAAAATTACAACGACTACCGCCGGGTGCTGATCGAAAGCGCCAACAACCTGGCCCGTCGCATCAACGAATAGGAACCTTCCATGCCTGCCAACAATGCCGTTGAAAAAGGCGCCGCCGCCGTCGGTGCACACCTGGTCCGCGACGTCAGCCTGCCTGCCCTGGTGCTGCACCGCGAGGCCCTGGAACACAACATCCGCTGGATGCAGGACTTTGTCAGCCGCAGTGGCGCAGAGCTCGCGCCCCATGGCAAGACCAGCATGATGCCGGCGCTGTTCCAACGCCAGATCGAGGCCGGCGCCTGGGGCATCACCCTGGCCAACGCCGTGCAGGTTCGTGCTGCGTATGCCGGTGGCGTGCGTCGTGTGTTGATGGCCAATCAACTGGTCGGCGCGCCGAACATGGCATTGATCGCCGACCTGCTGGCCGACCAGGATTTCGACTTCCACTGCATGGTCGATCACCCGGACAACGTCGCCGACCTCGGTTTGTTTTTCGCTGCCCGTGGCCTGCGCCTGAACGTGATGATCGAATACGGTGTGGTGGGGGGGCGTTGCGGCTGCCGCAGCGAGCAGGAAGTGCGTGACCTGGCGAAGGCGATCAAGGCCCAGCCGGCGCTGGCCCTCACGGGGATCGAAGGCTATGAAGGCGTGATCCACGGCGAGCACGCCATCAGCGGCATCCGCGACTTCGCCGCCAGCCTGGTGCGCCTGGCTGTCGATCTGCAGAACAATGGCTCCTTTGACCTGCCCAAACCGATCGTCACCGCCTCGGGTTCGGCCTGGTACGACTTGATCGCCGAGTCGTTCGAAGAGCAGAACGCCGCCGGCCGGTTCCTCAGTGTGTTGCGCCCTGGCAGCTACGTGGCCCACGACCATGGCATCTACAAGCAAGCACAGTGCTGCGTGCTTGACCGCCGCAGCGATCTCAACGAAGGCCTGCGCCCGGCACTGGAAGTCTGGGCCCATGTGCAATCGCTGCCCGAGCCAGGTTTTGCGGTGATCGCCCTGGGCAAGCGCGACGTGGCCTACGACGCCGGCCTGCCGGTGCCGCTCAAGCGCTACAAGGCCGGGATCGTGCCGGCGGAAGGCGATGACGTAAGCGCCTGCACCGTCACCGCGGTGATGGACCAGCACGCCTTCATGACCGTGGCGCCGGGTGTGGAACTGCGTATCGGCGACATCATTTCGTTCGGTACTTCGCACCCTTGCCTGACCTTCGACAAGTGGCAGGTCGGCTGCCTGGTGGATGAGCAATTGCAGGTGATCGAGTCGCTGCAGACCTGCTTCTAGTCCGCGTCGCCCCATTGCCGGCCTGGCAGCGCTTTCCCCTGCAGGCGCCCCCGGCGATGAGGCCCCAAAGAACACCAGAGATGAGAAGGCATGAACACACCCTTGCGCATCGCCCTGATCGGCGAATGCATGATCGAACTGCAACACCGCGCCGATGGCAGCCTGCACCAGAGCTTCGGCGGCGACACCCTCAACGCGGCGGTGTACCTGCGCCGCGAGCTGGGCGATAGCGGCGCCGTCGACTACGTCACCGCCCTGGGCGACGACAGTTTCAGCGATGCCATGTGCGCGCAGTGGGCCGAAGAGGGCCTTGGCCTGGCGCAGGTCCAGCGCCTGCCTGGGCGCTTGCCGGGACTTTATTGCATCCAGACCGACGCCAACGGCGAGCGCAAATTCCTCTACTGGCGCAACGAAGCGGCGGTGCGCGACTGCTTCACCACGCCGGCCGCCGAGCCGATCCTGGCGGCCTTGCCGGGTTATGACGTGGTGTATTTCAGCGGTATTACCCTGGCGGTATTGGGTGAAGTCGGGCGCGCGCGTTTGCTGCAAGCGCTGGTGGAAGCCCGTCGGCGCGGCGGCCGAGTGGTGTTCGACAACAACTACCGGCCGCGCCTGTGGGCCAGTGTCGAAGCGGCACGCGCGGCGTATCACACGGTGTTGGCCGAGGTGGACATCGCCTTGCTCACCGAGGATGACGAGCGCGCCTTGTTTGGCTATGCAGACAGCGAGCAGGTGTTCGCGGCCTATCCGAGTATCGCCGAAGTGGTGCTCAAGCGCGGGGCGGATGCGTGCTTGATTCGCTGCAACGGCGAGCGCTTTTCAGTGCCGGCGCTGAAGGTCGAGAAAGTGGTGGACACTACGGCGGCGGGGGATTCGTTCAGTGCGGCGTATTTGGCGGGTCGGCTGAAAGGCGGCTCGCCAGAGGAGGCCGCCTTGGCCGGACATCGGTTGGCGAGCCGGGTGATTCAAGTGCCTGGTGCGCTCATCCCGCGAATTTAAGTCGCTCCGTGTGGTGAGCGGGCTTGTGGTTGTGGCAAGTGGGGGGCTTGTGGTGGTGAGTGGGCTTGTTGTGGTGAGTGGGCTTGTTGTGGTGAGCGGGCTTGCCCCGCGTTGGAGTGCGCAGCGCTCCCAGGCTTTTTGGGGCCGCTACGCAGCCCAACGCGGGGCAAGCCCGCTCACCACAACAAGCCCGCTAGCCACAACCAACCACAACTACTCACAACCACCGCAGCAACAAGCGATCAATCCCGGTAAAACACCTGCACCAGGTGATACCCGAACTTGCTCTTGATCGGCCCGTGCACCACTTTCACCGGTTTCTTGAAGATCACCGCATCGATCGCCCCGACCATCTGCCCCGGCCGCACTTCACCCAGGTCCCCGCCGCGCTTGCCGGACGGGCAGGTCGAGTACTTCTTGGCCAACACATCAAACGCTTCGCCCTTGGCAATGCGCTGCTTGAGTTGTTCGGCTTCTTCGCTGGTTTTCACCAGGATATGGCGGGCTTGGGCTTTCATTGATCTCTACCAGGTGTGCGACGGCGCGCGATTATGCCTGAACTCACTCTTCGACGCTGATCATGCTGCGGATTTTTGTCGCCAGCAAGTCGATGGAAAATGGCTTGGCGACCATGTCCATGCCGTCCTCCAGGAAGCCCTGGCGCTCGGCAGCTTTTTCAGCGTAACCAGTCATGAACAGC
This sequence comes from Pseudomonas sp. S5D5, assembly GCF_003013355.1. Classification (NCBI taxonomy): domain Bacteria; kingdom Pseudomonadati; phylum Pseudomonadota; class Gammaproteobacteria; order Pseudomonadales; family Pseudomonadaceae; genus Pseudomonas; species Pseudomonas sp. S5D5. Next base: position 2,847,876 of record NZ_PTEO01000001.1, read on the forward strand.
ACCTTGAGCCCCGGTCGATGCTGGCGTGCGATTTCCGCCAGTTGCCGACCATTCATGCCCGGCAGGCCGACGTCGGTGACGAGCAGGTCCACGCGTAAATCCGATTCCAGCAGCGGCAGCGCGGTGCGGGCATCGGCGGCCTGGTGCGCGGTGTAGCCGAGTTCGTCGAGCACATTCACCACCAGCATGCGCACCGCCGGGTCATCCTCGACCACCACCACGGCTTCGCCGGCCAGCGCCAGCGGTGCCTCGCTGAGGTTCGGCGGCAGGCTGCTTTCCAAGGCGGTGCCGTGCAGGCGTGGCAGGTACAGGCGCACGCAAGTGCCCTGGCCTGGTTCGCTCTGAATGGTCACGTGGCCACCGGATTGCTGGGCAAACCCATAGATCATCGACAGCCCCAGGCCGGTGCCCTGGCCGATGGGCTTGGTGGTGAAGAACGGGTCGAATGCCTTGGCCAGGATCTTCGGCGCCATGCCGGTGCCGTTGTCGCACACGCCGAGCATCACGTAGTCGCCGGCGCGCACCGGTTCAAGGGTGGTGATGTCGGTGCCGTCGAGATAACTGTTGGCGGTCTCGATCAGGATTTCGCCGCCATCGGGCATGGCGTCACGCGCGTTGATCACCAGGTTGAGCAGGGCGTTTTCCAGCTGGCTGGCGTCGGTGTTCACCGGCCAGATGTCGTGGCCCAGTTGCACCTTGAGGCTGATGTGCGCGCCCTTGGTGCGCCGGAACAGGTCTTCCAGCGAGGCCACCAGCTGGTTTGGATCAGTCGGGCGGCGGTCCAGCGACTGGCGCCGGGAGAACGCCAGCAGCCGATGGGTGAGGGCGGCCGCGCGATGGGCCGAGGACACCGCGGCGTCGGCGAAACGGCCGATGTCGTCGCTGCGCCCGGCAGCGATGTAACGCTGCATCAGGTCGAGGCTGCCGATGATGCCGGTGAGCATGTTGTTGAAGTCGTGGGCGATACCGCCGGTGAGCTGGCCCACCGCTTCCATTTTCTGCGCATGGCGCAGGGCATCTTCGGCGCGTTCGCGCTCGAACATTTCGTTCTGCAGGCGCTGGTTGGCCTCGGCCAGCGCCTGGGTGCGCTGGGCCACGCGTTCCTCGAGGTTCTCGTTGAGGTGGCGCAGGGCTTCTTCGGTGAGCTTGCGTTCGGTCTCGTCGATCACAAAGATGTAGAAACCATTCACCGAACCGTCATTGCTGAAGCGCGGCAGGTACTTCATCAGCGCATGGCGCGGTCGGCCGTCGCGGTGCGGGGTGATGGTCATGAAGCTGCAGGCCTTGCCCTTGAGCGCGGCGGCAATCTTGTCCGCGCGCCCGGCATACACCTCCTCGCCGAGCACTTCGCGGATGCTCTTGCCGTACAACTCCTGGGGCGTCATGCCGTACCACTCAAGGTAGGCACTGTTGTTCAGCCGAAAGCGTTGTTCGTGGTCGACATAGCCGATCAGCACCGGCATGGCGTTGATGATCAGTTGCAGCTCGGTCTGGCTTTGGCGCAAGGCCTGCTCGGTGTGCTTGCGCTCGGTGAGGTCCAGCGCGGCGCCGAGGAAGCGCGCCGGGCGGCCGTGCGCGTCCTTGTAGCAGCGGCCACGGGCGAACACCCAGCGCACCTGGCCATCGGCCTGCAGCAGACGGTATTCCTCGGCGTACTCGGTGCCGAAGGTGATGCAGTGCTTGATGCTGCGCGCCACCATGGCACGGTCTTCGGGGTGCACGCCTTGCAGGTAGGCGCTGATGGGCAGCAGCCCGGCATCGTCTGGATCAACGCCATGCAGGTAGGCGAAGTGCGCATCGGCGATAAAGCGGTCCTCGCCGATGTCCCAGTCCCAGGTGCCCACCGCGTCGGTGGCGGCCAGGGCCAGTTGCAGGCGTTGCTCGCTGTTGTGCTGGGCCTTGAGGCTGTCTTCGGAGCGCTGTTGCAGTTCGAGGGTGACGCGCCGACGCTCGTTGGTTTCGATGGCGGTGACCAGGATGCCGGCCACGCAGCCGCTTTCGTCGCGGATCGGGCTGTAGGTCAGGTCCAGCCAGATGTCGGTATCGCGGTGGTCGCGTTGCAGCACGAAGCGCTGCTCGCTGAAGGTGCGTACCTGGCCGCTGAGGACGGCGTCGTAGACCGGTCCGGTAAAGCTTTCCAGCTCCGGCCAGGTCGCATGGGCCGGCTGGCCCATCGCCTCGGGGTGCTTGTTGCCCGCCAGGCGTGCGAAGCCATCGTTGTAGAGCTGGGTGAGTTGGCTGCCCCACAGCAGGAGCATCGGCATCGGCGAATTGACGACGATATCCACGGCTGTGCGCAGGCTTTGCGGCCAATCATTGGCCTCACCGAGGGGGCTTTGCGCCCAGTCCAGCCGCGCAATCAATGCAGCAGCTTCGCTACCGGTGGATGTTCCTTTCATGAAAAAGCCCTGAGCATGACGCTTTGAAAATGACAAAGGCCGATTATCCCGTGAGTCGGGAACGGCTGACTACCCCTCGAAAAATAGCATGCATTGGGGCTTTGTCTTCAAATGAGTGCTTCAGGGCTGAAACCTTTCATCTTCAGGCCAGTTCAGGACGGTCGCGAAACTGCGCCAGCGCCTCCGGATTGGCCAGTGCGTCGGTGTTCTTGACCGGCTCGCCATGCACTACATTGCGCACCGCCAGTTCGACGATTTTGCCGCTGATGGTGCGCGGGATATCGGTGACGGCAAGGATCTTCGCCGGCACGTGACGTGGCGTGGTGTTGGCGCGGATGACCTGGCGAATCTGCTGCTCCAGCGCCTCGTCCAGCGTGACGCCGTCGTTGAGCCGCACAAACAGCACCACCCGCACGTCGTCCTGCCAGCGTTGGCCGATGGCGAGGCTTTCCAGCACCTGCGGGACTTTTTCCACCTGGCGATAAATCTCTGCCGTGCCGATACGCACACCGCCCGGGTTGAGCACTGCGTCGGAGCGTCCGTGGATCAGCAGGCTGCCGTTGGGGCGCTGTTCGGCGTAGTCGCCCTGCGCCCACACGCCACGGAACTGGCTGAAGTAGGAGGCGCGCAGCTTCTTCTGGCCCGGATCGTTCCACAAGCCAATCGGCATCGCCGGGAAATGCCGGGTGCACACCAGCTCGCCTTTTTCGCCGACCAGCGGCTGGCCCTGGTCATCCCAGACTTCGATGGCCATCGCCAGGCTCTTGCACTGCATTTCACCGCGACGCACCGGCAACACCGGGTTGCCGATCACAAAGCAGGAGACGATATCGGTGCCGCCGGACATCGACGACAGGCACAGCTCACCCTTGATTTCGCGGTACACGTAGTCGTAGCTCTGCGGCGAGAGCGGCGAACCAGTGGAAATCAGCCCCTTGAGGCTGCCCAGGTCATGGCTCAGGCGCGGTTGCAGCCCGGCCTTTTCGAGGGTGGCGAGAAACTTGGGGCTGGTGCCGAACACGCTGATGCGTTCCGCGTCGATCAGATCGATCAAGCGTTCCGGCCCCGGATGAAACGGCGAGCCGTCATACAGTACCGCCGTGGCTCCCAGGGCCAGTACCGACACCAGCCAATTCCACATCATCCAGCCGCAGGTGGTGTAGTAGAACAGGCAATCCTCACGCGAAAGGTCGGCGTGCAGGCCGTGTTCCTTGAGGTGGGTGAGCAACACGCCACCGGTGCCGTGGATGATGCACTTGGGCACGCCGGTGGTGCCGCTGGAATACAGGATGTACAGCGGATGATCGAACGGCACCGGGACAAATTCCGGCTCGCCACCGGCGCGATAGAAGTCCTCCCACAGCGCGACTTTGGCCTGGGTCCGGTAGTCCTCGACCTGCGCCTGCGGCCGTGCGTACGGCACGATGATCAATTGCTGCAGGGACGGCAGGCGCTCCAGGATTTCATTCAGCTTGGTGCTCTGATCGATGGTTTTGCCGGCATAGCGGTAGCCGGCGCAGGTGATCAGCACCTTGGGCTCGATCTGGCCGAAACGGTCGATCACGCCCTGGGTGCCGAAGTCCGGCGATGAGCATGACCAGATGGCGCCCAGGCTGGTGGTGGCGAGCATGCCGACCAGGGTTTGCCAGGTGTTGGGCATGCACGCGGCGACCCGGTCACCCACGCCGACCCCGGCCGCACGCAGGCTGCGCTGCAGGCCGGCGACGTGGGCCGCAAGTTCCGCGTAGGTCAGTTGTTCGCGCCGGCCGTCTTCGCTGATGGCAACCACGGCGGGGTGGGCATCGCGGCGGCGCAGCAGGTGTTCGGCAAAATTCAGCGTGGCGCCGGGAAACCACTGGGCGCTGGGCATCTCGCGGTCTTCGATCAGCGTAGCCGTGGGCGGGCTGCGAAATTGCACCTCGAAGAATGCCACGATCGCCTGCCAGAAGGCCGGGCGCTGGTCGATGCTCCATTGGTGCAGGGCGGCGTAGTCGTAGAGCTGCACGCCGTGGTGTTCGTTGATATAGCGCCGGAACTGGTCCATCCGCGTGTTGCGGATGCGTTCGGGGGAGGGTTGCCAGAGGATGTCGGACATCAGCACGGTCTCTAGTTCTTGTATGAAGTCAGCCAGAAATCACCGGTGTTTGGCGCATCGGACGGGTTACTGGGCCAGCCAGCCACCGTCGATGTTCCAGGCGGCCCCGCGGACCTGGGCACCCGCCTCACTGCACAGGAACAGCACCAGCTCACCCAGTTGTGGCGGCGTGACAAACTCCAGCGACGGCTGTTTCTCCGCGAGCAGATCATGCTGTGCCTGCTGCGGGTCGACACCATTGGCGGCACGGTCATCGATCTGCTTCTGCACCAGTGGCGTCAGCACCCAGCCCGGGCAAATCGCGTTGCAGGTCACGTTGCTGGTGGCGGTTTCCAGGCCGACCACCTTGGTCAGGCCGATCACGCCATGCTTGGCCGCGACATACGCGGCCTTGCCCACCGAACCGACCTGGCCGTGCACCGAGGCGATGTTGACGATGCGCCCCCAGCCCTTGGCCTTCATGCCCGGCAAGCTCAGGCGCGTGCTGTGGAACACCGAGGACAGGTTGATCGCGATGATCGAGTCCCAGCGTTCCGCCGGAAAATCTTCCACGGCCGCCACATGCTGGATGCCGGCGTTGTTGACCAGGATGTCCACGCCGCCGAACTCACGCTCGGCGTAGGCGATCATGTCGGCGATCTGCGCCGGGTCGCTGACGTCCGCCGGGTGATGGCCGACCTTGCCGCCGAACGCCTGCACCTGGGCAATCACCGCGCTGGCGTCGCCGAAACCGTTGAGGATCAGGTTGGCGCCGGCCTTGGCCAGGCTCAGTGCGATGCCCAGGCCGATGCCGCTGGTGGAGCCGGTAACCAGGGCGGTCTTGCCGTTCAATGTCGTCATGAAAACCTCACACAATGCCGGTGGCGTAGAAAGTACCGATCACCACGAACACCGCGAGGGTCTTGATGATCGTGATGCCGAAAATGTCCTTGTAGGCTTCGCGGTGGGTCAGGCCGGTGACGGCCAGCAACGTGATCACCGCGCCGTTGTGGGGCAGGGTGTCCATGCCGCCGCTGGCCATGGCGGCGACCCGGTGCAGCACTTCAAGGGGGATATTGGCCGCATGCGCCGCCGAAATAAAGCTCTCGGACATGGCCGCCAGGGCGATGCTCATGCCGCCCGAGGCCGAACCGGTGATGCCGGCCAGCAAGGTCACGGTAATTGCTTCGTTGACCAGCGGGTTGGGGATGCCCTTGAGCCAGTCCGCGAGCACCAGAAAACCTGGCAACGAAGCGATCACCGCGCCGAAGCCGTATTCCGACGCGGTGTTCATCGCCGCCAGCAGCGCACCGCTGACCGCACTTTTACTGCCTTCGGCAAGCTTGCTCTTGATTGCCGACCAGCCAAACACCAGCACCATCAGGATCCCCACCAGCAACGCCGCCTGCACTGCCCAGATCGCGGTGAGCTTGGCGATTTCGGTGGTCACCGGCGCACTCATGCCCGGCAGGCTGAGGCTGTGGGTCTTGCCATACCACTGGGGGATCCAGTGGGTGAACAGCAGGTTCATCACGCCGACCAGGATCAGCGGCGACAGCGCAATCCACGGGTTCGGCAGGCTGAGGTTGTCGGCGGTTTCCGGCTCGTTGCGCAGTTCGGTGCCGTAGCCTTCACCGGCGCGCTGGGCCTTGTTGCGTTGGCGCGCGAGGTACAGCATGCCGGTGCAGAACACGAAGATCGTGCCGATCAACCCCAGCCACGGCGCGGCCCAGGCGGTGGTGTTGAAGAAGGTGCTGGGGATGATGTTCTGGATCTGCGGCGTGCCGGGCAGCGCGTCCATGGTGAACGAGAACGCGCCGAGGGCAATGGTCGCCGGGATCAGGCGCTTGGGGATATTGCTCTGGCGAAACATCTCCGCGGCAAACGGGTACACCGCAAACACCACCACAAACAGCGACACGCCGCCGTAGGTGAGCAGGGCACACACCAGCACGATCACCAGCATCGCCTGGCGCGTGCCGAGCAAGCGGATCGCCGCCGCCACGATGGAGCGCGAAAAGCCCGACAGCTCGATCAGCTTGCCGAACACCGCCCCGAGGAGGAACACCGGAAAATACAGTTTGATGAAGCCAACCATTTTCTCCATGAACACCCCGGTAAACGCGGGGGCAACGGCAGAAGGATCGGTGAGCAGGACAGCGCCGAGCGCGGCGATGGGGGCAAACAGGATAACGCTATAGCCACGGTAGGCAGCCAGCATCAGCAGCGCGAGGGCTGCCAGGGCAATGATCACACTCATGGTGTGTCTCCATCGGATTGTTATTTTTGTGGGGTGTTGTGGTGGGGAAGGGCTATAGCGAGATGTGTGCCAAATAGTTAACCTGTTGAAATATAAGAATATTTTGTGTTTTGACTAAGCGTCTTGTGAAATTTATCTCTATTTTGAGACTGGGGGAGATCCCCTGTGGGAGCGGGCTTGCCCGCGAAAGCGTCGCGCCAGTCAGCTTACAGGGCACTGATACACCGCAATCGCGGGCAAGCCCGCTCCTACACTGGAGTGTCTTTATTTGTGGAATTGTGTCTCTTTATTGAGACTGGGCAATGCCCAACGCCACCATCTTCTTGTACAGCGTCGACCTGCCGAGCCCCAGCCGCTGCGCCGCGTCCACCACATTGCCTTCACAGGCCGCAAGCGCCGCGGCAATCACCTGCCGATCAAAGCGCTCGCGTGCTGCGCTGAATGTTTCACCGGCTACTGCCGCCACTGCGGGGCGCTCGACCGGGGTAAAGGTGCCGATCGCCGCGCGAATTTCCTCGGCATCCAACACCAGGTCATCACTCAACAACGCCGCGCGCTCCAGCACATTGCGCAGCTCGCGGATATTTCCCGGCCACGCATGCTGCGCCAACAACCCCAGGGCGTCACGGTCGAGTTCATGCTGGCTGCGCAGCTCCTCCAGGATCGCCTCGCTCAGCGCCGGAATATCCTCCAGGCGTTCACGCAGTGGCGGCACCTGGATCGGCAGCACGTTCAGCCGGTAATACAGGTCTGCCCGAAATTCCCCGCGCTTGATCGCTGCTTCGAGGTCCATCGACGTCGCGGCGATCACCCGCACATCGCTGTGCAGCATCTCGTTGGAGCCCACCGGTTCGAATTCCTTTTCCTGCAGCACCCGCAGCAGCTTGCTTTGCAGCGGCAGTGGCATGTCGCCGATTTCATCGAGGAACAGCGTGCCGCCCTGGGCAATCTGGAATTTGCCGGGACGGCCCTTGCGGTCGGCGCCGGTAAACGCGCCGGGCGCAGTGCCGAAGAACTCGGCCTCGAGCAAATCATGCGGAATCGCCGCGCTGTTGATGCTGACAAATGCCTTGTGCGCCCGCGGCGAGGCGCCGTGGATCGCTTGCGCCAGCAGCTCCTTGCCGGTGCCGGTTTCGCCGAGCAGCAACACTGGTGACTCGGCACTCGCGCTGCGCCGGGCGCGGCGCTTGACTTCGAGGCTGGCCGCGCTGGTGCCGATAAAATGCGCAAAGTTGTACTTGCTCTGGCGTTTGCGCAGCAACGAACGGGTCGAGGCCAGCTCCTGCTGCATGCTCAGGTAGCGTTCGATCAGCGGCGACAGGTTGCGCAGCTCATCGAACAGCGCGAACCCAATCGCGCCGATTACCGCGCCGGCATCGTCGTGGATGGGCAGGCGCATCACCACCAGCGGGCCTTTGGGCGTGTCCTGGATATCCAGCAGGATCGGCTGGTCATTGCGCACCACCTGGCGCAACAGGCTGTTGGAAATCACCTGTTCACACGGCTGGCCGATGGCTTCATCGGCACTGTTCAGGCCGAAACGCTTGGCGTAGCGCTCGTTCATCCAGACGATATTCGCGTCACGGTCGACAATCACCGTGCCTTCGCTGGACTGCTCGATAATCTCGAACAACGACTGGATCGCCAGGCCACGAACCTGTTGGTAGTCCTTGAGGTTTTCGTTGATGTTCATGCTCACGCCGTCAACACAAATGGGGGATGGGCGCGATCCTGTGGCAGCGGACTTGCCCGCGAAGGCGGCGTGCCAGCCAGTAAATCCGGCACTGATACAGCGCTTTCGCGAGCGAGCCCGCTCCCACAGGAGGCGCGTTTACAAGGGTATATGCGCCGCCGCCAGCAGCTCTTTGGTGTAGGGGTGCTGCGGCGCGTCGAAAACCGCATGGCTCGCGCCACGCTCCACCACCTTGCCGTCCTTCACCACGATCATGTCATGCGCCATGGCGCGCACCACGGCCAGGTCATGGCTGATGAACAGGTAGGTCAGGCCATACTTTTCCTGCAGTTCGCGCAGCAGCGCGACCACTTGTTTCTGCACCGTGCGATCGAGCGCGGAGGTCGGCTCGTCGAGCAGCATCAGCGCCGGCTTGAGCACCAGCGCGCGGGCGATGGCAATGCGTTGGCGCTGCCCGCCGGAGAACTCATGCGGGTAGCGGTGCCGGCTGGCAGGGTCGAGGCCCACGTCCTTGAGCACCTGGATCACTTGCGCGTCACGCTCGGCCAGGCTGCACGGCGCATGCACTTCCAGGCCTTCGCTGATGATCTGCTGCACCGACATGCGTGGGCTGAGGCTGCCATAAGGGTCCTGGAACACCACCTGCATCTGCTTGCGCCACGGGCGCATCTGCTGGTGGTTGAGCGGGTCGAGGGCGGTCCCCTGGAAGCGGATGCTGCCGGTGGAATCCAGCAGGCGCAGGATCGCCTGGCCGAGGGTGGATTTGCCCGAGCCCGACTCGCCGACAATCCCCAGGGTCTTGCCGCGCTGCACGCTGAGGCTGATGCCGTCAACCGCGCGCAGGTAAGTCTTGCGCCGCAGCAGCCCGCCCGTGAGGGGGAATTGCACGCTCAGGTCGTCGACCTGCAACACCGTTTCGCGCGCATCGCTGCACAGCGGTTCGCCGGCCGGCTCCGCATCCAGCAGCAGGCGGCTGTAAGGGTGCTGCGGTGCGGTGAACAAGGTCTGGCAGTCGGCCTGCTCGACGATTTCTCCGGCGCGCATCACGCAGACGCGTTGGGCAATGCTGCGCACCAGGTTGAGGTCGTGGCTGATCAGCAGCAGCGACATGCCCAGGCGCTGCTGCAACGACTTGAGCAGCAGCAGGATCTTGCGCTGCACGGTCACGTCCAGCGCGGTGGTGGGCTCGTCGGCGATCAGCAACTCTGGCTCGCAGGCCAGGGCCATGGCGATCATCACTCGCTGGCGCTGGCCGCCGGAGAGCTGATGCGGGTAAGCCTTGAGACGTTCCTGGGGTTTCTGGATGCCGACCAGCTCGAGCAACTCCAGAATGCGCGCCTGCGCCGCCTTGCCGCCCAGGCCCTTGTGCAACAGCAGGGTTTCGCCGATCTGCTTTTCGATGCTGTGCAGCGGATTCAGCGAGGTCATCGGCTCCTGGAAAATCATCGCAATGCGGTTGCCACGCAATTTCTGCAGGGTGGCGGCCGAGGCGCCGACCAGTTCCTGGCCGCGATACTTCACCGAGCCGGTGGTTGCAGTACCGGCCTCGGGCAGCAATTGCAGGATCGAATGGGCCGTCACCGACTTGCCCGAGCCGGACTCGCCGACCAGCGCCAGGCACTCGCCGGGGCGCACATCCAGGCACAGGTTGCGTACCACGGTCTGGCCGCTGAAGGCGACGCTGAGGTCACGGATCTCGATCAGGTTCATACGCAGTTACTCATGAGCGGGGGTCGAAGGCGTCACGCAACGCCTCGCCGATAAAGACCAGCAGCGACAGGATCAGCGCCAAGGTGAAAAACGCAGTCAGGCCCAGCCAGGGCGCCTGCAGGTTCTGCTTGCCCTGGGCGATCAGTTCCCCCAGCGACGCGCTGCCCGCTGGCATGCCGAAGCCGAGGAAATCCAGGGCGCTCAAGGTGGAAATCGCCCCGGTCAGAATAAACGGCAGGTAGCTCAAGGTGGCGGTCATGGCGTTGGGCAGGATATGCCGGCGAATGATCTTGCCGTCGCCCAAGCCCAAGGCCCGCGCCGCCTTGACGTACTCCAGGTTGCGGCCGCGCAGGAATTCGGCGCGCACCACGTCCACCAGGGCCAGCCAGGAGAACAGCGCCATGATCCCCAGCAGCCACCAGAAGTTGGGCTCGACAAAGCCCGACAGGATGATCAGCAGATACAGTACCGGCAACCCGGACCACACCTCCAGGATGCGCTGGCCAAGCAAATCCACCCAGCCGCCGTAGTATCCCTGCAATGCACCGGCGGCGATGCCGATGGCGGCACTGATCGCGGTGAGCGCCAGGGCAAACAGGATCGACACCCGGGCGCCGAAGATCACCCGCGCCAGCACGTCCCGCGACTGATCGTCGGTGCCCAGCCAGTTCACCGCCGAGGGCGGGCTGGGGGCAGGGCGGGTCAGTTCGTAGTTGGGGGTGTCCTCGCTGAACGCAATCGGCGGGAACAGCATCCAGCCACCGTCCTGCTTGATCAGCTGTTGCACGTAGTCACTGCGGTAATCGGCCTGGAACGGCAGTTGCCCGCCGAACTGCTGTTCGGTGTAGCGCTTGAACACCGGGAAATACAGTTCGTTCTTGAAGCTGAGCACCAGGGGCTTGTCATTGGCGATCAACTCGCCGCCCAGGGTCAGGATGAACAGGCCGATGAACAGCCACAGCGACCACCAGCCGCGACGGTTCTTCTTGAAGCGTTCGAAACGCCGACGGGCCACCGGAGACAGATTAAGCATCAGGCGTTCCTCGCGGCGAAGTCGATACGCGGGTCCACCAGCGTGTAGCAGAGGTCGCCGATGAGTTTTATCAGCAGGCCAAACAAGGTGAAGATAAACAGCGAGCCAAACACCACCGGATAGTCACGCGACACGGCGGCTTCGTAGCTCATGCGCCCGAGCCCATCGAGGGAGAAGATCACCTCGATCAGCAGCGAACCGGCAAAAAACACGCTGATAAACGCCTGGGGAATCCCCGAAATCACCAGCAGCATGGCATTGCGGAACACATGGCCGTACAGCACTCGCCGTTCGCTCAAGCCCTTGGCGCGCGCGGTGACCACGTACTGGCGGGTGATTTCGTTGAGAAACGAGTTTTTGGTGAGGATGGTCAAGGTGGCGAACCCGCCGATCACCAAGGCGCTGACCGGTAACACCAGGTGCCAGAAGTAGTCGGCAATCTTGCCTACTGTGCTCAGCTCTTCGAAATTCTCCGAGACCAGCCCGCGTACCGGGAACCAGTTCAGCGAGGTGCCGCCGGCGAACACCACGATCAGGAACATTGCGAACAGGAACGCCGGCATTGCATAACCGATCACGATGGCGGTGCTGCTCCACACATCAAAGCTGCTGCCATGGCGCACCGCCTTGCGAATTCCCAGGGGGATCGATACCAGGTAGGTGATCAGCGTGGCCCACAGGCCGAGAGATACGGTGACCGGCATTTTCTCCAGGATCAGGTCGGTCACCGTGGCGCCGCGAAAGAAGCTGTTGCCGAAATCCAGCTTGGCGTAGCTCTTGAGCATCAGCCACAGGCGTTCCGGCGCGGGCTTGTCGAAGCCGTACTGTTTTTCGATGTCCTTGATCAGTTTCGGGTCCAGGCCACGGCTGGCGCGGGAGCCGCTGCTGATGCCCTCGCCGGATGAACCGCCGATTGCGCCGCCGCCGATGCCTTGCAGGTGGGCGATGGCTTGTTCCACCGGGCCGCCTGGCGCGGCCTGCACGATGACGAAATTGACCAGCAGGATAATCACCAGCGTCGGGATGATCAGCAGCAGGCGCCGCACGATATAGGCAAACATCAGCGCGTCCCTCCGCGTTTTTTCAGCTCGGCGTCCATTTGCTCATTGGTCAGCGGCGTCGGGCTGATCTCCCACCAGGTTTCCAGGGCCTCGTCGTTCTGCGCCTCGATGGCCGGGCGACCGAACCGGTTCCACCACGCGGCGGACGTGCCGGGCGGGTAGTAATTGGGGATCCACAGGTAATTCCATTGCAGCACGCGGTCCAGGGCATGGGCGTAGTTGAGCATCTGCGCCTGGGTATCGGCCTTGACCAGGCCCTTGATCAGCGTGTCGACGGCCGGGTCCTTGAGCACCATGTAGTTGTTGGCGCCCGAATCAAACGCGGCCGCCGAACCGAAGTAGTTGTACAGCTCCATGCCAGGCGATGTCGTCACCGGGAAGCCGGTCACGATCATGTCGTAGTCGCGGGCCATCAGCCGGTTCACGTATTGCGAGGAGTCGATGCGGCGAATATTCAAGGTGATGCCGATCTGCGCGAGGTTGCGTTTATACGGCAACAGCAAACGCTCGACGCCGTTCTGGGCATTCAGGAAGGTGAATTCCAGTGGCTCGCCCGCGGCGTTGACCAGCTTGTCGCCCTGCGGTTTCCAACCGGCCTCTTCAAGCAGGGCCAGGGCTTGCAGTTGCTTGTCGCGGATCATGCCGCTGCCGTCGGTGACCGGCGCCTTGAACACCTGGGTGAACACCTCGTCCGGCACCTGGCCGCGCAAGGGCTCGAGAATTGCCAGTTCCTCAGCGGTCGGCAACTGGGTTGCGGCCAATGGGCTGTTGGAGAAGTAGCTCTGCTGGCGGATGTACATATTGCGCATCATCTGCCGGTTGGCCCATTCGAAATCCCACAGCATCGCCAGCGCCTGGCGCACACGGCGGTCCTTGAACATTGGTTTTTGCACGTTGAACACATAACCCTGGGACGGCTGCGACATCGCTTTGGCCAAGTGCGCGCGTTGCAGGCGGCCATCGTCGAGTGCCGGGCCGTTGTAGCCGATGGAGTAACCGGTGGCGGAGAACTCACGGTTGAAATCGTAGGCGCCGCCGCGCAGTACCTGGCGGGCCACTTCGGTGTCGCCGAAGTATTCCAGGCTCAGGTGATCGAAGTTGTACAGGCCGCGGCTGACGGGCAGGTCCTTGCCCCACCAGTCCGGGTCGCGGGTAAAGGTGATGGTGTTGCCCGAATCGATCTTGCTGACCTTGTACGGGCCGCTGCCCAGCGGAGCTTCGTAGCCGCCGCCGTTGGCGAAGTCGCGGGTTTTCCACCAGTGCTCGGGGAACACCGGCAGGGTGGCGATATCCAGCGGCAGGGTGCGGTTCTCGTTGCTGGAAAAATCGAAGCGCACCTGGCGCGGGCCTTCGACCTCGACGTGCTTGACGTCGGCGAACAGTGTGCGAAAGCGCAGGCTGCCCTGGGTCATCAGCAGGTCGAAGCTGTAGCGCACGTCTTCGGCGGTGATCGGCTTGCCATCGGCAAAACGCGCCTTGGGGTTGAGGTAGAAACGCAGCGACAGGCCGTCGTCGGCGCGTTCCATCTTCTCGGCCACCAGGCCATACACCGTGTAGGGTTCATCCAAGGAGCGCTGGGCCAGCGGCGCGTACAGCCAGCCGTCGACCTGGGACACGCCGATGCCTTTGTCGATATACGGCAACACGTGGTCGAAACGCCCGATTTCCAGGGCCGAGCGCCGCAGCGTGCCGCCCTTGGGCGCATTCGGATTGGCGTAGTCGAAATGGGTAAAGCCGGCAGAATATTTGGCCGGTTCGCCGTACACCGTCAGGTAGGTTTGCGGGGCCGCGATCACGGCCGTACTGGCCATCAGCAAGGCCAGGGTGGAACTCAGCAGAGATGAAAAAGCCAATCGCATTGTCAGCCTTGAACGCCGGGTGAAGAAGATTAGGGATTTGTACGCTAACGGCATCAACGTCGCCAGTCACCACATGCACAACGGCCCACCAAAAGGCGGGCCGTTGTTTATAGCATCAGCGCAGACTGGATCAGTCCTGGCGGCTGGTCACTTCCAGCAGGTGGTAGCCAAACTGGGTTTTCACCGGGCCTTGCACGGTGTTGACCGGGGCGCTGAACACGACGCTGTCGAATTCCTTGACCATCTGGCCTGGACCGAACGAACCCAGGTCACCGCCTTGGCGGCTGGATGGGCAGCTGGAGTTGGCTTTGGCAACTTCTGCGAAATCAGCGCCGCCTTCGATTTGGGCCTTGAGTTCGTTGCACTTGTCTTCAGTGGAAACGAGGATGTGACGGGCGGTGGCTTTGGCCATGGGGATTAACTCCTTGAGTAAAAACGGTGAGCGTACCGGATTCAGGCGGTTATTTCCTGGCAAAGTTCCCGGTAAATGCCCAGTGGCTCACGCGCGGGCCATGGCGCCGCTGCGGGTCAACCATTCGATAAACAACGCAAACAGCTCCGCCTGGGAATTGATCGCGAGCTTGGTGTACAGGTTCTTGCGGTGCATGCGCACGGTTTCCGGCGAGATCCCCAGCACCTGGGCCGTGGATTTCACCGAGTGGCCGCGCAGGATCAAGTGCGCGATCTCGCGCTCGCGCACGGTCAGCACGCCACTGGCAAACCCCATGAACGCCGCCTCGATTTGCTGGTGCGCCTGGGTCTGGGTAAACCCTTCATCACGGATCACCTTGGCCAGGCCCCCGGTGGTGCCAAAGCGGCGCAGCAATTCGCGGACCATGGCCTGGGTGGCCTGCTGCAACGCCAGTTGCGCGTCGCTGAACTGCCCGGCGCTGAGGCCCTGGAACATGCACAGCGAGATCTTGCTCTGTGGCCCCAGGTCGACAATGTAGTAACTCTCCTGGGCACCGCCGCTGCGCAGGTAGTAGGTCTTGTAGTACTCGCTGTTGAAAAAATCGTCCGGGGCGATCTGGGCCAAGTGATAGAAGCCCTCGGCCAGGCCCTTGTCGACTGCCAGGCAGAACGGGTCCAGCAGGTAGCCGCGCGAGAAGTAGCGGTGGATGATTTCGTCCTGATAGGTGCGGGGAATACCCTGCTGATAGAGCAAGTGCGGGGCCAGGCCCTGGCGCTCCAGGCTGATCATCATCGATTCGATGGGCGTGAGCACACACAGCGCGCTGGCCAGGTGTTCGAGGAAGCACGCCTCGTCCACATGGATCAGTGCCTGGGCCAGGGCGCGGTGCCAGGCTTCCAGTTGCTGCAGGGTCGGGTCGGGGGCTGTCGTCATGCTGGCCAGTCTACCCGCAGGCCAACCCCCAGGCAAAAACGCCGAGACAGGCTCGGCGTTGAGGTTCATTGGCCCTGGTACTCGCCCGTCTGGCGCAGTTCGGCGGCGGTGTCGAGGATGCATTGGCGCAGGGTCTCGACCACCTCGTCGACCTGGGCATGGGTGATGATCAGTGGCGGTGACATCACATTCAAGTGACCGATGGGGCGTACCAGCAAGCCCTTGGCCTGAGCGCGAAGATGGATTTTTTCGCCGATATTGACCGCGTCCGGCAGCAGCGCCTTGGTGCGCTTGTCGGCGACAAACTCGATGCAGGCCATCAGGCGCTGGCAGCGGATATCGCCCACCAGTGGCAAATCGACCAGGGTTTGCAGGCGTTGCTCCAGGTACACCCCGACATCTTCCACATGTGCCAGCAGGTTTTCGCGCTCGATGATCTCGATATTCTTCAGCGCCGCCACGCAACTGACCGGGTGGCCGCTGTAGGTGAAACCGTGGGTAAAGCAACGGCCCTTGCCCGGCTCGCCGATCACCTGCCAGATACGCTCGGAGAAAATGCACGCGCCCAATGGCAGGTAGCCGGAAGTCAGGCCCTTGGCGGTGGTGATGATGTCCGGCTGCATGCCAAACACATCCTCGGAGGCAAAAAACGCACCGAGGCGTCCGAAGGACGTCACCACCTCATCGGCCACGTACAGCAAGTCGTAGCGCTGACAGATTTCCCACATGCGCCGGTGGTAGCCCTTGGGTGGAATGATCACGCCACCCGACCCCATGATCGGCTCGGCAAAGAACGCTGCGACGTTGTCCGCGCCCAGGGTAAGGATCTTGTCTTCGAACTCGTTGACCAGGCTGTCGAGAAACTCCGCCTCGCTCATCCCCTGTGGCGCCCGGTAGTAATTGGGGCAGGCGATGTGGTGGAACAGGTCGCTCATGAAATCGAATTCCGGCGCGCGGTCGGCGGCCTTGTTGCCGATCGACATGGTCAGGAACGTGCTGCCGTGGTATGCGCTGAAGCGCGAAATGATGTGTTTCTTGGCCGGCTTGCCACGGCTGTTCTGGTAGAACTGCACCAGCCGGTAGGCGGTGTCCACCGCCGTTGAACCGCCGGTGGTGAGAAACACATGGTCGAGGTCGCCGGGGGCCAGGCTGGCAAGCTTGGCGCACAGCTCGATGGCGGTGACATTGGCCATGTCGCAGAACGGGTTGGAATAGGCCAGCTGACGCACCTGATTGGCGATGGCCTCGGCCATTTCCTCGCGGCCCAGGCCGATATTCGTACACCACATGCCGCCGACCGCGTCCAGGTAGCGATTGCCCTGGGTGTCGTAGATGTAGGCCCCGTCGCCGGCGGCAATATTCAGCGAGCCCTGTTCACGGTGCTCGTCGAACATATGGAAACCGTGCATGTAGTGAGCTTTGTCGGCGGCGTCCAGCTTGGCATTGTCGAACTGGGCGAAGAAAGCAGGATTTGGCAGAGTCATGGCATTTACCTTCAATGGCTGGGTGTCACTTGCCGGTCTTCACGGCATTCCAGGTACGGGTGATCAGGCGCACGGCGGCCGGTGGCTGGCTTTTTTGCGTGAACAGGCGCTGCAGGGTCGCGGCGTCGGGGTAGATCGCCGGGTTGTCGCGGATATCGGCATTCACCAGCGGCTTGGATGCCAGGTTGCTGTTGGCGTAATGGATGGTGTTGCTCACGCCGGCCATGGTCGCGGGCTGCAGGAGAAATTCGATGAATTTGTGGGCATTGGCGACATGCGGCGCATCCGCCGGGATATAGAAGTTATCGAACCAGATCAGCGAGCCTTCCTGGGGAATGAAGTAGTCCAGGTTGATCTTCGCCCCGGCCTCTGTCGCGCGCGCCTGGGAGGTGGCGTAATCGCCGGACCAGGTGGTGGCCAGGCACAGATCGCCGTTGGCCAGGCCGTTGATGAAACCGCTGGAGTCGAATTTGCGAATGTACGGTCGCACGGCCATCAACACCGCCTGGGCCGCCTTGAGGTCTTTGGGCGCGACACTGTTCGGGTCCAGGTGCAGATAGGTCAGGGCCAGCGGGATCATGTCGGTGGGCGAATCCATGAAGGTGATGCCGCAGTCGGCAAATCGCGACACGATCTTCGGATCGAAAATCATCGCCAGCGAACCGATGGGCGCATCCGGCATGCGTGCCTTGATCATGTCGACGTTATAGGTCACGCCATTGCTGCCCCAGGTATACGGCGCGGAATAGGTGACACCCGGGTCATGGGCTTCCAGGTGCTTGAGTACCAACGGGTCGAGGTTTTTCCAGTCGGGCAGTTGCGTTTTGTCCAGTGGCTGGAACACCTTGCCCTGGATCAGCAGCGGCACCAGCGAGGCGTTGAGCAAGGCCAGGTCATAACCGGAACGTCCGGAGAGCAACTTGCCCTGCACGGTCTCGTAGGAATCGTAGGTGTCGTAGATCACCTTGATCCCCGTGGCCTTCTCGAAGTCGGCCAGGGTGGTCTCGCCGATATAATCCGCCCAGTTGTAGATACGCAGGGTGTTGTCCGCGGCGTCTGCGGCCTGGCTCAGGGCCGGCAAGGCCAGCAATACGGTGCTGAGCAGGGCGATAAAGGCTTTATGCATGGGGACCCACCTTGTGTTGTGCTGTTATCAGGCGAAGGGACTGATGGCACTGTCAGGCAGGTGGCGGGCAGGGCGCCATACCCCGTTCGGGTAGGGCGCCGGATTCAGGGCAGGACGATATAGTCGTTGCGCTGGATGATCGGCCGGTGCGGGCCCTGCACCAGGTGCAGGTAGCGGCCGTCCACGAGGTCGATGGGCAGGCAGTCGTCGATATCCAGCACGCCGTCGGTGTGGGCCTGGGACCAATGGCGCAGCATCTGTTGCTTGCCCTGGCGGGTGGCGTCCTGTTTGTTGCGCGCGACTACCAGCAGGTAATGATGGGCCTCGCCGAAGCTGTTGGCTTCATAACCGCCGAGGTTGATGAAATACAGGTGATGCGCTCCCGCCTCGGGGGCCAGGTGGCTGAGTTCGACCTTCCAGCCGTCGACGCCATCCACTGCCATCCATGAATCGATATGCACGCCCTTGGGGCTGCCGAACCAGCCATCGCGCAGTTGCGGATAGGTGGCTTCCAGCGTGTCCGCCGCAGCGAACACCACATCATGCACTTCAATTTTCGCCCTGGGGTGCTTGCCCCCGAGCATCACGACAAACAGCATTGCAGGTCCTTCCTGGCGACTTGGCAGAGCGCAACCATACTTCGATTGAACCCTTTTGTCCGGCCAATGCCACACTGTTAATCCGCACATTCATCAGGAGATTGTCATGCGTACCATTGATCTGGCGGGCGTTCCCGTCCCTGTCGTCGGCCAGGGCACCTGGCGCATGGGCGAGGATCCGGACCAGCACCGCGCTGAAGTCGCGGCGTTGCAACTGGGCATCGACGAGGGCCTGACCCTGATCGATACCGCCGAGATGTACGGCGAAGGCGGCGCCGAAACGGTGGTCGGCGAGGCCATCCGCGGCCGGCGTGACCAGGTGTTCCTGGTGAGCAAGGTCTACCCGCACAATGCCAGCCAGAAGGGTATCCCGCGTGCGTGCGAAGCCAGTCTCGCGCGCCTGGGTACCGACTATATCGATCTGTATCTGTTGCACTGGCGTGGCCAGTACCCGCTTGAAGAAACCGTCGAGGCCTTCGAACGTTTGCGCGAGGCGGGCAAGATCGGCCGCTGGGGTGTCTCCAATTTCGATGTGGCCGACCTGCAGGAACTTGCATCCCCGGCCTGCGCGACCAACCAGGTGCTCTACAACATCGAAGAGCGTGGTATCGAATTCGACCTGCTGCCGTGGTGGCAACAACATCACTTGCCGTTGATGGCGTACTGTCCGATTGCCCAAGGCAGAGCGTTGTTGTCCAGCACGACCCTCAAGCAGATTGCGCGCCGTCATCAGGTCTCACCCGCCCAGGTCGCCCTGGCCTGGGTGTTGCGCCAGGACGGCGTAATCGCCATCCCCAAGGCGGTCAACCCCGAGCATGTGCGGCTCAACGCTGCTGCGGCCAAGCTGGTGCTGGACGAGCATGACCTTGACGCCATCGACCGCGTGTTCGGCGCCCCCAAGCGCAAGCACCCGTTGGCCATGGTCTAGCCACCTGGCCGCAACGGCGCCGTCCCTGGCTGCCGTTGCGGCACGAGTTGCCTCAGCCCGCTACCGGGCTGCGCCAGTCATCCGACCCGGACGTGCCAGAGACTTCGTGCGTCCAGACGATCTTGCGATAGGTGAAGTACACCTCCTCAAGATGAGTGAAGTGGGCATTGTCCGGGTCCTGGCAATTGGGCATGCGTGACTGGATATCGACGATGGTCGCGCCTTCAAGCTCGATGGTGAAGTAATGCTCCTGGGTGCCGGCCGAGGACGTGCGCAGCCATTCCAGCCGGCACTTGACCTCCTCGCCGCTGGTCAACGCGCTGAACAGCAGTGGCGAGGACTTATCGAACACCTTGCTGATCATCAGGGGCTTGTGGACCCTCTGGCCCGTTGGCTGGCCGGACTGCGGATCACGGGGAATGATCACCTGATGAGAAAAGGCCTGCACCAGGATCTGGTCCTCGTGGCCTTCCTGATAAATATTGCCTACCGAGTCCTGGGTGAATGTACCTGCCGTTATCAAACCTTGCTTGACGCCGGTGATGGAAAGATACGCGGGTGTTGGCATGACGGTTTCCTTGCCTGATTGATGAGGTAGTTCCAACGGGCAAGTGTGCCGGTCGGAGACGTACCCTTAACAAGAAGCGTGCCGGAAAGTGCGAGGGCCAATGAAAGTAATGGTCTGGCAGGTTCTTGATCGAACTATTGAGTCAGTAGGAGTGTTTTTAAGCGGTTTTAAGTGAGGTGTGTTGCGCAGAAGTGCGCAATTAGTTGCTCATAGGCTTTGTATAAGCCGCATTTGGGGTAGGGGCGGAAGTTACGGCTTGGATGCTTGTTTACCTGTGCAATCTGCTGCGCACGCCTCGATTTACAAGGGTTGTAGGAAATTCCTTAAGTGCACTTCCCTCGCTTGCTGGATGTTCAATGCATGGCTAAGGTTTGCGAACTTCGTTGCGGATCGAGCGAAGGTCAGGTGGCATTCTGATGCACGAATTTAATGTGCTTAGTTGGCCTTTGCTGTCTTTGGTAGTTGTGCGCGGTGCTCAATGTCTTATTCGGACAAGTTGTGTGATCATTATCTTGAAGTCGCAAAAATGCCTTGCTCGCAAACAAGTTTTGCTGGCAGCGACATGCGCTTTTCGAATGAGTATGACGCGCTCGAGACCGAGTTGGAGAAGGCGCAATCGCTGCATGGCAGCGGCCAGCCCGATTGGCACAAGGTCCTCGAAATCAGTGAGTCGCTGTTGTGTCGCCAGTCCAAGGATCTGCGCGTAGGCGTCTGGTTGACCTGGGCATTGCATCAGCGTGACTCCTTCCCCGGGTTGCTGGCCGGCCTCGGGTTGTTGCGTTATCTCTGCGAGCAGCACTGGGCGGCGCTGTATCCTGCAAAGCTGCGCACCCGGAGCGCAGCGCTGCGTTGGTTGGTATTACGGCTTGAGCCGTTGTTTGCGCAGAGTGTATCGGTACAGAGCCAGCAGCCTTTGTTTCACTGCGTACTCGAACAACTGGTGCGGCTCGATGAACTGTGGACCGAACACCTGGGAGATGACGCGCCGCTGTTGCTGCCGATTCGCCGACAACTGACGCAGCGATTGGAACGCGTTGCACACGATGAGCCGCAGCCTGCCGGGTTGAGCGATGCGATTGCGCAGGTCAAGCAGGCCACCACTCAACTGCTGAAGCCCGAAGCGGTGGTGGAGAACGAAAAACAAGCGCACAGAATGTTGCGCACCTTGCAGGAGCAAGCTCGTCCCTTGTGTGCCTGGTGGTTGCGACAGAGCGCCACCGACCTGCGGGCATTACGCCTGAATCGAACCTTGGCATGGCTGGCGCTGGTCAGTTATCCGGACGCCGACAACCAGCACGTCACCTCATTGCGCGGACTGGCCCCCGACAAACTCACACGATTCCAGGAGCGTTTTGCCCAAGGGCATCACGCCGACCTGATACTCGAACTTGAGGCCAGCCTCGCCGGTGCCATGTTCTGGTTCGACGGGCTGCATAGGCTCTGGCAATGCCTGGAGGCGCTGCAGGCGGATCAGGCCATGACCGAGCTGGAAGTGTCTTTTGCCTTGTTGCTGCAGCGCTTGCCCAACCTGCCCGAGTATCGCTTTCACGACGGCACACCGTTCGCCGACCCGGCAACCCGCGATTGGATCGCGCTGCAGGTAACCCGTCACCTGCGCAGGCCTGAGTCACCGGCGGTCGCGGCCGATGTCGATGCCGAACCATGGGAGAAGGCCTTGCAGGAGGCGGTGCCCAGGCTGCGCAAGGACGGGCTCAAGAGTGTCATCCCTGTGTTCAAGCAGGGCATGCACGGCGCCCACAGTGATCGTGCCCGGTTTCATTGGCGTCTCGCACAGGCCCGGGTGTGTGTACACGCGGGCAAGCATGAGCTGGCAAAGATCCAGCTCGAATACCTCGATCACGAGTTGCAACGGTCGGCGCTTGAGCGCTGGGAGCCGCAGTTGGCACTGCAGGTGGCCCAGCTCCTGCACCGCTGCTGCGACCTGATGCCACAAAACCACGCCGTGCGCGAGCGCAAGGAAGACACCCATCGCAGGCTGTGCCTCTTCGATCTTGAAGCGGTACTTGAATAGGCTTTCGAGCCACTTGAAAACGGAGCAGCACCATGGCCAAAGACGGTTCGGTAGCACCCAAGGAACGTATCAATATCACCTTCAAGCCAGCTATCGGTGGGGCGCAGGAAGAGGTTGAGCTGCCGCTCAAGCTGCTGGTCCTCGGTGATTTCACCCAGCGTGAAGACCTGCGCAAGCTTGAAGACCGCAAGCCCGTCGCACTCGACAAGAACACGCTCGACGAGGTGCTGGCCAAGCAGGCACTGAGCCTGACGCTGAATGTACCCAACCGGCTCCAGGAAGGCGACGACGCCGCCGAGTTGGCCATCCAGGTGCGTATCAACACCATGAAGGATTTCAACCCTGCGAACCTGGTGGAGCAGATTCCCCAGCTGCACAAGTTGATGGCGTTGCGTGAGGCGCTCATGGCGCTCAAGGGACCGTTGGGCAATACGCCAAGCTTTCGCAAAGCAATCGAGCAGGCCCTGGCCGATGACGTTTCCCGCGCAAGGGTATTGGCAGAGCTAGGGCTGAACAGCCCCACCGCCTGACATTCTCAGTTAAAAGGACACTGACAGCATGACCACCCAACAGAACGCGACGCCTGCACACGCCGTGGATGAATACAGCATCCTCGACAACATCATTGCCCAGACTTTGCTCGGCGCCGACGACGAAGCGTACGGGATTGCCAAGCGGGGCGTCTCGGCGTTTATCGAAGAACTGATCAAGCCGCAGAACAGCGGCGAGCCGGTCAAGAAACGTTTGGTCGACCGCATGATCGCCGAGATCGACACGAAGCTCAGCCAGCAAATGGATGAGATCCTGCACCACCCGGATTTTCAGGCGCTGGAAGCCGCCTGGCGTGGCTTGCAGTTACTGGTCGAACGCACCGACTTCCGTGAAAACATCAAGATCGAACTGCTGAACGTCTCGCGGCAGGACCTGCTGGATGATTTCGAAGACTCACCGGAAGTCACCCAGTCGGGGTTGTACAAGCATATCTACAGCGCTGAATACGGTCAGTTTGGTGGTCAACCGGTGGGCGCGGTGATCGCCAACTACTTTCTTTCCCCCAGTGCGCCCGACGTGAAGCTGATGCAATACGCTTCCAGTGTGGCCTGCATGGCCCACGCGCCTTTTATCGCGGCTGCCGGGCCGGGTTTTTTTGGCCTGGAAAGTTTCACCGGCCTGCCTGACCTCAAGGATCTCAAAGACCACTTCGAAGGTCCACAGTTTGCCAAATGGCAAAGTTTCCGCCAGAGCGAAGACTCGCGCTACATCGGGTTGACGGTGCCGCGCTTTCTGCTGCGCACGCCTTACGATCCCCTTGAATGCCCGGTCAAGACCTTCGCGTACCAGGAAAATGTGGTGAACAGCCACGAGCACTATCTGTGGGGCAATACGGCCTATGCCTTCGCCACCCGGTTGACCGACAGCTTCGCGCGCTTTCGCTGGTGCCCGAATATCATCGGACCGCAAAGCGGAGGGGCCGTGGAAGACTTGCCGTTGCATCACTTCCACAGCATGGGTGAAATCGAAACCAAGATTCCCACCGAAGTATTGGTCTCTGACCGGCGTGAATACGAGCTGGCGCAAGAGGGCTTCATTGCCCTGACGATGCGCAAGGGCAGCGACAACGCCGCGTTCTTCTCCGCCAGCTCGGTGCAGAAACCCAAGCAGTTCGGTATCAGCGCCGAGGGCAAGGACGCCGAACTGAATTATCGCCTGGGTACCCAACTGCCCTACATGATGGTGGTCAACCGCCTGGCCCATTACCTGAAGGTCTTGCAGCGTGAGCAACTGGGTTCGTGGAAGGAGCGCACCGACCTGGAGCTGGAGCTCAACAAGTGGATTCGCCAGTACGTCGCCGACCAGGAAAACCCCAGTGCCGAAGTGCGTGGGCGACGTCCATTGCGGGCGGCACGCATCGTTGTCAGTGACGTCGACGGTGAGCCTGGCTGGTATCGCGTGAACCTCAGCGTGCGACCGCACTTCAAGTACATGGGGGCGGATTTCACCCTGTCGCTTGTTGGCAAGCTCGATAAAGCATGAGCAGGGGGCAGGGGATGACCCACAACCGAAGCCTGTTCGAACGCCTTGATCGCCCGGAAACTGCGCCCGTTTGCGGCGTGACGTCTGTAGCAGCGCACCTGGGGAAAATGCTCAGCATCCGCGCGGGCAGCGTTCTGACACTGTCGGACTATGGGTTGCCCGACCTCAATGATATGAACCAGAGCCTGCATGAGTCATTGAGCCAGTCGCGCCTGCTGATCGAGCGGTTTATCCGTGCTTATGAGCCGCGGTTAAAGGAGGTGCGGGTCATCGCGCTGCCACGGGATCACGACCCGTTGGCACTCGCATTTGTCATTGAGGCGGTGATGACGGGCGCTGGGGGCAAGCAACCAGTGGTTTTTACCGCGCGGCTGCGTGATGCCGGGCAGGTCGAGGTCTTGCCGGATGTCCTTTAATCGCTATTACCAGAGCGAGCTCAGTGCGCTGCGTCAACTGGGGCGACGTTTCTCCGAACGCAATCCGGCGCTCGCACCGTTTCTTGCCGAGCCCGGCCAGGATCCGGATGTCGAGCGGTTGCTGGAGGGCTTTGCGTTTCTCACGGGGCGCTTGCGGCAGAAACTGGACGACGAGTTGCCGGAGCTGACCCATTCCCTCATGCACTTGTTGTGGCCCAACTACATGCGGCCGATGCCTGCTTTCAGCATCCTGCAGTTTGATCCGCTGAAGCATGCGGGGCCGGGAGTGAGTGTTGCGCGGGATACACCGGTCGAAAGTGCGGCCATCAACGGCGAGCGCTGTCGCTTCCGTACCTGTTACGCCACACAGGTCCTGCCGCTGCAACTGAACGCTGTGGACTACAGCGTTCAGGGCCAGCAGGGCCGGTTGAGCCTGCGCCTGGAGATGAGTGCCGAAGGCAATTTCAGTGAGTGGACCTTCGATCAATTGCGCCTGCACCTGGCCGGCGATCGCTATCTCGGCCAAGGGTTGTACCTGGACCTGTTGCGCCATCTCGAAGGTATCGAGGTGTTGCCCTTCGGCCAGGATGGCTTGCCGGTCTGCGACGTTGATGGCCAGGCGCTCGCGCTGCGGCTCGGTGCCGACCAGGTGAGCCCGGTGGGATTCAACGAGGAGCACGCGTTGATTCCCTACCCGATGAATACTTTTCGCGGGTATCGCCATTTGCAGGAGTACTTCGCCTTTCCTGACAAATACCTGTTTGTCGACGTCGGCGGGCTGAATGCGCTGCGCAGCTTGCCGTCAGAGCAGCTCAGACAGGTGCGTGGGGTGGTGATGCGTTTCGAGCTGCGCAATCCGTGCCATGGGGCCCGACACCCCACGTTGGAGAATGTGAAGCTGTACTGCACGCCGATCGTCAACCTGTTCAAGCATGACGCGGTGCCCATCCGCCTGGACGGCAAACAGGACGAGTACCTGCTGATTCCGGGGGAATATTCGCGCGAACACGCCTGTGTGTTTTCCGTGGACAGCATCACCGGTTGGCAGCCCGGCGGGCAGGGGTATCGGACCTACGTACCGTTCGAGTCCTTCGAGCATGACGGCGCGGCCGAGGCATCCAAGGCGTCACCCAGCTACAGCATCCGCCAACGCCCATCCGCACAGCACGCCGGGCTCGATACCTGGCTGGGGTTCGACAGGGCGCCGGAGCACGATCAGGAAACGCTGTCTATCGAGTTGACCTGTACCAACCACAACCTGCCCAGGCTGCTTCAGATCGGGATGATCAACCAACCGTGCGAGCAGACACCACAAGGGTTGTCGTTTCGGAATATCAGTGCACCGACGGCGAGTTTCTCACCGCCCCTGGACCAGGACTTTCTCTGGCGGCTTATCAGCAACCTGTCGCTCAACTACCTGTCACTGAGCGACATCAATGCCCTGAGGGTCATCCTCGAAACCTATGACTTGCCGCGCTACCACGACCGGCAAGCGCAGAAGGTCAGCGAGAGACGGCTGGGCGCATTGCACTCCGTCAGGCATGTGGCCGTCGACCGATTGCAGCGTGGCCTGCCGTTTCGAGGGTTACGCATCGACCTGACGATCGATCCGCAAGGCTTTCTCGGCCAGGGCGAAGTGTTTGTGTTCGCGTCGGTACTCAATGAGTTCTTCGCACTCTACGCCAGCCTGAATGCCTTCCACGAACTACGAGTCATCAGCACACAAGGAGACGTGTATCTATGGCCACCCCGGATGGGCCAGCAACCCCTGCTTTGACGGCGCTGTCCTGCGTCATCCGTGAGTACTCGCTGTTCCAGGCGGTTCTGCAGGTGATCAAGCGTCTTCGTGTTGCCCATCCGACCTTGGATGACGACGCGCTGTATGACCAGTTGGAGTTTCAGGCCAACCCGGGCCTGGGGTTTCCCGGTCACGATATTGACCGGGTGGAGTTTTTCGTTGAGCGCGGCCTGCTGCGAGCGCGGCTGCGCCTTAACGTGCTGGGCCTGTGCGGTGCCGGTTCGCCACTGCCTGCGTTTTATGGCGAGCAGGCGTTTGCAGACAGCGTAGGCGGCAACACGACGCGCGAGTTTCTCGACCTGTTTCACCATCGCCTGCAGCGGCTGATGCTGCCTATCTGGCGCAAATATCGCTATCGGGCGTGTTTCCAGGCGGGGGCGCGCGATGCTTTTTCCGAGCAGATGTTTGCCTTGATCGGCTTGCGGGGGCCGCAGATCCGCAACGCTGTGCCATTGAACTGCAAGCGGCTGCTGCCCTACCTGGGCCTGCTCAGCCTGCGCGCGCATTCGGCAGCCTTGATCGAAACGGTGCTGCGCTACTACTTCAAGCACCGTCGCGTGCACATCGAGCAATGGGTTGAACGCACGGTGGTGATTGCCGATTCACAGCGAAATCGCCTGGGTACTGCCAACAGTGTGCTGGGTGTGGACCAAGTGCTGGGAAGTCGGGTTGCCGATCGCAGCGGCAAGTTCAGGGTGCACGTGCAAGGTCTCGACTGGCAGCGCTTTCACGGGTTTTTACCCACGGGCACGGACTATCCATTGTTGTGTTCATTGGTGCGACTGACCGCACGGGACCCTTTGGAATATGACCTGCGCCTGGTGCTGGCCAAGGAATCGATAAGGCCATTGCACCTGGGCGAACAGAACGTTTGCCACCTCGGTTGGACCAGCTGGCTGACGCATGAATGCGCTGACGGTGTGGTCATTGTGGCCAGCAACGCTAATTAGGGATGAATCATCATGATGAATGTGGACCTGCAACACCTGATCCAGACGTTGACCGCCCAAGCCCGCCAAGACCTTGCCCGTTCAGCCGAGCGTTGTGTGGCTCGCGGCGGCACGCAAGTGCTGGTGGAAGACTTGCTGTTGGCCTTGCTGGACGATCACGAAGGCCTTCTGATGCGAGCGTTGGCGGATGCGGGGATCGACGCCGGCGAGCTGCGAGCCACCTTGCAACCCAAGGGCGAGTCGAGCGCGTCACGCAACCCGGTATTTGCCCTGGCCCTGGTGCAATGGCTGCAACAAGCCTGGATGGTTGCCCACCTGGAGCTCAAACACACCGAAGTTGATCATGGCGCCTTGTTGCTGGCGCTGTTGCGCCATCCGTTGGAGCACGCAGGCAGTGGCTATCAGGCGGTGCTGAGCCGATTGGACACGCGGCGCGTGCAGGATTTTCTGATGGCCCAGGCGCCTCGAGGTCCCTGCGCATCGAATGGCGAATCCTTGCTGGAACGCTTTACCCATGACCTGACGCGGCAGGCCCAGGACGGGCGTATCGACCCGGTGTTGTGCCGCGATGCCGAGATCCGGCAACTGATCGACATCCTTGTGCGCCGGCGCAAGAACAACCCGATTCTCGTCGGCGAAGCCGGGGTGGGGAAAACCGCAGTTGTCGAAGGCCTCGCCTTGCGTGTGGTTAGCTCGCAGGTGCCCGAACCTCTCAAGGGTGTACGAGTGCTGACGCTGGACCTGGGCTTGCTCCAGGCGGGTGCCAGTATCAAGGGTGAGTTCGAACGGCGCCTCAAGGGTGTGATCGATGAGATCAACGCGTCGGCGCAACCGGTGATCCTGTTTATCGACGAGGCTCATACGTTGGTCGGGGCGGGCGCCCAGGCCGGGTCCTCGGACGCGGCCAATCTGCTCAAGCCGGCCCTGGCGCGTGGCGAGTTGCGCACCATCGCCGCGACCACGTGGAGGGAATACAAACAGTACTTTGAAAAGGATCCAGCGCTGGCACGGCGTTTTCAGCCCGTGCTCATCGGTGAGCCGAGTGTCGACCAGGCGGTTTCGATCCTGCGCGGGTTGGTGCCGGTGTATGAGCGCAGCCATGGGGTCTACGTTCGTGACGATGCCGTCGTTGCGGCTGCACAGTTGAGCGCCCGTTACCTGGCAGGGCGTCAGTTGCCGGACAAGGCGGTGGATGTGCTGGACACCGCCTGTGCACGCTTGCGCACCAGCCGGGACAGCGCGCCCGAAGAGTTGCAACGCCTGTATGCCGAACAGGCGGCAGGTGCGCTGCAGCACCAGGCGTTGAGCCGTGACAGGGACACCGGGCTTGTCGTCGATGAACAGGCCTTGCAGGCGTTGAACCTGCGCATGGCGGCAGTGGAATGCGAGCGGCAGCCGCTGGAGCAACAGTGGCTGGAGCGGCAAGCGTCTGCGCAACACGTGTGCCCGCGCCTGGTCGCGCAGGTCATCAGCGCCTGGACCGGCATCCCCGTTGAACAGCTGGCCCTTGAGACCAATGAGCGGGTTATGGGGTTTGCCGACGCGTTGCGTTCGCGCCTCCTTGGTCAGGAGCAAGCCGTACAAGCCCTTGATCGCAACCTGCGCGCGGTGGCCGCCGGGCTCAACAAGGTCGACGCACCCGTCGGGGTGTTCCTGCTGGTGGGCCCGAGTGGCGTGGGCAAGACCGAGACGGCCTTGGCCCTTGGTGACCTGCTGTACGGCGGCGAGCGTTTCGTCACTACCCTCAACATGACCGAGTATCAGGAAAAACATGCGCTGTCGCGGCTGATTGGCGCACCACCCGGCTATATCGGCTATGGCGAGGGCGGGGTGCTCACGCAAGCCGTGCGCCAACGTCCGTATTCAGTGGTGCTGCTCGATGAGGTGGAGAAAGCCGACCCGGACGTGTTGAACCTGTTCTATCAGATTTTCGACAAAGGGCTGGCCAATGACGGCGAAGGGCGGGAGGTGGATTTTCGCAACACGTTGTTCCTGATGACCTCCAACCTCGGCAGTGAGGCCGTCGGCGACTTGTGCGCGGATGGCCGGCGCCCGGATGTGCAGGTGTTGCAAGAAGCGCTTGAACCGCTGCTGCGTGCCCACTTCAAGCCTGCATTGCTGGCGCGGATGCGGGTGGTGCCGTACTACCCGCTCACCGGTGAGCTGCTGCATGAAATGGCCCGGCTCAAGTTGGAGCGCCTCGGGCAAAGGCTGCAACTGCGCAAGCTCTCCTTCAGCTACACGCCTGAGCTGGTGGCGCACATGGCTGAGCGGTGTACCCATGGTGATAGCGGTGCCCGGTATATCGATCAATGGATCGAGATCCACTTGCTGCCACAGGTGGTGGATCGGTTGCTGGAGGCCATGGCCAGTGGCGAGCCCCTGTCGCGGGTGCATGCCGGCCTGGGCAGCCGTGGCGAGCCCAGCTGCGAGTTCAACCAATGACGGATGACCGCTTGAACCCGCTGACCCATCCCGTGGCTTACGCCGAGGCGTTGCTGGCGTGGTTCGCCCGCCTGGGCATCGATGGCGACGAGACGACGTTGGCGGGTCTGTGTGTCGAGGCGGCCGCGCAACTGAGTCAGTGCGAACTCAGCCAATTGTATTGGCGCGACGAGCCAACCGGCGGACTGGGCCTGATTGCCGAGCATTTGCCTGCGGGGCTGCCGGCCGCCGAGCCGGTTTTAAACGCGGACTCCCAGTGTGAGCAAGTGCTGCAGCATGTGCTCAGTCAGCGAAAGGGCCTTTGCATTGATGACCTGCCGACCAGCGTCTACGACACCGGGTTCTTGCCCGCGATGGCGACGCCTTGGCAGTCATTGTTGTGCGTGCCGCTGTTCAACCGGCAGAAGACCCTCGCGGGCGTATTGCTGTGTGCGAGCCACCACTCGAAACCGTTGCAGGACTACAGCGTTTCCCTCGGCCATCTGGCGAGCTTCGCCTTGATGCAACTGGCGTTGCTGCGACGGATGCGCACTGCGCAAAGTGTCGCGCAGCCGCAGGACTGTGCACCCGTTCCTCGCGCGGCGTTGGGCTTGATCGGCAACAGCGCTGCCATGGATGCCACCTGTCGACTGATCGCCAAGGTGATGGGGACCCCATACACGGTGCTGCTGCGCGGCGAAACCGGTACCGGCAAAGAGGTGGTGGCACGCGCCATCCATGCCGCCGGGCCGCGCAGCAGCAAGGCTTTTGTGGTGCAAAACTGCGCGGCCGTTCCGGAAGGCCTTCTGGAAAGCGAACTGTTCGGTTACCGCAAGGGCGCCTTCACAGGCGCCGAACGCAACCACGCTGGGCTGTTTGATACGGCGCACGGCGGCACTTTGCTCCTGGACGAGATCGGCGATATGCCGCTGTCGCTGCAGGCCAAACTGTTGCGGGTATTGCAGGAAGGTGAAATTCGCCCATTGGGGTCCACAGCGGCGCATAAAGTCGATGTACGCATCATTGCCGCGACCCATCGAGACCTCGCTGCGATGGTCGCACAAGGGACCTTTCGCGAAGACCTGTACTACCGGCTGGCGCAATTTCCGATTGAACTGCCGGCCCTGCGTGAACGCGATGGCGATGTACTGCTGCTGGCGCGTGATTTCACGCAACAGGCCTGCACTGCCCTGGGGCGCGCGCCCGTGGAGTGGTCGAGTGCTGCGCTGGATCAGCTCTCCAGGCATGGTTTTCCCGGCAATGTGCGCGAACTCAAATGCCTGGTGGAGCGCGCGGTGCTGCTCTGTGACGACGGCGTGATCCTGCCGGAGCACCTGTCCTTGTCAGCGGTGCCCACCGATGAACCCGTCGACACCACGTTGCGCCAACGCCTGGAGCGGGTGGAGCGCGTATTCCTGATCGACTGCCTGCACAAGAACCGTGGCAATCGCACGCGTACCGCTCGCGAGCTGGGCGTCGCGCGCCGCACGCTGCTCTATCGGCTGGCCCGCCTGAAGATTCCCATGGGCGATGCCCGTGAGGAGGGCTGAATGAGTGCGTGCGCATACCTGATTTCCCTGGGAGGAACCTGATGCCTTTTCGTTCGTGGCGAGCCGTGGTGCTTGTGTTGTGTTTGCTGGGTGGCTGCAACGCCAATTATGTCTTTGATGATGCTGACTATCGTCCGTTGGGTGATCCCCTGGCGGCCCGTCGCGGCCATTGAACAGGGAGGTCCTGCGATGCAATTAGTGCTTGAAGTGTGTGAACCCGCGGAGGGTGAGTTGCCGGCGCGCAAAACGTTTGACGGCATCGGCGGCGTGATCGGTCGTGGCAAGGCGTGTGACTGGATCATTCCGGACACCGCGCGTTTGATCTCCAGTCACCATGGCCTGGTCAGCTACCGTGACGGTGGCTACTTCCTCACCGATATCAGCAGCAACGGTATCGGTGTGTCCGGCAGCGTGGAGCGCCTCTGCAAGGGGCAGGCGCGGTTGATCAACGAGGGCGATGTTTACCAACTGGGCGCGACGCAGATTCGAGCCCGGCTGATCGGACATCAGCGCCATCCAGGCGTCCAGGGGCAACCCATTCCCGACGATGCGTTCCTGGGGTTGGACCCACTCCAAGCGTTGGAGCGTGAACAACGCGGTGGCGAATCATCGCCGGAGCTGGACGCGTTGGACACGTGCACAGACGCGGTCGGTCACTCGATGGATCACCGGGCTGTGGACCATGACCACCTGGTCGTGCCTCAGTGGGCTGAGCCGGTCAGGGAGATTGAGTCGCCACCACCCGACAGGATTGCCCCGGCAACCACAGAGACCTTCTGGGCGCAGTTCGGCGAGGCGTTGGGCATGCAGGTGGATACGCTCGATATTCCCGGGCGCGAAGCCCTGGCGATCAAGGCCGCCGGGTTGCTCAGGCAAACCATCGATGGTTTGCAGCAAGGCCTGCGAACCCGCGACGAGCTGTACACCGAGATGGGCCTGGATGGCTGCACTCCGGTGATGCGTCAGAACCCCTTGAAAGACTGCGGCGATCCCCAGACGGCCCTCGCGTCGCTGTTGGGCGGCGGCGATCCGCGCCAATGCCAGGCCGAGCGGGCGGTCGTCCAGGCGTGGCAGGAATTGCAAGTGCATCAACTGGCCCTGGTCGTGGCTTGCCGTACCGCCGTGCGCAGCGCATTCGCGCGCTTTGCGCCAGGCCATCTGCTGCTGTGTTTCGAACGCGAGGGTAAGCCGCGTCGTTTGCTCACCGATGGCGCGCATTGGCGCGCGTACCAACGCCACTACCGTCGGTTGTGCGACGAGGCCTGTCCGGAGGAGCCGCTATTGCGCATTGATTTTTCCAAAGCCTACACGGAGCAGGTGCGCCTGATCTCCACCCTGCACGCGGCGTACCCGGGATGATGTTCATGTATCGATTTGCATCAATGGTGGTAGCGCTGGGCCTGTTAGTCGGTTGCAGCAGCGTGTCGCCATTTTCGACCCTGACCAAGCTGGACCTGACGTTGACGGCCAGCGACGAGGTCAACCCCGATCTTCATGGCCGTCCTTCGCCGGTGGTCGTGCATTTGCTCGAGCTGCGGCATCCCGTGGCATTCGAGCATGCCGACTTTTTCAGCCTGTATGGCCGGGCCGAACAGTCCCTGCCCAAAGACTGGGTCAGCAGCGAAGAACTGACACTGCGGCCCGGGGAGCGGTTGGCGCTCAAGCTTGGCGTTGGGCCGCACAGTCGTTACGTCGGCGTCCTGGCGGCCTATCGCGATTTGCCCCATGTGCAATGGCGGCTGGTGTTGCCGGTCATGCCAGCGCACCTGACGCGTGCCGACCTGGTGCTGGACCAGACCGGTATTCGTTTCGCCGTCCCGCACACCGACAGGCAGGAGGATTGAGATGCAGGTGCATAACGTTATCTGGCGCGAAGGCATGCTGCTCAAGCCCCAGCATTTGCAGCACAACGATCGCTACTACCATCAGCAGCTCAACCGCACTCGGTTACTGGCCGGTGATGCCTGGGGGTTCCTCACCCTGGAAGTCGACTTGCAGTACCTCAATCTGGGCAAGGTGGTGGTCAACCAGGCCAGCGGTGTATTGCCGGACGGCAGCCTGTTCGAGCTGAGCGGCGCGATGCAACCCCTGGTCTTGCAGGTGCCCGCCGACGCTGGCCCGCAAGCCGTGTACCTGGCCTTGCCCTTGGTGACCTTGAATCAGATTGAAGCGCGCAACCCTGAGCAAGTCGATGTGCTGGCGCGCTATGTGGCCTGTGAAACCGAGATTGGCGATTCCAACGCCGGCGTCGACTCGCGCTGCCAGATCAACTGTGCACGCCCGGACCTGCGCCTGATCCTGGGAGAGCAGGCCAGCGACCCGTGCTACGTGAAACTGCAGGTCGCCCAGTTGCTGGATTCGACCCGCGAAGGCGGGGTACGGCTGGACACGGATTTCGTCCCGACGTTCATCTATCTCCAGGAGGCCGGCTATGTGTCGTCGTGCGTCAAGGAGGTGATCAGTCTACTTGCAAGCCGTGGCGATGCGATCGCCGCGCGCGTCCAGGGTAATGGCACCTCCGCAGGCGCACAGGTCGGCGACTTTCTGATGCTGCAACTGATCAATCGCGCCGAATTGATTGTGCGTCACTACCTGGGCCAGACCCAGGTTCGTCCAGAGGCGGTGTACCGCGAGTTACTCTCGATACTCGGCGAGCTATCGACGTTTGCGACCGATAGCAAGCGTGCGCAATGGGACGTGCATTACCGGCACGCCGACCAGGGTGCGGGCTTTCGCGGCTTGATGGTCGGCTTGCGCGCCGTGCTGTCGTCGGTGCTCGAACAGCATGCCATTGAGCTGGTGTTGCAACCGCGCCAGTACGGGGTGCTGGTCTGCCCGGTGAGTGATCTCAAGTTACTCGGGACGGCGACGTTTATTCTGGCGGCAGCCGCGCAGTGTGATGCGCAAGAGCTGCGCCATCGATTGCCCGCCCACCTGAAGATCGGCCCTGTGGAGCGCATCCGCGAACTGGTCAACCTGCATCTCGCCGGTATCAAGGTCAAGCCACTGCCGGTGGCGCCGCGACAGATTCCTTTTCACGCCAACAAGACCTATTTCATGCTCGAACTCAGTGCCCGTGACATCACGCAGTTGGAGCAGTCGGGTGGTTTTGCCTTCCATGCCAGCGGCGAGTTCGCCGAGCTGGAACTCAACTTCTGGGCCATCAGGAACTGACTGCCATGAACAGGGAAAGTGAATACGCGCAGGATGAGAAAACCGTGCTGCTTGATCGCGACGGGGTCGGACCGGCGCAGGGGCCGTTGACGGACGCTCCCTCGCCACCGCGCTTCGAGCAACTGGAAGACCGGATGATCTACACCGCCCGCCTGCAGGAGGCCCAGCGCTTCAATATGGGCCCCAATGCGTTGCTGGCGGCGGCGTGGGAACTGCTGTCGCAGGTGGTACAGCTCAAGGCCAGCGCCGGGCGTGAAAACCTGCAGGCCCTCAATGAGCGGCTGTCATCCGGCGTGGCGATGTTTGAGGCGCATGCCTTGCAACAGGGCGGCGAGGCGGGCCAGGTGATGTCGGCGCGTTATGTGTTGTGCAGTGTGATTGACGAGGCGGTGGTCACCACGGC
Source organism: Pseudomonas sp. S5D5 (assembly GCF_003013355.1). Lineage (NCBI taxonomy): Bacteria > Pseudomonadati > Pseudomonadota > Gammaproteobacteria > Pseudomonadales > Pseudomonadaceae > Pseudomonas > Pseudomonas sp. S5D5. The sequence continues at coordinate 2,882,796 of NZ_PTEO01000001.1, forward strand.
GTGGGGCAGTCGCAGTGAGTGGCCGCGGATAAGCCTGTTGAGTCGCTTTCACAATGAAACGTTTGGCGGCGAGAAATTTTTCCAGCTGCTTGAGCGGCTGTCGCGTGATCCCTTCAAGCACGTGGCGATGCTGGAGTTGATGTACCTCTGCCTGTCGATCGGCTTTGAAGGCAAATACCGTGTCATGGAGCGAGGCGGGGCCCAGCTCGATTCGGTGAGGGATGCCTTGTACCGACAGATCAAGCATGTGCGGGGTGATCGTCCCTCGATGGCCGCACCGTCCGGTGCAGCGCAGGGCCGCCATTCTCGAATACGCATGCTCTCTACCCCTGCGGTCGTGGCCGTAGGGTTGGCCGCTGTGCTGGCGATGTACCTGGGTTTTGCCTGGGTACTGGGCAAGGAACGCATGACGGTGCTGCAACCTCTTCAACTGTTGGCGTCGGCTCAGGCTCGAACGCCCTTGTAACGCTGGGAGCAAGGAATGAACGCATTCTTCAAGGGCGCGGGCAGGGTGCTGCGCAAAATCTGGGTCTGGAGCCTGTTGCTGGTGTTCGCCGGCGCACTGCTGGTGTGGTGCTTCGGGCCATTGCTGGCCGTCGATGACTATCGTTTCTGGCACAGTGCGACGGCGCGCCTGCTGACCATCAGTGGCTTGTTCCTGCTGTGGGGGCTGGCAATGGTGTTGGTGGATGCGCGCCGGTCGGCGCGGCTCAACCAGCCGGCGCACCAGGCGAAGCATCAGCACCAAGGGCTGATCAGCAATGAACGCCAGCAGGTGCGCGGACGCTTCAAGGAGGCGCTGCAGACACTGAAAAGCACCCGCCGCTACGGTGAGCGCAGCGAGCGTTGGCGCAGCGAGTTGCCCTGGTATTTGCTGATCGGGCAACAGGGCAGCGGCAAGACTCACTTGCTGGCCGCCAGTGGCCTGCAAGGTCCGCTTGATCGAACCGGGCCCGCCCCTCTGGGGGCGACCTCCTGCTGTGATTGGTATTTCGCCGACGAAGCGGTGCTGGTGGAGACTGCCGGCCGTTACCTGACTCAGCCTGACCCTTCAGTGGATGCGGCCGGATGGTTGACATTGCTGGGTCTGCTGAAGGCACGGCGCAGGGCGCGGCCGCTCAATGGCGTGGTGGTGACGTTGTCGGTGGACACGTTGCTGGGCAGCAATGAGCATGATCTGGAAATGCAGGCGCGTCATGTGCATAGCCGCCTGCAGGACATCCAGCAAAGCTTGCATGTGGATGTGCCGGTTTACCTGGTGTTGACCCAGGCCGACCGGTTGGCGGGCTTTGCCGAATTCTTTGATGTGCTGCAAGGCGACGGCCCGGAGGACGTCTTCGGCGGGCGCCTGGAGACCGACGGGGCCGGCGTGGAGATCGCCCAGGTGAGAGTCGCGTTCGAGGCACTGTTGCAACGCCTTGGGGCGGAGTTGATCCCGCGTTTGCACCAGGAGCGAAACATCGAGCGACGTGGCCTGATTCTCGATTTCCCACGGCAGGCTGCCCGTCTCGGCGAGCGCTTGTGCCTGTTCGTCGAGGCGGCGTTTTCCGCTCATCGCTACCAGCGTATCAATGGGTTGCACGGGTTCTACCTGACCTGTGCGAAGACGAGCGAGGTGCGCGCGCATTTTGTCCAAGCCCTGTTCAACCGCGTGATTTTTGCCGGGGCCGACCTTGCAGGGCTGCAGGCTCCGGAGCGGCATCGCCTGCGACGGCGCCAGGGATTGCTGGCGTTGACGGCAGCGTTGGTCCTCGGCGCTGCGGCGGTGTTGTGGGGGCACAGTTATTCGTTCAACCATCAACGCCTGGCGCAACTGCCGGAGCTGCTCAAGCCTGCGCCACCCACGCCACCCGGTGCAGACGAGACCCTGGTATTGCTGGCGCTGCTGGACAATCGCCTGGCGGCGACGCGGGTGTTTGCCCCGTTGGCAGAGGTGCGCTGGGTGGATCGGGCCGGGTTGTACCAGGGGCAGGTGAGTCGGCCGGTGTTGGCCAACGCTTATGAGCAAACCCTGCTCCAGCAACTGCTGCCGCAGGTGAGCCGCCTGCTGGAGGAGCAGTTGCAGAACAGCCTTGGCGAGCGTGAACGACTGCTGGAGACCTTGCGCGCGTACCTGATGCTCAATCTGCGCGAGCGGCGCGACACCCGCTGGTTGACCGAGCATCTGGCTGGCCTGTGGTCTGCGCGTTATGCCGGGGATATGTCAGTGCAGACGCGGTTGAATGAGCACTTTGCGCGGTTGCTGGAGCAACCGTTCGCAGTGCCCGTGAACGAGACGCTCGTGGCCGAGGCGCGGCAGGTATTGCGCGGTGAGTCGCTGGCAGACGTGGTCTACCGGACATTGCGCGAGCAGGCCAGCAACCTCGAACCTTACCGGTTGGCCGAGAGTCCGGTGTTCTCCCCACTGGAGCCGCCCATCCCCGGCTTCTACACCAAGAGATACCTGCAGTATTTCGAGAAGCAGGGCCCCCGACTGGTGAATGCAATCGCCCAGGACAACTGGGTGCTCGGAGAGGGTACCGACCTCAGTCCCATGGATTTGCGCAGCTTGATGCTGGCGTTGGAGCAGCGCTACTTCAGTGAGTATGCCGATGCCTGGAGCCAGGCCCTCAGCCGCATTCGGCTGCAGGAAAGCGACGACCTGAGGCAAACGGCGGACCAGCTTGCAAGCCTCACATCAGCCCAGTCTGCATGGGTCCAGCTGTTGCAGCAGGTCCGTGAAAACACTCAACTGTTGCCGATCCATGAACGGCTTGAGGCGATCGGCCAGCAGGCGGGCGCAGCAGGTGTGGCAGTGCCTGGCGCCTTGCTTGCGCAGGTCGTCCCCGATGCCGCCCGGCGCGCGCTACAGCGTCGCTTCGAGCCTTTGCATCAACTGCTTGATGAAACGCAAAATCCAGGCGCCAAGCTCACACAGGCATTGCGCCTGCTCGATGAGTTACACCTGCAACTATCGGCGTTGAACCGGGAAAGCTCGCCGGAGCAGGCCGCGTTCAAACTGGTCAAGCAACGCATGGAGGGGCAGCAGCCGCTGTTGAGCAACCTGCGCGATGCCGCTACGCGCCTGCCGTTGCCGCTCAAGGGCTGGGTCGAAGGCATTGCTGATCAGACTTGGCGTCACCTGCTCGATGACGCGTATCGGCACGTGAACCAGCGTTACCACAGTGAGGTTTACGCCTTTTACGCCAAGGCGATCCAGCGTCGATACCCGTTCAATGCGCATGCCGGCAGTGATGTTGCCTTGGGCGATTTCCAGGAGTTTTTCAAACCGCGGGGGGCAATGGCGCGCTTCCATGAGGGCTACCTGCGGCCTTTCGTCAGCGTCGAGGGTGCGCGTTTTCGCTTGCGAAGCGTGGATGGGCGCAGCCTGCCGATGTCGCGTTCACTGCTGGAACAACTCAACAAGGCCCAGATCATTCGCCAGGGTTTTTTCACCGAGGAGCAGGGGGAGTGGGCGGTTCGATTCACCCTGGCGCCCTATAGCCTGGACCAGGCGGTGAGCCGGGCGATCCTGCAGGTGGGTGAGCAGCAGTTGGAATACCGTCATGGTCCGATCGTGCCGATGGCCTTTCATTGGCCTGGCGAGGCGGACAACCGGCGCAGCAGCCTGGTGCTGGAGCGCGGTGCGCAACGGCCACTGGGGATTGAAAAGAACAACGGGGACTGGTCGCTGTTTCGCCTGTTCGATCTGATGCAGAGTGAGCCGGCCAGCGGCAGGGAGGCGCATATCATCAAGGCCGACCTTGCCGGCCTGCGCGCCAATTACCTGCTGACCAGCCAGCGCAATCCCAGCCCGTTCCAGATGGCGGCCTGGCGCACCTTCCGCTTGCCGGAGCAGTTGTGAGCCAACGACCGGCCTGGCGCAGCGCCGGGCGTACCCTGCAAGGCAAGGCGCGCTCGCGCAACGAGGACGCTTTTCTCGATGCACCGCAGGCCGGTTGTTGGGCGGTGGCGGATGGAATGGGCGGCCACCAGTCGGGGGACGTGGCCAGCCAGCGGGTGATCAGTAGCCTGGCGGCGTTGCCTGAGGGTGGCTCTTTCGAGCAACGCATCGAGGCGGTCCGGGTTTGCCTGCGCGGGCTCGACAGTCAGTTGGGCCAGGTGCTTGCGCAACCGGGCATCGTTGGTAGTACGGTGGTCGCCTTGCTGCTTGAAGCCAGCCGTGCGGCCTGCATCTGGGCCGGGGACAGCCGCTGCTACCTGTGGCGTGGGCAGCGCCTGTATCAACTGTCGCGTGACCATTCGCTGCAACAGCAACTGATGGACACGCAGCAACTGAGCCTGGAGCAAGCCCAGGCCCACCCGAGCGCCAGGGCCTTGACCCGTGCGATTGGCGCGCGCCGACCGCTGAGCCTGGAGGTCCTGGAACTGCGCACGCGCCCAGGCGATGTGTTTTTGTTGTGCAGCGATGGGCTCTACCAAGGGCTCAGCCATGGTCAACTTGGCAGCGCCATGAGCCTGGACGCACCCTGGCAAGTGGTGGAGCGCTTGTTCAGCGAAGTGTTGCGCGGGCCGGCGCGGGATGACCTCACCGCTGTGGTGATCCAGCCATGAGCGTCGCTGCAGCCTTGCCGAATCTGCTGGCGGGGCGTTATCAACTGGAGCGCATACTCGGCAGTGGGGGCATGGGCGTGGTCTATCGTGCCCGCGACCTGCTGCATGAGGCGTTTGGCGAGCCCAGCGCCGGCATCGCGCTGAAGGTGTTGGGCGAGACATTGTCCGCGTCTTCCGATGCCCATGTGTTGCTCTACAGCGAATTCGCCCTGACCCGCAGCGTGCGGCATGACCACGTGGTACGGGCGTTCGCTTTCGAGGTCGATACGGTTCATCAGCTGGCATTCTTTACCATGGAGCTGATGCAGGGCATGACCCTGGACCGGGTGCTCAAGGGCTGCTTGCAAGGATTGCCGTGGCATGAACTGCAGCCCCTGGCCTTGCAACTGCTCGACGCGCTCGCCTGCAGCCATCGGCAAGGCATCCTGCATGGCGATGTGAAACCCGCCAATATCATGCTGGGAGAGCAGGGGCTGCGCTTGTTCGATTTCGGCCTGGGTTACGCCGAAGCGCAGGAAGCGGCGGGGCTGCCGGGCTTGAGCCGGGGCCGCCTGAACGCCTGGACACCGGCGTATGCGGCGCCGGAACTGATGGCCGGTGGCGCACTGTCGACCCGTACCGATCTGTATGGCGCTGCGTGTGTGCTGTATGACTTGGCCCAGGGGCAGCGCCTCGGCGGGCGCCAGCTCGATCAGCAACTGCCACGGCCACGACGTTTGCCCAGGCACTGTTGGCCGGCGCTGCGTTCAGCCCTGGCGGCCGATCCGGAGCAGCGGAACGTGAGCATCGCCGAGTTGCGCGAGGCGCTGGCTGGCCCTCGGCGGCGCTGGTTCCTCTAGTTCAAGGCTCCGGTGGAAAGTCATGCAATTGGCAGTACTCGTGCCAACTCAGCCCGGCCATCTGCGCGACCTCCTTGTGCACTTCGCGGCGCTGGGCTTCAAAGACCTCGCTGGAGTCGCTGGTGAGTTTGAGGGTCAGCTCCCAGGCGAACAGGCCTTGTTTTTCGGCTTCTGCTTCGAACGCTTCATGCAGCCGTTCGGCTCGGTACTGTGCCAGGGTTTCGCCCTTGGCCTGGGCGGCCAAGGGGTTGAGGGTGTCCAGTTGCATGGCCACGTCCGGGTGTTCGTTCAAGAATCTGTCCAGTGCAAGCTGGTGGTTATCGCCGGGTGGTGACAAAGGTGTACTCCTGTGGGGCTGGTAGTGTTTAGTGCGTGTGACGACGGGCTCGGCGCTGTAGGTGTTTTCGCATATGGCGGCTGATCCGGCAACGTATCGGTTCCAGCAAAAACAGTAGCACGTAGGCGGCCAGCACCAGGGCAAGGTCCAGCAAGCCATCGTCGATAGGGGCGTTGAACCGTCCGATGATGTCCCTGACCGTGAACAATAGTGTGATGCCGCACAGCCAAAGCACGGCGTTGAACAGTAACGGGCGCAAAAGTTTGTCTTGCATGATGAGCGAACCTCCTTGATGTCGGACTCCCGCTCCTTCGGGAGGAACAGCACGTCGAGTGTAGCGCCGACGCCGCAATCCTGAACTGGCGCAGATCAAGCCCTCGGCTGTGCCAACAGATAACGCGCCATGGCCTCGTACGCCGGCAACGTGACGGCGTCATTGGCCGCATTGGCCGCGATCGGATGGGAGGCGAACCGCACAATCACCATCTCGGCCGCAGGATCGATATAGATACTCTGGCCATGGACCCCGCGCGCCATGAAGGCGCCATCCGGGTTGTGGGTGACCCACCACATGGCGCGGTAGCTCCAGCCTTTCAATTGACTATAGCCTGCCTGGGCAAAAGCCTGTTTGTCGCCGCCCTGGCGAATCGTTTTCAGCACCGCCTCGGGCACGATTTGCTCGCCGTTGTAGCGCCCGTTGTTACGCAGCATCTCGCCAAAGCGCGCCATGTCGCGCAGCCCGGCGTTCAAGCCACCACCGGCGAACGGCGTGCCGATGGAGTCGACGGTGAAATAGGCATCCTGTTCACTGCCCAGGCGGCTCCAGATGCGTTCGCTGAGCAGTTGGGCAACGTTGCGGCCGGTGGCACGCGCGATCACCCAACCGAGCACGTCGGTGTTGACGGTCTTGTAGCCGAACGCCTGCCCATGTTCGCCGCGCTGCTTGACGGTTTGCAGGAACTCGAAGTAGCTGCGCGGCCCGACGTAGTCCTTGGGCTTGGGCAGCGGATTGCCCGCCTGGGCATGGGCCCAGACCTCTGCCGTGGGGTCGGCATAGTCTTCGCTGTAGTCCAGTGCCGTAGTCATGTTCAGCACCTGCTCCAGCGTGGCACTGCCGAACGCGGAGTTCGCCAGTTCGGGCACATAAGTCGCGACCTTTGCCTGCGCATCGAGGGTGCCCTCGGCGACGAGCATGGCGCCCAGTGTGCCGACCACCGATTTGGTCACAGACATTGCCGCATGTTGCCCGTCTTCTTTCAACACGCCGAAATAGCGCTCGTACACCACGGCCCCGCGGTGCAGTACAACAATGCCATCGGTGTAGGTGGCATCCAGGCTCTGGCGCCAGGTCAACGCTTGGCTGGCGCCATTGGGGACGACGCGCAGTTCGTCGATGCGCGGGTCGAGACGCCGGGGCAACGCCGTGCTCACACCGAGCCCACGGGACACATTGATCGTGGGCATCAATTGACGAAAGTTCGCCACGCTCCAGCGCATGGCCGGGAAGCGAAAATAGCTGCCATCTTCAAATCGCAGGGTTCGCTCCGGCGGTGGCGGAGCACCGACCATCCACTGGAGGCGGGCCGGGTCACTGGCTTGGGCGTCGGCAAAGCTGGTTTCGGCAGCGTTGGCCACGGTGGTTGAAAGACCCAGCAGCGCGCCGGTCATGAGGGGCAGGATTCGTCGCATCAACAGGCACCTTGATCGCGGATAAGACACACGGAGCAAGGCCTGGGCTCGAGTCCGTTCGAGAATGACAGGGCAAAGGATGGGCTAACTGACCGTACCCGACAAGCGCCAACGGATAGCGTGAACGGGGAATGTTGCGTGTGCCGCGGCAAAAGCCTTTCGCTCCCGGCATCAGGACGTGTAGCGTTACGCAGGGTTTTCAGGCCTGCCAACCACGGGCAGGGTGCGATGGGCAGAGGGACGGGTCATGGCGCAAACGCTGTTCAAACTTTTCTTTACCCAACGTCTGGCCGCCTTGGCCAGTACCGAGTCGCTGCGCGCGATCCGCGAAGGGTTGTTGTGGATCCTGCCGTGCCTGCTGGTCTCGGCAGCTTTTCTGATCCTGTCCGAGTTCGCCCGTGTGCTGGGCTTCGACCCACAAGTGGTGGCGTTCCTGGCCGCGCTGCACAACCAGATCAGTTCGGTGATTCCGCTGCTGGTCGGTGCGTCCATCGGCTACATGTTGGCGATCCAGCATCGGCTGCCCCAATTGCCGGTGGCATTCCTGTGCCTCGCCCATGTGGTGGTGGCGACGTTTATCCTGCGCGAATACCCCCGGGCCTCGGCGACGTTCGTGCTGTTTATCGCCATCGCCTCGCCGCTGCTCAATGTGCCGGCCATTGCCTGGCTGCACCGGTACCGCTGGACACGCCTGGTCAATGAAGACCTGGTCGGGCACAACCTCAGGGGCACGATCAACATGGTGCTGCCCGGGGCGATCACGGCCTTGGCGCTGGTGCTGGTGCTGTCCTTGTTGTTGCAGGTCCCTTACGTCGCGCAGATCCAGGGGCCGCAAGTGCTGGATGCGCTGGAGTCGCCCTACGGCAGTGGTTTATTCGTGACCCTGATGAACTCGCTGTTGTGGTTTTTCGGGATTCACGGCGTGTACGCGATGCAGCCGCTGTTCAATGTGCTTGACCAGGCGGTAGCCCTCAACGGTGCGGCGTTGGCGGCGGGCGAGCCGATCAAGTATGTGCTGAACGGTGGCTTGCTGGGCTGTTTTGCGTTTATCGGCGGCTCCGGTGGCGCGTTGTGCCTGCTGGTGGCGATCCTGCTGTTTTCCAAGAGCCAGTCCATGCGCCTGGTGGCGATGGCGAGTGTGCCGCTGTCGCTGTTCAACGTCAGCGAGGTGCTGCTGTTCGGCTTGCCGATCATTCTCAACCCACGCCTGTTCATACCCTTTTTGATTGTGCCCGCGCTGAATGCGACGGTGGCGCTGACGGTGGTGCAAATGGGCTGGGTGTCGCCGGCTGTGGCAAGCGTGCCGTTTACCGCGCCGGTGTTGCTCAACGCCTACCTCAGCACCCACGGCGATGTCGCGGCCGTCGCGCTGCAAATCGCGCTGCTGGCCTTGGGCACGCTGGTGTATGCGCCGTATGTCCGGGCGATTCATCGCCAGGCCACCGAAGGCGGCACGGTCTACCTCAAGTCCCTGGACATGACCTTCCGTGGCCTGGAGGAAAAAGGCCGGCTACGCGAACTGGACCCGGTATTGGCGTCCCACCGGACCCTGGCGCGCCAGGCCAGCGAGCTGAGCCATATCCAGCAGATCAGCGACTATGAGTTCTACCTCGAATTCCAGCCCCAGGTCTCGACCCGGACCGGGCTGTGCACCGGTTGCGAGGCGTTGATGCGCGCGCGCGACGCCCAGGGCACCGTGCATTCGCCGTGGGAGTTCCTGCAATGGCTGGCCCAGGCGCGGCTGATGCCGGACGTGGATATGTGGGTGGCGTCGCAGGCGGTGCGCCAATACCAGAAGTGGCAGAAGCTGGGCTTCGGGTTGCCGATGACCATCAATATTTCCAGCGCCACCCTGACCGACGCCGCCTATGGCGAGCGTCTGGTGGAGATCCTGGCCCAGGCCCATGGCCAGGTCTCGGTGGAGATCACCGAAGATGCGCTGGTCTCGGACATCCAGGCTACCCGCCAGATCATTCAGAAGCTGCAGGCCATTGGCGCCAAGGTGTATATCGACGACTTTGGCACCGGGTTTTCGGCGTTGAGCTACCTGCACCAGTTCCCGGTGGACTTTATCAAGATCGACCGCAGCTTCGTGGTCGCCCAGCACGACCCCAAGGGCGCCCAGGTGATGACCGGCATGCTGCGCTTTTGCGAGGCGCTGAACCTGGGCGTGGTGGTGGAGGGGGTGGAAACCGCCGAGCAGTTGGCTTTCCTGAACGGCGGCACCGAATTGATCATCCAGGGCTGGTATTTCAGCAAGGCGCTGCCCGGCGATCAGTTGCAAGGCTTTGTACGCGAGCGCGCGGACCTGGCGAAGGTTTAATAGCTGCGCCGGGTCTGTTCGATGTCCTCGACCAGGCCGTCGATCGCCGCCAGGCGCGCGCGGTTGTCGTGGTCCCAGGGATGGAAGCCGGGTTTGAAGTAGTGCAGCCAGGGCACCAGCATCCGTGGGAAAACCCCCTTGGGTCCGTAGAGAAACTTCAGCATGCGCCAGAACCCCTTGAGGAATCCGACGGACTGGCGGTCGGCAATCAGCAGGCGCACGTGGAAATCCAGCACCACCAGCCAGAAGAACACCGTGGTGGTCAGCATGGTGCCGGTGCGCAGCAGGTAGCGTTTGGGGCCGGGCTTGATCACGTGGTTCCACACATCGAAGGCCACGGCCTTGTGCTCGGTTTCTTCCAGCGCGTGCCAGTACCACATCTGTTGGTAGCCCTTGAGCGAGTCGCCAAAGCGTGACGGGTCGCTCAGCAGGATTTCCGCGAGCATCGCCGTGTAGTGTTCAAGCGCGATGGTGATCGCCAGGTTGAACGACGGCGCGAAGTGTTTCTTTTGCAGGTCGAGGATGAATTTCAGGCGCCGGTCCAGGGTGTGTGCGGGCAGGCCCGCTGCTTGCAACAAGTCGTTGTAGGCCACGTGTTCACGGCTGTGCATGGCTTCCTGGCCGATGAATCCCTGGATCTCTTTCTTCAGTTGCGGATCATCGATGCGCTGGCGGTAATGGCGCACGCTGTCCATGAAAAACAGCTCGCCCTGGGGAAACAGCAGCGACAGGGCGTTGAAGAAATGCGTGATGAACGGGCCCTGTTCGTGCCAGTTGGTGATGCGCTCGGCAGGCAGGTCGAAATGAATATCGCGACGGATCGGCAACATGGTGCGTGCTCCTGTTCAGAGTCTGGGCTCGTCGTTGGTTTCAAACACTGGCGTGCGCGGCTTGGGCGCCATGCGCCGGCTGGCGAACACCACGAGCGCCTGGTACGCCGCCGGCAGGCAGCGGGCGAGCAGGTCGAGAAAGTACGCGTCGCGGCCAATCAGCACGCGGCGTTTGTTTTTGCGCACGCCGTGCAGGATCACCTTGGCGGCCTGGTCGGCGTCAGTGATGAAGAGCTTTTCGAAGTCGGCGCGGGCCTGCTGTTCGCTGTGGATCAGAAAGCCGGTCATGTTCGCGTCGATTCGGCTGCTGCGGCAGATATCGGTGCGAATGCCGCCCGGGTGCACGCAGGTGGCCGAGACGCCGCAGCGCTGCATGTCGAGCTCCTGGCGCAGGGACTCGGTAAAGCCGCGCACCGCAAACTTGGTGGCGTTGTAGCCGCTCATGCCGGGCTGCGCGAACAGGCCGAACACGCTGGACGTGTTGATCACGTGGCCCTCGCCGGACGCTTTCAAATATGGCAGGAACGCCTTGGTGCCATGGACCACGCCCCAGAAATTGATGCCGACGATCCACTCCAGGTCGGCGTAGTCGACGCCCTCGACAGTACTCGACAAGGCCACCCCGGCATTGTTGAACACCAGGTTGACCTGGCCGTGTTCGGCCACACAGCGCGCGGCCCAATCCTGCATGGCCTGGCGGTCGGCAACATCCAGCACCTGCAGGGTGATGTGTACGGGTGAGAGGGTCGAGGCCTTGATCATCTCCAGCGTCTGTTCCAGCCCTTGGCTGTTCTTGTCCGACAGCGCCAGGTGGCAGCCTTCCCGTGCTAGGGCCAAGGCCAGGGCACGGCCCATGCCGGACGCGGCGCCAGTAATTGCCGCCACGCGGCCATTGAAGGTCTTCATGACAGGCTCCCTTCTGCAGTGGAGTGAGGCGCTTGGACGGCACGCGTCGGCGCATTGATCGGCACCAGGCTGGCCACGTAGTCCTTGAGCGCAAACTGGCGGGTCACCTGCTTGAAGCGCCAGGTCGAACCCGGCCACAAGGTGGTGTTCTTGCCGGTGCGCGGGTCGAGGTACCAGCTGCGGCATCCGCCGGTGTTCCAGATGGTGCGCTTGAGCTTGTCCTGCAGTTGCTGGTTGTAGGCGCTTTCCACCGCCGGCTTGACGTCCACACTGGCAATGCTATGGCGCTGCATCTGCCGAAGCGCGTCGAGGATGTAAGTGACCTGGGCCTCGATCATCAGGATCATCGAGTTGTGTCCCAGGCCGGTATTGGGCCCGACAATCAGGAACAGATTGGGATAGCCCGGCACGGTGGTGCCTTTGTAGGCGTGGGCGCCGTCGTGCCAGGTGTCCATCAGGTCCACGCCGTTACGCCCAATGATGCAGTCGCGGGGCAGGGGATCGGTGGCCTGGAAGCCGGTGCCGAAAATCAGGCAGTCGGCCGGGTGCTTGATGCCGTCGGCAGTGATCACGCCGTCGGCTTCGATGCGTGCCACGGCGTCGGTCACCACCTCGACATTGCTGCGCGACAACGCCGGGTAGTAGTCATTGGAGATCAGCACGCGCTTGCAGCCGATGGTGTAGTCAGGCGTCAACGTCTTGCGCAGGGAAGGGCGGGCGACTTGTTTGTGCAGGTGGCGCAGGGCGATTTTCTGCACCATTTTCATCAGCCGCGGATGCAGCGCAAAGCCGACCACGCGGCCTTCCAGGGCCCAGTAAAACGCACTGCGTACCAGGCGCTGGGTGAAAGGCAAGTGCTTGAACAGCCAGCGTTCGAAAGGGGTTATCGCACGGTCAGGCTTGGGCATGATCCACGGCGGCGTGCGCTGGAACAGGTCCAGGTGAGCCACCTGTGGCGCGATGTGCGGCACAAACTGAATGGCACTGGCCCCGGTGCCGATCACCGCCACGCGCTTGCCTTTCAGCGAGTAGTCGTGGTCCCACTGCTGGGAATGGAAGCGTTTGCCCTTGAAGTTCTCCAGCCCTGGAATATCCGGCAATGCCGGGCGCGACAAGCCGCCCATCCCCGACACCAGCACCCGCGCACTCACCTGGCGACCACCGTTGAAGCTCAGTTGCCAGCGTTGCTGCTGTTCATCGAAGACCGCGCGTGTCAGGCCCATGCCGGAGCGCAGGTAGGGCTTGAGCTCGAAGCGCGTGGCGCAGCGTTCCAGGTAAGCACGGATTTCCGCTTGGGGCGCGAATTGCCGCGTCCAGTCCGGGTTGGGCGCAAACGAAAACGAATACACGTGCGACTGCACATCACAGGCGCAGCCCGGGTAATGGTTGTCTCGCCAGGTGCCGCCGAGGGTCTCGGCCTGCTCGGCGATAAAGAAGTCGGTGAAGCCGGCCTCCTTGAGCTTGATGGCCATGCACAGGCCGGCAAAGCCTGAGCCGATGATGGCGATATCGATCAAATCACTGTGGGCATTCATAGGCAGGCCCTCGTAGGCATCGGATGTGCTCCTGTTTTTGTTTTGTCTTTTAGATAGAACACCATTGCAAAGGAAAATTGAATTATTTATTTTAAAAAAGATTTTAAATAATCTACCTGAAAATATCGCCTACGCTAGTCACTGGCTCCTCATGTGCGACTTGTCCGACGGACGAGCAGGGTCTGCACGTAGTTTAGGTCCAGGGTTGGACGATAGGCCGAGGCCTGATCAATTCCGGTCAGGTTCCCGGCAGCAGGGAAGCAGAGGACCGAGCTATGGCTGTCGAATGGATGATTGCTGCGGCGGTGTTTATCGGCGTGAGCGCGCTGTTGTGGGGCGTCAGTGCCTGGATGACACGGCGTATTGAAGCCGCTGTTCCGATCAACGGGCGCTTCGTGGAGGTCAACGGCGAGCGCTTTCATTATGTAGAAGAGGGTAAAGGCCCGCCGCTGGTGATGATTCACGGGCTGATGGGCAGCAGTCGCAACCTGACCTATGCCTTGTCCGGGCAGTTGCGGGAGCAGTTCCGGGTGATCACCCTCGATCGTCCGGGGTCAGGTTATTCCACCCGTCATGCCGGCACTGCTGCCGACCTGCCGGCCCAGGCGCGACAAGTCGCGGCGTTTATCAACACGCTGGGCCTGGATAAGCCCCTGGTGCTGGGACATTCCCTCGGCGGGGCGATTTCCCTGGCGCTGGCTCTCGACCATCCCGACGCCGTATCGGGCCTGGTCCTGGTGGCGCCGCTGACCCATCCCCAACCGACCTTGCCGCTGGTGTTCTGGTCGCTGGCAGTACGCCCTGCCTGGCTGCGTCGCTGGGTGTCGCACACCCTGACCGTGCCGATGGGCCTGCTGACCCGCCGTGCAGTGGTCAAGGGCGTGTTCGCGCCGGACCCGGCCCCGGAGGATTTCGCCACCCGTGGCGGCGGGCTGCTGGGCATGCGCCCGGACAATTTCTACGCCGCCTCCAGCGAGATTGCGCTGGTCAATGATTATCTGCCAGGCATGGTCAAGCGCTACCCGCAGCTGACGCTGCCCATCAGCCTGATCTACGGGGCCCGGGACAAGGTGCTGGACTTTCGCCAGCACGGCCAGGCACTCGCCGACAAGGTGCCGGGCTTGAAGATGCAGGTAGTGGAGGGCCGCGGCCATATGCTGCCGATCACTGCCACGGCGCGTGTGGTCGAAGCGGTGCAGCACCTGGCCAAGCGCATGCGACCCGGCGAAACCGCGACGATTCTGCAGCCGTCCTTTGCGTTGGCGAGCAAATAGTCATGCCTCACGTTGCGGGTTCGAACGTCCGGAATGCCTGCTCTAGAGACCTGACCAAACGGCTGAAAAAGAGACTGCTCAGTCACGTAAAAAAGGCCTCGAAAAAGTAGTTGACGACCTATCGATTCCGCGCTATTTATTTAAAAAAATATTTCAATATTTATTTTGAAATGATTTTTGAAATGCCTAAGAGCGAATAAAAATGAAAAAAACGTCTTTTATCGCATGGTTGAATTCCCGGAGCATCCATCGCTCCCTGAACCTGTTTTTTGTAACCCTGCCAACCCGTCTCATCCGGAGGCTGCCATGAATCAGACACTGGCAGCCCCAAGCGTATGGACCGACGGCAAGCGTCACCTGTGGTGGCTGGGGATCATGCCGCTGGCCACTCCGCTGTTGTCTGGCGCCCTGGCGATCACCACCGGTATCCAGCAACTGTGGTGGGTCGGCGTGCTGGTGATCTTCGGCCTGATCCCACTGATCGACGGCCTGCTCGGTGAAGACGTCAGCAACCCGCCCGAATCCGCCGTTGGCCACCTCGAATCCCAAAGCTACTACCGTTGGATCGTCTATACGGGCGTGCTGTTCGTGATCTCCTCGGTGGTGATCACCGGCTGGCTGGCCGCCGGCGGGATCGGCTGGATCATCCAGGGTGGCCTGTTGCAGGCTGCCGCGAACCTGGACCCTTCCAGCTGGCTGTCCCACGCCGCCAGCTACATCACCGCCCGCACTCAACTGCATGGCGAGCCGAGTTGGTTCACCTACCTCGGCATGGCGATGTCGACCGGCGCCGCCACCGGTATTGCAATCAACACCGCCCATGAACTGGGGCACAAGCCCAACGCGCTGGAAGTGTTTCTCGCCAAGGTCACCCTGGCGCCGACCTTCTACGGGCACTTCTACACCGAACACAACCGTGGCCATCACGTGCGTGTCGCCACACCGGAAGACCCGGCCAGTTCGCGACTGGGTGAAAGCTTCTGGGCCTTCCTGCCGCGCTCGGTGTGGTTCAGCGCACGCTCGGCCTGGAACCTGGAGCGCGAGCGCCTGCGCAAACTCGGCCTGCCGGCCTGGCACTGGAAGAACGCTGTACTCAGTGCCTGGATGTACAGCGTGGTGTTGTGGGGCGCGATGATCTACTGGCTCGGGGCGGCGGTGATTCCCTTCCTGATCATCCAGGGCATCTACGGCTTCTCCCTGCTGGAAGTGGTGAACTACGTGGAACACTACGGCCTTAAACGCCAGAAGTTGCCCAATGGCCGGTATGAACGTTGTTCGCCTCGGCACTCCTGGAACAGTAACCGTATTGTCACCAATATCTTCCTGTTCCAACTTCAGCGGCACTCTGATCACCATGCCAACCCGACACGCAGTTATCAGTCGTTGCGACACTTTGATGAATCACCACAACTGCCTTATGGCTACGCGAGCATGATTGTCTGGGCGTATGTGCCGTACTTGTGGCGCCGTCGCATGGATCACCGCGTTCTTAATCATTACGCCGGGGATATTTTCCTGACCAACCTTCAGCCCTCACAACGGTTGAAGTACCTGGAGAAGTACAGCAACAGCGCTACGCCGTTCTAAGTGTAAGTAACATGTTGTTGGCGTACTCGGGGCCTGCGTGCCGCGCAGGCCCCTTGCGCCCAAGGTTTATCGATTGAGTTGCACGTAAGTTGTTTGACCCGAACAAAAAAATAATTAAAGGGAAGGACGTACACCATGCAATCACCTGCCAAGTTCACCACCCACATCGTATTGGCCGCGCTGGGGCTTATCGCCTATCACCAGGCCCAGGCCGCCCGCATCGAACCAGCCGGCAGCGCGTTTACCGCCCAAGGCCCGATCAGTTTTTCCAAGGGCGCGCTGATCAGCGCCGATTGCACCATCAAGGTGGCCGGCAAAGTTGCGGCCGATGGGTCATCGGTAGATGTCGAGAAAGTTGAATTCGATGGCGGCCTCAAGTGCAGCCGTGTCGAAGCCACCAACTTGCCCTGGGTGTTGATTGCCAAGGACACCAAGAGTGGCTCCATGTCGAAGATCAGCGTAGATGTCCACGCCTTCGGCCTGGGCGGCAAGTGCGGGCCTTCTACCGCCGATGGCACCTGGGATAACGCTACCGGCAAGTTGGAGGCGGCCAATGTACCGATTGGCGAAGACTGCAAGATCAAGACGGTGTCGATCAAGATGCCGCCGAACTTCAAAGTTGTGGAATAACACTGGACTGTTGTAGCAGTCATTGAATTGAGATTTGGCTGGAAAGGGAAGTTCCGCTTTGTTTCACCGTGACCTCTCGTTCATGGCCATTACCCCTGGCGAAATGACTTCGCCATAACATGTGAGGAAAAACAATGAAAAGCCTTAAAACCCTCGTTTGTGCAACGTCCTTTGCTCTGAGTTTCGGCGCAGCCTCGATGGCCAGTGCGGCGTCGATCGTTCCTAATGGACCGTTCACCAATTTGACCGGCAGCATTACCGTACTGTCGCCGTCTTCGTCCGCCCCTGTTACTTGCACCCTTACTGCCAGCGGCACTGTTGCAGGTGGTGTAGCGACTATTTCAAACGCTACTTTCACTGGCGGCATTCTGTGCCCATTGGCGCAACTGAAAAGTCTGCCTACCCCAGGCTGGGTGTTGACCGCTACTAGCCTCACCGCCGGCACTCTGTCCAATGTGGGCTACGTGATCAATGGTGCTCCTCCGCTGATTCCTCGGTCGGACTGCGGTCCTACCGGCATTGCAGTGACCTGGAATCAATCCACCCACGTTCTTGGCGCCACCAATCAAACCCTGCTTGGTCAGGGAACTGGCAACTGCACTATTCAATCGCTCACTGTTAACGCACCAGGCCTGACTGTTCAATAACCCGTTGGGTTAGAACCAGGGGCTGATCACCCGCTGTAGGCAGGTGCCTCGAAAGAGGCACCTGTTTGAAGTAAATAAGGCGTGACACCCGCAGCATCTTAAAAACGTATCAGCGATATGACGCGCAGGTGCTTCAACAAGTGCCTAGCATTTTTAAGACGCTTCCGCAGAGTCGGCCGTTGATAATAATAAGGAGTGCCGCATGAACAATAAGAAATTACAAGTGCAGGTCGCGCTGGGGCTGGCGTTGTTGGGTGGGATGGCGGTAACAGTACCAGCTCAGGCCGGGGGTTTTGCTACTCCGACCGTGGGCGCCGCTGGTTGGGGGCGTGGCTTCGGTGGGGGATCGCTGTTCAAGGATGATCCAGGCGCGGCTTACAACAACCCAGCAGCAATGGCTTTTATTGATCATAGCGTTGCGCAGTTCACCGTTGACTATGCTCGCATCAATATCAAATACAAAGGTCAGGCCTATGACCTCAATGGTAACCCTCTGGAAAAAACACCTCTGAACCCGGACGGGTCTTTTGGTACGCCTTATTCTCAAGGTGACGGCGGTGAGGGTGGTTTTACCGCCTGGCTGCCTACCGGTTTCATGGTTATACCGATCAATGATCGTTTCGCTTTCGGCCTGAGCCAAGTAGTGCCTCAGGGTATGCGCAGTACCTGGGATCAGGACTGGAAGGGGCGTGATTTTGCCGTCGACACCAAGATCGAAACGGTAGGGCTCACCGGCTCTTTATCGTTCAAGGTCAACGATCAGTTCTCCATTGGTGCGGGGGCGATCGTCCAGCACAGCAAGGGCTTCGTCAGCCAGAACATTGACCTGCTGGGGGCGGCGGCTGCCTCGCCAGCGGGCATTCCTTTCCCGTCAGGCGTAGGCGACGCATTGATGCGCGTCAAGGTCGATAACACGTCCGTGGGCTGGTTCACAGGCGTCGTCTGGAAACCCACCGAACGTGACACCCTGGGTTTGAACTACCACGCGAAAATCAAGAACAAGATGGAGGGCAAATACAACATTCGGGCTGATGCAGCGTTGAAAAGCCTGATGACTGATCCTGCGTTGCCCGATGGCACGACGCTGGTGGGGGTTCTTTACCCCGGCTTGAGGTTGCAACCGGACGGCGCCAACGCCGAGACTCAGTTGGATATCCCGGCGAATGCTTCCTTTGACTGGGTGCATGAAGTCAATGAACGGTTGACCCTGGGCGTCAGTGCGACCTGGACTCAATGGTCATCCTTCAAGGCTTTGACGCTGACATCGGACGGTAACCTGATCGTATCGATTCCCTACAAGTATCGCGACGCCTGGCAGTACTCTTTCGGCGGCGATTACAAGCTCACCGACGACCTGACCTTGCGCAGCGGTGTGTCGTTTGACCAGACCCCTACACGCAACTCCACACGTGACCCGCGTATCCCCGACGGGGACCGGATCTTCGCTTCGCTGGGGTTTGGCTACAACGTCAGAGCCATTCCTGGTTTCAGCGTTGACGCGGCCTACTCGCGGCAGTTTGTGCAGGACGTGAAACTGAAGACACAAAACCAAGACCGCCTGGGTGGATCGCGACTTGATGGCAAATCCGAGGGCAAGGGAGAAGTGGTCAGTCTGTCAGCGACCTATCGGTTCTGACCCAAACGGTGTGACGCCGTCATGACGTAGTTGGCTCATCAGGCTGCCTCTTCATGCAGTCGCTTATCGACGGGTTGCCCACGCGACCCGTTCCGATTTTCTGATCCCATCAACCCATCAGGCTGACCCTTTCAGCCGCCAATTTTTTCGCCCAAGCATTAAATAAAAATTTCAAAACAAAATTTGAATTTAGCTTTCCAAGTTTGTAGTGTGGCTTTACGCCGCAGGTCAATCCGACCTTCCGCACGTAAACCACGCCCTGAATCGAGTCGAGGTATCCCATGGTTATCTGGTTATTGGTGGGTTTCGCAGCTGCGATTGCCCTGGCGTATCGACAAGCCGCTGCCACCCTGTGGTTGGGCGCTGGCCTGGTCTGGTTGGCGATTGGTTACCTGTTCAACGTGGTGGCGGCGTTCGGCGCCACCGTCGCGGCGGTGCTGGTGGTGTTACCGGCTTTGCTGATGACCCTCAAACCGCTACGCCGCACGCTGTTGACCAGCAAGGCCCTCGGCCTGTTTCGTACGATCATGCCGGCGATGTCCGACACCGAACGCGCGGCCATCGAGTCCGGCACCGTGTGGTGGGACGCCGAGCTGTTCAGCGGCAAGCCTAACTGGCAGCGCCTGCTGCAAGCTGCGCCGGCCAGCCTGAGCGCGGAGGAGCAAGCTTTCCTCGACAATGAGGTGGAAACCCTCTGTGACATCGCCAATGACTGGGAAACCACCCAGGTCTGGCAGGACATGTCGCCCGAAGGCTGGCAGTACACCAAGGACGCCGGCTTCCTCGGCATGATCATTCCCAAGCAGTACGGTGGCAAAGGCTTCTCCCACTATGCGCATTCGCAGGTGGTGATGAAGCTGTCGACGCGCTGCTCGGCGGCGGCGATCTCGGTGATGGTGCCCAACTCCCTCGGTCCGGCCGAGTTGCTGTTGCACTACGGCACCGATGCCCAGCGCAACTACTACTTGCCGCGCCTGGCGCGTGGTGAAGACATCCCGTGCTTTGCCCTGACCAGCCCGTATGCGGGCTCGGACGCCGGGGCGATTCCCGACCTGGGCATCGTCTGCAAAGGCACGCATGAAGGCGAGGAAGTCCTGGGTTTCCGCGTGACCTGGGACAAGCGCTACATCACCCTGGGCCCGATCGCCACGGTGCTTGGCCTGGCGTTTCGCGCCGAAGACCCGGAAGGCCTGTTAGGCGCTCCCGGTTCGCTCGGCATCACCTGTGCGCTGATCCCGACGTCGCACCCAGGCGTCAATAGTGGCCGTCGCCACTGGCCGCTCAACGCGGTGTTCCAGAACGGTCCTACCACCGGCAAGGATGTTTTCATTCCGCTGGAATGGGTGATCGGTGGTCGCGAGCAAGTCGGTAACGGCTGGCGCATGTTGATGGAATGCCTGGCCGCCGGACGCGCGATTTCCCTGCCTTCGGCCAACGTCGGTCTGGGCAAGGTCGCAGTACGCGGCACCACCGCCTACGCGGCGATGCGCAAGCAGTTCGGCCTGCCCATCGGCAAGTTCGAAGGCGTGCAGGCGCCGCTGGCGCGCATGGCCGGGCACTTGTATGCCTGCGATGCGGTGCGCAAGGTCTCGGTGGCGTCCCTGGACGCCGGTGAGAAACCGTCGGTGATCTCGGCCATCGCCAAGTACCACGTCACCGAACGGGCGCGGATTATCGTCAACGACGGCATGGACATTGTCGCCGGCAAGGGCATCTGCATGGGGCCCAATAACTTCCTCGCGCGCGCCTACCAGCAGAGCCCCATCGCCATCACGGTGGAAGGCGCGAACATCATGACGCGCTGCCTGATCATCTTTGGCCAGGGCCTTATCCGCTGCCATCCTTATGTGTTCCGCGAGATGGAAGCGGCGCGCCACCCGGACCGGCGCAAGGCCCTGGAAGATTTCGACAGCGCGATGTTCGGCCATATCAGCTTTGTGTTGGCCAATACCGTGCGTGCAGCGGTGCATTCCCTGACGGGCGGGCGGCTGATTTCCGCCCCGGCCAAGACCGACCCGGCGTTGGCGTCCTACTATCGCCAGGCTAATCGCCTGTCGGTGGTGCTGGCGCTGATTTCGGATATTTCCATGGGCGTGCTGGGCGGTGCCCTCAAGCGCAAGGAAAGTATTACCGGGCGCCTGGGCGATATTCTCTCGCAGCTGTACATCCTGTCCTGCGTACTCAAGCGCTTCGAGGACGACGGTCGGCCCCAGGCGGATTTGCCGCTGGTGCATTGGGCGGCGCAGGACGCGTTGTTGCGCGGCCATGAAGCGCTGGCCGAAGTGCTCGACAACTACCCGTCGAAAGCCGCCGCCGCAGTGGTGCGAGGCTTGAGTTTCCCATTCGGCATTCCCCTGCACAAACCCTCGGATCGCCTGCTGGCCCAGGTGGCCGATGTGGTGCAGACCCCCGGCGAAACCCGCGACCGTCTGCTGGCCAATTCCTACATCCCGCGTCCGGAAATCGACAAGCTGGCCTACGGCGAACTCGGCTTCCGCCTGTTGCCGCAAGTCGAGTTGATCGATGCTCGCCTCAAGCCTGCGGTCAAGCAGGGGCTGATCGAGCCGATGCCGATCTCGGCCACGGCCTTCACCGCCTGGCGCGTCAAGGCGCGGGCGCTGGACCTGATCAGCGACGACGAAGACAGCTTGTTGGGGCGCTACGTGGAATACGCCGATCACGGCATCCAGGTGGACGACTTCCCGCAGGACTTCGGCTTGCTGGAGGCGTTGCAACAGCGCAAGCAAGCGCTGGAACCGCCGGCAAAGCGCAAGTCCAGCCAGGGTGAAAACGCCTCGGTCAATTGAGTGGTACTGAATGAACACGCTCAGTGTGGGAGCTGGCTTGCCTGCGATGCAGGCGACTCGGTCTATCAGTCAAGCCGGGCCGCTGCCATCGCAGGCAAGCCAGCTCCCACATTGATCGGGTTTACAAGGCAGGAATGTGTTGTGAGTGGATCTATCTATGAGTGACAGCTATCTAGCGTTCGTCAGTTCTCCTTGGGGCCGCCGCCTGGCCGGGGCCATCGGTTTGCCCCAACCCTTGCCGTTGCAACGCCATCGCAGCGGCCAGCAAGGCCTCGCCAACCCGGTGATCCTGGCCGGGGCAGGGCGCCTGGCCGGCGAAGTGCAGCGTATTTTCGGCGACACCGACACGGTCACCGCCACTGCGGCCACGCTCAAGGCGCCGTCCACGGTGAAAGTGCAGGGCGCGGTGTTCGATGCCAGCGGCGTGACCGACCTGCAGCAACTCGACGAGCTGTATGTATTCTTCCACGCCAACGCCAAGCGCCTCGGCCAGCACGGTCGCGTGGTGGTGCTCGGCACGGCGCCGGAACACTGCGCCGATTTGCCCCAGGCCATCGCGCAGCGCGCCCTCGAAGGCCTGGTGCGCTCATTGGCCAAGGAGTTGCGCCGGGCCATCACCGTGCAGTTGCTGTACGTGGCGCCGGGGGCCGAGGCGGCGCTGGACAGCAGCCTGCGGTTCTTCCTGTCGCGCCGGTCGGCCTATGTGTCCGGGCAAGTGGTGCGCCTGGAAGCCCCGGTGGACGGTCACGTCACGGTCAATTGGGACAAGCCCTTCGCCGGCCGCCGCGCGCTGGTCACCGGCGCGTCGCGTGGCATTGGCCTGGCCATCGCCCAAGTGCTGGCGCGTGACGGTGCCCATGTGGTCTGCGTGGACGTGCCCCAGGCCCACGACGCGCTGCAGCAAGCCGCCAGCAGTGTCGGCGGCTCGGCCCTGCCGCTGGATATCACCGCTGCCGATGCCACCGCGTTGTTGCAGGCGCATATCAGCCAATACGGCGCCTTCGATGTGGTGGTGCACAACGCCGGGATCACCCGCGACAAGACCATCGCGAAGATGACCGAGGCAGCCTGGCGCAGTGTGCTGGCGGTCAACCTCGAAGCGCCGTTGCAACTGAGCCAGGCGCTGCTCGACCACCAGGGCCTGAACGCTGGTGGGCGCATCGTGTGCGTGTCGTCGATTTCCGGCATCGCCGGCAACCTCGGGCAGAGCAACTACGCGACCTCCAAGGCCGGCGTGATTGGCCTGGTGCAAGGCCTGGCCCGGCAAGCAGCGGCGCAACAGGTGACGGTGAATGCGGTGGCGCCGGGGTTTATCGAAACCCAGATGACCGCAAAAATCCCGTTGATGATTCGCGAAGCGGGGCGGCGCATGAACTCGATGTCCCAGGGCGGCCAGCCGATCGATGTGGCCGAGACCATCGCCTGGCTGGCACACCCGGCATCCGGCGCAATCAATGGCCAAGTCGTACGCGTGTGCGGGCAAAGCCTGCTGGGAGCCTGAGCCATGGACTACGTGACGCAGATCATCGACCCGCCACCCTCGCGCACCCGCCTGCTGCTGGATGGCGTGCGCGCCCTGCGCAAGCCCAAGCTCGACGGTGTGCCGGTGCTGCCCAAGGAGCGCCTGGTGCGCCCGGCGGTGGAGCTGAGCGCCACCGGCATTGCCGGCTATGGCCGTGCGTGTGGCTTTCGTCACGAGCAGGGGGTGCCGTTGTCCTACCCGCATGTGTTGGCGTTCCCGTTGCACCTGATGCTGTTGACCCGGCCGAGCTTCCCGTACCCGGCCAGCGGCATGGTGCACCTGGCCAACCGCATTCGGCAGCACCAGCGGTTGCACCCAGGCCAGGCGTTGCGCATCGAGGTGTACGCCGAGCGCTGGGTCGCGCACCCCAAGGGCCAGGCATTGAGCATCGCCACCCGTGCCTACAGTGCCGATGCGCTGGTGTGGGAAAGCGACAGCCTGTACCTGCGCCGCGACGTGAAGAACCCGCTCGGCGAGCCGTGGGGCGAGGCGCTGGAGTTGCCGGAAGAGGGCCTTTTGCGCACGCAACGCTGGGTATTGCCGGCCGACCTGGGCCGACGTTTCGCCAAGGTGTCGGGGGATTTCAACCCGATCCACACCTCGGTGATCGGCGCGAAAATCTTCGGTTTTCGCCGCGCCATCGCCCATGGCATGTGGACCCTTGGCCGAGCGCTCGCCGCCCAGCAACCGCCGGGAGGCCTGGACCAGGCCGAAGCCCATTGCGATTTCAAACTGCCGATCTACCTGCCCGGCCAGGTCGCCCTGTGGAGCCACCCCGTGACCGGCCCGCGCCGTGCATTCGAGGTGCGCAATGCTGCCGGCGACAAACCCCATATGCGTGGGCTCTTTATTTGGAAAGCCTTAGATGAGTGACTACAGCTTCAACCCGGCCCCGACGCGCCGCGTGGCGATCATCGGCGGCAACCGCATTCCGTTTGCCCGCTCCAACACCGTGTACGCCCATGACAGCAACCAGGATTTGCTGGTGGCGGCGCTGCAAGGCCTGGTCGACCGCTACAACCTGCACGGCCAGCGCCTGGGCGAGTTCGCCGCCGGCGCGGTGATCAAGCATTCGCGCGATTTCAACCTGGCGCGCGAGTCGTTGCTGTCCACCACGCTGTCGCCGCAAACCCCGGCCTACGACGTGCAACAAGCCTGCGGCACCGGCCTGGAAGCGGCGCTGCTGGTGGCGAATAAGATTGCCCTGGGCCAGATCGAAGTGGGCATCGCCGGCGGCGCCGACACCACCTCCGATGCGCCCATCGGCATCAACGAATCCCTGCGCCACACGCTGCTGGCGGCCAATCGCGCCAAGGGCATGGGCGACAAGCTCAAGGCATTGCTGAAAGTGCGCCCGTCGATGTTGTTCAAGCCGCTGCTGCCCCGCAACGGCGAGCCGCGCACGGGCTTGTCGATGGGCGAGCACTGCGAAGAAATGGCCAAGCGCTGGCAGATCAAGCGCCTGGCGCAGGACGAGTTGACCCTGACCAGCCACCAGCGTCTGGACGCTGCCTATAAACGCGGCTTTTTCGACGACCTGATCAGCCCCCATCGCGGCCTGGCCCGCGACAATAACCTGCGTGCCGACGCGAGCCTGGAGAAGCTCGCCGGCCTGTCCCCGGCCTATGACCGGCAGAACGGCACGCTCACGGCGGGCAACTCCACGCCGCTCACCGATGGCGCCTCGGTGGTGTTGCTGGCCAGTGAAGAGTGGGCAGCGACCAATGGCTGGCCGGTGCTGGCCTACCTGCGCACTGGCGAAACGGCGGCGGTGAATTTTGTCGACGGCACCGAAGGCCTGCTGATGGCTCCGGCCTATGCAGTGCCGCGCATGCTCAAGCGCGAAGGGCTGAGCTTTGCCGACTTCGACTTCTTCGAGATCCACGAAGCCTTCGCCGCCCAGGTGCTGTGCACGCTCAAGGCTTGGGAGGACGCCGATTATTGCCGCGAGCGGCTAGGCTTGGAGGCTCCGCTCGGCCCGATCGAACGCAGCAAAATGAACGTCAACGGCGGCTCGCTGGGCTGTGGTCACCCGTTTGCCGCCACCGGTGGCCGGCAGTTGGCGGCGCTGGCCAAGGCTATCCATGAGCGGGGTGGCGGTCGCGGCCTGATTTCGATCTGCGCGGCGGGCGGGTTGGGCATTACTGCCATCGTCGAAAAGTAGCTCTATCAAAAACAACAACAAGGAGACTGCCATGAACGCTGTAAGCCAGGAACAAACCGAACGGATCTGGTTGAACGCTTACCTGCCCGGCGTACCGGCAGACATCGATGCTGCTATCGAGGACTACCCGTCGTTGCGCGAGGTGTTCGTGGAGCACCTGGAGAAGTTTCGCGAGCGGGTCGCCTACGTCAGCATCGGCACCGAAATGACCTACGCCGACTGGCACGTGCAAGGCATTGCCTTTGCCGCCTGGCTGCAAGGCCAGGGCGTACAGCCGGGCGACCGCGTGGCGCTGATGATGCCCAACTGCTTGCAGTACCCGATCTGCCTGTTGGGCACGATCCTGGCCGGCGCGGTAGTCGTCAACGTCAACCCGTTGTACACCTCCCATGAGCTCAAGCATTTGCTCAAGGACAGCGGCGCCGAAACCGTGGTGATTTTCGAAAACTTCGCCCACACCCTGGAAAAAGTCATCGGTGGCAGCAGCGTCAAGCGCGTGGTGGTGGCGGCCATCGGCGACTTGCTCGGTACGCTCAAGGGTGCGGCGATGAACTTCATCCTGCGCCGCGTGCAAAAGCAGGTGCCCACGTTCAACCTGCGCGGCGCGGTGCGTTTCAATCAGGTGCTCAAGCAGGGCCGGGGGGTGAACCATTTTCCGGTGGGCATGCACCTTGATGACCTGGCTTTCCTGCAATACACCGGCGGCACCACGGGCGACGCCAAGGGCGTGATGCTCAGCCACCGCAATATCATTGCCAACCTGCTGCAGGCCAAGGCCTGGGTCGGCGATCAACTGGACCAGGACAAGCAGGAAACCAACGTCACCCTGCTGCCGCTGTACCACATCTTTTCGCTGACGGTGAACTGCCTGATGTTCATGTGCCTGGGCGGGCGCAACATCCTCATCGCCAACCCGCGGGATGTGAAGCGCGTGCAGATGATCCTGCGCAAGGAGCGCTTCAACGGGATTGCCGGGGTCAATACGCTGTTCAATGGCTTGCTGGAAAACCCGGAGTTCTGCGCGCGGGACTTTTCCGACCTGCGCATGGTGATCGCCGGTGGCATGGCCACGCACACGGCAGTGGCCAAGCGCTGGAAGGAAGTCACCGGGCTGCCGATCATCGAAGGCTACGGCCTGACCGAGTGTTCGCCGGTGGTGAGCATCAGCCCGATCAACATCGCCCGCATGCGCGAGATGGACTTCACCGGTAGCATTGGCGTGCCGTTGCCGTCGACCTGGGTGCGGTTTGTTCGCGAAGACGGCGAGCTGGCCGAACTCGGCGAGCAGGGCGAACTGCAAGTGCGCGGCCCGCAGGTGATGCAGGGTTACTGGCAGCGACCGAAGGAAACCGCCGAGGTGCTGGATGCCGAAGGCTGGCTGTCGACCGGTGATATCGGGGTGATGGATGAGCGCGGTTATATCCGCCTGGTGGACCGCAAGAAAGACATGATCCTGGTCTCGGGCTTCAACGTGTACCCGAATGAAATCGAGGACGTGGTGGCCTTGCACCCCGGCGTCGGGGAAGTCGCGGCGATTGGCGTGGAAGATGGCGTGACCGGCGAGAAGGTCAAGATCATCGTGGTGCGCAAGGACCCGAACCTGACCCAGGAACAGATCCTCGCCCATTGCCGTGAATACCTGACGGGCTACAAGATGCCGAAGTATGTGGAATTCCGAACCACGGAATTGCCGAAAACCACCGTCGGCAAAGTCCTGCGCCGCGCCTTGCGGAGCTGAAGGTCCGGCCCCTGTGGGAGCTGGCTTGCCCGCGATGACTAGGGTGACAGACACACCGCTATCGCAGGCAAGCCAGCTCCCACATTTTTGGCGTGTATTCCAAGGTTGGAACCGGGTTGTGCCGTCGGTGGAAATGTGGGCGCAGCACCGCGAATCCCAAGCCGAACAACGATCAAAACTGTGGGAGCGGGCTTGCTCGCGAAAGCGGTGTGTCAGTCAATGAATAGGGTGACTGATCCAGCGCCTTCGCGAGCAAGCCCGCTACCACATTTGGCTCGTATTCCAAGGTTGGAACCGGGTTGTACCGTCGGTGGGAATGTGGGCGCAGCACTGCGAATCCCAAGCCGAACAACGATCAAAACTGTGGGAGCGGGCTTGCCCGCGAAAGCGGTGTTTCAGTCAATGAATAGGGTGACTGATCCAGCGCCTTCGCGAGCAAGCCCGCTCCCACATTTGGCTTGCAATCCAAGGTTGGAACCGGGTTGTGCCGTCGGTGGAAATGTGGGCGCGGCACCGCGAATCCCAAGCCGAACAACGATCAAAACTGTGGGAGCGGGCTTGCCCGCGAAAGCGGTGTGTCAGCCAATGAATTGGGTGACTGATCCAGCGCCTTCGCGAGCAAGCCCGCTCCCACATTTGGGGTGTATTCCAATGTTTAAACCGTGTCCACTGTTACCCAGCGTTCTTCACGGGCCGCGACGCGAATCGCGGTGGCCAGCCGTTCCACTGCCCACGCGGCGTCAAAGTCGGTGCCGTCCGCCCCCTGGCCGGCCACGGCCATGATCAACTCCTGGACTTCCAGCGTCTTCAGTTCGTTGTACCCCAATTGGTGCCCGGCCGCCGGGCTGAACGCTGCGTAGCCGGGCAGGGCGGGGCCTGCCAGCAGGCGCTGGAAACCGTCCTGGCCGGCACGGCACAGGCGCAGTTCGTTCAAGCGCTCCTGGTCGAAGGCCAAGGTGCCCAGGGTGCCGCTGATCTCGAAACTCAGGTGGTTCTTGTAGCCATGCTTGAGCCAGCTGCTGCTCACCGTGCCGCGCGCGCCATTGGCGAAGCGCAGCAGGGCATGCACCTGGTCATCCACCGCGATGGCTTTGCGCTCATCGCTGCCGTGTACCGCAGGGCGCTGGGCGTGGACGGTCTGGGTGTCGGCGCACACGCTGGCCACATCGCCCACCAGATAGTGCGCCATCGACAGCAAGTGGCTGCCCAGGTCCGCCAGCGCGCCGCCGGCATGCGCCACTTCGCAGCGCCATGACCACGGTGACGCCGGGTCGGCCATGAAGTCTTCGCTGAACTCGCCCTGGAAGCTGATGATTTCGCCAAGATCGCCGTTGGCAATCATCTGCCGAGCCAGGCCGATCATCGGGTTGTGCTGGTAGTTGTAGCCGACCCGCGTCACCACCCCGGCCGCACGGGCGGCGCGGCGCATGGCGTCGGCCTGTTCGAGGCTGACGGCCAGCGGTTTTTCGCAGTACACCGCCTTGCCGGCCGCAATTGCGGCCATGGCCATGGGGTAATGCAGGTGGTTGGGGGTGGTGATGGCCACGACATCGACGGCAGGATCATCGATCAGCGCCTGCCAGTCGCCGTGGGCCTGGGCAAAGCCCCAGGCCTTGGCGCAGCGCTGGGCGCGCTCGGTATCGGCATCGGCCAGGGCGGCCAGCTTGAGGTGTACCGGCAGGTCAAATACCGCCCGGGCGTTATTGAATGCCAGGGCATGGGCGCGGCCCATGAAGCCTGTGCCGATCAAGCCGATTCCGAGTTCACGCATAGCCGTGGTCCTTTGGTTTATTGTTTTCAGGTGGCTATTAATGGAATAAAAATTCACATAATTCAAGATATGGAATAAAAATTCATTGAGCGGAAGGTTGATCGTTCCCACGCTCTGCGTGGCAATGCAGCCCCTGACGCTCCGCGTCACTCGTCACGCCTCGGCAGCGGTAAACGATCAATCAGTGCGACTGATGGCGCCATATTCAGCACGTGGCCAAACGCCGCCAGTTAACAAAAGATAACGTAGCGCCGATTGTCAGACGATTCGAAAGCCCGATAGGATGGCCCCTGCTTCCTTCAGGCGCTCTAGATTGCAGGTTTCAGGCGCCAGGAAGGCAAGACGACCTAACAATAATAAATCGGGAGAAAGGTCTATGAGTGAGCCTGTCATGGGTTGGGTTGTTTGCCGCCCACGCGCCGCACGCAAGGTTGCGTTGCTGGCCGCAGCGCTCTCGCTGTTTGGGGCAGTCGCGTTGCCGACTGTTGCCCAGGCCGCCAGCGATACCACTTTTGCGATTGAATCCCCCAAGGCCGCCAAAGGCCTGATGATCGATGTCGTCCATGCCGGCAAGCGCCTGGTGGCCGTCGGTGATCGCGGGCATATCCTCTATTCCGATGACCAGGGCAGTACCTGGACCCAAGCCAAAGTGCCTACCCGGCAGCTGCTCACGGCGGTGTTTTTCGTCGATGACAAGCACGGCTGGGCAGTCGGCCATGATGCGCAGATCCTCGCCAGTGCAGACGGCGGCGCCACCTGGACCCAGCAATACCAGGACCTCAAGCGCGAAGCGCCACTGCTCGACGTGTGGTTCAAGGATGCCGAGCACGGCCTGGCCGTGGGCGCCTACGGTGCGCTGATCGCGACCGACGACGGCGGCAAGACCTGGGCAGACGTCAGCGACCGCCTCGACAACGAAGACCAGTTCCACCTCAACGCCATTGCGCACATCAAGGACGCCGGCCTGTTTATCGTCGGCGAGCAGGGCAGCATGTTCCGCTCCAGCGACGACGGCCAGACCTGGGAAAAGCTCGAAGGCCCCTACGAGGGCTCGCTGTTTGGCGTGATCAGCACGGCGCAGCCGCAGACCCTGTTGGCCTACGGCCTGCGCGGCAATCTCTACCGCTCCACCGATTTCGGCAGCACCTGGGAGCAGGTTGAACTGCCGGCGGCACGCGGTGCCCTGGAGTTTGGCCTGTCGGGGGCGACCTTGCTCGACGACGGATCGCTGGTGGTGGTCGGCAATGGCGGCAGCGTGGTGGTCAGTCATGACGACGGCCAGACCTTCAGCGTGTTCAATCGCCCGGACCGCATTTCCCTCTCGTCGGTGACGGCAGCAGGCAATGGCAACTTGATTCTGGCCGGGCAGGGTGGCGTGCGTGTTGCCACTGCGACTGGCGCTGAACTGGCAAAACAATAAAAAAGGCGGGGAAAGAATGAGCAGTCATCACAACGATAAAGCGACCTTTCTTGAGCGCCTGATCTTCAACAACCGTCCGGCAGTGATCGTGATCTGCCTGCTGGTGAGTATTTTCCTGTTCTGGCAGGCGACGCTGATCCGCCCGTCCACCAGCTTTGAAAAGATGATCCCCCTCAAGCACCCCTTCATCGAAAAAATGATGGAGCACCGCAACGACCTGGCCAACCTGGGCAATACCGTGCGCATCTCGGTGGAGGCCAAGGACGGTGACATCTTCACCAAGGAGTACATGGAGACCCTGCGGCAGATCAACGACGAGGTGTTCTACATCTCCGGCGTCGACCGCTCGGGCCTCAAGTCGCTGTGGAGCCCCAGCGTACGCTGGACCGAAGTGACCGAAGAAGGTTTTGCCGGCGGTGAAGTGATCCCGCAGAGCTACAACGGCTCGCCGGAAAGCCTCGACCAGCTGCGCAATAACGTGCTCAAGTCCGGCCAGGTCGGGCGCCTGGTGGCCAACGATTTCAAGTCGAGCATTGTCGACATTCCACTGCTGGAGTCCTACCCGGACCCGCAGGACCAGGGCAAGCTGCTGGCCCTGGACTACCAGAAATTTTCCCACGAGCTTGAGGACAAGATCCGCACCAAGTTCCAGGAACAGAACCCCAACGTGCAGATCCACATCGTCGGCTTCGCCAAGAAGGTCGGTGACCTGATCGACGGGTTGATCATGGTGGTGCTGTTCTTCGGCGTGGCCTTTGTCATCACGCTGATCCTGCTGCTGTGGTTCACCAACTGCCTGCGCAGTACCATCGCGGTGCTCAGCACGACGCTGGTGGCGGTGGTCTGGCAGCTGGGGCTGATGCACTTTTTCGGTTTCGGCCTCGACCCGTATTCGATGCTGGTGCCGTTCCTGATTTTCGCCATCGGGATTTCCCATGGCGTGCAGAAGATCAACGGTATCGCCCTGCAGTCCAGTGAGGCCGACAACGCGCTGACGGCCGCACGCCGCACCTTCCGGCAACTGTTCCTGCCGGGCATGATCGCGATTCTCGCCGACGCGGTGGGCTTCATCACGCTGCTGATCATCGACATCGGCGTGATCCGCGAACTGGCCATCGGCGCCTCCATCGGCGTGGCGGTGATCGTGTTCACCAACCTGATCCTGTTGCCGGTGGCGATCTCCTATGTCGGCATCAGCAAACGCGCGATTGCCAAGAGCAAAAAGGACGCCAACCGCGATCACCCGTTCTGGCGCCTGCTGTCGAACTTCGCCAGCGCTAAGGTCGCGCCGGTGTCCATCGTACTGGCGCTGATCGCCTTCGGTGGCGGCCTGTGGTACAGCCAGAACCTGAAGATCGGCGACCTGGACCAGGGCGCCCCGGAACTGCGTCCGGACTCGCGCTACAACAAGGACAACAACTTCATCATCAACAATTACTCCACCAGCTCCGACGTGCTGGTGGTGATGGTCAAGACCAAGGCCGAAGGCTGCTCGCGCTACGAAGCCATGGATCCCATCGACCAGTTGATGTGGAAGATGCAGAACACCGAAGGCGTGCAATCGGCGATCTCGCTGGTGACCGTGTCCAAGCAGATGATCAAGGGCATGAACGAGGGCAACCTGAAATGGGAAACCCTGTCGCGCAACCCCGACGTGCTCAACAACTCCATCG
The DNA here is from genome assembly GCF_003013355.1 of Pseudomonas sp. S5D5. NCBI lineage: Bacteria > Pseudomonadati > Pseudomonadota > Gammaproteobacteria > Pseudomonadales > Pseudomonadaceae > Pseudomonas > Pseudomonas sp. S5D5. Next base: position 2,914,678 of record NZ_PTEO01000001.1, read on the forward strand.
CCCGTGCCGATGGCCTGTACAACAACAATTGCTCGCTCGCCCCGGTGCTGGTGTTCCTCAACGACCACAAGGCCGCGACCCTCGATCGCGCCGTGCATGCGGTGCAGGACTTCGCCAAGGAGAACAACAAGGACGGGCTGGAATTCCTGCTCGCTGCCGGTAACGCCGGGATCGAGGCCGCCACCAACGAGGTGATCAAGGAGGCCGAGCTGACCATCCTGATCCTGGTCTACCTGTGCGTGGCGACCATGTGCATGATCACCTTCCGTTCCTGGGCGGCGACCCTGTGCATCGTGCTGCCGCTGGTGCTGACCTCGGTGCTGGGCAACGCGCTGATGGCGTTCATGGGCATCGGCGTCAAGGTCGCGACCTTGCCGGTGGTAGCGTTGGGCGTGGGGATTGGCGTGGACTACGGCATCTACATCTACAGTCGCCTGGAAAGTTTCCTGCGTGCAGGGTTGCCGTTGCAGGAAGCCTATTACCAGACGCTCAAGTCGACCGGTAAAGCCGTGTTGTTCACCGGCCTGTGCCTGGCGATTGGCGTGTGCACCTGGATCTTCTCGGCGATCAAGTTCCAGGCCGACATGGGCCTGATGCTGACCTTCATGCTGCTGTGGAACATGTTCGGTGCGCTGTGGCTCCTGCCAGCACTGGCGCGCTTCCTGATCAAGCCCGAGAAGCTCGCAGGGCAGAAGGGCAACTCGCTGTTTGCCCACTGAGGCAGGACTTGGGGCTAGTGGGGTTCTTGTGGAAAGTGGGATTGGTTGTGGCTAGTGGGCTTCATGTGGAAAGTGGGATTGGTTGTGGCTAGTGGGCTTCATGTGGAAAGTGGGATTGGTTGTGGCTAGTGGGCTTCATGTGGAAAGTGGGATTGGTTGTGGCTAGTGGGCTTCATGTGGAAAGTGGGATTGGTTGTGGCTAGTGGGCTTCATGTGGAGAGTGGGATTGGTTGTGGCTAGCGGGCTCCTTGTGGAAAGTGGGATTGGTTGTGGCTAGTGGGCTTCATGTGGAAAGTGGGATTGGTTGTGGCTAGCGGGCTCCTTGTGGCGAGCGGGCTTGCCCCGCGTTGGGCTGCGTAGCAGCCCCATCCCCACACACTGCGGTTTGCCTGAAACAACGCGGCGGATGTAGTGGGGGCGCTGCGCACCCCAACGCGGGGCAAGCCCGCTCGCCACAACAGCCTTGCTCATCACAGGAGGACAGCTCATCACAACAGCCTTGGTCATCACAAGAGGGCTGCTCATCACAAGAGGGCTGCTCGCCAGCGTATCCCCTCAAGGCGCGAGCGGAGAGTGGGATTGGTTGTGGCTAGCTGGCTTCTTGTGGCGAGCGGGCTTGCCCCGCGTTGGGCTGCGTAGCAGCCCCATCCTCACGCACTGCGGTTTGCCTGAAACAACGCGGCGGATGTAGTGGGGGCGCTGCGCGCCCCAACGCGGGGCAAGCCCGCTCGCCACAACAGTCCTGCTCATCACAACAGCCTTGCTCATCACAAGAGGGCTGCTCATCACAACAGCCTCGCTCATCACAAGAGGCCCGCTCGCCAGCGTTTCCCCTCAAGGCGCGAGCGGAGAGTGGGATTGTTTTGGCTAGCGGGCTCCTTGTGGCGAGCGGGCTTGCCCCGCGTTGGGCTGCGTAGCAGCCCCATCCTCACACACTGCGGTTTGCCTGAACCAACGCGGCGGATGTAGTGGGGGCGCTGCGCACCCCAACGCGGGGCAAGCCCGCTCGCCACAACAGCCCCGCTCGCCACAACAGCTTTGTTCATCACAAGAGGACTGCTCATCACAACAGCCTCGCTCATCACAAAAGGATTGCTCGTCACAAGAGGCCCGCTCGTCAGCCTTTTCCCTCAAGGCGCGAGCGGCAGGAACCAGCGCTCGGCCAACGCCTTGCCTAGCAAGCCGCGGTGCACGTCCACCACCGCCTGCGGGCTTTGCGCGCGGGCCAGTTGCGAGTAGTAACTCACCTTGCGTTGCTCACGGGTTTTCAGGTGGGCGGCGGTGTAGTGGGCCTTGGGTGTATCGGCCGCCGGGTAGTGGAAGTGGGCGTACCACAAGGGATAGCCTCCCGCGTCGTTGACGGCGTATTCCTGCACAAAATCCCGACGCTCGCCGCGAAGTTGAATGCGCTCTCCGAGTAGCGCCATGTTCGCGCGCTTCTGTTCGATCAGATACTCCAGGTTGCCGTGCGTCGGCGGCAGTTCCAGGCTCAGTTGAATGCGCAGCGCCTGGCCACGCTCATTCAGGCGTACCGCCGCCTGGCGCATGTCATTTTCCAGGGCCAGGTCGGCCGGTGCTCGGGCCTCCGCGGGTTGGGCCTGGATCGCCAGGTGCAGTTCGGTGGCCAGCTTGTCGTAGCGCACCGACTCGTGCAGCAGCACCTCCTGGACTTCCTGCGGGTGTCGCGAGACTTTCTTGTACTGCTCGCCGCGCTGCAGGTGTTCCTCGAGCATGCCCAACAGTTTGCGAGCCTCGCCCTTGACCAGGCTCAAACTGCGCGGCACGCCTGGCGAGCGCGGTGGCGTCGCGTCCTTGAATTCGATCCATTGCTCGCCCCGCTGTGAATAGGTGCCAAACACTTCACCGGTGAGCTGCGAACGAAGCTCGACAGTTTCCAGGGTACCCACGGGTTTGACCTCGCCGATAAACGTGCCTTTTTTCGCCGTGCGAATGACTTTTTTCTGCACTTTGCCGGCGACTATCGGCGGGCGTCGGCTCGGGCGCGGGGCGGATTGGGCAGCCGGTTTGATTTCACTGGCGAGCTGCTTGGCGGCTTCCTGGTACAACCCCTCCACCAGCTTGACCAGCTTGGCGAAATACTCACCGTCCAGTTCGTCGATATTCACGATGCCGACCCCCTGCAAGGAGTCCAGGCCGCGGCCGTAATGCTCCACCAGGCTTTCGAGCACATTGATGCGTTCCTCGGCCGTCACCTCAAGCTCGTTCAGCTCGCTGTGGGTGCGCAAGTGCTCCTGCAGCGGCTCGAGGATATCGATCATCACGGTGACCAAGGGGTGGCCTGGGTGTTTATGGGTCATCAGCTCGAAATTGCGCATCAGCAGATCCTTGACCGCCAACGCACTGATTTCCGGAGGGCGATCCAGCGTCAGGCGGCGGTAGTGGTCGCTGCCGTCGTCGCCTAGCTTGAACAGTTCGTCGAGGTAGCGATCACGCAGTTCAAGCCAGTGGATCGAGCGTTCATTGATGGCAATCAGGCTGCGCACAAACTCTTGATACGCGGCGAAGTCGCCGAGAACAGCCTCGGCCAGGCGCGGCGCTTTGGCCATGAAGTGAGCGTGGGAGCGATACAGCGCGCCACGATCCTTCTCGGCCACCACCACATGCTTGCGCGCGTTGTTGACCATGTTTTCCAACAGGCCTGCGACGGAATGCGGCGGCAGGGGGATGTTCAATTCGTTGCGCTCTTTCAGGCTGTCCAGTTGCTGCTGGTAGTCCCGGGTCTGCTCTTGCAGGGCCGTGTCGAATCGCTGGCGGCTGTCAGCCGCCTGCGCTTCGCTGAAGCGTGGATCTTCGGCGGTGCGGGTCATGACCCCCAGGATAATATCGATTCGCTTTTGCTGGTTCGCCTGGCCCTGGACGAACCGTTCATAGTTGTCCTGCAGCTCGCGGATACGCTGCGCACGCCGTTGGCGATCGGCGGCAATCCGCTTGGTTGGCATGCCGCCGCGCAGGTGCAGGCGCGTGTCCACCGACCACACGCCGTGTGCATCGCTGCGCAGGTAAGGGCCATACACTTCGGCATCGCCTGGCATCACCACACGGGTTTCGCCCTGCGGCTCCAGGCTGACCTGCAACCACTCGCCGTTGGCCAGGGCGTACCACCGGTTTTCGACCCCATAGAGCCCGCGTCGCGGCCCGTTCAATACCGGTTGGGGCAGGGGCGACGGCCGCAGCGCCTTGAACGTCGCGAGACGGCTGCGCTGGGCCGGGGTCAGGCGCTGGCGTGCCTGCGCAAAGCCGAAATCCAGCACCGTGCTGTGTTTCTGCGCCAGCGCCCCGGCCAGCAGGACGGCGCCTTCACGAATGCTCGGTGCGGCTGGTTGCGGCCATTGCTCCGCGACCCACGGGGTGAGGGCCGAGGGCAGCGCCTGCTCCCTGAGGCCGGCTGCCAGCGGTGCCGGTGTTGGCACCACCACGGGAGCGGCCTCCAGCAACAGCAGCCCGAGGTTGAGCAGCAGGTCGACAGTGGCCAGCTCCCGTGCGTGCGGGTCCGTGGCGGCCAGCGCGGGAATGTCCTGACCCAGGCTGGCCATCAGCCCCAGCAGCCAGCCGGTGAGCATGGCCGGCCCGCGCAGCAGGGGCAGCAGCAGGTTGCCGAACAACAGGCTGCTGCCTTCGCGCAGCACCTGCCAGCGGCTTTCGCTGTTGGACACCGACGCGCGGTCGGCTTGTTGCACCAGGGCCCGCGCATGATCGCTGAACAGGTAGGTCATCAGGCGTCCGGTCACCAGGCACTGCTGCAGTTCGTCGTTGATGCCATCAGCGGACAACGTCGCCGGTGTCGGTGTGCCCAGGGTCGAGAACTCATCGCCCTGGCCGAAGCGTACGTAGTGGGGCTCGCGAAACCCGCCATTGGCGTAAATCGGCCGGGCCGTGTCACTCAGCCAGGTCAACACGCTGTCCTGCAAGGGCCCAGGTTCGGCGATGGCTTCAAACAACGCCTCGCGACTGGCAAATTCCTGCAGGGCTTCGGCGTACAGCGGTCGGTACAGCACATGAGGACCCAGGGCAGTGTCGCGGGCTTCGATCAGGTACATGGCGCTGACCGGGTCCGGCTGGGCGCCGGGCATTTGCAGCAGCGCCAGGTGACGGATCACCAACGGATTCTGATCGACCTGCTGGCCGGCGGCTGCCGGCTCCATCACGGCCGCCACCAGGCGCGCACCCTGAGGGCTCAGCCCGGCTTGCTGTTTCAGGCTCAATTCCAGTGCCAGCAGCGGCAGTTGCACGGCTTGCTGCGCGGCGAACAGCGCTTCACGCTGGCGTGCCTCGGGGCTGTCGCCAAGTAACTGGGTTTCCAGCAGGCGTGGGTAGTGCTGGCCAATGTCCACGCGTTCCACCAGGCCGCCGGTGCCCATCAGGTAGTCGGCGGTCAGCCACGCCGGCAAGGGCAGGCCTTGCCGGTTGGCGAGGGTCACGCTGGCGCTGGGACGGCTGGACAGGTTGTCGATCGCCAGCTCGGTCAGGCTCACGCGTTCGTGGCGGATGATCCCGGCGGTGCCTGGGTAGCCGGCGGCCACGGAGAAGGTTAGCAGCAGGTCGTCGGGGTGCAGGGCCGCGACCGACGGCGGCGTCGGCGCGTGATTGGCAAAGGTCACGGCATCCCCTTGCAGCGCTTGCAACAGCGCGTTGACGGTGTAGGTGCGGATGTCGTCGATATCGCTGAGCACGGTACGGCCCGCCGCGCGCTGTTTGGCGGTGGCCAGCGCCAGGGTGTAGCGGCGGTAAGCGGCCTGGTCGTCGGCGCTGGCGCTTTGCAGCCAGGCCGGCAAGTGGGTGCGCAAGGTTGCCAGGGCGGGCGCGGCGGGCGCGTCGCGGAAGAATCGCCCAGGGTCAGTGATGTCGTTATACAGCGTCTGCCACACCCTGAAGGGCTGGCCGGTGGGCAGGCTCAGGTTGCCGAGGTCTTCGAGTTGGTGATTGAGGATCAACGATGCCTGGTGCTCGAAGAGATCGCCGTCGATTTCGTAGCGTTGCAGCAGGATATCCTCGACCTGGTACTGACGCCCCAGGCGTTGGCCCACGGCCTGGATCAGCACATCCACGCTGGCGAACGTTTCGATACCCGTCTGCGGGCTGCACAGCAGCACCGACGTCTTGCCATTCAGCGCGCGGGCCAGCAACAGGTCCGGGCCGAGCAGGCTGACGCTGCGCGCCGCGCCCTTGAGGGTGGCTTGCAGCCCGTAGGCGTACACCGCACGGTCGCCATGGAGGGTGAGGCGGTCCTCGCGCTCAGGGTTGGTCAACACCTGGTCGAGGGTCTCGCGGGCCGTTTGATCCAGCTCGGCCTGGCGCAGGGCGGCGACGCGCAGGGTGTCCTTCAACACGTCGGCCAGCCAGCGCCAGTGGCCGGCATCCCAATAGGCGGCGAGGGCGTTTTGCAGTGCGATGCTCAAGGTCTGGGGGATCTCGCCAATCAGCGTGGCGATGACCTGCATATCGAGTTTTTCCGAGGTCAATCCCGGCAGTTTCAGGCGCTTGGGCGGCTCGTCGGAGAGGTACCAGGCCAGGCTGCCGACATCCCTGAAGTCCAGCGGCACGCCGCTGGCCAGGGCGTCATGCACCACCGGCATAAACGGTTGCAGCAGCCAGCTGCGGCGTTGCGGCCTGGCCAGCCGCGTGCGGCTCAGGTCCAGCGTCAGGGTCGGGTACCTCTCGCCAAGGGCGGTGGCGAGTTGCTGGCGAATCACGCTTTCCAGCGTCGGGCGATCAGCGAAGCGCGCGCTGACGGCGTGCGCGATAGAGTCAGGGGATTGCATACACATCCTTTTGGCAATTCGATGCCATTCATGGCGGGTTCTAGGCAGGGAGCAGGTTCAGGAACAGGCGTTGGTCGAGTGGCGGGGTGATCGGGTTGTACACATCACGCACGATGGCGCGGTTGTCGTTTCCGGCCTGGGCGAGCAAGTCCTTGAAGGTGATAAAGCGGTGTTCGGGACGCTTGAGATGGGCCTTGGTGTACTCAGCCGCCGGCACGCCGGCACGCGCGTAGTGAAAGTGTGCGTACCAGAGCACCGTGAGCGCGTTTTTCTCGCGTACCGCAAACTCGGTCACGTAGTCGCCGGCCGCGGTGCGTTGCGGGCCGTGGACCAGGCCGATATCCACGGCGGCGTGGATGCGCAGGTAGTCGATATTTGCCTGGCGGGGCCGCTGGGCCTTGAGCCCTTCGATGCAGTGTTGCCGGCCCTGGGTGCGCAATTCGCCGGCACGTGTGCGCAAGCGCTCGACCGTCTGCGGCTCCTGGTGCTGCCGCTGGATCTCATCGGCAATCGACTCGATGCGCTGGGCCTGATACTGGAGCATGTCGTCCCAGTCGCGGGGATTGAGGTCGTCGCGGCGTTGCGGGTCCTTGAGTTTGTTCTTCTGGAACTTGATGGAGCGCTCGATCGCGCCGACTTCCTCCAGCAACTGCTGGGACTGGGTACGCAAGCTGGCCAGGGAGCGGGCAGGGGGCTTTTCCGCCGGGCGGCTCGGCGGCGCGTCGACGATCTCGACCCAACCTTCTCCCGGGTGTTCGATGAACCGGCCGCTGGGCTGCTGAGTGATCGGGTTGCGAGTGATGATGGTGGGGAAAGGCGTATCTGCGTCAGGCGCTTGCAGCTCACCTACCAGTGCGCCCTTGTCCCGGGACTTGAACACGCGTTTTCCGGGAACGGCGATTTTCAGTGGCTTGAACACTCCCGTCTGCGGCGGCAGGAACTCATCCTCGCGCAACACATCGGCCAAGTCGGCCTCGGCCGCGCTGCGTACCGTTTCGAGGCGTTCGATCAGCAGCGGCATATAGCGCGGGATGATCAACGGGGAATTGATGTCCATCAGCGCGCGGTAGATCTGCAGGCGGTGGCTGTAATGGTCAATCAGGTTGAGCAGCACCGCCTTGCGTTCGGCGACGGTGAAGCCCTCGGTGGCCAGCAGGTCAAGGTGGGTGTTCACCCTTGAGGACTCGACGGTGTGCAGCAGTCGCTGGTTCTGGAAGAAATACAATTCCTCGGCGGTGTGCGGTTCGAATGTCAGGTCGATGCTCAGCAGTGCCAGCAGGTCGAGGGTTTCCAGGGTCGCGGTCACGCGGTTGTAGAAACGTCGGGCAGGCACTGCACTGAGGTACTTGTAGCGCTCTGCGGGCCCGCTCTTGAGATCACCCGCGAGTGTTTCGAGCGCATTCTCGATGTCGAGCACCGCCTTGAAATGGCGCTCGCTGGCGGCAAAGTTGGTTTGCACCAGATCATAGACATAACGGATGGCTGCTGTGTCGCCCGGCCTGCCGGCCAGTTCAACCAGGGATTCACCCTGGTCAGAGAAAAAGGTGCTGCGGTGCAAGGCGTCCGTGAAGGCGATGTGTAACTCATCACTAGCCAGCATGCTCGTGTAGACCTCCTGCGCATTGGCTTCATAGTCGAACTTGCCGTCCGCCACCTTGATTTTCCGGTAGGCCTCCAGCAGGTCGCGGCGATGCTGCTGTTGGGGGCCGGCGGTACGTTCGAAGCGTTCCAGCAGCACCTGGAAGCTCACCTTGGCGCGGGCCCTGGAACGGGCGGTGGCGGCGTGCGCCTGGATAAGCACCGGGTTCTCGGGCGCGGCCCGCAGGGCTGTGTGGGCAACCAGCAACTGCTGGTCGAGTGATTCAAGCAGGGCCTTGGCGGGGAATATCCCGTCGACAAAGCTCAGTTGCTCACGACTGACCGCCGCTATAAGGCCCTCAATGCGTTTGGCGTGCTCGTGTGCTTGTGCGCGTTGTTCTTCAATCTGCACCAGTTTGGCCTTGAACCGGTTCTTGGGCCCGCCACCACGCAGTTTCAGCCCCAGGTCCAGCGACCAATGGCCCTGGCCGTCGGTCTTGAGTTCAAAGCCCGGATGCTCAGGTTTTTGCGGATGCACGATAAATAACGCGTCGGTTTCGGCTTGGATGTTCACCTCGAACAGCAAGCCGCCCACTGAGGCATGCCAGCGTCGGTCGATGCTGTACAGCCCTCGGTGCGGACCAATCTCTACGGGCGTCGGCGGCGGCACGGGCCACGCCACATTGAGTTCGCGCAGGGCGTCCAGCAGGCGCCGACGCGAGGCATCCCGGGCGTTGGAATGGATAAAATCCACCAGGGTCTGGTCGCCCGCCACCGGTTCGGATGGCAGGCCGATGGGGCCGTGCTCGATCAGCGTGGGGGCCGACGGCGCAGAGGCCGGGCGGCGCAGGGCGGCGAGGGGCAAGGTCGGCTCGCCCGGCGTGCGCGTGGGCAGGCGTGGCGCGGGGTCGGTGGGCGAGGCCGCGTGCAGCACCAGCAGGCCGATATTGAGCAACACGTCGACCCAGGCCAGTTCCCGCGCGGCCGCGTCATCACTCTGCAGGCCGCCGAGGTCGTGCTTGAGGCTGACCGCCAATTGCAGGATCCAGCCCACGGCCATCGCCGGGCCGCGCAACAGCGGCATCAACAGCGCGTTGAACAGCAACCAGCCGCCCTCCAGCAGCACGGCCCAGCGGCTTTCGGCATTCGACACCGAGTCGCGATCAGCCAGGTCCACCAGGGCCCGGGCATTGCTGCCGTAGAGGTATTGCAGCAGGTTGCCGGTCGCCAGTGATTGCGCGAGCGAGCCTGGCACTTCGCCGCCGTTGAGGTCCTGCGCCAACTGCGCGGGCGGTGGTGCGGGCCACTGTACGGTGTCGTCACCCTGGCCGAAGCGCAGGATATGCGGGCTCTGAAAACCGCCGTGGCTATAGATCGACCGCGTCTTGTCCGGCAGCCAGGCCAGCACACTGTCTTGCAGGGCGCCAGGCTCGGCAATCGCGTCGAACAATGCCTGGCGACTCGCGAACTGGTGCAGCGCGTCCGGGTACAACGGTCGATAGAGCAGATGCGGGCCATTGCCCTGGTCTCGAGGCTCGATGATAAACATGCTCGCGACGCTGTCCGGCCGCGCGTCGGGCGTGCGCACGAAGGCCAGCGGGCGGATCACGATGTCCTCGCCCTCTACCACCCGGCCGGGTGCGCTGCGCTGCAACACGGCCTTGACGTAGCGATAACCCTGGAAGGTCAGGCCGTGCTCCTGGCGAATCGCCTGTTCCAGCGCCTGGCGTGGCAGCTGCACGCTCAGTTGCTCGCCAAACAAGGCTTCGCGCCGGCGTATGTCAGGGCTGTCCCCCAGCAGCCACTCGCGGATTTTTGCCGGGTAATGGCGGCCAATGTCCACCTGGCGAATCAGCCCCGGCGTGCTGTGGAATACGCCCTTTTCCCCGAGCACATAATCCTCGTTGAACCAGGCGGGCAGGGCGGCGCCCGAAGTGTCGCGCACGCTCATGCGGCCCTGCGGCGCAGCGGCGAGGTTGTGGATGGCCAGTTCGGTCAGGCTCATGCTCACCGGCGCCAGGTAGCCGCTGTGCAGGTCGCCTACCGGGACATGGAAGGTCAGTTGCAGGTTTTCCGGCTCCACGCTGGACTCGGGATGATCGCGGCGTATCTGCTCGCGCAGGGTGCGCACGGTGAAGGCCTGCAGGCTCTCGACGCCGTCGAGAAACGACGCGCCAGCGTTTTCTCGCTGCACTCGCGCCTGGTCCACCAGCCCCTGGCGATAGGCAAAGCGCTGGTCGGCGCTGGCCGCCTGCAGCCAGTCCGGCAGCGCCGTCTGGAGACGCGCCTGGTGCGTCGGGTCGGGGACCGGGGTGGCGAGGAAGGCCGGTACCGGGTCGGTGGCGTCGGCGAAGCGTTGCTCCAGCGCGCGTACACCGTCAGTGGCCGGCAAACGGAGGGCGTCGAGGTCGTCCAACTGCTGGTTCAGCAGCAGGGCGGCCTGGATATCGAACAAGTTGCCATCGGGCTCGTAGTGCTTGACCTGGATCTTCTCGGCCAGCAACGCGGCGGCCAGGCGTTGACCCCAGGCCTGGTTGAACGCGTCCACCGAGGCAAAGTTTTCAACGTTGCCCGAGGCCTGGCACAGCAGTACGTGGTCGCCTTGCACCAACAACAGGTCACTGCTCAGCAGGCGCGTGGTGCGGCCCTGGTGGATCACGCAGCCCTCCAGGCAGTACGCACGCACACCCTCGCGTTCGCGGCGATCGGGTTGGCGGCTGACGGCGTAGAGCATGTCTTGGGCGAACCCGGCTGGCAGCAGGCTGGCGGTGCTCTTGAGGTTGTCGGCCAGCAGGTCGCCGAGCCATTGCCAGCGGCTGGCACCGGTGTCGGCGGCGCCGTTCCAGTAGCGGGTCAGGGCATCTTGAAAGGCGATGGGCAGGGTGAAGGGCAGGTCCGCAATCACCCGTTCGATCACCGCCATGTCCGGCTCGCGCGGGCCGTTGGCCTCATAGGTCAAGTGCAAGGGCGGGCGCTGGGACAGGAAGCAGCGGCGCGTGTCGATCACCTCGGTCATGTTCAGGGGCGTGCCGTGGCCCAGGTAATCGAGGATGACATCGCTCAAGCGCCGCAGGTCCCAGCCGCGTCGTTGGTTGGGGACGGCCAGCTTGACGCTGGACATGTCCAGCACCAGTGAGGGGAATTGTTCCAGCAGGCGTTCGTGCACGTGCTGGTCGACCACCTGGCGCAACGTCGGGCGCCCGGTGAACTGCCGGGCCACGGCCCGGGCGAGGGTGTCGCTTCGATGAGGCAGCAACATTGGGGTGGCGGGTGTGTCTTGCGGCATAAACGAGTCCATTCTGTCAGGGGGTAGTCCCTAGAATCGCAAGCTACGGCGCAGCGGGTGCGGTAGCCCGCTATCGCGACACGACGGCACCGCCGGATTGGCCTATCATCAAGGTTTTTTCCACTGATGAATGATCCTGATGACTGTCCGCAGCCTCTCTAATGAACTTGCAACCAGCGACATGCTCGAAATCGATGGCCTGCATGCCTTTGACTTCGAACTCGACGACCAGAAGCTGTCGATCAAGTGCATGGATGGCCGCGTTGAAAAACGCTGGTCCTTCAGCCTGGCGCAAGTGCAGGCCGCAACCTTTGATGAAGCCTTGCAAAGTTGGACCCTCACCGGTGATTCGGGCGAGCACCGCCTGGTGTGCATGGCCGCCTTCACCGGCAACAATAACGACGAGGAAGACGAGCATGATGATGCGTAAATTCTGGCCCCTGCTGATGGCCGGCAGTGTCGGCGCGATGTCGGTACAGGCCGCGCCGGCCGACACTTATGAACTGTTGGTGGGCAGCTACACCGCCGGCACCAGCCAAGGCATCTACCGGTTGCAGTTCGACAGCCGCACCGGCCAGTTCCAGGGCGAGCCGGTGCTCGCGGCCAAGGCAGCCAACCCCTCGTGGTTGACGGTGTCCAAGGACCAGAAGCATCTGTTTGTGGTCAATGAAAACGGCCCGGGCCAGAAAGACCCGGTGGGCCGTGTGAGCAGCTACAGCATCGACCCGCAGAACCATCAGTTGACCCTGGTCAACCAGGTGCAAAGCCTGGGCAATGAGCCTACGTATTCCAGTGTCGCGGCTGACGGCCGTTACCTGTTCGTGGCCAACTATTCGGTATTGGAAGACCCGGGTGGCAGCCTGGCCGTGCTGCCGGTGGACGCCAGTGGCAAGCTGTCGGCGCCGGTGCAGTTGAGCGGGCACCCGGCCAGCCGCGTGAACCCTGAGCGCCAGGCGTCCAACCATGTGCATTCGGTGGTGTCGTCGCCGGATGGCAAGTACGTGTTTGTGCAGGATCTGGGGGCGGACAAGGTCTTTGTCTACCACTACGACCCCAAGGCCAACCACGAACTGCCGCTGACCCCGGCCGATCCAGCCTTCGTGCAATTACCGCCAGGCAGCGGTCCGCGTCACTTGCTGTTCAGCGCCGATGGCAAGCATGCCTGGCTGACCACCGAGATGAGCGCCCAGATCGCCGTGTTCGACTACCACGACGGCAAGCTCAACCAGACTCAACTGCTCGATTACGCCGCCGGGCAACCGGTGTCCGACAAGGCCGGTGCCGCGCTGCATGCGTCCAGTGATGGCAAGTTCCTCTATGTGAGCAATCGCGGCACGGCCAATCAACTGCTGGTGTTCAGCATTGACCCGGCGACCGCGCACCTCAAGGAGCTGCAGCGCCGCTCCGTTGAAGGCGATCACCCGCGCGAGTTCAGCCTGGACCCGAGTGGCAAGTTCCTGCTGGTGGCCAACCAGAAAAGCAATGCAATCGTGGTGGTCGAACGTGACCCCAAGACCGGCCTGCTGGGTAAAACCGTGCAGAAACTGGCGATCGATGCACCCAGCGACCTCAAGTTCCTGGTGCGTCAATAAGCCACAGGCCCCGCACGGCGGGGCCTGACTCCTTGTATTAATTCTATTAATAGCGGCTACTGTTTCAAAGCATTTCTAAGGTTCAGCCCTCGGGCGTAAGTTGGGTTCCAAGGCCTTCCCCGGCCACTCAACCAAACGAACACAAGGGTTACTGACATGAACTTGAACCTCTTCTCCATCATCGCCGCCTCCGCTGTTTCCGCGACCGTAGCCTTGCCTGCCGCCGCCAGCGTGGACGTTGCCGGTAAAAAATCCAGCACCAGCGCCTACACCCAGAAATACCTGCAACAAAGCGCCAACTTCTACGCCGCACTGGACCACAAGACCCAACACTGATTGCCAGGCAACACAGATCAAATGTGGGAGCTGGCTGGCCTGCGATGAACGCAACTCGGTAAATCAGTTGGACCGAGTCGTCAGCATCGCAGGCCAGCCAGCTCCCACATTTGATTGTGTGGATGGCAGGTTATGGTGTGTTGGCAAGTGATGGTTGTGGTTGTCAGGTGATGGTGTGCTGGCAGGTGATTATGGGGTTGGCAGATCTATTGTGGCGAGCGGGCTTGCCCCGCGTTGGGCTGCGAAGCGGCCCCATTGCAAGCGCCCGGTTTTGACCTGACACACCGAGGCGCCGGGTCCTGGGGCCGCTGCGCAGCCCAACGCGGGGCAAGCCCGCTCACCACAAGAAGCGAGCTCACCCCAAGAGGTCCTTTCACCATGAGAGGCGAGCTCACCCCCTAAGAGGTCCTTTCACCATGAGAGGCGAGCTCACCCCCTAAGAGGTCCTTTCACCATGAGAGGCGAGCTGAACTGGTCAAGTAATCTTGGACACCGATTAAGGTTTCACGCCACCAGCTTCTCCCTGGCGACTGGTGACCGATAGTCGTTGTAGCTATGCGGCCTGGTGATGTTGTAGCGCGATACATAGCGCTGCACATCCGCTCGGGCCTCATGTTCCGACCCGTAGCCTGCTTCTGGCACCCACTCTGATTTCAAACTTCCAAAGAAACGCTCCATCGGAGCGTTGTCCCAGCATTCGCCTTTACGGCTCATGCTTTGTCGGAGTCCATGTTCCAGCAGTTCATTTCTGAATTTATGGCTGGTGTACTGGCAACCTTGGTCGGAGTGAAACAGTACGTCTTTTGGGCGACCGCGCAGTTCAATCGCCATGCGCAGGGCTTCGCAGGTCAGCGTGGCATCAGAGATCATCGAAAACGACCAGCCCACAATCCGGCGAGCGAACAAGTCCAGAACCGCCGCAAAATACAGCCAACGCTTGCCGACTTTGATGTACGTCACGTCCCCACACCACACCTGATTGACCGTCGCAACATCAAACTTGCGTTTGAGCACATGCGGTGCCACCAAAGCCTCCACGCCAGGTGACTTGTACTTATGGCGCCGGCGTTGACGGCTGACAATGCCTGCTTCTCGCATCAAGCTGCGAGCCATGAACCGCCCGACATCATGCCCGCCGGCTTGCAGCTGTTTAGCCAAGGTACGAGCGCCCGCAGACTCTCTCGACGCCCTGTGGTGCTTGACCAGCATAGCCTTGAGTTTCTCTCGCTTAGGGCTCACCTTGCCTTGGCGCTGACGCCATGCGTAAAAGCTACTGCGGTTTATTCCGAACACACGACAGCAATCGTTAACGCCGTACTGCTCGCCCAGCTCACAGATCAACGAGAGTGATCTTTGGCGTCCAAAAGCAGGAGAGCACTGGCCTTTTTTAGGATTTCGATATCCCGGTCTCTTTGCCTGAGCAAGGCTTTAAGTTCCTGGATCTCTCGCTGATCCGCGGTGATCGCCTTGGCTCCCACCGGAGTCGAGCCCAAGCGTTCCTTGCGAACTTGATCGACCCAGCGGCGCAAGGCCGTAGGGCCAATATCCAAGCTGGCACAGACCTCGGGAACCGACTGCCCCTCGTCCAGCACCATGCTGGCAGCCTTGAGTTTGAACTCACATGAATAAGATTTACGCATATCCAAACACCTCAGATTTGGACGCCATCATAGCGCCCGATTGAGGTGTCCAAAATCATTAGGCCAGTTCAAGCTCACCCCCTAAGAGGTCCTTTCACCATCAGAGGCCAGCTCACCCCAAGAGGTCCTTTCACCATGGGAGGCCTGCCCACCATGAGAGGCCCTTTCACCCCAAGAAACCCGCTCCCGCATTTTGATCTGCGCTCAGCCTGAAGGTTTTGCCATTACCGCTGCAAACAGCGGCGACTCCAGAAAGCGTTGCAACCAGGTTTGCAGCCTGTGATAAGGAGTACCGGCAAACCACTCGCGATCCACATGGGCAAACTGGCGCACAAACGGTGCCAGTGCGACGTCGGCCAGGCTCAAATGCCGGGCCAGCAAGTAGTCATTTTTCGCCAGCAACCCCTCCAGCTGCTGCAAAAACACCTCGCCTTCGGCCCGATACTGTTCCATCGGCTGCTGCGGGTAGCGTTCGGCATACTTGTATCGATTCAAGTGATGTTTGAACACCTGGTCATTCTCGGCAATCAGTTCCAGCACCCGCGGGTCACCCCCGAGCAACCAATCCTCAGGGTCATTTTGCGCCAAGGCCCATTGCATGATCTCCAGGCTTTCCTCGATCACCCGACCGTCCACGCACAGCACAGGCACCGTGCCCTTGGGCGATAGCGCCAGCATCGCGGCCGGCTTGGCCTTGAGGCTCACCTCGACGATCTGCACCGGCACGCCGCAATAGCGCAACGCCAACCGCGCCCGCATGGCATACGGGCAGCGCCGGAACGAATACAGCAGCGCCTCGCTCACTTGACCTCCAGGGTGCTCAAGCCATTGCCTTGGCGCTTGACCTGGATCTGCACCGGGATGCGTTCGTGCATCTCCTGCACGTGGGAGATCACCGCGACTTTGCGGCCCTGGGCCTGCAGGCCATCGAGGGCGTCCATCGCCAATTGCAGGGATTCGGGGTCGAGGCTGCCGAAGCCCTCGTCGATAAACAGCGACTCGATCTTCAACGTACTCGACGCCATCGATGCCAGGCCCAGCGCCAGGGCCAGCGACACCAGGAAGGTCTCGCCTCCCGACAGTGAATGCACCGAGCGCAGTTCATCGCCCATTTCCGTATCCAGTACCAACAGGCCGAGCATGCTGCCGCCGCGCTTGAGGCGATAGCGGCGCACCAGTTGGCGCAATTGCACGTTGGCGTGGTGCACCAGCAGGTCGAGGTTGTAGGTCTGGGCGATCTTGCGGAAAGTGTCGCCGTTGGCCGAGCCGATCAGTGCATTCAGGCGGGCCCAGCGTTGCCATTCGTCATAAGCCCTGGCGATCTGCTCGCCGAGTGCATGGTTGGCGTCCTGGCGGCGCTGGTCTTCGGACTGGCGCGCGCGCAATTCCGCGCAGTGTTTCTCGCCCTCGGCCAGTTGCTGGTTGAGCGCGGCCAGGGTGCTGTCGAGGTGTTCGGCCTCCAGGTTGCCGTTGTGCAGGGCCTGGTGCTCGGCGAGGCGTTGCTCGCGTTCCTGCAGCAGGACCTTGGCCTGTTCGACGGCTTTTTCGCTGTGCTGCAGCTGTTGGCGCAGCGCGTTGATGTGCGACTCGTCGAGGGCCAGCAAACGGGCCAGGCCTTCGTCGTCCAGTTCGGGGTGCAGCGCGCGCCAGGCCTGCAGGCGCGTGGCGAGACCCTGCTGCTCGGCTTGCAGCGCCTGCTGGCGTTCCTGCTGGGCCTTGAGGTCGGCGGCCAATTGGATCAAGGCGTCGCGCGTGTCCTGCAGTTGCTGGTTGGCGTCGGTTTCGCTCTGGCGTGACTGCGCCACCGCCTGGTCGAGTTGCTGCTGCCAGTGTTCGGCGCTGGGGTGCTCGCCGAGCAGGGCGCTGAGTTTTTCCTCGGCGGCCTGCCGTTGTGCGGCCAATTCCGCGACCTGCTGGAGCAGGGCGTCGAGTTGCTGCTGGCGATGTTGCTGGTGGGTTTGTTCTTTTTCGATGGCCTGCTGGCGCTCCTGCTGCTCAGCCAGTTCATCGCGCTGATGACCCAGTTGCTCCAGGCGTTGGCTGACCTGCTGGTCCAGCTGCATGAACGTCGCGGCCGGTTCGCGGCGCAAGCCTTCGAGGGTGTCGGCGGGCAACAGGCTGGCGAAGGCGTTGAGTTCTTCGTCGAGGCGCTCGCGGTCGTTGGACAGCTCGCGCTGCTGGTCCACCAGCAACTGGCGGGCCTGCTGGCTGGCGTCCTGGGCTGCCTGCAGTTGTTGCTGCAGGCGGCCGGCGTTTTGTTGCAGGTTGAGCAGGGCGCCTTGGCGCTGTTCGTCCTGGGCGATGTTCTGGGTCAGTTGGCTGAGTTGCTGGGTCAGCCAGTCGCTGCGCTTGGCCGTGTCCTGATTGAACAGCGCGGCCGCCAGCGGATGCGCATCCAGGCTCGGCTTGAGGCCTTGCTGTTGGCTGACCACCTGCTCCTGTTGTTGCAGGAATTCCTTTTGCTGGGCAATCAGGCCGCCGACTTCGCCGCGCAGCTCGGTGAGTTTTTCCTTGAGCGTGTCGACGGCCGTCTGCGCCGCCGCCTCTTCGCTGTCGTCATGCCGACCGAGGCTTTGCAGCAAGGCTTCGGGCTGGTGATACGGGTGCTCATGGCTGCCGCACACCGGGCACGGCTGATCGTCCTGCAACTGCTCGCGCAACTCCTCGACGCTGGCACTGCGGGCCAGGCGCTGGCGTTCCAGCAATTGCTTGGTCACCGTCAGGGTTTGCTCGGCGACGGTCAGCTCGGCCTTGGCTTGCAGGCCGGCCTGGTTCAGTTGTTCGCGTTGTTGCTGGGCGTCCGCGAGTTTTTGCGTCAGCGCGCTGGCCTGCTGGTCCAGCTGTTGCTGGCTGTCCCACAACCGCGTGAGGTCTTCAAAGGCGCGCTGTTGCTTGCGATTGTCCTGTAGCAGGCTGGCCAGCAATTGGATCTGCTCGGCCACGGCATGGGGTTCGGCACCCGCTTCCTGATACAGCAGGTCCAGGGCGTCGCGTTGCTCGGCGAATTTTTCTGCGGCGCGGGTGGCCCGCTGTTCCAGTTGCGGCAGTTCGGCCTGGCCTTTGTTCAGGCGATTGCCAATCAGCATCAGCTGTTGCAGGCGGTCGCGATAGGCGATCCAGGCATCGCTCAGCGGCGCGAGGACGGCGCTGCGCTCAAGCTCGGCGGCCAGCCGCTGCAGGCGCTCGGCAACGTGGGTGTGCTTGTCCTGCAAGCCCTTGAGCAACGCCTGGCCTTCGGTGCAGGCGGTTTCTTGCTGGAGTTTATCTTCGGTGCGCTTGGCCAGGTCCTTGGTCAAGTGGGCGAGGGTGTTGTGTTCGGCGAAGGCTTGCAGCAGCAGCGGGGCGGCGTCAGCTTGTTGCTTGACGGCCTCGGCCAGCGCGGCGTGGGCCGCCGCCTGCTGCTGGAGTGCCTGCTCCTGGCGGGTCTGCAGTTCGGCCTGTTGCGCCAGATGCGCCTGAATCTGCGCGGCCAAGGGCGTGAGCAGATTGTCGAGTTCGGCCTGGCGCGCAAAGTGATGGCGCTGCGGCGCCAGTTGGTCCAGGCGGCTCAGGTCCTGGCGTTGCGGGCCCAGGCTGTCCCACTCGGCCTGCGCGCGCTGCAATTGCTCGGTCGCGCTGAGTTGGCGGTCTTGCCACTCACGCAGCTCCTTGAGCCAGGTGTGCTGCAGTTCCAGTTGCTTGAGTTGCGCCTGTTGCGCCTTGAACTGCTGTTGGGCAGCGTCGAATTGCTCGTCGAGTTCGGCGCGGGCCTCGGGGGCCAGGGGCACCACACCGGTGGCCTGGTCCTGCAGGTGTTTGTGCGCGTCCTTGGCTTCCTTGGCCTTGTCGAACGCGCGGCGACCGAGCTGAGTGTAGAGCGCGGTGTCGGTGAGCTTTTCCAGCAGTTCGCTGCGCTCGTTGTCATTGGCCTTGAGGAACGCACTGAATTCGCTTTGCGCCAGCAACACCGCGCGGGTGAACTGCTCGAAATTCAGGCCCAGGGCCAATTCCAGCTGGGTCTTGTATTCGGTTTTCTGGCTGGCCAGCAGTTGGTCGCTGTCGAGGTCAATCAGGCTTTGGCGGCTGTTCTGCAACTTGCCGCTGGCCTTGTCGCGGGCGCGATTGGCTTCCCAGCGCGCGCGATAACGACGGCCATTGACGCCGACGAAGTCCACCTCGGCATAGCCGCCGCCGGTACCGCGTCGGATCAGGGTGCGCGGGTCACCGATGGAAATATCCGTGTCGGCGTCCGGCATCTTGGCCTGGCCGGTATCACCCAGGCGTGGCACCGCGCCAAACAGCGCCAGGCACAGCGCATCGAGCAGGGTACTTTTACCCGCACCGGTCGGCCCGGTGATCGCGAACAACCCGGCACTCGCCAGCGGCTCGGCGGTAAAGTCGATCTCGAACGGGCCGGCCAGCGAGGCGAGGTTTTTCAAGCGGATGGCAAGAATCTTCATGGCTGTTCCCCCGCGTGTTGCACTTCCTGGAGCAGCACGGCGAAATCCTTCAAGGTCTGTTCATCCACCTCGCTGCCGTAGCTGTCCTGCCAGGCGCGGCTGAACAGCTCCTGGGGCGTGAGCTGGTCGAGTTCGACCAGGCGTTCTTCGTCGGTGTCGTCACTGCCGCGCTTGCCTGCATAGTCGGCGGCGATGCGCACGAGGCGCACAGCCTTGCCTTGCAGCGCGGTTTCGATTTGCTGGCGCAGGTCCGGTTGCGGTTCGTCGAGGCGCACGCGCACTTCCAGCCACGGATGGCGCTGCGTTTCGGCGAGCAGGTCGATGTCGGGCAAGTCCGCCAGCTGTTTGAGGATGTCCGCCAGTGGCGCGGCCTCCAGGCGCTGCAGGTTGACCGAACGCGGGATCAGGAGCGGCTCGACACTCACCAGGCACTGGCCCTGGAAGGTCACATCGAGAATCTGATGCTTGTAGCCGATTTCGGAAAAAGACAGCGGAATCGGCGATCCGCTATAACGAATGCGCTCTTCGCCATTGACCCGTTGCGGCTTGTGCAAATGGCCGAGGGCCACATAGTTCACGCTGTTATCAAACAAGCTGGCCGGCAGCGCCTCGGCGTTGCCGATGATCAGGCTGCGCTCGGAATCTTCCGACACCGAACCGCCAGCCATGTGCGCGTGACTGATGGCTATCAACGGCTGGCCTTTTTTGCGTTTGGCATTGGCCGCCGCGATCAACCGTTCATGCACCTGGCCAATCCCCCGCAGGTAATCGTCACCGAGGTGGGCGCCGGTGACTTCCGCCGGGCGCAGAAACGGCAGCGCCAGGCACCAGGCGGCGACCTTGCCGTTGGCGCCGGGCAGCGGGATCAGCAGGCGTTCGGCGTCCAGTTCGCCATCCTCCAGCCACAACACGCGGCCCAGTGCATGAGTGCGCAGGCGCCGCATTAACGGCGCGGGCAGTTCGATGCGCGAGCCGGAGTCGTGGTTGCCGGCGATCATCACAATGGTCAGTTTCGGATTTTGTTCGTGGGCGCTGATGATGAAGTCATACAGGCGCTCCTGGGCCTTGAGCGGCGGGTTGACCGTGTCGAAGATATCGCCGGCGATCAGCAGCACATCCGGGTGCTGGGTGCCGATCTGGCGCAGCAGCCATTCAAGGAAGCAGGCGTGTTCGAAGTCGCGTTCCTGGCCGTGCAGGTTTTGGCCAAGGTGCCAGTCGGAGGTGTGGAACAGACGCAAGGCGAACTCCGTGGGGAAGATGAAGAGGAGGGGGAGTTTACCTGTAAATGGCGCGATTCTTTCACCCTCCGAATGCTCAACGGTGAACGTCAGGCGGGTTCGCCTTGGAAACCTCTGACTCAAGGGAGAGATAGCGCATGGTCACAGACGCTATTCGTATCGTTCGTCGGCGCAGGACGGCAGTTGTTATTGCGTACATACGTGCTTGTTTCAATCTTGAATCATCAGATGAACGGTCGCCTCACCTGTTAAATATGACAGTAGACAGCCTATTTTCGGCAGCGCTTACTGTCTGTGCGTGTTTAGAGCAGGACAATATTCAACTTCATTATCCCAAAGACAATGGCGAAGGGCTGGTGCGTGAACGTGGTGAGGAGCTGATTATTCGCGCGGTGACTGAGTCTGAGGGTTAGTGTGATTTTCTAATAACTGAGGCTTATCTCATGTCAATTCCTGTAGCAACTAATGTGACGATTATCGGTGAGGCCGTTGCGGGTGCAGTGGTTCGCGGTAGTTATTTTTACGTTGATGATGTTCCCGAGCAAAACTCTATCTATCGCTGGTATATAGACGGCGTTAACTATCTCACTGCCAGAAGCCTCGACTTTCAAATCCAGGCCTCCCTCAGCGGGGCAAAAATCAGGTTTTCGGTAACGCCGATGAACGCCGATGGTGAAACCGGTATAGAAACTTTTTCGATGGAGATTGCCGTCGTAAACGGCTATCAAAATATCTCCGACGAAGAGCACCGTAATAGTTTTATGTCACAACGCGGTCATTGTTCTTATTATGTGCCCGACCCTAACGATAAAGTTTTCGTCGCGAGTGCGTTGGCTTTTTCGCTGACCGACGGCAAAACGCAAAGTGTGCATGTTAGAGGACGTGCTGATCATGCCGGTCAACCGCCACAGGCAATACGCGATTATCTGAAAAATAATCCAGCCACGCGTATGTTCTCGACCGAGCGGGATTTTGGTGCACTGGTCCCGGTCTTGGGCAGTACCAAGCGACTGTTGTTGTGGGGGACTAATATGGCCAATATTCCCCCGCAACTGGATTTGAATAACATTAAGTACGTGTATAGCAATCGCACCGCAGTGGCCTTTATTTACGACAATCCGGCGCCAGGGAAAAACACCATCGGTGCCTTTGGCAACGCCGCGAATGGCGGGGTGGTACCAGAGGATATTCAACGCAAACTGCTCTTCGATCTGCCCAAGGCAATCTATGCAACGGAATCTGCATTTTCAGTCGTCACTCTCAAGGGGAACGTCTATGCCTGGGGAAATGCTGCGGCCGGAGGCAGTATCTCGCAGGCGGCTGAGAACTATTTGATGGCGATGAAGGTTGAGCGGATTGTCAGCACTGCCGGTGCGTTTTGCGCCATTGGTCCGCAAACCGTCAATGACCCTGAAATCAAACACGTCGTGGCGTGGGGTGACGCAGCCAACGGCGGGCAAATCTCTTCCGAGGTCCTGACGTACATCCTTGACCAGGACGGTGTTGAGCAGGTGGTGGCTAACCGCAATGCATTCTGCGCCATTACCAAATACCGCAGAAGAGCGATCAGTTGGGGCGCTGCAGCCTATGGAGGCACCATGAATGAAGATGCCAAAAGACTCGCTGCCGGCGGCAATATCCTGTTATGCCGGGGGTCTGCCTGGGCGTTCTGCATGTTCAATAACTCCGGGCTGTCCGCCTCTTGGGGCCAGGCGGGTTACGGTGGGCTTGCCGGTCAAGACGATGGGCAAGATAACGATGCGGGGAAAGTCTTTGAAAAAAGCGGAGAAAAGTACCGCATTGAAGCGCTCTTCGACGATATGCACGTCAACGATTGGTATCAACAACATCGTTCGCCGACACGCCACAACGCCACCTGTGATCCAAGCGCAACCCCAGGTGCCAACTTAGGCGAAATTGTCACCCCCAATGGCATCATCAGCCTTTACTCCAATGACTCCAGCTTCTTCATGGTTGCCAAGGAATCCGATGGGAGTACCAAGGATCTGTTTTCGTGGGGCCAGCCCACGGGAGGTGGCGCTATTCCACCCGCTACCCGGCAAGTGCTGATGGGCAGTCTAATAACGGATGTGCACTGCACGAATGGCGCCTATGGCGTGATTAGCACACAAGGCTCTGCCAGTGGCGCGGTCAACGCATTTGGCGGTGGCACTGCTTATCAGGATGCAGGTGACGTTCCGGGTGAACTGCAAGAGTACATGAGGGCAAATGTGAGTGGGTTGTACGCGTTGAAGTTCTTGCCGCCTTATGCCCCTACCGGCGCACGATCAGCGTCAGCCTTCGCCGCCAGGCGAACAGATGGACAGTACGTGGTGTGGGGGGGCGGAACAAGTGTGACGGATGAGTTGTATAACCCGGTCGATTCATGAGGGCGTACGTTTTGGACGGCGCTCAGCGGCTTGCGTTTTTGAAGGCCGTTGCGGAGGGCTGCCAACACTTTTTATTCCCAGAGTTGGAGAGTCAGTCATGAGTAACGTGAAGAAAAAGGCGGTTGTTGATGCGGTCCCCACTGCCAGTGAAGTGCAGGTTCTGGGCTATATCTTAGTGCACGCCACGGTGCGTGGTTTTTATCGGTATGACGCGAATGGTGCCAGCCATGAAGGGCTGTCAAGCTTTTATTGGTACCTTAATGGTCAACGCCTGGAGGCGGAAGGGCAGCAGGACTTCAACATCAGGCCTTCCGATGAGGGTAAGTATCTGCAGTTTTCGGTGGTGCCTGTTGACTCGAATAACGTAGCAGGCAGCGAATATTTTTCGCCTCAGTACCTAATTGTTTCAGGCTTCCAGGGTATATCGGACGAGGAAAACGAGTGGTGTTATCTAAAACAGCGCGGTAATTTTTCATTTCACGTCCCGGAACCCGCAGACAGGCTGTTTGTTTCCAGCGGTGGGGTGTTCGCGTTGCTTGAGCCCACCAGCGGCGATGTTCATTTGGAAGGACAGACCGGCTGGGGGTTGCCTGTGCCGCCCGCGATCGTGAACTTTCTAAAGAATAATAAAGCGATAAAGTTGTTTTCGGCAGAGTTCAGTTTTGCCGCCTTGGTGAGTGTCGGCAGTACCAATCAATTATTATGCTGGGGCAACACCGTTCCCCCCACGGCGCCTATTCTTCGGGGCGTAAAGTCGGTTTACAGCACCCGAAGTGCGTTTGCCGTGATCCATGACAATCCTGCTCCAGGCGCAAACAGTATTGCTGCGATTGGCCCGGTTAATAATCCGGCCTCGACGGTGCCTGACCAGATCCAGCGAGAGTTGTGGTTCGACCCGCCCGAAGCCATCTACGCGGCAGACGATGCATTTGCGGTTCGAACTCGAAACGGCAGGGTGTATGCCTGGGGGCAACCCAATAATGGCGGCAACATTCCGCCCGATGTGCGCGCGCAACTGGATGCGATGTTTGTGACTCGAATAGTCGCGTCGGCGGTTTCGTTCTGCGCCATCGGAAGAGATGGCGACATTGCGGTGTGGGGCGCCGTCGACGGTGGTGGAACCATTCCCTCTGACAGATTGCTCAGAATCCTCGACGATGGTGGTGTGCAATCGGTTATTGCCGCGACGGCATCGTTCTGTGCCATCACGCGAGATAGGCGTAGAGCGGTCAGTTGGGGCCGGGCTGCTGAAGGCGGCGATATGAATGCCAGCGCCGCTGCACTCGCCGCACGTGGCAACATCATTTTGTGCAGGTCCGCACGTTGGGCGTTTCTGATGGCCAACAGTAGCGGCCAGGCGGAGGCTTGGGGAGCGCCTCAATATGGCGGCGCGCCCTTGACGGCTCAAGAAAAAGACAGCTACAGACAGGTGATCGAGGGTGCAAACGCCGAACCGGGTTATCCTCGCCGGCGGGGCGAAAGCGCCGAAGCGCCGAGACTGCGCAGGAACGTTTCGTCCTCGGCGATCATTGTCGACGGTAATCTCAGCCTGTATGGCAACGATGTCAGCTTCTTTTTACTGAGCCGTCGTGATGACGGCACCACCAACTCTATTGTGCTGACAGGGCTGAACACCCATGGCGGGACAATGGACCCGGCGGTGCGCCAGATACTGATGGCCAGCCTGATTCGTGATGTCTACTGCACCAATGGTGCGTACGGCGTTATCACTACGCAGGGAGGTACCGACGGGGCGGTATCCGTCTGGGGAGCCACACTGGCGATGGAAGATGCCGGTGAGATTCCTCCAGAGCTGTCTGAATACCTGCTCAGCGGGGTAACGGAGCTGTACTCTATCAAGCGTTTCCCCTACGTGGTCCTGCCACCGCCACCTCCTCCTAGGCCTCCGCATACTGATCCTTCCTTTGCAGCACGTCGCGTCGATGGTACTTACGTATTATGGGGCGGGAATGTCAGGAACCAGTATTTCGACCCGAGGGCTGCACGCTAGCGCTGCTCTTTATCCAGTCGCCCACATAAACAACCCGCGCATGTCGCGGGTTGTTTATGTGGGCAGGTTGGGCATTTTCACCTATGCGAGGTGGCTCACTGCACGAGGGCTACCTCCCGTATTTGGATCTGGTCCATGAAAAAGGTGCTGGTTGCATTAATAGAGAACGCTATTTTTGCCTGCAGTGTTTGTGTGGGCGGGGTCGCAGCCGTTGTAAAGATATGGCTGAACTTCTCCCAATTGCGGTCCGGGGTCACGATCCTCGTAACCGTCGTGTCACCTAAGCTGATCTTGGCTGTCGTCTGGGAGGCACTACCGGTGGTTTTGCAATAGAAACTGACTTCGTATCGGGTGGCTGCCTTCAAGTTTTCAAAGGTTTTCTGTATGCCGGGCTCAATGGCTTCAAAGTTGCTTTTGGTTGCGCGCCAGACGACATTTTCGGCGCCCTCAATCATCAGGTCTCCCTTGCCGTTGACGCTGTTCATCCAGCCGTTCCAGTTGAAGTTGTAGAAGTCGGTCAGGTCGCGGAAATAATCGACCCGGACGTTGTAGATTCGCGTCGGGAAGGCTACGGCCAAGGTTTTACTCAGGCTTTGAGAGAATCCGACCCATACCTGGATGGTCAGCGAGGATCGGTCCATGAGCCGCTGGAGAGCCTCGATGGGGGTTGGCGGTTGCAGTCCGCCGATAGCGTCAGCCTCGCCCAGGCGGTGGGAGATATAGGTCATCTCGTGATAGGCATCGCCGTTGTTCAATGTTCCGTGGTATTCCATCCAGATACGGCTGTCGGGATGAATGAACGGCCACACCGATGTCAGGGTGCGAGCCCCGGCTACCAACTGCGAAAGTACCAGGTCAACGGCGTCGCCGACGCCCTGGATAAACGGGGTGGGCAATCCGGTCAGCGGCAGCAGTTCCAGATTCAATATTTCCGACTCGTAGGGAATGGCACCGCGGAAAAAATGGTACTGCACGCTGATGCGGTTGCCGCCTTCGCGAATACCTTTGGCGATAAACTCACTTGGGATCGGGGCGCTGACCTCGTTGGTGACGGGGTCGCCCTGTACGTCTGTGGCGTAGCTACCAATGCCATCCGGGCTGAGCCAGTCGACAAAAATTCGATCGGTGGCGTGCATCGGCCGGAATTTCAACAACACGTTCGCGCCCGACAAGGCTGCCAAGGGGTCGAGACGATCCGGGAAGCGCTGGGCTTCAGCGACTTCCGGAGGCTCCAGTTCCACACCCGGGCCAACGGTGAGGTTCAGCACCTCCGAGCGCAACACCTGCCGGGGTGGTCCGACGCGTTCCAGGCTGTAGCTGATGCGCAGGCTGCCGTTGAGGTTGAAGTCGAGGATGGTGCGGCTGACCGGGAATGGCAGGGACCGGCCGGCCGTTCCGGGGTTGATCAAGATGGTGCCATTGGCCGAGCCGCCCAGGGCCGAACCGACACAGCTCCAGTGGTACACGTTGCCGTCTCGGGCCCCGAGGTAGGGCAAGGTCAGCACTACGTCAGGTCCGATGATGTGGTCCGGGTTGATATTGTTGCCTTCGGTACCTTCCAGTTGTGGCAGCGGCATGTCAGCGACACGCTCGCCCACTTGGGCGCCTACCTCAGTCGATTTGCGCGAGGTGACACCGTTAGTCACCACGTAGTAGAAATAAATCAGGCCCAGGCCGTTGAAACGTTGCAGGTCCTCCTTCTTCACACGGCGGCTGCCACCCTGGGCGCCCGCCAGCTGAGAGTCGATATAGGGGGTGCCACCGCCGCCGGGTATGCGGCGCTCGATGTGCAGGGTCTCCAGCCAGTCGGGGTCGTGCGGTTCGTAGAAAGGTATGGTGACGGTGATGTCATGGGCTGGGTCAATCAAGCCCAGTTCGATCGGGTTGATCGTCACCCCCGGCATCAATACCGGCGTGCCGATCACGGTGACGGTGTTGGTGCCGGACTGGCCCAGGGATTCGCCACTGGCGGTTTGCCAGAGGAACGACACCCGGAACGAGCCGCCGACCAATTGTTGGATAGTTTCACGGTCAACGGGCACCGTGGTCGAGCCTCGGTTGTTGTCTATCGCCGCCGGCAGCGCGAAGTCCCGCGTTGAGCCATCGGCCAGGGTGGCGAACAGGCTGACGAAAATCTGGTGCCGTGGGTTTGGCGCGGGGTTTTCTCGGACGGTGAAGACCAGTACTTCAAAGATCGAGTCGCTTTGGGTGTCGAAGTCGATCTGGTAGGACTCCTCGTCATCGACCAGGAAATTCGGTGCTTCCAGCAGGCTGGGGTCCAGTTCGCTCATCAGGATGTAAGGCTTGGAATACGCGTATTTTTCCCCGGACATGTTCTCCACCACATCCTGCACCCGAAAGCGCAAGTTCAGGGGCCCCATTAGGCCGCCCTGGAGGATGATGTCTTTGCTGACGAACACCCGGATCGGTCCGCTGCCGGCCGCCTCTGCAGGGCTGACGATGTGTATGACGAAGATGCCGTCCCAGGACAGTTCGATGCGGTCGTTCTGGCGGATATGTTTATACGGTTCGATCAGGCACCACACCCCGCGTTCGGCAATAGGCGGATTGATCGTCGAGCCTTCCGGCAAGCCCTCGACGGTCATCACCAGGCCGGTATGCCACGGGCAGCCCGGGTCAGTATCAGTGCCGCCGGGGCGAGTGGTCTTGATCAGGATGGTTTGCAGCGGCGAGGTGCTCTCCTGGCCGGAGCTGGGGCGCAATACCCGGCCGTAGATCTGTATCTCGCCTTCCGGAACGTGCTCTCTGGGCACGAACAGGCCATACCTTTGCTCGTCTTCGAAGACATTATCGGCCGCTACTGGGTTAAGCAGGTCCTCCAGGTAAAGGGCGTAAAAGTCGAAAAAGTTCCAATCGAACCACTTTTCAAACACGAAGTAGGCATACGGGGTGACATGGCGGATGCCCAGGCCGTACACGCCGTTTTCCGGGTAAAGGGTGGCGTGCAGGGGGATATGGGGGTAGGCGGAAAAAGGCGGGTCGAGGTCTTCGACCCGCCGAGGGCTGTTGGCCGTTGGATTGTGGGTGTTGTAGGCCACCATGTCCTGTGACAGCAGCAGCGGTGGGGCTTCATCACCGCGGGAATCGGCGGCGGGATCAACGGGTAGATTGGACATGGAACAGACTCCTTGCTGGAGGGGATGCGCGCGGAAACGGGCGCGCATGAGGCAAGGAAAATCAGACACCCGCCGGGGGTGGGCGTCTACCTGTCAGAATTGACAGTGGCGACGGATGGTCTGTCGTCTCCTGTGGGAGCGGGCTTGCTCGCGACTGCGGTGGGTCAGTCAGCGCAGGGGGAACTGATAGACCGCCTTCGCGGGCAAGCCCGCTCCCACATTTTTGAACCGTGGCCACGGGTGCCCCGCGATGCTTTACGGATCTGGACGCCTACCGCGTCTAGGCCAATGACGGCCATGAGCTGCGAGTCCTTCACGGGCGACGGAGTTCTGCCTCGCTTGCGCTAACCCATGTGGGAGCGGGCTTGCTCGCGAATACGATGGGTCAGTCAAATCACTAGTGACTGACACGCCGCTTTCGCGAGCAAGCCCGCTCCCACATTTTGAACCGTGGCCACTGTTGCCCAGCGATGCTTCACGGATCTCGACGCCAACCGCGTCTAGGCCAATGACGGCCATGAGCTGCGAGTCCTTCACGGGCGATGGAGTTCTGCCTCGCTTGCGCTAACCCATGTGGGAGCGGGCAAGCCCGCTCCCACATTTTTGAACCGTGGCCACTGTTGCCCCGCGATGCTTCACGGATCTGGACGCCAACCGCGTCTAGGCCAATGACGGCCATGAGCTGCGAGTCCTTCACGGGCGACGGAGTTCTGTCCCGCTTGCGCTAACCCCTGTGGGAGCGGGCTTGCCCGCGAAGGCGCTGGGTCAGTCAAATCACTAGTGACTGACGCGCCGCTTTCGCGAGCAAGCCCGCTCCCACAGGGTTTTGTGGTGTGGCTGAGTCCGGCTTACTTGGGGTACAGCGGCGGCAGGCTGGTGGTATCGGTCGCCGGATCGAGTTCACGCTCGGCCATCGGGATGGCCTTGATCGCGCGCCACAGGTCTTCGCCCAGCCAGTACTGGCCGCTCTCGCTGTACAGCGCGCCATTCAGGCCATCCAGCGCATCCGATAACGGCACAAAGCGCGCGGCCATGTCCGCCAGGGTTTCCGGCTGCTGGCGCGCCCAGGCGTCCAGCGCCTGGCGCGTGGCTTGCGGGTCGTTGGCCTGGGTGGCGCGCTTGAGGTCGTCGAGCAGGGTGCGCGGGCTCGGGCCGGTTTGCGCCGCGCGCAGCACCGCCGGTTGCCAGCGTGCACGCCACCACAGGCCGAAGCCCAACAAGGTGGTGCAGGCCAGGATCAGCGTACTCAGTTGCCACAGCCACAGGCGGCTGTCGTCCGGAGCGGTGATGATGGTCGGCGTGGCGGGGGTGTCCACCACCAGGCTCGGGTTGTTCGCCACTTGCAGGGTGCGCGCCGGCAGGCTGGTGCGTTCCAGATGGTCCTCGTGGGTGTTCCACCACACCACTTCGACGGCGGGCAACTCCAGGGCGCCGACGCGATTGGGCACCAAGGCTTCACGGTCTTCACGGCTACCGATCAGGCCACGGTCGTTGGTCTGGTTGCCAAGCACCGGCTGGTCCGGATAACGCCGCAGGCCGTTGATGTCGGTGCTCGGCAGGGCCGGCAGTTGCGCACTGGACAAACCTTCGGCCTTGACCGTGAGGCTGCGGGTCAGCGAGTCACCGACCTGCACGTGTTCGGGCTCGGGGTTCCAGCTTTCGCTCAGGGTCAGGCTGCGTGCCGGCAGCCAGGCGGCGTCGGCGGGGTAGAGCTCCGGCTTGGGTTTGACCGTCAGCGACAGGGGCGTCGAACTCACGTGGATCAGCTTGCCGGGCTTGGTGCCCTGCAAGGTGTTTTCCTGTGGCGGGCGCGATTCCACCAGGGTCGCGCTGAAGGTCTGGGCGGGAACCTCCAGGGCGCCGCTGTGCTGCGGGTAGATCGCGTAGCGGGTTTCGATCACGCCATGGCGAATGCTATTGATGACTTTCTCGTAGGTGCGCGACTCGCCCAACTGCTCGACCCGCGCATCCGGGATCTGCAACGGCGTGAGGCTGCTGTCGTCATACAGCGACACCGAGTGGTACACGCGCACGGTCAAGAGTGCCTGGGCCTGCACGTAAACGCTGGTCTGGTCGAGATTGGCCTCGACGAACACCGGCGCCAGTTCCGCGCTGCTGTCCTGGCTGGTGGTTTCGACCACTTGCAGGCTGATCGGCTGGGTCTTGTACTCGCCCACTTGCAGGGGCGGGATCACCACGGTGCCGTTTTGCTTGGGCAGCAGGGTGATGATCCAGCGCGTGGTGGCGTGGTTGTCGCCGCCCAGGGTGGTGAGTTGGTTGAGTTGGCGCGTGCCGCTGACTTCGAACTGCTCGTCCAGCGGCGACAGGTCGGGTTTGCCGAACTGGGTGACGTCGCTGGATTCCACCGTCAGCTCTACCGTCTCGCCGGAATTGAGGCGGCTGCGGTCGACACTGGCGACCAGGCTCGCCGCCTGGGCGTGGCCTGCCGACAGCGCGAGCAAAAGCAGTAGGGTCGTGCGGCGGCTCATCGAGTCTTGTCCTGATGTTGTTGCTGTTCGTACCAGAATTTACGCCGCAGCAGTTCGCCGGGGTTGTCCGGAATCTCCCGCAGCCACTGCTCCAGCGCTTGGCGATGTTCACCGTCGAGGCTGGCGTCGGCAGGGCGCAGTGGCGGGGTGGTGGTCTGCTCGTCCCCGAGTTCGCTGCCCGGTACTTCGTTACCGCCGGGTTGTGGCGTGGCGCCGGCCTTGGTATCACCGGTGCCGGCTTCGCCCTGTCCCTGGGACGACTGCTCGCCACCCGTGGCACTTTGCCCGCTGGCGCCTGGTTGCGCAGTTTGGCCGGGTTGCGTGGTTTCGTCATCCTGGTTTTTTGCAGGTTTTTGCGGCTCGGGGTTTGCCTGTTCCTGCATCAGGGTTTCCACCAGGGCCTTGTTTTTCAGGGCCGGCTGCAGGTCGGGCTGGGCTTCCAGGGCCTGTTCGTAGGCATCGATCGCCGCCTCCAGCTCGCCCGACTTGGCCAGGGCGTTGCCGCGATTGTAGTGGGCGTAGGCGTCATTGCTCTGGGCGAAACGCTTGATGGCCTCGGCATAGTTGCCGGCTTCGTACAGTGCGACGCCTTGCCATTGCGGGTCTTCGAAGTGCTCCGCGGCTTCGGCGGGGCGTTTTTTCTTCAGCAGGTATTGGCCTTGCTGGTCGGGGCGCAGCCACAGGTCCTGCAGGCCGAAGGCATAGCTGGGTTGCGGTGCGCCCAATAGCAGCAGCGGCAGGCAGAACAGCCAGCCACGCCGCCCGGCGCAGGCCGCGAGCAGCAACAGCGGGAGCAGCAGCCAATAACCCTGGTCGGCCCAGGTGTCAAGGTGCAGCAGTTGGCCGTCGTTGCGCAGGGTCTGCGGCGGGTCCAGCACGCCGAGCTGGCGCAGGTCTTTGTCGTCCAGGCGCGCGGCGCGGTAACGGCCGCCCATTTCGCTGGCGAAGGCCTTGAGCGTCGGGCTGTCGAGGCGCGGCACCAGGATCGCGCCCTGTTCATCCTTGAGGAATTCGCCGCTTTCCTGAGTCACCGGCGTGCCTTCGCGGCTGCCGATGCCGAGGATCGACAGGCTCGGCGCCTGGCCGCTTTGCAGCAACAGGCGGATGCCTTGGCGTTCCTGTTTGGACAAGGAAGAACCGATCAGCAACAGCCGGCCCTGGCCCAGGCCACCTTGCTTGAGCAGGCCCAGGGCTTTTTCCACCGCGAGGTCAGCGCGGTGGCCGACTTCGGGCATCAGCGAGGGGCGCAGCGCATCGAGCAGGTTGCGGCTGGTGGCCAGGTCGTCGGACAGCGGCACCAGCGTGTGGGCACTGCCGGCGTACACGACGATGGCGGTTTGCGCATCCGTGCGCGCCTGCAACAGGTCATACAGCTTGCGCCGCGCCTGTTCCAGGCGGTTTGGCGGACTGTCGGTGGCGAGCATCTCCGGGGTCAGTTCCAGCAGCACCACCAAGGGATCAGAAGGTTTCTGGCTCGACTGTTCGACCCGCTGCCAGCTGGGGCCAAGCAATGCCAGCACGGCCAGCAGCCAGGCGATGCCGAGCACCACCCACGGCGATTTGCTTTCGCGGCCATTGCCGCCGCTGAGCAGCACCGCATGAAAGGCCGGCGGCAGGATCATCTGCCAGCGCCCGGCGCGTTTTTGCCGGTGCCACAGTTGCCACAGCAGCCAGCCGAGCAGGGGCAGCAGCAACAGCCACCAGGGACGGAACCAGTGCGGCCACAGGTCGATCATCGACGCCTCCGCAGACGCAGGCGTTTGAGGCGCTGGCGCCATTCGGGATGCTGCTGCAGGAAACGCCCACGGGTCGACAATTTGTTCAACAACCGTTGCAGCGCGTTGTTCGGCCAGCGTTCCTGGATCACCAGCAGCATGCTCAATACCAGTGCCAGGGCCAGCGGCGCGCTGTACAGCGCGAGTGCCGGGCGGGCCTGGGTGGGTTGCTGTTCGACCGGTTCGAGTTTGTCGAGGGTGTCCTTGATCGCTTGCAGCTCTTCGCCGTCGCGGGCGCGGAAGTATTGCCCGCCGGTGGCCTCGGCAATCGCCTTGAGCGCGGGCTCATCGAGGTCCAGGCTCGGGTTGACGCCGAGGATGCCCAGCGAGCCGGTTTGCTCAGGGTCGGCGCCGATGCCGATCGGGTAGATCTTCACGCCTTCTTCAGCGGCCAGGCGCGCGGCGGTCAGCGGGTCGATCTGCCCGGCGTTGTTGGCGCCGTCGGTGACCAGGATCAGCACGCGGCTTTGCGCCGGGCGCTGGCGCAGGCGTTTCAAGGCCAGGCCGATGGCGTCGCCGATGGCGGTGTTCTTGCCGGCGATGCCGATGCGCGCCTCGTCCAGCCAGGTGCGTACGGTGTGGCGGTCAAAGGTCAGTGGCGCCTGCAGGTAGGCCTGGCTGCCGAACAGGATCAGGCCGACGCGATCACCTTCGCGCTCTTCGAGGAAGTCGCCGAGCAGATGCTTGACCAGGCTCAGGCGGCTGACGTCATCGTCCTGCCAGTGCATGTCGGGAAAATCCATCGAGCCGGACACGTCCACCGCCACCAGCAGGTCGCGGCCACTGGCGGCGATTGGCAAGGGCTCGCCGAGCCATTCCGGGCGCGCGGCGGCGGTCAACAGCAGCAGCCACAGGACCACGAACGGTGCCTGTTGGCGCCAGCCCGGCAGATTGACACGGGCACGGCGCCGGGCCAGGCCTTCGAGGTCGCTGAGGTAGCTGACCTTGAGGGCCGGCTCGCCGCTGTCGGCCACCGGCAACACCAGGCGCATCAGCCACGGCAAGGGCAACAGGATGAAGATCCACGGCCAGGCGAATTCAAACATGTTTGCGAATCCAGGTGTCGACGGCCTGGGTGAGGCCGGCGATGGCCTTGTCGTCGAGTTTGCATTCGGGTTTGTAGGCGCCTTCGACCAGCACCATCCAGCGCGTCAGGCCGGCGGCGGGGCAGCGGTTGTCGAGGAATGCCAGCCATTTGCGGCCGTTGAGGGTGTGACTTTGGCTGTAGGGGTAGTCGTTGCGGCACAGGCGCTTGAGCAGGCCGTTGAGTTGTTGCAGCCAGGCACCGGCAGGGGCGCCGTCGTAGGGCTTGGGCATCAGCGCCAGCTCCGCCAGGGCGGCGATGCGCAACGGGTCCAGCGGTTGTTCGGCGCGCGCCACGGGACGCCGCGCAGGCAGGAAACGCCGCAGCGACCACAGGCCCCAAGCGAGCAACGGGATGATCACCAGCAACAACCACCAACCCGGCGCAGGCGGCCAGAAGCCGATGCTCGGCGGCGCGATAAGCGGTTGCAGCTGGTCGAGGCTGCTCATTGCTTTTTAACCGGGCGTTGAGGGTTGAGGTACTCGCGCAGTTGCTCGACCATTTCACTCTGGGTGCTCAGGGGCATCAGCAGGATCCGCAGTTTTTGCGCGAGCAGTTCCCAGCGGGCGATGCGCGCTTCGGCCTGGGCCTTGTAGGCCTGGCGCAGGTCGAAGTTCAGCGTGTCCAGCTCCAGCTGCGCGCCGCGTTCGGCAAAGCGCAGCAGCCCGGCGGCGGGCAGGGCGTGGTCGAGCGGGTCGGAAATCGGCAACAGCAGCAGGTCGCAATGGCGTGACAACAGGCTCAGTTGTTGTTCGGCGCCTTCGGTCAGCGCGCGCTCGTCGCAAATCACGATAACCAGGCTGCCCGGGCGCAGCACTTCGCGGCCCCGACGCAGGGCCATGCCCAGGGCGTCGGCTTCCGGGCGGCTTTCGGTGTTGAGGCTATGGTTGACGCGCACCAGGCGGTTGAGCAGTTGCAGCAGGCTTTGCTTGCTGCGTCGCGGCTTGATTTCGTAGTGCTCGCTGTCGCCGAACACCAGCCCGCCCACGCGGTCGTTATGCCCCAGCGCGGCCCAGCCGATCAGGCTGGCGGCCTGGGCGGCGAGCACCGACTTAAACATCTGCCCCGAGCCGAAAAACAGCCGGCAACTTTGCTCGACCATGATGAAAATCGGCCGTTCGCGTTCTTCGTGAAACAGTTTGGTGTGCGGCTCCTGGGTGCGTGCGGTGACGCGCCAGTCGATGGTGCGCACATCGTCACCGGCCTGGTACACGCGCACCTGGTCGAAGTCGACACCGCGCCCGCGCAATTTGGAGTGATGCAAGCCGATCAGCGGGCTGCGCTGGCTGGGGGTGGAAAACAGCTGCACTTCGCGCACGCGGTGGCGCATCTCAATCAATTCGCTGAGTGTGACGCGGATTCCATCGCTTGCGTTCATGGGGTTCAAGCGACGGCAACGACGTCGAGAATGCGTTGCACCACGCGGTCCTGGTCAATGCCGGCCGCTTCGGCCTCGAACGACAGAATGATGCGGTGGCGCAGCACGTCGAACAGCACCGCCTGGATATCCTCCGGGCTGACAAAGTCGCGCCCGGCCAGCCAGGCATGGGCGCGTGCGCAGCGGTCGAGGGCGATGGAACCACGCGGGCTGGCGCCGTAGGCGATCCACTCGGCCATCTCCGGATCGAATTTGGCCGGGGTGCGCGTGGCCATGACCAGTTGCACCAGGTATTCCTCCACGGCATCGGCCATGTACAGGCCGAGGATTTCCTTGCGCGCGGCGAAGATCGCCTGCTGGCTGACGCGGCGCTCGGGCTTGGTCTCGCCATTGAGCGCCTCGCCGCGCGCCTGCTGCAGGATGCGCCGCTCGACGGCGGCGTCGGGGAAGCCGATCTTGACGTGCATCAGGAAACGGTCGAGCTGGGCTTCGGGCAACGGGTAGGTGCCTTCCTGCTCGATGGGGTTTTGCGTGGCCATCACCAGAAACAGCGGCGACAGCTCGTACGTGCTGCGCCCGACACTGACCTGGCGCTCGGCCATGGCCTCCAGCAACGCCGACTGCACCTTGGCCGGCGCACGGTTGATTTCGTCGGCCAGCACCAGGTTGTGGAAGATCGGGCCTTGCTGGAACACGAAGCTGCCGGTTTCCGGGCGATAGATCTCGGTGCCGGTGATGTCGGCGGGCAATAGATCGGGGGTGAACTGGATACGATGGAACTGCGCTTCGATGCCTTCGGCCAGCTCTTTGATCGCCTTGGTCTTGGCCAGGCCCGGTGCGCCTTCGACCAGCATATGGCCGTCGGCGAGCAGGGCGATCAGCAGGCGATCGATGAGTTTTTCCTGGCCGAGAATCTGCGTAGAAAGAAAGGTTCGCAGCGCGAGCAGCGCTTCACGATGTTCCATCGATGACGGTTCCTGGAGAGATGAGCCTGTACGTCTTGCAACAAACGACAGCCTGGGGCGCCTACTTTAATGCATGGCAGGGGGCGGCGACTAACGGCGTGACGAGTATTTTTGGGAAAACTTGTAGGAATTTTGTGTGGGCGCGCAAATTGCTCCTTTGTGCTGTGGCAATAGGGCTTATCTGGCAATAGGGTCTCTTGTGGTAATAGGGCTTTTTTTGTGGTGAGCGGGCTTGCCCCGCGTTGGGCTGCGGAGCGGCCCTAAAACCAGAGAACGCGGTCCCACTGGAGGAATGCGGCGATCTTGATGGGGCTGCTGCG
Organism: Pseudomonas sp. S5D5; assembly: GCF_003013355.1. NCBI lineage: Bacteria > Pseudomonadati > Pseudomonadota > Gammaproteobacteria > Pseudomonadales > Pseudomonadaceae > Pseudomonas > Pseudomonas sp. S5D5. Next base: position 2,950,835 of record NZ_PTEO01000001.1, read on the forward strand.
CAGCCCAACGCGGGGCAAGCCCGCTCACCACAACAGGCCCGCTCGCCACAACAAGCCCGCTCACCACAAGGGTGTTGGGCCGCTGCACATTCAGCACTTCGTAAGGTTATTACTCAGTGCCTCGGCACTTGCGGCCCAAGCGAGCTTACATTGGCGAGCATGCTTCCTGTGGCAATAGGCTCTTTGTGGCAATAGCTTCTTGTGGCAATAGGGCTTGCTGTGGCAATAGGGCTTGCTGTGGCAATAGGGTTTCTTGTGGCAATAGGGCTCTTTGTGGTGAGCGGGCTTGCCCCGCGTTGGGCTGCGGAGTGGCCCTAAAACCAGAGAACGCGGTCCCCCTGGATGAACGCGGCGATCTTGATGGGGCTGCTGCGCAGCCCAACGCGGGGCAAGCCCGCTCACCACAACAGGCCCGTTCACCACACAACAAGCGCGCTCACCACAACAGGCCCGCTCACCGCACAACAAGCGCGCTCATCACAACAAGCCCGCTTGCCCGGCCACTACGTCCGGATAAATGTACCCGTGCCTTTGAGGATGTTCTGCAAGGTCGCTTCAACTTCGGCCAGGTCCGAGGCAGCAGTGCCATGGCTGATCTGCAGTTGATCCTTGCCACCCAGTGCATCGGCATCGCCGGCAGCGAGTTCGACCAGCAATGCCGTGTCACTCAGGGTGACTTTCAGGCCATCCAGGGTCGACGGCTCGTAGTCCCAGGTCAGCTCCACTTCGTCTTCGTCGGGGTAACGGGTGAGCATGAACATCTCGCCGTTTTTGCCGTGGCAGCAGAGCATGGCCATGTTGTCTTCTTCTTCGTCGCACGGCGTGGCCATCAGGGCGTCGGTCTTGATTTGCAGCATGGGGAATCCTGTCTGGGGTAGGGCATTGCGTGGGCAATTGTGCCATTGCGGCGAATTTTGTGCTGCATCCCGTGTCAGACCCAGTGCATGACCTGACGGGCTGAATCAGTCATTTCCGGTACTCGCGGGCGGGGAAAACACCTGTTTTTCCGCGAAAAAATCCGGGTTGCCCAAGTCGCAACCACTGGCCTGCTTACCGATGACCGAATATGTCGCAGCGCCGCAAGCAGCTGTCTTCCTACAGTCGTTAAGCTGCGCAACGGATGTGCATGTGCCAGGCGCCTGACCTGCCCGTCGTACCGTCACCTGGCAAGGTGCGCATCTTATGGAAGTTGTATGTGACCTCATTGTCTTGTCCAGCTTCACCCACCTGTCACCCTGATTCGTTTAAGGTACTTATCCACTTGTATCGACGAACAGAGCTGACGGTCTCCCCGCAAGGGGATAACACGCGACGCTTCCATCAATAACAAGCCCAAGCGGAGTACCACAGATGGCGTTCTTCACCGCAGCCAGCAAGGCCGACTTCCAGCATCAACTGCAAGCGGCACTGGCGCAGCACATCAGTGAACAGGCACTGCCACAAGTGGCGCTGTTCGCTGAACAATTCTTCGGCATCATTTCCCTGGACGAACTGACCCAGCGTCGCCTTTCCGACCTGGCCGGTTGCACCCTGTCTGCCTGGCGCCTGCTTGAGCGCTTTGATCACACCCAACCGCAAGTGCGGGTCTACAACCCCGATTACGAACGTCATGGCTGGCAGTCGACCCACACCGCGGTCGAAGTGCTGCACCATGACCTGCCGTTCCTGGTCGACTCGGTGCGTACCGAGCTGAACCGCCGCGGCTACAGCATCCACACCCTGCAGACCACCGTGCTCAGCGTACGCCGTGGCAGCAAGGGCGAGCTGCTGGAAATCCTGCCCAAGGGCACTCAGGGCGAAGGCATCCAGCAAGAATCGCTGATGTACCTGGAAATCGACCGCTGCGCCAACGCCGCCGAACTGAACGTGCTGAGCAAAGAGCTTGAGCAGGTACTCGGCGAAGTGCGTGTGGCCGTGGCCGATTTCGAACCGATGAAAGCCAAGGTCCAGGACCTGCTGGCCGGTATCGACGCCAGCCAGTTCGTGATCGATGGCGAAGAAAAAGCCGAGATCAAGAACTTCCTGGAATGGCTGGTGGGCAACCACTTCACCTTCCTCGGCTATGAAGAATTCGTGGTACGTGACGAGGCGGACGGCGGTCATATCGAATATGACGCCAATTCCTTCCTCGGTCTGACCAAGCTGCTGCGCGCCGGCCTCACCGCCGATGACCTGCGCATCGAAGACTATGCCGTTGCCTACCTGCGTGAACCGACCGTGCTGTCGTTCGCCAAGGCCGCGCACCCAAGCCGCGTGCACCGTCCGGCCTACCCGGACTACGTGTCGATCCGCGAGATCGATGCCGACGGCAAGGTCATCAAGGAACACCGCTTCATGGGCCTGTACACCTCCTCGGTGTACGGCGAAAGCGTGCGGGTCATCCCGTATATCCGTCGCAAGGTCGCCGAAATCGAACGCCGCTCGGGCTTCCAGCCCAAGGCGCATTTGGGCAAGGAACTCGCCCAGGTGGTCGAAGTACTGCCGCGTGACGACCTGTTCCAGACCCCGGTCGACGAGCTGTTCAGCACCGTGATGTCGATCGTGCAGATCCAGGAACGCAACAAGATCCGCGTATTCCTGCGCAAAGACCCGTACGGTCGTTTCTGCTACTGCCTGGCCTACGTGCCGCGCGACATCTATTCCACCGAAGTGCGCCAGAAAATCCAGCAAGTGCTGATGGATCGCCTGAAGGCTTCGGATTGCGAGTTCTGGACCTTCTTCTCCGAGTCCGTGCTGGCGCGCGTGCAGCTGATTCTGCGGGTCGACCCGAAGAACCGCCTGGACATCGACCCGCTGCAACTGGAAAAAGAAGTGGTACAGGCCTGCCGCAGCTGGCAGGACGACTACTCCAGCCTGGTCGTCGAAAGCTTCGGCGAAGCCCAGGGCACCAACGTGCTGGCCGACTTCCCGAAAGGCTTCCCAGCCGGTTACCGCGAGCGTTTTGCTGCGCATTCGGCCGTGGTCGACATGCAGCACCTCAACAGCCTCACCGAAGCCAACCCGCTGGTGATGAGCTTCTACCAGCCGCTGGGCCAGGTCTCCGGCCAGCGCGAGCTGCATTGCAAGCTCTACCACGCCGATACCCCGCTGGCACTCTCCGACGTGCTGCCGATCCTGGAAAACCTCGGCCTGCGCGTGCTGGGTGAATTCCCGTACCGCCTGCGTCACGCCAATGGCCGTGAGTTCTGGATCCATGACTTTGCGTTCATCGCCGCCGAAGGCGTGAACCTGGATATCCAGCAACTCAACGACACGCTGCAGGACGCGTTCGTGCACATCGTGCATGGCGACGCCGAGAACGATGCGTTCAACCGCCTGGTACTCACCGCCGGCCTGCCGTGGCGCGACGTGGCGCTGCTGCGTGCCTACGCGCGCTACCTCAAGCAGATCCGCCTGGGCTTCGACCTCGGCTACATCGCCAGCACCCTGAACAACCACACCGACATCGCCCGCGAGTTGACCCGGTTGTTCAAGACCCGTTTCTACCTGGCGCGCAAGCTCACCGCCGACGACCTGGAAGACAAGCAGCAACGCCTGGAACAAGCGATCCTCACCGCGCTGGACGACGTCCAGGTGCTCAACGAAGACCGCATCCTGCGTCGCTACCTGGACCTGATCAAGGCCACCCTGCGTACCAACTTCTACCAGACCGACGCCAACGGCCAGAACAAGTCGTACTTCAGCTTCAAGTTCGACCCGCGTGCGATTCCTGAGCTGCCAAAGCCGGTGCCGAAGTTCGAGATCTTCGTCTACTCGCCGCGTGTCGAAGGCGTGCACCTGCGCTTTGGCAACGTTGCGCGCGGCGGCCTGCGCTGGTCCGACCGTGAGGAAGACTTCCGTACCGAAGTGCTCGGCCTGGTAAAAGCCCAGCAAGTGAAGAACTCGGTGATCGTGCCGGTGGGTGCGAAGGGCGGCTTCCTGCCGCGTCGCCTGCCACTGGGCGGCAGCCGCGACGAGATCGCGGCCGAGGGCATCGCCTGCTACCGCATCTTCATTTCCGGCCTGCTGGACATCACCGACAACCTGAAAGACGGCGCCCTGGTACCACCGGCCAACGTCGTGCGCCATGACGACGATGACCCGTACCTGGTAGTGGCGGCGGACAAAGGCACCGCGACCTTCTCCGACATCGCCAACGGCATCGCCATCGACTACGGCTTCTGGCTGGGCGATGCATTCGCCTCCGGTGGTTCTGCCGGTTACGACCACAAGAAAATGGGCATCACCGCCAAGGGCGCGTGGGTCGGCGTGCAGCGTCACTTCCGTGAGCGCGGCATCAATGTGCAGGAAGACAGCATCACCGTGGTCGGCGTCGGCGACATGGCCGGTGACGTGTTCGGTAACGGCCTGTTGATGTCCGACAAGCTGCAACTGGTCGCGGCCTTCAACCACCTGCACATCTTCATCGATCCAAACCCGAACCCGGCGACCAGCTTCGTCGAGCGCCAGCGCATGTTCGAACTGCCGCGTTCGGCGTGGACCGACTACGACACCAGCATCATGTCCGAAGGCGGCGGGATCTTCTCGCGCAGCGCGAAGAGCATTGCCATCTCGCCACAGATGAAAGAGCGCTTCGACATTTCGGCCGACAAACTGACCCCGACCGAACTGCTGAACGCCTTGCTCAAGGCGCCGGTGGACCTGTTGTGGAACGGCGGTATCGGTACTTACGTCAAGGCCAGCACCGAAAGCCACGCCGATGTCGGCGACAAGGCCAACGACGCACTGCGTGTCAACGGCAACGAGCTGCGCTGCAAGGTGGTGGGCGAGGGCGGTAACCTCGGCATGACCCAATTGGGTCGTGTGGAATTCGGCCTCAATGGCGGCGGTTCCAACACCGACTTCATCGACAACGCCGGTGGCGTGGACTGCTCCGACCACGAAGTGAACATCAAGATCCTGCTCAACGAAGTGGTGCAGGCCGGTGACATGACCGACAAGCAGCGCAACCAGCTGCTGGCGAGCATGACCGACGAAGTCGGCCACCTGGTGTTGGGCAACAACTACAAGCAGACCCAGGCCCTGTCCCTGGCCGCCCGCAAGGCCTACGAGCGCGCAGCCGAGTACAAGCGCCTGATGAGCGACCTGGAAGGCCGTGGCAAGCTGGACCGCGCCATCGAGTACCTGCCGACCGAGGAGCAGCTCACCGAGCGCGCGTCCAACGGCAAGGGCCTGACGCGTCCAGAGCTGTCGGTATTGATCTCCTACAGCAAGATCGACCTCAAGGAAGCGCTGCTCAAGTCGCTGGTGCCGGACGACGAGTACCTGACCCGTGACATGGAGACTGCGTTCCCACCGAGCCTGGTCGCCAAGTTCTCCGAGGCCATGCGTCGCCACCGCCTGAAGCGCGAGATCGTCAGCACCCAGATCGCCAACGACCTGGTCAACCACATGGGCATCACCTTCGTGCAGCGCCTCAAGGAGTCGACCGGCATGAGCCCGGCGAACGTGGCTGGCGCCTATGTGATCGTGCGTGACATTTTCCATCTCCCGCACTGGTTCCGTCAGATCGAAGCCCTGGACCACCAGGTCTCTGCCGACGTGCAACTGGAGCTGATGGACGAGCTGATGCGCCTGGGCCGCCGTGCTACACGCTGGTTCCTGCGCAGCCGTCGCAACGAGCAGGATGCCGGGCGTGATACCGCGCACTTCGGTCCACACCTGGCCGCGTTGGGCCTCAAGCTCGACGAACTGCTGGAAGGCCCGACCCGCGAAGGCTGGCAGACCCGCTACCAGGCCTACACCGAAGCCGGCGTGCCGGAGTTGTTGGCGCGCATGGTGGCCGGTACGACGCACCTGTACACGCTGCTGCCGATCATCGAAGCCGCCGACGTCACCGGTCACGATGCCGCCGAAGTGGCGAAAGCCTACTTCGCCGTGGGCAGCGCCCTCGACTTGCCGTGGTACCTGCAGCAGATCAGCGATCTGCCAGTGGCCAACAACTGGCAGGCCCAGGCGCGCGAAGCGTTCCGCGACGACGTGGACTGGCAGCAACGCGCGATCACCATCGCGGTACTGCAAATGGCCGATGCGCCACAAGACATGGAAGCCCGCGTGGCCCTGTGGCTTGAGCAGCACCAGGACATGGCGGATCGCTGGCGCGCGATGATGGTGGAAATTCGTGCTGCGGTCGGCACGGACTACGCCATGTACGCGGTCGCCAACCGTGAACTGCTGGACCTGGCGTTGAGCGGTCAGTCGGTGCTGCAACCGGCTTGATCCAACCGCTGGACACAAAGCCCCGCATCGTAAGATGCGGGGCTTTTTTTATGGCGTGGCAGTCCCCAGGCACGGCTGGATAACTTTTTTCAGCCCGGTGTTATTGGCTGGCAGTAAAAACGTTGCGGTCAGCGGCTTGCCCCCCTCCTGGGCCGGCACCAATGACAGTGTCAGGCTTTGACCCCGTGAGGCATCACTGGCCCAGTAGGCGAGTTCGTCGCGGGGCACGGAGCCGCGGAGTACAAAAATCGTGCTGACCTGGAAAACCCCGCCGTGGGTCCACACGCCATTGATCGAGTGATCGACGCTGGCACGGGTTCCCGTCGTGATGCGCAGTGGTCCGTCTTTGGCGGCACCCTTGCCTTCAAAAGGCGCAACGTCGAAGCCCAGCGATTGTGGGGAGATCTCCAGTTCAATACCCACCGATGGGTTCTGCGGGTGACAGCTGATCGCCAGGTTGGCCTTGACGCTATACCCGTCATAGGCACTGGCACCAAACGTGCGGGCCGTCAGCATCGGGCCGTCTGCGTAAGGTTGCTCAAGCAACCAGACGGGGTGTGCCGGGGTGATCACTTGCGTGGCGTCGTCACCGAGATGGGCATGCGCATTCAGTGCTGGAATAAAAGCGCTGGCGATCAGGGTACGGATAAGGGGTCGCATAGGGGCACTCATCGGCAAAGGAATGTTGATAATACGGCCACCCATTCTGCCGATTGCTCGCCGACAGGGCTGTCAGTCAATACGCAAAGAACCTGGCGTGGTTTAATCCACCGGGTACTCAACAACACTCAGCAAGCGAGGGTCTATGCGACTGTGTATTTTTTCCGGCTCAAGCCCAGGCCGGTTGCCGGTGTATGCCGAAATGGCCACTCAATTGGGTCAGGCGCTCGCCAAAGCCGGTATCGGCCTGGTCTACGGCGGCGCCTCGGTCGGTTTGATGGGCGCGGTGGCCGACGCGGCGCTGGCCAGTGGCGGTGAAGTGATTGGTGTCATGCCGGCGTTCCTGGCCGATAAGGAGCTGGCCCACACCGGCCTGGCAGACCTGCGGATCGTCGGTTCCATGCACGAGCGCAAGGCGCTGATGGCGGATCTGTCCGACGGCTTTATCGCATTGCCTGGCGGCATCGGCACGTTTGAAGAGTTGTTTGAGGTGTGGACGTGGGCGCAATTGGGCCAGCACGCCAAGCCTTGCGCACTGTTGAACATCAACGGGTTTTACGATGGCTTGGCCGCCTTCCTCGACAACGTGGTCAGCGAGGCGTTTTTGAAGCCGGTGCACCGCGACATGTTGATTGTCGAACCGAACGTGGAGCGTTTACTGGCGGCAGTGCGCGACTATACGGCGCCTACCGTGGCCAAGTGGATCGAGCGCGAGCAAACCTGAGGCCGCAAGCGCCTGCAGTCGGGTGTGGCGCAGCGACTCTTCGCGACGCCACGTGCTGTTGATCCAGCGCCCCTTGCTGCCGACTTGAGGGCAAACCCGATGGCGCGGGCCTTCGCCATCGGTTGTCAGCGGCTGCCTTACCAGTCGTAGGTCAGCGTCGCGGTCACATTGCGCCGTGGGCCGTAGTAGCACGCGGTGGTGTTGGTGCAGGCGGTGATGTAGTCCTTGTCGAACAGGTTGCTGGCATTCAGCGCGACGCGGGTGCCTTTCAAATCATTGGCCAGCTTGCCCAGGTCGTAATGCACGGCGGCGTCGAACACGGTGACGTTGCCGCTCTGGATACGGTCGCGTGCGGCGGTGGTGGAGACGGCGGAGCTGCCCCACAACACGCCGGTGTAGCGTGCGCCGGCGCCCAGGCCGAGGCCGGTGAACGGGCCGTCATCGAGGGTGTAGTCCAGCCACGCCGACGCCCGGTGGCGCGGGGTGAAGGGCAGTTCGTAGCCTTTATCGGTGTAGGCCGAGGTCACGTAGCCGCTCTGGGTGATTTCACTGTCGGTGTAGGTGTAAGAGGCAATCAGCGACAGGTTGCGGTTCAGTACCGCCTTGCCTTCCAACTCGAAGCCACGGCTGCGCGCTTCGCCGATCTGCACGGTATTGCGCATGTCGAGCGGGTCGGCCGTGGTGAGATTCTTCTGGGTCAGGGTGTAGACCGACGCGGTGATAAAGCTGTCCTGGCCCGGCGGTTGGTACTTCACGCCGGCTTCATATTGCTCGCCTTCGGTCGGCTTGAAGATCGGTGTGGTCGCGCTGACGCTGGTATTGAGCGTCGGGTCGAACGATTGCGAGTAGCTGACGTAGGGCATCACGCCGTTGTCGAACAGGTAGCCGAGCCCCGCGCGCCAGGTGCCTTTTTCATCGTCCTGCTTGATCACGCGGTCGCGTGGCGTCGCGCGGTCCGGGCGGAAGTCGCTGGTGGACGTGGCCCAGTCGTAGCGACCGCCGAGGGTCAGGATCCAGCTATCCAGCTTGATCTGGTCCTGCAGGTAGACGCCGGTCTGCTTCTGGGTCTGGTACATGTCGCGACCCACGTACTGGCCGCTGACGCTGCCGCCGTAAGTGGGGTTGTACGGGTTGATCGGGCTGAACGTGCCGTTGACCACGTCGTTGTCCAGCGCGTTGCGCCGGAAATCCAGGCCCATCAGCAGGGTATGCTCCAACGCACCGGTGTTGAAGCGCGCCTGCGCCTGGTTATCGACGTTGAAGATCTGGATGTTGCGCTTGATGTCGGAGGCCAGCCGATTGAGCACCGGGCTGGTGGCGCTGGCATAGCCGTTGTTGAACGCCGAGCGGTTCTGGATGTTTACCTTGCTCCAGCGCAGGTTCTGGCGAAGGGTCCAGGTGTCGTTCAGATGGTGCTCGAACAGGTAGCCGAGCTGGAAGCTTTCGCGGCGCAGCTGATCGTAATCCGGATCGCCCAGCAGCGTGTCGCTGCCGATGTGGCCCCAGGGCGAACCCTGCTGCGAGCCTTTTTGCGGGTAGTACTGCTCGGTGGTGCCGCCCCAGTCGCGCTGGTATTGGGCAAGCAGGGTCAGCGAGGTGTCATCGTTAGGGCGCCAGGTCAGCGCGGGGGCGATGAAGTTGCGGTTGTTGTCGACGTGTTCGACCTGGGTGCCGCTGTCCTTGACCAGGCCGGTCAGCCGGTAGCTCCACACGCCCTGGTCGTCCAGCGGGCCGCTGAAGTCGAAGCCCAGTTGCTTGAGGTCATGGCTGCCGCCTTGAACCTGCAACTGATGCAAGGGCGTGGTGGTCGGCAGTTTGCTGGTGAGGTTGATCAAGCCACCGGGACGGCTCTGGCCATACAGCATCGAGCTGGGGCCGCGCAGCACTTCCACGCTTTGCAGGCCGTAGGGCTCGGACACGCTGCCCTGGCCACTTTCGCCATACGGCAGCATCAGGCCATCCTGGAACACGTAGGGCGAAAAGCCGCGCACGCGAAACTGCTCGCGGCTGTTGTTGCTGCCGGTGTATTCGCCATAGATACCGGGGGTGTAGCGCACCGCCTGGCTGACGTCCTGTACGGCCTGGTCATTCATCTGCTTGCGCGACACCACCGAGATCGACTGCGCAACTTCGGCCAGTGGCGTATCGGTCTTGGTTGCGCCACGGCTGCGCTTGACCACATAGCTGTTGTCGCCGTTCTCTTCACTGTCGAACGTGTTGGCGTTGATGCTGGTCTCGCCCAGGTTGAGGGTGCCGGAGGGCAGGGGCTTGAGCGTCAATACGCCGCCTTCGGTGGTGTCCAGGCCCAGGCCGGAACCTGACAGGGCGCGGCTCAAGGCCTGCTCAGTGCTCATGTCACCGCGTACCGCGGGCGCTTGCAGGCCGGACACCAGGCTCGGTTCATACACGATTTCACGCGCGCTTTGCTGGGCGATGCGGCCCAGGGTGGTCGCCAGCCCCGCGGGCGGCAAGTCGAAATTGGCGGCGTGGGCCAGGCCCAGGGGGGCCACCAGCAGGGCTAGCGGAAAGAGGGTACGGGTGCAGCGGGACATAACGAGGGCTCCATTGGCGGTCCGCATTCGTGGGCGGTTCATGGGGTATGTCCAGCGAGCATGAAAAAGCGATATAGGCGGATGAAAAAATAATTCAGGCGCGGTCGACGCTTACCCACCACTCGCCATAACGCTGGATGCGCAGCGGCATGGTTTGCGCCAGGGCGGCGAGGGCGCGGTCGCTGTGGTCGAGGGAGAACACGCCGGAGACGCGCATCGGCGCAGCGCTCGGGCTGACGCGCAGCACGCCGCGCCGGTACGGTTTCAACGCGGCGATGACGTCGCCCAGTGCCCAGTCCTGCACGTTGAGCCAGCCGTCCTGCCAACTGCTTTCGCCGCTGTGGTTGGCGGCCAGGCGTTCAATGCTGTCGTTGAAGCGTGCGCCCTGATCCGCTTTGAGCGTCAGTTGCGCGCCACGGCGGGTGGTGATGTGCACGTCCGGCCCCAGGGCCCAGACGTGGGTGAATGAGGCGTACGCCGCTACCATCAGCCGTGTGCCATTGCCCTGTATCTGGCCAAACGGGGTGCTGATATTGAAGGGGCGTGGCTCGTGGCGGATGTCGAGGATGATCTTGCCGGCGCGCAGCGACAGCCGGCGTTCGTCCGTACGCCAATCGATATCCACCGCGCTTTGTGCATCGAGTACCAGGTGGCTGCCATCTGCCAGCCATGTGTTCAGCCGCTCGCCGGTGCCGGTGCGCAGGTCGGCGCCGAATTCCGCCAGTGGCATGCCTGGCTGGCGCAGCGCCTGGGTGACCACTCCGAGTCCGGCGACGGCCAAGGCGCCGCGCAGCAATTGACGACGACTGGGGCGCGGTGCTTGCAAGGCGCGGCGGGCCTGTGCGTCATGGGCCGGCGCCAGGCTGCGTTGCACATGGCTTTGCACGGTATTCCAGGCCTGGGCATTCAGCGGATCGGCCTGCAGCCAATGCTCGAACGCATGGCGTTCACTGGGCAGCAGCGATTCATCGCGCAGGCAGGCACTCCACTCGATAGCTTGTTCAAGGGCGGCGCGCGAACTCATGATTCCAGCAACTCGCGGCAGCACAGGCGCAGTCCCTTGGCTACGTACTGGCGCACGCGAATCGTCGACACGCCCAGCAGCGCAGCAATGTCGGCGTACTTCATGCCATCGATCTGGCTGCACAGGAACGCGGTGCGCGCACGCGGCGACAACCCATCCAGCAAGGCATCCACGGCCAGCAGGCTTTCCAGGGTCAGGGCGTGCTCTTCCGGTGACGGCTCCACCGCTTCGGGCTGGGCGGCCAGCACTTGCAGGTAGGCGCGTTCCAGGTCGCGGCGACGCCAGGTGTCGTAGATCAGCCGCTTGGCAATGGTGGTCAGCAGCGCGCGCGGTTCGCGAATGGTTTGCGGCGCGGGCAGCGCAACGACTTGGACAAACGTCTCGGCGGCCATGTCGGCGGCATCATGACGGCAGCCCAGGCGGGCGCGCAGACGGTCGAGCAGCCAGCCATGGTGGTCGCCAAACAACTGCCTCAGGATCTGCTCACGCAGGGTCGAAGCGTCGGAAGAGGTGAGGGGCGTGGCTGGCGGCATGTTGTAACTGTCTGGGCGGGAATGAGAGCGATTATCAATTATTCGCCCTCAGGTGACAACCGCTCGCCGCGCTCAGTTGAGTTGCAGCAGCTTGGTTTCCAGGTGATCCAGATGCTCGGTCATCAAGCGCACTGCCATGTCCGTGTCGCGTTGCTCAATCGCATCGACAATCGCCACATGCTCCTGCCACGCGCAGTACGTGCAGGCCTGCGCTTCGTACTGGGCGATGATCAACGACGTCAACGGCACCAGGCTGTTGAGAAACTGCGCCAGCGGCGCATTGCCGGCCATCGCAGCCAATTGCAGGTGAAACTCGCCGGACAAACGAATCGCCGGCCCCCGTTGATCACGCTCGATACAGTCGCGCTCGCGCGCAATCAGCTCGCGCAGCTGGCGGATCTGTCCAGGCGTTGCCTGGGCGCAGGCCAGTTGTACCACGGTGATTTCGGTCATGCGCCGGGCTTCGAGGATTTGCCGGGTCTGCTGGCCATCCGGTGCGGCGACCTGGGCGCGCTGGTTGGGGCGCAGGATGATCACTTGCTGGTGGGACAGCTTGGCCAGCACCCGGCGAATCACGCTGCGGCTCACGCCAAAGGTCTCGCCCAGGCCTTCTTCGGTAAAGCGGCTGGACGGGGCGATGCGTTGCTCGAGGATGGCATCGAACAGCCGTGGGTAGATGTCATCCACCGAGGGCTTCTTGCCGGCCACCAGGCGCAGGGTGGGCAGGACGGGGTCGCGTTGCAAGGCGTGGGCGTTCATGGCCGGTCTCCAAAAAATCAACTGCCCAGGTGGTCGTCCGGGATGTTCAGGCGAATGCCCATGCGCAGGCCTTCCTGCAGGATATGTCGGCGCATTTCGGCGCTGGCCAGGGCACTGTTCTTGTTGCGGATGGCGCGCACCACGGCCTCGTTTTCCTGCAGGCGTTCGGCCAGGTGTTCCGGCGAGTTACGCAGCACCTGGGCGCTTTGCTTGAGCGCGTTGCTGGTTTGCTGCACCACGTTCTGGAAGATCGGGTTGGAGGTGAGGGCGAACAATTCCTCGTGGAAGCCGATGTAGGCGTTCATGCCCGCTTCAGCGTCACCGGCATCGAGGGCTTCGCGCATGTCCATCAGGGTCAGGCGCAGTTGCCCGACTTCCTTGCTGCTGATCGACTGCGCCACCAGGCCGACGATGAAGGGTTCGAGGGTGTAGCGCAGTTGCAGGATGTCTTCGAGGCTGGCGTCGGCCACGGCGTCACTGGACTGTGGATCGCTGACGCTGGTTTCCAGCACGACCACGCCTTTGCCGGGCATGGAACGCACCAGGCCGAGGGTTTCCAGCACGATCACGGCTTCACGCAGGCTCGGGCGGCTGATGCCCATCTGTTCGGCCAGTTCACGCTGGCCGGGGAGCATTTCGCCCCGGCGCCACTGGCCTCGCGCCAGGGCGGCGCGAAGTTTTTCGACGACTGAATTGACGACGGTTGAGGTGCTGATCACGTCTACCTCTCCTTTATGTTGCGAATACATTAGCGAGCATGGCGACTCTTGACTGTGGGAGCGGGCTTGCTCGCGAAAGCGCTGGGTCAGTCACAGATGTATTGACTGAATAACCGCTTTCGCGAGCAAGCCCGCTCCCACATTTGAACGGTGCCGCTGATGAAATCGGTCAGAACTCCTGGTGCGCGGGCAGTACCGGCTTCTTGGCCTGGAAGGCATAGCCCTGCTGGCCGTCGAGCACCTTGTTCGCACGCTGGATATCGATGTCTTTTTCCCAACGGGCAATGGCCACGGTGGCGACGCAGTTGCCGATCAGGTTGGTCAGTGCGCGGCCGATGCCCATGAACCAGTCCACCGCCAGCACCAGCACCAGGCCGACCACCGGAATCGCCGGGATCGCCGTCAGCGTCGCTGCGAGGATTACCAGCGCGGAGCCGGGGATGCCGTGGGCGCCCTTGGAGGTGATCAGCGACACCAGCAGGATGGTCAGCAAGTCGGTCATCGACAGCGGCGTGCCGGTGGCGTTGGCGATAAACACGATGGCCAGGGTCAGGTAGATCGAGAAACCGTCGAGGTTGAACGAGTACCCGGTCGGAATCACCAGGCCCACGGTGGAGCTGCCGATGCCCAGGTGTTCGAGCTTGCGCATGATCTGTGGCAGCACGGCGTCGGAGGAGGCGGTGCCCATCACGATCAGCAGCTCTTCGCGCAGGTACTTGAGCAGCGGCAGCATGCGCAGGCCCGACAGGCGCATGACCAGGCCGAGGATCACGGCGACGAAGGCAAAGCACGTCAGGTAGAACAGGCCGACCAGGCTGCCCAGGTGTTGCAGGGAATCCAGGCCGTAGGTGCTGGTGGTGAAGGCGATCGCGCCGAATACGCCGATGGGGGCCAGGCGCACGATCATGCCCATGATGCGGAAGATGATATGGCTCAGCTCGTTGATCAGCCGCGAGATGCCGGAAGCGGCTTCGCCAACCAGGTTCAGGGCGCTGCCGAACAACACCGAGAACAGCAGCACCTGCAGCACATTGTTGTCTGCGAAGGCGCCGATCACCGAGTTGGGGATCAGGTCCATCAGGAACTGGCTGGTGCCACGGATATGCTGGCCCTTGTCCGCCAGTTCATTGAGGCCGGCGGAGGACAACTGCTCCAGGTGGATATTGGCGCCGGTGCCGATCCCGGTGCTGAAGGCCATGATCAGGCCGATCACCAACGCGACGGTGGTGAGGACTTCAAAGTAAATCACCGACTTGAGGCCGATACGCCCGACTTTCTTCAAGTCGCCGGCACCGGAAATACCGCTGACCACCACGCAGAATACGATCAGGCCGATCAGCATTTTGATCAGCTTGATAAAGCCGTCACCCAGGGGTTTGAGTTGCGAGGAGAATTCGGGAAGGGCCAGGCCGCAGATTATGCCTAGAGCCAGGCCAATCACGACTTGCAGGAAAATCGAACGCGAGCACCATCTGAGCATGGGAGGGATCTCTATTCGGTGCCCTGGTGGTTCCAGGGCTTAATTGTTGTGGTCATACCGGTAAGTCCAGTGCGCGGCCAGTCTACGCCGGGTTTTTTTGAAATAACAAGTCATTCTTGGGCGGTTGACAAGTCCCGGTCTGACCAGTTGGTCGCCAACACCGATGCTTGAGCGGTTGGCGGAGGGGAATTTTTTTCGCTTATCATCCGCCGCTTGGCTTTGGAGGTGATGGATGGATAAACCCGGACTGACCACGGATGCAACCGGGCAGACCCACTGCAGTTGGCGCACGGCTGCGCCGCAGTACCCGCGTTACCACGACCATGAGTGGGGCGTGCCGGTGGCGGATGACATCCAGCTGTATGAAAAAATCTGCCTGGAAGGCTTTCAGGCGGGCATGGCCTGGATCACCATCCTGCGCAAGCGCGAGCAGTTTCGCGTGGCATTCGAAGGCTTTGATTTTCGCCGGGTGGCGCAGTATGGCGAGGCCGATATCGAGCGGCTGATGCAGGACCCAGGCATCGTGCGCAATCGCGCGAAGATCGTCTCGACCATCAACAATGCGCGCAAGGCGTGTGAACTGGTCGACGAGACCGGTTCGCTGGCGCGCTGGTTGTGGGCGTTCGAGCCCGACGAGACGGAGCGTCCCGCCGTGGTCGACATGGCGTACTGGACCGGCAACCCGACTTCACCGGCATCGGTGCGTTTGTCCAAGGCGTTGAAGAAGCGCGGCTGGACCTTCGTCGGGCCGACCACGATGTACGCGCTGATGCAGGCGATGGGCATGGTCAACGACCACCTCGAAGGCTGCGCGTGCCGGCCACGGATCGAAGACCTGCGCCGCCAGTTCAAGCGCCCCTGAACCCGGCTGAACCTGGAGGCGCCGGCTCGCCAGCGCCTGCAGTGGCGGGGAGGATTATTGCTTCAGCGGCGTCAGCACCTCGGCCTTGTCATCCAGCACCATCACCACCAGCAGCTTGGCTGGCTGGGTCTGGCTGGCATTGCTCGATTCAAAGTGCCGCGAGCCGGCCGGCTCGTAGAACGACTCGCCGACCTTGTAGGTCACGGCCTTCTCATCATTCACCCGCGAGGTGATCGCGCCTTCCAGCACGTAGGCCACGGCGGTGCCGGTGTGGCTATGCGGCACGGTGGCCTGGCCGGGGGCGTAGTCGACGGTGAGCATGATGGTTTTCTTGCCGGGCACATTGGTCAGGGCGTGCTCCTGCAGCACCTTGATCGATTCCTGGTTGTACACGGGTTCATGGGCGAAGGCGCTGAAGGAGGCGAGCATCAGGGTGGTGGCGAGCAGTCGTTTCATGGCGAAGTTTCCGAGAAGTTCGAGACCTCTTCACCCTACGCCGCGTGCCCCGGGTGACCAATGACCAATCCTGGAAAAGGCCAGGAGACCAATCGCTCAATGGTCGAAATGCAGGCGGCTGGCCAGTTGTTCAGCGGTGAGCGCGATAAAGCCTTGCAGGGCCGGCAGCTCGAAGTGCGCCAAGAGCTGCGCAGCACACGCCCAGCGGCCCTTGACGGTCCACAGGTCGGGGTCTTGCTGGCTGCGTTGTACGGCATAGTCGAGGCAACCGGGAGCGCTGCGCACGGCTTCGGCGATCTGCCCCAGGCGCTGGCCCAGTTGCGTCGAGCGCCCGGCAGCCGCGCGGACATGAACAGTGTTGAAGGCGCATTCGGTCATGGCGAGGGTCTCCAGAGTCTGGCGGAGTGCACAGGCTAGAGCCTGCTTGCGCCAGCACCAATGTCCAATCCGGCGGAAAAGCCGCTAGCCAATCTGCTGGAGAATGTCGCGTACCTTGTCCAGTGCCGGGTCGATGTCCAGCGTCTCGATCGCCCCAAAACCGATGATCAGGCCCGGGCGTACCGGCGCGTCGTGGAAGAACACGTCGAGCGGGTACAGGCCCACTTCCACCTGGCGCGCCAACTGCATCAGCAGCGCGATATTCACCGGCACTTTGCACAGCGCCGCCATGTGGAACCCGGCCACGGTCGGCACCGCTTCGAACCACGGCGACAGGTCGCCCGCCAGGCGTTGCAGGATGCGTTCGCGGCGCCCGGCGTACACCGTGTGGCAGCGGCGAATGTGCTTGAGCAGGTAGCCTTCGCTGATGAACTTGGCCAGCGCCCACTGGGGCAGGGTCGAGCTGTGCTGGTCGGTCAATTGCTTGGCCTTGAGCACCGCGCCGTAGATCGCCGGTGGCAGCACCGCATAACCCAGGCGCAGCTCCGGCAACAGGGTTTTCGAGAAGGTCCCGACGTAAGTCACCAGGCCACGGGTGTCCATGCTCTGCAGCGAATCGGTGGGGCGGCCTTCGTAGCGGAATTCGCTGTCGTAGTCGTCCTCGATGATGATCGCGCCCAGCTCCAGCGCCCGTGCCAACAAGGCTTCCCGGCGCGGCAGGCTCATGGGCATGCCCAGCGGGAATTGGTGCGACGGCGTGACGTAGATCAGCCGCGTGCCGGCCGGGATCTGCTCGACCTGAATCCCTTGCGCATCCACCGGCACACTCGCGACGCTCGCGCCCATGGCCATGAACAACTGGCGCGCGGGGCTGTAGCCGGGGTCTTCCATGGCGACAATGCTGCCCGGTTCCAGCACCACCCGCGCGATCAGGTCCAGGGCCTGCTGCGCGCCATTGGTGACGATGATGTCGGTGTCACGGCAGTTGACCCCGCGTGAAAACGCAATGTGCCCGGCGATGGCACTGCGCAGTGCCGGCAAGCCTTCGGGCTGGCTGTAGAACCCACTGTTCTGTGCGATGCGCCGCAGCGCGTCCTGGGTGCAACGTCGCCATTCATCCTGCGGGAACTGATGGCGGCTGGTGGCGCCGCCGATAAATTCGTAGCGCAAGGTGCTGTCGCGCGTGGGGTGGCGCATGGGCGAGGGCAGCGCCTGCCAGGTCGCCAGGTTGGCAGCGCAGGCCAGGTCGGCGCCGGTTTGCAGGCGTTCGGTCTGCGGTGCGCGGGCGTTGACGAAGGTGCCACGGCCGGTCTTGCCGACCAGCAGGCCTTCGTAGGTCAGGGTCGCGTAGGTGTCCGAGACGGTCTTGCGTGACACGCCCAATTGTTCGGCGAGCAAGCGGCTGGGCGGCAATTGCGCACCGGCGGCCAGGCGTCCGGAACCGATGGCTTCACGCAACTGCTGGTACAACTGTTCGGCCAGATCCTTGCGGCCGTGGATCACGATGTGCAGTTCCATGTTTCACCCAGGAGCATTCAATCTGCGCCAAGACTACTCGCTCGCGGGGCGCGCTCAAAATGGTCTCTGCGTAAACCACCGGATTGGCTATAGGGCTTATGCCTTGAGGGCTCTAGGCTAGGTTGTGATTGCATTCGCTGCCTGAGAGCCACCCCATGGAACCTCGTCTGGATTACTACACCGCTTCGCCGCAAGCGCTCAAGGGCATGCTCGTGCTGGAGGCAGCGATCTTTGGCCTGTCCATCGAACAGTCGTTGCTGGAGCTGATCAAGATTCGCGTCTCGCAGCTCAACCACTGTGGGTTTTGCACCGACATGCATTCGATGGCGGCGCGTCAGCGCGGTGAGACTGAGCGACGTCTGTTTGCCCTGTGCGTGTGGCGCGATTCGCCGTTTTTCACTGCGCGGGAGAAGGCCGCGTTGGCCTGGAGCGAGTCGGTGGCGTCGCTGCCGACCTCCAGCGTTTCAGATGAGCTGTTCGCGGCAGTGCGTCTGGAATTCAGCGAGCAGGAACTGGTGGACCTGACCATGGCGGTGTCCAGCATCAGTGGCTGGAACCGCCTGGCGGTGAGTTTTCGGCAGCAACCGCCGAATGCTTGATCAGGACAGGAAACCGCCGTCCACATTCAGCGACACGCCGGTGGTGTAGCTGGAGGCATCGCTGGCCAGGTACAGCACCGCGCCGGCCATTTCGCTGGGGGCCGCCACGCGCTTGAGCGGGATCTGCGCCAGGGCCATCTTCAGGATCGAATCGTTTTTCACCAGCGCCGAGGCGAACTTGGTGTCGGTCAAGCCCGGCAGCAGGGCGTTGCAGCGAATGCCGAACGCCGCGCACTCCTTGGCGAACACCTTGGTCATGTTGATCACGGCGGCCTTGGTCACCGAGTAGATGCCCTGGAACACGCCCGGCGAAATGCCGTTGATCGACGCCACGTTGATGATGCTGCCGCCACCGTTTTCGCGCATCAGCTTGCCGGCTTCCACCGACATGAAGAAGTAGCCGCGAATGTTCACGTCGACGGTCTTCTGGAACGCGCCGAGGTCGGTGTCCAGCACGTTGCAGAACTGTGGGTTGGTGGCGGCGTTATTCACCAGGATATCCAGGCGCCCGAACTGCTCGCGAATGCCGGCGAAGACCTGGGTGATCTGCTCCATTTCACCGATGTGGCAGGCAATGGCCGTGGCCTTGCCGCCGTCGGCGATGATCGCGTCCGCCACGTGTTGGCAGCCCTCCAGCTTGCGGCTGGAGACGATCACGTGGGCGCCTTGCTGGGCCAGCAACTTGGCGATGGCCTCACCGATGCCACGGCTGGCGCCGGACACAAAAGCGATCTTGCCGTCGAGGTCGAACAGGTTGGTCTTGGACATGGGGATTCCTTGTTATGTGCAATCAGAGCGCGGATTTGCCGATGACATTCAGGCTCATCTGCTCCAGCAGCTTGTTCATGTGGATGAACTGCGCAAAGCGTTTGTCCTGAGTCTGGCCATGGAAGAAGCGGTAGTAGATCTGCTGCACGATGCCGGCCAGGCGGAACAGGCCGTAGGTGTAGTAGAAATCGAAATTGTCGATCTGGATCCCGGCGCGTTCAGCGTAATAATCGACGAACTCGCGGCGGGTAAGCATGCCGGGGGCATTGCTCGGCTGGCGGCGCATCAGTTGCACGGGCGCCGGGTCGCCGGCCTCGATCCAGTAGGCGAGGGTGTTGCCCAGGTCCATCAGCGGGTCGCCGAGGGTGGTCAGTTCCCAGTCCAGCACGCCGATGATCTGCATCGGGTTATGAGGGTCGAGGATCACGTTATCGAAGCGGTAGTCGTTGTGCACGATGCTCGAGGTCGGGTGGTCGGCCGGCATCTTGTCGTTGAGCCAGGCGCGGACTTTCTCCCAGCTCGGCGCGTCGGGGGTCAGGGCTTTTTCGTAGCGGTCGCTCCAGCCACGGATCTGCCGCTCGACGTAGCCTTCGGGTTTGCCGAGGTCGGCCAGGCCACAGGCGTTGTAGTCGACCTGGTGGAGTTCGACGAACTTGTCGATGAAACTCTTGCACAGTGCCTCGGTCCTGGTCGCGTCCAGGCCCAGTTCGGCTGGCAGGTCGGAACGCAGGATGATGCCGTTGACGCGCTCCATCACGTAGAACTCGGCACCGATCACCGCCTCGTCGGTGCAATGCACGTAGGCCTTGGGGCAATACGGGAAGCCGTCTTTGAGCTGGTTGAGAATGCGGTATTCGCGGCCCATGTCATGGGCGGACTTGGCTTTGTGGCCAAACGGTGGACGGCGCAGCACGAATTCCTGGCCTGGGTATTCCAGCAGGTAGGTCAGGTTCGACGCACCACCCGGAAACTGGCTGATCGTGGGCGTGCCACTCAGGCCCGGGATATGGGCCTTGAGGTAGGGATCGATCAGGCTGGCATCAAGTTCTTCGCCTGGGCGAATCTGGGTCGATTGGTCGTTCAGCGCCATGCTTATCCCTTCTGCTTATTCTAAAGGCCTCGGACTATTTCCTAATCTAATGCGCACCACCGCCCAGCGACAAGGTCGGGGCGGCTTAATAGGTTAGCGTGTTGGACGATAATCAGCGTGCCTGATCGGTCATTTTTCGGGCGCTGGCAGGGTCACCGGCGTGAGCACCGGGCGGCCGGCAAAGTATTCCACCAGGTTGTCGGCCACGCGCTGCACGGTGTCGTGGGCGGCTTCGGGCGACAGGCCGGCCACATGCGAGGTGAGCACGGTATTGCTCAGGCGCTTGAGGGCGTCGGGCACCTTCGGCTCGTCGTCGAACACGTCCAGCGCGGCGCCGCCGATACGGCGTTGCTCAAGGGCCGCGACGAGGTCGGCGGTGACCACCACGCTGCCGCGGCCGATATTCACCAGGTAACCGTTGGGGCCCAGGGCGTCGAGGGCATTGCGGTCGATCAGGTGGCGAGTGCTGGCGCCGCCGGGCGTGGCCAGGATCAGGAAGTCCGAGGTGCGCGCCAGCTCTACTGCGGTGGCGCAGTAGGTGTAGTCGACATCATCGCGCGGCTGGCGGTTGTGGTAACTCACTTCCATGCCGAAACCCAGGGCTGCGCGCTTGGCGATTTCCAGGCCTACGGCGCCGAGCCCGAGAATCCCCAGTTGCTTGCCACCCAGGGACGGGCGCATCACCTTGGGCCACTCGCTGCGCCGCACCGCCGCGTCGTTCTGCGGGATGCCGCGTACCAGCGACAGCAGCAGCGCCATGGCGTGGTCGGCCACCGACGGCGCGTTGACCCCGGCGCCGTTGGTCACCACGATGCCGCGGTTGCTCGCGGCCTGCAGGTCCACGTGTTCGTAGCCGGCGCCGATCACGCAGATGATCTCCAGCAGCGGCAGGGCGGCGATTTCCTCGGCATACAACCCCAGTGGGCCGCGCGTCAGCACCGCCTTGATCTGTCCGCCATGGGCCTTGATGGCCTGGGCACGTTCGGCCGGCGTCGGCGCGAGGATCACATGAAAGTCATTGCTCTCGATGATTTGCAGGTATTCGTTGATGGTTTCAACCAGGACCAGAACAGTGGTGGTCATCGGAACGCTCTTCCTGAAGGGTTTGAAGGGACGAGTATGCGCGATTTGTAAGTAATATCGTTTCGCCGCGTCAGAAAAAATGCAGGGTCGAAGGCGAGCGCGTGCCGGTTCAGAAACTGACCTCGGCCGCTTTCACCCGCTGTACAAAGGCGCCCGCCAGCGTGGCGTTGTGGTGCTCGATAATCGCCTCGGCCTTCAGCACCGGGGTGTCCATGCAAGTGTGCGCGTCTTCCGGCAGTACCACGCCAAAGCCCAGCTCCACGGCCACCCGGCACGTGGTGTCGATGCAGAATTGGGTTTTCATCCCGGCGATCACCAGTTGCTTGACCTGCGCGGCGTGCAGTTGCTGCGCCAGGTCGGTGCCCAGGAAGCAACTCGGGCGAGTCTTGTCGAAGAGCTGATCGCGGGCCGCATCGACGTCCAGCGCAGGCCACAGCTGCCAGAACGGGCTGCCTGCGGCGATTGGAGAACCCGCCGGACCGGTGTGGCGGGCCACGAAGATCGGCGCATGGGCCGCGCGTGCGCGCTGGATCAGTTGATTGATGGTGTCCAGCACCCGCTCGCGTTCGAAGGGTTTCTCCGGGCCATCATACAGGCCGGTTTGCATATCGATGATCAGCAGGGCGTCAGCCATGGTGTTGCTCCTTGTGATTGCCAGGTGGCGGAGCAATAAAAAGGCCCCGTCCATTGCTGGCGGGGCCTTGGGTTGAATCTGCGGATGTTTAGTTCAAGCACCCACAGCCACCGCGCGACCCGCCTTGAGCGGTCGTGGTGGTGGTACGGGTGAGGTGCTGCGCGATCAGGTTCATGGCCCGATCATGCTGGGACAGGCGCGGGGCTGTCAACGGGCAACAAGGTGTTTCGTACGGCCTCAAGGAATTCGTCCGACAGCTGATTGCCGCGTGTCGCACGGGCGAGAGTGACGGCGCCGATCATCATCGCGTATTTCGCCAGCATCGCCTGGCGATCCTCATCCTGAAGCTGGGCAAAGATCTCCAGCGACTTTTCGACCCCGTCGATGAACGTGTGCTGCAGCGCTGTGTCGGCGGGCTCGTGGCACATATCCGGGGTGAACGCGGAGATCGGGCAGCCGTCACCCGGGTTGTCGCGGTGGGCCGCCGACAGATAGGGGGCCAGGACTGCCTGGCGCGCCGCTTGCTGATCTTCGCTGGTGCGGATTTTTTCCTGCCAGCCCAGGTTCGCGTGCTCGAAGGCCTGCTGGCAGGCCTCCGTGGCCAAGGCTTCCTTGGACGCGAAGTGGCCGTAGAAGCCGCCGTGGGTCAGGCCGGCCGCGGCCATCACATCCGACAGGGTGATGCCGTGCAACCCCCGCTCACGAAACAGGTGCGTGGCGGCCTCGACGATGATTTCACGGTTGAGTTCGGCTTGTTTGCGGGAGACGCGAGGCATGGCGGGGCTCACAGGAAGAATGGCGGGTGCTGTATGAAAACTACAGCAACGGGCGTCATTCTAAAATAGATTTGTGCGGGAATGTATTAGTCCCCGGAGGTCGCACGTGTTGCGCCCCTGGCCGCATTCGGGGCGCAGCAGCGCTCAGGCGATCACTGCGGGGCGCTGCGTCGCGCCTTGTCCTGCTCGGCTTGTGCGATGGGCATGAAATTGTAGGTGGGGAAAAATTCCGTGGTGTACACCCCCCACGCGCTGTTTTCGATTGCCAGGTTGACCTCTGCCAGGCGCGAGGCCGGCAGGCGCAGCACGACGACCTGGCCGATGCCCATGGTGATGTTCCAACTCACCACCTCCACCCCGGCGGGTGGGAATACGGCGTGAAACGCTTGTTTGGCCAGTTGCGTCTTCAGCTCGCCCAGAGGGCGCGATTGATCGTGTTTAAGAAACACGGTCAACATGACCGCGTTATCGGCAGTGATGGCCGTATTTTTTTCTGGCGGCGCGGCAACGGTCGCTGTAGCGGGCAACAGCGCGGCGGCCAGCAGTGCAGGTATTAACAGCAAACGAAGAGGGTTGCGTTTATTCATGGTCGGGCACCTTGTTCTTTGTTGTTTGGAAGAGTGCTAAACATCAATGTTTAATTAATTCGACATGGCTGTCTTGAGCGGGCCTTTATACGGAGCGTGTACTACGTAAATGCGTACGGGAGGTTGTGTGGGGATCATGTCGCGCGGAACTTCGCGAGAGTAAGTGAATTCGTTGTTATCAAGTTTTTCCAGGCGCCTGACGATGGTTCGGTTCGGGCCGAGGTCCGGGATCAGGATATGCGTCTTGCGGTCGCCCGTGACCATGAAGTATCCGCCGCCGCCATCGGCATGCTTTGAGCGGCCGGTGTCGGTGTAGAAGAACTCATAGCGATTGCGCAGTGGGTCCCACATGGATAGGCCAACGACGCCGGGGTAGTTGGCCTTGACGTCCTTGTCCGGCTCGCCTTCGATATAGACTTTGGTGGTTAGCCATTGCGGCGAAGACGCCAGCGCGTGAATGTCCGCTTCAGGTAACACGTGTTCTGTGGCACTGGCGTGCGGGATGAGAAAACAGCTGAGTAACAGGCTGGTAAATACAGCGTTAAGTCTTCGCATGGTCGAACTCCTGTTGTTTTAAATGAGCGGTGTTGTTGTTTTTCTTCGGGTCGGCTGTGGGCGATATTAGTTTCAAGTTCGGCGGTGACTCAATGGCTGTGTAGGCTTATGTAACAATTGTCGCGGTGGTGTGCTTGTTATTTTATTTAGATAGTCGTTAGTGTCTGATTGAGTTGTAGGTAGGTTCTCTAAATACATCGAGTCCAGTTAATACGCCAAGACTTGGCTGCATTCACGAATAGCACGCTGCAATCGCTCGAAACGGTTTCAACATTCCCGGCAACCATCGCCCAGGGCGGCCCTGGAGCGGCTGCACCGGCAAACCGTTCCTCAGCTAAGTCTTTGCTTATTCAAGAGAATCCCGGACAATCACGCCCCTTCTATGGTCGGGGCGCTGCCTGTCAGGTTTTTCTGACTCGTCCCGGCTATGTAAATGCGGAGATCCGACCGGATGAATGATCAGGCCAATAGCGTCGACGAACGCTATGCAACGACACCTGCAACCCTCACAAGCTGGAGCCGCCAGGACACCACCTGGATGCTTGGCCTGTTCGGCACCGCCATTGGCGCCGGTACCTTGTTCCTGCCGATCAATGCCGGCCTGGGCGGCTTCTGGCCCCTGGTGATCCTGGCGGTGCTGGCCTTCCCGATGACGTTCTTTGCCCACCGTGGCCTGACCCGTTTCGTACTGTCCGGCCGCGAAGGCTCCGACATCACCGACGTGGTCGAGGAGCACTTCGGCATCCGCGCCGGTGCGCTGATCACCTTGCTGTACTTCTTCGCAATCTTCCCGATCCTGCTGATCTACAGCGTGGCGCTGACCAACACCGTCGGCAGCTTCATGGAGCATCAACTGCACATCATGCCGCCGCCACGCGCGATCCTGTCGTTGGTGCTGATCCTCGGCCTGCTGGCTGTGGTGCGGTGCGGCGAGCAGGTAATCGTCAAGGCCATGAGCCTGATGGTGTACCCGTTTATCGTCGCCTTGCTGTTCCTGGCGGTGTACCTGATCCCTCACTGGACGGGCGGCATCCTCAGCACCGCCAGTGTGGTGCCGGCGCCGTCCGCGCTGCTCAATACGCTGTGGCTGGCGATCCCGGTGATGGTGTTTTCGTTCAACCACTCGCCGATCATCTCGGCCTTCGCGGTGGACCAGAAGCGCCAGTACGGTGCCCACGCCGATGAGCGCAGCTCGCAGATCCTGTCCCGCGCGCACCTGTTGATGGTGGTGATGGTGCTGTTCTTCGTGTTCAGCTGCGTGCTGACCCTGTCGCCGGCGCAACTGGCCGAAGCGAAAGCGCAGAACCTGTCGATCCTGTCGTACCTGGCCAACCACTTCAACAACCCGACCATCGAGTTCGCCGCACCGTTGATCGCGTTCGTGGCGATTGCCAAGTCGTTCCTCGGTCACTACATCGGTGCCAGCGAAGGCCTCAAGGGCCTGGTGCTCAAGAGCGGCCGGCGCCCGGCTGCGAAGACTCTCGACCGCATCACCGCCGCGTTCATGCTGGTGGTGTGCTGGATCGTCGCCACGCTCAACCCGAGCATCCTCGGCATGATCGAGACCCTGGGCGGCCCGATCATCGCGTCGATCCTGTTCCTGATGCCGATGTACGCGATCCGCAAGGTACCGGCGATGGCCAAGTACCGTGGGCAGGCGTCCAACGTGTTTGTCACGGCGGTCGGCCTGGTGGCGATTACCGCGTTGATTTACTCGCTGCTGTCCTGACCGCGGGACTCACGCCAAAAAGCCGATTCGCGCAGACCGCGAATCGGCTTTTTTTTGCGCTCGAAAAACCTCAATGCAGGCTAAGCTGACGCACCTCATTTGCCAGGATGGTCGGGCCGCTTGAACACTGAACCTGCTACCCCCGTGGCTGCGCCGCCCACCCGTACCCAGGACCTGCTCGCCGGCTTATCGATTGCCGGCCTGCTGCTGCCGGAAGCCGTGGCCTATTCGAGCATCGCCGCGCTGCCGCCCCAGGCCGGGGTGATTGCCTTGTTCGCCGGCCTGGTGTGCTACGGCCTGTTCGGCACCAGCCGTTTTGCGATTGTCTCGGCCACCTCGTCTTCGGCGGCGGTGTTGGCGGCCGCAACGTCCAGCCTGGCCGCAGATGACCCGGCGCTGCGGCTGTCCCTGGCGTTCGGGCTGGTGCTGGTCACCGGCGTGTTTTTCCTGCTGGCCGGGCTGTTCAAGCTCGGCGGCGTCACCTCGTTTATCGCCAAGCCGGTGTTGCGTGGCTTTGCCTTCGGCCTGGCGCTGACCATCATCCTCAAGCAGTTGGCGAGTGTGGTGGGCGTGCACCTGACCGATAACAACCTGGTCCGTTTCCTGCCGCAATTGCTCGAGCAACTGCCACAGTGGAACTGGCCGGCGGCCATGGTGGCCGGGGTGGCGTTGCTGCTGCTCTGGGTGTGTGCACGCATGCCGCGCGTGCCTGGCGGGCTGGTGGTCGTGGTGCTTGGCATCGCGGCCGGGCAATACCTGAATCTGCAGGCCCACGGCGTGGCCCTGATCGGCATGATCGACCTGCGCCTGGAGCTGGGGCATTTGCCGGTGTTGCCGTTCGCCGATTGGCTGCGCCTGGGGGAATTGGCGTTTGCGCTGGTGATGATCCTGTACGCCGAGTCCTACGGTTCCATCAGCTCATTCGCCCTCAAGCATGGCGACCGGGTGTCATCCAACCGTGATCTGCTCGCGCTCGGTGCGGCCAACCTGGTGTCCGGGCTGTTCCACGGCATGCCGGCGGGTGCCGGTTACTCGGCGACTTCGGCCAACGAGGCGGCCGGTGCCTACTCGCGCTTGGCGGGAATCTTCGCCGCGCTGGTGATCCTGGTGATTGTGCTGACGGTGTTGCCCTATGTCGCGCTCACCCCGGAGCCGGTGCTGGCGGCCGTCGTCATCTATGCCTTGGGCCGAGGCTTGAGCCTGCAACCCCTGGGGCGTTATTTCATCTGGCGGCGCGATCGGTTGCTGGTGGTCTGCGCGGTGGCGGCCGTGCTGGTGCTCGGCGTGCTGGATGGCTTGCTGGTGTCGGTTGCAATCAGCGTGATGCTGATGTTGCGCCAGATGTCCTCAGCCGACCTGCAGGTGCTCGGGCGCCTGGGCAACAGCCACGACTTTGTCGATCGCCTGCACCATCCCGATGCTGTGGCAGTGCCCGGGGTATTGATCGTGCGGCCCAGTGAGGCGCTGTTTTTCGCGAATGCCGAGCGCATCCTGGGCGCGGCGTTGCGCTTGATGCGTCAGTCTCCAGTCGACGCAGTGGTGCTGAGCCTGGAAGAGTCGCCCGACCTTGACGGCACCAGTATCGAAGCACTGGCAGGTTTTTTTGCCCAGGTGCGCGGGGAGGGCAAGCGCCTGGTGCTGGCCCGTGTGCGGCATGACGCCCGCGAGGTGCTGCAGGGACTGCCCGAGGCGTTGGCGCCGCAGGTGCTGCTCAGCGGCCTGAGCGTCGACGGCGCGGTGCAACTGGCGCTGGAGGCCAGCACAAGCTAGAAGCTGCAAGCTACAAGCTACAAGCTGCAAGCGACAAGCGACAAGCTCTAAGCTCTAAGCTCTAAGCTTGAAGCTTGAAGCTTGAAGCTTGAAGCTTGCAGCTTGCAAAAAAAACGCCGCGTACCTTGCGGTACGCGGCGTCTTTTACGTCAACACACCCTTAGGCTTGAATCACCGGGATGTTGGCGCTGGCTGCGATCTTGCGGAACTCAGCGATCTGGTCGAAGTTCAGGTAGCGGTAAACGTCACTGGCCATGGTGTCCAGTTTCGCTGCGTAGCCCATGTACTCTTCAACCGTCGGCAGGCGACCCAGCGTGGAGGCAACTGCCGCCAGCTCGGCGGACGCCAGGTAGACGTTCGCGCCGTCACCCAGACGGTTCGGGAAGTTACGGGTCGACGTCGACACCACGGTCGAGTTCGGTTCTACACGTGCCTGGTTACCCATGCACAGCGAGCAGCCCGGCATTTCCATGCGCGCGCCAGCCTTGCCGTAGATGCCGTAGTAGCCTTCTTCGGTCAGTTGGTGAGCGTCCATCTTGGTCGGCGGCGACAGCCACAGACGGGTTGGCAGCTGACCCTTGACCTGCTCCAGCAGTTTGCCGGCAGCGCGGAAGTGACCGATGTTGGTCATGCACGAACCGATGAACACTTCGTCGATTTTCTCGCCGGCAACGCTCGACAGCAGACGGGCATCGTCCGGGTCGTTCGGTGCGCAGAGGATCGGCTCGTTGATTTCGGCCAGGTCGATCTCGATGATTTCGGCGTATTCGGCGTCGGCATCGGCTTCCATCAGCTCCGGGTTGGCAACCCAGGCTTCCATCGCTTGAGCACGACGTTCCAGGGTGCGTGCATCGCCGTAGCCTTCGCCGATCATCCAGCGCAGCAGGGTGATGTTGGAGTTCAGGTACTCGGTGACGGAGTCCTTGGACAGCTTGATGGTGCAACCGGCAGCCGAACGTTCAGCCGAGGCGTCGGACAGCTCGAAAGCCTGCTCCAGCGTCAGGTCGTTCAGGCCTTCGATCTCCAGGATGCGGCCGGAGAAGGCGTTTTTCTTGCCTTTCTTCTCTACGGTCAGCAGGCCGGCCTGGATCGCGTAGTAAGGAATGGCGTGCACCAGGTCACGCAGGGTGATGCCAGGTTGCATTTTGCCTTTGAAGCGCACCAGGATCGATTCCGGCATGTCCAGTGGCATCACGCCAGTGGCTGCGGCGAACGCGACCAGGCCAGAACCGGCTGGGAACGAGATGCCCATCGGGAAACGGGTGTGGGAGTCACCACCGGTACCGACGGTGTCCGGCAGCAGCATGCGGTTCAGCCAGCTGTGGATGATGCCGTCGCCTGGACGCAGCGATACACCGCCACGGGTCATGATGAAGTCAGGCAGGGTGTGGTGGGTGGTCACGTCGATCGGCTTGGGGTAAGCCGCGGTGTGGCAGAAGGACTGCATTACCAGATCGGTCGAGAAGCCCAGGCACGCCAGGTCTTTCAGTTCGTCACGGGTCATTGGACCGGTGGTGTCCTGGGAGCCCACGGTGGTCATCTTCGGTTCGCAGTAGGTGCCAGGACGAACGCCTTTGCCTTCTGCCAGGCCGCAGGCACGGCCGACCATTTTCTGCGCCAGGGTGAAGCCCTTGGTGCTTTCAGCCGGTGCTTCCGGCAGCTTGAACAGGGTCGAAGGCGGCAGGCCCAGCTCGGCGCGAGCCTTCTCGGTCAGGCCACGGCCGATGATCAGCGGGATACGACCGCCGGCACGGACTTCGTCCAACAGTACTGGCGTCTTCATTTCGAAGGTGGTCAGTACTTCATCGCTGTTGTGCTTGGTGACTTTGCCAGCATGTGGGTACAGGTCGATCACGTCGCCCATGTTCATGTTGGTGACGTCGAATTCGATCGGCAGTGCGCCGGCATCTTCCATGGTGTTGTAGAAGATTGGAGCGATCTTGCTGCCGAAGCAGAAGCCGCCAGCGCGCTTGTTCGGCACGTAGGGGACGTCGTCGCCGAAGAACCACAGTACCGAGTTGGTCGCCGATTTACGCGACGAACCGGTACCGACCACGTCACCGACGTAGGCGATCGGGAAGCCTTGGCCGCGCATCTCTTCGATCTGCTTCATCGGGCCGGTCTTGCCTTGCTCGTCCGGCACGATGCCTTCGCGAGCCATTTTCAGCATGGCCAGGGCGTGCAGCGGGATGTCAGGGCGCGACCAGGCGTCCGGGGCAGGGGACAGGTCGTCGGTGTTGGTTTCGCCGGTGACCTTGAACACGCGCAGGCTGATCTTGTCGGCCAGGGTCGGACGGTTCTTGAACCACTCGCCGTCGGCCCAGGACTGGATTACGGCCTTGGCGTGTTCGTTGCCGTTACGGGCTTTTTCAGCGACGTCGTGGAACGCATCGAACATCAACAGGGTGTGCTTGAGTTGGGCGGCGGCGACAGGTGCCAGGGTGGCGTCGTCCAGCAGCTCGACCAACGTCACGATGTTGTAGCCGCCTTGCATGGTGCCAAGCAGTTCAACAGCGCGTTGCTTGCTGATCAGGGGGGAAGTGGCTTCGCCCTTGGCCAGGGCAGACAGGAAACCGGCCTTGACGTAGGCAGCTTCGTCAACACCTGGTGGAATACGGTTGGTGATCAGGTCAACGAGGAATTCTTCTTCGCCAGCCGGAGGATTTTTCAGCAGCTCGACCAGGCCTGCGGTTTGTTCGGCGTTAAGCGGCTGGGGAACGATACCCAGGGCGGCACGCTCTTCGATATGTTTGCGGTAGGCTTCAAGCACAGTTATTACCCTCATCAGTGGTCCCACGGGACGCTCATCCAGAAATGATCGGCACGCATGCGCTCGGGGGCTTTTTGGGCCGCAAAGCCAGCGCTGCCGGCATTCCTCACAGAAGCTGCTTTCAAAGTTTTACGCCTGCAGAACGGAGCTGATGAGGGTTGGCGGGGGTCCTGACCTACCGGGTCGAACCCACGCCAACACCGTTCTGAAGGAACGACTGTGCTCGTGACGCTTTGAAAACAGCTTCCAGCGGATTATTGGCGCCTTACAAGGCCGGATGATTCTACGGCAAAAAATTTCTAAAGGTAAGTTGCCTCGCCAAGTTTGCAGGGTGATGAAGGTTAGACAAAGGGCTAACATGGCGCACTGTTTCGCTGATTTGCGTGTCGTTGCCCATGTCCAACCAAACCATCAAGACCCCCTGCGTCGGCCTGTGCTCCACGGTTTACGGCGATCTCGTGTGCCGTGGCTGCAAGCGTTTCCACCACGAAGTGATCCAGTGGAATGGCTATAACGAAGAAGAAAAACGGGCAGTGTGGCTGCGCCTCGAGCAGCTGTTGGTGCAGGTGATGGCCGGCAAACTGGAGATTTTCGACCCCAAGACCCTGCGCGGCCAGCTGGAGCAGCGCAAGATTCGCTTCGTGCCGCACCAGTCCGAGTACTGCTGGGCCTATCAGTTGATTGCCCGGGGCGCGCGGGTGATTTCCAACCTGGAAGCCTATGGCATGGTGCTGTTGCCGGAGTTTCGTGACTGGAACCTGCCGGACTTGCGCGACGCCATCGACCGCGAGTTCTTTATCTTGTCCGAGGCCCACTACCAGCGCTATATCGCCCCGGGGTTTCTCAAGGACGCGTTTGGGCACTGATGAAGCTCCCACCTTTGAAGCCAGCCGGCACCGGCCTGCGTGTCAGGCCTGGGTGGCCAGTTCCTCCAAGTGATCCATCAGCTCCTGCGGCTTAAGCACCAGCACGTCGCTTTCCACCTCATCCAGCACCACCTCCGCCGTATTGCCGATCAGCGCCCCGGAAAGCCCGGTGCGCGCCACGGTGCCGATGATGGTTACCGCCGCCTGCCATTTATGCGCCGCGAACGGGATCAGCACATCCGCCGGGCCTTCCTCGATATGCAGGTGCGCATCGTCCACATCGAACTCAGCCTGGAAAGCCTTGCATTGCTCGCGATAGCGCGCCTCGATGGTCTCCTTGAGCTGGAAGGTCGGGTCCGCCGCCGACAGCATGGGCGACGGATGCGCGCTGATCACATGCAGCTGCGCCTTGGCCAGGCTGGCGATATCAAAGCCATGATCGATGATCGAATTGTGCAGCGAACGGTGCTCGCCATCGGTGTTGCCCACATCAATTGCGGCCAGGATCACCCCGCCAGCCCACGGCGTAGCGGTCTTGACCAGCAGCACGGCCGTTGGGCAGTAGCGCAGCAACTTCCAGTCTGCCGGGGTCAACAGGGCCTTTTTCAACGGGCTGTCGGGGAAATGCTGCTTGATCACCAGGCCACAGCCTTCGGCCTGCTGCACGTCGATGATGGTTTCGTGCAGGCTCTCATTCCAGGCCTGCTCGGTGGTGACGCTGTAGCCGTCCTCTTGCAGGGAGGATTTAAGCAGGCTCAACAGCGCCGAGTGCTCGTGCTTGCGGTCGCACACCAGCAGGTGCAGGTGCGCGCCGGTGACCCCGGCGATCAACTTCGCGCGCTTGAGGGCCAGGCTTTCCGAATGCTCGGGCTCGATGACCACCAGGATGCTGCGAATGGCTTGCATGATCGGGATCTCCAAAAAGGGGCGGGCTGGAACAACTATAGTTGCTGCTCGCCGGACGTCATGTTGATGCACATCAAGGCCGGTGGCTGGTGGTCTGCGGCGCGGTCGGTATAATCGGCGCCCTTTTGTGATCCTTTACCCGTGAGCCCGATGAACCTGCCCGAAATCCACGAATTCCTCGGCTGCCGCACCCCCGACGCCTGGGTCCAGGCCGCGCTGGCCGATCAGGACACCCTGCTGATCGACCACAA
Organism: Pseudomonas sp. S5D5; assembly: GCF_003013355.1. Classification (NCBI taxonomy): domain Bacteria; kingdom Pseudomonadati; phylum Pseudomonadota; class Gammaproteobacteria; order Pseudomonadales; family Pseudomonadaceae; genus Pseudomonas; species Pseudomonas sp. S5D5. The sequence goes on from NZ_PTEO01000001.1 coordinate 2,983,103, forward strand.
GAACTGCGAATTCAAGGCCGCCAGCACCGCCCTCAGCCTGATTGCCAAGTACCACGGCCATGTTGACCTGATCAACATGATGTCGCGCCTGGCCCGCGAAGAGCTGGTGCACCACGAACAAGTCATGCGCCTGATGAAAAAGCGCAAGGTTGAACTGCGCCAGTTGCACGCCGGGCGTTATGCCTCCGGGTTGCGCAAGGTGGTGCGCAGCCACGAACCGGTCAAGTTGGTGGATACGCTGGTGGTCGGCGCATTTATCGAAGCGCGCAGTTGCGAGCGTTTCGAAGCCCTGGTGCCGCATTTGGACGAAGAACTCGGCAAGTTCTACTTCGGCCTGCTGAAAAGCGAGGCGCGGCACTTCCAGGGTTACCTCAAGCTGGCCTACCAGTACGGCGACGCCAAGGACATCGCCCAGGTGATCGAGCGGGTGCGGGCGGCCGAGCAGGAACTGATCGAGTCACCCGACATCGAGTTCCGCTTTCACAGTGGCGTACCAGCCTGAGGCCACGGCCACGCCGATCAACGCGGTGATCGCGGTCAGCAGCAGGATCACCGTTTGCGTGCCCAACGGGCTGGCCAGCAGCGCAACCGCCAGGCCGGCCAACGGTTGTGGCAGGTTGTTGAGCAGGGTGATCACACCGACGGTCTTGCCGAAGTCCTGCACCGGGATGACTTTTTGCCGGACGCTGCGCATGTACACGCTATACATCTTGTCGAAGCCGATCACCAGCAAAAAGCCCAGGGTGTAAGCCCATAGCGTCGGGCTGAGGGCGGTGATCAATGCGCCGACGGCGATCAACACATACGACAGGCCACCCAGCACTTTCAGTGGCAGTGCGCTGCGCGCCAGGTAAAACAGAATCGCGATGGTCACCAGGGCGCCGGCGGCTTGCAGCAGGGCGTAGGCATCCTTGTCTGCCGCGTAGAGACCGATGACCATGGCGGCGGACGTGGCCAGCGTGACCCCGATGATCAAGTTGACCCCGACCGTCAGCGCAATCAAGCGCTTGAGCCCCGCCAACTGCTGGATATGCCCGAAGGCAATACGCAGCGGTTGCACCCAGATATCCCGGTGCTGCGCATGGTGTGCAAGCGTCACTGTATTGCTGCGCTGCCAGGCCCACATGGCCAGGTCCGCCAGCACAAACAGGCCGGCGATGCCCAGTACCACCCAATGCCAGGCCCACACTTGCAGCATCAGTGCGGCAATCAGCGGCCCCAGCACCAAGCCGCTCTGGTCGGCGATCTGCGAGTAGGAGAGGGTCTTGGCATAACTGTATTGCTGGAAAACATGCGGCATCAGCACTTCGCGGGCCATGATGCCCTGGGTGGTCAGCACCCCGCACAGCGCGGAAAGCCCCACGATCCAATAAATACCGTCGAACACCGCGTACAGTGCCACCGCCACCCCACACGCCAGCGCCCGGTAGACCTGGCTGATATGCAGAATGCGCACCGGAGAAAACTTGTCACACAATGCGCCGCACACCGGGAAGGCGAGAAAGCGTGGCAGTGACTCGACGAAAAACGCCAGCCCGGCCCACGACACACTCTGGGTGGTCTGAAACACGATCAACGGCACGATAAACAGCAGGATCTGGTCTGCCAGCCGTGACAGGAACAGTGAAACGAAGAACGCCAGGTAATCCTTGCGCATACAACTCCCTGTGAATGGCGTTAAAGAGTGCGGGCTATTTGTTAAAAACTCTTAAAAGCATGAAGCTTCGTCGGCCGCCGTTGACCAGTGGGGTCAGAGGCCCAGCTTGCCACCTATAATGCCCACTCTTCAATCCGCCTTTGCACACTGAGAACTTATGGAAAACCTGGGTCTGGGCAAGGTCCTGCTCGTTGAGGACGACGAGAAGCTGGCAGGGCTGATCGCGCACTTTCTGTCGCAGCATGGCTTCGAGGTGCGCGTGGTGCACCGCGGCGATGAAGCCCTGGCGGCGTTTCTCGAGTTCAAGCCGAAAATCGTCGTGCTCGACCTGATGCTGCCGGGGCAGAGCGGCCTGCATGTGTGCCGCGAGATTCGCAATGTGTCGGACACGCCGATTGTGATCCTCACCGCCAAGGAAGATGACCTGGACCACATCCTCGGCCTGGAGTCCGGAGCCGACGACTATGTGATCAAGCCGATCAAGCCCCCGGTGCTGCTCGCACGCCTGCGCGCGCTGCAGCGTCGGCAGGCGCCGGAGCCGACGGTGCGCGGCTCCATCGCCTTCGGGCGGCTGGCGATCGACCGCAGTTGCCGGGTGGTCAGCCTTGGGGAGGAGCAGGTCGACCTCACCACCATGGAGTTCGAACTGCTGTGGTTGCTGGCCAGCAGCGCCGGCAAGATCCTCTCGCGCGACGACATCCTCAACCGCATGCGCGGCATCGCCTTCGATGGCCTTAACCGCAGCGTCGATGTGTACATCAGCAAGTTGCGCAGCAAGCTCAATGACAATCCCCGCGAGCCGGTGTGCATCAAGACCATCTGGGGCAAGGGCTATCTGTTCAATCCGTTTGCGTGGGAGGTCTAGATGCTGCGGCTGTTTCTGCGCCTGTATGTGATTTTGGCGATCGGCCTGGCGGCGGCGATCTGGCTGGTCAACTACACCTTCGACGAGCTGTTGCCCGAGGCCAATGAAACCTATAACCGCGAAGCCCTGCGCGGTCCGGCCTATGGGCTGGTAGAGCAATTACGGCCACTGCGCGGGGACGAGCGCCAGGCCCGGCTGGACGAGCTGCAAGTGCATTACGGCCTGCGCCTCAAGCTGGTGCCCAAAGACACCCAGGCGCTGACCGCGCGTGAACAACAACTGCTGGCCGAAGGGTTGCTGGTGGTGCGTGGCGACTTCCGGGAATTCCTCACCAGCATCGACGGTGGCCCACAGTTGCTGGAAATCAAGCTGCCGGAAGAACCCAAATGGCTGTACCTGTGGGCCTATGGGTTTCTCGGGTTGTGCCTGGCCATCGTCCTGTACTTCTGGGTGCGCCCGCACTGGCGGGACCTGGAGCATATCCGCCTGGCCGCGCAACGCTTTGGCGACAACGACCTCGGCTCGCGCATCCTGCTGCCGCGACGCTCCACCGTGCGTGAGCTGGCCGGGCACTTCAACCAGATGGCCGAACGCATCGAAAGCCTGATCGCCAATCAACGTGAACTCACCAACGCGGTGTCCCACGAGCTGCGCACGCCGATTGCGCGGCTGTCGTTCGAGCTCGACCAGCTCAAGCAACAGGCCGACCCGCGCGAGAGCCGCGCGTTGATCGCCGACATGTACGCCGACCTCGGCGAGCTGGAAGAAATGGTCTCCGAACTGCTCACCTATGCCAGCCTGGAGCGCGGCGCCACCCAGGTGACCCGCGAGCGCATCGAGGCCCACAGCTGGCTCGACAGCGTGATCGGCAGCGTGGCGCTGGAGGCCGAGGCGGCTGGCATCCAGCTGTCGCTGCGCACCTGCGAGGTGGACTTTATCCAGATCGAACCGCGCTTCATGGCACGTGCGGTGATCAACCTGCTGCGCAATGCCATCCGCTACGCCGAGCGCCGGGTCGAAGTGTCGCTGGTCAAGTTCGGCAGCGGCTATGAAGTGCGCGTGTGCGACGACGGCCCCGGTGTGCCCGAGGACGGTCGCGCGAAGATCTTCCAGCCGTTCATGCGCCTGGACGCCAGCCGCGACCGCCGCACCGGTGGCTTCGGCCTCGGCCTGGCGCTGGTGCAGCGGGTTTCGCAGTGGCATGGCGGGCAGGTGCAAGTATTGGATTCAGAGTGGGGCGGGGCGTCGTTCCGGATGACCTGGGCGTATGCCGAGTAACAAGCGTCCATCGTGCAGAACTCACCGGTGGGAGGGGCTTGCTCCCACAGGTTGATCGGGTTACCTCATTAGAACGTGTACTCAAGCACGCCCATCACCGACGTTTGTAGCCTGCGCTCGACAATCGGGCTCTTGCCCGCTTCATCCGCCAGGTACTGCACATCGAGCAGGGTCGAGAATTCGGTGTGTTCGCTGATCGGCACGCTCCACACCAGGTTCAGGCCGTTGCTGATGTTGCCTGCACCGGCCTTGTAGGCCTGGAAGCGGCTTTGCGCCGCTTGGCCGGTGGTCACGCCGTACCAGGTCTGCAGGTAATTGCGGTCACCAAAATGGCTGCTGAGGCTGGCGTCGACCGAACCGTAGCGGCCGTCATAGAGGTTGGTGCCCAGGCTCAGTTCCAGGTGGGTGAAGGCCTTGCCGCTGTCCTTGTGGTCGTCTTCCTTGAGCGCGTGCTCCAGGGTCGCGCCGACGATTACGCCGCCCAGGTTGTAGCTTGCGCTTACCCCCACTTGCGGACGGGCCTTGATCTCGCCCATGCCCTTGAGTCGCTTGGAGCCGGCGTGCAGGCTTTCGTTCTTGTCTTTACGCGAACTGCTGGCGCCCACGTAGGTGCTGAAGCTCAAGGCGTTGCCTTCATACCCCCAGCCCAGGCCTTTGTCGGTGTCGAGGAAAATCCCCCACGGGCTGACGACTTTGCCGCCCAGCAGCGGCGCGCTCATGCGCTGGTCGCTGCCGCTGTAGCGCGGCGCGTTGGCCACGCCGGCCTTGAGGCTGTATTGCCAGTCTTCGGCCAGGGCGCGGTCGGCACCGGCCAGCAGGCACAGTGAGGAGAGCGACAGGCACAGGGTGGTCGAGCGCATAAGAATGTCCATCCAGGGGGTTAGAGAACCAGGGGTTTATGAGGGGATTGCGTGCGTTTGAAGGCGTAGCCCGAGGCGCTGAGGCCGTTGACCTGGCGGCTTACGGTGTCGCCCAGGCCATAGCCGTTACCGGCCAGCACCGCGTGGGCGTTGTCGACCGGCAGCAGGATGTAGTCGGTCAGCGGTTCGTCGTGCCGTTGGCCGCGCATCACCAGGAAGCCGTCTTCCAGGCGCACGCTGACACCGCTCAACGGTGCGTCGGGCTCATGGGTGTTGAGCACTTGATACGTGCCGATGGTGTCGGCCCAGGCCAGGGGCAAGGGCGGCGGCTCGATTCGCTCGCCGATGGCAATGCGTTGGCCGTGGCTGCGCGCGGTGAGCATCTGGCGGCCTTGCACCGTGACAACGTCCAACTGGATGCGGCTGAGTTCGCCGAGGTCCTTGAGCCAGAAGCCGAGGACTTTTTTCTGCGCGCGCAACCAGCCTTCGTCGTCGCGCAGCAACTCGAAATCGAAGCCGGCCAACTCGCCAGCCAGCCGGCTGTGGCCATCCTTGATGCGAAACACGCCCCAGGCGGTCGCATAGAACCCGGCCAGGCGCTTGCGGTCGATGGCCGCCGGCACGTGGCGCAACTTGAGGCCATGGCTGGGCGCCTGGCAGTCATCGGCGCAGACTGCCTGGCCGGTTTGTGCCTGCAGCATCAGGCGCAGGGTGTCGGTGGCCAGCGTGGCGACCAGTTCCTCGGCATGGCTGTCATTGGCCATGATGATCACGCCCAGTTGCTGGTCCGGCAGCAGGGTCAACTGTGCAGCAAAATCATCCCCTCCACCGCTGTGCTGGTAGGTGCGTAGGGCGGGGCCGACCGGTTCGTCACCGCAGGGCGCGAGGAACCAGGCCAGGCCCATCTGGCAGTCGAAGTCCAGCGCGTTGCCGGTGTTTTGCTGGGTGAACATTTGCTCAATCGAGGCACTGCGCAGCAGCCGCTGGTCTTTGTAGATGCCGTGGGCAAACAGCATCTGCAGGTAGCGCGCGAGGTCCTTGGGGCTGGTCCACAAACCACCTGCGGCGAGGTCGCGCACCTGGGCATCGGGGCTGGCGATGCCGTCCTCGTAGCCTTGGGCGCGGTAGTCCTGCGCGCTGCGGGTGCCGATAAACCCCGACTGGTTCATCTCCAGCGGCTTGAGCAGGCTGTGCTGCAACTGGGCTTCGAAGCTGTTGCCGCTGGCGCGTTCGATGGCGGCCCCGACCAGCGCATAAGCAAGGTTGGAATAGGCCACTTGAGAGCCCGGTGGACTGCTCAGCCACACGCCCGAGACGCGCATCGGCATCTGGCCCATGGCGAAGTCGCTGCGCAGGTCGCGCAGGTGTTCGCTGGGCAGGCCCGATTGGTGGCTGAGCAACCGCCGCAAGGTGATATCGCGGTCGGCGGCGGCCGGGTCGGCATGAAAGCGCGAACGCACATGGAACTCGCGCAGGGTCTGCTGGATCGGGGCATCCAGGGCCAGCCGCTGTTGCTCGACCAGTTGCAAGGCTGCCGTGGCGGTCAGCAGTTTGGAAATGCCGCCGGCGCGAAACGCCGTGTTCGGCGTGACCGGCACGCCCCGCGCCTTGTCGGCCAGGCCGAAGCCGCGCGCCCAGATCAGTTCCTGGCCATTGACCAGGGCAATCGACAGGCCGGCCACATTGTCGCGCGCCATGTCGCGCGGGATACGCGCCTGCAGGTAGCGAATGACGGCGCCGTAGTCACCCTTGGGAATCGGCGGCGGGGCCGGCGATTGCCCTTGGCAACCGAGACTGCCGAGCAGGCAACCCAACAGCGGAATACCGCGCAATGTGCGAAACATGAAGAGCACCCGGATGGCCGTTTGGATGCTCGAATGCTAGGGAAGCGCGGTCCGACAATCTTTGCGAGCTTTGTCGGGAAACTGTCAAAGACTGTTAACGGGTCAACCCCAGGCGCTCATGCCATTGGGCGATGGATTCCTCGGGGTATTCCTCGAACTGCAGGTCGCCCTTGCGCACGCTGACCTCGACCCAGGGCGCCTTCGAACCGAGCATCAGGTGCGTGTGTTGCGGCGGTACCGGCAAGGGCGTGTCGATGGCCGAGGCGAACGGGTGGATCAGTTCCGGCCATTCCGGGCTGAACAGCCACAGGGCGCTGCCGCACTGCGAGCAGAAGTGCCGCTCGGCGGTGCTGGCGTGGGCGCGACTGGCGCCCTCGGGCTTGAGCCGCGCGTGATAGATCGAAATCTGTTTGCGGCCCTGCACCTTCAAGCTCTGGGTGTCCCCGGCCAGGTTGATCGCGTAGCCGCCACCGCCTTGGGTCTTGCGGCAGATCGAGCAATAGCAACGCTGGTAAGGGTAGGGGTGGGCGCTGTTCAGGCTGAACGTCACGGCGCCGCAATGGCAGGATCCTTCGAGTTGCATGGGGCGTCTCCTCTGGCAAGGTGACTGCTGAGCTTAGGCGCTCTGCGGCATCAGCGTGGCAATCAATGCACGAATGGTCCCCGGCAGTGCTTCCAGCTCGCGTACCAGGATGCTGCGCTCGCGAATCGCCCAGGGCTCATCCAGCTTCACCGCCACCAACTGCATGGTGCGACTGTGCCGCACGGCGGCAGACTCTGGAATGATGCCGATCCCGACCCCGGCCTCGACCATCCGGCAGATCGCCTCGAAGCTCGACACCTGGATGCGCAACGACAAATGTTTGCCCAGGCGTTCCACGTGCTCACGCAGGAAACTCAACAACGTGCTGCCTTCATGCAGGCCGATATGCTGGTAGGCGAGCGTTTGCTCCAGGGTCACCGAGGGCAGCTGCGCCAGCGGGTGGTCGACCGGCACCATCAGTACCAATTCATCGGTGCTGAAGTGCAGCACCTGCAGACCCGCGGCCTCCACGGGGCCGGCGATGATGCCCATGTCGCTGGTGCCATCGAGCACGCCGCGCACGATATCGCGGGACAGGCGTTCCTGCAGGTCCACGGTCACGCCGGGGCGCTGCGACAGGAAACCCGCGAGTACCTCCGGGAGGAACTCGGTGACCGCCGTGGTGTTGGCGAAGATGCGGATATGCCCGGCAGAATCGACGCCGTACTGGGTGAACTCACTCTTCAGGTAATCGACCTGGCGCATGATCAACCGCGCATGGTGCAGCAGCCGTTCGCCCGCCGGGGTGATCTCCACGCCACGGCTGTCGCGGTACAGCAGGCGCGTGTCGAGTTGGCCCTCCAGGGCTTTGATCCGCGCACTCGCGGCAGCCGGCGAGAGAAACGCACGCTTGGCGCCCTGGGTCAGGCTGGGGGATTCGGCGATATGGATAAACAGGCGCAGGTCGGCGAGATCAAAGTGCATGCAAGACACCTATTCGGGCAACGGTGATGGCAACTGGGCGCTGGCAAGCCAGCGCCTACAAGGAATACGCTTGTAATTGAGGCTGGCGTTCAGCATAACCGAACGCTGGTTTATTGAAATGCAAATTCTCAGAACGGGCACGCGCTTGCATGATCCGGGGCAGACACTCACTGCCCGAGGACCTGCACCCGATGAGCGCCACTGATTGGATCGGCCGAAGCGAAACCGCCCACGATCACCTGAGCCCCAACCTGCTCAAGCGAATCGCCGCCACCTTCGGCGAACCCGTGCCAGAGCAGGGTGCTGACCTGCCACCGCTGTGGCAATGGTGCTTTTTCCAGGACCCGCTGCCGGAGACTGCCCTGGGCACCGACGGCCATCCGGCCCGGGGCGGTTTCCTGCCGCCGGCCGACAATCGCAATCGCATGTGGGCCGGTGGGCGTATCGAGTTCCTGCACGCCTTGCGTGCCGGTGAGGCGGCGACGCGCGTGTCGACCATCACCCAGGTCGAAGAAAAGACCGGCCGCACCGGTTCGCTGCTGTTCGTTACCGTGCGCCACGACTACTCCCAGGACGGCCGCCTGGCCATCCGCGAAGAACAGGACATCGTCTACCGCGAACCGACGCCACCCAAGGCCGGCAGCGGCGATGCCCTGGCCCGGGGCGAGTGGAAAGAGGCGGTCGACCCGACGCCGACCCTGCTGTTTCGCTACAGCGCCGTGACCTTCAACGGCCATCGCATTCACTACGACTACCCCTACGTCACCGGCACCGAAGGCTATGCCGGGCTGGTGGTGCATGGTCCGCTGATCGCCACCTTGAGCTTGCGAGCCTTTTGCCGTGCGCATCCGGACGCGACCTTGCGCCATTTTGCCTATCGCGGCGTACGCCCGTTGATTGCGCCGCAGCCGTTTGAAGTCGGCGGGCGCGTGACCGCCGACGGTGTCGCCGCGCTATGGGCGGGCAATGCGGACGGCCTCGCGCAGACCGCCGAAGTGCGTTTCGAATAATCCAAGAACAACAGGCGGAGAGCCGTGACATGCACCCCAATGACAACGAAGAACTGAATGCTATCCGCGACGGTGTGCGCGCCTTGTGCGCCGAATTCGACGCGGCTTACTGGCGCAAGATCGATGAAGAAAAGGGCTTCCCCGAAGCCTTCGTCAAGGCGCTGACCGACGCCGGCTGGCTGTCGGCAATGATCCCTGAAGAATACGGGGGCTCCGGCCTGGGCCTGGCGGAAGCCTCGGTGATCCTCGAGGAGGTCAACCGCTGCGGCGGCAATTCCGGCACCGTGCACGGCCAGATGTACAACATGTTCACCTTGCTGCGACACGGCAGCGAGGCGCAAAAACGCTTCTACCTGCCCAAGCTCGCCAGCGGCGAATTGCGCCTGCAGTCCATGGGCGTGACCGAGCCCACCACCGGCACCGACACCACCAAGATCAAGACCACTGCGATCAAGCGCGGCGACAAATACGTGATCAATGGCCAGAAGGTCTGGATCTCGCGGGTGCAGCATTCCGACCTGATGATCCTCTTGGCGCGCACCACGCCCCTGGCCGAGGTGAAGAAAAAGTCCGAGGGCATGTCGATCTTCCTGGTCGATCTGCGCGAGGCCATCGGCAACGGCCTGACCGTGCAGCCCATCGCCAACATGGTCAACCACGAGACCAACGAGCTGTTCTTCGACAACCTGGAACTGCCCCTCGATAGCCTGATTGGCGAGGAGGGCAAGGGCTTCAAATACATCCTCGACGGCCTCAACGCCGAGCGCACGCTGATCGCCGCCGAATGCATCGGCGACGGCCGCTGGTTCATCGAAAAGGCCAGTGCGTATGCCCGCGACCGCGTGGTGTTTGGCCGGCCCATCGGGCAGAACCAGGGCGTGCAATTCCCGATTGCCGAAGCGCATATCGAAATCGAAGCGGCCGACCTGATGCGCTGGCGCGCCTGCGAGGAATACGACAGCGGCCAGAACGCCGGGGCCAGCGCCAATATGGCCAAGTACCTGGCGGCCAAGGCGTCCTGGGAGGCAGCCAACGCCTGCCTGCAAACCCACGGCGGCTTCGGTTTTGCCTGTGAGTACGACGTCGAGCGCAAATTCCGCGAAACCCGCCTGTACCAGGTGGCGCCGATCTCGACCAACCTGATCCTGTCCTACGTGGCCGAGCACTTGCTCGAACTGCCACGCAGCTTCTGAGGCCCTGACCATGAGCCATACCCAAGCCCTGTGTCGGTTCCTTGCCGAGTTGCACTACGAACACTTGCCCGAGCCCGTGTTGGCGCGCACCGAAGACCTGTTCCTGGATTGGCTGGCGTCGGCGCTGGCCAGCCAGGGCGCACACCCGATTCCGTTGTTCGAGCGCTATGCGCAAAAGATGGGACCGAGCAGCGGCCCGGCGCAGGTGATCGTCAACGGTGGCAGCAGCAGTGCGTATTTCGCCGCGCTGGTCAACGGCGCCGCGTCGCATCTGGTGGAGCAGGACGACCTGCATAACAGCTCGGTGCTGCACCCGGCAACGGTGGTGTTTCCCGTCGCCTTGGCCGCGGCGCAGGACCTTGGCAAATCCGGCCGCGAGTTGCTGCTGGCCGCGGTGGCCGGTTATGAGGCCGGGATCCGCATCGGCGAATTCATGGGCCGTTCCCACTACCGCATCTTCCACACCACGGCCACCGTCGGCACGCTGGCCGCGGCCGTGGCGGTGGGCAAGTTGTTGGCGTTCAACCAAGAACAATTCATCAATTTGCTCGGCAGCGCCGGCACCCAGGCCGCCGGGCTGTGGGAGTTTTTGCGCGACGCCGCCGACTCCAAGCAACTGCACACGGCCAAGGCCGCAGCAGACGGATTGCTCGCCGCTTACCTGACGGCGGATGGGCTGACCGGCGCGCGCAATATCCTGGAAGGCGACCAAGGCCTGGCGGCGGGCATGTCCACGGACGCCGAGCCGGGCAAATTGTCGGCTGGCCTGGGCAGCCGCTGGGCGCTGCTGGAAACCTCGTTCAAGTTCCACGCCTCGTGCCGGCATACCCATCCTGCCGCCGATGCGCTGTTGGATTTGATGCAGCGCGAAGGCCTCAGCGCCGCCGACATCAGCCACGTGCAAACGCGCGTGCATCAGGGCGCCATCGATGTACTGGGGCGAGTGAACGTGCCGACCAGCGTGCACCAGGCCAAGTTCTCCATGGGCACCGTGCTGGGATTGATCGCCGTGCATGGCAAGGCCGGGCTCACCGAATTCCACGAACGGGCGTTGACTGATCCTGGCGTGGCGGCGTTTCGCGACAAGGTCAGCATGACCCTCGACCCCGAAGTCGACCGCGCCTATCCGCAGCGCTGGCTGGGCCGCGTCACCGTCACCACGGTTGACGGCCGCACGCTGCACGGCGCCATCGACGAGCCCAAGGGCGACCCGGGCAACACCTTGAGTCGCGCGGAACTGGCCGACAAATTCCAGCGCCTCACCCAGTTCAGCGCCGCGCGCACACCGGCCCAGGCCGACGCATTGATCGCCAAGGTCTGGGATTTGCGCAACGCCGCGTCCATGGCCGATTGGCTTTGAGGAAGGAACTGTCATGAGCAACCAACGACCGCTGGACGGCATCACCGTTGTCAGCCTGGAACATGCGATTGCCGCGCCATTCTGTACCCGCCAGCTGGCGGACCTCGGCGCCCGCGTGATCAAGATCGAACGCCCCGGGGCCGGCGATTTTGCCCGTGGCTACGACGAACGCGTGCGTGGGCTGGCCTCGCATTTCGTGTGGACCAACCGCTCCAAGGAAAGCCTGACCCTGGACCTCAAGCAGGACGCCGCCGGCGATATCCTCGAAGCCCTGTTGGCGGATGCCGACGTGCTGGTGCAGAACCTTGCACCCGGTGCGGCGGCGCGCATGGGCTTGTCGTTCGAGGCGCTGCACGAGCGTTTTCCTCGGCTGATCGTCTGCGATATTTCCGGCTATGGCGAAGGCGGCCCCTACGAGAAGAAGAAAGCCTACGACCTGCTGATCCAGAGCGAAGGCGGCTTTTTGTCAGTCACCGGTGGCCCTGGCGAAGACCAGATGGCCAAGGCTGGTTGCTCCATCGCCGATATCTCCGCCGGCATGTACGCCTACAGCGGCATCCTCTCGGCGCTGCTGCTGCGTGGCAAGACCGGCAAGGGCAGCCGCATTGACGTGAGCATGCTCGAAAGCCTGGTGGAGTGGATGGGCTACCCGATGTATTACGCGTTCGACGGCGCACCGCAGCCACCCCGTGCCGGCGCGGCGCATTCGACGATCTACCCGTATGGGCCGTTTCCCACCGGCGACGGCGGCACGGTGATGCTCGGCCTGCAGAACGAGCGCGAATGGGCGGCGTTCTGCGACAAGGTGCTGCTCACCCCGCAATTGGCCACGGACGAGCGCTTCAGCGCCAACTTCAAGCGCTCGGCCAACCGTGAGGTGCTGCGCCAGATCATCGTCGACAGCTTTGCGCAGTTGGATGCCGAGGCGCTGATCCAGCGCCTGGAGGACGCGCAGATCGCCAGCGCGCGTGTCAACGACATGCAAGGCGTGTGGGACCACCCGCAACTCAAGGCGCGTGATCGCTGGCGTGAAGTCGACAGCCCGGCCGGTCCGCTGCCGTCGTTGCTGCCACCGGGGCGCAATGCGGCGTTTACCCCGCGCATGGATGCCGTTCCTGCGTTGGGCCAGCACAGCCAAGCGATTCTCGACCAGCTCGGCTTCAGCGCCGAAGCCATTGAAACCCTGAAAACACGCGGCGTCATTTGACCCCGCACCCTTTGTAGGCGCCGGCGTGCCGGCGATGGCGTCCTTGAGTCTTGGTTTGACCTCTGGGCCGCTATCGCTGGCCAGCCAGCGCCTATCGGGGGGCGATAACAAGGAAATTGTGTGATGCCAAACCCTCTTGTGCGCTCGGCGCTGTTTGTTCCCGGTAGCCGGCCGGAGCGCTTTTCCAAAGCGCTGGCCAGTGGTGCCGACGCAGTGATCGTGGATTTTGAAGATGCGGTGGAAGAACCCCTCAAGCGCCAGGCGCGGGATAACCTTGCGGCGTTTTTGACCGCCAATCCCAGTGCCCAGGTCTGGGTGCGCATCAACGCGCCGGAGCATGCCGAGCACTTCGAAGATGTGGCGTTCTGCAAAGCCCATGCAAATGTGGCCGGCGTGTTGTTGCCGAAGGTGGAAAGTGCCGCCCAGGTCGCCGTGGTAGCCGCCACCGGCAAAGTGATCTGGCCGATTATCGAGAGTGCGCGCGGTTTGTTGGCCGTGGCTGAAATCGCCCGTGCGCCGCAGGTGCAACGCCTGTCGTTCGGTGGCCTGGACCTGGCGCTGGACTTGAACCTCAGCAGCCAAACGCCGGCCGCGCAGTTCGCCCTCGACCAGGCGCGCCTGGCGTTGATCGTGCATTCGCGCGCGGCAGGCTTGGTGGCGCCGCTGGATGGCGTGCACCCGGCCATCGATGACCCCGAGGGCCTGCGCCGTTCGATCCGGCATGCGTATGAAATGGGCTTTGCCGGCGCGCTGTGCATTCATCCCCGGCAGGTGGCGGTGATCCACGAGGCGCTGGCGCCGAGCGCGGCAGACCTGGCCTGGGCCAAGCGCGTGGTAGACGGCGGCGCCGATGGGGCAGGGGCCTATCAAGTCGATGGGCAGATGGTCGATGCGCCGGTGCTGTTGCGTGCGCAGCGACTGCTGGCTGCGCATAAATAACTCACACAACCCATCTGTAGGCGCCGGCCAGCCAGCGCCCAGATTGGATCTTCGTTGTGTGCCGGAGCCGCGTTCGTCCACGCCGAACGCAGGTATCTAAAATTCGAAATTCACTACACGCATGACATCAGGCACCTTGCCCTACAACACAACAATAAGAAGGTGATTTCCCATGCTCAAGCTTTCCCGGGCGCTGCTGTGCGCCGCCACCTTGTTCGCTGCGGGCCTGGCCCAGGCGGCGGATCCGATTGTCATCAAGTTCGCCCACGTGGTCGCCGAAAACACTCCCAAGGGCCAGGGCGCGTTGCTGTTCAAGAAACTCGCCGAAGAACGCCTGCCGGGCAAGGTCAAGGTCGAGGTGTACCCCAACTCGTCGCTGTTCGGCGATGGCAAGGAGATGGAGGCGCTGCTGCTGGGCGACGTGCAGATGCTGGCGCCGTCGCTGGCCAAGTTCGAGCAATACACCAAGCAAGTGCAGATCTATGACCTGCCGTTCCTGTTCAACGACCTCGCTGCCGTCGACCGTTTCCAGGCTGCCCAGGGCAAGGCCCTGCTGACCTCGATGCAGGACAAGAACATCCTCGGCCTGGCCTATTGGCACAACGGCCTCAAGCAACTCTCGTCCAACAAGGCCCTGCATGAACCCAAGGACGCCCGTGGCCTGAAGTTCCGCGTGCAGGCCTCCAGTGTGCTTGAAGAGCAGTTCAAGGCGATCCGCGCCAACCCGCGTAAGATGAGCTTCGCCGAGGTGTACCAGGGCTTGCAGACCGGCACCGTGAATGGCACCGAGAACACCTGGTCGAACTATGAGAGCCAGAAAGTCAACGAGGTGCAGAAGTACTTCACCGAGTCCAATCATGGCCTGATCGACTACATGGTGATCACCAACGCCACCTTCTGGAACGGCCTGTCGCCAGACATCCGCAGAACGCTGGAGCAGATCATGGTCGAGGTCACCGTCGAGGTGAACAAACAGGCCGAGGCGCTGAACCAGTCGGCCAAGCAGAAGATCGTCGACGCCAAGACCAGCGAGATCATCGAGCTGACCCCCGAGCAACGCCAGCTGTGGCGCGAAGCCATGCGTCCGGTGTGGCAGAAGTTCGAGGGTGAGATCGGGGCTGACCTGATCAAGGCAGCCGACGCTTCCAACCAGTAATTGATTGCTGAAACAAACCCGACTCCTGTGGGAGCGGGCTTGCCCGCGATGGCATCACCTCGGTGTTCCTCAAAGACCGAGTCGCCCGCATCGCAGGCAAGCCAGCTACCACATTGATCCGGTTTCGTCAGTGACTTGCCGTGAATACCCCCGTCCAGTTTCGCGAGGTTTTGCCATGCAAACGCTAAGGCGCGTCTGGGAGCACCTGGAGGAAGGCTTTATTGCCTTCCTGCTGGCCGCCATGACCCTGGTGACGTTCGTCTACGTCATGCTCAACAACATCTACACGCTGTTTTTCTCCCTGGCCGACAAATGGGCCTTGAGCAGCAATTTCTTCAATGCCCTGGGCGACCACACCATGACCTGGGCCCAGGACATGACCTGGAGCGTGGCGCTGACCAAGGCGATGTTCGGCTGGTTGATCTTCTTTGGCATTTCCTACGGCGTGCGCACCGCCGGCCATCTGGGCGTGGACGCCTTGGTCAAGCTGACCAAGCGCCCGGTGCAACGCGTGCTCGGGATGCTCGCGTGCCTGTGCTGCCTGGCCTACGCCGGGCTGTTCATGGTCGCCAGCTACAAGTGGGTCAGCGCGGTGATGACGGCCCATATCGGCGCCGAGGACCTCGACCAGTACGGCGTCGACGTCGGCGACATCGTGATCATCGTGCCGATCGGCTTTGCCCTGGTGTTTATCCGCTACCTGGAAATTTTCTACCGCATCTTTACCCACCGTCAGGTCGGGTTGGGCCTGGCCGACGAGGCCGGTGAGGCCAGCAAGTTGGCTGGCAGCCATGAGGAGCGTCACTGATGGCCGTGCTCTGTCTATTCCTGCTGTTGTTCGTGTTCATGTTTCTCGGCGTGCCCATCGCGATTTCCCTGGGCCTGTCCGGCGCGGTGTCGATCCTGATGTTCAGCCAGGACTCGGTGAGTTCGCTGGCGATCAAATTGTTCGAAACCTCGGACGCCTACACCTTCCTGGCAATTCCGTTCTTCCTGCTGTCCGGTGCGTTCATGACCACGGGCGGCGTGGCGCAGCGCCTGATCGACTTCGCCAACGCCTGTGTCGGGCATATCCGTGGCGGCCTGGCGATTGCGGCGGTGCTGGCGTGCATGCTGTTCGCGGCGCTGTCCGGCTCGTCACCGGCGACGGTGGCGGCGGTGGGCTCGATTGCCGTGGCGGGAATGGTGCGCTCCGGTTACCCGAAGGAATTCGGCGCGGGAATCATCTGCAACGCCGGCACCCTGGGCATCCTGATTCCGCCGTCGATCGTGATGGTGGTGTACTCGGCGGCGACGGAAACCTCGGTGGGCAAGCTGTTCATGGCCGGGGTGATTCCCGGCCTGCTGCTGGGGCTGATGCTGATGGTCGCGATCTACATTGTCGCGCGCATCAAGAAGCTGCCGGCGCAGCCGCGCGCGACCTTTCGTGAGTGGCTGACCTGCGCACGCCGTGCATTCTGGGGCCTGTTGCTGCTGGTGATTATCCTCGGCGGCATCTACAGCGGCATGTTCACCCCGACCGAAGCGGCGGCGGTGGCGGCGGTGTACTCGGCGTTTGTCGCGCTGTTCATCTACAAGGACATGACGTTTCGCGACTGCCCCAAGGTGCTGCTGGAGTCCGGGCGCCTGGCGATCATGCTGATGTTTATCATCGCCAACGCCATGCTCTTTGCGCATGTGCTGACCACCGAGCAGATCCCGCAGGAAATCACCGCGTGGGTGATCTCCGAAGGGCTGACGCCGATCGGCTTTCTGATCATGGTCAACATTGTGTTGCTGGTGGCGGGGAGCTTCATGGAGCCGTCGGCAATTGTGCTGATCCTGGCGCCGATCTTTTTCCCGATTGCGATGAAGCTGGGCATTGACCCGATTCACCTGGGGATCGTGATGGTGGTCAACATGGAAATCGGCCTGGTCCACCCGCCGGTCGGGTTGAACCTGTTCGTGACCTCGGCGGTGACCGGCCTGAGCCTCGGGCAGACGATTCGCGCGGCGTTGCCGTGGCTGATGATCCTGCTGGTGTTCCTGATCATGGTCACGTACCTGCCGTTCATCTCACTGGCGTTGCCGCACTGGCTGGGCATGTAACCGGCGAAAACACTGCAATACCCTGTGGGAGCCGGGCGAGTCGCACCGCCGCTCCCACAGTTCAGTTTTGTGTCGGATCTCAGTTATCCATCGCGCTCAAAAGCGCATGCGCGACTTTCACGCGCTCACCATTCGGGTAGTTCTTGTTCGCCAGGATCACCACCCCCAGCCCCTTGCTCGGTACGTAGGCCACATAGGCGCCAAAGCCATTGGTGGAACCGGTCTTGTTCACCCACGTATCGGCGTGCGGCGCTCGTGGCGGGGTCAGCCAGTTGACCGGGTGCGGCTGCATGGCCATTTTTGTGGAGTTACCGTCGAGCAATACCTGAAGCGGGACCGGGTAGGGGTACATTTCCCAGCCGAGTCCCTGGGTCATGCCGTCCACGGTGTAATAGCCGGTGTGAGTGGCGCCTATCGCCTGCTGCAAGGTTTTACTCAGGCGCGTCGGGTGCATGTTCACTTCAACGTAGTGCAGCAGGTCAGCGGCACTGGTCTTGATCCCGTAGGCTTCACTGTCCAGGGCGCCAGGGCTGACGCGTACCGGTTTGCCGTCCTTGCCATAGCCTTGGGCGTAGAGGCTCATTTGGCTTTTCGGCACGTTGATGAAGGTGTGCTTGAGCCCGAGTTGGGGCAGCAGGGTTTTTTCCATCAGTTGATCGAACGGCTGCTTCAGGCTTTGTGCCGCGAGGTAGCCGAACAGGCCCAGGCTCGGGTTGGAGTACAAGCGCTGGGTGCCCGGCGCGAAGTCGGGTTTCCAGTGCTGGAAGTAGCTGAGCATGCGCTGGTTGTTATCCGCCTCGGCAGGGAACAGCAGGGGCAGGCCGCCAGCGGTGTAGGTGCCGAGGTTGAGCACGCTGACGTGATCGAACGTGCCGCCGGCGAGTGCGGGCAAATAGTGGCTGGCTTTGTCGGAGAGCGTGAGTGTGCCGCTGGCCACCGCATACCCAGCGAGGGTCGCGGCGAAAGTCTTGCTCACCGAACCGACTTCAAACAGGGTGTCTTCACTGACGGATTGCTGCGTGTCTTTGCTGGCGACGCCGTAGTTAAAGTATTGCGCCTTGCCGTCCTTGATCACGCCGACGACCAGGCCGGAAATAGACTGCTGCTGCATCAGGGGTTTGATGCTGGCGTCGGCTACGGCCTGCAGGTCGGCGGCGGCCAGGCAGTGGCTGGCGCTGAAAAAGGCCGCGATGGCGGTGAAATTAAGCACGCCAGACCGTAAATGTTTGGGCATGATAACGCTTCCATGAGAATGATCGATTGATGAGAGCCTGCGCGGGCGAGGCAAATGTATGCAGTTCGCCAACCCTGGGCAAACGATGATATCTCGCAGCAGCCATTAGAAATTCTAGGGTCACTATGCTTCGCTCCCATCTGCCGCTGAATGCCTTGCGCGCCTTCGAAGCGGCCGCCCGGCACCTGAGCTTTACCCGCGCCGCCATCGAACTGTGCGTGACCCAGGCGGCGGTCAGCCATCAGGTCAAGAGCCTCGAGGCGCAGCTCAATGTCACCTTGTTCAAGCGCCTGCCACGCGGGCTGATGCTCACCCGCGAAGGCGAGACCCTGCTGCCGGTGGTGCGTGAATCGTTCGACCGCATTGCACATACCTTAGGCCAGTTCGAGGGCGGGCATTACCGCGAGGTCCTCACGGTCGGCGCGGTCGGCACCTTTGCCGTCGGCTGGCTGCTGCCACGCCTGCCGGACTTCCAGAGCCGCTACCCGTTTATCGACCTGCGCCTGTCGACCCACAACAACCGCGTCGACGTGGCTGCCGAAGGCCTGGATTACGCGATCCGCTTCGGCGCCGGTGCCTGGCACGGCACTGATGCATGCCAACTGCTCGAAGCCCCCTTGACCGTGTTGTGCGTCCCGCAAATTGCCGAGCAACTGCACGCGCCGGCCGACCTGTTGAAGCACACGCTGCTGCGCTCCTACCGTGCCGATGAGTGGAACCTGTGGTTCCAGGCCGCCGGGCTGCCCGCCGACACCCTGGTACCGCGCAGCATTGTGTTCGACTCGTCGCTGGCGATGATGGAGGCGGCGCTGCAAGGCATCGGCGTGGCACTGGCACCGGCGATGATGTTCTCGCGGCAACTGGAGAGTGATGCGATTCGCCAGCCGTTCGCGGTGGGCATTACCACGGGCAGTTATTGGTTGACGCGCTTGCAGTCGCGGGCTGAAACACCGGCGATGGCGGCGTTCAAGGCATGGTTGTGCGAAGTGCCTGATCACTGAAGTTGGGTCGACCTGTGGTGAGGGGGCTTGTCCTGTGGCAAGGGCTTTGTCCTGTGGTGATGGGGCTAGTCCTGTGGTGAGGGGGCTTGTCCCCCGTTGGAGTGCGAAGCGCTCCCGCTTTTTTTGGGGCCGCTTCGCAGCCCAACGGGGGACAAGCCCCCTCACCACAGGACAAGCCCTTCTACCCAGAACAAGTCCCCTCACCACAGGAAAACCCTTCTGCCCAGAACCAGCCCCCTTGGCACAGGACAACCCCTCTGCCCAGGACAACCCCCCTTGGCACAGGACAACCTCTGCAGAGGACAAACTCCCCCCACAGTATTTGTGCTGTCCTTGGTGTCACGCCTCATGCGATTCTCACCCTCGGCCCAAAGGCTTATCACAAGGAGCCTCGATGCAAACTTCCGGCGTGGACATCCGTCAACTCAAGGCCTTTGTGGTGGTGGCCGAGGAGCTCAGCTTTGTGCGCGCCGCGACTCGCCTGCATGTCTCGCAACCGGCGCTGTCCCAGACGATCCGCCAGTTCGAGGCGCTGCTGGACGTGCAGCTGTTCCAGCGCAACACCCGCAACGTCGCACTGACGGAGGCGGGCTTGGCGTTGCTGGTGGAAGCGCGAGACATCGTCAACGGTGTCAGCCGCCTGGTACGCACCGCCCAGGAACATGCACGCGGGGTACGCGGTTCCCTGAATATCGGTTTCTTGATCGGCGCGGGTGTCGACCTGATGCCACAGATCCTCAGCGTGTTCGCCAGGCGTTATCCCGAGATTGAACTGGTGGTGCGTGAATACGATTTCGGTTCGCCCCACGCCGGCATCGACGACGGCATGGACGTCGCGGTGTTGCGCCCGCCGCTGGGCCTGGCGGAGATCGAGTTGCACACGCTGGTCACCGAGCCGTGCGTGGCCTGCCTGGCTTCCGGGCATCGCTTGGCCGGGGAGAGTCGTGTGAGCATTCATGACCTGCTCGACGAGCCGATCATTGCCGCGCCGGGCAGCGGTGTATGGCGCAGCTACTGGACTGCCGATGCCTATCGCAATGGCCAGCCGGCGCGCATCGTGCACGAAGCCTCGACGGTGGAAACCGAATTGCAGGCAGTCGCCGCCGAGCGCGGCATCAGCATCACCGCGCTGTCCACGGCACGCTTCTACGCGCGGCCGGGGCTGGCGTTTCCGGTGATCGCTGATATGCCGATGTGCGCCGTCGCGGTGGCCTTGCCGCCACATCCCAGCGTGGCCGCGCGCAACTTTGCCGAATTGGCGCTGGAAGTCGCCCGCAGCCGGGGCTAGTCAGGACAGGTCGTGCAGCGACTTGCCGTTGGGCGCGCCCACCTGCCATTCGGAAAACCGCACCTGCAGCCCTGCGCGTTCCGGTGTGCAGCAGTAGGGGCCCACCTGGTAGGACGCGGCGACCGGGAAGGGCGCCAGGCGCACCAGCGGCCAGTGCACGCCGTCCACCGACACTTGCACCCGCAGCACGCCATTGGCCACCGTGGCGCGAATCCAGAATGCCTGCGGGTCACCGGGAAAGACACCGGTGGCCCAGTCCGAGACCTCGTCGGTCAACACGCTGCTGAGCAGCGTCACGCCATCCGACAACTCGGCGCCGATCTTCACCCAATGCGCTTCATCCACCCGCACCATCAAGCCGGCCTGGTCGTAAAGCTCGGCGAAGGCGCCTTCGACTTTCACCTGGGCGGTAAATGCGCCGGCGGTTTGCACGTGCAGGAAGTGGCCGTTGTCGCGGACAAATCCATAGTGGGTTTCACGCCAGAAGTCAGTGTGGGCATCGGTGACGACGGTCAGGTGGTCAGCCTGCCGCGTCCATTGTTGCGGCGGGTTGAGCCAGGTGGCCTGTGCAAACATCGGTCAATCTCCTTGAGGGTGACAACACAAAACCCCGCGTACGGGGTTTTATGCAGGGCCTGGTGCGGGTTAGTGATCCAGCAATTTGCTGCTCGGCCCGGCACTGCCATTGTTGAGGCGCGTGCGCAGCGAGAACAGCCACCACAGCACACCAACGCCCAGTGTAACGCCGGTGGTGAGGGCGCCGGTGTGGCTTTCTTCGGGCACGCTGAGGGTGAGGATTACCGCGATGGCCCAGGCGCCGCCCAGCAGGATCATCGGCAACAGCCAGCGGCCGAGGCTGAAGACGCCCTCGGGCGCGCCGGGCATGCGCCCGCTGCGGTAGGCCAGGAACGCCGCGATCAGCGTCAGCAGGTAGGTGCAGTAGTAAGTCAGCCCGACCATCGAGTAGATCGCGGTGACAAACCCGCCGCTCGCCAGGTTGAGCAGCACGGCGATGGCGGTGATCAGCACGATGGCGGCCACCGGCGTGCCGAAGTGCGGGTTGATCTTCGCCAGCACCTTGGAGCCCGGCAGCATGTTGTCGCGCGACAGGGCGAAGGTCATGCGCGTGGCCACCGCCATATTGGCGATCAGGCACGCGAGGATCGACGCGAACGCGATCACGATCATGCCCACCCCCGCTGCGTTGCCCAGTTGCAGGCGCACGATGTTGATCACCGGGTTTTCGCTGTGGCTGAGCAGGTCGCTGACCGAGCCGGGGATGGCAATGCTCAGCAGCGCGAACACCACGAAACCCAGCACGCTGGACACCAGCACCGCACGGATCATCGCCCGGGGCGCCGCGCGGCGTGGGTCCTTGGTCTCTTCGGAAAGGTCCGCCGCGCCTTCCCAGCCCAGCAGCACCGATACCGGCAGCAGGGTCGCGAGGGCGAGGGTGGTGAAGCTGATCTCGCCACCGCTGACCGGTTGCGCCGAGGTCAGGATCGCCACGCCCTGGGTGTGCTCGAAGAAGAACAGCACTCCCAGGAACAAGGCAATGGCCAGCAGCACCGTGCCGATGATTTCAATGATTGCGCCGATGTCATTGATCCGCGTGGCGAGGCGAATCCCGCAGATGTTCAGCAGGCCCACCACCAGCGTGGCGCCGATGCTCAGGCCCTGGATCTGGCCTTGGGTGGGATTGGCCCAGATCTCCGGCGCGAACACCGTGCCGATCGCCGCCGAGGTGGCGGCGGTGCCGGCGACAAACGAGGTGAACGCCACCCAGCCGGTGAACCAGCCGAAGTGATTGCCGGCCAGGCGGCTCGACCATTGATAGGCGTAGCCGGTCAGCGGAATGCGTCCGGCCAGGTGGCAGTAGACCATGACGATGCAGCACACCAACGGAATCACCAGCAGCCACAGGAGGATGCCGATACCGCCGACCCGGTTGAACGGGTCGGCAAACAGGGTGACCACGCCGGTGTTGATCGAGACCATGGAAAAGGCCAGCGCAAACGAGGTGAAGGCACTCATGGTGCGGTGCATTTTTTGCTCGTAGCCGAGGCTCGCCAGGTCGGCATCGTCGCCGGACAGTGGTGCCTGCGCATTCGGTGGGGCGGTCACCGGGGTGTCGACAATCGTGCTCATGACCGTTGCTCCTCGATGATGCCGATGACGTCGTCCAGCACATCCAGGGCCTTGGCCAGCAGCGGGCGCTCGATGTCCAGCGGCGGCTTGACCTTGATCAGGTTGCCCAGGCCGGCGTAGCGGCTCTCGCCGAACAATACGCCGCGTTCCACCCCAAGGCGATACACCTCCTGGGATTCACGGCACGCCGGTTCCTTGGTGGTGCGATCCTTGACCAGCTCGATGGACGCCATCAGGCCCGGGCAGCGCACATCGCCGATCAGCGGATGGCGGCTCTGCATGTCCTTGAGCCGCGCGGTGATGTAGTCGCCGGAATCGCGCGCCTTCTCGCACAGGTTGTCGGCGACGATGGCCTCCACGGCCGCGTAGCCGGCGGCCAGCGAGACCGGGAAGTGGCCGAAGGTCAGTGCTTCTTCGCCTTCGTCGAACCACTTGAGCTTGTCATCGGCGAGGATCCCGGCCAGCGGGAAGCCACCGCCCACGCCCTTGCCGAACACAATGATGTCGGGCAGTACGTCGTAATAGTCCGCGGCCCACATGGTGCCCATGCGCCCGAACCCGGTTTGCACTTCATCGAAAATCAACAGCACGCCGAGGCGATCACAGATTTCGCGCACGCCCTTGTAGTACGAACGCGGGAACTCGATATGCCCGCCATTGCCCTGGATCGGCTCCATCATCACCGCCGCCACGCCGCCGTCGACGCCCTTGAGGATGGTGTCTTCCAGCAGGCCGAGGCACAGCTGGGATTCGGTTTCCGGATCCAGGCCCAGGCGGGTGCGGTAGGGGTTGGGGTGCGGCACGCGGGTGAAGCGTGGCTGGATCGCCAGGAACGGGTTGTTCGGGTGCGGCCAGCTGGCGCCGAGCGTGGCCAGGGAACGGCCGTGGTAACCGTCCTGCAGCACCAGCAGGTTCTGCGCGCCGGGGCGGTTCTTGAACGCCAGCTTCATCGCCATTTCACCGGCGAGGCTGCCATGCAGGGCGAAGCCCATCTGGTTGAGGGAGGCCGGCGAGACTTCGCGCAGCTTGGCCACCAGCCGGGTGTGGGCCGGCGAGCCGAAGTTGGGGCGGATGTGGGTCATGTCGCGCAGTTGCGCGATCGCCGCCTCCACGACGCGAGGGTCATTGGCCCCCAGGTTGTTCGACCACGCCTGGGCGGTGCAGTCGATGTATTCCTTGCCTTGGTCGTCCCATACCAGCGAGCCACGGGCCTTGACCAGGTTGATCTTGGCGGACGCCTGGGGTGCGGTGTTCATCACGTCATTCATCTGCGTTATCTCTTTTATTAGGGCGGCAGTGTTTGTGGATGTGTGCAGTTAGGGTTATGACTCGCTGCATCGAGTGAGACCGATGCTAGCGCGCAGGGGACGGCGATTAGAAAGACCGATTGGTGTGGGATTGTTTGGCGTGGCTTATGAATGGTGGCGGCGTTATGCCATTTATTTTTGAAACATAATGAAACATTCTCCTGGGGGCGAGGCTCTACCGCTACACCTGCACTGAGTTCTTCCATGAAAATACCGCGTCCCTCCGCCCGCATGCCTCACCTCACCCAACTGCGCAACCTGAAGATGGCGCGCTCGGCCCACGCCTATGTGCGCGGCAGCACCGTGCAGTTCTACGAGTGGCTGCACAGCCAGATGGGCAGGCGCCTGCCGCAGGGGCCGGCCATCTGGATCTGCGGCGATTGCCACGCCGGCAACCTGGGCCCGACCGGCGACACCAAGGGCCGCATCGACATGCATATCCGCGACCTGGACCAGGCGGTGATCGGCAACCCGACCCATGACCTGGTGCGCCTGGCCCTATCCCTGGCCACTGCCGCACGGGGCTCGGACCTGCCCGGTGTGACCACCGCGCGCATGCTCGAAGAAATGATGATCGGCTACGAACAGGCGTTCAAGGACAAGCCCGACGAGGCGCCGCCGCGTCCGTCCCAGGTCAAGGCCGGGATGCGCAGCGCAGTGGCGCGCACCTGGAAGAATCTTGCGCGTGAGCGCATTGAAAATGCGCGGCCGACGATTCCACTCGGCAAGCATTTCTGGTCGTTGTCGCGCGCCGAAAAAACCGCGCTGGAAAGCGTCTGCGCCTCCGATGAAATCCACCAGCTGGTCACCTCGCTCAAAGGGCGGCCCAAGGATGCCAAGGTTGAATTGCTGGACTCGGCCTATTGGGTCAAGGGCTGCAGTTCGCTGGGCCTGCTGCGTTACGCAGCGTTGCTGGGGGTGGGGGACAAGGACGACCAGGAATATTGCCTGATCGATATCAAGGAAGCCGTCGGCGCCGCGGCACCGCGTTCGGCACGTGCCAAGATGCCGCGGGATAACGGGCGTCGGGTGGTGGAGGGCGCGCGCCAGCTATCACCGAGCCTGGGCGAACGCATGGTGGCGACGCGGTTTCTCGACCATGGGTTTTTTATCCGGGAACTGCTGCCCCAGGACATGAAGCTGGAGCTGGATGAGTTGAGCGAGACCGATGCGATGCATGCCGCCGGCTACCTGGCGCGGGTCGTCGGCATCGCGCATGCCCGGCAGATGGACCGTGACGCGCGCAAGGATTGGATGGCAGTGTTGCAGGAGAATCGCTCCAAGCAGCTGGATGCACCGTCCTGGTTATGGACCAGTGTGGTGCAACTGGTGGGGAGTCATGAGCAGGGCTATCTCAACCATTGCCGGCGCTACGCACTGGAACATTGATCTGCTGCAGGAGTCGGTGTGCCGGCGATCGCGGTCTGCCTGACACACCGTGATCGCCGGCCATGGCGTGATCAGGCCAGGTATTTTTTGAACCAGCCCAGTGTGCGTTCCCACGCCAGGTTCGCTGCCGCCTCGTCATAACGCGGCGTCGAATCATTGTGGAAACCGTGGTTGGCGCCCTTGTAGATATAGGCTTCGTACGTAGTGCCGGCCGCCTTCAACGCCTGCTCATAGGCTGGCCAACCCTCGTTGATCCGCGTGTCCAACTCGCCGTAGTGCAGCATGATCGGTGCCTTGATGCGCGGCACGTCCTTGGCCTCCGGCTGGCGCCCATAGAACGACACTGCCGCGCCCAGTTCCGGGTAGGCGACTGCGGCCGCATTGGTCACGCCGCCGCCGTAGCAGAAGCCGGTGATGCCGACTTTGCCGGTGCTGCTGTCGTGGTGCATCAGCCATTCGATGGCGGCGAAGAAGTCGTTCATCAGCTTGGTCGGATCGACTTTCTGCTGCAATTCCACGCCTTTTTCATCATTGCCGGGGTAGCCGCCGACCGAGGTCAGGCCATCCGGCGCGAGCGCGATAAACCCGGCCTTGGCCAAGCGCCGCGCGACGTCTTCGATATAGGGATTGAGGCCACGGTTTTCGTGCACGACCACCACCGCCGGCAACTTGCCGGCGGCTTTTGCCGGACGCACCAGGTAGCCGCGCACGTTGCCATTGCCCTTGGGCGAGGGGTAGGTGATGTAGTCGGCGACGATGTCCGGGTCGGTGAACTTCACTTGCTCGGCCAACGCATAGTTGGGGCTCAGGGCGGCGAGCAGGGCGGAGGCGGTGAGGCCGCCGAAGGTGAACAGCGCGGCGCGGTCGAGGAATTCACGGCGGTTGATCTTGCCGTGGGCGTAGCCGTCGTAGAGTTCCAGCAGTTCGGGGGCAAAGTCTTTCGCGGTGAGACGAGTCATCGGTGCAATCCTCGATTAGCGGTGACAGACACTGTAGACCAGCCTCAGTCTGCGCGGCCATGGGCGGCGGCGGCCAATTGACCGGTGTCGACCCGCACGAACAGCGAGTCGCCGATGGCCGTGAGCACGTCGCCGGCGTAGACCTCGCAGACCACGCGGGTCTTACGTCCCACCTCGCCCTCGACGCGGGCGCGCAAGGTCAGCGTCACGCCCATCGGCGTGGGCTTGATGAATTTGATCCCCAGGTTGCCGGTCACGCAGTCGATGCGCGGCAGGCTGCCGGGCTCGCGGTGTTCGGCGCGGTAGTGATAGGCCATGGCGGTCCAGTTGGAATGGCAGTCCACCAGCATCGCGATCAGGCCGCCGTAGACCAGGTCGGGCCAGCCGCTGTATTGGGCGTCGGGCAGGTGCTCGGCGACCACGTGGACGCCGTCGGCATCCCAGCGGCTCTTGATGTGCAAGCCGTGTGGGTTGCTGCTGCCGCAGCCGTAACAGATGCCTTGCGGCGCGGTGATGTCCTGTAGCGAAGGGGAGTGCATGCAACGTCCTTATTATTCTGGGGCGACTACTCTATTTAGCAGGGCGCGCGCCGGATGGGAATAAATCCGTGGCATGAGGTGTTAGCTCAGTACTGTGTCCTGTCCTCTTGCGGAGCGTTGCATGAAGCCTTTCATTTACCTGGCTGTCCTCCTCGGTGTTTGCGCCAGCGCCCAGGCGGTGGAGTACACGGACGTCAACCGCACCGCCAGCCAGATCAGCTTTACCTACCAGCAATTGGGGCAGAGCGTGTATGGCACCTTCGGTGATTTCGAGGGCACGCTGAGCTTTGACACGCAAAAGCCCGAGGCCGGGCATGCGTTGCTGAAGATCCAGTTGGCGAGCATCGACGCCGGCAGCCCCGACGCCAACGACGAGCTGCAACGCGCATCCTGGTTCGACACTGCGACTTACCCGGTGGGTGTGTATGAGTCCACCGCCGTCACGCCCCTGGGAGGTAACCGCTTCAAGATCAGTGGCAACCTGACAATCAAGGGCACCACGCGCCAGGTGGAGGTCGACGTGGTGCTCAAGGAGCAAGGCGGCATTGGCGTGTTCGACGGCAAATTCATCCTCAAGCGCAGCGATTTCAAGATCGGCGAGGGTGAGTGGGCCGGCAACAGCGTGGTCTCCGACGGCATCGACATCAAGTTCAAGATGGTCGCGCCACAGCGCTAGCGGGCGAAGCGCTTGGCGCCTGCGACGCAACCGATCACCGCCAGCGTCACCAGCACCATGCCCAGGCTCACCTGTTCATGCAGCAGTCCCGCCGCCAGCGCCAGGCCGAAGAACGGCTGCAGCAGTTGCAACTGGCCGACAGCGGCGATGCCACCCTGGGCCAGCCCGCGGTACCAGAACACGAAGCCGATCAACATGCTGAACAGCGCCACATAACCCAGGCTCAACCAGGCCGGCAGGCTGATCCCGCTCAAGGTCGACGGCGCCAGCAGCAGGCTCAGCGGCGCCACCACCGGCAGCGCCACCACCAGCGCCCAGCAGATCACCTGCCAACCGCCGAGGCTGCGCGACAACGTGGCGCCCTCGGCATACCCCAGGCCGCACACCAGCACCGCCAGCAGCATCAGCAGGTCACCCGCCGGGGCGGCGCTCAAGCCCTGGGCCACGGCATAGCCCATCACCAGCACACTGCCGAGGACCGAAAACAGCCAGAACACCGGGCGGGGTCGCTCGCCGCCGCGCAGCACGCCGAACACCGCCGTGGCCAAAGGCAGCAGGCCGATAAACACGATGGAGTGCGCCGAGGTCACGTATTGCAGCGCCAGGGCCGTGAGCAAAGGGAAGCCGATCACCACGCCCAGCGAGACGACCGCCAGGGGCGCCCATTGGTGGCGCGCAGGGCGTTTCTCCTTGAACAGCCGGAGCAACAGCAGGCCCAGCACGGCGGCAATGGTGGCGCGCAGCAGGGTCAGGAACACCGGGTCGAATTCCATCACCGCCAGGCGCGTGGCCGGCAGCGAGCCACTGAAAATCACCACGCCGATAAAGCCGTTGATCCAGCCTTGGGTACGGGTGTCCAGGTTGCTGAAGGGGGTTGTGCGTTCCATGAGGGGTATCCAAGAAAACTGCGATTGCGTTCGCGCCATCCTAGAGGTGAGTATTAGGACAATCAAAAAATTGTCATGGATACATCACCTATGCCGCGCGCGCGTTATAAATTCCTGGTCGATACCTTTGCCGACGACATCCGCAGCGGCAGGCTGGCCCCCGGCACGCGCCTGCCGACTCACCGGCAACTCGCCGCCGACCATGGCCTGGCGCTGGTCACGGCCAGTCGCGTGTACACCGAGTTGGAAGCGATGGGCCTGGTCAGCGGCGAGACCGGGCGCGGCACCTTCGTGCGCGAAATCGCGTTGCCGCCGGGGCAGGGCAGTGGGCAGATGAACGTCGCCGCCGGCCTGCTCGACCTCAATTTCAACTACCCGTCACTGCCGGGCCAGGCCGATTTGCTGCGCACCGCCTTGCGGCAGTTGGCGCTGTCCGGCGACCTTGAGGCGCTGCTGCGTTACCAGCCGCACGCCGGCCGCCTGCACGAACGCGCTGCCGTCGCGCGGCATCTGCTCAACCGTGGGCTGACGGTCGAGGCCGAGCAGGTGCTGGTGGTCAGTGGCGCCCAGCACGGCTTGGCGGTGACCCTGATGGCATTGCTCAAGCCGGGGGATGTGATCGCCGTCGACGCGCTGACGTATTCGGGCTTCAAGGTGCTGGCCGAGACCCTGCACCTGGAAATACTCGCCGTGCCGGTCACCCCCGCCGGGCCAGACTTGCAGGCCCTGCAAACGTTGTGTCGCCAGCGCCCGGTGCGGGCCGTGTACTGCATGCCGACCCTGCATAACCCGCTGGGCTGGGTGATGGAAATGTCGCAGCGCGAGCAGTTGGTGAGCATTGCCCGTCAGCACAATCTGATGCTCATCGAGGATGCGGCCTACGCGTTTCTGGTCGAAAACCCGCCACCACCGCTGGCGACATTGGCACCCGAGCGCACGGTGTATGTCGGTGGGCTGTCCAAGAGCATCGCCACCGGCTTGCGGGTGGGTTTTATTGCGGCGCCGCCGGCGTGGGTCAAGGTGCTGGAGCGCACCATCATGGCCACCACCTGGAACGTGCCCGGCGTGATGAGTGCCATCGCCGTAGCGTGGATCGAGGACGGCACGGTGGCGCAACTCGAAGCGCAGAAACGCCAGGACGCCCGCGCCCGGCAAGCCCTGGCCGCGCAGGTGCTAAAGGGGCTGGCGACCATCAGCCATCCCTCGTCGTACTTTCTATGGTTGCCCCTGGCGGAAGAGGTTCGCGCCGACCAGGTCGCCATGACCCTGCAGCGCGAGGGGGTCAGCGTGTCGACGGCCGAGCCGTTTGCCGTCTCCGCCCATGTGCCGCATGCGTTGCGCCTGGCCTTGGGGTCGGTGGACATGCCTGCACTGCGTGAAGCCTTGCTGACCGTGCGCCGGGTTGTCGGGCCGTACTAGAGTGTCTGGCGTCGCAGGCTCAGCAGCGCGGCGCCGAAGCCGATAAACGTCGCCCCCACCACGCGGTTGACCCACCTGGAAAACACCGGGCGCGCCAGCCAGCCCTTGGCCTGCGAAGCCAGCAGGGCATACAGGCTCAACGACAACGCCGAGAGCAGGATGAAAATCAGGGTCAACACCAGGAACTGCGGCACCAGCGGAGCGTGCTGGTCGAGGAACTGTGGAAACAGTGCGGTGAAAAACAGCACGGCCTTGGGGTTGGTCACTGCGGTCAGGAACGCCAGCTTGTAAAGCTTCCAGCGACTCGGTGGATTGACGCGGGCGGGGCCCTGCGAGCCGGGCGCGAGTGTGCCGGTTTTTTTCAGCAGGCTGCTGGCGCCCAGGTAGAACAGGTAGCCGGCGCCGAGCACCTTCACGGCATTGAAGACCCACTCGGAGCTGATGATCAACGCACCCAATCCCAGCATCGCTGCCGCCGACATGCAGAACAACCCGCTGGCATTGCCTGCGGTTGACCACAACGTGGAGCGCGCGCCATAGGCCAGGCTGTTGTTCAGGGCCATCAGGATGGCCGGGCCTGGGCTGGCAATGGCGATAGCAGCAACGAGGGTAAAGGCCAGGATCGAGTGAGTGTCCATATTCAGGCTCGGTGAGTATCGGAGTGCTGATGCTAACCCGATCCTCACCTTCGCGCAGAGGGTTCCTCAGTCACGGGCGATCAATATTTGTAAGCCTGGCGCCCGATCAGCAGCCACTTGCCTTTTTGTTTCTGCCAGACCTGGAAGTTGTCGATATCGGTCGGTACTTCGACGCCGCTGTTCACCGCCAGCGCGTGGAAGTGGTTGCGCACCAGCGCGGTGTCGCCGTTGAGGGTGATGGTCTGGTTTTGCATTTCCAGGGTCTTGAACGCGCTGGTGTGGGTTTCCAGGTCGGCGATGAATTGGTCCTTGTTCTGCACCTTGCCGCTGGAGTGGCCGTAGGTGAGTTTATCGGCGGTCAGCGCGTGCAGTTGCTTGAGGTCCAGGTGCAGCATGGCTTGGGTCAGTTGGTCGACCGCTTGGGCCACATCCTTTTCGGCGGCAGCCGGCGCGGCGGCGACATAACCGCTGAACAGGCACAGAAAACCGATCAGCACTTTGACGTTTTGCATGGGTGTTTCCTTATTGTTGTTGGGGGCTGGCACGACCGGTTAAGTCGTCGTACAACCATGCAATATTTCCTGCGCTGAAGGAAAGTGAAATTTTGAAATATCTTGAAAAGATTAGCCTTGAAGACGCTTTAAAAACCTGGGCGACTTATACGACGTCTCAACACAAGGCTAATCCTTACCGACTCTTCCTGTGCGGGTAGCACATCGCTATGCTACGCCCGGACACCCTGATTGCCCGGAGACGACAACATGGATTTTGATTGGCACAGCGATCCCATCACGCGTGCCACACCCGTCACCCGCCACTATAAAAACACCCAGAACGTTCGCCGTTTCATGCTTGAACACTGTGGTCCGGGGTTCAAGTTCGACCGGCCTTTTATGGCCTGGATTCGCAACGACGTGCCCAAGACCCTGGGCGATGTCGTGGATGAATGGCGACGTCGCCACGAGGAAGCACGCGCATGACCCCCGATGAGAAATACCAGGCAGCCCAGCAACGCCTCGGCTATCAGTTGGACGAATTCAAGGTGGGCGGCAACTACACGCCGCTGGTCCGTGACGGCAACCACTTGTACATCAGTGGCCAGATTCCACGTGTAGGCGACACCATCGTGCTGCCGGGCAAGGTTGGCGACAGCATCACCCTGGCCCAGGCGCAAATCGCCGCCGGCATCAGCGCCTTGCGTTGCCTGGGGCTGCTCAAGCAAGCCTTGGGTTCGCTGGACCGGGTCAAGGCCATCCCTCGCATTACCGTGTATGTGCGCAGCGCCGAGGACTTTGATCAGCAGAGTGAAGTCGCCAATGGCGCCTCCGACTTGCTGCACGAGATTCTGGGCAGCGCCGGGGTGCATACGCGCACGTCGGTCGGTGTGATGCAGTTGCCGAAGTCGGCAGCGGTGGAGATCGACATGATCGCAGTTGCCCACGACTGAACCGATGATCACCCAGGGCATCGCGGTTCTGGTCAATTACGGTGCCTACCTGGCGCCGGGGCTGTTGCTGTTTGGCCTGTGGTTCGCGCTGACGCCCAGGTCGCTTGCGGCGATGCGCATCCTGATCCTGCTGGCGGCATTTGTGCTGATGCGCGATGCCATGACGCCCTTGGGCCTGTGGGCATTGAGCGATGCGGTAAGCATCGCCTTCACCGACAATGCGTTGGTGCTGGCCGCCTTGGGTGGGTTGTCGCTGGTGCTGATCGGGGGGCTGGCCTATGTCGCCCCCGAGCTATGGCGGTGGGTGGTGTGGGTCAAGGGGCCGCGTGCAATCGGGCTTGTGGTCGGGCTGGGTGTCGGCGGCCTGATCGGGGTGCCGTTGCGGCTCTATCAAGGGATTGAGGTGCAGGCGATCCCCGGCTATTGGGCGTGGCTGCCGGGCATGCTGGTGCTGGCGTATGGCGCCAATGCGCTTGAGGAAGTGTTGTTTCGCGGGTTCTTGCAGGGCTACCTGGAACAACAGGTCACGCCGTTGCGCGCGGCCTTGCTCAGCGGCGTGGCGTTTGCCGCCTGCCATGCCTTTTTGGCCTTAAGCGTCACCCAGTTGGGCTGGCCGGTGTTGCTGTTTACCCTGATCGAGGGGCTGGCCTGTGCGCTCGTGCGCATGCGTTACGGCGTGCTGGCCGCGACGTTGACCCACGGCACGGCGATCCTGCTGATTGCCGTGCCGATGGTGTAACACCGCCTGTAGGAGCTGACTTGCCAGCTCCTACAGGACCGATATTGCTGGCGAGTCAGTGGGTACAGGCCGGCATCGCAGGCGAGCCAGCGTTTTCCGTTCCCACCGGCTTACGCGCAGGGCAATGGCGGGGTGCGCGGTGGAATCTGGCGTTTGCTGCCCGTCGCTTCATAGGCCGCTGCAAAGCGCAGCAACGCCGAGTCATCGTACGCGCGTCCGGCGAACGTCAGCCCGACCGGCATGCCGATATCCGCCATCACGCCCATCGGCACGGTGACGGTGGGCACGCCGAGGTGGCGGATCGCAAGGTTGCCGTTGGCCACCCACACGCCGTTGCTCCAGGCGATGTCGGCGCTGGCTTCGTTGACGTCGGCGTCCGCCGGGCCGACATCGGCCACGGTGGGGAACAGCACCGCGTCGAGCCCCAGCGTGTCCATCCAGTCTTCCAGGTCGATCCGGCGGGTTTGCTCAAGACCGCGCAGGCCATCGGGGACGGTGCTGATTTCGTTCCAGGGGGTGATGCCACGCTCGGCCATGCGCACGTATTCGTCCATGCCGGCGGCCAGGTCATCTTCACGGTTGGGCAGGGTGCCGGGATCGTGCGGGAAGATCTGCGGGCCGTCGACATCCGCCAGGCGGTTCAACGCCGGGTCGTTGTTGGCGCGCAGGAAATCATCGAAGGCCCACGCGGAAAGCTCCCACAGTTCATCGTGCAGGAATTCCTTGGACACCAGGCCACGGGTAAACACGGTCGGCGCGCCGGGGCGGTCGCCTTCGCAGTTGGACACCAGCGGGAAATCCACCTCGATGACTTCCGCGCCAGCAGCTTCGAGGGCCTGGCGTGCGGCGTGCCACAGGTCGATCACGCTGGCGCGGGTGTTGATCTTTTGCCCGGTCGGCCCGCCGATGCCGGGTTTTTCGCTGGTGCCGGCGTCCGGATCGGCGTTGATGTACATGCGCGGCACGCCGAAGCGTTTACCCACGAGGGATTCGGCCGTCACCGCCAGTTGCGCGTAAGACGCCGGGCGCACCGAAGTGGCGCTCGGAATCGGCACCCAGGGCTGCAGGCGCCACAGGTCGCCGCGCGTGTCCGGATCGTCGGCCACCACCACGTCAAGCACTTCCAGCAGGTCGGCCATGGTGCGCGCGTAGGGCACGACCACGTCCATGGTGGGCGTCAGCGGCCAGTTGCCGCGCACCGAAATCACCCCCCGCGACGGCGTGTAGGCGCACAGGCCATTGTTGGACGCCGGGCCACGCCCGCTCGACCAGGTCTCTTCCGCCAGACCGAAGGCCGCGAAGCTCGCGGCGGTCGCGGTGCCGGCACCGTTGGACGAGCCGGAGGCGAATGGCGCGGTCAGGTAGTTGGCGTTGTACGGGCTTTCTGCGCGGCCATACACTCCGCGTTGCATGCCGCCATTGGCCATCGGCGGCATATTGGTCTTGCCCAGGCAAATGGCGCCACCGGCGCGCAGGCGCTCGATGGTAAAGGCGTCACGCTGGGCGACCAGCTTGGCAAAGGCCGGGCTGCCCGACGCAGCCGTCAGGCCCTTGACCAGGTAACTGTCCTTGGCGGTGTAGGGAATGCCGTCCAATGGCCCCAAGGTTTCGCCCTTGGCCCGGCGCGCATCGGACGCCTCGGCCTCCTTCAGGGCCTGAGGGTTGCGCACCACCACGGCATTGAGTGCGGTAGCAGTCTGCGCACCGTCATAGGCATCGATCCGCGCCAGGTACGCCTGGACCAGTTCAACGGCCGTGGTCTGGCCGGTTTCAAGCGCCGCGCGCAATTGGGCAATGGAGACTTCGGTAACTTGCATCAGATTTTTTTCGCCGCCTTCAAGTGGGGGTATGGCGGCAGTCTACGTACAGATATTTCACAAAACCAGCGCCGCATAATCCGCATGGGCGCCGCGCATCACCTGCCAGGTGGCGTCGTCAGCAGGAATCAGATGTTCGATGCGCAGCGAGGCGAGGGTGATGTCCTGGGGCATGCCGAAGGTGGTGAAGGTCGACAGGAAGTTCAGTTCGCCACGGGTCGAGCGCACGCGGGTGAGCACCAACGGCGGCAGCGCCTCGGACCGCTCGGTGCTGGCCGGCGCCGGCAGAGAGGCCAGCAACGCCGCCAGCGTCGGATTACCCAGCGCCTCCCGGCTGGCGCGCTGCCAGGCCAGGGTGCGGATTTCGTCGGCATTGATCAGGTGATCGCCGAGGCCGCCCGGTTCCAGCAAGGTGGCCAGCAGGTTCAAGCCGTCGCTGGCCTGCGGTGGAATGCCCACCAGCTCGAACAGCACCGCGGTGCTGGCGTTGGCGGCCAGCACCTGCCATTCGCTGCCCAGCAGGATCGCCGGGGCCGGGTTGTTGGCGTGCAGCACATGGCTGACCGCCTCGCGAATCGCCGCCATGCCGGGTGCGGCGAGTGGCGTGGCGGTGTAGCGCGGCGCGAAGCCGGCGGCGAGGAACACGCGGTTGCATTCGTCCAGAGGCACTTCCAGCGCGGTCAGCAGGTTATGCAGGGTGCCGGGGCTCGGCTTGGCGCGGCCGGTTTCGAGGCAACTGAGGTGGCGCTGGGAAACACCGGTGATCAGCGCCAGGTCGAGCTGGCTCAGCTTGGCGTGCCGACGCAGTTGGCGCAGGTAGGTGCCGGCGGTAACAGGCGTGTCCATGGCGTGTTCATGACCTCCGAGGTCATTGCGAGGGCGCCCACCTTATCACTAGGGTGACGGCTCGATCACTACAAGGAAGAAACCATGCTCAGACCCTCTATCGCCCTGGCCGCCTTGCTCGGGTTTTCGCTGTATACCCTGGCTACGATGCTCATGGCCGAGCAGTCGCTCATGGCGTTTGGATTGGAATTGATCTCGCGTCCGGACACCGCGCAGGTGGTGATTGACCTGTACCTGATGGCAGTACTCGCCTGTGTGTGGATGTACCACGATGCCCGCGGGCGAGGGCGGTCGCTGGCGTCGGTGTTGCCGTATTTTTTGCTGACGGCGGTGTTCGTGTCGGTGGGGCCGCTGCTGTATATCGTCGTCAACCAGTGTTCGCGACGCGCACAGCCCCCGGTCTGACGCAACTCCCTGTGGCGAGCGGGCTTGCCCCGCGTTGGGCTGCGCAGCAGCCCCAGTCATCGCCACCCCGTTTCTTCAGACAGTCCGAGGTGTCAGGTTTTGGGGCTGCTGCGCGGCCCAACGCGGGGCAAGCCCGCTCGCCACGGAATAGAGGAGGGTCAAGGGTTGA
Source organism: Pseudomonas sp. S5D5 (assembly GCF_003013355.1). Lineage (NCBI taxonomy): Bacteria > Pseudomonadati > Pseudomonadota > Gammaproteobacteria > Pseudomonadales > Pseudomonadaceae > Pseudomonas > Pseudomonas sp. S5D5. The sequence continues at coordinate 3,018,975 of NZ_PTEO01000001.1, forward strand.
GGAAGGCCTGGTAGTTGTCCTTGGTGATCTGCTGATAAGGGATGGTCAGCTCAGCCACGTAGGGCTCTTGCTTGACCATCTTCACTGCCAGGTCAATTGCGCCCACGGCCTGCCCCTTGTTGTCCTGATACGCCGTCACCAGCAACTGGCCTTTCTTCACGGCATCCAGCCCGGCCGCGCCGCCATCGCTGCCGGCGACCAGGATGTCCTTGCCCGGTTGCATGCCCGCCTGGCTGATGGCCATGGCCGCGCCAATCGCCATCTCATCGGCATTCGCCGCCACTGCGTCGATCTTGCGTCCGGACACGATCCAGTTGTTCATCAGGTCAATCGCCTTGCTGCGCTGCCACTCCGCGCTTTGCTCCTCGACAATCTTGATGCCGGGGTAGTCCTTGAGCACGTTTTTCACGCCCTGCGTGCGGTTGTGCGTGGCGTTGTTGGACAGCAGCCCGAGCATGATCGCGAGGTTGCCCTTGCCGCCCATTTTCTCGGCCAGGTAGCGCATCTGGATCTCGCCCGCCTTGATCTCATCCGAGCCGACATAGCCCACCCCCGGTGGCACCTCCTTGAACTCGGGACGGCGGTTGACGTACACCAGCGGGATCTTGGCCTGCTGCGCATTCAGGGTCATTTTCTGCGTGGCGGCGGTGTCGACGGCGTTGACGATAATCGCGTCCATGCCCTGGGCGCTGAAGTTCTGCACCTGGTTGAGCTGGCGGACCACATCGCCCTGGGCGTCTTCGAATTGCAGGGTCACGCCCGGCAGCTCCTTGGCGTGGCCGGCCATGTAGTCACGCATCTGCGCGAGGAATACGTCGTCGACCTGGGCGATGCTTACGCCGATACGGATATCGGCGAGTGCCCAGGGGCTGATGGCGAGGGTGAAGAGTGCCGCAAGGAGGTGTTTCTTCATGATGTTGCTCCGTTGTTTTTGTTGTTGTTAAAGCATCACGCCTGTCGCTTGGCCCGCAGCTGCACGACGGCCGCCGCGAAGTCTGCAGGTGTCCAGCGTTCGTCGAGGGCTTGCAGCATCAGTTCCTGTCCGGTTTGCGGGGCCAGGCCGTGCAAGGGTGGGTCGGTGTCGAGGTTGGTCGGGAAGGCATAGCCGTCGGCGGTGCAGGCCACCACCGCAGCAACCGCCTGCGCGTCCAGGCCGGTATTGGCCAGCAACGCCGGGTACACCGCCAGCATCATGCGGTCACGGTCGAGGGCTTCCATGGGCTTGCCGAACGCCGAGGAGATCTGCAGCAGATTGGCCATGCGCTGGCACTCGGCGGTGCGGTTGGTGCCGGCGGCATGGAACAGCGCCGGATTGAAGAACAGCAGGTCGCCCTTGTTCAGTGGCAGTTGCACGGCATGGTGCTGGAAGTAGTCGATAAACTCTGCGCGGCGCCAGGCCAGGTAGCCCAGGGCGTATTGCTGGGAAAACGGCAGCAGCTGGGTCGGGCCGGTTTCCAGCGGCATGTCCGAGTGAGCCACCGCGCCCTGCAACGTCAGGTACTGCGACAGCAGGTGCAAGGGCAGGGGGAAGCGCTCCACCACCTCGACGGTCTGGAAGCCCAAGTGATAATCGCGGTGCGGCTGTTGCGCCTGGCCGCCGGGGTGCACCACGTTTACCTGCGCCGTGACCTGGTAACTCGGGCCCAGCCACGCCTCGGCGATCAGCCCCAGCAACGGGTTGGCGTAATACTCGACAAACGATTCCGGCGACTGCAACGCGGCCTTTTGCAACGCGTTCCAGATGCGCCCGTTGCTGCCGGCCTTGGCAAAGTGGTCGGCGGCCACACCTTGCGCGGCCTCATGCGCGAAGATCGCGTCGAACACCTGGCTGTGCCGATCCACCACCTCCAGGTCTTCATAGGCGCGGCGCACCACCATCACTCCCGGCCCGTCGCGAAACAGGCGATGCAGTTCGTTCATGACCGCAAGGCGGTCGCTGTTGCGCAAGGTCTGCGCCTGGTAGATCGGCACGTTGCTGACCACTTCAGCGGCCAGCGGATAGTCCTCGGCATGCGCCTTCTGCGCGCAGACGCGGCTGAAGTCAGCCAGGCGCACGGCCTCTTCGGTCACAAATGCGGACATCACGCACCTCCTGGCAGGCTCAGCGCCTGGTGCGGTTGCGGGCTGCCGCCGTCGGTGCAACCGACCACGCCTTGTTCCAGGTCGATGATCGAGCCGGTCATCATCCCCGACTCGCGTGACAGCAAAAACGCCACGCTTTGCGCGACCTCCTCGGGCTTGAGCAGGCGCCCGAACGGCTGCGCGCTTTCGGCCTTGGCCAGCCAGCCATCCTCGGCACCGTGGTAGTGGCGCTGGATTTCATCCTCGTGGGGCGTGTCCATCCAGCCGATATTCAGGCCATTGACGCGGATGCGGTTGCGCAGCGCGCTGAACGCGACGTTCTTGGTCAGAATCGCCAGCGCGCCCTTGGACGCCGCGTAAGCACTGAGGAACGACTGCCCGCCATGCCCGGTCACGCTTTGGATATTCACCACGGCGCCTTCCACACCGTTGCTGATCATCAGTTTCAATGCGTCCTGCATCAGGAAGAACGGTGCGCGCACGTTCACCGCCATCAACCGATCAAACAGCTGCGGCGAGGTGTCGAGAATGGTGCCGCGATCCGACATGCCCGCGCAGTTCACCAGCCCGTGCAAGGTGCCGAAGTGGGTGCGTGCCGCCTCGATGATCGCGCGACAATCCTCGACTTTCTCAAGGTCGGCCTCGACAAAGAACGCCGGGCAATCGAGTTCAGCCAGCAGTCGCACCTGCTCTTCGCCCTGGGCGCGGCGGCGCCCGCAGATGATCAGCCCGGCGGCGCCACGGCGCGCCAGGGTGTGGGCGACTGCCGCGCCGAGGCCCTGGGTGCTGCCGGTGACGACAAAGTATTGGCCTGAAAACGAGGTGGCGAGATCGGTAGAGGGCATGCAGTTTCTCCTGGATTCTTGTTGTTGTGGATCGTCCGGCTCGACGCCGGGCAAAACTGAGACTAGCATTGCAAAACCTCAGTAACGCCCAAAAAAGACCTCAAAAACACCTCAGGCGAAACCCATGCTCGAACGCGCAAAACATTTCTCCATCAAGCAACTGGCCACCCAGGCCGGGGTGAGCAAAGCCACGGTCGACCGCGTGCTGCACCAGCGCGGCAGCGTGCACGCGCAGACCCGGCGGCGGATCGAGCAGGCGCTGGAGGAATTGGAGGCCCAGGAGAAAAACGGCCTGGCGGTGGGACGCACGTTTCATGTCGACGTGATCATGCACACCCCGCAACGCTTCAGCGCGGCGGTGCAGGCAGCAATCACCGCGCAGCTGGCGAGCCTGGCGCCGTTTCGGATTGCCCCGCGTTTTCACCTGTTCGAAGAAATCGAGCCGCAGGCCATGCACGACCAACTGCTGCGGTGCCTCGACACCGGCAGTCAGGGCGTGGTGCTCAAGGCGGCCGATGAGCCAGCGGTGAACCAGGCGGTCAAGCAACTGATCGCGGCAGGGATTCCGGTGGTAACCCTGGTCACGGACCTGCCGCAAAGCGAGCGCATCGGCTACGTCGGCATGGACAACCGCACCGCCGGCCAGACTGCCGCCTACCTGATGTCGCGCTGGTTGCCGACGCAGCCCCAGGACGTCGCGGTGGTGATCGGCAGCGAGCTGTTTCGCGGCGAAGAAGAGCGCGAGATGGGCTTTCGTGCCTGGCTACGCGGGCGTGCCCCGCACTTGCGCGTGCTCGATATCAGCGGTGGCTATGGCGTGTATGCGCGCACGTTCGAGCGGGTCACCCAGGCGCTGCAACAGCATCCCGACCTCAAAGCGGTGTACAGCGTCGGCGGCGGCAACCGCGCGATTGTCGATGCCTTCGCCGCGCTTGATCGCCCGCTGGAGGTGTTTATCGGCCACGACCTCGACCAGGAAAACCGCCAGTTGCTGCTCGACGAAAAAATCGCTGCGATCATCGATCACAACCTGCAGATCGATGCCCGCCACGTGTTCCTGCACATCCTGCACTACCACCGGTTATGGAAGGCCGGCCCGATTGCGCCGTCACAGGTGCAAATCGTCACGCCGTTCAATCTGCCGGACTGAATCTCCCTCAATAACAACATCAGGAGTTCGACCATGCTACGTATCGCCGTTCTGGGTGCCGGGCGCATCGCCAAGATCCACGCCGCCAACGTCGCCGCCCACCCCAATGCCACGCTGGTGCTGGTGGCTGATCCCTGGCGCGAAGGCGTCGATGCGCTCAGCGCGCAACTGGGCTGCGAGGCGGCCTACGATTGCGCCGCCGCGCTGACGCGCAAGGACATCGACGCCGTGGTGATCGGCACGCCCACCGACACCCATGTCGATCTGCTGCTGGCGGCGGTCGCCGAAGGCAAGGCGGTGCTCTGCGAGAAGCCCATCGACCTCGATATCGCCAAGGCCCGCAGCGCCGCCCAAGCGGTGGAGCGCCAGGGCGGCAAGGTGATGCTCGGCTTCAACCGGCGCTTCGACCCCGACATGCTGCGCCTGCGCCAGGCCCTCGACGCCGGGCAGATCGGCGCAGTGCGCCAGGTCATCATCACCAGCCGCGACCCCGGCCTCGCGCCCCGCGATTACCTCGAACGCTCCGGCGGCATCCTGCGCGACATGACCATCCACGATTTCGACACCGCCCGCCACTTGCTCGGCGAGGAGCCGGTGGAAGTCAGCGCCATCGCCAGCCGCCTGGTGGACCCGAGCCTGGAAGCGATCGACGACTACGACAGCGTGATGGTCTTGCTGCGCACCGCCTCGGGCAAGCAATGCCATATCAACTGCTGCCGCCAGGCGGTGTACGGGTACGACCAGCGGGTCGAAGTTTCCGGCGCCAACGGCGTGTTGCTCACCGATAACCATCGTCCCAGCACCGTGCGCCACTGGAGCGCCGAACACACCGAGGCGCTGGAACCGCTGCAGCACTTCTTCCTGGAGCGCTACGCCGATGCTTATCGCAATGAGCTGACGCAGTTCATCGAGGCGCTGAACCACGGCCACGCACTGCCCACCAGCATGCGCGACGGCCTGTACGCCCTGCACCTGGCCGATTGCGCATTGGCGTCGGTGCAGACCGGGCGCAGCGTGGCCGTTAACTACGACCTGTAGGCGCTGGCTTACCGGCGCTGACGCGTCAACATCGGGCCGATTGCGGCGTCACTAGGGCGCCTGCATCGCCCGGCGGTCCACCAACCGGATGCTATCGCGCCCGCCACGCTTGGATTCATACAACGTGGTGTCGCCTTGCTCGATCAATGCGGTGAGGCTCGCCGGCGGTTGGTCGAACAGGTTGGCGCCGATGCTCAGGGTCACCGGCTGCGGGGTAGGCACGGTCTGCGCGGCCAGTTGATAAAACTGGTCGCGCAGGCTGCTGCCCAGTTCGATGATCTGCTCGCTCGACGCCGGGGTGAGCAGGATCACAAATTCGTCACCGCCCAGGCGTGCGGCCAATGCGCCACGGGGCACCACACTGCGGATCATCTCGCTCAGGGAGATCAGCAGGCGGTCGCCGGCCGTGTGGCCGTAAAGGTCGTTGACCCCTTTGAAGTTATCGATGTCGATCAGCAGCAGCGCACCAGGTTGCGCCGGTGATACCTGGGCCAGCAGGCGTGGCGCGCGCAAGTCGAGGGCGCGGCGGTTGTACAGGGCGGTCAGCGGGTCGCGGGCGGCGAGGCGGGCGATCTGTTGTTCGCGCCGGTAGCGTTCCGAGCCGGTCATCGACAGTGCGATCAGCATGATCGCCATGGCGCCTTCCACCAGCGACACCTGGATAATTTCGCCCTTGAACGCGGCCAGGTCGATCAACGTGCCGGGGATCAGCACCGACAGCGCCTTGGCCAGATAGAACACGCCATGGATCAACAGCACGTACCGCAGCTGCACCGCGCCGATGCTCAGCGATTTACCGTGCGGACGCAGCAGGAAGCTCGCGCGCAGCGTCGGCAGCGCCACCAGCAGCGATTGCACGCCGAGCATGGCCTTGGACCAGGGCAGGTCAGCCGGCAGCATCAGCATCCCGAGCCAGACCACCAGCAGCAGCCACCACAGGCGCGAGAGGCGCACCTGGGTGAACCGCGCCACGCCGAGTAAAAACAACAGGTGCGCAGCCACCAGCAGGCCATTGGCGAACCAGATGCCGATCATCAGGAAACCGCTGCTGCGCAGCAGGGCCAGGGTTGAACCGAGGGTAATGGTGGCGAAACCGGCGCTCCAGAACAGCAGCGAAGGTTCGCGTACGCTGCGCCATTCAACGGCCAGGTACAGGGCGGCAGCGGCTGCCAGGGCAACGGTGAGTGCCAAAATCGTGGGAGGGTCGAGCGTCATTTCGTGCCGGGTCTGCCTGGGTGTGCGTTTAAACCGGGATTGTAAGCGCACACGCAGGTTTTTCAGAACACTTAGGGTGATGGCACACAGCCATCCGATGACCGGCGGTCTAGACGCCTTTGGTCGACGGCAACAGGATGGTCAGGATGCCCACCAGCGGCAGGAACGAGCACAGCTTGTAGACATACTCGATGCCATGGTTATCGGCGAGCAGGCCGAGCAAGGCCGCGCCGATCCCGCTGAAGCCGAACATCAGGCCGAAGAACACCCCGGCGATCATGCCGACGTTGCCTGGCACCAGTTCCTGGGCGAACACCACGATGGCCGAAAAGGCCGAGGCCAGGATAAAGCCGATCACCACGCTGAGCACGGCGGTCCAGAACAGATCGACATAGGGCAGGGCGAGAGTGAAGGGCGCGGCGCCGAGGATCGAGAACCAGATGACTTTCTTGCGGCCGATCTTGTCGCCAATCGGGCCGCCAAAAAACGTGCCCGCTGCTACTGCACCGAGGAACAGGAACAGGTACAGCTGCGAATTGGCCACCGACAGGTTGAATTTCTCGATCAGGTAGAAGGTGAAGTAGCTGGTCAGGCTGGACATGTAGAAGTACTTGGAGAACACCAGCACCGCCAGCACCACCAGGGCAAACGTCACCCGGCGTTTCGACAGGCCGTGGGTGGCTTTGCTGCCTTGCTTGAGCTTGAACAGGTTGAGGTGGTTGCGGTACCAGCGGCTCAAGCCATAGAGCACCAGGATCGCGAACACCGCAAACAGGCCGAACCAGGCGATATGGCCCTGGCCGTAGGGAATGATGATCGCCGCCGCGAGCAACGGGCCGAGGGCACTGCCGGTATTGCCGCCGACCTGGAAGGTTGATTGCGCCAGGCCGTAGCGCCCACCGGAAGCCAGGCGCGCGACGCGCGAAGTTTCCGGGTGGAAGGTCGACGAGCCGACGCCCACCAGGCCTGCCGCCAGCAGAATCGCCGGGAAGCTGCCGACAAACGCCAGCATCAGGATGCCGATCAGCGTGCACACCATGCCGGCCGGCAGCAGCCACGGCTTGGGATGACGGTCGGTGTGGTAGCCGATCCACGGTTGCAGCAGCGAGGCGGTCAGCTGGAATGTCAGGGTGATCAGGCCGACCTGGGTGAAGCTCAGCCCGTAATTGGCCTTGAGCATCGGGTAGATCGAGGGCAGTACGGCCTGGATCAGGTCGTTGATCAGATGCGCCAGGGCGCAGGCGCCGAGGATACGCATGACTAACGGGCTTACTTGAGGCGGACTCGAGGTGGCAGCAGGTGATGCGGTCAAGGTCGACATGCAGGCATTCCATACAAGGCAGCGATCAGGGACAGCCCGTACTTGAGCAGGCTGTCCATTTCAAATTGTTTCGATGGTTATGCTAGAGTCGCCGAAAATGCCTGTCTCGCGTAATTCGGGAAGCAACCATCGCAAAAAGGGCGAAATGATTAAATCACTTGATGTTTTTCTGCAGGAGATCGATGCGGGCGACTGGGCCGTGATCAGCTCGGCCACCGACTACCCGGAAAACTGGGTGATCCCCGACCATCGCCACGAAAAGCACCAGCTGTTGTACGCCACCGAAGGCGTAATGGTGGTGCATTCGGCGCATAACCAGTGGACGGTGCCGCCCAATCGCGGTTTCTGGATGCCCAGCGGGCAGGTGCATTCACTGCGTTGCGTGGGTGCGCTGAAAATGCGCAGCGTGTTTGTGCGCCCCGACAGTTTTCCCAACCTGCCGACCGAGACCAAGGCAGTCAGCATTTCGCCGCTGCTGAGCGAACTGATCAAGGCCTCGGTCAGCCTCAAGCCGCCGTACGCCGAGGATTCGCGGGATGCGCGGATCATGCACCTGATCCTCGACGAACTGGCGCTGCTGCCAGCGTTGCCGCTGTCGTTGCCGCAGCCCGCCGACGCGCGCATCAATCAGATCTGCGAGGCGTGGCAGGAGGATCCGGGTGATGCCTCCACCGTGGCCGACTGGAGCGAGCGCCTGGCCCTGGACCAGAAAACCATCCAGCGCCTGTTCCGCAAGGAAACCGGCATGACTTTCGGCCAGTGGCGCCAGCAGGCACGGCTGCTGCTGGCGCTGGAGCGTATTGCGGTGGGAGAGAAGATCATCGACGTGGCCCTGGAGCTGGGTTATGACAGCCCGAGCGCCTTTACCAGCATGTTCAAGAAACAGTTTGGCAAGACGCCGAGTCATTTTTTCAGGTAGCGCGGCGCGCTTCGACAGATCTGTTCGGTGGACGGCCAGGGTTACCGGATTGCCCGGGCAATCGACTGGCTGAAACTCAATTACCACGGCCCTTTGCGCGTAGATGAATTGGCCGCGCGCGTGCAAATGAGTGCCGCGACCTTTCACCATCACTTTCGCCAGCTGACGGCGATGAGTCCATTGCAGTATCAGAAATGGCTGCGCCTGAACGAGGCGCGGCGCTTGATGTTGAACGAGCATCAGGACGTGTCCAGTGCTGCGTTCAAGGTTGGCTATGAAAGCCCGTCACAGTTCAGTCGCGAATACAGCCGCCTGTTTGGCGTGCCACCCAAACGCGACATGGCCGCGTTGCGTGGCAAGGCGGCGGTCACTGATCTGCGGGGGTCAGATTAGCGTAGAAAATGCAGCCGATCAGGCGTGCAAACAGGCTGAGGGTTTCCGGCAGGTTGGGGTCATCAAACAGCATCGACCGCGAATCCAGTGCGCACAGCGCGCCAAACAGGCGGCCGTCGGGCAGGAAGATCGGCGCACCGGCGTAGCTCTCGATCGCGTATTGCTTGACCACCGGGCGCGATGCAAAGCGGCCGTTGTCGCTGATCTGCGGAATGAACAGGGCCTGGGGGTCGATGCAGAACTCGCTGCACAGGGTGGTTTCGAGGTCGAGGACGTCGTCGACGTGGATGCCCATGTCGACCGTGTCATGCACGGAGCAGACGATCCATTCCAGGTCGGTGAATTTGGCGATGCCGGCAAAGCGCATGCCGGTCAGGCGGGTGACCAATTGCAGGATGCTGGTGGTGGCTTCTATTTCGGCGATGGCAGCGCGTTCATCGGCGCTGAGTAGCGATTGTGCAGCGGTGACGCTTGAAACCATGCTTGACACTCCAATGGCGCGGCGGCCGGGGCCGCCACGCCGGGTAAGGGCTTAATTAATCCGTGGATGCTGCTGCACCAGGTTCTGGCGCTTGGCTTCCAGGGCGGCAATCTCGGCATCGATGTCTTCGATTTTCTGCTCGATATTGTCGTGGTGCTCCTGCAGGAGTTCCTTGGCTTCTTCCATGTCCGAGGCGGCCGGGGCTGCGCCGCGCAAAGGCTTGTTGGCGGTTTCCTTCATGGTCAGGCCAGTGATCAGGCCGATCACGGCAAACACCATCAGGTAGTAGGCGGGCATGAACAGGTCATTGGTGCTTTCCACCAGCCAGGCCACGGCGGTTGGCGTCACGCCGGCGATCAATACCGACACGTTGAACGCACTGGCCAGCGCGCTGTAGCGCAGGTGGGTGGGGAACATCGCGGGCAGCGTCGAAGCCATCACGCCAATAAAGAAGTTCAGCACGACCGCGAGGATCAGCAGGCCAGCGAAGATCAGCCCGGTCTTGCCGCTGGTGATCAGCATGAACGCCGGGATGGCCAGGAACAGCAGGCCGATGCTGCCGGCGATGATGAAAGGCTTGCGGCCGATCTTGTCACTGACAAAGCCAATGAACGGCTGCACGAACAGCATGCCGACCATGATCGCGATGATGATCAGCACGCCGCTGTTTTCGGCGTAGTGCAGGTTGTGCGAGAGGTAGCTGGGCATGTACGTGAGCAGCATGTAGTACGTCACGTTGGTGGCCGCGACGATACCGATGCAGGTCAGCAGGCTGCGCCAATGCTTGGTGGCGATTTCCTTGAACGACACTTTCGGGCCGTGGGTCAGGCCTTCGCGGTCGCCTTGTTCAAGCTTGTCGACATGTTGTTGGAACGCCGGGGTCTCTTCCAGCGCATGGCGCAGGTACAGGCCGATGATGCCCAGGGGCAGGGCCAGGAAGAACGGCAGGCGCCAGCCCCAGGCTTCGAAGTCCGCTTCGCCGAGCACGCTGGAGATCAGCACCACTACACCCGCACCCAGCACGAAGCCGGCAATCGAGCCAAAATCCAGCCAGCTGCCGAGGAAGCCGCGCTTGCGGTCTGGCGCATATTCGGCAACGAAAATCGACGCGCCGGTGTACTCGCCGCCCACCGAGAATCCCTGGGCCATCTTGCACAGCAGCAACAGGATCGGTGCCCAGATGCCGATGGAGGCGTAGCCTGGAATCAAGCCGATGGCGAAGGTACTCAGCGACATGATCACGATGGTCGCGGCGAGGACTTTCTGTCGCCCGTATTTATCCCCCAACGCGCCGAAGAACAGGCCGCCCAGCGGACGAATCAGGAAAGGCACGGAGAAGGTAGCTAGGGCGGCGATCATTTGGACGCTGGGCGAGGCGTCCGGGAAGAACACTTTACCCAACACATAGGCGACGAACCCGTAGACACCGAAGTCGAACCATTCCATGGCGTTACCCAGGGCGGCGGCGGTGATCGCCTTGCGCATCTTGGTGTCGTCGACGATGGTGATGTCTTTCAATCCGATGGGTTTGACGCTTTTCTTACGTAATTTCATGCGGGCCACTCTAAAGCAGAACAGGGGAGGTGCCATCGTTGCGATGGCACCGCTCTGTCACTTCAGATACAAGGGGACACGAAATAATTCACCACTATTTGTGTTTTTTTGCTTGGCGGGGAAACTGGTTTTAAACCGATTGGGTTTTATGGGGGGATTGGTTTGGGGTGAGCTGGCTTTCTTCGTAGCGAGCTGGCTTCTTTTGTAGTGAGCTGGCTGTCTTTGTAGTGAGCTGGCTGTCTTTGTAGTGAACTAGCTTTCTTTATAGTGAGCTGGATTTTTTTGTAGTGAACTGGATTTTTTTGTGGCGAGCGGGCTTGCCCCGCGTTGGGCTGCGCAGCAGCCCCAAAACCAGGCGCCACGGTATACCTGATGTTTAAAGGGGGTACTTATGGGGCTGCTGCGCAGCCCAACGCGGGGCAAGCCCGCTCACCACAACAAGCCTGCTCAGCATAAGTCAGCTCACCACAGGTCGGTGTGCCGCAAACAGCCACACTTCTATCTACAAACAGAAACGAGAGCTAGCCGATGACCGCCCCACGCCTTACCTACCGCCAGCCCCAGCCCACGGATGTGGCGCGATTGTTCGCGATCTTCGGTGACCCGCAAACCAACCTCTTCAACCCGGCCGGCCCGATGCAAGACCTGGCAGCGGCCCAGCGCCTGCTCGATCACTGGCTGCAGCAATGGGCGGCGCATGGCTATGGCTGGTGGGCGATTGCTCGGCGCGAAGCGCCGGCGCACATCATCGGGTTCGGCGGTATTGCGCCGCTGAACTACCTCACGCAACCGCGCATCAACCTGGGTTATCGCTTTGCCGTGGAGGCCTGGGGGCAGGGCTATGCCACTGAAGTCGCGCGCGATGCGCTGAGGCTGGCGTTTGACACCCTGGGGCTACCCGCCGTGTTCGGTTTGGTGCGGCCGGACCATGCCGCTTCGATTCGCGTGCTGGAGAAAGTCGGCATGCAGCCATTCGGTGAACTCGATGACGTACCCGGCCAAGCCCCGAGCGTGGTCATGTGCGTGCGTCATCCTACAACTTGTCGTGCCTGACAGTTTTCACACCGGTGTGATGCCCCACAAAAACCGCAATCTTTCAGATTGACAGCCGTTAGGCAGCCCGCTATAAAAGTCATAGTTGTACGACGACATATGACGTTACATATGTCCTGACTAACAAAAATAAAAAGTGATGCCATGAACTTGAATGAGCCCATCAACGCCCACCGCGTTGGCCAGGCGGTAGGCAACTATCGCTGGACCATCTGTGCGATGTTGTTTTTCGCGACCACCGTCAACTACCTCGACCGCCAGGTGCTCAGCCTGCTGGCGCCGCAGTTGTCGACGCAATTTGGCTGGAGCAACACCGACTACGCCAACATTGCCGCTGTGTTCCAGTTCGTCTACGCGATTTCGATGCTGTTCGCCGGGCGCTTCGTCGACAAGATCGGCACCAAGGCCGCGTATGTCGTGGCGATTGGCATCTGGTCCACCGGCGCAATCATGCACGCGTTCGCGGTGCCGATGGGCGAGGGCATCGCGACGGTCAGCGGGGCGATCGGGCTGGCGGTGATTCCGGTGTCGATTGCCGGCTTCATGCTCTCCCGCGCGGTACTGGCGATTGGCGAGGCGGGTAACTTCCCGATCGCGATCAAGGCCACTGCCGAGTACTTCCCGAAGAAAGAACGCTCGCTGGCCACCGGTATCTTCAACTCCGGCGCCAACGTAGGCGCGATCCTGGCCCCCATCTGCGTGCCATTGATTGCCGGCCTGTGGGGCTGGGAAGCCGCCTTCATGGTGATCGGCATGTTGGGCTTCGTGTGGGTGGCGGTGTGGTCGGCGCTGTACGAAAAACCCGACCAGCAAAAACGCCTGTCCGCTGAAGAGCTGGCGTATATCCGCAGCGACCAGACCGTGCAGCCGTTCACGGCGGCGCCGGCCGGCACGCCGGAGAAAAAAGTCTCGTGGTTCAAATTGCTCACCTACCGCCAGACCTGGGCCTTCGCCTTCGGCAAGTTCATGACTGACGGCGTGTGGTGGTTCTTCCTGTTCTGGCTGCCCACCTACCTGTCCGCGCAATACGGCATGAAAGGCGCCGACATCGTCATGCCCCTGGCGGTGCTGTACAGCATGACCATGGTCGGCAGCATCGGCGGCGGCTGGTTCCCCAGCTACTTCATGGCGCGCGGCGACGCACCGTACGACGGTCGCATGAAAGCCATGCTGGTGATCGCGCTGTTCCCGCTGGTGGTATTGCTGGCGCAGCCGCTGGGCTACATCAGCTTCTGGGTGCCGGTGCTGCTGATCGGGGTTGGGGCGTCGGCGCATCAGGCGTGGTCGTGCAATATCTTCACCACCGTGTCCGACATGTTCCCGCAGAAAACCGTGGCCTCGGTGGTCGGCATCGGCGGCATGGCCGGCGGTATCGGCGGGGTGGTGATGACCAAGATCGGCGGCTGGGTATTTGATTACTACAAGTCGATCAACGATATCCATACCGGCTATATGATCATGTTCGCGATTTGTGCACTGGCCTACCTGGTAGCGTGGAGCGTGATGAAAGCGCTGGTGCCGCGCCACAAGGAAATCACTGATTTGTAACGCCTGGCCTCCCGCGCCGAGTACAGCGCGGGAGGTATTTTTCTACAGGGCGCGTACCCATGTCTCACTGACCAGGGTCTTGCCGAAACTGACGGTGGGTTCCTCCTCGGTCAGTTCGAAGCCCGCCTTCTGATACAGCTTGCGCGCGTCGGTGAGGATGTTCACCGTCCACAGCAGCATGCTTGTATAGCCGGCCTGCCGGGCAAAACGCAGGCATTCATCCACCAGCCGCTGGCCAATGCCCATGCCTCGGGCGCTGGCGTCGACATACAGCATGCGCAACTTGGCGGTGGTGGCGTCATGGCGCACCACAAACACCGAACCCACCACCTCGCCGTCCTTTTCCGCAATCCAGCAGCGCTCGCACGTTGGGTCAAACTCGCGCAGGTACTTGGCGACAATCTCCGCCACCAGCGCCTCGAATTCCCAGTTCCAGCCATATTCACGCGCGTACAAGGCCGACTGCTGTTGCACCACCAGGCCCATGTCGCCAGGTTGCGGGTCGCGCAGCAGGTAGGTCGGCGCAGTGCCTTGCAGCAGGGCCTGGATGCGTTGCATCGCGCCGGTGAGTTGGCGTTGCTGGGCGTCGGGCAGGGCATCGAGCAGGGCGATGACTTCGTTCTGCGTCTGCTGCTCCAGCGGGGCCAGTACGGCGCGGCCCAGATCACTGAGGTGCAACAGCACCGCACGTGCGTCGGTGGGCGAACGGACTTTCTGGATCAGGCGGTTTTTTTCCAGGCCGCTGGTCAGCCGGCTCAGGTAACCCGCGTCGAGGCTGAGCATCTGGCACAGGTCGGCGCTGGTCAGGTCGCCTCGCGATGACAACTCGTACATCACACGGATTTCGGTCAGGGAGAAATCGCTCTGCAGCAGGTGTTCCTGCAGCACGCCGATCTGGTGGGTATAGAAGCGGTTGAAGCCGCGCACGATGCCGGCGCGTTCGACAAGCTGGGGTGTAGACATGGCGGATGCTCGAATGGTTGCCTGAGGCAATTATATTGTTGCTTCAGGCAACCAAGTCAAACATTTTACTCAGCGGTTACGTGTCACCCGCCAAACGGTGTTGGCCAGGTCGTCGGCGATGATCAACGCACCTTTGGGGTCCACCGTCACGCCCACCGGACGCCCGCGGGTCTTGCCGTCGTCGCCGCGAAAACCGGTGGCGAAGTCGATCGGATCGCCGGAAGGCTTGCCATTGCTGAACGGCACGAAGATCACTTTGTAGCCCACAGGGTTGTCGCGGTTCCAACTGCCGTGTTCGCCGACAAACACACCGTCGGAGAATTTCTCGCCCAGGGCCGGGATGGAGAAGTCCACGCCGAGTGCCGCCACGTGAGAGCCCAGGCTGTAGTCCGGCTTGATCGCGGCAGCGACTTTCGCCGGGTTCTGTGGTTGGGCGCGCGGGTCGACGTTCTGGCCCCAGTAGCTGTAGGGCCAGCCGTAGAAGGCGCCTTCGCGTACTGAAGTCAGGTAGTCGGGCACCAGGTCCGGGCCCAGCTCGTCGCGTTCGTTGACCACCGTCCACAGTTGCCCGGAATCAGGCTGGATGGTCAACGCCGTCGGGTTGCGCAAGCCGGTGGCGTAGGGCTTGTGGGCGCCGGTTTGCGCGTCGATCTGCCAGACCATGGCGCGGTCGATTTCGACTTCCATGCCGCGTTCGGTGATGTTGCTGTTCGAGCCGATGCCCACGTAGAGCTGGCGGCCATCGGCGCTCACGGCCAGGGATTTGGTCCAGTGGTGGTTGATCTGCGCCGGCAGGTCGGTGACCTTGGTCGGCGGCCCGCTGGCTTTGGTCTGGCCGTCGACGTAATCGAAGCGCACCAGCGCGTCCTGGTTGGCGACGTAGAGCTTGCCGTCGGCAAACGCCAGGCCGTAGGGCGCGTTGAGGTTGTCGGCGAACACGGTCTTCAGTTCGTAGGTGCCATCACCGTTGGCATCCCGCAGCAGGGTCAGGCGGTTGCCGCCCTTGACCTTGGTGTTGCCCTCGGCCTTGATCACGCTGGCGATCACGTCCTTGGGCTTGAGCTTGGCCGCGCTGCCGCCACGGCCTTCGGCGATAAGGATGTCGCCGTTGGGCAGCACCAGGGTCTGGCGCGGGATGGCCAGGTCGGTGGCAATGGCGGTGACGCTGTAGCCCTCGGGGACCTGGGGTTTCTGTTCGCCCCATGGCGTTGGTTCGGCGATCTTCATGCTCGGCAGCAGGCTGCTTTGCTGCTCCGGCAACTTCGGGTCGGGGCCGCGGGCCTGGGTCTTGTCACCTTCGCCACCGCAGGCGCTCAGCAGCAGCGCTGCACTCAATACGGTCAGGGTGCTGGACGTTTTCATTGGGCATCTCCCGAGCGCAGGTTGGTCAGGCCGGTCCACGTCGCCGCCACCGCCAGCAGCGTGACGATCGCCGACAGCACCAGGCCCGTGGGCATCATGGCGTAGGCGTCCTTGGCATGCTGGAAGGCGTTGACCAGCCCCACTACCCAGGCCGCGAGCAACAGCAGGAAGTACACGGTCGGGCGCCCTGCCTTGGGCCGGGCGCGCAGCAGATTGACCAGTGCGAACAGCAGGGCAAAACCGCTGAACACCAACGCGCCGGCGATCAGCCAGGAAGCGAAGTTGGCCCATTGAATCTGGTAGGTCTGGCCGTAGGCAATGTCACTGAGCAAGGCCCCGAGAAACAGCGGGACGCTGCCGGCGAGCAACGTCGCATGCAGCGGCCCTGGGGTGTTGCGGTAGGTGGGGAGGGTGGTCATGGGGGGGGCGGCTCCTTATCGTTCTGCGCCCATGGGCTCAGGGGCGCGATGACTTCGCATAGGAAAGGAACGTGCCGTTTGTAAGAAAGTTCAGTGGGGTTTCGTGTCGAGATGTTTTTCGAACCAGGCGGCATAGGGCGTGTTGGCAACCTGGCACCGATTGAAATCGGGACTGCCATCGGTCCACCACACGGGACCGCGCTCGCCGAGGGCGACCTTGGCGCGCTGCACCTGTTGGCGTGCTGCCTTGAGTTGTTGGGGATCGCCGCTGGCCTTGGCCGCCTTGACCGCGCGGCGGGCATCCATCAAGTCATTGACCCAGCGTTGTCGCGTGGCGTCATCCAGCGCCGGGTCCGTGCAGCGCCAGAGTTGGCCCTTGACCACAAAGTAGCGCCCATCCGGCGTGCTAATCATGGTGCCAGCGCAGCACCCGCAGTACGCCCCACATCATTGAAATCACAATAGCCATCCAACCGGCAAACAGGCTGAAGAGTGTCATTGCAAGGTTCATAACCACCTCCATTGCGTTGTCGTCTCGCTGTCGTCCTTATAGGTGACCGCCCTGTAAACGCAGGAATTCAACTTAATTGATCGAGCGTGCATCGCTGTGCTTCGACACGCGGGGCAAAAATGTGGCAGCGTTGGCGTCCTTGATTCAGACAATGGAGCTGTGCCCATGCCTACCCTGCACCTGCTGTGCGGCAAGATCGCCGCCGGTAAGTCGACACTGGCCAAGACCTTGGCGGCCGAGCACGCGGCCATCCTGCTCAGCGAAGATGCCTGGCTTGCCCGCTTATACCCGGG
This sequence comes from Pseudomonas sp. S5D5, assembly GCF_003013355.1. Classification (NCBI taxonomy): domain Bacteria; kingdom Pseudomonadati; phylum Pseudomonadota; class Gammaproteobacteria; order Pseudomonadales; family Pseudomonadaceae; genus Pseudomonas; species Pseudomonas sp. S5D5. The sequence goes on from NZ_PTEO01000001.1 coordinate 3,036,122, forward strand.
TGAAGTGCTGTCGATCGCCGACTACCTGCGCTGCGCCCAACGGATTCAAGCGGTGTTGGGGCCGCTGGTGGTTGATCTGCTGGGAGCAGGCGTCAATGTGGTACTGGATTTTCCTGCCAACACCCTGGCCAATCGCGTAGCACTGCTGGGGTTGGCGCAGGCCGCCGGGGCGCCGCACTGCCTGCATTACCTGGAACTCGATGACGCCACCTGCCGCGCGCGGCTGCACGCACGCAATGCACGTGGCGAGCATGACTTCGCCGCCACCGATGCCGAGTTTGAGCTGATCACCCGCCATTTCTGTGTGCCGAGTGCGGAAGAAGGGCTGGTGATCGAGGTGCATCGTCCGTGAGTACCGTACATTCCACCGGCCTTGATGCCGAGGGCTTTATCCTGACGGTAGGCCAGGTGCCCGTGCAGCCGGCGTTCCAGGCGTTGCTGGCGGATGTGTGCAGCTCGTTGTCGCTGCCGTCGTTGGGGCTGGACGGTATTTACCTGTATGGCAGTGTCGCGCGCGGCGAGGCCACACCGGGTGTCAGCGACCTGGACCTGACGCTGGTGCTGCGCGAGCCGCCGACTGCGCAGAGTGTGCAGCAACTGGAGGTGCTGCGCCTTGCGCTGGAGCGGCGGCATCCCGAGGTCATCAAGATAGATTTCGATATCGGCAACCGTGCGCAGGTGTTGTCGGCTGAACACCGCAACAGTTGGGGTTTCTGGCTCAAGCATCACTGCCGCTGCCTGTGGGGTGACGACCTGTCGCTGCAGTTCGAGCGGTTTCGGCCCTGCCGAGAGATTGCGTCAGCGGTGAATGCGGACTTCGCCGAGGTGTTGAGTGCTTACCTCACCCGCATCGCACAGGCCGGCACTGAGCAGGAGCGCCTTCGCTTGCAGCGCGAGGCGTCGCGCAAGTTGATCAGGGCGACGCATGTCTTCAGTGCTGAGTCGGCAGTGACATGGCCGCAGACGCTGGAAGAATATGTGGCGCTGTTCGTCCAGCGGTACCCGGCGAGGGTCACTCATGTGGCGTTCTTTCTGTTTGAAGCCAGGAACCCGAGTGCGGCGGGCGACCAGTTCTGTACCCTGCTGCAGGCGTTCCTGGACTGGATGGTGACTCATCCTCCTGTGGGAGCCGTCGAGCTTTAGCCAGGCCGCGAAGGCGGTGTGTCAGGCACAGAAGGGCCAGTCAGTGCCGCCGCCTTCGCAGCCTCGCTGGGGCTCGACAACTCCCACAGTGGGGCGGTGGGGTAGCTGGAATCCAAGCCATACAGCGAAACCCGGTGCTTGCTCAAATCCCAGCCACACAGCACACCTCCCTGTGGGAGCCGTCGAGCTTTAGCGAGGCCGCGAAGGCGGTGGGTCAGGCAAAGAAGGAGTGTCAGTACTGCCGCCTTCGCAGCCTCGCTAAAGCTCGACAGCTCCTACAGTTGGGCGGTGGGGTGGCTGGAATCCAAGCCATACAGCGAAACCCGGTGCTTGCTCAAATCCCCTTCATATACTGCTGAATATAGCGAACCCCTGTGCTGGCTTGCTGCAGAAGATCCCACTCACACAGGCGCTCTCCTGTGGGAGCCGTCGAGCTTTAGCGAGGCCGCGAAGGCGGTGGGTCAGGCACAGAAGGGTTGTCTGTACTGCCGCCTTCGCAGCCTCGCTAAAGCTCGACAGCTCCTACAGTTGGGCGGTGGGGTGGCTGGAATCCAAGCCATACAGCGAAACCCGGTGCTTGCTCAAATCCCAGCCACACAGCACACCTCCCTGTGGGGCAAGGTGCTGCTCAAATCCCCTTCATATACTGCTGAATATCGCGAACCCCTGTGCTGGCTTGCTGCAGAAGATCCCACCCACACAGGCGCTCTCCTGTGGGAGCCGTCGAGCTTTAGCGAGGCCGCGAAGGCGGTGGGTCAGGCACAGAAGGGTTGTCTGTACTGCCGCCTTCGCAGCCTCGCTAAAGCTCGACAGCTCCTACAGTTGGGCGGTGTAGTGGCTGGAATCCAAGCCATACAGCGAAACCGGTGCTTGCTCCAATCCTAGCCACACAGCACACCACCCTGTGAGGCAAGGTGCTGCTCAAATCCCCTTCATATACTGCTGAATATAGCGAACCCCTATGCTGGCTTGCTGCAGAAGATCCCACTCACACAGGCGCTCTCCTGTGGGAGCCGTCGAGCTTTAGCGAGGCCGCGAAGGCGGTGGGTCAGGCACTGAAGGGTTGTCAGTGCCGCCGCCTTCGCAGCCTCGCTGGGGCTCGACAACTCCCACAGTTGGGCGGTGGGGTGGCTGGAATCCGAGCCCCTTAACGCGCCCGAGGAAACCGGTGATCAAAAGACCCATGCCGGTCGACATCAATGATAGGTATATTGGCGATCAACGCATCATTACATACGCACAGCCTATGGACCGCCCATGATCAACTTCCGCCTGATTCGCCACCTCTGGCTGTTCCTCGCCGTTGCCGAAGAGCAGAACTTCGGCCGCGCCGCCAAGCGTCTCGGGATGTCGCAGCCGCCGTTGAGCGAGCAAATCCAGGTGCTGGAGCAGGCGCTCAAGGTCACCTTGTTCGAGCGTTCGCGGCGTGGGGCGAAGTTGACGCCGGTGGGCGCGGCGATCCTGCCGGCGGTGCGCAAGTTTGCCGAGCAGTTGGAGCGCCTGGAGCTGGCAGTGGAAGAGGCGGTAGCGGGGCAGTCCGGCATGCTGACCATCGGCGCGATTTCCACGGCGATGTTCGATGTGTTGCCCGGCTTGATCGACCAACTCAAGCAACGCTACCCGCACCTCACCGTGTCGGTGCGCGAGATCGACAGCGTCGAGGCGGTGCCAGCCCTGGAAGCGGGTGATATCGACCTGGCCTTCGCCCGGTTGGATGGCGACCTCGGCCAGGCAATCCAGTCGCTGCCGCTGCGCGAGGATCGCCTGATGGTGGCCTTGCCCAGCAATCACCCCTTGGCGTCGCGCACGCGCATCAGCCTGTCGAGCTTGGCCAGCGAGCCGCTGGTAATGTTTTCGCGCAAGGTCAGCCCGGTGTACTTCGATAACCTCATCGCCACCTGCCGTGCCAGTGGTTTCTCGCCACGGGTCCTGCACGAAGTGCGCTCGGTGGCCTCGCAAATCGCCTTTGTCAGCTGCGGCCAGGGCATTGCGCTGGTGCCGGCAGCGCTGAAAAAACTGGCGCCGGACAACGTAGTGCTGCGCGCCCTGACGCAGAAACTCAACGTGGTGACCACCGCAGTCGCCTGGAACACCGAACGGCCCAACCCGCTGGTCAGCGAGCTGATCGAGCACTTCCAGACCCATACGATTGGCGTATGAATGCGTTCCGTTATCCGTCATTTACAGTAGGCAGGAAACCGCTGAAATTGCCGGGCTGTCTGTTCCAGGAATCCCCATCATGTCGTTCACTCACACCTACTTGCCGCTGACGGTAGACGGCGTATCGCTGGACATCGCCGCGATCCATCGCGCTGGCGACCGCGCGCCCATCGTGTTCCTGCACGGATTTGGCTCGACCAAGGAAGACTACGCCGATATCGACCTGCACCCGGCGTTCGACGGGCACCCGTTCATTGCCTACGACGCCCCCGGCTGCGGTGAAAGCCAGTGCTCCGATCTGACAAAGATCAGCATCCCGTTCCTGCTCGACACCGCGTTGCAGGTGCTGGCGCATTTCCAGATCGAGCGCTTTCATTTGGTCGGCCACTCCATGGGCGGCCTGACGGCGCTGATGCTGGCGCACCGTTTTCCCGGGCGTGTGCTGAGCTTCACCGACATAGAGGGCAACATCGCCCCGGAAGACTGCTTCCTCAGCCGCCAGATCGTCGACTACCCGGCGGACGATCCCGAGGCGTTTTTCCGCGCCTTCATCGAGCGCACCCGCCAGGCCCCGGCGTATGCCAGCGCGCTGTACTCGGCCAGCCTGCGCTACAAGGTGCGGGCCGGCGCGGTGCGCGGGATTTTCCAGTCGATGGTGGAGCTGTCGGATAACGCCGGGCTGATGGACAAGTTCCTCGGCCTGCCGTGCCCGCGTCTGTTCATGTACGGCGAGCAGAACGCCGGGCTGTCCTACCTCGCGCATATCCAGGCACACGGTGTGCGCCTGGCGCCGATTGCCGAGTGCGGGCACTTCCCGATGTATTCCAACCCGCGTGCCATGTGGCAACAGATCTCGGCGTTCATCAGGACTTGAAGCGGCCCACCAGCCCATTCAGCTCATCCGACAGGTTCGACAGCCGTCCCGAGTCGTCCTGCGCCGAGTTGGCCAGGCTTTCCACCAGCCGTGCCTCGTCGTAGATCTGCTGGATATGCCGGTTGATCTCTTCGGCGACGCTGTGTTGTTCCTCGGCGGCGGCCGAGATCTGCAGGTTCTGGTCACGGATCTCGTTGACCGACAGTTGAATGCCTTCAAAACTGTCGCGCGCGCTTTCGATGGACGACACACTCGCGCGTGACAGACCCAGGCAACTGCCCATCTTTTGCGTGACTTCCTGGGTCTTGTTTTCCAGGGTGCCGAGCAGTTGCTCAATCTCGCCGGTGGAGTCGGAGGTGCGCTTGGCCAACGCGCGCACCTCGTCGGCGACCACGGCAAAACCACGGCCCTGGTCACCGGCGCGGGCGGCCTCGATGGCAGCATTCAGCGCCAGCAGGTTGGTCTGTTCGGCAATCGCGCGAATGGTGCCGAGGATCTGATTGATGCTGCGACTGCCGGCTTCCAGCTCGACCATCGCCTGCGACGATTCGGTCAGGCGGCGGCCCAGGCGGTTGACGTTGTCGGTGGTGACTTCGATCTGCTGCTTGCCCTCGGCGACACGGCGGTGGCCGTTCTCGGCAGACTCCGCGGCGCCGCTGCAGGAGCGTGCGACTTCGTTGGCGGTGGCGACCATTTCGTTGAACGCGGTGGAGACCAGTTCCACCGCTTCGCGCTGGCGCCCGGCGGCCTCGTTCATGTTGTGCGCGACTTCGCTGTTGACCTTCGAGGCGTTCTGCAAGTTGGCCGACGCCGCGCCGATATGCTGGATCAGTTGGCGAATGGCGGCGAGAAACTTGTTGAACCAGCCGGCCAGTTCGGCGGTTTCATCCTTGCCCTGCACCTGCAGTTCATGACGCAGGTCGCCTTCGCCCTGGGCGATCGACTGCAGGCCGGTGCTGACCTGGCCGATGGGCTTGACGATGACCTTGGAGAACGCCGCGGCGATCAGCCCGAAGATCAACACCAGCACGCCGACGATGACGGCGGTGAGGTAGGTCATGCGCATGGCTTCGGCCATGACTTCGCGATGTTCGATCAGGCCGATGTAGCGCCAGCCCAGGCCCGGGGAAGTCCAGACGTTGGCCATATAGCGCACGCCGTCGATCTCGACCTCGGTGGAACCCTGGGGCGTCGCGGCCAGTTGGGCGTAAGCGGCGCCGAGGTCCTTGAGTGGCTTGAAGCTGTGGGCGGCGTCGCGCGGGTCGACCAGTACCACGCCGTCTTCGATCAGCATCACGTAGCCGCTTTCGCCGAGCTTGATGCTCTTGACCAACTCGGTGAGGTTCTTCAGCGACACGCTGACCACGAACACGCCCTTGGCCTTGCCGCTGTTATCCAGCAAGGCGCGCGCAGTGCCGACCAGGGCCACGTCGTCCTTGTCGTAATAGTACGCAGGGGTGCGCACGGTCTTGCCGGGGCTGGCCATTGCCGCCTTGTACCAGGGGCGTGTGCGCGGATCGTACTTGGCCAGCTGCGGGTCATCCGGCCATTTCACGTAGGTGCCGTCTTCCAGGCCGATGGACAGGATGGCCGCCGCCGGGTGCGTGGCACCGAAGCGCGCGAAGCGCTCGATCATCGCTTGGGCCTCGGCCGGCATAGGCTGGCTGGCGGCATCGGCGGGTTGATAGTTCTTCAGGGTGTTCACGGAAGTGTATACAGGATCCATGGCCATTTGATCGACGTTCTGCAGCGTGCCATCAAAGAACTGCCGGATGTTGCCATCGATCTGGCGGATTTCCCGCGTGCTGCCGTCGATGAACTGATCGACGGCCTGGGTCCGCGTGTTCATCACCGAAATCACGGCGACCAGGCTTACCGGGATAAATGCGACCGAGACAAACGCGAGTACAAGCTTATTTTTTATTTTCATCGAGACGACCATCAGCGTGGAGGGCGGCCAAATCGACGCCGTCCAGCCTAGAGTGGCGGCGATTTGCTATGCCTGCTGTTTCGGCCCGGGGCGGATAAATCTTTAGGGTTTTTTGTACACAATACAAAGTGCTTATTGTTCTGTATCCAATCAGTACACATCACGCAGATAACGCTTCTGCTCGCTCAATGCGCGCCAGTACTCCGCCGCGCTCTCCGCGCCAAGCCCGCCGTGGGTTTGCGCGATCTGACGGAGTGCCTGGTCGACATCCTTGGCCATATGGCTGGCGTCACCGCAGATATACAGCTGCGCGCCTTCCTGCAACCAGCGCCACAGCTCCGCACCGTGTTCGCGCAGGCGGTCCTGCACGTAGACCTTCTGCGCCTGGTCGCGGGAAAACGCCAGGCTGAGGTGGGTCAGCAGGCCATCGTGCTGCAAGTCTTGCAGTTCCTCCTGATAGTAAAAATCGCTGGCCGCATGTTGTTCACCAAAAAACAGCCAGTTGCGGCCCTGATGCCCCTGTGCCCGGCGTTCCTGCAAAAACGCGCGGAACGGCGCCACGCCAGTGCCGGGGCCGATCATGATCATCGGCACATCACCGTCGGTGGGTGTCCGAAAGTGCCGCGACGGCTGCACGAACACCGGCACCTCGGCGTCGCCGGCGCGGTCGGCGAGGAAGGTCGACGACACGCCTTTGCGCCGGCCATAACGTACCGCGGCCACCGTCAGATGGACTTCGCGCGGATAAGCCTTGGCGCTGGAGGCGATTGAATACAGGCGCGGTTGCAGGCGCTTGAGGGTGCCGAGCAGCTCCTGTGCCGTGCATTCAATTGGATAGTGGTGCAGCACGTCCGCCAGCTGTCGGCCCCACAGCCAGTCCTTCAGCTCGGCTTTGCGCTCGGGTTCGAGCAACTGCTTGAGGCCCGGATTGGCGCTGCGCTCGGCGATAAACGCAAGCGAGTCGCTGCTGGGACGGGCAATTTCGAAGTGCTGGGTCAGCGCCTGTTGCAGGGCAACCTCGCCGAAAGTGTCGACATTCACGCAGGTGCTGGCGGGCAGGCGAGTCAGGTCGAGCAGTTCGCTGACCAGTTCCGGACAGTTGCGCGGCATCACCCCTAACGCATCGCCGGCTTCATAGCTCAGCCCGGAGTCGGCCAGGTCGAGGGCGAACTGGCGGGTTTCCTTGTGCGCGCTGTGCGGGTTCAAGTGCCGGTTGAGCAGCAGGCGTGACCCGAACAGCTTGGTTTTGCCGGCGGGTGTGGCGGGCGCTGCAGGTTTGGCCGGGTTGAGGGTTTGCTGCAATTGCGCCAGCCAGGCGTCGGCACGGCTTTCGAATTCGGTGTCACAGTCGACGCGTTCCAGCAGGCGAGTGGCGCCCAGTTCCTGCAGGCGCTGGTCGAGCTGTTTGCCGTGCTTGCAGAACTGGTCGTAACTGGGATCGCCCAGCGCCAGCACCGCATAGCGCAACGATTCAAGGCGGATGTCGGCGCTGTTGAGGCTGCGCCAGAAACTTTCGCCATTGTCCGGTGGGTCGCCGTCGCCGAAGGTGCTGCTGATGAGGGCCAGGGTGTGGGTACTGGCGAGTCTGCTGGCGGGGAAGTCAGCCATGGCGCTGAGCACCACCTCTATGCCGGCGTCGCGCAGGCGTTGGGCACAGCGCTCGGCCAGGGTTTCGGCGTTGCCGGTTTGCGAGGCCCACAGCAGGGTGACGGTCGGGCCGGGCAGGGCGCTGGCTTCGACCGCTTCCGCACGACTGAACAGCCCACCCAGCAGGCCGTCGAGCCACAACCGAGTGTCTTTGGCCAAGGGGGCCTGCGCCGGCATCACCGGTACGCCGGCTTCGTGGCCAGTGCTGGCGCGCAGGCCACTGAGAAAGCCCGCAAGGTAGGTGCGTTCGCTGTCGCTGAGTGCCGGCGCCGGCACGTTGCGCAGGCCCGCGAGATCGGCGAAGGCGTCGAGGCGCGACATGGTGAGGTCCTCTGCTGAAGGGGAGATAACGCGGGTTGCGGGTTTGGGCGCGTCGAGGAACTGATGGTCGATCAGCTCGATCCGCGTCAGGGCCACGGCGCAGAATTTGAACTCCGGCTGCAGCGAAATCGGGTCGACGGCGTCGTTGGTCACTGCATTGATCGCCAGGTGTTCGCCAAACACATCGTTCCAGTGAAACGGCGCAAAGCAGTTGCCCGCCCGCACGCGGTCGGTGACCACCGCAGGCAGCACGGCATGCCCGCGTGATGAGCGAATTTCGACTCGGTCCTGGTCCTTGATGCCCAGTTGCGCGGCGTCTTCGGGGTGCAGTTCCACGAACGGGCCGGGGTTGAGTTTGTTCAGCGTGGCGACCTTGCCAGTCTTGGTCAGGGTGTGCCACTGGTGCTGCAGGCGGCCGGTGTTGAGCACAAAGGGAAACGCCGCATCGGGCATCTCCGCCGGCGGCATGTGTGGACGGGCGAAGAATTGGCCCTTGCCGGTTTCGGTGGCGAACTTGAGTGTGTCGCCATGCCGGTAGCGGATCGGGTTGCGGTCGGCGCCATCTGCGGATGCGCAGGGCCATTGCAAGGGCGTTTCGCGCAGGCGTGCATGGCTGGCGCCGCGCATGTCATAGCCAGTCTTGGGGTTCCAGGCGCGCTTGATTTCGTCGAATACGTCGGCGGCGCAGGTGTAGGTGAAGGCCTCGGCAAAGCCCATCGCGCAGGCGACCCGGGCGATGATCTGCCAGTCGGGCAAGGCCTCGCCGGGGGCGTCGACGGCTTTCTGCATCAGGGTCAGGTTGCGCTCGGAGTTGATCATCACGCCTTCGGCTTCGGCCCAGAGTGCGCCGGGCAACAGGATGTCGGCGTAGCGGTTGGTCTCGGTGTCGAGGAAGGCGTCCTGGGTGATCACCAGTTCGGCGGCCTGCAAACCTTCAATGACCTTGCGTCGATTCGGCGCGCTGGCCACCGGGTTGGTGCAGATGATCCAGCAGGCCTTGATCTGCCCGGCGGCCATCTGCTCGAACATCGCCACGGTGCCGCCGCCGACCTGGCGCGGCAGGCTGCCTGCGGGCAGTTGCCAGAGGTCTTCGATAAAGGCGCGGTCGGCCTCGACCAGCACCGAGCGCTGCCCCGGCAGGCCCGGGCCCATGTAGCCCATTTCGCGCCCGCCCATGGCGTTGGGCTGGCCGGTGAGGGAAAACGGCCCGCTGCCGGGGCGGCAGATCGCGCCGGTCGCCAGGTGCAGGTTGCACAGCGCGTTGGTGTTCCAGGTGCCGTGGGTGCTCTGGTTGAGGCCCATGGTCCAGCAGCTCATCCATTCGCTGGCCTGGCCGATCCAGGCGGCGGCCTGGCGGATGTCGGCTTCAGTCAGGCCGGTCAGTTGCGCAACCCGCGCCGGCGGGTAGTCCTCGAGGAAACCGGGCATGGCGTCCCAGCCTTCGGTGAAGGCCGCGATAAAGGCCGGGTCTGTGTGGCCGTTTTTCACCAGCAGGTGCAACAGGCCGTTGAGCAGGGCGAGGTCGGTGCCGGGGGCGATCTGCAGGAACAGGTTGGCCTTGTCCGCCGTGGCACTGCGTCGGGGGTCGACCACGATGAGTTTCGCCCCGGCCTTGACCCGGTCCATCATGCGCAGGAACAGGATCGGATGACAGTCGGCCATATTCGCGCCGATCACGAAGAACAGGTCGGCGCGGTCGAAATCTGCATAGGACCCCGGAGGTCCATCGGCGCCCAGGGACAGCTTGTAGCCACTGCCGGCGCTGGCCATGCACAGGCGCGAGTTGGACTCGATGTGCTGGGTGCGCACAAACCCCTTGGCGAGTTTGTTGACCAGGTATTGGGCTTCCAGGGACATTTGCCCGGACACGTAGAACGCCAGCGCGTCGGGCCCGTGGGTGTCGAGGATGTGGCGCAAACGGCTGGCCGTGTCGCTGATGGCCGTGTCGATGCCGATGCGCACCGGGTCGTGATCGCGCGCCTGACGCACGTAGGCGTTTTCCATGCGGCCGGACTCGGCAATGGCTTGCCCGCAGGTGGTGCCCTTGGTGCACAGGCGGCCGAAGTTGGTGGGGTGGGCCTTGTCGCCGATCACCTTGACCACCTTGTTGTGCTCGACCTGCATGACGATGCCGCAGCCCACACCACAATAAGGGCACACGCTGCGCACGCTTTGAATGGCCATCCGTACCCCTCGACTGCTTTGTGCCCGGCATAAAAAAAGCGCCCTGCAACCCTCCGTTGGAAACGGGGATTGCACGGCGCCTTTGTCGTGATTGGGCAGTCAGCGTTGACTGCTGTATGTGGGGTTCCTAGCAAGTCACGCGCCAGGTTTGAGCGCAGGCGGGCTCACGTGTCGTGACGAGGGCGCTGGCTCCCGCCGGGCTGCGCAGCGGCGCCAAAATCCTCGGTGCGCTACCCACGCCAACGGGAGCCAGCTCCCTCGCCACACAAGCGCTCCAGTGCGCAGTTATGAAGCAGGGCGCACCAGTTGGAGGCGGGATTCGGCGTATTGGAGGGGCAGAGGAGGCGCCGGGTGTGGCTGTTACGGGCACCTGGGCGGGTTGGCACGCCGCCTGCAAGTTCATCCTCAACCCATCTCGGTCAACGACGATCGACACCAGGGGCAATCGCGGCAGAGCCGGCGCAGTCGCCGATCCTATTCCGCAGAAGAACAGGCAAAGACGCCTGGAACCGCAAGGTTTCAGGCGTTTTTTTTTGCTTTTAAAACCGTGATGAACGTTGCCGGGTGCTTGGAATGAATAAACAGATGAAAACCCTGATCGTCGTCGGCAATGGCATGGTCGGCCACCACTGTGTGGAGCAACTGATCGAGCGCGGCGCGCTGGCGCATTATCGGTTGCACGTGTTCAGCGAAGAGCCGATGCGTGCCTATGACCGCGTACACCTTTCCGAATACTTCACCGGCCGCGATGCCGAGTCGTTGGCGCTGTCCGAGGCGTCGCTGTACCAGACGCCGGGCGTTACCCTGCACCTCGGCGTGCCGGTGCTGGAAATCGACCGCGCGCGTTGCGAGGTCATCACCGCCAATGGCTGCGTGGCGTACGACAAGTTGGTGCTCGCTACCGGTTCCTACCCGTTTGTGCCGCCGATTGAAGGCGCCGAAGGCGATTCGCGGCTGGTCTACCGTACCCTTGAAGACCTCGACGCCATTCGCGCGGCGGCAGCCAATGCCCGGCGCGGCGTGGTGGTCGGCGGCGGCCTGTTGGGCCTGGAAGCCGCCAACGCCTTGAAGAGCCTGGGCCTGGAAGCCCATGTGGTGGAGTTCGCGCCGCGCCTGATGCCGGTGCAGCTGGATGATTTTGGCGGCCTGGCGCTCAAGGCCCAGATCGAGCGGCTTGGCGTCGGTGTGCATTTGTCGCGCGCCACTCAATCGATCAGTGCGGGCGAGCAGTACCGCTACCGCATGAACTTCGCCGGTGAGGCGCATCTGGAGACCGACCTGATCGTGTTCTCCGCCGGTATCCGCGCCCAGGACGCCTTGGCTCGCCAGGCCGGGCTGGAGATCGGCCCGCGCGGCGGGGTGGTGATCAACGACGAATGCCTGAGCTGCGACCCGAACATCTACGCGATTGGCGAGTGCGCATCCTGGAACGGCAGCCTGTTCGGCCTGGTCGCGCCGGGCTACCAGATGGCCCGCGGCGTGGCCGCATTGTTGAGCGGGGAGGCCGCCGAGCCTTTTGTGGGCGCCGATATGTCGACCAAGCTCAAATTGCTTGGCGTCGACGTCGGCTCCATCGGCGATGCGCATGCCCACACGCCCGGCGCGCGCAGCTACCAGTTCATCGACGAGGCGAGCGCCAGCTACCGTCGCCTGGTGGTGGATGCGAGCGGCAAGCGCGTGATCGGCGCGGTGCTGGTCGGTGACAACAGCTACTACGACACCTTGCTGCAATACCTGCAGAACCGCATCGCGTTGCCGGCGGAACCGGCGAGCCTGATCCTGCCGTCGTCCAGCGGCGCACCGACACTGGGGCCTGGCGCGTTGCCGGAATCGGCCACGGTGTGTTCGTGCCACAACGTCACCAAAGGCGCGATCTGCTCGGCCATCGACGGCGGCTGCAGCGACCTCGGCGTGCTCAAGTCCCAGACCAAGGCGTGCACCGGTTGTGGCGGCTGCGCCGGGTTGCTCAAGCAGGTGTTCGAGCATGAGCTGATCGCGCGTGGCGTCAGCGTCGATAAAAGCCTGTGCGAACACTTCGCCCACACCCGGCAGGCGTTGTATGCGCTGGTGCGGGTGGAGGGGCTGAGCACCTTCGAGGAACTGCTGGCCAAGCATGGGCGTGGCCACACCGGCTGCGATGTGTGCAAGCCGGCGGTGGGTTCGATCCTCGCCTCCTGCTGGAACCAGCCGATCATGGACCCGTCCCTGGTGCCGCTGCAGGACACCAACGACACGTTCATGGCCAACATGCAGAAGAACGGCACCTACTCGGTGGTCCCGCGTATTCCGGGCGGTGAGATCACCGCCGACAAGCTGATCGTGATCGGCGAGGTCGCGAAGAAATACGACCTCTACACCAAGATCACCGGCGGCCAGCGCATCGACCTGTTCGGCGCGCAACTGCATGAGCTGCCGGACATCTGGGCCGAGCTGATCGCCGCCGGCTTTGAAACCGGGCATGCGTATGGCAAGTCCACGCGTACGGTGAAGTCCTGCGTGGGCAGCACCTGGTGCCGCTACGGTGTGCAGGACAGCGTGAAAATGGCGCTGCTGATCGAAGACCGCTACAAGGGCCTGCGCTCGCCGCACAAGCTCAAATTCGCGGTGTCGGGCTGCACCCGCGAGTGCGCCGAAGCGCAGAGCAAGGACGTCGGCGTGATCGCCACCGAGAAGGGCTGGAACCTGTATATCGCCGGCAACGGGGGCATGCGCCCACGCCATGCGGAACTGTTCGCCACCGACCTAGATGACGCCACGCTGATCCAGTACATCGACCGCTTCCTGATGTTCTACATCCGCACCGCCGACAAGCTGCAACGCACCTCGGTGTGGCGCGAAAGCCTGGAGGGCGGATTGGAGTTCCTCAAGGACGTGATCGTGCACGACAGCCTGGGCCTCGGCGCGGAACTTGAAGCGCAGATGCAACGGGTGGTCGACCGCTACGAATGCGAGTGGGCCAACGCCCTCGAGGACCCGGAGAAACTCAAGCGCTTCCGCACGTTCGTCAACGACAAGCGCGCCGACCCGGACATTCACTTTGTGCAGGAACGCGGCCAGCGCCGGCCGATCATGGCCGCCGAACTCAACCTGATTGCCGTCACCGAGGAGATTGCCTGATGAGCCAGCCCAACAGCCAGCGACACCTGGCCAGCTGGAAACGCGTGTGTACCGAACAAGACCTGGTGAGCAATTCCGGCGTGGTGGTATGGGTCGACGGCGTGCAGGTGGCGCTGTTCTACCTGCCGCAGGCGCCGGACCAGACGCTGTACGCCATCGACAATCATGACCCGCAGTCCGGCGCGAACGTCATCGGCCGCGGCCTGGTCGGCAGCATCAAGGGCCAGCTGGTGGTGGCTGCGCCGATCTACAAGCAGCATTATCGGCTGCAGGACGGCCAATGCCTTGAGGCGCCGGAGCAGCGATTGCGGGTATGGCCGGTGCGGTTGAACGGCGGGGTGGTGGAGTTGGCGGTGGATTGATAGGGCGCGGGGCGGTTGTGCCTATGTGGCTGGCGGGTTTGTTGTGGTGAGTGGGCTTCCAGTGGCTAGTGGGGCTTGGTGTGTTGAGTGGGCTTCCAGTGGCTAGTGGGCTTGTTGTGGTGAGTGGCTTCCTGTGGCTAGCGATCCTGTTGTGGTGAGCGGGCTTGCCCCGCGTTGGGGCGCGCAGCGGCCCCTCTCAAGATCACTGCGCTGTTTCAGGTAAACCGAGGGGTTGGGTTTGGGGCTGCTGCGCAGCCCAACGCGGGGCAAGCCCGCTCGCCACAACAATCCCGCTCACCATAGGATGCCCGCTTGCTTCAACAACTCAGCCTGGCTCACCAGAGCGCAGTGCACGGCTTCATTTCATCCCCTTCGTCGCCCGCACTGAATCGTCCTTGATGTCCTCGGCAAACTTGCGCATCAGCCGCACCAGGTTGTCGAAATCACCCTCGTCCCAGGTCGAGAAGATCGACTGGCCAATCCTCTCCCGCGCCGCATCGACACGGTCCGTCATGGCCTTGCCCTTGTCGGTAATCACCGACTCACGCACGCGGCGGTCCGCTGCACTTTCCTGGCGCAGGATCAGGCCGAGGCTTTCCAGTTTCGCCACCTGCCGGCTTACGGTGGTGTAGTCGCGGCCGACACGATCGGCCAGTTCGACCACGCCAATCGGGCCCAGCCGCTCCACCAGCACCAGCAGCGGAAACAGCGCGCGATCCAGGGAAATCCCGGCTTCGCGCACCATCGCCTCGTCGCGTTGCGGGCGATTCATCACGCCGACGATTTCCACCAGCGATCCATGCAGGTCGCGCAGTTGGGTGGATATATGTGCGCTTTGCACATTTTTAATTGACACTGTGCTTCTCCCTCTTAATATGTGCGTATTGCACATATAGGTGGCCCGTATGAACGAGCGATGCGCTGTCGATGTACTGATTTGCGGTGCCGGTGCTGCCGGCTTGACCCTCGCGATCGACTTGGCCAGACGGGGCATCACCTTCCGTCTGATCGAGAAGAGCCCACAGCCGTTCCATGGCTCGCGCGGCAAGGGCATCCAGCCAAGGTCACAGGAAGTCTTCGAAGACCTGGGGGTTCTCGACCGCCTGGTGGCAATGGGGGGAGTCTATCCGACTGAACGGCGCTACCGCGACGATGGCAGCTTCAGTGACGGCAATTCTATCGCGCAGCATCCTGCGACACCGGCCGAGCCCTATCAACAGCCGCTGATGGTGCCGCAATTTCTGACTGAGCAAGTGCTGCGCGAGCGTCTGTTGGAGCTGGGGCATCGGCCTGAATTCGGCTGTGAACTACTGGACTTTGTTCAAGACGACGACGGCGTCACGGCGCAGGTGATGGGGCCGACGGGCGCCGACACCGTTCGCGCGCGCTGGCTGGTGGGCGCCGATGGCGGTCGCAGTTTTGTGCGGCATGCGCTGCAGATTGGCTTTCCTGGCAAGACGCTGGGCGTACGCGCGCTGGTGGCGGACGTGGTGCTCACCGGGCTGTCGCGTGACCATTGGCACCGTTTTGGCGAGGGCGATGTGCAGCGACAAGTCGCGATATGCCCGTTGGCCGGCACCGATCTGTTCCAGATCCAGGGCCCGATTCCTCTGGAGGTTGATGTCGACATGAGTGCAGAAGGGCTGACGGCGCTCATCGCCCAGCGCACCGGGCGTGAGGATATTGAAGTGCATTGCGTGTCCTGGGCATCGGCCTACAGCATGAATGCGCGCCTGGCCGACCACTACCGCGTCGGCCGTGTGTTGCTGGTGGGCGACGCCGCCCATATCCATCCACCCACCGGCGGCCAGGGCCTCAATACCAGCGTGCAGGACGCCTACAACCTCGGCTGGAAACTCGCCGCGGTGGCCCACGGCGCGTCCGATGATCTGCTCGACAGCTACGAGGCAGAGCGCCGTCCCGTCGCCGCGTCCGTACTCGGCCTGGCCACCCAACTGCTGGGCGCGATGGCCAACGGCGACTTGCGCCGGGGCAGGGAAGTGCACCAGCTGGATATCGGCTACCCGCAGTCCTCGCTGGCCCTGGCGCAGCCGACACGTACCGCCAGCCTGCGCGCCGGCGACCGGGCACCGGATGCACCGATCCGGGGGGCGGCAGGCCAATCGTTGCGACTGTTCAACCTCTTCCAGGGCACGCATTGGACATTGCTCGGGTACGGGGTAAAACGCGGCTCGGTGGCCGCGCGGCCGGGGCTGCATATCCATCGGTTCGGCCTGCAAGGCGACATGATCGACGCGCAGGGACACTTTCAGCGCGCTTATGAACTGGCGCTCGGTGACTGGGTGCTGGTGCGCCCTGACGGGTATATCGCCGCGATTGTTTCATCCGCGCAGGTTGACGTTCTTGAGGGTTACCTTCAGCGGGTCTTGCTCTAGACAGCGCCACCGCCATCGCAGCCTCGCTGGCGCTACACGGATTGTCGTGGGCATTAAACGAGTCCGAGCAAACGCCCCGATCCCCTCCTGTGGGAGCCGTCGAGCCCTGGCGAGGCCGCGAAGGCGGCGGCATTGCCAATGAATTTAGTGCCTGACCCACCGCTTTCGCGGCCTCGCCGGGGCTCGACGGCTCCCACAGGGGATCGGCGGTGTTGGCCTCGATACGGGCCCACCCCAAGCAGCCTTGAGTCACACCCCATAATCCGCCGCCCCAAAGATCAAATGTGGGAGCCGTCGAGCCCCGGCGAGGCCGCGAAGGCGGCGGGTCAGGCAACGAAGATATCGCCCGTGCCGAAGGATCCAGATGCAACCCGCTTCAGCCAAATCAAGGACACTTTATGGCGCTCATCACCGAGCGCCTGGAACAAGCCCGCAATGGCATCAACCCCAAGCCCGATCTTGGTGTGCGTTCAAACCGCGATTTGTTTGAAAACAACCGCTACACTGCCGCCCCCCAATTTCAGCAAGGATGCTCAGGATGCGTGCGTACTTCGCCGGCGTAATCCTCTTTCTGGCCCTGGCCACCGCCGCCATGGCCGAACCCCGATCGTTCTCGGTCAATGAGCCCAGTGGCAAGTTCCTGGTCGAAGTGCTGTTCCCCGAGGTCCCGCAGGACCTGCAAACGTTGGCACCAGCCTTGATCACCGTGCGCGACAGAGCGACGCTCGCGATTCTCCAGCAGTTGCAAACGCCCGCCGGCAATGTGCCGCTGGATCGCCACGGCAAAACCGACGCGGACCATCTGGTGGGCGAGTACGGGCTGTTGTATTTCGCCGATATCAACGGTGATGGTCGTCAGGACCTGGCTATCCGCAATGGCAGCGGCGCCGCTGAAGATTTTCAATTCAATTACGATGTGTACCTGCAAGACCCGCAACAGGTGCAATGGATCTTGAACCAACCCTTGACCGACCTGGCGAACGAGACCTCCGGCGGGATGTTTTCGATCAATCCCACGGATGGCGTTATCCATTCGCAAACCGACCGCGGTTGTTGCTGGATGCGCGCCAGTCGCTGGCAGATGCAGGGCGACCAATTGGTCCGGCTGAGCTTCTACACCCAGGAAGAAGTGCCGGCAACAGACAGCAATGAAAATACCAGCATGCCCAGCGGCTACATGCTGCGCACCACCGGCGAATGGAAGGATGGCCAGTGGCTGGAAACACCCAGGCTTGAGGGGCCGGTCAACGAGGACGCGCAGCGACTGGTCGGCACGCTCGATGGCAAGATTCCGGTGGAAATCTGGTACCAGCAACAGGGCGCGGTCTTGATCGGCGAACTGCGCTACACCAAAAGTGGCAGCGGCCAGCCGATCAAGCTGGTGGGTGACCGCGGTGAGTATGCTGGTGAACCCTTCTTCTACCTGCATGAATACACCGATGACGGCCATCAGACCGGCATCTGGCGCATCACCCGTGATTACACCGGTACCTGGGTCAGTGGTGCGAAGGGCGACACGCGCGAACTGGCCATCCAGTTGCACGATGAGCACCAGCAACCGGATTACGATAAATTCGATGAAGTCGCCCGCGACCAGCGCGACGGTCACTACCAGATGCGTGATGATTTCCTGGACCGTGACGGCGACCTGGACTTGAAAATCCTGCCCGAGCGCGATGCCCAGGGGCGCGAAGTCGCGGAGTTCACCGTGACGCTCAAAGACACCGGCACCTCAAAAGTCATCGTCACCGCCCACCACCGCGTGCCGATGGAAACCGAAAATCTCATCATCGTGCCGGAACCGCTGGCGACTCGCCGTGCAGGTCCGTACCACATTCAATTGGTGAAAAACTTCGCGGTAATCGAACACAACTCAGCGCCGGACAGCCCGGATTACCTGACCGGTTATTACCGCAAGCAGCCCTGAGTCACCCCCCATAATCCGCCGCCCCAAAAACCAAATGTGGGAGCCGTCGAGCGCCAGCGAGGCCGCGAAGGCGGCGGCATTGCCAATGAATTTAGTGCCTGACACACCGCTTTCGCGGCCTCGCCGGGGCTCGACGGCTCCCACAGGGGAACGGCGGTGTTGGCCTCGATACGGGCCCACCCCAAGCAGCCTTGAGTCACACCCCATAATCCGCCGCCCCAAAAACCAAATGTGGGAGCCGTCGAGCCCAAGCGAGGCCGCGAAGGCGGCGGCATTGCTAATGAATTTAGTGCCTGACCCACCGCTTTCGCGGCCTCGCCAGGGCTCGACGGCTCCCACAGGGGATCGGCGGGGTTGGCCTCGATACGGGCCCACCCCAAGCAGCCTTGAGTCACACCCCATAATCCGCCGCCCCAAAGATCAAATGTGGGAGCCGTCGAGCCCCAGCGAGGCCGCGAAGGCGGCGGCATTGCCAATGAATTTAGTGCCTGATACACCGCTTTCGCGGCCTCGCCAGGGCTCGACGGCTCCCACAAGGGATCGGCGGTGTTAGCCTCGATTCCGGCCCACCCCAAGCAGCCTTGAGTCACACCCCATAATCCGCCGCCCCAAAGATCAAATGTGGGAGCCGTCGAGCCCCAGCGAGGCCGCGAAGGCGGCGGCATTGCCGATGTATTTCGCGCCTGACCCACCGCTTTCGCGGCCTCGCCGGGGCTCGACGGCTCCCACAGGGGATCGGCGGTGTTGGCCTCGATACGGGCCCACCCCAAGCAGCCTTGAGTCACACCCCATAATCCGCCGCCCCAAAGATCAAATGTGGGAGCCGTCGAGCCCCAGCGAGGCCGCGAAGGCGGCGGCATTGCCAATGAATTTAGTGCCTGATACACCGCTTTCGCGGCCTCGCCAGGGCTCGACGGCTCCCACAAGGGATCGGCGGTGTTAGCCTCGATTCCGGCCCACCCCAAGCAGCCTTGAGTCACACCCCATAATCCGCCGCCCCAAAAACCAAATGTGGGAGCCGTCGAGCCCCAGCGAGGCCGCGAAGGCGGTGGCATTGCCAATGAATTTAGTGCCTGACCCACCGCTTTCGCGGCCTCGCCAGGGCTCGACGGCTCCCACAGGGAATCGGCGGTGTTCGCCTCGATACGGGCCTACCGCAAGCAGCCTTGAGTCACACCCCATAATCCGCCGCCCCAAAGATCAAATGTGGGAGCCGTCGAGCCCCAGCGAGGCCGCGAAGGCGGCGGCATTGCCGATGAATTTAGTGCCTGACCCACCGCTTTCGCGGCCTCGCCGGGGCTCGACGGCTCCCACAAGGGGGGGCTTTGTCTCACCCGGAGAATTCAGTCATGTTGGCGTTACGCGTGGTTCGGAGAGCGAATGGCTCAGCGCCTGCTGAACGCCAGCCGCGCGGCAAACAACACGAAGATCACGCCGGTGGTGCGGTCCATCCACTGGATGACTTGCTCGCGACGCAGAAAGCCGGACAGTTGCTGCGTGGCGCCGATCAGCATCAGCGACCACAGCAGCCCGAGCACCACGTGGATGCTCACCAGGCCGAATGTCCAGGCGATCAGCGAATGCCCTTGCGGAATGAATTGCGGCAGGAAGGACACGTAGAAAATTCCCACCTTGGGGTTCAGCACATTCCCCAGCATGCCCTTGATAAACCAGTTGCCGCCGGGTTTCGCTTCGGGCGAAGCCGGCGCCAGTGAGCGACGTGGACGCAGCAGCATGTTCAAGCCCAGCCAGGCCAGGTAGGCCGCGCCACAGTATTTGAGCAGGTTGAATGCCACCTCGGACACCGCAATCAACGCGCCCAGGCCGAAGGCCACCGCCGCGCCCCACAGCAGGCAACCGGCGTTGATTCCCAGGGTGGCCTGCAGCGCCTGGCGTTTGCCTTCTACCGTGGCGGTCCGCAGCACCAGTGCGGTGTCGAGCCCGGGCGTGAGCGTCAGCAGGGTGGCGGCGAAGGTAAAGGCGATGAGGTTATCGGCAATGGACATGGCGAGGGGCTTCATGAGGGCGCGTGGGTGGACGTTACCTCATGCAGGTCCAGGTCGCAAAGGCGCGGGTAGCTTATGGGGGATAGCGTTGCTGGGGTGGGGGGCTTGTCGAGTCGTTGCACTGCTCGAGTTGGGTTGGGCAGGGGCCCTAATCAAGCAGAATGTGCAATGTCAGGCGAGGGTATTGGGGCTGCTGCGCAGCCCAACGCGGGCGGTGCGACGATTCGACAAGCCCGCTCGCCACAGGGGGCGCCTCTGCCACAGGAAGGTCCTTTGCCACAGAGGGCGCCTCTGCCACAGGAAGGTCCTTTACCACAGAGGGCCCCTTTGCCATAGGAAGAACCTTTGCCACAGGAAGAACCTTTGCCACAGGGGCCCCTTTGCCATAGCAGGGTCCTTTGCCCAGGGCTTCCTATGTCACAGGAATGTCCTATGTCACAGGAATGTCCTATGCCACAGGAAGCCCGCTGCCCCCATCGCACTCAGCGGTTGAAGCGTTCAACCAACGCGTATTGGGTGGACGCGGTATGGGTCAGTTCCTTGCTCAGGTCCGTGGATTGATGGGCTTGGATCGAGGTCTGGTCGGCCAGTTCGGCGATGGTGGTGATGTTGCGGCTGATCTCCTCGGCGACCGCGCTTTGTTCCTCGGTCGCGGCGGCGATCTGGGTGGTCATGTCGGTGATATGCGACACCGCTTCGCTGATGCCCACCAGTGCCTGGTCCGCTTCCAGCACCCAGGCCACGCCTTCCTCGGCCTGGCGCTGGCCGTGTTGCATGCTTTGCACGGCATTGTTGGAAGATGCCTGCAACTGAGTGATCAGCGCGTGGATCTGGGTGGTTGATTGCGTGGTGCGCTGGGCCAACTGGCGTACTTCGTCGGCCACCACCGCGAAGCCACGGCCCATGTCGCCGGCGCGCGCAGCCTCGATCGCGGCGTTGAGCGCGAGCAGGTTGGTTTGGTCGGCGATGCCCTTGATCACATCCACCACGCTGCCAATTTCGTCACTGTCCTTGGCCAACTGCGCCACGGTGACGCCCGTCTCGCCGACCACGGCAGACAGGCGCTCGATGGCTTCGCGGGTATCGCGCGCCACTTCGCGGCCACGCCCGGTCAGCACGTTGGCTTGCTGGGTGGCATCGGCGGTGCGTTGCACGTGACTGGCGACTTCCTGGGTGGTCGCGGCCATCTGGTTGACGGCGGCCGAGACCTGCTCGGTTTCGACGCGTTGGCGGTCCAGGCCGTTGGAGCTGGCCGTGGCCAATTGATCGGATTGGCCGGCGAGGGCGCTGAGTTGTTCGGCGCTGTCCTGCAGGCGGGTCAGGCACGTCTTCAGGCGTGCAGTCTGGCTGAGAAACGCGGTTTCCAAACGGGCTTGAGGCCCGCGTGCGTCACTGTACATCTGCGCGATCAAGGCATCCGAGGTCGACGGCTCGACACCCGCCAGCAGGCGCAAGGTGCTGCCCTGGCGAACTTGCGAGCACAGCACACCCACCGGCACTGCGACCGCCACGGCCACCGCAATAGCCAGCGGTGCACTGAGGAACAACCCGGCAACGCTGCCGGCAACGGCGGTCGCCACATAGGGTACGCAGCTCAAGGCCGCCGGCAGCCATGCATCCTGGCGCGGCACGCCTGGCTTGCCTTGGCTGATGCGCCGGTACAGCGCCTCGGCGCGACGGATTTCATCGGCGCTGGGTTTGACCCGCACCGACTCGAAACCCACCACATTGGCGCCTTCGAAGATGGGGGTGACATAGGCGTTGACCCAATAATGGTCGCCATTTTTCGCACGGTTCTTGACGATGCCCATCCAGGGCAGGCCTTGCTTGAGCGCGCTCCACATGTGCGCGAACAAGGCGGGGGGGACATCGGGGTGACGCACGATGTTTTGCGGCGCGCCGATCAGGTCGGCGCGGTTGAATCCGCTGATGGCGACAAAGGCATCGTTGCAGTAAGTGATCACACCCCGGACATCGGTGGCGGAGATGAGTTTTTGCGAAGACGCGAGTGAAATCTCGCGTTGTGTAACAGGCTGGTTGTTGCGCATTCCGACTACTCCCTGGTTGCACTCAGTCCATCGGCGCCAACTGCCAAAAGGTTAATGCACATTCGACAATTCGCCAGCCACTGGTCAAAAGCCTGAAACTTCCCGGTGAAACACTTCATAATGGCGGCCATTTTTATATAGCCCGTTATTCTGGTGTGCCCGCATGGAAATCAAGGTCAACTTTCTCGACAATCTCCGACTTGAAGCCAAGTTCGATGATTTCACGGTCATTGCCGACCAGCCTATTCGCTACAAGGGCGATGGCTCGGCGCCGGGGCCTTTCGATTACTTCCTGGCGTCATCGGCATTGTGCGCGGCGTACTTCGTGAAGTTGTATTGCCAGACGCGCAATATCCCCACCGACAATATTCGCCTGTCGCAGAACAACATCGTCGACCCGGAAAACCGCTATAACCAGATCTTCAAGATCCAGGTTGAATTACCCGCCGATATTTCTGACAAAGATCGCCAGGGCATCCTGCGTTCCATCGACCGTTGCACCGTGAAGAAAGTCGTGCAGGCCGGTCCCGAGTTTGTGATCGAGGAAGTCGACAACCTCGACGCCGACGCCCAGGCGTTGTTGATGCCTGGCGTGGGCACCGAAGCCGGCACCTATATCGCCGGCAAGGACCTGCCGCTGGAGCAGACCATCGCCAACATGTCGGCGATCCTCGCCGGCCTGGGGATGAAGATCGAGATCGCGTCGTGGCGCAATATCGTGCCCAATGTTTGGTCGCTGCACATCCGCGACGCGCATTCGCCGATGTGCTTCACCAATGGCAAGGGCGCGACCAAAGAGGGCGCACTGGCCTCGGCGCTGGGCGAATTCATCGAGCGGCTCAACTGCAACTTCTTCTACAACGACCAGTTCTGGGGTGAAGAGCTGGCCAACGCGCCATTCGTGCATTACCCGGACGAACGCTGGTTCCAGCCGGGTCGCAAGGATGAGCTGCCGAGCGAAATCCTCGATGCCTACTGCCTGAAGATCTACAACCGTGACGGCGAGTTGCGCGGCTCGCACCTGTACGACACCAACTCCGGCAATGAAGCACGTGGCATCGTTTCGCTGCCCTTCGTGCGCCAGTCGGACGGCGAAGTGGTGTACTTCCCCTCCAACCTGATCGAAAACCTCTACCTCAGCAACGGCATGAGCGCCGGCAACACCCTGGCCGAAGCCCAGGTGCAGTGCCTGTCGGAGATCTTCGAGCGCGCGGTGAAACGCGAAATCATCGAAGGCGAATTCGCCCTGCCGGATGTGCCGGCCGAGGTGCTGGCCAAATACCCGAGCATCCTCGCCGGTATCCAGGGCCTGGAAGCCCAGGGCTTCCCCGTACTGGTCAAGGACGCGTCCCTGGGCGGTGAATTCCCGGTGATGTGCGTGACGCTGATGAACCCGCGCACCGGCGGCGTATTCGCCTCGTTCGGCGCACACCCGAGCCTGGAAGTCGCGCTGGAGCGCAGCCTCACCGAGCTGCTCCAGGGCCGCAGTTTCGAAGGCTTGAACGATCTGCCCCAGCCGACTTTCGAAGGCCACGCAGTGACCGAGCCGAACAACTTCGTCGAGCACTTCATCGATTCCAGCGGCGTGGTCTCGTGGCGCTTCTTCAGTGCCCAGTCGGACTACGAATTCGTCGAATGGGACTTCTCCGGCCAGGGGGAAAACTCCAACGCCGAAGAAGCCGCGACGCTGTTCGGCATTCTGGAAGGTATGGGCAAAGAGTCCTACATGGCGGTGTACGAACACCTCGGCGCTACGGCATGCCGCATCCTGGTGCCGGACTACTCGGAAATCTACCCGGTGGATGACCTGATCTGGGACAACACCAACAAGGCGCTGTTTTTCCGCGCCGATATCCTCAACCTGCACAGCCTCGACGACGAGGCGCTGCAGGCACTGGCCGAGCGCCTGGTGGAAAGCGAGCTGGACGACTACACCGACATCACCACCTTGATCGGCATCGAGTTCGACGACAACACCGCGTGGGGCCAACTGACCATCCTGGAGCTGAAGCTGCTGATCTACCTCGCCCTCAAGCAGTACGAAGAGGCCAAGGAGTGCGTGGAGATGTTCCTGCAGTACAACGACAACACCGTGGAACGCGGGTTGTTCTACCAGGCGGTGAACGCGGTGCTGGAGATGGAACTGGACGAAGACTTGGAGCTGGCGGACTACGAGGCCAACTTCCGCCGCATGTTTGGCAATGAGCGGATGGACGCGGTGATCGGCTCGGTCGAGGGCAGCGTGCGTTTCTACGGGCTGACGCCCACCAGCATGAAGCTGGAAGGGCTGGACCGGCATCTGCGCCTGATCGACAGCTACAAGAAACTGCACAGCGCACGGGCCAATGTAACGTCAAGCTGATGGACTTATGTGGGAGCTTGGCCGGCGATTGCATCACCGCGAAGCAACTGGTGCCCCGAGGTGTCTGCATCGCCGGCCAAGCTCCCACAAAGGCCCGTTTCCTCGGTTAGATCTGCGCCAACGCCTGGGCCAGGTCGGCGCGCAAATCCTCCACATCCTCGACCCCTACCGACAACCGCACCAACCCATCGCCGATCCCCAACTGCGCGCGCGTGGCGGCGGGGATGCTGGCGTGGGTCATGATCGCCGGGTGCTCGATCAGGCTCTCCACGCCGCCGAGGCTTTCGGCCAGGGCGAAGATCTTGACGTTCTCCAGGAAGCGCGTGGCGCCCGCCAGGTCGCTGTTGAGGTCCACCGAGATCATCCCGCCAAACCCACGCATCTGTTTACGCGCCAGTTCATGCTGGGGGTGGGACGTGAGGCCCGGATAGTACACCCGCGCCACTCGCGGTTGCTGTTCCAGCCAGGTGGCGAGGTCGAGGGCGTTGCTGCAATGGCGTTCCATGCGCAGCGCCAGGGTTTTCACGCCGCGCAGGGTCAGGAAGGCGTCGAAGGGGCCGGCGATGGCGCCGACCGAGTTCTGCAGGAAGCCCAGGCGCTCGGCGAGCGCGGGGTTGTCACCGACGATGGCGATGCCGCCGATCACGTCGGAGTGGCCATTGAGGTATTTGGTGGTGGAGTGCACCACCACATCAAAGCCCAGCTCCAGCGGACGCTGGATCCAAGGGCTGGCGAAGGTATTGTCGGCCACGCAGATGATGTCGCGGTCGCGGCAGATACGTGCGATCGCGCTGAGGTCGGTGAGGCTCAGCAGCGGATTGCTCGGGGTTTCGACCCAGACCATGCGCGTGTCGTCCTGCAACGAGGCTTCGAAAGCCGACAGGTCACTCAGGTCGACAAAGCTGAAGCGGTGCCCGGCGCTGCGTTGGCGCACTTTGTCGAATAAACGGAAGGTACCGCCGTACAAGTCATTGCCGGAGACGATATGAGCGCCGGCGTCGAGCAGTTCCAGCACGGTGGAAATCGCCGCCAGCCCGGACGCAAAGGCAAACGCCTGGCTGCCGCCTTCGAGGTCGGCGACGCAGCGTTCCAGGGCAAAGCGCGTGGGGTTGTGGGAGCGGCCATAGTCGAAGCCCTTGTGTACACCGGGGCTGTCTTGCAGGTAGGTGGAGTTGGCGTAGATCGGTGGCATCAGCGCGCCCGTGGTCGGGTCGGGTGATTGCCCGGCGTGGATCACGCGGGTGGCAAATGCACTTTTATCGGGCTGACTCATACAAGGGATCTCCGCAGGTGGTTAAGCAGGTCGACGCGCGTGATCAGGCCGTGGAAGCCCGAGGCGTCGGCGATTATGGCGACCAGGCCGCGATCCAGTTCCGCCTGCAGTTCGGCGAGGCTGGCGCTGGGGGCCAGGGTCTGCAGGTGATCGGTCATGGCGCTGGCGACGACCATGGAAAAATCTGCCGCGTCGTGATGCAGGCCGAGCAGGATGTCGGACTCGTCGATGACGCCGACCAGGGTCTGGCCGTCGACCAGTACCGGCAGTTGCGAGACATCCGCCAGGCGCATGCGCTGGAAGGCGGTGAGCAGGGTGTCATCGGGGCTCACGCTGATCACGCGGCCATCTTCGAAGCGGCGCGCGATCAGGTCGCGCAGGTCGCCGTAGTGTTTGTATTGCAACAAGCCGGCGTCGTTCATCCACTGGTCGTTGTAGACCTTCGACAGGTAGCGCGTGCCGGTGTCGCACACAAAGGTCACCACGCGCTTGGGTTCGGTCTGTTCGCGGCAATAGCGCAGGGCGGCGGCGAGCAGGGTGCCGGTGGAGGAACCGCCGAGAATGCCCTCGGCCTTGAGCAGTTGGCGCGCGTGGTCGAAGCTTTCTTCATCGCTGATGGAGTAGGCGTGGCGCACGCTGGAGAGGTCGGCAATCGAGGGGATGAAGTCTTCGCCGATGCCTTCCACGGCCCAGGAACCGGGAGTTTCCAGCTGGCCGCTGCGGCTGTATTCGGCCATCACCGAGCCCACCGGGTCGGCCAGGACCATTTCCAGTTCCGGTTGGACGCGCTTGAAGAAGCGGGTCAGGCCGGTGAGGGTGCCGGCCGAGCCGACACCCACCACGATTGCGTCGACATCATGCTGGGTCTGCGCCCAGATTTCCGGCGCTGTGCTGGTTTCGTGGGCCAGGGGGTTGGCCGGGTTGTTGAACTGGTCGGCAAAGAATGAACCGGGAATATCCTTGGCCAGGCGCGCGGCCACGTCCTGGTAGTACTCGGGGTGGCCCTTGCCCACGTCGGAGCGGGTGATATGCACTTCGGCGCCCATGGCCTTGAGGTGCAGCACCTTTTCCGTGGACATCTTGTCGGGCACCACCAGCACCACCCGATAGCCCTTCGCCCGGCCGACCAACGCCAGGCCCAGGCCAGTGTTGCCGGCGGTGGCCTCGATAATGGTGCCGCCCTCGCGCAGGCGGCCGTCGCGTTCGGCGGCGTCGATCATGGCCAGGCCGATGCGGTCCTTGATGGAGCCGCCGGGGTTCTGTGATTCAAGTTTGAGAAAGAGTGTGCAGGGGCCGGTATCGAAACGGCTGACCCGAACCAGCGGCGTATTGCCGATCAGCTCGAGGACGGCGGGGCGGGAAAGCGTGGGCATGTCTTCACCTGATTGCGAATGGGATGGACAGCAAAATGCACGGCATGGCTTGGAACATAGGCCGGTATCGGGCGGGTCGCAACCGCGCGGTCCGCTGAATGTCTTTTTTTGGCGCATGGGCGATGGGTGGGTGCGCTATCAGCGGGCAGGGTTTGAGTGCATGTCCGCGCATTCATTGGGTTTCGAGGTTGGCCTGGGGTTTGCTTCCACTTATCCAAACTTGGATACAAGATGGAGTTTCCCATGCACAACGCGTTTGGCTGGACCCTCGCCGAGTGGCTTGACGGCTACCGTAGCGGCAGCATCACCCCGGATATTCTGCTGACCCTCGCCGCTGAGTACCCCGGCGATGACAACGCCTGGATCGCCCGTGCGACCCCGGCGCAGTTGACCGAACAACTGGCGCAGTTGAGCGCGCGCCTGGCGGCGGTGGACGGTGATGTCACCCAGCTGGCGCTGTATGGCGTGCCATTCGCAATCAAGGACAATATCGATGCGGCCGGCTGGGACACCACGGCGGCCTGTCCAGAATTTGCCTACACGGCGGCGCAGGATGCATCTGTAGTCCAACGGCTGCGCGAAGCCGGCGCGATCCTGATGGGCAAGACCAACCTCGATCAGTTCGCCACGGGCCTGGTGGGCACACGCTCGCCCTATGGCGCGGTGGGCAATAGCTTTGACGCGGATTACGTCAGCGGAGGCTCCAGCTCTGGCTCGGCGTCGGTGGTGGCGCGTGGGCTGGTGGCGTTTTCCCTGGGCACCGACACCGCAGGCTCCGGGCGCGTGCCGGCGGGGTTCAACAATATCGTCGGGTTGAAGCCGACCAAGGGCCGCCTGTCCAATACCGGGCTCGTGCCGGCGTGCCGCACCGTGGATTGCATCTCGGTGTTTGCGTTGACCGTCGAATGCGCCGAAAGCGTGATGCGCGTTGCTGAGGGCTACGATGCCAGCGACGCCTATTCGCGTGTGAACCCGCATACCGCACCGGTCGCGGTGGGGGCGGCGATCAAGCTGGCGATTCCGGCGAGCCTGGAGTTTTTTGGCGATACCCTCAACCAGGCGGTGTTTGAGCATGCGGTGCAAGGCTTCAAGGCCCTGGGCGCGGTGATCACCCCGGTGGACTTCAGCGCGTTCAAGGCCCTCGCGGACCAGTTGTATTTCGGCCCGTGGGTCGCCGAGCGTACCGTCGCCCTGGAACGCATGCTGGAGCAGCAACCGGAGGCGATCAACCCGGTGGTGCGCGGCATTGTCGAGAGTGGCCGCCAGTACAGCGCGTGCGACGCCTACAAGGCTGAGTACTTGCGGGCCGAGCTGAGCCGGCGCATCAACGACACGCTGGCGGGTATCGACGCGTTGCTGGTGCCCACGTCGCCAACGCTTCGCACCCAGGCGGAAATGGCCCAGGAGCCGGTGCGCTACAACTCGCAGTTCGGCTATTACACCAACTTCACTAACCTCGCCGACCTGTCGGCCCTGGCGCTCCCGGCGGGCCTGCGCAGCGATGGGTTGCCCAGCGGGATTACCTTGCTGGCACCGGCCTGGCACGACACGGCCTTGGCCCACCTGGGCAAACGCTGGCAGGCCAGCCTGGACCTGCCCTTGGGCGCCACCGAACGTTATTTGCCCGCGCCGGCCACCGCGCTGCAGGCGCCTGGCAGCGTGCGGGTGGCGGTAGTGGGCGCGCACCTGACCGGCATGCCGCTGAACGTGCAACTGACCTCGCGCAACGCGGTGTTGGTAGAGCAAACCCTGACGGCCGACAACTATCGGCTCTATGCCCTGCCGGGCACCGTGCCGCCCAAGCCGGGGCTGGCCAGGGCAGACAGCGGGCGTGCGATTGTTGTCGAGCTGTGGGATATGCCGATTGCGCGCTTCGGTGAATTCGTCGCCGAGATCCCGGCGCCCTTGGGAATCGGCAATCTGCTGCTGGCGGATGGGCGCAGCGTCAAAGGTTTTATCTGCGAGCCTTGGGCCCTGGCCGACGCCCTCGACATCACCGAGTTTGGCGGCTGGCGCGCCTTTATTGCGAGCCGGGGGTAGGCATGCAACTGGCGACGATGACAACCGCCAAGCCACGGCCGCACAGCCTGGCTGAACAGGTCTATGCGCAGCTCAAGGCGGATATTTTCGAGTTCCGCCTGCTGCCGGGCGATCGCTTCAGCGAAGGTGACGTGGCCATGCGCATGCAGGCCAGCCGTACCCCGGTGCGCCAGGCGCTTTATCGCCTGGAGAAGGAAGGGTACGTGCAGGTGTATTTTCGCAGCGGCTGGCAGGTCAAGCCGTTCGACTTCGCGTATTTCGAAGAGCTGTATGACGTGCGCATTGTGCTGGAACTGGCAGCGGTCAGCCGCTTGTGCGCGATGGACGAACCGAGCCCTGTATTGCAGGCCTTGCAAGCGATCTGGCAGGTGGAAGCGGCGGAGCGGTTGCAGGACACCCAGGCCGTCTCGGCACTGGATGAGCGTTTTCATTGTGACCTGGTGCACGCCACGGGCAATGGCGAAATGGCGCGTATGCATTACGCCATTACGGAAAAAATCCGCATCATCCGCCGGCTCGACTTTACCCAGGCGTCACGCATTGCGGCGACGTACGAGGAGCACGGGCAAATCCTCGCGGCCATCCTGCAACGCCAGACCGATCAGGCGCAGCACCTGCTCAAGCGCCATATTGAACTGAGTAAACAGGCCGTGCGCGAGATCACGCTGCACAGGTTGCATATGGCGAGGCAGGGTTGAGGTTCTGAATCAGGCTGAGCTGTTGTGGCAAGTGGGCGGATTGTGGCAAGTGAGTTTTTTGTGGCAAGCAGGCCTTTTTGTGGCAGGCAAGCTTTTTTGTGGTGAGCGCGCTTGTTGTGGCGAGCGGGCTTGCCCCGCGTTGGGCTGCGAAGCAGCCCTAAAACCATCCACCGAGAATTGCCTGACACACCGCATTTTGCTGGACTGGGGCTGCTGCGCAGCCCAACGCGGGGCAAGCCCGCTCACCACAAAAAAGCCTGCCCACCACAAAAAAGCCTGCTCACCACAAAAAAGCCAGTTCACCACAAAAAAGCCTGCTCACCACAAAAAAAAGCCCACTCACCAGAAAAATGCGGGCCCTGGCAACAAGAGGCCTGTTTATCAGCGCTTATGCGCGAACTCCTTGAAGCTCGCGCAACCGTGTCACCACCGCCTCGCTGGCCCGTTGCATCGGGGCGCGCAGCTCGTCGCTGATCAAACCTTCGAGGGCCAGCGCTGCCTTCACCGGTGCCGGGTTGGGCTCCATGAACATCGTGTTGATCAACGGCACCAATTCCAAAAACGTCGTCCGGGCCTCGGCCAGTTGGTTATCGCGCACCTGCTGCCACAGCGCCACAAACTCTGCGGTACGCACATGCGCCGATGCCGCAATCGCACCGCTGGCACCCAGGCACAGCGCATTGAAGATCTGGATATCCTCGCCGCACAACACATCCACCGCACCACTGGCCAGCAGCGCCAGGGTGGTGTCCAGGCTGCCGCCGCAATCCTTGATCGCCACGATGCGTTCGTGCGCGACGATGTTGAGCAAGGTCGCCTGCTCGAAGGTCACGCCGGTGCGGTAGGGAATGTCGTAGAGAATGATCGGCGCGCTGGACGCGTCGGCCACTGTGCGAAAGAACGCCTCAAGGCCGGCCTGGGACGGGCGGATGTAACTCGGCGCAGGCACCAGCAGGCCAGCCACTGGGCGCTTGAGGACCTCGCCCTGGAACTGCAGCAGTTCACCCTGGTTATTGCCCGCCAGGCCCATTACCACGCGGTGCGCCGGCACCCATTGCAACACCGCATCGAGCACGGCCAGTTGTTCCGCACGGCTCAGCGACGCCGCTTCGCCGGTGGTGGTACACACCATGATTCCGGCTACGTGCTGTTCCAGCAGATGGCTGACCAGCCGGTGCAGGCCGATGAAATCGATGGCGCCGTCCTGGAACGGCGTGACTACGGGAACCCAGATACCTTGAAACGAGGACATGCATTTTCTCCTGATGATTGACCGCTTGAGTCACCGTCAGAAGGGCATGGGAAATTGTGCAAAGGGGGAGGGAGTCCGTCGCGCTCAATGTCCTGTCAGCTCATCTGACGGGACAGCGCGCCCCGGTCACATGAGCGACTGTTTCTTCGATTTGAGGGCGTGCGCAACGCAACCTTGCGCCTTGGCAATCAAGCCAATGACGGAAAGGTTAACGGAGGACATTGCGGACATTGACTGACACACCCTGAATAAGGCCTCCATCTTCATGGAATATTACAGGGTGTGTCAACGATGTTTATTTGGCGCTGTTATTCGAATCGATCGATGCGCGAATCGGAGTAGAAAAACTCATTCTTGTCCGTGCTGGACTCGTGGAAATACGCATAGTCGGTCAGGTAGAACAGGTGGTTGACGCGGTTGTACTTGTCGTCGTCGGTACGGCACGACAAGGCCTTAGCGCTGCCCAGCAGCTTGGGATTGAGTTCACTCGCCGGCAATTCGCGCTCGACCACGCAGCGCGTGACCTGCTGCTTGTTGTAGCTGCCGAGCAAGCTGTTGAGGGTCGAGCGATTGATCTGGTAGACCACCGTGTCGCCGACCGGCAGTTCCTTCCAGTTACCGGTGAGGCTCAGCTGGGTCAGCGTCGAGCTTTCGGCCATGCTCGAGAAGGTCGACTTGGACACCAGTTCGATCAGGTTGCGCCAGCTCACCGACTGCGACTCGTAGCCATCGCCACGCAGGGCGATCGCCTGCTGGCCGCTCGCCGCGTCCTGGCTGATGAACTGCTCGATGGTCGAATTGCTGGTCTTGCCTTTCATGGTCGAGGTGCCGGTGAAGTGCACGTACTTCAGGGTCCGCGCCGGCTTGTCCTGCTTGAACGGCGCCAACGCGGCGAGGACTTGTGGCTGCACCGAGGTCAAGGCGATGTTGGCCGGCGCTTTCAGGCGCGGCTTGAACACCGGCAGTGCGGCGATTTTCTCTGGGGTGGCGCAGACATGCTTGAACAGCAACTCGTAGTCGTCATTGCTGCCGGCCATCGCGCGCGGCGTCGGGAAGCTGTCGACGCGGCCGTCGCTGACACGATTGCGTGCGTCCAGGTCATACCCGGCCAGTTCCTTGTAGGTGCCGTTTGCGCAGGACACCGCAAAGTGCTCGCGTTTTTGCGCGTACGGCGCGTCGTAGGGCAGGTCGTTGAGCACCGTGGGGTTATCGAACGCCGCCCAGAAGCGGGTTTCACCCTGCACGGTCTTGACGCTGGCGGCGTCGATCAGCACCCAGTTATCGCGATCGTCGCTCTTGACCAGGCGCCAGTCAGGCTTGGGCGTCTCGGCACAGGCACGCACGAAGGTCGGGTTGGCGGCCAACTTTGCATACAGGTCGGCGGACAGCTCGCGCGCTTTGCTGTAGCGCCCGGCTTTCAGCGGATAGACACGCTGCGAGCCGTCGATGTACAGCAGGTACAGTTGTGGCGACGAGCACGCGGCTTCGAACTGCATGGTAGGGCGCATGCCGGTTTTGAATTCGGGCATCAGCACTTCGAAACTCAGCAGGTCGCCTTCGCGCACGATGCTGTTCTCGACCAGCGGTTGGCCCAAGGTAACGGCGAACATTTGGTCGACTCTGTTGGCCTGGGTGGCGCAACCGGACAAGGTGGCGATGCCACCGGCAAGCAATAGGGAAGTTAAAACGCGCACAAGAGCCTCATTGAGTCCATTCGGGGATGTAAGGGTGACGGCAGGGGAGTGTCAATCTTTAAGGTTATCGCATCGGGGCCTCAGGGACCTAACCCCAAGGCCCGCCGTTGTTTAGCCCTTGATGGCGGCTTCAATGGCGGCAATGTCGATTTTGGTCATGGTCATCATCGCGTCGAAGGCACGCTTGGCGATCTTCTGGTCCGGATTGGAGACGGCGGCGGTCAATACCCTCGGCGAGATCTGCCACGACAGCCCCCATTTGTCCTTGCACCAACCACAGACGCTGGCCTGGCCGCCGTTGTCGATGATTGCATTCCAGTACCGGTCGGTTTCCGCCTGATCATCGGTGGCCACCTGAAAGGAAAACGCCTCGGAGTGCGTGAAGATCGGGCCGCCATTCAGGCCGATGCACGGGATGCCCATCACCGTGAATTCCACGGTCAGCACATCACCCTGCTTGCCGGAAGGGTAGTCGCCGGGTGCCAGGTGCACGGCATCGACCGTGCTGTCCGGGAAGGTGCTGGCATAGAAGCGGGCAGCCTCCTCGGCGGCGCCGTGGTACCAGAGGCAGAGGGTGTTCTTGCTTTTCATGGTCGGTCTCCACAGGTGACGGGTGTATGGAGTCTAGACGCCGAGCTGCGCTTCGATAGCCGCCTTGTCGATCACCGACCATACGTGCGCAAACCGGCCGTCGAGCACTTCATAAAACACGTTTTCATCGAATTTCACCTGCCGGCCATTGATCGGCAGCCCGAAGAATTCGCCCCTGGGCGTGACGTTGAAATTCAGCCGGCTGGCCACCGTGGGCGGGTCGGCGACCAGCAGTTGGATGCGAAATACCAGGTCGGGGATTTCGCGGAAGTCACGCTCCAGCATCGCGCGGTAACCGTCGAGGCCGACCCGTGTGGCGTTGTAGGTCACGTCCGGGTGGACGAAGTCGCCCAGGCGATCCCAGTCCTGCTGGTTGAGGCAGTCGATGTAGCCTCGGTAAAGGTCGGCGAGTTCGTTGCGGGTCATGCGCAGGCTCCTCGGTCAAAAGCGCTCGTCCAGAATCGCCGGCAGGGTGATGTCCTTGACGAAACTGGCGGAAGACAGACTCAGCGTCATGCGCACCACCTGCACCACATCGTGCACGGGAATCGAGTGGCCTTCACCGCGTTGCTCGGCCACCGCACGCGGTGTGCTCAAGGGGTCTTCGGTGTTGAGGTAGCCGAGGTTCAGGCAGGTGACGCCCAGGCGTTGCTGGCGATAGCCTTCACGCAAGGCATCGGCGATACCGCGCAAGGCGAACTTGGAAGCTCCGAAGGCAACCTCAGGCCGGCCACTTTGCGGCAGGCCGGAAGTGGAGCCGGTCAGGATGATGCGTGGATTTTTGCTCTTCAGCAGCACCGGCAACAGCCGCTTGATCAGCAGGATCGTCGAGGTGATGTTGCAATTGACGATGGCTTCCAACTGGTCATCGTCGTCAGCCAGGAACGCGTAAGCCGGGTCAAACGCCAGTGCCTCCCAGATGCCGAGGTTGTAGATCAGCGTGTCCAGGCCGTCATCGGCTATTGCGTCTGCGATGACCTGTGCCGCCTTGGCCGGCTCCGCGAGGTTGGCCTCGACCCAGCGCACCTGCACGCCGGCCCGTTGCTCCAAGTGTCCGGGATGGGAGCGGGACACGCCGATCAGTGTGTCCCCAGGCTCACCAAGCCCCTCGATCAGGGCCTTGCCCAACCCTTTGCTTGCACCGACCACCATGGTTTTCATTGAGTGTCTCCTTGACAGGGAAATCCGCTGAGGCGAGCAAGCTTACGCCCGACGCGCCATCAACAACACCGTCGCCGCTGCCGACAACAGCCCTGCGCAGCAACGATTGAAGATCCGCTTGCCGCGTGGCTCGGCGAACCAGCGCCGCATATGCAGGCCCATATAGGCGTAGGCGCTGATAGCAATCCATTCGAGCATCAGGAACAACGCACCCAGCAGCGCAAATTGCGGCGTGATCGGCTGCCCCGGCACCACGAACTGCGGGAGGAACGCGGTGAAGATCAAAATTGCCTTCGGATTACCGGCCGCGACCAGAAACTCCTGGCGCGCCAACGCCCACAATCCCACCTTGGCCGCGGTCGATTGCGCCTCTGCCTCGGGATTCGCCCGCCACAGCTGAAACGCCAGGTAGAACAGATACGCCGCGCCCACGATCTTGATCGCGTAGAACAACAACTCCGAGGTTTGCAGCACCACCGCAAGGCCGGCGGAGGCGAGGGCGATCATGCCGGCGAAGGCCAGCAAGCGGCCGATCCCCGCGAGGCAGGAGGTGCGGTAGCCGTAGCGGGTGGAGTTGCTCACGGACAGCAGATTGTTCGGGCCAGGCGCCATGTTCAGGGCGAAGCAGGCAGGGAGGAAAAGGGCGAGGGTGGCGAGGTCCATGGCGGCTCCGGTTCTCGGGTCTGGGGAGAAGGAGGATAACGGCAGTCGGTGCGGTTGAGCCAGCGCAAGGGCGGCCGTCGTAGAGACTCACACCTCGGTGTGCGTGGCGAGGTTGCAATATTGTCCTTTGAAATACAGCAATGGCTGCGTGGCAGCGGTCTCTTGCAGGTTCAACGCTTTCACTTCACCGATCACGATCAGGTGGTCACCTGCGGCGTATTCGGCATGAATTTCGCAATCAAGCCAGTGCAGGCTGCCGCCAAGGAGCGGATTGCCCAGCGGCGATGCCTGCCATTCGACGCCGTGCCATTTGTCGGTGCCTCGGCGAGCGAACTGGTTGGAAATCGTGACTTGCTCACCGGACAGGATATTCACGGCGAACCGACCCGCCTGGCGGATTCTGGGGTAGCTGGCCGAACTCGACATCACGCTGAAAGACACCAACGGTGGGCTCACCGACACGCTGTAGAACGACTGGCAAGTGAAGCCAATGGGCTCGCCATCCACGTGTGAAGTAATCACGGTGATACCGGATGCGTAGTGCCCGAGCGCTTCGCGAAAGCTCAATGGCTCGATAGCCATGTTGGCGAGTGACATAGTAGGTCCTGGATAAGGGCGGCAGCTTGATCGTAGTGAGAAAAGCCTGGGGGCGACTGGATGTTTGGCGGGCTGCAGGCTTCAGGAAGTCTTTTTCAGAATCTCCCTGAAACCCTCGCCGGCCTGGATCACCCGCCTATGGCTGGAGCCATGAACTCACGCGTTCAAGAGTTCTCGTCGAACGATTTCTGCGCCTGCACTGAGCGCGTTCAGTTTGCCTCTCGCTACGCGACGCGGTAGGGGCGCCATGCCGCAGTTGGTGCACGGATAGAGCTTGTCGGCATCGACAAACTGCAGGGCTTTGCGCAGGGTGTTGGCGACTTCCTCGGGTGTCTCAATGGTGTCGGTTGCCACGTCGATGGCGCCGACCATCACCTTTTTACCCCGGATGAGTTCAATCAACTCCATCGGGACATGAGAGTTGTGACATTCCAGCGAGATGATGTCGATGCTGGATTTTTGCAGCTTGGGGAAGGCCTCTTCATATTGACGCCATTCCGAGCCCAGGGTCTTTTTCCAATCGGTATTGGCCTTGATGCCGTAGCCATAGCAAATATGCACAGCGGTTTCGCACTTGAGGCCTTCGATGGCCCTTTCCAGGGTTGCCACTCCCCAATCGTTGACTTCGTCAAAGAAAACGTTAAAAGCGGGCTCGTCGAATTGAATAATGTCGACGCCAGCCGCTTCCAGTTCCCTGGCTTCCTGATTGAGGATTTTGGCGAATTCCCACGCGAGTTTTTCGCGACTCTTGTAGTGGTTGTCATAAAGCGTATCGATCATGGTCATCGGGCCTGGCAACGCCCACTTGATCGGCTGCCGGGTCTGCTGACGCAGAAACTTGGCATCTTCAACAAACACGGGCTTTTGGCGGCTCACCGCGCCCACCACCGTCGGCACGCTCGCGTCATAACGATCACGAATCCTGACCGTCTCGCGTTTCTCGAAATCTACGCCGCTGAGGTGCTCGATGAACGTCGTGACGAAATGTTGGCGCGTCTGCTCACCGTCACTGACGATGTCAATGCCGGCGTGTTGTTGCTCCTGCAGCGCCAAACGCAACGCATCCTGCTTGCCCTCGATCAATGCCTCATCCTGCAGCTTCCAGGGTGACCACAGTGTCTCTGGTTGTGCGAGCCAGGAGGGTTTCGGCAAGCTGCCAGCCGTGGAGGTGGGTAACAATTTTTTCATTCGGGATAACCTTGTATTGGCTGAGTCAAAGCGCGCAGTTGGCGGACCATTGTTCAAGAATGGCGTGGTACGGCTTGATGAAGTTCTCTTCAACAAACTGGCCCTGCTCAATCGCCAGGCGGCTACGTTCCTCACGGTCATAAACAATGCGCGTCAAGGAGTAGTCCTGGTGCTTCAAGCTCGGTTGATAGGACTTTCCGGCTGCAGAGTTCGCGTTGTAGATCTCGGGCCGGTAAATCTTCTGGAACGTGTCCATCGTGCTGATAGTGCTGATAAGTTCAAGGTTGGTGTAATCACCCAGCAGGTCGCCGGAAAAATAAAACGCCAACGGCGCAACACTGTTTGATGGCATGAAATAACGGACTTTTAAACCCATCTTCCTGAAATAGTCATCGGTCAAGGAGTGTTCATCTTGCTGATATTCAACCCCAAGTACCGGGTGCTGGTTTTCAGTTCGGTGATAAGTCTTGGTGTTTGAAACGCTCAGGCATATCACCGGCGGTTTATTGAAGTTGTCCTTGTAGGTGCTGGAGTTCACGAAGTATTTGAAGAGCTTGCCGTGCAAGTCTCCGAAATTCTCTGGCGTGCCAAAGGTGGGCTGATGCTTGTTGTGGTCCAGCAGTACCACGCTGAAATCATAGTCGCGCACGTAGGAAGAGAAGTTGTTGCCTACGATGCCGTCGATGCGCTCGTTGGTGTTCAGGTCGACGATGGTGGTTTTCAATACTTCAATCAGCGGAATGGCACGGCCACTGTGTTCGACATCAATGCCCATTTCAACCGAGATGATTTCAAGTTCAACGGTGTAACGATCGCCTTTGGGATTGTCCCAGTGCGCCAGGGCATTGAAGCGATTGTCAATCATCCTTAGTGTATTGCGCAGGTTCTCTTGACGACTCTGGCCCCGGGCCAAGTTGGCGAAATTAGTGGTGATGCGTGTATTTTCCGAGGGGTGATAGTGCTCGTCGAAGCGAAGGCGCTTCAGCGTAAATGTAAACTCGTTGTTCATTTTGATCTGACACCCTGATGCCTGAGATAAAACCCGACGACATGAAATGCACTGATGAGTGCTATTCCGCCGGCCTGTTTGGTTTTGGCTCAGTAGTCTTTATATGATCTGTCTTAGAGGTGTAGTTTAGGCCGGGGGTTAGAGTTAGAGATAATGAATTGATTTCACTGAAGCGTTAGCCCTCCTCATGATGGGGTGGGTGGGTTCAGAGTTGATATCTTCAGTGCCTGACAGGGCCTCTTCGCAGCCTCGCTGGGGCTCGACAACTCCCACAGGGGATTGGGGTTGTTTGTGGGGTTGGGGTTGGCTTGATGATGGGGCGGCGCCTGGGATTTTTTTCATGGTGCGGAATAGCCTGCTGATAAAACACGGGCCCCCTGTGGGAGCTGGCTTGAACTGGTCAAGTAATCTTGGACACCGATTAAGGTTTCACGCCACCAGCTTCTCCCTGGCGACTGGTGACCGATAGTCGTTGTAGCTATGCGGCCTGGTGATGTTGTAGCGCGATACATAGCGCTGCACATCCGCTCGGGCCTCATGTTCCGACCCGTAGCCTGCTTCTGGCACCCACTCTGATTTCAAACTTCCAAAGAAACGCTCCATCGGAGCGTTGTCCCAGCATTCGCCTTTACGGCTCATGCTTTGTCGGAGTCCATGTTCCAGCAGTTCATTTCTGAATTTATGGCTGGTGTACTGGCAACCTTGGTCGGAGTGAAACAGTACGTCTTTTGGGCGACCGCGCAGTTCAATCGCCATGCGCAGGGCTTCGCAGGTCAGCGTGGCATCAGAGATCATCGAAAACGACCAGCCCACAATCCGGCGAGCGAACAAGTCCAGAACCGCCGCAAAATACAGCCAACGCTTGCCGACTTTGATGTACGTCACGTCCCCACACCACACCTGATTGACCGTCGCAACATCAAACTTGCGTTTGAGCACATGCGGTGCCACCAAAGCCTCCACGCCAGGTGACTTGTACTTATGGCGCCGGCGTTGACGGCTGACAATGCCTGCTTCTCGCATCAAGCTGCGAGCCATGAACCGCCCGACATCATGCCCGCCGGCTTGCAGCTGTTTAGCCAAGGTACGAGCGCCCGCAGACTCTCTCGACGCCCTGTAGTGCTTGACCAGCATAGCCTTGAGTTTCTCTCGCTTAGGGCTCACCTTGCCTTGGCGCTGACGCCATGCGTAAAAGCTACTGCGGTTTATTCCGAACACACGACAGCAATCGTTAACGCCGTACTGCTCGCCCAGCTCACAGATCAACGAGAGTGATCTTTGGCGTCCAAAAGCAGGAGAGCACTGGCCTTTTTTAGGATTTCGATATCCCGGTCTCTTTGCCTGAGCAAGGCTTTAAGTTCCTGGATCTCTCGCTGATCCGCGGTAATCGCCTTGGCTCCCACCGGAGTCGAGCCCAAGCGTTCCTTGCGAACTTGATCGACCCAGCGGCGCAAGGCCGTAGGGCCAATATCCAAGCTGGCACAGACCTCGGGAACCGACTGCCCCTCGTCCAGCACCATGCTGGCAGCCTTGAGTTTGAACTCACATGAATAAGATTTACGCATATCCAAACACCTCAGATTTGGACGCCATCATAGCGCCCGATTGAGGTGTCCAAAATCATTAGGCCAGTTCAAGCCCGCTCCCACAGGGGATCCTGATATGGCTCGGGTATGCGGGTGTATGGAGATCAATTGTGGGAGCAAGCTGTCGAGCCCCGGCGAGGCTGCGAGGGCGGACTCACAGTCGACATCTCTATCGGCTGACTGGACCTCTTCGCAGCCTCGCTGGGGCTCGACAACTCCCACAGGGGATTGGGGTTGTCTGTGGGGTTTAGCGCGAGAGCAGCGGCGCGGGGGCTTTTTCCTGTGGGCCTACATCATGCAGGGAAATCCGCGAGGTCTCCGGCAGTGCCAGTCCGCCGGCCAGCGCGAGCAATGCCACGGCAATCAGGTAAAACGCCGGTGACAGGTTGCTGCCGGTGGTGCTGATCAGCCAGGTCGCCATCAACGGCGCGGTACCGCCGAAGATCGTGTACGCCATGTTGTAGGTGATCGCCGAAGCGGTGTAGCGCGTGCGGGTCGGGAAGGTCTCCGAGAGCAAGGCGGCGGTGACCACGCCGCACAGCACGGCGCCGACCGCGAGCAACATCACCCCGACCACCGAGGCTGCGAACGAGCCGGAGCTGGCCATCAGGAACGACGGATACACCACCACGATCAACAGCGCACAGGCGGTCATCACCGTGACCCGGCGCCCCACCCGATCCGAGTACAGCCCGGCCAGCGGGCAAATCGCCGCGGCGAAAATCAGCGCAATCAGCGACACCAGCAACGCCATCGCCCGACTCAGTCCGCCGGCCACTTGCAGATACGTCGCGAAGTAGGTGGTGAACATATAAAACGACAGCGCCGTGAGTGACACAAAAGCGCCCAGGCAGCAGATCGCCGCACCATGGTTGCGCAAGGTTTCCTTGAGCGGGGAGTGGGCTACCGCATGCTCCTGCTTGACGGCCTGGAAGGCGGGCGTCTCATCCAGCTTCCAGCGCAGGTAAAGCCCGACCAGCCCCAGTGGCGCCGCGATCAGGAACGGCAGGCGCCAGCCCCAACTGCCCATCGCTTCGGCGGACAACGACGCCTCCAGGGCGTAGGCCACCACGGCGGCGGCAGCGAACGCGGAAAACGTCGACACCGGCACGAAGCTGCCGTACCAGGCGCGCTTGTCACTGGGCGCGTGTTCCATCAGATAGGCGCAGGCCCCGGCGTATTCGCCGCCAGCGGAGAAACCCTGGGCGCAGCGGATCAGCGACAGCAAAATCGGCGCTGCAACGCCGATGGCGGCGTAAGTCGGGAGCAGGCCGATCAAGGTGGTGGCGCCGGCCATCAGCAGGATCGTCATGGCCAGCGTGCGTTTGCGCCCGATGCGGTCGCCGAGCATGCCAAAGAACACCCCGCCCAGGGGCCGGAAAGCGAAGGCCACGGCGAATACCGCGAAGGTCTTGAGCAGCGCGGCACTGGTGTCGCCGCTGGGGAAGAATTGTTGCGCGATGGTGGTGGCGAGGAAGCCGTAGACGGCGAAGTCGAACCACTCGACGAAGTTACCGATGCCGGCGGCGATGATGACCTTTCGCAGGGTGTGGGGGCTGACCTGTTCGGTGGAGGGGCTCGTCATGGGGGAAGGCCTCGGGATGGGATCGGGGATGCTTGATTATCGGGGGAGGGGCTTGCGCGGCGGGGCTCAAAAGAGTCGTCCGCGTAGTCAACAGCGACGTGTCGACGCAGGAGAACGCAGGAATTGGGCCAGGTGCCGCGAGGGGACTATCGATGGGCGAAGCTGGATGATGTTGACACGCAGGCGTGACGAAAAAAACGGCCTGTGTCGATCTGAAAACACACGCCGTTCAAGCCTGCATCAAGCCTTACACGGCCTTGGCGACAGGCTGCGCAGACTTGCGATACGTCAGCAGCACAATCCCGGTTACCACGATGACGCCACCGGCGATCTGCCCGGCGCTGAGCATTTGATCGAGCACGATCCAGCCCATCAGCAGCGTCGCCAGCGGCTCGATGTTCATCACCGGCGCGTTTCGCGGCATATCCAGGCGCGGCACCGAAATGAACAGCACGATGAAGCCTGTGCCGTAGAGCACGACCAGTGTGGCGAGTGCCAGCCAGCCGGTGCTGGTTGCCGGCAGGTTCAGGCCGTCGGCGAGGGCACCACTGACGCCGGCAAGGTTGACGCTACTGAACACGATGAAGATCGTCAGCAGGCTGCGCACGGAACCGCGTACCTGCGACAACTTGTGGTCGGTGATCCACAGGGCGCAGGCGAACACAAAGGCGGCGCAGAACGCCAGGGTGATACCGAGCAGCCATTGCGGGCCGATCTCTGCGCTGGCTGAGAGGCGCCCGGGAACGTCCAGCACGAACACCAGGCCCAGCAGGATCAAACCCATCAGCAGTGCGGTGCGAGCAGTGGGGCGCGGGCCGCCGAATGCCCAGGTGAGCAGCGCGAGCAAAATCGGAAAGACATTCGCCACCAGTAACGCCAGCGCGACCGGCACGCGGGCCACGGCCGAGTACAGGCACAGGCTTTGAGTGGCGATGAGCAGGCCCAGCAGCACTTGCCAGCGCCATGCACCGGGCGGCAGGCGCAGGCTTTGGCGTTGCCATAGCACCAGCACGGCGAGTACCAACAAGGTACCGCCCGAGCGCATCAGAATCGCCAGCAGCACGCCGGCCCCATCATCAAACGCCACGCGAGCGGCAATGTGGTTACCGGCAAAGGCGCAGCCCATGCAGAGCAGAATCAACACGGCGATGTGCCGCGAGAACAGGGCAGGCGTGGTTTGAATGGGGGCAGGCGCAGTCATGATGGGGGCTCGAACAGTGGGCGCCATCATCGGGGATGGCGATTTATTGTTAGGACGTCGTACAACTTGCTGAGGGCTTTGTAACGTGTTTGTCGCGAAGGTGCAAGGATGTCGTTTTATTCAATCAGGGTGGATTTAGGCTATCGTGCGGGCCTCGAAATCGATGTGTCTCCAGGGAGGAAAAATGCGCGTTTACATCACCGGTGCTTCGTGCGCGGGCGTGACCACGCTGGGCCAGAACCTCGCAGCGCGGCTGGGCGTGCTCCATGTCGATGTCGATGATTTCTACTGGATGCCCACGGACCCACCGTTCACCACCAAGCGTGCCGCGCCTGAGCGCGTGTCATTGATGCAGCAAAGACTCGGCGACGAAGACTGGGTGTTGACGGGCTCGTGTATGAACTGGGGCG
The DNA here is from genome assembly GCF_003013355.1 of Pseudomonas sp. S5D5. Taxonomy (NCBI): domain Bacteria; kingdom Pseudomonadati; phylum Pseudomonadota; class Gammaproteobacteria; order Pseudomonadales; family Pseudomonadaceae; genus Pseudomonas; species Pseudomonas sp. S5D5. Next base: position 3,078,920 of record NZ_PTEO01000001.1, read on the forward strand.
ACGAATTGATCACCCAGGTCGAGCTGATCGTCTTCGTGGACACTGCAACGCCAGTCCGCCTTCAACGCCTGACCGCGCGTGAACAGCAACGCTTTGGCGACCGGATCGCACCCGGCGGCGACATGCACGCGATCCATGTGGCCTTTCGCGAATGGGCCTCGCAGTACGACGATCCGCACTTTGGCGGCCGCAATCGAGCCTGGCACGCGCGATGGCTGGCCAGTCAAAGCGCTGCGGTGCTGCAGGTTGACGGGACCCACAGCACCGACAGCCTGGTGGCGCAGGTCATTGAGGCGTTGTCGCTGCGCCTGGCCCCGGATTAACGCACGATTGAGTTTCCAGCGGCAGCCACCTCAACCGTGCGGGCCTGGGAGCGCGTTGCGCGCACGGCGATCACCAGCGTCACGCCGTGAGCATCAGGTGTGACGCTTGGCGCTGCAGGCATGCGCGCTCGCTGATAACGCCCGAAATAGCCAGGCAATGCTCGAGCCTTTCGGGGGCCTGGAGCCTTAGTGCATGCCCTTGCTCACCACTTCCCCCGTCGCCGAATCCTCCAGCCAGATCTTCAGCCGATTCAGTCCAATGTACTGCGAGCGCGCGATGATCTTCTGCCCGGGTTTTCCCTCGAATTCCAAGTCCGCAAACATGAAGTACCGCGGCAGCCGGTACTCCAGTTGAATTGTGTAGCTGCCCGGCACCAGCACGGCGCGTTGCGGTGAGTCATTTTTGTAGTAGTAGGTCGAGAACGGAATATTGCCGACCTTTTTATCGTTGACCCGGATGATGTTCAGGTCCGGCTGCAGGTCCAGGAAGCTGCGGTCGCGCCTTCCCGCGTAGGTGTCGGTTTCGACGATGGTGTAGCGAGACTCATCGCGCGGTTCACTGGGATCCACATTCGAGTAGGCCGGCATTTCGGCGCAGCCTTGAAGGCACAAGAGGGTCAAAAACGGCAGGGCAATTTTGCGCATGAAAAAACCTGAATCCATGTCAGAAAGTACAGTCGATGATCGATGAGGGGCCGCGGCAGGCTTACTCGTGTGCCGTCCATACGGCCAGTTCATAGCCGTCGAGGTCGGTGAAGTGGAACCTGCTGCCGCCGGGGAAGGCGAAGGTCTGGCGGGTGATGACCGCGCCGAGGGTGTGCAGCCGCTGTTGTGTCTCAGCGAGGTTGTCCGCATACAGGATGATCAAGGGACCACCCGGTCGAACCGGTTCGCCGGTGGTGAAGCCACCCGTGAGGCGGCCGTCGGTGAACTCGGTATAGGTGGGCCCGTAGTCGACGAATGTCCAGCCGAATGCGCCACCGTAAAAGGCTTTGCTGCGTGCAATGTCGCCGACGTTGAACTCGATATTGTCGATTTGTCGGTCTTTACCGCGAACGCTCATGGTCGCCTCCCTGGCAGATGTTTAGGGCGGCGAGTGTAACGTATCCGCCGATGCCTGGACCCTATCGATTACGCGGGCAACGCTGGGGTTCATGAGCGCTCGGGCCTCAAGCGTGAAATTTGCGCCCCAGTGCGTCCAGCCGCACCGCAATAGGTGGCAACTGCTCGCTGCTGCGCGCCAGGGTTTCCACGTCATTGGCGGTGCTCTGCGCAATGCTCTGCACGGCCTGCAATCGCCCGACTATCTCCAGGTTCGCCGAGGTCTGCTCGCGGGTGGTGCTGACGATGTGGCCGTTGAGCTGGTCGATCTGCGCGATGTCGAGGCCGACCGCCTGCAGCATTTGCACGGCGACCTGGCTGTCTTGTACGCAGCGCTCCACACCCTGGCGACTGTCGTGCATGGCCTCGACGGCTTCGCGGCTGCCTTGTTGCAGGCTTTCGATGATGGTTTTGATCTCTTGGGTGGAGACGGCGGTGCGTTGCGCCAGGCTGCGGACTTCGTCGGCGACCACGGCAAAACCACGGCCTTGCTCGCCCGCGCGGGCTGCCTCGATGGCGGCGTTGAGGGCCAGGAGGTTGGTCTGGTTGGCGATGCTGTTGATCACCTCCAGCACCGTGCCGATCTGCTCGGCTTGCACCGCCAGGCCTTCCACGGTCTGGTTGGCACCGCTGAGGCGCGAGGCCAACTGGGTGATTTCCTGCTGGGCGCGGCCGACGCTTTCCTGGCCGCGAATGATCTGTTGGCTGGCCTTGCCGGCGTGTTCCACCGCGTGCTCGACGTGCACCGCGATGTGGCCCATGGCGTCTTCCATGCGTTGCATCGAGCCGGTCATCTGGCTGATTTCGGCCAGTTGGTGCCGCGCGCCTGTTTCCAGGGTGCCGCTGGTACTGGCGAGGGCCTGGCCGAGTTGGCCGAGGCCGTGGGAGTCGCGGGCGACGCCGTCGATCAGATGGGTGATCTGCTGCAGGAAGTGGTCGAAACGCTGGGTGAGGGAAACGTGCACCTTGCCTTCGCCCTGGGCGGTTGCCACGGTGAATTGGGAGGTGACGGCGAGCATTTTCTCGAGCATTTCCTGGCTTTCTACAGCCTCGGCCTGGCTGTGCACGGCCAGGTAGAGCAGGGCGATGGTTTCCATCACCACATAGAAGGCGTGGACGAACACCATGCCCCAGCCGCCGTGATGCTCCATCACGAACACCGGGAAACCCTGATGCTGCAGCGCATGGAAGACCACGTGGTGCACGGCGATGGTCAGCGCCGCGATCAGGATCGGCAGCCAATCGCGGTAAAATGTCAGCACTGCCAACAGCGCGAAGATGCCGAAGTGGGATTCGATCACGCCCTGCGCCTGGTTGATGTGCAGCGCGGCCATCACCATCAGTCCGGCCCCGAGCGCGCAACGCATGACGCGGCGGCCGCCAACGGCGCGATACAGCGCAGTGAGCACCACGCTGGTGCCGCCGCCCACGATCACCGCCTGCAGCAGGGTGTCGTGCCAGAACGCCAGGCCCAGCGAGAACAGGAACATCAGCCAGATCAACGCCAGCATGATGCGGTCGGCCTTGCGGTAGTGCTCCAGGAAACGCGTGCGGACGGGCATTCACTCTTACTCCATGTGGACTGGCCAGGAACAAAGCATGCGGCGTGCCACGTGGGCCCGCAGGTAGAGCAAAGCAGGTATCAGGATTTGTGCAGGATCAGGGATGCCAAGAGTTTATCGGCATCCCTGTGGGGGACTTTAAGCGCGGCGAGCAGCGTGACCCACAAGGCCTATTGGGGCACGCCGTGGGCGTCCAGCCTGGATCAGAAGCTGTACTTGGCCGTCATCATCATGTTGCGCGGGGTGCCGTAGGCGTCGCCGCCGTAGCTCACCGAGTTGGCGATGGACGAGTAGTAGCGGCGGTCGAAGATGTTGTTGGCGTTGAGCTGCAGGTCCAGGTGCTCGTTGACCTTATAGCCGGCCATCAGGTCGGTGACCGCGTAGGCGCCCTGTTTGAGCCGGTAGTTGCCACCGTCATTGAGCGGCACGTCGTTGTACATGCGGCTCTGCCAGGAAATGTTGCCGCCGACCCGGAGTTTTTCCAGCGGGCCCTGGAAGTTGTAGCGGGTGGTCAGTTTGAACAGCTGCTCCGGGGTGTCGGTGTCGAACTGCTTGTTCACTTTCTGCGGGTTGGCGTCGTCCTTGATGGTGTGGGTTCGCGCGTAGGTGTAGCCCCCGCCGACCTGCCAGTTCTCGGTCAGGGCGCCTTGCAGCTCGACGTCGATACCCTGGCTGCGAATCTCACCCGAGGCTTCGTAGCACGTGGCCTGTGGGCAGGTTTGCGGGAAGATCTGGACGGCGCGGTTTTCCTGGTCGACGTTGAACAGCGCGAGGCTCGCATTCAGCGCACCGCCGAGGTATTCGCCCTTGATGCCGACTTCATAGTTCTTGCCGACGATTGGCTTGACCGGCGTGCCCGCGGTGTCTTTTTCGCTCTGCGGCGTGAAGATGTCGCTGTAGCTGACATAGACCGAGTGATGGTCGTCCAGCTCGTAGATCAAGCCGGCGTAGCGGGTCAGGTTGCGGGTGACATGGTAGTCGCCGTCGCCATCACGGTTGTTGTAGTCATACCAGTCCAGGCGCGCGCCGAGGATCAGCTTCAGCGGGTCGGCCAGGCTCAGGCGGGTGGTCACGTAGACGCCATCCTGGGTGGTGACTTCGTGGTCGTTGTTGGTGTGCACAAAGTCCGGCTTGCCGGCCGTGAGCGGCCAGTTGGTGTCGTACGGGCTGTAGTTGTGGGTGGTCAGGTCGTAGACCCGCTTGCTGGCTCCCACTACCAGTTCGTGGGTGCGCCCGAAGGCCTGGAAAGGCCCGCTGGCAAAGGCGTCGACGCCGGCCTGGTCTTCATCGAAGGCGGCCTGGTAGACCGTCCGTGCCGGTGTGTTGTTGACCCAGCGCGACTGGTAGGAACCGGAGAACAATGCGTTCTGCTGGGCGTAGTTGGCGTTAACCTGGAGGTTCCAGTCATTGGCCAGGCGCTGGCGCAGTTCGGCGAAGACCGTGTTGATTTCCTGGTCCTTGTTTTCCCAGTCGGTGCCGGGGTTGTAGGAGCGCGGCAGGTTCAGGTGGTGGCCGTCCTGGCCGATCATCGAGGAACCCCAGAAGTAGTTGGTCTTGTCCTTCTGGTTGGAGAAACCCAGGGTCAGGGTGGTGTCTTCGCTGAGGTCGGCTTCGGTGACGGCATAGAACAGGCCGTGATCTTCCTCGACCTTGTCGATGAAGCTGTTGGCGTCTCGGTAGGAGGTGACGACCCGGCCACGCAGGGTGCCGCTGTCATTCAGTGGGCTGGAGGCGTCGAGTTCGCCACGGTAGTCGTCCCAACTGCCGGCGGCACCGGTGAGGGTGACTTTCTGCTCATCCAGCGGGCGCTTGCGGATCAGGTTGATGGCGGCTGAAGGGTTGCCTGCGCCGGTCACCAGGCCGGTGGCACCGCGCACGACCTCGACGCGATCGAACATCGCCAGGTTCGGCTGGGCACCCACGTTAACGCCGTTGTAGCCACTCGGGATGCCGTCGTACATCAGGTTGTCGATGTCGAAACCGCGTGAGGTGTAGGACTGCCGGCCAGGGCCGCTGGAGTAATTGAGGAACAACCCCGGCGTGGCGTTGACCACGTCGTTGATGCTGGTCATGGCCTGGTCGTCCATGCGCTGGCGGGTGATGACGGTGACGGCCTGTGGCGTTTCACGCATCGTCAATGGCAGCTTGGTCGCGGTTTTCATCGCGCCGGTGGTGTAGGACTGCGTGCCTTCAGTGGTTTCGCCGAGCTGGCTGTCACCGGAGATTTGCGTGGCACCCAGCTCGAGCGTGGCCGCTGGCGCTTCGGTGTCGGCCGCAAAGACCGCTTGGGAGCTGGCCAGGCAGACTGCGAGGGCCATCAGGTTGAATGAAAAACCGTTACCGCCGTGTTGTTGCACAGACATGAAGCTGACTCTCCCCGAGCGCCCTCCATGGCGAATAATAAAGATGTTGATAATTATTCGCATCAGTGTGCCAGAAGCTTCTGTCGCAAAAAAGCCATTGGGGAGAATTAGTTAACGAATTTTTCACATCTGCAGTGGATGGCATTTGGCTATGCGCTGCAGCAGTGACCTTTGGGGCGAGGGGTCAGTCGCGTCGCGCGATCGCCACTCGGCTGGTTGCCTTGACCTCCCTCAGCGCCAGGCTCGATTGGATCGACGCAATCCCCAATTGCCGGCGCAAAACGCTTTCGACGAACTCGCTGTAGCTGTCGAGATCCGCGGCGAGCACCTGCAACAGGTAATCGGCATCGCCGGTGATCTTGTGGCACGACAGCACTTCGGGCAGGTCTCTGACCACCGCCTCGAAGGCGTCCGGCGCATGGTCGGTATGGATCGCGAAGCGCACATGCACAAACGCCAGGATGTCGAGCCCGAGCATCTTGCGGTCGAGGTTGGCCTGGTAGTCCTTGATCACGCCTTCCTCTTCCAGGCGTTTGCGGCGCCGCCAGCAGGGCGTGAGGCTCAGCGACAGGCGCTCACTCAGTTGCGCATTGGAAATGCTCGCGTCCTCCTGCAAGAGAGCGAGGATGGCGAGATCAGTGTCGTCGAGAGCGACCTGTTTGGTTTTATTTTTCATGATGGGCAGCCGAAGAGGTAAAAATTCCCGATAAACCTAACAGTGGCGCAAGTAAAAGCAAAGAAAGCCCGGCTCTGCCAGAACAAAATAGAGCCTGTCTTTTACTGGCGGATACCGACAAATGCTGACTGTTTTTAGTGATGACCACCGTTTGCACCATGGCACCGAACTCAAGGACGGCGTGCTCAAGCCCTCATTCGAACAACCCAGCCGCGCCGACACCGTGCGTGACCGCGTCCGGCATGTCGGGCTGGGCGATATCATCGTGCCGCGCCATTTTGATCGGGCCTGCTACGTCAACGCGCACAGCGAACGCTATGTGGCGTTCCTTGAACATGCCTGGGCCGAATGGACCGCCATCGGCCGCAGCCACGACGCACTGCCGCTGGTATGGCCGGTGCGTGACCTGGCCAATCAACAGGTGCCGGAATTCATTGATGGCAAGCTCGGCTTCTTTGCCATGGACGCCGGCTCACCGATTACCCGTACCACCTGGAACGCGGTGAAAACCAGCGCTGACATCGCACTCACCGGCCTGGCCCTGATCGATGAAGGCCATCACAGCGCCTTCGCCTTGTGCCGTCCGCCGGGACACCACGCCGCCCGCGAGTACATGGGCGGTTATTGCTACCTCAACAACGCCGCGATTGCCGCGCAACAGGCCATCACCCAGGGGGCCCAGCGCGTGGCGGTGCTGGATGTGGACTTCCACCACGGCAACGGCACGCAGAACATTTTCTACTCGCGGCCGGACGTGCTGTTCATCTCGCTGCACGGTGACCCGGCCGTCTCCTACCCGTACTTTTCCGGCGCCAGCAGTGAGCGCGGGGACGGCGCGGGGGAGGGCTTCAACCTGAACTACCCGTTGCCGAAAAACACCACGTGGGCCGACTACCGGGTCGCGTTGCTCGACGCCTGCCGCCAACTGCGCGCCTTCGCTCCCGAGGTTCTGGTGATCTCCCTCGGCGTCGACACGTTCAAGGACGACCCTATCAGCCACTTCCTGCTCGACAGCCAGGACTTCGTCGGCATGGGCGAGATCATCGCCAGCGTAGGCGTGCCGACGCTGTTCGTGATGGAGGGTGGCTACATGGTCGATGAGATCGGCATCAACGCCGTCAACGTGCTGCACGGATTCGAAAGCGCGACCGCCTGATTCCAACAACCCTCGCTGCTCGACTTTTTTTCTGCCAAAACTCAAAAACATAACAAGAGGTTTTGTGATGAAAACAACCACGCCCGGGCTGGACGAAAAGCCTGCGTTGCAACGCACCCTGAGCAACCGCCATATCCAGCTGATGGCGATGGGCGGTGCGATCGGCACCGGCCTCTTCATGGGCTCCGGCAAGATCATCGCGCTGTCCGGCACCTCGATCATCCTGATCTACATGATCATCGGGCTGTTCGTGTATTTCGTAATGCGCGCCATGGGTGAGCTGCTGCTGTCGAACCTCAACTTCAAGAGCTTCGCCGACTTTGCCGGCGCGTACCTGGGCCCGCGTGCGGCGTTCTTCCTGGGCTGGTCGTACTGGCTGAGCTGGAGCGTGGCGGTGGTCGGGGATGCGGTGGTGGTCGGCGGATTTTTCCAGTACTGGTTCCCGGACGTGCCCGCCTGGATGCCGGCCGTGGGCATGCTGCTGACGCTGTTCGCGCTGAACGTGCTGACGGTCAAGCTGTTTGGCGAAGTGGAGTTCTGGTTCGCGATCATCAAGATCATCGCCGTGGTCACGCTGATCAGCGTCAGCGTGGTGATGATTGCCAGTGCGTTTGTCTCGCCCACCGGTGTGACAGCCTCCCTGGGCCACTTGCTGGATCGACAGGCAGCGTTTCCGAATGGGCTGTTCGGCTTTTTCGCCGGCTTCCAGATGGCGATCTTTTCCTTTGCCGGCACCGAGTTGATCGGCACCGCAGCCGCCGAAACCCGTGCGCCGGAGAAGACCTTGCCGAAGGCGATCAACTCGATTCCGTTGCGCATCATCCTGTTCTACGTGCTGGCTTTGGCGTGCATCATTGCAGTGACGTCCTGGCAGCAGGTATCGCCGAGCAAAAGCCCGTTTGTGGAACTGTTCCTGGTGGCCGGTTTCCCCGCGGCCGCAGGCATCGTGAATTTCGTGGTGCTGACTTCGGCGGCGTCGTCGGCCAACAGCGGGGTGTTTTCCGCCAGCCGCATGCTCTTCGGCCTGGCCGACCTGGGCGATGCACCGGGCATCTTTCGGCGACTGTCGACGCACAGCGTGCCGTTTATCAGCCTGGCCTTCAGCACCGTGTTGATGCTGCTCGGCCTGGTGCTGCTGTTTGTGGTGCCGGAGGTGATGACGGCCTTCACGATTGTGTCGACGGTGTCGGCGATCCTGGTGATTTTTACCTGGTCGACTATCCTCGCGTCCTACATCGCTTACCGCAAAAAACGCCCGGACCTGCATGCCAAATCCACTTACAAGATGCCCGGTGGTGTACCGATGGCATGGTTTTCCCTGGGGTTCCTGGGGTTCGTGCTTTGCCTGTTGGCGCTGCGCCCGGACACGCGCCTGGCGCTGTGCGTGATGCCCGCGTGGTTTATCTGGCTGGGGATTGCCTATCAATTGTCGCGTTTTCGTCAGCGCTTCAAGGCACAGGTGAACCGGACTGCGGCGCTATGAGTTGCCGAGTGCGGTGTTGATCAAGTAAGCGCGGCACTGGAAGTGCTTGAGCGACTCGGCGTTGGTCATGTGCTCGGTTTCCGGGTGCAGCGGACCGTTCAGGGGCACCATATCGCAGGTCTTGGCCAGGCTTTCCAAGGTTTCGTGATCGGTCAGCTTGAGCTCTTTTTCCACGGCGTCCGGCAGGCGGTGACGGTGCCCACATGCATGCCTTCCACGTCGTAGGAACGACCACGCACTCGGCGATGTTCCAGCCACCCTTGAGCACCCACGGGGGTTGATGGCAGGTAGTTGAGCACCAGCGCCAGTACGCTCATCACCAGATGCTCGGCGACGCTGTTGCTCAAGGTAGTTGCGCAGGCCCACTTCTCCGCAAGCACTGCCAGGCAACGTGCCGGGCCGAAAGTCTATGGCCTTGGGCGTCGGCACGGTCTGGCCGTTGGGGGCGCATTACAGGTGCGGTAGGTCATCACCCTTCGCGATGTCATAAAGGCGATAGTGAAAGGTTGCGCCTCACAGGTGATCCGCATCGATCACCGCCCTGGCAAATGCCTCCGGGGCTTCCTGCGGCAGATTGTGGCCGATCCCACCCTTGACCAGGCGGAACTCATACTTGCCGGTGAAGCGCTTGGCGTAATCTTCGGGCGCCGGGTGCGGGGCGCCGTTGGCGTCGCCTTCGAGGGTGACGGTCGGCACGCCAATGGCGGGGGCCTGGGCGAGTTGCTGCTCCAGCCCGGCGTATTGGGTTTCGCCCTGCACCAGGCCCAGGCGCCAGCGGTAGTTGAACACGGTGATGGCGACGTGATCGGGGTTGTCCAGGCCTTTGGCGCTGCGTGCGAACGTGGCGTCGTCAAACGCCCATTTTGGCGAGGCCAGTTGCCAGATCAGCTTGGCGAAATCGTGCGTGTTTTTCTGGTAGCCGGCGGCGCCGCGCTCGGTGGCGAAGTAGAACTGGTACCACCACTGCAGCTCGGCCTTGGGCGGCAGTGGGGTCTGGCCGGCGGCCTGATTGCCGATCAGATAGCCGCTCACCGAGACCAGCGCCTTGACCCGCTCTGGCCACAAGGCCGAGACGATATCCGCCGAGCGCGCGCCCCAGTCATAGCCACCGAGCACGGCTTGCTGGATGTGCAGGGCGTCCATGAAGTCGATCACATCGCGGGCCAAGGCCGCCGGTTCGCCGTTGCGCAGGGTCGTGTCCGAGAGAAAGCGTGTGCCGCCATAACCTCGCGCATAAGGGATCAACACCCGATAGCCCTTGGCGGCGAGCAGCGGGGCGACCTGTGCGTAGCTGTCGATATCGTAGGGCCAGCCGTGCAGCAGGATCACCGCCGGGCCAGTGGCCGGGCCGACTTCAGCGTAGGCCACCTCCAGTTGCCCGGCCTTGATGTGCTTGAGCGCACCCAAGCCTGCCTGAGGGCTCGCAACCGGCGCACGCACGGGCGGCTCGGGCATTTCGGCCTGCGCCAGGCCACTGGCACCGAAGGACAACAGGGCCAGGGCCAGGAACAGCGGGTGACGTGTGGGGCGACGGTTCAACTGAGCGTGCATGGCGAGCCTCCTACGGCTTGATGTGTGCCTGATGCTCAGTTGAACGCTGCGCTGTATCTGGGTTGTTTCAGGAAACCCGTCGAATCAAACGCTGTGTATCACCGCCGGTCCCGTACACAGTGCGATACATACCTAGAAGGCCACCTTCACGCCCAACGTGCCTTGGCGCCCGTTGAACAGGTTGCTGTCGAGGTTGCGGTCATAGCCGACTTCGCCATACAGGTTCACGCCATTGGCCACCTCCAGCGTGGCGCCGGCACTCAGGTCGAGGGTGGTGGACTTCTGCTCGGTGTCGATATCCGTGACGTCATTGAAGGTGACGGTGTCAGTCCCGGCGCGTGAGTGCCAGACGTTCGCGCGCACATAGGGCTGCAGTGGCAGGCCGCTGACCGTGTACTGGCCGCGCAACCGCACGCCCAGGCGCGTGGTGATGCGGGTGTCAGCATCGTACGAAACATCCGCGATGCCGTCGTTTTGCTTGTCCAGCCAGGTCTTGCCGACGATCACCTGGGCCTGGGGCTCGACCACCCAGTTGTTGACCAGCGCGAACGGCCAGCCGACTTCGGCGGATGCGCTTACGTTGTGGCCCTGGGTGTCCATTTTCACCCCGCGATCCGACGCGTTGTTGCCGTCGAAGCGGGTGCCCATCAGGACCAGATCGAGGTAAGCCTGGTTGGCGCCGATCAGCGTCCAATAGACCCCCAGGCTGTCACCGCGCAAGGTGGTCTTGCCGGCGTCGCGGTCTTCCCAGCCGCCATTGAAGCCTTTGACGTTGCCCCTGAGGGTGCTGTGGCCGACAAAAAAACCGGCGCGCTGGGTCTGGCCGCTGTCGCTGCTGCTGGCGTAGACGTCGCTGCCGACCTGGAAAGCCGTGACCGAACTGTCCAGCGTTGGGCTGACGGTCCCGGCGGAATGCTGGCGACTGCTGCTGCCGTACACCCGTCCCCAACCCGCCGGGAACGTACCGACCGGTTGTGGCTGGTCCTGGTCCCCCATGCGCTGGTGATAGGTGCCCAGCATGCCCCGCACGATTTGGTCGGCCGCCGGAAACAGCGCAGCGTAGATCGGCACTTCCTGGCGGTAGATCGGGATCGGGGTCAGCCCGGGGTTGGATGGCAGGGGCGGCTCACCGGGGCCCGGCACGGGCACGAGCACGGGATCGGCCGGCGCCACGGGGACGGTAGAGCGCAAGTAGTAGTTTTCTGCCGTGCCGGCCGATACGCCGCCCTTGAACAGGCGATAGTCGAACGCCCCGGCGGACACCGGCCCTGCGAGGCTGAACGCGGTGCCGCTGCCGCTGGCGCCGTTGATGGCCTGGACGACCTGGATGCCGTCCTGCAGCGTAGCGCCGCCGACCCCGCCCAGGTTGCTGACGCTGATCGCGGTAGTGCCGCCGAGGGTGCCCTGGCTGACCACCAGTTTATCGCTGGGGGAACCGTCAGCGCCGAGCACGCTTTGCAGCGCGAGCCCGCCGCCGTTGCCGTTGTAGTTGCCATTTACGGTCAGCGTGTCGCTGGCGATGGCGCTGCCGCTGGTCATGTCGATCAGGCCACGGTTGTTCACGTTCACCAGCTGGCCAGCGGTGAACGCACTGATAACTCCGGTATTGACCAGCAGCGTGCTGCTGCCGTTGACCGACATCGTGCCGGTGCCTGTGTCGACATCGCCCAGCACGAAAGTGCCGCCCAGTGTGAAGCGGGCATTGTTGTCCAGTATCACCTGTTCCCAGTTGGCATAGCGCCCGGGCGTGCTGGCCTGGGTATTGTCGAACGTCAGCGTGTCGGTGCCCGTGCCACCATCGATCAACGCGGTGGATGACAGTTGGGTTTCAGTCAGGTTTTGCAGGAGGGCAGTGTCGTTATCGTTGCCCATCAGGATTGGCCCGCGGATTTGCCCGCCGCCGATCCAACTGAACAGGTCATTGCCGGCACTGGCCAGGATCTGCCCGTTGATGGTGCCGCCGGTCACCGTGATGATATCCGCGCCGCCACTGGTGCTGACGTTGCCGCCGATCAGGCTGGTGCCCGAGACCAGGATGGTGTCTTGGCCAAAGGCGGTCAGCAGGTTGCCGATGATCGTGCCGCCGCGCATATCGAAAATGTTGTTATCGAGCTTCATGTCCACCCGGCCGATGGTGCCGCCGCTCATCAGTGCCTGGTCGCCGTCCTCGAACGCGCCGGTGATCGTGCCACCGCTCATGAAGAACTGATCGCGCCCGTCGCCCTGGGCCAATGAGGCAATGGTGCCGCCGCTCATGGAGAAACTGTCGATGCCTTCACCCTGGATGATCGCGCCGGCCAGGCCGCCAGTGACCTGCGCCACATCATTGCCCGAGCCTTGGGTCACCGAGCCGGTGATGCTGCCCAGGTTGAGGCGGAAGATATTGCTGCCGTCGCCTTGGTTCAAGTTCCCGTCGATCCCGGCGCTCGGGCCTTCCACATCCACCAGGTCATTGCCGGCGCCATAGGTCACCGCCCCGGTGATACGGCCGGTGGCAGTGAGATTCAGGGTGTTGTTGCCGCCAGTGTCGGTAAAGCCCGGCGCGGTGCCGCTGTCACAGGCAGAGGTGTCGTCGCCGGCGGTGTTATTGATGACGCAGGCTCCGTAAGAGCTCAGTGGCGTCGCTGCCAGGGCGACCAGGTACAGCCAGGCAAAGGTCCGTGTGCGCATGATCCGTCCTCGATTGAGGGGATAATTGCCCCGGCACCTGCAACGGCAGGCGCGGGCCAGACCATGACAACGAAATGCACGATACAGATCAGGAAATACCGGTCACCTGTTCGAAAACACCGGCCAATGCAACAGGTTGGCATGGCTTTCTCGACTGCGCTTCAAGCGGCACAGTCCTGTCGCAGCATAGCCGTGTATGGACAGGGCGCCACTGTTAGAAATAACAGGTATAGACGAGTCAGAAGGATGGCGGCAGCACGATCTCGTAGGGTTCGCGCATTCGCTCCAACAACACCTGGGCGAGAATCGGCGCCAGGCCGATCTGTGGGTCGCCGGCCAATTGGCTGGCATACGCGTGGGCGGCGTGGAGTTTGCGCGCCACGCTCCACGTATCCAGGCGTACCTTGCGCGCGCGCTGCCAGGGGATCACCGCTCCTTCGCGGGCTGGCCAGTGCCAGGCCCAGATCGGCACTTCATACAGGTGCGCGCCTACCAGGCTGCAAGCCTTGGCGCTGGCGCGGCCGACGGCGTCATGGTCGTCATTGCCGTCGTTGCGCCAGGTGGAAAACACCACGTCACCGGGGTGCAGGTAGCGGGCGATGAACTGGCTCAATTGCGGTTCGCGGGCGGCGAGGGCGTTATCGCAAAAGCCACCGCGAATCCACTTGAGGCTGTGCAGCGGCATGCCCAGGCGGCGCAGTGCTTCGGCGCTTTCCTGGGGCCTGACCACGCTCAGGCGACTGGCCGGCCACACGTGCGAGCCGGGGTGGCTGGCGCTGCCGTCGGTGATGGAGATCAGTTGCAGCGGGTGTTCCAGGGTGCTGAGCAGTTGCAGCAAGCCGCCGCAGGCCAGCACTTCATCGCCAGGATGGGGGGCGATGATAACCACGCGTGCGCCAGGAGGCACCAGTGAATGAGGGGCGATCGGCGGGATTTGCGCCAGCTGCGGTGCGCTGTTCCAGATTTGGGCGGGGCCACGGCGGCCGTCGCCTAATGAGGCAAGCTTCATGGGTGACAGATCCTTGTCAATTGATGCTGGGTCGTGCTCCGTTGACGGGACGACGCTCTTTTTACCCACCACAGGCTCCGTCGTGGTGGTTGCATGGCAATCCAATCCTGGATTGCCAGCAAGGCGTCCTCAGCATAGCCAAGGTTTGGTCGCTTTTACATTCAGTAATGGCGTTTTTTTCAAGAGGCCAGCATCAGGCTCTTCAAATAATCGCCAAAGCCGCCCTGGGCCCGCGCTTCCAGGCGTGCACTGGTGATCACCTGCGGCGAGTGGCTCCAGGCGATCGAGGCGCCGCAGCGCTCCAGGTTGCGCACCAGTTGCACATCTTCATGACAGGCCAGCGGTTCGAAACCGCCGGCCCGCACATAGGCCCCAGCGCTGATGCCCAGGTTGGCGCCGTGGATATGCCGGTGGCCGTCGCGGGCCTGGTAGGCCTGGTTGTAGCGGATCTGCGCGGCCGGGTCGAACCCTTCGCTCCAGGCGTCCACCGTGACCGTGCCGCACACGGCGTCGGTACCCAGGGCCAACTGTGCGACCAGCCAATCCGGGGCCACGCGGCTGTCGGCGTCGGTGCACGAGATCCAGCGCGCGCCCTGGTTGAGCAGATGCCGCGCACCCACCCCGCGTACGTGGCCGACATTGCGTGCCTGCACTTCCAGACGCTGCACCTGGAAGGCTTCGGCAATCGCGGCGCTGCTATCGGTGCAACTGTCGAGCACCACCAGCACCTGCACCGCTTCGCCTGCCAGGCCTGGATGGCTGGCCGCGATCAGCGCCGCGTCCAGGCACTCGCCGAGCAATGCTTCTTCATTGTGTACCGGGATCAGGATACCGATCATCGCAGGCCCTCCAGCGTGGCAACCGAGGTCGCGTCGCGGCTCCACAGGTCGAGGAGAAAGTCGTGTTCGTGATGCCGGGCAACCAGCGGCATCGCCAGCCGTTCGTGCAGCAATGCATGCACCTGCTCGGCGGTCTGCGGGCAGCCGTCGATGGGCGGGCGCCAATGGCAGGCGAGGACTTGCCCGTTGGGGGCGAGGCTGGTGAGGGCGCGGTCGATCAGGCCGCCGAGGTCATCGGCGTCGAGGTAGTAGCACAGCTCGCTGAGCACGATGAGTTCGAACTGTCCCTGCGGCCATTGCTCGGGCAGGCGGCTCTGTTGCACCTGGGCATGGGCAAAGCCCAGCAGGCGACCACGGGCCAGGGCCACGGCGGCCGAAGCGGTGTCGCAACACAACAGGCGATCGCAGCGCGGTGCCAGTTCGGCGCTGAGTTCACCGTTGGCGCAACCGGGCTCGAAGATCGAGGCATACCGTGGGCGCGTCAGCATCGCCAGGGTCAGCGCGCGCTTGCGGCGCTCATACCAGCGTTGGCGAAAGGCCCAGGGGTCATCGTTATCAGCGAACAGTTGATCGAAATACGGCGTGGCCACGCTCATACAAACACCACTTCAAAAGGTTGCAACAGCCGCTCGACCACGTACGGCGCCAATACAGGCGGCAAGCCGATCTGCGGATCGCCTTCCAACTGGCTGGCGAATGCATGGATGGCGTGGCGCTTGCGGGCCACGGCTTCGCAGGTCAGCGGAATCTTGTGGGCGCGGTGCCACGGCACTTGGCTGTCTTCGGGAGACGCCCAGTGCCAGGTCCAGACTGGCAGCTCATACAGCGTGGCGCCCACGGCCTGGGCCGCCTGGGCGCTCGCGCGGCCAACGGCTTCATGGTCGCAATGGCCGTCTTCGCGCCAAGTGGTGAACACCACGTCGGTCGGCTTGAGGTAGCGTTGGATAAACGCAGTCAGCTCGTCCTCACGTGCTGCCACCTGGCTGTCGCTGAAGCCGGCGCGCAGCCATTTCAGACTGTGCAGCGGTAACCCCAGGCGGTGCAGGGCCTGCGCCGATTCCTGCGGGCGCACCACGCTCAAGCGTTCTACCGGCCAACGCCGGGATCCAGGGTGACTGGCACTGCCATCGGTAACGGAAATCAGCTGCATGGGCCGGCCCAGCGCCGCCAGGCCTTGCAGCAGGCCGCCACAGCCGAGCACTTCATCATCCGGGTGCGGGGCAATGATCACGGCGCGATGGCCCTCGGGCACCAGCTCTTCGACACTGATGTGCGGCAGCTCCGCCATCAGGCTAGAGGCCTGCCAATGTTGCAGCGGCGTGCCCTGGCCGACGATCGGGTTGGGTCTCATAACTGCCACCTCCCTGTGGGTTCGCCGGCAACCAATTCGCCCAGGCCGGCCAGGTCGCGCTCGGCATGGCTCTGGCGCACATACACCGGCAGGTCCGTCATCAATTGGGCAAAGTGTGGGTCCTTGCAGTACGGCCCCGCGCCCACGGCCCGGCCAACATGGCGCATGACCTGCTCGACAGCCTCCTCGATACACGCGCGGGTCTGCTGGGCCAGTTGCTGGGCGTCAGCCTTGGGGTCGCGGTCGATCTGTTCGGCGCTGGCGCGCAGTACGCAGGCGGCCCCGTTCAAGGCGCTGTCGACGGCGCCGAGGTGGGCGAGGGCATGCGGTTCCGGACGTTTGCTGCAGTGTTCGCGCAGGGCCTCGGCCAGGCGTTGCGCGGCGCCGTACCAGCACGCGGCGATGCCGACGCCGCCCTGCCAGAAACCCGGACGGGCGAGGTAATCGCCGGGGCCGCCCACGGCAATCCCGAGGGCCCCGTCAAACAGCACCTCGACACTGCCGGTGGCCGCCATGCCCACCGCATTCCAGCCTTCGTTGGTGACGGTGATACCCGGTTGATCCATCTGCACCGCCACCAACTGCTGACGGCCCTGGTCATCCCAGGCCGTCAACAAGCCATGGCTGACCACCGCCGCGCCTGAGCACCAGGCTTTGCGCCCGTCCAGGCGCAAACGGTGCCCGTCCTGGCGCACCTGGACCCTGGCGGTCGGCGGTTCGGCCGCCCACATGCCCCATGTGCTGCCCAAGGGCGGCAGTGGGCTGTCGAGTTCGGCAATGATCGCCAATGCATCGGTATGACCTTCGAACAACTTGCACAAGCGCAGGTCGTGGCCTGCCACCTGCGCCAGGCGACTGAATCGCGCCAGGGTCTCGCCGCTGCCAGGCAGCGGCAGTTGGTCGAGGCCTTCTTCCTGAAGTGCCTTCAGCGCCTTGCCCAGGTCTTGCGTGTCCGCGTAACCCTGGAAGCTCTGAAGGAATCCATGCAGTGCCATGTCACACCTCTTCGTCACGCTGCAGTTCGAACAGTAGCAGCGAGCGGCCGGTCACCGCGTACTCGTGATCAAAATCAAACCGTTCCTGGCCGCGTACCGCCGGCTGGTTGGTGTCGAGCATGCAGGTCCAGAACTCACCTTCAGGCACCGACGGCAGGCGGAAATTGACCATGTCGTGGTGCGCGTTCACCACCAGCAACAAGGTGGCGTCGGCACCGGCACGTCGAATCCCGGTTTCCTGCGCGCGACCATCCATCAGCATGCCGAGGCAGCGGCCATGGCTGTCTTCCCACTGTTCGGTGGTCATCTCGTTGCCATCCGGCGACAGCCAGGTCACATCCTTGACGCCGATGTCTTCGTTATAGTCGCCCACCAGGAAGCGGCCACGACGCAGGATCGGATAGGCCAGGCGCAGCTTGATCAGGCGTTTGACAAACTTGAGCAGCGCCTTGCCGTCATCGTCCAGCTCCCAGTTGACCCAGCCGATCTCGCTGTCCTGGCAGTAGGCGTTGTTGTTGCCGTGCTGGGTGCGGGCGAACTCATCACCGGCGACGATCATCGGCGTGCCCTGGGCCAGCAGCAACGTGGCGAAGAAGTTGCGCATCTGGCGCAGGCGCAGCGCGTTGATTTCCGGATCTTCGGTCGGGCCTTCGACGCCGTGGTTCCACGACAGGTTGTTGTTGCTGCCGTCCTGGTTGTTCTCGTCGTTGGCTTCGTTGTGCTTGTCGTTGTACGACACCAGGTCATGCAGGGTGAAACCGTCATGCGCGGTGATGAAGTTCACCGAGCTGTAGGGGCGGCGACCCCGATGGTTGAACATCTCGCCCGAAGCGGTCATGCGCCCGGCGAAGTCCGCCAACTGGCCGTCATCGCCTTTCCAGAAGGCACGTACGGTGTCGCGGAAACGGTCGTTCCATTCGACCCAGCCCGGCGGGAAGTTGCCCACCTGATAACCGCCTGGGCCACAGTCCCAGGGTTCGGCGATCATTTTCAACTGGCGCAGTACCGGGTCCTGGCGGCACGCCACGAGGAAGCTGTGGCGCTCGTCAAACCCGTCGCGGTAGCGGCCCAGGATGGTCGCCAGGTCGAAACGGAAGCCGTCGACGTGCATCTCGGTGGCCCAGTAGCGCAGGGAGTCGGTGACCATCTGCAGCACGCACGGGTGGCTCAGGTCGAGGGTGTTGCCGGTGCCGGAGTCGTTGATATAGAAGCGCTTGTCATCGGGCATCAGCCGGTAGTAAGAGGCGTTGTCGATGCCACGCATGGACAGGGTAGGGCCGCGCTCGTTGCCTTCGGCGGTGTGGTTGTAGACCACGTCGAGGATCACTTCCAGCTTCTGCTCGTGCAGGTGCGCGACCATCTCCTTGAACTCGGCGATCTTGCCGCTGGCCAGGTAGCGCGGGTCGGGGGCAAAAAACGCGATGCTGTTGTAGCCCCAATAGTTGGTCATGCCTTTTTCCAGCAGGTGCTGGTCGTTGACAAAGGCGTGTACCGGCAACAGTTCGACCGACGAGATGCCCAACTGGCGGATGTGCTTGAGCACGTCATCTTCCATCAGGCCGGCGCAGGTGCCGCGCACCGATTCGCCGACCGAAGGGTGGCGCATGCTGATGCCGCGCAAATGGGTTTCGTAGATGATCGTGCGGTCCCACGGCACGCGTACCGGCTGGTCGTTGCCCCAGGTGTGCGCGGGGTCGATGACCTTGCACTTGGGCACGAAAGGCGCGCTGTCGCGTTCGTCGAAGCTGAGGTCGTCGTCCGGGTGGCCGATGGTGTAGCCGAACAGTGCCTCGGACCATTTGAGTTCGCCCACCAGCTGTTTGGCATAGGGGTCGATCAGCAATTTGTGGTGGTTGAAGCGATGACCGTTGGCCGGGTCATAAGCACCGTACACGCGGTAGCCGTAAATCAGCCCTGGGTGGGCGTCGGGCAAGTAACCGTGGAAGATTTCGTCGGTGTATTCGGGCAGTTCGATGCGTTCCAGCTCAACTTCGCCGGCGTCGTCGAACAGGCACAGCTCCACTTTGGTGGCGTTGGCCGAGAACAGCGCAAAGTTGACGCCCAGTCCATCCCAGGTGGCGCCGAGGGGGAAGGGCAAACCTTCACGAATCCGCGACGGCTCGTTGCCCGGCGTCGAAGGGGTTTTATGGGGTTTGCTCATGGTGTTGCTCCTGCAAGGGTCTTTTTTCGGGCCGAACGGGGCCGTGCTGACGAATATTCAGCTGACAATCGGGGTGGAAAAATCACCGTTTGCCGGCAGGGCCGGCAAACGGTGCGGGGGTCAAGGCTTGGGCTTTTTCGGCGCCGCTGGCTTCTTCGCCGCCGGGGCTGCCGGCTTGCTCGCGGCCGGTGGTGCAGGCTTGGCCTTGGCCGGCGGTTTAGGCGCGGTCTTGGGTTTGGCCGAGGCCTTGGGCTTGCTCGGCGTCAGGGCTTCGGCTTCGGCAAGCTTGCGCGCCATCTCCCAATGACGTGCGTCCTCCCCATGGGGTTTGCCTTCAGATTCCCAGATCTGATGCGCCAGCTCGCGTATGCGTTTGTCTTCAGTACTCATCACAATGCTCCTCACAGAAAATTTTCAGCTTTCTTGATCATCAGGATTGATAAAGACATTGACCGGGAAATCCCCCAGGGCAGCGCTGATCAACAGCTCCTTGTCTGGTGTGACTGCGCCTGTATGAAAAAGTCCCTTCCAGTTTTGAGTTGGCGCGGCGAACGGTAATTTCACCCGTGTATCGCCCCAAACCTGCGCATTGATCTGGGGATGCACACCGTTTTCAAGCAGGTCAAACGGCCAGCGCGGCACCACCACCAACAGATGGCGGCCCTGGTGTTCGCGGTGGAACGCGACCACCCGCCCGGCGTGTTGGCCGAGCACTTCCAGCGGCGTATAGCTGCCTGCGCGGAACAGTCCGGGATCGGCCTTGCGCAAGGCCAGCGCCTGGGCAATCACGGCCTGCTTGATGCGCCCGTCTCGCCAGTTGAACAGCAGTTCGCCGGGATCCGGTGGGGTATCCAGCGCGCGTTGCCGTGCGTTGAAATCCACCGGGCGACGGTTGTCCGGGTCCACCAGGCTGAAGTCCCAGAACTCGTCGCCCTGGTACAAATCCGGCACACCCGGCACGGTGATGCGAAGCAAGGATTGCGCCAGGCCATTCACCGCGCCGGCGGGGGCGATCACCTGGGCTGCGTTGCCGATTGCCGTGCGCAACGGACGGCCTTCCTCGCTCAGCAGCAGGCGTGACAGGAAGGCTTCGACGCCCTGTTCATAGGCTTCGTTGGGCGCGCTCCAGGCGCTCTGCAGCTTGGCCTCGCGCAGGGCTTTCTGTTGCCATTGCCACAGGCGCTGATGGTAGTCCTCGAAGTCATCGGCCTGGTCCAGCGGCCAGCTGCCGAGCAGCACTTGGTAAAGAATCAACTCGTCGCCGGCGGACGGCGCACTGGCGTCAGTGCGCAGCGGCGCGGCGAGCCTGCGCCACTGCTCGACCTGCTCGACGTACCACGCTGCGCACTCGCTGAGTACCGCCAGGCGCGCGCGGGTGTCTTCGCCGCGTTTGTGGTCGTGGGTCGCCGTGGCCAACAGGTTATCGGGGAAGGTCTGCAGGCGTTGCTGGTTGACCGCATGGAACTCGGCCAGCGGCGCGCTGAACTGCTCGGTGCTGAAACCCACGTCATTGCGCGACAGCAGCACGCCCGAGCGATAGAACGCAGTGTCTTCCACGGCCTTGGCGGCCGCCGGCGACGTCAGTTGCTGGAAGCGCACGCAGGCATGCTTGAGCATCTTGCGCTCGCGGCCCACCGGGCGATGGCGCCAAGGCTGGCCGCCGAGCCATTTTTCCAGGTGTTCGAGCACCGGCCAGTCGCCTTCGCCGAGGGTGCCGCGGGCACCGTCCATGGCGTGCTGGAAGACTTTGTCGTCAGCCGCGCTGCGGCCCAGCGCGCTGATGTAGGTGCGGTACACCGGGAAGTGCACGATCAGCTCCTGCAAGGCACGGCGAATTGCACCGAGGGTCAGGTCGCGGGTCATCACATCGTCGCGCGCGACTTGCAGCAGGGCCCGCGCCACGCTTTCGAAATCGCCGCCGAGGGAGCCATTGAGGATCTGCTGACGTGCCAGCCGCGCCTCTTCGATAAACGCCGAGGGCCGTTCGCTGTGCTGCGTCCACAACGCGGCCAGCGGCGCAAAGCCCTCCGGGTGGTGTTGCAGCAGTGACAGCTGGTTCATGAATTCGTAGCCGGTGGTGCCGTCCACGCGCCAGTCTTCACGCAGGGTTTCGCCTTCGCCGAGAATCTTTTCGACAAAGATCGGCAGGTGCCGCTCCGGCGACAGCGAATCCACGCGCCGGCGCAGCTTGCGGCAGTAGCCGCGAGGATCGGCGAGGCCGTCGATGTGGTCGATGCGCAAACCGTCCACCAGGCCTTCACGGATCAGCTCGAAGATCTTGCCGTGGGTGGCTTCGAACACGGCGCTGCGTTCCACGCGCAGGCCGCCAAGTTCGTTGACGTCGAAGAAGCGCCGCCAGTTGATGTCGTCCGCCGCGGTGCGCCAGCTGGCCAGGCGATAGGTCTGTTGCTCAAGCAGTTGGTGCAGGCGCTTGAAGCCTTCAGGCTGGCGCCCGTCGAACTCGGTCAGCCGGCTTTCGATGGAGGGCATCACTTCGGTAGCGCGCTCGGCCAGCGCCTGCTTGAGCCAGGCGGCTTCGGCGTAGGCGTCATCCTGGTAGGCGAGGGCGCTGAAGCGGTCGGCCAGCGGCTTGAGCAATGGGTCGTTGCCGAGGATCAACGCGTAGTCGCGTGGGCAGATCGGAAAGCGGTGTTGGTAATGCTCGACGTAGAACGCCCCATGGGCTGCGTCGAAATGCAGGGTCAGGGTGCCGGTCTGCAAGGCTTCGCCGTAGTCGCTGCCGAGGAACGGCATCAACAACTGGCCCTTGAGCAGCGGGTCGGGTGAGTGCCATTGGATGTCGAAGAACTCGCTGTAGGGGCTCAGGCGCCCCCACTCCAGCAGGTCCAGCCACCAGGGGTTGTCGGCGCCGCCCACGGCCATGTGATTGGAGACGATATCGAGGATCAGCCCCATACCGTGCTCACGCAAGGCCGCGACCAGACGGCGCAGCGCCGCTTCACCGCCAAGCTCGGGGTTGACGCTGGTCGGGTCGACCACGTCGTAGCCGTGCATGGAACCGGCACGTGCGCTGAGCAGCGGCGAGGCATACAGGTGGCTGATGCCCAGTTGGGCGAAATACGGCACCAGCGGCACCGCGTCATCGAGGGTGAAACCTTTATGGAATTGCAGGCGCTGGGTAGCGCGCAGGGGCAGTGCTTTCATCGGTCACGCTCATAGGCTTGGTTGCGCGCGACGGCCAGCAGTTCGAGGCGGCGGGCGGCGCCGGCATTGTCGAGCAGGCTGGAAGCCTCGCCCGCCAGGCGGCGGCGCCAATTGGGATGGGTATCGGTGGTGCCGGGCAGGTTGGCTTGTTCTTCAATGCCCAGCGCGTCCTCGAGCGGCAGCAGCACCAGCGGCGCACGGGTGTGGCCGAGGTAGCGCACGCTGGCGTCGATCATGTGGTCGGTTTCATTGCGAATTTCTTCGACGAAATTCTGCGGGTCCTGGCTCAAGGCCTGGCGCAGCGCCTGGCGTTCGCGCAGGCGGTGTTCGCTCCATTGCTCCACGGTGGGCGCATCGATGAGGCCGAGCTGGATATTCCAGTCGATATCGCGGCTGTGCCACCAGCCGTTGAGGGTCGGCAGGTCATGGGTGCTGGTGGTGGCCAGGGCGTTGTCCGGCCAGTCGAGGATCGGATTGAACTGGCCATCGTGGCCTTGTTCGAACAACAGCACGCGCATGCCCAGGATCGAGCGGCCGCTGAGTTTTTCGCGCAGGCCGTCGGGCACGGTGCCGAGGTCTTCGCCGAGGACGATAGCCTTGTGGCGGTGGGACTCCAGGGCCAGCAGCCGCAACAGGTCATCCACCGGGTAATACAGGTAGGCGCCTTCGCGCGGCGAGGCATCCATGGGAATCACCCACAGGCGCTGCAGGCCCATCACATGGTCGATGCGCAAGCCGCCGGCGTGGGCGAAGTTGGCGCGCAGCATTTCGATGAAGGCGCGAAAACCGTTGCGCTTGAGGCCTTCGGGGGAGAACGCGGAAATCCCCCAGCCTTGGCCGGAGCGGTTGAGAATATCCGGCGGCGCGCCCACGGTCAGGTCGGCCAGCAGTTCATCCTGGCGGCTCCAGGCCTGGCTGCCGCCGCCATCAGCGCCAACCGCCAGGTCGGCGATCAGGCCGATGCCCATGCCGCTGCCTCGGGCGGCTTGCTGGGCTCGCTCCAGACAGCGCGCGATCAGCCATTGGGCAAAGGCGTAGTAGCCGATTTCCTCGCGGTTGGCTTCAGCGAACTGTACCAGTGCCGGGCTTTGCGGATTGCGCCACTCCTGCGGCCAGTGACGCCAGTCGAGATCCTCGCCGGCGGCGGCACGCTGTGCCTGCACGGCCTCAAAGCGGCAGTGGTTCTCCAGTGCTTCGCCACCGGCCTGGCGGAAGCTGAGGAAGTCGGCCTGTTGCGGGTGCTGGCCGTGGCGGAAATCTTCATACAGCGCGCGCAGCAGGCGTTGCTTGGCGTTGGCGGCGGCGGGCCAGTCGATCAGCGTGTGTTGCTCCAGCGTGTGCAGTTCATCTTCCAGGCCAAGGGCCTCGATGGTGCTGCGCACTTCGCGTTCGCCGAGGATGCAGGCCGGGGAGGCATACAAGCTGTTGAGGAACAGGCGACTGGATGGCGAGTACGGGCTGTAGCGGCCGGTGTCGGCACTGAACATCGCGTGCATCGGGCTGATCGCCAGGGCGTCCGCGCCACGTTCTGCAGCGGAACGCGCCAGGTGTTCCAGGGCCAGGGTGTCGCCGAAACCACCATCTCCCAAGCGGCGCAGTGCGTACAGCTGGGCACTCAGGCCCCAGGCGCGGGCGGGCTGGCTGTCCACCGCTTCGGCCACGCTGTAGCAGTGCGTGGGCGCGACGGCCAGGGTGAAGCTCTGGTCGTTGATATGCACCTGGTGATAACCCAGGGCGATCACGCCAGGCAGAACCGCGTTGCCGTCGAGGCGCAGCTCCAGGCTTTCGCCGCCTTCGAGGTTGACCCGGCACAGGGTATCGGGCTCGAAGTAACGTGCCAGGTCGAGGCCTTCGCCGGAGTCGATGGTCATCAAGGGGGGCAGGTGTTTGTCGTGTTGCACCTGCTCCAGTTCAAGCAGGCTGGCGTCGATCTCGGCATCGGTGTCGGCCGGGTGGCCCAGGCCTTTGAGAACGGCGCGCAGGGCGTCGGGTTTCACTCGTTGCGGGCGGCCGTTTGCGTCGATCCAATCGACGGCCAGGCCCGCGCGGCTGGCGAGGATTTCCAGGTTCGCTTCGCTCAAGGGTGCTCTCCAACAGGGGATAGGGTCACGCGTGCGCTGTACGGCGGCAGTTGTGCGCCGTGCTCGGCAGGCGTTTGAAACAGAACGTGGGCGGCCGCCGGGTGGTCCACGGCGGTTGTGCTCAGGTTCAGGTCGATCTGCAACAGGCTGCTGTTGCCCAGGCGCCAGCGCGCACTGACGGCGCCGTCGGCCAATACCTGCGCACCCAAGGCCACGGTGCCGGGCAGGTGCGGCACGATATGCGTGTGGCGCAGGTTCAACAGATGCCGGTAGAGCTCGGCGTGGGGGTGATCGGCCAGCGCCGGGGAGGATTGCTTGAAAGTGGCCAGGGCGTTCGGGTCCGGGATGCGGTCACGACGCTCCGGGTCCTGGAAGGCGGCAAAGTCGGCAAATTCGCCGCGCCGGCCCTCACGCACCGCTTCGGCCAGTTCGCCGTGGTGATCGGTGAAAAACAGGAACGGCTCGCTGGCATTCACTTCATCGCCCATGAACATCAGCGGGATCATCGGTGACAGCAGCAGCAGGGCGGTCGCCGCCTTGAGCGCCTGGGGCGGGCACAGCTGGTGCAGGCGCTCGCCCATCGCGCGGTTGCCGATCTGGTCGTGGTTCTGCAGGAAGGCTACAAAGGCGGTGGGCGGCAGATCGCCGCTGGGTTCGCCGCGCTCATGGCCGTGGCGGGTAGTGTGGCCCTGGTAGACAAACCCCTCGCCCAGGCAACGCGCCAGTTGGGCGGTAGGTTCCTTGGCAAAGTCGCTGTAGTACGCGTCGGTTTCGCCGGTCAGCAGTACGTGCAACACGTTATGAAAGTCATCATTCCATTGCGCGTCGAAATCCTGCTTGAGCAGGCTGGCCTGGTTGAGTTCGTTCTCCAGCACCAGCCACACATGCCGGCCGGTGTCGACCTGCTGGCGCACCCGCTGCGCGAGCTCCTGCAGGAAGCCTGGGTTGTCGATGGCGTGCACGGCGTCCAGGCGCAGGCCGTCGAAGCGGTATTCCAGCAACCACATCAGCGCGTTGTCGAGGAAGAAATTGCGCACTTCACGGCGGTCGAAATCGATACCGGCGCCCCACGGCGTGTGCACGTCTTCCTGAAAGAAGCCGGCCGCGTACTGGCCCAGGTAATTGCCATCGGGACCGAAGTGGTTATAGACGACATCCAGGATGACCGCGAGGCCATGCTCGTGGGCGCAATCGACCAAGTGCTTGAGCTGTTCGGGAGTGCCGTAGGAGGACTGGGGCGCATACGGCAGCACGCCGTCATAACCCCAGTTGCGTTCGCCGGGAAATTGCGCCAATGGCATCAACTCAATGGCGGTGACGCCCAGCTCGGCCAGGCGTGGCAGATGTTTTTCGACCTCGGCGTAGCCCCCCATCGCGCCCACGTGCAGCTCGTAGATCACCGCTTCGTGCCAGGGGCGGCCTTGCCAGTGGCTGTGACGCCACGGGTAGGCGAGTGGGTCGACGACTACGCTCCAACCATGCACGTCCGCAGCCTGGGCCCTGGACGCGGGGTCGGGTACATCCATTTCTCCATCGATGTTGAAGCGGTAGCGGGTGCCGGCGGGGCACTTCACTTCTGCCTCGAACCATCCCTCTGCCTGCGGCAGCATGGCGATGGATTTGCCGTCTTCCAATTCAACGCTGACATAAAACGCGTCTGGCGCCCACAAGGCAAAACGCGTGTGTTGCGCGTCCAGCATGATTGCGCCGTGGGGCCAGGTTTCCAAAGTCCGTAACGGCATCTATGAAGACCTCCCTTGATTATTTAGTCGATTTCCCCAAGGCCTTGGCCACCAGTTGTTCATACAGTTCGGCGTAGGGTTCTACCGCCTGGCACCAGTTGAAGGGCTGGGTCATGGCGCGGCTGCGCATGGCGTTGAGCAGGCCCTTGTTGGCGAACACGCGAAACGCGCGGCTCAGCGCCTCTTCGTAGCTTTCTACCGTGGATTCATTGAACAGGAACCCGGTGACGCCATTCTCGATGGTGTCCGCCAGCCCGCCGGTGTTGCGTGCCACCGGCAGCGAGCCGAAGCGCTGGGCGTACATCTGGCTCAGGCCACAGGGTTCGTACCGTGAAGGCATCAGCAGGAAGTCGCTGCCGGCGAACATGCGGCGGGCGTCGGTTTCGTTGAAGCCGATGCGCACGCCGACCTGCCCAGGGAAGCGCAGCGCCAATTCACGCATGGCTTGCTCTTCTTCGGGCTCGCCGCGACCGATGATCGCGATCTGGCCGCCGTTTTCGACGATAAAGCTCGACACGGCCTCGGTCAGGTCCAGGCCTTTCTGGTAGACCAGGCGCGAGACCACGGCGAACAGCGGGCCGGTGGAGTCATGCAGGCCGAACAATTCGCGCACGTGGCCGGCGTTGATCGCCTTGCCTTCCCAGTCGCCAATGTTGAAGTTGTGGGTCAGGTGCGTGTCGGTGGAGGTTTCCCAACTTTCATCAATGCCGTTGGGAATGCCACTGAGCAGGCCTTGCTGGGTCTTGGCGGCAAGGAAACCGTCGAGGCCGCAGCCGAATTCCGGGGTGGTGATCTCCTGGGCGTACGTCGCGCTCACGGTGGTGATATGGCTCGAGTAGGCCATGCCGGCCTTGAGGAACGACATCTTGCCGTAGAACTCCATGCCTTCCTGTTGCAGCGCGTGGGGTGGAATGCCCAGCTCCGGCGTCGAGGCCAGGCTGACCACACCTTGGTAGGCCAGGTTATGGATGGTGAACAGGGTCGGGGTGCGTGACCCACGCCAGTGCATATAGGCCGGGGCGAGGCCAGCGGGCCAGTCATGGGCGTGCACCAGGTCCGGGCACCAGTGGATCTGTGCGAGGTTGGCGGCCATGTCGGCGGCGGCCAGGCCCAGGCGGGCGAAGCGAATATGGTTGTCGGGCCAGTCTCGGCCGTTATTGGCGCCGTAGGGCGTGCCTTCACGCTCATAGAGCTCAGGGCAGATCAATACATAGATAACCAGGCCGTCCTTGAGGTCCATGCGCCCGATCTTGCACGGCGGCAGCGCGGCATGGCCACCCAGCTCACCAATGATATGGATCGGGTTGTCACTTTCCATTACCTGCGGGTAGCCGGGGATCAGCACACGCACATCGTGCAGGTGCGCCATGGCACGGGGCAGGGCGGCAGACACGTCGCCCAGGCCGCCGGTCTTGACCAGGTCGGCGAATTCGGAGGTGACGAACAGGACTTTCTTGCGATTGGGATTATGACTCGGGACCGGCCGCACCGTGTTGAGGTCGACTAAAGCTGTCGACCCGCCAACTGGCTGACTAACACGCTCTCCTTGAATACTTGCAGCGGCACTGATCATAGTTCTCTCCACGTGTTGGTCGGCTAGTGGCCCGCTGCCACTAGCTCCGTTGACCGCATCCTGCGGCCAGGCGCACAAGCGCAATGACAAACTGGCAAGGCGTATGCCAGTTGCACGGTTAGCTCAAAAAGAATGGATAGACGGCATCTGGTGTGAACCGCTTGTGCGCGCCTTACCCTAAACCTGACCTATGGCAGAGTTGGAAAGTTTCGATTTTTTCGCGGGGTTTTTGTTTTGAAACGGACCCATCGGTCATCAGTCTAGGACAGATCCTAGAGCCTGTAGGGTTTGTGGGGGATTTTTGTAGGACAAAATACTTGTAACGATATGCAAAGCTGGGAAAATGGGGGTGGGGTTGGTGGGCGGGTTAGGCGGAGGTAGGGTTGCAGGGGGTGTGACGGTGAAGTGCTCCGATGTGGTGCGTGTGGTGCATCAGGTTGGGCGGGGGGGCAGGTTTTGGGGCTGCTGCGCAGCCCAACGCAGGGCAAGCCTGCTCGCCACAGGGGGAGCGGCTTGCTAAGGAGCAGGGGTTCCCTTACGAAGTTTGCTTGCTAAGGGGGAGGGGTTCCCTCATGAAGTTTGCTTGCTAAGGGAGGAACGGTTCCCTGATCAAGTGTGCTTGCTAGGGGAGAATTGCTGCTCCCCACGCTGTCAGTTGAGCGGTCGGAGGGGGGCCTGATTGGCCCAGGCTTGGATGTCCTCGATCATCTGCTGGTAGAACTGCCGGTAGTTCTGCTCGCTGACATACCCCACGTGCGGTGTGGCCAGGACATTGTCCAGTTGGCGAAACGGATGGTCGGCGGGCAGCGGTTCTTCGCTGAACACGTCCAGCGCGGCGCCGGCCAGTTGGCCGTTTTGCAGGGCCCGTACCAGTGCCTGCTCATCCACAATCGGACCGCGCGCGGTGTTCACCAGGCGTGCGCTGGGTTTCATCCAACCCAGCGCCTCGGCATCCACCAGGCCGCGGCTGCGGTCGCTGAGCACCAGGTGAATGGTGAGAATGTCGGCCTGTTCAAACAACTCGCGTTTGCTGACCCACGTCACGCCCGAGGCGGCTGCGCGTTCCGGCGTGAGGTTTTCACTCCAGGCAATCACGCGCATGCCGAACACCTGGGCGAACTGCGCGACTTTCTGGCCGATGCTACCGAGTCCGAGAATTCCCAGGGTCTTGCCATACAGGTCGCCGCCCAGTCCCACCTGCCAGCCGCCCGCTCTCAGCGAGTTGGCTTCGGCCACCAGGTTGCGCGTGGAGGCCATGATCAGTGCCCAGGTCAGTTCCGGCGCGGCCTGTTTGTAGCTGTCGGTGCCACACACCTGGATGCCCAGCGCCTTGGTCGCCGGGATGTCGATGGCCGCGTTGCGCATGCCGCCGGTCACCAGCAGTTTGAGCTTGGGCAAGCCCTGCAGCAGGGCCTTGTCGAAAGTGGTGCGCTCGCGCATCACGCAAATCACCTCAAACCCCTGCAACCGCTCGATCAGAGTGGCGGTGTCCGCCGGGTAGTCGTGCAGGAAATGCACCTGGCCTACCGACTCCAGCACCGACCAGTCCACCACGCCACTGGCTACGTTCTGCCAATCATCAATGACTGCGATCTGTACCGACATTCACGCGTGCCTCGAAAAAGGTTGGATTAAAGGGCGTTCAAGCCCTGCAACAATGCTTTATTGAACTGTGCCGGTTCTTCCATTTGCGGTGCATGGCCCAGGCCCGGGAATTCCACCAGGGTGGAATGCGGGATCAGCTTGGCCACCTGCTTGCCGAGTACCGCGTAGTTGCCGAGCTTGGCCTTGACCTCCGGCGGCGCCAGATCCTTGCCGATCGCGGTGTTGTCCGCGGTGCCGATCCACAGCAGGGTCGGCATCTGCAGGTCCTTGAACTCGTAGTACACCGGCTGGGTGAAGATCATGTCGTAAATCAAGGCCGAGTTCCATGCCACCTGGGTATGGCCCGGGCCTTTGTTGAGGCCGGCGAGCATATCCACCCAGCGGTCGTATTCGGGCTTCCAGCGCCCTACATAGTAGGTGTTGAGCTCGTACTTGCGAATGCCTTCGGCGCTGAGTTTAAGCTCGCGCTGGTACCACTGGTCGACGCTGCTGTAGGGCACGCCGAGGGCTTTCCAGTCTTCCAGGCCAATCGGGTTCACCAGCCCAAGCTGCTCGGTCTGGGCCGGATAGAGCAGGGCGTAGCGGGTGGCGAGCATGCCGCCGGTGGAGTGGCCGATAATGGTCGCCTGGTGAATGCCGAGCTTTTCCAGGAGTTGATGGGTGTTTTGCGCCAGTTGCTGGAAGCTGTACTGATAATGATCAGGCTTGCTGGAGGTGCAGAAGCCGATCTGGTCGGGCGCGATCACCCGGTAACCGGCCTCGCTCAAGGCCTTGATCGAGCCTTCCCAGGTAGCGCCGCAGAAGTTCTTGCCGTGCATCAGCACCACGCTGCGCCCGTTGGCCTTGCCGGTGGCGGGGATGTCCATGTAGCCCATCTGCAGGGACTTGCCCTGGGACTGAAAGTTGAAGTGCTCAAGCGGATAGGGGTACGCAAAGCCTTGCAGTTCAGGCCCGTAGGCAGGGCCTTCAGTGGCTGCGAACACCGGGGTGACACTGGCGGTGAGCAGGCCGGCAAGGCAGAAGGTGCGGATCAGAGGCATGGGCGGGGCTCCAGACAAGATGTCTCGGATGCTGTTGGGAGGCGATTAAGTGGGGATTAACACCCACTGCAAGGTCAGGGCTGCCAGCACCCCGTAACGCACGCCCTTGGCCAGGGTCACCAGCAGCAGGAAACGCCACAACGGCTCGCGCATCACCCCGGCCACCAGCGTCAGTGGGTCACCGATGATCGGCACCCAACTGAGCAGCAGTGTCCAGTGCCCCCAACGCTGGTAATGGTGCCGGGCTTTGGCCAGTTGCGGGTCGCTGACCGGAAACCAGCGCCGGTGCTTGAAGCGCTCCACCCCGCGCCCGAGCAGCCAGTTCAGCACCGACCCCAGCACATTACCCAGCGTCGCGACCACCAGCAGCCACCACAGGCTGTAATGCCCGCTGAGCAGCAGGCCAACCAGCACGGCTTCGGATTGCAGGGGCAGCAGGGTCGCGGCGCCAAACGCAGCGAGAAACAGCCCCAGGTAACCGGCAAGCATCGGTCAGTGTGCCGGGTACTCGGCCACCACCACATCCTGGCCGTCGCGGGTCAGGCCGATGACCTGATACGCCTCGCTGCGCCCTTCGACTTCCATGCCCGGCGAACCCATGGGCATACCCGGTGCGGCGATTCCCAGCAGGTCGTTGCGCTTGCGCAGCGCCAGCACCTGCTCGGCGGGCACATGGCCCTCGACGAACTTGCCGTCGATCACGGCGGTGTGGCACGAGCCCAGGCGCGGCGCCACGCCAAGGCGTTGCTTGACGTCACTCATATTGGCTTCGACATGGTCATTGACCTTGAAGCCGTTGCTTTCCAGGTGGCTGATCCATTTCTTGCAGCAACCGCAGTTGGCGTCGCGGTGTACGTCGATGGGGATCAGGTCGGCGGCCTGGGCCAGGGTGGTGGTGAACAGGGCCGACAGCAGGGCCAGGCGCAGGGTGGTTTTCATCAAAAGGCTCGCAAGCAGGAAGTGGCGATTGGGATGGCGGCGATCATGACGACGTCATCGCAGGCAAGCCAGCGCCCACCGGCGAGCAACCTTCGCGGTAATGTTTCAAAATTATACGAAGGGCGGATTTTCCAGCCGATGCTTGAGTTGGTCCAGGGCAATCGCGGACAACTCGATCATGCGCTCATGCAGGGTGGCCAGCTGCAATTCGGTCTCATAGGTCAGCACGCGCTTGAACAGCGTGCCGCCGCGAAACGGCTGCAGGAAGTAGTGAATGGAGCCATCGACGGCGAGGGAGGTAAACACGGTCTTGAACTCGCCGGGGCGGCGGGCGACCTGTACGCGGTAACTCATGGGCACGCGCACGCCCAAGAGGTCGATCATTTCGGTAAAGCGCGTGCCGACGGGGAGTGAACCGGTGGTGCCGGTGTCGGCACTCAGGGATGTGGGGTGCCATTCGTGCCAGCGATCCGGCTGGGTCACATAGTCGTAGACGGCATCGATGGGGGCCTGGATAAAGCGTTCCTGACTGATCCGCTCCAAGCGGACTGACTGCTCTGCAGCGCGCATGGCACACCTCCTGTGTGGCTGTGAACTGTCAGAATAGTCCGACTCCCGCGCATTGCACGGGAGTATCCAGGCCATTTATCAGCTCACCTTGAAACGCCCCATCAAGGCAATCACGCGTCCATTGGCGTCCAGCAGGGTCTGCGTATTGGTTTGCGTGGCATGGCCGCTCTGCACCAGTTCCTCGACCATATGTCGGATCTGCACCATGCTGCGGTTGATCTCCTCGGTCACCGCGCTTTGCTGCTCGGCGGCCGTGGCGATCTGCGTACTGAGGTTGTTGATATGGCTGACCGAGCCTGCCATCTCGTCCAGGCCGGTGTTGACCCGCGCGGTGGCATCCGCCGCCGATTGGCAACTGGCCTGGGTGTTTTCCATGGCCGCCACCGACGAACTCACCCCGGTGGTCAAGCGCGCGAGCATTTCGTTGATCTGCGAGGTGCTGGCCTGGGTGCGCGCGGCCAGTGCTCGGACTTCGTCGGCGACCACGGCAAACCCCCGGCCTTGTTCGCCGGCCCGTGCCGCTTCGATTGCGGCGTTGAGCGCCAGCAGGTTGGTCTGGCCCGCAATCGCGCCGATCACGCCCAGGGTTTCGGTGATGCGCGCGGCGTCCTGGCGCATGTTCTCCACGGTGTGGGTGGCGCTGGCCACTTCGCCGATCAGGGCGCTGACACTGCTGGAGGCTTCGCCGACCACCACGCGGGAACGGTCGGCGTGTTCGTTGGCGCGTTGAGTGAACGAGGCGGTTTCTGCGGCGTTCTGCGCAACCGTGTCGGCGGTGGAACTCATCTCGGTGATGGCGGTGACGGTCTGGTCGGTCTCCGAGGCGTGGCGCACCAGGATCTGGTTGGTGTGCGCCGAGGTTTTCTGCAGTTGTTCAAGGCCCGACGACATGGCGCCGGTGGCCTGGGTGACCTCGCCGATCATGTTTTGCAGGTACACGATAAAGCGGTTGACCGAGTGGCCGATGGCGCCGAGTTCGTCTTCAGCACGGATGGTGATGCGTCGCGTCAGGTCGGCGTCACCGGCGGACAACGCGTCAATATTGGCTTTCAGCGTGTTCATGCGCTGCACCAGTTGGCGGATCGCATAGGCCGCCAGCAGCACCAACAGCAGCACCATGGGGATTTGCACCAGGGCCAGGCTGCCGAGCACGTCGTCGCGCTGGGCGGTGATCAACGAGGTGGGCAGGGCGGTCGCCAGGAACCACGGCGTGCCTTCGATGGGGCGCATATAGAACGTGCTGGCCACGCCCTGGTTGTCGAACTCGCTGCGCTGCAAGGCCTGGTCACGGTGGGCCAGGGCTTTGCTGACCTGGGCGGCAAATGCCGAGGTGCCGGTGAGTTCGCTGATGTTCTTCAACACCACCGGGCCACTGAGGCGCGTGCTGTTGCTGATGATCTTGCCGTCGCCTTCGACGATCAGCATCTGCCCGCCGATGTCTTTTTCCTTGCTGGCCACCAGCGCGTTGAAAAAGCCCAGGGTCACATCAATGGTGGCGACGCCATACGCCGCACCGTCCCGCTGGATCGCCATGGCGCAGTTGGTGCGCGGCTCCTGGCTGGCGTCGTCCTTGTAGGCTGCAGCCCAGGCACATTGGCCACGCGGCGCGGCGAGGCCGCCCTTGTACCAGCTCTGGTCGTAGTAATTGGGGGCAGGGTCGCTGTTCCAGAACGTGTTCACTACGAGCTTGCCCGACGCATCGCGGTGCCAGAACGTGCTGTGCTTGTTGCGCCCCGGCGTGCGCTGGTTGGGCAGCGGCCAGATGCCGCCGCCGAAGACTTTCAGCTCGCCGTACTGGTCCACCAGGCCGGGCAGGACCTTGTCGATGGCATCGCTGTCGAGCAGCACAATGGTCTGGGTGATGCTGCGTTGCTGGGCCTGGACCTTGTTCAGTTCGCCCTGGATCTGCTCGGCCACTTCACTGATGCGGTTGAGCACCACCTGTTCTTCGGTGTACTGCAGCTTGGGCGCAACCAACTGGCCGATACCCACGACCGTCAAGACCAATAACACCAGGACGAACAGCACCAGAAACAGGGTGTAGCGAGTTTGGATGGAGCGCAGTGGGGGCATGGGATTCGTCCTTACGAAGCGTTTATTGTCGACGCGGCTTTTTGGAGCTTCGTAGGGCTATCGGCGTGGATGGGCGGAGCTTTAGGTACGATGGTGCTAAATAGCTGGGGCTGACCAGAGCGAGGCCGACTACCCGCCGCGCTCCGTGTCAGAACCGATATTGAGGCGCCGCTCTACGTCCCACGACCTTGATCGCTAGGTGACCATAAAACGGTCTTCCTCAAGGGTTTGCCCATCTCTTCATTCAGGGCGTTTTCGGTGAACGGTCTCGGATTGACGGTGCTCGGCGGTGTCGAGGGGTCATTGTCGAAATCAAAAGGTTCGGCATCGCTGGGCAGGCCAATGGCTTGACGTACTTCATTCCTGGCGAGACCCGATTCTCCCGGCGCTTCGCGGGTTTCCCCCGGCAGAAATGTTCCGGTTGCGCCATTGTAGGCGGAGGCCACCTGAGCGAAGAGAGCGGTGGCGGGTACCCGTGTGTTGGTGCGGTCGGCGTTTTCGAGCGTAGCCGGCGAGTCAAAGTGAATGATGCCGCGATCGGCGCGGGCACCGGGCACGCCATTGGTGATCGTCCCGAAGGCCCCTTCGCCTGCGCTTTCGGACTCCTCAGGTGTCATGTTTTCCAGTCCAGTGCTGCCAAACAGATATTCGTTACCGCCGTGGTTGATCGGCCGTATGCTGACCTTGGCGCCATTTATTGCCGCAAGTTCATCCATTCGCTTGAGTGCCTGTTGCCCCGTGGGTGAACTGCGCAGAAATTCAAAATCGTCGGCGACGCTCTGCTTGAACTCCTGTGCCTGGTCCTCGTTGACTTCTGGTGGGACGTCCACGCTGAAGCCGCGGTTGCCGGCATTGCTGGGTTTGACCTCGGTGAAAGCCGATCCTTGAGTACGGTCGAAACTATCCCCGGCCTTGGCGTAGATACGGTCATTGGGCTGGTTGTTCCAAATGCTGTCTTTGCCTTTGCCGGTGTAGAAGGTCGTGCGTGCGTTCCCGACCAAGTTGTCATCGCCATTGCCACCATGTGCAACGGTGTGCCCGCTGCCGGAGAAGAGCACATCGTCGCCGTCGCCACCGTCCATGTAGGTTTGCTTGGTGGCGGGGCCAGAGCCCGCGATGAGCAGGTCATTGCCCTTGTTGCCGTACATCACGCCGTTGCCGCTGCCGCCGATGATCGTGTCGTCGCCCTCGCCGCCGGCGGCATAACCCAAGCCACTGCCCAACACCAGGGCATCGTTGCCGCGCCCTCCGAACAGCCTGCTGCGACCGCCGCCAGCCTGGATGCGATCGTCACCATCACCGCCTTCCACTCTTGTACGAAGCTTGACGTCATCGTCGATGATGATCGTGTCGTCGCCGCCGTGGGTATCGATCGCCAGCTCCTGCTCGCGGTCTTCCTTGCTTTTGACGTCGAATACATGCGGTTTATCGTTGATTGTGATCTGCAGCTTGTCATTCGGTAAATTGCGCACATGGACCCGGTCAGCGCGATCACCGGTTTCTACGTGCAGGAAATTGTTCAGGATCTGCGGCTTTTTCGGGTCACTGGGGTCCCAGTCGATTGACCGGCTGATTTTGTTGCCACCTTCGTCAAACAGCACCTGTGTCCGGCGGTTAACCATGTCTGGCTTGAGGTCGGTCGGTGGGGTATAGGGCGAGGTGGCTGTCTCGGGAGGCTTGGGTAGCTGGGCGTAAGGCTGGGTGGCCGAGGGGTTGGATGGCGTGGATATCATGACAGGTCCTTTTTATCGACTCTTGAGGCGCGCCTGATGACGCATCAGGGCTGCTCTTACGTGGCATCGCGCCTGCAAACGTTCCTCTCGCCCGGGGCCTATTGAGTGCCAAACGTTTCGTCGTGGGGGCGCCTCCCTCCAGGCGCCCCGTGGGTTTGGCGGTCAGATATCCAGCATCGCCATTACCGCCTCGGGATAACGCAGGCCGGCGGTGGCATCGGCCGGGAAGATCGCCTCCAGCGCGGCCAGCTCGCGGGTGCTGAGGGTCAGTGAGACGGCGGCGACGTTTTCTTCCAGGTACTTGCGCTGCTTGGTGCCGGGGATCGGCAGAATGAATTCGCCCTGTGCCAACACCCACGCCAGTGCCAGTTGCCCGGCCGTTACGCCTTTTTCGGCTGCGAGTGCCTGGACCTGTTGGACCAGCAGCAGGTTTTTCGCAAAGTTGTCGCCCTGGAAGCGCGGGCTGAAACGGCGGTAATCATCGGCAGCGAAATCATCCGGGCTTTTCAGCGCGCCGGTGAGAAACCCCCGGCCTAATGGACTGTACGGCACAAAGGCGATGCCCAGGCGTTGGCAGGCAGCCAGGCAGCCGTTGAGTTCCTGGTCGCGGCTCCACAGTGAATACTCGCTTTGCAGGGCGCTGATGGGGTGCACGCGATGGGCGCGCTCCAGTGTGACGGCAGACGCTTCGCTCAGCCCCAGGTAACGCACCTTGCCCTGTGTGACCAGATCGGCCATGGCGCCGACGGTTTCTTCGATGGCCACGTCGGGGTCGATACGGTGCTGGTAGTACAAATCCAGGGTGTCGATGCCCAGCCGTTGCAGGGTGCCGTCGATAGCATTGCGAATGTATTCGGGCCGGCCATTGACCCCGCGCACTGCCGGATTCGCCGGGTCACGGACGATGCCGAACTTGCTCGCCAGGAACACCTGGTCGCGCTTGCCGGCGATGGCTTTGCCGATCAGTGCCTCATTGGTGTGCGGGCCGTAGATGTCGGCGGTATCGAGGAAGTTGATTCCCAGTTCCAGCGCGCGATGCAACGTCGCGACGGCCTCCTGGGTATCACTGCCGGTGGTGTAGAAATCCGTCATGCCCATGCAGCCGAGGCCGATGGCGGAGACGTGCGGGCCGTTTTTACCGAGTTGACGAGTGTGCATGGGTCCAGCTCCTGGGTGGGGAAGGGCTCCATTGTCATCCTCGACAAAACCTTGATAAACCGGCTAAAAGCACTATCACTATTCGTAATTTCTAAATAGTCAGCCAGGAGCCGGCCCGTGGACCGTTTTAATGCGATGCGTGTGTTCACCCGGATCGTCGAATTGGGCGGGTTCGCCAAGGCGGCCGACAGCCTGCAATTGCCACGCGCCTCAGTGACCATCCTGATCAAGCAACTGGAAGCGCACCTCGGCGTCCAACTGCTGCAACGCACCACGCGCCAGGTCAGCCCGACCCTGGACGGTGCGGCGTACTACCAGCGCTGCGTGCAATTGCTTGCCGACCTTGAGGAAACCGAGGCAGTGTTTTCCACGCGCCGGCAGAACCCGCGCGGCACCTTGAGCGTTGATATGCCCTCGGGTATCGGCCGCTTTCTGGTCATTCCCGCCTTGCCGACATTTACTGCTCGATACCCGCACATTGATTTGGAAATTGGCCTCAACGACCGCCCGGTGGACCTGATCCGCGAGGCCGTGGATTGCGTGTTGCGCGGTGGCCTCGCCTTGGACGAATCGCTGGTGGCGAGGCCGTTGGCAATGATGGATCAAATCACCTTGGCGAGCCCCGGTTATCTGGCGCGCAAGGGCGTGCCGGCAAGTCTTGATGACCTGGCCGGGCACCACATGGTCGAGTACGTTTCCAGTGCCAGCGGCAAACGCTTTGGCCTGGAGTTTCAATTCGGCGCTGAACTGCGTGCGGTCAACCTGCCCAAGGTGGTTGCGGTCAACAGTGCCGACGGCTACTTCTGTGCCTGTGAAGCGGGCTACGGGTTGATCCAGGCGCCGTACTACCACGCGATGCAGCGCCTGGCGCAGGGCAGCCTGGTGGAAGTGCTGGGGCAGCTTGCAGTGCCGAAAATGGCGCTCACGGCACTGTACCCGCCACACCGGCAGCTGTCGCAGCGGGTGCGGGTATTTGTCGATTGGCTGGTGGAGTTATGCGCCCAACCCGGCACCGGGCTGCAACGTCAGCGTCTCAGGTGAGGTAGGTTTTGCGCTCTGGAAGACCCATTTCGCGCCTCATGCCATTCTCCGTGAAATGCTCGGGGTTGATGCGGGTGGGCGGGGTGGATGGATCGTTATCGAAATCGAAAGGCGACGCGCTGCTCGGCAAACCGACGACCTGGAACTCAGTGTTCCTGGTAGGAATTGAAATGTCAGGGCGTGCTGGCGGGTGCTCTATGGTTGTGCCTGGCAGGTTTGTTCCCGTCGCACCGTTGTAGGAATGCCCCACTTCATGAACCAGCCCGATGAGTGGAAATCCAAAGGTGCGTCCATCCGGTGCGACCGTAGTGCTTGTGTCGTAAGCGATCACCCCCTTATTGGCGCGCGAGCCAGGTTTATTGTCGGTGATCTTGCCCCTTTTAGGGTCATCACCGTCTATACGGCGACCGTTTTCCCAAGCCTTATCCAGTTCCAAACTCCCGAAATTGTAAGCGTTGCCTCTGTCTGTTTGTTCCTCGATAGTGACTTTTCCCCCTGCCACGGCGGCTTCCCTGTCCATATCCGTGAGCATCTTTTGCCCAGTGGGAGAGCCGCGCAGAAACTCGAGATCATCCTCTACGCGTTGTTTGAATTGTGGCGTGCCTACGACCCCAAATCCCGCACCGCCAGCAGTGCTGGGTTGCACCGGGGTCAATGTTGAGCCTTGCGACCGGTCGTACACATCGCCGGTCTTGGCATATATATGATCGCCTTGCTGGTTGTTCCAGACTCGATCCTGACCTTTACCGGTGTAGAACGTCGTTCGATCGTGCCCGACCAAATCGTCGTCACCTTTGCCACCATGGAGTACCGTATGCCCATTACCGGCGTACAGCCGGTCGTTGCCTGCTCCCCCATCCAGATAGCTCTGTTTTGTGGCGGGGCCGGCGCCCGCATACAGCCGATCATCCCCGTTGTTCCCGTACATGGCTGAATTGCCGGGGCCGCCGATGATGGTATCGTCGCCGTCGTTGCCTTCGGCATAGCCTGCATGCGAGCGCAGCTTAAGCGTGTCGTTGCCCGGCCCGCCCAGAAGCCGAGTGATGCCACCGCCGCCAGTGAGCGTGTCATCCCCTTTGCCCCCTTCAATCGTCAGCGGGTTTTTCACGTCTTCACTGACGGTTACCTGGTCGTTTCCGCCGTGGGTTTTGATCAGCAAATGCAGGGGCTTCCCGTCTCGGTCCTTGTCATCGAGCGCGTATGACTTTCCATTGATCTGGACCTTGAGACGGCCATCAGGGTTTTTGCCGACATGGACCGCGTCGGCAGCATTGCCCGTTTCCATCACCAGTGTGAGTTGCTTTAACTCCGGCGGTCTGCTCAGGAAGTCCCACTTGGCCTGCCGTGAAATCTTTGAGTAATCGTCGTTGTGCAAAACCTCGGTCTTGGTTTGCATCGGGCCCTTGCTCGGGTCCAAACGCGGCTGGACGTAGATGGAATCCTCGGACGCTGAATGTTTTGCATCGCGCAGCGGATCATGGTTTTGGCGGCTTGTCGGAGGTGCTGCGGGGTTGATCATGGGTGAGAAGTTCCACAGTTTGCCGAAGATGTACTCCTTGTGTGTGAGCGCCGGAAAAACAGTTCCATATTTTCTTACAGCTTGATTGGCGTAAAACTACACACTTGCATTTTATTTCGACGCCAAACCCTTGCGGTAAGCCCCGGGCTGCTGCCCGGTGACCTTATGAAACGCGCGCGTAAACGCCGCCACTGATTGATACCCCACCGCCAGCGCTACATCGGCCACGGTCTGGTCCTGCTTGAACAGTTGGCAGGCATGGCGCACGCGCATCATCAGCAGCACTTGCCCCGGCGATTGCCCGCACAGCTCATTGAACCGCTTGAAAAACGCCGAGCGCGACAGCCCGGTGCAGGCGGCCATGCTTTCCAGGCTCCAGGGTTGCTCGGGGTGGGCGATCAATTGCTCGAGCAAATGCGCAAATGTCGGCTGCCGGGCCAGCGCGGCAAGGCCGCCAAGTTCGGTGTTATCCAACACCTGTTGGCGCAGCACATACAGGAACAGCAGATGGCAGAGGCGTTCCAGCAAGGCGGAAGAGGGCGGAGTGCGTGCGCATTCTTGCAGGATCAGGTCGAACAGGTTGCGCGCAGCCGTGAGTGACGGATCGCCGGCTCGCAGCACGATCCAGGCGGGCAGGGTGTCGACAATCATCGCCGACAGGCCGGACTGGAAATGGAAGAACCCGCAGACCAAGCCCACGCCGTCGGTGGCGCTGCTGTCCAGCGGCTCCATTGGGCGACGCGGGCATTCCTGCGCGCCCGCCGCCGTGGCTTCACCCGACAGTCGATACTCAAGGTCACGCAGCAGGAACACCGCGTCGCCGTTGTCCAGCGCCACCGGGGTGGGCTCGCCATCGATGTGCAACCAGCACTGACCCTGCACGATCAGGTGGAAACTGGCCCGGGCCAGGCCGTGGGTACTGGCGTGCCAGTCGCCGCAATAACGCCCGACGTGGAACAGGCTGGTGTTGAGTTCGAGGCTGTCTAATAACCAATCGACAAGTGCACTGGACGAATTCATCTAATGGAAAGACTCAAGAGCAAGTAATCGCTACTTTAGCCTATTGAGGGGTTTTTTTATAACCAACAGACTGGTTACACCAACCCCCAAGGAGACCACTCCATGTCCCGTGTACCGCTGCTCACCCCCGAAACCGCCCCGGATGCGGCCAAACCCTTCCTCGAAAACGCGCTGAAAGGCTCGGGGTTTATTCCTAACCTGCTGGCGGTGCTGGCCAATGCTCCGGCGGCGCTGGAAACCTACATCACCGTCTCCGGCCTGAACGCCAAGACCGAACTGAGCCTGGCTGATCGTGAAGTGGTGCAATTGATTGCCGCGACGACCCATGGCTGCGACTTCTGCGTTGCCGGTCACACCGCCGTGGCGCGCAACAAAGCTAAGCTGCCGGAGGCGGTGATCGAGGCCCTGCGCCAGCGTGGCGAATTACCCAATGCGCGGTATGAGACACTCGCCGCCTTCACCCGTGAAGTGATCGCCACCCGCGGCGATGTCAGCGATGCCGGTTATGACGCGTTCCGTGCGGCAGGCTACTCCGAAGGCCAGGCCCTGGAAGTTATTTTGGGCGTCAGCCTGGCAACCCTGTGCAACTTCGCTAACGTGTTTGCCCGTACCCCGCTGAACCCGGAGCTGGCGCAATACCGTTGGGAAAAACCGGCCAGCTGAAGTGGCGATGGTCCCTCTGCGTTAACAAGGAGAAACATGAATGCTTGACCCTATCTTGAGCCGTTGGCTCGATGTTCAAGCGCAGGCCCTGGATGTGGGCAGTTGCGATCCACAGGAAGTGCTGCCACGGCTGGCAGAAGCCAATGTATTGCGTATCGGTGTGCCCACGGCACTCGGCGGGCTGGGCGGGGATGTGGCCGGCGCCGTGGAGGCCATCGCCAATGTCGCCAGCCATTCGCTGGCGGCGGCCTTCGTGTGCTGGGGCCAGCGTTCGTTTATCGAGTATTTGCTGCAAAGCCCAAATGCGCGGCTGCGCGAGCAACTGCTGCCGGACCTGCTCAGCGGCAAGCTGGCGGGGGCGACCGGATTGTCGAATGCGATGAAGTTTTTGTCGGGCATCGAGACGTTGCAGATCAGCGCCGAGCCCAACGACCACGGCTGGACCCTCAACGGTCGCCTGCACTGGGTGACCAACCTGCGCAAGAACGGCTTTGTTGCCGCTGCGGCGATTGAACATGCCGGCGGTGGCGCACCGTTTATCCTGGCGATTCCGGACTCGGTGGCCGGCTTGCAGCGCTCGCGCGACCTGGAGTTGCTCGGCCTGCAATCGAGCAACACCGCGGCGTTGGGCCTGGAAGGCGTGGAGCTGAGCCGCGACTGGTTGCTGCATGACGATGCGCGCAAGTTTCTGCCAGCGGTACGCCCGGCGTTCCTTGGCCTGCAGTGCGGCATGTCGATCGGCCTGGCGCGGCGCTCACTGGCTGAAGTGGCCAACCATCTGGGGGCCAGCCGTACGGTGTTGCGTGAAGAACTCGAGACATTGCGCGTGACCCTCGATCATTTAGTCAGCGAGTTGAAGAGCGGTCTGTTGGCCGGGCGCTTTGCCGCCGAGCCGGTGCCGTTGTTCAAGCTGCGCATCGCCCTGGCCGAAACCGCCGCCAGCGCTGTGCAGCTGGAGTTGCAGGCCAGCGGTGGCAAAGCCTATCTCACCGCGCATGGCAGTGGGTTTGCGCGACGCTGGCGTGAGTCGGCTTTCGTGCCGATCGTCACGCCAAGCCTGGTGCAATTGCGCACCGAGTTGCAGCGTCAGGCCAACCTATGAGCCCGGCGGTATTGACGGCCCAGGGGATTTGCCTGGGGTATTCCAGTGGCCCGGTATTGCAGGGATTCGACCTGCAGTTGCAACCTGGCGAAGTGGTGTCGATCCTGGGTCCCAGTGGTGTCGGCAAGTCCAGCCTGTTGCGTGTGCTGGCCGGTTTGCAGGTGCCTCAAGGCGGCAGCGTACGTGTGCTCGGTGAGCCTTTGAATGGCCCGCATCCACGCGTCGCGGTGGCGTTCCAGGACCCCAGCCTGTTGCCTTGGCTGAGCCTGGAAAAGAACGTCGCCTTCGGCCTGGATTTCGCTCGCCAGCCGCACCTCAGCCCTGAAGAACGCCGCCACCGCGTCGACCACGCCATCGCGGCCGTAGGTCTTGAGCACGCGCGCCAGCAGTTTCCGGCGCAGTTGTCCGGTGGCATGGCGCAGCGCACGGCGTTGGCGCGCTGCCTGGCTCGCCAGCCGCAGGTATTGCTGCTGGATGAGCCATTCGGCGCCCTCGACGAAGTTACCCGCGCGGACATGCAGCACCTGTTGCTCAAGGTCAATCGCGAGCAAGGCGCGGCGGCGGTGCTGATCACCCATGACATTGATGAAGCGCTGTTGCTGTCCGACCGCATCCTGCTACTGGGCAACCGCCCGGCGCGGACGCTGGGCGAATGGCTGATCGACCTGCCGCAGCCGCGTGAAGAACAGGTGGAAGCCATCGGCACGCTGCGCATCGAGATTCTCAAAACCCTACGGCAGGCGAGCCGCCCCCAACCCAACCCCCTTGACCTGCCGGAGCCCTGCCATGTGCCTGGATGACCTGACTCACTCGCGCCGTGATTTTCTCAAACTGTCTGCCGTACTCAGCGCCGCCGGCGCGTTGCCCCTGTTGAGCAGCCTGCAGGCGCGCGCCGCCAGCGAGCCGGATGCGCCGGTACGCATCGGCTACTTGCCGATCACCGACGCCACGCCGTTGCTGGTGGCCCACAACAATGGCCTGTTCGAAGCCGAAGGCATCAAGGCCGAACGCCCGGTGCTGCTGCGCAGTTGGGCGCAGGTGATCGAGGCGTTTATCTCGGGCCAGGTCAACGTGATCCACCTGCTGTCCCCCATGACTGTGTGGGCGCGCTATGGCAGCAAGGTGCCGGCCAAGGTGGTGGCGTGGAACCACGTCGGCGGTTCGGGCCTGACCGTGTCACCGGGCATTACTGAGGTGAAGCAACTGGGTGGCAAGTCGGTAGCGATTCCGTTCTGGTATTCGATCCATAACGTGGTGGTGCAGCAGCTGTTTCGTGACAACGGCCTGACCCCGGTCGCCCGTGCGGCCGGCAGTGCGATTGCCGCGAACGAGGTCAACCTGATCGTGCTGCCGCCCTCGGACATGCCGCCGGCCCTGGCCAGCAAGCGCATCGATGGCTACATCGTCGCCGAGCCGTTCAACGCCTTGGCGGAGAACC
Organism: Pseudomonas sp. S5D5; assembly: GCF_003013355.1. NCBI lineage: Bacteria > Pseudomonadati > Pseudomonadota > Gammaproteobacteria > Pseudomonadales > Pseudomonadaceae > Pseudomonas > Pseudomonas sp. S5D5. The sequence continues at coordinate 3,122,622 of NZ_PTEO01000001.1, forward strand.
TCAAGGTCGGCCGTGTGCAGCGCTTTACCGGTGACGTGTGGCGCAACCATGCGTGCTGCGTGGTGTTCATGCATGAACATGACCTGACCAACCGCCCTGAATGGTCGCAGAAGGTGGTGAACGCTATCGTCAAGGCCCAGGTCTGGACCCGCGACAACCGCGAGGAGGCGGTGAAACTGCTGTCCAAGGACGGCCCGAACCGCTACACGCCGCATGCCGAACCGGTGCTCAGCAAGGTGCTCGCCCCGGTGGCCGGCGACCGCGCGGCCTACCTCGCCGATGGCGCTATTCAGCACGCCAATTGGGATGAGCACCGCATCGACTTCCAGCCCTATCCGTTCCCCAGCTACACCGAGGAACTGGTGCGGCGCTTGAAAGACACGCTGATCGAGGGCGACAAGAAATTCCTCGCTGACCTCGACCCGGCCTTCGTGGCCAAGGACCTGGTGGACGACCGCTTCGTGCGCAATGCCATCGAGGCGGTGGGCGGCATGAAGACCTTTGGTTTGCCGGACGGCTTTGAGCGGACCGAGGAGATTGGCGTTTGAACAACCGCAGAGTCCCGGGCTGGTTGCTCGGGTTGAGTGGCCTGGCCGGTTTGCTGGTGCTCTGGTGGCTGGGGGTGAAGGTATTGGGCGACGCGGACGGCCTGTCCGCGCGCTTTTCGCTGGCGGCGACGTTCACCAGCCTGTGGGAATTGCTCGGGCGGAGTGAGCTGTATCTGCACATCGCCGTCAGCCTCAAGCGCATTTTTGTCGGGCTGTTCCTGGCCTTGCTGGTGGGGGTGCCACTCGGGCTCCTGGTGGGCAGTTCGCGCAACCTGGAGGCGGCGACCACGCCCGCGTTCCAGTTCCTGCGGATGATCTCGCCGTTGTCCTGGATGCCCATCGTGGTGATGCTGATGGGGGTAGGGGACCCGCCGATCTACTTCCTGCTGGCCTTTGCCGCTGTGTGGCCGATCATGCTCAATACCGCAGCCGGCGTGCGTCAGTTGGATCCGCGCTGGTTGCAATTGAGCCAGAGCCTGAGCGCCACGCGCTGGGAAACCTTGCGCCGCGTGGTCATCCCCGGGGTGGTCGGGCATGTGCTGACCGGCGTGCGCCTGGCCATCGGGATCCTGTGGATCGTGCTGGTGCCGTGCGAAATGCTCGGGGTCAGTGCGGGGCTGGGGTATTACATCCTGGATACGCGTGATCGGTTGGCTTATTCGGAACTGATGGCGATGGTGCTGTTGATCGGGGTGTTGGGGTTTGCGCTGGACGCGCTTGCACGCGGGCTGCATCAGCGATGGGTGCATGCGGGCTGACAGGCCCTGAAACGAAAGCCCGGCATTTCGCCGGGCTTTCGTGGGTCGGTTCATCGACCCGGCTTACGCCGCCACTGAATTCCTGGGTGGCGCTTTTTCCTGTTTGAAGATGTGCAGGTCACCAGGCAGGTCGTCCGGTTTCAAACGCTGGGCTGGATCAGGCACGTGATTGGTTTTCCTGAGCCCGAGGCTTGGCCCCGGATCGGTCCTTTTAAACACCCCGACACCGATGCTGCCCGTCAACTCTGCCACGCCCGGGATACCTTGGCTGGTTTTCATGTGGGCGTTGCCCACCAAGGCAATCCATTTTTCGCCCGCGGAGTTTTGCCGGATGGTCTGCGCGGCGTAGTAGTTGAATTCCTTTAGCCTTGGCACAAAGTCCTCGGCCTTCATCGCTTGCTTGTACAGCTCGCGTTCATCCTTGTGCCGGGTCAAGTAACAATGGTCCAGCGGCACGACTTCAATGCCTGCATCGGAAAACTGTTTAACCAGTTGATTGAAAGAGGGGAACCGTGGGGTTATGCCATCCCCAAGGTAGCCGATGCCGTCGTCGACGAGCTTCATCTGTGCGTCATAAAACGTGGCTTCCATATACAGCTTCTTCACGCCTTTTTGCTTGAAGGTGTCCACGTTGTCGAACAGTGTCTGGAAGCTCGCCAGGTCTTTGTGAACGTCACCAAAGACTACCCCATCTGCCGCGTCCAGCGCTTTTTCGATCAGTTGTGAAGGTGTGACACTTTTGGGGATCTCGGGAATGGTCGGGCGTGCTGGCAGTTCGCCAGAGGCCATGCGTTGGTAGAAGGCGTCCATTTCCCGACTAAACTTTTCGCGGGTCGCGGCTTTTCTGCTGGGGGTGAAATGGGCGTCATTGCGCGCACCGTTGATGCTCGTTACGTACTCTGCGTCAGGCAAGTGGTCGGTTTTGGGCGCGGTGTGGACGTGACGGCCCTGCCGGTCGATGGGGTTATAACGGGCGTTACCTGGCCGTCCTATGGCGCCCTCCATCCTAGGCGAGGGCGGCATCATTGCATCCAGAGGGTTGAAGTCGTCCAACGGGGTGCCGTAAGGCCTCATCTGGACCGGATCGTAGGCATAGCGTTGGCCATTCGCCAGGATGGTGTCGGCCTCGTAGGTCTGGCCTGCGTACTTGAACGAACCGTACGTCAGGGGCCCATGTTCGCGGCTCATCGTATTGGCCAGGTTCAAGGAGTCTGTCGCGCCCTTGATCTTGTCCACACCCTTGCCGATCAGCTTGGCGCCACCTTCCACCAGGTCGCCGAGCCCACCCAGCGGGTTGAGTTCACTGATGACGGTGGTCCCGAGGATTTTCGCGACCTTCAAGGCCTTGCTCGCCGCGCCGGCAGCTTTAGCGCCGACCTTGGCAACCTTCCCCGCGCCGGCGGTGACAAACCCGAAGATATCCATGCCCAGGTCGATTGCGCCGTCCAGGTGGTTACCGTTTTGAAAGTTGACGATCGCCGACCTGAGGGGAATCAGGTCGAGAAAAAAATCCGCCAGTTTCCCCTCGGTTTCCATTTGCTTGTCGAACGTCGTGGTGCCCTTGGCCTGCTTGACCACATCGTTGTTATCAATATCCAGGTGTTCGACAAAAGCATCGGCAATGGCCTGGGTTCGCGTGCTTGCAAAGCTGTTGGGGGTGGCGCGTGGCTCGCTCGCTTGACCGCCTGAAGCCAGGGCTGCGGCAACGGTATCGGAGGGTTTGAACGACTCTATCGGAAAGACACGGTTGGCTTCGCGCTCGCGTTCTTGAGTCAGGACGGTGTTCGGCACCGCGGTGATGGACCCCCGTTTAAAGTCGATCTCATAGACCTTTTCGCCGTCTACCCCCGTGGTTTTGACCAGCAACGCCTGGTTTTTTTCTGCGAGGGTTCGATCGGTAAAGCCCAGGCCCAACTGGTAGGTATGATTTTGAAAGAACTCGAGCTTGCCGTATTCGAATTGTTCCCTGTCAGGCAGAGGGAGCTGGGCAATCATCTGTTTGACGGCCGTCTTGAGGCCTTGTTTGCGCTGGTCGATGGCTGTGGTGAATTGAGTGTCGAACTCGGTTTTCACCTCCAGATTGAGGGACTTGCCTCGTGTCGCCTCAACGATCCGATCATCGGTGGATTCCCATTCATACTGGTGCAGGCCGCTCATGGCGATATCCAGCAGCGAATGCGGGCCGGCGGGCGCGCGATTGGGGTCGTAGAGCGGCTGGGCGTGAGGCTGCACGGTCTGCTTGACCGTCAGGAGTTTCTCTTCAAAAGGTACGTTCTCGCCAAACCGTTCTTTCAGCTTGGCCAGCGCAATTTCCTTGCGGCTGGGAATAGGGGCCTCAATCTGGCTGCTGGCGTCGACGCGCATGCGTGCCTGCTGATTGAAGGCACTCCTGACCTTCTCAACGTCGGTGGTGTTGTAACGGCCAGCCTCTGTTTCAGAAAGCACGCCGTTGACCACCCCCCAGACTCGCAGCGCCGCGGTCTGTGCCTGTTGGGTCATGGCAAGGTTTTGCAGGCCGGCATTCTCGGCCTCCAGCATGACTTGGGCAAAGGTCATATTGGGCACCTTACCAGGTGCCTGGTGTTCTATCGTGGCCGCTGCGATCGATAGGCTGACCCAGGCAGGGCTGCCATAGGTGACATTGGCGGGGATATCTTTGATCAGCAGTTCAGGGGCTGTCCTGGCCAGTAGCAGGTAAGCACCGACCTTGGCCATTCCAGATGTGGTGTAGCGTTTGGTCTCCAAATGCTTGCTGAGGTTGTCCACTATCGTGGAAGCGGGTTTGCCCCAATGACTTTGCTGGACCAGATCGAAGCCAGCAACCTTGGTTTTATTGGGCTCAGCAATCGATGTCGGGTCCAGAAACAAATTCATCGCCGCCAACGTGTAGTCGTTTACGCTGGTATCGGTGGCAATCCCGTTCAATTGGGTCTGCAAGGCTTGGCCCAACCCTTGCGCACGCGCGGTGCCAAGGAGTGTTTCCAGTGCCTTTGCCGGGTCCTTCAGGGCCTCGGCAGACAGTGGCTGGTTGCTGTTCAAGTACTCCAGAAGCCCCTGGCTTGTCACCATCGGTGGGGGATTCGGATGCTCTGTCACATAGAGCCGCGCGTTTTCCATCAGCGAGCGCTGCGCCTGGCTACTCAACGGCACTGGCCAGGACAGCGCGCCACCAAAGTTGCCCAGTGGGTGTTCCATGGAGCGGTCGAGCACCGCGTCGGCCAGCGCGGTCAGGGAAAAATGGCTGTTGGGCATCTTCAACCCGTAGTCGGTGATGAAGTCTTCAAGCGTCGATGCGGTGTCTACTTGCGAGGCGTAGGTTGAGGCCGGATGAATATCCATGAGAGCGGTCGTCAGCGCGGAGATGATGGCCTGGGGCGTGGTGTTCACACCCAGGCGGGCGGCTATCTCGTTGAGCTTTTGCCCCAGGGTCCGCAGGTTCTGGTTGTCCGCCAGGGACCGTGACAGCCCGGTATGGCTGGTGTCGGTGGGTGAGCGCCGCTGGCGCCCTGTAGGTGTCTGGTCGGCGTCCTCTGAAGGCTGAGGTGTCGGTGCAGGGCTGACCAATAATGCGGGTGTCGCAGCGGGAGTGGGAAGCGGGAGAGTTTCAGCGCTGGGCTGGTGGGGAGGTGTATAGGCAGATATTGACATCGGTGGGTACCTTTTTGACTTGCCAAGAAAAGCGCCTGTCATTAGGAGGTTCCCTGTTCCTCAGGCGCCTCTTTGGGTGTGGAAAACACCCGCCGAGGTTCCTCCTGAGGAGACTGCTGTGTGTAAGACCGAGTGTCGGTGAATCAGAGAATTTTCTGATACCGCTCAGGCGTCAGCGGTGGTAGTACCCCGGCCCGCCTTCTGAATAGCGATGGTCGTGCCAGCCGCCTCCGTGCGGGAAAAAGAAGCAGCCGCTCATGCTCAACATGACCAGCAAGGGGATCAGCAGTGCGATACGACGAAGCATGTCCAAGTCCTCCGGGGGCTTACAGGATCAATCAGGCGTCAGACAAGCCAAAGCTTTTCATCGCCTGTAACATAGGACCCTGCCGACCCGCGTCCATCCCCGTTGCCGGGTATGTACTTGGCATGTTCGGCGATACAAAGTGGATACATTTTTCAGGTTCAGGAACCCGTCATGACCCAAAAGCAACGTTTGAAATACTCGATTCTGATCGCCCTGGCGGTACTGGCGACGATGTTTGGCCTGTCCTATCTGCAGAACATCGGGGCGATCAGTGAGAAGACGTTCCAGACCATCGCCATTGCCGTTGCAGTGGTCGTGGTGGTGATCAACGGCATCATGCGCCGCAAGGTCAAGCTCTAAGCCTGCGACGCAACGTCAGGCGCGACCTTCGAGTACCTTCGCAGCCTCTTCATGGAGGCTGTAGCTTTTATCTGCATTGAGGGTAATCACGCCCTCGCTGCACAGGCGCTTGAGCACCTCGCGCACACTCAGAAACGACAGCGGGATGCCCAGTTCGAGCAAATGGCTGTGCACGCCGCGCACGCCCAGCGTGCGCTGGTTGTCGGCGGCGGTGAGCAGGGCGTCGATGACCTTCAGCCGAATCAGGCTGGTGCGCAAACCGAAACACTTGAGCAAATGGCGAATACGCTGGTTGCCTTGCTGTTCGGGCGCTTTGCCGAACGTCTGTGCGCCGCTGCCGTAATGGGCGTCGGCTGCCGGTGAATGTCCGTCCGTGGGCACTTGCGGGTTGTACATGCAAAACTCCTTATCAGAGCCTGATCAGGAAAATGATGGCGCTCTTAGTTAATAAGACGTACGAGCGAGCAAAATCATGAAGTCTCGGATGTAGAAATTTTGTCGGTATCGGTTTTGTCACAGTCGCGCCGCCTTAAATAAACCTCGGCGCGCGCTAAATTGTCCGCGGCTTTTTGCGTCCTTACGGTGGGGTAGCTACCCCTGGTGAGGGTGTTCAATTTGACTGTGGAGTCTGCGTGATTATTTCCAACGGGTTGTCCAGGGTGTGCGTGGCGGGGCTGTTGCTGGGGTTGAGCCTGGCCGCATCGGCGCGGGAACAGTCGACACAAGCGTCGGCGGATATTCGGCGGACCAGTTTCGGCGTGCCACATATTCGTGCCAGCGACGAGCGCGGCCTGGGCTTGGGCATTGGTTACGCGTATGCCCAGGACAACCTGTGCCTGCTGGCCAATGAGGTGGTGACGGTGAATGGCCAGCGCGCCAAATTTTTCGGTCCCGAGCAGTCGACCCTGGAGGAACGCAACAACCTGGCCAGTGACGTGTTTTTCACCTGGTTGAACACGCCGCAGGCCGTCGCCGCGTTCTGGAACGCGCAAAGCCCGCAGATCCGCCAGCGCATGGAGGGCTACGTCGCCGGCTACAACCGATACCTGAAAGAGCAGGGCGCTCCCGCGCAGTGCCAGGCGGCATGGGTGCGGCCGCTGGAGGTTGGCGACCTGGTGAAGCTGACGCGCAGGTTGTTGGTTGAAGGCGGTGTCGGCCAGTTTGCCGAAGCCCTGGTGGGCTCGGCGCCGCCTCAGGCGACCGCCAGCGTGCGGCCGACCGCCAAGGCTTTTGCACTGGCAGACGCCCAGCAACAGCGCTTTAGCCTGGACCGCGGCAGTAACGCGGTCGCGGTCGGCCGAGAGCGTTCGTTCAATGGCCGTGGCATGTTGCTGGCCAACCCGCATTTCCCGTGGGTGGGTGGCATGCGTTTCTACGAGATGCACCTGACCATCCCCGGCCAGCTCGATGTGATGGGCGCCGCATTGCCCGGCCTGCCGGTGATCAATATCGGTTTCAACCAGCATGTGGCGTGGACCCATACGGTGGATACCTCCAAGCACTTCACGCTGTATCGCCTGACGCTGGATCCCAAGGACGCCACGCGCTACCTGCTCGACGGCAAATCCATCGCCCTGGAAAAAAACACGGTGACCGTGCAGGTCAAACAGCCGGACGGCAGCATTCAACCCATGGTGCATCCGGTCTACAGCTCGCAGTTCGGCCCGGTGGTGCAATGGCCGGGCAAGCTCGATTGGGACAACCACTACGCCTTCAGCCTGCGCGATGCCAACCTGGGCAACGACCGCGTGCTGCAGCAGTGGTACGCGATGAACCAGGCCAGCGACCTCAAGGCCCTGCAAACCTCGGTGCATACGCTGCAAGGCATTCCATGGGTCAACACCGTGGCCGCCGATGATCAGGGCCAAAGCCTGTACATGAACCTGTCGGTGGTGCCCAACGTCAGTGCGGCGAAGCTGGCGCAATGCAGCGACCCGCGTGCCGGCCTGCAGATGATCATCCTCGACGGCGCCCACAGCGCCTGCGCCTGGGATGTGGATCCGCGCGCGGCCCAGGCCGGCATCTTCGCCGCCGACCAATTGCCACAACTTGCGCGCACCGACTACGTGCAGCACTCCAACGACTCGGCCTGGATGGCCAATCCCAAGGCGCCGCTGACCGGCTTCTCACCGGTGATCAGCCAGGACCACATCGGCCTTGGCCCGCGTGCGCGTTTTGCCCTGCAGCGGCTGCAGTCCCTGGAGAAGCAACCGATCCGCGTTGCCGACTTGCAGAACATGGTCATGGACAATCAGGTCTACCTCGCCGGCCAGGTCATGCCTGACCTGCTCGAGTTCTGCGCCAAGCAACTCGGCGCCGACGCCACCACGTTGCAACCGCTGTGCAGTCGTCTGAACACCTGGGACCGGCACGCCAACCTCGACAGTGGCCTGGGCCTGGTGCACTTCATCGATCTGGTCGAACACCTGCAGCAAATCCCCGACGCCTGGCGCGTGCCTTTCGACCCGACCCAGCCGCTGACCACACCACGCGGCCTGGCCATCGACCGCGCGCCTGTTGCCCAAGCCCTGCGCGAAGCCATGCTGGCTTCCAGCGCAGCGGTCGCCAAACTCGGCCTGGGTGCCGACAGCCGATGGGGCGATATCCAGGTGTCCGGCCAGACCCCGGTGCATGGCGGCCCGCAGGAGTTGGGGATCTACAACGCCATGCAAACCGTGCCTCGCGCCGACGGCAAGCGCGAAGTGGTCAGCGGCAGCAGCTACCTGCAAATCGTCACCTTCGACGACCAGGGCCCCCATGCACAAGGCGTGCTGGCATTCTCCCTGTCGAGCAACCCCGCGTCCGCGCATTCCAAGGACCAGACGCAGCTGTTTTCACAGAAAAAACTGCGCACGCTGCCCTTCACCGACGCCCAGATCAAGGCCGACCCGGCGTATCAGGAACGGCGCGTACAGGAGTAGGGCAGGCACGCAACTCCTTGATCCCCATGCGAAATATTTTTGAAATCAAGGGGTTGCAGGCAAAAGCAAATGAGTACATAATGGCGCCCATCGAACGCAACGAAGCATTAAAAACTTCAATGTATTCAATGAGTTAGAGTAGAGGCAGGGTTTTATAGCCCACTCAAGTTTTTATGCGGTGAATGTCAGTGGTAAGGGCATTGATCGTTTGAGGCCGAGTAGCAAAATGGTTATGCAGCGGATTGCAAATCCGCCTACGCCGGTTCGATTCCGACCTCGGCCTCCACTCTTAGAAACCCCGTAGATTAACGTCTACGGGGTTTTTTATTGCCTGGGATTTGGGCAATCACTTCCGCAATTTTTTGGATCGCTTCCACAAGTAGCCTGTTTTTAGCATCGAGCTGACAGAGAACTTTCACCGTTTTTGTTATGAGCTGCCTTCGCTCCCTAGCCATAGCTGCATTCAGATTAGGTTCTTAGGAGCGACAGCTTTCGGCCCAGAGTGTGTAAAAACGCTTCGCCAAAATTGAAGTGTGCGCGTCTACGTTAAATCTGAAATTTATCGGCACGTCAGCAGTAGCCTTGAACTCCCCCTCGCTATCTCCCCCTCAACCCTTTATGATGAGATCTATTCTCATAAACGCCAGTTCTCGGAATGCCCACACATCACCCCCTGATGGCCGCCCTGGCTCTCCATTACGACGACCTAGTTGACTACATCAAGCGTCGCTTCCACGGCCGAGACTTCGCACGCGACTTGATGCATGAAGTGTGCGTGCAGATGCTGGAGAAACCACCCCGCGACCCCATCGCCACGCCTTTGGCGTTCCTGCGTAAAACGGCGTTCAACCGCGCCATCGACCGTATTCGCGCCGAGCGTACGCGGCAGGCTCATTTAAATGGCCATGTGCCCGAGTACCTGAGCGTCGACGATTGGGACGGCGCCCAGGCGCTGGATTTCGAGCAGCAGCTGGCGGCGTTGCTAGACATCATCCAGGCGTTGCCCGTGCGTCAGCGGCAGGTATTCCTGCTGCATCGCATCCATGACATGTCGCAACGGGAGATCGCAGAGGAGCTGGGAATTTCGGTGAACATGGTGACCCAGCATTTCGGGCGGGCCATGAAGACCATCGGTCAGCATTGGGAGCCGGCGCGCCGAGCCCTTCGGAAAAACCCATGAATTCCTCGCCTTCCCGTGACCCCAAAAACGATCTGCTGCAGCCGTTCGCGGACGCTTTGCGTGAGCGCGTGCCGTCCAAGGAAACCTTGCTGGCCGAAGGTAAAGCCTTCACCAAAAGCTGCCGCAGCAAACAGAAATCCCTGGGTGCCGGATTGTTGGTCCTGGCGCTGGCAGGTGGCTTGTGGCAGTTGGATCCGGCCTGGCAGACGGAGGATGTGCAGGTCGCCATCGGCCAACGTCAGGAAGTGCGTTTGCAGGATGGTAGCTTGGCGATGCTCAATTCCGGCGCTCATCTGCGTATCGAAAAACGCCTGCGCAGCCGTCAATTGGAATTGCTGAACGGCGAAGCGATGTTCACCGTGGTACATGGCGATTCGCCGTTTATTGTGCGTAGCCAGGGCGTACGAGTGCGGGACATAGGCACAATATTCAATCTACGCAGCGATGAGCGTGGGGTGGATGTGGGTGTGATCGAGGGCAGTGTCGAGGTCAACAATGACCACACCGCGCCACGCCTGCTGAAGGCGGGCGAGCAGGTGCGTGCCACCGCTGAAGGGGTCGGCACGGTGGCACCGGCAAGCCGCGAGGCGCTGACGGCCTGGCAGCAGGGTAAGTTGCGCTTCGACGGTACGCCACTGAGTGAGGTCGTGCGCGACCTTCAGCAGTACCGCGAGCAGCGTATTAAAGTGGCCAACACAGCCACCGGTGAACTGCGCCTGTCGGGGGAGTTCGACAGCAAAAGCGTCGAGACACTGATCGAAATGCTGCCGCGGATTCTACCGGTGAGCCTGATACGTACCGCCGATGGCCGCGTGATTCTCAACAAGACTCGCTAACAGACAAGAATTATTTTCAACACGACATCAAGATTCCTACAGCGTCATACGCCATTGCCCATAGAGAGCACTTTCATCACTGGGGATCACAATGGGTAAGAACACGCGAGTGCAACGTCTGGCATTACTGGCTTCCAGCCTGTTACTGGCGGGGGCCGCCAATGCGCAATCCGCCACCTACCGCTTGGATATTCCCGCGCAAGCGCTGGATAAGTCCCTCAATGCGCTGGCGCAACAAACCGGCAGCCATGTGCTGTTCGCCACGGATATCGCCGAGGGCCGGCAAGCCCCGGCGCTGCACAGCCAGATGACCGTGGAGCAGGCCCTGCAAAGCCTGATCGGCCAAAGCGGCCTGCAGGTGCAGAAGGTCGACGACGGCAGTTATTTGATCGCCCCATCCGCCAGCGATGACGCGCTCAACTTAGGCGCAACCACGATTCAGGGGCACGCGCTGGGTGTGACGACGGAGAACTCCGGGTCCTACACTACGGGCGCGACGAGTACGGCAACCAAGTTGCCGCTTACCCTGCGCCAAACACCACAATCAGTGACGGTGATCACCCGCCAACAAATGACTGATCAGGGCTTGGGCACAATCTCTGAAGTATTGGGGCAAACCCCCGGTGTGTCGGTGATGCATGACGACAGCGAGCGCTTCAACTTCTATTCCCGTGGTTTCGCGCTGAATAGCTTCCAGTACGACGGCGTGCCTACTTCAGATTTCACCACTAACACCAACGGCCTGGGTGTGCGGGACATGGCCATCTATGACCGGGTGGAGGTCGTACGCGGCGCCACTGGATTGATGAGCGGCGTCGGCAGCCCGGCGGGCGTGGTCAACTTAGTGCGCAAGCGTCCTACCACGGAATTCCAGGGGTACGTGTCTGGCAGTGGCGGTAGCTGGGATCGCTATCGCACTGAGATGGACCTGTCCGGGCCACTCACGCAAAACGGCGCAGTGCGGGGTCGGGTCGTCGCGGCATACGACGACTCCAACTCCTTCATCGATTACTACTCGTCGAAGAAAAACGTGTTCTACGCCATCGGTGAAGCCGACATCAGCGACAACACCATGGTGTATGGCGGTATCGACTATCAAAAGATCAACTCCAACGGTTCCAGCTTTGGCCAGTTGCCGTTGTTTTACGCCGATGGCACGCGTACCGATTTTTCCCGCTCGAAAAACCCGGCGGCCAGATGGGCCTATGCCGACAGTGAAAGCACCAAGTACTTTGGCGGTGTCGAGCATCATTTCGACAATGACTGGATGCTGCGTGTCGAAGCCAGCCACTGGAAAGGCGACACCGAGCAACTGCAAGGCAACCTGATCGGTTGGGGCCCTTACCCAGACCAAACGACCCGTCAAGCCCAGTTGTTCCGTAGCCACAAGACCTATGTCATCAACACCGATTCGGTGGATGCTTATTCCACCGGGCCGTTCTCCTTGCTCGGTCGCACCCACGACTTGATCCTGGGGCTTAATGTCAGCGACCGCCGCTCGGATTACTTCTCGCAAAATGCCGATGCAACCTCTGCGCGCCCGAGCGTGGACTTTGACAACTGGGGCAATAATGCGCCTCGCCCTACGTCCTACGTAACCTGGAGCTCCCAGGATTATCACATCAAGGAAGTCGGCGCTTTTGGCGCGGTGCGCCTCAAACCTACGGACGATCTGTCCGTTATCCTAGGTAGCCGCGTCGTCAACTACAAGCGCGAAGGCGAACTGGGTTATAACTCTGACCCGGCCAACCCTGACCATGATGATGCCAAGAAAACCGGCAAGGTCATCCCCTACGCTGGCGTGGTCTATGACCTGACTGAGCAGCATTCGGTCTATGTCAGCTATACCGACATTTTTGAACCGCAAAGCAACATCGATATCAGCGGCAAAGTCTTGGAACCCATGGCCGGCAAGAACTACGAGGCTGGCCTCAAGTCCGAGTTCTACGGCGGTGCATTGAACACCAGCATCGCGGTGTTCAAGACCAAGCAGGACAACTTTGCGCAGTACGTAGGCAGCACCGACGACGGTCGTGATGCTTACGAGGGTGTGACCAATACCACCAAGGGCTTTGAGTTGCAGGCCTCCGGCGAAGTATTGCCGGGCTGGCAGGTACTGACCGGGTTCACCTATTCCCAGCCGCGTGATGAGCAGCACAACCGTATCGACTCCCAGCGCCCTGAGCGCCAGTTCAAGCTGGCAAGCACCTACAAGCTCAACGGTGCGCTCAAGGACCTGACCGTTGGCGGCAACGTTATCTGGCAGGGCAAGACATACTTCGTCAACGAGTCACTGGAATCGGAGGCCAAGGAGGGTAGTTTTGCCGTGGTCGGTTTGTTGGCACGTTATGACATCGATAAGCACCTGAGTGCCTCGCTTAACTTCAATAACATCTTTGATCGCGAGTACTACACAGGCTACGGCCTCTACAACAGCTACTACAGCGGTGATCCGCGCAACGTGATGGTGGGGCTCAAGTACCAGTTCTGAAGACGCCTGCGCCATTCAACTGCCAGAACACCCGTCGATGGTGGCCAGGGAGAGTAGACGACTACGCTCCACTGGCCTATGGCACGATCAGTAAGCTGACTTTCCAACACGCATTATCGAACAACCAACATTTCAGGATCTTGTCCGCTTTGACGCGATATTCGCCTTGAATGAAGCATTTCATCAGGCAGTTCCTGCGTTAAAATCTCCAGCAATCATACACACGATGACATTTATGAAAGCGCCGAGAATGACTAAGACACATTCCTCTCACATGGCTCGAAAGCTAGTGAGACTTGGCAGGACTGTTAAACATGAATTCAAGGCTGACAACGAGACATACGAATGGTATTTGGAATGGGAGCACGTTGAAGAGCCTCCATTACTTTCCTCACAAGATAATTAGGATAAACCCAGCCACGAACGCTCCTGTGACTGATTAAGGTTGGAAGATTTAACGCTGCAGATCTAAGCACGATGGAAGCCTTTTTACACAGTCTCGGCCAAGCGCTGTCATCGCTCAACTCCTGAGTTATGCGACGATTCGCTCGCACCGCTGGGTAAAGCTTTGCGATGTCGTGCGAGTCTGTCGCAGGTGCTCAATTTTCTGCGACATGAAATGCGATAGCTGTGGCTCTGCGACGGATTGGGTGCAACTCTGACACGCTCGCCATTTCTCAGGGCAGGGATCAGCAACCGAAGCCTGTCACACAGTCGATTTTATGCCTGACACAAATGTCCGGACATGGCCGATTGCCGCCTTTCGCGAAGGGCAGCTTAGGGTCGATTGTAGCCGGTCGCAAAAGACCGGAACCGACCCGAAGTGACCCTCATCATGTTGCATTATTATAATGCCGATGTCCGAGCTGTTCATACCGCCGATACTCCGGACTTGTTAGGCTAAGGGTGGGGGCCACGGTCAATAAGGTGCGAAGAGTGCTAGTCCAAGTGTCAGTAAATGAGGTCCGGCTGGTAGGGACCGCATCAGAGTTCAACAGTATCTCAAGGGCGATTCGCAAGTGTAGAGTCGGAGCCTTGACCCTCTTGCCGATTGAGATTCGGCGATGTGAATACAGTGCATTCGAAATCAGATGCACGACGGGAGCTGCGGCTGTGGGCACGCAGGGAGATGCATTTTTCATTGCTTATCCTGAAAGTCTCAGGCGCACTCTGTCGCCACTATTTTCAATGCCGCTGGAAACCCCACCTCGCTCCTCGTTCTTCCTGAGCGCATCGCAATTGGATGCTTTACGTGTTCTGATGGGCGATTCGCTGACTATGGTCCTACAAGTTACCGACTCAACCCGGTGATGAGCCTGTGCTCTGTTGGTCATTTCTGTCCGTCGCGAGAGGCAGAAATCGGCCAGAAGCGGTCCTTTGAAAGCGTATACGGAAGAAGGACCGATTCAAACCATTTGGCGTAAGGTGCAGGTTATGCCGCATTAAGAATCTAGTACCTCAATCGGTGACGATTACCCCGAATCAATTTGTGATGTCGAGCGCCGAAAATGGCTTACTCACTCACATCGTGAGCATCCGATTTAGGATGCACGATGGTTTACGGGCCTTCCCCGGCCGCTCGCGCTTTTTTCGATGTGCCCTCCCTATAGAACAACGGCAAGTGATTCTTGGCAATTCGCGGATGCGCGCAGACTCCAAACGGTAACAATTAACGCTCTACACTCCTTGCCGATTTGCGATACCTGTAGCCCCACGAATGCCGAGAGGCATCGTTTTGAAAATGGATTTTCATGAGTAACTGCACAAGGATTTGCTGTGTGATTGTCTGTGTATTGGGCGTTTTCAATCCGGTACTGGCCGAGGATCAGCTTCGGCGCGCAGACCTGATGAGTGTTTACCAGCAAGCAGCCATTAACGATGCAAAGCTTTCCGCCGCCCGACACGCGTTCGGTGCGCAACGTGAGGCTATCCCTCAAGCGCGAGCGGGGTTACTTCCCACCCTCAGCGCTGGCGGGTCGGTGGAAGCAGTGCGACTGGAACGCGACCAACCTTCGTTGACGCGTACCCGTAATCAAAAAGTATTCCAAGCCAATCTAAATCAACCGGTGTTCCGGCTTGATCGCTGGTTTGCGCTTGAAGCATCGCAGGCGAGTACCGCTCAGGCAGAACTGGAGCTGTCGGCAAAAGAGCAGGAATTGATGTTAAGCGCTGCGCAGGCTTACTTTGAAACGCTGCGCGCACAGGATTTATTGGCTGCATCCAAGGCTGAAGAGGCAGCGTTGCTGCGTCAGCAGCAAGCGCAGGCTCGTTTGGACAATGGCGCTTCCAGCATTACCGATTTACTGGATGCACAGGCTGCCTTCGACACGGCCACCGCTAATCGCAAGCTGGCTGAGCGAAAAGTGGAGGATGCCTTCGAGGGGCTTTCTCGACTGACGAAACAGCGCTATTCGTCCATCGAGGCGATTGCGCATCAACTTCCCATAGAAACGCCTCAGCCCAATGACCCAAATGTGTGGGTCGGCCGGGCTGTGCAACAAAATCTTGCATTGTTGGCAAACAATTATGCCGTCGCCGCCGCCGAGCATACGCGTAGCCAACGCAAGGCAGGTTTTGCGCCGACGCTGGATGCGGTGGTCTCCTATCGCAAAGGCGATAACGACAATTTCGGCTACAGCAATCCCACGGACTTTGGGCGTTCCGGCTATTACGGCGACGTCGCGCAACGCAGTGTGGGGCTTGAGTTGAATATTCCGCTGTACTCGGGTGGTTCTACGCGTTCCCAGGTGCGTGAAGCCACCGAGCGTCTGGCACAGAGCGAGGATGAGCGCGAAGACCAACGGCGTGAAGTCGTGCAGAACGTGCGTAATTTGCACCGCGCCGTCAACTCCGATACCGAGCAAGTGATCGCGAGGCGCCAGACTATCTTGTCCAGCCAGGCGTCTGTTAAAGCCAACCAGGTTGGGCGTGAACTGGGCTCACGCAATACGGCCGACGTGCTCAATGCCCAGCGTCAACTCTACAACGCGGTCAGGGATTACAACAACGCGCGCTACGACTGCATCATCAACACGTTGAAACTCAAACAGGCCGCTGGGACGCTGAGTCCAGCCGATCTCTCCAGCCTGGCTATGTACCTGACTAAAAACTACGACGCCGATAGAGACTTTCTGCCGGTGGATGCACGAAATCAGCGTTAATCAAAATGCGCACTTCAAGCTTCCACAAGACCCCACTGTCACACAACCACCATGAATCTGGCGTAGAGGTGTGCTGCACTTTTTGATTGAACACTTTTGAACTGGCATGGATGCGCTATGAGCGAACAAGGCTCACATACGGAATTACCTGTAGACACGGGGCTGGCCTGTTTGGTGGTGCTGGCGCGCCTGCATGACATTGCGGTGAGTGCCGAGCAGTTGGCTCACGAATTTGGCCCCGAAGGCCGCTCTTGTGCAAAACAGGAATTGCTATTGGCGGCGATGAAGTCGGGCCTCAAGGCCAAGGCTATCCGCACGACGACGGGGCACCTCAACCAAACCCCACTTCCGGCGATTGCGACAGACCTTGACGGCACTTTCTTTATCATTGCCAGGGTCGACCAGGGAAAGGCGCTGATTCACGATCCCCGTCAGGCGCGTGCCGAAGTCATCGACTATGAAACGTTGCAGTTACGATGGACCGGCGAGTTGATTCTCCTGCGATCCGAAACGGGGTCGTCCAATCAACCTTCTCGGTTTGATTTCACCTGGTTTATTCCAGCCATCATCAAGTACCGCAAGTTGCTCGGTGAAGTGCTGTTGGTGTCGTTCGTACTTCAAGTGTTTGCGCTACTGACGCCACTGTTTTTCCAGGTGGTGATGGACAAGGTATTGGTCCATAACGGACTGACGACTCTGGACGTGGTTGCCACCGGATTACTGGGCATCATGATTTTCGAGTCGGCCTTGAGTGGCCTGCGCACTTACCTGTTTGCCCACACCGCCAGCCGCATTGATGTCGAGCTGGGTTCGCGGCTGTTCCGTCATTTGGTCAATCTGCCCTTGGCGTACTTTCAAGCTCGGCGGGTTGGGGACTCCGTGGCCAGGGTGCGTGAGCTCGAAAACATCCGCAGCTTCCTCACCGGCAACGCCATTACGGTGGTGCTCGATGTGCTGTTCTCAGTGGTTTTTATTGCTGTGATGTTCTACTACAGCGCGTGGCTGACCTTGATTGTCCTGTTGTCGCTGCCCTTGTATTTCTTGGTATCGCTGATAGTTACACCCGTCCTGCGTGCGCGTTTGCAGGATAGCTTTGCACGCGGTGCGGAAAACCAGGCATTTCTGGTCGAGACCGTGAATGGCATCGATACGGTGAAGTCCATGGCGGTTGAACCTCAGGTCGTCCGCAAATGGGAGGGTCAGATTGCTGGCTACGTTGCCGCAGGTTTCAAGACCCAAAACCTGTCGGCGATTGCTAACGAGAGTGTGTCCTTTATTGGAAAACTGGTCACGGTAGCGACGCTTTGGATGGGCGCACGCCTGGTGATTGACGGTCAATTGACGGTGGGCGCGCTGATAGCGTTCAACATGATGGCCGGCAGGGTCTCCCAACCGATTATGCGTCTGGCGCAGCTCTGGACCAGTTTTCAGCAGACCGGCGTTTCTGTGCAGCGCCTGGGGGATATTCTGAACTCGCGCACGGAAATGGCTCAGGCGGCGCGCAGTGCCCTACCACCGTTGAAAGGTCATATTGAATTTGACCAAGTGCATTTCCGGTATCGGGTGGATGGCTCTGAAGTCTTGCGCGGTATCAGCGTGCAGATCGAGGCAGGGCAAGTCATTGGCGTGGTGGGGCGTTCGGGTTCTGGAAAGAGCACGCTGACGCGTTTACTCCAGCGCTTGTATGTTCCGGAACGTGGGCGAGTACTGGTCGACGGCATGGATCTGGCGTTGGCCGATGTGTCGTCGTTGCGCAGGCAGATTGGTGTGGTGCTCCAGGACAACATGCTGTTCAACCGCAGCATTCGGGAAAACATCGCACTCACAGACCCCGGTATCGCGTTGGAGTCGGTCATGCAGGCCACACAGATGGCCGGCGCCCACGAGTTCATCCTGGAACTGCCTGAAGGCTACGACACCGTGGTCGGGGAGCACGGGGCCTCCTTGTCTGGCGGCCAGCGTCAACGAATCGCCATCGCTCGCGCGTTGATCGGCAACCCGCGCATCCTGATTTTCGACGAAGCCACCAGCGCGTTGGACTATGAGTCGGAGCGCGTCATTCAGCAGAACATGCAAAGCATTTGCGCCGGTCGCACCGTCATCATCATTGCGCATCGGCTGTCCGCAGTGCGTGACGCCCACCGCATTCTGGTGGTGGACCGCGGACAAATTGTCGAGCAGGGATCCCATGCTGAATTGTTGGCACATCAGGCAGGACATTACTCACGCCTGCACCGCATGCAACAAGGATAAAAACAGGGCAGGGAGATAGTCAGCATGGCATTGGCACTGCTACAGCGTTATCGGCAAGTCTGGAGAGAGTCCTGGGGCCAGCGCAAGAGGATGGAAACGCCCAAGCGATTACCCCATGAGCTGGCGTTTATGCCGGCTGCTTTGACCTTGCAGGACAGCCCGGCGCATCCGGCCCCGAGAGTCTTCGTTTGGGGGATCATGCTGTTTTTTGTCCTGGCGCTTGCCTGGGCTTACTTTGGAACCATCGAAGTGGTGGCCGTCGCCCCCGGAAAAATAGTCCCCAGTGGTAAAACCAAGCTGGTCCAATCCAGCGAAACTGCGGTGGTCAAGGCGATCCACGTCAGTGACGGGCAGCGTGTGCAAGTGGGTGAAGTGCTGATCGAACTGGATGCGACTTCGGCTGATACTGAGGTACGACGCACGCAGGGTGACTTATTGGCAGCGCGTATAGATCGCGCCCGTAGTACGGCGATGTTGCAGGCTATCGAGCACCAACAAGAGCCGATGCTGGCGCGTGACAGCATGGTGGATCTCAGCCCCGAGCAGACGCTGAGTGCCCAGCGTTGGTTGCAAGGGCAATATCAAGAGTATCGAAGCCAGTTGGCGCAGGCAGACGCTGAGATCCTACAGCGCACTGCGGACATCCAGGCTGCGCAGGTGCAGGTGGTCAGCTTGCGTCAGGCGTTGCCGATCGCGACACAGTTGGCTGAGGACTATCAACGCTTGCTAGCCCAGCAATATGTTGCCCGCCATGAGTACCTGCAAAAGGAACAAGCACGCTTGGATGTGTTGCGCCAACTGAGTGTGCAACAGGCCAGCGTATTGCAATCCACGGCTGCCCGGGGCGAAGCACAACGTCGACGCGAAGGCGTGGTGGCGCAGACTCGACGCGCCATGCTGGATCTGCAACAAGAGGCTGTCCAGAAGGAAGCGAGCCTGGTTCATCTGCTGACCAAGGCCCGCTATCAAGAAGCCCTTACCCAGCTCAAGGCGTCGGTAGCTGGCACTGTCCAGCAACTGGCGGTGCATACCGTGGGTGGTGTGGTAACGCCAGCGCAGGCATTGATGGTCATCGTGCCTACCGACCAGCCCGTTGAAGTGGAAGCCCTGCTGGAAAACAAGGATGTGGGTTTTGTCCGCGCCGGCCAGGCGGTGACGGTCAAGGTGGAAACCTTCACCTTCACCCGTTATGGCACCGTTGAAGGGGAGGTGATCGGGGTGTCCAACGATGCGATAGACGATGAAAAACGTGGGCTCGTCTACAGCAGTCGGATTCGACTGAAAGAAGATTATTTGAATATCAAGGGAGAACGCGTTGCGCTGTCGCCGGGTATGTCGGTGACGGCGGAGGTAAAGACGGATCAGCGTCGGGTGCTGGATTACTTCCTGAGCCCTTTGCGCCAGCATGTTCAGGAGAGTTTGAGAGAGCGCTAGGCGGACTATTTTCATGGATGGGGGTTCGGTCTTGCGCGGCTCGAACAGTCTTAGGTTCAAGGTCCTCACTTTCGATGGCGTGCTCTGTGCAGCTAAAACTGAAAATACTCCTCACGGCGATACTTCTTACGACGATTCCACTTATAGGGAGCGCCACAGTGCCATGTACTTTTGAAAATAAGGGGCTGGGTGGTGGGCCGTCTTTTAAGTTTGATTTTTCAAAAGAAGAGTGCCGGCTCGTGGAGACCCGTGACGGCAGTGTTGTGACGCTTACAGTTCAATATCCGGAGATGAAATTGATAGGTGCCAGAGTGGTGGATGACTCTGTGGTTGTCTTGCGGATGAGCCATATTGATTCTGAAAGATACGACCAAAATGGAATCGTCGGAACGCGGGAGCCAGATAGGCGCTTGGGCACTATCGATATTTATGATGTTGGATCTGTCGAAATGTATCGTTTTCGTGGCAAGGACGGTGAAGTTGTCTTTGTGACGAATATGGGAAATACCTATTTGGCTAAAAGGCTTGTGGCGGGAGACGTATTTGTTTTTTATCAATATTCGACAAGCCACCAGGATCTTGAATATTTAGATGCGACTATCACGGATTTTTTAAGTCAGAAACTGGTTCGCTGAGGGGCTAAGTATGAACCTTGTTGAGTTTGATTCGAATCAAAAGGCTGTGTTGCAGGGGTTTCAGGATGCCAAGAACTATCCTGCCGCCTATGAATATATGAGAAATATTGTCAATGAGAAGCTCCTTTTAGCGTCTGATGAAGCCACGAAAAGGGATCTAATCATCGCCTCTAATTGGCTCAAGGCTGCAAAGTCGATCAATAGTAATGATGGTTCTTTTTCAAATGAGATGGTGCGCGGTTCAATGTATGTCGCCGTCGATCTTACTGGGCGGAATTTGACTGATGCTGAATTTCAGAAGGCATCCGATCAGTTGGCGGCTTCTGTTGTGGGTTCGGTCGTAACTGTCCGCTTATGGCTGTAGATTCAACCGGTCGCTAGCTAACGTCAGCTTTTGGCCGACAGCTGTCGGCCGTACCGTAGCCTGCCCGCCATCTGTGCAGCCGGCAGCAACGGCCCGAGGAGGGGAGATCAAGGTTGATTCAGGCACAACCATTTGGATGTCAAAAAGCTGGATCAGTCACGTGATTGCCCTTGTCAGCCCGTACTGTCCGCCTCCAATCGTCAATCATCCTGGCGGAACGTACTCAACCACCATTAGCCCGGTTGGACTGCCAACGCGTGGAACGACCCGCTATGCCTGTAAGTCTACCTGTATCTACTCATGGGTAAGGTACAGCGCAATGGATAAGACAATCACCGTCGATCAACTAGCTACCATCGACCTTAGATCAATCAACGAAATATGGCTCGGCGAAACGCATACCCAGTTATGCCTATGGCGTGGCGAACAGGTCTTTACCCACGAGATGATGAGCGAGGGCACCCACGATCAGAATGTCCGACGCCTGTGCGTGCAGTTGGTCAACTCTGACGATCAAGCCGCCGTGGCCAGCGTTGAGGTAATTGTGCGCGAACGGCTGGAAAAAATCGGGAAGGAGGGCGAGTTTTATCCCGCAGAGGAGGCTGATACTCATCAATAAGAAAAGGAGTATCGGCCATTCATGGGGAGGTAACCCAAGGCCTGTTGTCGCTTGCAAGCGTATCTTCCACTGGTGAGCGTGGAACGCTTAGGATTACTCACTCAATTCAGTAACACCATGGAGCAGTGAACAGGTTATGGAGATTGAATTTCGCGGTAATGGCATGCGTGACAACCCGTCTGTAGGTACATGCGATGAGTACGCTGTGAGCGGGATTATCAGCTTTGACGATCTCGCCGAAGCTCGTCGTAAGATTGCTGAGGCGCACCCTGGATTTACACCTCTGTTCTCGCTCGATGATCTGCACCAAGCCCGCTACACCTCGGGACATGCGCGCAACAATTCAGGGATGGACGATGCATCGGAGCAGGACATCGCGGGTTTACCGCCAGAGTGCTTCGAGAATGGTGAATACATAGGTTATCCGACTACGAAAGCGGAGTTCGCAATCTGTCTTCGCAATTTCATGAACCTGGTTGTAGCCACGTCTTTCGAAGACGCTTGCGCTCATGGTTTGACGCTGGATGAGCAGGCCGTGCAGGAGTGGATCGGTTATCAGAACAACCCTGTCTCTCTGCTGGAACAACCCCTTTCAGCTGTCGTGGTGCCCGTTCAGCAGTCTTGCCAGGCACTCGCGGCTTTTCCGAATGGCTATTTCACTTCCGACCTGGATCCAGCGAAGAACTTTGCGGTTGCGCGTCATTTTTCGAAAGCGCATGGCTTTGAGTTGATGGGCGTAGGTGCTTCTTACATCGGCTTCATTCGTGCTGAGCCGCTTGATACATCCTTGGCTGACGTCGTAGCCAGAGACTTCTGTGCGCTCTACAACACTCGCGATGAAGACCTACAAGCACGCGTTTGCGCAGTTGCACAGGCGATCTCCGGTCGGACGCATTTGTGGCTCCGTTACGTGGAATGAACTCTGTGCGCAGTAAAAGTGCATCGCCGCTGATTTCATAGATGCCCTGAGTAGATCGCCCAGCACCAATGCCCAATCCATCAAGCCGGCCCCTCGCTCCTGAGAATACGCTGCTCCTTCACCTCTCCGGCGTACCCGCCAATTTTCGCTTGCTGGGCCGTCAGTAATGCGCTGATCTTCATCAGCGCCACCGCTTCGTGCGGGGTTTTCGCGTTGGCCGCCATGGCCGTCAATTCGACCACGGACCAGCCTATGACCGCTGCCGCATCTTCCAGGTCGTAGAACAGTTCCTGCTGTGCCGTCCTGGGGCCATCGAGGCCTTGTATCAAGTCTTTCATCTATGACTCCGATGACGTGAGTTCAAGCGCCATGACCACCATGCCGATTTCTGCCAGGTCGGTGCTGAAGGGAATTTCTGCGACCTGCTGGAAACCCGACGCGGCGTAAAAGCGACGGGCATTGGCATTGCTCTTGAGGACATCCAGCCAGAGCAAGCGTTCTCCACGTTGCAATGCCCATTGGCGAATGAACTGCAGAAGTTGCTTGCCATACCCGCGCCCTGCGGCGCTGCTGAGGAAGTAGATTTTTTGCAGTTCGGCGCCGGGTTCACCGGTCACGGGGGCAGGGGTGGACCGGTTGACCTTGGCAAAGCCTACGAGGTGGCCGCTGTCATCGGCGGCGATAAACCAGGCGTGCTGGTCGGGCTGGGCGAGTGAGCGGCTGAGCGCGCTGGTTGAGAAGTCCTGGTCGAGAAAAGCCTGCAAGCCGGCGGGCGACCAGATGGCCGAGAAGTGTTGCCGGTAGGTTTCGCAGCCGACTTCGCGCAAGGCGTCGAGGTCGGCCTGGGTCGCTTGCCGAATGGTGAGCATGTTCTTCCCTGAGTGGCGCGCCGGCGCGCTTTATTGCGCTGCCGAGTCGCCAGTGTGTCTCAGGCAGCAAGGGCGTGTAAACGCCGTCGTCACAGGCTCCATCCCAGTCCCAGGGCCTTGTGCAGCGAGGCAAAGTCCTTGAGCAATTCGGCATCGCCGGAAATCCGGCTCTCCTGCGCCTGGTAGCGCGTGCGCTCCGCATCCAGCCAATCCAGGGTGCTCGCCGTGCCCGCACGATAACGTTGGCGCGTCAGGTCCGCCGCGCGTACCGCTGAAGATTCGACGTTGCGCAACAGCACCACGTTCTGGCGTTGATGCCCGTAGCGTGCCAGGGCGACGTCGGCATCGCGCAGTGCACTCAAGACCACGCTCTTGTACTGCGCGAGCGCTTCATCGCGACCGGCTTCGGCGCCTTTGACGCTGGCGGCGACGCGGCCGAAATCCAGCACGTTCCAGG
This sequence comes from Pseudomonas sp. S5D5, assembly GCF_003013355.1. Taxonomy (NCBI): domain Bacteria; kingdom Pseudomonadati; phylum Pseudomonadota; class Gammaproteobacteria; order Pseudomonadales; family Pseudomonadaceae; genus Pseudomonas; species Pseudomonas sp. S5D5. The sequence continues at coordinate 3,146,382 of NZ_PTEO01000001.1, forward strand.
TCAGGCGCGGCAGGATCAGCCAGGTGCCGTTGTCCTTGCGGGCGAGGTGGCCGGGGTCGCCGGCTGAGAAGGACAGGTCGCCCATCAGGCTGAGCTTGGGAAACCAGTCGGCGGTTTTCTCGCCGATCTGCGCGTTGCTGGAGGCCAGTTTGCGTTCGGCGACGCGGATGTCCGGGCGGGCTTTCAAGAGAGCGGCGGGATCGGCCACGGGTACTTGGGCGGGAATGGAAGGCAGTGCCTGCGGTGTGGCGAGGCGCTCATCCAGTTCGCCTGGCTCCAGGCCGCACAGCAGGCTCAGCTGGTCCTGGGATTCGACGATGGCGGCTTGCAAGGGCAAGCGCTGGGCCTGGGTATTTTCGGCCTGGGTGAGCACTTGTTCGAGTTGCAGCTGGGAGGCCACGCCTCGGTTGCGGCGTTGTTGAGTGAGGTCCAGGGCCTGGTTTTCGATGTCGACACTCGCCTCTACCAGCGCCAGGCGCGCCTGTTGATCACGCAGGTCGGTGTAGGCCTGCACGATTTCGGCGGCCAGTTGCACCTGGGCATCCGCCAGTTGTGCCTGTGCGGCGTCGGCTTCGGCCTGTGCGGCCTCGACGGCGCGGCGCGTGCCGCCGAACAGGTCGGCTTCCCAACTGGCATCGAAGCCGGCGAGATACAGGCTCAGCGGGCCGCGCCCACCGCCACCACCGCCCAGCGCCGAGGTATCAGGCGAGCGCAGTTTGAGCATCGCCGCATCGCCCGTGACCTTGGGCATCGCCTGCGCACGCGCGCCGCTGAGGCTGGCGCGCGATTGGCGCAGTCGGGCCCGGGCGGTGGCGATGTCCGGGCTGTTTTGCAGGGCCTGGCTGATCAGCGCGTTGAGCTGCGGATCGCCCAGCCCCTGCCACCACTGAGCGACGGCAGGTGCGTGTGGCACGTCGCTGTCGGCATGCGGTAAACGTGCGGCGGCGAGGGTTTTCGGCGCAACGTCGGGGGCGCCGTGGTAATCCGGGCCCACGGTGCAGGCGGACAGCAGCCCGACGGTCAGGAGGAGGGGAAACGAGCGAGCAATCATCGTTGTACCGTGCGCTTTTTCAGAATGAAGATCAGGGGCAGGCACGCCAGCATCGCCAGGCCCAGTAGGTAAAACGCGTCGTTGTAGGCCATCACCGAGGCTTGCCGTGCGATGTCGCTGGCCAGTTGGGTCAACGCCTGCAAATGTGCGGTGGACGGGTCGCCGGTTTGCGCCAGGTAGCTGGCGGCGTTGCTCGCCATGTGGTCCTGGGTCAATTGGCTGTTGGCAAGGATGCCTTCGCGCAGCCGGTCGTCGTGGAAGTGGCTGCGTCGGTCCATCAGCACGCCCAGCAGCGCCAGGCCGATGGTGCCGCCGAGGTTGCGCGACATGTTGTAGAGCCCGGCCGCGTCGCCGGCATCCTGGGTCTCGACCGAACGCATCGACAGCTGACTGAGCGGCATCATCACCAGGATCTGTCCGAAACCGCGCAGCAGCTGTGACCAGACAAAGTCATGCCCGACGCTGTCGGCGGTGAGCTGGGTATCGACAAAACAGCTGGCCCAATACAGCAACAGGCCGATACCGACCATCCAGCGCAGATCATAGCGGCCAAGCATCCTCGGCAGGATCGGCATCAGCAGGAACGCCGGGATACCGGACAGCAGCATGATCGCGCCGGATTGCTGGGCGTTATAGCCGGAGAGAATGCCGAGGAACTGCGGGACCAGATACGCCGTGCCATACAGGCCGGCGCCAACTGCCGTGCCGATCAGCAGCACGCTGCCGAAGCTTTTGTTGAGCACCAGTCGCAGGCGCAGGATCGGCGTACTCGAACGAAATTGCCCGACGGCGATCAGGAAAAAACCAACCAGCGTGGCGATGCTCAACCAGCTGATCAGCAGCGAGTCGAACCAGTGCTCGCGCTGGCCTTCTTCCAGCACCACCGTGAGCGAACTCAGGCCCATGGCCAGGCCGAGAATGCCCAGCCAGTCGGCGCTGATGAAACGTTGCAGGTTCATGCGCTCGGTGGGCAGGCCGGTGATCAACAAGGTGATCAGCGCGATGCTGATGGGCAGGTTGAGAAAGAAGCACCAGCGCCAGTTGATGTTTTCGGTCAGCCAGCCGCCAATCACCGGGCCGAGCAGGGGCCCGAGGATCACCGTCATGCCGAACATCGTGGTGCCGATCGCCAATTGATGCGGGGGCAGGCGGGTGCGCACGATGGTCTGGGCGGTGGGGATCATCGCACCACCGGCGAACCCCTGGCCGATGCGCCCGGCGATCATCGCGCCGAGGCTGGAAGACAGGCCGCAGAACATCGAAAACAGCGTGAACATCAGCGCCGTGCCGATCAGGAACCGGCGCAGGCCGAAGACCCGGGTCAGCCAGGCGGCGAGGGGGATCATGACGATTTCCGACATCAGGTAGCCGGTAGCAATCCACGTGCCTTCGGTGCCGGTGGCGCCGATCTGGCCCTGGATCTGCGGCAATGCCGAGTTGGTGATCGAGACGTCCAGGGTGGCGAGCAGCGCGCCAAGCGCCCCGGCGGCGACGGCGATCCAGTCGGTCAGCGAGGCGTTGCGCGGTGTCTCGGCGGCCACCCCGGCCATGAGTGCCTCAGCCATGGTTGGCGTCCGCGCCGTGGGTGCGGGTGTCCACGTCCACGGTGGCCGACAGGCCGGGCATCAAGGCGGCGCGAATGTCGTCAGGCAGATCGAGGGAAATCCTCACCGGCACACGCTGGACGATCTTGGTGAAGTTGCCGGTGGCATTCGACGGCGGCAGCAACGCGAACTGCGCGCCAGTGCCGGGGGAGAGGCTGTCGATATGGCCCTGCAGGTCATGGCCGGGCAGGGCGTCCACGTGCACGTTCACGCGCTGGCCGGGGTGCATCGCGCCGATCTGGGTTTCCTTGTAGTTGGCCGTCAGGTAGATCGCGCTGACCGGTACCACCGTCAACAGGCGCGTGCCGGGCTGCACGTATTGGCCGACACGCACGCCGCGATCGGCGATGCGGCCATCCAGCGGGCTGCGAATCACCGCGTCATCCACATCCAGCTGGCTCTGCGCCTCACTGGCCTTGGCCACGCCGAGTTGCGCCTGGGCCTGCTTGAGCTGGGCCTGCAGCGTGCCATAGCGGGTCTGGCTGGAACGCAAAGCGGCCTGCTTGGCCGCCACCGTGCTGCGCGCCTGCGCCAATTGGTTGTTGAGTTGCGCCAGGCGTTCTTCCGGTTCGGCACCCGAGCGGGCCAGCGGTGCATAGCGGGCGACTTCGGTCTGCGCATGCTGGGCATCGGCCTGCGCCCCCTGCAATTGCGCGCGGGCTTCGGCGATGGTTGAATCCTGCTGCACCAGGTCGGCCTGGGCCTTGGCGAAATCGGCTTCGCGCGCGGCAATCGTTGCCGAGGCCTCGTCGCTGACGGCCTGGTATTTACGTGCATCCAGGCGCACGAGAATGTCGCCGCGCTTGACGTCCTGGTTATCGCTGATCAGCACCTCGGCGACGTAGCCGTTGATCTTCGGCGCCACGCTGATGCTGTCGGCCTGCAGGTAGGCGTCGTCGGTGGTCTCGATGAAGCGCCCGGTGATCCACCACCAGGCGGCCCATGACACACCGACCAGCACGGCCACGGTCGCCAGTGTCAGCAGGATCCGCCGGGCCTTGCCGCGTTGGGTGGTGACGCTGTCTTCAGGCATGACCTGAGGGGAGGGAGGTGCGGCGGACATCGGGTCACTCCAGAATTTATATCAGGTGGAATAAATTCCTTTTTTCGCGAATTTTTGTCAACTGGTATATTTTGCTTCGGGTATTCGAAGGGAGCAGCACATGGCACGACATAAACCGGCCGCCGAGGGTGGCTATCAGCGCGGTGAAGAAACCCGCGCACGCATTGTCGAGGCGGCGGTCGTGGTGTTTGGCGAGCGTGGCTACGACGGTGCGTCTACCCGCGACATCGCCACCGCGGCCGGCGTCAACGCGCCGGCGATCCAGTACTACTTCGACGGCAAGGAAGGCGTGTACCTGGCGTGCGTCGAGCACTTGATCACGTTGTTGTGGCGCAAGATGAGCGAAACCGTCGAGGCCGCTGAACAGGCGCTTGCGGATGAAAATACCGCTGATGCGGCCTTGATCGAGGTGTCACTGGGCATCCTCGGCGCGGTGGTCTCGACCATTCAGGACAGCCCCCAGACCAGCGCATGGCGGGCGTTCCTCGACCGCCACCAGGCCGGTTTATGCCCGGCAAGTGCAACCACGGCGTTCGACGAGCGTTTCAAGGCACGCATCGCCCGGGTCATCCGGCTGCTTATCGCGCGCCTGGCCGGGTTTGCGCTGGAGGATGAACGCACGGTCATTCATTCGATGGCGCTGTTTACCCAGGGCCTGGCGTTCCGGGTGCAGAAGCCCAAGCTGCTTGAGGCGTTGAAGTGGACCGAGGTCAGCGTCAAGGAGATGGAACTGGTCAGGGACGTGGTGCTGATGCAGGCACGGTTTACGCTGGAGGGGTTGGTTCGGCACCGGGACCTGCGCGCTGAATGAGTACGCGGTCGACTGGGCAACGCCGCCGTTCTACGTTCACCTGATGACGGCGTTGGGCAAGGCGGATTACGTGCCGCCTATGTTTGCCTATCTGCGCAAGGGCTAGCCTCGACGAGTGTTTCCTGTCACGGTCACAGAGCCCAAGCTATTGAAAAACAATGGGTTGTATCGCCATGCATACAAACCTTACCCACGTGTTACACGATAGTCATGACGCACTTCATTTTGCACGGTCATAGCCTGCGAGAAGTTAATCTCATCAAGCAAGAGAGTGCAGAATGAAGTTGAGTTACGTAACCAAGGCGGCGGTGGTTGTCGCGCTGTTGTCGAGCCTGTCGGGCTGCTGGATGTTCATGCCACCGGGAGGCGGCGGTGGTGGCGGTCATGGCGGTGGCCATGGTCAAGGCGGCGGCCCGGGTGGGCCAGGTGGCGGTCCGCGCTGACCGATAGGCACTAAGACAGGCAAGTCATGCACCATGACTTGCCTGTTTTTTTGCCCGCGATAAATCTCAGGCAAAGAAAAGCCCGTGATGGGGGCACGGGCTAAAGGGATGTTCATTAGGAGCTGGATTGACCATAGGCGCTCGTCTGTGAAAGGTTCGTGAAAGACAACAAGTATTTCACTGTGGGCGTTCGTCATCCGTTCAGCGCGGATTCAAGCACGCTGGGCAACTATAGCGTTGAGCCATTTCTGCTGGTGGAGACGCGTAGATGCTAGTGATCGTTGCCTTGCTCGCCCTCGTGGGGCTCGGGGTGTGGTTGACCTACCCACGGGTGGGCAATCTGCTGTTTGTGCTGATTGCACAGGTGCAGGCGCGGCGCGCGCGCTTGAAGGGCGTGGTGGTGCCTATCAAGGGCATGACGCTGGCCACCTGGCAGGGCGGTGATCGCCAGTCGCCGGCGCTGCTGCTGATCCACGGCTTTAGCGCGGACAAGGGCGTATGGCTGGATTTCGCGCGGTATTTTACCGACGACTACCGGGTGATCATTCCGGACCTCGCTGGCCACGGCAGCAACGCCTTTGTGCCCGGCGGCGACTACAGCATCGCGGCCCAGGCGCGGCGGATGGTGGCATTGCTCGACGCGTGCCAGGTCGCGCAGGTGCACGTGATCGGCAGTTCGATGGGCGCCTACATCGCCAGTTGGCTGGCTGCGCAGTATCCGGAACGGGTGCTGTCCATGGTGCTGATCGGCGCGGCCGGCGTGCAATTGCCGCAGCCCAATGAAGTGGAAGAGCTGGTCAATGCCGGCGACAACCCTTTCCTGATTCACACGCGGGCGCAGTTTGATCGGTTCTTCGCCATGACCATGGCGTCGCCGCCGTGGATTCCCGAGGTGCTGCTGGCGGCCGAGGCGGCGGTGTATATCAAGCGGCGTGCTGAGCTTGCAGAGATTTTCGCAGACTTCGAAGGCAGCCCGCGCATGGAGCCGTGGCTACCCGAGGTGCGCGTGCCCAGCTTGATTCTGTGGGGCCGCGAAGACCGCATGGTGCCTGTCGCCAGTGCGCAGACCTGGCTCGCCGGCCTTGCGCAGGCGCAACTGCAGATCATCGACGGCGTGGGGCACTTGCCGATGGTCGAATGTCCCGAGCTGGCCGCGCAGTATTGCCGGGACTTTCTCGGCGGCGCCAAAGTGTACAGCTCGATCCGCTCCTAGCTGTACGGGGCGGCGGCGCGCGGATGGCTTTACTGTCGCAGGCCTGCCACCCCCGTTTGGATGCCGCGTCATGGTCATGTCTACCAGCCTGCTGTCAGCTTTTGTGTTGTTTGCCTTCGTATCCTCGATCACCCCCGGTCCGAACAACACCATGTTGCTTGCCTCCGGCGTGAACTTCGGGTTTCGCCGCTCGATTCCCCATGCGCTGGGCATCAGCATCGGCTTCATGCTGCTGGTGATTGCGGTGGGCCTGGGCCTGGGTGAGGTGTTCAAGGTCTTTCCGTGGGCCTACACGGTGTTGCGCTACGTGGGCGCGACGTACCTGCTGTACTTGGCGTGGAAAATCGCCACGGCAGGCGGCATGTCCGACAGCAACGATGAGCGCGGCAAGCCCATGACCTTCCTCGGCGCGGCGGCGTTCCAGTGGGTCAACCCCAAGGCCTGGATCATGGCGCTCGGCGCCATCACCACCTATACGCCGGCCGAGGGCTATGTCACCAACGTGCTGGTGATTGCCCTGGTGTTCGCCATCGTCAACCTGCCCAGCGTATGCGTGTGGGTCGGGTGTGGCACGGGCTTGCGCAATGTGCTGCGTGAGCCGCGCTGGGTGCGGCTCTTCAACGGCGTGATGGCGGGGCTGCTGGTGCTGTCGCTGTACCCGATGCTGTTTGCCGGTTGAGATAGCCGCTGCCGCGATTGAGGCTGGATCAGACCGGCGAGATGGTTGCCAGCAGGCCGATGCCGATGGTCAATACCAAAAAGCCGAACAGGAAAAGTGCCATCTTGGTCATAAGGCCTCCGAAGGGAAGGGAGTGGGGATGGCGCTATTGTCCGCCCAGGCGGCTTTTCGATACAGATGCAGATAACAAAGAAAAAACCGTATCAGATGCGTGTGCCGCCGTTCTGCCACGGGCTTTGATCGAGGGCGCTTTTCTCAAGATCAGCGCGTGAGACAGCCACTGCATTTGCCCCTAAGATGGCGCCCACTGCATCAACAATAAACGTGGGCCAACCCTCGATGGAAAGACGCCAATTCAGCGGTGGCATGCAAGGCAAGAACCTGCGCTACCTCAACGAAACCTCGCGGCAGCCGGTGCCGCTCACCCGCGTCGGCTTTTTGCTGCTCGAACACTTTTCGCTGCCGGCCTTCACCCAGACCCTCGACACCTTCGTCACCGCCAACCTGCTGCGGCCTGAACTGTTCGCCACGCGCACCTTTGCTTGCGCGGATGACGAAGTGATCAGCGACCTCGGACTGGTCATTCGTCCTGATGCACGCCTGGGTTCGTCGGCGCTGCAGGATCTGGAGCTGCTGGTGATCTGCGGCGGCTTTCGCACCGAACTCAAGGCCAGCGAAGACTTCATCCACCTGCTGCGCAGCGCTGCCGAGCAGGGCGTAAAACTCGCCGGACTGTGGAACGGCGCGTGGTTCCTCGGGCGTGCGGGCCTGTTGCAAGGCTATCGCTGCGCCATCCACCCCGAACATCGGCCGGCCCTCGCCGAAGTGTCCAAGGCCACCCACGTCACCAGCGAACCCTACGTGATCGACCGCGACCGCCTGACCGCCTCCAGCCCTTCCGGCGCCTTCCACATGGCCCTGGACTGGATCAAGGCCCTGCACGGCAAGGCCCTGGTCGAAGGCATCGAAGACATCCTGGCCTTCGAAGAGTCGCGCTACCGGCGCATCAAGCCGACCGAAAATGTCAGCGTCAGCGCCCCCCTGCGTGAGGTGGTGAAACTGATGGACGCCAACCTCGAGGAACCGCTGGAACTCGACCAACTCGCGGTCTACGCCGGTCGCTCGCGACGCCAGCTCGAGCGCTTGTTCAAAGAGCAACTGGGCACCACGCCGCAGCGCTACTACATGGAACTGCGCGTGACCGAAGCGCGGCGCTTGCTGCAGCACACCGAGCTGTCACAGGTGGAAGTGCTGGTGGCCTGCGGCTTTGTCTCGCCGAGCCATTTCAGCAAGTGCTACAGCGCGTATTTCGGATATCGCCCCTCGAAGGAGAAACGGTTGGTCAAGTAGCATGGGCGCGGTAGACAAAAATCCGCACGAATGCTCAGTCAAGGAGAGCTAATGACCATCACGCTTATCGATCGATATCGCGGCAGCTTGCTGGGGCTGGCGTGTGGCGACGCCGTGGGCACGACAGTCGAATTCATGCCGCGCGGCACGTTTGCGCCGGTCACCGATATGGTCGGCGGCGGGCCTTTCCAGCTCAAGCCGGGACAGTGGACCGACGACACCTCCATGGCGCTCTGCCTGGCCGAGAGCCTCCTGCGCAAGAACGGCTTTGACGCGGCGGACCAGATGGCCCGGTACCTGAACTGGTGGACGTGGGGCTACTTGAGTTCGACGGGTGATTGTTTCGATATCGGCATGACCGTGCGTGAGGCGCTGTCGGCGTTCCAACAGCACGGCGACCCGTTTGCCGGTTCGACCGCGCCGTTTTCGGCCGGCAATGGTTCGATGATGCGCCTGGCGCCAGTGGTGCTGTTTTACTTTCCAGACCTTCAGCGTATCGAGGACTTTTCCCGCCAAAGCTCGCGGACCACACACGGCGCCCAGGAAGCGATCGAATGTTGCGTGGTGCTCGCGCGGGCCATCGCCGGGGCGTTAGGCGGTGCCGCCAAAGAGCAATGGCTGACGATCCCAAGTACCGGGCTGCAGGCGCCCAAAGTGCTGGCGATTGCCCAAGGCGGCTACCGCGAAAAGACCCGCGAGCAAATCACCGGCTCCGGCTACGCAGTGGCGTCGCTGGAAGCCGCGCTCTGGTGCGTCCTCAACACGGACAGCTTCGCCGAGGCGGTGTTGGCGGCCGCCAACCTGGGGGATGACGCCGACACCACGGCGGCCATCGTCGGCCAGTTGGCCGGCGCCCACTATGGCGTGCAAGGGATTCCGGCTGGCTGGCTGGAAAAATTGTGGATGCGTGACGACATCGAGGAAATGGCGGAGGCACTGTTGAAGACCTCCACCGGCAACCCGGCGGCTTAAAACCTGTCCAGTCGATAGGGCGCCAAGCCCGACGGCAACTGATCGCCGCTTGCCAACGCGCCAACCATCTCCGCCGTCACCGCCGCCTGCGTCAATCCCAGGTGCTGGTGACCAAACGCCAGCAGCACCTTGCCGTCACACACTCGATCAATCACCGGCAGCGAATCCGGCAGCGACGGTCGAAAACCCATCCAGGGCGTCGCACCTTCCTGGCTCAGGTCCTGACGAAACAGACCTTTGCTCAGTCGATGCAACTGCCAGGCGCGCTGCATGTTGGCCGGGCGCTCCAGCCCGGCGAATTCCACCGTGCCGGCCAGGCGCAGGCCGCCCGTCATGGGCGTCATGATGAATTTGCGCTCCAGGGAGGTCACCGCGAAGGGCAGGCGCTGATGCTCATGCGGCAGCATCAGGTGATAGCCACGCTCGGTGTCCAGCGGCACGGTTTTGCCCGTCAGTGCCGCAGTGAGCCTGGCCGAGTGGGCGCCACAGGCGATCAGCACCTGACGCGCGGCCAATCGCCCTTGATCGGTGCTCAGCGTAACGCCTTGATCATCTGTGCGGCCGTCCAGCACCTGGCGCTGGAGAAACTGCACACCCGCAGCTTTCGCCGCCTCGACCAGCTCGCAGACCACCTGATAGGGATCGAGAAAGTGCCCGGTACTCGGAAAAAACAGCCCGCCCTGAATGGCATCGCTCAATTGCGGCGCCGCCTCGCGGATTGCATCGCCGGTCCAGAAAGTCACTGGCACCTGCTGCTGGCGCATGCGCTCCTGCACTGCCTCCAGTGCCGCGCGCGACTCCGGGCGTTCGAATACCAGCAGCGAGCCGTCTTCGCGCAGCAGTTGCGCGCGGTCGATGCTGTGCAGCAAGCGTTGCCACGCCGCCAGGCTGGCTTCGTTCAACGCGCGGATGCCCGCTACCGTACGCCGGTAGTGGGCCGGGCGCAGGTTCAGCAGCAGGCGGATAAACCAGGGCAGGGCGCGTGGCAGGTATTTCCAGTCCAGGCGCAGCGGGCCCATCGGGTCCATCAGCATGCCGGGCAAGCGCTTGAGGATCGATGCATCGGCAATCGGAAACACCTGCTCGGTGGCCAAGTGGCCGGCGTTGCCATAAGAGGCGCCCAGGCCGGGCGCCTGCGAGTCGATCACCACCACCTGGCGCCCTTGACGCGCCAGCTGCAACGCGCAGGCGACCCCGATAATGCCGGCGCCGACCACGGCGATCTCTGTACGCTCTGGCATTGTTCAGGCCTCCCGTTGGCCATCGAGCAGGCGGCGCAGCAGCAACGGGTTGCCCTGTTGCAGCGCCGTCGGCAGCAAGGCGTCGGGGAAGTCCTGATAGCACACCGGCCGCAGGAAACGCAGGATCGCCGCCGTGCCCACGGACGTGCTGCGGGCATCCGAGGTGGCCGGGAATGGCCCGCCATGCACCATGGCATCAGACACTTCCACGCCGGTCGGCCAGCCGTTGACCAGCAGGCGCCCGGCCTTGCGCTCCAGCACCGGCAGCAGCGCCTTGGCGTTTGCCAGGTCGGCTTCATCCATCTGAAGCGTGGCGGTGAGCTGGCCTTCGAGCTGTTCGGACACCTGGCGCACTTCTTCACTGTCGGCGCACGCCACGAGCAGCGACGCCGCGCCGAACACTTCGGCCTGCAAGTGTTCGTTGGCCAGGAAGGCGCTGGCTTCGGTCACGAACAGGTGCGCCTGGCCCTGGTTGGGACTTTGCCCCGGTACGCCGCGGGCCACCACCTTGGCGTGCTGGCTCAAGACACCGACACCGGCTTGGAAGGCACTGAAAATACCCGGTGTGAGCATGGTCTGTGCTGCGCTGCGTGACAGCAGGTCTGCCGACTGTTGGATGAACCGATCCAGGGCCGGGCCCCGAACCGCAATCACTAATCCAGGGTTGGTGCAGAACTGTCCGGCACCCTGGGTCAGCGACGCCACGAACCCCTGGGCCAGGGCGGCGCTGCGTGCTTCGAGCGCCGCTGCAAACAGGTACACCGGGTTGATCGAACTCATTTCCGCATACACCGGGATCGGTTCCGGCCGCGCCTGTGCCGCCTGGGTCAGCGCGATGCCGCCGCTGCGCGAACCGGTAAAGCCGACGGCCTTGATGCGCGGATCGGTCACCAGTGCGATGCCCACTTCGCGGCCCGAACCGTAAAGCAGGGAAAACACGCCCTCTGGCAAGCCACAATCGCTGACCGCCTTGGCCACCGCGCGGCCGACCAGCTCGCTGGTGCCGGGATGCGCCGCGTGGGCCTTGACGATCACCGGGCAACCGGCCGCCAGTGCCGATGCGGTATCACCGCCAGCGACGGAAAAGGCCAGGGGGAAATTGCTCGCGCCAAACACCGCCACCGGGCCCAGCGCCACGTGGCGTTGACGCAAATCCGCACGCGGTAGTGGCTGGCGTTGCGGCTGCGCGGTGTCGACGCGCACGTCCAGCCATTCACCGGCGCGCACGGTCCGTGCAAAGGTGCGCAGCTGCGCGCAGGTGCGGCCACGCTCACCCTGGATCCGTGGCACCGGCAAACCGGTTTCGGCCGCCGCGCGCTCAATCAACGCATCGCCCAAGGCTTCGATGTTCTCGGCAATGGTTTCGAGAAACTGCGCGCGCTGCGCCAATGAAGTCTCGCGGTAGCGATCAAAGGCGGCCCACGCCAGTGCGCACGCCTGCTCGACATGCTCGCCGCTGCCACCGGCGTAGGCCGGCTCCAAGAGCGCGTCGGTGGCGGGATTGATGGCCCGGATCACATCGCGCGTACCGCCAAGGAGTTGCTGGCCGATCAGCATTTTGCCCGTCAGAGTCATGGGGTTTTCCTGGAAAAAAGAGAGGATGGCCGCCGTGAGCACCACGGCGGCGCGTCACGCATCAGTCGCGGTTCTGCTCGGCCGACCAGTCGGCGTACCACTGGCGGAACAGCGCGTACTGGGCCTCGGCATAGCGCCGCTGGGCTTCGCTGAGCACATCGCTCGGGTTGAAATGCAAGGCGTAGCCCTGGTCACCGTTGAGCACCATCAGGTGCTTGTAATACAGCACCAGGTCGCAGCCTTCGTCGAAGGACGACAGCACCGCCAGCGCAGCTTCCAGCTCGCGCGCCAGGCGGCGGGCCTTGGCATCGCCCTTGGCCGCTTGCTTGCTCAGCGCCACCAGGTGCAGCACTTCGCGCGGCAGGGCGTTGCCGATGCCGGTGATCGCGCCGGTGGCGTTGCAGTTGACGAAACCGTGCACCACCTGGGTATCGACGCCGACCATCAGGGTCACGCTGTCGTCCTGGGAGGTGATGTGTTCTGCCGCGTAGCGCAAGTCGGCACCGCCGCCGAACTCCTTGAAGCCGATCAGGTTCGGGTGTTCGCGGCGCAGTTCGAAGAACAGCTCGGCACGGGTGGCGAAGCCGTAGTAAGGACTGTTGTAGATCACCGCCGGCAAGTTGGGCGCGGCCTTGAGGATCGCCGAGAAGTGCGCCTTTTGTGCGGTGGCGGAGGCACCACGCGAAAGCACGCGCGGGATCACCATCAAGCCATGGGCACCGACCTTCGCCGCATGGGCAGCATGGGCCACGGCCTCACGGCTGTTGACCGCACCGGTGCCGACGATGGTCGGCACCCCGGCGGCGACCAGGCGCGCGACGCCTTCCTGGCGCTCGGCTTCGGTCAGCAGCGGCCAGTCACCCATGGAGCCGCAATAGACCACGGCGCTCATGCCGATATCGATCAACTCGCGGCCCTTGGCAACCAGGGCGTCGAAGTCAGGCGTGCGCGCGGCGGTGCACGGGGTCATCAGGGCAGGGATGCAGCCGGTGAAGATGTTGTCGCTCATTGGGTAAACTCCTAACCACGTTCAATCAAAAGGGATGGGCTCAAATGCCCCAGGCGAAAGGGTCTTGCGCGTCGATCAGCAAGGTGCTGTCGGCGGTGATGTAGGCGCGGCCGGTGATGAACGGGCGCACTCGCTCGCCGTCCCATTCATAGCGGCCTTCGAATTGGCTGCCGGTGATGCTGGCTTGTACCCAGGTTTCGCCGGGTGCGAGCTTGGCGTCTGCGGCCAGGCACGCCAGCTTGGCGCTGGTGCCGGTGCCGCACGGGGAGCGATCGTAGGCTTTACCGGGGCACATCACGAAATTGCGGCTGTCGGCCTCGGCATCGTCGGCGAACAGTTCGATATGGTCGATCGGCGCGCCATCCGCACCCTGGATGCCCTGGGTTTCCAGGGCCTTGAGCATCGCCCAGGTGTAATCGGTGAGGGCGTCGACGTTGTCCATCTGCAGGCGTTGGCCATGCTCGGACACCAGGAAAAACCAGTTGCCACCCCAGGCGATATCGCCCAGCACCACACCATGGCCCGGCACGTCCACGGCGACCTGGCGGCGATGGCGGTAGGCGGGCACATTGCGCAGGGTCACTGCGCCGTCGGCGTGCAGCGTCGCGGCCACCGGGCCGACGGGGGTGTCCACGGTGTGCACGCCCGGCGTGATACGGCCCAGATGGTGCAGGGACGCGATCAGGCCAATCGTGCCGTGACCGCACATGCCCAGGTAGCCGGCGTTATTGAAGAAGATTACCCCGCAGGTGGCACCCGGCGTGACGGGCGCGCAATACAGCGCACCGACCAGCACCTCGTTGCCGCGCGGCTCCAGAATGCAGGCGCGGCGCCATTGGTCATGCTCGCTGCGCAGGTGCTCCAGTTGGTCGGCAATGGTGGCGCCACTCAGGGTGGGGAAACCGCTCATCACCAGGCGCGTTGGTTCGCCGCCGGTGTGAGAGTCGATCACATGCAGTCGCTTCATAAAACGCTCCAATCAGTGGGTAGCCGGGGCCAGCGGTGCGTGGGATGGGGACTCATCGACGGCTTCACTTTCATCCGCTTCGTGTTCCAGGCGCACCAGGTGGGCCGGCACGCCGGTGGCGGCGCCCCAGTAGTAGATGCCGAGTGCGCAGACCGCGACGACGACGGTGTCGAACGGATGACTGAGCACGCCGATGCCGCCGAAACTGCCGAGTTTGGACAGCAGGATGGTCACTGCGTAGAAACCGATCAGCCACGCCGACGAGCGCACTTGTTGCTTGAGGTTCAGGTGCGCGGTCGGCACCCAGCGGGCGCACAGCAGGTACACCACGAACATCAGGATCTGCAGGCCAAGCAGCCACGACACGGTGCTCCAGCCCGACCAGTACACGATCAGTGCGGCGATGATGAACGACAGCGGGCCGAGCACTGCCATGCCCTTGACCCGGAACGGCCGCGCCATGCCCGGTGCATTGCGACGCAGCGCGGCGACGGTCACCGGGGCCACGGCGTAGCTGAGGATCAGCGCGGCGGACACCACGTTGATCAGCGCTTCCCAGGACGGGAACGGCAGGGTCCAGAACACTGACAGGGCAAAGGTCAGCCACAGTGCCGGGCGCGGGATGCCGGATTTCTCATCGATGCGCGTGAAAATCTTGAAGAACGTGCCGGTCTGTGCCCAGCCGTACACCACGCGCGGCGTGGCGTTCATGTAGATGTTGCCGCAGCCGCTGGGCGAAATCACCGCGTCGGCCACCACCAGGTAGGCCAGCCAACCCACACCCAGCGCGAGGGCGATATCGCGATACGGCAGCGCCAGTTCCTTGCTGATCCCGGCCCAGCCATTGGCGAGCATTTCGGTGGGTACGCCGCCGAGAAACGCGGTCTGCAGCAGCACATAGATGGCGGTCGACAACAGCACCGAGAGGATCAGCGCAATCGGAATCGTGCGTTGCGGGTTCTTCACTTCACTGGCCACCGAAATGATCGGCGTCAGCCCCAGGTAGGCAAAAATCACCCCGCCTGCCGACACCGCCATCTCGATGCCCGAGAGGCCGAACGGTGCAAAGCCGTGCACTTGGAAATTCGCCGGCTTGAAGAAGGTGAACAACACGCCGATCACCAGCAACGGCACGATGAACTTGAACACGCTCACCAGGTTGTTGGCGATGGCGAAGGTCTTCACGCTGCGGTAGTTGAGCACGAAGAACAGGCACAGCAGGGCGAATTGCACCAGCCAGCCGAGGGTGGTCGGGTCACTGGAGCCGGTCTTGGTCAGCTCGGGAAACCACGCGGCGGCGTATTGGCGCGAGGCGACCACTTCAATGGCGACCAGGCTGGAAAACGCGATCAACGTGATAAAGCCCATCAGGTAGCCCAGCAACGGGCCGTGGGAGTACACCGGGTAACGCACCACGCCGCCGGCGCGGGGCAATGCCGCGCCCAGTTCGCAGTAGACGATGCCCAGCAGCAGCACCGCGAAACCACCGATCAACCAGGAGAAAATCCCGGCTGGACCGGCGATTGCCGAGACGTGGCTGGCCGCGAACAACCAGCCGGAACCAAAGATCGCACCCAACCCGATAAAGGTGAGGTCCATCAACGAAAGTTGCTTCTTGAACTTGCCTTGACCTGACATAGCGTCGCCTTCTTGTGAGTTATTGGATAGGCATGCAGTGGCGCTATCGTGAACGCATCGGCAGGGCGCCGATTGATGTTTTGCGCAAGCGCGAATGACGAATTCAGCACAGTTTTCCGCGCTCGACAGCGCCCCGGGCATGCGGCAATCTGCTCGGCGTCCGCGTCAGAAAGTGGGGAGAGAGACCATGCTGCACAGCGCATTTGCGACCCTTTGCCAAGGGAGCGAGGCCAGCCGCCCGCACAGCATCGAGCAGCTATTGGCCGGCGTCGCCCAGTTGCTGCCGATGCTGGATGTGATCCCCAACGCCGCGATCTTCATCAAGGACATGGACGCCCGTTACCTCCTCGCCAACCGCACCCTGGTGCAACGCTGCGGCCTCAAGCAGCTGCAGCCGCTGCTGGGCAAGACCAGCGCCGAGGTGTTCCCCGCGCAGTTGGGGCCGGGCTACACCGAGCAGGATCGGCGCGTGCTGCAAGAAGGGTTTGTGCTCGAAGACCAGCTTGAACTGCACCTCTATGGCACCCGCGAACCGGGCTGGTGCCTGACGCACAAATGGCCGCTGTACAACCACACGGGCCAAATCATCGGCCTGGCCGGCCTCTCGGTCGACCTGCAATCGGCCAGCGAAACCCACCCGGCCTACCAGCGCCTGGCGGCGGTGGACGAGCACATCCGCGCGCACTTCAACCGTCGCGTGACCCTTGGTGAACTGACGCGGATCGCCGGTATTTCCGTGGCCCAGCTGGAGCGTTACTGCAAGCGCGTGTTCCACCTCACCCCCCGGCAGATGATCCAGAAAGTGCGCCTGGAACACGCCCACCGGCTGTTGCACTCGGACATGCCGATTACCGAGGTGGCGCTGCAATGTGGCTACACCGACCACAGCGCGTTTACCCGCCAGTTCAAGGCGTCGACGGGGTTTACGCCGAGGCAGTATCGGCAGGCGACCGGCGGACCGGATTAGCCCCCGAACATCGCAATGCAACGAATGGCCCGCGTACGCCTCATATGTCTACGAGTAATGTTTCACGACGACAGGTACCAAACTTATGACGGCGGCTGAAAACAACCATGTGAACTGGCTGGTAGAACAATCGATGCTGCATGCGGCTCGCCAGCGCGCCAAGCTCTATTCGGGGCAGGGCCGGTTGTGGCAGCAGCCGTACGCCCAGACCCGGCCGCGTGATGCGTCGGCTTTGTCGTCGGTGTGGTTTACCGCCTACCCGGCGTCGATCGTGACCCGCGAGGGCGGTACCGTGCTGGAGGCGCTGGGGGACGAGAGCCTGTGGCATGCGCTGTCGAAAATCGGCATCCAGGGCATTCATAACGGCCCGCTGAAGAAATCCGGCGGCCTGACCGGCAGCACGCACACGCCGACCATCGACGGCAATTTCGACCGCATCAGCTTCGAGATCGACCCGCAGCTGGGCACCGAGGCGCAGTTGCAGGCGTTGACGCGCATGGCCGCAGCGCACAATGCGGTGATCATCGACGATGTGATTCCGTCCCACACCGGCAAGGGCGCGGACTTTCGCCTGGCCGAGATGGCCTACGAGGATTATCCCGGCCTGTACCACATGGTCGAGATCCGCGAGGAAGACTGGCCGTTGCTGCCCGACGTGGCCGAAGGGCGCGATGCGCAGAACCTCAGCCCTGCGCAGGTGGATGCGCTGCGCGACAAGCACTACATCGTCGGCCAGCTGCAGCGGGTGATCTTCTTCGAGCCGGGCGTGAAAGAGACCGACTGGAGCGCCACCCAGGTGGTGATCGGCGTGGATGGCAAGCCGCGTCGCTGGGTGTACCTGCATTACTTCAAGGAAGGCCAGCCATCGCTGAACTGGCTCGACCCGACCTTCGCCGCCCAGCAGATGATCATTGGCGATGCCTTGCATGCCATCGACGTGATGGGCGCGAAAATCCTGCGCCTGGATGCCAACGGCTTCCTCGGGGTGGAGCGCAAGCTCGACGGCACGGCCTGGTCGGAAAGCCATCCGCTGTCGATCACCGGCAACCAGCTGCTTGGCGGCGCGATTCGCAAGGCGGGCGGCTTCAGTTTCCAGGAATTGAACCTCACCGTAGATGACATCGCATCGATGTCCCATGGCGGCGCCGACCTGTCCTATGACTTCATCACCCGTCCCGCGTACCAGCATGCGCTGCTGATGGGCGATGCCGAATTCCTGCGCCTGATGCTGCGCGAAATGCATCGCCAGGGCATCGACCCAGGCTCGCTGATCCACGCGCTGCAGAACCACGATGAACTGACTCTCGAGCTGGTGCACTTCTGGACCCTGCACGCCCACGACACCTTTCTCTACCAGGGCCAGACCTTCCCCGGCAACATCTTGCGCGAGCACATCCGCGAGCAGATGTACGAGCGCCTGGCCGGCGAGCATGCGCCCTACAACCTCAAGTTCGTCACCAATGGGGTGTCCTGTACCACCGCCAGCATCATCACGGCGGCGTTGGGCATTCGTGACCTGGAGGCGATTACCCCGGCGGATATCCAGCAGATTCGCCAGATCCATTTGCTGTTGGTGATGTACAACGCCATGCAGCCGGGGGTATTTGCCTTGTCGGGCTGGGACCTGGTGGGCGCGCTGCCCTTGGCTGCCGATGAGGTGGCACACCTGATGCAGGACGGCGACACGCGCTGGATTCATCGCGGCGCCTATGACCTGGTAGAACTGAACCCTGAGGCCGAACTGTCCGCCGGGCAGATGCCGCGCGCGAAAAGCCTCTACGGCAGCCTGAACAGCCAGTTGCAGGACCCTGAGTCATTCGCCTCGCAACTGCAGAAAATCCTCGCCGTACGCCGCGCCTACGACATCGCGGCGAGCCGCCAGATCCTGGTGCCGGACGTGCAGCATCCAGGCCTGCTGGTGATGGTCCACGACTTACCGGCGGGTAAAGGCACGCAGATTACCGCGCTGAACTTCGGCGCCACGCCGATCACCGAAACCCTGCACCTGCCCGACATCGCGGCCGGGATGGTGGTGGACATCATCAACGAGCGGGTGGAGGGCGATCTCACTGCCGAAGGCGAGTTCACCATCACCCTGGATGCGTATGAGGGGCTGGCGCTGCGGGTGGTCAGCAGTTCGCCGATGCTCTAGGGCCCGAACGCCGCCATCGCTTCATCAATGAAATGCCGCAGCTTGGCGGTGCGCTGGCGGTCGGCGGGGTAAATCAGGCTCATGGGCTTGGAAGGCCCTTCAAAGGTGGGCAGCACCCGCACCAGTTGGCCGCTGGCGAGTGCCGGGGCCAACAGGTCGAGTGCTGCCATCACCACGCCAAAGCCGGCAATCGCCGCCTTGAGCTGCGCGTCGGCACTGTTGACCCGCAACCGGCTGCCCACCTGCACCGGGTAGGCTTTGCCGTGGCGGGTGAACGTCCACTCCTTATCCATCACGCGGTCGGTGAACACATACCCCAGGCAGGCATGGTCGGCGAGGTCGCTCGGCTGTGCGGGGGTGCCGTGTGCCAGCAGGTAGGCCGGTGACGCGCATACCAGCAGTTGGTAGGGGCGCAATGGCCGTACCACCAGGCTGGTGCTGTCGGCTACGCCGGGATCGCCGATGCGAAATGCCGCCTCTATGCCCTCGGCAATCAGGTCGACGTAGCGGTCGGTCAGGTCGAGGTCGATCTCGACGCGCGGATGCTGCGCCAGGAAGTGGTTGATCACCGGCATCAGGCTCTGCGCGCCAAAGTTCTGCGGCGCGCTGATCTTCAGCGCGCCCATCGGTTGGGCATGCGACTCCAGCGCCAGCGCATCCGCGGCTTCGACATCCGCCAGCACGCGCACGCAGCGCGTGTAGTAGGCGCGACCGAACTCGGTGAGTTGCTGGCGCCGAGTCGTGCGGTTCAACAAGCGCACTTGCAGGTGCTGTTCCAAGTGATCGATGTAGCGCGCGATCATCTGGGGTGACAACCCCAGCGTGCTGGCGGCGCCCGCGAAGGAGCCGGCATCGGTAGCCGTGACGAAGACGTGCATGGCGCGAAATTTATCCATCATTCATCACTTTCAGTTGTTAATGTGTCAATTAGTGGTCTGTTTATCTTGATCAGGGTGGCGAATAGGCTAGCACCTTTTCCAGGAGACCTCCGATGAACCCGCCAGAAATCTTCCAGCACATTGCCCGCAGTCGTCGTGTAACGCGGCAGTTTTTATCGACGCCGTTGACCGAGCAACAGATCAATCGCGTGCTGCTCGACGCCCAGCACAGCCCGTCCAACTGCAACACGCAGCCGTGGCACGTGCACATCGTCAGTGGCCATACCCGTGACCGTCTCTCGGCCGCATTGCTCGACGCCGACAACCGCCAGCACTTCACCGCCGATTTCGAGTTCGACATCGACGCCTATACCGGCGTGTTCGCCCAACGTGCGCAAGACAGTGGTCGCGCCCGCTATGAGGCGATTGATATCGGCCGTGATGACCACGCCGCGCGCCTGGCCTGCCTGCGCCACAACTTGACGTTCTTTGATGCTCCCCACGTGGCCTTCTTGTTCATGCCGCACATCGGCGATCACGTGCGTTCGGCCGGCGATATCGGCATGTATGCGCAGACCTTCCTGCTGTCGTTGCAGGCGCGCGGGCTAGGCGGAATTCCGCAGACCTTGTTAGGGATGTATGCCGATACGGTGAGGGAGGTGTTGGGGGTGAGTGAGGACTTGAAGCTGATGTTCGGCATTTCATTCGGCTATGCCGATGCGCATTCTGCCTCCAATTTTGTCGAGGTGGGCCGCGCCGCGTTGGAGGACAGCGTGGTGAGGCATTATTGAGCCCTGCCAGTGAACGGCTGGAGCGCGCTCGCCAGCGCTCCAGCACGTTGCGCCTTCAGGGTTGCGCGCGCGCCTGCGCCGCCTGCAACACCCGCAGCAGATTCCCGCTCCAGATATTCGCCACCTGCTGCTCGTTGTACCCGGCATCCAGCAAGCGCTGGGTTACCACCGGCAATTGGCTGACGTCTTCCAATCCGCTCACGCCACCGCCGCCATCCCAGTCCGCACCGATACCGACATGATCCGGGCCGGCCACTTCCAGCAGGTGCAGCAGGTGCTGCATGAAGACATCGAGGTCGGCCTTGGGCTGGGCAAAGCGCTGGTTGATCGTGTCGCGTTCCTGGTAAAGGTCCTTGATTTGCTTCGGACTGAGGGCGGCGAGGTTGTGAAAGCGTGCGCCGAGCGCGGCCATGGCTTTGTTGCGCTCCGGTTTGGGCGTCAGCGGGATCAGGTAGTCGCTGTAGGCGTTGACCTGAATCACGCCACCTTTTGCCGCCAGTTGGCGCACGCGGGCGTCGTCGAGGTTGCGCGGGTGCGGGTTGACCGCGCGGCTGCTGGAGTGCGAGGCGATGATCGGCGCGCTGGACAACGCGAGCATCTGGTCGAACACCGCATCACTGGCATGCGACACATCCAGCAGGATGCCCAGGCGGTTGGCCCGTTGCACCAGGTCGCGGCCCTTGGGGCTCAGGCCTTTCCATTCGGGCAGTGCGGTAGCGGAGTCGGCCAGGTCGTTGTTCATGAAATGCACCAGGCCGAGCATGCGCAACCCCTGGCGATAGTAGGTGTTGAGCAACGCGGGGTCGGAGCTGAGCGGGTCGGCGTTCTCCATGCTGATGAAGACCACGCGCTTGCCCTCGGCGGCGATACGGCGGGCGTCGTCGGCGGTGAGGGCCAGGGCGAAGCTGTCGGGATTGCGGTCGATCACATCGCGGATGCGGGTCAGGGTCGCCAGCCCATAGGCGCTGGCATACGCACGGCCTTCCTCGGTGCGCGGGCCCTGGGGCGTGTACACCGCGAAGAAACCACCGTCCAGGCCACCTTCGCGCATGCGCGGCAAGTCGACCTGGCTGCCATCCTGGCGGTAGTCATGGCGTTCGAGAATGTTCCAGCCGGGGCGGGTCAGGGTCAGGGGGGTATCCAGGTGGCTGTCGAGTACCAGCAGGCGTTGGTGCAGGGCCAGGGTCGCGGGGCTGACCACGGTGTCGGCATTGGCCAACAACGGCAGCAAGGCGAGCAGCAGCAGGCGCTTGTTCATGTTCAGAACTCCATGCTCAGGGTGCTTTGGAAGGTGCGCGGCGAGCCGGGGCGGAAGACCGCGGGGCCGCTGGTGCTGGTGAGGATGTAGCCCAGGTAGTCCTTGTCGAACAGGTTGTCGACGTTGAAGCGCACCTTCACATTTTTCAGCGGCCCGTAATGCAGGCGCTCGCCACCCAGGTCCAGGTAGGCGTTGTAGAGGGTGTAGCCGGGCACCGATTCGCTGTTGGTGAAGTTGCTGTAGCGCTCGCCGATATAACGCGCCGAGAAATTCAGCACTGCCCATGGCGCCAACTCATAGGTCACGCCGGCCTGGGCCAGCCAGCGCGGGCTGTCGGGTACCTCGTTGTGCTTGATCGAAAGGCCGCCGGCATCGTTCTGGAACGTCGAGGTGTTGTAGGTCAGGTTGCCGTTGAGCACGACTTTGTCAGCCAGGTACGGCAGCTTCCATTGTCCGCTCAGTTCACTGCCGTAGGCCTGCACCTTGCCGACGTTCTGGTAGTAGGTTTCGACCTGGCTGCTGCCGGGGACCGGCGAGGCGAAGGCTTGCAGGCGGTTGTCGAAGTCGGTGCGGTACAGCGCCCACGCAGCGTTGAAGCTTGGGCGATTGATGCGGTAGCCGACTTCATAGTTCTTCGCGCGCTCGGCTTCCGGCGGTGGTGCGCTGGGGCTGGCGGCGCGGAAGATATCGTCGGCACCACGCGGCAGCGCCATGTTTTCCGAGTAGGAGGCGAACACCTGGGTGTCGTCGGTCAGGTTGTAGACCAACCCGGCCTGGGGCAGGAACGCGTCGTTCCACTGGGTCGCGATACGCGGCTGGCGGTTGTTGATGTAGTCGCCGGCATTGCGGTAGCCCTCGATGCGGTATTTCAGGTGCAGGCTCTTGAACCCGTACTGCAGGCGCAGGCGATCATCGAGCAGTGTCCAGGTGTCCTTGAGGTGGTACTGCAGC
The DNA here is from genome assembly GCF_003013355.1 of Pseudomonas sp. S5D5. Lineage (NCBI taxonomy): Bacteria > Pseudomonadati > Pseudomonadota > Gammaproteobacteria > Pseudomonadales > Pseudomonadaceae > Pseudomonas > Pseudomonas sp. S5D5. Next base: position 3,168,995 of record NZ_PTEO01000001.1, read on the forward strand.
GAGTCGCGAGTGGAGCTGAAATCGCCTTGCAGGTGCACCGGCTCATTGAACAACGGCTCACCGGCCGGGCTGCCGTCGGTGAGGTTGTAGCGCGCCTGCTGACGGTTGAACACATCGGTCTCGGCCCACAGGCCGGTGTCGATCTGGTGCTGGCCGACCTCCCATTGCAGGCCGGTGCGGCCGCCAAATCGATGGCCGCTGAGGGACGACAACCCGTATTGCACGCCGCGAGGTGCGAACAGGCCATCGACGTTACCTTCGGCGTTGTGCAGCGCCAGGGAAGTGGCGTAGGCCTCGGGGGATACGCCAAAGCCTTTCTTGGCCTCGTAGTACAGCGTGGTGTAGTTGAGCAGGTCGGGGCGAATCTCGAACTGGCCGCCGAGGCTGTACAAGGTGTCGCGCCGCTGGTTGACCGCCTGCTTGTAGAACTGGTTGTAGTTGGTGTTGCTGTAGCGCACGCCGGGCACGGTCTCGGGCAAGTCGGGCAGGCTGCCGAGATAGGCGAAGTAACGGCCCGAGCGGCCGAACGGGTCGTTGGCGCTGCCGTCGTACTGGGCGATGCTCACGTACGGCGAGTCATAGTCGTAGAACGCGTTGTGCACCGCGCGCAGCCATACCTCATCACGATCACCGAAGCGGTAGCGCACCTTGGCTTCCAGGTGCTCGCGGTCAATGGTGCCGGGACCGCGCCACAGGTCGCCGTCGATTTTCGAACGGCTGAAATACGCCGACAGGCCCTGGTACTCACCGCTTTGCAGCTTGACGAAACTGCGCCGCAGGCTGTCGCTGCCTAGGGTGTAGGAGAGGCTCGCGCCGGGCTCGACCGTGGGGTTGCTGGTCTGGTAATCCACATACGGGCCCAGGGACGCGTAGCCCGATTGCGAGACATCGCCGGCGCCGGTGGAGGCGGTGACCCGCTCGGTGTTTTCGTTGTCGACATAGCGATAGATCGGGCTGCCGCCAAACTGGTCGGTGCGCCCCAATGGGACACCGTCAATGGAAAAACCGATCTGCTGCAGGTTGAACGCGCGCACGAACACCGAGTTGCCGAACTCATACAAGCCCAGCGCATCGTTGACCTGCACATTGAAACCGGGCAGCGCCTCGAGCATTTTCAGGCCCGAGGTACCGGCCGGTGCCGACAGCAACGCCTGGTGTGAAATGGTCAGGGTATTGCTGATCTTGTCTTCGCCGATGGCGGCGCTGGCCTCGGTCACGCGCGCGCCGACCACCTCGACTTTGCTCAGTTGCGGTTCGGTGGAACTGGCGGCCTGCGCCGCCCAACTGGAATCGGCCACCAACAGGCTGGCGAGCAGGGTTTTACGGTACTGAGCAATCATTGTCTGTCCTTGGCAAAGAGGTGGCGTCAAAAACCGGCGTGGGCCTTGGCGAGAAACTCGGGCTGGGCCCACTCGTGCACGCTGAAGTCGTTCTGCAGGAAGCCCCGTTGCACCAGGAAGTCCTTTTTCAGCTCCAGGGCGGCGAGGTTCTGCGCGGCCAGTTGCGGCACGAAGTCCAGATCGGCGATGGCGCGGCGGATAAACCCGGCATCCGGCAGGAAGGTCACCCGCGTGAACAGCTCGGCGGCGGCATCGCGGTGCTGGTTGATCCAGTGGCCGGCGCGGATTGCAGCGCGCAGGAATGCCACGACGACCTCGGGGTGTTCTTCGGCAAACGCGCGATTGACGGTGGTGGCGTAGGGGCCGTTGTGGTTTTTCAAGGTCCAGTCCGGGTAGCGCTCCAGGTCCTCGATCACCGTGAATTCGCCGCTGGCCAACAGCGCCGGCACGTGCCCGGCGGCCACATGCACCGCGTCCACACGCCCTTCGGCCAGCGCCTGGACTTCATGCCCAGGCTTGCCATGCAACCCATGCAGTTGCGACCAGAACGCCGAAGGCCGGATCGCCGGCTGCAACGTCTGCGGATCACCTTCGTCCTCAAGCTCGATCAGCCGCACCTGCGACGGTTCCAGCCCCGCCAGTTGCAGGGCATTGAACAAGCCGTGTTCGGCCAGGGCCTTGAGCACATCGACCCGCGCCTTATTGCGGCTGACCGGCACCCCGATGCGCTTGCCAAACAGGTCGGCGACCTGGCGGATGCGACCCTCGGCGCGCACCAGGATCTGCCCGGCGCGCTGCGTGGCAGTGGTGGCGACCAGGAGCGTGTCGGCCTGGTCGGCGCGCGCCCACAAGGCCGGCACGGCACCGCCGTCGCGAATCAACCGCGATTCGCCATGGGTGAAGTGCGGCAACCAGCCAAGGTTTTCCGGCAGTGAACGCAGATAGATGGCGGCGGCGCCGACGCGTTGGTATTCCTCATCCAGCCAGCCGAATTCCACGGCGATGTTCGACGCGACCAACAACGGGCAAATGCTGTAGTGGGTGGACAGTTTATGGCTCATGACAGATTCCTCGAGGCAGGTGGGGTGACACTCAGGCGTTCCAGGCCTTGTTGCAGGTCGGCGATCAAGTCCTCGACCGCTTCAAGGCCCACATGCAGGCGCAGCAACACGCCGGGTTTGATGTGCGCGGAAGGGTGGCGTTGTTGCGGGCGGATCAGGCTTTCGAAACCGCCCCAGCTGGCACCCATGGCGAACAGCTGCAGGCTTTCCAGAAAGGCCTTGGCCTGGGGCGCGTAGACGGGCTTGAGCACCACGCCGAAGAGCCCGGTGGAGCCGAGAAAGTCGCGCTTGAATAACGCGTGCCCGGTGGCCTCGGGCAAAGCCGGGTGTAGCACCTGGGCGACTTCGGGGCGCTGCTGCAACCACTGCGCGACCGCCAGTGCCGAACGCTGGTGCTGACGCAGACGTACACCCAGGGTGCGCAGGCCGCGCAGGCCGAGGTAGGCATCGTCGGCGCTGGCGATATAGCCGAGCTGGCGCACGGTTTCGCGCACTGACGCGTACAGCGTTTCGGTGGTGACGATCACGCCGAGCATGGCGTCGCTGTGGCCTACCAGGTACTTGGTGGCGGCATGGATCGAGATGTCCACGCCGTGCTCGAACGCCTTGAAGAACAGCGGCGTGGCCCAGGTATTGTCGAGCATCAGCAGCGCGCCATGGGCATGCGCGGCCTCTGCGAGGGCGGGAATGTCCTGCACTTCAAAGGTGCTGGAACCGGGTGCTTCGGCGTAGACCAGGCGGGTGTTGGGGCGCAGCAAACCGGCGATGTCGGCACCGAGCATCGGCGCGAAATAGGTGGCCTGGATGCCGTAGCGCGGCAGTACCTGGTCAAACACCTGGCGGGCATGCCAGTAGCAGTTGTCGGTCACCAGAATATGGTCGCCGGCCCGCGCCACAGCCAGCACCGCGCCGACAATCGCCGCCAGCCCGCTGGGCATGATCAGCCCGCGAAAGCCGCCTTCCAACTGTGCCACGGCGTCTTCGAAGGCGGCGGTGGTGGGGTTGCCGTTACGGCCGTAGATGTGCCCGCGATAGTGCGGGTCGTCGGCCTGTTGCAGGTGGTTTTCGAGAGTGCCGGTGTCGGGCCAGATAAAGGTCGAGCTGCGGTACACCGGGGTGTTGACGGTGCCGGCGTGGTTGGCAGGATCGCGGCCCAGGTGAGTCAGGCGGGTATCGTCGCGCAAGGGGGGCGTACTCCAGGAGGGGCTCATGCGCGTTCCAGCCGCTTGGCCCAGCGTGAAAGGGGGTAGATGTAGATAAAGAACGCGATGAACACCAAGCCGTAGGCGGGCAGCAGCAGGTCGTTGCGTAGTTGGGTCGAGAGGTGCGACTGCACGGTGGTCATCAACTCTTCCACCCCCAGCAGGTTGGCGAGGGAGGTGGACATGGTCACCGCGCAATACAGGTTCATCCACGGCGCCACCAGGCTCGGCAGTGTCTGCGGGATGATCACGTGACGCAGCGCCTGGCCGTGGCGCATGCCCAGGGCCTGGGCGGCTTCCCATTGTCCGGTCGGCACTGCACGCACGGCGCCGCGCACGATCTCCGAGACGTAGCCGATGGCAGGCATGGCCAGGCCCAACGCGACCTTGAGCCAGTCCGGCAGTTGCCACCAACGCCCGGCCCACTGCACTTCATAGGGCAGCAGGTAGGCCACATAGAACATCACCACCAGCCACGGCAGGTTGCGCAGCAAGCGGCTCAGATGTCCGGCGCCACGCCGCAGGCCGGGGTGGGCGCTGACCTGCAGGCTGCCGAGCGCCACACCACCGAGCGTCGCCACCAGCATCGCGGTGATGCCCATCAGGATGTTCAGGCCGAAGCCTTGCAGCAGGGCCGGTGCCCACTGCCACAGCAGTTGGAAAAGGCTCGACTCAGGCGGCATCGGGCAGCTCCTGGCCAGGCAGGCGCAGATAGTCTTCGAGGCGGCGCAGCAGCCAACTGCTGAGGCCGATCAACAGCAGCCAGACCAGCAGCAGTACCTGCATCATTTCCGCGACGTTGAAGTTGTCCGACCAGATCCGGTTGCTCGCATAGAGCAGTTCCGGCACCGCAATCGCGTAGGCGATCGAGGTCGACTTGATGGTTTGCACCACCGTATTACCCATCGCCGGCAGGCTGTTGCGCAGGGCCAGCGGCAGCACGATGTGGCGCAACACCGTGCGCCCGTGCAGGCCCAGGGCGGCGGCCGCGTCGAGGGTGGCGCGCGGCACCGCGTCGATGCCGGCGCGCAGGTTTTCGGCCTGGAATGCGCCGCTGTGCAGGGCAATCACGATGATTGCCCACTGCGTGCCATTGAGCAGGCGCACACTGGCGCCGTCCACCAGCGGCAACAATGCGCCGACGCCAAAGTAGAAAAAGAACAGCTGCACCAACAGCGGCGTATTGCGAAACAACGCGATGTACGCCGCACTCAGGTGACGCCACAACGGCCGGCGCGAACCCAGGCCGGCGGCGCCGAGAATCCCCATGACCAGCGACAGCGCGATACTTGCCACCGACAACAACAGGGTCAGCCCCAGGCCGAGCAGGAAGCGCTGGCGGTCCATCGGGTCCCACAGGATGCTCAGCGACAGCCCATGCTGTTCCAGCCATAGGCGCAGATTGATTTCACTCATGGCTGGCCCGTGCATGCTGCTGCGCGACCCAGGCATTGGGGGCCAGGCCGTAACGCTGTTCCAGGTCAATGATCACGCCGTGGGCATGCCAGCCTTCGACGATGCCCGACACGGCGGCCAGCAGCGCCGGCTGGCCCTTGCGCAGGGCGATGCCCCAGGGCGCCGGGTCCTGGCCTGGCAACTTGACTTCGTAATCGGCCCATTCCGGCTGGCGCGCCAGGGCGCTGTACAACGCATCGTCACCCATCGCCCCGAGGCAACGGCTGTCGGCAACGGCCTTGCGCACTTCGGCGGTGCCGTTGAACGAGGCGAATTGCACGCCATAGCGGCTTTCAAAGGGTCGCACCCAGACACTGGTGGCAGGCGCGCACAGGGTTTTGCCGCGCAGGCTTTGCCAGTCCGGCACGGCGGTGCTTTTCGGCGCGAATACCGTGGCGGCCGAGCTGTAGAAACCCGGGCTGGCAAAGTCCACTTCACGCCGGCGCGCCGGGGTGTCGAGCAACGAAGTGACCAGCACTTCGCAACGCCCCTGGTCGAGGAACAGCAAACGGTTCAACGGGTTGACCTGCACCAGTTGCAGCTTCAGCGGCTGGCCGACCTCGGCGGACAGCTGCTGTTGCAGGTCGACGATCAGGTCCATGATCAAGCCGGCGGGTTTGCCTTGGGCGTCCAGGGTCTTGAACGGCGGGAATTCGTCACTGGTGCAGACGTTCAGCGTGCCGCGCGATTGCGCACGTTCCAGCAGGGGCTCGGCGTGGGCGGGCACGGCGAACGCTGCCAGGAGCGCGAGGGCGGCGACCGTCCGGCTCATGTCGCACTCCAGCCCAGCCGCGAACGCTGCGCCGCGCCGCTGGGGAAGGGCTGTGGCGTGCCGAGTTGCTGGGCCAGGAAGGTCAGGTAGGCGGCTTCTTCAAGGTTCACCAGCAAGCGCGTCGCCGCGAGCACATCACGCTCCGACCAGGCAAACGGCCCATGATTGGCCAGCAACGCCGCCGGCGCGTGGGGATGCTCACGCAGCGCCGCGACCACCGGCTCCGGGGCATAACGCGGGCCCCAGGCGGTCAGCGGGATTTCCTCATCTTCCGCCAGGATCCCCAGCAGCTGTGCGGCGTGGGCACGCAGCGGGCGCCCGGCGATGGCGAAGGCGGTGAGGTACGGCGAGTGGGTGTGGATCACCGCATTGACTTGCGGGCGCTCGCGGTAGATCGCCACATGCAGCGCGGCGACTTCCTGGAGGTTGTCGGTGAGGCTGCCCTGGCTGTGGCGCAGGTCGAAATCGACGATGGCCGCCACGCCACTGTCGGCGCCGCTGAGCGAGGCGATCACCAGCCGCTCCTCGCCAGGAATGCGCAGGCTGATGTTGCCCGCCTCGTTGCTCGACAGCGCCTGGTGCTTGATCAGCAACTGCTTGGCCAGGGCAAATTCGTGTTCGAACACTTGGGTAAAACGCACAGGATCAAAGCTCATCGGGAACTCCTTGTGAGGGTCAGAAGCGGTAGTCGGCTTTCACGTAGTAGAAGGCGCCTTCGGCACCAGCCGGCGAGATGCTCTGGTAGGCCACGCGCCCGCCGACAAAGCGGTTGGCGACGTCGATCTTGTCCGGGTAGCTGTCGAAAATATTGTTGCCGCCCAGGGTCAGGGTGAGTGCCTGGCTGATGTCGTAGGACACGCTGGCGTTGCTCACCCATTGCGCCGAAAAGGTCTGGTCGCGGGCTTCGCCGAGGTTGGAATCGAGGGTGTAGGTGCCGTAGCGAATGGTGTTCCAGCTCGCCTGCCAGGCCCCCTTGCGCCAGTCGGCACCGAGGATCAGCTTGCTGTTGGGCGAGGCGCTTTCCACGTAGCTCAAGGCTTCACGATTGATCAGGGTGATGCCGGTGCCGGCCAGGGGGCCGGGGTTGTCCTTGATGTCGGTGACCTGGGTCTTGCTGTAGTTGAAGGCGCCGTTGAGGGTCAACTGGCTGGCATCGGCCAGGTCCAGGCGATAGTGGGCAGCGACGTCGACGCCGCTGGTCTTGGTGTCCAGCGCATTGGTGAAAAAGCTCACCCCGGAGTAATTGCCATAGCCTTGGTTGGCGAGAATCTGGCTGACCTGGGTGCCGCTGAGGGTTTCCGACAGGGCGATGCGGTCCTTGATGCGGATGTGGTACGCATCGACGCTGACGCTGGCGCGCTCAATCGGTTGCCAGACCACGCCGAGGGACAGGCTGGTGGATTTTTCCGGCTTCAGGTCAGTTGCGCCCAAGGCCCGCGCCACGGGCGTGTTCACGCTGACGGTGCCGACCTGGTAGGCGGTCGGGTCGCCGGCCTTGAATTCGGTCTGGGTCGCCGAGGTACCGATCTGCCCGAGGGTCGGCGCACGGTAGCCGCTGCTCAGGGTCGAGCGCAGGCCCCACTGCGGGGTGAAGTCATAACGCGCGGAAAACTTGCCGGTCGTGGTGGTGCCGAAATCGTCGTAGTGCTCGCTGCGTCCGGCCAGGCCCAGTTGCAGCTTTTCGGTGACCTGCTGCTCGAGGCCCAGGTAGCCGCCGAACACGTGGCGGGCATAGCGGCCTTCGTCGCTGTCCTGGGTGCCAGGGAAACCCTGGGCGCCACCCGCGCGGGCGGGCAGCGCCATGCCGTGGGTCCAGGAAGCGAGGTCGCCGGCGATCACTTCATAGGACTCGTTGCGCCAGGCCAGGCCACTGGAAAACACCAGGGGGCCGGCGCCCCAGCCGACCTTGAATTCCTTGACGTGATCAAGGCCGACGTTGGTCTGCTCATTCACCAGCGCCCCGGCGTTGAAGCTCGTCGGGCTGGCGGGGCCAAGGCTGGCATTCAGCGAATCGCTGAGGTGATAGTCGATGCGGTTGCGCCCGTAGTTGGCGCTGAGGTCGAAGCTGCCGAGCTGTTCATCGCGGATCTTCACGCCGCCGGTGACCGAGGCATCCCGCGAGCGCACATCCAGCAGTGGCAGGAAACCGTTGGGGTACACGGCCACCAGGTTGTTGGGGTCAATCGGGCGGCGAAAAGTCGCCTGGGATTCACCGGTGCGGTCCTGGTAGGTGGCAAAGCCGTACAGGTCGACTGCGTCGTTGAGTGCCAGGCCGCTGTTCAGCGCCAGGTTCCAGTCCTCAAGGCCCGGGGAACCGTAGCGCCAGTGACGGTCGGCATCCGCTTCGCGGGCATCGCCGGAGGGGTAGAACTGCCGACCATCGGTGCCGCCGGTGGAGGTGCGTTCGCTGCGAAGGCCTTCGCCACTGAGGGTCAGGAAACCGTCGCCAGGCAAGGTGAAGCCGGTCCAGCCGCCTACCGAGCGACGAAAGCCATCGCCCTTGGTGTACTGGCCAAAAGTGCTCTGCACCGCGCCGCCGTGGTCCTGCTCCTTGAGCACGATGTTGATCACCCCGGCAATCGCGTCCGAGCCGTACTGCGCCGAGGCGCCGTCGCGCAGCACTTCGATATGGTCGACCGCGCTGACCGGAATCGTCGACAGGTCCACCGCCTGGGAGCCACGGCCCAGGGTGGCCTTGGTGTTGACGAAGGCCGAGGCATGCCGACGCTTGCCATTGACCAGCACCAGCACCTGGTCGGCCGCCAGCCCGCGCAACGACACCGGCCGCTGTGACGACACGCCGTCGGTGCCGTTGACTTGCGGGTAGTTCACCGACGGCACCAGGGTTTCCAGGGCCTTGGCGAGGTTATCGGTGCCGGCACGTTCCAGCTGTTCGCTGCTGATCACATCCACCGGCGCCGCGCTTTGCAGGGCAGTGACGTCGCTGCGGCGGGTGCCGATCACTTCGACCGATTTCAGTCGCGGTGCCTGCGGCTCGCTGTTGATGGCGGCAGCGGGGGCGGCGGTGCTGGCCAGTCGGTGGATCAACACCGCACCGCTGGCGGTCTGGCTGAAGCCCAATTGGGAGCCACTCAAGGCAATGCCCAGCGCCTGTTCCTGGCTCAAGCGGCCCTGGATCGAGCGGCTGGCGCGGCCTTCTACCAGCGGCGGGTCAAACGCAATCGGATGGCCGCTTTGCTGGGAGATGCTCAGCAGCACCTCATCCAGCGGCCCTGCGGGGATATTGAAATCAATCACCGTCTGTACCGACGTCGCCTCGTTTTGAGCCAACGCCAGGGTCGGCAGCGTCAGCCCGCCGAGGGCCAATGCGCAGGCCAGCGGCGCCAGGGTGAATCCTGTTTTCAACATGCAAATCTGCTCCGGGTCGTGATGTTCTTTACGACCTTGAGCAACTTCGCGGGCGGATTTTCACCACTAAGTTAGAACGATTAGTTGGGTGTCTAGATGATTTTGTTGTGCGCATAAGCTTCGATCAAACTGATCTAAGTGCGCACTGAAAATATAAGGGAGTATTCGCACAAGGGTACTGACAGCCAGATCGGGTTGTCCGCGCACAGCATACAAAGTTCACCGATGTGAACATGTACGGCGGTCTGCACGCTTACGGAAAAGCTCATCAGGAGACAGATGCCCATGTCTGACGTATCAGTTTTGAACCCGCTTGGCTCGGTGCCGAGCCTGCATTGCGAAAACACCGTTCCGCGCAGCATGGTGCACCGTGCCGCCGTCAGCGAAGTATTCCTGACCGGCGCCGAACGCATCAAGGACGGACACTTTCGCTGCAGTGCGCAATTACCGCGCACCCACAGTTACTTCAGTGAACATACGCACCGTGCCGCGCACTACGACATGTTGTTATTGCTTGAAGTGTTCCGGCAGGCGTCGATTTATATCTCCCACGCGTTTCTGCAAGTGAATGCCCAGGACAAGTTTATTTATCTGGACAGTGTCACTCGGGTGACCGAACGGCATTTGCTGGTGGTCGGCGATCGCCCGGCGTCAGCGTCGATCGATGTGTATGTCGTGGATGAATACCTGCGCCATGGCGAGCGCAGCGGCGTCACCCTCAACATGTCGCTGAGCATCAATGGCGAAGTCGCCGCGCGCCACGAACGCATGAGCATTCGCTGGATGAGCGGCGCGGCCTGGAACAAGATGCGTGCCCGTGGCTTGGCGGCTATTCCGTTGGACGCCGACCCATTGGCACAACTGCCGCCGCCCTTGAGCCCTTCGGCGGTGGGGCGCCACTGGTTGAATAACGTGGTGCTCGGCCGGGACCTGGAGCAGGGTGCCGAGAGCCTGGTCGCGCCGCTGATCGTCGACCTCAACAACCCGGCGATCTTCGACCATCCGCTGGATCATATCCCCGGCATGCTGTTGCTCGAAGGCTTTCGCCAGGTCGCATTGGTGGCGGCTGACCGGCAACTGCAGGTCGCCCCCGAGCAACTGTTGCTGTCGCGCTGCCATGTGGTGTTCACGCGGTTCGGCGAGTTCGGTCTGCCGACGCGGGTGCGTGCAGATCTCGCCTCCTTGTCCCGTGATGAACACGGCCAGATCACCCTCGCGCTGGATGTCGAGCAGGACGGCGTGGTGATTGCCACCGCCGAACTGGAGTTGCTGCCGGTGGCTGCCAGCCAGCCCTTGGCCCTGGTGGCAGGGGGTGTGCGATGAGCGCGCCGGAGTTTATCTGGTTCGATTTCGGCGGCGTGCTGTCGCCGCCGATCCCGGCATTGTTCGATCAGTACCAGGTCAAGACCGGCCTGGCCCCGCGCGTGTTGCAGCTTGCCATGAGCGACGTGGCGGACGAGTTGGGCGTGCCAATGCTCGCACCGGTGGAGAACGCCTTGCTGACCGAGCGCGAGTGGGGCGCACGGCTGGAGCAGGCGCTGCGTCGCCGCGATCCGCAGATCGACCTGTCGCGTGCGCGCCTGCAAGGCTTCGGCGAGCAATGGTTCGCCGGGGTGCCCGCGAATGCGCCACTAGTGGCCGCCGTGCGCGCGTTGAAACGTAGCGGTTTTCGCGTCGGTATTCTCACCAACAACGTGGTCGAGTGGTCGCTGCATTGGCGCGGGATGGTCGGCCTGGATGAGGTCGTGGACCTGATCGTCGACTCCAGCCAGGAGCGCACCCGCAAGCCGGACACGGCGTTTTTTGAGGTGGCCACCGCACGTTCGGGCGTGGCGCCGCAGCACAGCCTGTTGATCGATGACGTGGCGGAAAATATTCACGCCGCTGCAGCGTTGGGCTGGCAAGTGCTGCACTTCACCGACAACCACCAGGCCCTCGCGCAACTGCAGCGCGTCACCGGTGTAAGCCTGTTGCAACCTGCCGTGGAGCCTGCCTGATGAATATCGCCGTGACCGCCACACCTGAAGTGACCGTGGCGCGCATCCCGCACCTGGATGCGCCGCCGGCTTATCAACCTGCAAGCCCGGCCAATGGCTTGCCGAGGATCCTGCTGCCCAGCGGCCACCTGGCCTTTCACTTGACTCGATATGAACACGTGCAGGCGCTGCTGTTGGATAACCGCGCGATTCGTGCCCCGTGCAACGAAGAAGACGGCGCGAGCTTTTTGCCGACTATTACGCCGCCCGAACTGCTGCTCAACAATGACATTCCCGACCACGGCCGCCTGCGCAAAGTGGTCGCGCGTGACTTCAGCCCGAGCGGCGTGGCGGTGCTGCGTGAGAAGGTCGAGCAAACCACCCACGAACGCCTGGACGTGCTGCAACGCCAGGCGCCCGGTGCCGACCTGTTTGCCCAGGTGCTCGACCACATTCCCGCGACGGTGGATTGCCAGTTGCTCGGCATTCCCTTGAGCGATCGCGAGTACTACCGACCCCTCAGCCATACCGTGCAGGTGGCGTCGGACGCGGATGTGCCGGAGCTGCTGAACCAGTTCTGGGGCGTCTACAACTACCTGACCGACCTGGTCACCGGCGCGCGGCCAACCTATCCCGATGGGTTGATCCAGCGTTTCGTCGCCAGCCGTGCCGACAGCGAACCGCCGCTCAACGACAAGGAACTGGTGGGCATCCTGCTCGGTGTGTTGATCGGCGGCGACCAGAACATCCTCACCGTGCTGACCAAGTCGGTGTACACCTTGCTGGCTGCGCCCCAGCTGTGGCAGCAATTGGTGGAGGACCCGACGCTGATTCCGGAGGCCGTCGAAGAACTGCTGCGGCTGATCCCGCTGGGCACTATCTCGACCTTTCCGCGCCTGGCCAGTGTCGACCTGGAAGGGCCGTGGGGGCTGATCCCCGAGGGCAGCATCATCTACGCCGATGCGTTTGCCGCCAACCGCGATCCGGCGGCATTCCCCGAGCCGCTGGCGATTCGCCTGGACCGCAAGGGCGCGCGGCATTTGCAGTTCGGCTATGGCATGCACAACTGCATGGGCGCGGCGCTCGCCCGGCTGGAAATCACCACGGTGTTGCAGATCCTCGTGCAACGCTTTCCCAACCTGCGCCTGGCGGTGCCGGCGGACCAGGTGCCCTGGATCGACGGCATCATCCTGCGCCGTCCGGCCCGTTTACCGGTGCTCGGCTTTACTTCAACCTGACCTGGAAGGACCCATGAAAACGACCTTTGCCGATACGGCGCTACTGAGCATCATCCTGCTGGCGATATTTGTCGTGCCCAGTTCCATTTCCGGCACGGCCCTCGCGCTGCCGGCCATCGGCGCGGATATCCAGGCACCGCTGACCAGCCTGCAATGGGTGGTCAACGCCTTCAACCTGGCGTTCGCCTGCTTCACCCTGGCCTGGGGCGCGCTGGCGGATCGGCTCGGGCGCAAGCGCTGCTTCGTCGCCGGTGCGTCGCTGTACGTGGTCGCTTCGGTGCTGTCTGCGGTGGCCGAGAGTGCCTGGCTGCTGGACGCGGCACGGGGACTGGCGGGCATCGGCGCGGCGGCGATTTTCTCCTGCGGCATCGCTATTTTGTCCACCCACTTCAGCGGCCCGGCGCGGCTGCGCGCATTTGCCCTGTTCGGCACGGTGGCGGGGCTGGGTGTCAGCCTGGGGCCGACCTTGTCCGGCCTGTTGCTGGACAGTGTCGGCTGGCGCGCGATTTTCTGGGCGCATGCGGTGACCCTGGTGATTGTCCTGTTGGGGAGCCCGCTGATTACCCGCGACGGGGCATTGGCTGAGCGCACCGCGCGCTTCGATGTGCCGGGGGCGACGCTGTTCGTGCTGGCGTTGCTGGCGCTGATGGTTGCCATCGTGCAGGGCTCGCAATGGGGCTGGAGCAGCCAGGGCGTACTCGGCCTGGTGGCCGTGGCAGCAGTGTTGCTGGCGGTATTCACCTGGCAGGAGCGGCGTCATCGCCAGCCGATGCTCGACCTGTCGCTGCTGGCGCGCGGGCCCTTTGTCGGCCTGGCGCTGGTGACGGTCGCGGCGTCGTTCGGCTTCGTGACGTTGCTGACCTACCTGCCGAGCTACTTGTTCGGCGTGCTGCAACTGAGCGCGACCCACGCCGGCCTGGCGATGTTGCTGCTCACGGTACCGATGCTGTTTTGCCCGATCCTGGCCGGCAAGTGGGCGGCGCGCGGGGTGTCGGCGATCGGCATCCTCAAGGCCAGCCTGATTGCCTTGCTGGTCGGCGTGGTCGCGCTGGCGCTGGTCAGCCAGGTGGGTGTGGCGCTGTGGCAATTGGCGCTGCCCTTGCTGCTGGTAGGCATCGGCATGGGCCTGTCGGCGGGGCTGGTGGATGGGCTGGCGCTGAAGACCGTCCCGGAGCAAAAGGCCGGGATGGCCGCCGGGTTGCTCAACACATTCCGCCTGGGCAGTGAGGCGATTGCCGTGGCCTTGTACGGCTCGCTCCTGGCGACCTTGCTCGACAGCCAATTGCGCGCCACCTTGAGCCGCCTGGCACCGGACCCCGGCACCCTGCAACGCTGGATCGACGAGGTAGCCGCCGGCAACCTGACCGGTTCGCTGCAGGCGCTGGGCACAGAGCAGGCTAGCACCGTGCACAGCCTGTTTATCGGAGGCTATGACAGTGCCTTCCACGGCGTGCTGTGGGTGTTGGCGCTGATCCTGCTGGTGTTGACGGTGGTGGTGACCTGGCTGGTACGGCCACTGCGTGAACAGGAGCGCAGCGAGGCGCAACTGGCCGCTCAGTAAGCGCAGTTTCACACTGCCCGCGATGGTTGCGGGCGGTGACTTTGCGTGCCTGGAAGGTTGTTCAGGGTTATGCAAAAAATGCAGTTTGATGGCTTTTTTTATTCTTTTATCTGGTGATGCCCACTGGGGCAAACTGGATTCACCTGCCCGGATGCAGGTCTACCTCAAACCGACAGGCCCACCACCACTTGTCCGCTGGCGTGTGCAGTCCATGAAGATTATGGACCTATGGACCCGAATGCTTTGCTCAAGACCCGCCTCATCGGCCAGATTTTCCAGCAGCACTACAGCTGGTTGTGCGCGCGGTTGTCCTACCGCACCGGCTGCAGCCATAGCGCTGAGGATATCGCCGCCGAGACGTTCCTCAAGGTGTGGATGCTGCCCGATCCCACTGCAATCCGCGAACCGCGCGCGCTGCTGACCACCATCGCCCAGCGCCTGATGTACGAGAGCTGGCGCCGTCGCGACCTGGAGAGGGCGTACCTGCAGATCCTCGCCGAGGTGCCCGAACACGTGCACCCGTCGCCGCAGGAACAGTTGATCCTGATCGAGAGCCTGCTGGCCATCGACCGTCTGCTCGATGGCCTCTCGGGGCAGGCCAAGGCGGTGTTCGTGCACAGCCAGCTGGACGGCATGACCTACACACAGATCAGTGAACGGCTGGGCCTGTCCCTGGGGCGCATCCACCAATTGATGACCCAGGCCCTGCGAGCCTGTTACCTGGGGTTGAGTGAGTGAGCAAACACCCGTTGAACGACCCGGTGGCCGAAGAGGCCATCGGCTGGCTGGTGCAAATCCAGTCCGGCGACTTCAGCCCCGCGCAGCAACAAGCGCTGGATGAATGGCGCAGTACCTCGGCGCACCATCGCCAGGTGTACGCGCAACTGATCGCCGGCCTCGACCAACTCAAGGCCTCGCCGTGGCGTGGACGCTCCAGCGCGCAGCTGTTGCGCAGCCTGGAGCAGCCGAGCAGCCGGCGTTCGTTCCTGCGTACCAGCCTGTGTGCGGTGGGCCTGGCGGCGGGCGCGGGCTGGGTCTCGCGTTTCGACGACGCGGGGCAGTCCTATGCCACGGGTACCGCCGAGCGTCGCACCTGGCAACTGGCGGATGGCAGCACACTCAAGTTGAATGCGCGCAGCCAGGTGCTCGCCACGCTGAAGGGGGAGCCGCGCAGCCTCGAGCTGCGCGCCGGGGAAATGCTGGTGAATGTGCTGCGCCCGCTGCGGGTCGACACCCGCGCCGGCCGCATCAGCGCCAGCACCGGCCGCCTGATGCTGAGCGAACAGGGCGCCGCGATACGCCTGGTGACCCTGGATGCGGACGCGGTGTTGCACTTCGAAGGCGGCACGCAGCAGCGGGTGGCGATGCACCAGAGCACGCTGTTCGATCATCAGCGCATCCTTACCCAGGTGCCCATGGCCGCCACCGATACCGCCTGGCTTGACGGCTGGCTGGTGGTGCGCAACCAGACCCTGGCCAGCGTGGTCGACGCAATTCGCCCGTATCGCAACGGCATCGTGCGCCTGGACGCCGCTGTAGCCGGTCTGCGCGTGACCGGGCGCTTCCCCCTGGACGATGCGCGGCAGACCCTCGAGGCCCTCGAGCAGAGCCTGCCGATCAAGGTGCGGCAATGGGGTGGGGTGGTTGTGTTGATTGGCGCGCGGGCCTGATTGGCGGTTGATGCACGTGCTGAATGGCTTTAGGATCACGCCCTTTTCAAGGGATTGAAAGCATGCTTGCCAAACACGTTCGTGCGTTCTCGATGCTGGGCTTCAGCCTGGCGCTGACCGGCTGTATTCATTACGAGCACCAGAGCGCAGAAGGAAAACCTGCGGACCAGGTTGCGGTCATCCAGCAGTTCGATAAACACCTGACGATCACCCGTATTGATAACAACGGGACGCTGTTCTGGCTGGGTCGCCAGAACGAATACCGCCTCGGCGCCGGCACCCACACCCTGCAAGCTACCTGGTCGATTGGGGAGGGCCGAACCGCGCCCCTCGCAACCACGGTGAGCCTGGTCGGTGGCCGAACCTATGGGCTGTATGGCGAGGCGTCGAAGGGCCGCTGGAGCTATGACATTCGTGATGTCGAGACGGGGCAGAGCGCGACAGTCAAAGCCCCGTCGAACTAAGCATCTGCTTCACGGCAACGGGTTGGCCACCGGCGCCGGCTGTTTGCGAAAACGCGACGTGCGCACGTACCGAGCCAGCATCCACAGACCGGCGGCAATCGTGGTCAATATCGCACTGGCAAGTAAATAGCCGAGCACGCGGCCAATTTGATAAGGGGTCAGGAAGCCCGCCAGCAAGATCATCCCCGCATCGAACAGCGGCTTGAGAGTGAGCAGGGACGTGAGGATGGACGCGGCGTAAATCGGCAGGGAGACTACCAGGCGCAGCGCGCCAGACAGGTTGTTCATGCGTGATGTCTTCCATGAGGTGTTGAACGAAGGCCGCATGTTACGGCTTTTTCGCGTTCGGTTCATGCAAGCGCCACAGGTCATGCGGCTTCAATATGCGTAATAATCATATTTATTATTGCTGAATATGCGATTGATGAATTGTTCGCACAGGCCTAGGGTAGTGATCACGGGCCGCCGCTGTGGAATGGCCACCGACCTGCCAAGGATTCTGCCATGCCTTTAGTTCGAATCGACCTCGCCGCCGACACTACCGAAGCAACCGCTGCCGCCATTGGCGACGTGGTGTACGCGGCGATGACCAGCGTTGCGAATGTGCCCGAGCACGACAAATTCCAGATCATCAATCGGCATGCCCGCGATAAACTGGTGTATCCCGCCGCTGGCTACCTGGGCGTGACTTACACCCCCAGCATCGTGTTTATTCAGGTCACCTGGAATGCCGGGCGCAGCGTGGCGGTGAAAAAGGCCTTCTATCAATTCATCGCAGAAGGCATTCACGCCAAGACCGGGCTGCGCAAGGAGGATGTGTGGATCAGCCTGGTGGACGTGAAGCGCGAGGACTGGTCGTTCGGCAACGGTGAAATGCAGTACGCGCCGACCGAATAAGCAAAAACCGGCGACTCATCCAGGAGTCGCCGGTTTTTTTCATGGGGCCGTCAGCGCCTGCAGAAACTGCGTGTGTTTCAGCGTCTGCGAAAACATCGGCAGTGTGAAATTTTCCGCCGCCTGCTGTTGTTCCTCGGTAAACGTCGCCGTGCAGTCGGTCAGGGTGACAACGTTGTAGCCTTTCTCATACCCCGAGCGCACCGTGCCCTCGACGCAGCAGTTGGTCAGGAAACCCGCCACCACCAGCGTCTGGATGCCGTTGTTGCGCAACACCAGGTCCAGGCCCGTGGTGGCAAAGCCATCCAGCCCGCGCTTGCCTTCGACGACGATATCGCTGCTGTCCTGGGACAGCGTCGCAGTGATCTCGGCGCCCCAGGTGCCCGCACTGAAGGCGTTGCCGTCGGCCACGCCCTTGAGAATCCCATAGTCGCGCGTGGTCAGTTCGGGGTACCCCGCGGCGAAGCTGATCGGCAAATGCACGATCTTCACCCCGAGCTTGCGGGCTTGCTGCACCGTGGTGGCGGTATTGGCGAGCATGTCGGTGGCGTGCATGACGTCTTTGACGGCGTCATGGAACACGCCACCCTGGGTAGTGAAATCATTCTGGAATTCGATCAACACAAGCGCGGTGGTGTGCGGGTTCATGCGGATTCTCCGAGAGGCGGGCGGTGGGCTTTTAATCGTAGATCAAGTGCGGGCCGGAGGCTGGATTTGTTTGACTGCAGTGCGCGTCTCGCCGTTCGTCCATTGCCCGGCACTCTCGTGCACCCGCTGCCTCTCATGTTTAAGCCCGGATTCCCCGCGCGCCAGACTGGAGAGACAGCATGCACATTGACGAAAAAGCGCCGGGCAACCAATCCCAACAGGTGGTAACGCGCACCACTGACAACGAAACCGGCCCGGACCCGAAGCGCACGGAAGGGGAGATCCCGCTGCCGCCGGAAGACGGTGCGCCGCTTGAAGAAGATATGTCGGACGTGGACGCCGCCGATTCGGTCGCGAGTGAACACCCGGATGCCTGACGACGGCACCTCCGTCAGTCGTCCACGGTGAACGTCACCCAGCCAGGGCCGTCCGTGGTTCGTTCGATCTCGACGATCACGCCGCCTACGGATGAGCCATCGGGCAGGTTGACCGCGACAAAGTTCGGGTGCCCAGGCCATTGAAGGGGCCGGTCGAAGTTCAGGCGCGCGATTGTCGGCTTGCCGCTGCTGGTCAGTTGGATTTCCACCGACTCATTGAGGTGTTCATCTGAAGCGGTACCCAGATGACGAGAGGCCGTGATGACACTGGCGGTACCCTTTTAATCGTAAGACATGGACTGACCTTTTGTGAGTGGACGTGGACGCGACGCGCTGAAATTCTGCTGCGCGCGCTGCTCTAGTGGATAGAGCCCGTGCGCCAACGCATCGTTCAATCGACATCACACAAAGGCAGGCGCTGCGCTCGCCTGCAATCAACCGCAGCGGTCACAAGGCGCCGGGCAGGTTTTCCTCGATGATGATTTTCATCGCCAGTGGCAGCAGCGCAGGCGTGTCGATCATGCCGTGGGTGTGCAGCAGATAGTCGATGCTGGCCTGCACCTGACCTTCCGGGTCCTGATCGAGCACCAGCGACATCACGCCCTGGCGCAGCAGCGCGGCGTGCTGGGGGGTGGCCTCATGGCCGATCCATACCGGATCGACCTGCCTGTGCGCCAACGCCGCATAGATACCCTGCGAACCGCTGCCGGTGTCATACAGCCCTGCCAAGGGCCCGACGGCGAGGCACTGCGCGACGGCCACGCGGCTCAGTTCATCGTCATCAAAGCACTCGACCGGGCCGACAATGCGCGTAGCCGGTGCGCGCTGCGTCATTACGTCGATGAAGCCTCTGGCGCGCTCCTGATGAGCGCTGTAGGCGAGCGAATTGACCGTCAGCAGCACAGCGCCGGGGCGTTGGCCGATCCATTCGCTCATCAAGCGCCCGGCACTGCGCCCGGCGGCGTGATTGTCGATGCCGACATACACCGCGCCCTCGACCGTGCTGAGGTTGGTGGTCAGCAAGATGGTGGGCGTGCCGTTCTGCACGATGGTGTTCAGCGCCTGGTGCACGTCCGGCGTGTCGGGCGCGACGACAATCATGCCATGGCGCCGCGAACGCGGTTTGCGCAGGGCGTCGAGCAGTTGCCCGGGGGCGTTTTCCGGCCAGCGCTGGCGGCGCAACGTGAGGTCCGAGCGCAGGCGTTGTGCCTGGCGCTCGAACGCCGCATCCAGGCGCTTGAAATGGTCAGTGGCGCTGTCGGCCAACAGTACATCGACGACCATCGGGCCGGTGAACGGCGCGGGCAGGCCGCGACGCACACCCAGCGCACGCGCCATCGCCAGGACCTTGCGCCGCTTGGTGTCGGACACGCCCCCGCGATCATTGAGGACCCGGTCCACGGTGCTCAGGCTGACGCCGGCCAATTCTGCGACCTTGATCAGGCCGTGACGCTTGAGGGTGTTGCCCATGCTGCGTGCGTATCCTGTGGCCGGTTAAAACTGCGATTGTACTTGCAGGCCCAGTACCAGGGCATTCTTGACCTGACGAACGCCGTCCGGGTCCTTCACGTACTGCAGGTTCGGCATGATGTTCAACCAGCGTGTGGCCTGGATCCCGTAGTTCAGCTCGGCAACATATTCACTGTGCTGCTCGGGCAAGTCACCGCCAGCGGCGTTTACCGCGCGGGCATTGCGCAGGAACACCGAGCTGGCGTGAACACGTGCAATGCCGGCGCCCAGCGTGTCGGTGGGACGCGCATCCCACAGGCCCTTATAGACCAGGCTGAGTTTCTGGTAGCTGTCGATCGCCGTCGTGTTGCGATCCTGGAACGTTGCGCTGGCCGTCAGGGTCAAACCGCGAGAAGTGTCGCCGTTGACCGAGGTCAGCTGCTGCTTGGCCACGACCCACTCGCCATGCCGTGTGGCATCGGTGCGATAGGCGTTGCCACGGGTGGCCGCCGCTTGCCCGAACTGATCCTTGTACACATCCTCGGCCTGTGCGGTGCTGTGGTAATAACCCACACGGTATTCGCCGGGCAGTTGGTTGATAGTCGGGCTCCATACCAGTTCGAGCGGCGTGAAGGTGCCGGTGGTGCCGTGGGTGTTGAGCTTGAGGCCGTTGTCATTCTCCAGGTTCGACGGGTTCACATTGAACGCGCCGACCTGTGCATACACCGTCGGGCTCAAGCGGTAGCGCAACCGTGCGGCCCATTGGCTGATCGGGCCGTTGTAGATGCTGTTCACGTAGTTGCCCGGTTGCGAGCCACAGAACGCCAGCCCCTGGAACAGGCAGTCTTCCACGGCGAAGTCATCGCTGACGGCGAACCGGCCCAGCTTGATGTTCACCGCATCGTCAAGCCAGCCCTTGCTCAACCACAGTTCGCTGAGGCGGGTCACGCTGCCACGGCCCTGGATCTCCTGGGTCGAGCCCATGCCGGCGGCGCCGGGTGCGCTGATCTTTTGATTAAGGTTATTGGCGCCGTTGCGGTTGGTCAGCCCCAGGCTAAAGGCTGCGTCCTGCCAGCCCAGCAGCTTTTGCAGGTCGATGTCGACGCCTGCGTTGAATTGGTCGGCGTAGCGGGTCGAGCGGTCTTTGTGCTGGTAACCGCCACGTAGCAAGGTCGAGGTTTCGCCGGTGTAACCCAACTTGATATCCACCCCCTGGGCCAGCCAGGCGCTGCGCAGGCCGCCCCAATCGCCGCTCATCCAGGGTGAGTCGATGGCGAACGCATCCGCAGCGTGTGTTGCAGGTACGCCCATGGCAACGCAGGCCGCCAGGCAGCGCAGTGGAAAACGTAGCATCTGATTGTTCCTTCAAAGGCAGGGACGCGGCCTGGAGCAGGCCGCGTCACGGGTTCAGCGGGAGGTGCCGTCGGCGCTCAGTTGGGCTGGCAGCTTGCGGTCTTCGCGTACAGCGGCGACCTGTTTGGCGCTCACCTCGGGGGCGGTGTTGCCCCAGCTGTTGCGGATATACGAGAGCGTCGCCGCAATTTGCTGGTCCGACAATTTCCACGCAAAGCTCGGCATCGCACCGCTGGTGGGGTTGTCGACGGTCACCGCGCTACGGCCGCCTTCGAGCACCGTGGTGATCAGGCTTTGTGGATTTTCTGCCTGGATGCCGGGGTTGCCGGCCAGGCTCGAGGCCAGTTGGTTGATGCCCTTGCCGTCGCTGCTGTGGCACGCCGAGCAGTTGGCCGAGTACACATTCGCGCCTTGCTGCATCAATGTGCCGGAGGCGTTGAGCGGCCGCGGGCTGCGGGTGTCCGAGCCAGGCAAGGTCTTGAGGTAAGCCGCGATGGCGTACAGGTCCTCGTCGCGCAGGTGCTGGGTGGAGTTGGTCACGGCTTCGGCCATCGGGCCCGACGCCACGGCCACGTGGTTGCTGCCGGTCTTGAGGTACTGCACCAGTTGCGCATCGCTCCAGCCGCCGATACCGACGTAGGGGTTGCCGGTAATTTCCGGTGCGTGCCAGCCAGCCAACTCGCCGCCTTGCAGGAACGCGCCGCCCTTGTCACCGCCGAGGAAGTTCTTTGACGTGTGACACGCTGCACAGTGGCCCAGGCCCTGTACCAGGTACGCGCCCCGGTTGACCTGCGCAGACGCCTCAGCCTGCGGTTGGAACGGTGTGTTATCAAAGAACAGCAGGTTCCAGCCCATCATCATCAGGCGGATGTTGAACGGGAATGGCAACTGGTTGGATACCACCTCGTTGTTCACCGCCGGGACGGTCTGCATGTAGGCCCAGAGGTCATGCATGTCCTGGTCGCTGACTTTCACGTAGGCGTTGTAGGGCATCGCCGGGTAGAGGTTTTCGCCATGCCGGCCTTTGCCTTCGCGCACCGCGCGGGTGAATTCCTGCTCGGTCCAGGCGCCGATGCCGGTGTTCTTGTCGGAGGTGATGTTGCTGGCGAGCAACTTGCCAAACGGCGTTTCCAGTGCGTAGCCACCGGCGAACGGCTTGCCGTGATGCGGATCGGTGTGACAGGCCGCGCAGTCGCCGGCAATCGCCACGTAGCGTCCGCGCGTCACCGCCGGGTCTTCCTGTGCCTGGGTGGCAGGCGCCTTGACCCCGGCGCCGTCAGCAGATTGCTGCCCGGGTTGCGCAATGCTGTCCGCTGCATCGGCAATGCCGAATGCACCATACAGGCCGATGGCGGAACCCAGGGACAATACGGCGGTGGCCGTCAGGGCCATGCGAAAGCGCGCATTCATACCGGTACCTCCACCAGTGGGCCGCGTTTGGCCAGGTATTGGTCAATGATCGCCTTGGCGGTCCACAGGCTCAGCGCGCCAATGGTCGACGTCGGGTTATAGCCGGCGTTGTTCGGGAATGAAGAGGCACCCAGGACGAAGACGTTGTGCACGTCCCAGCTCTGCTGATAGCGGTTGAGTACGCTGGTTTTCGGGTCCAGGCCCATCACCGCGCCGCCGATGGTGTGGTCGCTGGAGGGCAGGTAAGGCCCATAGTTCACGGCTGCCGAGTCAAAGCCGTTGACGATTTTTGCACCCATGGCCTTGCCGATTTCCACCGCTTTGTCTTCGGTGAACTTGGCCATGCGCCGGTCGTTCTCGTTGTAGTCGAAGGTCACGCGAATCAACGGGTCGCCATTGGCATCGTTGTATTCCGGGTCCAGGTCCAGGTAGCACTCATCATGGGAAAAGCTGGTGCCCTGGTTGAAGATGAACGTGCCGTTCTGGAACGCGTGGGTATAGGCTTTTTTCCATTCGCTGCCCCAGCGTGGAGTGCCTGGTGGGACAGCGTCTGCGTTGCCGATCGGACGCGCACCACGGGCTACCACGAGGATCCCGGCGCCGCCGATGAAGCCCTTGCCGGTGTGGTCGAAATTGTCGCCGTTGTAGTCGTCCACCTGGGCGGAGAGGGCGCCTGCACCGATGTACTGGTTGAGCTGCTCGTCCTCGAAAAACAGGTTGGCGCCGGACACGGTCTGGAAACTGTAGGCGCGGCCCACCACGCCTTGGCGGGTCTCGGGATTGTAGGGTTTGCCGATTTTCGAGAGCAGCAACAGCCGCACGTTCTGCATCTGGAAGGCGGAGAAAATCACGATGTCCGCCGGTTGCTCCCACTCCATTTTGTTGCGGTCGAGGTAGCTCACGCCGGTGGCGGTCTTGCCGTCTTCGGCGAGGTTGGCGCGCAGCACGGCCGATTCGGTCAGCACGGTGAAATTACTGCGCTGCATCAACGCGGGAATCACACAGGCATTCGGGCTCGACTTGGAGAAGTTGCCGCAGCCGTAATACAGGCAGTAGCCGCAGTAGGTGCAGGGCCCCATCCGCACACCCAGCGGGTTGGTGTAGGCCTGCGAGGCCTGGCCTGCGGGCACCATGAATGGGTGCAAGCCAAGCTTTTTGCTGCCTTCGGTGAACAGGTCGGTCAGGCGGGTGGTGGCGAGTGGCGGCAGCGGGAATTCACTCTTGCGGTTGCCTTCGAAGATGTTCGCACCGTCGATCTTCTCGCCATTCAATACGCCGGCCTTGCCCGATACGCCGGCGATTTTTTCGAAGCGCTCGTAGAAGGGTTCGAGGTCGTCATACGTCACGCCCCAGTCTTGCACGATCAGGCCTTTTTCGATTTGCTGCTGGCCGTAGCGCTTGAGTGTGAAACTATAGGGCTCGAAGTCGAACGGCAGGAATCGCCAGGCCATGCCCGCCCAGTGCGTGCCCGATCCGCCGACGTTGTAGCCCAACTCGTTCAGGCTCCAGTCGCGGGTCGGCAGCGCGGTTTGCGAGCGGTTGTTGCGAAACGTGGTGGTTTCGATCGCGGGCGGCAGCAGCATGCTGCGGCGGGTGTCCCAGCGCAGTTCATCGGTGTCCACCGAGGGCGGGAAGTCGGTGGCGGTCTCAAACCACGGACCGCGTTCGATGGCGACGACATTCAAGCCGGCACGGGTCAGTTCTTCGGCAATCAGCGAGCCGCACCAGCCGAGGCCGACGATCACTGCGTCGACTTTGGGGCGTACATTGGCCATTCGGGAATTCCTCTTCGTTACAGCAAATCACGGTCAGTCGGCGATGATGGCCAGGCCTCATCGCTCAAATGTTCTGGGGACTCAAAGCGTGTTGTCGATCAGGCTGGTGGGGATGATGTTGAGCTTCTGGCCCTTCTTGGCGATGACGTCACGAAAGTCATACCGCGCGCCGGGGAAGCCGAGCATCTTCCAGCTCGCCATGCCCTTGTTGCCGCCGTAGAGCGGGTCCGACAGAAAGCCTTCACGCATGTTGGCCAGCACTTGTTCGAAGATCTCCTTGGCGCCGTCATCAAACTCGGCTCCCACCTGCACGGCGTTCTGCTCGAAGCGGGTCAGTACCTGGTCCTGTTGCTCGCCTTGCAGCTGCACGAATGGCTTGCCGAATTGCGCCTGGCTGTCCGCGTCAATCGCGACCAACCCTTTGCGCCAGCGCTCGGCGGGGGTGAGTGCCGATTGGGTGCCTTGTTCAAAGGTCCCTTTGACGAAGCGGCCCAGCCGGTACAGCGTGGCGCCCTTGCCGTAGTCGCCCGCCAGCTGGCGATCGATAAAGGTCGCGCAGCCGGCGTCCTTGCCACCGATGGACAGCGCGTCGGTGGGGATCAGCCGTTCGGCGATGGCTTCGGCGGTCTGGAACTCATGTTGATTGAAAAACGCCAGGCCTCCCTGGCGGACCGGGGGCAGGGCCGGCAGGCTGGCAGTGCCTGGCTCCCAGGGTTGGCCGCCGGTGATTTCCGCAGCGCGGGCGGCGGGCAATGTCGAGGCAGCCGCCAGCGCTATGGCCGAGGATAAGAAGTCTCTGCGCTGCATGAAGGTTCCTTTGCGAGTCTGGCGCGTTTCCCGTGCGCACACGGCAGCGCCCGCAGGGTTTTATGCCTGCGACACTCACACCAACAGGGGCGGCGCGGGGGACGAGCGGGATGATTCAGAATGTTTCGATCTGGAGTTTAGGCGGCGACAAATCACGGTGCTATTAACAATTTTGACGTAAAACCCTCAAAAACTGACGCGTTGGGTCATCGCAAATCATTGATAGGAAACAGCATTTTTTCAGTGGCGGGATTTAACGGTTTCCACTGGAGGCTAAAAACGCCTGTGTGCGCCGGATCTGCTGCCATAGAGGGAGTACACGCATTGGTGACGCGACAGTAGGTTGCAGTGCAGACAGTTTTCCTTACCCGTTACCAGATGTTACCGCTCGTCGGAAAATGAGCACTATCAGAGAGTTGGAGCGGTCGATGTACTGCGAAGAATAATCACAGGTGGCTATGCGATCCCTAATTCTTGATATGCCGAATGGACGCGAGCTCGTTGAGGAACTCGATCTTGCGACCGAATTGATGATGTCCATTCCCATCGAATTGGTGGGCGGAGATGAGTGGCTGGAGGCTTTTGCCAGGCAACAGCGCGCCTTCAAGGAATGGCGCTCGTACCTGCATTGCAAGGCCAAACATTCGGTGTATGACATCGCCCGCAAGATTGCGTGAGGCAAGGTCTGGCGGGTCAAAAGCGTGATGTAGAGGCCATTGATAAGGGGTGTGCACGTGTGTTCACACCCCGTCCTGCAGGAAAAATGGCGCTGGCTTCAGGCCGTCGGCCTGACCCGGAAGGCCAGGAATACCGGGCCGTAGGGAAAGGTGCTGACTTCCAGCTCGTCCAGCGGGTTGAGCGTGTGCGTTCGGGCCCCGGCGTTGCTGTAGATAACATGGCTGCTGGACACCGCAATGTTGATCTTGCCGGCCGCCGCCTGGATCAATGTGGCCTTGAACCCTTCAATCACATCGTCGCCCAGCGTCAGCGTGACGTCCGTGTCGCTGATGACCAGGATCGACTTGCCGGAGTCGGCCATGGTCAGGGACCTGCTGGCGGTGATCGAGACATTGGTGTGCACGTGCCCTCCAGCGTGGTAGCTGACCATCCTGGGGTCTGCAAAGACGCGGCTGAAAGTGCCGACGTAATTGACACTGGCGCGCATGTCATCAAATTGCTCGATGACGTAGGTGCCGATACTGCCGGAGACGTCGGCGTCGGCGTCCAGTGCCCATTTACGTCCCACCATCAGCCCGATCTGGGTGCTGGCGCGCACACCGGCACGCATCTCCTCGAGAAACAATTGGCTGATCTGGCCACCGCCCTTGCCCTGGGCATAGGTGAACCGTGCAATGGAGTGACTGTCCCCGGTAGGGCTGCCCTGGGAAGTATCGACCTCGTAGTCGATGAAGTCCGCCGAAACGACGGTGGTGGTCGTATTCGCGTTAGGCGCCCAAGTGAAATCCAGCACCCTTCCGGTCTTGACCTGCTCCAGCGTGGTGGTGGGCTGGGACGTCGTGGTCGAACCTGATTGCTTCAAATCATCGGTCATGATGCTCATCCTTAAGTGCAATGCGAGTGGGTGTGGGTCGAGCGAGGAAGTGCGATTTGCGCGTGCTGTGCGACTATTGATTTGATCCAGCATGCGCCTCAGTAAAGCAGCATCCGTACGGCCTTGCCGTGGTTCAACCCGCGACGATAAAACGGCTCGACGCGTGCTCGCTTGATCTTGGTTCCTGGGGCGACGGGCTTTGCTGCTGAAGTCCGCCCAGGCGGCCATGACGACGCGAGCGCCACTCTGGAACTAAAAAACCACCGCCAGGCTCTCAGTTTTATCTTTTCGATTGGGATGAGTCATGAGCATTGGTGCAAGGTTGAAGGCGGAGAGACTGAGGCTGGGTCTATCGCAGTCAGAGATTGGAAAAATCGGCGGCGTCGAAGTGAACGCCCAGGGGCGTTACGAGAACGGCATCCGGCACCCGCGCGCGGATTACCTGGCCGAGGTGGCAAAAGCCGGGGTTGATGTACTGTTCGTCATCACCGGGCAGCGCGCGCAGAGCGGCGCTGATGATTCCCTGAAAGCCGTCGAGGCGCTGGACAGCGCCACCGAATGCCTGGAAAAGGCCAGGGAGCTGATTCATTGAGTCTCAGCGACCCACCGCCCATCTCGGGCGCACCTGCTACGCTTTGTTTGAAGGATTATGGACTTTCAACAAGATGACAGGACGTCATGGATAAGCGACTTGCAGGTCTCTCGTTTCTGCTGACCCTCGGCTGGGTAGTCGCCGTGGTGTCGGTCATTTGGTATTTCTACGAAAACTAGGCCGATTTTCGCACTCTATTGCTCAGACCCCAGCGGCTCTGGCGGCCTCAACACCCGGCAAACCGCGCGTCTGCCGGGAATGACGAGTGTTTAAGGCATCAAGACCGAGTCGACAACGTGGATCACGCCGTTGGACTGCATCACGTCTGCGATGCTGATACTGGCCTTGCCGCCCTTGGCATCGACTACCCAAAGCTTGCCGTCATGCAGCTTGATGTTCAGCGACTCACCTTGAACTGTTTTCAATACTACGGTGCCACCGTTCTTCTTGGCGTCGGCCATGAGCTGTGCCGATGTGTGAGTGCCGGGCACGACATGGTAGGTCAGGATTTTAGTCAAATCGGCTTTGTGCTCCGGCTTGACCAGAGTATCGACGGTACCGGCTGGAAGCTTTGCGAAGGCTTCGTTGGTTGGCGCGAACACCGTAAAGGGGCCTTTGCTGTTGAGTGTATCAACCAACCCGGCAGCCTTGACGGCTGCGACGAGTGTCGTGTGGTCCTTGGAGTTGACTGCGTTCTCGACAATTGTTTTGCTTGGGTACATCGCTGCACCTCCGACCATCACTGTGTCGGCGGCAAAGCTGAGCGTTGCGGTGACGGAGAGAATCGCGAAGCAGGCTGCTGCTGCAAGTTTCTTGTAAAAAGCGTGCATGATGTATCTCCTTGGCTCTTATGCCCTCCGGGTGAGGGTATTGAATCTACGAGCCAGCGATCAAAGTGGATGCACCGGTTGACGAAATAATTCTTGGCTCCCAACTTTCCTGGCTGACCAGCGTCTCGTCCGGGCTCGGAAGCGAGGTTCGTGGAGGCTAAGGGGCTTCGTTCACTTCCGAGGGCATTATGCAGTCACAACAGAACAGGCTTTGGCGCTGGGATTAATTGCGGACCGCGCGTTGATGTCCAATTGCTTTGGAAGTGACATGAATGCCCCGATGACAGTACGGGCTGCAGCCCACATAGCGTATGCACTGCATAATGAGGCCGAAGTGTTCAGCAACGGCGCAGACTTCAATCTTGAGCAAGCCTTTTCAACGGTCGGCGCTATCGACCGAGTCCTGGGTGGCGGTGTGGTCTGGCCACTCTTGAGCCAACTCGATAGAGACGCTGAGCCCCCAAGCCGGGGCGGGTGATGGTAATCCGTCATCCATCGCTAGACGTTTTAACGTGCCTGTTGTCGAAAACTGCTACCCCGATCTTAAATATCAGTGCGAAGTGACGCACAATAAACCGCGCCTATACGGATGTAGTGCCACTCCCTCTTCATGACTAAGGACGGTAATCATGAATTTCAAATGCGTGTTTTCCCTTCTACTATTGGCCGGTTGCGCTTCGCAACCCAATCACCAAGGTGTCAATTGGGGGGAGGGCAGCTGCACCAAACCAGCCCCTGAAGACGTCTCCGCCACTCACCACCTGATTATCCAGGATGGCAAAACCCTCAAGTGCCAAATCCGTCCATACGTATGGAACATGGCTTGCCAAGGAATCGTCGACGGAGAAACCGAAGGCGTTGTTTGCCAGGATGGTGGGGGAAACCAGATGATTTTCCTGTTCGATAAGAGCGGGGTGCTGACTACGCATCGCAGCCTGAGGGCAGGCTAGGATCGGATTCAAAAAGGATAGCGAATCATATGTACTCTAAAACGTCGTTGATATTGACGGGGCAAGCCGTCTTATTCATGTGCATGCTCGCGACCGGGTGTTCAACGCACAAAAACTCACATTCATTGCCGAATCTTGCGGGTGCACAAGGCACGCTCAAGCTCGCGCAACAGGCAATTTCAGCGTATGAGCGAGGCGATAAAGAACGATGGCAGTCACTGTTATGCCTTGAATCTGTTGATGACCCGCTGACGGGGTGGAATCAAATGCGTTCGCTGGTGGGTGATATTTCTGAAGTTAAATTGGTAAAGGTGTCTGAGGCATCAAACGCGGGTAATGGATCTGATGCAGACAGCTTTACCAACGTTGTTTATGAAGTGAAATCGCAGCATTACCCTCTTAAAACGCTTCTCCTGAAGTTTTTCCCTACTGAAAAAGATCAATGTGTGGGGTTGGTTTATTAGCCGGAGACAGCGGGCGGCCTGTTAATGTGTGCCGGCCCCTGCCAGAGCGCATCGGTGATTTCACGCTGAGGCATGACGTTTGATGGCGTATGGGGCGGTAAAATCTACACTTTTTGTTTTTTCAGGGAGATGAAAGAAATGTTCCACAGGTACGTACGCCCGGTTGGCTATGGTTTGGCGATAGTAGGCACCTTCTCACTGCTGTTTTCGGCGTTCGAGTTGTTTGCGGGAAGAGACACCCTGTTTGCCGTGGCTAAATCAGCTGTATTTGTTGCGCTTGGCATTTGGGTGATCAAGAACTCAGTAAAGGCCTGATACGCAGGATCACTCCGGTGACATCAGCACGGCCAGGGTGAGCTTGATGAACTCTTCGTTTTCATCGATGGTGTGCAAAGCGCTGCGCACGTTTTCTGCCACCTCAGCGGAACCGCGTTGCTCGACCCAGTTCGATAGCTCCATGACAGAAGCCTCGAGGGCCAGTTGGTTCTCGTAGAGTTTTGATAGCAGGGAGGGCAATAGATCTGAGTTTGGCATGGCTGATTCTCCGTGGATTTATCAGCGTAGCAGGTGGTGAAACAGGGACTTTGATTTGAGTCGGCAGAAGGCCGGGAGAGGGGCGTTGCGGACGCGAGCACCAGAATGTTGTTCAGTCGCTCGGGAGTAGCTTCCGACTTATTAGTGGGGAGATCCTGGGCAAGCGCCACAGTCAGCGCGTCTAGCCAATCCCTAGATTTTTGGGAGGCCGGCTGATCTGTCGGCAAATGTTCATCAGAGATATCTCACTTCTCCACTGGCCAGTCGATAAGTGAGGCTACGAGTCCGTCTCTCAGAGCCTGGAACTGTGAGTAGGTGTTGTTTGGCGTCTGATTGAGCGCGGATTTTAACTTTGTCAGGCGATGCGGCATTGCCACTCCTTGGCATTTCGGAAAGGCACAACGCTACTACGCTACTAAGAGCTCCAGTTACTGGCATTCCATCCACGCTGGATGCCTGGACAGGGCCGGGGTACAGTGCTTGGATTCCAATTTTCACTATCCGCCTGAATCGCAAGGATGCCCATGCGTAAAATCTTGATAGCTATGTCGCTCGTTATTCAAACGCTCCTGCTGGCTGGCTGCTCCTCTGTGTCGACTTTCGACAAGTATGCAACCTTGCGCTTTTATGAGTTGAATCGAACGAGCATTCAGTACAGTCGCTTTGATGGTGAGTCAGGCATGCTGAGTTCGAATCCGAATTTTCGGAATAGAATGCTGCCCGCACGGATAGCCGATAACAATCAATGGATGGACTTCACCGATGACATGGGGCGAGTTCTTAAAACGTTTGGGAATACCTTACATCGCGACACATTTCCAGCTGGGCTGGAGCCGATTAAAGAGTTTGTTGCCTGGAGTCAGCTTCCGCCAATTCAGCGCCTGACCATGCGCGATACGCTGAATGCCAAGCCTGAGTTCACATCGATTAAAGCTCGACTTGTGCTTGAGCGCGGCACGGATGAGCCGCTGCTTGTTTTTACAGGCAGTTCGCTACCTTGGGAGACAGCCCCGCAGTACGCGATTGACGAAATTAACGCCGTCAGAATGCTGGCCAATGCGCGTATTTGGTATGAGATCTTGAAGTAGCATTCCTTCGAGAAAGTCGACGGCAGATCTGGCAGCCCAGCCCCGCGCTGGGCTTTTCGCATAAGCCGTGAGGCACTCAGGACCCACTCGAATACTGTGAGTATTTTCAAGGATGAACAATGGCAACTCAGTTAGTTAACCACTCCCAAAAGCATCTGGCTGTCCTGATTGACGCCGATAATGCGCCTGCTGCTATCGTCGAAGGCTTGTTCGAGGAGATAGCAAAATACGGAACTGCTAGCGTAAAGCGTATTTACGGTGACTGGACCGTTCCTCAGCTAGGAAGCTGGAAGAAAGTGCTCCTCGACTATTCCATTCAGCCAATACAGCAGTTCGCTTATACCAAAGGAAAGAACGCCACGGACAGTTCGCTGATTATCGATGCTATGGATTTGCTGTATACCCGTCGCTTCGACGGTTTCTGCCTTGTGTCGAGCGACAGCGACTTCACTCGACTTGCGACCCGATTGCGTGATGAGGGTCTGACGGTCTATGGCTTTGGCGAAGAGAAAACACCTAAACCATTCGTGGCTGCGTGCGATAAATTCATCTACACAGAGTTGCTGCGTGAGGATGCCTTGCTGGCTGGCAATGAAGGTGCCCAGGCCGAGTCTGATACGGGCAAATCGGGAGCGGCTTGCGAGGCACGCAAACGACCCAAAGCACCTATACGGTTCATCGTCAAAATCCTGGACGACATCGCTGATGAAGACGGGTGGGCTAACTTAGGAACGCTGGGCGCGAACATAACAAAGCTGCGGCCCGAGTTTGATCCGCGTACTCATGGGTTCAAAAAACTAAGTGATTTGATTAAAGGGCATCCCCAGGCCTTTGAGCTGCAGGCACGGCCAGCGGCAGGAGGGACAGCGGTCATGTATGCGCGTCACAAATAGCCTGGCTTTAAGCGCTCCCTATTTTCGCAAGAGTAGGGCTGCCGAGTGCTGGGCTTTTTGCATCTGTCACCCGAGTGCTGCAGTCCCGCCAAACCAAAGAGGGGACGTTGTACGGATTTTGATAGCGGCGGTAGCGGTGGTGATGTTGGCGGGATGCACCAGGCCTGGCGAGCTCAAAAGCGGAAAGGCGACCATCAGCACCTTTTCGGATAAGGCTCCCAAGCACTATCGCTCAGGTGCCACGATTGAAAACGGGGTTGGAGTTGAGTCAGCAGAGCGCCGGTAGATGGGATAAATAAGCTCGCCCCGCGACAGCACGAGGCGAGATTGCAGCTATTTTCCGAGCTTCTTACGGACATCGGTAACCATCGGGCCCACCGCCTTCACGGCGTCCTTAAGCTGTTGCTCAGTAACGCCGAACTCTTTGGTCCAGTGCTTTACCTCCCAGGGTTCGGAGGTATTCACGCGAGCTCGGTCCTGAGGGCCACGGTTTTTCAGATCGTCAGACATAATTCCACTCCCTGCGGGTTGGCCTGGAGGCGTCCAGGCGTCTCTCGATAGAGCATCGTCGGTTTAGTGGAGTTCGGTTGGAGTTATGAACGGTTAACTATCGGCAGGACGCCGGAGATGGGAATTGCGGAGTATAAAAAGATAAGGGCCTGCATGAAGTTCATCATGCAAGCCCTTGATATTTTTGGTGCCCGAACCCGGAATCGAACCGGGACGCCCTTACGAGCGGGGGATTTTAAGTCCCATGCGTCTACCAGTTTCGCCATTCGGGCGGCAGCGCGTTGTAGCAGGGTTGGGAATATATAGATCCGCACGCTTGGGCGCAAGGTCGAAGGGTAGCTTTATTGCTGAAGGCTTGAGTGAAAAAGCTCGGCAGATCAGTGATCTACAGGGGGTATTGAGGCTAATCGGACGATTCCGCTGGCGACAGAACAAGAGCCATAAATGACAGCTTTGGCTACTTGCCATACCCGCCGGCCAGGTAGTAAATCAGCTGCAGCTTGGTGTTCATGAATGCCGCCATTTCGGTACGACACATGGTCGACCCCTGAGCCCGTTGCGGGTGTAAGGTGGGGCTGCAACGCCAGAAAATCTCAGGAAAGCGAGGTGACTATGAGCGCTCCAATGCTGACGAAGCTGCATCTGAATGGCTACGACATCGTGCAGGTCAACCATGGACCGTGGCGGGTATGTACGCCCCAGGACCGGTTGGCGACCTTCAATTCCCGCGAACAGGCATTTGCGTATGCCGCTACCTTGCCAGGGTACAAGGCACGCAACCGACCGGTGTCCAATGATGATTGAGTGCAACAAAAAAGCCCCGGCCTGGCCGGGGCTTTTGCATGGGCAGCCTAGACGAAAGGCTGGCCGCTGAACCCGCGTGGCAGGCGCTGCAGGCCTGGCAAGTCGGTCAGGCGTTGTGTCCACGCGCTGCGCCAGTCGGTTGCGGTGTGAGTCTTGGCTTTGCGTGACGCGCGGCGAGCGGCGTTGCGCTGGGTGCGGCGCGCTTCCTTGTAGGCTTCGGTGTTGCGGCAGGTGCGGCATTTGACCCGGTTCAACTCGGTGCTGGACGGGAGGTTGGTGCCGTGATGGCCGCAAGCCAGATGCCCGGCGACCTTGAAGTGAATGACCATGTATGCGTCTCCTTCTTATGGGGTACGCGCATCGGTAGACCCACGATGCGCGCGGGGAGGGCGGGAGCGGAAAAATCCCGGCACCTGAAGTTACGACCCCATCGGTGGTGTGACGTTCGTTTATCCCCCCAAACGGATAGGTACGCGGCCACGGCTAGTCGATCAGCGCCAATAGATCGGTATCGCCCACATCCACGCCGGCCTGGGTCAGCAACGTCGTCACCTGGCCGCGGTGATGGGTCTGGTGATTGAAGAAATGCACCAGCAGGCTGAAAAACGGCTTGTCCGCCGCGACTCCGCGCATGTTGTGGTAGTGCAGGCGATGGTCGAGGTCACCATCGCTCAAGCCGTGGGCCCACTCGATGATCAGTTCATCCAGCCAGGCGCGCCGGGACGCGAGTGCGCACAGATCGGCGAAGGCCAGGTGCTTGAGGTCGCGTGGTGCCTTGATGGCGCTCAACGGGGCCAGTGCCGAAAAGCCGGCAGGGTGCAGCGCAAAGCGCTTGAGCCAGACCGTATCGCCCAGCACCAGGTGGTTCAGCGTGCCGAAGATCGAGCCGAAAAACGCTTGGCGGTCCTCCAGCAATGCGGCGTGGTCCAGGGTGCCGGCCGCGTCATAGACCTTGCGATTCATCCACTGGTTGTAGGTCGCCATCAGCGCGATCTGTTCGATACGGTTCACGGGGTGTGTCTCTTGTTGGCGGGGTCGCGCCATCATAAGGCGTGGCCGCCCGGCGGTCATGGTGTTCCCGCAGTGGCGGGCTATGGTTGGTAGACGCCAACACCACGCCCTGGGAGGGTGAAACCATGAACACCAGCGACTTACTTGAACAACTGCTGCGCGCCGGGCAGCCGGGCGGTGGCACCGCGGGCGGCGGCCTGGGCGGGCTGCTTGGTGGTCTGTTGAAAGGCACCCACAGCGCGAATGCGCCTGCGGGTGGCGGCCTCGGTGGGTTGTTGGGTGGCTTGGGCGGCATGCTCGGGGGTGGAGCTGCCGCGCGCCCGGCCCAAGGACGTTCTGGCGGGATGAATTATGCGGCGTTGGCCTCCCTGGGAATGATGGCTTTCCAAGCGTATCAGGCCTGGCAGAGCCAGCAGGCGGCCAAGCCACAAGCGGCATTCCAGACCGTCGACCAGCTCCACGGCGCCGAAGCCGAAGCCCACAGTCACGCAGTCTTGCGTGCATTGATCGCGGCCGCGAAGGCCGACGGCGAGATCGACGAAAAAGAGCAGCAGTTGATCTCGAATGAAGTACTCCAACATACCGACGACCCACAGTTGCAACAGTGGCTCGACGCCGAAATCGCCAAGCCCCTGGATGCGGCGGATTTTGCCGAGTTTGCCAAAGATCCGGCAGTGGCGGCCGAGATGTACCTGGCCAGTGTGCTGCTGGTCGATGACCAGCAGGAAGCCGAACGCAACTACCTGGATGACCTCGCGGGGCAGTTGCAGATCGACCCGCAGTTGCAGTTGCGGTTGGAGCAACAGGCCAAGGCCTAGAACCGCAGTGTCGCACCGGTGGTCAGCCACTGGTCGCGCGTGCCGGTCAGGTTGCGCCCCAGTATCAGGTCGACGTCGACAAATTCCCCCAGGTGCAGGCGCGGTCCGGCCTGCCAGGCCTGGTCGCCGCCGGCCTGGCCGTAGCGCTCGGCGATCAGCGTCAGGGCGTGCGCAAGCTCGTACTCCAAGCCGCTGCCCCAGGTCAGGCGATGCTGCTGATCGCCGTCGTTGTAGGCATGGGTCCAGCCGGCGTTCAGGTTCAGGCGCAAGGCTTCAAGGGCTTGCCAGGTGAACGGGACGTTCAGGTCAGCGCCATCAAACCCGTGTTGTCGATCCATTGCCAGGTGCGCGCCAGCGGAAACGGCGATTTCCACGCCCAGGTCTTGTCGGGACAGCACTTGGGCCTTGAGTTGTGGGCTGACCTGAGTCTCATGGTCGGCCCGTGACAGCGCCGCGCCCCATTGCACAGAGGGCATGGCGGCGAAGGTGCAGGCCGGCGACAGCGTCTCGCTGTGGGTGCTGCCATCGTGGCGATTGGCGCTGTACCAGGCGTCGACGTTGCATTCTCCTGGCGCATTGATCGCGCCGTCGTCGACCACGTAGGCACCGCCGGCCGCGTGGGCTTTCGACACCAGGGCCACCAGCAGGATCAGACCCAGCGTGAGGCCGATAAAGATCAAATTGCGCCGCAGCGCCCGACGTTTCGCCGGCGGCAACAGCAGCAGGCTATTGCGCGCACCGCGATAGTGGCGCGCACGGTATTTGGCAAACCCGTCGGGGCGTTGAGGGGTGTGTTTTTTGTGCATGATGCACCTCGCGTGAATTCAGCTTTCTACGGTAAGTACCGAGACACCGCTGGCGTTGGCCTGGCAGACCAGCTCGAAGGTGTCATCGCCACCGGGCAGGGCGATGACCACATCGGGGCGGCTGTCGGTCAGCATGAAATGGTTGCGTTGGCGTTCCGCCTGCTTGCCGTGGTGTTGCCAGTTGGGCGGGTAGCGCACCACGTCGATGCCCAACTCGCGTGCCCATTCCTCGATGTCGCTGCCCAGGAACTGGTTGCCGCCGTGGATCAATACCAGCACCGGGCGCAGACGGTGGTAAGCGTCCAGCACCTGGCGGGACTTTTTGGTGTCGGCGTAATGACGACCTGCACAGATCAAGACGCGCATAAGAAATTTCCTTGCAATGCAAACGCTGCCTGGGTGTAGGAGCCGGCTTGCCGGCAAGCCGGCTCCTACGAGGCATGGCAGGGTGAAACTCAGTACCACTGCTTGAAGCGGCGGATGTAGAGGGTTTTCATCAGTTGGGCCACGCAGCAGTAGGCGAGCAGGGTGCCGACCAACCATGGGAAGTACGCCAGCGGCAGCGGTTGCAGGCCGACCAGGGTGCCCAGCGGCGAGAACGGCACGTAGATCCCCAGCCCGATGACCACGGCGGTCATCATCAGCACCGGCCACGCGGCTGTGCTCTGGAAGAACGGGATCTTGCGCGTGCGCAACATATGCACCACCAGGGTTTGCGAGAGCAGCCCCTCGATAAACCAGCCGGACTGGAACAGGGTCTGCATCTCGACACTGTTGGCGGCGAACACGTACCACATCAGTGCAAACGTGGTGATGTCGAAGATCGACGAGGTCGGCCCGATCCAGATCATGAAGCGGCCGATGTTCTTGGCATCCCACTTGCGCGGCTTGGCCAGGTATTCCTTGTCCATCTTGTCCCACGGCAAGGCCAGCTGGGAGATGTCGTACATCAGGTTCTGCAGCAGCAAGTGGATCGACAGCATCGGCAGGAACGGAATGAACGCACTGGCGACCAGCACCGAGAACACGTTGCCGAAGTTGGAGCTGGCGGTCATGTTCAGGTACTTCATGATATTGCCGAAGGTTTCGCGGCCCTTGAGCACGCCTTCTTCAAGCACCATCAGGCTCTTTTCCAGCAAGATGATGTCGGCCGATTCCTTGGCGATATCGGTACCGCTGTCCACCGAGATACCCACGTCGGCATCGCGCAGCGCCGGTGCATCGTTGATGCCGTCACCGAGGAAACCGACCGTGTGACCGTTGGCCTGCAAAGCCTTGAGCACACGGGATTTCTGCAGTGGCGTGAGCTTGGCGAACACCGTGCGCTCTTCCACGCGGCGCAGCAGGGTCGCGTCGTCCATCGCTTCGATTTCCACCCCCAGCAGCGGCTGGCCTGGATCGAGCCCGACCTGGCGGCAGATCTTGCTGGTGACCACCGCGTTGTCGCCGGTCAGCACTTTGACCGCCACGCCGATTTGTTGCAGCGCGGCAATCGCCGGGCCCGCGGTTTCCTTCGGTGGATCGAGGAAGGTCAGGAAGCCCTGGATCACCAGGTTGCGCTCATCAGCGGTGGTGTACTGCTGGCGCGCCAGCGATTTAGGGATGTGACGGTTGGCCACCACCAGCACCCGGAAACCGTCTTCGTTGTAGTCGTTGGCAATTGCCAGCAACGCTTCGCGGCGGTGCTCATCCAGCGGCACGGCCTTGCCTGCCTCCATCACGTGGGTGGAAATGCCCAGCATCTCCTCCACGGCGCCCTTGCACACCAGCAGGTGGTCGTCGGCGGCGTCCTTGACCACGATCGACAGGCGACGGCGCACAAAGTCGAAGGGCAATTCATCGACCTTGCTGTAGGCAAATGGCACCTGGAACTTGGGGTTCTGCTCGGCGAACTGCACCACGGCCTGGTCCATCAGGTTCTTCATGCCGCTCTGGTGATAGCTGTTGAGCCAGGCCAGCGACAGCACCGCGTCATCCCGCTGGCCAAAGGCGTTGACGTGATGCTCGAGGATGATTTTGTCCTGGGTCAGCGTGCCGGTCTTGTCGGTGCACAGCACGTCCATCGAACCAAAGTTCTGGATCGCGTTGAGGCGCTTGACCACCACCTTGCGCTTGGCCATGGCCGTGGCGCCCTTGGCCAGGTTGGCGCTGACGATCATCGGCAGCATTTCCGGGGTCAGGCCCACGGCCACCGCCAGTGCGAACAGGAACGCATCGCCCCAGTCGCCCTTGGAGAAACCATTGAGCAGGAACACGATCGGCACCATCACCAGCATGAAGCGGATCAGCAGCCAGCTGACGCTGTTCACCCCGCGATCAAAGGCGGTTTGCACCCGCGAACCGACAATCGCCTTGGCCAGCGAGCCAAAGTAAGTACGTGGTCCGGTGGCGACTACCACGGCTTTGGCGCGGCCGCTGACCACATTGGTGCCCATGAAGCAGATGTTCGGCAGGTCCAGCAGGTTGCCCTGGTCGGCGGCCAAGGCGCTGGCGGATTTTTGCGTGACCTCACCCAGGGTGTCGTATTTCTCCACCGGCAAGGCTTCGCCGGTGAGCACGGCCTGGCTGATGAACAGGTCGCGGGACTCGATCAGGCGGATATCGGCGGGGATCATGTCGCCGGCCGACAACTGCACGATGTCGCCGGCCACCAGTTCACGCATCGGCACTTCGCGCAGGGCGGGCTGGCTGCCCACTTGCTCGCGGCGCAGCACGGTCGCCGTGGTGCGCACCATGGCCTTCAAGGCTTCGGCGGACTTGGCCGAGCGGTGCTCCTGCCAGAAGCGCAGCAGGCTGCTGAGCAGCACCATGGTCATGATGATGATGACTTTGGTGGGGTCGGCCTCTTCGCCATCCTGCATCGGCAGCCAGCAGTCAGTGAAGAAACTGATGCCGCCCAGGGTCAGCAGCACATAGATGAACGGGTTGTTCAGGGCCTGCAGGAACTGGACGATGGCGTGAGGCGGCTTGTCGTGCGCCACTTCGTTGTAGCCTTCGCGTTGCAGGCGGGCAGCGGCGTCCAGTTCGGTCAGGCCATCCTGGGTGGCGCGAACATTAGCGAGGGTGGCGGATAGGCCGTTGTGGGCTTCGCGGGCGGCACGCATCGACAGTTTGGTGTCGGCGTCGGTGCCCTTGTTCTTCTGCAGTGGCGTGTTTTTTACGGCGCTCATGGTGTGTACTCCTGTCGCCAGTTGTCGACAAAACAGGCCCGTTACTTGCCTGCATACAGGCGAGTGAAAGCCGGCCGAGCCGCTAACTTGGCGATCGGTTCAAATAAGGTGTTTACCTAACTTTGATGGCGGCGTTAGTTAACTAACGCGCAGCCGATTACATCTGGAAGTGTTCATGAGGAACTCCAGGGTATTGATCAGATAGTTGCTGTTTCCAGCGGGGTTAAGCTGCGCGAGCGCTCACATACAGACCGAGCATCAAGCCAGCTTGCGCCAGGCCGGAAACGGTCGGTCTCTGTGGGTCTTGAGGGTCGGCGTGATCCCAGTGCTGCTGCAATTGGCCAGTGGCTGGGCAGATACGCCAGTGCGCCAGTGGTTGGGCCGGGCGCACTTGAGGGGAGGGTACGGCAAGCGGCGAGCGGGTCGGCGAAAAGCCCACGGGCTCGCGGCACAGCTTGGCGCGCAGGGCGACGGCCAGTGTGCGTACATCAGGTAAAACAAAGGCTTGGAAGGTCATAACACACCTCGGGACCGGATACGCATCCGGCGAGGCAGTTACGGAGGAGCATCAAGCTCTAGCGCAGCTTACCGGACCTGGAAGGCGAGTCCTGTCATATTCTGGGTTTGGCGCCCGATGCCCGCAAACGCGGTGCTCGGACAGCGACTAGATACTGTGTCCATTGGCTTCTTTTGTGAGGTTTAAAAAAGGCCCCAGTAGCGGGCACGGGCAATCTACTCAGGCAGTTACAAAATGTCAACGCATGATTAATTAAATAACCCGCGGTTCAGAGTTCATTCAGATAAGAGGCACTCTGAAGTTGCCGGTTATATAACTTCATATGCCCTGTGCCGCGAGAATAGCCAGATAGATCAAGACCACGCCGCAGGCGCCGTAACTGATGCGTTGCCACAACGGCGAAGCGTTCTGGCGCAACAGATTCACCAGCGCCGCAATCAAAAAGCACGACAACACCGAGGCCAGCATGAACCCCGCAAAAAACATCAGCGTCTGCCCGTGGCTGGGTGTCGCGCCGACGATGCCGGACAAGGCGCTGCCCAACGCGCCCCAATAGACGATGTTCTTCGGGTTGGCCAACGAAATCGCCGCGCCTACCGCCAGCGCATTGTTACCGGAGCGGGCTACGTTGCTGTCAGCTTCGGGCAGGTGCCAGGCGTCGAGCAGGCTGCGCACGCCCAGCCAGGCCAGGTACAGCGCACAGACCACCGTCAGCGGCACGCGCACCGCGTCATGCTGGATCAGCAACGCGATACCGGTGAGCCCGATCACCGCCCAGACGGCATCGCCCACCAGCGAACCGACCTGCACCAGCAAGGCCGGGGTAAAACCGTGCAATAGGCCACGGCGCAGGGTTTCCGCCAGCACCGCGCCGGGAGAGAGGCAAAACACAAAACCGAATACCAGCGCGTAAAAGAAGATCGTCAGCATGCCCGCGTTCCTTCAAATGATGCCGGGCAGTGTGCGCAGGGATGGGTGTGCAGTCTTGAACCAGATTGCGCTGTTCAGCGTTTCACTACGCTCTGGTAGCGACCGGGAGTGATGCCGTAGGCCGCGCGAAAATGCCGATTCAGGTGGCTCTGATCGGCAAAGCCCAGCGTGTGCGCGACTTCACTGGCCGCCACGCCGTTGCGCAACAGGCCCTTGGCACGGCGAGTGCGCAATTGCATGGCCCATTGCCGGGGACTGAGCCCGGTTTCTTTCTGGAAGGTGCGCAGCAGATGGAATTTGGACAATCCCAACTCATCGCCCAACTGCTCCAACGGTACGGACTGATGCAGCTGTTCGGCGAGCAGCTCCTGGGCGCGGCCGATCAGGCTTTTGCCGGTGGCCGCAGTGCCGGGCAGGCGCACACCACTGAGGCCGACCACTTCGCCGAGCAACAGCAGCAAAGCCTCTTCGTGCAACTCGCGCACCTGCGCATCGCTACTCAATGCGCCTTTCACCGCCATCGCCAGGCGCTGGGCCAGGTCCGGCTGGACACACAGCGAGCGGTCGAACTCCACCTGTGCCAGCCCCAGATCACCGGCCAATTGGTCGGCGGTCACGTACAGGCTGACAAACTCCCAGGGCGCGCCCTCGGCAGCGCCGCCGCCCTGAATCTGCCCGGGGTTATACAGGGTGATCGAGCCCGGCCCCGCCGCAAACTCGCGGCGGTCCAGCCAGACTTTTTCCTCGCCCAGCAGGTTCACGCCGATCACGCACTCATCATGGCTGTGGCGCGCAAAGGTCAGGCCGGTGCAGGTCGTGCTGCTGAGTTCGTAGTTGCCCAGCCAGGCGTGTTGCATGGCGCTCATCGAGGTGGCTCGTTAGGAGTGAGGGCCTCAGCATACGCTGGCAGCGCGGTTCAAATCGACCGTTGATTGTTCGCGGGTCGACCCGTGCAGCAGCAGAATGCGCGGGGCCTGGGTCGAATCCAGTGGGCCGGGCGGGAGCAGCGATACATCCAGGTTTGGCAGGGGGCTCATGGGTTCTGCGGTGACAACTGCGCAATGCGCTCAAGTTGTGTTTTCAGGTCAGCAGGGCTGAGGTCGGCGACAGGCAGGGCGAAAAATGCACGGCAGCGTGCGGCGATAATCGCCAGCGTGGCATCAAATGCGGCTTGGATCGAGGCTTCATCGCCTTGCACGTCGGAGGGATCCTCCAGACCCCAATGCGCCTTAACCGCCGGCCCGAAATACACCGGGCAGGCCTCGCCGGCGGCTTTGTCACACACGGTGATGACCACGTCCGGCGGGCTGCCTTCAAAGGCCTCGTTGCCTTTGCTGTACAGCCCCTCGGTGCTGATGCCCGCCGCCTGCAACGTGCCGAGGCTGCGTGGCAGCACCTGGCCCTTGGGGAAACTGCCGGAGCTGATCGCTGCAAACCCGCGCGGCGCCAGGTGATTGAACACGGCTTCGGACAAGATGCTGCGGCAGCTGTTGGCGGTACACATGAACAGGACTTTCATGACTC
Organism: Pseudomonas sp. S5D5; assembly: GCF_003013355.1. Taxonomy (NCBI): domain Bacteria; kingdom Pseudomonadati; phylum Pseudomonadota; class Gammaproteobacteria; order Pseudomonadales; family Pseudomonadaceae; genus Pseudomonas; species Pseudomonas sp. S5D5. The sequence continues at coordinate 3,210,809 of NZ_PTEO01000001.1, forward strand.
GATTCCTTCAAAGACTCAGGCGCAAGGCGAGGGCGGCAAGGGTGATCAACAGCACCGGCAGGGTCAGCACGATCCCGACCCTGAAGTAATAGCCCCAGGTGATGGTGATGCCTTTGCGCGCCAGGATGTGCAGCCACAACAACGTGGCGAGACTGCCGATCGGGGTGATCTTCGGACCCAGGTCACTGCCGATCACGTTGGCGTAGATCATCGCGTCCTTGACGACGCCCACGGCATGGCTGGACTCGATGGACAGCGCGCCGATCAACACTGTCGGCAGGTTATTCATCGCCGACGACAACAACGCGGTCAGCACGCCCGTGCCCATGGCTGCGCCCCATACGCCGTGCTGCGCAAAGGTATCCAGCCAGGTCGCCAGGTAGGTGGTGAGCCCGGCATTACGCAGGCCATAAACCACCAGGTACATGCCCAGGGAGAAGATCACGATTTGCCAGGGCGCTTCCTTGAGTACTTTGCGCGTGGAAATCTTGTGGCCCTTGGCGGCAATCACCAGGAGCAGCACGGCGCACGCCGCCGAGATGGCGCTGATCGGAATGCCCAGCGGTTCGAGGGCAAAGCAACCGACCAGCAGGATGCCCAGCACCCACCAACCGGCGCGGAAGGTGGCGCGGTCGTGCACGGCACTCGCAGGATCTTCCAGGTCAGCCGGGTCGTAGGTCTGCGGGATGTCGCGGCGGAAAAACCACAGCAGCACCGCCAAGGTCGCCGCGACGCTGACAAGGTTCACCGGCACCATGACGGCGGCATATTCGTTGAAGCCGATCTTGAAATAATCCGCCGAGACGATGTTCACCAGGTTCGACACCACCAGCGGCAGGCTCGCCGTGTCGGCGATAAAGCCTGCGCCCATGACAAACGCCAGGGTCGCGCTCGGGGAAAAACGCAGCGCCAGCAGCATCGACATCACAATCGGCGTGAGGATCAGCGCCGCGCCGTCGTTGGCAAACAGCGCCGAGACCAGGGCACCGAGCAGCACCATATAGGCAAACAAGCGCCGGCCGCGTCCACGGCCCCAGCGCGCCACATGCAAGGCGGTCCAGGCAAAGAAGCCGGCTTCATCGAGCAACAGGCTGATGATGATCAGTGCGACAAACGTGGCGGTGGCGTTCCAGATGATGTGCCACACCACCGGGATGTCGGCCAGGCTGATCACGCCGCAGGCCAGGGCCAGGATCGCGCCCAGCGTGGCACTCCAGCCCACGCCGAGGCCCTTGGGCTGCCAGATGACCAGCACGATGGTGAGGATAAAAATAGCAACTGCGACAAGCATGAATAAACGCTCCGTTGGCTCAGCAGCAGGCGCTGGCCCGTTGTGGTCTGTCGCCCATTGCCGCCAGGCGTTGTGCGTCGCTGTGCAACCAGGTCTGGTTGGCTTGCAGGGTGGTCTGCAACACCTCGGTCACCCAACCAGGCAGCGCCGGGTTGAGGCGGTAGTAGATCCATTGGCCCTGGCGACGATCCAGCAGCAGCCCGCAACTGCGCAGTTGCGCCAGGTGGCGGGAAATTTTTGGCTGGCTGTCGTCCAAGGCATGGATCAGTTCGCAGACGCAAAGTTCGCCTTCGCGCAGGATCAACAACGTCAGGCGCGCGCGGGTAGCGTCAGCCAGGCATTTGAACAATGTGGGTGGAGAGAAGAGGTCCGACATGCGCAGGCCTGTTTGTAATATGTGGAAATACGAATATACGGATATCCATATATTCTGGTCAAACCTTGTTTCAATTGACGTGGATCAAATCCGCGGAAATGAGCCACAAGTGTTTGAAATTAAAATGAAACAAGAATGTCCTAAAGTGCCTGCCCATTGCTGATGAAGGATGACCCCGCGTGACCCGTGCCACTCGCAACCTGCGCAAGACCCTGGATTCCGTCGCGGAAAATAACGAAACCGCGGCGTTCGACCTGATGCGCGCCGTCGAAAAACTCGGCGATGAAGTCCTGCGCCAACGTCTGCTCAATACCATCCACCGCCTCAACCAGGATGCCCACGAACTGCGCGAAGCGCGGGATTCGGTGGAGCAGGTGTCGGTACGCCTGGCCTGAGCAAGATCGTTCAAGACAAGCCCCTCGTTGCGCTGGCATGCTTGTCGACTGTCTGTCGATGAGCCGTCTCCATGCCTACTGCCTTACCTCATTACGCCTTCGCTCGCGGCGCGATCGCCGTCATTCCCCTGTCCCTGGCCTGTGCGCCCTGGGGCTTGCTGGCCGGTTCGATGGCCATCGATGCGCAATTCACCCCACTGCAAGCCCAAGGTTTGTCGGCCATCGTGTTTGCCGGCGCGGCGCAGTTGGTCGCCATCGGCATGGTCAAGAGCGGCGCCAGCCTGATCTCCATCGTGCTCACCACGCTGCTGCTGACATCCCAGCACTTGCTCTACGGCATGCACCTGCGCCCGATTATTTCCCCGCTTAAAAGCCGCTGGCGCATGAGCCTGGGCTTTCTGTTGACCGACGAATTCTTCGCCCTGGTCAGCCACTACGACCGCGAAACCTTCAATCGCTGGTATGCGCTGGGGGTCGGCCTGACGTTCTACATCGCCTGGAACCTGTTCACCCTGGCCGGCATCGTGCTCGGCAAAAGCATCCCCGGCCTGGATCAACTGGGCCTGGAGTTCTCGATTGCCGCCACCTTTATTGCCTTGATCACGCCGGTGGTGCGCGACGTGCCGACGGTGGTCTGTGTGGCCGTGTCATTGTTGTGTTCAGTGTGGTTGAGCTTCCTGCACTGGGAATCGGCGGTGGTGGTGTCCGGCGTGCTGGGCATGAGTGCCGGTTTTGTGTGCAAACGCCTGGGAGTAGGGCAGCGATGATCTACCTGATGATTGTGGCCATGGGCCTGGTGGTGTTTCTCAACCGTTACCTGTTTATCGAGCCGCGCTTGCCGGTGCGCCTCAATCGCGGGGCGCGCGAGTTCCTGGGGTTTGCGGTGCCGGGCATGCTCACGGCGATCTGCGGGCCGATCATTTTTCTCGCCGACCACCAGCTCAACCTGAGTCCGTCCAACCCTTACCTGCTGGCAGCCATCTGCGCGGTAGGGCTGATGTTCTGGACGCGTAACGTGTTGATCACCGTGCTGCTGAGCATGGCGTTGTTCTACCTGTTTCGTTGGTGGCTCTGACGCACAGGCGAAAAAAAGCCCGCGGGAGAGCGGGCAGAAGGGAGACTTCTTAAAAATGAGCCTGCCGACTATAGGCGGCGCGGTCGCCCCTCACAGTGAAACTAAATTCACGCTGCGTGCGGGGCAGGTTTCTGCCTGGCTTTCGCCTCGACGGTTCCGCTAATGGTAGAGTCGCGTTTTTTTCCAAGGAACGATGGCATGCACAAGGTCGTAATAGGCGCATTGGTACTGGCCGCCCTGGCCGGTTGCGCGGGCTCGAAGATGAAAGAGGCGCGCGCCGGCAACCCCTACAAGACCATGACCTCGGACAAGGCCACCCTGGTGGTTGCCGAGTGCATTCAGTTCGGTTGGCAGGATGAAAGTGTATTCGGCGTCGACGCCGGCGGCTTCAAGGAGCCCACCGGAGCGGGTGGTTTTACCGTCTACACCACCGCTGGCGATTACTTCGTCGACGTGCTGAGTGCCGGCGCCGGCTCGACCGTCAAGTACTACGCAGCGCAAGACAACATGCCGGCCAAACGCCGCCTGGCGGCCCTCGCGACCTGTCTGTAATCCATTGCCTTAGTGCTTTTAGGAATCGCCCGGCGGGACAGCCGCCGGACATTCGCTTATGATGCACGCGCTCGCCCGACATGATGGCTCTTTACCAGTACACGGACGTCGAGGCCTAAACGTCGGGCGAGCATCCTTTCAACCCTTAGCGCGGCATAAAACCCAGGTGCCAGCGACGGGGAATCTTCAGCGACACCAACCCCAGCACCCCCGCCAATGCGCCGCTGACCCACAGCGCCCGCAGGCCCAGCTGTTGTTCCAGCAGCGCGCCAATCACCGCTCCGATAAACATCCCCGCCCATGGAATCAGTTGCACCCGCCAGCCGTTGCGGCGTTCGCCGAGCATCCAGCGACCCAGCCCACGCCCGAAGCGTGACAGCGCTCCGGTGACGTAGGTGAGACCCACCGGCAAGCCGTTGACCTCTTCCACTGCCGCATTGAGCATGCCCATCGCGATGATCGCCGCCAGCAGCGCGGGCAACGTGTCGGCGAAGGGCAGCAGCGCGCCGCCGCAGAGCAAGGTTGCAATGCACAACAGCAAAGGCAAGGCATGCCGCCGGCTGAGGCGGCTGACCACTACGCCCAAGGCGTTGCCCACCACGAATGTCGCAACCAGCAACAGCAGGTGTGCGGTCAAGCCGAGATCGCCGGCACTGATCGCCACCGCCAGGCGCGTGGTGTTGCCGCTCATGAACGACACAAAGTCACCGCTGGCCATGAAGCCGATGGCGTCGGTCATGCCCGCCAGCACCGACAGGCTGGCCACCAGCATCAGGCCGACGCGACCCCGCCAGCGCTGTTGATGGGCGAGTGCGGCATTGGCGAAGGGCTTGCGCGGCGAAGGCAGCATGGGGCCGGGTTCCTCGGTGAGATTATCCGGCCACTACCGTAGGACGCTTTGCGGCGCCATGCAATGACCTCAGACACTCTCCAGGCGCCACCCCTCCGGCTGCCAGCGTAAATGATGCGTCGGCCGAATCGCCTGCACGAACGCCGGGTCATGCGAGACCACCAGCATCGCCCCGTCGAACCCCTGCAGTGCCTGCTCGAAGGCGAGCACCGATTCCAGGTCAAGGTGGTTGGTAGGCTCGTCGAGCAACAGCAGTTGCGCGGGCGTTGCTCGCCACAGGGCAATTGCCATCGCGGCCTTCAAGCGCTCGCCGCCGCTGAGTTGGCCGGCCGGCTGGGTGACCCGTAATGCATCCAGTTGCAGCAAGGCCAGGCGCGTGCGCAACTGGGCTTCGGCCAAGGGGGTGTCGAGCAGGTTGAGTTGGTCGATGATCGAGCATTGGTCGTCGAGCAGCGCCAGATGCTGGTCGATGTAGGCGCTGGGTACCGGCACTGAACATTCTCCCCTGACCGGCTGCCACAGGCCTGCCAGCACTTTGAGCAAAGTGGATTTTCCACAGCCGTTCGGCCCTTGCACCGCCACGCGCACCGGCCCGATCAAATCGAGTGTCAGCGGCGGCTGTGCCAGCCAGGGTAATTGAACCTCGGCCAAGGCAATCACACGGCGGCCATTGGGTACTGCCGAGCCGGGCAAGGCCAGCAGGGTCGGTGTTTCGTCCTCGACGCGCGCGTAGGCCTCGCGCACCTGATCATCCAGCTCGCTTTTGTGCGCGTGATGCGCGCTGCGCACGGTACTGACGATTTCGGTGGCGGCGCCTTTCCAGCGCGCCTTGGTAAAGCGGTCGACATTGGCCGTCTCGGCATGTTTGCGCGAGCGCGCGGCATTGCGCTGCAGGCTGTCATGATCCTTTTGCAGGCGCCGGCGTTCGCGGCTGCGCTGCAGGCGCGCGTGTTCCAGCGCGGCGATGGCGGCGTGCTGCTCGGTGTCGCGCTGCAGGCGATAGGCAGCATAGTTGCCGCCATACACCTGGGTACCGAGCGGCGACAGCTCAATGATGCGCCCGAGGGTGTTGAGCAATTGCCGATCATGGCTGACCACCACCAGGCCGCCGCGCCATGCCTGCAGCACCTGCAACAGCCAGGTGCGGCCGTCGCCGTCGAGATGATTGGTAGGTTCATCGAGTACCAGCAGTTGCGGTTCCGCGAGCATCGCACCGATCACCGCGACCCGCGCCAGCTGGCCGCCACTGAGCTGATCGGCGCGCGTGTCAAAACCAAGCGCGGCCAGGCCTGCGGCGTCCAGGGCGGTGCGCAGACGTTCGGCCAGGTCCCACCGATCATCGATCACCTCAAGATCATCGACCCGCGCCACGCCCGCCGCCATACGCGCCAGGGCCGCAAGGGGCTCGGCGGTGCCGGTGATAGCGGCGACGGTTTGCCCCGCATTCACCACCACGGCCTGCGGCACGTAAGCCACGCGAGCCGAACAGTCGAGCGAACCGGAGGAGGGCGGCAATACCCCGGCGATCAATTGCGCGAGGATGCTTTTGCCGCGGCCATTGCGCCCGACGATCCCCGTGGGGGTGTGATCGATGGACAGGGACAGGTCGTGCAGCAAGGTTTCGCCATTGGCGAATTGGAAGCTCAGGTGTTGCAGTGAAACCAGGACGGGCAGCCGGTTGACGTCAGTCATCAGCACCTCCAAAAAAATGTCGGACAGGCCAACAAGCACGCCAGGCGGCTCGTTGCAGATACATTTTGGAAGGCTTAGTGGTTCACGTCGGCGGTCATCCCGGGCGTCAGAAGGGAGGCAAAGCCTAACCTGCCTTGGCTTTTTCTGGCAAGTCGGCGCTCAGTTTCTCCAGGAACATGGCCAGCGCAACTTCCTCGGCTTTCAAACCTTTGCGCAGGCGCGGCTTGGGCAGGCGGGACAGTTCACCCAGGCTGAAATGCTCCAGCACGGCCGGGTGGATATAGCACTTGCGGCACACGGCCGGGGTGTTGCCGAGCTGCTTGGCGACATCCTTGACCATCGCCACCACATGCCGTTTGGCGTCGGATTCCGGCTGCCATTCCAACTCGCGCAGCACTGCCAGCGCCATCGCGGTACCGGCCCAAGTGCGGTAATCCTTGGCGGTGAAATCGGCGCCGGTGAGGCTGTGCAGGTACGCGTTGACGTCATGCGAGCTGACCGTGTGGCGCTCGCCGTCCTCGTCCAGGTATTGGAACAGGTTCTGTCCCGGCAACTCCAGGCAGCGCTTGACCACTGTGGCCAGGCGCCGGTCCTTGACGCTGACCTGGTGCTCCACGCCGCTCTTGCCGCGAAACTGGAACTGGATCTCACTGCCTTTGATGTCGACATGGCGGTTGCGCAGGGTGGTCAGGCCGTAGGATTTGTTGTCCCGCGCGTACTGGGTATTGCCGACGCGGATCAAGGTCGCATCCAGCAGCATCACCACGGTAGCCAGGACCTTCTCGCGGGTGAAACCGGGCTCGGCCAATTGCGCTTCGAGTTGCTTGCGCAGTTTGGGCAGGGCGTTGCCGAATTCCTGCAGGCGTGAATATTTGTCGGTGTCACGCACTTCGCGCCAGCGCGTGTGGTAGCGGTATTGCTTGCGTCCACGCGCGTCGCGCCCGGTGGCCTGCAGATGGCCGCGCGGGTCGGCGCAGATCCACACGTCGGTGTAGGCCGGGGGCACCGCCAGGGCGTTCAGGCGCTTGATCTCGTCGGCATCCTGGATGCGTTCGCCCTTGGCATCGAAATACTGGAACTTGCCGCGCAGGCGCTTGCGGCGGATGCCGGGTTGGGTGTCATCAACGTAATGCAGGTCGCGGGGCAGGTCGGCGGGCAGCGCGGAGTCGGGCATGGTGCAGGTTCCTTGGCAACAGATCAGGCCGGTATTCCTGATTGACCGCAGCCGTTTGCGGTCGTGCCAAAAGGTTTTTTACGCGAGCACCGCCACCGCCTTGATCTGTGCCCATAGCCGCTGGCCCGGGTGCAGTTGCAGCTGATCGCGAGAGAATCGCGTGATCCGTGCGAGCAGCGGCGTGCCATCGGCTTCCAGGCGCACCAGCACGTGGGCACTGTTGTCTGCCGGGATTTCCTGGGTGACCGTCACCGGCAGGCGATTGAGGATGCTGCTGGCTTCCTCGGCTTGCAGGCTGAGGCTCACATCCCGCGCCTGCACCTTGACCCGCAACGCCTTGCCCAGCGCCAGCGGCGCATGCGCCACGCGCAGGTGCTGGGCACTATCCGGCAGTTGCAGCGTGAGCAATTGGTAATGATCGTCGTAGGCGCTGACGCTGCCGTTGATGACCACGCCGGCGTCGTCGCCCAGCGCCATCGGCAGGTCGAGACGCGCCAGGGTTTCGCCAATCGGGCCGCTCGCCAGGGCCTTGCCGTCGCTGAGCAGCACGATGTGATCGGCCAGGCGCGCGACTTCATCCTGGGCATGGCTGACGTACAGCACCGGGATGTCCAGTTCATCGTGCAGGCGTTCCAGGTACGGCAGGATCTCGCCTTTGCGCTTGCTGTCGAGCGCGGCCAGCGGTTCGTCCATCAACAGCAGGCTTGGGCTGGTCAGCAATGCACGGGCGATGCCGATGCGCTGGCGTTCACCGCCGGACAAGTGCTGGGGATGGCGATCCAGTAGATGGCTGATCCCGAGCAATTCGCTGGCCTGGGCCATATCGACCCGCCGCTGCGCGCGCGGGATGCGCTTGAGGCCAAACTCCAGGTTCGCCCGGACCGACAAATGCGCAAACAGGCTCGCCTCCTGGAACACGTAGCCAAGGGCCCGTTTGTGCGGCGGCACGAACAGCCCGGTGCGGCTGTCCTGCCAGACTTCATCGTTGATCTGCACAAAGCCCTCTTCGGCACGCTCCAGCCCGGCGATACAGCGCAGGCAGGTGGTCTTGCCGGAGCCGGAGTGCCCGTACAACGCCGTCACGCCGCGTCCGGGCAAATGCAGGTCCACGTCCAGCGCAAAGCCTGCGTATTTCACATTGAGGCGCACATCAATCATCGGTATCAGCTCCAGCCCATCTTGGATTTACGGCTGGAGTAGAGCGCCAGCAACACGAGGAACGCGAACACCACCATGGAGCCGGCCAGCCAGTGGGCCTGGGCATATTCCATGGCTTCGACATGGTCGTAGATCTGCACCGAGACCACGCGGGTCTTGTCGGGGATATTGCCGCCGATCATCAGCACCACGCCGAATTCGCCGACGGTATGCGCGAAGCCGAGGATGGACGCGGTGATAAACCCCGGGCGTGCCAGAGGCAGGATCACGGTAAAGAAGGTATCCCACGGGTTGGCGCGCAAGGTCGCGGCCACTTCCAGCGGGCGTGTGCCGATGGCGGAGAAGGCGTTCTGCAACGGCTGCACCACAAACGGCATGGAATAGATCACCGAGCCAATCACCAGCCCGGCGAAACTGAAGGTTAGGGTACCCAGGCCCAGCCATTGGGTGAACTGGCCGAAGTAGCCATGGGGGCCCATCGTCAACAGCAGGTAGAACCCAATCACCGTCGGTGGCAGCACCAACGGCAAGGCCACGACTGCACCAATGGGGCCGCGCCACCAGGAGCGGGTGCGCGACAACCACAGGGCAATCGGAGTGCCGATGACCAGCAGGATCACGGTGGTCAGTGACGCCAGTTTGATGGTCAGCCAGATAGCGGAAAAATCGGCACTCGACAGCGGCATTTACTGGGCCAGCTCGTAGCCGTAGGACTTGATCACCGCAGCGGCTTTCGGGCCCTTGAGGTACTCGACCAGGGCTTTGGCAGCGGCGCTGTCCTTGCCTTTGTTGAGGATCACTGCGTCTTGCTTGATCGGGTCATGCAGGGACGCCGGGACGATCCAGGCCGAACCGCTGGTGACTTTGCCGTCCTTGTAGATCTGCGACAGTGCGACGAAACCCAGCTCGGCATTGCCGGTGGAGACAAACTGATACGCCTGGGTAATGTTCTGGCCTTCGACGATCTTGTCCTTGACCTTGTCGGTCAGGCCTTCTTTGGCCAGCACTTGGGTCGCGGCAAGGCCGTAAGGTGCAGCTTTCGGGTTGGCGATGGACAGGTGCTTGAATTGGTTTTTCTTCAGCACTTCGCCCTTGGCGTCTACGTAACCTTCCTTGGCCGACCACAATGCCAGGGTGCCCACGGCGTAGGTAAAGCGCGAGCCTTTGACGGTGTCGCCTTCGGTTTCAAGTTTTTGCGGGGTAGTGTCGTCGGCACTCAGGAACACTTCGAACGGCGCGCCGTTCTTGATCTGGGTGTAGAACTGCCCAGTGGCGCCGTAGGCTGCGACCAGCTTGTGGCCGGTGTCTTTTTCGAAATCGGCGGCAATCGCCTGGATCGGTGCGGTGAAGTTGGCGGCAACGGCCACCTGGACTTCATCGGCGTGGGCCGAACCGAAGGCGAGGGCGGCGACCAGCATGGCCAGGCGTGAGGCGTGAATCTTCATGAAGCAGCTCCTTGAGGATTGTACGGCTTGTTATAGGGAGAAGGCTTAACCGCTATGTATGGGAATATATAGCGGTTGGCCATTGCCGGTACAGTGCAAAGTTGCTTCAGCTGCTGCCGCTAGTTGAGCTTGGCCAGGGCCTGTTCGGCCAGTTCGCGGGTCAGTTCGTATGTGGGGGTTTCCTTGCCCAGGCGTAATGCCTGGCCCGCCCACAGGTTGCTGAACCCGGCTTCGTCCTTGGCCTTGAGCGGGATCAACGCGCCGCCGGACGTGGGAAATGCCGGCGCTGCCGGGTTGATCGCCCCCAATTCACGCATCACGCGGTTGACGATGCCTCGCGCCGGGCGGCCGGTGAAGAGGTTGGTCAATGCGGTTTCGCTGGCCTGGGCAGTGCGCAATGCATGGTGGTGGGAGGCGTTGACGTTGGCTTCAGGGGTGAACAGGTAGGCGGTGCCAATCTGGACGGCCGAAGCACCGAGGGCAAATGCCGCGACAATCCCGCGCGCATCCCCAATCCCTCCGGCGGCAATCACCGGCACGCTGACGGCGTCGACGATTTGCGGCAGCAGGGCGAACAGCCCGATCTGGGTATTGAGGTCGTCGCTGAGAAACAACCCACGATGGCCGCCGGCCTCGATGCCCATGGCGATGATGGCGTCGCAGCCGTGCTGTTCCAGCCAGATCGCTTCTTCAACCGTGGTGGCAGACGACAGCACTTTCGCGCCGGTGGCTTTTACCCGGTCCAGCAGAGATTTTTCCGGCAAGCCGAAGTGAAAACTCACCACCTCGGGGCGAAACGCTTCGACCACCTGGCACGCGGCTTCGTTGAACGGCTCACGGTTGGACACCGGTGTCGGCGCATCGAAATCGGCGCCCAGTTCGCGGTAGTAGGGTTCCAGCAGCGCTTTCCAGCGCTTGTCACGGGCGGCGTCGGCCGGGGCCGGCTGGTGGCAGAAGAAATTCACGTTGAGGGCGCGCGTACTGGCTTGGCGGATAGTGCTCAGAGCCTCGCGCAGTTGCTCGATGCTCAGCGCCGCAGCGGGCATCGAGCCCAGTGCGCCGGCGTTGCTGGCGGCAATCACCATGGCGGTGGTGGTAGCTCCCGCCATCGGGGCCTGGATGATGGGTACGTCGATGCCCAGCAGGTCGAGAATGCGCGTGTCTGGCCAGGTGCTCATGGGGTGCGTCTCCAGCGATAGTGAGGCTTTGCGCTGTTTTAGCAGGGCCCTTGGCACCCGGCCAGTCTGTTTTATTCACTGGACGAAGCGGGCGTTTCGTGGTGCGCCATCAGTTGATGGCATCCCCCAGCACGGCATGGATACGCTCGGCGATATGGCTGGCATGGGTTTCCAGGGCAAAGTGGCCGGTATCCAGCAGTTCGACTACCGCGTTCGGGTTGTCGGTTTTATACGCGTGGGCGCCAGGCGGGATGAAGAACGGATCGTTCTGGCCCCAGATCACCAGCGTGGGGACTTGAGTGGCCCTGAAGAACGCCTGGAAGTCCGGGTACAGCGTGAGGTTGTTGCGGTAGTCGAGGAACAGGTCCAGCTGGATTTCGTCATTGCCGGGACGCTGCATCAGCAACACGTCGAGCATGTAGGACTCGGGGGCAACCCATTCCGGGTGGTCTACACCGTGCAGGTATTGGTAGCGCGTGCCTTCCAGGCTGATTACCGCATTGCGAATCACCTCGCGATTAGCCTGGCTCGGCTCGGCCCAGTAAGCCTGGATCGGAGCCCAGGCAGCACCCAGGCCTTGCAGGTACGCGTTGCCATTTTGCGAGACCAGCGCGCTGACCCGCCCTGGGTGCGCGACTGCCAGGCGCAGGCCGACCGGTGCGCCGTAATCGAAGACGTACAGCGCGTAGCGGCTCAACGCCAACGCATCGACAAAATGCCCCACGGCAGTCGCGAGGTTGTCGAAGCTGTAGACGTACTCGCGTTCATCCGGCACCTCGGTGAAGCCGAAGCCGGGGAGGTCCGGCGCGATCACCCGATAGCGGCTGGCGAGCAGTGGGATCAGGTTGCGGTACATATGCGACGAGCTGGGAAAACCGTGCAACAGCAGGATCACCGGGGCGCCAGGGTCGCCGGCTTCGCGGTAGAACATGCGTACGCCATCGACGTCGACGTGATGGTAGTGAACAACGGGGGCATGCGTGGTCATGGTAAGTACGCCTATTGTAACTTGATAAAGTTGATATACGGGTTACCGCGTTAAAAAGCTGCGCTTAAAAATGTAACCTGTCAAATTCTTTTATCAGGTTAGCTATTTTTCGTGAGTAACTATCCTGGCGAGCCAATAGCGGTTACCATTCCAGCGCTCTCAAGAGGATCGACCATGGCCATTTCCCCACCCCCTGCCGTCCCGCTGGAACCCTACGTGCTCGCCGATGACCCGGTGCTGGACATGCTCAACACGCGCGCCAATGTCGATGGCCAGCCTTTCGAGTTCTGGCAACACGATGCGGATGTCGAGCGCTGGCTGGTGCGTCTGGGATGGGCCGAGGAGGGGCGCGTGCCGACGTTTGAGCACGGGGATTTGCTCGCGGCGGCCTTGAAGTTGCGTGAAGTGGTTCGGCTGTTACTCGAACAGCGCAAGGCCGGTACGCAAGGCGACCCCGAGCCCCTCAACGGTTTCCTGCGCAAGGCCGTGAGCCATCCGCAATTGGCGTGGCCGGCGCCCGGTGAACTGCGGCTGGAGCGTCAGCGCAAACTGCAAACCGCTGAACAATTTCTCGCACCGATTGCCGAGGCGGCTGCGGGTTTGCTGGTGGGTGGGGATTTCAACCTGATCCGTACCTGCGAACATCCGGAATGCGTGCTGTGGTTTTACGATCGCACCAAAGCCCACAAGCGCCGCTGGTGCAGCATGGCGTTGTGTGGCAATCGGCATAAGGTTGCGCAGTTTCGCAAGCGCCAGTCGCTCTAGACTTCGCTTTCGCGCGCGAGCAACTGGCGTTTACGCTCGACGCCCCAGCGGTAGCCCGACACATCGCCATTGCTGCGCACCACGCGATGGCAGGGGATCGCCACCGCCAGGCTGTTGGCCCCGCAGGCCTGGGCCACGGCACGAAATGACTTGGGCGCGCCGATACGCTCGGCGATCTGCGCATAGCTGGCCGTGCTGCCCACCGGAATCTCGCGCAGGGCTTGCCAGACCCGTTCCTGAAACGCCGTGCCGCGCAGGTCCAGCGGTAAGTCCAGGCCCAGCGCGGGTGCCTCGATAAACCCGACCACCCGGGCGATCAGTTGCTCGAAACGGCGGTCGGCGCCGACCAGGTTGGCCTTGGGGAATTGATCCTGCAGGTCACGCACCAGTGCGTCCGGATCATCTCCGAGCAGAATGGCGCATACGCCGCGCGTGCTTTGCGCCACTAGGATGGCGCCCAGCGAGCATTGGCCGACGGCGAACAGGATCTCGCTGTTGGTGCCGCCGGCCTTGTAGTCGCTGGGCTTCATACCGAGCAACCGGTTGGCCGACTCGTAAAAGCGGCTGTTGGAATTGAAGCCTGCGTCGTACAGCGCGTCCGTCACCGAATGCTGGCCCTTGAGCCCATCGCGCACTTTGCGTGAGCGGTGGGCGCTGGCGTAGCCCTTGGGGGTCAGGCCGGTCACGCTTTTGAACACGCGGTGGAAATGAAAAGCGCTGAGGCCGGCCTGCGCCGCCAGCGTGTTGAGGCTGGGCGCGGTGTCGGCCGACTCGATGTGCCGGCACGCATCGGCCACCACTTGCGCGTGGTGCGCAGCCAATTGCGTCTGGTCGCCGGCCGCGCGTTTGCTCGGGCGATAACCGGCCGCCTCGGCGTGCGCGGCAGTGTCGAAGAACTCGATATTTTCCGGCCGCGGCAACCGCGAGGCGCTGCTGGGGCGGCAATACACGCCGGTGGTCTTCACGCCGTAGACGAACAGCCCATCGGCCTTCGGGTCGCGGGCGAGAATGGCAGCCCAGCGCGGGTCTTGTTCGGTAGTCATGCTCGGCACTCTTGACGGGTTCTGGCCAGATTAGCCCTGCCGCGAGAGCCTGGCACTCCGAAGCTTGCGGTCAAATCAGCCGGCGGCGCGAAAGGTCAGGTTGATGCGCTGCGGGCCCATGACCGGATGTACGCCTTCCTTGATCGGCAGCACCCCGTGAAAGCGCAGGCGATCGACGCCGCCCCAGACCACCACGTCGCCATGGAACAGCGAAATCTTCTGGGTCTTGCCGCTGCGTTCATGGCCACCAAACAGGAAAATCGCTGGCAGCCCCAGGGAGACCGACACCACCGGTTCACTGTAGCGGCGTTCGTTTTTGTCCTGGTGCAGGGACATCTTCGCGCCGGGCACATAGCGATTGATCAGGCAGGCATCCGGCCTGAAGTCGACGAAGCCAGCGTCTGCCGCGGCTTCCATGGCCAATTGGCGCAAGGTCTCCGGCATGGACGGCCAGGGCTGCTGGCTCCGCGGATCGAGGGGGGTGTAGCGGTAGCCGGTCGCGTCGGTGGTCCAGCCCAGGTCGCCGCAACTGCTCAAGGCCGCCGACATGGTGAAGCCGCCGGGCGTGACCATCTGTCGAAACGGCGATTGCGCCAGCACGCGGCGCAGCTCTGGCAGCAGTCGCTCAATCCAGGGCAGGGCGTAGCCCCTAAGGACGTAGGACTCTTCGCCGATTTGCTCGCGCCCAGCCGGTTGCTGCAGGGCGTCATCGGCGAACAGGTCGGCGGTGGGGCCGGGCATGGCTTACAGCGCCTTGCTCACATTGATGTCGGTGATTTCATCACTGGCATCGTGGATTTTGGCCAGGGCTTGTTTGGCTTCCTCCACGCTATTGGTGTGCAGTTGCGCGAATTCGAAGCGGCGTTCGCCGTTGAGTTTGTACTTGATGACGTATTTGGTAGTGGCAGTCACGATCATTTCCTGGAAAGGGTACGGGTCAGCTCAGTTTCGAGCTGGTACGGCGCACGATGCGAATCTTGTGCGACAGCGCGGGCTTCTTGGTGACGCTGATCGCGCGGCGCGTGACCACGTCGAGGGTAATGTTCCAGAACCCTGTGCTCGGTGCGGTGATCTTGGCAGGGAATTTGTCGAAGGCGCCACCGTGGTAGGTATGGCGGCCGCCATTCTTGAAGCTGCGAAAGTTCGCATCACTCATCAGACGAATATTACAAGTCTGCGAGCATTCGATGACGACAATGTCTCCCTCGTTGAGGTGCTCGCGCTGGTGGATGAATTTCATGCGGGTGTCTCCAGAAGGGCTTTTTCTGAAAAATCAGAACGATACGTAGGTTAAGATGGAGTTTATCAGCCCCAGCGCGTTTATTATCGGCCCGTGTTCGACCGCGTCGACAATTTAAAACAGTTATTTACCGAGTTATCAGGGATAAATCCTACTTGGGCGGGAGAAATTTACCATCCCCGCTGTCGTAGGGTCTTTATCGGAGGTTTTATATGAAGTGGAGTGTGTTGGTTCTGGCCTTGGCGATAGGTGGGTGTGCTTCGGTTGCAGATATCAAGCAGACGCCGCCGACATTGGCTGTCATCTCAGGGAAAAAACCGCAGGAATATGCCGCTTGTGTCGTGCGCAAACTGTCCACCACGCGCCGTCCGCCACAGATCGAGCCGCATAAGGACGGTGTCCAGGTCATCGTGCCGCAGAAGTTCTCGGCAGATCCGTCGGCCATTTTCGAGATCGAAGAGCGCTCCAGCGGCAGCAGCATCAAGCTCTACGAGAGCATGTCCAATGTGCCTATTCGTCCGGGTGACGTGAAGAAGGCTGGCGAAGAGTGCATTTCCGGCTGAAACCGGCCCTTCACCCCGCAAGTTCGAATTCGATAAAAGCCTGACCCTGCCCCTGGCAGCGTCAGGCTTTTTTTTGGGTGTTGTTCCTACGCGTTCATTCCCCTACCATTTGTAGGCTTATGCCATAAATGCCTAAGCATATAACTATAAAAATGGAGTCGTGATGATGTCATTGGAACGCATGCTGATGGGCAGCGCGCTGTTGTTGATGTTGGGCAACGCCCACGCGCTGGAGGGGAACAAGATTTTTACCGAGGGAGGATCGCAGCCGGGCGCCATGCCCTGTGTCGCCTGCCATGGCGCTGACGGGCTGGGCATGGCGGCTGCGGGCTTTCCCCGCTTGGCCGGTTTGCCGGCAGCGTACCTGCGTAAACAGCTGGAAGACTTCAAGCGCGCCAGTCGCAGTCATCCGGTGATGCAGCCGGTGGCGAAAGCCCTGACTGACGCGGAAATCGACGCGGTGAGCCAGGCCTTGGCCGCGATGCCCGCGCCTGCGCCGACCTCGGCGCAGCGCAGCGAAATGCCGAGCAACCCCACGCAGAAGCTCGCCCTGCAAGGCGCATGGGAGCGGCAGATTCCGGCCTGTGTCAGTTGTCATGGACCGGCCGGCAGCGGCGTCGGCGATGCCTTTCCGCCGTTGGCCGGCCAGCCTGCGGCCTACCTGAAGGCGCAATTGTTGGCTTGGCAGGGCGGCACCCGACACAACGATCCGAATGATCTGATGGGACACATCGCCAAATCGCTGACGGCAGACGAGGTACAGAGCGTGGCCGAGTATTTCGCGGGGCTCAGCCCGGAGGTGAAGCCATGAAGGCCTTTATGTTGCTCGGAATGCTGGTCGTGTTGCCCGCGCATGCCGCGACCATCGCCATGGAAGACCAGTCGCAACTTCAACCGGCGACCGCCCAGCCGCCAGCCGCGCCTTTCCAGCCACCCCAGGAAAACGAACTGCCTGACAACGCCTACGGCAAGCTGGTCCGGCAAGGCTACGCGTTGTTCGTCGATACCCAGCGGCTCGCGCCACAGTTTGTCGGCAACGGCCTCAATTGCAGCAATTGCCACCTCGACCAGGGACGCCTGGCCAATTCGGCGCCGCTGTGGGGGGCTTACCCGATGTACCCGGCCTATCGAAAGAAGAACGACAAGGTCAACACCTTTGCCGAGCGCTTGCAGGGCTGCTTTCAGTTCAGCATGAATGGCGGTACGCCGCCCGCAGCCGACAGCCCCGAGATCACTGCGCTGTCGGTGTACGCTTATTGGTTGGCCAGCAAGGCGCCCTTGGGCGTCGAGTTGCCGGGGCGCGGCTATCCCGACGTGGCGCAACCGGCCAAAGGTTACGACCTGGCGCAAGGCGCGCAGGTGTACAAAGGGCAGTGTGCGGTGTGTCATGGCGCCGAAGGGCAAGGGCAAAAAGTCGGTGACAGCTACGTGATGCCGCCGCTCTGGGGTAAGGATTCCTACAACTGGGGCGCGGGCATGCACCGAATCAACACGGCGGCGTCCTTCATCAAGCACAACATGCCATTGGGCAAGGGCGGCAGCCTGAGCGATCAGCAGGCGTGGGATGTGGCGGCCTACGTCAACAGCCATGAACGTCCGCAGGACCCGCGGCTGATCGAGGGTTCGGTGGAGAAAACCCGGGTGAAGTTTCATGCCAATGATGGGGTGAATCTCTACGGGCAAACCGTAGATGGCGTGCTGATCGGGCAGGGCATCCGTTAAACTATCGGCCATTCACTGCAAAAATGCCGCGCAACCCCTGGGTTTGCGCGGCATTGGTCTTTTCCTGGAAATAATCTCATGAAGCGCGAACACGTCAGGGCTCACCACGCCGAGGGTCAGATCTCGGCCACCCATGTCATCCAGAATCCCGCCGACCTGGGTGAGTGGATCGTATTCTTCAAGAAAAGCGGCGGGCGCAGTTTCTTCCTGGTCGATGATCAGGATGAAGTCGAGTCATTCGAGCGCCTGGATGACCTGATCGAGACCATTCGCGGCCTGGGCATCAAGTTCGCCGAAATCCACATGTAGGGCACGCGTGCCTACTTGCACACCACCACGACGCTGCGGCTCTTGAAGTTGCCGACATCCTTGCCCAGGGTCTTGTCGTCCTCGCTCAGCGCAGGGGTGCCTTCGGTACCGACGATGCGGTAGCCGGTGCCGGCGCAGGACGCATCAGCCTTTTCGTAGCAACTGGCCCAGGAGTTGGCCTCGCCGGAGCAGTCGATTGTCAGGCCTTGTTCACCGTTCTTCAGGTAAACGTCAGAGGTCGTGGTGCAGCCGGCCAGCGCCAGTACCGCAATCAGTGCCAGGATCTTGTTCATGTGGGTTCGTCGTCAAAGGGTGTTGGGAGGGGCGCGCTGACAGTGTCGTTGGGCGTTTTCGGCAGATTATAGCGATCTGCCACCTAGGTACAGACAATCGCAAAAAAGCCCCGTTCAACGGGGCTTCTGGTAGTGTCGCGAGCCTTACTTGCCTTTGGGGCGCTTGCTCGACGCGTGGCCAGCTTCGTCCACAAACACTTCGGCTACCGCAATCGCTTCACGCTCGGTAGCGAACGTCCCTGCGACGCTGTCTCCGTGGAAGTTGATCAAGTGCCAGCCATCTGCTCGCTGAGTGATCAAGTAGCCGTTCACGCCTTTTGGTTCTGACATCTATTAAGAATCTCGTGGTCTGGTTCAAGGGCCTAATGATAGCGCCAAATGTCGCGGGTCAGCGCAAGTTATTCTAGGTCAGTGTTACGGGTTGAAAAGCGTGCTAAAAAGGTTGCAGGCCTTGGTGACGACAAGGTGCAGGCAGTTTTTGCCGTGTTGGTGATAACGCTCTTCGTAAGATAAGCGGAACTTACGCTGACATTTTTTCTCTATGTTGACATCGCAACGCCAGCAGGACCCATTGTAAGGTGACTGCGGCCTGATTAGACTGCGCCGAATTCGTACGCACAGCCCTTTGTAAGGACCCATATGATCAAGAAATGCTTGTTCCCAGCAGCCGGTTACGGCACTCGCTTCTTGCCAGCGACCAAGGCCATGCCCAAAGAGATGCTGCCGGTGGTGAACAAGCCACTGATTCAGTACGGCGTCGAAGAGGCACTGGATGCCGGTCTGAACGAAATCTCCATCGTGACTGGCCGTGGTAAGCGCGCGCTGGAAGACCACTTCGACATCAGCTACGAGCTGGAAAACCAGATCAAGGGCACCGACAAGGAAAAATACCTGGTCGGTATCCGTAAACTGCTCGACGAGTGCTCGTTCTCCTACACCCGTCAGACCCAGATGAAAGGCCTCGGCCACGCCATCCTGACTGGCCGCCCGCTGATCGGTGACGAACCGTTCGCCGTGGTCCTGGCGGATGACCTGTGTGTCAACCTGGAAGGCGACGGTGTGCTGACCCAGATGGTCAAGCTCTACCAGAAGTACCGCTGCACCATCGTTGCAGTCATGGAAGTGAACCCGACCGAAACCAACAAGTACGGCGTTATCGCCGGCGACGACATTGGTGATGGCCTGATCCGCGTTCGCGACATGGTTGAGAAACCAGCACCGGAAGACGCGCCTTCGAACCTGGCGATCATCGGTCGTTACATCCTGACCCCGGACATCTTCAAGTTGATCGAAGAAACCGAGCCAGGCAAAGGCGGCGAGATCCAGATCACCGACGCCCTGCTCAAGCAAGCCAAAGACGGTTGCGTGATTGCCTACAAATTCAAAGGCCAGCGTTTCGACTGTGGTGGCGCTGAAGGCTACATCGAGGCGACCAACTTCTGCTACGAGCACTTCTACAAGACTGGCAAGGCTTACTGATTCACGGTTAGCGTCGCCTGTTCTAAAAAAGCCACCTTCGGGTGGCTTTTTCGTTTTTCAGCCCCATGTAAGTCGGTATGCTGATGTCCTGCCGAGGAGAGTGAAATGGCCTACGATTTTGACCTGTATGTAATTGGCGCCGGTTCCGGCGGTGTTCGCGCGGCGCGTTTTGCTGCGGGCTTTGGCGCCAAGGTGGCCGTGGCGGAAAGCCGCTACCTGGGCGGTACCTGCGTTAACGTCGGCTGCGTGCCGAAAAAACTGCTGGTCTACGGCGCGCACTTTGCCGAGGATTTCGAGCAAGCCAGCGGTTTCGGCTGGTCGCTGGGTGAGGCGAACTTTGATTGGGCGACGCTGATCGCCAACAAGGACCGCGAGATCAATCGCCTCAACGGCATTTACCGTAATCTGCTGGTCAACAGTGGCGTGACGCTGCATGAAGGGCATGCGCGCCTGGTGGATCCGCACCAGGTGGAAATCAATGGCGAGCGCTTCACCGCCAAGCACATCCTGATCGCCACCGGTGGCTGGCCGCAGATTCCGGAGATTGCGGGCCGTGAGCACGCAATCGGTTCGAATGAAGCGTTTTTCCTCAAAGAGCTGCCCAAGCGCGTGCTGGTGGTGGGCGGTGGCTACATTGCCGTCGAGTTCGCGGGGATTTTCCATGGTTTGGGTGCGCAGACCACGCTGCTGTACCGCGGTGACCTGTTCCTGCGCGGCTTCGACGGTTCGGTGCGCACGCACCTGAAGGAAGAGTTGACCAAGCGCGGCCTGGACCTGCAATTCAATGCCGACATCGAACGCATCGACAAACAGCCCGATGGCAGCCTCAAGGCCACGCTGAAAGATGGCCGTGTCCTGGAAGCTGATTGCGTGTTCTACGCCACCGGCCGCCGCCCGATGCTGGACAACCTGGGGCTGGAGAACACCGCGGTCAAGCTCGACAAGCGGGGCTTTGTCGAAGTCGACGACCTGTACCAGACCGCTGAATCATCGATCCTGGCAATCGGCGATGTGATCGGTCGCGTACAACTGACGCCGGTGGCCCTGGCCGAAGGCATGGCCGTGGCGCGGCGCTTGTTCAAGCCTGAGCAGTATCGCCCGGTGGATTACGCGATGATCCCGACGGCGGTGTTCAGCCTGCCTAACATCGGCACCGTTGGCCTGACCGAAGAGGAGGCCAGGGACAAGGGGCATAAGGTCCAGATCTTTGAAAGCCGCTTCCGTCCGATGAAGCTGACCTTGACCGATTGCCAGGAGAAAACCCTGATGAAGTTGGTGGTCGATGCCGACACCGACAAGGTGCTGGGCTGCCACATGGTCGGTCCGGATGCCGGGGAAATCGTGCAAGGCCTGGCGATCGCGCTCAAGGCGGGCGCGACCAAGCAGCATTTCGACGAGACCATCGGCGTGCATCCTACGGCGGCGGAAGAATTCGTCACCATGCGCACGCCTGTGGCCAACTGATCAGGCGTTGGGTGTTGCCTCTGGCGTCGTCGCAACGACGGCGGCCAGGCGCAACGCCTCTATCGTCGCCTGGGCCTTGATCAGGTCCAGTTCCAGGGTTTTATGGTTGTGTTGTTGTTCGGTCAGCGCGTCCTGGCGTGACTGGCTTTCCAGCACGGCTACGCGCAAACGCTCTTGCAGCAGCGTGCGCTCGCTGTCAATCAGGCTGACCTGTTCGCTCAGCGCGAGCTGTCGAGCCTGATCCTTGCGGCTTTGCTCCTGCAAGGCGCTCAGTTCCTTCGCCGTGACCCGGTGCTCGATCAATAGCCGCTCATTGTCGCGGTGCAGCTGGGTGATTTCATCCTGACGCACCATGGCGCTCTGCTGGGCCTGGCGCAATTCGGCTTGCAGTTGTTGCAGCTGGCCCTCGTGGCGGCGCTGTTCCTGTTCGCGCTGCTCCTTGATGGCGTTGCGGTAGTGCTCCAGCGCATCGCGGGCGTGCAGGTGCTTTTCTTCCAGTGAACGAATCTGTTCGTCCTTGTCATTGATGCGTAGCTCGTAATCGCTGCAGGCCTGGCTGAGCCCGGCGTTGCGGGTTTGCTCGGTCTGCAGGCTGGTGCTGGCGGTTTGCAGGGCTGCGCTTTCTTCCGCCAGGGCGGCGGCCTGGATATCAAATTGCTGCTGGAGCTGGCCTTGGGCTTCTTCAAGTGCCTCTACCTGGGCGAGCAGGGCGGTTTTCTGCTGCTCGAACTGCGCCAGGGCCAGGTCGATGGGCTCCTGGGCCTTGTCTTTCAGGCGCTGGGCCAGGCGCGCGACCAGCTCGCCAAGCTCGTCATCAATCGGCGCCTCGGTAATGGTGAGGCGGCTTTCACTGTCGTCCAGCTCCTTCAAATAGCGATGAATCGTGGTTTTCGAGCCGGTATTGCCCATTTCGATGCGTACTGCATCGATGCTGGGGTTTTCGCCACGGGCGAGGATTGCCAGGCGTGCCGTTTGAACTACTGCTTTGTTGATGCCGCCGCGAGCCATGGGGTCTCCGTCGATTTAGTACTGTGGTATGTAGTATGTATATACGTACTATAACATGAATAAAATCGCCTTTAAATTCATGATTTAACGGATGGGATATTCGCGTATTATCCCGTGTCATAGCCGTTTTGGTTGTCGACACACCCCATTGCCGTACGAATAGGCCCTGCATGAGCGATCTGGATCGTTACCTCAACGCGGCAACCCGCGATAACACGCGCCGCAGCTATCGTGCGGCGATCGAGCATTTCGAGGTGAGTTGGGGCGGGTTCCTGCCGGCCACCAGTGACAGCGTCGCGCGGTATCTGGTGGCGCATGCCGGGCTGCTGGCAGTCAACACCCTGAAGCTGCGGCTCTCGGCGTTGGCGCAATGGCACGCCAGCCAGGGGTTTCCCGACCCGACCAAGGCGCCGGTGGTGCGCAAGGTGCTCAAGGGCATCCGCGCCGTGCACCCTGCGCAGGAAAAGCAGGCTGAGCCGCTGCAGCTCCAGCAACTGGAGCAGGTGGTCGCGTCTCTCGAAGCCGAGGCTGTCCGCGCCAGCGCCGATCAGGATCAGCCGCGCCTGCTGCGCGCCAAGCGCGACACCGCGCTGATCCTGCTGGGCTTCTGGCGCGGCTTTCGCAGCGATGAGCTGTGCCGCCTGCAGATCGAACACGTACGCGCCACCCCCGGCGCGGGTATCAGCCTGTATCTGCCCCGCAGTAAAAGCGACCGCGACAACCTCGGCAAAACCTACCAGACCCCGGCGCTGCTGCGCCTGTGCCCGGTGCAGGCCTACAGCGAATGGCTCAGCGCCTCGGCCCTGGTGCGTGGTCCGGTGTTTCGCGGGATTGATCGCTGGGGCAACCTGGGCGAGGAGGGCTTGCACCCCAACAGTGTGATTCCACTATTGCGCCAGGCGCTGGAGCGCGCCGGCCTGCCTGCCGAGCAGTACACCAGCCACTCACTGCGGCGCGGCTTTGCCACGTGGGCGCATCGCAGCGGCTGGGACTTGAAGTCATTGATGAGTTACGTCGGTTGGAGCGACATGAAATCTGCCATGCGCTATGTTGAAGCGACGCCCTTTCTCGGCATGACCTTGGCGACGCAACCGCTGCTTTGAGATTTCTTCTATTAATACAGTTACCTGATAGGGAAAACCAATCGTCAGCATCAGGTTTGCCAATGAGCCAACCGCCGAGAAGGTGGGTAGGATTCACTTCATCAACTTCTTAACCCCTGACGGAGAGTCAACGATGCCTATCATCAACAGCCAAGTAAAACCGTTCAAAGCTACCGCATACAAAAACGGCAACTTCGTAGACGTGTCGGACGCTGACCTGAAAGGCAAATGGTCGGTAGTCTTCTTCTACCCAGCCGACTTCACCTTCGTTTGCCCAACCGAACTGGAAGACCTGGCTGACAACTACGCCGAATTCCAGAAACTGGGCGTCGAAATCTACAGCGTTTCCACCGACACCCACTTTGCCCACGCTGCCTGGCACAACACCTCGCCAGCCATCGGCAAAATCCAGTACACCATGATCGGCGACCCAACCCTGACCATCTCGCGCAACTTCGACGTGCTGATCGAAGAAGCTGGCCTGGCAGACCGTGGCACCTTCGTGATCAACCCAGAAGGTCAGATCAAGATCGTTGAGCTGAACGACGGTGGTGTTGGCCGTGACGCTTCCGAGCTGCTGCGCAAAATCAAGGCTGCCCAGTACGTTGCTGCCCACCCAGGCGAAGTGTGCCCAGCCAAGTGGAAAGAAGGCGAAGCCACCCTGGCTCCGTCCCTGGACCTGGTCGGCAAGATCTAAGTCTGTGAAGTATCAAGGGCGGGTTTCCGCACTTAAGTAAGCTGCATCCGCCCTCAAAACGCCCGGGCGAGATTCGCTCGGGCGTTTTTTTGTCTGCAATAAACCGAATTAATAGGAAATCGCCCGTATGTTGGACGCCAATCTTAAAGCTCAGTTGAAGTCATACCTGGAACGGGTCACCCAGCCGATCGAGATCGTCGCCTCCCTCGACGACGGTGCGAAATCCCAGGAAATGCTGGCCCTTTTGCAAGATGTAACCAGCCTCTCCACGCTGATTACCCTGATCACCGATGGCAACGATGCGCGCAAGCCTTCGTTCTCCATCAACCGCCCGGGTGCCGATATCAGCCTGCGTTTCGCCGGCATCCCCATGGGCCATGAATTCACTTCGTTGGTGCTGGCCCTGCTGCAAGTCGGTGGCCACCCGTCGAAGGCCAGTGTCGAAGTAATTGAACAGATCCGTGCGCTCAAAGGCGAGTTCAGCTTCGAGACGTACTTCTCGCTGTCGTGCCAGAACTGCCCGGACGTGGTCCAGGCGCTGAACCTGATGGCCGTACTCAACCCGAACATCCGCCACGTCGCCATCGACGGCGCGCTGTTCCAGGCTGAAGTCGACGAGCGCCAGATCATGGCGGTGCCAAGTGTCTACCTCAACGGTGTGAACTTTGGCCAGGGCCGTATGGGCCTGGAAGAAATCCTCGCCAAGCTCGACACCAGCGGCATCGAAAAGGCTGCCGAAAAAATCAGCGCCAAAGATGCCTTTGATGTGCTGGTGGTCGGCGGTGGCCCAGCCGGTTCTGCGGCGGCTATCTACGCCGCACGTAAAGGTATCCGCACCGGTGTAGCGGCGGAGCGTTTCGGCGGCCAGGTGCTGGACACCATGTCCATCGAGAACTTCATCTCGGTGCAGGAAACCGAAGGCCCGAAACTCGCCAGCGCCCTCGAGGCCCACGTGCGTCAGTACGACGTGGATATCATGAATCTGCAGCGCGCCAGCAGCCTGGTACCAGCGAAAAATGCCGGCGACCTGCACGAAATCCGTTTCGAAAGCGGTGCGACGCTGAAGTCCAAGACCGTCATCCTGGCGACCGGCGCGCGCTGGCGCGAAATGGGTGTGCCAGGCGAGCAGGAATACAAAGCCAAGGGCGTATGCTTCTGCCCGCACTGCGATGGCCCGCTGTTCAAGGGCAAGCGCGTGGCGGTGATCGGCGGCGGTAACTCCGGCGTTGAAGCGGCCATCGACCTGGCCGGTATTGTCAGCCACGTGACCTTGCTCGAGTTCGACAGCAAGCTGCGCGCCGATGCGGTTCTGCAGCGCAAGCTGTACAGCCTGCCCAACGTTGATGTGATCACCAGCGCGCTGACCAGTGAAGTCAAGGGTGACGGCCAGAAAGTGACCGGCCTGGCCTACAAGGACCGTGACAGCGGCGAGTTCAAGACCATCGACCTGGAAGGGATCTTTGTCCAGATCGGCTTGCTGCCTAACACCGACTGGCTCAAAGGCACCGTCGAGCTGTCGCCCCGTGGCGAGATCATTGTCGACGCCCGTGGCGAGACTTCACTGCCAGGCGTATTCGCCGCCGGTGACGTCACGACCGTGCCGTACAAGCAGATCGTGATTGCCGTAGGCGAGGGCGCGAAGGCTTCCCTGAGCGCTTTCGATCACCTGATCCGCACCTCCGCCCCGGCGTAAATCCGGCGCCGCAAATGAAAAACCCCATGAGCGATCATGGGGTTTTTTATTGCGTGGGGCTTTTACAGCGGCGCTGGCTGAATGATCTCGACCCAGTACGCATCCGGGTCCTTGATGAACGCCAGGCTTTTCATGCGGCCATCGCTCAGGCGTTTCTGGAAGTCGCAACCCAGGGCTTCGAAGCGCTCGCACGCGGCCACGATATCCGGCACCGAGATGCAGATATGGCCAAAACCACGCGGGTCGGTGTTGCCATTGTGGTAGGCGAAGTCGGCGTCGTTTTCGGTGCCGTGGTTATGGGTCAGTTCGAGGATGCCCGGGATCGACTTCATCCATTGGGTCCGTTGTGCGGCATCGGCCGGGATCTGGGATTTGTCGACCAGGGCCAGGAAGTACAGGCTGAATTCGGCTTCCGGGAAGTCGCGTTTCTCAACCAGGGAAAAACCCAGGACGCGGGTGTAGAAATCCAGCGACTTGGTGATGTCCTTGACCCGCAACATGGTGTGGTTGAACACAAAGTTTGCAGTGGCGGTGTCAGGTTGGGCGGTGACGCCCGGGAAGGTGTTCAATTCGTGCAGGCTCATGGGCCCTCCAGAAAAAAATGGGGCAAACGCGGCTCCAGTGAAAAGCGAGGAGCGATCCCTTGGCTTGCGGCAGGCATCCGTGCAGCCGAGCCATGATACGCAAGGCTCGGCGGTGGCGCCAAATGAAAAAGCCGCTGCAAGCCTTGCGAGCTGCGGGTGGCGGGCTCACACTTTGTCGCTTGAACCTTGGGTATTTGTCGCAATGATCGAATTTCGTAAACCGCTGTTGAGTGCCGTATGCGTGCTGTTGGCCAGCCCCGTGGTCATGGCGGCCGATCCGGAAATCCATTGGCCCAGCGGCTGGCAAGTTGAAGAAGTCGTGCCTGACGACCAGGCCCCGGCAGCGCCTGCCACGGTGTCGCGTCAACGGGCGATCAAGAACGATGAAAACGGCACGACCTTGATGGTCATGGAACTGACCGGCACCCCCATCGAGGCCGGGCATAAAGTTAATCTTCAGGGCGTATTGCTGGAAATGCGCAAATCCATCCAGAAGGACTTTGCCCAAGGTGGCTATCAAAGCGTCTGCACCAAGATGCACCCAACAACATTGAGCCGACTTGACGCGTTGGAAACTACTTGTGTGATTACCGAGAACGGACGACACGTGCTGTCACAAACATTGGTGGGCGCTGTTGATACCGATAAGGCCTATGTTTTTTCATATGCGGGGCAGGCGCAAACCTACGAAGCGAGCGAGGATGAAGTCAGTTCGGTGCGCGACAGCCTGAAACTTTAAATCGGTTATGTCGATCGATCTTGAATACGGTGAAATGTTA
This sequence comes from Pseudomonas sp. S5D5, assembly GCF_003013355.1. Lineage (NCBI taxonomy): Bacteria > Pseudomonadati > Pseudomonadota > Gammaproteobacteria > Pseudomonadales > Pseudomonadaceae > Pseudomonas > Pseudomonas sp. S5D5. Next base: position 3,237,725 of record NZ_PTEO01000001.1, read on the forward strand.
TTTAAGTTTGCGTTCGAATCCTCCAATAAAAAAGCCCCGCATCGGCGGGGCTCTTTATGGGTAGTGCCTGATCACTTGCGCAGCCATGACTCTACAGTGGCTGCACCGTGCTCTTCTTTCCAGGCCTTGAGGCCGCGGTGGTTGCCGCCTTTGGTCTCGATCAGCTCGCCGGTGTGCGGGTTCTGGTAGACCTTGACGACGCGTGCGCGGCGCTGTTTTGGTGCGGCGGTGGCTGCAGCGCTGGTCTTGCCCAGGTTAGGGTCAAGGATGGCGATGATGTCACGCAGGCTCTTGCCGTAAGTCTTCATCAGGCCCTGGAGCTTTTCTTCGAATTCGATTTCTTTTTTCAGGCCGGCGTCGTTCTTCAGGGATTCCAGCTGGGCGAGCTGCTCTTGAAGGGCTTTTTCTGCTGCGCGAAATTCGGCGAGTCTGGACAAAATAGGTACTCCAATAGTGTTGTTGGCTGATATCAATTACAGACAAAGCTATAAGCCAAGCGCTTTAAGGCAACTCAGGAAAGACGCCTTCCTGCGAGTTCTGCACAGGCAGGAAAAATTGTAGTAGTTAATGCGCTACGAGTAAATCACGTCTTTTGTATTACTTACATTATTTCAACCTGTCTAGTACCGGGCTATTCATTGGTGGTCCAGGGATTTAATCAATTCATCGCTGGGCACAGGCTTTCCGAACAGGTAACCCTGCAGGAAATCCACGCCACGCGCCGCCAGGTATTCGCATTGCTCGACTGTTTCCACGCCTTCGGCAACGATGCCCAGATCGAGCTTGCCGGACAGTTCTATGATGCTGTCGAGAATATGCCGGGAGAGTGCATCGGCGCCGATCATGGCGACAAAACTCTGATCAATCTTCAAATAGTCCACATTGAAGTTGCGCAAGTAGCCCAGGCTGGAATGGCCCGTACCGAAGTCGTCAATGGCGATCATCACCCCCAGTTCATGCAACGCATCGAACAGGCGGCGGGTAATATCCGTGGGTTCGATCAGCTCGCGCTCGGTCAACTCCAGTACCAGGGTGACCTGGCCAACAGGAAAGGCTGCCAGAAACTCTCGGCAATCGTCCACCAGCGCCAGGTCCTGGCAGTGGCGGGCGGTAATATTCACGCCAATATGAAACCCCGGGCTGAAGCGCGCCGCGTGGGGTGCCAGTTGCGCGGCGGTCTGGCGGAGCAGGGCGCGCGTCATCGGCACAATCAGCCCGCATTCCTCGGCGAGTGGAATAAACAGGTCCGGCCGTACCAGGCCTTCCTTCGGGTGCTTCCAGCGCATCAGCACTTCACAGCCCGCCCACTCCCTTGTGTCGCCGCGTACCACGGGCTGGAAGTACGGGATGAATTCATTCGCCCCCAGCGCCCGTTGTAATTCATGGGTTGGCGCAGTCACGCGCTTTTGCAGGGCGTGCGCAAGTACGCCGGCCAACAGGCCAAAAAACACCACCAGGCTGAACATTGCAGGGTATCGGTCCTGCATATAGCGCCACACTTCACCGGCCGGCATACCGGCGTCGACACTGTAGCGATAGCGCTCGGACGCCAAGTGATGATGGGCCACGGCAAACACCGGTACCTGCGTGTTGCGCACTTTGCCGTCGGCACCCAGCCAGTTGGGCCCGACCTGCAGGATCAGATTCGCATAACGGCTGATCAGGCGCAGCGCGTTGGTCAGGTGGTAGCCGTCGATCGAGGCAAACGCGGCCTTGTCGCCCTCCACCAGGCGGTACACCAGCAAGGCCGTATCCGGCGTCACCGGGTTGCCGTTCATCAACCACAGCCGCCCATCCACGTAGTCATCCGGGTTCACCCGCGACTCGTACTGGCTGCCGAACAGCGAACTGCAATAGATGTTTTTCTGCCAGGACAATGTGGTTGCGCGCACAAACGGCCGGCGTGTGACCTGCTCGCGCAGTGCCAGCTGTGCACTGCTGTCGCACGGCTGTCCGGCGAGTGGCAGCAATTCCTGGGCGGCGAGGGCGGTGTTGTCGAGCATCAGGTCGAATTGGCGCACGGCTTCCTGCGCGGTCTGCGCGGTGCTTTTCTCAAGGGTGCGTTCGGCTTGCCAGTGCAGGATGAGCACACCCAGCAGGATGGGCAGCAGCCCGCACAGCACACTGATCGAATGGCGAGTGAAGGACTTTCGAGGGCCTGTGACAGTCAGGGGCATGAATTCCGGGCCTGTTGCGCGAGAGGGCGGTGACGGTAGGGCAGTCAGGGATGCCCGGATGATAGACGGCCCGGTTCAAATATGCTCGTCAGCCCCAGCGATTCTGCGATCTCGATAAAGGCCTGGGCGGCAGGCGAGGACTGCCGGCGGTCCAGCACCGCCAAGCCGAGACGGCGCGTCACCCGGGCGACAGGCGCCGGTATACGTAGCGCGGGTCAAGATCGCGCGGCAACGCTGCTGGGCAGTTACCTGTGCAACAAACCGCTTGCGCAGGCCAAGGCAATAGGGATTTGATGAAGACTGCGGACAAACACGGTTACGCTGTGTAGAATCGATTTACGCATACAAGAATATGGACTTGCGCTCACGCAAGCCTCGGCCGTCAGAGACTGATGACACCATGAAGCTACTCGGCTCCCCCCTCATCTTTGGTGATTTCCTCGCCCGCAGTGTGCGAGGCCTTTCCTGCGCGCCTCCCTTCGACCTCATCCTTGCTCGCAACTAATCAATTGCTACCCAACAAGAATGATGAGGCACCGAACATGACCGACCATTTAGACAACCCAATGGGCCTGATGGGCTTTGAATTCATCGAATTCGCATCGCCGACCCCGGGCACCCTGGAGCCGATCTTCGAGATCATGGGCTTCACCAAGGTCGCGACCCACCGCTCCAAGAATGTGCACCTGTACCGCCAGGGCGAGATCAACCTGATCCTCAACAACGAGCCCAACAGCATTGCCTCCTACTTCGCGGCGGAGCATGGCCCGTCGGTGTGCGGCATGGCGTTTCGCGTCAAGGATTCGCAGCAAGCCTACAACCGCGCGCTGGAGCTGGGTGCGCAGCCGATCCATATCGAAACCGGCCCGATGGAACTGAACCTGTCGGCGATCAAAGGCATCGGCGGCGCGCCGCTGTACCTGATCGACCGCTTCGGTGAAGGCAGCTCGATCTATGACATCGACTTTGTCTACCTCGACGGCGTAGACCGCAACCCGGTCGGTGCCGGCCTCAAGGTCATCGACCACCTGACCCACAACGTGTATCGCGGCCGCATGGTCTACTGGGCCAACTTCTACGAGAAACTGTTCAACTTCCGTGAGGCGCGCTACTTCGACATCAAGGGTGAATACACCGGCCTGACGTCCAAGGCCATGAGTGCGCCGGACGGTATGATCCGCATCCCGCTGAACGAAGAGTCGTCCAAGGGCGCCGGGCAGATCGAAGAGTTCCTGATGCAGTTCAACGGCGAGGGCATCCAGCACGTGGCGTTCCTCACCGATGACCTGGTCAAGACCTGGGACGCGCTGAAGGGCATCGGCATGCGCTTCATGACCGCACCGCCAGACACCTACTACGAAATGCTCGAAGGCCGCCTGCCGAACCACGGTGAGCCGGTCGATCAACTGCAATCGCGCGGCATCCTGCTGGACGGCTCGTCGATTGAAGGCGACAAGCGCCTGTTGCTGCAAATCTTCTCGGAGACCCTGATGGGCCCGGTGTTCTTCGAGTTCATCCAGCGCAAGGGTGATGATGGCTTTGGCGAAGGCAACTTCAAGGCGCTGTTCGAATCCATCGAGCGTGACCAGGTGCGTCGTGGTGTACTGACCGCCGACTGAGGGTAAAAAAGCCCGGCCGGGATTGCTCCTGGCCGGGCTTTTTATTGCCTGCGGATCAGGCTTTGCGCTGACGCACCAGATGCTTGAAGCCTTCATAGACCAGCACCATCACCGCCAGCCAGATCGGGATATAGGTCAGCCATTGACCACCCTTGATGCCTTCACCCAGCAGTAACGCCACTGCCAGCAACAGCACCGGCTCGACATAGCTGAGCAACCCGAACAGGCTGAACGCCAGCAACCGGCTGGCGATGATGTAGCTCACCAGCGCCGATGCGCTGATCAGGCCTAGCGTTGGAATCAAGGCATACAGCTTCGGATAGGCGTCGAGCACGGCAAACCCCTGTTCGCCGCTCTGCACGAACCACCAGGCCACTGGCAGCATCAGTGCCATGTCCAGCCATAGACCGCCCAGGTGATCGGTGGACAAGTATTTACGCACCACGAAGTAGACCGGATAGCCGATGATCACGACCAGCGTGGCCCAGGAGAAACCGCCGGCTTGATACAGCTCATTGAGCACGCCGAGTGCGGCAAACACGACGGCGATCTGCTGCAGGCGCGACAACCGCTCGCCGTACACCAGGCGTCCCGTCAATACCATGGTCAGCGGCAACAGGAAGTAACCGACCGACACATCCAGGCTGCGCCCGTTCAGTGGCGCCCACATGAAGAGCCACAACTGCACGCCGAGCAATGCCGAAGACAGCACCACGCCGCCGATCAACCGCGGCTTGGCCGCCAGCCTGCGCAGCAATTCCCACACACGGCGCCATTCGCCGCTGACGATCATGAACACCGTCATGCACGGCACGGTCAGCAACATGCGCCAGCCGAAAATCTCCAGGCCGCTCAACGGCGTGAGCAGCGACGTGAAGTAATACATCACGGCAAACAACACCGACGCCGCCACGGATAAAACAACACCTTTAGACACACTGTCCTCGCCAAAACCGGTTGCTACAAAAGAAGAGAGAAATTCAGGAGGGGATTATGGAGCTTTTGACGGGAGACGGTTGCGCTGTTTTGGGGCGTTTTGCGCGAAAATTTTCATGGGGTGAGGTTTGGAGGAGGGTGAAGGGAGCAAACCTCCTTGGGTGAACCCACTTCCCGTGGCGGGCCAGTTTGTTGTGGCGAGCAGGCTTCCTGTGGCAGCCGGGCCTGTCCTGGCGAGCATGCTTGTTGTGGCGAGCGGGCTTGCCCCGCGTTGGGCGGCGAAGCAGCCCCAGTCAGCGAGCACGCGGTGGATCAGGTACTCCTCGCCGACTGGTTTTGGGGCGGCTTCGCCACCCAACGCGGGGCAAGCCCGCTCACCACATGAAGCCCGCTCACCACATAAAGCCTGGTCACCACACCAAGCCTGTTCACCACACTAAGCCTGTTTACCGCCACGAGCCTGTTCACCGTGTTGCGCGGAAATTTTCATGGGCCAAGGTTTGGATCGGGTGATAGAGACAAACCTCCTTTGATGAACCCACTTCCCATGGCGGGCCAGTTTGTTGTGGCGAGCAGGCTTCCTGTGGCAGCCGGGCCTGTCCTGGCGAGCATGCTTGTTGTGGCGAGCGGGCTTGCCCCGCGTTGGGCTGCGAAGCAGCCCCTGTCAGCGAGCACGCGGTGGATCAGGTACTCCTCGCCGACTGGTTTTGGGGCGGCTTCGCCACCCAACGCGGGGCAAGCCCGCTCACCACATGAAGCCCGCCCGCCACAGGAAGCCTGTTTGCCACATGAAGCTGTTTGCAGCCACAAGCCTGTTCACCACAGTAAGCCCGCTTGCCTCAACAAGCCCGCTCACCACAGGAAACAGCTCAGCACAAAAAGCCCCGCTTGCTACAAGGCCCTATTCCCCGCTTACAAACGAGCTATCCGCCCGGACACAAAGTGCCCCACATCATTGAACCCCGGCGTGGACGAGTGCCCGGGCGTCACCAGCGAGTCGATGAAGGCTTCATCTTCCGCCGAGATCTTCACGTCGAGCGCGCCGATGTAGGCATCCCATTGTGCTTCCGTGCGCGGCCCGACAATCGCCGAGCTCACCGCAGCATTGTTGAGCACCCAGGCGATCGCAAACTCGACAATCCCCACGCCACGGCCTTGGGTGTACTGCTGGATCTGCTGGGCGATGCGCAACGACTCCACGCGCCATTCGGTTTCCAGGATGCGTTTGTCCTGGCGCGCCGCGCGGCTGCCGGCCTCGGGGGTTACATCCGGCGCGTACTTGCCGCTGAGTACGCCACGCGCCAATGGGCTGTAAGGCACCACGCCCAAGCCATAGGCGGCGGCCGCAGTGATCTGCTCGACCTCGGCCTGGCGATTGACGATGTTGTACAGCGGCTGGCTGATCACCGGCTTGTCCACGCCCAGGCGCTCGGCGACGCGAATCACTTCGGCGATGCGCCAGCCGCGATAGTTGGACAAGCCCCAATAGCGGATCTTGCCCTGGCGGATCAGGTCACCTATCGCCGACACCGTGACGTCCAGCGGCGTGTCGTGGTCTTCGCGGTGCAGGTAGTAGATGTCGAGGTAGTCGGTATCCAGGCGCGTCAGGCTGGCTTCCAGCGCATTGAAGATGCGCTTGCGGCTCAAGCCACTGCGATTGGGCAGGCCGTCGGTGGGGCCGATGGCGACTTTGGAGGCCAGCACCCAATCCTCACGATGGCGCGCAATGGCTTCGCCGACGATCTCCTCGGAGCGTCCGCCGGTGTAGACGTCCGCGGTGTCGATAAAATTGATGCCCTGGTCCCAGGCCTTGTCGATGATGCGCAGCGAGTCCTCGGTGTTGGTCTGTTCGCCAAACATCATGGTGCCCAGGGTCAGGGCGCTGACCTTCAGTCCGGACTGGCCCAATGTGCGGTAAATCATGCAAAGCTCCTCAAGGCAGGGAAACGTGACCTATGCAATACCAGAGAGGGAGGCTCTAGAACAAGCCTGATGTCGCGTTTTGCTGCTCGTATGTGCGTACACGGCCCTACCGCCGATAACACTTGCTTGAGGAGCAAGCGAAATCAGCGGGTGGTGATTCAAGGCAATCGCTGAGTATCCAGCAGGTCAGGCGGTATAGAAGGGCGCGCGGACGTCAAACTTACCGTCGAACTGGAATTCCCCGCCTTGGGGATTAACGAAACTGCAATTCAGCTTGCCTTTTGCGTGACCGGTGCCGGGTAATGAATCGAAATGCAGTGTTCCCTTGCGGTGGACATAAAACGTCCACCCAGGCAGGGCGCTGCAATTAACGTACACCCCTTTGGCTTCTGGGCCGATGACATAGTCATGCTCGGTCAGGTTCTTATCTATTTGAATACTGACAATAAGATTTGAGGGCAGGGGTAGGGCAATGCGCTGCGAGCCAAAAACTTCCCACACGTGCGGAAAGACGGGCGATTCGTGACTGATGATGCCCGCACTCTCGGCGACAAACTGCTTATGTAAAAAAGGGCTGTTGGTGAATTTTCCCTCGAAGGTTCCCGTATTGAGCCTTGGATAGGAAACTCCCTTTAAATGGAGCACGCCGGCAGTCACATCCACATGGTCATTGTTCAATGCTGAGGAGAAGTGAAAGGCTGCTTTCATCTCGTCATTTTGTACGGAAACGGTAATCTTGCCGCTGACAATCGTGTAGACCGAAATCCCTGCGCGATGGGGCGTAAAGACGAAACCAGTGGCCTCGCCGGGGAAGCTGTAGGTGTGGTCCTTGCCATTTTCCTCAAGGCTGGCTGGCAATACCACACTGAGTCCGTAGTAGTTCTGGTGCGGATCGCTGCTTTGCAGTTGTACTCCGCTGAAACGCCATTGGCCGCCCGCTTTGAAAATGTGTTGCCTGTCAGTATCCGATACGAATGAGTGATTATGGCTGCCGCTGAACTTTGCGGTCAGCGTGCCTGTACTGGTGAGTGCCTCTGTCTCAGCTTTCATCTCGATGTTCCTTGCGTAACGTGAAGGGTACCTCGGGATGACTATGCTAATCGGGGTCAATGAACTCAGATACTGTCATAAATGACAGGTTTAAACGGCCGCGTTTTTATCGCCAAATTGTCACTGGTGCGTCGTGTTAAGCAACGACTGGCAGCGCCTCTGCAGAAAATCATGCAGTACTTTCACGCGCTCCGAGACCTGCAGGCGATGAGGACACATCAAGTTGAACGGCGCGGGCTCACCTTGCCAGTCAGTTAAGAGAGGCACCAGCCGGCCTGCTTTGATGTCGCGGGCAACATCCAGGTTGGCCTTATAGGCGATACCGTGGCCGGCCAGGGCCCAGCGCCGCACGATCTCACCGTCATCGCTGAGGTAGTCACCGCTGACCTCGACCTCCTGCAACTGTGCGCCCTGGCGGAAATACCAGGTGCTGTTGGCGCGGCCGCGACGCATATAGCGCAGCGTGCTGTGCTGCGCCAGGTCCGCCGGTGTGCGGGGTGTGCCGTGGCGTGCGAGGTAGTCGGGGCTGGCGCACGCGATGCGGTGGTGGCCGGGCACCACCGGCAGCGCTACCAGGCTGGAGTCCTGCGGCACGCCAAAGCGCAGGGCGATGTCGACGGTGTCGCGAAACAGGTCGGCGTTGCTGTCATTGAGCAGCAGTTGCAGGCGGATAGCCGGGTGTTCGACCTTGAATTCATCCAGCCAGCCCAGCAATACGTTGCGCCCGAAGTCCGAAGGCGCCGCCAATTGCAACAAGCCGCTGAGGCTCTGGCCTTGCTGCTTGATCGCTTGCTCGCCCTCGGACAGTGCTTCCAGCGCCACGCGCACGCTGTCCAGATAGCGCCGGCCTTCTTCGGTGAGGCGCATGCTGCGAGTCGAACGCGCGAGCAGGCGAATACCCAGGCGGGTTTCCAGGCGTTTGAGCGCGATGCTCGCCGCGGCCGGCGTCAGGTTAAGGCTGCGTGCGGCGGCCGAGAGACTGCCGGTGTCGGCGGTGCGTACAAACACGTCCAGATCGAGGATCGAGCTCATTTGTAAAAATCCTTTAAAGATCTTGTCGTTTTACCGGGATTTTTCGTCGATTGCCAAGCTGGGAAGATGAACGCTCACTTTCTGACCCAGGACACTTCTTCATGACTTCTTCCCTCAACGGCAAAACGGTGATCGTCATCGGCGGCAGCAGCGGTATTGGCGCCGCCGTGGCCAAGGCCGCCGCAGCACGGGGCGCCCAAGTGGTACTGGCCGGGCGTCGTTTGTCTGCGGGCAACGAAAACGGCCTGCGCAGCGAGCCGGTAGACGTTACCGATGCCGCTTCGCTGCAGCGACTGTTCGAAAGCGTGGGGCGGTTTCATCATCTGGTCTATACATCGGGGCCATCGGTGCACGCCAAGACGCTGGCCGAGACCGACCTGGATGAGGCCCAGGCAAACTTCAATGTGAAACTCTGGGGTTCACTGCGGGCCATTCAACTGGCGCTGCCGTTTCTCGACGAGCATGGCAGCATCAGCCTGACCTCCGGGCAGTTGGGGCGTAAAGCGGCGGCTGGCCAATTCATCAAGACCGGCATCAACGCCGCGACCGAGGCATTGGGCAAGCAGTTGGCTAAAGAACTCGCGCCACGGCGCGTCAATGTGATCAGCCCCGGGGTCATTGATACACCGGCCTATGCGGGGTTGACCGAAGAGCAGCGCCTGGCGATGTTCGCCAAGGCCGGCGACGCCTTGCCGGTAGGGCGTGTCGGGCAGGCTGGGGAAGTGGCGGCGGGGTATGTGCTGGCCATGGAGAATGGCTTCATGACCGGCGCCGTGATCGACATCGACGGCGGCGGCTTGCTCTGACGGAACCGGCAGGAGCCGGCTTGCCTGCGATCGCGCCCTCTGGCGCGCAGCAAGGCTTTGGGCCTTATCGCCGGCAAGCCGACTCCTGCAGGATGAAAGTTACGCCTTCAGGGTTCGCGTCATCCGCAACGCCAGCACGCTGCCCGCCACGATCACCGCCGCCAGCAAGTACAGCGCCACATCCGTGGAGCCGGTGGCATCTTTCACGAAGCCGACGATATACGGGCTGAGGAAGCCGGCCATCTGGCCCATGGAGTTGATCAACGCCAGGCCCCCGGCCGCTGCGCCGGCACTGAGCATGGCGGTCGGCACTGGCCAGAACATCGGCAGGCCGGTGAGGGCGCCCATCGTCGCGATGGTCAGGCCGAGGATGGCAATGGCCGGGGTGGTGGCGAAATTCACCGCGATCACCAGGCCAATCGCGCCCATCAACATCGGCACCACCAAGTGCCAGCGGCGCTCTTTGCGCAAGTCCGCCGAACGACCGACCAGCAGCATGAAGACTGCGGCCAGCAGGTAGGGGATCGCGCTGAGCCAGCCAATCACCAGGTTATCGCTGAACCCCAGGTTCTTGATGATCGACGGCAGCCAGAAGTTGATCGCGTACACGCCGCTCTGGATGCAGAAGTAAATCAGGCCGAACGCCCAGATCGCCGGGTTCTTGAACACTTCCGCCAACGAGTCGGTGGTGGTTTTCGGCTTGTTCGCCAGGTCCGTCGCCTGGTCGGCTTCCAGCACCGCGCGTTCGTGCGGCGTGAGCCACTTGGCGTTGGCGAAACTGTCGCTGAGCAGGAAGTAGGCGAGGGCGCCGAGGATCACGGTCGGGATGCCCTGCAGCAGGAACATCCACTGCCAGCCCGCCAGGCCGCCTTGGCCGGCGGCGAAGTGGTTGAGGATCCAGCCGGAAAACGGGCTGCCGAGCAGGCCGGACACCGGGATCGCCGACATGAACAACGCCATGATCCGCCCACGGCGGAAGGTCGGGAACCACTGCGAGAGGTACAGCACCACACCCGGGAAGAAGCCGGCTTCGGCCGCACCGGTAAACAGGCGCAGGGTGTAGAAATGCGTCGGCGTGGTGACGAACAGCAGGCAGGTGGACAGGGTGCCCCAGACGATCATCATCAACGCGATCCAGCGCCTCGGACCGAATTTGGTCAGCGCCAGGTTGCTCGGCACGCCGCACAGCACGTAGCCGATAAAGAAGATCCCGGCACCCAGGCCGTACACGGTTTCGCTGAATTTCAATGCATCGAGCATCTGCAACTTGGCGAAGCCAACGTTTACCCGGTCGAGGTAGTTGAACAGATAGCAGATGAAAATGAAGGGGATCAGGCGCAGGGTAATGCGCTTGTAGATGGCGTTTTTATCGTCATCGGTGGCCAGTGTGGCAGCGGCGCTCTGTGACATGGGGAGTCTCTCTTTATTATGATTTTTCGCGATGCGCAGGTAACGTTGATCGCCCAAAGAGTCTCAGCCACGTGGCAGGGTGCTGTCTTTGTGCTTGCGCACAGTGAAGCATCAATTGCGCTGTGCTGATGAACAACCTGCGTTTTCAAGCACTTCTTTCAAGGAGATGGCCCCATGTTCGAGCTGGATCATGACCTGGCTCAGGATATCGTCGATCGCACCATGGCGATCCTGCCGCACAACGTCAATGTCATGGACAGCCAGGGCCTGATCCTTGGCAGCGGTGAACCGGAGCGCATCAATACCCGCCACGAGGGCGCTCAACTGGTCCTGGCCAATGGGCGCGTGGTCGAGATCGACGGGCAGACCGCCAAGCACCTCAAGGGCGTGCAGCCGGGCATCAACCTGCCGCTGATGCACGATCAGCGTCTGATCGGCGTGCTGGGCATCACCGGTGAGCCGGAAGGCCTGCGCACTTACGCCGAGCTGGTGCGCATGACCGCCGAGATGCTCGTCAGCCATCGGCACCAGCAGGTCGAACAGCAATGGCGACGCCAGCGCTGCGATGACTTGCTGGCCTTGCTGCTCGCCGACACTGGTGACTCGCCGCGCCTGGTGGATGAGGCGCAACAACTGGGCCTCAAGCCGCAGCTGCCGCGCACCCCGTACCTGTTCGAGCTGGGTGTGGGGCAATCGGCGGAGGCGTTGAGTGCCTGGCTGACCTCGCGCTATCCGGACAGCTGGTGTGTCAGCTCGGCGCAGTTTTCGCTGCTGTGGTGTCGGCCCGCCGCGCTGCAGGTCGACAATCCGCGCTTGTTGGAAAAGCTCGAAGGCCTGGGCTGGCAGGTTCTGCGCGTGGCCGTGGGTGGGCAAGCCGATGGCTTGGCGGGGCTGCGCCGCTGTTACCGGCGTGTGGGTGATCTGCTCGCGTATGGGCGCGATATTCTGCCGCAATCGCGGCTGCTGACCCTCAACCGTTATCGCCTGCCCGTCATGCTCTGGCGCCATCGCAATGACGATGCCCTGGACGAATTGCTCAAGCCGCTGCACAAGGTGCTGGCCAAAGACACTAACGGCCAGTTGCTCGCGACCTTGCGCAGTTGGTGCGACCACGACGGGCAAAGCCAGGCGTGCGCCGACGCCCTCGGCATTCATCGCAATAGCCTGCGTTATCGCATGGAGCGCATCGCTGAGCTGAGCGGCGTTGATCCGCTGACCCTTGACGGCATGCTGGCTCTTTACCTAGGCGTACAGCTGCTGCCCCAGGCTTTGTCGGAATGAACAACAAACCTGAGCCAGACTTGTGCATCGGACCGGCGTCATTCCCGAAGCCAACTGGCAGCATGGGCGTCATAAAAACCGGAGAAAGCCCATGAAAATCATCATCGCCCCCGACTCGTTCAAGGACAGCCTGAGTGCCGAGGGCGTCGCCCAGGCCATTGCCGCCGGGCTGGCGCAGGTCTGGCCGGATGCGCAGAGCGTCTTGTGCCCCATGGCGGACGGTGGTGAAGGGACGGTGGATGCGGTGCTCGCGGCCTGCAACGGCGAGTTGCGGCGCCAGGCGGTGCGGGGTCCGTTGGGGGCCACGGTGCAAGCGCGTTGGGGGTGGTTGGCTGACAGCCACACCGCGATTATCGAAATGGCCGAAGCCAGCGGCCTGCAACTGGTGCCGCCGGGCCAGCGGGACGCCTGCAGCAGCAGTACGTTCGGCACCGGTGAGCTGATCCGCGCCGCCCTCGACCTGGGTGCCCAGCGCATCATCCTGGCGATTGGCGGCAGCGCCACCAACGATGGCGGGGCCGGCGCGATGCAGGCGCTCGGCGTGCAACTGTTCGACGCCGATCACCAGGCCCTGGCACCCGGTGGCCTGGCCTTGGCTGGACTGGCGCGGATCAGCCTGGAGAACCTTGATCCACGGCTGGCGCAGGTACGCTTTGAAATCGCCGCCGATGTGAATAATCCACTGTGCGGCCCCCACGGCGCGTCGGCGATATTCGGTCCGCAAAAAGGCGCCAATCCCGAGCAGGTGCAACAGCTGGACGCCGCCCTCGGGCACTTCGCCGACCAGTGTGCCCAGGTGTTGCCCAAGGATGTGCGCGATGAGCCCGGCAGCGGCGCCGCCGGCGGCCTGGGTTTTGCCGCCAAGGCGTTTCTCGGTGCGCAGTTCCGGGCCGGGGTGGACGTGGTCGCCGAGCTGGTCGGCCTGGACGACGCCGTACGGGGCGCCGACCTGGTGATCACCGGTGAAGGCCGCTTCGACGCCCAGACCCTGCGCGGCAAAACCCCGTTTGGGGTCGCGCGCATTGCCCGCCAACATGGGGTGCCGGTGATTGTCATCGCTGGCACCCTGGGCGATGGCTACGAACAGATGTACGCCCACGGCGTGAATGCCGCGTTTGCCTTGCCGTCGGGCCCGATGAGCCTGGAGCAGGCCTGCAGTGAAGCCCCGCGATTGTTGGCCGAGCGCGCGGCGGATATTGCGCGGGTATGGCGCACGGCTGCCGGGCGCTGACTTGAACCCTTGAACATGGGACAATCCGCGCCTTTTTGACACGGAGAGTCCCCATGCTGCGCCCCGCATTCCTGGCCATGCTGCTGGCTGGTATCAGCCCTCACGTCCTCGCCCAACCCGCGACTGAAACCGTACCGCTGCTGCGGGAAATCAAAAACTGGGTCACCGGTTGCGACAACTTGCGCAATTGCCACGCGCTCAGTTCACCCAGCGGCGTCGATGAAGAAGACTACAGTTCGCTGACCTTGCATATCTTTCACCAGGCAGGTCCCGAAGGGTACTTGCGCCTGCGCTTTGATCACCGCGGCGAAGACCTCGACCTTTCCACTTTGCTGCTGGATGGCCAACCCTTGGGGCAGGCATTGACGCGCGACTTGCATGTGGAGCTGGACGATGAAGGCGGCGACCCCGAGATGCACTTCTACAGCGTCATCGAGGACGCGCCGGCGCGGCGCTGGTTGCAGCGGTTGCGCAATGGCCAGCGCCTGCAGTTGCCTGGCGATGAAAACGCCAAGGTGTCGCTGAGCGGGCTGAGTGCTTCGCTGTTGTTGATGGACGCGGTGCAGGGGCGGGTAGACAACGTCACCGCGCTGGCCCGGCCGGGCAAGGCCGCTGCCAGCGAGGTGCCGGCTCGCCAGCCGACCCCGGTGCTGCGCAAGTTCCCGACCGCCCCCGCACTGACCGCGCAAGAACAGGCCGGCCTGGCTGCAGCGGCGATCAAGGCGCTGACCAACACCGACACTGAAATGAAACCCGACGCCGAGGCCGGGGCCTTGAGTGCCGACCAGGCCATGATGGTGGTGCGCACTGACTGCGCGGCCTACAACTGCGAGTACGAAATCAGCAGCCGTGAGCGCAAGTCGCCTTACACCGAAACGTTGCTGAGCATTCAGCCTTTGCCGTTGGACGGCGCCGCGTTCGAAGGCTCCGTGGGGTATGACGAAACCACCGGCACCTTGAGTTATTTCTACAAGCTGCGCGGGATCGGTGATTGCGGTGCGGGCGGGGTCTGGGTCTTTGACGGCAAGGCGTTCCAGTTGCGTGAGTTTAAGATGATGCCGCGCTGCACCGGGAGCCCCTACGGGGATTGGCCGGCGTTGTGGACAACCCTGCCGGCGCCCTAGCCAGGCAGCGCGCGTGGCCTCTACACTAGTCGGCCACGTGTCTTTCAAAGGATGAAACACCATGCACGCCCCTGAACCGCATATCGTGATCCAGCGCTTTGGCGAAACCCACCTCGAAGGCGTGGCTGCGCTCTATAACGATCCGGCCGTGTGCCGACAGGTGCTGCAGATGCCGTTTCAGTCGGTAGAGGCCTGGCGCAACAAGCTGGTCACCGACAATGAGCGCCGGCTACAACTGGTCGCCGTGCACGGCGGCGAGGTCATTGGCCAGCTGGGCCTGGAACAGTACCCGCGCGTGCGCCGTGCGCATGTCGGCTCGTTCGGCATGGGCGTGGCGCCGGCCTGGCAGGGCAAGGGCGTCGGTTCGCGCTTGTTGGCCGCCGCGCTGGACGTGGCCGACAACTGGATGAACCTGCGCCGCGTGGAACTGACGGTGTACGCCGACAACGAAGCCGCGCATCAGCTGTATCGCAAGTTCGGCTTCGAAGTCGAAGGGCGCATGCGCGACTACGCCCTGCGTGACGGTGTTTTTGTCGACACCTTGAGCATGGCGCGCCTGCGCCAATCGGCTTAATCCTGCAGTGCAAACGCCACCGCAGCCTGCGCATGCAGCTCGGTGGTGTCCAGCAGCGGCAGCGTGCTGTGCTCGGGCTTGACCAGCAGGCTGATTTCCGTGCAACCGAGGATGATCGCCTGGGCGCCCCGTGCGGCCAGGCCTTCGATCACCCGCAGGTAGACCGCGCGTGACGCATCGCTGATCACGCCGACACACAATTCGTCATAGATGATCCGGTGCACGGCCTGGCGCTCGTCGGCGTCCGGCACCAGCACGGTCAGGCCCTGGGCGGCGAGGCGCGCCTTGAGAAAGTCCCGCTCCATGGTGAACGCCGTGCCGAGCAAGCCGACGGTCAGCGTGCCGGCGGCCACGGCAGCGGCGCCGGCCGCATCGGCAATATGCAGGAAGGGAATCGACACCGCCGCCTCGATGCGCGGCGCGACCAAATGCATGGTGTTGGTACACAACACCACACACTCGGCGCCACCGGCCTGCAGGCGAAGCGCGGCATCTTCGAGGATCAGCGCGGCGTCATCCCAGCGCCCGGCATGCTGGGCTTGTTCCATCGGGCCGAAATCCACGCTGTACATCAACAGTTGCGCCGAGCGCAGCGGGCCGAGCTGGTCGCGCACGCGCTGGTTGATGATGCGGTAGTACTCGGCGCTGGACTCCCAGCTCATGCCGCCGATAAGGCCGATAGTGCGCATGCGATGCTCCTGACAAGGAAAGTCGCTTCACCTTACCCAGCGGCTGCCGAATAGTCATACGCAGTTGCCAACTCATTCACCATAGCAGTTCAAACAACGGCGTTTGCCGACCGCAGCCAGCGTGCTGGGGGACTCGTCCATACCTGTAAGAAATGACAGTATATTTCGAATCAATGCGCGTATCTAATCAGCAGTGGCGAGCAATCAATACACCTGCCAGACCGCTGGGACGGGAGGAGTAGGGATGGCGGTTCACCCCCCCCCACACTCTGAGAGGCATTGTCCGGGTCGACTTAAGGCAATGCCCACATTTCAAGAGATTAGCTTCAAGTAAGATCAGGCCGGTTGAAGAAACTACGATCTATTCTGCTTCGTCGTGACGGCAGGCGTTGCAGCCGGAGCCCAATCTTATAAAAAGTTGATTCAGGAGGAATCCCTCATGGCATCGCAACCCTGCGAAGGCGATCCCGGCACCGGCCAACGCGATCACTTATCACCGACACCGCTCATTATTCCCGAAATCCATCTGCCTTTCGCTGGTCCGCCACCGCGTTCCGACCGTGAGCCGTTGCGTGCACATGCTCTCGCCTGGGCGCAGCGGTATGGCTTGATCGGACGCCGCGGTGCGCATCGGTTGAGTACCACTGCGCTGCTCGAACTGGGCATTGCGCTGTGCGGAAGGGCGCCCACGCCACAAGCCGAGATTCTGGTCTGCTGGTACCTGTGGGCGCTGATCCTCGATGACCGAATCGATGATGGCCCTTGGGCGGAAAAAGGTGCACTGGATCGTTTCATCACCGCAGTACAGGCTTTGACCGACGGTTGCGAGGCTGATCCTGCAGCTGAAACCAGCCGTTTTGATGACCCGATGCTCAGTGTTCTGGTCGATGACCTGTGGCCTCAGACCCAGCGCTTGGGGGACGACCACTGGCGAAATAGGCTCGTGCGGCATTTGATCCAACATCTGCGAGCGCAGGCGACGCTGGTCCGCGTGCGGGAAACCGACACGGCGCTCACGTTGGCCGAGTACCTGCCTTTGCGCCGTAACTCTTTCGGCGCACTGTTCTTCTTTGATCTCATCGATGCGGCTGAAACGCTCGATCCGTACGCGGATGCAGCGGACACCGAATGGTGGAACACGCTGCGTGAGCACGCTGCCGATATAATTGCCTGGACGAACGACATCCATTCGATTGCCAAAGATGTGGTGTGTGGTGAGCGCTTCAACCTGGTGTCGATCCTTGCCGATACCAGAAGCCTGGACTGCCCTGCCGCGATTGAATTGGCCCATCAGAGGGTGAACACGGCGGTTGCGCAGTTCACCGCGGTCGCCGCCCAGCCTGCGAATCATCGGCGGTCCGCCGCGACTGACCCGGATCGGCTGCGCCAGATTGTCCGGGCGGCGGGCGACTGGCACCGGAGCGTTTCTCGCTATCACCTGCAAGCTGCCGACGCTTCGGCACAGGATAACCGGCAAGTGGATCTGAAACTGACCCCGCCGACTCTTAAATCCCGTCAATTCGAAGTCGACCCGTACCCATTGTATGAGCGTTTGCGTACCTCGCTACCGATCGTTTACGACGAGCCTACTGATGTGTGGCTGGTCAGTCGGTATGTGGATGTGAAGGCGGCGCTGACCCATCCTGGGGCGAGCAACAACAACTACAGTTGGCAGATTGGACCGTTGCTGGGACACACAATTGTCACTATGGATGGATGCGAGCACGCTCAGCACCGAGCGTTGCTGAGTCCATCGTTTCGCAGCAATGCCCTCGCGGCGCTTGAGAACTCCATCATCGCGGTAACCACAGACCTTCTGGCGCAAATGCAGGGTCGACCTCAGGTGGACCTCATTGCCGATTTCACCGCGGCACTGCCCGTGCAGGTGATGGCTCGTGCACTGGGTCTCCCGGCTGAAACCCGCGAGGAAGTGGAGCGGCTTAAACGTTGGTGTGCCGTGGGCTTTGCTTATATGGGCAACTATCGACAGGACCCGGCACTGTTGACCGGTGGGTTATCCAACCGAGACAGTTTCTACGACTTCATCCAGCCACACATCGACGCCCGCCGTTCTGAACCCTCAGATGATTTGATTTCGCAGCTCCTGGCGGCTCAGATCGACGGCAAGCCGTTGTCGGAGACGTTCGTTCGGTCCTACTGTGCGATCCTGATGACGGCGGGTAGCGAGACCAGTCACGGTGCGCTGGCGAATCTGATTGTCAACCTGCTGAACGAGCCGGGTGTCAAAGACGCGGTGATGACCAATCCAGAGCTGATGGATAATGCGCTCGCCGAAACCCTGCGACGCAACCCGCCTTTGCAACTTGTACTGCGGGAGGCCCGTGAATCGCTGGAGCTGCCGTCGGGAACGATTCCTGCCGGAGCGACCCTGGCCTGTCTGATCGGCTCGGCCAACCGTGATCCAGACCAATTCACCGATCCGGACACTTTCAACATGTCGCGCACCGAACACGCAGCCAGCCATTTCGCCTTTGGCGCGGGGCGCCACTTCTGTCTGGGCTCAATGCTGGCGCGGATGGAGATTACGATCAGCGCTCGCATGCTGCTACAGGCCTTTCCGAACCTGCGCTGGGCTCCTGGGTTCAAGCCTACCGAGCACGGATTCCTCAATCGGTGCCCTGAGCAACTGGAGGTCACACTATGAGCACTACTGACTTCACTGAGGAAGCAGGCTACACCAGCAGTTATCTTGCCGATCAGCACGCAGGCCAGTTGGCCCGTTTACGCACCCTGGAGCGTGCCTTTGACCCCTTGAGCCAGGAGGTTTTTAATCAGTTGGATCTTGCGCACACGCCCGCCATCCTCGATCTCGGCGCCGGTGCCGGATCCCTCGCGAGATGGCTGAGCAAGCGATATCTCGACGCGACGGTCACCGCCACTGACATCGATACCCGATTCCTGGCCGATATTCCCGGCATTCGGGTGCTGACCCACAATGCGGCGACTGATGGTTTTCCTGTTGCCTCCTTTGACGTGGTGCATGCTCGGGCGCTGCTGTGTCACCTCAGCGAACGCGAAGAAATCTTGACGCGAGCCGCAACCTGGGTCCGCCCGGGCGGTTGGTTGGTGATCGAAGACGTGAGTCTGCAACCGAGCTTGAGCACTGCGAACCCGCTGTTTCGAAAAGTCGCCGAGGCCGGAGTCACCCTCCTGGAGCAGACCATCGGCTCCAACATGCGCTGGGCTGATACGCTTGCCGCTGGATTACGTGCTCGGGGACTCTCCAGCGTCGGGCAGCGTACCCTCGAAGGTCGAATCGGTGACAACAGCCTCGCCGATGCCTTTTGGGCTGCAACCACCGCCCAGGCTGGACCGGCGCTGCTGAAACTGGCGTTACTCACTCAAGACGACCTTGACGCCATGGCCCGCCTGCGTGCCGATCCAGGGTTCGACGAGGCAGCGCTGACGTTCGTCAGCGCCTGGGGGCAAGTCCCCTTACCTGAGTAAACCTCGCGCACTGAAAGCAGTGTGCGGGGGAGGGCATGCGTAATTGCACGGAAGGGAATGCACAATGAACAATGATGTAGTGTTAGTTGACGCCCAGGATGTACAGATTGGAGTGTGTGACAAACGCACAGCACACCTGGGAGCGGGAAAGCTTCATCGCGCATTTTCAGTGCACCTGATCGACAGCGATGGGCGTCATCTACTTCAGCGTCGTGCCGCCGGAAAAATGCTCTGGCCAGGGTTCTGGTCGAATGCGTGCTGCAGTCATCCGGCTCCGGGAGAGACTATCCTGGATGCCGCAGCTCGTCGTCTGCGTGAGGAATTAGGCGTCACGGCCTCGTGCCGTTTTTTATACAGTTTTGAGTACCATGCGCGCTTTGGTTCAATCGGCGCGGAACACGAATTTTGTCATGTATTGGTTGCGCAATCTGACGCTTTGGTCAGCCCGGCACTTGAAGAAGTCAGCGAGATCAAGTGGTGGACACGAGCCGAAATATCGGCGCGCCTTTCAGAATCGCAAGGACAGTTCACTCCCTGGTTTCGAATGGAGTGGCGTCAGCTTTTATCGGAGCATCCCTCTTTCGATACACCTGTATTGCAGGCCTGATCAAGCCGCAATGGGCGTCATGCGAATCCCCTGAAATCCTCAATCCCAGGCGAGAATCTTGCGCGTGCTGCAGGGTGTACCTGTAGCACGCACCACCGTCATGACAGGTATAAACCTGTTAATTCTAACAGTAGACGGTAAGCGTTTTGGCGCTGTTAATGGAGGTCAGGCCTATTCCATGCAGGCTTGATCCATTGATACGAGGAGGATTGCCAGATGCCAAATACCTACGAGTTTCTCAGCTTCGACGCCCTGCCTGCGGTCACGGTTACCGAGACAGACGATAAACTCACGATCACCGCGCCGGCGATTCCTGGCCTTGATGAGAAACAGGAAGTGGTGTTCTTCCTGCGTAAGCCGACGGGTCAGGGAATTGCGATCTACCTGACCTTGCAACCAGACAATTTGAAGCGGCCAATGGTGATTGAGCTTGATAAGAGCCAGCTTCCCAAGACGAAGGTATTGCATATCGACTACGGCGCTTACGTTAACAGGCGCGCCGTTCATCGATCAGCCGTGGCGCAATATCCCGCCGCTGAAACGCCAGCCCAGGGCTGACACGTCAACCGCACCTTCCATTGCATTCCACGTTGAGGCCGGGGCGCCCGGGTTGGAGTTGATCCAACGGTCAGCGACGAGCCGCGCCTCACGCTGGTGTTTAGTCATACGCTGAGTGGCCGCATCTGCCATGATCGGGCTTCGCAATCTGGCTCACCCAAGGAAATCCGCAATGGACGATGTACAGCAACTGGGCGAGATGCTTCGTCATTACGCTGATAGCGAAGCGCACAAAAAACAACAATTTGACCTGCAGTCGGCGCGCTGGACGCACAAGCTCAGCGAGTTGTTCGGGCAGATCGAGCAGTGGCTCGAACCGGTCAAGCAGGTGGGGTTGCTCGAAGTCCACCGTGAGCCCTATGTGGCCAGCGGGCCGAGCGTGCCGGTCGAGGCCTCGACCTTCAAGACCGAGAAGCTGACCGTGCAGATCACCGGCAAACCGGTGGAGTTCGTGCCGGACGTGATGGGCGTGGGCGGCTTGATTTCCGTGGCCGTGATGGGCCTGACCGCTGCGCGCCACGGCAGTGTGTCGCTGGTGCTGGCGGCGGATAAAAATGACTGGATCTGGAAGAAAACCAACGGCCTGAAAGACCCGGACACTTTTGCCTTCGACGCCAACTTCCTCGCCTCGCAATTGCAGAGCCTGATTCCGCGCGAACGCGGCTGAGGCACACAGGCCTCGCCGGCACGTCGGTGCCGACTGAGGACGTGTCTATTTCAGCGCCGGGTCGCCGGGGTTGAGCGCCTTCCAGCTTTGCAGCACGGCCTGCGCCTTGGGTTCCTGGCCATTTTCCAGGTAGTACTGGATCAGCGACAGCCGCGCAGTGCGGTGATAGGGCTGACGCTTGAGCAGGTCTTCCTCAAATCCACGGTAAACCCGGCGTGCACCGCATCAGTGTTTTTGGCGGTCCACTGCAGGTGGTTGGAGGCCGGGCCATGACAGGCCAGGCAGCCCACGCCGAGGCTGTTCCATTGACTGTTAAAGCGGTTGTTGAACGCATCGAAGTTGCGTTTGTAGCCGGTGGTGTGGCATTCCACGCACATGAAGTTGGCGTTCTGGTTGGGTTTGCTCCAGTGCAACGGGTTCTTGAAGGTGACGCCCTGGCCTGGATAGAGATGAAACCAGCGGCCTTTCTGTGTATCCCAGGCCACGCCCAGGGCCTGCAAGCGCCCGTCGCCGCCTTCGAGCAGATATTGCTGCAACGGCGCGATGCCAAAGGTGTAGGCCACCTTGAAGTCGGCCGCCTTGCCATCGCTGCCCGGCGTGTTGACCCAGAACTCATCGCCGCGTTGATAGAACCGCGTGGTTTCACCTTCGGCACTGAACGAGGCGTTGTTGAAATCCGCCGGGACCGTCTGCGGCGTGGCGGGCTGCATCGCCAGTTGGTGGTGCGAACCTTGCCAGTCCTTGGCCTGGGCCTGGTGGCAGCCCTGGCACTGCTGCTCGTCGACCATCTGCGCAGGGGGCGCGATGACCACCGGTTTGGTCGCCGCCACGGGCGCCGGAGCCGGTAACCGAGGCGCGCTGGCCTGCAGGAAAAACCAGATCCCGGCCATGGCCGCCAACAGCAGCACAATCAGCACGGGGTACAGGTAACGACGGGGCGAATCACGGTGGGGTACGACAGGCGCTTGTTTGGGCTTGGGCATTCCGACTTCCGCTGTCTTGATGCATGGACGCTCTACGGCGCGCTTAAGCTCCGTGCAGCTATGACGCTGGCCGCAGTCCTGTCAAACGGGCAGGTGAAAAAGCACTATTTCTCCAGGATTGGCTATACCTACAGCTCAGTGTTTTGACGAAGACCGCCAGGGAGTTCAATGATGAAACTAAGGCTAATGATGAGCACCGTGTGCATCGCAACCCTCGCCATGAGCGGTTGCGCCAGCAAGGTCACGCAACCGGATGAGTACTCGGGTTTTCTCTCCGACTACAGCCAGCTCAAGGAGGCCCAGTCGCCTTCGGGGGCCGAAGTGATGCGCTGGGTCGATCCCAAGCTGGACCTGAGTCGCTACAACGCGGTGTACATCGAACCGACCCAGTTCTACCCCAAGCCCCAGGCCACCGCGAAAATCCCGGACAACACCCTCAATGGCATCAACACCTACTACAATCAGGCGCTCAAGCGTGAGCTGGCGAAGTCGTTGCCGCTGGCCAATGCCCCCGGCCCTGGCGTGATAGTGGTGCGTGCGGCGATCACAGCGATAAGCAGCAAGACCGAGTCCCTCAAGCCGTATGAGTACATTCCGGTTGCCCTGGTGGCGGCGGCGGTGAGTACCGGCACCGGCATCCGCGACCAGGAAACCACCCTCGGCACCGAGGCGCAGTTCCTCGACGGCGCCAGTGGCAAGGTGCTCGCCCAAGTCGTGCGCAAAGGCACCGGCAAGCCACTGGCGAACGACTCGCAGGTGATGAAGGCCGACGATGTCAAAAGCGTCATTGATGGCTGGGCATCGGACCTGCATCAGTCTTACCTGAAGCTGAAAAAGCACTGACGCTTAAAACGCATTCCTGGCCGGTTTGTTGTAGTAGCTGAGCAGGGCATCGTAGCGGCGGGTGACGAGGTAATAGTCGTCACTCAGTTGCTGCGGTGGGGCGTGTTCGTGCCAGTGTTGGGTGAGCGTGCGCAAGGCTGAGAGGTACGCGTCGGCCGGCTCGTTCAGGGTGTACCAGAGAAAATGGGCTTCTTCGTCGAGCTTGTCGCCCGGATGGGTACGCACATAGGCCCGGGCGCTGTCTGCCGCCTGTTGCACGGTGTCGGCCAAGGCTGCCACGGCAGGCGGCGTCAGGCTGGCGTTGCGCATGCCTTGCTCGATCTGGTTCACGGCCTGGCGCGCGGCGATCATGTAATTGAGCACCTGCCAGTGCATGTCCCGGCCGAAGCGTGCCTCGATCAACGCCAGCTGCGCCGGGCGCACCGCCATGTCGGCCTGCTCCAGCGGCGTGCGCAGCGCGGTCGAGGCCGCCAGGTAGTCCTGGCCTTTCTCGGCCAGTTGCAACGCATACTGTTTTCTCACGGCTTCGACGAGGATTTGCTGTGCGGCAGACGTCCACTCCGGCAGCGTGACCCGATCAGCCAGCGAGGTGAAGCTGTTCAGGCTGGCCGCGTAGGTCGCGGCGGGCCCGAGCAGTGGGCTGTCGGGTTGCTGGCGCCGCAGTTTCAGGGTGTACAGCTCAGAGCAGACCGACGCGCGGATATAGCGGGCATCGGGCTCGCTGCGGTCGCCGAATTTATCGTAGCTGCGCACTTCCTCCTGCCCGGTACTCATGAAGTAGTAGGCCAGGCGTGTTTCGCGATCGACGCGGTTTACGCAATCAATGATCGGCGCAATGGCGCTGGCCGCCGCGGTGTAGGGGCTGTCGCGCTGGTCGAGCCACAATTGCGCGTATTGCAGCGGTTTGGTGGCGCCGGCTACGCCGAGCAAGCCTAGGCCGAGCACCAGGCCGATAGGCACCAGCCATTTCGGATTCATTGCGTAGCCTCCTGTCCATACCACTGCGCCTCGGTGGCGGGGGCCTGGCACGCGGTGTCGGTGCGCGGCATGCGACTGCACAGGCGTTCGGTCCAGGGTTGCAGGCCCTGGTTGCGGGTGACGCGGTTCTGGCTGTCGAGCAGGGCCAGGCCCGCGTACAGCGCAATCCCCAGGATCACCAAGAGTGCCATGCCCAGTGCGGCCCAGCGCGGATTGCGCGCGGTCCACGGGGTGTGACTGTTCATCAAGGGTCGCTTGATCACGCCGATAAGCGCCAGCACCGCCACCAGTGTCAGGCTGGCAAACGGGCTGAAGACATACCCCAGCGTGGCGGCGAGGATCAGTCCAGGCACCAGGTCCCGTATCGGCAGCAATGGCAAGTGCGTAGGGCTGAGCCAGCGGGGCAGGCGTTGACTGAGCTGCTCATCCAGCACGCGGTACTGATGGGCCAGCGGGCGCCAGGCCTGCCAGGCCACACCGGCGCCTATCACTGCGGCGAATGCCCATAACACGCCGTAGCCCAGCGTCGGTACCACGTTGCCGGCCAGGGTTTCGGCCTTTGCCAGCGCGCCGACCAGGCAACTCAGCACCAGCGCGACGATCCACGGCCAGGTGTCCATCGCCGTGTCCCAGCCTTGCCAGAAATACACAGTGCCGCCGGGCATCGCCTCGGCCTCGGCCACGTGGTCGGCGTAGATGTCGGCGCTGAGCGCCTGGCAGGCTTTCCAGTCGTGTTCGTTGAAGCGCTGGGCGAAGGCACGCCGCTGGCCCAGGCTCAGCGGTGCCAGCAGCAACCGCGCGGCCCGTTGTTGCGGGGTGTTGGGAGCTTCGGCCGCCAGGGCACGCTGGCGCGCCATGAAGATTGGCGCTTGCTGGCGCCGCAACAGCAGCGTCCACTCGTCTGCCGGGCACTCATGGCCCGCGCCGCCGTGCCAGTGCTGGCCGGCGCAGACTGCCTCGAATACGGCGCTCGACCAGTAGTGACTCTGCGCCAGCAGCCGCGCCAGCCACTGGTTGAACCACTCGGCATGCGGGTGATTGTTCACCCAAGGGTGCTCGTCGCGCGCTGCATAAGCGGCCAGGAACGCTGCCTCATCCTTGTGCTCCAGAGCCTCGCGCAGCGGTTGCTGCAAGGCCGCGCGGTGCTTGCGCTCGAGCTTCCCGACCAGCTCGGCGGGCAACTCCAGGCGCTGCCAGGCGGTCAGCCAGTTGAACGTTTCAAAGGCCCAGCGCGTGTCTTCGGGGTTGAGGTCGCCTTCGATGTCGCGCAGCAGCAGGTGGATTTCGAAGTGCAGCGCGCCGCCATGACCGAGCGCCGCCTGGTAACGCTCGGCCAGGGTCTCGCCATGGGGCTCGATGATGACTTCGTCGGCTTCCTGCGGGTCCTCGCTCCACGTCAGCGCGGCCTCATAGGCTTCGCGCAGGCGCTGGAAACCCTCGGGGTCGTCATCCGGCCGGGTCTTCTTCAGCAGCGCCGCGTAAGTGCGCTTGATCGTGCGGCTATCGGCATCCGGCGGCAGGCCAAGGACATTCCAGCAAGTCATGTGCGGTGCAACTCCCTAAACAATCGCGCGCACATTACCTGTTTTACGGGGTGATAAACCAGCGGTAGTAGGGGTTGGCGCTGTCTTGCTGCAAAACATCGCGAATATCCCGGCCCCAGGCATCGCGGTCGCCGTCGTAGGCATGCAGGCTCGCGCGGTAGAACTGCAGCAGGCGTTGCTGCTCGGCGGCCAGGGTGCGGGTGAAGGCTGCATCGGCATTGACCAGCGGCGCCGGCACCCGCAGGTCGAGCAACGTCGGCAGCAACCGCGTGATCTCCTGGCTGCGCACCCACGGCGCGTATTCGATGCGCGGCTGGTCGTCGGTGACCGGCAATGCATCGGCAGCCATTGCGCCAGCAGGCCCTGTTTGCCCAGGCGCGTGGCCGCCAACGGGTAGAAGTCCTGGGAATACAGGTTGACCATGCCAGCGGCGGAGGGCGGCGGCGGTTCCAGGGTGATCAGGTCATAGGTTTGCGGGTTGCGCAGCAGTTCCTGGCGACCGTCGCGCAGGCGTACCTCCACGCCCGGGTCACCCGCCGTTGTGCTTGGTACCGTCGAAGAAGCGCGCATTGTCGAACGACGCCGAGACATCCGCGTACGGCTGGATGAACTGAATGGCGCTGTTGCGCCCGTCAATGCCGAACGAGCGCGCGTAGCGGAACAGGTAGAGGTCGGCATTCAACGACAGGCCGGTGATCGGCAGCGTGGTGTCGATGGGGGTGTTGGTGTCGACTCGGTTGTAATAGCCGAACACCATGTTCAAGTCAGTGGGCGTGTTCTGCCAGTCCCTGGCGTTGTCGGCAAATCCCATGCCTGGCACCAGGGCCAATGTCGATGCACAGAACGCACTCAGTCGGGCACGTGAAATCATGGCGCTACTCCTTGTCGGCCTGATATCTGGGGCTACATGCCCGGTCTACCCCTGTTGCGACCGGGCAGGCAGTGCTACTTCAACGGGGTCAAGGGCGGCAGTTTCCATTGACCATTACCTACCTCAGGCTTGGGCAGGTAAATCCGCAGTACCGCGTAAAACGGACCGGGTGGGGCCGGCAGCCAGTTGCTCTGCTCGGCCTTCGGTGGTTCGTGATGCTGCAACGCCAGGGTCAGGCCGCCATCGGCGTCCAGCTTGAGGTTGGGCAGCATGCGCGAATTGATCAGGTAGCGTTTCTTGTGGTTGGGCACCAGCAGCTTGGTCTTGCCGTCGTACATGGTCAGCGACCAGAACGCGTCGGCTGGTGGCAGCTGGTCCTTGGCGAAATGCACGGTGTAGCTGTGGCGTGCGCCGTTGGCCGGCTTGCCCTCGCTGTCGACGAAATAACCCAGGTAGGCGGCCTCATCGGTGGAATTGCCGAAAATCCCCATGTCCGCACCGGCGTAGCGGTACAGGTAGTTGTTCTGCAGGTGATCGCGGCTGCCGAACAGGTCACCGCTGCTGACCTGGTGGGTGTCGACCTTGTCTTTCTTGAAGGCGGCGAATTCGGCGCGGGCGTCGGCAATCCCTTCTTCCAGGGACTTGCGCTGTTCAGCCGTCAGGTCCTTGACCTTGAACGGCGCGCCGGGGGCGATACCAATCTTGGCAAAGCGCGCCAGCAGGTCTTTTTCACTGTCCTGGGGAGCGGCGAAGGCCAGCATGAAGTTGAGGTAGCGAAACAGCTGCGGGCCTTCGGTCATGGTCGCCATGGGCTTGGGCCATTCGATCTTCGGTGCCTTGGCCGGCGCCGCTTGCTTCACGTAGCTGCTCAGCGGCTGCACCTTGTAGCCATTCTGGATCTGCTTGACCTTGTTCAGGTCCTTCTCGTCAAACAATTGCGTGCGGTACAGGGCATAGGCGATGTTGCTTTCGCTGTAGACCACGCGGTCGATGTCGACCGGCTGCTGACCTTTCCAGTCCGGGCCGGCGATCATGTAGTGGCCGCCGTTATTGCCGGTGCTGCGCGTGCCCAGGTAGGCGAAGTTCTGCGTGTAGAGGTCGATCAACTGCACCGAGTAGTAACGGTTGTCTTCGATCTTGGGCAGGGTCAGCACTTGCGGCTCGCTGCGCAGGTCCAGCCAGACGAAGGAGTAGGGCGTGTCCGAGTTCGGGGTGACGAAAGCGCTGTCCTTGGGCGTGAAGACCTGGGCGGTGTTGCCGATGTGGTTGAACGGTGCCTTGAAGTTGGCACCGCCCTTGTCGACGGCTTGGGTGTAGAGCGTCTTGTACATTTCCACCACCGGGTAGCCATACAAGTAGGCTTCCTTGGCAATGGCCCGGGCTTCGCTGGGCGTCGCGGTGAAATCGGCCCAGGCGCCGGTACTCATGAGTATCGAGAGGCTCGCCAACAGCAGGCGCGTCGGTTTTCTGATCATGTTGTTGCGTCTCTTAGGGAACTGGGGTGATGTCGTCGAGTTTCCAGCTTTTATCGAAGTAGGCCTCGGTCGGCGCGTACAGTCGGAAATAGCTGAACCAATGTTTGCCGGGGAGAGTTTGCACCCAGTTGCTCTCGAAGTCTTTTGGCGCGTGCGGTCCGAAGTAAAGATCGATCGATCCATCGGGGTTTTTCTGTAAATCCTGGCGTGAAGACAGGTCGGCCTTGCGTTGTGGGTTGTCGATCAGGCAGCGGCTGTCGATGTCGTAGACCGTCAGTGACCAGAATTGCCTGGCGGGTGGATTGGCGCCTACATGCAGCGTGTAGTGTTTGCCGCCGTCTAGCCATTGGCCGTCTTTATCGGTGTCGGCGCCGAGGTAGGTCTGGCCCAGGCCCGGGGTCTTGGACACCATGCCCTTGGTGTTGGTGACCGCCTCGTAGAACCAGGCGCTACGTTCCCACCGCTGGTCGTAGTAGCCAAGATGCTGGGAGGGTTCGACGATGTTCAGCACTGTGTCCCACTGCCGGTCTTGAGCAGGAAAATATCGAACAGGTTGAGGTCGCCGATGCCGGTGCTGTAGCCACTGTGCGGATCCGGGCGGGTGCTGATCGGCAGCGTGGCACGCAACAACTGCGGCACGCCGATGAAGTCCGACGGTGCAATCGGCAATGTACCGCGCAGCAACAGGTCATTGGTGTGCGCGTTACTGTCATACAACCTGGGCGTGTAATAGTCCTGCAAATTGGCGCCCGGCGCCAGATTGAGCGGGTTGTTACTCTTGTTGGCGGTATCGGCGTTATCGGCGTGTGCAGAAAACGTCGGCAAGGTGAACGCGGCCAGCATCAATGCCGGAACAAGCGGTGATCTGGACATGACAATTCCCCAATTCCATGGCGACTTGCCCGACTACATCTACGTGCTCGGGCTGCCCTGCGTCATAAACGCTGTAGGACCTGTCGATTGAAATTAGCAGCTATATCCAGACGCGCTAGCAACCCGAATGAATTAGTTGTTTAGGAAGGGGAAGAGCAGTGGGCCTACCGCTCCAAAGAGCGATAGGCGGCAACGGGGAAGTGTCATGCTGCCAGTATGGCTTTGACTTTGTCGCGCAGTTGATCGATGGAAAACGGCTTGCCAATCACGTGCATGCCCTCGGGCACATCGATGCTGTCGGCATAGCCGCTGGCAAACAGGATCGGCAGTTCAGCACGTAGTTCGCGCACTTTGGTCGCCAGTTGCTTGCCATCCATGTCCGGCAGGCCGACATCGGTCATCATCAGGTTGATGACATTGCTGGAGTCTTCCACCACTTTCAGGGCCTCTTCGGCGTCGGCGGCCTCAAGCACCTGGAACTCCAACTCTTCAAGCACATCGACGATCAACATGCGCACGATGGCATCGTCTTCGACGACAAGGATGGTGGGGGCGGTGGCGGACATAATGAGGGTTCCCGAAAAGTGAGGTGCAGGTCGTGCTCAGTGCAAAGACCATCTTCTAATGAGTGGCTTCGATCCTGGCAAGTTCCCGCAGCAGGTCTTCATTGTGAAGGCAATGGACAAGAATGTCCCGCTCGGGAGAGGACCCTGCGCCTCACGTGGTCGAGTGAGGCGAGGGCTATTCACGTGCCAGGCATTATAGCGGCGTCATCAACTGCGCTACGGCCGCACCGTCAACCTTGTCGGCAGCCAAATCGCGCGCTTGGAATTCGCTGACGTTGTAGGTCAGCGTGCCGTGTTTTTTGCCATAGGGCCTGCGCGTCACCGCAGTCAGCCCGCTGCTTAACGCTTTATCCAGGCCTTCCTGCATCGATTGCAATGTTTGGAATTTCACCAGCCCTGCGTCCGGGTCGTAAAAAAACCATTCTGTTTCTCCGTTCTTGACCTTGATGCCGGCTAACAGCCCATGATCTTTCTCACCGATCCTCAGGGTTTTCGAGGTGGGGGAGTTGGTCAGGTCTTCGATGATTTGCGCGGCCGTGCATTTTGTGACGGTTTGGTCCAGGTGAAAGCTTTTTTTGTCGCCGACCACATCTTGAAAAGTTCTCAGGGTCTTGATGAAGGTTTGCGCTTCGGGGGTCAAGGGCGCGTCGGCGGCGCGGTACAGGTTGGTGAGGAACACGTCTTCTTTGCCATGCTCGATCGCCAGCGCCATCGTATTTGCCATTGCCGCGCACTCGCCGCGGGAGGCGGGGTCGACATGCGCGTGGTAGTGGGTCTGTGACGCCGGGAATAACCGCACACCGGGTGCATCGACGTCACAGTTCAGAAGATGTGAGGCGTATTGTGCATTCTCTATGGCCTTCGACTTGATTTCCTTGGCAAGCATGCCAATTTCTTCCGCAGTCCGGCCGGGCTTGGAAATCAGTTCGATGAGCCCTTGCGCGCTGATATCTGGGTAATAATCGCGAAGACGGGTCACATCGCCACTTTCAAAGCCGCGATTGAAATCAGCGCGATTATGCGGCCACTGCGCACGCTCGAGGTTGTTCTTGAACCCTTCGTGATGAGGCCCGATCGGTGCTCCAGCGTCGATAGGGCCTGGCCTGCCATTCAGAGGGGTGAAGTGCTGCAGGGGCGCGCCAAATGCCTCCTGCTTGAGCGGATTGTAGGCGTACCAGTTGCCATTGCGATGGACAGCGACCCCGTCGACGGAACCCTCGGCGACTTTATACGACCCCAGGGCTGCCGCCCCATATTCCTTGTTGGCCGCCTTCAGCAGGTCATAGCTCCCCGATGCGCCCCGAACCTTGTTGATCAGCCATTGGCCTGAATGGCTGAACATTCTGGCGCCCTGGGTCGCCAATGCGGCTGTACCGATGGCCAGGCCCTTGGCGCCGCTCAAAGGGTTGAGTGCGCTGATCAGGGCGCCGCCGATGATGCGTCCCGCGTGCGCAGCCTTCACCGCGGCGGAGGCACCCGTCGAGGCTACCTTGGCGACTTTTGCGCCGGCTCCGTAGCCCGCGGTCAAGAGACCGAACGCATCCAGGCCAAGGTCGATAAGGCCCGACTCGTAGTCACCCTGGCGAAAATTGACAATGGCCGACCTCAAGGGAATCAAATTGAGGAAAAACTCCTTGACGCGCTCACCCCCGGCTTTCTGCTGATCCAGTGTCGTGGTTCCAAAGGCTTGCGTGCGTTGGTCATGGCCACCGATATCCAGATGTTTAAAAAAAGCGTCGGCGAGGTAGTGTGTGCGTGCGGAAGTAAAGCTCAAAGGGACTGGCGCCGAATCCACCGGCGTTCTCTCAGGCGCTTGGCGGTCATGGTCATCCGGTATGAATTTTTCTATGCGGGTCTGGATATTGCTGTTGCGTTGATCGCCCCGGGTAATGGCCGCTTCCGAGCGCTTGATGATGCGGCTGTTTAAAATGTCCACTTCATACACGCACACCTGCGGTTTTCCATCCACCATTCGCTGCGTTCTTATCAGCAACTCATTGCGTCTGGAGCGAAAGACGGGCGGGTTTATAAACCCTGTATCAATGACATATTGGTTTTTTTGGTAAAGATCAATTTTACCCAGTTCGAGGTTTTTTCGATCTTCCAGGGGCAGTTCAGAGATCAAGTGCCTTATTTGGGTCTTGACGCCTTTTTCCAGGGAGTCGACAGCGGTTTCGTACTGGCCGAGAAACTCGCCGTTGACGTTAAGCCTGGGCCGCTCGTTGATCGCGTCTATGGGGATCCGGCTATCGTCGGTTTTCCAGCGGACATTGATCCCCATCATCGCCATGTCGAGCATCGAATGCTTGCCATCCAACTGCTTGGATTTGTCATCCGAAACCGTCGTGAGACATTTCTCCTCGAACGGTAGGCCTTCGCCAAACTGTTGCTTGAGCTTCTCCAGGGCAATCGCTTTGCGACTTGGAATGCTGGCCCCAAGTAATTCAGAGGCCGTGGTTCTTTCGTTGATTTGCTGATTGAACGCGGTCCTGACGGTTTCCACCTCCTGCGGGGTGTAGAGCGCGTCCTCTTTCCTGGCGACAAGGCCATTGATCACGCCCCAATCCAGCAGCAAGGCCTGGGTGATGTGGTCCGGGGGATCATTCAGCGCTTGTGCCGCGCTCATGACATGGCCGTAGCTCATCTGTGACGCCGTTCCCGGCGCAATCGCCTCGATCTTGGCCACTGCCCGACAGAAATTGACCCAGGCCTGGCTGCCATTGACCACGCTGCCGGGAATATCCTGGACCAGCAACTGCGGCGCCACGCGTGCCAGCAACACGTGGGTGGCGAGTTTGGCTTCGGCCTGCGTGACCCGGCCGGCAGTCACCAGATGGCGACTCAGCCCATCGACGACAGTGGCCGCGGGCATGCCCCAATACGCTTCCTGACTCAGATCAAAGCCGGCGACCGACTGCCGCCGGGGTTGCTCGACGGACTCACGATCCAGGCCAATGTTAATGGCGGCCATCACGTAATCGCCGAGGCTGGTGGGCGTGGCAATGCCATTCAGGCCGTCCTGTACGGCTTGGCCTATCGCCTGGGCCTTGGGTGACTTGAGCAGGGTTTGCAGGGCCTGGGCCGGTTGCTGCAATTGGGCCTCCGACAACGAGGCGGCGTTTATCAGCGCACCCAATGCGCCTCGGGCCAATTGCGTCTGGGTGTCGGAGGAGGGGGTCTGGTTATCACTGCGCAGGATGCTGGAATCGACAATGACCCGGACCTTGCGTTGCTCCTCCTGCGTCAGGGGATGGGGCCAGGACAGCGCTCCGCCGAGATTGCCCTCTGGCTGTTGCAGGGCGTGAGCGTGAGCGGCTTCGGCCAGGTGAGCCAGGTCGGATCGGGTCTGAGGGATGGGCAAATCATGATGCTTGATAAACATTTCGAGGCTGACAGAGGGCGCGCCGCCCAAGGCGTTGAACCGATGATCGTCGGAGCGCGCATCAATCGCGACCTGAGTGTTTTTCAAATGGGCCAGCACGGCAGAGGGCGCCGCGTCCTCGGCCAGGCTTTTAGCCGCGCGGGTCAGTTGTAGTGCCAGGTTCTTCCAATTGTGTGCATTTGCTTGCGCACGCGCCTGGGATGAATCCGATGGGGGCGTACTTGGCGTGTTCGCCGGGGGGGTGTCGTTTACGTCGGCAGCAGTGTGGGTGGATTGCGCTGACGTTGCAGGATGGGCGTGCTCTGTGACCCGGGGCTGTAGTTGCGAAACGGACGAAGACATCATCGTTATCACCTTTGCAGATTAGGATAATCGCCTACAAAAAAGCCTCACTGCGCGTGAGGCCTACTGCAAATGAGTGACGAGCCGAACTGAGCAGTTCCGGTGGGACCGCCTGCAGAAATGTCATAAATGTTTTGGTTGGGCGGATGTAAGGGACTTGGCGGGCGGCACAGGTCGTGGCGCAGGAATCTGTACGCTTAATCCTCAATACACATTAGAAACGTAGCCCTGTACCGCCACTTTGGGGCAAACTCCCGGTTTTTCCATACTTGGCCAAGGCATGCCCATGACTCCTGCGTCGTCCGTCGATGAAAAGAGCTTTCGTACACTGCTCAGCCGAAACGTGGCTTTGCCCCTGGGTGTGGGCGTGCTCAGTGCGGTGTTTTTCGTCTGTCTGATCACCTATTTGCTCTCGGTTATCCAGTGGGTGGAGCACACCGACCGGGTCATCAACAACCTCAACGAGTCGTCCAAGCTGACGGTGGACCTGGAAACCGGCTTGCGCGGCTTCCTGATCACCGGTGACGAGCATTTCCTCGACCCGTATGAAGTGGCCAAGCCGCGCATCATTGGTGATTTACACAATTTGCAGGAGCTGGTGGCGGATAACCCTCAGCAAGTGGATCGGCTCAAGCGCCTGGAGGCGATGCAGGCCGAGTGGAACAAGTACGCCCAATCGATGATTGACCTGCAACGCCAGAGCGGCGATTACCGGGGGGCGGTGAAGTCCGGTCGCGGCAAGAGCCTGACCGACGCGATTCGCCAGGAATATGCAGACGCCGTGGAGATGGAGCAGCAGTTCCGCGTCACGCGCAATCAAGATGTCACCCGCACCACCGTGATCAGCGTGACCGCATACCTGGCTTTCGTGCTGGGCCTGAGTGGTTTTCTCGCCTATATCGGTCGTAAGAATTTACTAGCGCTTTCAGACAGTTATAGCGCAAACCTCGCGTCACAACAGAAGATCGCGCGGCGCCTCGAACAACAGGCCTGGCTGCGTAACGGCCAGACCGAACTGGCCGAACAAGTGCTGGGCCAGCTGACCCTGAACATGCTCGGGCGCAATATCCTGCAATTCTTCGCCCAGTACATGGGCTCGGCCGTCGCCGCGTTGTATGTGCGTGAGGAGCACGGCGGCCTCAAGCGCGTGGCCACTTATGGCTTCTCCCGCGAGCAGGAGCAATTGGAACAGTCGATCTACAGCGACGAGGGCATCGTCGGCCAGGCTGCCCAGCTGGACCGCCTGATTCGCCTCGACGACGTGCCGGTGGATTACTTCAAGGTCAGCTCCGGCCTTGGCGATGGCCCGACCCGCAGTGTGCTGGTGGTGCCGACCAGCGACGACGACCGCGTCAATGGAGTGATCGAGCTGGGGTTCCTGCGCCCGTTGGAAGAGCGTGATGTAGAGCTGCTGGAGCTGATTGCCGGGAACATCGGCACATCCATCGAGGCCGCGCGTTATCGCCAGCGTCTGCAGGAAGTCCTCGCCGAAACCCAGCAGCTCAACGAAGAACTGCAGGTGCAGCAGGAAGAGCTCAAGACCGCCAACGAGGAACTGGAAGAACAGTCGCGCATCCTCAAGGAGTCCCAGGCCCACCTGGAAACCCAGCAGGCGGAGCTGGAGCAGACCAACGAGCAGTTGGCCGAACAGACCCAGACCCTGGCCGAGCAGCGCGACGCCATGGACCGCAAGAACGTCGAGCTCAACCAGGCCCAGCTCGAGCTGGAAGACCGCGCCGAAGAACTGCAGCGCTCGAGCAAGTACAAGTCCGAATTCCTCGCCAATATGTCCCACGAGCTGCGCACGCCGCTGAACAGCTCGCTGATCCTGGCCAAGTTGCTGGCGGAGAACCCGCAGGAAAACCTCAGCGCCGAACAGGTCAAGTTCGCCGAGTCGATCTATTCGGCCGGCAATGACCTGCTCAACCTGATCAACGACATCCTCGATATTTCCAAGGTCGAAGCCGGCAAGCTCGAAATGCGCCCGGAAAATTCCAGCGTGGCGCGCCTGGTCGACGGCCTGCGCGGCATGTTCGAACCGCTGGCTGCCGACCGCAAGCTGGGTTTCCAGGTGGAGGTCCAGGAAGGCACACCGGCGATGTTGTTCACCGACCGCCAGCGTCTGGAGCAGATCCTCAAGAACCTGCTGTCCAACGCGGTCAAATTTACCGAGCAGGGCCAAGTGAGCCTGTCGGTGTACCGTGCGGCAGGCGAAGGCATTGCGTTCAGCGTGCGCGACTCCGGCATCGGCATTGCCCCGGGCCAGCAGGAAAGCATCTTTGAGGCCTTCCGCCAGGCCGACGGCACCACCAACCGCCGTTATGGCGGCACCGGCCTGGGCCTGTCGATCTCGCGCGACCTGGCCAGCTTGCTCGGCGGCTATATCAGCGTGACCAGCGAGCCTGGCAAAGGCAGCGTGTTTACCCTGGTCTTGCCTGAGCAGTACGTCGAACGCCAGGAAGATGCCCCGCCTATCGAGCAGCCGCGCCAGGTGGTGGCCGCCCCTGTGCCCAAGCCCATCGCGGTGTCGCCGCTGCCGGTGGCCGATGCGCAACTGATCCCGCGGTTTGCCGATGACCGCGACAAGGCACCGTTTACCACACGCTGCATCCTGGTGGTGGAGGACGAGCCGAATTTCGCCCGTATTCTCTTCGACCTGGCCCATGAACTGGGTTACCACTGCCTGGTGGCCCACGGCGCCGACGAGGGCTACAGCCTGGCCGAGGAATACACTCCGGACGCGATCCTGTTGGACATGCGCCTGCCGGATCACTCCGGGCTGACCGTGTTGCAACGCCTCAAGGAGCACGCCAATACCCGCCACATCCCGGTGCATGTGATTTCCGTGGAAGACCGCGTCGAAGCCGCCATGCACATGGGCGCGATCGGTTATGCGGTGAAGCCCACCACCCGTGAGGAGCTCAAGGACGTGTTCGCGCGCCTGGAGGCCAAGCTGACCCAGAAGGTCAAGCGCGTGCTGCTGGTGGAAGATGATGACCTGCAGCGCGACAGCATTGCCCGCTTGATCGGCGACGATGACATTGAAATCACCGATGTTGGCTATGCCCAGGCCGCCCTCGACCTGCTGCGCACCAATATCTATGACTGCATGATCATCGACCTGAAGTTGCCGGACATGCTCGGCAACGAATTGCTCAAGCGCATGGCCACAGAGGATATCTGCTCGTTCCCGCCGGTGATTGTCTACACCGGGCGCAACCTGACCCGCGATGAAGAAACCGAACTGCGCAAGTATTCGCGCTCGATCATCATCAAGGGCGCGCGCTCGCCGGAGCGCCTGCTGGATGAAGTCACACTCTTTCTGCACAAAGTCGAATCCCAGCTGTCCCATGATCGCCAGAAGATGCTCAAGACCGCCCGCAGTCGCGACAAAGTCTTCGAGGGGCGCAAGATCCTGCTGGTGGACGACGATGTGCGCAACATCTTCGCCCTGACCAGCGCCCTGGAGCACAAAGGCGCCGTGGTGGTGATCGGGCGTAACGGCCGCGAGGCCATCGACAAACTCAACGAAGTCGAGGACATCGATCTGGTGCTGATGGACGTGATGATGCCGGAAATGGACGGTTACGAGGCCACTGCCCTGATCCGCCAGGACCCGCGCTGGAAGAAGCTGCCGATCATTGCCGTGACGGCCAAGGCCATGAAGGACGATCAGGAACGCTGCCTGGCGGCGGGTTCCAACGATTACCTGGCCAAGCCGATTGATCTGGACCGTCTGTTCTCGCTGATTCGCGTATGGCTACCGAAGATGGAACGCATTTAAGTGGAGCGAAGTTTTTTGGAGAAGAGCAGCGATATTGAGCTGCGCCTGTTGATCGAGGCGATTTACCTCAAGTACAGCTACGACTTTCGCGACTACTCCGGTGCGTCAGTCAAACGCCGCGTGGCGCACGCCTTGCGCCAGTTTGATTGTGCGACCATTTCGGCGCTGCAGGAGCGGGTGCTGCACGACCCGGCAGCGTTCATGCAACTGCTGCAGTTCCTGACGATTCCGGTGAGCGAGATGTTTCGCGATCCGTCGCACTTCCTGGCAATCCGTCAGGAAGTGGTGCCGCTGCTCAAGACCTACCCGTCGATCAAGATCTGGATCGCCGGCTGCAGCACGGGGGAGGAGGTGTACTCCATGGCCATCCTGTTGCGCGAGGAGGGCTTGCTGGAGCGCACGATCATCTACGCGACGGACATCAACCCGGCGTCCCTGGACAAGGCCAAGCAGGGCATCTTTTCCCTGGAGAATGTGCGGGCCTACACCGCCAACTATCAGCAGGCCGGTGGCCAACGTTCATTTGCCGACTACTACACCGCGGCTTACGATTACGCGATCTTCGACAAGTCGCTGCGTGAGAACGTGACATTCGCCGATCACAGTCTGGCGACCGACAGCGTGTTCTCAGAAACACAATTAATTTCATGTCGTAACGTATTGATTTACTTCAATAAAAAATTGCAGGATCGAGCATTCGGATTGTTTCATGAGTCGCTGTGCCATCGCGGCTTCCTGGTGCTGGGCAGCAAGGAGACCCTGGATTTCTCCGCCTTCGGCAAACAATTCGAACCCTTGGTCAAACAGGAACGGATCTACCGAAAACTATGACTCAAGCGACTGCCAACCCGCCATTGGTCGCGGGTATAGAGGCTATCGTCATCGGTGCATCCGC
The DNA here is from genome assembly GCF_003013355.1 of Pseudomonas sp. S5D5. Classification (NCBI taxonomy): domain Bacteria; kingdom Pseudomonadati; phylum Pseudomonadota; class Gammaproteobacteria; order Pseudomonadales; family Pseudomonadaceae; genus Pseudomonas; species Pseudomonas sp. S5D5. The sequence continues at coordinate 3,275,413 of NZ_PTEO01000001.1, forward strand.
CGGTGGTGTCGAGGCGTTGCTGAAGGTTTTTGCCGAACTGCCCAGAGGGTTCGGGTTGCCGATCATCACGGTGTTGCACCTGCCCGATGAGCGCCGCAGCCAGTTGGCCGAAGTGTTTGCCCGCCGCCTGGCCATGCCGGTGGTGGAAGCGCGCGACAAGGAAGTGATCCAGCCTGGCACTCTGTATTTTGCCGGCCCCGGCTATCACCTGTCGGTAGAGCACGATCGCAGCCTGTCGTTGAGCCAGGAAGAGCGCGTGCACCATTCGCGACCCGCGATCGATTTCCTGTTCGAGTCCGCCGCCGATACCTACGGCCCGGGCCTGCTCGCCATACTGTTGACCGGCGCCAACCAGGACGGCGCGCGTGGCCTGGCCCACGTCAAGCAACAGTGTGGAACTACCGTGGTGCAAGAACCCACTGAAGCACGTGTTGCCATCATGCCCCGTGCAGCCCTGGCGCTGCATACACCTGACCACATTCTTACGTTGAGCCACATTGGTTCACTGTTGGCTTCCCTGGAATATTCCCCATGTTAAGTACTGTCCAGGCCAAACTGCTGATCGTTGACGATCTGCCGGAGAACCTGCTGGCCCTCGAAGCGCTGATCAAGCGCGAGGATCGCCAGGTCTTCAAGGCATTGAGCGCCGATGAAGCCTTGTCCCTGTTGCTGGAGCACGAATTCGCCATGGCGATTCTCGACGTGCAGATGCCCGGCATGAATGGTTTCGAGCTGGCCGAGCTGATGCGCGGTACCGAAAAAACCAAGAACATCCCGATTGTGTTCGTCAGTGCCGCCGGCCGCGAACTCAATTACGCCTTCAAAGGCTACGAAAGCGGCGCCGTGGACTTCCTGCACAAGCCGCTGGATATCCATGCGGTGAAGAGCAAGGTCAATGTGTTCGTCGACCTGTATCGCCAGACCAAGGCAGTCAAGCAGCAACTCGAAGCCCTGGAGCGCGCGCGTCGTGAGCAGGAACTGTTGCTCACGCGCCTGCAGGCCACCCAGGCCGAACTGGAGCAGGCGGTGCGCATGCGCGATGACTTCATGTCGATCGTCGCCCATGAAGTGCGTACGCCGCTCAACGGCCTGATCCTTGAAACCCAACTGCGCAAGATGCACCTGGCGCGGGACAATGCGGCCGCGTTTACCCTGGACAAGATGCACGCCATGGTTGACCGCGATGAACGGCAAATCCAGAGCCTGATCCGCCTGATTGAAGACATGCTCGACGTGTCGCGCATCCGCACCGGTAAATTGTCGATTCGCCCGGGGCGTTTTGACCTCGCGCAACTGGTGCGCAACCTGGTCGAGAACTTCGCGCCGCAAGTGGCGGCGGCCGACTCGTCCATGCACCTGGTGGCTGAAGAACCGGTGGAAGGCAACTGGGACGAGTTCCGTATCGAGCAGGTGGTCACCAACCTGCTGACCAACGCCTTGCGCTACGGGGCCAAGAGCCCGGTGGATGTGCGCGTATACCGCGAGCATGGCGAAGCGCGGGTAGAGGTGCGCGACCGTGGCATCGGTATCAGCCAAGAGAACCAGAAGCGTATTTTCCAGCAGTTCGAGCGGGTTTCCGCCAGCCAGGTGGCGGCGGGCCTGGGCCTCGGGTTGTTTATTTCAGAGCAGATCGTTGCAGCCCACGGCGGCACCATCGAGGTCGAGAGCCAGATAGGCGAGGGCGCCTTGTTTCGGGTGTGCCTGCCCCTTGAGCCGTCCGTATGAAATCAATCGTCACCCCGACGCAACCTCTGCGTGACCCCATGGTCGTAATTGCAGCAATTGACCGGACAAAGGCTTCCCATGAGTGAAGATGCACAAGATGTCGTACTGATCGTCGAGGACGACGAATCCATTATGTTTGTGCTGGGTGAGTACCTGGCAGGCCTGGGCTATCGGGTGTTGAAGGCAATTGACGGGGAGCAGGCGTTCCAGATCCTGGCGACCAAGCCGCACCTGGACCTGATGGTCACCGACTACCGCCTGCCGGGCGGAATTTCCGGCGTGCAGATCGCTGAACCGGCGGTCAAGCTGCGCCCGGAATTGAAAGTCATCTTTATCAGCGGCTACCCGCAGGAAATTCTCGACTGCAACAGCCCGATCACGCGCAATGCACCGATCCTGGCCAAGCCGTTCGATCTGGATACGTTGCAGGAGCATATCCAGCGCTTGTTGGCTTGACTCTATTCGCTGTTTTTACATGTTTTTGAATCCCAGTTACGCGTCGTCCGCGCACCACGGACGACGCGGAGCTGTTTTCGTACACACCGATCTAACGCGCTAGCCGGCAGTATTCCATGGTTTTTTGCCGTAGAACGCGGGGCGATAGTTGATCACTTGTTTTACCTGTTTGTTGCCAGATAGTCCGTCGCTGACGATGTCGACTCGCTTGTGTTCATTATCGACTTTTAGGATTCTGTCGACTTTTCCTTCGAAGTCTCTTTTGAGTTTCTCTTCCGCGATGGTTAAAAGAGCGTTCTCATCGAGCTTTGGATTTTTGATTTTAGCGATGTGCAGATTAGTTTTAAATGGTATCTCGAAATCATTGATGTTGACCGTGACGGTGCCTTCGAAGGCTGCCACAGGCTTGCCGGTCAGCTCACCAAACTTGGCAGCAAAAGCATGGGTACCGGCCTCGCCAGAAAAACAGGTAACAAATCTTACGCTGTCGTATTTCTTCGGATCGATACCGTGTTTCTCAAGTAGTTTGATAAATTGTGCTGGCGTGTAAGAGTGCTCGGCGAAGTCTGATACAGTCGAGCCAAGATTGAATAATTTTTTTAGCGGGTTTCTTTCCCAACCATGCGCAACAATCGTCAATCGGGACGTGCCTTGAACGTCGTTTACAAAAGTGAATATTTCTTTGTCAATCGCTTTTATGTCCCTCATCGTGCCGCCCATATCCACGACGTTGTCAACTGCCAGTTGCCTTCCGAGTAAAGAATAGCGGTCATTCGCGCCGCCGGGGTTCATGCTGAAGCCCTCGAGCGGTCGCCCATAAACCTTATCCGCCTTGGCCGAGTAGCGGTATACTTTTCCGGTACGGGTATCCACTTTGGCGAGTGTCTTGTACTGGCTCACCCCATTGGCCCCTTTCACCGTCAGTTCGGCGACATCCGCTCTCGTCGCCAAGTGCAGCAAGTCCGAGTTGCGAATGGCACCACTCAAGGATTTTGCGCCCTTGCCAGCCAGCTTGGCACCTCCAATCGCCAAGTCACCCAGCCCGTCGAGGGGGTTAAGGGCGCCAATGGCCCCTCGGCCGACTATTTTGCCCACATGAAGCGTTTTGCCCAGCAATGAGGCGCCGACTTGCAGGGCTTTGGCGCTCTTTGCCGCAGCACCTATCCCCGCCATAAATCCAAATATGTCCAGCGACAGATCAAGAATACCCTCGCCAATTTTCCCTTCCTGAAAGTTGATAATTGCCGATCGCAGCGGAATCAGGTTGAGCATGAACTCTCGAAACTTCTTGTAGAAGGGCACTTCGGTATCAAAGGTCGTCAGTCCCTGCGCTTCTTTTTCAAAAGTTTCGATATCCGAGTTGGTTATAAATGCATCCGCTATGTAGGACGTCCGCTCACTGCTGTAGCTGTTGGGAACCACGGGAGCGTCGTGTTTTTCATCGGTTAAGCCTGGGGGGTACGGACGTGACGAAACGGGTTTTACTTCTACGAAATTTGTGCCTGGGTGGGTGTGATCGAGTGGAAACTTGCCAGGCTGGAAATCTCCAAGGTCAGTACGTTCGAGGATTCGATCATTCTTTAGGTCCACCTCATAGGTGCGAGGCGCCTTCCCGGTTCGTTCAATTTTGAACAGCAAGTTATTATCGGTATTTCTCTTTGGTATCGGCCCCATTGAGTAGGGTGTGTAGGTTATGCTGTCCTCTCGGACAATAGTGATTTTGCCTTCCTCAAAATCTTTCCGAATGGCCAACGGCTGTTTAGATATCAAGCTTTTGAATTGAACGCCGAGGCTTTTCTTGATTGCCGTACTGTAGTCTCGAAACGTTGCTTTGAAACTACCCGACACATCAGGCAGTTCTTTTAAGACGGCAAGCACGCTGCGGGCATCAATATCAGCGGATGAAGAAACTAATGCAGCGACGACGTCACCGGTATTATGACGAATGTTATCGCTGACGTTGTTTCGTACAATCGGTGCATCCCGCACACTTCTGCCGTCGAGATACAGGTCCATGATCGAGTAAGGCCCTGGGAAATCGGGCACGTCAGGTTCGAAGCTCATGCATTTTTTATCAAACAGCGCCGGATCCATGTCAGGCAACGCGTTCTTCAACGCTGCCAATGCGATGTCCCTTGCGATCGGCATCGGAGTACGTTGCGCCTGGGAAGCAGCGCTCAGCTCTTGAATCTGGCGATTGAACGCGTCACGCACGGTCTGCATCTGTGCGTCGTTCCGGGGGTATCCCAGGCCATTGGCCAGCGCCCAATCCTTGAGGGCGTTTTCCTGGGCAACATATTCAATCTGGCGCTCCTCGGCAGAGACCGGTGCAATGGATGCGTGGAGCATGACCTGCGCATAGTTCATGGTTGCAGTCGAACCGGGTGCGCTGGCTTCAAGCCGATCTACGGCCGTGACAAAGCTGACCCAACTGTGAGTGCCATAGATCAGCTTGTCAGGGATGTCCTTGACCAGAAACTCAGGCGCCCGGGTCGATAGCAGCAGGTGTACTTGAATCTTCGCCTTCTCGGGCGACGAGGCTCTGCCCAAGGTCGTGACAATTTCCTTGATTATTTCTGCGGCGTTCTTACCGTAATTGTACGAGGTTGCCAGCATGCACCCGCCAAGATTGGCTTTTGGTGACACGCCCGGTGGGCTTCTGCGAAAGCTCTCATCAATGCTCAAGGCTGCCAGCAACCAATCTTCGGCACTGCCTTTGATCGCCATCGTTTCGAACTCGGCCATGATCGCTTCGCCCAATGCCTGGCCTTTCGGAGACTGGATCACCCGGTCGATCACCCGTTGCGGGTCCTGCAACTCGGCGGGCTCAAAGTTCATGCCCTGCATCAAATATTCCAGCACGTTATTGAAACGGCTCACATCTGGGTCTGTCCTGAGGTACGTCAGCAGTTGCTGCTTGCCGTTGCGATCAAGCGGAACCGGCCAAGTGAGTGCGCCCCCATAGTTTCCATAAGGTGAGCTTTTGGGTTCTGGAGCGAGCAGGGCACTCACAAGGTTTTCCACCTGCAGTCCAGTGGTTGGGATATCCCAGCCATTGGTTTGCAGGTACTGTTTAAGGCTGATCTCACCTGATGTGCCAGCAAGCGTTTTCGCATAGGTGCTGTCGGGATCGACCGGGATTGTATTCTTCTCAAGATGCTCACCGATCAACGACGGTGGCAGGTCTCCGGTTTCCAGAAAGGTAACCATCTGCATGAAACCCTGGGCTGCGTGTCGCTGCGTATTGTGGTTAGCCAGTACCGTCCTCTGCCTGTCGAGGCTTTCTTCGCTGCGGGCTTCATGAAGACTGGAAAATTGCTCCAGGGGCAGTTCTTGGAAGGCCTTGTCCCGCTCCAGCTCTGCGACCCGCTGTGGCACTTCACCGGGCAGCGTTGCACGCTCCCGATAGAAACGCCCCACGAGCCATAATGGCGCGCTGTTGCTATTTTCCGACAAGGGCGGCTTGAATTTCGAAAACCCATAATTTGCGGCAATGACTTTGCCGGCCTGCATGACCGGACCGCTCACCTCTGCCCAGCGCTTGTCGTCTTGCCCACGGCTCTGCAGTACAGGATTGGAGGTAATGTGATGCTGAACCTTGTAGGAAATTTGGCCTGTTTCAGGAGATATCTGAACCGTGCGCGTATCGATCCCCACAGATCTCATCCAGTCGCCTACATCCGGGGACTGCATGGCGCGCCCCAGTTGTGCCCACCACTGGCCAAAGGTGGAATGTGGCGGAATGTTTTCCAGCATAAGCTCGCTGTCCCGGCTGGCGATACCGGTGATTTGTGGCAGTGTGCTGGCATAAAGCGCCGCCAGTTGAGTGTCGCCAGTGGCGCGAGAGGTACTCGAAAACGGGGAGGGTGTCGGGGTATCGCTTTCGGGGTCGATGCCATTGCCCGTAGCCGGCTGATCAACGGGAACCTGGGGGAAGGTGGAATTCTGGGTAGGTGTGCGAGGTGTTTGGGCTGCGGAGTTTGGCATCATCGGTGTGGTTCATCCAGGTCTTATTCAGAGGGTACCAGGGGCACATTTCATACCCTCAGGTACAAACCTTCGTACCCAAACTGTGATGAGTAATTCCACGCTTCGCCTGGCCAATGATTGCAGGCTATGTTCGTGTTGGGTGGTGATCCTGCGAACGCAATCAGGCCCGAATCATCTCCCTCACCTTACGGATGTATAGGCAGCATCAGCGCGTTTTTCCGGCACGGTTGCCTGGCAATCGTTGGCTCAGTAGGCTCGGTACCTACCGGCGGGGCTGAGGATCAGGCTGCTGGAGCCAGTCTCAGCCCCGCCGGCCAAAGGCGCGGGAACACGTGAATGCAGTCCTGCATTGTTGGCTTGATGGAGGGGCGGCGTCGAAAGCTCGACGCCGCTGATTTCACAGGTTCAAGGTGCCAATTTTTTCACATTGGCATTAAGCGTGCTGGCGGGTGTGTAGGCAAATTGCCAACCCGGTTTGCCCCCGAGCCCATCGAGGAAGTCCTGCAGGCCTTTGCTTTTGCCATTGCTAAGGGGGAACACTGACATCCCGCCACTATATTCCGGCGGATTGCCATTTCTGATCATCGCCACGTCAAGGTCCGGGCTATTGATATTGAAAAGAAACAACTCATCGTTTTTTGTTTTTTGAATGTAGACGGTATGCCCGAATTCTCCGCCTTGGTTGGTATGCTTGAAATTAATCAGCCCAGACTCTGTGATGTCTTCGGCATTGAAGGTCGCCTTCAGACTGTCTTGTTTGATGCCCATCAAGTCCAGATAGCGTCGTGAGTAATTAGTGCCCTCACCATTTGTACTTGCTATGACCGCGGTAAATACTTCGGGCGAAAGGGTTTTTTCAGATTGACCGATGAGCACGGAAGACTCGTAACAGATTCGCTGTTGATTGTCCGGCGCCTGATAGAGAATTTCCCAATTCTTCCGCAATTCTGCGTTAGAGAGGGGCGTAGTGCCAGAAAGCGCTAGGGGGTTTTCATACAGTTTTTTGACATCTGCGCTGAACACACTGTTTTTTTGCTGCCAGGCATCGTCATGGTCAAAAACCTTGAAGGTCAGCTTGTTGGGGTCGGTGTCGTGGGTTTTATATTGCGGTTTCAGCTTTTTATCGCGGGTCAGTTTTTCAAGCCCCTTTTGCATGGCCTCTGCACTGCTGAAGTCGGCGAGACCAAAATTAGGATCGTAGAAGTAATAGGATCTGCTGCCATCTTGGATTTTTACTCCTGCCGCCATGGCGTGCCCCGGCGAGTCGATCATTACTGACTTTGAAACAGTAGCGTCTGCCAATTCCTTGACCATGTCATTGACTGAGAGCTCCCGTACAGGCTGTCCTGCGTGAAAAGCACTGCGGGCACCCACTTGATTTTGCATCTTGCTCAGTTTGCCAATGAATTCTCGTGAGGCTGGATCCGTTGGAAAGGCCGCTGCGCTAAACATGTTTTTAATCAGTTGCCCTTCCTTTCCTTGCTCCATTGCGGTGGCCATCACGCGTGAAAGCGCAGCGCATTGCCCATCAGACAGTTGCGCGGTCTTGGAAAAGTAAACGACCTGCGGCATCGGGTGCACGTTGCCAAAACGTGGTTCGATGACGTCGATAAACTTCGCTGAACCATTGCGCCCCAGTTCGTAGGCGACGTCGTCGTACTTTTTGACCAGCATCCCAACCTGCCTTGCTGTGAGGTCTCTGTTACCCGCCAATTTCATGATATCGGGGGCTTTCATATTATTTGAGAAGCCCTTGATCGTTTCTGGGTTTCCAGAATAATACCCGCTCTCAAACGCCTCTTTTTCCGGCCCTTCGCGATGTGTCCTGACCGTTCTTTTCCAGTTATTGACAACGGCCTCATCGACTTTCTTGACGGTGCCATCGGCCGTCGTCCATTTCCCCAAGTCTTCCGTATTGAGTCGAGCAGAGGGCAGGAAGTCCCTCACCGCAGGGCCGTAGGCTTGGCCGGTTACCGTGTTGTAGCGATGCCATTTGCCATTTTGCAGGACAACGGGACCTTCCACTAACTCAGCGTTCACTTTGAAGGTGCCCAGAGACGATGCATCAAAGCGTTTGGCGGCGAGTAACAAGTCATAACTCCCAGCGGAGTTCGTCAGGGTGTTCAAACGGTGAGACACCGCGTTGAAACTGATCACGTTCGAGGATTGACTCCCCGACAACAAATCCCCAGGCAGAGCAGCTCTTTTAGGGTGGTTGGCTAAAGAGGGAAGCAGTCGTCGGGTGATTTCATCTTTGATTTGCTCACCGGTTAAATGTGCGGTGTTGGTAGGGACACTTCTTGAAATTTCGTTGATAGCGTCCGGCGACAGATTCGCTTGCAGAGGTCCTTGGAAGGCCTTGACTTCACGCTTGATCAATCCCCCGAATTGCTGCCTGAAAGAATCGACGCTGCCACTGGCAGGGTCGCACATTAACAGCCGCACGTTATTAAAACTTTCTGGATTTATATTGGAAGCCTTGAGCGTCGCCAACAGTTCAGCGGGTGTATTGTTCTTCCCGTTGTAATATATTTTCATCGGCTCATCGAGCAACAGGTCTGCGGCATTTGGGTCAATGCCATGCGCGCAAACGTTAAGTCGCTCAACGCCTTTGTATTCATCTACATAAGTAAAAATACCCGTCCCCGGCGAATTAAAATCCTTAATGTTTCGCCCAAAATTTATACTGTTGTCTTTGGTCAAACTCCTTTCCAGATGGTTTTCATTAACTCTTCGCGCAGCACTGTTGGAATACCTCGCCGTTTCAGGTGTAAAGTTATCAAGGGGCTTACCGTAGACCCTGTTCTTGATAACATCGTAAGGCAACCATTTGCCCGCAGCGTCATTGTATTTGGCCGCGACGCTGACAGGCTCGGTACTGCCCGCTACCTTGTAAGTTCCCATTGCAATATCGTGTCGGTTAGACAATTTCACCAAATCGACGTTATCCGTAATGCTCATCACCTTACCGAAACGCTGAGCCCCTATGACAGTGAGCTTTTGTCCGCCTTTTCCCACCAGGCGAACCAAGTCATCCAGGCCACCTACCGGGTTTGCTGCGGCAAGAATGCCTGCGCCGGCCATTTTGGCAATGCTCAAGGATTTGAGCGCCCCGCTGGTACCTATTTTGCCGATATTGCTGGCGACCTTCCCCGCAGGGACCACGAAACTCAAGCCATCCATGACAAACAGCATGGCGGCCTGTGCAGCGTCCCCGTCAATAGCTGCTTCGATGGCGTTCTTGAACGGAATCAAGCCCAGCAGGAACTCTCGTCCGGCGATGTGTTGTCGGGTGGTTTCCTCCAAGGCGCTTTCCCCGTGGGCAGCATTCTTGAATGTTTCATAGTCAGGTGTGAAATGTTGGCTGGCCGCCAGTTCCGCAAGGTATTCGGACTTCCCACCGAAATAAGACATCGGCATGGCGTTGACCGAACTGTCCTGAGGGGGCGGCACCCATTCTTTCTCTGGCGTTATGCGATGCAGCTGTATTTGCGAGGTGGTCGACTCGGCCCGAGGCGGTTTACCGGTTTTGTAGGCATTCCAATCAAGGCGGTGAGTTTTATTTATTTCGGTATTCACCAGCGGTTTCACACCGCCGAGTTCCAATTGACGGGGAAGATCCGTGCGTTTACGAATCAGCATGCTATTGGGGAAAACTTCGTAATGGCAGACATTGCCCTCGTGCTCAGAGCGAATTAACAATCCACCTAATCCTTTCGCAACGATTTCATCCGCCGAGGGGATGAGATGTGAAGCATAGCCGGTGATGGCCGGGCGTAAGTAATATAATTCCTGCTTACCAAACTCAAGATGCTTACGGTCCTCCTCGGGTAACTTCGAAAACATATTCTTCAGCAGGTTTTTATGGCTGACTTTCAAATCATGGTGGTAGGCATCGAATCTCGTTTTGAAAGTGAAGTTCGGGTCCGTCATGCCTTTGCTGGTAAGGTCATTAGCCGACAGGCTTGAATCGATAGACCTCCAGCGCCCAGGACGCAACTCGTTTGACATATAAACATCGACCGGCGAGAAATAACGATTGTCGCCGTATTGCTCGTTGGCCGATTGCAGGTAGTTCCTTTCCAGCGGTAGCGTCTCGCCAAACACATCCTTTAACTTTTCCAGCGCTATGTCACGGCGAGTCGGCATGGGCGTCATGAGGTGCTGGGAGACTTTCGACAACTCTTCAACTTGCTGATTAAAATGTGTCTGGCACAGCTTTAAATCCTCCAGTGAGGGAGTATCGCCCGCTTGATTGCCGATGACGCTATTGAGCTTCCCCCAGAGCATCAGCGATTCATTGGTAAACACGTTCCTGAGCGCTTGCTCATCACTGCTGAGCGGTGTCAGGTTGGCGCGCTCCATAATCTGAGTGAAGTTCATTTGAGCACTGGCCCCAGGCGCCTGTGCCTCAATGAACTTGACCGCAGCCCTCAAGTGCATCCACGAATTGGAGCCATAGGTAACGCTACTGGGGACGTCCTTGACCAATAGCTCCGGGGCGGCACGGGATAGCAGCAGATGCGTTCCAATGGGGGCTAGCCGTGCCGACGTTTTGCCGGTGGCGACCAAGTGGTCCGACAGTGTTTGCTTTACGCCCGCCAAGGGTTGACCGTAGAGGCGGTCGGCCGATAGATCGAACCCCGCCGTATGATGCTGTTTAGGCGCAAATACAGATTCGTTGTCCAGGGTGGTCATGATCGCGGTCAAGGCCCAATCCTGGAAGGTCTCCTCCGTTACTGCGGCGCCCATTTTTTCTTGAAGCGCCTTGCCCAACTCAAGCGCCTTGGGAGAGCCGAGAACATCCTCAATGACTCTGCGGGGGTTACGCAGGTCGTAAGTCTCAAGCGGCATCCTCTTCATGAGGTAATCCAGTGCGCCCTTCTTTCTGACAGTGGAGTTTCCCCCGTCCAGACCAGGAAGCTTCAAGTTATAGAGGACATGGCTGTAAACGTGTGTCTGCGACTCCAGATCCAGCGGTGGGGACCAGGATAATCCGCCGCCGAAGTCTCCATGGGGAGGCTCTTGCAGTGTCGGTATATCCAGGACTTCAATCATATTGTTCAGTTCAACGCGGCTTTTGGGTAGCTGCCATCCATTACCCGAGATAAAGGCTTCAAGGCTGACAGTGTCGCTGACTTGCTCCTCTTGGTTAAGGCTGTAGCTGGACAGGGGATGAACCTGCAGCAATGTGTCTTTCAAATACCTGGCGATTTGCGCTGGGTCATCGTTGGGGAGGGCGCGCAGCTTGGCCCCCAGGACGTGTTTATCCTGGGCATCTCCCAGCGTTGTCTGCTCATGCGCCAAGGCTTCATCAGAGCGCTCATGAACCCGCTTGGCCAGATCAGCCGGCGGTATCGGCTCAAATATTTTTGTGCGCTCCAGTTTCGTGGCGCGCTCTGCCAAGGTACCCATCGACCAAGGCCGCCTGGGCTCGCCATAGAACTTGCCGATTGTCTCCAAGGGGGCGGATGAACCGGAGGTGGGCGCTGTAATCGCTGTCTTTCCAAGCCCCAATACGCCCGCAGCTTTCATGACAGGCGCCATGAAAACAGGCCACGACTTATCCTGCTCGGGACCCCATAAGGATTTGCGTTCGCCATGAATGTAGCAGGAGATCTGGTCGAAACCCGGATAAATCTCGATGGGTTTCGATAGATCGATATGTTTGCTTTTGGCCCACTCGGTAAACTGTGGGCTCTTGATCGCGTCATGAAGATGCGACCACCATTTGCCGAACGACGAATCTTTAGGAATATTATCTAACGACTCCTGCAGGATCCCGTTTTTAATGCCATCGCGCAGGGCAGTGGCATAGAGTCCGGCGAGCACACTATCTGCTTCAACGTATCCGCTAAGATTCGAACTTTCAGGCGTTGTCTCTAACGGCCTACTCCTGCGCTCGGGTGTCGAGCTGTTCGCCTGAATCCCCCCTGACACTGCATTGACTGGAAGGGGTCTCAGGGAATTGCTGGTTGATAACATGCTCGCCTCGCTTCGCGTACTAAAAATATGGCCGTGTCATATGTCATGGTATGGCCCTATAAGTTGTTCAGCTTGGGCGGCGGGTTCCACAGCAGACATAGAAAGACTTATATGTTTACTGATAGGCGGATATACCCCTTGGGGCGGGCGGTTTTTAAAGAGAATTGATGAGCCCGAAGTTCAAGTCGCCAGGTATTCGGGCTGAGTGCGCTATTGTCAGGTAGGCAGACAGGTATATAGCAAGTTGGCAGGCGTCTTTTCTTTTAAATCTGCAGATAAATCCTGTGCGGCGTTATAGTTGCCGCAGCGGCGTCGAAAGCCCGACGCCGCTGATTTCATAGGCTCAAGATGAGAGGTGCCTTAGCTCACCATAAATGCCGGCGGTATGTCGCCTTTGACATAAAACACCTCTAACTCCTGCCCGTTCAATTTTTCAACGGCTTGCAGAAGGGTTGCCTTAGTGATTTTTTTATCCCTGACCAGTCTTTCACCGTCTTTGAGAACGATATCGACCACCGTCCGAAATGCGTCCGGGTCTTGGGTGGTGTCGACCGTAAAGACGGGCACCTTCTTCGTGGGGGTTGAGTATTGGGTGGCAAAACTATTGGCTTTGGCCTTGCTCGCGCTGAATGACATGACTTCACCGCCACTGCCTGATGTTCTCGCCGTATGTTGGATAATCGCAGCCAGATAGTCGTCGCCGGACGAGTCCGTTCCCGCTGCACGCCTGAGACCGGTCGCGAGAGTATCCCCGGTAGCTGTATGCCCCCGGAATATTTGGGTTGGGACGGCGAAGTCAAATTGCTTCAGTTCCTCAAGGGTTCGGACACTTGCCTTGGCTCCGGGCGTGGCAAGATGTTCACTGAGTAAACGAACCATGAACTTTTCAGCACTTCTTTCGCTGTCTGGTCGGATGGCCAGTCGTGCGTCATACAGCTTTTTAACATCCGTACTCAGCACACTGTTTGTTCGCTGCCACGCGTCAGTATGGTCGAAGACCTTGAACTCCAACTTCGCGGGGTCAGTGCTATGAGTCACGTAGCCTGGCTTCAGTTTCGTGTCGCGAGTCAGTTTCTCCAGGGCCTTTTCCATGTCCTGGGCATTGGAAAATTTCGCAAGCCCATGATTAGGGTCATAGAAGTAGAAGCTCTTTCCTGTGTCATCAACCCTTACCCCAGCCGCCATGGCGTGACCAGGAGAGTCGATCATTATTGACTTGGATACGCTGGCGTCGGCCAGCTCATTCACGATGCCTTGAATCGTGTCCTGACGCACTGTCTGCTGAGCATGGAAAGCACTTCGTGCGCCGACTTGGGTTTGGATCTTGCTCAGTTTGGCAGTAAATTCCCTGGAGGCCGCATCGGCCGGGTAGGCCGCTGCACTGAGCATGTTTTTGATCAATAGCCGTTCTTTGCCTTCTGCCATGGCGTCCGCCATGACGCGTGACAGCGCGGCACATTGGCCATCGGACAATTGCCCGGTCTTGGAAAGGTAGATGACTTGAGGCATAGGTATTACGCTGCCGAGCCCGGGTTCTATGGCGTCGATAAAACGAGCTGAGCCACCTCGACCGAGTTGGTAAGAGAGATCGTCGAAGCGCTTGAGCAGCATCCCGACCTCCTTGGCAGTAAGGTTTTTATTGCCAGCCAGGGTGATGATATCTGCGGGCTTCATGGAATTGGAAAACCCCGCGATAGTTTGCGGGTTTCCTGATTGGTATCCGCTTTCAAACTGAGCTTTTTGCGGTCCAGTGCGATGGTCGTTAACGGTCTTTTTCCAGCTTTTGACAACGGCCTCATCGAGTGTCTTTCGGGGGCTGTCCGCAGTCGCCCATTTCCCCAATTCTGCCATTTGGGCCTGCAGCGACGGCAAGAAATCCTCCAGCGGTGCGCCATAAGGTTTCAGTGACAAAGGATCAAGTGCGTACCACTTGTTATCTTTGAACGCTGCCGCGCCCTGCACAATTTCGCCTTGATGCTTGAAGGTACCAATCGACACGCTGTCCAGGCCGTTAGGCGCCGTGAGCAAACCGCGGCCAGACAACTGCAGAGAATGAACACCGTCATAGAGTGACGATGCTGCGGATTTCGCACCTTTGGTCAACAAGCGCGTCAGGTCCGCTACGTCAGCGAAAAGATTGGCGTCTTTCAGCACGGCGCCGCCGAATTTTTTAACGCCTGTCAGCAGCCCTAAGGCGGTTTTTTTACTGGTTCTGTTAACAATGCCACCGCCTTTGGCGCCAGGATTATAAAGCGATATCAGATCCAGCATGGCATCGCCGATGGCTTCGTCCCATTTACCCTCAATCGCGTTTTCGATAGCGGACTTGAACGGAATAATGACATTCAGAATGCCGTTGTTGAGTTGATGGTTTTCCCGGTATCGCTTCTCAAAGTTTGTTTCACCTGAAGCATCTGTCTCGAAACTGTCCTTGTCGCTGAAAAAATGCTCGCTGACGGTCGTGGCAATCGCATCGGTCTTAGTGGTGAAAAATGTCTTGAGGGGGGCCGTTGTCGAGTTCGGTTCGTCGGCGCCGGGGGTACCTGATGCGGGCTGGATCTTGACCCGATCAATGATGACGGGGACTTTTGGCGGTGGCAGCCCTCCGTGCCCGATCCCATACTTATCCAGATCGAAAGGCAGCCGTGTAAACCCTTCGATATATTTATCGCCGTCTACCCCACGGGCGATATGGGTTGCACCGATTGGCAGTTCTTCAGGCAGGTCGGTTTTTTTGCGAATGGTCTGATCGCTTATAGAAAACTCATAGTAGGTGGTTTCCTCGCCACGCACCGTTTTAAACAATAGGCAACTGCGCCCAATATTTTTGTATTGTTTTTGACTGATGTCATCGTCGCTATCCTCACGCAGAGGGAGGCGGACGGAGTAAGCCGTTACGCCGCCGAATTCAAAGTTTTTTCGGTCTTCTAAAGGGAGTCGTGAAATTTGACTCTTTATGCGTGAAGTAAAGGCTTCTTTTACCCCGTCGAAATAAGGCGTAAACGTTTCCTTAAATACTTCTTTGATATCCGGAAGCTCATCGAATTTAGGCTCGACTTTTTTTAGAAGCTCCTTGTCAGAATCAGACCTGAGCGTATCGGTCTTGAGCCGACCCGACATATATAGATCAATAATCGAGTACGCTATGCCACCTCTGTTTTGGCGGCCCAGCTTGATGAATTCTTTCTCCAGAGGGACGTCATCGCCCAGTACTTTTTTGAGTTCGGCTTCTGCCAAGGCTTTTCGGGTCGGCAGCGGTGAGGAGAACACCGCGAGGCGTGTACTGAGCTCTGTTATCTGCTCGTTGAATTTGCCCTGCGTGTGTTCAATCGCTGCCGGGTCGTAGTTGTCATCGTCATTCTTGATCAGAAAACCATTGACGATACCCCAGTCAACCATGGCGTTGCGTCGCGCAAGGGCGGCTTGCACCGCTTGGCGCTCGCTAACCGGAGAGGTGTTGCCGAACTCGATCACTTGGTCAAATGTCATGGTCGCCGCAGTACCGGGCGCCTGTTGCTCAATGCGCGAGACGGCAGCACTGAACACCGCCCACTCGTTGGAACCGTACACCAAGTTCTCGGGCAACTGTTTGACCAGAAACTGCGGCGCGACCCGCGAGAGCAGCAAGTACCCCCTTAGGTCAGGGACATCGGCGTTTTGACGTTCCAGATGGTCATTGACCGCTGCGATGATCGCCGAAGCGGGTTTGCCCCAATTGTCGGGCTGGTTCAGGTCATAGCCTGCGATACGGTTGCGTTGTGTTTCGGGCGTGATGCCCAGTTCCAGTGCCAGCGCTGTCATCAACCATTCATTGACACTGGTTGGGGTTGAAATGCCCTGCAGTTCGGCTTCCAGTTTCTGACCCAGTGCCTGCGCCTGGGGGTTTGCGATCAACTGATCAAGTACCTTGCGAGGGGTTACGGGTGAATCCGTGTTGGTGACAGCGTGTGTGATCAAGGACTGAATGCTGGTATTGGCTGATTCGTTGACGAAAGCGCGCACGCGGTCTTGCTGGGATTGAGCCAAGGGTATGGTCCGACCCAGCAGCCCCCCGAAATCACCCAGCGCAGGCGGTGCGGGCAATGGCATGGCAATTTTCTGGGTCAATCGCAAGGTCTCTTGCCAACTGGTGGGTAACGGCAAGCCCAGCGCCTGGATGTACCGTTCGGCGCTTATGCTTTGCCCTTCGACAAGGTTGTTTTTGCGCGCAATGTAAGAGTCTGGTGGCAGGGTTATCTGCAGCGATCTAAGCCGCCGTTCAGTGCCATAGTATTGATGTTTCTGCAATTCACCTGTTTTAGTCAGACCGTCGATAAGTGCTTGTTGGCCCATGGCATCAGCCGCCGTCATCGAATGTTTTTGCGATGGTGGTGGCAGCTGGTTCTGGACACTGTGTTGGGCGAGCAGCGATCCTTGCCCGATGCTCCGAATAGATCGTTGATTACGTACGGGATCGATGCCCCGCTCGGAAGAAGATTCAGCAAGAGGCGCTTGGGGCGAAGGGGAAGTGGGTGTTTGCGGGGCGTTCTGAAGATGTGGGCGGGGAAGAGTAACGCTATCAGGTGAAATCATGGGTGGCATTCTCTGAGAGGCAAATGAACATACCCCGGGTGTTGTAACTGCGCCCGCGGTATAACACTTGGTATTGGCATCAGCCTCTAGCGTTCCAACTCTACCCTTTGCCGGAAGTTTCTATGTGCGCTGTCGACGGCGATACAAACCGCGCCACTGCGTATTAGTGGCTAGTTCGTCGCCATCAACGTAAATAGCTCGTCAGCGGACCCGGTCGGCCCCCAGTGTTTTGTTTAACCTGCGCCTCATTCCCTTATCTGCAGGTGAATCATCTCCCGCACCTTCGCCGTCAACAAATCAAAGGTAAACGGCTTGGTGATCAACTGCATGCCCGGGTCCAGGAACCCGCCCCGTACCGCCGCATGCTCGGCATAGCCGGTAATAAACAAAACCTTCAAGTCCGGGCGAATTTGCCGGCCGATTTCGGCCAGCTGGCGGCCATTCATGCCTGGCAACCCCACATCGCTGATCATCAGGTCGATGCGCTGGCTGGACTCGATGATCGGCAGCGCATTGTCGGCATCGCCGGCTTCGACGAAGGCGTAGCCCAACTCGCTCAGCACCTGGCTCACCAGCACGCGCACGGCGGGGTCGTCCTCGACAATCAGCACGCACTCGCCGGCATTCGCGAACGGCAATAGAGCGGAATCCAACGGCGTATCAGCCGTGACTTCACCGACAAAACGCGGGAGAAACAGGCTCACGGTGGTGCCTTTGCCCACCTCACTGTGGATGGTCACATGGCCATGAGATTGGCGTGCAAAACCGTAGATCATCGACAAGCCCAGGCCGGTGCCCTGGCCGATGGGTTTGGTCGTGAAGAACGGGTCGAATACCCGCCCCATGAGGCTTTCCGGAATCCCGCAGCCGGTGTCGCTGACGCTCAGTTCCACGTAGTCGCCGGGGTTCAAGGTGCCATACGCGGCGGTGAACACGCTGTCGAGGTGGCGGTTGCTGGTTTCAACGATCAGCCGGCCGCCGTCGGGCATGGCGTCGCGGGCATTCAAGACCAGGTTGAGCAGGGCGCTCTCCAGCTGATTGGGGTCGGCTTCGGCGGTCCACAGCCGGTCCTCCAGGCGCATGTCCAGGGCAATGCTCTCGTTGATGCTGCGTTGCAGCAGTTCGCCCATCGAAGTGACCAGCTGGTTGATCTGCACCGGCTTGGAATCCAGCGACTGGCGCCGTGAAAACGCCAGCAGGCGGTGAGTCAGGCCGGCAGCGCGGTTGGCCGAGGTCACGCCCAGGTCAATCAGGCTGTCGAGGTCGTCCAACTTGCCGCGCGAGACACGCCGCCGCAACAGCTCCAGGCTGCCGATAATGCCGGTGAGCATATTGTTGAAGTCGTGGGCGATACCGCCCGTCAACTGCCCGACCGCTTCCATTTTCTGCGATTGGCGCAACGCTTCTTCGTTGCTGCGCAACTGCGCCGTGCGCTCCTCGACTTGCTGTTCGAGGGTTTCCAGGGTGCGCTGCAGGCGCAGTTCGCTCTCGCTGAGGTCAATCAAGCGGTCCCGCGCGTCGTATTGCCGGCGGCGACCGCGCAGGGCCGCGCTCACCAGGCTGATCAGGGTGATGGGGTGGAAAGGCCGCTCAAGGAACGTGACATTGCCGAGCAGGCCACTCAGGTGCGAGGAACCATTCTGTTCGCTGCCGCCGTGGTGGGTCATCAGCACGATGGGCAGGTCCGACCAGGCTGGCTGCTGATGCAAATGCTCCAGTAACGGTTCCAGGTCCGCGCCCCGCAGCGCTTCGGCCGCAATGATCAGCAGGCCGGCACCTTGCTCCAGGGCCTCGCACAGCATCGGCAGGCTGCTGGCAACGATGCCACTGTAGCCAGCCTCGTTGAGCATCATCAGCGCCAAAGTACCGTCGCGGCCCATAGGCGCCAGGACGATGGCGCGCTCGGATACGGGTGAAATAGCCGTCACACGCCCTCATCCTTGAGCAGAGGCGAGCCTGCGCCCATGTAGGTTGGAATGCCACGCAACACGCCCTGGAAATTATCCAGCGGTTCGCCGACGGTCATGCCACGGCTGCTGATACGATATTCGCGGATGGTCGACTCGTGGGAGCCGGTGCGTTTCTTGATGATCGAGATGGCACGGCGCACCTTGCCCAGCGCCTCGAAGTAACGCAGCAGAATCACGGTGTCTGCCAGGTAAGTGATGTCGACCGGTGCCTGCATGTCGCCGACCAGCCCATGCTGCGCGACGGTCATGAAGGTGGCCGCGCCCCGGCGGTTGAGGTACAGCAGCAACTCGTGCATATGCAGGATCAGCGCGTTCTCTTCCGGCATGGCCGCCTGGTAACCGTTGATGCTGTCGATGACCACGGTCTTGATCCCTCGCTCGTCGACACAGCGGCGTACCCGGTGCGAGAACTCGCCGGGGGACAGCTCGGCGGCGTCCACTTGTTCGATCAACAGGTTGCCGGTAGCTTGCAGGGCGTCGAGGTCGATGCCCATGTTTTTCATGCGCTCGAACAGCAGGCCCAGTTCTTCATCGAAAATGAACAGCGCGGCTTTTTCGCCACGGGCCACGGCAGAGGCGGCAAAGATCATCGAGATCAGCGATTTACCGGTACCGGCCGGGCCGAGGATCAGGCTGCTGGAGCCGGTCTCCACGCCGCCGCCCATCAAGGCGTCCAGTTCGCGAATGCCGCTGCTCAAGGTCTGGCGCACGTAGCCACCGCGATGCTCGGCGGCCACCAGGCGCGGGAACACGTGAATGCCATCCTGCATGATGGTGAAGTCGTGAAAGCCGCCACGGTATTTCTGGCCGCGGTACTTCACAATGCGCACGCGACGGCGTTCGGCGCCGTAATTGGGTGTCAGTTCTTCCAGGCGGATGACGCCGTGCGCCACGCTGTGCACGGTTTTGTCGAGGGATTCGGTGGTCAGGTCATCCAGCAGCAGTACGGTGGCGTCATAGCGCACGAAGTAGTGCTTGATCGCGAGGATCTGGCGGCGATAGCGCAGCGAGCTTTGTGCGAGCAGGCGGATTTCCGAAAGGCTGTCGACCACCACGCGGGTCGGCTTGACCCGTTCCACCACTTCGAAGATCTGCCGGGTGGCTTCGCCCAGTTCGAGATCGGAGGAGTACAACAGGCTCTGCTGGTGCTCGGCATCCAGCAGGCTCTCCGGCGGAGTCAGTTCGAAGATATGGATATTCTCGTCCAGGTCCCACCCGTGGGACTTGGCGCCTTGGCGCAATTCGCGCTCGGTTTCGGACAGCGTGATGTACAGCGTTCGCTCACCTTCTTTCGCGCCGGCCTGCAGAAAGTGCAGGGCGACCGTGGTTTTACCGGTGCCAGGTTCGCCTTCCAGGAGAAACAGATGGCTGCGCGATAGCCCGCCGGAAAGAATGTCATCAAGACCTTCGATGCCAGTGGCTGCTTTTTCGGATAACAACGCTTTGGATGTAGACAAGAAGTGCCCTCAGGTCACATACGAGTAGAGGATGCGCGCCCTGGTGGACGCGCCATGTTCTCTTGACCGTAGCGCTTTGCGGCGGTTCAACCTGTTCCTGGAAAATACGGCCGGTGATGTCTACAGACCCTGTTGCAGGGCCGGATCGTCGGGGTTTTGCTGTTCGAGCTGGGCCAGCAGCACCTGCACGTTCTGCAATTGGCCGCTTTCTTTCCAGTAGGTGACGAGCAGCACCCGCGCCTTGCGATTGGCCGGGTGGCGCTGGATGATTTCTTCCAACTGGCGCTGGGCCGCTTCCTGTTCCTGCTGGGCGTGCAGGGTGGTGGCCAGGTCGTAGCGGTAATCCTGATTGTCCGGCTCCAGCTCCACGGCCTTGGACAGGCCCAGCAGCGCATAGGGGCGCTCGCCGTGGTGCAGCAGCCACATGCCCAGCGCATGTTGCAGGTAAGCCGATTCAGGGTGCGCCGCCAGTTGCCGCGCGAGCAGTTGACGGGACTCGTCGGTCTTGCCTTGCTTATCCAGCAGCTCGATCTGCGCGACCACCGCCTGCAAGTTGTCCGGCTGCAGGCGCATGGCCTGTTCCAGCGCATTTTGTGCATCGGGCAGCAGGGCGCTGTGGATGTACAGGCGCGCCAGTTGAATCCAGCCCTCAGCCGTTTCCGGCTGGGCCTTGAGCTTCTTCACGAACTCATCCAGCACCTGCTGCAAGGGCCCGAAATACAAGCCCAAGGTGTCGGGCGAGAGACCGAGCAACGCATTGGCGGCGGCAAAGCGCACGCCTTGTTCGGGGTCATCCAGGGCAGGGCCGAGCAACAGCGTGCGCTGGCCCGTGGGCACTAGGCCGACAATGCTATGGATAGCGGCTTCGCGTACCAGCGGCGAGTCGCTGGCGAGGTCTTTATCCGCCAGCTTCAAGGCCTGGGGGCTGGGGTAGTTGGGCAGTTCGGCATGCAATGCGGCGCGGCGCTCGGGCGACAGGTCCGGCCGGCCCAATTGCTGATAGAGCACGCGCGCCGCGCCCGGCTCGCCGTTATGCGCCTGTTTCAGCGCTTTCGCGTAACCATGGGCAATGGCGGGTGGCACGGCCACCGGTGTGGAACGGGAGAAATACCAGGTGATCAGTACAATCAACAACAGGGCGCACAGGCCGACGATGGAGTAACGGCGTGACTTTGACATGCAGGCGTCCGAAAGCTTGGGCAGCTAGAGCAAAGCCATCAGCTTCGGCCAGACCAGGGCAGGTGTCAAACCCGCGTCAGGTCAGCACGTATTCCACCGGCTCGAGCGGCGGCGGCAAGTCGGTTTCGCCGAGGGCCGCGAGAATCTCGCGCTCCAGGGTGCGCAGGATCGCGTTGCAGGGCAGGTCGTTTTCGTCAAAGCCGAAAGGGTCTTCGAGATCATCGCCGATCTCGTCCAGGCCAAAGAAGGTGTAGCTGACAATGGCGGTGAACACCGGCGTGAGCCAGCCCAGGGGCTCGGCCATGGCGAACGGCAACAGAATGCAGAACAGGTAGATGGTGCGGTGCAGCAGCAAAGTGTAGGGGAAGGGCAGCGGCGTGGCCTTGATCCGCTCGCACGAGGCCTGCACCTGGCTGAGGCTGACCAGCCGGGTCTCCAGTTGGGTGTAGCGCCATTCGCTGAGCACGCCCTGTTCGGTCAGCACGGAAAACCGCGCGCCGACCTGCTGCAGCAGCTTGTCGGGGAGGTTGGGGTGGCGGGTGTCGACGCCGCTCCACGGTTTGATTGCCAGCGCTTCATCTTCATGTCGCAGGCGGGCGACCAGGCCGTGCGCAAAACCACCCAGCGCGCGCAGCAGGCCGGCGCGCTCGGCCGGGTCACTGAGCACCTGGGTCTCGCGGATCAGCGAGCGTACATCGATGATCATCTGCCCCAGTTGCTTGCGGCCTTCCCACCAGCGGTCATAGCAGGCGTTATTGCGAAAGCTCATGAAGATCGACAGCGACAGCCCCAGCAGCGTGAATGGCGTGGCGTTGACCTTGGAGAAATACGCCGGGTGCAGGGTTTCCACCAGCACGATCACCGAGGCCAGCAACGTGACCAGCAGGCTGCGCAGGGCAATGCGCTTGGCTATCGAGCCTTTGAGGGAGAACAGGATACCCAGGAGGTTGGGTTTGGGACGCACAATCATCGGCGGGACAGGGCTTCTTCGGGGACGCGGCTTCAGGGGGTGTAGCCCCTCAGATTAGAAGCAAGCGCGACAGGCGTCCAATCGCTTGGACTGACTGGCCGATAAGCAGGATTGATGACTGGCCAAA
Organism: Pseudomonas sp. S5D5; assembly: GCF_003013355.1. NCBI lineage: Bacteria > Pseudomonadati > Pseudomonadota > Gammaproteobacteria > Pseudomonadales > Pseudomonadaceae > Pseudomonas > Pseudomonas sp. S5D5. Next base: position 3,297,844 of record NZ_PTEO01000001.1, read on the forward strand.
CCAGTCAAGCAGGTTGAAAGCTTTGACCATTGCTGCGCCAGCGTGCGGGAGCGACTATTTCCACGATTCGGTCCTTCTGGTTCAAGGAAACAATAATGCAGATTGAAAACAAGATCTTCCTGGTCAGCGGCGGCGCGTCAGGCCTGGGCGCGGCCACCGCAGAAATGCTGATTGCCGCCGGTGCCAAGGTGATGCTGGTGGATTTGAACGCCGACGCGGTGACCGCCAAGGCCAAGCAGTTGGGCGAGAACGCGCGCAGCGCCTTGGCCGATATCAGCCAGGAAGCGGCGGCCGAAGCCGCCGTGCAAGCGACTGTTGACGCCTTTGGCGGCCTGCACGGGCTGGTCAACTGCGCCGGTGTGGTGCGTGGCGAGAAAATTCTCGGCAAGAACGGCCCCCACGGGCTGGCCAGCTTTGCCCAGGTGATCAACGTCAACCTGATCGGCAGCTTCAACCTGCTGCGCCTGGCGGCAGCGGCCATTGCTGAAACCGAAGCGAATGCCGATGGCGAGCGCGGCGTGATCATCAACACCGCCTCGGTTGCAGCGTTTGATGGGCAGATCGGCCAGGCTGCCTATTCCGCCTCCAAAGGCGCGATCGCCAGCCTCACGTTACCGGCCGCTCGCGAGCTGGCGCGCTTTGGTATCCGCGTGATGACCATCGCCCCGGGCATTTTCGAGACGCCAATGATGGCCGGCATGACCGCCGAAGTGCGCGACTCGCTGGCCGCAGGCGTACCATTCCCGCCGCGCCTGGGCAAGCCTGCAGAATACGCGGCGCTGGTCCGCCACATCATCGAAAACAGCATGCTCAATGGTGAGGTGATCCGTCTCGACGGCGCCTTGCGCATGGCCGCCAAGTAAGGAGAACTTCCATGACTGATCCCATCGTAATTGTCAGTGCCGTGCGCACCCCCATGGGCGGCTTCCAGGGCGACCTCAAGGGCCTGACCGCGCCTCAGTTGGGTTCTGCCGCGATCCGTGCCGCGGTCGAGCGTGCCGGCATCGCCACCGATGCTGTCGATGAAGTGCTGTTCGGCTGTGTGCTGCCCGCCGGCCTCGGCCAGGCACCGGCGCGCCAGGCGGCCCTCGGCGCCGGGCTGGACAAGTCGACGCGCTGCACCACCCTCAACAAGATGTGCGGTTCGGGCATGGAGGCGGCGATCCTGGCACATGATTCGCTGCTGGCCGGCAGCGTCGAAGTGGTGATTGCCGGCGGCATGGAAAGCATGTCCAACGCCCCTTATCTGCTCGACCGCGCCCGCAGCGGCTACCGCATGGGCCACGGCCGCGTGCTCGACCATATGTTCCTCGACGGCCTCGAAGACGCCTACGACAAGGGCCGCCTGATGGGCACCTTTGCCGAAGACTGCGCTGCGCACAACGGCTTTACCCGTGAAGCCCAGGACGCCTTCGCCATCGCCTCGCTGACGCGTGCGCAAGAAGCGATCACCCATGGCAGCTTCGCCGCCGAGATCGTCCCGGTGCAGGTCACGGTCGGCAAGGAGCAGAAGACCGTCCAGCACGACGAACAGCCGCCCAAGGCCAAGCTGGACAAGATCGCCAGCCTGAAACCGGCGTTCCGCGAAGGCGGTACCGTAACGGCCGCCAACTCCAGCTCGATCTCCGACGGTGCGGCGGCCTTGTTGCTGATGCGCCAGTCCGAGGCGCTCAAGCGCGGGCTCAAGCCGCTGGCGGTGATCCATGGTCACGCGGCCTTTGCCGATGAGCCCGGGCTGTTTCCGGTGGCGCCGGTGGGCGCAATCCGCAAGCTGATGAGCAAGACCGGCTGGAGCATCGACGAAGTTGACCTGTTCGAGATCAACGAGGCCTTCGCGGTGGTCACCCTGGTGACGATGAGCAAGCTGGAAATCCCGCACGCCAAGGTCAACGTTCACGGCGGCGCCTGTGCCCTGGGCCACCCGATCGGTGCCTCCGGCGCGCGAATCCTGGTGACCCTGCTCGCGGCCCTGCGCCAGAAAGGCCTCAAGCGTGGCGTGGCCGCGATCTGTATCGGCGGCGGTGAAGCCACGGCCATGGCCGTTGAATGCCTGTATTAAGGAAACCCTATGCTGCCCAATGACGAACAACTGCAGATCAGCGACGCGGCCCGGCAATTTGCCCAGGAGCGGCTGAAACCGTTCGCAGCCGACTGGGACCGCGAGCACCGCTTTCCCAAGGAAGCCATCGGCGAAATGGCCGAGCTGGGCTTTTTCGGCATGCTCGTGCCGGAACAGTGGGGCGGCTGCGACACCGGCTACCTGGCCTACGCCATGGCCCTGGAAGAAATCGCCGCCGGCGACGGGGCCTGCTCGACCATCATGAGCGTGCACAACTCGGTGGGCTGCGTGCCCATCCTCACGTTCGGCAACGATCAGCAGAAAGAGCAATTCCTCAAGCCACTCGCCAGTGGCGCCATGCTCGGCGCGTTTGCGTTGACCGAGCCTCAGGCCGGTTCGGATGCCAGCAGCCTGAAGACCCGGGCGCGCCTGGACGGTGATCACTACGTGCTCAATGGCTGCAAGCAGTTCATCACCTCCGGGCAAAATGCCGGGGTGGTGATTGTGTTTGCGGTGACCGACCCGGCCGCCGGCAAGCGCGGCATCAGCGCGTTCATCGTGCCCACCGACTCCCCGGGCTACAGTGTGGCGCGGGTCGAAGACAAGCTCGGCCAGCACGCCTCGGACACCTGCCAGATCCTGTTCGAGGACGTGAAAGTGCCGGTGGCCAATCGCCTGGGCGCGGAGGGCGAAGGCTATCGAATCGCCCTGGCCAACCTCGAAGGCGGTCGCGTGGGTATCGCCTCGCAGTCGGTGGGCATGGCGCGCGCTGCCTTTGAAGCCGCCCGCGACTATGCCAGGGAACGCGAAAGCTTCGGCAAGCCACTCATCGAGCACCAGGCCGTGGCGTTTCGCCTGGCCGACATGGCCACGCAAATCGCCGTCGCCCGGCAGATGGTGCAGTACGCGGCGGCACTGCGTGACAGCGGCAAGCCGGCGCTGGTGGAAGCGTCCATGGCCAAGCTGTTCGCCTCGGAAATGGCTGAAAAAGTCTGTTCGGCCGCCTTGCAAACCCTGGGCGGTTACGGTTACCTGAGCGACTTCCCCCTCGAGCGGATCTACCGCGATGTGCGGGTCTGCCAGATCTACGAAGGCACCAGCGATATTCAACGCATGGTCATCTCACGCAATCTCTAAGGAGCCGATACATGAGTTACGAAACCATTTTGCTCGAAGTCCAGGGCCGCGTCGGGCTGATTACCCTCAATCGCCCGCAAGCCCTGAACGCCTTGAATGCGCAGTTGGTCAGCGAGCTGAACCAGGCGCTGGACGGCCTGGAAGCCGATCCACAGATCGGCTGCATCGTGCTGACCGGCTCGAAGAAAGCCTTTGCCGCCGGCGCCGACATCAAGGAAATGGCCGAGCTGACCTACCCGCAGATCTACCTGGACGACCTGTTCAGCGACAGCGACCGCGTGGCCAACCGCCGCAAGCCGATCATTGCCGCGGTCAACGGTTTCGCCCTCGGCGGGGGCTGTGAATTGGCGTTGATGTGCGACTTTATCCTGGCCGGTGACGGCGCCAAGTTCGGCCAGCCGGAAATCAACCTCGGCGTGTTGCCGGGCATGGGCGGCACGCAGCGCCTGACCCGCGCGGTGGGCAAGGCCAAGGCCATGGAAATGTGCCTGACCGGGCGCTTTATTGATGCAGTGGAAGCCGAGCGCTGCGGGATTGTCGCGCGCATTGTGCCGGCGGATGAATTGTTGGAAGAGGCCTTGAAGGTTGCCACATTGATCGCCGGCAAATCGGTTCCGATCAGCATGATGGTCAAGGAAAGCGTGAACCGCGCGTTTGAAGTGAGCCTGTCCGAAGGCGTGCGCTTTGAGCGCCGGGTGTTCCATGCCGCGTTCGCGACCCTGGATCAGAAGGAAGGCATGGCGGCGTTCGTGGCCAAGCGTGCGCCGGCGTTCAAGGACAAGTAAGCCCGCATCACTTACACCGATGATCCAAATGTGGGAGCGGGCTTGCCCGCGAATACGGCTAATCAGTCACTGCAGCTTTGACTGACCTGGCGCATTCGCGAGCAAGCCCGCTCCCACATGGGGGGTGTGGTCTTTCAGTTAGAGGGGATAGTTCTTCAGTTCCCTGGCAATCACCATCCGCTGTATCTCGCTGGTCCCCTCGTAAATCTGCGTGATCCGCGCATCGCGGTAGTAGCGTTCCACGGGATAATCTTCCAGATACCCATACCCACCGTGAATCTGCATCGCCGAGGAGCAGACCTTTTCGGCCATTTCCGAGGCGAACAGCTTGGCCTGGGAGGCTTCCGACAGGCACGGTTTGCCGGCCGAGCGCAGGCGCGCGGCGTGCAGGATCAACAAGCGCGCGGCGTTCAGGCGGGTTTGCATGTCGGCCAGCAGGTTCGCCACGCTCTGGTGCTCGATGATTGCCTTGTCGAACTGCACGCGGTCGCGGGCGTAGACCAGCGCAGCTTCAAACGCCGCGCGGGCGATGCCCAGGGCCTGGGCGGCAATGCCGATGCGGCCGCCTTCCAGGTTCGACAGCGCAATCGCCAGGCCTTTGCCGCGCTCACCCAGCAGGTTGGCCTCGGGCACGCTGCATTGGTTGAGGGTGACGGCACAGGTGTCCGAGGCGCGAATGCCCATCTTGTGTTCGGTACGGTCGACGACGAAGCCTGGGGTGTCGGTGGGCACCAGGAATGCGGAGATACCTTTCTTGCCCAATTGCGGGTCGGTCACGGCGAACACAATAGCGAGCTTGGCGCGCTTGCCGTTGCTGACAAATTGCTTGGCACCATTGATCACCCATTGGCCATCGCGCAACTCGGCGCGGGTGCGCAGGTTGTGCGCTTCGGAACCGGCCTGGGGTTCGGTGAGGCAGAAGCAACCGATTGCCTGGCCACTTGCGAGGTCGGCCAGCCAGGTCTGTTTCTGTTCCTGTGTGCCGTAGTTGAGAATGGGCCCGCAACCGACTGAATTGTGGATACTCATCAGCGCGCCGGTGGCGCCATCGCCGGCGGAAATTTCCTCGACCGCCAAGGCATATGCGACGTAGTCGACATAGGTGCCACCCCATTCTTCGGGGACCACCATGCCCAGCAGCCCGAGTTCGCCCATCTTCGCGACCAGGGCATCGTCGATCCAGCCGGCTTTCTCCCAGGCTTGGGCATGGGGGGCGATTTCGCCACGGGCAAAGTCACGCGCCATGTCGCGAATCATCACTTGTTCTTCAGTGTATTCAATATCTTGCATGGCTTAGTTCGCAACCTTCTCGAAGTGATGGAAGAAGCTCTCGACATGGGTGTGGTCCAGGCCGTGCAGCGTGGGTGGATTCCAACGCGGGGCCTTGTCCTTGTCGATGATCAGCGCACGAACGCCTTCGATGAGGTCGCCGCGTTCAAACCACTGGCGGTCAAGGTGCAGTTCCAGGGCAAAGCAGCGTTCCAGCGGCAGGCGCCGGCCGCGACGCAGCATTTCCAGGGTCACGGCCATGGCCAGCGGCGAGCGGGTGTGCATCAGTTGGGCGGTAGTGAGTGCCCATTCATGGCTGTCGGCGACCGTCACCTGCTGCAATTGCTCGACGATACTCGGTATATCCGGCAGGCCGAAGAAATGGTCGATGGCCGGGCGCAAGGCGGCCAGCGGCGCGTCGGGCAACTGTTGCACGGCGAGTTTGGCCAGTACGCCCTGCAGGTCCTTGAGTGGCGACTCGTGCCATTGCAGGCGGTCGAGCTTGTGGTCGAGGTCGGCCAGCTTTGCGCTGTCCAGGTACCAATCGGCGAGGCCGCAGTAGAGGGCGTCGGCGGCGCGAATCTGCACGCCGGTGACGCCGAGGTAAATCCCCAGCTCGCCGGGAATGCGCGGCAAGAAGTAGCTGCCGCCAACGTCCGGGAAGTAACCGATTGCCACTTCCGGCATGGCCAGGCGGCTGCGCTCGGTGACCACGCGCAGATCCGCGCCCTGCACCAGGCCCATGCCGCCGCCGAGGACAAACCCGTCCATCAACGCGAGGACAGGTTTGCGGTAATGGTGGATGGCCAGGTCCAGCGCGTATTCCTCGACGAAGAAATCTTCGTGCAGGGTGTCGCCGTTTTTGAAGCTGTCGTAGAGGGAGCGAATATCACCGCCGGCGCAAAAGGCCTTTTCGCCGGCGCCGCGCAGCACCACGGCATGCACCTGCGGATCGTCGGCCCACGCCTGCAGCTGGCGGGCGAGGCTGCGGACCATGTCCAGGGTGATTGCGTTGAGGCCGGCAGGGCGGTTGAGGGTAAGGTGGCCGATGTGGTTGCGCACTTCGGCCAGGACGTCGTCTTGAAGGATATCGGCGCTGCTTGCTTGGTTTGAAACCTGAGCAGTCATCTGTAACTCCCTGCTTTTATTGTTCTTTATCAAGAGGTTCAGCGAAGAACCATCTCGCGATCGTACCAGTGCAAATTTGCCCAGTACAACCTTCAATCATGCAGGTCGTTTTTGCATTTATGCAGCAGGCCGCGTGTCTGCGTCAGGGGATGCGGCTGGCCAGGACTTCACCAATACTGCGGCGCCGTGCGTGGGTTTCGGCGGCGTGGATCAACTGTTCCAACTCGCTGGGGGCGACATCGTAGAACTGCTCCATGTCGGCCAGCGCGAGCTTCAGGTCGGCAGCGGTAATGGCCGGGTCTTGAGCGGCCTGGGTGTCTGGCAGGACCACCGCGGGAGCCTCGACGGCGCCCTTGGGGTAGCGGGTGCGCGTGGCATTGTTGTAGGCCAGTGCACAGGCGAGCAGGGCGCCGGCACCCAGCAACACCGCGCCCATCTCATGCCAGCCGAGGGCGGCCGAGGCCGGGTCGGCCAGTACCAGGGTCATGGCCAGGCCACCGGCAGGTGGATGCAGGCAGCGCAGCCAGCACATCAATACCACCGTCATGCCTGCCGCCAGGCACGCACCGCCCAGGGTGCGCCCAAGGACGCGGGCCACCAGCAAGGCCACCACGCCGGCACACAGGTAGCTGCCGATGATCGACCAGGGTTGCGCGAGCGCGCCGGATGAGACCGCAAACAACAACACCGCCGAGGCCCCGAGTGGCCCCAGCAGGTGCAGGGCCACGTCCATGCCAAACACTTGGGCACATAACCACACGCTGAACAGCGTGCCGAGCGCCATGCCGATAGCGGCACGACTCCATTCGGTGGGACGGGTATTGATAGCAGCAGGGAACCAGCGAGCGAGCATTGACAGGCATTCCATAAACGACAGGCAAAAAAAAGGCTTGTCTGGTTGCCCGGAAAAGCCCTTTGAAAGTTCCAACATTGGGGGAAGGAACCTGTGCAGTGTGCCGTGCCTGTCGACAGCGCGCCAATGCATATTAATGCAGGTTAAATCCAAAAATAATGCAGTTAAATGAGACTGCCACACTTACAAAAGAGGGACCTGCACACTGAGCTTGCCCAGGACGCGATCATCGGTCTCGTCGTTGAACAAGCGTTTTCGCAGATCCGCCTGCAGCCCGGTATCACTGGCAAGTGGGCCCTTGAGCGCCACCAGCGCGTCGCGTAATTCCATCAGCCGCTCCAGGGGCGGGACCGGCAAATAGCCAACGTGAACGAGATCGGGCTCCGGGGTCGCGTAGACGCCCGGCGAAACATCATCTGACACGGCATTGTCCTCTTATTGGATAGGCTGCGGCGTACACCGCGGGCCTACAGCTTCCTTGTTGTTATGCATGACCCGTGGCGGTAAATGATTACCACACATGGCATTCGAGTTTACCGTTGGGTTTCGGGCGCGGGGAAGGGCAATGGTCGCAGCAATTACGCATAGCTGCGTAGGAGTTTTCTGCGTCGGGAGCCCCGACGCAGAGCACTCAAGGGTGTGGGGCCTGGGCCAGGTGCAGCAGCACGTAGGGGTTGCGGTCGAACTCACCGCTCAGGGTCGGCGTGAGGGCGCGAAAGCGCGGGTCTTTCAACCCTTCGAAATCCGCCTCGCTCATCACCAGCCAGGCCGGCCCTTGTATCGGGTTCAGGTCAGCGGGGTTCTGGGTGAACAACGGTACCTGGTCGCAATCAAGGTTGACCATGTATTTGATGGCCTTGGCGTCTTTACCCAGGCCGTGCAATACCACGGGCGCGCGCTGCTGCATGACCTGCTCGTGCACCTGCAGGGTAAACGTGCGGGTGTCGTAGAGGCTGCGCTCCAGCGGCTCGACCACGCCGATATAGCTGGCCCACACCGCCAGTACACCGGCCAACGCCGGGCCCAGCGGGCGCAGTTGCGCCTTGAACAACGCCAGCAAAGCCACGACCTGCAGCGCGCCCAGCAGGCCAAACATTGGCCCCAGATGCTCCAGCTGCTGCGGATAACGTGTGCGTGCGAACAACAACCCGGCGATCAGCAGCGTCGGAAGCAACGTCCAAATGCCCAGCATCAGCCTGCGCAACCCGGCAAACAGCCGACCCTCGGCAACCTGGAACGGATAGGCCGCAATGATTGCCGCCATGGGCAACATCGGCAGCACATAGCGCGCCTTTTTCGCCTGTGGGATCGACAGGCCAAGCATCACCAGCAGGCCGGCGGCCGCGCAGTACAGCACCAACTGCAAGGCCGGCCCCGGCGTACGCTGGCCGCCGAGGGCGATTGCCAGCAGTACCAGCAGCGCCACGGGATAGGCCATGGCGTAATTGCCCAGCGAACTGGTGAAGTAATACAGCACGCCGCTGGAGCCTTCGCTGCCGTCCATGCGCCCCAGGAACTGCATGCGGATCACGTCCTGCATGAAGCTTTCACCGCCGCTGAGCTTGGCCATCAGCAACAGCAGGCCGACACACGCCACCAACAGCGCCAGCGCCAGCAAGCCAAAACTGAACAGCTGCCGCCATTGCCGATTGATCAGGTAGTAGCTGCACAGCACGCCGGTGGGTATCACCAGGCCAATCGGCCCGCGAATCGCAAAGCCGAGGATCAGCAGCAGGTACAGCCAGTGCAAGCGCTTGCCAGCACCGAAGTGGTCATGCGCGTAACCCAGGTAGAACACCGCCAGGGCAATCGCGGCGAGCATCTGGTCGAGGGATACCGAGCGGGTTTCACTGATGAAGGTGCTGCTGAGCAGCAATACCGCGATGCTCAGCAGGCCCCAGTGCCGGGAGTGGGGCGCCGTGAGGCGATACACCAGCACCACGATCGCTGCCGAGGCCAGCGCCGTGGGCAACCAGGCCGTGAGGCTGGTGACCTGGCCCAGGGGCAACGACAGCAACCAGGTCAGCAGTGTCGAGGTGGCCAGGTAATCCGCATACGGCTGCCCGTAGGTGGTCGGGAAAAAGCCCGGCCCGTGGCGCAGCATCTCCTGGGCAAACACCACGAAGCGGGAGTCGAAGCCGATAATCGCCTGGTGCCAGCTGCCAGCGATGAATAACGCCAGCGCCAGCAACCCCAGCAGTAGGGATTGGCGGCGAATCGTCGGGCTCAGCAGGGACGGTTGAGCTTTGTTCACGTATCAGGCTTCCACGACCTGTGGCACCCACTGTTGCTGCGGAATCGGCAACTGGCACGAGTCGCCACGGCCCATCGGGAAGTACTGGAAGCCTTTGCGCGCCAGGCGCTCGCCGTCATACAGGTTGCGGCCGTCGAAGATCACCGGGGTTTTCAGGCGCTGGTGAATCAGGTCGAAGTCCGGTGCCTTGAACTGCTGCCATTCGGTGCAGACGATCAGCGCATCGGCGCCGCTCAAGGTCGACTCCGGGGTGCCCATCAGCATCAGGTGCGGGTCATCGCCGTAGATGCGCTGGGTTTCCTGCATGGCTTCCGGGTCGAACGCGCGTACGTTGGCGCCGGCGGCCCACAGGGCTTCCATCAATACACGGCTGGGGGCATCGCGCATGTCGTCGGTGTTCGGTTTGAACGCCAGGCCCCAAAGGGCAAAGGTCTTGCCGCGCAGGTTGCCCTTGAAGAACGCATTGATACGCTCGAACAGCTTGCTCTTCTGGCGCTGGTTGATCGCTTCCACGGCTTCCAACAGGTCACTGGAGCAGTTGGCCTGCTTGGCACTGTGGATCAGCGCGCGCATGTCCTTGGGGAAGCACGAGCCGCCGTAGCCGCAGCCAGGGTAGATGAAGTGGTAGCCAATGCGCGAGTCGGCACCGATGCCCAGGCGTACGGCTTCGATATCCGCGCCCAAGTGCTCGGCCAGCTCGGCGATCTGGTTGATAAAGCTGATCTTGGTCGCGAGCATGCAGTTGGCGGCGTACTTGGTCAGCTCGGCGCTGCGCAGGTCCATGAAGATGATGCGGTCATGGTTGCGGTTGAACGGCGCGTACAGGTCGCGCATCACGTCACGCACTTCTTCGCGCTCGCAGCCGATGATGATGCGATCCGGGCGGCGGCAGTCGGCCACGGCCGAGCCTTCCTTGAGGAATTCCGGGTTGGAGACGATATCGAACTCCAGGTGCCGGCCCGCCAGGTGCAGGGCCTTCTCGATGTGCGCGCGCAGGGTGTCGCCGGTGCCCACCGGCACGGTGGATTTCTCCACCAGGATCACCGGCTCGATACGGTGGCGGGCCACGGCATCGCCTACCGACAGCACGTATTTCAGGTCGGCCGAGCCGTCTTCATCCGACGGCGTGCCCACGGCAATGAACAGTACTTCGCCGTGTTCGACGGCCAGCTTTTCATCAAAGGTGAAGTGCAGTCGCCCGCTCTCCAGGTTCTCCTTGACCATCGCGGCCAGCCCCGGCTCGAAGATGCTCACATGGCCTTGCTGCAACAGCTTGACCTTGTTTTGATCGACGTCCATGCAGATGACATCGTGACCGACTTCGGCCAATACGGTGGCCTGCACCAGACCGACGTAACCACTACCAAATACACTGATTTTCATGGGGCATTCCTGGGACTTGTAGCGCTAGCACGGCGAGAGTTGATAACCAGCACTCCGAGGATGACCAAGGCCACCCCCAGGGTTTTTGAAACCGAAAAGTGTTCGTTGAAGACCGGCAGGCTGGCCGCCAGCAGGTACACCAGCGCGTAGCTGATGCTCAGCAGCGAATAGGCCCGGCCCAACGGCAGGTGTTTGAGCGCGCCGAGCCAGCAGAGCATCGACAGCGCATAGGCGAGGATCGCCAGCAGCACCACAGCCAGGGCGCCGAGGTCGATCTGGGCCGTCAGCCATTCGTTGGGCAGCGGCAGGCGCGTCATGCTCCAGCGCATGCCCAGCTGGGCCGCGCTGACCAGTGCTACGCTGCCCAGGGCCAGGGCAAACCCCTGGACCCGGCTCATACGTGACGCCCCAGTAGCACGACGCCGCCGATCACCAGCGCCACACCCAGCCAGTGACGGCCATCGATGTGTTCATGGAACACAAAACGCGCCATCAGCGTGACCAAGACAAAATTCAGGCTGAGCATCGGGTAGGCGATGCCGACCTCCAGGCGCTGCAGTACCAGCAGCCACACCAGCAGGCCCAGGCCCAGGCACACCAGCGCCGCCCACAGCCACGGCGAGCGCAGTTTCAGCGCCCAGCCGTCCGGCAGGTCACGCCAGCTTTCCACGGCGAACTTTTGCGAGACCTGGCCCATGCAGGTCAGCAGGCAGGCGGCCAATAGCAGGAGCAGGGTGATCACGGCTGCACCTGCGGGAAGATCAGAATCACGATATTGCCTTGCTCATAGCGCTCGCCGTCGGTGGGCAGCAGCGCTACTTCGGCGATTTCATCGTCGCCTTTGACGCGCATCACCACACCCACCGGCCCTTGTTTGCGCGCCTCGCTCATCCACTGCTGGACCTGGCGGGTGTCGACCTTGTGATGCCCGGCATCCGGGTAGGCCAGGCCGTACTTCACTTCGCCGACCGTGTTGTACAGCGTCACATCCGGGCGCTGCAGGCGCCACGCCAGGGCCGATGCCGCGCCAAGGTCGTTGCTGAGCAACGCCGTAGCCGGGCGCAGTGCCTGCAGGTGATCGATGATGAATTGATCCGGGGTCTTGTTGTAGACCACCGAATGCGGCAGTGCGGCCGGCAGCAGGGCGACCATCAGCCAGCTGCCGATCACCGGCGCGGCCCACAGGTGCAATGGCCGTGCAGCCTGCAGCAGGTTGACCAGGATCCAGCCGAACAGGAAGACAAACACCAGCACCAGGCTGAAGGTTTCCTGGCCATGTTCGTACAGCGGCTTTTTCAGTTGGAACCAGCTCAGGGCGAGCAATACCACCACGCCGAGAACCAGGTTCAGCCAGCCGTTGAGGCGCAACGCGCGACCGCGGCCCTGGGCCAGTTTATCCGCCAGGGTGTTGCCCATCAGCAAGGCCAGCGGCAGCAGGCACGGCATGATGTAGGAGGGCAGCTTGCCTTTGGCCAGGCTGAAGAAGGCCAGGGGCATCAGCAGCCACAGCAACACAAAGCCGACCTTCGCCGTGCGCTTGTCTTGCCACGCCTGCTTGAGGGTGGACGGCAGCAGGGCGACCCACGGCAGCGAGAACGCCACCAGCAGCGGCAAGTAATACCAGAACGGCTCGGCATGCTGGGCGTCGTCGCCGGCAAAGCGCTGGATATGCTCGTGCCAGAAGAAGAAATTCCAGTAGTCCGGTTCCTGCAGGTGCACGGCCAATGCCCACGGCACGCTGACCACAATCGCCACCGCTACGGCCACCAGGCCATAACCCAACAGTTCGCGAAAACGCTTCTGCCAGATTGCGTAGGGCAGGGCGATCAACACCGGCAACAGCCAGGCCAGGAACCCCTTGGTCATGAAGCCCATGCCACATGCCAGGCCCAGCACTGCCCAGGACCACAACCGGCCGCTGCGCGTGGTGCTGTCGAAGCAAAACCACAGGGCCACACCGGTGAGGTTGACCCAGAAGGTGAACTGCGGATCCAGGTTGGCATAGCCGCCGAGGGCCGCGACGCTGACAAAGCTCATGTACAGCACGGTGCTGACCAGGCTTTTTTGCGGGTCATTCCACAACCGGCGTGACACCAGGTACACCAGCAGGATGCTCAGGCCGGTGCTCAATGCCGACGCAAAGCGCACGCCGAACAGGTTCTGCCCGAAGATCGCCTGGCCCAGCGCGATCATCCAGTAGCCGGCCGCAGGCTTTTCGAAATAGCGAATACCCATGAAGTGCGGCGACGCCCATTTGCCGGTCAGCAGCATTTCCTGGCTGATCTGCGCATAGCGGGTTTCATCCGGAATCCACAGGCCGTGGGTGGCCAGCGGCAGCAGATAAAACACGCCGAACGCCAACAGGAGCAGGGGCAGGGCCCAACGACGGATCATGCCTGTTGCACTCCGAGCCAACCCTCACGGCCGCTCAGGGCGCCGCGCACCAGCTGCTGCTGGGGCAGGGTGGTGACGTCGGCAGGCAGCAACTCGCCCAGCGGTTGGAAATCGATGCCGCGCTGCCCTGCCTGGGCCAGCAACTGGCGAAAATCATTGGCCATCAGAATCCCTTCTACTTCTGCGTGGATGGTGTAGACGTTGAGCTTCGACTCCGCGAAGCGCTCGAGGATGTAGCTATTGAAATCCTTGGCAGCTACCACCGGCCCGACGACTTCGTCGAAGGTCGGCAGGTCGACCGGAATCTGTGGGGTGCCCGCGCGGCCATCGGCCAAGGTTGGCCTGAACAGGCTCGTGCCCCGACAATCACTGTTGTAGCGGAAGTTGAACCCTTGCTTGGCCTGCACCACGCGTTCATCGGCGCGCCAACCGGCGGCCGCGGAACAGTCGATGCGTTCACCCAGGATATCGCTCAGGGTGTCGACGCCGCGCCGAATCTGCTCGACCAGTTGTGCGTCGCTCCAGCGCCCGGTGTTGGCCTGCCAGCCATGGTGATCCCAGGCATGCAGGCCGACTTCATGGCCGGCGGCCTTGGCCTGGCGCATCAAATGCCCCAGGTCACGGCCGATCGGCTTGCCCGGCCAGGCAGTGCCGGCGAGCAAAATATCCCAGCCATACAGGCCGGCAGCGTTGGAACGCAGCATCTTCCACAGGAACTGCGGGCGGATCAGGCGCCACAAGTGGCGCCCCATGTTGTCCGGCCCGACACTGAAGAAGAACGTCGCCTTGACCCCGGCTTCATCCAGGGATTCGAGCAGCCGCGGCACCCCTTCACGGGTCCCACGGTAGGTGTCGACGTCAATGCGCAAGCCTGCCTTCATTACTTCTTGTCCGCGATTTCGAGCATGGCTTCACGCAGGAAGAAGTCCAGGGTGTTGCCGATGGTCTCGCTCATCTCCACGGTCGGCTCCCAGTTCAGCAGGCGCTTGGCGTTTTCGATGCTTGGCTTGCGGTGTGCCACGTCCTGGTAACCGGTGCCGTAGAACGCCTTGCTCTCGACGTCGCGGAAACCGGCGAACGGCGGGAAGTTGCCACGCAACGGATGCGCTTCGAACTGACGCAGCAGCTCTTCGCCCAACTGGCGGATGCTGGCTTCGTTTTCCGGGTTGCCGATGTTGATGATCTGGCCGTTGCAGACATCGTTGTCGTTATCAATGATGCGCGCCAGGGCTTCGATGCCGTCGGCGATGTCAGTGAAGCAACGCTTTTGCTCGCCGCCGTCGAACAGGCGGATCGGCGTGCCTTCCACCAGGTTGAGGATCAACTGGGTGATCGCGCGGGAGCTGCCGATACGCGCCGAATCCAGGCGGTCCAGGCGCGGGCCCATCCAGTTGAAGGGACGGAACAGTGTGAAGTTCAGGCCCTTGGCGCCGTAGGCCCAGATCACGCGGTCGAGCAGTTGCTTGGAGACCGAGTAGATCCAGCGCTGCTTGTTGACCGGGCCGACCACCAGGTTGGAGGTGTCTTCGTCGAAGTACTGGTCCTGGCACATGCCATAGACTTCGGAGGTCGACGGGAAGATCACGCGCTTGTTGTACTTGACGCAGTAGCGCACCAGCTTGAGGTTTTCCTCGAAGTCCAGCTCGAACACGCGCAGCGGGTTACGCGTGTATTCGATTGGCGTGGCGATGGCCACCAGCGGCAGGACCACGTCGCACTTCTTGATGTGGTACTCGATCCACTCGGTGTGGATGCTGATGTCGCCTTCCACGTAGTGGAAGTTCGGGTGGCTGCGCAGGCGCTCGATGGCGTCGGAGCCGATGTCCAGGCCGTAGACTTCGTAGCGGTCGTCACGCAGCAGGCGCTCGGACAAGTGGTTACCGATAAAGCCGTTCACACCGAGGATCAGCACGCGGGTACGGCGCGGCTTGCGGCCGGACTCGGCGCCACGCAGCACGGAGCCGTCGACCAGGCCGAGTTCATTGGCCAGGGATGGGCCGGCCAGGTACAGGCCGTTGTCATTGCGTTGGCCGAACTTGACCACCAGCGAGTCTTCACCACAGGCGATGCGCAGCGGGTTGACGCTGATCACGCGGCCCGGCGCCAGGCCTTCATTGCCCTTCACCACCTCGGCCTGCCAGACGATCAGCTTGTGCTCGCCCACGGCGCAGAAGGCGCCCGGGTACGGTTGAGTCACGGCGCGAACCAGGTTGAACAGTTCTTCAGCCGGCTTTTTCCACTCCAACTTGCCGTCGGCAGCGGTGCGACGACCGAAGTAGGTGGCCTGGCTTTCGTCCTGGGCGGTTTCAGTCAGCTTGCCGGCGGCCAGTTGCGGCAGGGCGTCACGCAGCAGGTTGCTGGCGGCGTCGCGCAGTTTGGCGTGCAGGGTCAGGCCGGTGTCGGTGCGCTCGATGGCGACCTTCTGCTGGGCCAGGATCGCGCCGGCATCGGCACGCTTGACCATGCGGTGCAGGGTCACGCCGGTTTCGGTTTCGCCTTTCACCAGCACCCAGTTGGCCGGTGCGCGGCCACGGTATTTGGGCAACAGCGAACCGTGCAGGTTGAACGCGCCTTTGCTGGCGGTGGCCAACAGGGCTTCGCTCAGCAGGTTGCGGTAGTAGAAGGAGAAGATGAAGTCCGGTTTGAGCTTGGCAATACGCTCGATCCACAGCGGGTGGTTGGCGTCTTCCGGCGCGTGCACTGGAATGCCGTTACGGGCGCACAACTGCGCGACGGAACCGTAGAAGTTGTTTTCCTTGGGGTCGTCGGCATGGGTAAACACGGCAGCAATGTCGTAGCCGGCAGCCAGCAGGGCTTCAATGCCTGCACAGCCAATATCGTGGTAAGCGAAGACAACGGCGTTTGAATTCATGACGAAACCTGATCGGAAGGAGAAGTAGAAGTGGTATGGGAAGACACCAGGCCGTCGACGACGACCACGGGTGCCGGTGCTGCCGGTTGGTTGCGCAGCACTTTTTCAATGAAGAACCGAGGGCGGGCACGCACGTCGCTGTACATGCGGCCCAGGTATTCACCCAGCAGGCCCATGCCGATGAACTGGCCACCGGTGAACACGAACAGCACGGCGAACAGCACGAACAGGCCATCACCGGCCCAGTCGGCACCGAATGCCAGGCGCATGACGATCAACGCGAAGGCGAAAAAAACGCCCAGCGCCGCCAGGCTGAAGCCGACGATGGACAGCAGCCGCAGCGGGGTGGTGGTCATGCAGGTCAGCAGGTCGAACATCAGGCTGATCAGGCGCATGGCGCTGTATTTGGATTCGCCGTGCTCGCGCTCGGCGTGGTGCACCAGGATCTCGGTGGTGTGGCGGGCAAAGCCGTTGGCCAGGATCGGAATGAAGGTGCTGCGCTCGCGGCAGGCAAGCATGGCGTCGACGATGGTGCGCCGGTAAGCGCGCAGCATGCAGCCGTAGTCGGTCATGGCCACGCCGGTGGAGCGTTGCACCGCCAGGTTGATCAGGCGCGACGGCCAGCGGCGAAAGGCCGAGTCCTGGCGATTGTTGCGCACGGTGGCAACCACGTCGTAGCCCAGCGCGGCTTGTTCGACCAGGCGCGGGATTTCTTCGGGAGGGTTCTGCAGGTCGGCGTCGAGGGTAATCACCACCTCGCCCCGGCACTGCTCGAAACCGGCCATGATCGCGGCATGCTGGCCGTAGTTGCGGTTGAGGATCACCGCGACCACCTTGCTGCCGTCTACGGCGGCAGCGTCTTCCAGCAGTTGGGCCGAATTGTCGCGGCTACCGTCATCCACCAGGATGATTTCGTATTCGTAGGCCAGTTGCTGGCACGCTGCGGTGGTGCGACGCAGCAGTTCAGGCAGGCTTTCTTGTTCGTTGTAGACCGGGATGACGATCGACACGCAATGAATAGGGTAGGGTTTCAAAGATTCATGACCTCGGGGGTTAGCGCAACTTGGAGCGTGAAAACATCAATAAACAGTGGGCAAACGTCTAGACCGTAGAAGCAGGGACGGTGCTAAAGGTGAAGCGTAATCAACAGGTTAGACGGTGTTGCGCAATTTGCTATTAAGTTTCACGTTCAAGATTAAGCGCAAAAATGTTGAACAGATATGAAAGGCAGATGAAAAACTCGTTTATTTGACAGGTAGACAGCTAGGGTTCAGCTAAACATCCACGGCGTTGTCCGTTGAATTGGCTGGCGAAATAGGAACGGCCGCGCAGGTGTTTGGTTCAACGCAAACGTGCGCCCTGCGCGTTGGCACTTTATTCAAGAATCTTCTCTGCAATGCGCCCCAAGTGCCGGTAAAGTAAGCCGTCTCTTGCCAGGGTGATCGGATGAATAGCGTGCAGCTTTTACGCGGCCAGTTGCGGCCAGTGTTGATGGGATTGTTGATGACCGTGGCGTGCGTCACCACGGTGCGCGCCGACGACGGCGTGGCGCTGACCAGCATCGACCAGGTGCCGGACGGGGTGGAAGTGCGCGGCAAGCAGATCGCCGCGTATACCTGGGACGATCGCCAGGGCAAGAACCTGCTGGTGCTCGCCGAGCAAGTCAGCGAGCGCGACGATGACGGGACCCAGTCGGCCTTCGTCTACGCGGCTCAGTACCTGATCGATGGCAATCGCCCCAAGCGCGTGTGGATGCTCTACGACGACGTGCAGCACTGCGAATTCGACGCCGCCCTGCGCTTCGACCGGGAGGCGACCAAGGTCACCGACCTTGCCGGCGATGGCATCACCCAGGCGACCGTGGGTTACTCGCGCACCTGCACCAGCGACGTCAGTCCCAATGAATTCAAGTTGATCATGCACGTGGGCAAGTCGCAGAAGTACCGCCTGCGCGGTGTCGACCGGGTCGGCGCCAGTTGGTGGGACGAAGAAGCGGGCGCCCTGCGCGGCATGCCGCTGCCCAAGGATTGCAGCGTGGCCGGCCAGCAGGCATTGGTCAGCCAATACAAGGAGCAGGGCACCGAGTTGCCCTTGCCGGGCTGCTATGGCGATGAGAAGGATTTTGCCAAGGCCCCCGAGGCGTACCTGACCTTTATGCGTCAGCACTGGTTCGCGCTGATGCAGAAGCAGGACACCGATTGGAGCCAGGCCCAGACCCAACCGCAAGATTCCACCGAGGATGACGACAGCGCCCCGTGATGTGGTGCGAGGGCTCTTGCTGGGGTAGACTCAGGCCTCGCCAATTCACTAAATACCTCGATTAAACAATGGCTTGTTCGAGGTATTTAATCCAAAGGCTGATCTACCTTGACTGAGTCTATCCGCAACCCGCTGACCCTTTACCTCACCCGCCTGGCGCCCTCCAGCCAACTGACCATGCGCTACGTGCTGCAGGACGCCGCCGACCGCCTGGGCTTCGAGGACATCAACCTCGAAGACATCGACTGGCACCTGCTGCAGCCTGAACACGTGATCGCCCTGGTCGCCGCCTTGCGCGAGGACGGCTACGCGCCCAACACCTCATCGTTGTATGTGAACGCCGTGCGCGGGGTGATGAACGAGGCGTGGCGCCTGAGCCTGATCAGCCAGGAACACCTGCTGCGCATGCGCACGGTCAAGGCCGCGCCCGGTACCCGCCTGGGACAGGGGCGCAACCTGCGACGCACGCTGATCCGCGAAATGATGGAAGTCTGCGCCGCCGACCCACGCCCACAGGGCCTGCGGGACGCGGCGGTGATCGGCATCCTGTACGGCTCGGGCATGCGCAAGTCGGAGTCGGTCAACCTTGACCTGGCGCAGATCAATTTTGCAGAGCGCAGCCTGCGGGTGATCGGCAAGGGCAACAAGGAGCTGGTCAAGTATGCGCCGGACTGGGCCTTTGCCAAGTTGCAGGCCTGGCTGGCGTTTCGGCGCGAGCAGCTCAAGGAAGGTGAGCAGGACGACAGCTTCCTGTTCAATCGCATCCGTCGCGGCAGCCATATCACCCGCGAACGCATCACAAAACACGCGATTTACTACATTGCCCGCCAGCGCGGCGAGCAGGTGGGCGTGAAGATCATGCCCCACGACTTCCGGCGCTCGTTCATCACGCGGGTGATCGAGGAACATGATCTGTCGATCGCACAGAAGCTCGCGCACCACACCAATATCCAGACCACCGCCAGCTATGACGTACGTGACGACAATGAGCGGCGGCGGGCGGTGGATCGGTTCGATCTGTAGAGCGTTTTTTGTGGGAGCCGGACTTGCCCGCGATGCAGGCGCCTCGGTCTTCCTGGGAAGCCGAGAGGCCGACACCGCCGGTAAGCCAGTCGCTACAGGATGGGTTTGCCGCCGGTGACGGCATAGCGGGAGCCGGAGATGTAGCTGGCTTCGTCCGAGGCCAGCAGCACATAGATCGGTGCCACTTCCACCGGCTGGCCAGGGCGGCCCATCGGGGTTTCGCTGCCGAAGCTCTGGACGTCTTTGTCAGGCATGGTTGCCACGATCAGCGGCGTCCAGATCGGCCCAGGTGCCACGCTGTTTACCCGAATGCCCTTGCTGCCGAGCAATTGCGCCAGGCCGCCGGTGAAGTTGGCAATCGCGCCCTTGGTCGCGGCATAGGCCAGCAGGGTCGGCTTGGGCATGTCGGAATTCACCGAGCTGGTGTTGATGATCGAGCTGCCGGCCTGCATATGCGGCAGTGCGGCCTTGCAGATACGAAACATCGCGGTGATGTTGATATCGAAGGTCTTCACCCATTCCTCATCCTCGATCTCTTCGAGGGTTTCATGGGTCATCTGGAACGCCGCGTTATTCACCAGCACGTCAATGCGGCCGAACTGTTCGACCGTCTTGTCGACCAATGCCTGGCAGTTGGCTTTCTGCGCGATATCACCGGGCAGCAGCAGGCACTGGCGGCCCGCTTCTTCAACCCAGCGTGCGGTTTCCTTGGCGTCCTCGTGTTCGTCCAGGTAGGCAATGGCAACATCGGCACCTTCGCGGGCAAACGCGATGGCCACCGCGCGACCGATGCCGCTGTCGGCACCGGTGATCAGGGCGATCTTGTTGGCCAGTCGGCCGGAGCCCTTGTAGCTCTTCTCGCCACAATCGGGATAAGGCTCCATTTTCTTCTGGGTGCCGGGCACGGCTTGGGCTTGAGGGGCGAAGGGTGGGCGTGGATAGTCAGTCATTTCAATCTCCATAGCGCATCAAGGGTGCTATGGGGTTAGTAGTTTTGGCGACGGCGATAGTTGTAATGGATGCCTGGCGGGCCCGACGAATGGTCTCAACCCGTGGCAGGTAAAAACACCAGGCCCGGCAGGTCGATGGCCGGGATATGTCCGCTGAGCGCATCGCGCAACGCCTGCACTTGTTGGGTGTGGCGAGTCTCTTTCGGCCACACCAGGTAGTAGCCATCACCGGAGGCGACAGCCTTGCCGTACGGCAAGCCGATCAACCCGTCGCGGACATCGTCGGCCACCAGGTGCAGGTCGCCGATGGAGACACCGTGGCCGCGCATGGCCGCCGAGATGGCCTGGTCGAGCGTGTCGAAGACCTTGCCGCGATCCAGGTTGATCCGGGCTTCCAGCGGCAGGGCCGCCAGCCAGCGGCGCCAGTCGCGACGGTCGGGAGTGGGATGGATCAGTTCGGCGTGCGGCAGTTCGACGTCGATCTTGCCCGGCGCGCAGATGGGGATCAGCCATTCATCAAACAGCTTGTACGCCTGCACATCGGCACCGAAATGGCCGTTACCGAGCAAAATCGCGCAGTCGTAGGGCTCGGCGTAGAAGTCCACGCTGTCGAAATCCATCCAGACACTGGCCAGTTGCACGGTCAGCTCGGCCTTGAGAAGGTCCAGCGTGTGCAGCAGCCAGCGCATGGTCAGCGTGGAGGGCGCCTTAAGGCGCAAGTTGCCGGTGCCGGCACGAAACGGTGCACAGGCTTGTTCGATGATGCGAAAACCAACCTTGAGTTCCTGCGCCAGCCGCTCACCGGCAGCGGTCAGTTGCAGCCTGGGCCCGTGCCGCTCGAACAGCCGGCAGTCAAGGATGCCTTCGAGGGTCTTGATATGGCGACTGATCGCACTTTGAGTCAACGACAGCTCTTGCGCCGCGCGGGTAAACGAAGAAGAGCGTGCCGCGATTTCAAAGGCGCGCAGGGCATACAGTGGCGGGATGCGTTCGGCCATGGCGATTATTCATTGTGATAAATACTCATAGTAGGTCACAGGCTTTTGCGTTTTTCAACGCGTGCCTGATGCCTCACGCTGCCAGCCCCTGAACCCCACAAGGCGGCGTGCACCATGGACACTTCATTACTGCTGGTCTACCTGCTCAGCGTCTTCATGCTGATCGCCACCCCGGGCCCGGTGGTGGCGCTGGTCATCACGAACAGCCAGCAGGTCGGCACCCGACATGCGTTGTGGACGGCTGTGGGGACCAACCTCGCGTCGCTGACCCTGGCAGTACTGGCAGTGCTGATTCTGGCGGGCAGCCTGTCGGTCAGCCCGGCACTGTTGAACGGCATCAGTGTTATCGGCTGCCTGTTTATCCTCTACCTGGGCATCCAGGGCCTGCGTAGCCCTGCTGGTCAAGCGCCTGCGGCTGGCCGTCGCGGTGGCACTGTCGGCACCGGCTTCCTGGTGGGTATCTCCAACCCCAAGGACATCATTTTCTTCGTGGCGTTTTTCCCGCAGTTCATCCAGGTAGCCGACTCGTTCAGCCGCAGTGTGACGCTGTTGACCCTGGCGTGGGTGGTCATCGACTTCCTGGTGCTGGCGTTCTACATCGCCATTGCCCGCAGGCCGTTTGCGCTGAAGTACCGCGACGGCATCAACCGGGTGGCCAGCCTGGTATTGCTTGCGGTGGCAACAGTGGGGATCCTGCATGCAGCTGCCGTCCTGCGCAGCCACTAACGCAGGCGGCAGATTGCGGCCTTGTCGATCATGTGGTTGAGCACTGCCAGGGCAGCCTTCGACAAGGATTTCTCATTCGGGTAGACCGCGTAGAAGCCTTCGGTGGGCAGGTAGTACTCCGGCAGTACGTGCACCAGCTCTTTCTGTTCGAACTGGGTCATCACGTTGTTCAACAGCGCAATGCCCAGGCCCTGGTGCGCGGCATTGATCAGGCCGAGCATGGAGTCGGAAGAAAACCGGCCACGCACCGGCAGGCTGTAGGTCTGGTCCTGGCGCTTGAGGGTCAGCAGGTTTTCATGGGTCTTGCCCAGGTACTGCAGGTGTTCATGCCCGGCCAGGTCGTTGAGGGTCTGCGGTGTGCCTTGTCGCGCCAGATAGTGCGCACTGGCATATAAGCCCAATGTCACGTCGCGCAACTTGTGCGTGACATAACTGCTTTTTTTCGGCTTGCCCACGCGCAACAGCAGGTCGATACCGTCTTCGGTCAAGTTAGGTTCAATATCGGAGACGATCAGTTCAAGTTCGATGTCCGGGTACTTGTCCAGGAAGACTTGAAGGAAGTTGGTTTCCGAATATTCAAAGAAACTCGTCGACACGTGCACGCGGACGGTGCCGCGCGGTTCGCCATCCATGTGTTTAATCGATTCAATGGTGGCGTTAAGCGCATCAATGTTGGCGCTGCTCTGTTGATAAAGAACATCACCCGCCGGCGTGCAGCGCAGCGCGCGGGTCGACCGGAACAACAGCGGCGTGCCCATGGCCTGCTCCAGGCTTGCAAGGCGTCGGCCCAAGGTGTTGGCGGGGATGTCGAGCCTCTTGCTGGCCAGCGACAGGCTTCCGCTGCGGACGATTTGAACGAAGATAGCGACATCATCCAGCATAATTAACCTTGGCGCCCCTGCGGACCGAATTAATAATAAACACACCCAGTACGCTATAGCGGAATGGGGGAGGGTGATATATAAAACAGCGCTGTTTTGAGCGGCGCGATCTTACCGGTAGTGCTGCGGATAATAAATAACCAAATATGGATTTCACTCCTCCATATTTGGATTTATCGCAGTTTGTTTATTCTTCTTTCAGCCAATGCTATTGTTTGATGGCACTTTGACTCAAGTTTCGGCGTGCGCCTGATAACTGCGCGAGTCGTGCACCCATTAGATTAATTCCTGCACAAATCACTATCGCATGTCTGCGAGGGTGAGGCGTTTCTGCGCCGTGGGCACACTGAAACAAAGAGGCTGTTGGCTATGTCGCGTGGATTTGCATTGGAGCACCTGACCGTCCCCCGGAAACTGGGGTTGGGGTTTGGCCTGTTATTGGCGTTGGCGGTGCTGCTCGCGTTGACTGGGCTGTATGGCCTGCGCAGTGATGGGCAATCGCTCAAGCGCATCAATCGCCTCGGCAATCTGTTCGATCAGACCGTGTTCGCGCGCGATGCCAACTTTACCTACGCCTTGACCACGGACACAGCCCAACTCGCGCGCCGCGATGCGAGCCTGGAGAAGATGCAGAAAATGCTGGCGAGCATCGTCAGCGATGTCCACGACGGTGACTGGCCCCAGGAAGACCTCGGCAGGATCCGTCGCCTGGATGAGAAGCTGCACGCATACATGACCGCCCAAGGCCAGGTAGAAACCGGGGTGAATGTCGGGCCAACAGTCCTCAAGTTGAACGCCGCGCTGGCGGCGCTGCAAGGCGAGATCAATGAGCTGTACGACGCAGAAGCCGTACGGGCCAAGCGCAGTGTCGAGGCGGTGGTGATTGTGCTGGGGTCGATCACCTTGCTCGCGCTGGTGTTCGGTGGATTGCTGGCCTGGCGCATCGGGCACCAGATCGTCGTACCGCTGCGACAGACCCTCGAAGCTGCCGAGCGTATTGCCAATGGCGACCTTACCGTCGAACTGCACAGCGAGCGCGCCGACGAACTGGGCCAGATGCTCCGTTCGATCAACCACATGAGCCACCGCCTGCGTGATGTGATTTCGCAGATCGGCACCAGCTCGCACCGGCTGGCGGCGTCCTCCAGCCAGTTCGCGGCGATTACCTTGCAGACCCGCGCGGGTATCGAGAGCCAGAAAAGCGAGACCGACCGAGTCGCGACGGCCATGACCGAAATGACCGCGACTGTGCTCGAAGTGGCCCGCAACTCGGAGTCCGCCGCGCACGCGGCGAAGGCCGCAGACACCCAGGCCAGCAGTGCGCTCGGGGTGTCACAGCAAGCGGTGCAGCAAATCGAAACGCTGGCACGCGACGTGGGCCTGTCGGCGGAATCGATGACGCGCCTGCATCAGGAAAGCGAACGCATCGGTGGTGTGCTGGATGTGATCAAGACCGTCGCCGGGCAAACCAATCTGCTGGCGCTCAATGCGGCCATCGAAGCCGCCAGGGCCGGGGAGGCGGGCCGCGGCTTTGCGGTGGTGGCGGATGAAGTGCGCAGCCTGGCCCAGCGTACGCAGCAGTCATCGGAGGAAATTGAAAGCCTGATTGCCGGGCTGCAGCGTATCGCCGCAGAAAGCTCGCGAATGATGCAGGCCAGCGTGGTGCAAACCCAGTCGACTGTCACTGGCGTGCGTGACACTGGCGCAGCACTGGCGACGATTACCGAGCAAGTGGCGGGAATCCAGCAGATGAGCCTGCTGATCGCGACCGCCGCGCAAGCGCAGAACACCGTGGCCGACAGCATCAACCGCAGCGTGACGACCGTGCGTGAAGTGGCCGACCAGTCGGCCCAGGCGAGCGCCGAGATGGCCGACTCGAGCGCCGACCTGGCGCAGCTGGGGGGCGACCTGCAGCGATTGGTCCAGCGGTTCCAGGTCTAACCCCATGAGCAAGACGCTGGAACCCCACGGCTGGCTATTACCCGACGATGCCCCCTTGCGCCGCAGGGGCCTGCGTTCGCTGGCACTGCTCGGCCGGGTCTCGCTCAGTTTTGTGCTGATTCATCTGCTGGTGACGGTGCTGTTCACCGTCAGCGGTTATCGCTTCAAGGTGGCCGCTGACGAGGCGTTGCTGGGCACGCGCCTCAATGCAATTGTGCAAGCCTTGCCGGTGGTTATCGGTGATGACTACCTGCGTGAGTTACTCGCGCAGGGACCGTTCGATGCACCGCGCTACGAGGCCATGCTGCAACGCCTGGACAGCTACGCGAAAAAAGCCGGGGTCGATTCGATCTATGTGCTCACCCAGCGCCAGGGCCACACCTTGTTCGTGATGGATTCAGCCAGTGCCGAGGACATCGACAGCGGCCGCTACGGCGAGCACCTGAGTGCTTACGCAAGCGCACCGCCGCAGCTGGCCCAGGTGTTTGCTGAGCGGCGCAGCGCGGTGGTCGACTATCACGATCAATTCGGCGATTTCCGCTCATTGTTCATGCCTGTCACCGGTCCTGAGGGCATCCAACTGGTGCTTGGCGCCGATGTGAGCCTTGCGGACGTCGAGGCTGAACGTCGTGGCTGCCTGGTGTTATTCCTGGGCATTGGGCTGGTGACCTTCCTGCTGGGCTTGCTGGTGATTGCCAATCGAGAGCTACGGATCTCGCAACTGGCGTTCGAAGACCCGTTGACCGGGTTGCCCAACCGCACGCGCTTTATCATGAACGTCAACCAGGTGATCGAGGCCGGTGACCGGCCACTGGCAGGGCTGACGGTGGCGATCTTCGACATCTGCGACGTCAAGCGCATCAACGCGCTGTACGGTTATGCCGATGGCAACGTGTTGCTGCAAGGCGTGGCCAGGCGTTTATCGGCGGTGCTGAACGCCGGCGAGTTGCTGGCGCGATTGCCCTCCGACGGTTTCGCCTTGCTGCTGCGCTGCGATGAAGAGATCTGCCTGGCGCGCCTGGCCCGCACACTCGATCAACCCTTCAGGCTCGGCGGGCAGCACTCGGTGATGGTCAAGGCGCGCCTCGGGCTGGCCCGCTACCCCGTACACGGGCGCTGCGTGCAGGACTTGCTGTGTTATGCCGAAGTTGCACTGGATGCGGCGCGCAGCCAGGCCGTCAGCCATGTGTTCTACGACCCGGAACTGGAACAGCGGCGCCAGCAGCAGATGGCGTTGCTGGATGATTTCGACCTGGCCATCGAGGCCGGGCAAATGCGCGTGTTCCTGCAACCCAAGGCCAGCCTGCAGGACCGGCGTATCGTCGCGGCCGAAGCACTGGTGCGCTGGCAGCACCCGCGGCTGGGCCTGATTGCGCCGGGGGTGTTCCTGCCGATCATCGAGCACAACGGGCGCATCTGCGCGCTGAGCCTGTGGTTGTTGCAAGAATGCATGCAGTTGAGCCGCACGTCCGAGATCCGTATCAGTGTGAATTTAAGCGTACAGGACCTGGAGTCGGCGACATTCCCTGCCCAGGTCGAGGCGCTGCTCAAGCACACCGGCGCCAACCCGGCACTGCTGTGCCTGGAAATCACCGAGTCGAGTGCCATGCACAAGCCCGAGCAGGCCTTGGCGGCGCTGCGTGCATTGCGCCAGCTGGGTTTTTCGTTGTCGATCGACGACTTTGGCACCGGCCATTCGTCCCTGGCCTACCTGTCTCGCCTGCCGGTGGATGAGCTGAAAATCGACCGTTCGTTCATCACCCACCTGCACCAACCCGAGCAGCAGGCCATCGTCAGGGCGATTATTCAGCTGGGCCTGATCATGAACCTGCGACTCGTCGCGGAAGGTGTCGAAGACCCGCAGGCCTGCGCCTTATTGGCGGCGTTTGGTTGTCATGAAATCCAGGGTTACCTGATTGCCAAGCCGATGCCCGCGCCGCTGTTTTTCAATTGGCTGGCGGCGTGTGCGGCACGCTGGACGCCAGATGCGGTGGCAGGCGTTGCAAGGTCCACAGTGTCGTGAGCAGCGCCGCGACCGCGCACAGTGCGATGCCGATCAACATCGGCGCCGGCGTGTGGTCGGCGAACACGCCGACCAGGGTCATCGACACGGCGGCGGTTACCATCTGGATGGCGCCCAGCAGTGCCGACGCCGAACCCGCCACCGCGCCGTGGTCTTCCAGCGACAACACGCCGGCCGCTGGCAACAACAGGCCGAGAAAGCCGAAGCCGATAAACAGCAGCGTCATCATCAGGGCGAGGTTGTCGCTCCACAGGGTAGTCACAGCGAGCAGGATCATCACCGCCGCGACGCTGACCACGGACCAGCGAATCAACGGCGCCAGGCCGAAGCGCGCACTGAGGCGTGCGGTGAGCTGGCTCATGGCAAAAAACGACGCAGCGTTGAGGGCAAAGCACAGGCTGAACTGGGTCGGGGTCAGGCCGAAATACTCGATGTACACGAACGGCGCGCTGCCGATAAACACAAAGAATGTCGCCAGGCCAAACCCGCAGACCACCGACAAACCGGTGAAGACCGGGTCGTGGAGGAGGGCGCCGTAACTGCCGAACGCGCTGCCCAGGGTCTTGCCCAGACGCCGCTCGGCGGGGTGGGTTTCCGGCAGTTGTACGACGGTCATCACCAGGCAGAGCACAGCCACCACAGCGAGCACGACAAACACTTCACGCCAGCTCCACAACGAAATCACCAGGCTGCCGGCCAGCGGCGCAAGGATCGGCGAGACGCTCATTACCAGCATCAGCAAGGCCATCAGGCGCGCGGCTTCGTGGCCGGTGTACAAGTCGCGCACGATGGCCCGCGGGATCACCATCCCGGCACACGCCCCGAACGCCTGCACCGCGCGAAAGCCAATCAGCACTTCAATGCTCGGGGCCAGCGCGCAACCGATGCTGCCCACGGCAAAGATCACCAGGCCGGCATAGATCGGCAGCTTGCGCCCGAACACATCGCTGATCGGGCCGTAGAACAGTTGGCACACGCCGACGATGATGAAGAACACCGTCAGGCTCATCTGCACCGCTGCCGGCGACGCCTGCAGGCTGGCGCCGAGGGTCGGCAGGGCCGGCAGGTAGATGTCGATGGCGAAAGGTCCGACGGCGGTGATCAACCCGAGCAGGAGGGCGAGGTGGGCAATACTTCGAGACATGGAATATCCGGGGTAGGCGTGCAAAAGAGCGTCAGCTTAAGTTTCGTACCGCTGGCACACAAGCAAGATTGACGCTGGCGAAGTGCTCGCGTTGAATGAGCCCCTTCATCAGCCTGCACTCAGGGAATTGCTGTGCTCAGAAATGTCACGGACATGGATCTGCGCCTGCTGCGCATTTTTGCCGTAGTGGTCAGGTGCGGCGGGTTCACAGCGGCCCAGGCTGAGCTGAACATGAGCCAATCGAACATCAGCACGCATATCTCCGGCCTGGAAAAACGCCTCGGTTATCGCATTTGCGAGCGTGGCAAAGGGGGCTTTCGCCTGACCGAAAAAGGCCAGCGCATTCTCAAGGCGTCCTCGGCGCTGTTTGGGGCGGTGGATGCGTTTCGTGATGAGGCCCAGGATTTGGCCGGGCGCCTGGTCGGCGATTTATACCTGGGCCTGGCGGACAACATTGCGACCTTGCCCACGGCTCGTATCGACGCGGCGATTGCGCGGTTCTATGCGCGAGAGCACGACATGCACCTGCACATCTTCGTGAACTCGCCGACGGAGCTGGAACTGGCGGTGATCGATGGGCAACTGGACATGGCCATCTCGTATTTCAGCCGGCCATTGCCGACCCTGGACTACCAGCCGCTCTACAGCGAGGCGATTGGCATTTTCTGTGGCCGCACGCACCCGCTGTTCGGCGTCGATTCGCCGAGCGTGGACCAACTGCAAGCCTGTGACTGGATCAAGCATGGCTTTCTACCCGCCGACCAAGTCCTACCGGTCGTGCCCACGCGCGCGTCGGCCACGGCATACCACATGGAAGCGGTGGCCCACGGCGTCCTCGCCGGGACACACCTGGGTTATCTGCCGGCGCATTACGCGGCGCCCTGGATCGCCAGTGGCCATATGCGTGCGCTGCACCCCGACACCCTGCATTACGCGGTGCAACACAGCATGATCACGCATATCGGCCACCCGCGAAGTGAAGCGGTGCGCGCGTTTATCGAGGATTTACGCGTCGAGCACGAGTGCTAATTCGCCATGCACCGCGTTGCGGAAGATCTGGCTGTATTCATCGGCGCTCAAGGGACGGGCATTGGTGTCGGAGGACGAAATATCGGCCACCGCCTGCTCACCGACCCACGGCGCGGCGTCTGCCTCCAGGCCGATCTCGCCGAGTGAATGGGGAATGCCCAGCTGCCTGCGTAGCTGCAGTATCCAGCGCAGGAAACCGTCGAAATCCGCTTGGGGCAGTTCCAGGTAGCGCGCCAGGCGGGCGATGTCATCACTGATCACCGCCCGGTTGGCCACCATTACATAAGGCAGCAGGATCGCATTCAACAACCCATGGTGGCGGTGGTACCGCGCACCCAGCGGATGGGCGAGGGCGTGGACACCGCCGAGGCCTTTCTGGAATGCCACCGCGGCCATGGCGGACGCGACCAACATGCCTTCGCGCGCCACCATGTCCTGGCCATCCGCGCAGGCGGCGGCCAGGTGCTGCTGAATCAGGCGCACGCCCTCGACGGCGACCCCGGCCGACATCGGGTGATACAGCGGTGAGCAGAACGCTTCAATGTGGTGGGTGAGGGCGTCCATGCCTGTCGCGGCAGTGAGCGCCGGTGGCAGCCCACGGGTGAGGATCGGGTCGAGAATCACCGTGGCGGGCAACAGCTCCGGGTGGCTGATCACCTGTTTGATGTTGTGTTCGCTGAGGGTCAGCACCGCTTCCCGGCCCAGTTCCGAACCGGTGCCGGCGGTGGTCGGCAAGGCAATCAGCTTCGGCAACTCCAGGCGCGGAAAGTCCGCCAGGCTTGGGTAGCGCTCGATCACCTGGGACCACTCGAAGCGTTCGAGACCATGCCGATCGACAGCCTCGAGGCTGATGCCTTTGGCCGCGTCCATGGCACTGCCGCCGCCGAGGGCGATCAACGAATCATGGCCGCCAGCCTGGAAGGCGCTGACGCCGCGTGCGACATCGTCCAGCGTGGGGTTGCTGTGAATGTCACTGAACACGGCGAAGGGAATATCCGCTTCGATCAGGTGCGCCTTGAGTAAGGCCAGGGGTTCCAGGGCGAGCATGCCCGGGTCGGTCACCAGCATAGGTTTGCGCATTTCGAGCAAATTGCAGCGTTGCGCGAGGACCGCCAGCGCGTCGGGCCCGCAGAAGATTTCGGTGGGGTAATTCCAATAGTGAAGGGCTGACATCTGAAACTCCGTGTCCAGTTTATTGAGCGCGCAATTGCGCGGTGACGCCGCGTTGATACGGCTTGGCCCAGAACAGGTAGATCAACCCGAGCACGGCCAGTACCGAGAACACCAGGACCACCGCCCATACCTGGAACCACGGCGCGTCTGGCGGTGCCAACGCCACCCGCGGCCAGGCCACGTTGATGCTTTCGAATATCAGCCAGGCAAAGGCCGCGACGTTGACCGGCAGGCCCCAGCGCCCAAGGCTGAAGGTGCCGGGCTCGGGTTTCCAGTGGCCGTTAAGGCGAGCGAGCAGGGCGCAGGTCACCACGATCAGGAAGACAAAGAAGAACCCGCCACTGCCGAACGCGATCAAGGTGCCCACGGCGGTTGCGTTCAATCCCAGGGCCAAACCGAAGCTGGCGAACAGCGTGCTGAAGACCATCGCGGCGAACGGAACCTTGCGTTTATCCACCCGCCGCAGCAGCGCAGACGCCGGCAGGATTTCGTCGCGGGCCATGCCAAACACGGCGCGACCGATATAGGTCTGGACCGAGACGACGCAGGCAATGAACGCCACCAATACGATCGCCACGAAGGGACGCTCAGCCCAGGCGCCGAACGCATCGACCACGGCGGGCGTGACCGGATCGATCACCTGGCCGGAGACCATGGCGGCAGTGTCGGTATAGGACAGCGTCACGGCGAATGCGGTAAGCATCACGGTCAGGCCGACCAGAATCATCGAGCGCAGGATCGCGCGGGGCGTCGAGGTGCGGGCGTCGGCGGTTTCTTCGGAGACTTGCGAGCACGCATCAAAGCCCAGAAACGCCCAGCCGCCGACCGCCATGGCGGTGAGGAAACCCGAGAAGTAGGTCCCGTCACTGGTCGACGTCGCGCTCAGGCCTTCCAGCAGTATCGAAAACGAATGGTTACGGAAAAACAGCAGCAACAGCACACCAATACCAATCGAGGCGATGGCTTCCGCAACGATTCCTGCGTTGACGAAATACTTCAGCGGGTTGATCCCGAACAGGTTCACCCCCAGCCCCAGCAGTAACAGCACTGCGCCGCTGAACACCTGGGCATTCGCCGCCGGCGGTTCACCAGTGACGAACAGCCACAGCCAAAATCCGCCCAGATACGCCACGGTGGTCAAGGAAGCCAGGGCGGAGGCGAGGTACATGAACCCGGTAAACCAGGCCAGGCGTTCGCCAGCCAGGCGCTTGACCCACTGATAGCAGCCACCGGCCAACGGGTACTGCGAGGCAAGCTCGGCGTAAACCAACGCCACCAACAACTGCAGGGCGAGGCACAACGGCACGATCCACACCCAGGAAGGGCCGGCATTCATGGCGCCCAGCGACATCACCGAATAGATACCCACCACGGGGGAGACCGTGGCGAAACCGACCGAAAACGACGACCACAGCGACAGGCCGCGATGCAGTTGCTGGTCATAACCCTGGCTGTGCAGCAGGCGCTCATCGGCGTTTTGCCGGTCAGACAAATGAGAGGACATAGGTATTCCTTGGGTCGGCAGACACATTATTTTTAGGATCGCCCTTGTGTTCAGGGCGTACCGACGACGCATCCTCCATCACGGGGAGGAGTGAGGAGAGCTTAAGAGAGGCAAACATTTGGGAAAATCCATATGTTTGTAGGCTGGCATCTGGATTTTTTGATGTTTGCGCGGTGCGGGGGGATTGCAGCCAAGCTTGTGATTGTTTCGTAACTATATGATTTAACTCAACTAAATAGTCATTTAGTTGAGTTGGCTATCGGGGCAGGGCTCAGACCTGGGAGAGGGCGGCGGTACGCCGTTCGCTGATGCGCTCGACCGTCTGCATATGCTCGGTACCCCAGGCACACAGCCCACCCAGCGCCGTGGCCAGGGAACGGCCGAACGGTGTGAGGGAGTATTCGACCTTGGGCGGAATCTCCTGGAAGTCGACGCGCGCAATGATTTCATCACGCTCCAGCTCCTTGAGTTGCTGAATCAACACCTTATCGGTCACGCCTCCAATCGCACGTTTGAGCTCGCCATAGCGGTGAACATTTTGCGCCAGGTTGAACAGGACCAAGGGCTTCCATTTGCCGCCAATCACCGCCAGCGCAGCTTCAAGCCCGCAGTTGAACGAATTGTTTGCCATGAGGGTGGTTGCTCCCAAGGGGTACTTACTTAAAGGTGCATACTATTCAAAATAATAGCGCGGATCTACAGTTGGGCTTCAACATTTCCCGGAGTTCATCATGAGCAGGCTCAACGGCAAAATCGCAGTGGTTACCGGCGGCAACAGCGGCATCGGCCTGGCCAGCGCCATACGCTTTGCAGAAGAAGGCGCACAGGTCGTTATCGTGGGGCGCCGCCAAGAGGAACTGGACAAGGCGTTACAGCTGATCGGCCCTGGAGCCATCGCGATCCAGGGCGATATTTCCAACCTGGCGGACCTCGATCGCATCTACGCCCAGGTCAAAGCGACCAAGGGCCGGATCGATATCGTATTCGCCAACGCAGGGCTCGGCGATTTCCAGCCCATCGGCGCAATCACTGAAGCGTCGTTTGATCGCACGTTTGGCATCAACGTCAAAGGCACGTTGTTCACCGTGCAAAAGGCCTTGCCACTGATGAGCGCAGGCGGCTCGGTGATACTCACCGGTTCAACCACAGCCAGCATGGGCACGCCGGCGTTCAGCGTGTACAGCGCCACCAAAGCCGCACTGCGTAATTTCGCCAGGAGCTGGGCACTGGACCTCAAAGGCACCGGCATCCGCGTCAACGTACTTTCACCCGGGCCAATCTCGACACCGGGCCTGGACCTGGCGCTTTCAGGCACAGGACAGAAAGATGCGATCATCGACGCGATGGTTGCGCAGATCCCGCTGGACCGCATCGGCAAACCTGAAGAAGTCGCAGCAGCGGCGTTGTTCCTGGCGTCGGATGAAAGCAGCTTCATGACAGGCAGCGAAATGTTCGTGGATGGAGGCTTTGCGCAGGTTTGATCCAGAGAGGGGTTTTGCCCGTTGAAATCTGATGGGCACTGCCCCTGACTGCGTAACGTAGTATTACGCATAATGTATATTATGTTAAATCACATATCGTGTTAGCGATGTTCATGAGCTTTCTAAGGCACTGATTCGGCGAAGTCTTTTTACGTCTACTATCTCAACGGGCAAAGCTGACACCGTACTTTTTCAACTGGTCATTTTCGTTGTCATTGACCAGTCATCGACCTGACGAGAAAACAGATCCAACACCACCGCCAAATACAACCAGCCTTCATACGCTCGCTACACGATGACGACCACAATCCTCACCGACCTCGCGCAGATCTTTTTGGATTTTGCGATAGCTATAAACGTTGCTGGTCGTCTTTGGCGCGTACAGATTGCGGCTCAGACAACCAGGCGTATTAAACCGACAGGCCCTTGTACTTGGGGACAGTCAGTGCCAGCGCGACGGCAGCCAACACAAGCGGTAAAAACGACACCCACAACACTGTGTTCCAGCCATATACCGACAGCAGCCCACCCGATGAAAAAGACCCGATCGCCATCACGCCGAACACGATGAAATCATTGAGCGATTGAACGCGCGTCTTCTCTTCGGGCCGATGGCATTCCAGCACCAGTGCGGACGCGCCCAGGAAGCCGAAATTCCAACCAAGCCCCAGCAAGATCAGCGAGCCGTCAAAATGCATCACCTCGGTCCCGCCAAGTCCAACTGCAGCAGAGAGCCCCGTTAACGCCAGGCCGGCCACTGCAACGCGAACGGCACCGAACCGCGTGATGAGGTGGCCAGTGAAGAAGCTGGGTGCGTACAAAGGTGGGGGCGAATGGGTACTGCGGCCAAATGTCCATCGTCCAAGTCACTAACTGCGGCCCCACTACCCCAGCGACTACGCCCCCCGCCATGACAAGGGACAGGGCCCGTGCGCGCCGTGATGGCGGGACACCGTCGGCGGCCGCGAAGCGGAACGACAACACCACGGCCGCGTAGCCCCCGCCCAGGAACGTCGCCAGGCAAAACAACCAGAATGAGCCGACGAAGACCGCGAGCATCGCCAACACCCCCGTGAGCACACCCGCGCCCGCGCCTGCGAGGAACGCCGCGCGTCGCCCATACCGGCGCGCCAGGGCGCCCATCGGGAAAATACACGCCGCCATGCCTACCACGAAGATGGAAATGGGCAACGTGGCCAGCGCAGGTGCAGGCGCGAGCGTGTTGCCCACAATCGCTCCCGTGGCGTAAATCACCACCGCATTCGCTCCTGCCAACGCCTGAGCGACGGACAGTCGCCCTATGTTTTCGCGTTGCAAGCGCTCTGGTAGCAAGTAAGGCTCGCTGGCGGGGGGTGCAGTGTTGAGGTTGTGGTTCTTCATGGGTGTCGAGCGCCCATCGAAAGGTCGTCATCACGCGTCGATGGGCGCGCAGTGGCGTGTCCACGTGCGATGGTCAATACCATGCGGAATTTGACGTCGCCGGACTTCATCCGTTGGTAGGCTTCATTGGCCTGTTCGAAGGGCATCACTTCGATCCTCGGGCGTACGCCAGCCAACACGCTGAAATCCAGGGTCTTTTCGTTTTCATAGGGCGAGCCGGTGATCGAACCCAGCAGGCTGCGCTCACCCACGACCAGGTGGCCGGTCGACACCGGCAACGGGTCTTTGCCCGCACCGAGCAGCACAAGACAGCCTTGTGGCGCGAGCCCTGCCATGAGCGCCGATACGGCAACAGGGGCGCTGATTGTAGTCACGATGGCGTGAGCGCCGCCCATTTCCTTGAGCGTTGTTGCCGCGTCTTCTTCATGGGTGTCGATGTAGACATGGGCCCCCAGGTTCAATGCGTCCTCGGCGATATCACTGCCGCGCCCGACGGCAACCACGCGAAAGCCCATACGGCGCGCGTACTGCAGGGCCATATGCCCCAGGCCGCCAAAACCAAAGATGGCAACCGTATCGCCTGCCTGCGCGCCGCATTTCTTCAGTGCATTGAACGTGGCGACACCAGCGCAGAGCAACGGCGCGGCTTCCTCGGCAAGGAGTTCGTCAGGAATCGATACCAACCCGGAGGCTCGCGCCAGCATCATTTCGGCATAACCACCGTCGCAAGTAGCGCCGACGAAGGGCTGGTGTTGGCACAGCTGAAAATGCCCCTGGCGGCACTGTACACATTCACCGCAAGACCCGCCCAGCCGGCCCACGCCGACACGCTGGCCGACCTTCCAGAGAGACGAAACGTGCTCGCCCAGCGCGGCGATACGGCCGACCACTTCATGGCCTGGCACGCGCGGTGGCTGCAGTGCAGGGTCTGCCCCTTCGATGTCACCCACATCGGCACCACAGATACCGCAGGCCTCAACAGCAATCAGCACTTGGCCAATACCGGGTGCTGTTGACGGACGTTCCACCAGTTCAAGAACACCCGGTCGGGTGACTTGCATGGCACGGTATGTAGCGTTCATAGCCGTCGCTCCTAAAAATGATGAATAACGGGAGATACCGGCACTGCTGATCAGTGCCGCCTTGCCTCGCGATCTCACGTCAACGCTTCGATGGACTCAACGCAGGCGCAGCGGCACGTTCAGCCAATGCCTTCACGCCCAGGCCGGCGGCCTCGACGGCACCGGCCACATAGCCCGAAAATTGCGGAGACCACTCACTGGCGATGCCTGTCAGGTACCCTTGCCAAGGTCCCGAAGTTGCGTTGGCCGAGGGCGCCCGGGCGTGCTGGGGCGCCGCATTTACATCGACTGCAGTGGCCGTGAACGGCTCTTGCGCCCAGTCCTTGATGGTCTCGGCCTTAGGCGTCGCCGCCTGGGGACCAAACATCCGGACGAGTTGCGAACGGCAATGGGTGCGCAGTACCTCGTCGGAGACCGTGCTGCGCACTTGCGCCGGCACACCCAGAAAGCCAAACAGCGCCGCGCTGCCACCGGGCATGGAGGCGTCATGGATTTCACCCAGCGGCCCACGTGCACTGCGGCCTTCCCCGGACAAACCCTGCTCCCGCCAGAACGGCGTGTCATAGAGGGCGACGTACTTGGCTTGGGGCGCCATCCACGTTCCCGTTTCACGCCACTGTTGGGCCAGGGATGCAGGCAAGGCTGGTTCGAAGACGAGGGTGCTTTCAACCAGGCGAGGCGGCAGCGCCAGCAAGACATGCTCAGCCTGCCAGGCCTTGACATGGCCTGCGGCATCTTCGCTTTCGAGTTCGATATGACCGTCGTATTTGCGCAGCCGGCGCACCGTGTGGCCGGTGATGATGTTTGCTGGGGCCAGTTTCTCGCGCAGGGCTTCGATCAAGCTCCCCATGCCACCGACCAGGCGCATGGACGCGGGCGAGTTTACGTAACCACGCATGCGCACAGGGTGCTCCTCGGGCGAACGCTCCACCACCATGTCACCCTCCTCGAACTGCTCAAACCGCTCCAGGCCCAAGGCCTCCACGAGCCGGTCAAGCTCGCGTTGGTAGCCAGGCCAGAACCAGGTGGGGCCCAGGTCGAAACGGTCGATGCCGTCGGTGTTTACTGTGGTGTGGGTGACGGCCTGGCCGGTGGCGCCGATAGACGCAATCCGACCGCCGAGGACTTCCCTCCCCTCCAGCAACACATAATCGGTAATGCCCTGGCGCTCCAGCAGGTAAGCGGCATACAGGCCGCTCAAACCAGCACCAACGATAGCGATGCGTACAGTGTGCATGCTTATTCCTCGACCGCTACATCGGCCAGATGGCCAGTTTTGAGATACACAGTGGCGCCTTGGTCTCCAGCGTGGAGGTTCGCAGACTCGCCGGCGGGCAGGCGCAGCCAGCTGCCGCGTTCGTAGGCCTCTCCATCCAGCGTCACGTTGCCCGC
The DNA here is from genome assembly GCF_003013355.1 of Pseudomonas sp. S5D5. Classification (NCBI taxonomy): domain Bacteria; kingdom Pseudomonadati; phylum Pseudomonadota; class Gammaproteobacteria; order Pseudomonadales; family Pseudomonadaceae; genus Pseudomonas; species Pseudomonas sp. S5D5. Next base: position 3,334,964 of record NZ_PTEO01000001.1, read on the forward strand.
CAGCACCAGTAGTTCAGCGCCGTCAGGCGGTGTTTCGAAAATCGCTTCGCGCGGTGTCAGGCGTTGCAGACTGACCTGCTCTGTTTCATCGCAGAACAACGCGCAGATCTCGCGTTGACCCTTCCGACGCCACGCGGCAGGGTCACGGGTGTCAATGCGCACAGAGCGCTGCTCGCCTCCGTGCATCTGCTGAAGCTTGACGAAAATGACGGCGCCCTCGGCACTGGAGGGTTGGTGGCTGGACCCGGGGGGATTACGCAAATACCAGCCCACCGGGTAGTCCCCACTCCCGTCAGAGAAGGTCCCCGACAACACGAGAATCTCCTCTCCCCCGGGATGGAAATGGCGAGCGAAACAGGAGTCAGGGGCATACCGCACAAGGCTGGTGGCACGGGCTTTTTCAGCACCCACGCGATCCAGCATCAAACGCTCGACGCCATCCTGCGGCGAAGCCACCCATTGGTACTGCTGGGACGCCACGATGGCGCGGCGCGTGAAATCGGCATTGATCAGCATGAGGGTTATCCAAACGGGGCAAAGACACCGGCCAACCCGTCCGTGGGTGGTCGGTGCTTATCGATAGGGCTTACTGACTGGGCAGTTGTTGATAGGCCTCGACGACGCGTGCCGAGTACGTCAACGCAGCACCCGCGTTCAGGGCAATCGCTACACCGAGGGCCTCGGTGATTTCTTCAAGCGTGGCACCGTGCTCGACCGCTTTTTTGGTATGGACGGAAATACACCCGTCGCAGCGCGTGGTCACCGCCACGGCCAATGCGATCAGTTCGTGGATCTTCGGCTCCAGATGCCCCGTCTTGACCGCCGAATTGTCGATCATCATCAGGCCACGCATTACTTCGGGGCTTTGTTTAGCGTAGTCGCCTACGCGCTCCATCAGGGAGTCGCGGTAGCCATTCCAGTCTTGCATCATGGTCTTTCTCCAAAACAGATTGAAGCCAGGTGTCGGGTCACGCCTGGCAAAGAACTCAGTGCCTCAGCAACGCTTGCAGCAGCGCAGGTCAGTTACGACCGGCCATCACACCGCCATCGACGTCCCAGACAGCGCCAGTGACCCAGCCCGCCTTGTCCGACAGCAGGAAAGCGACCACTTCGGCGACGTCCTGAGGCGTGCCCACGCGACCAATCGGGTGGAAGCTATTGAAGCCTTGCAGCGCACTGTGCACTTCGGCCTTTGGAATGAAGCCTTCGTAGATAGGGGTCTGCACCACGGCAGGCGACACCGCGTTAACACGGATGTTCTTGCTACCTAGTTCCATCGCCAGGTGCTGGGTCAGCGAGTGCAGGCCCGCCTTGGCCATCGAGTACGCAGAAGACGGTGTGGCTGCGATCGCCTGCTTGCCCCACATCGAACCAATGTTCACGATCGCACCGGGGCGGTTGTTGGCGACCAGGTTGGCGGCAACCTTTTGCGTGATGAAGAAGGTCGCTTTGTTGATCGACATGTACTGGGCGTAGTCGGCTTCCGAATGTTCCAGGAATGGCTTGGGGAAGAACACGCCAGCGGCGTTGACCAGCAGGTCGATATCCGAATGCTGCTCGTCCAGGGTTTTGATCAGCGAAGCTACGGCGGCGTCGTTGGACAGGTCGGCAGTCAGTGCCCACACCTGGCCCAGTTCAGCCAACTCCCTGCGGGCTGCTTCGGTTTTTTCCGGGCGGTTGCCCACGATGACTACGCTGCCGCCCTCGGCCAGTACGGTGCGCGCCGTCTGCAGGCCCATGCCGCTGGTGCCACCGACGACCAACAGCTTCTTACCTTTGAATTGATTACTCATCTTTAAACTCTCTCCGTGCGCCCGCTTTCCGGCAGGACTTGAGTGGAAGAAAAACTATTGGTTCCAATGGTGTTCACGTGCCTATGCCCTCACCCATAAAACAGGCCAGCAGTCGGCATGGAGGTGATTTTTCTCTTCTTTCAGGCCGCAGACAAACGAGATAAAGTGTCAAGCCCTGAAAGAAAAACTTTATTGCCATGAAATCACCGGTCCATCTGAACGCTTTGCGTGCCTTCGAGGCCAGCGCCCGCCATCAGAGCTTTTCTGCGGCGGCGGGCGAACTCAACGTCACACCGGCGGCGGTCGGTCAGTTGGTGCGCACGCTGGAAGATTGGCTGGGCAGCCCGCTGTTTGTACGCGGCAACAGCGGCCGGGCAAGGCTTGTGCCCACGGAGGCAGCCGAGCGCGCGTTGCCCGACATCCGCGCAGGTTTCGACAGGCTGACCCTGGGGATGGAGCGACTGCGGGAAAGTTCGATCAACGGCGTACTGACCGTAGCCGTCAGCCCGGCCTTTGCCGCCAAGTGGCTGTTGCCTCGCATCGACAGCTTCCAGGCGGTGTGCCCCGAAACAGACGTGCGCCTGGATACCAACCTCAAACCGGTGGACTTCGTTGCACAGCGGATCGATATCGGCGTGCGTTATGGCACGGGGCGGTGGCCGGGGCTGACCGCCGAAAAACTGATGGATGAAGAGGTCTATCCGGTGTGCTCGCCGCAACTGTTGCGCGAGCACTCGCGTTTGCAGAAGCCCAATGACCTGACACAGGAGACGTTGATTCACGACCTGTCGATGGATAGCCATACCGGTTTTCCGACCTGGGAAACCTGGATGCAGAAAGCCGGGGCGAAGGACGCACTCTCTCTGCGGGGCATGCAAATCAACAATTCTGCCGCCGTGTTGCAAGCTGCGGTTGAGGGGCACGGCATCGCGCTGGCCCGCAGCGTCATGGCCCACGATGACCTGGCAAGCGGACGCCTGGTGCGGTTGTTCCCCGACATCAGCTTTGCATCGGAGCTGGCCTACTACATCGTTTATCGGCCTGAGTGCGCCAGCTTGCCCAGGCTGACGACTTTTCGGGACTGGTTGTTGGCGCAAGCGCAGCAGACGGAAAGTCGCGGACTGTGAAGATGATTTACGGTACCCGCACGTGCCCCCTACACCACGTTTTCGCTTTCTTCTCGTGAGCCGCGAAAAGTAATATTTCGCCAAGAGAATTTGTTCGAAAGTTTGGGCTACCCGATAAGTCTCCAGAGATGCCTGAATGGCTCATATCGTGGTCAGGTGCCTGTGACGCCATGAGTTATCAACTCAGTGAAGAAGAAGGCATCTAGAATCAATAGCAGCGATAAGCTGAGCAATTAAACGGCTTATAGCTATCTTAAAAAGAAGGTCTTCTGATCGAAGACCTTAAACGCAGTGCTAAATCGCGCAGCGGGAAGCAGTCAGACCCATTTAGCGCCGATCACCTTTTCGATAGAAAAGGTCAGAATCTCAATCAGCTTGTCGACGTCAGCATTGGTGTAATTCAGAGAGGGAGCAAAACCGAGTATGTCGTCGGCAAAAGCACGGAATACAAGCCCCTCGCTAAACGCATGGGCCAAGATTTTCTGACCGATTTTCAAGCTCGGGTCAGGCTTGGCTCGTGTGTGCTTGTCTGTAACAAGTTCAACGCCCGCCAGCATACCCTGCCCCCGCACCTGTCCTACTACGGCCAGCGCCTCAAGGCTACGCAGCCTTTCCTGGAAATACTCACCAACAGCTTTGCCATTTTCCAAGAGACCGGTTTCGTACAGATCCAGCGTGGCGTTGGCAATTGCCGCGCTGACAGGATGTCCGGCGTAGGTTTGGCCATGACCAAACGGAGTACCGTCAGCGCCGGCCTCCGCGATTGCGGCATAGATGCTATCGGAGATGATGGTTGCGCCCATGGGCGCATACCCTGAAGTAAGGCCTTTGGCGAGTGTCAAGATATCTGGACTAACACCTTCGTGCTCGCAGGCGAACATGGGGCCAGTACGACCAAATCCAGTAATCACCTCATCAACGATCAGCAGGATGCCGAGCCTGTCACAGGTCTCGCGCATTGCTTTCAGATAACCTGCAGGAGGAACAATTACCCCACCAGAGCCAATGATGGGCTCGCAGATGAACGCGGCCACTTTTTCCTTGCCAATTTCTCGCACTTTGCTTTCAAGTGCCGCAACAGTCGCTTGCAGTACCGATACTTCATCTGGGCCGGCACTATGACGGTAAGTGTAAGGCGCTTCAATGTGGTGCTGGGTAGGCGCAGGTACATCAAAATAGCGATGGAACACAGGCAGTGCGGTAAGTCCGCTGCCCAAAGCTGAGGAGCCGTGATAGCCACGCTGCACTGCAATGAAGTGCTTTTTTTCAGGCTGTCCGATCGCGTTGAAGTAGTAGCGTACCGTTCGGATCGCTGTGTCTACCGCATCAGATCCGCCCTGCCCGAAAATGACGTGGTTCAAACCAGAAGGCGCCAGGTTGGCTAAACGATGGGCTAGCTCAATCGCAGGCTCGCTACCGAAGCCGAAGTAACCGGTCGCGTAAGGCAGGACTTCAAGCTGCTTCCTTGCGGCCTCGATGATCGTCGGCTGCCCGTAACCGGCGTTCACACACCAGAGGCCCGAGAAGGCGTCTTGGACCCGATGACCATTCACATCCACCAGGTGAATCCCATCCGCACTTTTCCAGGCACATACGCCCTTTGCCTGGTGATCGATCAGGGCGGTCACAGGGTGAACCCAGTGTTGATCTTTTTTCTGAAGGTTGTTCATACGATCTCTCAATAAACACACATAGCGGATTCTCTCCGCCTCAAACAGGTTTGAGTAAAGAGCTCACTCATCAAAGGTCGGGAGTCAATCCAGGCCGCCTTGGCAGACATATTTGATGTGCATGTATTCCTCCAGGCCATGTACGGAGCCTTCTCGGCCATAGCCCGAATCCTTCACTCCCCCAAACGGAGCGGCTTCGGCGGCTATAGCACCTTCGTTCACGCCAACAATGCCGCACTCCAGCGCATCAGTAACCCGGTGCACACGGCGCATGTCGTTGGTATAGAAATAAGATGCCAATCCAAATGGCGAGTCATTGGCCATCTTGATGACCTCTTCCTCGGTTTCAAACCGAGTGATGGGTGCAACCGGCCCGAAGGTTTCTTCATGGAAGCATTTAGAGGAAGGATCTACGTCCGCCAGGACGGTTGGCGCGTAGTAAGTGGACTCGGCACGCTGTTCGGTAAAAAGACGCTTGCCACCCGTGAGGACTCGAGCACCACGCGCGACTGCATCATTGACGTGCTCCTCGATCTTGGCGATCGCTTTGGCGTTGATCATAGGGCCAATCTGCGACGTCGAATCGCTGGCAGGGCCAACGACCAGGGCCGACACGCGGGCGCTGAGTTTCTCCAGGAAATTGCCGTAGATTTTCGACTGAACGTACACACGGTTTGGACACACGCAGGTCTGGCCGCCGTTACGGAATTTAGCCACCATCAAACCTTCTACTGCGGCATCGACGTCGGCGTCCTCGAACACGATGAACGGTGCATTACCGCCCAGTTCCAGCGCCAATTTCTTCAGGGTACGCGATGATTCGTGGGCCAGATGCTTACCGACCGGCGTCGATCCTGTGAAGGTGATTTTGCGAACACGGGGATCATCCAACCAGACATCCGCTACCGTCTTTGAGGCGGAAGTGTTGACGATGTTCAAGACGCCAGCCGGGACGCCCGCCTCCTCCGCAAGCTTCACCAATGCCAAAGCAGTCAGAGGTGTTTCCGCCGCTGGCTTACAGACAACAGTACAACCTGCGGCCAGAGCCGGAGCGATTTTCCGAGCGATCATCGCTGCGGGGAAGTTCCAAGGCGTGATGGCCGCTACAACGCCTACCGGCTCCCTGTAAGCAGCCATTTTACGTCCGCGTACGGCTTGAGGAATGATGTCACCGTTCGCCCGGGTGGCTTCCTCAGCAAACCACTCTACATAACTTGCGGCGTAGGCGATTTCGCCAACGGCTTCAGCAAGGGGCTTACCTTGCTCAGTAGAAATGATCTTACCCAAGTCTTCAGCGTTAGCCATGATCAAGTCATTCCAGCGCTTCAAGATCACAGCTCGCTGCTTGGCGGGCGTCGAGCGCCAAGCTTCAAACGCTTGCACTGCAGCGTCAACTGCAGCCTTTGCATCCTTTTCGTCGCTATCGGCAACGAGGGTTACGCGCTCTCCCGAAGCGGGGTTGTTGACTGGGAGGGTTGCGCCAGAGACTGCGTCCTGCCACACACCCGCGATGAAGTTCTTGGTGAGTATCAACTCTTCGCGCTGCAGCTTAAAACTCATAAAACCTCCAAAGAGATTCGTAAAAAATGAAAAGAAAATACCTTCGTGGCTACACCACGAAGGAACAGGTATTCATGTACCGTCGATGACTAAGCACTTAGAGCCATGGTTCAATCCACTACGCCTGCAGGCCGTCTTTGGGAGGCGTAACTTCAACCATTCATCTTGGGTAAATCCTAAGCAACGAACTCAGTGTCAGCTACCGGTCCTGAGCAGGACAAACAAGCGTGTTTTTAGTATTTAAAGTATTAATCATTTAAGCCTTGAAGTGCCCCCTGGTGGTTTCGAGAACGGGGGGATACTTCAATATGAATATGAGGGCATGGGCAAGCTACCAACACGTCGTCATCTTTCTCGGTAACAGGCCCTGCCAAACAAAAATCCCGAATGGCGACTAGGATGCTGATGAATAGACTTTTATTATTATTCATTTAATACCCCGTGCAAGATTAGTCATTCAGAGGTTGATTTTTACGATTAGTCAAATGAGCACTGAAAGGTTAAGTGCTGTTATGAGGGGGCGGGATCCATTGCCACCCTTCTTTCGCAAAGGGTGGCTTTCTTCTGATAAACACAACATTCAGCGCGGTCTGCTGAGTGTGAGTCTATGGTCAGAGTCTTACGTTGTGTTCCTGGCGCTTCAAGCGATTACAACGTCGCTGATGCACGATCCCAATCAGCACCAAAGCGAGACCCGCACTGCCTGTCGACACTACCAGGACCTGGTACTCAGCCATGAACGACATCACCGCCAAACACGCCACGATGAAGATAATCACCGCCCAGGTCAGCCAAGGAAACAGCCACATTTTCAGCGGGATTTCACTGCCCTTCAGTTCCAGCTTGCGGCGCATTTTCAGCTGAGAGCACGCGATAACCAGATACACCAGAAGCGCGATAGTACCGGTCATGTTCATCAGCGTATCGAGCACATCCTTGGGCCTCAGCGCCTCGCTGAAATTGATCAGCGCCAGAATCACAGCCACCAGACAGGATCCGACGATGGCATAGAGCGGAACACCCGTTCCTTGTTTTGTGAACTTGAAGAATGACGGGGCGTCGCCGCGACTGGCCAACGAATAGAGCATGCGTGAAGCTGTGTAGTGCGCGGAAATCAAGCAGCTGCTCACCGACGTCAGCACCACGAAATTCATCAGCACTTCTGCACCAGGCACCCCAAGCAGCTCCAGCGTGCGTCGGTAGGCCCCATAGCCTGGCACACCGAGCATGGGGTCATTCCATGGCACCAAGCACACAATCAGGAAAATCGAGCCCACGTAAAACAACCCTACGCGCCAAACGACCGACTTGGTCGTCTTGATGATCTGCTGGGACGGGTTCGCAGACTCAGAAGCGGCAATAGTCGCGATCTCTGCCCCCAGGAACGCAAACATCACTCCCAGCATGGCGCCGACGACAGGGTCTATGCCGTTCGGCATGAAACCGTGCGCCGTCAAGTTGGTGATGCCCCTCACCTCCCCCAGCGTCCAGATATTGGCTACCGCGAGGCCACACACTATCAAGAAGCAGAAAATCGCCACGACCTTGATCAGTGCAAACCAGAACTCAAATTCGCCGTAGTTTTTCACGTTGAAGAAGTTGATGCTGATCAGTACCAGCGTGGTTGCCAGAACGAAGACATTGATACTGATCGATGGAAACCAGCCGTTAAGGATCTTGCCTGCAACGTAGGCCTCCCAAGCCATGAGGCTTACCCAGTAGCCCCAATAAAGCCAGCCAATGGTAAAACCGGCCCACCGGCCAATCGCCCGATCGGCGTAAGTTGAGAAAGACCCCGTATCAGGAGAGGACGTCGCCATCTCACCCAGCATTCTCATGATAAGCATCATCAGAATACCGCCGACCAGAAATGCCAAGACGGCAGCGGGCCCTGCAGTATGGATGATACTTGCCGACCCTACGAACAGAGAGCCACCAATGACCCCCGCGATAGACATCATGGTGAGATGCCTGGACTTGAGCCCCGTCTTGAGTTGACTATCTTGGATCTTCGGGTTTTCGATACTTATATTTGTTTCAATCATCGAGTCACCTCTATTTTTTACCAACGACATTTCCGCCAAGCATCTGCGGCGCTGCGCACTTGGATGTTCTACTTCGATAGTTCAGGCATATAAAAAAGCCCCCAGCGTGACGGGGGCAAGGTTAAATCGGCGACTATGAATAGAATGACCTGTTCTATTCCTTCACCTTATTGACGCACGCATACAATCAATAGCGATGCCTAAGTTGCTCTTCTCGACATTATCATCGAGCAAACAACTAATCCCGCGCCTACCCAGATGTACCACTGCATGCCGACCTGCAGGTAGATGGCCAAGAATGCGGTGGACAGCACAGGTGTGGCATAACTGAGGACGGCTACCTGCTCATGATTGGCATTTTTCATGGCATAGTCCCAGAGGTAAAAGGCTCCACCCATAGGCCCCAACCCCATGTAGACAATTGCCCAGGTCTCACTAGGGGTGAGCGACGGCCATTGCGCGCCTGCGCGATAAACCAACAGGCACGCAGCGCCCGACACAAGACAAAACAGCCCGACCGATGCACTGCGAACACCCGTATATTGCTTGGCAAGTAGCGAGTAAGCTGCCCACAGGATGGCCGAAACAAATGCCAGGCCATAGCCAAGCCAGTTACCCTCACCCAGAGAGTGATCGGGATTACAGCTGATCACTGCGCCAACAAAACCCACAAGTCCGGCCAAAATCGACCTCGTGGTGAGTCGTCCGCTCGACACAAAGAGTGGAGCCATCACCACGATCAGCACAGGCCAAAGGTAGTGCAGCAGACTGACGCCGATCGGATCAGCCAGTTGGAGCGCGTAAAAATATATGACGTGGTAGGCCAACATGCAGAATGTGCCCAGCACAAAGAGCCTGCGCGGCATAGCCCAGAGCCTGAACCACGGAAGCCCGATGAGCCCACCAATAAATAGCGCAGCACCCGTAATAAACATGGGAGACACGTTCTGGCAGTAGGTAACACTCACTGCCAAGGTGCTCCAGATGATCACTGAGACTACCGCTGGGATAATCCCGAACTGAGATCTTGAGACAGTTGAATCATACGAACTCATGGCAGTCTCGCTGTTAGTTCAAGTTCAGCGGAAAATACCGGCGACCCGCAACAGTCGCCGGCATCGGTATTAACCCTTAAGCGCTTGCTTATGGGCCTCAGCCATCTCGCCCATGCTGTTGAAGCGGAAATCGATGTTGGGCATACGCGACGGAACGTGGGTCGCACCGTAGCCTTCTTTACCGTGACGGCGGTAGATCCAGGCCGAAGCCAGACCTGCGTCGTTGGCGGGGATATGGTCGTGGTAAAGGCTTTCTGCAGTGTGCAGGATATCGCCTTTCTCGATGCCAGCTTGAGCCAGAGCATCGATCATGAAGGTAAAGTTGTTTGGGTTTGGTTTGTACGAACCCACATCCTGAGCGGTGATAATGTGGTCGAACTCGACACCCAGCTTCGCATTGCTCAGCTTGAACTCATTGCGGTCGATGTTGGACAGGATGACCAGCTTGTAATGGTTCTTCAGATACTGCAAAGCTTCCACCGTATCTGGGAATGCAGGCCAGTTCTTCACAGAGGTGCCGAACTCTTCACGCTCAGCAGCCTCAGGTTGCAGACCCCATTCTTTGGCGATGCGGTCATACACAGCGCGCAGAATGTCCTGGTAAAGCGCACCAGGGGTCTCGGTTTGCTGAGGCGACTCGTTGCGACCAAACACTTCCAGCAGCTCGTCAGAGGTGAAAGACTTGCCAGTGCGCTTGGCCAGTGGTTGGAGGGCGTTGACGATACCGGTTTCCCAGTCGATCAGGGTGCCGTAGCAGTCGAAGGTCAACGCTTTGAAGTCGGTCAGTTGCATCTTGATATCCTACTTTAGGTTTACTTGTTTTGAATCAGCCGCGGTATCGCAGCACAGCGGCTAGAGGGTTAAAAAATCTTGCTGCCGAGTGGAACAGGCCGCTCTGTGGTCAGGTAAACAACCTCACCCGGCTCACGATCGACACCCAACATCAATACTTCGGAGGTAAAGCCCGCAATCTTCCTGGCGCCCAGATTGACGGCGCACACCACCTGCTTACCGACAAGCTCTTCAGGGCAGTAGAGCTTGGTGTACTGCGCGCTGGTGGTTTTCTCGCCCAACTCACCAAAATTGATCCAGAACTTATAAGCTGGCTTGTTTGCTTTTTCATTGAGCTCCACTCGCGCGACCTCGCCGATACGAATGTCAACCTCATTGAACGCTTCAAACGGGGACATAACCACTCCAGTATTATTGCGGTGTAAATCGATAAAACCTCAGCCTTATGCTTCGGCGACAACCAGCGCACGCTCAAACATGCCCAAGGCTTCAGCCACATCCTGCTCGGAAATGACCAGCGGGCAGATGAAGCGGACAACATTGCGGTACACGCCGCATTTGATCACCAGCAACCCCTCTTCACGGGCAGCATCGATGATCCGTTGCGCCAGAGCCGCATCTGGCTCTTTTGACTCACGATCAGAAACGAACTCAACGGCTGCCATTGCACCGATCGCACGCACGTGACCGATGCCTTTGAAGCGGCCTTCCAGGGCTTTGAAGCCTTCCAGCAGCTGGGCGCCGATCGCGCGGCTACGCTCCGTCAGGTTTTCCGACTCGAAGATCTTGATGACTTCCAAGGCTGCAGCGCAACCGAGCGGGTTGCCACCATACGTACCGCCCAAGCCACCTGGTTGTGGGGCATCCATGATTGCGGCACGACCTACGACACCAGAGATCGGCAGACCGCCGGCCATGCTCTTGGCAACGGTTACCAAGTCAGGCTGGATGCCGGAGTGCTCGAAGCCGAACATCTTGCCGGTACGGCCGAAGCCGGTCTGAATTTCGTCGCAGATCAGGACGATGCCCAGCTCTTGAGTTTTCTTGCGCAGAGCACGCATGAACTCGACCGGCGCGGCGATGAAACCACCATCACCCTGGACGGGCTCAATGATGATTGCAGCGACGCGATCAGCAGCGATTTGAGTGTCAAATACCTCCTGCAGAGCGGCCAGTGCTTTCTCGGTGGTCACCCCACGGTACTCGTTCGGATACGGCGTATGGTAGATATCCGGAGCGTACGGGCCGAAATTCTGACGGTAAGGCTGGCTCATACCAGTGAGGGTCATACCCATCAAGGTACGACCGTGGAAACCGCCACGGAATGCGATCACACCTGGACGATTGGTATGGCCACGCGCGATCTTGATGGCGTTCTCAACAGCTTCAGCACCGGTAGTCAGGAACACTGACTTGTAGTGCTCCGAGCCACCCACCAGGTTGTTCAGCTTTGCGGCGAGGTCGGTGTATTGGTTGTAAGCCGCGACCTGGAAGCAGATGTGCGAGAAGGTATCCAGCTGCTTACGTACCGCTTCGACGACGCGTGGGTGGTTGTGACCGACGTTCAGCACGCCGATACCACCCACGAAGTCCAAGTATTTCTTGCCTTGGTCATCCCAGAGGTAAGCACCTGCAGCGCGGCTCACGGTGATCGGGTGAGCAACCGCAACACCATTGGATACATGTTGTGCGCGAGGCGATACGGACAGTTTTTGTTGAGAAGACATGGTATTCACCTTTGTGTGTCAGTGTGGCAATCGTAACGACACCTTCACACTCAAAATACGTGCGAGAACTAGGAAGACTGATTGATTTTTTCGTACTAAAAGTAGATACAGAAAAGATGGGGCTCAGGGCAGGAAAGCGAGACAGCAACAAGCCGAGCCCAACTATTCCGTTGGCAGCTGGTAGGCCAACAACAAGGGGGCGCGCGACCCCGCCCCCTCCACCCCTCTTGAATAACCTGGACCTGAAGGAGGTCAGCGATGGTTATTGCTGACGACACCCTGAGACCAATTCGCCGCGTTGCTACGGCGCTTGGTGTAAACACCAGTGGCAACGATCACGAGTGCCAGCACCGCCGTCGACGCCACCTCATAAGTGTGTTTAGGGAGCGTCAGCATCAGGCACAGCGCGGCCGTAATGAAAATGATCACAAGCCAGGTCAGCCAAGGGTAAAGCCACATCTTGAAGCCCAACTCCTGGCCGTCAGCGACCAGCTGCTTGCGCATGCGCAACTGCGAAACCGCGATAACCAGGTAGACCAGCAATGCAACTGCCCCCGAGGTTGCCAGGAGGAATGCAAATACTGTCTCAGGGGCAAAGTAGTTAATGGCAGTCGTAACGAAGCCAATAGCCGTACTGGCCAAGACTGCCCTGCGCGGGACATTTGAGGCAGTCGTCGCCTTGAGCGCTTGTGGCGCATCACCGCGCTTGGCCAGGGAGAACATCATCCTGGAAGCGGTGTAGATGGCCGAATTGAGACAGCTCGCTACAGCGACGAGAACCACGATATCGACGATCAGCTTGGCGTAGGGAATTTGCAGCAGCTCCAGCGCACGCTGGTACGACCCAACCACGGAAAGCTGGGCGTCGTTCCATGGCACGATGGAAACCACCATAAAGATCGAAACAATGTAGAAAATACCGATCCGCCAAATAACAGAGTTTGTAGCCCGGGCGATCTGCTGAGACGGGTTTTTCGATTCTGCTGCAGCGATCGTGACGATCTCGGTACCCATGAAGCTGAACATGGTCGTCAGCAAGGCACCCAGCACCGGCCCATAGCCATTCGGGGCGAAACCGCCATTTGCGTGCATGGTAGCGACGAAGCCTTCAACCTCCCGACCGGGCAGCCCTCCCACGAGAGCGACTGCAACCAAGATGATGAATGCCATGATTGCGACCACTTTCGACAACGCAAACCAGAACTCAAACTCGCCGTACTTAGCGACGCTGAAGAGATTTGAAATGGTCAGAAGTGCAGTGATCGCCAACGCGAACAACCAGGTATCAACAACCGGGAACCACGTGTTCAAAATGGCAGCTGCTGCAATGGCCTCCAAGGGGATAACGAGAACCCAGAACCACCAATACAGCCAACCGATTGAAAATCCGGCCCATTGACCGATGGCCCTGTTCGCATAGGTGGAGAATGATCCGGTATCGGGAGAGGCTACTGCCATTTCGCCGAGCATTCGCATCACCAGCACAACAAGCGTACCGGCTGCGATATAAGAAAGAAGCACCGCCGGGCCAGCAGCAGCAATTGCATGACCCGAGCCAACAAACAAACCCGCCCCGATGACACCCGCAATCGAGAGCATCGTGACGTGGCGCTGTTTTAAACCAGTGGAAAGGTTTGATCCTTCAGCAGTAGCTGAATGGACTGAATGAGAGGGTTGGGACATCTTGAAAAGCCTCGAGTTATTATTAGGCAGGCGTACATATCTGGATCTAACTACTCGGTTCGCACGACCGGCAGGCCCTTTCCCTGGGACTTACAGGGAATCATTGAACAGGAGGGGGACGAAAGAGACTACCTACTCGACAAACGAATTCGCGATCGTTTTTTGGGTCGGCTGATAGCACACAGCCGTAATAGAGAAGAAAAAGATAAGTAATATTAAACAGCTACTTTTTGCCCGGTCCCTTTCTTGTGATTATCCAGTAAAGTCAGCAGGAACGAATCCAACAATGTAGTGCAGGCTCCACGACCACCGGCACTCAGTCCCACGATAGGAACAACCCCCCTATCGGTCAACTCACACAAGACGCCTGCCAACTGCTGCCCTCTGAGTGTGTTGTGAAAAACTACGGCGTCTACTAGAACTTGAGCCGCCACCTCACCACCGTTGTTAAAACACTTCTCCCACTCGGCCATGAGCCTGGTCTGAGATACAACCATCGCAGCATAGCCCGCACGGTAGACTCGACCACCTGAGCATCCAGCCCCGGCAGACGGAGGTTCACCCACGGCGACGACAACGCGGTTGCCAGCAGCCTTTAAATCAATAGCCGTTCTGGCCAGCGCAACTAACTCAGACTGCACTACCCCGCCGTCGAGATCAAAGAGAGTATTTTCAGACTGCGATACCAAACGCAGCCCGCATGAAGTTTTCGTCACACGCCTAGACACATAGCCTCCCACGCTTTGGGACAGGCAATTAATAGCCGCGCCCCAACACGTAATATTTTCTAAGAGTTCTCGTCAGCGGCCAAAAGATACATTTGAGCGGCTACTTGAAGCTTGAATTTGTCATCAGGGTTATCGAGCGAAATATCCAACATCATCTCAATACGCTCTACCCTGTAGCGCAACGTACTAATATGGATATCCAGTGCCTTGGAGGTATTCAATAACTGGAAGCCTTCCTTGGCCAAGGTAAGAGCCGTTTCAATGAGCGTGTTGCCACGCTTGGGATTGCCCAGCGGTTCAATCATTTTCTCTACCAGCAAGCGTCGAGCATCCGCATCGCCCATCAGCGCCCTGGGAAATAGAACCTCATCAAAATCATGCAACTTACCTGGCTTGAGCAAAGGCAGAAGCGCAGATACATCCTCTGCGCCATGAGCCATACCGGTCACTCCTTGGTGAGTCCGACTGACCGCCATTGCGCAGCCCTCGGTGCGCACCGCCCGCCATACCGCGTCCGGCGCAATTTCCGACGGCAACAAGAAGCTCACCTGGTTCAGAGACACGGACATGAGCGGCGCCACACCCAGGCTCTGCATTGCTTGCGAGATTCGATCCGCAGTTCTTGAACGCCGAGTGAAACCCTCGATAGAAAGCGGAATCGGCTCATTCAAAAGCACCAGGCAAACCCTGTAGTTTCTATTTTCACTCCAGCCCGAAGCTTGAGCTCGCTCGATAGCGCTAGGCGTGGCCGAAAATTTTCCCTCCAACAAACCCGCTACAAATGCGTAACCCAAGCGAGTTTCTTGATCAGACAGCTCTCGCTGATAGGTCAGGTGCAGAGCTGCAATAACCGCAGCATGCTCCAAGGCGCGGGAGTCTAGTTCTTCAAACTCGCGCTCATCACTTCCCAGCCATACGATTCCAATGACCTCGTTCCTTAAACGGATGGCTCCACCCAACCTGGGCTTGGTCACCCACTCCGAAACCACTTTAGGGACATTGGACTCGAAAAAAGCAGTGAGAGGCTCCAGCTCGGTGAGTTTTTTAACCAGCAGTCGTTCGCAGGCTTCATCTGCGCTGGGGTCGGACGCCCCCAATATCGTCCCGTCCACGGAAACGACGGTAGCTGATTTGTCGAGTGCCGCTTTCAAAGCCTTAGCCAGCCCCTCCAGGTTTTTCCCCTCCAGCGCAGCTTCGGTCAATGTGCGATGGATGTGGTCAGAGCGGCGAATCGTCTCGGCCTGGATATTGATGATCCGTGCCAACACATCGTGCATGATGTCGCTGAACGGAATTTCCCAAGGCAATTCAAGCAGAGGCAGATTGCAGAGGTTGGCTTCTTCGATTGCCGCTTCAGTGAAGTGCTCCCGAAAATGCGGGACTGCCAGAACGACTCCTGCCAAGCCGATCTCACTGAGGCGACGCACCATGCTTCGGCTTTCATCGTCATCCACCGGCCAGTTGTAACCGGTGGTCAACAGCAGCTCGCCTGGTTTCAACCAATTGGTGATCTCAGGGTGATCGACGATATGAACCCACGTTATTTCGCGATCCATGGCATTTGCCCCTGCAACAACAGAGGCTTCGCGCAACACAGTGTTTTCAATCGCAGTATCGAGCTTCATGACCAACCTACTCCACTCCATAAGTACCTACACGCTGCATCCACTGACTGCCAGGACACAGGCCCCAGCAGCCGAATGCATGAGAATGCCGTGCCTGGCGCGACTAGCCCAGAATTTTCGCGAGATACTCAGCCAAGTGCATGGCTTCTCGACCACTCACGTTTCGGATCTGACCCCGGCAGCTGAATCCATCGGCGACCACCGGAGTTTCCTGTGGGATCTTGTCGATATGGGGCTTGAATTCTTTTTCACCGATGATCTTGGCTATCGGAGCCGTTTTGCTGTGGTAGGCGTACGCTCCAGCAACACCACAGCAACCGGAATTGATCACCTGGCCTTTACCACCGAGCTTCTCCAGGACGCCTTGCTCGCCTTCCATGCCGCCACAAGACTTCTGATGGCAATGACCATGAATGCGGACATCTTCATCAATCAGGGGCAATTGCAAGCCACGACTCTTGATGAACTCACTAAGGGTCATGATCGACTCCTCGAGTTGCTTGGCACGCGGGTCTGCTGGGAACAAACTGGGCATTTCGTCTCGGAATACCGAAAGACAGCTTGGTTCCAGAACAATGACAGGCATGCGCTCCTCCAACACCGGCTCCAACTGAGTGAGGATCTGCTCCAGATTAGCCTTCGCCTGATCAATCATCCCCACGTCGTAGTAAGGCCGGCCACAGCACACATGACGCTTCATCAGCTTCACATTGAAGCCGAGCGTTTCCAGGACAGTCACACCCGCCTCCAACACCTTGGGCGTGAACCCATTGTTGAAGCTATCTACCCACAACAGCACTTCAGTGCCTGTGCGCTGGCCCTGGTTTTTCAGGATACGCTTGGCTGTGACACCACTGCGAAAGCTCTTCGCCGCGATCTTGGGAAATTTGGCGTGGCGCGCCAGGCCGAAATATGAACCTGCTGTGCGCACCAGCGGGTTACCCATCGCGTAATTGAGTACAGGTGAAAACTTGGTGGCATGGGGCAGCCATTCACCAATTCGGCCAATCATCGCATCCATGACCGGGCGACGCTTCTCGCTGTAGTAACGATTGAGGAATTCGGTTTTATATCGCGCGATGTTCACATTGGTAGGGCAGTCGGTCTTGCAGCCTTTACAGCTCAAGCACAAATCAAGCGAGTCTTTGACCTCTTCGTTCTGCCAGCCATCCTCAATCACCTCGCCCTTGAGTAACTCGAAGAACAGGCGCGCACGACCCCGCGTGGAGTATTTTTCGTCGCGTGTAGCCCTGAAACTCGGGCACATGGTTCCACCTTCCAGGGAGCGGCACTTACCCATTCCAATGCAGCGCTCGGATTCGCGAGCCAGGCCTTTGTCGCCGAGACGAGGGTCGTATGTGAACTGGCTGGGGATTTCTCGACGCTTGTAATCTGGACCCAAGCGAAGGTTGGCATCGACAGGCATTGCATGGATCAGCTTGCCTGGGTTCATTTTGTTGAGCGGATCCCAGATAGCCTTGAACTCGGCAAAGGCATTCATTATCTCGGCGGAGTACATGATGCGCAGGTACTCACCCTTTGCCTGGCCGTCGCCGTGCTCGCCGGACAAAGAGCCGCCGTAACGGACAACCAAGTGTGCAGCCTCGTCGAG
This sequence comes from Pseudomonas sp. S5D5, assembly GCF_003013355.1. NCBI lineage: Bacteria > Pseudomonadati > Pseudomonadota > Gammaproteobacteria > Pseudomonadales > Pseudomonadaceae > Pseudomonas > Pseudomonas sp. S5D5. Next base: position 3,352,381 of record NZ_PTEO01000001.1, read on the forward strand.
GAACGCCCGCCAGTTGTCCAGGCCATCTTGAGACTTCAAATCGAAGGTGATCCGAGAGTGGATGCAACCATCGCCGAAGTGGCCATAGAGATTCGTTTTGTAGCCATAGTTGCTGACTAGGCTCTTGAACTCGCGCAGGTACTTCCCCAGGTGCTCTGGCTCAACCGCCGCATCTTCCCAGCCCACGACAGGATCAGGTTCGTTGGGGTCCAACCCCAGGGAAGTGGCCGAAGCCCCGGTCTCACGAATTGTCCAAATCCGGTTCATCAAGCCGGCATCCGTAACCAGCCGGACGCTTGGACGCCCTGGCAGCTCTGGCGCTATATCGACGGCTTTCTGAGCGAAAGCGATCGCATCTTCGGTTGAGAGCGCGCCGAACTCAATCATCAACCAGGCATTGCCGGCAGGCAGCTCCGCAATGTCAGCGAGCTTCATACCGCGCTCTTTGAGTCCCTCGATAATGCCGTCGTCCAGCCCCTCCATGGCGATAGGGTTGAGCGGTAGCAACTGAGGGACCGAATCGGCGGCGTAGTAGATCTCCTCGTAACCCAATACCAAAAGGACACGATGAGTTGGATTCTTCACCAGGAGGGTCTCGGCCTGGAGCACTGTCACGCAAGTACCCTCCACACCTACCAGTGCTCGAGCAATGTTGAAGCCATTCTCCGGCAACAACTGATCCAGGTTATAACCCGAGACTCGACGCTTCAGCTTGGGGAAGCCTTGACGAATTTGCTCCTCGTTCTTATCTACCAACGCCTTCAAGGAACGAACGATTTCGGCGCGACGGCCACCGGCGTTGATATGCTCCTGATACGTGGCCTCATCGGTCGGCCCGACCCAAAAACGCTCACCGTCGTAGGTGAGAATTTCCAGCCGCTCCACGTTCTCTACCGTCTTGCCGGCCATTACCGAGTGAGCGCCGCAGGAGTTGTTCCCAATCATGCCGCCAAGGGTGCAACGGCTATGAGTCGCGGGATCAGGGCCGAAGGTCAAGCCCACCTTTGCAGCTTCGCCTTTGAGCTGATCGCAAATGACGCCTGGCTCAACCCTGGCCAGGCGTCGGCCCGGATCGATCTCGTGAATTGCATTGAGATATTTAGACGCATCAATGACCACCGCAGCGTTGACGGCTTGGCCACACATCGAAGTACCAGCACCACGAGGAAGAATCGGAATCCCGGAATCCCTGCACACTCGCACCGTGGCGATGATGTCGTCGATGCTTCTAGGGATCACGATACCGATTGGCAGTTGACGGTAGTTCGATGCCTCAGAGGCGTAGATCGCACGAGTCGCTGCGTCGAACCTCACCTCCGCCGAGGTCTCAGCCTCCAGTTTGGAGCGCAGACTCATGAGGACATTGAGGTCGAACGGGATAGGATTATTTTTTGTCATTTGGAAAAGCCTGGTCTCGATCAGCAGCACGGGAACACAACGTGAAGCCCTACGCGGAAGACCGGAGGTAGAGCGACGGAGGTTAGGTACTGTAAGCCGAGAAAGCGCGCAGCTCTACCAACTCAAAGAAGGATAAAAGCATTATTTTATCCTGCTCAAAATAGGAATTAAGCAAAGACAAAATTTCAGATGAGATCGCCCAATACACCGCAAGAACGCCGGGTATCGCATAAGCGACCCCGGCGCTTCATGGATCAGCGACGACCAGGCTGCCGATAACCGAGCATTACACCGAGAAAACTGAACGCTGCCGCGATCATCACATAGAAAGCTGGAGCGGTAACCGAGCCGGTAACACTGATAAGCCAAGTGAGGATCAGCGAGGCAAACCCACCAAAAGTCATCACTGCAAGGTTGTAGGCCAAGGACAGGCCCGTTGACAGCACCTTGGTGGGAAAGGTCTCTGAAAGCGCAGCGAGTATCGGACCAGTGTAAACCGCGATCAGGACACCAAACACCGCCTGGAAGATGCAGAGTGTGTAAAGCGAGGGCGAACTGGCGATCATATTGAACATCGGCCAAGCCACAAGAAGTATCACCGCCGAGGCTCCAGCTAGCAGGTACTTGCGACCAACCTTGTCAGAAATGTAACCCGTGATTGGAGAGCAGAACGCAATTACGCCGCCGCCCACCATAGCGGCAATGAAGGAGGCAGACTGAGGAAGCTTCAGCACCTTCACAGAGTAGGTTGGCATATAAAACAGAATGACATAGATGCACACCGTCCAAAGTACGATCATGGCGAAGCTGGCGACCGCCTGCCGTGGATACTCGCGAAGAACGTCTCGCAGCGGCGTCTCGGTCAGCTCGCAAGACTCTTCAAACACCGGTGACTCATGCAGGTTGCGGCGAATGAAGAATCCGATAGGGCCAATCAGGATGCCGAACAGGAATGGAATTCGCCAACCCCAGCTCTCGACCTCCTCCGGGCTCAAGCCGAGTGTAATGCCGGTACCGAAACAAGCACCGAGCAGAACTGCAAAGCCAATACTCGTCTGGATCCAGCTTGAGTAATAAGCCTTCTTCCCTTCAGGTGCTTGTTCAGTCAGATAAGCCGTGGCGGCACCCATCTCACCCCCCGCAGAGATACCCTGGAGCAGTCGCGCAAATACGATGATACATGGAGCGAGCATACCTGCCTGCTCATAGGTCGGCGCCAAACCAATCAGGGCCGTACCAGCCCCCATCAAGATGATGGTCAGAGACAACGCCCCCTTGCGGCCATAGCGATCAGCGTAGATGCCGATCAGCACACCGCCCACCGGCCGCACCAAAAAACCGACACCAAAAGTTGCCGCCGAAAGCATCAGCGACGTCAAGTCATCTCCGGTAGGGAAAAATAACTTACCGATGATAATGGCAAAGAAGCCATACACCATGAAGTCAAACCACTCGAATCCATTCCCTAGAACAGTGGCGATGATAGCTTTGCGCCGCATTGCGCTCATATCCACCGCACGACCAACATCCAAACTAATTGCACTCATTTTCAGATTCCCTCGAGCCTTCTGTGAAAGCCGCGCCTTTTGTCGTTGTTGTAGGGTTCGTCAATTGAGCGCCTGGGAACGTCGCGCTTCTACCACACCAAAATAGGAATTTGAGGCAAATAAATCCTATTTCGAGCACTTCAACCTATTCCGAGTCGGAATTTAACCGTCTCGCTTCGACTCCAGACACTAAGAAATGCAAGGGCTGCAGGGATAGGATGGGTGTAAGGGCAAATCCTCCAGCCGTACATCCAAGCCGCGCCACCCGATGGCTGAGATAGGCCCTGTAGAGCCTGAGCAAAGGTCACAAAGACCACCCGATTCAGGCCGACTTTCTTACTGCCCATCTGCCTAGGGTGCTGTGGTAACTCCACACCCCTGAGTGGCTCGACATCAGCGTCTAAAATGCTGTGAGCCCCTGCTCAACTCCAACAGGCCCGCCACTAGTCGTCGCTGGTCGGTAAATAAAACAATAGGAGGCTATGTGAAGACGAGCCCTGCTACGTCAATTGAGGTAGGCGAAGAAATGGTCGCCGGCTTCGCCAAGAAAGGCCTTGGCCAAGTCAAACCCGCCACCAGCAACGAGCGAGGCAATGGACCATACTCCCGCCTGGTGCTTCGAGGCATCACGGTCATTGATGGTACCGGTGCCCCACCTTGGGGGCCTGCCGATATCGTTGTCGAAAATGGCCTCATCACTGAAATCGCAGCGGTTGGCGTCCCCGGGCTGCCGATAAACCCCGCCCGTCGCCCCGCAGAAGGCGTTCGCGAGATCGACTGCCATGGCAAGTTCGCTACGCCAGGTTTCATTGATTGTCACGCTCACGTCGGCACACCCTTTCACGCAGAAAGCGGTGAGATGCTTTCAGCCGATTACGTATACAAGCTCTGGCTGGCCCATGGCGTCACCTCGGTGCGAGAGGCCGGCTGCATGAACGGGCTCGCCTGGACATGTGAGCAGCAACGTGCGTCAGCTGATCACACCATCGGGGCGCCCAATCTCTACCCGTACGTCTACTTCCCTGCTGTGAACGATTACCTGAAGGTGATCTACAGCCCAGAGCAAGGACGTGAGTGGTTGCGCCAGGTGCGCGAGAAAGGCGCCTGTGGTGTGAAGTTCTTTGGCTCTCCACCCGCCATTATGGAAGCCGCTTTGGACGAGTGCCAAAACCTCGGGCTCAAAACCTGCTGCCACCATGCCCAGCTTTCAGTCGGCCGCATGAACGCGCTCAAGACAGCGAAGTGGGGACTGACCAGCACAGAGCATTCCTACGGCCTCCCCGAAGCGCTGATGGAAGGAAGTACCCTTCAGTTCATTGATGACGACTACAACTACAACGACGAGTACATCCGCTTCGCCGCCGCCGGCAGAACATTCCTGCAGGCAACAAAACCAGGTAGCCAGAAGTGGAATGAGGTGCTCGAAGCATTCCTTGAGGTGGGCCACACCTTTGTTCCGACGATGAATGTCTACGACAGTAACCGTGACGTAATGCGAGCTCGTCGCGCTGACTGGCATCAGGAGTACACCGACAGCACCTCCTGGAACTACTTCCAGCCTCAACGAGGTGGGCACGGCGCCTACTTCTTTCGCTGGTCAACCAAGAATGAACTGGAGTGGAAGGAAAGCTTCAGGATCTGGATGCAGTTCTTGAATGAGTACAAAAACCGAGGGGGTCGGGTGTGCCCAGGCAGCGATTCCGGATTCATGTTCCAGGTCTATGGCTTCGGCTTTGTACGTGAGCTTGAGCTTCTACAAGAGGCGGGATTCACGCCACAGGAGGTGCTGCGTGCTGCCACCCTGCAAGGGGCCGAACTATTGGGTATTGAGCACAAGACTGGCACCCTGGAGGTCGGAAAAGAGGCCGACATCCTCATTCATAACCAGAACCCCTTGTCGGACTTCAAGCTGCTTTACGGGACTGGCGCCGTGCGACTCAACGATGACACCAACGTAGCCGAACGTAAGCGCTGCCTTGATTACACCCTCAAGGGCGGCGTCATTTTTGATACCGGGGAACTGCTCGCCGATGTCCGCGAGATGGTTGACGAAACCTGGAACGGCGAACATAAGCCAACCCTGTAGGAGGCGGATATGATTTCTCCTGCAAAGGGTATCGATTTCTTCATCTTGACCGGCCCGCTGGGCAGCGGCAAAACCACCCTGCTGGAACAGCTTCTCTACACCGTAGAAGACAGCAACGGCACAGCGGTAATCGTCAACGAAGCCGGTGCCGTCAACATCGACGGCGCGGTACTCGTCGATTCGACCAATGGGCTGGTCATCGAAACACTCAGCAATGGGTGCGTTTGCTGCAGCCTTAACAATGACTTGGTCACCACGGTGCAACATCTAATTGAATCCAGGGCACGGATGGATTTACCGCCATTTGAACGAATCATCCTGGAGTGCAGCGGGCTGTCCATGCCCGGAGAAGTGGTGCGCTCCCTGGCTGGCTTAGCCCACCTGCAGATGGCCGTTTCGATCATCTGCACCTACGACTGCACGAGACCGTCCTTACTAAGCACCCAGTTCGATGCAGCAGCCGCTCAACTTAGTGCAGCCCAAACTGTAGTGCTCACCAAGATCGATTCAGCGTCACAGCAGGAACTGTGCACTGCAATGGCAACAGCGGAGCGAATCAACCCGTTCGCAACCATTGTCGAAGAGATATCGCAAGCCAAGAGGAGCCATCGCGCTTTTCTGAACGCGACCCTACGCCCACTTGATCACACCCTCCCCCAACGCAAGCTCGTTCAAGCCACCGCTCACCCACGCATACACGTATACCAGGCTCAGCTAAATGAGCCGGACCCGGGCGATGCCATCGACTGGCTTGAAAACGTCACCGGCTGTCTCGGTGAAAAACTGCTCAGAAGCAAAGCACTGATCTGTACACCAGAGAGGGATTTTCTGATGCAGACAGTCGGCACAGCGTTTTCCGCGCCACGGCTACTTCGTACAAAGTCTGGAGGTCGATCGGTGGCCATCTTCATCACCCAGGACTGCGAGTTACATGAGCTGACAAGGATTCCGTCGAGCCTTTCTATAGAGTGGGAGCAGGAAGCCAACTGAGCGATGAAGATCAGGCCAGTTCAACGCCCCTCCTACGCTTTGCCTGACTTCATTCCACTTGTCGCAAACGCTCGCTATCTCTAACTGCAATTGAATCACTGCGAGATTAAAGGGTCATCTGCTAGCAAGGCTGATTTCGCCGTGACTTTAGAGAGTCTAAGTCCGAGTTCAAGGCGACTGGAATGGGCCATATAACGCTCTAAGTCAGCCATGCTTCAGCCGAGAATGGCCCCAGAACGAAAATGGCGTTAGCATTCCGCCTCACTCGGCTTAAACAGCCTGTTTTTTCAGATCAGGGTCGCAACGTGGAAAAGCTAAAACGCCTCCAAAGTGGAATCGAAGGGCTCGATGCTCTGCTCAAGGGAGGGCTGGTCGCAGGCGCTTCATACATAATCCAAGGGCGCCCGGGATCTGGAAAAACGATCCTCGCCAACCAACTTGGGTTCCATCATGCGAGCAATGGAGGCCGGGTTCTGGTCGCCACGCTTCTGGCCGAGTCACATGACCGCCTGTTTCAGTTTCTTTCTACGCTAAGCTTTTTCGACTCGTCCAAAGTCGGCGCCGAAATTCAATTTGTCAGTGCTTTTGACACCCTGGAAAACGAAGGCCTGGATGAAGTAGTAAAGCTGCTTCGGCGCGAGATAAGTCGCCAAAAAGCCACCGTGATGGTAGTCGACGGCTTGCTCAATGCGCGCTCAAAAGCCGATTCGCACATCGACACCAAGAAATTCATTTCAGAGTTGCAAGGGCATGCGGCTTTCGCCGGTTGCACCGTCCTGTTTCTTACCAGTTCGCGACTCGATGACGGCAGCCCTGAGCACACGATGGTAGACGGCGTGATTGAAATGGGTGAAGAACTATATGGCACTCGCTCGGTGCGCCGTATTCAACTACGTAAAACTCGCGGCAGTGGGGCAATGACAGGCCTTCATGAATGTGAGATCACCGACAACGGATTGGTGGTTTACCCTCGACTCGAAAGTCTCTACAGCCACCCGTCCGCCCCAGACAGCGCCGACATGACGCGCATTGCCAGTGGCATTGACTCACTGGACGACATATTGGGCGGAGGCCTTTACAGTTCCAGTGTGACTCTGGTCATTGGCCCATCAGGAATTGGCAAAACCACGCTGGGCCTCAAATTCCTGGCCGAATCGACGGTGGAGGCTCCGGGACTGCATTTTGGTTTCTACGAGAGCCCACAGCGGTTGCGGCTTAAAGGCCAATCACTGGGTATCGATATCAAAGGTATGGAAGACAGTGGTGCCCTGAATATTGCCTGGCAGCCGACTACCGAAGGCCTGCTGGATGGCCTGGGGGCACGATTGCTGAGTATCGTTGAAGATAAGGGCATCAAGCGTCTGTTCATCGATAGCCTCAGCGGTATGACACGTGTCTCGACAAATCCCGCGCGTATTACTGACTTCTTCAGTGCGCTGATGAACGAGTTGCGATCCAGGGGCGTTACGGTATTTGCGTCCTGGGAAATGCGCGATCTTTTTGGCTCAGAGGTCAGTGCACCGAACTCTGACCTGTCCAGCATCGTCGACAACCTGATGCTGATGCGGTTCTCTGAGAATCACTCTGAACTAAGCAGGACGCTATCCATTCTTAAAGTAAGAGACAGCTCTTACGATCCCTCTCGATTTGAGGTCGTCATCCGTGATCATGATGTTTTCCTGAAAAAGGCTTTAAGACATGAACCCTCAGTCCCCACTGATTCATGCCCCGGTTCAACTTTTTAAGCTTTTGAGCAGGTTGTATTAACATGACCACCATCCTGGTCGTCGACGACGAGTATTTGATCGCTGATATTCTCTGCTTCGCGCTGGAGGATGAGGGGTTCATGGTGGTGACCGCCAGCAATGGTCAAAAAGGCCTCGAGGTGCTCAATAGAGAACAGCCAGCCCTGATCATTACCGACTTTATGATGCCGGTCATGGATGGCCTGGAATTCGCCACAGCTGTCCGAGCCCTCCCGTCCGCTGGCCATTTGCCGATTATCTTGATGAGCGGTGCTCAGGCACATATCGGTATGCAGAGATCAGATTTGTTTGATGCTGTATTGGCCAAGCCATTTAATATCGACTTGATCATCGCCGAGGTTCGAAAGCTCCTGGCGAACAGGCCATGATGGTGTAGATGATCAATCACAGCTGACAACTCCGGATACGACCCAGTGCAGCCGCTAGAGGCCTCTACGACGCGGCTGCCGACGCGGCGAGCCAGCGAGATCAGCAGCGTGGATGCCTGCCTGAATCGCCTCCCTCCCCCTCTCCTGATGGGAAGCCCTGGAGAGTCAGAGGGAAGGTTTCGGAAAAGCTATTGACGGCCTCCTCCTGGCTTAGCGCCGCAGGAGACGGTCAAGCACCAGCAGTGCTACTGCACCGATTGCCAGTGCGGCAACAGGCTTCTCTTTAACGAACGTCGAAACACTGTCCAGTGCGTCGCCGTAAGTCTGGGTCAGCTGACCCGCCGCTTGGCGTCCGGCGCCTTCGGCTTCCAGCTTCGAATCACCGAACAGTTTTCCCACGGCGCTTTGTGCCTTGCCAGTCAGCTTTTCTGCAACACCTTCTACCTGTTCACTTTTCATGATTCATAAACCTTCGTGTCAGTGGAAACTCAAATTAAGCCAACTGCTCTGGCGACCAGAGGAATAGGCGTCTTATCGGGACAGAAAAGTTGACCGGTGGGGATGAGCGGGAGTTCCACTTTTTATGATGACCGCTGGTCGTTGATGCCTCAAAAAAAGAGGCGCTGCGAAAAGCACCTCTCTGCTTAGGCTTAGTCGTTAGACGCTGAATCAGACAACGCGAGGGTTTTGCGCAGGAAACTCCAGGCGAAAGCTCGTTCCTGATGAGCGGCTGTCTACGGTGACCCGGCCGCCATGTAACTGCATGATTGAATGCACGATGGCCAACCCCAGGCCCCCGGAATCATCCGGCTGATTGCGTGATGGGTCGCACCGGTAGAAGCGCTCAAAAAGTCGCGGTAGGTGCTCCGCGGCAATGGGCGGGCCCTGGTTGTGTACAGAGACTTCGACCCCAGCCTCGCGCACCACGCTGCGAATAATCACCTCCGCCGCGGGAGAACCGTAGCGCAGGGCGTTGGCCACCAGGTTAGCCAATGCTCGACGGATCAACGCCGGATCGGCACGCAACTCGCCATGGGCCTGATTAATCAGGGTGACGTCGCGTTCTTGCGCCACACCTTCGAAATACTCACACAGTTGCTCGACCAGTTCATGCAGGTTAATGAGTTCGTCCTGCACGGATGCTTGCGGCTGCTCAGTCCGTGCGAGGAACAGCATACTGTCGATCATCCGCGCCAGACGCTCATATTCTTCCTGGTTCGACACCAGCAGGTTTTGATAGTCCTCGATGGAGCGGCTGTGCCTCAAGCTTTGCTGGGTATGCCCCATCAGGTTGCTCAGTGGCGTACGCATCTCGTGGGCGAGGTCTTCCGAGAACCGTGATAGCTGGGCGAACCCGTCTTCAAGACGTGCAAGCATTTGATTGAGCGCATGGCTGAGCACTTGCAGCTCACTCAGCTCGTTGAACTCGTCCAGCCGCAGATGCAGATGTTGCACATCAATCGCGGCGGCGCGCTGAGCCAGCCTGCGCACAGGCTGCAAGCCTCGTCGACTGACCCACCCGCCGAGCACAAAAGCCAGCAGCGCGCCGACTGACAGGGCGAGCCAGAGCTTGAGACGGTACGCCGCCAGCATCTGCTCGCGCTCACTCAACAACTTGCCGGCAATCAGCGTCAAGCCGCGACCACCCTGCATGACATGCTGCCAGGCAAGCCGCACTGACACCGAAGAGTCGCCGTCACCGAGCTGAGCCTGGGCTGCAGCCGGTAACGTGGGCAAGCGCATGCTGACGGGGTTGATTTCGATCAGTACCTGGCCGGTGTCATCGACAATCCACAGCAGGTTGTCGCGATTGCCCAGCATGTTTTCGTAGAGCTTGGGCCGATTTCTGAGTTGCTCGACGCTGACACTGTCGTTGATCAGTGCTTGCATGCGCTCCAGGCGCCCGAGCAGCGCCTGGTCATCGCGCCACGCGATTTCTCGCTGTAGCGACTGATAAAGATAAAACCCGATGGAGCCCAGCAGCAACGCGCTGACCAACGCGAACATGACCGCCAGGCGCAAGCTCAGGGTACGCGGAAACAGTTTCAGGATTGCACCTCAAGCATGTAGCCGATGCCCCGCACGGTGTGTATCAACTTGAGCGGGTAAGGATCGTCAACCTTGGCGCGCAGTCGCCGAATGGCGACATCGACCACATTGGTATCGCTGTCAAAGTTCATCTGCCAGATCTGCGAAGCAATCGAGGAGCGAGATAGCACCTCGCCTTCCCGACTGACCAGCAGGTGCAACAAGGCAAACTCCTTGTTGGTCAGGGTCAGCCGTTCACCCTGGCGCGTGACCTTGCGGCGCAACAGGTCCAGGCTCAGGTCTGCAACCAGGAACTGCTCGACTTCACGGGGCGGCCCCCTGCGCAGCAGCGTACGTACGCGCGCCAACAACTCGGCGTAGGAAAAAGGTTTGACCAGGTAATCATCGGCGCCTGACTCGAGCCCTTTGACCCGATCCTCCACAGAATCCCTGGCGGTCAGGAAAAGCACCGGGGTTTGCCACTTGCGCCGAATGATCTGGAGCAGTTGCCAGCCGTCCAGGCGCGGCAGCATGACGTCCAGAATGATCAAGTCGAACTCACTTTCCTGCGCCAGATACTGGCCCTCCAGGCCATCCAGGGCGACTTCTACCACGTAGCCCGATTCAGTCAGGGCTTTGTGCAGGTAATCCGCGGTTTTCGCTTCATCTTCAACAACCAGGATACGCATCTTTTCCTCCAGAACTGGAGCATAGGCTAGCGCGCCTGAGCGTTTTGGCACATTACATCTTGGTAATCATCAGGCAATCATTCTGACGGCCCGCACGCGTCATCCTGCCTGACCACGACTCAGCCAGACCAAATAAAGGAAAAAGCATGCGGACAAGCCTATCGAACTTATTGCTGATGCCACTCGCAATGAGCTCTGCGCTCGCGGTTGCATCTGCGGATCAGGTTGTACAGCGCAACGACGTTTCACTGGCAATCGCCAATGATTTGCTGAATGCCGCGCTGGCAGCGTGTCATGCCGATGGTCGTACCGGTGTTGCGGCAATTGTCGACCGAGGAGGCAATTTGGTCGCCCTGCAGCGTGACGATAACGTTGGCCCACACAATACATTGGCAGCCCAACGCAAGGCCTATACCGCCCTATCGACTAAGACCCCGACACGGCTATTGGCAGAGCGTGCCCGCAGCACCCCCGATGCGGAAAACCTCAACACCCTGCATGAGCTATTGCTGCTCGGTGGCGGAGTGCCATTGCTGTTTGAAGGACAAGTCATTGGCGCCATAGGCGTGGCCGGCGCCGGTGGTGCAGCAACCGATGAAGGTTGCGCATTAGCCGCTATCAACAAAATTCTACCTACCGTCAAAAACTAAGGACATCCTCATGACTGGATTAAAATCGTTGTTCGCTGGCGTTGTATTGAGTGTCGCCTCTTCGCTGGCATTCGCGGCAGGAAACCCGCTCAGCGTGCATGTACTCAACCTGCAAGATGGTCTGCCCTCCCCTGGCGTCAATGTCACGCTGGAAAAACAGGATGGCAACAACTGGAGCCTGCTCAACAGCGCTGCGACCAACGAGCAAGGGCGTATTCCCGGCCTGTACCCGGAAGGTAAGGCCCTGGAGAAAGGCACCTACCGTGTCACCTTCAAAACCGGTGAGTGGTTCAAAGCTCACAAGGTCTCGAGTTTCTTCCCCGAAGTACCGGTCATTTTTGAAGTAGACGGTACCCTTGCGCACTACCACATCCCGCTACTGCTCAGTCCCTACGGTTTCTCGACCTACAGAGGCAATTGAGCGTCGCCCCAACACCGAGGCAAGGCCGCCCTCACCTGATGGGCGGCATTTGTGCCTGACACCGATTCGATCAAAAGAGCCGTTGGGAAAATGCAGCGACATCTAAATGCCCGCGTACATCAGATGTTGAACGCGCTAGGGATATCAATAGGTGTAATAGAACTGGAAAGGACAGCAACACCACTAAGCTGCACGCTGAATAAGTTTGGAGCCATGGTATGAGTTGTGTTCCTCCCGGCAATAGCGCTTCGATAGCGCCGCTGATGATTTGCAACACTAACGACCCGATTCATGCTGCTGTGGCCCGCGGCGATAGCAAGCAGGTGTTGCAAGCGCGCATCGAAGGCATGCGCGCCGACGTGCTGGATAGCGAACGTCGCTCGCCTATCGATGTGCTGGAGAGCATGCGTGACCTGGACAAGCGCAGCCTCTCCCGCATGCGCATTGCCTTGTTGCAATCCTTAAACCCTACTGCACCTCTGGGCTACATCAAGCCCGAAGCCCTGCATGGTTCCCCGTGGGGCCTGGAAATACTGACCTCTGGCTCGCTCAAGGGCGGTGTCAATGATGCCAAGGGGGGCTCACAGTCGTTGAATGGTCGGGTTTTTTTCTCTGATCGAACGCCTGAAAGTGCCACGGATGCCACGACCCGTAAAAACCTGCGCACCAAGGCCCGTACCTACTCACGAGGCCTCGGGATTGTGCCCTCTAGCGCGTCATCCCGCGCCCAGCAACACCGTTTGACCCAGATCCTCACACACTCAACGGATCGAGGTTCGCCACTTTCGCTGACTTACAAGCCGGTGACGCTCGCTATAAAAGATCCCCAGGCTATTAATGCTGAAGGTAGCGCGTGGCTGCAAAACTTTCTGCATGATGCCTATATCGTTTCCGGTGCTGCCAGCAAGCTGCTCACCGCGCCCCCTGAGCAAAGCGTCAACGCGGTGAAACTTCCTCGCAGCATAACGTTTAAGTTCGAGAACGCCCCCGACTGTGTGCTCGAAGGTAAAGCGCTGGAGGTCCTTTATACGCAGTGGGCTTGCAAACTACGCGAGGCGTTGGAGCAGGGTAAAGCGCCTTATTTGAGCCTGATCAATAAAGGCACGGTAATACCGGTAGTGTTTGGTTTTGAAAAACTCAGGAATCTTTCCTCCCATCCTATTCATGACCACTCGGGCAACGCCACCAAGCTCTATTCATACCAAAATCAGAATCACCCACTGTCGGGTGGTGCAAACGGCGGCAAACTTAAGGAAATAGAAGTGCGCAGCCTGGCAGACCTGGCCACTTTACTGCTCGGATGCGAAGTTAAAAGTACTCAACTACCAGAAGAGGTGCTGGTCCGGATCAAGGGTAAGAGGGAAGACAAAGCCGAGTACCTGACGCCTGCCCAGCTCAGCCAGTTTCGGCAGAGAGTCTTGGCTCAGGCCGCCCTCCATGCCCCCCAAGGCTCAAGCCTGGCTCTGGCGTCCATGAGTCACTTGCAGCAGATCAATGCGATCGTGCGTAGCGGAAATCTCCAAAATCATTGGGTATGAGAGCGATAGGAGACATCCAGGGTGAAGACACGCGCCTTATGCCAGGCGGCTGGGTGACAACCAACCTCCTCCCTTGCCAATTCCCGGCTTCTTAACCATCCGTAGAACGCGTCAGTGCCTCCCAGTGGCTAATATCGCGCAGGGATTGCTCAAGTTTTTCGCGCACGTATCCCAGCGCGTCACTGCCCAGCAGCAGGTGGGCCGGTGGATTGTCGCTGGCGATCAACTGCAGCATGGCGTGCGCAGCCTTCTGCGGGTCGCCCAGTTGGTGGCCGCTCTTGGCTTCACGCGCCTGGCGCACGGGATCAAAGCTGGCGTCGTAGTCGGCAATGCTGCGCGGCGTACGCTGCATGGAGCGGCCGGCCCAATCGGTGCGAAACGAGCCCGGCGCCACGGCGGTCACGAAGATATTGAACGGCTTGAGCTCCTTGCTCAGCGTGTCGGAGATGCCTTCGAGCGCGAATTTGCTGCCGCAGTAGTAGGCGATCCCAGGCATGGTGATGGTGCCGCCCATGGACGTGATGTTGATGATGTGTCCGCGGCGACGCTCCCGGAAATACGGCACAAAGGCCTTGGTCACGGCAACTGCGCCGAACACGTTGACGTCGAACTGGCGGCGCATGTCTTCCAGCGACGACTCTTCGAAAATCCCCTCGTGGCCGTACCCTGCGTTGTTCACCAGGACGTCCACCGGGCCGTAGCGAGTCTCCATCTCGGCGACGACGCTGTCGATCCGCGCAAAGTCGGTGACATCCAGAATCACCCCGTGGGCACGGTCGGCAGACAACGCCTCGAATGCTTCAAGGGCTGCTTCATTACGCACGGTACCGATGACACGGTGACCGGCCGCTAATGCCTCGGTCGCGAGGGCCTTGCCAAAGCCGCTGCTGATGCCGGTGATGAACAGGGTTTTGTGAGTGCTCATGGACATGCCTCTCGGTTGATGAGTACTGATGTTAGTCAAGTCACCGCTGCCGACCTATGCCGGATCATCTGTGAGGCTTGCCTATTCCTATCAGCCCTGCGAGGAATGGATTGGCATTGCTGGCGGGCTGCGGAGATGCGCTGCACGTCCCCGCTGGAATGACGGCGCCTGACCGGTAGCGCCCCGCGGCTTGGCTGAACAATCATTTGTTGCAGGCCTCCCCCTTTCTGCCGGCAAAATAGGGTAGAAATCTCCGGCCAACGATGGCCGGGACATGCCGCGCCGCCGGCCCCTTTCTCACAGCCAACAGGTACCTTATGCACACCTGCGTCACAATCATCGGGGCTGGCCTGGGCGGCCTCATCCTGGCGCGCGTCCTGCACGTCCACGGCATTGCCGCCACGGTCTATGAAGCCGAGCCGTCGGCAACCGCACGCGCGCAAGGCGGGATGCTCGACATCCACGACTACAACGGCCAACTGGCTTTGCAGGCGGCGGGCCTGACGGATGAATTCCGCGCCCTTGTCCTGGAAGGTCGCGAGGCGACTCGAGTGCTTGATTGGGACGGCACCGTTCTGTTGGACCAACCCGACGACGGCACTGGCGGGCGTCCCGAGGTCATGCGTGGCGAGCTGCGCAAGATGCTTCTCGATTCACTGCCTGCCGGTACCGTGCGCTGGGGCCACAAGGTCAATAGCGTGCGTGCCCTGGGCGCGGGCCGCCATGAGGTGACCTTCGCCGACGGCACTCACGTTGTCACCGACCTGCTGGTGGGGGCCGACGGTGCCTGGTCTAAAGTCCGCCCGCTGCTCAGCACCGCCGTCCCCGAGTACATGGGCCGCTCGTTCATTGAAACCTACCTGTATGACAGCGACACCCGCCACCCCGCCACCGCCCAGGCGGTAGGGGGCGGTGCGATGTTCGCCCTGCAACCCGCAAAAGGCATCCAGGCGCACCGTGAGGAGGGCTCCACGCTGCACACCTATGTCGCCATCACCGCGCCCCAGGAATGGTTTGCCGCCATCGATTTCACTCACACGCCAACAGCGGCAGCACGGATCGCGCAGGTATTCACAGGCTGGTCCCCTGCCCTCACGGCACTGATTACCCACAGTGACACCGAACTGGTATGGCGCCCGCTCTTCACGCTGCCGGTTGAACACCACTGGAACCGAGTGCCGGGCGTGACGCTGGTGGGTGATGCCGCACACCTTGCAGCCCCGAATGGCGAAGGTGCCAACCTGGCCATGTACGATGGCGCCGAACTCGGCAAAGCCATCGCCTCACACCCGGATGACGTCGAAGCCGCGCTGCATGCGTACGAACAGGCGATGTTCCCGCGCAGCGCGCAAACGGCTGCAGAGTGCAATGAACTGCATGAGTTGCTGTTTGGTAACGACGCACCGCACAGCCTGGTGAGCATGTTCAACGGCGCAGGTACTTGAATACGGGACGCTTCATTCCTATCAAACGCCTGCTGCTGGGCTCACGCTTGCACCGGTGAGTTCTTCAATCAACAGAACCATCGGCGCCGTGTACTCCACATCGGCCCGCGTCACGATTTCATAGGGCTCGCTGGTCGACTGAATGGTCAACGCCAGCTTGACCAACATGCCGTGGTCGAGTGCCATTTGCGCCACGTCGTTCGGCATGACGGCGACCAGGTTCGGGTCCTTGAGCAACAGCGACAAGGTCGTGAATGTCGATGAGGTCTCGATGGCGTACAGCGGGAAGCTCAACCCCACTTGGCGAAACTCGCGCTCTAGGGTCAAGCGCATGGGCATATTGACCGGAAAGACTACCCAGTGGCTGTCCATGAGGTCGGCGAGTTGCAGCGTCTGCGCGCTGGCCAGTCGATGCCCCGGGTTGGCCACCACGACCAGCGGTTCCTGTGCGCGGAAACGGGTTTGGTAAGCCGTCGGGCGTGGGCTGACGCTGGTTCGACAGATCGCCACATCCAACCGCCCCTGATCCAGCAAGCTCAATAGCCGCGAGCTGGTGTCCTCGACAATCGCAATCGACAGCTCCGGCTGTTTATCGCGAAGGCGCGCCAGGCTCTCCACCAATGCCGGCACGGCTCCCATGATGGTGCCCACCGCCAGGCGTCCACCGTGTCCCTTGAGAATGCCGACCATTTCCTCGCGAAGGTGCTCGAGGTCGGTGTGAATCAAACGCGCATAACGAATCACGCAGCGGCCAAGGTCGTTGGCTTCCAAACCTTTGCTCGTGCGTTCGAAGAGGCTTGAGCCGAAGATGGTTTCGATTTCCTGCAATGCCTTGGTGGCACCGGGTTGAGACAGCGCCATGATCTCCGACGCCTTGCGCACCGAGCCGTGCTCGTCGAGGGCAATCAAGAGGCGCAATTGCTTGAGCCTCAGGCGCGATACGATGGATGAGAAGGACGGAAGCATGGGTATACCTGAAAGTTATCGCTCGGGTCGTAACTCTCATTAGGCAGCAACAGCCTGGAAATTTAAAGTGGCCCCAACGATAACAACAAGCTGAGGCTCCTCCATGCGATTAATCCAATTTGAAGACTCCACCGGCCAGCGTGGAGTCGGCGTCGTCGAAGGCGACGCGATTCAAGTCGTCAACGGTGCATCCAGCACCCGCACGCTTGCCCTCGCCGCGATTGCCAATGGTCGCAGCCTGCTCAAGGAAGTCGAGGCCAGGGGCACCACCCCCGGTCCAGAAGGTTATACCCAAGTGCTGCAAGCACGCCGAGTCCTGCCGCCCCTCGACCATGAAGACCCCGCGCACTGCCTGATCAGCGGCACTGGCCTGACCCACCTGGGAAGCGCCTCCACCCGCGACCAGATGCACCAGCAAAAAGTCGACGACAAGGCCGCACTTACCGACACCGCCAGAATGTTCCAATGGGGCCTCGACGGCGGCCGTCCGGCGGCAGGAACAGTGGGCGCCCAGCCGGAATGGTTCTACAAGGGCGATGGTTCCATTGTGGTACGCCCGAACCAGGCCTTCCAGTCGCCGGACTTCGCCGAAGATGCGGGGGAAGAACCAGAGCTGACCGGCCTCTATGTGATCGGCGAAGACGGCAAGCCCTACCGCCTGGGCTTTGCCTTGGGCAACGAGTTCTCCGACCATGTCATGGAGCGTCGCAATTACCTCTACCTGGCACACTCCAAGCTGCGTAACTGCTCCTATGGGCCAGAGCTGCGCGTGGGCGAGTTGCCCCGGCACCTGGCGGGGACCAGCCGGATCTGGCGCGACGGCACCGTGTTATGGGAGAAAGAGTTCCTGAGTGGCGAGGACAACATGTGCCACAGCCTGGAGAACCTTGAGTACCACCACTTCAAGTACGCCCAGTTCCTGCGTCCAGGTGACGTGCATGTGCACTTCTTCGGCACCGCCACCCTGTCGGTAGCCGATAACATCAAGACCCAGCCGGGCGACCGTTTCGAAGTCAGCATGCGTGAGTTCGGTGAACCGCTGTGCAACACCATCGAAGTGGTTGCACCCGCCTTCAGCACTGGAGAAGTACAGACGCTCTGACCGATGCGGCCCTTGATCGGGCCTCAAGCAAGGCTGCATTTCATAATAAACATAAGAGTGAGATGAAAATGACCACTGGCAATGCACAGGTCGTTACCGCTACGACAGCGAGTCCCGCCATCACCGCCCGCCCGACCACCGTACGTTGGAGGATTTTCCTGCTCCTGCTGCTGCTATCGGCCATCAACTACATCGACCGGGCTTCACTGTCGGTTGCACTGCCGCTGATTTCAGCTGATTTCAACATGACGCCGGCGCTTGAAGGGTTGATGCTGAGTGCATTCTTCTGGTCGTACGCGCTGATGCAGATCCCCGGCGGCATGCTGCTCGACCGTTTCCAGACGCGCAATATCGTCGGCATTGCCACGGTCGGCTGGGGCCTGTTCCAGGCCTTGGCGGGCGGCGCGCACAACTGGATCACGTTGCTCATCACCCGTATCGGCCTGGGTGTCGCGGAGTCGCCGATCATGCCGGCCGGCGCCAAGCTCAACGGTGCCTGGCTGACGCCCAATGAACGCGGGCGCGGCGCCACCCTGGTTGACGGCGGCGCGCCGCTGGGCACTGCACTGGGCGCAATCCTGATCGCAGGGCTGATCACCTGGTTTGATTCGTGGCGGATCGCATTCGTCATCGCGGGCGTCGGCACCATGGTCGTGGGCATATGGGCGTGGTGGTACATCAGGAACCATCCCAGTGAGCACCCGAAAGTCAATGCTGCAGAGCTGGCCTACATCACCGATGCCAACGAAGCCGCGAAGAAAGCCACCGGTGGGCGCAAGGCGATCCTCAAGGACCTGCTCAAGAGTCGTTCGGTACTGGCCATGTTCGCGGGGTACGCGTGCTACAACAGTGTGTTCTACGGCCTGCTGACCTGGATGCCAAGCTACTTGCACAAAGCCCATAACCTCGACATCAAGGCCATGGGCGGCGCCACCTTCCTGATCTTCATATGCGGCTTCATCGGCGAACTGTTTGGTGGCTGGGTGTCGGATAAATGGAAGGCTGCCGGCGGCCAACCCAACACGGTCATGCGCAGCATGTTCGCAGGCTCCGCCGCAATTGCCGCGATCTGTATCCTCGCCGTGGCCTACAGCAGTGATGCCGTCGTGGTTATCTCGCTGCTCTGTGTCGCGCTGTTTTTCATTCGCTGGTGCGGCATGTACTGGTGCCTGCCCGCCATTCTCGGCGGCCAGTCCAAAGCCGGCGTGTTGGGCGGCAGCATGAACTTCTGCGGCAATATGGTCGGGGTGATCGTGCCTATCCTGATCGGCCTGATTGTGCAATTCACCGGCTCGTACTTCCTGGCGCTGATCTTCTTCGTCGTCATGGCTTCAGGATTGATGCTGTTCTCCAGCCTGATTGATTATCGCGAGCGTGGGTTGGCCTGACCTGCCCGACTCCATAGCGCTCCCTGAAAAACCGAGGCAACCGTCATGCAACTCATAACTACAACAGGCAGCGAGACCGCTGCCAATGCCGTGATCAGACTCAATGTGCTCGACGATGTGTTGATCGCGCGGCAACCGCTGATCAAGGGCCTGGAGCTCAAGGCCGAAGGCATCCAGGTACTTGAGCCGGTGCCCTCCGGCCACAAAGTCGCTGCGCGTCATATCGACGTGGGCCAACCCGTGCGCCGCTACGGGCAGATCATCGGCTTCGCGAGCCAGCCAATCGAAGCGGGACAGCATGTGCACGTTCACAACGTCGCAATGGGCGATTTCTCTCGGGACTATGCCTTCGGCGTCGATGCCAAAGGCAGTCCTGCGCCCACCGCAGAGACGTTCATGGGCATTGTGCGCGCCGATGGCCGTGTCGCGACCCGCAACTACATCGGCATTCTGACCTCGGTCAATTGCTCGGCGACGGTGGCGCGTGCGATTGCCGATTACTTCCGCCGCGACATTCATCCTGAAGCGCTGGTCGAGTACCCCAACGTCGATGGTGTCGTTGCGCTCACCCACGGCGTTGGCTGCGCAGTCGACCCCGGCGGCGAGGCACTGGCCATGCTGCGCAGGACACTGGGCGGTTATGCCGTCCACCCTAACTTTGCCTCGGTGCTGCTGATTGGGCTGGGGTGCGAGACCAACCAGATCCCTGAGTTGCTCGCGGCCCAGGGCCTTGAAAGCAGCGATTCGTTGCGCACATTTACCATCCAGGGCACCGGTGGCACCTCCAAGACCATTGCCAGTGGCATTGCTCAAGTGAAGTCGCTGCTGGCCGAAGCCAACCAGGTCAAGCGTGAGCCGGTCAGCGCCAAACACCTGATTATCGGCCTGCAATGCGGTGGTTCGGACGGTTACTCGGGCATCACCGCCAACCCGGCGCTGGGCAATGCCGTGGACCGCCTGGTGGCCGCCGGCGGCACCGCGATCCTGTCGGAAACCCCGGAGGTCTACGGCGCCGAGCACTTGCTGACCCGTCGCGCCGTCAGCCAGCAAGTGGGTGAAAAACTCATCGCGCGCATTCATTGGTGGGAAGCCTACTGCAAGCGCATGGATGCCGAGCTCAACAACAACCCGTCGGCGGGCAACAAGGCCGGTGGCCTGACCACCATCCTGGAAAAATCCCTCGGCGCCGTGGCCAAGGCCGGCTCGACCGATCTGGTCGACGTCTACGAATACGCTGAAACCGTCAGGGCCCACGGCCTGGTGTTCATGGACACCCCCGGCTATGACCCGATCTCCGCGACCGGCCAGGTCGCCGGCGGCGCCAATCTGATTGCCTTTACCACGGGGCGCGGATCGGCTTATGGGTGTGCACCCTCGCCGTCGATCAAGCTCGCCACCAACAGCCGTCTGTGGGAAACCCAGGAAGAAGACATGGACGTCAACTGCGGCGGGATTGCCGACGGCACCATGACCATTGAGGAGCGCGGCGAATACATCTTTCGCATAATGCTGCGCATCGCCTCAGGCGACAAAAGCAAAAGTGAACAGCATGGCTACGGCCAGAACGAATTCGTGCCGTGGCAGATCGGTGCGATCACTTAAGGCCCTGCATTCACTTCGACACACCGGCTCCCGTCGTCCCGCACGATGTGGGGCCGCTTTAGTTTGCCGGTGTCGAGCCTGGCATTTCTCTTCATCCTCCAATCAGGAACCCTGACATGACTCAGATTCTCGGTCAGAACTACATCGGTGGTCAGCGACTTGGCGCGGGCAACGTGCAGCTGCACAGTTTCGATGCGACAACCGGCGAAGCCCTCCCGGGCCACTTCATCCAGGCCACACAAGACGAGGTCGACGCGGCAGCCAAGGCGGCCAGCGCCGCCTACCCAATTTACCGCAACCTGCCAGCCGCGCGCCGCGCCGAGTTCCTGGAGGCCATCGCTGACGAGCTGGATGCCCTCGGCGACGATTTCGTCAGCACCGTCTGCCGTGAGACCGCCTTGCCTGCCGGGCGTATCCAGGGTGAGCGTGGCCGCACCAGCGGGCAAATGCGCCTGTTCGCCAAGATACTGCGGCGAGGCGACTTCTACGGCGCGCGCATTGACCGTGCCCTGCCGGATCGAGCGCCCCTGCCCCGCCCTGACTTGCGCCAGTTCCGGATCGCGGTGGGCCCCGTCGCCGTGTTCGGCGCGAGCAACTTCCCGCTGGCGTTTTCCACTGCCGGTGGCGACACCGCTTCTGCCCTGGCAGCGGGCTGCCCGGTGGTGTTCAAGGCTCACAGCGGCCACATGGCGACCGCTGAATGGGTCGCGGACGCGATCATGCGGGCCGCGCAGCGCACCGGTATGCCCGCCGGCGTGTTCAACATGATCTATGGCGGGGGCGTCGGCGAGTGGCTGGTGAAACATCCCGCCATCCAAGCCGTGGGGTTCACCGGCTCGCTCAAGGGCGGCAATGCGCTGTGCAAGATGGCCGCGCAACGTCCGCAGCCGATTCCGGTGTTTGCCGAGATGTCGAGCATCAACCCGGTGATCATTCTGCCCCAGGCCCTGCAAGTGCGCGGCGAGACCATCGCCAAGGAGCTGGCCGGCTCCGTGACCTTGGGTTGCGGGCAATTCTGTACCAATCCCGGGCTGATCATTGGCCTGCGATCAGCGGATTTCAGCGCCTTCCTGCAACGCTTCACCGCGCAGATGCATGACCAGCCGGCCCAGACGATGCTCAACGCAGGCGCCTTGGCCAGCTATGCCAGCGGTCTGCAACACCTGCACGCGCATCCGGGCGTGGAGCACCTGGCGGGCAATCCTCAGCAAGGGAAACAGGCCCAGCCACAATTGTTCAAAGCCGATGTCAGCCTGCTGCTCAACGGTGACGAATTGCTCCAGGAAGAAGTGTTCGGCCCTGCCACTATCGTTATTGAAGTCGCCGACCAGGCGCAACTGGTCGCCGCACTCAATGGGCTGCGCGGGCAACTGACGGCCACCGTGCTGGGCGAAGCCGATGAGTTGCTCGAATACAGCTGGTTGACCGGCTTGCTGCAGGAGAAAGTCGGACGGATCCTGTTGAACGGCTATCCAACCGGTGTTGAAGTCACCGACACCATGGTGCATGGCGGGCCTTACCCGGCGACATCCGACGCGCGCGGCACGTCGGTGGGAACCTTGGCGATTGATCGTTTCCTACGCCCGGTCTGCTTCCAGAACTACCCCGACGCCCTCTTGCCCGAAGCGCTTCAAGATGCCAACCCGCTTGGTATTGCGCGCTTGGTCGACGGCGAACACACGCGTGCTGCACTGAGCAACTAAAGCGAGCGGGGAGTAAAAACGCTTCAATAGAGAACCCGACCGCTGTGTCGGGTTTTCTGTTTATGGTGGATTGTCAGTCCATCCCTTTAAGCCTATCGTGTTAAAAACTTATACAAAGGCATAGGCTATGTACAACAAATCGCAGTGGTCGGCGATGTTCTGCAATGGATAAGACTCACCGACTGTGCCTGGTCCTGGGCGACCAGTTGTCTTTTGACCTGGCCTCCTTGAAGGCGTTGGATGCCGAACACGATACGGTGTTGCTGGTCGAGGTGATGGAGGAAGCCAGCCACGTGGCCCATCACCCGCAGAAAATCGCACTGATCTTCAGCGCGATGCGCCATTTCGCCCAGGCGCTGCAACAGCGGGGCATCCGCGTGCACTACGTTACCCTCGATGATCCGCACAACAGCGGCTCGGTGCCGGGCGAGTTGCAGCGCTGGCAGTCGCTGCTGCAACCCGACTCGCTGCATCTGACCGAGTGCGGTGACTGGCGCCTGGAGCAGTCCCTCAAGACATGCGGCTTGGCCATCCAGTGGCATACCGATAGCCGCTTCCTCTGCACCCGCGGCGGATTCTCGTCCTGGGCCGCCGGCAAAAAACAGCTGCGCATGGAGTTTTTCTACCGTGAGATGCGGCGCAAGAGCGGCCTGCTGGTCAATGGCGACGGCAGTCCGGTGGGCGGCGCCTGGAACTTTGATGCCGACAACCGCAAGGCGCTGCCCAAGCAGGTGAGAGCGCCCCTGCCGATGCGCTTTACCGCAGATGCCATCACCCAGGAGGTGCTGGCGCTGGTGGCGGAAAACTTCACCGAGCATTATGGCGACCTAGGCACCTTTGACTACCCGGTGACCCACGCCGACGCCCAGGCGCTGTGGGAGTATTTCCTCGACTGGGGGCTGGCGGCGTTCGGTGACTACCAGGATGCCATGGCCAGCGATGAACCCTTCCTGTTTCATGCCCGGATCAGCGCCGCGCTGAATATCGGCCTGCTGGACCTGCGCCAGGTGTGCCAGGACGTCGAGTCGGCGTATTGGGCGCAGAGGATTCCCCTCAACGCCGCCGAAGGTTTTATCCGCCAACTCATCGGCTGGCGCGAATATGTCCGCGGTGTCTACTGGCTGAAAATGCCGGACTACGCCAGCGGCAATCTGTTTGGCAACAGCAGGCCGCTTCCGGAGTTCTACTGGACGGGCGACACCCAAATGAACTGCATGCGCCAGGCGATCGGCCAAAGCCTGAAGCATGCCTATGCCCACCATATCCAGCGGCTGATGGTGACCGGCAACTTTGCGCTGCTGGCCGGCATCACGCCGAATCAGATTTGCGACTGGTACCTGGCGATTTACATGGACGCGTTCGACTGGGTCGAGTTGCCCAATACACTGGGCATGGTCATGCACGCGGACGGCGGCTACCTGGGCTCCAAGCCTTATTGCGCGAGTGGCCAATATATAAAGCGCATGTCCGACTACTGCGGCAACTGCGCGTACAAGGTCAGTGAAAGCACCACTGACGACGCCTGCCCGTTCAATGCGCTTTACTGGCACTTCCTCATGCGTCACGGCGACCTTCTGCGCAGCAATCCGCGCATGGGCATGGTCTACAAAAACCTCGACCGCATGACTGAGACCAAACAACAAGCGCTCTGGGACCGCGGCCAGACACTGCTCGCCAGGCTCGATGCCGGGGAGTCGTTGTGAAGAAGAGCGAACTCCCAGTGAAAAAATGCGTGGTCTGCGGATTGGATTTCGCCTGGCGCAAGAAATGGGCACGCTGTTGGGATGAAGTGCGCTACTGCTCGCAGCGTTGCCGACGACACAAGCCGTCAGCACCGAGCAGCCCGCCCGCCTGAACACCTGTTGGACCGCTAGCCGTCGCGTGCAAACCGAGGAATGTCCAGCCCCAGGTTTTCACGCAATGTCGTGCCTTCGTACGCCGTGCGGTACACACCTCGTTCCTGCAACAACGGAATGACCTCCTGGGTGAACCGCTTGAATTGCTCTGGGTGCCCGATATAGAGGTTGAAACCATCCACGGCGCGCGCCTCGAACCACTCGGCCATTTTCCGCGCGACGGTGTCGGCGGTGCCCACGAAGGCACCCGGACGCAGTTGTCGACCAAACTCAACGGCCTGGCGCAAGGTAAAACCCTTATCGCGCGCTTGATCGGCAATGCGTTTGGCTGCGGTAAAGAAGCTGCTGCGCGCGGCCTCCAGGCTTTCTTGCGGAAACGGCGCATCCAGGTCGTACTGGCTGAAATCATGCCAACCGAAGTTGCGTCCGAACTCCTTCAGGGCGAGTTCAAAACTATGGTCGACGTGATGGTAATGCTGCTCGATTTCACGTGCATGCGCGTCGGTGTCGCCGACATACACTTCTGCGCCGGGCATCACCAGCAGGTGCTGTGGGTCACGGCCCAGCCGCGCTGCCCTGCCCTTCACATCCTGGTAAAACGCCTGGCCCTGCTCGATGCTGGCGGCGTGGGTGAAGATCACGTCGGCGGTAGCGGCACCGAGGGCGCGGCCTTGTTCCGAATCACCGGCCTGGAAGATCACCGGCTGGCCCTGGGGTGACCGCTGGATGTTCAGCGGGCCGACCACGGAAAAATGCTCGCCCTTGTGGTTCAGGCTGTGCAGTTTGCTCGGGTCGAGGAACTGGCCGGTGGAGCGGTCGCGCACGAAGGCATCGTCTTCATAGGAGTTCCACAACCCCTGCACCACCTGCACGTGTTCAGCGGCGCGGCCGTAGCGGGTGTCGTAATCATAATGCTCGTCGCGGCTGTAATTGCCGGCCGTGCCGGCGTCGCCGCTGGTGACCACGTTCCAGCCGGCGCGGCCTTTGCTGATCAGGTCCAGCGATGCCAGGCGCCGCGCGACGTTATACGGCGAGTTGTAGGAGGTCGTCAGCGTGCCGACCAGGCCTAGATGCCGCGTGCTCACGGCCAGCGCCGATAACAGGGTCAACGGCTCCAGGCGATTGAGGTAATGGGAGGGCGACCCCGGTGTGATGAACTGGCTGTCGACGATAAACATCAAGTCGAACAGCGCCGCCTCTGCCTGGCGCGCGATGTCGATATACCAGTCGACGTTGACACTGGCATCGGCCGGCAGGTGCGGGTCAAGCCACAGGTTGTGGCGCCCGGGCCCACCGCAGCCCATGGTCAGGGCGCCCAGTTTCAGCTGTCTTTTGCTCATGTCCACGTATTCCAGCCCAAGTGACTAAGGGCGCATACAGTGAGCGACTCGCCCCGTCGTGTAAAATAACCACAATGCATAACCTAATTCATTAACAATGCCGAAAGCGCATTTAATGCGCCTGCCGTGCCTGTGCGACCCCATGCACTGACATTGCGCAGCGCCTGGCACCACCTACACTCATCTGAATCCGGCGACGCCGCGCCCTTGTTGCCCAGCCGGCCCGTAGCACCTGCACGCATTGCTCGACAAAAAAAGCAGTTAACCAACTGATTAATAGAGTAACTATGAAAGAGCACCTGCGGCAGCGTGTATTCAGACCGCAACACGTGGCACACCTTCTGGCGCCCTTGAGCCTGCTATGCCTCGCCCTCGCCGGCTGTACGGTCGGGCCGGATTTCGTGCGCCCCGATGCGCCGGCGAATGCCGACTACTCTCGCGAAAAGCTAATCACCACTGCCCAGGCCGATATCGACACCGGGGGCGCGGCCCAGCGGTTGATCGCCGGGATGGATATTCCCGGTCAATGGTGGGCGCTCTTCCGTTCGCCAGCCCTCAATGCCCTGGTTGAAGAGGCCTTGCGCGCCAACCCGGACGTGAGCGCCGCGCAAGCCGCGCTGCGCCAGGCCAACGAGTTGGTGTATGCCGACCAGGCGTCTCTGTTTCCCTCGGTCAGTGGCAACGTGCAAAAAGCCCGCGAGAAAGTCTCCGGCGTCACTTCGGGGCTGCCGGAGTCGCCGATTCTCACCGTCAGTTCGGCCTCGTTGAGCGTGTCCTATGCGCCCGATGTGTTTGGCGGTACGCGCCGGCAAATCGAAGCCACCTCGGCGCAGGCCGAGTACCAGCGCTTCCAGCTGGAGGCGACGTACCTGACCTTGACCGCCAATGTGGTCAATACCGCGATCAGCCTGGCGTCGGTGCGAGACCAGATCGCCGTCACCGAGGAAATCATCCGCCTGCAGGGCGGCCAGCTCGACTTGCTGCA
Organism: Pseudomonas sp. S5D5; assembly: GCF_003013355.1. NCBI lineage: Bacteria > Pseudomonadati > Pseudomonadota > Gammaproteobacteria > Pseudomonadales > Pseudomonadaceae > Pseudomonas > Pseudomonas sp. S5D5. Next base: position 3,379,174 of record NZ_PTEO01000001.1, read on the forward strand.
AGCCCAGCGGCGCCTGGGCGCCATCAGTGATGCCGACGTGCTCACGCAACAGACCGCGCTGGCACAGTCGCGCGCGACCTTGCCGCCGTTGCAGAAGCAATTGGCGCAGACGCGCAACCAGCTGATGGCCTACCTCGGCCGCTTCCCCAATCAGGATCAGGGTGAGCGTTTCAACCTGGCCTCCCTGCAACTGCCGCAGGCACTGCCGGTCAGCCTGCCTTCCGACATGGTCGCGCAGCGGCCGGATGTGCGCTCTGCACAGGCGCAATTGCACCAGGCCAGCGCTGACATTGGTGTAGCCGTGGCCAACCAACTGCCGCAGTTCAGCATCACCGGGTCATTGGGCTCCACGGTGGCGGGCGGCACCAAGCTGTTTTCGTCCGGCTCCGGCGTGTGGAGCCTGGCCGGCGCGATCACTCAACCGCTGTTTGATGCCGGCGCGCTCGAACACCGCAAACGCGCGGCCGTGGCGGCCTATGACGAATCGGCGGCGCGCTATCGCGGCACCGTGCTGACCGCGTTCCAGGACGTGGCCAACGCGCTCCGGGCGCTGGAAGCCGACGCTGACGCACTCAACCAGCAGGTCGTGGCGGAACGCTCCGCGCAAGCCAGCCTGGATCTGGTGCAAGCCCAGTTCCGTCTCGGCGCCGTGGCTTACATCAACCTGCTCAACGCCCAGCAAACCTACCAGAACACTGCGTTGGCACGCGTCAGGGCACAGGCTGCGCGCTACAGCGACACCACGGCGCTGTTCCAGGCACTGGGTGGCGGCTGGTGGAACCGCACGGATGTGGACCCCGCGACAAAGGGCCGCCCGGATCGCTTCGGCCTGCCGTCGTGGCAGGAAATCATGCCGCCCACGAAAAAGCCTGCGCCCAGCGACTCGGCGCGGTTCGACAGAACTGAATCATTGAAACAGTGAGATTCTCCATGGCTGACGTCCAGACTGCCTCTCCCCTGCCTCCCGAGCCCGGCGCACCGGGAACCCCACGCAAGCGCCGGTTATGGCGGCCGATGCTGATCATGGTCGCGGTGGTGCTGGTGATCGTGGCGATCATTGCCGGGGTGAAATTCGTGCAGATTTCGGCACTGATCGCCCAGTCCAAGGCGCCGTTGCCCGCCGCCGTAGTGACGGCCATGCACGTGCCGTTCAGCGAGTGGCAACCCAGCGTCTCGGCCGTGGGGTCAATGAAGGCGGTTCGCGGGGTGGATGTGACCACCGAGGTCGGCGGTATCGTGCGCACCCTCGGTTTCAAACCTGGCCAAGAGGTACCGGCCCAGGCCCTGTTGGTGCAACTGAATGCCGATTCTGACATCGCGCAACTGCATTCGCTTGAGGCCACGGCCGATCTGGCGGTGATCGTACTCAAGCGCGACAAAGCCCAACTGGCGGTCAACGCCGTGTCCCAGGCCCAGGTCGACACCGACACCGCCGACCTGAAGGCCAAGCAAGCGGCAGCCGAGCAACAGCGCGCGCTGGTGGCGAAAAAAACCATTCGCGCGCCGTTTGCCGGGCGGATCGGCATTACCAGCGTCAACCCGGGGCAATACCTCAACCCCGGCGACAAAATCGCCACGCTGCAGACGTTCGACCCGATCTACATCGACTTCACCGTGCCGCAAACCCAGCTCGAAGCCATCGCCATCGGCCAACCCGTCGCAGTGACCGCCGACGGCCTGTCCAACCAGACCTTCACCGGGCGCGTCAGCACCATCGATACCCAGTTCGACTCGACCACGCGCAACGTCACCGTCGAAGCGACCGTCGAGAACCCCAGGCAAAGCCTGGTGCCCGGCATGTTCGCCCGCGCCGTCGTGACCTCCGGGACGCCGCAGCGCTACCTCACCGTGCCGCAGACCGCGGTCACCTACAACCCTTACGGCACCACCGTATTCATCGCGACGTCGGCGAAGAACGACAAGGGCGAGGACGTGCTGACGGCGCAGCAGACCTTTATCCAGACCGGGCCGACCCGTGGCGACCAGGTAGCGATCCTGTCCGGCGTGAAGGAAGGCGACCTGTTGATCACCAGCGGCCAGATGAAACTCAAGAATGGCTCGCCGGTGAAGGTCGATAACAGCGCGGCACCGCTCAATGACCCGGCCCCGACTCCCCAAGAACATTAAAGGTGTCCCATGAAGCTTACCGATACCTTTATCCAGCGACCGGTGTGGGCCGTGGTCGTGTCGCTGTTCATCCTGATCCTGGGGCTGCGCTCGATCTTCGAATTGCCGGTCAACCAATGGCCGCGCACCGAAAATACCGTGGTGACCATTACTACCTCCTATTACGGGGCGGACGCGTCCACGGTCGCAGGCTTTATTACCCAGCCGCTGGAGTCGGCGATTGCCCAGGCCCAGGGCATCGACTACCTGGCCTCTTCAAGCATCACCGGGATCTCGACCATCACCGCCACGCTGCGGCTGAACTACGACGCGAGCAAGGCGCTGACCGAGATCAACACCCAGGTCAACTCGGTCAAGAACCAACTGCCGGCCCAGGCCCAGGAGCCGGTGCTGACCATTGCCGTCGGGCAGACCACCGATGCGATGTACCTGGGCTTCTACAGTGACACCCTGCCGACCAACAACATCACTGACTACCTGGTGCGCGTGGTCAAGCCCAAGCTGGATTCGATCCAGGGCGTGCAGACCGCCGAAATCCTCGGCGGACGCCAGTTCGCCCTGCGCGCCTGGCTCGACCCGGACAAACTGGCGGCGCATAACGTTACCGCGCAGGACGTGTCGACGGCCCTGGCCAACAACAACTACCTGTCGGCCGTCGGCTCTACGCGCGGGCAGACCGTGACCGTGGACCTCACCGCCGGCACTGATCTGCACACGGTGGATGAGTTCAAACAGCTGGTGATCAAGCAGAAAGGCGATGCACTGGTGTACCTGGCGGACGTGGCGACGGTCACCCTCGGCGCCGAGAGCTATGACAGCAGCGTGGCATTTTCCGGCAAGCGCTCGGTGTTCATCGGCATCAAGGTAGCCCCCACCGCGAACATCCTCACGGTCGCCGACAGCGTGCGCCAGGCGTTCCCCGAGCTGCAATCGCAACTGCCCACCGGTGTGCGCGGCGACATCGTGTATGACTCCACCGCGTTCATCAACACCTCGATCTACGAGGTGGTGAAGACCCTGGTCGAGGCGATGATCATTGTCTCGGTGGTCATCTACCTGTTCCTCGGCTCTTTCCGGGCGGTGATTGTGCCCCTGGTGGCGATCCCGCTGTCGCTGGTCGGTACCTTCTTCGTCATGTACCTGCTCGGTTACTCGATCAACCTGCTGACCCTGCTCGCGCTGGTGTTGGCGATCGGGCTGGTGGTCGACGACGCAATCATCGTGGTGGAAAACGTCGACCGGCATATCAAGGAAGAAGGCAAAGGTGTGCTGGAGGCCGCGTTGGTGGCGGCGCGCGAACTGGGCGGGCCGATCATTGCGATGACGGTGGTGCTGATTGCTGCGTACGTCCCCATCGGCTTGCGCAGCGGCCTGACGGGCGCGCTGTTCAAAGAGTTCTGTTTTTCGCTGGCGGGCGCGGTCACGGTGTCGGCCGTGGTGGCGTTGACGCTGTCGCCGATGATGACCTCCAAGCTGTTCAAGACCGGCCAGGAGGAAGGTCGCTTCGCGCGCCGCCTCGATCAGTATTTTGACTGGCTGCGCGGGCGTTATCACCGCGTGCTGTCCGGCGGGCTGGATATCTGGCCGGTGCTGGTGACGTTTGGCTTTGTGCTGTTCCTGCTGGTCGCCGCCAGTGGCATGACCGCCAAGAGCGAGCTGTCGCCGACCGAAGACCAGGGCCTGGTGTTCATGCAGATCAAAGGCCCGCCGACCGCCTCGCCACAGCAGATGGAGCGGATTGCCGACCAGGCGTTCCAGATCGCCAGCAAGGAGTCCGAGTACGCGCAAATGTTCCAGCTCACTGGCCTGCCGGCGCTCAATCAAGGCCTGGGCGGCGTGCTGCTCAAGACCTGGGACGATCGGACCCGCTCCCAGGCCCAGCTGATTCTGGACCTGCAGCAAAAGTGGAACCAGGTGCCCGGCGCAACCATCGCCGCCTTTCCGTTGCCGTCGCTGCCGGGGGCCCAAGGGTTGCCGGTACAGTTTGTGATCACCACCACTGATTCGGTGGAAAACCTCAATGAGGTCGCGCAAGCGGTGATGGCCGAGGCGCAGAAGCAGCAGCTGTTCTGGTTCTCCGACATGGACCTGAAACTCGACAAGCCCCAGGCGCGACTGGTGGTCGACCGGGAAAAAATCGCTGCATTGGGCATGACCCAGGCCGATGTCGGCGCGGCGCTGTCGGCGGCCCTGGGCGGCAACTACGTCAACTACTTCTCCACTGCCGGGCGCTCGTACAAAGTCATTCCCCAGGTGCTGCAGGTCAACCGCCTCAACCCGGAGCAGATTCTCGACTACTACATTCGCACGCCCGCCGGTGCGATGATCCCCGCGCGCACCGTGGCGCACATCGAGACGTCGACGCAGCCGGAGTCGATCAACCACTTCCAGCAACTCAATTCGGCCACGCTTTCCGGCGTGAGTGGCGTGGCCCAGGGCGAACTGCTGGCCAAACTCAATACGATCCTCAACAACGTGGCGCCGTCCGGCTATACCTCCGATTTTTCCGGCGAGTCGCGGCAGTTCATGCAGGAGTCCGGTGGGTTCGTCGGGCTGCTGATGTTCTCGATCCTGATCGTCTACCTGGCGCTGGCCTTCCAGTTTGAAAGCTTTCGCGATCCGGTGGTGATCCTGTTCTCGGTGCCACCGGCGCTGTTTGGGGCATTGGCGTTTATCACCATGGGTTACGCCTCGATCAATGTGTACACCCAGGTTGGCCTGGTGACGCTATTGGGGCTGATCACCAAGCACGGGATTCTGATTGTGCAGTTCGCCAACGAACTGCAGCGCGCAGGCCACAGCAAACGTGAGGCCATTGAAGAAGCGGCCGCCGTGCGCCTGCGGCCGATCCTGATGACCACGGCGGCCATGGTCCTGGGCGTGGTGCCGCTGGTCTGGGCCTCCGGCGCCGGGGCTGCGGGTCGACATGACATGGGGCTGGTGATCTTTGCCGGGCTGTCGATCGGCACGCTGTTGACGCTGTTCATGGTGCCGGCGATGTACCTGTTTATCGGTGCCACGCACCATCGAGAGATCGAACAACCGGTGTATGAGAGTTGAGCCAGTGCACAGCCCGCTGTGCACTGGCGTGCTTACAGGATCGAGATCGGGTACTGAACGATCAGGCGGTTCTCGTTGAAGCTGTTGGTGTTACCAAAGCTTCGACGCTGTGTCGCATTGCGCCAGCGCAGGTTCAATGAGCGCAACGGCCCGCTCTGCAGCGTATAGCCCACTTCGGTTTCGCGCCCGCGTTCGCGACCATCACTCACGGCGCCGGCGTGCACATTGCTGCCCTTGATGAACCTGTTCATCAGTGTCAGCCCCGGCACCCCGACGGCCGCAAAGTTGTAGTCATGCCGTACCTGCCAGGAACGCTCGTTGGCCAGGTCGTAACTCGAGCCATAGCTGTCGTTCGCCAGGGTCGCCCCACTGGTGCCGGCGACCCGCTGCAGGCCGGTTTCACCGGTGAGACGTTGCAGACCGACGTAGAACGTGTGGCCGCCGGTCTTCAGGGAAAACAGGCCCGACAGGGTGCGGTTGTCCTCGCTGCCGGCCAGCGCGGCGCCGTCTTGCGTACCGATGAAATAGCCGATATTGGCACCCAGGCTGATGCTCTCGGTGATCGGCTGGGTGTGCAGCAGCTGGAAGTATTGCTGCTGGTAGACGTCTTCGAGTTGGCCGTACCAGGCCGCAACCACTGTGTGTTCGTGGTTGAACGTATAGTCGCCGCCGATGAAATTGAACGCATCCGATTCGATGCTGTTCCTGCCGTGCAACACCGTGCCGACACTGTTCTGCGACAGCTTCTGCATGCTGGCGTCGTTACGCTGGCTGTTGCCGCGAAATTGACCACCGTACAGGTTCACGTTGGGGATTTCCCGCGAGGTGATTTGCGCGCCTTCGAGGGTCTGCGGCAGTGAACGGCCATCGTCGGCACGCAATATTGGCAGGACCGGCATCCACTCGCCGATTTTCAGCTCGGTCTTGGAAAACCGCGCCTTGCCGGCGACAGCCAAGCGGCCAAAGTCATCAGCCGGCCGGTTGCCGTCGTGGGTCGGCAACAACTGCGTGCCGTAAGTGCCCCGGCCGCCGTCGAGCTTGATCGCCAACATGCCCAGCGCGTCCAGGCCAAAGCCGACGGTGCCCGAGGTAAAACCCGACTTCGCATCGAGGATAAAACTTTGTGTCCACTCCGCGGCCTGGCCATGCCCGGTAGACCCCGGCAGGGCTTTGGAGGCGCCGTTATCGACAAAGTCACGGCTCATGTAGAAGTTGCGCAGCACCAGGTTGGCCTTCGCATCCTCGATAAACCCATCGGCCTGCACCAGGCCCGAGAAGCCCAGTGCAATGACCACGACGTTGCTTTTCACACGCTGAAAATTGAGGCTCATTATTATGCTTCCCATTGTTTTTTGAGCGCAGCGATCCCGTCCCCGACCACCGTCGCCGGGGCGGTTTACACAGAAAAGGTCAGGTGTTGGCAGGCAGCGCCGCCAGTGACGAGGGGCGTCGTGGACGCCGTGCCACCCAGGACAACAGGCAGGTCAGCAGCACCGAGCCGATGGCCGCGCCGACCCACAGTTGCGAGAGGGTGTTGAAGTCGTAGAGTTTGAGGCCGGTGGCCGACAGCGTGGTGCCACGCTGGATGATAACGCCGGTGAGCATCTCGCCGGCTGCCGCGCCGATGTAGCTGACGATCCCGATCATGCCCAATGCCGCGCCAGCCGCCGCCTTGCCGGCGATATCAACGGCCATCAGGCCGCCGAGGAAGCACAGCAATGCCCCCAGCGAACTGCCGAATATCACCATCGACAGCACGTCCATCCAGTAATGCCCGGCCGGGCCATACAGAAACAACGCCAGGCCCCCTGCGTTCATGACGCCGAAGACCACCGCCAGGCCATGGCGGCGGCCGGCGAAAAAGCGATCGGAGATCAGCCCGCTCAAGCCCGTACCGGCAATCCCGCAGATGCTCGCCACGGAAATCAGCGTGGACGCGGTCAGGGTGTCGTAGTGCTTGGCGTTTTCCAGGAAGAACACGCCCCAGGAGTTGACCGCATAGCGACCGACATACATCAGGCACGAAGCGAGTGCCAGCAGCCAGAGCGCCGGGCTCTTGAGCAATAACCATTGAATTGCGGCAACACTGGTGACGGTGCCTTTGATTTCCAGTGCGGGCTTGGAATTGACCGGTGCAAAGCCTTCGCTTTCCGGCGAGTCGGCCATGAACGCAAACACCAGCACGATGCCGAGCAAGCCCATGGCGGTCGCCAGCCAGTAGCCATACTGCCAGCCCCACGTGACCACGACCGCGGCGACAGCGACATACGTCAGCGCTTCGCCGAGGTTGTGCGCAATCGACCAGAAGCCGTAATAGGTACCCCGCTCCCGGTCGCCATACCAGCGCGCCAGGGACACCACGCATGGCCCGACGCCCATCGACTGCGCCCAGCCATTGATGCCCCAGGCCAGGGTCAGGATCACCGCGTTGGTGGTCAAGCCCATGCAGGCGTTCACCAGTGCACTCAGGGCCAGGCCAAGCATCATGAAACGGCGCACATTGGCATGGTCGGCGAGAAAGCCGTTGACCAATTTACCGATGGCATAGGTGAAGAACAGCGCCGAGCCGATCATCCCCAATTCGCTGGGGCTGAGAATGTCCTGGGACACCAGCGCGGGCTTGACCACGTTGAACGACAACCTGCAGACATAAAACAATGCATAACTGAGTGACATCGACAGCAAGGTTTGCAGGCGGATGCGCCTGAAGAGTTTGGGGTCGATTTCGGGCTCCAGCGCGCGCGCTGGTGCAGCCTTGAGCAAGCTCAATAGAGATTTCATAGCCGACAGTTCCTGTTTTTATTGTGCTGTACGTGCTTTAAAAGGTGCTGCTGCGATCAGGCGTCCAGGGCATTCCCAAGCATCGAGGCGACTTGGGCGTAGACCTGCGGGTTGGCCACCAGCAAGGGATTGCCCTCGGTCAGGCCGTGGTTGCGCAGAAAGTCATTGCTCACGCCGCCCGCCTCCTTCACCAGTACCAGCCCGGCGAGGCAGTCCCAGCTGTTGATGTGGGTTTCGTAGTAACCGATCAGCCGGCCTGCGGCGACGTAGGCCACCATCAGCGCGCCCGAGCCATTGCGAATGAAGGTACCGCCCTCCTCCAGCAACTGCGCGATAAAGGGAATGAAATGTTGCTTGCCGCGCCGATGGGAGGTGCCTACGCCCATCACGCCATGAACAATGTCGGGCGCCGTGTGCACGCTCAGCCGCTGCTGATTGAGCCAGGCACCTTGGCCGTTGCAGGCATGGAACAACTCGTCGTGCACCGCGTCCGCCACGGCGCCCAACCACGGTTCGCCGTCGACCATCAGGCCGATGGACACGCACCAACTGTGCAGGCCGTTGACGAAACAGCTGGTGCCATCGATGGGATCGACCACCCAGATGCACTGCGCATCAAGGGTCGCGCCGCCTGTCTCTTCCCCCAGAAACCCATCCTGCGGAAACCGCTCGGCCAAGCGTTGTTTGATGTAGGCCTCGGTGTCCTGGTCGACGATGCTCACCAAGTCCTGAAGCTGGTCGCCCTTGTGGCTGACGACCAGTGTGTCGCGCTGCCGGTAAGGCTCGAGTGCGCGCCGCGCGGCTTGCATGGCCAGCTCCTGCGCACAGGCATAACGCTGTTGCAGGTCTTCAGGACTCAGCGGTGTGCAGCGCTGTTGGCTACTTTGCATGGGCTACCCCCTTGTTGGATGTGTGAATTTCAGCGTTTTGCACACGTGTGCAACGCAAGTGCAAAAAAATGGCGGACCTGCCGCCATTCACACTGAACCGCTTTATAAGGCACGAAAAAAATATTCGTTTCAACACATTTTTAAACTATTTATTCCAACGTGCTGCGCCGTTGAATCAACTGCACCGGCACCACGAAAGGCTGCTCCACGGCCGCGTTGAGCGTGGCGGCCACTGCGTGCCGGGCCAAGGCCTCAGGGTCCTGGCGGACGGTGGTCAGGGCGTAGGCATCGTGGCCCGCCTGGGGAATATCGTCAAAACCGACCACCGCCACATCCCGGGCAACCTGCAGGCCCAGCTTGAATCGCAGGGCGTCCATCACCCCCAGGGCCAGCAGATCGGTGGCGCAAAAAATCCCGTCGGGGCACGTCGGCTGTGCAAACAGGGCCAGCGCGGCGTCCACGCCTGCGGCGTAACCCCCGACGCCCTCGTAATGTTCGGCCAAGGGCGCCAGGCCGGCCTCGGCGACGACCTGGCGAAATCCCTGCAAGCGTTGTCGTGAGCTGTAATTGCCCTCGCTCTGGCCGACGAAGGCCAGGCGCGTCGCGCCGCTGCGCAGCAATTCGCGCGCCGCCAACCGGCCCCCTTGGACATGGTCGCTGACCACTAGGTTGGCACCCTGCAGGTGCGCATCGCAATTGATCATGGTCAACGGCACTTGCCGATTCAGGTAGCGCTCCACCTGCTCGCTCGAAGCTGCCGCCGAGGTGAGGATCACCCCGGCCACTTGATAGCTCAGCAACTCCTGCATCGAGCGTTCGAGTTGTTCCGGGTCATTGGCGTTCATCAGCAGCGGCATCAAGCCTTGCAGGCTCAAATGGTGAGTCAAGGGCCCCAGCAGGCTCGCGAGGAACGGGTTTTCAAACCCGGCGGTGATGATGCCGACAAAATTGCTGCTGCCCTTGTTCATGGTCCTGGCAATCAGGTTGACCTGGTAACCCAGCGCCTCGGCAGACTTCATCACCCGTTCGCGCATGCGTGGCGACACGCTGGCGCCCGGCGTGAAGGTACGGGAGACGGCAGAGCGTGAAACCCCGGCATGCAGGGCGACGGCTTCGGCGTTGATAATGTCCGGGCTAGGCATGTAGGCAAAGTCGGCCTGAAGGAGAAGGCAGCATTCTGGCAGCGCAAAAACCTGAAGTCGACGGCAACGGCGCAGTTGCTGGCAGGAAAAAACACAGGCTAACCTATGTGCTAGAGGCATAGCCCATTCTCAAACGTCATAATCCTACGTTTTCCTACATGGTAATCTCACATCCCTACCAATAGGCATTGATCGTTTGTCGACAATGGCCCCAACCAGGAAAGATCATGCCAAGAAAGTCACACTCAGCCCTGCGTCGTAATTTCCGTGAATTGCTTGCAACGCCTACGTGCGTTGAAACCGCGTCTGTATTCGACCCGATGTCGGCGCGTATCGCCGCCGACCTGGGTTTTGAGGTAGGTATCCTGGGGGGCTCCGTCGCCTCGTTGCAGGTACTCGCCGCCCCCGATTTTGCCTTGATCACGCTGAGTGAGTTCGTCGAACAGGCCACCCGCATCGGCCGCGTCGCCCAGTTGCCGTTTATTGCTGACGCCGACCACGGCTACGGCAATGCCCTGAACGTCATGCGCACCGTCGAAGAACTCGAACGTGCCGGTGTCGCCGCGCTCACCATCGAAGACACGTTGCTGCCCGCGCAATTCGGGCGCAAATCCACCGACCTGATCTCCATCGAGGAAGGCATCGGCAAAGTCAGGGCAGCCCTGGAAGCACGCGTCGATCCGGAGTTGGCGATCATCGCCCGCACCAACGCCGGCGTCTTGCCCACCGAAGCCGTGATCGAGCGGACCCTGGCCTATCAAAAGGCCGGTGCGGACGGGATCTGCATGGTCGGTGTCAGCGACTTCGAGCACCTGGAGAAAATCGCCGAAAACCTCACCGTGCCGTTGATGTTGGTGACTTACGGCAACCCCAAGCTCAATGACAGCCAACGCCTGGCAAGCCTCGGTGTACGCGTGGTCGTGGCGGGTCACGGCGCCTACTTTGCTGCAATCAAGGCCACCTACGACAGCCTGCGCGCACAGCGCCAGTTGACCCACAGCACCTCCAACCTCAGTGCCACCGAACTGACGCACACCTACACGTTGCCGGAAAACTACGTGGCCTGGGCGCAAGAGTTCATGGACGTCAAAGAGTAATACCCGGGCGGAACGAGGGGGTCACCCCCTCCTCCACACCCCGCTTCAGCTGAAGAACCGGTTGCCCGGCCGTGGCAATCCCAGGTTCTCGCGCAAGGTCGCCCCTTCATACTCGCGCCGAAAAATCCCCCGCGCCTGCAACTCAGGCACGACGTGGTCGACAAAATCATCGAGCCCGCCCGGCAGCCACGGGAACATCACGTTGAAGCCGTCACTGCCCTCCTCCTCCAGCCATTGCTGCATCTCGTCAGCAATACTCTGGGCGGTGCCCACGAACGACAGGCCGGCATACCCGCCAAGGCGCTGGGCCAATTGACGCACGGTCAGTTGTTCGCGGTCGGCCAGGGCCAGCACACGTTCGCGCGAGCTCTGGCTGCCGTTGGTTTCGGGAATTGCCGGCAGGTAGCCGTCCGGGTCGAATTTGGACGCGTCCGTACCCAGCGCAACCGACAGCGAGGCAATTGCGCTCTGCTCATGCACCAGGCTGTCGAGGTGCGCACGAATGCGGCGTGCGTCTTCAAGGGTGTCGCCCACCACCACAAAGGCGCCAGGCAGGATCTTCAGGTGGTCGGGGTTGCGCTGGATCAGGCGCATGCGCCGCTTGATATCGGCATAGAAGGCTTTGCCCTCCTCCAGGTTGCCCGGCGCGACGAAGATCACTTCGGCGGTTTCTGCCGCCAGTTGCCGCCCAGGCTCGGAGGAACCGGCTTGCACGATCACCGGCCAGCCCTGTACCGGGCGGGCAATGTGCAGCGGGCCGCGCACGTTCAGGTAGCGCCCCTTGTGATCGAGGGTGTGCAGCTTGTCGGGGTCGAAGAACACGCCGCTGTCGGCATCGCGAATAAACGCATCGTCGGCCCAACTGTCCCACAGCCCGGTGACCACGTCGTAGAACTCGCGGGCACGGGCGTAACGCTGATCGTGCGAGTAGGCCTCGTCCAGGCCGAAATTCAGCGCGGCATCCGGGTTGGCGGTGGTGACGATATTCCAGCCGGCGCGGCCATTGCTCAGGTGGTCCAGGGAGGCAAAGCGCCGGGCAATGTGGAAGGGTTCGTCATAGGTGGTGGACGCGGTGGCCACCAGCCCGATGTGCTCTGTCGCCTGGCTCAAGGCCGACAACAGCGTGAACGGCTCGAACGAGGTCGCGGTATGGCTGCGCTTGAGTGCCTCGGTGGGCATGTTCAGCAAGGCCAGGTGGTCGGCCATGAAGAAGGCGTCGAACCGACCGCGCTCAAGGGTTTGCGCAAAGCGCTTGAGGTGCGCGAAATTGAAATTGGCGTCACGAAAAGCGCCGGGATAGCGCCAGGCGCCGGTGTGGATACTGGCCGGACGCATGAACGCGCCCAGCTTGAGTTGGCGTTGTGCAGTCATGAAGCACTCCCAGGAAATAGTCCTCAAGCATCGTCCGGCTGGACTTTTGCTGTCCAATAATCAAACGTGCTGGCTTATTCCTTGAAGTACCACCGTGCCCTGTCGTGAGGTTTAGCTATGCAGACCGTTTTTCACTTTGCCTTCAATGTCACCGACCTGGACCGCGCCAGGGCCTTTTACGGCGGCGTGCTCGGTTGCGAGGAAGGCCGCAGCACCGAGACGTGGGTCGATTACGATTTTTTCGGGCACCAGCTGTCATTGCACTTGGGCACACCGTTCAAGACCGAAAACACCGGGCATGTCGGCAAGCACCTGGTGCCGATGCCGCACTTCGGCCTGGCCATGGCCCTGGAAGACTGGCAAGCCACCGCCGGGCGCCTGACCCAAGCCGGCACCGACTTTGTGTTGCAACCGCAAGTACGCTTTGCCGGTGAGCCCGGCGAGCAGTGGACGATGTTTTTCCTCGATCCGTTTGGCAACCCTATCGAGTTCAAGGGGTTCAGGTCGATGAGTGCGCTGTATACGCGTTGAATTCCAATTGAGCCACGCGGTGTTTAAATAGCCATTGGTTAAGTGCCGCGTTATATAAGTTATTTGACCACGCATAAAAAATCCGCCGCAGTATCTGCGGCGGCAACCAAAGGTTTTTGTCGAAGCAGAGCGGCTAAGACAGGTCCCACGCTACACCCCTGCTTGATTAAATAGTGTGAAGTTTAATTAATCGAGTTTAATCCAGCGCCTGGCTGCAGGCCGCGTGAACTGTGCTTAGAATCAACCTCGGCAAACTCGCCGAACACAATAAGAATCGTAACGCCTCACCTGAAAAACATCTGCCAATACGCTTTTATGCGCCATCCAGTCAGTGCGATGTTTCTGTGCGCGTTAATTATTCCGGGGAAGTCACAACATGATCAAACAGTGCAGCCTGTTAGCGCTGGCGGTGTGCGCCAGTATCAGCCAATTCGCGCAAGCCGACGCCGTCTCCGACCAGGCCGATTCCAAAGGGTTTATCGAGGGCAGCAGTGTCACCGGGCTGTTGCGCAACTATTACTTTGACCGCAACCGCGAAGGCGGCAGGGCCGACAACCGTGACTGGACCCAGGGCGCGATGCTCAATTACGCCTCGGGCTTTACCCAGGGCACCATCGGTTTCGGCGTGGATGCCTACGCCTACGGCGGGCTGAAACTCGACGCTACCCATGCGGACGCCGGCACCGGCAACCTGCCGACCGACCGGCATGGCGATCCCGAAGATGCCTACGGCTCCGTCGGTGCCGCGGTGAAGATCAAAATCTCCAAGACCCAACTCAAGTTCGGTGACATGCAGCCCACTGCACCGGTGTTCGCCACCGGCGGTACTCGCCTGCTGCCCCAGACCGCCACCGGCTTTGACCTGACCAGCAGCGAGATCGCCGGGCTGGACCTGGAAGCCGGGCACTTCACCAGTACCAACAGCGGCATGACCAGCGACCATGACCACGATATCTACGCCACCTACGCCAACGTGCCGGCCAACAGCGCGAGTTTTGTCGGCGGCAAATACGCCTTCACCCCGTCCCTGAGCGCGACGCTGTACGCCAGCGAACTGGAAGATATCTGGCGTCAGTACTACACCAACCTCAACTACGTCATCCCGCTGGGCCATGACCAGTCGCTGGCCCTGGACGGCAACCTGTATCGCACCCTCGACACCGGCAGCGCCAAGGCCGGCGCGATCAACAACACCACGTATTCGGTCGCGGCGGCGTATTCATTCCTGCAGGCCCACACGCTGACGCTGTCGTTCCAGAAAGTGCACGGCGACACGCCCTTTGACTACATCGGCACCGGCAACAACGGCGCGGGTGAAGGCGGCGACTCGGTGTACCTGGCCAACTCGGTGCAATGGGGCGACTTCAACGGCCCGGGCGAACAGTCCTGGGGGATCCGCTATGACTTGAACATGGCCAGCTATGGTGTGCCGGGCCTGAGCTTCATGGGCCGTTACATCAATGGCTCGGACATCAACGGCACCCATACGCCGGTCAACAGCGCGTATGCCGGCGACTATGGTGCCGATGGCGCTCACCACGAGACTGACCTTGAGGCCAAATACGTGATCCAGAGCGGCCCGGCAAAAAACCTGTCGCTGCGCGTGCGCGATGCGATCGTGGCGTCGAACGCCGACCAGCGCGACGGCGATTTGAACGAGTTGCGATTGATCGTCGACTACCCGTTCACCCTGCTGTAATCACTGCCCGAATGACTCCAGCCGCTCGCGCATCCCCGCGCTGGCGGCTGGACCGGCCTGCAACGTGCAGGCATCCATGGGCACCACCTGCCCATCGGCATCAGCCATCATCGGCTGCACCAACCGCCCTGTCCCGCGCTCCACCACCTGCACACTGGCGCCTTCCTCGGCGTAGTGCCGGTTGCCCCACGCCACCAGCGACATCAGCACCATACGAAAATCCTCGCCCCTGGCCGTCGGTACGTATTCGTAGCGCGGCGGCCGTTCGCTGTAGGCCTTGCGCTCGAGCATCCCGGCGTCCACCAGGGCGGTGAGGCGGCGCGTGAGCATGTTCGGCGCGATGCCGAGGCTGCGCGAAAACTCATCGAAACGACGCAGGCCTTGCAGCGCGTCGCGCATGATCAGGATGCTCCACCACTCCCCTACCCGGTCGAGGCTGCGGGCGATGGGGCATTCGTCGCGGGTCAGGGACTTGCGTTGCATAGGGGTTCCTGTGAGTCGCTATAAAGTTGTGTGACGCCATGTTACTTTCATCATGATAGTGACGTCCATAGGGTCTGTACCCTCAACACAACCGGAGTCGATTGATCATGAGTAAACGTATCGTTGTGACGGGCATGGGCGCCCTGACGCCGCTGGGCGCCAGCGTGGAAGCGACCTGGCAGCGCCTGTTGAAAGGCCAGTCGGGCATCCGTCGCCTGCCTGAAGAATTGATTGGCGACCTGGCGGTCAGCATCGGCGGCCAAGTCCAGAGTGCGCAGCAGGATGCCGAGGCGGGTTTTGATCCTGATCGGCTGTTGGCGGCCAAGGAACAGCGCAAGATGGACCGCTTTATCCTGTTCGCCCTGGCGGCGGCCGACGAGGCGTTGAAGCAAGCCGGCTGGGCACCGAAAACCCCGGAAGAACAGGAACGCACCGCGACCATCATTGCTTCGGGCGTAGGCGGTTTCCCGGCGATTGCCGATGCGGTGCGCACCACTGACAGCAAAGGCCCACGGCGTCTGTCACCGTTCACTATTCCGTCGTTCCTGAGCAACATGGCCGCCGGGCATGTGTCGATCAACTACGGTTTGAAAGGCCCGCTGGGTGCACCGGTGACCGCCTGTGCGGCCGGCGTGCAGGCGATTGGCGACGCCGCGCGGATGATCCGTGCCGGTGAAGTCGATGTCGCCGTGTGCGGGGGCGCCGAAGCGGCGATCCACCGGGTCAGCCTCGCCGGGTTTGCAGCGGCGCGGGCGCTGTCCAGCGACTTCAACGACACCCCGGAGCGTGCCTCGCGGCCCTTCGACCAGGCGCGCGACGGCTTCGTGATGGGCGAAGGCGCCGGCATCCTGGTCATCGAGGAACTTGAACACGCCCTGGCACGCGGCGCCCAGCCGATTGCCGAGCTGGTGGGCTACGGCACCAGTGCCGATGCCTATCACATGACGGCCGGCCCGGAAGACGGTGACGGCGCACGCCGGGCCATGACCCAGGCTTTGCGCCAGGCCGGAATCGAGGCGTCTGCGGTGCAGTACCTGAACGCCCACGCCACCTCGACGCCCGTGGGCGACAAAGGCGAGTTGGCCGCGATCAAGACGGTGTTCGGCGCCACGGGCAGCCCGGCGATCAGCTCGACCAAATCCGCCACCGGCCACTTGCTGGGCGCTGCGGGCGGCATCGAAGCCATTTTCACCGTCCTCGCCCTGCGCGATCAGATCGCCCCGGTGACCCTCAACCTGGACAACCCTGACGCCCTCGCCGAGGGCCTGGACCTGCTGCGCGGTGAGGCACGGCCGATGGCCATTGAATACGCGCTGTCCAACGGCTTCGGCTTTGGCGGCGTGAATGCCAGCGTGCTGTTCCGCCGCTGGCACTGACCCGCCGGTTTGCCCCTGTTGTGATTTTCGGGGACCATGGGCGCCTTTCCTTGACTGCCAACCAGAGGCGCCCATGGCCAACCACGACCTGTCCTACACTCCCGATCCGGATGCCGATTCGATTTCCTCCGACGTCATCGGCTTCAACGGCATCCTGGTCTCCACCCAGATCCCGACCCGCGCCGACGGCAGCCTGGAACTGGGCGATATCACCGCGCAAAGCGAATGCACCCTGCAAGCCTTGAAAGTCGCCCTGGAAAAGGCCGGCAGCTCGATGGACCGGGTGATGCACCTGACCATTTATCTGACCGACATGGCCGACCGCGCCGCCTTCAATGAAGTCTACAAACGCTTCTTCGCCAAGCCCTGGCCCGTGCGCGCGGCTGTTGGCGTCGCCGCCCTGGCGGTCGACGGCATGCGTGTGGAAGTCACCGCGATGGCCGCTCAAGCCTGAAGTGATGCCGGTCAGGCATTTCACGGCTACAATGCGCGCCTCAACCGTGACAAGCCTGACTAAAAAAACTATGTCCTTGCCCAAGCATCACCTGGAATTGCTCAGCCCTGCCCGCGATGTCGCCATCGCGCGCGAGGCTATCCTGCATGGCGCCGACGCCATCTACATTGGTGGCCCGAGCTTCGGCGCCCGCCATAACGCCTGCAACGAGGTGAGCGATATCGCTCAACTGGTGGAATTCGCCCGCCGTTACCACGCGCGCGTGTTCACCACCATCAACACCATCTTGCATGACAACGAACTCGAACCTGCGCGCAAGCTGATCCATCAGCTCTACGACGCCGGTGTCGACGCGTTGATCGTGCAGGACCTGGGCGTGATGGAGCTGGATATCCCGCCTATCGAGCTGCACGCCAGTACCCAGACCGACATCCGCACCCTGGGCCGCGCCAAGTTTCTCGACCAGGCCGGTTTCTCGCAGCTGGTATTGGCCCGTGAGCTGAACCTGCAGGAAATCCGCGCCATCGCCGACGAAACCGATGCCGCCATCGAGTTCTTCATCCACGGCGCCCTGTGCGTGGCGTTCTCCGGGCAGTGCAATATCTCCCACGCGCAGAATGGCCGCAGCGCCAACCGTGGCGATTGCTCCCAGGCCTGCCGCCTGCCGTACACCTTGAAAGATGACCAGGGCCGCGTCGTGGCCTTTGAAAAGCACCTGCTGTCGATGAAAGACAACAACCAGAGCGCCAACCTGCGCGCCCTGGTCGAGGCCGGCGTGCGCTCGTTCAAGATCGAAGGCCGCTACAAGGACATGGGCTATGTGAAGAACATCACCGCCTACTACCGCCAGCGCCTCGACGAGATTCTTGAAGACCGTCCGGACCTGGCCCGCGCCTCCAGCGGCCGTACCGCGCACTTCTTCCTGCCCGACCCGGAAAAAACCTTCCACCGGGGCAGCACCGATTACTTTGTCAGCGACCGCAAGATCGACATCGGCGCCTTCGACACCCCAACCTTCACCGGCCTGCCGGTGGGTGTGGTGGAAAAAGCCGGCAAGCGCGACCTGCAGGTGGTGACCCATGAGCCGCTGTCCAACGGCGACGGCCTCAATGTGCTGGTCAAGCGTGAAGTGGTGGGTTTTCGCGCGAACATCGCCGAGCCCAAGGGCGAGTTCGAGGAAGACGGTGAGAAGCGCTACCGTTATCGGGTCGAGCCGAACGAAATGCCGGCCGGCCTGCATCAACTGCGCCCGAACCATCCGCTGAACCGCAACCTGGACCACAACTGGCAGCAGGCCTTGCTCAAGACCTCGGCTGAACGCCGGATCGGCCTGTCATGGGTGGCGCGCCTGCGTGAAGAGCAATTGCACGTCACCGCGACCAGCGAAGAAGGCATCAGCGCCAGCGTCACCCTGCCCGGCCCGTTCGGTGTGGCCAACAAGCCGGAACAGGCGCTGGACACCCTGCGCGATCTGCTCGGCCAACTCGGGACCACCGAATACCACGCGACCAACATCGCGCTGGATGCACCGCAGGCATTCTTCATCCCCAACTCGCAGCTCAAGGCGTTGCGCCGCGAAGTGATCGAGGCCCTGACCGCTGCTCGCGTCGCGGCACACCCGCGCGGCGGGCGCAAGGCCGAAACCACGCCGCCGCCGGTGTACCCGGAAGCGCACCTGTCGTTCTTGGCCAACGTCTACAACCAGAAGGCCCGCGACTTCTATCATCGCCACGGCGTGAAGTTGATCGATGCCGCCTTCGAAGCCCATGAAGAAACCGGCGAAGTGCCGGTGATGATCACCAAGCACTGCCTGCGTTTCTCGTTCAACCTGTGCCCTAAACAGGCCAAGGGTGTGACGGGCGTGAAAACCAAGGTTGCGCCGATGCAACTGATCCATGGCGATGAAGTGCTGACCCTGAAGTTCGACTGCAAACCCTGCGAGATGCACGTGGTGGGCAAGATCAAGGGGCATATCCTCGGCCTGCCGCAACCGGGCAGTGGCGTGGCGCATTTCGACCCCGAAAACCTCATCTACCAGGGCACGCACTGACGCTGCGGGAGCGGGGCCACCACCAGCCCCGCTGCAACCCTGCCGCCGCCAGCAGAATCGCCGCCACACCCAACCATTGCAGCCAGCCGAGGCGATGCCCGAAGGCGATCCAGTCCACCAGGATCGCCGCAATCGGGTAGATGAACGACAACGCGCCGGTGATGGCCGTGGGCAATTTCTGGATCGCGCCGTACAGCAGCACATACATCAACCCGGTATGTACCACCCCGAGCGTGATCAAGGCCGACCAGGCGTTGGTCGATGCCGGCAGGCTGTTCCAGGGCACCAGCGGCGCCAGGAGTACCGCGCCGGTGGTGACCTGAATCAACGCCATCAAATGCGGCGGCACTTCTTTCAAGCGCTTGATAATCAGTGCGGCAATCGCATACAAAAAGGCCGCGCCCAAGGCCAGGGCGATCCCGGCGAGATAGTCGCCACCACCCGACGTTTGCTCGCCATGGGCCGTGACAATCGCCAGCATCCCCAGGAACGCCACGCTCAACCAGGCCAGCTTCTGCACGGTGATCTTTTCACCCAGAAACAGCGCCGCCAACAGCACCAACATGAACGGCTGCACGTTGTACACCGCCGTGCTGATAGCGATCGACGCGTGGGAATAGGACTCGAACAACAGCAACCAGTTACCGACGATGGCCACGCCGCTGAGCATCGCCAGGCCGAGTTTCGCCCAACTGAGCAGGTCGCGCCGCAGGTAGCCCAGCAGCGCGCACACCAGCAGCAGGGCCAGCCCGCCGATCACGCAGCGCCAGAACACCACTTCGATCACTGACACGCCCGACACCAATACAAACCAGCCGATGGTGCCGGAGATCAGCATGGCGGCGACCATTTCCCACGAACCGCGACGGATAGATGTGTCCACGATGGAGGCTCCTCAAATGAGGCTCAATTATGGCAATCTGCTTGGCAGCCGCTCCAGCGACTAAAAAAGGCAAAACCTCGTATTCACCTTTACTAATTAGGCGTACCCCATGATCGACACCATCGACCAGCAACTGATCGCCGCCTTGATGGACGACTCGCGGCTGTCCCTCAAGGCTTTGGCCGGCATCACCGGGTTGTCCTCGCCGAGTGTCGGCGAACGCCTGCGCCGCCTCGAGGAACGCGGCGTGCTCACCCACTACACCGTCGACATCGACCCCAGACACTTCGGTTACCTGCTGCAAGCCATCGTGCGTATCCGCCCGTTGCCGGGCAAATTGCAGGAGGTGGAACGCCAGATCCAGGCGATCCCCGAGTTCACCGAGTGCGACAAGGTCACCGGCGATGACTGCTTTATCGCACGCTTGCACGTGCGCACCATGGACCACCTCGACACCCTCCTCGACCGGCTGAACGCGTATGCCGAAACCAACACCGCGATCGTCAAGAAAACCCCGGTCAAGCGACGGCTGCCGCCGCTTGAGGATTAGTGACCAGGCGTCATCAACGCAGTGACCGGATCGCTATTCTGTCAACATTGGCCGATCTTTATGCTGGGCTCCACTCATTGGAACCACAGGTATAAAGCTCATGTACGTCATTACCGGAATCACAGGCAAAGTCGGCGGCGCCCTCGCGCATCACCTCATCAAAGCGGGCCAACCGGTACGCGCAGTGATGCGTGACGCGGGCAAGGCGACCTACTGGGCGGACCTGGGCTGCGAGATAGCATTGGCGCGAATGGAAGATGCCCAGGCCCTGACCGAGGCCTTCCGGGGCGCGACGGGGGTGTTCATCCTACCGCCTTCGGATTTCGACCCGCTGCCGGACTTCCCCGCAGCGCGCGCGGTGATTGCCGCCGTCAGCCAGGCACTCCAGGCAGCGGCCCCGAAGAAAGTGCTGTGCCTGTCCACCATCGGCGCCCAGGCCAGCGAACTCAACCTGCTGACCCAGCGCACCCTGATGGAACAGGCGCTGAGCGCCCTGGACCTGCCGGTGACCTTCCTGCGCCCGGCCTGGTTCATGGAGAATGCGCTTTACGATGTGATTGCCGCCCGGGAAACCGGCGTCATCCACAGCTTCCTGCAACCCCTGGAGAAGGCCGTGCCGATGATCGCCACCGCCGACATCGGCGCCCTGGCGGCACAGTTGCTGCAGCAGGACTGGGCTGGCCGCCGCGTGGTCGAACTGGAAGGCCAATGGGTCAGCCCCAACGACATCGCCCGCAGCCTGACGCAGATCCTCGGCCGTGACGTACGCGCCGAAGTGGTCGAGCGCGACACCTGGGAAGCATTGCTGCGCGCCCAAGGCGCACAAAACCCAACACCGCGCATGCGCATGGTCGATGGGTTCAACGAAGGCTGGATCTGCTTCGAGCACGATCAGGTGCTCAAGGGCAGCACCTCACTGGACAGTGTGCTGCGCAAGTTGGCTGGCTGAATAGGTTTGTTGTGGTTACAACACTTTATGTGGCTAGCAGGTTTGTTGGGGTGAGCAAACTCTATGTGGCATAGGCCTTTTGTGGTGAGCAGGCTCTTTGTGGTGAACAAACTCTCTGTAGCAACCAGGCTTGTTGTGGAGAGTGGGACCTACATGGTGAGCAGGCTCTCTGTGGTGAGCAGGCTTGCCCTGCGTTGGGCTGCGCAGCAGCCCCAATACAGTCACCACATATTTCCAGAAAGACTCAATCGTCTGGCCAAGGGGCCGCTTCGCGCCCCAACGCAGGGCAAGCCTGCTCACCACAAAGTTTTTGCTCACCACAAGGTTCTGCTGACCACAAAAGGCCTGCTCACCACATGAAACCTACCCACCACAGAAGGCCTGCTCATCCCAACAACCCTGTCTGTCACATGAAGCCTGCTCGTCACCTGAAATCAACTTGCTACAACAAGACCATTTGCCACGATGAAACAGGCCGACACGGATCTCCCCATGCGTACTCCACCTCCGCTGCTAACGTGAAAGTCTCTCATCCCTGCAAGGAGCAACGGATTGTTTCGTCAGCCGAATTCTCACCTTTTACGCCGGGGCCGATACTCGGAAACCGGGCGCGCTTACCTGGTCACCGCCGTGGTCCATCCACGCTTCCCCTTGTTCAGCGACTTTCACCTGGGCCGATTGCTGGTCGCTGAACTCAAAAGAGCCCACGACAGCGGCATGGTCAATTCGTGGGCATGGGTGATCATGCCGGATCATTTCCATTGGTTGTTCGACCTCAACGACGCGACGCTGGCGGATGTCATGCGCCAGACCAAGTCACGCAGCACATTGAGCGTGAACCGGGCGCGGCGCAGCCGGGAAAGGTTCTGGCAGCGTGGCTACCACGACCGCGCGGTTCGGGTGGAGGAAGACCTTCGCAAGATGGCTCGCTACATCATTGCCAATCCACTGCGGGCGGGTCTGGTCGAGCGTGTTGGCGATTACCCGTTGTGGGATGCGGCTTGGCTGTGACCCTGGCCCCTGGGCAAAGAAAGTGTGTTGGGGGTGAACAGCTTTGTTGGGGGGAGCACTCTTTATGGGGGGAGCGGGCTTATGTGGCGAACAGCCCTTTTATGGGGTGAGCAGGCTTTATTTGGTGAACAGCCCTTTTATGCGGTGAACAGGTTTCCTGTGGTGAGCAGGATCTATGTGGTGAGCAGGCTTGCCCTGCGTTGGGCTGCGCAGCAGCCCCATAGGGTTATCCAGACACCCCGGGGCGCTTGGACCAGGGGCCGCTTCGCGCCCCAACGCAGGGCAAGCCTGCTCACCACAAGAAACCTGCAAGCTATAAAGCCTGCTCACCCCATCAATCCCGCCCCCCCCTCAGTCATGCAAACCCCTCGCCGCCGCAAGCAAGCCCTTAAACTTGGCATAGCGAGCCTGCAGCACCAGTTGCTGCGCCGGATCAGGTTGATACCGGGCCTTGACTGGCAGGCCCACCGCCAGCTGGGCGCCCTGCCCGATGGCCATGAACCCCAGCTTCGCCGCACCAATACAGGCGCTCAGCTCGCTGCCGTGCAGGGTGTAGATTTCCCGCTGGAGGATATTTGCCAGCAACTGCGCCCAATACACGCTGCGGGCGCCGCCGCCCACCAGGGCGCAGGACGTCACGTCGGCGCCGGTCGACTGCACCGCGCGCAACGCGTCGAGCAGGCCGAAACCGACGCCTTCCATCACCGCATACCCGAGCATCGCCGGGGTGCACTCATGGCCAAGGTTCATAAAACCACCGCGCAACAACGGATCGTTATGCGGGGTACGCTCGCCGGCGAGGTACGGCAGAAACAATGGCGTATCCAGCGTTACCGGTTGGCCGATCGGCAACTGCGCCTGCACCTGGTCCAGCAGTGTCTGTTCATCGGCCAGGCCCACCAGCCGCGTGACCCAGCGCAAACAACTGGCACCGGCGAGCATGGCGCCCATGGTGTACCAGCGGTTCGGCAGCGCGTGACAGAAGCTGTGCACCGCACTCGCCGGGTTGCCGGCGGCGTGGTCAGTGATCGCGACAATGGCCGCGCTGGTGCCGAGGGTGATGAAGCCATCCCCCGCATTGATCGCGCCGATACCGACGGCCGCCACCGGGTTGTCACCGCCACCGCCGGCAATCACCACGTCGGGCGCCAGGCCCAAGCCGGCGGCGACCAGACGACCACTCGGCGCGCCGCCTTCGATCAACCGCGGCATCTGCGCGGGCGTCAGGCCCGTGGCGCGCAGCATCGGCTCGAACCACTCACGCTTGGCCACCTCCAGCCACAGAGTGCCGGCGGCGTCTGACATCTCGCTGACGCGCTCGCCAGTCAGGCGCAAGCGCAGGTAGTCCTTGGGCGACAGCACACAATCAATCGCCTGGAACACCTCGGGTTCGTGCCGTTGCAGCCACAGCAATTTGGGTGCGGTGAGCCCGGCCATGGGCAAGCTGCCGGTGGCGTCGGCAAACGCCATGCCGAGGTGTTCGGCCTCGGCCACGGCGCGCGAGTCATCCCAGAGGATCGCCGGGTACAACACGCGGTCGTCATCCCCCAGCAACACGGCGCCATGCATCTGCCCCGACAGGCCGATACACGCCACGCGGGCATACGCTGGGTGGCGGCGCAATTGCTCCAGCACTTGCAGGCACGCCTGCCACCAGTCTTCAGGGGCTTGTTCGGACCAGCCACTGTGGCGCCGCGACACGCTCAAACGCACCCCGGCATGGGCCAGCACGGCGCCGCTTGCATCCATCAGGATGGCTTTGAGTTCCGAGGTGCCGAGGTCGATGCCGAGGGAAACAGGGGTGTTCATACGCGGGTATTCCAGTCAGAGACAGCCACATGAATTACGCAGTTGCAGGCTCGGCGCCAGGCGCACCGTTTCCGGTGGTGCCTGGGGTGAAGCCATGCGTTGCAGCAGCCGGTGCACCGCGCGCGCCCCCAGCTCCTGGACCGGCTGGGCGATCAGGGTCAGGCGCGGCACAAAAAAATCCGCCCAGTCAAAATCATCGAAGCCCACCAGGGCCATCTGCCCCGGCACCTCGACCTGCGCGTCACGCAGCGCGTGCATGGCGCCGAGGGTCATCAGGTTATTGCCGGCCATGATTGCGGTAGGCGGCACCGGCAAGGCCAGTAGTTGCGCAGTCGCCACGCGGGCCGGTTCACTGTTGGAGCCGCCGTTGACCAGCAGCTGCGGATCGAAATCCACACCCGCCGCCTGCAACGCCGCACGGTAGCCGGCGACGCGTTCATCGGTGGTCCCCAGGCCCGCCCGCCCGGCGATGAAGCCGATGCGCCGGTGCCCATGTTCGATCAAATGCGTGATCAGCGCCTGGGTGGACAACGTGTTCTCGACCCCGACCTGGTCAAACTGCGGGCTCATCATTCGGTCCACCAGCACGGTCGGCACCTCATTGGCCTGCAGGTAGTGGAGCGCCAACGAGCCGGTCGACGGGGCCAGCAAAATCCCGTCGACGCGCCGGTGATGCAGCGCCGTGACCACCCGCAGCTCCTGCTCCGGGTCATCATGGGTGTCGACGAACAGCATCATGTAGCCGTGCCGGGCACACTCGGTTTCAATCGCGTGCACGGTCTCGCTGAAGTAATGGTTGGACAGCGCCGAAATCGCCACGCCAATCGTGCTGGTACTCGAACGGGCCAGCGAGCGCGCCAGGGTGTTGGGGATATACCCCAGCTCCTGGATCGCACGCTGCACCGCCTGCACCGTTGCCGGGCTGACTTTGCGTGTGCCGTTCAATACGTGGGACACGGTCGACGACGACACCCCGGCCCTGCTTGCCACGTCATCCATGGTGACCACGACGCTGTTCCTCTCAATGAATCAATGTTTGCTCGACCAGCCGCTGTACGTGCCGACGTTGTCACGGGTGATCAGTTTTGGCGTGAGCAGGGTAACCGCTTCGGCCGGGGCTTTGTCGTTGAGCAGGTCATTGCCGACATTCACCGCCGTCTGCGCCATGGCCCATGGGTCCTGGCTGGCGGAGGCCTGGATCTGCGAGTCGGTCTTCAGCGCGTTCTCGATATCCGGCGCGCCGTCCACCGAGGTAATGATGATACCGCTGCGCTTGAGCTGCTTGGCCGCCAGATCGCTGCCGATGGCTTGCGGGTCGTTGATCGCGAACAGGCCGTCGATCTTCGGGAAGCGCGTCAGGTAACCCTGCATCGCGTTCAGCCCGCCTTCGCGTGAACCTTTGCCGTCCTGGTCGTCGGACAGCACCTTGATGTCCGGGGCCTTGGCCAGCGCGGCCTTGCAGCCTTTGACGCGGTCGGTCACGGCGGTCACTTGCGGGCCGTTCTGGATAATCACGTTGCCCTTGCCCGCGAGCTTGTCCACCAGGTATTGGCAGGCCAGTTTGCCGGCTTCGACGTTGTCGGTTTGCACCGTGGCGTTGACGCCCTTGGCGTCCACATCCACCGCCACCACGACGATGCCGGCATCCCGCGCTTTCTTGATCGCCGAGGCCATGGCCGACGGGTCGACGGCATTGATGAGGATCAGGTCGACCTTGGACGAGATGAAGTTGTCGATCTGCGAGAACTGCTTGCTCAAGTCATAGTCGGCCGACACCGAAGTGACCTTCACATTCGGGTTCAGCTCCTTGGCCCGGGCGCTGGCGCCATCGGCCAGGGTCACGAAATACGGGTTGCCCAGCGAGCCCATGCTGATGCCCAGGGCCTTGAGTTCGCGGGCTTCGACGGCTTGGGACATCAGCGCAGCCAAGGCCATGACGGGAAAGATGCGTTTAAGGTTCATGCGGGTCTCTCTTGTGATTGTTATGGGGGTGAACTCAGGTCCGTGCACCGGACTGGCGATAGCGATCCAGCGCGACCGCGCCGATGATCACGATGCCCTTGATGATGTATTGCCAGATATCCGACACCCCCAGCAGCACCAGGCCGTTGGTGAGGACCGCAATGATCAGCGCGCCGATCAAGGTGCCGCCGATAGTGCCGACGCCACCGGTAAAGCTGGTGCCACCGAGGATCACTGCGGCAATCGCGTCCAGCTCATAGGATTGTCCGAGTTGCAGGCCGTTGGCGGCGAACAGGCGCGAAGCACTCATCACCGCGCCCAGCCCGGCCAGCGCGCCGGACATGGCGTAGACGAACAGCAGCACTTTCCACACCTTGATCCCGGAAAGCCGTGCGGCTTCGGGGTTGCCGCCGACCGAATAGATCTGCACGCCCATCACCGTGCGGCGCAGGATGAACCACGACAGCGCCACCACCGCCACCGCAATGACCACCAGCCAGGGCACGCCGAGGATCGAGTCATTGCCGATAAACGCAAACGGCAGATCGGGGTTGAATACGGTCTTGTCGTCGGCCAACAACCGCGCCAGGCCGCGCATCGCGGTGAGCGCGCCGAGGGTGACGATAAACGGCGGCAGGCGCATGAAGGCGATCAAGCCACCGTTGACCAGGCCCAGCAACAGGCCAAAACCGATGCCCGCGGCGATCCCGAACATGCCGAACTGCGGCGACATCGACGCCTGCAGCGCCACCACGGCCGAGGCCGCGAGGATCGCGCCTACCGACAGGTCGATACCTGCGGTCAGAATCACAAACGTCATGCCCGCCGCCAACACCACGTTGACCGACGCCTGCTGGGTGATGATCGACAGGTTCTGCACGGTCAGGAAGTTCTCGCTGGCCAGGGCAAAGCCCACCAGCAGCAGGATCAGCACCGGCAGCATGCCCACCGTGCGCATCAGTTCGCGGGCGCGCTCGGCCTTGCCGGGTGTTGCAATCATTGAATCAGCCATGGGCAACCACCTGATCGCCACCGGTGGCGAGGTCAATAATACGTTCCTGGGAAATGACGTGGCCGGAGGCCCCGCCGACTTCGGCCACCAACTGGCCTTCGCGCATGATCAGCACGCGGTCGCAGGTGCCGATGATTTCCGGCAGCTCGCTGGAAATCACCACGATGCCCACGCCCGCTTGCGCGAGTTGGTTGATGATGCGGTAGATCTCGGACTTGGAGCCGATGTCCACGCCTCGGGTGGGCTCATCGAGAATCAGCACGTGCGGCTTGACCTCCAGCAGCCGCGCCAGCAAGACCTTCTGCTGGTTGCCGCCGGACAGCGCGCCGACATTGACCTTGCCCGATGCCACGCGAATCGACAGTGACTGGATCGCAGCCTTCGCGCGTTGCGCGGCGTGGCCACGGTCCAGCACGCCCCCGGCATGCGCGTCCGGCACGCAGGCGCAGACGTTGATGTTGTCGGCCACGCTCATGTCCAGAAACAGCCCCTGGGCCTTGCGGTCTTCGGTGAGGTAGACCACGCCGGCGCGAATCGCGTCCGCCGGGTTGCGCAACTGGGTGATGGTCTTGCCGACCACTTCGAGGGTGCCGGAGGTGCGCGGGTCGGCGGCGAAGATCAGCCGCGCCAGCTCGGTGCGCCCTGCCCCGACCAGCCCGGCGATGCCCAGCACTTCGCCGGCGTGCAGGTCGAAACTGCAATGGCGCACACGCTTGCCATCGGCCATGTCGCGTACGCGCATCACCACGTTGCCTGGGTTGTACGCCGCGTGCTCCTTCTTGTAGAAACCGGAGAGGTCGCGGCCGACCATCATCTTCACCAGGATTTCGGCCGACAGCGCATCGCGGGTCAGTTCGCCGATGTACTGGCCATCCCGCATTACCGAGACGCGGTCCGACAGCTCGTAGATTTCAGCCATGCGGTGGCTGATATAGATGATCGCCAGGCCCTGGCTGCGCAGTTGCTTGATCAGCGCGAACAACCGGTCGGTCTCGCGGGATGACAGTGGCGTGGTCGGTTCGTCCATCACCAGGATCCTGGCGTGGGCGTGCAGCGCGCGGGCGATTTCCACCAGCTGGCGCTCGGCAATCGACAGGCTGCTGACCGGGGTGGCCGGCGTGAACTCGGCGCCCAGGCGTTGCAACACTTCGCTGCAACCGGCCTGCATGCCCTTGCGGTCGATGGTCCAGCCACGCCGCAATTCGCGGCCCAGGTAGATGTTCTCGGCCACGCTCAGGTTCGGGCACAGGCTCAGTTCCTGATAGATCACGGCGATGCCGAGGGCTTTGGCGGTGGCGGGTGTGAAGGTGGCGACAGGCTGGCCGGCGATGCGGATTTCGCCGCCGGGGTCGGCCTGGTAAGCGCCGGAAAGGATTTTCATCAACGTCGATTTGCCGGCGCCGTTCTCCCCCATCAAGGCGTGGATTTCGCCGGGGTAGACTTTCAGGCCGACATTCTTGAGCACGCGCAGACCGTTGAAGGTCTTGCTGATGCCCTGCATCTCAAGCAAGGGTTCAAGGCTCATGAATGAGCTCCTGCGTTTATTATTTTTGTAGTCGAGTGCTGCCGACTCTATGTCAGATACATTTGCTTACGCAAGCGCTTGCGTCGGTCATTTATCGGCTGGTGAAACGTTTAATCATGGCGATCTGCCAGAAACGCCCTGCTCCGTGCAATTGAGGGTGAATGTTTCACGCGGGGTGGTTGTCGCGTCAGTCCGGGAAAGCCCGGCCTGATCGGCGCGATGGGAGGCTGCTTGATCGAGAGCGGCTAAGGGAGGGGTTTGGCTGAGGGAAAACGTGGGCTAGCCGGCTGCTGACAGTTGGTCGCGCAGGCAGTCGATCAAGCCTTGATGAGTGGCGCTCAAGCGTTCCACACCACTGACCAGCGCCAGTTCCGAGGGCGGCACTGGCGGTAGTTCGGTGCAGATGCGGTGAGTCGGCAGCACCGCGCTCCTGGGCAGGATGCTCAGGCCCAATCCCGAGGTTACGGCGGCTTGAATCCCGGTCAGGCTGTGGCTACCGAACGCCACGCGCCAGCTGCGCCGGGCCTTGTCCAGCGTACGAATGGCCCGCTGACGATAGATACAGCCCTGGGGGAACAATGCCAGGGGCAGCGTTTCGACCTGCAGGTCCTGGCCGTGTCCGCAGACCCACACCAAGGGCTCCGGCCAACTGGCGTGACACTCGCCGCTGCCGGCTTCGCGCTTGACCAGAGCGATGTCGATTTCTCCGTTCTCCAACTGACGGCGCAGATCGGTGCTCATGCCGCTGACTGTTTCCAGCCGCGCTTCCAGGCGCGCGCGCACAAAGCCGGAGAGCATCGAGGCCATGCGCGTGGCGTCGAAATCCTCCGGCACGCCCAGGCGCACCGGTACCAGGCGGGCCTCGGTGTTCAACGCATCGCGGGCTTCACGGGACAGGTTCAACAGGCGTCGCGCGTACTGGGTGAGCAATTCGCCGTGCTCGGTGGCACTGACCTGCTGGCCGGAGCGATCACGCACCAGCAACACCTGGCCGACGCTGTCTTCGAGCTTGCGAATCTGTTGGCTGACCGTGGATTGGGTGCGATGCACACGCTCGGCGGCGCGCGTGAAGCTGCCCTCGTCCACCACGCAGACCAAGGTATGCAGCAATTCGAGATCCAACATGCGGGCGCCCCTCATATCGACAATTCAACTGAGCTGGAGAGGTTAATTTAATTTCCCACTGACTGCCAGGTTTCCTAAGCTGACCCGGTCACTCACTCTTTTCGACAGGTGCCCCATGCCACTTGAACATTCCCCGCGCCCGCTCTGGCTGACCTTTGACTGCTACGGCACGCTGATCCAGTGGGACGAAGGCCTGCGCGCCGCCATTGAGCGCATCCTTGCGGAAAAAGGCGCGCATTCGGTCGACCCCGACACGCTGCTCAGCGTGTATGACCGCCACGAACATACCCTGGAACAAACCCCGCCGCATCGCAGCTTCCGCACCCTGGCGGGCTTGAGCCTGCAGCTGGCCTTCAAGGAACTGGGCCTGCCCGCCAATGACAGCGACAGCGCTTTGCTCACCGACAGCATCAGTGCCATGCCACCGTTCCCGGAAGTGCCGGGCACGCTCCAGCAGCTCAAGGCGCTGGGCTACAAGCTGTGTATCGTCTCCAACACGGACGACGATGTGATTGCCGGCAACGTCGCGCAACTGGGCGGCCACATCGACCGCGTCATCACCGCCCAACAGGCCGGCGCCTACAAGCCCAATCGGCGCTTGTTCGACTACGCGCACGAGCAGCTCGGCGTCAGCCTCGACCAAGTGGTGCATATCTGTGCCAGCCCGCACCTGGATCACGCCGCCGCACGGGACATCGGCTTTCGTTGTGTCTGGATCGACCGTGGCACCGGCCGCCAGTTGCTGGCCGACTACACGCCTGACGCCATCCTGCCGACCCTCGACGGCGTGCCCGGGCTGTTCAAGTCCCTGGGGTGGTGAGTCATGGCACATACCTTTACGCCCTCCTCCCTGGGCCCGCGCGCCGGGCGCTTGAACCTCGACAGCGTGGCTGCCATCGACGCGCGGGTGGAGTTGGCCGCGTGCCTGCAACTGGCGGCGCTGCACGGTATGGAGGAAGGTATCTGCAATCACTTTTCAGCGACGGTTCCGGGGCATGACGAGCTGTTCTTCGTCAACCCGTTCGGCTATGCCTTCGAAGAGATCACCGCGTCCCATCTGCTGGTGTGCGATTTCGCCGGCAATGTGATCGATGGCGAGGGCACGCCGGAAGCGACGGCCTTCTACATCCATGCGCAATTGCACCAGCAGCAGCCGCGCATCAAGGCCGCGTTCCACACGCACATGCCCAATGCCACTGCATTGTGCCTGTTGCAAGGCCCGCCGCTGTTGTGGCTGGGGCAGACCGCGCTGAAGTTCTACGGACGCACGGCGGTCGACGCGGACTACAACGGCCTGGCCCTGGACCACCGCGAGGGTCAACGCATCGCGGCGGCGCTGGGCGATGCCGATATCCTGTTCCTGAAAAACCACGGGGTGATGGTGGTCGCGCCGACGATCGCCGAAGCCTGGGATGACATCTACTACCTGGAGCGTGCCGCCGAAGTACAGCTCAAGGCCATGGCCAGTGGTCAACCGCTGAAGCCGATTGACCCCCAGGTGGCGCAGATGGCGTATGCGCAGATGCGCGAGGGCGATCCGGCGAGCGCGCGGGCGCACCTGGACAGTGCCATGCGCCGCCTGAAACGGCGCGTCTCGCACTTCGATCTCTGATCGCTTACGGGTCCAGCACGCCACCGCTGTAGCTGTCGGACAAGTGCGTGCCGGTGAACTTGGCCACCACCGAGCCCTGGGCGACCAGGCGCTCACGGTGGCCGGTGACCATGCGTCCGCGCTGCGCCGCGTGCAGGGGCACTTCGGAGCCAGGGTCGCCGGGACGCCCGATGATCCGGGCGAAGCGCTCGCCCGCTTCGACCCAATCGCCGAGGTGTCTTTCGAACACCAGCACACCGGTACGTGGCGCGAGGATCGTCTCCATGCAGCCCATGTCCACCACCTCGCCCTGCCATTCGCCGATGGTCGCGACCGCATCGATCACGCCGCTGATGCACAGCCAGTTCCATAAGGCGTCGGCGTCCTGGCGCGCCAAGGCATCGCTGACATCGGCCTGCCCGCGCAACTCGAGGGTGGCGGCCAACTGCGGCGCGGCGTGGTTGATGATGGTTTCTTCGAAAGAGCCGTCGCCACCGTCATCCCAAATGATCACCACGTCCACCTGCAACGCCGCCGCCAGCGCCAGGCCCTGTTCCGGCCAGAAGCTGCGGTGGATATAGAGGTACGGCAAGGCTTCATCGTCGGTGTGCAGGTCCAGCACCAGGTCGGCGTCGGCGGCCAGTTGCACCAGGCTTTTCTGCCACTGCGCGAGGTTGCTGGCCGGGCGCTGCATGGCCAGCGAATGGTCGAAGGCGCGGTTGAAGTTCTGCCCGGTGGCCTCATGAAAACGCCCGAGTAATTTGCCCTGGCGAAACTGGCCGATGCCGAACGGGTTGGCCTGCGGCACCACGGTCACGCAGCCCCTGAGAAGGCCTTGGTCCTGACACGCCTGCAAGCGCGGCAGCAACTGGTGCAGCACCAGCATCCCGGCGATTTCGTCGGCGTGCACGCCGGCCTGCAAATGCACCCGGGGGCCACTGCCGTCGCCGTCAAAGCGCCAGGCGCCGATGTGCAGCAGGTTGCCGGCATCACCGGGCACCTGCCACGAAAGGTCTTTTGCCATGCCTTGCCCTCCTCTGATCAATTAACCGCTAGAGATTGAACACATGTTCAACTAACCTGAGCCTTCTGGTCTTTCCTCAAGGGCATTGCCGTGACCACACCCCCTGCAAAACTGCGCCGTGCCGACCCTGACGAACGCCGCGACCTGCTGATTGCCGCCACCCTCACCTGCCTTGCCCGCGACGGCCACGCCGGGATTTCGGTGCGCCGGATTGCCGCCGAGGCCGGCGTGTCGGTGGGCTTGCTCAACCACCACTTCGGCAGCATCGACGCGCTGATCGCCGAGACCTACCACAAGCTGGCCAATGAGTTGACCAGCGCGCTGTGGGCACAGGTCGAACGGGTCGAAGGCGCCGCCGCGCGCCTGGATGCGTTCCTCAGCGCGTCGTTTTCGCCACGGGTCATGGACCCCGACCTGCTCGGCGTGTGGGTGGTGTTCTGGAGCCTGATCCGTCACTCGCCCCACGTGAACCAGTCCCACGAAAACAGCTACCGCGCCTACCTCGGACTGATCCAGCAACTGCTCGACGACCTGGCCCGCAGCGAGCAACTGGTGATCCACGACAGCCACCTCGCCGCCATCGGCCTATCGGCGATGCTCGATGGACTCTGGCTCGAGGGGTGCCTCAACCCCGGCACCTTCAGCCCCGCCAACGGGCTGCACATCTGCCGCTGCTGGGTACAGGGGTTGCGTCACGGAGCATTCGGCGCCGACCACGTCCTGTGACACCGGGTGCCGTGCACTGAGCATGGCCAGGGTGCCGCTGACGGCGATCAACACTGCGCCGATGATCAGCGAGATATCCATCGAGGTGCCCCAGATCAGGCTCGACAACAGGAACGCCCAGATCAGCCCGGTATATTCGAACGGTGCGAGCAGCGTCGCGGTCGCGCGGCGGAAGCTGGCAAACAGCAGGAACTGGCCGATACCGCCGACCAGCCCCGCCGCCAACATGCCCAGCCACGACGGCAACGGCGCGGGCGTGTGGGTCCAAGGCAAGGTCACGGCCATGCACACTACAAACACCACATTGGTAATCAGCATCTGCTCCAGCACCGAGGTGGTCGGGTCGACCTGGCGCAGCTGGATATAGGTAAACGCCCAGCACAGCGCGGCCGCCAGGGTCAGCGCGATCGGCAACGGGTCGAGCATGTTGCTCGGACGACAGGCAATCACCACGCCGACAAAGCCGATCAGCAGCGAGATCCACTGGCCACGGCTGGCGCGCTCCTTGAGGATCAACGCCGCGAGCAACGTGACCATGATCGGCGCGGAGAAATACAACGTGGTCATTTCCGCCAGGGTCAGGTCCTTGGCGGCGGTGTAATACAGCAGCCAGGCAAGCAACGACAACAGCCCGCGGATGATCAGCAGCCGGCGGCTCACCGAAGTCCACGCCCGGCGCAACAAACCCATGCGCCCGGCGACCACGCACGCCGCGACCACCACCAGGCTGCGCCAGAACAGAATGGTGAACACCGAATAATCGGCCACCAGCCATTTGATCACCGCGTCCTGCAGCGCCAGGAACGCATAGGCCAGTGAGCACAGGGCAATCCCCTGCAGCGAGCGATCCGGGTTCATCCGACTGACCTGCGCAGCGGCGTGCCACGGCGTTCGGCGATGGCATAGACGCCTTCGATGAGGAAGGTCAGGCACAGGTAAACCCCGGCCACCAACAGCAACGGCTGATAGATCTGCAAGGTCTGCGCACGCACCACGTTGGCCGCGCCGAGCAGATCGACCACGGCGATGGTCGAGGCCAGCGCGGTGGACTTGAGCAGCATCACCGTTTCCCCAGCCAGGGTCGGCAGCAACAGGCGCATCGCGCGTGGCAGGCGCACCCGCAGCAGGGCCTGGCGTGGGGTCATGCCGAAGGCCGAGGCGGCTTCCATCTCGCCCTTGGGCACCGCCAGCAGGCCGCCGCGAATCACCTCACCCACATAGGCCCCCACCGACAGCACCAAGGCGAACACGATGTACCAATAGCCGTCGCGCAAGAACGGCCAGAGAAAGCTGCCCCGGATCATCGGGAACTGCGCGAACAGGCTGCCCAGCCCGTAGTAGAAAATGTAGATCTGGATCAGCAGCGGCGTGCCGCGCAACACACTGGTGTAGGCCAATGCGGCACGTGCCAGCCATTTGCGCCGCGACAGGCGGGCCAACGCCACCCCCACCGCCAGGGTAAAGCCCAGCAGCGCTGAAATGACCAGCAGCGACAAGGTGGTCTGCAAGCCCTTGGCGATCAGTGCGGCGTAATAACTTATCCATTCAGGCATGGGCGGCTCACTCGACAACCGGCATCCAGCGACGAATACGTCGCTCCAGGCGCCCGGACAGGTAGTTGGAAGCCAGCGTCACCAGGTAATACAAGGCGGCGGCCGCGAGGTAGAACAACAGGTACTGCCGGGTCGAACCGGCTGCCTGCTTGGCGGTGTAGAGCAATTCGTTGGTGCCGACCACGCTGATCAAGGCGCTGTCCTTGATCAGGTTGATCCACAGGTTGGACATGCCGGCCAAGGCGTACGGCGCCATGATCGGCAAGGTCACTCGGCGAAACAGGCCAAACCCGCTCAAGCCAAAGGCCCGCGCCGCTTCGATCTGGCCATGGGGAATCGCCAGGATCGCCGCGCGAAAGATCTCCGACGCGTAGGCGCCCTGCACCAGCCCCAGCACCAGGATTGCCACCAGCGGACCGCTAATGTTCACCTGCGCAAACCCCAGCCACAGCATCAGCGCGTTCAGGCCCATGGACCCGGCGTAATACAGCAACAGGATCAGCAGCAGTTCCGGCACGGCACGAAACAGTGTGGTGTAGCCGCGCATCAGCAAGGCAATCGGCCGGGGTGCACTGAGCTTGGCGCAGGCCACCACCAGGCCGATCAACAGCCCTACCGCAAACGCGCCGGCGGAGATCTGCAGGGTCATCCACAAGCCCTTGAGCAGTGCATTGCCCCAGCCTTGATCGCTGAAGCTCAGGAGATCGAACATCGGCTTACTCCACGTTTAACGAGGGTTGTGTGATTGCCCTGGGGTGATGTGTGCTTGTGGCATGGGGGCTTGTCCTGTGGCTAGGTTTTTCTTGTGGTGAGAGGGCTTATCCATTGGCTTTGGTTTTCTTGTGGATTGAGAGCTTAGCCAGAGGCTTTGGTTTTTCCTGTGGAGTGAGAGCTTATCCAGTGGCATTGGTTTTTCCTGTGGAGTGAGGGCTTATCCAGAGGCCTTGGTTTTCCTGTGGAGGGAGAACTTATCCAGTGGCCTTGGTTTTCCTGTGGTGAGGGGGCTTGTCCCCCGTTGGGCTGCGTAGCGGCCCCAAGAAAAGCGGGAGCGCTGCGCACTCCAACGGGGGGCAAGCCCCCTCACCACAAAAGCCCCCTCAACACCAAAACCACAAAAGCGCCCTCACCTCCGACTTCTCCAAACCTATTGCGCATACGGGCTCTCACACACCTTGCTGACATATGCCGGCGTGTCGGTGCGTTTGCATGGGCTGACCGACAGGCCGAAGTAATGCTGGGACAGGTCGTCATAGTCCTTGCTCACCAGCAGTTCGCCGATGGCCTTGTCCAGGCGCGCCTTGAGTTCGGTGTCTTCCTTGCGCAGCCCCGCGCCGACGCCCCGGCCGATGATCGGGTCGTACGGCACACTGGCGATATGCGCCAGGCCGCTGGCTTCCGGGGTCTTGACCATCATGGCGATGGCAGTGTCGTCGGCCATCATGTAGTCGATGCGCCCGGCGATCAGGTCGGCGTTGGCCGATTCCTGGGTGTCGTAGTACTTGAGGTCAGCGATATTTTCGTAGTACTTCTTCAGGTAATTGGCGCTGACCGTGGAGATCTGCACGCCGATCAACTTGCCCTTGAGGCCCGCTGGGGAAATCTCCACTTCACTGCCCTTGGGCCCCGCCACGCCCAGCAACGAGTCGTAGTAGGCGCGGCTGAAGGCGATCTGTTTTTCGCGCTCGTCAGTGACCGACATCGACGAGAAAATCACGTCGATCTTCTTCGCCAGCAGCGACGGGATAATCCCATCCCACGCCACTTCCTTGATCTGACACTCGGCTTTCATGCCCTCGCACAGCTTGTGGATCAGGTCCACTTCAAAGCCGGACCACTGGCCGTTGCCGCCTTTCACCGTGAACGGCGGATAAGGTTCGGCCGCAACGGCAAACACGATAGGTTTCTCGGCCGCCAGCGTAAAACCTGCGGCCAACATCAATACTGCTCCGCCCAACCAGCTTGCCATGGGTTTGAATGTCATGATTTGCCCCGTCTTTTTATGGAGTTAGCGAGTTTGATGCGCGTTGACGAACTGTCGGCAACGTTCACTGCGTGGATCGATGAACACCGAGTCCGGCGAGCCGGTTTCCTCGATCATGCCTTGGTGCAGAAAAGCCACTTTGGAAGACACATCCCGGGCGAAGGCCATCTCGTGGGTGACCAGGATCATGGTGCGGCCTTCTTCGGCCAGGGAGCGGATCACCCGCAGCACTTCACCCACCAGTTCCGGATCGAGGGCCGAGGTGGGTTCGTCGAACAGCATGACTTTGGGACGCATGGCCAGCGCGCGGGCGATTGCCACCCGCTGTTGCTGGCCACCGGAAAGGAACGCCGGGTACTCGTTGCGCTTGGCGGCCAGGCCGACGCGGTCGAGCAAGGCTTCGGCGCGCTCGATGGCTTCGGCGCGGCTTTCGCGCAGCACCTGGGTGGGCGCCTCGATAAGGTTTTCCAGCACCGTGCGGTGGGGCCACAGGTTGAAGTTCTGGAACACCATGCCCAGGGTCGAGCGGATGCGCACCAGTTGCCTGGCGTCCGCCACCAGCGGCGCGCCGGGGCGGCCGTAGTTCAACTTGATGCTTTCGCCATCCACGTGAATGCTGCCCTGGTCCGGCACCTCGAGCATATTGATGCAGCGCAGCAAGGTGCTTTTGCCCGAACCACTGGCGCCAATCAGCGAAATCACGTCGCCTTCGTGGGCCGTGAGGGAAATGCCCTTGAGCACTTCGATATTGCCGAAGCGCTTATGCAGGTCGATCACTTCGATCATCTTCTTCGCCTGTACCGGCGGCGCCACTTCGACAATGGGCGCCGGCGCGGTACGCGGCTCACCCGCGAGCCGCGTGACAAACGCGGCGATGCGCCGGCAGGCGTCGGCGAGGCGCTCTTCACTCAAGGTAAAGGACAACCGCACGAACCCCTGGGCCGGCTCGCCGAATGCCGCCGCGTCCAGCACCGACACACCCGCTTCACGCAACAGCCGCCAGGCAAAGTCCAGCGAGCCCAGGCCGGTGCCGCGCACATCCACCAGCACAAACATGCCCGCCTGCGGCGCCCGCACCTGGATGCCGGGGCAAGCACTCAGGCCACTCACCACCAGGTCGCGACGGCGCCGGTAAATCTCGCGCATGCCCGCAGTGACCTCATTGTGGGCGAGCACCGCCGCCGTGGCGGCTTCCATCACAAACCCCGGCAGCCCGTAGAGCATGCTCAGCACCAGGGTTTCGGCGTGCACGATCAACGCGGGCGCGGCCACCAGCCAGCCAATGCGCCAGCCGGTCATGGCGTGGGACTTCGACAGACTGCCGATCACCACGCAGCGCTCGGCCATGCCCGGCAGTGCGGCCAGACTGTGGTATTCGCCATCGAATACGAGGCTTTCGTAGACTTCATCCACCACCACCCACAGGTCATGGGCGATGGCCAACGCGGCGATGGCCTGCAGCTCCTCGGCATTGAGGACCACGCCGGTGGGGTTGTTCGGGTTGGAGAAGAAGATCGCGCGGGTGCGCGGCGTGATGGCGGCGGCAAGCAGTTGCGCGTCGAGGCGAAAGCCGGAGGCCGGCGAGCACGGCACGCGCACCAGCGTCGCACCGCTGGCCTTGAGGGTGGCTTCGTAGGTGACGTACATCGGATCGAGCACCAGCACTTCATCGCCGGCCTGCAACAGGCACAGCGAAGCGACGAACAAGGCATTCTGCGCACCGGCCACGGTGATCACGTTTTCCGCGTTCAAGGGCCGCGCCAGGGTCTGGCTGTAGCGCGCGGCAATCGCCTCGCGTAGTGCCGGGCGGCCAGGGATTTCGGTGTAGTGAGTGTCGCCCTCGCGCAGGGCGTCGACGGCGGCGTCGGTGATGAAGGCTGGCGTGGCGAAATCCGGGTCGCCCACGCTGAGGATGATGATGTCTTCGCCCTGGCTGGCGGCTTGGAAGGCGGCGTGGTGAATGTCCCAGGCCGCTACACCCTGGCCCGCAATTCGCTCAACAAAAGGGGAAAACCGCATGCCAGAGCCTCTCGTTCAAGAAGAAACAGCGCGAACCCGTCTGTGTGCAAACGGGTGGATGCGGTCAACATAGTTGAAACTGAACAGTCGTTCAATGGATAGATTCAGGGCGATGTCGTTTATCGTGCGAACAGGTCGCGAATGCCAATCCTGCACCGAGCAAGGCTCGGAGTCTGGCCGCCGACATCGCTGGCGCAGGGCTACAACGGCGCGCCGAGCGGGTCTTTTATCGTGCTGGCGAGGATACCGTCGATATTCGTCAGGTCTTCAGGGGTCAGTTGCCAGCCAAACGCTTCTTCAAAGCCGCGCAATTGCTCGGGGCGCCGGGCTCCCCACAACGCGATGGTCGGGCCTTGGTCGAGCACCCAACGCAAGGCCAGGGCCAGCACCGATTTGCCGTGGCGCTCGCGCGCATAGATACCCAGCGCGGCCACCGTTTCCAGGTATTGCTCGAAACGCGGCGCCTTGAATGTCGGGTCGAGCGTGCGCACAGCGTCCCCGGCGAAAGGCGGCTGCGCATACAGGTTGCCGCTGAGCAAGCCGCGGCACAGCGGCCCGTACGCCAGCACCACCAGGCCATGCTGCCTGGCGTACGGCAGGATAGCGCTGTCGATGCTGCGTTCGAACCGGTTGTACGGCGGTTGCACGGTGGCCGCCGCAGTGTGCTGGCTGAAACTATCCCTGTGCGTGGAGGCATAGTTGCTCACCCCGACGGCGAGGATCTTGCCCTCGCGGCGCAGACGCTCCAACTCATCGGCGGTTTCTTCCTGGGCCACCGGCGAGTCGGGCCAGTGGATCTGGTACAGATCGATGTAGTCGGTGTCCAGGCGCACCAGCGAGTCTTCGAGCGCTTTGCGTATGCGCCGGGCCGTGGCGTTGCGCCCTGGCGGGCCGTCGTCCCAATGCAGCCCGGCCTGGGTCGCGATCACGGCGCTGTGGCGCACGCCGCGCAGGGCCTTGCCGATCATCTGTTCGGATAAACCAAAGCCATACACCGGCGCGGTGTCGATCAGGTTGATTCCGAGTGCCAACGCATGCCGAAGGGTTCGGGTCGCCTGTTCGTTGTCGGCGCCGCCCCACAGGTGCCCGCCCATCGACCAGGTGCCGAGGGCTATTCGCGAGACCGGTGTATCGATACCGGCGATGCGGATGGTCTCAACGTACATGAAATAAAACCCCTGACCGTCAACATGCTTAGAAAAGCAATTACTCTAGGTCATCCCAGGTTGAATAGGGCTCAACGCCGCATTCAACCAAAGCCCCACTAAAGAGACTTGAAATGGCTGCCTTCAACCGTTCCGAATTGGCCGATCTCAACGTGTTCATGGCAATCATCCGCCGCCGCAGCTTTCGCCATGCCGCGCATGAACTCGGCGTGACCACCTCCGCGCTGAGCCACACCATGCGCAACCTGGAAACCCGCCTGGGCGTGAAGCTGTTGTACCGCACCAGCCGCGCCGTGGAACCCACCGACGCCGGCACCCTGCTGGCGGAAAAACTCAGCGTGGGGTTCGCCACGATCCAGGACGGCCTCGACACCCTGGAGCTGTACCGCGAAGCGCCCATCGGCCGGCTGCGCCTCAACGTGCCACGCGATGCCGCGGTATTGCTGCTGGCGCCGATTCTCGGGGACTTCTGCGCCGCCTACCCGCAGCTGCGCCTGGACCTGATCGTGCAGGACCAGATGATCGACATCGTCGCCGAGGGCTACGACGCCGGCATCCGCTACGGCGCCACCGTGCCCCAGGACATGGTCGCCGTGCCGCTGACGGGCGCGTTGCGCTGGATCACCGTCGCTTCCCCCGCCTACCTCGCCCGGCGTGGCACGCCACAGCAACCCAAGGACCTGCTACAGCACGCGTGCATCCGCATGTACCTGGGCGACAAGACGCCCTACAAATGGGAGTTGGGCAATGGCCCGCGCCAGCAGCGCATCGACGTGCCAGGCCATTTCAGCGCGGCTGATACCGAAACCATCGTGCATGCCGCCCTACAAGGCGTCGGCATTGCCTACTGCCTGGCCAACCGCGTGCAACAGGAACTGGCGGACGGCCGCCTGGTGGACGTCATGCCCGACTGGGCCTGCGTGGGCGAGCCGCTGTGCATGTACTACCCGAGCCGCCGGCAATCGCAGCCGGGACTGCGCCAATTGATGGACATGATCCGCCTGAAAACCATCGGTTCGCAGTTGATGGAATCACATTGAACCTGCGCCGGGCCGTCACTCTCAAACCTGGATAGACCACGGCCCGGTAACTGCTCGATGACTTTTATTCTATGGATGGCCGTCCTCGGCGCCGTATTGCTCACCCTCGCCCTCACCTCCTCTTACCTGCGCTGGATGCCGGTGACCGCCTCCGCCGTGTGCCTGCTGCTGGGCGTCGGCATCGGCCCGCTGGGGGTGGACCTGTTGCACCTGGATATCCAGCACTCTGCACGCTGGATGGAGCACCTCACCGAGGTCGCGGTGCTGTTTTCGCTGTTTGTCAGCGGCCTCAAGCTGCGCCTGCCGCTGCGCCATCGCACCTGGCGGATTGCGTTCGGCATGGCCGGCCCGGTGATGCTGTTGAGCATCCTCGGCATCTGCCTGGCCTTGCACTACCTGTTTGAACTGTCGTGGGGGGTGTCGCTGCTGGTGGGGGCGATCCTCGCGCCGACCGACCCGGTGCTGGCGGGCCTGGTGCAGGTCAATAATGCCCAGGACTACGACGCGCTGCGTTTCGGCCTGTCCGGCGAGGCCGGGCTCAACGACGGCACGGCGTTCCCGTTCGTGATTTTCGCCCTGGTGTTCATGCAGCACGGCGGCTTCGACGGTGACTGGCTGGGCGGCTGGGTGCTGAAAAACCTGCTGTGGGCGGTGCCGGCCGGGCTGTTGATCGGCTATTGGATGGGGCGCGGCATTGGCCGCGTAACGCTGTGGCTGCGCATCACCAACAGCGACAGCACGTTGTCGCCGAATGACTACCTCACTCTTGCCCTCATCGCCCTGGCCTATGTGGCGGCCGAGGCCGTTGGCGGTTACGGCTTCCTGTCGGTGTTCGCCGCCGGATTGGGGTTGCGCCAGGCCGAATTCCGCTCAACCGGCCATTCACAGACGCCGTCGGAACACCTGGCATTGCCGGTGGTGGGGCACCTGGAAGTGGAGCCGGAACGCGCACTGCAAGGCGACACCAGCGGGCTGGAGGATAGCCAGATCGCCGCCGGCGTGATGATGGGCGACATGCTCTCGTTCGGCAGCCTGGTGGAGCGTTCGATGGAGGTGTTCCTGGTGACGGTGCTGGGGATTGTGCTGATCAGCCATTGGGATTGGCGCGCACTGCCGTTGGCGGCGTTGCTGTTCTGTGTGATTCGCCCGCTGAGCGTCTTCGCCATCCCGTGGGGCAGCCTGATCGATCGCCAGCAACGCGGCTTGATGGGCTGGTTTGGGATCCGTGGGATCGGCAGCATTTACTACCTGTTCTACGCGCTCAACCATGGCTTGATCGGGACCAGCAGCGCGGTGGCGGTGAACCTGACGCTGTCAGTGATCGCCTTGAGCATCGTCGTTCATGGCCTCAGTACCCAGCCGATGCTGGCGTGGTATGAACGACGTGCCAAGGGCAAGGCTCAGTCCTGATTTTCGGTGTTGCCGACATCGGCGGCTTCATCCAGGTCATTGAGCGGCACTTCTGCATCATCCATCAACGAACCCGGGTCTTCATTGCCGGGGTCGTTGAGTTCTTCTTCCAGTTCTTTGGACATGACCGTCTCCTCTAACCACCTTGGGTGTCGATATCGGCATCGGTTTCAGGCTTGACCTCGGGCTCAGGCTTGAAGTCTGGACTGTAGTCGTTTTCCTTGGCCTTGGGATCACTGGCAGGCTTCGGATCTTTGGGCGCATCGGCCGCCGTACCTGGCGCCGGCTCGCCGCCGTCGATCGCCGGGTCGTTGCGGTTGCTGGTTTGCGGATCGTTGTCTGTGCTCATGGGTCACCTCGTTTAAAAAACGCAGACTGCGTAAAGATAAGGTCCCGCGCGGGTAGCCGAAGTTCAACTTGCTTAAGAGCCAGGATTGTCCACCTGGATGTAAAACGCGTACGCCCCCAGCAACACCCAGAACACCATGAACAACCACGGGGCGCGCATCGAGAACAGCAGCGACTTGCGATAGCCCTTGTGGGACGACTCCATCTCGGAAAACAGCGGCGACTCGTCATAGGCCATGCCCATCACCGGTTCGCTGCGCAGCAATTCGCTCTGCTTGTAGTGCCAATGGTCGATGATTTCGTAAGCGGCGCGAATGCCTGGCCAGGCGTTGAGGGAACTGAGGATCCCCAGCGCGGCCAGGAATACCGGCACGACCACGGTGAACAACTTGCCCCATTCCGGATTGAGGTTGCCCATGCCGGAGACGAACGCAATCACCAGGAACGACTGCGCGGTGAGGTAGGCGTCGGTGCGGTTGGCGAGAATGGTGGTTTCGTACTGGATTTCGCGCCGGTAGAAGTCCAGGCGATCCTTGGGCGAACCGAAGATCTTGGCGTTGTGTTCGCTGTGATCGGTCAGGTTCGATTCCGGGGTGTCGGGTGAGATGATTCTGGGCACGTCCGTGCTCCGTGCTGGGGTGAGACCTGTTAGAAGAATCGGCAGGGGGCGAAGTTCAAGTTTGTTCATGCACCAGCGTGGTGCGCACCCTGCCCCTTTGTGGCCGGCCATCCCAGCCAGGACAAGCAATCTTCCTGCTGTGAGCAGGCTTGCCATCGTCAGCGGCTACCCGCCACCCGGTAAATACTCCGCGTATACCCAATCCGGCACAGGCATTGCTTTATCCATTCATCTGCCCGGATACAGGAGCATTCGTTACCCCCCGACCCAGAGCCGACCCCAT
The DNA here is from genome assembly GCF_003013355.1 of Pseudomonas sp. S5D5. NCBI lineage: Bacteria > Pseudomonadati > Pseudomonadota > Gammaproteobacteria > Pseudomonadales > Pseudomonadaceae > Pseudomonas > Pseudomonas sp. S5D5. Next base: position 3,422,821 of record NZ_PTEO01000001.1, read on the forward strand.
AAGAAAGTAAGGACCAGGCCCAGTGGCACCGTCAGCCACGGGCTCATAAAAAAATGCGTTTTTTAAAGCGGCAGTGCCACCCCATGCGTCCCTCGGCACTGACAAGGTACTGGAATGGCTCGATCTTTCTTTGATGAAATGAATGACGCAAACGGCGTGTGCCGTGCGCATTATCAGGATTTCTCCCGCTGGCTGGCCAACACGCCACCGGAACTGCTGGCCCAGCGCCGTCGCGAAGCCGATTTGCTGTTCCACCGCGCGGGGATCACCTTCACCCTCTACGGCGACGAACAAGACACCGAGCGCCTGATCCCCTTCGACATCATCCCGCGCAGCATCCCCGCCAGTGAGTGGAGCGTGATCGAGCGCGGCTGTATCCAGCGCGTCAATGCGCTGAACATGTTCCTCGCCGATATTTACCACGACCAGCGCATCATCAAGGCCGGGATCATTCCGGCAGACCAGGTGCTGGGCAACGAGGGGTATCAGAAGGCCATGGTCGGCCTCGACCTGCACCGTGATATCTATTCGCACATCTCCGGCGTCGACCTGGTGCGCGACGGCGACGGCACGTACTACGTGCTCGAAGACAACTTGCGCACGCCCAGTGGCGTGAGCTACATGCTCGAAGACCGCAAGATGATGATGCGGCTGTTTCCCGAGGTGTTCGCCAAGCAGCGCATCGCGCCGGTGGACCACTACCCCAACCTGTTGCTCAAGACCCTGAAAAGCTCCAGCCGCCTGGACAACCCCAATGTGGTGGTGCTGACGCCGGGCCGCTTCAACAGCGCGTTTTTCGAACACGCGTTCCTGGCCCGGGAAATGGGCGTGGAACTGGTGGAAGGCGCCGATCTGTTCGTGCATGACCTCAAGGTGTTCATGCGCACCACCGACGGCCCCAAGGCCGTGGACGTGATCTACCGCCGTATCGACGACGCGTTCCTCGACCCGCAGGCGTTCAACCCCGAATCGATGCTCGGCGTGCCCGCCCTGGTGGCGGCCTATTGCGCCGGCAACGTGGTGCTGGCCAACGCCATCGGCACCGGCGTGGCGGACGACAAGTCGATCTACCCTTACGTGCCGGAAATGATCCGTTTCTACCTGGATGAAGAGCCGGTGCTGCAAAACGTGCCAACCTTCCAGTGCCGCAAGCCCGACGAGTTGTCCCACGTACTCGCACACCTGCCGGAACTGGTGGTCAAGGAAACCCAAGGCTCCGGCGGCTACGGCATGCTGGTCGGCCCGGCGTCCAGCGCGGCTGAAATCGAGGATTTCCGCCAGCGCATCAAGGCGCGTCCACATGCTTATATCGCCCAACCGACCCTGAGCCTGTCCACCTGCCCGACCTTTGTCGAAAACGGCATCGCGCCGCGGCACATCGACCTGCGGCCCTTCGTGCTATCCGGCAAGGAAACCCGCCTAGTGCCCGGCGGCCTCACGCGGGTGGCCCTGCGTGAAGGCTCGTTGATCGTCAACTCGTCGCAAGGCGGTGGAACCAAGGACACCTGGGTGGTGGAGGGCTGAGTATGTTGAGTAGAACCGCCGCAGATCTGTACTGGATGTCGCGTTACCTGGAGCGCGCCGAGAACCTCGCGCGCATGCTCGAAGTCAGTTACTCGTTGTCGTTGATGCCCCAGGCCGGACGCAGCGATGGCCTGGATGAACTGGCGATGTCGTTGCTCAGCAGCGGCACCCTCGACAGTTACCTGGAGCGCCACGAGCAACTGGACGCCGAGCGCATGTTGCATTTCTTCGCGCTCGACGAAGAAAACCCCGCCAGCATCTACAACTGCCTGCGCGCGGCCAGGGGCAATGCCCATGCGGTACGCGGGCGCATCACCGCCGACATGTGGGAAAACCTCAACGCCACCTGGCTGGAAATGCGCAGCATCGCCGCCGGCGGCCTGGCGCGACATGGCATCAGCCACTTCTGTGATTGGGTCAAGCAGCGTTCGCACCTGTTCCGGGGCGCCACGTCCGGGACCATCATGCGCAATGACGCCTACCGGTTCATTCGCCTGGGCACCTTCGTCGAGCGCGCGGACAACACCCTGCGCCTGCTGGATGCGCGTTATGAAATGTTCGGCGAGGAATCAGAGGAAGTCAGCGACCTCTCGGCCCGTGGTTACTACCAGTGGAGCGCCCTGCTCCGCGCGCTGTCATCGTTCGAGGCGTATACCGAGCTGTACCCGAATGCCTTGAACGCGCGCTCGGTGTCGGAGTTGCTGCTGTTGCGCAGTGACGTGCCGCGCTCGCTACATGCGTGTATCGAGGAATTGAGCCATATCCTCGCCGACCTGCCCGGCAGTTACGGGCGCACGGCGCAGCGCCTGGCGGCGGAGTTCGAAGCGCGGCTGCGGTACACCGGGATCGATGAGATTCTCGAAGATGGGCTGCACAGCCGGTTGACCGAGTTTATCGACACCGTGCGTGAATTGGCGCGGGCGATCCATAGCTCGTATCTGGAAGTGGTGTAGCCACGCAGCAGATCAACAGATGGGAGCGGGCTTGCCTGCGAAAGCGGTATGCCCGTCACAGTGGTACTGACGGGTCCAGCGCATTCGCGGGCAAGCCCGCTCCCCCAGAGGATTACTGATTTTTGACCAGCACCGGCTCGGCGCGGTACTGGTCGGGGAACAGCTTTTTGAGCTGTGCGACTTTCGGCAGGTCATTGATCACGATGTAGGGATAGGACGGGTTCTCGGTGAGGAAGTCCTGGTGGTAGGACTCTGCGGGGTAAAACGCCTTGCCCATCTCGATTTTAGTCACGATAGGTTTATCGAACGACTTGGCCGCGTCCAACTGGGCGATGTAGGCCTGGGCAACTTTTTGCTGCTCGGCATTCTGCGCAAAGATCGCCGAGCGGTACTGGGTGCCGGAATCCGGGCCCTGGCGATTGAGTTCGGTGGGGTTGTGGGCCACCGAGAAGTAGATCTGCAGCAGCTTGCCGTAGCTGACTTTGCCAGGGTCGTACGTCACTGATACCGATTCGGCGTGGCCGGTGTCGCCGCCGCTGACCGACTCGTATTGGGCCGTGTTCGCCGCGCCGCCGTCATAACCGGAGACGGCGTTTTTCACCCCTTGCACATGCTGGAACACCCCTTGAACGCCCCAGAAGCAACCGCCGGCGAACACGGCGGTTTGCAGGTTGCCGGGTTCGGCGGGCAGGTCCAGCGCCGGTGGCGCGATGGCGACGGCGTCTTCGGTGGCACCGAAGGAAAAGGCCGAGCTTTGGCCCACGAACGCGGCAAAAGCCAGGGCGGGCAGGATCTTGAGCAGTTTCATCACAGTCACTCCAGTGCAACTGAATCAACGGGGTCAACCGGTGGGAGCGGGCTTGCTCGCGAATACGCTGTGTCAGCTAACGCATTCGATGACGGTTTCAGCGCATTCGCGAGCAAGCCCGCTCCCACATTGACGGGGTTATCCAGTCAAAAAATCAGTTAGCCGAAGGTGAAGGCGTAGGCCGACACGTGCGGGTCGAGAAATTCGATGGTGAACGTGCGGTCCTTGACGGCGCCGGGTTGGCGCACCAGTTGGTACAGGCGTTGTTCGGTGACGGTGCCGCTGCCATCCGGGGCGACGTCGGTGCCGTGGGCATCGCCAGGTGCCTGGCCGTCAATGCTGACCTTGAAGCGCACCGGCTTGCTATCGGCGCCCGGGCCGAGCACCAGGTGCAGGTCGCGGGCATGGAAGCGGTAGACAATCCGCCCATTCGCCTGGTCGAGGGTGGCTTGCTGGCCGCCGACATTCCAGTGGCCTTCCAGGGTCCAGTTGTTCAGGGCCAGGTTGCCGGCCGCCGGATAGTTCGCCACCTGGTTGGTGGCCAGGGTGCCGGTGGTGACAAAGTTTTCGGCGCGCTGGAAGCCCAGGTAGGTTTCCGGCGACTGCACCTCGTTCATGTCCGGCGCCTGTTGCACGCCCTTGGCGTCTGCCTCAATCAGGCCACTGGCGACGTTCTGTGCGCCGGCCTCACGCAGCAACTGCTGGATCACCCGCTCCGACTCGGCATAGTCGCCTTCGCCAAAATGGTGATAGCGAATCTGGCCCTTGGCATCGGCGAAGTAATGCGCCGGCCAGTACTGGTTGTTGAAGGCGCGCCAGACCTTGTAGTTGTTGTCGATGGCCACCGGGTAGGTGATGCCCAGGTCCTTCATCGCCTGGGTGACGTTGTTCACGTCGCGCTCAAACGCAAACTCCGGCGCATGCACGCCAATCACCACCAGGCCCTGGTCGTGGTACTTCTCGGCCCAGGCTTTGACATACGGCAGGCTGCGCAGGCAGTTGATGCAGGAGTAGGTCCAGAAATCCACCAGCACCACCTTGCCCTTGAGCCCTTCGGCGGTCAGCGGTGGACTGTTGAGCCACTGCACGGCGCCGTCCAGCGAAGGCAGCGCACCTTCGATCGGCAACGTGTCGCTGTGGTTGGCGGCGGCCATCATTGCGCCCCCAGCCATCATCGCCCCGCCCTTCTGCTCAGGCTTGGCGCTCAGCGTGTTCACCAGGCTTTGCTCCAGGCCACCGGTGGACGCGGTCGACAGCCGCGCCAGCACGCCGGTGTCGAGTCCCAGTGCGATGGCCGCGACGCCGGCCAGCATCAATGCACCCAGGCCACGGCGCAGCCATTCACCGGCACCGAGCGAGCGCTTCATGAAGCCGAAGACTTTCCCGCCGACCAGCAGCGCCAAGGCCAGGGAGGTGGCAGCACCGGCGGCGTAGGCCAGCAAGAGCAAGGTAGTACCGATGCTGGCGCCCTGCAGCGCGGCGCCGGTCAGTACCAACCCGAGGATTGGCCCGGCGCAGGGTGCCCAGAGCAGGCCGGTGGCCACGCCGATCAGGAACGAGGCGCCCGGACGCGGCCTGGCATCGGCCCCGGCGGCTTCCGACAGGCGACTGCCGGCCGCCACCAACGGACGCGTCAGGCGCTCGGACAGTTGCGGCAACAGGAGCGTGAGTCCGAACAGGGCCACGCACAGCAACGCGAGCCAGCGCCCGTACTGATTGACTTGCACCACCCAGCCGCCGCCCACCGCCGCCAGCGAGGCGACCAGGGCAAACGTCACCGCCATCCCCGCTAACAGCGGCAAGCCACTGCGCAAAAACGGCTGCCCGGTGCGAGCGAAGACAAAAGGCAGAACAGGCAGGATGCACGGGCTGACGATTGTCAGCACGCCGCCCAGATACGCGAGAACCAGAAGCCACATGGGATCTTCCCTTAGACAGATAAGTAAACATCGGCTTAAGCCGCAGTGAACGTCATGGCGGCACCATTCATGCAATAGCGCAAGCCGGTGGGGGGCGGGCCGTCATCGAACACGTGCCCCTGATGGCCGCCACACCGGCGGCAGTGAATTTCCTTGCGCACCACGCCGTAGGAGGTGTCGGTGTGGCTGGCCACGGCGTTGTCGAGCGGTTGCCAGAAACTCGGCCAGCCGGTGTGGCTGTTGAACTTGGTTGCCGAGGAGAAGAGTGGCAGCGCACAACCGGCACAGGCGAAGGTGCCCGCACGGTGCTCGTCGTTGAGGGCGCTGGTGTAGGGGCGTTCGGTGCCCTCCTCGCGCAGGACGTTGTATTGCTCGGCGGTCAGCAGGCTGCGCCATTCGGCGTCGGTGTGGTTGACCTCGAACGTCTCGGCGGCCTCCGCTGCGGTGACCAGGTTGATCTGTCTCAACAGGCCTCCGGCCAGGACGGCGACACCCAGGCCGCCACCGGCCAGCAGAATTTGTCGACGTGAATACATGCTGTTCTCCTCGATCCATACCGTCCATTGGGCGACGATTACCCTTTGGTGCGCGGGCTTGTGTGGTAGCCAGGTTTCTGTGGTGGGCAGGTTTCTCTTGTAGGCAGGTCTCTGTGGTAAGTGGACTCTGTGGTAAGGGGGCTTCTGTGGCGAGCGGGCTTCTGTGGTGAGCGGGCTTGCCCCGCGTTGGGCTGCGCAGCGGCCCCAAAAAAACGGGAGCGCTACGCACTCCAACGCGGGGCAAGCCCGCTCGCCACAACCACTGCCACTGCCAGAATCACTGCCACAACCACAATCCCTGCCACTGCCAAAACCAGAACCACCACAACCCACGCTCTTTCGATAGGCGGATGTTGGAGGATTTACGGTCGCGGAATCCTCACGCAGAGTTAAACAATTCGTGATAACTACACTGTTGCAAAAGCCGCACAATGCGCGAACGACAAGCGAAGGTTTCTCTTACATGGATCAGCCCAAACGTGTCCTGGTGGTCGAGGACGATGCGCATATTGCCGACCTGATCTGCCTGCACCTGCGCGATGAGCAGTTCGAGGTGGTGCACAGCGCCGACGGCGACGAAGGCCTGCGCCTGCTTGAGCAAGGCGGTTGGGATGCATTGATACTCGACCTGATGCTGCCCGGCGTCGACGGCCTGGAAATCTGCCGGCGCGCCCGCGCCATGACGCGCTACACGCCGATCATCATCACCAGCGCGCGCTCCAGCGAACTGCACCGCATCCTCGGCCTGGAGCTGGGCGCGGATGACTACCTGGCCAAGCCGTTTTCGATGCCGGAGCTGGTCGCGCGGGTCAAGGCACTGTTGCGCCGGGTCGATGCAATGGCGCGCAACCTGAAGATGGACGCCGGCAGCCTCGACCTCGGCCAGTTGTTTATCAACCCGCTGACCCGTGATGCGACGCTGCAAGGCCAGCGCCTGGACCTCACCCCACGGGAATTCGACCTGCTGTATTTCTTCGCGCGCCAGCCCGGCAAGGTGTTCTCGCGCATGGACCTGCTCAACGCCGTGTGGGGCTACAGCCACGAAGGTTATGAACACACGGTGAATACCCATATCAACCGCCTGCGCGCCAAGGTCGAGGCCGACCCGGCCAACCCCGCGCGCATCCTCACGGTGTGGGGCCGTGGCTACAAGTTCGCCGAGAGCCCGCCATGAAGCTGACCCTGACCCAGCGCCTGTCGGTGGTGTTCGCCGTGCTTCTGGTGATCTGCAGTGGCACCTCGGCCTGGCTGCAAGTGCGCTCCAACCGCATGCACGAGCTGGAAGTGGTGCAAGGCCTGTCCCGTGACCTGGCCGCACATATCGCCCGTGACACGCAGTTGATGGACGCCGATGGCCTCAAGCCCGACGCCGTGCGCAACCTGTTCAGCCAGTTGATGCTGGTCAACCCGAGTGTCGAGGTGTACCTGCTCGACATCGACGGCCGTGTGGTCGGCAATGCCGCACCCAGCGGCCACCTGCTGCGCGACCAGGTTGACCTGGCACCGATCCGGCGCTTCCTCAGCGGCGCCATGCTGCCGATCCTTGGCGATGACCCGCGCAGCGTCGATGGGCGCAAGGTGTTCAGCGCCGCGCCGCTCAAGGCCAACGGCCAGCAAACCGGCTTCCTGTACGTGGTGCTGCTCGGCGAAGCCCATGATGTGTACGACGCCAAGGACGCCACGGGCATGGCGCTGAAGATCGCGCTGTGGTCCATCGGCCTGGTGGCCCTGTTGTGCCTGCTGGCGGGGCTCATCGCCTTCGCATGGATCACCCGGCCGTTGCGCCAGCTCACCGACAAGGTCGGTCAGTTCGATATCAACGGCGCGCCGAAAACCCAGGCGTCGGCCACCCCGGAACTCGACAGTGGCGACGAAATCGCCGTGCTCGACCACGCTTTCGTGCAGATGGAAAACCGCCTGGGCGAACAGTGGCGGGCCATCACCCATCAGGACCAGGAACGCCGGGAAATGGTCGCCAACATCTCCCATGACCTGCGCACGCCGCTGGCGTCCCTGCATGGCTACCTGGAAACCCTGACCCTCAAGGATGCCAGCCTGAGCCCCGAAGAGCGCCGGCGCTACCTCGGCATTGCCCTGGACCAGAGTCGCAAGGTCGGTGGCCTGGCCCAGTCGCTGCTGGAGTTGGTGCGCCTGGAACACGGCTTTGTGCAGCCAGTGATCGAAGGTTTCTCCCTGCCGGACCTGGTGCAGGACATCTTCCAGAAATTCGAACTCACCGCCGAGGCGCGCGCCATCACCCTGACTGCCACCCTGCCCCCGCAGGTGCCTACCGTGCTGGCGGACCTGGGCCTGATCGAACGCGTGCTCACCAACCTGCTGGACAATGCCTTGCGCCATACACCGGTGAATGGCGAAGTCGAGGTGATCCTGTCGCCGGCCGCCGATGGCGTGGCGGTGACCGTCAGCGACAGTGGCCCGGGGATCGACGCCGAACTGCGTGAAGGCTTGTTCCTGCGTGCCTTCACCATCGGCGGCGCGCGGCGCGACGGTGGCCTGGGCCTGCGCATCGTGCACCGCATCCTGCAATTGCACGGGCGCAGCATTCGTCTGGTCGACCGCCCAGGGCACGGCGCGACCTTTACGTTTTCCCTAGAAACCCGAGCATCAACGCGTTGACCCGCTGAGCTTGCTCGTTCTGGATCCAGTGACCGCAATTGGCCAGGACCTGCTGCTCGAGGTTCGGCACCGACTCCGGCATGCGCTTGAGGGTGTGGGCTTCAAACACGCCGACGGGGTCGCGGTCGCCGATCAGGAACAGCGTCGGTTGCAGCACCTGCCGGCCGGCCAGGAACTCGCTGCGTTGCCAGTTGCGCTCAAAGTTGCGATACCAGTTCAGCGGGCCACGAAAGCCATGCTCGGCGAAGGTCTGCACGTAGACGTCCAGGTCTTCTCGTGAACACCACGCCGGTAGCGGACCAGGGGGCTGCGCACCGTCGAACAAGCTTGAGTCGGCGGACCGTTTCTGCAAAAACAAGTCTTCATCCTGCATGAACAAACGCAGCGTACGTTCGATATCCGCGTCCAGTTCCTGCTCGGCGACGCCGGGTTGCTGGAAGTACACGATGTAATTGAAGCGGTCGGCGTACAGCTCACGCAGGATTTCGATCACCGGCCGCCGCGCACGCCCGGCAAACGGCACCGACAACGTGATCAAGTGCGTAATGCGCTCGGGTTCGAGCAGCGCCAGGTGCCAGGCCACCACGGCGCCCCAGTCATGGCCGACCATCACCACCTGTGCATGGCCGAAGTGATCCATGGCCTGCTGGATATCGGCGCACAGCGTCAGCACGTCATAATCGGCAATCTCGGGCGGCGAACTCGATTGGCCGTAACCGCGCATTTGCGGGACAAACACCCGGAACCCAGCCGCCGCCAGCGCGGGGATCTGTTCGCGCCAGGAATGCCAGCACTCGGGAAAACCGTGGAGCAGCCAGATCGGCCGGCCCTGCTCCGGGCCGGCGATGTACACACTCAACTCAATCCCGTTGACCTGGATCCTGTCCTGCTCGATAGCGTTCATCACTGGCCTCCTTGTGTAGGTTTCACTCGGCGCTTCAGCGCGACACAGGCGCGTGGAGTGGCGCCCAGGCAGAGTGATAGAGCCACAGGATTTGCACCAGCATCATTTGCGCCAAATGCGCGGTCATCAACGCCGCCCCAGCTGTGGGCAGGAAAATTCCCAGGCGCGGCGCCCCCGCATGGCCAGCCGGTCAGGTTACCGTCGCCGGCGCCCACCAGCGCGGCAACAACTGGCGCACACGCGCTTCGCCGAAGCGGTCATCGATCAGCATCACCACGCCGCGGTCATGCTGGCTGCGGATCACCCGGCCCGCGGCCTGCACGACTTTTTGAATGCCGGGGTACAGATAGGTGTAGTCGTAGCCGGCGCCGAAAATTGCGCCCATGCGCGTTTTCATGTGCTCATTGACCGGGTTCAATTGCGGCAAGCCCAGGGTGGCGATAAACGCGCCGATCAAGCGGGCGCCGGGCAAATCGATGCCCTCGCCGAATGCGCCGCCGAGCACGGCGAAACCGATGCCCTGGCTGTGCTCGGTGAACTGGTCGAGAAAGGCCTGGCGCTCGGCTTCGGCCATGCCGCGTGACTGCTGCCAGAGCGCAATATGCGGGTGTCGCTCGGCCAGCCGCTGTGCAACCTGCTGCAGGTAATCGAAGCTGGAGAAAAACGCCAGGTAGTTGCCCGGTTGCTCTGCGAACTGCTGGGCGATCAGTCCGACGATGGGTTCCAGCGAGGCGTCGCGGTGCACAAACCGGGTCGAGATGGCATCGACGATGCGCACACGCAGCTGCTCGGCCTTGAACGGTGATTCGACGTCGATCCAGGCGGTGTCCGTCGGCAGGCCGAGCAAGTCGGCGTAGAAGTGGCGCGGGCTCAATGTCGCGGAAAACAGCACGCTGCTGCGCGCCGCCGTCAACCGGGGTCGGATGAATTCGGCCGGTACCACATTGCGCAGGCACAGGGTTGAACTGCTGCGCTTGCCACTGAACTGGCGCTTGCTGATATCGAAAATGAAGTGCTCGTTGAACAGCTCGGCGACCTTGGCAAATTGCAGCGCTTCGAAGTAGAAGGCTTGCAGGTCACCCGCCAGCGCCTCGGGATGATCATTGAAATAGTCGCCCATGGCACTGGCGCACAGGCTCAGGGCCTGCAGGAGTTTTTCCGGGCGGGCGGCATAGGCCTGGTACGGCGCAAGTTGGTCCTTGTGCAGCGCATTCCATTCACGGTTCAGGCGCTGCAGCGGCTTTTTCAGGGGCTCGGGGGCGATGTCGCGCAGGGTCTTGAGGCTGTATTGGTCGAGGCTCGCGCTGTACATCGAACGGGCACGCTCCACCAGGTTGTGGGCTTCATCCACCAGCACCGCCGCTCGCCATTGGTTGAGTTGGGCGAGGCCGAACAGCATGGCGCCAAAGTCGAAATAGTAGTTGTAGTCGGCGACGACCAGGTCGGCCCAGCGCGCCATCTCCTGGCTCAGGTAGTACGGGCATACCTCATGGGCCAGGGCCACCTCGCGCAAGTTGCGCTGGTTCAGCAGGCGCACCTTGGATGCGGCAGTACGCGCGGCAGGCAGTCGATCATAGAAACCCTTGGCCAGCGGGCAGGAATCACCATGGCAGGCTTTGTCCAGGTGTTCGCAGGCCTTGTCGCGCGCCACCAGCTCCAACACGCGCAATTGCAGGTCGGGGCTGCTGTCGAACAGCACCTGGGAGGCGTCGAGCGCGAGTTTGCGCCCCGGAGTCTTGGCGGTCAGGAAAAACACCTTGTCCAGCTGCTGCGGTGCCAGCGCCTTGAGCAGTGGGAAGACCGTGCCGATGGTCTTGCCGATCCCCGTGGGGGCCTGGGCCATCAGGCAGCGGCCGGTGCTGACCGCCTTGTATACCGATTCGGCAAGGGTGCGCTGGCCGGCGCGGAAGTCGGCATGCGGAAAGGCCAGGCTTTGCGCGGCCAGGTTGCGCGCGTCGCGGTGCTGCATTTCCTGCTCGGCCCAGCCGAGGAACAGTGCGCATTGCCGGTTGAAAAACGGCTCCAGCTCGGCGGCCTGGAAGCGCTGGTTGAGCAGGGTTTCGCCCTCGCCGACGATGTCGAAATACACCAGCGCCAGGTCGATCTCGGTGAGGCCGAGCTTCTGGCACATCAGCCAGCCATACACCTTGACCTGGGCCCAATGCAGCTGCCGATGGTTGGCGGGCTGGGCGTCGAGATCACCGCGATAGGTCTTGACCTCTTCCAGGCGATTGGCGTCCGGGTCATAGCCGTCCGCCCTGCCCCGTACCCTGAGCTGCTGGTACTCGCCCTCCAGGGCCACTTCGTTCTGATAGTGCGCGCTGCGCCGCGAGGCCACGGTGCGATGGCCGACAATGCCTTCCTGGGCGCTGGGCGATGGGGTAAACCGCAGGTCGAGGTCGCCCACCTTGGCGGTGAACTCACACAGTGCGCGCACGGCCACGGTATAGCTCAAGCGGCGTGCTCCGCCCAGCGCACATAGCAGACGGTGACCGGCATCTGGTATTCACCGCAGAACTCCAGCCAACGCAACTGGTTGTCCTGCAGGCGGTCGCCGGGGCCCTTGACCTCGATCATGCGGTAGGTCTTTTGCGCCGGCCAGAACTGGATGAGGTCCGGCATCCCGGTACGGTTGGCGCGGATATCCAGCAACAGCCGCTCGAACCAGTAGCGCAGGTGCTCGGCCGGTAAACAGGCCAATGCCTGCTCCAGCAACTCTTCACTGAGCAGGTTCCAGAACACGAAGGGTGACTGGATTCCCCATTTTTGACTAAAGCGCTGGCGGATGGTGGTCTTGTAGCCTTCATCCTGCAGTTGCGCAAAACACGCAGCGAACAATGCCGCGCGGCGCGGGTGGAAGTCTTCGCTGTGCAGGTCGGCCGGGCCGCGCTGGAACGGGTGGAAAAACGAACCCGGCAGCGGCGCGAAGATCGCGTCCCAGCACAACAGGCCGAACAATGAATTGATCAGCCCGTTCTCGACGTAGTGCACCGGCGCATCGGGCTCGCTCAGGTGCGCCTGCACGCAGTACTCCACCGACATCAACGGCTCGGGCAGCGCGAGGGCCAGGTCCAGGCGCGTGACAGGCCGTGGCTTGGCCTTGGGCAACGGCGGCGCGCCGAGCTTGCGCCGCAGGCGTGGCAATACGCGCAACAGGTGCTGCTGCTCGGCGGCGCTTTCCGGCGCCTGTTGCGCGGCACTCGCCAGGGCCATGGCCTGGGCGTAGTCCTCCTGGCGTTCCAATACGCGAATCAGCCGCGCGCGGGCGCCCGGATAGGTACAGCCCCGGTAGATCTGCTGCGCCAGGTCCAGTTCGGCGCTGCGCTCGCAATACTGGCCGATCTGGAACAGCAGCTTGGCCCGGCGTTTTTCCAGCCACGGGTTGTCGGTGTGCAGCGTCGCCACTTGCGCCAGCACCTGCGCCAATGCTTCGCCGGCCTCAAAGGCTTGCTGGCATTGGTGCAGGAACAGGAACCCGTGCACGTCGTCGCGGCTGCGCAAGCCCCGGGACTCGGCGCAGAATTCGACTTTTTCGTAGGTATAGATGCCCAAGTCGGCCAGCACGAATTCGGACCAGTCCTGGTGCAGGTTGCCGAAGAACATCAGGCGCAGGCGGTCGCACAACTCCATGACGGTGAGGCTGTACAGGCGGTCGGCAAGGTCGGGGCACCAGTCGGCAAAACTGCGTGCCTCGCTGAACTGGGCGGCCAGGCCCTCCAGCCAATCGGCTTTCTTGCCCCTGGGCTGCTCGATCCAGGGCTTGAAGGCGCCCAACAGTTCGCTTTTTTGCAGCAAGGCGAACAGCTCCTCGAAGGCCAGCAGGCATTGCGCATCCACCCAGCCGAGTTCCAGCAACGGCTCGGCGGCGGCATGCGGACAACCGACCTCCAGGTAATTGAGCTTGCCTGCTCGAAAATGCACACCTTTGCGCATCACCATGCGCACCAGCAACGCCTGGGAGGCTTGCGGCAACCTGTCAAATTGCTGAATGAAATGCTGTTCGTCAGTATCCAGCAGGTCGGCATAGCGTTGCTCCAGCCATTGCAGGACCTGGCGGAAGTTATGCAGGTAATAGAGCGGGTCTTCGAGGGGATTGGCCATGGCGCGCTTTGATCAAATACTGTTTATGCATACAGAGTGCCGGCGCAAAAGCCTGGTGGCAATCGCTAATAGATAAATGGCGCAGGCAACTTTTTGTATAAAAGTGATCAGATGGGTGAGTCGATGGCGTAACATTTGTGGCCCACGCCCCTGGCGTGGTTTTTTCAGGGTTAAAGGTAAGGGTTATGAACATGAAGAATTTGGGTCTGCCACTGGTTGCACTCACTTTTCTGCTAGTGGCCGGTTGCGCGACGCAAACCGTAGTGACGCTGCAAAATGGCACGCAGTATTTGACCAAGGACACCCCCAAGACCAAGACCGCCGACGGTTTCTACGAATTCACCGACATTGCCGGCAAGCACATCCGGGTCAAGGCCGATGACGTCGCCACGGTGCGCAAGGAAGACTGAGATGAAAAAGCCCCGCAATGCGGGGCTTTTTGTTGGGACCGATCAATACCGGTAGTACGGATGGTAGTAATACGGGCGATAGTAAGGATGGTAATAGTAGGAGTGGTAGTACGGGCGGTAGCAGCATGGGCCCGGATAGGCCGGGTACACCGCACACCCACTCAACCCCAACACCACGGCACACAGCAACAATCGAAGTCGGGACATGCTCAAACCCTCGTACGGCAACAGGCGATACACCTCGCAGGTAACCGTTAAACGCATGGACCGCCGATAATCCGTCGCGCCCTCCTCAACTGATCAGCACACCCTCGCTCCACAGGCCGCCCAGCCCGACCCCGACCAGGGTCACCGAGTCGGCGCCAAAACTCAGTACCGTATCGGCACCCACGGCCTTCGCGTGGTCGCGCAGGTCGGTGCTGCCGTCGGCGCCCTGGAACACCAGCTTGTCGGTCGGCTGGTAGCCGATAATCCGATCCTGGCCAAAATGCCCGCTGAACAAAAAGGTGTTGTGCCCGCTGTTGTCGCGGATCGTGTCATTGCCCTTGCCGCCTTCGATGAAGTCCGCGCCCTTGCCGCCCTGGATCAGGTCATTACCGTCGCTGCCGATGATGAAGGTATTGCCTGTGTGCGGCTCGGCATTGCGGTTGAGGTCCTGGACCCAGGTGTTGGCGCGCGCCGGGTCGGACAGGTTGGCGACGATAATCGTCGAGTCACGGGTCATCTGCTCGTAGAACCCCGATTCCAGCACACGCGTCATGCCGTCGCCGTAGGCGCTGGGCAAATGCGATACCCAGGTCGACAGGTTGGCGATGGAAAACGGCAGCACATTCCACAACGTCGAGGCGTAGTGGTCGTTGAAGCTGACGATGTTGTCGGTGGTCGACTCGTGGGGCTTGTCATGCACGCCGAGGGACGACAGGTTGAAGGCGGAGCCGTCCAGCGCACGGAACACCGGGTCGTTTTCGTAGCCGATATTCAGGACCTTATCGCCGGCGCTCTGGGTGGGCGAGGCGTAGGCCAGGTAGTTGGCGTCCTTGTAGAAACCCGCCCATTTGCTGGTGCTCAGGTCGGCCATGCTGTTGACCGCCAGGCCGCCCAGGCTGTGGCCGCTGACCAGCACATCCTTGCCACTCAGGCCATGGGCGCCGGCATAGTCGGCCACCGTCTTGAGCAAGCCGCCAAACGCTTCGCCGGCATAGTTTTTCGCATAGTCCTTGGGGCCGAGTGCGGCGAGCAGGTCGCTGACCAGATCGCCGATGGAGTCGGTAATCAGGCTTTCCCGAGGGCCCGAGGTGCCACGAAAACCGATGCCGATTTCAAGCAGTTTGCCGGCGTCATCGTACTTGCCCAGCACTTCGGCCTGGGCCGTGGTGTAGCCGGTCTTCTCGCCAAAAAAAGTGCCTCGCGCATCCACCTTGCCGCCGTAGCCCAGTGCGCTGGCGCTGATTGGCGTCCAACCGGCTGCGTGCACCGCGTCCAGGGCGGCCTTTTCCGAGTCGGGGTTCCAGGGAATGCCGGGGATCACTCCCTGGGAGTCTGTGCTGCCGAGCAACGCCCCGACCAGTGTGGCCGGCAGGCCGAGCCCCAGGCCATGTTGCTGATAGCCGACCGCGAAGCCGTTATCCAGGTTGTGATAGGTATACAACGTGATTGCGGTGGCATCGGCGAACAAGGTTTTGCTGGCTTCGGTGCCGAGGTTCTTGTAGTCAAATACACCCATGGTCTTGTCTCTCTTGTTGTTGGAATTGGCCGTAGATTGTGTGTGTGGTTTTATTGGGGCTGCTGCGCAGCCCAACGCGGGGCAAGCCCGCTCGCCACAGGGGGTCGGCTTGCCTCAAGAGGTTTGTCTGCAGCGGGAGGCTCGGCCCTTTTGGTGCCGAAGGCTTCGTCTACCTTGGCCAGGTCGGTGTCGCGCAAATTGCCGGCGTAGTAATGCAGCTTGGTCCAGGCCATCAAGTAGTCGTACCGCGCCTGGGCCAGGTCTCGGCGTGTGCTGTACAGCTGCTGCTCGGCATTCAACGCATCAAGATTGACCCGCTCACCGCCAAGGATGCTTTGCCGGGTCGACACCACCAACGCTTCGGCCGACGTCAGCGCCTTCTGGTACGCGCGCAACTTGCTCACCCCGGACAAGCACGCGCTGAACTGGCGACGCAGCTCGATCAAGGTCTCGCGTGTCTTGCCTTCCAACTCGTACTCGGCCTGCTCCATGGCGCGGCTGGCCTGGCGAGTGGACGCCGAGACCCCGCCACCGGCATACAGCGGCAGGCTGACTTCGACGCCGATGGTGTTGGTGTCATAGCGCTGGTTGTAGGTGTTGCCGCTGTCCGACTCCTGCTGGCGCGAACTCGCATAGGCGGTGACTTTCGGCAGGTGCCCGGCGCGGTTGCGCTCCACTTCGTAGCGCGCCACTTCTAGGGCCTGGCGCTGGGACGCCAGCGTGGGATTATTGCTGATCGCCAGCTCGTGCCAGGTGTCGTAGTTGGCCGGGCTCAAGCTGAAGGCGGCGAAACCAGGACTCAGCGGCGCCAGGTCGTCGATGTTGACGCTCTGTACTCCGATCAACGCCCCCAGCTCGCGCAGCGCGGCGTCCTGTTCGTCCAGCGCCTCGATCTCCTCGGCCGTGGCCAGCTCATACCGCGACTCGGCTTCGAGAATATCGGTGCGAGTGCCCTCGCCCTGCTCGAACAGGTGCCGGTTCTGCTGGAACTGCTGTTCGAAGGCCTTCTTCTTGGCGCGGGCGATGTCGATCTGGTCCTGGGCAAACAGCGCCTGGGTGTAATAGGTCAGCACCCGCACCAGCAGCGCCTGGCTCTTGTCGCGAAAGCTTTCATCGGCGAACAACGCCTGGGCCACGCCTTTGCGGTAGTTGGCGTAGGCCTCGTAGTCGAACAGCGGCTGCTGCAGGCTGAAGGTCGAGCCGTAACTGTTGTAGTTGCGGTCGTCGTGATAATTGCCGCCGCGCCCGTCAGGCAAGGTGGCCTGGGAATTGTTGCGGCCCTTGTTGTAGTTGTAGGACAGCTTGGGCAGCAGCCCGGCGCGGCCGATGGTGCGGTTCTCCAGGCCGGCGTCGCGTTCCTTGATGGCGCCGAGAAACACCGGATCGTTGCGCAGCGCCTGCTCGTAGACGTCGAACGGGCCCATGGCGGCGTGAGCGCTGGCGCAGCTGAATAACACGGCAATAAGCAGCGATCTCATGCTCATTCCTCGGTCAGCGCGGAGCCGGCGCGGTCCAGCAGCGGCTTGAACAGGTAATTGAGCAGCGAGCGCTCGCCAGTGCGCACGAACATCTCGGCCGGCATGCCCGGCTTGATCACCAGGCCCTGCAGTTTTTGCTCGGCCGCGTCGCTGAGCGTGGTGCGCAGCACGTAATACGGCGCACCGGTTTTTTCATCGAGCATCTGGTCGGCGGAGATCAGGCTGACCTCCCCCGGCACTCGTGGTGTCCGGCTCTGGTTGAAGGCGGTGAACAGGATGTCGACCGGCAGGTGCGTGCCGACCTTGTCCACCAGGTGCACCGGCAAATGCCCCTCGACTTCCAGGCGCGTGCCCTGGGGCACGATTTCCAACAGGGTTTCACCGGCGCGCACCACGGCGCCTTCGGTGTGCACGCCGAGGTTGACGGCAATACCGTCGGCCGGCGCGTTGATTTCACTGTGTTGCAAGTCGAACCCGGCCGAGGTGAGTTGCTGTTCCAACGTGAGGCTGCGCAGTTGAGCGTCGGCCAATTGGCTGCGCACTTCCTTTTGATATTCCTCGCTGTGCTGCTGCAGTTTCAGGCGCGACTCGAGAATGCCCTGCTCGACACGGCCGCTTTCACCGGTGTTCTGCGCCAGGTCCTGCTGCACCTGGGACAGTTGGCGCTGGTACTCCATCAGGCGGTTGCGCGGGATGTAGCCATTGTCGGCCAGCGGCTGCAGGTTGCTCAGTTGATCACGCAGGGATTGGGCCTGGGCGGTCAGGTCGCCGCGGGCCCGGCGCATGCCGCCGAGTTGCGCGGTGGCGCCGTCGATGTTCGCGCGGATCCCCGCCTGTTCACGGGCAAAGGCTTCGCGGCGGCTGCTGAACAGTTGGCGCTGGCCTTCCAGCACCAGGGCCAGGGCCGGATCGGGGTTGCTGCTCAGCTCGGCGGGAAAGCGGATGCTGGAACGGTTGTCGCGCTCGCTCTGCCAACGCGCCACGCTGGCCCAGGCCAGGCGGTACTGGGCTTGCAGCGACTGCACATCAGCCTGGTTCTGGGTCTGGTCGAGGCGAAACAGCGGCTGGCCTTGTTTAACCGTTTCGCCCTCGCGCACCAGGATCCGGCTGACGACGCCCGGGCTGAAGGTTTGCACCGCTTTGCGCTTGCCCGAGACCACGACGGTGCCCTGCACCGGAATGCCCTGGTCCAGCGGCGCCAGGCTGGCCCAGAGGAAAAATCCACCGGCGCCGACCACGGTCAGCAACCAGCCCATGCGCACGAAGAACCGCGCGTCACGTTGTTCAAAAGTGAGACTGCTCATGCGCCTGGATTCCTTCCCGCTTGATACTGACGACTGAAACTCACACCGGGCCTTTCCTTCGGTGCTTCCGGCTGGCCGGACAATGCGCGCAACACCTCCTGGCTCGGGCCGAAGGCCTGCAGGCGGCCTTCGTTGAGCACCAGCAATTTGTCGGCCTGGGCCAATGCCGAAGAGCGATGGGTGACCAGTACCACGCTGCTGCCTTGGGCTTTCATCTGCACAATGGCGCTGGCCAGGGCCGCTTCGCCGACGGTGTCGAGGTTGGAGTTGGGCTCATCCAGCACGATCAGGCGCGGCCCGCCATACAGGGCGCGGGCCAGGGCCACCCGCTGCTTCTGCCCGCCAGAGAGGCCGCCGCCGTTGTCGCCGAGCAGCGTGTCGTAGCCGTGCGGCAGGAGCAGAATCAGCTCATGTACGCCGGCCTGTTGCGCAGCCTGCACGACCAAGGCCGGATCGGCCTGGCGAAAACGCGCGATGTTGTCGGCGATGCTGCCGCTGAACAATTCGATGTCCTGGGGCAGATAGCCAATGTGCGGGCCGAGGTCTTCGCGGTCCCAGCGATGGATGTCGGCGCCATCCAGGCGCACGGTGCCGCCCAGGGTTGGCCACACCCCCACCAGCACGCGGGCCAGGGTGGATTTGCCGGAACCGGAAGCGCCGAGCACGCCGAGGACTTCGCCGGCGCCCAGGGTGAAGCTGACCTGATGCAGGGTCGGCGTGCGCCGTCCGGGTGGCCCCGCGCTGACCTGCTCGAAGCTCACCTGGCCGTGGGGCGCGGGGAGTTTCATCGGCTCGCTGTCGGGAGGGAATTCACGCAGCAGATCGTCCAGGCGCTGGTAGGCCAACTTGGCCGAACTCCACTGTTTCCACACCGCGATCAACTGGTCGATGGGGCTCAGTACGCGGCCCATCAGGATGGAGCCTGCGATCATCATCCCGGCAGTCATATCGCCCTTGATCACCAGCAATGCGCCCAGGCCCAACACCAGTGATTGCAGGCACAGGCGCAGGGATTTGCTCAAGGACGTGATCACCGAACCGGTGTCGCTGGCGGTGTTCTGCAACCCCAGAAATTGCGAATGCACGGCAAACCAGCGTTTGCGCAGTGCACCGAGCATGCCCATGGCCTGGATGGTCTCGGCGTTGTGCAAATGGCTGGTGGCCAGTTGGCTGGATTGCTGGGAATAGGCGCCCGCCTCGCCCAAGGGCTTTTTAGTCAGGTATTCGTTGAGGCACGCCAGGCCGATCAGCAGCACCGCACCCGCCGTGGCCAGGACGCCGAGCCACACGTTGAAGAGGAAAATCACCAGCAGGTAGAGGGGAAACCATGGCGCATCGAAAAACGCGAACAGCGCCGGGCCGGTGATGAACTGGCGCAACAGGGTCAAGTCGCCCAGCGCCTGGCCGGCATGCCCCTGGCCGCGGTGCAGATTGCGTTCAAAAGCGGCCTTGTACACGCGCAAGTTGAAACGGCGTTCCAACTGGCTGCCAATACGGATCACGATAAAACTGCGGATAACTTCCAGTGTGCCAATAAACGCAAAGAACCCCACGACCATCAGCGTCAACATGACCAGGGTGGTTTCATTCTGCGAGGACAGCACGCGGTCATACACTTGCAGCATGTAAATCGACGGCACCAGCATCAACAGGTTAATCAGCGCGGTAAAACAGCCGACACTGATCAGGATGCTCTTGTATTCACCCAGCGCCTTGAATAAAGGCACCACGGCAATTGGCTTGGCCATAGTGGTTTATCTTCCTTGAACCAAACGACACGCAATAGTTGCCCGCACCCCCGATCAGGAGCGGCCAACTAATAAACTTGGGTTATAGCGTTATAACGGCAACTAAGGCACGCGGTGTAATACCACCATGGCACCGGACGCCGTGCGCCCCTGGTATTCGCCTTCTTTCTGGCGATTCAAATGGGTTATCCCGCTGCCTTCGGCGTTCATCAGCCAGATGCCGTCGGGGGTCGGCGACCAGGTACGGGGTGTGTCCCCCAGCCATTGCGCCACGCACGCCACGTCGCCGCCCAGGGCGTTGGCCTGTTCCAGCAGGTCGAGGGCGCAGACCTGATCCGCCTGGTGCAACTGCCAGTGCCCGGCCAGTTGGGCGCTGCTGGGTAATACAAGACTGCTCGCCATTGCGTGGGCTCCTGCCGACACGACTATCACCTGCACAGCGCAGGCGATCGATTGATAAAAACCTTTCATTGAGCGGCTCCATCCTCAAAGCGCGGCGCCGAAGCGCCGCGCTCGTGCATCACGCCACGATGTCGCTGACGGCCGCCTGACCCACGGTGGTGACGAGGAAATCCGCCACGCCGTGACCGGAGAAGTCGACCGCCAGGGTCCCCAGGTTGGTGCCTGCCGCGTAGGTCAGTACAGCATCGCCGGCATGCCCGGTGAAGGCATTGACGAAGGTCAGGCCCGCGCCTTTGGTGATGCCGCTGAGGTCGATCTTGTCCGAACCCGAGGTAAAGTCAAAGATCTTGTCAGCCGCACCCGGCTTGGAGTCGGAGCTGGAGCCGAACACAAACGTGTCATTGCCCGCGCCGCCCCAGAGTTGGTCGGCACCGCCACCGCCGTAGATGATGTCGTTGCCGGCGCCACCCTTGATCACGTTGGCCGCGTTATTGCCGATGATCAGGTCGTTGCCGGCACCGCCGAACGCGTTCTCGATGGTCACGCCCTTGGCGATGGACACGTTGCCCACCAGGCCGCCGACATCGGAGAACGACGCCTCATTGAGGTTGATCTTCTGGTTCTGGGTAAAACCGGAGAAGTCCAGGGTATCGTTGCCGCCCCCGTCCCACACCGAGAACACCAGCTTGTCGGCATTCGAGGTGGCGCTGTAGAAATCACGCCCGGTGTTGGAGTTGAAGCCGTAGGTGGTGTCGCCGGCGCGGGTGTTGTAATTGGCACCGTAGAGCTTCTGGATCGCCGCAATGTCGTCCAGCAACGGGCCCGACGCATAGGCCTCGACCCCGCCTTTGCTGAAGTTCTGGTTGGTGTTGCTCTCGCTCCAGTAACTCATGACGCTGTAGCCGCGCGTGTCCTGTCCATAGGTCGCGTCGTTGTAGGTCGGGTTGCCATTCCCGGCGTTGTAGTCGCCAGGGTGAGCCAGGCCCAGGGTGTGGCCGATTTCGTGGGTCAGGGTCTGTCGGCCGTAGTTGTTGAGGTCCGGCGTCTTGTTGGGCGTGTAGCTGCTGTTGGTCAGGTACCACGAGGTGCCGTCGTAGCCCGCGCCGGTGCCGGGCAGGTAGGCGAAGGCCGCCGCGCCGTCCTGGCCGCCGCTGTAGTTGCCGAAGGTCATGTGGGTATCGCCGCCGGTGGCCTTCTCAGTGAAGGTCACGTTGGCCACGTCCGACCAGGATTGCATCGCCAGCACGGCCTGGTCTTTCTGCTGGGCGTTGAACTGGCTGAAACCCGAGATCCCGTGTTTGTTCAGGGTGCTCGAGGAAGCCGAGGTGAGGAAGGTGTAGGTCAGGTCGATCTTGCCGTTACCGTTCACGTCCCGGTATGCAGCGCCGTCGCGCAGCAGCTGGGTGGCTGCCTGATCGACGGAATAGGACGGTTTGCCATTGACCGTGAGGTTGCCGCCACGGTCATACAAATGGCTGAAGCTATCGATTTGCGAATACGCCGTGCTGACTTGCGCCGCCGACACAATAGCCTGCTCTTTTACTTTTGACATAAACGTACTTCCTTGTTTGCAAATGCATCAGTTTTGATCGATAGGAACCCCGCGGGCGAGATCGTCCTATCACTCGCCTCTTTTGAAGGCGTAAGAAAACTGACACAACTTGAAATCTTTCGTCCACTTGTATTTCTTTGGCAAAACAGTGGCACGCCAGCAACTTTCAGAAGTTCAAGGCCGTATTTATTGGGCCGGCGAGTTTTTGTCGGACAAAAGACAGCGCCCGTTATTTAAATATTAAATAGCAGTAAAGCCGCCCAACTTGGGCGGCCTGCTTAATTAATGGATCCAATATATTGGCAGGGTGTCATTCACAACACTAAATAGCCATTACCTTAACGTATTAATCCTGTGTGTCCCGTATTACCGGGGCAGACGCCAGCCGGTCTTGCTGAGTGCTTCCAACAGTGTATCGGCGCCCAGTCCAGGCACTTTCACGCCGGCGTCGGTCAACATGTCCTCCCCGGCCAGGATCGCATTGATGATGGCTTCCTCCACCGCCTCGGCGGCCGCGCTGAACAGCGGCGAAATATGATCGTTGTTGACCATCTGCAGTGCGCTGCTCAGCGGCAGGTCCTTGCGCGCGTAATCGGCGGGCGGCAAATCGTGGTTGCCGGTGGCGAACGCCAGGAACAGATCGCCGCTGGAATCCTCGGTACCGCCGCCGGTGCGCGCGATGCCGATGGATGCGCGTTGCGCCAGGCGCTGGCACTGATGGGGCAGCAAGGGTGCGTCCGTGGCGATGATCACGACGATCGAGCCCATCCCCGGCGTGCCGCGCTCGGCAAACGGCGAGGGGATATCCAGCAACTGACGCCCCACCGGGTAGCCGTCGACGCGCAATTCCTGGCGTTTACCATGGTTGGCCTGCACTAGCACGCCGACGGTCCAGCCACCCTGCTCCGCGGGCAAGCAGCGCGAGGCGCTGCCGATGCCGCCCTTGAATTCATGGCAGATCATCCCCGTACCACCGCCGACGGCACCCTCCTGCACCGGGCCACCGGCGGCGTTATCCAGCGCCTCGCGCACATGCGCAGGCTTTACGTGCTGGCCCCAGATGTCATTGAGCAGGCCATCGTAGGTTTCCATCACCACCGGCATGCACCAGTACACCGCCGGGTCCGCCAGGCGCTCGCGCTCCAGGGCGATCAGGGTGTCGCGCACAATGCCGATGCTGTGGGTGTTGGTGATGGCCAGCGGCGTGGTCAACAGGCCCGCCTCGCTGATCCATTCCAGGCCGGTGGCATCGCCATTGCCATTGAGCACGTGGTACCCGGCGAAGCACGGTTGCTGGCGCGCCTCCCCGACCCGTGGCTGCACCACGGTCACCCCGGTGCGCACCTGCTTGCCATCAATGCGCGTGTTGAGCGTACTGTGGCCGACCCGCACCCCGGGAACATCGGTGATGGCATTCAATTCGCCGGGGACGCCCAGCCCCAAAGTGATGCCTAGTTGACGTGCACGCATAACCACTCCTTACAATTTCTGGAACGCCGGACTCGACCGGCCACTGATGCAATACAGAATCACCGACAAGGCCAGCAAGCCGATGATGATCATGATGTCGCGCACCGAGGCTGCCACCAGCAAGGTCACCAACAGGTACCCGGCGCCCAGCACGGCCACCAGCGCCGGCAGCGGCCACAGCGGCATGCGATAAGGGTGCTCGCGGTCGCGCAGCAGTACGCGGCTCATCAGCGCGCTCAACGCCACCACCAGGTACACCAGCATGATCAGCAGCACGCTGAACGAGGTGAGATCGGCCAGGTTGGAGCTGAAGCTCAGCAGCGCCGACGGGATCGCCAGGAACAGCGTGGCCAGCCAAGGCGAATCCCAGCGCGGATGGATGCGGGTGAACAGCTTATTGATGGTAGGCGTCCACAGCGCATCCCGCCCGCTGCTGAACACCACGCGACCGATCTGGATCACGATGGCGACGATGGCGTTGAACACCGACAGGAAGATCCCCGCGCTGACCAGTCGCGACAGGGTGTCGTTGCCATGGCTGGTCAGCAGATAGCCGATCGGGTCCGGACTGCTGATCATCGCGCTCAGCGACGGCGCGCCGATCAACAGCGCGGTAATCGGCACCAGCTCGATCACGACCACCAGCCCCAGGGACCACAACACCGCCTTGTGCACGCCCTTGCCGCCACACTTCATGTCTTCGGCGAGCAACACCGCCGGGCCATAGCCGTTGTAGGAAAACAGACCAATGCCCACCGCGCCGATCACCAAGGCCCAGGGCGCCAGGTGCAACACGCCGTTTTCGACGATCTGCGGTTGGAACAGCACACTGGCGGGCTGCACCGGGTTGCCAAAGCCGATTACCACGATCACCAGCAACGCCGCGACTTCCAACAGCAGGCACGTGCCGGTGATCCAGGCATTGAGCTTGATATTGAGGATGCCCAGCGCGTAACTGCACACCACGATCACCAGCGCGACGGTCTGTGCGTCGAAATGCGTGCCCAGCGCGTTGTTCAGGTAGGTCGCGGCGCCCGTGGCCAATACCGGCGGGATAAACAGCAGCATCACCAGCACCGTCAGAAACGTCGCATAGCCGGCCATCCCCCCAAACACCCGCTTGGCATACACATATTCACCGCCCGCACTGTTGTGGGCGCGGCCCAGTTCGGCGTAGCAAAAGGCGAACATCAGCGCCAGCAGCCCGGCCATCACAAACGCCAGGAACACCCCGCTGCCGGCCTGTTGAATGGCAAAGGGCGCAATCACGAAGACGGAACTGGCGGGCGTCACCGCGGACACGGTGATGGCCACCACATCGAAGACACTCAGGGTCGGTTTCAGCACGCCATCGGGCGTGGGTGAAGTGCTCATATCGTTATCCTCTGTCGTTGTTCTTGGTGTGAGGCAGAAACGAAAAGTCTGAATATCGCGGGATATGTTTCCCACTGGATAATGGCGAAGGTAAACGCTGGGTTTATGTCAGCCAATTCCCCTATTGGCGTACTCCCCTTGACGGCACCCGACAAAAGCCGAACCCTTGGCCGATCTTTTGCTGGCGGGAGCCTGTTACATGAGCCTGTTCCGGGAAGTCGGCATGCACGCAGGCCTGGGCCGCACCGTCGCGCACATCGGCACCGAGCGTTTCTGGAAACAGCTGGTGCTGTTGCTGCACCAGTGTTTGCCGTTCGATAACGCCCTGGCGATTTACTATCCCGTGGAGGGCGCCCCCCAGGCCCTGGAAGAATACGACGCCCAGCCCAGCAGCAAGCCGGCGTCGATGCTGGTGTACCTCAATGGCTTGTACTTGCTCGACCCGTTCTTCCAGGCTTGCCGCGAAGGCTACGCCAGCGGCGTGTACCGCCTGGAAGAAGTGGCGCCGGACCATTTTCGCCAGAGTGAATACTTCCTCAATTACTTCCACGACAACGTGCTGGAAGACGAGGTGCAATTCATCCTGCAACTGCCTGGGGCGGGCACGTTGTCGTTGTCGCTGGGAATGCAAAGGCGCTTCAGCGCCGATGAGACCGGGCTGATGACCACCTTGGCGGCGTGGGTGTTGCCATTGATGCAGCAGCACTGGCAGCAGAGCACCCAGCGCGCGCCGGCCATGGACAGCCAGATCCGCGATGCACTGAGCCAGTTCGGCTGCGGCGTGCTGTCGGACCGCGAACTGGAAATCGCCCGCCTGGTGCTGCGCGGGTTCTCCTCCAAGGCCATGGCCGAGCGGTTGAACATCTCGCCGGACACGGTGAAGGTGCACCGTCGGCATCTGTACGCGAAGCTGGATATTTCGTCACAGCCGGAGCTGTTTTCGTTGTTTATCCAGTCGTTGGGGCATGATCTGGAAAATCCCTGAGCCAGGGGCTCAGGGATGAATGGGCGGGGTGTTGTTTAAGGTGGGGTCGTTGTCGAGAGTGGCCCTATTGCAGAAGGTGGCCTTTCCTTTCTTTTGTGGTGAGCGGGCTTGTCCCGCGTTGGGCTGCGAAGCAGCCCCAAAACCAGCCTCAGAGGAGTACCTGATACACCGCATGCTCACTGAATGGGGCTGCTGCGCAGCCCAACGCGGGACAAGCCCGCTCGCCACAGTAAAAAACCCGCTCGCCACAACAACCCGGTTCACCACAGCAAATGGTTCACCCCACCAAACAGGCTTGCCGCAGTAGCCACTCCCCCCCAATCTTCAGCGCCCGGTACGAATGGTGTTCCACACCCGCGTCCGAATCCGGTCGATGTTCAGCGGCATGGCTTCCAGCGCGAACAGCTTGCCCATCATCTCGGGGCTCGGGTAGACCTTGGTGTCGGCCTTGATCGCCGGGTCCACCAGGCTGTCGGCGGCCTGGTTGCCGTTGGCGTAGTGCACGTAGTTGGTGATGCTGGCCATCACTTCCGGGCGCAACAGGTAGTTCATGAACGCATAGCCGGCTTTTTCGTCGGGTGCATCGGCGGGCATGGCGACCATGTCGAACCAGATGGCGGCGCCTTCCTTGGGAATGTTGTAGCCGATGTTCACGCCGTTCTTGGCTTCCTTGGCGCGGCTTTCGGCTTGCAGGATGTCGCCGGAGAAACCGACGGCCACGCAGATATCGCCATTGGCCAGGTCAGCGGTGTATTTCGAGGAGTGGAAGTACGCCACGTAAGGCCGCACTTTCATCAGCAGGTCTTCGGCTTTCTTGTAGTCTTCGGCCTTCTTGCTGTGGTGCGGCAAGCCCAGGTAATTCAGCGCGGCGGGCAACAATTCCGGGCCGTTATCGAGGATCGCCACTCCGCACTTCTGCAACTTGGCCATGTTCTCGGGCTTGAAGATCAAGTCCCAGGAATCCACTGGTGCGTTATCGCCCAGTACCGCCTTGACCTTGTCGATGTTGTAGCCGATGCCGGTACTGCCCCACAGGTACGGGAAGCCGTGGGCATTGCCCGGGTCGTTGTTTTCCAGGGCCTTGAGCAGCACCGGGTTGAGGTTCTTCCAGTTCGGCAACTGGTTCTTGTCGAGCTTCTTCAGCGCGCCGCCCTGGATCTGGCGGGCCATGAAGTGGTTGGACGGAAACACCACGTCGTAGCCGGATTTACCGGTCATCAACTTGCCATCCAGGGTTTCGTTGCTGTCGTAGACGTCGTAGGTAAAACCGATGCCGGTTTCTTTCTGGAAGTTCTTGGTGGTGTCCGGCGCGATGTAGTCCGACCAGTTGTAGATTTTCACCGTCTCGGCGGCCTGGCTGATAGAGGCCACCAACATCAAGGGCAACAGGGCAATGGCTTTCATGGTTCGATTTCCTGGCGGTTTTAGGGCTGTTTTTATGGCAGGCGATCAAGGATCAAAGCGTTACAGAATCAATACGTAGGTCTTGCGCACGGTTTCCTGGATATCCCAGATACCGGTGCTGTTGGCTGGCAACATCAGTGCGTCGCCGGCTTCTATGTGAATGATTTCTCCGTGGTCCGGGGTGAAGGTGCAGCGGCCCTGGATAAAGTGGCAAAACTCCTGGGATTTGATCTGCCGACGCCAGCGGCCTGGGGTGCACGCCCAGATGCCGGTTTCGACGCCGTCGTTGCGCTCCACGCTCAGGGTCGAGGCCACGGCGATGGGCTCGCCCAACGGCACGGCCACCGGTGAGGCGTCGGGCAAGTAGGCATTCAGCGTGTCTTTGAATTGAGTGATGCTCATGGGTTTTCCCGTGTGAGTGAAACGACTTAGTGCATGAAACCTTCCATGAACTCGGCCATGCCGGTCGCCAGCTTGCGGCGCCAGGGCGCGGTGTTGGGGTTGGCCAACACTTGGTCTTCATGGACAAAACTGCGAATGATCGCGTTGTACCCCAGCCAGCGGCAGGGTTCCGGTTCCCAGGCCTTGAGCGCGTCCAGGCCGCGCTCGCGGATCACCCAGGGTTGCTGGACCAGCGGCGTGTCGCGGCCCAGGATCAAGTCGGCCAAGGTGCGGCCGCCCAGGTTCGTCGCACCGACGCCCTCCCCGCCATAGCCGCCGGACAGCGCGATGCCGGTCTTGTGATCACAGAGCATGTGCGGGCGAAACCGACGCGACATGCCGAGGTTGCCGCCCCAGGAGTGTGTGATCCGCACGTTCTTGAGCTGTGGGAAGAGTTCGCCGAACAGGTAGCGACGCAGCTCGACCTCGCTGTCGGTCAAATCGAAGTTGTGCCGCAACTTGCCGGCGAACTGATAACCGCCACGGGCGCCGAACACCAGGCGGTTGTCCGCCGAACGCTGGCCATAAGTGACCTGGCGGCTGCTCTCACCAAATGCCTGGCCATGGTTCAGGCCGATTTGATCCCAGGTGCTGGCAGGCAGCGGCTCGGTGGCAACGATCAGGCTCTGTACCGGCAATTGGTACTGGCCCAGAGGCGGCAACGTCGTGGCATACCCCTCGACAGCCGGCACCACCCAGGCGGCGCGCACACTGGCCTTGGCGGTGCGCAGGCTGCCGGACTGCCAGTGGGTGACCGGGCTGTTTTCGTAGATCGCGACGCCCATGCCCTCCACTACCCGCGCAAGGCCGCGCACCAGCTTGGCCGGGTTGATCGTGGCGACATGCGGTGCATAAATACCGCCATAGGGTTTGGCGATGCGAATCTGCTCGGCCAATTGCTGCGGGCCGAGCCAGCGATAGTCGGCCTCCGTCAGGCCCTGGGCATGCAATTTATCCAGGTAGCGGCGCAGGCTGCCTTCCTGCTCGGGGTAGCGCGCGGCACAGTACAACGCGCCGCCCTTGCGGTAGTCGCAGTCGATGCCTTCATGGGCCAGCACCTGCGCCACTTCGTCGGGAATGGCGTGCAACAGGTCAAACGAGGCGCGCCGTTGTTCGGGCGCCAGGCCTGCCAGCAGGCGGTCTTCACCCAGCAGGTTGCCCATCAGCCAGCCGCCATTGCGGCCGGAGGCACCGAAGCCGGCGGTTTGCGCCTCGATGATCGCGATTTTCAGTTCAGGCGCCTGGCGTTTCAGGTAATAGGCGGTCCACAGGCCGGTGTAACCGGCGCCGATAATGGCGACATTGACGTCCAGGTCATGCTCAAGGGAGGGCCGCGCGGTCAGCGGGTCGTCCAGCTGGTCCATCCATAAACTGATATTGCGCCATGCCGGCATGCCAAGCTCCCCTACCTCGTTTCGATAGACTGGATCCTAGAGCGCGGCGTTATTGGCTGTCTTGCGCGCGTGCACGCAGGGAAATTTGTTTGACGTAGGCCTTGGGCGATTGGCCGGTGTGCTGGCGAAACGCGCTGTAGAACGCCGACAGCGAATTGAAACCGGCCGCAAACGCCAGGTCATCGACCTTGATCGGCGGCACCGCGCTGTCCAGAGCTGCGAGCAAATGCTGGAGCCGCGCCTGGTTGACGTAGCGGTAGAAGCTTTGCCCCAGCACCTGGTTCAGCAGGTAGGAAATCTGATTGCGGCTGTAGCCACACTCCTTGGCAACCCGCTGCAGGTCCAGCTCCGGGTCCAGGTAGGGTTGCTTGCGCTCGAAGTATTGCTGCAGGTCATTGGCCATGTGCCCCAATTGCTGGGGCGACAGGCCCAGGCGGCTGACCGTGGGTCGCGTCGCCTGCGTCGGCTGTTCATGCACCAGCGACGCGTATTCATTGACCCGCCAGATCAACCCGTCCCGCACCGTGATGGCCTCGCTGGTACGAAACGACACCAGCCCCTGGCTGCCCCGCAGCGTGATGCGGTACTGGATAAACGCGGTGTCGCCATCGGCGCGAATGCGATCGGAGTGTTCAATCGCCTCGTCCGCTTCGCGGGGCATGCTGGCCTGCAGGTACTCACGCAACTCGGCATAGCCGACCACGCGGTTCTGGAAGAAGTCGTGGTACTGGATATCCGCGTGGTAATAGGACATCACCCCGTCCAGGTCCCGATGCCGCCAGCACAGGTGGTGGCGCAACACCAGTTCACGCGTGGCGTGGGAAGACTGGCTGTCATCGTCGGGGCTGAGGTCGGGCATGAAGTGCTCTGCGGCGGGTAAACCCTGGAGATTGCCGAATTTTCGCGGTGCGTTCAATGGACGGTGGCAACTTCTGACTAATGGCCTTTTGCCTAATTTCTTGTAAGCCGTGATCCATATCAAACGAATCGAAAACAACCGCCGAACGGGGCTAAAAAAGTCTCCTTGGGCTTGCGAACGAATGCTATTTTGAAGTTCTCCGACGCCACGACCAGTGAAGGTCATGGCTCCCTGCCGCGAGCTAAAGGAAGCGCTCAATGTACAAGGTGGGCAATATGAACAAAGTGACGTTCCCCAACGCCTGCCAGCTGATGCGCTGGCATTTTCATCCGATGGGCTTCGAGGCGAGCATGGACGCGCCCGGCAGTATGATCGCCCGCCTGTTCGACCGTGTCAGCGGCGAAACCTTGATCGCCATTGCGGGCATCCCGTGTGCCACGGTGATGAACGCCGCCGACGTGGAGCGCATCATCGAGGCGGTGGAGGATGAACTCGAGTCATTCGTGCCGCCGCTGTCGTTGCGGGCCTGACAGCTCATCCATCAAACAATGGGTCAACGATCTGGGTAGGCATCGCCGGCAAGCCGGCCCCTACACAAGGATTCGTTGGTCGTCGAAGAAGGCTTTCCTGCCATCCACCCGCTCCGAGGCTTTCGGCACATTCACTGCCGGACCTTCCGGTTTCTCCACATACCAATAGCAGTGGCTCACCGCTCGGGTAATGCCGACATAAGCCAGGCGCAGTACTTCGTCCTTTTGCGCGGTGTCATAGGGCTCGCTGTCACCGTCCTTGCCCAGGCCCGCCATGCGATAGACCTGATTCTTGTAGGGCGAGCTGGTTACGTGCTGGCAATCTCCCAGCAGGAATACCGCATCCGCCTGCAGGCCCTTGGCGCTGTGATAGGTCAGCTGTTTCAACCGGCGCGCCTGCACTGGCAAGCTGGAATCCACATTAACCACTGACTGAATATGTTCTTGAATCAATAGCTTATCGCTACTTTTTCGATACAACATCAATACTGAATCGCCCTGCTGATAGTGCTCCAGCAGCTTGCGACCCAAGGCGGCGTCGTCACGTTCGAGTACGGTGACCGGCACCAACGCCTTCGGTGTGCCAGCCGCCTTGGCTTTCTTGCCAGGGATCGCCGGTGCGGCCCGCACAATGTGCTCGGCAGCATCAATGATGTGCTGATGGCTGCGGTAGTTCTCACCCAGCATCACCCGCGTGGTACTCGGCGACGGGAACTCCTGGTTGAATGCCATGAAGTACTTCGGCGAACTGCCGCGCCAGCCGTAGATCGACTGCCAGTCATCGCCCACGCACAACAACGACGAGCGTTGCGCCCCCCGCCCGACATGCATCGCCGGGCCGCGACTGCGGATCTCGCGCAGGCTGGCGCGGAGCCACGAGACGATCTGCGGCGACACATCCTGGAACTCGTCGATCATCAGGTGCGACATCGGGCGCAACAGCGAATCACTGAGCAGCTTGAGGTTTTCCGGGGTATTTTCGCCGAACAGCGAAAACATCCGGTTGTAGGTCATGATCGGCGGGGATTGATCGAGCAGATGGTCTTCCAGGGCTTTCCAGAAAATGCTCAGGGCCTCGAAGAAGAAGCGATCGGGATCGTCCTTGGCAAAGCTCATGTTGCCGACGGCGGTCGGCACGTCGAGCCCCAGGTTTTCGATAAACCCCGCCGCCATGACAAAGCTGTCCAGCAACGGCGCCGAGGCCAGCTCACCCTTGACCTTGTAATCAAAGCCGGGCCCGGCACTGGCGTCACCGGCGAGGCTGCTCAAAAGACGCTTGGATGAGTCGTAACTATCCAACCATATCAATGGCTTATGACAGAAAGCTTGAAACAGGGTGCGCTTTACCGCCCACTCTGCACGCACCGACAGCTTTGCATTCGGCCGGCTGATCTGCGCGTTCTCCCGCGAGTCGAAGCCCAGCACTACCCAGGCATCCAGCTCCGAAATATAGCCATGGCAGTGAAACTGCGCACCATTGATTTCGAAGGTCTGGCGGCTGGGCTCAATGCCCTTGATCGGCCACGCGCCGGCACGGAACCACAGGTCCTCGATCACATCACAGAGCTCTTCATCACGCTTGGCGGCCAGTTCGGTCACCGCCATGCGCTTCTGCACATCCGGATGGTCGCGCTCCAACTCCTTGAGTTGCAGGCCTTGTCGAGCCAGCGGCGTTATCAGCTCGCGAAATCGCGCGTGGCGGCCATGCAACTGGTGATAGCAGGCATTCATCTGCTGGCGCTGGGCATCACCGATACGCAGGTCGAACGGGTTGCTGTCAGCCTCTTCGAAACCCGCGCTGAGGTTCTCGAACGCCTGCAGGCGCTCAAAACCCGGCAGGCTGCGCACCATCGGCAGGATGCGCGAATGAAAGGTGCGCACCACGGCCTGGGCTTCTTTAAAACCAAGGGGTTGGCCCCAGAGGTTGAGGATTTCCATGAGCTTGTTGATGAAGTCTTTGCGCGACTCGCGGGTGAACGTCACGACGGTCATCGAGCTGAGTTCAAAGCCCAGGTAATGGGTGAGCAGCAGAATCCGCAGCACCAGCGAGGTCGATTTGCCCGCGCCGGCGCCGGCAATCACCGAGGTTGACGGCGTATCGCTGAAGATCATCTTCCATTGCGCCGCGCTCGGTTGGGCATGGGCCGGCAGGAGTCGGGCAACGTCGGCCTTGATACGCTTCTTGATATCGGCCGTGAGCGGCAGGCGCCAATCGTCGAACAGGCTGTCATCCACGCCCGGCGCACGGTGCTCGTCCGGGCGGAAGTCGCGGATCAGCAGGACTTGGCGGCCTTCTTCAAGGCCGTCCGCCTTGCCCTCGCGATAGCCGTACTCCACCCCTGCTTCATGGCCGCTGCGAAAACCGTCGGCCTGGCCGTGCAACCAGGAAAACCGGTGCTGGGCACGCAACCGGGTCAGGCCATGGCCAAACAGGCGAGCGGCGAGGCGTTTCAACAGGGGCATTTCTGCCAGGGGGCGCAGTTCAGGGGGCAGATCAGGCTTGTGTTGCGGCACGCGGACTCCTGCGATGAGCTGAGTTTCAACAAGGTCGCCATGGTCGCCGGAATTGCCGTTCAGTTCCACCAATTGCTTTGCCGTCATGCAGTTAGGCGATGAACTGAAAGTACAAACGCCGGCTACCAATCTAATCGACTGATAGGAATCAGGCATTTTTTACGCTTTTTATCGATTATGCCCTGCTGGATCATAGGCGCCATCAACAGGAGACGATCATGCTTGAACTTCGACCTTTTACGACCTTGGGCGGCGCCCACCACGGCTGGCTCGATGCCCATCATCATTTTTCATTTGCTGAATACCATGATCCCAAACGCATGCACTGGGGCAACCTGCGGGTGTGGAACGACGACATTATCGCCCCTGGCACAGGCTTCCCGCAGCACCCGCACCGGGACATGGAAATCATCACTTATGTGCGTGAAGGCGCCATCAGCCACGCCGACAACCTGGGCAACAAAGGCCGCACCGAGGCCGGTGACGTGCAGGTGATGAGTGCCGGCACCGGCATCGCCCACAGTGAATACAACCTGGAAGCGACACCCACCAAGATCTTCCAGATCTGGATTATCCCGAACGAGGCCGGTTTGCCGCCGTCGTGGGGCGCCAAGCCGTTCCCCAAGGGTGATCGAGAAGGATTTGTCACGCTGGCCAGCGGCAAGGCCGGAGACAGCGAAAGCCTGCGCATTCGCGCCGATGCACGCCTGGTAGCGGCCAATCTGAAGGCTGGGGAAACTGCGCAATACCGCCTGGACCACGGGCGTCGGGCGTATCTGGTGCCGGCGACGGGCGTGATTGAAGTCAATGGCTTGCGTGCGCAAGCGCGAGACGGGGTTGCCGTGGAAGATGAGCAGATGTTGCACGTGACGGCAATTGAAGACAGCGAGATCGTGTTAGTCGATCTCGCTTGAGCCGTGGCTTGCCGGCGATGGCGGTCTTGCGAGCGCTATCACCGGCGAGCCGGCGCCTATAGCGGGTTATTCGCTGATGGCGACGTCAACCAACACTTGTGCCTCTTCTACCAGCTGCTTGAGGTGATCTTCGCCGATAAAGCTCTCCGCGTAGATCTTGTAGATGTCCTCGGTGCCGGACGGACGCGCGGCGAACCAGCCGTTTTCGGTCATCACTTTCAAGCCGCCAATCGCCTGGTTGTTGCCCGGCGCATGGCTGAGGATCTGCTGGATGCTTTCGCCGGCCAGTTCGGTGGAGGTCACCTGCTGCGGCGACAGCTTGCCCAACAGGGCCTTTTGCGCCGGCGTCGCCTTGGCGTCGACGCGAATGGCGAAGGGTTCGCCCAGGGCATCCGTCAATCCACGGTAGATCTGGCTCGGGTCCTGGCCTTTGCGCGAGGTCATTTCTGCCGCCAGCAGCGCCGGGATCAAACCGTCCTTGTCGGTGCTCCACACTGTGCCGTCCTTGCGCAGGAACGAGGCACCGGCGCTTTCTTCACCGCCAAAGCCCAGCGAACCCTCGAACAGCCCATCGGCGAACCACTTGAAGCCCACCGGCACTTCGTACAGGCGTCGACCGATGCGGGCCGCCACGCGGTCAATCAGGCCGCTGCTGACCACGGTCTTGCCCACGGCCGCGTCGGCACGCCAGTCGGGACGGTTCTGGAACAGGTAGTCGATCGACACCGCGAGGTAGTTGTTGGGCGCCAACAGGCCGCCGGACGGGGTCACGATGCCGTGGCGGTCGTGGTCCGGGTCGCAGGCGAAGGCAACGTCGAAGCGCTCCTTGAGGCCGATCAGGCCTTGCATGGCGTAGCTGGAGGACGGGTCCATGCGGATCTGGCCATCCCAGTCGACGCTCATGAAGCGGAACGTCGAATCGACTTCGGTGTTCACCACGTCCAGGTTCAGGCGGTAATGCTCGGCAATCGCCGACCAGTAGCGCACCCCTGCTCCGCCCAGCGGGTCTACGCCCAGGCGCAGGCCGGCGCTGCGGATGGCGTCCATGTCGATCACATTGACCAGGTCCGCCACGTAGCTATTGAGGTAATCATGGCGATGGGTGGTGTCCGCCTTGAGGGCCTGCGCGTGGGTGATGCGCTTGACGCCAGCCAGCTTGTTCGCCAGCAGTTCGTTGGCCTTGGCTTCGATCCACTTGGTGACGTGGGTATCAGCCGGGCCACCATTGGGCGGGTTGTACTTGTAGCCGCCGCTTTGCGGCGGGTTGTGCGACGGCGTGATCACGATGCCGTCGGCCAGGCCGCTGGTACGGCCGCGGTTGTAGCAGATGATGGCGTGGGAAATCGCCGGCGTTGGTGTGTACTCATCACCTTCGGCCAGCATCACGTGCACGCCGTTGGCGGCCAGCACTTCCAGGGCACCGGCGCCGGCTGGCGTCGACAGTGCGTGAGTATCCAGGCCGACAAACAGCGGGCCGTTGATGCCCTGGGCTTCGCGATACAGGCAGATGGCCTGGCTGATGGCGAGCACGTGCCATTCGTTGAAGCTCAGGTCGAACGAGCAGCCCCGGTGCCCGGAGGTACCAAAGGCCACGCGCTGGGTGGAGATTGCTGCATCAGGCTGGCCGGTGTAATAGGCCGTGACCAGTCGCGGGATATCCACCAGCAACTGGGCTGGCGCCGGCTTGCCCGCAAAAGGACTGATTGTCATGCATGAACCTCGGAAAGAAGGAATCGGAAAAGTCGCAGTTTACTGAGTGTTCGACTGCTGCGCGACGGTATCGATCCTACAGCATCAAGAGAAAATTCACGTATTCACTCCATCTGTGCCTGCCGCAGCGCGTCGCTCAATGCAGCCAGGGCAATATCCAGGTTGGTTTGCCCTTCAAAGGTATGGCTGATGCGCAGGTGCTGGCGATGCAGGCCGCTGACACTGAACAGTTCGCCCGGGGCCATCACCACGTGTTCAGTCAGCAGGCGCTGGAACACCTGGCGCATGTCGACCGGTCGGGTGCAGCCCAGCCAGAACGTCGCCCCGGCGGCGGGCGCGCGGTAAGTCACCTGGTCCCCCAGGTGCTGGTCCAGGCGCTGGCTCATTTCGGCGGCCTGCTCGCGCAATTGCTGGCGCAGTGCGCGCAAGTGCTGATCGATCCGGCCGCTCTGGTACAGGCGCGCAATGGCACGCTGGCGGATCGACGACAAGCGAAATGAACGCAGCAGAAACTGACGCTGTAATTCACTGCTCATGCGCCGGGACAGCAGATAGCCAAAGGGGGCTTCCGCGCCCAGGACCTTCTCGAACGAAGAAAACACGATCAACCGTTCGGGGTTCACCAGCTCCCGCAGGGGCGCTTGCGCCCCCTTGAAACCCAGCTCGCCAAAGGTGTCGTTCTCCAGCAGCCAGCAGCCGTATTGCTCCAGCAACTGCGCCACGCCCAGGCGTTCGCTGATCGACATCGCCACCCCCGAGGGCAAGCTGACCGCCGAGGACAGCAACACCAGGTGCACGGGCTCATCACGTAACAGTTGATCGAGGGTCGCCATGTCCAGGTGTCCGTCGGGCGTCCAGGGCAGTTCGATGAGGTGCACCCCGGCATCCTGGAACAGGCGCAGGATCAGCCAATCACACGGTGACTCCACAATCACCGTGGTGCCCCGCAGGCCCAGCACCTCGATCAGAATGTCCAACACCCCGCGCAAATCGGCACCGATATACACCTCGTCGGCGTGCCAGCAGCGCGTGGGCGATGTGGTGTAGCGCGCCGCCAACGCCGCGCGCAACTCCCACACGCCGCACGGCTGCGACCACGGCTGCAACGGGTGCGGATAGTGACGCACCAACTCGCGCTCCAATCGCAACAAGCTGCTATCCAGGGATGCCAGCAACGCCGGCTCATCGCCGCTGAGCACCAGCATGCCGGGGCGACGGGCCGCCGCGTAGAGCCGATCGAGCAAATCGCCGCCCGCCCAGGCCGACGGGCTCACCGACAGCGGCCAGGCGTAATAGCCCGATTTCGCCACCGAATAGACCCTGCCCTCCTTCTCCAACAGCGAATATGCGTATTGGATCGTCGAGATCGATACGTTCAGGCGCCCGGCCAGTTGGCGCAAGGACGGCAGTTTTACCCGGGCATCGGTACTGACCTGGTTGATCAGGCTGATCATGTAGCGATAGACCGCCTGATACGCGAAGTCAGCCTGCCGCTCGCCGCGCAGGCTCATTGACCGGACAATTGCAGGGCCTGCGCAGGGTTGCGGGCCGTTGCGCGGGCGCCGCGCGGTTTACTGCCCGTAATGACCATCGGCCGTTTCTGGTACAGGTGCAGCAACAACGGCAGCGGCAAGCCACTGGTGTCCACCACCCACTGCTGCAGCATGTCGGCGCAGGGCTTGCCCTGCAGCAGTTTGTGCAGCTCAGGCAGGGCCACCAACATGCCAGGATGGCACTGGCGCAAATAGCTTTCGAGCCTTTCGCCATGATGGATAAACGGCGAGAACAACAGGCAAGTCAGCTGGGTTTCATCCAGGCCGAAAAACTGGTTGGCCTGGGTGGCCGACAAGGTGCGGCCATCACCGGTGCAAGCCTCGGCGAACATCGCCTCGCTCAGGTGCAGGCGGCGCATGAACGGCGCCACCTGCTGGATAAAGCCTTCGACGCCCATTTCGTAGTCCAGCGTGCGCAGGCACTCGGCCTGCAACCCACGCAGGTGAGCCATCAGCAAGGGATGGGAAAAGGCCGGATGGCTGAAATGAAAGCCCAGGGCGTCAGGGGTGTGGGCCATGAACTCGGTGAGCAAGGACGACGACCGGGGGTCGACGCCATCGAGCAGGTCGGCAATGCCGATGTACGCCAAGTGGCGGTGGCCGGCGAGACTGGGCGTGACGCGGGGCGCATGTTCTTCGCCGTACAAGTCGTCGTAGTAAGCGGTGCTCCATTCTTCCATGCGCGCGAACAAGCCGTTGAGCGACTGCGGCCAGGCTTTGGGGGCGGCGACACCGGCGCCCAGCGCGGTTTTCTTCAGCCAGGCAAGCAAGTGGCTCTGTTTGCGTGGCGAATCGCCACTGACCAGCGCATGCACACCGCCGCGCCAGGTGCTGGCCCGCTGGTAGAAATCCCCCAAGGCCAGGTAGGTGTCATTGCTCAGCGCCGCGCGACAGTCTCCGGAGGTCATGTGCCCCACCATCACCCGATTGCGCTGGCTGATTTCACGCCCGGCGGCATTGGCCGGGCGAAGGTGGTTGAAGGGGTGAACGTCGTGGTTTTCCACCATCAACAACTCCACGCGCGGGTCGTCGTGGAGAAACAGGCGGCTGTAGCCTCGATTGAGGGTGTCGAGCCTGCTCTCGGTCATGCCGGGGTAGCGCAGGGTCGCGACCCGCAAGTGAAAGGTACGCGGGGCCCGGCCGGCAATACTCAGTTGCGCAGCGCGCAGCAGCGCCAGGGTGTAGCTGCTGACCTCGCCGCCGCCGTGGGCGATCAGCACCTTGTAATCCCCCACCTGTTCCATGCCACCCGCCGCGACCACGATACGCTGGATCAACAATTGAAGTGCAGTACGTTCAGCGCGATTAAAGTGCCCGATCAAGCGTTGTAGAACTTGCTGGTAAACATACGTCATGGCTTGTTCGTGAATAGTGCTCATCATTCTACTACCTGAGTTGAAATATCAGTTTCAAGCAACTGCTGACAGTGTTTGCTTGAGCTATTGCGCAGATAAGAAGTTCGCCCGTCGCCAGGTGCACCGATGAATAGACACTAGCACCGCGCAACAAAACGACACGGATCTCCTCGGGCATGGCTCACGCCTGGAAAACGCACAGACAGCCTTTATTACTGGGCCGAAGCGCGCCGAGGCGGCCATCCTAGGACTATTCCGACGCCCTCCTACGCACCTTTATCCAACAACTTGAAGAAACATCCGACAAATTGATTCAAGCAACTTCTGGCTGTCCACACTGTGAACTTCCCCTGCAAGTAAGTGCTCGCCCTGCACCACGTCTCGGCTGCGCGATGAGTTCGAAGCCCTCGCGGATGACGCATCAAATAGTCAATCATTGCTCAGTCCTTGAGATGAAAGTGAAGGGCAATTATCAGCGCTGGAATAATGATTAATAGATACAGAAGCTGGCCGAAAACCAGTGCAGATAGACAACGCCACGGGCGTTAATGACGCGCACACAACAACGCCGCGCTGGAATTCAACGCGGCGTCAGGGGGAAAGCCAGGAATCAGGGGCTCAAATGCAGGGAGGTCAACTTGAAGCCTGCGCGGCTTCAGCCCTGTCAAATGGCGCATTTGCCCCATGCGCCAGTGGTCAGGAACACTCGTTTGCGAATATTCCTACGCCTTAAACAGCTTCAACCTGCAGTGCCACACGCTCGCGGCACGGGCATTCGTCCATGTAGCGGTGTGCTTCCACGAACTGATTGAATGGAAACACCGTGGTTTTCAGCGGTACCAGCACGCGGTCAGCAGTCAGCTGGTTGATATCCCGCAAGGCGCGCTGCAAGGCGACCTGGTCCTGGATGATGCCCAGCTCAGGCTTGCCGGTGAAGTTACCGATGCAGTGCACAAAGAACTGAATGTTCTTCTGGAACGCCGCGCAGGCCGGGAATGGCGTCTGGTTGCCACCTTGCAGGCCATAGAGCACCAGGCTGCCACGTGGCGCCAGCACATCACCGAGCAGCGACATCTGCGGGCCGCCCAAACCATCGAACACCACGTCCACGCCGCGGTTGTCGGTGAACTTGTTGATCTGCATCAGCAGGTCCTGTTCTTCGGTGACGATGACCTTCTCCGCACCGAGGGACAGCAGGTATTCGCGCTCTTCGCTGTCCTTGGTGGCGGCAATCACCCGCACACCCAGGGCTTTGCCCAGTTGCACAAAGGAAGGCCCGGCGCAGTGGCTGGCGTCCGTCACCAGGGCAAATTGGCCGGGCTTGACGCGTGCCAGGTCCACATACGCAAAGTAGGCGATCAGCAGCGGCGTGTAGTGCACGCTGGCTTCTATGGGGCTCAAGACATCCGGGTAGCGGGTCAGGGCCGAACGGGGCAGGACGATCTGTTCGCCATACACCGGGTAATCATTGGGGCTCTCGGCCGGAAAACTGGCGACTTTATCGCCGACGGCCAAGTCATCCACGCCATCGCCTACGGCAACCACGACACCGGCCATCTCATGACCAAGGCCGGACGGCAGGCGTGCATGGGAAGACGCCAGGTTCTGGCGCCACAGAATGTCATACCAGCTGATGCCAATCGCTTCGACACGCACCTGCACTTCGCCCGGTGCGGGCTGCGCGGCTGCATGCTCTTCGCATTTGAGCACCTCGGCCGGACCAAACTTGTGAAAACGGATCGTGCGGGACATCGCAAACCTCGTCAAAGTAACCTCTAATGCCATGAACTCTATCTGGGCTTTCCAGGTAAGACCACCGGTCGCCGTTAATAGTCGACATGTCTGTTATTGATTCCGCAACTGAGGAATTGACCTCAAGTATCGTAGGAAAACTCAATTATCCTGTGCAGAGTACCAGCCTTTCCCCGTAAGATTCATGCCGGTCATTGTTCCTATGTGGCCGCTCTCGTCAAGTTTGCTGACTCTTCCAGGACACAAGATGAACCGTAACGACCTGCGTCGTGTCGACCTTAACCTCTTGATCGTATTCGAAACCTTGATGCATGAGCGCAGTGTGACCCGCGCTGCCGAGAAATTGTTCCTTGGCCAGCCGGCGATCAGCGCGGCATTGTCGCGCCTGCGTGGGCTGTTCGATGACCCGCTGTTCGTACGCACTGGCCGCAGCATGGAACCGTCGGCCCGCGCGGTCGAAATCTTCGCCCTGCTCTCCCCGGCCCTGGACTCGATTTCCACCGCCGTCAGCCGCGCCGCCGAGTTCGACCCGGCGACCAGCACCGCCGTTTTCCGTATCGGCCTGTCCGATGACGTCGAATTCGCCCTGCTGCCCCAACTGCTCAAGCGCCTGCGCGCCGAAGCCCCCGGCATCGTGCTGGTGGTGCGCCGCGTCAACTACATCCTGATGCCCGGCCTGCTCGCTTCTGGCGAAATCTCGATTGGCGTCAGCTACACCGCCGACCTGCCGGCCAACGCCAAGCGCAAAGTCCTGCGCCGCAGCCTGCCGAAACTGTTGCGCGCCGACAGTGTGCCGGGCTCCCTGAGCCTGGACGACTTCTGCGCCCGCCCCCACGCGCTGGTGTCGTTTGCCGGCGACTTGAGCGGGTTCATCGACGAAGAACTGGAAAAGCTCGACCGCAAGCGCCACGTAGTGCTCGCCGTGCCGCAGTTCAACGGCCTGGGCACCTTGCTCTCAGGCACCGACATCGTCGCCATCGTCCCCGACTACGCCGCCGAAGCCCTGACCGCCGCCGGCGGCCTGCGCGCCGAAGAGCCGCCGTTGCCGGTGCGCTCGTTTGAACTGCACATGGCGTGGCGAGGGTCGCAGGATAATGATCCGGGGGAGCGATGGTTGCGGTCGCGGATTCAGATGTTTTTTGGGGACCCCGATAGCTTGTAATGGAGTTCCAGTAAATTCCATAAAACTGTCTTATAACAGGTGCTTATTGGTAATTTCGGTCCATTGCCGCCTGTCCAAATCCAATGAAATCCACGACTCATGGGGGCATAATTGGGGGCAAATTTCGGTTCCTTAAAAAGGATGCCCCCACCGATGCCCCCTGATAATGCGGTTGTTTTGAAACGAAAACTCAGCGATGCCTTGATCCGCTCGCTGACCGAACCCGGCAAACACGCCGATGGCGAAGTTCCTGGCCTCTACTTGGAGGTAAGGGCGTCGAGCAATGTCGGCAAATCCCCTTCCAAGTTCTGGCGCTTGAAATATCGGCTGCATGGCAAGGAAAACCGCTTCTCAATCGGCGCTTACCCCGAAATAGGCTTGAAAGAAGCAAGGGACATTGCCCGCGGTGCACGCCGTGACGTGGCTAACCACACCGCTCCGCTCAAAGCTAAGACTGCCAAAATCGAGGCGCAACTCCTCAACGAGGTGCGCACCTTCGAGTATGTAGCCAAGCAATGGTTGGCATTCAAATCTGCCGAACTGGTGACTAAATCCATCTCAGGGTTTAGCGGAGCGCTGAACAACCACATCTTGCCTGCCATTGGTAAAAAACCGGTCACCGAAATCAAGCTGGAGCACATCACCACGATCATTACCGAACTGCGCCGCCAGCGCACAATGGCGATGGCCCGGCGCGTGCGCACCATCATCCGTGCCGTCCTGGGATTTGCTGAAGGGCGCGGCTGGGTTGAACGCAACGTAGCGCTCAGCAACACTGAGGAATTGAAGATACGGCATGTCGTCACCAGCAATCCGGCGATCGAAAGGCCAGCCGACCTAGGCAGGTTTCTCCTGCGTCTGGATGACTGCAACGACGGCAGCGTTGCCTCCGCGATGCGCCTGCTGATTATGTTGCCGGTCCGACCAGGCGAACTGGTGCAGATGCGCTGGGAAGATGTCGACTTGGTGGGTGCCGATTGGCGTTATGTGGTGAGCAAGACCAAGCACCTGGACAAGAGCAAACACATCGTGCCGTTGCCTGAGCAAGCCTTGGTTCTGTTACGCGAGCTACATAAAACCCGCGTGGTGGATGAAGAAGGCAAAGGCTGGGTGTTCATCTCGCCAGTCTATCCGGGTCGCCCCATAAATCCGACCTCCATGCTCAAGTCCTTTCAGCGCATCTGGCCAGAGTATGACATCACAGCCCACGGCTTTCGCACAACCTACAGAACCATTGCCCACGAGCACTTGGGGATTGATCCAATTGTGCTCGAACTGTCGTTATCCCACCGGATGCCGGGGGCGCTAGGGGCTGTATACGCGCGCGCCCAACTGCTGGTACAACGGCGGGCAGCGGCTCAACAATGGGCTGACTATTTAGATCAGTTGCGGCAAAACGCTGCGCGAGTTACCACAGATTGACGATACAGCGAATAAAAATCAGTAGATTGAAGCTGGAAACGAGACTCGCATCTGGTATCCGCCCCATTGAAATCTAAGGGGTTTCTTTTCCACCCGGAGCAGAAAAAGAATCAATTCTGGACTTGTTTTTGGGGTGTTTCAAGAACGAAAAAAGGGATAATTCTAAGCAAGGCTGTTAGCTTCTACCCAAAGCCAATGGACGAACTATTATCAAGCTGGTGTCATTTTCACAGGATCAACAGGGTACAAGCCACCCGAAAAGACGTACCCAACTCCCCCGCTCACCAGTCAACTCAAAACCGACGAATATCGACCAACGCAGGCAACTCTTCGGGCTGGTAGACCGTAAGCAGATGTTCTGGAGCCCCCCGCCCTTGGTTTAAAAGTCATCAGCTCAGTTAGCGAACATGACCTGCGGAACTTGGTACGATCCGTAATGGCTCGAGATCCAACTCGTCAGGCCATGAGCCTCTTTTCGGATATCGTTCAGATGTTTGGATGGGCCCAGAAACGGCAACTATGGCGAACACTACTGACTGACTGAAACCCAGCAGACTTGGTAGAAATCCATAAGCTTGTACCCATTGACTACTAGGAGAAGCGAACTCGGATCCTCTCCTCTATCGAGCTTCAGCAGCACTACCTGCCGGCGCAAAGTACAATGGGATTCGCCCACTCAAACTAGAGCCCCAACTTGCGCTTTGCATCTGCCTGGGAACGCTGTGCCGGATCGGGGAGCTGCTTCAGACAGAATGGAAAAACATCCATCTGGAATATGGCGTTTGGTTTATACCCGTTGCGAATGTCAAAGGCAGCCGGAGAAAGAAGCAGACCACCACGTGTTCCTATCTGCGTTTACAACTCACTATTTCATCAAGCTTCGGCAGCTGACAGGACATTCTCAATGGTGCTTCCCCGCAAAGCATCATGACGGGCATGTTGATCTCAAGGTCATCAGCAAACAGGTTGGAGACCGACAATCACGCTTTAAGAATCGCAAGCCGCTAGCACGTCGCCGACATGATGACACCTTGGTGCTGTCCGCTGGTTTGAATGGCGAATGGCCCGCTCATGACTTGAGACGAACTGGGCAACCATGGTGCAAGCCTCGGGGATAAGCCTTGATGTATTAGATCGGTGCCAGAACCACGTGCTGGCAGGTTCCCGAGTCCGTCGCCACTACTTAGACCATGGTTATGCTGCAGAGAAAAAGCTGCTTGGAACCTGTTGGGCGAGAAGCTCATCGACATCTTGATCGACCAGGATGAACTTGGAGGGATTTGAACACCCAAATGAGGAGATACTTTGAGTGTGGGCCGCGAAACGAAACTCGTACCTAGCATCCGGCTCATTAAGATCTAGAGGTTTCTTTTGCTGACATAGCAGGAAAAGACTTAATTCTGGATTTGTTTTTGGAGAGTATCAAGGGCGAAGAACGCGTGATTCCGGGCTATGCCATTTTCTTCGCCCCATTGCCAGCCGGATGGAAAGGGGGCATCGGCGAAGGATGATGTCCACCCCAGGCCGAGCATCTATCAATTGACAATGTCGCGGCCCGATGGAGTCCTGCCACCTCAGCCATTTCGCAGCTGAGTAACATGAGCTGTTGCCTAGATAACGCGCCGCTATACCGCCGCGTGTTATACGCGGAACTGATCCATCAGCTTCATCTGTTGATTGGCCCGTGCGTTGAGCTGACTGCTGATCTGCG
This sequence comes from Pseudomonas sp. S5D5, assembly GCF_003013355.1. NCBI lineage: Bacteria > Pseudomonadati > Pseudomonadota > Gammaproteobacteria > Pseudomonadales > Pseudomonadaceae > Pseudomonas > Pseudomonas sp. S5D5. The sequence goes on from NZ_PTEO01000001.1 coordinate 3,467,370, forward strand.
CCGACTCGGCGGCCTGTTCAGTCAGGGTCTCGGTCACACCGCGGATGGTCGAAACGTTGCGATTGACCTCTTCGGCTACTGCACTTTGCTCCTCCGCCGCGCTTGCAATCTGCAGGTTCATGTCGCTGATCACCGTTACCGCGTCGCTGATCTTGCCAAGCGCCTGCACGGCCTGATGGATCTGCCCGGCGTTGTCCTGGGCGAGCGTCTGGCTGGAATGCATGGTCGCCACCACGCCCCGCGTGCCGGTTTGGATGCGTTCGATGACCATGCGGATTTCCTCGACGGAGTCCTGGGTGCGCTTGGCCAAGTTGCGTACTTCATCGGCCACCACCGCAAAACCCCGGCCACTTTCCCCGGCGCGCGCCGCTTCGATCGCGGCGTTGAGTGCCAGCAGGTTCGTTTGCTCGGCAATACTGCGGATCACTTCCAGCACCGAACCGATCTGCTCGCTGTTGACCGCCAGGGCTTCGACTTCCGTCACGGCCTTACTGACCTCGCGGGCCAACGCATTGATGTCCTGGGTGCTGCGCTCAATGAGGGTGATGCCTTCCCTGGACGCCTGGTCGGCACCGCGCGCTGCCTGGGCAGCACTCGAGGCGCTGTGGGCGACTTCATGCGCAGTCGCGCTCATTTCGTTCGACGCAGTTGCCAGTTGATCGATCTCGCGAAATTGCACCTGCATCCCTTCACTGGTCAGCCGCGCGATTTCCGAAGACTGGTCGGCGGTACCGCGCGCATCGGTAATGCTCTGCTTGATCTGCGCGACGGTGGGCTGCAGTTTGTCGAGAAAACGGTTGAACCAGTTCACGAGCTCGCCCAGTTCATCTTTCTTGCGGTAGTGCAGGCGTTGGGTCAGATCGCCGTCGCCGCTGGCAATCGCCTTGAGCATCTGCGCGACACTGTTGATCGGGCGCGTCACCCCGGAAGCGGTGAACCCGATGAGTAGCAGGCCCAACAGGCCTGCGCCTATGGCCACGAGCAGCGACTTCAGGGTGTCGCGGGTTTGGGTCTGATCAAGCAAGGTCTGAAGCGCTACCGAGTCGGCCAGCAATACTTGTTTGGGCAAATCAATGACCACCCCCCAAGCTGGCGCATCGGGGATTGGGGAGACGGGGTAGACGGCGCGGATCAAATCATTCTGTGCCAGCACCAGCGGTTTTTTTTGCGTCAATGCTGCGAGTATCGCCTTGCCGTCCTCGCCCATAGTGATGCTGACAGGTTTGCCGACCTGACCTGCGTCCTTGCTGTAGGCCGCGAGTACACCACTGTCGGATACAATCAGCATGCTTCCAGAGCCTTCGAACAGGGTACGCTGAGCATCGCTTGCGGCCGCTTGTAGGGCGCCGAGTGCGAGGTCTACGCCCAGGGTGCCGATCACCTTGCCATCGGCAATCAACGGCATAGAGAGCGTAGTCATCACTTGGGCTTGCCCGTCCAGGGTGACGGCGTAAGGCGCCGTCAGGCACGTGCGCCGCGTGTCTCGCGGGCAGGTGTACCAACTGTTGTTTGCGGTGCCGCTAATGCTCAGCTCGGTATTCTGCAGATCGATTTCTGTAATCATCAAGTTCATCGATTGGCCGCCACCCCGATTCCAGGCGCTGCTAAAGCGTCCGCTTTCGTTGGAGGCGCGCGCTGCGTCGTTAACGAACTCGCTGTCTTTACCCTCCAGCGCATTCGGTTCGTACACCAGCCAGAACCCAAGAATCTGCGGATTGTGCTCGAATGTTATCTTGACGCTATGGTTCAGTTCCTCACGCAATGTAGCGGCCGGCAACCCACGCTGGCTGGCCATGTTACGCAAGTTGTTCACCTGGTCGGCCAGAGCAGAGATGAGCAGCAAGCTGTTACCGAAGACATGCTCCAAGTTTCTAGCCTGTTCGGCGGCCTTGGCCTGCAGCAGACTCTCACCGCTGTCGGTCAGCATCTTACTACTCGAGGCACTGATCAATCGGTTGTTCTGGTCGCCTTGATAGAGGTTCATGTAGACGATCAAACCGATCACCCCCATGAGGCACAAGCCGGACAGCAGGATGATTTTCAAGCGGATGGAGAGTGCGTCGATCATCGGAGTATCTCGTGAGTGAACAGCGGCCAGTTGACCATCAGGTGGCCTGGGCCACTGACTTCTTATAGGTGATGTCATTACACCGGCCGGTCTCGCGATTTAACGAGACCGACTTGGTGATTTTGAACTGTTGACTCATGACTGCCGCTGGTCTTTACGCCGTTACTTCGCATGGTTAGTTAGTTCTGGCCAGCGGCTCGACGGTGGTGCTGGCGATGTTCGCCTACAATATTCTGCAGATCGCCCTAGGTGTGCTAGGTGAGTCGCCTAGATTCAATACAGGAATCTAGGGCCGAACATCGCTACGAAAATGTTCCCCAACCTTTTGAGACTTGACGTCGATGGTGTGAGACTGCTCGAGCGTAGCGTTTTGAGAGGCCGTCGAACATTCGTTACTCTCGTCGTCAGTCATTGATTTGCGAAAACCCTTTATGGCTTCGCCAATGTCTCCGCCCAAACCTTTTATCTTCTTTGTCCCAAAAATCAAAATCACTACAGCTAGGATTACTAGCCAGTGTTTCCAATCAAAAACTCCCATGGGTAAAGCCTCTCTCGGTAAAAATCTTGAAGAAGCGAAATTCGCTTTTTTGCGCCTAGGTCACGAAGCCATTTGGTGGCAAGAACAACGGGATAGGAAGCAATGCATATATCGTTGAGAGACGTATCGCCTCCCTGCATTCAAAGACTTCACCCCTCGAGCGCGCGAACTCGCTCGTGACGTTGCTGTTCTTTAGGTTGATCGGATAATTGAAGCGTAAAGTCGAAATCGATCTCAGCGAAGCGGCCAGTAATGCCATACGCTGCAGCGCGCTCAGGATCATCGGTAAAAATGATCTTCGCGATCAGTTCATCACGGGTGGCGTAGGCGAAATCGTCATGCAGATACCGATCGCCATCCAAATTGATTTGCGTGGTCAGATGGCGATGATCGGGCGCCGAGATGAAAAAGTGCACGTGCGCCGGGCGCTGGCCATGACGACCCAACTGGTCCAGCAATTGCTGCGTAGGGCCATCTGGGGGGCAGCCATAGCCCGAAGGAACGATACTACGAAAACGGTAACGGCCGTTGGCATCGGTAACGATGCGGCGACGAAGGTTGAACTCCCATTGAGTAGTATCAAAGTAAGAATATGTGCCGAGGGTATTAGCGTGCCAAACGTCAACTACCGCACCTGCCAATGGTTCGCCGGAGGTATTTCTAACTTGGCCTTGCATGAATAGCACAACACCTAGATCGGTACCGTCGTCTAATCGTGCCTCAAAATCCGAGAGCGGCGCACCTGCGACGTAGAGCGGACCTTCAATGGTCCGAGGAGTGCCGCCGGACTTACCCGCCAGCTTATCTTCAGCATCCATGAGGAGGTCCAGGTAATGCTCAACACCGAGTCCTGCAACCAAAAGACCGGCCTCTTGACGAACGCCTAGAACGTTGAGGTAGTTAACCGCTCTCCAAAACTCCTCAGGAGTTACCGAAAGGTCTTCGATAATTTTCACGGAGTCGCACAGAATTCGGTGAATCAGAGTTTTGACTCGTGGGTTGCCGGCACTGTTGGTGAGGCCGCTAGCGTCCTCAAGAAATTTCTGAGCATTGCTGGTATGTGAAATCATAACGGCCATTTTTTATCCTCCTCTTGTAACTCTTAAAACAGAAAAATTAAGAAAGTCGGACTTAGAGGTCACCTTCAAGAATCGACGAGGTTTGCTGGTATAGCCGTACAACCTCAATAGCCTTGAGGGTCCCTAAGAAGAATATATAAGCAGCGCATAGGCACATCCCTCAAAGGGACGGGCCTTGCGCCTTAAAAAACTTAAAAATGCGTGAGAAAAAGAACCTGACTATAAATATTACGTCGATCAGTACCGATTTGAGAACCACCTTCTAAATCAGAAGCATCAGGCTTATAAATACCCAACAAAGGCACCACTGTAAGTTCTTTAGTTGCCTGCCAACTTGCATATATATCCACCTCATTTCCGCCAAGGTTAGAAAATGTTCCAGTCCTCTTACTTAATGTATCGAAATTATATAGAAGCACACCCAGCGAGAGCGACTCAACGGGGGTGAATGAAAGAGCAACCTGATGAATTCTTGTATTAGAGTTAAATGGGCCTGCGTAATTCGAAGCCACTTCGCCCTGAAACCAAGTTCCAAGCCCGCGAATATTTCCAAAGAAGAAAGGATCGTAACCTTCAGAGAATCGGCTGTAACGATAATTTACAGAAGGTGTACCATATACATCCGAGAACTTCCAACCTGCCTCAAGATACCACGCACTTTCATTGCCAGCAGGGCGGTCCTGCCATGCATATTCGCCAGAAAGAAAAAGATCTGGGTGGCCTAAGCTACCTTGGCCTCTAACGGTATAGGTCTTAGTTCCGTTTCGACGAATTAAATCAAACTTATCATCGGTATTCAATACATCCATATATGTGAAACCGACAGTTCCTTTTTCACCCACGTTTTCTAACGTGGCGACGAAGGACTCTGCTTTGGCTTGGGCAGGGTTATCTGACTTCAACCACATCAAATCACTGCGCAAACCTTCACGCCCACCGATCCGAAGGACTGCGGTCTGGTCAAACGCCTTACGTGGAGTGATGTAATACGCACCACCACGATTCAGAGTTCCGTTAGAGATCCCTTTGCCAAGGTTCAGCGCGTCACCGCCAATAAGAAATCCATCGCCCACAACAATATTTTGCCGACCAAACGATAAATCAATTCCGTCAAGCCCAAGCGCGGGAAAGTAATTTCCCGATTTCCAGCCAAGATATGCGTCTTCGACTTTGGTAGTCCGCTCTGTGCCATCAGTCCATCCGGCAGCATCTCCTTGGCCGAACGTCGCACTACTAACCCAGTTTAAAGCACCATACACTTTTTGCTTCTGTTCGCCCGCAGAAACCCAACCGGATAATCCGTACTTAAAATATGCCTCTTGCCAATCAGTCCCCCCTTTCTTCAAAGTTCCAGACTGAGCATAATTTTGTTGGCTATGATAAATTCCAATACCGCCATCCAGATCGGCATTTAACCCGTAGCTTTCGTCCGAATATAATTCCAACGCGCCTACGCCGCTAGAGCACAGAGAAAAAGCCATAAAATAGAAACTAACTGACACGGTTCGAAGAGACGTATTCATAACTACCCTCAACATATTAGGCTTTTTATTTTTAAGCAAATCGAAGATTCGATTCACTCCTCAATAAATCATTTCAAGCTACCCAGGAAATCGAAAAAAACGGCGTAAACAAGTGGAATCGTCCCCACTACTGTTTACGTAGTTATGAATCTTCTTAACTTGATCACTAACGTAAATTGCAACGAGGTTCCACATGAGAGAAAGGATGCTGCAAGTGGCAGCATCCTATTGCGAAACTAGCTATTGCTGCCCTGAAGATTGGGCAACAGTTGATTTGCCTTTCCAAGCCAATACGCCGAGCCAAAAGAACCAGATAGGGGTTGCGTACAGAACACCCTGGAGACCCAAGCCGGCAATTTCACCGGCATCTAGTATTTTCGCAGCACTCGATAACAACCCAAAACAGCCGTTCAAAAAAGTTACAGTAGCGAAGCCTTTACGGTGCGGCCAAATGACCAACGCTAGACCTACGTACCAGACCCCGGAAAGGAAGAACTCTAAACGCCCCCACATGCCGTCCTGAACAAACATGGTGATTACACGAAAAAGCTCCGTGTAAATTTGAGCGGCGGAAGGATCCGATGCGGTAGCTGTTGCAATCGTAAGCACAGGCCACGCTACAGACAGAATCGATGCACCAATAGCACCTACCAATGCGAAAAATATGCCTGCAACTGTTGCCAGCGATACCAGAAACGGATTTTCCTGCTTAAAGTTCATCCATAGATAAATAGCAGCAGGAATGCTAAATAGGTAAAAACCAAACGTATCGCTCAGCATCATCCATTTGAGGTTGGCAGCGCCTGCGACACCAACTTGCAACTGCGCGGCAACATCACCAGCGGCCTCATATTCGAAACTACCGGCTTGGATTGCCAAGTATGTTGTCAACATACAGAAACAAATAGCTAACCAACTGGTCACTGAGACCAGCCTATTTCTACTGAGAACAAGCTGTTTGTCTAAACTATTCACAATGGGTGCTCCAATCTATATTTATAAGGTTAAGTGGACTTTATTTTGCAGATAACGGCCGCTCTGTCTTCGGGGTTTTTAAGGCCGCTAAAAGGCATACGCGTTTGAGGCACTACATCTTGGGGAGCGGCCAAGAACGCATCAAGCTTCTCGATCGTAAACACTACATCCGAGGCCTTCATCGCTGGCGAATAAATAAACCCCTCGAGCGAGCCCGCTTTTCGGCCAATAACGCCATGTAGGTTCGGGCCCAGCATCGAGTTATTACCCTCTGCAAGAGAATGACAAGCTGCACACTTCCCCCACGCTTTTTCTGCGGTCTCTGGCGAACAGTTAGCAGTATCCGCTTCTGCCAAATTCGAAACCAACATAAAAGTCAGAACCAGTGTTGTTTTTTTCATCTGAAGCCCCTCACCCCAACTGCTTCAATACAATTCTTGACGCCCGCAATCCTGTTTCAATCGCACCGTCGATAAACCCCCGCCATCCATTGGCTATGTCGGAGCCAGCAAAAACCACGCGGCCCTCGTCTTTGCGCATATCCTCGCCATACTTGCTCCACATCCCCGGCTTGTAATCGCACCAGGTCCCCTTCGAATACGGGTCGGAATTCCAGTCGTAGGCGAAACTTTCCATGATTTCGGCTCCCGGTAACAAACGAGTAAATGCTTCACGAACATTATCGTCGTCGTTTACATCGAAGCCGGGCACTGAATATCCCATAGCTACAAACTTGGTATGATGGTCAGAAATATAATCGGTATATACCAAGTTGATAGGATATCCGGAGGATGCCATACCTTGATAGCTACCTTTGTTGCCCTTAACCTTAACCTTCAATTCAAAACCAGAACCCACGTGCCGTTCTTTACTTGCAGCTACTTTTCCTGGAGATAGAGCAGGCAACCACTCAATATCGTTCCAGCAGTTCATAGGCAACGCGACGATGCAAGACTTAGCGAAATAGGTTTTGCCGTTTTCCGCAGTTACTTTTACTCCGCGCGAAGACTGCTCCACCTTTTGCACTGGCGTATTCAATTTTACTTCAGCACGACTGTCACGAAACAACAATTCAATAAGCGAAGACGTACCGGTACTAATTTTATATTGAGTACACGCCCGTAACAGACGATCCATATCGTTGCCTGCGCGCGCATACCAATGAATCTGATCCAAGTACCCAGCCTGCTCGATAGGGCCGTTCACAGCAGTAGTGAAATAAGATTCGAGAATTGCTCGGGTTTCATCAGAAACATTGATCTGTTTCATTCGCTGAGCAATAGAAATATTATCGGTCTTTAAGGAGTCCGGATTGAAATTTGGGTCATAGGGACGAGGAAACAGATCAATCACATCCTTACTAAACACTTGCATGCCTAGGTTTAACAGCTCAAAGGCCTTAGCAGGATCAAAGGGTTCGAGCTTACCATTTACCACAACACCGTAAGCAGTTGGACTTGCACCTGGCGTTTCAAGCAGCTGCAAACCATAACGTTGCATTTCCGCCCAAACATGCGGCTGGATCCAGTGGATCCATTGACCACCAACGTCTGCACGCTCGCCAAAGACCTCTGTAGTGAAAGTGCGGCCACCTGTTCGGTTGCGCGCTTCTAATACTAAGCATTTCTTGCCTCGAGTTCCCAACTCTCTTGCTGCTGTAGCCCCCGCCATACCGCCGCCGATAATAATCGTGTCGTAGCCCCCGTCAGCCGAAGTTTTTTCCGGAACATCGGGCGCAGGCTTTATCGAACTTGCCATCGCAGAATTCAGCACAGAAGCGGCAAGCACTGTGGTGGCGCCTGCGGCAATCCCTTTTAGGGTTTGGCGACGGTTGTAAGTAGCCTTTAATAAGTCATTATCGTTGTCAGTCATTTAAGTCTCGCCATTACTTTATTGGTTTAATTCCCAGGCAGTCGGACAAACAACCCATCAACTAGAGTTATATGCTTTTCGACAGCAGTTAGCACGCAAGAGATACAAATCCCAGCACCACCTAAAACCCACAGATCTAACTAATGCAAATTTATTAGACGTCAAAACCCCTATGACGTCTATCCTATTTATACTTCATTCTCATCCAAAAAATCGGCCGATTTTGACAACTCAACACCGCACTATAGAGATATGTCAGCGCTATTTTGATTTCGACTTGTAAATTCATGCTTAAACCGGCAATAGCTTTAGAGAAATCCCCCCCACAGTTAAGCGCGGTAGCTCGCTAAGTCGCTACCTGCCACAGTTAGAAATGGATCTGTATGACTGAAACTATACTCTAAAGCCCTTCTACAAACTCAACCCCTTTGGCTATAGCACTAGAACTCTCGTGACTTCTAGCCAAAGGTCACTCAGTCACCACATCGAGCTCTTATCCGACGTCGCTAATAGCGAAATGCAAGCTTCGGACACTGACACCAGCCCCAAAGATCTCTTGCATAGAAAAGCCGTCCCATATCAGAGAAACCTTTCCCTATTCATTTCACCGCGATGCAATGTCGAACTCGGTGTTTCATTGAATAGTTTACGATACTCAATCGCGAATCTTCCCAAGTGATTGAAGCCCCAGTCAGTGGCAAGTAGTGACAAACTTTTAACCGGACCACCCTCTAAAATCTCTCTACGAACGGCAGTAAGCCTGTATTTTTTTAGATACGCCATAGGCGGCATACCGAAGTACTTTTTGAAACCATCAAAAACCTTGAACCTTGATACGCCCGAAGCTCGCTCTATATCCTCCAGACAAATATTTTCACGAGCATTATTGTGAATATAATCTCGCGCCTTTATAAGATAATAAGGGAGCTGACACTGAAGGTGCTCATTTATAAGGTCGCTATAGTTATTGCGCTGAGACAAAATTAAACCTTTGATCAGAGCAGCCTCAATATCTCGAGAAAATATAGCATGCTCAAACACACCACCGCCGCGCTCAAACTCTTCTGCGAAGTTTCGCACTAAGCGCCACCACGAAGCTGTAGCACCGTTAATTGCATCAATAACAGGTTCAAATCGAAGAGGAACGTCTAGGGTACGATGAAGCATTTCCTCAAGTGTCTGCCGCATAGACATCCGAGGAATTACAATAGAGAGTTTTCTACAGTTACCAGCCATCCACAACTCTTGTGTTTCGTGCGGAGAAACAATTAAACCGCTACCTGTATAAGAGTTAAACAACTTGCCATTTTTCATTAGCTTTTGCTCTCCCATCAACGGGAGACTGAGGCTGTAACTATTTAAACAATCAGATTCTTCAATTCTTACAGTGACGTCAGCGCCATACTCCATAAAACCTAGCGCAGTGGAAAAACTGTTAAAAACCTTGGCACTATGACGAAACCGGATATCCTGAGGTTTGGTTGCCCGGAGCGAATGCGGCCCGCAAATTCGCTCCATCCATGCTTGCGCGCCGGAAAAATCAAATTGATCAACACGAATATTACCAACGACGTGACTATTCGTTTGCATGATAAGGCACTCACGGCTATTTTTTCACGCTCTAATCGGCGTGACTCAGCGCTATCCAAGCAAGTGTTGTGCCGACGAACCGCTCAACCTTAGGAAAAAAAATATCGGGATATCAATATGAAAATTTACGGATAACCCCACTCAAAAAAATCAGTTCCTGGGCCGATTCAGATCAATAAATTATTCGATAGCACCAAAACAGTGCTCATTTTTTTAGCGACTAGACCTACGTCGTTACCATCATTCCCGACTGCCCAGACTAGGTAACAGATGCCTCGTAGCTCAGTGTGACGTTACAGCGGCTCCGACAGCTCTTGATCACCTGGCGTCATCCGGAAACGGTCCAAATGCAGCCCGAAAAACTGGCTCAGGATAGCGGTTTCGAAGACGTATGCCACCGAGCCACCCCCTCATTAAAGCCAACCAATTTGGATAGTATCAGCGGAATAATCGGACAACTTCGCCTATATAGCTCGTAATTTCCACCTGAAGCATTATTGCGAGCACCATTCATGATCAAAACAAACGAATTTGCCCTGCATCCTACCGGAGAAAATTGCCCTGAATAACGGGTCGACACCATTCTACTCAAGACAAGTAACACCCCCCCACAAACAACAATGATTATCACTATCAATTACGGCAATCGTCAAATTGCTGCTCTCATTTCGGATGTTTCTAATCTCATTAAGTGGCTTTAAGTCATCAATAAATTGGATAGACCAATCGGCGCCCGCCACCTCTAATAGGAACCCTGCATAACCGCACGATTGAGGATCTACCCATGAGCCGTATGCGTGATATTAACCAATGGAAAGAATATATCGAGAGCTGCTTGGATTTTCGAAGCGAGGAAGGCATCTATCGCATTGCCCGTGATATGTTCACGGAGCCAGAACTTTTCGATCTGGAAATGGAATTGATTTTCGAAAAAAACTGGATCTATGCCTGCCACGAAAGCGAGATCCTAAACAAACACGACTTCCTTACAATGCAAGCAGGCCGTCAGCCACTTATTATTACGCGTGATGGCGAGGGCAAGTTAAACGCTTTGATTAATGCGTGCCAACACCGTGGCACTACTTTGACTCGCGTCGGCAAAGGTAATCAGTCGACTTTTACCTGCCCTTTCCATGCTTGGTGTTATAAGAGCGATGGGCGACTTGTAAAAGTCAAGGCACCTGCTGAATATGGGGAAGACTTCGATAAAGCCACTCGTGGATTGCAGAAAGCCCGTATCGAAAGTTATAAGGGTTTCGTCTTCGTCAGCCTTGACGTGAATGGCACTGATTCGCTTGAAGATTACTTGGGCGATGCCAAAGTATTCTTCGATATGATGGTCGCCCAATCGCCCACTGGCGAACTGGAAGTGCTGCCGGGCAAATCCGCCTATACCTACGATGGTAATTGGAAGCTGCAAAACGAGAATGGTCTTGATGGCTATCACGTCAGCACTGTCCACTATAACTATGTGTCGACCGTGCAACACCGTCAGCAAGTTAACGCCTCCAAGGGGCATAACGCCGGCGAATTCCTCGACTACAGCAAGCTAGGCGCAGGGGATGCCGAAACCGACGATGGCTGGTTCGCCTTCAACAACGGCCACAGTGTCTTGTTCAGCGACATGCCGAACCCGGAGGTTCGCCCAGGGTACGCAACCATTATGCCGCGACTGGTGAAGGAATACGGCCAGGACAAAGCCGAGTGGATGATGCATCGCCTACGCAATCTGAACGTCTATCCGAGCATGTTCTTCCTTGATCAGATCAGCTCACAACTGCGGATCATCCGACCGATTGCGTGGAACAAGACTGAAATCAACAGTTTTTGTCTTGGAGTGAAAGGCGAGTCCGATGCCGACCGCGAAAACCGCATCCGCCAATTCGAAGACTTCTTCAATGTGTCCGGCATGGGAACTCCCGACGACCTCGTCGAGTTTCGTGAAGCGCAGCGTGGATTCCAGGCGCGCCTGGAGCGCTGGAGCGACATCTCCCGTGGTCGCGACAAGTGGACAACAGGACCGACGAAAAACACGGACACCATTGGCATTTCTCCCGCCATGATCGGGGCCGAATTTACACATGAAGGCCTATACGTGAATCAACACGGCAACTGGCAGAAGTTCCTGCTCAATGGTCTGGCGCGCAAAGCAGCCGATGCCCAAGCGCTGAAGTTGAAGGAGGTATAAGGCAATGAACGTCGAACTTCAGTATCAAATAGAACAATTCCTTTACAAGAAAGCAGAGCTTTGCGATGACCAGGATTGGGACGGCTACCTCGCGCTATTTAGCGAAGATAGCGTGTTCCACCTTCCCCAATGGGATTCCGAGCACATCTACACCACCGACCCCAAGCGCGAGATGTCGCTGATTTATTATCCCAATCGCGGGGGCCTGGAAGACCGGGTATTTCGAATTCGTACAGGCAAAGCGGCCTCTGCGACACCGCTGCCAAGGACATTGCATCAAATAAATAACGTGCGGATTAACCCGTTGGAGGGTGGCGATCTTGAAGTGCGCGTTAATTGGCAGACTTTGTATTACCGCCAGTCCTTGTCTGAGCAATTCTTCGGGCGTGCTACCTACACGCTTCGACCGCATGGCGATAGCTGGTTGATCTCCAAAAAGCACAGCGTGCTGCTGAATGACAAGATCAATTCAGTGCTGGATTTCTACCATATTTAAGTCCGAGAAAGGTTAAATCATGTACAAGGTTGCGTTGAACTTCGCCGACGGTAAAACACTGTTTTGCCCCGTCCAGCCTAACGAAATTTTGCTGGACGCTGCGCTCAAAAGTGGGATCAAAATCCCTCTGGACTGCCGCGAAGGGGTTTGCGCGACCTGCCAAGGCCGTTGTGAATCCGGAAGTTACACTCAGGATTACGTAGACGAAGAGGCCCTTTCCAAACAGGACTTAGCGGATCGCAAGATTCTATCGTGCCAAACAAGGGTGTTGTCCGACGCATCCTTCTATTTCGACTTCGACTCGACACTGTGTGGAAGTACTGGAACCTCGGAATTGATAACGACTGTCACTGACGTCATTCAAGTGTCTGATAGCACCGCAATATTGAAGGTAGAGTTGGCCTCCGGTGCTGCTCCACTCAATTATCTACCCGGCCAATATGCGCGCCTGCAAGTGCCGGGCACCGGTCACAGTCGCTCCTATTCGTTTGCCTGTGCACCCGGAAGTAGAACACTTGAATTTCTGGTTCGGCTTCTACCCAGCGGGGTCATGACCGACTACGTGCGCGATCGTTGCAAAGTAGGCGACATCATCAAGATGGAGGCGCCATTGGGAGCCTTCTACCTAAGACATATCGACCGTCCGGTGTTGATGGTCGCAGGCGGAACCGGACTGTCCGCCTTCCTCGGCATGCTCGACCAGTTGGCAGAGCAAGGTGGGGCCGGGTTCCCTGTCCATCTTTTCTATGGCGTCAGGACAGAACAGGACCTGTGCGAGATTCCGCGTATCGAGGCGTATAAATCAACGATTCAAGCCTTCGATTTCACACCGGTCCTCAGCAATGCCGCTGACGATTGGCAGGGTAAAAAGGGGTTTATTCCTGAACACCTCGCCCCCTTTGAGGATTCAGACAGCCCCTTTGACCTGTATATGTGCGGCCCTCCCCCAATGGTAGAGTCTGTAAAAACCTGGCACATGGAAAAAAAACTTACTTCCGTCAGAATGTATTTTGAAAAGTTTACGGAAAGCAATACCTAGGTTCATTCAAACACTGCCGATAACGCGGTGAAGACTTCCCTGATTTGCATTGTTTTAATGATTAGCGGCACCGCAAGCCCAGCTGATTTTATTGACTGCTAGTTATGTACGCAGGTTATTTATGTCCACTTTATCAGTAAAAATAGAAAGCATTGAGGCGCTTACTCCCCGCATTCGACGCTTGGTATTAGTTGCTCATGACGGTAGGCGGCTGCCTGAATTTACCCCAGGCGCCCACCTTGAGCTGCACATCCCAGGTGATAGAAAGCAAAAGCGTGCCTATTCAATCGTGAATGTGTCGGCAGGCGACCACTATGAAATAGCCGTGCAACTCGATGACAAAAGCACGGGAGGTTCGAAGTGGGTACATACACTTACTGAAGGTCAAGTCATTGAGGTAGAAACACCTCGCAATCATTTTCCACTGGTCGACGAGGCAAAACACATACTGTTGATAGCCGGTGGAATCGGTATTACACCGATGCTGAGCATGGGCCGCGCACTGCAAGCGTCCAAAAAGGCTTTCACCCTGCATTACGCTGGCCGCGATGCCACCCACATGGCGTATCTGGATGAAGTCCAGTGTTTGGGCAACAGCCAATGCTGGATAAGCGGCGGAGACGCCAGCAAACGTTTTGCCGCATCCACTGTATTGGCGACACCATCCGAAGGCACTCATCTGTATATATGTGGCCCCGTAGAGATGATCACCTCGGTCATACAAATCGCTCGGGAACTTGGCTGGCAGGAAGATCACATCCATTACGAACTGTTCGCCGGTGCCCTTGAAGAAGATGGCGACCAAGCGTTTGAAGTAGAACTTCGCGCCAGTGGAGTAACGCTTGCAGTGAACACAGGCCAGACCCTCTTGGACGTGATGATCGAGGCAGGCCTGGACCCGATGTTCGACTGCCGACGTGGTGATTGCGGAGTATGCGTAACTCAAGTCATTGAGGGTGAACCCGATCACCGTGATATCTGCCTGTCTGATCGCGAGCGCTCCGGCGGCGCCTTCTGCACCTGTGTTTCTCGTGCCAAGACTGCCAAGTTGGTACTTGACCTCTAATAAGTAAAGGAGCGAACAATGATTCCCAGCAATGAACAAATTGCCGATTTGATCCGGCCCGACAGCGTTCATAAAAGCGTGTACACCGACCCTGTTCTCTTTCAACTCGAAATGGAGCGAATTTATGGGCATGCCTGGATTTATGTGGGCCATGAGAGTCAAGTAAAGAACCCTGGCGATTACCACACGACCCGGATCGGCGACCAGGATGTGGTGATGGTTCGTGCGCCTGACGGCAAAGTAAACGTCCACTACAACCGCTGCCCTCACAAAGGAGCAAAGTTGGTGGCGGACGGTGACGGCAATGTCGGCAAGTTCTTCCGCTGCCCCTACCACGCCTGGACATTCAAGTTGGATGGCACTCACCTGTCGGCACCGCTGAAGAGCGGCTTCGAGGGCACATGCTATGACCCGAAACATCCGGATTTCTCCATGGCCAGTGTGGCCAGGGTCGATAGCTACCGCGGTTTCGTATTCGCCAGCCAGGCGTCCTACGGCGAAGACCTGAAGACGTTCCTTGGCGGCGTCGTCAGCTCCATCGACAACATGTGCGACAGATCTCCGGTGGGTGAGCTTGAAGTAGCGGGCGGTATTTTCCGCGTCCAACAACGTTCCAATTGGAAAGTTTTCTACGAAAACCTCCACGACACCATGCACGCACGTGTCACCCACGAGTCATCAGTCGATGCAGCTCGGGAACAGGCTGAAGCCATCGGCGAGATGCCGTTCGAACTGCTGATCATGGATGGCAATGGCGAGCCCTATGACTTCTGGGAAAAGCTGGAACTGCGCGCCTACCATAATGGCCATGGCTACATGGAGGCGATCTTCGATCCGGACGCCGCCGAGAAGGACGAAGTTTCCCGCGCGCACTTTGAATGTTTGAGCGAAGCCTACGGAGCGGACCGCGCCCGTGAAATCATGGGCATGAACCGCCATAACACCGTGATTTACGGCAGCGGATCGCCTCATACCGTCTTCATGCAATTTCGGGTTATCCGCCCGGTTGCTGTCGATAAAACCATGGTGGAGATCCAGACGTTCCGCTGTAAAGGTGCCCCAGATGTGGTGTTCGATCGGGCACTAACTTACGCCAACGTCATCAACTCCCCCTCTTCCAATGTCATGCCGGACGACGTTGAAGTGTATGCACGCTGCCAGGAGGGCAACATGACCCGAGGCGGCAACTGGATCAGCATGCACCGTTATGTCGGCACCGACACCCTTCTTGAAGACGGTGCAGTCTCTACCAATGGCACCAGCGAACTGCCCATGCGTAATCAGTTTGCAGCCTGGAAAAAGTTCATGACCGGAACAATTATCGCCAAGGAGAGCAATAATGTTGCTTGACCGCGCTTTCAACGTAAATACATCCGACCTCAAGCCTGCACTTGCCGAAGAAACCACCCTTCGCTCGGTCGAGCAGTTTCTGTTTAAGGAAGCTCGTCTGCTGGATACATGGAAGTTCTGGGAGTGGGACAAACTCTTTACCGACGATGGCATGTATTGGGTACCGCAAAAGCATAACCAGGTAAATCCTTTCGATCATATTTCCCTGTTCTGGGAAAACCGCATGCTGCGCGAGACGCGTATTCGTCGCGTGGAGAATGCGCGTAACTGGTCACAGCAACCACAAACTCAAACAGCGCACCTGGTTGGGAATGTGTGCATCGAAGGTCTGGACGAGGATGGTTACCTTGTGGTCAGCGCGGTGTTCCAAGCCACGGAATGGCGCTTGGATCAACGTCAGCTCGCCGGGCGTTACACCTACAAACTTGCCGGCAATAAAGTGGAAGGTTGGAAGATCAAGCTCAAGCGTGTTGACCTGGTCAATTGCAATGATGTTTTTGCCAACCTGGAGGTATTTGTCTGATGGAGCGGCCCGTGGTTATCGCGCTCCACTATCAGAATGATGTCCTGCATCCGGAAGGACGTATCAAGGTAGGCATGGACGAAGATCGGGCCGTTCGCGCGAATCTGATTGCCTCTGCGACGGCATTACTTCGTGGCGCGCGATTAAACGGCTGGCCCATCCTCCATGCGCGTGTCGCGTATCGAGGTGATTACTCCGACTTGATTGCCAACGCGCCCATCTTGAAGAACGTAAAGAAGATAGGTGCCGTGATTGACGGCACGTGGGGCGCCGAATTCCTCGACGCGTTGAGCCCCCATGAAAACGGCAGGGAATTCATCATTACCCACAAGCGGATCAATGCGTTTTACGGGACGCATGGGGAAGCACTTCTAAACATGCTTAACGCGAGGACGCTGATCATTGCCGGCGTGGCAACTCATTCTGTAGTGGAAAGTACCGTAAGGCACGCCGTGGACTGCGGTTATCACGTAGTCGTCCCTGCAGATGCCTGCTCTGCCGCAGAACCGGCGGCGCATCAAGCGTCGATTAATAGCATGAGCTTAATCGCTGAAATTTCCAGCGTTGACCAATTGTTCAAGGTGCAATCATGAGCCTGACAGGAAAAGTCGCAATCATCACGGGAAGCACTCAGGGACTTGGTCTGGATATTGCTAAAGTTATGATAGCCCAAGGGGCGGAAGTCATGCTAGTTGGTCGCAACGCCAGTGCCGGAAGAACATTATGCGACGAGCTGGGTCCATGGGCTTCCTATACAGAGTGCGACGTGGAAAACGACGAAGATATTGATAAGTGCATTGACAATACAATCAATCAATTCGGGAAAATTGATATTCTGGTCAATAACGCATGTATCTACACTGATTTGGGCATCCAGTCTTCAAGGGAAGACTGGCACAAAAGCCTGAACGTCAACGTCATCTCTGCCGCCATCTTCGTGCAAAAAGTATCTCCGCTTCTAAAGCCTGGCAGCACGATAGTGAACATCACCAGCACGGGTGGGAAATTCGGTGCAGCAGGCCGCGCACTCTACCCTGCGTCTAAAGCCGCGATGCTTCAATTGACCAAGAATTTCGCCGTGAGCTTGGCACCCAGGGGCACGCGCGTGCTGAGCGTCTCACCGGCGTGGACCTGGTCCCCAACCGTAGCCAACCTGACCAATAACGATATTGCGCTCGCTGACCGCGTCGGCGCTGACTTCCACCCTCTAGGGCGTATCGGACGAGGTGAGGA
The DNA here is from genome assembly GCF_003013355.1 of Pseudomonas sp. S5D5. Lineage (NCBI taxonomy): Bacteria > Pseudomonadati > Pseudomonadota > Gammaproteobacteria > Pseudomonadales > Pseudomonadaceae > Pseudomonas > Pseudomonas sp. S5D5. The sequence goes on from NZ_PTEO01000001.1 coordinate 3,484,910, forward strand.
AGTCGGGAATGTGGTCGCTTTTCTCTGCACACCCGGCGCCTCTTGGATGACCGGTGTGGATATACCTGTAGATGGAGGTTTTTCCATCCTTGGTCCAGACAGAGGTATATCACCTCGTGTGTGGTTCCAGCGTCATTCCGATTCTCAATAGTTTGATCGAGAGGAACATAAAAATGGGCGAATTCATCGGTATCCAGACCCTGGACAAAGCACAAACGTTTCGCGGCTATCTTGCTGTTCCCGCGAGCGGAAAAGGCCCGGGACTGGTTCTTGGTCAGGAAATTTTTGGCGTCAACGCAAATATGCGGGCCGTTGCAGACCTCTATGCTGAAGAGGGATATGTGGTACTGGTGCCCGACCTGTTCTGGAGAATGGAGCGGGACGTCGACCTCGGTTACACGGAACAGGATTTTGCAAAAGCGATCGATTTCTTCCAGCGCCTGGATTTGGATCTGGCTGTTGACGATATTTCTGCATGCTTTGCCAAGCTCAAGACCCTGGACCAGGTCGAAGGTGATGACTTGGGTTTCGTCGGTTTCTGCATGGGCGGCAAACTGGCGTATCTCACGGCCACACGCACCAAGGCTGCTTGCTCCGTCGGTTTCTATGGCATGGGTATCGAAAACTATCTCGACGAAGTGGATAACATCCAGGGGCGGCTGGTTCTTCATTTTGCCGAAAACGATGCTTACTGCGACGCCCGAGCCCGCGCCAAAATCAGCTCAGCATTAAAAGGCAGTAAAGGCTCGGAGATCTATGTCTATCCGAATGTCGACCATGCTTTTGCACGTGTAGCTAGTGACCACTTCGACAAACCCGCCGCCCTTATGGCCCACGAAAGAACCATCGCCGCGTTGAAGCGGGAGATTGGTCCAAACTTCAACCTTTCTGATTTGTGGGACGAGCATGTAAAGCATGAGTTCGATACTCGGGACGTTCCTGCAACGATGGCAACCATGGTCTCGGAACCCTACGTCAACCACATTCCGACGATGACTGGTGGGGTTGGCAGCAAGCAACTGAGTCGTTTTTATCAGCACCACTTTGTCCACGGAAACCCGCCGGACATGAAACTGATCCCCCTTTCCCGGACGGTCGGTGCGCTCCAGATCGTCGATGAATTCATCATGTGTTTTACCCACACGACAGAGATCGATTGGATGCTCCCGAACGTGGCGCCTACCGGAAAGTATGTCGAAATCCCCATGCTGGGAGTCGTCCGATTCAGGGGCGACAAGCTCTATCACGAGCATATTTACTGGGATCAAGCGAGTCTGCTGGTCCAGGTCGGTCTTCTTGACCCGAAAGGCTTGCCTGTCGCAGGCGTGATCACTGCGCAGAAGCTTCTGGATGAGGCACTGCCTTCGAATACGCTGATGAATAATTGGAAGAATAGCGAAGCCTTGTAATGCGCCGCTGGAGAGTCCTAAGGACAGGGACGCGCAGCCCATATCCAGTTCGTTACTTCAACAATAATTTTCTGCGCAAACATGACCCATAGGTGTGCTGCAATGACCGACTTAGCCCTAAAAGACCTAAAAATCTACCACCCTTATATCAATGGTAAATCCTGGCAGAGCGAAGACCAGCCGGAACAGGTCGTGATTAACCCCTACACCCAAAAAGCTATTGCACGTGTGAAGCTTGCAACGGCAGCAGACATCGATAGCGCTATCGCGTCAGCCTTCGAGGCGCAAAAGGCCTGGGGGAAAACCCTCGCCAAGGAGCGCGAAGCCATTCTCTGCCGTGCTGCGGACATCATCGAACGTCGTCGAGGCGACATTGCGAAGATCCTCATCGAGGAAGGTGGCAATGTGTTCGGCAAAGCCATGTTCGAATGCGACTACATGGTCAGCACATTTCGTATAGCGGCAGGACAGGCGCGGGATATCCGTGGCGAAACCATGCCTGCCGATGGTGCGGGTCGTATCTCGATGTCCATAAGGCAGCCGCTGGGTGTCATTGCGGGCGTTGGTCCTTTTAACGCACCGCTGCTCTTGAACGGGAAAAAGCTTGCACCAGCCCTGGCCGCCGGGAACGCGTTCCTGATGAAGCCTGCCCCGCAAACCCCGCTGATTGGTTTGCTCTTCGCTGAGATTCTGGAAGAAGCCGGCGTCCCTCCAGGCGTGTTCAGCGTGCTGCCCACTACCAATGAAGCGTTAGGGGATAAGTTCTTCTCAGACAAACGCGTGAAAATGGTGACCTTCACGGGGTCGGCGAAAGTCGGTCGGTACCTGTCCGAGCTGGCAGGGAGGTTCCAGAAGCGAATTGTCCTGGAACTTGGCGGCAAGAGTCCCATCGTCATCCTCAATGATGCGAAGCTGGACTATGCCGTCAGCGCCGCTGCATTCGGAATTTTCTTCAACCAGGGCCAGGTGTGCATGGCCAACTCCCGGATCATTGTCGAAGACGGCATTTATGAGGCGTTTTGCACTGCGTTCGTTGAGAAAGTCCGCTCCATTCGGTGCGGTGATCCTACCGACCCCACCACGATAGTGGGTCCACTGATAAGCGCCAACCAGTGCGAATTTATCCGTGGTCAGATCGACGACGCCATTGCCAAAGGTGCAACTCTGCTGACGGGTGGTGAATATCTGGGAAACCTGTTCCAACCCGCCGTATTGACCGACGTCACGCCGTCGATGGCTGTCTATGATGAAGAGAGCTTCGGACCGTTGGTTTCCATCTACAAGGCCAAAGACTTCGAGCACGCCATTGAGCTGGCAAACGATACTTCCTACGGCCTTTCTTCAGGCATCGTGACAAACGATCTTCAGAAGGCATTCGACTTCGCACTTCGTATCGACGCGGGTTCGGTACATATCAATGATAATTCTTTTGACGACGACCCCAATGCGCCTTTCGGAGGTTTCAAGGATAGCGGTCACGGTAAGGAAAATGGTCGTTATTCAATTCACGACATGACCGAGCTTAAGTGGGTGACTTTACAACTGGGGGAGCGTGCCTTCCCTATCTGATGAGCAATGTATGGCCCCATCCTGTCGGATTGGGGCCATTGCACTAAACCACACAGTCGCTGGAGATGGGTTTCAGAAGACGGAAATAATGAGCACTGAGCGAGAACTACTATTTCCGAGAAATTTTACGCGTAAAAAATCGTTTAACTGGAAATGGAGTGACCTCACCGAGTTGGTCAACCGAGGAAACAGCTAGCGTGAATAGCTAGTTTTGATTTTTTGATAGTCGGTGTGAGGCCTACCCATTAGGAATGGAAGTCCGCCGCAGATGAGCGTTTATGTTTTCAATCCACATAGCAAAAGCTTCTATCGCCCTGTAGACGCAGCATTGCGCTGGTGCAATCTCACTCGCTACGAATCCCAAATAGTTCAGGCGGATTGGTCTCAGCCCGAGAAGCTTGCAGTCCTATTTCCCCAATGGCCCAATCTTCACATGGCTTTCGAAAGGATTTTAGACGCCATACGCAATGGTGAGCTGCCGTATGGCTGCCTCGGCATTTCTGTTCCTTTGGGAAGCTATGTAGAGCCCTATCAGCTGACCATACGCCATTCGGACTTACGCCGTTGGATGGAGATTCATTACCCCGACCACAAGCCCAGTTTCTTATTCGAGTCTGGTGAAGATGCGCCTTCAAAGGTCAGTCTAGGAACTTTTCTCTCCTTGAAAGCAGATCGAGATGAGTTATCGAGAGCGTTCAAAGCGCAACAGCATCGCATTCAAGAAATCTTGGGAGAGCTCCAGTCGATTGGACTTGAAAGAGATGATCTCAAAGCCTTGGCCAAAACGAATGGTCAACTCAGCGAGCGCAGCGAACTGACCTATCACAACATCATTGGGGCATTGGTCAGCCTTCTCTTGGACCGTTCGCCTGCCGGAAAACCTCTTTCGGTATTCACGAATCAAGCAGCCATCGTTGACGACATTGTCGCCCGCCACAAAGATGTCCCCGGCCTCAGCAAGCGCACGCTGGATGAAAAGTTTGCCGTGGCCAATCGTAGCCTCAAGAAAAACAACTGATCCAGTCAATTGCGTTGCAATGGGCTTGATTGCAATGCAATGACTCATCCCGCCTTGTGCGATTCAATCCATGTCACTTCCCACCACGCGCCAATTGGCGCCAGGAGTGACTAACATGTCCAACCAACCTGTCACCTCAGTTGAAGCACCTCAACCCCAACGCCACATCATGCGACGTGACGAGGTTGAACAAAAAACCGGCTTCAAACGTGCGCACATTTACAACCTAATGAAGGAAGGCAAGTTTCCGCGGGCGAAGCGTGCAGACCTTTACCTTTCTGCGCCTTCAACCGGCGTTGATCTGGGGGAACGAAGACAGGCCTGAGGCTTTCAGCGGAACGGTGAGTGTTGCAATCGATGCACCCCCCGACTGATGCTCCTGTATCACTGCGAGCGTCCAAGTCAGTCAGTACGAGATCAACTCAAAGCCCATTGCAGCCCGAGCCACCGGAGATGGAGGATACCGACTACCTCGGAACGTTGCTGGATATGTTCGAATTGGCAGAACCCGAGGTCAGTGATGCGCCGTCAGAAAGCATTCTCGAAATCCCAACGCCCCTTTCGAGTAACCCTGGTCAGGTTTTTGTGAATTGGGTCAAGGAAGGCATCCAGAGCCACAAGTTGATCATCAACGACAGCAAGGCCAAGGTGCACACGGTGCGCGGTTCGGTGTTTCTAGTAACACCTGGTCTCTTCCAACGCTACGTTCAGGAGTTTCCTGGTATCTCACAGGGTGCCAATCAAGAAACTGAAGAGTGGCGCTGGGTGCAGAAGGAGTTCGAGAAACTGAAGATCCACAGGAAGCGAGGCAACGGCTTGAATATCTGGGCGTGCAAAGTGCAAGGTCCCAGGAAGAAAACGACCTTGAAGGGCTATCTGATTTCGGAGCCGACGTCACTTTTAGAATCGCTGCCGCCAGATAACCCTTTTCTCGTGCTTGATGATGGCTAACGACGCTAATCACATCCTTCAGACGTTTGTTGTACTCGCGCCGCAATCCTTGCTTCCTATTTGCCTCCCTGTTCGAGGCCTGTGTCACCGAATCTTGACGTTATCTGGGCTCACTCCAGACTGGAGCGAGCCCAGTGTGATCATGCAGGCACTTCCGCGGGACGGTCAGCGATGAACCCACGCTTGCGCCAAGTGACCCTAACGAATGATTGGAAATCAGCTTCACCACTCAGCTCAAGTTCATCGGCGTGATCGGTGACGATTACTGGGGCATGATCCCAGTCGCTTCTTTCGTTTCCTGGCAAAACTCTACGAGCTTGTCGAACATATTGGTGACAGACCCGATGTCCTCATCAACCTTTTCCACCCGATCGGTGAGCTTCGCCAAGGCCAGGGCGTTAAAGCCCTGCTGCCCGTGGTCGATCTTAGCCGGAAAATAGACCTGCGTTGGTTGATCCAGAAATAGTATTGGGGGGATCTTGCACCCATCCTTGTGCTTAAGTGCAAATACCGAATGCAAAGCCAGGAATAGCGTCAGGTGCGAATACAGCCAATTCGCACCACTGCCCATAGAGCGAAGGTATAGGTTGCCCATCTCGACGCTTTCATGCCACAAGTCGAAATTTTCGAGATCAAATTTCAGGTTTATTGGCATATAAGCAGGCTCGAAATCAAAGCCAGCACCAATTCGCGCCATTTCATTATTAATTAAGTCGCTCAGGTCGCGCATTTTCCCGGGCACGTCATATCCATCCAAGATGGGTTTAAGCTCAGCCATCTTGGCTTCAATTGTTTTCCGCGTGCCTTCAAACTCTGACTTCGGTTTATTGGAGTAGTTTTCAATCTCCAATTCCAAGCGATGTTTCACTCGCAGCGCAATCTCATCGACCGTTTTACTCTTCTTAAGATCTTCAACCTGCTTCCCCAAGCGAGTAATTCTCGACTGGATACTAGACATAGTTTCTTTTTGGTCTGTGAGCTTCTTAGCTATCTTACCCTCCTCATCGCGCAAGCTCTCACGCGCATAGGAAGAAATTTCCTGCCCGGCGCGGCCAAAGTCGCGCAATTCGACAGCAAGACCGGCAAGGCACTGCGGGTGCTGCGCTTCGATAAGGACATCCTGCCGCCCGGCACGGTCATGAATGACCTGCGGGTGTTTGATCATCGCGTCTATATCACCGACGCCGACATTGGCGGCCTGATCATCCATAACCTGGACACCGGCAAAACCGTGCGCCGCTTGAGCAACCGCCCGATGCTGCGTCAGCCCGTGGACAGCCCCTTGCTGGCAACCCATGGCCGCCTGTATGAGGACGAGCACGGCAAACGCCCGCAGGTGCACGCCAACATGCTGGAAATCACCCCGGATGGTCAGTGGCTGCTGTTCTCCACCCCCAGCAGCCCGATGTGGAAGATTCCACGCAAGCTGCTGGATGACCCGTCCGTCAGCGATGCCGAACTGGAACGGCATATTGTGAAGGCTTTCGACAAAGGCACTATCAACGGTACTTGCATCGACTCGCTCGGCAATCTGTACCTGGGCCTGGTCGAGTCGCGCAGCATCGGCATCGTTGCACCCGATGGTCGTACCGCAACGTTGATCCAGGATGACCGGCTGATCGGCCCGGATGCGCTGTTTATCGACGCCAACCGCCGCCTGCTGATCCCGGCCACGCAGGGCGAACTGCTGGCTAACTTCAACCGTGGCGTGAATGCGACTTCAGGCACCTTCAGTGTCTATTCAATGGCACTGCCGACGTTGGTGGAGGGCATCCCGCTAGGGCACTCAATGTCGTTCCAAAAGTAAATCCAAACTAACGCAGGCGCCTCTGACATAACCCGTCAAGGGCGTTCGGCTGAACGCATTTCATGGATCATGCGATACTCTGCGCCTCTTTCTTCAGAGCGCCTGACCTCGCCCATGAAAAAACCCTTCACGACCCTGGAAGATGTGGCCCTGGCGGCCAATATGTCCCGTGCGCAAACCTCCCGCGCCCTGCGTGGCGACCCCGGTGTGCGCGCCGAGACGCGTGAGCGCATTGCCGCGATTGCCGCCGAGCTCAACTATCGGCCAAACCTGGCCGCACGCAGCCTGGTATCCGCGCACTCCTCCATCGTCGGGTTGATCATTGGCGACCCGAGCAACCCTTTCCATATCCAGTTGGCCCAAGCCGTGGATCGCGCCCTGCTGGACCGTGGCTTCGAGCCCGTGACCACCCTGCGCTCGGCCGAGGACGGCTCGGCAGTGAACGAGACCGAGCGGCTGCTGCGCTTTCGGGCGGCAGGCGTGATCCTGATCGCGCCGCTGATCACGTCCAAAGCCATCAGCACCATCGCCGATAGCCTGCCGTGTGTGTACCTGGGCAGTCAGCGCGTGAACCATCCGCGAGTCACAGTGATTACCGTCGACGACAATGGAGGCGTCAGAACGGCCATGGAGCACCTGCTCTCCTTAGGCCACCGGCGTATCGCTCACCTGGGCGGTGGCAATGAAGCGTCTGCGCGGGAACGCACCAAGGCCTATTGCGAGGTGATGGAGGAAGCCGGGCTCGAACCGTTTTTCCTGCGCGGCACCCATGATGCGGCCTCGGGCCGACGCGGCGTCGACGCACTGTTCAGCGACGCCAACCCGCCGACGGCGATCTTCGCCTCCAATGACTTTCTCGCCCTGGGCGTACTTGATCGCCTCAAGGGCATGGGTTTGTCTGTGCCGGAGGATGTCTCCGTGGTAGGTTTTGACGATATTCCCAGCGCCGCGAACTCGGTGTTTTCCCTGTCGACCCTGCGCCAGGATATCCACGCCCAGGCGCAAACAGCCGTTGATTCCCTTGAGGCAATGATTGCCAACGGCGCCAAGCGCATACGTCGCCACGTGATGCCGGTGGAGCTGGTTCTGCGCCATTCCTGCGGCCCCGCAAAAGCGTCCTGACCTGCACACCCGGGGCGTTTCGCGCTCGGGGCGGATTGACGCGACATTGTGTCGCGGCCTAGAATCGCCGCCTGCCAGCACACGGAGCAGTCTTCTGCCCAGCGGTTGCTGGTTTTTTTTCGTCACAAAATGAGAACGCTCTCTTTTTCAGGTAGCGTTTATTTTTTCATAGAAAATGAGAGCGCTCTCTAAGCGTGCCATGTTGCACGCAAACCCAGCGCCGATCGCCGTACCTGAGAAGGAGTAAAGATGGATCGTCGAAGTGTGTTGAAAGCCGGCATGGTGCTGATCAGCACCAGTGTGGCTGCCTCGATTTTTCGACCTGCCGGTGCAGCGCTGCGGGTCCTCAACGGTGGCACCAAGTGGCTGGCAAAAGAAACCTTGCCGCCCTCCCCGGTTGACCCGACAAAACGCATGTTCCTGACCGACAAAGAATTCGCCCAGGTCACGGCCATTTTCGACCGCCTGATCCCGGCGGATGACATCAGCGTCAGTGCTTCGCAAGCTGGCTGTGTGGTGTTTATCGATCACCAACTGGTCACGCCCTGGGCCGCCGGTGCGTTGCGTTACCTGAGTGGCCCGGAAGAAAAAGGCAGCGACACCCAGGGCAACCAGTCGCTGAGAACCCCGGCGTATCTCTACCGCAAGGGCCTGGCCGAGCTGGACGCGTACTGCCACGCCCACCTGGGCAACAGCTTCGAGGCCCTGAGCGCCGAACAGCAGGATGAGCTGCTTGAACATATGGAAAGCGGCGACGTGCAGCTGGCGTCCATACCCTCGAACGCGTTGTTCACGCAATTGCTGAGCAACGTGCAGGAAGGTTTCTTCGCCGACCCGATCTACGGCGGCAACAAGGACATGGCCGGTTGGAAAATGGTCGGTTTCCCTGGCGCCCGTTACGACTACCGCGACTACGTCAACCTTAAAGGCCAGAAGCTGGACATTATCCCGGTCAGCCTCATCGGCCGCATCTGAATCGAACTTCATCCCAATGACGCCGTATAGGCGCATGCCTGATCTGGAAAGCATTCATGAATTACACACGACCTAAAGCCGATGCAGTGATCGTCGGCCTGGGCTGGGCCGGCGCGTTGATGGCCGAAGAACTGACTCGCGCCGGCCTGAATGTGGTGGTGATCGAGCGTGGCCCGTGGGAGCAAACCCACCGCAATATGCCGCCTAGCATTGCCGCCGACGAATTGCGCTATGGCGCACGACGCGAGGCCTTGCGCCCGCCCAGCGTCGAAACCCTGACCTTTCGCAACAACCGCCATGAAAAAGCCCTGCCCGGCCGCGACATGAATAACTGGGTGGTCGGCTACAGCGTGGGCGGTGCCGGCAAGCACTGGTCGGCCAACGCCTGGCGCTTCACCCCGGCGGACTTCACCATGGCCACGCGGGTCAAGGAACGCTACCCGCACATGAAGCTGCCTGAAGGTCTGATCGTACAGGATTGGGGTGTGACCTACGAAGAGCTAGAACCGCACTACGATCGCTGGGAAAAAATCTCCGGCATCTCCGGCAAAGCCGGCGTATTGAATGGCCAGGTGCAACCCGGCGGCAACCCGTTTGAAGGTTCGCGCAGCTCGCAATACCCGACCCCGCCACTGGTGCGTTCGCGCTGGAATGACATCTTCCACCAGACTACCGAAAAAATGGGCCTGCACCCGTTTCCGATCCCCGCCGGCACCATCGGCGCAGCGTACACCAACCCGCTGGGGATCAATCTCGCGCCCTGCACCTACTGCGGTTTCTGCGGGTTCTACGGCTGCGGTAATTGGTCCAAGTCATCGCCCAATGCCTGCGTGATCCCGGCGCTGATGACTCGGCCGAACTTCACCCTGCTCACCGAATGCACCGCGCTCAAGGCTGAGAAAGCTGCCGACGGCAAGACCGTTACCGGCGTGACCTTTCTTGATTCGGACAAGAACATCGGCTTCCAACCGGCCGATATCGTGGTGTTTGCCGCCTTCCAGTTCGACAACGTGCGCCTGATGCTGCTGTCCGAAGTCGGCACCCCGTATGATCCGCAAACACGCAAGGGCACCATCGGCCGAGCGTATAACTTCCAGACCATGTCCTATGGCTTCCTGTATTTCGAAAACGAATACATGAACCCCTTCATCTCCACCGGCGCCCTATCGACCCAGATTGATGACTACAACGGCGACAACTTCGACCACACCAACCTGGGTTTTCTGGGCGGCGCGGGCATCCAGGCACTGAGCGACCAGGCCACGCCCATGGGCATGACCGACCGCGTGCCGGCCGGCACAAAAATGTGGGGCTCGCAGTGGAAAAAAGCCTTCCAGCACAGCTACCAGAACTACGCCAAGATCCAGGGCCAGGGCACCTCTTACGCCCACGTCGAAAGCTACCTTTCGCTGGACCCGAACTACTCGGACGCTAACGGTCAGCCCTTGCTGCGCATGACCTTCGAGTACAACGAAAACGACCGCAAAATGGCGCGCTTCGTACGCGACCGGATTGCCGATATTTGCCGTGTAAGCGGGGCCAAGACCTGGGATGCGCAGGCGTTCCCGGATCAACCGTTCTCACCGTCACGCGCGTACGACAGCGGCCATACCATCGGCGGCGCGGCCATGGGCCTCGACCCGGCCACCTCGGCCCTCAACCGTTACCAGCAGAGCTGGGACGCCCACAACCTGTTCGTGATCGGAGCATCGTCGTTCCCGAACAATGCCGGCTACAACCCCACCGGCACCCTGAGCGCGCTGACCTTGTGGACCGCTCAAGCCATCATTAACGACTACCTGCGCCAACCTGGCCCGCTGACCCGCTGAGGAACACACCGTGAAAAAGCTCACCAAGCTCGCTGCGGTCGTTGCAGGCTGCGGCATCCTCGGCGCGGCCGGGTTTATCGGGTTTGCCAGCTACGGCGAACACCGCACCTTTGCCCCCGTGCAGGCCGACAACAGCGGCCCTCTGCAAGGGCAGATAAAACGCGGTGAATATGTCGCCGCCATGGGCGACTGCATGGCCTGCCACACCGTACCGGGCGAGCCGCCGTACGCGGGTGGGTACGCGCTGGAAACGCCCTTCGGCATAATCAAGGCATCCAACATCACCAGCGACACCGAAACCGGCATCGGCCACTGGGACCTGGAGCGCTTCGACAAAGCGGTGCGCCACGGCATCGGTAGTCACGGTTATCTGTACCCGGCCATGCCGTACACCGCTTACGCCAAGATGACCGACCAGGACATCGCCGATCTGTGGGCGTACATGGGTACCGTCGCGCCGGTGAAGCAGAAGGTGGTGGAGAACGAACTGCCCTTTCCTTATAACCAGCGCGTGTTGCTGGCGGGATGGAACCTGCTGTTCTTTCGTGATCAGCCCTTTACGCCGGTGCCCGGGGTGACCGCCATCATCAACCGCGGTGACTACCTGGTCAACGGTCCCGGGCACTGCGCTGCCTGCCACACCGCCAAAAATGTCCTCGGTGGCGATGTCAGCGACGCGCTGCACGGCGGGACTTTGCAGGGCTGGCATGCGCCTGACCTGACCGGTAACCACAAGGTCGGCCTAGACCAGTGGACCACTGACGACATCGTCAGCTACCTGAAAACCGGCGCCAGCCGCCAGGGCGTGGCCTCCGGCCCAATGCAGGAAGCCGTGGAATATTCCACCCAACACCTGACCGATCCGGACCTCAAGGCCATTGCCGCCTACCTGCAGCAGTTGCCAGCCAGCCCAGCGCGCAACACAGCGGCTATCGCCGCAAGCGACCCGCAAATGGTTACCGGCAAGCGCGTGATGGAAAGCCAGTGCAACGCCTGCCACAACACCGATGGTTCAGGCGTGCGCCACATGATCCCCGCGCTGAGCGCCAGCGCCCAGGTAAACGCAGAAGACCCGGCCAACCTGCTGCACGTAGTTCTCAAGGGGGCCGAAGGCCCGGTCACCACAGGCAATCCGACTGGAGCCGGCATGCCGCGTTTCGACTGGCGCTTGCCGGACGACAACATCGCGGCGGTACTCACCTACATCCGCAACAGCTGGGGCAACAGCGCACCGCGCGTAACCCCGGACGATGTGAAACACGCGCGCACTCAACTCGATGCGCAGCCATGGTTGAACCATTAATAACAATAATTGCCGGCAGTAAGCGCTGCGCCCTGCCCGGCACCACCCTTGACCCAGGAAGACCCACCTATCATGGAATTCAAGCCTCTCCGCGCACTGCCACACGGATCTGCCACCGCCCTGCTGCTCTGCCTCTGTGCCACCAGTGGCACAGCCAGCGCCGACGCCTTTGGCGCCGAATCCCCCTGGATGACCGGCGACTGGGGCGGCCTGCGTACCGACCTGCTCAAGCTGGGCGTCGATATCAAGATGGGCTACCTCGGTGAAACCGCCACCAGCCTGCTCGGCGGCTACAGCCGCCACGAACACCCGACACGCTATTCGGACCAGTTCAACCTTGGCGCCGATATCGACCTGCAAAAGTTCATGGGTTGGGAAGACGCGCTCTTCAGCGTGGCGGTCTCCAACCGCAACGGGAAGGAACTCGGTGAAAAGACCGACGACCCGAGGGCGCGCGGCATGGGGTCAACCCAGGAAATCAATGGTCGCGGCAGCGTCACACGCTTGGGTGAGCTGTGGCTGAGCAAAGGTTGGCTCAACGATCGTATCAACCTCAAGGCCGGCCGCTTTGCGGTGAGCGACGAGTTTGCCGCCGAAGATTGCGTGTTCCAGAACCTGGCCTTCTGCGGTTCGCAGCCGGGCAACTATGTCGACAGCATCTACAACGGTCCCATCAGCCAATGGGCGGCACGCCTGCGCTATCGCTTGAGCGATGAGGTATATGCACAGGTCGGCGCGTTCAACGTCAACCCGTCCAACCTGGAAAACGGCAACGGCTTCAAGCTCAACACCGCCGGTATCAGGGGCACGCTGGTGCCGGTGGAGTTGGTGTGGACACCCCGCGTCAACGACCTGCCGGGCGAATACCGCATCGGTTACTTTCGCAGCACGGCAGATGGCACAGACCTCTACAAAGATGACGCCAGCCAGCCCGCCGCGCTGACCGGCAACGACTACCGCAGCGTTTCAAGCCGCCACGGTTACTGGTGGGTGGGCAAGCAGCAGGTCACCTCGGTGGACGGCGACCCGTCGCGCGGCCTGACCCTGACTGCCAGCGTATCGTTCTACGACCGCGCGACCACTCCCGTCGACAGCTACCAGAAAATCAGCGCACTCTACAAAGGCCCGTTTGATGCACGCCCCAAGGATGCCCTGGGTTTCGGCGTGGCCCGCGTGCATGCCAGCTCACACCTGCTGCGCAATGCGCAAACGGCCAATCAAGCCAGTGGCTTGGGCTATGACGCGACTGGCTACGTGCCAGAGCAACACAGCATGTACGTCGCAGAACTCAACTACCGCGTGCAAGCCACCCGCTGGCTGAGTGCGATGCCAAACCTGCAGTACATCAAGCACCCTGACGGCGTGCGCGAAGTGCCGAATTCGCTGGTGTTTGGCATGGAAGTGCAAACCCTGTTCTGACCTCGTGCAGGGCGCGATCAACCGCGCCCTTACGATCAGGTGAAGTCATCCGCGGCCTTGTCGTGACCTTGCCCAGCGCGTGGATTCCATTGGAACCCCGACCGGGCCACCACTCCCGCCTTCAGGCGTTGATCGTCGCCATAGTCTTCACGCGGGTGAAAAAACAGCGGTTCAACCTCATCAATAACCTCGAGCACCTGCTTGTACCTCTGCAGGTAAATAATGCGTTGTTCCTCAGACACATTGCCCGGCATCCAGGCAACGTAGGGTGGCAACACGTCAAACCCCAGGTAGCGAAATATCCCGTTGTGGATCGGCCAGAGAATATGGGTCATGCAGCCATCGATCCCATCGGGCTGATATAGGCTTTCGGCGGTGCCGGTGGTGACGCAGACCATGGCTTTGCGGCCGTTGAACTTGCCGTTGTCGTATTTCTCACCGGACGCGTACGCAAAGCCACGGGTCATGGTGCGGTCGACCCAGCCTTTGAGCACGGCTGGCATTGAGAACCACCAGATCGGGAACTGGAAAATCAATAGATCACACCAAAGCACCTTTGCCTGCTCCTGTTCCACATCAAAGGTCGGGCGGCCTTGGATGAACATGTGCTCCTGTTCAGCAGGGAGATTCAGAAACTCTGTGTTCACCCGCGGCGTGGTGATATCGGCGCCGTCGAGGGGCGCCTTCCATTCCAGTGCGTACAGATCACTCACTTGAACCTTGTGTCCCTGGGCCGTCAGGGTTTCACTCGCCAGGTCTTTCAGTGCACCATTGAAGGAACGAGGTTCCGGGTGGGCATACACAATCAGGACATTCATCTGCATTTCCTCAAGACCAATGATGCCTGTGATTCTTACGCCTGACCCCGAGCACGACAAATCATCATTTTTAGCCGTATGAAAGAGAAAAACTGCGCCATGAAACCTGAAGTCCCCCTCAAGGCCATCGCCTGCTTCGACGCAGTCATGCGCACCGGCAGTGCAGCCCTGGCTGCCGAGCAGATGTTTGTCACCCCGGGTGCCGTGGCGCAGCAGATCCGTAAGCTTGAGGGTTGGCTGGGCGTGTCGTTGTTCACTCGCACCGTGCGCAAGCTGAATCCTACTCAGGAAGCGTTGGCCTACTGGAAACAGGTGCAGCCCGCACTTCAGACGCTGGAGAACACCAGCCTTGCGCTGCGTCACCGGCAGGGCCAGGAAGTGCGCCTTAGCCTGCCACCCGCCTTTGCCAATTCGTGGTTCGCTCGGCGCATGCCGACACTCACTCGCCAGCACACTCAACTCAAGCTGCACCTGAGTGCGAGCACCGATCTGGTTGACGTCAACCACGATGGAGTTGACCTTGCCGTACGCCATTGCGATGGGAAGGTTCAAGGGTTGGTGGCCGAGTTGTTGCTGGCGGATGAGGTCCGGGTGTATTGCAGCCCGCTGTATCGCGAGCGCCTGCAGTTACGCTCGCTCGCCGACCTCACGCGCACGACGCTGCTGTACACCACGTCGCATGCGCACTGGCCCGCGTGGCTCGCACAGCTCGGTATGGCCGATGCACAAATGGCATCCGGCCTGCGTTTCGACCAGCCCGAACTCGCCATCGATGCGGCGCGGCGGGGTCAGGGAGTGGTGCTGACCAGTCCCTGGCTGGTCGAAGAGGCCGTGGAGCAGGGGCAACTGGAGCAGGTGTTCGAAGCAACCCTGTCCGTCGGCAAGGGTTACTATCTGGTTCACCGCGCTAGCGCGCCCTTGCGTGCACCCGTCGAGCAACTCCGGCAGTGGTTATTGCAATCGGCACTTAGTTGCTCGCCTCACGTGTAGCCCGGACCAACCCATTCAACCAGTCCTGATGGCCATTGATCATCGGGTTGGGCCTAGCCATGGCCAGTTCTACTGCCGGCTTACCCTTTTGGGTTTCCTGGGTGAGGACGCGCACGCGCCCCTGCGACAGGTCCTCGATGAGCCACGCATGATGAACATCCAGGCGGGTATCGCCCTCGCCCGCCCAACCATGCCAGGCAATCCGACCTGGCTGGCCGTCCGCCGGGGGGACGAATTCATTACACTGCGCTTCGACCGGGAACCCGAAGGTTTCAAAGTAGAAGCGCATACCGTCTTCTAGCTCAGGACCCACGCCGTCATGCAAGCGCACATTCGCCGAGTTGGCGTAGTAGCTCGGCCATTGCGACGCATGGCTCAACAACGGCCAGATATCCGCGGCGGCGAGGCCGGCGACGATGATTTCATTGGAGACAAAATTCTCGGTGAAGCCTGGCAGGTAGTCTTGCGGCCAGATGATCTCGTTCATGCTCAGTACTCAGTGGTAATGGACTGGCGCCATCGTCGGTATTATCGTGAAATAAAACCAATCGTCATCTTTTATGCAGAGCATCATGAATTCTGATGTCAGACACCTCGACCTCAACCTGCTCAAAGCCCTCGATGCCTTGTTGGATGAGCGCAGCGTCACCCGCGCCGCCGAGCGCTTGTCGCTGACCCAGCCCGCCGTCAGCGGAATGCTCACTCGTTTGCGCGAAAGTTTCGGCGACCCATTGTTCGTGCGTGCGCAACGCGGCATGGCGCCTACCCTGCGGGCGGAACAGCTGGCTGGGCCGGTCAAGCAGTTGCTCGGTA
The DNA here is from genome assembly GCF_003013355.1 of Pseudomonas sp. S5D5. Lineage (NCBI taxonomy): Bacteria > Pseudomonadati > Pseudomonadota > Gammaproteobacteria > Pseudomonadales > Pseudomonadaceae > Pseudomonas > Pseudomonas sp. S5D5. Next base: position 3,500,933 of record NZ_PTEO01000001.1, read on the forward strand.
GCGTCGAGCAGATGCTGCAACCCCAGGCATTTGACCCGCTCACGGCGACGATGACGGTTGCGCTGGCGTCCACCGACTACGCGTTGCGGGCGGTGGTGGTGCCTTTCCTGAGCGCACTGCGCGTACAGGCGCCGAATATCCGCATCGCGGTGCAACCCGTCGACCCGCAACAGCTGCCTGGCCAGTTGGACAGTGGGGCCATCGACTTGGCGCTGGTGACACCCGACAGCACCCCGCCCGGCCTGCATTCGGCGGCGCTGTTCGATGAGCGTTATGTGTGTGTGATGGGCGCCGATCACCCTGAATTACGGCATGAGGTACTGACCCTGGAGCGCTTTTGTGAGCTGGATCATGCGCTGGTCTCCCCCGCCGGTGGCGCCTTCGTAGGGGTAACCGATCAAGCACTCGCCCGTATCGGCCGATCACGGCGCGTGACGGTTTCGGTGACCAGCTTTCTGGTGCTACCGGAGATCCTGCGCACCAGCGACCTGATCGCGGTGGTACCCCGGCGCTTGGCATTGCACGCTGATGGGTTGGTGTTGCGCGTACCACCGCTGGACATTCCAGGCTTCAGCAAGACCGTGGCCTGGCATGAGCGCACCCATCACGGCCCCGCTCACACTTGGTTACGCAGCCTGTTGGTGGACACCTGCCTGGCACTCGACTGAACGCCTTCAAGCGCTAAGCTGCGCCTTGACCTTGCTGACGATAAAAGCACCGATAGGAATTGCCGAAGTAGCCGCTGGCGACGCCGCGTTACACACGTTCACGATCAGTTTAGTGTTCACAAACAGGAAGTCGTCAATCAACTTGCCGTTGTTCGACACAGTCTGGGCGCGGACACCAGCAGGATAGGGTTTCAAATCATCCTGGTTGATAGAAGGGAAGTATTTTTGCACCTGCTTGAGATAGCCGCGCTTGAAGATCGAGTTTCTCATCTCAATCAACCCAGGCTTAAAGTTGGCCTTGAGCACTTTCAACACACCGGGCGAGGTGAATATCTCGAACAAGACGCTACAGCCTTCGCAGGCATCCAAAACCGCGATATACGATACGAAATCCCGTATTTAGCGATCGGCACCCTGTACTATCATGGCGTGCCGTTTCGCTAATAACCCATCGAGCGTTCAAGAAGGGTTATATCCAATAAAAACAATAGGAGCCCACCATGACTACCCGCGCTGTTGCTCAAGCGTATCGGGCATACAGCCTCCGAGCTCTCGACAGCGGAACAGGCAGATGCGGATGAGCTGGCCGGTGAAGCTGTTACTGCATCGACGCAACAGTCACACGGGCAGCGGCCGATCCTGAATGACGCGCTTCATGACGAGCGTCGAGGTCAGCCGTTGCACATTGGGCAAGGCTGAGAGGCTCTCGTCGTACAGCCGCTGAAAAGCCGGCAGATCCTGGGTAATGACGTGAAGCAGATAGTCCGGCTCGCCGAACAACCGCTGAGCATCGATTACCTGAGGGATCTGCATCAGCGCTGCTTCAAACGCATGCACAGCAGATTTGTCGCCCTCGCGCAGGGTGACAAACACCATCGCAGAGAAATTGAGCCCCAGCGCTCCAGGGTCCAATTGAGCGCGATAGCCCATCAACACCCCGGACTCTTCCAACGCTCGCACGCGACGATGGCACGGCGACAGGCTAAGCCCTATCCGTTCAGCCAATTCCGTGACCGAGAGACGACCGTTTTTTTGCAACTCAGAAATAATCTTGCGATCAATCTCATCCATCTGGAAGATTCTCCCAATCCAGAGCGCTAACTTGACTATCTTTAGAAGCACATTCTAATCACATTTCATTATTCTTCCTCGCGTTCATTTATGCGTGAGGCAACGAGATGCAAAGAAGTAGATGTCATCAACGGAGAGGGCCAGCGGCATGACCTTGAGTATCTTCGTTGCATTCTGGGCCGTGTCGATTCTGTTTGTAATAACCCCTGGCGCGGATTGGGCCTATGCCATTTCGGCAGGGTTGAAAGGCCGCGTGGTACTGCCTGCCGTTGGTGGACTTCTGTCAGGGCATATTATCGCCACGCTGATCGTCGCCGGCGGCGTTGGTACGCTGGTGGCCAACCATCCTTTGGCGTTATCTGTGCTGACCGTTGCCGGTGCCGGCTACCTGCTGTGGCTGGGGATCAACATGCTTGCCCACCCTGCCACGCCCCACGCGGATCAGATCCAGGTATCCGATTCGTGGCAACGCTGGGCGATCAAGGGCCTATGTGTCAGTGGCTTGAACCCCAAAGTGTTCCTGCTATTCCTCGCACTGCTGCCGCAATTTACCGATAGCACGGCAACCTGGCCGGTGCCGATGCAGATGGTGGCGCTGGGGCTTGTGCATACGCTGAGCTGCGCAGTGATCTATCTGTTGGTCGGCTATGGCTCCCAAACCGTGCTGCGTGCCCGGCCCGCAGCGGCCCGGAGTGTCAGCCGTTTCTCCGGCGCGGCCATGATCCTAATCGCGATCGTGTTGTTCATCGAGCAAGTACTGGGTTAATCCCTTTTCAGCGAGGCAACAAAATGACTGATCAGCCTGCACCCTACGGCAACGCCCAATCGGCGCCGCGCATTCGTATCCCGCACTTGAAGCAGATGAAGGTCGAGGGTCGCAAATGGGCGATGCTCACCGCCTACGATATGTACAGCGCAGCGATTTTCGAGGAGGCCGGTATCCCGGTGCTGCTGGTGGGCGATTCAGCGGCCAATAATGTCTATGGCTACGAATCCACGCTCTCGGTGACCGTGGACGAACTGATTCCGCTGGTGCGCGCGGTCAGCCGCTCAACCCAGCGGGCGCTGGTGATTGCCGATCTGCCCTTCGGCGCCTACCAGGCGTCGGCCGAGCAATGTTTTCACACCGCCGTGCGCTTTATGAAAGAGGCCGGCGCGCATGCGGTCAAATTGGAGGGGGGAATCGAGATGCTGCCCCAGGTGGAGAAACTCGCACAGTCCGGTATTCCCGTCATGGCGCACATTGGTTTCACGCCCCAGATGGAGCATCAACTGGGTGGTTACCGGGTTCAGGGGCGCGGCGACGATGCGCAACGCCTGATCGACAGCGCCAAGGCATTCGAGGCGGCCGGGGCGTTTGCGTTATTGATCGAGATGGTGCCGGGAGAAGTGGGCCGTGCGATCACCGAAGCGGTGTCGATCCCCACTGTGGGCATTGGAGCGGGTAACCAATGCGACGCCCAGGTACTGGTGTGGCAGGACATGGCGGGGCTGCGCAACGGCCGCCTGCCGCGCTTTGTCAAACAATATGCGGACCTACGATCGGTACTCCGTACCGCCGCCAGTGACTTTGCGCGGGAGGTGCAGACCGGTGAGTTTCCGGGGCCTGAACATACGTTCTGAGCCCTGAAATACTTGTCGCAACGCCCGCTCAGGGCGTTGCGCCCATCCGCTATCCCTCGTCAAAACCTAACTTCACCCACTTGACCGACCCCTTGGGTATTGCCAGACCAGAGTGAGGCAACACCTGGCGATGTCAGCCGCCCGTGAACAATCAGGTCCTCCCCGGCAATTAATGGGCGGACGCCCTTGAAACTGAAGCTGCGTGGAACGATCCCCGAATGCGCTTCAAGCAGGCTTTGCAAGGCAAGCGTTGCCACAAGCGGACCATGCATGACCAGCCCAGGATAGCCTTCAACCTCAGTCACGTAGTGCAGGTCGTAATGGATGCGGTGGGCATTGAACGTAATTGCGGAATAACGAAACAGCAGGGCTGGGTGCACACGCGTAGATCGTTGCCAATCACCTCCCGGCAGGGGCTCCCCTCCAACTACGGTGCCGTTTGCCGCCTTGTAGACAATGTCTTGCTCCTCGTAGACCTTAAGGTCGCCATCCTGACTATATTCGTGTCCAACGGTGACAAATAGCAGGCTGCCGCTACGCCCAGCCTTCTCCTCAATGGAGAGGATCGAGGACCTGCGCAGTGCCGCCACACCTATTTTCAAAGGAAGATGAAACGTCAGCTGACTGCCTGCCCACATCCGCTTGCGGCCGTGTGTCTCGGGAAGAAAGTCTCCCGTCAGCGGGTGGCCATCGACGCCCAGCTCCTGGCTGTCGACGGACTCGTGAAAAAAGGCCCAGTGCCAGAGCAACGGCAGGTCCGCGCTATCGGACGGGGCCGCCCGACCAAGGGTCCAACCGACGCGTTTTACATGGGAGTGATTCAGCGAGTCATGACTCACCTGAACTTTTCCAATCCAAGCTGCGTAATCCATCTGCACTCCTAAACTTAAACAGACATGGTCCGGCCGGCACGCTCCCAATTCAGGCAGGCAAACGACCGGTAGAAAGCATTTGCAGGCTAACGATAACAGTGTTATCTGTAAAGAACACAATTATAATCACGCACCGTTTGGAGGCCGTCATGTGTTCAGCCGCATCTGCAATCGATGTTCCTGTCGCTCACAGCTATGTCAGTGGCACCCCTACCTATCCCCTCTTGGGAATGACCATTGGCGAAAGCTTTGACCAAGCTGTCAGAAAAAATCCGGATGGCTTGGCGTTGGTCATGCGCTCCCAAGGCATCCGCTGGACCTACGCTCAGCTTGCCGAGCAGGTCGATCGGTTTGCCTGTGGCCTGGTCTCGCTGGGGCTCAATGCGGGAGACCGGGTCGGGATCTGGTCGCCAAACAACGTCGAGTGGGTCATCACTCAATTTGCCACGGCCAAATTAGGGTTGATATTGGTTTGTATCAATCCAGCCTATCGGCCTGAAGAGCTTAAATATGCATTAAAGAAAGTGGGCTGTAGTGCGTTAGTCACCGCAACTCAATTCAAGAGTAGTCATTATATTGAAATGCTGTATCAGATGGCGCCGGCCATAAGTACGCAAACACCGGGAGATTTGAAGCTAAAAGACCTGCCGGACCTGCACACCATCATTCAAATTAACCAGCTGGCCTCGCCAGGTTTTATAAGTTTTGACAGTGTCAGTGAGCGAGGTCAGTTTTTCTCAATTCCGACTGTAAAGCTCAAGTTTGATGACGCGATCAATATCCAGTTCACCAGCGGCACTACCGGCTCACCAAAAGGGGCCACGTTGTCCCACCATAACATTCTTAATAACGGTTACTTCTGCGGCCAGGGAATGGGGCTCACGGCCCAAGACAAACTGTGCATTCCCGTACCGTTTTATCACTGCTTCGGCTTGGTACTGTCCAACCTGGCCTGCATCAGTCACGGTGCGGCGATGATTATACCGAGCGAATCATTTGATGCTCTTTCAGTCCTTGAGGCTATTCAAGCAGAACATTGCACAGCGTTACATGGTGTACCCACCATGTTCATCTCAATTCTGGAACATCCCGACTTCCATACATTCGACCTCAGTTCTCTGCGAACCGGGATGATGGCAGGCGCACCCTGCCCTATGGACGTAATGCGCAGAATCATTTCAGATCTAGGCATGACCGAAATCACCTTCGCCTATGGAATGACCGAAACCAGCCCGATAAGCTTCCAGACCAGCCGCGACGATGTTCTTGAGCGCCGCGTCTCCACGGTCGGCTCGGCATTACCACATATTGAGGCAAAGGTCGTCGATGACGTTGGTAACATCGTTCCCCGAGGCGTTCCCGGGCAGATCTGCATCCGAGGCTACTCAGTCATGTTGGGCTACTGGGGCGATGCCGAGAAGACGTCTGAAGTACTCGACGCCAATGGCTGGATGCACACCGGCGATATTGCTACGTTGGACAGTAACGGTTACTGCAACATCACGGGCCGAATCAAGGACATGGTGATACGCGGCGGAGAAAACATTTACCCCAAGGAAATTGAAGAGTTTCTATCCGGTCACCCAGCAATCGGTGAGGTTCAGGTATTTGGTGTGCCTGACTCTAAATTTGGTGAGGAGATATGTGCCTGGGTTCGCCTTAAAGAGGACTACACGCTGGATGAGGAGGCGGTCAAAATTTTTTGCCGTGGATCAATCGCACACTACAAGATCCCGCGGTACATTCGTTTTGTGTCTGCGTTCCCCATGACAGTAAGCGGCAAAGTTCAAAAGTTCAGCATGCGCGAGGTGATGATTAATGAACTGGGACTTAGCGAAATAAAAACCGCTTGATAGCGCGCGACGGTAGTTAGTGGCTGCCGTTGTACAATCAGGGACTCTACAGGTCTTCACCTCGACAGGCACTACGTGCGAAGGTATGATTGAAAATTCCTATCTTCGCAGCCCGAGTCATTCATTTCAACGATACGAGCTTGTTTGAAGATGAACATAATTAGATAGCCCAGCGAGCCAACTATGAACGAAGAGGTAAAGCCACCCGTCGTTAAGCGTAAAGCAGCACTGAGTGCCTTTCGCCGGGAACTGATCAGGGACGCAGCCAAACAAATATTTGTCGAGGTCGGTTTGCATGGTGCGTCGCTGCGTGAAATTGCCAAAATCGCAGGGTGCACCACCGGGGCGATTTACGCGCAGTACACAAACAAGGAGGAGGTGTACGCAGATATCCTCCGTGAGTCTCTGGTCAACATGGCAGAAGCCGTCAAGGACGGTGCCGATCAAGGGCCTAAAGGCAAACAGAGCCTCGCCGCATTACGTGCCTGGTTTGAATACTTCGATGCCAGGCCTGCCGAATTCGATTTGGGCTTTTACCTCTACGGCGGCGCGCATCCCGTCGGGGTTGGCAGTGAGTTGAACCGTGAGCTGAACGTAAAGCTCAAGGTTGTATATGAAACGGTCGCCAACGCCATGGAAAACGACGCGATTGCGACAGCAGACAACAAGCATCATCTTGCGGTCGCAGGCGCATCGTGGATGTTTGGCATCCTGTTAATGAAAGGCACCGGGCGCCTGAAAATCCTGGAGATCGATGTGGACAAACTACTGGATGACAGCCTTAGAACACTCCAGCACGCCCACAGCGCATAACCCAGTTTAAACCGCCTCCTTCGGATACCGTGCCACTAAGGCTCGGTAGACCATCCTGCAAACTCGCCCCGTAATCGCTCGCCCTCCCCCAGCGTTTCAACTCTTCGTACCGTGATCGCCCACCCAATCCAGGCGTTTCTTAGCCTGCTTACGCTTGCTCTTTTCCCAGCGGAAAATTCATATCGGGCATCTTTAAAAATCACGCTTGCTATCTTTTCGTAACGGCGTTATTTTTTCGTCGACCTTCACAGAATGACGAGACATACGATGAATAAGAATGTTGACGTGAATTGGCATGAACGGGCTGCAGCGCTGGTGCTACCAACGGATGCCGTTATCGGAACGCAGCACGTGCGTGCGGAAAAAACCTCGCTCTGTATCAACCCGGCCAATGGCCAAGCACTGGTGGAAGTCTCCGCCTGCGGCGAACGGGAAGTGGATGCAGCCGTCAAGGCGGCGCGTCATGCCTATGAAGCAGGCACCTGGCGTCGGATGGCGCCGACCCAACGCAAGCGTCGTCTACTGGCGCTGGCTGAATTGATGCGCAAACATTCCGATGAACTGGCACTGCTAGAGTCCTTGGCGGTTGGCAAGCCCATTCGTGACACCACAACCGTTGATATTCCGGCATCAATCGCCTGCTTCGTCTGGAACGCGGAAGCAGTCGACAAGCTTTACGACCAGGTTGCGCCTACCGCTCAGGACGTCGTTGCAACCATTACTCGCGAACCTCTGGGCGTCGTGGGTGTGGTCACCCCATGGAACTACCCCCTGCTGCTTGCGGTATGGCGCATCGCCCCGGCCCTGGCCACCGGCAACTCAGTGGTGTTGAAGCCTTCTGAAGAAGCTCCGTTTACCGCTCTACGCCTCGCAGCGCTTGCCTTGGAAGCAGGTATTCCGGAAGGCGTATTCAACGTCATTCCTGGCGGCGCCGAAGCAGGCCAGGCCCTTGGTCTGCACCCTGATGTCGACTTCATCTCCTTCACGGGTTCTGCCGACGTCGGCAAAAAATTTCTGCAGTACGCAGGCCAGTCCAACATGAAGCGACTGAGCTTGGAGTGTGGCGGCAAAAGCCCTCAAGTCGTGCTGTCCGACTTCACCAATCTGGATGAGGTGGCCAAAGCCGTTACATTCGGTATCTACACCAACCAAGGCCAGGTCTGTTACGCAGGCTCACGGCTAATCGTTGATCGAAAAATCAAGGATGAGCTGGTGGACAAGATCATTGCGTCCGCCAGCCGCCTGGTCCCTGGCGACCCTTTGGATCCGCAGACCCGTCTGGGCGCCATCGTCAGCCAAAAACAACTTTCACGCGTGTGTGGCTATATCGAAGGCGCTCAACGCGACGGCGCCACCCTGCGTTGTGGCGGCGAACGCAGCCTTGTTGATAGCGGTGGCTACTACCTGACGCCAACGTTGTTCGACGATGTACTGCCGTCCATGACGATTGCCCAGGAAGAGGTCTTTGGCCCTGTCCTGTCGGTCATTTCGTTCGACGAAGAAAGCGAAATTCTGCCGCTGGCCAACGACACCCCTTACGGCCTGGCCGCCTCTGTCTGGACTAACGACATCAACAAGGCACACCGAGTGTCCCGAGGCGTCAAGGCAGGCACTGTCTGGATCAATTGCTTCAACGAAATCGACTTCGGTGTTCCGTTTGGTGGGTTCAAACAATCTGGATTTGGTCGCGACAAAGGTATCCAGGGTCTGGAGAAATTTACCGACCTCAAAACCACTTGGGCGCGTATTCGCTAGGAGCGGACCATGATTCAGCCAAATGAACTGCCGGCAGCTGTCCGGTACGAAAAACAAGCCGGCGGCGTCGTGCTAATCACGATTAATAACGCCAACCGCGAAAATTGCATCGATGAAGCGGTCCACGAAGGGTTGTGTGAAGCCTGGGTGAAATTTCGTAAGGACCCGGAGCTGAACGTAGCGGTTCTGACAGGGGCTGGCGAGAAGTCTTTTTGTTCGGGTTGGGACATCAAAGGTTACGCGAAACGTACCTCCACCCTGAGTTTGAACGACCTGCGTGAACGCGCCGCCTATGAGCCAGGGCTCGGCGGTCTGACCCGTGGCGTCGAGGTGTACAAGCCCATCATCGCCGCGATCAACGGGTATTGCCTCGCAGGCGGAATGGAACTGGCCATGGCCTGCGACATTCGATTTTCAGTGCCCGAAGCCCAGTTTGGTGTGCTGAACAGGCGCTGGGATATCGGTTGCGAGTCGGGCCTGACTCAACGTCTGCCGCATATCGTCGGCCTGGGCAATGCGCTGGACTTGATTCTCAGCGGTCGGCAATTCACCGCTGAAGAAGCCCTGCGCATCAACTTCCTGAATCAGGTTGTCCCCCGTGAAGCCTTGTTGGACAAGGCCCTGGAATACGCCAGGCAAATTGCCGCACTCCCGCAAGCCTCGCTGCGCACTGATAAAGAGTCGGTACTGCGCGGCCTGGGGCGACCGCTGCAGGACGGGCTATGGATGGAAAACACCCTCTGGAACAGCACGGTTCACTCAGAAGAACTTGAAAACGGCATCTCCCGTTTCGGCGCGCGTCAATAACTCATCCAATAAGAGGTAATTATCATGACTAAAAACACCAACAACATGACTGGTAAAACCATCATCATCACTGGCGCTGCCCGTGGGCTAGGTCAAACCTATGCGCTGGAACTGGGCCGCTTGGGCGCCAACATTGTCCTGGCAGACTTCAATGACTGTGTAGAGTCCGAAAATCTTCTGGCCAAGGAAAATATTCCCTTTCTGACGGTAAAAGTAGACGTCGCAGACGCGACCAGCACTCAGAAGATGGCAGAGGCTGCCGTTGAACGCTTCGGCAAGATCGACGTCTTGGTCAACAATGCAGCCTTGTGGGCCGACCTCAAAAATACGCCGTTCACGGACATCGATCCGGACATCTGGGACCGCTGCATGAATGTCAACGTAAAGGGTGTCTGGAATTGCTCCAAAGCCGTATTCCCTTCGATGAAAGCGGCCGGCGGCGGCAGTATCATCAACATCGCGTCACTGGCCGCGGTCTACGGCATGCCCTATGCCCTGCACTACACCGCTTCCAAAGCAGCCGTCATTGGTATTACCCGTGGTTTGGCCCGTGAAGTCGGCCGCCACTGGATCCGTGTAAACAGCATCGCGCCGAGCCTGGTACTGACCGAGGCCACCAGCCAGTTCTTCGACGACAAGCTGGACAAAGCTACAGACGCTATCAAGTCGGGTCAGAGCCTCAAGGGCAACCTGACACCGGATGACGTCGTCGGTGCGGTCATCTTCCTCGCCAGCGAAGGCAGCGGTTTCGTTACTGGTCAGACGTTGATGGTGGATGGTGGCACTACCCTCCTCTAACACTTCTGCTCGTCACTAGCCTAAACAATAAAAAACTTCTCAGGCTCGCTACAGCCGTCTCGGTCAACGCACACGTTAGCCAGGAGGGCTGTGGGAGCTCATCCGTAAAACACGGTGAATGACAATGGCTACTGCAATCGATACAGACGCTCACACAACGCACACCACCACCCCCAAAGAAGAACGGCGAGTGATACTAGGCTCGTCACTGGGGACTGTATTCGAATGGTATGACTTCTACTTGTACGGAAGCCTCGCCGTGTTCTTCGGCTCGTTATTCTTTCCGAAAGGCAACGAAACAGCAGCCCTGTTGGCCAGCCTGGCTACTTTCGGCGCCGGGTTTGCCATCAGGCCTGTAGGCGCAATCATATTCGGGCGCCTTGGCGACCTGTTCGGCCGCAAAAAAACCTTCCTCGCCACCATTGTAATCATGGGCTTGTCTACCGCCTTGGTGGGTGTCCTGCCGACCTACGAACAAGTCGGTATTCTCGCGCCGATCCTGTTAGTGCTCCTTCGACTGATCCAGGGCCTGGCCATGGGCGGCGAATATGGCGGTGCCGCCATTTACGTCGCCGAACACGCGCCTGCGAAGAAGCGTGGCTTTCGCACCAGCTGGATCCAGACCACAGGAACCATCGGGTTCTTGCTGTCACTTGGCGTCATTCTTACCTGTCGGTCACTGCTGGGTGAGGAGGAATTCCGTGCGTGGGGGTGGCGTATTCCATTCCTGCTGTCGCTGGTGCTGCTGATGGTCTCGGTCTATATCCGCATGACACTCAGCGAATCCCCGGTTTTTCTCAAGATGAAGGCCGAGCACAAGTTATCGGCCAACCCGGTGAAGGAAAGCTTTGGCGACTCGAAAAACCTGCGCCTGGTGTTCATTGCATTGTTGGGCGCCATTGCCGGACAAGCGGTCGTTTGGTACACCGGGCAGTTTTACGCCCTGTTCTTTCTGCAAAGTATCCTGAAGATCGAGTTTGGCCTGTCCACCATGCTGGTCGCGTTGGCATTGGTCATCGGAACCCCGCTCTTCGTGTTCTTCGGATACCTATCGGATAAGGTCGGTAGAAAGCCGATTATTCTTGCCGGCTGCCTCTTGGGGACACTGACCTTCATGCCTATCTACAAAGGGCTGATGCACTACGGCAACCCCGCCTTGGAAGCCGCTATTGCTACCACCCCTGTAATCCTTACCGCCCCAGAAAACTGCAATAACTGCGATGCCATCCGCAATGAACTGTCGGCGCGTGGTGTGCCCTATCGTACGGTGATAGAGGCAAACAACAGTGTTGCTATTTCCATCGGCGCCCTTAATTTGACCGCGCCCGACAAGCCGACACTGACAGCGGCGTTAGCCAGTGCCGGTTACCCAGGCGCGGCGGACCCGACCCAGGTCAACAAGCCGATGATGTTGCTACTGCTGGTGCTGTTGATGACGTACGTCACCATGGTGTACGGCCCCATGGCCGCCTTCCTGGTCGAGTTGTTCCCTGCACGCATTCGCTACACCTCCATGTCATTGCCCTATCACTTGGGGAATGGCTGCTTCGGTGGCTTCCTGCCGCTGATCTCATCTTGGCTGGTGCTGTGGACAGGCAATGTTTATGCGGGGCTTTACTACCCCATCGGCGTAGCGGCGCTCACCTGCATCGTTGGTTTTATCTACATACGTGAAACCAAGAATCTCGATCTGAATCGTTAATCACTACCTGCAGGTATTGCGCTGTTCAGTGCAATGCCTGCCGCGGGAGCCCCTATGATTAGGACTGTGTTATTTGTGCCTGGGGACAGGCCGGAACGCTTCGAAAAAGCTATAGCGACAGGCGCAGGCCGCGTCGTCATCGACCTGGAAGATGCCGTTGAGCCACAGCATAAGGACCAGGCGCGCGAAAATGCTGATCGGTATTTGGCGCAGACGCGTCATCAAAATGTGATGGTCAGGATCAACTCAAATGGCGATGAGGCTTATAAACAGGATCTGGCGTTGTGCCAGGCTCACCCCCACCTAGCTGGTGTCATAGTGCCAAAGGCCGAAAGCCTTAAACAGCTGGAAGAAGTCGCTGATTCCTGCCGCAAAATCTGGCCACTGATAGAAACACCTCAAGGCCTTTTGACACTCCCCGAGTCAGCGACCTGCAAAGGCATCGAGCGCTTGGTGTTTGGCGTATTGGATCTGGCTATCCAGCTCGGTATCAATGCCTACTCGCCCAGCAGTCACAGGATCTTCGACCAGGTTCGTTATGCGCTGCTATTGCACAGCGCACTCAATGGTCTGGAACCGCCCGTCGACACGGTTTACCCCGTGCTAAGTGATATGGAGGGCCTTAGCGCCTTTGCGACCGCCTCAAAGGATCTGGGCTTCGCCGGCATGCTCTGCCTGCACCCTAAACAGGTCGAGCAGGTCGACAGTATCTTCACACCTTCAGCACACGAGCAAGCCTGGGCAGAGCGCGTGCTCGAGGCGGCAAAGCAGCACGGCGGGGCGTTTTCCTTTGAAGGGAGAATGATCGATGCACCCGTACTGACCTCGGCAAGGCGCATGCTGGGTAAATGACTGTTTGACTCTTTAGCCGGGCAACTTGAATGCCCGGCGCGCATTGTTCGCCAGGAAACAGCGCTGTACATCTTCCTCCAGGTTCAACGCTTGCAGCCCTTGTAAACAATCAGCGGCAGTCAGCATCGGGTAATTGGTGCCAAACAAGACCTTTCTCTTCCCCGCTCCACGCATATACGCCACCAGCTCCGCAGGAAACCGCGAAGCCTTGTAGGCTGATGTATCCACGTAGACGTTCGGGTGCTTCATCATCAGGGAAATCATTTCGGCCACCCACGGAAAGCCGATATGTCCACCGACGATGCGTAGCTCAGGAAACTCGTGCGCTACGTTATCCAGATAAGGCATCGGGCGCCCGGGCTCAGACGGGCGCATCGGGCCTGCATGGCCCACTTGCAAACAGAAGGTGATATCCAGCTCGATGCACTCGGCGTATAGCGGATAGTATCGGCGGTCATCAGGCGGCAGCCCCCATAGCCAGGGCAACACGCGCAAGGCCTTGAAGCCATATTGCCTGACGCAACGACGCAACTCCCTTACCGCATCCATCGGCCGGCTCAGGTCCACTGACGCTACGCCAATGACCCGCTCCGGTTGCGCCGAGACCGCAGCCGCCACTTCTTCGTTAGTGATCATCGGCCCAGCCGGCCCCCACCAGGCACTGGCAAAGACCTTGGATACTCCGTCCTTTCGGAAGGTCTCAAGCGCCTCGGCCGAGGTGATGTCAGGGGTATTTTCGGCTAAAGCCTTCCATGCTGTTGGCCAGCGCCGCAATGACTCAAACATCGAGTCCTGCAAAAAACGCTTGTTGGGAAACTGCATCCAGGCGTCGATTATTTCCACGGCGTTTTAACTCCTATTCACCCATGATTTCCCGGCGACGCTTGTCCTGGGACCGGCGATTACCCTCATCACTCATGCCGGTGGGCAGTTCCTGGTCGAGCAGCGTGGTTCGCAGGTCAATCTGCTGCATGACTGAATCCTGCAAGGCCTTCTTGGACATGGCATACGCCACGTTGCAATCGGGGGTAATGCAGCGCGCATAGGCAAGCGCGGTGGCCAGCAGTTGCGATTCCTCCACCACCTCATGGAAGAACCCGAGCTTCTCGGCCTGCTCCAGAGAATAGAGCTCACCCTTGAGGGTGGTCAGCGCGCCGACCTGATCACCCAACGCGTACTTGATGATTTCCACATACGCGGCGGGCATCGGAATACCGATAGGCACTTCGTTGAGGCCGAACTTGGCCTCTTTGCGCGCAGCGATACGGAAGTCGCAATCCAGAGCCGTGATCAGACCGCCGGCAATGGCATGCCCGTTGATCGCTGCCACCGTGGGGCGCGGGTACTGGAAAATACGCAGGTTGGTCGCGCGGTATTCGGCGTACCACTGGCGGATCCGCTCTTTGTTCTGGCTGCCAAATACATCAAAGCTGTACTTGAAGTCGATACCGGCTGAAAAGGCATTGCCCTGCCCGGTTAGAATCACCGGCAACTCGCTGAACTCGGTTTCGAGCCGATCGAAGGCATCATGCAGGTCCTTGAAGAAGGTGTCGTTCTGCACATTGACCTTGTTAGTATTCATGCGCACAACCGCACACCCCTCCATCACTTCAATCTGCCATGCCATGTTTCACTCCTTATCGGTGGCGCCTCTGAATTGGCGCATCATTGAATGTCAGCAACGCTCTAGCACACAGCCAACGCAAGCTCTTCTTCCATGATTTCGCGCATCCTGAACTTCTGTACCTTGCCGGAGAGCGTCATCGGAAAGCCGTCTACGAAGCGTATGTAGCGTGGGATTTTGTAACGAGCGATCTGGCTGCTGCAGAACTCGCGTATTTCGTCTTCGTTGATCACCAGGCCCGGGCGCACGATGACCCAGACACACAGCTCCTCGCCGTACTTCTCATCCGGCACACCGATCACCTGCGCATCCTGAATGGCCGGGTGTTGATACAGGAACTCCTCGATTTCGCGCGGGGAAATATTTTCGCCACCGCGTATCACCATATCCTTTATACGCCCGGTGATGCTGACGTAGCCCTCGGCATCCATCGTGGCCAGGTCGCCGCTGTGGATCCAGCCGTCGCTGTCGATGGTTTGAACGGTCTTTTCCGGATCATTCCAGTAGCCTTGCATCAGCGAATAACCGCGAATACACAACTCCCCCACTACACCGGTCGGCACAGTATCTCCTGACTCAGGGTGGACCACCTTGGCTTCCAGATGGGGATGCACTTTGCCGATGGTCGACACACGTTTTTCCAGCGGTGTCTCACACGTGCTTTGATAGCTGGCGGGGCTGGTCTCGGTCATGCCGTAGGCAATGGTGACATCGCGCATATGCATGTCGCGCTGAACGCGGCGCATCACCTCGATCGGGCACGCCGTACCGGCCATGATGCCGGTGCGCAAGGTGGACAGGTCAAATTCGTGAAACCGTGGGTGGTCCAGCTCGGTGATAAACATCGTCGGCACCCCATGCAGGGCGGTGCAGCGCTCATTCTGTACTGCCTCAAGGGTGCGCACCGGGTCAAACGTATCGTTTGGGTAGACAATGGTGCTGGCATGGCTCAATGCCGCCAGGTTGCCAACCACCATCCCAAAGCAGTGAAACAACGGCACGGGAATGCACAGACGGTCAGTGGCCGTGAGGCTCATGCCCTCGCCGAGGAAAAATCCATTATTGAGAATGCCGCGATGGGTCAGCGCTGCGCCCTTAGGCGAGCCCGTGGTGCCGCTGGTGAACTGGATGTTGATCGCATCAGTGTTCTTCAGCGTCGCCGCGACACGCGGGACGCGCTCGTCCAAGGCATCCCCCAGGCTCATCAGATCGCGAAAGCGCATAAAACCGGGCACTTGCTCCTCGCCCAGGTGGATCACCGTATGCAACGCGGGCAGCCTCGCAGCACTGAGATGCCCAGGCGCGCAGGTGTTGATTTCCAGGGCAATCGTTCTGATCACTTGCAGGTAATCGGTGGTCTTGAATGCCGACAGGGTGATCAATGCCTTGCAGCCCGCCTTGTTCAACGCGTACTCAAGTTCCATGGTTTTGTAGGCTGGATTGAAGTTGACCAGGATGATCCCGACCTTGGCCGTCGCCAGTTGGGTTATCAACCATTCGGCGCTGTTGTTTGCCCAGATGGCCACACGATCGCCCGGCGCCAGCGACAACGCAATCAGGGCACTCGCCAGTTGGTTTACTTCAGCTTGAAGTTGAGAATAGCTAAGCCGGATATTCTGATGACACGAAACAAGCGCCTCATTATCGGGAAATCGCGCGACCACGTCGTCAAAGAAATCTCCCAGGGTTTTCTCTATCAACGGAATATGAACCGCGCCACGCGAATAACTTCTTTTTATTGTGTTCATCGTGTCTGTCTCAACATTGAAGTACTGCTGTGCCTGTATGCACAGTACGAGAGTCGACAGCGCTGGCACATTGGCAAAACTGACGTTTTTTATGCCAATCTTGCCAAGCCAGTAATTCCCCGTGGGTGTGCGCCAGGCTGCGACTATTTCGGGCCTACCGGAGTGGCAAGCTGTAGCTGACGATCAGGCGGTTCTCATCCAGATCACTCAGGAAGTTGCTGCGGGTGGTGGCGTTACGCAGCTTCAACGCCAGGTTTTTCAGTGGTCCGCTCTGAATGACATACCCCAGATCCGTGTTGCGCTCCCAGGTTCTGCCTTCGCTCAGCCCCGCCCCGCGGTCCACGTTGTCACCCGAGAGATAGCGGGTCATCAGGGTCAACCCGGGAATGCCCAACGCGGCGAAGTCATAGTCGTAGCGCACCTGCCATGAATGCTCATCGCGGTTGCCAAAGTCGTTGATCTGTACCTGGTTGAGCAAAGCATCGTCCGCGCCATTGACGTAGGCGAAACCGGTGCGACCGCTGAGGTGCTGGTAGCCGGCGCTGAAGCTGTGGCCAAGCATTTTGTAGGTAAACAAGGCGCCCAGAGCATCGTTGTCCACGTTACTTCCGCCATCGGCACCCGAGTGTGCAAATCGGATATCGGACTTAAGGCTTTGCCCACCCCCCAACGGCAATTGGTGCACCAGATTGATCAAGTGTTGTTTGTAGATGCCATCAAGACCACCGTAGTAATAACTGGTGAACAGTGTCGGGGTCCATTGATAACGACCTCCGCCAAACAGAAATTCATCACTGGTTTTGGCACTTCCCAGCACTATATTGCGCTTGCCGCCATTGAAGACCGTCATCACTTCATTGTCCGAAGAGTCGCGCTGATTGACCCGGTCAAGACGGCCCAGGTCAAGGTTTAAACCCTCGATCTCGTTACTGGCCAACCAGGCCCCGCGAAAGGTCTGCGGCATAAGGCGTGAGTCATTGCGTATCAGAGGCGGCAACACCGGCTGGACTGTGCCGAGCTTCAAGGTGCTCTTGGAGATACGTACCTTGGCAGTAAAGCCAGACTCGCCATATTCATCCTTGGCACGCTTTGGCCCGACCGCATTGGTCTTGAGCAGGCCAGTGCCAACCCGATCAGGGCTGGAGTCCAGTTTCAGCCCCAGCATCCCGATGGCATCAATACCGAAACCTACTGGGCCCTCGCTGTAGCCGGACTCTAAGCGCAACATAAATCCTTGCGCCCATTCCTCTGCTTTATTTTGCGCCGAGCCGCCCTGTCGGAAGTCGCGATTCATATAGAAGTTACGCAGTTCCAAAGTGGATTTACTGTCCCCCAGAAAGTCTGCGTGAGCCGATCCGACAATACCCAGGGCTGCGACTGCGCAGAGTACGGGCATAACTGTACCGAAGTTGAAATGCATGGTTAGTCTACCTTTCGCTATTTTTATTGTTATTGCTGTTTTTTATTATTTTCGACTGTGACGCACACTTTAGTGCCGCTGGAATGACTTCCAACGTCACCAAACTTATTCAAACTTCCTGTTCACATTAAGCTGTAGCTTGCGTTACTCCTTATTGGGCGGCCATGCGCAGTGCACCATCGAGGCGAATCACCTCGCCGTTGAGCATGGGGTTCTGCACGATCGACGCTACCAGTTGCGCGTACTCGCTACCGCGTCCAAGACGTGACGGGAACGGCACCGTTTTGCCTAGGGACTCCTGTACTGCTGGCGGTAGACCCAGCAGCATCGGCGTCTCAAAGATGCCGGGGGCGATGGTCACGACTCGAATGCCGACACGTGCCAGCTCGCGGGCAATCGGCAGTGTCATGCCAACCACGCCAGCTTTGGATGCCGCATAGGCCGCCTGACCGATTTGCCCATCAAAGGCGGCCACGGAAGCGGTCGTGATGATTACCCCGCGCTCGCCATCGCCATTGGGCACATTGTTGCTCATGGCGGCGACGGTCAATCGGATGGCGTTAAACGTACCCACCAGATTGATCGTGATTGCCCGTGCAAAGGTCTCCAAGTCATGCGGCCCCACTTTACTCTGCACCTTCTGCCCAGGCGCAACGCCGGCGCAGCAGATCAGTCCATCCACCCGACCGAAGCGGCTCAACGATTTATCAATAGCGACCTGCATGGAGTGTTCGTCGACCGTATCCGCATGCACAAACAACGCGGCCGTTCCGAGTTCATTCGCCAGCGCTTCACCTGCCGCTGTATTGAGATCAGCCAACACTACCTGGGCACCGGCCTCGACCAACCATTTGGCTGTGGCAGCGCCTAACCCTGAAGCACCACCCGTGATGAAAAAAACCGAACCTTCGATGTTCATGAAAGACCTCTTGGAGAATTAACGAGAAGCACCAAATTGAGTTTTGCGTCGCTGGCAGAACGCGGCGACGCCCTCTGCAAAGTCAGCGCTGGCGGAAACCGCCACGAACGTGGCTTTTTCGGCTGCCAAGGCCGTTTCCAGGGTTGCGTCCAGGCCGCTACGCAGCAAGCGTTTGATCCCCGCATGCGCCGCCGCGGGGCCGTCGGCCAAACGCTGGGCGATGGCCAGGCCAGCGGTGTGTAGTTCATCGCGAGGCACCACTTCAGTCACCAGGCCCGCGGCCTTCGCGTCCGCGGCGCTCAGTTTCGGGTTCAACAACGCGATGGCCATGGCCCGATGCAACCCAACCTGCCGTGGCAGATGCCAGGTAGCACCGCCGTCTGGCGTTGCGCCAATTGCGCTGTACGCCATCAGGAAGCTTGCATCGTCGGCCGCGACCAGAATGTCGCATGCCAAGGCCAGCGACAGGCCAAAGCCAGCGGCCACGCCGTTGATCAAAGCCAGCACCGGACAGGGCAATTGCGTCAGCCCGGTTACCGCTTCGTTGACGGCACTGATCAGGGTTTCCAACTCATCGGCGCACGCCGCGTTGGAGACATTCAACAAAGCCTCGAAGCGGCGCACATCGCCCCCCACCATGAAGTGCGCGCCACTGCTGCGCAGCACCACAACGCTTGGCGGGTTCACTACCAACGAGCGCACCGCATCTCTCAGCGCCAGCCCCATGCCCAGATCCACACTGTTGCCGGTCTCAGGACGATTCAACGTGATGAAACCAATGAGCCCTTGGCGTTCGACTTGAACGCCTGCATCTGTGTTTAAAGCAGCTGTCATATCGACCTCGCAGACCTTCACGCGTGAGCCGTCGAAGGTTTTGGGCGCAGGATTTCGTCGTAGTCGTCAAGCGACGGAAACTCGAGCGCGGCACGCTGATCCAGGGTCAACAGATGCTCGCGGTACTTCGCCAGGTAGTCCTCACGCGCCGCCTGGCTGATATAGGGCACATGGAAGGCCACGAATGGCGGCAGCACCGTAAGACCGACATAGCCCAGCACACCGCGCTGGATGGGCTGCAACAGGATTTCCAGCTCACCGTGCACAGCGCCGGGACCAAACATATGGTCCTGCCCGCCCAGGGAGAACGCGAGCATGGCTTTTTTATCCTTCAAGCCTCCGCGGTCATAAATGCGTGCACCGCCATAGCAGTACCCCGAAATGAACACGCGGTCGAACCAGCCCTTCATGATCGCCGGCATGCTGAACCAGTAGATCGGGAAGTTGAAGATGATCAGGTCGGCGCGCTTGATCTTCTCCAGTTCAGCGAGGATGTCCGGCGCGAGGGTGCCAGTGGTGTAACCGTTGCGCTGCTCCAGGGCGTAGACCAGGTGCTCGCTGTTGGCGCGCTGGCCAAAGTCGCTGGCGCTGGCGACAGGGTTGAAGTTCATCGCGTATAAATCAGACACGTCCACCTCATGCCCCTGCCCGCTCAACACCTCCACAGCGAGGTTGAACATGGCCGTGTTGAATGACTGCGGTTCGTTGTGCGCGTGGACAATCAGTACGTTCATGAAAGCTCCGGTCAATGGCTGATGAGCTCACTGTACGGAAGCGGATCGCGGTGCTAAATTGGCATTAATGACTATTTTTATGCGTAATTTGCCATTATGAAAATCACCCCGGTACGCGTCGCCATTCTTGCCCTCGATGGCTGTTATGCCTCCAGCCTCGCCGGCATCGCCGACGTGTTCCATGTCACCAATGCGCACCTCAGTCGCCAGCAACACAAGACCGGTAATGCCATTGCCCGGCCCTTTTCCTGGCAGTTCGTGTCGAACAAGGGTAAGCCCGTCACGGCATGCAATGGCTTGGCGTTGAACATTGCCACCCCACTGCCGCAAGAGAAGGTCGATATGATCTTTATTCCGGGGCTGTACTACGCCGGGCATGACGCTTTCGAACAGATGCTCGAATCCGCCGCTCCGCAGTTAGAGTGGCTCAAGGCGCAATGGCGCGAGGGCGCGGTGCTGGCCGCTAATTGCACGGGTACCTTCCTGCTTGCCGAAACAGGCTTATTGCAGGGCCGCCAGGCCACTACCACCTGGTGGCTGGAGCGGCTGTTTCGCGAGCGCCACCCCACGGTGAACCTGCAATTGCGCTCGATGGTGACTGAGGAAGACCGCCTGTGGTGTGCCGGCGCCAATGCATCGTATCTGCTGCAAGGGGTCAGGATGGTTGAGCATTTCTGTGGCGCGAATACCGCGACCCTGACCGCCAAAACGATGCTTATCGACACCAGCCAGACCACTCAACTGCCTTATCTGCCCCTGCAGATGGAAACGGTGCACAGCGACACCATGGTCGCCAAGGCACAGCACTGGCTGCTCAAGCACTTTGCCGAGGATATAAGCCTGCCTGAGCTTGCTTCTGCGCTGTCAGTCAGCGTGCGTACGCTGATCCGCCACTTCAACAGCGTGCTGGGGACAACGCCCCTCGCCTACCTGCAAAATCTGCGTATTGAGATCTCCATGACCCTGCTCGAGAGCGGCGATCTGAGCATCGAGGAGATTGCCAATCAAGTCGGTTATCAGAACGCCAGTTCCTTTACGCGATTGTTTCGCCAGCAAGTGGGATCGACGCCAGCCGCTTATCGCAGTCGGTTTGCGACAACGGGCGGCAATCGACAACGATAGTCTAACCACAAACGTGCAAGCCACGGCCCCCAGTGCAGACGTACTCTGCGGGAAATCACTGAGTAGCCGCTCCCGATGCAGACAAAAGACTGGGTCAGACACGCGCCGCAGACCTCCCCCATAGAGAGACTCGAAGCATTTTTTGGCACCCATGCGTTCAACACGCACCAGCACGATACCTACGCGATCGGCATCACGCTGCACGGCGCGCACCGCTTCAATTACCGAGGTGAGGCCAAAGTTTGCGCCCCTGGTGAAGTGATGGTAGTGCACCCCGACGAACAGCATGATGGCCGCGCCGGTACCGACGCTGGCTTTCGCTATCAGGGCCTGTACTTGCCGCCCGCGCTGGTACAACAAATCCTCCAGGGCAAACCGTTGCCGTTCCTGAAAAACGCGGTATCCCAGGACCCACGTCTGACGACGACGGTATTCGAACTCTTGCACGCGCAAGACCTCGATCCCATGTCTGAAGAAGATGCACTGCTATCCTTCGTGACCACCCTCGCGGCCGTTACCGGCCAACCCCGCACACGCACGGCCCATCATTTCGAGGCCGCACGCAGGGCGCGGGACTATATTCATGACAACCTGGACGGCCCAATCACCCTTGACG
The DNA here is from genome assembly GCF_003013355.1 of Pseudomonas sp. S5D5. Taxonomy (NCBI): domain Bacteria; kingdom Pseudomonadati; phylum Pseudomonadota; class Gammaproteobacteria; order Pseudomonadales; family Pseudomonadaceae; genus Pseudomonas; species Pseudomonas sp. S5D5. The sequence goes on from NZ_PTEO01000001.1 coordinate 3,522,764, forward strand.
AGCTCGCAGAGTGCGCGGGGCGCGACCGCTGGAGCCTGTCAAAGGATTTTCGGGTGTTCTACGGTACCAGCCCCCATCGCTACATCACCGCACGCCGGCTAAGCCGCGTAAAACTATTGGTACAAGCCGGGCAGACCTTGTCCAAAGCCGCGGTCGATGCGGGCTTCTTCGACCAGAGCCATATGTCCCGGCACTTCACGCGCAGTTTTGGGATTGCCCCTTCCCGTTGGCTTTTCCCAGAGCATGGCGCACCTGCAGAAACTGCTCCATACGACTAACCGCTTCTATGAGCCTTTCAATACTGGTCGTGTAGGAGAAGCGGATATAGCGCTCCGGCTGATTGGTCCCAAAATCCAGACCCGGCCCCGTTGCCACCCCAGCCTCTTCCAGCAGCGTCATGGCGAATGCAAAGCTGTCGGTGGTGAATGCTGAACAGTCGGCATAGATGTAAAACGCGCCTTCCGGCTTGGCCACCACACGAAAGCCTAACCTTGCCAACTCGGCAGAAAGGAAGTCGCGACGGCGCTGGAACTCCATGCGACGCGTCTCCAGCAAGTCGAGGGTTTCGGGTTTAAAGGCTGCCAGCGCCGCGTACTGGGCTGGTGCCGACGGCGACAGGAACAGGTTTTGCGCAAGCTTTTCGATGTGCCGTGTATAGCCTTCGGGTACCACCAGCCAGCCCAGGCGCCAGCCGGTCATCTGGAAGTATTTGGAGAAACTTTGAACGATCCAGACGCCCTCGCAGCACTGCAGTGCGGTGGTGGACTCCTGGTCGTAGGTGAGGCCCTGGTAGATCTCATCGAGAATAAAATGCCCGCCCTTGGCGCGGATAAATTCTGCGAACGTGCGGACCTGTTCGAGGCTGAGCATGGTGCCTGTAGGGTTGGCCGGTGAGGCAAACAGCGCGCCGGCGGTCGAATCATTCCAATGGGCTTCAAGGTCAGCCAGGGTGGGCTGGAAGTTATGCGCTTCGCCCACCGGAATCGAGGTAGGCACGCCCTCAAAGATTCGCACGAAATTGCGGTTGCACGGGTATCCAGGATCGGTCAGCAACCATTCCTTGCCCGGCTCGGCCAGGCAGGCCAGTGCGAGTAACAGCCCACCCGAAGCACCCGCCGTCACCACGATGCGTGCCGCCGGCACCGTGACGCCATAGCGCTGCAAGTAGTAATCGGCGATTGCCTGGCGCAGTTCGGGAATTCCCAGCGCCGGGGTGTAGGTGGTCTTGCCGTTGGCCAGGGCCGCTTGGCCGGCAGCAATGATGGCGGGTGGGGTCGGGAAGTCGGGCTCGCCGACCTCCATGTGCACAATGTCGCGCCCTTCCGCCTCCAGCCGCTTGGCGCGGGTCAGGATATCAATCACATGAAACGGCGCCACATCGTCCATACGGGCGGCGATAACGGGCGGTTTGATCAGTGAGTTCATGGTTTTATCCTCCATTGATAATCGGTGCGACCTGGGTGAATCAAGCCACTTTTTTCAGCGCGATCACACGACCGCGCAACACATCCAGCAAAACGCTTTCGCGCTGCCTGGCCAACGCCATGGCTTTGGCGCGAACGTGCCCATAACCGCGGATCTGCTCGGGTAGCGAAACCAGCTCCAGCAGCGTGTCGTAATGCGCGCCACCGTCCTCCAGCAGCGGCAATACCTCAGCAATCACCGCCTCGTAGCGTTGGATCAGCGCGCGCTCCTGACGGCGCTCGACGGAGTAGCCGAACACATCCAGCGCAGTCCCCCGTAGCCCACGCAGCTTGGCGAGCAGGCGGAACACCGGCACGATCCAGGGGCCAAATTCGCTTTTCTTCGGCAGTCCGGTATCAGGCGCGCGTTTGGCAAACAGCGGTGGGGCCAGGTTGAACACCAGTTTGTAGTCGCCTTCAAACTGCTGGGAGATGCGGTCAAGGAAACCGCTTTCTACATGCAGGCGTGCGACTTCGTACTCATCCTTGATCGCCAGCAATTTGAAGTAGTACTTGGCAACGGCCTGGGTCAGTTCGCTACGTCCAGTGCCGAGCCGTTGTTCTGCGTTACGTACCTGTTCGACCAAGGCGCTGTAGCGTTGGGCGTAGGCACTGTTCTGATACTCGGTAAGGAACTGCTGACGGACAGCGATCACCTCATCCAGTGTCTTGACGGGCTCCGGTGAAATACGCACACCCTGGCCGGCAGCCTTGGACTCCAGCAATTGCTCGACGGCTTGTGGGTTGACCGCTGCCTGGCGCCCCCAACGGAAGGCTTCTGTGTTCATCTTTTTGGCTGCGCCATTGAGTTCGATGGCCGATTCGATCGAAGTCGCAGAGATAGGAATCAGCCCGCGCTGGTAAGCAAACCCGAGCATGAACATGTTGGCGGCGATGCTATCGCCCAACAGCGCTGTGGCGATGCGACCGCAATCTACGAACTCGGCATGATCCTGGCCCACCGCCTCGACGATATTGCGCCGCAGCGCTTGGGTGGGGTATTGCATATCGGCATTGCGAGTAAAGGCACCCGGCATGGTTTCCTGGGTGTTGGCCAAGACGTAGGTGCTGCCATGGCGCGTTGCTGCGAGGGTCTTGGTGTTGCCCGCCACAATCAGGTCGCAGCCCAGCACCAGGTCGGCGCCACCGGCGGCGATACGGATGGTCTTGATTGACTGCGGGTCGGGGCCGAAGCGCAGATGGCTCCACACCGATCCCCCCTTCTGGGCCAGGCCAGCCATATCGAGCAAGCCACAGCCGCGCCCTTCAAGGTGCGCAGCCATGCCCAAAATGGCGCCAATGGTGACGACCCCAGTGCCGCCCATGCCCGCGACTAAAATGCTGTAGACCCGATCATCGATACTCGGCCGCATCGGTTCCGGCAGCAACGGTACCGCCTGCCCCTGCACGGCCGCCTCCGGCTTGCTCAGGCTGCCGCCAACAACGGTGACAAAGCTTGGGCAGAAGCCGTTGACGCAGGAATAGTCTTTATTGCAGGAAGACTGATCAATCGCACGCTTGCGACCAAACTCGGTTTCCACCGGCTGCACTGACACGCAGTTGGACTTCACGCCGCAGTCACCACAGCCTTCACACACCAGGTCGTTGATCACGATGCGTTTGGCCGGATCGGGGAAAGTACCGCGCTTGCGGCGCCGACGCTTTTCCGCTGCGCAGGTCTGGTCGTAGATCAGCACCGACGTGCCTTGCACCTCGCGGATCTCGCGCTGGACGTTGTCGAGTTCGTCACGGTGATGGAAGGTCACGCCGGCGGGCCAGGCGGTCTCCAGCGGGTATTTGTGGGGCTCATCGCTGACCACCACGATGCGCTTGACCCCTTCGGCACTGACTTGATGAGCGATGGCCGGCACGGTCAATGCGCCATCGTGTTTCTGCCCGCCGGTCATGGCCACGGCGTCGTTGAACAGAATCTTGAAGGTGATGTTGGTGCCGGCGGAAACGGCGGCGCGTATGCCCAGATACCCGGAGTGAAAATAGGTGCCATCGCCGATGTTCTGGAACATGTGCTTGCGCTTGGAAAACGGCGCCTCGCCGACCCACACCATGCCTTCGCCGCCCATATGGGTGTAGCCCAGGGTGGAGCGGTCCATGGATTGCGCCATCCAGTGGCAGCCAATACCGGCGTAGCCTTTGCTGCCTTCCGGCAGCACCGTGGACGAGCTGTGCGGGCAGCCGCTGCAGAAGTAATAACTGCGTGCCAGCAACTCGGTGTCGCCCTTAACCACTTGGTAGGCACGCAGCTCTTCAATGCGCAGACGCAGGCTGGAGTTGCTACCCAGTTCGAGCAGGCGTTCACCCAGGGCGATAGCGATCTGGTTGGAGTCAAGGGCCATTTCCGACTGGAACAGCGTCTGGCCCGCCTCATCCAGTTTGCCGACAATGACCGGGGCGACGGCGCGGCCGTAGAACTGCTCCTTGAGCTGGAATTCGAGCAGGCTGCGCTTCTCCTCCACCACCAGGATTTTGTTCAGACCCTCGGCAAAACGTAGCGCGCCTTTGGGTTCCAGAGGCCAGACCATCCCGACCTTGTAAATGCGCAACCCCATGACAGCGGCGGCCTGTTCGCTGAGGTTCAGGTCGTCAAGTGCTTGCAGTACATCCAGGTAGCTCTTGCCGTGGGTGATCACGCCAAGCGTAGCGCCAGGGGCATCAATGACTACGCGGTCCAGCGCGTTGTCACGGGCAAAGGCGCGCACCGCATTCAGCTTGTAGCGGTGCAGCCGCGCTTCCTGTGCGTGTGGGGTGTCGGGTTGGCGGATATTGAGGCCATCCGGCGGCAGGGCAAAGTCCTGGGGGATATGGATCTTCACGCGGTTTATGTCCACGTCAATGGTCGCCGTGGCTTCGACGGTGTCCTTGACGCATTTGATGCCGACCCAGCAGCCGCTGTAACGCGACAACGCCCAACCGATCAGACCGAAGTCGAGGATTTCCTGGACGCCGGACGGACTGAGCACCGGAATCATGGCGTCGACCATGGCAAATTCGCTCTGGTGGCAAGTACTGGACGATTCGCAAGTATGGTCATCGCCCATCAGCACCAGCACCCCGCCCAACTGCGCGGTGCCCGCGAGGTTCGCATGCCGGAACGCATCACCTGTGCGGTCAACGCCGGGTCCCTTGCCGTACCACATGCCGAACACGCCGTCGTACTTGCCCTCACCGCTCAGATGAGCCTGTTGCGCCCCCCAGATGGTGGTGGCCGCCAGATCTTCGTTGATACCCGGCACAAACAGGGTGTGGTGCTGCTCAAGGTGCTTTTTCGCCTTGCCCAACTGATCATCCAGACCGCCCAACGGCGAGCCCCGATAGCCGGAGATGTAGCCGGCCGTGTGATGGCCCTGCTGCTGATCACGCTGACGCTGGGTCATCGACAATCGAACCAGGGCTTGGGTGCCGGTGATGAAAATACGCCCATGGGAAAGCGTGTATTTATCGTCAAGCTGGACGGTCTTCAGGGTCATCATTCAACTCCACCCCTTGGCTGGGGTATTTATTGTTTTTAGTTAAGAGCAGGCGCGACTTGACCTCACGCGGCTGCATGGGGCGGCCGCGCGTATTACGTCTGTCTTTGGGGCTAAGCGGTAAGAGGGCTGGCTAGCCCGGCGAACGCCACATCGTGTAGAGCACCAGCGTGGAGAACGCACCAATCGCCAGCCCTGCCGCGAGTGAAATCTTGAGCCCCATGACGCCACCGAAGAAGCCCCCCATCAGGAGCGCCAGCAGCAGGTAAACACTGTCGCTGCGTTTGCGATGAGGGCGAATGATCAAACTCAGAAAGGGGGTCATAACCTTGCTCCGTAGCGATGACAGCCTGGATCAGCCGTCATGTGGAGCTGACTTTATCGGCTGGCGCCGCAATTGGATTGTACGTTTGTAGGTCCGCACCTGGGCGTCGATACGCGCCAGGTGTACTGCCGGTCCAGCCGCGAAAAGCACGGTGAAACACCGCCGTGGAATCAAACCCCAAGCCCAGGGCAATCTGCGTGATGGACAGGTCTGTGTGGATCAACTGCTGCACGGCGATGTCTCGGCGTAGTGCGTCCTTGACCATCTGGTAACTGGTGCCCTCCTCCTTGAGCCGGCGCGTCAACGTACGGGTGGACAGCAGCAGCGCGGTCGCCGCGCCCTGGATGGTGTCAGCCTGCTTGAGATGGGCCAGCAGGTATTGCCGCACCTGTTGCGCCACCAGGCGCTCCTTGAGCGTGGTGAACAGCCAGTATCGCGGGGCTTCGCGCAGGAACGGCAGCAACTCGGCCTTGCTGCGACGAAACTGCAGTGCACCCCACGCGGCGTCGAACGATAACGCCGTGCACGGCTGCTCGAAACGGATGGGGCCAGGGAACATATGCATGTATTCCGACGCATACACCGGCGTCGCGAAAGGAAACGCCACGCTGTGCAGCGGGATCTCCTGGCCGGCCAACCACGACGCTACGCCGTGCACAAGTTTCATCATCAGTTCGTGACCCCAGCGCTGGGCGTTGGCGCCTGGGTTACGTGCCTCCAGCGAGATAACAAGTTGGCCTTCGTGCTCGCTGTAGCTAAAACGATAGTCGTCCAGCAACAGGTTCCAGAACCGTGTGAAGCGGTACATCGCGTTGCCCAGCGAACGAGCATCAAGCAGGCTCGAACACAAATACTTGAGCGTGCCGCTGCGCATGCGCCTGGAAAACTGCCCCATCACTTCATCATCGGTGCCCAACGCAACCTGCTGGTACAAGCGCACAAACTGGTCGTAGGTGACCCGCGCGCCCGGCGCCTCCAGCAAGTGCCCGGCTATGCCTGCGGCGCCGATGAAAGCCCGGATATCGGCCTCGCTGCAGATGTTCAGAGCCCCTTGCAGCAGGCCTTGAACGAAGGTCATGGGTAAGGTGTTATCCACGGAATGGTCCACCTGCTGCACTCCTCTGCTGACGGCTGACATGGCGCGATATGCAAACTATTCGGCGGGTCGGGTTATTTCAAGGCACCGGGTACGCTGGCTAAGCTAGGCCAAAGTCCATATCCAACGCAACCTTACTCGAATGGCCACCTTAAGTAAGCCGCCACGGTCTGGCCGTTAATGCAAACCTACGGAGTCTGAACCATGCCTTTTGAAACCCTGCTGCTGGAAGTCCATGAGCGTGTGGGCCTGATCACGCTGAACCGCCCTAAATCACTCAATGCCATTAACACCCAAGTAATCACCGAGCTGAATCTGGCCCTGGATCAGTTGGAAAAAGACCCGAAAATCGGCTGCATGGTCATCACCGGCTCCCCCAAGGCCTTTGCCGCCGGTGCCGATATAAAGGAAATGGCCGAGTTCACCTACCCCCAGGTGTTTCTCGATGATTTCTTCTCGGCCGCTGACCGCATTGCCAGTCGCCGCAAGCCATTGATCGCCGCAGTGGCCGGCTATGCCCTGGGCGGTGGCTGCGAACTAGCCTTGATGTGTGACTTCATCTACGCGGCCGACAATGTACGCTTCGGCTTGCCGGAGATCACCCTGGGGGTGTTGCCGGGCGTGGGTGGTACACAGCGCCTGACCCGTGCGATTGGCAAAGCCAAGGCCATGGAAATGTGCCTGTCGGGGCGCCATATGGGCGCAGAAGAAGCCGAACGCGCCGGCGTGGTCGCGCGCGTTTTTCCGACTGAAACGCTGCTGGAGGAAACCCTCAAGGTCGCCAGCGCCATCGCCGAAAACTCCCTGCCAGCCACCATGTTGGTCAAGGAAAGTATCAACCGCGCCTTCGAGTCAAGCCTCAGTGAAGGCGTGCGTTTCGAGCGCCGGGTGTTCCATTCGTTGTTTGCCACTGCAGATCAGAAGGAAGGCATGGCCGCCTTCGTCGAAAAACGTGCGCCGCAGTTCAAACACTGCTGATAGGCCGAGGACTCAGCATGAGCAGCACAGAAATTGAACCCTCGATTCTGGCAACCGTACGTAATCGCATAGGCCACCTGACCCTAAACCGCCCGCAGAGCCTCAATGCGCTGACACTCACCATGGTGCGCCTGCTCCAGCAACACTTGCACGCGTGGGAGCAGGATCCGGACGTGGTGGCAGTGGTCTTGCGCGCGGCTGGCGAGAAGGCCTTTTGCGCCGGCGGCGATATCCGCATGTTGTACGAAAGCCAACAAGTAGCTGATGGCGTGCACCAGGTGTTCTTCGCCGAGGAATACGCGCTGGATGAGTACATTCATACCTATCCAAAGCCAGTGCTGGCGCTGATCGACGGCCTGGTACTAGGGGGTGGCATGGGACTGGTCCAAGGCGCGAGCCTGCGCGTGATCACCGAGCGCACCCGAATGGGCATGCCTGAAGTTGCGATCGGTTTTTTCCCCGATGTCGGCGGCAGTTATTTCTTGTCGCGCCTGCCGGGCGCTTTGGGCGACTACCTCGGCGTAACGGGTGTTCAGGTGCGCGCTGCCGACGCCCTGTATGCCGGGCTCGCAGACTGGTGCATCAGCAGCACGCAGATCGCGGAGCTGGATCACTGCCTGAACAACATGAGTTGGCCCCAGCAACCCGGACAAGCGTTGCGGTCGCTGATCGCCACACTGGGTGTCAATAAATTCCCTGGGTCGGAGCTTAAGGCAATGCAGCCCGCCATTGATCAGCACTTCTCGCACCCAGACGTGCAGTCGATTCACGCAGCACTCCAGGCAGAAACGACGCCGGAGTTTCAGGACTGGGCCGAAGAAACGGTCGATGTCCTAAATAGCCGGTCGCCTATGGCGATGGCCATCACCCTTGAGCTGCTGCGCCGTGGCCGCGAACTGTCTCTAAGCGATTGTTTTGCCCAGGAGCTGCAACTCAACCTTCGGTGGTTCGCGGCGGGAGACCTGATGGAAGGCGTTCGCGCACTGCTCATCGATAAGGACAAAACCCCTGTCTGGCGTCCAGCGACACTGGCCCAGCTTGAGCCTGCACAGGTGCAGGATTTTTTCTGCGACTTCGCCCCCGGCGCTGCTCGCCGCTACCCAGGAGCACTGGCATGCACGATCTCGAACTGAGCGACGAACAACGCATGATCCGCGACATGGCCCGCGATTTCGCTCGTGGCGAGATTGCCCCCCAGGCCGAAGCCATGGAGAAAGCCGGCTGGATCACAGATGACCTGGTAGCTCAAATGGGCGAATTGGGTCTGCTCGGGATGGTCGTGCCCGAGGAATGGGGCGGCACCTACATCGACTACGTGGCCTATGCCCTGGCCGTGGAAGAAATATCCGCAGGCGATGGTGCAGTGGGGGCACTGATGAGCATCCACAACTCGGTGGGCTGCGGCCCGGTCCTGAACTACGGCAGCCAGGTCCAAAAGGATCATTGGCTGGTGGATCTGGCCAGCGGCAAAACCATCGGCTGCTTTTGCCTGACCGAACCCCAGGCCGGCTCAGAGGCGCATAACCTGCGGACCCGCGCAGAACTGCATGAGGGGCACTGGGTGCTCAATGGCGCGAAGCAGTTTGTCAGTAACGGCAAGCGGGCCAAGCTGGCGATTGTGTTTGCGGTCACGGACCCTGCGCTGGGCAAGAAAGGCCTGTCGGCGTTTCTGGTACCCACTGACACCCCAGGTTTCAGCGTTGAGCGCAGTGAGAAAAAGATGGGCATTCGCGCCTCCGATACCTGCGCCGTCACCCTGAACGATTGCCGTATACCCGAAGCCAACCTGCTCGGCGCACGGGGCAAGGGCTTGTCGATTGCCCTGTCCAACCTGGAAGGCGGGCGCATCGGCATCGCCGCCCAAGCGCTGGGCATCGCCCGCGCGGCGTTTGAGGCGGCACTGGTGTATGCCCACGACCGCGTGCAGTTCGGCAAGCCGATCAACGAGCACCAGAGCATTGCCAACTTGCTGGCCGACATGCACACACAACTCAATGCCGCACGCTTGTTGATCCTGCACGCTGCACGCCTGAAAAGCGCGGGCCTTCCCTGCCTGTCCGAGGCCTCCCAGGCCAAGCTGTTTGCCTCGGAGATGGCAGAGCGCGTGTGCTCCAAAGCCCTCCAGATTCATGGCGGTTATGGCTACTTAGAGGATTACCCGGTGGAGCGCTATTACCGCGATGCCCGTATTACTCAGATCTACGAAGGTTCCAGCGAAATCCAGCGGTTGCTGATTGCCCGCGAGCTGGCGAACTACTCGATCTGACTACCCCTCGAACCTTTACTTCTCAAAACGGGAGCCTTCCATGGCCCACAAAGATGTGTTCTTCGTTGGCACGGCGCGTACCGCCATCGGCAGTTTTGGCGCCAGCCTGAAAGATGTGCCACTGGTTGACCTGGCCACCGTCGCCGTCAAAGGCGCCTTGATCCATGCCGGGATCGGTGGCGAGCCTATCGGCCACGTTGTCATGGGCAATGTGGTGCCCACCGAGCCCCGGGATGCTTACCTCTCCAGAGTAGCTGCGATGGGTGCCGAGATACCCCAGGAAACCCCGGCCTTTAACGTCAATCGCCTGTGTGGCTCCGGGCTGCAAGCCATCCTGAGTGCAGCGCAGGGCATTCTGCTGGGGGATTATTCAGTGGCCGTAGCCGGTGGCGCGGAGTCCATGAGCCGTGGCCCCTACTTGCTGCCCGGCCTGCGCTGGGGCAGCCGTCTGGGTGATAGCCAGGCCGTGGATTACATGAATGGCATCCTGCAAGACCCGTGGAAGCGCACGCACATGGGCGTGACCGCCGAAAATATCGCCAAGCGCTACGGCATTACCCGCGACATGCAGGACCGCCTGGCCCTGCAAAGCCAGGAGCGCGCTGCTCGCGCGGTAAGCGAAGGCCGATTCAAGGAGCAGATCGTCCCGGTTGAGGTGCAAGTCAAGCGCCAGACGGTGTTGTTCGACACCGATGAAAACGTGCGCGCCAATCTCGACCTCGCACAACTGGGCCGAATGCATGCGGCGTTCCAGAAAGGCGGAACGGTCACCGCCGGCAATGCCTCAAGCCTCAACGACGGCGCGGCTGCTGTGGTGCTGGCAAACGCCAGCGCGATCCAGCAACACAACCTGCAGCCCCTCGCGCGCCTAGTCGCGTATGCCCATGCCGGTGTCGATCCGGATTACATGGGTATAGGCCCGGTTCCGGCCACCCGCCTGGCCCTCAAGCGCGCCGGCTTGAGCATCCAGGACATCGATGTGATTGAGTCGAATGAAGCCTTTGCGGCCCAGGCCTGTGCCGTGGCACAGCAACTGGAGTTTGACCCGGACAAGGTCAATATCAATGGTTCGGGCATCTCCCTCGGGCACCCGGTGGGGGCGACCGGTGCAGTGATTGCGATCAAGGCGATCCATGAGCTGCAACGCAGTGGCGGGCGTTATGCCCTGGTCACCATGTGCATTGGCGGTGGTCAAGGAATTGCCGCCGTTCTCGAGCGGATGTAACCCGCCGGTCGGCTTTTGCCCCGCGAAAACCGTCAGGCCAGGTTAAACCCACAAACGTCCAAGCCAAACGGCGATGCATCTGCTTATGCTCTGCCAGACAACAGCGGTATCGCCTCGGTGCGCCAACATGCAAAACGACCAACCGAAACAAGACTGGGTGAGACACGCAGCGCCGACCTCAAAAGTAGAGCGTTTTGAAGCCTACTTCGGTTCGCACGCGTTTGATCCGCACCGACACGATACCTACGCAATCGGGCGGACCCTGTCGGGCGTACACCGCTTTCACTATCGAGGTGAATCCAAACTGTGCCTGCCCGGCGAAACCATGATCATTCACCCGGATGAATCCCATGATGGTTGCGCCGGCTCCGACGCGGGTTTCCACTATCGCGGCGTGTATGTGTCGCCTTCGCAGGTTCAAGACATCATCAAGGGCAGCGCCCTGCCCTTTTTCGGCGCCTGTATCACGCAGAATAAGCAATTGGCGGTGGCCGCCGACGCACTGCTCAACACACTGGATGCCGACCTGGACTCCATGGCCGAGGATGACGCGCTCTACACGTTTGTCATCACCCTCGCCAGCGTCGCCAACAGCGGCCTTGTCAGCGCTTCCCATCACTTTGCGGCTGCTGCCATCGCGCGCGAATACATCGACGACAACCTCGACCAGGCAATCACCCTCGATGACCTCGCTCATTGCGCCGGGCGCGACCGCTGGAGCCTGTCGAGTGACTTCCGCGAGTTTTTCGGCACCAGCCCCCATCGCTATCTGACGCTGCGTCGCCTCGATCGCGTAAAGGCTCTCGTCCAAGCCGGGCAAGGCTTGTCGGATGCGTCGATCGAAGCCGGCTTCTTCGACCAGAGTCATATGACCCGGCACTTCAAGAAGGCCTTCGGCCTTTCCCCCACGCGCTGGTGCAGCCCGCGAAGAACCTGAGGCCCAGACGCCGCAATGAACTGGCGGGTTATGCAAGTTAATCGGCGCATCGGGTTATTTAAATGCCTGTGAGGCACTGGATAAGCTAACGCCACCTACACCGGACATGACGTCCTCATCACACCTGCAAGGCTGATTCCGGCACGCACTCCACGCGTTATGGAAACGCGGCGGGGCGTAGTGCAGCACCCGCGGTGCGCAAGCACGGCAACCCCATAACAAAAAACTCCAGCCAATAACAATCAAGGTATCAAGGAGCTCAACATGTCATTGCACCCTGCCTATCAGGCGTTGCGCAGCAGCCCGCGTTATCGCGAACTGGTCCGGCGTCGCACTCGCCTGACCTTCACCCTCAGTGCCATTGTATTAGGGCTTTATTCGCTGTTTGTCGCGGCGGTGTCCTGGTTCCCCCATGTCCTGTTGCATGTGCCTGTGGGCGGTGGCATCACGGTGGGGATCTGGTCGGCACTCATCCTGATTGTCGGCTCCTGGCTCTTGACCGGGCTGTATGTGTTTCGCGCCAACCACGTGTTCGACAAGCTGAACCGGGCGCTGCTGTCGGAGGTGCAACCATGAAGGCCTCTCGCCTGTTATTCGCCACGGCGGTGCTTTGCCTGTGCAGCTTTGCGGTCCTGGCTCAAACCAGCCAAGCCGTTGCGCGCCAGCCCAACATGACTGCCATTGCGATTTTCCTGGCGTTCGTCGTGACCACCATCGGCATCACCTACTGGGCGGCTGGCCGCACACGCTCAGCGGCGGATTTCTATACCGCCGGCGGCGGCATCAGCGGGGTACAAAACGGTTTTGCGATTGCCGGCGACTACATGTCCGCCGCCGTGCTGCTGGGTGTTTCGAGCATGGTGTTTTCAACCGGTTTCGACGGCATGATTTACTCGGTCAGCGCGATTCTTGGCTGGCCCTTGATTATGTTTCTGATGGCCGAGCGTCTGCGCAACCTGGGGCGCTACACCCTGGCCGACATCATCGCCTATCGCCTCGACCCGGTGACCACTCGCTTGTTTTCGGCGTTCAGCTCGTTCGTCATCGTATGTTTCTACCTGATTGTGCAGATGGTCGGCGCCGGGCAATTGATCAACTTGCTATTCGGCCTCGACTATGAAGTTGCAGTGGTCTGCGTCGGTGTGCTGATGGTGGTGTACGTCACTTTCGGCGGCATGGTGGCGACCACCTGGGTGCAGATCATCAAGGCCGTGCTGTTGCTCAGTGGCGGCATCCTGCTGACCGGGCTGGCATTCCAGCACTTTGGTTTCAGCATGGAGCGCATGATTGACAGCGCCGTCGCGACACATCAGAGCGGACAGCTGATTCTCGGGCCGTTGAAGATCGCCACGGACCCGGTGTCGATGATTTCCCTGTCCCTGGGGCTGGTGTTCGGCATCGCCGGTTTGCCGCATATCATGATGCGTTTTTTCACCGTTCCGGACGCCAAGGCGGCGCGCAAATCGGTGTTGGTAGCCTATGGCTTGATCGGTCTGTTTTTTATCCTGGTGTGCATCCTCGGCACCGCTGCCATCAGCATCGTCGGCACCGACCCCAGCTACTTCGACCAAGGCGTGATCGGCGGGCCACTGGTGGGCGGCGTAAACATGGCAATCATGCATCTGGCGCAAGCCTTGGGCGGTGATTTGATGTTCGGCTTCCTCGCCGCCGTCGCCTTCGCGACGATCCTGGCCGTGGTGTCGGGCCTGGCGCTTGCCGGCGCGTCCGCCATCTCCCATGACCTCTACGCCAACGTGTTGTGCAAGGGCAAAGCCGACAGTGGCAAGGAAATGCGCGTCAGCCGTTGGGCCACCGTGATCCTGGGTGTGCTGGCAGTTGCGTTGGGGATTCTGTTCAAGGGGCAGAACGTGGCGTTCCTGGTGGCGCTGGCCTTTGGTATTGCGGCCTCGTCAAACTTTCCCATTCTGCTGCTGGCCATGTACTGGAAAGGCCTGACCAGCCGTGGCGCACTGTGGGGCGGGCTGAGCGGTTTGGTCAGTTCCCTGGCGCTGGTGCTGCTGTCGCCGGGGGTATGGGTCAAGGTACTGCATCACCCCGAGGCCTTGTTCCCGTACGACTACCCCGCCCTGTTCTCGATGCCGTTGGCCTTCGCCGTCGCGTGGGGCGTTTCCTGCCTGGATCGCAGCCCGAGCACAACTACCGAGCGGGATGCCTACGAGCAGCAAAGCGTGCGCGCCGAAACCGGCTGGGGGGCGGAGAAAGCCGCACAACACTGAAAACTCTTTCCGGGAGCGTGGCGCCATCGCGTCACGCTCCTTTTTTTTGCGTTATCGGGAGGCCCGACGATGCCTGTTTCTGAACGACGCTCGCATTTCACCCAGTACCGTCCTCAGGTGCTGGAACTGCTGGCCAGCAAAGGTTTCAGTCAGGTCGGCATGCGTGAACTTGCCTCCTCCCTGGGCCTGTCACCGGGTGCGCTTTATCACCATTACCCCAGTAAGCAGGAGCTGTTGTTCGACCTGATTGAAGAGCTGTATGAGGAGTTGCTTGCCGGCGTCGCCAGCGTGAGGCGCGCAGCGGTAAAAAAGCCGGAAAAACTCAACCTGTTGATCCAGGTACACCTGCGCCTGCATGCAGAAATGCCGTGGCACTTGCGCCTGGCGGAGCGGGACATTGGGTGCTTGACCGAAGAACAACAGCAGCGCTTGTACAGGCTGCGTGAAGACTACGAAGGCGGTCTTCATATGACCTTGGGCGCACCTGCCCAGATCGTTGATCCTCAAGCAGTACCGATTGCCAAAATGATCGCCAACTTGCTGCAGTGCGCGCCCGCCTGGCTGACGGGTTTAGCGCTGGATCAGCACCAACAGCATGAATTCCTGCAAGATTTCCTCACCACGGCAATAAACAAGTTGCTAACACATAAACGTACAACTCTCAGTCGTTTAGTTTAGAAAACACATAAGTGATTTTTTGAGTTCTGACATTTGTATCACGCCTTGCCCTGCGCATAATCCTCGCTGACATAAACATGTGACTGCATAACCAACACACTTTTCCGCATTGTCGGAAACGCTGCCAAAACAATAAAAACAGGTAGAGACAGTGAACATCACAGACACGCGAGTCCGCAGTATCCTGATCGCCGGCGTATTGTCGCTATCGTCTTACTCCGCCCAGGGCAATTCTTTCTATTCCTTTGGCGACAGCCTCACCGACAACGGCATTTCTGTGCGTGAATTTGGCGCAGCCATCGGCAACGCGCCTGGTCGCTACCCGGGCGCGGATGGGAAATTCACCAATGGCAGCACATGGGCCGAGGTCCTACCGGGCCTGTCCGGGCTGGCCTTCAGCGATACCAACGGTTATGCAATCGGCGGCGCAAAGAGCGGATATACCGGTTTTGACGACGCCTTGGTGGGGGCGCCCACCGGTTTTCTGACCCAAATAGAAAAGTTCAGCAGTGACGTGGTCAGTGGAAAAAAATCCTTGAGCAAAAATGACCTGATTGGCATCTGGATTGGCACCAACGATATTTTCGATGATGCGTCCCTCGCCGCATTGGATACCTACGTCAGCAATATAGAAACCGGCATCCGAACACTTCAGGCACTGGGCGCACATAACTTTGTGCTGATCGGTTCTGATGACGTCTCGTTATTGACAGACCCTTCGCTCGCGGCAGACCCGGCCCTTGAAGCGCTTTCAATTAGTGCCAAGACCTTCAACCAGCAATTGCTGGCGCTTAATATTTCCAACGTTAACATCTACTATTTCGATGTACTGAATTTACTAAAAAACACGGTAAGTGACCCCGCGAAATATGGTTTCACTCATATCACCAGCCTGGATAACTGCGAGGCCAACCAATGCGACACACTGTCCCTTGCGCAACAGAACACCTATTTAATGAAGGACAGCATTCATTACACCGATCGCTTTGAAAGGCTGATTGCGAGTTATATCGCCAATATCATCAATGCTCGAAACACCCTCAGCGTGCAATCGACCATGGTCGGTTCAGCAGGCAACCACTTTCTTCAGCCGCTGATCAGTCGATATGACCTGCGGGGTATCGATATTGAGGCGCGTAATCAGGCTTCACCCTGGACAGTTTTTATCAACGGTGGCGTCGCTAATGGGGCCGACCATTCGCAGATGCCCGGGCCTGGGCTCGACCCTGGAAAAGACACCTTCAAGAACAACGCCATCAGTATCGGAGTCGACTACCGACTCTCAAGTGAATGGACGCTCGGCGCGGCTCTTAACTACTCAGATATTGAATCGAGGCAAGCAAGCAAAGGTGGCAGCAACACCGCATTGCAGATGGGCCAAGCCGCGGTCATGGCGAGCTTTGCCGCACAAGGGACATTTATCAACATGGGGTTGGCCTATGGCGCCGGCCAGTTCGATATCTCACGGGCAGGCGTGTTCGACAACTTGGCTGCCTCACCCGATGCCAATGTGCTGAGTGCCGCAGTACGTGCCGGACAATGGTTTCGCTTTGAGTCCGTTGAGTTGGCCCCGGTGGTCGGCTTGGATTACTGGCGTAGCAGGATCAGTGGCTACACTGAGCAAGGCGATTCGCTGCTGCGCATGGGCGTGCGCGGCCAGCAATACGAACAGCTGAACGCCAGCCTTGGGGGGCAGATCGGCAAGCGCGTCAACAGCCACGGGGTATCCGTTGAGTCACTGCTGCGCCTTACCGCAGAGCAGGCCCTTACCGACAGTGATCGAACCCTTGAAAGCTATCAGCGCAACGCGCCTAATTTCAACATCAAAACACCTGTCAACGGGGCGAACGAAAGACCGCTCGGGCGGCTGAGCGCGCAAGTCGATATCCATCTGCCATCAGGATGGGGCTTGAACTTGAATGCGATGGGTACCTTCGGCAACCAGCAGGATGATCGCTCGATAATGGCTGGCTTTAGCTACGATCTCTGACGCAGGCAATGGACTTTCCGACTGGCGATCGGTGTGCATTAGCCCTACATTAGGGCCGATTACAGCCCGAGGAGCCTTCATGACACCCCCACAGGACAAAGGCACCACCTCCATTGCCCTGGTGCATGAAGCGTTGCATAGCGCCCGACACAGGTGTCTTGACCTGTCCGTGGCCCTGGCCAACGCAGAGATAGACCCCCTGTTGCTCGACGCGCCAAAAGCCCGGGTGTCGGCGACCGCCTTCGCCCGTCTGTGGGTGGAGTTGGCCGACCTGCTGGACGACGAATTCTTCGGCATCGACAGTCATCCCATGCGCCGCGGCAGCTTCAAGCTGATGTGCCAGGCGCTGCTCGACTGCACCACTCTAGGCCATGCTTTGCACAGAATGCTGGCGTTTCTGAGGCTGGTCCTGGATGACGTGCATGGCGAACTCGTGGTCAAGGACGAGAAGGCGTTTATCGTTTTGCATGACAAGGGCGTACTACGCCGCCTATTTGCCTACGGCACCTGGTTTATCCTCGTACATGGGCTTTCCTGCTGGCTGGTCAACCAGCGTATTCCCGTGCACAAATTGAGCTTTCGCGCGCCCAAGCCCGCGGATCAAAGCGATTACCGCATGCGTTTCTGCGAAGACATCGACTACGACGCCTCTACAACCTGGATCAGCTTCGACAAAAAATGCCTGGATATGAAAATCAGCCAGTCGGGCGCCACCTTGGGCCCGTTTCTCAAGGAAACGCCTGCCAGCCTGCTGGTCAGATACCGCAACGACGACAGTCTCAGCGCACAGATACGACGTTACCTCCGGGGTTTGGCCCCGGAGTGCTGGCCCGAACGCGATGACCTCGCCGGGGTGCTGCATATGTCCAACTCCACATTGCAGCGCCGCTTACAAGCCGAAGGCACGCATTACCAAAACCTCAAGGACGACCTGCGCCGCGACATGGCGATTGACCTGCTCTCCCGTGGCGAAATGACGGTCACACAGGTCGCGACCGCCACCGGTTTCCAGGAAACCAGCGCTTTTCACCGCGCGTTCAAGAAGTGGACCGGTGTGAGCCCCGGGGCGTATCGACGCGGTCAGCTCGACGAATAGCCCCCCTTTCACATTCCCCCCCTTTATCACCCCTTGAATGCCCAAACAGCTCACGCACATTGATGCGCCCAGGCATGGGCGACACGCGGACGCCTTCCTAGAATGTGGCGAAGTGGACTTCACCAACAACAATAAAATTGAAGGAGACACGCCATGCCACCAGTGAACGTCTATACGCTCGCAGGCGAATCAACATTCAACGGGTTCCACCGGCTTATTCTGTTCTGGTGTGTGCTGATCCTGATAATCGATGGGTATGACCTCGCCGTGGTCGGTGCCGCATTGCCCGCCATCATGCAGGACATGGGCATTGACGCAACCAGTGCAGGGGTCATGGCCGGTTCGGCGCTGCTGGGTACGATGCTCGGCGCAATCTTCCTGGGCACCTTGGCAGACCGCATCGGCCGACCGAAGATGATCGCCATCTGCGTCGCGCTGTTTAGCCTGTTTACCGCTGCAGCGGGGCTGACCAGCGACCCCTTCAGCTTCAGTGTTTCGCGCTTCATTGCCGGCCTCGGCATTGGCGGCGTACTACCGATTGTCACCGCACAGATGGGCGAGTTTTCGCCGGCCAGGCTGCGCACGCGCCTTGTCACCCTGGTGTTTGCCGGATACTCAGTGGGCGGCATTCTGGTTGCACTCACCGGTAAGCACCTGATCGAGAGCCATGGCTGGCAGTCGGTGTTCTTTGTGGCAGGGCTGCCGGTACTGCTGATTCCGCTGATTTTGAAGATGATGCCGGAGTCCATGGCGTACCTGCTCAAACAAGGCCGCCAGGCTGAGCTGCGCGGTATTGTGCTGCGAATCAACCCCACGCTTGAGCTGAGCGATGAGACGCTGCTGGCCGGTCATCCGGCAGAGGCCAAGGCCGCCCTCGATAGCCCGATCAAAGGCCTGTTCAGCGAAGGGCGCGGTTTCAGTACCCTGATGATATGGGCGGCGTTCATGACCGGACTCTTCATGGTCTACGCGCTCAACTCCTGGCTGACCAAATTGATGGCGATGTCCGGCCACAGTCTTGGCTCGGCATTGAACTTCGTCATTGTGTTCAACGTTGGGGCGATTGTGGGTGCGATCGGCGGCGGTTGGCTGAGCGACAAGCTCAATATCAAGCATGTGCTGATTGCGTTTTATGTCGTCGGTGCACTGGCGCTCACTGCGATGGCCTTTACTCGCTCCACCGAATTGCTGTTTGTGGTGGTGTTCATTGTCGGCGCCTCGACGCTGGGTACGCAGTTGATTGCCTACGCCTATGCCGGGGATTTCTACCCAACTCCAATCCGTTCAACAGGCGTAGGGTTCGCATCGGGGGTTGGCCGAGTCGGCGCAATCATCGCCCCGGTGCTGATCGGCTGGCTGGTGTCACTGGCCCTGCCCCTTGAGCAAAATTTCATGGTGATCGCGTTGGCGGGTCTGCTTGGCGCGCTGGCGGTTACCTTTGTCAATCAGTCACGGGCCGACTCACAAAGGGTCAGCAAGTTAACGGCACTCACGCGCTGAACCCCGTCCGAACTGAGCCATGTAAAGGAGGTACACCTTGGACCGCTTGTCACCACCGCCGCTGTCTGCGCTGCAACTGCAGCGCACTGTTGACTGGACTATCAGCTCACGTCGCAGTGTCAGGGCGTTTCTTCCGACGGCCGTGGCCCATGAGGAAATCGAGGCCATTCTGGATATCGCACGCTTCAGTGCCTCAGGCGTGAATATGCAACCGTGGCGGGTGCACGTGGTGACCGGTGACGCCAAGGAGCAGCTGTCGCAGGCCATCGCCGCTGTCGATAACGACCCGCAACTCAGTCGCGACATGCAGGACCCCTACGAATACTACCCGCGCGAATGGACCACGCCTTATCTGGATCGCCGACGCAAGGTGGGTTGGGACCTCTACGGGTTGCTGGGGATTGCCAAGCACGAAAAGCAGCGTATGCACCAACAGCACGGGCGCAACTACCGTTTCTTCGATGCCCCGGTTGGCCTGCTGTTTACCGTCGACAAGGTATTGGAGCAAGGCAGCTTGCTGGACTATGGCATGTTTTTGCAAAGCGTCATGCTGGCCGCGCTCGGGCGCGGTTTGCACACCTGCCCGCAGGCGGCGTTTCTCAAGTACCACCCGGTTATCGCGCAGACGCTGAACATTCCCGCCGACCAGATGCTGGTGTGTGGCATGAGCCTGGGCTATGCCGACCCCCAGGCGATTGAAAACACGCTGGTCACCGCACGGGAACCGGTCAGCGCTTTCGCTGTTTTTCACAATAATAATAAGGAGACCTGCCCATGATCAGTGAACTTGAGCACAACCCGGCCAACCATGTGCCCTTGACCCCCGTGGGGTTCCTGGACCGTGCTGCGCTGGTTCATCCGGAACGTATTGCGATCATTCACGGCGACGTGCGGCGCACGTGGGCACACACGCGAGAACGCTGTTATCGCCTCGCTTCAGCGCTAGTCAGCCGGGGCGTACAACCGGGTGAGACAGTGTCAATCCTCTCGCCGAATACCCCGGCAATGATCGAGGCCCACTTCGGCATTCCGCTGAGCGGTGCCATTCTCAATACCATCAACCATCGCTTGGACGCTGACGGCATTGCGTTCATCTTGCAGCACAGCGAGTGCAGGTTGTTATTGGTCGATTGCGAGTTCATGGCCGTGGCAGGCGCGGCACTGTCCAAGCTTGAGCGGCCGCCGGCCATCGTGATGATTCGCGATCACCTGGCCACCCCCTGGACAGGCGCGCAGGCACCGGACTATGAAAGCCTGCTCACGCAAGGCGACCCGCAGTTTGAAGGCGTAAGGCCCGCAACCGAGTGGCAGCCCATCGCGCTAAACTACACCTCAGGCACCACCGGCGATCCCAAAGGCGTGGTGGTCAGCCACCGTGGCACGTACCTGATGAGCCTGCTGCAAATGACCAACTGGCCGCTGCCGCAAACACCACGGTATTTGTGGACGCTGCCGATGTTCCATGCCAACGGCTGGTGCTTCACCTGGGCGATTACCGCTGCGGCAGGCACTCATATTTGCCTGCGCAAAGTCACCGCCGAGGCGGTGCTGGACGCCATCGCCGAGCACCACGCCGACCATTTCTGCGCGGCACCAACGGTGATGGCGATGATTGCCAATACGCCAGCGCCGCCGCCATTACCGCACCCGGTTCGGGTGTTGACCGCCGGCTCGCCGCCTCCGGCCTCCGTGCTGGACGCGGTAGTGGCCATGGGTTTCCAGGTGGATCACGTGTACGGCATCACGGAAGTGGCGGGCACGCCCATCAGTTGCGTCTGGCAAGACGGTTGGGACCAACTCGACGCGACCGACAAAGCCCGGCTGCGCGTCAGGCAAGGCGCTCGGGCGGCGGCATTCGAGGGTTTGATGGTGGCCGACGGCGAAACCCTTGAACCTGTCCCCCACGATGGCCAGACCACCGGTGAGCTGTTGCTGCGTGGCAACACCGTGATGATGGGCTACCTGAAAAACCCCTCAGCTACGCAAAAAGCTTTTGAAGGCGGGTGGTTTCACACGGGAGATGTCGCCGTGGTACATCCCGACGGCTACCTGCAGATCACCGACCGCTGCAAAGACGTGATTATCTCTGGGGGCGAAAATATTTCTTCAGTGGAAATCGAAGACATCCTCCACGGCCACGCATCGGTGCTGCACGCCGCCGTAGTGGCGCAGCCGGATAACAAATGGGGCGAAGTACCCTGCGCCTTCATCGAGTTGAAAAGCCAGGCACCGGTGCCGAGCGAAGCGGAACTGATCGCTTATTGCCAGGCACGACTGGCGCGCTACAAGTGCCCTAGCCGGGTGATATTTGGGGAAGTGCCCAAAACGGCAACTGGAAAAATCCAGAAGTTCATCCTACGCCAACTGGCCGGTAGCCAAGAGGCGATCACCCGCTTGGCTTCCGCCGGCTGACCCCGCCTCAGCTTCCAAACACTGTCCATATTGCGCAGCGCGCGCCGGATGCGCCTTGGGGGAGCCGTGCGCGCTGAAAACACCAAAAACAACAACAAAAGGTGCATAAGACATGCTTATGGACTCATGGAGCTGCAGACTGTAGTGATCCGAGTATCACTGGTGAGAACGTGAAGCTCAGGAACCTGAATACCCTCTCTCTGCAGTTCGTCCATTGCCCTCAGCGCGAGCGCCACAGTGACCGAACTGTCCTTGCCGAAACTGCAGGCGATCACGCAACGCCTCCCGTCCAAGATCTGCTGCTTGATAACCGCGATAGCATCATCAACTTTTCGTCAAATGGAAGCTCCGCGGTAGGCGCTTTGACCGGTGCAGCATCATGGAAGAGGGTGGCGGGGATCAATTGCATGGTGGCGGCTCAGTGATGAAAGTACACTTTAAACATATCGGCAAATCCTAATTCGCAACGACTAGGTGATGCCCTCACTGAGTCGTTCCACCACTCATGTTCAAAAGGTGCTTTTTGACAACCATTACCTGGGATAAGAAGATTCTCTGCGCAGATACGCTTGTAAGTTTCGACACTGCTGCCTTGACTGCAATGTCGAACGCCCGCGGTTGGGAGATAAAGAGCAAGCTGTTTACGCCAGGCAAAGTAGTCATGTTTGAGGGGGCGCCAATTATAGCCGTGGGAGCCGCCGGCAACGGGGCCGCAGGAAACAGTCTCAGAGATTGGCTGTTTGACCAGAATCTGAAACCCGGTTATTACCCCAGACCTTCCGCCCCTCTACGCAACGACCTCATACGGCAAGCACAAATATCTCAAGTGCTTGTGGCAGAGGATTCTTGGCTGTTTGTTCTCACTGAAACCCACTGTTGGCATGTGACCTCTGTCATTGGCATTCAGCCGAGCGTTGATGACGTAACGACGAACTCAACAGCGATCGGCCTCGGTGCAAAATATGCTCGACCCTGCCTGGCCAAAAGACTGGATGGCGTTAACGCTATCATTGAAGCCGCTAAGCACACCGACTCAGAAACTAACTTCAAAATCGAAAGCGTTCAGCACAAGCCCGGTTCGCAGATCAAACTTGAGCTCCGATCGCTAACCACCTTGAAGGATCCAGTGCGCAAAAATCGAGTACTGGCATGCGTCTTGGGAACCGCTGGCCATCTCCTAACTGCCATTTGCGGGGTCTCCCTACTGGCGGGCGGATTTGAGGGACTGACCCGCTTACTGTGGGTTGCCGCCTTAATGCTTGGGGTGATGGTGTCGGGTTGGTCGATGTTGACCTCTTTTAGATCGAAGCGAGCCCCTTTCTACACCTTGGGTGCTCTGATTTTGATGCTGGCGCCTTTGGCGATCCCAGAAACAGAAGCCTTCATCGTTGCCAACAACCTCGAATCGTTGATTGTCCTTCCGTGGTTAGCATTTGCGGTGCTATACCTTCCCACGCAAAGATTTCCGGCATTAATGAATCCCTTGATTGCTTCCTACATTGTTTCTGTACTATCTGTGATTGCAGTGTTGGTAGCCGTGGTGGGGTTCAACGACCCTCCCTACAATTGGGCCGAGGCATTTGTGGGTTTCCTGGGCGTCGGGGTTGGATTCTCTATTGTCTGGCTTTGCGCCAGGCATATCGAAAGCAACGAAAGGCGGTTTTGGCATCTATTTGATCTGTGACCTTGCCGAGGGTATCCCTCGGCTTAACACGAGCTGCATAGCTGCTCGACACGTAATCGCACCCTGAGTACGGTACGTGCGCAGCAACTCCTCCCTAAACCGGCTACCACCGTTATCATCACAGCAGATGACGTCACCATTTTGCGGGAGAAATAACAGTGCCAACCGATCTGGAGGGGCGCGTAGCGCTCAAAGAACTGATTGAGAAATACCTCCAGGGAAGAGATCCCGATTGCGACGGTCTGATCGAAGTTGTTCAGGATCCCTCGCGGCAAGTTCCGATTAGGAGTGTGCTTGAAGGACATTAGACGGTACAACAAGGCCCAGTACACGCAGCAGGAGCTAGATCTGATCGACGACCTTTTGTACATGTATGGGTGATACAGAACGTGCTGGTAGAGGGCAAATGGTTGGATAAGAACTGAATCGCGTTTGGTTTCGTAGACACTTCCAAGCCCAGCAAACCAATTACGTGGATACAAATATTGGGTCGAACACAGCCGATCGGAGTTGCTGTTCTCGACCGAGAGCGGACTAGCTGGTCCTTGATGAGCCCTGCCCTCTCCCACCCAGATCCGATGAGGAGTAACACTGAAAGCCATCGACGACCACCCTAGCCCGCCTCAGAGATCGCCAATCTCGATCGCCCACGTATCCCGCTCTAGTGGGGGCCAAACTGGGGGCACATTTGAATTTTATCCGACTGAAAACACCGTCCTAGAGCCAAGTCCAAATGTTTTTTGGCGACCCCGAGAGTCTTTGAGAAACCGCCATCACCGTTACAAATAGCACTGGCACCCACAACACGCCCAGCACTGTCGCCGCGAGCATTCCGCCAATCACCCCAGTTCCAATCGATTGCTGGCTGGCGGCGCCCGGCCCGGTGGCGAGCGCCAGCGGCACTACGCCCAGGATAAATGCCAGTGATGTCATGATGATCGGGCGAAAGCGCAGGCGTGCAGCCTGGACCGACGCATCTGCAAGACGTGCGCCTTGGGCGTGCAGCTCTTTGGCAAACTCGACAATGAGTATCGCGTTCTTCGCCGACAGGCCGATGATGGTAATCAAACCCACCTTGAAATAGACGTCATTGGGCATGCCCATGATGGTGACGGCCGCCACTGACCCCAGCACGCCAACCGGTACGATCAACAGCACGGCAAACGGTATCGCCCAGCTTTCATACAAGGCCACCAGTACCAGCAGGACCGTCAACAGTGATAATCCCATCAACAGCGGCACCTGGGCACCGGATTGTTGCTCCTGCAGCGACAGCCCGGCCCACTCCAGGCTGAAACCGCCCGGCAGTTGCTCCGCGATGTTCTGCAATACCTGCATGGCCTGGCCGGTGCTGTAGCCAGCCGCGGCGTCACCGGTAAAGCGCAGCGATTGCGAGCCGTTGTAACGCACGATCTGCAGCGGGCCGACTTGCCATTCAAAACGGCTGAAGGCTTCGAGGGGCACCAGCGTGTTCTGCCGGTTGAGCACTTGCAGGCGCAGCAGCGCTTCGGGTGTCTGGCGGCTACCGCCGTCAGCTTGGACAATCACGCGCTGCATACGCCCCTGGTTGGCAAATTCGTTGATTTGCTGTGAACCGAGGGCCGCCGATAACGCAGCGCTGACCACATCGAAACTCACACCAAGGGCCTCGGCTTTTTCCCGGTCGATGTCGACTTTTATCTGCGGCGCGTCCGACAGGCCTTCATCGCGCAGGCTGCCGATCACCGGGGACTCTTTTGCGGCAGCGAGCAGTTGCGCGCGGGCGCCCAGCAGCTCGGCGTGACTGTGACCGGTCAGGTCTTGCAGGCGCAGTTCGAAGCCGGCAGACGTACCAAGACCATCGACCGCCGGCGGCACCGTGCTAAATACGGTGCCGTCGCTGACCTCTTCAAAGGCCTGGGTTGCGCGCTGTGCCACGGCGCGACTGGCCTGGTCGGCCCCGCGAACCGACCAGTCCTTGAGGCTGATATACGACAAGGCGGCATTGGCTCCCTCGCCGGAAAAGCTGAAGCCCAGAATGCTCAGCACCTGTTGGGTGGCCGGTTGTGCCAGGGCATATTGCTCCCACGCGTTCACCGTCACTTCGGTACGCGCTGCGGAGGCCGCTGGAGGCAACTGGATATCGGTGACGGTGTAGCCCTGGTCCTCACTGGGAATGAAGGAGGATGGCAAACGGTGGTAGGCAAACACCAGCACCGCCAGCAACAACAGGTACAGACACACGCTGCGAGTGCCCCGCTGCACCCAGCTGCCGGCGATGCGCTCATAGTGTGCAGTCAACCTGTCAAAGTGTCGGTTGAACCCATTCAGCCGCTGTGCCGGATCAAAAGGCTTGAGCAATGCCGCACAGAGCGCCGGCGTCAGGGTCAGCGCGAGGAACCCGGAGAAAAGAATCGATACCGACAATACCAGGGCGAACTGCTGGTAGATCACGCCCACCGAACCGCCCATGAAGGCCAGTGGCAAAAATACCGTTGAGAGCACCAGTGTAATGCCAACAATGGCGCCGCTGATCTGGCCCATGGCCTTGCGGGTCGCGTCTTGGGGTGACAGGCGCTCCTGGTTGATCAAGCGCTCGACGTTTTCCACCACGACAATGGCGTCGTCCACCAGCATGCCGATGGCCAGGACCATGCCGAACAGGGTCATCATATTGATGGAAAAGCCCAACACCCCCATTACTGCGAGCGTGCCCGACAGGCATACCGGCACGACCACCGCCGGAATCAAGGTGTAGCGCAGCTTTTGCAAGAACAGCCACATCACCAGGAATACCAGCACCATGGCTTCGATCAAGGTGTAGACGACCTGCTTGATCGCGGCCTGGACAAAGGGCGCCGTATCGTACGGCACGCTAAAGCGCATGTTGCTCGGCAGGGTGCTCGACAGGTGGTCCAGACGCGCCTTGACTGCCTGCGCGGTCTGCAACGCATTGCCACCCGGCGCGAGTTGCACCGACATGGCCGCCACGGGCTTGCCGTTCAGACGGGCATCGAAGCGGTAGTCCTGGCGCCCCAGTTCCACCCGCGCCACATCGTGAATTCGCACACTGGCGCCGTCGTCATTGGCACGCAGCACAATATTGCCAAACGCCTCCACCGACTCCAACTGGCCCTGCACCATGACGGTAGCGGTAATCTGCTGGTCCACCGGCCCCGGGCGTTCACCCATGCTGCCGGCCGGCACCTGAACGTTCTGCGCCGCGATGGCTTTGCTCACATCCGCCATCGACAGGCCATAACCCACCAGCTTCGCCGGGTCGACCCAAATACGCATGGCGCGCTCGGCGGTATACATCTGCACGCGGCCGACGCCGGCCACACGACGAATTTCGTTATTCACTGCGCGGGCAGCAAAATCGGCCAGGCCGACCGAATCCTGCTGTTCGTCGGTGTACGAAAGGGCATAAATCATCAGAAAGTTGGCGCGCACCTGCTCGACTTTCAAGCCCTGCTCGATCACCGCTTGGGGCAAGCGCCCCACCACCCGTTGCAAACGGTTTTGCACATCAATCTGCGCGCGGTCCGGGTCAGTGCCCGGTTTAAAGGTGACGGTGGTGTCTGCACTGCCATTGGCACTGGTGGACTCGTAGTACAGCAAGTCAGGCAGGCCGTTGAGTTCTTCTTCCAGCAGGCTGGTGACGTTGAGGTTGATGATCTGCGCCGAGGCACCCGGGTAGCTGGCACTGACGCTGATTTGTGGCGGCGCAACGTCGGGGTATTGGCTGACGGGCAAACGGCCGAGCGCCAGCGCACCCGCCAGCACGACAAACAACGCGATGACCCAGGCGAAATTCGGACGATCAATGAAGAAGTCGGCCATCTCAGTCTGCGGCCTGTCGCGCAGCCAGAGCAACAACGCTGACCTTGCTACCGGCGCTGAGCTTGTCGACCCGCTCCACCACCACCCGCTCACCTGCCTTCAGGCCTTGAGTGATCTGCCAGTCGGGACCGAGCATCGCGCCGGTGCTGACGATGCGCTCCTGCACCACGCCTTGGGCGTCGACCAGCATCAGCCGGGCCTGCCCGTCAGTGCCGCGCTGCACCGCCTGCTGCGGCACGAACATCGCCTGTGGGTCCACCCCGGCCGGTGCCACTACCCTGACGTACATGCCAGGCAGCAGCACGTTATCGGGGTTGGGAAACTCACCGCGCAAAGTGACTTGGCCGGTACTGCGGTCTACGGAGATATCTGAGAACAACAGCTTGCCCGCGCGGGTCTGCATCGGGTTGCCGACCTGCAACGAGACCTGGGCCGCGCCCTCCCCGGTCAACACCAGGCGGCCGTTGGCGACGGCTTGGCGCAGCGCCACGACCTGTTCGGCGGGCTGGGTGAAGTCGGCGTAGATCGGGTCCAGTTGTTGAATCCGTGCCATCTGTGTGGCCTCGTCCTGGCCGACCAGTGCGCCTTCGCTGACCAGCGCACGGCCTATGCGGCCACTGATCGACGCACGCACCTGGCAGTAGTCCAAATTGAGTTGCGCGGTGGCCCGGTCGGCCTCTGCGGCCAGGCGGTCGGCCTTGGCGCGTTTGAGATCGGCCATCGCGTCATCAAATAATTGCGGGCTGACCGCATTGATCTCGACCAGTTGCGTATAGCGCTGCACATGGGCGTTGGCGCGATAGACATCCGCCTCGGCCCTGGCCAGGTCACCTTCAACTCGCATTAACTTGGCCTTGAGCGGCGCCGGGTCGATGCTGAACAGCAACTGGCCCGCCTTGACGTCACTGCCTTCGACAAAATGCCGCGCCAGCACCACCCCGGCGACCCGTGCGCGCACTTCTGCGACGCGCACCGGCTCAATGCGGCCCGGTAATTCGGCAGTCATGGCGAAGGCGCGGGGTTGTACGGTCAGGGTCTTGACCTGCGGCGGCAGCGTCTTGGAAGCAACGGGCAGCGGCCTAACATCGCAGCCGCCCAGGGTCAGCGCAGCAAACAGCAGTGTCGATACAGCCTTGTGCATGTGTCGTCCTTTCGCTGAAAAATGCGCCCTTCCATTCCCTTGGCAGGCACCGGGCATGGCTCGATCAGGGCCGCGTGGTGATCGCGTGGGCAGCCTGGAACAGGATTTGCGCAACAAAATCGATTTCTTGCTCGGTGATGATCAACGGCGGCAGGAAGCGCACCGTTGCTCCATGACGCCCACCCAGCTCGACGATCAACCCATGCTTGAGGCACGCTTGCTGGAAAGCCTTGGCCCGCGCAGTGTCCACCGGTGGGTGCCCTTGTACATCAGATACCCCGTGCGGGTCGACGATTTCCATGCCGAGCATCAGGCCGCGACCGCGAACGTCACCGACCCAGGCGAATTCACTCTGCAGCGCCTGCAAGTGTTTGCGCAAGTGCGCGCCGACGGTCTCGGCGTGCGCCACCAGGTCATTGTCGCGAATGAAGCGCAAGGTCGCCGTACCGGCCGCCATCGCCAACTGATTGCCACGGAAGGTGCCGGCGTGCGCGCCGGGCTGCCAGACATCCAGCGAATCGTTATAGACCATGACCGATAACGGCAAGCCACCACCGATGGCCTTGGACAGGGTGATCACATCCGGGGTAATGCCCGATTGCTCGAAGCCGAACATACGGCCACTGCGAGCAATGCCGCATTGGATTTCGTCGACAATCAGCGGGATACCGTGGGCGCGGGTCAAGCGTCGCAGTTCCTGCAACCAGCGATCCGGCGCGGCAATCACCCCACCTTCGCCCTGGATCGGCTCAAGAATCATCGCGGCCGGTAAGGTGACGCCGCTTTCCGGGTCGTTGAGCAGGTGTTCCAGGTAGCGCACATTCAGGGTCACGCCTTGATCGCCGGCGACACCAAACGGACAGCGGTAATCATGCGGGTACGGTAGGCGTTGCACGCCCGGCATCAACGCGCCGAGGGCATTTTTTGGGGACAGGTTGCCGCTGATGGCCAAGGTGCCGAGGGTCATGCCGTGATAGGCGCCTTCGAAGGCCAGCACCGAATGGCGCCCGGTCGCGGTGCGCGTCAATTTGAGTGCAGCTTCCACCGCATCGGCCCCACTGGGGCCGCAAAACTGGATGCGGGCATTGCGTGCAAAGTCGGGCGGCAGGCAGCCGAAGACTTCCTGAACGAAAGCGTCCTTGACCGGCGTCATCAGGTCCAGCGTGTGCATCGGCACACCGGCGGCCATCAGTTGTGTGATTGCTTCGATAATCACCGGGTGATTGTGGCCCAGCGCCAGGGTTCCGGCACCCGCCAGGCAATCGACAAACACTTGCCCGCGACTGTCCTGTACGTAAATCCCATGGGCGCGTTCAAGCACCAGCGGGATGCGTCGTGGGTAGCTGCGGGCGTTGGATTCTTGCTGTTGCTGGCGCTCGAGTATCGGCGTCAGGTCCAGGCAGTAAGGTTGGGACAGCCCAGTGTGCAACAGGCGTAGCTGTTGCGCACCACCGGTTGTGGCATTCGAAAAAGCGTTCATGAGGTCCTCCATGGAGGCTGGGTTTGGAAGCAAGCAGCGCTGCCTGGACACGAACGCGCCAGGCAGCAAAAGTCTTGAAACCAGACGCAGGGAATGCGCACCCCTGCGCCCATCGACTTACATGTCGTAACGCAGTACCAGGCCGAATGTGCGCGGGGCGCCCACATCGATGATGTCGCCGATGCGGTTGCTGGTGACGTATTCCTTGCCGAAGGCGTTTTTCAGGTAGCCGGACACGGCGACGTTCTTGGTCACCTTGTACTCGGTGCTGAAGTTGGTCAGGACGTAGTTGTCACTGCGGCGCACTTTGCTCACGTTGCCGTTGGCGTCAAATTCGAAGTCAGACGGCGCGGTGCTCTGGTAAGTGAGGTCGGTGTTGAGGGTCAAGCGATCGTTCCAACGGTAGGTACCGCCCACAGACATCTTGTATTTCGGCGAGTACAGGAACGGCTGGCCGCTGCGGTCAAGGCCGTCACCGGTATTGAAGTCCTTGTACTTGGCGTCGGTGATGGCACCGCCGATGTTCAAGGTCAACTGCTCACCGAAGTCTTTCTCGACGCTGACTTCCAGGCCCTTGATGTCACTGCGACCGGCGTTGTAGACGAGGAAGAAATCACCCGACGAGTCAAGCACGCTGACCTGCTGGTCTTTCCAGTCGGTGTAGTACAGGTTGGCACGTGCGCGCAGGCTCTTCTCGAGGAACGAACCCCGGTACGACAGCTCGTAGTTGGTGGTGTATTCCGGATCGTAAGCCTGGTGACCGCCACCGGCTCGCACGTTGACGCCACCCCCACGGTAGCCTTTCTGCACCATGAAACCGACGTACTGGTCGGGGATGAATTGATAGTCGACGCCCAGTTTCGGCAACAGCGCGTGGAAGGTCTTCTTGACCTTGCCAGGGCTGGAGAAGTCATCCTGCTCGATGTCGGTATCGTTGGTTTCGTAGTCGTAGCGCAGGCCGGTGATCAGGGTCCAGTTCGGCGCGAAATCCCAGTCCACTTCACCGAACAACGCGGCGTTGTTGATATCGACATCGCCCTTGGCGGCGCCGCGCTGAACGTTATTGAACAGCAGGCGGTCGTGGAAGCTGTTGGTGGTACGGCCGTAGTACACACCGCCGAAACTGCGGATGGTGTCGGACGTATAGCCCAAACGCAGTTCCTGGCTGAACATGTCGCCGGCCTGGTTACGCAGGATTTCGTTATTCACCGTGGCGGTCTGGTCGAAGTCCTTGCGCGCCGTATAGGACGAATGGGTGTAAGTGGTCAGGTTGGTCAGCGTCCAGGCCTCGTTGAGGCGCCAGTCGATCTTCGCGCTCACCGTATCCTGGTTAAGGTTGTCGTAGGCCTTGGTGTTCGAGGCAATCTTGTAATACTGGACCTTGTCGCCGATGCGGGTGATCGAGTTGTCGCCCTGGCGGTGTTCGTTGTGCGCGTAGGTCAGCAGCACGTCAGTGTCATCGTTCGGCGTGATCAACAACTTGCCGCGGTAGTTGCTGGTGCGGTGCGGGTTGGCATCGTCGTGGTTAGTGGTGTTGCGGATATAACCGTCGCCGTCCTGAGTGTCGATGGCGATACGGCCGGCGATCTTGTCGTCGACGATCGAGCCACCGCCAGCCACGGCCACGCCGCGTTCACCGTAGTTGCCGATGTTGGTTTGGGCGGAGAAGGACGGTTCAAAGGTCGGGTTCTTGGTCTGAATTACTACCGCACCAGCCAGGGAGTTGCGACCTTGGGTGGTGGACTGCGGGCCAAGGAAAACCTCGACCTGCTCCGTGTCCCACAGGCCGATCGGGCTTAGCGTCAGCGCACGGTTGGGTTGTTGCGCGCCATCGACATACACCGACACTGCGCCGTTCAGCGTCGCCGGGCCCTGGTCATCGAAACCGGACACCGGCACACCACGGATACCCCAGTTTTCGTTGCCCGCCTGGTTGTACACACCCGGTGTACGGGCAAACACGTCGATCAGGTTGTGATCGGCTTTGTCGCGCAGTTGCTGTTCCGTCACAACGGCGACGCTCGACTGGGTCTGCTCAAGTGTGCGGTTGATTTTTTCACCAGTGACGGTGATCGGCGCAATCTCCACCGCCGAGGTTTGATCCTCCGCCCATGCACTGTTCAACAGGCACATAGCAGACCCTACCGCCAACGCAAGTGTATTAATTTTGTAATTCACGCCCCGCTCCCCTACCGCAGTTATTTGTATTTTTATCCGTTGGCAAATCGCTGTTTTTCCCCAGCGGGGCCGGAGTCTAGACGAAAAAAAATATTAAAGGAATAGTATTGATAATCCATCTCATTAACACCTAGTATGACCACATGTAACGAGATATAAGCATTTCGTTGCAAAGCTTCATCGAGGCCACTGCCCAGTTTTCACGGCCTGCTGTCACGTCGCTACAGAGCCAAAAAAAACAAACAGGATGTGCAAAGGATGACTTCAATCGAACACCCGAACGGACGTTCGGAGCCTGTTTCAATCATGGATCAAGCCCCTGGCGCAGCCGTTCTGCCAAGGCGCGTGCAAGCCAGCCCGGGCCAGTCGATCCATGCGCTCGAACAGTCGATCCGCGACAGCCTCGACGACAGCTTGCGTACGGCGGGCGGTGTGCTGTTTCGCGGCTTCAATGTCGCCACGCCCATCGACTTCAAGCGTTTCGCCGCCAGCTTCGGCGCGCCATTGGCCAGCTACGAATTCGGCTCCACCCCGCGCAGCAAAGTGTTCGCCGGGGTCTACAGTTCGACGGAATACCCGGCTCACCAATTCATCCCCCTGCACAACGAACAGGCCTATACCCGGCCCTGGCCTGCGCGCATCTGGTTCCACTGCATCAAGGCCAGTGAAACCGGCGGCGAAACGCCGATTTGCGATAGCCGCCTGATCTACCAGCGCATGCCGGCCGAGATTCGCGAAGCGTTCGCCAGCCGTGAGCTGCTCTATGTGCGCAATTACAGCGGCGCCCTCGATCTGCCCTGGCAAAAGGTGTTCAACACCGAAGACCGCGCCCAGGTCGAGCGCTACTGCCAGGACAACAACATCGAGTGGGAATGGAAAGCTGACGGCGACCTGCGCACCCGCCAGCGCTGCGCCGCCGTGTTGCAGCACCCCGAGACCGGTGAGTGGGTCTGGTTCAATCAGGCGCACCTGTTCCACGTCTCGGCCATTGAACCCGGTGTGCGTGCCAGCCTGCTGGCGGCCGTCGGTGAAGAGAACCTGCCGCGCCATGTGTATTTCGGTGACGGCTCGGCGATCCCCGATGCGATGCTCGATACGGTGCGTGCGGTCTATGACCAGACCGCCGTCAGCTTCCCCTGGGAGCCCGGCGACATCCTGATGCTCGACAACCGACTGGTCGCCCACGGGCGCAATCCTTATACCGGTGACCGTAAAGTCATCGTGGCCATGGCGTAAATCCCACCATGTTTGCATTCAATCACTGGATCGAAGTGCTGGAAGCTAACGCCCTGCACTTCCCACAGCGTGCTGCCTTGCACTTCCTGCCCGACGGCGTCGAGATCGGCGAAACCCTGACGTTTGCCCAATTGCACGAGCAGTCGCAATCCCTGGCCGCCGCCTTGCAGGCGCGTTGCAGCCCAGGCGACCGCGTGCTGTTGATGCTGCCCAGCAGCCTCGACTACGCCCGAGCGTTCTGCGCTTGCTTATATGCCGGGCTGATCGCCGTGCCGTTGTTCCCGCCGCCGTCGCGTAAACCGCGGCATCTGGACCGTGTGCGTAATGTGGTGATCGACGCGCAGCCAGCGCTGATCCTCACGCCGCTGGAACATTGCGACAGTCTGCGCGAACTGGTGGAAAACCGCGTCGAGGTGTTGACCGTCAAAGACCTCGGCACACCGGCGCCCAGCCAGTGGCAACGGCCGTCGGTCAATGGCGCTACCGTCGCGTTCCTGCAATACACCTCGGGCTCGACCGGCACGCCCAAAGGCGTCGAAGTGCGCCAGCGCAACCTGATCGCCAACGTCGAATTGATGCGCCAGGCCTACGGTTTCGATGAGCACGGCGCCATGGTCAACTGGCTGCCGCTGTACCACGACATGGGCCTGATCGGCGGCGTACTCGCCCCGCTCTACAGCGGCATGCCGTGCTACCTGATGGCCTCGCAAACCTTCGTGAATGCACCGTCCACCTGGCTGCAGGCCTTGAGCCGCTACCGCGCGACCGCGAGTTTCGCGCCGAACTTTGCCTATGCCCTGTGTCACCGCGTCGTCAGCGACAACCTTATCGCCCAGCTCGATTTGAGCGCCTGGCAGCATGCAATCAACGGCGCCGAACCGATCCACCCCGGCACGCTCGACGCCTTCACCCAACGCTTTGCCGCGTGCGGTCTCAACCCCTTGGCCATCAGCCCCGGTTACGGCCAGGCCGAAGCCACGTTGTGCGTCAGCGCAACACCTGCGAACAAGCTGCCGGTGGTGTTGCGCCTGGACAAAAGCGTACTGGAAACCGGCCAGGTCACCCTGGCGTCCGGCGACGCTGCTGCGGTTGAATTTGTCGCCTGTGGCTACCCGCAAGCGCTTCACGCTGTCGCCATCGCGGACCCGAACACCCACGAACGCTGCGCCGCGGACCGCATCGGTGAAGTCTGGCTGCAAGGCCCGAGCAACGCCGAGGCCTACTGGAAAAACCCCGAAGCCAGCCGCTACGCGTTTGAGGCGCAAATAGTCGGTGAACCCGGCCATTACCTGCGCTCCGGTGACCTGGGTTTCATGCATGAAGGTCAGATCGTCATCTGCGGGCGCCTCAAAGACCTGCTGATACTCAACGGTCGCAACCTTTACCCCCACGATATCGAGTTTGCGATCACTGACAGCGAGCCGGGCATCCGCACCGGGCGCATCGCCGCCTTCTCGCAGATGGACCCGCTGCTGGGCCGCGAGAAACTAGTGATCGTTGCCGAACCGCAGCGCAAGTTCGTTGACCCGGCGCATCACCCGGCGCTGTTCGCGTCGATGCAAACCGCCGTGCGTGAAGCGGCCGACTGCGGTATCGACCAGATTGTGCTGGTGCAAGCCGGCACCATTCCGATGACCACCAGCGGCAAGATCGCCCGTCAAGGCGCACGTAGCCAACTGGCGGCCGGCACCTTGAGCATCATCGCCCAGAGCGGCGGGCAAGCAAGCGCGCCGGTGGAACGGATCGAGGCCGAGCAATTGCGTGAGCAACCGAGCCTGTCTGCCTGCCGTCAGTGGTTGGAGCAGGTCTTGCACGAGGTCAATCCGTACCTCACGGTCGACGTTGAACTCAGCCTGATCGGATTGGGGCTGGACTCCATCGGCATCGCCGATTTTGCCGCCCGCCTTTACCGCGACCTGGGTTGGAACCTCGACACCCAGAGCCTGTTCGGCGAACAAAGCCTGGCCGAATGGGCGCAGGCGCTGCGGGTGTACCTCGGCACGCCAATGCCCATTGCCAGCCCCGAATCAGACGCGACTACTCACCATAGCCGCCAATCCTTCGCCCAGCGCCGCCTGTGGTTCCTGCATCAATTGAACCCGCAGGACACCCACCACAACCTGGTATTGCAACTGAAGCTGCACGGCCCATTGGATAAGGCGCTGTTGTCGCAACGGCTCAGTGCCCTGGTCGAGCGCCACAGCGTGCTGCGCACGATCTACCACGATAGCGTTGATGGCCCGCAGCAACAGGTGCTGGCGGCCAGCAACGTGCCGTTGATCCTCCACGATCATCTAGCGGACTGCCTGGCCCAGGAGCACGCGACCCCGATCGACCTCAAGCAAGGCCCACTGCTGCGCGCCCACCTGATCAGCCACGATCACCAGCACGATCTGCTGCTGACCCTGCACCACATCGCCTTCGATGGCCGTTCCGCGCAACTGCTACTGGCTGAATTGTCGACTCAGGCCACCGATGACGCACCGCAGCAGTACCTCGAATTCGCCCGCTGGGAAGCCGCGCACTGGACAGCTCAACGCATCGCTACCCACCAGGACTTCTGGCGCGAACACCTGGCCGATATGCCGCAAACCCTGGAGCTGGGCGGCAGCGGCACCACACACACCGAACACAGCGTGAATTTCAGCCTGCCCCAAGCCACATGCGACACCCTGGCCGGTGTCGCCCGTGAACAGGGCATGACGCTGTTCATGCTGCTATTGGCGAGCTATCAACTGGTGCTCAAGCAATTGAGCGGCCAGCAACGTTTCCTGCTGGGTACGGATGTGAGCGGCCGCCCGCTGGCCGCGCACAACGAGATGATCGGTTTCTTCGTCAACCAGTTGACCCTGCGCTGCGAGGTCGGCGAGGACGGCACGCTGGCCGATTTTTTCGCGCACGTGCGTGATCAGACCCGCCTGGCGTATGCCCACCAAGACCTGCCGTTCGATCTGGTCGTCGCGGCGCTGGCGCCAACACGCCGCCCCGGCCATTCACCGCTGTTCCAGGTCAAGCTCAACTATCAACCTTCGCGAGTCGAGCCAACCACTCTTGCCGGGGCGCAGCTGACGGCTGTGGACGTCGCGCAGGCGCCGGGAGACTTCCATTTGGTGCTCGACTTGGTGCATGCCAGCCACGGCATCGACGCCACGCTCAAATACCGCGGGGAATACTTCGATCAGGCACGCGCCGAACGCCTGCAACACTTGTGGACGCGCCTGCTCGACGAAGCTCGCGACCTGCTGGATGAGCCGCTGACTGCATTGGCCCAACGCATCGACACCTGGGATCAGGCTTTGCGCAATGAACGCCAGCAATCCCAAGCCCTCGCCGGTCGCAGCCAGTTGCTGCAAACCAAACGTCGCTCACTGACCCTTTGATCAAGGTGGATGCTTGTATGCCTATCGTGCCCCCAGCCGCACGCACACTGGGGGGTGTGCGCCGCAAAGCCATGAACGTCGCTCCCCAGCAACTGGTCAGCGAGCGCCTGCTCAGCCCCGATCACGCCTTGCCGCTGGTCATCGAGCCGGCAGTCAACGGTGTCGACCTGGTGGCCTGGGCCACCGGCGAACGCGAAGCCCTGGAACAGAAACTGCTGCAATACGGCGCCCTGCTGTTCCGCGGTTTCGACGTCGCATCGGTGGAACACTTCGATCAGGTCATCGCTGCGCTGTCGCCCGGCGCGCTGGAATACATGTTCCGCGCCTCACCGCGTACGCGGGTCGGCGGCAATATCTATACCTCGACCGACTACCCGGCCGACCAGATGATTTTCCCGCATAACGAACATTCCTATTCGCCGCGTTTCCCGCTGCGGCTGTTCTTTTATTGCCAACTGCCGTCCGAGACCGGTGGTGAAACGCCGATCGGCTCAACCCGCGCGGTCAAGGCCAGGATCAGCGCCGACATCGAAGCGCGCTTTCGTGAAAAAGGCGTGCTCTACGTGCGCAATTACGGCGACGGTTTCGGCCTGCCGTGGCAAAGCGTGTTCCAGTCCGCCGACCGCAGCGAAGTCGAAGCCTACTGCGCCAGCGTCGGCATCGAAGTGGAATGGAAAGAAAACAACCGCCTGCGCACCCGCCAACGCGGCCCGGCGGTGGTGCGTCACCCGCGTACCGGCGAAGAGGTCTGGTTCAACCACGCGACCTTTTTTCACATCAGCACCCTGCCGCCGGCCCTGCGCGATTCGCTGCAAAGCAACTTCAACGACCTCGACCTGCCGACCAACACCTTCTATGGCGACGGCGCACCGATCGAGCCAGAGGTGCTGGAGTCGCTGCGCGCCGCCTACCTGGATTCACTGGTGCGTTTCTCCTGGCAACAAGGCGACGTGCTGTTTATCGACAACATGCTCGCGGTGCACGGTCGTGAACCCTTTACCGGCAACCGCGCAATCATGACCGGCATGGCCGAGGCCTTGCTGTCCAGCGACGTGGCTGTCTGACCGCTATCCACCCCTTTTTTGCAGTTGAGTTGAACATGAACGGACTTCAAGGCTTTCGAATCTCACCGCAACAGGCGTCGCTCTACCCGCACCTCAACGACGCACCCGAACACACGTTCAGTTGCCAACTGCAATGGACGATCGACCAGGCGGTAGACGCCGACACCCTCACCCAGCGCCTGCAAGCAATGGCCAGCGGCAGCGAGATCCTGCGTACACAACTGACACCGGTGCCCGGCCTGC
Source organism: Pseudomonas sp. S5D5 (assembly GCF_003013355.1). Taxonomy (NCBI): domain Bacteria; kingdom Pseudomonadati; phylum Pseudomonadota; class Gammaproteobacteria; order Pseudomonadales; family Pseudomonadaceae; genus Pseudomonas; species Pseudomonas sp. S5D5. The sequence continues at coordinate 3,560,680 of NZ_PTEO01000001.1, forward strand.
GCCACCCGGTGCAAGTGATTCATGACGAGGCCGCGCTGACCGTCGCGACCAAGGACCTGCGCCACCTCAGCCCGGCAGACCAGCGCGTTGCCCTGACCACCCTTGACTGGGTTGCGCCACTGACCGTAACGCTGGTGCAGTTGACCGAGGGGCACGTACTGCACCTGGCCGCAGCGAGCAGTCATCTTGACCTCACCAGCCTGAAACTGCTGGCAATTGCCCTGCTGCAAGACACCCCGCCGGACCTGTCCGAAACCCTGCAATACGCCGATTACGCCGAGTGGCGCTGGAGCCTTGCCGAAGACGAGCCCGAGCACCCCGGCGCGCTGTTCTGGAAGCCTTCGGCTGACAGCGAACAGCCCAGCTTGCAGCTGTCGCTGGAAACACCCCGTTCCGGTGGCTTCAGCCCGGAACGTATCGACATCAACCTGCCCGTCCACCCGGCATTGACTTGCGAGCTGATGCTGGCGGCCTGGGCCGTGCTGCTCGGTCGTCTGTCTGGCCAACAGCAGGTGCCGATCACCCTGATCCATGCCAGTCGCGGCCCGGAACTCGACAGCACCTTGGGCCTGTTCGAGCAAACCCTGCCCGTGCGCATCGATCTGCAAGCCCAGGCGACCTTGCTGGAACAAAGCCGCCAGATCAACGCCGTGATCGAGCATGCCGCAGGCTGGCAGGACTATTACACCCACGAGTTGAAGGGCGGTTATGCCTACGCCTGGCGAGCCAGTGATGCGCGCCAACGCGACGCCAGCGCGGTGATGAACCCGGCCAAGGCGTGCCTGCAAGTCCACCAAGGCGCCGACCAGCTCGACGCACAGCTCATCTACGATCGCAACCTGCTAAGCCACGAGGTTGCCGCTTGTATGGCCGAGCAATGGGCGCAGTTACTGCAATCGGCTCTGGCCGCACCGCAACAACCCTGGGCGCACCTGTCCATGAGCGGGCCGCAGCAAGCGCACATCATCGCCAGCCAGGCGCAATCGCCGGTGATTGAAGCGGTGACCCTGGTAGAACTGATTGCTCGCCAAGTGCAGCAACAGCCAACAGCCATCGCCCTCAGCGACCAGCACGGCGAGTTGAGCTACGCGCAACTGGAAGCAAGCTCTGCACACTTGGCACACCAACTGGTCGCTGCCGGCATCGGTGCCGGTGTGCCGGTCGGTATTCTGTTCCCACGCAGCAACGCCGCGATTGTCGCCATGCTTGCCGTGTTGAAGGCCGGTGGCGCTTATGTGCCGATCGATCCGAGCTACCCGCTGGACCGCCGCGCCTACATGCTCGCCGACAGTGCCATCGCGCACATCGTCGTCAGCCCGGAGTTGGCCGACAGCGTCCCATTCGGCCTGCAAAGCTTTGTGCTGGACGACCTGCACGCCTCCAACACCCTGCCGCCATTGCCGCTACCCCGCGCCGACAGCCTCGCGTACCTGATCTACACCTCCGGCTCCACCGGCGCACCGAAAGCCGTCGAAATCACTCACGCGGCCTTGAGCTATTCCACCCAGGTACGCATGGCGGCGTATGAGGCGCCCATGAGCGCATACCTGTTGCTGTCCTCGTTTGCCTTCGACAGCTCCGTGGCCGGTATCTTCTGGACCCTCGCCCAAGGTGGCCGCCTGGTATTGCCGGCACCCGGCGAAGAACTGGACATGCCTCGCCTGGCGCACTTGATCGCCCAGCACCGCGTCAGCCACGGCCTGTCGTTGCCCTCGTTGTATCAAGCGCTGCTGGATCAACTTAGCAGCGTTGCCAGCCTGCAATGCTGGATCGTCGCCGGTGAAGCCTGCCCGCCACACCTGATCGCCCAGCACAGCAACACCCTGCCCCACGCGCTGCTGGTCAACGAATACGGTCCCACTGAGGCGACCGTGTGGGCGACTTACGATGTGCTCAGCCCCGACCGCGCATTAACCATCGGCCGCCCGATTGCCGGCATGGACCTGCGCGTCTTGAATGAACACGACATCGTCAGCGCCATCGGTGAACCGGGTGAAATCGTGCTCGCTGGCCCGACCCTGGCCCGCGGTTATCGCAATAAGCCTGAGGAAACCGCCAAGGCTTTTGTCACCCTGGCCGACGGTACCCGCGCCTACCGCACAGGTGACCTGGCGTGCTGGCTCGCCGACGGGCGCCTGGCGTTCCTGGGGCGCAAGGACCACCAGGTCAAGTTGCGCGGCTATCGCATTGAACTCGGCGAGATCGAGCGTCAATTGTGCAGCCATAGTGACGTGCGCGAAGCCGCTGTGATCGTGCAGGACCAGCCCGCGGGCAAGCGCCTGGTCGCCTACGTCCTCGCCGCCCATGGCTACGCGCCGGATTCGGAAGCACTCAAGCGCTACCTCGGCGAGCGACTGCCGGCGTACATGGTGCCAACGCGGGTGCTGACATTATCAGCCTTCCCCCGTACCCCCAACGGCAAACTCGATGCCCGCCAGCTGCCCGACCCGGACCAGTTCGACCACAGCGCCTATGTCGCCCCGCGTACGCCAATGGAAACCACGCTACACGCCATCGTCGCCAAGGTCTTGAAGCTCGACAACGTCAGTGTCACCGAGAGTTTCTTTGCCATGGGCGGCGACTCAATCCTTAGCCTGCAAGTGGTGGCCCAGGCCCACGAACAAGGTGTTGCCCTGTCGGCCAAGCATGTATTCGAACATCAGACCATCGCGGCCATGGCCGACGTCGCGCAGCCGCTGGAGGCCCGTCACGTCGAACCCGAAAGTGCCGAGTTCAGTGCCTCCGGCATGTCGCAAGACGAGCTTAACGCGTTGATGGCCGAGCTCAACGACGCCGACCTGTAACCGCCGCGCGTATCGCCGTTGCCCCTTTTTCTGCAGGACGTTTTGAATGACCACCGACAAGACCACCAGCAATCCGATCGAAGATGTCTACCCGCTGTCACCGCTGCAACAGGGGATGTTGTTCCACTCCCTGCTGCATGAAGACTCCGGCGTTTATTTGATGCAGGATCGCTACCGCATCGGTGGGGCCATTGATGAAGGCGCATTCCTTGAGTCCTGGCGTCAAGTCGTGGCATTGCACCCCTCGCTACGTGCCAGCTTCCAGTGGAAAACCCAGAAGCAACCGGTGCAGGTGATTCACCGCGAGGTCAAGGTGCCGCTGGACACCCTCGATTTGCGCGGCCTGGCGCCCCATGAGCAGGAAGCGCGGATTCGCGGTGTGCTCGAAGATGAGCAGAAAATCGGCTTCAACCTGTCCAAGCCACCGCTGATTCGCTTCCGCCTGGTGCGCCTGGCGGATGAGTCCTATGAGTTCATTCGCAGCTTTCACCATATCTTGATGGATGCCTGGTGCATTTCCCTGGTGACCGTGGACTTTCTCAAGGTCTACGAGGCGCTGTGCAACGACCGTACGCCACAGATCAAAAGCCCACGCCCGTTTCGTGACTACATTCAATGGCTGCAACGCCAGGACGCAGGCAAAGCCGAGCAGTTCTGGCGCGGTCAGTTGCGCGGGCTCAACGCACCAACGCCGCTGACCGTGGACAACGGCGTGAGCCGCGACCGCTACACCGACGCGGTGCTGGTGGCCGACCAGTTGATCCATCTGAGCGAGGACGAAACCCAGGCCCTGGCGACCTTCTGCCGTCACCGCCGGATCACCCCCAATACGTTTTTCCAGGGTGTCTGGTCATTGCTGTTGTCACGCTACAGCGGTCAGCGTGACGTGGTCTTCGGCGTTACCGTGGCGGGGCGTCCCGCTGAGTTGACCGGCGTCGCCGAGATGATTGGCCTGTTCATCAACACCCTGCCACTGCGGGTCAGCGTCGATCCGCAGGCGACGCTGGGCGACTGGCTCAGCGCGTTGCAGGGACTGAACGTCGAGATGCGCGACTACGAGCACACGCCGCTGACCGACATTCAGGGTTGGAGCGACTTCCCCCGTGGCGAAACCTTGTTTGACAGCATCCTGGTGTTTGAAAACGCGCCGATCGATGAACAGATTCTGGACGGCGGTTTTGAGTTCAGCCTCGACGGCATGGACCACAGCGTGCACACCCACTACGGCTTGACCGTAGTGATTCTGCCCGGCGAGCAACTGGGCATTCGCGTGTCCTACGACCGCGAACGGTTTGAAGCGGAAACGGTGCAGCGCCTGCTCGGCCACCTGGCCAGCCTGGTGCGCGGCATGCTGGCCGCGCCTGAAGCGCCGTTGGGCAGCTTCGAGCTGCTGGCCGCAGACGAGCGCCAGCAATTGCTCGGCGAGTGGGCACTCAACCCCCACGATTTTCCGTTGGATAAAAGCTACGCCGAACTGTTTGCCGCCCAGGTTGCCAAGCGTGGCGATCAGATCGCCGCGATCTGCGCCGGTGAATCCCTGACCTATGCAGAGCTGGATCAGCGCTCCACGCGCCTGGCCCATGCGCTGATTGCAGCCGGTGCCGCAGAGGATCAGTTGGTCGCGCTGGTCGCCCCCCGAGGCCTGGCGTTGTTGACAAGCATGCTCGCCGTGTTCAAGGCCGGCGCCGCGATGCTGCCGCTGGAGGTCAATCACCCGCCGGAGCGCCTGCGCGAGATCCTCAACCTCTCCCGCGCCCCGCTGCTGGTGGCGAGTGAAGGTTGCAGTGGCCTGCTCGATCAACTGCTCAGCGGCCTCGACCACGCGCCCACGGCACTGTTCGCCGAGGCTGCCTGGAACTCACCCAACGACACACCACTGGCGCTGGCCGGCGGCCCGGCCAGCCTGGCCTACGTGCTGTTTACCTCGGGCTCGACCGGTATGCCCAAGGGCGTGATGATCGAGCAACGCGGCATGCTCAATAACATCTTCGGTAAAGTCCCGGCCCTGGGGCTCAGCGCCAACGACCGCATTCCACAGACGGCTTCGGTGGCCTTCGATATTTCCGTGTGGCAATTCCTCGCCGCACCGGTCCTGGGCGCCACCGTGCATATCTTGCCGGATGAAGTGGCCCACGACCCGCAACGCCTGCTGCAAGTGCTCGCCAGCGAACGGCTCAACGTGCTGGAAATCGTCCCAAGCCTGATGCGCACCCTGCTCGCGCTAAGCCCGTGCGACTTGCAGTTACCCGACCTGCGCTGGGTGCTGCCCACGGGGGAAGCGCTGCCGCCGACCGTGGCGCGCGACTGGTTCGCGCGCTTCCCGGACATCGCGCTGATGAACGCCTACGGCCCGGCCGAGTGCGCCGACGACGTGGCATTCCAGCCGATTACCGAAGCTCCGCACGCCAACGTCAGCCACATGCCCATCGGCCAACCCACGGCCAACAACCGCCTGTACGTGATGGATGAGGCCTTGCGCCCGGTGCCGATTGGCGTGGTCGGGGAGATCTGCGTCGGCGGCGTGGGTGTCGGCCGGGGTTACCTGCATGATCCGCAGCGCACCGCCGAAGCGTTCATCCAACACCCACAAATCGAGGGTCGCCTGTACCGCACCGGCGACCTCGGCCGCTGGCGTGCCGACGGTGTGATCGAGTACCTCGGCCGTCGCGACCAACAAGTGAAACTGCGCGGCCATCGCATCGAACTGACCGAAATTGAACACCGCCTGGCCCAACACCCCAACGTGCGTGAAGCCGCGGTATTGCTGCGCGAGAACAACGTAGGCGAAGCCTGGCTGGTGGCCTACTGGTCGGCCCATGACGACACACTGGGCAGCACCGGCCTGAGCGAACACCTGCGCGCCCAACTGCCGCCGTACATGGTACCGGCAGCGTTCGAATGCATGGAACGCTTGCCGTTGAACAACAACGGCAAGGTCGACCGCAAAGCCTTGGCCGCGCTGCAATTGAACTGGCAGGCTGGCACCCGTGAAAGTCTCGCGCCACGTAACGAGCGCGAAGCCGCCATCGCCCGGACTTGGGCCGAGGTGCTCGGCCGCGACAGCGTCGGCGTGGAAGACAACTTCTTCACCCTTGGTGGCCACTCGTTGCTGGCGACCCAGATCGTCGCGCGCTTGCGCAGCCAGTTCAAACTTGACCTGCCGCTGCGTGTACTGTTCGAACAGCCGACCGTCGCGCTGCTGGCCGTGGCCATCGCTGAGCGTGAGGCAAGAGCCGCTGCACCGCAGACCGCCGTCCTCGACACACCGCATGCCAAGGCACGCCCGGCGTTGTTGCCGCTGTCGTTCTCGCAACAACGCCTGTGGTTTATCGAGCAACTGACGCCCGGCACCACGCTGTTCAATATCCCGTTTGCCCTGCACCTCAAGGGTCAACTCGACGTTGCAGCACTGCACGCCAGCCTGAATGACTTGCTGGTGCGCCATGAAATCCTGCGCACCGGCATCCGCAGCGTGGATGGCGTACCGAGCCAGCACATCAGCGAAGCCCTGGACTTTGCGCTCCCGTTTGAAGACTTTTCCGGCTTAGGCGCAACAGCCCGTGAGGGCGCGCAGTTCAACGCACTGCAAGCTACCTTTGAACAGCCCTTCGACCTGACCGCACCGCCGCTGTTGCGCGCCCGCCTGTTGAAGGTCGCGCCGGACGAACATGTGCTGGGCATCGCGCTGCATCACCTGGTCTCCGACGCTTGGTCGGCCACCATCGCCCTGCGCGAACTGGCCTTGGGGTATCAAGCCCGCTGCAATGGTGCAGCCGCGCAATTGCCGGTCTTGCCGCTGCAATACGCGGATTTTGCCCTGTGGCAACGGGAGCATCTGCAAGGTGCTGAACTCAAGCGCCAACTCGATTACTGGACCCACACTCTTGAGCGTCGCGACAGTGACGCCAGCCCGCTGCTGGCCCTGCCCACCGACCATCCTCGGCCGTCAGTGCAGAGCTATCGCGCCGGCCTGGTGCAACGCGAACTGAGTGCCGACTTGAGTGGCCGCGTGCAAACCCTCGCCAGCCGCTTGGGCACCACCCCGTTCAGCGTGCTGTTCGCAGGTTTTGCGGTGCTGATGCACCGTTTGAGCGGCGACGCCACCGTGTTGATCGGCACACCGGTCACCCACCGCGAACAACCCGGTACCGAAGGTCTGTTGGGAATTTTGCTGAACAACCTGGCGATCCGCGCGGACTTCACCGCACAGGCCGATTTCAGCGCCGTGGTCGCTCAGGTCGCCTCCCGACTGCGCGAAGGCCTGCAACATCAGGACCTGCCGTTCGAACAACTGGTCGACAGCCTGCAACTGCCGCGCAGCCTCAGTCATGCGCCGCTGTATCAAGTGATGGTCGCGCAGCAACTGGCCATGGAGTCGCGCCTGCAGTTCCCGGGGCTGGCCTTCGAAGCCCTGGACACGCCGCTCAAACACTCCGAGTGCGACCTGGACCTGCACGTACTGTGCCCGGCCAACGCACCGATTCAGCTGGAGCTGATGTTTGCCCTGGACCTGTTCACCCAGGACAGCGCGCGCCAGACACTCGCTCGCCTGGAACACCTGCTGGAACAGATGCTCGCCGAACCACAACGCCCGGTGGCGGCCCTGCCGCTGCTGATGCCGGCCGAATGGCAGCGCACCGTGGTCGAGTGGAACCGCACCGAGATGGACGTGCCGCAGCACCTGACGTTCGCCCAGTTGTTTGAGCAACAAGCCGAACGCACGCCGCAGCGCGATGCGTTGTGTTTTGAAGGCCAATGCCTGAGCTACGCCGAGTTGAACCGCCGCGCCAACCGAGTCGCACACTACCTGCGCGGACAAGGAGTGGTCGCCAATCGCCCGGTGGCGTTGTGCGTGGAGCGCTCGCTGGAGTTGTTGGTCGGCCTGCTCGGCATTCTCAAGGCCGGTGGCGCCTATGTGCCGCTGGACCCGAGCTACCCGGTTGATCGCCTGGCCTACATGCTCGACGATGCGCAACCGGCGCTGTTCCTCGGCCAGCAAGGCCTGCTCGAACAGTTGGGCAGCGACTTGCCACGCCTGCGCCTGGACGCCGATGCCGCGCTGTTCGCCTCGCAGCCCGAGAGCAACCCTGCACCGCTGGCAGGCCCGGATGACCTGGCCTACATCATGTACACCTCGGGTTCCACCGGTAAGCCCAAAGGCACCCTGGTCACCCAAAAATCGGTGGTCAACTTGGCCTGGGCGCGGATCCATGGCCTGTATCGCCGCTACACCGACCAGCCGATGCGCACCAGCTTCAACTATTCCTTCGCCTTTGATAGCTCGGTGGCGGAATTGATTCTGCTGCTCGACGGCCACAGCCTGTACCTGACCCCGGAAGACGTGCGCTACGACCCTGCCGCCCTGGCGCAGTTCTTCCAGGAAACTCGCCTGGAAGCATTCGAATGCACCCCGGCGCAACTCAAGAGCCTGCTCGAAACCGACGGCGTGCGCCGCGGTGAAACCTACCTGCCGCGCTTCGTGCTGTTCGGCGGCGACGCGGTAGACGCACAGCTCTGGCAACGCCTGCCGTCGATCAGCGGCAGCCGCTTTTTCAATACCTACGGCCCGACCGAGTGCACCGTGGATGCCACCGGGTGTGCGGTGGACGACTTCCCGCAACGCCCGATCATTGGTCGGCCCATCGCCAACGTACGCACCTATGTGCTGGACGCGTTCTTGAATCCGATGCCTGTCGGTGTGCCCGGCGAGCTGCATATCGGCGGCGCCGGGGTGACCCTGGGTTACCTCAACCGCGCCGAACAAACCGCCAAGGTGTTTATCAACGACCCGTTCTCGCCGCTGCCGCAGGCGCGGATGTACAAGTCCGGAGACTTGGTGCGCTGGCTGCCCGACGGCCAGCTGGAATACCTCGGGCGCATGGATCACCAAGTAAAGATCCGTGGTTTCCGCGTTGAGCTGGGCGAGATCGAAGCCTTGATCGGCGCACAACCTGGCGTGCGCCAGGCCGTGGTACTGGCCCGTGAAGACGTGCCAGGCGACAAGCGCCTGGTGGCGTACGTCACTTGCGATCAACCTTGCGAGGTGAATGCCTGGCGCAACAGCCTGGGCGCTGCGCTGCCCGACTACATGGTGCCGTCGGCCTTTGTGGTGCTGGACGAACTGCCGCTCACCGACAACGGCAAACTCAATCGCAAGGCCCTGCCCGCGCCGGATATCCAGGCCGAACCGGACGCCGAAGATCCGCCGCGCACCGACGCCGAGCGCCAGCTGGCGGCCTTGTGGGCCGAGCTGCTGAACGTACCCTTGGGCGCCATTGGGCGTGACAGCCAGTTCTTTTACCTGGGCGGCCATTCGTTGCTGGCGGCAGTGCTGTTTGCCCGACTGCGTCAGCAATTCGCCACGGTCCCGCCGCTGCGCGCGGTGTTTGAACACCCGACGTTGCAGGCCTTGGCTGCGCTGTTGGGGCAACCGCTGCAAACACCTGCCGCGACCTTTGTACCCGCGGCCCGCCCGGCGCACTTGCCGTTGTCGTTCGAACAGCAGCGCCTGTGGTTCCTCGAACAGCTGAGCGGCGCCAGCGAATACAACGTGGTCAGCGCCGTGCAATTCGACGGCGAGTTGAATGTGCAAGCGCTGCAATCGGCTTTGAACACGGTGATCCAGCGCCATGAAATCCTGCGCAGTCGCATCGTGCGTGAGGATGAAGGTGAGTTGGCGTTGGTGATTGAGCCGCAGGTTGAGCTGACGCTCGGCCTGGCGCGGTGGGATACCGTCAGCGATGAACGCTGGCAACAGCTGACCGACGCGGCGATCCAGGCCGCCACCGCGCAGCGCTTTGACCTGGCCAACGAGGTGCCGATTCGCGCCACCTTGCTTTCGCGCAACCACCAGGCGTTGCTGGTGCTGACGTTGCACCATTGCGCGACGGACGACGCTTCCACCCATAACCTGCTCGACGAACTCGCCCAGTGCTACAGCGCCGAATGCCAGGGCCACGTCGCCAACCTGCCGGGGCTGGCGTTGCAATACCCGGATTACGCGCTCTGGCAGCGCGAGCCGGCCCAGCAGGCGCTGTTCGACAGCCAATTGAACTACTGGCGTACCCAGCTGGAAGACGGCAGTTACCAGTTGGAACTGCCCACCGATCAGCCACGCCCGCCTGTGCTTGACCCGCGTGCCGGCTCCGTCCACTTGCAACTGCCTGCGGAACTGAGCGGCCGTCTGCGCCAGTTCGCACATCAACGCGGGGCCACGCTGTACATGCTGCTGCTCAGCGCCGCGCAACTGCTGCTGGGGCGCTACGCAAACCAGCGCGACGTACGTTTCGGCAGCCCGGTAGCCCAGCGCCCACTGGCCGAGTTGCAACCGCTGATCGGCTGCTTCGTCAACACCCTGGTGATGCGCACCGACCTGGCGCCGGGCCTGGATTTTTCCGGTTTGCTCGAGCAGGTACGAGACACCGTACTGGATGCACAACAGCATCAGGACGTGCCGTTTGATCAAGTGGTCGAACACCTGGCGCCAGAACGCAGTCTCGGCCAGACGCCATTGTTCCAAGTGTTGTTCGTGATGCAGAACGCCAACACCACTGCCAGCCAGTGGCCGCAGCTGCAAGTGAGCGAACGCGCAGTGACGGCCGACGCCACCAAGTTCGACCTGAACTGGGAAGTGCATGACGGCGAGGTCCTGTCGGTAATGCTCGAATACCGTAGCGCATTGTTCACCCAGGCCACCGCCGAGCGCTGGCTGGCGCAATGGCAAGCCCTGCTCGAAAGCATGCTGCAAGCACAACAGACGCGTTTGAGTGACTGGTCGCCGTTGACCGTCGCAGAGCGTCAACAGCAATGGGCGTGGAACGCTACCGAGCGCAAATATTCCGGCCCGACGAACTTGCACACGGCCCTGAGCCAGCAAGCCGCGTTGACGCCCAACGCGCCCGCGCTGGTGTTCGAAGGCCAACGCCTGAGCTACGCCGAACTGGACCAACGCGCACAAACCGTTGCCCGAGCCCTGCGCGCGGCGGGCATCGGTCGCGAGTCGATCGTGCCGGTGTGCATGGAACGCTCCGTCGACATGGTCGTGGCTTTGCTCGGCGTGGTGCACGCCGGGGCCGCATGGTTGCCGCTGGATCCGGAGTTGCCGCTCGCGCGCCTGGCGTTCCTGATTACCGACGCCGATGCCCAGGTGACGCTGACTCAATCACAGTGGCTGCCACATTTACCCGCTGGCCATGTCGCCTGGACCTTGGAAACACTGCCTGCCGCTGAAAACAGCGAGCCCCTGAGCGTGGAAGCCAGCGACCTCGCCTACGTGCTCTACACCTCCGGCTCCACCGGCCAACCCAAAGGCGTGATGAACGAACACGGCGCGCTGATGAACCGTCTGCACTGGATGCAGGAGGCGTTCCCGATTGGCCCGAATGACCGTGTGCTGCAAAAAACCCCGTACAGCTTCGACGTGTCGGTGTGGGAGTTCTTCTGGCCGCTGATCACCGGCGCGACGCTCGTGGTTGCGCGTCCGGACGGCCATCGCGACCCGGCGTACCTGAGCCAGTTGATCCAGCAGGAGCAGGTCACCACCCTGCACTTCGTACCGTCGATGCTGCGCGCCTTTGTCGAAGAACCAAGCCTGACCCACTGCCGCAGCCTGCGCCAAGTGTTTGCCAGCGGCGAAGCCTTGCCGGTGGATCTGGTGCAGCGGTTCATGTCCCAACACCCCGCCGCGCTGGTCAACCTGTATGGCCCAACCGAAGCGGCGATTGACGTGTCGGTGTGGCGTTGCTCGGCCAACGACACGCTCGTGCCGATCGGCAAACCCATCGCCAACCTGCGCCTGCATATCCTCGATGAGGCCCAACAACCGTTGCCGATTGGCAGCATCGGCGAGCTGTACATTGGCGGTGTCGGCGTGGCACGCGGTTACCTCAAACGTGCAGACCTGACCGCCGAGCGCTTCCTGATGGTTAACGGTGAGCGCCTGTACCGCACAGGCGACCGTTGCCGCTTCCTTGCCGACGGCAATATCGATTACCTCGGCCGCCTCGACCATCAGGTCAAGCTGCGTGGCCAGCGCATCGAACTGGGCGAGATCGACGCCGCCCTGCTGGCTCAGCCCGGCGTGCGCGACGCGGCCACCCTGCTGCTGGACCAGCGTCTGGTGACCTTCTGGAGCGGCAACGCCGATGAAGCGAGCCTGCGCGACGACCTCGGCAAGCACTTGCCCACGTACATGCTGCCGAGCCTGCTGGTGCAACTTGACCACCTGCCGCTCAACAGCAACGGCAAGCTCGACCGCAAGGCCTTGGCCGCGATCACCTTGCCCGATACGCCCCGCGAGCAACCCCATCGGGCGCCGCGCAACGCCACCGAAACCCTGCTCTGCGACGTGTTCAGCGAAGTGCTGGAATGCCCCTCGGTAGGCATCGACGACCACTTCTTCCACCTCGGCGGCCATTCGTTGCTCGCCACGCGCCTGGTGGCCCGGGTGCGTGAACGCCTGGGCGTCACCTTGCCGTTGGCGGTGGTGTTTGCCCAGCCAACAGTGGCGGCGTTGGCCGACCACTTGCGCGACGCCTTGCCCGCTGAGGTGATCACGGCCCAACCGCGTCCGGCAACGTTGCCGCTGGGTCTGGCGCAACATCGTTTCTGGATGCTCAGCCGCCTGGTGCCGGAGTCCCGCGAGTACCACATGCCGTTCGCGCTGACCTTGAAGGGCACGCTGGATCTGGCAGCCCTGCGCGAAGCCTTCGACCAAGTCAGCGAGCGGCACTTGGTGCTGCGCAGCCGCATCGTAGAAACCGCCGGCCAAGCGCAGTTGCTCATTGATCCGCAAGGCCCTGCGCTGCGGGTGACCTCGGTCGCCACCAACGCCTGGAATGACGCGTGCAGCCGTGCCCAGGCCGAATTGATGGCCCCGTTCGACCTGGCCGCCGCTGCACCTTGGCGTGCACAGTTGCTGCAACGCCAAGACAGCGACGAAAACCTGCTGCTGCTGTGCCTGCACCACAGCGCCACAGACGGCTGGGCCATGCAACTGCTGATCGACGAACTGGCGCTGGCCTACCGTGCCGGGCTGAGCGGGCAGACACCGGACTGGACGCCACTGGACCTCGACTACGTTGATTTCGCCCTGTGGCAGCAACACCCACAAACCCAGGCCCGGCGCCAAGCCAGCTTGGACTACTGGAAACATCATCTGGGCACGGACGATTACGTACTCGACCTGCCCCTGGACAGACCACGCGCCGCCGAAGCGGATCGGCGCGCCGGGCAGTTGATCCTCCACCTGGGCCCCGAGCGCGCCGCCGCGATCCGCCACTTTGCGCGCCTGCGGAGCACCACGCCGTATGTGGTGCTGGCGAGCGCGTTGAGTGCCCTGCTCGCCCGTTACAGCGGCCAGCGCGATATTCGCCTGGGCACCCCGGCCGACCAGCGCGACCAGCCGCAAACCCAGGCGCTGCTGGCCTGCCTGGTCAATACCTTGGTGATTCGCAGCGAGGTCGATCAACAGGCGCCAGCGTCTGCCTTGCTGACGGCGCTGGAGACCGACCTGCGCGCCGCCCAGGCCCACGCCGACCTGCCGTTCGCCACCTTGGTCGGCGCCGTGACCCAGCGCCGTGACCTGAACCGCACGCCGTTGTTCCAGGTGCTGTTCTCCCTCAACCACGGCCGCATGGACAGCCGCGAATGGCCGGGCCTTGAACTCACAGAACAGACTCTGCCCGCCATCGACGCCAAGTTCGAACAAAGTTGGGAAGTCCACGACGACGGCAGCGACATGACCCTGGCGCTGGAATACCAGGCGGCACTGTTCGATGCCGCCACGATGCAGCGCTGGAGCGCGCAATGGTGTGCGCTGCTGGATGCACTCATCGCCACGCCGGAGCGTGCGCTGGTGGCGTTGTTCCCGCAGCAGCAGGATCAGGCGCAACTCGCTCGATGGAATGCCACCGAGCGCGAATATTCGGGCCCGACGAACTTGCACACGGCCCTGAGCCAGCAAGCCGCGTTGACGCCGAACGCGCCCGCGCTGGTGTTCGAAGGCCAACGCCTGAGCTACGCCGAACTGGACCAACGCGCACAAACCGTTGCCCGAGCGCTGCGCGCCGCCGGGATTGGTCGCGAGTCGATCGTGCCGGTGTGCATGGAACGCTCCGTGGACATGGTCGTGGCTTTGCTCGGTGTGGTGCATGCTGGGGCCGCATGGTTGCCGCTGGATCCGGAATTGCCGCCCGCGCGCCTGGCGTTCCTGATTGCCGACGCCGATGCCCAGGTGACGCTGACTCAATCACAGTGGCTGCCACATTTACCCGCTGGCCATGTCGCCTGGACCTTGGAAACACTGCCTGCCGCTGAAAACAGCGAGCCCCTGAGCGTGGAAGCCAGCGACCTCGCCTACGTGCTCTACACCTCCGGTTCCACCGGCCAGCCCAAAGGCGTGATGAACGAACACGGCGCGCTGATGAACCGTCTGCACTGGATGCAGGACGCGTTCCCGATTGGCCCGAATGACCGTGTGCTGCAAAAAACCCCGTACAGCTTCGACGTGTCGGTGTGGGAGTTCTTCTGGCCGCTGATCACCGGCGCGACGCTCGTGGTTGCGCGTCCGGACGGCCATCGCGACCCGGCGTACCTGAGCCAGTTGATCCAGCAGGAGCAGGTCACCACCCTGCACTTCGTACCGTCGATGCTGCGCGCCTTTGTCGAAGAACCAAGCCTGACCCACTGCCGCAGCCTGCGCCAAGTGTTTGCCAGCGGCGAAGCCTTGCCGGTGGATCTGGTGCAGCGGTTCATGTCCCAACACCCCGCCGCGCTGGTCAACCTGTATGGCCCAACCGAAGCGGCGATTGACGTGTCGGTGTGGCGTTGCTCGGCCAACGACACGCTCGTGCCGATCGGCAAACCCATCGCCAACCTGCGCCTGCATATCCTCGATGAAGCCCAACAACCGTTGCCGATTGGCAGCATCGGCGAGCTGTACATCGGCGGTGTCGGCGTGGCGCGCGGTTATTTGAAACGCGCAGACCTGACTGCCGAGCGCTTCCTGACGGTTAACGGTGAGCGCCTGTACCGCACGGGCGACCGTTGCCGCTTCCTTGCCGACGGCAATATCGACTACCTCGGCCGCCTCGACCACCAGGTCAAGCTGCGCGGCCAGCGCATCGAACTGGGCGAAATCGACGCCGCACTGCTGGCTCAGCCCGGCATAACCGGCGCCTGCACGCTGGTTATCGACAACCGCCTGGTGGCGTTCTACAGCAGCCAGGCGCCGCAGTCGGAGCTGACCGCTGTGCTCAGCGCCGAATTGCCAGCCTATATGGTGCCAGCGGTGTGGGTCGAAGTGCCGAGCCTGCCGCTGACCAGCAACGGCAAGCTCGACCGCAAAGCCCTGGCCGCGTTGCCACTGCCGCAGTCCCAACACGAATCCGTCGCCCCGCGTAACGCCTTGGAAAGCCTGGTCTGCCAGCTGTTCAGCGACGTGCTCGGCGACGGCCTCACGGCTGGGCGTGTGGTCGGTACGGCTGACAGTTTCTTCGCCTTGGGCGGTGATTCGATCCTTGGTTTGAAGCTGATTTCGCACCTGCGCGACCAGGGTTACGCCCTGACGCCCAAAGACCTGTTCCGCGCCCAGACACCTGCGGGCCTGGCGCTGGTGATCACACCGCTGCGGGCGGTGGCCGAGCAAGGAGAAGTCAGCGGTGCGATGCCGTTGATGCCGCTGCACCAGTGGTTCTTCGATCAGCAGCAACCGCAGCCCGCCTACTGGAACCAATCGGTGCTGGCCGACAGCGATCGCGTGCTGCAGCCGGTAGTGGTACAGGCCACCCTGGATCGATTGATCGCCCATCACGATGCCTTGCGCCTGCGCTTCATCGAAGTAGACGGTCAATGGCAAGCCCATATTGCAGCGGTCGAGTCTGCCCGCTTGACGCTCGTCACGGACGTGGACCAGTTGCAACAGGTCGCGCAGAGCCTGAACCTGCAACATGGCCCGCTGTTCGCCGCTGCCTTGCTCGAAGGTAATCCGCAACGCCTATATCTGGTTGCGCATCACCTAGTGATCGACGCCGTCTCCTGGACGCCACTGCTGGAAGATTTCCAGCAGCTGTATGCGGCGCTGGAAAACGGCACGCCGACGAGCCTGCCGGCAAAAACCACGTCCTATCGCCAATGGGCCGAGCACCTGCAGGCGCATGCCGGCAAAGTCGCCGCGGAGCAGCGTTACTGGGCCAGCCAGGTCGCAACCAACCCTCGGCCCCAGGCCACCGTGGCCGAGCGCCAGACCTTGTCGGCCCGTTGGGATGCCACACGGACTCATCAATGGCTCACCGAGTCCCACGCCGCCTACCGGACCCAACCGGAAGAGCTGTTGATCGCCGCCCTGGTCGCCACCCTGGCGCAAGCCGAACAGCGCCAGGACATCGTCGTCGACCTCGAGCGCCACGGCCGCGATGCCGGTTTTGAGGGCCTGGATGCCAGCCGCACCGTGGGCTGGTTCACCACCCTGTTCCCGCTGCGCGTCAACGCCCGTGGCGCCGCCGGCGACTGGGTGCGCCAGGCCAAGGAAGCCCTGCGCGGCGTTCCCGGCCAGGGCCTCGGGCACGGCTTGCTGCGCCTGCGCGGCGAGTTGCCAGCGGCCAGCGGTGATGTGCTGTTCAACTATTTGGGCCACGAGCAAACCTCGCCGGGCTGGTTGCGTGCCAGCTCGCTGGCGGCGCCGTCGGAGGTGGCTTTGGGTAACCGCGTCAGCCATGCCCGTGAAGTGGTGGCCTGGCTGGAGGACGGCGTGCTGCACCTGCATTGGCACAGCGTCAACCCGGACGCCGATCGCGACCTGCCTGCGCAACTGCTCAAGCACCTGCAGGCGCTGCTGGAACATTGCCTCGATCCGCAGGCCGGGGCACTGATGCCGTCTGACTTCCCGTTGGCCAAGGCGCTCAATCAGAAGTCCCTGGACGCGTTGCTAGGCAAGCTCAAGAGCAAACCGAATTCCTGAAAACGGCCCGTGGCTGGCCGTTTTCTCCAAGCATTTGAAATGGATCGCACAACCATGAACAACATCGAAGACATCTACTCCCTATCGC
This sequence comes from Pseudomonas sp. S5D5, assembly GCF_003013355.1. NCBI lineage: Bacteria > Pseudomonadati > Pseudomonadota > Gammaproteobacteria > Pseudomonadales > Pseudomonadaceae > Pseudomonas > Pseudomonas sp. S5D5. Next base: position 3,577,529 of record NZ_PTEO01000001.1, read on the forward strand.
CGACCCAGCACGGTTTGCTGTTTCACAGCGTGGTCGAGCCAGAATCCCGGGTGTACTACCAGCAATTGAGCCTGGAGATGAACGGCCCGGTGCAATTGCCGGCGTTTCGCGCTGCCTGGCAAGCATTGATGCAACGCCACGCCGTGTTGCGCAGCGCGTTTCTATGGGAAGACCTCGACGATGCCTATCAGGTGGTGCAAACCGACGTCGGGTTGCCCCTGAGCGAGCTGGACTGGCAAGGCCACGCCGACCCGAAAACCGCGCTGCAGCAATTGGCCCTGGAACAACGCGCACAACCGCTGGAACTGAATGACTCGCCCCTGATGCGCCTGACCCTGGTGCGCCTGGAACCGCAGCGCTGGCACCTGATCTGGACCTTCCACCACATCATCATGGACGGCTGGAGCGTCGGCATTGCGATCCAGGAGTGGCTGGCGCTCTATTACGAACACGCCCATGGCCGCCCGGCCAACCTGGCGCCGACGCGCGCCTACCGCGACTACATCGCCTGGCTGGCAGAACAGGACATGGCTGCCACCGAAGGTTTCTGGCGTGACCAGTTGCAGGACGTCAGCGAACCGACGCCGCTGCCCGATTTCGGCTTGCGCCTGCTTCCCACGACCGACGCGCCATGCGCCGAACGGGAAAACCGCCTGAGTGTCGACGAAACCGAACAACTGGCGCAGTTCGCCCGTCGCCATCACTTGACGCTCAACACCCTGATCCAAGGCGCCTGGGCCCTGTTGCTCGGCCAACACGCAGGCCGCGATGACGTGATCTACGGCGTGACCGTGGCCGGGCGACCGGAAAATCTCGCGGCGGTCGACAGCACAGTCGGCCTGTTCATCAACACCCTGCCCCTGCGCGTGCAATGGGCCGACGGCCCGGCACTGGTGGACTGGCTGCAACAGTTGCAGCAAGCCAACAGCGACCTGCGCCACCACGCCTACCTGCCCCTGGGCAAACTCAAGTCGATGAGTAAGATAGCGGCCGAACAGGCGCTGTTCGATTCGATCCTGGTGTTCGAAAACTTCCCGGTCACCGATGCGCTCAATCAGGACGCCGGCGGCTTGAGCTTCGCCGACCCGAACCGTGAGCAGGCCACCGATGGCCTGGTCCTGACCCAGGGGCGCAACCATTTTCCGCTGTCACTGATCGTGGTGCCGGGCGAACAACTGCACTACCTGTTCAGCTACAACCGCAGCCGTTTCAGTGACGCCGAGATCGCGCTGCTGTCGGCACAATTGCGCAACGTACTGCTGGCCATGGCCGCGCAACCCCAACGCCGTGTGGGCGAACTCGATTGGCTGGGCGCTGACGAACGCCAGCACCTGCAAGCCCTGGGGCGCGGTGTGTCACTCGCCGTTCCTGAGGCGTGCTTGCATCAGCGTTTTGAGCAACAGGTCGTTGCCGCTCCGGACCAACCGGCAATCCGCGACCGCGCAGGCGTACTGAGTTACGCCGAGCTGGACCGGCGCGCCAACCGTCTCAGCCATCATTTGCGCGCCCAAGGCATCGGCCACCAGAGCCTGGTCGCACTGGCCCTGGAGCGCAGCGCCGATTTCGTCATCGCCCTGCTCGCCACCCTCAAGGCCGGTGCCGCCTACCTGCCGTTGGACCTGAAACAACCGGCCGGGCGTCTGGCCGATGTACTGCAAGACAGCCGCGCCGCGCTGCTGATCGGCGCCACGGCTTCGCCCTTGCTGGCACGCCTGGCCGAGCACACGCCGTTGCTGTGCCTGACCGAGCAGGCCGAGGTCATCGCCGCACAGCCGCAGACCTCGCCCGCCGTCGCCCACAGCCTGGATGATGCGGCCTACGTGATCTACACGTCGGGCTCCACCGGTACGCCAAAAGGCGTGGTGGTCGAACACCGGGCAATCGTTGACTACCTGACAGCGGTGCACAGCGTGCTCAAGCCGCCTGCCGCCGCTCGCTACGGGCTGCTGTCGAGCGTTGCCGCCGACCTCGGCCACACTCAACTGTTCGGCGCGCTGTGCAGCGGTGGCAGCCTGTTGCTGGTGGATGACGAGAGCGGTTTCAGCCCCTTGGCCCTGGCGGAGTTGTTCAGCCAGCACCCGGTGGACGTGCTGAAAATTACCCCGAGCCACCTCAGCGGTCTGTTGCAAGCGCTGCCGGATGCGCGTTTGTTGCCAGAGGCGTTGCTGGTGTTTGGCGGCGACGCGCTGAGCCCGGCGCTGCTGGCGCAGGTCAACGGCCTGGCGCCGGGGCTGCGGGTGTTCAACCACTATGGGCCGAGTGAAGCGACGGTCGGTGCGATTGCCACCCAACTCACGCCGGGCCAGCGCAGTATTGCCTTGGGCCGACCGCTGCCGAATCGTCAATTGCAGGTGGTGGATGTTCAGGGTCGTGAGGTGGCGACAGGGGTGAGCGGTGAGCTGCTGATCAGCGGCGCCCTCGCCCGTGGTTATCTGCACCGTGACGACCTCAGCGCCGAGCGCTTCCACCACGATGCCCAACACCAACGTTGGTACCGAACGGGTGACCGCGTGCGTTGGCTGGTGGACGGCCAACTGGCGTTCCTTGGCCGAGTCGACAGCCAGGTGAAGATTCGTGGCAACCGCCTGGAACTGGGCGAAGTCGAGACACAGATCAAACGCCTGTCACCGCTGATCGAACAGGTGGTGGTGCGCGCGATTGAACTGGACGGCGGCCTGCGCCTGGTCGCTTATCTGGTGGCGAGCCAGTCACTGTCAGCGCTCAAGCTGCGCAACGATCTCGGCAACCGCGTGCCGGACTACATGGTGCCGGCGCACTTCATCACCCTGGATGAATTGCCCCTGACCCGTAACGGCAAGGTCGACGCACAGCGCCTGCCGCTGCCACCCACCAGCCGCGATGACAACGCCACCCACGTCGCCCCGCGCAATGAAGTGGAAACGCTGCTGGCCGCGATCTGGCAGGACGTGCTCAAGCTGGAACAGGTGGGTGTGCACGACAACTTCTTCGCCATCGGCGGTGATTCAATCCTCAACCTGCAAATCATCGCGCGGGCCAATCAGCAAGGGCTCAAGCTCACGCCACGGCAGTTATTCGAGAACCGCACCATCGCCGATATCGCCCGTGTTCTGGGGGCCGACGCTAGCCATGCAGTGGCCGAGCAGCGTGCCGATGGCTATGCATTGCCCCTGAGCGCCGGCCAACGCGCACGCCTGGAACAAGGCCCATTGACCGCCACCTGGCGTTGCGTGGCGCTGGCGCAACCGCTTGATCGCGAGCTGCTCAGCCAGGCCCTTGGCGCCTTGCAGCAGCATCACCAGGCCCTGCGCCTGGCGTTCGACGCAGACTGGCAACAGCGTGTGCTGGTGGCCCCCAAGGCGGCTGCGATCACCTCGGGCGACTACCACCCGGCACACCTGCACGCACTGGCCCAGGCCGCAGTCGACGCACTTGACCTACAGGCAGGCCAAAGCCTGCATGCCAGCCTGCTTGGCGATCACCTGTTATTGGCCGCGCACCCGTTATGCGTGGATGAGGCTTCCTGGTCGTTGCTGCTGACGGACCTCAATCTGGCGCTGGCACAACTGCGCCTGCAACGGCCGGTGCGGCTGTCCTACAGCGGTGGCAACTTCACCCAATGGACCCGTCATCAGCAAGCGCATGCCGAGAGCGATGCCCTCGACGACGCGTGGGAACACTGGCTGCAATACGCCGGCATGGACACGCTGCAACTGCCTGACAACCACCAGGCGAGCAACGTGGTCGAGCTGAGCCTGAGTGGCGCAACCTCCGGCGAGCTGAAGCGCTTGGCCGATGTGTTGCACCTGGAGTGGAACAGCCTGCTGGCCACTGCCGTGGCCGAACAATGCGGCGACGGTTTGTTGGCGTTGGACCTGTACGCCGCACGCCCGGCCACCGAACGCCTGCCAGTGGGCGCGCCCCTGGTGCTGGCCGACCTCGAGCCGCAACTGATCGTCGGTGCGCTGGACCTGGCCGTGCCGGTGTTCCTGCAAGCCGCAGGTGCTAATGCGTTGCAACGCCTGCAGTCGGTGGCCGCGCAACTGCGTGCGTACCCGCAACACGGTGCCGATTACGGCGCGCTGCGCTACCTCTCAGACAACACCTACCTGCAAGAACCCCTGCGCGACTTGCCTGCTGCACCGATTGCTATCCATTGGCGCGGCGATTTCGACATCCACCGTGAACCGCGCAGCCTGTTGGCACACATCACCGCTGCCAATACGCCAGCGGCATCGACCCATGCCTTGCGCATCGATGCGCATTGGCAGGACGGCCAACTGCACCTGCGGGTTGAAGGCGCGCTGGCCGCCGACTGGGCGCCGCAACTGGCCGAACGCCTTGGCGCCCTCGCGACCGTGCTCGCCGAGCCAGGGCTGCGCCCGGCCAGCGAGGCTTTCCCGCTGTGCCACAAACAAGCCGCAACGCTTGCGACCGAACCGCTGGATTGGTCAAACCTGGAAGACGTCTACCCGCTGTCGTCGATGCAACAAGGCATGCTGCTGCACACTTTGCTGCAACCCCACAGTGGCATCTACCTGATGCAACAGCGCTACAGCTGGGACGGCGTATTGCAACGCCCGGCCATGGAGGCCGCCTGGCAACTGTTCCTCGACCGCCACCCGATGATGCGCACCGCGTTCTGGTGGCAGGACGACCACGAACCGCTGCAATGTGTGTATCGCAAGACAGCTGCGGCGTTCGATTGGCAAGACTTGCGTCACCTGGATGACGCGCAGCAGCACCTCGCCATGGACCAGGCCCTGGAAGCCCAGCGCGTGCAGGGTTTCGACATGAGCAGCGCACCCTTGACCCATCTGCGGGTGTTCCAGCTCGATGAACAGCGTTTTGCGGTGGTGCGCAGTTTCCACCATATCCTTACGGACGCGTGGTGCTTCGGCCTGTTGATGGAGGACCTGCTGGCGATCTATCAGGCCCTCGTACGCCAAGAGCCCGTGGCGCGCCCGCGCTTGCGTTCGTTCCGCGGCTACATGAGCTGGTTGGAACGCCAGGACATGGCCGCTGCACATGCCTTCTGGCAAGCCGACCTGGCCGGTTTCAGCGAGCCGACGCCGCTGCACGTGGACAGCGCCCTCGCCGGTCCGGAACAGGCGCCGGAACAGGTCGGCGACTTCGACCAGACCTTAAGTATCAGCCAGACCCAACGTTTGCAGCAGCTGTGCCAGCATTACCAATTGACGCCCAACACCTGGATCCAGGGCGCTTGGGCACTGCTGTTGTCGCGCTACAGCGGCAACCGCGACGTGCTGTTCGGCGTCACCGTGGCCGGTCGCCCAACCGATCTGGCGGGTGTCGAGGAAATGGTCGGGCTGTTCATCAACAGCTTGCCGTTGCGCGTTGATGTCGACCCGCAAGCGCCAGTCGCGGGCTGGCTGCAGGCTCTGCTGTCACACAACGCTCGCCTGCGTGAACATGAAAGCGCATCGCTGGTGGATATCCAGCGCAGCAGCAACGTGCCTCGCGGCCAACCGCTGTTCGACAGCCTGGTGGTGTTCGAAAACGCACCGTTGGATATCAGCAGCGTGCAACTGGATGCCTTCAGCATCGATATCTATGAAGATCGGGTGCACACCAACTTCCCGATGACGGTGGTGTTGTACCCCGGCGATCGCCTGGGCATTCGCTTGTCCTATGACAACCAGCGCTTCAGCACCGACACCGTGCAGCGCATGCTCGGGCATCTGGTGCAATTGCTTTCGAGCATGCTCGACGCGCCAGAAGCGCCACTGGGCACGGTGCACATGCTGCCAGCCACCGAGCGCGAGCAACTGCAAGTGGCGTGGAACCGCAGCGAGGTCGATTTCCCGCTGGCTCGAGGCTACGCCGAGCTGTTCGCTGAACAGGCGCACCGCCGGCCACAACAGATTGCCGCTGTGCACCAGCACGAATCCTTGACCTACGCCGAGCTGGACCGTCGCGCCAATGCCGTTGCCCATGCCTTGCAAGCCGCGGGTGCCGGGCCGGAAACCCTGGTGGCGCTGTTCGCCGAGCGTGGCTTGGCATTGCTGACCCTGATGATCGGTACACTCAAGGCTGGTGCCGCCTTCCAGGCCCTGGACATTCAACAGCCGGCCACACGCCTGGCCGAACTGCTTAACCTGGGTGCAGCGCCGCTGCTACTGGTGTGCGACAGCGCCACCGGCGTGCTGGATAGCGTGCTGCCGCAGCTGCGCACACAGCCGACGTGCCTGGTCGCGCAGGCCCTGTGGCAAGGCGAGGACAAGCCCGCGATTGGATACGCGCACAACCCCGACCAACTGGCCTATGTGATTTTTACCTCGGGCTCCACCGGTACGCCAAAAGGCGTCATGGTCGAACAGCGCGGTATGCTGAATAACATCTTCGGTAAAGTCCCGGCCCTGGGCCTGGGTGAACATGACCGCATCGCACAGACCGCTTCGCCGGCGTTCGATATTTGCGTGTGGCAGTTCCTCGCCGCACCACTGGTGGGTGCCACCGTGCATATCCTGCCCGACGCGCAGGCCCATGATCCGCTGGCCTTGCTCGATGCGGTACAGGCGCAGCAGTTAACGTTGCTGGAAACCGTGCCGGCGCTGATTCGCGGCATGCTCCAGGAGGTGCGCGCACAAGACAACCTGGCCAGTCTGCGCTGGCTGCTGCCCACCGGCGAGGCACTGCCGCCAGCGCTGGCACAGGATTGGTTCGCACGCTTCCCGTCGATCCCGTTGATGAATGCCTACGGTCCGGCCGAGTGTTCGGATGACGTGGCGTTCTACCCGATCACCGAGGCGCCGGGCGATGACTGCCTGCACATGCCGATCGGCCGGCCGACCGCAAACAACCAGGTATTTGTGCTGGATCCCGACCTGCGCTGCGTGCCGATCGGCGTGCCGGGTGAGTTGTGCATCGGTGGCGTGGGTGTCGGCCGTGGTTACCTGCGCGACCCGCAACGCACCCGCGAAGCCTTTGTCGCACATCCGTTCCAGCCCGGCGCGCGCCTGTATCGCAGCGGCGATATCGGCCGCCTGCGCGCCGATGGGGTGATTGAGTACCTCGGCCGCCGCGACCAGCAGGTGAAGATTCGGGGTTATCGCATCGAGCTGGGCGAAATCGAAAACCGTCTGATGCAACACCCGGCAGTCGACAGCGCGGCGGTCTTGGCGCTGCCCGATGCCCGTGGGGCGTTGCAACTGGTGGCCTGGTATGTGCTCGACGGCGCGGCCGGACTCGACGCGCCAACCGCGCAACAGGTACTCACCGCGCACCTGAACGGGCAATTGGCGAGCTATATGGTGCCAGCGCGCTGGCAGGTGCTGACACAATTGCCGCTGAATGCCAACGGTAAGGTCGACCGCCGTGCCCTGGCGGCACTGGATGTGGCACCGGCCGAACAGGTCGAAGGCGTGTCGGTTGCGCCGCGTACGCCGACGGAAACAGCCCTCGCCGAGCTGTGGCAGGACCTGCTCGGCGTGGCCAGCGTGAGTGTGTACGACGACTTCTTCGCCATCGGCGGGCACTCGTTGCTGGCCACGCAAATGCTCTCACGCATTCGTCGCCGCTTAAACGTCAGCCTGCCGCTGCGCACCTTGTTCGAAGGCGGCACGCTGGAGGAACTGGCGCAGGCGGTCGATCAGCAGGCTCAGGTATCTGATGACAGCGAGATTGTGCCGGCACCCCGCAACCAGGCGCTGGCGTTGTCGTACGCCCAGCAGCGGCTGTGGTTCCTCGACCGCTTCGAAGGGCCGAATGCGGCCTACAACATGTCCAGCGTGGTGCGCTTGCGTGGCACGCTCGACATTGCGGCCTTGCAACAGGCGTTGCAACGTGTGCTGGAGCGGCATGAAGCGCTGCGCACCACTTACCACTTGAACGGCGAGCAGCCGTGCCAAGTCATCAATGAAGCGCCCACGCTTGACCTCACCCCGGTCACTGTCGAATCCCATGCCCTGCAAAGCGTGATTGACCGGCAGTCGGCGCAGCCGTTCGACCTTCAGCAGGCACCGATGCTGCGCGCCCACCTGTTGCACCTGGGTACGGATGATCATGTGCTGCAACTGGTGCTGCACCATATCGCCACCGACGCCTGGTCCATGGGCATCCTGATCCAGGAACTGATCACCGGCTACCAGGCCTACTCCAGCGGCGCGGTCCCGGCCTTCTCGCCGTTGCCGATCCAGTACGCCGATTACGCCCAGTGGCAACGCAGCGAACCCCAACAGCGCCAGTTGGCGCGGGCGATTGACTATTGGCGGCGTCAGCTCGACGGCGCACCGACCTTGATCGCGTTGCCGCTGGACGCGCCGCGCCCGACGCAGCCGGATTACAGGGGTGCGGTGTTGACCCAGCAGTTCAGCCCGGCGCAAACACTGGCACTCAAGGCGTACGCGCAACAGCACAAGGCCACGTTGTTCATGGTGTTGCTCAATGCGTTCAACAGCCTCTTGCAGCGGGCCACCGGTACTCACGACTTTATCGTCGGCACCGACCTGGCCAACCGCGAGCAATCGGTGCTGGAGCCGTTGATCGGTTTCTTCGTCAACGTGCTGCCGATTCGCGCGCGCCTCGACGACAACGACACCTTTGATAGCCGCCTGCAACGCTTGCGCGAGGATTGCCTGTCAGCCTTCCAGCACCAGCAGGTGCCGTTCGACAAGCTGGTCGAGACACTGCAACCGCCGCGTACGCCCGGCGTAAACCCGCTGGTGCAGGTGTTGTTTGTGATGCAGAACACGCCGCAGGGCTCGGCCAGCTTGTCAGGCCTGGCGGTGGAACACTTGGCGCCGCAGCAGGAATCCAGCAAGTTCGATCTGGCGGTGTTTGTCGAGGAAGACGAGAGCGGCCTGAATGTGCGCTGGGTCTATCGCACCGGCGTGTTGAGCGCCCAGACCGTTACTCATTTTGAACAAGGCTTCCAAGCCCTGCTGGACACTCTGAACCTGCAAGACTGGGCGTGGCGCCTGGCGGGCGACACCCCAGCTGAACCTCTTGCAATCGACGACGCCCAAGCACGCAGCGCGCGCAAGCTGTCGAAAATGAGCAAGCTAAAAAGCACCCGCGCCACCGCCGTGAGCCAACGGCCCCACGAACAGGTGCGCACACGCACCTTGAGCGACGGCCAACCACTGCCCCTGGTAATCGAGCCGCTGCTGGCCGACCTGGACCCGGTGCATTGGGCCGTACAGGCGCGCGAATGGATCAATGTGCAACTGCGCAGCCACGGCGGCCTATTGTTCCGTGGTTTCAACCTGCCGGACGCGAACGCCTTCGAGCAGTTCGCCCAGGCGATCGAACCGGACTTGTATGGCACCTACGGCGATCTGCCGAAGAATAAATCCGGCAAGAACATCTACCACTCCACGCCGTACCCGGAACAACACATGATTCTGTTCCATAACGAAAGCTCGCACCTGGCGCAATGGCCGCGCAAGCAGTGGTTCTTCTGCGAGATTCCGGCACCACGCGGTGGTTGCACCCCGATTGTCGATTGCCGCCAGGTACTGACGCAGTTGCCGCCGGCCATTGTCGAGCGCTTCAAGGCGCTGGGCCTGCTGTATGTGCGGCACTTCACCGACAAGCTGGATGTGCGCTGGCAGGACTTCTTCAAAACCGAAACACGCGAAGAGGTCGAACGCCAATGCTTGCTATCCGGCATGCAGTGGGAATGGCTGGGAGAGGACAATCTGAAGGTTGCCCAACACTGCCCGGCGATTGTCACGCATCCGGATACCGGTGAGGCGTCGTTCTTCAACCAGGTGCAACTGCATCACAGCGCCTGCCTGGAAGCGGAGGTGCGCAGCAACCTGATAAACCTGTTTGGCGCCGGCAACCTGCCGCGCAATGTGTATTACGGCGATGGCAGCGTGATTGAGGATGCAGTGATGGACGTGATCGGTACGGCGTACGAGGCCTGTGCAGTGCGCTTCGACTGGCAAAAAGGCGACATGGTGATGCTCGACAATATGCTGGTGGCGCACGCCCGCGACCCGTTTGAGGGGGAGCGCAAGATCTGCGTTGCCATGGGCCAGATGATGAATCGCGAACAATTGCAGCACGCGCAGGAGCCGGTATGAGCCACTACGAAGCAGCGTTCGCCTTGTCGCCACAACAGCGCAGCCAATGGCTGGCGAATGCGCCGCCGGCACGCTTGACCCTGCAAGTGCACGGTGCTGCCGCGCTGGCACAGCTGCACGAACGGCTGGCATCGCTGGCCGCCGTGCACGATGCGCTGCGCCTGCAAACCCGACCGGAACCAGGCTTGCAAGTGCCATTGCAGATCGTCGCGGCGACCCACACCTTCAGTGTCGATGTACAGGCACGGGTGGAGGATGTGTATCAGGTCACGTTGCAATTACCCGCCCTGGCCGCCGACCGTGGGACGCTGCTTCGCTTGGCGCAAGCCCTGGGTTCGGCTTTGGCGCCGGTGCCTGACGACGAGGCCATGACTTACACCCAATACAGCGCCTGGATTCACGACTTGCAGGCGGATGAAGACGCCGCACAAGGTCGGCAATACTGGGCTGGCCTGGCGTTGGGCGAGCAGGCCGGTACCGAGTTGCTGTACCGCGAGGCACGCAGCGATCAGGCTGCTACGACGCTGACCACCAGCGTCATGCTTAACCCTGCATTGAGCGCAGCCTTGCAAAGTCACTCCGCGCCCGCCGAACAGTTGCTGATGACGGCCTGGGGCGTGTTGTTGCAGCGCCTTAGTGCCAATGACAGTGCGGCGCTCACCCTGAACTGGGTGCATGACTGCCGTGACGACTACGAAGAACTCGCCGACTGCTGGGGCTTGTTCGCCAAGGCCCTGCCGCTGCCGTGGCAACCGGTTGTCGAGCGGCCATTCACCGGGGCACTGGCCACACTGCAAGTGCTCTGCGAACAGGCGGGCGAATGGCAGGAATACTCGCTGCCGGTTGAGACCGCGCCTTACGGTTTCCAGTGGACCCCGGGGTTCGAAACCGCGGGCAGCTCGTTCAAGGTGCTGGAGATGCACGCCATCCCCGCCGGCATGGAACTGCTGCTGATGGCTGAACCACAGGGCACTGCCGGTTACCGCCTGACGCTGTGTCATCAAGCGCGGTGCTACAGCATTCCTGCCGCGCAGACCCTGCTGGAGCAATTGCAGTCGCTGCTGCTCGACGCCCTCACCCACCCTGCCAAGCCGCTCGCCGAGCTGTCGCTGCGCGCACCAGGGTTTTCGGCGGCGCTGGCTGCTCGTCATGAGCAGGCCGCACCGCTCTTTGCCAGCGTACCAGCGCGCTTCAACGCCTGTGCGGCCAGCTTTGCCGAACACCTGGCGTTGCGCGACCCCGGACAGCACCTGAGCTACGCCGAACTGCATGCGCGCAGCAATCAGTTGGCGCATTATCTGATAGCTCAGGGCATCGGCCGCGAAGACCGCGTGGCGTTGTACCTGGACCGTTCGGCACAGATGGTGTTGGCGATGCTCGCCGTGCTCAAGAGCGGCGCAGCGTTTGTACCGTTGGACGTGCACCAGCCCGCCCAACGCTCGCTGGCGATTCTGCAACAGGCGCAACCGCGCCTGGTGCTCACCGGCGCCGCTGGCGATGCCCCTGTGCTGGCGTCGATGGGTGGCCTTGATCTGCGCGAGACTGCCGTTTGGCAACAGGCACCAATGACCGACGTTGCGCCTGACATCCGGCCTGAGGATGCCGCGTACCTATTGTTCACCTCGGGGAGCACCGGTTTGCCGAAAGGCGTGATCGTCGAGCACGCGCAACTGGCCAGTTACGTGTCGAGTGTGTCTTCGCGCCTGCAGTTGCAAGCCCGCGAACGCAGTGCCGTGGTCACCTCGCTGGCCGCGGACCTGGGTTACACCCTGCTGTTCCCAGCGCTGCTAAGCGGCGGCGAATTGCACGTACTCGACAAGGAAACCGCCATGGACGCCCAGGCCTGGGCCGCCTGGCAGGCGCAGTACCCCGTCGATCATCTGAAAATCGTACCGTCGTTGCTCGACGCCTGGCTGATCCACACGCCAAGCGCCGCCGTGCTGCCGCGCAAGCAACTGATCCTTGGCGGCGAGACCTGTTCGCGGCGCCTGTTGCAATCGATCCGCGCGTTCGCACCGGCGCTCACGGTGTTCAACCACTACGGGCCGACCGAAACCACCGTTGGCGTGGTGATGCACAAGGTCGATCCGGCCTGTGACTATCGGCGCCTGCCCTTGGGCGACCGCCTCGATGGCATGCGTTTGTATGTGTTCGACGACCAGCAACAACTGGCCGCGCCTGGGCAAAACGCCGAACTGTATATCGCCGGCCCGCAGTTGGCGCGTGGCTACCTGGATGCGCAACACGACGCCGGGCGTTTTATCCAGCGCGACGGCGAGCGCCTGTACCGCACCGGAGATCGTGCGCGGTATCGGCATGACGCCAGCCTGGAAATCACCGGGCGCACCGATCGCCAGGTCAAGGTGCGCGGGTTTCGCGTCGAGCTCGACGAGATCCAGGCCCAGTTGGCGAGCCTGTCGGGCGTGGCCCAGGCGGCGGTGGAATGCCTGCCTAAAGGTGAGCTGGGCCAGCAACTGTTTGCGTTCCTGACCTTGGCGCCAGGGCATTCGCTGACAGTGGCGCAACTGCATGGCCAGGCGCAGGACCGCCTGCCGGATTACATGCTGCCGAACCTGCGTATCGTTGAAGCGTTGCCGTTGATGGGCAATGGCAAGCTCGACCGCAAGACCTTGCAGCAATGGGCAGACAAGGTCCTCGACAGCGTGGGCGGCGCCCTGCCGCGCACGCCATTGGAGGCATTGCTGGCCGAAGTCTGGGCGCAGGTGTTGGGCCTGGAGCGGGTGGGGATCGAGGATGACTTCTTCGCCCTGGGCGGGCACTCGCTGGCGGCGGTGAGCCTGGCGAGCCGCTTGCAGACGGTGTTGTCGGCGCCGGTCACCGTCAATGCGGTGTTCAATGCGCCAAGCGTGGCGGCATTTGCAGCGCTGGTGCAGGCGCAGTTCACGTTGTCGCCGCTGGTGCGGCTGTCGGCGGCGGGACCGGGTACCAACCTGTTCTGCTTCCACCCGTCCACCGGCCATGTGCAGGATTACCGCGCGCTGCTGCCCCATCTACCCAACTGGCAAGTGTGGGGCTTGCAGGCGGCGTATCTGGGCGACGACAGCATAGCGCTCGACAGCAACATCGACAGCCTCGCAGCGCTGTATGTCGAGCAACTGCGCCAGCAGCAGCCCCAAGGCCCCTATCATCTACTTGGGTTTTCACTGGGCGGGCTGCTGGCGATCACCGCAGCGGCGCAGCTGGAACGTTGCGGCGAACAGGTGGCATTTCTTGGCATCCTCGACTCGCAATACCAGCGACAGGACGAGGACGATAGCGTCGAGGCATTGCTCGACTCAGCCGCGCAGGCGCTGACCGTTGACAGCCAGGCGCGGTTGCGCAATTTGCCGGCATCGGTTTCCACCGCGTTGACTGCTCGATTGGCTACACTGCCCGCCGCCGAGCGCCTGCCCGCGCTGGCGCAATGGGCGCACCAGCAAGGCCTGCAACTGCAGGGCGACAGCTGGGAACATCTGCACACGCGCATTGGCTACCAGCAACATACGCAGCAGTTACTCGCCAGCTTCCAGCCGCCACGGCTAAGCTGCCCGGTGCATATCTGGTGGGCCGATGCCACGCTGCAAGCAGCGGACTTTGCCGACCCGCAGTGGGAACAGCTGAGCAGCGGGCCATGGGTGCGTGACGTGGTGCAGGCGCAACACTTGAACATCCTGGAACAACCCACGATGCATCAACAATTGATCGTCGGCCTTGCGGCCCTGGCGACAGACGGAGCAGTTTGAATGGATTTGCTGATGCTCATGGCCAAGCGCTCGTGGCGCGCCCTGTTGGTGGCGACGCTGACCGGCCTGGCCTGCGGACTTGCGGCAGCAGGGTTGATCGCGATGATCAACCACAGCCTCACGGTGTTCGACCAACTGCGACCGATTGACGGCCTGTACTTCGGTGGACTGGTGCTGCTGGTGGCGGTGTCGCGGATTATTTCCGATATCAGCCTGCTGCGCCTCGGCCAGGCGGCGGTCAACGATATGCGCCTGCACTTGAGCGCCAAGCTGATCGACACGCCCTATGCGCAATTGCAACGATTGGGCAAGCACCGGCTGCTGGCGATGTTGACCGACGACACGCAAACCATCAGCCAGGCAGTGGAGCTGGTGCCGATCCTTTTGGTCAACGGCGGGATCATCATCGCTTGCCTGGGTTACCTGGGATGGCTGAGCTTGCCGCTGCTGGGCTTGACGGTGTTGCTGATCATGCTCGGCAGCCTGAGTTTCAACTGGCCGCAACGCCGGGCGCTGACGTCGATTTCCCGCGCGCGCGAACTCAAGGACCAACTGTTCGAGCATTACCGCTTGCTGACTGATGGCAGCAAGGAGCTGCAGCTCAATCACCCGCGTCGCCAACACTTCTTTACGCGCCTGCTGCTGCCGGTCAGCCAGCAATACCGGCGCGACTTTGTGCGCGGCATGAGCATCTATGCGGTGGTTATGAACTGGGGCAATGCGGTGTTCTACCTGCTGATCGGCGTGGTGTTGTTTGTAGCGCCGCACTTTATCGAGCTGAGCGTGAGCCTGGTCACCGGCTATATCCTCGCGATCCTGTACATGATCACGCCGCTCTCGGAATTGATGCACGCCCTGCCAACCCTGGGCCGTGCCAGCGTGGCGCTGAACAAGATCCGCGCCCTGGAAGGCGAAATGCAGGGCGCCAGCGAAACCCTGGAAACCTTCGCGCCGACCCAGGTGCGCAGCCTTGTGTGCCGCGACATGACGCATACCTACTACCGCGAACGCGAAGACGGCCACTTCACCCTCGGGCCGATCAACGTCACCTTAAAGGCGAGCGAGACGGTGTTTATCACTGGCGGCAACGGCAGCGGCAAGACCACCCTGGCGTTGTTGCTGACCGGGCTTTATCGCCCGGAAAGCGGCGATGTGATGCTCGACGAGCAGGTGTCGTCGAGCAATAACAACCACCATTTCCGTCAGCACTTCTCGGCGATCTTTACCGACTTCTGCCTGTTCGAAAACCTGTTCGACGGCGACGATCCGCAGTTGGTGCAGCAGGCCCAGGATTACCTGGTGCACCTGCAATTGGACCACAAGGTGCAAATCGAACAGGGCCGCTTGACCACGCTGGCGCTGTCCACCGGGCAACGCAAGCGCCTGGCGCTGCTCAGTGCGTATCTGGATGATCGTCCCTGCTACCTGTTCGACGAATGGGCCGCAGACCAAGACCCGGTATTCAAACACTTCTTCTACACCCGCATCCTCACGGACCTGCGTGCGCGCGGCAAACTGGTGATCGTGATATCCCACGACGACGCGTACTTCGGCCTTGCCGATCGCTTGTTGCGTATCGAGCATGGGCGCCTGAGCGAAGCGCCGTTGACGGTCAGCGCCGCTCAGTCATAGAGGGAGTGCAGGTAGCTGACCTGCTCCGCCAAGGGCAGACGGTGCAGTTTGGGGCAGGATTCGCACAGCACCAGCGGCTCGCCTTCAACCAGCGGGTGCAGCTGGTAGTGCAGGCAACAATGCCGGCGTAGTGGCAGACGCGGGCAAATATCCGGTGCGGGCGACGGGACTTGGCGTTGCAGGCCGCGCAACTTCAAACGTCCGTCGTTAACGCTGACCTGCTCCAGCCAACGGTGCACCTCGGCAAAGCCTGGCCGGGACAGGTCGGGGTCGAACCGGTCGAACGCACCGTCCCAGATCGCGACGAAATTGCCCCACAAAATCTTCGGTGCCAAGCCACCGGCTGCCGCCAGGGTGGCGAACAACGGTGCCAGGTGCTCGTGCAGCCAGCGCGAAAGGTAGAGGACGCGCTCAGGTTCCGTCAGTGTCGGCAAGCCACTGGTGAAGTTCAACGCCAGCGGTTGTCCGGCATCCAGGTGCAACACACTGCCATCTGTCCAGAAGTCGATCGCCTGCTGGCGTGTGAGCAGGCAGGCCAGGGTCGCCGGCACCACGATGCTCATGTAGTTCATCGACCACTGCGACACCACTGCAGGCTTGTTGATGCCGGGATAGCGCAGGGCAAACTCGGCCAGCACGGGCTGCAGCAAGGCAGGATCGGCGACACGGCTTAATGGGATGAAAGGCTGGTCATTCGGCTCAAGCCTGATGACCCGTTGTATAGGTGGCCATGCCTGCTTTAGCCAGTCTGGAAATTCGATAACGGGGCTCCTGTCGCTTTCCCTTATGAATGCAAGCGATTAGCATTGGCGGATCCTATCCTCCCTATCCTGCAAACTCAACGTCGCCAGCGACCGGACTTCTTTAACCTTCATGCATACACTTCGCAATTTCTGGCGCCTGGCACGGCCTTTCTGGACCTCCGAACAGAAATACCCGGCCCTGCTGTTGCTGCTGGCCACGGTGGCGATGAACCTGTGCCTGGTGGGTGTCAATATCCTCAATAACTTCTGGAACCTGCATTTTTATAATGCGCTGCAGGAAAAAGACTACCCGGGCTTCCTGCTGGGCGGCCTGCAATTCATCCTGCTTCAGATCGGCCTGGCGGCCTTTACCGTCGGCGCGTTTCACTTTCAGCAGAAACTGACCTTGCTGTGGCGGCGCTGGTCGACGCGCAACCTGCTCGCGCAATGGCTCGACAGCCAGCGCTACCAGAAGCTGAAACTGACCGAAACCGAGGTAGACAACCCCGACCAGCGCATCGCCGAAGATATCGACCTGTTTATCATCAAGTCGCTCAAGCTGAGCCTGGGGCTGCTGACGGCGGTGGTGTCGCTGTTTTCGTTCCTGAATATTCTCTGGCAAGCCTCGGGCCTGGTCAGCATTCCATGGGGTGACGAAGGCCTGGTGATTCCCGGGCTGCTGGTGTGGGTGGCGTTGGTCTACGCGCTGCTGGGCACCGGATTCGCCTTCTGGCTCGGCCGCGCCCTGCCCCATCTGAACTTCATGCAGCAGCGGCGCGAGGCCGATTTCCGTTTCTCGTTGATGCGCCTGCGGGAGAACGCCGATTCGGTCGCCCAGTACCGGGGCGAGGCCGTGGAAAGCCAGCGTTTCAATCAGCGCCTGGAAGCTGCTTTGCAGAACTTCTGGGTCCTGGTGAAAAAGCAGAAGCTGATCATGGGTTACTCGACCTTCTACCTGCGCAGTGCCACGGTGATTCCGATGTTCATCATGGCCCCGCATTTTTTCGCCGGGGCCTTTACCCTCGGCCGTCTCACCCAGATCAGCGCGGCGTTTGGCGAAGTGCATGCCGCCGTGGCCTATCTGGTTGGGGTGTTTCCGGAACTGGCCGAATGGAAGTCGGTCATTGATCGGCTGGACGGCTTCCAGCAACGTCTGGATAACGTCAGGGTCGACTCGGATGTGGTGCTGACGCAACAGTCCGAAGGACTGGATATTCGCAATCTGGATATCTGGCTGCCTGACGGGCGGCGACTGTTTGCAGGGTTCAACTTGGCACTCAAGCCTGGTGATAGCCTGCTGATCAAGGCCCCTTCGGGGTTCGGCAAGTCCACGCTGATTCGCGCAGTGACTGGGCTCTGGCACCATGCGTCAGGCGCCGTGGCCTATGACCGTGAGCGCACGCTCACGCTCTCGCAAAAAACCTATCTACCCTTGGGCAGCTTGCGCGAAACACTGTGGTACCCCAATCCCGCCCCCGAAGAAAAGGATGCCGAGTTGCAGCACATCATGCAGCAAGTCGGCCTGGAGCATCTGGACAGCCAACTGGCCCATGAGCGTGACTGGGCGCAAACCCTGAGCCTCGGCGAACAGCAGCGCTGCGCCTTCGTACGCGCCCTTCTGGCCCGCCCTGCGGTGCTGTTTCTCGACGAGAGCAGCGCCGCGATGGATGCAGCCAATGAAGCGTGTTGTTACCAGCTACTTAAGGAAATGCTACCGGAGACGATCCTGATCAGCGTCGGCCACCACGCCTCACTGGAGCGCTTTCATGGCCACGTCCTGGAATTGCAAAATGAGGTGGAATGGACGCAGAGGGCGGTGAGTCGAACGATGTGAATGGAAGGATGACAGACGCAACCGGGCGCAAAGTGCGGGCATATTTGAACTTTTTATGCCTGGAAGTATTGCTTTAGAGGCTTGGAAAAATGTTTTTTGGGGACCCTGAGAGTCTTTAGGCGTTGTCGGGCAGGCTGTTTAACCGTTCTGGCTGGAGGCTCCGCGGGCAATCTGACCGTGCAGACCGACGGGAGTGTCTTGCTAGTGCACGCTCTCGCGGCCACGACCGCCGAACACTGGTTGAGCGCACAGCACTCGCACCAACCCCGCCGGGGCAACCAACCCCGCTGCGGTTTCCCATGTCGGTTGCATGCGCTCGACCAGCACCGCAGCCGCGTGCATCGAAGCAGCTGATGAGGTGATCTGGTGGATGCCATCTACGCCTGCCCTGCCCTCGCCTCTGCCTTGGTCTCCTGCCGAGGTGAACGCTCTTACTCAATTAGGTGTGCAGTTGCGAGACCCGGCGCGTGAGCTTGTATCGTTAGCACTGAAGTGGCTGCGGCCAACCATTGCTTCCGGCGAACTGCTAATTCGAGACCCGAAACTTTTCGAGAGTCTCCAAGGCATTCACGACAAAGCTGTGGTAGCTGAAATGGAGGCTTAGGGGGTGTTCCACGCCTGCAACAAGCAGAACGTGCCTGTAATAGTCGTTCGCGGCATCAGCGATTACGGAGACAAGACCAAGGACAACACTTTCCACAAGGTGGCTTCCGAAGCTGCTGCCATCGTGACCCTGGATTACGCCATCCATGGATGGAGCCGCAGACCGGCTCTCTGAGCCATCGTCTCTTGTTAAGTTGAGCGCCCTTCGGCCAAGGGTGCTTTCATCATAAAGAGCAACCTGCTCCGGCGTAAGGGCCGGACTATGCAAGGAGACATGAACTTGACTGATGACGTCCGATCCGAAGACCAGCCACTTCCACCTTGCTCCATCCCTGCATCATGCCAAATATCATTTCGGGGCATATCTGAAGGTGTTGAGTGGCAAGAAAAATTCATCGCCATTGCTCGAAAGGTGGTTGAAGCCTCTGGTTGCCACCATCAGCTCAACGAGGAGATTGAAATCACTGTCAAAACCCCTGAAATTCTTCATTCGTTAACCCCCAAAAAATCTTGAAAGGCGTTGCCTGACGGAGCTTTTGGTAAGCGGCGCATCAAATTTAAAATCAATGACCTCAACACCATTTTCAGCACATAGCCTACGTTTGGAGGCGTCTCTTTCCACCACCCGTAGATGGGCCTCCTCACCACCGAAGACCTTTAGAGGCCGGTAGTGCTGCTCTCCTTGATGCTCAATAGCGAGCCCCAGCTCTGGCAGGTAAATGTCGAGTCTCATCCTGCCAAGCCACCCTGGAGAGGCCTCACGCAAAACCTGATGATCAGGAAAATGAATCGCCCCGGCTTATCTAGACACCTTGCAAGCTCAACGAAAGCGATTAGCCGCTACTCATCCTCATAGTGGAGAGACACGCTGAAAGCCATCAAGTCCCCCATTGCATCACCGCCAGGGCGCGCACTCGCAATTGTTCGTGGATCGCATGCGAATGGGGGCAAAACTGGGGGCATAGTTGGTTTTTCTAAGCCTAGAAGCACCGTCCTAGAGCCAAGTCAAAATGTTCTTCGGGGATCCCGATAGCTTGTAATGGAGGGTTTAGCGGAGCGCTGAACAACCACATATTGCCTGCCATTGGTAGAAGGCAAAGGCTGGGTGTTCGTCTCGCCGGTCTATCCGGGACCTCCCATAAACCCGACCTCCATGCTCAAGTCCTTTTCAGCGTATCTGGCCAGAGTACGACATCACTGCCCACGGCTTTCGCGCCACCTACCGGACCTCTACCTCGACGAGCATTTGCATAGATCCGTTGTTTCACCAAATGCCAGGTGCGATCGAGGCAGTTTATGCGCGCAACTCCTAGTGCAGAGCCAGAAGGCGGCTCGACAATGGGCTGATTAGACCCATTGCGGCAAAATAACGGTGGACGCCCCAACCGCCCCGCGTAACGGCGTAGACCCTCAGTTATAAATATCGATAAAACCCAGCACGACAGCGGCTACAAACATCACCAGGCAGGTACCGATGCACCAGAAAATGGAGGCGCGCTGGTTGTCGCCGTAGTCCACATCCAGGAGGCCGCACAGCAGATAAGTAGAGGCTACCAGTGGGCTGAGAAGGTGCACCGGCTGACCGATCAGGCTCGCAATCGCCATCTCCTGAGCTTCGATGCCGTAATGGCTGGCGGTCTCGGCCAGGATCGGCAGAATGCCGAAGTAGAAGGCGTCGTTGGTCAGGACATAGGTGAATGGCATGCTGATGAAGGCGGTGAACACCGACATGAAGTGCCCGGCGGAATCAGGGATGACCATGATCAGGCTTTCGGAGATAGCTTTGACCATGCCGGTACCGGACATGATGCCGACAAAAATACCTGCCGCAAAAATCAGCGAGGTGACGGCCATGACGTTGTCGGCGTGCTTGCCGATCACCGCTTTCTGCGCCTTGAGCGTGGGAAAGTTGACCATCAGGCCCAGGGCAAAGGCGATGGTGAACAGCACCGGCAGTGGCATCAGGTTGAGCATCATCAGCGCGATCAGGGTGATGGTCAGAGCGGCGTTAAACAGAAAGCGCCAGTCACCCAGGCGAAACTCTGTGAACTGATCCATGAGCTCATCGTTGTCGAGCGTCAAGATCCCGAGGCGGCGTCGTTCTTTCAAACCAAGCCAGAATGCACTGAAGATCACCCAGCCAAGCCCCGCGATCATGATTGGGATCATCTCGATAAACAGGTCGGTAATGTCGACGTGCATAGCACTGGCCGCGCGGGAGAACGGGCCGGCCCACGGCAGGATGTTCATCACACCAATGGTCAGGATCAGCACTGTCGCCATGACTTGCAGACTTATACCCGTACGGCGGTAGAGCGGGAGCATCGCTGCTGTGGTGATGATGTACATCGTTGCACCATCCCCGTCGAGGCCGACGCAAATGCCCAGGATCGCGGTGCCCACCACGATTTTCAGCGGGTCGCCCTTGACCAGCTTCAGGATCAACTTGATCAGCGGGTTGAACAGACCTGCGTCCGTCATCATGCAGAAATACAGGATGGCGAAGGTGAGCATGATCCCCGTCGGGGCGAGCATTTTCATGCCGTCGAGCATCATCGGGCCCAGGGCGGTGGAAAACCCGGCGAGGCAGCCAAACACGATAGGCACCAGCACGAGTGCAACCAGTGGTGACAGTCGCTTGCTCATGATCAGGTACATGAAGCAGGCGATCATTGTGTAGCTGAGGATCGTAAGCATGTGTCCCTCTTCTTATTGGTTTTGTTTGGGCAAAGCGCAGCCATTAGCGCGGTTCGAGGCGAATCGAATCCACGCGCCTTGGGCTTGCGTGTCTGTAGTTACGTAGTGGCGTGCGAGAACATCGGCTTGCCAGGATGCTCCATGGCTATCTTGAGGATGTGGCCGGTTGAAGAGTCGGTGACGAACAGGTGCCGGTTGCCTTCACCGCCAAACGCCAGGTTGGTCAAGGTCCGTCCTTCGGTGCAGGACCGCAGGCGATAGAGAGGCACCGCATGGCGATCGAAGACCCATACGCAGCCATTACCCGCATCGCAAACGAACAGGTTGCCCTGGTCATCCAGTGCAATGCCGTCCGCGCCGCTCACCCCGCCTGCCATGGCCGTGAACACTCCGACCTTGGACGTCGTGCCGTCCGATTGAATGGGCAGGCGCCAGATCGAATTGCCCCGGGTCATGGCCACAAGCAATGCTTGCTCGTGCAGGTCCATGACCAGGCCATTGGGGCTCGGTCCGTTATCCAACAGACAATCCAGACGTTGGCTTTCCAGGTCATAGCGAAACACACGGCCACTGGGGTCGTGCATGCCGGTCTGGCCCTGGTCGGTGAAGTAGAGACGCCCTTCATGATCGAAAAACAGGTCATTGACGCCCTTGAAGCCCTCGCTGCGGCGGTGGGTAAGGAAAGGCTCAATGCGCTTGCTTAGCGGGTCCAGGACCAGGATGCCGCGCTTGTAGTCGGCAATGAAAATTCTGCCATCACCATGAATTTTCAGGCCATTGGGCCAGCCGTCGTACTCCACGACCAACTCCCACTCCCCCTGCGGTGAAATGCGAAAGATGCGGCCGTAGGGGATATCGGTCACGTAAAGATTGCCGGCCCGGTCGAAGGAGGGTCCTTCCAGAAAACTGGCAACCTTCTGGCCCGGTTTGTTGGCACGAACCCAATCCGAGTCGCCGTTGCGCCAGAACTTCTCGGGCAGCCGGGTGAAGACCTCGGTGGTCCTCTCCTGAGGTGGGGGATACAGGCTCATGGCAGCACTCCGCGTATCAACTGGCATCGTGACAAGGAAGGCGAACCTAATTGCTTCAGGTAACGCCTTGCCGTCCAGATGCACAGAGGTTTTTGTTTTTATTTGTTCTATCTGATAGAACAACATTCCTTCTAGCGGAATAACTTTCCAAGCATTTTGATTGCCTGTCAAGCGCGAGATTTCGCTGGGGCGTTGCGCGCGCAGAGCAAAAATTATTCCGCGGGATAACCAGAAACCCTTTGAAAGCGCCAGAGGCATGGGGGTGTGAGTGCATCAAGACAGCCGTTGACAGCAGGTATTTTCAAGGCCAATACTAAAAATAGAACAATATTCTGCCTGATAGAACACGCATGACAATACGTGCTATTCCTAACCGCCGCATTGCGTGAATGTTCAACAGGCTGTCCCGCAGATGAGGAGAACCTACTGTGAAAGACGCCACTGAAATCGACATCCTGGTAAGTGAAGTGGGGCCGCGTGATGGCCTGCAAAGCGTCAACGCCATCATGTCTACCGAGCTCAAACTGGAATGGATAACGGCACTGGCAACAGCAGGCCTACGCGAGATCGAAGTGGGTTCGTTTGTGCCTCCCAAGCTGCTGCCGCAAATGGCGGACTGTGCGCTCGTCGTGGCCCATGCGCTGACACTGCCGAACCTGCACGTGACCGCCCTGGTGCCTAATCTTCGTGGGGCTGAAGCGGCCTTTCACGCCGGTGTACACAAGATCACCCTGCCCATCTCTGTCAGTGAGCAGCACTCGATCTCCAACATCCGCAAGACTCACGCACAGGTGTTCGAAGAGGTGAAGGCCGTGGTCGCGTTGCGCAACGAACGCTTCCCTGGCATCCAGATAGAAGCAGGCGTCTCCACGGCTTTTGGCTGCACGCTTCAAGGCGTGGTCACGGACGACGAGACCCTTGCCATTGCCGTGAAAATGGCCGAACTCGGTGTAGATGAGGTCGGCCTGTCCGACACCGTCGGCTATGCCAACCCCACTCAAGTGCGCCGCCTATTCATCCGGCTACGCAACGAAATAGGCGCACTCAGCGGCAGTGCGCATTTTCACAATACCCGCGGGCAGGGCCTGGCCAATGTCGTGGCGGCACTGGAAGCTGGCGTCACTACGTTCGATGGTTCCCAAGGCGGTATTGGCGGCTGCCCCTACGCGCCTGGCGCCTCGGGAAATATCGTTACCGAAGACCTCGTTTACCTGCTCGAATCGATGGGCCTGCGCACCGGCGTTGACCTTGACCGCCTGGTTCATGCGCGGGATTGGCTGCTTAGAGGGCTGCCAGGTGAACCGCTGTATGGCTTCATCCCGGATGCCGGCGTGGGCAAGAACTTCACCTATGCCAAGGAGCGCGTATGAACCAGCCAGTAGAAAAACAGCTGCCACTGGCCGGGATCCGCGTGATCGAGTTCGTCCACATGGTGATGGGCCCAACCTGCGGCCTGCTGCTCGCCGATCTTGGTGCCGAGGTGATCAAGGTTGAGCCCGTGCCAGAGGGCGACAACACCCGCCGCCTGATGGGCTCCGGCGCGGGCTACTGGATGACCTACAACCGCAACAAGAAGAGTTTTGCGGTGGATATCAAATCCGACGAAGGCAAGGAAGCGGTGCGAAAACTCATCGCCACCGCCGATGTGGTCATCGAGAACTTCCGCCTCGGAGCCATGGAAAAACTGGAACTGGGCTATGAACAGGTCAAAGCCATCAAGCCGGACATCATCTACAGCTCGATGAAAGGGTTCTTGCCGGGCCCCTACGAAAACCGCACCGCCCTCGACGAAGTCGTGCAGATGATGACCGGGTTGGCCTACATGACAGGCCCTGTCGGGCGCCCACTGCGTGCCGGTGCGTCGGTCAACGATGTGATGGGCGGCATGTTCAGCGCCGTCTCCATCCTGGCGGCCCTGCTCCAGCGCAAGGAAACCGGACGCGGTCAATTCGTCCAGACCGGGCTCTTCGAGAACTCGGCGTTCCTGGTAGCCCAGCACATGATGCAGAAAGTGGTCACGGGCGCCTCCGCCGCCCCCATGCCCAGCCGCATTTCTGCCTGGGCGATCTATGACGTGTTTGATACGGATCAAGAAAACGAACAGGTCTTTATCGGCGTGGTGAGCGATAGCCAATGGCAAGCGTTCTGCACCGCCTTCGACTTCCAGGAACTGGGCAACGACCCGGCTCTTGCGCGCAATAACCAGCGTGTGATTGCTCGCGAGCAGATTATGCCATCGGTACGTGAACGCGTTGCCGGCATGAGCAAGCAGGCGGTGATGAAGCTGTGTGAACAGGCCGGCCTGCCCTTCTCCCCGATTCAACGCCCGGATGACCTGTTCGACGATCACCACCTCAACGAATCCGGCGGCATGACAGAACTGGCGCTGCCCAACGGCGAGACCGTGAAAGTGCCGATGCTCCCTTTCGAGATGGACGGCCAGCGTTTTGGCGCACGCCTGAATGTTCCGCAAATGGGTAGCCACTCTCGGGAACTGTTGGAACAACTCGGTTATACCGCCGAGGCAATCGACGCCCTTGAGGCCACAGGCACGATCAAGAGCGCCTGACCGGCGCTACGGCGGGCCAACCTGGGCCCGTTGCGGCTGCCGATAAATCTGACGCGCCGAGGGAGGCTCGGCGTGAACTGCAGAACGGAGTGCCGGAACCGCACGAAATCCTGCCAGAACCGTCGGCGTATCCCGCCACGGTATCCATAACAACAATACCGAGGATACAGTCATGGCTAACGTCACGACCACGACTTCCCACTTGCCCCAGTCCCAGCCTGAAGTGCATTCGGGACTTCAACGCCGAGCGATGAAAAAAGCCGCCTGGCGCTTGATTCCCCTGCTTGCACTGGCCTATTTCTTCAACTATCTGGACCGCACCAGTGTGGGTTATGCCGCGCTGCAGATGACCGATCAGCTCGGACTTACTGCGGCCCAGTTCGGACTGGGCGCCGGCATTATGTTTGTCGGCTACTGCCTCTGCGAAGTGCCCAGCAACCTGGCGATGTACCGTTTCGGGGCCCGGGTGTGGATGGCCCGCATCATGATTAGCTGGGGCCTGGCCGCAGCGGCCACCGCCTGGGTTATCGGCCCTTATAGTTTCTATGCCGTTCGCTTCATCCTGGGTGTGGCGGAAGCGGGCTTCTTTCCTGGCGTGATTTTCTTCCTGACCCTGTGGTTCCCCGCGCAATACCGTACACGGGTATTGGCGTGGTTCACCGTGGCTACCCCTATTTCCTTTCTGGTCGGCGGCCCGCTGTCGATCTGGTTGCTACAGATGCACGGCATCTGGGGCCTGGCCGGCTGGCAATGGATGTTCCTGATCGAGGGCATTCCGGCGTGTGTGCTGGGGTTGATCACATTGAAGGTCCTGGCAAACCGCCCCAGCGAAGCCAAATGGCTGACGCAGGAAGAACGTGATGCCCTGAACGACATGCTGGAAAAGGAAGCCGGCAAGGATCAGAAACGCCATGACTTCGGTGTTGTACTCAAGGATCCACGCGTGTGGATCCTCAGCTCGATCACCTTCAGCTTCACCATCGGCACGTACGGCATTGGCATCTGGCTTCCACAGATGCTCAAGGCGCATGGCGTGGAAATCAGCATGATCGGCTGGGTCGCGGCCATTCCGTACTTTTTCTCCACCCTAGGCCTGCTGTTCTGGGCCAAGTATGTCGACCGCACAGGCAGAGGCATCCTCAACCTGGTGATTGCGCTGGTGCTGGCGGGCCTGGCGTTGATGTTCGCACTGAACATGAACGCACTGGCCCCGGCGCTGATAGGCATCACCCTGGCCCTGGTCGGGACGATTTCTGCGAAAACCATCTTCTATACCTTGCCGGCCAAGTTCCTTTCGGGCCGGGCCGCCGCGGGAGGGATTGCGCTGATCAATACCTTTGGCGCGTTCGGAGGCTTCGTCGGCCCCTACCTGATGGGCTATCTGAAAGACGCCACGCAGTCGTTCACCGCGGGCCTGATGGTCATGGGTTGCGTACTGTTGTTTGCCGCGCTGATGGCCGTGTCGCTACGTTTCTTCATGCGTGACGCTTGAGCAGCGAATGCTCAGGGCCAGAATGATGTGCTGCCAGACAGACTAGTCGGCGAGTAGGCGCTGCGGGTAAGGTATCGTCAAATTGCTCACCCGTCGCAAGGGTGGGCTTACTCACGATGATGGATTTGCAGCCCAATCACTGGCCGAAATGACCATGAACAGTAACGAAAAACCTGAGAAAGATCCCGCTGACGGCGGCGTTGCCGCGGTGGACCGCGCCTTTGCCATACTCGGCGCCTTCGACACGCAGTGCAGCGTGTTGCCACTGGCGGAATTGGCGCGCCGCACCGGTCTCTACAAAAGTACCATCCTGCGCTTAATGATCTCCCTGGAAAGAGCCGGTTACATTCGTCGATTGCCGGACGGACAATTCGCTATCGGCCACGAACCCCTTCGGCTGGCACCGCTTTACCAAAGTTCATTTCGCCTGCGCGACATCATCTACCCAATACTCGAAACGCTCTCGCAAGAGAGCGGGGAAACTTCTTCGTTCTACGTCATCGAAAACGACAGTCGGGTGGTGCTTTTCCGCGTAGAACCCAAGCGTTCCGTGCGGGTTTCCATTCACGAGGGTGATCGTTTTCCACTTAACGCCGGGGCTTCGGGAAAGATTCTGCGGACTTTCGGCCCGTCTGTTGCTGATGCGCTTGCCAATGTTCGCGAGCAACTCTGGGCGAGTTCTTTTGGCGAACGCGATCCCGATACCGCAGCGGTGTCGGTACCTGTGTTCGGCATGAATAACGAACTCAAGGGCGCCCTGACCCTCTCGGGGCCCTCCGAGCGTTTCAACGAAGACGCCATTACGAGTGCGCGCAAGATGCTGTTGAAACTGGCAGCCCAAGCCACCGGTGCGCTGGGGGGGGACGCTCGGGAGTTACAGCAGGCCAGTGCAAAGATCGAGGGGTGAACCGTTCCACCGAGGCTGACGCGACCATTGAGCAGTCAGCGTATCGCAGCACCCTCCACAGGCCCGCCCGAGCGCAGGTTAGGTGCTGCTATCTGCACTGGCAGATGGGCTCTGGGCAAGGCTGCCGGGAGTCACCCGCTCTGCTATGACTACCTTCCTCCTGCGCTGCAGCGTGAACCATGGCAGCTCAAATCTTGGCGGGGTCCGGTTACATCGTACAGATCTGCCCGGAGTGGCGACCAGCAGCGTATGCCAACCCTCAACGTCATATGACAGCGCGTGCCACACCAGCCACAGGTGGCCGAGTTGAAACACCGCCCAGGTCAATCCTGGCGACCACGGCGGTCAGTCAGCGCGATTATCTGCGGCCCGGGACGGCGCAGTGACCAACCGAAGTTCATCCCCGCCGCCGCCAGCAGAATGGCGCTCGCGCCAATCACTTGCAGGCTGCTGAGCGGATGCGCGAAGGCCACCCAGTCGACCAGGATAGCGGCGATCGGGTAGATGAATGACAGAGCCCCGACCAGGGCCGTGGGGATTTTCTGGATGGCGCTGTAGAGCAGCGTCGACATCAGCCCGGTATGGACCACGCCGATAATGATCAGGTAAATCCAGGCATCCCCGACCGTGTCGCCCCTGCCAAAGTCCACGAATGGGGCCAGCACCAGCACGCCGACCACCATCTGGATCAGCACGATCAGGTGCGCGGGCACCTCCTTGAGGCGCTTGGTGATCGCTGCTGCCACCGCGTAGAAGAAGGCGGAAGACAGCGCCAGGCAGACGCCCAGCAGGTAGTCAGCGCCGCTGGCCTGCCCTCCGCCATTGGCGAACACGATCAGCATCAGGCCGACGAAGGCCACCAGCAGCCAGCCGAGCTTGGCGATGCTGAGGCGTTCGGCGTAAAACAGCGCACCCAGACCGACCAGCATGAACGGCTGGACATGGTAGACCACCGTGGCAATGGCGATTGAGGCGTGCTGGTAGGCACTGAACAGCAGCACCCAATTGAGCATCAGCGCCACCCCGCCCAGGCACCCCCAAATGAACTGCCGGGCAGTGATCAGCGGGCGACGCAGCACCCCCAGCATCAGGCACGCGACCAACATCGCCAACGCGCCGAACACGCAACGCCAGAACACCACGGCCTGCGGGCTCTGCCCCGACATGATGACGAACCAGCCCACCGTGCCGGAGATCAGCATGGCCGAAATCATTTCGAACGTCCCACGGGTTTGCGCCTTCATCACTCACGGCTTCCTTGCTGTCGACATTGCCGTGACCCAGGCCGCCGTTCGCGGGAGAGTTCGACAAATAGAACTTTATAATGAACGAACGACCACTATAATGAACACGCCAACCCAGAGCGTCAATTCGCAATCGGATGATTTGAAGAACAAATGACTGACATAACGAACAGCTCCATGAGCCATAATCCCAGCCGAATCGATCTGCTGGCGCTTTCAATCAAGCGCGAACGCCTAGCCGCCGGGCTGTCCTTGACCGAATTGGCGAAGCGCGCCGGGGTGGCGAAATCGACCTTGTCTCAATTGGAGTCGGGAATCGGTAACCCCAGCATCGAAACCTTGTGGTCGTTGGCGATGGCGATGGGCTTGCAAGTCACTCGCTTCTTCGAGCAGCCCCAGCAAACCCTGCGGGTGATCCGCGCCAACGAGGGCATGACGACGTATGCCGAGACGGCCAATTATGCCGCGACACTGCTTGCCGACTGCCCGGCCGGAGTACGGCGCGACCTCTACCGGTGGAAGGTACAGCCTGGCGAAGTCCGCCTGTCTCAGCCTCACCCGGCAGGCACCGTAGAGCACGTGGTGCTGTGCAGTGGCAGTGCCCGCATCGGCCCGGCAGACGGACCGGTGTTGCTGAACGCGGGCGACTACATAAGCTACCTGGCGAATGCGCCTCACGTGTTCGAAGCGCTTGAGGCCGATACGACTGCGGTGATGGTGATCGAGCATCTTTGAGGTGGCGACCATGGACACGGCACGAACAACCAGCCACGCGCCGAAGTCACCGGCAACGTGCCAATGCCCCGCGAACACGCAGAGGCTGCTTTGCCAGACACGTATCCGTCAGCCGTCACAGGCCAGCTCGGCGGATCGGTTGATCTTTCGCTGCACTGATCCCTGCACCTGTGGGCTTTCAAGCGTGATCCCGAACCGGCCAGACAGCGCTTCCCGCCCCTTGGCTGTCAATCCAAGTGCGCGACTGTCGAGGTCTTGAATAACCCACTGGCGGCTCAGGAGCATCTGCAGGAAAGCCGCGCCGAGCGCCCCCGCCAGATGAGGGCGGCGCATGCTCCAGTCCAGGCATGAACACGCGAAACGACGTCGCTGGGCCCTGGCCTTTTCCACCTCGATACCCAACCCCGTCATGGCTGTTTCGCCGCTCGCCGTGAGCTGATACAGGACATCTCCGGCATCCGCCACGGTCAGCCAGCCTGACGCGATGAAGTGGTCGTGCAGCTGCACGGCCAATGATCCTGCCATGTGGTCATAACAGGTACGCGCAAACTGCAATCGGCTTGGGGTCGTGGAAACGTAGCGCGCGTCCGCGTTTTGGCTGATCACCATGAGGGCCTCGATCGCCTGGGCCACCTGCGCGTCCGCCAGGCTGTAGTAGCGATGCCGGCCCTGCGTGTGCAGCCTTACCAAGCCGGCGTCTTTGAGCCGTACCAGATGCGCACTCGCCGTGGATGCACTCACGTCGGCGATAACCGCCATTTCGGTACTGGTACGTGCGTGGCCATCCATCAGCGCACACAGCATTTTAGTCCTCGCAGGCTCGGCAATGGCACCGGCTACCCGAGAAATCGCGCTGTCATTGCCTGGGGCATCCATATTTCGTTCCTGAGCGAATCGTCGGCATGAAAGGTGTTCGATAGTAGCCGTTCTTTGTGAACAGGACTCCAGGAATGACGCCTTTTGAAGCCGCGACCCATGCCGATCCCTACCCTTATTACGCCTACCTCAGGCGACAAGGTGGGCTGTACTTCGATACCGACCTTCGGTTATGGATTGCAAGTAGTGCCAGCGCGGTCGACGCCCTCCTCGGGCACCCCGACTGTCGGGTGCGTCCGCCGGACGAGCCGGTTCCCGCGGCCATTGCGCAAGGCGCCGCGGGGATGATTTTCGCTCGTTTGATGCGCATGAACGAGGGCCCGCAGCACATGTGCCCGAGGATGGCCATCGAACCGGCGTTGGCCGCTGTCGAGACAGAACGCATCGCAGGCCTCGTGGCACGCCTGGTCGAGACCCTCCCCGTCGAGCACCTGGATGAATTGATGTTCACCGTACCGGTGTGCGTCATTGCAGCGCTGATAGGCTTCCCACCCTGCCAGCTACAGGACGTCGCAAGGCTGACGCGGGATTTTGTTGCCTGCCTGTCGCCCCTGAGCGACGACATTCAACTCGACAGCGCCCATGGCGCGGCGACTCGACTCAGGCAATTATTCAGCGCGCTGCTGAGTGACGCCAATGACAGTAGCCGCTTCTTGAGCCACGTCCAAAGCGCTTGCGCAGCCACCGCCTGGAGAGACCGCGAGGCATTGATCGCCAACCTGATCGGCTTGTTGTCGCAGACCTGCGAAGCCAGCGCAGGCTTGATCGGCAACAGCCTCGTGGCGCTGCATCGTGAGCCTGGACTGCTTGAAGGCGGGCAGCAGGTTGCAGACCTGGTGGCAGAAGTGGCGCGCTACGACTCACCGGTGCAAAACACCCGGCGATTCGTCACCCAGCAATGCAATATCGAGGGCAACGTACTGGCGCCCGGCGATACC
This sequence comes from Pseudomonas sp. S5D5, assembly GCF_003013355.1. NCBI lineage: Bacteria > Pseudomonadati > Pseudomonadota > Gammaproteobacteria > Pseudomonadales > Pseudomonadaceae > Pseudomonas > Pseudomonas sp. S5D5. Next base: position 3,608,604 of record NZ_PTEO01000001.1, read on the forward strand.
GTTCTCCTATTGCTCGCCTCAGCCAACCGGGATCCCGGCGCGAACCCGGACCCCGATCGCTGCATGCTCGAACGAACCCAGCGACGAACCTTCAGCTTTGGCGCGGGAAGACATCAATGTCCAGGCCAGTCGCTTGCCTTGGCGATCGCCGCCGAGGCGGTCTCGGCATGGCTGCGCCGACAGCCAGCGGCGTCCGTGGGTGCTTTTCGCTGGCGGTATCTGCCCTCCCTCAATGGTCGTATTCCCAGGTTCCATGGTGATCGGGACACCCAGCGATGATCGCAGGATTTGCTCAGGCCGCGAGATCAACGCGGCGCCCAATGCCCCGGTTGTTCCACCACCCCGACGTACTCGGCCAACAACGCCGGCAGGCTGGCCTGCAAAAACGTCACCCACGTGCGTACCTTGGCGTCCAGAAAGCGCCGCGAGGGGTACACCGCGAAGATAGTGCGCTCACGCAGCCGATAATCCGGCAGCAGGCGTAGCAGCGAGCCGTCCTGCAAGGCCGGGGCAGCGCTGAAGAACGGCAACAGGCTGATGCCCATGCCCTCTTGCGTCGCCTTGACCATGGCGTCGGCCACGTTGGTCCGGAAGGCTGTGCCGGGGGGAACGCTGAGGTCTCCCGCCTCGCCCTGGAAGCGCCACTCATCTTCCTGAAAATCCTGCAGGTGCAGGCGCCGGTGTTGCAGCAGTTGCCCGGGATGGTCGGGCACGCCATGGTTTGCCAGGTAACGGGGCGCTGCGCACGGCACGCTGAACAGCTGGCCGATGGTCTGGCTGACGAGGGCCGAATCCGGCAGCGCGTGGGCGATGGAGATCACCACATCATGCCCCTCCTCGAGCGGATCGGGGGTGTGCTGGGACAAGCTCAGTTCCATCGACACCTGCGGGTGAAGCTCGCTGTAGCGTGCGATCAGCGGGGTGATCAGCACGCCCAGCCCGCTCATGCAGTGCACGCGCAGGCGTCCGCGCGGGTTGAGGTGGGCGCCGCTGGCTTCGGCGCTGGCGTCCCGGATGTCGTCGAGGATGCCGCGACAGCGCAGCAGGAAACGCTCGCCCGACTCGGTCAGGCTCAGGCGTCGGGTGGTGCGCTGCAGCAGGCGCGTCTGCAGGTGCTGCTCCAGATCGGCGATCAACCGTGAGACGTGCGCGCCGGAGAGGCTCAACACCTCTGCCGCCGCCGCGAAGCTACCGCTGTCGACCACCTGCACAAACACCCGCATGCCATTGAACACGTCCATCAGCGTCGGGCCTTGATTGCTACGCAATACGTACGGGTCATTTACCGGTTCCTGTCTTTAATACGGCGCTGCAGCCACTACACTGGAGCCTGTTGATAGAGGACGACACCATGAAAATTCGATTGCTCGGCGTTGCTTTGCTGCTCACCGCCACCGGCGCTTTCGCCGCCGGCGGCAATGACAGCCAGGGGCTGGATATCCAGCAGATTGTTTCCGTCACAGCGGTGCCCGGCAGTTGCCAGGTCGAGCCCGCGACCCTGGTGTATCTCGACAGCCAGGGCGTCAGTCACACGGTCAACTACAGCGTGATGGGCACCTGCCAGGGCGGCGTCTAGAGCAGCTTCCAGGTGTAACTGAGGATCAGCCGGTTCTCATCGATGTCGCTGCGGTAGTTGGAGCGCGCCATCACATTGCGGATGCGGATGCCCAGGCCACTCAGCACGCCACTTTGCACGGCGTACCCGATGTCGAGGTCGCGCTCGCGGTCCTTGCCCTCGTAGCCGGCACCGGTCTTTACGTTGTCGCCGGTGATGTAGCGCACGGTGGTGGTCAGTCCTGGCAGGCCCAGCGCGGCAAAATCGTAGTCGTAGCGCACTTGCCACGAGCGCTCGTCGGTGTAGGCGAACTCATAGGTGGGCACCTCGTTGCCCAGCGGGCTGATGTTGGCGAAGACGCGCGGGAAAGCGCTGTCGCCGTACATCGCTTGGTAACCCACATAGACCGTGTGCGCGCCGCGCTTGGCCGACAACAGCGAGAAAAACGCCTGGTTGTCGATCTTGCCGAGCAACCGGTCGCCGTCTTCGCGCGCAGTGTAATAGCCAAGATTGGCGCCCAGTACCCAGGTGCCAACCGGCTGGCTGTGCTTGAGGCCGATGAAATCCTGGGCGTAGATGTCCTTCAACTGCCCGTGCCAATAACTGACGCTGGTGCGCTTGCTGTTGAAGGCATAGTCGCCGCCCACGTAGTTGAAGGCATCACTCTCGGCCCCGCGCTGCGGTACATGGCCGAGCATGGCGATCATCTTTTCGTCACCCGCCTCGTTGCGCAGGCTTGTGGTGCTCAAGTGGCCTGCCTGCAACGCCAGGCCGTTGATCTCGCTGGAGCTGATGCCCACGCCCTGGTAACTCGGGGGCAGCAGGCGGATGTCGCTGAAGGCCAGCACTGGCAGGTTGGGCTGCAGCTCGCCGACCTTCAATTCGGTGTTGGACAGCCGCGCCTTGAAGGTCAGCCCCAGGCGGCTGTACTCGTCGGCGGCGCGGCCATCGTCCTTGACCGGCAGCAAGCCGGTATTGACCCGGTCCGGGCTGCTGTCGAGCTTGAGGCCCAGGGTGCCCAGCGCATCCAGGCCAAAGCCCACGGGGCCTGGGGTGTAGCCGGACTTGTAGGTGAGGATGAAGCCCTGGCCCCACTCCTCGGCCCGCGATTGCCGATTGGCCCCGACGATGTCAGAGAAGTCGCGGCTGAAGTAATAGTTGCGGGCCTGCAGGGTGGCCGTCGAGTCCTTGAGAAAACCACCCTCGTCAGCCGTCGCCGCAAGGGGCACGCCCAACAGGGCGAGCCAGATACGTTGTGTGTGCATGTCGTTGCTCTTCGTTATTGTTGTTATCGACGGTTCGGCAGGTCACAGCGCCTGGGCGGTCGGCAAGACGACACGGGTGCGCCGCTCATTCAGGGCAAAGACGGTCATCGCCAATGCGGCGATGGCACCGGGAATCGCGAAGGCCATGAAATTCAGCTGCAGCGGCAGTTCAATCGCCATCAGCGCACCGCCCAGCAGCGGGCCGACGATGGCACCATTGCGGCCGATGCCGGACGCCCAGCCCAGGCCGGTCGCGCGGATAGACAAGCCATACAATTGCGCCGCCCCGGCATACAGCAGGATTTGCGTGCCGATGGTGGTCGCGCCCGCGATGAAGATCAGCAGGTAGAGCACCGGCATCGGGCTGTTGATGCCCAGCAGGCTGATCGAGAACACCCCGGCGATAAAGAAGCCGATGGTCACGGTCACCAGGTTGAGGCGATCACCCAGGCGCCCGCCGATCAACGCGCCCGCCATGCCGCCCAGGTTCAGCGCCACCAGGAACGACAGGCTCGACCCGAGGCTGTAGCCGGCGCCGGCCATCAGTTTGGGCAGCCATGAACTCAATGCATAGACCATCAGCAGGCAGCAGAAAAACGCGGTCCAGATCATTGCCGTGCGCACCGCCAGGCCGTGGCGGAACAACTCCACCACCGAGGCGCCCTTGCCCTTGATGTCCGCGATGACCAACTCGTCGTCGGCATTGATCGGCGTGCCCGGCGACAGCCGCGCGAGCAGTGCCCGTGCCTGGTCCGTGCGGCCCTGGCGGATCAGGAAACCAATCGATTCCGGCAGCCAGTACACCACCAACGGCAGCAACAGCAGCGGGATGACGGCGACAAAAAACATCGACGACCAGCCATAGGCCGGCAGCATGAAAATCCCCACGCTGGCCGCGAGCATGCCGCCCAGGGAGTAGCCGCTGAACATGAAGGCCATCAAGGTACTGCGGACTTTTTTCGGTGCATATTCGTTGATCAGCGCGGCGGCATTGGGCATCAACCCGCCACAACCGAGCCCGGCGATAAACCGGCAGATCCCGAACTCGGTCGGGCTGCTGGCGAAGCCGTTGATCACGGTGGCGATGCTGAATAACGCAAAGCAGAACACGATGCCTTTCTTGCGGCCGAAGCGGTCCGCCAGGGTGCCGAAGATCAACGCGCCGAACATCATGCCGAACAGCGCATAGCTGCCCAGGGCGCCGGCCTGCAAGGGGGTGAGCCCCCACTCACGCATGATCGACGGCAGGACCACACCGTAGATAAACAGGTCATAGCCGTCAAAGATCAACAGCACCGCGCACAGGCTCACGATCAGCCAGTGAAAGCGGTTGAACGGGGCATTATCAATTATCGAATGAACATCATGGGTACGCATGGCAGTGCTCTCTTTATTGTTGTTGTGAGTCAATGTCTGCAGGTGGAACACGCAGGTGAAAGCGGGCAGTCAGCCGAGGTCGCCACCCCCTACCGGCAGGGTTACGCCGGTGATGTAGGACGCCTCGTCGGAGGCCAGGAACAGAATCGCGCCAGCCTGTTCGTCGATGCTGCCGTAGCGCTTCATCGGGCTGCTGTCGAGGGTCTGGTCAACGATCTGCTGATACCACAGGCGTTCCTGCTCGCTCTGTGGCTGGCTGTTGCGCGGGATACGCCGTGGCGGCGCCTCGGTGCCGCCGGGCGCGGTGGCATTGACGCGGATGCCGCTGCCGGCGGTTTCCAGGGCCAGGCAGGCAGTCAGTGCATTCACCCCGCCCTTGGCCGCGCCGTACGGCACGCGATTGAGCCCACGGGTGGCCACCGAAGACACATTGACGATGGCGCCGCTGCCCTGCGCCAACATGTAGGGCAGCACGCAATGGCAGCACCACAGCGTCGGGAACAATGAACGGCGCACTTCGGCTTCGATTTCGCTCTCGGCGTAGTGCTCGAACGGCTTGGCCCAGATGGTCCCGCCGACGTTGTTGACGAGAATGTCGAGGCGTCCGAACCGCGCCTTGGCGGCGGCCATCACCCGCGCGCATTCGGCGTGCTGTTCGAGGTCGGCGGTGAGCAGCAGCGCGCGCTCATGCTGCAACTCATGCACGAGCTCCGAGCGATCCACCGCCACCAGCCAAGCGCCCTCCTCCAGCAAACGCTCGGCAACACGGCGGCCAATGCCCTGGGCCGCGCCGGTGACCAGCGCGACTTTGTCAGTGAAACGTGAAGTCATGCGTATGTCCTCAGGCGGCATCGCAGCTGGCGCTGACGTTGGGGGTGAATTTTTCGTAGTGGAAGCTCGCAGGGTTCACGCCCTTCGTCTTGAAGTGCTCGCGCACGGCATCAACCATCGGCGGCGGCCCGCACAGGTACACGTCGACATCACCGTCGTTGAGTACTTCACTGGCCATGTGTTGGGTGACATAGCCCTGGCGTGGATGCGCGGTCTGCGGGTCGGCCACGCAGGTGACGAAGTTGAAGCTCGGCAGCCGTGCGGCAAACGCCTGCAGTGCCTCGACCATGACGAGATCCTGGTCGCGCGTGACCCCGTAGATCAGCGTGATCGGGCGGGTTTCCTGGCGCTGCGCAAGCACTTCGAGCATCGACAGGAACGGCGCCAGGCCGGTGCCGCCGGCCAGCAACAGCAACGGCCGCGCCACTTCGCGCAGGTAGAAACTGCCCAGCGGGCCGGTCATGGTCACGCTGTCGCCCGGTTGCGCGCGCTGCAGCCAGCCGCTCATCAAGCCGCCCGGCACGTGCTTGATCAGAAAACTCGCGCCGGTCTCACCGGGGCGGCTGCTGAACGAATACGCACGCGTCTGGCCGCTGTCGGGCACGCCGATGTTCACGTACTGGCCGGGCAGGAACACCGGGGCCTGGTCCAGTTCGAAACGCACCTCCAGCGCCGCATCGGCGTGGCGGGTAATGCCGGTCAGCGTCGCCGCAAATGTGGTGGTGCCGGTTTTGCAGGCGCTGGACGGCAGCGGCACGGCAATCACGCAATCGGACTGCGGCACCATCTGGCAGGTCAGCACCTGGCGCTGCTGCGCCTCGTCTTCGCTCAGGGCGTCGTCGATGTAGTCGTCGCCCAAGTCATAGGCGCCGGTTTCGCAGTGGCATTTACAGGTGCCGCACACGCCGTCCGAGCAGTCCATGGGCAGGTTGATGCGTTGGCGGAAGGCAGCATCGAGCACCTTCTCACCCGCCTTGCAGTCGATGAAACGAGTGACCCCATCTTCGAAGTTCAGGGCAATGGCATACGTCATGGCGGTGTCCTCAGATGTGGTAGATGTCGATGACCTGGTGGATGTAGTCGTTTTTCAACACGACTTTCTTGCGTGTGATCAGCGGCTGCTCGGCGCGGATATCGAGGTGGTAGAACGAGGTGCCGAAGTAACTGTCGGTGGTCTTGTAGCGATGGCTGAGGGTGTGCCAGTTGAAGCGCAGTTCCACCTGGGCGCCGTCGTCGGCCAGCACTTCGAGGTTGCTGAGCAGGTGCACGGTGCGCGGTTCCGGTGTACTGGCGCTGGAGCGCTCGGTCTTGATCCGGAAGATGCGGTCTTCGAGGCCGTCACGGCTGGGGTAGTAGATCAGCGAGATCTCGCGTTGCGGGTCTTCGACGAGGGTGTCGTGGTCGTCCCAGGCCGGCATCCAGAACTCCGCCTTGGGTGAATAGCATGCCAGCCATTCATCCCACTGACGGTCATCGAGCAAGCGCGCTTCGCGGTAGAGAAAGTCGAGCAGGCGGTCACGGGACAGGCTCATCACACCGCCTCCCGGTCGCTGGCAATCAGGCCTTGCTGCTCACGTTCGATCGCGCGCTGCAGGCTCGCCGCCCAATGCGCGTGCTGGCGCACGAACAACCCTTCGTCTTCGGTTTTGACCCCGCTGAGTTGCGGGTGCATGCCCATGGCCCTGGCGTTTTCATCGGCGCCTTCGACCCATTGCTTGGCGCCACGGCTGAGGTCGTTCCACAAGGTGCTCGCGCCTTGGTAGCCGGTCTGGCAGGCGCGGAATTCCTCCAGGTCGTCCGGTGTGCCCATGCCGCTGACGTTGAAGAAATCTTCGTACTGGCGGATACGCGTGGCGCGCTCCTGGGCACTTTCGCCGATGGGCGCCATGCAATAAATCGTCACTTCGGTCTTGTCCACCGCGAGCGGCCGCACCACCCGGATCTGCGTCGAGAACTGGTCCATCAGGTACACATTCGGGTAGAGGCACAGGTTGCGGGTCTGGTCGACGATAAAGTCGGCACGCGCCTGGCCGAGGCGTTCGGCCAGCGCCTCGCGATGGGCATGCACCGGGCGCACGTCCGGGTTGAGCAGGCGTGTCCACAGCAGGATATGCCCGTGATCGAAGGCGTAGACGCCGCCGAGGCTTTTCGACCAGCCATTGGCGTCGACGGTGCGTGTGCCCTCGGCCTCGTAGTTGCGCCGGCCCATGGTCGCCGAGTAATTCCAGTGCACCGAACTGACGTGGTAACCGTCGGCGCCGTTCTCGATCTGCAGTTTCCAGTTGCCGTCATAGACATACGTCGAACTGCCGCGCAGCACCTCCAGGCCCAAGGGCGCCTGGTCGACCATCTGGTCGATGATCACGCGGGTTTCGCCGAGGTAGTCGCTCAGTTCAGGCACGTCCTCGCCGAGGCTGCCGAACAGAAAGCCGCGGTAGTTTTCAAACCGCGCCAGGCGCTTGAGGTCATGCGAGCCGTCACAGTCAAAGCTGTCGGGGTAGGCCCCGGTCTTGGCGTCCTTGACCTTGAGCAGCTTGCCCGCATTGCTGAATGTCCAGCCGTGGAACGGGCACGTGAACGAGCCCTTGTTGCCTTGCTTGCGCCGGCACAACATGGCGCCGCGATGCGCACAGGCGTTGACCAGGCCATGCAGGCTGCCGTGCTTGTCACGGGTGATGACCACCGGCTGGCGCCCGATCCAGGTGGTGAAATAGTCGTTGATCTCGGGCACCTGGCTCTCATGGGCCAGGTAGAGCCAACCGCCTTCGAAGATGTGCTTCATCTCCAGGGCGAACAGGTCAGGGTCGGTAAAAATGTCGCGGCGGCAGCGGAACACGCCGTTGGCGGGATCTTCCTGCACGGACTCGCGCAGTTGTCGGGCGAGTCGGTCGAGTGTACTGGTCATGGGGCAAGCCCTCCGTTGTTCTTGTATCAGGCGCCCTCACCGTACGTGTCCGACATGTTGTCCAATATCCCTTTTCTGCAGATCACTATCCGCCGAGCGCGCGCCGCTCAGCGGTGGCGCTTCCAGGTCTGCGAGGGCAACTCGCCAAAGCGTTGGCGATAGGCCTCGGAGAACCGTCCCAGGTGCGTAAAACCGTGGTCCAGCGCCACCTCGGTCACGCTGCGCGCGCTGCTCAGCTGCAGGCGGGCATGCACCCGTTCAAGCTTGCGCCGCCGTACGTAGTCACGCGGGGACAGGCCGACCTGGCGCTCGAACAGGCTGTACAGCGAGCGCTCACTGACCTTGGCCACTGCCATCAGTTGTTCGAGGCTGATGTCGTCGGTGAGGTGCTGTTCGACAAACTCACGCACCGCTTCGAAGCCGCCACCGTATGCAGGCTGGGGGATCACCCGCAGTACATTGCTGCCCAGCAGGGCCAGCAACTTGGTCGCCACGATGCGCTCGTACAGGCTCTGCATATGCGGTTCGGCAGCGTTTTCCGCCTCGTGACAGATCAGCCCGAGCAACGGCAGGAACCCGCCCATTTCGCTGAGCGCATGGCGCGCGGTCGCAAAGCGGATACCCGGCTGCGGCAGCGCCCATTGCTGCTCCAGGCAAGCGTTTTCGAGCAGGCGTACGGGTAATTTGATGATGAATTTTTCGCAGTCGGCGGAATACGTCAGGTCCACCGGATCATCCGGGTTGATCAGCAGGATCTCGCCAGGTCCGAACACATGCTCCACGCCTCGCGAATGCGAGCGGCAATGCCCGCTCAGCAGGATCTGCAAGTGGTAGATGGTTTCCAGCGCCACCGACGTGACCCGCACCGGCGCGCCGTAACTGATGCGGCACAGGTCCAGGCTGGAAAAAGTGCGGTGGCTGATGCTCGCCTGCGGCCGGCCCTTGGGGGGCAGGCGAATGCAGTGGCTGCCGACATGCTGGTTGACGTAGTCCGACACCGCATAGGCGTCGGCACCCTGGAAAATCTGGCTGCGCTCACTCAATAGCACGGTCATGGTTGCGCCTCTTTTATAGTTATTGGCCTCAGGCTGACGCCAGGTGTTGCGAGCGTCCAATATGGATAAGGTCTGAATGAATACCCTGCAGGTATGGTCGACGGATAATACGCATAAGCCCGCGCACCGGCGCACGGGCGGCGAAACGTCTTGATACCTATTAGCCGACTCATGAGATCAGCTCATGAGACCTCGCGGTTTTGCACGACTAATCATCAGGAGCTGCTGCCTCTAAAGTGGGCACCCCCGCTTTGAGGAAATCCCATGAAGGAAGTCACCGTAGTCATAGGCGCCGGCTCGATCGGCCAGGCCATCGCGCGGCGCGTCAGTGCCGGCCAGCACGTCGTGCTTGCCGACCTGCGCCAGGACACCGCCGAGGCGGCAGCAAAAGTCTTGAGTGATGCCGGTTTCGAGGTGACCACCGCCCAGGTGGATGTCGCGTCGCGAGAGTCGGTCGTAGCGCTCGTCGCACTGGCTGCCGGCCTTGGCGAGATCACCAAGGTGATCCATGCCGCCGGTGTGTCACCGTCCCAGGCATCGCCGGCGACCATCCTGCGGGTCGACCTGTACGGCACGGCGCTGGTGCTGGAGCTGTTTGGCGAAGTGATTGCCAAGGGCGGTTCGGCCATCGTCATCGCCTCGCAGTCCGGGCACCGTCTGCCCGCGCTGAGTGCCGAGCAGAACAAGGCGTTGGCGCTGACCGCGACTGAAGCGTTGCTGGCCCTGCCGATGTTGCAGCCTGCGCAAGTGACCGACTCGCTGCACGCCTACCAGCTGTCCAAGCGTGGCAACGCGCTGCGCGTCGCAGCGCAGGCCGTGCACTGGGGCAAGCGCGGTGCGCGTGTGAACACGATCAGCCCGGGCATTATCTTCACCCCGTTGGCCCGCGATGAGCTGAACGGCCCACGCGGGGATGGTTACCGTCGCATGATCGAATCCAGCGCCGCCAAGCGCGGCGGAACACCCGATGAAGTCGCGGCCGTCGCGGCCTTGTTGATGGGCCCGGAAGGCACCTTCATCACAGGCAGCGACTTCCTCATGGACGGCGGGGTCACCGCGCACTACTGGTACGGCAATGACCAGTGATACCGCGCGGTCTAGCTGACCTTGCGCCCTTCCACCGGGTAACCCGGATCAGTAAAGCCATGGGTCGAGGCATGGCCGGGCACGACCAGGCTGTCGACCAGCGCTTCGTCCTCCGGCCCCAGTTCCAGGCCCAGCGCCTCCAGGTAGCTGTCCCACTGCGCTTCGGTGCGCGGGCCGGCGATCGCCGCGCTGATCAAGCGGTTCTTCAAGACCCAGGCAATCGCGAAAGCCACCGAAGTGGTACCCCGCGCTGCCGCATGCTCGGCAATGGCCTTGGCGATCTTCAACGACTCGGGGCGCCATTCGGTCTGCTGGATCCGTTTGTCACCGCGCCCGGCGCGGGTGTCCGCCGGTGGCGGCGCGTCCACCGCGTATTTGCCGCTGAGCACGCCACGGGCCAGCGGGCTGTAGGGCACAACACCAATGCCGTAGTGGCCCGCCACCGGCAACTGCTCGACCTCGGCGACACGGTTGACGATGTTGTACAGCGGCTGGCTGACGGTCGGGCGCTGGATGCCCAGCGCGTCGGCGATGCGCACCATCTCGGCGATTTTCCAGCCGTGAAAATTCGACACCCCGTAATAGCGGATCTTGCCTTGGCGAATCAGGTCGTCGATGGCGCGCAGGCCCTCTTCCAGTGGCGCATCGCTCAAGGTGCGGTGGAAATACACGATGTCGATGTAGTCGCTGCCGAGGCGTTGCAGGCTGGCGTCGACCGCCTGCATGATCCATTTGCGCGACTGGCCCTGCTGGTTCGGGCCGGCCTCGGCCGACGCCGGATAACCGAACTTGGTTGCCACCACCCATTGGTCACGCTGGGCGGCAATGGCGCGGCCGACCACGGTTTCGGAGCGCCCGGCGTGATAGGCATCGGCGGTATCGATAAAGTTGACGCCAGCGGCGCCGGCTTTGTCGATGATGCGTTTGGCGCTGGCTTCATCGGCCTCGCCGCCGAACATCATGGCCCCCAGGCACAGGGGCGACACTTTCAAGGCACTGCGGCCCAGGTAACGGTAATTCATGGCTCACCCTCAACGGCGTTGGAAACGTAGACGGATCCTAGGCCAATGCGCATTGATGATTAAGGCGCTGAGGAAGGATACGGCCATGAGCCTGCCTCATGAGTGATCAAGTGTTATAGCGCAGCGCCTCCACCACCAGGCTCAACGCCCGCGAAGATTGGCGTCGACTCGGGTAGTAGATGTGCAGGCCGGGAAAAGTCGGAAACCATTCTTCAAGCACCCAGCACAGGCGATCCGCCGCCACGTGCTCTTTGGCCAGGTCTTCGGGCAGGTACGCCACGCCGCAGCCGTCCAGCGCCGCCGCCAGCATCGGGTAGGTGCCGTTGAACGTCAGTTGGCCCTGCACCCGCACCTGCACTTCGCGGTCGCCGTTGGCCAACTCCCATGCATAGCAGCCGCCGTGGGTCGGCAGGCGCAGGTTGATGCAGTTGTGCGCGGCCAGCTCGTCCGGGGCCTGCGGCGCCGGGTGGGCTTGCAGGTAGGCCGGCGACGCGACCATGGCCATGCGCAGGTCGGGGCCGATACGCACGGCGATCATGTCCTGGGCCACCTGGTTGCCCAGGCGCACGCCAATGTCATAGCGCTCGGCGACGATATCGGTCAGGCCATAGTCGGTGATGATTTCGACCTTGATGTCGGGATAGCGCGGCATGAACGCTGACAGGCGCGGCCACAGCAGCGCATTCGCTGCGTAGTCGGTGGCCGAGATACGCACCGTGCCGCGCGGCGAATCGCGCAGTTCGAGGACTTCGGCCAGGTCCGACTCGATCTCGTCAAAGCGTGGCGCCAGCTTGTTGTACAGCTGCTCGCCGGCCTCGGTCGGCGCCACGCTGCGGGTCGTTCGCGTCAGCAGGCGCACGCCCAGTCGGGCTTCGAGCGCCCGCACGGTATGACTCAGGGCTGATTGCGAAACGCCCAGCTGAGCGGCCGCACGGGTGAAGCTGCGTTCACGCGCGACCGCCACAAAAGCCAACAGGTCGCCGTAGCCTTCGCGTGCCATTGATGAACCTCATTCATAGGGTGATGACGGTGCAGCGTATCGCAGATCAATCCGACCTCGCGATGAATTGATGAGCCGGACTCATAAGCGCATGCCGGTTATGCGGCTTAATCAATGCAAGCCAGCTGCCTACCATGGGGCTCACCTGCTTAAGGAGCGCCCGATGAAACTGTTGACCGCCACCACCTTCGCCACCCTGCTCTGCGCGGCTGTCGTAGATGCCGATCAAGCCCGGCCGCGTCCGGACCCAAAGCCCTCCTCTGCGGTGCTGGAAGTCACGCCGCAACTGTATGCCTACACCACCGAGCTGTTATTCGGTGAGGTGTGGAAACGTACCGAACTGGCCCCGCGTGATCGCAGCCTGATCACCGTGTCGGCGCTGATCGCCAACGGACAGGTGTCGGCACTCGCGGACCACCTCAAGCTGGGCCTCGACAATGGCCTCACCCCCAGCGAGATCAGCGCGCTGATCACGCATCTCGCGTTCTATTCAGGCTGGCCGAACGCGATGTCCGCAGCCGCAATCGCCAAGCAGGTGTTCATCGAACGAAACATCCCGGACGAGCAGATCTCGCCACCGGCAGGCGCCGTGCTGACGCTGGACCCCGACAGTGAAGCCAAGCGCCGTGCCGCTGTGGACGCCGGTGTCGGCGGTGTGACCCCGCAACTGGCGCGCTACACCAATGAAGTGTTGTTCGCTGACCTGTGGCGCCAAAGCACTCTCAGCGCTCGCGACCGCAGCCTGGTCACCGTCGCCGCGTTGATCGCCCAGGGCCAGGCGGCGCAACTGCCCTTCCACCTCAACCGCGCGCTGGACAACGGCCTGAGCCAGGCCCAGGCCGCCGAGGGGGTGACGCACCTGGCGTTCTACGTGGGCTGGCCGAAGGCGATGTCGGCGGTGCCGGTGCTCAAGGAGGTCTTCGCCGCCCGCGGACAAGGTTGATGCACACGACATAATAAAAATAGATGATCTTATTAATTCATAAAATAACAATGTCTAATAATTAGCTTATTCCAAAAAAGACTTTCACTCAGGTTTTTTATAGGAATATCTTCGTATCACAGACCGACCCCATGCCTGGCGGAGGACGTACCCCGACCACCAGGAGCCTCTCGCAGGCTGAATGGATCCTTCTCGATATGCCAGATATTCAATTCCCTAAACCGCTGAAAAAACTCCATTGGTCATTGGTGACCAGCTCCCTGCTGCTGGCCACCGCGCCCTCCTTCGCCGACACCACCAAGGAGGATGCCAAGCTCGGTACCGTCACGGTGATCTCCACCGGCCTGCGCGGCCAGGAGCGCACCGTGGCCGACAGCCCGGCGCCGATTGATGTGATCAACAGCGACCAGTTGCTCAAGACCGGCCGCGCCGAGTTGTCCGAGGCCATCGCCAAGCTGCTGCCGTCGTTCAACTTCGGCACCAATATCGCCGGCTACAATTCGGTGACGCGCCCCCTGAGCAACCGCAGCCTCGGCCCGGCCTACACGCTGGTGCTGGTCAACGGTAAACGCCGGCACAACGGTGCCACCGGCCAGCGCGGTTCGATCGACAACAGCGGCGCGAATGCGGTGGACATCGACCTGATCCCGGTCAGCGCGGTGGACCATATCGAAGTACTCAAAGACAGCGCTGCCGCGCAGTACGGCTCGGACGCGGTAGCCGGCGTGATCAATATCATCCTCAAGTCCACCAACAACGGTGGGCACCTGGAAACCAGTTACGGGCAGCTGTATTCGGGCCAGGGCGAAACTATCAAGGTCGCCGGCGACCAAGGCTTCAAGCTTGGTGATGGCGGGTTTTTCCACTTCTCGGCAGATGCGCGCAAACGCGGTGAAGCCTCATGGAACGACAAGGCCGACAACAGCGTGCGCGCATTTGCCGACCCGGCAAAAGAAGCGGCGTGGGATCGCGTGGCGATCAAGAACGGCGACCCCGATCTCAAGGCCTTCAACCTCGCCTACAACGCCGAGTTGCCACTCGAAGACCTGACCCTGTATTCGTTCTCCACCTACGGCGAGCGCGATGCCGAGGCTGCCAACTATTTCCGCCTGCCAACCGGCACGGCCGCCGTGCCCGAGGTGTTCCCCGACGGTTATTTCCCACTCAACAACATCAAGGACCGTGACTACCAGCTGCTGTTCGGCGGCAAGGGCCAGGTGGCCGACTGGAACTGGGACCTGAGCACCACCTACGGGCGCAACAACGTCCACCATTCCAGCGACCTCAATATCAACCCGTCACTGGGCACCGCCTCGCCGACCAAATTCGACAACCTTGCCACCTTCCGCTTCGAGCAATGGGTCAACAACCTCGACTTCACGCGCCGCTATGACAGCCTGTTCAACCTGACGTCGCCGGTGCAAGTCTCGGCCGGCCTGGAACACCGCTGGGAGCATTTCAGTACCTTTGCCGGCGACCGCGAAGCCTACATCACCGGGACTTACCCGGCGGCCTCTGGCGCGCAGGCGGCGGTGACGATCCGTCCTGAAGATGAAGTCAGCCTGATCCGCAACAACTACGCCGGCTACCTGGACCTGGGTTTTGACCTGACCGAGCGCTGGTTCCTCGACCTCGCCGGTCGGGTCGAGCACTACGACGATGACTCGGGCAACACCTTCGGCCTGAAGCTCAACTCACGCTACGAACTGACCGACACCGTGGCGGTACGCGGCACGGTTGGCACCGGTTTCCGCGCGCCGTCGCTGACGCAGATCGGCTATACCGTGGCCGACAACCGCGTGGCGACCGATGTGAACGGCAACGTGGTGCCCGCCGTGACGCGCCTGACGCCGTCCGGCAGCAACCTGGCCAAGGCGCTGGGGGGCGATGATCTCAAGCCGGAAAAATCGCGCAACCTCGGCCTCGGCCTGACCTGGCAACCGGCGCCGCGCACCAGCATTACCGCCGACGCCTACCTGATCGACATCGATGACCGCATCGCACTGACCAGCAACATCTACGACCGTGGCAACGGCGCGATCAACGCGATCCTCGCCGCACAGGGTGTGCCCACCGGCACCTGGGTCAACTATTACACCAACGCGTTCGATACCCGCACCAAAGGCCTGGATGTGGTGGCGGACCACACCACGCCGCTGGATGCCTGGGGCGACGTGCGCTGGAGCCTGGGCTTCAACTGGAACAAGACCACCATCGAAGGCACCCCGGACACGCCGGCGGCGCTGGCCAATTCCGGCGTGACCCTGGTCGGCCGTGATCGCCAGGGCGACCTCACCGATGCCACGCCCAAGACCAAGTGGATCCTGGGCGCCAACTGGAAGGTCGACGACCTCGCGGTCAACCTGCAAACCGCCCGCTATGGCGCGGTCAAGACCCTGGCAGTCAACCCCTCCGGCGACCGCAGCTTTGGCGCCAAATGGATCACCGACCTCGACGTCAGCTACACCTTCGTCGACAGCATCACCGTCAGCATCGGCGGCACCAATATCTTCGACGTGCGCCCGGACAAGCATGCCGTCTACAGCAACCTGGGCCTGGCGCCCTACGGCAACCCGCCGTTCTACCCCGGCGGCGGCTACTGGTACACCAAGCTCGCCTACGACTTCTGATCCACACCTTGCACGCACACGCATCGCCACATGAGGGCAACCCATTGAATACCTCCAACTTGATGAGCCGTCTGCTGGCCCCGTGCGCCCTGGCGCTGAGCCTCGCCGCCTGCTCGCCCGGGAATGACACCCAGGCGGGCAAAACCCTGAACATCGCGTTCTTCGGCGATAACACCACCCTGGTCAGCGTCGATCCATTCCAGGTCTACTGGCTGGAACACCGCGTGCTGCTGCGCAATGTCGCCGAGTCCCTCACCGACCAGGATCCGGAAACCGGCAAGATCATCCCCTGGCTGGCCAAAAGCTGGGAGATCAGTGACGACGCGCTGACCTACACCTTCCACCTGCGCAATGACGTGACCTTCAGCAACGGCGAGCGCTTCGATGCCAAGGCGGTGAAAACCGCATTCGACAGCGACAAGGCGCTGGCCACCGAGCTGCCGGCCACCTTCGGCGCCACCTACCTCGCCGGGTTCGATCACGCCGAAGTGGTCGATGACTTCACTGTCAAGCTGGTGCTCGCCAAACCCAACGCAGGGTTCCTGCAAGCGACGTCCACCACTAACCTGGCGATCCTCGCGCCCGCCTCCTACGCGCTGACGGCCAAGGAGCGCTCCCTGGGCAAAATCATCGGCACCGGGCCGTTCGTGCTCGCCAGCTACACGCCCGAAGTCGGCGCGCACCTGACCAAGCGCAAGGGCTACGCGTGGCCGTCGGCCAATATGAAAAACCCCGGCGAGGCGCACCTGGAGACCGTGGACATCAGCTACATCCCCGAAGAGAGCGTGCGCAACGGCCTGTTCCTGCAGGGCAAGGCCGATATCCTGTGGCCGCGCAATCCGTTCTCGGAAGTCGACCTGAAGCTGTTCCAGTCCAAGGGCGCGACCATCCAGAGCCGTTCCCTGCCGGGCCCGGCGCTGAACCTGTATCCCAACACCCGTGGCGAGCGCATCCTCGCGGACCAGCACGTGCGCCTGGCCGTGCAGAAGTCCCTGGACCGCAAGAGCTACGCGAGCACGGTCTACAACGCCGAATTCCCGGTGGTCGACGGCATTTTCGATGTGACCACGCCCTACTTCAAAAGCCAGGGCAACAAGCTGGCCTACGACCCGCAGGGCGCCGAGCAACTGCTGGACCAAGCCGGCTGGGCCAAAGGCGCCGATGGCTACCGGCAGAAAAACGGCAAGCGCCTGACCCTGAGCTACAACATCAGCCCGGCCGAAACCGCCGGTGACGTGCTGATCCAGGATCAACTGCGCAAGGTCGGCATCGAGTTGAAACTCAGCGTGGTCACCCGCGCCGAATGGGTCGCCAACAACTCCGCAGGCAACTATGACCTGACGATCAACTACATGACCCGCGCCGACCCGATCATCCTGCAAACCATCCTCGACCCGCGCAGCGCCAACAGCTCGACCGTGGCCACCAACACCTATGAACCGGCGATCCTGGAAAAGGCCAAGGGCCTGTTCGATGCCGGCATCACCGCGACCCAAGGCCCACAACGCGCCACGGCCTACGGTGACCTGCAGGACTTGCTGATTGATCAAAGCTCGGCGTTCCCGGTGTATGAACGCGTGTGGCAAGCGGCGACCTCGGCCAAGGTGAAGAACTTCCGCTGGACCGCCGAGGGCTTCGCGCTGCTGGGTGATATCGAGGTCGGCACGCCATGAGCCGCTACCTGATCGGCCGCGTCGGCCAGGCCCTGCTGGTGCTGTGGGGGGCCTACAGCATCACCTATTTCATTTTGTACCTGCTGCCGGGTGACACCCTGTCGATCATGCTCAGCGCCTCGGGCATGGAAGCCGATTCGCTGTCGGTGGCGGACCTGGCCAAGGCGCGCGCCTACTACGGGCTCGACAAGGGCGTGTTCGAGCAATATTTCGACCTGCTGCTGGGCGCGCTGCGCGGCGATTTCGGCCAATCCCTTTCGCTTAACCGCCCGGTAGCCGAGTTGCTTGCCGAGCGCCTGCCGCAGACGCTGTCCCTGGCCGGCCTGGCGATTGTGCTGTCGCTGATCGGCGGGGTGGGCCTGGCCTACCTGACCGCCTACATCCGGTGGGCGCCGTTGAAAAAAGCCCTGGCGCGCCTGCCGTCCCTGGGTTTCTCGGTGCCGGTGTTCTGGATGGGCCTGCTGCTGATCCAGGTGTTCGCGTTCGGCCTGGGCTGGTTCCCCGCCACCGGCAGCCGGGGCGTTGAAAGCCTGGTGCTGCCGGCGATCACCCTGGCGATTCCGAGTGCGGCGGTGTACGCCCAGGTGCTGCAGCGCAGTTTCCAAGGGGTGTGGCAACAGTCGTACATCGTCACCGCCTACGCCAAGGGCCTCACCCGTGGCCAGGTGCAGGCACGGCACGGATTCAAGAACGCCGCGCTGCCGATCCTCACCCTGATCGGCCTGCAGGTGGGCAACACGGTGTCCGGTGCGGTGCTGGTGGAAACCATCTTCGCGCGCTCAGGCATCGGCCGCCTGGCCCAGGAAGCCGTGCTGCGCCAGGACATTCCGGTGGTGCTGGCGATTGTCGCCGTCTCGGCGGCGGCGTTTGTACTGGTCAACCTGTTGGTCGACCTGCTCTACCCCTGGCTTGACCCGCGAATCTCCCACACGCCAAAGGTGTCGTAGACCATGACCATCCTCGAGCAGAATCTTGGCCACAAAACCCTCGCGGCCAGCCCCGTATGGCGTCGGCGCAGCCGCCTGCAGCGTGCGCAAGCCAGCGTGTTGCCGTTGTTGCGCCGGCCGGGTTTCAGCCTGGCGGTGCTGATCGTGCTGTTCGCCCTGGTCGCGGCCGTCGCGCCGCACTGGCTGACCCACTTCGACCCTTACGCCACCGCGCCGGCGGTCAAGCTCAGCGCGCCGAACCCGACGCACTGGTTCGGCACCGATGAGCTGGGGCGCGACCTGTATACCCGCGTGGTCTACGGCTCCAGCCTGTCGGTGCTGGCGGCCTTCCTCGCGGTAGGGATCGCGTTGCTGGGCGGGCTGGGCCTGGGGATTGTCTCCGGCTTTGCCGGTGGCCGCATCGACGCAGTGATCATGCGCTTTGTCGACGTACTGCTGGCCCTGCCGGGGCTGTTGCTGGCGTTGGCGATCGTCACTGCGATCGGCTTCGGCACGGTGCCGGTGGCCATCGCGGTGGGCGTGGGGATTATCCCCGGCTTCGCCCGTACGACCCGCGCCGAGGTGTTGCGAGTCAAGACCCTGCCCTACGTCGAAGCCGCACGCCTGGGCGGCGCCAGTTGGCGACGGACCTTGCTGCGGCACATCCTGCCCAACGCCTGGGGCCCGGTGGCAGTGTTGGCCACCCTGGATTTCGGCGCGGCCATCCTGGCCACCGCCGGCTTGAGCTTTCTCGGTTTCGGCGCCGCACCACCTGCGGCGGAATGGGGCACGCTGATCGCCAACGGCCGGCACTTCCTGATCACCGCACCGTGGGTCTCGCTGCTGCCCGGCCTGTTCCTGGTCGCGGTGGTGTTCAGCCTTAACCATATCGCCCGCACCTTCGAGGAGATCCAGCGATGAGCGCCCTTCACCCGTTAGTCGATGTGCGCCAACTGAGTGTCAGCTACCGACACGGCCAGACGGCGGTCAATCGCCTGTCGCTGAGCCTCGCCCAGGGCGAGACACTGGCGATTGTCGGCGAGTCCGGCTCGGGCAAGACCACCCTGGCCAATGCAATCCTCGGCCTGTTGCCGGACAACGCGCAGATCAGCGCCGGCGAACTGTGGATCGACGGCACCGACTTCACCCACGCCAACGAACGCCAGAAACGCCACCTGCGCGGACGTACCATCGGCCTGGTGCCCCAGGACCCGATGGTCAGCCTCAACCCGACCCTGCGCGTCGGCCAGCAGATCGGCGAAGCGCTGGTGTTGGCCAAGGGCAAGCGCTACCCCGGGGTTGACGCCGACATCGTCGAGTTGCTGCAACAGGTCGGTATCGACAAGCCGGTGCTGCGCGCACGCCAGTATCCCCATGAGCTTTCCGGCGGCATGCGCCAGCGCGTGCTGATCGCCATCGCCCTGGCCGGCAACCCGCGGCTGATCATCGCCGACGAGCCGACCAGCGCCCTCGACGTCACCGTGCAGCGCAAAATCCTCGACCACTTGCAGCGCCTGGTCAGTGAGCGCGGGATTTCGCTGCTGATCATCACCCATGACCTGGGCGTGGCGCTTGACCGCGCCGACCGCATCCTGGTGATGCAACAAGGCGAAGTGGTCGAGCAAGGCCCACCCCGGCAGATCCTCGTCGCCCCCCAGCACGACTACACCCGCGCGCTGATCGCCGCAGCGCCGGCGTTCGCCAGGCGCCGTGAGCCGCCTATCCATATTGATCCCACCCGGCAGCCGATCCTGCGCCTGCAAAACGTCGGCAAGACGTTCGTGCTGCCCAAGGTCAAGGGTGAAGACCCAGCGTTTGTAGCGCTGGAAGACCTGAGCCTGCAGGTCTACCCCGGACAAACCCTGGCCATCGTCGGTGAGTCGGGCTCGGGCAAGAGCACCGCGCTGCGCATCGCCCTGGGGCTGGAGAAGCCCAGCCGTGGCCGGGTCTGGTTCGAGCAACAGGACGTGACCGACCTCAGTTGGCGCGACTTCCGCCCGCTGCGCCAGCGCCTGCAGCTGGTGCAACAAAACCCGTTCGCCGCGCTGGACCCGCGCTTCACCGTGTTCGACAGCATCGTCGAGCCGCTGGTGTCGTTCGGTCTGCTCAAGGGCCCCGCCCTGGAACAGGCCGCGCGCGAGTTGATCAGCCGTGTGCACCTGCCGGTCAGTTACCTGGACCGCCTGCCCCGCGAGCTATCCGGCGGCCAGTGCCAGCGGGTGGCCATTGCCCGGTCGTTGGCGCTGAAACCCGACCTGTTGCTGCTGGATGAGCCGGTCAGCGCGCTGGATGTGTCGGTGCAGGCGCATATCCTCGACCTGCTCGAAGAGCTGCAGCGGGAGATGGGCATTGCCTACGTGCTGGTGTCCCATGACCTGTCGGTGGTGGCCAACTTTGCCCATCAGGTGCTGGTGTTGCGCAACGGCCGGGTGATTGAACAAGGCTCGGTGGAGCAGATTTTCAACACGCCGGCCAGTGACTACACGCGTGAATTGATTGCCGCCATCCCAGGGCGGCAGGTCACGGCGACGGCGGCGTGATCAGCCGCCTGACCCCGCACGCAGCAAACTGACCCTGGGTGTGAGGTTGATCCGCACCCGCTGCCAGTCGACGAATTGCGCCGCCTTGCCGGCCCAGATCGACCTTGCCGTCGGCGGCGCATGCAGGCTCATCTGCGGCGGCATGCGATGGACCCGGCTGGCGCGGGTGAACCAGCAAAGTCTGGTGTAGCGCGGCAGTTCATGAAGTTTGGCCGCGTGCACAGCCACCGGGCAAATCAGCAACAGGTCGCCGAATGCAAACAGCTGGTAAGCGTCCACCTGCACGCGTGCGTCGTCGCGCAGGTGTGTGTGCCATTGCAGTGAATCCAGATCGCCCAGTTTGACCTGGTCCTCCAGGATGAAACGGGCGGCATGGTTCTGGCGGATTTCCAACGTGCCCGCGACGATGTAAGTAATGCTCGACATCGGCCCGCGCGCGGACAGCAGGAACAGGACGAAGAACATCACTACCGATGCGGCCACTGTGGACACCCGGCGCAACAGGCTGCCCTTGACCACGAAAAACAATAGCGCCGGGATCAGGCTGAACACAAAGGAACCAATCGAGAACAGCGCGACAAACCTGACCGCCGCGGCATCGTCCTGGCCGACATAGCTGTCCAGGATCAACAGTGTCGGCAATGTCCCGGAGACCACGGTAAACAGCAGCATGATGGCAAGGGGGACGTACACCCACTTCCGATGGCCACGGGGCGCCCCTTGCGCGATCAGCACCCGCACCCGCCTGATCCGATTCAGGCCGAACAGCGCCAGCAATGTCATGCCCGAAACAATCAGCAGGGCCTGCCCGGCGCCGACGTCTTCGTTCCAGTAAAACGCCAACGCCATGAACGTGGAGAACCCGACCACCAACGGCACCAACAGGCACAACGCAATGCATCGGGTGCTGTCGCGGCGGCTATAAAGCAATGAAACCGACATGCCATACAACCACGCCGACACCATCAGCACCGCCAACTGCAGGGTCATCATGAACATCACGACGAGCACCCACACCAGCAGAGCCGACTTGGCATCCAGCGTGGACATGAAAATATCCGCGCGGCCAATGGCCTTGGTGTAGATGTAAAGGCTGAGCATGCCAAAGCCTGTGCCCAGAAAAATCACCGTCACCGTAAACGGTGTCCAGTGCTCAAGCAGGTGCTTGAACCCTCTGCGAAAAAATACCTGGAACGTTGACGCGGTCGCTGCGGACATCAGATCTCCTTGAAGTAAACCATCCCGGGGGGGCTGTTTTAATCCACAAAGCGCTGCACCGCAAACAGTCTCGACCTGGCGTCCTTGCCGTGGGCCGTCGGCAGCCGAAGCCTTCAAGGCCCAAACACGCGCGGTTTTGCCCACGTCAACCGTTGATAGGCTGACGCAGCCCGCATGCCGATATTGCCGGTGGCCTCACCCGCCAGCCGCAACGGCCTGAGCGGCTGACGGTTGGTAAGCGCGCCACTGGCGGGCACTCGCACGTATCTGCGCATCCAGCGCCTGGCAGTCGGGCTCGCTGGTCGGCGGCTGCCCTGGAAGCAGATGCGGCAGTACCAGCTCGATGGACACATCGCCGCTGAAACCGTTGGCCACCAATGTCTGGTACTGGGCGGCGAAGTCGATGTGCCCGGTGCCGATAGCGCCTCGTCCGGAATCCGAGATGTGATAGATCGCGGTGAAGTGCGCGCAGTCGCGCAGCGTCTGCACCGGGTCGGGCTCATTGATGTTCATGTGGAAGCTGTCCAGCACCATGCGCAGGTTGTCACTGCCGACCGCGCGGATCAGCTCCCGGCATTGCTGCGCCGTATTGATCAACGGCAATTCAAAATGGTTGCACGGCTCGTACAAGGTGGGCACGCCGCGGCGTTGGGCATAGGCGTCGATCACCTTGCAGCACGCCAGCAGTCGCGCGTACGCCGAGGCAGGATCCGGGCAATTACGTGTCCACAGCGACAGGCCTTGCAAGGTCACGGGCACGTTGCCCAGCTCGGCTGCGAAATCGATGACCTTCCGGTAGTAATCCACGGCCAGGTCCTGCGTGGCGTCGGCGCTGTGCTGCGGCCCGGCATTGATCGGGTCGACCGCAAGAATCGTGATGCCTGCCCGACGCGCCTGCTCGCGCAGGTCTACCGGGCAGGCGTCGCGGTGATCACCTGAGTACTGGATGCCGTCCAGCCCCAGCGCGAGCGCCTTGGCCAGCACCGCTTGCGGCTCGCTGAGCCCGAGTGTCCAGGTCACTAAAGCCAGTTTCATAGACATCCCCTCAGCCTTTTGGATGAAACTCGATGGCCAGCCAGATCGCATCCGAATCCGACCAGTAGCGATGCCACGGATAGGTAGGACTGCCCTCGCTGTCCACAAGGGTGAAGGGGTCGTGCGTGTAGCCCGGCGCCATGCTGATCTGCCGGTACAGCGTGCTTGCGTCGCGCTCGCGGAATAACTGGATGCGCCCTGCCCCGTGGATCTGGGTATGAATTTCCACAAAAGGGTGTTCATTGTGCAAGTAACAGTCGGTGTTGGTCGGCGCCCACCACAGGTTGAGGCGAATCGCGTACTCGCGTGCATCCACCACCGCCTCGCGCTGATTGGCGAAGGCGAACGGGTCCAGGCGCACGGCACCAATCTCGTCGTAGCGCGAGATGTATAACGGCGTGGTGCGCGGAAACTTGGCAAAGCGGTTGCCAAACCAGTCCCACTCCCCCAGCACGATGCCGCCCAGGTCGACCTCGCTGCGCACGCGGAACACCGCCATGCGTGCGGCCTCGGCGACCACGGCGTTGAACAGCATGGTGGATTTCCACGCAGGCACCACACTCGGTACCGGGCCGCCGATGCTCATGGGGCGGTAATCGAGGTTGACCACCACGCCCGCCTCGACGGTAAAGTCTTTTACGTTCTCGACCAGGTAACACTCGACGAACTGGTCACTGAATTGCAGCGCTCGCTGTTGATTGAATGGTGTCACTTCGCAGGCCCTATCGGTTCTGGAATAAAGCCCCGCGCTCGTCCATGAGCGCAGGGAGTTGGCATCAGCGCATCAGAAACCGCGGTTCTTCACATACTCGTCGCGGTACTCGCCCAGGTAGTCAGGCACGGTGATGTCCCACCAGCCGGTGGGGTGCATGTTGCTCCAGGGGCGCTCGATCGAGCAGATCGCCTCGATCACGTAGGGCTGATTGGATGCGAGTGCGCGGTCCACCGCGGCGCCGATCTGCAGCGGGTCGGTCACCCGCTCGGCGGCGGCACCCAGCGACTTGGCGAAATCGGCAATGTTGGCCGACCAGGACGCGCCGTCCGGGGTGCGGAAATCGGTGATGATTTCGCGGTCCTCGCCGAACATGTTCAGTTGCAGGTTGCGGATCGCGCCCCAGCCACCGTTGTTGATGATCAGGAAAATCGCCGGTACGCCCATCATCACCGCCGTCGCCAGCTCCTGGCCGGTCTGCAGGAACGCGCCGTCCCCGCAAATGGCAACCACCGGCTGATTCGGCGCGCCCATCTTCGCGCCAATGGCGGCTGGCAGCGCAAAACCGATCCCGGAGAAACCACCCGGCGTGATGTGCTGCTTGGGGCCATACACCGGAAACTCGTTGAACACCTGGTTCTGCGGGTTGCTGGAGTCGGTCACGACAATGGTGTTGCGCGGCAGGATCTTGCGCGCTTCGAACAACACCTGGGACACCGTCATCGGCGACTGATTGCAGGTACGCAGCGGCGCCAGGTGTTCCTCCCACTTGGCCTTCAGGTGCTGCAGGCGCTGGAACATCGGCGAGGTGCTGTAGTCACGCGCCGCCCCGCTGTCACGCAATGCGGCCAGCAGCGCCTGCAGGATCGGCCCGGCGTCGCCGACGATGCCGACTTCCACCGGGTAGTTCTTGCCCAGCTCGAAGCCATCGATATCGATCTGGATCAGTTGGGTCTTGTTCGGAATATCGAAGGTCACGCCGGGCCGGTAGGAGGACGTGATTCGATCACTGAAGCGGCAACCGACGGCGAGGATCACATCGGCCTCGCGGGTCATCGCATTGCCGGGGATCGAGCCGAGGTCGCCGCACGGCCAGGCATACAGCGGATGGTCCTCGGGGATCGAGCCTTTGCCCATGAACGAGGTGGTCACCGCGGCGCCCAGGTGTTCGGCGATGGCGACCAGGTCGTCACTGGCGTTCGCGGCGATCACGCCGCCACCTGCCATGATCACCGGACGTTCCGCCGACATCAGCAGGTGCACGGCACGCGCGATGTCGGCCGGGTCGCCGTGCAGACGGCCGTGGCCACGGTGCGTCTGCGGCGCTGGCAACTCGATTTCCGCACATTCGGCCTGCAAGTCCTGCGGCAGGTTGATCAAGGTAGGACCACGGCGCCCTTCGAGCATCACGTTGAACGCTTGGGTCATGACCCCGGGCAACTGCGCCACCGTGCCCGGTTGCCACCAGCGCTTCACCACGGGTTCCGCCATGCGCGGGAAGTTATCGCCGTGGGGACGGTCGAGTTCCTGCAGCACGCCTTTGCCCAGCATGTAGGTGTGCACACCGCCACTGATCACCAGTTGCGGCAGCGAGTCGGCGAACGCGGTGGCGATCCCCGTCAGGGTATTGGTCGCCCCCGGACCAATGGAGGCGCAGACGGCCGCGATTTGCCCGCTGGAGCGGTAGAAGCCGTCAGCCATGTGTGACGCACCTTGCTCGTGCATGGCCGGCACCAGGGTGATCTCATCCTTGCGGTCGACAAAGGCGTCCAGCAGCGCGGTATTGCCATGCCCCGGGATCCCGAAGACATAGGGCACTTTCTCGCGGATAAGGTACTCGACCACGATTTGCCCACCGGTCATTTTTTTTGTTTTCGTATCAGTCATGCTGCGCTCCTGCTATGGCGTAAAGAGAGAGTGTCGCGGCCTGTTGTTCATCAGGCCGCCGGATAGAGGTGATGCCGAATTCCGTCGCGAGAATATGTTCCGCAGCCCGCAGCGCCTGGGCGGCGATGGTCAAGGCCGGGTTGACCGCGGCGGACGACGGCATGAATGACGCATCGATCACGAACAGGTTCGCGTGGTCATGGCTGCGGCAATAGATGTCCAGGGCCGAGGTCGTCGGATCGCGACCAAATCGCACGGTGCCGCACTGGTGAGAGGTGGAGTGCTTGAGCAACGGCTTGGTCAATACGATCGGGTAACCGCTGGCACGCAGCAGCGCCACCATCTTCTTGATGAACCGACGGTGGGGGCGCAGGTTGTTGCGGCGGATCGCCATCTGGATCTGGCCGTCCTTGATCAGGATGCGGCTGTCGGGGTCCGGTAGGTCCTCCGAGAAGGCAATCCAGTCCATGCTGTGCTTGGCCATGGTGGCGCCGACCACCTTGGGCATGAACGGCACATTGGCCGAAAGCATCCCGCCCTGGAGTTTGCCGAGCATCTGCGCATGGCCCAGTGGGAAGGGATAATCCGGCGCGCCGAAGTAGAACTCGTTCATCGACACGGTTTTCTGGAACACCGTGTCGTTGGGGCGCGGCGACAACCCCATCAATGCGGTCTGGTTGTGTGCCATGTAGTAACGGCCAACCACGTCCGAGCTGTTCGCGACGCCATTCGGCGCGGCTTCGCACGCTGACCGCAGCAGCAAGGCCGCACTGTTTACGGCGCCACAGGAGACCACGATGAGCCGGGCGGTCAGTACTTCAGTCTGGCCGTCACTTTCCACCACGACCCCGGTCACTTGCTTGCCATCCTGGCTGAGCAGCAACCGCTTGACCAAGGTGTTGGTACGCAGGGTCACATTGCCTGTTGCCAGCGCAGGCTGCACCAGTGCGGTCTCTGCCTCCATTTTTGCCGAAATCCGGCAAGGAAAGCCGTCGCAGGTCTTGCACAGCGTGCAGTGGCCGTCAGCCGAATAATCGACCGCCAGCGGCATCGCCGAGGTGCGCGCGCCCGCTGCCCGCATGCCCTTGCACATGTGCTCGACGATAGGCGCCGACGCCACCGCAGGGTACGGATACGGCTTGCTGCGCCACGGCGCCGACGGATCGTCGCGGTCGTCACCGTGCACTTTGAAAATCTGCTCGGCCTGGGTGTAATACGGTTCGAACTCGGCGTAACTGACCGGCCACGCCGGCGACACGCCCTCCTCGTGCTGCAGCACCTCGAAATCCCGCTCGCGGTAGCGGATCATCGAGCCGCCATAGAACTTGGTACAGCCGCCGACGTTGTAGTAGATGCTCGGGCGAAACGGCTTGCCTTGGGCATCCAGCCAGGTGTCGTGGGCGGTGTATTTCTTGTCGAAGAACACCGAGGCCACACGCCAGTTGTCCGCTTCCTTCGGCACCCAGTCGCCACGCTCGAGCATCAGTACGTTCACCCCGTGTTCGGCCAGGCGGCGGGCGGTCATGGCGCCGCCGACCCCGCTGCCGATCACGATGACTTCAGGAGTGGCTTGCATTTAAATCTTCGCCTCGCTGTTGTTGGCAGCTGCGGATGCAGCCGGATGGCCCGCCGAGGCGCCGGGTTTGACCCGCATCAACAGCGGGCCGAAGATCGCGATCAGGCTCATGAGCACCAGCGGCATGTAGAACAGCGCGCCGATGCCGTAGGTGCTCACCAGGTACGAATAGACCGCCGGGCCACCGAGCATGCCGCCAAACCCGATGCCGTTGACGATGCCGACATTGCGGCCCGAGTTGGCCGGGTCCTTGCGCCCCGCCGCCGACAGCATCAGCGGCGCGATACACGCGAGCCCGAGCCCCAGCAGGGCAAAGCCAGCCATGCCCATCACCGGGGCGTGACTCAGGGTTGCCAGGAAGATGCCGACAATCGAGATCGCGCCGCAGCAGAACACCATCGCCGCCGCGCCGATACGCTCGGCCAGCCAGTCACCGGTCATGCGCGCGATAAACCCGGCGCCGGTAAAGAAGCTGATGGCCAGGCCGGCGGTCGAGATGGTCATGCCGGTCTCGCGCACCAGGAACTCCTGGCCCCAGTCGCTGACCGAGCTTTCACTGATCATCCCGGCAATCAGCAGCGCGCCGAAAGCCACCATCAACATCAGCACTTTCCAGTTACGCGCGGTGGGCGCGGCGGCGCTGCGAGTCGGTTCGTGGTTGACCGGCAGCAGCTCGTCCTTGCCGAGCATGAACTGACTGGTCAGCAGGCTCAGCAGCGCCAGCGAAACCCCGGCCACCGTGAAGGGAATAATCGCGCTGTCGGAAGAAAAGCCGGCGAGGTAGCTGGCCAGGATTCCAAACAGAAAGCCGCCCAACGAAAAGTACGCATGAAACGCCGACATGATGGAGCGTTGATAGAACCGTTCGACCTGCACACCGTGCGCATTCAGGGCGGTATCGACCGACCCGCGCAAGGCGCCCAACAGGCATCCGAACATCAGCGCGAAGGTGTATTGCGAGGCAAACCCCAGGGCGATGAGCGAGAGTGGATAGGCCAGCAAGGTGGTGCGGATCACGGTCCGTGGGCCGAACCGATCGACGAAATATCCGACGATGAATGCACCGAAGGTGCCGCCGATGGCAATCCCCAGGGCGACCATGCCGAAGTTCAGGTCGCCGAGGCTTCCCTCCATGCCTAAATGGTTTCGAAACGCGCTCACCCCGACCGACCAGGTGTAAAACAGCGCCCCCATGATCATGAAGCCCGCGAACGTGGCCATTCGCGCTTTCTTGATTCTGGGCGTAACCAGGGAGTTGTCGCGTTTGCTCGATAACATGGATCACCTGTCGAGGGGCTGAGGCCCCTTCGTTATTGGAATTAATGGCCGCTGGCCATCAGTATTTAGACAGTGATGTTGCAAGGTGCCCCACGTGGAAGGTCGCTCTTGATGGCTGACATGCACGCGCTCATGGACTGCCGGCGAGCAGGCCACGTGGACGTTTCGAGTATCGAGAGATCGTGCGCGCGGCTCAATTTCGCAGATGGCTGTGGTGTGACGCAGACCGACGCACATGTGCAGCAGCGACAGTCCGGCAAGTGCGTGCTGGACGCTCGGTTGCAGACTATCTAGCATGCTCGGCATGCAGCTCACGCCTGATCCGCTGCCCGAAAAAAAACTAAAAAAGCCGCTTGCGAGGAGATCCACGCCCCCATGTCAGTTGTAATCGCCCCCTCCCATGGAGAGCGCCATCAAGTGCGCAATGACCTGCAAGGCAACGTGCAGAGAAACCTCGCCACGCTGGTGGAGTCGTGCCGGTCAGTCGCTGACATGTGCCGCAAGATCGATGTGAACCGCCAGCAGTTCAACAAGTACCTGGCCGGCCAGCATGTGCCGTCGCAGAAGATCCTGCAGAAAATCGCGCGCTATTTCATGATGGAAGCCGAGGACCTGTTTCGTCCCCCGGCCGACTTCAAGCAGTTCTACGAAGGGTTCGAAAACGAGCTGCCGATCGGGCTGCGTGCCTCCGCGCAGTTCAATCACTTCCTGCCACTGGCCAAGGCTTCGGCGCACGCGCTGGACGACTACCTGGGCGTGTATTACCGCTACCACAACTCGTCGATCTATAAAGGCCGGATCCTGCGCTCGGTGACGTGCCTCTACCGCGCAGACACAATGGTGCAGTACGTGACCGTCGAGCGCTTCCCGTTGCAGGATGGCAGCGGCAAGACCGGCTACTCGTTCACCTATCACGGTTTCTGCCTGTTGCTGGGCGACCGGTTGTTCATGGTGGATTTCGAGGGCAAGCAGCGCAACGAAATCACTTTCTCGATCCTCACGCCGCAGCACCGGCGGCCCATACGCTTTCTGCATGGGCTGGTCACCGGGGTGGCGTCATCGTCCTATCGCCAGCCCTTCTCCACCCGGCTGACGTTGAACTATGTGGAAAAAGGCCTGATTCGCAAACGGCACCTGCGCGCGGCAACAGTGCTGCTGCCCGCCGACCTGTCACTGCCGGTGGAGGTGCGCGAGTACATGACGGGAGACAATGCGGCGATCGTCTGGGGTGGGCAGGACTAGAAGCAACGCCGCCCTGCTGCCCATTGCGGGCAGCAGGGCGTGACTCAAGCGGTGGTCTTGTAGCGACGGATGCGGATATCCGCCTGCTCCTTGTGGCCGGCAAACCCTTCCATCGCGCAGAGTCGCGAGCAGTATTCGCCCACCAGCACCGAGGCCTCATCCGTCAGCACGCGCTGGTACGTACAGGTCTTGATGAACTTGCCCACCCACAACCCGCCGGTGTACCGCGCAGCTTTGGTGGTCGGCAGGGTGTGGTTGGTGCCGATGACTTTATCGCCATACGAGACGTTGGTGCGCTCCCCGAGGAACAGCGCGCCGTAATTGGTCATGTGCTCGAGGAAATACAACGGATCACGGGTCATGACCTGGACATGCTCGGAGGCGATGCGATCGGCCTCCTCCACCAGTTCCTCAACACTGTCACAGAGGATGATTTCACCGTAGTCACGCCAGGCGATGGCAGCCACTCCGGCCGTGGGCAGGACCGCCAGTTGGCGCTCGATCTCGGCTGGAATCGCCTCGGCGAGTGCACGGCAGTTGGTCAGGAATACCGCCGGAGAGTTCACCCCATGCTCTGCTTGCCCCAGCAGGTCGGCGACCACCAGTTCTGCATCCGAGGTTTCGTCAGCGATAACCAGGGTTTCGGTGGGGCCGGCAATCAGGTCGATACCGATCTTGCCGTACAACTGGCGCTTGGCTTCTGCCACATACGCGTTACCGGGGCCCACGACCATGTCGACCGGCGCAAACGTGTCGGTGCCCAAGGCAAGCGCGGCAATGGCCTGCACCCCGCCGAGGCAGTAGATCTCGTCAGCGCCCGCCAGGTGCATCGCCGTGACGATGGCCGGATGCGGGCGGCCATCGAACGGCGGCGCCACGGCCACCACGCGCTTGACGCCGGCGACCTTGGCAGTCAACACGCTCATATGCGCCGACGCCAACAGCGGGTATTTGCCGCCGGGGATATAGCAGCCCACCGAGTTCACCGGAATGTTCTTGTGCCCCAGGATCACGCCCGGCAGGGTCTCGACCTCGACATCCACCAGCGCAGCCTTTTGCACCTGCGCAAAGCGGCGCACCTGCTCCTGGGCAAAGGTGATATCGCCGATCTCTTGCGCCGAGAGGCTGGCGACGCAGGCGGCAATTTCCTCATCGGTCAGACGAAAGCTGACCGGGTCCCACTGATCGAACTGCCGGGAATACTCACGGACCGCGGCGTCCCCCTGGCGACCGACGTTGGCAATGATGTCAGCCACCACATCGCGAACCTGGCTCGCGATCTCGGCCTGTGCAGCCACCGGTTTGGCAGTCTTGAGGTATTGAATCATGTCTTGCTCCAGTTTAAGTACGCGTCGTCAGCCAAGCCTCGAAGCACGGGCGTGCTCGACAGATACCTGGCAACTGGAGTCGATTTTCCGGGCTGCACGGCCCTGTCCACAATTTCGCACTGACGGCCCAGGTGACGCACGATGACGCACGGCGCCCCCAACTTGATTGCGGCAACAGGCGCGCCGGGGGATGACCGTCTCGCACAGTCCGGCAGGTAGCAATTGATAACATTCCGCTGTCGGAAAATTGGAATCAAACCTCACGGTGACTCACTCACGCTACGAGCCCAGTCGATAAAACCCGCGCTGGGTGACTCTGCCTGAACCAGACCGCGAGATAACACTGCATGAGCCTATCAGCGACCGTCACCCAGCCGACTGTCACGCCAGCACGCCCTCTTCCGCCAACAACCGCCATCCCCCCTCTCCCGGCAGCCGGCACCGGCAACGCGGCACACACCGCCGATCAAGCCCCGGACGCCCGCCCCGAAGCCAAGGGCGACAAAGACCTCGCGCTGTTATTTGCCACGGCCGCGCAGAACATCGCCCGGAACGGGCCTTCATTTGACGGTACGGACACTATCAACGGCATACCGCCGCAATCGACATTCGGCCAGTGGTGGGGCCACCTGCACAAACTGCTTGAAAACCCCCAGTTCGTGGAATGGGCGAGCGCCAAACATATTGATCTGTCCAAGCCGCTGTCGATCAGTTCCTTCGGCCATCTCACCGCGACTGCCAGTGGCCGTCGCGAGACGTTCAGGGCCGCGGATAAAGACCCGTTATGGGACACGCTCGTTGCCCCCGTGCTGCGCGCGGCAGGCGTTGTGGCGGCAGGCAACAACCCCTTGATCGTCACCCCCGGCAGTCACTCATCCGCGCCTCTGTTTGTCGTGGCGAATTTCTATGGAGAAGACGCCAATGGCAATGCGGCGCGAGCCAATGAGTTGGCGCAGACCCAAGTGTTCCGGAAAAACGCGGCTAACGATCCAGACAGTCAAATGGCACCTGCAGCCGACCTGGGCATACTTGACGACGAAAAAACTGCGCGAGGTGATCTCGCCGATATGCATGGGTTGTCCGCCAAATTGACGCACCTGGTGAACAGTGGGTCTCGCCAGGTCGAAGAGGCCTTGAAGAACACCACGATGGCGGTGGATCCCGACTCGTCGTTCAGCCAGCAGAGACAATTGGGTGACACCACGGCGCCGACCCTCGAGCAGTTTATGCTTGCGAACAATTGGATCCTGCCAAAAACCGTGGCAGAACTCGAGAACGTCAGGAACGTCATCAGCAGCGCACCGCTGCCGGTCTCGAAACTCGGCAGCCTCGGCGGAGCCTTGTCCTGGCCCGTGCCGCTGGAGAATTACGAACAAAAAACCGTCTACAGCCACTTCAACTACAACCTTAACCTGCCGACCCTGAGCAACGATGGGACGTCACGTCCGGATCGACGCGGTGCGCTGGGCTACCTGGCGAAAAACATGCAATTTTCCACCAGCGAATTGCGCAATCCTCTGCAAGTCATAGAAAAAATAGTCAATACGCCCAAGGCCCGCGAACTCGAATCCGCCCTGAAGGCCAAGATGGGCGACACCTGGAAAACCAGCACGCCCCATGACTGGGTCCTGACCGCCATTGTGACCACCCTGGACAAGGAAAGCCTGTTTCATCCAAAGCCAAACCATGTGGCGGGATACAACCTGGCAGACGACCGTTTCAGTGGAAAGCCCCTGGTGACGATCAAACAGGGCCTCGCCGACCATCTCGTCCAGCTCAACCGGGTATCGCCCGAGTTGGCACCCGTGGCCGCGCACCTGCTGCTGGCGCGGGCGGCGCCGGAGCTGCTGGTCCAGAACATTCCCAATGACGTGAGTTACGGCTCGACTGCCTGGGTCGCGTTCAAGGCCGCAGTGGCGCGCATTGAAACCTACAGCCCTGGCGCCACCGCAGATATGACCTTTGCCCAGGTGTTTGCGCAGGATGCCAAGGACCCGATTACCGATTTCGGCCAAGCCATACAGGAGGGGACATCCCGCCTGGCGTTGATCGAATGGGGGAAACTGCACGGTACGCTCCCGCCCCGGGAGGACGGCGACTATCCGCAAGCGCAGATCGATCAGACGAAAAAAGCATTCAAGGACAAAACGTCGACGCTGGAAACAACCCTCGGATACCTTGCCGCCAAGGTGCCGACCCAACGAGAGCTTGCCTTGGAGGCGCTGAAGAAAAAATTCGGTGTCGAATTGCCTTACGAACTCAAGTGTTTCCGGGATAACGGGCCTGCAGGGCGAGCCCACGGTGCTCATGCCTATCTCACCCCAATCAGATACTCATTGGTGGATTTCTATCTTTCAAATCCTGAGTCAAATGTCTTTTCACGCTGGATTTCCGAAGACCGCCGGTTCCCCACCAGCATGCTCACTCAACTGGCAGACCGACCCGACCCAATACTCGAGCATAAAAACAAGTTTACTGCCTACAAAAACAACCTCATCGGCGCACACGCCACCGTTATAAAAAACCAGATATCCAGGCTGCCCCTGGAAGATCGAAAAAATCTCGAGTTCGGGAAAATTCGAGTGTTCGTCGAAGGCCAAGTCAGTAAGACAACGGTGTTCACTCGCGCAGGCAGACAAGAAGATGAAGATCTCACGCCGGCGCAACCCATGGACAACCGCAGGCTGATTGTCCATACCCTGCGTGACGGCAACCCGGAATTCTATGAAATGTCATCGCAGAAAGGCCAAATAACCAAGCGCGACGACCTGAAAGAAAACTTCAAGGAAGGCCTTCAAGGCGAATGGGTCGAAACCCCCACTGATGTTGGCCAAGCCTGGGAAAGCTCGGCGATCCAAGAGCTGACCCCTTCTAAGGATCAAGCCGCCAGGCAAGCAGCCAGCCCATTACCCGTCACCATCCCGGCGTCCTTCACCAGCGCGCGCAGCAACTATATTGCCGAGCGGGTTTCCAGCCATTCCCTCCCCTCCTTCAGCTTCGATAAGCTGTTCGAGTTGACCAAGACAACCAGCACATTCGAGGACGAGGCGGCCAAGGACAAGGCCAGGCTCAAATTCATCACTGGCCTGGCACCCGGTGGATCCGCCGCCATGAACCTTGTCAACGGTGATTGGCTGGCCGCGCTTAGCGATGTGATATTCGATGGTGTCATGTACATGACAGGTGCGGCATTCGGCAAAGGCGCGGGGGCGCTGCGTGGGGCAGGACGAAGTGTGCCGGCCGGGGCTGCCCGCGGGGTTGGACGGGCCGGAGCGGCAAGCAGGCCATTTGGTCGCGGTGTACTGGGGAAGGCACCCGGCCTGCCAGCCAGCCAAGTGCCAAATGCCGCAACCGGAAAATTCCCCACTCTGCGCAAGTTGCAACAAAGCGGGATGAACAATGCGCAGTTCAATGAGTTCGTCAAAAGAGCGGATATTGCTGAAGGTACCTATAAAGTCGGCACGCGCACTGAACGGATCAAAACGACTGCCATACAGGATGAGAAAACCGGTGATTGGTTTCACTACGACGCTGCCAGGAACCGTGCCTACGGGGCAAAGATAGAGCACTTCGCCGCTCAGGCAAATGACCCGGTCTCGGCCACCGCTTCCGCGTCTGCGTCCCCGGGCAATAACTTCCAGAAAAGCCTGGCCAAAGACAAAGCCATTAAGCCGAATCACATGCAAGACCTCAAAATGATCGCCAACGAAGTGCATACCTATGTTGACAACTACAAGGGGCCGCAGCGTCTTAACATTGTGGCCCACGGGCATGGGCGCGACTTTGTTGACAAGTTGCTGAGACAAGGCACCCATGTGGTTATCGACCAAACGCAGTACTCCGCTAAAGAGTTGGTTGCGTTATTAAAAAGCAAGGGTGTTGACCCCTCGAGTTACGACAACATCAGGTTGTTGATTTGCCACTCCGGTGAGGGCGGAAGTCATTCGTTTGCTCGATTGCTACAGCAAGAGATCAAGCGCCCCGTCAAGGCTTTCGAGGGCACGGTGACCATGAACTATGGTTCCACCTATATGACCCAGAGGCGAAACGAGCTGGCAATCGGCCGTCAAGATAAGTTACCTGGCCTTTCTGCCGAAGGTGCCGAAAGATGGGCGAACGATAAGCTCAAAAATGACCTGATTAACAAGATCACCCCAAAAGTCACCAAAACGCATGGCGTGAAGCAAGAGTTTAATGTGGCAGGTTTAGGCGAAGAGCCACGCTACGTGACCAAGACAATTTCCTACAAGCCGGTGTATTTCCAATAGGGCCGGCCGCTCACTCGGGCGATTCATCACCCGCTGCTATGCCCGCTCCCGGCATACTCGGCGGGTTTGGCGTCGATCAATCTGGTGCCACTCGACTTCCAATGGGCATCACAGGCCTATTCGCCCAGCCGCTGTGGGGCCACCTATTTAGCGCTTCCATGCGCACGCTGCACGGAACACCGAAATCTACCCCCCAGAAAATCCTGAGTTGCACCGCACGCAATAGTGTTTTGTCATCAAGCCCATTGATAGCACCCTAACGAAACCCCCATGCTAGAGGGCTAATCTCGCGCTTATATCATTCCGAATGATAGTTACCTTTGCTTCATTCGATTCGTGACATAGCACAGCGCCGCGCATGATCCGCCCATCTCAAATACATTGGCGGATGCACCTCATGGAACAGTCACTCAAACATTTGCGCTTTCCCCTGGCGATTTTGGCCGTGGTGGTGATGAGCGCATGCGGCAAGACCCCGGAACAAGCGGCCGCCATGCCAGCTGCAAAAGTCAGCGTGGCGAAGGTGCTGGAGCAACCGGTCAACGAGTGGGACGAATTCACCGGTCGCCTGGAGGCACCGGAAACCGTGCAGATTCGTCCACGCGTCTCGGGCCAGATCGATCAGGTAGCCTTCATCGAAGGCGCCCTGGTGAAGAAAGGCGACCTGCTGTTCCAGATCGACCCGCGCCCGTTCCAGGCTGAAGTGCGCCGCCTCGAAGCCCAGCTGGCACAAACCAAAGCCGCCGCCTCGCGCAGCGACAATGAAGCCCAGCGCGGCGAACGCCTGCGCCAGAGCAATGCGATCTCCGCCGAACTGGCCGACTCGCGCACCACCGCCGCCCAGGAATCGCGCGCCGCCGTCGCCGGGATCCAGGCGCAGTTGGACCTGGCCAAGCTGAACCTGAGCTTCACCCGCGTGACCTCGCCGATCAGCGGCCGCGTCAGCCGTGCCGAAATCACCGCCGGCAACCTGGTGACCGCCGACGTCACCGCGCTCACCAGCGTGGTCTCCACCGACAAGGTCTATGCCTACTTCGACGCCGATGAGCGCGTATTCCTCAAGTACACCGAGCTGGCTCGCCAAGGCCGTCGTGGTGCTACGACCCCTGTCTACCTGGGCCTGTCCAACGAAACCGGCAACCCGCACCTGGGCCAGATGAACTTCGTCGACAACCAGGTCAACCCGGCCACCGGCACCATCCGGGGTCGCGCCGTGTTCGACAACAGCAAGGGCGAATACACCCCTGGCCTGTATGCGCGCCTGAAACTGGTCGGCAGCGGCACCTACTCCGCCGTGCTGATCAACGACGAGGCCGTGGGCACTGACCTGGGCAAGAAGTTCGTGCTGGTGATGGACGGCGACAAGCCGGCGTATCGCTCGGTGGAACTGGGGCCGAAGATCGAAGGTTTGCGCATCGTACGCAGCGGCCTGAACAAGGACGACACCATTATCGTCAAGGGCCTGCAGCGCGTGCGCCCTGGGTCGCCGGTCGCTCCGGAAACCATCCCGATGGCCAGCAAGGAAACCCTCGCGGCCTTGGCACAACAACGACAAGCGCTTGAAGCAAGCAACCTGGAGCAAGTGGCGCCGGAAAAAACCGCGCCCAAGCTCGCAGCCGTTGCGACTCCACGCGGTTAAGGGATACGACTCAAGATGAATTTTTCCAAGTTCTTCATTTCGCGGCCGATCTTCGCAGCGGTGCTCTCGCTGTTGATCCTGATCGCCGGCGCGATCTCGCTGTTCCAATTGCCGATCAGCGAATACCCCGAAGTCGTGCCGCCGACCGTGGTGGTGCGCGCCAACTTCCCGGGCGCCAACCCCAAAGTCATCGGTGAAACCGTGGCCGCTCCGCTCGAGCAAGCCATCACCGGCGTCGAGAACATGCTGTACATGTCCTCGCAGTCGACCGCCGACGGCAAGCTGACCCTGACCATCACCTTCGCCCTGGGCACCGACCTGGACAACGCGCAGGTGCAGGTACAGAACCGGGTGACGCGGACCCAGCCGAAACTGCCTGAGGAAGTGACGCGCATCGGTATCACCGTGGACAAGGCCTCTCCCGACCTGACCATGGTGGTGCACATCACCTCCCCGGACCAACGCTACAACATGCTCTACCTGTCCAACTACGCCATCCTCAATATCAAGGATGAGTTGGCACGCCTGGGCGGCGTGGGCGATGTGCAGTTGTTCGGCATGGGCGATTATTCCCTGCGTGTGTGGCTGGACCCGAACAAGACCGCCTCGCGCAACCTGACCGCCACCGATGTGGTGACGGCCATTCGTGAACAGAACCGCCAGGTGGCTGCCGGTGCATTGGGCGCGCAGCCTGCACCGAATGACACCAGCTTCCAACTCTCGGTCAACACCCAGGGCCGCCTGGTCACTGAGGAAGAGTTCGAGAATATCGTCATCCGTGCCGGCGCCAACGGCGAAATCACCCGCCTCAAAGACATTGCGCGGGTGGAGTTGGGCTCCAGCCAATACGCCCTGCGCTCGTTGATCGATAACCAGCCGGCCGTGGCGATTCCGATCTTCCAGCGCCCTGGCTCCAACGCCATCGACATCTCCAATGAAGTGCGGGCGAAGATGGCGGAGCTCAAGCAGAGCTTCCCGGAAGGCATGGATTACCGCATCGCCTATGACCCGACCGTCTTCGTGCGCGGCTCCATCGAGGCAGTGGTCCACACCTTGTTCGAAGCACTGATCCTGGTGGTGCTGGTGGTGATCCTGTTCCTGCAGACCTGGCGCGCCTCGATCATTCCATTGGTGGCGGTGCCGGTATCGTTGATCGGTACGTTTGCGGTGATGCACCTGTTCGGCTTCTCACTCAACGCGCTGTCACTGTTCGGCCTGGTATTGGCCATCGGTATCGTGGTGGACGACGCCATCGTGGTGGTGGAGAACGTCGAGCGGAACATCGAATTGGGACTCGAACCGTTCCCGGCCACTGAAAAGGCCATGAGCGAAGTGACCGGCCCGATCATCGCCACCGCGTTGGTACTGTGTGCGGTGTTCGTTCCAGCGGCCTTCATCAGCGGCTTGACCGGACAGTTCTATAAGCAGTTCGCCTTGACCATTGCGATCTCGACGGTGATTTCGGCGTTCAACTCGCTGACCCTGTCGCCCGCGCTGGCAGCGGTATTGCTTAAAGGTCACGACGCACCGAAGGATCGCTTCTCCAAGTTCCTCGACAAGTTGCTCGGCGGCTGGTTGTTCAAACCGTTCAACCGCTTCTTCGACAAAGCCAGCCATGGTTACGTC
Organism: Pseudomonas sp. S5D5; assembly: GCF_003013355.1. Taxonomy (NCBI): domain Bacteria; kingdom Pseudomonadati; phylum Pseudomonadota; class Gammaproteobacteria; order Pseudomonadales; family Pseudomonadaceae; genus Pseudomonas; species Pseudomonas sp. S5D5. The sequence continues at coordinate 3,647,221 of NZ_PTEO01000001.1, forward strand.
GGCACCGTACGCCGGGTGATTCGCGGCAGCGGCATTGCGCTGTTCCTGTACGCCGGCCTGATGGTGCTGACATGGTTGGGCTTCGCCCACACGCCGACCGGTTTCGTCCCGGCCCAGGACAAGCAATACCTGGTGGCCTTCGCGCAATTGCCGGACGCCGCGAGCCTGGACCGCACCGAAGACGTGATCAAGCGCATGTCTGACATCGCCATGAAACAGCCCGGCGTGGAAAGCGCTATCGCCTTCCCCGGCCTGTCGATCAACGGTTTCACCAACAGCCCGAACAACGGCATCGTGTTCGTGACCTTGAAGCCATTCGAGGAGCGTAAAGACCCGAGCCTATCCGCAGGTGCGATTGCCGGTGCACTGAACGGCAAGTACAGCAGTATCGAGGAAGCCTACATGGCGATCTTCCCGCCGCCGCCGGTACAGGGCCTGGGGACGATTGGCGGCTTCCGCCTGCAGGTCGAAGACCGTGGCAACCTGGGTTATGACGAGCTGTACAAAGAAGTGCAGAACATCATCACCAAGAGCCGTGGCGTACCTGAGTTGTTCGGCCTGTTCACCAGCTACACGGTCAACGTGCCGCAGGTCGATGCTGCCATCGACCGTGAAAAGGCCAAGACCCACGGCGTGGCGATCAGCGACATCTTCGACACCCTGCAGATCTACCTGGGTTCGTTGTATGCCAACGACTTCAACCGCTTCGGCCGTACTTACCAGGTCAACGTGCAGGCTGAGCAGCAGTTCCGCCAGGATGAAGACCAGATCGGCCAGCTGAAAGTGCGTAACAACAAAGGCGAGATGATCCCGCTGGCGACCTTTATCAAGGTCAGCGACACCTCGGGCCCGGACCGCGTGATGCACTACAACGGCTTCATCACCGCAGAAATCAACGGCAACGCCGCACCGGGCTACAGCTCCGGCCAGGCCCAGGCGGCGATTGAAAAACTGTTGAAGGATGAACTGCCCAACGGCATGACCTACGAGTGGACCGACCTGACGTATCAGCAAATCCTCTCGGGCAACACCGCGCTGTTCGTGTTCCCGCTCTGCGTACTGCTGGCGTTCCTGGTACTGGCCGCCCAATACGAAAGCTGGAGCCTGCCGTTGGCGGTGATCCTGATCGTACCGATGACGCTGCTGTCGGCCATCACCGGGGTGATTATCTCGGGCGGCGACAACAACATCTTCACCCAGATCGGCCTGATCGTACTGGTGGGCCTGGCGTGTAAGAACGCGATTCTGATCGTCGAGTTTGCCAAGGATAAACAGGCCGAGGGTCTCGACCCACTGGCGGCGGTACTCGAAGCGTGCCGTCTGCGTCTGCGGCCGATCCTGATGACCTCGTTCGCCTTCATCATGGGTGTAGTGCCCCTGGTGTTGTCCAGCGGTGCCGGTGCCGAGATGCGTCATGCCATGGGTGTGGCGGTGTTCTCCGGGATGATCGGGGTGACCTTCTTCGGTCTGTTGCTGACACCAGTGTTCTACGTACTGATCCGACGTTATGTGGAGCGCCGGGACGCGCGCAAAGCGGCCAAGGCCTTGAAGCTGGAGACACAGCAATGAGCGTGAAAATATTCCTGCCGAGCCTCCTGGTACTGGCGCTTGCCGCCTGTGCCGTGGGCCCGGACTACAAGACCCAGACCCCGGAGGCGGCCAATATCACCGCCGCCGTGGACGCCAAGAACTACGACCACGCCAAGTTCGAAGGCATCTGGTGGCAGCAATTCGAAGACCCGATCCTCAACCAGTTGGTGACTCAGTCGCTGCAAGGTAACCGTGACCTGCGCGTCGCCTTTGCCCGCCTGCGTGCTGCCCGTGCGATTCGCGATGACGCCAGCAACGACGCCATGCCGGTAATTACCAGCCGCGCCAGCAGTGACCTGGGCAAAGGGCAGATCCCTGGCCAGACCACCAAGCGCGTCAACAGCGAGCGTTACGACCTGGGCCTGGACATGGCCTGGGAACTGGACCTGTTCGGCCGCATCCAGCGCAACCTGGAAGCCACCGACGCCGACCAGCAGGCTGCCGAAGCCGACCTGTACCAACTGCAAGTCACCATGATTGCCGAACTGGTGGACGCCTATGGTCAACTGCGCGGCGCACAATTGCGTGAACGCATTGCCCTGGACAACCTGAAGAACCAGCAGGATTCGCGCACCATCACCGTCAGCCTGCGCGATGCCGGGGTGGGCGACCAACTCGACGTCGAGCGTGCCGACGCACGTCTCGCCGCGGTGGAAGCCAGCGTGCCGCAACTGCAGGCCGAACAAGTGCGCGAGCGTAACCGCATCGCCACCCTCCTCGGCCAGCGCCCCGACAAGCTGACCGTCGACCTGAGCCCCAAAGACCTGCCGGCGATTGCCAAGGCGTTGCCGATCGGCGACCCGGGGCAACTGCTGCAACGGCGCCCGGACATCCTCAGCGCCGAACGCAAACTGGCCGCCGCCACCGCGCGTATCGGCGTGGCCAAGGCCGACCTGTTCCCACGGGTCAGCCTCAGCGGTTTCCTCGGCTTTACCGCCGGGCGGGGTTCGCAGATCGGCTCATCGGCCGCCAACGCCTGGGCCCTTGGCCCGAGCATCACCTGGGCCGCATTTGACCTGGGCAGCGTGCGCGCACGTTTGCGCGGAGCCGATGCACAGGCCGATGGCGCCCTGGCGACCTACGAGCAGCAAGTCCTGCTCGCACTGGAAGAGTCCGAAAATGCCTTCAGCGATTACGGCAAACGCCAGCAACGCCTGGTCTCGCTGATCCGTCAAAGCGAATCCAGCCGCGCCGCCGCCGACCTCGCGGCAATCCGCTACCGCGAAGGCACCGTGGACTTCCTGGTACTGCTCGACGCACAACGTGAACGCCTGGCCGCCGAAGACTCCCAGGCCCAGGCCGAAGTAGACCTGTATCGCGGCATCGTGGCGATCTACAAGGCGTTGGGCGGCGGCTGGCAGCCGGATACGGTGGTAGCAACCGCCAAGTAATTCAAGCGCTCCTTTGGTTGGTCGCATCCAGCCAATTTTTAGCCCCGTGGTCCATTCGGTCACGGGGCTTTTTTTGTTTGGAGGGTCCTGGAATGTTGAACGCTTGAATCGTGCTGGGCTGACTGTTGAAACGTGGCGCACGAACTCCACCCTTCCAAGCGTCAGCGCAAAGCTGATGCCTTACGTAGCCTCATTCAAAATCAAACTCCGATAATGCCCCGGATTCGATCCGCTCCATTTACGAAACGCCTTATAAAACGAACTGGTATCGGCAAACCCCAGCCGCTCGGCAATCTGCGCGAAGCTGATCTGCGGTTCCGCCAGCCAGACAATCGCCAGCTCTTTGCGCACGCTGTCCTTGAGGCCTTGGTAGGTCTGCCCCTCTTCCGCCAGGCGCCGGCGCAGGGTTGATGCAGAGATACACAGGCTGGTAGCGAGGCCCTCGGTTTCCGGCCAGGTGTCGGGGGGCATTCGGCGCAGGTCGTGCTTGATGCGGTTGGCCAGGCTGTCGGGGTCGCGGTATTTGACCAGGATGTTGGCCGGCGCATGGGCCAGGAAGCGTTTGAGTTCCTCTGCGCTGCGCTTGATTGGCAGGTCGAGGCAGTCGGCGGAAAAGATCATGCGGGTACGTGGCCGATCAAACCGTAGGTTGTCGGAAAACATCACCTGGTAGTCATCGCAGAAATCCGGCCGGGGGCAGCGCAGTTCAATCGCCAGGATCGGTATCCGTCGCCCCGCCAGCCAGCAGGCCACGCCGTGGACGATCATCCAGTAGGTGAAGTAGGTAAACGCCCGCTTGGGCTCGACCTCAGGCTCCAACAGCACGATCTCGGCCAGGCTTTGCTGGCGCACCAACTGGGCGGGCAGTTGCTCGAACATCAAGGATAAAAACCCCAGGCCGGTTTCCAGGCTGGCGTCCAGGCTCGTTTGCGCCATGGCTGCGCGACACAGGAACGCCAGGCTGCCGGATTTGAGCTTGCGTGGGTCCATGCCGAAGAACTCATCGTCCAGGCGCCGCGCCAGCAGGCGCCACAAACGTGCGTAGGTGGTGGCCGACACCCGTGCAGCGGGCTGGTCAAGCAGTGCCGGGTCGATGCCGACTTTGTTCAGCACTTCAACGCTGGCCGCACCCGGCGCGCAGCTCTGCAACAAGGCTTCGCGCACGAGGTGGATGGAAATGGTGTCTTTTTCCGACATGGGAGGTTGGGCAATCCGATCGCGCACAAGATGGCCTGCATCATAAGGGCGGTTGCGCTTCGCCACCACCGTTCAGCCGCTGTTCAGCAAACGTCAATATTCCTTGTTTAGTAATGAGTATCATTATGTTACAACTTAGCATCCTATCTAGTTATGATGCGGTGCCGAATGCTTGTTCCTTTTCTCATCATGCTGCGCGAAGGCATTGAAGCCGCGCTGATCGTCGGCATCATCGCCAGTTACCTGCAGCAGACCGGCCGCGGCCAGTGGATGCCCGCCGTCTGGATCGGCGTCTTCCTCGCCGCCGCGCTCGCGTTGCTGGTGGGTGGTGGCCTGGAACTGGTCAGCGCCGAATTCCCGCAAAAACAGCAGGAATTGTTCGAAGGCATCGTCGGCCTGGTCGCCGTGGGCATCCTCAGCTCCATGGTGTTCTGGATGCGCAAGGTCGCGCGCTCGATCAAGCACGCCCTGCATGAATCTCTCGATCACGCGCTGGCCGGCTCCAAGCACCAGGTCACGGCGCTGATCCTGATGGTGTTTTTTGCCGTGGCCCGTGAAGGCCTGGAAACCGTGTTTTTCCTGCTGGCGGTGTTCCAGCAGAGCGAGGGCCCGGGCGCTCCGATTGGCGCCCTGCTCGGCCTGATCCTGGCGATTGTCGTCGGCTTCCTGATCTACTCCGGCAGCATGCGCCTGAACCTCGGCGCGTTCTTCCGCTGGACCGGCCTGTTCATCCTGGTGGTGGCTGCCGGCATTCTGGCCAACTCGGTGCAGGCCCTGCACGAAGCCGGTGTGTGGAACCACTGGCAGACCGTCTTGTTCGATTTCAGCGCCGTGCTGCCGATGGACAGCCCGCTGGGCTCGGTGCTGGCCGGGATGTTCGGCTATCAGGAAGCACCGACTATCAGCACGCTGGGCGCCTACCTGATTTACCTGGTGGTGGCCCTGGTGATGTTCTTCCTGCCTGCGGCACCGGCCAAGCCTGCCGCCACCTCCTCTTCCGTTTCCAGCCATTAAGGACCGTCTCTTGTCCAACCCAACTCCTCAACCGGCTTCGCCACCCCGCGCCTTGCGCTGGGCCGTGGCGGGCTCGGTGGTCGTGATGATCGCCGCCGGCGGCCTGTTCTATTACGCCTCGCAGCTGGCTGCCAGCAAGCGCCAGGCCAACCACAATGAAATCGCCGTGACCATTCATGGCCACGCCTGCGAGCCCAACGAGCTGACCGTACCGGCTGGCCGTGCGAGCTTTCGCATCATCAACCGCTCGGACCGGGCGGTGGAATGGGAAATCCTCGACGGCGTGCTGGTGGTCGAAGAGCGCGAAAACATTGCGCCGGGCCTGAGCCAGGTGATCAACGCCAACCTGTTGCCCGGCGATTACGCGATTACCTGCGGCTTGCTGAGCAACCCGCGCGGCACCTTGCATGTGACGCCAACGGCGGAGTCCGATGCCCAGGCCAAGGCCAAGCCGTCGATGGTGGCGTTTATCGGCCCGCTGTCGGAGTTTCGCGTGTACCTGAGCAGCCAGGGCAGCGCGCTGGTCAAGGCGGTGACCGCGCTGCAGCAGGCAATCGACGCCGGTGACCTGGCCCAGGCGCAGGCCCTGTATGTGCCGGCCCGCGAGGCTTATCAACGGTTGGCGCCGGCTTCACAGCGCCTGGCCGAGTTAGACAACGCCATCAACGCGCGTGCCGATTACTTCGAAAAGCGTGAACAGGACCCGGCCTTCAGCGGCTTCCACCGCCTCGAATACAGCCTGTTCCAGCAACGCACCGTCGAGGGCCTGGCCCCGGTTGCGCAGCGCCTGCTGACCGACGTCACCACCCTCAAGCAGCAGTTGCTGGCCCAGTCGCTGCCGCCGGAGCAACTGGTGGGCATCGTGGTGCGCAACCTCAACAGCCTCGCCGACGTGCGCGCCCTCAGCGGTGAGGAAGAGCGCTACAGCCATATCGACTTGAATGGCTTTGCCGCCAACCTCGAAGCCGCGCACAAAGTGGTCGAGCTGATGCGTCCGCTATTGACCAAATCCGCCGCTGACCTGCTGCCGAAAGTCGACAGCGCCCTCGCCGCCCTCGATGCCGAGTTGCAAGGCTTCAAGGTCGACAAAAGCTACGCGACGTATGACAGCGTCACCGCCGATCAGCGCAAGCAGATCGCCGACAAGGCCAAGGCTCTGGCCGCTGCACTCGATGGAATTGACCCAGCCCTTGGCCTCTCCGGCCTGCAGTGAAGACGACCGTACCCATGAGTGATTCAGAACAATTTTCCGCACAGCGCCGCCGTGTCCTGCTGGGCATGGCCGCGACCGGCGCCGCGATTGCCGGCAGTACCCTGACCTGCCCGGCCATGGCGGCCGCCGCCGAGCAAGTCACCACCGCACCGCGCAGTGACAAGACCCAGGACCACCACGATTATTTCGGCAAGCACCAGAGCGGCATCGTCACCCCGCGCCCGGCCTGCGGGATGCTGGTGGCATTCGATGTATTGGCCAGCGACCGCGAGGACCTGGAGCGCCTGTTCCGCACCTTGAACGAGCGCATCAGCTTCCTGATGACCGGCGGCACTGTGCCGCAAGTCGATCCGAAGTTGCCGCCCACCGATTCCGGGATTCTCGGCCCGGTGGTCACCCCGGACAACCTGACCATCACCGTGTCCGTTGGCGAATCGCTGTTCGATGAGCGCTTTGGCCTCACCGCCGCCAAACCCAAGCGCCTGAGCCGCATGGTCGGTTTCCCCAACGATGCGCTGGAACCGGCGCAGTGCCATGGCGACCTGAGCCTGCAGTTCAGCTCGAACACCCCGGACACCAATATCCACGCCCTGCGCGACATCGTGAAGAACCTGCCCGACCTGCTGCTGGTGCGCTGGAAGCAAGAAGGCAGCGTGCCGCCCCAGGCACCGAGCAAACCCGGAGAGCCGGCGCAGAGCGCGCGCAATTTCCTCGGTTTCCGTGACGGCTCGGCCAACCCGAACTCCAACGACGACACGGCGATGAACCAGATCGTCTGGGTGCAGCCCGGCAGCGACGAACCCGCCTGGGCGGTGAACGGCAGCTACCAGGCCGTGCGCATCATCCGCAATTTCGTCGAACGCTGGGACCGCACGCCGCTGCAGGAGCAGGAAAGCATCATCGGCCGCGTCAAGACCACGGGCGCGCCCATGGACGGCCATCAGGAAACCCAGGTGCCGGACTACAGCAAGGACCCCGAAGGCAAGTTGACCAAGCTCGATGCCCACATCCGCCTGGCCAACCCGCGCACCCCGCAGACTCAGGCCAACCTGATCCTGCGTCGGCCGTTCAACTACTCCAACGGCGTCAATAAAAACGGTCAGCTGGACATGGGGCTGCTGTTCATCTGCTACCAGGCTGACCTGGAGAAAGGTTTTATCAGTGTGCAAACCCGGCTCAACGGCGAGCCCCTGGAGGAGTACCTCAAGCCGGTCGGCGGCGGGTATTTCTTCACCTTGCCAGGCGTCACCGGGCCCAAGGATTTCATTGGGCGCACGCTGCTCGCTGCAACGCATCCTCAAACCACTGCCAACACCTAAAACAAACCCAGAGCGGAAACCGTCCCATGAAGAAGTCGACCCTCGCGTTGTCGTTGTTTATGACCCTCTCGCCGCTGGCAGCCTTCGCCGCCACGGCGCCGTTGGACCTGGTAGGCCCGGTTTCGGACTACAAGATCTACGTCACCGAAGAAATCGGCGAGTTGGTGACCCAGACCCAGGCGTTCACCGACGCCATCAACAAGGGCGACCTGGCCACCGCCAAGAAGCTCTATGCACCGACCCGTGTGCACTACGAGTCCATCGAGCCGATCGCCGAGCTGTTCAGTGACCTGGATGCCTCGATCGACTCCCGTGTCGACGACCACGAGAAAGGCGTGACGGCCGAAGACTTCACCGGTTTCCACCGCATCGAGTACGTGCTGTTCTCGCAGAACACCACCAAGGGCCTGGAGACGCTGACCGCCAAGCTCAACACCGACGTCAATGATCTCAAGACCCGCGTCGATGGCCTGACCTTCCCACCGGAAAAAGTCGTCGGCGGCGCCGCAGCGCTGCTGGAAGAAGTCGCCGCTACCAAGATCTCCGGCGAAGAAGACCGCTACAGCCACACCGACCTTTACGACTTCCAGGGCAACATCGACGGCGCGAAGAAAATCGTCGACCTGTTCCGTGGCCAGATCGAGAAGCAGGACAAGGCGTTCCTGGCCAAGGTCGACAAGAACTTCGCCACCGTGGACAAGATCCTGGCCAAGTACAAGACCAAGGACGGCGGCTTTGAAACCTACGACAAGGTCAAGGAAAACGATCGCAAGGCGCTGGTTGGCCCGGTCAACACCCTGGCCGAAGACCTGTCGACCCTGCGCGGCAAGCTGGGCCTGAACTGATCAGGCGCACCTGACCTCCCGCGCCGGGCGCGGGAGGTCGGCGGCTCAACGGGCCGGCTGGAACCCGTTCAGTGGTGTGCCGAAAGGTTTGCCACTGCGCGGGTCAATCGCATACCAGCGACCATTGTAGGGTGCCGCGTGCACGTCCACCGCTTCATAGCGCCCAGCCCTTCCCGCTGTCGGCATGCCGCCAGATGCCTCAGTACTGCTCGCCTGCCCGGCAGCGATGAGTAAATAGGCGCGCAGCTTCTCCTCGGCCGTGACCATATGCGGCATCACCTTGCCCCACTTCAACGCGCCCCCGGCCAGCAATACCGGCAACTTCACCACCCCCTTGATCGCGGCATTGATCAACTGCGGGTAACCATCCAACGGATTCAGCGCCGCACTGCTGAACAAAGCGGACTGCCGGACGAAGTCGAACGCACGATCGCTGAAGCTTGCTGCAGACTTTAACGGCGCCAACGTTACAGCGGCAGGCTTGAACCGCGTGGCCAGCCGACTCGGCACCAGGGCCTTGGCCGAGCGGATCAGCCCACGCGCTTGCCCACCCGCACCAATGGCCACGCCAGCAACATCCAGCGCCAGGTTAGCCAGGCCGGCACCGATATTGCCTTGCTTGAACTCCTGATACGCGCCCACGAAGGGTACGAACCCCAACAGAAATGCATGCTCGCGGGCCCGCTCTTCGCGGCGTCGCTCCAGTGGCAGCGGTTCGCTCGCGCGTTGCAACATCGACTCGGTGGATTGGTAAAAATTGTCCTGGGCAATCCTGTCGGCAATGCTTTGCGTCTTTCGTGAGGCATAAGTGTCCGGCACGTAGGATTGCGCCGTATGGTTGGCGGGCAATTCGCGCACAGGAAACTGAGGTCCCAACCCCTCCACGATGACCGTCGAGGGCTTCACATTGGGTCCCGTCGGAGCGCCGCCGGCATAGGCCTCGAGATCGAGAGGCATCCGTGTACCGCGTACCACCGGCAAATACACAAAGCCACGCGGTGATGGATAGCGCTCACGACGAATGACGCCATCCAGCTCGATGGTCTTGGGCAAATCCGTGCGCTTGATGATCTTGCCCTGGGCGAACAGCTCGAAATACACCACCTCGGGTCCATGCTCCACACGCATCAAGGTGCCTTGTCGCGCCCTGCGCGCGAGTCTCAGCGCTGCGGTTTCGCTGTGTTCGGTCACACCGGTTTCGGCACGCAAGGTGAACAGCTCGACCTTGCCCAGTTCCAGCAACCGGCGATCATCCAGCGGCAATTCGGCCAGCATCAGCTTGAGCTTGATGGCATAGGCCTGCTGAAGCTGATCCTGATGCTGGCCGACTGTAGTCTTCAGCACCCCGTCGAGTTCAGGCAGGCGGCGAATAAGCGTGTCGAGCCGGGTGCGCGCCGCTTCGGGAATCTGCGGTGTGCTGGCGGGCTGGTAAGGTGTCCTGGTCGCAGGCGGCGATGCGGGCATGTCTTCGCCGAGCACCCATTTGCCCGGCGTGAGGTCGCCCGTCATGTAGGTTTCGACCAACGAGCGGGTGCGCGGCTCCGAGATCGGCAGGTTGCGCCGGTCCTCGGCGCTGGCCAGTTGCACACTGAGGTTTTCCAGCTCGGCCGGGGTGGTGCCAGGAAACACACGCAGCAGCTCCTTGACGGCCAGGGCCCTGCGCGTCGGCAGCGGCGCGCTCGCACGCGTGAAGGCGCCGGCGGCCTCTTCCCGCTGTTGGAAAAATGCCCGCGCGGCGTCCTCGATATCCGCCTGCGAGTATTCACCGTCACTGCGCTGCCTGACGCTGCCGTTCAACACCCCCCAGTCCGCGAGGATCTTCAGCGCATTGAGTTGCATCAGCGTGGCCTGCTCGTCGCTGGTGGGCGCCAGCGTGGTCAGGGCACTGACCTGTTGCTCGTTCATCCTTCTCGACGTCCCCGGCGCGTGGTGATCCGCCAGTGCGCAGCCCAGGCGCAATTCCATCCAGGCCGGGGTGCCGAGGTGCACCGATTCCGGCACATCGTGCACCAGCATTTCCGGCGCTGCCTGGGCCAGGCAGAGCTGGGTCGCCACGACCGCCAGCTTGGGGTCCAGACCTTTGTGCTGCAGATGAAGCTCGATATCACGGCGCACGGCGCTGAAACTGCGGCCCATGTTCGAGGGCTGGTAGATCGAATAACCGCCGACCTCGCCAGGCTTGCCGGACATCGCGGGATCGACCTGCAGCTTGATCGCGGCAATCACCAACTGTTGGCGCAACACCTTGGGCAACGCCACGGCACCGCCTGGGCCGACCGGCCACTGCAGCGCGCTGGCCAGCTGTTCGGCGAATGCCAAGGCGTCCGGGCTGTCGAGCAGCCTGTCCAGGTGGCCCTGCGGATCCGCCTGCAGCGCTTGCAGCGTGACATTCGACAGTGCACGAAACTGCGTGCCGCCCAGGCGGGTACGGGCCATCGCACTCACATTTTGCCGGTCCTGCTCGGTCAGGGCGCCGGGCGTCCATGGCTGCGTGAGCAAGGCGCCGTAGTCCCCCAGGGGTGGCGGCGTCGGCAAAGAAGTGCGTAGCCAGGCAATCACATTGCGGGTTTCTTCCACGTTGCGCGGCGAGCCCAGCCCCTTCATATCCAGCAGTTGGCGAATATCCTGACGGGGCGTCGAATACACGCTATTGCCCAACGGCACGCTGAGTGCGGTCAGCGCCTTGAGTTCCTCGCCCAATGCGCGCTCTGCGTCGATGTGGTGGGTCAAGTCCAACCAGCCGCCGACCGGGCTCAGGCATTCCAGACGGCCTTCAGACACTCGAAACAGCGCGTCCGGCCAAGCGACACCTTCGCGCTCAAGCAGGCGGGTCATGTCTGCACGCGCGACAAACTGCTGCAAGCGCTGCATGGCAGCCTCGCTGTTCCGCGGCAAGGTCGAGGCCGGTGCGACGTCGCTGGCATGGCTCGACCAGTCCGTGCGCGCTGCCCGCGGCAGATGCTCAAGCTCGGCCTCAAGGCGATCGGCCAGGTCATCGCGCTCCTCCAGTTCTCCGATCACCTGCCATGTCTGCTCAAGGGCACTGGTGTTGATGTGGCTGACCAATGGGTGCGGCAGCCATAGCGCGTCGTCTTGCCCGATAAAAGGCAGCCCCTGGTCGGTAGGGTCGAGCAGTTCGCGAAGCGGCCGCAAGGTGCGCGAAACCTCGTTCCAACCGGAGTTGTCGGTCAGGCTGAAGCGGACTGCGCTGCGCACGCCCTCATGGTCGGCATAGCCCTCGACATGGTCACGGTGGAACGTCAGGGTTGCCGGTTCAAGGCGCTGCTCGACCATCCACTGCTGCAACAGTGGGCGGTTGAGCAACTGCTGGTACACGCGCAGCGCAGGGCCCGGGCGGCTGTCCGGCGGCACCTCGACCAAGGTGTGGCCGCTGATTTCAGCGGCAGCGATGCGCTCCGCCAACTGGGCGTCGGCAGCGGCGCCCCGGTCGCGATCCAGAGCGGGTAATCGCGTCCACTTGTCATCGGGTATGGGCGACTGCGCGACAGCGGTGCGCCGCCGGCGGGGGCCGGAGGGTTGAGCCCAGGCGGGCTCAGGTGCAGCAGTCACTGCGCTCGGAGGCAGCGCAGCGTGAGGAATGGGAAAAGGATTGCTCAGCGACATCAGCATAGGACAGGGCTCTCTCGGATACGGCCATAAGGACCAGGTCCGCCCATCCGTGAACGGTGAGAGCCACTGTAGGGACGCTACGCGCTAGCTGACTGTAAGCGCTATCCGATGCCCTTTACCCGTGCATTGCTGATGATTTCAGCGCGGACCTACAGGATTCGGTACAACAACCGCTCGATCCGCACGCGGCTGACGCGACGCAAAAACTTGCCCACGGCTTCCGGGTAATCCACCAGTGTCTGCAGATCCTGATAACGCTCGATCCGCGTGGTGTGCTGGAAAATCTGCGCCAGTTCGGTCCGCCGTGGGCCGAGCCACTGGCCTTGCGGGTCGTCGAGCAGCAAGGCGTTTTCCAGGTCGAGACGGAAGGCCCGTGGGTTGAGGTTGTTGCCGGTGAGCAAGGTGTAGCGCTGGTCGATCCACATGCCCTTGAGGTGGTAGGTGTTATCGCCGTCTCGCCACAGGTGCAGGTTCAATTGGCCGCTGTCGATCATCGGCTGATGGCGCTTGGCGAAACGGCGCAGGCTGATTTCATACAGGTAAGGCAGGGCCGAGATCACCTTGAATGGCTCGCTCGGCGGAATGTAGAAATCGTTGGCGGTCTTGTCGCCCACGATAATGTCGACCTTGACCCCGCGCGCCAACGCACGGTTGATTTCCCGGGTGACCGGCAAAGGCAGGTTGAAGTACGGCGTGCAGATGGTCAGTTGATGCTGGGCGCTGGCGATCAGCTCGAGAATCACCCGGTTCAGTGGGTTGTTCTTGCCCACCCCCAACAGCGGGCTGACAGACAGGTGGCCATTGGGCAATTGCCCCGCCGTGGTGTCGTAGGCCGCGTGTTTGAGACGGCTGCGCAGGTCGCCGATGTCGTTGCGCAGGCTGCGCGTCGTCGGCGGGTTCGGCAGGTCCAGGCGATGCACGGCCTTGGACGCCACCAAGCCATGCTCCACCAGATGTTGCATGGAGTCGGCCAGCGGTTGGCTGTGGATCAGGTGGTAACGGTCGAAGCGGTATTTGTCGAACTTGTGCAGGTACACGTTGTTGAGGCTGGCGCCGCTGTACAGCACGCTGTCGTCGATCACAAAGCCCTTGAGGTGCAACACACCGAACAGTTCGCGGGTTTGCACCGGCACGCCGTACACCGGTACTTCGCTGCTGTGGCTTTGCGTCATGGCCTGGTACCAGGCGCTGTTGCCCGGTTGTTTGCCGGCGCCGATCAGCCCGCGCTGCGCGCGCAGCCAGTCAACCACCACCACGATGTCCAATTCCGGCCGCGCCGCCTTGGCGGCGTGCAGGGCGTCGTAGATTTCCTGCCCCGCTTCGTCCTGCTGCAAATACAGCGCGACGATGTAGATACGCCGGGTGGCCTGGGGGATCTGTTCCAGCAGGCAGCGGCGGAATGCATCCGCGCCGGACAGCACGTCGATAGCGTCGGGAGAGAGAGGAAAACCGCGCAGTTTGGGCAACAGGGAGCGTTTGAAGAACGACGGCATAAGGCTCGCAATGGGTCGAATCCGAAGAGGCCCCGAGCTTACACCATGGGGGTGCTCAGGTCTCGTCGTCGCCGATGGAAAAAATTTAATTGACCAAGAAGAACGATCGTTCTACTGTTCGTCACATGAACGACTCACTGCGCAATGATACCCGCGACATTATCCTCGACGTCACCGAGAAGTTGATCTATCGCCATGGCATCGCCGCCACGGGCATGGACTTGCTGGTGAAAACCGCCGGGGTCTCGCGCAAGAGTATTTACCGTTACTTCGCCAATAAAGATGAACTTGTCATTGCCGCCCTGCACCGCCGCGATGAGCGCTGGATGCACTGGTTGCGCACTGAAGTGGAACGTACCGAGGGCAGCGGCGAACGCCTGCTGGCCGTGTTCAGCGCGCTTGAAACCTGGTTCGGCTCGGCGGACTTTCGCGGTTGCGCCTTTATCAATACCAGTGGCGAAACCGGCGACCCGCAAGACCCGGTCCGCCTGCTGGCCAAAGCGCACAAACAGAAACTGTTCGAGTACGTACTTGAACTGTGTGAAGCACATGGCACCCCCGACCCCGTACGGCAGGCCGCGCACTTGCTGATCCTGATCGATGGCGCCATTACCGTGGCATTGGTCATGGGCGATTCAACGGCTGCCGATAACGCGCGCTGCATGGCGCGAACGTTACTCGGGCTTTAATCCCCCAGGTCCGCCACTTTCGATCAATCCGTCCAAGGAGCTGCCCCCATGTCTTCTGCCGCAGAATCACGCCCACCGTTGCCACCGTTCACCCATGCCTCGGCCATCGAGAAGGTGCGCCTGGCTGAAGACGGCTGGAACTCCCGGGACCCGCAACGCGTGTCGCTGGCCTACACGCCGGACACCCAATGGCGTAACCGCGCCGAGTTCGTGCACAACCGCGAGGAAGCCCAGGCTTTTCTCACGCGCAAATGGGCCAAGGAGCTGGAGTATCGGCTGATCAAGGAACTGTGGGCTTTTACTGATAACCGCATCGCCGTGCGCTATGCCTATGAATGGCACGACGACTCGGGCAACTGGTTCCGCTCCTACGGCAACGAGAACTGGGAGTTCGACGAAAACGGCCTGATGGCCAACCGTTTTGCCTGCATCAACGACCTGCCGATCAAGGCAAGCGAGCGCAAGTTCCACTGGCCGCTGGGCCGGCGCCCGGATGAGCATCCGGGGTTATCGGAGCTTGGGTTGTAGGCTCGACGCTGCCCACCTGTGGGAGCGGGCTTGCTCGCGAAGGCGATGGTTCAGCCAACATCTTTAACGACTGACGCAGCGCTTTCGCAAGCAAACCCGCTCCCACATTGGTATATGCAGTGTCCGTCAGTCCTGGTTCAGCCCCACCTGATACAACACGCCGTTATCTTCATCCGTGAGCACATACAGGTAGCCATCCGGCCCCTGCCGCACGTCGCGAATCCGCGCCTTCAAGTCGCCGAGCAACCGCTCTTCGTGGACCACCTTGTCGCCGTCGAACTGCAGCCGGATCAACTCCTGGCTGACCAGTGCGCCAATAAACACGTTGTGCTGCCATGGCTTGAAGCGATCGGCATCATAGAACGCCATGCCGCTGATGCCCGGTGATTTTTCCCAGACGTGATGCGGCGGCACGGTGCCTTCCACGGTCTTGCCCTGGGCCTCGGGGATCGGTGTCAGCGAGTAATTGATGCCGTGGGTTGCCAGCGGCCAGCCGTAGTTCTTGCCGCGCTCGATGATATTGATTTCATCCCCGCCGCGCGGCCCGTGCTCGTTTTCCCAGATCGTGCCGCTCCACGGGTTGAGCGCCAGGCCCTGAGGGTTGCGCTGGCCGTAGGACCAGATTTCAGGGCGTACCCCGGCTTGGCCGACAAAGGGGTTGTCGTCCGGCACGCGGCCGTCCGGGTAGATGCGCACGACCTTGCCCTGCAGTTTGTCGAGGTCCTGGGCGGTCGGTCGATCGTTGTTTTCACCCAGGGTCACGAACAGGTAGCCATCGCGGTCAAACGCCAGGCGCGAACCGAAATGGTTGCCGGTGGAGAGCTTCGGCTCCTGGCGCAGGATCACCTTGAAATCGGTCAAGCCGCTGAGGTCTGGCGCCAGGCGGCCACGGCCGACGGCGGTGCCGGCTTTACCGTCCTTGCCGCCGCCTTCAGCGTATGAAAGGTAGACCAGTCGGTCCTGTTTGAAGTCCGGCGACAGCACCACATCGAGCAAGCCGCCCTGCCCCTTGGCCCACACCTGCGGCACGCCCGTCAAGGGTGCCGACAGCTTGCCGTCCGGGCTGACAAAGCGCAGGTGGCCTGGCCGCTCGGTAACCAGGAAGCCTTGCTTATCCGGCAGAAACGCCACCGCCCACGGATGGTCGAGGCCCTTGGCGATAGGGGTGGCGGTGATGCTGCCTTGTTCGCTGGGAAACTGCTGGGCATCGGCCGCATACACGGCGGTCAGTGGCAGCAAAGTGGTTGCGCACAGCGCGGCTAACAGGGTTTTACGTACAAACATAAGCAGAGTCCTTACCGGCGATTGCCGTTGGCATCATAGGTGGGGGCTTTGGTTTCGGTGGCCGGACGGCTCGGCGCGGCGTTGCGCTGGGGATAGCGATTGCCGATGCCACCGTTTTCCAGGGTCGGGGTGCGCTGGGTCGGGCCGGTCTGGATACCCCGGGTCAACGGCGCAGTGGGCTGGGTGCCCTGCATGCTGTTGGGGTTGGCCCGGTGAATCGGGCTGTTATTGGAGTCGCTTGAGCCCGGCAGGCTTTGCGCCTGGGCCAACGGCAGCAGTGCCAGGCCCAACGCCAGCACTGCGAGGTGACGCACACAGCTGTTCATGACAAAGCCTCTCTGGGGCGAGGGTTACGTGCTTTCGATAACACGCTACGCCTTGGGTTCGGCTTTCGACACTAAATACTTTCTCATCAGGTGTAACACGATCTGTCCGCGTATCTGGCGGGGGAAACTTTTCCCGCGACCTTCGAGTCACCAGAACACAGCCCCTGCTTAAGGAATCGTACGTATGCCACGCTCTATCTGGAAAGGTGCCATCAGCTTCGGCTTGGTACACATCCCGGTGTCACTGGTCTCGGCCACCTCCTCCCAAGGTGTGGATTTCGACTGGCTGGACAAGCGCAGCATGGACCCGGTCGGCTACAAGCGCATCAACAAGACCACCGGCAAGGAAGTCACCAAGGAGAATATCGTCAAAGGGGTGGCCTTCGAGAAAGGCCGCTATGTGGTGCTCAGTGAAGACGAGATCCGCTCGGCCCACCCCAAGTCGACCCAGACCATCGAAATCATCGCCTTCGTCGACAGTGACCAGATCCCCCTGCAGAACATCGATACGCCCTACTTCCTGGCCCCGGACAAACGCGGCGGCAAGGTCTACGCCCTGCTGCGCGAAACCCTGAAGAAAACCCGCAAGGTCGCCCTGGCCAATGTGGTGCTGCACACCAAGCAGCACCTGGCGGCGCTGATGCCCCTGGAGTCGGCGCTGGTCCTGGTGATGCTGCGTTGGCCCGCCGAAGTGCGCAGCCTGGATGAACTCGAACTCGGCAGCGACGTGACCAAGCCCAACCTGGCCAAGGGCGAGCTGGACATGGCCAAGCGCCTGGTGGAAGACATGAGCGCCGACTGGCAGCCCGAGGAATACCGCGACAGCTTCCAGGAAAAAATCATGGCACTGGTGGCGAAGAAGGCCAAGGCCGGCAAGATCGAAGATGTGGAATCCCAGGAAGGCAGCGAGGAGCGCAAGTCTGCCGACGTGATCGACCTGACGGAATTGCTCAAGCGCAGCCTGGCCGGCAAACCGGCGGCGAAAAAGCCGGCCGCGAAAAAATCCACCAAAAAGGCTTCTTGAGCCTGCCATACGCTGGAGCACGCCATGGCAAAGCCTTTGAGCGAATACAACCGCAAGCGCGATTTTGAAATCACCGCCGAACCGTCAGGCAGCACGCCGACCGGCAAACGCAAGGCCTCGGCGCTGAGCTTCGTGATCCAGAAACATGCCGCGCGCAACCTGCACTATGACTTTCGCCTGGAGCTGGACGGTGTGCTGCTGAGTTGGGCGGTTCCCAAGGGCCCGAGCCTGGACCCGAGCCAGAAACGCCTGGCGGTGCACGTTGAAGATCACCCGCTCGGCTATGGCAGCTTCGAGGGCAGCATCCCCGCCGGCCAATACGGGGCCGGCGATGTCATCGTATGGGATCGCGGCGTGTGGCAACCGCATGACGAGCCGCGCAAGGCCTACGCTGCCGGCAAGCTCAAATTCACCCTGGTCGGTGAAAAACTCTCGGGCGACTGGACGCTGGTGCGTACGCGCCTCAAAGGCAGCGGCGACAAAGAACAATGGCTGCTGATCAAGGAAAAAGACCCGCAGGCACGCCCTGCCGCCGAGTACGACATCGTTGCGGCCGAGCCTGACAGCGTCCTCAGCGACGCATCCCTAGGCACTCCGAAGCCAACCGCAAAACCCAAGGCCAAGGCCAAAGCCAAGCCGAAGAAGGCTGCAACCGCCCTCCCCGAGCAATTTTCCCCGCAGCTGGCGACATTGGTCGACCGCGCCCCCGAAGGCGACTGGCTGTATGAAATCAAGTTCGATGGCTACCGCATGCTGGCGCGCATCCGCGATGGCGAGGTGCGCTTGTTTACACGCAACGGCCACGACTGGACCGAGCGCCTGCCGCGCCAGGCCAAGGCCTTGCAAGCACTCAAGCTCAAGGACAGCTGGCTCGACGGCGAAATGGTAAGCCTGAATGGCGACGGCCTGCCAGACTTCCAGGCGTTGCAGAACGCCTTTGATGTCGGCCGCAGCCTGGATATCGTCTACTACCTGTTCGACGCGCCATTCCTCAACGGCGCGGACCAACGCGAGGCGCCGGTGGAGCAGCGCCGGGCCGCCCTCAAGACTGCGTTGTCCGGCAGCCGCAGCAAACTGCTGCGTTTCTCCGAAGCGTTCGCCGCCAACCAGCGCGATATTTTCGAGAGTGCCTGCGACCTGGCTCTGGAGGGCGTGATCGGTAAACGTGCGGGCAGCCCTTATAGCTCCAGCCGCAATGCCGACTGGATCAAGCTCAAGTGCCGGCTGCGCCAGGAGTTCGTGATTATCGGCTACACCCGGCCCCAGGGTTCACGCAGCGGCTTTGGCGCCCTGCTGCTGGCCGTCAATGATGACAGCGGCCTGGTCTATGCCGGGCGGGTCGGCACCGGCTTTGACCAGGCTGCGTTGAAAACCATCTACGCCCAGCTCACGCCCCTGGAACGCAAGGCCTCCCCATTGGCAAAACCCCTGACCAGTGCTCAGGCGCGTGGCGTGCACTGGGTGGAGCCGACATTGGTCGGCGAGGTGCAATTCGCCGAGTGGACCCGCGAAGGCGTGGTACGCCAGGCCGCGTTTGTCGGGATGCGCAGCGACAAGCCCGCCGCACAGATCATCCATGAGCAGCCGCGCACGGCGAAATCGCTGAAAGCCCCCAAGGCCTCCAGTGCGAAAAAAACCAGCGACGGGGTGAACATTACGCACCCCGAGCGGATCATCGACACCCAAAGCGGCACGCAAAAGCAGCAACTGGCCGCGTTTTACCAGAGCATCAGCGAGTGGGTCCTGCCCTTCCTGCGCCACCGGCCCGTCTCATTGCTGAGGGCACTCGAAGGCGTCGACTGCGAGCAGTTCTTCCAGAAGCACTCGGAGCGCCTGGCCATTCCCAACATCAAGCAGCTGGACCTGTCACTGGACCCAGGCCACGCCCGCCTGATGGAAATCGACAGCCCTCGCGCGCTGCTCGGGGCCGTGCAAATGGGCACCATCGAGCTGCATACCTGGGGCGCCACCACGGACAAGATCGAGACGCCGGACCTGTTTGTGCTGGACCTCGACCCGGACCCCGCACTACCGTGGAAAACCATGCTGGAAGCGGCGCAGCTGACCCTGTCGGTGCTTGACGAACTGGGCCTGGAGGCCTACGTCAAGACCAGCGGCGGCAAGGGCTTGCACCTGATCGTCCCGCTGGCGCGACGCGATGGCTGGGACACGGTGAAAGCCTTCGCCAAGGCTGTCGCGCAGTTCATGACCGCACAACTGCCAGAGCGTTTCACCGCCACCTCCGGGCCAAAGAATCGTGTCGGCAAAATCTTTATCGATTACCTGCGCAACGCGCGAGGCGCCAGTACGGTGGCGGCCTATTCCGTACGGGCACGCCCGGGCCTGCCGGTATCGGTACCGGTAAGTCGCGATGAGTTGAAGGGGTTGCGCGGTGCGCAGCAATGGACGGTGGCCAACCTGCAGGAACGCTTGAATAGCCTGAAGAGTGACCCGTGGGCGGGCTATGCCAATCGGCAGAAGATCACCCGCAAGATGTGGGACAAGCTGGGCGCGACACCACCGGAGTGAGTCGTGCCCTTGCCCGGTGTCAGATCAGCACGAAGATCAACGCCAGTGCAGCGAAGATCGCCCACTTTTCCAGGTAGTAGCGCGTACGGTTGCGCTTTTTCAGTTCCTTGCCGCGCAGGCGGATCTTGTACAGGCGCGTAAACGCACGGTTCAGCCCGCCGGTCTTGTCCCCATCGTCGTTGGGCGAGCCGGCGGCGGCCATCACGTTGCGGCTGAACCAGCGATTGAAGGCGGCGGCCCAGCGGTATTTCATTGGCCGCTCGATGTCGCAGAACAGGATGATGCGGTTCTGCTGCGTGGTGTTTTCGGCGTAGTGAATGTAGGTCTCGTCAAACATCACCGGCTCGCCATCGCGCCAGTAGTAATTCTCGCCATCCACATTGATGTAGCAGCCAGGATCGTTCGGCGTCTCCAGGCCCAGGTGGTAGCGGTACGACCCGGCATACGGATCACGGTGACGCACCAGTTTCGAGCCTGGTGGCAGCTCGGCGAACATGGCCGCCTTGATCGAGCCGATGCTCTGCACCAGTTCGGTGGTGCGCGGGCACAGCTTCATCGCCGACGGGTGGCTGTCGCCATACCACTTCAGGTAGAAACGCTTCCAGCCAGACTTGAAAAACGAGTTGAAGCCGACGTCGTTGTATTGGTCGGAACGCTTGATTTCGCCGGCCCGCATCAGGTTCTGGCCTTCCTGGCGGATTTCCTCCCAGTGCTCCTGCAACGGGCTCAGGTCGGGAAAATCACTCGGCGACAGGTACGGTCGGCTGGGCAGCTTGGAGAAGAGGTAGAGAAAGCAGTTGATCGGTGCAAGGAAGGTCGAGTGATCGCTGAGCTGACGGCCCAGCTTGTGCCGCACTCGACCGCGCAGGTGTACATACGCGATGGAGGCAACGTAGAGAACAACAATGATGAGTTTCAAGGGATTTCGTCACAAGTCAGAAGAGAACAGGCTGCTCCTGCGCGCCCACAACGGCCGAGGATGGATAGCAGCACCTGAAATCACAATTCACACAATCGGCACCAAGCCTGGTTGACAACCTGGTTCGTGGCCATTGGCAGTTATTTAGCCACAAGTTGTAACCAAAAGTTAACTAAGAATTGTGAAAAGCTGTCTTGTGAATGTGATGGGCGACGACCTCGGCGGGCAGGCTTTACAGCCCGCCCGCGAGGTGTCTGGCCCGCGCTAGCGCAGCGGGAGACGGCGATCGGCGGTCACCGAAAAAGGCCCGTTTTCACGTCGCACCTGCGCGAAGTGGGTAATCAATGCCAGCAATATACCCAGCAGCAGCCCGGCCACCACGCTAAGGGCGATAATCAACGCGCCCTTGGGTTTTATCGGGTTCAGCGGTTCCTGGGCCTGGCGGTCCACCGTCACCAATTTCAACGTACTCATGTCGATGTTGAGGCTGCGCAGCCGGGCCTCTTCTGCCCACAAGGGCTCCACGTTCTGCAGGAATATGTCCTCATTCTTGCGATCGTTGAGCACCTCGACCTCACGATTCACATCAAGCATGCGCAGTTCCTTGCTGATCTCGGCGACACGACTGTTGGTGAAATCATCGTTGGTACGCCGTTGCAGTGCCTTGCGCTCAGCTTCCAGGACTTCCGTACCCATGAAATACAGCGGCAGCTTCTGGTTGGTCACCACGGTGCGCATGACCTGGCTGGATCTACCGGAAGCATCAGCGCCCATGGCCGAGGGCGCAGTGGGAGTCCGGATGCCGACAGCCCTGGCAATCGAGATCGCCTCGTCGAGTTCCGCCAGGTGACTGGTACGCTCCATCTTCAGTTGCAAGTGCAAGGCGCTGAGTTCGTCCTGCAGTCGCGCGCGCTTGACCTTATCGTCCTCCAAAAGCCTGGCGATTTTCGCCGCCTTGGCGGTTTCGTAATTGCTCCGCGCCGCGTCAATTTTGCCCTTCAGCTCATTGAGACGGTTGTTGACGATCACCTTGAAATCCGCGCCCACCTGGCTGCGCTCCTGCGCAATCGCGTAGTCGACGAATCCGTTGAGAATCGCCACGCCGTCAATGCCCGTGGGGTACTGCATCTCCACCCGGATCGAACTGTTGAGGGGTTCGGATTTTTTCGGATCCGGCAACATCAGGTTGATGGCATTGCGATTGAACGCTTCAAAGCTCTGCTCCAGGCTTCGCCCTGGACGCTGGAACGCTTCGAACAGTGCCGGGTTAGCCCGGAAAAAACCCAGGCGGGCCTCGTAAGAGTCCAATTGCATGCCCACCTTGGCCAATGCCTCGGCGGGCGGCAGCCGGTAGACGTCAGAGCGATTCAGGGCATCCAATTCATTGATCGCTGCAGGCCGAAGCACACTGCTCACCTGGTAAACCCTGGGTGCCAGAAACGCGTAGCCTACTCCCAGAAGGCCCGCCAGAATCGTGCAACCGATGACCCGTTTCTTGTGCTTCCAGATCGCGTGAAACAGTTCAAATAGATCAATCTCGTCCGACGGTAAATGTTGATGGAGCTGGGGAGTGTTATTCAAGATTCATACACCCTGATGAGTTGAAATCCAGTGCCCAAAAAATCAAACCTGGATAACGACTGAATAAACAGGGGGCAACGTCCGGGCACACGATACACATGGCCCTCTGCCGGCAGAGGGACCACCCAATTGATTGAACCTTCACACCTGACGGCGTGACGTTTCATTTCAGTTACCCGGGTGTCATGACTGGCAGACACCCGGAGCATAGACGGTCCGTTACGAGACGTTACCCGGCGGCCAGGCAAAGTAACGCTAATTGCCTGTCGGGAAAGGAAAAATTACATTTAAACCTGAAAAATAAGACAATTCCTACACGCGGTTAAGCTTCTGGTACGCAAACCTGCCACATTGTCCCTAACGACCAGCGATTGGTCCTTCAGCAAAAAGGAATTTGTATGTCATCCATTTCAGACCCGGATTTTCTAGCCCTGCAAGGTGCCTGGGAGCAGACCTCACTCGAAGACAACGGCGTGCTCAATCCCCCCGACGCCCACACCGCTCCTGGA
Organism: Pseudomonas sp. S5D5; assembly: GCF_003013355.1. Taxonomy (NCBI): domain Bacteria; kingdom Pseudomonadati; phylum Pseudomonadota; class Gammaproteobacteria; order Pseudomonadales; family Pseudomonadaceae; genus Pseudomonas; species Pseudomonas sp. S5D5. Next base: position 3,670,302 of record NZ_PTEO01000001.1, read on the forward strand.
GCAATCACCACGATTACCGGCGAGCACTTCGAAGTGAAGACCGTCAGTGGCGAGGTATTGCTGGCTGGGCGGTTTTCCCTGGACAGCACCACGGTTCCCAAGAGCATTACCTGGGTGGACTCCATAGGAGAGGATGCCGGCAAGCAATTGCCCGCCAGTTATCGCCTCGAAGGGGATGAGTTTGTGTTTATTGCCGCAGATGAAAGTATGCCCAGGCCCCTCTCGTTCAGTACTGGCCCAGGTCAAACCATGCGCACTTTCGTACGCCGTACTTGACCCCGGCTCATCCGAACTTTCGACAGCATTTTCACAAAGCCTTCACTTGCGGGTCTATAGGGTGAAGCCTACCTACTCCAGTGAATCCCTTAGCCCGCCTCTCCTCGCGGGCTTTTTTTGGCCGCTCGGAAAGCCCCGAATCAGGGAGCACGCTTGGTCGCGGCGAGGGTAAAACACAGGGGTAATTGCGCAGGCTGGTGCTCGTACTGGTCGTAGAGTTCTTCGCGATTGGAGTGGCCGTATTCCTGCAGGTGGCTGATCTGCAGCTGCGCGTCAATCGCGGCACTGACCACATCCCCCAGCGTATGCACATACCAATAGGAGGTCGGCCCGGCCACTTCGCCCTGCCCTTCATAGACAATCGACTCCTGCAGCACAAACGGCTCACGCTGGAAGTACGAATGGGCGGGCAGTAGCGGATTTTGCGCGCGGGGGTCGAACACCTCCAGGAACGGATGGGTTTCATACATCACCAGCGTGCCGCCGGGCTTCAAGGTGTCGGCGACATGACGCATGAACAGTGCCACATCCGGCATCCAACCCAGCACACCGATGGTCACCAGGGCAATATCAAATCGCCCGTGCAGGTGGTGCGGCAACTGGTGAATATCGCTTTCGATAAATTCCGGGCTGTGCGGAGAAACCGCAGCCAGCTCATGGGCCTGCTGCAAAAACGCCCGGGATTGGTCGATTCCCACCACCGAACGCGCGCCCAGGCCGAACAGTGACAGGCTTTCGCGACCGTTGTTGCAGCACAGTTGCACCACGTCCTTGCCCGCGATGCCGATGTCGTGCAGCAAGCCGGTGATGGTGGGGTCCAGGCAGGAAAAATCCGCAGCGCCGACCCGGCTGAGCAGCGCGTTCCAGGTGTCGGTGGTCCTGTGCAGGCCGGCGGATTGGTCCCAGGCATCCTTGTTAGAGGTAATCGCCTGCTGAGCTGAGGGCATGTCCATTGCGTCTCCAGATAATTGTTACAGCGAGGGACTGAAAATAAGCCAAGAGCCTGCGGATTAAAACCCCGGAAGACGTACGAAACTTAACGCAAACCTTGCAGGTCACTACGCCATGCAGTGTTCAGCCGTTGAACACCCTCTGCGAAGACCGCGCCATGGCCAAGCCCTCCGATCTGCGTAATACCCTATCCCTGGACGGCCTGAATTTCTTTCTGGCAGATGTGCGCGACGGCCTCGGTCCGTACCTGGCGATTTATCTGCTGGCGGTACACAAGTGGGACCCGGCCAGCATCGGCGTGGTCATGACGCTGGCGGGGATTGCCGCGCTGATCACTCAAGGTCCGGCGGGCGCACTGATTGATCGCACGCGCAGTAAACGTGCGGTGATTGCAGTGGCGGCGATTTTGGTGACGGTCAGTTGCCTGCTGCTGCCATTTGTCAGTTCTTTCAGCCTGGTGGCCGTTACCCAGGCGGCCAGCGCCATTGCTGCCTCGGTCTTCGCGCCCGCCATCTCTGCCATCTCTCTGGGAATCACCGGGCCGCGCGCCTTTACTCGCCGCACCGGGCGCAACGAGACCTTCAATCATGCCGGCAATGCCGTAGCCGCGTTGCTGGCCGGGGGCCTGGCGTATCTGTTTGGTCCGGTGGTGGTGTTTTACCTGATGGGGTTTATGGCGGCAGCCAGTATCGTTGCGGTCAGTTGCGTCTCGGCGAAGGCGATCGACCACGAGGTCGCCCGTGGTTTCGACCCGGCCCACACCAATGACCACGAACAGCCGTCTGGCATTAGCGTGTTGTTGGCCAACCGCCCCCTGCTGGTGTTTGCCATTTGCTGTGCACTGTTTCACCTGGCGAATGCCGCCATGCTGCCGTTGGTCAGCCAGAAGCTGGCGCAAATCAACCTGCAGATGGCCACGCCACTGACGTCGGCCTGCATCGTCGCGGCGCAATTGGTGATGGTGCCGATGGCCTGGCTGGTGGGCCTCAAGGCCGATGTGTGGGGACGCAAGCCGCTGCTGCTCGCCGGTTTCCTGATTCTGCCCTTGCGCGCAATGCTCTATACGCTGTCCAACGACCCCTATTGGCTGGTGGCAGTGCAAATGCTCGATGGCATCGGCGCGGGGATCTTCGGCGCGCTGTTCCCGGTGATCGTCAAGGACCTGACCCAGGGTACCGGACGCTTCAACGTCAGCCTGGGCGCGCTGTCGACTGTTTTTGGCCTGGGCGCGGCATTGAGCAGCAGCCTGGCCGGCCTGGTAGTCCAACAGGCTGGCTACAACGCGGCGTTCCTGACCCTCGCGGGCGTGGCTGCGGTGGCCTTGGCGCTGGTCTGGCTGGCGATGCCGGAGACCTTGGTGAAAGCATCTTTCGCCTGCCATACAACTGTCGCCTGACATATGCGACAATGCGCGCCAAATTCCAACACACATCCCCCATTTTTTGCTCAGCGACCGGGTTTCGCGCCTTGATGTCGCTGTTGATGCATGCCTGAAGGCTCCTGCCGCCACGCTCGCAACCCATTGATAGGTAAAGTAATTGATCTCCACAGCTAACATCACCATGCAGTTCGGCGCCAAGCCGCTCTTCGAGAACGTTTCGGTCAAGTTCGGCGCCGGCAACCGGTATGGTCTGATCGGTGCCAACGGTTGCGGCAAGTCGACCTTCATGAAAATCCTCGGTGGCGACCTCGATCCGTCGGGCGGCCAGGTCATGCTGGAGCCGAATGTTCGCCTGGGTAAATTGCGCCAGGACCAGTTCGCCTACGAAGAATTCACCGTACTCGACACCGTGATCATGGGCCACGAGGAACTGTGGAAAGTCAAGGCCGAGCGCGATCGCATCTACTCGCTGCCGGAAATGAGCGAAGAAGACGGCATGGCCGTGGCCGAGCTGGAAACCGAGTTCGCCGAGATGGACGGCTACACCGCCGAGTCCCGCGCCGGCGAACTGCTGCTGGGCCTGGGCATTCCCCTGGAACAGCATTTCGGCCCGATGAGCGAAGTGTCGCCCGGCTGGAAACTGCGCGTGCTGCTGGCCCAGGCGCTGTTCTCCGATCCTGAAGTGCTGTTGCTCGACGAACCGACCAACCACCTGGACATCAACACCATCCGCTGGCTGGAAAACATCCTGACCCAGCGCTCCAGCCTGATGATCATCATCTCTCACGACCGTCACTTCCTGAACAGCGTGTGCACCCACATGGCTGACCTGGACTACGGCGAGTTGCGCCTGTTCCCGGGCAACTACGACGAGTACATGACCGTGGCGACCCAGTCCCGCGAGCAACTGCTGTCGGACAACGCCAAGAAGAAAGCGCAGATCTCCGAACTGCAATCGTTCGTCAGCCGCTTCTCGGCCAACGCCTCGAAAGCCAAGCAGGCCACCTCGCGTGCCAAGGCGATCGACAAGATCCAGCTGGCCGAGGTCAAGCCTTCGAGCCGCGTGAGCCCGTTCATCCGTTTCGAGCAGAACAAAAAACTGCACCGCCAGGCGGTCATCGTCGAGCGCATGGCCAAGGGTTTCGACGGCAAGCCGCTGTTCAAGGACTTCAGCTTCCAGGTTGAAGCCGGCGAGCGCGTGGCGATCATCGGCCCGAACGGTATCGGCAAAACCACCCTGCTGCGCACCCTGGTCAACGAACTGACCCCGGATGCCGGTAGCATCAAGTGGACCGACGCCGCGGAACTGGGCTACTACGCCCAGGACCACGCGCATGACTTCGAAGACGACGTCACCCTGTTCGACTGGATGGGCCAGTGGACGCAAGGCGAGCAGATGATCCGTGGCACCTTGGGTCGCATGCTGTTCTCCAACGACGAGATCCAGAAGTCGGTCAAGGTGATTTCCGGTGGTGAGCAAGGCCGCATGCTGTTCGGCAAGCTGATCCTGCAAAAGCCGAACGTGCTGATCATGGACGAACCGACCAACCACTTGGACATGGAATCCATCGAAGCGCTGAACCTGGCGCTGGAGAACTACCCGGGCACGCTGATCTTCGTCAGCCACGACCGCGAGTTCGTATCGTCCCTGGCCACGCGCATCATCGAGTTGAGCGCCACCGGCGTGATCGACTTCAGCGGTACCTACGACGACTACCTGCGCAGCCAAGGCGTGGTGTTCTAAATCGCGTCGCTGTCCCTGTGGTCAGCAGGCTTGCTGTGATCAGCAGGCCTGTTGTGGCTTGCAAGCCTGTTGTGACTGACAGGCCTATTGTGGCTGGCAAGCTCATTGTGGCTGACAGACTTATTGTGGTGAGCAGGCTTGCCCTGCGTTGGGCTGCGAAGCAGCCCTAAATTCAAACACCGCGCTCTGTCTGGCAGAACGCGGTGCTTTTTATAGGGGCTGCTTCGCAGCCCAACGCAGGGCAAGCCTGCTCGCCACAATAAGCTTGCTGACCTCAAATAAACTTGCTCACCTCAAATATGCCTGCCACCTCAAATAAGCTTGCTCACCACAAATAGGCCTGCACACCGCAATAAGCCTGCACACTACCAATAAGCTTACCCACCGAAATCAAAGCCCCACTCCACTTCAAACAAAGTAGTTAGCCTGCTTCCTTTTCCCCCTGCCCCTTGCCATCATGCCCTCACCGCCCGCCCGCGAATGAGTGACCATGTCTGACGCCGCCCCCAGTTCCCTGTCGATCACCCTGCAGATCGTCTCCATCGTCTTCTACACCTTCATCGCGTTCATCTGCATCGGCCTGCCGATTGCGGTCATTCCTGGCTATGTGCACGAGCAACTGGGATTCAGCGCAGTAGTGGCCGGCGTGACCATTGGCTCGCAGTACCTGGCCACCCTGCTCAGCCGCCCCATGGCCGGGCGCATGTCCGACAACGTCGGTACCAAGCGCGCGATCGTCCTGGGCCTGGCGGGCATTCTGCTCAGTGGTGTGCTGACGTTTTTCGCCACGCTGGCAGAAAGCCTGCCCAACTTGAGCCTGGCCATCCTGATTGCCGCCCGGCTGCTGCTGGGTGTGGCCCAGGGCCTGATCGGCGTGGGCACCATCAGTTGGTGCATGGGCGCGGTGGGCGCCGAACACACCGCGCGTTCGATTTCCTGGAACGGTATTGCGTCCTACGGCGCCATCGCCATCGGCGCACCGCTGGGGGTGGTGATGGTCGCCGACTATGGCTACAGCAGCCTGGGCATCGCCCTGACGATACTGGCGGCATTGGGCCTGGTGCTGATCCGCAACAAGCCCTCGGTGCCGGTGGTGCGTGGCGAGCGCCTGCCGTTCTGGGCCGTGTTCGGGCGCATCGCGCCGTTTGGTGCGAGCCTGTGCCTGGCGTCGATCGGCTACGGCACGCTGACCACGTTTATTACCCTGTATTACCTCAACCGCGGTTGGGCCGGCGCGGCGTACTGCCTCACGGTCTTTGGCGTGTGCTTTATCCTGTCGCGGCTGGTGTTCATCTCGGCGATCAGCCGCTTCGGCGGCTTTCGCGCGGCCATTGCCTGCATGACCATCGAGACCGTGGGCCTCACGCTGCTGTGGCTGGCACCCTCCACTGGCGTGGCCTTGATCGGTGCCGGGCTGACCGGTTTCGGTTTGTCGCTGGTGTACCCGGCGCTCGGCGTGGAAGCCATCAAGCAAGTGCCCAACAGCAGCCGGGGCGCGGGTTTGAGTGCCTATGCGGTGTTTTTCGACCTGGCCCTGGCGATTGCCGGGCCACTGATGGGCGCCGTGGCGCTGAACCTCGGCTACGGCTGGATTTTCTTCTGCGCAGCGCTGCTGTCGGTCACCGCCCTGGGCTTGACGGTGTCGCTCAAGCGTCGCGCTTACTGATCGGCAGTCTGCAACCCGGCGCGGGTGGATTGGCCGAGGGTGTGGCCGAAAAAGCGCCCGGCCTCGGAGATCAGGTCACGGTGGATGCCTTCGCGGTCGACGCCATCGGCATCGGTGCAGATCGCCGGCATCGCCGCCAATTGATCGCTGTCGCACGGCGCCATGAACACAAAATGCCCGGCCCCGGCCAGCAGCTTGAAGTCCGGCGGCTCCGGCAGCTTGCGCGCCAGGGCCGCGGCGTTCTTGTCCACGGCTACCAGCTTGTCGCCGTCGCCGCTGTAGAGCAACACCGGCACATGCACATCAGCCAACGTCTGGCGGCCGAACATCAAGCTCAGCGGCGCCATCAGCATCAAGGCATGGATACGCGGGTCGGATTGCGGTTGCAGGTCGTCACGGTCCACCACCAACTCGCCTTTGGTGGTGCAGGCGTCGCGGTCTTCCGGGCGCTCCTGGCAATAGCGGCGCAGGCGGTCGAAATCCGGCTTGGCCCCCGCCAGGATCAACGCAGTTTCACCCCCAGCCGAATAGCCGATGACCCCGACCTGATTGACGTTGACGAACGGCGACAGCATCGGGTCGCCCAGGGTGGCGGTGATGGCTTCGGAAATCTGGATCGGCCGGCCATACAGGTTGCTCACGGTGCCAAGGCGGCTGTGGTCCTTGTAGTTGTCACCCGGGTGCAGCACCGCCACCACTACAAAGCCTTTGCGCGCCAGCGAGGTGGCCAGGTCATGCAGGGCCAGTGGCGTACCGGTGTTGCCATGGGACAGCATCAACATCGGGAAACGCCCGATGGCGATCTTCGCATCTTCAGTGGCCGCGACATGGTAGGCGCCCAACTGCGTGGTGTGCTCAAGCCCGGTGGAGGGGTAGAAGGCGACGGCTTTCATCGGCTGCAGGTCGAGCGGGTCGAGAAACGTCATGCGGTGGAAGCCCACACTCCAGTGCGGGTGCGGGGCAGGCGCGGCATGCACTGAAATCAGGCCGCCCAGCAGGAAAAGAACCATAACAGCACAAAGACGCATCATGAGGATGTCCACCTTTGCTGCATTAAAACCGGCATGTCTGATTGAAAAGTCCATGGTTCAAGGTACTCGCACCGGGTGGTAAACCCATGTGTGCATAACCTGGGCCAAAGTAAAGACAGCGGGCAAACGAAAAAACTCCGTACTCCGGTCGTTTTCAGGCGGCCAGAATACAGAGTTTAGGCGCCCCGCTTCAGATTGAAACGGGGCAGAGGCGAAATTTACACAAGCCTTACGCGGCGGCGAACAACTGCTGGTTGATCTGTGCGTTGGCGTCGCTCAGGGACTTGCTGCGCACTTCGTCACCGTAGGCCAGGCCTTCGGCGCGCACGATTTCGATGTCAGTGATGCCAAGGAAGCCAAACAGCAATTTCAGGTAGCCTTCATGGGCCGCGCCCGACGCCTGGCCAGCATGCAGGCCGCCGGCGGTGGATACGATGATGACTTTCTTGTTGCCGCACAGGCCTTCCGGGCCGGCTTCGGTGTAGCGGAAGGTCTGGCCGGCGACCGCGATACGGTCGATCCAGGCTTTCAACTGGGTTGGAATGGTGAAGTTGTACATCGGCGCACCGATCACCACGGCGTCGGCGGCGAGGAACTCGGCCAGCGACGAGGCGCTCAGTTCGGCTTCGTGCTTTTGCGCGGCGTCGCGCAGTTCAGCGGCGGTGCCCAGGGCGCCCAGGGTCGCGCCGGAGAAGTGGCTGATGCCTTCGCTGGCCAGGTCGCGGTACGTCACTTCCACACCGGGCTCGGCCGCTTGCCAGGCCTTGACCACACCAGCGCTGAGCTGACGGGAAGCCGAGTTGTCGCCGAGGATGCTGGAATCGATATGCAACAGTTTCATGCGGGATCTCCAAGTGAGGATCGCGACAGGGCGATCAAGTGAGGTTGATCCTACAGGTGAAGCCAATGATCGATTAGAGGGTTGAAATGCGACTGTTCGTCTCGTCAGCGGGACAGTGCGCTGTCTCAAGCCCGCTTCACACTCAATGGGACGACACGTAGATCGACGCCGACGCAGGCGCGGGCAGCGCATACGTCCGCTTCATCCACTGGATCTCCTCCTGCGGCGTGCGGCCGAAGAAGCGCTTGAACTCGCGACTGAACTGCGAGGCGCTTTCATAGCCGACCTGGGTGCTGGCCGTGGCTGCGGTGATATCGCTGCGCAGCATCAGCAGGCGCGCCTGGTGCAAGCGCGTGGACTTGAGGTACTGCATCGGCGAGGTGTCGGTGACGGTGCGAAAATGCGCGTGAAAACTCGGCACGCTCATCATCGCTTCCCTGGCCAGCGCCTCCACGTCCAGGTGCTGGTGATAACACCCATGGATCTTGCGAATCGCCCGCGCGACCTTGCCGAACTGCCCCTGGCGATTCAGCGCGGCGCGCATCGAGCCGCCCTGCTCCCCCGTGAGGATCCGGTAATAGATCTCGCGTACCAGCGCGGGCCCAAGGATATGCGCCTCCATCGGCACACTCATGGCCTCGAGAAAGCGCAGCAGCGACGCGCTGAGCGGCTCATCCATCGGCGAGGAATACATGCCCCTGGGCTTGGCTTCATCCAGCCCCGGGAAGTCATCCAGCGCCAGCATCAACTCCGCCGCCAGGGTGAAATCCAGGCGCAGGTATACCGCGAGCATTGGCGCTTGTTCAGTGGCCTCGGTTTCCATGGTGAACGGCACCGGCACTGACACCACCAGGTAGTGCTGGGCGTCGTACACGTAGATGTCCTCGCCGAGATAACCGCGCTTGCGCCCTTGGCACACGATCACGATGCCCGGATCGTAGAGCACCGGCACGCGGTGCAACGGGCGGTTGGAACGCAGGAAGCGCACGTCATCGAGTGCGGTCAGGTTATAGCCTTCGACAGGCGCCAGGCGGCCCATCAACTCGATGATTGTTTCGATGCGGCCCATGCTGGCTGGCTCCAGTGCAAAAACACACGGTATCGCGCCAGACCGGCTGACGCTACGCCCTGATAGGAATAGGCAATCAGTACAGTGGATCCGTGCAAAAAAACCAGCGCTCAACTGCTGCTGGCCTTTTTTGGGGTGGATTTGCCTTGCGCAGACGCGGATGATTCGTCCCATCGACAGGACAATAGGCCGACCATGCAAGACCTCAACGACCTCTACTATTTCGCCAAAGTCGTCGAAGCCGGTGGCTTTGCGGCCGCCGGGCGGCTGTTGGGGATTCCCAAGTCGCGCCTGTCCCGGCGCATTGCCGAGCTGGAAGAACGCCTCGGCGCGCGCCTGCTGCAGCGCACCACCCGCCAATTGACCCTGACCGCCGTCGGCGAGCGCTACCTGCGCCACTGCCAGGCCATGCTGCTGGAAGCGGAAATGGCCGATGAAGCCGTCGCCAGTATGTCCAGCGAACCGCGCGGGCGCTTGCGGGTGAGTTGCCCGGTGGGCATGGCCCAGCACATTCTGCCGGAACTGGTGGCCGGGTTTCTGGCCGCCCACCCGCTGGTCCAGCTGGAAATGACCCTGGTCAACCGCCGCGTCGACCTGGTCGCCGAAGGCATCGACGTGGCCCTGCGCGTGCGCGAACTCGGTGACGAGGACCCGCTGCTGGTGACCAAGCGCCTGCGCCAGGCCCAGACCGTGCTGGTCGCCAGCCCCGCCCTGATGCTCGGGCGCCAGGTCAGTACCCTCGACGACCTCAAGCAGTTGCCGATACTCGGCGCGCTGGAGGCGGATCGCCTGGTACACCAGCGCATCCTCGACCCCCAGGGCAACCCGCACGAGCTGGCGATGGAAGCCCGGCTGGGCATCGACGACTTCATTGTGCGCAAAGCCAGCGCGATCATGGGCCTGGGCTTTACCGTGCTGCCGATGATGTACTGCGAAGAAGAACTGGCCAGCGGCCGCCTGGTGCAACTGCTGCCGCAATGGTCCCTGCCGGGTGGCTGGCTGCAGGCCGTGTACCCGCATCGACGCGGCGTGCTGCCGGCCATTCGCGCCTGGATCGATTACCTAGAAGAAGGGTTCAAAGGCTGTGGAGATCGCCTGCTATGAAGATGACCGAAGCCCACGTCGCAGATTTCTGTCTGAGCCTGCCCGGCGCGCGGGAAGACTACAAATGGGGTGGCGTGCGGGTGTTCTCGATTGCCGGCAACAAGATGTTTGCCCTGCAGAACCTGCGCGGTGACTCGTTGGCGTTCAAGGTCGACAAGGAGCTGTTCCTTGGCCATGTCGACCGCCCGGGCATTCACCCGGCGCCGTATTTGGCGCGGGCGCAGTGGATCATCATGAACACGCCCTACCCGCTGGGCGCCGAGGAACTGCGCGGCTTGTTGCAGCGTTCCCACCAGTTGGTGGTGAGCAAGCTGCCCAAGCGCACGCAGATCGGTTTGTTGCTAGAGGACTGAAACCAGCGTGCCGCCGAGGAACAACTGGTCGAGCCAGAACACCTGGTGCAGCAACACGATCACCCAGAACAGCACCTGGTACGACACCTTGCGGGTCTTGTGGCGAAACACCTGCTGCGCGATCAGCGCCCCCGGCCAGCCGCCCGCCAGTTCCACCGCGTGGAGGATGTTTTCCGGGGTGCGCCAGCCGTCGGTACGCGCCTTGCGCTTGTCGCTCCAGTAGAGGAAAAACGCGATCACGCTGACCACGCCATACGCCACCAGCGGGATCAGCGTTTCACCGCGTAGCCACACCAGTACCGAGCCCAACCCGGGCGCCGCGCACAGCAGCACGAAGATCAGCGCCTTCAGGCGCGGGTGCTGGATCATCATGCCTTGGCGGCCGCCCAGTCGATCCAGCCGAACTGCCAGGTCGCCAGGATCAGCAGGCCGAACGCAATGCGGTACCAGGCAAACGCCGCATAACTGTGGCTGGCGATGAACTTGAGCAGGCCCTTGACCGCGATCATCGCGAAGATGAACGAGGTGACAAAGCCGATGGCAAACACCGGCAGGTCAGCCGGCTGGAACAGGTCGCGGTACTTATAGCCCGAATACACCGCCGCACCGACCATGGTCGGCATCGCCAGGAAGAACGAGAACTCGGTGGCGGTCTTGCGCGACAGGCCGAACAGCAACCCACCGATGATGGTCGAGCCCGAGCGCGAGGTGCCCGGAATCATCGCCAGGCACTGCGCAAACCCAACCTTCAGCGCGTCTTTCCAGGTGATCTCGTCCACGCTTTCGGCGTGCACTTCATGCTGGCGCCGTTCGGCCCACAACATGATGATGCCGCCCACCACCAGCGCCGTGGCCACGGTAATGGGGTTGAACAGGTAGTGGTGGATCAAGTCGGCAAAGATCACCCCGAGCACCACCGCCGGCAGAAACGCGATCAACAGGTTGATCGTGAAGCGCTGGGCGTTGCGCTGGGTCGGCAGGCCGGTGACCACGTCGAGGATCTTGCGGCGAAACTCCCAGACCACCGCGAGGATCGCGCCGAGCTGGATGATGATGTTGAACGCCATGGCGCGTTCGCCGCCGAAGTCGAGCAGGTCGGCGACGATAATCTGGTGGCCGGTGCTGGAGATCGGCAAGAACTCCGTCAGCCCCTCCACCACGCCGAGAATCAATGCCTGTGCGGCGGTCCACAAATCCATACTTCCCCCAAAGGTCATGCTCAATCGCATGCCTGGTTTATCTTTTAATGTTCACTGACGGGCACACCCAAGGCCCGGCGTTGATTCTCAACGCCGGCCTGCAAAAATTCTGTGAAAAATCAGGCAGTACTCAGGTTTTGCGATTGCAGGCCGAAAGCCTATCAGACAAGGCGTAAAAGTCGATGCAGCACCCACAATTATAAAAAGCACGGAGTGACAGGACGATGAACAGTTTGCGCAATATGTCGATCAGTCGGCGCCTCTGGCTGATCCTGATAGTCGCCGTGCTGATGCTGTTTGCCCTGGGTTTATTGATGCTCAGGCAAATTCATGACGACCTGTACCAGGCCAAGCGCCAGCAGACCCAGCACGTGGTCCAGACCGCCAGCGGCATCCTGACGTTTTATCACAGCCTCGAAACCACCGGCGTGATGACCCGTGACGCTGCGCAGAAGCAGGCCTTGAGCGCGGTGCGCGGCTTGCGCTACGACCATGACGACTACTTCTGGATCAACGACCTCACCCCCGTGATGATCATGCACCCGGCCAACCCCAAGCTGGACGGCCAGAACCTCTCGGCCATCCGTGACCCCGATGGGTTCGCGGTGTTCAACGAATTCGTGATCCTGGCCAAGGCCAAGGGCGCCGGCATCGTCAACTACCGCTGGCCGAAACCCGGCGCCGAAGCGCCGGTGGCGAAAACCTCGTATATCCAGCTGTTCGAGCCGTGGGGCTGGATCATCGGCTCCGGCGTGTACGTGGATGATGTGCAGGCCGAGTTCAGCGGCCAGGTGTGGAAAGCCTCGGTGATCGGCCTGGGCATCGCACTGGTCATGGCCCTGCTGGTCACGCTGATCGCCCGCAGCATCGTGCAGCCATTGCAGGCAGCGGTGAACGCCATGGGCAACATCGCCAGCGGCGAAAGCGACCTCACCCGCAGCCTCGACACCCACGGCCACGACGAAGTCACCCAACTGTCCCGGCACTTCAACAGCTTCACCGCCAAGCTGCGCCAGGTGGTCAGACAGTTGCAGGTGTGCGCCAATGCGCTCGGCGAGTCGTCCAGGGAGCTGGGCACCAACGCCACCCAGGCCCATGCTCGCAGCCAGCAGCAGTCCCAGCAGATGGAACTGGTGGCCACCGCGATCAATGAGGTCACCTATGGTGTACAGGACGTGGCCAAGAACGCCGAACACGCCGCCAGCGAAATGCGCGACGCCCAGGTCCAGGCCCAGCAAGGCCAGGTCAATATCGACGGCAGCCTGCAGCAGATCGACCACCTCTCCGGCACCATCCGCCAGGCCGTCGAAGTGATCCGCACCCTGTCCAGCGAAAGCACGCAGATTGGCGGCGTGCTGGAGGTGATCCGCTCGATCGCCGACCAGACCAACCTGCTCGCGCTGAACGCCGCGATTGAAGCGGCACGTGCCGGTGAACAAGGCCGTGGCTTTGCGGTGGTAGCCGACGAAGTGCGCCTGCTGGCCCAGCGCACACAGAAGTCGACTGCCGAGATCCAACTGATGATCGAGCGTTTGCAGGGGCATTCGGAAGCGGCGGTCAAGGTCATCAGCGACAGCCACAGCGCATCGCAGCTGACCATCGAACAGGCCGGCCAGGCCGGGGCCAGCCTCAATGCCATCGGCCAGGCCCTGCGCAACCTCAACGGCCTGAATGCCTCGATTGCCAGCGCCACCCTGCAACAGGCGCACGTAGTCGAAGACATCAACCAGAACGTGACCCAGGCGGCTGGCTTGTCCCACAGCACGGCGCTGGCGGCGGAACAGTCGAGCGCCGCCAGTGTGCAGTTGCGCGGCTTGAGCGAACAGCTCGACGGCCTGCTGCGCCAATTCAAAGTCTGACTGCAGGTGCCGGCTGGCCGGCGATGAGGCCCTTGGGATCCATGCGAGACTCAAGGGCGCCATCGCCGGCAAGCCAGCTCCAACAATGGTTGATCTTTGGTTACAATCCCCGCCCTCTGCCATTCGCCCAAGGAACCACCATGTCCGCGCTTGAACTGTTCGCCGCTGCCCTGGGGGTGATTGCCGTGTGGCTGACGGTCAAGCAGAACCCTTGGTGCTGGCCGATCGGGCTGATCATGGTGTTGCTCTACACCTGGGTATTCTTCGACGTGAAGCTGTATTCCGACATGCTCCTGCAAGTCGTCTACGCGGCCCTGCAGGTCTACGGCTGGTGGCAGTGGACCCGCGCCGGCGAGGTCAAGCAGGGGCGCCAGGTCACCAGCCTGGGCGTGCCGGCGATCATCGCCAGCCTCGCAGTGGGCGCGGTCGGCAGCCTGTTGCTCGGCGCCGCCATGGCCCATTGGACCGACGCCGCCCAACCCTGGCTGGACGCCGCCCTCACCGGCTTCAGCCTGGTGGCGCAAATGTGGATGGCGCAAAAACGCGTGCAGTGCTGGCCGCTGTGGATTGCCGTGGATGTGATCTTCGTCGGGCTGTTTCTCTACAAAGGCCTGTACCTCACCGCCGCGCTGTATGCGCTGTTTACCGTGATCGCCGTGCAGGGCTGGCGTGAATGGCGCGCCGATCCGGCGTTGCACGCATGAAAGTGGTCGTACTCGCCGGCCCCGAGTCCAGCGGCAAAAGCTGGTTGGCGGCCGAGTTGCAGGCGCACTTCGGCGGGCTGATGGTCGGTGAATACGTGCGCTATTTCATCGACCATCACCAGCGTGATACCACCCTCGCGGACATCCCCGCCATTGCCCGTGGCCAACTGGCCTGGGAAGATGCCGCCCGCGCCCAGCAGCCGCGCCTGCTGATTCTCGACACGCACCTGCTGACCAACAAACTCTGGAGCCAGACGCTGTTCGGTGACTACCCGGCATGGCTCGACGATGAGTTGCTGGCGCGGCATTACGACCTGCACCTGCTGCTGTCTCCCGACGACGTCGAGTGGACGGCGGACGGGCAACGCTGCCAACCGCAACTGGCCGATCGACAGGCGTTTTTCCAGGCCAGCCTCGACTGGATCGAGCAGCACCAGCAGCCCGCCCTGGTGATCGGCGGCAATTGGCAGGAACGCCGCGCCAAAGCCTTCGCCGCCGTGGCGCGAGTGTTGGAATAACGACCGACCATCGGGTCAACGCAGTCCATCGCCCTGCTCACCAGTCAATCTTCTAAAGGAGATTGGCCCATGAACATGCGCATCGTTGCCCGCCTGATCAACCTGCCCGAAAACCGTGGTGTTCGTGTCGAAACCGCCGCCCACCCCGTGCTGCTGGTGCGCGTCGGCGACCAGGTGCGGGCGTTCGAGGCGGACTGCCCGCACGCTGGCGCGCCGCTCGAACAAGGCGTGATCTGCAACGGGCATATCGTGTGCCCGTGGCACAAGGCGGCCTTTGCCGTGGACAGTGGCGCGGTGCGGGAACCCCCGGCACTGGTCGGGCTCAAGCAATACCCGGTGCAAGTGCATGATGGCGTGGTCAGCGTCGGCGATACCGCTCTGTGCGCCGAGCCCACGCCACTGCCCCACGATTCACGCTGCTTCGCGGTGATCGGTGCCGGCGCGGCAGGTGCAGCGGCCGTGGCCAGCCTGCAACGCGACGGGTTTGCCGGGCGCCTGCTGTGGATCGACCGCGAACCGAACCCTGCCTACGATCGCACCGCCCTGAGCAAATTCGTGATTGCCGGCCAGATGGCTGCCGATGACACGCCTGCCCTGCTGGACGAGGCCGTGGTGATTCACGGCGAGGTGCAGCGCCTCGACGCCGCGGCCAAACGCATCGAACTGGTCGACGGCCGCCACTTCGACTACGACGCCGCGCTCGTGGCCACCGGCGGCGACGCCCAGCGCCTGGACATCCCCGGCGCCGTGCTGAATAACGTGTTCGTGCTGCGCAGCCGCGACGATGCTGCACGGATCAGCGCGGCGGCGGCCTCGGCGACGTGCGCGGTGATCATCGGTGACAGTTTTATCGGCCTGGAGGCAGCGTCGGCGCTGCGTCAGCGTGGCCTCGTGGTGCAGGTTGTCAGCCGTCACGCCATCCCGCTGGCCGCGCAATTGGGGCCGCGCATTGGCGCCGCCATCCGCCAGTTGCATGAAGACCACGGGGTGATCTTCCACAGCAATACCGAGCCCGAACGCCTGGACGGGCATGGCGCCGTCAGTACGGTGCTGTTGAAAAATGGCAATCGCCTGGCCGCCGACCTGGTGCTCATCGGCGTCGGCGTACAACCGGCCACCGCCTTTATCGACGGGGTGCAAAAAGCCGAGGACCACTCACTGCAGGTCGATGCGCACCTGCAGGCAGCCCCGGGCCTGTGGGCCGCCGGCGACAACGTGACCTTTGCCTGGCAACAGCGGCCCACGCGCATCGAGCACTGGCGCGTGGCCCAGCAACTGGGGGTGCTGGCGGCGCGCAACATGCTCGGTGAAGCCCAAACGTATGCCGACGTGCCGTTCTTCTGGACTTACCACTTCGACAAGACCTTCGAGCTGCTCGGCCACCCGCGCCACTGGAACCGCCTGCACCTGGAAGGCGACCTGCACCACCATGATTTCATCGCCCTGCTCTGCCATGGCGACCAGGTTGAAGCGGTGATTGCCTGTGAACACCAGCAGGCCATGGCCGACCTCTCACAGCGCATGCAGCAGCCCCTGGGCAAAGCCGAAGCCCTGGACATCATCCGCCGCCGTTAACGCTTTTTGCGCGTGCCCAGTTGAATCCACGTCGGCGCATGGTCGCTGGCGTGCGGCTCGTTGCGCACCCAGGCATCCACGCCGGCATCCTTGAGGTACGGCGTGAGCGCGGGGTTGAGCAGCAGGTGGTCGATGCGCAGGCCGGCGTTTTTCTGCCAGTGCTGGCGAAAGTAATCCCAGAAGGTATACACCCGTGCCTCGGGATACAGATGGCGCACGGAATCAGTCCAGCCCTGCTCCAGCAGGCGCTGGTACGCGGCGCGGCTTTCCGGTTGCAGCAAGGCATCCTTGAGCCAGGAGCGCGGGTTGTAGATGTCCAGGTCGGTGGGCACCACGTTGAAATCGCCAGCCAGCAGCACCGGATGCTCACTGGCCTGCAACGCTTGGGCATAGGCAATCAGCCGTTCGAACCAGGCCAGCTTGTACTCGAATTTCGGCCCAGGCTGCGGGTTGCCATTGGGCAGGTACAGGCAGCCGACCAGCACACCGTGCACGGCGGCTTCGACATAGCGGCTTTGCGTGTCGTGCTCGTCACCGGGCAAACCGCGCCGGCTCTCCAGAGGCTGGGCATCGCGCGCCAGGATCGCCACGCCATTCCACGACGCCTGGCCCAGGCAGATCGCCCCGTAGCCGGCGGCTTCGAAGTCGGCATACGGGAACAGGCTGTCGGGCGCCTTGAGTTCCTGCAGGCAGACGATGTCGGGCTGATCGCGCGCCAGCCATTGCAACAGGTTGGGCAGGCGGGCACGAATACCGTTGATATTGAACGTGGCGATTTTCAGGGCTTTCATCGCAGCGGATCCTTGCAGGGCTCTTGGGGTAGAGCCTGCAAGGCGTGCAGATGTTCAATCCAGGTCGGTCCAGCGCGTAATACCGACAGCCAGGGCAGCCTTGCGCTGTCCCTGGCTCACCGGCATCAGCCCCTCAGGCCTCAGTAGCCCAGGGACAGACCGGTATTGCGACGCGGATCGTTGGCGCCGTAGAAGCGGTTGTTGCCCACCGGCTTGCCGTCCAGGGATGGCGCACCGACCAGGATAGCGGCCAAATGGTTGGCATCCTGGGGACCGGCAAACTTGTGGCCCCAGCTCTCCAGGATCTTCTGGGTGTCCGGGCTGACCGCGAAGGTCTCGAGATTGGTGGTCTCCGGCATCCACTGCTGGTGGAAACGCGGCGCGTCCACGGCTTCCTGAATGTTCATCTTGTAGTCGATGACATTGAGGATGGTCAGCAACGTCGCGGTGATGATGCGGCTGCCACCTGGCGTGCCCACCACCATCACGGCCTTGCCATCCTTGGTCACGATGGTCGGGCTCATCGACGACAGCGGCGCCTTGCCCGGCGCGATGGCGTTGGCTTCACCCTGGACCAGGCCGTACATGTTCGGCACGCCGACCTTGACGGTGAAGTCGTCCATTTCATCGTTGAGGATCACCCCGGTCTTGCTCGCCATCACGCCCGCACCGAACCAGTCGTTGAGGGTGTAGGTCACCGACACCGCGTTGCCCCACTTGTCGACGATCGAATAGTGAGTGGTGTTGTTGCCTTCATGCGGCGACACGCCCGGCTTGATTGCCTGGGAGTCCCCGGCCTTCTGCGGTTCGATGGCGGCGCGCAGCTTGGCGGCGTAGTCCTTGTCCAGCAGATGGGCGATCGGGTTCTTCACGAAATCCGGGTCACCGAGGTAGCTGTTACGGTCCACGTACGCGTGGCGCATCGCTTCGATCTGATAGTGCAGGCCCTGGGCCGAGTGATAGCCGAGGTCGGCCATCGGGTAGCCTTCGAGGATGTTCATGATCTGGCAGATCACCACGCCACCGGAGCTCGGAGGCGGTGCCGAGACCACGTGGTAGCCACGGTAGTCACACTCGATGGGCGCCAGTTCACGGGTCTTGTACTTGTCGAGGTCAGCCTGGGTGATGATGCCCTTGCCGGCCTGGCTGGAATCTACCAGCGCCTTGGCGACCCAGCCTTTATAGAAGCCGTCGCTGCCCTTGGCGGAGATTTCCTTGAGGGTCTTGGCCAGGTCTTTCTGCACCAGTTTCTGGCCGACCTGCATCGGCTGGCCGTTGTGCAGGAAGATCCCGCGCATGTCCTGGTCTTTTTCGAACTCGCCGGTGGCGGTGTGCAGAAGGTCGATATCACCCTGCTCCAGCTCGAAACCGTTTTCCGCCAGCTTGATCGCCGGGGCAATCACCTGGGCGCGCTTGAGGGTGCCGTATTTGCTCAGGGCCAGTTCCATGCCAGACACGGTGCCGGGCACGCCGACGGCCAGATGGCCTTTGGCACTGAGGCCTTCGACGACATTGCCGGCCTTGTCCAGGTACATGTCGGCGGTGGCCGCCAACGGGGCTTTTTCGCGGAAGTCGAGGAAGGTCTTGCGTCCGTCGGCCAACTGCACGGTCATGAAACCGCCGCCACCGAGGTTGCCGGCCGCCGGGTACACCACGGCCAGCGCGTAGCCGACTGCCACGGCCGCATCGACCGCGTTGCCGCCGGCCTTGAGTACATCCACACCGACATGAGTGGCCAAATGCTGGGCCGTCACCACCATGCCGTTTTCACCGGCCACCGGGGCCTGGGACGCGGCGTGAACGCCACTGAACGTCAACACCAGTGCAGTGGCAATCAAGGTACGGCTGAAGGGTTGGTATTTCATCCATGGCTACTCTAGTTATTGAGACGCACCAAAATAGCCCGTCGCGGGTTTAATCCCCAGTGCAATGGCGTTTTTATTACAGAACTTGTCGGTCACAGAACGGCCGGCAAAATGCCCATGCTATATTTCGCGCCAAACTGTCGTCGAAGGCGCGCTGGCATGGCAATCAAGAAGACCGGGATCCGAGCCCAACAGGCGGACCAGACGCGCGCACGCATCCTGCAGGCGGCGATCAAGGTGTTTACCCGCGACGGCTATTCCGGCGGGCGTGTCGACAGCATTTCCAAGGAAGCGGACTCCAACGACCGCATGCTTTATTACTATTTCGGCAGCAAGGAGCACCTGTTCGTCTGCGTGCTGGAACACACCTACGAGCAGTTCAACAAAGCCGAAAGCACGCTCAAGCTGGACCTCGACACCCCAGTGCAGGCCCTGCGCGAACTGGTGGCGTTTATCTGGAACTACTACGTCAAGCACCCGGAGTTCGTGGCGATCCTGAGCATCGAGAACCTGCACCAAGGCAAACACGCGCAGCAGTCCGGCGAATTGCGCCGGTTGTCCGGGGAAGCAGTCGGCGTGCTGCGCCCGATCATCGAGGCGGGCCAGGCCCAGGGCGTGTTCCGCGAGGATGTCGACCTCAAGCACGTGTACCTGATGATCGCCTCGCTCTGCTACTTCTATAACTCCAACCGCCACACCCTCAGCTCATTCCTCGGCGAGGACTTGTCGAACAAGCGGCAGCAGCAGGATTGGCTGGGGTTTATCAGTGACTTGGTGGTGCGAGGCGTCACCCCGGTCTCCGTATAGAAACCCACTCCAACTGTGGAAACCGGGCTTGCCCGGCGCCCACAGTTGATCGGCTTATCGCCCGGACTATCAGTGCGTACCGGGGTTCGCACGCAAGTGAGCGACCTTCTGCTCCAGGCCACTCCATGCCGGCGCGTTCGGCGCAAACTGCCCGCGCAGATAGCCAACCAGTTCCGCCACCTGCGTGTTCGACAGGCTGTCCTTGAAACCCGGCATGTACCCCAGGTCCTTGGTCGCAGGGTTGCTGATGCCTTGCAAAATCACCTTGATCAAATTATCCGGCTGATCGCTGTGCACATTGGTATTGGTCGCCAATGAGGGGCTGACCCCAAACAGCTTCGGCCCCAGGCCGTCGGCATGGCAGGCCTTGCACGAGCCCTCGAACACGCGTCGGCCATTCGGATTCGGCACCGTCACCGCGGCGGCGACCTTGGCCTCGGCCGCCGCCTCGCCATTCAGCGACGCCAGGTACACCGCCATCGCGCGGATATCCGCCTTGGGCAACTTCGCCAACTCACTCACCACCGGGCCCATCGGGCCGGCCGCCACCCCGTGCGCCTCGGAATAGCCGGTGCTCAAATAGGTGAACAACTGCTCTTCGGTCCACGGTGTCGGCGCCTTGGACAACCCCGTCAATGCCGGCGCTTCCCAGCCATCCACTATGCCCCCCGCCAGGAACGACTGGCCGCCCTTCTCCGCGCCCATCAGGTTACGCGGCGAATGGCAGGCGGCACAGTGCCCCAGGCCATTGACCAGATAGTTGCCACGGTTCCACTGCTCACCGCGTTCAGGCTGTGGCGTGATCTCACCGCGCCGCAGGTTCAGCGCATTCCAGCCCGCCATCAACGGCCGGATGTTGAACGGAAAGCGCATGGCATTCGGTGTCGGCGCCTGGCTGACCGGGGCCTGGGACATCAGGTAGGCATACAGGGCCTGCATGTCGGCATCGTCGATATTGCGAAATGCGGTGTAGGGAAACGCCGGGTAGAGGTTGCGCCCATCACGGCCAATGCCGTCGCGCATCGCTCGCTCGAACGCCGGGTACGACCAGGCGCCGATGCCGGTTTTGACATCCGGGGTGATGTTGCTGCTGTACAGCGTGCCGAAGGGCGTTTGCATTGCCAGCCCACCGGCATTGGTCGCGCCACCGGGCGCCGTGTGGCACACCGCGCAATCGCCGACGGCCGCCAGCAGGCGCCCGCGTTCCAGGGTGGCCTTGGACCAGGTGCCGGCGCTGGGCGGCGCTATCGGCGCGATCTCGGGGTGAAACGGCCAGGCCGTGGCCAGCAGCGCGCCCAAGCTCGCGAACAGTGCACCGAACCACCATTTGCGGCGTTTTTGCGGCGACTTGGCCGGCTCACCCAAGGTGCCGGCGTTCAACGCCGCCAATACGCGCTCCGGGGTGATCGGCAACTCGCGAAAGCGAATCCCGGTGGCATCGTAGATCGCATTGGCAATCGCCGCCGCGCTGGGCACCGAGGCTGACTCACCGGCGCCCATCGGTGGCTGGTCCTGGCGCGGCATCATCAGCACGTCGATCTGCGGCACCTGCGGGAACGTCAGGATCGGATAACCGCCCCACTCTTTGCTCGCCACCGTCGACTCTTCAAAGGTCACGCGCTCCTTGAGCACGCGGCTGGTGGACTGGATCACATTGCCGTGGATCTGATGCTGCACCCCCGCCGGGTTGATCATCATCCCCGAATCATGACCGATCACCACCCGCGTCACCGACACATCGCCGGTCTGCTTGTCGATCGCCACGTCCGCGACCCAGGCCGCCCATGCCGCGCCGAAGCCGGGAAACTTGCTGTGGATGTAGCGCGCGTAGGCAAAGCCACGGCCACGCAGCAGGTGGTCTGGATTGGCGGTCTGCATCGGTGCGGTGCGCGGCGACCAGTTGGCGCGTTCGGCGGTGGATTTCACCAGGTCGATGGCGCGCTCGTCCTTGAGGTAGCGCAGGCGGTATTCCACCGGGTCGACGCCAGCGGCAAACGCCAGTTCATCGATATAGGATTCATGCGCGAAGGTATTGGGCAACGCCGACACGCCGCGCATCCACGACGCACGCACGATGGGCGCCATGTCGTTGATGGTCACGCGCATGTTGTCGATGTCGTACGGCGGGATCGAGGTGCGGTCGCCCATTTCGAACATCGCCGCCACCGGCTCCACGCGCCCCGTCAGCAGCAATGCCAGGGTCGGCGCGCCGTTGGACGGGTAGCTGGTTTCGAAGTCATAGGCGGCGATGCTGCCGTCGGCGTTGAGGCCACCGTCGACGTCCATCAACTGCCCGGTGCCCTTGGGTTCCCACAAGTGTTCCTGCTCGCGGGTCAATTGCACCCGCACCGGCTTGCCCACCGCGCGCGACAGCAGCAAGGCGTCGGCGCAGACATCGTCAGCGCAGTTACGCCCGTAGCAGCCGGAGGCTTCCATGCGGATCACGTCGATCAGCGCTTCATCGCATTCGAGCAGCCATGCGAGGTCAGCGCGCAACAGGTGCGGGTTCTGGCTGCCGGACCAGACGCGACTGCCACTGGCTTGGTAGTCCGCCACGCCACAGGACGGGCCGATCGAACCGTGCATCTGGTAAGGCCACAAATAACTGCGCGACAAGCGCTGGCTGGTACCCGCCAGCGCTTCATCGACATTGCCCTGGTCGAGAACAGTGCGGCGCACCCGTGGATTGTCGCGGATGGCCTGTTCCACATCGCTCATGTCCGGCAACCCATTGTTCCAAGGTTTCCAGTGCACCTGCAGCGCTTCGGCGGCCTTGATCGCCTGCTCCTCACGCAGCGCCACCACGCCGACAAAATCGCGGATCACCACGACTGCGACGATGCCGGGGATATGCGCGATGGAGGCCTCGTCCACGCGCAGCAGGCTGTTGCCGACAAACTCGCCGCAATCCAGGCCGGCGTACGGCGGGCGGATCACCCGCCCATGGAGCATGTCGGGCACGCGCATGTCGTGCACATAGGTCAGTTCGCCGGTGGCCTTGCCGGGAATATCCACCCGCGCAGCACCCTTGCCCACCAGGCGGTAATCCTCGACGGCCTTGAGCGGTGCGTCGCCGCTGATGCGCAACTGGTCGTGCTGGCCGCTGACCAGTTCGCCGTAGGTGGTGGTGCGCCCGTCCGCCGTTTGAATCACACCGGCGTCGACCTTGAGGCTGGCGGTGCTTACTCCCCAGCGCCCCGCCGCCCGCGCCAGCAAGAAGCGCCGCGCTTCGGCGGCCGCATTGCGCAAGGGCACGGCGGAAATCTGCAAGGTCGCGCTGGCAATCGTCGCGCCCTGGTTCGGCACGCGCTCGGTGTCGCCAAGCACCATCTTCACCTGGTCCATGCCCAGGTCGAGTTCTTCGGCGACGATCTGCGCCAGC
Source organism: Pseudomonas sp. S5D5 (assembly GCF_003013355.1). Classification (NCBI taxonomy): domain Bacteria; kingdom Pseudomonadati; phylum Pseudomonadota; class Gammaproteobacteria; order Pseudomonadales; family Pseudomonadaceae; genus Pseudomonas; species Pseudomonas sp. S5D5. Next base: position 3,693,418 of record NZ_PTEO01000001.1, read on the forward strand.
GAAGTGCGGATGCCGGTGCCCAAATCCACATGGCCGTTGAATGCGTACACCAGGCCGTCGTCGTTGACGGCGATAAACAGCCCCAGTTCCTTGGGCTTCACGGTCGGCGTACCGCCCTTGGCCACCGGGCCCGAAGGCGGCAGCACGTCATCGACGATCAACAGGACGCCGGCCTTGGCCAGCCACTGGTCACGGGAAAGCGGAGTGTCGGTCATGGTCATCAATCCACGGTCATGAGGCGAGCGGCACGCAGCACCGCGCGGAGGATTTCGATATGGGTGCCGCAGCGACAGAGGTTGCCCGACAGCTCGTTGCGCACCTGGGCTTCGCTGGGGTTGGGGTTACGGTCGAGCAAGGCCTTGGTGGTCATGATCATGCCGTTGAGGCAATAGCCGCATTGCGCGGCCTGCTCATCGATAAAGGCCTGCTGCACCGGATGCGGCGCCTGGCGCGTGCCGAGGCCTTCCAGGGTGACAATCTCGCGCCCCACCGCGCCGGACAGCGGGAACACACAGGAACGCGCCGCCACGCCATCGATGATCACCGTGCAGGCACCGCACTCGCCCAGGCCGCAGCCGTACTTGGGGCCGTTGAGCTGCAGGTCATTGCGCAACACCAACAACAGCGGCGTATCCGCCATGGCGCTGACGTCGCTTTGCTGCCCGTTGACCTCAAGCGTTACCGTGATGTGCTGGCTGATCATTCGCTTCGCTCGTAACAGTTGGTGAAGTAGTCACTACACTAAACAGTCAAAAAAAAGCGCCGCGGACCTGGGGTCTCACGACACACTTGACTGATGAAGTGGCTGCTACATCAACCTGGAGCAAAAACGGTGCCAATGGGGGGGGAAGTGGTTAACAGACTACCTGTGGTGAACTGACTTATTGTGGTGAACAGACTGCCTGTGGTGAGCAGCCTTCTTTGTGGTGAACAGACTGCCTGTGGTGAGCAGCCTTCTTTGTGGTGAACAGACTGCCTGTGGTGAGCAGCCTTCTTTGTGGTGAACAGACTTCCTGTGGTGAGCAGCCTTCTTTGTGGTGAACAGACTGCCTGTAGTGAGCAGTCTTCTTTGTGGCGAGCGGGCTTGCCCCGCGTTGGGCTGCGAAGCGGCCCCAAAACCACACTCCGCAATTCTTCAGCAATAACTCAGCATGCTTGAAAGGGGCCGCTTCGCGCCCCAACGCGGGGCAAGCCCGCTCACCACAAGCAAGCCTGCTCAACATAAGCAAGCCCGCTCACCACAAGCAAGTCTGCTCACCACAGGGACGTTTGCTGAGCACCGCTGGTCAGCTCACAACCCTGCCGCCCTACTCCTGCGGATCCTCGATCATCTTGCGCAACAGAAACAGCACTGCCACGCGTTCGGCGGGGTTGAGGTTGCTCATGGTCAATTCACTGATCTGCGCAGCACGCGGCGCGGTTTGCGCGACCAGTTCGGCGCCGGCCGGGGACAGGTCGACCACGACTTTGCGCTTGTCCTGCGGGTCGGGCTCAAGCGTGATCAATTCCTTGGCCTTGAGCCGCTCGACGATACCGCGAATGGTCGCCTGGTCCACTGCCGTGGCCTTGACCAGTTCAGTCAGCGAACTTGCACCGTGATCGCGCAGCGCACACAGGGTGACGAACTGCACGGCGGTGAGCTGGGAGTCGCCGACATTCTGCTGAAAAATCGCCAGGTGACGCTGGTAAGCCTTGCGCAACAGGTGGCCAACTTGCTCAGAAAAAACGTAGGAATCAGGCACGGCGAAGCTCAGTGGGTGGCTAGCGATGGGGAAGCATGATGGCGAGGTTGTCGCAATGACTCAAGGATCTCATTGCCGGAACGCAGTCGAAATGTGGGAGCGGGCTTGCTCGCGAATGCGGTGTGCCAGGTGGCGCATTGTTGACCGACGTAGCGCATTCGCGAGCAAGCCCGCTCCCACAGTGGGTATTCAGCGTGCCAGGGAGGCTGGCGGTGCGACCACATCGCCGGCGATGACGACGGCCTGGTCATCCAGGTACACATCGCAATTGCGCAGCGGAATGTCCATGTGGCACGGCGTCTTGCGCGTCCCGCCCACTTCGGTGTTCGGCCCGGTGGAGAAGAGGAAATTGCCGTAGAACGCCCGCGCGTCCATGCACATGCCGTCGTTCTTGTCGTGCAGGCCCATGGCAGTCCACTGCGCCCGAGGCTGCAGGCCCCAGCCGATGTGGGAGATGCCGTACACCTCGGGGTCGTTGAAGTACTTCATGTAGTCGCGCAGGTACTCGGCCTCGAATCCCCCATGGATACCAGTGATAAAGCCCTTCTCGATCTCCAGGGTGATCTTCTCGCGGGTGTAGGTCTTGAACGGCAGCAGGATGTCGCCGATGTCCAGCACCAGCACGCCCTCGGCGGTTTCTTCGTTGGGCCAGGAGAACAGGAAGCCGCTGGGCCAGTGGTCCCAGCGCCCAGGCTCGTCGGCAAATCCGTACTCGGTCACCGACGGGTATTGCCCCAGTGCAGCGCGAAAATCGCTGCCGGCACGCGACTTCACATGAATCGAGCGCGCCTGCTTCAACAACTGCTCGGCAGCCAGCACACGCACCTTGTCTTCCTCGGTAGGCAGCATCCGCGCCAGCACTTCCGGCGGCTCCACGGCCAGCAGGATACGTGTGCCGGTCTTGAGGATCTGCTCCTGCTCCGGCGAATGCAGCAACATCATCGTGTCGACAATCAGGTCGGCCGCCTCCAGCGCGCGTTGCGCGGCGATATTGCCGGTCAGCGCCGTGTCGCCGCAGTAGGCAGTCATGTCATTGCCCATCGCCCGTGGGTGATTGAACGATGGCAACTCCACCGCATACACCTTGGCCCCCAGGCGCTGCGCCGCATCCATCGCCGCGCGCACGGTGCGCGGGTCGGAGTAATGGCTCTTGAGCACCGCGACGCTCTGCGTCGGGTCGACCTTCGACAGCGTCAGCACGTGTTCAAACATCTGGGTCAGTTCGCAATCGCTTACCGGCATTTTCCTGTCTCCTCTGGGGCTGCACCACGTTCAGGCACCGCGCTTCACTCTGGTGCATTTTTATAGCGTATACGCCATTTAATAACGATAAGACCTGAATTGAAGGCGAACTGCAAGCACCACACCAAAACGTTACCTTTCCACACAAACCCAACAGATAAAGGGTAAAAAGCGTTACAGATGAAAATAACGGTTGAAAAATAAATTTTTAAAGGTGGGCTTCCCATTTCAAAAAATGAGCGTATACACTTTAAAAACCTTGCGGACAGACGCCGCCGACAATCAACAAGAGAGAGGATCACGCCCCATGGGAAGCACACAAAAAATCGCCATCGTCGGTGCCGGCCTGGGCGGCGCGGCTGCAGCCACCCTGTTGCAGCAAGCCGGTTTCGATGTGGACGTGTACGAGCAGGCGCCGGAATTTTCCCGACTGGGCGCGGGGATCCACATGGGCCCCAACATCATGAAAATCTTCCGGCGCATGGGCATCGAAAAGCAGCTGGACCTGATGGGCTCGCACCCCGAGCACTGGTTCAGCCGCTGCGGTGAAAGTGGCGACTACCTCTCGCGCATTCCACTCACCGGCTACGGCGCGTCCTACATCACCGTGCACCGTGGCGACCTGCACGCGCTGCAGATGTCCACCCTCAAGCCCGGCACCCTGCACTTCAACAAGCGCCTGGAAACCCTCGAAGAAACCGACACCCAGGTGCGCCTGACCTTCGCCGACGGCGAAGTGACCTACGCCGACATCGTGATCGGCGCCGATGGCATCAATTCAAAGATCCGCGAAGAACTGCTCGGCGTGGAAAAACCGCTGTACAGCGGCTGGGTTGCGCACCGCGCGCTGATCCGTGGCGACCAGCTGGCCAAGTACGACCTCAAGTTCGAAGACTGCATCAAGTGGTGGACCGAAGACCGCCACATGATGGTGTATTACACCACCGGCAAGCGCGACGAGTACTACTACGTGACCGGCGTGCCGCATGCCGAATGGGACTTCCAGGGCGCGTTCGTCGACAGTAGCCGCGAAGAGATGTTCGACGCGTTCAAGGGCTACCACCCCACCGTGCAGGCGCTGATCGAGTCCACCGAAAGCGTGACCAAATGGCCGCTGCGCAACCGCAACCCGTTGCCACTGTGGAGCCGTGGTCGCCTGGTGCTGCTGGGCGACGCCTGCCACCCGATGAAACCCCACATGGCCCAGGGGGCCGGCATGGCCATCGAAGACGCGGCGATGCTTACCCGCTGCCTGCAGGAAACCGGGATCAGCGACTACCGCACCGCGTTCCAGCTCTACGAAGCCAACCGCAAGGAGCGCGCCTCCCGCGTGCAGGCCGTGTCCAACGCCAATACCTGGCTGCGGACCCAGGAAGACCCGGCCTGGGTCTACGGCTATGACCTGTATGCCCAGGAACTGAAGTCGGGGGTGGCCGCGTGAGCACCTACCTCTACGGCGGCAACGTCCAGGCCAACGGCATTCGCCAGCACTACCTGCGCTACGGCGGCAAAGGCCCGGCGCTGATCCTGATCCCCGGCATCACCAGCCCGGCGATCACCTGGGGCTTCGTCGCCGAGCGTCTTGGCGCGCAGTTCGACACCTACGTGCTGGACGTACGCGGTCGCGGCTTGTCGTCGACCGGGCCCGAACTGGACTACAGCGCCGACACCTGCGCCGAGGACATCGGTGCCTTTGCCGACGCACTCGGCCTTGAGAGCTACCACCTGATGGGCCACTCGATGGGCGCGCGCTTTGCTGTTCGCAGCGCCGTGCTGCATCCCCAGGGCGTCAACCGCGTGGTGCTGATCGACCCGCCCGTCTCCGGCCCGGGTCGCCGCGAATACCCGAGCAAGCTGCCGTGGTATGTCGATTCGATCCGCCAATCGCAGGTCGGCATGGATGCGGAGGCGATGCGCGCCTTCTGCGCCACCTGGACCGACGAGCAGCTGCAGCTGCGCGCGGAATGGCTGCACACCTGCTACGAGCCCGCCATCGTGCGTGCCTTCAATGACTTCCACAGCGTGGATTTCCACCAGCACCTGCTCCATCTGAAGGCCCCTGCCCTGTTGATGGTGGCCGGGCGTGGGGGCGTGATCCTCGATGACGACATTGCCGAAATCCAGGACCTGCAACCCGGCATCCAGGTCGCCCGTGTGCCGAATGCCGGACACATGATTCCCTGGGATGACCTCGACGGTTTCTTCCACGCCCTCGGCGACTTCCTCGAACAATAACCATGGAGACCACCATGCAGAAGCCTTACCGCATCGGCCAGATCGTGCCGAGTTCCAATACCACCATGGAAACCGAGATCCCGGCGATGCTCACCGCCCGCCAGGCGATCCGGCCCGAGCGTTTTACCTTTCACTCCAGCCGCATGCGCATGAAGCAAGTGCGCAAGGAAGAACTGGCGGCCATGGACGGCGAGTCCGACCGTTGCGCCGTCGAGCTGTCCGACGCCAAGGTCGACGTGCTGGGCTACGCGTGCCTGGTGGCGATCATGGCCATGGGCCTGGGTTACCACCGCAATTCCGAACAGCGCCTGCGCAAGGCCACTGCTGACAACGACGCCAACGCCCCGGTCATCACCAGTGCCGGCGCGCTGATCGAAGGCCTCAAGGTGATGGGTGCCAAGCGCATCGCGATTGTCGCGCCGTACATGAAGCCGCTGACCGAACTGGTGGTGAACTACATCCGTGAAGAAGGCTTCGAGGTGGTGGACTGGCGTGCGCTGGAGATTCCCGACAACCTCGAAGTGGCCCGCCACGACCCGGCCAACCTGCCGGCCATCGTCGCCGGGATGAACTTGGAAGGCGTCGACGTGATCGTGCTATCGGCCTGCGTGCAGATGCAGTCGCTGCCAGTGGTGGCCAAGGTCGAGGCGCAAACCGGCAAACCAGTGCTTACCGCCGCCATCGCCACCACTTACGCCATGCTCAAGGCCCTGGACCTGGAACCCATCGTCCCCGGCGCGGGCGCCCTGCTGTCTGGTGCTTATTGAGGGAGCGAGGGAGTGGCTGAGACTTTTGTGGTAGGCGCGCTTGTTTTGTTGTGAGCGGGCTTGTTGTGAATTGCAGGCTTTTTTGTGGACTGCAGGCTTGTTGTGGTGAGCGGGCTTGCCCCGCGTTGGGGGGCGAAGCCGCCCTGAAACCAGGCACCGCGGACTGCCTGAAAGACCTCATGGGCTCTATTGGGGCGGCTTCGCCACCCAACGCGGGGCAAGCCCGCTCACCACAAAAAAAGCCCGCTCACGACAACAAGCCTGCTCACCATAAAAAGCTCGCTCACCACAAAAACAGAGCCTGTGCACCACCCATCAATGAGGGTCGAACATGACTGAACAATCCGCCGACGCCAACTATCAAGGCGTCTGGGGCAACCGTATCGGCTTCGGCAAAAAAGCCGCATTGCTGATGATCGACTTCATGCAGGGCTACACCACCGAAGGCGCGCCGCTCTATGCCCCCGAAGTGGTGATCGCCGTGGCGGAAAGCGTCGAGCTGCTGGCCACCGCACGCCGGCACGGGATTGCGGTGGTACACACCAATATCCGTTACCATCCCGGCCATTTCGCCGACGGCGGCATCTGGGTCAAGAAGGCCCCGGTGATGAAAGACATGGTCGAAGGCAACCCGCTCGCGGCGTTCTGCGTCGAGGTGCTGCCCCAGGCCGATGAAGTGGTGATCACCAAACAATACGCCAGTGCGTTTTTTGGCAGCAGCCTGGCCCCGATGCTGCACGCCCAGGGTATCGACACGGTGGTCCTCGCCGGCTGCTCCACCAGCGGCTGCATTCGTGCAACGGCGGTGGACGCGGTGCAACACGGGTTTCGCACCATCGTCGTGCGCGAGTGCGTCGGCGACCGACACCCCGCGCCCCACGAAGCCAACCTGTTCGATATCGACAGCAAGTACGGCGACGTGGTGAGCAAACAGGAGGCCATGAGCAAATTCAGGGAGCAATAAGACGGTACCGAGAACCGCGCCATAGAGCGCGGTCTTGAAAAACTGAGGCCCAGGCCTTGGAATGCAGTCCCCCGTGGGAACCGATCCCTGTGGGAGCCGGGCTTGCCCGCGATGCAGACGCTGCGGTGTATCAGCTACACCGCGTCGATGTCATCGCAGTCAAGCCCGCGCCCACCCAGGCCGGTTCCCACCCGTGATCGCCTCCAGGCCCCCTCAGTCTTCTGACACTGCCTTTGGAAGTCGCTTCTACAGCACTCCGAAGTGCTGAAAGAAAAGCGGCTGTATAAAAACCATAAGTCACCGCCAGGAGACACCCCGATGCCCATTGCGAATGCAGCGCCCGCGACCACGGTCGCCGACCCGGTCAACACGCTTTACCACAAGATCACCTGGAAGCTGATTCCGTTCCTGTGTTTCTGTTATCTGGCCGCGTACCTCGACCGGATCAACATCGGTTTCGCCAAACTGCAGATGCTCGACCAGTTGCAGTTCAGCGAAACCGCGTTCGGCCTTGGCGCCGGCCTGTTCTTTGTCGGCTATATCCTGTTTGAAGTCCCGAGCAACCTGGTGCTGGAACGGGTCGGTGCGAAGATCTGGATCGCGCGCATCATGATCACCTGGGGCCTGCTGTCGGCCTGCACCATGCTGGTCACCTCCACCACCCAGTTCTACATCCTGCGCTTTCTGCTCGGCGCCGCCGAAGCCGGCTTCCTGCCGGGCGTGCTGTACTACCTGACCACCTGGTTCCCCACCTACCGACGCGGGCGCATCATCGCGCTGTTCATGATCGGCCTGCCGCTGTCCAGCGTGATCGGCGGGCCGTTGTCCGGCTGGATCATGGGCCACTTCGATCACATGGCCGGCCTGCGCGGCTGGCAATGGCTGTTCCTGATCGAAGCCGTGCCCAGCGTGCTGCTCGGCGTACTGACGTTCTGGGCACTGCCCAACACCTACCAACAGGCCAAGTGGCTGTCGGACGAAGAAAAGGCCCTGCTGGAAACCGAGCTGCGCAAGGACGACGCCGACAGCAACGGCAGCAAGCACAGCTTCCGTGACGGTTTCTTCAACCTCAAAGTGTGGATGCTCGGCGGTATCGACTTCTCGATCCTGCTCAGCGCCTACGCCATGGGCTTCTGGATGCCGACCTTCATTCGCAACGCCGGGGTCACCGACACCTTCCATATCGGCATCCTCACCGCGCTGCCAAGCGTCGCTGCACTGCTGGGTATGCTGCTGATCGGCGCCAGTTCAGACAAACACCGCGAACGCCGCTGGCACATCATCGTGCCGTTTTTCATCGGCGCCGCCGCGATGGCCACCAGCACGTTCTTTACCCACAACGTCGCGGCCACCGTCGCCTTGTTCGCGATTGCCTCGGCGGCGATCATCGGCGCGGTGCCGGTGTTCTTCAGCCTGCCGGCGACCTTTCTCAAAGGCACCGCCGCGGCTACCGGCTTCGCCCTGGCCTGCTCGCTGGCGAATATCGCCGGCCTGGTGAGCAACTCGTTGATGGGGGTGGCGATCGACGTCACAGGCAGCAGCGCGGGTGCCTTGTGGTTTTTCGCCGGCTGCCTGATTCTCAGCAGCTTCCTGGTCATCGCCTTGCCGGCGAAACTGGTGAACCGTTGATCACACCCACTCTTTCGGATGAACCACCATGCAAGGCTTTCTGAAACGCTGTGCCCTGCTTGTCGCGGTCGGCCTGTGTGCCGGCACCGCGCAGGCAGCGGAAAAAGTCATCTTCGACACTGACTTCAATGTGCTCAACGATGACGGCCAGGCCTTCATCATGCTCGCCCAACTGCACGCGCAAAAACGCATCGACCTGCTGGGCATGACCTTGGTCAGCGGCAACGCCTGGGTCGACCAGGAACAGGTCGACGCCCTCAAGGCCGTGGAGCGCATGGGCGTGGAGAAAGAGGTCGGCGTGTATTCCGGCGCCGCCTACCCGCTGCTGCATGACTACGCCACCTACGAGGCGGAAAAAGCCCTGTTCGGCTCAGGCTGGCCGGGAGCGTTCAAGAACCCGCGACCGACCTCGCCCTCCCAACTGGTCGCGCCACCGGATGGCCTGGCGACCCACACCCAGCTGCGCAAGGAAACCGCCGCGCAATTCATCGTCGACAGCGTAAGGGCCAACCCGCATCAGGTGACGATCCTGGCGGTCGGCCCGCTGACCAACGTCGCCCTGGCGATCCGCTCGGCACCGGACATCGTGCCGCTGATCAAGCGCATCGTGTACATGGGCGGTGCCCTGGAGATTCCGGGCAATACCACGCCGGCAGCGGAGTTCAACTGGTGGTTCGACCCGGAGGCGGCGAAGATCGTGTTGCGCGCGCCCATCGAACACGTGATTTTCCCCAACGACGTGTGCGAGAAGGTCACCTTCGACAAGTCGGTGTACCAGCGCGTGATTGCGCAGAAAGGCGCGATTGCCGACCTGTACAAGCATGAGTTCGGCCCGTTGTTCGACAAGGACCCCAGCTACCACAGCTTCACCTGGGACAGCCTGCCGGCGCTGTACCTGGTCAACCCGCAGATCGTGACCGAGTCGCGCAAGTTGTGGGTGGATGTGGACGCCACCTTTGGCGCCGACTACGGCCGCGCACTGGGCTACAAGAAAGGCGCCCCGGTAGGCACGCAGAAGGCCAAGGTGGTGTTCGGGGTGGATCAGAAGACATTCTGGGACGGCTACGTCAACCTCGTGACCCTGCCGACGCCGGTCAAGCACTGACCGGCTGCGCGCTCCCACCTTGCATGGGAGCGCGCAGGCCTCAACCTGCCAGCGCAAACCCGCGCTGCAGGTCCTCGATCAGCGCCGCCACATCTTCCAGGCCGATATGCAAACGCACCACCGGGTTCAACGCCCGGTCGGATGCGCTGTCGCGGTCCTGGGTGTCGGCCACGGTGACCAGGCTTTCATAGCCGCCCCACGAAGCCCCCAGGCCGAACAGCTGCAAGCCGTCGATAAAGCGTTCGACGTAGCCGGCATCGGCACTGGCCAACTCAAACGACAACAACCCATTGCTGCCGGTGAAGTCGCGACGCCATAGCGCATGCCCCGGATGCTCGGGCAGCGCCGGGTGGAACACGCGCTTGACCTGCGGCTGCGCCTGCAACCACAGGGCGATGTCCACGGCCTGGCGTTCGTGCACATCCAGGCGCGACGCCAGGGTGCGGGCACCGCGCAGGATCAGGTAGGCATCGTCGGCACTCACCGAATTGCCGAAGGTGTCACTCATCTTGCCCAGCGCCGGCCAGGCGGCCTCGGTGGTGCACACGCTGCCCATCATCACGTCACTGTGCCCGCCGAGGTATTTGGTCAGGGCCATGATCGAAATGTCCGCGCCCAATGCCAGTGGCCGGTACAGGTAGCCTGAGCCCCAGGTGTTGTCGACGGCCAGCAGGATGTTGCGCGGCTTGCACAACGCCGCAATCGCAGGCAAATCGCACAGTTCATACAGCAGCGAGCCCGGCACTTCGGCGTAGACCAGCCGGGTATTGGCTTGCAGTTGCGCCTCCACACCCTTGCCATCCGGCGAGAAGTAACTCACCTCGATGCCGAAGGGCTGGAGAAACTCGCAGGCCAGTTTGCGCACCGGCGAGTACACCGCATCGGTGATCAGCACATGATCGCCGGGGCGCAGATAGGCCAGGAACACCTGGGCCGCTGCCGCCAGGCCCGTGCCGTAGAGACGCGTGCGATAGCCACCTTCGAGTTCGCTCACCAGATCTTCCAGCGCGTGGGAGGTCGGGTTGCCGCGCGCGCCGTAGGTCAGCACGCGCTCGCTGTCGCGGCGGGCACGGGCGTCGCGCATTTGCGCCAGGTTGTCGAACAGCACCGTGCTCAGGCGGGTGATCGGCACATTGACCGCGCGGCCGCCGTGGCCCTTTTCGGTACGTGCGGCGTGGATCAACCGCGTGCGCACGCGTGACGGCGGCGCCAAGGGTTTGAGGCTGGCGATTTCCGCCTCACTCATTTGCGCCAACAGGCCGATTTCCCAGGCCAGGTACTGGCGGGCGGCGTCCTTGTTGCCGCTATGGCGGTCGTGGGTGAAGAACAGGAAGTCGATGCACTGCGCGTCGGGCGGGTTTTGCGAGTCTTCGTTGACCGGCAGGCCAGCCGCTGCCCAGGCAGTGAGGCCGCCGTCGAGCAATCGAGCCGACAGCCCTTGGGCCGCGAAGGCCGCCACTGCAGGGTCATCCGCCACCAGCACCAGCGGACGCTGATCGGTTTTAAGCTGCGCACGAATCGACCAGGTAGCACCGGCAATATGCCCCTTGCGATACACCATGCTCGGGCGCAGATCGACCAGGTTTACCTCACTCAATTGCGCCGCCAGCGCCTCTGGGCTGATCAACGGCAACGGCTCATACGCCACCGGCTGCAACACCGGCAGGGCCAGGCCACTGTCGATACCACCGCTCAGCACGTAGGCCTCATGCCCCAACTGCCGCAGCCAGCTGGCGACAATCGGTGCGCGCACGCCATCGCTGTCCACCAGCACAATGCGCGCCTGGCGCACGCCGATGTACAGGTCGGTGGACTGGATCAACTGCCCGCCCGGCGTGTGTTGCGCGCCGGGCAACGTGCCCAGGGCAAACTCTTCGCCAGTGCGCACGTCACACAGGAACAGGCTGCGTTGCGCGTCATCGGCCCATTGGCGAACCTGATCCGCCGACACCGTCGTCACCCCTGCCCGCTCAGCCAGTTGCCGCGCAGCCTGGCGCTGGGAGGCCAGGTCGCCGTTGACCTGCTCGGCGTAGCGGCGGGTGCTGCCATGCTCCAGCTGGAAGTCTTCCAGGTACCAGCCCTGGGTGCCGTTTTCCAAGGCGTAGATCGGGTTTTTCAAGCCCAGGTTGATCAGCGTCTGCGCGCCGATAATGCTGCGCGTACGCCCGGCGCAGTTGACCACGATCGGCGTGCGGTCATCCGGCACCAGGTCATGCACGCGATAACCCAGCTCGCCGTTGGGGCAGCAGATCGAACCGGGGATGGTCATCTTGCGGTACTCCTCGAACGGCCGCCCGTCGAGCACCACCAGCGGCTCGCCACGCGCCTGCCACTCGGCCAGTTGCCGCGCGGTGACGTGAGGCGTGTGGCTGGCCTCCTCGACCAGCTCGCCAAAGGCCTTGGACGGCACATGCACCCCGGCAAACAGCTGCAAACCGGCGGCCTGCCAACCCTGGGCGCCACCTTCAAGCACATGCACGCGGCGGTAGCCCAGCGCCTGCAACCGCGCCGCCGCCAGTGCCGCGACTTCACCGCCATCCTGGTCGTAGATCACCAGGCGCACCTGCGGGTTGGGCGCCAGGCGGCGTACCTCCAGCTCCAGGCGGCTATAGGGCAGGTTCACCCCATGGAACAGGTGGGCCTCGCCGTATTGCCCGTGTTCGCGCACGTCGAATACGGCGATTTCCTGCCCGTCGAACAGCCATTGCTGCAGTTGACTTGGGGTGATGGTCTGGCTCATGGAAGTCCCAACAAAGTAAGAAAAGAGTTACTGCAACGCCAACGAACGTTCGCCCGGTGCCACTTCGCGCCCCTTGGCATAGGCACGCTGCACCGCCGGCCGCGCCTGGATGCGCAAGCGCCAGGCCTGGATATGCGGGTAGTCCACCAACTGCTGGCCCTGGCGCAACGGCTGGATCCACGGAAAAATCGCCATGTCTGCCACCGAGTACTCGCCGGCCACATACGGCACTTCGGCCAGGCGCTGCTCCAGCACCCGGTACAGGCGCGTGGCTTCGGCATTCAACAGGTCGAGGGCGAAGGCAATCGGCTCGGGGGCCTTCTCCTTGAACAGCTGCAACTGGCTGAGATACGGGGTGATATGCCCGACCTGCCAGAACAGCCATTCCTGGACCTTCTGCCGCTCGGCAGTGCCGGCCGGTGGCAGGAATTGCCCGGCGCTGTCGGCCAGGTAATTGAGGATCGCGCCGGACTCGAACAGGCTCAACGGCACCTCGGGACGGTGGTCGACAATCGCCGGGATACGCCCGTTGGCGCTGATGCGCTGGAAGTCGGCGTGCTTTTGCTGGCCTTCACGGATATTTACCGGCACCAGGCGGTAATCCAGGCCCAGCTCTTCGAGCAGGATCCCGACCTTGAGGCCGTTGCCCGTGGGCCAGTAGTACAGATCAATCATAAAAACCCCGCCCTTTGATCATTCCCACGCTCTGCGTGGGAATGTCGTTTGGGACGCTCTGCGTCCCGGTGTCTGGCGTGACGCAGAGCGTCACAACCTGCGTTCCCACGCAGAGCGTGGGAACGATCCTCAGGAGTGCTTACAAATACGCCTTGATGGAAGGCGCCATCTGCGAGGCGTTGTAGTTGAGGATGCGGCCGTCCGCTTCCACGCCATACCGGCCGTTCAGCGACTCCAGCGGCAAGCCGTAGAGGTGGAAGTGCAGCGTCGCCTGCTCGCCTTCAACCTTGATGCCGTGCAGGTCTTCACCGAGGAACGAAATCGAGGTGCCCGGTTGCACGATCACTTCTTTCTCAAGCGTCAGGGTGGTGAAGCCCGGCTCACGGCCTTCATCACTGCGGGCGTAGACGTAGTTGATTTCCTGGCCTTCCACCGCACTGATGATTGCCCACGTCTCGTGGTTATGCGCGATTGTGCTTTTGCCCGGCAACAGCGAGTTGAGGTACAGCGTCGGAGTGTCGCCATCGTCATTCAGGCGATAGCGGAACGCGGTACTGCCCTGCCCCGGCACCGGCGCGGGGAATTCATCGAAGTTGAACAGGTCGCGCCGCTCGGCGAGGTTTTCCAGCAGGCCGACGATTTCCATCAGGGCCGCGCGGTCTACGCCGCGCTGGTTGATGACGCGGATTTGCTGCAGGAACGCTTCGATAACAGCAGCACGGTTTTCGCTACTCATGACGGTTTTCCTCTTATCAGACTGACAGGCTGTAACGGCTCAAATTGGTCAACAGGTACGGATCATGGGCGATCGGGCCACGGCGCCCGGAGTCGCCCAGGGCATGGCGCAGGAACGTCTGGGTGCGTTCGCTGGCCGGGTTCTGGAAAATCTGCGCGGCGCTGCCATGCTCGACAATCACACCGTTTTCGGTGAAATACACGACGTCGCTGATCTCTTCGGCGAAGCGCATTTCGTGGGTGACCAACACGCAGGTCATGCCCTCTTCGGTCAGCTCGCGGATCACCGTCAGCACTTCGCCGACGGTTTCCGGGTCGAGTGCCGAGGTCACTTCGTCGAACAGGATCAGTTCCGGGCGCATCGCCAGGGCACGGGCAATCGCCACGCGCTGCTGCTGGCCACCGGAGAGCTGGCCGGGATACGCGTCGGCCTTGTGCTCCATGCGCACCTTGGCCAACAGCGCCCGCGCGTCTTTTTCTGCATCGGCACGATTGCGCCCGAGCACCTTGCGCGGGGCGATCACCAGGTTCTCCAGCACCGACAAGTGCGGGAACAGGTTGTATTGCTGGAACACAAAACCGACGCGCTTGCGCAACTCGATGCGCTGGGCTTCCTGGGCCAGCGTGTCGACCTGGGTCTGGCCGACGCGGATGCTGCCGCGCTGGGGCTGCAACAGCCCGGTGATGCAGCGCAGGATCGTGGACTTGCCCGAGCCCGACGGGCCGATGATCGACACCGCCTGGCCGCGCAGCACCTCAAGATCGATGCCCTTGAGCACCGGGTTGGCGCCGAACGACAGGTGGACATCCCGCAGGCTCACCAGGGGTTCAATAGAAGGCATAGCGGCGCTCCAGGTGTTGGGTGAGACGGGAAATCGGGTAGCAATAGGCAAAGAACAGCACCAGCAGGCTGAGGTAGATCACCACGGTAAAACCGGTCATGTTCACGGTGTTGCTGGCAATCTGCGCGGTGTCGATCACGTCATGCACGCCCACCAGCGACGCCAGCGCGGTGCCCATGGTGACCACCGCGTAGAGGTTCATCCACGGCGGCAACATGCGCTTGAAGCACTGCGGCAAGATGATCGAACGGAACAGCTGGCCACGGGTGAACGCCAGCGAACGCGCGGCTTCCCACTGGGTGCTGGGGATCGAGCCGATGGCGCCGCGAAAGATTTCCGCGACGTTGGCACTGGCCGGCAGGGCCAGGCCTATCGTGACCTTGATCCAGTCGGGAAACGACACGTAGCTGCTGCCGATATGAATCTCGAACGGAAACACGTAGGTGGTGAAATAGATCAGTACCAGCCACGGCGCATTGCGAAATACCTGCACCCACAGCCGCGCGACAACCCCCAATGGCGATAGCGCCAGGGCGCCGATCAACAGGCCCAGCACCGAACCAATGCCAATCGCCAACAGGCTGATGAGGATGTTCTGGCCAAAGCCTGCAACCAGCGCCGGCGACCATTGCAGCAAGGCCGACAGCACCGGGAATGAATCAATGGCCATAGCCGGGCATCCTCAGGCGCGCTTCGAGCCAGCGCCCCACACAATTGACGATAAAACTCAGCAGGCCGAAGAAGCTCAGGATCAGGATCATCAGCTCCAGCACGTTGTCGCTCTGGGTCCAGATCATGATCGCGGCGTAGGTGATGTCACCCACCGCAATCGCCGAGGCCACGGCGGTCATCTTCACCAGGTCGATCAGGTTGTTGATCAGCGACGGCAAGGCAAAACGCAGGGCCAGCGGCAACTGCACATTCCACAATAATTGACGGCTGCTGAAGGCCAGCGAACTGGCGGCTTCGAGGGTCACGGCGGGCACCGCCTCGATGCCGGCGCGCAGGGCCTCGGCATGGAATGCGCCCTTGTGCAGGGAGATGACGATCACCACCCAGGCGAACGGCGTGAGCGGGTTGGCCGCGCCGACCGCCTGGGTCAGCAGCATGTTCAGCACCAGGAACGCGCAGTACAGCTGTACCAGGGTCGGCGTGTTGCGCGTGACCTCGATAAACACCCGCGCCGGCTTGGCCAGCCACGGGTTGCCGGACGTCAGCATCGCCGCCAGGCTGATACCCGCGAGCAGGCTGCCGATAATGGTGAACAGGCACAGCAGCCCCGTGGTCAGCGCGCCCTGCACCAGCGTGCCGCGCTGATAGGCATCCAGCAGAAAGTTGTAGTTCAGGCCGATACCGGCAGCCCAGTGGACGAACAGCTCCATCATTGCAACTTCCCGCAGGCGGTCGCGATCCGCCGCCCTGCTTCGGCGACACTCTCGGTCGCGGTGGCAATCGACAGGCGAAACCACGGCGACAACCCATAGGCGCTGCCTGCCACCCCGGCCACGCCCTCCTCCAGCAACCAGGCGACCACGTCGCCGTCGTTGTCGATGCGCTGGCCATCGGGACGAGAACGCCCCAGCAGCCCGGCGCAACGCACGAAGACGAAGAAGCCGCCCTGGGGTTCCAGCACTTGCAGACCGTCGACGTTTTCCAGCGCGGCGACCAGGATGTCCCGGCGCAATTGATACGCCGCAACCTGCTCGGCGAGAAAATCCAGTCCGCCGGTGTAGGCCGCCAACGCCGCCGCCTGGCCAACCGAAGAAGCACCGGAGGTCGATTGCGATTGCACCACCGCCATGGCGTCGGTGAGGGTTTTCGGCCCCGCGCCAAAGCCGATGCGCCAGCCGGTCATGGCGTAGGTCTTGGACACACCGCCCACCAGCAGGCACCGGTCCTGCAGGTCCGGAGCGACGTTCAACAGGCTCTGGGCCGGACGACCGTCGAAGCGGATGTGTTCATACAGTTCATCCAGCAGCACCAGCACCTGGGGATGGCGACGCAGCACCGCGGCCAACGCCTGCAACTCGGTGGTGCTGTACACCGCGCCGCTGGGGTTGCCCGGGCCGTTGAGAATCAGCCAGCGCGTGTGCGCACTGATGTGCTGTTCCAACTGGGCCGGCAGCAGCTTGCAGCCCTGCTCCAGCCCGCATTCGATCAAGACCGGCTCGCCCCCGTTGAAGCGCACGCTGTCGGGAAATGACGGCCAGTACGGCGTCGGCACCAGCACTTCATCGCCGTCATCCAGGGTGGCGGCGAAAGCATTGAAGATGATCTGCTTGGCGCCGTTGGCGATCACAATCGACGCCAGCGGATAATCCAGGTGGTTTTCTGCGGCCAGCTTGCGCTGCACCGCCACCCGCAAGGCCTTTACGCCCGGCGTCGGCGTGTACTTGGTGGCACCCGCAGCGATGGCCGCATAGGCGGCCTGCTTGATGTGCTCCGGGGTGTCGAAGTCCGGCTCGCCGGTGGTGAGGTCGAGGATGTCACGACCGGCCTCCCGCAGTTCGGTGGCGCGGGACTTGGCGGCGGCATTGGCGGACAGCGACACTCGCTGCACGCGCCGGGACAGGCGTACGGTCATGGCTGCACCTCGAGGACTTTGCCGGGATTGAGCAGGTTGTGCGGGTCCAGCGCCTGCTTGATGCGGCGCATCAGGTCCAGTTCCACCGCGCTTTTATAGCGACCCAGCATGCCCACCTTGCGCTGGCCGATGCCGTGCTCGGCACTGATCGAGCCGCCATGGGCATGGGCGCTGTCGTGCACCATCGCGCTCAACTCGGCGTACTGCGCCATGTGCGCCTCCACCGTCGAATCGAGTGGATGCGCCACGTTGTAATGCAGGTTGCCGTCGCCGAGGTGGCCGAAGGTGAAATTGCGCACGCCGGGGAAATGCTGCTGGAGCACGGCATCCGTGTGCGCGACGAAGGCCACCACCTGGGAAATCGGTACCGAGATATCGTGCTTCATATTGCGCCCGGCGCGCTTTTGCGCCTCGCTCATGTTCTCGCGCAGCAGCCACAGTGCTTCGCTTTGCGCCAGGCTTTCGGCAATCAGCGCGTCTGCGATCAAGGCCTGCTCGAAGGCTTCACCGAGCACGCGCTCAAAGGCTTCGCGGGCATGCTGTTCGCCGTGGTTGTCGGAGAGTTCGATCAAGGCAAACCACGGCTGGCTCGCGCCCTTGAACGGCTGCGGGCCGTCCGGGAACTGCTCGCGCAGCAACGCCAGGCAATCGGCGCTGAGCAATTCGAAGGCCGTGAGATTGGCGCCAAAACCGGCGCGGGCGTGGGACAGGAACGCCACGGCCTGGGCCAGTTGGTCAAAGGCCAACAGCGCGGTGGCCTGGGCCAAGGGCTGCGGGAACAGCTTCAGGGTGGCCGCGGTGATAATGCCGAGCGTGCCCTCGCTGCCAATGTACAAATCGCGCAGGTCGTAGCCGGTATTGTCCTTGCGCAGACCGCGCAGGCCATGCCAGATCTCGCCTTCGGCGGTCACCACTTCCAGGCCCAGGGTCAACTCACGGGTGTTGCCGTAACGCAGCACGGCCGTGCCGCCGGCATTCGTGCCGAGGTTGCCGCCAATCGTGCAACTGCCCTCGGCACCGAGGCTCAGGGGGAACAGGCGGCCGGCAGCGCGGGCCACGTCCTGCACGTGTTGCAGGATGCAGCCGGCCTCCACCGTGAGGGTGTCATTGTCGGTATCGACCTGGCGCACGCGGTTCATGCGGTCGAGCAGCAGCAACACCGAACGCCCGCTGGCATCCGGCGTGGCACCGGCCATCAGGCCGGTGTTGCCACCCTGCACTACGATCGGCGCCTTCAACGCCACGCAGGCGCGCACCACCGCCGCCACTTCTTCAGTGTTGGCCGGGTGCACCGCCGCAATCACCTGCCCGGTGTAGCGCCCCTGTTTGTCGGTGAGGTACTGCGCCGCCTCGTCACTGCTGTGTACATGGGCCGCGCCGAGCAGTTGTTGCAAGGTGGCGAACAACGCATCACTCATGGCTGTAGTGCTCGTGCAGGTCGCGCAGGGCCTGGGACGGCGCCATGCCGGTACGCTCGCCGAGGGCGATCAGGAAGCCGCTCTTGTGCCAGTCGCGCACAATGGCATCGAGCTTGGCCTGGGTGTCGTGTTCGCCCTTGCGAATCCAGATCACCGATTTGGACGGGATCAGGTCGCCCGGCAACGGGATCTCATAACCGGCCCACTCGGCATCGCTGAGCAATGCGTGCATGGTCGGGCTGACGTGCACCGCCGCCACGCAGCCATTGCCGCGCAGCGACAACAGCGATTCGGACTGGCTGCGGAACGCCTTGATCTGCGCGCCGTAGGTCTCCTGCAGTGGCTTGATGAAGTTGCTGCCTTGGGACACGCACACCGGCTTGTCCTTGAGGTCGGCCCACTGGGTGATGCCCGCGCCCTTGCGAATCAAGGCCGCGCCGCCGACTTCTTCATACGGCGTCGGCACGTAGTCGAGGATCTCGGCGCGCTCTTCGGTGAACTGCATATTGGCGATCAGGATGTCGACCTTGCCCTGCTGCAGGAACTGCACGCGGTTGGGCGCCAGCACCGAGACTGTCCGGGTCTCGACGCCCAGCGCCTGGCCGATGCCCTTGGCCAGTTCGACGTTGTAGCCCAGGTGCTCGCCAGTCTTCGGGTCGAGGGTGCCGAACGGCGGACCACTGAGAATCACACCGACGCTGATGGCGTGGCGCTGCTGGATCTTGTCGAGGGTAGCGTCGGCGTGTGCGAAGCCGGCGCACAGGGCCAGGCCGAGTGCGGCCAGGGTTTTGATCTGCATGCTCAGGCGCCCTTGAACTGTTTTTGCAATTCCACCAGGGCCGGCGACGCCGGGCTGATGCGGTTGCGGGTCTGGGCGTCGATCAGCCAGCCACTGCGGTGCAGTTCCTTGACGATCGGGTCGAGCTTGGCCTGGGTATCGTTTTCGCCGCGACGGGTCCAGATCACCGACGGTGCCGGGTTGAGTTCCGGGCTGATCGCGCGGTAATCCTTCCATTCGGCGCTGTCGTTGATCAGCGGGTTGATCAGCGTGGAGTCATGCACCGCCGCCACGCAGTTGTTGCCACGCAGCGCCAGCAGTGATTCGGAGGAGCTCTTGAACGCCTTGATCTGCGCGCCGAGCTCGGTCAGCGGCTTCACATAGCTGCTGCCCTGGGAGGTGCAGACGGGCTGGTCCTTGAGGTCTTCCCAACGGGTGATCTTGCTGTCCTTGAGCACTGCGGCGGTGCCGCCGATGCGGTAGAACGGGGTCGGGACAAAACCGAGGATCTCACCGCGCTCGGCGGTCCACTCCATGTTGGCGATCAGCAGGTCGACCTTGCCCTGTTGCAGGAACTGCACGCGGTTGGCCGGCAACACCGGCACCAGTTGCACCTGGGCCTTGAGTTGACGCCCCAGCTCGTTGGCCAGGTCGACGTTCAAGCCCTTGGGCTGTTGCGTGGCCGGGTCGATGCTGCCGAACGGCCCGCCGGACAACAGCACGCCGACCACCAGCACATGGCGCTGCTCGATCTTGTCCAGGGTCGCATCGGCCTGCGCCGCCACACTGCCGCCCAGGGCGATCATCGACCCAAGGGCCACCGGCAACCATTTCTTCAACATCATTGGACTTCCCCCTGGCTAATGATCGGCGTACCCCGACCTGATGGAGGGGCATGCTAGGGAGTGTGCAGGGGCAACGGAAATGCAAATATCTCATATCGTTATAACTTGCCGTATCTGCACGACCTGCAGTTTCGGCATAACCCATGATTTACTGGGCGCGGTAAAAATCTGCTTCACGCATACATAAATATCTGTAATGTTTAACTTCACACCCTTGATGTAAAACCGCCCCTGGAACCGGCCATGTCGACCCTCGACCTTGAACTCCTGCGCACCTTTATCGCCGTGGTCGACCACCACAGCTTCGCCGAAGCCGGCACGCACCTGTCTCGCACCCAATCGTCCGTGACCCAGCACATGCAGCGCCTGGAGCAGCAAGTGGGGGTCAGCCTGTTCGAGAAGCGCGGCCGGCAGAAACAGCTGACCGAGCCGGGCCTGCAGCTGCTGCGGCATGCGCGGCAGATGCTGTCGCTGAATGACGACGCGCTGAATTCGCTGCGCGAAAGCAGCCTGAGCGGCGTGCTGCGCATTGGCTCGCCACACGATATCGCCGACACCATCCTGCCGCCGATCCTCAGCCATATCGCCCGTTCCGCGCCGCGCCTGCGCCTGGAAATCGATGTGGGCCGCAGCCCGTTCCTGATGGATGACCTGCACCGCGGCAAGGTCGACATGGTGATTTCCACCCGCTCCGACCCCAACCTGGAAGGCTTCGCCCTGCGCACCTCGCCGGTGTGGTGGATCTGTTCGGCGCAGTACATTCATTCGCCGAGCGAGCCGTTGCCGCTGATCCTTGTCGACGAGCCGAGCATCTATCGGCGCTACGCGCTCGAGGCCCTGGAGCGGGCGAATATCCCCTGGCGCCAGGCGTACCTGGCGTCGAACTTGATCGGCATCAAGGCCGCCACTCGCGCGGGCCTGGGCGTGACGCCACGGAGCATGGAGATGCTCGGGCCGGACATGCGCGTGCTCGGGGAAACGGATGGATTGCCGCGCTTGCCGGAAGTCACCTACTACCTGTGGATCCGGCCGAATACGGCAAACCCGATTGCGCGCAAAGCGTATGACCTGATCCGCGGCAGCCAAGGCCTGTGAGGGAGGCCTGGCTCGGCGTGAGCGACCCTTACGCCGAAACCCTACTCCAAACTCCCTGCCCAGCCTGCACCCCGCAATCGACGCTGCTCTTGCAACCCTTGGGTGCAACGCTTTTTACCTGATCGACCGGTCGACTTGTTACCCGCCCAAAGCCCGCTTGGTTTTGTAGGACATAACCTACGGATTAAGGGTTGTCCTTATACTGACATCATTACGCCATCGCTATCATCCGCCGATCTGACACCCTGCAACGGAAGCTGGCGATGCGCATTTACCTTGGGGCCTGGCTCGGCCTCGCATTGGCAACCATCGGATTGGTTGTACCCGTCCACCTGTTACCCCACGCCGGACTGTTGCTGAGCAGCCTCGCCCTGCTCGCCCTGCGCCCGAGAAAAACCGCCAAAGCCGCTGCCACCAGTCATTCCCAGACGCCGGTTGAATCGGTCGTGACGCACGCCAGCGCTGGCGACTGGCAACTGATCGAGGGCGTCGCCCCGAGCTGGCGCGACAGCCTGGGGCAAACGCGGGCATTGCTGCAAAGCAATATCGGCGAGCTGTTCCAGCGTTTCCACAACATCGCCCAACGCCTCGAACAGAGCCTCGACAACTCCAACGACGTGCTCGGCAACGGCGGCGTCGGCGAAAGCCTGCGCGATGCCAACCAGCGCCTGCACGAAGTCACCGAATCGTTTCGCGCCAGCAGCCAGCGCCAGCATGCACTGCTCGACACCATCAGCCACCTGGACAGCTACGCCAGCCAGTTGCAGCACATGGCCCGCCGGGTCCAGGAGATTGCCAAGCAAACCAACCTGCTGGCACTGAATGCGGCTATCGAGGCGGCCCGGGCCGGTGAGTACGGCCGCGGTTTTTCGGTGGTCGCCGATGAGGTGCGCAAGCTTTCCACGCTGTCGGCCGAGACCGGCCTGGCCATGGATGAGAAGGTTGGCGAGATCACCCACGCGATCCAGACCACCATCGAGGCGGCCGCCGAACTGGGCACCAGCGAACAGAGCAACCTGGACTTCCTCAGCCAGTCGGTGAGCGGCGTGATGAGTCGCCTGGGCGACAACCTCAACCAGTTGTCCGACGCCTCCCACGCGCTGCAGCACGATGCCCGCGAAACCCAGCACGACATCCAGGCAATCATGGTCAGCCTGCAGTTCCAGGACCGCACCGACCAGATGCTCGAACACGTACAGAGTGACCTGCAGGACCTGCTCGACGCCATCGTCGCCAACGACCCGAGCCTGCACGACGCTCCTGCCTGGCTGGACCGGCTACGTCAGCGTTTTACCACTGATGAAGAACGCCACGGCCAGCCCAAGACCCCTTCCAGCGCCGAAGTGACATTTTTCTGAGGCGACGACTTTCCAGTTAATTTCACTTTCGAGGGAGCCGAACATGGCCAAGACCATACTAATCGTCGATGACTCGCAGTCCATGCGCCAACTGGTCAAGATGACCCTCACCGGCGCCGGCCACCAGGTCCTGGAGGCCTGCGACGGGCGCGATGCACTGACCAAGCTGACCGGGCAAAAGATCAACCTGATCATCAGCGACGTGAACATGCCGAACCTCGACGGCATCGGCCTGGTGAAAGCGGTCAAGGCGCGCAACGAATACCGCTTCACGCCCATCATCATGCTCACCACCGAAAGCGAACAGTCGAAAAAAGCCGAAGGCCAGGCGGCCGGCGCGAGGGCCTGGATCGTCAAGCCGTTCCAGCCGCAGAACCTGTTGGCGGCCGTCGAAAAGTTGATGGGCTGAGCCCATGTTCACGCTGACCCCTTCCGCTTTCGGCGGCCCGACGCGCATTCGTATCGACGGTGACCTGAGCATTTATCAGGTCAGCGAGGCGCGTGATGCCTTTGTCGCGCTGTTGCCGCTCAATGCCGACGCCTGGCAGCTTGACCTGGCCGGCATCGGCGATTTCGACAGCGCCGGCCTGCAATTGCTGCTGGTGATGCAACGCGCGCTCAGCCAGGGCGGTAGCCCGGTCACCGTGGTCGATGCCGCCCCGGCCGTGCGCGAAACCCTCGCACTGCTGCGCCTGGAATCACTGTTTCCCAACGCTCGGATCGAGGATTGACCATGCTCACTGGCGAACAGTGGAACCAATTGCTCCAGGGCTTCCTGAGCGAAGGCCGGGACTTGCTCAAGGATGCCGAAGACAGCCTGCTTCAACTGGAAACCGCGCCCGAAGACAGCGACGCGGTCAACGGCTTGTTCCGCGCCGTGCACACGTTGAAGGGCTCGGCGGGCATTTTCTCGCTGACACCGCTGGTCAATCTCACCCATCACCTTGAAAGCCTGCTGATGCAAGTGCGCGACGGCCAGCGCACGCTCAATGAAGACCTCACCTCGTTGATGCTGCGCTGCATGGACGAACTGCGCCGGATGCTTGCAGCCGTCGACCCCGCCACCGGCGAGATGCACACCGACCTGGCCCAACAGGCACTGTTGCTCGACGCCCTGGCCCAGGCGCGTGGCCTGAGTGACGACACGCTCGTCGTCGACAGCGTGCCGGCCGCGCCGACTATCAGCGCCAATGCGCAACTCTGGCAACTGTCGATCGACTTCAGCGAGGCGCTGTTGCGCAACGGGTTCGATCCGGCGGCCTTCCTGCGTTACCTCAGCCGCCTGGGCGAAATCGTCACCCTGCACACCCGCACCGATCGGCTGCCGGGCCTCGACAGCTTCGACCCCGAAGCCTGTTACCTGGGCTTTACCTTGACCCTGCGCAGCGCCGCGAGCCGCGAGGAGATCGCCGACGTCTTCGACTTCATCGTCGACTTCTGCACCCTCACCCTCGAACCCTGCGTCGAGCCAGCGCCGACCCTGGCCGCGCCCGCCGAAAAAAAATCGCCGGCCCGCGACCGCCGTCCGCAAGACACCAGCATGGTCAAGGTCCCTGCGCACAAGCTCGATGAGCTGATCAACCTGGTCGGCGAGCTGGTCATCAGCACCGCCGGTGCGCAGATGCAGGCCAAACGCACTGGCGACAATGCGTGTATCGAAAGCGCCTTGGCCGTGCACCAGCACGTCGAGCAGATCCGCGAGAGCGCGCTGAAACTGCGCATGGTCGAGGTCGGTGAAACCTTCAACCGCTTCCACCGCGTGGTCCGCGATGTCAGCAAGCAACTGGGCAAGCACATCCAGCTGGGCATCCGTGGCGGCGACACCGAGCTGGACAAAACCGTGATCGACAAGATCGCCGACCCGCTCACCCATCTGGTGCGCAACGCTATCGACCATGGCATCGAGTCGGCCGCCGAACGCCTCGCAGCCGGCAAGCCCGCCGAGGGCAACCTGCAGCTCAACGCCTACCATGACTCCGGCATGATCGTGCTGGAAATCAGTGACGACGGGCGCGGCCTGAATACCGCGCGGATTCGCGAAAAAGCCATCGGCAAAGGCCTGATCGAGGCAGACGCGGTGCTCAACGAGACCGCGATTCACCGGCTGATTTTCGAAGCCGGCTTTTCCACCGCCGAACAGGTGTCCGACCTCTCCGGGCGCGGCGTTGGCATGGACGTGGTGCGCAGCGCCATCGAGCAATTGCGCGGCAGCATCGAGATCGAGTCGCAGCAAGGCCTGCGCTGCACCTTCCGGATTCGCCTGCCGCTGACCCTGGCGATCATTGACGGCTTTCACGTGGGCGTGGGCCAAGACAGTTTTGTCATCCCGCTGGACATGGTCACCGAATGCATGGAGGCCAACGCCGCGTCGCTCACCAGCCAGTACGGCTACCTCAACCTGCGCGGCACGCCGCTGCCGTGCATAGCCCTGGATCAACACTTCGGGCTGCCCGCAAGCACTGCCCGGCGCCGCAATATCGTGGTGGTCAGCCAAGGCCGGCAGCACGCCGGGTTGATCGTCGACCACCTGCTGGGCGAGCTGCAAACCGTGATCAAGCCACTCGGCCAGATGTTCCAGCACCTGCGCGGCATCAGTGGCTCGACCATCCTCGGCTCCGGGCAAGTGGCGCTGATCCTGGATGTGCCCAGCCTGTTCCGACAGCTGCAGGCCCCTGCCGCCCTCGACGTATCCCTTTTAGAACCCCTTGCCTAGCCTTTTCAGGAGAAACCGCATGCAATTTGTTCGCAACATGAAGATAGGCATCCGACTCACCGCCGGTTTCCTGGTGGTCGTCGCGTTGACCGCGATCATCGGGTTTATCGGCATCCGCAACCTCGAACAGGTGAATGGCCTGTCCGACCGCATGTACGAGCTGGACGTCACGGGCTTGAGCACCCTGCAGGAAGCCAATATCCAGCTGATCGTCGCCGGCCGCTCGATGCGCCAGAGCCTGTTGTCGACCAACCACGCGGCGCGTGAGCAGGCGGCGAACCAGGCCAAGGCCGCACTGGATAAAACCCGCACGCTGATCAACAGCGCTCGCGCCAGCTTTATCACCAAGGAAGGCATGGCGCAGATCGACCAGCTGGAAACGCCGCTCAAGGACTACGAAAACCTGGTGCACCAGGTGTTGACCCTGCATCAGCAATCCAGCCAGCTGCAGGAGACCAGCGACGTCACCGACCTGCTGCCCAAGGCCGTGGTCAGCGGCGAGCAGATCGACCGCCTGATCGGCGAAGTCAGCCGCTACAAACAGGAGCGCGCCAAAGAGGCCAATCAGCAAATCTCCGACATCGCCGACCGCTCGCGCCTGCAAATGATCGCGCTGGTCCTCGCCGCCACGCTGTTTGGCGTGGTCATTGGCGTGCTGGTCACGCGCAGTATCACCAAGCCGCTCAACGGTGCGGTGGCCGCCGCCAACCGCATGGCTGCCGGCGACCTGAGCCAGGACCTGCAGGCAGACAGCCGCGATGAAACCGGCCAGTTGCTCGCTGCCATGCAAAACATGACCGAGCGCCTGCGCAGCATCCTCGGAGACGTGCGCAGTTCCGCCGATTCACTCTCCTCGGCGTCCGAACAAGTCAGCTCCACCTCGCAGTCACTGAGCCAGGCCGCCAACGAACAGGCGGCCAGCGTCGAGCAGACCAGCGCCTCGGTCGAGGAAATGTCGGCGTCGATCGCCCAGAACACTGAAAGCGCAAAAATCACCGACGGCATTGCCGGCAAAGCCGCCAACGACGCGGTGCAAGGCGGTGGCGCGGTCAGCGACACGGTGCTGGCGATGAAGCAGATTGCCGACAAGATCAGCATCATCGACGACATCGCCTACCAGACCAACCTGCTGGCGCTCAACGCCGCCATCGAAGCGGCACGCGCCGGTGATCACGGCAAAGGCTTCGCGGTGGTCGCCGCCGAAGTGCGCAAGCTCGCCGAACGCAGCCAGGTGGCGGCCCAGGAGATCGGTCAAGTTGCCTCCAGCAGCGTGCACCTGGCCGAACAGGCTGGCCGCCTGTTGAACGAAATCGTCCCGAACATCCAGAAAACCTCGGACCTGGTGCAGGAAATCACTGCCGCCTCGCAGGAACAAAGCAGCGCCGCCGGGCAGATCAATGTTGCCATGGGCCAGATGAACCAAATCACCCAGCAAAACGCCGCCGCCTCGGAAGAGCTTGCCGCCACCGCCGAAGAAATGAACGCCCAGGCCGGACAATTGCAGGAGCTGATCGGCTTCTTCCGCTTCGAACAGGACGGCCCCGCACTCAAGCGTGGCCTGCCGCGCAGCCAGGACAACTACGCCAGCGCGTCGCCAAGCTGGTCCAAGGGCAGGACGACGGTCGATGAAGGCCAGTTCGTCAGTTTCAATTGAGCACCGCGCCCATGACTTCCCTTGCCAACCAACGTTTTCAAACCGTCGACTCACTGGCCGAACCCCTGAGCATCCAGCACTTGTCGTTTCGCGTGCGTGACGCGGACTATGCGCTGCCGATCGAACTGGTGCGCGAGATCATCGAATACGCACAAGTGACGGCCGTGCCGATGATGCCGGCGTTTATCCATGGCGTGATCAACCTGCGCGGCAATGTCGTGCCGGTGCTGGACCTGGCTGCGCGCTTTGGCTTCGAGCTGACCCGCGCGGGCAACCGCACCTGCATTGTCATCATCGAACTGGCCTTGAGCGACAGCACCCAGGCCATCGGCCTGGTCGTGGATGCCGTCGACGCGGTGCTCGATATCGACCCGCAGCAGGTGGTCGCACCGCCGCCGTTCGGCGCCGGGATCCGCACCGACTTCATCGCCGGCATGGCCCGCAATGAACAAGGTTTCACGATCATTCTCGATATCGCCCAGGTATTGTCGCTGGATGACATCGCGCAATTGAGCCTTGCCGTCACGAACGGCCTTTGAATGTCTGCGCTTTTAACCCTGCCGAAACTCGCCGAACACGAGTTTCGCCGCTTGCAGAAACTCATGGCCGAGGCGTCGGGCATCCAGTTGGCGCCCAACAAATGTCCGCTGGTCGCCGGCCGCCTGATGAAGCGCCTGCGCCACTATCGGCTGGGCAGCTACGCCGATTACTTGCAGTTGCTCGACAACCCGTTGTTCATCAAGGAGCGGCGGCTGGTGGTGGATTTGCTCACCACCAACGAAACGTACTTTTTTCGTGAGCATCCGCACTTCGATTTCTTCGGTGAATGGTTGGCCCGCCAGCGCGGACCGCAGAAGATCTGGAGTGCCGCCTGCTCCTCCGGCGAAGAGCCTTACAGCCTGGCAATGGTTGCCAGCGAAAACGCGCGCACGCAGGACTGGTCCATCGTCGCCAGCGACCTGAGCCAAAGCATGCTCGCGCGGGCCCGCGACGGCATCTATGACATGGCCCAGGCCAAGTATTTTCCCGAGGGTTGGCTCAAGCGCTATTGCCTGAACGGCGTCGGCGACATGAGCGGGCGATTTCGCGTGCAGGCCGCGCTGCGCGAGCGCATCACCCTGCGTGAGATCAACCTAACGCAACCGCTGCCAGAGGCACTCGGGCCTTTCGACGTGATCTTTTTGCGCAACGTACTGATCTATTTCAACAACGAAGAGAAACAGCGGATTGTCCGGCGCCTGATTACCCAGCTGCGCGTCGGCGGCCTGCTGTTTATCGGGCACGCGGAAAGCATCCACGGCTTTGATCTGCCGATGCGCCTGACCTGCCCTTCGGTCTACGAGCTTTTATGAAACCTTCGATATTCCTGCACCCCGGCGATTACTTCTTCGGGACCCACGACGGCGTGGTCACCCCCTTGCTCGGCAGCTGCGTCGCCGTAGTGCTGTGGCACCCACACCGGCGGCTGCTGGCGGTCTCGCACTTCCTGCTGCCCAACGATCCGGGCGCAGGCACACGCCTGGACACCCGTTACGGCGAGTCCGTGTTCAAGCGCATCCACGCCGACATGGCCCGTCACGGCACGCAACCTACGGAGTACCGCAAGGGCATTTTCGGCGGTGGCAGCCTGGTGCGCTTCGAAGGCAACCCACGGCGCAGGGTCGGCGCCGGCAACAGCGCTTTTGCGCGGGAACAGTTCAGCCTGCGCAATTGGTCGGTCGACGCCTGGGACCTCAACGGCGACCATTACCGGCGCCTGCAGGTCAACGGCCGCAGCGGTGCAATCGAGTGCCTGCGCAACGGCCTGCCGTCGCCGCCGGTACGGAGCCTGCCGCGATGATCAAGGTGTTTATCGTCGACGACTCGGCGCTGGTGCGCCAGGTGCTCACCAGTTGCCTGGCCAGCCACCCACGGATCACGGTCATCGGCCAGGCGGCCGACCCGCTCTACGCCATCGAGAAAATGCGCCGCGACTGGCCGGACGTGCTGGTGCTCGACATCGAAATGCCGCGCATGGACGGCCTGACCTTCCTGCGCCAGCTCATGCGCGAACGCCCGACGCCGACCATCATCTGCTCGACGCTG
The DNA here is from genome assembly GCF_003013355.1 of Pseudomonas sp. S5D5. Classification (NCBI taxonomy): domain Bacteria; kingdom Pseudomonadati; phylum Pseudomonadota; class Gammaproteobacteria; order Pseudomonadales; family Pseudomonadaceae; genus Pseudomonas; species Pseudomonas sp. S5D5. The sequence continues at coordinate 3,722,624 of NZ_PTEO01000001.1, forward strand.
ACCGAGCAGGGCAACAGCGTCGCCGTCGAGGCGCTGTCGGCAGGCGCCGTGGGCGTATTCACCAAGGCGCGGCTGGGGCTCAAGCAAAGCCTGGAAGCGTTGTCGGCCGAGTTGATACGCAAGATCGAGGACGGCGCCAAGACCCGTCCACGCGCCCTGCCCGCGACGGTCACGGCGCCTGGCGAGGACAGCCGGATTGCACCGGTCAACCGGCTGCGCACCACCGAAAAAGTCGTCGCGCTCGGCTGTTCCACCGGTGGCACGCAAGCCCTCGAATTTGTCTTGCGCCAATTGCCACGTGACTGCCCGGGGATTGTCATCGTTCAACACATGCCGGAAAAATTCACCGCCGACTTTGCCCGGCGCCTGGACAAGCTCTGCCAGATCGAAGTGCGCGAGGCCAGGCATCTGGATCGGGTGCACAGTGGCCTGGCATTGTTGGCCCCCGGCGGCCTGCATATGCAACTCAAGCGCAGCGGTGCGCACTACCAGGTCGAGGTTGTGGACGGCCCGCCGGTTAACCGGCATAAACCTTCGGTAGACGTGCTGTTTCGTTCGATCGCCAGGCATGCCGCGCCCAGCGCCTTGGGCATGATCATGACCGGCATGGGCGACGACGGCGCGCGCGGGCTGCTGGCAATGCGTGAAAATGGCGCGCAGACCATCGCCCAGGATGAGGCCAGTTGCGTGGTCTTTGGCATGCCCAGGGAAGCGATCAAACTGGGCTCGGCCCAAGCCGTTGAACCGTTGAATAAATTCTCCCGCTTGATCCAGGAGTTTGGCGATAACGCGCGCCACGGCTGAAAAGTCTTCACACTCTGCGACCTGCGCGTTAACCCCTGTAGACACGGACGCTACACAGTAAATTACAGCAGCGAGATCAACGCTGCCTCTTGTCTCTGCGATTTGGGCTGAAGCCTATGCGTTGTCGAATCCTTGTAGCGAATGTATATCCCCTGTTACGTGCCGGCCTGCGTGCACTCCTGGAGCAAAAAGAGCCCTACGAAGTCATCGCGGAAGCCGACAGTGAGAGCACCACCCTCGAACTCGCCTCGAGCCTGCAACCGGACATTATTGTGTTCGACATGGATATCGAACGGGTTGCCTGCATGAAACTGCTCAAGAGCCTGTCGATCAGCGCGCCGGCCAGCCGCATCCTGATGATCTCGACCCACAAGGATTCCAGCTTCGTGATGCAGTGCCTGCAACTCGGCACCAAGGGCTATCTGTTGAAAAGTGCCAGCGTGCTTGAGCTCGAACTCGCGCTGGAGGCGCTCAAGAGCGGCGGCCAGTACCTGTCGGTGCCGGTTGTGTCGTTGGTGGTCAGCCAGGCCGTCAAGCAGACTCGCGAAGAAACCAAGCCCATCTCGCACTCGAAACTGACCGTGCGCCAACTGGAGATACTCCGGTTGATCGCCCGCGGCGAAACCACGCGCAATATTGCCCAAGGCCTGCGGCTGAGCATCAAGACGATCGAGGCACATCGCTCGCAGATCATGCATCGCCTGCACATCCATGATGTCGCCAGCCTGGTGATGTTTGCGGTACGCGAAGGGATCGTGCAGATAAACGACTAAGACCGGCCTCCCCGACCGGCGATCCGGCTCCGCCACGCACGCCCCGCGCACTGCACTTCAACGCCGCCCCACAGGCGCTACGCCTGATCATGTCCCAGGCCACTTGTCCATTCATGCCCCTGTTGGTTCGCCTGGCTACCCGCGAAAATGGCGCCTCTCTTGCGTGCCACCAGGAACTGCCCATGCCTTCTCGCCTCAACAATGCCTTCGCCACTTGCGCCAGCCAGGCGTGTCAGGAGCACTTCAACCATGCATGAGTCTGTCGAGTTCGTAGCAATGCAAACCGAGGCCGATTGCATCGCCAGCTTTGCGCTGATGCAGCAACTGCGCCCTCACCTGACCGACGCCAGCGCCTTCGCCGCGCAGGTCCAACGGCAACGGCAAAACGGCTACCACCTGTTGGCCGCGCGCGAGCACGGCCAGGTGATTGGCCTGGCCGGCTACCGGCTGACGGAAAACACCCTGTATGGCCGGTTTATCTATGTCGATGATTTAGTCGTGGACGCCACCCTGCAGCGTCGACGCCTGGGCGAACAACTGCTCGAGCGGGTCCGCGAAGAAACCCGCGCCCGTGGCTATCGCTGGCTGGTGCTCGACACCGGCATGCACATGGCCCTGGCCCAGCGTTTCTATTTCCGCCAAGGCCTGTTGCCGCTGGGCATGCATTTCTCCCAGGACCTGAGCCAATGACCCGCGCCCTGTTGCTGAGTTTCAGCCCGCATGGCAAGGCGGCCCAGACCTTCAAGCTGGCCCGTGCGCTGCTGCGCGACCTGGTACCGGACGCCGCAGTGACGGAGCGCGACTATGGCGGCCAGGCCCTGCCCCCGTTGAGCCGCGAATACGCCAACGCCCTCACCACCCCGGGCGGCTTGAGCGGCAGCGCCACCGCGCGGTCGGAGGAGTTGATCGTCGAGTTGGAGGCCTGCGACCTGCTGGTCATCTGCACCCCCGTGCATAATTTCAGCGTGCCGGCGGCGCTCAAGAGCTGGATCGACCATGTGGTGCGCATCCAGCGCAGCTTCACGGTGAATGCGCAGTTCGAAAAAGTCGGCTTGCTCAAGGACCGCCGCACCTTTGTGCTGGTCAGTTCCGGCAATGCCCGCAAGGGCCATGAGCCGGACTTCCTGACGCCGTACATGCACGCCATCCTGGCCACGGTGGGCATCCACACGGTGGATTTCATCTACCTGGGCGCAATGGTGCGTGGCGCGGAAGCGGTCAACCGCGCGGTGGAACTCGCCCACCGGCAACTGTCCGAGGCAATCAGCTCTGGCCTATAAAAATAATGGCGCTAGAATCAGCGCCATTCTTGCGCCCGCCTCCCTGACACGAGCCTCCCATGAGCTTTGATTTCGACACGATCCACCCCCGCCTCGGCACCGGCAGCACCAAGTGGAACCGTTATCCGTCCGACGTTTTGCCGATGTGGATCGCCGACATGGATATCGCCGCGCCACCTGCGGTGCTACAGGCGCTGCGCGCGCGCCTCGACCAGCAGATCCTCGGCTACAGCGTGGCCGGTCCGGATGTGCGCGAAGCCATTGTCGCCGACCTGTGGGCCAAGTACGCCTGGCGCGTGCAACCGGAAGAACTGCTGTTTTTGCCCGGCGTCGAACCGGGCTTCAATATGGCGCTGCACGCCTTCGTGCAACTCGGCCAGCCGGTGGTGCTGCAGACCCCCAACTATCGCCCGATCCGCCTGGCGCCGGGGCATTGGAACCTGCCGCGTATCGAAGTGCCGTTTGAATTGATCAACGGTGAATACCTGACCCCGCTGCCGGCCCTGCGCCAGGCACTCGACGGCGCCGGCGCGCTGCTGTTGAGCAACCCGCACAACCCGATGGGCAAAGTCTTTCCGCGCGAAGAACTGCTGGCCGTGGCCACTGCCTGCCTGGAACAGGGCGCGCTGATCATCAGCGACGAGATTCACGCCGAGCTGTGCTTCGACGGCCGCCGGCACATCCCCACCGCCAGCCTCAGCCCCGAGATCGCCCAGCGCACCATCACCCTGATGTCGGCGAGCAAGGCCTATAACGTCGCCGGCCTGAAGACCTGCTTTGCGGTGGTGCAGAACGCCGAGATTCGCGAGCGCTTCAACCAGGCGCGCTGCGGCATGGTCGACAGCGTCAGCCCCCTGGGCCTGGAGGCCACCCGCGCCGCCTACAGCCAGTGTGGCGACTGGCTGGAGGCGCTGGTCGGGTACCTGCAAGCCAACCGCGACTACATGCTCGACGCGGTCAACACGCGCTTGCCCGGCGTCGTCATGCACGCCCCGCAGGGCACCTACCTGGCCTGGCTGGATTGCAGCGCCCTGGGCCTGGACGACCCGCAGCAGTTCTTCCTCGAACACGCCAAGGTCGGCCTGAGCGCAGGGATCGAATTCGGCGACGACAGCCAGCAGTTCGTGCGCCTGAACTTCGGCTGCCCACGCTCGATGCTCGAAGAAGGCCTGCAACGCATGGAGCATGCCTTGCGTCACCGCCGGGGCTGATTCGCGACGTTGACGGTACGCAAAAAAATGTGGGAGCGGGCTTGCTCGCGAATGCATCGGGACAGTTAACGATGGGTTGACTGACACACTGCCTTCGCGAGCAAGCCCGCTCCCACATTTATATGGGGTTCACAATTTGGCGATGGATACTTCGGTGGACTTCACAAACGCAATCACTTCACTGCCGACCTTCAATTCCAGATCGCGCACCGAGCGGGTGGTGATCACCGAAGTGACGATACCCGACGCGGTTTGCACGTCGATTTCGGACACCACTTCGCCCAGCAGGATCTCCTTGATCACGCCCTTGAACTGGTTGCGCACGTTGATCGCTTTAATGGTCATGTCGGGTTTCCTTTTGGCTGTTGGGTCAATCCGCACGAATGCGCAGGCCCTCAAAATGCGCTATCACGGAGAACATTAAAAGGAATAAATAACTCTTTATTTATATGATTTAGAAATATACCAACTGTTCGCCTGCCAACAGTGGTTCAACAATCTGCTGCACCCAACAACAGCCTGACCTGTCCAAACCCCAGCAAATCCGGCCTCGCGCAAGATGGCACAGAGACTGCATATTCCTATAAAGCATGATGGAACATGCCATCTCAGCTTTCTGAATATAAGAAAAGCCTTCTCTCAACGCCTTGTCCGGAGCTGTTCCATGAAACCTTTGACCCACCGTCTACTCGGCGCCTGCGCCCTTGCCCTGTGCCTGCAATCGCCGGCCTTCGCCGCCGAGACCGACCCCGCCGAAGTCAACCTCGACTACGCCTACTACTCCCCCGTCAGCCTGGTGCTCAAACACTTCGGTTGGCTGGAACAAGCCCTGCCCAAGAGCAAAGTCGGCTGGGTCCTGAGCCAGGGCAGCAACCGTTCCCTGGAGTACCTCAACAGCGGCGGCGTGGACTTCGCCTCCTCCGCCAGCCTCTCGGCAGTGTTGAGCCGCGCGAATGGCAGCCCGATCAAATCGGTGTACGTCTACAGCCGCGCCGAGTGGACCGCCCTGGTGGTGCGCAAGGACTCGCCGTTCAAGAGCGTGACCGACCTCAAAGGCAAGAAAATCGCGGCCACCAAAGGCACCGACCCGTACCTGTTCACCCTGCGCAGCCTGCAATTGGCCGGGCTGAAAAAAGACGACGTCGAGTTGGTCCACCTGCAGCATCCGGATGGCCGCACCGCGCTGGAAAAAGGTGACGTCGATGCCTGGGCCGGTCTCGACCCGCACATGGCCGCCAGTGAAATCCAGGCCGGCTCGCGCCTGCTCTACCGCAACAAAGACTTCAACAGCTACGGCGTAGTCAGCGTCACCGAAAAATTCGCCAAGGAGCACCCACAAACCATCACCAAAGTACTCGGTGCCTATGAAAAAGCCCGCGACTGGGCAGTGAAGCACCCGGATGAATTCGCCAAGCTGCTCGCCGACGAATCCGGCCTGCCGCTGGAAGTGGCCAAGCTGCAACTGTCGCGCACCGACCTCAGCACCCCGCTGCTGAGCAGCAAGGATGTGCAGTCGTCCAAGGCCGCTGCGCCGATCCTGGTGTCCGAAGAGTTGGTCCGCAAAGGCGTGAATGTCGACCAGGTGATCGACCAGTTGATCGATACCTCGTTCGGCCAAACCCTGCCCAAGCCATAAGGGGTCTGTGATGACCAGCAAAACCCAAGCACTGCCGCTGCCTGCGCCGCTGATCAACCCGCGCAGCGCCTGGCCGCGCCGGCTCAAGGGGCTGGTGTTGCCGGTGGCGATCCTGTTGATCCTCGAAGTGGTCGTGCGGGTCGGCTGGCTGCCCTCCTACCAGATGCCGGCGCCAAGCGAGATCGCCGTGACCCTCACCGACCTGGCCGAAGGCGCGTTGTGGAAGCACATCAGCGCCAGCCTCGGCCGGGTATTGCTGGGCTTTGCCATCGGCGCCAGCCTGGCCCTGGTGTTCGCCGCCTGGGTCGGCCTCAGCCGTGAGGCCGAGGCCTATCTGGAACCGACCTTCGCGGGCCTGCGCTCGATCCCGAGCCTGGCATGGGTGCCGCTGTTGCTGCTGTGGCTGGGCATCGATGAAACCTCGAAAATCGTGCTGATCGCGATTGGCGCGTTCTTCCCGGTTTACCTCAACGGGGTGGCGGCGATCCGCGATATCGACCGCAAGCTGGTGGAGGTCGGGCAAATGTACGGCTTCAGTCGGCGCCGGCTGGTGCGGCGCATCCTGCTGCCCGCCGCCCTGCCCGGCCTGTTCACCGGCTTGCGCAGTGGCCTGAGCCTGGCGTGGATGTTCCTGGTGGCGGCCGAGCTGATCGCGGCGACCAAGGGCCTGGGTTACCTGCTCAGCGATGGGCGCGAAACCTCGCGGCCGGACATCGTGCTGGCGGCAATCATCGTGCTCGCGCTGTTGGGCAAGGTCAGCGACGGCCTGCTCGCCGCGCTGGAAAAACGCTGCCTGGCCTGGCGCGATACTTTCAATGGCCAAGGAGCGCAACCATGAGCCAGCCGTTATTGGAGATTCGGGTGGAGCGTAAAAGCTTCGCCAGCACCACCGTGTTGAAAGACGTGCGCCTGGCCTTGCGACCTAGGGAAGCCGTGAGCCTGCTAGGCCCCAGCGGTTGCGGCAAGAGCACCTTGCTGCGCATCGTGGCCGGGTTGGAAAAGGACTTCCAGGGCGAACTGCGCAGCCCCGATGGCGAAGTGGCGTTCGTGTTCCAGGAACCTCGGCTGATGCCCTGGCTCACCGTGGAACAGAACATCGGCTTCAGCGACGACAGCCACTACAACAAGGCCTGGGTCGCGCAGTTGATCGAGGAAGTCGGCCTCAAGGGGTTTGCCCAGGCGCTGCCCAAGGCGCTGTCCGGCGGCATGGCGCAACGCGTGGCCATCGCACGCGGCCTGTATTCACGTCCGCAGGTGTTGCTGCTGGATGAGCCGTTCAGTGCGGTGGATGCATTCACGCGCATGAAACTGCAGGACTTGCTGCTGCAACTGGCCGCGCACCATGCCATCGCACTGCTGCTGGTGACCCATGATGTGGACGAGGCGCTGTACCTGAGTGACCGGGTGCTGGTGATGGACAACCGCCCGAGCAGCATCCGCCAGGAACTGACAGTGGAGCTGCCGCACCCACGGGACCGACGCGACCCACTGCTGGCCCGGCTCAAGGTCGAGTCGCTGACTGAGCTGCAACGGGCGCATGTGATTTGACGGTGATGGAGGGAGGAGTTGCTGGTCTGTCGTGGCCACAGAGCTTTATGTGCCTGATGGGCTCATTGTGACCACTGAAATTTCTGGGGCTGATGAACTCATTGTGGCCACTGGAATTTCTGGGGCTGATGAACTCATCGTGCCCCCTGGGATTTCTGCGGCTGATGAACTCATTGTGACCCCTGGGATTTCTGGTGCTGATGAACTCATTGTGACCCCTGGGATTTCTGGGGCTGATGAACTCATTGTGGCCCCTGGAATTTCTGGGGCTGATGAACTCATTGTGGCCCCTGGGATTTCTGGGGCTGATGAACTCATTGTGCCCCCTGGGATTTCTGCGGCTGATGACCTCATTGTGCCCCCTGGAATTTCTGGGCTGATGAACTCATTGTGACCACTGGAATTTCTGGGGCTGATGACCTCATTGTGATCTCTGGAATTTCTGGGGCTGATGAACTCATTGTGACCCTGGGTTTTCTGGGGCTGATGAACTCATTGTGACCCCTGGGATTTCTGGGGCTGATGAACTCATTGTGACCACTGGAATTTCTGGGGCTGATGAACTCATTGTGACCACTGGGATTTCTGCGGCTGATGAACTCATTGTGGCCCCTGGGATTTCTGGGGCTAATGAACTCATTGTGGCGAGCGGGCTTGCCCCGCGTTGGGCTGCGAAGCGGCCCCAGAACCTGACACCGAGGATTGCCTGACACACTGCATTCTGCTGGACTGGGGCTGCTGCGCAGCCCAACGCGGGGCAAGCCCGCTCACCACAATTGAAAACCCAGTAACCATATAAAGTTCAGCTGCCTCAACAACCCCACCAGGCACATAAAGTCGGCCAGGCAACCACCACCACAACCCTCAAACAGCCGTGTCCCGCGGTGCCAGGGTCACCCAATAGCGGGTGCGTGAGTGCAGCTCCAGCCCCAGCGTCGAAGCCAGCAGGCTGAGGATGCGGTCGGTGTCGTCGAGGCGGAAACTGCCGGTGACCCGCAGCGATTCCAGGCTCGGATCCCAACGCAATACACCCGGGCGATAGCGCTCCAGTTCACGCAGGAAATCCCCCAGCGCCTGGTTCTGTGCCGTCAGCACGCCGTCGCGCCAGCCCAGTTGCAGCACATCGAACGGCGCCCAGGCACCCAGCCCGCTGACTTGCAGAGACGCTTGTTGACCGCCTTGCAGCGTCGCCAATTGCCCTTTCAGGTCGCGTACCTGCACCGCCCCCTTGAGCACCGAGACCCGGCAGCCGGAAGCCAGTTGCCGCACACACACCTCGGCCTGGCTGACGCGCAATTGGCCATAGCGGGTGTCCACGGTCAGCGCTGCCGTACCCGGCACCGTCAGCGCCAGTTCGCCGTCGACCAGGGTCACGCGGCGTTGCGCCAAGTCCACGTCCACCGCCGTCGCGGTGTTGAGCTGCAGGCTGGCGCCGTCCGCCAGTGGCAGGCGCTTGCGCTCGCCGGTGGCGGTGCGCAGGTCGGCACGCCAGGCGTCGAGGGGCAACTGCCGGCTGATCAGCCAGGCCGCCGGCACCAGCGCCGCCACACCCAATGCGCGCTTGAGCACCGCGCGACGCCCCGGCTGCGGGCGGTCGAGGCTGGCCATGGCCAGTGCCTGGGGCAACTCACTGAAGCGCTGGCGCAGGCTTTGCGCGCGCTGCCAGGTCTGTTCGTGCTGAGGATGACTGTCGCGCCAGTGCTGCAGGGCGGCGTGATCACCCTCGGTGGCGGCGCCGGATTCCAGCAGTGCCAGCCACTGGGCGGCCGCACGCGCGACGTCACGGTTCACAGCTCCACCAGCAGGCAATGTTCATAGGCCTGGGCCATGTAGCGCTTCACGGTGCGCTCGGACACTGCCAGGCGCTCGGCAATCTCGCGGTATCCCAGGCCTTCGAGCTGGCTCCACAAGAACGCGCGGCGGACCACGGCCGGCAAGCCATCGAGCAATTCATCCAGGGCCTGCAGGGTTTCCAGCACCAACCAGCGTTGTTCGGGCGACGGAACACAGGCCTCGGGCAAAGTGGCCAGGGCATTCAGGTAGGCCTGTTCGAGGCTGCGGCGCTGATGAAAATTCACCAGCAGGCGCTTGCCGACGGTCACCAGGTAAGCCCGCGGTTCCTGCATCTGCGCGATCGGCTGGGCACTCGCAAGCACCCGCAGGAACGTGTCCTGGCTCAGGTCGGCTGCATCCCAGGCATTGCCCAGGCGCCGCCGCAGCCAGCTTTCCAGCCAACTGCGATGCTCGCGGTACAGGCACGACAAGGTCAGTTCGGGGGCGTGCGTAGGGACAACAGCATCATTCATGGCGAGCAACCTGCACGGGCGCGATTATGTCTCAAATGAGATTCATTCTAATTAATATCCCGCCGCGACACCACGATCTTTTCAACCTCGCGTTTATATCGGCGCCTCGGCGTCGAACACCTGCCCGCGCCCAATCACGCTGGCAGGCGCCAACACCGCCCCCGGGGCCAGCACTGCATTGGCACCGATGCGGCACTGGTCACCGAGCAACGCGCCGAACTTGTCGCACCCGGTGCGCTGCAACAGGCCTGCGACGCGCACCTGCACTTCCTTGTCATCGCGCTCGTTGCGGTAGTTGGCGACGATGCTGCCCGCCTCCAGGTTGATACCGTGGCCGAGCACCGAATCGCCGACAAAGTTGAAGTGCGCCAGCTTGCTGCCGCTGAACACGAAGGAAGTTTTCAACTCGGCGCCCGGGCCGATGATGCAGCGCGCATCCAGCCAACACCCACCGCGCAGCAATGCGCCGCTGGCGATAAAGCAATCGGCGCCAATGATCAGCGGCGGCTTGAGCAAGGCGCCCGGTTCGACGATGGCGCTGCGGTGGATAGCAATTTCGCCTTGCACGCTGTAGTCGTCAGCCGGCAGGTCGGCCAGCAACTGGCGAACCACCGCAGGTGCCTGGGTCACCAGCGCCCAGGGCGACAGGTCGGCCCAGGGGGACAGTGCGGAGCGGGAAATATCGGCGATGTAATCGGTCAGTCGGATCAATGTCGAGCCCTCTACAGATCAGAGAAGCTCGAAACGCTAACACCCGGTTTACTGGCCGTCGAGCAGCGCAGGCTTGCCCAGTTCGCCGATCTTCTCCAGCCGCGCGCGCACGATATTGCGGCTGATATTGAGCAGCCGCCCGGTCTGCAACTGGTTGCCGTGGCAGTAGCGGTACGCCGCGCGAAAGATCGTCTCTTCGATGTGTTCGTAGAGGTCTGGAATGTTTTGCTCGAACAGCGCGTTGAGTGCGCTCTCCAGGTCGACCGGGCCGCTGATGGCCGGCGGCGCATGGTTGGCTTCGTCCTGGCGAATGCCCGACGAACGCATGTCCACCAGGTGCAGATCGGCCGGTTGCACACGCTGGTTGCGGCACACCAGCAAGGCGTGGTGAATGGCGTTTTCCAGCTCGCGGATATTCCCCGGCCAGCTGTGTTCGAGCATTTTGCGCTCGGCTTCCAGGCTCAGGCTGGCGCGGTTGTAGCCCAGGCGCTGGCAGTGCTCTTCGAGGAAGAATTCGGCCAGCGGCAGGATGTCACCGGGGCGTTCGCGCAGCGGTGGCAGGCGGATCGTCGCGACGTGCAAACGGTAAAATAAATCCTCACGAAAATGCCCCGCCACTACCGCGTCCGCGAGGTTGACGTTGGTCGCCGCCACCAGCCGCACGTTGATCGGGATGGGCGTTCGCGACCCCAGGCGCACCACCTCGCGCTCTTGCAGCACGCGCAGCAATTTCACCTGCATGTTCAGTGGCAGGTCGCCGATTTCATCGAGGAACAATGTGCCGCCGTTCGCCGCTTCAAACCAGCCAGCCTTGTGCGTGGTAGCGCCGGTGAACGCGCCCTTTTCATGGCCGAACAGTTCGCTCTCCACCAGGGTTTCGGCGAAGGCACCGCAGTTCACCGCGACAAAGGGCTCGCGTCCGCGTCGACTCAAATTGTGAATATGCCGCGCGACCAATTCCTTGCCGGTGCCCGTCTCGCCAATGATCAAGGTGTTGGCCTCGCTGGGCGCGAGGCGCTCGATACGCGCCAGCAGTTCCTGCGAGCGCGGGTCCTTGAAGACCAGCACGGTGGCACGCACCGACTTGGTCAATTCACGGGCGTTGGGATGGGTGATCAGCGACATGGTGCATTCCTGGCAGTAAAAGCGCGTGCTCAATAGTGCATGAAGTTTTCTAGACCATTTAATTATTAATTAATATTAATATATTCCCTGATCGAATATACCAACAGCGACACCTGGCACTGCTGCTGGAGCAGCAACCGGCCAGCACTTGCGTGTTCGCCCATCAGCAACCAGCCTTTCGAGCCACCTTTGGACGAAACCCTGCAGGCCTTGCAGCACGCGGGCTAGAGCGCTTTTTTCGCTGGCTGGCATGCAATCTGCTCTCTCCCTCCCAACACGATCTCCGTGCAGGAGCCGACGTGCTGGCGATAGCGTCTTTTCAGGCGCTGCAAGGCTCAAGGGCCGCATCGCCGGCCAGCCGGCTCCTAACGGGGTTGTCAATTCAGGTAGGGAGAACGCCCATGAAAAACCTCTGGCGCAAGACCATCGCGGCGCTGTTCGGGGTACTTGCAATCAGCACCGTCCACGCCGCTCCGACCTCGGTGAAAATCGCCATCGTCGCCTACACCCAAGGCGGTAAACCGGTGTTTGGTGGCATCGCCGGGCGCGTGATCGAGGAGGGCTGGCTTGAAGCGCAACTGCGCGAGCGCGGGGTCAAGCTGGAATGGATCGCCCTGCCCCACGCCGGCGCCGGCCCACAGATCAACGAGGGCTTCAGCAACAACAGCGTGGACTTCGCCGTGCGCGGCGACCTGCCTTCCGTCATCGCCGGTGCCGGCGGTGTGCCGGGCAAGCTGATCGTGCCCGGGGGCAGCGGCAACAACATCTACCTGGTGGTGCCCGAAGGCTCCAGCGCCAAGACCATCGAAGATCTCAAGGGCAAGCGCCTTGCGCTGCACCGTGGCCGTCCCTGGGAGTTCGCCTTCAGCAACTTCCTGGCCAGCAAGGGCCTGAAACTCGACGACTTCAAGATCGCCAACCTCAACCCGCAGGTCGGCGCCGCAGCGGTCTCGGCCGGCAAGGTCGATGCGGCCGTGCTGCTCAGCGAAGCCTACGCCCTGGAAGACAAAGGCGTGGGCAAGATCATCTGGTCGACCAAGCAAGGCAGCAACGACTGGCGCCTGGTCTCGGACCTGTGGGGCACCGACGCGTTTGTGCAGCAGAACCCGGACATCACCCAATTGCTCGCCACCGCGTGGGTCAAGGCGGCGTGGTGGATTTCCCAGCCGCAGAACCAGGACGCCTATTACCAGCTGTCTTCGCGCGCCGGCACCGCCGAGAGCGTGCTGCGACGCGACGACCAGAATGACCCGGTGGCCTGGAAAGACCGCTGGGCACCGAAAAGCGACGCGCAACTCAAGGCCCACTACCAGGCGCTGACCGCCTACGCGCTGGCCAACCACCTGATTCGCGACACCTACGACATCGGCCCGTCACTGGCCACCGGCTTCACCAACCAGGCCCTGATCGACCTGAAACTCACCGACTACTGGCCGGCCCTGCATGGCCAGGTCAGCACTAATCCTTGATAGGGAAATGACTGATGAAACTGCCGCACTCCTTCGCCTTCGGTCTCAGCGTACTGGCCTTGTCCATGAGCGCCTTCGCCGCCGACGTGCACGCCCCCAAGCCCGACCCGCTGCAAGGCGATGGCCGCGTCTCGGCGTTCTACACCTGGGAAAAAGTCATTCCGGCCACCCCCGGCAAACTGCTGCGCAGCGAACCGCTGGACAAGACCCTGAGCCTGGCAAACGCCGCCAGTGCCCAACGCATTCTGTACACCTCCACCGATGGCATCGATAACAAGACGCCAATCGTGGTCTCCGGTGCGCTGTTCCTGCCCAAGGGCAAGGCACCGGCCGGCGGCTGGCCCGTGGTCAGCTGGGGCCACGGCACCGTGGGCGTGGCGGACGTTTGCGCGCCGTCCTGGCAAGGTCGCTCCTACCGCGATGTGACCTACCTCAACCGCTGGCTGGAAGAAGGGTTTGCGGTGGTCGCCACCGACTATCAAGGCCTCGGCGTGCCCGGCGGCCATCCATTGCTCAACAGCCGCATGGCCGCCTACGGCATTCTCGACGCCGCCAAGGCGGTGGTCGCCGATGTGCCGGGGCTGGCGGATAAAGTCTTGATCGTCGGCCAGTCCCAGGGCGGTGCCGGGGCCTTTGCCGCCGCAGCCTATGCCGCCACCTATGCGCCGAACCTGGGCGTGAAGGGCAGCGTGGGCACCGGCGTGATCTACACCCTCGACTACGCGAAGAACCCCAGTGAAGAAGTGCGCAACAAAGTCGACCCGACCCTGGCCTATGGTTTCTACACCTTGCTGGCGGCCCAGCAATACGACCCGAGCATCAACCCGGCCGACTTCTACACCGACAAGGCCCTGCCGCTGTTCGAACAGGCGCGCACCAGTTGCCTGTTTGCCCTGGAAGGCGACGTCGAAGGCCTCGGCTTGAGCATTGCCAACACCAAGAAAGACTACAAGGGCAAACAACTCGCGCCGTGGCTCGCGCAAATCGCCTACCCGACCCTGAAGACCTCCAAGCCGATCTTCATCGGCACCGGTGCCGAAGACACCACCCCCGCTGCCGCCACCCAGGTCAAGCTGATGCAGGACGCCTGCAACGCCGGCTCCATCGTCGAAGGCCACCTGTACAAGGGCCTGGGCCACAGCGCCACGGTCAATGCGTCGCTGAAGGACTCGATCCCGTTTGCCCACAAGGTCATCAACGACCAGCCGATTACCCCGGTGTGCGCCCCGAGCGCGCAATAAGCAGGAGGCTTGCATGAGCATCGAATTCTTCACCCGCTTGCCGCTGCACGGCGAAACCCAGTTCCTGCCCGGCGATCCACGTAACCGTGGCGACTGGCATCGCGGCGGCGCCAACGGCACTGGCGCAGTGTCCGGGTTCAGCGTGGGCGACCACTTCACCTATATCGACTACCTGGGGCAGATCGCCAAGGCGGCCGAGATCAACCAGTTCGGCGGCGCGTTGATGGTCAACGCGCCGACCGGTGAAGAACCCTGGACGGTCTGCTCGCTGCTCGCCCGCGAGACCCGCACCTTGCAGTTCGTCACGGCGTTCCAGCCCTACCACTACACCCCGTGGGTGGCCGTGCAGCAGGCGGCCACCTACCAGCGCGCCACCGGCAACCGGCTGGTCTGGAACATCATCAACGGCGGCTCGGACGCGATCCAGCGCCAGGTCGGCGACTACAGCGACCACGATGAACGCTACGCGCGCGCCACCGAGTTCATGGACGTGGTCAAGGGCTATTGGCACAACGAGACCTTCCACTACGACGGCAAATTCTACAAAGCCGATGGCGGTGGCCTGCGCGGGCCGCTGAAGAAAGCCCAGTTGCCGCTGATCTGCACCGCCGGCTCGTCGATTGCGGCCCGCGAGTTCGCTGCCAAGCACGCCGACTTCTACCTGATGCGCGCCGAGCACCCGGATGAAATCGCCGCGCTGATCGCCGACCTGCGCCAGCGCGCCCTTAAGTGGGGACGCACCGACATTCGCTTCGGCCTGTCGATCGACGTGATCACGCGCGAGACCGAAGACCTGGCCCGCACCGAGGCCAAGCGTTTCTTCGACGAAGGCATCGCCCGTGGCGCGGTCAAGGCCGTGGCCGCGCATGCCGGGCTGCGCACCGCGCGCAAACTGAGCTATGAGCATGGCTTTGCCGAGAAGAACGAAGCGCAGGGCTTCGACGACTTCTTCATTCACCCCAATGTGTGGACCGGCTTCGGCTATATCGGCATTCCGCCGGGCTGCGCGCTGGTGGGCAGCTACGAGAACGTGGTGGCGCGGATTCGCGAGTACAACAGCATCGGCATCGACCTGTTCTTCCTCGCCGGCTACCCGCACCTGGAAGAAGCCTATCGCCTCGGCGAGCATATCCTCCCGCACTTTCGCAGCGAGCGGGTCGAACTGAGCCGCACACAGGAGCCGGTGCGCGAACTGCACTCGGCCAATGGCGGGGCCTGACGCCATGACCTTACTGCTCAGCCGCCGGGACTTTCTCGGCTACAGCGCAACCGTCGGCGGCGGCCTGCTGCTGGCGGGCTGCGGCCCCAGCGACACACCCGGCGCGGTCGCCGGCAACGACCAGCCACGCTACGGCGGACGCCTGCGCCTGGGGATTCTCGACGGCAACCAGAGTGGCAACCTCGACGCGCACAAGCCGATTGGCAGCGGCATCGTCCGCGGCTTCGCGCTGTACAGCAAGCTATGGGAATGGGACGAGCAGATGCAGCCGCGCCTGGCGCTGGCCGAGTTCGCCGAGCCGAATGCCGACGCCAGCGCCTGGACCCTGCGCCTGCGTCCGGGCCTGGAGTTCCACAACGGCAAGACCATCGATGCCGATGACCTGATCTTCTCGATCCGGCGCCTGACCGATCCGCAACTCGCCTCGCCGTATGCAGCGCTGTTGCACTGGGTGGACCGCGACAACCTGGTCAAGCTCGACAACCGCACCGTGCGCCTGGGCTTTCGTGACGGACGCAGCTACATGCCGCTGGCGGAAACCTGGGTCAATTTTGGCGGCATCGTTCCCGTGGACTATCACCCGGTCACCAACCCGGTGGGCGCCGGCCCCTACAAACTGAAAAGCTTTACCCCCGGCCAGCGCTCGCTGTTCACCCGTTTCGACAACTACTACAAGGACGGCAAGCCCTACGCCGACGAACTGGAAATCATCGACTTCAAGGACCAGGTCTCACGCCTCGCGGCCCTGCGCGCCGGGCAGATCGACATGGCCAACGTGATGCCTACCGAGCAACTGCCGATCCTGCAAAAGGACCCACGCCTGCAGGTGATCAAGTCGGTGACCGGCAACTGGCTGTCCTTCGACATGAACCTGGACAAACCGCCGTTCAACGACCCGCGCGTGCGCGAGGCGTTTCGCCTGATGGCCGACCGTGAGGAACTGGTGCGCCGTGCGCTCAACGGCCAGGGCCGCGTGGCCAACGATTTGTATGCGCCCAGCGACCCGACCTTCAACCACGACCTCGGCCCGCGCGCCCACGACCCGCAACGCGCGGCGCAATTGCTCAAGGACGCCGGCCAGGAAAACCTCGAGGTGGAGCTGATCACCACCCCGGGCCCCGGCTTGAGTTCGGCGCTGGTGCTGGCCGAACAAGCCAAGCGCATCGGCGTGACGCTCAAGGTCAAGCAGGTGGACCTGGCAACGTTCCAGGGCCCGCTGAAAAACGACTGGACCCTGAGCACCGGCGGCAGCATCGGCGCCCCGTTCCTGGCCAGTGCGATTCACACGGATGCGCCGTTCGCGGTGTCGAACAAGACCCACTTCAACGACCCGCAGTTCAGCGAACTGTTCCTCGCCGCCATGGCCCAACCCGACCTGGAAAAACGCAAGGCCCTGGTGCATCAGGTGCAGCAAATCCAGTACGAGCGCGGCGGCATGTTGATCTGGGGCTACGCCGACCTGCTCGACAGCGTGTCCACCCGCGTTGGTGGTGCGCAATCGGAAGAGTCACTGTTCAGCACCTGGCGCTTCGAGAAGCTCTGGCTCAAAGACACCGCCTGAATCACTGACACCGCCTATCCCTGCAGGCGCCGGCTTGCCGGCGATGACGTCCGTCAGGCCGAGGCCAGGCGGGAAGCCCTCATCGCCGGCAAGCCGGGCGCCTGCAAGGGCACACCGCATTGATCCAATTTTCGACAGGAGGCATTTCTGCCATGCACGCTATCGCCTTGCGTTTACCCCTGCTGCTGGCCGCAAGCCTGCCGCTGCAGGTCTTTGCCGCTGATACTCAACTGCAGACCGTGACGGTGCAGGCCAGTAGCAGCGAGTCGGATGACGACGCCCTGCCCACTCGCCCACCGACCTCGGTGTACGGCGGCATCGAAGCCAGTGTGCTCGACACCCCGCGCTCGGTGGTGCAGGTGAATGCCGAGCAATTGGCCAACGGCTCGATCCACAGTGCCGACGACCTGGTCAAATACGCGCCCGGGATTACTCGCGGCGGCGGCCAGAACGCCGGGATCGCCCCGCAGTTCCGGGCCCAGGGCTCGGAAATCTTCCAGGATGGCCAGCGCGCCTATGGCGTGCGTCACCCGGCAAACTTCAACGCCTATGAAAGCGCGGATATCGTCGCCGGCCCGTCCTCGGTCACCTACGGGTCGGTGTCCGGCAGCGGCGGCTATGTCAACTACCTGAGCAAGAAGCCCAACTTCACCGAGTTCAAGACCAAGCTCAGCGGCGAGCTGGGTTCGTGGGTTCCGGACGGCACCTCGCGCAGCGCCAACAAGTTCAGCATCGACAACACCGGCCCGCTGAGTGACAACCTGGCGTACCGCGTGAGCATCACCAAGCAGCGCCAGCAGGATTTCTACGACAACGTCGACAACAACTTCGACGCATTCTACGGCGCGCTGGCCTGGCGCAACGACAACGTGCGCGTGGACTGGAACGCCAGCTACGACAACTACTACGACTACAACATCACCCACGGCTGGAACCGCGCGACCCAGGACCTGGTGGATCACGGCAAGTACTACGCCGGCCGGGCCACGCCGATTTTCCAGAACGGCAACACCCTGTGGTCACCCGTGCTGGCTTCCGGCGCCGCCGACGCACCGACCATTGGCTGGGTGCAGCGCCAGCGCAATGCCCAGGGCCAATACAGCGTGGTCGACGGCAGCTTCCAGACCGCCTCGCCCAACACACAGGCCAGCCCCGGCAGCCTGCGCGGCTGGGTGTATGACCCGACGCTGGCCGGCAATGGCGAGCAGTCGCTGTCGTCCCAGGTCGGGCAACGCAAGGAAGACGAAAGCAGCTCGCGGCGCTTTACCACGCAATTGCGTATCGAGGCTGACCTGTCGCCGACCATCACTGTGGCCAACAGCACGTTCTACCAGCGCTCCAGGGACATCACCGATGCCGTCGGCGCGTTCCAGGTGCAATCCAAAGACAATATTTTCGACAACCGTTTCGAATTCCGCTCGCGTAACGAAGCCCAACTCGGCGGCTGGACCCTGCGCGACGAGAGCAATACCGGCCTGATCTACCGCCGCGAATTCAACCAGTCGATTGCCGCCAACAACAGCTTCGGCTCGACCATCAACGCTTATGACTTGACGCAAAATCCCTCGGGCAAGAACCCCGGCGACCTGCTCGGCCTCGACGCCAGCAACCCGGCCGGCGGCAACGGCGCGTGGATCGGCCAGCCCGGCGTGCCGCAGTACTCCAACTATTACGGCTGGCTCAACCTGGCGGCGATGTACCCGGCCGGGCACGGGCTGTATGCGGAATCCGTGGCGCCCTACACCGCTGAAAGCACCTGGTCCACCCAGACCCTGTTCAGCCAGCACAACCTCAAGTTCGGCGATTACTTGGGCCTGAACATCGGCGCCAGCCGCAGCTGGATCGACGCCGAGATCGACAACCCGTTCGTGCTCGCAGGCGGTAACAAGCGCAAGGACAGCGACAACTATCGGCTCTTCGCCTTCCAGGTCAGCCCGTATGTGAAACCGACCGAGAACACCACGCTGTACTACACCTTTGATCGCTCGCTGGCGGTCAACACCGGGTTCTTCTCCAACGGCCTGGGCTGGGGCAGCGGCACCGGTGCCAACCAGCTCAACCCACTGGCGTTCCAGAGCCTGAGCGTGCTGCATGAAGTCGGGATGAAGGTCGAGGCGCTGCCCAACCAGCTGTTCATGACCCTGGCCGCGTTCAAGCAGGCGCGTGACCAGTCTCCCGACAGCAATAACAACATCGCGCGCCTGCAGATCAAGGGCGTGGAAGCCACCGTGCGCTATCAACCCGATGACCATCTGCGCAGCGGCCTGAACCTGTCCAAGCTGAGTGCCTACAACGAGTTCACCTCTCAGGCCGGCTTCGCCTCCGCCGGGTTCATTGCCGACAACGGCACGGTGTTTGGCGATAACAACAGCCTCAACCAGCGGCCATCCGGGCGCTACGACGCGGTGCAGATTCCCGAGTACACCGCCAGTGGCTACGTGGACTATCGCTTCGATTCGGGCTTCGGTGCCGAACTCTCCGGCTGGTGGACCAGCAGCTGGTACCTGAACCTGAGCAAGACGGTAAAGATCCCCGACGAATACAACCTCGACCTCGCCCTGTACTACCGCCAGCCGCAGTGGAGCACCACGTTGCGCGTATTGAACCTGACCAACGAGCTGAACTTCGTCAGCGGCCTGGCCGGTTCCACCAACACCTTTTTACAACCCATGCCTGGCCGCACCTTGCTGGCCCAGGTCGACTATCAATTCTGATCCACCACCGGAGCCTTCCATGTCCATTGAATTTGTCGGCATGATTTTCCCGCGCCAATGGTCCGAAACCCGTGGCGTTCGCAGCCCGGATTTCGACCTCGACTTCATCCGCCACCATGCCCGCGCCCACGAGCACGCGGGCTTTGACCGCGTGCTGATCGCCAGCGGTCCCGGCAGCGCCGACAGCCTGCAGATCGCCGCCTATGCGGCGGCCCACACCGAGCGCCTGGGTTTCATGATCGCCCACCGCCCAGGCCTCACCGCGCCGACGGTCGCCGCACGCGCCTTTGCCACGCTGGATCACACCACCGGCGGCGGACGCATCCGCCTGCACGCGATTACCGGCATCACCGCCGAGCCGCAGGAAGGCGACTTCCTGCTGGACAAGACCGAGCGCTACAAACGCACCGATGAATACCTGGAGATCGTGCGGCGAACCTGGACCGCCGAGGAG
Organism: Pseudomonas sp. S5D5; assembly: GCF_003013355.1. Lineage (NCBI taxonomy): Bacteria > Pseudomonadati > Pseudomonadota > Gammaproteobacteria > Pseudomonadales > Pseudomonadaceae > Pseudomonas > Pseudomonas sp. S5D5. Next base: position 3,742,676 of record NZ_PTEO01000001.1, read on the forward strand.
CCGTTCGATTTCGAGGGCCAATACTTCAACATCAAGGGCGCGTTTTCACCGGTCAAGCCGCTGCAGCAGCCACACATCCCGATTTCGTTCGGCGGGTCTTCGGACATCGCCTATCAGATCGCGGTCAAGCATGCGGATTTGTATGCGCTGTGGGGCGAGCCGTTGAGTGGCGTGGCAGAGCAGATTGCCAAGCTCAAGGCCGCTGCATCGGCGGCCGGGGTTGCCGCGCCGCGGGTGAGTCTGTCGGTGCGCTTGATCCTTGGGGCCACGGAGGAACTGGCCTGGCAACGCGCCGAGCAGATCCTGCAGCAGATCAAGGCGAACCCGCAGTTTGCGGCCGGCAGCCCGTGGCAGAAACGCATCAAGGGCACCGGCTCGGAACGCCTGCTGGCCGCCGCCGCCCTGGGCGACCGCCACGACCGCGCGCTGTGGATGCCCACCGCCACGGCCGTCGGCGCCTACGGCGACACCACCGCACTGGTCGGCACCCCGGAAACCGTGGCCCAGGCGTTGCTGGATTATGTCGACTTGGGCGTGACGACCTTCCTCAACCGAGGCTACGACCCGCTGTATGACACCGTGGATTACGGGCGGTGGATCATTCCGGCGGTGCGGGAGGAAGCGCAGCGCAGGAAAGGATTGAACTAGGACCCTCGGGGGAGCTGTATGTGGTTGAAATTTCAGCCACGACACCGCCCAACTGTGGGAGCTGGCTTGCCTGCGAAAGCGGTGTGTCAGGCACCTGATGCATCTACTGACACACCGCCTTCGCGGCCTCGCTGGGGCTCGACGGCTCCCACAGGGAGAGGGCTGTGTGGCTGGGATTGGAGCCACCACGGGTTTCGCTCTGTGGCTGGGATTTGAGCAAGCACCGGGGTTCGCTATGGGGTTGGAATTTTCAGCCACGACACCACCCAACTGTGGGAGCTGGCTTGCCTGCGAAAGCGGTGTATCAGGCACCTGATGCATCAACTGACATACCGCCTTCGCGGCCTCGCTAAAGCTCGACGGCTCCCACAGGGAGGTGTGCTGTGTGGCTAGGATTGGAGCCACCACAGGATCCGCTATGTGGCTGGGATTGGAGCCACCACGGGTTTCGCTCTGTGGCTGGGATTGGCGCCACCACGGGTTTCGCTCTGTGGCTGGGATTTGAGCAAGTGCCGGATTTCGCTATGGGGTTGAAATTTCAGCCACGACACCGCCCAACTGTGGGAGCTGGCTTGCCTGCGAAAGCGGTGTGTCAGGCACCTGATGCATCAACTGACACACCGCCTTCGCGGCCTCGCTGGGGCTCGACGGCTCCCACAGGGAGGTGTGCTGTGTGTGGGGGGGATTCAGCACTGATCCAGCGCCCCAGGCGTGGATCGAAGTCGGGTCACCCCAGCGTCGGCGAATGCTCCAGTAACGTGCGGGTATACGCCGCCTGCGGCTGGTCCAGGACGCTGTCGACTGCGCCCTGCTCCACCACTCTGCCGACTTTCAAGACCAGCACCCGGTCGGCAATTGCGCGGACTACGCCCAGGTCGTGGGTCACGAACAGCAACGTCAAGCCTTCGCGCTGCAACTGGCGCAGCAGGTCGAGGATCGAGGCTTGCACCGATACGTCCAGCGCCGAGGTGATTTCGTCGCAGATCAGCAGCCGTGGTTCGCACAACAGGGCTCGGGCGATGGCCACGCGCTGGCGTTCGCCGCCCGACAGGCTGTGAGGGTACAGGTCGGCCACCGACGCCGACAGCGACACGCGCTGGAGCACCGCCTCGACCCGCTGGCGCGCCGCCGCGCCTTTGATCGCGAAGAAGTGCTCCAGCGGCGCGCTCAAGGTCTGGTACACGGTTTGCCGTGGGTTCAGCGCGCGGTACGGGTTCTGGAAAATGTATTGGATCTGGTGGCGCAAGCCCGCGCCCCGCTGGCGCGCCTGCAGCGGCAAAGGCCGGCCGGCGTAGCTCAACTGCCCTTCGGCATTCTCGCCAAGCCCGGCGACGGCCCGCGCCAGGCTGGTCTTGCCCGAACCGGACTCACCCACCAGCGCCAGGCATTCACCCGGCTGCACCTGCAACGTGATGTCGAACAACACCTGCCGGTCATAGGCGACGTTCAAGCCGCTGATTGCCAACAACGGCGCCTGCGTCTGCGTCGTGAGCGCCGCAATCGGGGTCAACTCACGCACCTGCAACGGCTGGTCATGCGCATTCAGGCACGCCACCGCGTGCCCGGCGGGCAGCGCCTGGAGCGGCGGCTCAGCCACCGCGCAGGCTGGAGTAAACCGGTCACAACGTGGCCCGAAGCTGCACCCCTGCGGCCGTTGCCCCGGCGCCGGGGCCTGCCCGGCGATGGCTTGCAGTTCGCGCCGACCGGCCACATCCGGGATTGCCGCCAGCAAGCCACGGGTATACGGGTGCGATGGCCGCCGAAACAGCACCTCGCGCGTGGCCGTCTCGACGATGCGCCCGGCGTACATCACCATCACCCGGTCCACCAGGTCCTTGATCACCGCCAAGTCATGGGACACATACACCGCCGCCACCCCCTGGCTTTTGCACAAGCGGCGCAAGGTCGCGAGGATATGCGCCTGGGTGCTGACATCCAGCGCGGTGGTCGGCTCATCCAGCACGATCAGGCGCGGGCGCAGCACAAAGGCCAGCGCCAGCATCACGCGCTGCTGCTGGCCACCGGACAATTGATGAGGAAAGCGTCGCAGAAACTCGGGATCGTCCGGCAGGCCGACATCGCGCAGGGTCTCGCTGATGCGTTGCTGCTGGGCAGCGCGGTCCAGTTGCAGCGGATGCACCGCCAACGTCTCGCGCAACAGGTTGCCAATGCGCAGGGCCGGGTTCAGCGCCGTGGCCGGGTCCTGGGCGACGTAACCGATCAGGCTGCCACGCGCCCGGCGCAAGGCCTCGCCCTCCAGGCTCAACAACGCCTGGCCGTCGACCTGCACCTGGCCCGCGACGATGCGCGCACCGCGTCGGGCGTGGGCGAGCAAAGCGGTGGCGAGGGTGGTCTTGCCCGACCCCGACTCCCCCACCAGCCCGAGGATTTCGCCCGCGTTCAGGCTGAACGAAATGCCCGACACCACATCCACCTGCGCCGACAATTCCACCCGCAGGTCGTGCACCTGCAACACCGCCGTGTCTATTTCGGTGATCGCATTCATGCCTGTTTCTCTCCCATCCGTGCGCTGCGCCGGCCGATGCCTTCGGCGAGGATATTGGTACCGTAGGCAAACACCCCGATCAGTACCGCCGGGGCCAACACCGCCCAGGGCTGTACCAGCAGGCCTGCCTGGTTTTCATTGATCATCAGGCCCCAGTCCGCCGTGGGCGGCGCGACCCCATAGCCGAGAAAACTCAAGCCCGAGAGCATGCCCACGCCCCAGGTCAGCATGTTGCCGAAGTGCACCAGCAGCGGCGTGAGGATGTTCGGCAGGATCTCCTTGAACAGAATGCGCCGCCGCGAATACCCCATCATCTGCGCCGCCTCGACAAACTCCTGCCCCGCCACCGCCACCGCACTGGCCCGCGCCAGGCGGATGACGCCGGGAATGAACGCGATGGACACAGTCAAGACAATCAGCCACGGCGCGCGACCCAGCATCGACACGATCAGCAGCACCAGGATCAGGTCGGGAAACGCCAGGGATACATCCGCAGACCACGTGATCAGCTGGTCCAGACGTCGCCGCGAGAGCCCGGCCAACAACCCCAGCGTACTGCCCACCGCCAGCGCGATACTCGCCGCCGCCACCGACATCCACAGCACCGACAGACCGCCGCTGAGCAGGCGCGACAGCACGTCGTGCCCAAGGAAGTCATAGCCCAGCCATGCGCTGCCCATCGGCGCGCCGTACACCGGGCCGACCATGTCGGTGGTGCCATGGGGTGCCAGCCACGGGCCCAGCACGGCAATCGCGATCACCAGCGCGGTGATCAGTGCACCTTTGCGAATTTGCGGCTCGTTCATGCCTCACCTCGGGAGCGGCGCCACCACGGGGTGATGCCCCGGCGGTTGCGTTGAATCATCCTCACGCGCCGCGCCGTGCGCAGCTTGGGCGTGAGCAATACGGTCAGCAGGTCGGCCAGCAGGTTGATCAGCACCACCGCCAGGGTGATCACCAGCACAATCGCCTGGATCATCGGCAGGTCGCGCATCTGGATGGCCGCGTTGAGTGCGGTGCCGATGCCGGGGTAACTGAAGATCACTTCGGCCAGCACCGCCCCACCGATCAGCGTGCGCAAGGTCAGCGCCACGCCCTGGATCGCCGGCACCAGCGCGTTGGGCAACGTGTGGCACCACACGATGCGGCTGTAGGGAATGCCGCGCAGCCGCGCCGCGATCACGTAATCGGACTCCAGCGCCTCGATCATCGCCGCACGCACCATGCGTGTGAGATAGGGCAACGCGGTCAGGCTCAGGGCCACGACGGGCAGGATCAGGAACTTGAGCTGGCGCAGCAGCGACTGGTCCGGGTCGAGAATCGACACCGCCGGCAGAAAGTCCATGTGCGGCATGGAAAACAGCAGCACCAGGCCAATCGCCAAGAGGAAACCCGGCGTGGCCTTGAGAAAGATCAGCAACGACAGGCTCCAGCGATCCAGGCGGCTGTCGCGGCGCAACGCCAGCGCCACGCCCAACGCGAGCGCCGCCGGCACCACCAGTGCGATCACCCCGGCCAGCAGCGCCAGGGTATAGCCGAAACGGCCCCACAGGAGGTGGCTGACCGGCGCGTTGGAATCCAGCGACACGCCAAGATCACCACTCAAGGCCGCGCCCAGCCAGCGCAGGTATTGCCACAGGATCGGCTGGTCGAGGCCCAGTTGGTGCTGCAGGGTGAGGATACTTTCCAGCGGCGCATCCGGGCCGAGGATCACCCGCGCCGGGTCCGATGGCAGCGCCTGGGTGGCGATAAACACCACCAGGCTGATCACCCAGGCGGTCAGCAAACCGTAGCCCAGGCGCCCGACGAACCACGACAGCCAGGCCGGCGTACGCGGGGTTTTGCAGTGCGACTCAGACATGGTTCAACCACAACTCGTCAAAACGCCAGGAGGCGAAGGTGGTCTGCTCGGGGTTCAGGCCGCCGACCTTCACGGACGCCGCGTCGAGCACATCACTGAAGCCCCAGATCAGCAGGCCGCCACGTTCGTGCTGGATCTGCTGGGCTTCATGCACCAGGCCGGTACGCAATGCCAGATCGGGCTGGGCCAGGGCCTGGCGGTACAAGCTGTCGAACTGTGGGTCATGGAAATTGCTGCGGTTGTAGATCGCCAGCGGCGCGTCGTTGTGCAGGGCCGAGGCCAGAAAACCGCGCGCCGGGGTCGAGCCCGGCGATACCTGCCATTGCTCGCGCTGCGGGCCATTGAACACCGCGCCGTCAACCTGGGTGACACGCACCTCCACACCGGCCTTTTTCGCTTGCTGGGCGAACACCAGCGCAGCATTCACTCCAGGGCCTGGCGTGGTGGTCAGCTCGACGCGCAGGTCAGTCTGCCCGGCTTGGCGCAACAGCGAGCGCGCCTGCTCCAGGTCATAAGGGCGCTGGGCAATTGCATGGTTGTAGGTGGGGTCATGGGGCGAATACAGGTCGTTGGCGATGCGCCCGAAGCCATTGAGACCACGGTCCACCAACTCCTGGCGGTCGGCGAGCAGACGAAACGCCTGGCGCACGCGCACATCGTCGAACGGCGGCTTGGCCAGGTTCAGGTTGAAACCGGTGAATGACGTCGTCGGTGAGACGCACAGCGACAGGCGCGAATCGGCCTTGAGCAACGCGCTGTGCTCGGCCTGCACGCCGCTGGCCACGTCGATCTGCCCGGCGCGCAATGCGGCCACGCGCGAGACCTGGTCCTTGAACTCGATGATTTCCAGCTCGTCGGCATACGGCTGGCCGGGTTTGTAGTAGTTCTCGAACCGCGTGTACAGCGAGCGCTGGCCGGGCACGAAGCGCTTGAGCTTGTAAGGGCCGGCGCCCACCGGGTTGGTGATCGGGTCATAGTCGGTCGGCACGATGCCGCCAAAGCTGATCAGGGTTTCATCCAGTGGGAAGAAGCTCTGGCCCTGCTTGAAACGAATTTCGATGGTGCGCTCATCCAGCTTGCGCAGCGCGTTGCGATCGATCGCCCCGACCAACCCGGCAAACGGTGAAGCCAGTTTGGGGTCGGTCAGGCGCAACAGCGAAAACAGCATGTCGTCGGCACCAATGGTCTTGCCATGGTGAAACTCCAGGCCGGGCTTGATGCGGATGGTCCAGGCGCTGGCGTCGGCGTTCGGCTCGGCAAACTCGGCCAGGGCCAGGCGCGTGCTGACATCGGTGTTCCATTCCCAGAACTTGCTGTACAGCGCCCAGCCACGGATGATCCCGCCGCCCACCGGTTTATGCGCATCCAGGTTGCCCGACTGGTCGCCGTCGATAATGCCGATGCGCAGGCGCCCGCCACTCACCGGCTTACCCGTCAGGACCGCCGCGCCCTGGCTCGCCGCACCGCTGTCACAGCCCCCCAGCAGCAGGCCGCCGCCGACCACCAGGCTGTTGCCGAGAAACACCCGGCGGGAAAATCCGTCACTCATCACTCAAGCCTCTTCGCGCTGTACAGCCTTGTGGGTGACGCCCAGGCGCGGCACTTCAAAGCCGTGGTCCAGGTCCAGCAACGGGAACAGCAAATCGGCAACCCGATGGGCTTCGTCGATCAACGGGAAGCCCGAGAGGATGAATGCCGAGGTGCCTTGCGCCTCGTATTCGCGGATGCGCTCGGCGACCTGCTCGGCACTGCCCACCAGATACGTGCCGGCAGCCGGGCCGAGGATGTTGAAGCCGAACAGGCTGGGGCCGAGCCACACGTTGGGGTAGATTTCCAGCTCACGCGCAGTGGGCAGGCGCCCGGCACGCACCGTCTCGACATTGCGCTGGGTTTGCGGGTCGTCGCTGTGAAAATCCTCCAGGCTCACCCCCGGCGGCAACTGGCGCTCAAGCGCATTGCGTGCGGTCTGCAACGAGGTGCGCTGCAGCAGTTTTTCCGCGTGGGCCCAGGCTTCTTCCTCGGTCTCGCGCACGATGATTTGCAGGCGCGTGCCAAAGGTCAGTTCGCGTCCGATCTTCGCCGCCTCGGCGGCGACCTTGCGGAACTTGTCGCCGAGTTTCGGCGGGGTGTTGGCGAAGCTCAGGTACACATCGAGCAGTTGCACCGAATGCTCGACCCCCGGCCCCGACGTGCCGGCGCCCCACAACGGGATACCCGGCTTCTGGTACGGCGGGTGCCAACCGCCCAGTGGATGGCTGGCGGCGCCCGGCGCACGCGGGGCGAGCTTGACGTACTCACCGTCATAGCCACGCGTATCACCGGCGTAGAAGCCCTGGAACGCGCGCCAGTATTCAAGGCTGAAGGCGTAACGCTCGTCATGCGCGTAATGCACGCCCAACGTGGCCAGGCCGGCGTCATTGCCGTTGACCACGTTGAACAGCAGGCGGCCATTGGAGAACTGGTCGAAGGTCAAGGCCCATTTGGCCAACACCGCCGGCGACAGCTCGCCCGGGTGTTGCGCCACGAGGAAACGCAGGCGCTCGGTGGCGTCGATCAACGACGCGGCCACTGCCAGGCTTTCATTCGGGCTGGAGCCCAGCAGCGAGCCGTAATAGCCGAGGCGATCACTGGCGACCGCCAATTGCTTGAGGTGTTGGAAGTCGGTTTTCCAGCGCCCTTCAGGCTCCCACGGATAAGGCCCATCGGGCGTGGTGAGGTACCAGAGAATCTTTACAGCCATGACAGACATCCTTGAATGGAACCGCCCCTTGCAGGCGCCGGCTTGCGTCGCCTGCAGGGGTCGTGGTGGTTTCAATCACCGTGATGAGGGTATGTTCAGTTTTTGCGGTCGATGGCCGGGACCAGGCCCAGTGCGGTGGCGTGTTCGAACAGGCCGCTCATTTTCCACTGCTGGGTCAACACGCCCGGCCCGTAGGGACGCGATCCACCCAGGGCGTCGGCGAGCAATTGCAGCTGGGCGCCCTCCTCCAGCAACAGGATGAATTCGGCGGTAGCCCGCAGCCCTTGCTTGCCCCACACGGTGGAGCCGCCGTTGGCCTCGAGGATGGCCAGGTTGAACGGGTTTTCAGCGATCTTGTCGAGGATGAAGTCGACTTCCTGCTGGCGACGGTCGATGTACACCGGCAGCTCCCGCGCCAGCTGGTAGCGCTGCACCGGCACGTAGTGGAATGGCAAGGTGCGGTGGGTCTGTGCCCAGGCGCCGAGGTACGGCGAATGCACGTGGGACACGGTGGTCACGTCCGGGTGCTGCTGGAACAGCTTGGTGTAGCGGCCCAGGCCACCTTTGCCTTTGCCGAGAATCACGTTGCCGGCAAAGTCGGTGACCGTGGCTTGCAGCGGCTTGCGGTAGTTCCACGGGCCGCCGTAGTTCACCGACACCAGCAGTTCCTGGCCGGGTACACGCTCGATGAAACCGACGGTGCCGTTGGCGGTGATGGTGTTGGTTTCACGGAATACGGTGAAAGCCTCTTCGGCGTCCAGCAGCACCTTGTCGACAAAGGCCTGCAGTGCTTGATCGAGGGGTTGAGCGTGAGCAATGGCAGTCATGGGGCATTCTCCAGGTTCAGGCGCGGCGCTTGGCCAACAGTTCATGGGCAGCTTGCAGGGGGCGCGGATCGACCCAGTCGGCGATCGAGAAATCGCGCTCCAGGAAGCCGTGCAGGTACAGGAAATCTTTTTGGACGCCGAGGAAATCCAGGCGCTGGGCCGACAAATCCGGGGCCAGGGTGGTGTGGAAATCACCGCGATAAGCCTCGGCCACACCGGCACTGCCGGCGCGGGTTTCTTCTTCGAGAATCGCGTTCAGGCCATCGCGGTTGTTCGCCGCCCAATCCGCCGCACTGAGGGTCTGCGCCAGGAAGCGCACCACCAGGTCAAAGTGGTTGTCGAGCAGGCTCTGGTGCACGGTGATTGGCCGTGGCGTGCCGTTGTTGATGCGATAGCGCGGCTCGGCGATCAGGTCCAGGTCGATCCCCACCACCAGCCCCAGGCGCCGTGCGGCGTCGGCCGCCGAAGCGCCCTTGACGTACACCGCATCCACCTCGCCACGCACCAGGTAATCCAGGCCCGACCACAGGCGTTGCAAGCCTTGCTGCGGGTCCGGCGCCTGCTCCTGGTCCTGCAAGGCCACTTCCACCAGTTCGACATCGTCAAAGCCGAGGCCGGCCAGGCTCAATGCGCCCTTGTAGCCGTGCAGGCTCATGGCGCGTGCAATGCTGCCAGGGCGGCTGTCGCCCCAGGCCGGCAGGGCCAGGCGCTTGCCTTTGAGATGCTCGGGGCGGCTGATGCCGGAGTCCGGGCGAACCAGGATGGTCTGCCATTCCTCGATCCAGGTCAGGCCGATCAGGCGGCTCGGTGCGCCGGCTGCGCGAGCCGCCAGGGCCGGCACGTTACCGCCTTCGCGAAACAGCCCAGGCAGGTCGTGATCGTAATGGTGACGGCCCAGTTGGCGAGCCTCCTGCAACGTCGACACCGGCAAACCATCCGGCGCGAACTCTTCGGTCAACCACCCCAGCTTGTAGGCGATGCCGGAGGCGGTCGGCACCGGGCAGCGGGTAAACCAGATCTGCTCAAGCTCAGGCGTGGGCAGGACAGCGGAAAGGGTCATGGGCAGCTCCATTGAATTGGGCAAGTCAGTGGAGGAGGTATTGCAGAGGCCGTGCCAATCGACGCGGGCCAGGGTTTACAGGGCTGTCGCGACGAACCCGGCCACGCGACTGCTGACCTGCCAACAGCACTGCTGCTGCGCCAGCAGTCGCTTGCGAGCACTGCTGCCCCAGCAGCAGCCCCATCCTCGCAGCCCCCACACGGTGGGACTTTTCACATTGGCTTGGAACTTGCTCAAGCCCCTGCCAACACCGCAACCCCTGGGGAAGCGAACCCAAACAGAAGGATGAATGCATGACTACGTTTGAACAGGCGCCTGTACGCCAACTGCACAGCGAAGCCGAGGCCATCGCCGCGGCCAAGGACATCGCGGTGGAGATCGCCGCCATCGCCGCCGACCCCGAGCAGAACGGCCAGCTGCCGTGGCGCCAGGCACAGCTGCTATCCGAAAGCGGCATCACCGCCATCGGCGTGCCGAAGGCCTTTGGCGGGCTGGGGGCTTGTGTGCAGACCATCGTCGAGACCGTGCGGATTATCTCGGTGGCCGATGGCGGCGTCGGCCAACTGCTGCAGATCCACAACGTGATGCTGCGCGGGATTTTCAACGGCTACCCGGATGCAGTGCGGGATCGGCTGGTCAGCGATGTGTTGGCTGGCAAACGCTTCGGCAATGCCCTGGCCGAGGTCGGCGGCAAGAACAAATTCGCCCTGAAGACCCGCGTCGAACGCCGTGAGGACGGCGTCCTGGTACTCAATGGCAGCAAGTTCTACTCCACCGGCTCCTACCTCGCCGAATGGATCTCGCTCACCGCCGCCTCGGACGATGGCGGCGCCGGTGTCCTGCTCAACCGCAACGCAGCGGGCCTCACGCTGGTGGATGACTGGGCCGCCTTTGGCCAGAAAAACTCGGTCAGCGGCACGGTGAATTTCGACAATATTGTGCTGGACGAAGACTACGTCTCGCGCCGCAAAGGCCCGATGAAACGCACCGGGCTGACCTTCCCGCAAATCCTCCACGCGGCCATCGACACCGGCATCGCCGCCGGCGCCTTGTCTGCCGCCGTCGACTACCTCAAGCACCACGCGCGGCCGTGGGTGGAAAGTGGCGTCGACCACGCCAATGAAGAGCCGCACATCATTAAGCAGATCGGTGAATACGCTGTTGCGCTGCGGGCTGCCGAATCGCTGCTGCGCGACGCCGCACGCGTGTTCGATGCCCATGAGCAAGACCCGGACAACAAGGAACTGCAGGACGAATTGATCCTGTCGGTCGCCACCGCCCGCGCGCATTCCGACAGTGCCTCGCTGAAGATCTCCAGCGATATCTTCTCGCTGCTGGGCGCCAGCGCCTCGCTGAGCAAGTGGAACCTGGACCGCTTCTGGCGCAACGCCCGCGTGCACACCACCCACGACCCGATCCGCTGGCGCCTGCACCACGTGGGCAACTACTACCTCAACGACGTGGACCCAGGCGAATACACCGCGATCCTGAATGCCAAGGAAACCCAGGGCGCCACCCGTAAATAAAACCCTGCCGGCGATGGCGTCTTTAAGGGCGCCATCGCCGGCAAGCCGGGCTCCTGCAAGGTCCGGTATCCCCCGTTTATGTCTATGAGCTTTTCATGATTGAACAACACCCTCTTTTACGCAGCCTGGCGATCTACCGGGAAATGCCCTGGCGATTCAGCCTGGTCGCGGCGCTGTACGTGGCGATCAACCTGGGGCTGGTCTGGCAGCAATGGCTGATCGGGCATGCCGTCAATGATGTCAGTGCCGGCCGCGCGGTGGTGCGCCTTGCGGATGGCAGCCTGGAGGCCGGCCTCGGCTGGTACTGGCTGGGGCTGATGCTCGCCGTGGCCCTCGGCCGTGGCGTGCTGCAGTACATCGCCAGCGTGCTCTCGCTGGTGATCAGCCAGGAACTGCTGACGCGCCTGCGCGAACGCATCCTCGCCCAGGTGCAAAGCCTGCACCTGGGCTACCACTGGCAGCACGGCATGGGCGAGATGATCACACGCACGACCCGCGACGCCGACAAGGTCCGCGACGCGCTGATCACTTTCTGGCGCCAACTGGTGGAAACGCCGCTGGTGGTACTCGCCACGGTCGGCCTGCTCAGCTGGTACAACCCGCTGCTGGGGCTGGTGCCGTTGTTGCTGACGGTCACCGGGCTGTGGATTTTCGTGCGCCAGACCGAGCGCCTGGTGGGCCTGGATCGGGCGGTCGGCAGCGCCTACGACCGCGTCAACCAGGACCTGAGCGAAGGCATTGGCGGTGTGCGCGTGATCAAGTCATTTGCGCTGGAGCAGCGACGTATCCAGGGCTTCGCCGACCAGGTGGCGGTGTTCGCCGGCCTCGCGCGCCAGGCGTTGGCGTATTCCAGCTCGCGCATTCCACTGCCCCAGGCCGTGGTTGCATTGGGGCATGTGTGGATCCTGGTGTACGGCGCGCACCTGGTCGCCACCGGGCAACTGAGCATTGGCGAACTGGTGACCTCACTGTTGATCGCCACCACCCTGGTGTTTCGCATCGAAGGGATCGGCCGGGTGATGCAGACCTTCGCCGATGCCCGCGCCAGTGCCGAGCGCATCTGGCAATTGCTCGACGCACCCGCCGCTATCCGCAGTGGTACCGCCACCCTGCCCGCCACGCCGCTGGGGCTCAAGTTGGAGCACGTCAGCGTGACGGCACCGGGCGGCGGTCGCGACATTTTGCAGGCGTGTTCGTTGAGCATCCAGCCGGGTGAAATCGTCGCATTGGTCGGCGCCACCGGTACCGGCAAAAGCTTGCTCGCCAGCTTGTTGCCGCGCCTGAGCGACGTGACTGCCGGGCGCGTATTGCTCGGCTCGGACGCCAGCGGCTGGCAGGACATTCGCGAGCTGCAACTCGGCCCGCTGCGCCAGCGCGTGCATGTGGTGCCTCAGGAAAGTTTCCTGTTCGCCGGCACCCTCGCCGCCAACCTGCGCCTGACCGCGCCCAGCGCCACCGACGCCCAGCTGCGCGATGCGCTGCACAGAGCCGCTGCCGACGACATCCTGCAGCGTCTGCCCCAAGGCCTGGATACACCCCTGGGCGACCGGGGCGTGACCTTGTCCGGTGGCCAGCGCCAACGCCTGTGCCTGGCCCGCGCGCTGTTGGGCAACCCCGACATTCTGTGCCTGGACGACGCCACCAGCGCGCTCGACGCCATCAGCGAGCGCCAGGTGTTGCAGAACCTGCGGCAACTGCGTGGCACCACGGTGCTGGTGATCTCCAGCAAGCTCTCGACCATTTTGCTGGCCGACCGCGTGTTGATGCTGGCCGACGGCAGAATCACTGCCATGGGCCGCCACACCGACCTGCAATCAACCAACGCGCACTACCGCGACCTGCTGGGGATCGACCATGGCTAACCCGCTGCCAGGCAAAGCCTTGAGCGATATCGAAATCGAAGAAATGCTCGCGAAGAAGGCCCTCGATCGCAGCATGTTCAAGCGGCTGCTGCCACTGCTGCGGCCAATCCGACGCCAGATCGCTGCGGTGATCGGCATTGAAATTGTGCTGGTGATCACAGTGTTCCTGCGCCCCTGGTTTGTACGCGAGCTGCTCGACCGCGGGCTGATCCAGCAGGCTGACCATTGGCTGCTGGATGAGCGCCTGGTGCTGTGGCTCGGCCTTGGCCTGGCAGCCAGTTGGCTGGCGCGCTTCCTGTTGGCCGGGGTCTCGCAGTTCGTCGCCGGCGGCGCGGCGATCCGGGTGCTGAACGCGTTGCGAGTGCAGGTGTTCGAACACGTGCAGGGCCTGAGCGTGAGTTACTTCGACCAGACGCGCGCCGGGCGCATCATTTCGCGGGTCGACCGCGATGTCGACGCGCTGGAGCCGCTGGTGATCCAGGGTCCGCCGGAACTGCTCGGCGCCCTGCTGCGCTGCGGCCTGGCGTCGGTGATGCTGTGGCGTATCGACCCCCGGTTCTTCCTCAGCCTGGTGGCGACGGTGCCGCTGCTGGTGCTGGCCACGTGGAGTTTCAAGCGCATCTCGCAGCGCAACTGGGCCAAGGTCGCGGAGAACCGCAGCCGCTTCACCGCGCACCTGGTGGAAAGCGTCAGCGGCGCGCGCCTGTTGCAGCAATGCGCGCAAGAAGCCCCCAACCTGCGGCGCTATCGCGGGCTGCTGGATGACTTCAACCAGGCGCTGATTCGCGGCAGCCTGCGCTCGTCGTGGTTTGCGCCGTTTACCGCGCTGCTCAGCTCGGCAGGCATCGCGCTGTTGCTGCTGGTGGGCGCCTACGGGCTGGCGGCGGGCGAAGTGAGTGTGGGCCAGGTCGCCGAAAGCCTGTTCTACGTGTTTTTGTTCCTCGGGCCGCTGCAGGAGCTGTCCGACCTGTTTGAGCGCTACGCCACCGGCTCGGCCTCGGCGCAGCGGATTTTCCTGCTGCTCGACACCACGCCGCAGATCATCGATCGTGCCACGCCGCATACGCTGGAACGGGCTCGCGGCGAAGTGCACTTCGACCAGGTCGGTTTCAGTTACGGCCAGGCGCCCGTGATCAATGGCCTGGACCTGCACATTCCGGCCGGTGAAGTGTTGGCGATCGTCGGTCCGTCCGGGCACGGCAAAAGCACCCTGGTGCAATTGCTGACGCGTTTCTACGACGTGCAATCGGGCGCGGTGCGTCTCGACGGCATTGACGTGCGCGACCTGGCGCAACACACCCTGCGCCGTCACGTCGGCGTGGTGCTGCAGGACAACGTGCTGTTCAGCGGCAGCATCCTCGACAACCTGCGCCTGGCCGCGCCCCAGGCTGACGACGCCACGCTGATCGCCGCCGCCCGCGAGCTCGGTGCCGATGAAGTGCTGGAGCGCCTGCCCCACCAGTACCACACCGAAGTCGGGCCGCTGGGCGCGCACCTCAGTCATGGCCAGCGGCAGTTGGTGTGCCTGGTGCGTGCGTACCTGGCAGACCCGGCGGTGCTGGTGCTGGATGAGGCGACTTCGGCGGTGGATATTCATACGGAGCGGCGGATTCAGCGGGCGTTGCGGCGCCTGTGCGAGGGGCGGACGGCGATCATCATTGCGCATCGATTGGCGACGATTCGCGATGCGGACCGGATCGCGGTGATCCGGCATGGGCAGGTGGTGGAGCTGGGGCCGCATGCGGGGCTTATTGCCCAGGAGGGGGCGTATGCTGGGTTGTATCGGAGTTATTTGCTTGGTGCTCGGGTGGGGGGGGCGGAGGTGGTGCTTTTGTAGAGGTGAGGCATATCCGTTATTTGGGGGATGGCCGCCTATGGTTCCGCTCTTACAGCGGGTCACTTTTGAACAGCGCAAAAGTAACCAAAACGCTCTTGCCCCAACACTCGGCACCTCGCCTAGGCTCGGTGTGCCCTCACTCCGGCTTGAATCCGTAGGCCGCCGCAATGGGCCATCCTTGGCCCAGTGCGGCTAACCCGGCGTCCTGCCGGGTTACCCACGGATTCAAGCCTGCGTTCGGCCAGCGTGTTTGATGGGCGCCTAGATCAAGATCAAGATCAAAAGCGGCTCGCTTCGCATCGTGGGTTGTGTTTGTTTACGCCAGGCCGGTATTGAGGCCGACACCGCCGATCCCTTGTGGGAGCCAGCTCCTAGAGGTTTCTGCTTTTGATCTAACCACTCAGGCCGGCTGTCAGGCCGCCGTGCTTCTGCTTTTGATCTTGATCTTGATCCTAGGCGCCCCATCAAACACGCTGGCCGGAATTCGATATTGATTTGGGGGGGTAAACCGGCAGGGATGCCGGTTTAGCCGCCCCGCGCCATGGATGGCGCGTGGCGGCGGCCCCCCAAATCAATGTCGGATTACGGGCACACCGAGCGTGAGCGAGGTGCCGAGTGTTGGGGCAAGAGCCCTTTTGGTTACTTTTGGGGCTTTTCCAAAAGTGACCCGCCGTAAGGGCGGAACCATAAGCGGCCGTTACTACAGAACCGGATATGCCCACCCCCTGCTGCCCCCTGAACACCCACTGCTGCAAGACTGCTGCCACAGCAACACCCCTCCCCCATAATCCCCCCCAACCCCCCGCAACCATTACCCCCACCCCCAATGGCATGCCCGTTGCACACATCCCCTCAATCAGGTCCACGCACCTTGCACGACTGAAATCAGGAGCACCCATGAGCACTGAATTTTTCTGGCGCCTGCCATTGGGCACCGACGGCCCGCAGCTGACCACCGACAAGCACAACCGGGGCAACCCGGACTACCGCCCCGGCTATATCGCCCCCGGCCGCCTGCCGAATGGCGAGCCCGATGACTTCACCTATATCGACTACATCGCCCAAGTGGCCAAGGCCGCCGAACTCGCAGGCTTCGAAGGCGCACTGCTACCCACCGGCCCCGAGCCGTGGATTGCCGCCGCGGCACTCGCCCGGGAAACCCGGCGCATCAAGTTCCTGATCGCCTTCCAGGCCACCTGGACCCTGCCCGCCTATGCCGCGCAGCAAGCCGCGATCCTGCAGAACCTCAGCCGTGGTCGCCTGGAGTGGAACATCATCACCGGCGGCAACCCGGCCAGCCAACGCGCCAACGGCGACTTTCTCGAACATGACCTGCGCTACAAGCGCACCGGCGAGTTCCTCGACATCATCCAGGGCCTCTGGGAAAACCAGAAATTCTCCTATGACGGCGATATCTACCAACTGGAAAACGGCTCGCTGCCCGCCGGCCTGCACAACGAACGCAAGCCGGGGGTGTATTTCTCGGGGTTCTCCGAGGCCGCGCTGGGTGTGGCCGCCCGACATGCCGACGTCTACCTGAACTGGGCCGAGCCGATCGACAAGCTCAAGCCGCACATCGACCGGGTGCGCGAACTGGCCGATAAACAGGGGCGTACCGTGCGTTTCGGACTGCGCGTCGACCTGTTCGCCCGAGAAACCGAAGAGCTGGCCTGGAAGGACCTGCGCCGCCAGTTCGACAAGCTCGATGGCAAGACCAGTGCCGTGGCCAAGGGCTTTACCAGCGGCTCGGACTCGGTCGGTGCCGCCCGGCAAACCGCCTACCACCAGAACGTCGACCGCTTTGATGACCTGATCATCGGTCCCAACCTCTGGGCCGGTTTTGCCAAGGCCAAGCCGGGCCCGACCGTGGGCCTGGTGGGCAGCCACGAAAACATCGCCGAGCGCCTGGTGGAATACCGCGACGCCGGTTTCTCGACCTTTATCCTCGCCGGCAATCCGCACCTGGAAGAGGCCCTGCGCATTGGCCAGGAAGTCTTGCCGCTGGTGCACCAACGCCCGGCCGTCCAACCTTTGAAAGCCAGCGCCTGAACGCTGGGGGAGCCCCTTTGATGACGCAACCTCTCGACACCCTGTGGTACACCCGTTGTCCTGTGCCGACCGGCCTGGGCATTGCCGTGCAAAAAGGCTGGCTGCAAGACACTGTCGGTGCCCTCGGCACCGAAGTGCAGTCGCTGCGCGAGTCGAATGACAAGGCGGTGCGCGAGTCGCACTTCGACCACACCCTGCAGAATTCCGTGCGCCACGGTGGCAATATCCCGGCGATCTGGGCCCGCGCCCAAGGCCGTGAAACCCGTGTGATCGGCCTGTCCTGGGCGGACGAAGTGCAATTGATCCTGACCCGCCAGGACAGCGGCATCAAGACCGTCAAGGACCTCAAGGGTCGCACTTTCGGCCTGCCGGACTGGGTCGGCGCGCAGATCGACTTTACCCGCGCCCAGGCCCTGCGTGGC
Organism: Pseudomonas sp. S5D5; assembly: GCF_003013355.1. Lineage (NCBI taxonomy): Bacteria > Pseudomonadati > Pseudomonadota > Gammaproteobacteria > Pseudomonadales > Pseudomonadaceae > Pseudomonas > Pseudomonas sp. S5D5. The sequence goes on from NZ_PTEO01000001.1 coordinate 3,760,014, forward strand.
CTGGAAAACGCCCTGTCGCTGGAAGGCCTGAAGGTCGGCGACGTCAAGCTGAAGAACTTTCAATACGGCGGCACCTTCAGCGACAGCGCAGTGCGCAACGTGGCCGGCACACCGGTGACCGCACAGACGACTGGACGCAACCTGGAGCTGATCGGCCTGCTGCGCGGCGAAGTCGACGCGATCTTCCTCAAAGGCGCCAGCGCGGCGCAGCACGCGCATGATTTCGGCCTGCACACGGTGATCGACACCGGCGCCCACCCCGACCCGCTGATCCGCAGCAACAATGGCACCCCGCGCACCCTGGCGGTCGACCTGAACCTGCTGGACCAGCATTTTGACGTGGCCACCGGCATCCTCGACTCCGTGCTGCGTGCCGAGCAGTGGGCGCACACCCACCCGGAAGACACCCGGCGCTACCTCGCGCGGGAAACCAACAGCAGCGAATACTGGGTGACCGCCGCCTATGGCGACGATGCTCACCTGCGCCTGCGTACCGGGCTGGATGAACAAGCCATTGCGGCCTTGCAGGACTTCACTCACTTCCTGCACCGGTGGCGCTTTATCCCGCAAAGCTTCGATGTGCGCGAATGGATTGACGCGCGGCCGTTGCAGGCGCTGCTCGAAGGCAACACCGCACTCGCCGGCTAACCCCTGTAGGAGCCCGCTTGCCGGCGATAGCGTGTTTGCGGACGCCATCGCCATCCAGCCAGGCGCCCACAGAAGACTTCATGGATTGGAACGAAGAATTTTATGAGCAAACCACTCGATACTCTCTGGTACACCCACAGCCCGGTGCCCACCGGGCTCGGCATTGCGGTGCAGTCCGGGCGACTCGCCGAAGCCTTCCTGCCCTATGGCACCAATATCCAATCGCTGCGCGAGTCCACCGAGCGCGAAGTGCGTGAAGCGCACTATGACCATCACCTGCAGAATTCAGTGCGCCACGGCGGCAATATCCCGGCGATCTGGGCCTATGCCAGCGGCGTCGAAACCCGCGTGCTGGGGCTGTCGTGGAGTGATGAAGTGCAGTTGATCCTGACCACCGCCGAAAGCGGGGTGAAGAGCGTGCGCGACCTGAAAAATCGGCGCTTCGGCCTGCCGAAATGGGCCAACGTGCAAATCGACTTCACCCGTGCCCAGGCGCTGCGCGGGCTGGAAAATGCGCTCAAGCTCGAAGGCCTGGAGGTCGCGGATGTGGAGCTGGTGGACTACCCCTACGGCGGCACCTACAGCGATAACCAGACCTCCTACGTCTACGGACCGGAAGTCAGCCTGGGCGTCAGCCGTTTCAGCCGGCGCAACAACGAGCTGATCGGCCTGCTGCGCGGCGACATCGACGCGATCTTCCTCAAGGGCGCGCATGCCGTGCACCTGGCCAACGAGTTCGGCCTGCATGTGGTGGTCGACACCGGTTCGCACCCGGACCCGCTGATCCGCTCAAACAACGGCACGCCCCGCACGCTCACGGTGGATATCCACCTGCTGCAGGAACACTTCGATGCCAGCGTGAAGATCGTCGACACGGTGTTGCGCACCGAGCAGTGGGCCTGGGCCAACCCGGACGAAACCCGGCGTTTTCTCGCCAAGGAACTCAATACCAGCGAGTACTGGGTCACGGCGGCGTATGGCGAGGACGCGCATCGGCGTCTGCGCACGACCCTCGACGCCCGCTCGATTGAAGCACTGCAGGATTTCACCGATTTCCTGTTCCGCTGGAACTTCATCCCACGCCGTTTTGATGTGCGCGACTGGATCGATTTCAGCGTGCTGGAAAAAGTCATCGGCTCCACCTCTCGCGTCGCCGTGTAACCCTCGCACCGGCGATGGCGATCTCGATGACGCCATCGCCGCGGTGCGACGATTCGACAAGCCGGGCTTCCACAAATCCGCTGAAACCAGGGCCAATTGTGCTGGCCTGGCAACACCTCTCCTGCTGCTCCAGCAGCACCCGCCAAGCACTTTCTGCTGATTGTTCCACAGGCCTGTCCCGAGGACTTTTTTCGCCTGCTTGTTTCCACCCAAACCTGTTTTTTTAGTGTTTAGATTCAACAGCTTATGCGCTTGTATCAACACTGAAATCCTCTTGGCATGATCTCTGCTCTACCCCCTTCAAGGACACTTTTCCGGGGGAGACTGCAATGCATAAAATCAATCCAATCACCAAGGGCTTATGGCTGGCTTTACTGGTCGCCGGTGGCGCGCACGCCGCTGAAGAAGACACCACTAAAACCGAGCCGTCACTCAAGACCGTCACCGTCACCGCACAGCACCGCGAGGAAACCCTGCAAGAGGTTCCGGTGGCCGTGTCGGCGGTCCAGGGCACCACCCTGGTCGCCGACGGCGTACGCAATATGGGCGACATCACCACCTTCATTCCCAACGCCTCGGCGAAGAACCCGGACGGTGACGGGCGGCCGCGCTGGTACATCCGTGGGCTGGGCACCGGCGATACCGGCGCGGCGACCGTCTACCCGGTGGGCATCTATGCCGATGACGTCTACCTGAACGCGCCGATTGCCGGCGGCGGGCCGCTCTGGGACCTGGAGCGCATCGAGATTCTGCGCGGACCACAGGGCACGCTGTACGGCAAGAACACCACCGCGGGTGCGGTGAACATCATCTCCAAGAAGCCGACCTTCGACACCGACGGGTTCGGCACTATCGGCTTTGGCAGCAAGAACGAACGCATCCTCAGCGGCGCCCTGGGCGGCGCCCTGGTGGATGAAAAACTCGCCGCGCGGATCTCGCTGTACTCCGAGGAGCGCGACGGCTTCCAGAAGAACCTGGTGGACGATCACACCTACGGCGACGTGAATAAAAAGGCCGTGCGCCTGCAATTCTTCGCCCAGCTCAATGACGACCTCGACGCGCTGTGGAAGATCCACGCCCGCGAGTTCAAGGGCGATGGTGCCAACGGTGCGCTGACCCTGGGCCGTTACTACAACGTCGGCTACCAGCGCCCGCTGGGGCGCAATATCGCGCTGAACGTGAAGGACGATTCCAAGCTCGACCACGACGGCACCTCGCTGACGCTCAACTGGCACCTGGGCGACTACACGCTGACGTCGATCACGGCCTACGACTACATTCGCGGCCAGTCCAGCGGCGACGCCGACTACACCCCGTACGAGGTCAACGGCACGTCCACCGCCGACAACAAATACACCCAGTATTCACAGGAAATCCGCCTGGCCTCGCCCCAGCAGGAAACCCTGCGCTGGCTGGCCGGCGCCCATTACTTCCACGAAGACCTCGACAGCAGCGCCGGGCGGTTTATCCAGCCTGGCCCGACACCGAACGGCACCGGGTCCAACCAGATCAACGGCGCCACGGACTTTCGTGACCTGAGCTACGACCACAAGACCGACAGCTACGCGCTGTTCGGCAACCTGACCTACGACTTCACCGACAACTTCAGCGTGACCGGTGGCCTGCGCTGGACCCAGGAAAAGAAAGACATCGACCTCAACCTCGCGCAGCTGACCCGCGCCACCGCCAACGGCCCGTTGATCCCGCTGGCCGCTGCCGGCAGCAACGGCAATCGCCAGGAAAACAAGACCTGGGAGGCCTGGACCTACGACCTGACCCCGGAATACCGCATCAACGACAACGTGCGCGTGTTCTTGCGCTATGCCCACGGCTTCCGGTCCGGCGGCTTCAACACCGGGCTGTCGACCAGCCTGTCGCAGTTGACCACGGTGGATCCGGAACAACTCGACGCGTATGAATTCGGCGTCAAGTCCGAGTGGTTCAACCACCGCCTCACGGCCAACGCGAACATCTTCTACTACGACTACTCGGACATTCAGGTGAACCTGCTGACGGTCAACAACGGCGTGCTGACCACGGCGCTGACCAACGGCGCCAAGGGCAAGGTCAAGGGTGCCGAGCTGGAACTCGAAGGCCAGCCGACCGACTACCTGCACCTGCGCGCGGCGGTGTCGTTCCTCGATACCGAGTACACCGACTTCAAGAACACCAACCCGACCACGGGCGCGGTCACCGGCGACTACAGCGGCAACAGCTTCGTGCGTTCACCGCGCAACGTGGTGTCGCTGGGCGGCGACTACACCTTCCCGCTGGAGATCGGCGGCAAGCTGGTGGCCGGTGCCGACGTGAGCTTTCGTGACAAGGAATACTTTCTCGCCGACCGCCAGAGCAGCGCCGACAAGGACTTGAGCCAAGCGCACTACACCTTGGCCAACAGCCGCCTGACCTGGTACAGCGCGGATGAAAAACTCAGCGTCACCGGGTTCGTGAACAACCTCACCGATCGCCGCTACCAAGTGCATGGCCGGCCCAACGGTGGCCTCGGCCAATACGTGATCACCTATGGCGACCCGCGCACCGTGGGCCTGAGCGTGACCAGCCGCTTCTAAGCCAGAGGCTGGAGGGTATTTATCCGCCTAGCAGGATCAATGTGGGAACTGGCTTGCCAGCGCCCACAACTGGCCCCCATTGCTTGAGCCACGACACCCGGCCCGCCATCGCCACTATCCAGTCATTCTATTGTTGAAAGGACCACTTCCATGTTCCAACGTACTCCGTTGGCCGGCGCCATCGCGCTGGTCATGGGCAGCCTTGCCCTGCCCGTCGTCGCGGCAGACGAGACCCAACCGACCGCCAAAAACGATCACCTCGACACCGTGGTGGTCCTCGGCACCCGGCGCAGCGACCTGACCGCCCTGCAAAGCGCGGCACCGGTGGACGTGCTCTCCGGCGAGCAATTGCAACAGACCGGCGCCACCGATTTGTCCGGTGCCCTCACCGCCCTGTCGCCCTCGTTCAACTTCCCACAGTCGCCGCAGGGTGCCTTCGCCGGTTCCATCGCCCAGGGCGCCTCGTTGCGTGGCCTGGCCTCGGACCAGGTGCTGGTGCTGGTCAATGGCAAGCGCCGCCACAGCAGCGCCAACATCACCCGCCAGAGCCTGGTGAACGGGCGTGGTGCAGCGGCGGTGGATTTGAGCCTGATCCCACTGAGCGCGATCCAGCGCGTCGAGATCCTGCGCGACGGCGCCGCCGCTCAGTACGGCTCGGATGCAATCGCCGGGGTGATCAATATTGTGCTCAAGGAAAACGATGACGGCGGCAATCTCGGCTACCGCTTCGGCGGCTACGACAAGGGCGACGGCATCCAGCGCAAGCTCAGCGGCTGGAAGGGTTTCGCGTTGCCCAACGACGGTTTCCTGACCCTGAGTTTCGACGCCGGCAGCCAAGACCCGGCCAGCGATACCAACCCCGACAACCGGATCTTTTACCCCGGCGACACCAGCGTCAACACGCCCCGCGAGCAGAACAACCGCTACCGCACCTGGCGCTGGGGCGCGGGCAATGTCTCGGACCAGTACAATGTTGTCGCCAACAGCGAGATCGGCGTCGGCGAGGGCCTGACCGCCTATGGCTTTGCCACCTATGCCCACAAGAACACCGACGCCGAAGGCTTCTTCGACCCGCCGACCACCCTGCGCAACAACTTCGGCAGCACCGCGTTGCAGCGTTACCCGGACGGTCGCTTGCCGATCACCCGCTACAGCCTGGAAGACTACGCGGTCACCGGCGGCCTGCGCTTCGAGAACGACCAATTGGGCAAGTTCGACCTGGCCCTGAACCATGGCAACAACACACTGGAGTCCGCTGACCGCAATGCGATCAACCCCAGCTATGGGGTGAACAGCCCGTCGTCGATCTACACCGGCAAGCGCGAAAACGACCAGACCAACCTGACCCTGGACTGGGTACGCGACTTCCCCACCGACCTGCTGTTCAAGCCGCTGACCCTGTCGGCAGGCCTGGCCTGGCGCAAGGAGAACTACCAGTTGAGCGCGGGCGAAGCCGCCGGCTGGCAGAACGGGCCGCTGTTCAACACCATCGACCCGATCACCGGGCGGCGCATTCCGGGCTATTACTCGGGCATCACCCAGGTCGATGCGGCCTCGCTGGACCGCAAGGTGCTCGGTGCCTACATCGACGTCGAAGGCCAGATCACCGAGAAATTCCAGGCCGGCGTGGCGGTGCGCACAGAGCACTATTCGGACTTTGGCGACACCACCAACGGCAAGCTGTCGCTGCGCTATGACTTCACCCCACAGATCGCCGCCCGGGCCACCGCCAGTACCGGCTACCGCGCGCCGTCGCTGGTGCAGAGCGGCATGTCCTCATTCAGCGTGCAGGTGGTAGAGCAACCGCCGGGCAGCGGCAACTACGTCGAGGTGCAGCAACGCACCCTGCGTGCCAATAGCCCGGAGGCCCAGGCACTCGGCGGCAAGGCGCTCAAGCCCGAGGAGTCGACCAACTACTCCCTGGGCCTGGTGTGGCGCCCACTGGAAAATGCCTCGGTGACGGTGGATGCCTACCGGATCAACATCAATAACCGCATCACCCTCTCCGATCAGTTGCCCGCCAGCGTGGTCTCGCCGATCTTCGCCGGCACGCCCTACGCGAATATCCAGAGCGCGGCGTTCTACACCAACGTGGCCGACACCCGCACAGACGGCGTCGAGTTGACCGGCAACTACCAGTGGGACCTGCAGCAATGGGGCCGCCTGAACCTGAGCAGTGGTTTTGCGCAGAACAACACCACCATCACCGGCTTGCGCGACGTCGGCAATATCAAGGGCTCGCAAATCATCGGGCGCAATACCCAGGGCCTGATCGAAGATGGCACCCCGCAAAACAAGCTGACCCTGAGCGCCAACTGGCTGTATGAAAACTGGGGGCTGACCATTGCCCAGCGCCGCTACGGCGAGTGGAAAAGCCTCAACGCCACCAACCCCAACCTCGACCAGACCTACAGCCCGCAATGGGTGACTGACCTGGACCTGTCCTACACCTTCCACAAGGGCGTGAAGGTCTCGGTGGGCGCGATCAACCTGTTCGACTCGCACCCGGACAAGGCTGACGGCGCGCAGCTGTATGGCGTGCCCAAGTACTCGATCACCAGCCCGGAAGGCGCGCAGGGTGCGTTCTACTACACCAGTGTGAGCTACGACTTCTGAGAAGACTGCTGAATGGGTGCTGCTCCAGCAGCACCCGATCACCATTTCCCAGCGACCACCCCTCTAGGAGCCCGGTTTGCCGGCGATGATGTCCTGCACAAATGCGCACACCTGAAGGGCCCCGTCGCCACCAAGCCAGCACTTACAGGGAGATTCGGTGATGTGGCACATGTCTTGCGATAGTCGCTGGGTATTCAGCTGAATTAAGACTTGCCATGCGCCTGCTTCGATACCTCACCTGGTTTATCTCGCCCGTGGCCCTGCTGGCCGTCTGGACGCTGGTGGCCCACCTCGGGATTTTCCCGCGCAATTTGCTGGTACCGCCCGCCCAGGTGCTGCAGACCTTCGAAGACCTGCTGGCCAGTGGCGAGCTGCTCGAACACCTCGGCAACAGTCTGTCGCGCCTGGGCCTCGGCTTTGGCATCGGCTCGTTGTGCGGGTTGGCCTTCGGCGTGCTGATGGCGCTGTCGAAAAACGTCGAGGCGTATTGCGGCCCGCTGTTTCATACCCTGCGCCAGATCCCCAGCATCGCCTTGATCCCGATGTTCGTGCTGCTGTTCGGCATCGACGAAACCTTCAAGATCATCATCGTCGCCAAGACCGCGTTCTTCCCGGTGGCACTGGCCGCTGGCGAAGGTGTACGGGGCATCCCGCGCAGCTATTTCGAAGTGGCGGACGTGTATCGCCTGCGCTGGCCGACTTTTGTGCGCCTGGTGGCCCTGCCCGCTGCGGCGCCGCCGATCATCACCGGCTTTCGCATCAGCCTGACCCGCGCCTGGGTGGTGCTGGTGGCCACTGAATTGCTGGCCGCCGACAGCGGCCTGGGCCAGATGATCGAGATGGCGCGGCAGATGCTGCGCATAGACGTGGTGATGGTCGGCGTGGTGGTCACCGGAGTGATCGGTTTTACCCTCGACTATGCCTTTCGCCGCATCGAACAACGCCTGTTCCGCTGGCAAACCCGCTAGGAGTTCCGATGCTGCCTGTATTGAAAAAAGCCCGTGGGCTGTTGCTGCCGCTGCTGCTGATCCTCGCCTGGGAATATGCCTCTCGCCAGGACGCCGCCGGCGCGTATGCGTTCGTGCCATTGTCGGCAATTGGCTCGGCGTTGCTGGAGATGCTTGGCAACGGCGAACTGCTGGTCAACTTGCTGGCGAGCCTGGCGCGCACCAGCAGTGGCCTGGCCCTGGGCATTCTGTTCGGGGTGACGCTGGGGGTGCTGATGGCGCTGTCCAGCGTGGCCAACCGCTTGATCGGTCCGTTGTTCCATGCGATTCGCCAGGTGCCGATGCTCGGCTGGATCCCGCTGATTGCCATGTGGTTCGGCAATGGCGAGTTCTCCAAAGTGCTGATCGTCAGCCTGGCGGCGTTTTACCCGATGGTGCTCAACACTTACCAGGGCTTCAGCCACGTCGAGCGCCGCTACCGCGAAGTCGGCCAGGTGCTGGTCCTCACCCCGCTGCAGCAATTTACCCAGGTGCTGTTGCCGGCAGCCTTGCCGAGCATCGCCACCGGTGTCCTGCACGCGCTGGCGTTTGCCTGGGTAACGGCGATCGGCAGTGAGCTGTTCCTGTCCTCGGGTGCCGGCCTGGGCAACCTGATGATGAACGCCGAGGCCGGCTCGCGCATGGAAGTCATCGTGCTCAGCGTGCTGTGCATCGGCTTGCTCGGCTACCTGATGACCCTGTTGTTCACCCTGCTGAGCCGCCACCTGCTGCGCTGGCGCAACCTCCGTTGAAAGGCCTCGATATGAATGCAATCGCCCACGCTTCCCTTCATCAACACGTGCAGACCGGCGCCCTGCAGATTCGCGGCTTGAACAAAGCCTATCGAATCGAAGGCCGCGCCTTGCCGGTGCTGCAGGACATCCACCTCGACGTACGCCCGGGTGAATTCGTCAGCATCGTCGGTGCCAGCGGCTGCGGCAAATCCACCTTGCTGCGCCTGATCGTCGGGCTGGAAGCCGAATACGAAGGCGATATCCTGCTCGACGGTAAACGCATCGCGTCCACCAGCCTGGAGCGCGGCATCGTGTTCCAGGACCACCGACTGTTCCCGTGGATGACCGTCAGCCAGAACATCGCCCTGGCGCTGAAAAACCACGCGCTGCCCGCGGCCGAAAAAGACCGCCAGGTCGCCGAACACATCGCCCTGGTCAACCTCAGCGGCTTTGAAAACGCCTACCCGCACCAGCTTTCGGGCGGCATGGCCCAGCGCGCGGCCATTGCCCGGGCGTTGATCAACAAGCCCAAGGTGTTGCTGCTGGACGAGCCCCTCGGTGCCCTCGATGCCCTGACCCGCGTGCACCTGCAGCGTGAATTGCAGCGTATCTGGGTGCAGCAGCGTTGCACGGTGATCATGGTCACCCATGACATCGAAGAAGCGCTGTACCTGGGCGACCGGGTGATCGTGATGGATGCCCATCCGGGGCGGATCAAGCATGAAATCCAGGTCGACCTGCCGCACCCGCGCGACCGCGCCTCGCCGGTGTTGCAGGGCTACAAGGAGCAGTTGCTGGAGGAATTGGTCGGGCACTGATCTGTCCTGCCCCTGAAAAGTGTGGGAGCGGGCTTGCTCGCGCAAGCGGTGTGTCAATCGCTGGAAGTGCTGACTGATCCACCGCCTTCGAGCAAGCCCGCTCCCACATTGGGGGATGCATCGTCCACTGATGCGGCGCAAGGCCCGGCAATTTCAGCCACGCCGCCAAAATCCAGGCCTCACACCAATCAAAATTGTGGGAGCGGGCTTGCTCGCGAAGGCGGTGTGTCAGTCGCTGGAAGTGTCGATTGATCCACCGCTTTCGCGAGCAAGCCCGCTCCACATTGGGGGATGCATCGTCCACTGATGCGGCGCAAGGCCCGGCAATTTCAGCCACGCCGCCAAAATCCAGGCTTCAAACCAATCAAAAATGTGGGAGCGGGCTTGCTCGCGAAGGCGGTGTGTCAGTCGCTGGAAGTGTCGATTGATCCACCGCTTTCGCGAGCAAGCCCGCTCCCACATTGGGGGATGCGTCGTCCACTGATGCGGCGCAAGGCCCGGCAATTTCAGCCACGCCGCCAAAATCCAGGCCTCACACCAATCAAAATTGTGGGAGCGGGCTTGCTCGCGAAGGCGGTGTGTCAGTCGCTGGAAGTGCTGACTGATCCACCGCTTTCGCGGGCAAGCCCGCTCCCACATTGGGGAATGCATCGTCCATTAATACTGTGCAAGGCCCGGCAATTTCAGCCACGCCGCCAAAATCCAGGCTTCACGCCAATCAAAAATGTGGGAGCGGGCTTGCCCGCGAAGGCGGTGTGTCAGTCGCTGGAAGTGTCGACGGATCCGCCGCTTTCGCGAGCAAGCCCGCTCCCACATTCGGGGATGCATCGTCCACTGATGCGGCGCAAGGCCCGGCAATTTCAGCCACGCCGCCAAAATCCAGGCCTCACACCAATCAAAATTGTGGGAGCGGGCTTGCTCGCGAAGGCGGTGTGTCAGTCACTGGAAGTGTCGATTGATCCACCGCTTTCGCGAGCAAGCCCGCTCCCACATTGGGGAATGCATCGTCCACTGATGCGGCGCAAGGCCCGGCAATTTCAGCCACGCCGGCGAAATTCAGGCCTCACACCAATCAAAAATGTGGGAGCGGGCTTGCTCGCGAAGGCGGTGTGTCAGTCGCTGGAAGTGTCGGTTGATCCACCGCTTTCGCGAGCAAGCCCGCTCCCACATTCGGGGATGCATCGGCCACTGATGCGGCGCAAGGCCCGGCCATTTCAGCCACGCCGCTAAAATCCACGCCTCACACCAATCAAAAATGTGGGAGCGGGCTTGCTCGCGAAGGCGGTGTGTCAGTCGCTGGAAGTGTCGATTGATCCAACGCTTTCGCGAGCAAGCCCGCTCCCACATTCAAGCATCCTCGAGAATCAAGTCGGCGCCCTTCTCTGCCACCATCAGCACCGCCGCGTGGGTGTTGCCCGAGGTCACGTTGGGGAAGATCGATGCATCGACGATGCGCAAGCCCTGCAGGCCGTGCACTTTCAAGCGTTTGTCGACCACCGACACCTGCGGGTCGGAGCCCATGGCGCAGGACCCGCACAGGTGGTAGATCGAGCCGCTGTTTTCGCGGAAGTACTGCAGCATCTGCTCATCGGTCTGCACCGCATCGCCGGGCAATACTTCGGCCACGGTGATGCCCTTGAGCGCGGGCGCCTGCATGATCTTGCGCATCAACCGGCTGCCCTGGATCACCTCGTCGATGTCCTTCTCGGTGCTCAGGTAGTTGGGGTCGATCAGTGCCGCGTCCCGTGGGTTTTTCGAGGCGATGCGAATGGTGCCGCGGCTGGTTGGCCGGCACGGGTTGAAGCACAGCAGGAAGCCGGAATACGGCTCGGGCTTGAGGCTGGCCTTGTTGTTTTTCGGGATCTGGTACGACAGCGGATTGAAGTACAGCTGCAGGTTCGGGTCCTTCTGCGCCTCGTTGCCGCGAAAGAATCCGCCCGCCTGGTTCACGCTCATGGCCAGCGCGCCCTTGCGGGTCAGCAGGTACTTGAGGCCCAGTTTCAACTGGCCGAACAGCGAACTGAGTTCGTCGTTCAGGGTCGGGATATTGGCCTTGTAGTAGTAGCTCGCGCACAGGTGGTCCTGCAGGTTCTCGCCCACCGCCGGCAGGTGCTTGACCAGCGGGATCGCATGCTCGGCCAGCAGGTGCCGGTCGGCAACGCCGGACAATTGCAGGATCTTCGGCGTGTCCACTGCACCGGCGCACAGGATCACTTCCTTGCGCGCGCTGAAGGTGCGCGCCACGCCGTGCTGGGTGACGGCAATGCCGGTGGCGCGCTGCTGGTCGTCGAACAGCACGCGGTCGACCAGTGCATGCAGCTCCACCGTCAGGTTCGGCCGGCCCAGCGCCGGGTGCAGGTGCGCAAAGCTGCTGGAGCAGCGTTCGCCGTTGCGGGTGTTGACGTCATACAGGCCGGCGCCTTCGAAGTGCGGGCCGTTGAAGTCGTCGCTGTGGGCGTAGCCGAGCTGTTCGCAGCCCTTGAGGAAGACGTCGCAGATCGGGTGGGTCTGGCCCTTCATCGGCGTGATGCTGATGGGGCCGCTGCCGCCGTGGTACTCGGTGTCGCCCAGCGGGTGATTTTCCAGTTTGCGAAAGTACGGCAATACGTCCGCAAAGCCCCAGCCGTCGTTGCCGTTCGCGGCCCAGTCATTGAAGTCATGGGCCTGGCCGCGCACGTAGATCATCGCGTTGATCGAGCCCGAGCCGCCCTGCACCTTGCCGCGTGGCGCGTAGATTTCGCGCCCGGCCAACTGCTTTTGCGGCTGGCTGTAATACATCCAGTTGAAGGTCGGGTTGTAATACATCTTGGCGAATCCGACCGGGATCTTGAACCACCAGGAGCTGTCCTTGCCGCCGGCTTCGAGCAGCAACACCGAGTATTCGCCCGAGGCGGACAGCCGGTTGGCGAGGATGCAACCTGCGGCGCCAGCGCCGGCGATGATGTAGTCATATGTCATTCACGGTTACCGCGTAAGTCGTTTTTTTAGCCCTTGGCGGGCGAAGTGTCTTTGACGTCAGCCGGCGTCGGCGCCATTTGCAGGTGCAGGCGCTGACCGCTGTACGGCGTGTGTTTGCGCACCACGTCCATGTTCAGTTCCACGCCCAGGCCCGGCTCGGTGGACGGGATGATGTAGCCGTCCTCCCATTGCAGCGGCTTGGTCAGCACTTCGGCGTGGAAGCCGCCCCAGGTCATGATACTTTCCTGGATCAGGAAGTTCGGTGTGCAGGTCGCCAGCTGGAAACTCGCCGCCGCGCCAATCGGGCCGTTGTACAGGTGCGGCGCGATCTGCGCGTAGTACGCCTCGGCCATGCTCGCGATTTTCTTGGCTTCGAGCAGCCCGCCGCAGCGCGCCACGTTCATCTGCAGGATCGACGCGCCGCCGGCCTGCAGCAGCTTGAAGAATTCATACTTGGTGGTCAGCCGTTCGCCGGTGGCAATCGGGATGCTGGTCTTGGCCGCGACTTGGGCCATGGCGTCTTCCTGGCCCGGTGGCACTGGCTCTTCGAACCACAGCGGGTCGTATTTTTCCAGGCGCTTGGCCAGGCGGATTGCCGACGACGGCACCATCTGCCCGTGGGTGCCGAACAGCAGGTCGCATTTGTCGCCCACCGCTTCGCGGATCTTGCGGCAGAACGTCTCGCAGCGTTCCAGCACTTCCAGCGAAATCTGGTGGCCGGAGTACGCGGTGTAAGGGCCGGCCGGGTCGAACTTCACGGCGGTGAAGCCTTTGTTCATGTTGTCGATGGCACATTCGGCGGCCAGGTCCGGGTCGTCGTAGTCGTATTCGCCTTTGCTATTGACCGGGTACAGGTAGGTGTAGGAGCGCAGGCGCTCGTTGACCTTGCCGCCCAGCAGCTCGTAGACCGGCTTGTTGGCGGCCTTGCCGATGATGTCCCAGCAGGCCATCTCCAGGCCACTGACCACGCCCATCATGGTCAGGTCCGGGCGCTGGGTGAAACCGCTGGAGTAGGCCTGGCGGAAGAAGCGCTCGATATGGTGCGGGTCATGGTCGAGCAGGTAGCGTTCGAACACGTCCTCGATGATCGGCAGCATGGCCTTGGGGCCGAACGTCGCGGCGTAGATCTCGCCAACACCTTCGATGCCGCAGTCGGTCTTGAGTTTGACGAACAGCCAGTACATGCCACCGATGTGCGGTGGCGGGACAGCAACGATATGGGTTTCAAGGGCGACGATTTTCATCTCAGGCACCTGTCTGGTTGAATTTTTTACGGTTGATTCGGGCGCGCAGCGTCAGGGCCGCAAGGGTGCCGAGCACGCCGATGAAGGCGATGTAGCCGAAATACAGGTTGTAGCCGGCCTTGCCTGGGTAGGTGTCGGTCAGGTAGCCGTTGATCAGCGGGATAAAGGTGTCCGGCAGGTACCCCACCACCGAGACAATGCCGATGGCCAGGCCAGTGATGCGCAGCGGGATGTCGCAGCTGTCGAGGATGGCCCAGTACAGGCCGCGAATCGCGTAGGTCATCAGGCCGATGAAGATCACCGTACCGATCAGCAGGCCCAGGCTGTTGAAGGCCGGGAACACGATCAGCCCGAGCATGGCCAGGGTTACCAGGGCCAGCGCGACGATCAGTACCGAGATATTCGAGAACTTGTCACCCAGCCAGCCGCCGCCGATGCCGCCGATGGGGCGCATCCACAGCTTGATGGTGGTGATGGTGCCGGCCATCACGGCGGTCATGCCGCTGCCTTGCAGGTAGTCCGAGAAGCTGTAGGTGGCCCAGAACATGTGGTAGCCGCAGAACACAATCGCGGTCACCAGCCACAGCTCGGGGATCTTCACCAGGGTCGCCAGGTCGGCGATCAGGTTGAACTTGCCCTTCTCGACCGCTGGCGTTTCAGCCATGGATTTCGGGTCTTTCAACAGCACCAGCACACAGCCGATGGCGATGCAGGTGAAGGAATACAGGTACACCACATGCTTGAAGCCCTCGCCCGCCGACTCGCCCCGGGTTTCGGTGGCAAAGGCGAACAGGCCCAGGGCCACGGTCGCCAGCAGCGCTTCCACCAGGCCGCGACCGCCATCGAGGATGCCGAAGAAGCGGCCCTGCTCGCTGTGGTGGGCAATCATCTTCACGCGCTTGAGCACCGAGGCCCAGAACGTCAGGCCGGTGGTCAGGCCCCAGCAGCCGAAGATGATCATCAGGCCGGTCATGGACGGCACGCTGGAGTACCACAGGCCCAGCGCACCGGTGGCGACCAGTGAGAAAAAGATCAGGAAGCGCGGCGGCAGCCGGTCCGCCAGCCAGCCGCTGGGCAGGTAGCTGAGCAGAAAGATCGTGCCGAGCATCGAGTACAGGTAGCCCAGTTGACTGTGATTGATCTGGAATACGTCGAGCATGGTGGTCTGGTAGACCTGGCGCAGGTAGAGGATCGGGTAGATCGCTCCGGCGGCGAGAACCAGCAACATCAATTGGAAGTAGCGACTGGCAGTGTCGCTGTTTTTTGCCGCGGGCACGGCAGCGAAACCCGGGGCAACGGGTGCAGGCTTGGACATCTTGATGACCTCGGGCACCCACTGTGCGGATGCCCTGATAATTGTTTTTATAGAGGCAGCTGCCAGCCTCAAGCTTCAGGCGGCCAGTAAACCTTGCACGCCTTGACTTGGAGCTTGCAGCTCAACACTTGTAGCTGCTTGGCTAGTACTTCATGACCACCAGGCGGGTCTGGGTGAACTCAAGCATCCCGTGCTTACCGTCATCGCCGCCCAGACCCGAGCGTTTCCAACCGGCGTGGAAGCCCTGGTACGGGTCCGCCGGGGTGCGGTTGACGTACAACTCGCCGGCCTCGATGGCATTCGCCACCTTCATTGCCGTGCGGTAGTTCTCGGTATAGAGCACCGATGACAGGCCGAACTGATGGTCGTTGGCCATCGCCAGGGCTTCGTCGATGTCGCGGTACTTGAGCACTGGCAGCACCGGTCCGAAGATTTCCTCCTGGATGATCTCCATGTCCTGGCGGCAACCGCTGAGCAACGTCGGCGGGTAGAAATGCCCGGGGCCGTCTGGCAGTACACCGCCGCTTTCCAGTACAGCACCGGCGGCGACGGCGCGCTCGACCATGGCATGGACAGTCTTTTGTGCGCTGGCATTGACCAGCGGCCCCATCAGGCTGGGATCCTGGGCGCGGTCGCCGAATTTCACCGCGCTGATCCTGGCTTTGAGCAAGGCGAGGAAGCGGTCGTAGACGGCTTCGTGCACGTACACGCGCTCAACCGCCGTGCACAGCTGGCCGCAGTGGGTGGTCTTGGAGGCGACGATGGCGCTGGCGGCGGTTTCAAGGTCGGCGTCCGCCTCGATGATCGCCGGCGTCTTGCCGCCCAATTCCAGGGACGGCTTGGCAATATTGGCCTTGCAGTAGTCCAGCACGATGCGCCCGGCATTCACACTGCCGGTGAGCGTAATCAGCCCGACCGCCTTGTGCGTGCAGACGCTGGCGGCAGTGGCGTGGTCCATGGTCAGGATGTTGATCACCCCGGCTGGAATCCCGGCCTTGACCACTGCCCTGGCAATCGCAAACGCCGACAGCGGCGTGTTGTTGCTCGGGCGCACCACCACGGTATTGCCGGCGATCAGCGCCGGGGCGATTTTGCGCAACAGGGTGTAGACCGGGTAGTTGAACGGAATCAGGCAGGCGACGACGCCAATCGGCTCGCGTTGCAGGAACAGGTTTTCGTCCGGGGTATCGCTGGGGATGATCTCGCCTTCGATGCGCCGCGCCCATTCGGCGTGGTAGCGGGTGATCTGTGCGGCGTAGCGCGCTTCGTTGCTGGCGTCGCTGAGGCTTTTGCCCGACTCGCTGGCCAGCGCAGTGCCGATGGCCTCGGCGCAGGCATCTAGGGCATCGGCGAATGCCCGCAGGTGTTCGGCGCGTTCGATGCTGGTGAGTTTGCCCCAGGTTTTCTGCGCGACGGCGGCGGCATCGACGGCGGCAATCGCCTCATCGGCGGTGGCGGCACTGACATGGCCGACCACGGTTGCAGTGGCCGGGTTATACACGGCGATCAGGGCATCGCTGGCAGGTTCGACAAAGTGACCGTTGAAAAAATTGCGCTCGAGTTGCATGTGGTTCGCCCAACGTTGTTGTTATCCGAGTGACATGCAGTTTTGTCATCGGCCAGCCGTTGGACAAACGATTTATTGCGCGGGGTAACGTGCAAAAAACGCAGGTTAGTCGGTTTTACACCTCACAGGCCGCGTTGGCGCAGCCACTGCAGGAAGCCCTTCTTGGCCGGCACCACCGGCGCCTCCTGGGTCAAGGCCTGCGCGGCGTGGACGCGGAAATCCAGCAGCGCCTTCATGGCTTCGCTGATGTCATGGCGCGCATCCAGGCACGGCTTCAAGTATTCCTTCTCGATGCGGTACAGGGTGCAGAAGGTCTTCGCCGAAAAGTCGGCCAACGCGGCCTCATCCGACAGGATCCCCGCCTCGCCAATCACTTCGCCCGGCCCCATGCGCCCGGCTTCGAATTTGCGCCCGCCCTTGGTCAGCATCACCGAGACCACTCCCGACTCGACGATAAACAAATGATCGCTGACCTCCCCGGCCGGCAGGATCATCTCGCCGGCGCGGTAAGTGTGCAGGGTCATGTTCTGGCTGAAGGTGTCTTTCTCCTCCTGGCGCAAGGTCGAGAAAATCGACGAACGCTCCAGCAACGCCCGCGCGGCGGACATGGCCGGTGGCGCGCCGCTTTCCGTGGCCGACAGCAACCCCACGCCCGCCGCCTGCAGGTGCCGGAACGCCAGGTCGTAGAGCTGGTTGCGCACCTCGCGCTTGAGGGCCATGGCCGGCACGAACCCGCTGATTTCATACTCGACGCCGCCACTGGCGGAGGTCTTGAACGCGACGCTCGGCGCGGGCGTCGCCAGCAGCGGCCGGCAGCCCTGCATTGCGCGCTCGAGTGCTTCGATCACGGTTTGCGGGCGTGCATGGGGGCTCACCTGCAGGCTTACCGCGAGGCCGAACATGTCCGCCGGGCG
This sequence comes from Pseudomonas sp. S5D5, assembly GCF_003013355.1. Lineage (NCBI taxonomy): Bacteria > Pseudomonadati > Pseudomonadota > Gammaproteobacteria > Pseudomonadales > Pseudomonadaceae > Pseudomonas > Pseudomonas sp. S5D5. Next base: position 3,777,545 of record NZ_PTEO01000001.1, read on the forward strand.
CGAGAAATTGATGATCTTGGCCTTGGCCGCCAGCGAGTTGGGGATCACCGCCATGCTGCCCTGGGAGGTTTGCAGGCGCGTGGCGCGCCAGTCGATATCGGTGACGCGGCCTTCGGTGCCGTCAATCGAGATCCAGTCATCGATCTGATAGGGCTTGGTGGTGTTGAGGACGATCCCGGAAAACACATCGCTCAAGGTGCTTTGCAAGGCCAGGCCGACAATGATCGCCACCGCCCCGGACGTGGCGAGCACGCCTTTGACCGGCAGGTCGAGCACGTAGGCCATCGCGGCGATGATCGCGATCAGGAAAATCACCGCGCCCATCAAATCCTGCAACAACCGCCCGGTATGCCCGACGCGTTGCATCATCACGGTGCCCAGCAACACCGTCAGCGTGCGCGCCGCAAACAGCCACCAGCCGATCTGCAAGGCCGTGGCGGCCAGGTGCAAGGCGGTGTTGTCGGTGTAGGGCGCGAGTTGCATGGGGTTCATGCCGTCGTTGAACAGCACGGCGCTGAACACCGCGAAGATCGCCAGGCGCGCGGCGAGCTTCCAGTTGGCGAGGTTGGCGGAGATCAGGCGCCACACGGCGATGTCGATAAAGATCAGCGCCACGGCGCATAACATCGGGTGATCAGCGATAAATGAGGGCATCCAGGCGACTCCAGGGCGAATGACGGGAAGATCGCATGAAATCGGAACGCTGGAAACAAAATGTGGGCGCTGGCTTGCCGGCGATGCAGGCGCCTCGGTGTATGCGTTACACCGCGCTGATGCTATCGCCGGCAAGCCAGCTCCCACAGGGTTTTGCAGCGGGTCGTCAGGCGTGCATCTGCCCGAACTTGCCCGAGTGGAAATCCGCAAACGCCTGATGGATTTCCTGCTCGGTGTTCATCACGAACGGGCCGTGGCCGACGATCGGTTCGTCGATGGGCTCGCCGCTGAGCAGCAGCACCTTGGCGTCGTCATTGGACTCCAGGGTGAGTTGGCTGCCGTCACGCTCGAACAACGCCAATTGGCCTGGGCGCGCAACCTCTTCGCCGTTGATCAGCAGCGTGCCGCTGAGGATCACCAGGGCGGTGTTACGTCCTGCGTGCAGCGCCAATGTCACGGGTTTGCCGGCGTTGAGGCGCAGGTCCCACACGTCGATCGGGGTGAAGGTGCGTGCAGGCCCACGGGAGCCGGCAAACTCACCGGCGATCAGGCGCAGGTGCCCGGCGTCGTCGGGCAGCGGCAGCACCGGGATGTCACCGTCGACAATCGTCTGGTAGCCCGCGTCGGCCATTTTGTCCTTGGCCGGCAGGTTGACCCACAGTTGCACCATCTCCATCACCCCGCCGCTGCGGGCAAAGGCTTCGGAATGGAACTCTTCGTGCAGGATGCCCTTGGCGGCCGTCATCCATTGCACATCGCCAGGGCCAATCTTGCCGCCGGCGCCGGTGGAATCACGGTGCTCGACTTCACCGTCATAGACGATGGTCACGGTTTCAAAGCCGCGATGCGGGTGTTGCCCGACGCCACGACGTTGCTCGGTCGGGGTGAAATCCGCCGGGCCGGCGTGGTCCAGCAGCAGGAATGGGCTGATGTGTTTGCCCATCGAATCGTAGGAAAACAGCGTGCGCACCGGAAAGCCGTCGCCGACCCAATGGGCGCGCGGGCTGGTGTAGATGCCGATCAACTTTTTCATGGTGTACCTCCAAAGTGAGTACACCATAAGTCCACAAAGTGTTGAGTACTAGCCGGCAAAAGCGGCCCTGAATGTCCTATGTATAGGACAATCCCTTGGCCGGACGTTGGCGCAGCAGGTGGAAAGCCACGAATGCCGTCAACGCAAAACACGCCTGGATGATGATCATCGGCGCGGCACTGCCGTCGCGCCAGTGGCTCAGCAAAAGGCCGCTGCCGGTCGCGCCGAACATCTGCGCAAAGCCCATCAGCCCCGCGGCCAATCCGGCGCGGTGCGCGTTGGGCATCACCCCGCCGGTGACCGCACCGGGCAGTACCAGGCCACCGCCGAGGGTTACCAGGGCAATCGGAATATCCAGCCCCAGCACGGACAGGCCGAACACCGCATAAATGCCCATGGCCGCGATACCGCCAATGGCCACCAGCGTCACGCCCATCGCTACAATCCGCTGCGGTCCCAGGCGCAGGATGTTTCGCCGCGTATAAGTGGAGCCGACGATCAGCATCGACACAATCAGGCCGAAATTGATGCCGTACTCCAGGCTGCTGAAGCCGAGCAGGTTGATAAACACCGCTGACGACCCGGCGATCACCGCAAACATGGCGCCATAGGTGCACGCCAGGGCCACGGCGAACGCGCGGTACTGGCGGCCCTTGAGCAAATCCAGGTACTGCCCGCCGAGGGTGCGCCAATGGCCGGCCTTGGGGTCGAGGTAGTGGTTGCTTTCGCGAAAAAACACCAGGGCCAGCAGCAACACCACGCTGCCAATCACCAGCGCCAGCAGGATCGGTGCGTGCCAGCCCAGCAGTTTGATCAGCAGGCCGCCGACCATCGGCGCCACCACAATGGCGTAGAGCATGCCGATCATGGTCAGCGCCAGGGCCGGCCCCGCTTCGGCCTTCCACACGTCACGCACCACCGTGCGCGCCAATACCAGTGCAGCGCAGGCGCCAAGGCCCTGCACCACGCGGGCCGCGATAAATTGCTGGATGTCGCTGACCAGCAGCATCGACAAGGTTGCCAGCACATACAGCACCAGCCCGCCGATCAGCACAGGACGGCGGCCGATGCGGTCTGACAGCGGCCCGAACACCAGTTGGCCCAGGCCGAATGCGGCGACAAACGCCGACAGCGCCATCAATGCCGAACCCGGCGGTGCGACCAATGCCTGCTCGATCACACCCAGGCCGGGGATGATCAATTGGGTCGAGACTTCACCCAGGGCCGTCAGGGCCACCAGTAAAAACAGCAGGCTTCGCGAGGGTGCCGGGGCGTTTGCCATGGGGAATATCCGGGGGCTGGATTAATTTATATTTCGACCATAATATGAGTAAAAAATTATGTCCATAATTTTTTCCCCACAGGTTTTCCCCGGAGCCCGCCATGTACCCTCTCCCCCTGCGTCTTCTCACGCCCCTGGCCCTGATGATCGTCATCAGCGGCTGCAACAGCAAAGCCGACACCGCCGCCGAGGTGCCCCCACCGCGCCCGGTTCTCGCCGCCAAGGTCGAGACTGCCGGTACGCAGCAGAACGCCTACACCGGCGTGGTCGCGGCGCGTACCGAGAGTGACCTGGGTTTCCGCGTCAGCGGCAAGGTCATCGAGCGCAAGGTCGACCCCGGCCAGCACGTGTCCCGTGGCGATACCCTGCTGGTGCTGGACATCGGCGACTTCGAGCTGGCGCTGCGCTCGGCCAAAAACCGCGTGAATGCCGCCCAGGCGCAGCTGCGCCAGCGCCGCGATGATGAAAACCGCTACCAGCGCCTGGCTAGTACCGGCGCGGTGTCGCGGCAGATCTTCGACCAGTCGGCCACCAACCTGCGTGTCGCCGAAGCCGAATTGGCCGCGGCGCAATCCGATGCCAGCCAGATTGAAAACCGCCGCACCTACTCCGTGCTCAAGGCTGACGGTGACGGCATCATCACCGACGTGCGGGTGGATCGCGGCCAAGTGGTCGCCGAAGGGCAAATCGTCGCGCGCCTGGCCCATGACGGCGCGCGCGAAGCCATCGTCAATCTCCCGGAAAACCAGCGCGACCTGGCCTCGCAGAAAGCCCTGGCCTTCCCGTTCGGCGCCCCCGACCAGGCGGTGACCGCGACCTTGCGCGAACTCTCGGCCAGTGCCGACCCCGTGACCCGCACCTACCGCGCCCGCTATGTGCTGCACGGCGCTGTCGACCGCTTTGCCCTCGGCTCGACCATCACCGTGCGCCTGCAAGGCGACGGCCAGGCCCAGCAAACCCGCGTGCCGATCGGCGCACTGCAAGATGCAGGGCAAGGCACTGGCGTGTGGCTGATCGGCGCTGATGACAAGGTCAGCTTCGCCCCGGTGAAAGTCGCCAGCCTCGGCCAGGAAGATGCCCTGCTCGACAGCGGCGTGGCCCCCGGCCAAACCATCGTCGCCCTCGGCGCGCACCTGCTGCACAGCGGCGACGCCGTGCGCCTGCTGCCCGCCCAGGTACTGGCCCTCAACCGCAAACAGGACCACTGAGCATGCGCGGGATCAACCTCTCCGAACTGGCGGTCAAGCACCGTGCGGTCACGCTGTTTCTGATCATTGCGATCCTCGCCGCCGGGATCTTCTCTTTCGGCAAACTGGGGCGCGCCGAAGACCCGTCGTTTACCGTCAAGGTCATGACCATCACCGCCGCCTGGCCCGGCGCCACAGCCCAGGAAATGCAGGAGCAAGTCGCTGACCGCCTGGAAAAACGCCTGCAGGAACTCGACTACTACGACCGCGTCGAGACCATCGCCCAGCCGGGTTTTGTGTCGATGCGCATGACCTACAAGGAGTCCACGCGCCCCAGCGAAATCCAGGACCTGTTCTACCAGACGCGCAAAAAGCTCAGCGATGAAGCGGCGAAACTGCCCAAGGGCGTGATCGGGCCGTTTTTCAACGATGAATATTCCGATGTGTACTTTGCCCTGTACGCCCTGGAAGCCGAGCACCTGCCCCATCGGCAACAGGTGCAGATGGCCGAAGACCTGCGCCAGGGCCTGCTCAACCTGCCGGGCGTGAAGAAGGTCAATATCCTCGGCGAGCAGGCCCAGCGGATCTTTGTCGAGTTCTCCTACGAACGCCTGGCGACCCTGGGCATCAAGCCGGACCAGATCTTCGCCGCCCTCGCCGCGCAAAATGCCGTGGCACCGTCGGGCTTTGTGGAAACCGCCGGTGCGCGCGCCTATATCCGTATCGACGGCGCGTTCGACAGCCTGGCGCTGATCGAAAACGTGCCCCTGGAAGTCAACGGCCGCGTGCTGCGCATCGCCGACGTGGCCACCGTCAGCCGTGGCTATGAGGACCCGCCCAGTTACCGCATCCGCCACCAGGGCGACCCGGCGCTGATGCTCGGCGTGATCATGGAGAAACACTGGAACGGCCTGGAACTGGACAAGAGCCTCAAGGCCGAGGAAGCCAGAATCCAGGCGGACCTGCCGCTCGGCGTGAACTTCGCCAAAGTCTCCGACCAGGCAAAAAACATCAGCCTGGCGGTGAACGAATTCATGCTGAAATTCTTCGTCGCCCTGGCGGTGGTCATGGTGATCAGCCTGTTGGCGCTGGGCTTTCGCGTCGGCCTGGTGGTGGCCGCTGCGGTGCCCCTGACCTTGTCGGTGGTGTTTGTGATCATGCTGCTCACCGGGCGCGAGTTCGACCGTATTACCCTCGGCGCGCTGATCATTTCCCTCGGGTTGCTGGTGGATGACGCGATCATCGCCATCGAGATGATGGTGGTGAAACTCGAGGAAGGCTTCGACCGGATCCACGCGGCCACCTTCGCCTGGAGCTCGACAGCCGCGCCAATGCTGACCGGCACGCTGGTGACCATCATCGGCTTCCTGCCCGTGGGCTTCGCGCGTTCCGGCGCCGGGGAATATGCCGGCAATATTTTCTGGATCGTCGGCTTCGCGCTGATTTCGTCGTGGCTGGTGGCGGTGGTGTTCACGCCGTACCTGGGGGTGAAGTTGCTGCCGCAGATCAAGCCGGTACCCGGCGGCCACGACGCGATTTATGCCGGGCGTTACTACCAGAAACTGCGCACCCTGGTGCAAACCTGCGTGCAGCGGCGCTGGCTGGTGACGGGACTGGTGGTCGCGGCGTTTGTGTTGTGCGTGCTGGGCATGGGCGTGGTGAAGAAGCAGTTCTTCCCCAACTCTGATCGGTCCGAGCTGATTCTTGAGGTGTACATGCCGCCCGGCAGTGCCTTCAAGAGCACCGAGGCGGTGGCCGCGCAACTGGAAAAAGCGCTGCTGCAAGAGCCGCAGACCCACCTGGTGGACACCTACGTGGGCGGCGGCGCGCCACGCTTTTTCCTCTCGCTGAACCCCGAACTGCCGGACCCGGCGTTTGCCAAACTGATCGTGCAGACCCCGGATTCCCACGCCCGCGACGCACTGAAATTGCGCATGCGCGAGCGGATTGCCGCAGGTGAGTTTCCAGCGGCACGAGTGCGCGTGACGCAACTGCTGTTCGGCCCGCCGGTGCCGTTCCCGGTGGTGTTTCGCGTCAGCGGCCCGAACCTGGATGTACTGCGCGGGGTGTCTGAGCAGGTACGCAAGGTCGTCGCCGCGAATAAGCTGACCAAGGACGCGTTCCTCGATTGGGGCGAGCGCACCAGCGGCTATCGCCTGGTCCTCGATCAGGACCGCCTGCGCCTGCTCGGCTTCACGCCGAACGAGGTCAAATCCCAGCTCAACGCCTTGCTCAGCGGCAACCCGATTACCGAGGTGCGCGAAGGCAACCGCACGGTGTCGGTGGTCGCCCGCGCCCAGGGCAACCAGCGTGAGAACCTCGGCAATCTCAACAACATGACCCTGACCAACAGCGCGGGCACTTCGGTGCCGCTGGCCCAGGTCGGGCACTTCCAGGCAGTGATGGAAGAACCGATCCTAAAGCGCCGCAACCGCGCGACCACCGTGGAAGTACGCGCCGACATCATCGACGGCGTGCAGCCGCCCGACGTGGAAATGGCCGTGTACAAAGACCTGCAGCCGCTGATCGCGCAGCTGCCTGCCGGTTACCAGATCGACATCGGTGGCCCGGTAGAAGAAAGCGCCAAGGCCAACGTCGCGCTCGCGGCGCTGTTCCCGATCATGATCCTGCTGACCCTCACGGTGATCATGTTCCAGGTGCGCTCGTTTGGCGTGATGTTCATGGTCTTCGCCACTGCCCCTCTGGGCTTGATCGGCGCGGTGCCGACCTTACTGCTGTTCAACCAGCCGTTCGGGTTTAACGCGATCCTGGGGCTGATCGGGATCGGCGGGATCCTGATGCGCAACACGCTGATCTTTACCGACCAGATTCGTCAGAACCAGGACCATGGCATGCCGATCCGCGAGGCGATCATCGAAGCCACCGTCCGCCGTGCACGGCCCGTGATATTGACGGCGCTGGCGGCGGCACTGGCGTTCATTCCACTGACGCTGTCGGTGTTCTGGTCGTCCCTGGCGTATGTGCTGATTGGTGGGGTGCTGGTGGGCACGGTGTTGACGCTGTTGTTCCTGCCGGCACTCTGCAGCCTGGTGCTGGGCCGGGAGAAGACAACTGCCGCTGAAACATCCCACCTGACTGCCGGATAAGCACTACAGATATCACTTAAAAACCGCTGCAAAGTCCCTCGCCTGATCACACAGTGCGAGGGATTGCAGATGTTTTTTTTCGATAGCCCCGCCGTTTTGGTGGGTGCGCCTTGATCAACGCCACCAGCCAAACCATCGGCCTTCTGCTGCTGACGGCCATGGATGCCAAGACGCGTGACGTCGAAGCCGTGCTCAGCGACTTCAGGCGCTGCCTCAATTCCTACGAAACCTTGGCGCAAAGCGTCCTCAGCTCTTCGGCGCTGGATGTCGAGCAGGTATTCAAGGTCGGCCGTGAGGTGGCGCTTGTCGCGCCGATCAACCGTTCGATCCTTCCCAGGAGTACCGTCGCCGCGTGCCAGGCCAACGGCACCTTGACGCTGGTGCACATGTTCCAGAGTTCGAGGTTCGTGCCCATCGGCAATACGCCCGTGATGTTGCAGCGTATCGACCCAAACGGCGGCCCGCTGGGGGCGCCCATCCATAAAACCATCGGACCCAGCGGCATTCTGGAAGTTACCGAGTGCGATCGTAACCAGCAGTACCGCATCAGTTTCTACCCCAACGTCTCCCAAGATCATTTCAAGGCGCTGTATGCCTCCTATCAGTCGGTCATCGGGCCGCTGGAGGGCTGGCTGCGCAGCGAGTGGGACGCCACGTTTGCACCGCTGTGGGCGGACTACTCCGAGGCCAATTTCCTCAAGCGCTACCTGATGCTGCACCGAGCCTACGCCCGGGGATTTGGCAATGCGCTGTATGAACTCTGGGATTCCCTCAAGCAGCTGCTTCAGTGGCTTATGGACCCGCTTGCCAATGCCGAGAAGCTGCTGCATTACCTGTCCCGCGCCGAACTCGAAAAGCTCCTGAACCTCAGCGCCGAAATCCTCGCAAAAGGCATTTTGGTGCTCAGCGATGAGCCGCTGCTGTTCATTTACTTGTCGGTATTGGTCAGTTGGATGCGGATGATGCCGCCGCCGTACATGAATGAATTGCTCGGGGAAATCAGCGCCGAAGTGCTGATCAACCTGCTGCTGGCCCTCGCCACCGGTGCGATGGGCGTGGCGATCGGCATGAGCGCCAAGGTCCTGGACGGCATCAAGTCTCGTCGTGCGCGCCAGTGGTTCAAACAGGTGGCCAGGCAATTTGGGAAATCTCGTGTGCAGGGCCATGTCGAAGCGGCCAAACCGTTGTTGCTGGGAAGCGCAGCGACGCCGATCAAGGTGATTCCGGATGTGCCGTTGAAGGCTGGGGATCAGTTGGTTTCCAACCCGGTGCCGGCGGTTCGCGGCAAGACGCAGCGGACGACGTTGGTTCGGCAGGAGCATGTCGACGATGTGCCTGCTGCTGGCAAGAATCCAAACGGGGACTCGGCGGCGCCTGCGGATAAGACCGCCACTAATGGCTGCCCGGTCTCGATGGTCACGGGCGAGGAATTGCTCACTCTCACCGATGGCACGTTGGATGGAGTCTTGCCGTTTGAGTGGAGCCGCTTGTACCGCACCAGCGCGGTGGAAGTGGATGGCGGGTTGGGGTTTGGCTGGAGTCACTCGTTGGCGCATCGGCTTGCAGTCTCGGGCGATTGCGTCGTGTGGACGGACCATGAGAATCGCATTACTTCGTTTCCGATGCCGACTGTTGCTCGACCTGCAATCACCAATAGCCTGGCCGAAGCGGCGATCTATTTAGGTGCTTCGCCGGATGAACTGGTGTTGGCCCAGGCGTCGCGCTTTTACCACTTTCGCGACGGTGTGCTGACGGCTATCAGCGATGCGTATGACAACCGGCTGCGCATTGCCCGGGATCTTTTGGGGCGCATTGAGCGGCTGGATAACGGTGTCGGGCGTTCGCTGTTCCTGCGTTATGAGTTGGGTCGCATCGTCGCGGTGGACTACCAGATCCAGCGCGCCAAGGGCCGCGGTCCTTTCGAGTGGATGACCGAGCACAACGTTGTTTCCTACGCCTATGACGACCTGGGACGACTGGTCTCGGCGACCAATGCCGTCGGCGAACGCGAGGTTTATCGGTACGACGATCAGCACGTCATTCTTGAGCGGCAGTTGGCCGGTGGCGCGAGTTTCTTTTGGGCGTGGGAACGCGCTGGCAAGGCCGCGCGCTGTGTCCGCCACTGGGCGAGCTTTTCGCAGATGGACACGCGTTATGCCTGGGATGACCACGGGCAGGTCACGGTGTTTAACGCTGATGGCAGCCAGGAAGTCTACGTGCACGACCAGCGTGCGCGACTCGTGCAGCGCATTGATCCGGATGGTGCCGAGCATTTCAGATCCTACGACGACAAAGGCCGGTTGACGGTCGAGCAGGATCCGCTGGGCGCGGTGACGGCGTATCAGTACGACGAAGCCGGACGCTTGGTGGCGGTGTTTCCGGGGGACGATGAGCCGACGTCCTACGAGCATGACAATGGGTTCGTAAGGGTGGTAAGGCAGGGCCTCGCCGCCTGGAAATACGAGCGTAATGACCAGGGCGATATCGTTCGTAAGACTGATCCCGAAGGCAACGTAACGGACTACAGCTACGACAAGCAGGGACAACTGACCGGGGTCTGGTTTCCCGACAACAGCTGCCATCGGCTGGTGTGGAACGAGCGTGGTCAGTTACTGGAAGAACAACTGCCAAATGGCGGCGTCAAGCGCTACCGCTATGACGACCTCGGGCGGCAGGTGGCGCGTGAGGATGCGCATGGGGCGCTGACCGAGTATCAGTGGGACAGCGTCGGGCGGCTAACTCGTGTCGTGTTGCCAGGTGGTGCGGCGCGGGAATACAGCTACAACCCCTACGGAAAGATCACCTCCGAGCGTGATGAGCTGGGGCATGTCACCCGCTACGAATACGCCGACGGTTTGCACCTGATCAGCCGGCGCATCAATGCCGATGGCAGCCAGGTCAAATACCGTTACGACAATGTTCGGCTGTTGCTGACCGAGATCGAAAACGAGGTTGGCGAGACCTACACACTCGACTATCACCTCAATGGCCTGATCCAGCAGGAAGTCGGCTTCGACGGCCAACGTACGGCTTATGCCTACGACCTCAACGGCAACCTGCAGGAAAAAACCGAGCACGGCGATGATGGCAGTCAGCTGATTACCCGTTATGAGCGAGATCACGCTGGCCGTCTCGTAAGAAAAGTACTTCCCGATGCCAGCGTCGTCGATTATGCCTACGACCGCCAAGGCAACCTCCTTAGCGTCGACGATGGCCACTGGGCGCTCGCCTACGAATACGACCCACAAAACCGCCTCATCGCCGAACACCAGGGCTGGGGAACCTTGCGCTACGGCTATGACGCCTGTGGGCAGCTGCAACACCTGCGTCTGCCCGACAACAATCGCGTGGTGTTCAATCACGCCAAGGGCGGCCACCTGTCCACCGTCGAACTGAACGGTGAAGTCCTTACTGTTCATCTATTCAAAGCTGGCCAGGAACACCAACGCCAACAAGGCCAGTTGATCAGTCACTACCACTACGACGACCAGCAGCGCCTGCACGCCCATGCCGTCAGTCAACAGCAGCACACCCTTTACCAACGCCAGTACGACTACGACAAATCCGGCAACCTCACCCGCCTGCTCGACACCCGCAAAGGCGAACACCACTACCACTACGACCCCCTCGCCCGCCTGACCCGCGCCGACCACTCGCAAGATGTGCAAGAACGCTTCGGCCACGACCCGGCCAGCAACCTGCTGATGCAAGACCGCCCAGGGCCGGACATCGTTGCTGGTAACCGGCTGATGATCCAGGGCGACCGCCATTACGACTATGACGCCTTCGGCAACCTGATCCGCGAACGACGTGGCCGTGGGCACGCGCTGATCACCGAATACCGCTACGACTGCCAGCACCGCCTCATCGGAATCACCCAACCCAACGGCCAAACCGCGAGCTATCGCTACGACCCGTTTGGGCGGCGGATCAGCAAAACCGTTGATGGGACAACCACGGAGTTTTTCTGGCAAGGCGACAAGCTGATTGCCGAACATCACGCGGATCGTCATCGCAGCTATCTCTACGAACCTGACAGCTTCCGCCCGCTGGCCCTGTTGGAAGGCTTCGGCCCAAAAGCCACCACCCCCTATCACTACCAACTCGACCACCTGGGCACCCCACAGGAACTCACCGCCCCGGATGGTGAAATCGTCTGGTCCGCGCATTACCGTGCCTACGGAGAAATCAGCCGCCTAGACGTCGGAAAAGTCGACAACCCACTGCGTTTCCAAGGCCAGTACTTTGACCAGGAAAGCGGGCTGCACTACAACCGCCATCGCTACTACAATCCGGATGTTGGCCGCTACCTGACGCCGGATCCGGTGAAGCTGGCGGGAGGGATTAACGCCTACCAATACGTGCCCAATCCTACGGGATGGGTTGATCCGTTAGGGTTAAGCTCATGTCCTGGGGGAGAGGGTTGCAAGCAAGGCGCCATTTCTCAAAGTTCTGCGCCAAACGTCAATGACGGAGAGCCTGCTTTACCACAACTAACGCACGCTGAGCGTCAAGCAAGAATTGATGAGCTGGCTGAGTCAAACATTCATCGGCGATTATCGGAGCTTGAGACATCAATTCCAGGAGCACACTTTTTGGAAAAACATGGAGCTCAAACCACTTTGGAGTCTCAACTTGAGCGGGTAACAACGGCTAGAAATCCGACTACGGGCGAGATCGAGACCTTTGACAGAGGAAGAAGAGCAGGCACACCAAGACCACCAAGTGCTGCCACGCATTTTCTGAGTCACAGAGATCAATTTAATGCAATTGAGCGAGCTGTTCTGATATTTAAACTCAATGGCCGAGCAGGAACCTCAAGACCCATGGACATAGGGAAAATTATCGGCGAAGGATATAAAAGAGAAGGACTAGAATATGGAAAGCAAACTAAAGCAGTCGTGCATTTAAATACAGATGGAAAACCGATCACAGCCTATACGGAATTCGACAGATGAAAAGAAAACCAGACCTCGCGATCTTGCAAGGCTTATTATTTACTTACAGCACAGAAAACACCAAAAACCTAGAAAGAGAAGAAGTCATAACTTCAAAAAATGTAAATAGCACAACTGAACTTTCAGAGCTATTCGACATTTTAACCAAGCCGGAATTCCTCTCCTACAAGGAGGATGAGCAGGTTTGGTTTATAGAAACTATTGAGCATTACCTATCGAAAGAGGAAGATTTTGAATCTGTCTTTTATCTATTTGACACATACTTCGAAGACGACATAACTAACAAAAGAGCGTTCATGACAGTATTGCTTGAACGCCTCAAGAGTTACCGCAGCAAGACAGAATCACATAATCAAATAAACGTAGGAAATGAATAGTATTACCTCAAATAGCAAACCTCGAAGACCGGTCAACTTAGTACCAACCTTCGCGTGCTCACGTTGGGCCGCGAAGCGACCCCAGTGCAGGCAGTGGGTACTTTCAGGTAAATCAGTATTTGTCGATTCTGGGGCTGCTGTGCAGCCCCACGCAGGGCAAGCCTGCTCACCACAAAAGAGAGTCGCTCAGCGGAAAATCAGCGCTTCGACAGCTCCATAATCATCCGGCTCAGCAGATAAATACGCGGCGCCACGCTTTCCACTTCCGCGTATTCCTCCGGTGTGTGGATATTCCCGCCGACGATCCCAAACCCATCCAGTGTCGGAGTGCCCACGCCGGCGGACAGACTCGCATCCGCCGCGCCACCACTGCCTTCAATTGTTAGCTTCTTGCCCAATTCCCCATAGATGCCCTGGGCAATCGCGACCAGTTTGTCGGACTCCGGCGTCTGCGGCATCGGTGGCAGGCCCCGCAGCAGGCTGGTCTTCACTTCGGTGTCGGGGATCAGCTTGTTCGCCGACACTCGCGCGAGGTCTTTTTCGATCCGATCAAACTCTTCCGGCAGCGCCGCGCGTACATCCGCCTTGGCCGTGGCTTGGTCGGGGATGACGTTGACGCGGTCGCCGGCCTTGAGCACGGTGAAGTTGATGGTGGTTTTCTTCTCCTCGTCGCCCAGCTTGCCCAGTTGCAGGATCTGGTGCGCGGCTTCCATGGCGGCGTTGCGCCCCAGTTCCGGAGCGACGCCGGCGTGGGCGGCCTTACCCTTGACTTCGACCACGGCGGTGGCGCTGCCTTTGCGCCATACCACCAGGCCATCCGCCGGGCGGCCGGGTTCGAGGTTGAGGGTCACGTCGTGGGCCTTGGCGGTTTTGCGGATCAGGTCCGAGGCGGCGTCGGAACCGGTTTCTTCGCTGGCGTCGAGCAGGAAGGTGATTTGCGCGTAGTCCTTGAAGCCCTGGTTTTTCAGGACTTTGAGCGCATAGATGCCGGCGACGATGCCGCCCTTGTCATCCATTACGCCCGGGCCATAGGCGCGGCCGTCCTTGATATGGAACGGGCGCTCGGCGGCCGAGCCTTCCTTGAACACGGTGTCCATGTGCGCCATCAGCAGGATCCTGGCCTTGCCGGTGCCCTTGAGGGTGGCGATCACATGGCTGTTATTGGCGGCCTTGTCCGGCACTAGCTCAATCGTGAAGCCCAGTTGCTTGAGTTCATCAACGGCGATGTCGCGCACTTGGGTCAAGCCCGGCTCGTAGCCGGAGCCCGAGTCGATGTTCACCAGGCGCTCCAGCAATTTCAGGGCCTCGGCCTTGTACTGTTCGGCGTCTGCCTGGATCTGTTTGTGAGGTTCGGCACTGTAGGCCGGCATCGCGAAGGACAAGGCCAGGGTGGCGGCCAGGAGGGTACGTGGAAAGTTGAAGAGCATGGACCGATCCTTGTTTTTTATTGGGAGGTGCCGCCACACCCTACCCCACTAGATCGATCGCAACCAACTCCCTTGTACGGAACTGACGCGGTTACGCCCACTGCTCTTGGCTTCGTACAACGCCTGGTCGGCGTCGTTCAGCCAACTGGTGGAATCGGCGTGGGCCGAATGATACGGCGCCAGGCCAATGCTCAGGCTGACACGCAGGGTCGGGTCCTGGGCGTAGGCCAGCGCATTGAAGCGATCACGCAAGGCGTCCATGACTTCGGTCGCGCGGTTGAGCGGCATGTCCGGCAGGATCACGCAGAATTCGTCCCCGCCATAGCGCCCGGCCAGGTCAGTGGCGCGCAGGTTCTGGCGCAGCACCTTGCTGAGTTGGCGCAGGACGATATCGCCGGTGACATGCCCGTAGGTGTCGTTGATGACTTTGAAATGATCAATGTCGATCAACGCAATCGCGGCGCCCTGTTGCTCGCGGCGGCAGCGTTGGAATTCGATTTCCAGGTGGTCTTTCCAGGCGCCGTGATTGAGCAGGCCGGACAGGCTGTCGGTGCGGCTCAACGCCAGCAGCTCACGTTTGTGGCGGGCCAGCGTCACCGCCTGGCGATAGCAGATCCAGCCGAGGGCCAGCGGGTACAGCATCAGGATCGGCAGACACGCGTAAAGCTGGGTCTCGGTGGTCACCGCAATAAACGCCGGGGTCAGGATCAACAGCGAGCAGCCAATACCCAGTGCCTGCGCCACCCAGCCCGCGAGCATGAAACGCGGGCCGCCGATGGCCACGTTGTTCATGGTCATCATCGACAGCGTGGTCACGCTGGGCAGTGGATTGAAGTGCATGGCGCCGACCCAGAACCCGCCACAGAAGGAATCGAACAACAGGTTGCGGCGTTCACTGCGCAGCGTTTGGGCGCTGCGCAGCGAGAGTTGAAAGGCCAGGTGCGGCCACACGAACGCGTTGATCAGCATCCAGGCCCACAGCCATGCAGGTGGGTTCAGCGGATACATGCCGAACACCACGCAGACGAAACCGAGCGTCAGCCCCAGGGTACGGGATTTGTACAGCCGTGAAGCGAGCGGAAGTCCGTTTCCTTCTGCAGCTGACATGGTGGGGTGAGATCCTGGAGGAATGCCTGGAGTCTATCAGGGCACGGGCAGATCGCCACTACCGCTCATAAGGCTGTCACCGTCAGTGTGCAAAGCCACGCGCCAGCATCAGCGCCACCCCCAGCAGCAATACTGCCGTGACCCGCTGCAACAGCACTCGGCGCCGGGGATTTTCCAGCAGGTGCTTGATGCGTTGACCGAAGTAGCAGTACAGGCAGCCGCTGGCAAATTGCAGCAGCAGAAACGTCAGCCCGAGGATGGCGATGTCCGTCATCGAGCTGTGCTCCCCTGCCCCGGCGAACTGTGGGAACACGGCACTGAACATGATGAGGGTCTTGGGGTTGGAAAACCCGGTGAGCAAACCCTTGCCGAACAGGCCGCGCGCGCCGTCCACGGCGCCCATTCGGTCTATCGACACGCCGCTGCTGGTCCACTGCCGGTAGGCCAGGTAAAGGATGTAGGCCACACCGACCAGCTGGATTCCTTGGGTGATGGCCTGGTTGCCCTTGATCAATTCCGAGAAGCCCACGGCGAAGACCAGGATCGAAATCAAGTACGCCACACTGGCGCCGAGCTGCGCCGGGAGTGAACTGCGCAGGCCGGCCTTCAGGCCCAGGCTCAACAGCAGCAACGTCATGGGGCCAGGGCTGAAGGTCATGGTGGCGCAAAACAGCAGGAAGTATAGAAACGAAGGAAGCGTCAATGCGCTGGTCATGGCGTGGACCTTGGGTAAGAAGACCTGCAGTCTAGGCAAGCAGCCGTGTACAAGGCAGGTAAAGTAAGGCCTAATCCACCCTGACTTTACCGGTGAAATCACCAGCAAACACAAGGAAGGTCCATGTTGGTATCCGCCATCGCCTTTGTACCGGGCGTGCCCAAGGTGCAGCAGATCGTCGAGGCGTTCAGCCAGGCCATCGAGCACGGTGAATGGGCGCCCGGCAGCAAGTTGCCGTCGGTGCGTGAACTGACCCAGGTGCTGGGCGTCAGCAAGTTCACCCTCAATGAGGCGCTGGACCGCCTGCGCGGGCGCAACCTGCTCACCTCCAGCCAGGGCCGTGGCTTTTTCGTGGCGATAGACCGCGTGCGCCCGGCCTCGGCGGCCTGGGTCGAGCTACTGCCCCAGGACCTGCTCAGCGTTTTGCGACGCCCGCTGGCCACCGCCGGCGGCGATCTGCGCCCCGGCGGCGGCCACTTGCCGGAGGAATGGCTGGACGCCGAGCCGATTCGCCAAGCCATGCGCAGCACCGTGCGTGCGCCCTCGTTGCGCATCGCCGGGCTGGGCACGCCGGCCGGGCTGCTACCGTTGCGCCAGGCCCTGCAACAGAAGCTGCACACGGAAGGCCTGTCGGTGCCGGTGGAACAGATCATCACCACGCCCAACACCGTGCAAGGCCTGGACATGCTCATGCGCCTGCTCGCGCGGCCCGGCGACACGGTGCTGCTGGACGCGCCCTGCTACTTCAATTTCCACGCCAACCTGGCCTTGCATGGGGTCAAGGTGGTGACCCTCGAACGTCGCCCCGACGGTTTCGACTTCACCGCCCTCGAACACCTGCTGGCCGAACACCGTCCCAGCCTGTACTTGACCACCAGCGTGCTGCACAACCCCACCGGCCATTCGTTCAGCCCCAGCCAGGCGTTTCGCCTGCTGCAACTGACCCAGCAGTACCACTGCCATATCGTCGAGGATGACCTCTACGGCGATCTGCACCCCAATCCGCCGCCACGCCTGGCCGCCCTCGCCGGCCTGGAGCAGGTCACCTACCTGTCGGGGTTCTCCAAGATTCTCAGTGCCAACGCCCGCGTCAGCTACGTGGTGGCCGCGCCGCAACTGGCGGCCAACCTGACCAATATGAAATTGATGAGCGGCGGCGTGACTTCAGAGCTGTTCGAGCAGATCGTCTACCGCATGCTCAGCGAAGGCAGCTACGGCAAGCACCGCAAGCGCATGGTCCAGCGTTTGATGGAAGCCGGTGGGCGCGTCGAGCAATGGCTCAAGCGCTGCGGTTGCGAGCTGCCAATGGGGTTTGAAGGCGGGATGTTCATCTGGGCGCGGCTACCCGCCGGAGTCGACGGCGAGCAGTTGGCGCAGGCCGCGCTGAAGCAAGGCATGGTGTTGGCACCGGGCACCTTGTTCGGCTACGACCCGGCGCACCGTGATTCGATGCGTTTCAATGTGGCCCACAGTGACGAGCCACGGGTGCAGCAGCTGTTCGAACAGTTGCTCAGGGCTTCGCGCGCCCCTTGAGCATGCCGTGATTGACCAGCAGCGTGCGCATCGCATTGCGGGTAATCCCCAGCAAGTCGGCGGTTCGCAGTTGGTTGAAGCCACAGAACGCAAACGCCTCGCGCACGATCAAGTCTTCGATGTCGTGCAGCAAGGTATCCCCCGGCACCTCGAACAGGCGCAGCAGTTGCTCGCGCATCACCTCCTGGGGGATGCGCGGCGCGCTGCTGTTGGCACTGGAATGCAGGGCACTGAGCCCGGCGGAAAACTTCAGGTGGTTGGGCATGATCGGTTTGTCGCCGGCCACCAGCAGTGCCAGGTGCACGACATTTTCCAGCTCGCGGATATTGCCCGGCCACGGATAATCGAGCAGTGCCTGGGTGGCGGACTCGGAGAGCATCGGCTCGGCGATTTTCAACTTGGCGCTGTACAGCCGGCGGAAGTGCTCCACCAACGGCAGGATATCCAGCGGCCGTTCGCGCAGCGGCAGCACCTGCACCTGGGCAACGTTGATGCGGTAGAACAGGTCGAGGCGGAAATTGCCCGCCTCCACGGCTTGTTCAAGGTCGATGTTGGTGGCGGTCACCAGGCGGATATTGATCTTGATCGGCTTGCGCGAACCGACGCGCACCACCTCCTGTTCCTGCAACACTCGCAGCAACTTCACCTGCAAAGGCAGTGGCAGGTCGCCGATCTCATCGAGAAACAGCGTGCCGCCATCCGCCTCTTCAAACCAGCCGATGCGCCGCCCGGACGCCCCGGAAAACGAACCGGCTTCGTGACCGAAAAACTCACTCTCGGCAAGGTTCTCGCTGATCGCGCCGCAGTTCACCGGCACAAACGCACCGGTGCGCCCGCTGGCACTGTGGATGTAGCGCGCCACCAACTCCTTGCCGGTACCGGTCTCGCCATTGATCAACACCGGCGCTTCGCTGGGCCCGACACGCTTGAGGTAGTCGAGCAATTGCAGTGAGCGCGGGTCGGAAAACACCAGGGCCTTGGCGCGAATCGACAGCGGATCCTTTTCGCCCTGTGGCAAGGTCAGGATCGGCGTGGGGTGCCCGTGGGGACGGCTCATGAACAATTTCCCGGCGGCAAGGATGGAAGATGAAGCGTGACTGTACTGACTCCTCGTTATAACCGAAAATATTTAAAATTCATTAGCAAATAACCATAAGCCCTAGACGCTGGCTGGCCTGCGATAGCCGCGCATCCCCCCTCAGCGACGGTGCGCCAATGAGCGTACACACCGATCACCCAGGCTTTGCACGCCCTGCACCAGCACCACCAGCACAATCACCGTGACCACCATGATCTGGTTGTTGAAACGCTGGTAACCGTAGCGGATCGCAAGGTCGCCCAGCCCGCCGCCACCGATCACCCCGGCCATCGACGAAAAGCCGATCAACATCACCAGCGTCAAGGTCACCCCGGCCACCAGCGCCGGCAGCGCTTCGGGCAACAGCACCTTGAGAATCACATGCCGGATATCGCCGCCCATGGCCACGATGGCTTCGATGCGGCCCTTGTCCACTTCATCCAGCGCGGTCTCGACAATCCGCGCAAAAAACGGAAACGCGCCGATGGTGATCGGCACCACCGCCGCCGTGCTGCCCAGGGTGGTGCCGACGATCAGGCGGGTCAGCGGAATCAGCGCAATCAACATCACCACGAACGGCAACGAGCGCCCCAGGTTGATCACCCCGCCGAGCACACGATTGACCCGAGGCAACGGCAGCAGTCCGCCACGCCGGCTGATAAACAGCAGCACGCCTAGCGGCAGGCCGATCAGCAGGGTGAACCACCCCGCGAGCAGCACCATGTACAGGGTTTCGCCGGTGGCGTTGAGGAGCAATTGCAGGATGTCCTGCCAGTCGGTTTTCATACGGCCCTCACCACTTGCAGGCTGGGGGCGAGCGAACGGCCCAGGCGCGAGGATGGGTCGGCCTGCAATTGCACCAGGCTGCCGCTTTCCACCACGCGCCCATCGGCCAGGGACACGGCGCTGTCGCAAATCGCCTTGACCACCTCCAGCTCGTGGGTGATCAGCACGATGGTCACCCCCAGTTGCCGGTTGATGTCGCGCAACAATTCGAGGATCGACGCCGTGGTTTCCGGGTCAAGGGCGCTGGTGGCCTCATCCGACAACAGATACGCCGGACGCGCCGCCAATGCACGGGCGATGCCGACGCGCTGTTTCTGCCCGCCCGACAGCTGCGAGGGAAAGGCCTGGGCCTTGTCGCTCAAGCCCACCAATGCCAGCAACTCGGCGACCCGCGCGGCACGTTCGGGCTTGGGCATTTTGGCGATTTCCAACGGCACCGCGACGTTATCCGCCACGTTGCGCGAATGCAGCAGGTTGAAACCCTGGAAGATCATGCCGATGCGCTGGCGTTGCTGGCGCAGTTGCTTGTCGCTCAGCTGCGTGAGGTCCTGGCCGTCCATGAGGATGCGTCCGGAGGTCGGCCGCTCAAGCAGGTTGAGGCAGCGCAGCAAGGTGCTTTTGCCCGCGCCGCTGCGCCCGACGATGCCAAAGATCGAACCATCGGCAATCTGCAACGACACATTATCCAGCGCCGGTGGCTGGCCATCGGCGTAGGTTTTGCTGACCGCCTCGACGACGATCATTCGGCCGCCACCGGGATTACCGAACCGGCGTATTTCTCGCTGATGAACTTGGCCACCGCCGGTGAGCGCAGGTCGTTGGCCAGCTGCTTGATGCGCGGGTCTTCGAGCAATTTCGGCGTGGTCACGAGGATATTCGCATACGGATTGCCTTCGGCCTTTTCCAGCCCCAGCGCATCCTTGGCCGGCTGCAATCCGGCTTCCAGGGCGAAGTTGCCATTGATCACCGCCAGGTCCACGTCATCCAGGGCCCGCGGGATCTGCGGCGACTCGATTTCGAGGATCTTCAAGTGCCTGGGGTTCTCGGCGATGTCCTTGGGCGTGGCCTGGTCCTTGGAGGCGTCGTTGAAGCCCGGTTTGAGTTTGATCAGGCCGTTGGCTTGCAGCAGGTACAACGCGCGGCTGAGGTTGGTGACGTTGTTCGGCACGGCCACGGTGCCTTTGTCCGGCACCTGGGCGAGGCTGGTGTGGCGATGGGAGTAGATGCCCAGCGGCTCGATATGCACGGTGGCCGCCACCGCAAACTTCTGGCCGAGCGCCTGCTCCTGGGAATTGAGGTACGGCAGGTGCTGGAAGTAATTGGCGTCGACATCGCCATGCGCGAGCAACTCGTTGGAGTTCACGCCGCTGGGGATCTCGATGATTTTCAGCTTCAGGCCCGGGTCGAGCTTTTGCACGTATTCAAGGATTTGCGCGTGGGGAATCGGGTCGGCAGCCACGCGCAAGGCGTCGGCGGCCGACACGCTGAAAGAGGCCAACAACGCCGCCAGGGTAAGTGCAGATTTCTTCAACATAGTGATCTCCTGATCAGGCGGACAGTGCGTGGGGAAGCGTGGCGTCGGCGTAGAAACGTTGGGCGACATCGGGGTGCGAGCGCAGGCGGCCCTTGAGGTAATTCCAGCCGACCTCGCGCAGCAACGGATTGCGCGGATCGCTGGTCGGGCCGTGGGCGTCGCGCAGCAGCTCTGGCGCCAGTGGGAACACCGGCACCACCGCGTCGAGTTGTGCACCGAGGAAGAACGCCAGCGACAGGCGCTCGCTGCCCAGCGGCGGCGATACCACCCGGTGCACGGTGGCGCGCAGGTAGCCATTGCTGGCCAGTTCCAGCAACTCGCCGATGTTCACCACCAGTGTGTCGGGGCGCGGCGACGCATCAATCCAGCGGCCCTCCTCGACTTCCACCTGCAAGCCGGCCTGGTCCTGCAGCAAAAAGCTCAGGAAGCCGGAGTCCTTGTGCGCCCCCACCCCCTGGCGGCTTTGCTGGGCGTGACGACCGGGGTAGCGGATCAGCTTGATGTGCTCGTTGGGCTTGTCGCCGTACAGCGGGTCAAAGGCGTTTTCCGGCAACGACAACGCTTGGGCAAAGGCGCGCAACAGGCGCAGCGCCATCTGCGTCATCGCCTGCTGCCAGCCGAGCACCAGCGGCTTGAGTTGCGGCAAGGCTGCCGGCCATTGATTAGGGCCTTGCAGGCGCGCCCAGGCCGCCGGATGGTGGCCCGCATCAAGTGGCTCGCGCTCGGCGCCGACGTCAAATTGCTCGCGCAGGTCCGGCTGCCCACGAGTGATCTCCGAGGCCGCGCGGTTATAGCCGCGAAAGTGCGGCGAATTGAGCATGCCCACCGCCAGCTTGTCGGCCTCGGGCAAGGCAAAGAACGCGCGCGCCTGCTGCTGCACTTCGGCCAGCAACGCTGGGTCGATCCCGTGGCCGGTGAGGTAGAAAAACCCGATATGCCGCGCCGCCAGGCGCAACTCGTCGAGGAACTGCTGGCGTTGCTGCGGGCTGCCATCGAGCTGCGATAGGTCGAGCAAGGGTAACGTGGTGATGGACTGCACGTGGGACATCGGCGGCTCGCTCCTTGAACAGAATCCTTGAGAAGCGTCCAAGCTAAACGATCTTAAAAACCAGCAATAAATATCTTTTTAGAATTAGCTTAGGCAGGTCGACCTACCTTCCGCGCTGGCTTTTTGCTTCGTCGTGTATCTCGCTATCGCCAGATACACTGCAATACAAAGGGCACAAGGCAAGCGCGCCGACACTGGCTAGACTGCCGCCCAAGAGTATTTAACGAGGAAGGCAGCATGGACCATGTCGATCACATCCTGATCGTCGATGACGACCGCGAGATCCGCGAACTGGTGGGCAATTACCTGAAAAAAAACGGCATGCGCACCACCGTGGTCGCCGACGGCCGCCAGATGCGCAGCTTCCTCGACACCACCCCTGTCGACCTGATCGTGCTGGATATCATGATGCCCGGCGACGACGGCCTGCAGCTGTGCCGCGAGCTGCGAGTGGGCAAGCACAAGGCCACGCCGGTGCTGATGCTCACCGCGCGCAACGATGAAACCGACCGCATCATCGGCCTGGAAATGGGCGCTGACGATTACCTGGTCAAACCCTTCGCCGCCCGCGAGTTGCTTGCACGCATCAACGCAGTGTTGCGGCGCACGCGGATGCTGCCGCCGAACCTTTTGGTCAGCGAAACCGGGCGCCTGATCCGGTTTGGCCGTTGGCGCCTGGACACCACCGCGCGCCACCTGCTCGATGAAGACGACACCCTGGTGGCGCTGAGCGGCGCCGAATACCGCCTGCTGCGGGTGTTCCTCGACCACCCCCAGCGAGTGCTCAACCGCGACCAGTTGCTCAACCTGACCCAGGGCCGCGATGCCGACCTGTTCGACCGCTCCATCGACCTGTTGGTGAGCCGCCTGCGCCAGCGCCTGCTGGATGAAGCGCGCGAGCCGGCCTATATCAAGACCGTGCGCAGCGAGGGTTATGTGTTCTCCCTGGCGGTGGAAATCCTCGGGGCCGATCAATGACCTTCAAACTCGGCTGGCCACGCACCCTGGCGTCGCAGTTGTCGCTGATCTTCCTGATCAGCCTGGTGTGTGCCCATGGCCTGTCCTTCAGTGCGCAGTTCTACGAGCGCTATATCAGCGCGCGGACTGCCATGCTCGGCAACCTGGAAAACGACGTGTCCACCTCGGTGGCGATCCTCGACCGCCTGCCCGCCAACGAACGCGCGGCCTGGCTGCCGCGCATCGACCGGCAGAACTACCGCTACCTGCTCAACGCCGGCGAGCCCGGCGAGCCGATGCGCAACGATGACATCCCAATGGCCGCCACCTCGATCGCCGAGGCCCTGGGCGAACAGTACGCCCTGACCTTTCGCACGATCCCTGGGTTGCAGAAGCACTTCCAGGCGCACCTGACCCTGGCCGACGGCAACCCGATCACCCTTGACGTGCGCCCCGCCGCCCTGCCCGTGGCCTACTGGCTGCCGGTGGTGCTGGTGCTGCAACTCGCGCTGCTGCTGGGCTGCACCTGGTTCGCCGTGCGCCTCGCCATCCGCCCGCTGACCCGTCTGGCCCGCGCCGTGGAGACCCTCGACCCCAACGCCCATCCGACGCCGCTGGATGAACACGGCCCGACCGAAGTGGCCCACGCGGCTGCCGCGTTCAACGCCATGCAGCAGCGCATCGCCGAATACCTCAAGGAACGCATGCAGATCCTGGCGGCGATTTCCCACGACCTGCAAACCCCGATCACCCGCATGAAGCTGCGCGCCGAGTTCATGGAGAATTCGGCTGATCGCGACAAACTCTGGGGTGATCTCAGCGAAATGGAGCACCTGGTGCGCGAAGGCGTCGCCTATGCCCGCAGCGTGCACGGCGCCACTGAAGCCAGCCACCGCATCCACCTCGACGCCTTCCTCGACAGCCTGGTGTTCGACTACCAGGACATGCACAAGCAGGTGAGCCTCAGCGGCAAAAGTGCAGTGGTGCTCGACACCCGTCCCCACGCGCTGCGGCGGGTGCTGGTCAACCTGGTGGACAACGCCCTCAAATTTGCCGGCGCCGCGCAATTGGAAGTCGGCTCGACGACCGAGGGCGAGCTGTCGATCAAGGTGTTGGACGACGGCCCCGGCATCGCCGAAGACGAACTGGTGCAGGTCATGCAACCGTTCTACCGCGTGGAAAGCTCACGCAACCGTGGCACCGGCGGCACCGGGCTGGGGCTGGCGATTGCCCAGCAACTGGTGGTGGCCATTGGCGGTTCGCTGACCTTGAGCAACCGCCCGGAAGGCGGGTTGTGCGCGCAGATCAAGATCAGCTTGTAAGATACCCCGGCAGGCGCTGGCTTGCCAGCGCTGCGGACACCCGGGTGTGGCAGGCCTGCCGCGCCGATGCGATCGCCGGCAAGCCCGCGCCTACAGAAAAACCGTCAGTTCGCCGCCGTAGACGGCTCCAACTGCCGCTGCGCCAACCAGATCTCTTCCTGCAACCACTGGCTGAACACCTGCAACTGCGGCAAATCCGTTTGCTCCGGTCGCGTCACCAGCCAATAGGACTGATGCCCCTCCACATGCACGTTCAGCACCTGGGTCAACTGCCCCGATGCCAACTCCGCCGCGACCATATGCCAGTCGGCAATGGTGATCCCCAACCCATCGGTGGCCGCGCGAATGGCCAGGTCCAGCAGGTCGAATTCATACCCGCCCTGGGTATCCACACCGTGGATGCGCGCCGCGTCCAGCCAGTGTTTCCAGGTCAGATAACGCTGGTCTTCGCTGGCCAGCACATGCAGCAACGTCATGCGGTTGAGGTCCACGCCCTCGTCGCTGCACTCACGGGCATACAGCGACGGCGCGCACACGGCGATATGCCGCTCCTGTATCAGCAACGAACTGTCGAGGCCATCCCATTCGCCGTTGCCAAACCGAATCGCGCAATCCAGCGTGCTGGTCTGCGCCAGGCTGTCCTGCAAACAGGTGGTGATGCTCAGTTCCAGCTCCGGATGGGCCTCGCGCAAACGCCCCAGGCGGGGCATCAGCCAGCGGCTGGTGAAGGTCGGCGGCGCGTTGACGTGCAACCGGTTGGAATGGGTTTTCTGCTGGATGCTGCGCACCGTCAACTCGATCTTGTCGAACGACTGGTGCAGCGCGCGCAGCAACACACGCCCTGCGCTGGTCAGTTCGAGGTGATGGTGACGACGCTCCAACAAGTTCTCGCCCAGCTGCTCTTCCAACTGCCGGACCTGGCGGCTGACCGCGCTCTGGGTCACGTTCAGCAGCTCGGCAGCCCGGGTAAAACTGCCGGTACTGCCGGCCACTTCGAAAGCCTTGAGGGCATTGAGCCCGGGCATTTTGCGTTTCATGGGAAGCACTCGAGGACGACTGACGAGGCGCCAAGCATCCCATGAGCCAGCAGTTTTTTCCTAGCCAACATGATTTTTTGTATCGCGCAGTAACGATCGCCACGCCAGCGGCGCGTCTATCTCGACACACCGCCACCGCCACGCCGACTAACATGCGTTTAAGGAACGTTTAACCGCTGAATTTATCGTTTGTCGATCGTCGCACCGATGACAAAACTGCGGGCATCTCTAATAAAAACAACATGAGAGCAGCCCCATGTCCGATTCCAACGTTTTAGCGACCCTGGACGGTAACGCGCCGCACCCCGCCGTCGAAGCCCTGTGCAATCAGGTGCAAAGCGGCGAGATCAACCGCCGCCAATTCCTGCGCACCGCCGCCCTCCTCGGCATCACCGTGGCCAGCGCCAGCAGCTTTATCGGCGCAGCCCTGCTCGGCAACGATGCCCAGGCCGCCGACGGCACGCCGGCCCGCCAAGGCGGCAGCCTGCGTTTTGCCTGCGCGATCCAGGAAATCCAGGACCCGATGCTGATCACCTGGATCGAAGCGTCGAACCTGCTGCGCAATGCGCTGGAATACCTGACCTGGGTCGACGCCGACAACATCACCCACCCGTACCTCGCCGAAAGCTGGAGCCCGTCCGACGACCTCACAACCTGGACCTTCAACCTGCGCCAGGACGTGAAGTGGAGCAACGGCGACAGCTTCAACGTCGACGATGTCCAGCACAATATCCAGCGCTGGATCGCCGCCGACTCCAAGTCGGTCAACCGCACGGCGTTCCAGGACATCAAGGCCTTCGAAAAAGTCAGCGACTACCAGTTCCGCCTGCAACTCAAGCGGCCGATCCTGGCGATCCCGGAGATGCTCAACGCGTTCACCTGCGCCATGGTCCATCGCAGCTTCAAGGCTGGCGATGACTGGGCCAAGAACCCGCTGGCGACCGGGCCATTCAAGCTGGTGTCATTCGCGGTCAACAAGCAGGCGACGTTCGCCAAGCGCGCCGACTATTGGGGCAAGCCGGCCAACCTCGACGAGTTGCGCTATATCGACATGGGCACCGACGTGTCCACCCACCTGGCCGCCCTGCAGGCCGGTCAGGTCGACGTGCTGTACCGCGTGACCGTGGCCGAACTCGACCTGGCCAAGCGCTTGCCGGGTGCGCAGCTGCTCAGCTGCAAATCCGCACAGACCGTGGTGATGCGCATGGCCTGCGACCAGCAGCCGTTCACCGATGTGCGGGTGCGCAAGGCGGTAGTGCTGTGCGCCGACAACGCACAAATGCTCAAGGTCGCCTATCGCGGCATGGGCACCCTCGGCGAAGACCACCACGTGGCGCCCTCTCATCCGGAGTACTTTGCGTTGCCCAAGCGCGAGCGCGACGTGGCGGCGGCGAAAAAACTGCTGGTCGAGGCCGGGTTTGCCAATGGCCTGGACATCGACCTGATCGTCGGCAACACACAGGGCCGCTATGAGCAGGATTGCGCGCAGATCCTGCAACAGAACTGCCTGGAAGCCGGCATCCGCATCAACCTCAAGGTGGTGCCCGCGGCCCAGTACTGGCCGATCTGGGACAAGGCCGCGTTCAGCCTGACCTATTGGGCCCACCGCCCGCTTGGGGTGATGTCCCTGGAGCTGGCCTACCGTGGCGGCGGCGCCTGGAACGAAAGCCACTACCACGACCCGGCCTTTGATGCGGCCCTGGACAAGGCCATGGGCATCATCGACCCCAAGCAACGCGCGGCGGCCATGCAAGACGTCGAGCAGATCCTGCAGGACGCGTGCGTGATCGTGCAGCCGTTCTGGGGTGACAAGTTCACCGCCGTGAGCAAAAAGGTCCAGGGCTTCCAGGTCCACCCCTCCGACTTCTACCCCATGGGCAGTGTCTGGCTGAGCGCCTGATCGACAGGCGCAACACCCCTTCCCATCCCCCCGTCGGAGCGTGCACCTGATGGCTCATTTTCTACTGCGCAAATTGCTGATGCTGCTGGCGACCCTGCTGTCGGTATCGCTGATTGTGTTCCTGGCGCTGGAACTGAATATCGAGGACGTGGCAATCAACGTCCTCGGCCCCTACTCCGCCGCCGACCAGCGCGCCGCGTGGCTGCTGGAACACGGCTATAACCAGCCGTTCGCGTGGCGTTACCTGGTGTGGTTGAAGGATTTCGTCAGCGGCGACTGGGGCACTTCGGTGTACTTTCGCGAATCGGTGCTCAAGCTGCTGCTGCCCAACCTCTGGCAAACCCTGACCCTGGCCGGGCTGGCCTTGCTGGTGATGGTGCCGGTGGCGCTGACCCTGGGCGTCCTCGCGGGGATCCGCCAGGGCTCGCCGGTCGACCGGCTGGTGTCGTTCCTGTCGATCGTCACCACCTCGATCCCGGACTTCGCCAGCGCCGTATTCGTCTCGGCGATCTTTGTGTTCTGGCTCAACTGGCTGCCCGGTGTCAGCAGCATGAGTGACGGCTTCAGCGCCGTCGAACTGGTGCTGCCGCTGATGGTGCTGTGCCTGTTCGGCATCGGCTACCTGGCGCGTATCACCCGCGCGTCGATGGTCGAGGTGATGCAGGCGCCGTACATCCGCACCGCGCGCCTCAAAGGTGCCTCCACTGCACGCATCGTGCTGCGCCACGCGCTGCGCAATGTGCTGATCGCGCCGGTCACGGTGATCATGCTGTACATCCCCTGGCTGCTGTCGAACGTGATCGTGGTGGAAGTGTTTTTCGCCTACAAGGGCTTCGGCTCGCTGCTCTATACCGCTTCGCTCAACCATGACGTCTACCTGATCGAAGCCTGCGCGATGATCAGCGGCGTGGTGGTGGGCGTCAGCAAGATCTTCTCGGACCTCGCCTACACCTGGCTCAACCCGCGCATCACCCTGCGCAGTCTCGGCGGAGGCCGCCCATGAACCTGCTCAAATCCTTCAAGCATCCGCTGGCGCTGCTCGGCCTGCTGCTGGTCGGCGGCTGGGTGCTGATCGCCCTGTGCGCGCCGTGGCTGGCGCCGCATGATCCGCTGGAAAGTTTCACGCCGCTGCTGACCCCGCTGACTGCCGGCGATGACGGCGCGCGGTTCCTGCTGGGCACCGACATGATTGGCCGCGACATTCTCTCGCGGCTGATCTGGGGCACGCGCACCGTGCTGTTCTGGTCGATCCTCGCCACCCTCACCGCCTTTGCCGTGGGCATCGCCATGGGCCTGTGCGCCGGTTACTTCAATGGCTGGGTCGACGCGGTGCTGTCGTATGTGGCCGACACCGTGCTGTCGTTCCCGGTGCTGGTGCTGTACATCGTGATCATCATCGCCCTCGGCGCTTCGGCGCTGAACATCCTGATTGCGGTGACCTTCACCAGCGCGCCGGCGATCTTTCGCATCATGCGCGCGCTGACCATCGACATCCGCTCGCGCGACTACGTGCTCAGCGCCATCACCCAGGGCGAAGGCTCGCTGCGGATCATGCTGGTGGAAATCCTGGCCAACTGCGGCGGGCCGCTGATCGTCGATTTCTGCCTGCGCATCGGCTACACCGCGATCATGATCGGCGCCCTCGGGTTCCTCGGCCTCGGCCTGCCGCCACCGACCCCGGACTGGGGCGGCATGATCAATGACGGCCGCGCCATGGCCATTTCCTTCCCGCACCTGGTGATCTTCCCCTGCATCGCCATCTCCACCCTGATGCTCGGCCTGAGCCTGCTCGCCGACGGGCTGGATGAACACGCGCAGCAAGGCGCAAGGAGTTGAGCATGAGCAGCGAGCAAACCGTATTGCGGGTCGACAACCTGTCCGTCGAACTGCCCAAGGGCGCCGACCGCAGCCACGCCGTGCAAGGCATCAGCCTGGACGTGCGCAAGGGCGAAATCCTCTGTGTGATCGGCGAGTCGGGCTCGGGCAAGTCCGTGCTGTCGGCGGCGATCATGGGCGATTACGCCAAGGGCCTGCGGCATGCCGGTGGGGTCATCGACTTCCTCGGCGAGGATATCTGCCGCCTCGACGACGCGCGCCTGCGGGCACTGCGCGGCAACCGCATTGCGATGATTTTCCAGGAGCCGATGGCCGCACTCAACCCGGCGATTCGCATCGGCAAGCAAGTCGAAGAGATCTTCGACATTCATGCGCCGCAGATGCCCGGCGCCGAGCGCCGCGAACGCATGCTTGCGCTGTTGGCGTCCACGCAACTGCCGGACCCGCCGCGCATCGCCAACAGCTTCCCGCACCAGTTGTCCGGGGGGCAATGCCAGCGCGTGGTGATTGCCATGGCCCTGGCGATGAACCCGGACCTGCTGATCGCCGACGAACCCACCACCGCCCTCGACGTGACCACCCAGGCCCAAGTACTGAAGCTGGTGCGCGACCTGCGTGGGCGCGGGCAGCACGGCATCCTGTTTATCACCCACGACTTTGGCGTGGTGGCGCAGATTGCCGACCGCATCGCGGTGATGGAAGGTGGCCGCCTGGTGGAGATCGGCGCACGCGACCAGGTGCTGAATGCGCCGGCTCATGCCTACACCCGCAAGCTGATTGCGGCGGTGCCGGCGCTGCACCCCGAACTGCATGTGCCGAGCGAGGACGGCGAAATGGCCTTGCGCATCGAGCACCTGACCAAGACCTACACGGTCGGCGGCAGCTCGGTGGCGGCGCTGCGCGATGTGTCGCTGAACCTGCCGCGCGGCAAGACACTGGCGATTGTCGGTGAATCCGGCTCGGGCAAAAGCACGCTGGTCAAGGCCGCGATCCGCCTGGTGGACAGCGACAGTGGCCATGTGTGGGTCGGCGACACCGACTTCCTGGCCCTGCGCGGCGCGGCATTGGCCGCCAATCGCCGGCGTATCCAGATGATTTTCCAGGACCCGTATGGCTCGCTCAATCCCCGCCACCGTGTCGGTGACATCATCGCGCGCGCCGCGCAATTGCGGGGGCTGTCGGCCAAGGATGCCTGGGCCGAAGCCGGCGACCTGCTTGAGCAGGTGGGCCTCAAGCGCGATGCCCTGCAGCGCAAGCCTCGGCAGTTCTCCGGCGGCCAGCGCCAGCGCATCGGCATTGCCCGCGCCCTGGCGATGCGCCCGGAAGTGCTGATCGCCGATGAAAGCGTGTCGGCGCTGGATGTGTCGGTGCAAAAGCAGGTACTGGAATTGCTCGCCACGCTGCAGCAGCAGTTGAACCTGAGCATCCTGTTCATCACCCACGACCTGCGAGTGGCGGCGCAGATCAGCGACCACATCGCGGTGATGCGCCAGGGCGAGGTGGTCGAATACGGCACCGCCGAACAGGTGCTGCTGCGCCCGCAGAACGCCTACACCCAGGCATTGCTCGCCGCGGCTCCCGGCGCGTCGCAATTGCCGGCGGCCGGGCCGCCGCTACGGCTGATCCGCCCCGCCGCGCACTGAGTTGAAACCTTTTCCCCGCGTCGCAGCGTTCGCTGCGGCAACGGGCTGCTGTTGCCAAAAATAACTAAAAACGAGAGTAAAACCATGCGACCAACGATGCGCTACTTCACCCTTATCCCTGTGCTCGGCGCCCTCGCGGCGCCGGCCATGGCCGTGCAAGTCACCGACAACCTCGACCTCGGCGGCGCCATCCGGGCACGCTGGGACTATGACCCGGACCGCGACATCCAGAAGTTCGGCCTCGACACCGTGTACCTCAGCGCCAAGTACAACTCCGACAGCTGGATCGGCGAAGCGCAGTACCGGTTCTACGGGCGCTCGTACCCCTACCAGTACACCAAGAACTACGGCGATATCCAGTTCGCCAAGTTCGCCTGGGTCGGCTACAAGTTCAACCCCGAGCAACAGGTGCAAGTCGGCCTCAACACCGTGCCGTTCGGGCTGCAGCCGTACTTCGGCAGCACCTTTTATGAAACCCTGGGCAACGTGATCGGCCTGGAAGACGTGCAGCAGGTCGGCGCCAAGTACGTGCAGCAGACCGGCGACTGGAACGTCCAGGCCGGCTACTACCTGCGCCCGGCCTGGCAAGGCAAAGGCACCAGCAAGGGCGTGACCTATTCCAGCGTGGTCTCCGGCGCCGACAGCTACGTCGCCGATGGCAGCGACAACCAGGAACGCAACACCGTGGTGCTGCGCGTGGCCAAGGCCCTCGACCTGGGCGGCTGGAAGTCCGAAGTCGGCGTGTCCGGCCTGACCTCGACCCTGGAAAACAAAGACACCGGCAACGACGGCCGCCGCAACGCAGTAGCCGTCCACTACCTGGGCAAGAACGGCCCGTGGGGCCTGCAATTGCAGGCAGCGCGCCAACAGATGTCACCGCGCAACCCAGGCACCGACAGCGTGGTCACGTTGGGCGGTTATGACGGCACCTTCAACGTGGCCAGCCGGGGCAATTTGTATGTGGCGGATCTGAGTTATGACGTCGGCGGCAAGTACCTGTTCGACCAGGTCAGTGGGGTGAAGCTGTATGCCAACTACAGTGCGTTCGATAAATCCGAGGATCAGTTCAAGACCTCGCAGCGGGTGATTCTGGGGACGTCGTTTTCGGTCAGCAAGCTGTGGGTGGCGACGGAATGGTTGATCGGCAAGAACGATCCGTACATTGGTGGGAGCAGCTATACCCAGAGCTTGGGGGCTGGGGGTAGTAACCAATGGGAAAATCAGCTGTACATGAACATTGGGTATTACTTCTAATAGGCGGCGTCATTACTGATGCCTTCGCGAGCAAGCCCGCTCCCACATTTGATCGGCGCCGCGGTCAAAATGTGGGAGCGGGCTTGCCCGCGAAGAGGCCGCCAAAAACACTATAAAAACAACCGGTGTGGAATCCATTTCATGCGCCAACTGCCCTCCCTCAACATGCTCCGCGTCTTCGAAGAAGTCGCCCGCCACCGCAGCTTCAGCCAGGCCGCCGTCGGCCTCAACGTGACCCAAGGTGCGGTCAGTCGGCAGATCAAGCAGTTGGAGGACTACCTCGGTGTCGCCCTGTTCATCCGCACGCCGCAAGGCCTGGCCCTGACCGAAGCCGGCTTCGCCCTCTCGCCGCACCTGAGTGACGCCTTCGACCATATCGAGCGAGCCCTGCAGGCCATGCGCGTGCCCAACCTGCGCCAGCGCCTGCGCATCGTCGCGCCGCCGACCTGGGCCACGCGCTGGCTGTCCGCGCACTTGCGGCGCTTTTGCGAGCGCTACCCGGACATCAACCTCAGCGTCACCCATCAAAACAGTCACGCAAGCCTGGCGGAAATCGACTGCCAGATCCGCTTCGGCCTGGAACCGGCACTGCATTGCAGCAGCGAATTGCTGGTGATGGAACGCCACATCGCCGTAGCCAGCCCGGAGCTGTTCATCGACGGCCAGCCGCCCGACCTGCGCCGCGCCCCGCTCCTGCATATCCTGCACGACGGCAAGCGCTTGAAGGTCTGGGAGAACTGGCTGGCGGCCATGGGCCGGGAGGACATCGATGCGGACCAGGGCCTGGAATTCAGCACCCTGGACCAGGTGATTCACACCGCGCTGGCAGGCGGTGGCCTGGCGGTGATCGACCGGCAGATGATCGAGCGGGAATTGGCCAATGGCAGCCTGCTGCCGATCACCCCCGTGGAGGTGATCGGCCCGTATGGCTATTGGCTGGATGTGGCGCCGGACAAGCTGGGCTTATCCAAGGTTCGGCTGTTTACGCAGTGGCTGGGCCAGGTCAGCAATCCCTGATGGCACGGGCGCCTCGGCCTTGCACGCCTGGCTCAAGGTCAACGCCTTGGTTTCCGGCGCCCATGCCCAGGAGATGAGCGCGCCCAGCACCAGGATCGCCGAGAGAATGCCCATGGTCGGGCTCAAGCCGATGCCGGCCACGCTCACCGGCAGCAGGAAGGTACTGACCGCCGAGCCCAGGCGGCTCACCGCCGTCGCCAGGCCGATACCGCTGGCACGCACTTCGGTGGGGAAGCTTTCTGCCGGGAACACCCCGACCAGGTTGCTCACCGCCGACAACACCAGGGTGAACACGCCGAAGGTCAGCACCATCAGCCAGGCCATGCTGCCCGGCAACACCGCGAGCAGGAACAGCGCGACGGCGAGGATGATGAATGAGTTGATCAGGAAGCCCCGGCGCGAGAACTTCACCGTGCACCAGATGCCGATCAGCGCACCGACAATCAGCAACAGGTTGAGCAGCAGTTCGGTGCCAAAGCCCTGGGACAGGCCCATCTTCTGCAGGATCGACGGCAGGAACGTGTAGATCGCAAAGTACGGCATCACGATGCACACAAAGAACAGGCAGTTGAACGCCGTGCGCTTGCGGTATTCACGGCTGAACAGGACGCCGTAGCCCGAACGGGTCTGCGTCGACGGTTCTTCATCGAGGACCACGTGTTCGCCGAGGTGCTTCTTGACGATGGCGCGGGCTTCCGCGATGCGCCCACGGTTGATCAGCCAGCGCGGTGATTCCGGGGTGCCGATACGCGCGATCAGGATCAGCCCGGCGGGAATCGCCGAGGACGCCAGCATCCAGCGCCAGGCATCGTCACCCAGGCTGAGCATGGCCGTGCCGACAAAGGTTGCGGCCACGTAGCCGAAGGTCCAGATCACACTGAATGAGCCCAGCAGCACGCCGCGATGTTTCTTCGGCGAAAACTCCGCCAGCATGGCATGGCCGACACTGAAATCACCGCCAAGGCCAATGCCGATGAGGATGCGGCACAACAACAGGCCCATGGCCGTTTCGGCATAGAACTGCATGACCGAGGCGACAGTGATCAACACAAAGCTGACCAGGAAGATTTTCTGCCGGCCGAGGGTGTCGGAGATCCAGCCGAAAAACAGGCTGCCGAGGAACAGCCCGATCAGCGCCGAGGCACCGATCAAGCCTTGCCAGAAGGCGTCGAGTTGCATCTGTGGGCTGAGCAGGGTGAAAGCGATACCGATCAGGCCGAGGATGTAGCCATCGGTGAAGTGCGCGCCGAAAGTCAGGCCGGCGATCTTCAGGTGAAAGCGGCCGATCGGCAGGTCGTCGATATTGACGGGTTGGGCGGTCATGGTGTTCTCCCTATTGTTGTTTTTGATGGAGTAACGGTGGGCGTGCGCCTTGTGGTTGCTCTGTTAGGCGCTGGCTTGCCTGCGAGCGGTGGATCGGTCGAAGCATGGGTCGCTGGCGTACCGCTGTCGCAGGCAAGCCAGCTTCCACAGTCGACCTCTGCTGTTTGCAGACCTGGGGTCTACAGCCCGCCCATCAACAGGTATTTGATCTCCAGGTAATCATCCAGGCCGTACTTGGAGCCTTCGCGGCCCAGGCCGGATTCCTTGATGCCGCCAAACGGCGCGACTTCGGTGGAGATGATCCCTTCATTGATGCCGACCATGCCCGCCTCCAGGCCTTCGGCCATGCGCCACACGCGGCCAATGTCGCGGCTGTAGAAATAGGCCGACAAGCCGAACGGCGTGTCATTGGCGCGCTGCAGTACCTCGGCTTCATCGCTGAAGCGGAAGCACGCCGCCACCGGGCCGAAGGTTTCTTCCTGGGCGATCAGCATCTCGCCGTGGGCTTCGGTGAGGATGGTCGGCTCGAAGAAGGTGCCGCCCAGCGCATGGCGCCGGCCGCCGCACAACAGTTTGGCGCCCTTTTCCAAGGCGTCGCCCACATGGGCTTCAACCTTGGCCAGCGCGGCGGCGTTGATCAGCGGGCCTTGCTCGGTGTCGCCGTCCAGGGCGCTGCCGACGCGCATGGCCTTGACCGCCTCGGCAAGTTTGGTGGTGAACGCGTCATACACGCCGTCCTGGATAAAGAAGCGGTTGACGCACACACAGGTCTGCCCGGTATTGCGGAACTTGGACGCCATCGCGCCTTTGACGGCGGCGTCGAGGTCGGCGTCGTCGAACACAATGAACGGCGCGTTGCCGCCCAGTTCCAGCGAGACTTTTTTCAGCGTGTCCGCCGCCTGGCGCATGAGCAGTTTGCCGGTGCGCGTCGAGCCGGTGAACGACAGCTTGCGCACCACACTGGAGGCCTGCAGCGCGCCGCCGATGGCCACGGCGTCACCGGAGACAATATTGAACACACCGGCCGGAATGCCGGCCTGCTCGGCAAGGACCGCCAGCGCAAAGGCCGACAGCGGGGTTTCTTCCGAGGGCTTGAGGATCATCGTGCAGCCCGCCGCCAGCGCCGGCCCGACCTTGCGGGTGACCATCGCCAGGGGGAAATTCCACGGCGTGATCGCCGCGACCACGCCGATGGCTTCCTTGGTCACGATGATGCGGGCATCGGCCTTGTGGCTTGGAATCACGTCGCCATAGGCGCGCTTGGCCTCTTCGCCAAACCACTCCAGGAAGCTCGCGGCGTAGACCACTTCGCCCATGGCTTCGGCGAGGGGCTTGCCCTGCTCCAGGCTGAGCAACTGCGCGAGGTCTTTCTGATGGCTGAGCATCAGCTCGCTCCAGCGCTTGAGGCGCTGGCTGCGCTCCTTGGCGGTGAGCGTACGCCAGGCCGGCAACGCGCGGTGGGCGGCGGCGATGGCCAGGTCGGTGTGCTCAGCCCCGGCGCGTTGTACGTCGGCGATCAGCGCGCCATTCGCCGGATTGAGCACCGGGTAGGTCGGGCCACCGCTGGACCATTGGCCATCGATGTAGTTGCCAGTACGGATCAGCGGGTTCATGCCACGGCCTCGATCAGGTTGAAACGGTCCAGGCCCGGACGGGCCGCACGCAGGATGCGCTTGCCGGCGGTGTAGTCGTTGATCACATCGCACGGTGTGTAGTTGCGTTCCAGCTCATGCAGTTCTTCGGCATCCAATTGGGTGTCGAGGGCGGCCAGCGCGCTGTCGAACTGCGCGGTGGTGTCGGCGCCCACCAGCATCACATCGACACCTGGATGGTTGGCGACCCACGCCTGGGCGATCTGCGCGTTGGACACGCCACGGGCACGTGCCACGCGCTGCACCGAATGGGCGATATCGAACGAGGTTTGGTCGCTGTACATCTGCTGGGTGAAGAAGTCGGTCTGGTTGCGCGTCGATTGCACCTCGCCGGTGAGCAAGCCGCGCGCCAGCGGGCTGAACACCGAGACGCCGAGGCCCTGGTCGCGGCAGAACGGGATCATCTCGCGCTCTTCTTCGCGGTAGGCGCAGTTCAGTTGCAGCTGCATGTTGATTGGCTTGACCCAGCCATTGCGTTCGCAGGCCAGGAGAATTTTCGCCAGCTGGCCGGTGAGCATGGTCGACACGCCGATGTAGCGCGCCTTGCCGGAGCGCACGATGTCATTGAGGGCGCTCATGGTTTCTTCGACCGGGGTGTTCACGTCGAAGTAATGCAGCATGAACACGTCGACGTAATCCATGCCCAGGCGGCTGAGGGATGCGTCGATGCTGTCCATGATGTGCTTGCGCGAATGGCCGCTGGCGTTGATGCCGCTGCGGGTGCCGTAGCCGACCTTGGTGGTGACCACGATCTCGTCACGCCGGGCGACGCGCTTGAGGATGCGCCCCACCACTTCCTCGCCGACCCCGGCGGAATAGAAGTCGGCCAGGTCGATGAAATTGACGCCGTTGGCCAGGGCGTGGGCGACGATCGGCTCGCTTTGCTTCTCGTCGAAGATCCACGGTTTCCAGTCCGGGGTGCCCATGTTCATGGTGCCCAGGCACAGGCGCGAGACTTGCAGGCCGGAGTTGCCCAAACGAATGTATTGCATGGGGATGTCCTCAGGCTTTAGGCGTGTAGAAAGGGTTGCTGATCTGGTTGACCACGTCCGCCAGTTGCGCGGTGTACGGCGTGCCGGTGAGGGCTGCGCGGATCGCGGTGCGGCAGGCGTTGTAGTTGTTCAGGTAGACGGCATCGAGGTCGTCGCAGGCCGGGTTGACCCAGTTGGCGGTGACGATGGCCCACTCGTCTTCGGCCTCGGCCGGCAAAGTGCCGTCCAGCAACGCTTCGAGCACGGCCTTGGCGATCCCGGCCTGGGACGCGCCCCAGGTGGCGTTGCCGTGCAGGTCGCTGCCGATCGCGGCCTTGTTGACGTAGAGGGTCATGGGCTTGACCGGGATGTTCGGCTGGGCGATCACCATGAACGGGCAATGCCCTTGGCTGGGAGACGCCAGGCTGTTGGCGAACGCCTGGCCGGCCGGGCCGTTGCGCGGGCCGATCAGGATATTGATGTGGGCCGCGTTGACGCCAGGGCCTTCAAAGCCTTCGCCGATGTACAGATCCAGTGTTTTCATTTCGCAAACGCTCTTTGTTGTTATGGGGAGCTGGTTGGCGATTTTTTAGCACTGGCGCTGAGGGCGGGCGTAACCATTAAAAGTCATGGGGCTGTGAGTTTTTCTCATGCCCCCGGGAAAGCACGCTCCATCTTGATGATCTCGATGCAAACCGGGCTGTTGCCACGGCTGAAGGTGCCCTCGCCAATCTTGCGAAAGCCGCTCGCGGCATAGAATTTTTCGGCGGTGAGGGTCGCCTCCAGATACGCCTTGGCATGACCGGCGGCTTCGATGCGCGCCAGCGCTTCGCGAAGCAGGCGAGCCCCTACGCCCTGCCCGGCGGCCTGGCCACGCACAAACAGTTTGCTGACTTCGTGGCCATCGATTTCCACGAACCCCTGGATCACGTCCGTGCAGGCCAGCCACACATTGCCGGCGACGATTGCCTCGCGGTACGTCTCGGGCGAGCGGCCATCCAGCCACATGTTGATCTGAGTGGGGCCGTAATCGGCGTGGCAGAGGCTTTCGACGGAGTCTTTATGCACGTGGAAAATGCCTTCGGCGTCTTCCAGACAGGCGGCGCGGATCAATAAATGGCTCATTCCCTTGAGGTCCTGATTCGGGTCAATAATCCCGGTCTTTATAGCTGACCCACGTCACGCCAGCCACTCGAGAGCGCACATCTTGTGCGTTGACCATCTTTGTTACACACCATATAGTGTGCCCACAAACAGAACAGACCACTACATAGTGTGCAGAATCGATATTTACCGACCACACTACGCGCAGTATTTCAATGCCTAGTAGCCTGCAAATTACATATTTTTGGACGGGTTCACACGCCGTCAGAACAGACCAGGAAGGAGTATTTCAATGCTGAGTTGGGATGAAGTCGACAACGAAGACACCGGTGCAGCGGTGATCAAGGGCGCCAACGCCGGCCACGCCAGTGAAGCCAACATGGACCGCCTGGATGGCGCAGGCGCCGCCGCCGCGCTGGAAGCGCGCAACGTGACGGCCAACGACTCCGCCGCGATCATCCGCGCCAAGGCCGCCCTCGACAAACTCGACGTCGCCGAAGGCCTCGCCGAGCTGGAAGGCTCCGCCGCCCGCGTCGCCGTTGACGAAAAGCGCATGATCAACTGCCGCGCCGACCTCAACCAACTCGTGCCCTTCAAGTACGACTGGGCCTGGCAGAAGTACCTCGACGGCTGCGCCAACCACTGGATGCCGCAAGAGGTCAACATGACCGCCGACATCGCCCTGTGGAAAAACCCCGAAGGCCTGACCGACGACGAACGTCGCATCGTCATGCGCAACCTGGGCTTCTTCTCCACCGCCGACTCGCTGGTCGCCAACAACCTGGTCCTGGCCGTGTACCGCCTGATCACCAACCCGGAGTGCCGCCAGTACATCCTGCGCCAGGCCTTCGAGGAAGCGATCCACACCCACGCCTATCAGTACTGCATCGAATCGCTGGCCATGGATGAAGGCGAGATCTTCAACATGTACCACGAGAT
The DNA here is from genome assembly GCF_003013355.1 of Pseudomonas sp. S5D5. Lineage (NCBI taxonomy): Bacteria > Pseudomonadati > Pseudomonadota > Gammaproteobacteria > Pseudomonadales > Pseudomonadaceae > Pseudomonas > Pseudomonas sp. S5D5. The sequence goes on from NZ_PTEO01000001.1 coordinate 3,816,326, forward strand.
CCCATCGGTCGCGAAAAAAGCCGCCTGGGGCCTGAAATACACCCGTTCGATCTCCGATCCGAAGTTCGAAACCGGCACCGTCGAGACTGACAAGGAGCTGCTGCGCAACCTGGTCGCCTACTACTGCGTCCTGGAAGGCATCTTCTTCTACTGCGGTTTTACCCAGATCCTGTCGATGGGCCGCCGCAACAAAATGACCGGCGTCGCCGAGCAGTTCCAGTACATCCTGCGCGATGAGTCGATGCATCTGAACTTCGGTATCGATGTGATCAACCAGATCAAAATCGAAAACCCACACTTGTGGGATGCCGAGATGAAGGAAGAAGCGACCCAGATGATCCTGCAAGGGACTCAGCTGGAAATCGAATACGCGCGTGACACCATGCCGCGCGGCGTGTTGGGCATGAACGCGGCGATGATGGAGGACTACCTCAAGTTCATCGCCAACCGTCGCCTGTCGCAGATTGGCTTGAAGGAAGAGTATCCAGGAACAACCAACCCGTTCCCGTGGATGAGCGAGATCATGGACTTGAAGAAAGAGAAGAACTTCTTCGAGACCCGTGTGATCGAGTACCAGACTGGCGGTGCGTTGAGCTGGGATTGATTGATCTTGTAGACGCTATCGCCGGCAAGCCGGCGATAGCGCCCTGAATACGGCCATCGCTCCTCAGTTGGAAACCTGTTCCAGGAAGATCAACTTCAACGGCTCGCTGAGCAGCTCATCCGCCGTCGCGGCAAACCGCTGAAAGTATGGCGTCGCAAAATGCGCATCGAGTGCCGCCTGGTCCTTGAACGCTTCACGCATGTAGAACGTGCCGGGTTCGTCCCGCAGTTCATACAGCACATAGTCAAGGTTGCCGGGTTCTGTGCGCGTAGGCTGCACCAGCGCCAACAAGCCTTCCTTGAGCGCCTGTTGTTTGCCTGGCTTGGCCTTGAGGACTGCGATCGATACCAGCGGTTTGTTCATGACGGTAGCTCCGTTAGAGGGCGGACTTGCGGAGACGCTGCTCGCAACGGCAATCATCACTGCGCAGAGCCAGTATCCCAGGGGTTTGAGGGTGGGTTTCATGATCGGTACTCGGTGTGGAATGCGCCCATCTTTGCCCGCTCAGCCACAAAGAAAAACCGACAAAACGCGCTAACACTTTCATCACCAGATTGAAAATGAGCCCACGTTTTCTTGATTAGAAAAGCAGTCGCTATTTATGCCCAATCAAACCATCAAGACGCCCTGCGTCGGCCTGTGCTCTACCGTCTACGGTGACCTGGTCTGCCGGGGGTGCAAGCGTTATCACCATGAAGTCATCCAGTGGAATGGCTACAACGCCGATGAAAAGCAGGCGGTGTGGCTGCGCCTGGAACAACTGTTGGTGCAGGTGATGGCCAGCAAGCTCGAAGTGCTTGACCCGCAGCGCCTTCGCCAGCAACTGGAAGACCGCAAGATTCGCTTCATGCCGCATCAGTCGCCGTATTGCTGGGCCTACCAGCTGATTGCGCGGGGTGCGCGGGTGATCTCCAAGCTGGATGCGTATGGCCTGGCGTTGCTGCCGGAGTTTCGCGAGCGCAGCCTGGCGGATTTGCGCGATGCGATTGACCGCGAGTTTTTCCTGCTGTCCGAGGCGCATTACGAGCGGTATATCGCCCCGGTCTTCTTGAAAGAAGCGTTTGGGCCGGCCCTGATCGCCACCCTCTGACCAACACCGCTGCCCCGTAGGAGCCCGGCTGGCCGGCGATGCGCGCGCAAGATCGTCATCGCCGGCCAGCCGGGCTCCTGCAGGTTCAGCGGGTCCAGGAAGCTTCGCGTTCCGCCTGCAGGCCGTACCGCTCAATCGCCTGCTGGCACACCTGCGGCTGCAGGCTCCCCAGCTCCACCAACGCCGTCAGCGCTGCCAGCACCAGGTGATGGCGGTCCACTTCAAAGAAATCGCGCAACGCCGCCCGCGTATCACTGCGCCCGAAGCCATCGGTGCCGAGCACGGTGTAGCGCGAGTCCAGGTACGAGCCAATCATCTGCGGCAATGCGCGCACGTAGTCAGACACCGCGATCACCGGCGCGCCGGTAGGCAGGCAATCCGCGAGGTGGCTGCTGCGTGCGGCTTCCTGCGGGTGCAGGCGGTTCCAGCGTTCCACCTCGCGCGCCTCACGCGCCAGCTCGCTGAAACTGGTCACGCTGAACACTTCGCTGGTCACCTGCCAATCGTCTGCCAGCAACTGCGCCGCAGCCTGCGCCTCACGCACCAGCGTGCCCGCACCGAGCAGGCGCACCTGGGCGCCGGCGGTGCCTTGCAGGCGATACAGGCCCTTGATGATCGCCGCTTCAACCCCTTCCGGCAGGGTCGGCTGCGGGTAGTTTTCGTTCATCAGGGTCACGTAGTAGAACTCGTCCACGTCGTGCTCCAGCATCTGGTGCATGCCGTGGTCGAGGATCACTGCAAATTCACCGGCAAATGCCGGGTCATAGGCGCGGCAATTCGGCACGGTGGCGGCCGTGAGGTGGCTGCTGCCGTCCTGGTGCTGCAGGCCTTCGCCGCCGAGGGTGGTGCGCCCGGCCGTGGCGCCGAGCAGGAAACCGCGGGCACGCTGGTCGGCGGCGGCCCAGATCAGGTCACCCACGCGCTGGAAGCCGAACATCGAGTAATAGATGTAGAACGGCAACATGCGCAGGCCATGCACCGAGTAGCTGGTGGCCGCTGCGACCCAGGAGCTGATGGCGCTGGCTTCGCTGATGCCTTCCTCCAGGATCTGCCCGTCCGTGGCCTCGCGGTAGCTGAGGATCGAGCCGATGTCTTCCGGCTCGTAGCGCTGGCCGACGCTGGAATAGATGCCGATCTGCTTGAACAGGTTGGCCATGCCGAAGGTGCGCGCCTCATCCGCCACAATCGGCACGATGCGCGGGCCCAGCGCCTTGTCCTTGAGCAGCTGGGTGAGCATGCGCACGAAGGCCATGGTGGTGGACATTTCCTTGCCGTCGGCCGCTGTGGCGAAACCAGCATAGCCCGCCATGGGCGGGATGCTCACCGGCGCAGCAAGCTGACTGCGGCTGGGCACATAACCGCCCAGGGCCTTGCGCCGCTGATGCAGATAACGCAATTCCAGGCTGTCGTCCTCGGGCTTGAAGAAGCTCAGCGACTCGGCCTGTTCATCACTCAGCGGCAACTGGAAGCGATTGCGAAAGGCGATCAGCGCCTCGCGATCAAGCTTCTTCTGCTGGTGCGTAGTCATCTTGCCCTGCCCCGCCTCGCCCATGCCGAAGCCCTTTTTGGTCTGGGCGAGGATCACCGTGGGCTTGCCCTTGACGCGGCGCGCGGCGTGGTAGGCGGCGTGGATCTTGACCATGTCGTGGCCGCCGCGCTTGAGACGGTCGATCTGTTCGTCGCTCATGCCCTCGACCAGCCTGGCCAAGGCTTCGCTCTGGCCAAAGAAGTGTTCGCGGTTGTAGGCACCGTCCTTGGCGGCGAAGGTCTGGAATTGCCCATCGACGGTGTTCGACAGCGTATCGACCAGCGAGCCGTCGACGTCCTTGGCGAGCAAGGCATCCCAATCCGAACCCCAGACCAGCTTGATCACGTTCCAGCCGGCGCCGCCGAACAATGCCTCCAGTTCGTCGATGATGCGCCCGTTGCCGCGCACCGGCCCGTCGAGCCGCTGCAGGTTGCAGTTGACCACCCACGTCAGGTTATCCAAGCCTTCGCGCGCGGCCAGGGTCAGCGCAGACATGCTTTCCGGCTCGTCCATCTCACCGTCGCCGAACACGCCCCACACGTGGCGGTCGGTGGTGTCCTGCAAGCCGCGATGCTGCAGGTAGCGCATAAAGCGCGCCTGGAAAATCGAGCTGATCGGGCCAATGCCCATGGAGCCGGTGGGGAACTGCCAGAAGTCCGGCATCAACCACGGGTGCGGATAGCTGGAGAGCCCGCGCGCACCGGCTTTTGGCCCGCCGAGTTCCTGCCGATAGTGGGCCAGGTCGCCCTCGTTCAGACGCCCCTCGAGAAACGCACGCGCATAGATGCCCGGCGCGGAATGCGGTTGGTAGAACACCAGGTCGCCGCCAAACCCATCGTTGCGGGCACGAAAAAAGTGGTTGAAGCCCACTTCGAACAAATCTGCCGCACTGGCGTAGCTGGCAATGTGGCCGCCGAGTTCGCCATACGCCTGGTTGGCGCGCACCACCATGGCCAGCGCGTTCCAGCGCACCAGCGAGGCCAGGCGCTCTTCCGTCGCGAGGTCACCGGGGAACGCCGGCTGCTGCTCGACGCTGATGCTGTTGATGTAGGGCGTGCCGTGGCGCGGAGTCCAGTCGATGTGCGGCGCACTGGCGTCGCGGGCCAGCAGGTCGAGGATCTGGCGGGCGCGCTCGGGCCCGGCGTTAGCGACCAGCGAGGCCAGGGCATCGCGCCACTCGTCCTGCTCCAACTGATCCGTGGCTGTGTGATTGACTGCACTCGCGAAACCGTTCATGGGCACCTCCGGGATTTTTTCCAGTTTATGTGGGTGCCGGAGGATTTTTTGCCTGTTATCAGGCGCAGATAGCAGAATTTTGAGCATGAATCACTGCCAATCCTGGTTTTACCAGCACGTTGTGCTCAGCCAACCCGCAAGCCCGCAAGTGTGTTTAAAATGCCGCCCGCTCAATGACTGACGTTTAACGATGACCCCAGACGCCCTCGCCACCCTGCACGCCCACCTGCTCACTGCCCTCGCCACTCCACCGAGTGAAACCCGGCGCCTGTTCCACGGCCGTGGCCGTTGCTGGCCGGGCCTGGAACAATTGACTGTGGACTGGCTGCAAGGCGTGCTGCTGGTCGCGCTGTTCAAGGAGCCCGAGGCCGCGCACCTGCAGGCCTTGAAACACCTGCTGCAGGCTGAGTTCGGTACCCATGCCATTGCCCTGCAACACCGCTACCTGCCGCACAGCACCACCGAATGGCTGGCGGGCGACGCTGTCGACGAGAAGGTGATTACCGAAGGCGGGCTGCGCTACCTGATCGACCTGGGTAAAAAACAGAATAGCGGGCTGTTCCTCGACATGCGCTACGGGCGCAACTGGGTGCGCGAACAGGCCAAGGGCCAGCGCGTGCTCAACCTGTTTGCCTACACCTGCGGGTTTTCCGTGGCGGCCATCGAAGGCGGCGCCGATCATGTGGTGAACCTGGACATGGCGCGTGGCGCGCTCAGCCGTGGCCGCGACAACCATCGCCTGAATGGTCACGACCTGAGCAAGGTCAGCTTCCTGGGCCACGACCTGTTCAAGTCCTGGGCCAAGGTCACCAACTGCGGCCCCTATGACCTGGTGATCATCGACCCGCCGTCGTTCCAGAAAGGCAGCTTTTTGCTGACCAAGGACTACCAGCGCGTGCTGCGTCGCCTGCCGGACTTGCTGACGCCACAGGGCACGGTGCTGGCGTGCATGAACGACCCGGCCTTCGGCGAAGACTTCCTGATCGACGGCGTAACCCGCGAAGCACCGGGCCTGCGCTTTGTCGAGCGGCTGCAGAATCCGCCGGAATTTCCGGATATCGACCCACAAAGCGGCTTGAAGGCCCTGGTGTTCCACCAGGGTTGATGCCGAAACGTCCTACGCTTGCTACGCTAAGCAATACACCGGGGCGGTGAACCTTATCCCCCCCTTCCCGGTCGATACCTGCATTCCCCGGCCAGACCCGACGGTGTCACACCGTCGGCTGCCCCGTTTCACCTTTTGGAGAACCGCCCGTGATATCGACCCTGCATGTAGCCAGACTCAAAGCCTGGGGCGCCCACGGCTTTACCGCCACCGGCGTGGTACTGGCCTTCCTGGCCACCCTGGCGCTGCTGGAAAACTCGCCCAAGGCCTGCCTGCTCTGGCTCGGCTTCGCGCTGGTAGTGGATGGCGTCGATGGCTCCCTGGCGCGACGGGTCAATGTCAGCACGGTGCTGCCCAGCTTCGACGGCTCGGTGCTGGACCTGGTGATCGATTACCTCACCTACGTGTTTATCCCGGCACTGTTTATCTACCGCTATATCGACCTGCCGGAATTTACTCACCTGTTCACGGTGTCGGTGATCCTGGTGTCGTCGCTGTTCTGCTTCTGCAACGTGAACATGAAGAGCAAGGACAACTACTTCGTCGGCTTCCCCGCCGCCTGGAACGTGGTGGCGCTGTGCGTGTACATCATCCAGCCGGAAGCCTGGGTGACCTTGCTGACGGTGATCGGCCTGGCACTGCTGACCGTGACCCCGATGAAGTTCCTGCACCCGTTCCGGGTCAAGCGGTTTATGCCGATCAACATCGCAGTCACCACTATCTGGCTGCTGTGCAGCTTTTTGATGGTGATGGATTACCCGAATACCAACCCGTGGACATTTGGGTTGTGGTCGTTGATGTCGGCGTACTTCCTCGGGATTTGTATCTGGCGTACGGCGCTGGAGTGGCTGGGCAACCACAAATAGCCGCGCCAACACCAGTCATTTGCAGGGGCCGGCTTGTCGGCGATTGCGGTTCGTCAGCTCCAGAGAGAGTGGCTGATGTTGCGCTATCGCCGGCGAGCCGGCTCCTACATTTGGATCTGTGTACAGCAGGCAGGTAAGATGCAGGCCTTCGGTGTAGCCCCTTCGCTGCGCCCTTCCAAGAATAAGCCCTGCCATGCCCTTCGAACTCAGCGTTGACCTGACCACCCTCGCCATTCTCGCCGTCGTTGCCTTTATCGCCGGTTTCATCGACGCCATCGCCGGCGGCGGTGGCCTGCTGACCACGCCGGCACTGCTCACCGCCGGCATGCCGCCACACCTGGTACTGGGCACCAACAAGCTCAGTTCCACCTTCGGCTCCGCCACCGCCAGTTTCACCTTTTACCGGCGCAAGCTGTTCCACCCGCGCCAGTGGGTGCATGCCATCGTCGGGACGTTGATCGGCGCCCTCACCGGTGCCGTGGTCGCGCACTACCTGCCTGCCGAAACCCTGAACAAGATGCTCCCGGTGATTGTGTTCGGCTGCGGCCTGTACCTGTTGTTCGGCGGCACGCCCAAGGCGCCGCTGGACGCCGATGCGCCGATCAAGAAGAAATGGCAATCCACCCAGGGCTTTGGCCTGGGCTTCTATGATGGCGTGGCCGGACCCGGCACCGGGGCGTTCTGGACCGTCAGCACGATGCTGTTGCACCCCATCGACCTGGTGAAGGCCAGCGGCGTGGCGCGCAGCATGAACTTTGTCAGCAACGCGGCGGCGCTGTCAGTGTTTATCTTCAATGGCTCGGTGGACTGGATCGTCGGCCTGGTCATGGGCATCTCGGTGATGGGCGGCGCGTTTTTTGGCGCACGCAGCGCTATCAGCGGCGGCGCCAAATTCATTCGCCCGGTGTTTATCACCGTGGTGCTCGGGCTGACAGTGCGCCTAGCCTGGCAACACTGGTTCAGCGTGGCCTAGGCGCCGAGCCACATAGAGGTCGATCAGGTAACGCGCAATCGAACGTGACGCCGGCAGCGGCGGCAGGTCGTGGATGTTGAACCACTGCGCGTCCTCGATCTCGTCGGCCTGGGGCACGATGTCGCCGCCGGCGTACTCGGCGTGGAACCCCAGCATCATCGAATGCGGGAACGGCCAGCACTGGCTGCCCTGGTACTCGATATTCTTGACCTCGACCTGCACTTCCTCGCGAACTTCGCGGATCAGGCAGTCTTCGGCCGACTCGCCCGGCTCGGCAAACCCTGCCAGCGTGCTGTAGACACCGGTCACAAAACGCGGCGAACGCGCCAGCAGGATTTCGTCGCCACGCGTCACCAGCACAATCATGCTCGGCGAGATCCGTGGATAGCTGCGCAGGTCGCAGGCCTGGCAAAACATCGCCCGTTCCCGTGGCACCTGGACCATCGCCTGGCCACAACTGCCGCAGAAACGGTGTTCGCGCGCCCAGGTACCGATCTGCGCGGCGTAGCCGAGCACTTTGTACAGGGTGTGATCGCCTTGCAGCATGAAGCCGCGCAGGCCTTGCCAGCTGCAGTCGGGCACTTGCGCCGCCGCGTCGAGTTCCAGCAGGTACACCGGTTCGCCATCAAGGTGACCGATGCCGTGTTCGGCGAACACAGCAAGGTCCTGGCGCTTGAGCCATTCCCGGGGGAACAGCGGGCCGTTGGCATCATGCAAAAAGCCGTCGCGGCTGCGGGCGACGGCCCAGCCGCCAGGGGCGTCGTTGTCCAGCAGCGTTGTGGTAATCCAGCCTGGGGTCATGTCAGTCAATCCACGAATTCGGGTTTCTGCTTACTCATATGGGCCGCAATGGCCACGCGCAGGTCGTTGGATTGCAACATAGCCGAGTTCCAGGTGGCAACGTATTCCAGACCATCATTGACCGTATGGTCACGCATGTAGCTGATCATCGCCTTGGTGCCGGTCACCGCAATCGGCGACTTGGCGGCGATTTCATGCGCGATTTCGAAGACTCCGGCCAGCAGACTGTCCTGATCGGCATACACCCGGTTGACCAGGCCGATGCTGCGCGCTTCCTCGGCGCCGAACTGGCGGCCGGTGTAGGCCAGCTCGCGCAACATGCCGTCGCCGATAATGCGCGGCAGGCGCTGCAGGGTGCCGACGTCGGCGGCCATGCCGATGTCGATTTCCTTGATCGAGAACTGCGCGCCCTCGGCGGCGTAACGCATGTCGCAGGCGCTGATCAGGTCGATGGCGCCGCCGATGCAGTAACCCTGGATCGCCGCCAGTACCGGTTTGCGGCAGTTGTCGACGGCGTTGAATGAGGCTTGCAGCTCGAAGATCTTGCGGCGCAGCAAGCGTGCGTTGCGCCCCACATCCTTGCCGAATTCATTGGCGACCGAAGCCAGCATCATCAGGTCGATACCCGAGGAGAAATGCTTGCCGGCACCACTGAGCACCACCGCGCGGACGGCGTCGGTGTCTTCGATCCATTGGAAAATGTCGATGATCTCGGTCCAGAACGCGGCGTTCATCGCGTTGATCTTTTCCGGGCGGTTGATCTGCACATGGGCAACGTTGCCGGTGAGTTCGACGACAAAAGCTTGGTATTCGGACATGGCAGTGATCCCTGACTGGCGAGTGATAAGGCCCGAACTATAACAAGGGTACGCCACGGCGCATCGGCCAAAACCGGGACTGGCAAAGGTAATGGAATGTTGTGAGGACGCGCTGCGTGCAGTGCCGATACATTTCATCCGTAAGGCCCGGTTTATCGGCTATACAATCAGGGCCACTGCCTGGAGCCGCCTATGCCGACCACGTTTCGCTCATCCTTGATCCTGGCCCTGGTGGTCGTGCTGACCGGCATCGGTGCCGGCTTGGGCGGGATGCTCCTGGCGTTGCTGCTGCATGGCATCCAGCACCTGGCTTACGGCTACAGCCTCGACAGCCTGGTCAGCCATGCAACCTTTTTATCCGGCGTGACCGCTGCAGCGCCCGAACGGCGCCTGCTGGTGCTGGTGGTGTGCGGGCTGGTCGCGGGGCTGGGCTGGTGGACGCTTTATCGCTACGGCCGCCCGCTGGTGAGCATCCGGCAGGCGGTGTCCGAGAAGATGCCGATCATGCCGCCCAAGACCACCCTCGCCCACGCCTTGCTGCAGATCATCACCGTGGCCCTCGGCTCGCCGCTGGGGCGTGAAGTGGCGCCGCGTGAAGTCGGTGCGCTGGCGGCGACGTGGTTGTCGCAGCGGGCGCGGCTGGAACCGCACATGCATCGCCTGATCGTCGCCTGCGGTGCAGGGGCCGGATTGGCGGCGGTGTACAACGTGCCATTGGGCGGCGCGGTGTTTGTGCTGGAGGTGCTGGTGGGCGCGTTCAGCTGGCCGGCGGCGATCATCGCCCTGGCCACCTCGGCGATTGGCGCGGCGGTGGCCTGGGTCGGGCTGGGTGCCGAATCGCAGTACGTGGTGCCGCACTTTGTGCTGAGCCCGACATTGATCGCCTGGGCGCTGGTGTGCGGCCCGGTGTTCGGCGTGGCGGCGTATGGCTTCACCCGCCTGACCGGTGCGGCGCGGGCCAACGCCGCGCGCGGCTGGCGCCTGCCGGTGTGGTCATTGATCAACTTCACCCTGATCGGCGGCCTGGCAATGCTGCTGCCGCAGATCCTCGGCAATGGCAAAGGCCCGGCGCAACTGGGTTTCGACAATGAACTGACGATCGGCCTGGCGGCGCTGTTGCTGCTGGTCAAGGTGTTGATCACCACCAGCAGCCTGCGCGCCGGCGCCGAGGGTGGCCTGCTGACGCCGGGCCTGGCGAATGGCGCGCTGCTGGCGATCATCCTCGGTGGCGCCTGGAGCCTGGCCTGGCCCGGCGTGCCGCTGGGCGCGTTCGCGATCATCGGCGCCGCAGCGTTCCTGGCCGCGAGCATGAGCATGCCGCTGACCGCGATCGTGCTGGTGGCGGAATTCACCCGCATCGACCATGACTTCCTGGTGCCGATCATTCTGGCGGTAGTGGGCGCGGTGTGCGTGAGCAAACTGTGCCAGCGGTTCGGGTAAAAACCCTGCAAACCGCTGGATAAAAACCGCCTCAAGCGCCATCCTTTGCGCTTTAAGCCGCCCCATCAGCGGCGCTCGACGCTCAAGGAAATGCCATGCACGCCCAACCCCTCACCGCCGCCGATTTCGACTTCATCGAAGAGACCCTGCTCAAGTACGGCGACGACCACTCGGTGCTGAACCTGGCCGAACTCGACGGTTACTTCACCGCGCTGGTCTCCAGCCCAGCCCAGGTCGACGTGGCCGAGTGGTTCCCGGCGATATGGGGCGGGCAAAACCCGGAGTGGGACAACATGGACGAAGCACAAAGCTTCCTCGAACTGTGCGTGCGCCACCTCAACACCCTGGCCAGCCAACTGGCCACCGACGCCCGTGGCTTCAAGGCTCGCTTCGACGAAACCGAACACCAGGGCCAGAACGTCACCCTGGCCGAAGAATGGTGCTTTGGCTACATCCGCGGCGCGGCCATCGGCAACTGGCCGGAACTGCCGGCGGAACAAGCCGCACTGCTGGAAAAAATCTCCTGGTGCGCCGAACAGGACAACTTCGAATTACCCGCCGACCTCGACGTGCAAACACACCAGCAGCGAGTCAGCGAACTCGAACCCGCCGCACGCGCGCTGCATGACTACTGGTTGGCAAAACGATAAAAAGCTGCAGAGCGCATCTGAAACCCCGAGTCGGCAAGCCGGCTCCAACACCTACCCGCTCTTGATCCAACCACTCAGGCCGGCTGCCAGGCCGCCGTGCCGTTGCTTTTGATCTTGATCTTGATCTAGGCGCCCCATCAAACACGCTGGCCGGAATTCGATATTGATTTGGGGGGGTAAACCGGCAGGGATGCCGGTTTAGCCGCCCCGCGCCATGGATGGCGCGTGGCGGCGGCCCCCCAAATCAATATCGGATTACGGGCACACCGAGCCTAGGCGAGGTGCCGAGTGTTGGGGCAAGAGCCCTTTTGGTTACTTTTGGGGCTTTTCCAAAAGTGACCCGCCGTAAGGGCGGAACCATAAGCCGCCGTTACCGCAAAAACGGATATGCCCCCAACCTGATCCACCCCCCCCCAGCGCCCCGAAGCCCGCCATCGCAGGCAATCCAGCTCCCACAGTGACACCAAATCCCACCCAATAAATATCAGCAACCACGACCCCAAGCTCGACAAGCACCGCATCTATACCCGATTATTCAAGTCCGCCCCGTCGGCCACTCCGTGCCACCTCGCCTAGAATCAGGAGCCTCGTACCTTGAGTTCGCAGAAAACCGTGACCGTGACACCGCCCAATTTCCCCCTCAATGGCAAGGTCGCGCCCCCCGGCTCCAAATCCATTACCAACCGCGCCCTGCTGCTGGCGGCCCTGGCCAAGGGCACCAGCCGCTTGAGCGGCGCCTTGAAAAGCGATGACACCCGCCACATGTCGGTCGCCCTGCGCCAGATGGGCGTGACCATCGACGAGCCGGATGACACCACCTTCGTCGTCACCGGCCAGGGCAAACTGCAGTTGCCGACGCAGCCGCTGTTCCTCGGCAATGCCGGCACCGCCATGCGCTTTCTGACCGCCGCCGTCGCCACCGTTGAAGGCACCGTCGTGCTGGACGGCGACGATTATATGCAAAAACGCCCGATCGGCCCGCTGCTGGCCACCCTGCGCCAGAACGGCATCGCGGTCGACAGCCCGACCGGTTGCCCACCGGTCACCGTGCACGGTGCGGGTAAAGTCGCGGCCAAGCGCTTCGAGATCGACGGCGGCTTGTCCAGCCAGTACGTGTCGGCCCTGCTGATGCTGGCGGCCTGCGGCGAAGCGCCGATTGAAGTGGCGCTGACCGGCAAGGACATCGGTGCACGCGGCTATGTCGACCTGACCCTGGACTGCATGCGCGCGTTCGGCGCGCAGGTCGAGGTGGTCGACGACACCACCTGGCGTGTGGCGCCGACCGGCTACACCGCGCATGACTACCTGATCGAACCCGACGCTTCCGCCGCCACCTACCTGTGGGCCGCTGAAGTGCTGACCGGTGGGCGCATCGACATCGGCGTCGCCGCGCAGGACTTCACCCAGCCGGACGCCAAGGCCCAGGCGGTGATCGCGCAATTCCCGAACATGCAGGCCACGGTCGTCGGTTCGCAGATGCAGGACGCCATCCCGACCCTGGCGGTGCTCGCCGCATTCAACAACACCCCGGTGCGCTTCACCGAGCTGGCCAACCTGCGGGTCAAGGAATGCGACCGCGTGCAGGCGCTGCATGATGGCCTGAATGAAATCCGTGCGGGCCTGGCCACGATCGAGGGCGATGACCTGCTGGTCGCCGCCGATCCTGCGTTGGCCGGCACCGCGTGCAATGCCTTGATCGACACCCACGCCGACCACCGCATCGCCATGTGCTTTGCGCTGGCCGGGCTGAAGGTCGCGGGCATCCGCATCCAGGATCCGGACTGCGTGGCCAAGACCTATCCTGAGTACTGGAAGGCCTTGGGCAGTCTCGGGGTCCAACTGACCTACTGAGGCATCGGCGCCGGAATGGGGAGGCAATGCACATGACAATTCGCCAACCCTGCCCACCCGGCGCCTGCGTCTGCGAACGAGAACAACTGCTGGAACGTCCCGGCGCCGACCTGCGCATCCTCAGCCTGACGCGCCAGGAAGAAAAACGCCTGGTCGAACGCCTCGAAAACCTGCAGAGCCTGCAGGACCTCGAACGCATGCAGCAGCGCATGTACGAACTCCTCGGAATCCGCGTGCACATCGCCCCCGGCCACGCCGAGGTCAAGAGCATGCGCGGCATCCAGATCGTCATCGACGACCTGCCAGGCCTGTGCCGCAAGACCCGCCAATCGATCCCGGCGGCGATTCGCCGGGGCATGGAAAAACACCCCGAGATCGCCTACCGCCTGCTGGATGCCCACGACCTGTTTCGCGACGGTTGAACCGCGCTCGAACCACCGATTGCCGCGCCACGACGGATTCCCTGGCGCGTGGCACTGGGCACACTTGATTCAAAGCAACCTGGAACAGGCTGGCGCTCAGGCGTTCTCTCGCACCTGACGCGGGACAAACAACTGCCGGCCGAGCTTCTCGGCGGTGCGCAAATGGCTTTGCGCGCTGTCGCTTTCCGACTCCAGCAACAGCTCGGACGTCAGCACCTGCGCCCCACAGTAGTCAAAAATCCCGTAGTCGATCTGCGTACGCATCGCCTGGGCATAACCATGTCGTTCAAACGCGCTTTCATCGGCGGCCCCCAGCGCCAGCAGATGCACCTGCAAGTGCCGCAGCTTTTTCACCACCGGCGTGTCCGGGCCGTAGTCGATGGCCCAGCCGTTGACGAACACGCGATCGACCCAGCCCTTGAGCAGGCCCGGCAGCGACCACCAGTAGATCGGGAATGCCAGCACCAGCGCATCGGCGCGGTCGATGCGCGCCTGCTCGGCCAATACGTCGGCCGGTGGCGTGGCGCGAGTGCGGTGTACGCGGTGGTCGGCGGCGGTGTAGCGCGGGTCGAAGCCTTCGGCGGCGAGGTCGGCGATTTCCACGGTGTGGCCGCTGGCAGTCAGGCCGGCGGCCACCTGCGCCGAGACGGCGTGAGTGAGGGATTGCGGGTCGTGGTGCGCGACAACGATGAGTGCATGCATGACATTGACTCCCTTTGGGCTTAAGCTACGTTTAGTAAGTTACAACCACTAAGTTACTTTTGGTATATAAGCATGTCAAGCAGTCAGTCCCCTGCCCCACGCCGGCGCTTGAGCCGTGAAGATCGTCTGCGCCAGCTGCTCGATGTGGCCTGGCAACTGGTCCGCGATGAAGGCACCGAAGCCCTGACGCTCGGGCGCCTGGCGGAACTCGCGGGAGTGACCAAGCCGGTGGTCTATGACCATTTCGTCACGCGCGCGGGGTTGCTCGCCGCGCTGTATGCCGACTTCGACGCGCGCCAGGACAAGGTGTTTACCCAAGCCATCGAGGCCAGCGATGCCACGCTGGAGGATCGCGCGTGGGTGATCGCCTCGAGTTATGTCGATTGCGTGCTGTTGCAGGGCCGGGAGATTCCGGGGGTGATCGCCGCGCTGAGCAGCTCACCGGAACTGGAAACCCTCAAGCGCGAATACGAGGCGATTTTCCTCGCCAAGTGCCGCGACGCGCTGTCGCCCTTCGCGCCCGGCGGCACGGTGTCCCAGGTCGGCCTGCGGGCGGTGCTGGGCGCGGCGGAAGCCTTGTCCCAGGCGGCAGCCAGTGGCGAAGTCAGCCGTGAAGAGGCGCAGCAGGAGCTGCTTGCGACCCTGCTGGCGATGGTCAATCGCGGGCGCGGTTGACGGTTTACGCCGGAAGGTTCTGGACGAACAACCGTACCTTGCGCGTCAGTTGATCCAGATGCCGGTCGCGCTGTTTCTCGGCGTCGAGCATCGCGCGCTTGCCGTGCTTTTGCAGCAGGTAGGTATGGATCTGGCGCACTTCCAGCGAGCTGTAGATCGACGCCACGTCCAGCACGCCCATCAGGCCATCAGTGCCGTAGTCGCGGGTATTCATCAGCACCTGGGTGCCGCGCGCGCCCCGCACCTGAAAGCCCATGCGTTCAAAAGCCGGTACTTTTTCCATCGAGCACGCGAGTTCCGCATGGGGATAACGGCTCAACACCTCGCGCATCATCGCGCGCGCCACACCCTGGCGCCGATGGCCGACTTGCACGGCCATGAATGCAATCCCGCAGGCTTGCGGATCGTCCTTGACGGGCAGGTACAGGCAAAAGCCAAGCAGTTCTTCCGCGTCCATCGCCACGACCAACTCGACGGCAATCCCCTTTGAACCGTCCAGGGCTTCCAGGTACAGGTGCACTTCAAAACCGATGGCGTACTGGTAAATGTTGTAGAGCAGGTTACTCGGCGGCAGCGCGACGCTGCTGATGTCGGTGAGGTTGTCCACCACCATCTGCAGGACCTGCGCGTTGATGGGCTCGGGGCACGGTGTCGTGTAGCGGGTAAGGCTGTACATGCAAATTCCTGGGGTTTCGCGTCAAGGCAGCGGCGATTGTACCTGTTGCGGCGAGTGTATGGCCTGCAGGCCGCACCCAAAAGCCACGCCGATATTGACAAGGTAAAATCGTAACGACTATTGTCTGACAACCTGATCAACAAGGTTTTCCCATGCTTGAGCTTCAACGCCCCGATTCGCTGGTCGTCCGGGTTGTCAGTGCCATCCGCGCAGAAATCGACTCCGGCCAACTGCCGCCCGAGTCGCGCTTGCCCACGGAACAGCAACTGGCCGAACAACTCAACGTCAGCCGCTCCGTGGTGCGTGAAGCCATTGCCCAGCTCAAGGCCGATGGCGTGATCACTGCGCGCCGGGGCCTGGGCTCGTTTATCTCGCAGACGCCAGCCGGTACGGTGTTCCGTTTCCCGCAGCCGAATGGACGGCGCCCCGACCTCGCGCAGATGTTCGAAGTGCGCCTGTGGATCGAGACCCAGGCCGCCGCGATTGCCGCGCAACGCCGCGACGAAGCCGACCTGCAGCGCATGAAAAGCGCGCTGCAGGACATGCAGGAGCACCGCGACAACTTCGAAGCGGCCGCCCTCGCCGATGTGGAGTTCCACCGCGCCATCGCCGACGCCAGCAAGAATGACTACTTCGTGGCCTTCCATGACTTCCTGCGCAGCCAGTTGGCCAGCGCCCGCAAGACCGCTTGGGAAAACTCCGCCTCGCGTTTTGTCACCGGCTCTGCCGACGCCACCCAGGAACACCAGGCGCTGTTCCAGGCGATTGCCGACGGCGACGCCCAGCGTGCCGCCGCGAGTGCCGAGGCCCACCTGCGCGCGGCAGCACGCCGCCTGAGCCTGGAACTGCCCGCCAAACATTGACCGAATCCACCCTTTTGCAGCGTGTCCCCGACACGCCATTTTTTTAACCAAAACATTAGTCTGACAACCTGATAAGCAGACTGATGTGCAACCGCAGGTACCCCACGCAATGATTCACGACTTTTGCATCATCGGCGGCGGCATCGTCGGCCTCGCCACCGCCATGGAGCTGCTCAAGCGCCAGCCGGGCGCCTCGCTGGTGATCCTCGAAAAGGAATCGGTGCTGGCCAAGCACCAGACCGGCCACAACAGCGGCGTGATCCACGCCGGCATCTACTACGCGCCGGGGAGCCTCAAGGCCGACCTGTGCAAGCGTGGCGCCGAAGCCACCAAGCAGTTCTGCACCGAGCACGGCATCAAGTTCGAGGTGTGCGGCAAGCTGCTGGTGGCGTCCAGCCCGCTGGAAATGCAGCGAATGGAAGCGCTGCATGCCCGCGCCCAACTCAACGGCATGCAGGTCGAGCGCCTTGATGCGGACCAGTTGCGCGAGCGCGAACCGAACATCGTCGGCCTGGGCGGGCTGTTCCTGGATGCCACTGGCATCGTCGATTACCGCCAGGTGTGCGAGACCATGGCGCGGGTGATTCGCCGCAGCGGTGGCGAGATCTGCCTGGAACGCACCGTCACCGGCATCCATGAAGATACCGACACCGTCACCATCAACACCCTTGGTGAAACCTGGCAGGCGCGTCATCTGGTGGTGTGCGCTGGCTTGCAGTCGGACCGCCTGGCGACCCTGGCCGGGATCAAGATCGACCACCAGATCATCCCGTTTCGCGGCGAATACTTCCGCCTGCCGCCGGAAAAAAACGGCCTCGTCAATCACCTCATCTACCCGATTCCCGACCCGGACTTGCCGTTCCTCGGTGTGCACCTGACCCGCATGATCGACGGCAGCATCACCGTCGGCCCGAACGCCGTGCTGGGCCTGGGTCGCGAAAACTACCGCAAGTTCTCGATCAACTGGCGCGACGTGGCCGAGTACGCGCGCTTCCCCGGCTTTTGGAAAACCGTCTGGCAGAACCTCGGTTCGGGCACCACCGAGATGAAGAACTCGTTGTTCAAATCCGGCTACCTGGAGCAGTGCCGCAAGTATTGCCCGTCACTGACCCTCGACGACCTGCTGCCCTATGAAGCCGGGATCCGCGCCCAGGCGGTGATGCGCGACGGCAGCCTGGTGCACGACTTCCTGTTCGCCCAGACCTCGCGAATGCTCCATGTCTGCAACGCCCCCTCACCGGCCGCGACGTCAGCCATGCCGATCGGCGCGATGATCGCCGACCGCCTGTTCACGCCCCAGTAACACCCGGCAATACGCCTCCATTTGACAATAACTACAAAGACTCAGAAGGAAGTACAGCATGACGGCATCTGCCTCCATCCCCGGCACCGAAACGCCCGAGCAAACCCGCAAGCGCCTGCGCAAAGTCGCCGCCGCGACCATCTTTGGCTCAATGCTGGAGTGGTACGACTTTTACCTGTACGCGACCATGGCGGCGATTGTGTTCTCGAAAATCTTCTTCGATAACAGCGACCCGAAGACCGCCACGCTGATGGCTTTTTCGACCTTTGCCATCGGCTTTATCGCACGCCCGTTCGGCGGCATCCTGTTTGGCTACCTGGGCGACAAGTTCGGCCGCAAGCAAGTGCTGGTGCTGACCTTCTGCCTGATGGGCGTGTGCACCACGCTGATCGGCCTGATCCCCAGCTACGCCTCCATCGGCATCTGGGCGCCGATCGTGCTGGTGTTCATCCGCATCATCCAGGGCCTGGGTGCGGGGGCCGAACTGTCCGGCGCGGCGGTCACCTCCTATGAGCACGCTGCGCAGGGCAAGCGCGGCAGCCAGGGCGCATGGCCGGCGCTGGGCCTGAACCTGGGCCTGTTGCTGTCGTCGCTCACCGTGTACCTGCTGACCATCAACGGCAACGAGTTCCTGCTGGCCGGCGGCTGGCGTATTCCCTTCGTCTGCAGCATCGTGCTGGTGGGCGTCGGCCTGTGGGTACGCAAGAGCATTCCGGAAACCCCGCAGTTCAAGGAGCTGAGCAAAGAAGCCGCCAAGGCCAAGGCCTCGCCGCTCAAGGCCCTGTTCAAGAACGACCTCAAAGGCCTGGCCGTAGTGTTCTTCGTGGCCATCGGCTACAACGCGCTGAGCTACATCTTCAAGACCTTCTCCCTGGCGTACCTGACCCAATTCAAAGGCGTGGATGTGCACGTCACGTCGCTGTCGGTAACCATCGCCAGCCTGATCGCCATCGTCGCCGTGCCTTGCTTTGGCTGGCTGTGTGACAAGTGGAGCAGCAAGCACGTGCTGATCCTCGGCGGGCTGTGCTCGCTGCTGTTCGCCTACCCGTTCCTGGCCCTGCTCAACAGCGGCGAAAGCCTGATGATCTACATCGCGATCGGCGTCGGCACCGGCGTCCTCGCACCGATGATGTTTGCCCCGCAGGGCTCGTTCCTGAGCCGGCAGTTCCCGACCCAGACGCGCTCTTCCGGCTTCGGTACCGGCCGTGAAATCGGCACCGCCATCGCCGGTGGCCTGGCGCCACTGGGTGCGTTGTCGATGGTGGCGGCATCGGCCACCCACTCCACTGATGGCGTGGTGATAATCCTCGCCATTTCGGCGCTGCTGGTGGTGGTGTTTGCGTTGTGTGACCAGGGCCGCAAGCACTCGGCATTCAAGAACTGAGGAAAAAAGTTCGGACCAACGGGTGCATGGACGCACCTACATCGCGCATCATGGGCACTTTCAAGCTCAAGGGTAACGTCCATGCGCGTTCTGTCATTGATGATGGGTCTTACGACGCTGGCCGCCAGTACGGTGTTCTGCGCCAGCGCGATGGCGAATGAAGAAATCCAGCTGGTGCAACAGATCAACGACTACCGCAGCCAGGTACAGCGCTGCGGTGACCAGGGTTCCCAGGAACTGCCACCTTTGGCCAGCGACACCCGCCTGGTGCTGCCGGCCACCAATGTCGGCGACTTGCAACAGGCCCTGGCCCGGGCGGCATACCCGATGGTGAATGTGCAGGCCATCAGCCTGTCCGGCCCCAAGGATGCCCAGGCTGCCATGAAGGCGGTCCGCGAGAGTTTCTGCCGCGTGGTGCTCGATCCGCAATTTGTCGATATCGGTGTGAGCAACAGCGGCCAGGACTGGCGCATCGTGCTCGCCCGTCCCCTGCTGTCCAGTGGCCTCGGCGACTGGCAGACCGAAGGCAAGCAACTGCTCACCCTGATCAACACCGCGCGCGCGCAACCGCGCCAGTGCGGCACCCAGGCATTCAGCGCGACCACCCCGCTGTCCTGGAATGACGACCTGGCCGGCGCCGCCAACAGCCACACGCGCAACATGGCCAACGGCAATTTCTTCGACCACCTCGACCACGACGGCCGTACCCCCGGTGACCGCGCCGAACTGGCCGGCTACCCGGCAAAAAACATCGGCGAAAACATCGCCGCCGGCCTGGACACGCCGCGCAAGGTCGTCGACGGCTGGCTCGCCAGCCCCGGGCATTGCGCCAACCTGATGAACCCGCAGTTTCGCGAATTGGGCGCGGCCTATGCCATGGACCCGAAAAGTGACGCAGGGATCTACTGGACCGGTTTGTTCGGCACATCGCAGTAAAAAACAGCGCCCGGATCGCGGAATATTTATCTATTCAAATGGATGAAGCATCAAATTGCCATCTCGTGGATAATTCCGCTGAACTGGCAACGTTCATTTCGGTCTGTTGCTTGTTAGCCTGACCTCTTCAGGCGCTCGACCGATTGTGGCAAACAAGGTGTTCTCCCAATGATGAATTGGCTGCAAAGCAGCAGCGACATGGCTGAGCGGGTACGCCAGCATGATTGGGCAAGTACGCCCCTGGGCCCGCTGGAACAATGGCCGGATGTGCTCAAGACCACGGTAGCGTTGTGCTTTGCCTCGAGCTTTCCCCAGGCCATCGTCTGGGGACCGCACCTGATCACGCTCTACAACGATGCGTTTGTGCCCATCCTTGGCGACAAGCCCTACTCGCTGGGGCGACCTTTCAGCGAAACCTGGCATGAAGTGTGGGACCAGGTCGGCCCCATCGCGGACGCGGCTTTCGAAGGGCATGCCACCTACATCGAGAACTTCCCGCTGCTGATCGAGCGTGGCGCGGGCCCCGAGCAGGCCTACTTCACCTTTTGCTACAGCCCCATCCGCGATCCCCAGGGCAAGGTCGTCGGCTTGCTGGACACGGTGACCGAAACCACCGCCACGGTATTTCTTGCGCGGCGCCTGGCGGTGCTGGATGCGATCGGCAACGCCGTGACCAATGCCACCGATGCCGAAACCATCATGTCCACCACCACGCGCCTGCTGGCCGAGCACCTGCAGGTGTCCAACTGCGCCTATGCGGACATGGACGCCGATGAAGACGGCTTCACCATTCGCGGCAATTGGGCGGCGCCCGGCTCGCCGAGCATCGTCGGACGCTACAGCCTGGCCTCGTTCGGTGAGTTGGCCGTACAACGCCTGCACGCCGGCGAGCCGGTGGTGGTGCAGGACAATCGCATCGAATTCGAGCCGCACATCGCCGCCAGCTACCAGGCCCTGGGCGCGTTGGCGACCGTGTGTTTCCCGCTGATCAAGCATGGCCGGCTCACCGCGCTGATGGCCGTGCATCACAAAGCGGCGCGCGTGTGGTCGCCCTATGACCTGGCCCTGGTGGGCGAAGTCACCGAACGCTCCTGGGCACATATCGAGCGCGTGCGCGCCGACGTCGCCGTGCGTGAGGGCCTGGCGGCATTCACCGAGCTGAATGCGACCCTGGAACAGCGGGTGGCGGAACGCACCACCGCCCTCTCCCAGGCCGAAGCCGCGCTGCGCCAGTCACAGAAGCTGGAAGCCATCGGCCAGTTGACCGGCGGCGTCGCCCATGACTTCAACAACCTGCTGACGATCATTCGCTCGTC
This sequence comes from Pseudomonas sp. S5D5, assembly GCF_003013355.1. Lineage (NCBI taxonomy): Bacteria > Pseudomonadati > Pseudomonadota > Gammaproteobacteria > Pseudomonadales > Pseudomonadaceae > Pseudomonas > Pseudomonas sp. S5D5. The sequence goes on from NZ_PTEO01000001.1 coordinate 3,837,565, forward strand.
GGTGGATTTCCTGCGCCAGCCCGGTCTCTCCGAGGAGCGGCGCCAGCGTTACATGGGCGCGGTGTCGGACACCGTCGAGCGGGCCAGCAAACTCACCAGCCAGCTGCTCGCCTTCGCCCGGCGCCAGCCATTGAACCCGGAAGTGTTCGATGTGAGCCTGCGAGTCAAGAATATCGGCGAGATGCTGGAAAGCCTCACCGGGGCGCGGATCCAGGTGCGCGTCGAGTTGCCCGACAGCCCGTGCCATGTGCGCGTCGACTCCAGCCAGTTCGAAACCGCGCTGATCAATATGGCCCTCAACGCCCGTGACGCCATGAACGGCCAAGGCACGCTGACCTTGCGCGTGGCCACCGTGGCGGCCCTGCCGCGTATCCGTGGCGACGCCGAGTCGCGCCAGCCCTTCGTCACGGTGTCCCTGGCCGACACCGGCAGCGGCATGGCCAGCGACAACCTGGAGCGCATCTTCGAGCCGTTCTTTACCACCAAGGCCGTCGGCAAAGGCACCGGGCTGGGTTTGTCCCAGGTGTTCGGTTTCGCCAAGCAGTCCGGCGGCAACGTCGACGTGGCCAGCACCCCGGGCCAGGGCACGGTATTTACCCTGTACCTGCCGGCCGTTGAGTCCCAGGCAGTCCAGTTGGCGCACCTGCAGCAAGCCGCGTGCCCGGACCATGACCCGTCGCACCGCCATATCCTCATCGTGGAAGACAACCTCGACGTGGGCCGCTTCGCCAACCAGATCCTCCAGGACCTGGGCTACCAGACCACCTGGGCCACCGATGCCGAACAGGCACTGGCGATGGCCGGCGCGGACGCCATGGCCTTCGACGGGGTGTTCTCGGACGTGGTCATGCCGGGGATCACCGGCGTGATGATGGCCAGGGTGCTGCGCGAGCGCCGGCCGGACCTGCCGATAGTTCTCACGTCGGGCTACAGCGAGGAGCTGGCTGACAGCGGCTATGAAGGCTTCGAGTTCCTCGCCAAGCCCTATTCCGCCGACCAGGTCGCACGGGTGCTGGCCAAGGCCATGCTCAAGGACTGAGCCTATTCCGCCACGGCCACTTGATTGCGACCCAACGCCTTGGCGCGATACAGCGCCTTGTCGGCGGTGTTCATCAGGCCGTGCAAATCCTGGTCAAGGGTATGGGTGGAGGCCACGCCGAGGCTGGCGGTCAAGCCATGCACCGGCTCGGAGACCAGGCCGGAGATCGCCTTGACCAACTGCTCGGCAATGTCTCGCGCCGCCTCCAGCGAGGTATTGGGCAGCAGCACCGCGAACTCCTCGCCCCCCAGGCGGCCGTACACATCGGCCTGGCGGAACGAGGCACTGATCACCCCGCCAATCTGGCGCAGCACCTGGTCACCGGCCTGGTGACCGTAGGTATCGTTGATCTGCTTGAAGTGGTCCATGTCCAGCATCAGCGCGCACAACGGCTGCTGATTGTGGCGGCATTGCGCGTACAACACCTGGGCATGTTCGAAAAACGCGCGACGGTTCATCAGCCCGGTGAGTTCGTCGGTCTGTGCGGCGCGTGTAGAGATGTTGTGGGCCCGTTCCATTTGCCGGGTCAGGCGAAAGGCTTTTTCCAGCGCATCCGACAGCTTGCGCGTGGCGCTGACCACAAAGGTGGAGAACACCAGCACGGCGACAGCCACCCCGACTTGCATCGACGACGGCTGGAACAACAGCCACAGCGTGCACGGCAGCAGCACCAGGGCCAGGGACGCCAGGGTCATGTAGCGATACGCGGAATAACACGAGACGGCACTCACCGACATGCCCACGGTAAACAGCATGACCAGCACCTGCGACACTCGATCGTCGGTCGGCATTACGGCCAGTGCGCCGGCGCCCCAGACGCCGGCAGACAGCATCAGCGTGATCCAGTAGCGACGCTCCCAGCGCTGCGGGGTGCGCTCGCCGTTGGGACAGCGGAACCACTCCATGAACATCTTGACCCGCAGCAATGACGTGGCCGCCAGCACCAATAGCCAGACCAGCATGACCGTGTGGTCAAAGCGCTCCCAACACAGCCAGCAGAGCATCACCGCAGCGAGGTAACTGCCGAAAATCGCGGCAAAGGACTGCCGAAACAACTGATGCAAACGGTCAGTCCGCACCTGTTCCTCTATAAAGCAATCCTGGTCCTGCCTACGCCCAAGGCCGTTCATGAAATTCGCCTGATTCAACTGCCACGACAAGGGTGCCATTGTGGCACCCTGCCAGTAGCGCGGACAACAGAATCCAGCCGTGTAGAGCGCTTTAAAGCGCTTGCGGCCGCAGAATCAACACACCCAACGGCGGCAGATTCAAGGACAGCGAGACCGCCTGCCCATGGCGCGGCTCATCACGCGTGGAAACGGTGCCACCGTTACCGTAATTGGAGCCCGCATACAGGTCGGCGTCGCTGTTGAGCACTTCGCTCCAGCTCCCGGCAAACGGCACCCCGACGGCATACGCCTCACGCGGCACCGGGGTGAAGTTGGCAACCACCAGCACCGGCTTGCCATCCTTGCTCCAGCGCAGCCAGGCATACACGCTGTTGATCGCATCATCGCCGATCAGCCATTGGAAGCCCTGGGGCGCGTCGTCCTGTTCGTGCAGGGCCGGTTCCTCGCGGTACAGGCGGTTCAAGTCGCCCACCAGTTTCTGCACGCCGCGGTGTTCCGGGTATTGCAGCAGGTACCAATCCAGCTGCTGGTCGTGGTTCCACTCGCGCCACTGGCCGAATTCGCAGCCCATGAACAGCAGTTTCTTGCCAGGGTGCATCCACATGAACGCCAGGTAAGCCCGCAGGTTGGCAAATTTCTGCCAGCGGTCGCCGGGCATCTTGTCGATCAACGAGTGCTTGCCGTGCACCACTTCATCGTGGGAAATCGGCAGGATGAAACGCTCGGACCAGGCATACACCAGGCCGAAGCTCAGTTCATTGTGGTGATGGGCGCGGTACACCGGGTCCTGCTGGATGTAGTGCAGCGAATCGTGCATCCAGCCCATGTTCCACTTGTAGTTGAAACCCAGGCCGCCCTGTTGGGTGGGCTGGCTGACGCCGGGCCAGGCGGTGGATTCTTCGGCAATCACCAGCGCGCCAGGCGCCTCCAGGGCGACCACGTCGTTGAGGTGGCGCAGGAAGTCGATGGCTTCGAGGTTCTCGCGACCGCCGTGGCGATTGGGCACCCATTCGCCGGCCTTGCGCGAATAATCGCGGTACAGCATCGACGCCACGGCATCCACGCGCAGCCCATCGATGTGGAAGTGCTTGAGCCAGTGCAGCGCCGAAGCCAGCATGAAGCCGTGGACTTCGGTGCGGCCCAGGTTGTAGATCAGCGTGTCCCAATCCTGGTGAAAGCCTTCGAGCGGATTGGCGTATTCATACAGCGCGGTGCCATCGAACTGCGCCAGACCGTGGGTATCGGTAGGAAAATGCGCCGGCACCCAGTCGAGAATCACACCAATATCCGCCTGATGCAGTGCATTGACGAAGTAGGCAAAGTCTTCCGGCGAGCCAAAGCGTGCCGTCGGGGCGAATTGCGACAGCGCCTGATAGCCCCAGGAGCCGCCGAACGGGTGCTCCATGATCGGCATCAGTTCAACGTGGGTGAAGCCCAGTTGCTGCACATAGGGCACCAGCCGTTCGGCCAGCTCGCGCCAGTTGTATTGGCGCGAGACCTCGCCCGCCTCGTCCAGCTCGCACTGCCAGGAACCCACGTGCAGCTCGTAGATCGACAGCGGCGCGGTGGTCTTCTGACGCTCGACGCGCGACTGCATCCACGCATGGTCCTGCCAGTCCACCTGCAACGGCGCCGCGACCTTGGAGGCGGTGTCCGGCGGCAGTTGGGTGGCCAGCGCCATCGGGTCGGCCTTGAGCGGCAGGATCCCGTTGGCAGCGAGAATTTCGTATTTGTAGGCTGCGCCCGGTTGCAGGCGTGGGATAAAGATCTCCCATACACCGGACGGATGACGCAGGCGCATCGGGTGCCGACGCCCGTCCCAGATGTTGAAGTCGCCGACCACCGACACACGCCGGGCATTCGGCGCCCACACGGCAAATCGCACGCCCTCCACGCCGTCGACGCTGGTCACCTGGGCGCCCAGGCAGCTGCCGAGGTCGCGGTGATTGCCTTCGGCAAACAGGTACAGGTCCATTTCACCCAGCAGCAGTTGCTGGAAGCTGTACGGGTCTTCGGTGATCTGCTCACCGCCCGCCCACTGGATTTTCAGCAGGTAGGCCTGGCGAGTCGCGAAGTGCCCGACAAACAAACCCGGCACCTGGGTCGCATCGAGGCTGCCGATCTGCTCGCCGCTGTCGCGTGCCAGCACCTGCACACTGAGGGCTTCCGGCAGGAAGGCGCGGATAAACTGGCCGCCCTGCTCGTCATCGTGCGGCCCCAGGATCGAGAACGGATCATGGTGCTCGGCGCGCACCAGCGCTTCGACGTCGTTGGACGCCGGCAATGCAGTCAATTTCGGCTGCAGCGGTTCTTTATGTGTAAAGCTCATGACGTCTCCCCACCGCGTACAGTTTTCGATATAGGTACAAGCCCACTCAGCAAGCCGTGCAACCCTTGCAGGGGCACTGGCAGCCAGGTCGGGCGATTTTCCGCTTCGTAAGCCACTTCATACGCGGCCTTCTCGAGGCTGAACAACGTCAGCGCAGCGTCCTGGCCCTTGGCATCCTGCCAGTCATGCGCCAGTGTAGACGTAGCTGCCTGATAAGCCTGGATAAATGCCTGGCGCGCTTCTTTCAGGTAACGATCGGTCACGCGCTTGCGGGCAACGTCCGCCTCCGTCGAGTGATCCACGCCCTGCACATTCAGCGCCATCGCCGCCGCGTAATCAAAGGAACGCAACACCCCGCTCACATCCTTGTACGGGCTGTGCTTGCCCCGGCGCTCATGCAGCGGCCGCGCAGGCTCGCCTTCAAAGTCGATCAGGTAGGCATCGCCCTTCACCACCAGCACCTGGCCCAGGTGCAAATCACCGTGGACACGAATGCGCAGGCCGCCCAGCGTGGCTTTCGCCAAGGCCTGCACATGGCTGGCAATGGCTTTTTTCTGAACCAGCAATTCACTGACCAGCGCCTGATCGCCAGGGTTCAATTGGCTTTGGTGCAGCTTGAGCAATTGCAGCGCACGGTCGATCTGTGCACCGACATCCTTGGCCCAGGCCTGGGTATCCTTGACTGTGGTGACCTCGGGCTTGAAGTCTTTGTTCGTGGTCTTCGCGCCCAGTACCCCATGCATTTCGCCCAGGCGCTGCCCGAGCAATCCGGCAAAGTCGGCCAGTTCGCCCAGGGCGTTGTAGTGTTGTTCCTGCTCGGAAATGGCTTCGGCGAGTTCGTCGCGGATCGCGCGTTCAAGGTTGTTCTGGGTCCAGCTCCAGGCATCGCCCTGGTTGCTCAGGTAGCCTTGGGCAATCATCAACAGGTTGTCATCGCCCGCCGCATCGCGGCGCACCATCGAGCCCAGCAATGGCGAAATGTTCGGGTAGTCGGCGGCGGTCAGGTAGGCGCTCATTTCCAGCTCCGGGTGCACCCCGGCGCTGACTTTGCGGATCAGTTTGAGCACCAGGCTTTCGCCCACCACCACTGAACTGTTGGACTGCTCGGCAGACAGGTAGCGCACCACCGACTCGTCATTGAGCTGCAACTTGGCCAGGTGCGGCGTGGCTTCAAAACGCAGGTCGCCATCGCTGGTGTTCAGCACGGTGCCGGCTTGCAGGCCCTGGATGACCGCGCGAATGAAGTGCTCAAGGCTGAAGGCGTCCGTCACCAACCCGACCTGGCGCACACGGCGCACGCGGGCCAGCGCCAGTTGCTGCGGCAAGGCGCTGGTGAACTGGTCTTCGCCGAGAAAGCCGAATGGCAGCTGATATCGGTTGACCTGGCCACCGGCGGTCACCTCAAGCTCGCTGAGCAACACCGGGTGCTGCGGGTCGCCAAAGCGTGCGCCATAGACGATGCGCACGCTGTCGATGGCCGTGTCCTTGCCGGCAAACCAACGGCGCTTGGGCAGCCAGGCCGGCAGCGAGGTCTGCTCCAGGGTCGCGCGGCACGGCTCTTCGAGCAGCTCTTCCATGCGTTTTTTCAGCACCAGCGTGGTGAAGTCCGGCATGCTTTGCGCCGGTTCCACATGCCAGCTCGGCATCTGGTTTTCCGCCGCCAGCACGAACCAATAGAAGCCATATGGCGCCAGGGTCAGCAGGAAATTCAGCTGGCCAATCGGCGGGAATGCATTACCGCCCAACATCTCCACCGGCACCATGCCGGCGAACGCCGACAGGTCCAGTTCGGCTGCCTGGGCACTGCGCGACACGTTGGCCACGCACAGGATGATTTCGGTACGCCCATCGTCGCCGGTGAATTCGCGGGTGTAGGCGAGGATGCGGCGGTTGCTGGGCGAGAGCATTTTCAGACTGCCACGGCCGAACGCCTTGGACTGCTTGCGTACCGCAAGCATGCGGCGGGTCCAGTTGAGCAGCGAGTGTGGATCCTGGGCCTGGGTTTCGACGTTGACCGACTGGTAGCCGTATTGCGGGTCCATGATCGGCGGCAACACCAGGCTCGCCGGGTTGGCGCGGGAAAAACCGCCGTTGCGGTCGATGGACCACTGCATCGGCGTGCGCACCCCATCACGGTCGCCCAGGTAGATGTTGTCGCCCATGCCGATTTCATCGCCGTAATACAGGGTCGGTGTGCCTGGCATCGACAGCAACAAGCTGTTGAGCAATTCGACACGTCGACGGTCACGCTCCACCAACGGCGCCAGGCGCCGGCGGATACCCAGGTTGATCCGCGCGCGGCGGTCAGCGGCGTAGTAGTTCCACAGGTAATCGCGTTCTTTGTCGGTGACCATTTCCAGGGTCAGCTCATCGTGGTTGCGCAGGAAAATCGCCCATTGGCAGTTGGCGGGGATCTCCGGGGTCTGGCGCAGGATGTCGGTGATCGGGAAGCGATCTTCCTGGGCCAGCGCCATGTACATGCGCGGCATCAGCGGGAAGTGGAAGGCCATGTGGCACTCGTCACCGTCATCACCCTTGCGATCACCGAAGTACAGCTGGGTGTCTTCAGGCCACTGGTTGGCCTCGGCGAGCAGCATGCGGTCGGGGTAATGCGCGTCGATCTCGGCGCGGATCTGCTTGAGCACGCCGTGGGTTTCAGGAAGGTTTTCGTTGTTGGTGCCATCGCGTTCGATCAGGTAGGGAATCGCGTCCAGGCGCAGGCCGTCGATGCCCATGTCCAGCCAGTAGCGCATCACCGACAGCACGGCTTTCATCACCTGCGGGTTGTCGAAATTGAGGTCCGGCTGGTGGGAATAGAAGCGGTGCCAGAAGTACTGGCCGGCGACCGGGTCCCAGGTCCAGTTGGATTTTTCGGTGTCGAGGAAAATGATACGTGTGCCGTCGTACTTCTGGTCATCATCCGACCACACGTAGAAGTCCCGCGCCGCCGAACCGGGCTTGGCCTTGCGGGCGCGTTGGAACCATGGGTGCTGGTCCGAGGTGTGGTTGATCACCAGCTCGGTGATGACCCGCAATCCGCGCTTATGGGCCTCGGCGATAAAGCGCTTGGCGTCGGCCATGGTCCCGTAGTCGCTGTGCACGCCCCGGTACTCGGCAATGTCATAGCCATCGTCGCGCCGCGGCGAAGGGTAGAACGGCAGCAGCCAGATGGTGTTCACGCCCAGGTCGGCGATGTAGTCGAGCTTGGCGATCAGCCCGGGAAAGTCACCGATGCCGTCGTTGTTGGAGTCGAAATAGGATTTGACGTGAACCTGATAGATCACCGCGTCCTTGTACCAGAGCGGGTCTTTGATAAAGGTGGCAGCCTTGGGTTTCTTCGCCATTGGAAACTCCTGAAATGCGTGAACATCCACTTGAAACACCGCGAACCCGTGTCGGAGCCGGCTTGCCGGCGGTCGCGGTGTTTCAGGGAAAAAAAGGTGTCAGGCCCGCTGCCATCGCCGGCGAGCCGGCGCCTGCAGGGGGAGACGGTCTCAGGCAACAGTGAGGCGCCAGATCCCGAACGGCATATGCGGCTCCAGGCGGGTCCACTGGTTTTTGCCGTACCAGGTCCAGCGATGGCCGTTCATCAAGTCTTCGCCTTGGGTCTGGGCATCGTCGGGCAGGCCCAACTCCCATAGCGGCAGCTCGAAATGCGCTTCCTGGGCGTTGAACGGGTCGAGGTTGACGGCCACCAGGATGAAGTTGCTGCCATCCTCACTGCGTTTGCCGAAATACAGGATGTTGTCATTCCAGGCGTTGTAGAGCTTGAGGCCCAAGTGCGTGTGCAAGGCCGGGTTCTGTCGGCGAATGCGGTTGAGTTGGGCGATCTCGGCAATGATGTTGCCGGGCGCAGTGAAGTCCCGTGGACGGATCTCGTATTTCTCCGAGTCCAGGTATTCCTCTTTGCCCGGCACCGGCGCCGCTTCGCACAGCTCGAACCCCGAATACATGCCCCACAGGCCCGAGCCCATGGTCGCCAGTGCGGCGCGGATGAGAAACCCCGGCCGACCGGATTCGTGCAGGAAGCCGGGGTTGATGTCCGGCGTGTTGACGAAGAAGTTCGGCCGGTAGCATTCACGCCACGGCGACTGGTTCAGCTGCGTCAGGTACTCACCGAGTTCGGCCTTGGTGTTTCGCCAGGTGAAATAGGTGTAGCTTTGGGAATAGCCGACCTTGCCCAGGCGCGCCATCATCGCCGGCGTGGTGAACGCCTCGGCGAGAAAGATTACGTCGGGGTACTTGGATCGCACGTCGCTGATCAGCCATTGCCAGAACGGCAGCGGCTTGGTGTGAGGGTTGTCGACGCGAAAGGTCTTCACGCCCTCTTCCACCCAGCCCACCACGATGTCGCGCAATTCGGTCCACAGGCTCGGGATCGCGTCGGCGGCATAGAAGTCGACGTTGACGATGTCCTGGTATTTCTTCGGCGGGTTCTCGGCGTATTTGATCGTGCCGTCCGGGCGCCAGTTGAACCAGCCCGGGTGTTGCTTGAGCCACGGATGGTCCTGGGAGCATTGGATGGCGAAGTCCAGGGCGATTTCCAGGCCGTGATCGGCGGCAGCCTTGACCAGGCGCCGGAAGTCATCGCGGCTGCCCAATTGCGGATGGATCGCCTCATGGCCGCCCTCCTCGCTGCCGATGGCATACGGGCTGCCCGGATCCTCCGGACCGGCGGTCAGGGAATTGTTCTTGCCCTTGCGGTGGCTGCGGCCGATGGGGTGGATCGGCGGGAAATACAGCACGTCGAATCCCATGTCGTGGATCATCGACAGGCGCGAGTGCACATCGTTAAAGGTGCCGTGGCGGGCGGGATCGTCAGTGATCGAGCGCGGAAACAGCTCGTACCAGCTGGCAAACTGAGCCGCCTCGCGCTCGACATCAATCGGGTAGACACGGCTGATGCTCAAATAGGCACGGTGGTCGGCCTGGGTCATCAAATGTGCACTGTCTTCGTGCAGGAACTGCGCGACCTGCTCGGTTTCCAGCAGGCCGGAGAGTTCGTGGTGCAGCAGCATCAGGCGGTCGCGCAACTCGTTGTCGCTGCGTTCGGCGGCCTGCAGCACCAGGCTGCGACCTTCCTGCAACTCCAGGCTGACCGGTACCCCGGCCTCATGTTTCTTGCGCAGTTCGTAGCAGAAGCTGGCGAAGGTATCGATCCAGGCTTCAATGCAGTATTCGTGGGGGCCTTGGTCACTGACGGTGAACCCGCCCTCCCAGCCATTGTTGCCCACGTCGTTCATCACCACGCTGTGCCAGTGTTCCTGGTGCAGCGGGCGCCAGCGGATCAGCACCGCCAGCTTGTCGTGGCCGTCGGCAAAGACTTTGCTGGTGACGTCAATGCGCTGGCCAACCACCGCCTTGACGGCGAATTCGCCGCCATCGATCACGGGGGTGGTGCTTTCGATCGCGATCCTGGGCAGCAACAATGCCTGGGACAGCGGCAAGAGGGATTCTTCTGGAACCTGTGTTTCAGCAGTCATCGAGCATCTTCCCCTTACGCCCTGTGGACGCTCTTTGCTTGATCTGAATTCTGAGACGACGCCGCTCTCCCTGAGCAGGGCCGTATAAGGTCCGAGCCTGCCTCACCGGGAAAAGTTCAGGTGGATGTGCGGCCATTGAGCGGGAATCAAATCGCCCCGGCGGCTGTCCACCGATAGAGCAAAGCACAAAGGAGGCCACACCGATGAATATCCCGATCCCGGCAGAAACCCCGGACCCGAATATCGACAACCCGACGCTGCCACCCACCGAGCCGGAGCCGATTCCGGAACAAGACCCGCCCCAAGACCCGCCACCCGTGGAGGAGCCGCCGACCACCATGCCGCCCGTGATTGTCAGCCCTTCTCAAAGCGCTTGACGATTTTTGGCATCACGCTGAACACCAGCAGAGCCAGCAAGGTACTCAGCACCGCTGTCGATTCCCGGCCCAACCCGGCCGAGACCCCAATCGCAGCGGTCATCCACAGGCCGGCGGCGGTGGTCAGGCCCTTCACGTGCCCTTCTTCCTCATCCTTGCCCTTGATGATGGTCCCGGCGCCGAGGAAGCCAATCCCGGCAATCACGCCCTGGACCACGCGGCTCATGGCATCGGCCTGATTGCCGGACATCTGCGGCACCATCACGAACAGCGCCGCGCCCAGGGCCACCAGCATGTGCGTGCGCACGCCCGCGGCCTTGCCCTTGCTCTCGCGCTCGAAACCGAGAATGCCGCCCAGGACCGCAGCGATCAGCAGGCGCACGGTGATTTGGGTGAGTTGTTTCGCATCGCCGATATCGGCAAATTCAGCTTGCAGGGTTTGCCACACTTCTTGCCACCAGGCGTCCATGGATGCCGTCCTTTTTGTCTTTATGGGTCAACGATGGACAGCGGCGACCGCCAGTCAGTTGCCTTGAACCCGCGCACATCGCTGCGCCCTAACGTTCATAGCCCATGAGAAAGGAGAACGGCATGCCCATTCGTATCGAAAACCAGCTGTGTTACTTCATGCTCGATGACAATGGCCAGGAACAAAGCGTGCCGGCGACACGGGTCAATATCGTCACCGACATCGACAAATCCATGTCCTACGTGGAATTGGCGGCCGAGCGGATCTATATCACTGAAGCCGAGGCCGATGCGCTCACGGTCGCCGGCGCCCACGACGGTCGCCAACATGTGAAGGCCGAAGAACCTGGTTCGTTGATTTAATTGATCTGTATCAGCACGCCCAGGATAGCGCTGCACCCCTGATGCAACGGGGTGCAGCACATTGTCGCAGCGGCGCTTGAAGCCCTTATCTGATCCGCTTTTTATCGCCCTAGCTGAGTCTGTTATGCACACAGCACCACGCGCATAGTTCATCCGCCTGATGGAGGCTGATGAGCGAACGACCATGAGCGAAAGAATCCCTACCGTGGAAACCTTTGTGCCCATACACCCAAAGAAGGTGAAGGCCAAATCCAGCGACAACCTGATTCATACCCGCAGCTTCACCGGCCTGTTCCGCACCTTGCGTATCGGCGGTGCCGGCTTGCTGTTCCTGGCCTTCTTCGGCACCGTGTGGCTGAACTGGGGCGACCGCCAGGCGGTACTCTGGGACCTGGCGCAGAGCAAATTCCATATCTTTGGCGCGACCTTCTGGCCCCAGGATTTCATTTTGTTGTCGGCGCTGCTGATCATCTGCGCCTTCGGCCTGTTTGCGATTACCGTGTTCGCCGGCCGCGTGTGGTGCGGCTACACCTGCCCGCAAAGCTCGTTCACCTGGCTGTTCATGTGGTGTGAGAAAGTCACCGAAGGCGAGCGCAATCAACGTATCAAGTTGCAAGCGGCGCCGTGGAGCGTGAACAAACTGGCGCGGCGCGCGGCCAAGCACACCCTGTGGCTGGGCATCAGCGTGCTCACCGGGCTGACCTTTGTCGGCTACTTCACGCCCATCCGCCCGCTGGCCGCCGAGCTGCTGACCTGGCAAATGGGCGGCGTCAGCCTGTTCTGGGTGCTGTTCTTCACCGCCGCCACCTACCTCAACGCCGGGTGGCTGCGCGAAGCGGTGTGCATGCACATGTGCCCGTATGCGCGCTTCCAGAGTGTGATGTTCGACAAAGACACGCTGACCATCTCCTATGACGCCGCCCGTGGCGAAAGCCGTGGCCCGCGCAAACGTGAGGCCAGGCCGGCCGACGTCGGCCTGGGAGATTGCATCGACTGCCAGCTCTGCGTGCAGGTGTGCCCCACCGGTATCGACATCCGCGACGGCCTGCAAATGGAGTGCATCGGTTGCGCAGCCTGTGTCGACGCCTGCGACTCGATCATGGACAAGATGGGTTACGCGCGCGGCCTGGTGAGCTACACCTCCGAACATCAACTGCAAGGTGGCAAGACTCATCTGCTCAGGCCACGCCTGATCGGCTACAGTGCCGTGCTGCTGGTGATGATTGCCGCACTGGTGGTGGCCCTGGTGGGGCGGCCGATGGTGTCGCTGGATGTGACCAAGGACCGCGGCATGTTCCGCGAAAATGCCCAGGGCCTGATCGAGAATATCTACAGCCTCAAGGTCATCAACAAGACCCAGCAACGCCAGGACTACCGCCTGGAACTGGTGGACGGCGAAGGCTTCCAGTTGCAGGGCAAGACCGAGATCAGCCTGGCGCCTGGGGAGATCAGCGATGTGCCGGTGTCCGTGGCCCTGCTGGCCGACAAACCGACCAGCAGCTCACAGACCTTGCGTTTCAAGGTCACGGATGTGGATGAACCCTGGATCTACAGCGCGGCCGACAGCCGTTTTGTCGCCCCGCTGAACCGCTGAGGTCTATCCGACCCAGTGGCGATTCAACTGTGGGCGCTGACTTGCCGGCGCCTGCCATGGACTTGCGTACACTTTCAAAAAGCTGATTAGGCCCCCATGAAACGCTACGAAAAATTTGCCGACGACATTGCAGAACTGATCCGCTCCGGCGTGCTCGGCCCCGGCCAGCGTGTGCCTTCGGTGCGCTACGCCAGCCAGACTTACGGCGTCAGCCCATCGACAGTGTTCCAGGCGTATTACCTGCTGGAGCGACGTGGGCTGATCCGCGCCCGGCCGCGCTCGGGTTACTTCGTCAATACCCACGCACCGAGCCCGTTTTCCGAGCCGGTGGTGAGCGAGCACGTGCACGAGTCCACTGAAGTGGATGTGAGCGAACTGGTGTTCTCGGTGCTGGACTCGATCAAGGACCCCAACACCGTGCCGTTCGGCTCGGCCTTCCCCAGCCCGATGCTGTTCCCGCTGCCGCGCCTGGCCCGCTCCCTGGCCAGCGCCAGCCGCGAGATGGACCCGCGCCTGGTGGTCACCGACATGTCGCCGGGCAACCCGCAACTGCGTCGGCAGATTGCCCTGCGCTACATGGTCGGCGGGCTGATGCTGCCCATGGAAGAACTGCTGATCACCAATGGCGCCCTCGAAGCACTCAACCTGTGCCTGCAGGCCGTGACCGAACCCGGCGACCTGGTCGCGATCGAGGCCCCGGCGTTCTACGCCTGCCTGCAAGTGCTCGAACGCCTGAAACTCAAGGCAGTCGAAATCCCCGTGCACCCGCGCGACGGCATTGACCTCAACGCGCTGGCACAAACCCTGGAGCGCTACCCGATCAAGGCCTGCTGGACCATGACCAGCTTCCAGAACCCGATGGGCGCGACGCTGCCAGAGGCCAAGAAGCAGGCGCTGGTAGAACTGCTGCGCAGCCATCAAGTGCCGCTGATCGAAGACGATGTGTACGCCGAGTTGTATTACGGCCAACACGCGCCGAAACCGGCCAAGGCGTTTGATACCGAGGGCCTGGTGATGCACTGCGGCTCCTTCGCCAAGAGCCTCGCGCCCGGCTATCGCGTGGGCTGGGTGGCCGCCGGGCGCTATGCGCAGAAAGTCGAACGCCTGAAGCTGATGACCTCGCTGTGCCCATCGATGCCGGCCCAGGCGGCGATTGCCGATTATCTGCAGCACGGCGGCTACGACCGGCACCTGCGCAAATTGCGCTATGCCCTGGAGGAACAGCAAAGCGCCATGCTCGCCGCCATTGCGCGTTACTTCCCGGCCCAGACCCGCGTCAGCCAACCGGCCGGCGGCTATTTCCTGTGGCTGGAATTGCCCGAGCAAACCGACTCATTGAAGCTGTTCCAGATGGCGCTGGCGCAAGGCATCAGCATTGCGCCGGGCCCGATCTTCTCGGCTACCCAGCGCTTTCGCAACTGCATCCGCCTGAACTACGGCAGCCCGTGGACTGAAGCGTCGGAAAAAGCCATGGAGACCTTGGGGCGGATCGTCCGCTCCTTTTGATCCCGATGCCTTGTGGCGAGGGCGCTTGCTCCCTCACTTCAACATCAACGGCCGCCGCCCAGGTCCAGGAACGTACCGGTGGCATACGAGGCCTTGTCTGACAGCAACCAGATAATCGCTTCCGCGACTTCATCCGGGCGTCCGCCACGGGCCATGGGGATACCGGATTCGAGTTTGCTGACGCGGTCCGGGTCGCCGCTCAAGGCGTGGAAGTCGGTGAAGATATACCCCGGGCGTACCGCGTTGACGCGAATGCCCTCGCCCGCGACCTCTTTGGACAGGCCCAGGGTAAAGGTGTCGAGTGCGCCCTTGGAGGCCGCATAGTCAACGTACTCCCCCGGCGAACCCAGGCGCGCCGCCACCGATGACACGTTGACGATACTGCCACCCTGCCCGCCATGCCTGGGCGACATGCGCAGCACCGCGTGCTTGGCGCAGAGGATCGGGCCGAGCACGTTGGTCTTCATGATTTTCAGGATGCGGAATTCAGACATTTCATCGACCCGCGCCTTGTGCGCGACGGTGCCGGCGTTGTTGACCAACGCGGTGACACGCCCCAACTCGGCATCCACACGGTTGAACAGCGCGATCACCTCATCTTCAATGCTGACATCCGCGCGCACGGCAATCGCCTGGGCGCCCAAGGCACGCACCTGTTCGAGGACGCTGTGGGCGGCGGTTTCATCGGACTGGTAGTTGATGCAGATGCGATAGCCCTCGCGAGCTGCCAGCAGTGCCGTCTCGGCGCCAATCCCGCGGCTACCCCCGGTGATGATGACAACTTTGTCCATGCGTGCGGTCTCCTGATCCAACCTGATGGTTATGGTTGGATCCAATACTAACCGTCACGCACGGCTTTTGTCAGGCGCGACTGCCTCTTCGGCACGCTGGATGTCGAGCATGAAACTGTCGGCCGGCAGCGGATGGCCGAGCAGGTAGCCCTGCAGGGAATTACACCCCAGGCGGGTGAGGAAATTCTGCTGCACATCGGTCTCCACCCCCTCGGCGACAATCCGCAAGCCCAGGGCCTGGCCCAGGGCAACGATCGCCGAGACGATGGCGGCATCGTCGCTGTCGTGCTCCAGGTCACGCACGAAGCCGCGGTCGATCTTCAACTCGTTGGCGGGCAAGCGCTTGAGGTACATGAGGCTGGAATAGCCGGTGCCGAAATCGTCAATGGACAAATCCACGCCCATTTCCGACAACTGCTGCAACACCGTCATGCTCGCATCGGCATCGCTCATGGCGGTGGTCTCGGTGATTTCCAGGGTCAGGCTGTTGGCCGGCAACTGGTGCCGCGCGAGTGCCGTGGCGACACTTTTGACCAGCCCGGCATGGCAGAACTGCAGCGCCGAGAGGTTCACGGCGATGCGCCAGTCTTCATAGCCCTGCACATACCACAGACTCATCTGGCGGCAGGCCTCGTCGAGCACCCACTCACCAATCGGAATGATCAGGCCAGTCTTTTCCGCCAATTCGATAAAGGTCGCCGGCAGCAACAGGCCCTGTTGCGGATGTTCCCAGCGCAACAACGCCTCGGCACCGACCGGGATGCCACTGACCGCGTCGAACTTGGGCTGGTAGTACAGGCGAAATTGCTGCTGCTCGACGGCATTGCGCAGGTCCTGCAGCAACTGCAGCTGCTTGCGCGCATTGGTATTCATCGACACATCGAAAAAGCTGTAGCCGTTCTTGCCCATGCCCTTGGCGTGGTACATCGCGGCGTCGGCGTTCATCAGCAGTTCCTGGGGGCTGCTGCCATTGCCCGGGAACATGGCGATGCCGACGCTGGCGGAGATTTTCAGTTCATGCTCGGCCACCTGGAACGCGCGGTTGATCAGTACCACCTGGCGCTCAGCAAGGCCCAGGGCGTCATCCGGCTGGGTCAGTTGTACGAGCAACACAAACTCATCCCCGCCGATGCGCGCCAGTGTGTCCTGGCTGCGCAGGTCCTCGCGCAGGCGCAGGCCGACTTCGCGCAACAGTTGGTCGCCCATATGGTGACCAAAGGCATCGTTGACCGGCTTGAAGCCGTCGAGGTCGATAAACATCAGCGCGAAGCAACCGCCCTGCTCTTTGACCGCTTGCATCGCCTGTTGAATGCGATCCGCCAGCAACGTGCGATTGGGCAAGCCGGTGAGCATGTCGTGCAGCGCCAGGTGGGTGAGCTCCTGATTGGCCAGGGTCAGCGAGTCGGCGAGTACGGCCGTGCGGGCTTCCAGGCGCGCGTCGAGCAGTGAGGTCAGCAACGCGATGATCAACACCGCCAGTGAGGTCACCAGCACCAGGTTATCCAGGCCCTTGCCGCTCAAGCCGCTCAACGCGGCGCCGCAGTAGCTCTCATCGGCAAATTGCGCCGCCGCCATGCCGGTGTAGTGCATGCCGACGATGGCGATCCCCATCACCACCGCCGCCCCGCCCCGGGCCAGGCGCACGTAGGGGGTGTTGCGGCGCAGATTGAACGCAATCCACAGCGCAGCACCGGAGGCCACCACCGCGATCAGCAACGAGGCGCCAAATAAGGTGGGGTCGTAGTCGATGCCGGGGGTCATGCGCATCGCGGCCATGCCGGTGTAATGCATGCTGGCGATGCCGGCCCCCATGATCAGCGCGCCCAAGGCCAGCTGCCACGCGGGCAATCGTGGCTGGCTGACCAACCACAAGGCAAAACCACTGGACAATACTGCGATCAATAACGACAGCGCGGTAATGCCCAGGTCAAACCCCAGGGCAAACGGCAGGCGCAGCGCCAGCATGCCAATAAAGTGCATGGACCACACGCCCACTCCCATCGCCAACGCCCCGCCGGCCATCCATAGGTAAACGGCGCGTCCTTTGGCCGTCGCGAGACGACCGGTCAGGTCCAGGGCGGTGTAGGAAGCGAGAATCGCGACAAACAGCGAAATCACAACCAGCGAGGGGGAATAACTACCGATGAGCATGGGACTTCTCGTACACAACGGGCCCGAGAGACCCGTGCGAAATGGCAAAGCGGGCGATTGTAGCGAGATTAATTCTTGAGCACTTGATTAAT
Organism: Pseudomonas sp. S5D5; assembly: GCF_003013355.1. Classification (NCBI taxonomy): domain Bacteria; kingdom Pseudomonadati; phylum Pseudomonadota; class Gammaproteobacteria; order Pseudomonadales; family Pseudomonadaceae; genus Pseudomonas; species Pseudomonas sp. S5D5. The sequence continues at coordinate 3,854,888 of NZ_PTEO01000001.1, forward strand.
TATCAGAGCGCCATTAGTGGCAATTTGACGCCAATGATCTGGCTCGCGGGCGCTGCGCAAGGCACTGCAGACGCCGCCTTTGCAAGCCGGCGCCGGCAGTGAATTGGGGGGTCAGTCCTTTTCGGCGATGGGCGTTTGCCCATCCCAACCACCGCCCAACGCGGCGATCAGTTGCACGCTGGCCACCAGGCGTGTCTGCAGCAAGGTCAGCACGGTGCGCTCGTTGCTCAGCGCGGTGGCCTGTACCGTCACCACGTCCAGGTAGGCGATCAGCCCGGCCTTGTACTGGTTCTGGGTCAGGCGCAGTGACTCGCGCGCGGCGTCGAGTGCTTCATTGCTGACCACTGCTTCGTCTTCCAGCACCTTGAGCTGCACCATGTAGTTTTCCACTTCACGGAAGCCATCGAGCACGGTCTGGCGGTACTTGGCCACGGTTTCGTCATAGGAGGCCACGCTGCGGTCGACTTCCGCCGAGCGCTGGCCGCCGTCGAACAGGGTCATGGCCAGCTTGGGGCCCACCGACCAGAAGCGGTTCGGCAGGCTGATCCAGTCGGCGTAGGTGCTGCTGGAATAACCGCCGGCCAGGCTCAGGCTCAGGTCCGGGTAGTAGGCTGCCTTGGCCACGCCGATATTCGCGTTGGCGGCGATCACCGAACGTTCGGCCGAGGCGATATCCGGGCGGCGTTCCAGCAGTTGCGACGGCAGGCTCACCGGAATCTGCGGCAGCGCCGGGATGTCCTTGCTCACCGCCAGGTTGAAGTTGGCCGGAGCCTCGCCGATCAATACGGCAATCGCGTTTTCCAACTGGGCGCGCTGCCAGATCAGGTCGATCAGGCTGGCCTGGGTGGTCTTGAGCTGGGTCTGCGCCTGGGCCACCGCATCCTTGCCGGAAACGCCGGCACGGTATTGGTTTTCGGTCATTTGCAGGGAGCGCTGATAAGTCTCCAGGGTCGCTTGCAACAGGCGCGTCTGCTCATCCATCACGCGCAATTGCAGGTAGCTTTGCACCAGTTCCGACTGCTGGCTCAGGCGCATCGCCGCGAGGTCGGCCGAGCTGGCCTCGGCACTGGCTTCGTTGGCTTCCAGGCCACGGCGCAACTTGCCCCAGATATCCGCCTCCCAACTCACGCCCAACTGCGCATTGAGGGTGTCGCGGATGCCACTGCTGGAACTGCTGAGGCTGGCGTTACTGCTGCCAGTGCCCTGGCTCGCGCGGGTTTTGCCGGCGCTCAGGTCGACGGTGGGGTAAAACGCACCGCGCGAACTGCGCACCAGGGCCTGGGCCTGGCGAAAGCGCGCCTCGGCCTGGGCCACGGTCTGGTTCGAGTTGTTCAGGCGCAACACCAGGTCATTGAGTTGGCGATCGCCGTACAACTCCCACCAGGCGCCACGGGCCAGGGAATCGCTCGGCGTGGCCTGGCGCCAACCCTGGGCTTCCTTGAACTGTGCAGGCTCGACCACTTCCGGGCGCTTGTAATCCGGGCCGACGGCGCAGGCGCTGAGCAGCAGCGCAAGCCCCATCGTAGGCGCGAGTTTGCTCGCGAAGGTCGCCAACGATAACGCGCCCAGCCGGGGCACACGCGGTGTCCGGTTTTTTTTCGCCGGCAAGCCGGCGCCTGCGGAGCAAGGCGCGTTGTCGAGGTCCGCCACGGCAACCGGATGCGGTGCGTTGGCATTGATTGAATCAGTCATAGCGCAGTGTCCAGGGCAGCATCGGTGCGCACGCCGCGCCAGGCGTTGAAACGGTGGCGCGCGCGGTCGAGATAGAGGTAGACCACCGGGGTGGTGTAGAGGGTCAGGACCTGGCTGAACACCAGGCCGCCAATAATGGTCAGGCCAAGCGGGTGGCGCATTTCCGCGCCATCGCCGGTGCCAAGCAGCAACGGCAAGGCCCCGAGGATGGCCGCCAACGTGGTCATCAGGATCGGGCGCAAACGCAGCAGGCAGGCACTGCGAATCGACTCCAGCGGCCCCATGCCGTCGTTGCGTTCCAGTTGCAGGGCGAGGTCGATCATCAGGATCGCGTTCTTCTTCACCACACCGATCAGCAGGAACAGCCCCAGCAAGGAGATCAGGCTGAACTCGCCCCCGGTCAGGTAGATGGCGAGCATGGCGCCAACCCCGGCCGACGGCAGCGTCGAGAGGATCGTCAGCGGGTGGATGTAGCTTTCATACAGGATGCCCAACACCAGGTACACCGCCACCAGCGCGCCGAGGATCATGAAAGGCTGGCCTTTCTGCGTGGCGGCGAAGGCATCGGCAGTACCGGCCATCTTGGCGATCACGTCTTCCGGCAGGCCGACCTTGGCAATCGCCCGCTCGATGGCGGCCGTGCCCTGCTCCACCGTGACGCCGGGCGACATGTCGAAGGCAATGTTTTCCGAGGCGAACTGGCCTTCGTGGCTGACGCGGTCATCCGCCAGGCTGTTTTCATAATGGGCAATGGTCGACAACGGCACCCGTGCGCCCGTGGAGGTAATCACCTGCATCTGGTTGAGGGTGATCGGGTCCTGGGCGTATTTGGGGTTGACCTCCATCACCACCTGGTACTGGTTGAGGCTGTCATAGATGGTCGAGATCTGCCGCTGGCTGTAGGCGTTGTTGAGCACCGCCGTGACCATGTTCATATCGATGCCGAGGCGCTTGGCCTGGTCGCGGTCGACAATCAGCGTGACCTGGGCCGCGCCGCGCCCTTCGCGGGCGTCGATGGCGGTCAGCTCCGGCAGCTCGCGCAAGGCGGCGACCACTTTCGGGTACCACAGGCGCAACGCGGCCAGGTCACCACTTTGCAGGATGTAGGAGTACTGCGCGCTGGTCTGGTCGCGGCTGCCGCCAAATTGCAGGTCCTGGTCGGCCATCAGGAACAGGCGCCCGCCCGGCACCAGCGGTACATCCTTGCGCAGGCGCTCGATCACCGCCTGGGCGGAAATCTTGCGCTCGCTGATCGGCTTGAGCCGCACCAGCATCACCGCGTTGTTGGTGCCGTTGTTGCCGCCGATAAAGCCGGCCACGCTGAGCACTGCCGGGTCCTTGAGCACGGCCTTGCGGAAGGTTTCCATCTTCGGCTGCATCACGCTGAACGACAGCCCGTCATCACCGCGCACAAAACCAATCAACTGGCCGGTGTCCTGCTGCGGCATAAAGGTTTTCGGCACCACCACGTACAGCGCCACGTTCACGCCGATGGTCAGCAACAGGCTGAGCAGGGTCAGGCGGCGGTGGCGCAGCACCCAGTCGAGGCTGGTGGCGTAGCCGGCGACCATGCGGTCGTTGATCTTCTGGCTCCAGCGCTGCAGGCCGGTCATCTGCCCTTTCACATGCGGCTTGAGCCAGCGCGCGCAGAGCATCGGCGTCAGGGTCAGCGAAACAATCAGCGACACAATGATCGCCGCCGACAAGGTGATGGAAAACTCGCGAAACAGGTTGGTGACAATGCCGCCCATGAACAGGATGGACAGGAACACCGCCACCAGCGACACGTTCATCGACAGCAAGGTGAAGCCCACTTCCTGGGCACCCAGGTACGCCGCCTTCATCGGCGGCACGCCGTCGTCGATATGCCGGGAAATGTTCTCCAGCACCACGATGGCGTCGTCGACCACCAGGCCGGTGGCAAGGATCAGCGCCATCAACGAGAAGTTGTTCAACGAGAATCCGTACAGGTACATGATCGCGAACGTGCCCACCAGCGACACCGGCACCGCCAGGGTCGGGATCAGCGACGCACGGAAGTTGCCGAGGAACAGGTAGACCACCAGGATCACCAGCCCCACCGCAATCAGCAAGGTCATCTCGGCTTCATGCAACGTGGCGGTGATCACCGGCGAGCGGTCCATAGCCAGGCTGAGCTTGACGCTGGACGGCAGCACCGCCTGCAACGCCGGCAGTTGCGCCTTGATCTGCCTGACGGTCTCGATGATGTTGGCGCCGGACTGGCGGTTGATCACCAGCAGCACCGCCGAGTCATTGTTGAAGAAACCACTGTTGTAGCGGTCTTCGACGCCGTCGCTGATCTTCGCCACGTCGCCCAGGCGCAGGGCCGCGCCGTTCTGGTAGCGAATCAGCAGCGGCTCATAGTCCTTGGCTTTTTCCAGCTGGTCGTTGGCCTGGATCTGCCAGTTGCGCTCGCTGTCTTCCAAGGAGCCCTTGGGCCGCCGCTGGTTGGCGTTGGCGATGGTGTTGCGCACGTCGTCCAGGGCCACGCCGTACTGGTCCAGAGCCTTGGGTTCCAGCTCGATGCGCACCGCCGGCAGGGAACTGCCGCCGATCTGCACTTCGCCCACGCCCGGCACCTGGGACAGGCTTTGCGAAAGGATGGTGGACGCCAGGTCGTACAACTGGCCCTTCTGCAACACGTCCGAGGTCAGCGACAGCACCATGATCGGTGCCTGGGACGGGTTGATCTTCTTGTAGGTGGGCATGCTGCGCATGCCGCTGGGCAGCAGGTTGCGCGAAGCATTGATTGCCGCCTGCACTTCTCGCGCCGCGCCGTTGATGTCGCGGTCGGAGTCAAATGCCAGGATAACCCGCGTGGAGCCCTGGCTCGACGAGCTGCTCATGGTGGTGATGCCGGCAATCGCGCCGAAGGAGCGCTCCAGCGGCGTGGCCACGGTGGACGCCATCACCTCGGGGCTGGCCCCCGGCAGGCTGGCCGACACCACGATCACCGGGAAGTCGATCTGCGGCAACGGCGACACCGGCAGCAGGTTGAAGCTCACGCCCCCCAGCAACATGATCGCCAGGCTCAGCAGCATGGTGGCTACCGGCCGGCGAATGAACGGTCCGGACAAATTCATGACTCAACCGGCTCCAGGCTTTGCGGCTCTTTGCGCCAGCGACGGCCCAGGCGATCGAAGTACAGGTAGATCACCGGCGTGGTGAACAGCGTCAATACCTGGCTCACCAGCAAACCGCCGACCATCACCAGGCCCAGAGGCTGACGCAGTTCGGCACCGGAACCGGTGGCCAGCATCAGCGGCACCGCACCAAACAGCGCGGCCAGGGTGGTCATCAGGATCGGCCGGAAACGCAACAGCGCCGCCTGGTAGATCGCGGTCTGCGGGTCGAGGCCCTGGTTGCGTTCGGCGTCGAGGGCGAAGTCGATCATCATGATCGCGTTCTTCTTCACGATACCGATCAGCAAAATGATGCCGATGATCGCGATCATGCCCAGGTCATTGCCGCTGAGCAGCAACGCCAGCAAGGCTCCCACCGCCGCCGACGGCAACGTGGACAGGATGGTGATCGGGTGAATGTAGCTCTCGTAGAGCACGCCGAGCACGATGTACATGGTGACCACCGCCGCCAGGATCAGCAGCAAGGTGCTCGACAACGACGCCTCGAACGCCTGCGCCGCGCCCTGGAACTGCGTCTGCACGCCCACCGGCATGCCGATGTCCTTCTGCGCCTGGTTGATCAGCTCCACGCCTTTGCCCAGCGCGACGCCGGGGGCCAGGTTGAACGACATCATCACCGCCGGGAACTGGCCGATATGCGCAATCGCCAGTTGCGCCTGGCGCTGCTCCACATGGGCCAGGCTGGACAGGCGCACCTGGCCGCCATCGGTGGTTTTCACGTGGATCTGGTTCAGCGCCGCAGGGCCGAGGGTTTCCCCGGACTGCGCCTGCAGCACCACGCGGTACTGGCTGGCCTGGGTATAGATGGTCGAAATCTGCCGCTGGCCGAAGGCGTCATACAGCGCGTCGGTAATGGTCGACACACTGACACCCAGGCGCGAGGCCGCATCACGGTCGATTACCAGGTACACCTGCAGGCCTTTGTCCTGCAGGTCGCTGGCCACGTCGGTGAGTTCCGGCATCTGGCTCAGGGCGTGCACCAGCTTGTCGCTCCACAGCGCCAGCAGGTCGGCGTCCGGCGAGGACATGCTGAACTGGTACTGCGTGCGGCTGACGCGGTCTTCGATGGTCAGGTCCTGCACCGGCTGCATGAACAGGCGGATGCCGACCATCTTGTCGATTTCCGGTTGCAGGCGGGTGATCACCTGGGCCGCGCTCAAGTCGCGCTGGCCGTGGGGCTTGAGGTTGATCAGCAGGCGGCCGCTGTTCAGCGTGGCGTTATCGCCATCCACGCCGATATACGACGACAGGCTTTCCACCGCCGGGTCGGCGAGAATGATCTTCGCCAGCTCCTGCTGGCGCTGGCTCATGGCCGCAAAGGAAATCGACTGCGGGGCTTCGGAAATCCCCTGGATCACGCCGGTGTCCTGCACCGGGAAGAAGCCCTTGGGCACCACCAGATAGAGAACTACGGTGAGGCCCAGCGTGGCGATGGCCACCAGCAGGGTCAGCGGCTGGTGCTTGAGCACCCACTGCAACTTGCGCCCGTAGGCTTCGATCAGCCAGTCGATCCAGGCGCCGCTGGCCTTGTAGAAACGGCCCTGCTCCTCTTCCTTGGGTTCATGCTTGAGCAGGCGCGCGCACATCATTGGCGTGAGGGTCAGCGACACCACCAGGGAAATCAGGATCGCCACGGCCAGGGTGATGGCAAATTCGCGGAACAGCCGCCCCACCACATCGGCCATGAACAGCAGCGGGATCAATACCGCGATCAGCGACAGGGTCAGGGAAATCAGGGTGAAGCCGATCTGCTTGGCGCCCTTGAGCGCAGCATTCAAGGGTGTCTCGCCCTCCTCGATATAGCGCGAGATGTTCTCCAGCATCACGATCGCATCGTCCACCACGAAGCCGGTGGCGATGGTCAGGGCCATCAGCGTCAGGTTGTTAATCGAAAAACCGGCCAGGTACATCACGCCAAAGGTACCCACCAGCGACAGCGGCACGGCAATGGACGGGATGATCGTGGCGCTGACCCGGCGCAGGAACAGGAACGTCACCATCACCACCAGGGCAATGGCGATGAGCAATTCGTGTTGCACATCAGTGACCGAGGCGCGGATGGTCTGGGTGCGGTCGGTCAGCACCGTCACATCGAGGCCGGCCGGCAGGTTGTCGGTGATGCTCGGCAGCAGCGCCTTGATACGGTCGACCACCTCGATCACGTTGGCACCCGGCTGGCGCTGGATATTCAGCAGCACGGCCTGGTTTTCATTGGCCCAGGCGGCGAGGCGCTCGTTTTCCGCACCGTCGACAATTTCAGCCACGTCTTTAAGGCGCAGCGGCGCGCCATTGTTGTAGGCCAGGATCAATTCGGCATATTGCTGCGGCGAGACCAACTGGTCGTTGGCATCCAGCATCGACACTCGCGTGGGGCCGTCGAAGTTGCCCTTGGGCTGGTTGACGTTGGAGGCGGCGATCAGGGTGCGCACGTCCGACAGGTTCAAGCCGTTGGCCGCCAGGGCCTCCGGATTGACCTTGATGCGCACGGCCTGGCGCTGGCCGCCGGCGATGCTGACCATGCCGACGCCGCTGATCTGCGCGATTTTCTGCGCCATGCGCGTGTCGACCAGGTCGTTGAGCTTGGGCAGCAGCATGGTCTTGGAGGTGATCGCAAGCGTCAGCACCGGGGTATCCGCCGGGTTGACCTTGTTGTACACCGGCGGCGCCGGCAAATCCTTGGGCAGCAGGTTGGTGGCGGCGTTGATCGCGGCCTGCACCTGTTGTTCGGCAACATCCATATTGATGTCGAGGTTGAAGCGCAGGGTCAGCACCGACGCGCCGCCGGAGCTGGTGGACGCCATCTGGGTGAGACCGGGCATTTGCCCGAACTGGCGCTCCAGCGGCGCGGTCACCGCACTGGTCATCACATCGGGGCTGGCGCCGGGGTACAGGGTCATCACCCGGATCGTCGGGTAGTCCACCTGGGGCAACGCCGATACCGGCAACAGGCGATACGCGATGATGCCGGCCAACACAATCGCCAGCATGCTCAGCGTGGTGGCGACCGGGCGGAGGATAAACAGCCGCGACAGGTTCATGAACCGACCTTTTGCGCCTTGCCGGCGGAGGCGCCGGTCTCCCCTTTAGCTGCCGGCTGGCCCTGCAGGTGTTCGGTGGGGGTGGTCGGTACTTCGCTGCTGTCGTTGACCACTTCGATTTCGCTGCCGTCCTTGAGGCGGTCGGTGCCTTCGAGCACCACACGGTCGCCGGCCTTCAGGCCTTCCTTGATCACCGTGTTGTCGCCGTCGGTATCGCCGACCACCAGGGTCTGGACCTTGACCTTCTTGTCACCGTCGAGCACGTAGACAAAGGTGCCGGTGTTGCCGAACTGGATCGCCGCCGACGGCGCCAGCACCACGTTGTGCAGGGTGTCGGCCAGCAGGTGCACATTGACGAACTGATTCGGGAACAGTGCCTGGTCCTTGTTATCGAACCGCGCCTTGAATTTCAGGGTGCCGGTGGTGACATCGATCTGGTTGTCCAGGCTTTGCAGCACGCCGGTGGCCTGCTGCTTCACGTCGCCACGGTCCCAGGCTTCGACGGGCAGCTTGTTGCCGGCGTGGTAGCGGGCGAGCACGGTTTCCAGGGTGTTTTCCGGCAGGGTGAACGCCACGCTGATCGGCTGGGTCTGGGTGATGACCGCGAGAAACGTGGTGTCGTTGGCCGCGACCAGGTTACCGACGTCGACCTGGCGCAAGCCGACGCGGCCACTGATTGGCGCGCGGATCTTGGTGAATTCGAGGTTGAGCTTGGCGTCGTCCACCGCGCCCTGGTTGGTCTTGACCGTGCCCTGGTATTGCAGGACCAGCGCTTCGGCGGTGTCCAGGGTTTGCTTGGCGATACTGTCCTGGGCGTACAGGCCGCGATAACGCTCGACGTCGACCTGGGCGTTTTTCAGCTGGGCCTGGTTCTGCATCAGCGTGCCCTGGGCCTGGAGCAAGGCGTTCTGGTAGCTGCGCGGGTCGATCTCGGCCAGCAGGTCGCCCGCCTTGACCATCTGCCCTTCTTCAAAGGCGATCTTCACCAGCTCGCCGCCCACCCGGCTGCGCACATTGATGGTATTGAGCGCCGTCACCGTGCCCAAGGCCTTGTAGTACACCGGGAATTCCCCCAGCACCGCAGGCGCCACACGCACCGGGATCGGGCCGGTAGACCCGCCGAAGCCCGGGCGCATCATCCCCGACTTGCCGGCATGCCCAGCCGGTTTTTTCGCGTCGGCGTCCTTGTGGCTGCCGGGCCAGAATTTCCAGCACAGGCCGGCGATGACCAGCAGCACGAGCAGGCCGAACAGCCAGCGGCGGGAGTTGCGGGGGGAGGATTGCATGGAGTGATCAACCATTGGGCGCGAGAGCTTCTTCTTTGGGAGGCTGAAAGATAAGCACTGGAGCGCTTTAAGAAAAGCGCCTTTACCGGCTATTTACCTTGGGCTTACAACTTTTAACTTCTGACCTTAGTCCATTGCCTATTTCGCTAAGCGCCTGAACGACAAATAAAAACGGCCTGGACTAGGCCAGGCCGCAATCATGTAGCACGCGTGTTACTGCAAAACGACAGTAATGCGCCGAAACAGTTACTTCAAAACAGCCAGGGCGGCTTCGTAGTTGGGTTCCTGGCCAATTTCGCTGACCAGTTCGCTGTGCAGCACCTTGTCGTGTTCATCCAGCACCACCACGGCACGGGCGGTCAGGCCACGCAGTGCGCCTTCGGCGATGGAGACGCCGAAATCAACGGCGAAGCCCGGGTCGCGGAAGTCCGACAGGTTTTTCACGTTTTCCAGGCCTTCAGCGCCGCAGAAGCGCGCCTGGGCAAACGGCAGGTCGCTGGAGATGCACAGGACCACGGCGTTCTTCAGGTCATTGGCCTGGGCGTTGAACTTGCGAACCGAGGTCGCGCAGGTCGGGGTGTCGACGCTTGGGAAGATATTCAGCACTTTGCGCTTGCCGGCGAAGGTCGCCAGGGTTGCGTCCGACAGGTCGCCGGCGGTGAGGATGAAATCCGGAGCCTGGGAACCGACTTGCGGCAGCTCGCCTTCAACCTTGATTGGGTTGCCACGGTGGGTGACTTGAGCCATGAACAGAATCCTTATGCTGGGTTTTGGTTAAACGAATTCGAGAGGCCGAAGTTAACCACAAAGTGCCGTGGCTACCTACCACCAGACGCAAATTGTCATGCCACCGGGTTGTGGTTTAATTGCGCGCTTTTGCCCTGCCCTTAAAGGAAGCCGTTGTTGATGAATCAGCCTGCCACCAAAGTCCTGGTCATTGGTTATGTCTGGCCGGAGCCGCGTTCTTCGGCGGCGGGCGGGCACATGATGCAGATCCTTGAGAGTTTTCTTACACAAGGTTGGGACATTACCTTCAGCAGTCCGGCGACCATCGGCGAACACAAGGCGGACCTGCCCGCCCTCGGCATCCGCGAATGCGCGATCGAACTGAATAACAGCAGTTTCGACGATTTTATCCGCGAACTGGCCCCGGACATCGTGCTGTTCGACCGTTTCATGATGGAAGAGCAGTTCGGCTGGCGCGTGGAGAAATGCTGCCCCGACGCCCTGCGCGTGCTTGAGACCTCCGACCTGCAGAGCCTGCGGGACGCGCGCCAGCAGCGCTTCAAGGAGCACCTCAAGGCCCATCCCGACACTGACGACTTCAGCGCCCTGTTCACCCCCGCGCTGCGGGAGGAATTCGAGTTGATGGCCGACACCGACCTGGCCAAGCGCGAAATCGCCGCGATTTATCGTTGTGACATCAGCCTGATGATCTCCGACGTCGAAATCCGCCTGCTCACCGAGCAGTTCAAGGTGCCCGCCGCCCTGCTCCACTGGTGCCCGCTGATGCTGCAGCCGCCGACCGCGGCGTTTGTGCCGTTTGAAGACCGTGCGCACTTCCTCAGCATCGGCAACTTCCGCCACGCGCCCAACTGGGATGCGGTGCTGTGGATGAAGAACAGCCTGTGGCCGCTGATCCGCCAGCAATTGCCCGGCGCCCAGTTGCATATCTACGGCGCCTACACCCCGCCCAAGGCCACCGCCCTGCACAACCCGGCGCAAGGCTTCCACGTGATGAACTGGGCCGAAGACGCGCTGCAAGTGATGACCGCTGCACGCATCTGCCTCGCGCCGCTGCGCTTTGGTGCCGGTATCAAGGGCAAGTTGGCCGATGCGATGCTGTGTGGCACGCCGAATATCACCACGCCGATCGGCGCCGAAGCCATGGGCGACGAGCAGCCCTGGCCCGGCGTAATCGCCGAGGATGCGCAGGCATTCGCCGCTGCGGCGGTCAGGCTGTACCAGGACCGCGAACGCTGGACCCAGGCGCAGGAACACGGCCGCCAGTTACTGGCCAGCCGCTATGACCAGGACCTGCATGGCCCGGCGCTGGTGGCCTGCCTGGAACACTGCCGCAGCCACCTTGCCGCCCATCGCCGGGATAACTTCACCGGCAGCATGTTGCGCCATCACGCGCATAAAAGTACGCAGTACATGTCCCAGTGGATCGAGGCCAAAAACCGCCTCGCCTGAACACCGGTGCTGGCGAGGTCGCGCGCGAGGGGGCATTATCCCAGGCAGCAACCACAATAAAGCGACGGCAGCATGACCCGAGCAGCGCGAATCACCGACCCTTCCTACGAGCTGATGGACGATCACAACGGTCTGTCCATCATCTATCGCCAACACGGCTTCCCCTGCCCGCTGGTGCGCTGGCATTTCCACAAGGAATACGAGCTGCACTTGATCGTCGCCAGCTCGGGCAAGGTGTTTATCGGCGACTACATCGGCAATTTCTACCCCGAAAGCCTGTTTCTCACCGGCCCCAACCTGCCGCACAACTGGATCAGCCAGGTCGAGGAAGACGAAGTGGTGCCCAAGCGCGACATGCTGGTGAACTTCACCGATGAGCTGTTCGAGCACGGCAGCCATATTTTCGCCGAGCTCAAGACGCTCACGCCGCTGCTGGAACGGGCGCAATACGGCATCGAATTTCGCTGCAAAAAGACCATCGCCCAGGCCATGACCCTGATGCAGCGCATCGAGGATGCCCAGGGCATGGCGCGCCTGGGGCACTTTTTCATTCTGTTGGAGGTGCTCAGCGCGTGTGAGGACTACCAGTTGCTGTCGGGAGTAAACACCGCGCACCTGGCGGACGAACACAGCGTGGACCGCACCAACCGCGCGGTGGACTACATCTTCGCCCACTACGCACGCGAGTTGCCGCTGGAGGAAGTCGCGGAATACCTGGGGATGAAGCCGACGTATTTTTCCCGGGTGTTCAAGCAGGCCACCGGCCGCACGTTTATCGAGTTTGTGAACCGGTTGCGCATCAGTAAGTCCTGCGAACTGCTGGCCGATGGCGACAAGGCAGTGACGGACGTGTGCTTTGAGTCGGGATTCAACAATATCTCCAACTTCAATCGGCGTTTCCAGCAGTTGAAAGGCATGACCCCTTCCCACTATCGGCGCCTGGCGGTGCAGCGGCTCACCGAGCAGAACCTGGCCTGAACCGAGCGCTGCACGGTCCCGTAGCAGCCGGCTTGCCGGCGAACTTCCTACAAACGCCGCGTTTATCCAGGTTTGCGCGTAATCGTTTACGAGCATCGCCAGCCAGCCGGGGGACGCACTCGGCGAATCGTTTCAGCTGCTTTCAATGCGAGTGCAAAAAAGTATCAGTGCAAGTGCGCCCAAGGATTTGTCATAACCCCATTTGAAGGCTGTAATCAACGCACACTCTTCCTGGCCGTTCGTGGGAAGACACAACAACAATAACTGTCCTTCTGCAGCCCTGGGCGCAGAAATGGAGTGCGCGATGAAGTTCACAGCAAAAACTCTGCTTGCCTGTTCTTGCATGACTGTATGCATGACCCTCAGCGCCGTCAGCTTTGGCGCGCAAACCCTGACCATTGCCACCGTCAACAACAGCGACATGATCCGCATGCAAAAGCTCTCGAAAACTTTCGAGACCGAGCATCCGGATATCAAGCTGAACTGGGTGGTGCTTGAAGAAAACGTGCTGCGCCAACGCCTGACCACTGACATCGCCACCCAAGGCGGGCAGTTCGACGTGTTGACCATCGGCATGTACGAAGCCGCACTCTGGGGCGCCAAGGGCTGGCTGGAACCGATGAAGGATCTGCCGGCTTCCTACGACCTCGATGATGTATTCCCTTCGGTGCGTGACGGTTTGTCCGTCAAGGGTTCGCTGTATGCCCTGCCGTTCTACGCCGAAAGCTCGATCACCTATTACCGCACCGACCTGTTCAAGGACGCCGGGCTGAGCATGCCCGAGCACCCGACCTGGACCCAGATCGGCGAATTCGCAGCCAAACTCACCGACAAGAGCAAAGAGCAATACGGCCTGTGCCTGCGCGGCAAAGCCGGTTGGGGCGAAAACATGGCGCTGATCACCACCCTGGCCAACGGCTACGGGGCGCGCTGGTTCGATGAGAAGTGGCAGCCGGAATTCACCGGCCCCGAATGGAAAGACGCGCTGAACTTCTACGTCGACAACATGAAGAAATCCGGCCCGCCGGGTGCCTCCAGCAACGGTTTCAACGAAAACCTGGCGCTGTTCAACAGCGGCAAGTGCGCTATCTGGGTGGACGCCAGCGTGGCCGGCTCGTTTGTCACCGACAAGACCCAAAGCAAAGTGGCTGACCATGTCGGCTTCACCTTTGCCCCGCACGAGAAGACCGACAAGGGCACCTCGTGGCTCTACTCCTGGTCACTGGCGATCCCGACCAGTTCCAAGGCCAAGGACGCCGCCAAGGTATTCACCAGTTGGGCGACTTCCAAGGAATACAGCCAGTTGGTGGCCAAGACCGACGGCATCGCCAACGTACCGCCAGGTACGCGCAAATCGACCTACAGCGACGAGTACATGAAGGCCGCGCCGTTCGCCAAGGTGACCCTCGAATCGCTGAAAGTCGCCGATCCGACCAAACCGACCCTCAAGCCCGTGCCGTATATCGGGATCCAGTTGGTGACCATTCCTGAATTCCAGGCGATTGGTACCCAGGTCGGCAAGTTCTTCTCGGGTGCGCTGACCGGTCAGCAGACGGTGGATGCTGCATTGACCGCCGCGCAGACCACCACCGAGCGTGAAATGAAGCGGGCGGGTTATCCCAAATAAAGCCGGCACACCGCCGTAACTGCTTTATGTGGGAACTGGCTTGCCGGCGATGCAGGCAAGCCAGTTCCCACCCTGACCGCGCTCCGATTCTCGTTCTGCATGTACCTGACTGGTCCTGATCCTATGAATACCACCACTGCCCAAGTGCAAACGACCACGCCTCACACGCCACGCAAAAGCCGCCTGGCCAACCCCGGCTGGTTCCTCGTCACCCCTTCGGTCGCCATGCTGCTGCTGTGGATGATCGTGCCGCTGGGCATGACCCTGTACTTTTCGCTGATCCGCTACAACCTGCTCTACCCTGGCGAAAACCAATTCGTGGGGCTGGAGAACTTCACCTATTTCATCACCGACTCAGGCTTCCTGCCGGGCGCGACCAATACCCTGTTGCTGGTCGGCAGCGTGCTGTTGATCAGCGTGGTGTTCGGCGTGTTGATCAGTGCCTTGCTGGAGGCCAGTGAGTTCCTGGGCCGTGGCATCGTGCGGGTGATGCTGATTTCGCCGTTCTTCATCATGCCCACCGTCGGTGCGCTGATCTGGAAAAACCTGATTTTCCACCCGGTGTCGGGGATTCTCGCCGCCGTCTGGAAGCTGTTCGGCGCCGAGCCGGTGGACTGGCTGGCGCACTATCCGTTGCTGTCGATCATCATCATTGTGTCGTGGCAGTGGCTGCCGTTTGCGATCCTGCTGCTGATGACCGCCATGCAGTCCCTCGACCAGGAACAAAAGGAAGCCGCACGCCTGGACGGCGCCGGCGCCATCGCAATCTTCTGGCACCTGACCCTGCCCCACCTGGCACGCCCGATTGCCGTGGTGGTGATGATCGAAACCATCTTCCTGCTCTCGGTGTTCGCCGAAATCTTCACCACCACCAACGGTGGGCCGGGCTACGCCTCGACCAACCTCGCCTACCTGATATACAACCAGGCGCTGGTGCAGTTCGACGTGGGCATGGCCTCGGCCGGCGGCTTGATTGCCGTGGTCATCGCCAATATCGCGGCGATCATCCTGGTGCGGATGATCGGCAAAAACCTGACTGACAAGCCTTGAGGGCCGCGCCATGACGCTTCAACAATCCCGCCGCCTGCAAAGCCTGTTGCTCGGCACTTTGGCCTGGGCCATCGCGATCCTGATTTTCTTCCCGATCTTCTGGATGGTGCTGACCAGCTTCAAGACCGAAATCGATGCGTTCGCTACCCCACCGCAGTTCATCTTCACGCCGACGCTGGAGAACTACCTGCACATCAACGAGCGCAGCAACTACTTCAGCTACGCCTGGAACTCGGTGCTGATTTCGTTCAGTGCCACCGCCCTGTGCCTGCTGATCTCGGTGCCCGCCGCCTACTCCATGGCCTTCTACGAGACCAAGCGCACCAAAGGCACGCTGCTGTGGATGCTCTCCACCAAGATGCTGCCACCGGTGGGCGTGCTGATGCCGATCTACCTGCTGGCCAAGAGCTTCGGCCTGCTGGATACGCGCATCGCGCTGATCATTATCTACACCCTGATCAACCTGCCGATTGTGGTCTGGATGGTTTACACCTACTTCAAGGACATCCCCAAGGACATCCTCGAAGCCGCGCGCCTGGACGGCGCCACCCTGTGGCAGGAAATGGTCCGGGTGCTGCTGCCGATCGCCAAGGGCGGCCTGGCGTCCACGGTATTGCTGTCGCTGATCCTGTGCTGGAACGAAGCGTTCTGGTCGTTGAACCTGACCTCGTCCAACGCAGCACCGCTGACCGCGCTGATCGCCTCCTACTCCAGCCCTGAAGGCTTGTTCTGGGCCAAGTTGTCCGCCGTCTCGACCCTGGCCTGCGCGCCGATCCTGATCTTTGGCTGGATCAGCCAGAAACAGCTGGTACGCGGTTTGTCCTTCGGCGCCGTGAAATAACGGCCTTTCAATAAAAAATTCAAAGCGGAGGCCCATCATGGCCAACCTGAAAATCAAGAATCTGCAAAAAGGCTTCGAAGGTTTCTCGATCATCAAAGGCATCGACCTGGAAGTGAACGACAAGGAGTTCGTGGTCTTCGTCGGCCCCTCGGGCTGCGGTAAATCGACCCTGCTGCGCCTGATCGCGGGCCTGGAAGAAGTCACCGACGGCACCATCGAACTGGACGGCCGCGACATCACCGAAGTAACCCCGGCCAAGCGCGACCTGGCGATGGTGTTCCAAACCTACGCGCTGTACCCGCACATGAGCGTGCGCAAGAACATGTCGTTTGCCCTGGACCTGGCCGGCGTCGACAAGAAACTGGTCGAGAGCAAAGTCAGCGAAGCGGCGCGTATCCTCGAACTCGGCCCGTTGCT
Organism: Pseudomonas sp. S5D5; assembly: GCF_003013355.1. NCBI lineage: Bacteria > Pseudomonadati > Pseudomonadota > Gammaproteobacteria > Pseudomonadales > Pseudomonadaceae > Pseudomonas > Pseudomonas sp. S5D5. The sequence goes on from NZ_PTEO01000001.1 coordinate 3,871,177, forward strand.
GGAGCGCAAGCCCAAGCAGCTGTCGGGCGGTCAGCGCCAGCGTGTGGCGATCGGCCGGGCGATTGTGCGTAACCCGAAAATCTTCCTGTTCGACGAACCACTGTCCAACCTCGACGCCGCCCTGCGCGTGCAGATGCGCCTGGAGCTCGCGCGCCTGCATAAAGAGCTGCAGGCGACCATGATCTACGTGACCCACGACCAGATCGAAGCCATGACCCTGGCCGACAAGGTGGTGGTCCTCAACAGCGGCCGTATCGAGCAAGTGGGCTCGCCGCTGGAGCTGTACCACCAGCCGGCCAACCTGTTTGTCGCGGGTTTCCTGGGTACGCCGAAGATGGGCTTCCTCAAGGGCAAGGTCACGCGCGTCGAAGGCCACGGCTGCGAGGTGCAACTCGACGCAGGCACCACCATCAGCCTGCCGTTGAGCGGCGCGACCCTGAGCGTGGGCAGCGCGGTGACCCTGGGCATTCGTCCAGAACACCTGGAAATCGCCACGCCGGGCCAGACCTCCCTGACCGTCACCGCCGACGTCGGCGAGCGCCTGGGCAGCGACACCTTCTGCCACGTCATCACCGCCAATGGCGAGCCGTTGACCATGCGGATCCGGGGCGACATGGCCAGCCAATACGGCGAGACGCTGCACCTGCACCTGGACCCGGCGCACTGCCATCTGTTCGACACCGACGGTGTAGCCGTGGCCCGCCCACTGCGCGCTGCCGCCTGATTTCGCGAGAGTTGTGATGAAACTGAATAAGCAGAACCTTACCCAACTGGCGCCGCACGTGAACATCCCGGCCTATGCGATTGCCAGCACCTCCCAGGGCATCGCCCATATCGGCGTCGGCGGTTTCCACCGTGCGCACCAGGCGTACTACACCGATGCGCTGATGAACACCGGCGAAGGCCTGGACTGGAGCATCTGCGGCGTCGGCCTGCGCAGCGAGGACCGCAAGGCCCGCGACGACCTGGCGGGCCAGGACTACCTGTTCACCCTCTATGAACTGGGCGATACCGACGACACCGAAGTGCGCGTGATCGGCTCAATCAGCGACATGCTGCTCGCCGAAGACAGCGCCCAGGCACTGATCGACAAACTGGCCAGCCCCGAGATTCGCATCGTCTCGCTGACCATCACCGAAGGCGGCTACTGCATCGACGACAGCAACGGCGAGTTCATGGCCCACCTGCCGCAGATCCAGCATGACCTGGCGCACCCCGGCGCACCGAAAACCGTGTTCGGCTTTATCTGCGCCGCGCTGACCCAGCGCCGCGCCGCCGGCACCCCGGCGTTCACGGTGATGTCCTGCGATAACCTGCCGCACAACGGCGCCGTCACGCGCAAGGCGTTGCTGGCCTTTGCCGCGCTGCACAATGCCGACCTGCACGACTGGATCAAGGCCAAGGTGAGCTTTCCGAACGCCATGGTCGACCGCATCACGCCGATGACCAGCACCGCCCACCGCCTGCAGTTGCACGACGAGCACGGCATCGACGATGCCTGGCCGGTGGTCTGCGAACCGTTTGTGCAATGGGTGCTGGAAGACAAGTTCGTCAACGGTCGCCCGGCCTGGGAGAAGGTCGGCGTGCAGTTCACCGATGACGTGACGCCCTATGAAGAGATGAAGATCGGCCTGCTCAACGGCAGCCACCTGGCCCTGACATACCTGGGGTTTCTCAAGGGTTACCGGTTCGTGCACGAGACCATGAACGACCCGTTGTTCGTCGCGTACATGCGCGCCTACATGGACCTGGATGTCACGCCGAACCTGGCGCCGGTACCGGGTATCGACCTGACCGACTACAAGCAGACCCTGGTCGACCGTTTTTCCAATCAGGCGATTGCCGACCAGTTGGAGCGCGTGTGCTCGGATGGCTCCTCGAAGTTTCCCAAGTTCACCGTGCCGACCATCAACCGCTTGATTGCCGATGGGCGCGAGACCGAGCGTGCGGCGCTGGTGGTCGCGGCCTGGGCCTTGTATTTGAAGGGCGTGGATGAGAATGGCGTGAGCTATAAAATCCCCGACCCGCGTGCGGAATTCTGCCAGGGGCTGGTGAGTGATGAGGCGTTGATCAGCCAGCGACTGCTGGGCGTGGAAGAGATTTTTGGCACGGCTATTCCCAACTCGCCGGAGTTTGTGGCAGCGTTCGAGCGTTGCTATGGGAGCTTGCGTGATAACGGCGTCACCGAAACCCTACAGAACCTCCTGAAGAAACCGGTTTAAAAAATGTGGGAGGGGGCTTGCCCCCGATGAGGGTGTGTCAGGCAAATATCCTACACTGACCCACAGCCATCGGGGGCAAGCCCCCTCCCACACTGGACCGGGTTGCCAATCCAAAAAAATAACACCGCTGAGCACACCCTCATGACCCAGCAAAACCTGTTCCTCGGCATCGACTGCGGCACCCAAGGCACCAAGGCCATCGTCCTCGACGCGTCCAGCGGCAGGGTGCTGGGCCTCGGCGCTGCGGCGCACACTCTGATCAGCGGCGCGAATGGCCGTCGCGAACAGCACACCCAGGAGTGGCTGGACGCCTTTACCGAAGCCACCCACCGCGCCTTGCAACAGGCCGGCGTCGACGGCCAGGACATCCTCGGCATCGGCGTGTCCGGCCAGCAGCACGGGCTGGTGCTGTTGGATGACAGCGGCCAGGTGCTGCGCCCGGCCAAGCTGTGGTGCGACACCGAAACCGCGCCGGAAAATGATCGTCTGCTGCACTACCTGGGCGGCGAAAGTGGCTCGCTGGAACGCCTCGGCGTGGCCATCGCGCCGGGCTACACCGTGTCCAAGTTGCTCTGGACCCGCGAGCAGCACCCGGACGTGTTCGCGCGCATCGCGCATATCCTGCTGCCCCACGACTACCTCAACTACTGGCTCACCGGCCGCGCCGTGGCGGAATACGGCGATGCCTCCGGCACCGGTTACTTCAATGTGCGCTCCCGTGAATGGGACGTGGCGCTGCTCCAGCACATCGACCCCAGCGGTCGCCTGCAGGCCGCGCTGCCCGAACTGATTGACGCCCACCAGTCGGTGGGCACGATCCTGCCGGCCATCGCCGAACGCCTGGGCATCAACCCCAACGCGCTTGTCTCCAGCGGCGGCGGCGACAACATGATGGGCGCCATCGGCACCGGCAATATCGCCCCCGGTGTGATCACCATGAGCCTCGGTTCCTCGGGCACCGTGTATGCCTTCGCCGACCAGCCCAACGTGAGTGCGCAGGCGTCGGTAGCGACTTTCTGTTCCTCCAGCGGCGGCTGGCTGCCGTTGATCTGCACGATGAACCTGACGAACGCCACCGGGGTAATCCGCGAGCTGTTCGAGCTGGACCTCAACGCGTTCAACGCCTTGGTCGAAAAGGCCCCGATCGGCGCCGACGGCGTGAGCATGCTGCCGTTTCTCAACGGCGAACGCGTGCCCGCCCTGCCCCACGCCACCGGCAGCCTGCACGGCCTGACCATGACCAACCTGACCCGCGCCAACCTGTGCCGCGCCGTGGTCGAAGGCACCACCTTCGGCCTGCGCTACGGCCTCGACCTGCTGCGCCATACCGGCCTGCAAAGCCTGCGCATCCGCTTGATCGGCGGCGGTTCGAAAAGCCCGGTGTGGCGGCAGATGGTCGCCGATATCATGAATACCGAGGTTATCTGCACCGAACAAAGCGAGGCTGCGGCCCTGGGCGCGGCGATCCAGGCGGCGTGGTGCCAGTCCGGCGAATCCCTGGCCAGCCTGTGCGACCGGTGCGTGAGCGTCGACCCGGCCAGCCGTACCCTGCCGGTGGCAGCCAGCGTCAGCGCCTACCAACAGGCATACGCGCGCTATCAACAGCTAGTAGCAACCCTTTAAGAGCGAACGACTATGTATCTGGTGTGCGGTGAAGCGCTGTTTGATTTTTTCAGCGAGGAAGATGCCAGCGGGCAGGCTTCCAAGGTCAATTACAAGGCAATTGCCGGTGGCTCGCCGTTCAACGTGGCGGTGGGTCTGCGCCGCCTGGGCATCGATGCCGGGCTGTTCGGCGGGTTGTCGACCGACTTCCTCGGGCGGCGCTTGTTGCAGGTGCTCAAGGATGAAGGCGTCAGCGAGCAGTTCCTGGTGGAGTTTGCTGCGCCGACGACGTTGTCGATGGTCGCCGTGGGCGCCAATGGTTCACCGCAGTACAACTTCCGCGGCGAAGGCTGCGCCGACCGCCTGCTGGAAGTCGCCCATCTGCCGGTGCTGGGCGCGGACATTCGCGGCCTGCATGTCGGCTCGTTCTCGCTGGTGGTGCAGCCGATCGGCGACACCCTGCTGAGCCTGGTCAAGCGCGAAAGCGGCAAGCGCCTGATCAGCCTGGACCCCAACGTACGGCTCAACCCCCAGCCGGATATCCAGCTGTGGCGCGAGCGCGTGGCGGAGCTGGTCAAGCACGCCGACCTGATCAAGGTCAGCGACGAAGACCTGCACCTGCTCTACCCCGACCAGTCGCCGGAAAGCGTGCTGCAAGGCTGGCTGCAGCACCGCTGCCAGCTGGTATTCCTCACCCGTGGCGGCGACGGTGCCAGCGTCTTCAGCCGCCAGCACGGCAACTGGTCGCAACCGGCACAGAAGGTGGTGATGGCCGATACCGTCGGCGCTGGCGACACCTTCCAGGCCGCCTTGATTGCCTGGTTGACCGAGCAGAACCTGGATTCGGTGGAGGGCCTGCAGCAACTGACGCGCACGCAGATCGACACGATGCTCGGCTTCGCCATTCGCGCTGCCGCGTTGACGTGTGGCAAGACTGGGCCGGATTTGCCGTATCGTGATCAACTCGGCTGAATCCAGCCTTTATGAAGGTTTTGTCAGCCAGGCAAAAATTAATCGACGGTTAATCCCGCAAGTCGAGAGTGAAAGTGTACTCACTTGCGGAGAACCACCATGAAACTGCGCACTTTAATGCTTGGCGGCGCGCTGGCGCTGGCGGCGGTGTCGGGCCTGGCCCAGGCTGCCGATCAAACGGCGACTGTCACCCCTGTGCCTTACCACTACGGCATGCCGATGAACATCGCCAAGGTGCTGGCCATGAACGAGGCCCAGACCAATGACTGCAAAGTCATCAAGGCGGATATCAAGTTTGTGGACACGGCCGGCAAGGTCGAAGACGTGAGCTATCGGAAAATGTCCGAAGCCTGCGACTTCCAGAATTGAGCCGGTGAAAGACCCAGGACAGGCCCGCACAGGAAGGAGTAGTCTTGCGGGCTTGTCATACGGCTGAAGGGATTCGCCATGCAGTTGAGTTTCCGCTCTCTCGCAACATTCAGCGCCCTGCTCTGCTTCGCCCTTGCACTTGTCTGGGGCCTGCGTCCTGACCTGCTGCTGTGGTTATGGAGTGTCGAATATTCCAGCGCCACCGGGCTGGTGTCGCGCCGCAATGCCGCGCTGTTCCTGGCCATCGGCCTCATGTTCTACCGTGCTCGCCTTGCCCCACCCTCAGACACACGCCGCGCCCTGACCAGCGGGTTTATCGCCGGCTGCCTGGTGCTGGCCGTATTGGGGTTCGGGGAGTGGATCAATGGCAATGCAGGCCCTGGGATCCTGCTGGCGGTGGCAACGGAAACCGTATTGGGCCTGGCGTTTATCCAGGCCCACAGGTCTTCGGTCACTCACTCTCAAGCGTCGATCTAGTACAGGTTGCGCGCAGCTACTCGTTGCAGCGCGGGTGCATGGCTGTGCTTGAGGTCTTCACGCAACCCGGTGATCAGGTTGCACAAGGCTCGACTGCTGTCGAGTTTGTCGGCGTTGATACCTTTGACTTCCAAATCCACCCGGTCACGGTCGCGGTCGTCATAGACCTTGATCGTCAGCGAGGCATCTTCGGCTTTGGTGCATTCGCACCGTTTAGGCAGGAAACTTCCTTCGATAATACTGCGAAGTTCTAATTCCGAAAGCATGGCCAACCTCTCCTTTTCTGAGACTGCCAATCGATTGTTTTTAGTCTGGCAAGCGTGTGCCTGCCGCGTCTTGCCGCCCCTGGAAGACGCTTACCATCACCAGCCTACTCGGCAAAATCCAGTCTCGTTGTAACCATTCCTCATAAGCACCCAGCACCCTTATATAAGCTTGGCCGGGTAGATGAAATAATCGTCGAACCGCTGCGATTAATCGTTTAACCCCACGCCTGGTATCAAACTGCGCCTTGCGCGACCACTCTTTCAGCAACATATCGCAAACTATCGAAGTTGATGTTCGCGCCGGAATTAACCGCTACCAATGTCTGCCCCGCTATGCCACGCGTTGACACGTATTGGCGAATACCCGCGACCGCCAAGGCACCGGAAGGCTCGGTGATGGAGCGGGTATCGTCGTAGATCAACTTGATGGCGCTGCACAGTTGGTCATTGCTCACGGTGATCACTTCATCCACCCACTGCCGGCAGATTTCAAAACCAAACGCACCGATCTGCGCGACCGCCGTGCCATCGGCAAACCCGTCGACACTCGGCAACACCACACGCTCACCGGCGCGCAGGGCCGCCAACAGGCAACTGGAGCCTTCGGGCTCGACGCCGATGATGCGCACTTCGGGCCGCAGGTATTTGACGTAGGCCGCGATCCCGGCAATCAGCCCGCCGCCGCCGACCGGGACGAAGATCGCGTCCAGCGGCCCTTGCTGCTGGCGCAGGATCTCCATGGCCACCGTGCCTTGGCCGGCGATTACATCCGGATCGTCGAAGGGCGACACGAAGGTATACCCGGAGGCGTCGGCCAGTTGCAGCGCGTGGGCCAGGGCAAAGGGAAAGCTGGCACCGTGCAACACCGCTTCGGCGCCCCGGGAGCGCACGCCCAGCACCTTCAATTCAGGCGTCGTCGCGGGCATCACGATTCGCGCCCGGATCCCCAGTTCACGCGCCGCCAGCGCCACCCCCTGGGCATGGTTGCCTGCCGACGCGGTGACTACGCCCCGCGCCTTCTGCTCGGCGGTCAGTTGCACGAGCTTGTTGTAGGCACCGCGAATCTTGAAGGAGAAGGTCGGCTGCAGGTCTTCGCGCTTGAGCAGCACCTGGTTGCCGAGCAATGCCGACAGCGCCGGCGCGGCTTGCAGGGGCGTGCGCACCGCCAGGTCATAGACCGGAGCGGCGAGGATCTTTTTCACATAGTGTTCAAGCAGGCCTGCATCAGCGCGGGGAGGAACGGGACAGCTGCTCATGGGTGTCTCCTGGTGTGTGTAGAGCCCGGGAGACGGAAAAACAAAACCCGCCTCAAGGGCGGGTCTGGGTGCAGCCGTGTGCTATCCCGCCAAATGAGGAATGGCGGTAATAATAATGCTTGGCTGGCTGCGGAAGGCTTGGAAGGTCATGCCAGGAAATTAACCGGCCATCCGGACCAAGTCAACATCCTGTTTACTTCAAGCATACGAAACGTATACGATTCGTATATCAATCCAGCACAGTGAAGACCATGGGCATCGTCAAGATCAGCGACCAACTGCACGAACAACTCCGCCTGGCCAGTGCGGCCATGGACCGCTCCATCAACGCCCAGGCCGAGTTCTGGATCAAGGTCGGCCTGCTCGCCGAACTGAACCCCAGCCTGCCCTACCACGAGTTGATCAACAAACTGCTGCTGGACAAGCCCGACCTGATCCGGGGGCGCAGCTGATGATCAAGACCGCCGCCCAACTGGCTGTCATGCGCGAATCCGGGCGCCTGCTGGCCAAAGTGTTCGACATGCTCGACGGGTTTGTCAGCGCCGGCCGCTCCACGCTGGAGCTGGACAGCGCCGTCGAAGCCTTCATCCGCAATGACCTGAAAGCCCGCCCTGCCAGCCTCGGGCAATACGATTACCCGTTCTCCATCAACACCTCGATCAACGAGGTGGTGTGCCACGGCATGCCCAGCGCCAAGGAGATCCTCAAGGACGGCGACATCATCAACATCGACATCACCCTGGAAAAAGGCGGCTTTATCGCCGACTCCAGCAAGATGTACATGATCGGCACCGTCGCCCCCAAGGCGCGGCGCCTGGTGGAAATGACCTTTGAGGCGATGTGGGCCGGCATCCGCCAGGTCAAGCCCGGCGCGCGCCTGGGCGATATCGGCCATGCGATCCAGAGCCACGCGCAGGCCAACGGCTACAGCGTGGTGCGTGAATACTGCGGCCATGGCATCGGCAAGCAGATGCATGAGGACCCGCAGATCCTGCACTTCGGCCGCCCCGGCACCGGCATGGAACTGCGCGAAGGCATGGTGTTTACCATCGAACCGATGCTTAACCAGGGCAGTTCCAAGGTGCGCAGCCTGAAAGATGGCTGGACGGTGGTGACCAAGGACAACAGCCTGTCGGCGCAGTGGGAACATACCGTGGCCGTGACGGCGGATGGCTTTGAAGTGCTGACCCTGCAAACACAGCCAGGCGAATAACCTGTGGCGAGCGGGCTTGTCCCGCGTTGGGCTGCGCAGCAGCCCCAAACCAGGCGCAGAGGCGTGCCTGATGCATCGCCACCTTTACATCGCCGCGCCCGCCATCCGCTTGAGCACTAGCACCATCAAGCCTGCCCCCAACCCCATCGCAGCCAGGAACAACGGGTACGACACCCACCACGGCGTACCCGCCGTCATCATGCTGAACTCCGACATCCCACCCACACTGGCAATCAGATTGAGCGGCAGGAACACCACGTTGATCAGCGTGAGCTTGCGCAACAGGTTGTTCATGCTGTTGTTCATCAGGTTGCCGCGCGCATCGATCAGCCCGGAAAACACATTGGAATAGATCTCGGCCTGTTTGTAGCACTGATGGTTCTCGATGATCAGGTCATCGATCAGGCCGAGGATTTCCGCGCCGAAGTGCTCCTTTTCCGCGTGGTTGCGCAGCCGCGACAGCACAGCGCCGTTGCTGTGCAGCGCGTTGATGTAATAGATCAGGCTTTCACTGAGGTTGAACATCTGCATCAGGTGATGGTTGCTCATCGACGCGTTGAACTGCTGCTGCAACTCGCGCGCGACCAGCTTGATCACCTTGAGGTGGCCCAGGTAGTGGTGGATGTTGTTGAGCAGCAGGTCGAGCAATACGTCGAGCGGCGCGTGCAACGGCCGGCGCTGGCCCAGGCCGCTCAGCGGGGTTTCATCGGTGGCGATTACCAGCAGCCGACCGGGTGAAAACAGCAGGCCGCAGGACGACACTTCGAATACCAGGTTGCCGCCGCCAGAATAGTTCTCCGGGCGTTTCCAGATCAGGAACAGGTTGTCGGGGTGAAACTCGATGCGCGAGACCTCGTCCGGGTCCAGGGCCGACGCGAGTGCATGCTCATCCAGCTTGTGATGGTCACGCAGCCATTCACGCTCGCTCGGGTCAGGGTTGTTGAATAACAGGATCGGCGCCGAGGCGCTGTCCACGCCCAGCAGTTTTCCATTGATTAGCTCAAAACGCTGGATCATCGGGACTCACCAGACCTGGCCCTGGCGTTTCAACTCCAGGCGCCGTACGAATTCCTCCAGCACCAGGCCATACAGGTCGTCCTGCAAATAGGCGTCTTCGATGCCCGCATCCAGGTTGGGATTGTCGTTGACCTCGATCACCACCACCTTGTCGCCGGACTGCTTGAGGTCGACGCCGTAGAGCCCGTCGCCGATCAGGTTGGCGGTCTTCACCGCCAGCTCCACCACCGCCTTGGGCGCTTCATGGACCGCCAGGGTGCGGCACTCGCCGTTGATGTCCGAGCCGATGGCCTTGTGGTTGTAGATCTGCCAATGGCCCTTGGACATGAAGTACTGGCAGGCAAAGATCGGCTTGCGATTGAGCACGCCGATGCGCCAGTCGTATTCGGTGTAGAAGAACTCCTGGGCGAGCAGCAGCACCGAATGTTCGAACAGCTCGGCAGTGGCCTTGAGCAAGGCTTCCTGGCTTTCGACCTTGATCACACCCCGGGAGAAACAGCCATCGGGGATCTTCAGCACCAGCGGGAAACCCAGGCGCTCGCCGACCCGTTCGAAATCTTCCGGTCGTTCCTTGTAGAGAATCTCGGTGGCGGGCATGCCCAGTTGATGGCTGTTGAGCAGGTCGGTGAGGTAGACCTTGTTGGTGCAGCGCAGGATCGAGGCCGGGTCATCCATCACCACCAGCCCTTCGCTCTCGGCTTTCTTGGCGAAGCGGTAGGTGTGGTTGTCGACGCTTGTAGTCTCGCGGATCAGCAAGGCGTCGTATTCGGCCAGGCGCGAGTAGTCCTTTCGCTCGATCAACTCCACATCGATGCCCAGGCCCTTGCCCACGCGGATGAAATTCTCCAGCGCCTTGGCATTGGACGGCGGCAGTTGCTCCTGGGGATCGTGAAGAATCGCCAGGTCATAACGGGCCAGACGACGTGAACGGGGCTGGCGCCAGATCTTGCGGCTGAAGTTGTCGAGGGCGTGGGCGAATTGATCTTCCTGGTCATCGCGCAACTTGTGCAGTACGCCGGACTTGACCCCTTCAATGTGCCAGCCGTTGTTCTTTCTGAATTCAACTAACAGGATCGGGCACGGGAACGCTTCAAACAACTGGCGGGCCAACTCCTGCAACGGTTCAATATTGGTTCGACCAAAGTAAAGGGTCAGGGTGAAACCTTCGGTATTGCTGTAGAGATGATGACTCAAGGCTTTATCGAGGGTTTTATCCAGGTCATCCAGCGCCAGGCCGTAGAGTGACTTCTTGGTCAGCTCGCTGATGGTGCGCACCGACGGAATCACCTTGTGCCCGCGCGCTTCAGCCAGCAATGAACAGTAATAGCCGTGCCCCAGGTACTTGTAGCTGCGGCACAGGTTGATCACCTGCACACGCTTGCCGGTCTCGCTTTCGCGGGTTTGCTCCAGGTATTCCTGCGCGGTGACGATGTCTTCGCTGGGGAAGTAGGAGGCCCAGTCTTCCTTGCGCTCGACAATGATCACAACTTGACTGGCGCCTTTGGGGGGGGCGGAAAAATAACCCTTATTGGTTATTGTCGCCGCGACAGTTTGCTCGGATACTTCACGCCAATGACCTTGTACCGCCGACATAATATTTGATCCGCTTTAGAGAACTCGACCTTTTCTATTAAGCACGATCTTTTAGAGAAGTCCCGTTTCGTTACGCAACTTTTACGGCGGTCATATGGCTCTTTTCTTTCGCGTTGCAGCCCCCGAGGACGTGCCTGAATTAGTGGCACTGGAACAGCACTGTTTCACCACTGACCGGCTGTCACCGCGCAGTTTCCACTGGATGGTCAGCCGCGCCCATGGCCGGTTGCTGGTGGCGGAACAGGACGGGCAATTGCTCGGCTATGCGCTGGTGCTGTTCCACCGTGGCACCTCGCTGGCACGGCTGTACTCCATCGCCATCGCCGAGCACGCGCGCGGCATGGGCCTGGGCAAACAGCTGCTGAGCCGCATCGAGGCCTGCGCAGTGGAACACGACTGCGCCTACCTGCGCCTGGAAGTGCGCACCGACAACCCCGGCGCCCTCGCCCTGTATGAACGCAACGGCTACCGCCGCTTTGCCCTGATCAACGACTACTACGAAGACCACAGCCCGGCCCTGCGCCTGGAAAAACGCATCCTGCAGCACCAGGATGCGCGCTCGCACAGCGTGCCGTATTACCAACAGACCACCGACTTCACCTGTGGCGCCGCCTGCCTGTTGATGGCCATGGGCGCGCTGGTCCCGGAGCGCCCGGCCCTGCGCCGCGAAGAGCTGCAGATCTGGCGGGAAGCGACCACCGTGTTCATGACTGCCGGCCATGGCGGCTGCAGCCCGCAAGGCCTGGCTCTGGCGGCGTGGCGTCGGGACTTTCGGGTGCGGATGCAGGTGAATGTGCGCGGGCCGTTGTTTCTGGATGGCGTACGCGATCCGCATAAAAAGGACGTCATGCGCGTGGTGCATGCCGCGTTTGAGGAAGAGTTGGCAGGCAGCGACGTCGAGCAGGTTTTCGGCGGCGCCCTGGACTTGCCACGGCTGTTGCAGGAGGGCGGACAGCCGCTGGTGTTGATCAGCAGCTACCGCCTCACCCGCTCGAAATCCCCGCATTGGGTGATCGTCACCGACTGCGACGACGACTTCGTCTACCTGCACGACCCGGATGTGGATCACAGCCAGCACCGCCAGCCCCTGGACTGCCAGCACCTGCCAGTCAGCCATGCAGAGTTCGAGCGCATGTGCCGCTTTGGCAATAACAAGCTGCGCGCGGCGGTGGTGGTCTTCACCCGGGGAATGCTCAGGCCACCTGCTTGATCGCGGCCTTGGCCTCCAGCTCGCGCACCAGTGGCAACACGCGCTGGCCGAAGTACTCGACCTCTTCCTGGAAGTGCAGGAAGCCGGCCAGTACCAGGTCCACGCCCACGGCCTTGAGTGCGACGATGCGCTCGGCGATCTGCTGCGGGGTGCCGATCAGGTTGGTCTTGAAGCCGTCGTTGTACTGCACCAGGTCTTCGAAGCTGGACTTGGCCCAGTTGCCCTCGCCTTCGGGGGAAGCCTTGCCGGCCTGCCGGGCCGCGTCGCCGAACGCATTCACCGCCTCCGGATCGGCCTTGTCGATGATTTCCGCGAGCACGGCGCGGGCTTCTTCCTCGGTATCCCGGGCGATGATGAAGGCGTTGACGCCGACCTTGACCGAATGGTTGTTCGCAGCGGCCTTGGCGCGAATGTCATCGACCTGGGCCTTGATGCCTTCCGGGGTGTTGCCGTTGGTGAAGTACCAGTCCGACACCCGCGCCGCCATGTCGCGCGCCGCCCGCGAACTGCCGCCCTGGAACACTTCCGGGTGGCCCAGCGGCTTGGGCTTGAGGGTGTATTGGTTGAAGCGATAGAAGTCGCCCTTGAAGGTGAAGTTGTCCTGGGTCCAGATGCCCTTGAGGGCACGGATGAATTCCTCGGAGCGACGATAACGCTCGTCGTGTTCCAGCCAGTGTTCGCCGATGGCCTGGAACTCACCCTTGAACCAGCCACTGACGATGTTCACCGCGATGCGGCCGTTGGTGAGCTGGTCAATGGTTGCCAGTTGCTTGGCCGCCAGCGCTGGTTGCCATGGGCCGGGCAGGATCGCGGCAATCACTTTGAGCGTGGTGGTCGCCGCCAGCAGCGCGTGGCTGAACGCCACGGACTCATGCTGGTTCTCAGCGCCGTAGCCGGCGGTGAAGCGAATCTGCGTCAGGCCATATTCGAAGCCGGCGGCTTCGGCCAGTTGCGCCAGTTTGCGGTTGTAGTCGATGCCCCAATGGGTGCGCTGTTCGATCTTGCTCACCACCAGCCCACCGCTGACGTTGGGCACCCAATAGGCAAATTTCACGGCTTGCTGACTCATCGATCACTACCTCGCACACAGGGATGTACCGAGGGGTTGAGCAGCAAGCGTGCCAGCCGCGGGCAAACGCACGCGCCGTGCGGGCTACGGCGGCAAACCCGGCCGGCGCTCAGGCGCAGACGCCTGTCATGGATCGTGGCGGTTTGTCGGTTCACTGTTGCTGGGGCAACAGCTGGCGCAGCATCTCCCGCGTAAACATGGGCCCAGGCACCCGGCACGGAGTGTGCAATCACCCTTGGCATTGATCACTGCCCTGGAGCTTTTGCCCATGACCGAACAACACGTCATCAACCCGCTGTCCACCGGCGTCGACTACACCACCCTCGCCGCGCGCTTTCGCCCGATTTTCCAGCGTATCGCTGCGGGTGCGGTGGAGCGCGAGCAAACCCGCACCCTGCCCCATGAACCGATCCAGTGGCTTAAACAAGCCGGTTTCGGCGCGGTGCGGGTGCCGGTGGAATACGGCGGTGGCGGCGCGTCCCTGCCGCAGTTGTTCGAGTTGCTGATCGAGCTGGCTGAAGCCGACTCCAACGTGCCCCAGGCCCTGCGCGGGCATTTCGCGTTTGCCGAAGATCGCCTCAACGCCGCCCCGAGTGCCGGCCGCGACCTGTGGTTCAAGCGCTTTGTCGACGGTGATATCGTCGGTTGCGCCTGGACTGAAATCGGCACCGTGGCCATCGGTGAGGTGGTCACCCAGGTCAGCCCGGATGGCGATAACTGGAAGCTCAACGGCGAAAAGTTCTACAGCACCGGCAGCATTTTCGCCGACTGGATCGACGTGTACGCCCAACGCAGCGACACCGGCGGCGATGTGATCGCCGCCACGCGCGCGCGCCAGCCCGGCGTGGTGCACAGCGATGATTGGGACGGTTTCGGCCAACGCACCACCGGCAGCGGCACCTCGCGCTTTACCGATGCGGTGGTGGAGGCGGACAACGTCATCGACTTCGCTACTCGCTTCAAATACCAGACCGCGTTCTACCAGTTGGTGCTGCTCGCCAGCCTCGCCGGTATCGGCCGCGCCGCGTTGCGCGATGTCGCCCATCAGGTGCGCAGCCGCAAACGCATCTACAGCCACGGCAATGCGCCGCATGTCAGCCAGGATGCACAGGTCCAGCAGGTGGTGGGTGAAGTCGCGGCGCTGGTGTATGCCGCCGAAGCCAGCGCGTTGAAAGCCGCAGCGCCGGCGCAACAGGCTTACCTGGCGCGGTTTGGCGGCGATGATGCGGCTGAGCACGCGGCCAATCTGGCCGCCGAGATCGAGTCGGCCACGGCGCAGGTGGTGGTGTCGGAATTGATCCAGCGCGCCACCAGCGAACTGTTCAATGCACTGGGGGCGTCGGATGTGCGCCAGGGCAAGTCTCTGGACCGCCACTGGCGCAATGCGCGCACGGTGTCGTCGCACAACCCGGTGATCTACAAGGCGCGGATCGTCGGCGACTGGGTGATCAATGCGACCGAGCCACCGTTTGTGTGGCAGATCGGTAATGGGCCGGCGAAAGCCTGAATCAAGGTTGATCGCAGTCAGCATGTGGGAGGGGCTTGCCCCCTCTCACCTTTGGACCCTGTTTATGTCTTAAAAGGCCAGTTTGTAGCCGATGGTCATCAACATGATTGCCAGGCATGGGCGCAATACGCCGTCCGGGACTTTGCCGGTCATGTGGCTGCCCAGGTAAATGCCCGGCAGCGAGCCCATCAGCAAAAAGCCCAGCAGGTGCCAGTCCATATTGCCCATGCCGGCGTGGCCCAGGCCCGCCACCAGGGTCAGGGGCACGGCGTGGGCGATCTCGGTGCCCACCAGGCGGCGGGTGGCCAGGAACGGATAAAGGATAAACAACGCGACGGTGCCCAGTGCGCCGGCGCCGATGGAGGTCAGCGCGACCATGGTGCCCAGCACGGCACCGGTCACCACCGTCAACGCATTCAGGTTGCGCGGGTTCATGTGGTAGCCATCGCCGGCATGGCGCTGGGCGAAGGCCAGCAGGCTTTTCTTGAACAGGATCGCCAGCGCCGTCAGCAGCAGCACCACGCCGAGGGCCTGCTTGATCACCGCGTTCATGGCGCTGGGGTCAGTGTGCAGGCTGGCGAGGAACCACAAGGTCAGCAACACGGCAGGCACGCTGCCCAGGGTCAGCCAGCCGGTGATGGTCCAGTCGATGTTCTTGTTCTTGCTGTGTACCAGCACGCCACCGGACTTGGTGATCGCGGCGTACAACAAGTCAGTGCCGACCGCCGTGGCCGGATTGATGCCGAACCACAACAGGATCGGCGTCATCAACGAGCCCCCGCCCACGCCGGTCATGCCAACGATAAAACCAACGATCAGGCCCGCGACTACAAAACCAACATTACCCACATCCATTACAACTTCCCGCGGCCTTATAAATTTCTGGCCGCAGGATAGCGATTTTTCTTATAACGACTTATATCAATATGATCTGACTTTATGCCTTTTAGCTCAGTCGACGGCAGACGTACGCCTGAGTCTGGTACGGGAAGGCCACGGTGTCACGCCCGCACAGGTCCGGATGGGTGTCGATCAAGTCCTGCAACTGCGCGGTCACCTTGGCCTTTTCCGCGTCCGGCAGCGCGGCAATAAAGCTCACCGAGAGGAAGCGATCCATGATCACCTCTTGAGGGCTGCCGACATGGCTATACGGGAAACAGCTGAGTTCAGGCGCGGAAAAAAGCTCGCCGGTAAAGGCTTCGCGCCAGCGCCCGGTATGAAAGCGCGGCGTGTCGCCCTCGTAAGGCGTGATGATCGCGGTGATCGCCGCGACCCAGGCCACCGACTCATCACGCACATTCCACACCAGTCCGAGCCGGCCCGCGGGTTTGAGTACACGGTGGATCTCCCGCAGCGCCGCCTGGGTCGAGAACCAGTGGAACGCCTGGGCGCAGACCACCGCGTCGGCACTGGCGGCGGCCAGGGGCATGGAGTCGGCGGTACCGTCGACCAGGCGCACGTCCGGCAACAGCTTGCTCAATTGCGCGCCCATCGCCTGCACCGGTTCGACGGCGATCAGGGTCGGCGCCAGGGTGCTGAGCAAACGCGTGAATTTGCCGGTGCCGGCGCCCAGGTCGATGACAGTTGACTGCGCGTCAACGCCGAGCGCCTCCGTGAGCCAGCCGGTCAGTTGCCGTGGATAATCCGGCCGGCCCTGGGCGTAGGTGACGGCCTGGGTGGAGAAACCTTGTTGAGCAGACGCGTGGACACCAGTCATTGCCAATCTCTCCTCGGATAAAGCGGGGACACAGTGTGCGCCTTCATGACTTTATTTTCTAATCGCTGCATCCAATCGTGCGCGTCATGGGTAGTCCTTCCAGTACCCCCGCTGTTTGACTGAATGGAGAAGCACCGATGAACGCTAAAACACTGCTCTGCCTCACCGGCTTGTTGTTCGCCACCCCCGCCGCTTTTGCCCAGACCGGCTTGCCCGACAGCATCAAAGTGCCGGCGGGCCACAAGGTCGCGCTGGAAACCACCGGCATTGGCGAAATCACCTACGAGTGCCGCGACAAGCCCAATGCCGCCGGCCAGACCGAGTGGACCTTCGTCGGCCCCAAGGCCGTGCTCAATGATCGCAGCGGCAAGCCCGTCGGCACCTATTTCGGCCCACCGGCCACCTGGCAGGCCAAGGACGGTTCGAAAATCACCGGCACCCAGCTCGCCGTGGCGCCGTCGGGTGACGGCAACCTGCCCTATCAACTGGTCAAGGCCAACCCGGCCGAAGGCAAGGGCGCGATGAGCGGCGTGAGCTACATCCAGCGGGTCGCGCTCAAAGGGGGCGTTGCCCCGAGTACCGCGTGCAGTGCCGCCAACAAGGGTGAGCAGGCGGTGGTGAGCTACCAGGCCGATTACATTTTCTGGTCCGCCAGCTGAGCAAAGTCAGCTACGCTGCCCCCTGTGGGCGCCGGCGTGTCGTGGCGAGCACGCTTGCTCGCCACACAGGGAGCGTGGCGGCGGTTAATTCAGTGCCAGGAATACAACGTTTTGCCTGAGACCCTCTTTGATTACCCAGCCTGCCTCTCGGCCTGTGCCCGGGGCGACCAACGCGCCCTGCGCCAGTTGTATGAGCAGGACAGCAGCCGTTTGCTCGGCGTCGCATTGCGCATCGTGCGGGACAAGGCCCTGGCCGAAGACATCGTGCACGACGCGTTTATCAAGATCTGGCGCGGCGCCGGCAGTTTCGACCCCGTGCGCGGCTCGGCACGCGGCTGGGTATTCAGCGTGACCCGCCACCTGGCGCTCAACCATGTGCGCAACCAGCATCGCGAGGTGGCGCTGGGCGAGGAACACGAACAGCTCGCCGCCGACACCGTGACCTTTGAATTTCCCGCGCGCTCGGGGCAGATGCACACCTGCCTGGAGCAACTCGACCCGGCCCGTCGCACCTGCATCCTGCATGCCTATGTCGACGGTTATTCCCACAGCGAAATCGCGCAAAAACTGGGCACCCCATTGGGCACTGTCAAAGCCTGGATCAAACGTAGCCTCACCGCGTTGCGGGAGTGCATGGCATGAACGAAACACTCGACGAACTGGCCAGCGAATACGTGCTCGGCACCCTGCCCATCGAGCAGCGTGCCGAGGTGGAACGCCTCCTGCCGCACGATGCCGAACTGCGGGCCGCGGTGGATGCCTGGGAGCAACGGCTATTGCCCCTGACAGCCCTGGCAGCACCAGTGCCGCCCTCGCCTCTCCTGTGGCGGCGCATCGAGCGCACCCTCGCACCCACCGCCAGCGGAGTGCCGTGGTGGAACCTGCTGGCCGTGTGGCGCGGCCTTGCCGGTGCCGGCCTGCTGGCGAGCCTGGTGCTGTCTGCGTTGCTGCTGACCCGTCCACCCGGCGCCACGCCGAGCTTCGTGGTGGTGCTGGTGGCGCCACAGAGCCAGGCGCCGGGCTGGGTGATCCAGGCCAGCCACAATCAGCAGATTCAGTTGATTCCATTGGGGGTGATGGAAGTCCCGGCCGACAAGGCCCTGCAGTTCTGGACCAAGGGCGAGGGCTGGCAAGGGCCGGTGTCCCTGGGCCTGGTCAAGCCGGGACAGACCCTCTCGGTGCCGCTGGACAAGCTGCCGCCATTGACGCCAAACCAGTTGTTCGAGCTGACCCTCGAGGCCCCGAGCGGCTCACCCACCGGCAAACCTACGGGGCCGATCCAGGCAATCGGCCGCGCGGTCAAAGTGCTCTGATCAGGCGACGCAGGGCAGCCACACGCGAAACCGGGCACCGCCCAGTGGCGAGGCCTGCGCGGTTAACGTGCCGCCCTGGGCTTCGAGGGCGCGCCGGCTGATCGCCAGGCCCAGGCCGAAACCACCGGTGGCGCGGTCGCGGCTGCGGTCGAGGCGGTAGAACGGTTCGAAGATGCGCTCGCGCTGGTCCAACGGAATGCCGATGCCGTCGTCGTCCACCCAGATTTCACAGCCCTTGGGGCAGACCTTGACCCCGACCTGGATGCGTTTTTCGCAGTAACGCGTGGCGTTGCGCAGCAGGTTCTGCAAGGCACGGGCGGTGAGGCGCGGGTCGAGGCTGAAGCGCTCCACGGCGCAATCGAGTGCCACATCAATAACGATTTCGGGGTTTTCCAACTCGTCATCGACACTGCCGAGCACGCTGTCGATAAATTCGTCGAGCACCACCTCGACGCGTTCGGGCAATTGCGCCGGGTTTTGCAGGCGGCTGTAGGACAGCAATTCCAGCACCAGTTCATCCAGCTCGCGAATATGCGCCACCAGGCTTTGCAGGCGCTCGCGGCTGGCTTCGGGCAGGTCTTCGGAGAGCGCCAGGGCGAGGCCGAAGTCCAGGCGCGTCAGCGGTGTGCGCAATTCGTGGGAGACGGCGTTGAGCAGGTCGCGCTGCTGGTTGAGCAGGTGCTCGATGTCGCCGGCCATGGTGTCGAAGACCGAGGCCAGGCTGCCGATGTTGGAGCTGGGGGCAATCCCGGTGCGCGCGCTGAGGTTGCCGCGACCGAGTTGGGTGGCCGTGCTTTTCAGGCGCTCCAGGTCACGCCAGTGCGGGCGCAGCCAGACCAGCAGGCACGCCAGCAGCGCGATGCCGATCAACACGTTCATCGACCAGTACAGCAGGTTCATGTCCAGCGAATCGGGAGGGATGGTCAGCTTGACCACGAACTGGTCGTTGATCGGTGAGCTGACCTCCTCCATCCAACCCCACTCCCCGAGGCGGATCACCGGCTTGCCCTGCGCCAACTGCAAGGCCTCCGCCGGGGTGTAGCGCGCGTCCTGACGCAGCAGCAACTGCACTTTCAGCGGTGCGAAGTCGCGGTCCAGTTGTTCGGTGACCTGCGACCAGCGCTCCACCGGTGCGCGCAGGTACTGCTTGACGATCAGCTTTTGCATGCCCCGCGACTGCTCGACGTTGTAGTCGAGGTAGCGATGCTCGAACAGTTGGATCACCAGCTTGGGAATCAAGAAGATTGCCGCGCTGTAGGTGATGATGATGATCAGGGAGAGGCGCAGCAGTACGCGAAACATGGATCAGCATTCCCACTCGGAACGACTGAACAGGTAGCCCTTGCCCCACACCGTCTTGATCTTGCGCGCTTCGCCGGCGTGGTCGTCGAACTTGCGGCGCAGCTTGGAAATGGCCACGTCCACCGAACGGTCGGTGCCGTTGAACTCGATACCGCGCAGGCGTTGCAGGATCTGGTCGCGGCTAAGCACCTCGCCGGCATGCCGGGCCAGCACCACCAGCAGGTTGTACTCGCCGCTGGACAACTCCACCGCCTGCTCGCGCCAGGTCACGGTGCGCTCCGACAGGTCGATGCACAGGTTGCCCATGAGGATCTGGTCATTGGCCACCTGGGGTTCGGACAAACTGCTGCGCCGCAGCAAGGTGCGCACCCGCGCCAGCAGCACGCGTGGCTCGCAGGGTTTGGTCACATAGTCGTCGGCACCCATTTCCAGGCCAAGCACCTGGTCGTGGCTGTCATCGCGGGCGGTGAGCATCAGAATCGGCAAGCCCGCCGAGTCGGCGCGCAACAGGCGGCAGACTTGCAGGCCGTCGAGGCCCGGCAGCATCAGGTCGAGGATCACCAGGTCCGGCGGGTTGAGCCGCGCGCGCTCACGCACGTGGTCGCCACGGCTGAGCACGCTGACGTGGTAGCCATTGCGCTCCAGGTAGCTGGCAATCAGCTCGGAGAGTGCGGCGTCGTCTTCCACCAGGAGGATGTTGGGCATAAAGGTGTTTCCAGAAAATACAGTTATTGGTCGTACACAAATCCCATGTGGGAGGGGGCTTGCCGCCGACAGCGGTGGGTCAGTGAAGGCTGTTTCGACTGATACACCGCGATCGGGGGCAAGCCCCCTCCCACATGGGATCTCCAGTGCTTGCAGGATTGTGCAAGGATATACGCCCTCTGCCGACTATGGGTCGCACCTTACATTTCTTCACAGACCACCTACACAGCTTCACAGCACCACGGCGCAGGTGACCTTAGGATGCGCCAGTCAATATTGGGATAAGAGCATGTCAAAGAATCTGTTTGCGCCGTTTTGCCTGCTGGCCCTGACGCTGGCACTGAGTGCCTGCGACAAGTCGGCCACGCAAGCGCCGGAAATGCCGCTGGCCAAAGTCCGCATTGAAACCCTGCAGGCCAAGCCCCTGTCCATCAGCAGCGAGCTGAGCGGGCGCATCGCCGCGCCGCGCATCGCCGAAGTGCGCGCGCGGGTAGCCGGTGTGGTGATGCAGCGGGTGTTCAAGGAAGGTCACGACGTCAAACAGGGCGACGTGCTGTTTCGCATTGACCCGGCGCCGTTCAAGGCTGACCTCGACAGCGCCCAGGCCAACCTGAGCAAGGCCGAGGCCAATGCGTTCCAGGCGCGCCTGCAGGAGCAGCGCTACAGCCAGCTGGTCGAAGGCAACGCGATCAGCGGCCAGGACTACGACAACGCCCGCGCCGCCGTGCGCCAGACCAACGCCGAAGTCGCCGCCAACAAGGCGGCCGTCGAGCGCGCCAAGCTGAACCTGGGCTACGCCACCGTGACGGCACCGATTTCCGGGCGTATCGGCCGCGCGCTGGTCACCGAAGGTGCACTGGTCGGCCAGAACGAGGCCACGCCCCTGGCGATCATCCAGCAACTGGACCCGATCCACGCCGACCTGACCCAATCCACCCGCGAACTGAACGACCTGCGCCGCGCCTTCCGCGCCGGCAGCCTGAAGCAGGTCGGCCAGGATCAGGCCAAGGCCACGCTGATCCAGGACGATGGCAGCCTCTACCCACTGCCGGGCAAATTGCTGTTCGCCGAAATCAGCGTCGACCCCGGCACCGGGCAGATCATCCTGCGCAGCGAATTCCCCAACCCGGACCTCGATTTGCTCCCTGGCAGCTTTGTGCGTGTGCGCCTGGAGCAGGCCGTCGATAAACAAGGGATCAGCGTGCCGCAACGCGCCATCGTCCGCGACAGCGCCGGTATCCCCATGGTGCTGCTGCTGGACGCCGAGCAAACCGTGAGCCAGCAACCGGTGGAACTGGGTGCGGTGGTCGAGGACCGCTGGATCGTCAGCAGCGGCCTCAAGCCCGGTGACCGCATTGTCGTCGAGGGCCTGCAACACGCGCGCCCCGGTGAAAAAGTCCAGGTGGATGACAGCCCCGTGCCGCTCGCCCAGGCACCCGGCCAATAAGGATTATTGAGAATGCCGCAGTTCTTTATTGATCGCCCGATCTTCGCCTGGGTGGTCGCCCTGTTTATCCTGCTCGCCGGCTTGCTGGCGATCCCGCAGTTGCCGGTGGCGCAGTACCCCAATGTCGCGCCGCCCAAAGTCGAGATCTACGCGGTGTATCCCGGCGCCTCGGCCCAGACCCTGGACGAAAGCGTGGTCAGCCTGATCGAGCAGGAGCTCAATGGCGCCGACCACCTGTTGTATTTCGAATCCCAGAGCAGCCTCGGTTCGGCCACCATCACCGCGACGTTCCAGCCGGGCACCGATCCGGAAATGGCCCAGGTGGATGTGCAAAACCGTCTCAAGGCAGTCGAGCCGCGCCTGCCGCAAGCGGTGACGCAGCAGGGCTTGCAGGTGGAGAAAGTGTCCGCCGGTTTCCTGCTGCTGGTGACCCTCACCTCCAGCGACGGCAAGCTCGATGACGTAGCGCTCAGCGATTACCTGGCGCGCAACGTAATGAACGAGCTCAAGCGCCTCGACGGGGTCGGCAAGGCGCAGTTGTATGGCGCCGAGCGCGCCATGCGCATCTGGATCGACCCGCAGAAGCTGATCGGCTTCAACCTGACCCCGGCGGACGTGAATGCCGCGATCAGCGCGCAGAACGCCCAGGTTTCCGCTGGCAGCATCGGCGACTTGCCGGGCACCAGGACCCAGGAAATCACCGCCGCGATCCTGGTCAAGGGCCAGCTGTCGACGCCGGCGGAATTCGCCGACATCGTGCTCAAGGCCAACCCGGACGGCTCCACCGTGCGCATCGGCGATGTGGCGCGGGTGGAAATCGGCAGCCAGGAGTACCAGTTTTCCACGCGCCTGAACGGCAAGCCGTCCACCGCCGTCAGCGTGCAACTGGCGCCGGGCGCCAACGCGTTGAACACGGCGACCCTGGTGCGGGCGAAGATGGACGAGCTGTCGCGCTACTTCCCGGCCAATGTCGAATACAAGATTCCGTACGACACCTCGCCGTTCGTCAAGGTCTCGATCACCAAGGTGGTCTACACCCTGCTCGAAGCCATGGCGCTGGTGTTTGCGGTGATGTTCCTGTTCCTGCAGAACGTGCGCTATACGCTGATCCCGACGCTGGTGGTGCCGATCGCGCTGATGGGCACCTTCGCGACCATGCTGCTGCTGGGGTTCTCGATCAACGTGCTGACCATGTTCGGCATGGTGCTGGCCATCGGTATCCTGGTGGATGACGCCATTGTGGTGGTGGAGAACGTCGAGCGGATCATGGTCACCGAGGGCCTGTCGCCCAAGGAGGCGACGAAGAAAGCCATGGGCCAGATCACGGGCGCTATCGTCGGGATTACCCTGGTGCTGGTGGCGGTGTTCCTGCCGATGGCGTTCATGGCCGGTTCGGTGGGGGTGATCTACCAGCAGTTCTCGCTGTCGATGGCCACCTCGATCCTGTTCTCGGCGTTCCTGGCCCTGACCTTGACCCCGGCGCTGTGCGCCACCCTGCTCAAGCCGATCGCCAAGGGCGAACACCATGCCAAGGGTGGTTTCTTCGGCTGGTTCAATAAACGTTTCGAGCAACTCACCGATCGCTACGAAGGCTGGGTGGCCTATGCGCTCAAGCGCAGCGGCCGCTACCTGCTGGTCTACCTGGTGTTGCTGGTGGGCCTGGGGCTGATGTTCAGCCGCCTGCCCTCCTCGTTCCTGCCGGTCGAAGACCAGGGCTACACCATTACCGATATCCAGCTGCCGCCGGGTGCGAGCAAGAACCGCACGGTGCAGGTCGCCGAGCAGATTGAAGCGCACAACGCCAGCGAGCCGGGGGTGGGCGATACCACCATGATCATGGGCTTCAGCTTCTCCGGCTCGGGGCAGAATGCGGCGCTGGCGTTCACCACGCTCAAGGACTGGTCGCAGCGTGGCAGCGATGACTCCGCAGCCTCGATTGCCGACCGCGCCAACGCGACGTTCAGCGAGCTCAAGGATGCGATCGCGTATGCGATCCTGCCGCCGCCGGTGGATGGGCTGGGCACCTCCAGCGGGTTCGAATTCCGTCTGCAGGACCGTGGGGGCGTCGGCCACGCCGCATTGATGCAGGCCCGCACCGAACTGCTGGCGGCCGCGGAAAAAAGCCCGATCCTCGCCAACGTGCGCGAAAGCGCCCTGGCCGAGGCGCCGCAGGTGCAGTTGGAAGTCGACCGCAAGCAGGCCAATGCGCTGGGCGTGTCGTTTGCCGATGTCGGCAACGTGCTGTCCTCGGCCATCGGCTCGGCGTATGTCAACGACTTCCCCAACCAGGGCCGCATGCAGCGGGTGGTGGTGCAGGCCGAAGGTGACCAGCGCAGCCAGGTCGCCGACTTGATGAAGATCCACGTGCGCAACAACGCTGGAAAGATGGTGCCGCTGTCGGCGTTTGTCGAAGCCAAGTGGACCCAGGGCCCGGCGCAGCTGACCCGCTACAACGGTTATCCGGCGATTGCCATCAGTGGTGAAGCCGCGCCGGGCCACAGCACCGGCGAAGCGATGGAAGAAATCCAGCGCCTGGTCAGCCAGTTGCCCGCGGGCCTTGGCCAGGAATGGACCGGGTTGTCGTTGCAGGAACGCTTGTCCGGCTCGCAGGCACCCTTGCTGTTGGGGTTGTCGCTGCTGATCGTGTTCCTGTGCCTGGCGGCGCTGTATGAAAGCTGGTCGATCCCGACCTCCGTGCTGCTGGTAGTGCCGTTGGGCGTCCTCGGCGCGGTGCTGGCCGTGACCTTGCGTGGCATGCCCAACGATGTGTTCTTCAAGGTCGGCTTGATCACCATCATCGGGCTGTCGGCGAAGAACGCGATCCTGATCATCGAATTTGCCAAGGACCTGTATGACCAGGGCGAAGACCTGATCGATGCGACCCTCAAGGCCGCGCGGCTGAGGTTGCGACCGATCATCATGACCTCGCTGGCGTTCATCCTCGGCGTAGTGCCGCTGGCGATTGCCACCGGTGCCAGCTCGGCGAGCCAGCAGGCGATTGGTACCGGGGTGATCGGCGGGATGATTACCGCGACGTTGGCGGTGGTGTTTGTGCCGGTGTTTTTTGTGGTGGTGATGAAGCTGGTGCGCAAGAAGGGCTGATGCGGGCGGTGGTTCTTGTGAGGAATGCTGAGATTTTTGTGGCTGGTTGGCTTGTTGTGGCCAGTGAGCTTGTTGTGGCCAGTGGACTTGTCATGGCTAATGAGCTTGTTGTGGTGAGCAGGCTTGTTGTGGTGAGCGGGCTTGCCCCGCGTTGGGCTGCGAAGCCGCCCCAAAACCATCCACCCCGGAATATCTGGAAAACCGCGGTGAGACTATTGGGGCTGCTTCGCAGCCCAACGCGGGGCAAGCCCGCTCGCCACATGAAGCCTGCTCACCACATTAAGCCATCTTTAACACATGAAGCCATGCTCACCACATGACACCCGTTCACCACATGAAGCCATCTTTACCCCATGGAGCCATGCTCACCCCATGACCCCCAGTTCACCCCATGAAGCCATGTTCACCCCATGACACCAGCTCACCATATGAAGCCAGTCCACCCCCTGGAGCCATCTTCACCTTATGAACCCATGCTCAACCCATGGAGCCATCTTTACTCCATGAAGCCATGCTCACCCCATGGAGCCATCTTCACCCCATGAACCCATGCTCCCCCCATACCCCCTCGCTCCCCATAAGCTCACCATTGGGCCAGCCGCTTCAGAATGCGCTAAGGTGCTCACAAATAGCCATGTGTGAGCTGCCATGCCCTTTCTAGCCCGTACCCACCCTCGCCTCTCTTCCGCCGCCGTGCTCGGCCTTGCCGTGGGCATCCTGGCGCCGGCGGATACTCTCGTGAGCAAAATCCTCATCGGCTGGAACGCCGGGGTCTGGACCTACCTGGTGCTGATGCTGTGGCTGACCATCCGCGCCAAGGCCCAGGATGTGAAACGCATCGCCGAGATCGAGGATGAAAATGCCGGGCTGGTGCTGTTCATGGTGTGCATCGCGGCCATCGCGAGTTTGGCCACCATCACGTTCGAGCTGGTCGGCAGCAAGGACCTGGCCACGTCCGAGCGCCTGCTGCACTACGGCTTTACCGGGCTGACGGTGATCGGTTCGTGGCTGCTGATCGGGGTGATTTTCAGCGTGCATTACGCCCGCCTCTATTACACCTGGGAGGGCAAGGAGCCGGCGCTGCGTTTTGCCGAAGGCTTGCTGACCCCCAACTATTGGGACTTCCTGTATTTTTCCTTCACCATCGGCGTGGCGGTGCAAACCTCCGACGTCGGCGTTGCCACCCGGGGCATGCGCAAGGTGGTGCTGGGCCAGTCGTTGATCGGATTCCTGTTCAACACCGCGATCCTGGGTTTCTCGATCAACATCGCCGCCGGACTGTTCGGCTAGCTGCACAAACCTTCTAGACGCCCTGGAGCCGCTGGGCGCTAATACCCTTACACATTCCGTTCCGGTGTCTTATGGCCGCACGCAATTGGATCGACCTGTCCCAGGACGCCGACACCGGCATCGAGACCCTGCGCGCGCATTTCGAGGGGCATGCCTACGACCCCCATTGGCACGACAGCTACCTGGTCGGCGTGACCGAACAAGGCGTGCAGCAATTCAACTGCCGTCGCACCCGTCACAACAGCGTGCCCGGCCAGGTGTTCCTGGTCGAGCCCGGCGAGTTGCATGACGGCGATGCGCCCACGCCGGACGGCTTTACCTACCACATGCTCTACCTCGACCCGCAGTGGCTGGCGCGGGAAGTGAGTGCGGTGTTCGAAGAGGCGCCGCTCGACAGCCAGCTGGGGTTCGCCCACACCTTGACCAGCGACCCGCGCCTGGCCATTGCCACCAGCCAGGCGTTCCAGACCCTGCACAGTGGCGAGTTGCGCATTGTGCGGCAACGGGCCATGGACCAGTTGCTCGAGCGCCTCACGGCCCAACTGCACTGGCGCAG
Organism: Pseudomonas sp. S5D5; assembly: GCF_003013355.1. Taxonomy (NCBI): domain Bacteria; kingdom Pseudomonadati; phylum Pseudomonadota; class Gammaproteobacteria; order Pseudomonadales; family Pseudomonadaceae; genus Pseudomonas; species Pseudomonas sp. S5D5. The sequence continues at coordinate 3,898,041 of NZ_PTEO01000001.1, forward strand.
CCGTTACCGCGAGGATCCACGCCTGCCGCGGGTGGCCCACAAGGCGCGGGAATACCTGCACGCCCACCTGCATCACGACGTCGGCATGGATGAACTGGCGCTGGCCTGCGGCGTCGACCGCTTCCGCCTGACCCGCGCGTTCAAGAGCGCCTTCGGCCTGCCGCCGCATGCCTATCTGGTGCAACTGCGCCTGGCGCGCGCCCGGCACTGGCTGGCCAAGGGCGAGCAACCGGCCGATGTGGCAATCGCCCTGGGCTTTGCCGACCAGAGCCACCTCGGTCGCTGGTTCGTACGCGCCTACGGCCTGACGCCCGCCGCGTACCGCAAGCGCTGCTCAAATCTTCCAGACAGGTAACGTGCGCGCTGGCGAAGATCGACTCCATCGATTGGTTTACCGGAGTCACCCGCCATGTTGCCCACGTTGCTGCCGTTCATGCTGTTCGCCTTCGTCGCCTCCATCACCCCCGGCCCCACCAATATCCTGGTGCTAAGCAACAGCGCGCGGTATGGCTTCAAGGCCGCCTTGCCGATCATCCTCGGAGCGTGCGCCGGCGCGGCGGGGATTGTGCTGCTGGTGGGGGCCGGCGTGGGCCAGTCGCTGGTGCAACTGCCCAGGGTACAAAGCGCGATGCAGTGGGCTGGAGTGGCGTGGCTGAGTTACCTGGCCTGGCAGATTTTCCGCACACCGACAACCGCGATCGACCCACAATCGGCGCAAACACGCCTGGGCTTGACGGGCGCCGCCAGCCTGCAATTGATCAACCCCAAGACCTGGATGATGGCATTGGCGGTGGTCAGTGTGTTCGCCGGCACTGGCGCAGACCGCCAGCACCAGGTATTGATCCTGTCGCTGGTGTTTTTCCTGATTTCACTGCCCTGTCTCGGCGCCTGGGCGATGCTGGGCGCAGGCTCCAGCCGGGTCTTGCGCTCGGCGCAGGCCATGCGCCGTTTCAACCAGTGCATGGCCTTGCTCCTGCTGGGTTCGACCTGGCTGGGCGTACTGATCTGAAGGCACAAAAAAGGGGAAGCCCTAGCTTCCCCTGTTCAAGTGTGTGTGCGCCTTAGAAATCGTAGCGCACACCGAAGTTGACGCCCCAAGGCTGGTCGATCTTCTTGCCTTTGCTGGTTTCAATATCCGCATGCAGCTTGACGTTCTTGGAAACCGACATGGCCAGGCCTGCCGCCAGCTCGATCCGCGAGCCCGACAGATCATTGTTGAAGCTCTGATCGTTGACGAACACCTTGTTGCTCTGGTCGAACTCATGGGCGAGCGCGGTGCGCAGGTACGGCTGCAACACACCGCCGCTGTCCAGCTGGATGTTCTTGCCGGTGGTCACGCCCACCTTGCCGACCACGGAGCTGGAGCGATCACCTTTGGCTTGCAGGCCGTTGGACAGCTCATAGCTCTGCGCCTGGGTGATGGTTGCCGACAACTGGCCGTAGGGTTCGATGAAGAAGTCGTTATCCAGTTTGATATGGCGACCCAATTCCGCCGAGGCCCCCACGGCATTTTGCGCGTAGTTGCCCTTGGCTTTCTTGCCGTCGCTCATGATCACGTTCACGTCGTTGTGCAAGCGGTTGAGCTTGGCGACACCGTCGAAATACAGACCGCTCTCATCGTCCAGCCACGTGGCGTAGGCACCCAGGTAGTAGCTCTTGACCTCACCTTTACTGCCACGGGTGAGGTTCAGGTCCGAGCTGCTGTGACCGGCCATGACACCGGCCAGCCACTGACCATCACCGCTGGACAACGGCGCGTCGGCGCCAATCGTGAAGCCCTTCTGGGTTTGCGCATAACCGGCACCGTTTTTATTGGCGGCCACCTCATATTTGTTGCCGTAGCTGCGCATCCACAGGCCATTGTCCTTGCCATCGCTGAAGCGCAATTCACCCATGCGGGTGCGCAGGATGGACGATTCGCCGTACAACACGGTCGGCGCACTGTTGAACAACGCCAGTACCGAGTGGGCGCTGGTGCTGGTACCGCGACGCGTCGGGTCGAGCTCCCAGTCGTTGCCGTCCTTTTGCAGACCATAGGCATAGGCGCCGATGTCCACGGTGTCGCCCACCAGGGAAAAGTGTGCGTCGCCGCCTTCGGTATGCACCACCTTGATCGGCTTGCCGCTGGCCAGTTCCGAACCGGTGGCGTCCAACAACAGGCGGTGGTTCCCCTCGGCCTTGCCTTCCACGTTGAGGAAGTCGGTCTGGTGGGTGGCAAAGTCGGTGTGCATGATGAACGTGCCGTTGCCTTCCAGGCTCTTGACGTCCAACTGGTAGAACTCATCCGGCCCACCAAAGTGCACGGCGCCGCCGCCCATCTTCAAGGCGTCGACATTGCTGTCGCCTACCAATACCCAATTGGAGGCATCGTTGACGCTCAACTCGGCGACGTTCTTCAACTGGCCGGTCAGCCAGGAGCCATTGTTGAGCTGCACTTTCGCGCTGCCGCCCTCTTCGACCACGATGTCACCCACCAGGACGCTGCGGTCGACGTTCATGTTGGCGCTGGCGCCGCCGGTGACTTCCAGGATATTGCCGTTGCCGCCGCTCAAGGTCGAGCCGTTGAGCACGTGGATATCCGCCTCGGTCGTGCCGTATTCATCGCCTTCCACCAATAGCGCGGCACCGTTGCGACCTTCGACATGCGAGCGGTTCAATACCAGGCTGCTGCTGTTCATGTCCGCACTTTCATAACTCAGGCGTACACCATTCTCGCCACCGGTAATGACGCTGGCGACCGCACTGGCGGCCCCGCCCAGCAACAATACGCCGATGCCATCCTCATCGGTTGCAATGACATCCGAGCCAAAGAAGTCGAGTTGGCTGAATGAGGTGGCCCGCGCACCTTCAGTCGAGCCCAGGATAGTGCTGTCGAAAACAGTGGCTGTCGAACCCTCATCAGTGAGGAAGTTACGTGCAGCCAAGAGGCCGACACCGTTGTGATTGATGACCTGGCTGCCCCTGATCTGGGCGTTGCTGCCTTGCAGGTTGATGGCAAAGGCGGCGGTACCGCGGGCTTCTACCGATGCGCCGTCGAGGTTGATTTGCGAACCCTGGGTCGCGTAAATGTCCTGCGCCTTGCTACCTGCGTTCAGGGTCAGTGCACCGGCAGTCACTCGCGACTGAAGCATCTGGGCACCGTTGGACGTCAAGTGGGCATTCTCGCTGATGATCCAGTCGTCCACCCGTACACCGGCCTCGATAGTGCGTTCCAAGCCTGGGTGCAATGTGGTGGTGGCATGGGTGAAGGTGGCGCCCAGCAACAGGAGGCCGACAGCAGGCACCTGGAGCGCCAGGGCCAAAGGATGTTTTTTGAACCGTGCATCGATAGTCATTGCATGTATACCCGTAAAGAACCTTCCCGAAAGGGAACGAATTGACCGGCACCAAGCGAGATAGGCCCAGGTCATGACGGGGCGCAGGTTAGTGAGGAAGGGGGAATGGGTATGTAGGACTTATCTGCGATTAATAGCTGAGTTGCCCGACGCCTGAATGGTCAAAAAAAAAGAGGAGCCAGGCTCCTCTTTTTAGTACGACATAGGCCCGCTCTCAACTCGGCCAAGGTGAACCGTCACAGTAGACCGGACCTGGGCGAATCCCTCTCACCAACAGGATGGCTTCGGCGGAAAGAACAGGAGATGGGGTACCAATGATGGGTACGGTGTAGGTGATATTGACCGACCCCATATCCAGCGCTGCCGCACTGATGGGTTTCACGTAGGTCTCGTAAGGCCTGACGGGGACAGTGAAGCCCAACTGGGTCTGCTCGAAGTTCAATGGCCCGAACAGAAACGGCCCGCTCGCCGCAGGAATAGGGACTGCGCCATCATTGTCACTGCAGCCCGTCCAATTCAGCGTGATAATCATGCCGACCGCCAACAGTTCATGAGGTGGCACAAATACATGCACCTCGCGATCCGGTCCTTGCAACGTGCTGCACACGATTTCTGCAGGCGCACTACCTGGGATCTCTTCCAAGGCCTTAGGGACCCGGGGTGGAGGGAACGCAATCACGTTGGCATTGACGTTGATGTCCTGGGACGGTGATGAAACCCGGTTGGTGGTCCCACTGATCTCGATTTCCCAGCGCAGTGGAATCACATTGTTGGAATGCTTCTGGATGAACGGAAATGGCACTTCCATGTCGATCTCATCACCGGGCATGGCGGTCGCGGGGTCCACCTCTTTTCTATCGACCAGTTCGTTTTGGTAGAACAGATTGATCCAGAAGCGCATTGCAGACGGCGGCGGAGCACCACTCCACAGGCGTACGACGACATCGGCATTCATCTGTGAGTCGCGTTCATCCAATTCGTTGGTCAACCCTGAGCCACGCCCCGTCAGGATTGGCAGTGGCAGGTTGGGGTTGATCAGCTCAGGCTCCCAAGGGTTGATCGGCCCCCCCACCTGCAGGTCGAGGTCGATATTGGTAGGCGTGGGGACCCAATGCATCACCCCCCCTCGATCCACCGCATATTCCACCCTCAAGTTGATCCTGCCGGTACTCGTAGCGTACAAGTCGACCAGCGTCTGAAAGCCCACATGGAAGTTGTACGGCAGTGCAGACCCACCCAGTGGGTAGGGGCCTACGTCCCGGGAACCATGCGTGGTGGTCAGGCGCACCAGCAGTTGATCGTTCGCACGATCAGCGTCGTAATTGGGAATAATCACAAACATGCCGGAAGAGGCGGCGGTATCGATACGGTTAATCAGGCGGTCACCCACGCCCGTCAAGGAAAGCGCATCCCTTACACCCGGCGGGCTGAGTACTGGCGCAGGTCGCAACCCCACCGTGATAGGCAGTTCGAACGAAGCGTCGCTGATATTGCCGGCGACATCGACCAAGCGGTACCTCAACCTACGAGGGCCATCCCCCATATCGGCCAGGGCCTGGGTGAAGCGCACCACGCTGTCGGGGAACACCGGACCCTCCGCAAGAACCTCCAGTGAGTCGCCGTTGTACAGGCGCCATCTGTCACCGGGCTGGGCCCCCTCCGCGACATACGCTGGAATCCCGAAGGGTACGCCGGTGGGGTTTGCGTCCAGCAGCGCCTGAGTGACGCTGCCCGCCCATCCAGGCGGTAGCGTCAAACGGCGAGGCCCGTCGGGAATGCTGTCGTAGGGAGCGGTTCGGTCGATGACCAGCGGCGCCTCAAACGAGCCTGAGTCATTCCCGGAGCCCTGGATGACTCTGTAGCTGAGCGTGTGATCACCTTCAGTGAGGAATCGCCGCGCAATATTGACCGTATAGAAGTCCGGAATGGGCGGTGGGAAAAATACCGGTTCACTGATGATGCGCCCGGTTTGGAAATCACCGATATCATCAAGATGGACATCCAGGCTATCGGGCCTTAACGGATTGGTAGGCGCGGGAGACCACAGCGGAATATCCACTTCAAGAAAGTTTTTATCGGCCGCTTCTCTGAAAATCAGGCCCGGGTATTCGATCGGATCAACCAACCCGGTAATAGTCGGGGCAGGCAGTACAATGGGAACCGGGGTGGACTCCACACCTGTTTGTTTGGACTTGGGAACTATCTTTTTCATGTGAGTCACTCTCTTTGGTATAAAAGATTACTCTGTCGAGCGCGCGACGACGCCCATAGATCCACACAGCATGTGCAACTTTCTTATTATCCCTACCGCTACTCACCGACAAAAAAAGTTCAAGCGATTCCGCAACCGAAGTGTATCCACGGCTGAATGATGGAGACAGGCTCACTCAAACAAATCAGTGGGTTCTAACTTCCCTGCAATCATCCCTGACTGTTCGGGCATTCATCGTCCAGTGAATCACAAAAACCCTCATCGCCTGGCTGACAAATCTTTCCTGAACCGGGATACACGCGATCAATACGCACCAGCTTCTGGGCGGACTGGCCTATCACAACACCCCGCCGAAGCACGAAAAACCTGGCGATCGCCGATGCAAATCTACGCATCGGTTCAATCTTCGTGTCCCACGGCCACACCCTGACCGCTTGCCCGTTGGCGACATAATTAACCGTTACGCTGAAGTCAGTATCTGCAATCGGCTCTTCGCCGTTATTCTTTGTATAACCTTGCCAAAAAAATTGAATTTCATCCCCCGTTTGAAATCGACTGTCATCGCGTATGAACCAATACACGCCATGGCAAATAGCCGGGCGCGATTCGCAAGTAAGATAGTTGACAGGACCGTGCAGGGTATGTTGTATCAATGGGGCATCAAACTGAATCAGCGGCGCCGCATGAACATTGACGGGCGTCGAGTCTGAATGCTGTTCGTTCACCCCGTTACTGGTGGTGTAATACACCGGCAAGTCCGGTAAATTACCACCGCTGACAATCACGTTACCGGGCACATCCGTGAACGGTACCGGCTGGTCGAACATATCTCCCGGCTGCACTTCATAGTGGGCCACCGGCCCCACGCCGTTCCAATACAGCTCCAGCCGCTCTCCCGCCACCGGGTTCTGGTAGAGGCGTACCCATACCTCAGCGCCAGCCGTCGCATCACGAAAATCGAGTTCATTGTGTAATCCAGAGCCTTTGCCGTACACATCCACCCGCTCCAGCGTGGTATTGAGCAGCGCGGGCGCATTGGCGTGATCCTGTCCGGCGATAGTCAGGTCGACCCAGAAAAAACTCGACGGCGAAGGCACGGGTGGGCGCCCCGCACGTTGAATCTCGTACCTGACTTGCACCTCGGTACGCGCCAGAGGGCCGGACCCGCGCAAGATATCCCAGGGTATCTCGACCGGAAATGGGAAGCCGGTGATAGGTATTGCCGGCAGCACAGGGCGACCGTCACAGAACATCACGACACGGTCGCCCGCTGCAAAATCATCGTATTCACGGGGAATCCGCGCCGCGACCCGCGCTCGCGCATCATCACGCTTGATCAGGAAGTCCAGATAGGCAGGAGGACGAATATCAGGCGCAGGCAAGCTGCTCGGATCAGCAATCAGGTTCACCTGGAAATCCATCGGAGCACTGAACGCCAACGTAAAATTTCCGGCGCGATCGTATAAGCGGTATTGCAAATAGGCGATCCCGTTACTGAGGCCGCGAAAATGCTCGGCAGGAATCCGCAGAATCAGCGGATCGGTGATCAATGGAAATTCCTGCCTGCCCGTCTGGATGGGCGGAAACGGCGGTGTGTTATTGCTCAGGTAATAACCGACCAGATCACGAGCCGCGCGGCCAATGTAGGCCAGTATCTCGACTTCGATGAACGGGTTGGCGGCCAACACGGCTTCGGTGATGCCGGACGCCTCTATGGCAGGGTCGACAAACCGCGCCTTGTCGTCCGGATCCTGAAACCTTGGCGGGTTGTTATCCACCGTCAGCGTCCAGGGAAACGATGGCGTGGCGAAGCCGCCTTCATCCGTCACCGTATAAAACGCCTCTACCACCGCATCGAGTTCCCGCATGAAGTCGACAGGGACATATAAGGAGTACGGAAAAAGCGCCGGATCCAGCGGCCCGGTAAACGACTGCGAGTCAGCTTCGACTTCCACGCCGCGCACCCGCCACCACAACGTGAGGACATGGGTTCTGCCCACTGAGGGACCTGGCACCCACTGGGGAATACGGCACTGCAGCGGTTGCAGCGATACCGGCAGAGGAATCAGCCCTTCCGGGTCCGCAGGATCGACCCCTACCACCTCGTCGAAAGTCGGCAATACGCGAGCCTCTCCCTCCTTGGTAGACCGTACACCCGGTTGGGCGGCTGGTTTGTGTGAGCTGGGCATTTTCTCTTCCCTCGCAATTATCCTGGAGAGAATTAAGCGCTCAAACGCACACCTCCGATACTGTCAGAAGTAACAGGTACTACTCGCCATTCGTCGGATTGGTTCGGGATGAAGACCAGGACTATCGTCACCCGCCCTTGACGGAATGGTCGTCGATGGTGTTTCCTGAAACCGGTTTCAGGGCCAGCACCACGGTCACTGGAGCCCTTGACTCGAATAAAAAGGTGCAACCGTCGTGAATTCATTTTCCGCCGCCCAGCGCAGCCGTGTGACCATGCTTGACGTGGCCGAGCGCGCGGGTGTGTCCAAGGCCAGCGTGTCGCGTTTTATCGGCGATGACCGCGCCTTGCTCTCCGATGCCATCGCCCTGCGCATCGAACAAGCCATCGACGAACTCGGCTACCGCCCCAACCAGATGGCGCGTGGCTTGAAGCGTGGCCGCACGCGCCTGATCGGCATGCTGGTGGCCGATATCCGCAACCCCTACTCCGTTGCCGTGATGCACGGTGTCGAAACCGCCTGCCGCCAGCACGGCTACAGCCTGGTGGTGTGTAACACCGACCGCGATGACGCCCAGGAGCGCCAGCACCTGGCAGCACTGCGCGCCTACAACATCGAAGGGCTGATCGTCAATACGCTCGGCCATCACCTCGACCAACTGCTGGAACTGCAACGCGAAATGCCCCTGGTGCTGGTGGACCGCAAGCTCGAGCCGCTGCACAGCGACCTGGTCGGCCTGGATAACCCGGCGGCGGTGCGCATGGCGGTGGAGCACCTGGAACAGCAGGGTTACCGCGATGTGTTGCTGGTGAGCGAAGCCACCGATGGCACCAGTTCACGCCTGGAACGCCTGGACAGCTTCAAGGCCGAAATCGCCCGGCGTCCGGCATTGACCGGCGCCATCGTGGAACTGGATGACCAGTTGCAACAGCGCCTGCAGCGCTTTCTCGCCAAACCCGGCCGCAAGGCTTTGTTCTGCGCCAACGGCATCGCCGCACTGGCCTGCACCCGCGCCCTCAAGGCATTGGGCTGCGAGCTGTTTGCCGACGTCGGCTTGATCGCCTTCGATGACCTGGACTGGTACCCGCTGGTAGGCACCGGCATCACCGCCCTCGCCCAACCGACCGAGGCGATTGGCGCCAGCGCCTTCGACTGTCTGCTCAAGCGCCTGCGCGGTGATACCGAGCCGACTCGCACCCTGGATTTCTTGCCCCAACTGATTGTCCGAGGCTCCACAACCCCCACGTAGGAGCCGGCTTGCCGCCTCCTGCAGCGTTGATTTTCGTATAAAAATGAAACCGGTTTCAGAGGTAGACAACAATGCATAAATACCCCGTCTCCATCAGCCTTTCCAGCTACGGCGCCGACCTGGTCCGCCAGCAGGGCCAGTTGAGTTTTGTCCAGTTGCTGGCCTCCGCCGGTGCCCAGCGCATCGAATGGCGTGAAGAACTGCTGACCCACGAACAACCCGCGCAACTGGCCGAAGCCGCTGCTGCGCAGGGCCTGGAGTGCGTGTTCTCATCGCCGCTGGAACTGTGGGTCGCCGGCCGTGCGCAGCCGAATGCCGAATTGAGCGCGACCCTGGACCGCGCCCAGGCCTTCGGGGCGCGCTGGCTGAAAGTCTCGCTGGGTTATTTCACCGATACCAACGACCTGGAAAGCCTGCACGCCCTGCTCAACCGTCACTCGGTCAAGCTGTTGGTGGAAAACGACCAGACCCTGTACGGCGGGCGCATCGAGCCGATGCAGCGGTTTTTTACCGAGGTCGAACGCCAAGGCTTGCCGGTGAAGATGACCTTCGACATCGGCAACTGGCAGTGGCAGGACCAATCCGCGCTGACCGCCGCGCGCCTGTTGGGCCGGCACGTCGACTACCTGCACTGCAAGGCCGTGGCGCGCCGCGCAGACGGCAAGCTGGTGGCGCTGCCGCCTGGCGCCACCGACCTGCATCTGTGGGAACAACTGCTCAAGCACATGACTCAAGGTATTACCCGGGCCGTGGAATTCCCGCTGCAGGGCGATGACCTGGTCGCGGTCACCGCACAGCAGGTCGCTACCCTCGCCCACCTTGGCCAACCGCCTGCGGAGAATGCGCATGTCTGAGATCGATATCCTCTCGTTTGGTGAAACCATGGCGATGTTTGTCGCCGAGCAGACCGGCGACCTGGCCCAGGTCGCGCAGTTTCACAAACGTATCGCCGGGGCCGACAGCAATGTCGCCATCGGCCTGTCGCGCCTGGGTTTCAACGTGGCCTGGCTGAGCCGGGTGGGCAATGATTCCCTCGGGCGCTTTGTGGTCGACACGCTCAAAAATGAAGGCCTGGATTGCCGACATGTGGCGGTCGACCCGCTGCACCCGACCGGCTTTCAACTCAAGTCCCGCGAAGAAGCCGGCGCTGACCCGCAGGTGGAGTATTTCCGCAAGGGCTCGGCGGCCAGCCGCTTGTCCATCGCCGCCATCAGCCCGGCGCTGCTGCAGGCGCGTCACTTGCACGCCACCGGGATTCCGCCGGCGCTTTCTGACGCTACCCACGAGCTGTCCGTTGAACTGATGACCCAAATGCGCAAGGCCGGACGCAGCGTGTCGTTCGACCCGAACCTGCGCCCTTCGCTGTGGGCCAGCCAGGCGCAGATGATCAGCGCCATCAACGCGCTGGCGGCCCTGGCCGACTGGGTCCTGCCGGGCCTGGGCGAAGGCCGCTTGCTCACCGGTTATGACGACCCGGCCGATATCGCCGCGTTTTACCTCGACCAGGGCGCCGAAGCCGTGGCGATCAAGCTCGGCCCGGACGGCGCCTACTTCCGTACGCAGATGGACAAAGGCTTTATTGCCGCCGTGCCGGTCGAAAAGGTCGTCGACACCGTGGGTGCCGGCGATGGCTTTGCCGTGGGCATGATCAGTGCCCTGCTGGAAAACCTCAGCTTTCCCGAGGCGGTCCAGCGCGGCAACTGGATCGGCAGCCGCGCCGTGCAGAGTCGCGGCGACATGGAAGGTTTACCCAAGCGCGAAGAATTGCCCAACCGATCCGTTGCCTGACCCATCACCTGTTGCCACAACTACAACAAGCTCAGGAGCAACCCCATGGAAACCGTGAAACTCGCCACCCGTCGTTGGTGGTACATCATGCCCATCGTTTTTATCACCTACAGCCTGGCGTACCTGGACCGCGCCAACTACGGCTTCGCCGCCGCCTCCGGGATGGCCGAAGACCTGATGATCACTCCCGGCATGTCATCGCTGCTGGGCGCATTGTTTTTCCTTGGCTACTTTTTCTTCCAGGTGCCGGGGGCGATCTACGCGCAAAAGCGCAGCGTTAAAAAACTGATCTTTGTCAGCCTGATCCTCTGGGGCGGGCTGGCCACGCTGACAGGCGTGGTGTCCAACGCCTACATGCTGATCGTCATTCGCTTCATGCTTGGCGTGGTCGAGGCCGCCGTGATGCCGGCGATGCTGGTGTACCTGTGCCACTGGTTTACACGTGCCGAACGCTCGCGCGCCAACACCTTCCTGATCCTCGGCAACCCGGTGACCATGCTGTGGATGTCGGTGGTCTCGGGGTATCTGGTGCAGCATTTCAGCTGGCGCTGGATGTTCATCATCGAAGGCCTGCCGGCGGTGCTCTGGGCGTTTATCTGGTGGAAGCTGGCGGATGAAAAACCCGCCGACGCCAAGTGGCTGAGCGAGCAGCATAAAAAAGACCTGGAAAGCGCGTTGGCCGCCGAGCAGGTCGGGATCAAGGCGGTGAAGAACTACGCCGAAGCGTTCCGTTCGCCGAAAGTCATCATCCTCGCGCTGCAGTTCTTCTGCTGGAGCATCGGCGTGTACGGCTTCGTGTTGTGGCTGCCGTCGATCCTCAAGAAAGGCTTGCAGATGGACATGGTCGAGGCCGGCTGGCTGTCGGCCCTGCCTTACCTGGCGGCGGTGATTGCCATGCTGGCGGTGTCCTGGGGCTCGGACAAACTGCAAAAGCGCAAACGCTTCGTCTGGCCGCCGCTGCTGATTGCCTCCATCGCGTTCTACGCGTCCTACGTGCTCGGCGCCGAACACTTCTGGTGGTCCTACACCCTGCTGGTGATTGCCGGCGCCTGCATGTACGCGCCCTACGGCCCGTTTTTCGCGATTGTGCCGGAAATCCTCCCGGCCAACGTCGCCGGGGGCGCCATGGCGCTGATCAACAGCATGGGCGCCCTGGGCTCGTTCGGTGGCTCGTACCTGGTGGGTTACCTCAATAGCAGCACCGGCTCGCCCGGCGCTTCGTACCTGCTGATGAGCGGCGCGTTGCTGCTGTCAGTGGTGCTGACGATTTTCCTCAAGCCCGGCGCCAGCGACCGTGAACGTGCGCCGTTGCCCACCCTTGAATTGAAGGCCAAAACCTCATGAAAAAATCTGTCGTGCTGTACAAAAAACTCTCCGCCCCCTTGATGGCGCGCTTGCATGAGCAGGCCGACGTGACCCTGATCGAAGCGCTGGACCAGGCCGGCCTGGCCAAGCTGCGCGACGCCCTGCCCGGCGCCCATGGATTGCTCGGCGCCAGCCTGCGCCTGGATGCGCAATTGCTCGACCTGGCGCCGCAATTGGAAGCGGTGGCCAGTGTGTCGGTGGGCGTAGACAATTACGACATCGACTACCTGACCCAACGCGGCATCCTGCTCAGCAACACCCCGGACGTGCTCACTGAAACCACCGCCGACACTGGCTTCGCGCTGGTCCTGGCCACCGCCCGGCGCGTGGTCGAATTGGCCGACATGGTGCGAGCCGGCCAGTGGAACAAGAATATCGGCCCGGCGCATTTCGGCACTGACGTACACGGCAAGACCCTCGGCATCATCGGCATGGGCCGCATTGGCGAAGCCCTGGCCCAGCGCGGGCATTTCGGCTTCGGCATGCCGGTGATCTACCACAGCCACGCGCCCAAGCCCGCCGTGGAAGAGCGCTTTGGCGCGCAGTACCGCAGCCTGGATGACTTGCTGCAACAGGCCGACTTTGTCTGCCTGACCCTGCCGCTCACGGCCGAAACCGAGAAACTCATCGGCGCCGAGCAGTTCGCGCGGATGGGCCCGGAGACGATCTTCATCAATATTTCGCGGGGCAAGGTAGTGGACGAAGCGGCGCTGGTCGAGGCGTTGGAAAAACGCACGATTCGCGCGGCGGGACTGGACGTGTTCGAGCGCGAGCCGCTGGATCACAACTCGCCGTTGCTACGCCTGAACAATGTAGTGGCCACGCCGCATATCGGTTCGGCCACCCATGAAACCCGCGAAGCGATGGCCCAATGCGCGGTGGACAATCTGCTCGCGGCGTTGGCCGGTCAACGGCCGAAGAACCTGGTCAACCCCACGGCCTGGAAGCAATGACCCCGGTACAAATGGCCTGAATAATCGGCTCGCGCCCACCCCCTGCAGGAGCCGGCTTGCCGGCGCCTACCAGGGTTGACCGTACGTCCAATCAGATTACAAACCTGGCAACCATCCCGTTCAAATCCACCGCCAGGCGCGACAACTCATGGCTGGCCGCGCTGGTCTGGTTGGCACCCGCCGCCGACTGCGTGGCCAGGTCGCGGATGTTCACCAGGTTGCGGTCCACTTCACGCGAGACCTGGGCCTGTTCTTCCGATGCGCTGGCGATCACCAGGTTGCGTTCGTTGATCAGGCTGATGGACTGGGTGATCTGCTCCAGGGCCACGCCGGCGGCGCGCGCCATTTCCAGGGTGTTCTGGGTGCGTTGGTTGCTCTGCTGCATCGACTGCACGGCTTCACCGGTACCGTTCTGGATGCCGGCGACCATCTTCTCGATTTCCTGGGTCGACTGCGCCGTGCGATGGGCCAGGGCCCGTACTTCGTCCGCCACCACTGCAAAGCCGCGCCCCGCCTCACCGGCACGTGCCGCTTCAATCGCGGCGTTGAGCGCCAGCAGGTTGGTCTGCTCGGCAATCGCGCGGATCACGTCCAGCACCTTGCCGATATCCCGGCCCTGGGACGCCAGGCCTTCGATCAGCACTGCCGTGTTTTGCACATCCTGGGTCATGGTCTGGATCGCCCCGACGGTTTCCACTACACGGTCGCGCCCTTCCCGCGCGGCCTGGTTGGATTGGCCGGAAGCTTCGGAGGTGGACACCGCGTTGCGTGCGACTTCTTCCACGGCGGCGGTCATTTCGTTGACGGCCGTGGCGGCCTGGTCGATCTCATTGTTCTGTTGCTGCAGGCCACGCGAAGCTTCCTCGGTGACCGCGCTCAGCTCTTCCGCTGCCGAGGCCAGTTGCGTCGCCGAGCCGGCGATGTGCTGGATAGTCTGGCGCAGGTTGGCTTGCATGCTTGCCAACGCGCTGATCAAGCGGGCGGGTTCATCCTTGCCGTCATCCGCGATCACTTTGCTCAAATTGCCGCCGGCGATGGTTTCCGCCACTTCCACGGCCTTGCGCAACGGGGTGACGATGCTGCGGGTCAGCAGCCAGGCCAACAGCACGGTCATCAGCGCAGCGACCACCGACACAATGATGATGCCGCTGACGGCTTGCTGGTAACTGCCCTCGGCTTCGCGGCCAGCCTGGTCGGCATCGGCACTGTTGATCGCAATCAACTTGTTCAACTGCTCGCCCATCAGGTCGGTACCGTCCTTGATCCGCGTGTTGATCAGGGTGCGCATCTCATCGACTTTGTTTTGCTGGGACAGCGACATCATTTCAGCCTGTGCGGCGAAATAACTGTCGAGCGTCGCCGCGAAGGTCTTGTACAAGGCCGCTTCTTCAGGGCCGGCCGGCATCACGGCGTAGGCCGCCTGGGCCTGCTTGACCTTGTCCATCAGCACCGCCACGCGGGTCTTGGCCTCGTCCAGGGCCGCTGGCTCGCGATTGATCAGGATGCGAAAGGACAGGATGCGCAGGCGCAGGACGTTTTCGGTCATGGTGCCGAGAAACTTCACGCTGGGTAACTGGTTGGTCCCCATGTCCAGCGACGACTGGCGAATCGTGGTCATGCGGTTGACCGCAAACACACCCAGGATGATGACAAGCAACGCAATGAACGCAAAACCGAGGAAAGCGCGGGGAGCAATGTTCAGATTACGGAGGGACATAGGGGTGCTCTCAAGAAGTAGTGTTGGCGAGCGTCCCTGCCGCGACACGATCCGTCAGCGTCAACGCGCTGTTCGGACCTCTGGCACCACTGTTGTAATAAGTGTGTGGGGCCTGTCCAGGCTATCGGCCGACTTGAGAAATTAATGCGGGTGTTTCGAAATATATTTACACACTTCTGACGACCGGCACTTTCTGGCATCCTGCGCCTCCATTTCCCAGCCTGGCCCGTACTTTGTCTGACGCTCAAGCCCCCCGCCCCCGTTATAAATCCGACCTGATCTACGGCCTGGAAGACCGCCCGCACTTCACCGCGGCGATTTTTGCGGCGTTGCAGCATGTGTTGGCCAGTTTTGTCGGCATCATCACCCCGACCCTGATCGTCGGCGGCGTGCTCGGCCTGGAAAGCGAAGTGCCGTACCTGGTGAGCATGGCGTTGTTCGTGTCCGGGCTCGGCACCTTTGTGCAAGCGCGCACATTCGGCCCGATCGGCTCCGGACTGCTGTGCCTGCAAGGCACCAGTTTCTCGTTTATCAGTGTGATTCTCAGCGCCGGCTTCATGGTCAAGGCGCGCGGCGGCGGCACCGATGAGATCCTCTCGACGATCTTCGGCATCTGCTTTTTCGCGGCGTTTATCGAAGTGGTGCTCAGCCAGTTCATCGGCAAGCTGCGCAAGCTGATCACCCCGGTGGTGACCGGCACCATCATTACCCTGATGGGCCTGTCGCTGATCAAGGTAGCGGTCACCGACATGGCCGGCGGGTTTGGCGCCAGCGACCTCGGCGCCGCCAGCAATATGGGGCTCGCGGCCCTGGTACTGCTGACCATCGTGGTGCTCAACCGCTTCAATAACCCGTTCCTGCGCCTGGGCTCGATCGTGATCGGCCTGACCCTCGGCTTTGTCGTCGCCTGGTGGCTGGGCCGCGTCGACATGGCTGCCCTGCCCCAGGTGCCGCTGATCAGCGTGCCGGTGCCGTTCAAGTACGGCTTTTCGTTTGACTGGGTGGCGTTTATCCCGGTGGCGGTGATCTTCCTGATTTCGCCACTGGAAGCCGCCGGCGACCTGACGGCCAACTCGATGATTTCCCAGCAACCGGTCAAGGGCCCGCTGTACATCAAGCGCATCAAGTCGGGCTTGCTGGCCGACGGCCTCAACTCGGCCATGGCCGCCACCTTCAACAGCCTGCCGATGGTGACCTTCGCGCAGAACAACGGCGTGATCCAGCTGACCGGCGTCGCCAGCCGCTACGTGGCGTACTTCATCGCCGGCCTGCTGGTGCTGCTGGGGCTGTTCCCGATGATCGGCGCAGTGCTGCAACTGATGCCCAAGCCGGTGCTGGGCGGCGCCACGCTGATCATGTTCGGCACCGTGGCCGTGGCCGGCATCAAGATCCTCGCCGAAGCCGGGCTGCATCGGCGCAACGTGCTGATCGTGGCGATCTCGCTGGGCATGGGCCTGGGCGTCGCCGCCGTGCCGGAAGTGCTGCGCGAGCTGCCAAAAGCGCTGCACAACATCTTCGAGTCGCCGATCACCGTGGGTGCGTTCTGTGCAATCCTGCTGAACATTTTCCTGCCGGAAGAGTTCATAGAGCTGGAAGAAGATGAATTTGATCCGGAGTCCTCTACCCTCAAGGTCATGCAGGATCCGGACGTCACCCAATAGGAGCCCCTTTCAAATGCGCAAGCTCATGGTTGTATCGCTGTTGCTGCTGACCTTGAGCGCCTGCGCGCTGTTCCCCAACCGCGACCCGGTGAACATCAACGTGGTCGGCATCGAGCCGCTGCAAAGCCAGGACCTGGAAGTGCGCTTCGCCGTGAAGCTGCGGGTGCAGAACCCCAATGAAACGGCGATCGACTACACCGGCGTGGCCCTGGACCTGGAGGTCAATGGCCGGCCGCTGGCGTCGGGGGTGAGTGATCAGGGCGGAAGCATCCCACGTTTTTCCGAGACTGTTCTGACGGTGCCGGTCAGCGTTTCGGCGTTTTCAGTGTTACGCCAGACCCTCGGCCTGAGCCAGACCCAAAGCCTCAATAACCTGCCCTACGTGCTGCGCGGCAAACTCGCAGGCGGCCTGTTCGGCACGATGCGCTTCGTGGACCGGGGCACCCTGGACCTGCCGAACACCGCGACCTGGTAACTGCCATGCAACCGACGCTATTCACCGAACGCCTGATTTTGCGTCCGCTGACCCTGGACGACGCCGACGGAATCCAGGAGCAATTCGCGCATTGGGACGTGGTGCGCTACCTCAACGCCCTGGTGCCCTGGCCCTACCCGGCCGACGGCGCGCGTACCTACCTGGAACAGATCGCCTTGCCCGCCATGGCCCGTGGCGAGGAATGGCACTGGTCGATCCGCCTGAAAGAAGCGCCTGGGCAACTGATCGGCAACGTCAGCCTGATGGACGAGCACGACAACAATCGCGGTTTCTGGCTGGGCCCGCAGTGGCAGGGGCAAGGGTTGATGACCGAAGCCAGCGCGGCGGTGACCGACTACTGGTTCGGCGTACTCAAGCGAGCGGTCTTGCGCGTGCCCAAGGCTTCGCCGAACCTGGGGTCACGGCGGATTTCCGAGCGTACGGGCATGCGTTTGATCAGGACCGATCACGGTGAATTCGTCGAAGGCTTCTTCCCACGCGATATCTGGGAAATGACCCGTGAGGAATGGCTGGAAAGCAAATCCCATCAATGCTGAACACCACCTGTGGGAGCGGGCTTGCTCGCGAAGGCGGCGTGTCAGTCACTGGTGATTTGACTGACCCATCGTATTCGCGGGCAAGCCCGCTCCCACAGGGGTTAGCGCAAGCGAGGAAGAACTTTGTCGGCCTGGAGAACTCGCAGCTCATGATTGTCATTGGCTCTTGAGCGATTGGCATCCAGATCCATGGAGAATCGCTGGGCCACAGTGGCCACGGTCCAAAAATGTGGGAGCGGGCTTGCTCGCGAAGGCGGCGTGTCAGCCGCTGGTGATTTGACTGACCCACCGCATTCGCGAGCAAGCCCGCTCCCACAGGGGTTAACGCAACGCCTGTGAAGTCCATGCCCATCATTGGCGTTGGAGCGATTGGCATCCAGATCCATGAAGAATCGCTGGACCACAGTCGCCACGGTCCAAAAATGTGGGAGCGGGCTTGCCCGCGAAGGCGGCGTGTCAGCCACTGGAGGTGTTGCTGACACACCGCTATCGCCGACAAGCCAGGTGCTACGGGGCTTACCGTGTGTTAGTCGGTGATGTAGCGCACGCCTGGCTTGGCGCGCTCATCCACTACCAACTCGAAAATATCCGGACGCGCGTAGTGCCCTACCACGTCGTAGTCATATCGCGCGCGCACCAGGTCATCGGTGTCGATCTGGGCTGTCAGCAGCCCGGCGCCTCCCAGCAATGGCCCGGCCAGGATGTCGCCCATCGGCCCGACAATCACGCTGCCGCCCGCGATCAGCGGCCGCTCCGCCGGCCAGTTGGCAACCTCGATGCCCAACGCCTCGGGCGAGGCCTGTACCTGGCACGCACTGACCACAAAGCAGCGCCCTTCATGCGCCACATGACGCATGCTGACCTGCCACATCTCGCGCTCATCCACCGTCGGCGCGCACCACACCTCCACGCCCTTGGCGTACATCGCGGTGCGCAGCAGCGGCATCATGTTTTCCCAGCACACCGCGCCGCCGACGCGGCCGACCGCGGTGTCAATCACCGGCAAGGTCGAGCCGTCGCCCTTGCCCCAGATCAGCCGTTCGGTGCCGGTGGGCATCAACTTGCGGTGCTTGGCCACCAGGCCGCCGGTGGGTTCGAAATACAGCACAGTGCAATACAACGTGCTGGCGCTGCGTTCGATCACGCCGATGACCAGGCTGGCGCCGGTACGCGCCGACAGGCCGGCCAAGGCGTCGGTCTCTACGCCAGGCACGTCGATGGCATTGGCGAAATAGCGGGCAAAGGCTTCGCGGCCCTCGGGCAGGCGATAGCCCAACTGGGTGCCGAAGCCTTCGCCTTTGGGGTAGCCACCGAGCAAGGCTTCGGGCATCACCACCAGCTTCGCGCCACTGCGCAGGATCTCGTCCTCATAGCCCAGGATCTGCTCAAGGGTCTGGGCTTTGCCGCCCGGCAATGAGCCAATTTGCAAAGCGGCCACGGTAGAAACAGGCATCACGATCACTCCGAACAAGGGGGGGTTGCCCATTCTTGCGTCAGGCTCGATCATGAATAAAGCCCACCTCAGTGCTGAATGATATGAGCCAGATAAATATCACCCAGGTCGACCTGAATCTGCTGAAAACCTTCGAAGCCCTGCACGACGAGTCCAGCGCCAGCCGCGCGGCATTGCGCCTGGGCGTCACGCAATCGGCCATCAGTGCAGGCCTGCGGCGTTTGCGCGAGGTGTATGACGATCAACTCTTCGTGCGCACCGGACGCGGCCTGGCGCCCACGTTGCGTGCCAATCAGTTGAAGCCGGTGATCAGTGAGGCACTGGAGCGTTGCCGGCAGAGCCTGGCGATGGTCCATCCGGACAATCCGCATTACCAGGGACGCTCGGTGGTGCTGGGGCTGTCCGATGACTTCGAGATTGCCTACGGTCGTCGTCTGATGGACGCGATTGCACTGCGGTTGCCGAAGCTGCGGGTGATCTTCCGGCAGACGCACAGCCAGATCGTCGCCGGTGCCCTGCTCGACCGGACCCTGGACCTGGCAATTACCGCCGGAGGGTTCGCCCACGGCCGCTTGAGCCGGCAGGTGCTGGGGGAAGGCGATTACCGCTGCCTGGTGGATTCGGACCAGGCAAGTATCAGCCTGGAGGAATTCATCCGCCGTGAGCATGTGCTGGTGTCATCCGGCGGGTTTATCGGCATCACCGACGAAGCCCTCGCCGCGCAAGGGCTGAATCGACATGTGTGTGCGTCGACCAGCCATTTTGCCGCGCTGCCGTATTTGCTCAAGGGCAGCCAGGCGGTGGCAACCATCCCCGGGCACGCCGCGCAGGCCATCGCCGGGCTGACGGGTTTGCGCATGCTGCCCTGCCCGCTGGCATTGCCGCGTTACCCGGTGGAGCTGGGCTGGCGCACCCAGGCCCAGCTGGACCCGATGCTGCTTAAAGTGCGCGAGGCAATTGTCGAAGGCTTTACTTCGCCGCTGCCATCAGCTTGTTGACTTCACTGCGCACCATGTTGGAGAACTCCGGTGGCGACATGCCGTCGAGTTCCGCGCGCACCCATTCAGCCCACTTGCCCTTGCGCTTGGCGCGCTCACCGAACAACCGCGCCGCTTCGCCCTTGGCCTTGCCCAGGTTGGTTTGCCACAGGTCGTAGAGGCGCGACTTTTCATCTTCCAGCTCGGCGCGTTCGGCGAGGGTCTTGTTGGCGAGATTGAAGCTCATGTTGAATTACCTGCTGCACAAATAGGCGACATCTTACACTGTAGGTCGAATTTTCCGGATTCGGATTTTCCCGGCAAGCACGTCCAGGCAAAAAAACTGCAACTTTTGCCGCCGCCCGGCACTCCATTGTTCACTGTCACATTCACCTGCAAGGAGTCACACCCATGGCCCGCAAAACCGCCGCCCAAGCTGTTGAAGATCAAATCAAGGATCAAGCGTTCAGTGAACTGACGGCACTGATCGAAGAATCGGACAAACTGCTCAAAAGCAGCGCTTCGCTGGTAGGTGAGGAAGGCGAAACCCTGCGCGAACAGGTCGCCATCAAACTCAAGCAGGCGTTGGACTCGGTGTCCAACGTGCGCGAACGCAGCAAACCGGTAGTGGATGCCACCGAAACCTACATCGGTGGCCACCCGTGGCAGACCGTGGCCATTTCCGCAGGCTTCGGCTTGGTGGTTGGGCTGTTGCTGGGTCGCCGCAACTGAGGCGCCGGGGCTGCGCCGCGCGCAGCCCCTCCTACCCCTGCGCCAGTTCCTGTAGCTGCCGCAAATCCTTCGCTTCAATCTCGATCCCTGCCGCCTGCGACTTCGCCCGTGTGCGATGACGTCGATCTCCGGGCAAACGCCGCAACCCCGCCGCATGCATCTGCCGCACCAGTTCCTGGCTGCGCTCGGCAAAGCTTTGCCCGGCGGTTTTGCTTGGGTCGATCACAATCAGCAACTGCCCGGTCCAGGGTGTACGTGCGCCCGGATGGTCGGCCCAGTTGAACTCGAAGGAAAAGTTACCGCCGGTCAAGGCGGCCGCCAGCAGTTCGACCATCATCGACAGCGCCGAACCCTTGTGCCCGCCAAACGGCAACAACGCACCGCCTTCCAGCACGGCCTTGGGGTCCGTGGTGGGCTGGCCGAGACTGTCGACGCCCATGCCCGGCGACAAGCGCTCGCCCTTGCGCGCGGCAATCTGCACGTCGCCGTGGGCAATAGCGCTGGTGGCCAGGTCGAAGACAATCGGCAGGCCGTCGGCACGCGGGGCGGCGAACGCGATGGGGTTGGTGCCGAACAGTGGCCGGTCAGCGCCGTGGGGCACCACGCAGGTCATGCTGTTGACCACGCTCAAGGCCACCAGCCCTTCTTCGGCGAAGGGTTCGACATCCGGCCACAGCGCGGCAAAATGATGGGAGTTGTGGATCGCCAGCAGCGCGATGCCGGCACTGCGGGCCTTGTCCACCAGCAGCGCACGCGCCGCTTCAAGTGCAGGCTGCGCGAAGCCGTTGCCGGCATCCACGCGCACGAAGCCGGAGGCGACGTCGGTGACCACCGGCGTGGCCTTGCCGTCGACCCAGCCACTGGCCAGGGTGCTGAGGTAGCCGGGGATACGAAAGATCCCGTGGCTATGGGCGCCGTCACGCTCGGCGCTGGCGCAGTTGTGCGCCAGGATCGCGGCGACTTGCGGCGACGTGCCGTGCTTCACGAACACGGCGTGCAGCAACCCCACCAGGTCGTCAAAACCGATGAGCGCTGTTGCGTTGTCAACTATCGGGGACTGGGCAGACATCTGTAGCTCCGATTTTATAATTGGAAGAGACAACAAGAATCCAGACCGCCGATTAAACAACGCCTCCCGTGCCTGCTGTCAACGGGCGCTTGCAGTGCGCGCCAGTTATCTACCGCCCTGCCCACCGTGCCAGCCCCTACTTTGGGCCTCCTATCCGCTGCAACAACGGAGAATGCACCATGGCGCGCGTTACCCCACCGTACTTTTTCGATGAGTTCCTTCGCCCGACCCGCCGCAAGGAACCTACGCCACGAGAGCGTGCGCTGGGGTTCACGGTCAGGGACCTCGAGTGGCTGCACACGCTGTATTACGCCACCCACGCGGCACGCCAGGACGCCACGGTGCATGGCTTTCCCATGCAGGTCGACAGGTTGCTGGTCAACCTCAGCGGCCAACCCGCCATCGTGCTGGCGGGCGCGTTCCTGATGAGCCCGACGCCCGACGACGGCAAGGCCGTGCTCTACACGCCTTACGGCGGACTCGAGCTGTTCGACCACCGCACCACCCTGATCAGCACGCTCGAAGAGCGCCTGACACACCCCAGCCAGCGCAGTGAGTTACTGCAATTTGTGTCCATCGACACCCGTGACGCGCTGCCGGCCGGTGCGCGCCTGGCGGTGACCACGGCCATCATCCAGGGGGCGGTGATGCAGGATCAAGAGCAGGCGATCCGCGCCAGCCAGCAAAAAAACGTCGCGGCAATGCTCAGCCAATTGCGCCAACTCCCCAGCCTGCACGCGATGCTCGACACCTTGCTCGGGATCATGGCCCACCCTCATTTCCGTAGTCTGAAACAGGCCGACACACGCGTGAATTCCTTCACCGTCGTGGGCGGGCACTGGGTCGCCTCTGAGCCTTTGCGCGACACACTGTTGCGTTTTTATGTGCAACAGGCCTGGCCGGCAGGCCAGACGCACACGTATTCCAATCTCGCGCATGACACCAGCGCCTTTACCCCACAGCAACTGGCCGAGGACCAACAGCGCTGGGACAACGTGGTCGAACAGACCAGCGCGATCCTCTCAACGTTATTGAGCAGCCTGCTGCAGACCTACTGGAATGAAGACTTCGACGACACGCAGTCACGCCTGCAGTTTTTCGCGCGGGTGATCAGTGACAAGTTCCGCGCCGACCTGCTGCTCAAGCACCAGGTATGGATCGTGTCCACCGAGGAAAACCAGAAACTGCGCGCGCTGTTCCTCCCGGACCAGGCCGCGCGCAGTGCCTTCGATCCGCAGCTGAATATCGAGAAGGTGCGGGTGCATGCGCCTTTTCAACATTACGTCGACCTCGCCAGCACGCTGATGATCAGCAACACCCACGCGTATCTCTACACCCAGACACGCGGCTTGCAGGTGCTCGCGAACCTGCAAGACCTCGACAACGCGCTATTGGCCATGCTCAAGGCCGCCGGGCACGAGGATGAACTGCTCAATTTCCTCTCCGTGGAGGAGCGCAGCGTGTTTATTGGCATGGATGAGGTCCAGGTGACCGGCAAGCCCGTGGTCGGCGATGTGTTTCAGGAGACACTCGAGGACATTGTCAGCAAGCAGCTCGACAACCTCGACTATGCGCTGGGGCTGTATCGGCGCAGTGGCGGCGACGTCGACCTGGCGGCGTTGCTCGACAGTGCCCTGGATGTGCGTGCGATGCTCGACAGTCGGTTGCTGGCCGAGGAAACCGACGGGCGCTGGAGCGTGCATCCCGTCACCAGCGGCAACGGGCGCCCGACTACGGTGCTGGCGGAAAAAGCCAAGCGGCACCTGCAGCGCCTGCAGGCCATCGAGGTTGCCATGGCCGAGGAGCGCAAGCACCATCCCACCTTGCGCAGCCTGGCAGCCCACGCGCTGGCAGACGAATTAGACAGCAGACACCTGGAGCTGCAGCCCGACGCCGTCTTTATCAATACCTATCCCACCCCTGCCCTGGAGCGCGAAGAGCGCCTGCCCCTGGCGTCGTCCAGCATGGTGCAGCACTTGATCGCCCGCCTGGCCCGGCAAGCCACTGCGCTGAGTGAATCGTCGCTGACCTGGTTCTACGGACCGTACACCGCCGGCGCCGCCTACCAGTTGCACAACCTGGGCCTGGTTACCTTCAATGCGATTATCGACGAGGTTCTACGCACGTTTGCCGAAAACGACTTGCGCACCCTGCCCAACCTGCTCCTGGAGCAAAACCAGGCCCACCTCAGCCAGGCGATGTTGCTGGGGCTGCGGGGCGAGGCGCAACTGCGCTGGCTGCACAAGAGCCTGTCCGCCGAGAGCGTGGTGCTGCTGGACAGCGTGCTCAACGCCGACGGCATGAGCCGGCTGACCCGCCATGGCCTGAACGGGTTCATACCGGATGCGTACGGCCTGACCTTGAGATTCGGCACAGACAACACGCCGCATGCCTTGGCCAATTGTTTTGTCTTGACCGAGCGCGGCGGCATCGATCCGTTCAACTCCGGCGTGGCGCTGCTATGGACCCCGCGCAGTGGCTACGAGTCATTCGGGTCGATCAAGGCGTTGTGCGACGCACTGGTACGACGCCTGCGCGATCCCCTCAAGCGTCTGCCCCTGGTGGAAAACCTGCCGGTCTCGCAGTACATACCCCATCGGGTCTGCCAGCTCGGTCCGCTGCGACGCATCGACGATCACCTGCTGCACAACCGGCAACAGACCTACAGCGACTTCATGCGTGACGAGATTGACCATCTGTTCTCGATGCGATTGAGCGCAGAGCGCTTTCAGGACTGCATGGACAACCTGATCCGACGGCCACCGCCGACCAACCTGCCGCGCGCCATCGCGATCGCGAAGGCCATCACCTATCAGCAGGCATTGCCGGTGTGGCTGGGCATGGCAGCACCCCGTGAGCAGATCCTGCAGGCCGAGCTGTTGGAACAGTATCGCGTCAGCGCACCGGACGAACGCGACTACCTGCATGGCATCACGCCCTTGCGCAATGAGGTCATGCCCCTCCTCTCGGACCTGCTCAGCAAGCGCTTTCCGGGGCAGGCGATCAACCCGGAAGGCATCTTGATCCCCGGTCGTATCGACCTTACGGGCAATGTCCAGACCCTCGTGGACTTCGCGCTGCGGCACTTGCCCCAGCTGAACGGTGACGATATCCGCCCGCGTTCGCGGACCGCCACGCCATTACCGGCGGAACTGGACGGCAACGCCGTGGTGCAACTGGTTCGGCAAGTGGGGTTGAAAAACCTTTATCAGAAGAAACTCACGACGCTCCTCGCAAGTGACACCGAGGACAGCCGCCAGCGGCGCCAACTGTTCTGTCGGCAGTTGCCCTGGCAGTTGCTGCAATACGCCCATGAACAAACCCTCGAGGAGCGATTGTCCGCATCAGCCTGGAGCTACATCCAGCAAGTCTTTGATATGCCGGATGCCGTGGCGCGCGACGCGGTGGCGGGCGTCAATGCAACCATTCGCCCGCTCGAGCTGATCGCCACCCCGGGCGCAGCACCGGTCAAAGCCCTGGGCTGCTACCTGATCGGGGCGAAAACCGGAACTGCCGGGCCCCTGATCCTGTACGCGCCCTACAGTCCCAAGCACCTGCTGAAGGAATACGCGCATGAAGCCGCCCTGGTCAACGCGATCACCAGCCCCGGCACCCTGCAGGACTGGGTCGTCGGCCAGATGCAGGAGCCCCATCAGGCCACCTACCGCAATTTGCTCGGCGAGCGTTGGGGCCGTGGGTTCTCGGAAATCCGCCTCGGTGCCGCGACCATCGACGGCAATGTGCTGGGCCGGTTGTATCAGGACAACCTCCAGATGCTGCAGCAGATGCTCGACACGCAGTTTTCCCCCGCGTGCGAGGCACAATGGGACGCCATCACCAGCCTGTTCACCGAGGGCATCCCCAAGGGCTTGCAGTTCATGGCCGGAAAGCTGGCCTACCCGCTGGTGGTATGGCGCAGCTACCAGCAATTCAAGATCTCCGCCGAGGACTTGCAGCAACACCGCTGGCAACACGCGCTCAGGGCCTTTGTGTGTGGCGTGGCGCAACTGGCGTCACTGCGCAAGGAGGTGGATAGGCTGCTGCCCCAGGCCCCGGCTATTCAGAGCCAGGTCAGGCCGTCGTCGGGCGAACTGACGCTGGCGGACCTGGACCTCACCGGGCCCTTGCGTACGCAACTGCAGGCGTTTGAAACCCACGATTTTGCCCTGGGCGAACTGGAGCTTCGTGCGCTGACTCTTCCCTACCGGGATGCAAGCGGCGAACATCATTTCGTGCCATTGGCAGGCAAGGTGTACCCGGTGAAACCAGCAGGAGAGCACTGGCGCCTGAGCATAGGCGACCTGCACGGCCCCTATGTGCAATGCGATGCCCAGGGCGTCTGGACGCTGGATTTCAACCGGCGCCACCCGCGCTACGGCAAGGTCCTGAGTCGCTTTACCGGCAAGCTCTACACGCTGGCGGCCGAACGCGACGCGATCAATATCGAAGCGGTGGGCCTGCAGGAAATCGAGGCGTTATCCAGTTGGAAGGCGCAGTGCATTGACGAGGCGCTCAACGTCGCGACGTACTATGCGGTCAACTGCAAGCGCAACCTCCTGCACTTCAAGCCGCTGCGCGACCCCAACAGCCGGCTCGGGCAGTTCTTTGGTGAGTTGTTCGGCGTGGTCACGATGACGCCCGCCCAGGTGCAAAGGGTCGAGCGGCGCGTCGATGAGGTGCTTGATGAGTTGACCAATCCCACGCTGATCGGCGCCCACTCGACACGCTTTGTCAGCGGCACCCATCGCTACAATCCGCAAACCACGTTTGCCTTTGTCGTGCCCGAAGACCACGACCACAAGATTTACTTGCTGGACCGTTTTTTCGACCCGCACATGGACGTCTATCAGAACCGCTTGAACGCACCGTTCGACATTTCCGCCCACGCGCGGGCAACCGTGTTGATCCATGAGATATCCCACCTCAAGTCCCTGACCGAAGACCTGGCTTACCTGGACAGCATGCGACCGTTCCCGGACCTGATCAACGTCAAGGCCAGCGGTGCCTGGCAGATGAAGACCGAACTCGACGACCTGCGCCAGACCGCCTTCTCGATCTCTACACCGGCCAGCATCCTGTTCAAGGTCTGGGATGAGTTCAGCCAGGAATGGGAGGATTTCGGCAGCCACAATGGCACCCGGATTCTCAAGGATAAAGTGCTGAGCGCCACCGGTGCGCGCAGCCTTGCGCAGGCCAGGGATATTTTCATGAGCGATGCCGACAAACGGATCGACACGATCCTGGCCAATGCCGACTCGGTGACCTGCATCATCAGTGACCTGGGGCGCAGGCTGGAGACGGGAGCCTGAACAGGCTCCCGGCGGGTATATCAGTCTTTCTGGTCGCGCAGGATGTTGCCGGACGCCCCGTCGATGCGGGCTTCATACACGGTGCCGTCGGACTTGCGCCCTTTGACTTCCCAATAGCCGTTGTCATCGGCTTCCGCCGCGTAGACCTCGACGTAGCCGGCCTTGGTCTTGGCCACCTCGATAGCCTTCTCGATGGTGATCCAGCCTGCGCCCGGCTTATCGGCCAGGGCGGCGCCCGCGCTGAGCAAAGCAGTGGTTGCACACAGGGCGACTAAGGTTTTCTTCAGCATGTTCGTACTCCATTGTGGGAATGACGGACTCGTGTCCTCGGTTTTCTGATGTTTTCAAACGAGAATAAGTTCCAATTGATGTGCAATCGCCATGATGGCTGTTCTCGCCGTCCGCCTCGGGAGGTTAGAATGTGCGAAATCAGGATGAGTTAATGAGCGAAAAGTCCCTTTCAGAAGCCGAATATGACGCCATCACCGACGCCGCCGCGCATTGGTGCATGCGCCTGCACGCGAGTGATTGCACGCCGGCTGAACGTCAGGCTTTTACCCAGTGGCACGATTCCCACCCGCTGCACGCCTTTGAATACGCGGCGATGCTGGAAATCTGGGACGTCGCCGACCACCTGCCCCGCCATGAACCGACGTCGGTGGTGGTGCCGTTCAAACCGCGCAGCCGCCTGCGCACCTACGCGGTAGCGGCGGCGATCTGCCTGGCCGCCCTGCCGCTCGCGGCCTTTACCGGCTGGGAAGCGGGCTGGCTGCCCAGCTCCTATGAACGCTTCGAGGCCACCCAGCAGGGCCTGCGGCAGGTCACGCTCGGCGATGGCAGCCAGGTGGAACTCAACCTTGGCACCGAGCTGGTCTACAGCAACTACAAGGACCAGCGCCGGGTCACGCTGAAAAAGGGCGAGGCGTTCTTCAAGGTCAGCCATGACAGCACTCACCCGTTTATCGTGCGCGCCGGCCAAGGCCAGGTGCGGGTCACCGGCACCCAGTTCAATGTCTGGACGTATGAAGATCAGGTGCGAGTGATGCTGCTCGAAGGCTCGGTGCAGATTGCCAGCGACCAGGTGCACGGCAGCGTGCCCCTCACCCCCGGCATGCAGGCCAGCTATCAACTGGGCGATGCCACGCCGCGCATACGCCCGATCAGCCCGAATGACACCGCACTGGCCTGGCGCCAGGGCAAGCTGATCCTCGACAACCTGGCCCTGGCCGACGCGTTGCCGCTGATCAATCGCTACCTGAACAAACCGGTGATGCTGGCCGACGCCAACACCGGCGCGATCCGCATCGGCGGCATCTACAACATCAATGAGGTCAACAACCTCATTCCCTCCCTGCCCAAGGTTTTGCCGGTCTACCTGACCCAGAACCAGGACGGCAATCCCGTACTCAATTCCATCCCGCGTAAAGCCCCGAAAGGCTGAGCCGGCCCGCGCCGGTGAGGGCCTCGCTGCGCGCGCAGTGTCCATTTTTTTTACACCTGGACGCGCTGGACCGCCCGTACTGGGCGGCGTCCTGCGTTTACCCGGCAAGGTGTTACGCCGCTGATACAGCCAGGTGAAGCGTTTGCGCAGGGGTGCGTTCAGTGCGCGTGTGCAAGGGCCTGTTTCATGGATGAAACAACGGTGACATCACTTTGCCGCTAACTAATCTCAACCCCCTGAATAACAAAGGTAAATAAAAAGCGGCACGCCTTCTGCTCTATCCCCTACAGCGCTGTTTAGGGTCAGCGTGAAGAATAAGGAATAGTGCCGTGGTCACTCACACTCAAGGTTCATTGAGCCTCCTCCTGGTCAGCTGCGTGCTGGCAACCAGCGTCAGCCTTCCAGCGCTGGCCGACGGTAACGGTGTGATTGTGATTGATCGCCATGTGAATCCTTACGCAATCGGCCGCACTCGCGGCGTCGACCCCTACCCCACCACCGCCAATGCCAATCCGTCCGCACAGATCGCCACGGTGACCAGCGTCGTCCTCAGCGACCACGACTTTGCGGGCATCACCACCGGCGCCAGTATCACCCGCAGCATCATGCCCAACGGCGATATCACCGGCTTGAACAATATCGGCGGCGGTATCGGCCTGGGTGCAGGCAGTGCGCCCGGCCACAGTGGTGGCGGCATCTCGGGCACGATCAACAGCGCGGTCTCACGTGGCCTCGAACCGCTGAACGGTATCAGCGGCATGGTCGGAGGAGCGATGAAATGAACCGTTCATGGATGCTTCTCGCGGTGCTGGGTTGCAGTGTGGCAATGGCCGACAGCAACAACAACGCCACCCTGGATAACTCGGGCAAGCAATACAACGGCGTGGTCATGCTTAACCAGGCCGCCGGTGACCAGCAGCAATTGAGCAACAACGTCGCCATCGCTACAGGCCACAACGCCCAGGCGAACATCAACGTCACGCAAAGCATCAGCGGCGTTCCCGCCGATCGCTCCCTCAACGCCAACGCGGCGATCAAGGGCACCTCTTTCAGCAACGGCAACGGTGTACTGGGCATCAATCAGTCGGCCGGGGCCCAGAACCAGATGATCAATGCCGTGCGGATCAGCATCAACGCAGGTCCGCAAAGCATCGACGACAGTGTCATGTCGCAACAGAACGTTGCGCTTGCAACAGACTCAGGATTGACCCCTACCACTGGCAGCCGCCAGGTCGTTACCAGCGACCAGGCCTTCACCGGCAGCCGTGGAGTGGTACAGGTCAACCAGAGCGCCGGGGTGGGGAACCGAGTGGCTAACACCCTGAACTTACGACTCAACTGATGGAGCTGGGTCGATAGCTAGACCGTACCAACACTTAACCAACTAATTAGAAGCAAGGAGATACACCATGAAAACTACAATGGCTCTCAAACCACTGGCTTTCGCTCTCGCTGCGCTCATGGCTGTTGCTGCTCAAGCGGGTCAACCTCCCCATGGTGGTGGCGGCGGTCCACAACCAGCCCCTACCACGGCTGCCGCGACGACTACAGATGGTCAAAGCAACCACTCCAACGTGGTGATCAACGACAAAACCAAAAACAACGCTTCGGCCAATGACTCCTACAACCACATCAGTGGCGTAGCGAACGGCAACGTGCTGAGCGGTGACAACAACCAAGGCAAAAACGACGTGGCCATCGTTTCCGGCGATGCCGACTTCGTGTTCGCCAGCACCGGTACCGCACAATCGAACACCGGCAACTTCGTGCTCAACAGCGGCACCAAAAACAACGCGTCGCTCAACGACAGCGGCAACAACTCTTCGGGCGTCATCCAGCTGAACGCCGCATCGGGCACTTCCAACCAGGCCAGCAACAGCGTTGCAATCGCCTCGGGTAATGGCGACGGCGGTGCTGCATCCGCAGTCGGCGTGCAGGATGTGTCGGGCAACCTGACCCTCAACCTGAGCAGTGGCCATGGCTGGAGCGCCAAACCAGTGGTCAACAACGCCAGCGTGAACAACTCGATGAACTACAGCTCCGGGGTGTCGAACTCCAACGTTCTGTCGGGTAGCAACAACCAAGGTCAGAACAACGTAGCAATCACTCGCTTCTGATCCTGATAGGGCCTTGGCAACAAGGCCCTTTTTTATTCCAGTGTCCAACAGGTCATACGATCATGCGCCTCGTTGCCCTCTTCCTGCTGCTAGCACTCACCGGCCCGACCTGGGCGGGGCAAATGGCCGTGGTCATGCCCGGTGGTGGGTTGATCTACAAAAAGGTCGAGAGCATCCGCGAGCGCAAGTTCGCCAACCTGGTGGAACAGAAAACCGATTTCAGTTGTGGCGCCGCCGCACTGGCCACCATCCTGCGCCAAGCGTACTGGATGGACGTGGATGAAGAGCACGTGATCAAGGGCATGCTGGTCAACGCCGACCAGGACCTGGTGCGTACCCAGGGCTTTTCCATGCTCGACATGAAGCGCTACCTGGAAAGCATCAACATGCGTGCCAAGGGCTACCGGATCACTCCGCAAGTGCTGCTCACCGTGAAAGTGCCTGTGGTCGTACTGCTGGATATTCGCGGCTACAAGCATTTCGTGGTCATGCAGCGCGCCGATAAGGACTGGGTGTACATCGGCGATCCCGTACTGGGCCACAAGCGCTACGCCACGGACGATTTCGTCAAAGGCTGGAACGGCATCGTATTCGCCGTGCTGGGTGAAGGCTACGACAAGGCCAATGCCCTGCTCGACCCGCCCACGCCACTGACCGCCAAGAACCAGCTGAACGAATTCAGCCCGGTACGCGACAGCGAACTGATGGACTTCGGTTTTATCCAGAGCGACTTCTTCTAGAAGCGCAATAAGGAGCAGGACGCTCCAGGAGCAGACGATGAACACTCTCGGTTGGCTGACGGTCATGTGCCTGGCAGCCTCAGCACCTGTTTATGCTTCGTCGGCGTTCAAGCCGATCGAGCTCAAGGATTCAGAAATGGCCGACCTGCGCGGCCGCTACGTGATGCCCGGGCGAATCGTGAGCTTTGGCATCGTCATGAGCAGTACCTGGACCAACGCCGCCGGTGCCACCGTCACCGGCACCGCCAACATGCAAGTCAACGCTTCCACCATCACCCCGCAGTTCTATGTGCAGATCACCGGCAACGATGGCAACGGCGTGATCCAGCAGCCCAACGGCACCGGCACGGTCGTCGGTGGCGCCGGCCTGGGCACCGGCCAAGGTGTTGTGCAGAGCGTACGTGCCGCCGGGGACGGCAACACGGCCACCAACGGCGTCGATATCAACGTCAGCAAGAACGGCTTGGCGCCCGCCAACTTCGTCCAGTCCGGCCAGGCCTTGATGGCCGGCCAGCCGATTACCGGCGGCACCGCAGCGGGCCAGGTCACGGTCACCGCCAAGAATGGCGGGTTGCAAATGGCCCTCCAGGCCAATAACAACCAAGGCAATGTCGTGCAGCAAATTGGCGGCGGCAACGTGCTGCAAGGCACGATCATCCAAGGCAACAGCAACTTCGTGAACAACCTGACCCAGCTCAACGTGGTGCTGGGCAACAACGGCCTTAACAACATCACGCAAAACCTCAATCTGGATCAACTCAAAGGCCTACGCCCTGCCGGTTATTGAACTACGCTGAGCCACGACACTTACGCATTAGAAAGGGACGGCTTACTTCATGCATCGATCTTTATCGTTACGTGCCGTGGTTTGTTTGAGTACGCTCCTGCCTGCAACGATGCTGTATGCAGCGCCGGACGCCGATATTGAATCGCTGAAACAGGAACTGCTGGAGCTCAAGCAACGCTACGAAGTGCAACAAAAGGCATTGGCGGTATTGGAACAGAGGGTGCGACAGGTAGAAGACCAGCCCGCGACGCCTGCGCCCAAGCGCCTGGCCAAGTCGCCCGCCGACTTCAGTAAAAGTACCACCGTGGCCGGTGCGCCCGGCGTCGGTGCCGCGGCGGCATCGGGCGGTGCCGGCGGCGGCGGCAGTTCCTATGGGCAAAGCCTCAAGGACGACTCGGCCCCCGCCCAGAGCGTGAGCAACCTGTACAACGAGGCCAGTGGCTTCTTCGGCAACGGCAAGTTCAGCTTCGAGACCGGCATCACCTATGCCCGCTACGACGCCCGTCAGCTGTCCCTCAACGGCTTCCTGGCGCTGGATTCGATTTTCCTCGGCAACATCAACCTCGACCGGATCAAGTCCGACAGTTGGACCCTGGACCTCACCGGGCGCTACAACCTGGACAATCGCTGGCAATTCGACCTGAACGTGCCAGTGGTGTACCGCGAGTCGACCTACCAGTCCGGCGGCGCCGGCGGCAACTCGAATGCCACCTCGGAAGGGACGGTGACCCGCGACCCGACCATTGGCGACGTCAACTTCGGCATTGCCTACAAATTCCTCGACGAAAGCGCCAGCCTGCCGGATGCGGTGGTGTCGGTGCGCGTCAAGGCGCCGACCGGGCAAGATCCGTATGGCATCAAGCTGATCGAACAACCGGGCAACGACAACCTCGCCGTGCCGGAAAGCCTGCCGACGGGCAACGGGGTGTGGTCGGTGACGCCGGGCATCTCCCTGGTCAAGACCTTCGACCCGGCCGTGCTGTTCGGTTCGTTGTCCTATACCCACAACTTCGAGGACTCATTCAGCGATATCAGCCCCAACGTCAACCAGAAAATCCCCGGCAAGATCAGCCTGGGTGACAGCTTCCAACTCGGCGTGGGTGTCGCCTTCGCCCTCAACGAGAAGATGAGTATGTCGTTCTCCGTCTCCGATCTGGTGCAACGCAAGAGCAAGGTCAAGCAGAGCGGCCAGGACTGGCAATCGGTGGTCTCCAGCGACGCCAACGCCGGGTACTTCAACGTGGGCATGACGATTGCCGCCTCGGACAACCTGACGATCGTGCCGAACCTGTCGATCGGCATGACGGACGATGCGCCGGACTTTACCTTCAGCCTGAAATTCCCGTACTACTTCTAAGCAAACCATCGCCGGCAAGGGATGGAAAACCCACAAGGAAAAGCCCCGCAACGATAAGGGTCGTTGCGGGGCTTTTCGGTTTACCCGCCCTAGCGGATCTGGTGTTTGTGCAGCAACCGGTAGAACGTGGGCCGGGAAACCCCCAGCACGCGGGCCGCGACACTGAGGTTGTCGCTGTGCCGGTTGAGCACATCGCACAGCGCCTGACGCTCGGCGCGGTGCTTATAGTCTTCCAGTGTAGCCATCGGCAACGAAATTGCCTGTTCACCCTGCAATCCCAGATCAACGGCCTCGATCTGCCGTCCTTCAGCCAGCACCAGGCCACGACGCACGCGGTTGGCCAGCTCGCGGACATTGCCCGGCCAAGGGTGCTGCCCCATCGCTACCAGCGCGTCTTCACTGAAGCTGCGCGGTCGCCGTCCTGTTTCCTGGCTGTAGAAGCGTGAAAAATGATTGGCCAGCATCGCCACATCGCCGTGCCGTTCACGCAGCGGCGCAGTGACCACTTGCAACACATTCAGCCGGTAATACAAATCTTCGCGAAAGGTACCCTTCTCGACCGCGGCCTCAAGATCGACGTGCGTGGCGGCCAGCACCCGCACATCCACCGCAATCGGCTGGCTGCCACCGACTCGCTCGATCTGTTTTTCCTGCAGGAAACGCAGCAAATTGGCTTGCAGTTCCATCGGCAGGTCGCCGATTTCATCGAGGAACAAGGTGCCACCGTTAGCGGCCTCAATACGCCCAACCTTGCGTTGGTGGGCGCCGGTGAACGCGCCCTTCTCATGGCCGAATAATTCCGATTGGATCAGGTGCTCCGGGATCGCCCCGCAATTGATCGCGACAAACGGCTTGGCGTGACGCTGCGATTGACGGTGCAGGGTCTTGGCTACCAGCTCCTTGCCGGTGCCGCTGTCCCCACGGATCAGCACGGGAGATTCGGTCGGCGCCAGCTTGGAGAGCAATTTGCGCAACTCGCGGATCGGTCGGCTGTCGCCCAGCATTTCGTGCTCCGGCTCATCCACCTGGGTGTGGCCTTTGCCACGCAGGCGTGCCATGCCGAAGGCGCGGCCCAGGGTCACCTGTACGCGAGCGACATCGAAGGGCAAGGTATGGAAGTCAAAAAACCATTCGCAGACAAAGTCTCCGACATTCTGCAGGCGCAATACGTCCTGGCTGAGCACCGCAATCCACTCGGTGCCGCTGCGGCCGATCAGCTCCTTGACCGCCTCGGGGCGCTCCAGGTGATAGGGCTGTAAACGTAACAGGCCGACGTCGCAGGACCGATCGCCGACGGACTCCAAGGCACAGCTGTCGACCTCCCACCCGGCCGTGCGCAAGCCGGGCAGTAGCCCGTGACAATCGTCACAAGGGTCGACCACAAGCAAACGGCGCTGCACGGGTGTAACAATCATGACTATTCCTTGGCGTCAAAATTGTTAAAGTTATTTTAAAACAACGGTTTGTGACGCTTGGGGCTAACACTAGCAAGGTCTTGACGCAGCGCTTGGACCGTTTTGCTATAAGTCTGGGCAAAAAGCCACTTACCGGTATCTGCCGGAAAAAAGTTGCGCCACATGGAAACTTTCATTCAGCTTTCAAAACAGCCGCTTACATGACGTTAATCAGGGAAAGTTAAAAAATCTTGCTCTAGCATGTGACCCGTACCCCGTCATCGTGCATCAGTACAAGTAACCCGCCGTTTGGCTCGCCCAACCAACGGCATTCACTTGAATGGGCAATGAGAGAGAAGACCCACATGAACGCCCCGCTCCGCATCAACGAAGCTCTTTTGATCGCAGACCGTGCTTTCCAGCCCTTTCAGTGCGTGGCCTGGCACGATGGCAACGGCGCCCTCAGCCTGAGCGTCATCGACCGCACCAACACCCGTATTGGCAGCAAACAATTGTCGTCGAGTGCATATACCGACCCAGCGCAATTGGAAAACCTGTTGTTACAGGCTCGCGCCGAACTCGATAAAGACGGCCACCAGTTGCAATCCTGGGCGATGCCGAAGTAAGTCGAGAGTAACTTGCGCTCATTAACGGTGTGACACACCCTTCATGAGCGCAAGTTCAGCCTTTATTGCGCGGCCAGAATAAACCGTTCAATAGCTTCGGCCGCACCGTCGTCAATATTGCTGCCAGTGACCACACTGGCTTGGCGCTTGACGGCTTCTTCTGCCTGGCCCATGGCAATCGACAACCCGGCCACTTGAAACATGGCCGGATCATTGCCGCCATCGCCGATGGCCGCCGTCTGCTCCAGGGGCACGCCCAGGTGCGCGGCCAGGGTCTTGAGCGCCTCGCCCTTGTTGGCCAGCATGGCCGTCACGTCGAGGTACACCGGCTGCGACCGTGACACATGGGCCAGCCCTTGCACCTTGGGCTGCAACTGCGCTTCCAGTTCAACCAGCAACTGCGTGTTGTGACTGGCAGCGACAATCTTGTCGACCCGGTCCAGGTACGGCTCAAAACTCTCCACCACCACGGGTCCATAGCCCAGGCCGTCAGCCTCGCGCTGCTCCATCGGCCCCGGCGAGTCACGGCGCAGCCAGTCGCCGTCGGCGAACACCCAGACTTCCACGTCCGGCTCGCTCGAAAACAGCGCCAGGGTCACCAGCGCCGCCTCCGCCGGCAGATGGTGGGCCACCAGGATGCTGCCATCCGGGTTGATCAGCGTACCGCCATTGAAGCCCGCCACCGGCACATCGATGCCAAAGGTCTCGATCAATTGCAGCATGGCCTTGGGCGGTCGCCCGCTGGCCAGGCTGAAATGAACGCCGGCGTCCCGCAACGCGCGCACCGCATCGGCGGTGCGCTGGCTCAGGCTGTGGTCGGGGTGCAGCAAAGTGCCGTCGACGTCACTGAGGATAAAACGGATGGGATGAATCGCGGCATCACTCATCCGAGGCTGTGCCAGGCGTGGCCATCGCGGGCCAGCAACGCATCGGCGGCTGCCGGGCCGTCTTCGCCTGCCTTGTAGGTCTGGATCCCGTCATCTTCCTTCCACGCATCGAGGAAAGGCTGCACCGCACGCCAGCCGTTCTCGATGTTGTCGGCACGCTGGAACAAGGTCTGGTCACCGGTCATGCAGTCGTAGATCAGGGTTTCGTAGCCTGTCGACGGTTGCATCTCGAAGAAGTCCTTGTAGGCAAAGCCCAGCTGGATGTTAGCCATGTCCAGGGCCGGCCCAGGCTTTTTCGCCAACAGGTCGAACCACATGCCTTCATTGGGCTGGATCTGGATCTTCAGGTAGGTGGACTTGAGCTCATCAACCTCGGTATCACGGAACTGCGCATACGGTGCCGGCTTGAAGCAGATCACGATTTCAGTATCGCGCACGCTCATGCGCTTGCCGGTGCGCAGGTAGAACGGCACGCCGACCCAGCGCCAGTTGTCGATCATCACCTTGAGGGCGACGAAAGTCTCGGTACTGCTGTCAGGGGCAACGTTGGCCTCTTCGCGATAGCCGGCCAGCAACTTGCCGCCGATTTCGCCGGCGGTGTACTGGCCGCGCACCGAGTTGGTCCGGGCTTCCTCGAGCGACCAGGGACGTACCGCGCCGATCACCTTGGCCTTCTCACCGCGCACCGCATCGGCACCAAACGCCGCCGGCGGTTCCATGGCGACCATCGCCAGCAGCTGGAACAAGTGATTGGGCACCATGTCGCGCAGGGTCCCGGTTTTTTCGAAGAAATTGCCGCGGGTCTCGACGCCGACGGTTTCGGCAGCGGTGATCTGCACGTGGTCGATGTAATGGTTGTTCCAGAACGCTTCGAACAGCACGTTGGAGAAACGGCTGATCAAGATGTTCTGCACCGTCTCCTTGCCCAGGTAATGGTCGATGCGATAGATCTGCTTCTCGCTCATCACCTTGAGCAGGCTGGCGTTCAGCGCTTCGGCGGTGGCGAGGTCGGAGCCGAAGGGCTTTTCGATCACGACGCGGCGAAAGCTGTCCTCGGTTTCGGTCAACAGCCCGGCACTGCCCAGGCGCTGCACCACGTCACTGAAGAAACGCGGCGCGGTGGCCAGGTAGAACACCGCATTGCCGGTGCCACTGTCGGCAATTTTCTTGCCGATGTCGGCGTAGGTGCTGTCGTCGAGAAAATCCCCCTCGACGTAGCTGATGCCCTTGGCCAGTTGCGCCCACAGTTGCGGGTCGAGGGCGTTATCGCCATTGCCCTTGACCTTGCTGGCGGCCTCGGTGCGAATGAAATCCTCGAGCTTCTTGGCGAAGTCGGCATCGCTGATGGCGTTGTGATCAACGCCGACGATGCGCAAGCCGTCGCCCAGCAACCCGTCGCGACTGAGGTTGTACAGCGCCGGCATCAGCAGGCGCTTGACCAGGTCGCCATGGGCGCCAAACAGAAACAAGGTGGTGGGTGGAGCGGGTTCGGCCTTGGTTTTTTTGCCGTTGGCGGTCATTTTTTGGAAGTCTCCACGTGACCACCAAAGCCGAAGCGCATGGCAGACAGCATCTTGTCACCGTATGTGCTCTGCTGGCGCGAGCGAAAGCGGGCGAACAGCGAGGTGGACAGTACCGGCACCGGCACCGCTTGTTCCATGGCCGCTTCGATGGTCCAGCGACCTTCGCCACTGTCGGCCACGGAGCCGGAGTAGCCGTCGAGTTTCGGGTCGGTTGCCAGGGCATCGGCGGTCAGGTCCAGCAGCCACGACGACACCACGCTGCCACGGCGCCAGACTTCGGCGATATCGGCGACATTGAGGTCGAAACGCTGGTCTTCCGGCAGGTTTTCCGAGTTCTTGGTCTTGAGAATGTCAAAACCTTCGGCGAACGCCTGCATCATCCCGTACTCGATGCCGTTGTGGATCATCTTGACGAAATGCCCGGAACCCGCAGGGCCGGCATGGATGTAGCCGTGCTCGGCGCGGCTGTCGGCGCTGGCGGAACGGTCCTTGGTCCGCGGGATGCTGCCCAGGCCCGGCGCCAGGCTGGCGAAGATCGGGTCGAGGCGCTGCACGGTCTCGGCGTCGCCGCCGATCATCATGCAATAGCCACGTTCCAGGCCCCAGACGCCGCCGGAGGTGCCGACGTCGACATAGTGCAGGCCCTTTTCCGACAAGGCCTTGGCACGGCGCACGTCATCCTTGTAGTTGGTGTTGCCGCCGTCGATGATCACATCACCGTCTTCCAGCAGCTCGCTCAATTCATTGATGGTGTTTTCGGTCGGGTCGCCTGCCGGCAACATCACCCAGATCGCGCGCGGCTTCTGCAGCCCGGCGACCAAGGCTTTCAAGTCGGCAACGCCGGTGGCGCCCTCCTCGCTCAACCCTTTGACAAATGCTTCGTTACGGTCGTAAACAACGGTGGTATGCCCATTGAGCATCAGGCGCCGTGCAATATTCCCGCCCATGCGGCCTAGTCCGATAATCCCCAGTTGCATGTGCTGATGCTCCTAACTGCTAAATAAATGTGTGACATAGTTTATAGCGCAATGAGGCTAATGAGGGTTAGTCCAGAGCGGATCCGTGTAGTTTCATGACAAAAAGTTGCCATCACTTCAGCATCACGACACAAAAAGTCACACGACCGCCAAAAATAAAAAAGTTCCATTGCCCGCAAAAAGAATTCAGAATTGTCCCGACTGCTGCCGAGAACCTCGACTCAAGCGTTCTGGCACACCGCGACACACCGGCTATTTGCGAGGTAAGCAATGAGCACTGCACAGATGACCCGTCCTCCACAGACCCTCTACGTCTCTATCCGTCGCGACGAGCTGCGCCAGTTGAAAGACGAACGCGAGCTGCTGCAGCAGGAAGTCATGCGCCTGCGTGCGCACATCATTCAAGCTCAGCTGGATCAGCCTGCTGGCGCACAGCCTGCGCTCTGCTAAGCCCGGTCATCGCTTTGTAAGATAACCGCTACAAAAATCTCACAAAGTTTTCACACGCCCCTCCCGATACTCCCGCCCGAACGGCCACCCCATTCCAGGGTGGCCTCTGTTGCGCGCAGCCCTGCGCGTCGACTGCAGCATTATCGGGTTGGAGCGCTGGATGGCTATGTTCAAACGCAGCACTAAGTCTGCGAAAGGCTTTGATTGGGCCGGCCTTGCCTGGCTTTTCGTGTTTTTCTGGTACTTCTCGGGTATTACCCAACTGCTGATCCAACTCAGCGGCACCTCCGGCTTCAGCGGCTTTCGCCAAGCCTTCTTCATGAGCGCGATCTGGCTCGCCCCCCTGCTGATTTTCCCACGCCGTACTCGCTTGCTTGCTGCCCTCATCGGCGTGGTGCTGTGGGCCTGCTCCATGGCCAGCCTGGGCTATTTCTTTATCTACCAGCAGGAGTTTTCCCAAAGCGTCATCTTCATCATGTTCGAGTCGAACATCTCTGAAGCCGGCGAGTACGCCACCCAGTATTTCGCCTGGTGGATTGTGCTGGCGTTCATTGCCCACACCGCCGTGGCGGTTTTCCTCTGGACCCGCCTGCGCCCGGTGTACCTGCCGCGCGGCCAGGCGCTGCTCGCGGCGACGGCGATCCTGGTGGCCATCGTCGGTTACCCGCTGGTCAAGCAGATCGCCCGCAGCGACACCCTGGACGACGCCATCGACCGCTTCGAATCGCGCATCGAACCCGCCGTGCCGTGGCAGATGATCGTGGCCTACCGCCGCTATACCGAGCAACTGGACAACATGCAGGGCATGCTCGACAGCGCGAGCCAGATCCCGCCACTGACCAACCTCAAGGACACCATGGCCGGCCAACCCTCGACCCTGGTGCTGGTGATCGGCGAGTCCACCAACCGCCAGCGCATGAGCCTCTACGGCTACCCACGCAACACCACCCCGGAGCTGGACAAGCTGCGCGATCAACTGGCGGTGTTCAACAACGTCATCACCCCGCGCCCCTACACCATCGAGGCGCTGCAACAGGTGCTGACATTTGCCGACGAGGAAAACCCGGACCTGTACCTCAAGACCCCGTCGATCGTCAGCGTGATGAAACAGGCCGGCTACAAGACCTACTGGATCACCAACCAGCAGACCATGACCAAGCGCAACACCATGCTCACGACCTTTTCCGAACAGGCCGACGAGCAGGTGTACCTGAACAACAACCGCAACCAGAACGCCCGCCAATATGACGGCGACGTGCTCGCGCCGTTCTCCAAGGCGCTGGCCGACCCGGCCGAACGCAAGTTCATCGTGGTGCACTTGCTCGGCACCCACATGAGCTACCAGTACCGCTACCCGCCGACGTTCGACAAATTCACCGATCGCCAGGGCGTACCGGCCGGCATCAGCGACGATCAACTGCCGACCTACAACAGCTACGACAACGCGGTGCTGTACAACGACTTCGTAGTGTCGAGCCTGATCAAGGACTACGCCAAGACCGATCCCAATGGCTTTTTGCTGTACCTGTCGGACCACGGCGAAGATGTCTTCGATTCGGCTGGCCACGACACCCTGGGGCGTAATGAAGGCAAGCCGACGGCGCCGATGTACACCATTCCGTTCATGGCCTATGCCTCGCCAAAATGGCGTGAAAGCCACGACTGGAGCTTCGCCGGCGACTTGCAGCGCCCTTACAGCAGCTCGCAGTTGATCCACACCTGGGCCGACCTGGCCGGTCTGAGCGCCAAGGAACTGGACCGCAGCAAAAGCCTGATCAGCGACAGCTTCAAGCCACGCCCGTTGATGATCGGCAACCCGTACCTGCGCCCGCAAAAGCCGCTGATCGACTTCAGCCTGATCAAGCCGAAAAAGGTCAATCCTACGGATGTGGTCCTGCAGGAATCCTCAGGTTTGTAACAGAAAGATAACAATCATTCTCGTTTAAGCCTAAAGTTCATCGCCTCCTTTCGTCTTTGAGCCAAGGCCTTCCCTTTCCGGGGTGGCCGCAAAGACGACAAGGAGTCTGCCGCGATGATCGCGCCTTTTACCCGTTCCATGACCTTCACGCTCGGCCTGTTCAGCGTGGCTATGAGCCCAGACCTCTGGGCTGAAACCGACCCCGAGCCAAACAAGACCCTCGAGCTGGGCGCCACCAGCATCACCGCTGAAGGCCTGGGCGCCACGACCGAGCACACCGGCGCCTACACCACCGGCTCGATGAGCACCGCCACCCGCCTGAACCTCTCCGTCAAGGAAACCCCGCAGTCGATCTCGGTGATCACCCGCCAGCAGATGGACGACTTCAACCTCAACACCTTGACCGAAGTACTGCGCCAGACCACCGGGGTCAATGTGCAGCACAATGACTCCGACCGAGTGTCGTATACCTCCCGCGGCTATA
Source organism: Pseudomonas sp. S5D5 (assembly GCF_003013355.1). Lineage (NCBI taxonomy): Bacteria > Pseudomonadati > Pseudomonadota > Gammaproteobacteria > Pseudomonadales > Pseudomonadaceae > Pseudomonas > Pseudomonas sp. S5D5. Next base: position 3,939,783 of record NZ_PTEO01000001.1, read on the forward strand.
GCATCACCAATTTCCAGATCGACGGGATGCTCAATACGTTCGGCTACATGAAGACCGACGGCGACACCATCATCTACGACCACATTGAAGTGGTGCGCGGCGCCACAGGCTTGACCACCGGCGCCGGCGACCCTTCCGCCACCGTCAATATGGTGCGCAAACGCCCTACCGCCCACTGGCAGGCGAAAACCGGGATCAGCGGCGGCAGCCATGACAACTACTACAGCTACGTGGATGTGGGCGGCCCGCTGGCATTCGACGGCAAGCTGCGCGGGCGCGGCGTGCTGGCCTATCGCGACAGTCAATCGTTCCGTGACCATTACGCGCTGCAACGCGCGGTCGGTTACGGGATTCTCGAAGGCGACCTGTCGGACGATACCGTGCTCGCCGTAGGCTTCGACTACCAGGACAAGGAAGTCCAAGGCACCTCATGGGGCACCGTGCCGTACTGGAACAGCCAGGGCGGCAAGGCCAAGCTGCCGCGCTCGACCAACATGGCGGCGCACTGGAGCTCCTGGCCGCTGACCGACAAGACCGCCTTCGCCACGCTCGACCATCGCCTGGGCGGCGACTGGCACGTGAAGGCCGCCTACACCCATCGCCAGAGCGACACGGACGGCAAGGTGTACTACGGTGGCGCGGGCTTCCCCAACGACGATCGCAGCGGGATGCAGGCGTGGGCCAGCCACATGCGCGGCACCTCGAAGATGGAGGCGATCGACCTCAACCTGGCCGGCAGCTATGCGCTGCTTGGCCGCGAACACGCGTTGATGATGGGCTATGGCGAGGCGGCGCAGCGCGATGCCTCGCCCTTCATGCGCAGGGGTACCACGCCTGACGGCTACAACACGATTGATGACTGGAAATACATGGGCGGGATCGGCAAGTTCCCCGACACCGTCACCGACCTCAAGGGCGAACACGGCAGCAAGGAACAGAAAGCCGGCTACCTGGCCACGCGCCTCAGCCTGACCGACCGCCTGCATGCAGTACTGGGCAGTCGCTATGGCAGTTGGCAGCAAAAAAGCGCCACGCCCGAGTACGACGCCAACGACCAGCTGACCGTAGCCGGCAAGACCTCCCAGACCCACAATGATATGTGGACGCCCTACGCCGGGCTGCTCTACGACGTAACGCCGGTGTACACCGTGTACGCCAGCTACACCGATATCTTCAAGCCGCAAGGCCTGCGCGATGCCAACAAGAAGTACCTGGAACCGGTGGTGGGCAGCAACTATGAGGTCGGCCTCAAGGGCAGCCTGCTGCAAGAGCGCCTGAACGTGGCGGCGGCCTATTTCTGGAGCACCCAGGACAACGTCGCCGAGCGGGACTACTCCGTCGCGCCGAACCCGGTCACCGGCGAGGAGTTCTACAAGTCGGGCGGCAAAGGCAACAAGGTCAACGGCTTTGAGCTGGAGGTCGCCGGCGAAGTCATGCCCGATTGGAACCTGACGGCAGGCTACACCTATACCCACTCGGTCAACGGCACGGACAAGCGCAACAACACCGGCCAGCCCTTGAACCTGCTGAAGGTGTCCAGCGCCTACCGGCTACCGGGCGCGTGGCGCAAGCTGACGGTGGGCGGCGGCGTGAACTGGCAGAGTGAGATTTATGATTTCAGCAACCGGCCAACGGGCGAGCGCGATGGCCGAGGTAACTTGATCACCACCCGGGCGAAAATCACGCAACAGGCCTACACCGTGGTCAACCTGATGTCGCGTTATCAATTCGACGACCATGTTTCGGCGTCGCTTAATATCAACAACGTATTTGATAAAAAATATTACGAAAGAGTCGGCTTTTATAATGGCGTTTACTGGGGCGACCCGCGCGCCGTCACCCTTGCGCTGGACTGGCGGCTTTAACCGTGGAATCCAACATTAACGAAATCGTTAACTTTGCATCAGCGTCACGTTAACTCCCACTTAATAAGATCGCTGCATAGTCGCTCCATGAATCTGATCAAGGAGCGACCGGATGCCGATCACTCTTAACGGGAACACTGCCATGAAACTCTCCACCCTGATGCTTGCCAGCCTGATGACCCTGACCTCCGCCGCCGCCTTTGCCGAAGGCGGCTCGGAGCGCTCGAAGGAGTTTTACAACAACTTCACCTTCATGCAGCAACAGACCCACGGCACCACCGAACAAACCGCCTCTGCCGACGGCAAGGACTTCAAGAAAGTAACGGCAGAACAATCCACCGACGAGAAACAACCGAACAGCTGATTCAACCGTACTCTCCTTAGTCATTCCGCTCCTGTGACCAAGGCTAACTTGGCGCCATTTAATGGCGCCTTTTTTTTGCCTGTTGGTTACTACAGCGCCTTGCTCCAGAACAACATGCGGCCATACGCCGGATCAAACTTCGAATCATCAAAGCCAAACTTGCGGTACGCCGACTGAGCCACCGCATTGCCCTCAAGCACCTCCAGGGTGATCTTGCAGCAGCCCCGCTGGCGGGCAATTTCCTCGACCTTCTGCAGCATTTTCTGACTCAGCCCCAGGCCACGAAACGCGCTCATCACCGCCACATCGTGGACGTTGACCAGTGGGCGGCAGGCGAACGTGGAAAACCCTTCAAAGCAATTCACCAGGCCCGCGGGCTCACCGCCGACAAACGCCAGCACACTGAACGCATGGGGACGCTTGGCCAGCTCAGCCGGCAGCTGTTCCAACAGGTCGGCGGACAGGCTATGGCCACCGCCCATCGGGTCTTCGGCGTAATGGTTGAGCACACGGCCAATGGCGTCGGCGTGCACGGGGTTGGTGTAGCTGGCTTGCAGCACCAGGATATCCGGGGTTTCCATTGCCTTCCTCGATCGCGACTACAAGGGAATCGTCTCCCTTTGAAGGTCACGATTGTAAGCGTGGCGTCGGCTCCAGATGAAGGAGATTAACTACAAATCTGCGCCTGAAAGTGCGAAGAGTCTGCGATTAAAAAAGCCCAATCCGTCAGTTGCGCGAAATTTTCGTACAGGCGTTAGCCAAAGCGCTGCAGCTGCATTTCCTGCAACCGGCTCAGGGTACGGCGGAAGGGAAACGCCAGGTAGCCTTCGGTGTACAGGCTTTCCAGCGGCACTCGGGCCTCAATGAACAACGGCACCTTGCGGTCGTAACACTCGTCGACCAAGGCGATGAAGCGCCGCACGCTGTCATCGTGCACCGACAACTGCGGCAACTCACGATCACCGGCGACCACGCGCTCGGCGCCATCTTCGGTGCCACGGGCAATGCGCCCCGGACGCGTCTGCGCGCTCAGGTTGGGCACCTCGCCCAGCAAAATCACTTTGAAGCGATCGCAGAGCAGCATGAAATCCATCGCCGCCAGGGGCTGCTCGCACAGGTCGGCATAGCGACACCAGAGCACACGGTCACTGAACTGCACCGTCGCGATGCTGCGGTGGCCGACAGACACTGGCCCGCTGTGCACCGCCTGCCCCGCGGCCAGTTGGTTGAATACGCCGGCCAATGCATCGGGCTGATTCACCCAGTAGCGCTGCAGGCCAACCCCTGGGTGCAGGCGATGATCCTCGGCGCCCGCCACCGCGACCACCTGCAGGTACTGCTTGAGTGCCGCGATACCCGGCAGGAATCGGTCCCGGTTGAAGCCGTCGGCGTACAACTGGTCGGGCGGCTGGTTGGAGGTGCAGACCATCACCACGCCCTCCTCGAACATCACCTGGAACAGGCGGCCGAGAATGATGGCATCACCGATGTCATTGACGAACAACTCGTCGAAGCACAACACCCGCACGTCCCGGCTCAGTTCGCGTGCCAGCGCCTGCAGCGGATCGTGGGTGCCGGTGAGCTGGAACAGGCGCTGGTGCACCCAGCCCATGAAATGATGAAAGTGCTGACGCCGCGCCGGCACCCGCAAGGTTTGGTAGAACTGGTCCATCAACCAGGTCTTGCCACGGCCCACCGGCCCCCACAGGTAAACCCCCTGGATCGCCGCGCGGTCTTGATGCAACGCGGTATGGCAGGCTTGCAGGGCGTCCACCGCGCGGCGCTGGGCAGCGTCGACGACGAAACCCTGCTGGGTGATGGCGTGTTGGTAGGCAGTCAGCGGCGAGTCGAAAGTCATGCCCGCCAGTATGACTTACAGCGAGATATCCAGCCGCGAAATCTTGCCCTGCTCATTCAGGCGAAAGGTGTAGCGCAGCTCCAACGGGCTGCCGGGGAAATTGCCCGAGACCACATTGCTGACCAGCACCTTGCCGGTACGATGCTGCACCTTGAGCACTTCGACCCGCGGCTGGTAGCGCCGCCCGGTGTCCTCCATCCAGCGTGCAATGGCAGCGCTGCCGACTTGGTGCTGGCCTTCGTCGAAGACATTCGCGTCGTCGGCAAAACACTGGGTGATGGCTGCGGTGTCGCGGGAATTGGTCGCCGCGATATAGGCCGCGATGGCCGGGGCCAATTCAGGCATGGACATGGCAAAGCTCCTTTTTGAGTGGTTGTAGGGCCATGCTAAGCCAGGGTTGTGTCAGTTTTTGTCAGGAGTGAACGGACCTTTTTCATGCGGCTCCATCAGTTTGCGCCAGGCCCGCAGCCAGTCACTGCGTCGCCCCGGATAACGCCCGCCGCTCTCGCGAGCGCTGGCCACGCGGTCGGTGCGAAAGGTCCGATAGGCGCCACGCAATTCACACCAGGCCACGATCACCCGCACCTCATTGAGAAAGCCCAGGGCCAGCGGCCAGATCAGGCGCTCGCTGTGGGTCTGGCTGGCATCGGCGTAATCGATCTGCAGCTTGGCCTGGTGCCTGATGGCCTCGCGAAACACATCCAGCGGCACGCGGTTCTCCGGGTAACCGAACCCGGGTGGCCCCGGCAGTAAAGTGGGGTTGCGCAGCGCCTCCTGGGCGGCCGGGTCGAGCACGTCGGCGATTTTCGCCAAGGCATTGGCGGCGGCGCGGCTGAGCACATCGTCGCCACGCTGGTCCACATACCGCAGGCCCAGCACGATGGCCTCGGTTTCCTCGGCGTTGAGCATCAACGGTGGCAGGAACAACCCACTGCGCAGCACGTAGCCGACCCCGGCCTCGCCGAAAATCGGCGCGCCCAGCGCGGTCAATTCGGCAATATCGCGATACAGCGTGCGCTCGGACACCTCCAACTGCGCCGCCAGTACAGCCGCGGTTACCGGGCGTTTCTTGCCACGCAGGGCCTGCAACAAGGTCAGTAGACGAGTGGTGCGCGACACGTTGATCCCACCGAACAAACAAAAGTGCCGCAGCTTACCAGAGCCCCCTGTCAGGAAATGTCAGCAGTAAAAAGCCCCTTGACCGTATAAATTATCGCGATCATATTAAATACATGTTTACAAACATGTAAGACACATCACTGCCTCTGGAGTCCTTGTATGCGCAATAAAGTCTTTGGCCGCCGTAGCGGTCTGCAGGTATCTGAACTGGCCCTGGGCACCGGTAATTTCGGTACGGGCTGGGGCCATGGCGCCGAGCGCGATGAAGCCAAGGCGATCTTCGATGGCTACCTTGAAGCCGGTGGCAACTTCCTCGATACCGCCAACGGCTACCAGTTCGGCCAGGCCGAAAAGCTGCTGGGGGAATTCATCGCCAGCGAGCGCGACAACCTGGTGGTGGCCACCAAGTACACCCTGCGCACCCAACCGTCCGATGAGGGCACGATCAGGCTCGGCAACAACCGCAAGAACCTGGTGCGCGCGGTCGAAGAAAGCCTCAAGCGCTTGAACACCGACCACATCGACCTGCTCTGGGCGCACATGAGCGACAACGTCACGCCCATGGAAGAGATCCTGCGCGGCTTCGACGACCTGGTGCGCGCCGGCAAGATCCACTATGCCGGCCTGTCCAACTTCCCGGCCTGGCGCATTGCCCGCGCCGACCTGCTGGCTGAAGTGCGCAACTTTGCGCCGATCATCGGCATCCAGGTGGAATACAGCCTGGTCGAGCGCACCGCCGACCGCGAGCTGCTGCCAATGGCCGAGGCGCTGGGCCTGGGTGCCACATTGTGGTCGCCGTTGGGCGGCGGCTTCCTGACCGGCAAGTACCGAGAAAGCCAAGGCGACACCCGCGCCAGCAAAATGGGGATTCTGGTCCACGCGGAAAAAAGCGCGCGCGAAACCGCCGTGCTCGACACCCTGCTGGCCGTGGCCGCTGAACTCGACGCCACCCCGACCCACGTCGCCATCGCCTGGCTGCGCGAAAAGGCGCGACGTTCGACCACGGCATTGATCCCGATCCTCGGCTCGCGCACGCGTGCACAACTGGACGCCACCCTGGGCGCATTGAGCGTGCACCTGTCGGCCGAACAGGTCACCCGCCTGGACACCGCCAGCGCCATTCCGCTGGGCGTGCCGCACGGCATCATTGCCGAGCGTTTCCCTGTCGATATCGGCGCGGATACACCTCGACCACCGGTAATTTGAAGCAAAAAAAAACGGCCTATACAGGCCGTTTTTTTATTCAGGCGACTCAGGCAAGGCTCTTGCTGACCACCTCGAACACATCACTCGACAACTCACCCGAGCCACGAATGCGCTCCAGCTCCGCCTTCATCAGCGCCTGGCGCGCGCTGTCGTATTTACGCCAGCGCGTCAGTGGCGCCAGCTGGCGCGAAGCGATTTGTGGGTTGAAGCCGTTCAGTTGGATAACCAGGTCCGCCAGGAAGCGATAACCCGAACCGTCCGCCGCGTGGAAGTTGATCAGGTTCTGCCCGGCAAAAGCGCCGATCAGCGCGCGCACCTTGTTCGGGTTCTTGAGGTTGAACGCCGGGTGCTCCATCAACGCCTTGACCCGTGCCAGCCCGCCCGGCAACGTGCTGCCGGCCTGTACGCTGAACCACTGGTCCATGACCAATGGGTTGTCCTTGAAGTTCTCCGCGAACACCGCCAGCGCCTGGGCTTTTTCCGCTTCGAACGGCGAATTCACCAGCACTGCCAGTGCGGTGAGGCGTTCGGTCATGTTGTCGCTGGTGTCGAACTGATCCAGCGTCGCCGCCAGGACTTCTGGCTTGCCGCTGAGCATCAGATACGACAGCGCGATGTTCTGCAGGGCACGACGGGCGAAGTGCTCTGCGGCCGCGACATACGGCGTCTGCTTGGACAGCTCGCGATTGGCCTGGTAACGCAGCCACAACCCTTCGAACAGATGGTCGGCCAGTTGCTTGCGGGCAAATTCGCGCGCGGCGTGGATCGCATCGACATCCGCCACCTCGCTGATTTCCGTCAGGTAGGCTTCGCTCGGCAGCGAGAGCATCTCGGCGACCATGGCCTGGTCCAGGGATTCATCGCTCAAGACGGTGCGCAGCGCGTCGATCAGGCGCTGGTCCAGCTTCAGCGGCCGGCCCGCCTGCTGCTGGCCGATCAGTTCCTGCAGCACCTGCACCGACAGTTGCTGGCCGGCATCCCAGCGGTTGAAGCCGTCGCTGTCGTGCTGCATCAGGAACATCAGCTGGTCGCGGTTGTACGGGAAGCTCAGCTTTACCGGCGCCGAGAAGCCACGCAACAGCGAAGGCAACGGCTGTTCGGCGATATCGACGAAGGTGAACGTCTGCTCGGCTTCGGTCACCGAGATCACGCGGGACGTGGCGCCAGCCGTCGCTTCACCGGCCAGGCGCAAGGCGATACCGGCGCCCCTGGCGTCCAGCAGGCCCAGCTCCACCGGAATCACAAACGGCAGCTTCTCGACCTTGTCCGGGGTTTGCGGGCAGCTCTGGCGGAACGTCAGGCTGTAGGTCTTGGCCGCGGCGTCGTAGGACTCGCTCACCGCCAGGCGTGGCGTGCCTGCCTGGCTGTACCAGCGCTTGAACTGGCTGAGGTCGGCGCCGTTGGCGTCTTCCATGGCCTTGATGAAGTCGTCGCAGGTCACGGCCTGGCCGTCATGGCGTTCGAAATAGAGGTCGCTGCCTTTGCGGAAGCCTTCGGCGCCGAGCAAGGTGTGGATCATGCCGACCACTTCCGAGCCCTTTTCGTACACGGTCAAGGTGTAGAAGTTGGAGATCTCGATAAAGCTGTCCGGGCGTACCGCGTGGGCCATCGGGCCGGCGTCTTCGGCGAACTGGTGGGTCCGCAGGTACGCCACGTCCTGGATGCGCTTGACCGTGGCCGAGTTCATGTCGGCCGAGAAACCCGAGTCACGGAACACGGTGAAGCCTTCCTTGAGCGACAGCTGGAACCAGTCGCGGCAGGTCACGCGGTTGCCCGACCAGTTGTGGAAGTATTCGTGGGCGACGATCGCCTCGACCCGCTGGTGCGCGGCGTCGGTGGCGGTTTCGGCGCGGGCCAGCACGGCACTGGAGTTGAAGATGTTGAGGCCCTTGTTCTCCATGGCCCCCATGTTGAAATCGTTCACGGCGACGATCATGAAGATATCGAGGTCGTACTCACGGCCGTAGGTTTCTTCGTCCCAGCGCATGGATTTTTTCAGGCTGGTCATGGCGTGCTGGCACTTGTCGATATTTTCCGGTTCGACATAGATGCGCAGCGCCACTTCACGCTGGGTCATGGTGGTGAAGCTGTCTTCGACGCACCACAGGTCACCGGCTACCAGGGCGAACAGGTACGCCGGCTTCTTGAACGGGTCCTCCCAGGTCGCCCAGTGACGGCCATCCTCACCGGGGCCGCTGGCGATCGGGTTGCCGTTGGACAGCAGGATCGGATAGCGATGTTGCTCGGCGATCACCGTGGTGGTGAAGGTGCTCATCACGTCCGGGCGGTCGAGGTAGTAGGTAATCTTGCGGAAGCCTTCTGCCTCACACTGGGTGCAGAACATGCTGCCGGATTTGTACAGGCCTTCCAGCGCGGTGTTGGTTTCCGGGTGGATACGCACGCTGGTGTCGACCGTGAAGGTTTCGCGGGTCGGGTGCAGCGTGAGGTGGCTGTCGGTCAGTTGGTAATCAGCGGCCGTCAGTTCCTGGTCGCCGAGGTTGACGGTCAGCAACTCCAGTTGCTGGCCATCGAGCACCAGCGGCGGCAAGCCGGCGCCACGCGCAGGGTTGCGGCGCATTACCAGCTGCGCGTGGACCAGGCTGTGGTCCTCGAACAACTCGAAGGTCAGGTGCGTCTCTTCGATCAGGTAGTCCGGCGCCTGATAGTCCTTCAGGTAAATCATCTTCGGTTGTTCGGTGCGCATGGATGGCATCCTTCTACTGATGCACGGCGAGCTGGTAGGCCGTGTACTTACGAATATTGATAACGCCGGTGTCGAAGATCAGGTATTGGCCCTTGATCCCCAGCAGCGTGCCTTCGGCAATCGGGTTCTTGTCCAGGTTGAAGCTGACAATCTTGGTCGGATACTGCTCGACCGGGTAGCGGATTTCGATCGGCTCGATGTCGGCAATCGTTTGGATGGCCTGTAGGCCAAAGCGTTCCTGCAACGTCACCAGGCCTTCGGCGCAGGCCGCGAACAGCTCATCGCGCACGTGCTTGAGGTCCACCGATTGCGCATCGCCCTTGAGCAGCGCTCGCCAGTTGGTTTTGTCGGCCACTTGGCTGCGGAACAGGTCCTCGACAAAGCCGGACTGCTGGCGAGTGGCAACGCGCATGATCGGCAGCGCCTGGCTCGCGCCCTGGTCCAGCCAGCGGGTAGGCAATTGGGTCGCGCGAGTGATGCCGACCTTGATCCCCGACGAGTTGGCCAGGTACACCACGTGGTCGGTCATGCAGAACTGCTCGCCCCAGCTCGGATCACGGCAGGTGCCGGCGTCGTAATGGCAACGCTCGGGGCTCATGATGCACAGGTCACACTGGGCCAGCTTGGTCATGCACGGGTAGCAATACCCCTGGCTGAAGCTGGTCTTGGTCTTGCGGCCGCAATGGCTGCAATGGATGGCACCGAGGTATTCCAGGCGCACGTGAGTACCGATCAGCGGGTTGACCGGCACCTCGACATCGCCCAGGCGAAACGCGTATTGAACGGTCGGCTCACCGAGTTGCGCCGACATCTTGCTGACTGCACCGCGACCAATTTCAATCAATGGATCGCATCCGACTTGAACAGGATGTTCGGCACCGGTGCCGACTTGGACGCGCACTCCTGCGGGCCCATGTAGCCGGTGCGCTGGTCTTCCGGCAGGTTCTGGATTTCCCAGGCGATCACCGCCTGCAGGGACAGCTCGCGCTGCTCGGCGGTGAGCTTGCGGCCATCGGACCACTTGCCGATTTCCACCGCGAGCTTGAGGCTCTCGTAGATATCGGGGGTGATGTTTTCGATCATTTCAGCAAAAGAGGACATAAGGCTCTTCCTTATCAAAGAGAGGATTTGCGACGGTTGTACAACCCGCCGAGCAAACCGGTAAGGCAACCGATGACCAGGCCGCCGACGTGGGCAGCGTTGGCAATTTCGCCGAAACCGATCATCGAGACCAGCCCCGACAGGCACAGCACCAGCCACACCAGCATCATCACCAGCACCCCACGGGGCAAGCGATAGGCCGGGTTGGGCGACAATAATTGAAAGATCCAGCAATGCCCGAGCAAGCCATACAACACGCCGGACAACCCGCCAAACAGGCCGGGGCCACCGTAGGCGTATTGAGCGTAGTTGGAGACCAGGCTGAACAACAGGGTCAAGCCGAGCAGGTTGATGCTGCCCTGGCGCACTTCGATGCGCCGGCCCAGCTCCCAGTACCACATGCCATTCATGGCCAGGTGCAGGATGCCGAAGTGGATCAGCATCGGCGTGACCAACCGCCACCACTGCCCTGAAGCCAACATGTCGGCGAACGGGGTGAACTGGATGTACTCGCCCATCACCCGAAACGGCAGGAACGTCAACCAGCTCATGGCTTGCAGGTTCTCACCCAGCAAGGTCACCGCGCCCACGATGATGCTCGCCAGCAGCACCAGCGCCGTTACCGGGCTGTGGCGCACTTGCTGGATAAAACCGGGGCGCGAAACCGGCGCCTGCTCGGGAATATCCAGTTGCTGGTCTGGATCGCCGGCGGGAAAGCGTTGGTACAACACGCGCACGTCTTCACTGATGGTTTCCGGAACCCACAACACTTGCTCACCCGCCTCTTCGCTGACGCGATGGGGCACTTGCATGCGTTGCAGCAATTTGACGAAACCACCCAGGTCGACGCTCAGGGGCAGGCGCAATACAGCCACGGTACTCATTTAATGACCTCAGGTCGCTCAACGTCGACCCAGACGAATTTACGCGGATCCAGTTGGGTTTCCTGGTCCAGGCGGTACGCCACCAACTTGCCGTAGAGCACGGCGCTGTAGTCCAGGCAGGCCAGGTTCGGGCGGATCGGCGCCGGTTTGCCGCTGCGCCAGTAATGGCCGACGAACAGCAGGGGCTCGTCGACGCCATAGCGCAGCAGGGAATTTTTTTGCGTGGACGACAACGGTGTGCGCGCCACCGGCTCCGGCAAGGCGTCGGGCTGGAACACGATGTCGCCGTAGGTTTTCGGGTCGTCTTCCCAGAACTTGGTGCGAAAGAACGAACGCGTCAGCCCATCGCCGCCGGTCAGCGTGAGACCATCGGGCAGGCGCATGTCGGTGCCGCGCAACAAGCGGTCGAAGGCATTGCAGGCAAAACTGCCGGGCACCGCGGCGGCCTGCAGGAAGTGCGGGTCGATGCAGCCGTCCGCGAAGGTCGCGCGCAGCGGTTGGATAAAGCCGTCATCCCAGCACGCATGCACCACGCGAAAACGCCCGGCATCGACAAACAGCGGCATGTCGTAGAACCAGCCGAGGAAGTCGTGCCAGTCGCCCGGGTGTTGCTCGAACTGGGTCAGGGTTTCCTGGATCAACCGCGCATGCCGTGGGTTGTGCTCGCGCACGAACTGCTTGCCACTGCCCGGCGGCGCCGGTGTGGTCCAGCCCAGGGCATTGAACTCGTGGTTGCCCATGATGCACAGCGCCTGACCGGCCTCGGTCATGTCATGGACGATATGCAGCGCCTCGCGAATGCGCGGGCCACGGTCGATGATATCGCCGAGGAACACCGCCATGCGCGACGGGTGGCGCCAGGTCCCCCCTTGCTTGTGGTAGCCCAACCGGTCGAGCAGGTGCTCAAGGGTATGGGCGCAACCGTGCACGTCACCAATCAGGTCGTAGCTGCGCGCGGGATCGAGCATCAGTCGCCTCCACCCCCCAAGCGGCTGCCCCAGCCCAACTTGGTGCGGCACACTTCGTAGTAGTTGTGGTCCAGCGGATGGATCAAGCGCAACTTCTGCGCCTTCTTGCTCACGGTGATAGTGTCACCGGGGGCGCAGGTGAAATGGTTCTGCCCGTCGCAGGAGACTTGCGGGTAGATCTGCATGTCTTTGGATACCACGATTTTCAGCTCACTGTTGCCATCGACCACGATTGGCCGGCTCGACAACATATGGGGGTACATCGGCACGATCACAATGGCATCCAGCTTGGGATGCATGATCGGGCCACCGGCCGACAGCGCGTAGGCAGTGGACCCGGTCGGCGTGGCGACGATCAGGCCGTCGGCCTTCTGGCTGCACACGAACTGGCCGTCGATATACAGCTCGAACTCGATCATCCGCGTGGATTTGCCGGGGTGCAGCACCACATCATTGAGGGCATCGCCCTGGCCGATGGCCTCGCCGTGGCGACGTACTTCGGCTTGCAGCAGGAAGCGGTTTTCCACCAGGTAATGGCCGTCGAGGACCTTGGCCACTTCGACTTCCAGCTCATCGGGACGGATATCGGTGAGGAACCCCAGGCTGCCACGGTTGATCCCCAGCACCGGCACGTTATGCCGCGCCAGGGCCCGGGCGGCGCCGAGCAGGCTGCCGTCGCCGCCGACCACGATGACCATGTCGCACACTTCGCCGAGCATCTTGCGGGAGGAAGTCTGCAGGCCGTGGCCGGGGAGAATCTCGGCAATGGTGTCTTCGAGGATCACATGCAGGTGGCGTTCCAGCAGGAATTTTTTCAGCCGGCGGACGGTGTCCAACACCTGGGTACTGCCCAGGCGACCGATAATGCCGATATTGCGAAATTGCTCCATGGGGCTCCTGCGGGATTTGGGGTGTGGCAAAAAAGAAACGATTATGGGCGAAAGGCCGCCTGAGGCAAAATCCTTTGTCGCCGTGAAGCCTTGATGACAACGGTTCTCAGCCACCTGCGCGGCGGTTAAAAGGCTATGCTCGGACTCATGACTGTGTTCCCGGATTTGCACAACCTGCCCAGCCAACTGCGCCACCCCGAGGTGCGCGACCTGGCGTGGGTGATGCTCGCCCCGCCGATGCTGGCGCAGACGCCGTGGCCGCAGCGCCACCCGCTGGCCGGCAGCGACTGGGTGCAAGCGCCCGAGCGGCTTGAACACTGGCTACGCACACTCGACCGCGACAGCAGCGCCTTGCAGCACTGGCTGAGCCTGTCGCGCACGCGCCGCCTGGGCCTCTACTACGAACGCCTGTGGCAGTTCGCCGTGCAGCATGCGCCGGGCGTCGAGCTGCTGGCCGCCAACCTGCCGATCCGCCGCGCCGGGCACACCCTGGGCGAGCTCGACATGCTGCTGCGCGACCGTGAGGGCGTGCACCACCTGGAACTGGCGATCAAGCTCTATCTCGGCCCCCAGCACGGCAACGGCGAGGACACTGCGCAGTGGCTCGGCCCGGGCTGCCATGACCGGTTGGATCGCAAGCTGGCGCACCTGGCCCAGCATCAACTGCCGATTTCGGCGCGGCCGGAAAGCCGTGACGCGCTGGGCGCCTTGGATATCCAGCAGTTCGACGCGCATTTGTGGCTTGGGGGGTATTTGCTCTATCCCTGGCCGGGCCAGGCGGAGCCGCCTCGAGGGGCCCATCCGCAGCATTTGCGCGGGCGCTGGTTGCATCAGCGTGACTGGCAGGAGTTTGTCCGCACCACCCCGCCTGGGCGCTGGCAGCCCCTGCCCCGGCACGCATGGCTGGCACCCGCGCATTACCGCGCGGATGAGGTGTGGAGCGCGGAACAAATGCAGGGCTGGCTCGCGGAGTTGGAGCCAATGGCGCCGGCGCAGCTACTGGTGCGCATGGTGCAAGTCGGTGAGGACTGGGAGGAAGCCGAGCGCTTGTTCCTGGTGGCTGATTTGTGGCCGAACGTGCCGGGCAGCACCTGATGATTTTTGCGGGGTGGCTGATGGCCTCTTCGCGAGCAAGCCCGCTCCCACATTTGGAGCGTATTCCAGGCTGGTTATTGGGTTAGCTGTGGGTCTGGGTGAGGGTTTTGGGGCGGGTTCAAGGGACCCATCGCAGGCAAGCCAGCTCCCACATTTGGAGCGTATTCCAGGCGGGTTATTGGGTTAGCTGTGGGGTCTCCAGCTCCCAATTGGAGCGTATTTCAGGCTGGTTATTGGGTTGGCTGCGGGGGTTTCGGGCAGGATTGAGGGGCCCATCGCGGGCAAGCCAGGCCGACATTTCAAGCGCGCCGCATATTAATGTGGGAGCTGGCTTGCCTGCGAAAGCAATAGTCCAGGCACTACAGCCTATCGATATGCCGATATTCCAGCTGCAACTCGGCCGCCAGTTCCTGCGCTCGCCCCAATCGGATCGGCCCTCGCTCGATATCCACCAACAGCCCCGGACACTCTAGCAACGGCAGCCCGGTAATCGTCTTGAGCCGCCCATCGGTGATCACCAGCAAGCGCTGCTGCTCGGTCGGATAGCGCTTGCGCCGTGCCGCCAACCAATGCCCCGCCTCGGTCAACGCCGCCAGCAACGGCGTGCCGCCACCCGCGCCCAGCTGTTCGAGCCAGCCTGCCAGGCTTTTCGCCGCCTTGAGCCCCTGCACCTGCCATGCGGGCGATTGTCCGCTGGCCGTCAGCAACGCCATGCGTGCCCGCTGGCGATAAGCGTCATCAAACAATTGCGCCAATAAGCCTTTGGCGTCGGTCAATGCACGGTGCCGACGGGTAGACGCCGAAGCATCGACGATCACCAGCCACAATTCATGCGCCGAACGGCTGCGCAGGTGGTAGCGCAAGTCTTCACGCGATTGCGGTCGGCCACCGAGCAAAGTGCCCGGCCAGTTGACCGCGCCCTGTTTCGCGCTGCGCGCCTTGCCCTGCCTGCCTCTGTCCAGTCGCCCCGCGGTGGGACGGGCATCCGCCCCCGCGTCAGGTCGGGGGCGGATGCCTAGGGCTTTTTTGGCCAGCTGGGCACGTCTCGGCGGGCGCCCGTGGGCAGGGTCGGTGCGGGCATATCGCCCCATTGGCCTTGACCAGGCGAGGTATCCGACGGCTTGGGCGCCTGGCCTTCAGGCGGCGGGCTGGCCGCTGGGGACTGCGCTTGGCGGCGATGGCGCAAGGCAAATTCCGCCACCGCGTCTATATCGTCCTCGGCAATCGCGGTCGCCCCGCGCCACGCCGCGTGGGCCCTGGCGCCGCGCAGCCAGACCAGATCAGCGCGCAAGCCATCGACACCCGCAGCAAAGCAGCGCTCGGTGATCTGCGCCAAGGCCTGATCATCCAGCGCGATGCTCTCCAGCCGCGCCCGCGCCTGGGCGCAGCGCTCACGCAACGCGGCCTGCTGCTCGGCCCACTGCGTGCAAAACGCCGCCGGGTCACTGTCGAAATCCAGACGACGGCGGATGATTTGCCCACGCTCGGCCGGCAACGTCTGCCCGCTCAACGCCACATTGAAACCGAAGCGATCCAGCAACTGCGGCCGCAGCTCGCCCTCCTCCGGGTTCATCGTGCCGATCAGCACAAAGCGCGCCGAGTGCCGGTGGGAAATACCGTCGCGTTCGATCAGGTTGGTGCCGCTGGCGGCAACGTCCAGCAACAGGTCGACCAGGTGATCGGGCAGCAAGTTGACTTCATCGACATACAGCACGCCCCCGTCGGCCTTGGCCAGCACGCCGGGGGAAAACTGCGCGCGGCCTTCACCCAGCGCAGCGTCCAGGTCCAAAGTGCCGACCAGACGTTCTTCGGTGGCGCCCAACGGCAAGGTGACGAACTGCCCGCTGGCGAGTAAGTCGGCCAGGCTGCGCGCCAGGGTCGACTTGGCCATGCCGCGCGGGCCTTCGATCAGCACACCGCCAATCTTCGGGTCGATGGCAGTCAGGCACAGCGCCAGCTTCAAGTCATCGGCGCCGACCACGGCGGACAGCGGAAAATGGGGAATATCAGTCATGCCTATTTCTCGTTAAATTCTGCGGCACAGGCGGTTTCCTGTGGTGGTCGAGCGTGTGGTGACCCGCAGGCCTCTTGTCAGCCAGTGGGCTTGTTGTGACCAGCAGGCCCCCTGCCAGCCAGTGGGCCTGTTGTGACCAGCAGCCCCCCGTCAGCCAGTGAGCTTGTTGTAACTAGCAGGACCCTCTCAGCCAGTGGGCTTTTTTGTGGCGAGCGGGCTTGCCCCGCGTTGGGCTGCGCAGCAGCCCCATTAAAGCCAACGCATTTGTTTCTGACAAACCGCAGTGTGCGGTTTTGGGGCCGCTTCGCAGCCCAACGCGGGGCAAGCCCGCTCACCACAAAAAGCCTGCACACCCTCAGTAAGGCGACTTGCCACAAAAAGCCTACTCATCCTCAGTAAGGACACTTGCCACAACAAACCTACACACCCTCAGTAAGGCCACTTGCCACAAAAAGCCTACACACCCTCAGTAAGGCCACTTGCCACAACAAGCCTACTCACCCTCAATAAGACTACTTGCCACAATAAGCCTGCTCACCCTCAGCAAGGCCACTTGCCACAACAAACCTACTCATCCTCAGCAAGCCCACTTGCCACAGACAGCCTCAGCCGTCTTCTTCTATATCCAGCAACAGATTTTCCAACGCTTCCTTATACGCCCCCGGCTCCTGCCACTGGCCACGCTGCTGGGCTTCGAGCATGCGTTCGGTCATGTCGCGCAGCGCCGCAGGGTTGTGCTGCTGCACAAACGCGCGGGTGTCGGGGTCGAGCAGGTAGGCGTCGGCGAGCAAGGCGTATTGATGATCGTCGATCAGCGCGGTGGTGGCATCGAACGCGAACAGGTTATCCACGGTCGCGGCCATCTCGAACGCGCCCTTATAGCCGTGGCGCTTCACGCCGTCGATCCACTTCGGGTTGGCGGCCCGTGAGCGGATCACGCGGTTCAGCTCTTCCTTCAAGGTACGGATCCTGGGCAAGTCCGGCTGGCTGTGGTCGCCATAATAACTGGCAGCCTTGTCGCCACTCAGGGTTTCCACGGCAGCGAGCATGCCGCCCTGGAATTGGTAGTAGTCATTGGAATCGAGCAAGTCGTGCTCGCGGTTGTCCTGGTTCTGCAACACCGCCTGCACCTGGCTCAGGCGCTGGGCAAATTGCTCGCGGGCGGCGGTGCCTTCATCCGAGCCGCCGTAGGCATAACCGCCCCAATTGAGGTAGACCTCGGCCAAGTCCTCGCGGCTTTGCCACAGGCGCCCGTCAATCGCGCCCTGCACGCCTGCACCATAGGCACCAGGCTTGGCGCCGAAGATACGCCAGCCCGCCTGCTTCGCGGCGGCGGCTTCATCCAGGCCGGACTCGAGCAGCGCCGCGCGCTCACTGCGCACCTTGGCGGCCAGCGGGTTCATATCATCCGGCTCATCCAGTGCCGCTACCGCCTGCACGGCTGCGTCGAACAGGCGGATCAGGTTGGCGAAGGCATCGCGGAAGAACCCCGAAACGCGCAGCGTCACGTCCACGCGCGGGCGGTCCAGCAGGCTGACCGGCAGGATCTCAAAGTCATCCACGCGCTGGCTGCCCGTGGCCCATACCGGGCGCACGCCCATCAGCGCCATGGCCTGGGCGATATCGTCGCCGCCGGTACGCATGGTCGCGGTGCCCCACACCGACAGGCCGAGTTGGCGCAGGTGGTCGCCATGATCTTGCAGGTGTCGCTCAAGAATCAGGTTCGCCGACTGAAAGCCAATGCGCCAGGCGGTGGTGGTCGGCAAGTTACGCACGTCCACGGTGAAAAAATTGCGTCCCGTCGGCAGCACATCCAGGCGCCCGCGACTCGGCGCCCCACTCGGCCCGGCCGGCACGAAACGGCCGCCCAGGGCGTCGAGCAAGCCGCGCATTTCCGCCGGACCACAGGCATCCAGGCGCGGTGCGACGACAATGCGCAGGCTTTCGATAACGGCCTTCACATCCTCCCAACCGGGCTCTTCCAACTGCTCCAGCGGCCCTTCCAGCGCCTGCTCGATCAAGCGCGCCGCATACAGCTCCAGGCGCTCGCGGGTGTCACCGGCGGTGCGCCACAACTGCGCGTCGATCTTCTGCAAGACCATGGGCCGGCGGCCGGTCCAGGGTTCGGCGAGGGCGCAATCGAGCGGGTCGAAGCCCAGGTCGAAGGCCTTGGCCAACACCCGCAACAGGCTCGATTGTGGACCACGCCCATCCCCGCGCGGAATGCGCAGCAACGCGAGCAGAGTGTCGATGCGCAGGCGGCCTTCGGGCGACTCACCAAAGATATGCAGGCCGTCGCGGATCTGCGATTCCTTCAGGTCACACAGGTAAGTGTCCAGGCGCGGCAGCCATACCGCTGCGTCGGCGTCGTTGTCGAGCTCAAGTTCCTGGTCGATGCGGGTTTCGCGCACCAACTTGAGGATGTCCTTTTGCAGCTCAAGCGCCCGACGCGGGTCGAGCAACTGGGCCTCGTAGTACTCGTCCGCCAGCAATTCCAGGTCACGCAACGGCCCATAGGTCTCGGCGCGGGTCAGCGGCGGCATCAAGTGGTCGATGATCACCGCCTGGGTGCGGCGCTTGGCCTGGGCGCCCTCGCCCGGGTCATTGACAATAAACGGGTAGATATTCGGCAACGGCCCCAGCAACGCGTCCGGCCAGCAGTTTTCCGACAGGCCCACGCCCTTGCCCGGCAGCCATTCGAGGTTGCCGTGCTTACCCACATGAATCACGCCATGGGCGCCGTAGGTATGGCGCAGCCAGAAATAGAACGCCAGGTAGCCGTGAGGCGGCACCAGGTCCGGGTCGTGGTACACCGCGCTGGCGTCCACCTGGTAACCGCGCGCCGGCTGGATGCCGACGAAGGTCAGGCCCAGGCGCAGGCCGGCGATCATCATGCGCCCGTCGCGGCACATCGGATCGTGGTCCGGGGTACCCCAGCGCTCCAGCACGGCCCGGCGATTGGCCTCGGGCAGGCGGTTGAACATCGCCTCGTAATCATCCAGGCCGAGGCTTTGATGGCAGGGGCGCAGGTCGAGGCTGTCGAGGTCGTTGGTGACACCGCCCAGCAGTTCATGGATCAACGCAGTGCCGCTCTCCGGCAACTCAGCGGGCAGCGGATAACCCTCGGCGTGCAGGGCACGCAGGATATTCAGCGCAGCGGCAGGCGTATCCAGGCCCACGCCGTTGCCGATACGGCCGTCGCGGGTGGGGTAGTTGGCGAGGATCAGTGCGATGCGTTTTTGCGCATTCGGCACCCACGCCAGTTCGACCCAGCGTCGGGCCAGTTCGGCGACAAAATCCATGCGCTCGGGCGCGGCGCGGTAGCACACCACGTCCGATTGGCTGCGCTCACTGCGCCAGGCGAGGTCCTTGAAGCTGATCGGCCGGCTGATGATGCGCCCGTCCAGCTCCGGCAAGGCAATGTGCATGGCCAGGTCGCGCGGGCCCAGGCCTTGCTCGCTGGCTTCCCAGCCGGGCTGGTTGTCTTGGGCGCAGATCGCCTGGATCACCGGGATATTGCGGCGAAACGGCCGCAGGTGCGGGGCTTCCGGGCTGGACTGGGCGAAGCCGGTGGTGTTCAGGATCACCGCCGCGCCGACCTCGTCCAGCAGGTCCTCGACCACCGTCAGGCAGCCGGGCTCTTTCAAACTGGCCACCGCTACCGGCAACGGGTTGAGACCCGCCGCCTGCAGGCGCTGACAGAACACATCGATAAAACCGGTATTGGCCGCCTGCAGGTGCGAGCGATAGAACAGCACCGCCGCCACCGGCCATTCCGCACGCCAATCCGCCTGCCAGTCATTCAGGCGCGGGTTGGCTGTGTGCGGGTGATAAATCGCCGTGCGCGGCAGGGTTTGCGGCTCGTTCCAGGCGTAGCTGCGGCCCAGGTAACTGCTCGCCAGGCAACCGTAGAAATCCAGCGCGTTGCCCAGGCCGCCCTGGCGCAGGAAGTGCCACAGGCGGTCGCGTTCCGCCGCCCCAACGGTACTCAGCCCGCTGAGTTCCGGGTCGGGGCGATCATCCCCCGGCACCAGGATCAGTTGCACGCCGCGCTCGGCCAACTCCACCAGGCGCTCGATACCGTAGCGCCAATAGCCGATGCCGCCGTGCAGCGAAATCAGGATGACCTTGGCATGGCGCAGCACCTCGTCGACGTACAGGTCGACCGAGGCATGGTTCTGCACCTGCATCGGGTTGGCGAGGCGAAAGCTGGGGTAATCCTCGGGCAACTGCTGGGCGGCTTCGGCGAGCAGCGCCAGGCTGGAGTCGCCGCTGCACAGGATCACCAGTTCGGCGGGCGTTTGTCCGAGGTCGGCAATATTGTCGTCCGAGACGAAACCACCGGGCTGGGTCCTGAGCAGGTGCATGGTTTAAACGCTGAGGGCAGCGCGCAATTGCGCTTCGAGGCCAGCAGCATCCAGCTCCTGGCCGATCAGTACCAGGCGCGTGATGCGCGCTTCATCGGCCGCCCAGGCGCGGTCGAAGTGCTTGTCGAACCGCGTGCCCACGCCCTGGATCAGCAGGCGCATCGGCTTGTTCGGGATCGCCGCGAAGCCTTTGACGCGCAGGATGCCGTGTTGCACCACGAGTTGGGTCAGGGCGTCGAGCAGCAGCGCTTCGTCGGCTTGCGGCAGGTCGATGGAGATCGAGTCGAACGCATCGTGGTCGTGATCGTCTTCACCTTCGTGGTGATGATCGTGGTGGCTGTGGCGACCGTCGATGTGCTCTTCGGAGCCGGCGCCCAGGCCGATCAGCACGTCGAGCGGCAGGCGCCCGCTGCTGGCTTCGATGATCTTCACCGCCGGCGGCAGTTCTTCGGCGACTTCCAGGCGCACACGGGCCAAGTCTTCCGCGCTGATCAGGTCGGATTTGTTGAGGATCACCAGGTCGGCGCTGGCCAGTTGGTCGGCGAACAGCTCGTGCAATGGCGATTCGTGATCCAGGTTCGGGTCGAGTTTACGCTGCGCGTCGACTTGATCCGGGAAGGCGGCGAAGGTGCCGGCGGCCACGGCCGGGCTGTCGACCACGGTAATCACCGCGTCGACGGTGCAGGCACTGCGGATTTCCGGCCACTGGAAGGCTTGCACCAGCGGCTTTGGCAGGGCCAGGCCCGAGGTTTCGATGAGGATATGGTCGAGGTCACCGCGACGGGCGACCAGTTCGCGCATCACCGGGAAGAACTCTTCCTGCACGGTGCAGCACAGGCAGCCGTTGGCCAACTCATACACGCGGCCATTGGCTTCTTCCTCGGTGCACCCGATGGAGCACTGCTTGAGGATTTCACCGTCGATGCCCAGCTCGCCGAATTCGTTGACGATCACAGCAATGCGACGGCCCTGGGCGTTGTCGAGCATATGGCGCAGCAGCGTGGTTTTGCCCGAACCGAGAAAGCCGGTAACGATGGTGACGGGGAGTTTGGCCAGTGTTTTCATCGGATGCCCTTTGGGGCGGGCATACGGGACGATAGGCCCTGCGGCGGCGCGCAGCGGCAGATTTCGTCACCGGATCACCCCGCCCGGTTGAAGTGGAAAATCGGTTGCGAGGCAGGTCTCCTGGCTTGGGGCTTGCGGGTCGTGCGACCGGCGCCGGCTGCGCCTTCCCGCCTGGTGGCAGTGGCGTGGCAGTCGGATAAACCCTTTACAGTTGCGGGGGCAGCCGCGGATTGGACCGCGTTCCCTTCTTAGCTTCGGCCTGGGCTGAAGAACCTCGAGGGTGCAAGGCTACGCAGTGGTGGGGGGATGGTCAATGATGGGGTTGGGTTGGGTTGGTGTACATATCCGTTTCTGCGGTAATGGCGGCTATTGGTTCCGCTCTTACAGCGGGTCACTTTTGGAAAAGAGCCCCAAAAGTAACCAAAAGGGCTCTTGCCCCAACACTCGGCACCTCGCTCACGCTCGGTGTGCCCGTAATCCGACATTGATTTGGGGGGCCGCCGCCACGCGCCATCCATGGCGCGGGGCGGCTAAACCGGCATCCCTGCCGGTTTACCCCCCAAATCAATATCGAATTCCGGCCAGCGTGTTTGATGGGGCGCCTAGATCAAGATCAAGATCAAAAGCGCGGCGGCCTTAAAGCCGACCGGATTCTTATCTCGAACTAGGTCACCTGTGGGAGCTGGCTTGCCTGCGATGGTCGTTAACGATGACGCTAGAAAATCAGAATGTACGCGGCGCCATCACATTTTTTCGCCGGCAAGCAGGCTCCTGCCGAGATCAAAAAGCGCATCCACGATGCGAAGCGAGCCGCTTTTGACCTTGATCTTGATCTAGGCGCCCCATTAAACACGCTGGCCGAACGCAGGCTTGAATCCGTGGGTAACCCGGCAGGACGCCGGGTTAGCCGCACTGGGCCAGGGATGGCCCATTGCGGCGGCCCACGGATTCAAGCCGGAGTGAGGGCACACCGAGCCTAGGCGAGGTGCCGAGTGTTGGGGCAAGAGCCCTTTTGGTTACTTTTGGGGCTCTTTTCCAAAAGTGACCCGCCGTAAGGGCGGAACCAATTCCAGCCATCACCCCAATATCGGATATGCCCCCACAACCGATTTGACTCCCCTCCCACCCCCATGCTCTCCTACACACCTTGTTTCGGGTGCCCTTCACAGGGTGAAACGGGAAACCGGTGAGTCATCACATGACGAGTCCGGTGCTGCCCCCGCAACGGTAAGCGAGCGAAGCGTCAGATCCACTGTGCCAAGGGCATGGGAAGGCGACGCTTTCAGGACTCCCCCCAGGAGCCCCCTCGCAAGCCCGGAGACCGGCCCGAAAAAATCAGATAACAAACCCGCGGTGGGCGGGCGCTGTTCAGAACCCTGCGTGCCTGGCTCGCGGGGTTTTCATGCGCTCGTTTCACCCTGACACCCAGAAGGGACGCGCCATGTCGATCATCAGCAGCACCTCGCACACCGCCAGCAGCTCCGCCACCCTGAGCCAACGCCTGACCGCCGCCATCGGCGCGTCGATTCTCGGCGCGTGCCTGGTGTACTTCGCCGGTTTCTCGCACATCGAAGCAGTGCACAACGCTGCCCACGATACCCGCCACAGCGCCGCGTTCCCGTGCCACTGAGACCTGCCGACATGATCAAGCGTATTGCGCAAACCGCAGGTTTCACCGGCCTCCTGGCCGCCCTGCTGCTGACCCTGCTGCAAAGTTTCTGGGTCGCTCCGTTGATTTTGCAGGCGGAAACGTTCGAAAACGCCCCGGCCACTACTGAAGTGGCACATCAACATGCCGACGGCGCCGCCGCCCACAGCCACGACGCCGAGGCCTGGGAGCCGGAAGACGGCTGGCAACGCGTGCTCTCCACCACCGGCGGCAACCTGGTCGTTGCCGTGGGTTTTGCCCTGATGCTCGCCGGCCTCTACACCTTGCGCGCGCCTACTCGCACCGCCCAAGGCCTGCTGTGGGGCCTGGCCGGTTATGCGACCTTCGTACTGGCACCGACCCTGGGCCTGCCGCCTGAGCTGCCAGGCACCGCCGCTGCCGATCTCGCACAACGGCAGATCTGGTGGATCGGCACCGCTGCCTCGACGGCGGCCGGCATTGCGCTGATCGTGTTCGGCCGCAACTGGCTGCTGAAAATCCTCGGCGTGGCGATCCTGGCGGTGCCACACGTGATCGGCGCACCGCAGCCGGAAGTGCATTCGATGCTGGCCCCGGAAGCCCTGGAAGCGCAGTTCAAGATCGCGTCGCAGCTGACCAACGTGGCGTTCTGGCTGGCCCTGGGCCTGATCAGCGCCTGGCTGTTTCGCCGCAACCGCGACGATCAATACTCGGCATGACCCTGGTGGTCGGCCTGGGCTGCCAGCGCGGCTGTGATGTTCACACCCTGCTGGACCTGCTGGACAGCGCCCTCGCCGAAGGGGGGATCGAGCGCCAGCGCATCACTGCGCTGGCAAGCATCGACCGCAGGCAGGATGAACCGGGCCTGATCGCCCTGTCCCGCCTGCTTGAGCTGCCGCTGCAGTGCTTCAGCGCCGACCAACTGGCGGTGTATGAAAACCGGCTGAGCCACAAATCAGCCGTCGCGTTCGCCCACACAGGCTGTCATGGCGTCGCCGAAAGCGCCGCCCTGGCCCTCGCCGAACACCTCGCCAGCGGCCCTGCCCGCCTGCTGATCACCCGCCGAAAAAACGCCCAGGCGACTTTTGCATTGGCCTGCGCAGGCTGAAACCCCGATAATTGCCTGCCCTGAACATGAACAATGTTCATACACGCCCGCTTTTAAACAGGAAATACCATGACCGTCTACTTTATCGGCGCAGGCCCTGGCGATCCGGAATTGATCACCGTCAAAGGCCAGCGGCTGATCCGCAGTTGCCCGGTGATTATCTATGCCGGCTCGCTGGTGCCGGCGGCGGTATTGGAAGGCCATCAGGCGCAGCAGGTGGTCAACAGCGCCGAGCTGCACCTGGAACAGATCATCGACCTGATCAAGGCCGCCCACGCCAATGGCCTGGATGTGGCGCGGGTGCACTCCGGTGACCCAAGCCTGTATGGCGCGATCGGCGAGCAGATCCGCTATCTGCGCGAGCTGGGCATCCCGTTTCAGATCATCCCCGGCGTGACCGCGGTGGCGGCGTGTGCAGCGCTGCTGGAGACCGAATTGACCCTGCCGGACATTGCGCAGAGCGTCATCCTGACCCGCTACGCCGACAAAACCAGCATGCCCGCCGGCGAAGCGTTTGACAGCCTGGCGCAACACGGCACGACCATGGCGATTCACCTGGGGGTCAATCATCTGGAGAAGATCGTCGCGCAACTGCTGCCGCACTATGGCGCCGATTGCCCGATTGCCGTGGTGCACCGGGCGACCTGGCCGGATCAGGATTGGGCGCTGGGAACGTTGAATGACATTGCCGAAAAGGTCGCCGCCAAGGGATTCAGGCGTACCGCGTTGATTGTGGTGGGTCGGGTGCTGGCGAGTGACAGTTTCAGCGAGTCGTCGCTGTATCAGGCTGGGCATGCACACCTTTATCGGCCTTAATGCTCAACCTCATCAATCAAATATAAGACACTGATTTAACTTAATAAATATAAATCAAAAATGTGGGAGCGGGCTTGCTCGCGAATGCGCTGCCCCAGTCACCAGATCAGTCGACTGACACACCGCTTTCGCGAGCAAGCCCGCTCCCACACTTGATCTAACTTGTCAGATAGATAACGTAAATCATTGAATTTAAAGCATAAAAAAACGGCGCTCACGGGGCGCCGTTTTTTTGTTCGCAGTGAACGCCTTACTCAGTAGTAGGCGTTTTCTTTCTGCGTGTGGTCAGTCACGTCGCGTACACCCTTGAGCTCTGGAATACGTTCCAGCAGGGTGCGCTCGATGCCTTCGCGCAGGGTGACGTCCGCCTGGCCGCAGCCCTGGCAGCCGCCGCCGAATTTCAATACGGCGATACCATCTTCCACTACATCGATCAAGCTGACCTGACCGCCGTGGCTGGCCAGCCCCGGGTTGATCTCGGTTTGCAGGTAGTAGTTGATGCGCTCGTTGACCGGGCTGTCAGCATTGACGTTCGGCACCTTGGCGTTCGGCGCCTTGATGGTCAACTGGCCGCCCATACGGTCGGTGGCGTAGTCGACCACGGCGTCGTCGAGGAAGGCTTCGCTGAAGGCGTCGATGTACGCGGTGAAGCTTTTCAGCCCCAGCGCGGTGTCTTCAGGTTTCTCTTCTCCAGGCTTGCAGTAGGCAATGCAAGTCTCGGCGTATTGGGTGCCGGGCTGGGTAATAAAGACGCGGATACCGATACCCGGGGTGTTCTGCTTGGACAGCAGGTCGGCCAGGTAATCGTGGGCGGCGTCGGTAATGGTTATGGCAGTCATGGAAACTCCTCACAGGCTTGCGGGCAGTTTACGCCAAATCATTACAGAGGTACAAAGTCCTAGTATTTTTGTCGGGATAAATTTGACCGTTGGTCGCCATCGAACCAGCCCTTGAGCAGGCGATAACTACCCTTTTCCAGCCAACGGTAGCTGCCCAGGGCACCCAGGCCGATGATCACCACGCACACCGCCAGTACGGCATACGGGTTCAGGCCGTAGCGCTGGGCGGCGTAACCACCGGCGGACAACACCAGCACGTGCAGCAGATACACCGAATAGGAACAGTCCCCCAGCACTTTAAGCAATCGATTGTCCGCAAAGAAACGCTCCAGCGCCATGCACGCCACCACCAGCACCGCGCTGGGCAGGCCCCAGGTCAGCGCCCGTGGCGAAGCCGGCCAATGGTAGATCGCCAGCAGCGCGGCGGCGACGCCCAGCAACGGCAGCCACATGCCGGGACGAATCCAGCCCTTGCGGTAGAGCATGCCAATGCCGATGCCCATCAGGAACTCGACCACGATATCCGAGCGGTAGAACTCGCTGATCCAGCCGAATGACGTCCAGGCCTCGCACACCGCGAACAACAGCGCCGCGACCACCAGCAATCGCCACTGCCGACGGAACAGCAGCGCCCAGGCGAACAGCAGGTAGAAGAGCATTTCGTAGTTCAGCGTCCAGCCCACGTTGAGCGTCGGGTACACCCCATAGCCGCCGGGGTTCTCGGAAGGGATAAAGAATAACGACATCAGCACATGGGCCGCATCGACGCTCTGATCCGGCAGCATTGGCCGGGCAACTACCACCAGCAAGGCCATCAGCAAGGTGTAGAACCAATAGGCCGGCACGATGCGCAACAGGCGGTAGAGTAGGAATCGCCAGGGCGGCAGGTCCTTGTCCTGGGTGGACAGGAAGATCACCAGGCCGCTGATCACGAAAAACACGTCCACGCCCGCCGCGCCCTTTTCCACAAACAGTCGGCCCAGGACGGTGTCCGCCTTGAAGCCGAAGAAAATCTGCATGAAGTGGTGCCCCACCACTGTCCAGGCCGCCAGAGCGCGCAGCGCCTGTACCGAGATCAACATTGTCCGCCACCCTTCCCAACACCGATGCCTGAAGTTGGGACCATGGCGGGCGGACAAAGGTCGATCAAAGATTCTCGTAGCGGTTCATATCCAGCACACCCTCTTCCACCGGCGTGGTTTCGTGGATATAGCGCGACAAATCATGGAAGTACTGCCAGAACAACGGATGGCTGCGGCGCACGCCCCAGCGGTCGACAATCTTCTCAAAGCGGTTGGCGTCCTTGGCCCGCTCCATTTCGGCGACGAACTCGGGGACTTCCTGCGCAGGAATGTTAAACATGAAGTTCGGGTAGCTGCTGAGCACGCCGGGGTAGATGGTCACGGTGTCCAGGCCCGGCTGATAGCGGTAGGCCTCACCCAGCAGGAACGCCACGTTACTGTGCGCGCGGTTGCGCAACATGCTGTAGACCACGCGCTTGCCGCGGGTGGTTTCGATCCGCAGCATCGTCGCCTCAGGCAATTGGTCGATGACCTTGAGCCCGGCTGCCGGGCGCGCCGTCAGGCGACTCAGGGCCTGCTCGGCATCCTGCAGCGCCGGGTCGATCCCGTCACGCGAGCAAAAGGCGCCGTCACAACGGTTGATCGGGTCCGGACTGGCATTCAGGTCGCCATATCGCGCGAGCAACTGGTTGGCAAAGTCACGCTTGGGGTCCTTGGCATCCAGGTGCAGGCCGGTGGGCGTGTCGTCGTCGATGGCCTCGTAGTCCAGCCACAACTTGAGCTTGCCGCTGTTCTGGTACCAGTCGTCGAGGAAATCCTCGCGACTGTCGGCCGGCATCAGGCGCAGGAAGTTCTGCTCGGCGCCGTTGCGGATCAAGTCGAAGTACAGGCGGGTCTGGGCCTGGTGCGACACATTGCCGAACACATCGAAGTTCACCGCCAATTGGTAATAGGTGCGTTCCAGCAGCGGGTAGTCGAACAGCCACATCGTCTGTGGCACCTCACCGATCAGGCCCTTGGTCACCGAGGCGCTGTCGAAGTGGCGGAAGATACTCAGCAAGGCATTGTCATTGCCGGCCCACAGGCTCGACCAACTCGGCGGCGGCAAATCGGCGTAACTGTCGCGGCGCAAGGCCTCGTATTCATTGCGTTTGTCGCGGTAGGCCAGCCACAGGCTCAGCACGCTGCCGACGTCATCGTTCTGCCCCGGCATCGCCAGCAGCGGCGTGGCCTGGCCGCGATAACGCGCATCGGTGATGTACAGGTCGTGCTCGGGGTCCTGGAACAGGGCCCAGAAGTTGTCGCGGATCACGTCCGTGGCGATCTGCCCACGGCACACCGGCCCGCGAATGAAGGTGCGTACGAAATACTCGGCGTTATCGAGCATGAACTGGTAGCGCGCCTTGGCCGGGATCGCCTCGAAGGTTTCGAACGGGTTGGCACGACGGCCCGGCCCGTAGCCCGGCAAGGCGTCGACCTGCCAGTTGCCGGCGTAGAACAACTCCTTGATGCGCGCCATCTTCGCCGCGCTGAACGGGTACGTGATGTGGGTTTTATGCACGATCACGCCCTGCACTGGCCACAATCGGTAGTACACCTGGGTGCCGGGGTCGTCATTCGGGCGGCGCGTGGCGATCAGGTCGATGGGCTGGCCGCTTGGCGTGCGCGAACGCACCCATTGGAAGAAATGCCCCGGCTCGCCGTTCTCGAAATAGATGTGCGCGAGGAACAGATGCTCGAACAACCAGCGCGCCACCAGGCTTTCGCGGGCGCCCGGCTGGTTGAAGAGGTTTTCCCACTGCTGCACCTGCAGCGCTTCCCTGGCGCTGGGCGCCAGGCCCTGCTCGTCAATCGGCGCGCCGGAGGCCAGCCAGCGTTGCAGGGTCTGGTATTGCTGGTCGGTCAGGCCGGTGACGGCCAGCGGCATGCCTTCCTTGGGATGGGCGCCGGCATAGGCGTTGAACTCGCCAGGCATTGCGCACATGTTCTCGCGGCTGAGGCCCAGCACGATGTCTTCGGGCAACTTGGCATTCGGCTGCAGCGGCGCGTTATGCCCCAGCTCCAGCATGCGCGCCATCAGCGCGGCCTGACTGCCCTGGGCATCGAGTACCGAATAGAAGCCCTTCTGCTGCCAGGCCTGCTTGCCGAAGGCGTCGTAGAACAATCGGGTCGTCGGCGTGGCCTGGCTGCGTTCGCCGTCATACACCGGCACTTTGGTAGCCCCGCGCGCCGCGCCCTCGGCGCTGCCCAGGTTCAACTGGCAGGCGGAGTCGTAGCAGGCATGGCAGGCCACGCATTTCTCGGTGAAGATCGGTTGGATGTCGCGGGTATAAGAGATCGCCGGAGCGGGACCTTCTGCCGTGGCAGTACTGGCTATCAAGGCCAGGACGGCGCTGACGATAAGACGAAGTGACATGTATCCGGTCCCGATTCAATGCGTGCGCTGAAAAATTGCCGACAAGTCTACCGATGTCGACGCGCCATCAACGTGAGCGATATTCATGCAAAAACCTTGCATGCTCTAAAAGCGCACAGGTTTGCTATGATCCACGCCCTCCGTAATGCCTGAACTAGAGTAGTCCCATGCCCGATCGTAGCGCTCGCCTGCACGCCCTTCACCAAGCCCTCAAGGAACGCATCCTGATCCTCGACGGCGGCATGGGCACGATGATCCAGAGCTATAAGCTCGAAGAGCAGGACTACCGTGGCAAGCGCTTCGCCGATTGGCCAAGCGACGTCAAGGGCAACAACGACCTGCTGGTGATCACCCGTCCGGACGTGATCGGCGGCATCGAAAAAGCCTACCTGGATGCCGGTGCCGACATCCTCGAAACCAACACCTTCAACGCCACGCGCATTTCCATGGCCGACTACGGCATGGAAGAACTCGCCTACGAATTGAACGTGGAAGGCGCACGCCTGGCGCGCAAGATCGCCGACGCCAAGACCCTGGAAAACCCGACCAAGCCGCGTTTCGTCGCCGGCGTGCTCGGCCCTACCAGCCGCACCTGCTCGCTGTCGCCGGACGTGAACAACCCCGGCTACCGCAACGTGACCTTCGATGAACTGGTGGAGAACTACACCGAGGCCACCAAGGGCCTGATCGAAGGCGGCGCCGACCTGATCCTGATCGAGACCATCTTCGACACCCTCAACGCCAAGGCCGCGATCTTCGCCGTGCAAGGCGTGTTCGAGGAGTTGAATGTCGAGCTGCCGATCATGATCTCCGGCACCATCACCGACGCCTCCGGCCGTACCCTGTCGGGCCAGACCACCGAAGCGTTCTGGAACTCCGTGGCCCATGCCAAGCCGCTGTCCGTCGGCCTCAACTGCGCCCTGGGTGCCAGCGAGTTGCGCCCGTACCTGGAGGAGCTGTCGAACAAGGCCAACACCCATGTGTCCGCGCACCCCAACGCCGGCCTGCCCAACGAATTCGGCGAGTACGACGAACTGCCGTCGCAAACCGCCAAAGTCATCGAGGAATTCGCCCAGAGCGGCTTCCTGAATATCGTCGGCGGCTGCTGCGGCACCACGCCGGGCCATATCGAAGCCATCGCCAAGGCCGTGGCCGGGTATGCGCCGCGCGTGATCCCGGACATTCCCAAGGCCTGCCGCCTGTCGGGCCTGGAGCCGTTCACGATTGATCGCAGCTCGCTGTTCGTCAACGTCGGCGAGCGGACCAACATCACCGGTTCCGCGCGCTTTGCCCGCCTGATCCGTGAAGACAACTACACCGAGGCCCTGGAAGTCGCCCTGCAGCAGGTCGAAGCCGGCGCCCAGGTGATCGACATCAACATGGACGAAGGCATGCTGGATTCGAAGAAGGCCATGGTGACCTTCCTCAATCTGATTGCCGGCGAACCGGACATTTCCCGCGTACCGATCATGATCGACTCCTCGAAGTGGGAAGTCATCGAGGCTGGCCTCAAGTGCATCCAGGGCAAGGGCATCGTCAACTCGATCAGCATGAAGGAAGGCGTCGAGCAGTTCATTCACCATGCCAAGCTGTGCAAACGCTACGGCGCGGCTGTTGTGGTGATGGCGTTCGACGAAGCCGGCCAGGCCGACACCGAGGCGCGCAAGAAAGAAATCTGCAAACGCTCCTACGACATCCTGGTGAATGAAGTCGGCTTCCCGCCGGAAGACATCATCTTCGACCCGAACATCTTCGCGGTCGCCACCGGTATCGAGGAGCACAACAACTACGCCGTCGACTTCATCAACGCCTGTGCCTATATCCGCGACGAGCTGCCGTACGCGCTGACCTCCGGCGGCGTGTCCAACGTGTCGTTCTCGTTCCGCGGCAACAACCCGGTGCGCGAGGCAATCCACTCGGTGTTCTTGCTGTATGCGATCCGCAACGGCCTGACCATGGGGATCGTCAACGCCGGCCAGTTGGAGATCTACGACCAGATCCCGACCGAGTTGCGCGACGCCGTGGAAGACGTGGTGCTCAACCGCACCCCGGAAGGCACCGATGCCCTCCTCGCCATTGCCGACAAGTACAAGGGTGACGGCAGCGTCAAGGAAGCCGAGACCGAGGAATGGCGTGGCTGGGACGTCAACAAGCGCCTGGAACACGCACTGGTCAAGGGCATCACCACCCACATCGTCGAAGACACCGAGGAATCCCGCCAGTCGTTCGCGCGCCCCATCGAGGTGATCGAAGGCCCGTTGATGTCCGGCATGAACATCGTCGGCGACCTGTTCGGCGCCGGCAAAATGTTCCTGCCCCAGGTGGTCAAGTCCGCACGCGTGATGAAGCAGGCCGTGGCCCACCTGATCCCGTTCATCGAGCTGGAAAAAGGCGACAAGCCGGAAGCCAAGGGCAAGATCCTGATGGCGACGGTGAAGGGCGACGTGCACGACATCGGCAAGAACATCGTCGGCGTGGTGCTCGGTTGCAACGGCTATGACATTGTCGACCTGGGCGTGATGGTGCCGGCGGAGAAGATCCTGCAGGTGGCCAAGGAGCAGAAGTGCGACATCATCGGGCTCTCGGGCCTGATCACCCCGTCCCTGGACGAGATGGTCCACGTAGCCCGCGAGATGCAGCGCCAGGACTTCTACCTGCCGCTGATGATCGGCGGCGCGACCACCTCCAAGGCGCACACGGCGGTGAAGATCGAACCCAAGTACAGCAACGACGCGGTGATCTACGTGACCGACGCCTCGCGCGCGGTGGGCGTGGCCACGCAGCTGCTGTCCAAGGAGCTGAAGGCCGGCTTCGTCGAGAAGACCCGCCTGGAATACATCGACGTGCGTGAGCGCACCTCCAACCGCAGCGCGCGCACCGAACGCCTGAGCTACCCGGCGGCCATCGCCAAGAAGCCGCAGTTCGACTGGACAACCTACACGCCGGTGAAGCCGACCTTTACCGGCTCCAGGGTGCTGGACAATATCGACCTCAAGGTGCTGGCCGAGTACATCGACTGGACCCCTTTCTTTATCTCCTGGGACCTGGCTGGCAAATTCCCGCGCATCCTCGACGATGAAGTGGTCGGCGAAGCCGCCACCGCGCTGTATGCCGATGCCCAGGAAATGCTCAAGAAGCTGATCGACGAAAAGCTCATCAGCGCACGTGCGGTGTTCGGCTTCTGGCCGACCAACCAAGTGCAGGACGATGACCTGGAAGTCTACGGTGATGACGGCCAGCCGATCGCCCGGCTGCACCACCTGCGCCAGCAGATCATCAAGACCGACGGCAAGCCGAACTTCTCCCTGGCCGACTTCGTCGCACCCAAGGACAGCGGCGTGACCGACTACATCGGTGGCTTTATCACCACCGCCGGCATCGGCGCCGAAGAAGTGGCCAAGGCCTACCAGGACGCGGGGGACGACTACAACTCGATCATGGTCAAGGCCCTCGCCGACCGCCTCGCCGAAGCCTGCGCCGAGTGGCTGCACCAGCAGGTGCGTAAAGAGCACTGGGGATATGCCAAGGACGAGCAACTGGATAACGAGGCGCTGATCAAGGAGCAGTACAGCGGCATCCGCCCTGCCCCCGGCTACCCGGCGTGCCCGGATCACACCGAGAAAGCCCAGCTGTTCCAACTGCTCGACCCCGAGGCCCGCGAAATGCACGCCGGGCGCAGCGGTGTGTTCCTCACCGAGCACTACGCGATGTTCCCGGCGGCGGCGGTCAGCGGCTGGTACTTCGCCCACCCGCAGGCGCAGTATTTTGCCGTGGGCAAGATCGACAAGGACCAGGTCAGCAGCTACACCGCACGCAAAGGCCAGGACCTGGCCGTGACGGAGCGCTGGTTGGCCCCCAACCTGGGCTACGACAACTGACGCCTGGGGGATTGTCTATGCTGTCCCTCACACACCTTGTGTCGAGGGATGTATGGACGATCCAGCCAACAACAAGCCGCCAACCTTCTGGCAGATGCTCCACAGCGTGATGGCGGCCGCCTTTGGCGTGCAGAGCGGCAAGAACCGCGCCCGCGACTTCACCCACGGCAAGCCCAGCCACTTTGTGATCCTGGGCATTCTGTTCACGGCGGTGTTTGCGCTGACGCTGTTTGGCATCGTGCAACTGGTGCTGCACGTGGCTGGCGTATAAACCCAACCTGTCTGTCAGAGCTGGCAAGCCAGCTCTTACAGGGGTCCGTATCTATAACTACTGGTGGCTGACCCAGAACACGGCAGTTCCAACCACCAGGATTATCAAGAACAGAATGGCCCAGGCGTCCACGGTACTGTCGGGTTTACGGGCTTTTGTCGAATTGCTCATCGCATCGCCTCTTGTCGGTTTTATAGGTGATCACGTTCAGACACGATCACAGTAAAGTCGACGATTGCCCGCATGACAAATGTGGGTATCGCGATAACCGTTCTCATTAGTCATTTTGGTTATTTGCATATACTCAAACATCACTTTTGCGCATAAACGCAAACTGGTATCGTGCGCCGGCTCCGTTGGGAGTGCGCGGCCGTGCGCGCAGATTTGCCGAGAACAGGACCTATATGTACGTATACGACGAATACGATCAGCGCATCATCGAGGACCGCGTCAAGCAGTTCCGTGATCAGACCCGACGCTACCTAGCAGGTGAACTGAGCGAAGAAGAGTTCCGCCCTCTGCGCCTGCAAAATGGCCTTTATGTTCAGCGCTTTGCGCCGATGTTGCGAGTTGCCGTGCCCTACGGCCAGTTGACCTCGCGCCAGATGCGCATGATGGCCAAGATTGCCCGCGACTTCGACAAAGGCTATGCCCACATCAGTACCCGCCAGAACGTGCAGTTCAACTGGCCGGCGCTGGAAGATGTGCCGGACATCCTGGCCGAACTGGCGACCGTGCAGATGCACGCCATTCAGACCAGCGGTAACTGCCTGCGCAACGTGACCACCGACCAGTTTGCCGGCGTTGCCGCCGACGAACTGATCGACCCACGCCCCTGGTGTGAAATCGTCCGCCAATGGACGACGTTCCACCCAGAATTCGCCTACCTGCCGCGCAAGTTCAAGATCGCCATCAATGGCTCGACTTCGGACCGTGCGGCCATCGAAGTCCACGATATCGGCCTGGAGCCGGTGTACAACGCCGCCGGCGAGCTGGGCTTCCGCGTGCTGGTGGGCGGTGGCCTCGGCCGGACCCCGGTGGTCGGTGCGTTCATCAACGAATTCCTGCCGTGGCAGGACCTGTTGAGCTACCTCGACGCGATCCTGCGGGTCTACAACCGCTATGGCCGTCGTGACAACAAGTACAAGGCCCGGATCAAGATCCTGGTCAAGGCGCTGACCCCTGAGGTATTCGCCCAGAAAGTCGACGCCGAGATGGAACACCTGCGCGGCGGCCAGACCACCCTGACCGAAGCCGAAGTACACCGTGTGGCCAAGCACTTCGTCGACCCCGAGTACAAGGCCCTGAGCAATCAGGACGCCGAGCTCGCCGCGCTCGACCAGCAGCACCCAGGCTTTGCCCGCTGGCGCACCCGCAACACCCTGGCGCACAAGCGTCCTGGCTATGTCGCCGTGACCCTGTCGCTGAAACCGACCGGCGTTGCCCCGGGCGATATCACCGACAAACAGCTGGACGCCGTCGCCGACCTGGCCGACCGCTACAGCTTCGGTCAACTGCGTACTTCCCACGAGCAGAACATCATTCTCGCGGACGTTGAACAGAGCCAACTGTTCACCCTGTGGGGCGAGCTGCGCGAAGGCGGTTTCGCCACGCCGAACATCGGCCTGTTGACCGACATCATCTGCTGCCCGGGCGGCGACTTCTGCTCCCTGGCCAACGCCAAGTCGATCCCGATCGCCGAATCGATCCAGCGCCGCTTCGACGACCTGGACTACCTGTTCGACATCGGCGAGCTGGACTTGAACATCTCCGGTTGCATGAACGCCTGTGGTCACCACCACGTCGGCCACATCGGCATCCTGGGCGTGGACAAGAAAGGCGAAGAATTCTACCAAGTGTCCCTGGGTGGCAGCGCCAGCCGCGATGCGAGCCTGGGCAAGATCCTCGGCCCGTCCTTCGCCCAGGAAGCCATGCCCGAGGTGATCGGCAAGCTGATCGACGTGTACATCGAACAGCGCACCGAAGATGAGCGTTTCATCGACACCTACCAGCGCATCGGCATTGACCTGTTCAAGGAGCGCGTCTATGCAGCGAATCATTAAGAACAACGAAGTCGTCGACGAAACCTGGCACCTGCTGCCCAAGGACGCGAGCTTCGATGGCATTTCCAACTGCGACGACCTGATCGTGCCGCTGGCCCTGTGGCGCGAACACGGTCACGCCCTCAAGGCCCGCGACGGCGGCCTGGGTGTGTGGCTGGACGCCGATGAAGAGGCCGAGGAAATCGGCGAAGACGTGGCGCACTTCCAGGTTATCGCCCTGAACTTCCCGGCCTTCACCGATGGTCGCAACTACTCCAATGCCCGCCTGTTGCGTGACCGCTACGGTTACAAGGGCGAGCTGCGGGCGATTGGCGACGTGCTGCGCGACCAGCTGTTCTACCTGCACCGCTGCGGCTTCGATGCCTTCGCCTTGCGCGCCGACAAAGACCCGTACGAAGCACTGGAAAGCCTCAAGGATTTCTCGGTGACGTACCAGGCTGCAACGGATGAACCGCTGCCGCTGTTCCGTCGCCGCTGAGTCTGCACAAATGAAAAAGCCCTGGCATGCCAGGGTTTTTTTTATGAGTTGAGTTTGATCGACGCCAGCACCTGTTTCTGCCCCATCGAACACGGCACACCTTCCGGTTGCGCGCGTACCGCGTCGATCACCCCGAGTAACTGCGCCTTGCTGTGCGCCAGTTGCGCCTGCATCGCTTCAATCTGCTCGACCTTGCGCTCGAGCGCCTCGATCAGCTCGTCGCGCTTGTGCTCGCCGGGGGCCGGCATCAGCGCCTTGAGTTCCTGCAAGGTGAAACCGGCCTGCTGCGCGCTCTGGATCAAGCGCAGCGTCTGCAAGGCCTCCGGTGCATAGCGGCGATAGCCATTGGCCTGGCGCCCCACCTGGCTGATCAGCCCTTCGGCTTCATAGAAACGGATACGCGACGCCGCCAGCCCGCTCTGTTTGGCCAACTCACCAATATTCATCGACACTGCCTGCTTGACATTAAAGTTAACTTTAAGCTTAGCCTGAGGCCTCCCCTGCTCAGGAGTCAACCCATGTCACCCTTTGAACCCTTGCAACTGCCCAATGGCCAAGTCATCGCCAACCGTATCGCCAAGGCCGCGATGGAAGAGAATATGGCGGATGCCCAACAGGCCCCGTCCCGCGAATTGAAGCAGTTATACAAGACCTGGGCAGACGGCGAGCCGGGCCTGCTGCTGACCGGCAACGTGATGATCGACCGCCACGCCATGACCGGTCCCGGCGGCGTGGCCCTCGAAGACGAACAGCACCTGGACAGCTTTCGCGAATGGGCCGATGTGGCCCGCGCCAAGGGCGTGCATTTCTGGGTGCAGCTCAGCCATCCGGGCCGCCAGACCATGGCCAACCTGGGCCAGCAGGCAATAGCACCTTCCGCCGTCGCCCTTGACCTGGGCGGCTTTTCCAAGATGTTCGCCAAGCCCAGGGCCATGACGGAGGAGGATATCCAGGACGTGATCAAGCGCTTCGCCACCAGCGCCCGCCTGGCTGAAAAAGCCGGCTTTACCGGGGTACAGATTCACGGCGCGCATGGCTACCTGATCAGCCAGTTTCTGTCGCCGCTGAGCAATCGGCGCACCGACCGTTGGGGTGGTTCGCTGGAGAACCGTGCGCGCCTGCTGCTGGAGGTGATCCACGCAGTGCGCGCCAACGTCAGCGCGTCATTTTGCGTAGCAGTCAAGCTCAATTCGGCGGACTTCCAGCGCGGCGGCTTCGACGAGGCCGACGCGCGCGCCGTGATCGAGATGCTCAACCCGCTGCCCATCGACCTGCTCGAGCTGTCCGGCGGCAGCTATGAAGCACCGGCCATGCAGGGCGAAGCACGCGACGGCCGCACCCTGGCACGCGAAGCCTACTTCCTGGCGTTCGCCAGCGAAGTGGCCGCCATCGCCACGATGCCGGTAATGGTCACCGGTGGCATCCGCCGCCTGCCCATCGTGCAACAAGTGCTCGACAGCGGCATTGCCATGGCCGGCATCGCCACCGCGCTGACCCTGGAGCCGCAACTGATCAAGCACTGGCGCGAAGGCCGCGACCTCAACCCGCAACTGCAACCTATCGACTGGAAGCGCAAACCCCTGGCCGCCCTCGCCATCCTCGCCGTGGTGCGCTACCAGATGCGCCGCCTGAGCCGTGGACACCGGCCCAATCCCAAGGTGATCGCATGGACGGCGCTGGTCCGCGACCAGTGGTTTATCGCGCGGCGTACCCGGCAATACCGTGCGGCCATGACGCAATCTTCACATTAAGCGCGGAGCATTCGCCGTGATCGAACTGTCCCCTATTGATCAGCAATTTTTAACCTCACTGACGATTGGAGTTCTTCATGGCGAAAATCAACCTGGCCCAGCAATTGGCGACCACCCTTGAACAGGCGGGCATCAAGCGCATCTGGGGCCTGACCGGCGACAGCCTCAATGGCCTCACCGACGCCCTGCGCACCATGGACAGCATCGAGTGGATGCACGTGCGCCACGAAGAAGTGGCCGCCTTCGCCGCCGGTGCCGAGGCCGCCGCCACTGGTGAACTGACCGTGTGCGCCGGCAGCTGCGGGCCGGGCAACCTGCACTTGATCAATGGCCTGTTCGACTGCCATCGCAACCATGTGCCGGTACTGGCGATTGCGGCGCAGATCCCTTCGTCCGAGATCGGCCTGAACTACTTCCAGGAAACCCATCCCCAGGAGTTGTTCAAGGAGTGCAGCCACTTCATCGAGCTGGTCACCAACCCCGAGCAGATGCCGCACGTGCTGCACCGCGCCATGCGCTCGGCGATCCTCAATCGCGGTGTGGCGGTGGTGGTGATTCCGGGGGATGTGTCGCTGCTGGAGGTCGAAGACAAACTCAAGCCCTGGCCGGCCCTGCACGCACCGCGCACCCTGCCGGCGGAACAGGACCTGCAGCGCTTGACCGAAATCCTCGAGAGCAGCGAGAAAGTCACCCTGCTGTGCGGCAGTGGCTGCGCCGGTGCCCACGATCAGGTGGTCGCCCTGGCCGACGCCCTGGGTGCCCCAGTGGTGCACGCCCTGCGCGGCAAGGAGCACGTGGAATGGGACAACCCGTTCGACGTGGGCATGACCGGCCTGATCGGCTTCAGCTCCGGTTACCACGCCATGCTCGACTGCGACACGCTGATCATGCTCGGCACCGACTTCCCGTATCGCCAGTTCTACCCGACTGACGCGAAGATCATCCAGGTCGACCGCAACCCGCAGGCGCTGGGCCGTCGTGCCACGCTGGACCTGGGCATCGCCGCCGACGTCAGCGAGACCCTCGGCGCGCTGCTGCCACGCCTGACCCGCAAGACCGATCGCAGCTTCCTCGAGACGTCCCTGAAGCACTACGAGAAAGCCCGCCAGGGGCTGGATGACCTCGCGCAACCGTCGAAGGCCAATCGACCGATTCACCCGCAGTACGTCGCGCGCCTGCTCAGTGAGCTGGCCGATGACGATGCCATCTTCACCGCCGACGTCGGCTCGCCGACCGTATGGGCCGCGCGCTACTTGAAGATGAATGGCCGGCGCCGGCTGATCGGCTCGTTCAACCATGGTTCCATGGCCAATGCCATGCCCCAGGCCATCGGTGCCCAGGCGGCATTCCCCGGACGGCAAGTGATCTCGATGTCGGGTGACGGTGGCTTCGCCATGTTGATGGGGGATTTCATCTCGTTGGCACAGCTGCAGTTGCCGGTCAAAGTCATCGTGTTCGATAACTCATCCCTGGGTTTTGTCGCCATGGAAATGAAGGCCGCCGGCTACCTGGATGCCGGCACCGAGTTGAAAAACCCGGACTTCGCGGCGATGTCCAACGCCATGGGCATCCTCGGCATTCGCGTGGAGCAATCCGAAGACCTGGAACCGGCCCTGCGTCGTGCCCTGGCCCATGATGGCCCGGTGCTGGTGGACGTGGTCACCGCGACCCAGGAACTGGTGATGCCACCGACCATCAAGCTGGAGCAGGCCAAGGGCTTCAGCCTGTATATGCTCAAGGCGGTGATGAGCGGGCGCGGCGATGAAGTGATCGAACTGGCGCGCACCAACTGGCTGCGATAAAGCCGGCTGGACGGGGAGCGGGCGTGCCCACTCCCCCGTTTGGCTCGGGTTATCGGCTCAGGCTGTCTGTTTTTCTACCCACTGGCCGTAGGCATCAATAAAGGCCTGCAGGAACGGTTTGGTCTTGTCCGAGACCTTACCGGACTCATCGAACACGCTGCCCGCGCCACCCAGGTAGGCCTCCGGTTGCTGCATGCACGGCACATTGAGGAACACCAGCGACTGACGCAGGTGGTGGTTGGCGCCAAACCCACCAATCGCACCCGGCGACACGCTGATGATGGCGCCCGGCTTGCCGCTCCAGGCACTTTGGCCGTATGGGCGCGAACCCACGTCAATCGCATTCTTCAACGGGGCGGGCACGGAGCGGTTGTACTCCGGTGTCACAAACAGCACCGCGTCGGATGAGCGTACTTGCTGACGGAAAGTACTGTACGCTGCCGGCGGCGCAGCACCGTCGATGTCTTCGTTGTAGAGCGGCAAATCGCCAATTTCCACAATGTTCAACTTCAGGTTGGCAGGGGCCAGTTCGGCCAATGCCAGGGCGACCTTGCGGTTGATCGAGTCTTTTCTCAAGCTGCCAACCAGGACGGCAATCGTGTAGACCTTGCTCATTGGGGTTTCCCGACGTCTGACTAAAGGAGCTTGTAGTTATAGAGTCTTCGCGGCGCGTTCACCAGAAGGTTTTGATAATCCTCCAGGCGTTTGTCTCGCAGCCCAATGCGTAGGAAGTGTCTGAAAAGGTCAGCGAATAGTATTTTTTTTCCATAGGTAAACTACCCCGCTCTATGACGGTCTACACCACCGCAAATCGAGTGTTTATCTCCAGAGGTTCTAAACAGATGGCAGCAGTACTAGTCGGACAGTTTCATGCCAGAGACGCAGAAGGACGTGTGTACTCGGTGCATGAGTTCCAGGAATCCAACCCGGCGCAAGGCGAC
The DNA here is from genome assembly GCF_003013355.1 of Pseudomonas sp. S5D5. Classification (NCBI taxonomy): domain Bacteria; kingdom Pseudomonadati; phylum Pseudomonadota; class Gammaproteobacteria; order Pseudomonadales; family Pseudomonadaceae; genus Pseudomonas; species Pseudomonas sp. S5D5. The sequence continues at coordinate 3,980,295 of NZ_PTEO01000001.1, forward strand.
CTGGCTGGCTCGGCACCCACCACCACCTACAAGCTGGCCATTGGCGACCGTGTAGAAAAACTGGAAGGCGATGAGTTCAAGCTGATCCAGTCGGGGACCATCATCGTGCGCGAATCGCAGACCACCCTCGCTTCATAAGCCTGATCCCCCGAACGTACCCGCTCAGTCCCGGCCATTGACGGCATTGACTGGGCCGGGCGATCACGGCCGGCGGATCTCGGTGATTTCCAGCCCCGGCTCCCCGTCGACTTGCTTGAGTGTCACCATCAACCTCCCCCGCTCGCCCTCCACCGCATACATCAGGCGCGTGTAGCCCGGCGAGTTGTACGCGGGATACGCCACCACCTGCCTGACCAGCGTCATGTCCAGCACCGTACCCACCTGCGCGCCCACCTGTTCCTCGGCACGGATAAACGCCTCCAGGGCAAGGTTTTGCGGGGTGATTTCGTCATGATTGCTGAAGAGATAAGCGGCCACGCACCCTACGGTCACCAGGACCAGCAGTGGCTTGGCCGTTACCCCGAGGAATATCGAGGGCAAACGCATATGAGACCAGACCTGTTTTTGTTGTGTGTGCCGGTCACCGGCTTTGGTCGTTGTCGATCAGACGAGCCATTCTAATCAGGTCGATGGGTAATGCCAGATGATTTACTGGTCGCCGTAGGTAATATCCTTGTTCTCTCCCACGCCACCCAGTGTGCGGTCCTTGCCGAACGAAAACAGATCGAACGGCGTTCGCGTCTGGGTGGGCGGGAAGTGGTACTGATAGGCAACGCCCCAGGGATCGCTCAGCAGGTCTTCGTCGACATAGGGCCCCTTCCATTTCGTCTCGCCCGCCGGCTGCGTGACCAGGGCCTCAAGGCCCTCGCTGTCAGTCGGGTAGCGGCCGGTGTCCTGGTGGAACCGCTCGATGGCTTCACCGAGCGTGGCCACCTGGGTCTTGGCCGTGGAAATTTCCGTCAGCGCCACATCGCCAAACAATCGCGGGCCCACGGCAAGTGCGAGCAAGCCAATGATGACGAGTGCCACCAACACCGCCCACCGGGTAAAGCCGTGTTGGCGCTGAAGGGTGTTGACCCTGGTACTTCCCGGCATGGTAAGGCTCTCCGTCATCGCGAGATTGAACACTCTTTATACAGCCTGCTGGTTGCAGTTGCGTGCATGATTAACGGTAGTCGACGCCAATCAACGCCCCAGCTCTTTTTTGCCCACCCATTGAATCCCCGTCCTCCTGACCCTAGACTCCGGCCATGCGTTTACGTCATATCGAAGTGATTCAGGCCATCTTGCAGACCGGACACCTCGGCACGGCCGCCGAATGGTTGCAACTGCCTGTGGGCGATGTAGAGGCGACGCTCAAGGATGCCGAGCAGCAAGTGGGTTTCATGTTGTTCGCCAGCGTGCGCGGGCGCTTGCAGGCGACCCGCGAGACCCTGGAGCTGCAGGTCGAAATGGCCCACCTGCAGGAAGCGCTGGAACCGGTGCAACGCCTGGCCAGCCGTTTGAAACACCATCACGCTCCGACCTTGCGCGCCCTCTGCACCCCGCCGCTGGCCAACCAATTGTTGCCACACAGCATTGCAGTGCTGCGCCGACGCTTCCAGGACACACCGTGCAACCTCTCCAGCCAGCCGACGCGGGACATCGTCAGGAGCCTGTTGCTGCATGAAGCCGACGTCGGCTTGAGCCTGCATGACCCGCAGCACCCGCAAATCCACTGCAGCGTGCTGGCCCAAGGCAAGCTGCAACTGCTGGCGCCCCATGGCTGGCTCAAGCCCAAGCAAAAGTACATCGCGCTGCAGGACCTGGCCGGCCAATCGATGATCGGGCTCGAAGGACAAGACCCGCTCAGCCGTCTGCTGGACGCCAAGCTGCAAGCCTTGCGCCCGCTGCCGGTGGTGCAGACACGGGTGCAGACTTACCAGATGATGCGCAGCATGGTGGAAGCCGGCGAAGGCCTGGCGATTGTCGACCCCTTCACCGCGTTCGGTGCGCGCGAGGCCGGGCTGGATGCCTGCCCGGTGTCGCCGCCGATCATGGTCAGCCTGTATGCGCTGACCCTCAAGGAGGGCGTGGCCTCACCGGCCCTGAATGCGTTGCTGGAGATCGTCACGCAAAAGGCCGAGGGCCTGCTCGCCAGCGACACCAAACCCGTCGCTCCTACACCTTGAACAACCGATACCAGAAAATCGCCACTTCGCGGGTCTGCGGATCAATGCCGCGATAGCGCAGGTGGTCGATCCCGCCCATCACATAGCCGCAACGCTCATACAAACGGCAGGCCCCCAGGTTGTTGTTCTGGGTTTCGAGCATCATGCCCGGCAGATTTTTCTTGCGGCTCCAGAACTGCGCCACATCCAGCAACGCCTTGGCCACCCCATGGCGTCGCGCGGGCAACGCCACCGCCAACTCGTCCACGTGGGCAAAGCCGTTCCAGTTGGTACTGATCACGATATGCCCGACCGCCCGATCATCCAGGTACGCCATGAAGATCGCACTGTCCGGCGCATCGCGAAAACTGGCGAATTCCTCCGGGTCGATGCCATAGCACTTGCGGTACGGCACGATGCGCTCCACGGGCCATTGATCGACCCGCTTGCCCATCTGCGGCTCACCGTAGGCAACGACCTCAAAGCTGAAGTCATTGCCCCACACGTAGGCGTCAAAGCCTTCGTCGGCGACCCGTACACTGAGCCCCGGATACTTCGGGTTCATTACAGCTTGCATAAACATTCTTAACCCTTGATGCAATCGACGGTGTAACAACGACCACTGCCGTCGTCTTCGTGTTGCAATCCATGAACATCGGCGACAAAACCGGGAAAACTGCTATCGAACGTCCGGGCAAAGGCTAGGTAGTCAATGATCGATCGCGTCGACTCGGTAAAGCGCTCGCCCGGCATGATCAGCGGGATGCCGGGCGGATAAGGCACCAGCATCACCGCGGCTATGCGCCCTGGCAACGCATCGATAGACACCGCTTCCACCTCGCCCCTGACCAGTTGGTCGTAGGCGTGCGCCGGTTTCATCGCGATTTCCGGTAAAACCGTGTACATCCGTTTGAGGTGCTTGGCGGTCGCGTTGCTACGGTAACAGCTATGCAACTGATCGCACAGGTCGCGCAGGCCGAGGCCCTGATAGCGCAACGGGCCCTGTGCGAACACCGATGGCAAACAACTGGCCAGGCTGGCATTGGCGTCGTAGTTGCGCTTGAACTCCAGCAACTCGGTGAGCAAGGTACTCCATTTACCCTTGGTGATGCCCATCGAAAACAGCACCAGGAAGGAATACAACCCGGTCTTTTCCACCACCAGCCCACGTTCCCAGAGGAATTTACTGACCACCGCCGCAGGAATGCCGCAGTCGCTCAGGGCGCCACCGGCGTTGAGTCCCGGCATCACCAGGGTGACTTTGATCGGGTCCAGCAGCACATAGTCCTCAGCCACATCGCCGAAGCCGTGCCAATCATCCTGCGGCTGCAACAGCCAATCCGCCGTCGCCACGCGGTCGATACCGGCCACCGAGGGCGGTTGCCAGATGGAAAACCACCAGTCCTCAGCGGCAATGTGCTGGCGCAGATTGGCCAGCGCGCGACGAAAGCTCAGGGCCTCGTCGAACATTTCCTGCAGCAGCGAACGCCCGGCGGGGCCTTCCATCATCGCCGAGGCCACATCCAGCGAGGCGATGATGCTGTACTGCGGCGAGGTGGAAATATGCATCATGAACGCTTCGTTGAACCGATCACGGTCCAGCTGGCGGGCGCCGCCGTCCTGCACATGGATCATCGAAGCCTGGCTGAACGCCGCCAACAGCTTGTGCGTTGAGTGGGTGGTGAACACCAGCGGGCTGTCCGGGGTCCGCGAAGTGCCCATGCCATAGCGGCCGGCGAAGAACTCGTGGAAGGCGGCGTAGGCGTACCAGGCCTCGTCAAAGTGCAGCACCTCGACACTGTTGCCCAATTGCTGCTTGATCAGCTCGGCGTTGTAGCACAGCCCGTCATAGGTGGAGTTGGTCACCACCGCCAGCTTGACCTTCGCCGGTCGACCACGGGCCAGCGGGCTGGCCTCGATCTTGGCACGGATCGATTCCGGGCTGAATTCACTCAGGGGGATCGGGCCGATGATCCCCAGTTCGTTGCGTTCCGGGCACAGGTACAGCGGGATGGCACCGGTCATGATGATCGAATGCAACACCGACTTATGGCAATTGCGGTCCACCAGCACCAGCTCGTCGCGCCCGACCATGGAGTGCCAGACGATCTTGTTGGCGGTCGACGTGCCGTTGATCACGAAGAACGTGTGATCGGCGCCAAAGTTGCGCGCGGCGCGGGCTTCGGCTTCGGCCAGCGGCCCGGTGTGATCGAGCAGCGAGCCTAGTTCGGGCACCGAGACCGACAAGTCCGAGCGCAGGGTGTTCTCGCCAAAGAACTGATGAAACGCCTGCCCTACCGGGCTCTTGCGATAAGCCACGCCGCCGCCATGGCCGGGGGTGTGCCAGGAATAATTGGAGTCGGCGGTGTGCTGCACCAGCGCCTTGAAAAACGGCGGCAACAGGCCGTCCAGGTAAGTGCGCGCCGCACGCGCCACTTGGCGGGCGAGAAACGGCACGGTGTCTTCGAACAGGTAAAGAATGCCCCGCAGTTGGTTAAGTTCGCTCATGGCATCGGCGGGTGCGTTCTCCAGGGTGACTTGCTCGCCCAGGGCAAAGATCGGCAGGTTCGGCGCCCGCACCCGCGCGAGGCGGATCAGCTCGACCATGTTCTGCAGCAAGTGGGTGTTTTCGCCGGCGCCTTCAGCGGCAATCAGCATGCACGCCAGGCCGTGATGGGTAGAGGCCACCAGCCGGCCTTCGGCGTAGTCCACCGCGGAAAAGATACTGAAGCCCTCTTGCTCCAACTCCCCGGCGATGCCTCGAACCCGATCACCGGCAACGGTGTCGGCCTTGATGTCACGGTGCACGATCAGCACTGGGAACTTCAGGTCTTTGTACATGGGTGCGGGCAGTCCTGAGGGCTATGCACTCAGGGTAGAAGCTTGCGGGCAATGGCGCGAATGAAGATTTTGAAAGCGATGCACATCACCTGCAGGCGCCGGCTGGCCGCCGATAGCGTCGAGCCAGCCGCATTATCCATGGCTGATACATCGCTATCGCCGGCAAGCCGGTTCCCACAGGGGGACCGGTTATTGCTGGGTCAGTTGGGTCCACAACGCCGGCGCGCCCGCCGACTTGGCAATCGCTTCCAGGCGCGCGGCATGCTCGGCCAGGTCTTGCTCGCTGGCGCGGATGATCGTGGTGGGCTTGCGGTCCGCCGGCAGGCGACGGATCTCCGAAGGCCGGTTGCCCGAGCCTTCCGCCGAACCGCTGCCATCGGACGCGTTGCCTGCGAGGGACAGGCTGGTTTGCCCGCCCGTCATGGTCAGGTAAACGTCGGCGAGAATCTCGGAGTCGAGCAAGGCGCCGTGGAGTTCACGGCCGGAGTTGTCGACGCCATACCGCTTGCACAACGCATCGAGGCTGTTGCGCTGGCCGGGGTGACGCTCGCGGGCCATCATCAAGGTGTCGAGGATCGAGCAGTGCTGGGAAATGTCCGCGCGATCCGTCTGCCCCATCAGGGCAAATTCATTATTGATGAAGCCGACGTCGAACGCCGCGTTATGGATGATCAGCTGGGCGCCGTTGATGAATTCGAAGAACTCGTCCGCCACTTCGGCGAATCGCGGCTTGCCCTTGAGGAACTCGTCGGTGATGCCGTGGACGCCGATCGCGCCTTCGTCACTGTCGCGATCCGGTTGCAGGTAGACGTGGAAGTGGCGACCGGTAAGGCGGCGACCCATCAGTTCGACACAGCCGATTTCAATGATCCGGTGGCCGTCGGTCACCGGCATGCCGGTGGTTTCGGTATCGAGTACAACAGATCGGATGGCCATCAGGGTTCAGCTCTCAACGGTGTGGTGTGAATCAAAGGGCGCGATGTTAACACGTCAGCCGGCTTCAACTCTGCTTGTAGCCGCGCACTTCATCCACGCCCCGGTTGGCCAGTTGGTCGGCGCGCTCGTTGCCCGGATGGCCGATGTGACCGCGCACCCATTTCCAGGTGATGTCATGGCGGTTGCACTGCTCATCGAGCAGTTGCCACAGGTCGGCATTCTTCACCGGTTCCTTGGCCGCGGTTTTCCAGCCACGCTTCTTCCAGTTGACCATCCACTCGTTGATGCCCTTCATCACGTATTGCGAGTCGGTCACCAGCAGCACGTTGCAGCGGCGCTTGAGTTCTTCGAGGCCGCGAATCGCGCCCATCAGTTCCATGCGGTTGTTGGTGGTGTTGGCTTCGCCACCCCACAACTCCTTCTCCACGCCCTTGCACACCAGCAACGCGCCCCAGCCGCCAGGGCCGGGGTTGCCCTTGCAGGCACCATCAGTGAAGAGTTCTACGCTATCGGTCATCGGTTGCTCGGTCTGAAATCAAAAAAAGTTTTACGGTTCGCTTTGCTTGCGGTTGACCTTGGCCATCGGCATCGGCACCAGCTTGCCCATGGACTGGCGTGGTACCTGGCGCACGGGACGCAGCCCGACCACGATCTTGCGCGCCACCAATAAATAGAAGCCGCCGCCAGACAACTGCCAGGCACCCGCGCGGCGTTCCCAGCCGGCCAGGCGGCCTTGCCACTTGGCGGACGCAAGCGGCGGACGATAGCACCCGAAGCGGCGTTTCTCCAGCGCGAAGCCCAGCAGGTTCAGCCAGTCGCCAACCCGTGACGGCGAGATGCAGCGTGCCTGGCGCAAGCCGTCATGGGCGAACACATGGCGCAGGCCCCAACTGCTCCAGGGGTTTATGCCGACAATCAGCAAATGGCCACCTGGGCGCACACTGCTCGCCGCTTCGCGCAACAAACCGTGGGGCGACAGGCAGAAATCCAGGCCGTGCTGCAACACCACCACATCGGCGGCGTGCTCGCTCAACGGCCAGGCCTGCTCTTCGCAGACGATCTCCACGCCCGGCAACGGCGCCCCCAGGCGCACGTTGCGCTGCACCTGCGGCGCGGCAGGCGGTGTCTGGGCCGACGGGCCGTAGTGCACCAGGTAGCCACCAAAGAACCGGCCCAACTCGTCTTGGAGCATGCGCCGCTCTTCATCCAGCAGAAATTGCCCGATCGGCCCGGACAGCCATTCGCGGGCGGCGCTGATCAGTGCCAGCCACTCAGGATCGGCCTGGGCGAACGCTTTATCAGTCATTGCATTCTCCAACTCGCCTAGACGTTCTAAGATGCACCAATGTGTTCAGCTTGGCGAATCGAAGAATGATACAGATCAGTGCCCTGCCCGCCTTCACCGATAACTACATCTGGGTGTTACAAGACCCCGAGACCAACCGCTGCGCCGTGGTCGACCCCGGCGATGCCGCGCCCGTGCTGGCCTGGCTCAAGCAGAACCCGGACTGGACCCTCAGCGACATCCTGGTCACCCACCATCACCATGATCATGTCGGCGGTGTCGAGCAACTCAAAAGCGCGACGGGTGCCAAGGTCTACGGCCCGGCGAACGAAAACATCCCGGCGCGGGATGTCGCCCTGCAGGATAACGACCGTATCAGCGTGCTCGGCTGGGATTTCGACGTGTACGCCGTGCCCGGCCACACCCTGGGCCATATCGCCTTTTATCACCAGGGCGTGCTGCTGTGTGGCGACACCCTGTTCGCCGCCGGTTGCGGGCGGCTGTTCGAAGGCACGCCGGAGCAGATGCACACTTCGCTGCAACGCCTGGCCGCCCTGCCCGCCGACACGCGGGTGTATTGCACGCACGAATACACACAAAGCAACCTCAAGTTCGCCCAGGCGGTGGAACCGGACAACGCCGATATCGCCAAACGCGTGGAAAACGTCCGCCAACTGCGTGACCGCGGCGAGATGACGCTGCCGTCCAACCTGGCCCTGGAGAAACTCACCAACCCCTTTTTGCGTACCGCTGAAACATCCGTTAAACAAAAAGCGGACGAACGGAATGGCCGCGACAACCGCACTGGGGCCGAGGTGTTTGCTAGCTTGAGGGCTTGGAAAGATAAGTTCTAACGGGATGCAATCTGATACGCAATTTCTGAATGGTTGACCAGAACCAAAGTGCTTTCTAGAATCGCCCGACATTTTTGCCCGGAACTTACTTCCAGCCAATGTCGTCATCTATTCGTAAATCCAACCATTCAGACGCATTGACCCGCCTGGCTCAAGCCGTGGCGGTGGCCGTGTCCGCGACTCTGGCGGGCTGCCAATCGACAAATTTCGCTGCACAATCCACCGTGCAACCCAAACCCAATCTTGCCGCCAAGATCAAGCAAAAACCTATTTGGCTTTCAGAGAAGCCCAGCCCCGAAGTGCCCCAGGATGTCTGGGAACGCATGCGCCGGGGCTTTCAATTGCAGGACGGCCTGGGCGTCAACCCACGCATCGAGCAACAGCGCCTGTGGTTCGCCAGCAACCCGTCCTTCCTGGAGAACGCCGGTGAACGCGGCAGTCTCTACATTCATTACATCGTCGAACGCCTTGAAGAGCGCAACATGCCCCTGGAGCTGGCGCTGCTGCCAGTGATCGAAAGTGCCTACAACCCAATGGCCTATTCGCGCAGCGATGCGGTCGGCCTGTGGCAGTTCATCCCCTCCACCGGTCGCTACTTCAACCTGCGCCAGACCCGCGCCTATGATGGCCGCCGCGATATCACCGCCTCCACCACCGCCGCCCTGGACTATCTGACCCGTCTGCACGATATGTTCAACGGTGACTGGCTGCTGGCGCTGGCCGCCTATAACGCCGGCGAAGGCACGGTCAGCCGGGCCATCGAGCGCAACGAGAAGCTCGGCCTGCCTACCGACTACTGGAACCTGCCCCTGCCCCAGGAAACCAAGGACTACGTGCCCAAGTTCCTGGCGCTGTCCCAGGTGGTACTAGCCCCTGAGGCCTACGGCGTCAACCTGAACCCGATCGCCAACACGCCGTACTTCGAAGTGGTGGAAGTCAAGCAGAGCATGGACCTGTCCCGGGTCGCCGCGCTGGCCGAGATCGACGAAGACGAACTGTTCCAGCTCAACCCGGCACTCAAGCAGCGCACCACCCTGGACGGCCCGCAGCACCTATTGGTGCCAAGTTCCAAGGCACAACTGCTTACCAGCAGCCTTTCGGCGATGAAGCCCGAGGAATTGCTGGCGCTGCGTCCGAAGAAGCCGGTGTTCGACGAAGTTGAAACGGCACGGGTGGCCGGGCGTACCCGCAGCTACAAGGTGCGCAGTGGCGACAACCTCACACTGATCGCCAAGGCGAACAAGGTCGATGTGCATGACCTGCAGCGCTGGAACAAGCTCAACGGCCAGGCGCTCAAGGTCGGCCAGACCCTGGTGATGCAGGACACGCGCAAGCTGGTGGCCAAGGCTGACAGCAAGAAGCCGGTGCAATACAAGGTCAAGAAAGGCGATTCGCTGTATATCGTCGCCAAACGTTTCAACGTCGAGATGCAACATCTCAAGCGCTGGAACCCGCGCACTGGCCAGGCGTTGAAGCCGGGGCAGATGCTGGTGGTTTCCGGGCCCCGGTAACCGGCTCGCGAGCGGGCGCAGGTGGGAGCTGGCTTGCCCTGGCGAGGCTGCGAAGGCGGCGGCATTGCTGGCATTCTCTTCGCCTGAGACAGCGCTTTCGTAGCCTCGCTGAAGCTCGACAACTCCCACAGGGGATTGCGGTGTCGCCGTTATTTCAATCCCCTGTGGGATCGCAATATCCGAAGCGACGCAGCCCAAGTGTGGGAGCTGGCTTGCCCCGGTGAGGCTGCGAAGGCGGCGGCATTGCTGGCATTTTCTTCGCCTGCGACAGCGCTTTCGCAGCCTCGCTGAAGCTCGAAAACTCCCACAGGGGATTGCGGTGTCGCCGTTATTTCAATCCCCTGTGGGATCGCAATATCCGAAGCGACGCAGCCCAAGTGTGGGAGCTGGCTTGCCCCGGCGAGGCTGCGAAGGCGGCGGCATTGCTGGCATTTTCTTCGCCTGAGACAGCGCTTTCGCAGCCTCGCTGAAGCTCGACAACTCCCACAGGGGATTGCGGTGTCGCCGTTATTTCAATCCCCTGTGGGATCGCAATATCCGAAGCGACGCAGCCCAAGTGTGGGAGCTGGCTTGCCCTGGCGAGGCTGCGAAGGCGGCGGCATGCTGGCATTTTCTTCGCCTGAAACACCGCTTTCGCAGCCTCGCTGAAGCTCGACAACTCCCACAGGGGTTTGCGGTGTCGCCCGTATTTCAACACCCTGTGGGATCGCAATATCCGAAGCGACGCAGCCCAAGTGTGGGAGCTGGCTTGCCTGCGATGCAGACACCTCGGTGTATCGGTGATACCGAGCCGATGCTATCGCAGGCAAGCCAGCTCCCACATTTGTCAGTCATACCGCTCAAGACCTCGCCGGCCCTCAGTCAGCCCCCGCAACAGCCTTTTTCCAACCGGAACAAGCTGTTACTGTACCGATCATAAAGCCCAAGCTGCCTGGATCGGATTCCTGACTTGAAGCGTCCCCTCCTTTTACTAATAAGTCTGGCCTTGAGCTTTGGTGCGAACGCGACGATTACCGAGAGCCACGGTTACACGCAGTTCGGCACGCTCAAGTACCCGGCCAAATTCACCCACTTCGATTGGGTAAACCCTGCAGCGCCGAAAGGCGGGACCTTGCGGGTCATGGCATTTGGCACGTTCGATACGCTCAACCCCTACACTTTCAAGGGCTCCAGCCCGGTTTCCACGCCCAATTTCCTCCAGTACGGCGTCAATGAGCTGAACGAGCCGTTGATGGTCGGCACTGGCCAGTACGCGCCGTCCGGCGATGAACCCACTTCCAGCTATGGGCTGATTGCCCAGTCGGTGGAGTACAGCGAGGACCGCAGCTGGGTGGTGTTCAACCTGCGCCCGGAAGCACGCTTTCACGATGGCAAGCCGATCACCGCGTATGACGTGGCGTTTTCCTATCGCACCCTGCTGACCGAAGGCCACCCGCAGTACCGCACCAACCTGCAGGAAGTGGCACGGGTCGATATCCTCAACCGGCACCGTATTCGATTTGTGTTCAAGCGCGCCGGCAATCCGCTGCTGATCCTGCGCCTGGGCGAGTTGCCGGTGCTGCCCCAGCACTACTGGAAGAATCGCGACTTCAAGGCCACCACCTTCGAACCCCCTTTGGGCAGTGGGCCGTACCGTATCAGCAAGGTCACCCCAGGGCGGCAGTTGGTGTTCGAGCGGGTCAAGGACTACTGGGGCAAGGACCTGCCGGTCAACCAGGGTTTTTATAACTACGACAAGGTCGAAGTGGAGTTTTACCGCGACAGCGACGTGGCCTTCGAAGCATTCAAGGCCGGTGAGTTCGATATCTATATCGAGCACCAGGCCAAGAACTGGGCGAATGGCTACAACTTCCCGGCGGTCAACCGGGGCGACGTGATCAAGGCACAGATCGCCCACCAGATCCCGACCCAGAGCCAGGGCCTGTTCATGAACACGCGCCGGCCGACCTTCAGCCAGACCAAGGTGCGCGAAGCCCTGGGCATGATGTTCGACTTCGAGTGGACCAACCGCACGCTGTTCAGCGGCGCCTATAAACGTACCCTCAGCTATTACCCCAACAGTGAATTCGCCGCCACCGGGGTGCCCACCGGCCATGAATGGCTGATGCTCTCGCCCTACCGCGACCAGTTGCCGCCCAACCTGTTCACGCAGGCCTTCAGCCTGCCCCAGACCGACGGACGCGGCATCCCCCGCGAAACCATGCGCCGCGCCCTCGCCCTGCTCGGCGACGCCGGCTGGAAGCTGTCGGGGCAACGCCTGCTCGACAAGGACGGGCAACCGCTGCGCTTCGAGATCCTGCTGGTCAACCCGAACCTGGAGCGCATCCTGCAGCCGTACGTCGAGAACCTGATCAGCATCGGCATCGACGCGCGCCTGCGCACGGTTGACCGCGCGCAGTACAAGCAGCGCCTGGACCAGTTCGACTTCGACATGATCCTCATCACCCTCAACCAGACCTTGAGCCCCGGCCTCGAACAGTGGCAGTACTTCCACTCCAGCCAGGCCGCCATCAAGGGCAGCAAGAACTACGCAGGCATCAACAACCCCATCGTCGATCACCTGCTGGAACAACTGCTGGCGGCCAAGACCCGCGAAGAACAACTGGCGGCCGGTCGCGCCCTGGACCGGGTGCTGCTGTGGCAGCACTACAGTATTCCCAACTGGTACCTCAACTATCATCGCTTGGCGTACCGCAACCGGTTCGCCTTTGTCACCACGCCGCCCTATAGCCTGGGCCTGAGCGCGTGGTGGCTGAAAGCTTCGGAGAAAGCCCAATGATGTATTTGCGTACTGCCCTGCTTGGCGGCCTGTTGCTGTGCACCGCGGCCCAGGCCGCCCCGCAACATGCGTTGACGCTCTACAACGAACCGCCGAAATACCCCGCCGACTTCAAGCACTTCGACTACGTCAACCCGGACGCGCCCAAGGGCGGCACCTTCCGCGAGTCGAGCATGGGCGGCTTCGACAGCCTCAACCCGTACATCAGCAAGGGCGTGCCCGCCGACAACCTGGGGCTGATCTACGACACCCTGGCCATGCAGAGCCTGGACGAACCGATCACGGAGTACGGGCTGGTCGCCGGCAAGATCGAAAAGGCCCCGGACAACAGTTGGGTGCGCTTCTACCTGCGCCCCGAAGCGCGCTTCCACGACGGCCACCCGATCCGTGCCGAAGACGTGGTGTTCACCTTCCAGACCCTGCTCAAGGAAGGCTCGCCGATCTACCGCACCTACTATGCCGACGTCGACGAAGTGGTCGCCGAGGACCCACTGCGCGTGCTGTTCAAGTTCAAGCGCACCAACAATCGTGAATTGCCGCTGATCCTCGGGCAACTGCCGGTATTGCCCAAGCACTGGTGGGCCACGCGTGATTTTGCCAAGGGCAACCTGGAGGTGCCGCTGGGCAGCGGGCCGTACCAGGTCGCCGAGGTCAAGGCCGGGCGCATGATCCGCTACGAGCGGGTCAAGGACTACTGGGCCAAGGACCTGCCGATCACTAAAGGTTTCTACAATTTCGATAACCGCATCACCGACTACTACCGCGACAGCACCGTCTCCCTGGAAGCGTTGAAGGCCGGGCAGTTCGATTACTGGCTGGAGTTCAGTGCCAAGAACTGGGCCAACGCCTACAACATTCCGGCAGTAGCCCAGGGCCGGCTGATCAAGGAAGAAATCCCCAACGGCAACCCCACCGGCATGCAGGGCTTTGTGTTCAATACGCGCAAGCCGATGTTCCAGGATGTGCGCGTGCGCAAGGCGATCAGCCTGTTGCTGGACTTCGAATGGAGCAACAAACAGCTGTTCAACGGCGCCTACACCCGTACCCGCAGTTATTTCGAAAACTCCGAAATGGCCGCCACCGGCCTGCCCGGACCGGATGAGCTGAAGATCCTCGAGCCGCTGCGCGACAAGATCCCCGCCGAGGTCTTCACCCAGGCCTTCGAACCGGCCAAAACCGACGGCAGCGGCATGATCCGCACCCAGCAGCGCGAGGCCTATCAACTGCTGCAGGAAGCCGGCTGGCGCATCGTCGACGACAAGATGGTCGACACCACCGGCAAACCGGTGACCATCGAGTTCCTGCTCGCCCAGACCGAGTTCGAACGCATCCTGCTGCCGTTCAAGCGCAACCTCGCCGACCTGGGCATCGACCTGGTGATCCGCCGGGTCGACGTCTCGCAGTTCGTCAACCGTATTCGCTCGCGGGACTTCGACATGCTGGTCGGCAGTTTCCCGCAGTCCACCTCACCGGGTAACGAGCAGCGCGAATTCTGGTCGTCGTCCAGCGCCGACAAGCCCGGCAGCCGCAACTACATGGGGCTCAAGGACCCGGCCGTCGACCAACTGGTGGAAGAGCTGATCGACGCCGACTCGCGCCAAAGCCTGGTGGCCCACGCCAAGGCCCTGGACCGCGTGCTGCAGTTCGGTTACTACGTGATCCCCAACTGGCACATCAAGACCTACCGCGTGGCGTACTGGGACCACCTCGGCCACCCGAAGGTCTCTCCGCGCTATGACGTCGGCACCGCCACCTGGTGGGCCAAGCCCGATGCCAAGCCGGCGGTAACCGTGGACACCACCCAGACCGCCGATCCGGCGAGCGGAGGCGATTGAATGCTGGCCTATATTATTCGCCGCCTGTTACTGATCATCCCCACGCTGTTCGGCATCCTGCTGATCAACTTTGTGATCATCCAGGCCGCGCCCGGTGGGCCGGTCGAACAGATGATCGCCAAGCTCGAAGGCTTTGAAGGCGCCACCAGCCGCATCGCCGGCGGCGGTGCCGAAGTCGCGGTGGCCGGCTCCAGCTACCGTGGCGCCCAGGGCCTGGACCCGGCGCTGATCAAGGAAATCGAGAAGATGTACGGCTTCGACAAGTCGGCGCCGGAACGCCTGTGGATCATGGTCAAGAACTACGCCACGCTGGATTTCGGCGACAGTTTCTTCCGCGACGCCAAGGTCATCGACCTGATCAAGGAAAAGATGCCGGTGTCCATCTCCCTCGGGCTGTGGAGCACGCTGATCATGTACCTGGTGTCGATCCCGCTGGGGATCGCCAAGGCCACGCGACACGGCAGCCATTTCGATGTGTGGACCAGCTCGGCGATCATCGTCGGCTACGCGATCCCGGCGTTCCTGTTTGCGATCCTGTTGATCGTGGTGTTTGCCGGCGGCAGTTATTTCGACTGGTTCCCGTTGCGCGGGCTGACGTCCAACAACTTCGACGAGCTGAGCTGGGGCGGCAAGATTCTCGACTACTTCTGGCACCTGGCGCTGCCGATTACCGCACTGGTGATCGGTAACTTCGCCACCATGACCCTGCTGACCAAGAACAGCTTTCTTGACGAGATCAACAAGCAGTACGTGGTCACCGCCAAGGCCAAGGGATTGACCAACCGCCGCGTGCTCTACGGCCACGTGTTCCGCAATGCAATGTTGCTGGTGATCGCGGGCTTCCCCTCGGCGTTCATCGGCATCTTCTTCACCGGCTCCTTGCTGGTCGAAGTGATCTTCTCCCTCGACGGCCTCGGCCTGATGAGCTTTGAAGCGGCCATCAACCGCGACTACCCGGTGGTGTTCGGCACGCTGTTCATCTTCACCCTGCTGGGGCTGATCGTGAAACTGATCGGCGACCTCACCTACACCCTGGTCGATCCACGCATCGACTTCGCCAGCCGGGAGCATTGAGATGAATCTATCCCCCCTCAATCGCCGCCGGTTCGAGCGGTTCAAGGCCAACAAGCGCGGCTGGTGGTCGCTGTGGCTGTTCCTGATCCTGTTTGTGCTGAGCCTGGGCGCGGAGTTGATCGCCAACGACAAGCCGCTGGCCGTGCACTTCGATGGCGACTGGTATTTCCCGGCGCTCAAGCGCTACCCGGAGACCACCTTCGGCGGCGAATTCCCGCTGGAGGCCAACTACAAGAGCCCGTATATCCAGGAATTGCTCAAGGCCAAGGATGCCTGGACCTTGTGGGCGCCTATCCCGTTCAGCTACCAGAGCATCAACTACGACCTCAAAGTACCGGCGCCGGCGCCACCGTCCGCGGTGAACCTGCTGGGTACCGATGACCAGGGCCGTGACGTGCTCGCGCGGGTGATCTATGGCTTTCGTGTGTCGGTACTGTTCGCCCTGACGCTGACCGTGCTCAGCTCGATCATCGGTGTGATCGCCGGCGCCCTGCAGGGCTTCTATGGCGGCTGGGTCGACCTCGCCGGGCAGCGCTTCCTGGAAATCTGGTCCGGGTTGCCGGTGCTGTACCTGCTGATCATCCTCGCCAGCTTCGTGCAGCCCAACTTCTGGTGGCTGCTGGGGATCATGCTGCTGTTTTCCTGGATGAGCCTGGTGGACGTGGTGCGCGCCGAGTTCCTGCGCGGGCGCAACCTGGAATACGTACGCGCGGCCCGGGCACTGGGCATGCAGAACGGCGCGATCATGTTCCGCCACATCCTGCCCAATGCCATGGTCTCGACCATGACCTTCATGCCGTTCATTCTCACCGGCGCCATCGGCACCCTCACCGCCCTGGACTTCCTCGGCTTCGGCTTGCCGGCGGGCTCACCGTCGCTGGGTGAACTGGTGGCCCAGGGCAAATCCAACCTGCAGGCGCCGTGGCTGGGCATGAGCGCGTTTGCCGTGCTGGCGATCATGTTGAGTCTGCTGGTGTTTATTGGCGAGTCCGCTCGCGATGCCTTCGACCCGAGGAAATGAGATGAATCAGGACAATCTGATCGAAATCCGCGACCTCTCTGTCGAGTTCGTCACCGGCGAGCATCACCACCGTGTGGTGAACAACGTCAGCTTCGACATCAAGCGCGGCGAAACCCTGGCGCTGGTCGGCGAAAGCGGCTCCGGCAAATCGGTGACCGCCCACTCGATCCTGCGCCTGCTGCCCTACCCGTTGGCTCGGCATCCGTCGGGCACCATCGAGTACGCCGGGCAAGACCTGTTGACGCTCAAGGAAAAAACCCTGCGGCACATTCGCGGCAACCGCATTGCGATGATCTTCCAGGAGCCGATGACCTCGCTGAACCCGCTGCACAACATCGAGAAGCAGATAAACGAGGTACTTGGCCTGCACAAAGGCCTCACCGGCAAGGTCGCGACCCAGCGCACCCTGGAACTGCTGGAACTGGTGGGCATCCCCGAGCCGCGCAAGCGCCTCAAGGCCCTGCCCCACGAACTCTCCGGCGGCCAGCGCCAGCGGGTGATGATCGCCATGGCGCTGGCCAACGAGCCGGAGTTGTTGATCGCTGACGAGCCGACCACCGCCCTCGACGTCACCGTGCAGTTGAAGATCCTGGAGCTGCTCAAGGAGCTGCAGGCACGCCTGGGCATGGCCTTGCTGCTGATCAGCCACGACCTCAACCTGGTGCGGCGCATCGCCCATCGGGTGTGTGTGATGCAACAGGGCTGCATCGTTGAACAGGCCGATTGCGAGACGCTGTTCCAGGCGCCGCAGCACCCCTACACCCAGGAACTGCTGGCAGCCGAGCCCAGCGGCGGGCCGGCCGGCAACGCTATCGGTCCGCCGTTGCTGGAGGTCGATGACCTCAAGGTGTGGTTCCCGATCAAGAAAGGCTTTTTGCGCACCACCGTCGATTACGTCAAGGCGGTGGACGGCATCAACTTCAGCCTGCCGCAGGGGCAGACGCTGGGCATCGTCGGTGAAAGCGGCTCGGGTAAATCCACCCTGGGCCTGGCCATCTTGCGCTTGATCGCCAGCAAGGGCGGGATCCGCTTTGAAGGCCAGCAACTGGACACGCTCAGCCAGCAACAGGTACGCCCGTTGCGCCGCGAAATGCAGGTGGTGTTCCAGGACCCGTTCGGCAGCCTCAGCCCACGCATGTGCGTGAGCGAGATTGTCGGCGAAGGCCTGCGCATCCACAAGATGGGCACACCGGCCGAGCAGGAAGCGGCGATTATCGCCGCGCTCAAAGAGGTCGGCCTCGACCCGGCGTCGCGCAATCGCTACCCCCATGAGTTCTCCGGGGGCCAGCGTCAACGCATCGCCATTGCCCGCGCGCTGGTGCTCAAGCCACGCCTGATCCTGCTCGACGAACCCACCTCGGCGCTGGACCGCACCGTACAGCGCCAGGTGGTGGAATTGCTGCGCAGCCTGCAGGCCAAGTACAACCTGACCTACCTGTTCATCAGCCATGACCTGGCGGTGGTGAAGGCGCTGAGCCACCAGTTGATGGTGGTCAAGCAGGGGCAGGTGGTGGAACAAGGCGACGCCCAGGCGATTTTCGCCGACCCGCAGCACGCCTACACCCGACAGTTGCTGGAGGCTGCCTTCCTGGTACCGGCCTGACGCACTGCAAACCAAGGTGGGAGCCCGCTCCCACCTAGAAGCAAACCAATATCATTTGCGCACCTTCCCGCCCTTTGCTTTAATCGCGACCAATTCTTATTTACGCCAATTCTTTTGCGCTGGATGGATATTGTGTCGACCTCTTTCACCCACCTCTACGGTTCCCACCACAGCTGGTTGCTTGGCCTGTTGCGCCGACGCCTGAACGACCGCTGGGATGCCGCTGACCTGGCTCACGACACCTTTATCCGTATCCTCAGCCGGCCCCCCGCCGAGACCGATCACGTGCGCCAGCGCTCTTACCTGGCCACCATTGCCCGCGGGTTGTGCATCGACCATTGGCGTCGTCGCCAGCTGGAGAAAGCCTGGCTCGACAGCCTGGCGCTGTGCCCGGAGGCGACGCAGCCATCGCCGGAACAGCGCGCCATCATCGTCGAGACCCTCTACGAAGTGGATGCCATGCTCGCCCGCCTGCCGAAAAAGGTCAGCCAAGCCTTCCTGCTCGCGCAACTGCATGGCCTGCCCTACAAACAGATCGCGCAACAGTTGGGCGTGTGCGAGCGCATGGTCAAGAAGTACATGGCCCAGGCCTTGCTGCACTGCGCGATCCTCGAAGCCGAGCTCGACGGGATGCTGGTGCAATGAGCCCCACCGGCAAACTCAGCCACGCGAGCCTGGAACAGGCCGCGCAGTGGTACGTGCGCCTGCAGGACCCGAGCGGCGCCCAGGAGCAGCAACGCTGGCAATCCTGGTTGATGCAGAACCCCGAGCACCTGGCGGCCTGGCACTATGTGGAGCGCGTCAGCCAGCGCTTCGCACCGTTGATGGAGCATTCCCAGGGCGCTGGCCGTGCACTGCGCAGTTCACGGCGCCAGACCCTCAAGACCTTGCTGGTGCTGTGCGCCGGTTCGACGCTGGCCTGGGGCACCTGGCGCAACACCGCCCTGCCCCGGCTGGTGGGCGGCTGGAGCGCCGACTACGCCACTGCCAGCGGCGAAACCCGCGACGCCTTGCTGGCTGATGGCAGCCATGTATGGCTTAACGCCATGAGCGCGCTGGATGTGCGCTTCGATACAACGCAACGCTTGCTGCGCCTGCGCTTTGGCGAAGTGCTGATCGACACGGCCAAGGACGTCAGCCGCCCATTCCTGGTGGACACCGAACACGGCCGACTGCAGGCGCTGGGCACCCGCTTCAGCGTGCTGCAGGGCGACGAGCATACCCAGCTCAACGTGTTCGAAGGCCGGGTGCAGGTCAGCACCCTCAACCAGCAGGTGCGTATCATCGAGGCAGGCCAGCAGGTCCGGTTCGCCCGCAACGGTTTCGACCCGACCGCCCCGGCCTCTCCCGCCCGTGAGGCCTGGAGCCGTGGCGTGCTGCTGGCCGACAACCTGGCGCTGGGCGAGTTGGTCGCCGAGCTCAACCGTTATCGTCCCGGCCACCTGGGTTGCGACCCGGCCGTGGCGCAGTTGCCGGTGATGGGTTCATTCCCGCTCAAGGACAGCGACCACGCCCTGCGCCTGCTGCAAGCCGCGTTGCCGATTCGCGTCGACCGGTTGCTGCCGTGGTGGGTCACCGTCAGCCCCCAGTGAAAAAATCTTCTACCGCCAGTGCCCTTTTTCAAAACTCGTTCGGTTAACCCTGCAGACGCTTTCAATTCGCCGATCGATTTGATCCAAAGGGAAACATTCATGCCGCAACCTGCTCGCTTCGCGCTGCGCCCACTGGCGTTGGCCACCTCGCTGTTTTGCCTCGGCGCACCGACGCTGCACGCCGCCGAAACGCCATCGACCCAGGAAGCCGCGCGCAGCTACCGTATTGCCGCCGGCTCCCTGGTCAATGTGCTGAACAGCTTCGCCGAGCAGTCGGGTATTTTCATCGCCGGGCACAACAGCCTCGCCGCAGGTAAAACCAGCCCAGGCCTGAATGGCAACTACACCCCGGCCAGCGGCTTGCAGCGCCTGTTGCAGGGCAGCGGCCTGCAAGCCCTGCCCCAAGGCAACAACGGCTACGTACTCGAACCGGTCCCGGCCAACACCGACGCCCTGGAGCTGGGCGCCACCACCATTTCCGGCCAGGACCTGGGCGCCACCACCGAAGACACCCACGCCTACACCACAGGCTCCATGGCGTCGGCCACCGGCCTGCCGCTGTCGATGCGCGAAACCCCGCAGTCGGTCACCGTGATCACCCGCCAGCAGATGGATGACCAGGGTTCCAACAACATCGCTGACACCCTGCGCCGCGCGCCTGGCGTCAGTGTGCAGAACTACGACAGCGAGCGCTGGGAGTTCTCCAGCCGGGGCTTGCCGATCACCAATTTCCAGTACGACGGCGTCAACTCCACCTATGACGGCGTGTACGACTACGGCACCACCAGTACCGACATGGCGGTGTACGACCACCTGGAAATCATCAAGGGTTCGGCGGGCCTGTTGAGCGGCTCCGGCGACCCCTCGGCCACGGTCAACCTGATCCGCAAAAAACCTACCCGCGACTTCAAGGCGTCGGTCACCCAGACCTTCGGTTCCTGGGACAATTACCGCACCGAAGGCGATATCTCCGGCCCCCTGACCGAGTCCGGCAATGTGCGTGGGCGCTTTGTCGGCGTGTATCAGGATCGCCAGTCCTACCTGGACCACTACCAGAACACCAAGGACATCGCCTACGGCATCCTCGAAGCGGATCTCACCCCCGACACCCTGCTGACCTTCGGCATCGACCAGCAGGACACCCGCTCGCGCGGCGCCAGCTGGACCGGTTTCCCGATGTACTTCAGCGACGGCTCGCGCACGAACTTCTCGCGATCGTTCAACCCGGCCGCCGACTGGAGCCGTCGCGACTTCCAGAACCAGACGATCTTCGCCTCAGTGCAGCAGAAGCTCGCCAATGACTGGTCGCTCAAAGTCAGCCTCGACCGCAAGCGCAGCCAGCACAACACCCTGCTCGCCTCCGCGAGTGGCGGCAACCCCGACCCGGTCAGCGGCGAGGGCATGTACATGTTCATGGGCAAGTACAAGGGCGACCAGGTGCAGAACACCCTGGACGTCAACCTCAGCGGGCCGTTCAGCCTGTTCGGCCGCGAGCACGAGTTGATCATGGGCTTCATGGCCACCCGCTCGAAACAGGACGTGCCGGTGTACGGTTCGATCTACCCACCCGTGGGCGGCAGCATCTTTGACTGGCGCGGTGAATACCCCAAGCCCGACATCCCACGCAGCGGCCAGAACGATATCGTGCAACGCCAGACCGGCGCCTACCTGGCCACTCGCCTGAAACCGACCGATGACCTGGCGGTGATCCTCGGCGCGCGCGTGAGCAATTTCAGCGGCACCGACAGCACCGACTTCTTCGACCCCGCCCAGGCCGACAACCGCGCCACCTATCACCAGAGTGGCGTGGTCACGCCCTATGCCGGGGTCGTCTATGACCTGAACGACACCTGGTCGGTCTACACCAGCTATACCCAGATCTATCGCCCGCAAACCAGCAAGGATGCCGACCGCAAGCTGCTCGACCCGGTCGAAGGCCAGACCTATGAAG
The DNA here is from genome assembly GCF_003013355.1 of Pseudomonas sp. S5D5. NCBI lineage: Bacteria > Pseudomonadati > Pseudomonadota > Gammaproteobacteria > Pseudomonadales > Pseudomonadaceae > Pseudomonas > Pseudomonas sp. S5D5. The sequence continues at coordinate 4,001,727 of NZ_PTEO01000001.1, forward strand.
CGGGGCTCAAGGCTGCGTTCTACGGCGGCCGCCTGAATGCCAGCTTCGCCGCGTTCCGCATCGAACAGGACAACGTGGCCGAGTACGTCTCGGGTTTCGAGAGCGACTCGATCTACCGCCCCATCGCCGGCGCCACCACCAAAGGCTTCGAAGCCGAGCTGTCGGGTGAAGTGCTGGACGGCTGGAATATCTCCGCCGGCTACACCTACCAGCACACCCGCGATGCCAATGACGGCTACGTCTACAGTTCGGTGCTGCAGACCACCACGCCGCAACAAGTCGTACGGCTGTTCAGCGCCTATCGCCTGCCGGGCGCCCTGGACAACATCACCGTGGGCGGCGGTGTGAACTGGCAGAGTAAGTTCTTCGGCAAGGTGTTCCAGCCGGACCCGAATGACACGGTCAACTTCGGCCACGACTCGCGCATCACCCAGGACAGCTACTACCTGGTCGACCTGATGGCACGCTATCGCTTCAACGACCACCTGAGCACCACGCTGAACGTGAAGAACCTCTTCGACAAGAAGTACTACACGGGCCTGGGCAACTTCGGCACCGGTTTCTATGGCGAACCGCGCAGCCTGCAGCTGGCGACCAAGTGGGATTTCTAGGCTGACGCCCCGGGCGGTCTGTGCAATCATCCCTTTCACTCGCTCAAGGGATGGAACTGCCGCCATGTCGCTGAACAGCCTTGCTCACCCTTCGCACTCGCCGCGCTTCTGGCGCGACGAGCGCTTGCCGTTCATCGAAGCGCGCACCATCGCCGATGGGCGCAAGGTCACCTACACGCGCCATGCCCACGAGCACTTCTCCATCGGGGTGGTCACCACGGGGCGCAGTTATTACCACTACGGTGCAGAGACGTTCGAGATCAGCGCCGGCACGGTGGTGTTGATGAACCCCGGCGATGTGCACGCCTGCAATCCCATCGACAACGAGCGATGGTCCTACAAGATGCTGTACATCGACACGCCCTGGCTGACCGACCTGCAGTACCAACTGGGGTTCAGCACCGACCAGGGTTACCGGCCATTCAATACGCCTTACACGCGCGACCCGGTGCTGTACGAGGGCTTGCTGGAGCTGTACCGGATGCTGGTGGATGAGCAGGCCGAACACCTGCAAAAGCAAAGCGCACTGGTGAGTTATTTCAGCGAAGTGCAGCAACGCCTGAACCCTTCACCCGCCCCGATGCGCGAGGTCAACCACAAGCTGGAACGGGCCGCCGACTACATCCGCGAACACTGCACCCAGGCCCTGAAGCTGGAGGACATCTGCCTGGCCGCCGAGCTGTCGCCGTCGTACCTGATCCGCGCCTTCAAACAGTATTACGGGCTGACCCCGCATGCCTTCCTGGTCAACCGGCGCATCCAGTTTGCCCGCACCCAACTGCGCAACGGCAAGCTGATCGCCGATGTCGCCCTGGCCGCAGGCTTTGCCGACCAGGCGCATTTCCAGCGCGCCTTCAAGCAGCATTTCGCGGCCACGCCGGGGCAGTACCGCGACGTCCTCAAGCCATCAGCAAATAACCCACACTGGCCACCAGCAACGCGGCCATCGAGCGGTTGAATACACGCACACCCTGGGGGTTGCCCAGGTAGCGGCGCAGGAACGTGCCGGCATAGGCCCAGCACGCCACCGACAGGTAGCAGATCACCAGGTAAAGGCCGGCAAACAGCCAGACCTGCCGAGCATCGCCGTCCGCCACAAACAGGCCCATGCCCGCCACGCAGGCCAGCCAGGCCTTGGGGTTGAGCCATTGCATGATCGCGCCGTAGAGCATCGACGGCGCCGTCGCGCTGCCGTCCGCGTCCAGGCGGCCATCGTCCACCGCGAGTTTCCAGGCCATGTAGAGCAAGAAGGCCACCCCGCCCCACTGGATCAACTGCGTCAGGAGCGGCCAGCGCACCAGCACTTCATGCAGCCCCAGGCCAATCAACACCAGCAACAAGGTGAAGCCGACGGCGGCGCCGAACACGTGTTTCTGGCTGGCGACAAAACCGAAGCGCGCGCCTGAACTCAGGGCCACCACATTGACCGGTCCGGGTGTGATCGAGGTGGCCAGTGCGAAGGCGGCCATGGAAATGATCAAGCTCATTGCAGTTCCTTTTTATTCGGGCAGATGACAATGGAGCCACGGTAAAGGGCAAGGCACGCGGGGTATTGAACAAAATGACCCTTGTCGAAGTATTTTGTGTGCGCCCCTGGAGTCGGCCTCGCACCGCTCACGGCGCGGGACAGACAACGGCGGCGAAACCGTTCTGGCCCGGGCGCTTTAGACGCTTTTATTCCATTGATATAACTGCATTTTTTTCTTTCAGAATGCCGATCTCAATAGGCAAAAATGCGTATTTTCCACGCCTGGGCCGGTGCTAGAGTTCAGCGCCTACTCACTGCAATCAAAGGAATCGCCATGTCACGTCGCCTGCTGGCAACTGCCTGCCTGTTGCTGTCTTTCTCTGCGGTCCAGGCCGCTGAACGCTGGGAAACCCTGCCGCCGACGCCTGCCCCGGTGGCCGGCGCCAAAACCGGCTACGCCGCCGTCAACGGCATCAAGGTCTACTACACCCGCACCGGGCATGGATCGCCGGTGGTGCTGCTGCACGGTGGGCTGTCCAACTCCGATTACTGGGGCAACCAGGTCAAGGCACTGGCGGCCAAGCACACAGTGATCAGCCTCGACAGCCGTGGCCACGGGCGCAGCTCGCGGGACGATAAACCCTACGGCTACGACCTGATGGCCGATGACGTGGTGGCCGTGCTCGACAGCCTGAAGATCCCGCGTGCCGATATTGTCGGCTGGAGCGACGGCGCCATCATCGGCATCGACCTGGCCCTGCGTCACCCGGACCGGATCGGCAAGGTGTTCGCGTTCGCCGCCAACACCCAGACCGCCGGGGTCAAGGACGGCGTAGAGAAAAACCCGACCTTCGCCGCCTTCATCGAACGCGCCGGCAAGGAGTACGCCAAGCTGTCGCCGACGCCTAAAGAGTACGATGCATTCGTCGAGCAGATCAGCCATATGTGGGCCAGCCAACCGAACTGGACCGACGCCCAGCTGGCGAGCATCAAGACGCCAATCCTGATCGCCGACGGCGACCATGACGAAGCGATCAAGCGCGAGCACACCGAGTACATGGCGGCCACCATCCCCGGTGCCGGCCTGCTGATCCTGCCGAACACCAGCCACTTTGCCTTCCTGCAGGACCCGGCGTTGTTCAATGCAGCGCTGCTGGGCTTCCTCGATAGCAAATAGACCCCGCCCCCTGTCGGCGCGCACTCACTGCGCGCCACAGATCACATAGACGGCAATCGCGCCTAGCTGACCTGCGTGACGATATCGTCGAGGCCCAGCACCCGGCCATCCTCGGCCAGGATCTCGACCTTGCGCAGCGGCTTGAGCGAGCGCGCATCCAGCACGCGCGCGCCGGCCTGTTCGGGTTGCGTGTGCGCCTCCCCCCACTGCGCCAGCGTCACCAGCACCGGCATCAGCGCGCGGCCCTTGTCGGTCAGCTGATATTCACTGCGCGCACCGACTTCGCTGGTTTGCAGCAGGCCCTGCTCGACCATGTCCTTGAGGCGCGTGGCAAGGATGTTTTTGGCCACGCCCAGGTGCTTCTGGAAATCACCGAAGCGCGTCACGCCGGCGAATGCATCGCGGATGATCAACAGCGTCCACCAGTCGCCCACTACGTCCAGGGCACGGGCAACGGGGCAGCCATCGCCTTCCAGGCATTTGCGTTTCATCGTCGGGCCTCCCGGCATTGAAAAATCTGGTTGCATTATAGGACCAACAGCTTCAGGATAAAAACGGTTTCATTATTAAACCTAATTCGCAGCCTGGAGTTCATCATGGATATTCGTGGAAAAGTGGTATTGGTCAGCGGCGCCAATCGCGGCCTGGGTAAAGCTTTCGTCACCGCCCTGCTGGCAGCCGGCGCCGCCAAGGTCTACGCCGGTGCGCGGGATCCGCGCAGTGTGGACATTTCTGGCAGCACCCCGATTGCCCTCGACATCACCGACGCGGCCAGCGTGCAGCACGCCGCCGAGCAGTGCGCGGACGTCAGTGTGGTGATCAACAATGCGGGCTTCCTGAAGTACGGTTCGTTGCTGGCCGAAGACAGTGTCGAAAACCTGCAACAGCACTTTGACGTGAACACCTTCGGCACCCTGCGCCTGAGCCGTGCCTTTGCGCCGATCCTGGCCAAACAGGGCGGCGGCGCGCTGATCAATATCCTCTCGGTGCTGAGCTGGCTGAGCCCGCCGGGCGCCGGTGGCTACAGCACTTCGAAATCCGCCCAGTGGGGGCTGACCAACGGCCTGCGCGGCGAGTTGCGCGAGCAGAACACCCTGGTGATCGGCGTGCACCCGGCCTACATCGACACCGACATGGTCGCTGATGTGCAGGCGCCTAAAAGCACGCCCCAGGAAGTGGTCGCCCTCACCCTGCAAGCCCTGGGCGAAGACCGCGAAGAAGTGTTGATCACCGACATGACCCACGCGGTGAAGGCGTCGCTGTCCACCGACAGCCCGGTCTACCTCAACCGCTGACCAGCGAAAAATGCGCGCCGACCCCGGCGCGCACACCCTCGGCCACGGCCAGCGCCACGGAGCCGGCGGCGAGGGACGCGTCACCACAGGCGAACACGCCCGGCACTGAGGTCTGGCGCATGTCGTTGGTGTGCAGGTAAGCGCCGCTGGGGCCATCGGCCAGTGCACAGCCCAACTGCGCGGCCAACGGGCTGAGCCGGGTCCGCGACATCGTGAAGATACCGTCGAGCTTGAACACCTGGCCGTCAGCCAGTTCGAGATCGGCACGCTCGCCGCTGATTCGCCGTACGCCGGCGCTTTGCACACTGACCCCACGTCGCGCCAACTGCGCCTGCTGCTCGGCATCCGGGGTGAATACGCCGTTGGTGAACAAGGTCGTGGCGCCCCAGTCCGGCAGCATCAATGCGTGGTGCATCGCCAGCGAAGAAGTGGCGAGAACACCGATACGGCCTTGGTCCAGCTCATAGCCGTGGCAGTAAGGGCAATGGAACACCCGCGTGCCCCAACGCTCCTGCAGGCCTTCAATGGCGGGCAATTCGTCGACCACGCCGGTGGCCAGGATCAGGCGCTTGCCCTGGAACGTACCGTTGAATTCAGTGCCCAGGCTGAAGCCCTGCGGTTCTACCGTCGCCTGAACCACGCTGCCCTGCACCCAGGTGACCGTCGGGTACTCCATCAACTGGCTGCGCCCGTCGGCGGCGATGGCCTGCGGCGACTGGCCGTCCTGCCCAAGAAACCCGTGGGACGTGGGCGCAAACCGGTTGCGCCGCTGCCCCGCATCGATCACCAGCACCTGGCGCCGCGCCCGCGCCAATTGCAGGCCCGCTGACAAACCGGCGTAGCTGCCGCCGACAATAATCACGTCGTAGATCATGAGAGTGACCCTATGGTGAGTGCACGCGGTTATCCGCGCGCTTTCACGACACACCATAAGTTACGTAAAAATACCGCGTCAAGACTCTCGCAACTTTTTAGGTTACGAACGATACTTTGGCGCGAATCAACTTGAGGTTTTTTGATGAGAAACGACACGCGCCTGTCGCGCATGCTGCATGTGCTGATCCATATGGGCCGCCATGAAGAACGCGCGACTTCGGAGACCATCGCGCAGATGCTCGGCACCAATCCGGTGGTGGTGCGGCGCACCCTCGGGTTGCTCAAGGAAAAAGGGTATGTGCGCTCGGAAAAAGGCCATCAGGGCGGCTGGAGCCTGGGCAAGCCCTTGAGTGAAATCACCTTGCTGGACATTCACAACGCCTTGGGCACGCCGTCGATCTTCGCCATCGGCCTGTCCACCGACCACCCGGAATGCCTGGTGGAACAGGCCGTGAACGCGGCGCTCACTGACGCCTTCGAACAAGCCCAGGCGCTGCTGTTGAAGCGCCTCGGCAAGGTCACCCTGGCGCAGTTGGCCGAGGATTTTGATGAGCGTTATCGCGTGGCGATGCTGCCCTAGCGCTGGGCCGGAATGCGGATTTCACCCTCGCGGCACTGGCTTTTGACACTGCGCGGACAGCCGGCGAAGGCCAGGTCCTTGGTCAGGCACACCCGCACCTCCGACAGCACCTTGCCTTTGCAGATGACCGCCACACCGTGATTGCCTATGCGCGGGTTGCTCTGGCGAAACAGCGCCTCGATCTCGCGAGCCGGCAACGACGGCGGTGTGTTGAACGGCTGCAATTGGTGTGGAATGGCAACCACGCCCAACGCCGCGTCGGTTTTTTCCAGGTACGCCAGCGGTTCAAGCCCGCTGCAGGTGCCATGCTTGGCCCATTCGTGCTTGAGCAGCGCACGCGTCGGGAACAACGTCGCGCCCTTGTCCATTGCTTCCCGGCTCAGGTACGACTGCGGCGCACAGCTCGCCGGCCACCCTCCTCGCGCGTACTGCGGCCACAGGCCGTGCAGCACAAACCCGTAGCCCTTGCCCGAGCACTGTTCGTTGTCCGGGTGCGTCAGGCAAAACGTCGGCGACCACGACAACGACAGCACATAGAAATCAAACTCCCCCGGCGTGCCCTGTTCACGCGGGGCCGCCACTGCGCCGGTCGCCAGCACCAGCCACACCACCATCCAGTATTTCATCGGCCTGTTCCTTGAAAAAAACCTTTTTTATCGCGACTACCCAGGATGGTGGGGGTTGCGTAATAGCACCTTGTCGAGAATCCGATCAGTCTTCAACGCCTCGATGGCCAGCGAAGGATGCTCGGCCTCGCCGCGAATGTGTGCATTCATCGCCAGCACGTGGTGCCACTGGATATGCGCGTGGCAAGGTACTTCGAGCACTTCCTGGGTCTCGGCTTCCAGGCGCAGCGGCTGGTCTTCGAACACCGAGAACTGAATGCGACCACGGCTGCCGATCAGCTCGACGCGGTCTTCCTTGCGGTCCGCGACGAAGTTCCAGCAGCCCATGCCCAGGGCGCCCGAGCCAAAGGTCCAGCAGGCCGTCACTGCATCTTCCGCCGCATAGCGCCCGGCCTGGCGCGCGGTAAAGCCCGAGACCTCGACGATATCCCCGGCCAGGTACTGGAACAGGTCAAAGCCGTGACTGGCCAGGTCGGCAAAGTAACCGCCACCGGCAATCAGTGGGTCGGTGCGCCAGTTGGCGGCGCTGGCGTCGTCGGCCCCCGGAGGCTTGCACAAGGTCCAGGTCAGGTGGCGCAGTTGGCCGATGCGTCCCGCCTGCAGCCACTCGCGTACCTGCTGGAAGCGCGGCAGCGAGCGACGGTAGTAGGAGACAAACAGGTGCAGCCCGGCCCGTTCGAACGTGCGCTGCATCAACGCGCTCTGCTCGGCATTCAGCGACATGGGCTTCTCGACACAGCAATGCTTGCCGGCCGCAGCCACCATCAGGCTGTACTCGAGGTGGCTGTCGGGCGGTGTGGCGATATACACCGCGTCCACTTCAGGGTCGTCGATCAGTGCCTGGGCGTCGGTATAGAAACGGGCAATGCCATGGCGCGCCGCATAATCGCGCACGGCTGCCTCGCGGCGCCCCATCACGGCGACCAGCGCCGAACCTGGCGCTTTATAGAAGGCGGGTCCACTCTTCACTTCAGTGACACTGCCACAGCCGATCATGCCCCAACGTACGGTGTTCATCTGTTGTCCTCGTCCGTTTTCATCAATCGGGCAGTATCCACATCCCCAACCCGGTACGCCATAACCACTTAGCATGACATTTGCATTACACTTTTATGACACTCATCCCGCTGCGGGGGCACAGACGATGAAAATACGCGCAACGGTTATTTGCGAACACGAGGGACATATCCTCTTCGTGCGCAAGGCCAGGTCAAAATGGGCACTGCCGGGCGGCAAGGTCGAACGCAACGAGCGCCCGGTCGGCGCGGCCGAACGCGAGCTGGAAGAAGAAACCGGGTTGAATGTGGACGGCTTGCTGTATCTGCAGGAGCTCAAGGCCCGCGACACCGTACACCATGTGTTCGAGGCCTCGGTGGTGAACATCGCCGACGCGCGGCCGTGCAACGAAATCATCGATTGCCAGTGGTACGCCTATGGCGCCGTGGATGAACTGGACACCACCGACGCCACCCGGCACATCGTCAAATCCTTTCTACGTCGCCTGTAATTCAGCGCTCTGCCCGCTGGCCTCGAGACCTCGCTTTACCACACCCTTCTCTTTCTGCCGTTCGACAAAGGATCTGACGAACGCGGCAGCGGCTGCATGCGCCACCGGTACCGCCATGGCTTGGCGGATGGTCATGAAGTCATCCTCGACCAGGCGCCATTGCGCGCTCACCCGGGTGCGCAGAAAGTCCCGCACCCCCGCCGCCGCATCCAGACCTTGCGCGATAAACCAGTCCACCGCTGCTGCCGACGTAGGCGCCCGTACCAGCTCGGCGTGCGCCACCGTACGGCTCAGGTACAGGTCGTAGGCTGCGCCTTGGCCGACGGCGATGCGTCGACCCGCTGCATCCAATTGGGCGACGTGGGTAAAGGGCGAATCCGTCGCCACGAGGTAGGTGCCCTTGATCGCCACGTAGGGTGCGCTGAACGCGATCTCCTGCTCACGCACCGGCTCGATGGCCAGGAACGCCACGCGCCAGGCATCCTCGGCCAGCGCAGCAAAGACCTTGCCCGCCGCCTCGAAGGTGATCAGCGCCAACTCGACACCCAGCTCTTCAGCCAAGGCCTTGGCCAACGCCACGGACACCCCCTGTGGCTCACCGCCCGCGCCGCGTTGCGCCAGCACCGGGTTGCCGAAGTTGATGGCGGCACGCAGCACGCCATCGGGGGCCAGTTGTTGCAGTACAGCGGGATCAATCATCGAGCGCTCCTGGGCGGGTTCGTTGCACGGTCTTGCGGATCACAAACGGCAGCACACCGCCGTGCTCAAGGTACCCAAGCTCTTGCAACGAGTCGAGGCGCAAAACCAGCCGGTGCGTGACAACACGGCCATCGGCGCGATCGATCTGCAGGGTGATCAGGTTCTCGCCAACCTGCAGGTGTTCCAGCCCCAGGAACGTCAAGCGCTCGCTGCCATCCAGCGCCAGGTCCTGCACCGTCGTCCCGGCGCTGAACACCAACGGCAACACGCCCATGCCGATCAGGTTACTGCGATGAATGCGCTCGATACTGCGCGCCACCACCGCCTTGATCCCCAACAGGCTCAGCACCTTCGCCGCCCAATCCCGGCTGGAACCGGCGCCGTAGTTGCTCCCGGCAAACAGCACGGTGGGCGTGCCGGCGTAGCTCTGCGCGGCGAGGTACAACGGCTGGTAGTCCGTGTGGTCGGCATTCCACGCCCACACACCTCGGCGTGGTGTTTGTGTCGGGTCCAGCAGGTTGTTCAGGCGCGGGTTGGTGAAGGCCCCGCGCACCATCACTTCGTGGTTGCTGCGCCGTGTCGAGTACTGGTTTAAATCCGCCTCGGCCTCCCCCCTTTCGCGCAGCCAGGCACCAGCCAGGCTCTCGGAAGGGATGGTGCCCGCCGGTGAAATATGGTCCGTGGTGACGTTATCACCAAGCACTACCAACGCCCTCGCGTTGCGCACCGACAGGCTCGCCGCCGGCACGGGCGGCACCTGCGCCAGGTACTGCGGGCGGCGCAAATAGGTGGAATCCGGGTTCCAGGCAAATCTCACGCTGGCGTCGGCCTCAAGCGCCTGCCAGTGCGGCGTGCCCTGCCAGAGCAGTTCACTGCGTTGCTGGAACAACACCGGGCGCACCACCTGCGACACGTGCGCCGCCACCTCGGCATCACTGGGCATCAGTTCCTCCAAGTACACCGGCTTGCCTTGGGCATCCAACGCCAGCGGACTGCTGGACAGGTCGATATCAATGCTCCCGGCAATCGCATAGGCCACGCACAGCGCCGGCGAGGCCAGGTACCCGGCGGGGACTTTGGGGTTGACCCGTCCTTCGAAATTGCGATTGCCCGACAGCACCACCACCCCCTTGAGGCCTTGCTCGGCAAAGGCTTCCACATGAGCCTCCAGGCTTCCGGAATTGCCGATACAGGTCATGCAGCCAAAGCCCGCCAGGTCGAAGCCCAGCGCCGCAAAATCCGCCAACAAACCCGCCGCATCCAGATAGTCCGCCACCACCCGCGAACCCGGCGACAGCGAAGTCTTCACCCAGGGTTTGCGCCCCACGCCGCGTGCCCGTGCACGACGTGCCAGCAATCCGGCCTGGATCATCTGCGCCGGGTTGGCCGTGTTGGTGCAACTGGTGATCGCCGCCATTACCACCGCGCCGTGGGTCAACGGCGCTTCAAAGGATGGCTCGAAGAACTGCTGCCCGGCCTCAGCGTGCACATGCTGATGAAACGAGGCCCCCGCCTGCGCCAGCGACTGGCGCTGATGGGGTTGGTGTGGCCCGGCCACACTGGGTTCAATCCTGGCCAAGTCCAGCTCGATCAGTTCATCGAACTGCGGCTCGGGCTCGCCGGCCTGGCGCCACAGCGACTGTGCCGCCATATAGGTCGACACCTTGGCCAACAATGGCGCCGGCCGCGCACTCAATTCCAGGTAGGCAAGGGTCTCGTCATCAAACGGAAAAAACACCACCGTCGCGCCATACTCCGGCGCCATGTTCGCCACGGTGCCCCGCGCCGCCCAACTCAACGACGCCAGCCCCGGCCCGGTGAACTCGACAAACTTGCCGACCATGCTGCGCTGGCGCAGCAACTCGGTCACGCTCAAGGCCAGGTCCGTCGCCGTCACACCGGCCCGCAAGGCATTGCTGACGCGAATCCCCACGACCTGGGGAAAGGCAATCGGCACCGGCTCACCGAGCATCGCCGCCTGCCCTTCGAGCCCGCCCACGCCCCAGCCCAGCACGCCGATGGCATTGATCATCGGCGTATGGCTGTCGGTGGCAACCATGCAGTCCGGGTGCAGCAACACGCCCCCCTCGGCGGCCGGGCTTTCCCAGACCACCTGGGCGATGGATTCCATGTTCATCTGGTGGATGATCCCCGTCCCCGGCGGGATCACCTTGAAGTTGTCCAGGCTGGCCTCGGCCCATTTGATAAACCGGTAGCGCTCGCTATTGCGGCGAAAGTCGATGTCGAGGTTGGCGTCCACCGCGCCGGCTTCGGCGTAGTGCTCGACAATCACCGAGTGGTCGATGGTCAACACGGCCGGGATCGCCGGGTTCACCGCCGTCGGGTCGCCACCCAGTTCCGCGACCACATCACGCATGCCGGCAAAGTCCGCCAGGGCCGGCAGGCAGGTGGTGTCGTGAAACATCAGACGGTTGGGCTGGAACGGCACCTCGCAGTCCGGCCCGCTGCCGGTGGCTCGCGCCAGCACCGACGGCAATGAGGCCGGGGCACAGCGGGCGATGTTTTCCACCAGGATGCGCAGGCAATAAGGCAGCCGATGCAGCTGCACCGGGGTCAGCAGTTTATGCAGATCGATATAGGCGTAACGCTGCCCGCCGATGTCCAGATGGTTGAGAACGTCGCTCATAGTTGGCCGAACACCCGCTCGATACGCGCCAGGCCCCAATCCAGTTCCTCGCGGGTGATGGACAACGGCGGCGCGATACGCAGCACGTTTTCATGGGTCTCCTTGGTCAGCAGGCCTTCGGCAAGCAACGCTTCGCAAATCGGCCGGGCATCACGGTCCAGCTCCACCCCCACCCACAAACCGCGACCACGCACCTCCCGGACCGCCGGGGAATTCATCGCCCGCAGGCGCTCCACCAGGTAGTGGCCCAATTGCGCGCTGTTATCGATCAAGCCTTCATCTTCCAGCACGTTAAGGGCTTCCAGGCCAACGGCCGCCGCCAAGGGGTTACCGCCAAACGTCGAACCATGGCTGCCGGCATCGAACAGGTCCATGATCGAATGGTCCGCGACAAACGCCGACACCGGCATGATCCCGCCGCCCAGCGCCTTGCCAAGGATCAGCGCATCCGGGCGAATGCCTTCGTGCTGGAAGGCAAACCACTTGCCGGTGCGGCCCAGGCCCGACTGGATTTCATCGAGGATCAGCAAGGTGTTGGTGGCGTCGCACAGTGCACGCAGCTCACGCAGGAACCCGGCCGGCGGCACGCGAATACCGGCTTCGCCCTGGATCGGTTCGATCAGCACCGCGCAGGTATCAGCCGTGATGGCCTGGCGAAAACTCTCGATATCGCCAAACCGCGCTTCGGTGAAGCCGTCGCAGAACGGACCGAAGTCCGCCTTGTAGTCCGGCTCGGACGAGAAGCCGACGATGGTCGAGGTGCGCCCGTGGAAGTTGTTGTCGGCCACCACGATCTTCGCCTGGTTCGCGGCGATGCCCTTGACCCGATAGCCCCAGCGACGGGCGGCCTTGATCGCGGTCTCCACGGCTTCGGCGCCGCTGTTCATCGGCAATGCCGAATCGAAGCCGCTGATGCGGCACAGCGTCTTGAGGAAGTTACCCAGTGGCTCACTGTAGAACGCGCGCGACACCACGCTGATCTTGTCGATCTGCGCCACGGCGGCGGCGCGGATACGCGGGTGCACATGGCCATGACTGACGGCTGAATAGGCCGACATCATGTCCAGGTAGCGCTTGCCATCATCGCCAATGGCCCATACGCCCTCGCCCTTGACGATGACCACCGGCAGCGGCGAATAGTTGTGGGCGCAGAATTGGTTTTCGAGGGTGATTGCCGGGTTGGGGTGCATGGAGTGTCCTGCCTGATAAAAATCTAAAAATAGTGAGGATCTACTGCAGGCGCTGGCTTGCCGGCGATGGCGCTACGTCTGACACACAGCTATCGCCGGCAAGCCGGCGCCTACAGTGATCGCCTTTCAATTCACGCACTCAGCAGCTTGCCGCTGCGGATCGGCGTGGCGCCGGAAACACGGCCCAAGGGGTCGCCCGGCTTCACAAAGCGCACATCGCGGCGCATGTACAACACGCCGGTGGTGTGGCTGTTGATCGTCACGGTCTTGCCACTGTGGGGATCGACGATATCGAACAACGCCTGCCCCGCTTCAATGCGACTGCCCACCGCCGCGCGATGCACCAGCACCCCGGCGCTCGACGCATAGAACTGCTCGCTGCCCGCCAACGGCGTGGCCGGGTTGCGCAAGGCGGGCAACGGTCGTGGGGTGCCTTCGATGGCGCCCAGGTGGGTCAGGTAATCAATGATCGCAGTGGCGTCATGGTCTGCCAGTTCATACGACACATCCCGCTGGCCACGGTGTTCCACGGTCACGGCGATGCTGCTGTCGGGGATCGGGAATCGCTCGCCAAACCGCTCGCGCAGATTCACCCACAGCAGGTAGAGCGCTTCATCAAAGGAATTGGCCTGGGAATCGGTAGCCAGCAGGGTCGCTTCGGCGCCGATGTAGCGCGCCAACGGCTCGATGGTCGGCCACACCGATTCGCCGGTGTAGAGGTGCATGGCCGCTTCGCGTGAGCAGTGCAGGTCCAGCACGATGTCGGCATCGTGGGCCAGCAGCATCAGGGTCTGCTGCAGCGACTGGTATTCGTCCATCGGCTGGGCGGCGCGCAGGCATTCGCCCCAGGCTTGGCGGATCAGTTCACGGTTGGCGTCGATGTCCTGGCTGAGCAGGTGTTCGATCCGGCTGGCGATTTCCGGGTACGGCACTGGAAAACCACGGTTGTAATTGCGCCCACTGCCCAGCTCGAAGCGTCCGCTAGGCGCGCCCATGATGTATTGGCCCAGGCCGGCCGGGTTGGCCACGGCCACCAGCACGATCTGCGCATTCAGGCGGCCGGCATTTTCCAGCGCGGCCAGTTGCCGGCGCAGGTGCGCAGCCACCAGCATCGCTGGGGTTTCATCGGCATGCAGCGCCGCCTGGATATAGATTTTTCGACCCGCACCCACTGCACCGTAATGCTCGCTTTCCACGTGCCTGTGGGTACCTTGTGTCGCTTGCAGCAAGGGGTGTTGATTAAGTTTCATAACGCAGGAGTCTCGATATTCGAGTGATGGTTCTGGAGAAAAGATGCTGTTGAAAAGAGTATCGAGACCGGGTGATCGCCTGTAAGGGCGGCCGGGGCTATCTTGATCTGCAAAACCGATCAGTTGTGATGCCGATCGGGGACAGTGTGATGAGCGGGCTTGCCCCGCTCATCACAACTAAGCCTCAGACACACGCTTACCAGAGCGCCAGGGTGTAGCCCAGCAGCACGCGGTTCTCGTTGACGTCGTTGTAGAAGTTGCCCTTGGCCAGGGCGTTGCGCCAACGCATCGACACCCCCTTGAACGGGCCGGTCTGCACCACGTAGCTGATGTCCAGATCGCGTTCCCATTCACGGCCTTCGCCGTTGAAGCCGATCACCTCGGCCGAATCACCCTTGGCATACTTGATCCCGAACAGCAGGCCCGGCAGGCCCAGGTCGGCGAAGTTGTAGTCGTAGCGAGCGTGCCAGGCGCGCTCCTTGGTCTGGGTGAAGTTGGTGAACTGGTACTCGGTGAACAGGTAGCTGATCGAACCATCCAGGTAGGTGAACGGCGTGGTGCCGAACTGCCGCTGGAAGCCGCCGCCGATGCTGTGGCCGCCATACTGGTAGGTCAGGCGTGTACTCAAGGCGCGGTTATCGACATCACCCGCGAGGCCAGCGCCGTCCTTGTCGGCCTTGAAGTAGCGCACGTCGGTCTTCAGGCTGCCCGGCCCCAGGCCAAAGCTGTTCTTGAAGCCGCCGTATTGCTGGTGGTAGATGCTGTCGAGCGCGGCGTAGTGGTAGCTGAGCAACGTGTTGGGGGTCAGCGAATAATCGCCGCCGGCGAAGCGGAACTGATCGCTCAGGGCCGTGCTTTTGTAGACCTTGCTGACCGTGGTCAGCTTCATGTCTTCGTAGTTGGTGGAATCGCGGTCCTTGGCCTGGTCCAACTGACCGAGGCTGAGCTTGAGGTTGCTGATGTCATTGGACACCAGCTGCGTGCCACTGAACGACTGCGGGAACAGGCGGCTGGTATTGGGTTGCAGGGTCGGAAGATCCGGCACCAGGTAGCCCACGCGCAGTTCGCTCTTGGCGAAGCGTGCCTTGGCGGTCACGCCGAGCTTGGAGTAGCTGTCGGAAGCGCGCTTGTCGCTGTCACGTTGCAGCAAGCCGGTGCCGGATTTGTCCGGGCTGGAGTCGAGCTTCAAGCCGAGCATGCCCATGGCGTCCAGGCCAAAACCTACCGTGCCCTCGGTAAAGCCGGACTTGATCCCCAGCAGAAAGCCCTGGGCCCATTCGGCGCGCACCGACTGGCTGGCTTCTTCGCGGTAGTCACGGTTGAAGTAGTAGTTCTTCAATTCCAGCGTACCGCTGCTGTCCTTGATGAAATCTGCATGGGCGGCGAACGGGATCAACCCGCTGCTCACGACGCCCACGCCGGTGATGAGTTGAGTCAGGGATTTTTTCATTTTTTTAAGCTCCTGGCAGTGTCATGGTTGGGGGTTTTTATTGTTCTTCGGGCATGGCTTCGCCGTTCGCGCAAATCGGCGATTTGCGCGGCGGGTGACGTCAGTCCTGGGTTACAGCGCTAGCGGTACAGGGCCTTGGCGAATGCGGTAGCCACCGTTTTCAAGTTTCTCCAAGGGGCTGGCAGCGGCCAGCAGCTTGCGGGTATAGGGGTGCTGCGGGCGGTCGAAGATCTCATCCCGCGCGCCCATTTCCACCACCCTGCCCTCGCTCATTACCGCGACCCGGTGGGCGATGCGCTCCACCGCCGCCAGGTCGTGGGAGATGAACAGGCAGGCGAAGCCGTACTGCGCCTGCAGGCGTTCGAACAGCTCCAGGATCTGCTTCTGGATGGTCATGTCCAGGGCCGAGATCGGCTCGTCGGCAATCACCAACCGTGGGTGGCGCACCAGCGCGCGGCCAATGGCGACACGCTGGCGCTGGCCACCGGACAATTGATGCGGGAAGCGGTCGACAAACTGCTCGGCCAGGCCGATATCCAGCAGCGTCCTGGTGACGCGTTCACGCTTGTGCTCGGCGCTCATGCCCGGTACATGGCGCAGCGGTTCGGCGAGGATGTCGCCGATCTTCATGCGCGGGTCGAGGGACGAATACGGGTCCTGGAAAATCATCTGGCATTGCAAACGGTGTTCGCGGTTGCCGGACTTGAGGATGTCCACGCCCTCAAACTCGATGGCGCCGGCACAGGCTTTGTTCAGGCCGACAATCGCGCGGCCCAGGGTGGTCTTGCCGGAGCCGCTGCCGCCCACCAGCGCCAGGGTTTCGCCCGGTGCGATGCTGAGGTTGGCCGAATGCACCACGCGCTTGAACGGCGTGCGGCCCCACAGGCTGCGCGGGCCAGGGTGTTCGATGCACACGTCGCGGACCGTCAGCAGCGGGCCGTCGGCCTGGGGCAAGTCCGCCAACACGCCACGGCGTGGCAAGGCTTCGAGCAACTGGCGGGTGTACTCGGCCTTGGGCGCCAGCAGGATCTGCTCAATGGTGCCCTGCTCCACCGCGCGGCCTTCGCGCATCACCACCACCTTGTCGGCGTAGCGCGCCACCAGGGACAGGTCATGGCTGATAAACAGAATCGCCGTGCCCTGCTCGCGGGTCAGGTCGAGCATCAGCTTCAACACGTCCAGTTGCGCCAGGCAGTCCAGGGCCGTGGTGGGTTCGTCGGCAATCAGCAGCGCCGGGCGCAGCAGCATCACCGAAGCGAGCATGATGCGTTGGCGCATGCCACCGGAGAACTCATGAGGGAACGCCGCCAGGCAACGTTCGGCGTCCTTGATGCCGATATGGCCGAGCATCTCCAGGCTGCGTTCGCGGATCTGCGCATCCGTGAGCTTGGTGTGCAGGCGCAGGCCCTCGGCCATTTGCTCGCCGATGCTCATGGACGGGTTCAACGACACCATGGGTTCCTGGAACACCATGCCGATCTTGGCCCCGCGCAGTTGGCGCAGTTGCTCGGGCTTGAGGCTGTTGAGGTCATGGCCCTGGAACCGCACCTGGCCGCCGCAGTGTTGCAGCGGTGGCGGCAGCAGGCCGATGGCGGCGCGGGCGGCCATGGTCTTGCCGCTGCCGGACTCGCCCACCAACGCGACGATTTCCCCCGGCGCGATGGTGAAGCTCAGGTCGTTGACCGCCAACGGGCCGTGGGTGCCGACGCGGATTTTCAGGTGATCGACTGCCAGTAATACATCAGTCATGGTCATTTACTCATCCGTGGATCAAGGCGGTCACGCAAGGCATCGCCACACAGGTTGAACGCCAGCAACGCCATGGCGATGCAGACACCGGGAAACAGCCCCAGCCAACTGGCCGTGGCGATATACGGCCGGCTGGCCGCGAGCATGTTGCCCCAGGTCGCCGCCGGTGGCGGCACGCCCAGGCCGAGGAAGCTCAGGGAGCTTTCCGCCAGGATCGCCCAGCCGAACATGCTGGTGGCCAGCACGCACACCGGCGCCACGCAGTTCGGCGCAATATGGCGCAGCATGGTGTACAGCTCGGAATTGCCGATCACCCGCGAGGCCTCGACAAACTCCTTCTCGCGCAGCGACAACACCGTGCCGCGCACCACCCGCACCACCGACGGCGTATAGGCCAGGCTCAGGGCGAAGACGATGCCGTACAGGCTCGGACCGATGATCGCCATCAAGCCCAGGGCCAGCAGGATGCCGGGGAACGCCAGCAGCGCGTCGTTGATCATCATCAGGCCACGGTCGACCCAGCCGCGCAGGAAACCGGCCAGCAAGCCGAGGAAGGTGCCGGCGATAATCGCCATGCTCACCGTCAGCACACTCACCCACAGGCTGGTGTGCGCGCCGATCATCAAGCGGCTCAAGACATCGCGACCGTATTCATCGGTGCCCAGCCAGTGCGCGGCGGTCGGCGCCTGCAACCGCGCCAGCAGGTTCAGCGCCAGCGGATCATGGGGCGTCCATACCAGGCCGAGCGCGGCCATGATCAATAGCAAGCCCAACAGGAACGCACCGATCAGCGCATTCAACGGCGGCACGCGCCAGGCCCTGGGGGCACGCACCGGTGCAGGCAGTAGCACCTCGGGTGCAACAGGCAGTGGCTTATTCATAACTTAACCCTGGGGTCGAAGAGCGGGTACAGCAGGTCCACCAACAGGTTGACCAGCACATAGACAAAGGTCACCAGCAGCAGGCAGCCCTGCAGCACCGGGTAGTCACGGGCGTAGATGGCGTCGACCATCAGGCGGCCGATGCCCGGCAGGGTGAACACGGTTTCCAGCACGGCAATGCCGCTGAGCAGGTTGCCGAGGATCAGGCCGATAAGGGTCAGGGTCGGTGCAAACGAGTTGCGCAACGCATGGCGCCACAGCACCGCACGTTCCGACAGGCCCTTGGCGCGTGCATGGGTGATGTACTCCAGGCGCAACACCTCGATGGCACTGGCCCGCGCCATGCGGGTGATTGCACCCAGCTCCACCAGGGTCAGGGTGACGATCGGCAACACGATGAAACTCAAGGCCTGCCACGGTGACTGGCCGAACGACACGTAGCCCACCACCGGCAACCAGCCCAGCTTGATGCCAAACGCATACAGCAACAGCAGGCCGAGCCAGAAACTGGGGATCGAGAGCAGCAGCGTGGCGGTCGACACCACGCCAAAGTCCAGTGCACTGTCCTGCTTCCACGCCGACAGCAAGCCGGCCGGCACCGCAATCAAGGCAGCCAGCAATACCGACACCAACACAATCCCGGCACTCACCTGGAAGCGATCGAGGATCAGCGGTAGCACCGCCTCATTGGTGGTGATCGAATGCCCAAGGTCGCCGCTGAGCACCGCCTTCAACCAGATTACAAACTGCACTGGCAGCGGCTGGTCCAGGCCCAGGGACGCACGCGCGACCTCCAGGCTATGGGCGTCGGCCATGTCGCCAAGCATCAGCAGGGCCGGGTCACCAGGCACCAGGCGGATGATCGCGAACACCATCAGCGAGATCAGCAGCAAGGTCGGGACTGACATCGCCAGGCGTTGGGAGATAAAACGAAACATCCTCAATTGCTCCCGGAAGCAGGGACGCTGACGGTCCACAGGCGCGGCTTGGACACCGGCCAAGTGCGCAGGCCCTTGACGTAGTCACGGCTGGCGGCAATCGCGTTGCCGTTGTACATCGGGATCATCGGCACATCCTTGATCATCTGTTGGTGCAGTTGATCGAACAATGCCTGGCGCTTGGTAATGTCGCCTTCGCGCTGGGCTTCACGCAGCCATTCACGGGCCTGGGGGTTGTCCCAGACCTTGCGGGCTTCCTTGTCTTTGTCGCCGGTCATCGAATCGAAACTCAGGGCCGGGTCGAGGCGCTCGGAGTACGGGAACGCCATCATCTGGTAGTTGCCGCTCTGGTAGCGCTCCAGTTGCGTGCCCCACTCCAGGGTCTCCAGCTCCAGGTTGATGCCGCTGGCCTTGGCCATGGCCTGCACGAATACGCCCATGTCGAAAATCGCGGCGTAGCGTTTGTTGACGATCAGTTTGATCGGCTCGCCCTTGTAGCCAGCCTCACGCAACAACTGCGCGGTCTTGGCCGGGTCGAAGGTGTAGCCCTGGTCTTCGACGGCCGTGTGGTAATGGCTGCCGCTGGCGACCATCGAGTTGTTGGCCTTGGAACGCCCGCCGGTGAGGGCTTCGACGATTTGCGCCGAATCCAGCGCATGGGCGATGGCCTGGCGCAGGCGCACATCCTTGAGCAGCGGGTCGCGGGTCTGGAACAGCAAGGCGTTGACCGACATGGTGCCGCTTGAGGTCACACGCACGCCGGGGTTGGCCGCCAGCTCGGTGGCGTCCAGCGGGGTGACGTCGATCAGCAAGTCGACGTTTTTAGACAGCAAGGCGGCTTTGGCGGCGGCCGGGTCCGGGATCACCAGCAGGCGCACGCGGTCGAGGGTGGTGGATTTGTTGCCGGTGTAGCCATCGGGCTGTTGTTCATCGCGGGCGCTGTAGTTGGGGTTACGCAGCAGTTCGACGTATTGACCGGGCTTCCACTCGCCCAGCTTGAACGGGCCGGTGCCGACCGGGGCCTTCCAGCTGCCATCGGCGTTGAGCGAGTCCGAGGAGAGGATGCCGCTGCCGCCACACTCCGGCAGTGCGGTACTGGTAAGGAACAGGCCATTGGGCTTGTCGAGGGTGAACACCACGGTGAGTGGGTCCGGGGCGCTCATGTCGACGATCTTGGCGCCACCATGGCCATCGAATTCAGGCGCGCAGCGCCATTGGGTCCTGGGGTCGAGGAAGCGCTTCCAGGTCCACAGCACGTCAGCGGAGGTCAGCGCCTTGCCATTCTGGAACTTCACCCCGTCGCGCAGGTGGAAGGTGTAGCGCAGGCCGTCGTCGGACACCTGCACGTCCTTGGCCAGCAGCGGGCCGACGGTGGCGTCTTCACGAAAGGCCACCAGCCCTTCGGTGAGGTGCATGATCACCGCGTCGGAGTTGGTGTCGCGGTTGACACCGGGGTCGGTGCTGCGGATATCGGCGTTGAGCGCCACCTTCAACACACTTTCGGCGTGGGCAGTACCCGCCAGCGCCGCAGACAAAGCGCCTGCCAGGATTAAAGTCTTGTTCATGATAAATGCACCTTAAATGATCCTTACGCTTGGGGTTCGGACGCTGGCAGGACCCAAAAAGAGGCACGGCCGAACACCTGGATAGTTGTTGTTGTTTTAGTCGCCTTCACGGTCGGCGAATGTTCCTGGACCGATCTTATTCTTCACGCGGCAAGCTTGAGAAGAACGCTCCAGGTGATCAGGCTCGGCTTTTCCGATCACCTTCCGAGCCGTTCACAACCTGTCCCCAGCCTACCGAAAAATCAGGGCCCGAAGCCGTTTGCGCGCGTTCAGAAATAATGAACCTGATCGGCCAAACCGATCTGTGCGCACCTGGAGCCATCAGATAAGCTGGCGGGTATTCAATGGTTCAAATGCTCAACCCGAGGCCGTCCTTCATGACACTCACCCATCTTCGTGCGTTCTGTGCCGTGGTCGAAAAAGGCAGTTTCCGCTCTGCCGCGCGCCAGTTGGACGTGGCGCAAAGCACCCTGACCCAATCGATCCAGACCCTCGAAAAAGAACTCGGCGTGGTTTTGCTGCAACGCTCGAACCAAGGCATCAACCTGACGTCGGCTGGCGAAGTGTTCCTGGTGCGCGCCCGTTCCATCACCCTCGATTGCGAACGCGCGCTGCTCGACCTGCAACCCTGGAAAGGCGAGCCCGAAGGCCATATCGACCTGGGCGTGACCTCCGAGCCCCTGGCCGAGCTGCTGGTGCCGGTGCTGAGCAACTTCACCCAACGCTTCCCGCGCATCCAGGTGCACGTGGCCAGCGGCACCACCAAGGGCCTGGTCGAAAAGGTCCGCGATGGTCGCCTGGATTTCGTGCTGTGCCCGCTGGCACCGAATGTCACCGATATCGACCTGTCCATCGACCGTCTCTACAGCTCCAGCGCCGGCATTATCGCGCGCAAGGGCCATCCGTTGGGCCAGGCCAGATCGGTGCGGGAACTGGTGGACTGCCAATGGATCAGCGTGCGCTCCACCGGTGTCATCGGTGGCGCGGAAAACCGCCTGGTCCAGCTGTTCCGCACCCAGGGCCTGGCGCCGCCGAAGATCGCGATTACCACCGACTCGCTGCTGGAAACCCTGCACATCGTCTCGGAAACCGACTACCTGACCATCGAACCGCGCATGCTGCCGGGGATGAAGCTGTTTTCCAGCGCACTCACCACCATCGCCATCGAAGAACCCCTGGCGCCCCGTGATGTGTGCCTGATCAGCCGCCGTTCAGCGCCCCTCACCGGGGTCAGCCAGGAACTCACCAGCATGCTGATTTCCTATTCCCGGCTGGTACACCGCAGCCGTTGATCGCCACCCTTGCCGAGCCTTTTCATGCCCCTGACTTCCTACGATGGTCTGCCCCGCGCCAGCGCCAGCAGCCTTGGCATTGACCCCGACCGTTTGATCGCGTTTCTGGACGAGGTCAAGGCCGCCGGCCTCGACCTGCACGGCTTCATGCTGCACCGCCACGGCCACGTGGTTGCCGAAGGCTGGACCTGGCCGGTAGATCCCAATGAGCCACGCGTGCTGCACTCCATGGCCAAGAGCTTTACCGGCTGCGCCATCGGCCTGGCCATCCAAGAAGGCTTGCTCAATCTCGATGATCGGCTGGTGCGTTTCTTCCCCGATGAAGTCCCCGCGAACGCCGACCCGCGCCTGGCCGACATGACTGTCGAACACCTGCTGACCATGCGCACCGGGCACGCCAGCAACACCTCCGGCTCGGTGTGGCGCAGCATCAGCACCAGTTGGATCGCCGAGTTCTTCAAGATCCCCCTGGCCTACGCGCCGGGCACCGAATACGTGTACACCAGCGCGGCCAGCTACATGCTCTCGGCGCTGATCAACCGCGTCGCCGGCCAAACCCTGCACGACTACCTCAAGCCACGCCTGTTCATCCCCTTGGATATTCACAATGAAACCTGGGACATCGGCCCGGACGGCGTGAACCCCGGCGGCAACGGCCTCACCGCCCCCGTGTCGGCGGCGCTGAAACTGGCGGTATTGCACGCCCAGAACGGTGTCTGGGACGGCCGGCAGGTATTGCCGGCGGCGTGGGTCCAGGCCGCTACCCAACCCCAGGGTGGCCCCGACAGCCGCTACGGCTACCACTGGATGATGAAACCGCGCCCAGCCTTCAGTGCGCTGGGGGTGTTCGTGCAGATGGCCGCGGTGTACCGCGAACACAACGCAACCTTGGTGCTGGTAGGTGGGATGAAAAACTCGGCAGAGATCGTGCCGTTTATCGAGCGTTATTTTCCCGCAGCCTTCAGCGAGGATTGCAGCGTGAAGCCCGAAGCCGATGCACGGCTGGAGAAACGGCTGGCGAGCATGGCTGAGCAGCCTCTATTGGTTTCAGACTGCCCAGCGCCCGAGGATTCGATGCGCGTATTTGCCATGGCCGAAAACGGGCTTGGCGTGCGCCAACTGTCGTTCGCGTTTACAGGCAATGTACTCACCTTCGAACTGACCGACAGCCAGGCCACCCATCGCTTGCAGATCGGCATCGACCACTGGCTCACAGGCCTCACCAGCATGCCGGGCCGTGCGTTGCACCACGGTTACGAATTCAACCACGCACAGATTGTGGCCGGTGCCCGCTGGCTGGATCAAAAGACGCTGGAGATGACCTGGATCTATCCGCAGACCGCATTCAGGGATCGGGTGAAATGTGTGTTTGAAGGCAACAGCGTGAGCCTCGCCCGCACGGTGAACGTCAACAGCGCAGAGCGAGAGCAGGAAGTGCTGGTAGGCAAACGCCTGTAAGTCAACCCGCTCACCACATAGAACCGTTAGAACCTGGCTGGGCGTAACACCCAGGTGCCGGCATCGCCGGCAAGCCAGCTTCTACAGGTTGACCGTGGTCGCCATGCGAGCCCTTGGGTTACTTTGGGCTGGGCCGGCATTCCGGCTCTTTTCCAAAGTGACCCGCTGTAAAAGCGCAACCCATGGCAACCGCGACCGCAGCAACGGATATGGACTCAAGACCGAGGCTTCTTCCCCCGCTCCTGCCCGCGCAGGTACAACGCCTCCACCAGTTTCTGCCGTTCATCCTGCGGCAAGGTCCCGGCAAACTGCGCCAGGGTGCCATCCACCAACGCCCTTAGCGCTGCATCCGCCTCGCGCGCCTTCGCCAACTCGGCCACCAACACTTCATGGTCCAGCGTGGGTGCCTCCAGCTGCTTGATCACCCCCATGCGCGCCTCACGTCCGGCCATGATCAACGGCTGGCTGTCGGCACTGTTGCGTCGCAGCAACTGGCGCAGTTCCCTGCGCCGCTCAGGTGGCAGCTTGATCATGGCCTGGCGCAGGCCGTGCTGGTTGACCAGCACTTGCGCCGGTTTGGCGCTGGCCATCCAGTGGTAAAGGCCACCGCCGACCCCGCCGATCAAGAACACATTGAGCAACACCGAAACGAACAACCACGGTTTAAGGGATCTGACGGTCATTGCTCGGTTTCCTCAGCGTTGACGGTGAAGACGACTTCGGCGTCGCCCTGGTCGAAGACGCTGGGCAGCACTTCGGATGACAACATGGGCAACGGCACGCTCATGGACGCCACCAGCATCCCGGTGACGATGCCGGCAATGCCCACACCGACCAGGCCGGCGGGCGATAACCAGCTGGCGTAGCGTGACCAGAATGAGCGTGGCGCGGATTGACGTATCTGCCGCACCAGCGCCGGGTCGGCCAACGCGAGTTGATGGCTGTCCAACTGATGGTCGAGCCAGCGCGCCTGCTGCAGGGCGTCGCGCGCATGCAGATTGCCGCTGTCGAGCAACGCCTGGGCGGCGCGCTGTTCGGTGTCGGGCCAGCGCTGCAGGTCCGCCCCGTACACGTCGGCCAGATAAGCAAAGCGTTCGGGTGTCATGATTTTCCCCTTCCTGGGCGGGCAAGCCCGGGTGTGTCGGCAAGTTGACTGCGCAACTGGCGTCGGGCCCGCGACAGCAGGCTCTCCAGTGCCTCGACGCTGATATTCATCAGGGCCGCGGCGTCGATATTCGACAGCTCCTGGTAGTACTGCAGCACGATGGCTTCGCGCTGGCGTTCGGGCAAGGCCGCCAACGCGGCGGCCATGCGGGCACTGCGGTCCAGGGTTTCCAGCTGTTCATCCGGTGGCGGCGCACTGTCCGCCAATTCCGCCGTGTCCTCCTCGCTCAGCGGGCGCTCCTTGCGCCGGCGCAGGCGGTCGTGACACAGGTTGAGCGCGACCCGGTGCAACCAGGTGTCGAAACGCGCCTCGCCACTGCGCCAGTTGGCCGCCTGGCGCCAGATACGCAGGAAGCTTTCCTGGGCCACGTCCTTGGCCTCATCGGCATCGCCCAGGATCCGACTGGCGAGCGCCAGCAAACGCGGGAGCTTGCGCGTCACCATTTCGTTGACGGCGGCAGGTTCGTTATTGCCGATACGCGCCAGCAGTTCAACGTCCGGATCAGTGTCTTTCAATCGGGTAGTTCTCGGGGCCAAGGGTCAAGTTTCAGCGGATCCAATGCCCTTCGCGCCAGTACCAGTTCGGACCATGGGCTTCCCAGTGGCCGGGCTCCCAACGCGCATTGCGCATCACCGGCTGCCAGTGACCCGGCACCCAACCGTAGCCGCGCCCTTCCCAGCGCCAGTGGCCTCGGTCCCAGGCGTAGCCGGGGCGCTGGGCGGGAATCACTTCCACACGCTGCGGCGGGGGTGCCTGCTGGATGATGATTTCGGTCTGGGCAAAAGTCGGGGTGCTCACAAACGCGGCGAGGGCCAGCGGAGCAAGCAAGGCAAAACGCAATTTGGCCAGGGGTCTCATGGCAACTCCTTCATGCAACCGGCGAAAGTGCGGGTTGCTGATGGGTTGAACGGCGGGTGCGCAAAAAATCCGTCGCGGGCCGCGCGGATTTATTTTCGGGCAGTGCTCGCCAGCAGTATTGCGCAGGGGATGAGAGGGCTTGATGAAATATCTGAAAGCTTCGCGACGGATTTACACGGGTGGCCGCGTTGAAGGATTAACGCAGGTAAAACCAAGAGGAAACACCATGTACCGTCGCCTTACCATGCTGGTTGCCGCCCTGCTGATCGTCAGCCTCAGCGGTTGCGTGATCCTGCCGGAGCACCGCCATTGCTGCTGGCGCTACTACGGCGCGCTCGACACGCCCAGCCACACCGTCGACAGCTAACTGACCGCCGCAAAGCCACGGCGGCCGGCCTTGAGCTCGGTGCGCAGTTCGCCGATCAGGTTTGCGATGGAACGGATGCTGTCCAGACCCTCGGGGGACACGCGCGTCAGCAGCAGGTCGACGCGTCCGGACACTGGCTCGAACACGCTGATGCGCAGCGAACCGTCGCTGTTCACCGTGCAATCGCACGCAAGCGGCAGGAAGCCGGAGGCCATGATGCGGTTGAATTCGACGATGGAAATCATGATAAGTCCCCTTCCCTGGGCCTCACCCGGTAGTTGTGATGCAGACAGAGTAGATGAGGTTTTGCAGGGGGTGGGGCTATTCACGCAAAAGTGCCAACCCTGACTCATTTTGCCCCGAAACCGCCGGTTCGCTGGCGTCAGAAAAGCGGTCAACCAGACCTCTCGTCTACTGCCAAAGCCTGGACTTGACTCCAGGCGTGGATCAAAAGACGCTCTTGGCTTTTGGCCATCATCTCGAGCATTCCAGCATGCGCATCGCCCCTCCGAGCCAGCCCGACAGTGACGTGTACAAGACGCTATTGGAGTCGACCAAGGCCATCCCCTGGCGCATCGATTGGCAGACCATGACCTTCAGCTATATCGGCCCGCAGATCGAGGCATTGCTCGGCTGGACCCCGCAAAGCTGGGTCAGCGTCGATGACTGGGTCGAACGCATGCACCCGGATGACCGCGAATACGTGGTGAATTTCTGCGTGTCGCAATCGCGCGCCGGCGTCGACCACGAGGCTGATTACCGCGCACTGACGGCGAATGGCGACTACGTGTGGATTCGGGATGTGGTGCATGTGGTGCGCAAAGAGGGCGAAGTCGAGGCACTGATTGGCTTCATGTTCGATATCAGCGAGCGCAAGAAGACCGAAGAACACCTGGTGCGCCTGCAGAAACAACTCGAGGAATATTCCTATCAGGACGGCCTCACCGGCATCGCCAACCGGCGCATGTTCGACACCGTGCTGGAGCGCGAATGGGCCAGCGCCCAGCGCAGCCAGTTGCCGCTGTCGTTGATCATCCTGGATATCGATTTTTTCAAGCAGTACAACGATCACTACGGGCATATCAAGGGTGACGAATGCCTGCGCCAGGTGGCACGCACACTGTCGCAGGCGGCCAATCGCCCACGGGATTTCATTGCGCGTATCGGCGGTGAAGAGTTTGTGTGGCTGCTGCCGGAAACCGACGCGGCGTCGGCCCGGCAAGTGGCACAACGCTGCCTGCATCTGATCCGCCAGCAGCAGATTGAACACGGCTTTTCGCCCGTCGCCAACCAACTGACCTTGAGCCTGGGTGTCGGTACGCGGATCGTCACACCCGAGAGTGCGATGCTGGGTTTTGTCGAAGACGTCGACAA
Organism: Pseudomonas sp. S5D5; assembly: GCF_003013355.1. Lineage (NCBI taxonomy): Bacteria > Pseudomonadati > Pseudomonadota > Gammaproteobacteria > Pseudomonadales > Pseudomonadaceae > Pseudomonas > Pseudomonas sp. S5D5. Next base: position 4,028,750 of record NZ_PTEO01000001.1, read on the forward strand.
GTTGCTGTACCAGGCCAAACGTAATGGACGCATGCGCGCAGAGTTTGCCGAGGGTGAAGTTTGACGCCGAGGTCAAATGACAGGCAAAAAAAATCCCAAGTAGCTGATGGAAACTTGGGATTTAAAAATGCATAAACCGTGGGAGGTGAACGCCCGGCAATATTACCGATTGTAAAAAGCCGTAACAAGATTATTTTAATCCTTTCGTCGGATTAAAAGTGTTGTAAGTCATTCAATAACCACACTTTTTTAAAGGGAGTCAGCGGTATCAATGCCACTTTTTGGTGCAACTTCCGCTTATTTATCCACGTATAAGAAAGGGTTATTGATTAATTCGGTGCGCCTCTGCTGATCGACTGTTCGCTCAACTGTTTGCAGCTATCGCGAAGTTCAAGGCTGCCGGACACTGCCACACTGGCAACCCGTTCAACTTGCCGACACAGTGCCAGGCGCTCGGCGGCCTCCTCGCGCTGGCGATCCGCCTTGGCGTTGAGCTGCATGAAATACCCCCCGAGCAGCACCGCCACGCACAGCACCCCGACCGCATAGTAGCGCAGGCTGTTGGACGGCTGCGGCTCAAGGGGCCTCATGGTTCAGTCCACCCTGCTCTTTTCATAACGCACGTCGTCACCCTCGACCCGGCCCACTACCGACCAGCCCAGGCGTTGGTAGAAACCGTTGGCGCGAATGTCGGCACCACCATCGGTGATCAGGAACAGTCGCTGGTGATGCTTGAACAGCGCCGCCTCGGCCACGGCCATCAACTGGCGTCCGAGGCCAAGGCGCTCGTGCGACGGCAAGACGAACATTGCAAACACCTCTCCCTGCGCCAGGTCGACCATGGCAAACGCCACCGGCTGGCCCTCCACCTCGGCAATCCAGGCACAGGGCGCTGCCTGGATAGTGTCGGCCAGCACCTGCGGCGTGATGCCCAGGTCGGCCATCTGCTCGCGGCTCAGGTGGTTCTGCACCACCGAGGTGCGGATGGCAAAAAGCGTGTCGATGTCATCCGTCGTCGCCACGCGGATACGTGTTTGCATACTGGCCTCCCTGATGAAGTGCGCAATTGTATGCAAATAGAAACACACCGATTGTCGTGGATTTGTAAAACGCCTTAACAGGCAGCGGCAAGCCGGCCGCTATGCAGTGGATTGACGCCTGAATTGCCCCGGCGCCATGCCGTGAGCCTTGCGGAAACAGCGGGAAAAGTACGCCTCATCGGTAAACCCACAGCGATGTGCAATCACGCCAATCATCTGCGTGCCGTTGAGCAAGAGCGTGCGCGCCAATTGCATGCGGCGGTCGAGCACCAGTTGCGAGAAAGGCTTGCCGGTTTCCTTGCGCAGCAGGTGGGTCAGGTAGTTGGGCGACAAAAAGGCCGCGGCGGCCGTATCGGTCAGGTTGAGGGTTGGTTCATGCAGGTGCTCGCGGATATGCGCCTGCACCCGCGCCAGGGCATCCTTGCGCCCGCGTCGGGTGGCGTTGTTGGCAGCGAACGCCTGTAACGGCTCGGCGTATTGCTCGCAGACCAGGCCGATCAGCTGGAACAGATAGCCCTTGAGGCGCTCGCGCGCGCCGAAAGTGCGATGGGCATCCAGGTCGCGCATATGCGCCAGCCAGGTTTTGACCTGCTCGAACGTGGCATCGTCGAGGATGAAGTCGAGCTGTTCCTGGAAGCGAAACGGCGACAGTTCCGGCGCCTGGCCGATGGGGATGTCTTCCAGGTCCAGCGGATCGCACGTCAACTGCGGCAGGAAAAACGCCTGGCTGAAGTTGATCAACAAGAACTCGCCATCCTCGGGATGCGGGATCACATGCAGCCGATGCGGCAGGATGAATGCCAGGGTATTACGCGGGAACGGCCGCACCGCGCCGCCGATATGCTGCACGGTGTCGCCGCCAAGGTTGATCTGGATCTGGAAATACTCATGGCGATGAGGACTGGTCAGCGCCGCCCTGCCGCGTTTGTCGCGGATGTAGAAGTCGGGGCGGTCGCTGCGCTGCTCCATGCCGTAAGTGGTGACGCGGGTGCCTGGCATAACGGTCTCTCGGATGGCCTGGGCACCACTGTAGCCTCAACCCTGGCCGAGGGTGAAACGCAACTCGCCGACGCCGTCGATGCCGGCGCTGAGCACATCACCGCGCTGCACCGCGCCGACACCGGCGGGCGTGCCGGTGAAGATCAGGTCGCCGGGCTTGAGGGCTGCGGATTTGGAGGCGTGGCTGATCACTTCGCTGACGTTCCAGATCAAGTCCGCCAAGTCGCCGACCTGACGGAGCTGACCATTGACCTTGAGCCAGATTTTGCCGCTGGACGGATGCCCGACGGCGCTCACCGGTTGCAACGCGGTGGTCGGTGCGGATTCGTCAAAAGCCTTGGCCCACTCCCACGGACGCGAGAGCTTTTTCGCCTCGGCCTGCAGGTCGCGGCGCGTCAGGTCGATGCCGACGCCATACCCCCAGACGTGGGACAAGGCGTCTTCAGGATTGATGTCCACCCCACCCTTGCCGATCGCCACCACCAGTTCGACTTCGTGATGCAGGTCGGCGGTCAGCGGCGGATAGGCGATCACGCCCTCGGCCGGCACCACCGCGTCTGCGGGTTTCATGAAGAAAAAAGGCGGTTCGCGGTCCGGATCGTGCCCCATTTCGCGGGCGTGTTCGCTGTAGTTGCGGCCGACGCAAAAGACCCGGCGCAAGGGGAAGCGCGCGTCGCTGCCCTTGACTGCCAACGAGGGGGTTTGCGCGGGGGTGAAGACATACTCGGTCATGGTCTGTGCCTCTTGGTTTGCCTGGCACCAGTATGGCGAGGGTGCCCGCGACGAAGTTGGACAGGCTTACGCAGATTTTGCACTGGGCGGTGTTTGCTCCTGCGGCGCACTGCCCGGCATCATTATTCGAGCCTGCGCAGTTCATGCACTTCAAGCTGTGCTGGCGCGCCGCTGAATACCTGTCCCAGGCGAACCGATGGTTTATCGCCACGGCGAACGTATTTTTCCAGGAAGATGCCGGCTCACCGCAGTCTTTTTAAACCGCCGGAGGTTATTTGCGCGCCACTTTATAGCGCAGGCAATCCTGGTAGAAACTCTGGCGAATCGCCTCGGGCTTGAGCCGTGAACGGCTGTCATAGGTCTGTTCGGTGATGCCCATGGCCATCATGCGCATCCACGATTTGCTGAACTTGATGGTCTGGATCTTCTGCCGCGCGGCGTACAGCGACACGCCCGACAGCTTGAGTTCCTGGGCCCTGGCGGCGGTGCCGGCGCCCCAACTGCACATGTACTTGTCACCCTCGCGCAGCTCCCGTGCCTGCACGGCAGCCGCGCCGCCGGCCAATGAGCAGGCGATCAGCATGATTCCAACAGTGCGCATTTGCTTCCTCACCTAACCACCTGAAAATAAAAGTGATTTTGGCGAGGATTTGCCTACAGGGGGGCCATTAAATTGCCTTCTTGCGCAATGTTTCAGGCCGCCGCTGCCGGCGTGGTGCGAAAGGTGACGCCAAGGCGGTTAAAGGCGTTCATCAGGGCGATGCCGTAAGTCAGGTCAGCCAGTTCCTTGGCATTGAATTCGGCGGCGGCGGCAGCGTAGTCCGCGTCCGACACATCACTGCGGGTAACGGCTTCAGCGAAGGCCAGTGCGATGCGTTCACGCGCGGTAAACACGTCGCGGGCATCGTGCCACACCGGCACCAGTACCAGTTTATCCACGGCCAGGCCTTGCTTGAGCAAGTCCCGCGAGTGCATGTCGATGCAGAACGCGCAGCCGTTGATCTGCGAAACGCGCAGGTACACCAGGTCGATCAGCGCCTTGGGCAGGCCGCTGTTCTACAGGTAGACGTAGACGCCGCCGAAAGCCTTGTAACCTTCCGGGGATGCTTGGGTGTAATCGAGGCGAGTGGTCATGGTAAATCCTGTTGCGGTTGAGTGAAGGGGCCATCTTGCGGCGCCATGGCTCACCTCTGAAGAGCCAAGAATGGCGCTGATGCATAGACCATGATGGCCTGGTCATTTAATGCATTTATGGCACTTGGGAATGGGTCATGGCCCCGGTAGAGTGAGATCAGCCACGACCTGGAGCCAGGCCCCATGTACACCCTGCCCCCGCCGGATCTCACCGACGCCGAACCGATCTACCGCCAGCTTTACTGGCGTTTTCGCAGTGCCATTGCCGAAGGGCTGCTCAAGCCGGGCGAGCGCGTACCGGCGGCGCGGGCCCTGGCCAAGGAGCTGGGGCTGGCGCGCGGCACCATCGACAGCACCTACTCATTGCTCACCGCCGAGGGCTACCTGGAGTCGCGCGGCCAGGCCGGAACGGTGGTGGCCCAGGGTATCGAGGCCGCCCTGCCCACGCGCGTGGTGGCCGCGCCCTACCACGCGGTGCGCCGTCAGCAGCCGGTGCTGCCCTTCCAGATGGGCCTGCCCGCGCTGGATGCCTTCCCGCGCAAGATCTGGTCGAAAATCGCCGCCCGCTGCGTGCGTGCCACGCAACTGGCCGACATGGCCAACCCGCCGGTCCAGGGCCTGCCCGCGCTGCGGACCGCCATCGCCAGCTATTTGCAGGTGGCCCGGGGTATCCACTGCACGCCGGAGCAGGTGTTTGTCACCGCGGGCTATCGCAACACCTTGAGCCTGATCACCCACGCATTGCTCAAGCCCGGCGACCGGGTGCTGGTGGAAGACCCGGGCTACCCGCCGACACGCTCCCTGCTCGAGTACCTGCACATCAACACCGTGCCGCTCCCGGTAGACGCCGATGGCCTGTGCGTGCGCCAGGCCGGCGACGCCCGTGCGGTGATCGTCACCCCCGCCCACCAGAGCCCGCTGTGCGTGTCGCTGTCGCTGCCGCGTCGCCTGGAGTTGCTGGAATGGGCCACGCGCCAGCAGGCGTGGATCATCGAAGACGATTATGACGGCGAATACCGTTATGTCAGCCGCCCGCTGCCTGCCCTCAAGAGCCTGGACCGCGAGGGTCGCGTGCTGTACGCCGGCACGTTCAGCAAAGTGCTGTTCCCCGGCATTCGCCTGGCCTACCTGGTGGTGCCCTCCTCCCAGGTTGCGCACTTTGCGCAGGTGAGCCAGAGCTTTCTCGGCCATTGCCCGGAACTGACCCAGGCGATCGTCGCCAGCTTTATCGCCGAGGGGCATTTCGCCCGCCATATCCAGCGCATGCGCAAGCTCTATGGCGAACGCCGCGACGCCACCGCCAACGGCCTGCGCAAGGTGTTGGGCGAGCATATTGGCATCGATGCGCAGCCGGGAGGGATGCACCTGGTCCTGCGGCTCAAGGCCCCGCAATCGGACCGTTTGCTGGTGAAGAAGCTGGCCGACGCCGGCATTTTTGCCGAGGCCTTGAGCGAATGGAGCATGGTGCAGCAAAACGGCCCCGGCCTGCTGCTGGGCTTTGCCAATATCGACTCCCAGTCCAGCGCCGAGGCCTTGGGTCAACGTCTCCTCGAATGCCTTACGGGCTAGCGTTCACGCGCGCCCTGACAAGCCTTGGCGATGCTGCTCGCGTACATTTTCGCCAAGACCTTTGTTCAGATCACCACTGGTAGGTCGCGCTTGCCTGCACCGTGCGCTGCGAGCCATACCAGCACCACGAGTACGAGTAGCAGGAGGCGACGTACTCTTTGTCCGCCAGGTTAGTGGCGTTGAGCGCCAGGCGCAGGTTGTCCTTGAGGTTGGCGATATTCGGGATGTCGTAGTGCACCGCGGCGTCGAACAGCGTGTAGCCCGGCACCTTCAGGGTGTTGGCGGTATCGCCCCAGGACGAACCGACATAGCGCGCGCCGGCGCCGACGCCGAAGCCCTTGAGGTGGCCGTCGTGGAAGGTGTAGTCGGCCCACGCCGAAGCGGTGTGGCGCGGTACCGCGTAGGTGGTGGTGCCTTCGGCGTCGATGGCAGGGCCTACGCCGATGTCGCTGATCGGTGCATAGCGCACGGTGCTGTTGGACTTGCTGATGCGGTTATCCAGGTAGGCATAGGCCGCGGTGATATCCAGGTTGTCGTTGAGGCTGGCCTTGCCTTCGAGTTCAAAGCCTCGCGACTGCACTTCGCCGTCCTGGCTCTGGCAGCGACCGGAACCACACAGGTGGGTCGGATCCGGGTCGGTCGTGAGTACATTGGTCTGGCGCAGGTCGAAAATCGCCGCGGTGATAAAGCTGTTGCTGCCCGGCGGCTGGTACTTGATGCCGATTTCGTATTGCTTGCCTTCCGTCGGCTTGAACACCGAACCGCCATACCCGGTTCCCGACTGCGGGTTGAATGACTCCGCATAGCTGGCATACGGCGCCAGGCCATTGTCGAACAGGTAGACCAGGCCGACACGGCCGGTAAACGCCTTGCTGTCCAGGGAAGACTTGGTCTTGGCACCGGTGCTCAGGGTCTGCGTGCTGTTGTCGGTGCTTGCCCAGTCATAGCGACCACCCAGCAGCAGCACCCACTTGTCCCACTTCATCTGCTCTTGCAGATACACGCCGGTCTGTTCACTGCGCGAGGTGCCATCCGTGGTGTACGCCGGTACCGGGACGGCCGCGCCGTAGACCGGATCGAAAATGTCGAGGGTCGGCCCGGCGGTGTAAACGCCCGAACCGGACTTGGTGTCGGTGCTGGTGTTCTGGTAATCGAGGCCCATCAACAGCGTGTGCTGCAACGGCCCGGTGTCAAACTTGGCCTGCAGCTGGTTGTCGAGGGTGTAGGCATCCATGTCGACGTCACTGGCGATGGTCGAGCGCCGGATGGTGCGGTAGTCCGTCAACAGGTAGTTGCTGTAAAGGCTGCGGTACTGGCCTTCGGTGCGCAGGTAACGCGCGTTCTGGCGCACGGTCCACACATCGTTGAAGTGATGTTCGAACGCATAACCGAGGGAGTAGTATTCGCGGTCGCTTTTTTCGAAATTCTTCTCGCCGTCGTAGAAGTCCACATCGATCTTGCGCCCGGTGGGGCTATGCAGCACCGAGCCCCACGCCGGGACCGAACCGTAGGACGCGCCCTTGGGATCCTTCTGGAAATGCCCGAGCAGGGTCAGCGAGGTGTCCTCATCCGGGCGCCAGGTGAATGCGCTGGACAGCGACTGGCGGCGAGTCTCGGTGTGTTCGACCTGGCCGTCCGCATCATCGAAAAGGCCGGCGACGCGGTAGGAATACACGCCTTGATCATCGATCGGACCGCTCAGGTCGAAGGTAGTGCGTTTCTTGTTGAACGTGCCGTATTCAACGCCGACTTCGTGAAACGGCGTGTCCAGCGGGCGCTTGCTGACCATGTTGACCACCCCGCTCGGCGTGCCCTGCCCGTACAGCACCGAGGCCGGGCCGCGCAGCACTTCGACGCGCTCCAGGTCGAACGCGTCTTTTTGTGGCAAGGCGTCACGGCTCGATGGCATCCGCAAGCCGTCCAGGTAGGTGGCCGGGGCAAAGCCACGAATGGTCAGTTGGTCCAGGCGCGACGCGGTGGCGCCACGGGTTTCCGGGATCACGGCGGCGCTGTAGCGCAGGATCTGGTTGAGGCTCTCGGCATTCTGCGCGCGCATCTGGTCTTTGGTGACAATCGAGATCGACTGTGGGGTTTCGATCACCGCAGTATCGGTCTTGGTCCCCGACAAACTGCGCGTCGCGACATAACCGGAGACCTGCCCGGTGGGGCTTTCGCTCTGGTACGCGCCGCTGATGGTGGTGGCCTGCAACTCCATGGCGCCGCCGCTCTGCGCGATGGCCTCCAGGCGGTAGCGATCGGCGGAGAGCTTCAGGGCCTGCAGGCCGCTGCCGGTGAGCAACTGGGTCAGCGCCACGTCGATATCGTATTGCCCGCTCAGGCCGTTGCTGTGCTTACCCCGCGTCAGGCTTGCGTCGAATGCCAGCACCAGGCCCGCCTGCTCGGCCAGGCTGTTGAGAGCCTGGCTCAAGTCGCCAGCCGGAATCTGGAAGCCACGCACCGCGCGGCTTTCTTCGGCGAAGGAGGTCGGGACGGTCAGCAACGGCACGGCGGCAAAGGCTATCGCCACTGAAAGGGCCAGTGGATGCAAAGGACGAGCGAGGCGCGACATGGGAAATCCTGTGTAGGAGAGGTTCTATAAACCATGACGGCCATGTCCGGAAATCGGGTAGTAATGAGAGAAGTTTTTATTTGAGATTCATTCTGCCAGCGCAGCTGCAATCAGCTGCGGCGCTTTTTTGTGTGGCTTCGGGGAGTGTTTTTTTGAGGCTTTTTCCCTCGATGGGTGGGCCTTTTCTGATTTTTTGAACCGCTCGTCCAGCGGTTTGTCCTGCGCAGAATCCGACGCCTTGCCCTTTACCGAGACGTCACGGAAGCTATCAAGTACGGGTGCAAGGCGATGGTTCTGCGCAACAGCTGGACGCTACGTTTTCGCGCCCTACGCAGAGCCAAGGAACATTACGATTTCAGGATAAGAATGAAATACTGGAATGAACTAGAGAGAAATATAGTCTTCGAGAAGTTATTCATCAAACCTGTAGAGATTGGAAAAATCGTATTATTTTCTTTGCAGATAGACAATGATAGACCGTCATTAGGATTCGCCATCCCTGACTTCCCAGACACATTACCGACTAAATAGGAGGGCAAAGGCTATCACACTTGCAGAATGGGGATTGATTGCCATGGCATTCGCGACTTGAAAATAAAAATCTACCCATTCGAGAAGTGTTTTTCTTGAACATCACACCCAATGAGGATCAGCTTTACTTTCAAGCAATTAACAAAAATGCATCAATTGAATTCAAGGCCAAATACATATCGCCTTGCGACCCAAATATTTATATAAACGGAGCTGATGATTATTTTTTGAGTTCAAAAATACATGATGGCTTCCTATGCCCCATAGCCAGCCTCCATTCGCCCCCTCACCCAGTTCCACTTTTGATTAAACCACTCCGCGTAAGCCGCTCTAGCATTGGCATTAATCAATGATTTACTTAGAAACAAAGATTGATGAAGCTTTAGAGAAGCCATGGATCAAAAACAGAAAACTTAATACCGATGAGTTGAAGGTATTAATAATATCTCTTTGCGAAACTTTTTACGCCGCTGGGTGCGATTTTCCCGACCGGTCGAAAACTCCCGACAACTTGAACGTATTCTATCTGAAACAACGGGATATCCATTTAGGATGACGGACATAAGTTTGTCGTTCTTGATTTACATGGACGACCATGACTGCGCCAGTTGGGCTTAGGCTAACGAAGCCAAGTTCACCCCCACGCCACCACCAACAACCCTACCCCCAACACCAGACACAACGGCGAATAAAAATACGTATCCAGTCGGGCAAACCTCGACCCGCCGACTTTCTTGAAGAACCCCACCAACTCCGAATCCCCAATCGCCCTGGCAAACATCACCACGGCAATCGCGCTGATTCCCCATTGCAACGCCCCATGGGACACCGCCGAGAAGTACAAGCCCGCTCGCAGGCACACCAACAGCGCGATCGCCACCAGCCCCATCGCTACCAGAAAGGTCCCCAGCGCCGAGGGTTTGAACGCCGGGCGTGGGCCGCTGGCGAATTCACCGGGTAGTTGGGGGATGGCGGCGAGACTGCCGAGTTTGCCGCCGGCGGCCCAGTACAGGTGCACCATGCTGATACAGGTGAATACGCCGACGATCCATCGTGCGATGACAAAGCTCATGACGGTTCTCCCTGAAAAGATGCGAGACAGGATAGTCGCCCTGAGATTTTTTGCAGGCATTTCGTCGGCGGCTGATGGTAAAGTGCCGCCCCATGAAAATCGCCCGTGCCGACCGCTCGCTCATTGCCTGGATGCTTTATTGCTGCGTCCTGTTCAATGTGTTCGCCTGCAGTATTGGTCATGGGCAGATGGTCGGGATGCAACTCAACGGCATCGGCGGGCAGTTCTGTACCGTCGACCCGCGTACCCAGGCACCCAAGCCGTCCAACTCCGCCGATGAGCAACTGCCGACGCTGTCCAAGGCGTTTGGTTGCCCGTTGTGCTCGACCGGCGGCATGGGCCCGGCGCTCAATTCCAGCCTGAATGTGGCGGTGTTGCCGCAACCCCATGCGCCACCACCGGCGATCGTTGCTGCCGCTGACATCCCTGCCCGTTTCACCTGGCCCACGGCCCATCCGCGTGCGCCACCCGCCCTCGCCTGATCCTTCGCGTTCCGATCTGCACTGACCACCGTTTCCGCAAGGAAGGACGGGCGGCCGTGCGTTGTTTTCGAGCCAAGCTTTTCAGGATTCAACATGAAACATTTACCTCTGTTGGCGGGCCTTTTCGGCTGCCTGCCTGTCTGCACCTGGGCCATTGAACTGGCACCTACCACCGTTGATGGCGAGCAAACCGCCGAGCCCGGCCTGGCCCTGGACCAATCCAGCGGCGTCGCTTCGCGGCTGGGCTTGAGCGTGCGGGAAACCCCGGCGTCGGTGGCGATTGCCAATCGCAACGATATCGAGCGCCATGGGGCGAAGACCTTCCGCGATGCGGCCAACACCCTGCCCGGCGTCAACGCCAGCGCGCCGCCGGGGTTTGGCGGATTTGTGTCGTATCGTGGCTTCACCAGCAACCAGATCACCCAGATGTTCAATGGCATCAACGTCGCCACGGGCCTGGCCCGACCGGTGGATGCCTGGATTTATGACCGGGTGGAATTAGTCGGCGGCCCCTCCTCCCTGATCAACGGCGCCGGCTCCGTGGGGGGTTCGCTCAACTACGTGACCAAGTTGGCCACCCGCGAGGAACAGGCCGCCGAGGGCCAACTGACCTATGGCAGCTATGACACCGTCGGCATGGCCCTGGGGGTCAACCACGCGCTCACCGACCCTGGCGCCGACGTCCAGCACTACGCGCGTCTGGATGTGAGCCGCAATACCAACCACAGCTACATCGATCGCGACCAGCGCGACGCCTGGAGCCTGGCGTTTTCCCTGCTCAGTGATCTCACCCCCAATCTTTCGCATACGCTGGCCCTGGAATATCAGGATGAACACGAGGACAGCCCCTATTGGGGCACCCCGGTGCTCAACCCCAAGGCCGGCGAGCTGAAGATCGACAAGCACAATCGTTTCAACAACTACAACGTCGCCGACGGCCGTTACGAGCAACGCACGATCTGGGCGCGCTCGATCATCGACTACCGTATCAACGACAGCACCACGCTGAAGAACACGCTCTACCACCTGGACAGTCAGCGCGATTACCGCAACCTGGAAACCTACCAGTACAACGCCGACAACAGCGCGGTGAACCGCTCCACGGCCTATCAGGTGCGTCATCAGGGTGAACAGCACGGCAACCAGTTCGAACTGCGCCACGAAGACAGCCTCTTCGGCTTGTCGACCACCTGGTCCGGCGGCTTTGAGTACAAGGTCAACAGCACCACCAACACCCCGCTGAATGTGTCGGGCAACAGCACAGTGGATCCGAACAATTTCGATCCAGGGCACTTCTACGACATCCCGCGCACCCGGGAAAGCTTCGGCAAGGACAAGACCAGCGAAGTCACCACCAAGGCGCTGTTCGTGGAGAATCGCCTGGGTTTGACTGACAAATTGTCGCTGCTGACCGGTCTGCGTTATGACGCCATCGACCTGGATGTCACCAATCACCGCGCGGTGACCGCCAGCAACCCACGGCATTTCACCCGCAGCTGGGAGCCGGTGACCGGCCGTGTGGGCTTGACGTACCAGTTCATCCCCTCGGCCAACGTCTATGTGCAATACAGCACCGCTGCCGAGCAACCGAGTACCACCACGCAAGTGTTCGATGTATCGACGGGCAAACAGTGGGAAGTGGGCAGCAAGTTCGATTATCTGGACGGCCGGGGCTCAGCTACCGTGGCGGCCTACAAAATCGAGCGCAAGGACTTTGCGGTTACCGATCCGCAAGACCCCACCAACAGCATTCCGGTCGGCGCGCAGTCGTCCAGAGGCATCGAACTGGCCAGCTCCTTGCGCATCACGCCAAGGCTGCTGGCAGAAGGCAACTTCGCCTGGGTAGATGCCGAGTACGACGAGTTCAACGAGAAAGTCGCCAGCGGCGCGGTGGTCTCGCGCAAGGGCAATACGCCCACCAACGTGCCCAAGCGCGTGGGTAATGTGTGGCTGACGTATGATTTTGCCGAGGATTGGCAAGGCGGCGTGGATGCGCGGTACGTGGCACAGGTGTACGCGGATAACGCCAATACCCAGACAGTGCCGGCTTACACGCTGTTCGGGACGTTCCTGCGCTACAAGGTCGACGCACACACCTCGATCACCGGTCGCGTGCGTAACCTGACGAATGAAGTCTATGCCGAGTTTGCCCATGTCTCCCCGGCGTACTACCTGGGCGCCCCGCGCACGTTTGAGCTGGCGGTACAGACCAAGTTCTAGCCTTGGAATACACCCTAAATGTGGGAGCGGGCCTGCCCGCGAAGGCGGTGGATCAGTCAGCCTCTCCAGCGACTGACACACCGCTTTCGCGGGCAAGCCCGCTCCCACAGTTTTGATTGTTGTTCGGGCCTGGGAGTCGCGGTGCTGCACCGGCATTTGAGCGGTCGGATCGACCCGGTTCCAACCTTGGAATACACCCCAAATGTGGGAGCGGGCTTGCCTGCGAAGGCGGTGGGTCAGTCAGCCTCTCCAGCGACTGACACACCGCTTTCGCGGGCAAGCCCGCTCCCACAGTTTTGATCGTTGTTCGGGCTTGGGAGTCGCGGTGCTGCACCGGCATTTGAGCGGTCGGATCAACCTGGTTCCAACCTTGGAATACATCCCAAATGTGGGAGCGGGCTTGCTCGCGAATGCGGTGGACCAGTTAGCATATTCATCAACTGACACACCGCTTTCGCGAGCAAGCCCGCTCCCACAGTTTTGATCGTTGTTTGGGCTTGGGAGTCGCGGTGCTGCACCGGCATTTGAGCGGTCGGATCGACCCGGTTCCGACCTTGGAATACCTGCAAAATATGGGAGCTGGCTTGCTCGCGAAGGCGGTGGATCAGTCAGCCTCTCCAGCGACTGACACACCGCTTTCGCGGGCAAGCCCGCTCCCACAGTTTTGATCGTTGTTCGGGCTTGGGGCCAGCGGTGCTGCGCCGGCATTTTCACCGACGGCACAACCCGGTTCCAACCTTGGAATACCTGCAAAATGTGGGAGCTGGCTTGCCTGCGAAGGCGGTGGATCAGTTAGGCTATCCAGCGACTGACACACCGCTTTCGCGAGCAAGCCCGCTCCCACAGTTTTAATTGTTGTTCGGGCTTGGGAGTCGCGGTGCTGCACCGGCATTTGAGCGGTCGGATCGACCCGGTTCCAAACTTGGAATACATGCCAAATGTGGGAGCGGGCTTGCTCGCGAAGGCGGTGGACCAGTTAGCATATTCATCAACTGACACACCGCTTTCGCGAGCAAGCCCGCTCCCACAGTTTGATCGTTGTTCGGGCTTGGGACCAGCGGTGCTGCACCGGCATTTGAGCGGTCGGATCAACCCGGTTCCAACCTTGGAATACAACCCAAATGTGGGAGCTGGCTTGCCTGCGAAGACGGTGGGTCAGCCACTACCTTCAGCGCCTGACACACCGCTTTCGCAAGCAACCCCGCTCCCACAGCTTTGATCATTCTCCGGACTTGATGCCCAAGGTCTACTTGAGGCTAGCCTCGACCTTCTGTGCCACATCCTCGGGCAGCCATGCCTTCCACACTTCCGGGTGTTCCTTGAGGAACACCTGCGCAACTTCTCGAGGCGCGGTGTGATTTTCGCTCATGGTTGCCAGGGCTTTGTTCAGCGGGTCAATCGGGAACTCGACCTTCTCGAAAAAGCTGGCAATCTGCGGATGTTCCTTCTGGAATGGCGTGGACACGCCGATACTCAATTTGGAAGCCAGCGAGCGAGTCGGTTTGGGATCAGGGTTGTCCGCATCGGTCAGCGTCTTCCACGCCTCGGCGTCAAACGGTGGCTCTTCCAACTGGATCAGCTTGTAGCGCCCCATCAACGGCGTCGGTGACCAGTAGTAGAACAACACCGGTTTGCCACGACGAATAGACGAGGCAATCTCGGCATCCAGCGCTGCGCCGGAGCCGCTGCGGAAGTTCACGTAGCTGTCATCCAGGCCGTAGGCCTTGAGTTTCTGCTTGTTGACCACTTCCGAGGTCCAGCCGATGGGGCTGTTGAGAAAGCGTCCCTTGCCCGGGGATTCCGGGTCCTTGAACACGTCCTTGTATTGCGCCAGGTCCTTCACGCTCTTGAGGCCCGGCGCCAGCGGCTTGATGCCCTTGGCCGGGTCGCCCTTGACCACGTACTCCGGCACCCACCAGCCTTCGGTGGCTCCTTTGACCGTATCTCCCAGGCCCACCACTTTACCTTCGGCCTCGGCCTTGACCCACACCGGGCTGCGGCCGGCCCACTCTTCACCGATGACCTGGATATCATTCTTGGCCAGCGCGGTTTCCAGGGTGATGGTCGTGCCAGGCAAGGTGTCGGTGGGCAAGTCGTAACCCTTTTCGACAATTACCCGCAGTACTTCGGTAATCAGGCTGCCGCTTTCCCAGTTCAGGTCGGCGAAATGTATCGGCGCCTCGGCTGCGGATACCGGCAACGCCGCCACGGACAGGCCGAGGGTCGTCAGGGATGCAGCCAACAACGTTTTCAATCCTTTCATGCCTTCGCACCTCGCGATAATGCAGCAACCAGCGGGCGGCTTTGCTGACTACGCGCGAAGCCTCTGAATAGTTAAGTCAACTCAACTGTAGTAGAGGTTCCGGGAGACATCGGATGTTCGTGGTATAGGCGGATTACTCGCTGGCCTTAAAGGTCACCAGTTCACCCTTGCGCCACTTGGCGGCCTTGCCGGTCACGGCCTTCAGGGTTTTGGTCAAGCCTTCCTGCAGTTGCTCATTCGCGGCAAACACCAGCATCACGCTGTGGCCTTCCTTGAAGACGATGCCCTGGCCGTCGGCCGAAGACACAAAGGCATAGTCGCCCAGGCCATACACCGTCAACTTGATGTCGCGAAACTTCAACTCAAACTTGCCGCCTTCACGACTGGGCAATACTGCCGCGCGGAAATGATCACCCACTTTGAGTTCCAGGCGGGGTTTGTCATCCACCACCATCGCCGCTTCGGTATCGATTTCGGCGATGTAGATGCCTTCCGGCGTCTGTTCAGTGATGTAGACAAAACGGGATTGAAACTGCTTGACCAACTTTGCGCGCAAATCACCCAGCACAAATAACGCGTGCATATCCAGATTACTGACTGCCAAGGAAACGCCCCCACATCGAAAAGAGCGCTGTCCGCCAGAGCGGGCAGCACAAAAAAACGGCCATCACGGCGCGTGCATACAACACATTCACATTGAAAAAACTGAAGAAGATCCCGCTGTCGCGCCATAAGACTAGTACAGACGTACGCGATGGACCTTGTGCAAGGTCATCAGGCACCACAGGAGATCACAGGTTCCACGGTCCGAGAATACGGACCGACCAACTTCAGAAGATAACCCAGTTAAAAATGCAGTTTTCCGACACCCAACACAAAAATACATACCTGGCATGGAACCGCGCGCCAGCTGCCGACGACAATACTAAAACAGCTGCACCGATCAAAACTACTCAAAACGCTGCAGATGGGTCAACCGAATTGATCGAAAGGAACAGTCCATGCAACGACCAACCTACGACACTCTGTCCTCGAACACTCGTTCATCATGCCAGGACGAGGCGCAATACTACCGCTTGCGCGGCTACGACGGGTACTCGGATTCAGTTCTTTACCAAGTGGTACCGGCCGGCCGCAACTTCTTTCATATCCGAGAAGTGCTCAGCGGTCGAATCAGAGGCTTTCGCAGTAACCATATCAAGGCGTGCGAACTGGCCAAAGAGCTCGAGGCCGTCCTGCATCAGCCGCATGGAGGCATCGTTTCGTCACCTTGATGACTTTACTGCGCCGCCGACCCGCAACAACTGCCATACTGGCCCGTCCACTGAACTTTGTCCCTCCGGGCCAGGTTTCACCAGTGCAGTTATCTCCAAGGGAAGGCTATACGTGACGGAATTTGATATCGGCGAATTTTTCATCCATGGCGATGCACGAGAGGTAGACGGTGAGTTTCAAGCGGTGATCGTGATGCGGGCCAAGCCACCGCTGACCACTGTCACCACCCACCAGGTGGAAAAAGACCGCTGGTTCAAAACCGTGGATGCCGCCGCCATTGCTGCCAAGGACGCCGCCAAGGCGCTCAAGAGCGCAGTCGATGCCGGTGCGCTCAACTCCTGAGCAACAAATTCGAACTCCGCCGCGCCACGAACCTCCCATGCATAACGACCACCCTGCATGGAGAACGATATGGACGCGCCAATCCCAACACTTGAAACCCTGTTTGATCAACTGGGCCTGGACTCATCCCCAGAAGCCATCGATACGTTCATTGCCAGCAACCCGTTGCCCGAGGACGTGAAACTGATCGATGCTCCCTTCTGGACGCCCCAGCAAGCGGCATTCCTCAAGGAAGAGCTGCGCGATGATGCCGAATGGGCGATCGCGGTGGATGAGCTGAATCAACGCCTGCATCAACCTCACTAAGCGCAGATCAATGCAGGCTGTCGGACTGCTCCAGGCGCAACAGCGCCTGCCAGGCCGCCCTGCATTCCTCGGCTTCATCACGGCTGGCGAACGCCGTGCCGCGCTGCTCACCGTTGAGCAATACGACCCAGCAGGCTTTCTGACCCAGTGCCCGCAGGGTCGGCGGTACGCCACTGCCAATCATCACGGCGACATCGACTTTGGTTTGCATGGAGTTTCTCCGCAACATTAGTTAGCTGGCTAACAATGTTGGCCATGCTACGGTTTTCTTCCAGTAGGAAAAAGCTATCCCCGGAATAGCTCCCTTGCATAAACCGCAATAATCCTCAACGCCCGCCCTTCACGCCCTCGGGTTTATAGCCCAGGCGCAGGCCGCCCCAATGCCGGCCCTTGACCATGATCGGCACCGACAGGTCATGCATCAGCTCACCGGTATCGCGGGTGTAAGTCTGCAGCAAGACTGCCTGCTGATGGCTGCCGCAGCGAATCCCGGTGCGGTCCTCGAATTTCCGCTTGGTGCGATTCTGCACCGCATCCACTTGGACATCGCCGGTCAGCGCCTGGGAAAACGCCTTGTTGTGCGTCGGCACATAGCCTTGCGGCGTACACGCAATGGCGAATACCAGGCCTTCATGACGTGGCAGCAACGCCTCCTGGATTGCCGGCAACACTTGGTCGGTGTAGCCATCGAAACGGCTGTGGTACTTGCTTGGCTGGGTGTTGGGAATCAGCGTGTAGCTGCGGTCGAACAGGTCATCCAGGCTGATACGGTTCTGCTGCACATCAGCCTCGAATTGCGCGGCAATCCGGCTGGCGCCTTCGCGCGCCAGGTCGTAGATGCGCTGGTGATAGTCATCCAGCCCGACTTCCGCCAGGCGTTCGCTGATGGTTTCGGCCTGGCCTTCCATCTGCACGGCAGCCTCGGCCAGTTGACGGGTTTGCTGGTCGCTCACGGCCAGGTCGCTGCGCATCTGTTCCACGGCATGGAACAGGCTGTCGAGCTGGGTGCGGTTGGTGTCGGTGCCCTGGGCGATTTCATTGACCTGGCCTTCGACACTGGCGGCCAGGCTGGCAATGGTGTGCAAGTGCTCGCCAGCATGCTCCACCTGCTCGACGCCGGTGTGCAAATCCGCCGACAGCTGGCGAATCTGTTCTACCACCTGGGCCGTGCGTTGCTGGATATCCGCCACCATCACCCCGACCTCATCAGTGGCCGTCGCCGTGCGACCGGCGAGCCCGCGCACTTCATCGGCCACCACTGCGAACCCGCGCCCATGCTCTCCGGCCCGCGCAGCTTCGATGGCCGCGTTGAGCGCCAGCAGGTTGGTCTGGCTGGCGATGGACTGAATCACCAGGGTCACCCGCTGGATTTCCTCGCTGCGCTGGCTCAAGGCTTCGATCAGCTCGCGGCTGGCATTCGCGCGCTGGCTGAGCTGGTGCATGCGGGTGATCGACTCGGCCAATACTTCCCGGCCTTCAGTGCTGCGTTGATGGGCCTGGCTGGCCGCCCCGAGGGCTTCGCGGCTGAGTTGCGAAGTGAGCTTTTCGGTGCCGATCATCACTTCGGCACTGCTGACAATCTGCTTGGCCGCGCCCAGTTGCGACTGCAGGCGCGCCGCCAGTTGCTTGACCGAATAGGCCACGCCGGCTGCGGAGAGTGCGTTATGGCTGGTGGTGTAGGACAGGTCGCGCGTCAGCTCGCCCATTGCATCGATGGCGTCGGCCGTTGCCACCTGGGGTGTACGTTTTTTCAGGCTCGGCAGCCAGATCACCAGCAGCGCCAATGCCAGGCAGAGGTAGATCGGCAGGCTGGCGAACGTCAGGCCCAGCAGTACCAGCACCAGGGCGGCACTCTGCAAAAGTGGCGTCAGCCAGCCGGGCAACCCGCGCACCACCGTGTGGGGTGGCACTGCTGCGCCCATCAGAGATCCGTCTCCAGCCATCTTCGTTACCCCACTGCTTGTCGTTATTGTCGCTGCATTAAACGCCACTATCGGGCCATTATCCATGGGCCTTTAGTGGGGTGGCTTGCAGCAGATCAATAGACGGGGCGTAACGGGTCTTTCTCCGGGGAACCGCGCAGGCGATCCCCCGCTTCAACGCATCAGGCTTGGCGCTGGTGCTTGTCGATCTGCTCGTGGCGCTCTTGCGCTTCGATGCAGTACTTGGTGGTCGGGCTGATCAGCAGGCGCTTGAGGCCGATAGGCTCGCCGCTGTCATCACACCAGCCGAAGGAATCTTCCTTGATGCGTTCCAGGGCACGCTCAAGCTGCGGCAGCATGCGCTGGTCGCGGTCAATGGCGTTTACCAGCCAGGTACGCTCTTCTTCTACAGAAGCGGCGTCAGCCGGGTCGGCCGGGGTGTCCAGGCTTTCAATGGCGATACGGTTCTGTTCAATGCGCTCGTGGTGTTCCACTTTCATGTCTTGCAGCAGCTGCTCGAAAAAAGCGTGCTGTTCGGCATTCATGTAGTCATCCGCCGGCATGGCCAGCAACTTTTCCTTTGTCATTGATTTCTCTATAAAAAATACGTGCATTAAGGCGAATAAGGGAGCGTTCCGGAAGGCCTGTGCAGGTCTCGGAAAGGCGCCGTCCATTTCAAGCGCCACCCGGCACTCAATTTACGAGGGGCGGCAGTCTAAGGCCGACTTGAGGGCTCAGCAACTGAAATGACAGGCATTTTTTCCGATATAACCCCAAAAGGCACCAGGACGGGCTTGGCGAATGGTTATCGGAGTGCGTTTATAGCAGGAAATTTCATAAAGCAGCTATAAGCCGCAAGCTGCAAGCGACAAGCTGTAAGGCTCATTCAACTGGCAGCGTGCGACTTATCGCTGGTAAGGGCCGTTCAGCGTTTGAGTTTGCGCTTGTTGCGGTACTGGTCGATCACCACCGCGACCACGATGATCAGGCCCTTGATGATGTCCTGGATGTACGCGTCCACCCCGACAAAGGTAAACCCGCTGGCCATCACCCCGAGGATCAGCGCGCCGATCACGGTGCCGGTGATGCGCCCTACCCCACCCGCCAGGCTGGTGCCGCCGATCACCGCGGCGGCGATCGCATCCAGCTCATAGGACATGCCCATGCCGGCCTGGCCGGTGGCGGCGCGCGCCGAGGCGACCACGCCAGCCAGGCCTGCGAGCAACCCGGCAATGCTGTAGACGATGATCAGGTGGCGCTTGACGTTGATCCCCGAGGTGCGCGCCGCCTGCATGTTGCCGCCGATGGCGTAGGTGTACTTGCCGTACTTGGTGTAGCGCAGGGCGATATGGAAAATCACCGCCACCACCAGGAAGATAATCACCGGCATCGCCCCATGACCAATGGCCGTGTACGAATCCGAGAGCATGCTCACCGGCTGGCCTTCGGTGTAGTAACGCGCCAGGCCACGGGCCGAGACCATCATGCCGAGGGTGGCAATAAAGGGCGGGATACCGGTGACGGCAATGATACTGCCGTTGATCGCACCCGCCAGCAGCCCCACGCCCAGGCCCATTGCCACCGGAATCCACACCGGCAAATCGGTCAGCGAAGGGAACACCGCGCGGGAAAAGTCGGAAGTCTGCGCCAAACTGGCGGCAATCATCGCCGACAGCGCCAGCACCGAGCCCGAGGACAAGTCGATCCCCGTGGTGATGATCACCTGGGTCACGCCAATCGCGAGCAGACCGATGATCGATACCTGCAGGATCATCAGCACCAGGCGCTGGGAGTTCATCAGGAAGCTTTGGTCACGCACGATCCAGCCGAACAGTTCAAACACCAGGCCGATACCAATCAGCACCAGGAAGATGCTCAGTTCGGTCGGCAGCCGCCGACGATGCTTGGTCGGGACCGTCGCAGGCTTGTTATCTGTTATCGCGTTCATCACCCATCACCTTCTTATTCTGTGGCACGGGCCAACCGCAGGCCCGCGCTGGCTATGCTTCAGTGGACCGCCGTCATACCGGAGGCCAGCTGCATGACTTTTTCCTGGGTCGCCTCGGCGCGGTCCAGGGTGCCCATCAGTTCACCTTCGTGCATCACCATCACCCGGTCGCTCATGCCCAGCACTTCAGGCAGCTCGGAGGAAATCATGATCACCGCCATGCCTTCGCTGGCGAGGAAGGAGATCAAGCGATAAATCTCGGCCTTGGCACCGACGTCGATGCCGCGGGTCGGCTCGTCGAGGATCAACAGCCGTGGGTTGGTCATCAGCCAGCGCGCCAGCAAGGCTTTCTGCTGGTTGCCGCCCGACAGCGTGTCGATGCACTGCTCCAGGGACGGCGTCTTCACCCGCAGCTTCTTGCACATGTCTTCGCACAGCGCACGCAGGGCTTTCTGCTGGATAAAACCGTTGCCCGAATAATGTGGCAGCACGGCCATTTCCATGTTTTCCAGCACCGACAGGCACGGGAACAGGCCACTGAGCTTGCGGTCCTCGGTCAACAGCGCGAAGCCTTTTTCGATGGCCATGTGCGGGTCGCTGATGCGCACCGCCTTGCCGTCGAGTTCAATCTGCCCGCCGTCGCTTGGGGTGATGCCGAAAATGGTTTCCGCCACATTGGTGCGGCCCGAGCCCATCAGCCCGGCGATGCCGAGAATCTCGCCGGCATGCAAGTCGAAGGACACGTCCTTGAACACGCCATCCAGGCGCAAGTCGCGTACCGACAGCAGCAGCTCGCCGATGGGCGTCTCGCGCACCGGGAACAGCTGGCTCAGCTCGCGCCCCACCATCATCGAGATCAGGCTGTCGCTGTTCATGCTGTCGGCACGTTGCAGGCCGATGTACTGGCCGTCGCGGAACACCGCGACTTCATCGGCGATGGCGAACACTTCATTCATTTTATGCGTGATATAGACGATGCCTTTGCCCTGCGACTTGAGGTCGGCAATGATCGAAAACAGGTGGGCCACTTCCTTTTCGGTAATGGCTGAAGTCGGTTCATCCATGATCAGGATGTCGGAGTCATAGGACACGGCCTTGGCAATCTCGACCATCTGCCGTTCGGCGATGCTCAGGTTGCCCACCTGTTCCTCAGGGTCCAGGTTGATGCGCAGTCGCGCCAGCAACTCGGCGGTGCAGCGGTGCATTTCGCGGTGGTTGACCATGTGCAGGCTGTTGAGCTGCTCGCGGCCGATCCAGATGTTTTCGGCGATGCTCATGTGCGGCATCAGGTTGAGTTCCTGGTGGATCATCGCGATCCCCGCCTTCTGTGCCGCCAGCGGTGTTTCAAACACGATCGGCTTGCCACGCAGGCGGATTTCCCCGGCGTCGGGCTGGTAGATGCCGGCGATGATCTTCATCAACGTCGACTTGCCCGCACCGTTCTCGCCCATCAGCGCCAGCACCGAACCTGGGCGGACGCGCAATTGCACATCGGCCAGGGCCACGACGCCGGGAAAGCCTTTGCTGATATTGAGGATTTCCAGCAGGTAGGGTTCTTCCGGCAGCAGGGGCTGGAGACCGGGCGGCTGCACGACAGTGGCTTGAGCAAGCATAGGGAGGTACTCCATCTGCAGGGCGGCCAACGCCGCCCTGCCGGCTTATTGTTGTTATGTCAGGGCTACTTGAAGTCTTTGACGTTGTCCGGGGTGATCAGCTGGAACGGGATCACCACGTTCTGCTCGATCGGCTCGTTCCTGGCCATCTTGCGCGCCGTCTCCACCGACTTGTCCGCCTGGCCCTTGGCATCCTGGAAGGCCGACACGGTCATGTCACCCTTGGTGATCGCATTCAAACCGTCCGGCGTGCCGTCGACACCGGCGATCAACACGCCCTTCTTACCCGCCGACTTCAAGGCCATGGCGGCGCCGATCGCCATCTCATCGTTGTTCGACAGCACCGCCTGGAAGTCGCGACCCTGGGTCAGCCAGTCGTTGACCAGGGTCATGCCCTTGTCACGCAGCCAGATCCCGGTCTGCTCCTGTTCGACCTTGATGCCTGGATACTTGGTCAGGACTTCCTTCACGCCCTTGGTACGGTTGGTGGTGGAGTTGTTCGCCAGGTCACCCAGCAGGATCACAATGTTGCCCTTGCCGCCGAGTTTTTCCGCGATGTACTGCATCTGCAGCTTGCCGGCCTCGACGTCGTCGGAGGTCACTGCCGCGACACCTGGGGCCAACGTTGGGCTGTCAGGGCGGCGGTTGACGAACACCAGCGGGATTTTCGCCGCCGTGGCGGCCTTGATGATGTTGCCGGTCGAGGCGGTGTCGACCGGGTTGACGATGATCGCGTCGACTTTCTGGCTGATAAAGTTCTCGACCTGGCTCAATTGCTTGACCACGTCGGCACGGGCGTCTTCGAATTGCAGCTGCACGCCGTCACCCTTGGGGTAGGACTTGGCTTGCTTGTCCATGTCCTCGCGCAGGTACGTCAGGAAGGTGTCATCGAACGCCGACATGCTCACGCCCACCTTGATATCGGCAGCGCTGGCGAAACCACTGGCGAGCAGCATGGACAAGGCCAGCGCGGTATAACGGATCGGGGTCTTCATGAACGGTCTGTCTCCACTTTCTTGTTGGTTTTTTGGACGTTGCGTTTATCAGAGCGAGGATGACGGCAATCGAACGATCGGTGCACCCGGAATGCAGCAGACCAGCGCGCCTTTGTTCTCGACGCACAGTACATTGAGGAAGGAGAAGTAAAACGGCCGGGCGCGGGGCAGGCCGCGTGGCGTGTGGGCAGGGCGTAAAACTCGCAGTACAGCGTTGAAGATTTTCATCTGACGGTACCTGGTTGTTTTTGATCTTGTTTTTGTCGAGTCGTCCGAAGCGGGTTCGGGACGTACTTTATGCAACCTGGAAAAGACTTTATTGGAAAATAATTTCCATATCAACATGTTTTAGAATTTTATTCTATTTTTGTTGAAACCACCTGCTGGCGCTCGGCGCTCAGGCGTGCAGCATCCAATATACGGGTGGTTTCCAGCGCGTCATAGGCATCCACCGGCAATGGCCCTTGCCCTTGCACGGCGGCTTGCAACTGGCGATAGAACTGCGTCCAGCAGCCCTTCTCCGAGGGCACGCGCTCGCGCTCCTCACCCTGCTCGAACCAGCCCCAGCGCCGATGCTCCTCGGCGCCCCAGTGCTCGCCTTCGGTCTTCGGCGATTTGCCCGCCATCAGCGCTTCTTCCTGGCCATCCAGGCCTTCGACGGTGTAGCAGCCCAACGTCCCGCTGACGCGAAAGCGCGGGGCCTGGCTGTTTTGCAGGGCGTTGCCCCACAGGTGGGAAACCACGCCATTGGCATGGGTCAGGGACACGAAGAAACCGTGGTCGAGACTGGGATATTCCGGGCTGAACTGCAATTGCGCGAAGACCCGGTCCACCGGGCCGAACAACTGCAAGGCCTGGTCCACCAGATGGCTGCCGAGGTCACGCAGCCTGCCGCCCCCGCTGGCGTTGCCGACTGCCTGCGGGCTGTAGCGTTCGACGCGGGATTCGAAGCGGGTGATCGCGCCCAGGGCGCCGGCGTCGATCAGCTTGCGCAGGGTCAGGTAGTCCGAGTCCCAACGCCGGTTCTGATAGACGCTGAGCAGCACGCCCTGGCGCTCGGCGGCGGTGATCAGCGCCTGGGCCTGTTCGGCATTGCTGGCAAAGGGTTTGTCGCTGACCACCGCGACACCGTGCTCGATGGCTTCGAGCACCAGCGCCGGGCGCCCTTTGAGAGTGGTGGAAATCACCAGCGCGTCGACACCTGCTTCGACGATCTGGCCGATGCTGTCGAAGGCCTTCACACCTGGAAGGTCAGTGCTCAATTGCTGGCGGCGCTCGGGTGAGCGCGTCACCACGCCGACAAAGGTGGCGCCTGGCAGCGTGGCAATCAGCGGCGCATGAAAGAAGCGCCCTCCATGGCCGTAGCCGACTAGTCCGATTCGCATGATCAACTCCTTGATTGAAGTGCAAACCCAATCAACTGTGGGAGGGGCTTGCTCCCGATGGCGGAGTGTCAGTCAACCAGTTGTTATCTGACCCACCGCTATCGAGGGCAAGCCCCCTCCCACATTGACCGAGTGTTAGCCGTAGAACGCAGGGCGATCCGGCAGGCTGACCTTGACGATCTGCTCACTGCCCTGGGCCTCGATACACGCATCCGCCGCCACGGCGGCAGCAAAACCATCCCACGCCGACGGCCCGCCGACATGCCCCGCCCGCACGCTGTCGATAAAGGCCTGCAACTCGACGTCATACGCGCCGATAAACCGGTCCTTCCAATCCATCAGAATCGCATTCGACAGCTTGGCGCCACTGCGCAGTTGCACCTGGGACGGCTCTGGCAATTTGGCGATACCGGTCTCCCCCACCACTTCGCACTGGATGTCGTAGCCGTACTGGCAGTTCACAAACACTTCGACGTCGATGCGCGTGCCCTTGACCGTCTCCAGCAACACGATCTGCGGGTCGCGCAGGTGGGCCAGGGCCTTGCTGGTCTTGCGTGGGAACACCACTTGGACCGACACGTAGTCGTCGTTGAGCAACCAGCGCAACACATCCAGCTCATGGATCAAGGTGTCGGTAATCGCCATGTCGGTCTTGTAGTTCTCGCCCACCGTCGGGTTGCGGTGCGCGCAATGCAGCATCAACGGCTCGCCGATCTGGCCGCTGTCGATCACCGCTTTAAGGGCGCGGTAGCCTTCGTCATACGGGCGCATGAAGCCGACTTGCACCAGGCGTTTGCCGTAGGCGACCTCGGCATCGACGATCTTGCGGCAGCCTTCGGCAGTCACCGCCAGCGGTTTTTCGCAGAACACCGGCTTGCCGGCGGCGATGGCGGCGAGCACAAACGCTTCGTGGCTCGGGCCCCAGGAGGTCACCAGCACCGCCTCGACCTGCGGCGAGTTGATCAACGCAAGACCGTCCGGGTACACCTCGGCGGTAAGCTTCAGCTCCGCGACCACCTTGGCGGCCTGCTCCAGGTTGATGTCGGTCACCGCCACCACCTGGCTGTTGAGCAGGGTCTGGCTGCAACGGCGAATATGGTCGCGGCCAATGGCGCCGGTACCGATCACTCCAAGCTTCAAAGACATGCAAACACTCCTCTTGTTATTAGTACTGCCGGGCCTTCGCCAGGTGTTCATTGAGTTTTTTCGCCGCCGCGTTCGTGCGTTCGCTGGTCGACACCTGCGCCACGCCGACGCGCCACCACGACAGGTAGCCGTGGACCATGGTCTTGGGCAGGACCTTGATATCGATCAGTGTCGACACGCTTTGCGTGCGGGCATCGGCCAGGGCCGCTTCCAGTTGTTCGACGCTGCTGACCTTGTAGGTCTTGCAGCCATAGGCCGCCGCGCTCATGGCGAAATCCACCGGCACCAGGCCGCCATCGAGCTTGCCGCTCTCGGGGTTGCGGTAGCGGAATTCGGTGCCGAAGCTGTCCATGCCATTGCCGATCTGCAGGTTGTTGATGCACCCGAACGCCATGTTGTCGAGCAGCACCACATTGATCTTGCGCCGCTCCTGAATCGAGGTGGCCAACTCCGAGTGCAGCATCATGTAGGAGCCATCGCCGACCAGCGCATACACCTCTTTGCTCGGCTCGGCCAGTTTCACCCCCAGGGCTGCGTTGATCTCGTAGCCCATGCACGAGTAGCCGTATTCGACGTGATAGGTGTTCACACCCTTGCTGCGCCAGGCGCGCTGCAGGTCACCGGGCAGGCTGCCGGCGGCGGCGACGATGATCGCGTCGTCGGCCAGGTGCTGGTTGAGCACGCCGAGCACGCGGCTCTGGGTCAGGCATGAGCCGGTCAGCTCGATAAACTCGCGCAGCACGGCGCGGTCCAGGTGGTCATCCACTTCGGGCACGAAGTCGTCGCCCTGGTATTCGACCTGGTGCACACGATCGACTTCGGCGTCCAGCTGGGCCTTGGCGTCGCGCACCTGCTCGCCCCAGCCGGAACGGTAATCACCAAGGGCCTGGGCCAGGGCTTCGAGGCCGACCTTGGCGTCGGCCAGCACTTGCACGCCGTCGAGTTTCACCGCGTCGCAAGGGCTGATATTGAGGTTGAGAAACTTCACGTCGGCATGCTTGAACAGCGACTTCGACGAAGTGGTGAAGTCGGTGTAACGGGTGCCGATGCCGATGATCAAGTCCGCCTCGGGCGCCAGCAGGTTGGCAGCCAGGCAGCCGGTTTCACCGATGCCGCCGACGTTCAGCGGATGGCTGGAGACCACCGCGCTCTTGCCGGCCTGGGTTTCGGCGAAGGGAATGTCAAAGCGTTCGGCAAACGCCTGCAGCGCGGCATTCGCGCCGGAATACTTGACCCCGCCCCCGCAGATGATCAGCGGTTTGCGTTTGCCCCGGAAAGCCGCCAGCGCATCGCCGATCATCGCCGTGGTCGCCGGACGGCGGTCGATACGGTGCACGCGTTTGTGCAGGAAATAATCCGGATAATCCCAGGCTTCAGCCTGCACATCCTGCGGCAAGGCCAGGGTTACCGCGCCGGTTTCCGCCGGGTCGGTGAGCACGCGCATGGCGTGGATCGCCGCGGTCATCAACTGCTCGGGGCGGTTGATGCGGTCCCAGTATTTGCTCACCGAACGGAAGGCATCGTTGGTGCTGATGCTCAGGTCGTGGAATTGCTCGATCTGTTGCAGCACCGGGTCGGGCTGGCGGCTGGCGTAGACATCGCCGGGCAACAGCAGCAGCGGGATGCGGTTGGCCGTGGCGGTCGCGGCGGCGGTCAGCATGTTTGCCGCGCCCGGCCCGACGGACGCGGTGCACGCGTAGATCTTGCGGCGCAGGTGCTGCTTGGCAAACCCGATGGCGGCGTGGGCCATGCCCTGCTCGTTGCGGCCCTGGTGCACCACCAGGTCACCGCTGTCCTGCTCCAGCGCCTGGCCGAGGCCCAGCACATTGCCGTGGCCGAAAATCGTGAACACGCCGGCCACGAACTTGCTCTGTACGCCATCGACTTCGATGTATTGGTTATCCAGAAACTTCACCAGGGCCTGGGCCATGGTCAATCGTGTTGTACTCATGTTCGCACCTTGTATGAATGCAAATCTGTCGATCAACAGTGATCCAGTGTGGGAGCGGGCTTGCTCGTGAATGCGGTGTGCCAGATACACAATCCTTGACTGATACACCGCGTTCGCGAGCAAGCCCGCTCCCACCGTTCTGTCGGCGTCAGGTCCGGGAACCTTGCAAGTGCGCGATGCTCGCGCCCAGCGCCTGCTGGATATCCGCCAATGCATGTACGCTTTCGGCAAACGGTTCGAACGACAGGTAGCCGCTGTAACCGCTGCTGAGCAAGGTGTCGATCTGCGCCGCATTGCCGAGGATGTCGCCCTCGCCCACCAGCACGCGGTGGCCGTCACGGATCGAATTCAGCGGGGCCTCGGCATCCTCCACCCCGGAGATATGCACCAGGCCGGTCAACTGCGGGAAGAATTCCTGCTCGCTCGCCAGGTGATGGTGAAAGGTGTCGTGCACCAGGCGGAATACATCCAGCCCGCCGATGGACTGGATCGCGTCCACCGCCACGCGTTTGCGGCGCAGCGCACACTCTTCAAAACCCAGCGGCTCGATAAAACCGAGGATGCCGTATTCACGCAGGATCGGCGCCAGCTCGCTCAATGCGGTACGCAACCCGGCAGCGCGCTGGGCCTCGTTGCGGCTATCGCCGCGCTCATTCAATGGGCACATCACCAGGCCCTGGGCGCCGCATTCGCGGGCATAGGTGGCGAGCGTGATCGCCTGGGCGCGGCGCTCATCGTTCCACACATCAAAGGGGTACAGCGCGTTGATCGACAGCACGGTGATACCCTGCACCGCGCAGAGTTCACGCACGCGACTGGCCGGGGTGCCGTATTCGATGTCGTGGCCCTTGAGGTCGTTGCGGATCTCGATGGCATCGCACTTGAGGGACGCCGCCAGCTGGATGAAATCCGGCAGGGACAGGTTGGGCGCAACCATGCGATTCAGGGCAAAACGTAGAGGCGACTTCATTATTGTTGTTCTCCGCTCAAACCGATTAGAGATCCAGCAGCCAGCTGTGCTGCGGGTCGTTATGGAAATGCCAGGCGCGCTTGGGGCCGGCCATCACGTTCAGGTAATAGGATTCATAGCCGTACGGCACGCTGACCGGGTGATACCCCTTGGGCACCACCACCAGGTCGCTGTTTTCCACGGCCATGGCCTGGTCGATGCTGCGATCGTCGGTGTACACGCGCTGGAACACAAAGCCCTGGGGCGGGTTGATCTGGTGGTAGTAGGTTTCTTCCAGGAAGCTCTGGTGCGGCAGGTCATCGGTGTCGTGCTTGTGCGGCGGGTAGCTCGACGAGTGCCCGGACGGCGTGCGCACTTCCACCACCAGCAGCGAATGGGCCGGCTCGCTGTCGGGCAGGATGTCGCACACATAGCGAGTATTGGCAGCCTTGCCGCGCACGCTGCGCTTGCAGTCTTCAGGCCGGATCAGGCGCGGGGTGTAGCCGCTGGCACCCGGCGCGGCGCACACCGCAATCTGTACATCGCTCAGGGCGGTGACCTGGGCGTCGGTGCCCGGCGGCAGGTAGGCGGCGAACGGGGATTTGTCTTCGAACACCGACTGGCGATCGCCGAGGTTCTGCCAGCTGAAGCCCTCGCCTTCAATGTTCACCCGCCCGCTGAGCAGCACCAGGCACAACTCCTGGTCGCCGGCGGTGACCGGCAGGTTTTCGCCCAGGCTCAGGCGGTAGGCGGCAAAGCCCACGTACTCCAGGCGGCCCTCTTCCAGGGCAACCATGGTTTGTCCGCGTTTACTGCTTTTGACCAGCAAGCTCATGGTGCAGTCCTCTCGCTCAGAAGTGCGCGCAAGGTGTCGTAACCCTTTTTCGCATAGATATAGCTGGGCGCCACGGCCGGGTCCTGCTCGGCCTCCACCACCAGCCAGCCCTCGTACTTCGCGGCCAGCAGCTCATCGAGCAACGGCGCGAAGTCGATATCACCGTCGCCGGGCACAGTGAAGGTGCCGTTGACGATGCAGTCGGGGAAGCTCCACATCTGGTTACGCGCCAGTTGCACCACGGGTTTGCGCACATCCTTGAAGTGCACGTGGCAGACGCGGTCGATGTGCTTGCGCAGCACCTCGAGGGGTTCGCCGCCGCCCATGTAGCAGTGCCCCGAATCGAACAACAGGCCGACTTCCGGGCCGGTGCGTTGCATCAATTGGTCGATGTCTTCCGGGGACTCGACGTAGGCGCCCATATGATGGTGGTAGGCCAGGCGCACGCCCTGGGACAGGGTAAAGCGTGCCAGCTCGGTGAGTTTGTCGGCATAGTCCTGCCAGGCCTGCTCGCTGTGAAAACGCGGGCGTTCGATCAGGCGGATGCGTGAGCCCTGGATCGAGTCGGCGACTTCACCGTACACCAGCACCTTGGCGCCATTGAGTTTGAGCAACTCGACATGCCCGGCGATGGCTTCGATTTCTTCAGCCACCGAGCGGCGGGCCAGGCGGCTGGAGTACCAGCCGGAGACCAGCGCCAGGTCGTAGGGGCGCAGCACATCGCCAACGCCCTTGGCATCCTTGGGGAATTTGCCGTTGAGTTCAAAACCTTCGTAGCCGATGTCCTTGCCTTCGCTCAAGGCGGTGCACAGGGGCGTTTCTCCGCCCAGGGCCGGCAGGTCGTCGTTACTCCAGGAGATCGGGTTGATGCCAATTCGGATTGCGGGCATGGCTGCACCTTTATTATTTTCAGGTATCACTGAGATCTGCTTTATGTGGGAGCTGGCTTGCCGGCGATACGGGCAACTCGGGCCTTCAAATACACCGAGGTGATGCCTTCGCAGGCCAGCCAGCCCCCACATTGGACTGCATTTCAAATGGGCGGCTGGGTTCAGCCCCTGGCACTGCGCCAGGCGTTGATCAGTTGTTCGAAGGTGGCCTGCACTTGTTGGATCAGCGTTTCATCGTCGATCTCCCCCGCCATCCACGCGCGGCTTGGCTCCTGGAAGATCGTGCGCCCCACGGCGAAACCCCGGCAGGTGGTGCTGTGGCTGGCTTGCTGGAAGCCATCGGCGAGAAACTCGGCCGATGCGTTCAGGCCCAGCAGCACCACGCCACGGCAGTACGGGTCGCGCTCCAGGATCAGTTCGTCGAGCTTTTTCCAGGTCGCGGCCGACTGCGCCTCGATCTTCCACCACGCCGGGTAGATCCCCAGGTTGTACAAACGCTTGAGGCTGCGGTAGAGCACATCCGGGTACGTGGACGGGTGATCCTTGGGCGGGATGACTTCCAGCAGCAGTTCATGCCCACTGACCAGCGAGGCCTCGTACACCGCCTTGAGTTGCGCCTCCTGTTCCAGGCGCAGCAGCGGCTCGTCGTCGGGGTGGAATTGCACCAGGCACTTGATGATCTGTTCCTGCGGCCAGGCGATCAGGTTGCTGCCGACCGAACGGCCGTGCTCGAACGCCAGCGGGCGCGAGTTCTGCACTTCCACCGGGCGTGCGATCCACCAGCCCCGGCCGCTGGCGGCGTTGAGCGCGTCCTGGCCGAAGCGCTGGTCGGCCAGCAGGCCCACATCGGCCTCGATACCTTGCTCGGCAAGCTTGTGTTCCACGCGTTCAATGGCCTGGATAAACAGCTGCTTGATGTCACTGATCCGGCTCGGGTCCTGGCCACCGCGTTGCGCCAGGTCCACCAGTTGCCAGCGGTGGTCGAAGGCAAACACGAACAGTTGCTTCCAGGTCTTGCGCGGCACGCTGACACGGTGCAGGCGTTGCAGGGTCACGTCCTGGTCCGGGCGGGTAATCGGCACCGGGCTGTTGAACAGGTATTCCAGCTCCGCCGGGGTCGGCATTGCCGGGGCGCAGGCGTGCCGGGACACCACCAGGCCACCGCAGGCATTGGCCAACTGGCTGCAGCGTTCATCGCTGGCATCCTTCAGCCAACCGCTGAGGAAGCCGGACATAAAGGCATCGCCGGCGCCGAGCACGTTGAGCACTTCAACACGCACGCCGGGGTAAATCTCACCGTCCTCCAGGCGCGCGGGGATGGCGCCGTGGATCACCGTGCAACCCTGCGGACCGAGCTTGACCACCAGGGTCGCCGGGGTCAGTTCACGTACAGTACGCAATGCCGTGAGCAGGTCTTCACTGCCGCCGGCGATGAGGAATTCTTCTTCGGTGCCGACGATCAGGTCAAAACGCGGCAGGATTTTCTGCACGTGCTGGCTGACATTCTGGTCGGCGACAAACCGGGTCTCGCCATCGGCCTTGCCCGCCAGGCCCCACAGCACCGGGCGGTAGTCGATATCCAGCACGCGCTTGACGTTGTGCTTGGCCGCGTAGTCGAGGGCCTGGATGCTGGCCTTGTAGACGCCGTCGGTGGAGAAATGCGTACCGGTAATCAGCAGGGCCTTGCTGGAGGCGATAAAGGCTTCGTTGATGTCTTCGGCACGCAACGCCATGTCGGCGCAATTTTCGCGGTAGAACACCAGGGGGAAGGTTTCGCGGTCCTTGAGGCCGAGCAGCACCAGGGCGGTGAGGCGCTCCGGGTCGACCTTGATGCCGCTGACATCGCAGCCCTCGCGGGCCAGGGATTCCACCAGGAAGCGGCCCATGTGGTCGTCCCCGACCCGGCTCAGCATCGCTGACTTGAGCCCAAGCCTGGCAGTGCCGAAGGCGATGTTGGCGGAGGAACCGCCGAGGTATTTGGCAAAGCTGGACACGTCCTCAAGCCGTGCACCGACTTGCTGTGCATAGAGGTCGACGCCCAGGCGCCCGAGGCAAATCAGATCCAATTGACGCCCACTGGCAAAACGAGTCTGGCCCATGCTGGCTCCTGTTATTTTTATCAGCCTGCGTTGTGCCGCCGTGGCGACGGCAAACGCTCTTGGTGGGAGCAGACTAGAACGTCCGGCGGCCGCAATCAATATTTATTCCATAATTATTTTTAGTGGAATATTTTTTCCAATACGCCAGCATAGGGGCACGCCAGCCCCCGTGCATCGTTTCAGCAGGCCACCGGGGCCGTGATGCCGGGGTATTTTTTTGCGCCTACCCTGTAGACTTGCGCCACCCATCAGCGCATCAGAAGAACACGCCAGAAGGATTGCCCATGTCCCGCACCGATCCCGAGACCACCCTGGAAGGAACCATCGCCAGCCCTCCGATCAATGCCGAACGCCTGTTGCAGCTGATCACCGACGAATACGAAAGCCTGCCGCGCCAGCTCAAGCGCATCGCCAGCTACATGAGCCAGCAGAGCGACCGGATCATGGTCGACCGCATCAGTGATATCGCCCGTGAATGCGAAGTGCATCCGTCGGCCATCGTGCGCTTTTCCCAGCGTTTCGGCTTCAGCGGGTTCAGTGAGATGCAGGCGCTGTTTCGCGAGGCCTACACCCACAAGACCACGCCGGTGCAGAACTACCAGCAGCGCATCCGCAGCATGATCGCCAACAAGTCGCAGAAGGCCAGCGGCGGCGACCTGGCGCGTGAATGCGTGAATGCCACGCTGTCGGGCATCGAGCGCCTGGGTCTGGAGCTGGATGACACGGCCTTCGAGAAGGCCGTGGACCTGGTGGTCAACGCCGACAATATCTACGTGGTTGGCGTGCGCCGCTCCTTTGCGGTCGCCGACTACCTGGTCTACAACCTGCAGCACACCAACAAGCGCATCCACTTGATCTCCGGGCTGGGCGGCAGTTACCGCGAGCAGATGCGCAGCGTGCGCGCCAATGACCTGGTGATTGCGATCAGCTTCACGCCCTACGGCAAAGAGACCCAGCACTGCCTGCGCATTGCCCAGCATCACCAGGCCAAGACCCTGATCATCACCGACAGCAACCTGTCGCCGCTGGCCAAGCGAGCGAACGCGGTACTGTTGGTGAATGAGGGGTCGTCGTTTGCGTTCCGCTCGTTGAGCGCCACCCTGTGCCTGTGCCAGGCCTTGTTTATTGCAGTGGCGTACCGGTTGGAATTGAAGGTGGATGAGATCCACGAGCAGGTCGGGTTTGATGACTGATCCCAACGGCACGGGGATTGTGCTGGAAACCGGGCTTGTCGTGGTGAGCGGGCCTGTTGTGGCGAGCGGGCTTGCCCCGCGTTGGGCTGCGTAGCAGCCCTTATCAAGCAGAATGCGGTGTGCCAGGTATATACCTTGGTGATCCGTTTTGGGGCTGCTACGCAGCCCAACGCGGGGCAAGCCCGCTCGCCACAAAAACCGATTCCCACAACCGGCCAGCGCTCCGCAGCCATAGTGGGTGTGCTTATCGCTGATTTCGGCGCATCAGGCGGTACGCCGCAGGAATGACAAACAGCGAGAGCAACGGCGCAGTGAGCATGCCGCCGATCATCGGCGCGGCGATGCGGCTCATGACTTCGCTGCCGGTGCCGCCGCCGAGCAGAATCGGCAATAGCCCGGCGATGATGACCGCCACAGTCATGGCCTTGGGGCGCACGCGCATGACCGCGCCTTCGGTGATCGCGGCCAGCAGGTCATGGTCCTGGCGCTCGGCCCAGGCGTTTTTCAGGTACAGCAGCATGATCACGCCAAACTCCGCCGACACCCCCGCCAGCGCGATAAACCCGACCCCGGTAGCCACCGAGAGGTTGTAGCCCAGCGCATACAGCAACCATACGCCGCCGGTCAGCGCGAAGGGCAAGGTGGCGATGATCAGGAGCGCCTCGTCGACCCGCCGGAACGTCAGGTATAGCAACACGAAGATGATCAGCAGCGTGGCCGGCACCACCAGTTTCAGGCGTTGGTTGGCGCGCTCGAGGAATTCGAACTGCCCCGAGTAGCTCAGGCTCATCCCCGGCTGTAGTTGCACCTGCTGGTCGATTGCCGCACGCAGGTCCTTGACCACCGACGCCAGGTCGCGGTCACGCACGTCGATGTAGACCCAGCCCGAAGGCCGCGCGTTCTCGCTCTTGAGCATCGGCGGGCCATCGCTCACCTTGACCTGCGCGACACTGCCGAGCGTGATCTGGCTGCCCAACGGCGTGTAGATCGGCAGGTTGCGCAGCGCCTCCAGCGAGTCACGCCATGCCTTCGGATAGCGCAGGCTGATCGGGAAGCGCGCCAGGCCTTCCACGGTTTCGCCGATGGTCTCGCCGCCCACTGCGCCGGACACGATCGCCTGCACATCCGCGATGTTCAGCCCATATTGCGCCGCAGCCACGCGGTCGATGTCCACGTCGATATAGCGCCCGCCGGTCAAGCGCTCAGCCAGTGCCGAACTGACGCCGGGCAGCGTTTTCGCGACCTTCTCCACCGCCTGGGTCACCGTATCGATCTGCATCAGGCTGGTGCCCGCGACCTTGACGCCAATCGGGCTTTTGACCCCGGTGGCGAGCATGTCGATGCGGTTGCGGATCGGCGCAATCCAGATATTGGTCAGCCCCGGCACCTGCACCACGCGGTCCAGCTCCTTGACCAGTGCGTCCGGAGTCATGCCGGGGCGCCATTGATCCCTGGGCTTGAACTCGATGATGGTCTCGAACATCTCCAGGGGTGCCGGGTCGGTAGCGGTTTCGGCGCGTCCGGCCTTGCCGAACACATGGGCGACCTCGGGCACACTCTTGATCAGGCGGTCGGTGCGTTGCAGCAGCTCGCCAGCGGTTTGCGTCGACAACCCCGGCAGGGCCGAGGGCATGTAGAGCAGGTCGCCTTCATCCAGCGGCGGCAGGAATTCGCCGCCAAGCCTCGACAGCGGCCACAACGCACTGGCCACCACCAGCAAAGCCACCAACAGGGTCAGTCGCGGCCGGTGCAGCACTGCATCGAGGGCCGGTTGGTAGAGCTTGATCAG
The DNA here is from genome assembly GCF_003013355.1 of Pseudomonas sp. S5D5. NCBI lineage: Bacteria > Pseudomonadati > Pseudomonadota > Gammaproteobacteria > Pseudomonadales > Pseudomonadaceae > Pseudomonas > Pseudomonas sp. S5D5. The sequence continues at coordinate 4,063,999 of NZ_PTEO01000001.1, forward strand.
CCCGCGATTGAGCGGGTTGCGCTGTTCATCGGGAATGCGCCCGCGAATCCAGTAGCCCATCAGCACCGGGATCAAGGTCACCGACAACCCGGCCGCCGCCGCCATGGCGTAGGTCTTGGTGTAGGCCAGCGGGCCGAACAGGCGACCTTCCTGGGCTTGCAGGGTGAACACCGGGATAAACGACAACGTGATGATCAGCAGGCAGAAAAACAGCGCCGGCCCGACCTCCACGGCGGCCTCGGTCATGACCTGCCAATGCTCCTCGCCCTTGAGCACCCGTCCGGGATGGGCGTGGTGCCAGGCCTCGATCTTCTTGTGGGCGTTCTCGATCATCACCACCGCCGCATCCACCATCGCACCAATGGCAATCGCAATGCCGCCCAGGGACATGATGTTGGCGTTGATTCCCTGCACCTGCATGACGATAAAAGCGATCAATACCCCCACCGGCAGCGAGATGATCGCCACCAGCGACGAGCGCAGGTGCCAGAGGAATATCCCGCACACCAGCGCCACCACCAGGAACTCCTCCAGCAGCTTGTGGCTGAGGTTGTCCACGGCGCGGTCGATCAATTTGCTGCGGTCGTACGTGGTGACGATCTCCACACCGGGCGGCAGGCTGCTTTTCAGTTGCTCCAGCTTGGTCTTGACGGCGGCGATGGCTGCGCGGGCATTCTTGCCGCTGCGCAGGATCACCACGCCGCCCACGGCTTCACCCTCGCCGTCCAGTTCACTGACGCCGCGGCGCAGGTCCGGGCCGAGTTGAATGCTCGCCACGTCGCCGAGGGTCACCGGTACGTTGTCGGTGCCCAGGCGCAACGGAATCGCGCGAAAGTCCGCCAGCCTTTTCAGGTAACCGGAGGCGCGCACCATGTATTCGGACTCGCCCATGTTCAGCACCGAACCGCCGGTTTCCTGGTTGGCCTTGCCGATCGCCTCCGTAACCTGTGCCTGGGTGATGCCGCGATTGGCCAGGGCCAACGGGTCGAGCTGCACCTGGTATTGCTTGACCTGGCCGCCGATGGTCGCGACTTCCGCCACATTGGGCAGGGTCTTGAGTTCGAACTTGAGGAACCAGTCCTGCAGCGCGCGCAGTTGTGCCAGGTCGTGCCGACCGCTGCGATCCACCAGCGCGTACTGGTAGATCCACCCCACGCCGGTGGCGTCCGGGCCCAACGCGGGCTTGGCCGACGCCGGCAAGCGTGCCTGCAATTGGCTGAGATATTCCAGCACCCGCGTGCGCGCCCAGTACAGGTCGGTGCCTTCGTCAAACAACACATACACGTAGCTGTCGCCGAAAAACGAAAAGCCGCGCACGGTCCTCGCACCCGGCACCGAAAGCATCGTCGTGGTCATCGGGTAGGTGACCTGGTTTTCGACGATCTGCGGCGCCTGGCCCGGGTACGGCGTGCGGATGATCACCTGCACATCCGAGAGGTCCGGCAGCGCATCCACCGGCGTGTTCTGCACCGCCCACAGGCCCCACGCGGTGACAAACAGCGTGGCGAGCAGGACCAGGAAACGGTTGGCCACCGACCAGCGAATCAACCGCGCGATCATGGCTGGCTCCCCGGTTGCAGGCTCATGTCAGAAGGGCCGGACGAGGGGGCACTTATCCCGTGCAAGCTGGCCTCGGAATCCAGCAGGAATTGACCGGAAGCGACCACCTGCTGGCCTTCCTGCAATCCGCTGATGATGACGCTCTGGTCCTGGCTTTCTGTGCCGACCTCGACCTCGACCGGTCGATAGTGCCCGCCCTCCTCGGCCAGCATCACCAACACGCGCTTGCCGGTGCGGATCAGCGCCTCGCTCGGCACGCGCAATACCGATTGGGTGGAAGATTGCGCCAGGCGCACCTGCGCAGTCATGCCTGGGCGCAAGGCGCCGTCGGGGTTGCGCAGCTCGACGCGCACCTGCACGGTACGGCTGTCTGCGGCGGTGGCTGGCAGGATCGCGCTGACGCTGCCGTTGAAGGTCTTGCCGGGCCACCCGACAAATCGACTCTGCACGGTCTGTCCCACCGCCACTCCAGCCGCCTGGGCCTGCGGCACCGCGACTTGCAGCCAGACCGGGTCCACGCCGTTGATGCGTGCCAGGGTCTGCCCGGCCGCAACCGTCATGCCCGCGCGCACGTCCAGGGTCTGCAACGCACCGGCCAACGGGCTGGTGATGGTCAACACCGATTGCACCCGGCCGCTGCGTTCCATGCGCGTGATCACGTCGGCCGGCATGCCGCTCAGGCGCAGGCGCTGGCGCGCAGCGGCCAACCAGCTGGCATCACCGCTGCGGCGTACGGCCAGGAACTCCTCCTGGGCAGCCGCCCACTCGGGTATCAGCAGATCCGCCAACGGCGCGCCGGCCTGGAGTACATCACCCGGCGCGCGGGCGTAAACGCGCTCGACAAAACCCGCCGCGCGCGCCTGCACCACGGCCACGTCACGCTCGTTGAACCCGAGGATGGCGGACAGCTCCAGCGTCGGCGTGAGCACGCCCCGACTCACCGTAGCCAGGCGCACACCGAGGTTCTGTGCCACCCGCGGGTCAATCTGCACGGCATGGTTGTCGGCGGTGCTCTCGGCGTAGCGCGGCACCAGCTGCATGTCCATGAAGGGCGACTTGCCGGGCTTGTCGAATTTCTGCTGCGGGTACATCGGGTCATACCAGTACAGCGCGGCTTTATCCGGCAGGGCTGCGGCAGGTTTCTGCGCCAGCCAATAGCCCGCCCCCACACCTGCGGCCAGCAGCACCACAGCGAGCAATCGATTAATCATTGGCGGGTTCCCCATAGGCAAAATACAACTGCGCACCCACCAGGGCACGCTGTTCGATGGCATCGATCTGCTTGAAACGCGCGCCGACCAGTTCGCGACGGGCACTGACCAGCGCCATCAACTCGGTCTTGCCGGCGCGATAGCCGGCCAGGCTCAAGGCGACCTTCTCCTCGGCCAGCGGCACCAGGGCGTCCTGGCTACGCTGCACGGCGCGGTCGAGGCGCTGATAGGTGGCCAGGTCGTCGTCGAGCACCTGGGTGTGTTCGCGGGTGGCGGCTTCGCGTTCGGCATCCAGTTGGTCCAGCTCGGCCTGCCGGGCGGCAATCCCGGGGTTTTGCCGGCGGCCGGGGAAAATCGGCAGGTCGAAGCTCAATTGCAGGCTGACCATGTCGCCGTACTCGCGACCGCGATGCTGGTAATCCACTTCCCAACTCCAGTCCGAGGTCTTTTGCGCCTTGGCTTCGCGCAGCCGCGCCTCGGCCTCGCGGGTGCGCGGCGCAAAGGCTTGCAGTTCGGGGTGCTGGTGCAGGTTGTAGGGATGGGCGAGTGGCCAATTCGGCCATTGCCCGCTGGGGGCTTCGCTCGCCGCTGCACCGATCCAGCGCTTGAGGGCGGCGCGGGCCTGGGCGCGCTGTTCGGTCAACGCGTCCTCGCGCTCGGCCAGTTCAGCCGCCTCCTGGCGCGGGATGACAGCATCCGAGGGCTGGCCACGGCCGCCGGCCAACTGGGCGCGGACGCTGTCGTGCAGCAGGCGATTCTGTCGGTAGAAGTCCTGGAACAAGGCGTCCTTGCGCTCCACCGCATAAGCGCGAATCCACGCCTGGGCAGTGGCCTGGCGCACATTGAGGCGCTCGACGCGCCCTTCGGCCGCTGTGCGCGCCACGGTGGCGTCGGCCAGTTCGACCCGCGCCTTGCGCTTGTCACGGCTGGGCACCTGTTGCTGGATACCGACCATTTGCTCGGTCATGTCATCGCCATACAACGTGCCGCGATCGGGCCCGCCGATGGGGAAGTTTTGCAGGCCTACGACGAGTTTCGGGTCGGGCAATTCACCGGCCGGAATCGCCGCCTGCGTCGCCGCCTGCAGCTTGGCCGACTCGGCCGCGAGCGACGGCGCAGTGGTTTGCGCCAGGCGCAGGGCGTCATCCAGGGTCAGCGCGGACGCCAGCAGCGGCCACGCCAGCACGCCCAACGCCAGGGCGCGCATGTAGAGGGAATTCATGCTGAAGATTCCTGTTCTGTTCCACTGCGCGCCGGGTTATGCGGCGCACAGCAAGGCCATCCCGAAGGCGGGATGAGACTTCAGGTGCAACAGGAATCAGTAGCGGGGTGGGCGCCAGACGCCGGACGGCGTGCGGTCGGGGATAAAGTCCGAGGTGGTGCTGAAAAGCTGCGCCGACGCCAGGGTCACAGGCGCCTTGAGCAGCGGCACCGACAGTTGCAACAGGCCGCCGGTCTTGCATTCCTGGCCGGGCTTGCAGGCCTTGCCATGATCCACGCCGTCCTGGCAGCAGTCAGGGGTCATGTCGGTCATCATCGGCATGTCCGCCATCTTCATCGGGCAAGGCTCGGTGCTCGACGGCACGCCCGCCATCCCGGTCAGGGGAAGCGTGAGGCTTAACAGCAGGACCAGGATCAAACGCAGAAGGCGGCTCATGGGGCGCGAGTCTAGCCAAGCGGGCGTTAAGCCGCCATTAACAATTTCGCCAACGCGCGGCCATGGAAGCGGATCTGCGCGAGGGTCAACGCGGTGTAGCCGATGATCACCGCCGGCGGCAGGCGCGCGTCCCGGCAGAACGTGCCCAGGGGCTGCAAGGTCAGGCCGACAGCGGCGGCACGGGTGCAGAAATCTGGCTCTTCGACCCCCGCCGGCAACCACAGTACAAAGTGCAGGCCCGCCTGCTGGCCGCTGACCCTGAACTGCCCGCCCAGGCATTCCAACAGCGCATCGCGCCGCGCCTGGTAAGCCTGGCGCGACGCCCGCAGGTGACGCACGAACGCGCCGCTGCCGAGGAACTCCACCAACCCCGACTGATCGCCTGCCCCCACCGAATGCCCGGTGAGTTGCAGCGTGCGCAGCAGCGCTGGACGCAGCGCCTTGGGCACCACCATGAAGCCCACGCGCAGGCCGGGGAACAGGTTCTTGTTGAAGCTGCCGCAGTAGATCACCCGGTCGCTGGAGTCCAGGGACTTGAGCGCGGCCAGCGGCGCGGCGTTGTAGTTGTACTCGCTGTCGTAATCGTCTTCGACCACCCACGCCTCGGCACGGGCGGCCCAGTCCAGCAGCGCCAGGCGGCGCGACACCGACAGGGTCATGCCCAGCGGGGCCTGGTGCGCCGGGGTCACATAGGCCAGGCGCGCCGTGTCGGGGAGTTGGTCGGTGTCCAGGCCTTCGGCGTTCACCGGCACCGCGTGGATATGCGCACCTGCCAGGCTGAACAGGCGGCGCGCCGGCGGGTAGCCAGGATCCTCGACACAGGCGGTGTCGCCGGGCTTGAGCAGCGTGCGGGCGATCAGGTCGAGCGCATGGCGAATGCCGGTGGTGACGATCACCTCGTCGGCCTCGCACTGCAGGCCACGGTAGCTGCGCAGGTAATCGGCGATCTGCGCGCGCAGCTGCGGCAGGCCCGCAGGGTGCGCGGCTTCAAGCACGCCGGGGCCCACAGACAGCAGCCCACGGGAAATACAGCGGGCCCAGGTTTTCAGGTCGAACAGGCTCGCGTCCGGCCGCCGCGCGACAAAAGGCACGTGGCTCTGCACGCCGGCGTCCGGCTGATCCGGCACCACGGCGCGACGCGGCGCCTGCGTCACCGTCGGCGCGGCCATGAATTGTTCGGGGATCACCGCGCAGACCCGCGTGCCGGAGCCGGCCACCCGCTGCACATAGCCTTCGCTGTGCAGGCGCTCGAATGCCGCTTCCAGGGTGCCACGCGACACCTGCCAGCGCTCGGCCAGGCTGCGAGTGGACGGCAAGCGGCTGCCTGCCGGCAACTGCCGATTGAGGATCGCACCCCGCAACGCCGCGTAGGCACCTTGTTGCTTGCTGGCATCGAGGCCATCGGGACGGGGCAGGTCCAGGGCGGAAGCAGCTTTTCCTCGGCTCATAGTGGTCCACTCTTTCCAGGCATAAATGGCCCACAGGATTAAACCACAAAGCCGCTAGAGTTCGGGCTCTACTCATTGCAAAGAAGCGTGCCATGACCCAAAGCGCCCTCTCCTTCAGGTTCTGGCTGGTGCTGCTCACCGTGCTGATCGGCCTGCCCCGCATCACCCTCGACATGCACCTGCCGGCCCTGCCCGCCATGGCCGACTATTTCCACACCCGCGACAGCCAGCTGCAGCTGATCCTCACCCTGTACACCCTTGGCTCGGCGATTTCCCTGCTGGTCAGCGGTCCGCTGACGGATCGCTTCGGCCGCCGCCCGGTGTTGCTGGCGGGCTTGTTCACGTACGTGGTCGCCACCGTCGCGTGTGCGCTGGCCGACAGCCTCGGCGTGCTGATCATTGCCCGGTTGTTCCAGGCCCTGGGCGGGTGCTGCACCACGGTCATTGGCCGGGTGATCGTGCGCGACTACTTCGACCGCCATGAACAGGCGCGGCTGCTGGGCCTGATCTCCATGGCCATGGCCGTCTCGCCAATGGCCGCGCCGGTGCTGGGCAGCCTGCTGTTGCCGCTGGTGAATTGGCGCGGGCTATTCGTGCTGCTCGGCCTCATCGGCGCGGTGCTGTACCTGGTGGTGTATCGCCGCCTGCCCGAAACCCGCCCGCCGGAGGTGGCCGCCGCGCCGCCGAGCAACCTGCTGCGGATTTATGCCCAACTGCTGCGCGATCGCTACTTCCTGCGCTATTCCCTGGCGATCGGCTGCGTGTACAGCACCTATTTCCCCTTCATCAGCGAGTCGTCGGCGCTGCTGCAGCGTGGTTTTCACCTGACGGCGACCGCCTATGCGCTGGTGTTCGCCGCCACCATCAGTGGCTACATGCTCGGTGCCAACCTGTTCCGTCGGCTGGTGCAGCGATTCGAACCGGATCGCCTGATCAACGCGGCGATTGCCCTGAATGTGCTGGGCAGCCTGCTGCTCGCACTCGCCACCCTGGCGTTGCCGCAGCAATGGCTGGCGATTGTGCTGCCGATGGTGGTGATCATGGTGTCGGTGGGGATGGTGATTCCGGCGTGCCAGCTGTCGGTGCTGCAGCCCTACGGCGCAATCGCCGGGACGGCGTCTGGCCTGTTCTTCTTTACCCAGATGTTCCTGACGGCGCTGAGCAGCTGGGTTACCGGCCTGCTGTCCAACGGCACCTCGCGGCCCCTGGTGATCATGACCGCGCTGGCGAGCGGCTTGCTGCTGACCAGTTGGCTGGCCCTGCGCACAAACAAACGTGGGAGCGGGCTTGCCGGCGAAAACGTTGTGTCAGTCAACTCATGAGTCACTGACACCGCGCATTCGCCAACAAGCCCGCTCCCACGTTTACCGATTAAGACGGCAATCAGTGCATAAAGATCGCGATCAGGATGATCACCGGAATAGGCACACCGAGGAACCAAAGCAGTAATGAGCGCATGTTGTTCTCCTTGAATTAACGAACGAAGTGTTCAGTTTCGACATACACCACCGCATCCCGGCGACGACCGCCGAAGGTTGCAGCGAAGCTGGCGAAAAACGCACCGATCAGCAGGGCCACGAACATCCACAGCGACGTCCAGGCAGCGACCTTGGCGGCGGTGTCAGCGGCTTGCTTGGCTTTGAGCTTGGCGTCTTCGAGGGCTTTACGGGCGTCACCGTAGACCTTGTCGATACGCGCCTCGGCGTCAGCCTGGCTGAGGTTGGTGCGCTGGCTGATCAACTGGGCCAGGTAGGCACGGTCTTCAGGGGCCAGTTGGCCGTCGTTGCTCAGGGTGCGGGCAAAGATGCGCGCAACCACGCCGTGGACCGCGTCATCACTGACGGCGGCTGGGCGGTCGTCACGGAACAGGCTGTCGACGTAGTAGCCGAAGTCCTGGCCGTTGGCACCTTTGGCCGCACTGCCGGCGGCCTGGGTGACACCGCTGGCAGCACCGGACGCCACACTGGCACCCGCTTGCACGCCACCGCTGACCACGCTGCTGACCGAGCCGACCACCAGGGTCGCGGTAATCAACGTGGCCACGGCCCAGGCCAGGAAGCCATGGGCGGTGTCGCGAAAATACACCTCATCGCCGTGCATATTGGCCCATTTCACGCGCAACCGGCCGGCGATGTAACCGCCCAGTCCGGAGGCGACGATCTGGGTAAACGCCAGCCAGATAATGGTGGAAATGCCAAGCCCCTTGGCGCTGATGCCGCTATCGGCCCACGGCGACACCGCCGAAAAGCCCAGGCCGAAACCCAGCAGTACCAGAATCAGTGACAGTGCAGCCGCGGCTGCGGCCCCGGCAAAAATCGCCCCCCAGGAAACCCCGGAGAGCGCGCTCGACTCTTGCAGCGTGGATGAGGATGTGATCATTGTTGTTTTGCTCCCGGCAGGAAAAATAGTGTTACAACTCTCAAAAGGGACAGTGCAGGCAGCGTGCCAGTCGCTCGAAAATTTAAAATCCTTATATTTCAACAAGTTAACTAAATTGAACTAATTTGAACCATGCAACTTGCAAGAAATGACCGAACAAGGCGGGCGTTATGCAATCCCAGGCTGAACACTCACCTGTAGGCGCCGGCTTGCCAGCGATAGCGCGATTCCCGGCGCCCAAAGCGCTGACGGACACACCCCTATCGCCAGCAAGCCGGCGCCTGCCGGATCGCATGCCAAGTGATGAAATTTTTGTCAGTTTTGCCAACATGACGTTTTATTTAGGAAGCGTTCAGCCATTTATTGGCAAAATGCTCCCACTTCTGTAGGCGCCGGCTTGCCGGCGATTGCGGTTTTCCTGTGTGAAAGGTAATCCCATGACCCGTATTTTGACCATCGAGGATGACGCCGTAACGGCCCGCGAGATCGTCGCCGAGCTGAGTAGCCATGGACTGGACGTAGATTGGGTGGACAACGGCCGCGAAGGCCTGGTCCGTGCCGTGAGCGGTGATTACGATCTGATCACCCTCGACCGCATGCTGCCCGAACTCGATGGCCTGGCCATCGTCACCACCCTGCGCACCATCGGCGTGTCCACGCCGATCCTGATGATCAGCGCCCTCTCCGACGTCGACGAGCGCGTGCGCGGCCTGCGCGCCGGCGGCGATGACTACCTGACCAAGCCTTTCGCCTCGGATGAAATGGCCGCCCGCGTCGAAGTGCTGCTGCGGCGTAAAAGCACGGTCAAGGAGTTCGAGACCGCCCTGCGCGTGGCCGACCTGGAACTCAACCTGATCAGCCGTGAAGCCAGCCGTGCCGAACAGCCGCTGAGCCTGCTGCCGACCGAATACAAACTGCTCGAATTCCTGATGCGCAACACCGGGCAGATCCTGTCGCGGATGATGATCTTCGAGGAAGTCTGGGGGTATCACTTCGACCCGGGCACCAACTTGATCGATGTGCACATCGGTCGCTTGCGCAAGAAAATCGATCCACCGGGCCTCACGCCGCTGATCCGCACGGTACGAGGTTCCGGTTATGTCATTGCTGAACCCCTCTAAGGGCTGGCGCTCCTCCAGCAGCCGCCTGCTGGCGCTGTACAGCTCGTTGTTCGTGGCCTGGAGCTGCATCCTCATGGGGGTGCTGTACTACGAAGTGTCGGGTTACCTGGGTGATCTGTCGCGCCATTCGCTGATGCAGCGCCAACATTTATTCCAGCGTTTCGACGGCGAGGAACTGGTGGAAGCCCTGACCACCAGCATGACCTTCGACATGAAGGGCGTGGACGCCTACGGCCTGTTCGACGAGCAGTTTCGCCCCTTGAGCGGGCCGATCCGCGCGATTCCGCCCGACTTGCCGCTGGACGGCAAGATCCACGCCCTGGCCAACTGCGTCGATTCCGACGACCCCAAACTGCCCAAGGACAGCTGCGACGCCGTGGCCACCCACACCGACGACGGCCGCTGGCTGGTGCTGGTGCGGGCCAACGGCTCGTTGTTTGGCGTGACGCGGATCATCTGGCACGCGCTGTTGTGGGCGCTGTCGCTGACGATCATTCCCGGCGCCGCTGGCTGGCATTTGCTGCGCCGCCGCCCGTTGCGCCGGATCCGTGGGATCCAGGCCAGCGCCGAAGCCATCGTCGCCGGCGACCTCACTCACCGCCTGCCGCTGTCCAACCGGCGTGACGAGCTGGACATGCTCGCGGCCATCGTCAACGCCATGCTCGACCGCATCGAGAAGCTGATGAACGAGGTCAAGGGCGTGTGCGACAACATCGCCCACGACTTGCGCACGCCGCTGACCCGCCTGCGGGCGCAGCTCTACCGCATCCGCCAGGAAGCGGAGGCCGACTCGCACTACGCGGTAAAACTCGACGATGCAATTACCGAGACCGACACCCTGATGGCACGCTTTCGCGGGCTGCTGCGGATCTCGGAATTGGAGGACCACCAGCGCCGCTCAGGCTTCCTGGTGATGGACCCGCTGCCACTGTTGCGCGAATTGCATGACTTCTACCTGCCCCTGGCAGAAGAAGGCGAATTGCAGCTGCGCCTTGAAGTCCCCGAGTCCTTGCCGTGGATCACCGGCGACCGCGCACTGTTGTTCGAAGCATTGGCCAACCTGCTGAGCAACTCGATCAAGTTTTCCCCACCGGGTGGCGAGGTGATCCTGCGGGGTCTCAACGATGCCGGCAGCACGCGCATCGAAGTCCACGACTCCGGCCCGGGCATCCCGGCCGCCGAACGTGATGCGGTGTTCCAGCGCTTCTACCGCGTGGATGAAGGCGACCAGCAAGGCGGGTTCGGCTTGGGCTTGTCGATTGTGGCGGCGATCATCAACCTGCACGGGTTCAAGCTCGAAGTCGGCAGCAGCGAGCAAGGCGGCGCCCGCCTGATTCTCGAATGCCGCCAGCAACTGATGCCGGAAGCCTGAGTACTCCCCCGGGTCAATAAATGTGGGAGCGGGCTTGCTCGCGAAAGCGGTCTGTCAGTCACCAACAGTATCGACTGATCCACCGCATTCGCGAGCAAGCCCGCTCCCACATTGGAATGGTGTTGCCTGGCTGATCGAGTCAGGCCGGGAAATTGGCCCGCAGCGCTTCAAGCCCGCCGCTGTACACCCCGGCAAACAGCTCTTCCACCGCCGCGTCCGTGGTCCCCGCCGCCGGCGTGAACACGCCGGACCAGGTCACTTTCGCCGACGATTCGCCAAGCGCCTCGACCTGCAAGGTCGCCAGGTAAGCACTCACCGGAAACGGCGATTGCTCAATCGTGTAGCTGTAAGTGCGCCCGACGTTATCGAAGGCCTGCAGGCGCTCGACCACCACGCCGCCGTCGGCAGTCTGCAGGTGCCGCACGCGGCCGCCATCGCTGGGCTCGCTCTTGACGATGAACGGCAGCCAGTCCGGCAGGCTGTTGAAGCCGCCCACCAATTGCCAGACCTGATCGGCCGACACCGGAATTTCAATCACAGAAGACGCTGTTGCCACGATAAATACTCCAGAAGGTAAAAAATTCAGATCGCCATGCTATCGACGACACCACCATCGACCCGCAACGCGGCACCGGTGGTCGCGGAGGACAGGGGTGAAGCAATGTACGCCACCAGGTTCGCCACTTCATCCACATTCGCTGCGCGCTGGATGATCGAAGTGGGTCGCGCGTTTCGCACAAACACATCGGCCTCGTCCCGTGCACTGCGCCCGGACTTCGCGGTGGCGTCCTTGAGCATCTGCTCCAGGCCGTCGGTGAAAGTCGGGCCCGGCAGCACCGCGTTGACGGTCACCCCAGTGCCGGCCAGGCGCTTGGCCAGGCCGTGGGACACGGCCAGGTTGGCGCTCTTGGTCACGCCGTAGTTGATCATGTCCGCCGGCGTTGCCACCCCGGATTCCGAGGACAGGAAAATCACCCGACCCCAGCCCTGCTCGACCATGCCCGGCACGTAGTGCCGCGCCAGGCGCACACCGGAGATCACGTTGACCTCGTAGAAGCGTGTCCATTCGCTGTCCGGCGCTTCGAAGAAATCCACATCGTTGAAGATGCCCAGGTTGTTGACCAGGATGTCGGCACGCGGTTCGGCGGCGAACAGTGTGTCGGCGCCTTCAGCGGTGCCCAGGTCCGCCACCAGCCCGCGCAGGTTGGCGCCGGGCACCGCCTGGCGAATGCTCGCCAGTGCGTCATCGACCTTGCCCGCTTCGCGCCCGATCACCACCACGGTGGCGCCGGACGCTGCCAGGGCCTGGCTGATACTCAGGCCGATGCCTGCCGTGCTGCCGCTGACGATGGCTACTTTGCCGCTTACATCAATCTTCATGCTGGAATCCTCGTATTAGAGCGGCAGTGGTGCGCGGTCCGACACCAAGTGGGCATCGCGCAGGGCCTGCCAGAAGGCTGCCGGAATCTTCTCTGACAACGCCGCGACGTCTTCGGCAATCCGCCCCGGACGACTGGCGCCCGGAATGACCGCCGCCACGGCAGGATGCGCCAGGGAAAACTGCAGCGCCGCCGCCTTCACACTCACGCCAAAGGCCTGGGCAATCGCCTTGATCTGCTCGACCTTGTGGATGATCGCCGGGCCCGCTGGCTGGTATTCGAAGTGCGCGCCCCCGGCAAGGATCCCCGAGCTGTACGGGCCACCGACGACGATTTCGACCTGCTGCGCCAGGGCGGCGTCCATCAAGCGCTGCAGGGCGCGGTCGTGGTCCAGCAAGGTGTAGCGGCCGGCCAGCAGGAAACCGTCGGGTTGGGCTTCGGCAAGGTCCAGGGTCAGCTCGCAGGGCTCGACGCGATTCACCCCCAGGCCCCAGGCCTTGATCACACCCTCTTCACGCAGGCGGGTCAGCACCTTGAAGGCGCCGGTGCGGGCCTGGTTGAAGTAGTCCAGCCACTGGTCGCCGTAGAAGTCCTGGGCGATGTCGTGAATCCAGACGATATCCAGGCGATCGGTCTGCAGGCGGTTCAGGCTGTCTTCGATGGAGCGCAAGGTGGCATCGGCGCTGTAGTCGTTGACCATCTTGTTCGGGCGACCGTGTTCGAACACGCCGCTTTTTTCACCGAGATCACGCGCGCTTTCTTCGACTTCGTCGAGGATCAGGCGGCCGACCTTGGTGCTGAGCACGAAGTCGTCGCGACGGTATTGCGACAGGGCCTGGCCCAGGCGGATTTCCGACAGGCCCGAACCGTAGAACGGCGCGGTATCGAAGTAGCGCACGCCCTGGTTCCAGGCGGCCTCGACGGTGGCCTGGGCTTCTTCCTCAGGGATGGCGCGGAACATGTTGCCCAGTGGGGCCGTGCCAAAGCCCAGTTGGCCGGGCAATTTGTCTTTCAAGCTCATGGTGGATCCTCAATCGGTTCAGGGTCGCTGTGACCGTTGAGCAGATCGTAGATTGCCTAGATCGGACCGTCCAAGACATACTGCGACCAACTTGAGTCCCAATAGGTCTTACATGATTGATCTACGCCAGTTGCGCTACTTCGAAGTGGTCGCTGAAGAAGAACACGTCGGCCGCGCCGCCGAGCGCCTGCATATCTCGCAGTCGCCGTTGAGCCGGCAGATTGCCCAGCTCGAAGAACGCCTGGGCCTGACCCTGTTCGAACGCAGCCAGCAACGCATCCGCCTGACCCGCGACGGGCAGACTTTTCTCGCCGAGACCAAGGCCCTGCTGACCCACGCCAATCGCCTCGAATCCCTGGGCAAGCGCCTCGGCCGTGGTGAAGAAGGTGGCCTGTGCATCGGCTACATCGAGAACGCCATGCACGCCGGCGTGCTGCCGAATGCCTTGCGCATCCTGCGCGACGACCGGCCCACCGTGCACATCAAGCTGTACAACCTGCCCTCCCTCGAACAACTCGAAGGCCTGCGCCAGCGCAGCCTGGACATCGCCCTGGTGGCGGAACCACCGGCCGCCGATGACCCGGAACTGACCGCCCTGCAAGTGCTGGACGACCCGATGCTGCTGGCCCTGCCCGAGCATCACCCGCTGGCCAGGCAGACTGAACTGCTGCCCGAGCACCTGGCCGATCAGGAGTGGATTGGCGTGCAGCGCAAATCCGGCGCCAACCCCGCCGATGACTTTGTCGCCGCCTGCATCCGCGCCGGCTTCACCCCGCAGATTCCCATGGAAGCCAGCGAGCCGTTCACCGCCTTGGGCCTGGTCGCCTCCGGGTTGGGGGTGGCGATGGTGCAAAAAGGCCTGAGCCGCAATGCACCGCCGGGCGTGGTGCTGCGCGAACTGCCCTGGCTGACCTACACCACGCCACTGTGGGCGGCGTGGCACCGGATCAACCTGCGCCCGCTGGTGGAAACGTTCCGCAAGGTACTCACCGAACCCACGGGCGAATAGGACTCCAACCGTCAACGCCTTCAGCCACGACGCCAAACCTGAGCCCTGCATACATCCAAAATGTGGGAGCGGGCTTGCTCGCGAAGGCGTTGGTCCAGCCAATACATCCGGTGACTGACAGACCGTATTCGCGAGCAAGCCCGCTCCCACATTTGGAGGGCGGCGTCGGCTAGATCCATTCCTTCAGGCGATACCACAGCATCCCCAACGCCAGCAGTGGCGAACGCAAGGCCTTGCCGCCGGGGAAGGTCATGTGCGGCACCTGGCTGAAGATATCCAGCCCCTTGCTGTGGCCGGCGTGGATACCTTCGGCCAGCAGCCGTGCGCACCAGTGAGTGACGTTGAGCCCATGCCCGGAATAGCCCTGGGCATAGAACACATTCGGGTACTGCTGCAAGCGCCCGACCTGGGGAAAACGATTGGCCGTGATGCCGATCTTGCCGCCCCACTGGAACTCGATGGCCGTGTTGGCCAGTTGCGGGAATACCTTGAGCATTTTCGGCTGCATATACGCGGCGATGTCCGCTGGATCGCGTCCGGAGTAGTGACAGGCGCCGCCGAACAGCAGGCGGCGGTCGGCGGACAACCGGTAGTAATCCAGGCCGACTTTCTGGTCGCACAGCGCCAGGTTCTGCGGGATCAACTGGTTGGCCATCTCCTCCGACAACGGCTCGGTGGCGATGATGTAGCTGCCCGCTGGCAGTACCTTGCCGCTCAGGCGCGGCTCCAATTCGTCCAGGTGCGCATTGCACGCCAGCACCAGGTTGGCGGCGCGCACGGTGCCCCCGGCACAGCGCACCTGCACCGTGTCGCCGTGGAGCAGTTCCAGCACTTCAGTGTGCTCGAAAATCCGCACGCCGAGGGACTCGGCCACATGCGCCTCGCCCAGCACCAGGTTCAACGGGTGCAAATGCCCCGAGCCCATGTCCACCAGGCCCCCGGCATACAGCGTTGAGCCGACCACTTGCTGCATATCCCCAGGGCCGACCAGGCGCGTTTCATGGGTATATCCCAGCGCTGCCAGGTGCGCCTGTTCGCCCTTGAACGCGGCGAACTGTGCCGGCGTATTCGCCAACTCACAAAAGCCCCAGCGCAGGTCGCAGTCGATGCCGTGCGCGCGAATCCGCTCGCCCACCAACGCCACCGACTCGATGCCCGCGCGCTCCAGGTAACGCACGCCCTCCTCGCCCACGTACTTGGCAAACCCCGAGACGTCATGACCAATCCCGCGAATCAACTGCCCGCCGTTACGCCCGCTGGCGCCCCAGCCAATGCGCCGGGCCTCCAGCAGGATCACCGAGAGCCCGCGCTCGGCCAACTCGATGGCGGTGTTGACGCCGGTGAAACCGCCGCCGATCACACACACATCGGCCGTCAGGTCGGCGCCCAGCGACGGGCGCGCCGGCATGGCGTTGGCCGAGGCGCGATAGTAGGAACGGGCGTGGTCACTGGATGGGATCATTTATTGGTCTTCACTTTGCTCCAGGCGCGGGTCATCAGGCGCATGGTCGCCGGGGTCGGCGTGGTGGAAATGTAGAGTTTGTCAAGCACTTCCTGGGACGGGTACACCTCAGGGTTGTTCACCAGTTCCGGGTCCATGAACGTCTTGGCCGCGGGGTTGGCGTTGGCATAGCCGACCGAGGCACTGACCTTGGCGATCACTTCAGGGTCGAGCAGATAGTTGATGAAGGCATGGGCCTCCTTCGGGTTGCTGGCATCGGCGGGAATCGCCAGCAGGTCGAACCACAGGTTGGAACCTTCCTTGGGAATCGAGTAGGCAATGTTCACGCCGTTCTTGGCTTCCTTGGCGCGGTTGGCGGCCTGGAAGACGTCGCCGGAGTAACCGAAGGCCACGCAGATATCGCCGTTGGCCAGATCCGAGATGTACTTGGAGGAATGGAAGTAGGTGATGTAGGGACGCAGCGTCAGCAGCTTGGCTTCAGCTTCCTGATAGTCCTTGGGGTTCTCGCTGCGTGGGTCCTTGCCCATGTAGTTGAGGATTGCCGGGAACAGCTCATCTGCCGAGTCGAGGAACGCCACGCCGCACTGGTTGAGCTTCTTGATGTTCTCTGGCTCGAACAGCACCGCCCACGAATCGATATGGTCGATGCCCAGCACTTGCTTGACCTTGTCGACGTTGTAGCCAATGCCATTGGTGCCCCACAGGTACGGCACCGAGTGCGCATTGCCCGGGTCGTTTTTCTCCAGCAGCTTGAGCAGCTTGGGGTCGAGGTTCTTGAAGTTGGGCAACTGCGCACGGTCGAGCTTGAGGAACGCGCCGGCCTTCACCTGGCGTGCCAGGAAGTGGTTGGACGGCACCACCACGTCATAGCCGGTGCGCCCCGCGAGCAACTTGCCCTCCAGGGTTTCGTTGGAGTCGAACACGTCGTAGATCACCTTGATCCCGGTCTTGGCCTGGAAATCGGCCAAGGTGGTCTCGCCGATGTAGTCGGTCCAGTTGTAGACGCTCATCGTCGGCGCGGCCTGGCTGGCACTGCTGAACGCGGCCACCAGGGCCAGCGGGAGAAGCTTTTTCACGAGACGCATATCGACACCCCTTTTTTGGTTTTTTTAGACGCTCAGCAACAGGAACTCACGTTCCCAGGAACTGATCACCCGCTTGAAATTCTCGTGCTCGGCGCGCTTGACCGCGACATAGCCGCGCACAAACTTTTCGCCCAGGTACTGCTTGACCGTGTCGCAATCCTCCATGCGCGCCAGGGCGTCTTCGAGGGTGAACGGCAAGCGCAGGTTGCGGCGCTCATAGGCACGGCCTTCGACCGGCGCACTGGGTTCGATCTGCTCGATCATGCCCAGGTAGCCACACAGCAGACTAGCCGCAATCGCCAGGTAAGGATTGGCATCGGCGCCCGGCAGGCGGTTTTCCACGCGCATCGCGTCGGGGCTCGAGGTCGGCACGCGCAGGCCGACGGTGCGGTTCTCTTCACCCCACTCCACATTGACCGGCGCCGAGGTGTCCGGCAGGAAGCGGCGGAACGAATTGACGTTCGGCGCGAACATCGGCAACAGCTTGGGGATGTATTTCTGCAAGCCGCCGATATGGTGCAGGAACAGCTGGCTCATGCTCCCGTCGGCGTCGACAAACACCGGCTTGCCGGTGGCGATGTCGACCACGCTCTGGTGCAGGTGCATGGCGCTGCCCGGCTCGTCGGCCACTGGCTTGGCCATGAAGGTCGCGGCCACGTTGTGCTTGAGTGCGGCTTCGCGCAGGGTGCGCTTGAATACGGTGATCTGGTCGGCGAGGTCGAGGGCGTCGCCGTGGCGGAAGTTGATTTCCATCTGCGCCGGGCCGTCTTCGTGGATCAGCGTATCGAGGTCCAAGCCCTGCGCTTCGCACCAGTCATAGACGTCTTCGAACAGCGGGTCGAACTCGTTGGCGGCGTCGATGGAAAATGACTGGCGTCCGGTTTCGGCGCGACCGGAACGGCCAATCGGGGTTTTCAATGGCAGGTCCGGGTCCTCGCAGCGCTGGGTCAGGTAGAACTCCATTTCCGGCGCCACGATCGGCTGCCAGCCCTGGTCGGTGTAGAGCTGCAGGACCTTTTTCAGCACGTTGCGCGGCGACAGCTCGATAGGATTGCCCTGCTTGTCGAAGGTGTCGTGGATCACGATCGCGGTGGGTTCGATGGCCCAGGGCACCACGTAAGTGGCGTTGGATACCGGGCGGCAGATCATGTCGATGTCGGCCGGGTCGAGCAGGTCGTAGTAGATATCGTCGTCGACAAAGTCCCCGGTTACCGTTTGCAGCAACACACTTTCCGGCAGGCGCATGCCTCGCTCATGCAGGAACTTGTTGGTGGGTGCAATCTTGCCGCGGGCGATGCCAGTCAAATCACTGATCACGCATTCGACTTCGGTAATCTTGTGTTCTTTCAGCCAGGCGGACAGCTGATCGAAGGGGGCGTTCATAAGGACCTCGTCATGGGTTGGGTGCATGCGCCGGCTTGTACTCCTGGCGCATTGAGGTCTATCTTGGGCCAGCCTTCACAGGCCATCTATCCACTTTGCACGAACCACAACGCACCAATAGAGTGCGCACGGATCACCCATGACACAGGCAACAGCTTTGCGCGTACAGGCCTTCACTACCGGTGATGTGGCCGCTCAATGCAGTGCGACACCCGGCTGGGTGCAGCAGTACCAGCAGATGTCCCCGGGGCATTTTGCCGGGCAGATCCGCTACCTCGACCTGCAGGGCGTCGAGGTCTACGAAGAGTGCATGAACACCCGCGTGGAGCAGCACTTCAACGCGCCACCGGGCTCGCTGGCGTTCTGTTTCGATGGCAGCGACAACGCGCTGTACATGCTCAATGGCGAGAGCCGCAACACCTGGATCACCCCGGAAAACTACCGTGAAGTGGCGGTGGTGTTCGGCCCGCAGTTCGTGCAGCGCCATGGCCTGGACGTGGCGAAACTCGAAGGCTTGTTCATGGCGCCGCTGACCTGCCAGCAGAATGCGCTGTTCACCCGCTGGCTCAGTGGCACGCTCACGCGCCTGGCCACGGTGATCGATCCGATCAGCCGCGATGCCCTGACCCAGCAGTTGCTCGACGATTGCCTGTTCATTCTCGACAACGCCTGCGTGTGCCTGGACCGCAGCTCGTTGCAGCGGCGCAGCGAAGAACGCCGGTTGATGGCACGCATTGGCGAGTGGGTGGCAGATGCGCCGGATGAGACCATCAACCTGCTGGAGCTGGCCCAGATTGCCGGCGTGCCACTGCGTCAGTTGCAGCAGGGCTTCAAGACCTACACCGGGATGAGTCCGGCGCAGTGGTTGCGGTTGCGTCGGTTGAATGGTGCGCGGCGTGAACTGTTGAGCTCAGCGGGTTCCACCGTGGCAGAGGTGGCGATGAACTGGTCGTTCTGGCACCTGGGGCGGTTTTCCAACAGTTATCGGGCGTTGTTCAAGGAACTGCCCAGCGAAACCCTCAAGCGTCATGGTTGATACACGATTAACCCTGTGGGCGTGGGCTTGCTCGCGAAAGCGCTGTGTCAGGCAATCAATGTCTGACTGACCCACCGTATTCGCGAGCAAGCCCGCCCCCCCATTTGATTGCTATCAGGCTTGAGATTTGAGGAACAGACTCAGCAACTGATTCACCTGCTCCGCCGCCTCCAACTGCACCATATGCCCCTGCCCCGGCACAATCTCCACCTGGGCCTGCAACCCCTCGGCATGGCTGGCCGGGATGATTGCATCGTCACTGCCCCAGATCACCAAGCTCGGCTGGCGACCCACCACGCTGCGTAAGTCCCGCGTCTGCCGCCCCCCATCAAACAGCTGCGTATTCAGTTGCCGCAGGGCCTGGTCCACGCCTTCCAGTCGCTTGAATTTGAGCATGTCCTCGAGCATTTGTCGCGTCACCAGCGCGGGGTCGCTGAACAGTTGCACCAGCTGCGGCTTGAGCGCGTTGCGGTTGTTGGCTTCGGTGAACCCTTGCAGGTAATCGCCGTTGATGTCCGCTCCCAGGCCGGCGCTGGCGATCAGGCTGAGTGAGGCAACACGCGCGGGAGCCTGGTCGGCAATCGTCAGCGCAACCAGCCCGCCCATGGAGTGGCCGGCCAGGTGCACGCGGTCGAGCCCGAGGTGATCGAGCAAGGCCAACACGGCCTGGCTCAACTCGTCGGCATCGCCGTTGTGCAGGTGTTTCCCCGACTCGCCATGCCCCGGCAAATCCAGCGCGATCACGCGCCGCTCGGCCGCCAAGGCCGGTTGGTTGAACAGCCAGTTGTTCAAGTCGCCGCCAAAGCCATGCACCAGCACCAGCGGCGTGCCGCCCTCACCCAGGTCGAGGTAACGCAGCAAACGCCCGCCAACCTCGACCTTCTGCGCACTCGGTCCCGACGCTTCGGCTTCGGCGTTGCTTGAGACGAACCCCGCATTGAAACGCGCCACCACCGCATCGATCTCCTCTTCGGTGGCTTCGCCCTCCACCACAATCGCCAGCAGCGCGCCCACCGGCAGGGTCTCGTCACTCAGCGCCAGCACCCGGCGCAGCACACCACTGAACGGCGCTTCGACACTGCTGGAGATTTTGTCGGTCTCCACATCCAGCACCTCCTCGCCCTTCTCCACCCGGTCGCCCGGTTGTTTGAGCCAGACATCGAGGCGGCCTTCGGTCATCGACAGGCCCCATTTGGGCATGGTCAAGGTATGGATCATGCGGCATTCCTCTTGTCGGCGATCTTCAGCACGGCAGCCTCGATCTTCGCCGCGTTGGGGATGTACAGGTCTTCCAGTGCATCGGAAAACGGCACCGGCGTGTGCGGCGCGGTCACCATCTCGATCGGCGCGCGCAGGAACGAGAACCCCTGCTGGGCCACCAGTGCGCTGATGTCGGTGGCGATGGAGCAACGCGGGTTGGACTCGTCGATCACCACCAGGCGCCCGGTTTTCTCCACGCTTTCAAGGATGCTGTCTTCGTCCAGCGGGCTGGTGGTGCGCAGGTCCAGCACTTCGCAGTCGATCCCCTGGCGGGCCAGGTTGGCGGCGGCTTCGAGGGCGACATGCACCATGCGCCCGTAAGTCACCAGGGTCACGTCGCGGCCTTCGCGGACAAAGTTGGCCTCGCCGAACGGCACGGTGTACAGCTCTTCCGGCACCTCGCCCTGCAGGCTGTAGAGCAGTTTGTGCTCAAGGAAAATCACCGGGTCGTTGTCGCGGATAGCCTGGATCAGCATGCCCTTGGCGTCATACGGCGTGGCCGGGCACACCACCTTGAGGCCGGGGATGTGCGTCCACATCGAGGTGAGCATCTGCGAGTGCTGGGCCGCAGCGCGCAGACCGGCGCCGTACATGGCGCGCACCACCAGCGGCGTGGTGGTCTTGCCGCCGAACATGTAGCGGAACTTGGCGGCCTGGTTGAGCAACTGGTCGAGGCAGCAGCCGATAAAGTCGACGAACATCAATTCGCACACCGGGCGCATCCCACGGGTCGCGGCGCCGACGGCCATGCCCACGTAGCCGACTTCGGACAATGGCGCATCGAGGACCCGCTCGGGAAATTCGGGGTACAGGCCCTTGGTGACCCCCAGCACACCGCCCCAGGCGTCCTGCTCGCCCGGTGAGCCGGTACCGCCGGAGACGTCCTGGCCGATGATGAACACGCTCTGGTCGCGGCGCATTTCCTGGGCCAGGGCTTCGTTGATTGCCTGCTGATAGCTGATTTTGCGAGCCATGAAATTCTCTCCGAGTATTGTTGTTATTAGCGGTAGGCGACGTACACGTCACTCAACAGATCGGCGGCCAGGGGCTTGGGATCGGACTTGGCCAGGCGCACGGCGTCTTCGATCAACTGTGCGACCTCGCCGTCGATACGCTCGAACTGCGCGGCATCGAGCCAGCCTTCGGCGCTGCACCGCTGGCGGAACAACGCCAGGCAATCGTGGGATTCGCGCAGGTTCTTCACTTCATCCGGGCCGCGATAGGTTTGCGCATCGCCCTCGAAGTGGCCGTAGAAACGGCTCAGCTTGACCTCCACCAGCGTCGGCCCCTCGCCCTTGCGTGCCCGCTCCACCGCGACGCCAAGCGCCGCATGCACGGCGAAGAAATCATTGCCATCGACAATCACCCCCGGCATGCCAAAGCCCACGGCGCGCTCGGCAATGTCCTTGCACGCCACCGACCAGCCGGACCCGGTGGCCTCGGCATAGCCGTTGTTCTCGGCGACGAACAGGCACGGCAGTTTCATGATCGCGGCCAGGTTCATGGCCTCGAAGACCGCGCCTTCGTTGGAGCCACCATCGCCAAAAAACGCCACGGCCACGCCTTGGCTGCCCTTGAGCTTGGAGGCCAGCGCCGCGCCTGCGGCCAGCGGTGCACCGGCGCCGACAATGCCGTTGGCGCCGAGCATGCCCTTCTCCTGGTCGGCGATGTGCATGGAGCCGCCCTTGCCGCCGCACACGCCGGTTTTCTTGCCGTAGATCTCGGCCATCATGCCGAACACATCCACGCCCTTGGCGATGCAATGGCCGTGGCCACGGTGGTTGGAGGCGATGCAATCTTCATCGTTGAGGTGGGCCATGACCCCGGCAGCGCTGGCTTCCTGGCCGGCGTACAGGTGCACGAAACCGGGGATCTCGCCGGTGGCGAATTCCACGTGCAAGCGTTCTTCGAAATCACGGATGGTGCGCATCACGGTGTAGGCATGCAGCAATTGATCGGTGGACAGGTGAGTGGACATCTTGTTGTTCTCCAGGTTGTCTCGACACACAAAAGGCTGGCGTCGGCCAGCTGCAAGCGGTTCAGCACAGCCTGTGCCAAGGCGCGAAAAAACCTGGCAAAGCCTTGATCCAGAGCAGTGCCGTGCGGTTGTACCGGGGCGCGATGCCTGCGCAGAATGAGACGCGCCATTGCAGCCTGCAGGCTGCGTCTCAGGCCTGGTGAGACGCTGCGTCTCACGGCCGGCTGTTGGTCAGGCCGCCCTTGTCCGCCTGCGCCCATAGGCGCTTAATGGCCGGCATAACAACAAAGATCGAGAACCGGAGGCCTTATGCTCGCCGCGAACTCCAGAGAGCACGTCGACTGCGTCAGTCGCGTGGTCCGCAATGCCGATCGCCTGCCCCAGGCGCCGGTGCCGTCGCTGATTTTCGACTCCTGGCGCCGCTCCATGGAGCAACATCACCTGGACCCCGGCTCCCTGCAGGGGCCGCGTATCCTCAGCGAACCCCTGCTCAAGGAATGCCGTGAGCGCGCCGAACTGTTCATGCGCATCGCCGGCGAAGCCGTCGGGCAACTGCACCACCGCGTGCGCCACGCCGACTACTGCGTGATGCTCACCGACGCCCAGGGCCAGACCATCGACCACCGCGTGGACACCGCCATTCGCAGCGACTGCCGCAAGGCCGGCCTGTACCTGGGCACGTGCTGGTCGGAAGCCGAAGAAGGCACCTGCGGCGTGGCCACGGTGCTGACCAGCAAGGCGGCGGTCACGGTGCACAAGCGCGATCACTTTCGCGCGGCCTTCATCGACCTGACCTGCTCGGCCGCACCGATGTTCGACCCGCAGGGCAACCTGCTGGGGGTGCTGGATGCCTCGGCGCTCAAGTCCCCGGACGACCGACGCAGCCAGCACCTGGTGCGGCAGATGGTGGCGCAGAGCGCGCAGGCCATCGAAAACGCCTTCTTCATGCACAGCGCTCCCCAGCACTGGGTGCTGCAGGCCCACAGCACGCCGGGCTATGTCGACAGCCAGCCCGACCTGCTGCTGGCCTGGGACCAGGACGGTCGCCTGCAGGCCCTGAACAGCAAGGCACGCCTGGCGCTGCGTCGGCGCTTTGGCCAGGTGCCGGAGCATATCGGCGAGGTATTCGACCTGGATGCCCTGCGTGCAGTCACTGATCAATCGACCCAGCACCTGCAATGGCTGGGCGAACCCGGCGTGCTGCACGTGCGCGTCAACACGCCGCGTCGCACGCCCGCGCGCGCGGTCGCGATCACCCAGGTCGACCCGCGCGTGGATGAACACCTACGCCTGGCGGTGCGGGTCAAGGACCGTAACCTGCCGGTGCTGGTGCAAGGTGAGACCGGTGCCGGCAAGGAAGTCTTCGCGCGCCAATTGCATGAGCGCAGCGCCCGGCGCGAGGGGCCGTTCGTGGCGGTGAACTGCGCGGCGATCCCGGAAAACCTGATCGAAAGCGAGCTGTTCGGCTATGTCGCCGGGGCGTTTACCGGCGCATCCAGCAAGGGCATGCCGGGGCTGTTGGTGCAGGCCGATGGCGGCACGCTGTTCCTCGATGAAATCGGCGACATGCCGCTGGCCCTGCAGACGCGCCTGCTGCGGGTGATGGCCGAAGGTGAAGTGGCGCCCCTGGGTGCGGCGAAAACCCGTGCAGTGGATATCCAGGTGATCTGCGCCAGCCACCGCGACCTGGCGGCACTGGTGAGTGAAGGACGTTTTCGCGAAGACCTGTACTTTCGCCTCGGCTGCGCGCGTTTCTGCCTGCCGCCGCTGCGCGAACGCACCGACAAACTGGCCCTGATCAATCGGCTGCTGGAACAGGAGGCCCGCCACAGTGGCATCGCGGCTGGCATCAGCCAGGCGGCGCTGGAAGTGCTGTTGGGCTACGCCTGGCCGGGCAATGTGCGGCAACTGCGGCACGTGCTGGCGTATGCCTGTGCGGTGTGCGAAGGCGGCATCCTGCAACTGGCGGATTTGCCGGTGGAAGTGCGGGGGGAACAGGTTGCGCTGCAGGCGCAGGTTCAACTGAGCCCCGAGCGCCAGGTGGTGCTGGATGCGCTGATCCGGCATCGCTGGAAGCCATCGCCGACGGCGCAGGCGCTGGGGATCTCACGGGCGACGCTGTACCGCCGCGTCAACCAACTGGGCATCGATATGCCTGGTAAACAGTGAACCTGTGGGAGCGAGTCCGCACAGTGGAATTGTGGCAGGCACAAGATTCAGTCCAGTCCCTCTAAAAACTGTGGGAACTGTGTCAGGCACAAGATTCAGTCCAGTCCCTCCAAAGACTGTTGGAACTGTGCCAGACACAAGATTCAATCCAGCCACAAATAAGTGTGGGAGCTGGCTTGCCTGCGAAGGCGGTGGGTCAACTGCATCATGGTTGACTGACACACCGCTTTCGCGGGCAAGCCCGCTCCCACAATGGAACTGTGTCAGACACAAGAATCAGGCTAGTCCCTCCAAAACTGTGGGAACTGAGCCAGGCACAAGATTCAGTCCAGCCACAAATCAGTGTGGGAGCTGGCTTGCCTGCGATGGCGGTGGGTCAGCTGCATCATGGTTGACTGACACACCGCTTTCGCGGGCAAGCCCGCTCCCACAGTGGAACTGTGTCAGGCACAAGAATTAGGCCAGTCCCTCCAAAACTGTGGGAACTGAGCCAGGCACAAGACTCAGTCCAGCCACAAATCAGTGTGGGAGCTGGCTTGCCTGTGAAGGCGGTGGATCAGCTGCATCAGGGTTGACTGACACACCGCTTTCGCGGGCAAGCCCGCTCCCACAATGGAACTGTGTCAGGCACAGGAATCAGTCCAGCCCTTCCAAAAACTGTGGGAACTGTGTCAGGCACAAGAATCAGGCCAGCCCCGCCAAAAACTCTGGGAACTGAGCCAGGCATAGGATTCAGTCCAGCCACAAATCAGTGTGGGAGCGGGCTTGCTCGCGAAAGCGGTGGATCAGCTGCATCATGGTTGACTGACACTGCGCCTTCGCGAGCAAGCCCGCTCCCACATTTTTGACCGCGTCAGCCAAGCACGTCAGCGGTAGACGAGCCCGCCGTCGATCAACGGGGCTTGGCCGGTCATGTAGTCCGAATCCGGCCCGGCCAGGAAGGCCACCAGCCCGGCAACGTCTTCCGGCGTTTCCGCGCGGCCCAGGGCAATGCCCTCCACGTACTTCTTGTACATCGCGCCGACGTCAGCGCCGGTAATCTCGGCCATGCGCTTGTCGATCTCGACCCACATATCGGTGCCCACCACGCCCGGGCAGTACGCATTGACCGTGATCCCGGCGCTGGCCAATTCCTTTGCCGCCGCCTGGGTCAAGGCGCGCACGGCAAACTTGGTCGCCGAGTACACCCCAAGCAGCGCGAAGCCTTCATGGCCGGCGATGGAGCACGCGTTGATGATCTTGCCTTTCTGCTCAAGCGCCTTGAATTTCTTGCCGGCGGCCTGGATTCCCCACAATACGCCCTGCACGTTGATGCCCAGCGTGCGTTCGACCTGTTCCGGGCTGACGTCCAGCAGCGAATCGATCTGCGCCACCCCGGCGTTGTTGACGATGATGTCGAAGCCACCCAGGGTCTGGTGCGCATGTTCGACGGCGGCCACCACCTGTTCGCGCTTGGACACGTCGGCGACAAACACCGAGGCCTTGCGTCCCAGGGCGACCACTTCAGCAGCTACGGCTTCGAGCTTGGCGCCATTGATGTCCACCAGGGCGATGTCGGCACCGTCCTGTGCCAGGCGCAGGGCGATGGCCCGGCCAATGCCCTGCCCGGCGCCAGTGACCAGCGCGATTTTTCCAGCAATCCCCATGACGATCTCCTGCAATGATGAGAGAAGCCTTGTCTATCGCAGGTCGCCGGGGCGGCTGTCGAGGCGCGCAGCGATTGGCGTGGGGGCTGAGACGGGATGTCTCAGCGTGCGAATCATTCTCGAAAACTTGTAAAAGTACGCACTTATGCCTAGCTTATGCGCCCCCCGCCCTGCGCTTTAAGGCCCTGCCCCCATGGTTTTGCGTTTTCGTCCCGTCGTCACTTCACGTTTTGCCCTCGGCCTGCTGCTCAGTGGCGGCATCGGTCACAGTCTGGCGGCGGAGCTGGAGCTGCCAGCGGTGCAGGTCCAGGGCAAGGATGAGTCCGGCTATCGCGCTGAAACCGCCTCGGTCGGGGGCTTCGACGAGGCGCCGCTGCTGGACACGCCAGCCTCGATCACGGTGATCAACGCCGCGATGATCAAGGACCAGCAGGCGCGCCTGCTCAGTGAAGTGCTGCGCAACGATGCCTCGGTGGGCGACAGCTATGCGCCCATCGGCTACTACGAAAACTTTGTGGTGCGCGGCTTCTCGCTGAATGCCGCCAGCAGCTACAAGATCAACGGGCGCACCATCACCGGCGAGCAGAACGTCGCCCTGGAAAACAAGCAGCAGGTGGAAGTGCTCAAGGGCCTGGCGGGCCTGCAAAGCGGCATCTCCGAGCCCAGCGGCGTGATCAACTACGTGACCAAGCGCCCGGAGGACGTGCGCCAGGTGACGGTGTCCACCGATGATCGCGGCAGCGGTTATATCGCTACCGATGTCGGCGGCTGGTTCGGCAGCGAGCAGCAATTCGGCCTGCGTGCCAACGTCGCCCATGAAGACCTCAATTCCTATGTGGAACACGCCAATGGCCAGCGCGATTTCGTGTCCCTG
Source organism: Pseudomonas sp. S5D5 (assembly GCF_003013355.1). Lineage (NCBI taxonomy): Bacteria > Pseudomonadati > Pseudomonadota > Gammaproteobacteria > Pseudomonadales > Pseudomonadaceae > Pseudomonas > Pseudomonas sp. S5D5. The sequence continues at coordinate 4,091,049 of NZ_PTEO01000001.1, forward strand.
GCCTTTGACTGGAACATCAGCCCCGACGCCGTGCTACAGCTGGATGCGGAATACCAGGACAAGCAGCAACGCTCGGTGCCCGGCTACCAGTTGCTGGGCGGCACTGAAGTGCCACACGGCGCATCACCGAAAAAGTTGCTCGGGCACCAGAGCGGTTCCAAGCAGGTGGGCATCGATTCACTGAACCTCAACGGCAAGTTCGAATACCGCTTCAGCGACCAGTGGAAAGGCAACCTCAGCGCGGCGCGCAGCAAAGTGGTGATCGATGACTACAGTTCGTTTGCCTATGGCTGCTTCTACGTGACCGATTGCGGCACCGCCTTCTTCAGCCCCACTGGCGACTACGACGTCTACGACTACCGCAGCCCCGACGACACCCGCCGCGACGACGAAGTGCAGGCGGCCATGACCGGGCTGTTCGACACGGGCAGCCTGGGCCATGAACTGACCTTCGGCACCAGCGCCTTTCGCCGGGTGGTCGACAAACGCAAGTCGGTCAACGAATACATCGGCAGCACCAATATCAACGTCGATGCTCCGACGTTCACCCCCACCGACAAGCCGCTCAACGACAGCCATCGCAACCTCGACAGCCGCCAGTACGGCCTGTTCGTCACCGACCGCATCCGCTTCAACGAGCAATGGCAAACCATCCTCGGCGGCCGTGAAGTGCGCCTGGACGAAAAAGCCTTCGACGGGACCACTGGCAACCAGGTTCGCCACACCCAGCAATACGTGTTCCTGCCGCAGGCTTCGTTGATCTACAAGCCGGTCGAAAACATCTCGCTCTACACCAGTTACAGCAAAGGCCTGTCCCTGGGCGGCCAGGCGCCGTGGACAACCACCAACGACGGTGAAACCCTCGCGCCGACCGTTTCGCGCCAGATCGAAGCCGGGGTGAAATACGACTGGCGCCGCATCAGCTTCGCCGCTGCCGTATTCCAGACGCGCCAGGCCTACCAGTACGCCAAGCCGGAAGGCGCCGATCAGTTCATCTATGTGCAACAGGGCGAGCAGAAGAACACCGGGCTGGAGTTGTCGGCCAACGGCTGGGCCACCGACCGTTTGCAGATCGCGACCAGTGTGGCGGCGATTCGCGCGCGGGTGACCGGCAGCGGTACGCCGGAATACGAAGACCACCAGGCGATCAACGTACCCAAGCTGCGCGCCAGTGTGTACGCCGACTATGCGTTGCCGTGGGTGAATGGATTGGCCGTGCTCGGCGGCGTGCAGTACAGCGCCAAGAAGTACGCGAACCGTACCGGGAATGTGGAGGTCGGGGATTATGCGGTGGTCAATGTCGGCAGCCGCTACACCACCAAGGTCGACGGCTACGAGACGGTGTTTCGCCTGAGCGTCGACAACCTGTTCGACAAGCGCTACTGGCGCGACGCGGGCGAGTACATGGGCGATGACTATCTGTTCCAGGGCGCGCCACTGACGGCGCGCCTGAGTGCTTCGGTGAATTTCTAAGGCTTACTTGGGCATCTTGCGAAAACCCACCGCCAGGCGGTTCCAGCTGTTGATGGTGGCGATGGCCACGCTCAGGTCGACCTGCTCCTGAGCGCTGAACTCAGCGGCGAGTGCATTGAAGTCTTCATCCGGCGCGTGGGTCTGGCTGAGCAGGGTCAGGCTTTCGGCCCAGGCCAGTGCGGCGCGCTCACGCGGGGTGAAGAACGGCGTTTCACGCCAGGCCGACACGGTGTACAGGCGACGCTCGGTCTCACCGCCCTTGCGGGCATCGGCGGTGTGCATGTCGAGGCAGAAGGCACAGCCATTGATCTGCGAAACACGCAGGCGGATCAGTTCCAGCAGGGGCAACTCGATGGACAGTTTGCCGACAGCGGCTTCCAGGGCGAGCATGGCTTTCATAGCGTCTGGGGAGGCGGTGTAGAAATCGGTACGCGCTTGCATGGTGGTTCTCCGGAACGGTGGGGGTTGATGGCTAGGTTAGTGACCGGAGGTAGTGGGAGGAATATCCAATTCCGGGGAAGAATGGGTGACCAATTCCTGGTGGGCTGGGCCCACCTCCTCAATCAAGCCCCCGCCATGTGCTCTGAAATCCTCGCCCGCAACCACCGCTCCGCCGGGTCATTGTCATGCACCCCGCTCCACACCATCGACAGCTCCGCTGCCTCTATCGCGAACGGCGGGTCCTCGGCTCGCAGCGACGTGCCCTCGGTCAACGCGCAGGCCGCGTAATCCGGCACTGTCGCGATAATCTGCGTGCCCGCCAACAGCGCGCGCAACCCACTGAACTGCGGCACCGCCAGCACCACCCGGCGGGCCCGGCCGATACGCGCCAGGTCCAGGTCAATGTTGCCGCTCAAATCCCCCGAGAACGACACCATCGCGTGGGGCCGCTCGCAGTAGTCGTCGAGGGTCAGCGGTGCCACGCCGGCGTCGCCGCGCAGCACCTTGCAGGGAATATCGCGCAGCTTCTTGCGCTTGGCATTCGCCGGCAATTCAGTGGTGTAGCTCACCCCCACCGTGATCTCGCCACTGGCCAGCAGCGACGACATCAACAGGTAGTTGGCGCGACGCACCACCACGATGATGCCCGGCGCCTCTTCGCGCAGTTGGCTGAGCAACGGCGGGAACAGGCCGAACTCGGCGTCGTCGGAGAGGCCGATGCGAAACACCGCGCAACTGGTGGAAGGGTCGAAATCCTTGGCACGGCTGACCGCGCCGGAAATAGTGTCCATGGCCGGTTGCAGCTCCTTGAGTATCGCCAGCGCCCGTGGCGTGGGTTCCATGCCCCGGCCGTTGCGCAGCAGCAACGGGTCGTCGAACAGGTCGCGCAGGCGCCCGAGTGCCGCACTGACCGCCGGTTGGCCCATGAAGAGCTTTTCGGCGACGCGGGTCAGGTTCTTCTCGAACATCAGCGCTTCGAAAATCACCAAGAGGTTCATGTCGACGCGGCGCAGGTCGTTGCGGTTCATGGGGCAATCCAAACGGCTGAAAGGCCCACAGATAAGCACGCGAGCCGCCCGTGGTATTGCATGGCTGTGCTGTCTTTTCCGCCGGTTTTTGCCGCCTGAACTGGCAAAATTAACAACGATTAACTCGTCAGCCAGACGGTCCGGCGCCAAGAATGCAGCGGTCTACACTGCATCCATTCACCGGGAACGCTCCCATCGACTGCGGATATCTGTCATGGCCCGACTTGAGTACTGTGCTCCCCGCTTGCCCGCGACCGGCGGCCTCTGCCCCCGGCGCGAACGCATTGCCAAGCAATTGATCCTCGCCAACCTCGGCGAAAGCCTGGCGATTGCCGACCTGGCCCAGGCCTGCGCGCTGTCACGCAGCCATTTCTCCCGTGCGTTCAAGTGCACCACCGGGCTGTCGCCGCAGGAATGGATTCGCCAGCAGCGCATCCAGCGGGCCAAGGAACTGATCACCGGTTCCGCCCTGAGCCTGACGCAGATCAGCCTCGAATGCGGCTTCTGCGACCAGGCGCATTTCTGCCATATGTTCACCCGCAGCGAAGGCGTCAACCCGATGACCTGGCGAAATCACCAATTGCGTCACAAGCCCGACGTGATCGCGGCCTAGTGGTGGCGGCGCACCTGGCCTATGCTGGCCGCTCTCCTTTTTCCGAGCATGGCGCGCCATGAGCGACCCCAGCGACCAGGCCGTACATTTCGGCCCCTACCGCGTCCATCCGCGACAACGCCTGGTGCTGGAGGCCGGCCAGCCATTGCGCCTGGGCCGGCGCGCGCTGGATATCCTGCTGATCCTGCTGGAGCAGGCCGGCAACGTGGTGAGCAAGCAGGCCTTGATCGCCCGGGTCTGGCCGCACAGCGTGGTGGAAGACGGCAACCTGCGGGTGCACATGGCCGCGTTGCGCAAGGCATTGGGGGACGGCCAGGCCGGGCAGCGCTATATCGTCACGGTGGCCCAGCGTGGCTACAGTTTTGTTGCACCACTGAGCATCGAACCGATGACCTTTCCGGCTGATGGCACCCCGCAAGCCCAGGGCCATAACCTGCCACTGCGGCGCACCCGCGTGATCGGCCGCCAGGCCTTGATCGACCGCCTGGTGCAACAGCTGCCGCAGCAGCGCTTTATCACCTTGACCGGCGCCGGCGGCATCGGCAAGACCACCGTCGCGCTGCGCGTGGCCGAACTGCTGATCGGACATTACCGCGACGGCATCCACCTGCTGGACCTGGCGCCCCTCAGCGCACCGGCACTGATCCTGCCCAACCTCGCCGCCCTGCTCGGCCTCACACACGTCGAGCATGAACCCCTGGACACCTTCGCGCACCGCCTGCAGGAACGCCAGTGGCTGCTGGTGATCGACAATTGCGAGCACCTGCTGGACGACATCGCGCTGATCAGCGAAAGCCTGCTGCGCCATGCGCCCCGGCTGCATATCCTGGCCACCAGCCGCGAAGCCCTGCGCGCCGAGGGCGAGTCGGTGCAACGCCTCGACCCCCTGGCCTGCCCGCCTGCCACCGGCAATCGCGCCCAGGCCATGGGCTACCCGGCCCTGCAATTGCTGATCGAGCGGGCCATGTCGCACCAGGACCGCTTTGAGCTGAGCGAAGCCGAACTGCCGTTGGCGATTGATATTTGCCAGCGCCTCGACGGCATCCCGCTGGCAATCGAGTTGGTGGCGGCGCAGATCGAACGCTTCGGCCTGCCGCGCCTGCTGGTGCAGATGGAAGACAACTTCCGCCTGCTGACCCGTGGCCGGCGCAGCGCCCTGCCCCGTCATCAGACCTTGCGCGCCACGCTGGATTGGAGCTTCGACCTGCTGACCGCGTGCGAGCAGGTGTGCCTGCGTCGCCTCGCGGTGTTTCGTGGCGGTTTCAGCCTGGCCAGCGCGGCGGCGGTGATTGCCGGCGAGCAGATTGCACCGGCCGAGGTGCTGGGCTCGATCACCCAGCTGGTGGCCAAATCCTTGCTCAATGTGGAGCCGGGCGATGACGAGATGGTCTATCGCCTGCTGGACATCACCCGTACCTACGCCCTGGAAAAGCTCAGCCTCGCCAACGAGCTGCACGCCACGCGCGAGCGCCATGCGGTGCGCTGCCTGACGCTGATGGAGCAGGCGCAGGACGACTGGGAGTTGATCGCGACCCAACCGTGGCTCGACCGCTACGCGCCGCTGCGCGAAGACGTGCGTGCCGCGCTCGACTGGGGCCTTGCCGAGGGCGGCGAACACCTGCTGGCGATCCGCCTGACGGTCAGCGCCATGCCGCTGTGGCAAGAATTGTCGCTGGTCAGGGAACATGCGATGTATGTCGACAAGGCGCTGGCGCTGATGGCCGAGGCCAGTGCGCCCTGCACGCAATTGACGATGCAGCTGCAATTGGCCCTGGGCAGCCTGTCCTATCACGCGTTAGGCGGCGCACCGCGGACCATCGCCGCGTTTGCCAGCGCCAGGCACCTGGCCGAGGAACGCCAGGACCTCGCCGGCCAATTGCGCGCGGTCTCCGGCCACATGGCGGTCAACCTGTGCGCAGGCCATTATCGCCAGGCACAGGCACTGAGCGTGCAATTCGACCACCTCGACCCGCGCACCGAACCGCTGCTGGAGCTGAGTACCCAGCGCCTGCACGTGCTGGCGCAGCATTACACCGGCAACCAGGCACTCGCCCGGCACACGGCCGAACAGGTCATCCAGCGCATGGCGCACAGCGGCTCGCTGAATCGCTTTGCCTATCGCTTGGGCGTGCAATATGACCAGAGCGTCGCCTCACTGACGGTATTGGCGCGCATCCTGTGGTTGCAGGGTCTTCCCGAGCGCGCCTGGGCCGTGGCCAGCCAGGCGCTGGAGTTGGCGCTGCAGATCAATCACGGCACGTCGATCTGCTACACCCTGGCCCTGGCCGGCGTGGTCATCGCCCGCTACAACGGCGATGACGAGGCGGCGCAGCGCCTGCAGACGCTGCTGCTGGAGCAGTCCCACAAGCATTCGGTGCAGCTGTTCCAGACCTGGGCGGGGCACTACGCCGGGATTCCCGGCCACCAGGACCTGCAGGGCCTGGGGCTGATAGACGACATCCTGATCACGTTCGGCGCGCGTGTCGTCGATGAGCAAGCGTTCGAACGCGCCCGCACGGGGGCAGCCGGCTGGTGCGCCGCCGAAGTGATCCGCGTGCACGCCGAGGGCATGGCCGACACCCGCACCGCCGAAGCGCTGCTGCTCGAAGCCCTCGGCCTGGCTAACCAGCAAGGCGCGCTGGCCTGGGAACTGCGTTGCGCGACCTCATTGGCACAACGCTGGCAGCAGCAAGGTCGCCTGCAGCCTGCGCGCGATCTGCTCGGTTCAGTCTACGGGCGCTTTACCGAAGGCTTTGCCACCCGCGACCTACTGCGCGTACGCCGCCTGCTCGACGAGTTGCAGGACAAACGTCCGGCCTGAAAACGCCCCCAGATAATGCCCATAGCCCTGCTGCAACCGTGCCACCTGCGCCGGATCGCGCAACTGCGCGAGGGCGTAGCTGCGGGTGCTGTTGAGCAAACGATAACGCGCGGGCCCCGGGCCCGGCTCGACGTTCAGCAACGAGGTACTCACCAGTCGCGCCAGCAGGTAAGCAAGGTCGGCGTGTTCCAGCTCGGTGCCAGCGACCAGCACGCTCAAGGACGGCAAGGTCACGGCCATTTTGAACAAGCCCAATTGCAGGAACAGCCAGCGCTCCGGCAGGCTCAGGCGTTCGTAGCTCCAGTCCAGGGCTGCGGCCAGCGATTGGTGGCGCTCCACGGCCGTGCGTCGACCGCGGCTCAGCGTGTGTATGCCGCTGCGCAGCTGCACCTGTAAACCGCGCACACCCAGGGCGTCGACCTGGGCGGCCGCCAGTTCCAGGGCCAGGGGAAGGCCGTCGAGGCGTCGGCAGATGTCGCGCAGGGGTGCCAGGTCCTGGGGGCGCAAATCATAGTCCTGCTGACTGGCACGTACGCGGGCGACGAACAGTTGCACCGCCGGGCAAGCCATCGCGTGGTCGACGCTGCCCAATACCGCCGGTGCAGGCACCGCCAGCGGCGGCACGCGCAGCACCCATTCGCCCGGCACGTGCAAGGCTTCGCGACTGCTGATCAGCACGCTGACCTGCGGCGCCTGCTCGTGCAGCGCGCGCACCAGATGCCGGCAGGCACCCAGCAGCGGGTCAACGCCGTCGAGCACCAGCAATAACTGCCGGCCCGCCAGTTGGCGGCATAATTCGACGGGGCTACGGGTGGGCACCAGGTGCAGCACTGTGGCCAAGTGCTGTAGCAGCATTGTCGGCGCCTGCACGGTGGCGAGGTCCACCCACCACACGCCGGCGCGATAGCGTGGCAATACGCGCTCGGCCAGCGCCAGGGCCAGGGTGCTCTTGCCGACGCCGGCACAGCCGGTGAGGGTCATCAGACGCTGCCCGGACAGGCGCCGCACCAGCACGCCAAGCAATTCATCGCGCCCCATCACCGGGCTGAGCCGCGTCGCCAAATTGTGCCGGGGCAACTGCGACGACAGCTCGCCGTGCACCGGCGCAATGAAACAGTAGCCGCGCTGGGGATCGTTGAGGATGCAGCGTTGCCCGTCGAGGGCACGGCGCAAGGCGGCGATGTGCACGCGCAGGTTGCTTTCCTCGACCACGCTGCACGGCCAGACGCGCTCGATCAGCGTGGCCTTGCTGATGAACTGCCCGGGCGCCTCGAGCAGCACCGCGAGGATATCCAGCGCGCGGCCACCCAAGGGCACCGGCCACCCAGCCTTGCTGAGCAGCCGCTGTTGCCGGTGAAAGGCATAGGCACCGAAACGCACCGTGCCGCTCGCATCCATCGCCTGAAGGTTGTTCATCGCTGTCATCGCGCTGGAACACCCGGCCTTGGGCGTTTGCGCGTCCTGTTCCATGGGCCTGTGGCTATCTTGCCACTTGGCAATGACAGGACAATGCTGGCACGGGGAGCGACACGGACATTCGAGTGCGCGAGACGGACATCCTGGCGCTAACTGAACTGCTGCCGGTATTGGGTCGGGTTGAGACCGAGCTTTTCACTGAACAGAAAACGCATATGCCGCACGCTGCCAAAACCTGCGTGGAAGGCCACGGTCTTCAGCGGCAGGTCGGTGGCCTCCAGCAACTGGCGCGCGCGGTCGATACGCGCGCCCTGCAGGAAGGTCATGGGCGTCATCTGCACCTCCTTGGCAAACAGCCGCGCGAAGTGGCGCGCACTCATGCCCGCCAGCGTGGCCATCGACTCGATGCTGAAGGGCTGGTCCAGGTGGTCGAGTACGTGCTGCTGCACCCGGGTGATCGCGGTTTCCTGGGGCGCGACGGCGGCTGTCATCGGGCTGAACTGGGCCTGGCCTCCCTGGCGCTTCATGACCACCAGCAGCACCTTGGCCACGTCCACCGCGACCTGCTTGCCGTGGTCCTGGGCCACAATCGACAGCGCCAGGTCGATACCGGCCGTGACCCCACCAGAGGTAATCAATCGCCCGTCCTGCAGGTAGATGCGGTCCGTCTCGACGATGGCCTTGGGGAAGGCCATGATCAGGCGCTCGGTGTAGTGCCAATGGGTGGTCACGCGGTGATGATCGAGCAGACCGGCATGCCCCAGCACAAACGCTCCGGTACAGATCGACCCAAAGCGCCGGGCACGCGGCGCGGCCTCTTGCAGCCAGGGCAACAGCGCGGGATGGCATTCGTTATAGGCACCGGGGCCGCCGGGCACCAGCAGCAGGTCGTAGGCCGCGTGCGCCTGGCCCAGCAGGAGGTCGGCCTGCACCACCACCCCATTGGAGGCGCGCAACGGGCCGGGCTCGGTGCCGATGGTGAGTATCTGGTAGTGGTCGGCCGCAGGCAGGTAGCGGTTGGCGATGGAAAACACCTCGAGCGGCCCCGCCATGTCGAGCAGGAGGAAGTCCGGAAACAGCGCCATGGCCACGGTTTTCATCAAGCGGGAGACCTATAAGGAAGGGAAAGCGTCAGCCATTATGGCACGTCGATTACTGTCAACTCCAAGGCGACAGTCATTCAGGATTCATCTCCTTAATGAATCCAACGGTAACCAGTAACCTTCTTCTCAACGCCAGCGCCCTGCATCTCGCAGCCCGCGCTCACTTGAGGACACCACCATGCTGACCCTTCGCAAAGCTTCGGAACGCGGCGCCGCCAATCACGGTTGGTTGAAGTCGTTCCACACCTTTTCGTTCGCCAACTACTGGAACCCCGCCGAGCAAGGTTTTTCCGACCTGCTGGTGATCAACGATGACCGTGTCGCCGCCGGCAAGGGCTTCGGCCAGCACCCGCACCGCGACATGGAGATTTTCTCCTACGTGCTCGAAGGCGCCCTGGAACACAAGGACACCTTGGGTACCGGTTCGGTGATCCGCCCCGGCGATGTGCAATTGATGAGCGCCGGCAGCGGTGTGGCCCACAGCGAGTTCAACCACAGCCAGAGCCGTGGCGTGCACTTCCTGCAGATCTGGATCGTGCCCGCCGTGGCCGGTGCCGAGCCGCGCTATCAACAAGAGCATTTCAGCGCGGCGCAGAAACGCGGACGCCTGCAGTTGATCATTTCGCCGGACGGCGCCGACGGTTCCCTCAGCGTGCGCCAGGACGCACGGGTGTATGCCGGGCTGTTCAACGCTGACGAAAGCGCCACCCTGGACTTGCCGCCAGATCGCCATGTGTACGTGCATCTGGCCCGAGGCAGCGTTGAGGTCAACGGCCAGCGCTTGCAGGAAGGCGACGGCGCCCGCGTGCGGGATGAGCGGCAGATCCGCCTGGGTCACGGCGAGGATGCCGAGGTGCTGGTGTTCGACCTGCGCCCCAATGAGCTGCCGCAGATGCCATGACCGGCTCGGCGAAGGTCCGCGCAAGCGGGCCATCGCTGGCGTCGATAGTCACCATCAGCCCAATGAAGTTCTCTTAAAAAATCCAACGCGTAACATCAAACCCATACCGGCAACAACCCAACTAAAACACTCGGAGCACACTCACATGAAACGCCAAATCTTGCTTAGCCTCGCTTTCTCGGTACTCGCTGCAAACGCATTTGCCCACCCTGTCGTCGCTGAAGGCGGTTCGGATCGCCTGATCGAAAGCCGTGTTGCAGAGGGTGGCTCCGACCGCCTGCAAGGCAACCGTTTCGCTGAAGGTGGCGCTGATCGCCTGCAGGAACGTGGTTTGGCGGAAGGCGGTGCGGATCGCCTGCAGGAACGCGGCCTGGCGGAAGGCGGCGCGGATCGCCTGCAGGAACGCGGCCTGGCTGAAGGCGGTGCGGATCGTCTGCAGGAACGCGGCCTGGCTGAAGGCGGTGCGGATCGCCTGCAGGAACGTGGCCTGGCGGAAGGCGGTGCGGATCGCCTGCAGGAACGTGGCCTGGCGGAAGGCGGTGCGGATCGCCTGCAGGAACGTGGCCTGGCTGAAGGCGGTGCGGATCGTCTGCAAGGCAACAACGCATAATTCCGCGCTGTTGGCGGGAACCCCAAACCGGCCTGATCAGCCGGTTTTTTTTCGCCTGTCATTAATCCAAGTCGCGGTCCACCCACAGCACCGCCTTGCCGATCTGTTGCCGAGCCTCGATACGCGCATGCACCTGCTGCACGGTTTCCAGGCGGTAGTAGCCTTCGATCTCCACGCTCAACGACCCTTCGAGCATTGCCGCGAACACCGCATTGGCGCGGCGCTGCACCGTCGCCCCGTCGGCCATATGGTCGGCCAGCCGTGGACGGGTCAGGAACAGCGAGCCGGCCTCGCCCAGCTCAATCGGATCGAGGTTGGTCAGCGAGCCCGAGACATTGCCGTAATTGACGATCAGTCCGCGTGTGCGGCAGGCGCGGAAGCTGTCACGCAGGGTACTTTTGCCCAGGGAATCGAACACCACGTCCACGCCCTGCCCGTCGGTGGCTGCCAGGACACGCTCGACAAAGCCGCCGTCATCATAGGTCCAGGCCTGGTGCGCGCCGCGCTGCAGGGCAATCGCGCACTTTTGTGCGGTGCTGCCCGTGGTGAGCACGGTCGCCCCCACGTGCCGGGCCATCTGCACCAGCAACTGGCCGATGCTGCCCGACGCGGCGTGTACCAGGCAGGTGTCGCCCGCCTGCAAACGGGCCACATCCTCAATCAAGTAGTGGGCCGTGCACCCCTGGAACATCGCCGCAGCAGCCTGATCGAAGGTGATCGCGCTGGGTATCTGCGCAATCTTGTCGACCGGCACCAGCGCGTATTCGGCATACGCGCCCCAGGCGATGCACCAGGCCACGCGGTCGCCCACGGCCAAGTGATGCACGTCCGCGCCGACTTCCACCACGACACCGGCGCCTTCCATGCCCAACGTACAGGGCAGGCGCACCGGGTACGTGACTGATTGGGCGTACTTGCCCTGGCGCGTGTGAATGTCCATGAAATTGATCCCGGCGCAGGCCACCTTGATCAACACGTGGCCCGCGCGTATCAGCGGCTTGGCCACATCCAGCTGCAGTTGCGCGACATCCGGGCCGCCGTAGGTTTGCAAGGTGATGGCTTTCATATAGGAATAACTCCATGTGCACGGGGAAGCGGCCATGGTAAAAGAACGCAATCCGTTGGAATATTCCCCAAACCGTCCCAGTCTCTGTGCGGAAATTACCCGATGTTCGATTGGCAGGATCTGTATTACTTCACCGTATTGGCCCGCAGCCAGTCGCTGTCGGCCGCTGCCCGCGAGTTGCAGGTGGAGCACGCCACGGTGGGCCGCCGGGTCGACGCCCTGGAAAAAGCCCTGGGCGTGAAACTGGTCGACCGCTTGCCGCGCAGCCGCCCTCTCACCGCCCAGGGCCTGGCGCTGGCCGAACTGGCCGCCGGCATGGACGAGATGGCGACCCAGGTGCTGCGCCTGTCGCGGGTGGCGTCCATCGAAATGGCTGGCACGGTGCGGGTCAGCTGCCCGCCGTCCATTGCCAATTACTGCATCGCCCCGCATGTGGCGCGCTTGCGTGCCGAGTATCCGCAACTGAACCTGGTGCTGATGCCCTCCACCCACTTGGCCGCGCTGGACAAGGGCGAAGCAGATATCGCCCTGCGCACGCTGCGTCCCGATGAAGACGCGCTGGTGCGCAGGAAGGTCGGCGTGGTGCGCTTCGGGCTGTACGGTCCGCCGGTGCTCCAGCAACTGCCCACCGAACAGTGGACCTTCATCGCCTACGACAGCAGCCGCGACCACCTGCCCCAACAGGCATGGATGCACCAACTGCGCGGCCCGCGCGAGATTGCCTTTGCCGCCAGCGAGCTGATCACCCAGCAAATGGCGGCCAGGGCCGCAGTGGGTGTGGTGGTGCTGCCGACGCTGGTGGGCGATCACGACCCGCAATTGGTCAAGCTGCCGACGGCGACCGAGGGTCCGCAGCGCGATATCTGGCTGACGGTGTACCCCGATATGCGCCGCTCGCCGCTGGTGAAGGTGGTGATGGAGTTTCTGGTGGGGTGCATCGAGGGCGAAATACAGCTAAGACGGTGAGGCACCGACGGTACTGTCGGCGGTCAAACACAAGGGCGCGATGGGAACCCTTCTCACCCCTGGTGCTCGTCTGGCCTGGTGGCGTCGGCGCCTGGGAAAGGCAATGGCCAACCTCGCGTGCAATCAAAAAAATCGTTTGGGCTAAAATACTTATAGGCGATTAAAAATTTGCACTAGCATATGTGTAAGTCCGTACACCCCCTTCACAAACTGTGCCTATTAGCCCTCCTCGCTCGTAAAAACAAAGTGGCGAATGTTAAAATTTGTCACGTTTTAGCGTATTCAATTCGATTAGTATCTAAACGCTAGCAGCGATTGAACTGACGGCCTGCATGCCGGAAAAGGGAGTAGGGTAATGCATTTTTCCAACGTCCTCGCTATTGCCCGGACTCAATCGAAATCGGAGGACTTTCGGGCGTTTTTAGTTCGCACTGTAGCGAATAATTTAAAAGTCGATACACGTTGCTACGGACAACTAATTGACCCTCAGCAATACCACGGACATTACCGTGCCATCATTATAGAAATCGATACACCCTCCGCCAGCCAGCAAACCCTGGACATAATAAGAAAAACCCGCGAAGAGCACCCGGGCTCGACCATATTTGTGGTCGTTACGTTTGCCTCGACCTTGAGCAAAACAAAATATTATCTGGCCGGTGCGGATTATTGCGTCAAGGCCGTGGAAACTTCTGCGGAAAAAAAGATAAGCCTGTTTGATACCTTTCTCAACGAGAGCGAGCGACTTCATCGCGGACTGGTATTGGACCAGGACCGCATGTGCATCTACGGCGATGGCAAGAAGCTGGAAATATCCTTCGTCGAAATGAAAGTACTCGAAGCGCTCATTCATAACCGACTGCTCAGTCATAATGAGATCGCCGCCGTCATGGGCCTTAATACCAAGTACTACGACTCCCGCGCACTGGAAAAATCCATCAGTCGCCTGCGCAGTAAAATCAAGGCGCACTACGGTGAAAACATTATCCAGAATATTCGCGGTTACGGTTACAAACTAAGCCGGGGTCTAATTTGCGTCAGCGACTTCCCGCCCGCCAAGGGGAGTTCGCACGGTGAATAACGAACACCAACCCTGTGCCACTACCACGGGCTACACGCTCATCCGGCAAGCCATCGTCGACCGTCGCCATGCCTTATGGGGCAGTGAAATCAGGGCGGAACATCACGGTGAGGACGCGCTGCCGGAAAGTGCCTGGCGCGAGGCATTGCTGCGCATCAACCCACGACGCAAGACACTCCAGGTCACGGGCCAAGGGGTTCGTCATGCGTTCCTGCGTATCGGGCAAGCGGCCTTGATGAACGAAGACACGTTCAAGGCAATTATCCAGACCGCGCAGTCATTGGAAAAACATCACCAGCCCCTCACCCTCACGCTCGACAACCGCCTGGATGCCCTGCCCAGCCCGGTCGAACGCCGGGCCATGGTGCGCCAGTTATATAAGTTGAAAGATCACAGTGGTATTACGTTGGCCTACAACAACTACAGACTCGACACAAAGCCTGGGGACCTGCTGATCGACCTCAAGTTGTACGACTATATAAAAATGCCTTTTCCGGATTCCGCTCTCAGGCTCAGTCTGAATACGCGCTCGGACCTGTTCGACAGGCTCTACGACCGCATGCTGGCGCTGATCAGTGCCAGCGGGGTGCGCTTCATCGCCGACACGGTCGAGTTTGCCGACAGTGCGATGCTGGCTAAAAACCTGCCGTTCGAATACTTTCAGGGCGGTTATTACTCCCCTGCTGACTGCCTGTAAAACTGCCCCTTCCTGATATCGGTGGACACTATGAGCTCCCTCAAGAAACATGCCTTCACTGCGACACTTCCTGCGATAGCGCTGCAGGACTTCACGCCCAATGCAGAGTTATTCCATTACGAACTCACTGCGCCTAAAACGTCATCCTTCCTCGAACCACAACCGACCCGCACACGGTTCAACACTTATGTGATTACTCACTCCCTCGGTTTGCACGCGCAGCCGGTTAAAGCTGCGCGGCAGGCTTCAAGAATGCCAGCGCCCGAGGCGCCGGACAGTCCGCCAACACCCCACACTCGAACGACGGAGATCAATAGCGAAAGACCCCCACTGCACCCGCAGGATTTCTGGCTGCTGACCCAGCACGACCGCACCCTGGTCAAAGGTGGCCTGCGGATTTCATTGACCACCATTGAGTCGGCTTTAATTAAGAAGATGCTGCACCATGAAGAACGCGTGGTCAGCAAAGAAGAGTTGATCCGTAATATAGGGCGTGAACCCGAGTTATACCGGGGACTCGAAATGTGCTTGAGCCGACTGCAGGAAAAGTTCAAACGGGTCAACGATGGCGAGCGCCTGTTTCGCGCCGTCAGGAACCGTGGTTATTGCCTCACGCAAAAAATCAAGAAGCCGTTAGAGCTGACTCCCGCGCGTCGCTAAAATAAAAAAACACCCGGACTCTATTAAAAACCCTGCCATTTACTGCCTCTCTCAGCTGCCATTTTATAACACCCACTTCTAATAAATGCGCACCTGACCTTGTTATAAGTCGTCAGCCATTGCCCCCGGCCGTTCATTACCATTCATGGGTACGCGCTTGCGCGTGCCTGTTGTTTTTTCATTAAACCCTGCCACCACGTGCGTGGTCACCACCGGGAGCAGAAGTATGCTGAATAACACTAGAATGCATCGCAACCTGACCCCCAAGGGTTTAACCTTCTGGGGCCAGTGGATGCTTGCATCCAGCCTGGTCGTTGCGCTGTTGTTTATGCTGGTTTTCCTCAAGACGGGACAACTTGAATATAACTACCGCGTGCTCGCCGCCTTCACCATTCTGGCCTCGCTCCCGGCGTACAGTGTGTGTGATGTCTACAGTAAAAAAGATGATTACGGCGTAGGCCTGGGACGACTGTTCATGGGGTGGCTGTTGACCGTGGGCATCGTGTTTATTGTCGGCATTGTTTGCAATGCCAGCGAACTGTTTCCGCTGGAAACGTTATTACTGTGGGCGGCGGTCAGTTACCCGTTACTTGCCCTGTGTTATATCCCGCTGCACAGTGCCTCCCGGTATTACCACCGCCAACTTCATGAACGGCACAAGTCACTGATTGTCGGCACCGGCAAGCTCGCCGTGGATCTGGCCAAGACCCTCTCGCGGCAGAAACGCTCGCCGCTGGTGGGCCTCGTCGGTAGCCACAGCGAGATCGCCGCTGACGCACCCGCGCAGATCCTCGGCGACCTGCCGCAATTGCCCCAGCTGATCCGACAGCACGGTATCCGCCGGCTCTATATCACCCACTCACTGCAGGACGCCACGCACATCGAGGCGCTGTACCTCAACCTGCTGGACATCAGCGTGGACGTGATCTGGGTGCCCGACCTGAACAACATGCTGCTGCTCAATCACTGCGTGGCCGAAGTGGACGGGCTGCCGGCGATTTTCCTCAATGAAAGCCCGCTGACCAGCCGCCCCACCGCCGCCTTGAGCAAGTCATTGCTGGACAAGAGCATCGCCCTGCTGGCGATCCTGCTGCTCAGCCCGGTGTTGTTGGTGTTCGCCCTGTTGATCAAGCTCACATCCCCAGGCCCGGTGATTTTTAAACAGGACCGCCACGGCTGGAATGGCGAAGTGATCAAGGTGTGGAAATTCCGCTCGATGCGTGTGCATGACGACCATGAGGTACGCCAGGCCAGCCGCAACGACTCGCGCATTACCCCGGTGGGCCGGTTTATCCGCCGAACCTCAATCGATGAATTGCCGCAGTTGTTCAACGTGCTGCAGGGCAACATGGCCCTGGTCGGGCCGCGCCCTCACGCGATTGCGCACAACGACTACTACTCGGGGAAGATCCACGCCTACATGGCCCGCCATCGCATCAAGCCCGGCATCACCGGCCTGGCCCAGGTCAGCGGTTGCCGGGGCGAGACCGAGACCTTGGAAAAGATGCAACGGCGCGTGGACATCGACCTGCGCTATATCAATACCTGGTCGCTGTGGCTGGACATCAAGATCCTGATCAAGACGCCGTTCACGCTGCTGTCCAAGGACATCTACTGACGCAAAAAAAGGGGGGCATTCTGCCCCCCTTCCCGCCTCACTCAGTGATCTTGTCGATGTTCTTGTAGAACAGGTCACTGTCGCGTCCATCGGTCATCGAATGCAGTGAATACGCGCGGTTCAACCTGGCCCCGCCATCACGGGTCAGCGGCGCCCACACCAGGTTGGCGCGGCGCATCGTCGACAGGCTCATCAACTCATCGAAGGGAACGGACAGGTAGAGGCCCTTATCGAAGCTGCCTTCGCCAAAGTCTTCCTTGGACACGTTGGTGCGCGTGACCCAGGCCCCAATCCGCACGCCATTGTTGAATTCGCGTGACAGGTCCAGGGTGGCCCCCCAGTCCCTGGCCAGGTAGCGGCCGACACTCAATGCGCCCTGCAGGTTGAACGGCAACTCGCTGTAGCCGGTGATGTGGCCGGTCACGGTGCGGTAGTCACGCAGGCTGAAATCCTGCTCGAAACCGCGTTGGCGCACGTAGTTGAGGTCCGCTCCCAATGCCCAGCGCTGGCCCATCGGGCGGTACAGCACTTCACTGCCGACCCCGGCGTACATCGACTCCAGCAGGCCGCCATAGACCATGCCGTACAGGTCCTGGTCGAGTCGCTGCGCATGGTTGAGCTGGAAGGTCGGCAGGGTCACATCGGAGCTGGTCATGTAGCGGCGCAGGTCGGTGCGCACCCTGGGCAGGCCAGTGGGGGCGTCGTAGGTGAAACCGTCGTAGTTGTTCAGCAGGTTGACACTGAGCAGGCCACTCCACCACGTATTGCGGGTGAAGCGGTACTCGGCGTCGAGGTCGGCGGAGACCTGATAGAGCAAGCCATCCGGCCCGCCGACATTCTGCTTGTAGCCCAGGCCCAAGCCATAGCTCAAGGGCTTGGGTGGCTGGGTATAGAGTACGGTCGGTGGAGTGGCGCTGGGCCGATTGACTTCGGCCTGGCGGTGCAGGTTCTCCAGGGGCTCACGGTTGTCGACCACCTCGCGGAAGGTCTTGCGCGGCACACTGGTTTCCTCGATCGGCATGGCGTAGCGCTCGCTGACCAGGGTGAACCAATCGATCTGGTCATTGACGCTGTTGTCGAGGATCCGACTGGCGCGACCCACTGCCTTGGCACTGTAGAAGTAGCGCTGCTGCTCGCCATACACCAGCAACTCCGGCCCGCGCTGGGCGATACGTTGCACGTTGTAGCCGGCGTTGTCGTGCAGGCGCTGGGACACGGCGGCCCAATCGACCTGGTCCATCGGCGTGGTGGGCGGCGGCGTCGGCAGCTTGGGCGGCGGTGGATCGTAGGTCTTGACCGGCGCTTTGCGGCTGACGAAATTAGTGTGCAAGGTGATGCCGAACATGGCGGTGTTGCCACGCTCCCAGGCGGCGCTCACGTCGATGGAGTCAGCGAGCTTGTAGACCATGCCCAGGTTGATCGGCGAGTCCTGGCGAAAGTGGTTGTCGCGGGGCTCGTGCTTGTAGTCGTTGCCCTCCACTTCGAGCTTGAGACTCAGCGGCGCCCAGGGTGTCTGGTAGGCGACACCGCCAAACACTGCGGGGCGCCCGCGAAAGTAGCCGTTGGAAAAACTGCCGGAGCCTTCGGCGGTGGGGCGCGTGTTGAAACTGTCATCCACCGCGCCCAGCGGGTTGCCGAAATCGCCGCGACTGCCCAGGTAGCCCCAGGCGATGCCGGCGCTGAAATCCAGGTCGCCGTAGCGCTTGTTGGCCACCAGGTATTCGCTGGAGAACAGGCCGGTGCCGCCCAGGTCCATCAGCCCCAGCGCCACCTCGGGCAACCAGTGGCTTTCCTGATAGAGGCGCACCTTGGCATCGACCGCCTTGTCCTTGTAACTCTGGCCACCACTGAACGACTCGGCGCCATACGGGCGGTTGGTAATCGCGGTGTAGCGAAAGGTGCCTTCCAGCCAGTCCAGCGGCTGCGCGGAAAAACTGTAGCGGCTGTAGGGCTCGGTCCGGTTGGCGTTCACGCTGAGTTCGCCGGCGGGCGCCATGCGGGCGGTGGGCGTTTGCAGCAGCCCGACGCCGCCGAAATCGCTTTGGGTATAACGGGGATCGCCATGCACGACGCCACACGGCACCAGCAGCACGGCTGCAATACATAATTTCAAGGCGAGACCTCGGCCAGGGGTTGGGTGCCAATAAACTCGGCCAGTTGCGGGTTCAGCTCGGGCGTGGGCGGGTCCAGGTCATCGCTGCGGATCGGCACCAGCAGCGTGCTGCCGGGCGCGAGCGGCAGGCCGTCTGCGCGATTCCAGGGGGCAACGCCCAGGCGCGTGACATGCCCGTCGGGCTGGATCAGCCACACCTGGTCGGCATCCGCCTCTGCCAGCGCCGGACAGGCGCGCAGGTAAGCGCGCGCCAGTTGCATCGGCTGGAATGCCAAGGTGCAGGTGGCGACGACGGCGCCGAACACGCGCACGGTGTCGGGTCGTGACGGGTAGATCAGGCGATCACCCTCACTGACCGGCAGGTTGGGCGCAAAGCCGACCTCCACTGCCACCGGGTCGAGCTTGGCGATCTGGCGACCGGTGACCGGCAGCGCCAGTACCTGTCGATACAGCTGCGCCGCTGCCCGCGCCCGGCTCTCACGCCCGGCCGCCAACGCGGCACGGCGCAGGGTATCCAGGTCAAACAGCACGCCGGCCTTGAGCCGTGCCTGGCGCTCCAGCAAGGGTTGGTGCAGCCAGGCCGCCGCCAGCCAATAGCCCTGGGCATCCGGTTGCGTGGCGGTCATCACGTCGAGCAGGCGCATACCCGGTTGCCAGCTGATGGGCTGCGTGTCACGCACCTCGCCGCTGACGGTCACCGCTGCCTGGCAAGCCGTGGCACAGCTCCACAGCACCGCCAGGGCCCATCTTCTGCGCAGCGTCATGGCGCCTCCTTGCGGGCGGGTTTGAGTTGGGTGATGGTCAGGCTCAAACGGGGGGTGAGGTGCTGCTCGCTCTGCACGATCGCGCCGTCAACCGGGTCGACCCAATAACGGTTGCGCGCATGAAAACCCAGGGCCAGGGCCTCGATGTCCTCATCGATGCGCAGCAAGGCGTAGGGTTTGTCGAGGATCTCCAGGGTCTCGATGCCCCGGCGTTGAAAGCGGCTGGTGACCGTGATCCCCAGCTGATAGCCCTCGACCACATCGATCTGGCGTGTGCTGCGATAGCCGTCGGGCACGCGGTGCAAGCCCTGCTGGAACGGCGACCGGCCTTGCCAGCGCGTGCCATCCAGATCGGCGCCCAGGCCGACCGTACGCACCACCAGGCCATCGCGTATCAGCAGCACCTGTTTGCCGGAGGCGACCCAGAACTGCAGGTCGCCGCGCTGGCGAATCAGCGCCATCACGCCTTCGCTGGACACCGTGGTGACCTTGATCTGGGGAAAGGGCACGGCGTCCACCTGGGCCTGGCTCACTACCAGCGGCGAAGGCCCGCCTGCCGCCGCCTTGAAGGTATCGAGCGAGGCCTGCATCAGTGGATTGCAGGCACACAGTAACCACGCCGTAGACGCGTAAATCGTACGCTTCAGACTGTTCACGCAAGGTCCACCTTATCGGCTGCTGGCTTCGCTCAGGTTGTTTTGAGTGGAAGCGCCGATGCCAATGATCGAAGCGGACGGCAGCAACTGGCTGATAAAACGGTTCCAGCGCGTGATATTGGCGGGGCCGACAAACACCACGTCCTGGGGCTGCACATCAAAGCGCGTGGCCAGGGCCATGGCGGAGGGCGACGCGGCTTCCAGCTGGAACACCTTGGCCGGCTCCACCTCGATGTTCTGTGCGCCACGGATCACGTAGATGGCGTCGGCATTCGAGGTGTTCTGGTTGACCCCGCCCGCCGAGCCCAGCACGTCGGAGAGGTTCATGCTGCGGGTCTTGAAGCTCAGGGCGCGGGGCTGCATGACCTCGCCCATCACGTAGATACGCTTGCGGTCGTTGTAGGGCAGGTACAGCTGGTCGCCGTCCTTGACGTAGATATCGTTGAGGCGCGACGGGTCCTTGTTCAACGTGTCCAGGTCGAGGGTGTAGCGCTTGCCGCCACGGGTCAGGGTCAGGTTGGAGAGGTCGGCATTCTGCGGGTCGATACCCGAGGTGGCCACCGCCTCCATCACGCTCATCGGGATCGTGGTGAGCGGCACCGGCCCGGCCTTGGCGACCGCGCCGGTCACGACCACGCGCTGGCTGGCAAAGCGCAGGACGCTGACATCCACTTGCGGGCTGTCGATGTATTGACGCAGCTTCTCGGTGATCTCGCTGCGCAGCGCGGCCAGGGTCCGGCCCTTGGCAACCACTTCACCGACATACGGGTAGAACAGGTTGCCATCCGGATTGACCAGCCGGCCGTTGGCATCGATCTGCTGTTGCGGGCCGGACGGCGCGGTCAGTTCGGGGTGGTCCCAGACCGTGATATACAACGCGTCATTGGGACCGATCAAATAAGGCGCCGGTTTATAATCCAGTAGTTCTTTGGGTAATGAATAAGGCTCGCGCGTGGCGGCGTCCATGGCCAATAACTTTGGGGTGATCGGAATTAACTCCACGCGGCTACTTTCAGCGCTACCCTCCTGGGTCATTGCCGCGGTATCCATATATTGGCCCGGGGCAAACATGCAACCTTGCAACAATGCAGCGGCCACGGCCGCAACAGGAAAAAGACGCCTCATAGTGCTCGGACACTCGCGATATTCGACAAGAAAAAAAGACCACTTGGACGGGGATTCCAAGCGGCCTGTAAAAGGAAGGTCTACAACTTAGTTGCCGGTGCCCGTGGTACCGGTCGTGCCGGTGGTGCCCGTGGTCGTGCCACCGTTGGAACTGCCGCCGCTGTTGGACGCAGCCGCCACGCCGGCGACAATCGCGCTGCCGATCAGCAGGGTTTCGCCGACCGTCACCGAACCCACCACGGTCGTGTCGAGGCCCAACGGCAACTCGGCAGCCAGCGCCGACGTACTCAAGAGACTGAGCAACATAATAGCCAGTGGTTTTCTCATAACAGACTCCTTATCGTCAGTGAGTAGTCCGGCCGATAGTGCCATTCAACTAAACCGCACACCAGATGGATAAAAACGTGCTCACTCAGTTGAAAATAACGTTTTAGCGATGAAGCGCCCGGCAGTGCGTGCATTGATAGCAATGGGCGTCAGGGCGAATGTTATTAATTGTCGAAAACTTCAGGCCCTGCCGTACTTGTCTTCAAAGCGCACAATATCGTCCTCGCCCAAATAAGCGCCCGACTGCACTTCAATTAACTCGAGTGGGATCACCCCGGGATTTTCCAGCGCATGCACCTGGCCGATGGGGATATACGTCGACTGGTTTTCCGAGACCAGGTAGGTCTGCTCGCCATTGGTCACCCGTGCCGTACCGCTGACCACGATCCAATGCTCGGCGCGGTGGTGGTGCATCTGCACCGACAACTTTGCCCCCGGCTTCACGGTGATGCGCTTGACCTGATAGCGCGGGCCGGCGTCGACCGAGTCGTACATACCCCAGGGCCGGTACACCTCGCGGTGGTTGAGGTGCTCATGGCGGCCGGCCTGCTTGAGCTGGTCGACGATAGCCTTGACCTGCTGCACCTGGTCCTTGTGGGCCACCAGCACCGCGTCCTTGGTCTCGATAATGATCAGGTCCTGCACGCCCACCGTGGCCACCAGCCGACTGTCGGCGTGCACGTAGCTGTCGCGCGTATCCAGGGTCAACCCGTCGCCGCGTATGACGTTGCCACGGGCGTCTTTTTCACTGGCCTCCCACAACGCCGACCAGGAGCCGATATCACTCCAGCCCGCCTGCAGCGGCACCATCACCGCGTCGGCGGTTTTCTCCATCACGGCGTAGTCGATGGAGTCGTCCGGGCAGGCCGCGAAGGTGGCCGCGTGAACCCGGGTAAACGGCTGGTCGTGGCTGCCGCCCTCGAGTGCCACGCGGCAGGCTTCGAGGATCGCCGGTTGAAAGCGCTCCAGCTCCTGCAGGTAACGGCTGGCGCGGAACATGAACATGCCGCTGTTCCAGAAATACCCGCCACTGGCCACATACGTTGCCGCCGTGGCCGCGTCCGGTTTCTCGACAAAGCGCCGGACCTGGTAACCGCCCTCGCCTACCTCGTCCCCCCGCTCGATATAGCCGTAGCCGGTGTGCGCACGGGTGGGTGTGATGCCGAACGTCACCAGCTTGCCAGCGCGGGCCAGCGGCAGCGCCACCTCGAGGCTGGCATGGAACGCCGGGATATCCTCGATCAAGTGGTCAGCGGCCAGCACCAGCAGGATCGGGTCCTCGGCCTCGGCCAGCGCCTTGCACGCCGCCAGCGCAATCGCCGGCGCAGTGTTGCGCCCCACCGGTTCAAGCAGGATGCTCGCGTGCTCCAGGCCCAGCTGGCGCAATTGCTCGGCCACCAGGAAACGGTGCTGTTCGTTGCAGATCAACTGCGGCACGGCGACATTGGCGCCTTCCAGCCGGGCGATGGTCTGCTGCAGCATCGACAGGTGCGCGTCGGTCAGGCGCAGGAACTGTTTGGGGTTCAACTGCCGCGAGAGCGGCCACAGGCGCGACCCCGACCCTCCCGCCATGATCACCGGTAATAACATCAGAGCATCCTCGGGAGAATCAGAAATAGGCGCGGGTGTTTTCGTGCACCCGTGGGCTGAAACGCAGTTCGTCCTGGGGCCACCAGCGATACTGCCGGTGTTGCTCCGTGGGCGGCTGCAGCGTCTGGTGGTCAGCCAGCTCCAGGCAATAGCTGAGCACCACGTAGTGGGTGTCCGGCCCGGCTCCGGCGTTGGCAAATACGCTGTCATCGTAGAAGTGTTCGAACACGCCCAGCAGCCGTGCATGGGCGCGCTCGAACGGGTGTCCCAGCTCGTCGCGGCTGATGCGCCGAAACGCGCTGTCGAGGCTTTCGTTCTTGTAGATACGCCCGCCGGGCACGAACCAGTACCCATAGGCCGGGCGATTGACGCGCAGGCCCAGCAACGCATCGCCTCGGCTGTTGCGCACCACCAGGTCAATCGCCACCAGCGGCGTCGATGCCACGACCGTCTGGAAGGTCGGTAAATCAAGCCACATACACATCAAACCTGTGCCAGGAAACGTTGCAGAATGCGTTCCTTGTCGAGGAACTCCTTGGCGTAGTTCAACGCCACCTCATTGCGCGCGGGCAGTGCCAGCACGCGGTCGATCCCGGCGTTCAGCGCGGCGACCGACTCCGGTTCGATCAGCACGGCAATGCCCTGGTGCTCCTCGCACAGGCGGCCGAGGGTAGTGCCTGGATCGGCGGTGATGATCGCGTTGCCCCCCACCGCCAGAATGTTGGTGAGCTTGGACGGCAGCACCGCGTCCGCCACCCCGCGCTTCTGGATCACCAGGTGCGCGTCCGCCGACGCCAGCAGGGCCGGCAGGTCGGCATACGCCTGCAACGGCGCAAACAGCACATTGCGCAAGCCATCGCGTTCGACGCGCTCCAGCAACCGCGCCTTACCCGTGCCCTCGCCGACGATTAGAAACACCAGCTCCGCACGCTGGGCATGGGCCTTGGCAGCCTCGAGGATCAGTTCCAGCCCCTGCTTCTCACCGATGTTGCCCGAGTACAACAGCACCCGCGCGCCCACCGGCACCCCCAGACGTTGCAGCAATGCGCGGTTGCGCGGCACCTGGCGAAAACGCGCGGTCTCCGACCAGTTGGGAAAAAACAGCAACCGCTGGCTATGCACGCCTTTGCCACGGGCTTTGTCGAGCATACCGGCGGAAATCGTCGACACCCGGTCGAACCGCCGCAGCAACCAGCGTTCAATGCCAAACGCCACGCGCCGCAACAGTGATCTGCCACCGAGGCCGAGGCCGAACATTGCATCGACTTCGTAGTCCTGAATATGCAGCACCGAGCGCGCGCCGCTGAGCTTGGCCAGCAGCAACGCCTGGGGCGCACAAAACAATGTCGGCACTACCAGCATCACCAGGTCCGGCTTCCAGCGCAGCTGCCCCAGCACCGCCAACGACGAGCTGGCGCAAAAGCTGATCAGGTGCAGCAACCGCGTCAGCGCGGTGGGCTGGCGTGGCACATACAGCGGGCAGCGAATCACCGTCACGCCATGGTCTTGTTCAGTGCGATAGCGCCACGGCGAATAGCCCGCGCCCACCTGCCAGTGCGGGTAATACGGCGGCGCCGTCACCACGCGCACGTCATGCCCCTGGCTGGCCAACCAGCGCGCCTGTTCACCGCTGTACTTGCCGATACCGGTGAGTTCCGGGCTGTAATTGATGCCGTACAGAAGGATTTTCATCACTGGCCCCGTGGCTGTTCAAGGGCGGCGAGATAGGCGTTATAGGCATCGCGCAGGCCCTCCTCCAACGGCACATAGGCCTCCCAGCCCAAGGCATTGATGCGGCTCACATCGAGCAATTTACGCGGGGCGCCGTCGGGCTTGCTCGCGTCAAAGCGCAAGCGCCCCTTGAAGCCGGTGACCCGCACCAGCGCCTGGGCCAACTCGGCGATGGTGCAGTCCACGCCGGTGCCGACATTCAAATGCGAGCGCATCAGCTGGGTCTGCTCGCGATAGCGCTCGGGGCTCAGCTCCATGACATGCACGCTGGCCGCGGCCATGTCGTCCACATGAAGAAACTCACGCCGGGGCCGGCCGCTGCCCCAGATCACCACTTCGTCATCGCCACGCTGGGTTGCCTCATGGAAGCGCCGCAACAGCGCCGCGATCACATGGCTGTTTTCGGGGTGGTAATTGTCGCCAGGGCCATACAGGTTGGTCGGCATCACGCTGCGGTAGTCGCGGCCGTGCTGGCGGTTGTAGCTTTCGCACAGCTTGATGCCGGCGATCTTGGCCACCGCGTAGGGTTCGTTGGTGGGCTCCAGCGCGCCGTCGAGCAGCACCGCTTCGATCATCGGCTGCGGTGCATGCACCGGGTAGATGCAGGAGGAGCCGAGGAACAACAGTTTTGCCACGCCATGGCTGTGGGCGGCGTGGATCACGTTGGCCTGGATCATCAGGTTCTGGTAGATGAAATCGGCCGGGTACGTGGCATTCGCATGAATCCCGCCGACCTTGGCAGCCGCCAGGTACACCTGCTCAACCCGCTGCTCGGCGAAGTACGCCTGCACCGCCGCCGGGTCGAGCAGGTCGAGTTGATCACGGCTGGCCGTGAGGATTCGGGTATAGCCCAAGGCCCACAGGCGCCGCACAATGGCCGAGCCGACCATGCCGCGATGGCCGGCGACGAAAATCCGCGCATCCAGATCACGTGCCATGCTCAGTTCTCCACGGCAATCGGTGCGTCATGCCCATGCAGGCGCAACAAGGCATGGCGCTGGGCGACCTTGAGGTCTTCGCGCACCATCTCCGCACACATTTCCTGGGCGCTGATCTCCGGAGTCCAGCCCAGTTTGTGCTTGGCCTTGGACGGGTCGCCCAGCAGCGTCTCGACCTCCGCCGGGCGGAAGTAACGCGGGTCCACCCGCACAATCACATCGCCGACCAGGACGCCCGGTGCCAGGTCACCGTCGATGTGTTCCACCACCGCCACTTCCTCCACGCCTTTGCCGACAAAGCGCAGGCGCACACCCAGTTCCGCCGCCGACCAGCGAATGAAGTCACGCACCGAATACTGCACGCCGGTGGCGATCACAAAGTCCTCGGGGCTGTCCTGCTGCAGCATCATCCACTGCATGCGCACGTAGTCCTTGGCATGGCCCCAGTCGCGCAGCGCGTCCATGTTGCCCATGTACAGGCACTGCTCCAGGCCCAGCGCGATGTTGGTCAGGGCGCGGGTGATCTTGCGCGTCACAAAGGTTTCGCCGCGACGCGGCGACTCGTGGTTGAACAGGATGCCGTTGCACGCGTATAGCCCGTAGGCCTCGCGAAAATTCACGGTGATCCAGTAGGCATACAGCTTGGCCACCGCATACGGCGAGCGCGGGTAGAACGGCGTGGTTTCCTTCTGCGGGGTTTCCTGCACCAGCCCGTACAACTCGGAGGTCGAGGCCTGGTAGAAGCGGGTCTTCTTTTCCAGGCCCAGCAGGCGGATTGCCTCAAGGATGCGCAACGTGCCGAGGGCATCCACGTCGGCGGTGTACTCCGGTGAATCGAAGCTCACGGCGACGTGGGATTGCGCGCCGAGGTTATAGATTTCGTCCGGCTGGATCTGCTGGATGATGCGCGTCAGGTTCGACGAATCCGCCAGGTCGCCATAGTGCAGGATCAGGTTTTTGTGCAGGGCTTGGGGGTCCTGGTAAATATGATCGATGCGCTGGGTATTGAACGACGATGAACGCCGCTTGAGACCGTGCACGGTATAGCCTTTTTCCAGCAGCAGCTCCGCCAGGTACGAGCCGTCCTGACCGGTAATCCCGGTAATAAGCGCAACTTTGTTCATGTCTGTCTCCCGATTGATAGGCGAGCGAAGGCCTTCACCCAAACTTGGGTGTTTGTTAAAAACGGTCAGTTACTTCGGTGTGGGCAGGTTCAAGTTATGGCCGGTCAACTTTGAAAGTTCCCGGACAATGGCTTCCTTGTCGGTTAAGTGAGCAATCGCGGTTTCCAGTTCGAGCACTTTTGCGCCCACCAGGAAGCGGTACCAGTAGCCCTGCAGCAGGTGATAGACCAGGCCACTGCGGCCATCGAGAAACCCCAGCTGGATGATGTAGCGCCACAGGAAATACGCGGTGGAACTCAGGGTGAACGGCACGCGGTTGTACAGGCGGTTCTTCACCAGGCGCTTGGTGCGGGCCTGCAAGGAACTCTGCCCGGTGTGCAGTTCATCGCGGATCGCAAACAACCCCAGCCGTGCGTTCAGCACTTCGATCGCCTCGCGGGTGGCGTACTGGTTGTGCTTGTGGGTGAAGAAGGTCAGGTCATGCAGGTTATGGTCGGCAAATCCGCCGTCCAGGGTGATGGTGCGGCCCTCGGCCACCGAGATGTGCTCATCCATCCAGCGGTCTTCCACGCGCCCCAGCCCGCTGCGCCACAGGCGCAGCATCTTGAGCGGGTAGCGCCCGCCGTGGCGCACCCAGCGCCCCATGAAAATATGCTTGCGCTTGAAGTTGATGCCGGTGATATCGCCGGCCAATGTCGGCAAGCGGGTATTGATCGCGGAGGCCAGGTCGGCCTCGATGATCTCGTCGGCGTCCAGGCGCATCGTCCAGTTGCCGGTAATCGGCAGGTGGTCCAACGCCCACTGGAACTGCTTGGCCTGGTTGACGAAGGGGTGCTGCACCACCAGCGCGCCGTGACGGCGGGCGATGTCGCAGGTGTCGTCGGTGGAGAACGAGTCCACCACCAGCACCTCGTCGCTGAAGGCGCGTGCCGAGTCGATGGCACGGGCGATGTGCAGGCTTTCGTTGTAGGTCAGGATAATGACGCTGACGGTTTCGCGGGTCATGGCCTCGACTCCTGCACGTGTTGGGTGCGCTGGCTGATCTGCCGCGACGGATGCCCGGCATGCACGGTCCATGGCTGCGCGATGCTCTTGATCACCAGGGTGCGCGCGCCCACCACCACGCCATCGGCAATACACACGCCAAGGGTGATAAAGGCCTCGGCACACACCCACACGTGCTCGCCCAGCACGATGGGCTTGGCATACAGCTGGAAATTGCGACTGTTGTAGTCGTGGGAGCCGCCGCACAAATGCGCGCCCTGGGAAATCACGCTGTAGCGCCCGATCCGGATCAACGCCATGTTGTAGAGGGTGGTGCCATCGGCAATCCCGACGTGGTCACCCAGCTCCAGGTTCCACGGTGCCCAGACTTTCGCCCGTGGGTACACGTGCACGCCCTTGCCCAGTCGGGCCCCGAACAGGCGCAGCAAGAACGCCCGCCAGGCATGAAACGGGCGTGGGCTGGTGCGAAACAGCACCACGTACACCATGTTCCACAGCTGACGGCGGATCCGATGGCCGAGTGAAAATGAAGCCGAGCGATGCGGGTCGTTGCCTTGGAGAATCATGGGCAACACTTCCGCACGATTTCCAAAAGGCGCTGGGCGCCGCGGCGGATATGAAAGCGTTGGCTGAAACACACCTTGGCGCGTGCCGACATTTGCGCGTAGCCCGGCACATCGAGCTGCAGCCAGCGTTGCAGGTTAAGCACGGTTCCGGCGGCGGTGTCTTCACTGACAAACCCGACGGCGTCCTGGTCGATTTCACGCCAGATATTCACCTTGTTGCTGATCAGCACCGGCTTGCCGCAGGCCAGGGCTTCAGCCACGACCACGCCAAAATTCTCCTGATGGGAAGGCAGGCAAAACACCTCGGCCGCATAGAACGCCCCCCACTTGGCGGCGCCTTGCAACATGCCAGGCCAGCTCACGCGGTGGGCGATCCCCAACTGCTCGGCCTGCGCCCGCAGCGCCTGGCCCCAACCGCCTTGATCGGGGCCGGCCATCACCAGGTGCAAACGCGCGTCCTGGCCAGCGACCTGGGCAAACGCCTGCAGCAGGTGATCGCAGCCTTTTTTGACGTGGATGCGGCTCAGGAAAAGGATCAGCCGCTTGCCCTGCAACTCGGGGTGATCCTCGATAAAGGCCTGCGCCAGGCGCGCGCCGTCAGCCGGCGGGCTGGCGGTGCCGTAGGCGGTGATCGTCTCGTTGGCGCGATACAGCCAGAACGACTCACGCGCGCGGATTTTCTCTTCCTCGCTGGTAAACACCACGCGCTTGGCATCCCTCAGCACCCGGTACTCACCCCACGGCCAGTACAACCATTTCTTCAAATGCTTGAGCGGGTATTCGTGCTTGAACCAGGGGTCGAGCATGCCGTGGGTATACACAATGTACGGCCTATCCTGCGCGTTCAGCACCTGGCGGGCGACAAAACCGTGGTACTGCCACAACCCGTTGATGATGAAGAAGTCGTACTCGCGCGCGTGCTGCTCCAGCCATTGGCGGATATTGCCGTTCAGCCCGTAGCCGAACCGACTCGGCCCCATGAAGTGCACAGCGCCCGGGTAGTCGACCGCGAAGTGCGCATCCAGCGTCAAGACATCCACCCGATGCCCGTCCTGGACCAGCACTTTGTCAATTTCCCGAGCGGCGTTGATCGGGCCGCCATTTTCCGGTTTAACCGAAGAGATGATTCTTAGTAACTTCAAGTGCTGTCGTCCGCTGATGCGTTGAGTGGATTCAGGATTTCTTGCAGGCCGCGAGAATCAGGCAGGCGTAGAGCACGCCAAACGCCAGGAACGTGCCCTGCATGGTCATCACCCCGTTGAACAAAATCGGCGCGAGGAACCCGCACAGCAGCAACGGCACCCCCGTGCCCTGGCGCACCAGCGCCTTATAGGATTTGAGCAGCAACCAAAGCAGGACAAAGATCCTGAACAGGATGAACATCGCCCCGGCAGGAAGGCCCATCTCCAGGACAATTCGCGACCACTCGTCCTCGGCCAGCAAGAAGCCTGCGCCCTGCTCGCGCCCGGCGCGCAGCAGGGTCGAGGCGGCATTGGTGCCCGACCCGATGCCGTGCCCCCACAGCGGCGCGTCGTCGACCACCCGGGTAAATGCATACAGGCTGGAAAATGCGCGGGTCACCGGTGAGCCTTCACTGGCCACCGCGCTGCGGTTGCGCTCGACCAGGACCTGGTAGCTGTCGGTCGACATGAAGATCAACAGGCTGACAAACAACGCGGCCGCCAGCAGGAACAGCGCCAGCAGGTTGCGCTGCGACTTCTTGATCAAGGCCACCACCAGCGCAGCGAGCAATACGATCGCCGCATAGGCATAGATAGCCCTTGAGCCGGTGAGAAAACACATCACCGCCACCGAGGCCGCAGACACCGCAAAGAGTCCATAGCGCCGCGCAAACACCGCCTGGAACAGCGCCTTGTCGAAGATCGACGCGACCAGGAACGCAAAGCAGGCGGAGACATACACCACGTGCCCGGCGGTAAAGGTAAAGGTCCCATACGGCCTGACGACACCGTCGGCGATCATGAAGATGAAGTCGTCATCGCCGATGCCTTTGTTTACGTACGCCTGGGGCCCGGACGAATATTGCAGCACCACCAGCACGCTGATCGGGATCGCGGCAAACAGTGTGATGCGCGCGAACCGATAGACATCCGTCAGCCTGAGGGTCTTGCCGGCCACGAAGATCAACGGAAAATACAGCAGGTAGTTGCGCACGCCGTAGCCGTAGATGACGAACCCTTCAGGGCTGCTCAATAAAAACGCCGACACCAGCACGAAGAACACCATGACCAGCACCACGAAGTAAGCCGACACCAGGTTTTTCGAAAAGAACCCGAACCTGAAGGCACACCAGTAGATGTAAAGGACAATCGGGTCCTTGATGAAATAGATCACCGAGCTGAGGCCGGGCACCACCCACTTGCGCAAGATCCCTTCGAACAGGATGAGCAGGTAGATGAGCACGAACGCACTGACCACGCGGGTCCGGTAGCGCTCGTGCAGGCTGGGCCGTTCAGGGCTGGCAAAGGATTGCATCCAGCACCTCCCTGGCGTAGCTGTCCCAGGTCGTGCCGCCGGCAGACAGCAGCGCGTTGTGCTTCAACGTCGCGAGTTTTTGCCGATCACTGGCCAGTTCCACCAGGCGGCTGGCAATGGCTTCGGCAGACCTGATCGGCACCACGTAGCCATTGACCCCTTCGACGACCAGGTCGGCCGCGCCACAGTTCTGCGAGACGATCACCGCCGTCCCCGTGGAGAGCGCTTCACCGACCACCAGGCCGAACGCCTCGGCGAGTGACGGCAGGACCAGCACGTCGGCCTCCTGCAGGTGGCGAATCACCTGGTCGTGGGAGGCCGAGCTGAACCACTGGACCTTTTTCAGCTCGGCGTTGAGCGTCGGGTTACGGCCGTTGGCGTAGTCCCCACCGATCACCGTGACGTCGAGGGCAACACTGCTGGCGGCCAGGTTCAGCGCCTCGAAGAAGTACGAGAGGCCTTTCTGCTGGGTCAGCGCGCCGATAAACATCACCTTCAACCGCGCACCGGGGCGCACCGCTGCCGGCGGATGTACCAGCGGCGCAGGTGCACCGTAGGGTGTGATCGAGACCTTGCCCGGGGCGATGCCAAAGTCACCCAGGGTTCGCTTGGCAAACGTGCTCGCGACGATGATCCTGTCCGCCAGCGCCAACTCGGTGGTCTGCTTGCGCACGGTGTCGTCACTGATGTTGGGGATGCTGGCGCGCCACGCGGGGTTGGCCTCGCGCTCATGCTCGAGGACTTTGCACGCGTAGGCGACCGAGCCAAAGGCCGCCTCATAATTGAGGGTGATCCCGCCGATGTCGCGAGCCGCGCGGAACAAGGCCAGGCACTTGCCGTCGTAGCCGTACACGTGCCGGGGTTTGCGCGCGGAGCGGTACAAGAACTGCGCGCTGGACTGGTCAATGTGCTGGTACACATTTTCCGGGCAGAACATTCCGCTGTTGCGCTGCGTGAGGCGAAACCACTTGAGCTTGTCGCAGAGCACGCGCGGCACGTCGTAGCGCGGGTAGCTGTGCAGCAGCGCGCCATCGACCTGGTCAAAGGTGCGGCGCAGGCACTCCTTGCCCACGATAGGCAGGCGGCACAACAGCGAATCCTTGTGCAGCGCCAGCGAGGTATGAAAGGAATGCAGCAGCTGTCGTTGATTCAACGCACGCAGCAACGCACGGACATTCTGGTTACCGACGGGATGGGCGACGAGAATCATTTTATTTCCCCATCCAGGCTTCGACGATGGCACTTGAACGCGCCGGACTGTAGGTGAACGTGCGCGTGGCACGCTGCCTGACGACCCGCGCCGGGTTGCCCGCCACGACCGTGAAGGGTTCCACATCGCGGTTGACCACACTGCCCGCCCCCACCACGGCGCCCTCGCCGATCGTGACGCCCGGCAGGATCATCGCGCCGGTGGCTATCCAGGCGTAATCACCGATCACCACCGCTGCAACCTTCAGGCGCCAGGCGGGGTCATCGATGGCATGGGTACCGGTCAGGATCCTCACGCCCTCATTGATCGCGACGTGGGCGCCGATGCGCACGGGGGCGTGCAATTGAATGAAGCTGCGCTGGCCGATAAAGCTGCCGGTACCAATGCTGAAGCGCTCCAGCGCCCCTTCGAACTCGCAAGCGTTGATCATCACCAGCGAGCCCAGCGTGGCGCCCTGGCGACGCAATGCACGCTGGCGGCGACTGGCCTTGAGCAGCCGGCCCAGCAACAGCACACGCTTGGCCAGGTACTTGAGGCCATCCAGCGTCAGCGGGTTGACTTTCAATCGCTGCCGAATCAAGTCATTGATCAACACGGGCCATCCTCACTTCAAGACGATGAAAACCGTGCCTGGCAAAGCAGAACAACACGACTTCCGTGGCCACCAGCACATAGCAGACGCCAAGCAGGCCGAAGGTTTGTGCCAGGCCGAAAACCGCCAGCACACTGGCTATCGACACCAGCATGAACACCAGTGCGAAGCGCGAGTAGGACGCCGTCGCCATCAACGCGACCCAGTACACCTGCCAGGCCACGTGGGTCAGTGCGCCGAGGGTCAGCACCAACATAATGGTGCTGGAGTAATCGTCCTTCCGGCCCGACCACACATCGAATATGGTGCCGCCAAACACCACCACCAGCACCCCCATCACACAGGCGATGGGCAGTGAAAACTTCAAGGCGTAGCGAATCATCTTCCTGACCAATTGGTTGTCTCCGACCGAAAATGCATAAGAGATCTCCGGCCACAGGGACTGGTTGACCACCGTCGAGAACTGCACCAGCACCCTCGAAATGGTGCGGTACAAGCCAAAGATCGCCGCATGGGACGGCGACAGCAGCACCGACAGCAGGATGATCAAGCCCTGCACGTTCAGCGCCAGGCCGATGGGAAACGCCAGCGAGGCAATCGAAGGCTTGATCAAAGTGGTGAACGCACGCTTGCCGATCGCCGCCGGATCGAAACGCAAGGTGATGCCCAGCCGATTGGCAATCAGGTTTTTGCTGAGGAGGCCGATCAGGCGCACGCCCAGCAACGTCAGGCTGGTAGCGACCAGGCTGTGGGTGAGCGAGGCGCACACCAATGCGGCCGTCCATTCGAGCATCCTGATGACATTCATGATGAAGGCCGACAACGGCAACGCCTTGCTGGCCCGGTAGCGGATCGAGATCATGTTGGTGAACAGGCACAGCAGCGAATAGCCGGTGAGTGCCGACAGGATCAACACCCCATCGTGGCTCCTGATGGCGTGGAGATTGAGCACGCTGAACAGGTCGAAAAACGCCATGGCCCCGAGGGCCAGCACCAGCACGCTGAGCCCCGCCAGGACTAAAAACGCAAAGCTGGTGCTGTAGACCGCACGGGCCACCCTGACCCGACCGCGTTCATGCCAGATCACCACCTTGCTCGACGCCGCCGTGGTCACGCCCAGGTCAGACAGCGCCAGGTAGGTGGGGATCGCCGACAGCACCACCCACTCGCTGTAGGCGCCAAAGCCCCAACTGGCGATCAGTACCGGCACACTCACCAACTGGATCAGCAGGTTGACCACCTGGCCGAACGAGTTGGCACCAATGCCATTGACGATTCTTTTAACTACGCTCATGGGATGACCTATACGGTGTCGAGAGGTCGCCCGATGGATATGTAGTGAATGCCTTTCTTCAGCACACTCGCGGGGTCGTACAGGTTGCGCCCGTCAAAAATCAACGGCTGTTTGAGCTGCTGCTGGATCACCGTGAAGTCCGGTGCCTTGAACACCTGCCATTCGGTGACAATCATCAAGGCGTCGGCGCCCTTGAGGGCGGCCTCCTTGGTCCCGCACAGGCGCAGGTCGTCGCGGTCGCCGTAGAGCCGCTGGGTTTCTTCCATGGCCTGCGGGTCAAACGCCTGCACCTTGGCGCCCGCACGCCAGAGCGCTTCCATCAGCACACGGCTGGGCGCCTCGCGCATGTCATCGGTATTGGGTTTGAAACTCAGCCCCCACAGCGCGAAGGTCTTGCCCACCAGTTCACCCTTGAAGTGACTGGACAGTTTGTTGAACAGGGTATTTTTCTGTTCGGCGTTGCGCCGTTCCACCGCCTTGAGCAGCGTGGCGTCGAAGTCGATGCCATCGGCGGTCTGGATCAACGCCTGGACATCCTTGGGAAAACACGACCCGCCATACCCGACGCCGGCATACAGAAAGTGGTAGCCGATGCGCGGATCGGAGCCGATGCCTTGGCGCACCATCTCGATATCGGCCCCCAGCCTTTCCGCCAGGTTGGCCATCTCGTTCATGAAACTGATCTTGGTGGCGAGCAGGCAATTGGCGGCGTATTTGGTGAGTTCGGCGCTGCGCACATCCATCACGATGATCTTTTCGTGGTTGCGGTTGAACGGCGCATACAGTTCGCGCATCACCGCTTCGGCATGCCGGCTGGCGGTGCCGATGACAATACGGTCCGGGCGTATGCAGTCGGCCACCGCGCAACCTTCCTTGAGAAACTCGGGGTTGGAGACCACGTCGAAGGTCAAGTCGGTACGGTCACGCAAGGCCAGCATGGCAGCCACGCGCGCGCTGACCTTGTCGGCGGTGCCCACCGGCACGGTGGACTTGTCGATGATGGTCAACGGGGCCTGCATGTGCTGGCCGATGGTCTCGGCCACCGTCAGCACGTATTTCAAGTCGGCGGAGCCGTCTTCATCCGGCGGCGTGCCCACCGCGATAAATTGCACTTCACCATGCTTGACCCCGGCGACGGCATCGGTGGTGAAATTCAAGCGGCCCGCCGCGTGGTTTTCCCTGACCAGGGTCTCCAGGCCAGGCTCATAGATCGGGATGTGGCCCTGGTTCAGGCGCTCGACCCGCTGGGCGTCGATATCGACACACAGCACGTCGTGACCGACTTCAGCGAGTACCGCCCCCTGGACCAGGCCCACATAACCGATGCCAAATACTGTTACTTTCATAGCGTTTCTCGTTGAACGTACGGCCAGTGGTAAAGGTGCTGCGCGCAGGGCTTCAAGTGCCGGTGGCCCCGGCTCAAACGCTGTCTGACTTGTATTCGTAGTGGTAGTAGCTGTAGGCGCCGTAGCCGTATTTGGCCGATGAGCGCTTCTCGATACCGTTGAAAATCGCGCCTTTGAGCTCGATGCCGTTTTGCTGGTAGCGGCGCATCGTCAACTCCACCTCGCGCACCGAGTTGAGTTCGAAACGGGCCACGATCAGGTTGGTGCCGGACTGGCGACCGACGATGGTCGCGTCGGTCACCGCCAGGAACGGCGGCGTGTCCAGGATCACCAGGTCATACAGCCCACTGACCCGTTCGAGGAACGCGGTGAAATTGGCGTGCATCAACAGTTCCGAAGGGTTCGGCGGTATCTGCCCACGGCTGATGAGGTGGAGGTTTTCCACCGCCGTGGGGTGGATGGCCGTGCTCAGCTCACAGCGCCTGGCCAAAACGTCAGACAAACCATGCTCCGCCGTCACGCCGAAGACCTTGTGCAAGTAGCCCTTGCGCATGTCCACATCCACCAGCAGCACGCGCTGCCCCGAATGCGCGACCACGGCCGCCAGGTTCGCCGAGACGAACGTCTTGCCCACCTGTGGGCTGGGCCCGGAAATCATCAGGCGATTGTTGCCGGCTTCCAGCATGGCGAAATGCAGGCTGGTGCGCAGGCTGCGCAGCCCCTCGATGGCAAGGTCAGTCGGGTTGGTGAAGGCAAGCAGCTGCGGCGCATCGGCCTTGCGGGTGCGCAGGAGCGTCTGGTCGAAATCCTTCTGAATCGCGCTGAACGGGATGGCCGCGTACACCGGCAGGCCGAGCTTTTCCAGATCGTTGGGGTTGGTGACTCCGCGGTTGAGCGCCTTGCGAAACAGCACCAGGGCAATCGCGACGAAGGCACCCAGCAACGTGGCGATCACCACAATCAGCGCTTTCTGCGGTCGGACGGGGTTGCGCAAGTCGACATCGGCGCTGTCGATCAGGCGCACATTGCCCACGGTGCCGGCGCGCATCACATCCAGCTCCTGATACTTGTTCAGCAGTTGGGTGTAGATCTCAGTGCTGACCTTCAGGTCGCGGGTCAGGCTAAGCAGCTCCTGCTGCGTGGTGGGCAGGCTCTCGACCTTCTTGGCCAACTCATCCTGACGTGCGGTCAGCTCGGCCAATTGGGTCAGCAACGCTCGATACACCGGGTGCTGGGGGGTGAACTTTCGTTCTATTTCCGCCTGCTGCATCTTGAGTTCGGAGATGCTCGCATCCAGCACGACGATCTGGTCGAGAATCGCCTTGGCTTCCAGGCTGATGTCGATGGTTTTATTGCGGATCTGAAACTGGTTCAGCGCGGTTTCCGCCTGCTCGACGTCCTTGCGCACCTGCGGCAACTGATCCTTGAGGAACGCCAGGCTCTGGGCCGCTTCGGCCGAAGTGCGATCAATGTTCTGTCGCACGTAGATCCGCGCCACTTCATTGAGCACCTGGATCGCGGCCGCCGGGCGCATGCTTTCCAGCGCCAGGCCGATGATGCCTGACTCCTTGCCCCGCTCCGCCACATCCAGCAGTTTCTGATAGCGCAGGATAGTGGTCAGGCGCGGCGAACGGACCACGCTGAACTGCGTCCCCGGGTTGGCCTGAAGCGCATCGACCTGCAGCCTGATGCCATTGCTCTCATAGAAGCGCCCGACCTGGCCTGCCAGCAACACCTGGTCATCCGGGTCCGTCAGGGTAAAACTCGCGCCCTCGCCGGCCGTCAAGGTCAGCTCCTGGCCAAGCAGTTCAGCGGGCAGCTGCAACCGCGAAAACGTCAACAGCTCACCGCCCCAGCCGAAGCGGTCCAGGCCGAACCAGGGGCTGGCCACGGCACGCGGCTCGGCAGGTTTGAAACGCCGGGCGATAAAATCCCCCACCAACGGAAAGCGCCGGGGCTTGACCTCAAGGTCCAGGTTCAGGTTATCGACGGCGGTACCGATGGTGATTCGCGAACGGATCAGCTCGATTTCGGTGACGGTGGGCGACTCCTTGCCCAACAGACTGCCGACATCCGAAAACCCCAACATGTCGCTCTTTTTCGGCTCGACCTGCACCAGTGCCGTGGCTTGGTAGACAGGTGTCGACAACACGGCATAGGCCACGCCAAGGGCCATGAAGGCGGCACTGATAACACCAATCAGCCATTTATGATCCAGCAGTGTCCCCACCAGCATCATAAAATCCAGATCAGTTTCTTCAGTGTTATGTGACGTTACAGTGGGTGCTGATTGCATAAGTCAGTTCTTTTTCCTGCAAATAGTCAAGGCATGGCAGAGGGTGCAAGACGCCCGGCTCCCTGCACGTTTAACGACTTCACTCAATACACAAACGCTCACTAGTGCCGGATAAAACACCCCAGGCTTATTTAACTAGGCGTTACTCTTTTTAACAGTGATCAATAGCGTTTTATTGCAGTGACCGTGTTCAGCCGACTAACCGCTGCGCCCAAGCCTGGGCGGCTTGTTCGATCAACGCATAGGCATGCACAAATGCCGGTTTACCCTGGCGATAAGGGTCTTTGATCTCACGGTTCTGCTGCCATTTGCCCAGCAG
Source organism: Pseudomonas sp. S5D5 (assembly GCF_003013355.1). Classification (NCBI taxonomy): domain Bacteria; kingdom Pseudomonadati; phylum Pseudomonadota; class Gammaproteobacteria; order Pseudomonadales; family Pseudomonadaceae; genus Pseudomonas; species Pseudomonas sp. S5D5. The sequence goes on from NZ_PTEO01000001.1 coordinate 4,129,035, forward strand.
GAACACCTTGCCCCGCGCTTCGGGCGCAAGGCTCAGCACCCCGTCGATATGCCGTTGCTCCATGACCAGGATCAAGTCCGCATCACTCACCGCATCGCTGGTCAGCTGGCGCGCCTTGTGCAGGCACGGGCCATGCCCATGTTCTTGCAAAACCTGTGAAGCCGTGGGTTCCAGTGGGTGATCGGACAATGCCGCCAACCCCGCCGAACTCACTTCAATAGCGGAAGACGCCAGCGCCGTGCGGAGCAGTTTTTCCGCCGTGGGACTGCGACAGATATTGCCGACACACACGATCAAAATCCTATTGAACAAGGCAACCTCTCACGCGCCGCAGAAGATGAATAGTTAAAGGTAAGTGCCTGCGCCCTGAATAAAACAGCAACACAACCTCAACACAGCAGCCAGGCAATTATGAACACAGGGTTTATTATTCGACCATCTCTTGAGACAGACGAAAAATAACAAGTGTTAATCATCCGACAAAATCTAACATTCACTTACTTCCTCGCAACATCATAATAAAGTGCCACCTGAACAGAACGGCGAGGAGCGGCCATGAACACGTCAAAGTTATTGGTAGAACGTATTGGCTTATTCCCCTCTTCGGGAAACATCCATATTGATGTGAATAATTCGACCAGTGTTGTCGCGCGCATGCAGGTGCTCTACGCCAGCAACTCCCTGGACACCGACGAAACCGGCGCCGGGCTGTCGATGGTGTTCGCCGACTGGCGCTTCAAATTGCAGGTCAGCGACGCGTTGTCGGTGTGCCTGTGCGTGGAAAGTCGCGGTGACAGCCAGTTCATGCAGGTAAAAACCGCCGAATTGCTGGCGAATATCTCCGGCACCGAGGAACGGCCATGAGCCTGTGGGGGGATGTGAAACGCGGGTATGCGCTGCGAAAGCTCACGGGAATGTTCGAAGGGTTTGCGGAGCCGGCCTCGCCAGAACAGTACCAGCGCAACACCCAGGCCATCGGGCACTGGCTGGACCAGTTGCACGGCAGTTCCCCGCAGCAGATCACCCAGGCGTTGTTCGGGCAAATGAAGGGCGCGCGCCGTCGACGTGATGCACGACGCTTTCAGGCACAGACGCAATTGCTGGCGTTGATGGTGGACAGCAACCTGGCGCTGGACCTGGCAGCCTACTCAGCCTGCCTGGGCGCTGCGTCCAGGCGCCAGGCAGGCTCCTGATAAGCACGCTCGGCCCCTGACAGCGTCACCGCAACCCGGTTGAGCAACAGTTCGGCGTTGTATTTGGGCATCAGGGCGCAGACCAGCAGCACCGCCAGGCCGGCACCGATGAACGCCGGGGACACCTTGACCTCGGTGGGTTCAATCCGCCACAGAAAGGCAATCGCCGCGACGCCACCCAGCACCGCACCGGCCAGGGCTTCATTGAGCGGATGGATAAAGGGGGCGACGCAGTAGGCACTGAACCAGATCCCCAGCAGCAGGCCCACCAGCGCCGCCGGCCAGCGCAGGGCCGCGCTGAACTGACGTGCCAGCAGGCTTGAGCCCACGGTCAGCATCAGGCAGGTGTTCATGGCGTGGCCACTGAGTACGGCAATGTCCACGTGTTGAAAGGACAAGCCCCAGCCTTTGAACAGCAACTTGCTGAACGCCACGATCGAATACGTGACACCCACCGTCACGATCCAGCCTCGCAGTGCCCACGGGCTGGAATACCGCAGCCACACAGCAATGATGAGGGCAGCCGGAATCATCACGGTAATCCCGCCAAACTGCGCTAGTTCTGCTCGCATCATTGCCCAACCGTTGACGTGCCCGTTTCGGCGCCCATCAGACCTCAGGCCAGGCGAAATTACAACGTTAGGCTCGGTCAGCCTTTACCCATGCGCCACGCGCCGCAGGTTGATCGCCGGCGGACGCGCCGCCGGTGCATCGACTTCCACGCCGAGCAGGTTCAGCAAGCGCGCCCGGATCGCCTGGAAACCGTCCTGGCCGGTGTCCCGCGAACGCGGCAGATCGATGCGCAGTTGCTCGGCGATCTTGCCGTCGGCCAGCACGATCACCCGGTCGGCCAGCAGGATTGCTTCGTCCACATCGTGGGTCACCAGCAGCACCGCCGGTGTGTGCTTGCGCCACAGTTCGATGATCAGGCGGTGCATCTTGATTCGGGTCAGTGCGTCGAGGGCGGCGAAGGGTTCGTCCAGCAGCAACAGCTTGGGTTCGCGCACCAGTCCACGGGCCAGGGCCACGCGCTGGGCTTCGCCGCCGGAGAGGGTCGCCGGGTAGGCCTCAAGGCGATGGGCCAGGCCGACTTCCGTCAAGGCTTGCACCGCCCGCGCCTTGGCTTCGGGAATGCGCAGGCCGAGGATCACGTTTTTCCAGGCGCGCTTCCAAGGCATCAGGCGCGGCTCCTGGAACACCGCCGCCCGCGCCTTGGGCACCCGCAATTGGCCGCTGTCGATACTGTCGAGCCCGGCCAGGCTGCGCAGCAAGGTGGTCTTGCCCGAGCCGCTGGCGCCGAGCAAGGCGACGAATTCGCCGGGGGCGATGTCCAGGTCAAGCCCATCGATGACCCGTTGCTGGCCGAATTGGCGCACCACATTGCGCAACTGCACCGCAGCTTCAATCGTCGACATATCAGTTCCTCACAAAGGATGGGCGCCAGGCCAGGGCGAAACGTTCGAGGGTGCGGATCAGGCCGTCGATCAACAGGCCGAGCACGCTGTAGATCAGCAGGCAGATCACGATGACATCGGTGCGCATGAAATCGCGGGCATCACTGGCGAGGAAGCCGATGCCGGCGGTGGTGTTGATCTGCTCGACAAACACCAGTGCCAGCCACGAGATGCCCAGGGCATAGCGCAAGCCGACAAAAAACGAGGGCAACGAGCCGGGCAAGATCACATGCCAGATCAGCTCGCGACGGTTCAGGCCCAGAGTGTTGGCAGCCTCGATCAACTTGGGGTCGATGTTGCGGATGCCGGCGAACAGGTTGAGGTACACCGGGAAAGTGGTGCCGGTGACGATCAGCGCGATCTTGGTGAACTCACCAATGCCGAACCACAGGATGAACAGCGGCACCAGGGCCAGCGAAGGAATGGTGCGCAGCATCTGCATGGGCGAATCGAGGATCACCTCGCCGCGCTTGGACAAGCCGGTGATCAAGGCCGCCACCACGCCGATGCTGACGCCGATACTCAAGCCGAACAACGCGCGTTGCAGCGACACCAGCAGGTGCTTGCCGAGTTCGCCGGAGACGATCATCGCCCACAGCGTGCCGCCGATCTGCGAAGGCGCGGCGATCACGCGCGTGGGGATCCAGCCCAGCTGCGAGGCCAGCTCCCAGAGCAGCAACAGCACGATCGGGCTGACCAGCCGCAGCACCGCGTCGGGCGTGCGCCAGCCACGGGTCGCTTTCAGCTGACCCTCGGCTTTATTGAGGGAAATCGTCTCGGTCATTGGCCTTCCTGTTCAAAACGTCACGGCCGGGAGCGCCGTTGCGGGTCCATGCTAAGCGCATAAAAAAACCTGGTGAAAGTCTTTCTGGGAATAACCTAATGCAATCAACATGCAAATTACTGATACATCAAATAATTTATGATTCTGTTTTTTAATAATTAGGTTAGAACCAATCGGCATTTTACAGGCCCCTTCCCTGCCCCTACTTTGGACGCGAATAACCGACCCCCTGCCCGGCGGAGGTGCAACCCGCGAACTCGACAAGGACAGACCATGAGCATTGAATTCATCGGCTACATCGGCGGCCACCACGCTTCCGAGATCCACCCGCGCAGCGGCCCGACCCTGCAACCGGACTACGTGGAAACCGTGGCCCGCGCCCACGAAGAGGCCGGCTTCGACCGCGCCCTGGTGGCCTTCCATTCCAACAGCCCGGACAGCACGCTGATCGCCTCGCATGCCGCCAGCGTGACCAAGAAGCTGCAATTTCTGATCGCGCATCGCCCAGGCTTTGCCCAGCCGACCCTGGCCGCCCGCCAGTTCACCACCCTCGACGTATTCAACGGCGGGCGCACCGCCGTGCATATCATCACCGGCGGCGACGACCGCGAACTGCGCGCCGATGGCAGCCATATCGGCAAGGACGAACGCTACGCGCGCACTGACGAATACTTGAGCGTGGTGCGCCAGGAATGGACCAGCGAGCAACCGTTCGACTTCACGGGCACCTACTACCAGGTCGAAGGCGCGTATTCCACGGTGAAGTCGCCGCAACAGCCGCATATCCCGCTGTACTTCGGCGGTTCCTCCCAGGCCGCGATTGAAGTGGCGGGCAAGCATGCCGACGTGTACGCGCTGTGGGGCGAAACCTATGAGCAAGTGCGCGAGATCGTGACCCAGGTACGCGCCGAGGCGGCCAAGCACGGGCGCACCATCCGCTTCAGCCTGTCGTTGCGGCCGATCCTGGCCGAGACCGAGGAACTGGCGTGGGCACGTGCCGAGACCATCCTGCAGCAGGCTACCGCGCTGGCCGAGAAGAATGGCTTTGTGCGCCGCGAACCACCGAACGAGGGCTCGCGCCGCTTGCTGGCAGCGGCAGCACAAGGCTCGCGCCTGGACAAGCGTCTGTGGACCGGGATTGCGGGCTTGCTCGGGGCCCAGGGGAACTCGACCTCACTGGTCGGGACCGCCGAGCAAGTCGCCGAGGCGCTGGTGGATTACTACGACTTGGGGATCACCACGTTCCTGATCCGTGGGTTCGACCCGCTCAACGATGCGATCGATTACGGCAAGCGGTTGATCCCGCTCACCCGCCAGCTGATCGCCGAGCGCGAGCAAGCACAACAAGTGGCATAAACACACGCCCTGTAGGCGCAGGCAAGCCAGCCCCTGCAGGGGGCTGGCGCTTATATGCAGATCAGTTCTTGTAGTCGGTGTCGGTGCGTTCCAACTGCCGGATCAGCGCATTCCAATGCCGCGCCACCCCCGGTCCATCCCCCGCCTTGAATGCCTCAGCCTGCTTCTCGACCTTGGCCACCACCTCGGCCGGCGGGAAGATCAACTCTGCGTTGCCCGCCGCCTGCGCCGCGATCTGGATATTGCACGCACGCTCCAGCCCCTGCAGTTGCTGGAAGGCGTGTTCAACGCTGATCCCGGCGGTCAACAGGCCGTGATTGCGCAGGATCATCACACTCTTGTCACCCAGGTCGGCGACCAGGCGCTCGCGCTCGTCGAGGTCCAGCGCCACGCCTTCGTAGCCGTGGTAAGCCACGCGCCCGGAGAAACCGATGGAATGCTGGGAGATCGGCAGCAGGCCGTCTTTCTGCGCCGACACCGCGATGCCGTCGCGGGTATGCGTGTGCAGCACTGCTTGCAAGTCGTGACGCGCGCCGTGGATGGCGCTGTGGATCACGTAGCCGGCGTAGTTGATGCCCAGGCCGGTAGGGTCGTCGACGATGGTGCCGTCGAGGTCGACCTTGACCAGGTTGGAGGCGCTGATTTCATCGAACAACAGGCCGAAGGCGTTGATCAGGAAATGCTCCTCCGGGCCCGGTACGCGGGCGGAGAAGTGCGTGTAGATGTGGTCGGTCCACTTGTACAGGGCCGCCAGGCGATAAGCGGCGGCCAGTTTGACGCGCACTTCCCATTCTTCCGGAGTGACGCGCTGGCGAACATTGTTGGAAACGCTGGAGATCGAGGTGACGCTGCTCATGGCAAAACTTCCTGGATGGCCTTAAGGACTTCCAGGCAAGCCTAGGGGATGCAAAAAAATAATAAAAATCACATTTTAATCTAAGCTAATTATCATATTTTTTTATAACCCAACCAACACCATCTCCCCCGCAGGAGCCCGGCTTGCCGGCGATGGCGTCCTTGAGCAATGCCCTGGTCTCGAGGGTCTCATCGCCGGCCAGCCGGGCTCCTGCACCGGGCGGGTCAGGCGGCGTTGCGGATCTTGTGCAGGGAATTTGCCACCAGCTTGCCGAACGCATCCACCGGCCCCTGCAGGTTGCCGAGGAAGTGCGGGTAGATCAGCCACAGGTCCATCACCGGCTTGAAATCCTTGAGCGGCATCACCGCCAGTTGCTCGCGGTGCGCGCTGCGCTCCAGCAGGGGGCGTGGCACCAGGCCCAGGCCGAGGCCGTCCGCCACCAGGCCCAGTTGCAGCTCGGTGCCGAAGGTTTCCAGATTGACCCGCAAGGCCAGGCCCTGGTCCGACAAGGTGCGCTGCAACCCCGCGCGGAAGCCGCAACCGTCCGGGTTGAGGATCCAGCCGCTCTGGTACACGTCCGCCAGCTTGCAGGGTTTCTTCGGCAGTTGTGCCTTGGCACACACCACCACCAATTCCATCTTGCCGATCGACTCGCCCACCACGTTGTCCGGGAAAATCTTGCCGGCCGGGAACAGCGCCGCCGCGGCATCCAACTCACCGCGCTCGATCTTGCCCACCAGTTGGCTGCCCCAGCCGGTGGCGACCTGGGCGCGCAGATCGGGGTATTCGGTGCGCAGGTGCTTGAGCGCATCGAGCAGCACCACGTCGCCGATGGTCTGAGGCACGCCCAGGCGCAGCAGGCCGGTGGGCGGTGCGTCGGTGGCGACCAGCTCGCGCAGGGCATCCATCTCGCGCAGGATCAGCCGGCATTGTTCATAGACGCGGGTGCCGATCAGCGTAGGCTTGAGGGGCTTGGTGTTGCGGTCGAACAACTCCACACCCAGCGCCTGCTCGAAGTTCTGCACACGGCGGGTAATGGCCGGCTGGGTCAGTTGCAACGACTCGGCGGCATGGCTGATGGACTGGCAACGAATCACTTCGACAAAGGCATCGATATCGTCAATTTTCATTTGGGCCGCACATAGAGAACAGTCATTAAGATGTGTGCGAAGCATAGTTGCAGGAACGCTGTCTGGATAGCCCGCGCTGCAATCGATAACGTCTAACGCTATTCAGACCGGTTCTAAATTACCTGCAGCTATAAGCTAATCATTAAAAAATAGCATATTAACTATAAACATTATGCTTAGATAAACCCATCAACACCCACCGATGGAATTGTCATGACCCAGGCCCGACACCCCGAGAGACTCAGAGCCTTCATAGGCGCCCTGGCGGAATTGATCGACGGCAATCCACGCGAAGGCGACCTGTTGCACCGTGGCGGCAAACTGCTCGCGCAACTGGTCAGCCATGATGACTGGCTCCCCGATGAATTTGCCCAACCCGACCCCGAGCGCTACCAGCAATTTTTGCTGCATGCCGATTCGCGCCAGCGCTTCAGCATCGTCAGCTTTGTCTGGGGGCCGGGGCAAAGCACGCCGATCCATGACCACCGAGTGTGGGGCTTGATCGGCATGTTGCGCGGCGCGGAATTTTCCCAAGGCTTCGAGCGCGCGCCTGACGGTCGCCTGGTCGCCGAAGGCAAACCGATCCAGCTGGTGCCGGGCCAGGTCGAGGCGGTGTCGCCCAAGGTCGGCGATATCCATCAGGTCAGCAATGCCCACAGCGACCAGGTGTCCATCAGCATTCATGTGTACGGCGCCAATATCGGCGCCGTGCGCCGCGCGGTGTACCAGCCCGACGGCAGCGAGAAACTGTTTATCTCCGGTTATTCCAACGCCTTCCTCCCGAATATCTGGGATTTGTCCAAAGAAAAGAGCCCTGCCCTATGAGTACCGTATCGACCCGTAGCTTCGCCCGGATTCGCCAGGCCCTGTTGGACCGTGAAGAAGTCGCCCTGGTGGACGTGCGCGAAGAAGCGCCGTTTGCCGAGTCCCACCCGCTGTTCGCCGCGAACATCCCGCTGTCCAAGCTGGAGCTGGAGGTGTATTCGCGCATCCCGCGCCGTGACACCCAGGTCACCGTCTACGACAACGGTGAAGGCCTGGCCGCCCGCGCCGCCGAGCGCCTGGTTGCGCTGGGCTACACCCAGGTGAGCTTGCTGGAAGGCGGGCTGGAAGGTTGGCGCCAGGCCGGTGGCGAGCTGTTTATCGACGTCAACGTGCCCAGCAAGGCATTCGGCGAGCTGGTCGAAAGCGAGCGCCACACACCCTCGCTGGCCGCTGAAGAAGTGCAGGCGCTGCTCGATAACCAAGCCGATGTGGTGGTGCTCGACGCCCGCCGCTTCGACGAATACCAGACCATGAGCATCCCCACCGGCATCAGCGTGCCCGGTGCCGAACTGGTATTGCGCGCCCGTGAACTGGCGCCCGACCCCGCCACCCGCATCATCGTCAACTGCGCCGGGCGGACCCGCAGCATTATCGGCACGCAGTCGCTGATCAACGCCGGCGTGGCCAACCCCGTCTCCGCACTGCGCAACGGCACCATCGGCTGGACATTGGCCGGGCAGAAACTCGCCCATGGCCAATCACGCCGCTTTGCACCGACCTCGGAAGAACACCGCCAGGTCGCCGCCGTCGATGCGCGCCGCGTCGCCGACAAAGCTCGCGTTGGCCGGGCCACCCTCGCCGATCTGCACGCCTGGCAGCAGCAAACCGCGCGCACCACCTACCTGTTCGATGTGCGCACCCCGGAAGAATTCGAAGCCGGCCACCTGCCGGGCGCCCGCTCCACTCCCGGCGGCCAGTTGGTGCAGGAAACCGACCACGTCGCCAGTGTGCGCGGTGCGCGCCTGGTGCTGGCGGATGACGACGGCGTGCGGGCCAACATGTCCGCCTCCTGGCTGGCGCAACTGGGCTGGGAAGTGCACGTGCTGGATGACCTGCAAGCGGCGCACTTCAGCGAAAAAGGCGCCTGGGTCGCGCCGGTGCCCGCGCCGCCCCAGGCCGAATTGATCAGCCCGCAGACCCTCGCCGAATGGCAGGCCCACGGCGATACCGTGGTGCTGGATTTCACTGCCAGCGCCAACTACGTGAAGCGCCATATCCCCGGCGCCTGGTGGGCCCTGCGCGCGCAGTTGCCCGAAGCCCTGGCCAAGGTGCCGGCCGCCCAGCGCTATGTACTCACCTGCGGCAGCAGCCAACTGGCGCGCCTGGCAGTGGCCGAGGTCGAGGCCATCACCGGCAAGCAGGTGTTCCTGCTGCAGGACGGCACCGCCGGCTGGATCAACGCGCAACTGCCGCTGGAAGAAGGCGAGACCCACCTGGCCTCCCCGCGCATCGACCGCTATCGCCGTCCATACGAAGGCACCGACAACCCCAAGGAAGCCATGCAGGCTTACCTGGACTGGGAATTCGGCCTGGTCGAGCAACTGGGCCGCGACGGCACCCACGGTTTCTATGTGATCTGATTGACCTGACCCGCCTGCACCCACTCCGGGTGCAGGCCCCCACATCCGACCCCTCTCCAGGCGGAGGCTGAACCCACACACGAGAGGACACCCGCATGACCCTGCATATCACCCGCCTGGAACCCACCCTCGGCGCCGAAATCGGCGGTATCGACCTGCGCCAGCCGCTGACCTCGGCGCTGCGCGATGAACTGCGTCACCTGCTGCTCACGCACAAGGTGCTGTTCTTCCGCGACCAGGCCATCAACACCGAACAGCAGATCGCCTTCGCCAAGGAATTCGGCGAGCTGTACGTGCACCCCACCACCCAGCAAAACGACCCGTCGCGCCCCCAGGCCCACCTGATCGAAGCCCAGGACGAGCGCAAGCTCTACGGCCCGCGCACCAGCGGCCGTTGGCACACCGACACCAGCTGGTTGCTGCAACCCACGCTTGGCGCCGTGCTGCGCGCGGTGGACTTGCCGGAAGTCGGCGGCGACACCCTGTGGGCCGACACCGGGGCGGTGTACCGCGCCTTGCCGGATGACCTGCGCGCTGAAATCGACAACCTGCATGTGGTCCACGACTTCAAGAAAGCCCTCGACAAGGTCGGCTACGACTACCCGATCCTCGCCCACCCGTTGGTGCGCACCCACCCGGAAACCGGCGAAGACGGGCTGTTCATCAACTTCTCGCAGAACCCTTCGGTGATCGGCTGGACGCCCCAGCAAAGCAAGCAACTGATCGACCGCCTGCTGCAGGAATTCAACAAGCCGGAGCACCAGGTGCGCTTCAAGTGGCGTCCAGGCTCGGTGGCGTTCTGGGACAACCGCTCGACCCTGCACTACCCGGTCTACAACTACGGCGACTACCCGCGTCGCATGGAGCGGGTGCTGATTGCCTATGACGACATTCCGCATCGGGTCAGAGCCGCTGACGCGGCCTGATCACCCTTTAAAAGTCCCACACAGATTCACTGTGGCAGCGGGCTTGCTCGCGAAGGCGGCGGTTCAGCCAGCTCATGGGTAGCTGACACCGCTTTCGCGAGCCAGCCCGCGCCCACACGGGATCTGCGGTGTTCTTTGGTCTCCTGGAATCAGCCCCCATGCCTCCATCCCGCTTTCAATACGGCGCAGTCGCGCTGACCCTGCTCGCCATAAATGTCCCGGCCCAAGCCGAAGACCCGGACAAAACCCTCGGTACCGTGGTGGTCACCGGCAACCGTGGCAATCAGGCGCGGACCATCGCCGACAGCCCCTCGCCCATCGACGTGATCAGTGCCGAACAGCTGCAGGCCAGTGGCAAGGTCGGCCTCAAGGAACTCCTGGCGCGCCTGCTGCCGTCGTTCAACCTGCCGGCGATCAATGGCGGTGGGACGTCGTGGTCGGTGCGCGGAGTGACCATGCGCGGGCTGTCCGGCGACCAGGTGCTGGTCCTGGTCAACGGCAAGCGCCGCCACAACACCGCGCTGATCAACAACCTGGCACGCATCGGCACGGCGGCGGTACCGGTCAACCTCGACCTGATCCCGGTGTCGGCCATCGACCATATCGAAGTGCTGCGCGACGGCGCTTCCGCGCAGTACGGCTCGGACGCAATCGCCGGGGTGATCAATATCATCCTCAAGGAAAACGACAGCGGCGGCAGCGCCGAAACCTCCTTCGGCCGCTACGGCGCGGGCGACGGCGACACCGTGCACCAGACCGTCAACTATGGACTGGCGCTGCCCAACGACGGCTTCGCCAACCTGGCGCTGGACAGCAAGGAACAGGAACCCTTCAACCGCACCGGCAGTGCCACCGGCCGCCTCTACGGCACCGCCGCCGCCCCCGACAGCCGCGACCAGACGGTCAACCGCCACGGCTGGAACCCCAGCTACGGCCTGGGTCGCGAGAAGGTCACCAACGCCAGCTACAACCTTGAACTGCCGCTGCAGGACGACCTCAAGTTCTACTCGTTCTCCACCGCCAGCTACATGGAAACCACCAAGGTCACCGGCAACTACCGCCCCAATGAGGTCACCTCCCTGGCCGGCGACCCGAACACGCCCTACCCCGATGGCATCCACGCGCAACGGCGCAACCGCACCAAGGACTTCCAGGTGGCGGGCGGCTTCAAGGGCCTGGTCGGTGGCTGGGACTACGACATCAGTTCCACCTGGGGTGAAGACGATTCGACCCTCAACGCCAACAACACCCTCAACCCATCCCTGGGGCCGACCAGCCCGACCTCGTTCAACCTGGCCTCGCAGATCTTCGACCAGTGGACCAACAACCTTGACCTCAGCCGCACCTTCGATATCGGCCTGAGCCACCCGCTGCAAACCGCATTCGGCTTCGAGTACCGCTGGGAGAAATACCAGATCGAGGCCGGCGACTACGCGTCCTATACGCCCGGCAACTACGTGCTGCCCAGTGGTCCCTTCGCCGGCCAAACACCGTTGCCGGGCCTGGCGTCGTATAACGGCACCAGCACCGCGGATGCCGGCGAGATCAGTCGCAGCAACGTCGCCAGCTATGTCGACCTGGGCCTGGATGTGACGGACCGCTGGTACATCGGCGCCGCCGCCCGCTATGAGCGCTATACCCAGGACATCGGCAGCACGTGGAGCGGCAAGCTGTCGACGCGCTTCAAGCTCACGCCCGAGTTTGCCCTGCGCGGCACGATCAACAACGGATTCCGGGCGCCGTCGCTGGCACAGACGATCTACGCCTCGTCGACCTTCACCTCCGGCGGCGTGGTCAACGGCCAGCAGGTCTCGGTACCGGTCAAGGTGCTGCCGGTGGACACCCCCGAGGCCCAGGCCCTGGGCGCGGAAAAACTCAAGCCCGAGAAGTCGCTGAACTACAGCCTGGGCTTCACCTACGAGCCGACCGCGAACTACCGGCTGACCACCGACCTGTACCAGATCGGCATTCGCGACCGCATCGTTTCCACCAGTCTGCTGGGCGGGCCGGCGGTGTCGCAGATCCTGGTCGCCAACGGCCTGTCGCCGGGCCTGTACGCGCAGTACTACACCAACGCCGTCGACACCCGCACCCGTGGCATCGACATCATCAACGAATACCGCCAGCAACTCGACCAGTACGGCCAGGTGCGCTGGAGCCTGGCCTACAACTGGAACCAGACCAAGATCGAAAAGCTCCAGGACACCCCACCTGCGCTGGCCAGCCTGGGCTCCAACTACCAGATCTTCGACCGACGCCTGCAAAAGGACCTGACCGTCGCCACCCCGCAATCCAAGTTGATCCTGGCAGCCAACTGGAAGGTCAGCGCCTACACCCTCAACCTCGCCCTGACCCGCTTCGGCAGCTACATCGAAGGTGACAACAACCCGATCAACGATCGCAAGTTCAGCGCCAAATGGATCAGCGATGTCGACGCCGCCTACGACATCACCAAGCATTTCACCGTGGCCCTGGGGGCCAACAACCTGTTCAACGTCTACCCGGATAAAAAAGGCATCAAGGACTGGGCCGGCGGGTACGAGTATGGGCAGTTCTCGCCCTTCGGCTTTGGCGGCGCGTATTACTACACGCGCCTGGCGTACAACTTCTGAGGCGCGGGTGATGACTGAATTGAATAGCGATGTATTGATCATCGGCGGCGGGTTGGCGGGCACCTGGGCCGCCATCGCGGCGGCGCGCGAGGGGGCCAGGGTGATCCTCGTCGACAAGGGCTACTGCGGCACCAGCGGCGTGACCGCCACCGCCGGACCCGGCCACTGGTGGGTGCCACCCGACGCCCGTGAAGCGGCCATCGACAAACGCCTGGGCACCGCCTATGGCCTTGCCGATGCACGCTGGATGGCCCGCGCCATCGACACCACCTGGACCAGCCTGCCGGGGCTGAGCGGCTACTACGACTTCCCGCAGGACGCACATGGCGTGACCCAGTATCGCGGGCTGCGCGGCCCCGAATACCTGCGCGGCCTCAGGCGGCGTGTGCTGGACAGTGGCGTGACGATTCTCGACCACCATCCCGCGCTGGAACTGCTGCGTGACGATCACGGCGCAGTGGTCGGCGCACGCGGCTGGCGCCGCCAGGCCGGCGGTGAATGGCTGATCCGCGCCGGCGCGGTGGTGCTGGCCACGGGTGGCTGCGCGTTCCTGTCGCGCCTGCTGGGCAACCACACCAACACTGGCGACGGCTACCTGATGGCCGCCGAAGCCGGCGCCGAACTGTCGGGCATGGAGTTTTCCAACTACTACTGCATCGCCGCCGCCGGCAGCAGCATGACCCGTTCGATGGTGTACAGCTTTGGCGAGTATTTCGATGCCGCGGATCGGCCGCTGGGGATTGCCACCGGTCCTGGCTTCACCGAAGACCTGGCCAGGGCGCTGCTCAACGGTCCGGTGTATTGCCGCCTGAACCGCGTGCCACCGGATATCCGCGCACAACTGCCGAGTATCCAACCCAACCTGATGCTGCCGTTCGACCGGCGCGGGGTCGACCCTTATCGCCAGCGATTCGCCGTGACCCTGCATCCCGAAGGCACCATTCGCGGCGTCGGCGGTTTACGCCTGGTCGATGACGATTGCCAGACCACCGTGCCCGGCGTCTTCGCTGCCGGGGATGCCGCCAGTCGCGAGCCGATTGCCGGCGCCACCTCCGGCGGCGGCGCGCAGAATTCGGCCTGGGCGCTCTCCACCGGGCAATGGGCCGGTCGCGGCGCCGCGCGGCTGGCCCGCCAAAAAGCGCTGTATCACGGCGCCCTGCGAGGCTTTGACGGCGCGGCAGGCGGCAGTGCCGAACTGATCCAACGCATCCAGGCCGAAGTCCATCCGCTGGACAAGAACCTGTTCCGCAGCGGCGCCCAACTGGCGCGCTCGCTGCGTGAACTGGACAACATCTGGGACCAGATCAGCGACGGCCCACCCTGCGCCGACAACCCATTGCGCGCCCGCGAAACCGTGGCCATGGCCGCCACCGCGCGTTGGTGCTACACCGCCGCCGCGTTGCGCAAGGAAAGCCGCGGCATGCACCAGCGCAGCGACACACCGCGGCAGCATTCGCAGTTTGACGCGCATTTGCGGTTGGCTGGAGTGGGCCAGGTGCAGGCGCGTTTCGACCCCATCCATCAAGGCCAACCACAATGATTGAACTGATCTACTCCGACCTGTGCAACGGCTGTGGCCAATGTGTCGCCGTCTGCCCCACCAACGTGCTTGCCGCCGATGCCCTGGGCAAACCCGTGATTGCCGACCAGCTGGCCTGCCAGACCTGCTTCATGTGCGAACTGTATTGCAGCAGCGATGCGCTGTACGTCGACCCCGACTGCGAACAGCTGCGCCACCCCGATCCCGTGGCAGTCCGCGAAGCCGGGCTGCTCGGCCAATACCGCCGCGACTCGGGCTGGGACGAATGGGCCGATGACCCTGCCCACCGCAACGAGCACTGGCGCATGGATGGCATCTTCGCCCTGGCCCGCAGCGCGCCGCCAAATGCAATTAGAGAATAATCAATTTACACATAATCAAATATTTTAATAATTAACATATAACCAAAAAGAACTTCACAGCGAGTTTTTATGGGCATAACGTTAACCCCACTCACCGACCCCTTCTCCAGGCGGAGGTAACCGAACCCCTTCTTGATCTGCCTGGAGCCTGCATCCCATGGTCTTTACCACCCCCTTCAAACGCTTGCTCCTGGGCGCCGCCCTTGCCCTCGGCCTGAGCGGCGGCGCCCACGCCGCCGACCTGCAGCCACTGCGGGTGGCCAACCAGAAATCCACCATCAAGGCACTCCTGGAAGTCTCCGGCGAAACCAAGAACGTCCCGTATGAAATCCAGTGGTCGGAATTCCCCTCCGCCTCGCCGCTGGGCGAAGCCTTGAATGCCGGCGCCGTGGACATCGGCGCCCTCGGTGATGCGCCCTACGTGTTCGCACTGGGTGCCGGTGCCTCGCTCAAGGTGGTCAGCATCATCCACGCCGAAGGGCGCAATACCACCGCGCTGCTGGTGCCCAAGGACTCGCCGATCAAGACTGTCGCCGACCTCAAGGGCAAGAAGATCGTCACCGGGCGCGGCTCAATCGGTCATTACCTGGCGATCAAGGCCCTGGCCACTGCCGGGCTGACCACCAAGGATGTGCAGTTTATTTTCCTGCTGCCCAGCGAATCACGCCTGGTGCTGGATAACGGCACCGCCGACGCCTGGGCCACCTGGGACCCGTACACCACCGTGGTCACCTCGCAAAGCCAGGCCCGCGTGCTGATCAGTGGCAGCAACCTGCTGAGCAACCACCTGTACCTCGCCGCCACCAGCCAGGCCATCGCCGACAAGCGCCCGCAACTCGACGACTTTGTCGCACGCCTCGACCGCGCCTATGCGTGGGCCAACACCCACCCCAATGAATACGCTGCCGCCCAGGCCAAGATCACCGGCCTGCCGCTGGCAGTCCACGTGGAAGTGGCCAAGGACACCCGCCTGAGCCCGGTCGCCATCGACGACTCGGTGATCAGCGGCCTGCAAGCGACCGCCGACACTTATCAAAAAGAAGGCCTGTTGACCAAGCACATCGACGTGTCGCAAGGCTTCGACAAGAGCTTTAACGCCAAGCGTGTCCCCTTTTCCCAAGCATCGCGCTAACAGGAGCAGAACATGAGCAAGCCACATCCCTCCAAGCCACGCCATTTGAAACTGGGTGCCATGGTCCACGGTGTCGGCCACGGTTGGGGCGAATGGCGCCACCCGAACGCCCAACCGAATGCCAGCACCCACTTCGGGTTCTACAAGCAGCAGACTGAACTGGCCGAAGCTGCCAAGTTCGACTTCGTGTTCATCGCCGACAGCCTGCATATCCATGCCAAATCCAGCCCGCACTACCTCAACCGCTTCGAGCCGCTGACGATCCTCTCGGCCCTCGCCGCCATCACCACGAACATCGGCCTCGTCGCCACGGTGACGGTCAGCTACACCGAGCCCTACCAAGTGGCTCGCCAGTTCTCGTCGCTGGACCATATAAGCGGCGGCCGCGCCGGCTGGAACGTGGTGACCTCGTGGCTCAGCGGCACCGCCGACAACTTCGGCAAGGCCGAGCACCCGCCCCACGCCGTGCGCTACCGCATCGCCAAGGAACACGTGAACGTGGTCAAGGGCCTGTGGGATTCCTGGGAAGACGACGCCTTTGCCTACAACAAGCAAAGCGGCGAATTCTTCACCCCGGACAAGCTGCATGCACTGAATCACAAGGGCGAGTTCTTCGCGGTCAAGGGCCCGCTCAACATCGCACGCTCGCGCCAGGGTCAACCGGTGATTTTCCAGGCCGGCACCTCGGAAGATGGACGCAACTTCGCCGCCGAAAACTCCGACGCGATCTTTGTGCACGTGGAGAGCATCGAGGAAGGCCTGGCCTATTCCCAGGACCTCAAGCGCCGCGCCACAGGCTTTGGGCGTGACGCCGACAGCCTGTCGATCCTGCCGGGTATCCGGCCGATTGTCGGCCGCGATGAAGCCGAAGTGGAACGCCGCTATCAGCAGGCCGTGGAACTGGTCACCGTCGAAGACGCGATTGTCGCCCTCGGCCGCCCGTTCAATGACCATGACTTCAGCAAGTACCCCCTGGACGCGCCCTTCCCGGAACTTGGCGACCTCGGCGCCAACAGCCAGAAAGGCGGCTCCGACCGGATCAAGCAACTGGCCAGGGACGAAGGCCTGACCCTGCGCGAAGTGGCGCTGCGGTTCTCGCGGCCCAAGCGTGATTTTGTCGGCACCCCGGAGCAAGTCGCCGATGCCATCCAGACCTGGTTCGAGCGCGGTGCCAGCGACGGTTTCATCATCAACTCGGTGCTGCCGGACGGCTTGCAGTACTTCACCGAACTGGTGGTGCCCGTGTTGCAACAGCGCGGCCTGTTCCGCACCGAGTACAGCGGCCACACGCTGCGCGACAACCTTGGCCTGGACGTGCCGGCCAACCGCTACAGCGTCGCCGCCGAGGTCGAAGCGCAACAGGAGGCGCTGGCATGAGCGAATCCCTCAACCGTCAATTGGCGGATCTGCACGCCGAACGCGTGGCTTCCTGGGCACCGGCGGCGTTGCAGGTCAACATCGACCAGCGTCAGCGCCTGGTCGATGAAGCACGGCCCGACGACTACGTGCAGGTCGGCGATGAACTGGACCCATTCACCCTGCTCAATGTGGAAGGCGGCGAACTCAACCGCGATCTGCTGCTGGCCGATGGGCCGGCGGTGCTGATCTTCTTCCGCTTTGCCGGCTGCCCGGCGTGCAATCTCGCACTGCCCTATTACGAACGCCAACTCTACCCACGCCTGCGCGAACTGGGGGTGCCGCTGGTGGCGGTCAGCCCGCAGGTGCCTGAGCGGCTGGTGGAAATCAAGACCCGCCATAACCTGCAATTGCTGGTGGCCAGCGACACCGACAACAACCTCGGCCGGCGCCTGGGCATCCTCTACAGTTTCGACGAAGCCTCGCGCAACGCCGCATTGGCCAAGGGCAACCACATCGGCGACACCACCGGCACCGGGACCTGGGAACTGCCGCAACCGACGGTGGTGGTGATCGCAAGGGACGGCACCGTGGCATTCGTCGAAGTGAGCCCGGATTGGCTGGTGCGCACCGAGGCCGAGCCGGTGCTGCAGGTGGTGGAGCGACTGCTGGGCCAACAGCCCGTACGCATCGCTATCTAAGCCCACAACCTCCTGTAGGCGCCGGCTTGCCGGCGCCCACATTTTTGACCGAGTACATTGTTATGACCCAACCGTCTCTGCGCTCCGTGGAAGTCGCCAACTTCGAAGCCCTGCTCGAACGCCTCAGCGCCGAGCTGGCGAGCACCGCGCACCTGTATGACGAAAGCGGCGCGTTCCCGCATGCCAACTTCAAGTTGTTGCATGAACACGGCCTGGTCGCCCTCACCGTGCCCAAGGCCCTGGGCGGCGGCGGCGCCAGCCTGCCGCAGGCGCGCAAGGCGATCAGTGCGATTGCCAGGGGCGAGCCGTCCACTGCGCTGATCCTGGTGATGCAATACCTGCAACACACCCGCCTGCAAGACAGCAAGAGCTGGCCGGTCCACCTGCGTACGCAAGTGGCCGAGGACGCGGTGCGCGACGGTGCCTTGATCAATGCGCTGCGCGTCGAACCCGACCTCGGCACCCCGGCCCGTGGCGGGCTGCCGGCGACCACCGCAGTGCGCACCGCCGAGGGCTGGCGCATCAGCGGGCGCAAGATCTACTCCACCGGCAGCCATGGCTTGAGCTGGTTCAGCGTGTGGGGCCGCAGCGATGATGCCGACCCGCTGGTGGGCGCCTGGCTGGTGCCCAAGGACAGCCCTGGCGTGAGCATTATCGACACCTGGGACCACCTGGGCATGCGCGCCACCTGCAGCCATGAAGTAGTGCTCGACAATGTGCTGGTGCCGCTGGACCACGCCGTCAGCGTCAGCCCCTGGAGTGCCCCGCAGCCGGAGCTGGATGGCGATGGCTTCCTGTGGATGTCGGTGCTGCTGTCATCGGTGTACGACGCGGTGGCCCACGCCGCGCGGGACTGGCTGGTGAACTGGCTGGAGGAACGCAAGCCGTCCAACCTCGGTGCAGCGTTGTCGACGTTGCCGCGTTTTCAGGAAACCGTCGGGCATATCGACACCCTGCTGTTTGCCAACCGCAGCCTGCTGGACGCTGCCGCCGAAGGTCATACCCCGGCGGCCAACGCAGCCCAGTTGAAGTACCTGGTCACCAACAATGCCATCCGCGCGGTGGAACTCGCCATCGAGGCCTCGGGCAACCCCGGCCTGTCGCGTCACAGCCCGCTGCAACGACACTACCGCGACGTGCTCTGCAGTCGCGTGCATACCCCGCAGAATGACGCCGTGCTGCAAGGCGTCGGCAAAGCGGTCTTCGCCCAACGCCAGAAGGAACGCACATGAGTCAGGTGATTATTGCCAGCCAGCTCGACGAGGATTACAACGACGTGATCCGCGAGCGCCTGCGCGCGCTGCACGCCGACGCCGAAGTGATCGGTGTGCCGCCAGGGGTGCCGAGCGACCTGCCGCCGCAGGCGAATATCCTGTTGCTGCGCCCGATCAACGTGCGCGGCTACACCGCCCCGGACACCCCGCCACCGGGCTGGCCCTACGGCGCACAGTGGGTGCACCTGGTGTCATCGGGCATCGATTTCTACCCGCAATGGCTGTTCAACGGGCCACCGGTGACCACCTCCCGAGGCAGCGCGGCCGACAACCTCGCCGAGTTCGCGTTGGCGGCGATCTTTGCCGCGTCCAAGCATTTGCCGGACATCTGGGTGAAGGACGCTCAGTGGCATTTCACCCCGTTGCGCCCGCTCAAAGGCACCACGCTGGGCATCCTCGGCTTCGGCGCAATTGGCGCGAGCCTGGCGCACAAGGCACTGGCCCTGGGCATCCAGGTCGTGGCACTGCGCCAAAGCCAGGCGCCGTTTGGTGTTGCCGGTGTGGAAGCGGCCAAGGACATCCACGACCTGTTCGCCCGCGCCGACCACCTGGTGGTGGCAGCCCCGCTGACCGAATCCACGCGGCATATCATCAACCGCGATGTACTCGGCAGCGCCAAGCCCGGGCTGCACCTGATCAACATCGCGCGCGGTGGCCTGCTGGATCAGGAGGCGCTGCTCGAAGCACTCGACAACGGACAGATCGGGCTGGCATCGCTGGACGTGACCGAACCGGAACCACTGCCGGATGGGCACCCGTTGTATACCCACCCGAGAGTCAGGTTGTCGCCGCACACCTCGGCCATTTCCACCAATAGCCGCAACGAGATTGCGGACACGTTCCTGGCGAATCTGCAGAAGTATGTCGCAGGGGCTGAACTGGCCAACCTGGTCAACACCTGACACGGCCACATTGCAAGGATCTGCTGACTTACACCGTCTAAAAATGTGGGAGCGGGCTTGCCCGCGAAGGCGCCGTGTCAGTCAACACATTCATCGACTGACCCACCGCTTTCGCGAGCAAGCCCGCTCCCACAGGGGGGCCGGTGTTGACTGCGGGATATCACTTGATGCGGTAGCGGAGATTGCAAGGATCTGCAGACTGCACCGATCACAAAGGTGGGAGCGGGCTTGCTCGCGAAGGCGGACTGTCAGTCAACACATTCATCGACTGACCCACCGCTTTCGCGGGCAAGCCCGGTCCCACAGGGGGCCCGGTGTTGACTGCGGGATATCATTTGATGCGGTAGCGGAGATTGCAAGGGTATGCAGACTGCACCGATTACAAAGGTGGGAGCGGGCTTGCTCGCGAAGGCGGACTGTCAGTCAACAAACTCATCGACTGACCCACCGCTTTCGCGGGCAAGCTGAACTGGCCTAATGATTTTGGACACCTCAATCGGGCGCTATGATGGCGTCCAAATCTGAGGTGTTTGGATATGCGTAAATCTTATTCATGTGAGTTCAAACTCAAGGCTGCCAGCATGGTGCTGGACGAGGGGCAGTCAGTTCCCGAGGTCTGTGCCAGCTTGGATATTGGCCCTACGGCCTTGCGCCGCTGGGTCGATCAAGTTCGCAAGGAACGCTTGGGCTCGACTCCGGTGGGAGCCAAGGCGATTACCGCGGATCAGCGAGAGATCCAGGAACTTAAAGCCTTGCTCAGGCAAAGAGACCGGGATATCGAAATCCTAAAAAAGGCCAGTGCTCTCCTGCTTTTGGACGCCAAAGATCACTCTCGTTGATCTGTGAGCTGGGCGAGCAGTACGGCGTTAACGATTGCTGTCGTGTGTTCGGAATAAACCGCAGTAGCTTTTACGCATGGCGTCAGCGCCAAGGCAAGGTGAGCCCTAAGCGAGAGAAACTCAAGGCTATGCTGGTCAAGCACTACAGGGCGTCGAGAGAGTCTGCGGGCGCTCGTACCTTGGCTAAACAGCTGCAAGCCGGCGGGCATGATGTCGGGCGGTTCATGGCTCGCAGCTTGATGCGAGAAGCAGGCATTGTCAGCCGTCAACGCCGGCGCCATAAGTACAAGTCACCTGGCGTGGAGGCTTTGGTGGCACCGCATGTGCTCAAACGCAAGTTTGATGTTGCGACGGTCAATCAGGTGTGGTGTGGGGACGTGACGTACATCAAAGTCGGCAAGCGTTGGCTGTATTTCGCGGCGGTTCTGGACTTGTTCGCTCGCCGGATTGTGGGCTGGTCGTTTTCGATGATCTCTGATGCCACGCTGACCTGCGAAGCCCTGCGCATGGCGATTGAACTGCGCGGTCGCCCAAAAGACGTACTGTTTCACTCCGACCAAGGTTGCCAGTACACCAGCCATAAATTCAGAAATGAACTGCTGGAACATGGACTCCGACAAAGCATGAGCCGTAAAGGCGAATGCTGGGACAACGCTCCGATGGAGCGTTTCTTTGGAAGTTTGAAATCAGAGTGGGTGCCAGAAGCAGGCTACGGGTCGGAACATGAGGCCCGAGCGGATGTGCAGCGCTATGTATCGCGCTACAACATCACCAGGCCGCATAGCTACAACGACTATCGGTCACCAGTCGCCAGGGAGAAGCTGGTGGCGTGAAACCTTAATCGGTGTCCAAGATTACTTGACCAGTTCAAGCCCGCTCCCACAGGGGGCCCGGTGTTGACTGCGGGATATCACTTGATGCGGTAGTGGAGATTGCAAGGATCTGCAGACTGCACCGATCACAAAGGTGGGAGCGGGCTTGCCCGCGAAGGCGGACTGTCAGTCAACACATTCATCGACTGACCCACCGCTTTCGCGAGCAAGCCCGCTCCCACAAGGGGCCCGGTGTTGACTGCGGGATATCACTTGATGCGGTAGTGGAGATTGCAAGGATCTGCAGACTGCACCGATTACAAAGGTGGGAGCGGGCTTGCTCGCGAAGGCGGACTGTCAGTCAACAAATTCATCGACTGATCCACCGCTTTCGCGAGCAAGCCCGCTCCCACAGGGGGGCCGGTGTTGACTGCGGGATATCACTTGATGCGGTAGTGGAGATTGCAAGGACATGCAGACTGCACCGATCACAAAGGTGGGAGCGGGCTTGCCCGCGAAGGCGGACTGTCAGTCAACACATTCATCGACTGACCCACCGCTTTCGCGAGCAAGCCCGCTCCCACAGGGGACCCGGTGTTGACTGCGGGATATCACTTGATGCGGTAGTGGAGATCGCAAGGATCTGCAGACTGCACCGATTACAAAGGTGGGAGCGGGCTTGCCCGCGAAGGCGGACTGTCAGTCAACACATTCATCGACTGACCCACCGCTTTCGCGAGCAAGCCCGCTCCCACAGAGGGCCCGGTGTTGGCTACGGGATATCACTCGATGCGGTAGTGGAAGGTGTTGCGCACCGCCGGCACGGGAACGGCTTTGCCGTCAACGATCCTGGGCTGGTAGCGGAAGGTGTTCGCCGCTGCCAGTGACGGCCGGATAAACAACGGGTGACAGCCATCGAGCACTTTGGGGTTTTCCACGCGGCCCTGGGTGTTCACTGTGTATTCCACCGAGCAGTCACCTTCGATGTTCTTGTCGAGGGCACGCTCGGGGTAGTCCGGCGCTTCCTTGCTCAAGGGCTGGTATTGGCGGCTGTCGAAGGCCGGTGCCGGCGCTGCTGCGGGGGCAGCGACGCGGGCTGTTTCGGCGGCCAGGCGCTGCTGGTCGAGGCGTTGTTGCGCCTGTTCACGGTTGCGCTGCTCGGTGGCCAGGCGCTGCTGTTGTGCCTCGATTTTCTGCTCTTCGACGCGCTTGCGTGCCAACGCGGCCTTCTCGAGTTTCTGCGCCTGGACCTGTGGATCGACCGTGGGTTTGACCGGCATCGGCACGGGCACAGCCACAGGCTCCGGTGGCGTGAAGGCCACCGGCTCAGGTGCGGGAGCAGGCACGGGCGCAGGCGGCAGCATCACCAATTGGGTATGCATGACCCTGGGTGTGTCCTCCGGCACTTTTTCCGCCGACCAACCCAGCATCAGCGCTGCCAGCACCCCTGCGTGCAGCGCTACCGCCAGGCTCGCCGCGACGCTGTTTCTCCAGAACCCGGACGGCTCCCGGGGCGCCAGCGTCAGCGTCTCACTGTGCATGATCATCGCCGTCATTGCGGGGCCTCGGTCACCAACCCCAGGTTGCTCACCCCGCCTTTCTGCAACACCGCCATGGCCGCGACCACACGCCCGTAACCGGCGTTGTCGTCGGCGCGGATGTACACCTGGGTGTCGCTGCGCGCCGCCACCACTTGCATGACCTTGGCGCCCATTTCGTCGAGGGTCACGGCGCTGTCGGTCTGGTGCTGGGTGTCGAGTTCGCCGCCAAGGTTCCAGTAATAGCCGCCGTCAGCCTTCACCGACAGCGTGAGGATCTGCTGGCGCGTGTCGGTGGCCAGCGCCTCGGCGGCGACCTTGGGCAGATCGATCTTCACGCCCTGGGTCAGCATCGGCGCGGTGACCATGAAGATCACCAGCAGCACCAGCATCACGTCGATATACGGCACCACGTTCATCTCGGCCTTGGGCCCGTGCTTGCGTTGCGGCCTGGTTAACATCGGCTTGCTCCTTGTTCAGGCGGCCACGGCCAGGTTGATCGGCGTACCGCGCAGAGTGCGGTGCAGGCGCACTTGCAGCTCGTTGCCGAAGGCGTAGTAGCGCGTGAGCAGCGTCTGGCTGCGCGCGGCAAAACGGTTGTAGGCGATCACTGCGGGGATCGCCGCAAACAGGCCGATGGCCGTTGCAATCAAGGCTTCGGCAATGCCCGGGGCCACCGTGGACAAGGTCGCCTGTTGCACCTGGGACAGGCCGATGAACGAGTTCATGATCCCCCACACTGTGCCGAACAGACCGATATAGGGACTGACCGAGCCCACGGTCGCGAGGAACTGCAAGCCCTTTTCCAGCTCGACTTCCTGCTCGGTGATCGCCACCTGCAAGGCGCGCTCCACACCTTCCAGCACCGCCGGGTCATGACTGTGCAGGTGCTGGTATTCGTGGACCCCGGCGGTAAAGATCGGCGCCACGCCGCCCTCACCTGCCTGCACGGTTTCACGGCACAACGCCTGCAAGTCCGGCGCCGCGCGAAAGCGCTGCACGAAGCCATTCAACTGGCGCTCCAGGCGCCGCAGCACACTGGCGCGCTGGATTATCAGGTACCAGCTGAGCAACGAGGCCAACAGCAAGGTGAGCATTACGGCCTTGACCAACAGGCTGGCGTCGCTGATCAAACCCCAGATCGTCATATGTTCCATCGTCGCGTGCATGGTGATGTCCTATTCGATTAAAAAGTGATGACCGGGTGATGGCGGTTCAGGGCAATTTCAGTGCGCGGGTCACGTCGGCCCAGGGCACGAACTTGAAGTTCTGGGTCTGCTCGGGCATGCGCTTGCGCCCGTCCTGCACCACCAGCATGCCCTGGCTCCATGGCCCGCCGAGGTTGATGGCGGTAACTTCCAGGCCATCGGTTTCCGAGGCGCCATCGATGCCGGCGGCCGCGTTCAGGCCCACGCGGAAAGCGCCGTGCACGGCAAACGGTGGTTCGGCATCCACCACCAGGTAGCTGTCATTGCCTTGGCTGGAGATCACCAGGTAGTCGCGCTTGTCGCTCTGGTACAGCGCCAGGCCTTCGACGTCCGCGTGCAGTTGGGGGCCGACCTTGATCACGTTGGTCAGGGTCGCCGGTTGATCGGCGCGGGCGTCCACCGCCCACACGCCGACATCTTCCTCGCCGATAAACAGGCGCTGGCGCTGGTCGTCGGCCACGCAGCCTTCGGGTTGGCTGTCGACCTTGAACTGGCGCACCAGCTCACCCTGCGCACGGCCATCCGGCGCGCTGAGGCGGTATTGCAGGAAGGTGCCATCCTTGCCGTTGGCGATCGCGTAGATCTCCCCACTGGCCGGCTGGAACAGGCAGATGCCGTAGATTTCCTTGAGCGGCGTCGGCACCTCACCGGCTTCGCGCAACTCGCCGCTCTGGCGGTCGATGCTGAACAGACTCAAGCTGTTGTGATCACGATTGCTCGCCACGGCCAGGTCGACCGTGCGCTGGCCGAGTTTGAAGTTGGGGCGTACATCGACGTTGTTGAGGCGCCCTACGGCCAGCTCCTGCAGCAGCTTGCCGTCGAGGTCATAGGCGAGCAGGCCCTGTTTCTTGTTGGTGCCGAGCACGCGGCTTTTCGCCGGTTGCCCGGGGTGAATCCAGATCGCCGGATCATCCGCTGCATCGCCCTGGCGGCCGACCGGGTCGGTCTGGCGCACGGCGGCGACTTCCGGCAGCACCGGCACCGCCGCCACCGGCTGGGCCTGCCAGTCGAGGGTGGCCTGGTAGAGCGCGCCGGTGTCGTCGTCACGCACCAGCAGTTGCCGGCCGTTGACCGTCAGTTGCTCCGGCTCTTTGAGGCCTGGCAGGCTCAGGCTCGATTGCTCGACCCAACGCTCGCCGGTGTGCTGGAACAGGTGCAGCTGGGCGGTCTTGGGATCCAATGCGACCATCCCGCCGGGCACCGACGCCATGGCCCCGGCTTCCCGCCTGGGCGTGTCGAACAGCGCCACCGGCGTGCGCTTGACCTCGGCTTCCGGGTGCGCCGGATAGGCCCACCAACCGATGTTTTCTTCATTCACCAGCAACTGCTGGGTGGCGTCATCAACCTGGCAGAACTGCGCCGACGGCGGCAGCGGCACCCCGCGCACGCGCTGGGCCTCACTCAATAACGTGGCGCCATTGCCCACCAGCCATTGCTCGCCCTTGCCCTCTTCACCGACCAGGAACACAAACAGGTTGGCTGCTGCATCGCGGTAAAGGCACAGGCCATTTACCGCAAAGTCGCGGGTCGGCAAGTACAGCGGCTTGCCAAAGCGCTTGCCGGCGACATCCAGGTTGATCAACAGCGCCTGCTGGCGGTCGTTGTCGAGACTGGCGGCCACCACCTGGGCGCCGGCGGCGCGGGTGTCGAGGCTGCTGAAATTGCCCTTGAAGCGCGCCAGTTCCGCGCCTTGGCGATCGAGCAATTGCAGGCCGTCGCGGGTGCCGGCGGCCAGGCGCTCGGGGCTGTTGGGCAGGAAGGCCACGGCTTCAGCCTTGAGGCCAGGTGCCCACGGGGTCAGCGCCAGGTCGCCGGCCAGGGCGTGGCCGCAGGTGGCCAGGGCAATCAACAGGTACAGCTTGGACATTCTCATTAACGTGCAAATCCTTCGAATACGATGGAGATCAGCTCCAGGCAAGCCAGCGCCTGCAGCTGGAATGTGTTGAATTCAGAAATGGGTGAAGGTCAGGCCCAGCTTGTAGGTCGGGCCGTACTCTTCGTATTGGCCGTTGTAGCTGCGATGGCCGGTGTAGACGTAGTACGACTCATCGGTGAGGTTCTGCGCCTCGAAGCTGACCTGCAGGTTTTTACTCAGCGAGTAGCGCGCGCTGAAGTCCACGAAGGTCTGCGCGTCGACGTGCAGGTCGTGGGCCTTGTCGTTGATCGAGGCGAGTTCATACAGGTACGCCGACTTGTAGTTGGCCGACACGCGCAGGCTGAGCCTGTCGTTTTCCCAACCGAGCATCAGGTTGCCGACGGTGTCCGACTGGTTCGGCAGGCTGATGTTGCGCTTGCGATTACGGCCGCTGGCACTGTCGAAGCCTTCGATATCGGCGCTGGAGCGGCTGAACGTGCTGTTGGCACCGATCAGCAAGCCGTTCCACGGCGCGGGCAGCCAGTCGAATTTCTGCGAGTAGGCCAGTTCCAGGCCGTAGAGCTTGGCGCTGTCGCCGTTGGCGTAGGTGTGGGCCTCGGCGAAGTTGGTCCAGGCGCCAGTGCCGGCCAGGTCGGTGTTGTAGACGAAATTCTTGATGTCCTTGTAGAACACGAACGCCGACACGGTCCCGGCGCGCCCCATGAAATGCTCGATGCCCAGGTCCAGGTTGCTCGACTCCAGGGGCTTGAGGTCCGGGTTGCCGAAGGTGGCTTCGTCATCGTCGATGACAAACCCCGGCGCCAGCTGGCCGAAGGTCGGGCGCACCACGGATTTGGTCCAGGCGGCGCGCAATTGGGTGTTCTTGTCGATCTGGTAGCGCGCATGCAGGCCGGGCAGCCAGTGGTGATAGCGGCGCTTGGTTTCGGTGGGCGTGAACACTCCATCGGTCGCGCCGGTGCCCTTGGCTTCGAACTCGGTGCCCTCGTAGCGCAGGCCGGCGATAAAGCGCCAGTCGTCGATATCGACGGTGTTCATCAGGTAGCCGGCATTGATGTCCTCGCGGATGGTGAAGTCGTTGACCCGCGATTCAGTCTCGTCATAGAAATCCGCCGGGTTGAGACTGCCGATCAACTGCTTGATCGCGCCGGGGCTGATGCCGGGGCCGTAGTTGCCGAGGCGATAGTCGACAGAGCCCTTCTGAAATTGAGTGAGGTTGAGCTGGTCGGCGGTGAAGCCCAGGGTGTCGAAGTCTTGGTAGACCCAGGCCTCCAGGTCGTTGTCCTTGTTGCGACGGCTGACCTTGCCGCCGAACTTGACCTGGGACGCGTAGCCGCCGAGGTCATAGTCGCGAGCCAGGTCCAGGCGCAGGTTTTTCTCGGTGTCCTTGGTGTTCTGCTTCTCCCAGTCGACCTTGTCGAGGGTGAAGTTGCTCGCGTCGTAGAAACCGGCGCCGATGATCGGACGCGGCTTGTCCTTGTCATAGAAGCCGCTGTTGGCGAAGTCGCCGCCGTCAAAAGTGGCGCCGGCAATGTGCGCCGGGCTGTCTTCGCTGGACTGGCTGTAGCCGGCCTGGCCGCTCAAGGTCCAGAGGCCGAGCATGCGTTCGCCGCCGAACACGTAGGACTGGATCTCCTGGGTTTCCTCGCGATTCTTCAGCTTGCGCTTGCCCTCGGCATCGCCCAGTTCGCCGGGCGCCTGGGGGTCGGCAAACTCGATGCTGGTGGAGTTGCGGGTCTCGCTGTCCTTGTAGCGGCTGTAGAGAGTGCGCAAGTAGTAGCTGCTGAGGTCATCGGGCTTGTAGTCGAAGTTCAGGCCACCCCCGGCGCGTTCGCGGCTGATGTCGTAGTCGCGCTGTTCGAACTCGTTGAGTCTGGCGCCATCGGTGAAGTCCCAGGCGCCGCCGGTCTCGACGTTGTCCGAGCCGAAGTCGCGCTTCTGCCAACTGAGGGCGGCGGCCACGCCAAAGTTGTCGATGCCGTCGCCAAGGCTGAAACGGTTACTGGCGGCGCCGGAGAACTTGGGGCTGGTCTGGCGGGTGTTCTTGTCGTAGCTGGCTTCGCTGCTGCCGGTGTAGAACAGGCCCTTGTGGTCGAAGGCCGACAGGCTTTGCACGTCGACGGTACCGCCGAGGGAGTTGGCGTCCATGTCCGGCGTGAGGGTCTTGATCACCGACAGCGATTGCACCAGTTCCGAGGGCAGCACATCGAGCGCCACCGCGCGGCGCGCGCTTTCCGGCGCGGGCACCAGGGTGCCGTTGATGGTCACGCTGTTGAGGTCCGGGCCCAGGCCGCGCACGCTGACAAAGCGCCCTTCACCCTGGTCGCGCTCGACGCTGATGCCCGGCAGGCGCTGCACCGCTTCGGCGACGTTTTCATCCGGCAACTGGGCCACGCCGTCGGCATGCACCACGCTCTTGATGCTGTCGGAGCGGCGCTGCTCCTTGAGCGCCTGGTCCATGGCGGCCGCCTGGCCAACCACTTCGACGTGCTCGGTGGTGGCCGCCTCGGCAGCGTTGAGCCGCTCGCTGGCCATCGCCAGGGCCAAGGCAGTGAGCGTGAAGCTGACGAGCCCGGTGCGCTTGTACATGCAATCCTCCCCAAGAATCCATTGGCGCCAGGCAAGAGGCCCGGCAACTGGGAGGGCAAGCTAGGGGTGGGGGATGACGGTTCTGTGACAGGGATCGGCACGAAGGCCCGTAAACCGGGCTTTTGAGGCCCTATGCCGGGGCAAATGAGCTGATATGACCTCGATTAAGTGTGGGAGCGGGCTTGCTCGCGAAAGCGGCCGTTCAGGAACAGATGGGCCAACTGACGTAACGCTTTCGCGAGCACGCCCGCTCCCACATTTGTTCGGCGTTTGGCGGGAAATTTTATTTATCCCATGAGCTGATTCGACCCTCCCCCACCGTCATCCAACCGTCACATGCATCTGCTGTGCTGGCGCCCATCGCTCATTTGCCCAAGGACTCGCGGCCATGTTCTCCGTGCTCAAACCCCATCGCTGGAAACTCGCGCTGCTGCTGGTTGCCGCCAACCTCGGGCTGATCCTGCACCTGGCCTGCGGCGAGTTGAAATACGTCAGTGAATGGGCCTGGCTGGACATCTTCGGCGAAGGCGGCTCGGCCCTGTTGGCACTGGTGTGGCTGGGCCTGGTGCTGAAAAGCCGACCCGCCGGGCGCGTCACCAATTACCTCGCGCTGGGGCTGTCGTGCATCTTCTTTTCCTGGTGGATCGACAGCCTCGACGAATTTATCCGCCTGCCCGACAGCATCACCTGGGACCACTGGCTGGAGTCCGGGCCGATGCCGGTCGGCATGATCCTGCTGACCATCGGCATCTACCACTGGCACCGCGAACAACTGGCGATCAGCGCGCAAATGGAGAAGCGCGAACGGCTGT
Organism: Pseudomonas sp. S5D5; assembly: GCF_003013355.1. Classification (NCBI taxonomy): domain Bacteria; kingdom Pseudomonadati; phylum Pseudomonadota; class Gammaproteobacteria; order Pseudomonadales; family Pseudomonadaceae; genus Pseudomonas; species Pseudomonas sp. S5D5. Next base: position 4,158,689 of record NZ_PTEO01000001.1, read on the forward strand.
TTCGCGAGCATCGGCTGTTCGACAAACTCACGCCGCTGGCCGGCGCCGACTACCTCAAGCGCCAGTTGGCCGACAGCCTGCAGGACAGCCGCGAGCAACAACAACCGCTGTCACTGCTGGCCCTGGACCTGGATAACTTTGCCGCTATCAACCAGGCTTTCGGGCACGTCGAGGGCGACGCGGTGTTGCAGGCCCTGAGCCATTTGCTGTTGCTCAACCTGCGCCGCCAGGACTTGCTGTGCCGCCTGGCCGGCGACCGTTTTGTGGTGCTGTTGCCCAACACCGGCGAACGCCAGGCCCAGGTGCTGGCGCTGGAGTTGCAACAGGCCGTGCGTGGCCTGGCCCACAAGACCCGCCAACAGGGCGAACGCCTGCAATTGGCCGCGACTACGGCGGTGGTGATGGCCCTGGACGAGTCGCCCCACGACCTGCTCAAGCGCCTCAACCTGGCGCTGGCACGGGCCAAGCAACCGCTGGCGAAAAGTGCCTGAGATGGCCGTCAAGACCAGCTGGTATGAAAGCGACACGCGCTTTATCCCCGGGCATTACCAACCCGCTACCTTGATCGACCTGGCCTTGTCCCGCGACATCGACAGCCATCGCCTGCTGCGCGGCACCGGGCTGTTCCACGAGGACATCCTGGCCGGCAACGCGCGGTTGAGCCCGCAGCAGTTCCTGGCCCTGATCGGCAACAGTCGCAAACTGCTGGATGCCGACGACAGCAGCTTCCTGTTTGGCCAACGCCTGCTGCCCGGCTACTACGGCGCCGCCAGTCACGCCCTGGGCCACGCGCAGAACCTGCACCAGGCACTCGAACTCCTCATCCAGCAGCAAGTGCTGCTCAGCCCATTGGTCAGCCTGCAACTGGAGCTGGATGAGCACCACGCCTACCTGTATTGGCTCGACAGTTGCGGCGCCGGCGAGCACTGGCGTTTCCTGCTGGAGGCCAGCGTGACCTCACTGGTTGCCATGAGCCAATGGCTGAGCGGCCAGCGGCTGCCGTGGGCGTGCAGTTTCAGCCACGCCGAGCCGCGTTATGTCGAGCAGTACTGGGTGAACCTGGGCGAAAGCACGCGCTTTGCGCGCCCGCTGGACATGCTCAGCATTCCGCGCGAATACCTCACCCACCCGTGGCCGGGTGCCTCGGCCACTGCCGGCCAGGTCGCACGTCGCCAGGCCTGCGAGCAGATCGAACACTTGGGCTTTGCCGGCAGCTTTCTCGACTGCCTCTACGACTACCTGCGCGATCAGGTACGCCAGCCGCCGAGCCTGGAACAGGCGGCCCAGGCGTTTGCGATGAGCCCGGCGACCCTCAAGCGCAAACTGCACAAGCACGACACCGGTTTTCAGCAGCAGGTGGACCGCGTGCGCAAGCAGGTGGCGTTGCACCTGTACCAGGTCAAGGGCTACAGCAATGAGGAAGTGGCGGCGTACCTGAATTTCAACGACGCAGCCAACTTCCGACGCTCATTCAAGCGCTGGACCGGCAGCACCCCGAACCTGATCCGCCAGTTGTTCAACAGCCACTAGCCAGGCGTTCGCGCAAGAACTCCACCAGCGCCTGGACGGGTCGTGAGCTTTGCCGGTGCTGCGGGTACACCGCCGACAGGGTCAGGGCTTCGGGGGCGAAGTCGTCCAGTACACTCACCAGGCGCCCGTCCTTCAAGGCCTCGCCGACGATAAAGGTCGGCAAGTAGGTGACGCCCAGCCCGGCAATCGCGGTGTCGCGCAGCAGCTCGCCATTGTTGACGCGCATGCGCCCGCTGACGTTCAGCGCCTGCAGCTTGCCTTTGAAGCGCCACTGCACCTGGCGGCCATGGCCGTAGGGAAGGCAGTCGTGGTCGGCAAGATCGTCGGGTTTCTGCGGGGTGCCGCGCAGGGCCAGGTAATCCGGGCTGGCGCAGTAGACGCGCGGGATGCTGGCGATACGGCGGGCAATCAGGGTGGAATCTTCCAGGGTGCCGATGCGCAGCACCAGGTCGTAGCCTTCGCCGATCAAATCCACCGGGCGGTCGCTGAGGTCGACTTCCACCGACACCTGGGGATAGCGCTGCAAAAACTGCGGCAACAGGCAGCCCAGGTGCGCCATCGCAAACGACAACGGCGCGCTGAGGCGCAGGGTGCCGCGCGGTTCGCTGTTCTGGCCGGCGATGCCCTGCTCCACTTGCTCGACTTCGGTGAGCAGGCGCAAGGCGGATTCGTAGTAACTCTGCCCCAGCGGCGTGACGTCCAGGCGGCGGGTGGAGCGGTTGAGCAGGCGCACGCCGAGGCGGTCTTCCAGCTGGATCAGGCGGCGGCTGACGAACTGCTTGGACAGGCCGAGCTGTTCGGCGGCGGCGGTGAAGCTGCCGGATTCCATGACCTGGCAGAACAGGCGCATGTCTTCGAAGGGGTTCATTGTCGCTTCTCGGTGGACAGTTTGGAGGTTTATAACCGGATGGTCGCAACACCACAAATCAAATGTGGGAGGGGGCTTGCCCCCGATTGCGGTGTGTCAGTCTCAATAGCTTTGACTGATACACCGCTATCGGGGGCAAGCCCCCTCCCACATTGATCACCTACAGGCTTGAAAACCGGTTACTTGGCAGTAAACGCCGAGTAGCTGTTCATCAGGTTGCGGTAGTTGGGGATGCGCGGCGACAGCAGGTTGGCCAGGCCTTCCATGTCGTTGCGCCAGTCCACTTGCAGCTCACAAGCCACGGCGAACCAGTTCACCAGTTGCGCACCGGCGGCGGTCATACGGGCCCAGGCGGCTTGTTGCACAGTTTCGTTGAAAGTACCGGAGGCGTCGGTGACCACGAACACCTCGAAGCCTTCGTCGAGCGCGCACAGGGTCGGGAACGCGACGCACACGTCCGTCACCACGCCGGCAATGATGATCTGCTTACGACCGGTAGCCTTGACCGCCTTGACGAAATCTTCGTTGTCCCAGGCGTTGATCTGGCCAGGGCGGGCGATGTACGGCGCGTCCGGGAACAGTGCCTTGAGCTCTGGCACCAGTGGGCCGTTAGGACCGCCTTCAAAACTGGTGGTCAGGATGGTCGGCAGGTTGAAGAACTTCGCCACATCGGCCAGGGCCAGCACGTTGTTCTTGAATTCGTTGGGGGAGAAATCCTGCACCAGCGAGATCAGGCCGGTCTGGTGATCCACCAACAGCACCACCGCGTCATCTTTGTTCAAGCGCTTGTAAGTCATGGGTTAACTCCTTCGGGGGTTTAAAAAGCAAAACACGAGCAGCCAAACGCGCCCCAGAAACCCTGGAAGTCGCTGACCGGCACGCTGCTGAGGCGGGCCTTTTCATGGCTGTGGGAATGCACGCCGCACGGGCCGCTGCACTGGTGAACCTGAGCCTGCACCGGTGAAGTCGGGCGCCAGTGCCCCGGCACCTTGACCACCGGCGACCAGTCCGGCAGCACCGGCACACGCGGTGGCGCGACATCGTCGAAGTCGCCGGCGCCGTACACCACCTTGCCGCCGACCACGGTCAGCACCGATTCGATCCACTTGATGGCCTCTTCATCGACGCTGAAAAAATCCGCCGACAGCGCCGCCACGTCCGCCAACTGGCCGACCTTGATCTGGCCCTTCTTGCCCTGCTCGGACGAGAACCAGGCGCTGCCATGGGTGAACAGTTCCAGCGCAGTCAGGCGCGGCAGGCCTTCGGCGTGCAGCTCCAGGCCGCCCACGGTGCGGCCGCTGACCATCCAGTACAGCGAGGTCCACGGGTTGTAGCTGGAGACCCGCGTGGCATCGGTACCGGCGCCTACCGGCACGCCTTCGGCGAGCATGCGCTTGATCGGCGGCGTGGCTTCGGCCGCCTTGGCGCCGTAGCGCTCGACAAAGTATTCACCCTGGAACGCCATGCGGTCCTGGATCGCAATACCGCCGCCGAGGGCGCGCACGCGCTCGATATTTTTCGGCGTGATGGTTTCGGCATGGTCGAAAAACCACGGCAGGCCATTGAACGGAATGTCGCGATTGACCTTCTCGAACACGTCGAGCATGCGCGAAATGGACTCGTCATAGGTGGCATGCAGGCGGAACGGCCAGCGCTGCTCCACCAGATGGCGCACCACCGGCTCCAACTCCTGCTCCATGCTCTGCGGCAGGTCGGGACGCGGCTCGAGGAAGTCTTCGAAGTCGGCGGCAGAGAACACCAGCATCTCGCCGGCGCCGTTGTGGCGCAGATAATCGTCGCCCTGATGCAGACTGACGCTGGAGGTCCAGTGCTTGAAGTCGCTGAGTTCTTCCTTGGGCTTCTGGGTGAACAGGTTGTAGGCGATGCGCACCGTCAACTGTTGATCCTTGGCCAGTTGTTCGATCACCGCGTAGTCATCGGGGTAATTCTGGAAGCCGCCACCGGCATCGATGGCGCTGGTCAGGCCGAGGCGATTAAGTTCGCGCATGAACTGACGGGTGGAGTTGACCTGATATTCCAGCGGCAGTTTCGGGCCTTTGGCCAAGGTCGAGTAGAGGATCATCGCGTTGGGACGCGCCACCAGCATGCCGGTGGGGTTGCCGTGACTGTCGCGCACGATCTCACCGCCCGGCGGGTTCGGCGTGTCCTTGGTATAGCCGGCCACGCGCAGTGCAGCGCGGTTGAGCAAGGCACGGTCATACAGGTGCAGCACGAACACCGGCGTGTCGGGCGCGGCCTGGTTGAGTTCGTCGAGGGTGGGCATGCGTTTTTCGGCGAACTGGAATTCGTTCCAGCCGCCGACCACGCGTACCCATTGCGGCGTCGGGGTGCGATCAGCCTGGTCCTTGAGCATGCGCAAGGCATCGGCCAGCGACGGCACGCCTTCCCAGCGCAGTTCGAGGTTGTAGTTGAGCCCGCCACGGATCAGGTGCAGGTGCGAGTCGTTGAGGCCGGGGATCACGGTACGGCCCTTGAGGTCGATGACCTGGGTGCCACTGCCGCGCAGAGCCAGGGCTTCACCGTCGGTGCCGACGACGACAAAGCGGCCTTCATGAATAGCGACGGCGGTGGCGCGCGGGTTTTCACGGTCCACGGTGTGGAACTGGCCATTGAACAGAATCAGATCGGCGTTCATAGGGTTTCCTTTACTGAGGCTTCAAGCCAGGGAGCGAACAGGCGGGTGGCGGCCGGCATCAGCAGGTAGACCACCAGCAGCACGATGGTCAGCGTCACCAGGAAGGTCGCGACCACGTAGTTGGATAAAAACGGGTGCAGGCGCAGGACCGGGCCCCACACGATGGGCACCAGCAGGGTCAGCGGCAGGATCACGCACAGGGTGACCACCGCCTGTTTCCAGCGCGGCGGCTTGGCGGCGCTGTCGGCCAGGGGCGTGAACCAGAACTCGTTGACCGCGCCGATTTCGGTGTTGTCGCCGTCCGCCAGCATGGGTGTGGCTTCGGCGATCAGGGTTTTGCGCTCGGCGGAATCGAGCCAGGTTTGCAGGTCATCGGTGGAGCGGTAGCGCAATACGCAGGTGAACAGCGCCAGGCCGTTCTGTTTGCTGCGCACGACGTCGACACCGAGGTGCCCGGGGCGCGCGCCGGCGATTCGTACGATGTGGCGTAGCCAGGTTTCGTAGTTGGCTTCCTGGCCGGGTTTGATCAGGTGTTTGACGACCAGGGTGACGACTTCGTCGGGTCCGGTTTTGGGTGCTGGGTGCATGGGTGCCCCTCTGCCTTGATGGTTTGGCGGTGAGAGGAGTTTGGGGGGATGGGGGGTGGGGAAAATTGGATGTACGTGCTGTTTGGTGGGGGACGTTGAGATTGAGGTTGAGTGTATATCCGTTATTTGGGTAATGGCCGCGTATGGTTCCGCTCTTACAGCGGGTCACTTTTGAACAGCGCAAAAGTAACCAAAACGCTCTTGCCCCAACACTCGGCACCTCGCCTAGGCTCGGTGTGCCCTCACTCCGGCTTGAATCCGTAGGCCGCCGCAATGGGCCATCCTTGGCCCAGTGCGGCTAACCCGGCGTCCTGCCGGGTTACCCACGGATTCAAGCCTGCGTTCGGCCAGCGTGTTTGATGGGGCGCCTAGATCAAGATCAAGATCAAAAGCGACTCGCTTCGCATCGTGGGTTGTGGTTGTTTACGCCAGGCCGGTATTGAGGCCGACACCGCCGATTCCCTGTGGGAGCCGTCGAGCCCCGGCGAGGCCGCGAAAGCGGTGTGTCAGGCGCGAAATACTTCGGCAATACCACCGCCTTCGCGGCCTCGCTGGGGCTCGACGGCTCCCACATTTGATCCTTTGGGGCGGCGGATTACGGGGTGTGACTCAAGGCTGCTTGCGACAGGCCGGTATCGAGACCAAGACCGCCGATTCCCTGTGGGAGCCGTCGAGCCCCAGCGAGGCCGCGAAAGCGGTGTGTCAGGCACTAAATTCATTGGCAATGCCGCCGCCTTCGCGGCCTCGCTGGGGCTCGACGGCTCCCACATTTGATCTTTGGGGCGGCGGATTATGGGGGGTGACTCAAGGCTGCTTGCGACAGGCCGGTATCGAGGCCAACACCGCCAATCCCCTGTAAGAGCCGGCCCCTACAGATTTCTGCTCTTGATCTAACCACTCAGGCCGGCTGTCAGGCCGCCGTGCTTTTGCTTTTGCTTTTGATCTTGATCTTGATCTTGATCTTGATCTTGATCCTAGGCGCCCCATCAAACACGCTGGCCGGAATTCGATATTGATTTGGGGGGTAAACCGGCAGGGATGCCGGTTTAGCCGCCCCGCGCCATGGATGGCGCGTGGCGGCGGCCCCCCAAATCAATGTCGGATTACGGGCACACCGAGCCTAGGCGAGGTGCCGAGTGTTGGGGCAAGAGCCCTTTTGGTTACTTTTGGGGCTCTTTTCCAAAAGTGACGCGCCGTAAGGGCGCAACCAATAGCAGCCGTTACCCAAATAAAAGAATGCAAACCCGACCGTCACCCCGGCAACGGAATAACCCGCAAAGCCCGCACCGACTTGTAGGAAAAACTCGAATAAATCTCCTTAACACAAGGCAGCGTCTGCAACACCTCCCGCGCAAACTCTCCGAACGATTCAAGGTCCCTGGCCACCACTTCAAGCAAAAAGTCATACCGCCCCGACACGTTATGACACGCCACGATTTCCGGGATTTCAAGCAGCCGCTGCTCAAACGCGCGGGCAATTTCCTGGGTGTGGCTGTCCATCATGATGCTGACAAACGCCGTCACGCCATACCCCAGCGCCTTGGGCGACAGGATCGCCTGGTAACCGCTGATCACGCCGCTCTCTTCGAGGTTGCGCACGCGGCGCCAGCAGGGCGAGGTGGTGAGGGACACCCGCTCGGCCAGTTCGGCTACGGTGAGGCGCGCATTGCCTTGCAGCGCGTTTAAAAGGGCCTTGTCGGTACGATCGAGACTCACGGGCATATCTTGCCTCTGATTGTTGTTTTTATCGGGTTTTCATCCCGGTACGTGGGATTTGGCAGCAAACTTTGCAATGTTCATCTTTGGTTATGAGCATAGCATTGTAGGAAATAAGGAGCGTCCGACATGAACAATAAACACAATGCATTCGGCTTTTCCACCCGCGCCATCCACCACGGCTACGACCCCAAGGACCACCACGGCGCACTTGTCCCGCCCATTTATCTGTCGGCGACGTTCGCCTTTCCCACCGCCGAATACGGTGCTGCGTGTTTTGCCGGCGAAGCCAATGGGCACTTTTATACGCGTATTTCCAACCCGACCCTGGCACTCCTGGAAGCACGCATGGCCAGCCTGGAAAACGGCGAGGCGGCAGTCGCCTTCAGCTCGGGCATGGGCGCGATTGCCGCGACGTTCTGGACCCTGCTGCGCCCCGGTGACGAGGTAATCGTCGGCCAGACCGTCTACGGCTGCACCTTCGCCCTGCTGCACCACGGCATCGGCGAGTTCGGCATCAAGGTGCGGCACGTCGACCTGACTGACCTGGCCGCCCTGCAAGCGGCAATCAGCCCGGCCACGCGCATGATCTACTGCGAGACCCCGGCCAACCCCAACCTGCAACTAGTGGATATCACCGCCGTGGCCGCCCTCGCCCACCAACATGGCGATATCACCGTGGTGGTCGACAACACCTACTGCACGCCCTACCTGCAACGCCCGCTCGACCTCGGCGCCGACGTGGTCGTGCACTCGGCCACCAAGTACCTCAGCGGCCACGGCGATATCACTGCCGGTATCGCCGTGAGCAGCCAGGTCCTGGCCCAGCGCATCCGCCTGCAAGGCCTCAAGGACCTGACCGGCGCGGTGATGTCGCCGCAGGACGCGGCCCTGCTGATGCGTGGCCTCAAGACCCTGGCCCTGCGCATGGACCGTCATTGCAGCAACGCCCAGGCGTTGGCCGAAGCCTTGCAGGCACACCCGGCCGTGGAGTCGGTGACCTACCCGGGCCTGCGCTGTTTCGCACAATACGCACTGGCGCAGCAGCAAATGAAAATGTCCGGCGGCATGATCGCCTTCGAGCTCAAGGGCGGGATCGACACCGGCCGGCGTTTCATGAATGCGCTCAAGGTGTTCACCCGCGCGGTCAGCCTCGGCGACGCCGAGTCACTGGCCCAGCACCCGGCGAGCATGACCCATTCCACCTACACCCCCGAGCAGCGCGCGCACCATGGCATCAGCGAAGGGCTGGTGCGCCTGTCGGTCGGCCTGGAGGATGTCGCCGACCTGCTGGCGGACGTGCAGCAGGCCCTGGCCAAATGCACCCGCGCCCTGCCCCGGCAGCCGGTGTTGGCGTCGCAGTCTGTGAGATAGGGCTTACGCGGGCTGTAGGGGTTTTATTTAATGCGGCTTTTTGCGGATTGGATCCCCATCACCCCGCCAGGCTGTACTAGCATACGTCCTGCACCCGAAACTCATGGACGAACTGATGAACTCACACCTGTTCCCACATATAGGCAAGGTCATCGCAAGCACCGGCAGTCGCCATTTCCCACGCATGCTGCATGACCTGATCCTCACCCAACTGGCAGTGGACGCCACCCATATCACCCAACTGCGCGTCAGTCACGAAGGCCACACCCGTCGCCAGATCAGCCCGGTCTATACCGACTCCGTGGCGACCCTGGGCGTGGAACAACCGGCCGCACAATTGCACCTCACCCGCCACAAGGACGACGTGCGCTACGTGCTCTCGGTGTACCGCTCGCACCAATCCGAAAGCTTTTCGCCGCAGGAACGCAGCATGCTGCAGGACTTCTCCACGCTGCTGCTGCCCATGGTCGAAAAACACATCACCGCGCTCCACCCGTGCCGCCAGGACAGCGACCCGGTGCCCGCGCAGAACCAGGGCATCGACACCCTACGCCGGCGCATCGAAGAACGGCTGGTGCAGTCGGGGCTGACCTTGTCCAACCGTGAACTGGAAGTGTGCGTGGGCCTGCTGGCCGGGCGCACGGCACCGGAACTGGCGGAGCAGTTGGCGTTGAAGGTCAACACCATCGAAAGCTACCTCAAACGCGCGGCGATCAAGCTCGGGATCAGCGGGCGGCACTCGTTGTTGCGGTGGATGTATGCCACCAAGGATGAAACAGCGCCTTAGCCCCCCCCTGTGGCGAGCAGGCTTGCCCTGCCCGCCACAGATCACCGCTACCTCGGGCACTCAATCGCGCGCCAACGCCTCGATCGGATCCAGCCGCGCCGCATTCCTTGCCGGCACGAAGCCAAACACAATGCCGATCAGCGTCGAACAGGCAAACGCGGTGACGATCGAGCCCACCGAAAACACCATCTCCCACTCCTTCACAAACAGCGAAAACAGCAAGCCCAGCCCGTAGGACAGCGAGATCCCGATCACCCCGCCGATCAGGCACACCATCACCGCCTCCACCAGAAACTGCTGGCGAATATCCGACTGTCGCGCGCCCACTGCCATGCGAATACCGATTTCGCGAGTGCGCTCGGTGACCGACACCAGCATGATATTCATCACGCCGATTCCGCCCACCAGCAGGGAAATCACCGCAATCAACGACAGCAGCAACGCCAGCGAGCGGCTGGTTTTCTGCACGGTCTGCATGATGCTGTCGAGGTTGTTGGTGAAAAAATCCTTGGTGCCGTGGCGTTGCAGCATGAGCTTGTTGACGTTCTCCTCCACCACCTTGCTCGGCTGGCCGTCCTTGATGCGCACCGTGATGCTGTCCAGATGGCGCTGGCCCAGCAGCCGCCCCGCGGCGGTTTCATACGGCACCCAGACGTTCAGCGCCTTGCTGGCGGCGAACATGTTTTTATTCTCGGCCGTGACACCGATCACCGTGCACGGCAGGTTGCCCACCAGGATCACCTGGCCCAACGGGTCGACAGTTGGCCCGAACAGGCGCTGGCGGGTGTTGTGGTCGATGACCACCACCTGGGCCTGGCGCCGTGCATCGCTTTCGCTGAAGGCGATCCCGGCCTCGAGCTTCAAGCCCTTGACCTTGAAGTAGCGATCACTGACGCCATTGACCTGCGCATCCAGGTCGATGTTGCCAAAGCGCAGCAACAGGTTGCGGCCCACCACCGGGGTCGCGCTGTCGACGTAATACAGCTGGTTCAACGCGTCCACATCCGACGGCATCAGCGTCTCGATGGCCGACGCGCGACTGTCGCCAAAACTGGTGCCGGAAAAGATATCGATGGTGTTGCTGCCGATCGCCTGGATGTCCTTGAGCACATAGCGCTTGGCGCCCTCGCCGATGGCCGAGATCGACACCACCGAGGTGATGCCGATGACAATGCCGAGCATGGTCAGCAACGTGCGCATGCGATGGGACACCAGCGCGACCCACGCCATGTTGAAAGCTTCCTTGAACAACCCCAGGCTCGCCACCAGGCGCCGCGCACCGCTGCGCCGTGGCTCGACGGGCGCTTCCGCGGGCAGCTCCAGGCCGCTGCTCTGGTTGGCCTTGTCGCTGACAATCTCGCCATCGCAGACCTCGACGATGCGCTGGGCATTCGCCGCCACCTTGGGGTCGTGGGTGACGATAATCACCGTGTGCCCGGCGGCGTGCAGCTCGGCGAGGATACGCATCACCTCCTTGCCGCTGTGGGTGTCGAGGGCACCGGTAGGCTCGTCGGCGAGGATCACTTCGCCGCCGTTCATCAAGGCGCGGGCAATGCTCACCCGTTGCTGCTGCCCGCCGGAAAGCTGGCTGGGCCGGTGGCTGGTGTGGCCGGCCAGGCCCAGCCGTGCGAGCAGCTCCCCCGCGCGGGTATGCCGCTGGGTTTGCGCGGTACCGGCATAAATTGCCGGCATTTCCACGTTGTGCAAGGCACTCAGGTGCGCAAGCAAATGGTAGCGCTGGAAGATAAAGCCGAAGTAGTCGCGGCGCAGTTCCGCCAGTTGCTCATCGCCGAGTGAGCGGGTCTCGATGCCGTTGATCCTGTAACTGCCAGCGGTCGCGTAATCGAGGCCGCCGAGGATGTTCATCAGGGTCGATTTGCCCGAGCCCGAGGCCCCGATGATCGCCACCATCTCGCCGGCTTCGATGGTTAGGTCGATGCCCTTGAGCGCAATGAATTCACGCTCGCCGGCGATAAAACTGCGGGTAATGCCCTTGAGTTCCAACAGTGGCTGGGTCATGGCTCAGTTCCCCGCCACGGCCGGCGAGGCATCGCCGATCACGACTTTATCGCCCTCGGCCAGGCCCTCCAGGATCTGCACCTTGACGTTGTTGTTGATGCCGGTCTTCACCTGCCGCGACAGCGCCTTGCCCTTGGCGTCGAGCACCCGCAGCGGGTAGCTGCCATCGGGGTTGCGCGGGCCCAGCGCGGCCACCGGCACCATCAGCGCGGCCTCGGCGGTGTCGAGCACGATGCGCACCTGGGCGGTCATGGCGATGCGCAGGCGATGGTCAGGGTTGGGCACGTCGAACAGCGCGTTGTAGAACACCGCCGTGTTCTGCTTGGGGGTGCCGGCGGTCTGGGTCTCGAGGAAGTTCTGCGGCGCCGGCTCAGTGCCGCGCAGCTTGGCGTAGTAGCGCTTGTCGGCCTCGCCGAGGATGGTGAAGTACACCTGCTGGCCGGGGCTGATATGAATCACATCGGCCTCCGAGACCTGGGCCTTGACGGTCATGGTGTCCAGGTCCGCCAGCTTGAGCAGCACCGGCGCCAGCTGGTTGGCAATGACCGTCTGGCCTTCCTGGGTGACGATGCCGACCACGTCGCCGTCGATGGGCGCGACGATGCGGGTGTAGGCCAGGTTGACCTTGGCCGTGTCGATCTGGATATGCGCACTCTTGATCTGCGCATCCAGGGACAGCAGGTTGGCCTGCTGCACCTGGAACGTGGACTCGGCGTCTTCGAAATCCTGGCGCGACACCGACTCGTCATCCTGCAGGCCCTTGTAGCGTTCATACACCGACTTGGCCTGCTTGAGCTGGGCCGCCGTGGCACGGCGCTGGGCCTGCAGGTTTTCTTCGTCGACCTGGGCCTTGCGCAGGGTGTTCTGCAGGATCAGCGGGTCGATTTCGGCCAGCCACTGGCCCTTTTTCACCTTGTCGCCGACCTTGACCTTGAGCGACTTCAACTGGCCCGAAACCTGGGCGCCGACGTCGACCTGCTTGATGCCTTCAAGCACGCCGGTGGCCAACACGGCATTCTCGATATCGCCGCGTTCGACGCTAGCCGTGAGGTATTGGGGGGCGTCGGCGGGAGCCTGGACGGCATACACCACCAGGCCAATAGCGGCCGCCAACGCCAGGCACATACCGGTTTTGCGCCACTTCACGACACCACCTCCGCAACCACCACACCGTCCAGCCACCAACGTGCCAGCCCGTGAACATTCGGGGCCTTGAGCAACGTGAAGTGATTGCCGCCGCCGTACCACACCTGCAGCCCGTTGCCCTGGCGTCGCCACCCTTCAATCATCAGGCCCTGCTCACGCTGATTACCCGCTGCATCCAGCGCCGGGTCCTGGGCCAACACCAACCGCACCACCCCCTCGAACCGCCGCGCCGGCCGATACACCGTGCGCAACGCCGCCGCATAGGTACGCGCCGGGCCGTCCATCGCGTCCACACTGGCCCGTGCCGGCAGCAAGCCAACGCCGACCATGCCCGCGTGCAGCCATTGCCGTTGCGCGATGTCATCGCGCACGGCGAAGTCCAGGGGGTCAATGCCCAACGACTTGCCGGCCGACAACTGCATCGCTTCGATCAGGCGCAGCAGTGCCGCCGTGGTGGTATACGGCTTGCCCGCGCCGCCTGGCGCCTCGCTGTCGATCACCGTCAACGACGCCACTTCACGTCCGGCCGCCTGTAACTGCAGCGCCAGCTCCAGCGCCACCCAGCCACCGAAGGAATGCCCGGCCAGGTGCACCGGCCCGTGCGGGTACTCCTGCTCCAGCGCCGCCAGGTAACAGGCCGCCGCCGCTTCGACCTGGCTGTGCGGCACTGCCTCACCGTCGAGGCCACGTGGTTGCAGGCCGAACAGCGGCCAATCGCGCCCGAGCGCATCGCTCAACCCCACGAAGCCGGTGACGCTGTCCCCCGCCCCCGGCACACAGAACAGCGGCGCATGCCCTTCCCGCCCGCTCTGGATGCGCAGCAGCGGCTGGTGCGGCGCCTGCTTCTGTGGCGAACACGTCGCCAGGGCGGCGCTGATCGCCGCGCCCAACGTGCGGATATGCGGGGCCTGCATCATGCTCTGGTGATCGCCAGGCACCTCGATGCGGCGCAGTTGGCCCGGCGCCAGCGCGTCCTCCCAACCCAGCGATTCACTGCGCCGCGACAACTCGGTCGGGCGCTCCAGCGCGCTGAACAGATGCACCGGAATCGGCAGCGGGAACAGGCTGTAATGCGCCAGCGCATGCCCATGCCCGACTTCGCGCTCGATGAAGCTCAAGAGGTCCGCGTCCGTCGCCGCCGCCATTTGCGCGTACAGCAGACCTTGATCGCGACAGCGTTGCAGCAGGCCTGCAAAGTCCAGCTGTCCAATGCCCGCCGCCAACTGTTCAAGACTCGCCAACTCATGTGCACCTCCCTGTGCGTTCCAATAGGCCGTGCACTGCAACAACAGGTGCCGCTTGAGCGCGTCCGGCCCGCTCCAGCGTGCCTTGCCCTGGTCGGTCATGCGCGGCACATAGCTGTCGATCAAGCCGAGAAACGCCACGGGCTCATCCAGCCCCAGCAATTGCATGGCGACCTCATAAGCCAGTACACCGCCAAACGACCAGCCCGCCAGCCGATACGGCCCGTGGGGCTGGCGCTCGCGAATCAGCCCGACCATGCGCGCCGCCAGGCCTTCCATGCTGTGCAGATGCGCTTCACCGAAGGGCACGCCGGGCAGGCCGAAAATCGGATAATCACCGGGCAGGTGCTGGCCCAGCGCCGGGAAATAGACGTCCATGCCACTGAACTCATGGATCAGGAACAATGGTGGTTGCGTACCGCTGCTGCGCACCGTGATCACGCCGATGTCGCGTATGGGTGCCTGGGTGCGTGCGCGCAACAGCGCGGCGACGCACGCCACGCTGGCATGCTGGAACAGCTCGGCGAGGGACACCGGCAGACCCGCTTCCTCCAGCAGGTTTACCAGTCGAATCGCCAGCAGCGAGTGTCCGCCCAATTCGAAGAAGCTGTCATGCCGGCCCACCTGTTCCAGTTTCAACACCTCGGCCCACAGCCGCGCCAGGGTGTGCTCCAGGGCATCGCTGGGGGCTTCGAAGTCGCGGCGGCTCAAGGCGTCCCACTCAGGTGCCGGCAGCGCCTTGCGGTCGACCTTGCCGTTGGCAGTCAACGGCAAGTGCGCGAGCGCCACATAGGCCGAAGGCAGCATGTATTCCGGCAATTGCGCCTGCAGGTGTGCACGCAGGGCGTCGATGGCGGCGGCACCGGTAAAGTACGCCACCAGGCGCTTGTCCCCCGGCGCGTCTTCGCGCGTCAGCACCACCACCTCCTGGACATCGGCAAAGGTTGCCAGGCGCGCTTCAATCTCGCCCAGCTCGATGCGGAAACCGCGGATTTTCACCTGGTCGTCATTGCGCCCGATGCACTCCAGCAACCCGCCCGCCGTCCAGCGACCGAGGTCGCCGGTGCGGTACATCAGGGCGCCTGGGACAAAGGGGTCCTGGACAAATTTTTCCGCGCTCAGCTCAGGGCGATTCAAGTACCCCTTGGCCACGCCATCGCCGCCGATGCAGATTTCACCGCTGATCCCCAGCGGCACCGGCTGCAATTGCGCATCCAGCACATAGATCCGGGTGTTGGCGATCGGCCGTCCCACCGGCACGCTGTCGGCGTCATCGGCCAGCGCGCGCACTTCATAAGTGCTGGCATAGGTGGTGGTTTCCGTCGGCCCGTAACAGTGCACCAGGCGCAGCGCGGGGGCCGCGGCCAGCAGGCGGCGAAACGCGGCCGGGTCGGCCCGCTCGCCGCCGCACAACAGAATGCGCAGGCCCGCCAACGCCTGGGGAATCATCTGCACGTATTGGTTGAACAGCGCCGTGGTCACGAACAGCACCGTCACCTCCTGCAGGGCCGCGCCGAACGCGCTCGGGTCAAGCACGGTGGCATGGTCGATGACCTGCACCTGGCCGCCGTTGAGCAATGCGCCCCAGACGTCCATGGTGCTGGCGTCGAACGCCGGGTTCGAGGCGAAGGCCACGCGGTCGCCGGCATTGAAATCGGCATAGCCGTTGTTGAGCACCAGCCGTGTGATGCCACGATGGGGCACCAATACGCCCTTGGGCGTGCCCGTGGAGCCGGAGGTGTACATGATGTACGCCACGCTGTCCGAGGATTGCGACACGTCCGGGTTATGGCTCGGTTGCGGGTCGAGCACCAGGGTGTCGAGGTCCAGGCGCCGGACCGGGTACCCGACCACCGCATCGCTGTGGGTCAGCAGCCAGCTCGCGCCGCTGTCCTGCACCATGAAGCCCTGGCGTTCGGCCGGCGCGTGGATATCCAGCGGCACATAGGCGCCCGCGCACTTGAGCACTGCAAGCTGGCTGACGAGTAAATCCAGGCAGCGCGGAAGCAGGATCGCCACGCTGTGCCCAGGCCGCACGCCAAGCTCGATAAGGTGATGGGCGAGGCGGTTGGCGCGGCTGTTCAGTTCGCCGTAGCTCAGGCTGAGTTCGCCCTGCAGCGCCGCCACGGCGCCAGGCCGTGCCTGCGCCTGGGCTTCGAACAAGCGCTGCACCGTGTGCTCACGCGGGAATGCCCGGGCAGTGGCATTCAACGCCAACAGCTGCTGGCGCTCGGCAGCGGGCAGGATCGGCAAGCGGCCGATGGCAATCTCCGCCGACCCTTCCAGCGCCTGCACCACCTGCTCCACGGCGATCTGCAGGTAGTCGCACAACCGCCGCGCGCCCGGCCCCACGGCCTTCAGACCGAAGCCGTCGCCGAGGTCGTCCACACTCATCGACAAGCCATAGTTGCTGGATTCCTCGGCCTTGAGCAGTTGAATGCCCTGCCACGCCTCGGCCACACTCGCGCCGCGCGGCGCGCTATGGCGATAGTTGAACAACACGCTGAACAAGGGCGTGCTCGCCGGTACCGCGCTGCACCGCTGGGCCAGCGCCAGCGGCGCATGTTCGTGGCTGAGCAGTTGGGTGAGGCGCACATGCGTGGCCTGCACGGCAGTGCGTACCGACTGTTCACCGAGGTCGACCCGCAGCGGCAAGGTGTTGATAAACACCCCCATGGCGCGCTCGGCACCCTCGCCGCCTTGCAGGCGGCCCAGCAGCACGGTGCCGAAGACCACCGACTCACGCCCACTGACCTTGCCGAGTACATGGGCCCACGCCAGGTGCATCAGGCTCGCAGTGCTGACCCCTGCCTGGCGCGCCTGGGTACGCAGGCGTTGACCCAACGCAGCGTCAAGCGTCATCCGCGCCTGTGCAGCGGGGCCCAGGTCCTGCACCACCGTTGGCTCATCGATGTCCCCCAGCATCGCGCGGAAAAAATCCTCGTGGGTCTCGGCGCCCACGCGGGTCTGCGCCACGTAGTTGCGATACGGCACCGCCGCACCTAGCTGATCCTGGGCACCCAACAGGAAGGCCTGAAGTTCATGCTGCAGGATCTCCAGCGCCAGGTGGTCCATTACCAGGTGGTGGAACAGCAAGGTCGCGACCAGCCGCTGCGGCGTCTCGGTATACACCAGGCGCATCAGCGGCGCCTGCCCGAGGTCGAGGCGCGACGGCACCGGCCCGGTTTCGACGCGCAGGCTCGCCTCACGCCACACCACTTGCAACGGTTCCTCCAGGCCTTGCCAATGGAAGGAAGAGCGCAAAATGTCGTGCCGCTGGATCACCGCCTCCAAGGCCTGGGCAAACGCGTCGAAGCGCTGGCGACTGTCGAAGGCAAATTGCGCCTGCAGCAGATAGGCATCGGCGGCCTGCTCGGCGCGATGGTGATAGAGCATGCCGGCCTGCAACGGCGCCAGAGGGTAGAGGTCCTGCACATTCGCCACGCCACCGGGGATGCCGGCGAAGATACGCGCGATGGCTGGCGAGTCCAGCGGGATCGGCGGCAACTGCGCGGCTTGCGCGCTACCGCCCAGTGCTGCGGCGAAGGCACACAAGGTGGGTTGGCCGAACAGCACTTTCACCGGCGCCGCCAACCCCAGGTGGCGCAAACGGCCCATCAGGCTGACCGCCAGCAGCGAGTGCCCGCCCAGTTCGAAGAAGTGATCATGGCGCCCCACGCGCTCTACACCGAGCAGCTCGGCCCACAGCGCGGCGATGATCATTTCGCGCTCGCCCTGAGGCGCTTCGTACGCGCGCACCGCCACCGCATCCGCCCCCGGCGCCGGCAGTGCCTTGCGGTCGAGCTTGCCGTTGGGGCTCAACGGCAGCGCCTCCAGATGCACGAACACCGCCGGCACCATGAACGCCGGCAGGTGTCGCAGCAGTTGCGCACGCAGTGTGTCGATCGGCGTGCGCACGCCGGTGTAGTACGCCACCAGGCGTTCATCGCGGGCGACCACGGCGGCCTCGCTGACCGCAGCACATTCGGTCAGCCGCGCCTGGATTTCCCCCAGTTCGATACGCAGGCCCCGGATCTTCACCTGGTCGTCGTTGCGTCCCAGGTATTCGAGGGTGCCGTCCGGCCAATAACGGCCGACGTCGCCGGTGCGGTACATGCGCCCCTCGGTAAACGGGTCTTGCAGGAAGCGCTCGGCGGTCAGCTGCGGACGGTTCAAATAACCGCGGGCCACTTGCACGCCGCCAATAAACAGCTCGCCGACCACGCCCAGGGGCACCGGTTGCAACTGCGCGTCGAGCACGTACAGGCGCGTGTTGGCAATCGGCTTGCCGATCGGCGTGTTGTCCGGCGTCACGGCTCCCGCGCAGTTCCAGGCCGTCACGTCGACGGCGGCTTCGGTAGGGCCATACAGGTTATGCAACTCGCTGCCGGGCAGCTGATGCTTGAAGCGCCGCACCAGGCTGCCTGGCAAGGCTTCGCCGCTGCACATTACCCGCACCACGCCGGCGGCCTGGCTCACGTCGCCATGGGCGAGGAAGACGTCGAGCATCGACGGCACGAAATGCAGCGTGGTGATCTGCTCAGCCGCGATCACGGCGCACAAATAGGCCGGATCCTTATGCCCTTCAGGTCGCGCCATCACCAGGCGCGCGCCGGTGGACAGCGGCCAGAAGAACTCCCACACCGACACGTCGAAGCTGAACGGGGTTTTCTGCAGCACCGCGTCGTCGGCCGTCAGCGCATAGGCGTCCTGCATCCACAACAGGCGGTTGACCACCCCGGCATGCTCATTGATCACGCCTTTGGGCTGGCCGGTGGAGCCGGAGGTGTAGATCACGTAGGCGCTGACGGCCGCAACCGTCGGGTTGTCGAGCGGCTGGTGCTGCCAGCACGGCTGGTCGAGGTCGACCACCGCCACGTCCCCCAGCAGCCCACGCGTTGCCGCCTGGGCCAGCACGGCGACCGGCGCGCTGTCCGCGAGCATGTAGGCAAGGCGCTCCAGCGGATACGCCGGGTCCAGCGGCACATAAGCGGCGCCGGCCTTGAGAATCGCGTACAGGCCGATGACCATGTCCAGGCCGCGCTCCACGCAGATCGCCACCCGCGAGCCGGGCTGTACACCCAGCGCCAGCAAGTGGTGCGCCAACTGATTGGCCCGCGCATTCAGTTCGGCATAGGTCAGTTGCAGCTCGCCGGCCTTGAGCGCAATCGCGTGCGGAGTGCGCGCCACCTGCGCTTCGAACATCCCATGCAGGGTCTGTTCGAGGTCGTAGTCGACCGCTGTGGCATTGAAGTCGAACAGCAACTGCTGGCGCTCGCGCTCGTCCACCAGCGGCACCTGCTCCAGGACCGCCTGGTCGTTGTCGACCATGGCCCGCAGCAGGCGGGTGAAGTAGCCGACATAACGGCGCACCGTCGACTCATCGAACAGCGCCACGGCGTATTCCAGCGCGCCGATAATCGTGCCCTGCACTTCGCCCAGGTCCAGCGACAGGTCGAACTTGGCAAAGTGGCTGTGTTCGACAATGCGCTCCAGGGCCAGGTCGCCGAGGGCCAGGGTCGGCGCACTGCTGTCCTGCCAGGTCAGCAGGGTCTGGAACAGCGGGCTGTGGGCCAGGCTGCGCAGCGGCCGGGTGATTTCCACCACTTGTTCGAACGGCAGGTCCTGGTGGTCCTGGGCCGCCAGTGTCAGGCCCTTGACCCGTGCCAGTAACGCCTCGGTGCTCAACGCGCCCGAGGTGTCGATACGCACCGCCAGGGTGTTGACGAACAGGCCGATCAAGCCTTCCACCTCACTGCGCGTGCGATTGGCCACCGGCGAGCCGATCACCACGTCGTGCTGCCCGGACAGCCGCGAGAGCAAGGCAGCCCAAGCGCTCATCAAGGTCATGTACAACGTGCTGCCGTGGCGTTGGCTCAAGGCCTTGAGACCAGCGGTGAGGCGTTCATCCAGGCGTACCTCGACGCTGCTGCCGGCGTAGTCCTGCAGTGCCGGGCGCGGGCGGTCGGTGGGCAGCGTGAGCAAGGCCGGCGCACCGTCCAGGGCCTGCTGCCAATAGCGGCTCTGGCGCTGCAGCACTTCGCCGCTGAGCCACAGGCGCTGCCACACGGCGAAGTCACCATACTGGATCGCCAGCGCCGGCAACGGGTCTGGCAGGCTGTGGCTGAACGCCTGGTACAACGCCGTCAGCTCACGGGTCAGCACGCCCATGGACCAGCCATCCGAGACGATATGGTGCAGGGTCAACAGCAGCACGTGGTGATCGTCGGCCATCACCACCAGGCGCCCGCGCAGCAGCGGGCCGCGCTCCAGGTCAAAGGGGGCCGAAGCCTCGCCCTGGATCAATGCATCCAGCGCCTGCTGGGGTTGCGGGTGGCGGCGCAGGTCCTGCACTTGCAGGGGCAGCACGTCTTCGGCCGGCACACTGAGCACCTGGGCCACGTCACCGTGCTGGGCAAAACGGCTGCGCAGGGTGGCATGCCGCGCGACAATCCGCGCCAGCGCGCGTTGCAACGCCTCGACGTGCAGCTGGCCGCGCAGGCGCAGGCCGATGGGAATGTTGTAGGCGGTGTTGGCGCCTTCCATCAACGCCAGGAACCATAGGCGCTGCTGGGCAAAAGACAGCGGCACCGGCTCATCGCGGTTGGCCGGCAGGATCTGCGGCAAGGTACTGCGGCCGGCCTGGGCCAACCCCTCGGCGACCGCGGCCAGTTCGGCATTGGCGAACACGTCGCTGAGCAGCAACTCCACGCCCAGGCGCTGGCGTACCTGGGAGACCATGCGCATCGCCAGCAACGAGTGCCCGCCCAGCTCGAAGAAGTGATCGCGGCGCCCCACGCGCTCGACCTGCAGCACTTCGGCCCAGATCTGCGCCAGCACACTTTCGATCTCGCCCTCGGGGGCTTCGTATTCACGGGTAAACACCGCGGCCATGTCCGGGGCCGGCAAGGCCTTGCGGTCGAGCTTGCCGTTGGCGGTGAGGGGCAGCGCGTCCAGCTTCACGTAGGCGACCGGGACCATGTAGTCCGGCAGGTGCGTCACCAGGTGGGCGCGGAGGTCGGCCACGGTCAGTGGGTCGAGCTGCGGGTTTTCCGTGTAGTAGGCGACCAGGCGCTCGTCACGCACCAGCACCACCGCTTCCAGGAGACTCGGCAGGTGGTTGAGCTGGGCTTCGATCTCGCCCAATTCGATCCGCACGCCACGGATTTTCACCTGGTCATCGTTGCGCCCCAGGTACTCGAGGGTGCCGTCCGGCAGCCAGCGCGCCATGTCGCCGGTACGGTACATGCGCCCCGCGTTGAACGGGTCGTGCAGGAAACGTTCGGCCGTCAGCTGCGGGCGGTTCAGGTAGCCGCGCGCCACGCCCTTGCCACCCACATACAGCTCGCCCGCCACGCCCAGCGGCACCGGCCGCTGCTGCGCATCCAGCAGGTACACGCGGGCATTGGCGATGGGCTTGCCGATGTGCAGCGGCTGGCCGGCCTCGACCTTGCCCGAGGTGGCGACCACCGTGGCTTCGGTCGGGCCGTAGTTATTGATCAGTTCAAAACGTTGCGCACGCGCGAACTGGCGCAGGCGGTCGCCGCCGATCAGCAGGGTGCGCAAGGTCGGGTGTTCGATCTGCTGGCTGAACGCGTACTCGGCCACCGGGGTCGGCAGGAAGCACACGTCCAGCGGCTGCGCGCACCACCAGGCCAGCAGCGCGTCAATATCCTCGGTGCCGTCCGTGGCCGGCGGCAGGTGCAGGGTCGCCCCCACGCACAGGGCCGGCCAGACCTCCCAGGCCATCGCATCAAAGCCAAACCCGGCGATGCTGGCGGTGTGGCGCCCGGCGCACAGGTCAAACGTGCGGCAGTGCCAGTCCACCAGGTTGGCCACGGTGTGGTGTTCCACCATCACGCCCTTGGGCTGGCCGGTGGAACCGGAGGTGTAGATCACATAGGCGAGGTTCGACGCGGTCATCGCGACCTCTGGGTTGCTCGCCGTGTGGTGCTGCCAGGTGTAGCGGTCAAGGTTGATCACCGGCACGTCGAGCGCCGGCAGGCGGGCAAGCAACGCATGCTGGGCCAATACCGCGACCGGCGCGCTGTCACTGAGCAGGTACTCAAGGCGCTCGGCCGGGTGGGACGGGTCCACGGGCACATAGCAGGCGCCAGCCTTGAGGATCGCCAGCAACCCGGCCAGGGTGTCCAGGCCCCGGCGCGCGACAACCGCCACGCGGTCATCGGGCTTGACCCCCAGGGCCAGCAGGTGATGCGCCAGCAGATTGGCCTGCTGGTTCAGCTCGGCATAGGTCATCTGCCGCCCCTGGTGCACGGCGGCGATGGCGTCGGGCGCCAGCTCGGCCTGGGCTTCGATGCGGGCATGCAGCGTGGTGCCCTGGGGAAAATCCACCTGGGTGGCGTTGAACTGCTGCAACAAGCGCTGCTGCTCGGCGAGCGGCAGCACCGAAACGCGGTTGAGCGCGGTGTCCGGCGCCTGCTCCAGCGCGTCCAGCAGGTTTTCCAACGCGGTCTGCAGGTAGGCACAGACGCGGTGCGGGTCCACCAAGGTGCTGGCGAGCAGGCTCAGGCCAAAGCCTTCACCCAGGTCATCGACACTCAGGGTCAGCGGGTAGTTGGTGCGTTCCTCGGCACTCAGCGCGGCGATACCGTGCCAGGCCGAGACCGCCTCGGCGCTGGCGGCCGGGGCGCTGTGGCGATAATTGAGCAACGCACTGAACAACGGCGTCGGCGCCACCACGCCACTGCAGCGCTGGGCCAGGGCCAGCGGCGCGTGCTCATGGCGCAGCAACGTGGTGAGCCGTGCGTGGGTGGCCTTGACCCCGGCGCGCACGCCCTCGTTGCCCACGTCCACGCGAAACGGCAGCGTGTTGATGAAGATCCCCAGCGCCCGGTCCGTGTCATGGCTGCCCTGCAGGCGGCCCATCAACACGGTGCCGAACACCACCTGCTCCTTGCCGGACAACACCCCCAGCACCTGCGCCCAGCCCATATGGAACAGGCTGGCGGCGCTCACCCCGAGTTGCCGCGCCTGCACCCGCAGCCGTTGCGACAACGCCGGCGCCAGTGCCAGGTGAACCTCGGCAATGCCGCGTGCATCGCCTTGTACATCGTGCAGGCCAAACGGCAAGGTCGGTTCGCTGATGTCGCCGAGCATCTGGCGGAAAAAGCTTTCGTGCTCCTCTTCGCGGGTCCCCAGCCGCGCCTGGGCCACATAGTTGCGAAACGGCACCGCCTGGCCGAGCGCCGCGCCCTGCCCCAGCAGGCACGCCTGCATTTCATGGCACACCACTTCCAGGGCACTGTGGTCGAGGGCCATGTGGTGGAACAACAAGCTGGCGACGATGCGCTGGTTGGCCGGGTCATCCGCGCGCACCAGGCGCAGCAGCGGCGCCTGTGTCACGTCGAGACGATAGTGGCGGGCATCGAACAGCGCATGCAATTGCGCGGCGATATCGCCCTCGGCCGCCGGCAATTGGAGGGCCTGCACCGGCAGGTGCGCGGTGCGCCACACCACTTGCGAGGGCTCTTGCAGGCCGTCCCACACCACGCCGGTGCGCAGGATATCGTGGCGATCCATCACCGCCTGCAGCGCCTGGGCAAAGGCGTCGAAGCGCGCCAGGCTGTCGAACGCGAATTGCGCCTGCATCACGTACGGATCGCCGTGCTCGGCGCTGACGTGGTGAAACAGGATGCCTTCCTGCAACGGTGCCAGCGGGTAGATATCCTGGATATTCGCCACGCCGCCGTCGACGCTGGCGACGACTCGGTCGATCTCTTCCTGGCTCAGGGTCGACAGGCTCAGCATGTCCGGTGTGATGCGCTCGGCGCCGGCCGGAATGCCATTGGCCGGTACCTCGACGGCGCCCGCCTGGGGCGCCGTGTATTCACCGGCCTGGATCAGCGCGATCAACGCCGGTTTGTGTTCACGCAGCGCGGCGATGATCGCCGGGTCACTCAAGGCTTGCCTGTTGCCCTGCACCGACAACTGATCGCCCTTGAGCGCCAGTTGGATGTCCTTGGTTTTCAGCGTCGCCAGCAGTTGGTTGATGCTCACAGGACGATCTCCATTCGTTCGGTCATTGCGGCGTAGCCGGCCAGTGTCGGCTGTTCGAACAGCGCGCGCACATCGGCTTCCATGCCTTCCTGGCGCAGGCGCCCGATCAAGCTCACGGCGAGCAACGAGTGCCCGCCCAATTCAAAGAAATTGTCCTGGCGACCGACCCGCTCGACCTTGAGCAGTTCGGCCCACAGCCGCGCCAGGAGTTTCTCGGTGTCACCTTCTGGCGCCTCGTACTCACGCACCACCAACGCGTCCAGGCCCGGGGTTGGCAGGGCCTTGCGGTCAAGCTTGCCGTTGGGACTCAACGGCAGTGCGTCGAGGTGCACAAACAGCGCGGGCACCATGAAGTCCGGCAAGTGCCGCAACAGCTGTTCACGCAAGCTGTCGACGGGCGTCTGCGTGCCGGTGTAATAGGCCACCAGGCGTTCTTCGCGGGCCACCACCACGGCGTCCTTGACCGCTGCGTGCTCGGTCAGGCGCGCCTGGATTTCCCCCAGCTCGATGCGCAGGCCACGGATTTTCACCTGGTCGTCGTTGCGGCCCAGGTATTCGATGTTGCCGTCGGCCAGGTAACGCCCCACATCCCCGGTGCGGTACAGGCGCCCGTCGCTGAACGGGTCCTTGATAAAGCGCTCGGCGGTCAGCTGCGGACGGTTCAGGTAACCGCGCGCCACCTGCACGCCGCCGATGAACAGTTCGCCGACCACGCCCAGCGGCACCGGCTGCAATTGCTCATCCAGCAGGTACAGGCGCGTGTTGGCAATCGGCTTGCCGATCGGCGTGTTGTCGGGCACCTCGGGGCGCGCGCAGTTCCATGCGCTCACGTCCACCGCGGCTTCGGTCGGACCGTACAGGTTGTACAGGCCGAGGCCCGGCAATTGCTGTTTGAAGCGCCGCACCAGGCTGCCCGGCAAGGCTTCGCCGCTGCACATCACGCGCCGCAAGCCGGCGGCCTGGCTGACGTCGCCATGCGCGAGGAACACGTCAAGCATCGACGGCACGAAATGCACGGTGGTGATCCGCTCGGACTCGATCGCCTCGCACAGGTACGCCGGGTCCTTGTGCCCGCCCGGACGCGCCATCACCAGGCGGGCGCCGGTGAACAGCGGCCAGAAGAACTCCCACACCGACACGTCGAAGCTGAACGGGGTTTTCTGCAACACCGCATCCTCGGCCTTGAGACCGTAGGCGTCCTGCATCCACAACAGGCGGTTGACCACCCCGGCGTGTTCGTTGATCACGCCCTTGGGCTGGCCGGTGGAGCCGGAGGTGTAGATCACGTAGGCCTGATGGCGCGCATTGAGGTCGGCGACGTGGGGATTGGTCGCGGGCTGGTGCTGCCAGGTGCAATGGTCGAGATCGATCACCGGCGCGTCCCCCAGCAGCGCCAGGGTCGCGCCCTCGGCCAGCACCACCACCGGCGCGCTGTCTTGCAGCATGTAGGCGATGCGTTCCTGCGGGTAGGCCGGGTCCAGCGGCACATAACCGCCACCGGCCTTGAGGATCGCAAACAGGCCGACGACCATCTCCAGGCCACGCTCCACACAGATGCCGACCCGCGCGTCTGGTTGGACGCCGCGTTCACGCAGGTGATGGGCCAGGCGATTGGCGCGCTCGTTGAGTGCCTGATAGGTCAAGTGTTGCTCGCCAGCGGTGACCGCCACAGCCTGCGGTGTGCGCACCACCTGAGCTTCGAACAGACTGTGCAGGGTTTGGTCGAGGTTGTACGGCACCTCGGTTGAGTTGAACTCGACCAGCAGCTTTTTACGCTCCTCGGCGTCCAGCACCGGCAGGCGGTCAAGCGCCCGCTGCGGCGCCTGCTCCAACGCGTCGACCAGGCCGGACAAGGCCACTTGCAGATAGCCGCATACCCGCTGCGCGTCGGTGCGCGCCAGGGCGGTGATGGCATAGCCATCGCCCAGGTCATCCACGTTCAAGGTCAGCGGGTAGTTGGTGCGCCCGTCGTTGACCAGGGTCTGCATGCCTTCCCAGGCCTGCTGCGCCTCCTGCGAGCGCGTGGCCGCGCCGCGATGACGGTAGTTGAGCATCGAGCTGAACAGCGGCGCCGGCGCGGCCACCCCACTGCAGCGCTGGGCCAGCGCCAGGGACGCGTGCTCATGCCCGAGCAAGGCGCTGAGGCGCTCATGGGTGGTACGCACGGCAGCGCGGGCGCCCTGCGCGTCGATATCCAGGCGCAGCGGCAAGGTATTGATAAACACACCCAGCGCGCGGTCGGCACCCTCGCCGCCCTGCAGGCGGCCGACCAACACGGTGCCGAAGACTACGCTGCGCCGACCCGAGGTGGCCGCCAGCACCTGCCCCCAGGCCAGGTGGAACAGGCTCGCGGTGCTCACGCCCAGCAGCCGGGCCTGGGCGCGCAGGCGGCGGTTGACGTCGCTGTCCAGGCGCAAGCTGTGTTCCTCGATGGCGCTGCCGTCGCCGCGCACATCCTGCCAGCCGAAAGGCAAGGTCGGCGCGTCGACATCAGCGAGCATGCCGCGAAAGAACGCCTCGTGTTCCTGCTCGCTCACCCCCAGGCGGGCCTGGGCCACGTAGTTGCGGTACGGCATCGGTGCCGTCGTTGGCGCGGGGTGACCCAGCAGGTGGCCCTGCATTTCGCGCAGCACCACGTCGAAGGCGGTGTGGTCGAGGACGATATGGTGATAGAGCAACACCACGACCACACGTTGGTTGGCCGGGTCCTGTGCATACATCAGGCGGATCAGCGGGGCCTGGCTGATATCCAGGCGATAGCGCCGCGCGTCGAAACGCGCATGCAACTCGGCCAGTACGTCGCCGTGCAGGTGCAGTTCCTGCACGCTCAATTCGGCGCTGCGCTGCACCACTTGCAGCGGCTGTACGAGACCTTCCCAGACCACCCCGGTGCGCAGGATATCGTGACGGTCGATCACCTGTTGCAGTGCCTGGGCGAAGGCCTGCAGGCGCTCGACGCTGTCAAATGCCAGGTGCGATTGCAGCAGGTACGGGTCGCCCTGTTCGGCCGTGATGTAGTGGTAGAGGATGCCCTCCTGCAAGGGCGCCAGTGGGTAGATGTCCTGCACATTGGCGGCACCGCCGGGCACACGGCTCACCACGTGATCCAGCGTGGCTTGGTCCAGGCTCACCAACGTGAGCATGTCCGGGGTGATGCGTTGACAGTCGACGGCAATGCGGTTGGCCGGCACCGGCACTTCACGACCACTGCCGACGGCGGCTGCCAGCGCCGCCAGGGTGGGTTGGCTGAACAGCACCCGTACATCGGCGCTGAGGCCAGCCTGGCGCATGCGTTCGATCAGGCTCACGGCAAGTAGCGAATGCCCGCCCAGTTCGAAGAAGTGATCATGCCGACCGACCTGCCCGACCTGCAGCACTTCGGCCCAGATACGCGCCAGGGTGGTTTCGACCGCGCCTTGGGGCGGCGCATAGTCACGATTTGACAAGGCGTTGTGATCGGGCTCCGGCAAGGCCCTGCGGTCGAGCTTGCCGTTGGCGGTCAGCGGCAATGCCTGAAGTTTCACGTACGCGACCGGCACCAGGGCTGCGGGCAATTGCGCTTGCAGCTGCGCACGCAGTGCGTCGATATCCAGCGGCTGCTGTTCGGTGAACCAGGCGATCAAACGGCCCTCGCGCACCAGCACCACGGCATCACCCACGCCGGGCAGCGCAGCCAGGCAGCTTTCGATTTCGCCCAGCTCGACGCGCACGCCGCGCACTTTGACCTGGTCGTCATTGCGGCCCAGGTAGTCGAGGTTGCCATCCGGCAACCAGCGCACCCGGTCGCCGGTGCGGTACATGCGCCCCTGGTTGAACGGGTCCTGCAGGAAGCGCTCGGCGGTCATCTGCGGGCGGTTCAGGTAGCCCCGCGCAATGCCGCTGCCGCCGACATACAGCTCGCCGGCAACCCCCACCGGTACCGGGCGCAAGTGCGCGTCCAGCACATAGACGCTGGCATTGGCGATCGGCCGGCCGATATGCAGCGCCTGCCCGGCGCGCACGCGGCCGGAGGTGGCGACCACCGTGGCTTCGGTGGGGCCGTAGTTGTTGATCACCGCAAAGCGTCGCTCCTGGCTGAACTGACGCAGGCGATCACCGCCGATCAGCAGGATGCGCAGGGTTGGGTGTTGCAGGTTCTGACTGAAGGCGTACTCAGCCACCGGCGTCGGCAGGAAGCTCACGTCCAACGGCTGCGCCAGCCACCAGGCCAGCAGCGCGTCGAGATTTTCATTGCCCACCTGTGCAGGCGGCAGGTGCAGGGTGGCGCCTACGCACAGTGCCGGCCACAGCTCCCAGGCCAGCGCGTCAAAGCCGAACCCGGCGACACTGCTGGTGTGGCTCCGCGCATCCAGGCCAAAGGCTTCGCAGTGCCAGTGCAGCAGGTTTTCGACGCTGCGGTGTTCGACCATCACGCCCTTGGGCTGGCCGGTGGAGCCCGAGGTGTAGATCACGTAGGCCAGGTGCGCCGGGGTCAAGGCGCTGATGTGCGGATTGCTGGCGGCCTGCTGCTGCCAGCGCGGGTCGTGCAGGTCGATGCTGGCGACCGCGCCCAGCAGCTCGCGGGTGCTCGCCTCGGCCAGCACCGCCACCGGGGCACTGTCCTGCAGCAGGTAGGCGATGCGCTCGGCGGGGTACGCCGGGTCGATGGGTACATAGCCGGCGCCGGCCTTGAGAATACCCAGCAGCCCCACCAGCATCTGCGGGCCACGTCGGCAGCAGAGCGCGACGCGGTCGTCCGGTTGCACACCAACTTGCAGCAGGTGATGGGCCAACTGGTTGGCGCGACGGTTGAGTTGCGCATAGGTCAGCGATTCGTCGCCCTGCACCACGGCAATCGCCTCGGGTTGGCGTTCGGCCTGTACCTCAAAGGCGCCGTGCAGCGTCTGGCCCCGGGGGAAATCGTGGGCGGTGGCATTGAAGTCGCGCAGCAGGGTGTCGCGCTCCGTCACCGACAGAATCGGCAGCCGGTTGAGCGGCGTATCTGGCGCACTTTCCAAGGTCGCGACCAACTGCTCCACCGCGCCGAGCATGTAGCTGCACAGGCGCTCGGCACCGATCTGCGGCAGCGCCAGGACATTCAGGCCAAAGCCGTCACCCAGGTCATCCACGCTCAAGGTCAGCGGGTAGTTGCTGCGTTCTTCACCGCCGAGCAACTGCACGCCTGTCCAGATGCCATGGCCGTCGCGCGCAATTTCGTCCGGCGTGGTGTGACGGTAATTGAGCAAGGCGCTGAACAACGGCGTGGAGGCCGCCACGCCGCTGCAACGCTGGGCCAGCGCCAACGATGCGTGCTCATGACCGAGCAAGGCACTCAAGCGCGCATGCGTGGCCCTGACCGCCACGGCGGCGCTGGCCGCGACATCTACCCGCAGCGGCAAGGTGTTGATAAACATTCCCAGCGCCCGGTCGGCACCTTCGCCGGCCTGCAGGCGGCCCATCAACACGGTGCCGAACACCACGTCGTCACGCCCGGACACCAGCCCCAGCACCTGCGCCCAGGCCAGGTGCATCAGGCTCGCCGCGCTGACGCCCAACTGCCGGGCCTGCCCGCGCAAGCGCCGGGCCAACGCTGCGTCCAGGGCTTGCTCGGCCTCCTCGATCGCACGGCCATCGCCCTGCACATCCTGTATGCCAAAGGGCAAGGTCGGTTCGTCGACATCGCCGAGCATGGCGCGAAAGAAGTGTTCGTGCTCTTGCGCGCTGACACCCAGGCGAGCCTGGGCGACGTAGTTGCGAAACGGTGCGGGCGCCGGCAAGTCCTGCGCCTGGTTGAACAGGAACGCGCGCATTTCCTGGCCGACCACGGCCATGGCGGTGTGGTCCAGCGCCAGGTGGTGAAACAGCAGGATCGCCGCCACCCGCGCGTTGTCCGGGTCCTCGGCGTAGACCATGCGCAGCAACGGCGCCTGGGTGATATCCAGGCGGTAGTGACGGGCATCGAAACGCCCGTGCAACTGCTCGATGATGGCGCCGTCCGCCGGGTCCATCTCGACAGCCTGCACGCTCAGCCGTGCCTCGCGCCACACCACTTGCACCGGGCTGTCCAGGCCTTCCCAGACCACGCCGGTACGCAGGATGTCGTGACGCGCCACCACCTGCTGCAACGCGCCCATAAATGCCTGCAGACGCTCGACGCTGTCGAATGCCAGGCGCGATTGCAGCAGGTACGGGTCGCCCTGCTCGGCGCTGATGTGGTGGTAGAGAATGCCTTCCTGCAACGGCGCCAGCGGGTAGATATCCTGCACATTGGCCGCGCCCCCCGGCACGCTGGCGACGATACGGTCGATGGCGTCCTGGTCGAGTTGCACCAGGCTCAGCATCGACGGGGTGATACGCGTACATCCCAATGGAATGCCGTTGGCCGGCACCCGCACTTCGCGCCCCTCGCCCACCGCTGCCGCCAACGCGGCCAGGCTCGGCTGGCTGAACAGCACGCGCACGTCGGCGCTGAGGCCAACCTGGCGCATGCGCTCGATCAAACTGACTGCCAGCAACGAATGCCCGCCCAGCTCGAAGAAATGATCATGGCGACCCACGCGCTCGAGCTTGAGCACGTCCTGCCAGATCTGCGCCAGCAGGGTTTCCACTGCGCCCTCCGGCGCCTCGTAGCCACGGCTGAGCAGCGCGCTGTGGTCGGGCACCGGCAGGCCTTTGCGATCGAGCTTGCCGTTGGCGGTCAGCGGCAACAGCGCCAGCCAGACATAGGCCGACGGTACCATGTAATCCGGCAACCGGCCTTGCAGATGGGCCCGCAGCGCTTCGATCTCCAGCGCCGCCTCGGCGGTGTAGTAGGCCACCAGGCGCTTGTCACCGGGCGCATCTTCGCGCACCACGACCACGGCGTCGTTCACGCCGGGGAAACTCGCCAGGCAGGTTTCGATTTCGCCGGGTTCGATCCGATAACCACGGATCTTCACTTGCAGGTCATTGCGGCCCTGGTACAACAGGATGCCGTCGGCCCGCCAGCTCGCCAGGTCACCGGTGCGGTACAGCAAGCCCTCGCCGAAGGGATTGGGGATAAATTTTTCGGCGGTCAAGTGCGGCTGGTTCACGTAGCCCGTGGCCAGGCCCGCGCCGCCGATATACAGCTCGCCGACCGCGCCCAGCGGGAGCAAGTGCTGGTGCGCATCCAGCACAAAGGCCTGGGCGTTGGCGATCGGCCGGCCGATGGGAATACTGCCCTCGCCCGGCGCCGTGATCTCATAGGTGGTGGAAAAGGTGGTCGCCTCGGTCGGGCCGTAACCGTTGAGCAGGTGTTGCGGTTTGCCGTGCGCGAGCACGCGGCCAATCACCAGCGGGTCAAGCACATCGCCGCCGACGATCAGGTAACGCAACTGGCGGAACACCGGCATCAGCGCATCGGCATACTGGTGGAACAGCCCGGCGGTCATCCACAACACGCTGACGGCCTGCTCCTGCAAGAGTGCGCCAAACGCAGCCTGGGACAACAGTTCTGCCGGCTCGACCACCACCACGCAACCGCCATTGAGCAGCGGCGCCCAGACTTCCAGGGTGCTGGCGTCGAACGCCGGGTTGGAGGCGAACGCCACGCGGTCCCGGGCGTTGAAGTCGGCATAGCCATTGTTGAGCACCAGGCGCGTGATCGCACGGTGCGGCACTTGCACGCCCTTCGGCGCGCCGGTGGAGCCGGACGTGTAGAGGATGTACGCCACACACTGGGCGGTCTGGAACAGGTCGGGATTGCGCGGCGACTGCGCGTCCAGATTCAGCTCGGCGAGATCGCCAAGCACCCGGTGCGCACCGCTGTCCTGCACAATGAACGCCTGGCGCTCGGCCGGCGCGTTGATGTCCAGCGGCACATAGACTGCCGCGCATTTGAGGATGGCCAGCTGGCAGATCAGCAAGTCGATGCTGCGCGGCAGCGCGATGGCCACGCTTTCCCCCGGCTGTACACCCAGGGTGATCAGGTGGTGGGCCAGGCGATTGGCGCGGCGATTGAGGTCGCGGTAGCTCAGGGACACACTGCCCTGCACCGCCGCCACCGCTTCAGGACGTGCCAGCACCTGGGCTTCGAACAACTGGTGTACGGTCAATTGCGACGGGTAGGCGCGCGTCGTGGCGTTGAATTCCACCAGCAGTTGGTGGCGCTCGGCCGCCGGGATGATCGACACCGCCTGCAACGGCGTGGTCGGCGCCTGTTGCAACGCACTCACCAGGTGGCGCAGCGCGGTCAGCAGGTAGTCGCCCACTCGCTGCACATCCAGGCTGGCTACGCCTTGCACCGTCAGGGCAAAACCGCTGCCGAGGTCATCGACATTGAGCACCAGCGGGTAGTTGCTGCGCTCTTCGGAACTGAGGATCTGGATGCCGCTGGCCGCAAACGGGTTATCCCCCGGCGCTTGGTCCGCAGCGCTGTGACGGTAGTTGAGCAAGGTGCTGAACAACGGCAGTGAGCCCGGCACGCCACTGCAGCGCTGGGCCAGGGACAACGACGCGTGCTCATGCCCGAGCAAGTGTGCGAGCCGTGCATGGGTGGCGCGCACACCGGCCAGCACCCCGGTGTTGCCGAGGCTGACCCGCAGCGGCAAGGTGTTGATGAACATCCCCAGCGCGCGGTCGGCGCCCGCGCCGCCTTGCATGCGGCCCAGCAGTACCGTGCCGAACACCACCTCTTGCTGGCCCGACACCTGCCCCAACACCTGGGCCCAGGCCAGGTGCACCAGGCTTGCGGTGCTCACCCCGAGTTGCCGCGCCTGTTCACGCAGGCCCAGGTTCAAGGCCGGTTCCAACGGCAGGCGTGCCTCGAGAATGCCGCTGCCGTCGCGGTTCACATCCTGTAAGCCGAAGGCCAGGGTCGGTTCGTCAATGTCGCCGAGCATCTCAGTGAAGAACGCTTCGTGTTGCGCCTGGCTGACCCCGAGGCGCGCCTGCGCCACGTAGTTGCGGTACTGCACGGCCTCCGGCAGTTGCGCGCTGCTGCCGGACAGGCTGGCGCTCATCTCTTGCACCAGCACTTGCAGGGCGGTGTGGTCGAGCAGGATGTGGTGCAGCAGCAGGATGCCGACGAGGCGACCCGGTTCTGCGCAGTAGGCGAAGTGCATCAGCGAGGCGCACGTGAGGTCGAGACGGAAGTGCCGTGGGTCGAAGCGCTGTTGCAACTGCGCCAAGGCATCGGCGCCCAGCCCCTCTATGCGCTCGACCGCCAGTGGCGCCTGGCGACACACCACTTGCACCGGCTCGTCGAGGCCTTCCCAGAGGATCGCGGTGCGCAGGATGTCATTGCGCTCGATCACGCTGTGCAGCGCCTGGATAAAGGCATCGACCGCCGCTTGATCGTTGAAGCCGAACTGCACCTGCAACACGTAGGGATCGCCTTCGCGGGTCGCCAGGTGGTGGTACAGAATGCCCGCCTGCAGCGGAGCCAGGCCGTAGATGTCCTGCACATTGCTGATGCCGCCGGGCACGCGCTGGATGATGTGGTCGAGGGCGGCCTGGCTCAGCTCCACCAGCGGCACCATGTCCGGGGTGATGTGCTGCGTGGCCGCCGTGATCAGGTTGGCCGGCACCTGCACCTGCTGCTGCCCGCCGACTGCGGCAGCGAGTGCCGCCAGGGTCGGCTGGCCGAACAGCACGCGGACGTCGGCGCCCAGCTCGACCTGGCGCATGCGCTCAATCAGCTTGACCGCCAGCAGCGAATGGCCGCCCAGTTCGAAAAAGTTATCGTCACGGCCGACGCGCTCGAGCTTGAGCAGGTCCTGCCAGATCGCGGCGATGGCGTTTTCCACCGCGCCCCGGGGCGCCTGGTAGCCCCGCCGCGCCAGGGCTGTGGCATCGGGCACGGGCAAGGCGTTGCGGTCGAGCTTGCCGTTGGCGGTCAGCGTAAAACGGTCCAGCAACACGAAGGCGCTGGGCACCATATGTTCGGCCAGACTCAGCAGCAGGTGGTCGCGCAAATCCGCGATATTCGGTGCGCCGTCGGCGATCACGTAGGCCACCAGGCGCTTGTCACCCGGTTCGTCTTCACGGGCAATCACCACCGCGTCACGCACACCCGGAGCGCTGGCGAGGCGCGCCTGGATCTCGCCGAGTTCGATGCGGAATCCGCGGATTTTCACCTGGTCATCGTTACGCCCCAGGTATTCGACGCTGCCGTCGGCGAGCATTCGGCCGAGGTCACCGGTCTTGTACAAACGCAAGCCGGTGGCCGGATCAACCAGGAAGCGCTCGGCGGTCAGCGCATCGCGGTTCAGGTAACCGCGCGCCACACCGGCGCCGCCTACGTACAACTCACCGACCACACCGAACGGCAGCGGCTCGCGGCGCTCGTCCAACACATACAGCTGCAGGTCGGGAATACGCACACCAATCGGGCTGGCGCCGACCCGGTGCGCATCCGCCGCCTGCAATGCACGGTAGGTGACGTGCACGGTGGTTTCGGTGATGCCATACATGTTCACCAATTGCGTGCCGGCATTGATCGCACGGGCATACCAGGGCTTGAGCATCCCCGGTTCCAGCGCTTCGCCGCCGAAAATCACCTGGCGCAGGGAATGCGCCTGGGGGCTCTGGCCCTGGGCGGCGATCAGTTGACGGAAGGCGCTGGGGGTCTGGTTGAGAATGCTCACCCCCGCTTCGCAGAGCAGCGTGTAGCACTCGTCCGGCGAGCGGCTGACCCGCTGCGGCACGATCAGCAGTTGCCCGCCATGCATCAGCGCGCCCCAGATTTCCCACACCGAGAAGTCGAACGCGAAGGAGTGGAACAGCGCCCACACGTCGGTGGGGTTGAAGCCGAACCAGTGTTCGGTGGCGGTGAACAACCGCGCGACCTGGCGATGCTCGATCATCACGCCCTTGGGCTGGCCCGTGGAGCCGGAGGTGTAGATCACATAGGCCAGGCTCGCTGGGCTCAGCGTGATCCGCGGGTTGACGATGGACTCGCCCCGCAGGCCGTTGAGATCGATCTGCGCCCGGTCACCCACCCGATGACGGGTGTTGGCCTGCACCAGTACGGCCACCGGGTCGCTGTCGGCCAGGGTGTAGGCGATGCGCTCAAGCGGATAAGCCGGATCGATCGGCACATAGCCCGCGCCGGCCTTGAGGATGCCCAGCAGGCCGATAATCATCTCCACACCGCGTTCCACGCAGATCGCCACCCGATCATCCGGGCGCACGCCTTGGGCGAGCAAGCGATGGGCAACCTGGTTGGCACGTTCGTTGAGCTGGCGATAGTTGAGGCGTTGGTTGTCGAAGCGCAAGGCAATGGCTTCGGGCTGGGCGGCGGCGTGGGCTTCGACCTGCTGGTGGATCAGCGCGCTGTCGGCGAAGGTCTGCGGGGTGTGGTTGAGGGTGTGCAACAGGGCATGGCGTTCGGGGTCAGGCAGGATGTTCAGGCCGCTCAGCGGCATCTCCGGTCGTTGCTCCAGGGCCTCGGCCAGACTCGCCAGCGCCGTGTGCAGGTAGCCCGCCACACGCTGCGCGCCGATGGCCGCCGCGACCATCACCGTCAGTGCAAACGCTTCGCCGAGATCGTCCACGTTCACCGTCAGCGGGTAGTTGGTGCGTTCCTCGGCACCAAGGACCTGGATCCCCTCGGCGACGTCAATCACCTCGGCCATATCACCCGCAGCGCTGTGCCGGTAGTTGAGTATCGCGCTGAACAACGGCGTCGGCGCGGCCACGCCGCTGCAACGCTGGGCCAGCGCCAGGGACGCGTGCTCATGCTGGAGCAACGCGGTCAGCCGTGCATGGGTGGCCTTGACGCCGGCCCGCACACCCTGCGCGCCCAGGTCCACGCGCAGTGGCAGGGTGTTGATGAACATGCCCAGCGCCCGTTCACCGCCCTCACCCGCGCCCATGCGGCCGAGCATCACCGTACCGAACACCACTGACTCGCGCCCGGACACCACGCCCAGGACCCGCGCCAACGCCAGGTGCAGCAGGCTCGCCACACTCACGCCCTGCGCCCGCGCCAGGCTGCGCAAGCGCAGGCCCAGAGCGGCGTCGACGGGGATGCGTACCTCGTCGATACCCTGGCCGTCGCCCTGCACATCCTGCAAGCCGAACGGCAGTGTGGGCGCCTCGATATCCGCCAGCATCTCGCGGAAGAACTGCTCATGGGCCTGCTCGCTGACGCCGTGGCGCACCTGGGCGATATAGCTGCGAAACGGCACCGGCGCCGTGGCCTGGTCCTGCTGGCCCGCCAGGTACAACTGGATTTCATCGCGCACCACATCCAGCGCGGTGTGGTCGAGAATGGTGTGGTGAAACAGCAACATGGCAACCACGCGCTGGTGGGTCGGGTCCTCGGCAAATACCAGGCGCAGCAGCGGCGCCTGGCCCAGGTCGAGGCGGAACGTGCGCGCGTCATAGCGGTTCAGCAAACGGTCGAACGCGTCGCCCCCACTGAAATGCGCCTCTTCACAGGCCAGGGTCGCCGTGCGCCACACCACTTGCAAGGGCTCGTCGAGGCGCTCCCAGGCCATCGACGTACGCAGAATATCGTGGCGGTCGATGACCCATTGCAGCGCCTCGGCAAACGCGTGCAGGCGAGGACGGCTGTCGAATACAAACTGCGCGTGCAGCACATACGGATCGCCCTGCTGCGCCGACAGATGGTGATAGAGCATGCCCTCCTGCAACGGCGCCAGCGGGTAGATGTCCTGCACGTTCGCCGCACCACCGGGGATCGCCGCGACGATCCGGTCGATGGCCGCCTGGTCGAGGCTGACCAGCGGCAACATGGCCGGCGTGATCCGATAGGCCGGGCTCAGCCAGTCACCGCCATGCTCGGCCACCAGCGCGAGCAACCGGGGTTTGTGGGCGATCAATTGATCCCACAGCGCGTCATCCAATGCCTCATCGTCACCCAGGACAATCAGGTCGTCTGCTTCCCTTTGCAGACGGATCGCGTGGGTGGAAATCGCTGCCAATAATTCGCTGAACTGCATGGAGGTAACCTGCCTGATAAGTCACGGTGGAGAAGAAAGTCCGTTTTCAGCTGCCGTTTGCAATCGTCTGTGCTGGGCGCCCGGTGAAAGAAACACGGGCACAGCCGGGGGCCTGGAAGGCTTCCGGCAGGGTTGGGAAATTAAGGGATTTGACCGCAGGGAGGTGACATGGGAAGCGGGGACAAGGGCGCCAGCCCTGGGATCGGGCTGAGCAGCGGTGTGGTTTTAACGCGCAGGCGCGCCAGCGATGGCGCGGTGTCAGGCAGCGACGAGGGTCAGGCCTCGCGCGCCTTGACCTTTAAATGCCGGGCATACCAGGGCCGCTTCGGCACGCGCTTGAACAAACCCAGCAGCGCATCGTCCTCGGCACCGAAGGTGATGCGCAGCGCGAGCTTCATGGTCTCCGGATCCATCTCCATCGACTTGCCCATCTGCAACCCCGGCGTGGTGCTGCAGCCATGGGTGTCCGGGCCCAGCCACGGGTCAGCGACTTCGACCCAGCGCCCCGGCGCAAACCAGGCCACGCCGTTGACCTGCATGCGGCTGACCTCGCCGGGATTGAAACGCTCATGGGCACGAAACCAGTCTTCGATGCGGTCGTCGATCCAGCCGTGGAAGTGCCAGAACACCGGGTTCACGTGGGACGAAAACGGGTCGCCGAGGAAGTCGTTTTCCGCCGCATACCAACGCGGGGCGAAGTCTGCCGGGTCGCGGGCCAGGGGCACGGGCGCACCGTTGGAAGGGTCACGGGGCACCGAGGCCCAGCGCATGTGCAGCCAGTCATGCAGGCCCAGCTCCATCTCCGAGCCCAACTGGCCGAGGCTCAACTTGGCCAGGTAACGCGGGTCGCGGTACTGGGATTCCCAGACCTGGAAGTTGCTGTGGTAGGTTTCGGCGGCCTTGATGTCGCTGACCCACTGGGTGTATTCGCTGTCATCTGCGGCCCACCAGGTGGGCGGCAGGGCGAAACCATCGTGGTTGTCGAAGTACCGCAGGAAGCCCAGGCGATCGCGCTCAAGGGGCGGTTGCGGCGCGGGGAATTGCGGCCATGAGGGCAAATCCTGCATTGAGCGCGCGGTGCCGAGCATGTGCCGGTGCATGAAGAAGAAGTCGATGCCCGAGCCGTTGCGGTCCTTGTGCTTGCCACGCGCATCACGTTCCTTGCCCCGTGGGCCGGGTTGCCAGCCGATACCGCGCAGGGCCTCGCGCTTTTCTTCGGAGAGCTTGTGCCACTGGTCCCGGGTGGCGTGCCACAGCTGATGGAACAGGCGGTGCTCGGGCGCGATCAGCCAGGCCAGTAGCGTCGGGTTGAGGCCGATGCGTTGGCGCGCTTCGGGAAACCAGTGCTTGTGGGCAATGAAGCGGTTGTCGCGCTCGGTCAATGCCAGCGGGCGATCCAGATCAAGGATCTGCCCGCTGAGGGTGCTGCTGCCGGCGTTGGCAAAGTCCGCCCAGACCTGGTCGAGGGTCATCTTGAATTCATAGGCGGGCCTGCCGTCGGCGGAATCGCGGTCGATCAGGCGCCAATAGAGCAAGGCGCTGTCGCCGCTCACCAGGTCACCGAGTACGCGATAGCGCGGCTCGCCTTCGGCGCGCAGGTTGGCGGCAGTGTCCAGGTAGCCACGCACGCCGCGGCCACGCGGGGCGATGTCGAGCAGCAGTTCCAGGCCTTGCAACGGCAGGCCCTTGAGGCCGGCGTCGCGACCTTCCAGGCGCAGGCTCCACACGCCACGCAAGGTGTTTGCCAGGTGCTGGCCGGCAGTATCGGCCAGCGCCACCGTGGCTTCGCCGGGGGTGATGGGGAATTCTTCTTCGCGCGTCAGCTCGCGATGGGCATAAAAGGCCGCCGGCACAGCGGCGCCGGTGAGCGCCAGGCCTGCGATGAACCCACGTCGAGAGATGGTCATTGTCTACCTTAGGAAACGGCTTTATCAGAGCTAGAACGTTTGCAGCCCGGGGAAATTTACCGCGCTGTCGGCGGCGCCTAAATTTGCGCGCCCATCACTCGTTCTTCCCTGATAGCGAAGGCCTCAACTGACTGAGATGGCAATGACAAAACCACGTTCGAAAAAGGCGCTGTATATCGGCCTGCCGCTGGCACTGGCCATTGGTGCCGGGGCCGGTTTCCTGGTCTGGGATCACTGGTTCAAGGGCAATGCCGGCTATCCGCTGGAGGTCATCAAGCAGGCCAATGAAATGCAGGACCGGCTGCTGTCGTTCGACAGCCATATCACCGTGCCGGTGGATTTCGGCACCGCCGGCAACGAGGCCGACAAGGACGGCAGTGGCCAGTTCGACCTGGCCAAGGCCGCACGCGGCCGCCTGTCCGGTGCCGCCCTGACGATCTTCGGCTGGCCGGAAATCTGGAACGGCCCCAACGCACCGCACAAACCCACCGACGGTTTTGTCGAAGCCGCGCGCAATGAACAGGAAGTGCGCTACAAAATCATCAGTGGCATGGTCCGCGACTACCCCAACCAGGTCGGCATCGCCTACACCCCGGACGACTTCCGGCGCCTGCATGGCGAGGGCAAGTTCGCGATCTTCATCAGCATGCTCAACGCCTACCCGCTGGGCAACGACCTCAACCAACTGGACCTGTGGACCGCACGCGGCATGCGCATGTTCGGCTTCAGCTATGTGGGCAACAACGCCTGGTCCGACTCGTCGCGCCCGCTACCGTTTTTCAATGACTCGGTGGATGCCCTCGACGGCCTCTCGGACATCGGCAAGCAAGCGGTGCACCGCCTGAATGACCTCGGCGTGATCATCGACGTGTCGCAGATGTCGACCAAGGCCCTGGAGCAGGTGGCGCAGTTGAGCCGTACGCCGATGGTGGCATCGCACTCGGCGCCACGCGCGGCGGTGGATATCCCGCGCAACCTCAGCGACAAGGAACTGCAACTGATCAAGCAGAGCGGCGGCGTGGTGCAGATTGTCGGGTTTTCCGCCTACCTGCGCCCGCTGAGCCAGCCGACCCAGGACAAGCTCAACGCCCTGCGCGCCCGTTTCGACCTGCCACCGCTGCCCAACCTGGCCGTGGCCTTGATGCCGGGCGACGCGATCATCGCCGCCTGGCCCGAACACAAGTTCGGCGAGTACGCCGGCGCGCTGTACGCGATCCTCGACGAAGAGCCCAAGGCCACCCTCAAGGACCTGGGTGACGCCATCGACTACACCGTGCGCAAGATTGGTATCGATCACGTCGGCCTGGCGTCGGACTTCAACGATGGCGGCGGCATCCAGGGCTGGAACAACGTCGGGGAAGTGCGCAACGTCACCGCCGAACTGATTCAGCGTGGGTATTCCGAAGCCGATATCGCCAAGCTGTGGGGAGGCAACTTCCTGCGCGTGTGGGACCAGGTCCAAAAAGCTGCCAAACCCTTGGCCAACCGCTAATCACCTAGAAGTATGTCCATGACCGACCGCCGTACTTTTCTCAAGCAGGCCGGTGTTTTCGCCGCGAGCCTGCCGCTGGGCACCGCCCTGCTCCCCCAGGCAATGGCTGCCGACAGCACGAACGACCCATGGACGGGATTCAAGCAACTGTTCAACCAGGACCCGAGCTACCTGCACTTTTCCAACTT
Source organism: Pseudomonas sp. S5D5 (assembly GCF_003013355.1). Taxonomy (NCBI): domain Bacteria; kingdom Pseudomonadati; phylum Pseudomonadota; class Gammaproteobacteria; order Pseudomonadales; family Pseudomonadaceae; genus Pseudomonas; species Pseudomonas sp. S5D5. The sequence goes on from NZ_PTEO01000001.1 coordinate 4,199,131, forward strand.
CCTCGTAGCCTCGCACCCCAGGCCGGTGCGCGAGGCCATTGAACGTTACCGCGCACAGATCGACCGCAACCCTGGCCTGGCGATGGACTGGGACCTGCAGGAGACCTGGAAGCGCGAAGGCCAGGTCCGCGAATGGGCCGGCCGCTACCTGAAGGCCACGCCCGCGCAGATCGCCCTCACCGGCAGCACCTCCGAAGGCCTGGCGATGATCTATGGCGGGATCAAGGTGCGCGCCGACCAGGAGATCCTGACCACGATGCACGAGCATTACGCTACCGAGTTCAGCCTGGATTTCCGGGTACGCAAGGAGCAGACCCAGGTCCGCAAGATTCGACTGTTCGACGATGCCCACCGGGTGTCCGCCGATGAAGTGCTGGGCAATATCCAACGCAATATCCGCCCCAACACCCGCGTGCTCGGCATGACCTGGGTACAGTCCGGCAGCGGTGTGAAGCTGCCCATCGGTGAGATCGGCAAGCTGGTCGAGGAACACAACCGCGAGCGCGATGACAAGGACCGTATCCTCTATATCGTCGACGGTGTGCATGGTTTTGGTGTGGAGAACCTCGATTTCCCGGACATGCACTGCGACTTCTTCATCGCCGGCACCCACAAGTGGATGTTCGGGCCGCGCGGCACCGGCCTGGTGTGCGCCCGCGACCCCGAGAACAAGTACGTGACGCCGATGGTGCCGACCTTCTCCGAGGACAAGGACTTCGCCACCATCATGACCCCTGGCGGCTTCCACGCCTTCGAGCATCGCTGGGCGGCGGACGAGGCCTTCAGGCTGCACTTGCAACTGGGCAAGGCACAGGTGCAGGCGCGCATCCATGCGCTGAACAGCGAATTGAAAGATCAACTGCTAACGCACCCGAAGATCGAACTGGTTACCCCACGCAGCCCCGAGCTGTCGGCCGGCTTTACCTTCTTCCGGGTCAAGGGCCAGGACAGTGATGCCGTGGCGGCCTACATGATGAAAAACCGTGTGGTCATCGACGCGGTGGACCGTGATGTCGGTCCGGTGATCCGTACCTCCCCGGGCCTGCTCAATTCCAGCGAAGAGATCCAGCGCTTCATGACCCTACTGAACCAGCGGGCGTGAGGCCCGCCCTTTTTCCTTTGAACGAGATGCCCACATGAATCCATCCCGACTCAAGCCCCTGGGCGCCCTGGCGCTCACCGCCCTGTGCGCCACGCTGCTGCCCAACCTGGCCCAGGCCGCCACGCCGCAACCCGGCAAAGTATTCAAGGACTGCAAGGACTGCCCGGAAATGGTGGTGCTGCCCGCCGGCACCTTCACCATGGGCACGCCGGAAGATGAAGTCGGCCGCGAGCCGGATGAAGGCCCGATGCACGACGTGACCTTCGCGAAGCCCTTTGCCATGAGCCGCTTCCATATCACCGCCGGCGAATGGGACAGCTATATCCGCCAGACCGGCGTGAAGATCGCCGATGGCGACACCCGCCCCGGCCGCGAATGTATCGCCAGCAAGCCACGCTACCCGCAGGGCCCGCGCCAGCCGGCGGTGTGCATGGACATGGACGACATCAAGCACTACGTGGCCTGGCTATCGAAAAAGACCGGCCATCAATACCACATGGTCAGCGAAGCCCAGCGTGAATACGCCGCCCGCGCTGGCTCCACCGGGCCATTCCCCTTCCCGTTCGATGAAGGCAAGGGCTACAGCATTGCCGAGCACGCCAACACCTACGGCCCGGCAGATGGCTACAGCTATTCTTCGCCGGTGGGCAGCTACCCGCCGAATGCATTCGGCATGTACGACATGCACGGCAATGTGTACGAACGGGTTGCCGACTGCGAGCACCCCAACTACATCGGCGCGCCAACCGATGGCAGTGCATGGATGGAGCCGAACTGCGAGGGTTACCAGATTCGCGGCAATGACTGGGGCGAGGCGCCCGTGTTCTCGCGCTCGGGCAACCGCAACAACATTTTCCCGCAGACGCGCGGAGACTGGATCGGTTTTCGGGTAGTGCGCGATCTCTGACAACACAGGAGATCCAGTGTGGGAGCGGGCTTGCCCGCGAAAGCGGTGGGTCAGCCACCCTCTTCAGCGACTGACACACCGCTTTCGCGAGCAAGCCCGCTCCCACAGTTTTGGTCGGTGTTCGGGCTGGAGGCCGAGGTGCTGCACGGCATTTGAGCTGAAGGCACAACTCGGCTCCAACCTTGAAATACACCCCAAATGTGTGAGCGGGCTTGCTCGCGAAGACGGTAGATCAGCCACCCTCTTCAGCGACTGATACACCGCTTTCGCGGGCAAGCCCGCTCCCACAGTTTTGATCGGTGTTAGGGCTGACGGCCGAGGTGCTGCACTGGCATTGGCGGGCGGCAACCCCCATTCCAGCCTTGGAATACATGTCAAATGTGGGAGCGGGCTTGCTCGCGAAGGCGATAGATCAGCTACCCTCTTCAGCGACTGACACACCGCCTTTGCGAGCAAGCCCGCTCCCACAGTTTTGATCGGTGTTAGGGCTGACGACCGAGGTGCTGCACTGGCATTGGCGGGCGGCAAACCCCATTCCAGCCTTGGAATACATGTCAAATGTGGGAACGGGCTTGCCCGCGAAGACGGTAGATCAGCCCCCTCTTCAGTGACTGACGCACCGCTTTCGCGGGCAAGCCCGCTCCCACAGTTTTGATCGGTGTTAGGGCTGACGGCCGAGGTGCTGCACTGGCATTGGCGGGCGGCAAACCCCATTCCAGCCTTGGAATACATGTCAAATGTGGGAGCGGGCTTGCTCGCGAAGACGGTAGATCAGCCACCCTCTTAAGCGACTGGCACACCGCTTTCGCGAGCAAGCCCGCTCCCACAGTTGGCGCCGTGTTCGCTTTAGATACCCTTCTGCGCCAACAACTCCAACCCTTCATGCAACGCCGGGAACAGGCTGTTGTTGAAGTTGTTCCAGCGCAGTTCGAGGATGGTGTCGTCCGGCGCAATCTCGGTCTTGAGCACGTCGTGGAACACTTCGCCGGAGTCGATGCCATTGTCCACGTAGTGGAACGACGCACCCGTCAGGTACAGCGGCTCGGACGGGGTGGTGGCCTTGGTGACCCAGTCCGTGACAGTCAACCCACGTGCGCCGTACAGCGCATTCCAGGTGGCGTAGGCGCCACGGCGCTCGTACGGCGACTCGATGCGGGTAATACCCGGATGAATGTTCATGATCCGACGCGCAAACGGCGCACCCGGGCGCACCAGTTCATCGAGGATCACCAGCAGCCCATCAAGCACCACGATATCGGCCTTGAGCTCCACCAGGGTGTCATGCAGGCGGCGTTCGAAATCCTGCTTGCCGGCGATGTGTTCCGCACTGCCGCGTGGCAGGCGGCGGTAGGTGGACGGCACGCTCAGCAGCAAATCATTGACCAGGCGCCCCTGCACCCGCAGGTCGGCCGGGTACAGCCACTGGCGGCCCGGCTGGTAGGCAAAGCCGTAGTCGCTGACCAGCTGCTGGTCACGCGGATTCTGCTCGTCATCGTCGTACACCACGCCTACCAGGTTGTAGGCCTCGCCCAGCGGCGTGTCGTTGAGCGACCCTACCAGAAACTCCAGCACCGACTTCATGTAGCGCTCATGGTCCTTGTAGGCCACAGGCTGCCCGGCCTTGTCGGCGGCGGCATTGCGCAGGGACCACACGTACACCAGATTCTTTTTCGTCATTGTTTCGCTCTCGCTGGATAGATCAGGCACGCGCCCATACGCGTGCGCCTACCCAACAAGAACGAACCAGGCGCCGGGCAATTTATCCGCCGCCGTCACCGCCGGGCACGCCGAGCTAAATAGTCGCGCCAATCCTTCGTTTGTCATGGGTAAGGGTCTGTGTGCCCAGCCCCCTCTATTCACTTTCCGGGAAGTACTTATGACCGACCCCAAGCGCGGCGCCTTCAAGGGTTTGCTCGCATTGCTCAGGCCGTTTCGCACCATCGTGACGGTCTCCGTCGCCCTGGGCATGGCCGGCGGCCTGGCCATCACGTTGCTGCTGGCGACCATCAATAACGCCTTGCACTCCGCCACCGGCATGACGCACGGGGTGATTCTGACGTTTGCCGCATTGTGCCTGCTGGCGCTGACCAGCTCGATTGTCTCGGATATCGGCACCAACTACGTCGGCCAACGCATCATTGCCGCGCTGCGCAAGGACCTCGGCGAGAAGGTGCTGTCGGCGCCCATCGAGCAGATCGAACAGTACCGCTCCCACCGGCTGATTCCGGTATTGACCCATGACGTCGACACCATCAGCGATTTTTCCTTCGCCTTCACCCCGCTGGCCATCGCGACCACCGTGACCCTGGGCTGCCTGGGCTACCTGGCGTACCTGTCGGTGCCGATGTTCCTGATGATGGTCGTGGCAATCATCATCGGCAGCAGCGTGCAATTCATCGCCGGCGCCAAGGGCATCCGTGGCTTCGACGAAGCCCGCGACCAGGAAGACGAACTGCAACGCTACTATTCGGCGATCGCCTCGGGGGCCAAGGAGCTGCGCATCCACCGGCCACGGCGCTACCGCATGAACACCCACCGCATCCAGGAGACCGCCGACCGCATCAGCGATATCCAGGTGCGCTCGGTGAACATTTATATCGTCGCCAAGACCTTTGGCTCGATGCTGTTCTTCGTGGTCATCGGCCTGGCCCTGGCGATGCAGGCCTACAACCCCAACCCGGACCCTGCGGTGATCACCGGCTTCGTACTGGTGCTGCTGTACATGAAAGGCCCGCTGGAACATGTGGTGGGTTACCTGCCGATCATCGGCAAGGCGCGCATTGCGTTTGCGCGGATCACCGAACTGTCCGAGCGCTTCTCGTCCCCCGAGCCCCACTTGTTGATGGACGGCAGCGAAGCCCCGAGTCCGGTGGTCAACAGCCTGGAATTGCGCGGCGTGACCTACAGCCCGCCGCCGGTGGAAGGCAGCCAGCCGTTTCACCTGGGGCCGATCAACCTGAGCATCAAGCAGGGCGATATCGTATTTATCGTCGGCGAAAACGGCTGCGGCAAGACCACCCTGATCAAGCTGCTGCTCGGCCTCTACCAGCCCCAGGCCGGCGAAATCCGCCTGAACGGCGAAACGCTGACCGCTGCAGCACGCGACGACTACCGCCAGTTGTTCACCACGGTATTCGCCGACTACTACCTGTTCGATGACCTGGTCCAGGGCAGCGCCACTCAATCGCTGGACAGCGCCGCCAAGTACCTGGAACGCCTGGAAATCGCGCACAAGGTCAGCGTCAAGGACGGCGTGTTCAGCACCACCGACCTCTCCACCGGCCAGCGCAAGCGCCTGGCACTGGTGAATGCCTGGCTGGAAGAACGCCCGGTACTGGTGTTCGACGAGTGGGCGGCCGACCAGGATCCGGCGTTCCGCCGCGTGTTCTACACCGAGCTGCTGCCGGACCTCAAGCGCCTGGGCAAGACCATCATCGTGATCAGCCATGACGATCGTTATTTCGATATCGCCGATCAGTTGGTGCGGCTGCGTGCGGGCCAGGTGGTGCACGAAATGGCGCCGGCCTGAAAATTCTTTTCCGGTTTCTGCAGTTAGGAACGTCTCACTAGTGGTAATGAGAATTGACCTCAATAAACACCTATAAACTGCCAACCTCAAAACACAGAAGAGAACGCATCCATGTCAGTACGACTCGGTCTCAGCCCCCTGAGCAAAGCGCTATCAATGCGACGGGCACTGAACTTCAACCTCAAGCCTTGCGCGCTTGCCCTCGCGGTGTCCTTGCCCATGGCCAGTTATGTGCAGGCCCAGGAGATCGAGATCGACATTCCCGCACAGCCGTTGGGGACGGCGCTGCAGGAATTTGGTCGCCAGACCAACCTGCAGGTGTTGTACAGCCCGACAGATGTGCAAGGCAAGAACAGCACCGCGGTCAAGGGCAAGCAGGATCCCAACAAGGCCATCGCCACCCTGCTCAAGGGCGCCGGCGTCAGTTATGGCCAGCAAGGCAACACGATCACCATCAGCGCGGTCGCGTCTTCGGGGCTGGAGCTGGGGACCACGCAGGTCACTGCCAACCAGTTGGGCACCGTGACAGAAGGCACTGGTTCGTATACCCCGGGGACCATCGCCACCGCGACGCGCCTGGTGCTGACGCCACGGGAAACGCCGCAGTCGATTTCGGTGGTGACGCGGCAGGTGATGGATGATTTCGGGCTCAACGCTATCGATGACGTGATGCGCCACACCCCGGGTATCACCGTGTCGACCTATGACACCGAGCGTACCAACTACTATTCCCGTGGTTTCTCTATCGTCAACTTCCAATACGACGGTATTCCGACCCTGCGTGACGCCCAATACTCGGCCGGCCAGACCCTGACCGACATGGCGATCTACGACCGCGTCGAGGTGCTCAAGGGCGCCACCGGCCTGCTCACCGGCGCCGGCGGCCCGGGCGGTACCATCAACCTGATCCGCAAAAAGCCGACCTCCGAGTTCAAGAGCAGCATCGAGCTGGGCGCCGGCTCCTGGGATAACTATCGCTCCCAGGTCGACGTCAGCGGCCCACTGACCGAAACCGGTAACGTGCGTGGCCGTGCCGTTGCGGCCTATCAGGACAAACACTCGTTCCTCGACCACTATTCGCGCAAGACAGGTGTGTTTTACGGCATCCTCGAATTCGACCTGGACGAAAATACCCTGCTGACCGTTGGCGCCGACTACCAGGACAGCGACCCGAAAGGCTCCAGCTGGACCGGAACGCGCACCATCTTTGACGCTACCGGCAACAAGCTGGACCTGCCGCGTTCGTTCAACAACGGCCCAAAATGGGGCTCATGGGAGCAGTACAGCCGCACTGCGTTCGCCACCCTGGAACATACGTTCGACAATGGCTGGGTCACCAAGGGCCAGTACAACCACCAGATCAACGGCTATAACGCGCCCCTGGGCTACATTTCCCAGGATTCCGCCACGGCCAGCTCCATTTATGCGCGCAAATACGTCGGCGACACCACCAGCGACAGCCTCGATGTGTACGCCTCGGGGCCATTCGAGCTGTTCGGCCGCGAGCACGAACTGGTGATCGGCCAGTCCCTTTCCATCTCCAAATGGAAAGCCAAGGACTACACCGCGACCACCTACTTCAACAACTCCTATGACTTCTACAACTGGCACGGCCAGGCCATAGAGCCGCTGTGGACTGCCACCAAGATCAATGACGAAACCACCCGCCAGACCGGTACCTATGTGACTGGCCGTTTCAGCCTGACGGATGAGCTGCACCTGTTACTCGGCTCACGTATCGCCAACTACCAGGTCACCGGTACCAGCGACACCCAGGAAAGCGGCAAGGTAGTGCCCTACGCCGGCTTGACGTATGACCTGAACGACAACTTCACCGCGTATGCCAGCTACACAGAAATCTTCCAGCCTCAAACCCAGTACCGTACACGTACCCGTACCATGCTCGACCCGAACGAAGGCAAGAACTATGAACTGGGCCTCAAGGGTGAATTCTTCGAAGGCCGCCTGAACTCCAGCCTCGCTTACTTCGAAGTGCACGAAGAAAACCGTCCCCTTGCCGATACTGCCTGGAACTCCCAGCCAGGCGTCGACTTCTCGTACATCGGCACCAAGACCAAGACCAAGGGCTACGAAGCGGAAATCTCCGGCGAACTCGCCCGAGGCTGGCAACTGCAAGCGGGCTACACACACAAGATCGCCCGCGATGACGATGGAAAGAAGGTTGCCACCTGGGAACCGGAAGATCAGGTGAGCTTCTATACCACCTACAAACTGCAGGGCAACCTGGACAAGCTCACCATTGGTGGCGGCGCACGCTGGCAGAGCGCCGGCTGGCAGACCGTCAACAACTGGGGCTACCCCGGTGGCGGCCGCTCCGAGAAGTTCACCCAGGACCCGTACTGGCTGGTTGACTTGATGACCCGTTACCAAGTGACCGAAAACCTCTCGGCGACCCTCAACGTCAACAACCTGTTCGACAAGCACTACTACACCAACATCGGTTTCTATGACTCAGCCTACCCTGGCGATCCACGCAACGTAATGGTCACCACACGCTGGGACTTCTAAGACCCCCAAAAAAAGCCCCTGATCACGTGACCAGGGGCTTTTTTGTACCCTTTGTCCATGCCTGGGTGAATGCGGTGCCTGGGTGTTTTTCGCCGGCAAGCCTGCTCCTACGAAAGAGGCGTATACCCGAAGGAGCCGGCTTGCCGGCGAAGGGGACACCAGATAGCAAAACGCCCCTGGTCATCACTGGCCAGGGGCGTCTGTTACCGCAACCGCTTACTCCATTGCCGAGACAAAACTGCTGATGAACTCGGCGTTGTCCACAATCCGATGGTGTGTCGTGTCGATCACCACCGAACGCTGGATGCCTGACTGGCCAATCACTTCGCGCATGCCTGTCTCAATCAGCGCCTGGTGAATACCGCCTTCGCTCAGGGCGGCCCACCAGCAATTGACCGGAGCCTTGATCGCACGGTAGTCGGCGTCTTGCAGGCGCTCGTCCAGCACCTGCTTGAGCGCCCAGGAACGCTCGGTCTCGCCGCCGATTTGCAACTCATCCTTGAGTACGCGGAAGCTGTCGCCCAGGGTCAGTTCGGCCCACTCGGACACACGTTGCCACTGCTCATCCTGCTCGCCGGCAGCCATATGCCAGACGTTGCGGATCTGCTCGGCATACGCCGGGAACATCACTGCCAACAAATCCACGCGGCGTTCGGCGGCGGAAATCACTCGTTCGTCCACCCGCGCGCCCTCTTGCCAGAATGCGGTAAAGCGCGCAGGCGGCGGCGCGTCGATCCAGCCCAGCAATTCCACGGTCCGGCCAGCTTGTTCCAGGCGGTACGCCACCTCCATCGCCAGGTTGCCTCCCAGTGACCAGCCGCCCAGACGGAAGGCGCCGTGGGGCTGGGCCAGCAACAGCTGTTGGGTGTAGTCCTCGACCATCTGCGCCCAGGTCGGCACCTCAACGCCCTCTTCCACCAGGGTCCGACAAATCACACCCAACACCGGACGCTGCTCACGCAATGCCAGGGCGATAGCCTTGTAACAATGCACCGAGCCAAAGCTTGGGTGGAACAGGTACAGCGGCGTGCCCTGGGTCTGGCTGTTGAGCCTGACGATCAACGAGCCACCGACATCCCCCTCGATACAGCGCGCCTGACCTGCGATAGTCGGGTGCAGCATCAGTTGATTGACCGCGAGCGTGACACCGCAGGCCTTGTGGATGCGGTCCTTGAGCAACAACACCAGCAACGAGTGGCCGCCCAGCTCGAAGAAGTTGTCGTGCAACCCCACACGCTCCACCTCCAGCACTTGCGCCCACACGGCGGCAAGCTGCTGTTCCAGTCCGGTCTGTGGTGCAACGTAATCGCGGTCGCTTGCTTGCGGTCTGGGCAGGGCCTTGCGATCTAGCTTGCCGTTGGGGCTCAGGGGCATCTGTTCCAGCACTACCCATTGCGCCGGGACCATATAGTCCGGCACGTGACTGGCCAGATAGGCGCTCAAACGCTCGCGCCAATCGTCGCCGGCTTGTTGCAGCACCAGGTAACCCACCAGATGCTTGCCACCGACCGCCAGCACGGTGGCCTCACGCACAACCGGGTGTTCGAGCAGGCGGGCTTCGATTTCTCCCAGCTCGATACGCAAACCGCGCAGCTTGACCTGATGATCAAGACGGCCCAGGTATTCAATGACGCCATTTGCACGCTGGCGCACGCGATCGCCAGTGCGATACAGGCGCGCACCGTTGTGGAACGGACAAGGAACGAAACGTTCGGCGGTCAGCGCCGGACGGCGGTGATAACTGCGTGCCAGGCCCGCGCCGCCAAGATACAGCTCCCCAGCGACGCCGACCGGCACGGGTGCCAAGTCGGCGTCCAACACATAAGTGCGCAGGTTGGCGATTGGCTCACCAATCGGCACCGTGTCGCGGCCTTCGTCGCGGCAGGTCCAGTGGGTCACGTCGATGGCTGCTTCGGTCGGGCCATACAGGTTATACAGGTCGGCGTGCGGCAATTTGGCGAAGACTTGCTGCTGGGCATCCACGGGCAGCGCCTCGCCGCTGCACACAATGCGCTGCAGGCTGTGACAGCTGGCAACCGCAGAATCCTGGAGGAACGCTTGCAACATCGAGGGCACGAAGTGCAATGTGGTGATCCGCTGCGCATTGATCAGCGCGACCAGCTTTTGCGGATCGCGGTGATCCCCCGGCGCGGCGACGACAAGCCGCGAGCCAGTCATCAGTGGCCAGAAGAACTCCCATACCGACACGTCGAAACTGAACGGCGTTTTTTGCAGCACGCTGTCGCGGGCATTCAAGCCGTAGGCTTCCTGCATCCAGCACAGCCGGTTGGTCAGTGCCGAATGGCGGTTGCCGGCGCCTTTGGGCTGACCGGTGGAACCGGAGGTGTAGATCACGTAGGCGAGGTTTTCGCCGTGCAAAACGATGCCTGGGTTCTCTTCGCTATAGCGTTCGAACGCAGATCCGCCCAGCACCAGGGTTTCCAAACCGGATGGAATCGGTAACTGGTCCAGCAAATGCGCCTGGGTCAGCAACAGTTTCACACCGCTATCTTCCAGCATGTACGCCAGCCGCTCACGCGGGTATTCAGGGTCCAGCGGCACATAGGCACCGCCAGCCTTGAGTATTGCCAACAAGCCGATGACCATTTCGATGGAGCGCTCAACCGCCAGCCCCACCAGCACATCCGGGCCCACACCGGCTTCCATCAAGCGATGGGCGAGTCGGTTGGCGCGGTGGTTCAACTCGGCGTAGTCCAGGCACTGTTGACCAAACACCAGGGCAGGCGCATCCGGTGTGCGGACGACCTGTTCTTCGACCAACTGATGCACGCAACGTTGCAATGGGTATTCTCGCGCGGTGGAATTCCAATCGTGAACGGCTGCTTGCCGCTCCTGAGGTTCCAGCAGCGGCAACTGGCCGATACGCTGCTGGGCATCGCGGGTCATGCCATTGAGCAGGTTCAGCCAATGGGCCGCCATCCGCGCCAATGTGGCAAGCTCGAACAGGTCCGTGGCGTAAGTCAGCGAGGCGGCAAGCCCCTCGGGGGACTCGTGGGTATTGAGGCTCAGGTCAAACTGAGCGGTATGATTGTCCCACTCCAGGCCACTGACGTGCAGGCCGGGTAATTGCTCATCTTCATCGCGGCCACTGGGTTGGGTCTGATGATTGAACAGCACCTGGAACAACGGGTTGAAACTCAGGTTGCGCTCAGGCTGCAAGGCTTCCACCAACTGCTCGAAGGGCAAGTCCTGATGGGCCTGGGCGTCCAGCGCACGCTGTTTGACCTGGGCGAGCAACTGAGCAACCGTCTGTTGGCCATCGATATCGGCCTTGGCCACCTGGGTGTTGACGAAAAAGCCGATCAGCCGTTCGGTTTCCACGCGGTTGCGGTTGGCCACGGGCACGCCCACGCGGATATCCGACTGACCGCTGTAGCGATGCAAGAGGGCCTGGAACGACGCCAGCAGTAACATGAACAGCGTCACGTCCTCGCGCTGGGCCAGCGCGCGCAGCTCCGTCACCAGGGCGGGCGGCACTTGGATGTCCAGGCTCGCGCCGCGATGACTTTGCTGACTCGGGCGGGCGTGATCCAGCGGCAGCTCCAATACCGGTTGTTCACCGCCGAGCAGGCCGCGCCAGTACTCCAACTGGCGGGTCTTCTCGCCCGCCTCCATCCACTGGCGCTGCCAAACTGCATAGTCAGCGTACTGGATCGGCAACGCTGGCAATTGCGGCGCCTGGCCCAGGCTGAAAGCGGCGTACAGCTGCACCAACTCATCGACCATGACCTGCATCGACCAGCCATCGGAAACGATGTGATGCTGCACCAGCACCAGCACATGATCGTCCTCGGCCACACGCAGCAGGCTCGCCCGCATCAACGGCCCCTGAGTCAGGTCGAAAGGCCGCGCGATCTGCGACTCCACTTCGGTACGGATCGCGGATGCGCAGATGTCGACCCGGACGACCTCAACGCTGGCCTGCTCGGCGATCACCTGCACAGCACGCTCACCGTCCTGCTGAAGGTAAGTCCGCAGGTTTTCGTGACGCGCTACCAGGGTGTCAAAACTGCGCTGCAGTGTCGACAGGTCAAGGCGCCCTTTCAGGCGCAGAGCGCTCGGCACATGGTAGGCGGCGCTACGCGGGTCCAGTTGCCAGAGGAACCATTGGCGCTCCTGGGCATAGGACAGCGGCAAGGGCTGATCGCGTCCGACCGCAACCAACGCCGGTGCCAGTGGCATGCCGCTGTCGGTCGAAAGCGCAGCGACAAACCCTTGCAGACGCGGTTGTTCGAACAGGCTTCGCAGCGCCACTTCCCTGCCCAACAGGTTGCGCAGGCGTGAGATGACCTGCATCGCCAACAGCGAGTGGCCGCCCATCTCAAAAAAGTGATCGGTCAACCCGACCCGCTCGGCGCCAAGGATATCGGCCCATACCGCTGCAACCTGTTGCTCCAGCTCAGTCACTGGGGCAACCCAGGCCTGCTGCGATTGGCTGGCGTCGGGTTTTGGCAACGCATGGCGATCCATCTTGCCATTGGGGTTCAGCGGCATGCGGTCGAGGAAAATCAGGTGCGCAGGCACCATGTAATCCGGCAGTTGTTCGCGCATGGCATTTTTGAGTGTTTCACCGTCTTGCTGCTCGGCGACCACATAAGCGACCAGTTGATTACCAGCGGCCAACACCAGCGTTTCACGTACGCCGTCCTGGGCCAGCAGCAATGCTTCGATTTCCCCCAATTCAATGCGGAAACCCCGAATCTTCACTTGATGGTCCACGCGGCCGACGTACTCAATCACACCATCGGCCCGGTACCGCGCCAGGTCGCCGGTGCGGTACAGGCGCTCGCCGGTTTCACCAAACGGGTCCGGCACAAAACGCTCGGCGGTGAGCAATGCGCGGTTCATATAGGCACGCGCCAAGCCGCAGCTGCTGCCGATATACAGCTCGCCCACGGCGCCCAGCGGTGCCAGGTTCAAGTCGCGGTCCAGCACATACAACGCACGACCTGGCAGCGAACGGCCAATCGGGCTGGCGGTGGCGCCAATCAGCTCGGAGCCTGCCGTGCAATCCAACATGCTCGACACAACAGTGGCTTCCGTAGGGCCGTAGGTATTGAGCAAGCGGACATGGCCAAGCCCGGCTTTGAGCCACTGCGCCGGACCGTCCAGCGGCATGGCTTCGCCGCCGATATGGACTTGGCGCAGCGCGCCATAGGTGCGCGGGCCCGCGGCCAGGCAGTCGAGCAGGAACAGGTTCCAATAGGCGGTTGGCAAGTCGGCCAGGGTGATGCCCTGGGCAATGATTTCGTCGTACAGCCGGGCGCTGTCCCACAAATCCGGGCCACGCAGGACAACCTTGGCGCCATGGGTCAGCGCCGGGTACAGCTGCTCGACGAAACCATCGAAATTCAGGGTGGCGAATTGCAGCACGCAATCATCCTGAGTTAGTCGCGAGTAACCTGCCGCAATACTCGAGAATTCGGTGAGTGCTGCGTGGTTGATCGCCACGCCTTTGGGCTTGCCGGTAGAACCGGAGGTGTAGATGACATAGGCGAGGTTTTGCGGGTCGACCGTTACCTGCGGATTGGTCCCAGGGTATAGAGTCATCTGCGCATCACTCAGGTCCAGCGTCGCCATACCTTCGGGCAACGACATTTCGATATGTGATTGGATCAGCACCAGCCGCACGCCGCTGTCTTCGAGCATATGCAACAGGCGCTCGCGTGGGTATTGCGGGTCCAGAGGCACATAGGCGCCGCCTGCCTTGAGCACGGCCAGCAGGCTGACCACCATCTCGAATGAGCGCTCCACCGCGACGCCCACCAGCACTTCCGGGCCGACACCCTGGGCGATAAGCGCATGGGCCAAACGGTTGGCCTGAAGATTCAACTCGCCATAACGCATGGACCGCGCCCCCAGGCACAGCGCTACCGCATCCGGGCGCCGTTGCGCCTGATGCTCGAACAAGTGCTGCACGCCCTGTTGAATCGCACATGCGGGGGCGGCGCTGTTCCATTCCTGCAGTAAGTGCAACTGCTCCTGGTGATCGAGCAGCGCCAGTTCGCCGATGGGCTGCATGGCATCCCGCGCCACACCTTCCAGCAGGTTCTGCCAATGCTGCGCCAGACGCGCAATGGTGGCGGCCTCAAACAGATCGGTGGCATAGGTCAGCGACGCCCAAAGACCGTCACTCGACTCCTGGGTATCCAGGCTCAAGTCGAAATGCGCGGTATGGCTGTCCCACGTCAGCCCTTCCACCCGCAAGCCGGGCAGTTGTTCCCCACGTGGTACACGTGCCTCGGACTGGTGGTTGAACATCACCTGGAACAGCGGATTGTGGCTGAGGCTGCGTTCCGGCTGCAGAGCTTCCACCAGTTGCTCGAACGGCAAATCCTGATTGGCCTGGGCATCGAGGGCGCGACGTTTGACCTGCTGCAAGAGCTGGGCAAAGGTCATCTGCCCGTCGATATCAACTTTGAGTACCTGGGTGTTGACGAAGAAACCGATCAGCCGCTCGATTTCCGCACGATTGCGGTTGGCAATCGGCACGCCGACGCGGATATCCGACTGGCCGCTGTAGCGATGCAGCAAGGTCTGGAACGACGCCAGCAACAGCATGAACAACGTCACGCCCTCGCGCTGCGCCAACGCCTTGAGGCCCGTAACAAGACCGCTATTCAAACCGACTTCCAGCAAAGCACCCCGGTAGCTCTGCGCCGCCGGGCGCGGATGATCCAGCGGCAACTCCAGCACCGGCTGTTCGCCGCCTAACAGTTCACGCCAGTAGTCCAATTGGCGCTGCTGCTCGCCGGCGTCCATCCAACCACGCTGCCACGCCGCATAATCGGCGTATTGCAGCGCGATCGCCGGTAGTTGCGCCGGCCTGCCCTGGCTGAACCCCGCGTAGAGTTGCACCAGCTCATCTACCATGACTTGCATCGACCAGCCATCGGACACGATATGGTGCTGGACCAGTACCAGCACATGTTCCTGCTCACTCAGTTGCAGCAACTTCACCCGCAGCAACGGGCCCTGGCGCAAGTCGAAAGGCCGGGCGATTTCCGCTTCGACCCGTGCCTGCACCTGTTGTGCAGACGCACCTTCCAAACGGGCGAAATCCAGCTGCAATGTGGCGATTGGCAGGATGTGCTGCAGCGTGTGCTCGCCGTCCGTGACAAACACAGTGCGCAAGGCTTCATGGCGCGCGAGCAAGACGTCAAAACTGCGCTGCAGAGCCGAGCGATCCAGTTGCCCGCTCAGGCGCAACGCATTGGGCACATGGTAGGCCGCGCTCTCGGGCTCCAATTGCCAGAGAAACCACTGACGCTCCTGGGCGTAGGACAACGCCAGCGGTCGGGCACGGGAGACTGCCACCATCGACGGTACCAGCAAGGTGTTATCCAGCGCCTGCAACGCCAGTACAAAGCCTTCCAACTGTGGCTGTTCGAACAGGGTGCGCAGGGCTACTTCACGCGCTAGTAACTGACGCAGGCGGGAAATGACCTGCATGGCCAGCAGTGAATGGCCGCCCAGTTCAAAGAAGTGATCGGTGAGGCCGATCCGCTCGACACCGAGGACGTCGGCCCAGATGGCCGCTACCTGGTGCTGCAAAGGGGTAACCGGCTCGACAAATACACCTTGGGACTGGGTAACGTCCGGCTGCGGCAAGCCTTTTCGATCGAGCTTGCCGTTGGGGGTCAGCGGCATCTGCGCCAGGAACATGAAGTGCGTCGGCACCATGTAGTCCGGCAGGTGGGTTTTCAGGGCGCGGCGCAAGGTCTCGCGAAACTCGGTTTCGTTGGTCAGCGGGCCATCGGCCGGAACCACATACGCGACCAGTTGCTTGCCGGTCGGGCCTTCGTGGGCCACCACGACGGTTTCACCGACGTTGTCCTGCTCACGCAAGCGCGCTTCGATTTCGCCCAGTTCGATCCGGAAACCGCGGATTTTCACTTGATGGTCGACGCGACCGAGGTAGTCCACCACGCCATCCGGACGCCCGCGGGTCAGGTCGCCGCTGCGATACACGCGGCTGCCCGGCTTGCCGAATGGGTCCGGCACGAAGCGCTCGGCGGTCAGTGCTGGACGCTCCAGGTAACCGCGCGCCACGCCCTCGCCGCCCAGGTACAACTCACCGGCGACGCCGACCGGTTGCAAGTTGAGCTGCGCGTCGAGGACGTAGCCGCTGCGGTTGCCCAGCAAGGTGCCAATCGGTGCATAGACCGCGCCGCACGGATCGCCTTTACGCGCTTTCCACAGCAACGGCGTGACCACGGTTTCGGTCGGGCCATAGCCGTTGAACAGGTAGGTCGGCTTGAGCGCACGCCAGGCCAGGTCGTAGCTGGCCTGCGCCACCGCGTCACCGCCGAAGCAGTACACACGGACCTTCGGTGGATTACCGTCGCGCTCGGCATGTTCGGCCAGTTGCTGCAGGTACACCGGCGGGAACACGGCCATGGTCACGTTGTGACGGTGCATCTGTTCGTAGGTGTACTCGGGCAGCCACAGGCTGTCATCGCGGATCAGCACGCTCGCGCCGTTGATCAACGGGTGCATCCAGCCTTCGTGGGAGCCGTCGAAGGCGAACGACATGAAGTGCAGTTCGCAATCGGCCGGACTGGTTTCATAGCGCTCGCCGGTGGCGATGATATGCGCTACCAGCGGACCGTGGGACACCGCCACGCCCTTGGGCATGCCGGTGGAGCCGGAGGTGTAGATCACGTAGGCGAGGTTGTCGCCGTCCAGCTTCACATCGGGCGCCGTGTCGCTGAACCCCGCCCACTCCTCAGTGCGATCAATCGCCAGGCTGGTCAATCCTGCCGGGATCGGCAGTTGCTGCAACGCGCGGCTGTCGGTGAGCAGCAATTGCGCGCGGCTGTCCTGCATCATGTACAGCAGGCGGTCGCGGGGGTATTCGATATCCAGCGGCACATACACGCCGCCGGCTTTCATCACCGCAAGGAACGCCACCATGATCTCGGCACTGCGTGGCATGGCGATGGCCACGCGCACTTCCGGGCCGACACCACGGGCGATCAGCGCATGAGCGAGGCGGTTGGCCTGGCGATCCAGCTCGCCGTAGGTCAGGGTCTGAGCGTCGAATTTCACCGCCACCGCCGCCGGGTTTTCCCGAGCGCGGTCGGCGACTCGTTCGTGGACCAGGCGCTTGGCCGGGAAACCCGCGTCGGTCTGGTTCCACAGCTGCAGGATATGTTGTTGCTCAGCCTGGCCCAGCAGACTCAATTGGCTGATGGGTTGCTGTTGGTCGGCAACCATCGCCTGCAACACGTTCTGCCAGTGATCGGCCATGCGCTCGATGGTAGAAGCTTCAAACAGGTCGGTGGCATACCCCAGTGACGCCCAGAGCCCGTCTGCCCCTTCTTGGACATCCAGGTCAAGATCGAAATGCGCAGTACGCCTGTCCCACGCCAATCCTTCGATGCGCAAGTGGGCCAGGGCCTGTGGCTCTTCACCTCGACGCCCTTCGGCCTGGTAATTGAACATCACCTGGAACAGTGGGTTGAGGCTCAGGCTACGCTCGGGCTGCAGGTGTTCTACCAGTTGTTCGAAGGGCAGGTCCTGATGCGCCTGGGCGTCCAACGCACGCTGCTTGACCTGGGCCAGCAACTGCGCAACGGTGGTCTGCCCATCGATATCGGCCTTGAGCACCTGGGTGTTGACGAAGAAGCCGATCAGGCGCTCGGTTTCCACGCGGTTGCGATTGGCGATCGGCACGCCCACGCGAATATCCTGCTGGCCACTGTAGCGGTGCAGCAAGGCCTGGAACGAAGCCAGCAACAGCATGAACAGCGTCACACCTTCGCGCTGGGCCAGGGCTTTTAGATCAGCGGCCAGCGCCGCTGACAACGACACGTCCAGGCGCGCCCCCCGATGACTCTGTTGAGCCGCACGCTGATGGTCGAACGGCAGTTCCAGCACCGGCTGCTCACCGCCAAGCAAGTCACGCCAGTAATCCAGCTGACGGACCTTCTCGCCGGCGTCCATCCAGGCACGCTGCCACACGGCATAGTCGGCATACTGGATCGGCATATCCGGCAGTTGCGGCGCCTGGCCCTGGCTGAACGCGGCATACAACTTCACCAGTTCTTCGACCATGATCTGCATCGACCAACCATCGGACACGATGTGATGCTGCACCAGCACCAGCACATGATCGTCCTCGGCCAGGCGCAACAAGGTCACACGCAGCAACGGCCCTTGCTGCAAATCAAATGGACGAGCAATCTCGGCTTCGACCTGCGCCTGCAAGTCAGCCTCGTCGACCAGCTCCAGCCTGATCGGCAAAGCGGCGTCAGGCAGAATCACCTGTCGTGCCCCGTCCGGTTGCTCCTGCACACAGGTGCGCAGGCTCTCATGACGGGCCATCAGGGCATCGAAACTGCGTTGCAGTGCCGAGGTATCCAAAGTGCCCTTGAGGCGCAGGGCACTGGGGATATGGTATGCGGCACTGTGGGGGTCCAGTTGCCACAGGAACCACTGGCGTTCCTGGGCGTAAGACAGCGGCAGCGGTTGTTCGCGACCGACCGCCAGCAAGGGGGGCGCCTGCTCACCTTCGCACGCCTCCAATACTTGCAGAGCGGTGGCGAAACCTTCGAGACGCGGTTGCTCGAAGACCAGTTTGAGTGGAACTTCACGGCCCAATACCTGGCGCAGGCGCGAAACCACCTGCATGGCCAAAAGCGAGTGCCCGCCCATTTCGAAAAAGTGATCGGTCAGCCCCACCCGCTCGGCCCCGAGAATGTCTGCCCAGACGGCGGCGACCTGTTGCTCCAGTTCGGTGACCGGCGCGACCCACACCTGCTGAGATTGACGGGCATCGGGTTTGGGCAGCGCCTGCCGGTCCAGCTTGCCGTTCGGGTTCAAGGGCATGCGCTCAAGGAAGATCAGGTGCGCAGGCACCATGTAGTCCGGCAGCTGTTCACGCAGGATCGACTTGAGCGCCTCGGCATCGTTCTGTTCGGCCACCAGATAGGCCACAAGCTGGTTATCGGCGGCCAGTACCAAGGTTTCACGCACGTTCGGCTGGGCCAGTAACAGCGCTTCGATTTCCCCCAGCTCAATACGAAAGCCGCGAATTTTTACTTGATGGTCAACCCGGCCCACATACTCGATCACACCATCGGCCCGGTATCGCGCCAGGTCGCCGGTGCGGTACAGGCGCTCGCCGGTTTCACCAAACGGATCCGGCACAAAACGCTCGGCGGTGAGCAATGCGCGGCTCATATAGGCACGCGCCAAGCCGCAGCTGCTGCCGATATACAGCTCGCCCACGGCGCCCAGCGGTGCCAGGTTCAAGTCGCGGTCCAGCACATACAGCGCACGACCTGGCAGCGAACGGCCAATCGGGCTGGCGGTGGCGCCAATCAGCTCGGAGCCTGCCGTGCAATCCAACACGCTCGACACAACGGTGGCTTCCGTAGGGCCGTAGGTATTGAGCAAGCGGACATGGCCAAGCCCGGCCTTGAGCCACTGCGCCGGACCGTCCAGCGGCATGGCTTCACCGCCGATATGGACTTGGCGCAGCGCGCCATAGGTGCGCGGGCCCGCGGCCAGGCAGTCGAGCAGGAACAGGTTCCAATAGGCGGTTGGCAAGTCGGCCAGGGTGATGCCCTGGGCAATGATTTCGTCGTACAGCCGAGCGCTGTCCCACAAATCCGGGCCACGCAGGACAACCGTGGCGCCATGGGTCAGCGCCGGGTACAACTGCTCGACAAACCCATCGAAATTCAGGGTAGCGAATTGAAGCACCCGGTCTTCAGCGGTCAACTGCGAGTAACCGGCGGCAATACTGGAGAATTCGGTCAGCGCCGCATGATTGATCGCCACGCCCTTGGGCTTGCCGGTGGACCCCGAGGTGTAGATCACGTAGGCCAGGTTTTGCGCGGCAACCACCACCTTCGGATCGCTCTCAGGGCACAACGCCAGGTGCGCATCCGCAAGATCGACCGTCGCCATGCCCTCAGGCAATGGCATCGCCACCTGGGCCTGGGTCAACACCAGGCGCACGCCACTGTCTTGGAGCATATGCAACAGACGTTCACGCGGGTATTGCGGGTCGAGCGGCACATAAGCACCGCCGGCCTTGAGCACTGCCAACAGACTGACCACCATGTCGAACGAGCGCTCGACCGCCACCCCCACCAACACTTCCGGGCCAATACCAAGGCCGATCAGGTGATGGGCCAGACGGTTTGCCTGGCGGTTCAGCTCGGCATAGCTGATGGACTGGTCGTCCAGGCGCAGGGCAATCGCATCGGGCCGCTGTCGGACCTGGGCCTGGAACAAGCCGTGGACGCCCACGACGTCTTCAAACGCCGCCGCGCTGCGGTTCCATTCTTGCAACAGATTGCGTTGCTCGTCATCGACCAGCATCCCGAGCTGTGCAATACGATTACCGGCGCGCCCGACTACCGCCCGTAACAACTGTTGCCAGTGCTCGGCCATGCGTTGCACGGTCGCCGCCTCGAACAGGTCGGTCGCATAGGTCAGCGAGGCCCAGATGCCTTCGGGCGACTCCTGGGTATCCAGGCTCAGGTCAAACTGCGCACTCTGGCTGTCCCACTCCAGAGCTTCCACGCTCAGGCCTGGCAACTGCTGCTCGCCACGTGGCCCGCGGCCTTCGGTCTGGTGGTTGAACATCACCTGGAACAGCGGGTTATGGCTCAGGCTGCGCTCGGGCTGCAAAGCCTCGACCAATTGTTCGAACGGCAGGTCCTGATGACTCTGGGCCTCCAAGGCACGTTGCTTAACCTGGGCCAGCAGCTGGCTGAAGGTCATGTGCCCGTCGATATCGGCCTTGAGCACCTGGGTATTGACGAAAAAGCCGATCAAACGCTCGGTTTCCGCGCGATTACGGTTGGCAATCGGCACGCCGACGCGGATATCCGACTGCCCGCTGTAGCGATACAACAAGGTCTGGAAGGACGCCAGCAGCAACATGAACAGCGTCACGCCTTCACGCTGGGCCAACGCCTTGAGCCCGTTGACCAGTGCCGCATCCAGGCGCATGTCGAGCCGTGCACCGCGATAGCTCTGTACGGCCGGACGCGGGTGATCCAGCGGGAGTTCGAGCATCGGTTGCTCACCGCCCAACTGCTCGCACCAATAGCCCAACTGACGCTCTTTTTCGCCGGCTTCCATCCAGCTGCGTTGCCACAGGGCGTAGTCCGGGTATTGGATCGACAAGTCCGGCAGACGCACATCATGGCCCTGGCTGTGCGCGAGGTACGACTGCACCAACTCGTCGACCATCACCTGCATCGACCAACCATCGGAGACGATGTGGTGCAGCACCAACACCAACACGTGCTCATCGGGTGCCAATTGCAGCAACTTGACCCGCAGCAGCGGGCCTTGTAGCAGATCGAAGGGCTTGGCGATTTCTGCTTGCACCCGCCTTTCAAGGTGCGCGGCATCAGCGCTTTCAAAGGCGATTTCAAGCGACAACTCGGGCCTGACCACCTGTAGCACCTGATCGACATCCTGATGCAAGTGAGTACGCAGGCTCTCATGGCGGGCAATCAGGCTATCGAAGCTGCGCTGCAAGGCCGCCCGGTCAAGGCGACCTTTCAAGCGCAAGGCGCGCGGCAGGTGGTAAGCCGGGCTCTGCGGCTCCAGCTGCCACAGAAACCACTGCCGCTCCTGCGCATAAGAGAGTCGAAGCGGCTCGCCTTCCTGGCGCTTGAAAACCGGGGCAATCTCAAACAGGTTGATGCCTTGCTGCTTGAGCATTACCGCCAACGCTTTCTTCTGTTGCGCAGAAAGTGAACCTACCGACTCGATTAATGCTTGCACGCCACGCCCCTCAGGAAATCAATTTATCCAAATCTTCTGCTGATAGACGTTTGAGGGCCTCCAAGGATTTAGCCAATGCGTCCTGCACCGGCGAATTATTTGTCTGCTGCGCCGCCACGTAGGCGCTGAAATCGGCCAGGGTCGGGGTGGTGAAGATCGATTTCACATCGAACTCGGCGTGCAATTGCTCGCGCAGGCGCACCACCACCTGCGTCGCCAGCAGCGAATGCCCGCCCAGTTCGAAGAAGTTGTCGTTCAGGCCCACCCGCTCCACGTCGAGCACCTCGGCCCAGATGGCGGCGATCTGCTGCTCCAACTCGCTGGACGGCGCCACGTAGGCGCGTGCCTGCAGGTTGGCATCGGCCTTGGGCAGCGCCTTGCGGTCGAGCTTGCCGTTGGGGCTCAGCGGCATCTGCTCCAGCAGCATCCACTGCGCAGGCACCATGTAGTCCGGCAGGTGCTGGGCCAGGTGTGCGCTGAGCACATCGCGCCAATCGTCGGCGGCATCGTGCAGCACCAGGTAGCCGACCAGGTATTTGCCGTCGACGGCCAGTACGGCGGTCTCGCGGACCCAGTCGTGTTCCAGCAGGCGCGCTTCGATTTCGCCCAGCTCGATGCGCAGGCCGCGCAGCTTGACTTGATGGTCGATCCGCCCGGCGTACTCGATCACGCCGTCTGCGCGGTAGCGTGCCAGGTCGCCAGTGCGATACAGGCGCTCGCCGTCGACAAACGGATGCGCGATAAAGCGCTCGGCAGTCAGCGCGGGACGGCGATGGTAACCCCGCGCCAGGCCCACGCCGCCCAGATACAGCTCGCCGAGCACACCCACCGGCGCCGGCTCGAAGTTGTCGTCGAGGATGTAGCAACCGAGGTTGGCAATTGGACGCCCAATCGGCACCGCATCGCGGCCTTCATCGATGCAGGTCCAGTGGGTCACGTCGATGGCCGCCTCGGTCGGGCCGTACAGATTGTAGAGCCCGGCCTGCGGCAGTTTGGCGAACACCTGCTGCTGCGCATCCACCGGCAACGCCTCGCCGCTGCACACGATACGGTGCAAGGTGTGGCAGGTCGCAACCGCCGGATCCTGCAGGAATGCCTGCAGCATCGACGGCACAAAGTGCAGCGTGGTGACCTGCTCGGCATTGATCAGGTTGACCAGTTTGGCCGGATCGCGGTGATCCCCCGGCGCCGCGACCACCAGGCGCGCGCCGGTCATCAGCGGCCAGAAGAACTCCCACACCGACACGTCGAAGCTGAACGGGGTCTTTTGCAGGACCGTGTCGCTGACATCCAGGCCATAGGCTTCCTGCATCCAGTGCAGACGGTTGGCCAGGGCCGAGTGACGGTTGCCGGCGCCTTTGGGCTGGCCGGTGGAGCCGGAGGTGTAGATCACATACGCGAGGTTTTCGCCGTCCAGCACGATGCCTGGGTTGCTGTCGTTGTACTCTTCAAAGGCAGACTCGCCCAGCACCAAGGTTTCCAGGCTGGTGGGAATCGGCAGTTGCTCGCGCAAGTGCGCCTGGGTCAGCAGCAGCTTCACGCCACTGTCGTCGAGCATGTAGGCCAGGCGCTCGCGTGGGTACTCCGGGTCGAGCGGCACATAGGCGCCACCGGCCTTGAGCACCGCGAGCAGGCCGACCACCATCTCGACGCAACGCTCCACGGCCAGGCCGACCAGCACATCCGGGCCCACACCCGCCTCGATCAAGCGATGGGCCAGGCGATTGGCGCGACGGTTCAATTCGGCGTAGCTCAAGCGCTGCTCGGCGAATACCAGGGCCGGCGCGTCCGGCGTTCGCGTTACCTGCTGTTCAATCCGTTGATGCACACAGTCCTGCAGGGGATAGTCACGCGCCGTGGCATTCCAGTCCCGCACGACTTGCTGGCGCTCGGCCGGGTCGAGCATGGCCAGCTCGCCAAGGTGTTGTTGCCCGCCCTGGAGCATGGCCTGCAGCAGGTTGACCAGGTGGCGCGCATAGCTGTGCACCGTGGCCGCACTGAAATGCGCGCGGGCAAAGCCGAACTGCACTGACAGCGTGTCGCCGACGTCCACCAGCACGGTCAGCGGGAAGCTGGTCTGCTCGTGGGAATGCGGCGTGCCGAAGCGAATGCCGCTGCCGCCGCTCTGTTCCAGGGCCTTGGATACCGGGTAGTTTTCGAACACCAGAATGTTGTCGAACAAGGCCTCGCCGCCCTGCCCGGCCCAGCGCTGGATGTCGTACAAGCCGGTGTGTTCATGCTCGCGCAGGGCCAGGTTCTGCGCCTGCACCGCTTGCAGCCAGTCGGCCACCGATTGCTGGCCCTCCACCGCGCTGATCACCGGCAAGGTGTTGATGAACAGGCCGACCTGTTGCTCGACCCCGGCCAATTCGGCCGGGCGCCCGGCCACGGTGGCGCCGAAGCACACCACCGCCTGCCCGCTGTGGCGTTGCAACAGGATCAGCCACGCCGCCTGAATCAAGGTATTGAGCGTGACCTTGTGGCTGCGCGCGAAAGATTCCAGGCGCGCGGTCAAGGCACGGTCCAGCTGCAGTTGATGCTCGCCATGCCCCTGCGCGGCCAGCGGCTGACTGCTGCCCAGGCGGGTCGGGGTGTGCAGCACGGCCAGTTGTTCACGCCAGAAGGTTTCGGTTGCCTGTGCGTCACGCTGTTGCAGCCAGTCGATGTAGTCGCGGTAACGCCCGGCGGCCTGCGGCACGGCGACGCCGGCATAACGTTGCAGCACTTCACCGAACAGCCGCGAATTGCTCCAGCCGTCCATCAGGATGTGGTGATTGGTGTAGATCAGCTCATGGCGTTGCTCATCGGTGCGCGCCAGCACCAGGCGCACCAGCGGCGCCTTGGTCAGGTCAAACCCCTGGCGGCGCTGGGCCTCCTGCAGGTTTTGCAGCTCCGCCTCACGCTCGGGCATCGCTCGCCAATCAAGCACGTCAATCGGCAACCGCGCCTCGCGGTACACCACTTGGCATGGCCACTCCAGCTGCCCTTCCCAGAAGAAACCACTGCGCAATACGTCATGAGCCTGCACGGTGGCATCCCAGGCATGCTGGAAGCGCGCCACGTCCAGGTTGTCGACGGTCACGCGGATCTGGTTGATGTAGTCGCCCGCGGCCTGTTCATACAAGGTGTGGAACAACATGCCCTGCTGCATCGGCGACAAGCTGTAGATGTCTTCGATGGCGTCGGCGGCCAGCGGCAAGGACTCCAACTGCGCCTGGTTTAGGCGCGACAACGGGAAGTCGCACGCCGTAAAGCCTCGGTTGCCAGGCGTGCAGCAATGCTCCACCAGGGCATTCAGTTCCTCGGTATAGGCCACGCTGAGCGCCTGGATCGCGGCGGGGTCGAACATCAGCGGGCTGAAGGTCCAACCCAGTTGCAGTTCACCGCCATACACCTGGCCGTTGAGCGTCAACCAGTTGCCCAATGGCGCCTCGGGGCTTTGTTCGGCGCCGGCGCTTTCTGCCGACGGGATGAACAGGCCGTCCGGCTGGTCGAAACTGGCGTCGATCTGGCCCAGGTAGTTGAAGGTGATGCGCGGCACCGGCAAGCCACTGAAGGCCTCGCGCGTGGCGTCATCGCCCAGGTAGCGCAGCGCGCCGAAGCCCAGGCCTTTGTCCGGGACAGCGCGCAGCTGTTGCTTGATCTGCTTGATCGACGTGGCAAGCGACTCGGCCGGGGTCAGGCGCACCGGGAACAGGCTGGTGAACCAGCCCAGGGTGCGGGTCAGGTCGATCTCGTCAAACAGGTCTTCACGGCCGTGCCCTTCCAGCTGGATCAGGCTCGAAGCGTGCCCGGTCCAGCGGCAGATCACGCGCGCCAGCGCGGTCAGCAGCAGGTCGTTGATCTGCGTACGGTAGGCCGTCGGCGCCTGCTGCAGCAGCTGCCGGGTGCGTTCGGCATCCAGTTGACTGATCACGGTCTGGGCCAGGCGGACGGGGCGCGCACCCTGTGGATCACGGCAAGGCAAGTCGGTCGGCAGGCCTTGCAGCTGTTGCAGCCAGAAGTCTTTCTCGGCACGGATCGATTCGCTGCGGGCATGGTCCTGCAGACGCTCGGCCCAGGCCTTGAACGACGAGGTCTTGGCCGGCAGCGATTGGTGGCGGTACAGGCTCTGCAAGTCTTCGAGGAACACCCGCCAGGACACGCCGTCCACCACCAGGTGGTGCATGACCAAGAGCAGGCGCTGGGAACCGTCGGCCAGTTCGGCGAGAACCGCGCGCAACAACGGCCCCTGCTGCAGGTCGAGGCTGCGCTGGGCGCTTTCGCACAGGGCGGCCAGTTCATCGGCATCCTGCACACGGGCTTGCCACAGCACCGGCGTAACGGCTGCGGCATGCTCGGCCTGCCACCCCGCGGCGTGCGGGCTGAAGCGCAGGCGCAAGCCATCATGGTGCGCGATCAGCCCTTGCAAGGCCGTTTCCAGGCGGTCGCCCTCCATCACCTCGCGAGGGGTCAGCAGCAGTGACTGGTTCCAGTGGTGTTGCTCGGGCAATTGCATCCCGAAGAACAGTTGCTGGAACGGCAGCAACGGCGTCGTGCCCTGCACCGGCCCCTGGTCGATGACCTGGGCCACCTGCAACTGCGCCACCCGCGCCAGGCTGCGCACGGTCTGGTGCTGGAACAGCGCTTTGGCGGTGAAATGAATGCCGGCTGCCCGGGCGCGGCTGACCACCTGGATCGAGATGATCGAGTCGCCGCCGCGCTCGAAGAAGTTGTCGTTCAAGCCCACGTGCTCGATGCCCAGCACCTCGGCCCAGATCGCGGCAATCTGCTGCTCCAGGGCAGTGTGCGGCGCTTCGTATTGCTGCGTGGCCTCGGGCTTGGGCAGGGCCTTGCGGTCGAGCTTGCCGTTCGGGCTCAAGGGCATCTGGTCGAGTACCACCCACTGCGCCGGCACCATGTAGTCGGGCAGGTGCTGAGCCAGATGAGCACCGAGTACTTCGCGCCAATCATCGCCGGCGCTGTGCAACACCAGGTAGCCGACCAGGTATTTGCCGTCGACGGCCAGTACGGCGGTCTCGCGAACCCAATCATGGTCGAGCAGGCGCGCTTCGATTTCACCCAGTTCGATACGCAGGCCGCGCAACTTGACCTGATGGTCGATACGCCCGGCGTACTCGATCACGCCGTCTGCGCGGTAGCGCGCGAGGTCGCCGGTGCGGTACAGGCGTTCGCCCTTGATGAACGGGTGGGCGATAAAGCGCTCGGCGGTAAGTGCCGGACGACGGTGATAACCACGGGCCAGGCCGATGCCGCCCAGGTACAGCTCGCCCAGCACGCCAACCGGTACAGGTTCGAAGTTGCTGTCGAGGATGTAGCAGCTGAGGTTGGCAATCGGACGGCCTATCGGCACCGCATCGCGCTCTTCATCGATGCAGGTCCAGTGGGTCACGTCGATAGCCGCTTCGGTCGGGCCATACAGGTTGTAGAGCCCGGCCTGGGGCAGTTTGGCGAAGACTTGCTGCTGCGCATCCACCGGTAACGCTTCGCCGCTGCACACAATGCGCTGCAGGCTTTGGCAACTCGACACCGCCGGGTCCTGCAGGAATGCCTGCAGCATCGACGGCACAAAGTGCAGCGTGGTAATGCGCTCGGCATTAATCAGGCTGACCAGCCGGGCCGGATCGCGATGATCCCCCGGCGCGGCAACCACCAGGCGCGAGCCGGTCATCAGCGGCCAGAAGAACTCCCACACCGACACATCGAAGCTGAACGGGGTCTTTTGCAGCACGCTGTCGCTGACCTCCAGGCCATACGCCTCCTGCATCCATTGCAGGCGGTTGAGCAATGCCGAATGACGGTTGCCGGCACCTTTGGGCTGGCCGGTGGAACCCGAGGTGTAGATCACGTAGGCGAGGTTTTCGCCGTCCAGCGCGATGCCTGGGTTGGTGTCGCTGTAGTGCTCAAAGACGGACTCGCCCAGCACCAGCGTTTCCAGGCCTTGGGGAATCGGCAACTGCTCACGCAGATGCGCCTGGGTCAGCAGCAGTTTCACCCCGCTGTCGTCGAGCATGTAGGCCAGGCGCTCACGTGGGTACTCCGGGTCCAGCGGCACATAGGCACCACCGGCCTTGAGCACCGCGAGCAGGCCAACCACCATTTCAATGGAGCGCTCGACTGCCAGGCCGACCAGCACGTCGGGGCCGACACCGGCTTCGATCAGGCGATGGGCCAGGCGGTTGGCACGACGGTTCAGTTCGGCATAGCTCAGGGACAGGTGGTTGAAGCGCACTGCCGGTGCGTCCGGCTGCGCCAGCACCTGCGCCTCGATCAACTGATGTACCCACTGCCCTTGCGGATAATCGCGCGCGGTGGCGTTCCACTGGTCAAGCATCTGCTCGCGCTCGTTGGCGCTGAGGGTCGCCAGGTCCTGCACCGGCAACGCGCTGTTCGCCACGGCGGCACGCAGCAGGCTCAGCCAGTGCTCGGCCATGCGCGCCACGGTGGCGGCGCCGAACAGGTCGGTGGCGTAAGTCAGGGAGGCCCAGATCGCGTCGCCGCTCTCCTGAGTGTCCAGGCTCAGGTCGAACTGGGCGCTGTGGCTGTCCCATTCCAGGTGGGCCACGCGCAGGCCAGGCAATTGCTGCTCTGCTGTGTGTGAGTGGGCCTGGTGGTTGAACATCACCTGGAACAGCGGGTTGTGGCTCAGGCTACGTTCCGGTTGCAGCGCCTCCACCAATTGCTCGAAGGGCAAATCCTGATGAGCCTGGGCCTCCAGCGCGCGGCGCTTGGTGTGCTGCAGCAGTGCGGTAAAGGGCATGGCGCCGTCGACGTCGGCCTTGAGCACTTGGGTGTTGACGAAAAAGCCGATCAGCGACTCGGTCTCGACACGGTTGCGGTTGGCAATCGGCACGCCGACACGGATGTCCGATTGCCCGCTGTAGCGGTACAGGAAGGCCTGGAACGACGCCAGCAGCAACATGAACATCGTCACGCCTTCACGTTGGGCCAGGGCTTTCAAGCCTGCAACCAGGGCCGGTTCGAGCACGATGTCCTGGCGCGCGCCCCGAAAGCTCTGTTGCGCCGGACGCGGCTGGTCGAAGGGCAATTCCAGTACCGGCTGCGCGCCGCTGAGCAGTTCGCGCCAGTAGTTCAATTGACGGGCCTTCTCCCCGGCCTCCATCCAGCGGCGCTGCCACAGCGCGTAGTCGGCATACTGGATCGGCAGCGGCGCCAGCACACAGTCCTGGCCCTGGCTGTAGGCGGCGTAGAGCTGCATCAACTCCTGCACCATCACGCCCATCGACCAGCCATCGGAGACGATATGGTGCTGCACCAGCACCAGCACGTGCTCGTCTTCGCTCACGGCGAGCAAGCTGACCCGCAACAATGGACCTTGCTGTAAATCGAAAGGCCGGGCGATTTCCGCTTCGACGCGGGATGTGAGCTGGGTCTCGTCGACTGCGCTTTCAGCGATTTCGATCACGGCGTGGGCCAGCACCTCCTGGGCACGCTCCTCGGCGTCCAGGTGCAGGCGCGTGCGCAGGCTTTCATGGCGCGCCACCAGCGTGTCGAAGCTGCGTTGCAGAGCGGCCTTGTCCAACTGGCCACTCAGGCGCAGGGCGCCGGGCACGTGATAGGCAGCGCTGTCCGGATCCAGTTGCCAGAGAAACCACTGGCGCTCCTGGGCGTAGGACAATGGCAGTTTCTGGCCGTCCTCGCGGATCGAGGCAATCGGCAGTTGGGCGAAACTCATGCCACGGCTTTGCAGGCGCTGGTAAAACTGCTGGCGCTGTTCCAGAGGCAGGCGAAGAAAGCGCGAAACCAGATCGATATTAGGGTTGGAAAGCATGGGTCAAATCGCCTCTAGTTCGCTCAAAAAGTCACGAAGGTCATCAAAATCTTCCGCACTGCCGGCGCGGAAGGTGGCGGCGGCCTGTACGTAGGCACGCAGCGTTTCGGTCTGGAACACTTCCACCAGCGGCACTTCCAGGCCCAGTTCGGCCTGCACCCGCGAGGTGATCTGGATCGCCAGCAAGGAATGACCGCCGACTTCAAAGAAGTTGTCGTTCAACCCCACTTGCGGCAGGCGCAGCACCTCGGCCCAGATCGCGGCGATCTGCTGTTCCAGCTCGCTTTCGGGGGCCACATAGGCCTGTTGCAGCAGGCTTGCATCCGGCTCGGGCAACCCCTTGCGGTCGAGCTTGCCGTTGGGGGTCAGCGGCATCTGCGCGAGGAACATGAAGTGCGTCGGCACCATGTAGTCCGGCAGGCGGGTTTTCAGGGCGCGGCGCAGGCTGTCGCGGAACTCGGCCTGATCGGCCAGGTTGGCGTCGGCCGGCACCACATAGGCCACCAGCTGTTTGCCGGTCGGGCCTTCCTGGGCCACCACCACGGTTTCGCCGACGTTGTCCTGCTCACGCAGGCGCGCTTCGATCTCGCCCAGTTCGATGCGGAAGCCACGGATTTTCACCTGATGGTCGACGCGACCGAGGTAGTCCACCACGCCATCCGGGCGCCCACGGGTCAGGTCACCGCTGCGGTACACGCGGCTACCCGGTTTGCCGAAGGGGTCCGGCACGAAGCGCTCGGCGGTAAGTGCCGGACGCTCCAGGTAACCGCGCGCCACGCCCTCGCCGCCCAGGTACAGCTCACCGGCGACGCCGATCGGTTGCAGGTTGAGCTGCGCGTCGAGCACGTAGCCGCTGCGGTTGCCCAGCAAGGTGCCAATCGGTGCATAGACCGCGCCGCACGGGTCGCCCTTGCGTGTTTTCCACAGCAGCGGCGTGACCACGGTTTCGGTTGGACCATAGCCGTTGAACAGGTAGGTCGGCTTGAGTGCGCGCCAGGCCAGGTCGTAGCTGGCCTGCGCCACCGCGTCACCGCCGAAGCAGTACACACGGACTTTCGGAGGATTACCGTCGCGCTCGGCATGTTCGGCCAGCTGTTGCAGGTACACCGGCGGGAACACGGCCATGGTCACGTTGTGACGGTGCATCTGTTCGTAGGTGTACTCGGGCAGCCACAGGCTGTCATCGCGGATCAGCACGCTGGCGCCGTTGATCAACGGGTGCATCCAGCCTTCATGGGAGCCGTCGAAGGCGAACGACATGAAGTGCAGTTCGCAATCGGCCGGCGAGGTTTCATAACGCTCGCCGGTGGCGATGATGTGCGCCACCAACGGGCCGTGGGACACCGCCACGCCCTTGGGCATGCCGGTGGAGCCGGAGGTGTAGATCACGTAGGCGAGGTTGTCGCCGTCCAGCTTCACATCGGGCGCCGCGTCGCTGAACCCCGCCCACTCCTCAGTGCGATCAATCGCCAGGCTGGTCAATCCTGCCGGGATCGGCAGTTGCTGCAACGCGCGGCTGTCGGTGAGCAGCAGTTGCGCGCGGCTGTCCTGCATCATGTACAGCAGGCGGTCGCGGGGGTATTCGATATCCAGCGGCACATACACGCCGCCGGCTTTCATCACCGCAAGGAACGCCACCATGATCTCGGCACTGCGCGGCATGGCGATGGCCACGCGCACTTCCGGGCCGACACCACGGGCGATCAGCGCATGGGCGAGGCGGTTGGCCTGGCGATCCAGCTCGCCGTAGCTCAGGGTTTGCGCGTCGAACTTCACCGCCACCGCCGCCGGGGTTTCCCGGGCGCGATTGGCCACCAACTCGTGAACCAGGCGCTGGGCCGAGAAGCCGACGTCGGTCTGGTTCCACAGCTGGATGATATGTTGCTGCTCTTCGCCGTCCAACAACTGCAACTGCCCAATGTTCTGCTGCTGATCGGCAACCATTGCCTGCAACAGGTTCTGCCAATGCCGTGCCATGCGCTCGATGGTAGAAGCCTCGAACAGGTCGGTGGCATAACTCAGCGAGGCACTTAACTGCTCCCGGGATTCTTCGATGTCCAGGGTCAGGTCGAATTGCGCGACCGCCTCGTCCCAGCTCATAGGACTGATTTCAAGCTGGCCCAGGCGTTGCAAATGCTGGCCGGCTAGGCTGATATGGTGATTGAACGCCACTTGGAACAGCGGGTTCAGGCTGAGACTGCGCTCCGGCTGCAGCGCCTCAACCAGTTGTTCGAAGGGCAAGTCCTGATGGGCCTGGGCTTCGAGCGCACGCCGCTTGACCTGGGCCAGCAACTGGCTGACGGTGGTGTGCCCATCGATTTCGGCCTTGAGCACCTGGGTGTTGACGAAAAAGCCGATCAGGCGCTCGGTCTCGACCCGGTTGCGGTTGGCAATCGGCACGCCGACGCGAATATCCGGCTGGCCGCTGTAGCGATGCAGCAACACTTGATAGGACGCCAGCAACAGCATGAACAGCGTCACACCCTCGCGCTGGGCCAGGGCCTTGAGACTGTCGAGCAACGGTATTGGCAACGGGATGCTCAAGCGCGCACCGCGATGGGTCGGCACTGCCGGGCGCTGATGATCGAATGGCAGTTCCAGCACCGGTTGCTCGCCACCCAACACTTCACGCCAGTAATCGAGTTGGCGAGTTTTCTCGCTTGCTTCCATCCAGCTGCGCTGCCACAGCGCGTAATCGACGTACTGGATCGGCAGCGCCGGCAGTTGCAGCCCTTCGCCCCGGCTGTAGGCGGCATAAAGCTGGACCAGTTCATCGACCATCACCTGCATCGACCAACCATCGGAAATAATGTGGTGCTGCACCAGCACCAGCACATGTTCGTCTTGCGCCAGGCGCAACAGTCTGACACGCATAAGCGGGCCCTGGCGGAGGTCGAATGGCTGGGTGATGCTCGCTTCTACCTGGGCTTTCAGACTCGCTTCATCGGCGTCCGCCAAGGCGATCTCAATCCTTGCTGGCGGGCTGATCACTTGCACGGTGCGGCCGGCATCTTGCTGCAAGTGGGTACGCAAGCTTTCATGGCGCGCGACCAGTGTATCGAAGGCACGCTGCAGGGCGTCGCAGTCGAGTTGCCCTTTCAGGCGCAACGCGCGGGGTACATGGTAGGCCGCGCTGCGGGGGTCCAGTTGCCACAGGAACCATTGGCGCTCCTGCGCATAGGACAGCCCGAGCGGCTGCTCACGTTCGACGCGCTCCATACGGGTGCTTTCAACGTGTGCCTGGGTCAGGCTACGGACAAAAAGGCCCAGCACCGGCTGATCGAACAGGGCTTTCAAGTCCACATCGAGGCCTAGGCCATGACGGATGCGCGAGACGGCCTGGGTAGCTATCAGCGAATGCCCGCCGCGTTCGAAGAAGTGATCATTGAGGCCGACGCGTTCGACACCGAGTACTTCGGCCCAGATCGCAGCGATCTGTTGCTCCCGTTCAGTCAGTGGCGTGATGTACTCACCACCCGCTGCCTCGGGTTTGGGCAGAGCCTTGCGGTCCAGTTTGCCGTTGGGACCCAGGGGCATCTGTTCCAGCAGCATCCACTGCGCAGGCACCATGTAGTCCGGCAGGTGCTGGGCCAGATGGGCAATCAGCACATCGCGCCAGTCGTCGCCGGCGTTGTGCAGCACCAGGTAGCCCACCAGGTATTTGCTATCGACGGCCAGCACGGCGGCCTCACGGACCCAGTCGTGCTCCAGCAGGCGCGCTTCGATTTCACCCAGCTCGATACGCAGGCCACGCAGCTTGACCTGATGGTCGATACGCCCGGCGTACTCGATCACGCCGTTTTCGCGATAACGCGCGAGGTCGCCGGTGCGGTACAGGCGCTCGCCCTTGATAAACGGATGCGCGATAAAACGCTCGGCCGTCAGGGAAGGACGGCGGTGATAACCACGGGCCAGGCCAACGCCGCCCAGGTACAGCTCGCCCAATACACCCACCGGCACCGGTTCGAAGTTGCTGTCGAGGATGTAGCAGCCGAGATTGGCAATCGGACGGCCGATCGGTACCGCGTCGCGGCCTTCGTCCACACAGGTCCAGTGGCTCACGTCGATGGCGGCTTCAGTCGGGCCATACAGGTTGTAGAGTTCGGCTTGCGGCAGTTTGGCGAAGACTTGCTGCTGGGCGTCCACCGGCAAGGCTTCGCCGCTGCACACGATGCGCAGCAGGGTGTTACAGGTAGCAACCGCCGGGTCCTGCAGGAACGCCTGCAACATCGACGGCACGAAGTGCAGCGTTGTGACGTGTTCGGCATTGATCAGGCGAACCAGCTTGGCGGGGTCACGGTGATCTCCGGGCGCGGCAACCACCAGGCGCGAGCCGGTCATCAGCGGCCAGAAGAATTCCCACACCGACACATCGAAGCTGAACGGGGTCTTTTGCAGGACCGTGTCGCTGACGTCCAGGCCATAGACTTCCTGCATCCACTGCAGGCGGTTCAGCAATGCCGAATGACGGTTGCCCGCGCCTTTGGGCTGGCCGGTAGAGCCGGAGGTGTAGATCACGTAGGCAAGATTTTCGCCGTCCAGCGCGATCCCTGGGTTGACGTCGCTGTAGGCCTCAAAGGCCGAGTCACCCAGCACCAGAGTCTCTAGACCTTGGGGAATCGGCAGTTGCTCGCGCAAATGCGCCTGGGTCAACAGCAGTTTCACGCCACTGTCTTCCAGCATGTAGGCCAGGCGCTCACGCGGGTATTCCGGGTCCAGCGGCACATAGGCACCACCGGCCTTGAGCACAGCGAGCAGGCCCACGACCATTTCGATGGAGCGCTCCACGGCCAGGCCCACCAACACGTCCGGCCCTACCCCTGCTTCGATCAGGCGATGAGCAAGACGGTTGGCGCGGCTATTGAGCTCGGTATAGCTCAGGGTTGCCTCGTTGAAGCGCAACGCCGGCGCTTCCGGCAGTGCCAGCGCCCGGGCCTCGAACAGCTGGTGTACCCACCGCCCGTGCGGATAGTCGCGCTTGGTGGCGTTCCACCCCTCCACCACTTGCCGGCGCACCGCGTCCGTCAGCGACGGCAACTCGCCCAAACGCCGCGGCGTGACACTGGTCAAATTGTGAAGCAGGTGCTGGAAAGACTCGGCCAACTGCCGAATCTCGTCGTCGCCGAACGACTGCATGTCAAAGCTGAAGTCGAACTCCAGAGCCGCCCCGGCGCCAAGCAGCACCGTCAACGGATAGTGGGTCTGCTCAAAGTTCTGCACATTACTGAAGGTCAGCCCAGCCGGGGCGCCTTCGGCCAGCGCTGTGGACACCGGGTAGTTTTCAAACACCAGCAGCGTGTCGAACAACGCTGCGCCGCTCGTACCCGCCCAGCGCTGGATATCGAACAACGGCGTATGTTCGTGTTCACGCAGGCTGAGGTTCAGTGCCTGCACCTGCTGCAACCATTCCCCCACCCACAACATCGGACTGGGGGTGGCGATAACCGGCAAGGTGTTGATAAACAGACCGACCTGCTGCTCCACACCCGGCAACCCTGCGGGTCGACCGGAAACCGTGGCGCCAAACACCACGGTGTCCTGGCCGGTCTGGCGTTGCAGCAACAACAGCCAGGCGGCTTGTACAAGGGTGTTCAGGGTGATTTTGTGGGTCTGGGCAAACCCCTTGAGTTGGTCAGTCTGTGCGATGCTCAGGGCCAGCGCATAGCTGCCTTTGGCGGCCGAAGGATTGGAACCGGCGCCGCGTGCCAGGCGCGTTGGCTCCTGCATCGTGCCCAATTGGTCCTTCCAGAAGGCTTCGCTGGCAGCCGATTCCTGAGCTTGCAACCAACCGATATAGTCACGGTAATGCCCTTGCAGCGCCGGTAACGGCCGGCCGGCGTAACATTCCAGGACCTCGCCGAACAACTGCGCACGGCTCCAGCCATCCAGGAGAATGTGATGATTGGTGAAGATCAGATGGAAGCGGTCGACACCGGTGCGTACCAGTTTCAGGCTCAGCAGCGGCGCCTGCTCCAGCACAAAACCTTGTGCCCGCGTCGACTCGCTCAACGCGTCCAGCGCGGCGTGCTGATCCGGCAAGGCCTGCCAGTCGTATTCGGCGAACGGCAGGCCCGCTACGCGATACACCGCTTGCAACGGCAGGGTCTGGTCCTGTTGCCAGACAAACCCGGTGCGCAGCATGTCGTGTCGTGCCAGCACCTGTGCCCAGGCGCGCTGGAATTGCGCCACATCGAGCCCCTGCACGTCGGCGCGCAACTGGCTGACGTAGACATCGTCTTCGCCCTGTTGATAGAGGCTGTGAAACAGCATGCCCTGTTGCATCGGCGACAACGGGTACAGGTCCTGTACCGCACGCGCAGGCAGTGCCAACGCGTCGAGTTGCGCCTGGATCAGCTGCGCCAGGCCCACATCGGCCGGTGTCAGGCCGCCCTGTTTCGGATCGACGCAATGCGCGATCAGCGCCAGCAGTTCCTGCTGGAAATCCTCCGCCAGGCGCTGGACAGTCGCCACTTCGAACATCTCGCGGCTGAAACCCCATTGCAGGGCCAGCTCCCCGCCATACACCTGCCCTTCCACGGTCAGCCAGTTGGCCAACGGTGCTTCCGGGTCCTGGGCCTGGCCGCTGCCCTCGGGCGCCGGCACCAACAGCGCCGACTCATTGAACTGGCGGTCGAACTGGCCGAGGTAGTTGAAGGTGACGCGCGGCACGGCGAGTGCCGACAAGGCGTCGCGCGCAGCAGGCGTGCCCAGGTAGCGCAACAGGCCGTAGCCAATGCCTTTATCCGGCACCGCACGCAGTTGCTCCTTGACCGATTTGATTGCACTCGACAACTCACCACCCGCCTGCAGGCGCACCGGGAACAGGCTGGTGAACCAGCCGACGGTGCGGGTCAGGTCGACGCTGTCGAAGAGGTCTTCACGGCCATGTCCTTCGAGCTGGATCAGCGCAGCGGGCTGCTTGCTCCAACGGCTGATCACCCGCGCCAATGCTGTCAGCAGCAGGTCGTTGACCTGGGTGCGATAGGCCGCCGGGGCGTCCTGCAGGAGTTGGCGCGTCTGTTCGGCACTGAGGCGGATTTCGAGTTTGCTGCCCACGCGGTTTTGCAGGCCGCCCTGCGGGTTGTCGCAGGGCAAGTCGGCGTCCGCGGTCTGTGCCTGCCAGTAAGACAGCTGGTGATCGAGGGTCTGTGCATGGGCCTGCAACTGCTGCGCCCACACTTGGTAGGCGCTGGTCTTGGCCGGCAGCGGCGCGGCGCCATAGGCGTGCTGCAGGTCTTCCAGCAGGATGCGCCAGGACACGCCGTCCACCACCAGGTGATGGATCACCAGCAGCAGGCGTTGGGTGCCGTCGCCCATGCTGACCAGCACGGCGCGCAGCAGCGGGCCGTGTTCAAGGTCGAGGCTGCGTTGGGCCTCGTCGCAGAGGGCGGCCAGTTCGGTTTCATCGCCAGCGCGGGATTGCCACAGCGCCGGGTCGGTGATCGGCGCGGCATGGGCTTGCTGCCAGCCCTCGGCCTGCTGCACAAAGCGCAGGCGCAGCGCATCGTGATGGTTGATCACCTGGGTCAACGCCGCCTCAACGCGCGCCGGCTCCAGGGTTTCGCGCGGGGTCAGCAGCAGCGACTGGTTCCAATGCTGGCGCGCCGGGATCGCCTGCTCGAAAAAGCTGTGCTGCACGGGCGTGAGGATTACCTCGCCACTGACGGGCCCCTGATCGATGACCGTCGCGTGCTCGACGCTCGCCACCAGCGCCAGGCTGCGCACGCTCTGGTACTGGAACAGGTCGCGCGGGCTGAGACGAATCCCGGCCTGGCGCGCTCGGCTGACCACCTGGATGGAGATGATCGAATCGCCACCCAGCTCGAAAAAGTTGTCATCCAGACCGACATGCTCGACCCCGAGCACATCGCTCCAGACGGCAGCCAGGGCTTGCTGCACAGGGTTTTCCGGGGCGGCATAAGCCTGCTGCGCGGCAGCATCCGGCACCGGCAGCGCCTTGCGGTCCAGCTTGCCGTTGGCGGTCACCGGCAACTGGGCCAGGTAGACCATATGCGTCGGCACCATGTACTCCGGCAGACTGCCGAGCAGCCAGGCCTTGAGGTCGCTGGGCGCCTCGCCTTCCAGCACCAGGTAAGCCACCAGTTGCTTGCCGCCCTGCACCAGCACGACGGCCTCACGCACGCCAGGGTGTTGCAGCAGGCGTGTCTCGATTTCACCCAGCTCGATGCGCAGGCCGCGCAGCTTGACCTGATGGTCGAGGCGACCGAGGTATTCAATCACGCCGTCGGCCCGTTGACGCACACGGTCGCCGGTGCGATACAGGCGTGCGCCATCGCCAAACGGACTCGGCACAAAACGCTCGGCGGTCAATGCCGGTCGCCGGTGATAACTGCGCGCCAGCCCGGTGCCGCCCAGGTACAACTCGCCGCACACACCGGCAGGGACCGGGTTGAGCTGGGCGTCGAGTACGTAGGTGCCGAGGTTGGCAATCGGGCGGCCGATGGGCACGCTGTCGGCGCCTTCGTCGACGCAGGTCCAGTGGGTCACGTCGATGGCCGCTTCGGTGGGGCCATACAGGTTGAACAGCCCGGCATGCGGCAGCTTGGCGAACACCTGGACCTGTGCGTCCAGCGGCAAGGCTTCACCGCTGCAGACGATGCGCTTGAGACCGGTGCAGGCCTGCACGCCCGGTTCATGGATGAATGCCTGGAGCATCGACGGCACGAAGTGCAAGGTGGTGATCGCGTGCCGGCCGATGGTCTCGATCAAACGTGCGGGCTCGCGGTGCTCACCCGGGGCCGCCACCACCAGGCGCGCACCGGTCATCAGCGGCCAGAAAAATTCCCAGACCGACACGTCAAAGCTGAACGGGGTTTTCTGCAACACCGCATCATTGGCCCCCAGCCCGTAGGCCTGCTGCATCCAGCACAGGCGGTTGACCAACGCTCGATGGCTGTTGCCGGCACCCTTGGGCTTGCCGGTGGAACCGGAGGTGTAGATCACGTAGGCCAGGTTCAAGGCGTGGATGGCCACGCCGGGCGATTCGCTGCTGTAGCCGTCGAGCCACAGCGCAGGTTGGTCCAGGGCAATCACGCGGATACCGGCGGCGGGCAGCGATGCCAGCAGGCGCTGCTGGCTGAGCAGCAACTCAATGCCGCTGTCTTCGATCATGTAGGCCAGGCGTTCCTGCGGGTATTCGGGGTCGAGCGGCACGTAGGCGCCGCCGGCCTTGAGAATCGCCAGCAGGCCGACCACCATCTCGATCGAACGCTCGACGCAGATCCCCACCAACACATCGGGGCCGACGCCCTGCTCGCGCAAAGCATGCGCGAGCCGGTTGGCGCGGGCGTCGAGTTCGGCGTAGGTCAGCGTGGTCGTACCGAACACCAGCGCCGCCGCATCGGGGGTGGCCTGCACCTGGTCTTCGATCAGCTGATGGATGCCGCGCTCGGTCGGGTAGGTTGCGGCGGTGTTATTCCAGGCGTGCACCAGGACCTGTTGCTCATCGGCTGCCAGCATCGGCAATTCGCCGATGCGCTGCTCGCCATCGGTGACCATCGCCTGCAACAGGCGGGTCCAGTGGCGGGCCATGCGCTCGATGGACGGCGCGTCGAACAGGTCGTTGGCGTAGGTCAAGGCGGCATGCAGGGTGCCGGACTTTTCGTAGGTGTCGAGGGTCAGGTCGAACTGGGTGGTGCGGCCCTGCCACTCCACCAAGGCCAGTTCCAGGCCGGAGGCGGTGCTGACCGAGGCGATGTCGGCCACCACCGGCTGGTGGTTGTACATCACCTGGAACAAGGGAGTATGGCTCAGGCTGCGCTCGATCTTGAGGGCTTCCACCAGGCGTTCGAAAGGCAATTCCTGATGCGCCTGGGCGCCTAGGGCATGCTCCTTGATGCCTTGCAGCAGCTCGGTGACGCGGGTTTGCCCGGTGAGTTCGGTGCGCAGGACCTGGGTGTTGACGAAGAAGCCG
Source organism: Pseudomonas sp. S5D5 (assembly GCF_003013355.1). NCBI lineage: Bacteria > Pseudomonadati > Pseudomonadota > Gammaproteobacteria > Pseudomonadales > Pseudomonadaceae > Pseudomonas > Pseudomonas sp. S5D5. The sequence continues at coordinate 4,238,703 of NZ_PTEO01000001.1, forward strand.
ATCAGCCCTTCGACTTCGGTGCGGTTACGGTTGGCAATCGGCACGCCGACGCGGATGTCGCCCTGACCGGTGTAGCGATGCAGGAGCACGTTGAACGCGCCGAGCAACAGCATGAACAAGGTGACGTTGTGTTTTTGCGCACAACTGCGCAGTTGCGCGGCGAGCGCCGGGTCAATCGCGAAGTTATGCCGCGTGCCCTGGTAGCTGGGCATGGCCGGGCGGGCGTGGTCGGTCGGCAGTTCCAGCACCGGGTGCTCATCGCCCAGGCGCGCCTGCCAGTACTCCAGCTGGCGGGCCTGCTCCCCGGCTTCCAGCCAGCGGCGTTGCCACAGGGCATAGTCGCTGTACTGGATCGGCAGTGCCGGCAGTTGCGGCACCTCGTTGCGCTCATGGGCGTCGTAGCAGCGGATGAACTCGTCGATCAGCACGTTCATCGACCAGCCGTCGGAGACGATGTGGTGCAGGGTCAGCAGCAGCACGTGTTCCTGCGCATCAAGCTTGAGCAACTGCACACGCAGCAGCGGGCCGTGCTCCAGGTCGAACGGCAGCAGCGACTGGTGGGTCGCCGCTTCATTGACGGCCTGCTCGCGTTCGGCGACGGCCAGCGTGCTCAGGTCCAGCTGTTCGATGGCCAGTGACGGCTGCACCGCCACCTGCAACAGGCGCTCATCGGCCTGGCGCTGGAACACGGTGCGCAGGGTTTCATGGCGCGCGACCAGGCTGGCAAACGCCTGCTGCATCGCGTCCAGGTTCAACGCACCCTTGAGCCGCACCGCGCCCGGCAGGTTGTAGGCGCCGCTGGCCGGGTCCAACTGCCACAGGAACCACATGCGTTGCTGCGCGTAGGACAGCGCATCGCGATCCTCTACCTCGACCCCGGCCGGAATCGGAAACCGCGAAAAATCCACTCCTTCTTTCTGCAGTGCCTGCAGGAATAGCTGGCGCTTTTCCAGGGGCAACCCGATAAACCGGCGAGCAAGTTTCAAGGAGTCTTCAGCATTCATTTCTTGGAGTCCGGAGCAATAGGCAGGAAGCACAAAGGCACGTCGTCCCTATAAAACGAACCGCAGAGGGAAAAATTAGCGAGGGGATGGGAGGCGACCCGATGGGCTGACCGGGCCTCTAGGTATTGAGACGGCGCAGGTGCACCGCCTCACGTGCCAACCGGCGTGCCTGTTGATCCAACGCAAGAATATCGTCCAGGCTACAGCCTCCCGGCAGCTCTATACGCTGCAAGGTCTGCTCGATGACGGACGGAATATGCGTGTAGCGTATCCGTTTTCCTAAAAATGCCTCGACCGCCACTTCATTCGCCGCGTTCAGCGCGGCACTGGCCTGAGTGCCTGCAGCCAAGGCTTGCAAGGCCAGGCCAAGACAGGGAAAGCGTTGCACGTCTGGGTGTTCGAATGTCAGCCCGCCGACCTTGGTCAAGTCCAGAGGCAGGACGCCAGACTCGATCCGCAACGGGTAGGCCAGGGCATGCGCGACCGGCATTCGCATGTCGGGGTTGCCGAGTTGCGCCATCACTGATTGATCGCGAAAGACCACCATGGAATGCACCACGCTTTGTGGATGAATCAAGGCTTCAATGCGATCGGCAGGCAGGTTGAACAACCAATGGGCCTCAATGATCTCCAGGCCCTTGTTCATCATGGTCGCGCAATCCACGGAAATCTTGCGCCCCATGGACCAGTTAGGATGGGCGCAGGCCTGGTCGGGGGTCACTTCGTGCAAGCTATCGACCGGCCGATCCCTGAATGGCCCGCCGGAAGCCGTGAGTATCAAGCGGTCAACGCCGTCAAGTGCTCCCTGGCAACCCTGCAGGCATTGAAAGATCGCATTGTGCTCACTGTCCAACGGAATCACGGTGGCCCCGGCGCTGGCAGCCGTTTCGATAAACAAGGCGCCCGACATGACCAATGCTTCCTTGTTGGCCAGAAGGATTTTCTTGCCCGCCCGCGCGGCGCTCAAGGTCGGCAATAAACCCGCGCCTCCGACAATGGCCGCGACGACCGTCTCACAGGTAGATTCCCGAGCTGCGGCACACAGCGCGTCCTCACCACACAGCACTTCTGTGGGCACATTGGCCGCCAACAAATGAGCCTGCAGTTCGATGGCGTGCTGCGGTTCGCTGACCACCGCTATCGCGGGCCGAAATTGCAGGCACTGTCGGTACAATTTTTCGATGCGCCTATGCGCCGTAAGACCTTGTACCTTGAATGCCTCGGGGTGACGCGCGACTACATCCAGAACACTGTCGCCGACCGACCCGGTAGAACCGAGAACGAGCAGGCGCTGCCTCATGATGACGGTATCCTCTTCGCAAAAACCTGATGGAAACAAGCGTAGCAACTGAACCTGTACTTATTCGTCATGCGTCCATATTGACTGGCGATAAAACGCCAAGCATTTACTTATAAATAGCGCGAATATGATTTTTCTCTAGCTCCGCCATTCCAAATAAAACTATTCATATAGGTTGCACGCCAGCGTAAAACTCCTACATTAATCTCTCGCACTCTTTACTGCTGCCAAGCTGTTTGGTCCGTCGTACTTGTCCAATGGCATAGACCTGATGGAATCTTGCCATGAACGCGCCGAGACGACTGCAGATCCCTATTTTCCACTGGCCGTGGCCAGCCCGCTGCTCACCCCCTGCGCGGTTACTGGACCAGCCTGTGACCGGCTGGGTTGACGACGTAGTATTTGATCAGCCACATCCGCCTGCCCCGCAAACGCTCGCTGCCGTGACTGCGATCTTTAATGTCCAGGAACAGGCGGCGGCGAGCACCACCACGTTTCTTGCCGAGCCTGCCTGGCGCGACCTCTGCCGCCAATTCAAACAGCTCCTTGGAGTCAAGCGCCTGCATTTTTCCCATGGCATCCGCATGATGTATGGCAGTACCGCCTTGTTGTTAGTTGGGTATTTACATGCGTTGCCGCGGAGTGTTTCGCACTATGAAACGCTGCGCCGCTACCGTATCGGCCTTATTCCAAGCTTTGAGTTATCAGGCATTCGTGCCGATCTACAGCTTCGCGATCGCGATCGCTATTCGCCCGCCGTGCAGCAATTGACCGCCCATGCCAACAACATCATTAGTTGGAGTAATGATAGGTACAGCCTGGGTGACGAACTGGAACAACGAGGACGTTATGAAAATATCGTTATCGCCGATGCCAGCCAAGGTTGCACATTGCAAGAGGCGATCTCGCGTGTGTCCGATCGAATGCGCAATGAGTTTGCCCACTTCAGCGCCCTGTGCACGTTACTCTCCCAACGCAATAGCGCACCGTTGAACGCCTATATGAGGGACCTGCAAACCTGGATCGTGGGCCATCAACTCTGGATGCAAGATGATACCGCGCGTTACTTGACGACATTGACCAACAATGCGTGGGACCACTATGCGGTGGATTTTGAATACCCTCCTCCGCCCCTCGTAAACGTCAGCAACTTATAGCGGGGCTCCATTATGTTCGAACTCCTCGGCTCCCTCGACAGCCCGGCCCGCCTGCGCACTTTACATTCCGCTGCCTTGGGGCCATTAGCGGACGAACTGCGGGCGTTCATCCTGCACAGCGTAAGCACGACGGGCGGCCATCTTTCAGCCAACCTTGGCACCGTCGAACTGACCATCGCCCTGCACTATGTGTTCAACACGCCACATGACCGCATCATCTGGGACGTCGGCCACCAGGCCTATGCACACAAGATTCTCACCGGGCGCCGCGAGGAGATGGGCGGAATTCGCCAGTTAGGCGGCATTTCGGGATTTCCGCGCCGCTGTGAGTCGACCTATGACTGTTTCGGCACCGCGCACTCGAGTACTTCGATCTCGGCCGCCCTGGGCATGGCATTGGCCGCTCGCAACCTGGCACAGCGACGCCACTGCATCGCAGTGATCGGCGACGGTGCGCTCAGCGGCGGCATGGCCTTCGAGGCGCTGAACAATGCGGGCCTGTACGGCGACTTGCCGTTCCTGGTGATTCTCAACGACAACGACATGTCGATCTCTCCCTCGGTGGGTATGTTACGTGAGCATCTGGGTGCCTTGACGTCACACCAGGTCAGTCGCGATGCTAGCCTGTTCAAGGCGATGGGCCTGGCCTACAGCGGGCCAATCGACGGGCATGACCTGGGTGAGTTGGTGCGGGCACTGAATATCGTCAAGGACCGACGCGGGCCGCAGCTGCTGCATATCGTCACCGAAAAAGGCCACGGCTACTCACCCGCCGCCGCCAACCCGGTGCTGTACCACGGGCCGGGCAAATTTGATCCTATCGAAGGTATTCGCGCTGCCCCTGCCGGTGCGCTCACTTATACCCAGGTGTTCGGGCAATGGCTGGCGGACGAAGCCGAGCGCGACCCACGGGTGATTGCGATCACGCCAGCCATGCGCGAAGGCTCAGGACTCGTCGCGTTCGAGCAGCGGTTTGCCGAGCGTTATTTCGATGTCGGGATCGCCGAGCAGCACGCCCTGACCTTTGCTGCCGGCCTCGCAGCCGGAGGCATGAAGCCGGTGGTGGCCATCTACTCGACCTTCCTGCAACGCGGTTATGACCAACTGATCCATGACATTGCCCTGCAGCAACTGCCAGTGGTATTCGCCATCGACCGCGCCGGAATTGTCGGGGCCGATGGGGCGACCCACATGGGCGCCTTCGATATCGCCTATTTGCGCTGCATCCCTCATCTCATCGTAATGGCGCCGGCTGACGAGCAGGAATGTCGGCAGATGCTGCACACCGCCATACAGCAGCCAGGTCCGTGCGCGGTGCGGTATCCACGAGGCTCGGGCAGCGGTATCGTTCCTTCATCCGAGCTGACCGAACTCGCGGTGGGTAAAGGCGAGATCCGCCGCGTCTGCAGGCAACCCTGCGGGACACGCGTCGCCATCCTGGCTTTCGGCTCAATGACGCAAAGGGCGATGGAAGCCGCAGAGCTGCTCGACGTCACAGTGGCGAACATGCGCTTTATCAAACCCCTGGATCGCCACCTGATCCAGACGCTTGCACTTGAACATGACTGGTTGGTGACGGTTGAAGAAGGCTGCATCATGGCCGGTGCAGGCTCGGCCTGCCTGGAATACCTGGCCAGCCAAAATCTGCACCCTGCGCTGCTGCAACTGGGCTTGCCCGACCAATTTGTCGAACACGGCACACCCGAGCAGCTACTGAGCCAATGCGGCCTCGACGCTGCTGGTATCGTCCGTTCGATCCACCAATTCGCCGACGAGCGACAACTGGGCTGCCCAGCCCCCAGCGCGGCCACGGCCTACCAGGCGAGTGCGTGAACATGAACATCATCCTGGCTCAATCAAGGGGTTTCTGTGCCGGCGTCGTGCGGGCCATCGACACGGTCGAGCAAGCCTTGGCGCAATTCGGCGTACCGGTCTACGTGCGTCATGAAATCGTGCATAACCGCCATGTGGTACAGACACTGCGCGATCAGGGTGCAATCTTTGTCGACGAACTGGACCAGGTGCCGCTCGGCGCCGTGACCATTTTCAGCGCACACGGGGTGACGCGTGAAGTGGAAGACCAGGCTTCAGACCGTCACCTTCGTGTGCTCGACGCGACTTGCCCGTTGGTGAGCAAAGTCCATCACCATGGGCGCCATTACGCCGCGAAAGGCCATCAACTGATCCTCATCGGCGAGCCCGGGCACCCGGAAGTCATCGGCATCCTGGGCCAGGTTGATACACCGATCACGCTGATCCAGACCGTTGAACAGGTCCAGGCCCTGACGTTTGCGACCGACACTCCCCTGGCCTATCTCACCCAAACCACCTTGAGTGTCGATGACACCCGTCACGTGATCGCAGCCCTGACGCAGCGCTATCCCCACATTATCGGTCCCTCCAGCCGCGACATCTGCTATGCCGTACAGAACCGACAGCAGGCGGTGCGTGAGCTGTGTACCCAGGTAGATAGGTTACTGGTGGTGGGCAGCGCCAACAGCGCAAACGCCGTGACCTTGCGCACACTGGCCAGCGACAGTGGTACGCCCAGCTACCTGGTGGCCGACGGCAGTGAAGTGGATATTCGCTGGTTTACGCCACACATGACCGTCGGAATCAGCGCCGGCGCTTCAACGCCAGAGGCTTCGGTACAGGACGTTATTGCAGCCCTGGCACGGATCGCCCCGCTGCACATTCAGACGCTGGCGGGCCGCGAGGAACGTGTGCAGTTTCAACCGCCCCTCGGGTTGATTGCCCGGCAATAAGCCAAAGGAGCCTGCGCCATGAACACCCCCATTGCGCGGCGCATCACGCGCCAGGTACAAGTCGGGACTGTGCGCCTGGGCGGCGACGCGCCGATTGTGATCCAAGCCATGACCAATACGGATACTACCGACGCCGAGGCGACGGCGACCCAGGTGGAAAGCCTGGCGCGGGCCGGCGCGGAACTGGTACGTATCACCGTCAACAGCCACGAAGCCGCCGCACAGGTGGCGAACATCCGCGAACGACTGGACCGACGCATGATCGACGTGCCCTTGGTGGGCGACTTTCATTTCAATGGCCATCGCCTGCTCGCCACTTACCCCGAATGTGCCCAGGCGCTGGCCAAATACCGGATCAACCCCGGCAATGTCGGCAAGGGCGCACGACGCGATGAACAGTTCTGCCAGATGATCGAGGTCGCCTGTCGCTACAACAAACCGGTGCGCATCGGGGTCAACTGGGGCAGCCTCGACCCTGACCTGCTGGCGCGCATGATGGATGCCAATGCTGTCCTCCCCGCGCCACTGGCGGCCGATGCGGTGATGCGCGAGGCGCTGGTGGTCTCGGCGCTGGACAATGCCCAACGGGCCATCGAGGTCGGGTTACCGACGGACCATATCGTGTTATCGGCCAAGGTCAGCCATGTGCAGGACCTGATAGCGGTTTACCGCAACCTGGCAGCGCGCTGCGATTTCCCCCTGCACCTGGGGCTGACCGAAGCCGGGATGGGTTCCAAAGGCATCGTCGCGTCAACGGCTGCCCTGGCCGTGCTGCTGCAGGAAGGCATCGGCGACACCCTGCGAATTTCCCTCACCCCGGAACCCGGCGGCGAGCGCGCCAAAGAAGTCCAGGTGGCCCAGCAGATCCTGCAAACCATGGGCTTGCGCGCCTTTACTCCGCAGGTGGTGGCGTGCCCGGGCTGCGGGCGTACCACCAGCGTGTTCTTCCAGGCGCTGGCGCAGCGAATCGAAGGCTTCCTGAGGGAGCAAACGCCGCACTGGCGCGCAAGCTACCCCGGCGTCGAGCAAATGCAGGTCGCGGTCATGGGCTGTGTGGTGAACGGTCCCGGGGAAAGCCAGTTGGCGGACATCGGCATCTCATTACCCGGCGCCGGAGAACACCCTTCGGCGCCCGTGTATATGGACGGCAAACGGGTGATGACACTCAAAGGGCAGACCATCGCCGAAGACTTTATCCGCCTGCTGGACGCCTACGTCGCGGCACGCTACGGCCACCAACCAGAGGCGCAGCTCACGCTCAGCGCGCTGATAGACGGCGATCCGGCACAGGTACAGTGCCTGACCCTGCCGTAAACCCTGAACCTGAGGACACCGCAATGCCGGACTCGCCCCTGATCGTCCCGAAGCTGCATTGCCCTGAGCCCACACGCGTCGATGAACAGCTCGCGCGACAGGTCGACGACTTGCTGCTGCCCTGGATAGACCGGATGGGTATTTTTACAGGCCAGACGGCAAAGGTCCACGCAACCGGTTTCGGACGCTTCGCCATGCTTTGCCATCCCGATACGGACGCCCCCGAACGATTACTGCTGGTCGCCCAAGCCTTCGCTGCGCTGATCTCGCTGGACGATCAGTACTGTTACGACGAATTGAGCGGCACCGTCCCGCAGCCGCTGGGGCCGCGCCTGTTATTGGCCCTGGCGGCGGTAGAGCCTGTCCGCTTGACTGCCCCCTACAGTGCGACGCTGGCACACGCCCTGGCGTCGGACGCCGTCACGCGAGCGCTGCAAGATTGCATGGTTCATCTGGTATCACTGGCGAGCCCCTCCCAGGCAGCCCGTGTCCGGTATGAACTGGCAGTCCTGTTCGTGGCGATGAATGCTGAAGCCACGTGGCGCACCGCACAGGTGCCCACGCTTACCTGGGAGTATCTCGTGCAGCGCCAGGGCAACAGCTTTATGCCGTTCACGGCACTGATAGATGTGGTGGCGGGCTATGAATTGAACGCCAATATCTATGCCAGCGCACCGGTGCGCCAAATCATCACCTTGGTGTCCTGCGCGGCGACTCTGGTCAACGACCTGTATTCAACGGCCAGGGAACAAGTGACCGGCGAAGCGTTCAATCTGCCGACCTTGTTGGCGGACGAGCACCACTGCTCTCTTCAGGACGCCATGTGCATGGCCGCGATGATCCATGATGACCTCGTGCGAACCTACGAGGCTCAAGAGTACAAGCTGCTCAAAGACGCCTCGCCCGCGCTGAAGCGTTTTTTGCGCGGGCTCAAGGCGTGGATGGCAGGGAGTCGGGAATGGCATCAACGCAGCGGCCGCTATCAGGTATGAGAGTCGATGGCCATCGCCCTACGCAACCAGGGTCAGATAATAGTTGTCCTTGAGGTCTTGCTTGAATTCAAGGCGCTGCAACAATGCCTTGAACCGGCGGGCCTGCCCCAAGGTTTCGCCCTGCGCGGCTTGATAACGCGCGATTTGATTGTCCACCTCGTCCATATCGCTCAGCATTTTCTGGAACGTGTCGTCCATCTCCTGCAACGCCTGGTCAAATACCCCCTGCTGACCATAGGCACGGATGATTTCGCGCTTTTCTTCGTCAGAACGAATGCGTTTGGCCAGGGTCTTGCCCGCCAGCAGCATCAGATAGGATTTGGGGCCGCTGTCGAGATCCGGCGCAAAGCCTTTTTTCTCGAACCAGGGTATATGGTTCATGTCGCAGTAGTCGTTTTGGAATCGGTAATACAGCGACAGCGTCAACAACAGCGAACGCAGTGGCTGATACACGGCCATCGGCAAGGGCTGCAGAACCTGGAATGCATCCAGGATCAATAAAAACAAACAGCCGGTATTGGCTTCGGAAATAAGCCGGTATTCCTCCCGCGTCGGCAAGCGTTTGCCTGAATTGATTTTCACGTCCAGGCATTGGCCGATATGCATCCGTTCCAGACTTTCAAGGCCAACGCGGACCAGATCGACATTACGGGTTCCCGCCAAAGCCTGCAGGCCTGCCAGGTATCCGTACATGCCCGAGATCAGCGCAACCGGGATGCCATACTTTACCCACGCCGCAGGAGCCCCTCTTCTGACCTCATCCTCATCGATAATATCGTCATGCATCAGGCAGGAGTCATTAAAGTTTTCCGCCACCGTCCATACGATAGCGACAATATCGCCACTGACCCCATATAACTCTGCCAATGCCTCGGTCATTTCAATGCGAACTTTCTTGCCCGGCTGGTTTTCCTGGTAATCAAAGGGACGTTTCCACGCCGTTCGGGTTTCGGAATAAAGTTGACTCGCGAAAGACTCAGTACTCTCAGGAAGCTGTTTCATCACTCATCCTCACTTAAAAACGTTTAACCGCGCTTCCTGTCGGTTACTACTTCCTATCCACTGAGAATAGTCGACAAACAATGGATGGGTAACGTTGAGCACTCACCGTTTTATTGATTGATGCGGGCCGTTATCCACGTCTTATCGAATTGCGTGAACGTCTAGCCGCCGAAACCCCAACACCGCTGAGCCCAGCACCACCGCCCCCGCCGCCAGTGCCACCCAGAACCCACTGGCCGCGCCGGAGTGGTCGATCATCCAGCCGGAGCTGGCGGCGCCGATGGCCACGCCGATGCTCAGGCCGGTGATCAGCCAGGTCATGCCTTCGGTGAGGCGGCTGGGGGGGACGATTTGTTCTACCAACGCCATGGACACAATCAGCGTCGGGGCGAAGAACAGACCGGAGATGAAGATTGCCACGGCAAGGCCGGGGATGTTGGTCACCAGCAGCAACGGCAAGGTGGTCAGCGCCGTGGCTACGCCGCAGTACAGGAACTGGCGGGGCAACGGCGCCTTGAGCTTGAGGGTACCGAACGCCAGCCCGGCCAGGCATGAGCCGATGGCATACACCGACAGCACGATACTCGCCGCCGCCGGCTGGCCCTGCTGTTGGGCGAAGGCCACGCTGACCACATCGACCACGCCGACAATCACGCCCATGGCCAGCAGCAGGATCATCAGGATCAATACCGAAGGCGACGCGATCAGCCAGCGGCCGTGATGATCGTGGTGTTCGTGTACCGGCGGTTCGGTCTCGCGCTGCAGCACGAATGTGGTGACGCCTACGGCCAGCAAGAGCGCCGCGACCAGCGGCCCGGCTTCCGGGAACAGCACCACACTGAGGCCCACCGAAATCGGCGGGCCGATGATAAAGCACACCTCGTCAAGCACCGACTCCAGGGCAAACGCGGTTTGCAACTGGGGCTGGCCGCGGTACAACTCGGTCCAGCGTGCCCGGACCATCGCCGACATATTCGGCATGGAGCCGGCCAGGGCCGCGAACACGAACAGCGTCCAGTTCGGCGCCTGCAAGCGGGTGCACAGCAACAACAGCAGCAATGCCCCGCCACCGATCAACGCGGCGACCGGCAGCACCCGACCCTGGCTGTAGCGGTCGACCAGGCGCGACACCTGCGGCGCGCAAAACGCTGTGGCCAGGGCAAATATCGCCGCCACCGAACCGGCCAGGCCGTAGCCGCCGTGCACCTGCGAGAGCATGGTGATCAGGCCGATGCCCGCCATTGACACCGGCATGCGCGCCAACATGCCCGCGAGTACAAAAGCCCGGGCGCCGGGGACCTGGAACAACTCGGCGTAGGGGTTTGCCATCCTGCTCTACCTCTTCCTGAATGCCCTGCAACTTGCTATCTGCAATGATCAAGGCAAAATACATACGGTGCGTATGTGACAAAGCATGCGTAACATACGCAGCGTATGTCAATCCTTCACTTGCCGATTGCGAGCCCTATCCATGAGCCGAGCCCGTGCTGAAATAATCGAAGACACCCGCGCCCGGCTGATCGCCAGCGCGCGCCTGGCCTTCGCCACCCAAGGCTACGCGAATACCTCGATGGACGACTTTACCGCCCGCGCGGGCCTGACGCGCGGGGCGTTGTATCACCACTTTGGCGATAAAAAAGGCCTGTTGGCGGCGGTCGTTGCCCAGCTCGACAGCGAGATGGACGCCCACTTGCAGCGCCTCAGTGACGAAGCTTCGGACCCTTGGTCGGGCTTTTGCGAACGTTGCCGCGCGTATTTGCGCATGGCCCAGGACGCGGAGATCCAGCGCATCGTACTGCAGGATGCGCCGGCCGTATTGGGTGACACCGGCTCCCAGCAGCACTGTGTGGAATCCCTGCGTCAACGGCTCGATGCCTTGATGCACAACGGTGTGATCCCGCAGGCACCGAGCGCCGCGCTGGCGCAGTTGATCAATGGCAGCCTGGTCAACACCGCGCTGTGGATCGCCCGGGATGCGCACCCGGGCGAACGCCTTGAAGAAGGCCTGCAGAGCCTGGAACTGCTGCTGCACGGCTTGAAGCAATAAACCGCGCTAGACCAGCCGCTTGATCTGCTTGTGCCGCCACACCAACCGGTAATACGCGGTCTGCAAGCCCAACATCGCCAGGTAGGTCACCGGAAACGCCATCCACACGCCTTCCAGCCCGAAGTGCGCGTTGAGCAGGTAGGCCATCGGCAACTCGACGCACAGCACGCAGAAAATCGAGATGACCACCGGCATCAGCACCACGCCGCTGGCGCGCATGATCCCGCCGATCACCGCCTGGAAACCGAATACCAGGATGCTCCACAACATGATGTGCAACAGGTGCTCGGCATTTGCCCGCGCCGCGTCGTCGGTGATGAACAAACCGAGCAACCAGTGCGACAGGACATACCCCAGCACAATCAGGCCACCGGTGAGGCAGGTGTTGATCAGCAGCCCGGTGCGCAAGATCGGCCCGATACGCTCCAGGCGACCGGCGCCAATCGCCTGGGCACCGAGGATCGAGGCAGTGATGGCAATCGACAGCGCCGGGAACTGCACGTAGTTGACGATTTGCGTCACCGCGCCATAGGCCGCCGTGGCCTGCGAGCCATGGCTGTTGACCAAGGCAAGAATGACCAACTCCGACAGCGATAACACCACCATCTGCAGGCCGGTAGGCAGGCCGATGCGCAGGACCTTGGCCAAAATCGCGCGGTCCAGGCGCAAGGCCGCCAGCAGTTCACGGTCCGGCGCCATCACGTGGTTTTTATGCCGCAGGCGCAGGATCAGGAACAGCATCGCCGCGGCGTTGCCCACCAGGCCGGCGTACACCGCACTCTGGATGCCGAGGGGCGGCAGGCCGATCCAGCCGCGAATCAGCGCCGGGGTCAGCAGCAGGCCGACCAGGGTCGAGACCATCAGCGCCAACAACGGCGAGATCGTGTCGCTGACCCCGCGCAACAACTGGGTGTAAAGGATGAACACCAGCAACAGCGGCATGATCAACATCATCATCTGGGCGTAGCCCACCGCGTCGTCGAGCACATCCACCGGGGTGCCCAAGGCTTGCAGCGCCGGGCGGGCGAACAGGCTGCCCAGCACCGCCGCGACCAGCCCCACCAACGCGCCCAGCGTCAGGGTGGCACCGGTGATCGCCTTGACCATGCCGGTTTCCTGGGCGCCCCAGGCCTGGCCGATCAATACGGAGGCGCCCGCCCCCAGGCCAATCACCAGGGCAATGAAGAAGAACACAATGGGGAACATCCCCGACACCGCCGCCAGCGCCTGGGTGCCGAGCATTTGCCCGACATAGATACCATTGAGCGTGCCGGAAAAACTCTGCAGGAAGTTGGACAGCACCATCGGTGCCAGAAAGATCAGGTAGACCTGCCACAGCGGGCGTTGCATGGGGCTTTGCATGAAAAACGGGGCCTCGAAGAGCGAAAGCGTCCGAGGGTTATACCGTAATTGGATCCCAGCTTCCCGTGGTTTATCCGCCGCTGCACGCAACCACCAGGCAACCCTGGTGAAGCGTCGCATGCAGGTGCCGGGCTTCGCCGCGCAATACACACTCGGCAATCGCCGGCTCCAATTCGACACGCAGCCTGCGCGCCAATGCCCGCGCGCCAAAACGCACATCATGCTCGCGACACAACCACGCCCGCGCCTGTGCATCCACGCTCAATGAGCGCTGCTGCGCCGCGAGGCGTTGATTGAGTTTGTTCAACTCCACGTCCAGCAAAGCCTCCAACCACTGGGCGTCGATGGGCTCGAACACCAGGATGCGGTCGATGCGATTGAGAAACTCCGGCTCGAAATGCCCGTGCAGTGCCTCTTCCAGCACCGCCGCCTCACCACGCGCAAACACCCGCAGCACCCGCCGCCAGCCCTGGGCAAAGCGCTGGCGATGCCGGCGCGCCTGTTGCGCGCCGATGTTGCTGGTCATGAAGATCAGGCTGTTGCGAAAGTCCAGGGTGCGCGTGCCGCCGGCCAGGGTCAGCTGGCCGTTTTCGAGAATGCCGAGCAGGCTGCGCACGACTTCCTGGCTGGCTTTTTCCAATTCGTCGAACAGCACGATGCCGGGTCGACTGTAGGTGCCCTGGATCAATTCACTGTTGAACAGGCTGATGCCTTCCTTGCTGCCCACATAGCCCGGCGGTGCGCCAGTCAGTGCGGCGGCGTAATGCTCCTGGGCCAGGGTGTGCATGTCGATGCGGCAAAAACCGTCGGCGCGCCCGTGCAGCGCCTGGGCCAGCAAGCGCACGATTTCGGTCTTGCCGACACCGGTCGGCCCCATGAACAGGTTGACGCTGAGCGGCCGGTCACGCTCGCCGATGTCGGCCTTGACCACCTTGAGCAAGCTTTCCACCTGGGCCAGCGCCGCCTGCTGGCCGACGATCCGGCTGCGCAGCAACGTCATGACCTGGGCCGGTTCGAAGGTAAAACGCATGCCCTACCCCTGCGTCTGTTCTTTACCGCCATGGGGCAATTGCCCCACCGGGCATTCGGCGACGCCCACCGTGCTGCGGGTGATTTTCTCTACGTTCTCCTGGGCCTTTTGCGCATCCAGCACCCAGGTGCGATAGAACTCGAACGGGCAGTCGGCCACGCCCTTGTCGCCATCGCCCGAGGCGTGCATGCCGGTGTAGCCACGGTGCAACAGCTTGAACAGGTGGTTCTGCGACTGGTCATTGGCCCGCGCATCGCGGATCTGCGAAACCGACAGTTGGGCGTACTGGATGCCCATCTCCTCCTCGCCGCACTCGCCCAGGGTGCGCCCGTCGAAACCGATGATCGCCGAGTGGCCGAAGTACGAATACACCCCGTCGAACCCTGCCGCATTCGCTACCGCCACATAGCAGTTGTTGGCCCAGGCCATGCTCTTGGACATCTGTACCTGTTGCTCCTTGGCCGGGTACATATAGCCCTGGCAACGCACGATCAACTCCGCGCCCTTCATTGCACAATCGCGCCAGATCTCCGGGTAGTTGCCGTCGTCGCAGATGATCAGGCTGATCTTCATGCCCTTGGGGCCTTCGCACACATAAGTGCGATCGCCCGGATACCAGCCCTCGATGGGGCACCAGGGAATGCACTTGCGATAGCGCTGCACGATCTCGCCGAGATTATTGATCAGCACCAGGCTGTTGTAGGGCGCCTTGTGCGGATGCTCCTCGTGGCGCTCGCCGGTCAGGGAGAACACGCCCCAGGTGTTGGCCTGGCGGCACGCCGCCGAGAAAATCGCAGTCTCCTCACCGGGGATGCTTGCGGCGGTGGCCATCATCTCGTCGTGGTCGTACATGATGCCCATGGTGCTGTATTCCGGGAACACCACCAGGTCCATGCCTGGGAGGCCCTGTTTCATGCCGATAATGATGTCGGCGATCTTCCTGGCGTTGTCGATGACGTCGGCCTTGCTGTGCAGGCGCGGCATCTTGTAGTTCACCACCGCTACACCGACGGTGTCCGGGCTGCTGGAAATGTCGCCATGGCGCATTGCAACTCTCCTAGTGACTGATCATCCACGGCCGGGGGCCGGTCTTGGTCTTGAGGCCCAGCGGGTTGGCCTTGCTCGGCAGCACCGCCTTACTGGTGCCGCAGCAACTGCAACCCGCCGGGTGCCGGCGACTTTCCTGGTATTCGCCGACAGTCTGCGGCGCGTGGGCGCTGCGTTCGTTGCCGGCGATGGCCTTGCGTTGGTTGGCCGACAGCGTTTGCAGGGCCGGCGCCGACACCAACAACTGCCCGCCGGGCCCGGCACAGTACGGGCACTGGCTGGGCGCGTGGCGCTGGGCAATCGGCCGCAGCTGGGTGAAGGTGCCGCAGGTGTCGCAGGCGTATTCGTAGGTCGGCATGGCTACAGGTCCGGGGCGATGGGCAGGTCGATGCTGCCGTCGAGGAAGCGGGTCGGGCCGTTGGCGTTGGGGTTGATATCGAACTCGAAGATCTCCGTGGGCAACCACAAGGTCGCGCAGGCATTCGGAATGTCGACCACGCCGCTGATGTGTCCCTGCACCGGCGCCGAACCGAGCAGCGCATAGCCCTGGGCCGGCGAGTAGCCGAACTTGGTCAGGTAGTTGATCGCATTCAGGCACGCCTGGCGGTAGGCGACGTTGACGTCCAGATAGTGCTGCTGGCCCTGCTCGTCGACCGAGATGCCTTCGAAGATCAGGTAGTTCTTGTAGTTCGGCGTGATCGGGCTCGGTTTGAAGACCGGGTTCTTGATGCCGTACTTGGCCATGCCGCCCTTGATCAGCTCGACTTTCATGTGCACCCAGCCGGCCATTTCGATGGCCCCGCAAAAGGTGATTTCGCCGTCGCCCTGGCTGAAGTGCAAGTCCCCCACCGACAGCCCGGCGCCGTTGACGTAGACCGGGAAGAAGATCTTCGAGCCGCGTGACAGATCCTTGATATCGCAGTTACCGCCATGCTCGCGCGGCGGCACCGTGCGAGCACCGGTGGCGGCGGCATCGTCACGGGCCTGGCCCTTGAGCTTGCCCATATGGGCGGTGGCGGCCAGCGGTGCGTTGGCCAGCGGTGGCACGCGCGTCGGGTTGGTGTCGATCAGTTCCTGCTCGCGGCGGTTCCAGTCGGCGAGCATCACCGGGTCAGGCAGGCAGCCGATCAGGCCGGGGTGGATCAGGCCGGCGAAATTCACCCCCGGAATGTGCCGCGAGCTGGTGAACATGCCCTTGAAATCCCAGATAGCTTTTTGTGCGCTGGGGAAGTGATCGGTGAGGAAACCGCCGCCGTTCTGGCGCGAGAAAAAGCCGTTGAAGCCCCACTGGGAATCGGCCTTGGCGCCGATATCGAGCAGGTCCACCACCAGCAGGTCACCCGGCTCGGCACCGTGCACGCCCACCGGGCCGGAGAGGTAATGCACGGTGGACAGGTCGACGTCGCGCACGTCGCTGGCATCGTCGTTGTTCTTGATGGCGCCGGCGGTCCAGTCGTAGGTTTCCAGGATGAAGTCGTCGCCCGGCTTCACCCAGCACGCCATCGGGATATCCGGGTGCCAGCGGTTGTGGATCTGCTCGTTCTCGGTGACGGGTTGGTTGAGGTCGACTTTGATCAGCGTTTCGGTCATGGGCTGGCTCCTGGACGGATGACATTGCGTTCAATCCAGTCTCATCGGGCCAGCCCAATCGGGAAATACGTTGGATGACGTATGGGCTCAGAGCTTGTCGCGTTTCATCTGCATGGTCAGGGTGAAACGGTCGGCGGGATAGACCGTTTCCGACACCGCAATCAGCGCCCCGGCTTCATCGCGGTATTGGCGGATGATGTTCAACCCCAGCGCGCCGCCCTGCGCCTTGAGACTGGCAGCCAGCTCGGCGGGCAACTGCACCGGGCGCACCTGTTGGTCAACCACCTCGATAGGCCGCGAGAAGGCCTTGCCGATCAGCGCGGCAATGAGTTCGTCGGGGTGCTTGCGCGCGTCGGGGATCACCTCGGCAAACGCCTGTTCGGCGTACACATCGGTCCAGCACAACGGCGCATTGCCGGCGCTGGCATCGACCTTGATGCTCGACACGCAGAAGTAATGCCCGCCCGGCTCCAGCCCCAGGCGTCGGGCCAGGGCGATGTCGGCGACAAACTCCCGCACGTCCTGGATATCGCGGATATGCGTCTCGGCCACCTGCACCAGGTCGGCCACCGAGGCCATTGCCTGGGAATAGCCGCCCTGCGGCGAGGCGGCTTCGACCCGCGTGCCCACACGCTTGCGGCGCGAGACCATGCCCTGCCCCTGCAACTGGTCGATGGCCGCGCGCACCGTGTGGCGGCTGACCGCGTACAGCGAGCACAGCTCGAATTCAGTCGGCAACAACGACCCTACCGGGTAATGGCCGCTGCCGATCTGCTCGATCAAGTCCTTGGCAACTGCCGCATAACGCCTCTGGCTCACGCTTTCCATTCTTACCCTCGCTGTCGAGTTGACAGTGTATCAGTCCAGGCGCAATCATAATGTACGGACATATTAAATATGTATGGTTTAAAAATAACAAATAGGGTTTTACCATGTCGAGTACCGTTTTTGATTCCGCCCTGTTCCGTGACATGTTCGGCACCGCCGAAATGCGCGGTGTGTTTTCCGATAAAGCGCTGATCGAGCGTTACATCGAAGTGGAAGTGGCCCTGGCCCGCGCCGAGGCGCGTTGCGGGGTGATCCCTGCCGAGGCGGCCGAGCAGATCGCTGCGCTGTCGCAGTACCAGGCGCTGGACCTGGCGCTGATGCAGCACGAGACCGAGATCGTCGGGTACCCGATCCTGCCGCTGGTGGAGCAACTCTCGAAGATTTGCGGCGAAGCCGGCCGCTATGTGCATTGGGGCGCCACCACCCAGGACATCATGGACACCGCCGTGGTCCTGCAGGTGCGCGCTGCGCTGGCCATCGTCGAGCGTGACATCCAGGCGGTACGCGGCCTGCTCGCCGGCCTCGCGCAGCGCTACCGCGACACGCCGATGGCCGGCCGTACCCACTTGCAGCACGCGCTGCCGATCACCTTCGGCTACAAATGCGCGGTCTGGCTGAGCATGTTCGACCGCCACGCCGAGCGCCTGGTGGAACTGCGCCCACGCGTCGAAATCGGCCAGTTCGCCGGGGCCGCCGGCACCCTCGCCTCTCTCGGCGACAAAGGCCTGGATGTGCAAGCAGCGCTGATGGCCGAACTCGGCCTGGGCGTGCCGCAAGCCACCTGGCACGTGGCCCGCGATGGGCTGGCAGAAACCCTGAACTTCCTTGGCCTGGTCACCGGCTCCCTGGGCAAGATCGCCCTCGACATCATGATGATGATGACCAGCGAACTGGGCGAAGTGTACGAGCCCTTCGTCAAAGGCCGTGGCGCCAGCAGCACCATGCCGCAGAAGCGCAACCCGATTTCCTGCGAACTGATGTACGCCGCCGCCAAGGGTGTGCGCCAACACGCCGGGCTGATGCTCGATGCGATGATCCAGGATTTCGAACGCTCCACCGGCCCGTGGCAGGCCGAATGGATCGCTATTCCCGAAGCCTTTGCCCTCAGCGCCGCGTCCCTGGGGCAGGCAACCTTCATGCTCGCCGGCCTGGAAGTGCGCCCCGAGCGCATGCGCAAGAACCTCGACATGACCCAGGGCCTGATCGTCGCCGAAGCCGTGATGATGGGACTCGCCCCGGCGCTCGGCCGCCAGGTGGCCCACGACGTGGTGTACGCCGCCTGCCGCATGGCCAACGACCAGGGCACCAGCCTGCTCGACGCCCTGCTCGCCCAGGGTGAAGCCACCGCGCAACTGGACCTCGCCGAACTGCAACGCCTGACCGACCCGGCCAATTACCTGGGGCTGGCGCCGCAGATGGTCGATATCGCGCTCGCGCGCCAGGGTGCGGTAAAACGCTGACCTTGCAGGGGCCGGCTTGCCGGCTCCCGCAGGGGGTTGCCTGCGCTTTACGTCGCCGAACCATAACAACAATGAGATCACAGACATGTCATCCACCCCCGCAAAAAAACCGCTCTACAAGGACCTGACCTTCCAGGTCGTCGCCGCGATGTTCCTGGGGATCGCCTTCGGCTTTCTCGCCCCGGAACTGGCCGCCAGTTTCAAGATCCTTGGCGATATCTTCCTCAAGCTGATCAAGACCGCCGTCGCGCCGCTGGTGTTTTTCACCGTGGTCCACGGCATTGCCTCGGCCGGCGATATCAAGCGCGTCGGCAAAGTAGGCCTGCGTGCATTGATCTACTTCGAAGTGGTGTCGACCATCGCCCTGGCCATCGGCCTGTTGTGGGGCAACCTGCTGCAGATCGGCTCCGGCATGCATGACGCCCACCCGAGCGCCGCTGCCGCTGCCGCCACCACCGCCGCGGTGGCCAAGGGGCACGCACCGGCCTCGACCATGGACTTTATCTACGGCATTTTCCCCGACAATTTCGTCGGCGCCTTCGCCGGCGGCCAGCTGTTGCAGGTGCTGGTGATCTCGGTGTTGTTCGGCTTCGCCCTGCTGGCCCTCAAGCCCGAGCGCCGCGAAGTCATCGAAGATGGCCTGAACCGTATCTCGGAGTGCTTCTTCGAGTTCATCAACCTGATCATGAAGTTCGCGCCGCTCGGCGCCTTCGGCTCGGTGGCCTATGCGGTCGGCAGCAACGGCACGGCGGTGCTGATGTCCCTGGCCAACCTGGTGTTGATGTTCTACGTCGGCATCGCGTTCTTCATCTTTGTGGTACTCGGCGCGGTATGCCGCCTGAGCGGCTTCAGCCTGTGGCGCTTCCTCACGTATATCAAGGATGAAATCTTCATCGTGCTCGGTACCGCGTCGTCGGAAAGCGCGCTGCCGCGCCTGCTGCAGAAGCTCGAGAAGTTTGGCTGCTCCAAACAGAGCGTCGGCCTGGTGCTGCCCACCGGCTATGCGTTCAACCTCGACGGCACCTCGATCTACATGTCGCTGTGCGTGCTGTTTATCGCCAACGCCTACGGCGTGCCGCTGAGCTGGGAACAACAGCTGGGCATCATCGCGATCATGCTGGTGACCTCCAAGGGCGCGGCGGCAGTGTCGGGTGGCAGCTTCGTGGTGTTCGCCGCCACCGTCACGGCCATCGGCGTGCTGCCGGCCGAAGGCCTGGCGCTGTTGTTCGGGGTGTACCGCTTCATGTCCATGGCCATCGCCACCTGCAACACCATCGGCAACAGCGTGGCCACGGTGGTGGTGTCGAAATGGTCCGGCGAGTTTTCCCAACAGACCGCCCAGGATGAATATCAACGCGTCCTCGGCCGCCCCGCCGGCGCGGCGCTTTAACGGAGCAAAGGGATGTCCAGTACACGAATCGAACACGATGCGTTCGGCCCCGTCGAAATCCCGGCCGACCGCCTGTGGGGCGCACAAACCCAGCGGGCCCTGCAGGTCTTCGGCAGCAAGCAGCCGTTTCCCGCCAGCCTGATCCGCGCCTTCGGCCAGCAAAAGCGCGCCTGTGCCCGCGCCAATGCGCGGCTCGGCACACTGGCCCCGGCCCTGGCGGACGCCATCGAACAGGCGGCCGAGGCCTTGGCCGACGGCGCTTTCGACCAGCACTTCCCGCTGTCGATCTGGCAGACCGGCTCCGGCACCCAGACCAACATGAACGCCAACGAGGTGATCGCCAACCGCGCCAACCTGATGCTGGGAGGTGAACTGGGCAGCAAGTCACCGGTGCACCCCAACGACCACGTGAACCGCTCGCAGTCGTCCAACGACAGCTTTCCGACGGTGATGCACCTGACCACCGTGCTGGAACTGCGCGGGCGCCTGCTGCCCGCGCTGGGCCAGCTGCACAACGAACTGAAAGCCAAGGCCGACGCCTGGCAGGACGTGCTGAAAATTGGCCGCACGCACCTCATGGATGCCGTGCCGATGAGCCAAGGCCAGGCATTTGGGGCGTTTGCCCAGCAGATCCAGCACGGCATTGCACGCCTCGAAGGTTGCATGCCGCGCCTGTGCCTGTTGCCCCAGGGCGGCACGGCGGTGGGCACCGGCTTGAATACGCCAGTGGGATTCGATGTGGCGTTCTGCGAAGAAATCAGTCAGCTCACCGGCGTCGCCTTTGCAACCAACCCGTGCAAATTCGAAGGCATGGGCACTCACGATGCGTTGGTGGAAGCCTCCGGCGCGCTGAACGTGCTGGCCGTGTCACTGACCAAGATCGCCAACGATATTCGCCTGCTCGGCTCGGGTCCGCGTTGCGGCCTGGGGGAATTGATCGTGCCGGACGATGGCCTGACCTCCTCGATCATGCCCGGCAAACGCAACCCGACCATTGCTGAAGTGCTGGTGCAGGCGGCCATGCAGGTCATGGGCAATCACACCACCATCACCCTGGCGGGCGCGTCGAGCACGTTCGAGTTGAATGTGGCCAAGCCGGTGCTGATCCACAATCTGCTGCAATCGATCGAGGTGCTGACGGACGCCGTCAGCCTGTTCAGCCACAGGTTGCTCAGTGGCCTGGAGGTCAATCGCGCGCAACTCGCGCACAACGTCGAGCATTCGCTGTTGTTGGCCACGGCACTCAACCCGGTGCTGGGCTATGACCGTGTGGCGCAGATCACCCGCAAGGCTGCGGACGAGGGGCTGACACCGAAGGAAGCGGCGGTCCGGTTGGGGTTGATCAGTGCCGAGGCATACGCCCAGCACGTACGGCCGGAGGCCATGATCCGCCCGACACCTTAGCGGGCGGCGACGCCTGAAGGACGCGAGGTGCCACCGACGTGATCGGCGGCACCCTGCGCAGGTCAACGGGGGCGCTCGTCGTCCCGCTCTTTCTTGATCATGTGCTTCAGGTTGTCCAAATCGAATCGCTGGTCCTTGTACCCAGGATTACCTTTGTCATCCACGCCGATATCGGTGTCTTCCAGAAGCTCTTTGCGCTGCAGAAACTCAGTCGCTGCCTGGCGCGCTGCTGGGGTGTAGGTTTTATTCGAAGGCACTAACCCAGCGGCTTGTTTCAGTTCCTTGAAGTTGACATAGTTATCACCATCACCGTACTCGACAAAGTGCTTTTTAATCGTTTCAAGCAGCTCTGAGTTACTCATGTTTTCGAATCGATTGGAGGCATTTGCCAGGTCCTGCCGAGTAAAACTGCCATCCAGTTCGCCGGTTTTACCTTCATCATATTCTCTAAACCAACTGCCATTATCCAGCAATGCCTTTGCAATATTCATCTCATCCTCAGTCGCCGGGGTACCGTCCAGGCGGTGACCTGCAGCCACTGCATTCAGCGACCTGTCGGTGATATAGCCCGGTTTGCCCGGGTCTTCCAGGGAACTGAAGCGGGTGAGTACTCGGTTGCTGAAGTCTTCCTTATTAAGGTCGCTATACGAGTTGCTTTTATCATCCGGCATCCCGTAACCCGGCGCGCGCTGGTAGCTAGGCCGCTGCGACGAGAAGCCTGGATCTTCATAACGCGGCGCGGGTCCGGAATATTGCGAGGGAAATTGCTGGTTGACCCTGTGTTGTTGCATGGCGCCGTTATATTGGCCCCCGCGCACCGGCGGCATGGACAGTGCCTCCTGCGCCTCAAGAACATCAATAGCAGCAGATACGTCGCCGTGACTGATATACCCATCTTCCTGGCCGCCGTTATTAACTGAATCGAACAACTGTCCTATTTCCGGAATGCCGAGAATCACTTTAGCCAACTGGGTCATATCATTGTCCCAAGGATTTCTCATCGGGGCACGATTGGCCTTTTCACTGAGTGAATCTATCGTGACAAAACCCGATCTACCTGCGGTGAAATAATTAAAATTATCTGAAAATTTCTGCGCGATACCGGACCACGGAGCATTCGCATAAGGGTTATAAGAACCCCTCATTCCAACATCAGGGGGGACTGACATTAAGCCCATGCCGGAAACCGCCCGACAGTGGGGTTGTTGGGGATAACACAGGTCCATAGTTACACCTCAGGTCATGGAGTCGATAGATGCCAATCCAATAAAGCTGCTCGACGGATTAACGTTCCACTCTGTGGCCACTGACAACACGCCAGTTCCAAAGACCCGAGGCAAACAGACAACTCAGCACCGGAAAAGGACTTGGACAGGCTCAGCATACGGCCCGAGCAGCACGCCGATAAAACCTGGCATGGCTGTAGGAAAACGCCTGGAACAAACACGCTTCCTCGCAACCCAACGATCACTTTTGCAGCCGCAGTTCACACCGACAAATACCGGCTGATGGTCGCCTCATCCACCCTATCCCGCGTCTCCTCAATCACAAACCGGCCCTTCTCGATCACCAGGAAACGGTCGGCGATCTCCAGGGTAAACGACAGCACTTGCTCCGACACCACTATGGTCAGGTCGCGCAGGTTGCGAATCTCCTTCAGCGTGCGCGCGATGTCCTTGATGATCGACGGCTGGATGCCCTCGGTCGGTTCATCCAGCAGCAGCACCTTGGGATTGGTCGCCAGCGCGCGGGCAATCGCCAGCTGCTGTTGCTGGCCACCGGACAGGTTGCCACCCTTGCGCGACTGCATGTCGTAGAGCACCGGGAACAGCGCATACAGATCCTCCGGCACCTTGCCGCGTGCCGACGCCGGCAGGCCGGTCTGGATGTTCTCCAGCACCGTCATGCTCGGGAAAATCATGCGCCCCTGCGGCACATAAGCGATGCCGCGCTCCACCCGCTCATGGGTTTCCAGCGCCGACACATCGTGCCCGTCCACGCTGACCTGGCCTTTCCACTGCGGCAGGATGCCCATCAGGCTCTTGAACAAGGTGGTCTTGCCCATGCCGTTGCGGCCCATCACCGCGACGATCTCACGCTTGGCCACGTTCAGGTCCAGGTCGTGGAGGATCTGGCTCTGCCCGTAGCCGCAGGACAACTGGTCGATCTTGAACATGCCCGCTTCCTCAGTGGCCCAAATACACTTCGATGACTTTAGGGTTGCTTTGCACCGACTCCATGCTGCCCTCGGCCAGCACCTTGCCCTGGTGCAGCACGGTAACCTTGTGGGCGATGCTCTTGACGAACTCCATGTCGTGCTCGATCACCAGCACCGATCGGCCCTGGCTGATGCGATTGAGCAGCTCGGCGGTCTGCGCGCGTTCGTTGACACTCATCCCGGCCACCGGCTCATCGAGCATCAGCAACTCGGGGTCCTGCATCAGCAGCATGCCGATTTCCAGCCACTGCTTCTGTCCGTGGGACAGCAGGTCGGCCTGTTGCTGCAGCAGGTCACCGAGGAAGATTTCCCGCGCGACTTCTTCCACCCGCGCGATCACCTGGGCGTTGCGCTTGAAGAACAACGCGCCCCACACCTTGCGCCCGGCCGGGTAGGACATCTCGAGGTTCTCGAACACCGTGAGGTTCTCGTAGATCGACGGGTTCTGGAACTTGCGCCCGACGCCGGCGCGCACGATGTTGTACTCGCGCATCTTGGTCAGTTCCTGGCCGTCGAACTGGATGCTGCCGCTGGTGGCGCGGGTCTTGCCGCAGATCAGGTCGAGCACCGTGGTCTTGCCCGCGCCGTTGGGGCCGATCACCACGCGCACTTCGTTGCGGTCGATGTACAGGTTGAGGTTGTCGACCGCCTTGAAGCCGTCGAACGACACGGTGAGGCCTTCGATGGCCAGCACCGGTTTTTTCATTTCAAAGCCGACGGCGGTCATGGCTGGGTCTCCAGGATCTTGCTTTTAGCCTTGGATTTAACCGACGGGCTCGCCGGAGTCGCCGCTACGGGTTTGCGCCGCAGCACTTTGGCCAGTGCCTGCCGCCCATGGCTGTCCCACAGGCCGGCCAGGCCGTTGGGGAAGTACATGACCACGGCGATAAACAGCCCGCCCATCAGGTACAGCCACAACTCGGGGAAAGACTCGGAAAAGTAGGTCTTGCCGTAGTTCACCAGCAGCGCGCCATACACCGCGCCGAGCAGTGACATGCGCCCGCCCACCGCGGCGAAAATCACCATCTCGATCGACGGCACGATGCCCACGAACGACGGCGACATGAAGCCCACCTGCAAGGCAAACATCGCCCCGCCGATCGCCGAGAACGCGGCGGCTACGCAGAATACGAAGATCTTGAAGCTGGCCACGTCGTACCCGGAAAACCGCACGCGTTCTTCCTTGTCGCGCATCGCCATCAGCAGCCGGCCGAGCTTGGACGCGAGGATGAAACGGCCAATGAAGATGCAGCCGAACAGCAAGCCGGCGTTGATGAAGTACAGGATCAGCTTCGCGCTGTCGGTGCGCAGGTCCCAGCCGAGCAGGGTCTTGAGGTCGGTGATGCCGTTGACGCCGCCGGTCAGGCCTTGCTGGCCGACGATCAACACGGTGAGGATCAGCGCAATCGCCTGGGTCACGATGGAGAAGTACACATCGCCCACGCGCCGCTTGAACAGCGCCATCCCGATGATGAACGCGAGCAGCACCGGCACCGCGATCACCGCCACCAGGGTAAAGCTGAAACTGTGGAACGGCTGCCACAGCCAGGGCAGTTCGGTGATCTGGTTCCAGTCCATGAAGTCCGGGATGCCTGGGGTTGACTGGATCTTGGTGCTCTCGGGGTCCGAGGCTTCCAGCTTGAGGAACATCGCCATGCAGTAGCCGCCGACGCCGAAGAACACGCCCTGCCCCAGGCTGAGAATGCCGCCATAGCCCCAGCACAGCACCAGGCCCACGGCGACGAACGCGTAGGTCAGGTATTTGCCGACCATGTTCAGCCGGAACGCGTCGAGGGTCAGCGGGAATACCACAAGGATCAACAGCGCCAGCAGCACGATGCCGATCAGGTTTTGCTGGCCGCCCAGCAGCTTGTCTAAAGCCTTCATCTGCTCGCCTCTACTTGCGCACTTTGATGGAGAACAACCCTTGCGGGCGCAGCATCAGGATCAGAATCACCGAGGACAGGGTGAGTACCTTGGCCATCGAGCCACTGAGGAAAAACTCCGACAGCGATTGGGTCTGGGCGATCACGAACGCCGAGGCGATGGTGCCGAACAGGCTTTGCGCGCCACCGAACACCACCACCAGGAAGGTGTCGACGATGTACTGCGATCCCGCCGTGGGCCCGGTGGAGCCGATGGTGGTGAACGCCGCGCCCGCCACACCGGCGACGCCACAACCGAGGGCGAAGGTCATGCGGTCGACCTTGCGCGTGTTGATGCCCACCGCGCGGCTCATCAGGCGGTTCTGCACCGTGGCGCGCACCTGCAGGCCCCAGCGCGAGCGGTAGAGCATGATGAAGATCGCACCGGTCAGCAGCAGGGTCAGACCCATCATGAAC
This sequence comes from Pseudomonas sp. S5D5, assembly GCF_003013355.1. Taxonomy (NCBI): domain Bacteria; kingdom Pseudomonadati; phylum Pseudomonadota; class Gammaproteobacteria; order Pseudomonadales; family Pseudomonadaceae; genus Pseudomonas; species Pseudomonas sp. S5D5. Next base: position 4,264,955 of record NZ_PTEO01000001.1, read on the forward strand.
AGGCCGTTGCGCGGGATCTCGATGGCATCGGTGAAGTTTACCGAGCCCATCAGCCAGGCCGGTGGTTCGGCGCTGACCTCACGGGCGCCGAACACCGAGCGGAAGGTTTGCTGCATCACCAGCGACAGGCCCCAGGTGGCGAGCAAGGTGTCCAGCGGGCGCTTGTACAAGCGGCTGATCATCGCCCATTCCACCAGCCAGCCGATGGCCCCGGCCACCAGGAATGACAGGCCGATGGCGAAGAAGAAGTAATAGGGTTGGAAGCTTGGCGCAAAGTGCGCGGTGAGGCTGGAGCACACGTAGGTGGTGTAGGCGCCGATGGTCAGGAACTCGCCGTGGGCCATGTTGATCACGCCCATCTGCCCGAAGATGATCGCCAGCCCCAATGCCATCAGCAACAGCACGCAGAACACGGACAAGCCGTTGAACCCCTGCATCGCCGCGATGGCTCCAAATTCCGATAGCCATTCCATGATGATGGTCTCCTGAGCGGGAGGTAATGATGAAAACCAAGGTCTGCTTTTGATCTATGTGGGAGCGGGCTTGCTCGCGAATGCGGTGCATCAGTCAAACCATCTGTGAATGACACTGCGCTTTCGCGAGCAAGCCCGCTCCCACCTTTAGATCAGCGCCAGATCCAGGCTTATTGATAGCCCTTCGGAAACGGGTTCGGCTCGATCAGATCCGACTCGTAGATCACCTTGAACTGGCCGTTGGGCTGCACTTCACCGATGCGCGACTTGCTCCACAAGTGATGGTTCTCGTGGATCTTCACGTAGCCTTCCGGCGCGGTTTTCAGCTCGATGCCCGGCGAGGCGGCGACGACTTTATCCACGTCGAAACTGCCGGCCTTCTCCACCGCTGCTTTCCACAGCCATGGGCCGAGGTAGGCCGCCTGGGTCACGTCGCCGATCACCGCGTCCTTGCCGTACTTGGCCTTGAAGGCTTCGACGAAGGCTTTGTTGTTGGGGTTGTCCAGGCTCTGGAAGTACTTCATCGAGGCATAGAAACCGGCCATGTTTTCGCCGCCGATGCCGAGCAGTTCGTCTTCGGTCACCGACAGGGTCAGCAAGGTTTGCTTGGACGAATTCACACCTGCCGCGTTGAGCTGTTTGTAGAACGCCACGTTGGAGCCACCGACCACTGCCGCGAAGACCACATCCGGTTTCTTCAGCTTGACCTTGTTGATCAGCGAACCGAACTGGGTGTTGCCGAGTGGGTAGTAGTCTTCGCCGACCACAGTGCCGTGCAGCACGTTTTCAATGTGCTTGCGCGCGATCTTCATCGAGGTGCGCGGCCAGATGTAGTCGGAGCCGACCAGGTAGAACGTCTTGGCGCCCTTGGTCTTGGCGATCCAGTCGAGGCTGGCGAGGATCTGCTGGGTGGCTTCCTGCCCGGTGTAGATCACGTTTTTCGACTGTTCCAGGCCCTCATAGAAGGTCGGGTAGTAGAGCAGGCCGTTTTCTTTCTCGAAGATCGGCAGCACAGCCTTGCGCGAGGCCGAAGTCCAGCAGCCGAACACGGCGGCGACCTTGTCGTTGACCAGCAGCTTCTTGGCCTTTTCGGCGAAGGTCGGCCAGTCGGAGGCGCCGTCTTCCTGGATCACCTTGATCTGCCGTCCCAGGATCCCGCCCGAAGCGTTGATCTGCTCGATGGCCAGGCGTTCGGCCTGGATCGAACCGGTTTCGGAAATCGCCATGGTGCCGGTGGCCGAGTGCAACTGGCCGACGGTGACTTCAGTCGGGGTCACGGCCAGGCCTTCGTTATCGGCCAGCACGCCCTGGCTGAACAGTGCGGCCGCCAGCAAGGACAAGGCCAACAGGGGTTTGGAGCGGATCAATCGTGGTGCCATGGGGCGACTCCTCTGCAATGAGGGGTCCAGCATGGCGGCGGCCGGCCAGCACGGGTATACGCAGCCTGACGTAACGGCATACGTCATTTGACGTATGCCACTGCGCACCATTTTCGAGCAGGATCCCGCCCGCCCTGACAGCACCGATCAATGTGGGAGCTGGCTGACCTGCGATGGCGGTGTATCCATCGACTTCCCATGCCTGACCCACCGCCATCGCAGTCAAGCCAGCTCGCACATTTTGAATCGGGGCACGGAACTTGCTCATCCACCTTGCCCACTCCCCGGAGCCATCCCACCGTGCACCCCCTCCCCGGCACCCAGCGCATCGTCAAGATCCGCCGCGACTACAATTCCTGGGTCGCCGACGAGACCATGGAAGACTACGCCCTGCGCTACACGCCCAAGTCCTTTCGCAAATGGTCGGAGCTGCGCATCGCCAACACGGCCCTGGGCGCGGTGTCCTTCCTGGCTCTGGAAGCCATCGGCGGCGTGCTGGCCCTGAGTTACGGCTTCACCAATACGTTCTGGGCGATTCTCGCCATCAGCCTGGTGATCTTCCTCACCGGCCTGCCCATCAGTTACTACGCGGCGCGCTATGGCGTGGACATGGACCTGCTGACCCGTGGCGCCGGCTTCGGCTATATCGGCTCGACCATCACCTCGCTGATCTACGCCAGCTTCACCTTCCTGTTCTTCGCCCTGGAGGCGGCGATCATGGCCCTGGCGCTGGAGCTGTATTTTCATATACCGCTGGCGATCGCCTACGTGATCTGCTCGCTGCTGGTGATCCCGCTGGTGGCCTACGGCGTGACGTTGATCAGCCGCCTGCAGCTGTGGACGCAACCGGTGTGGCTGCTGTTGCTGGTGCTGCCCTATGGCTTTGTGTGGTGGAAAAACCCCGACGCCTTCAGCGACTGGACCAGCTTCGTCGGACGCAGCGGCGATGGCGGCGGCTTCAACCTGCTGGCGTTCTGCGCCGCCTGCACGGTGGCGCTGTCACTGGTGACGCAGATCGGCGAGCAAGTGGACTACCTGCGCTTCCTGCCGGAAAAAACCGCCGCCAACCGTAAGCGCTGGTGGGCCGCCCTGCTCTGCGCCGGCCCTGGCTGGATCATCCCCGGCGCGTTGAAAATGTTCGCCGGCGCGTTCCTCGCGTTTCTCGCCTTGCAACATGAAATCCCCATGGAACGCGCTGCCGAGCCGACGCAGATGTACCTGGTCGCGTTCCGATACGTGTTCAGCTCGCCGGAATGGGCGCTGGGCGCGATGGTGCTCTTCGTGTTCATCTCGCAGATGAAGATCAACCTGACCAATGCCTACGCCGGCTCACTGGCCTGGTCGAACTTCTTTGCCCGCGTGACCCACAGTCACCCGGGCCGCGTGGTGTGGCTGGTGTTCAACGTGGCCATCGCGCTGATGCTGATGGAGCTGGGCGTGTTCGATGTGATCGACCAGGTGCTGGGGCTCTACGCCAATATTGCGATTGCCTGGATCGGCACGCTGGTCGCTGACCTGGTGATCAACAAACCGCTGGGGCTGTCGCCCAGGCACATCGAGTTCAAGCGCGCGCACCTCTACGACATCAACCCGGTGGGTGTCGGCTCGATGCTGGTCGCCTCGTTGCTGTCGATCCTCGCGCACTTCGGGCTGTTCGGCAGCCTGGCCCAGGCCGCGCCGCCGTTCGTGGCGCTGGGCACGGCCTTGATCATGGCGCCGCTGTTGGCCTGGCTGACGAAAGGCAAGTACTACATCGCACGCACTAGCGACCTGCAACTGATCCACCCGGTGGCGCCCGCCACCCACGCGGTGTGCGGGCTGTGCAGCAACCCGTTCGAAACCGCCGACATGGCGTTCTGCCCGGCCTACAGCACGCCCATCTGCTCGCTGTGTTGTTCACTGGACGCACGTTGCGGCGATCGCTGCAAACCCCACGCGCGCCTGGTCACCCAGTTCGAAGGCGTGTTGCGCTGGCTGCTGCCGACTACCCTGATGCCGCGCCTGCACACACGGCTGGCCCATTACCTGGGGTTGCTGCTGGTACTGGAGCTGTTGCTCGCCAGCGCCCTGGCGTTGATTTACGTGCAGGCGGCCCAGGGTTTGCCGCACTCCGAGACCCTGTACCAAGCGTTCTTCAAGGCCTTCCTGACCCTCTCGGTACTGGCTGCCGTGCTCGCCTGGTGGGTGGTGCTGACCCGCGAAAGCCGGCGCGTGGCCCAGGAAGAGTCCGACCGCCAGACCTTGCTGCTGATGCACGAAATCGACGCCCACAGCCTCACCGACCAGGCCCTGCAACACGCCAAGGAAGCCTCCGAAGCTGCCAACGCCGCCAAGAGCCGCTATGTCACCGGGCTGTCCCATGAGCTGCGCACGCCGCTGAACAGCATTCTCGGCTTTACCCAAATCCTGCAGCGTGACGGCGCCATGCCCGAGCAGCACCAGGACGCACTCGCGACCATCCTGCGCAGCGGCTCGCACCTGTTGTCGCTGATCGACGGCCTGCTGGATGTGGCCAAGATCGAGGCCGGCAAGCTGCGCCTGGAACTCACCGAAATCCCCTTCCCCGAACTGATCCATGACCTGGAGCAGATGTTCACGCCGCAAGCCCAGGACAAGGGCCTGCGCTTTCGCCTGGACTGCGTGGGCAAGATCCCGGCGGTGGTGCGCGGTGACGAAAAGCGCGTGCGCCAGATCCTTATCAACCTGCTCGGCAATGCGGTGAATTTCACCGACAGCGGCGAGGTGTGCCTGCGGGTCAGCTACAGGCGCGAGACTGCCAATTTCGAAATCATCGACACCGGCATCGGCATTGATCCGGGGCAGATCGAGCGGATTTTCCAGCCATTCGAACGCGGTGACCTGATGCGACAGGACAAGGGCGTCGGCCTCGGGCTGACCATCACGCGCATGCTCACCTCCTTGATGGGCGGCGAGCTGCGCGTGACCAGCGAACTGGACAAAGGCACCTGCTTCCAGGTGCGGCTGTTTCTGTCCCAGGTGCGCGCGCCGCAGGCGGTGGTGCATGTGGAACACGACATCATCGGCTACCAGGGCGCGCGTCGGCGCATCCTGGTGGTGGACGACCATGTGGACCATCGCAAGGTGCTCAGTGGCATGCTCACGCCGTTGGGCTTTGAGGTGGTGCAGGCCAGCAACGGCCAGGATGCGATTCGCCAGGTGGCGCTGCTGGCCCCGGACCTGATCCTGATGGACCTGTCGATGCCGACCCTGGACGGCTACGAAACCAGCCGCCTGATCCGGCGCAATGCGCTGTGCACCGCGCCGATCATCGTGATCTCCGCCAACGCCTTTACCGACGACCGCGAGCGCAGCATCGCCGCGGCCTGCAACGACTACCTGGCCAAGCCGGTGCGCACCCCGGAACTGCTCGGGCGCCTGCAACAGCACCTCGACCTGCAGTGGCTGCGGCGCACCAAGACCTTCACCGCGCCGCCGCCGCCCAGCGTATTGCCCAGCCCTGAAGACCTTGCCGCCCTGGCGGAACTCAGCGCCATCGGCTACGTGCGCGGCCTGCACGCCAAACTCGACACGATCCTTGCACACCGACCCGATGCCGAACCGTTCATCACCAAGCTGCGCGGGCTGCTCAAGGGCTTTCGCCTGGATGAACTCAACCGAACCCTCAAGGAGGCCGCAGATGAATGCACTCACCCACAGCACTGAACCCGGCGTGGTGCTGATCGTCGACGACACCCCGGACAACCTGGCATTGCTCTGTGACGCGCTCGACGACGCCGGCTACATGGTGCTGGTGGCCCTGGACGGCCTCAGCGCGTTGAACCGCGTGCAACGCCGGCGTCCGGACCTGATCCTGCTGGACGCGATGATGCCCGGCCTGGACGGTTTCGAAACCTGTCGCCGGCTCAAGGCAATGCCGGCCAGCGCGGATGTGCCGGTGGTGTTCATGACCGGGCTGACCGACAGCAAGCACGTGGTGCAAGGCTTCGAGGTGGGTGGCAGTGACTACGTGACCAAACCGATCCAGACCGATGAGGTCCTGGCACGGGTGGCGGCGCACCTGCGCACGTCACGCATCTTGCTGTCGGCGCGGGAGGCGACGCAGCCGAATGTGCTGACGCTCGAGGATGAGCCGGCACAGCGGCTGCTGTCGGCCAGGTTCCAGTTGACCGAGCGTGAGGTGGAGGTCTTGCGCTGGGTCGCGTGCGGCAAGACCAATCGGGATATCGGCGACATCCTGGGGTTGAGCCCCAGGACGGTGAACAAGCATCTGGAGCATGTGTATGTGAAGTTGGGGGTGGAGACCCGGACGGCGGCGACATCCGTGGCCCTGGCCGCGATCTGAACAATGTGCGGGCTTGCTCGCGAACGCGGTGTGTCAGTGGACATATCCATGACTGACCTGTCGCATTCGCGAGCAAGCCCGCTCCCACACTGGTTCTTCATCGTGGCGGAGTGGGTTACCCACCGAAAGTCTGCGACGGCCTGCGCAGGGTCGGATCAAACGGGTTGATGCGTGGACCGATCGCCGCGGCTTCGCGCTTGAGCAACTCAACCACCATTGGCAAGCGGCTCGGCCCCAACCGATCACTGATGGTTGCCACACTCAGCGCCGCTACCGCGTGGCCGTCGCGATTGAGGATAGGCACCGCCAGGCCCGCCATGCCTTCCAGCACCCCGGTATTGCGCGCCGCATAACCCAGGTTGCGCACGTTCTCGACCTCCGAGCGCAGCAGCACCTCGTCGTACAGGTGAAAGTCCTTGAGCCGTGGCAGGTTGTAGCGGATCACCGTCTCGCGCTCTTCTTCCGGCAGGAACGCCAGGATCGCCAGGCTGCCCTGGCCCACGCCCAGCGCCACGCGCCCGCCGATATCGCCGGTGAAGGTACGGATCGGGTACGGCCCTTCGCTGCGGTCGAGGCAGATCGCATCGAAGCCACTGCGCGCCAGCAGGAACAGCGAATCACCCAATGACGCACTCAGGCGCAGCATGCTCGGCCGCACCAGGTCGCGCAGGTTGCCGGTCTTGCCCGCGTTCGCCGCCAGCGCAAAGAACTCCAGGCTCAAGCGATAGCGCTTGCTGCGCGCATCCTGCTCGACCATGCCCTCATCCATCAGGCTGCGTAACAGGCGGTGAGTGGTGGGCTGGGACAGGCCCACCTGTTGCGCAAGTTGGGTCACGCGTTCGCCACCTTCCGGCACCTCGCCCAGGGTGCGCAGCAGCGCAAACAGTCGGGAGACTCCGCCGGCGCCGACTTCCCGGGCATTTTCATTCCGCTCAGTGGAATCCATATCACGTGATCTCTGAGAAAATTCTGGTGAGTGAATAAAAACGAAAAAAGTAGTTCATTGAGTGAAATTCCATCTTCCGCCCATCCTAGTCTTCGTCCTAATCTGCGTCCACAGGGGCGAAATGAACAACTAACGGCAGCCGACTCAAGATCGAGCGCCAACGCACCGGCAACACCTCATTCGCATCTGCCCAAAACAAAAAAGCGCGTTTCGACGCGACTCAAAAAAAGGTGGAACGCAGACATGGCATTTCTCCAACTCAACGCCTTGAGCAAACGCTACGGCGCCGTCGACGCGGTGGTCGCCACTGACCTGGCGGTGGAAAAAGGCGAGTTCGTTTCGCTGCTCGGCCCTTCCGGCTGCGGCAAGACCACCACCCTGCAAATGATCGCCGGTTTCGTCGATGTCAGCGCCGGGCAGATCCTGCTCGACGGGCGCGACATCACCCACGCCAAGCCCGCCAGCCGTGGCCTGGGCGTGGTATTCCAGAGCTATGCGCTGTTCCCGCACATGACCGTGCGCGACAACGTCGCCTTCGGCCTGAAGATGCGCAAAGTGCCGGCCGCCGAGATCGCCAGCAAGGTCAAGACCGTGCTCGAACTGGTGCGCCTGGCACCCCACGCCGAGCGTTACCCACGGGAGCTGTCCGGCGGCCAGCGCCAACGCGTGGCCCTGGCCCGCGCCCTGGTGATCGAACCACCGGTATTGCTGCTCGATGAACCGCTGTCCAACCTCGACGCCAACCTGCGCGAAGAGATGCAGTTCGAGATCCGTCGCATCCAGTGCGCCGTCGGTATCACCACGTTGATGGTGACCCACGACCAGGCCGAAGCCCTGTCGATCAGCGACCGCGTGGTGGTGATGCAGGCCGGCCGCGTGACCCAGATCGACGCGCCGTACAAGCTCTACGAACACCCACGCACGCGCTTTATCTCGGACTTCGTCGGCAAGGCCAACTTGCTCGCCGGTGATTACGATCAACTGGGTATCCCGCAAGTGCGCCACGAAAGCGGCGACGGCGAACTCGTCCTGAGCCTGCGCCCGGAAAAGATCAGCCTGGTGCAAGCCGGTGCCGGACGCCTGCAGGGCAAGGTGCTCGACCGCTACTTCTTCGGCAGCCAATGGCTGTACCGCATCCACACCCCTCTCGGCGAAATCACCGTGGTGCGCAGCAATGACGGCAGCGCGCCGCTGGGCTGCGGCGCGGCGGTCGGCCTGGAGTGGCAGGCCGAACTGCTGCGGGTACTGGCGGCGGATGAGGTGCACGCATGAGTCGCGGCTACTTGCTTTCACTGCCGGCCCTGCTGCTGTTTACCGGGCTGCTGATCCTGCCGCTCGGGCTGACACTGGTGCTGTCGTTCAACGTGTTCGACTACCAGGTCGGCGTCAAGGGCGATGAATGGACCCTGGCCCACTACCTGGCGCTGTTCAGTGACTCGTACTTCTACGAGATCTTCTGGCGCACCTTCTGGATCAGCGCGCTGGTGACCCTGCTGTGCGTGGTGATCGGCGTCCCCGAGGCTTACATCCTCAGTCGCATGGGCACGCCATGGCGCTCGATCTTCCTGATCCTGATCCTCACGCCGCTGCTGATTTCGGTGGTAGTGCGCGCCTTCGGCTGGAGCCTGCTGCTGGGTGCCGACGGGCTGGTCAACCAGGTGATCCAGGCCCTCGGCGGGCGCCCGGTGAAGCTGCTGTACACGCCATTCGCAGTGATCATCGCGCTGGTGCACGTGATGCTGCCGTTCATGATCATTCCGGTGTGGACCTCGCTGCAAAAGCTCGACCCGTCGGCTGAACAGGCCGCGCTGTCGCTGGGTGCAAGCCAGGCCACGGTGATGCGCAGGATCGTGTTGCCCCAGGTGATGCCCGGCGTGCTGTCCGGCACCCTGATCGTGTTCGGCCTGGCCGCCAGTTCGTTTGCGATTCCCGGCCTGCTTGGCGGACGACGCCTGAAAATGGTCGCCACCGTGGTGTACGACCAGTACCTCTCGGAACTCAACTGGCCCATGGGCGCCACCATCGCGGTGGTGCTGCTGTTGGTCAATCTGCTGATCATGCTGAGCTGGAACCGCATGGTCGAAGGCCGCTATAAAAAGTCCCTGGGGGTTTAAGCGCATGTCCAGAAACGGTCCTTTGGCCCTCGGCTTTCACGGCCTGGTGGTGCTGTTCATGATGGCGCCGCTGGTGGTGGTCTGCCTGGTGGCCTTCACCCCGGAAAACACCTTGAGCCTGCCCACCTCGGGCTTCTCCCTGCGCTGGTTTCGCGCAGTGTTCGAGCGTGCCGACTTTATCCAGGCGTTCTACAACAGCCTGATCCTGGCGTTTACCGCCGCGACCCTGGCCACCTTGATTGCCGTGCCGGCGGCCTTGGCGATCAGCCGATACTCGTTCCCGGGGCGCAACTTTTTCAGCGCGTTGTTCCTGTCGCCGATCATCATTCCGCACCTGGTCCTGGGCGTGGCGATGCTGCGCCTGTTCGCGCTGATGGGCGTGAACGGCAGCTTCACCTGGCTGATGCTCGCGCACGTGGTGATCATCACCCCGTATGTGCTGCGCCTGGTGCTGGCAGCGGCGATCGGTATTGACCGCAGTGCCGAACAGGCTGCGGAGTCCCTGGGCGCCGGGCGCTTCACGCTGTTTCGGCAGATCACCCTGCCGATGATTTTGCCCGGCGTCGCCGGGGGTTGGCTGCTGGCCTTCATCAACAGTTTCGATGAGGTGACGTTGTCGATCTTCGTCAGTTCGCCGGCCACGCAGACCCTGCCAGTGCGCATGTACGTGTACGCCACCGAGTCCATCGACCCGATGATGGCGGCGGTGTCGGCGCTGGTGATCGCGCTGACGGCGGCGACCATGATTCTGCTCGACCGGGTCTACGGCCTGGACCGCGTGCTGGTGGGGAAACATTGATGGCCTTGTTCAAACGATTGGCCGAAACCACGCGCCCTGCCCTGGCCTTTACCCTGGATGGACAACCCGCCACCGGCTTGCTCGGCGACACGTTGCTGACCGCCGTACTGACCTGCGCCGAGCACCTGCGCGGCAGTGATTTCAGCGCCGAACGCCGCGCCGGGTTTTGCCTGATGGGCGCCTGCCAGGATTGCTGGGTGCGACTTGAGGATGGGCGCCGCGTGCGGGCCTGCTCGACGCTGCTGGAAGAAGGCCAGGCGATCAGCCGCGAGCCGGGGCGCCAGCTATGAAGCCGGTGGTGATTGTCGGTGCCGGCCCGGCAGGGATCAGCGCTGCGCGCACCCTGCTCGACCATGGCATCAACGCCTGCCTGGTGGATGAAAGCCTGCGCGGCGGCGGGCAGATCTATCGGCGCCAGCCGGCAAACTTCCAGCGTACGGCCAAGCAGATCTACGGGTTCGAGGCGCGCAAGGCCGAGGCCGTGCACCGTACGCTGGATGAACTCGCGCCGCTGATCGACTACCGCCCGCAAACACTGGTGTGGAACGCCGAGGATGGGCGCCTGGACATGCTCAATAACGGGCGTGCCGAGAGCGTCGAGTATGCGCGGATCATCGTCGCCACCGGCGCCACCGACCGCATCCTGCCAGTCCCGGGCTGGACCTTGCCGGGGGTGTACAGCCTGGGCGCGGCGCAAATCGCCTTGAAGTATCAGGGCTGCGCGATTGGTGAACGGGTGGCGTTTTGTGGCAGCGGACCGTTGCTGTATTTGGTCGCGTACCAGTACGCCAAGGCCGGCGCCCAGGTGGTGGCAGTGCTCGACAGCGCGCCGTTCAGCGCGCAATGCCGTGCAGTGCCGGCCCTGCTCCGGCAACCGTTGACCTTGGCCAAGGGCTTGTATTACCGCGCCTGGCTGACCGCTCACGGCGTGCCCGTGCATCAGGGCGCGACGCTTCAACAGATCGACGGCGAGCAACGCGTGCGTGGTATCCGCTGGGACCAGCAGGTGCTGGAATGTGACGCCGTGGGCTTCGCCCATGCCTTGCGCAGCGAGACACAGCTGGCGGACTTGCTCGGCTGTGAGTTTGCCTGGAGCGCGTTGAATCGCGCCTGGTTGCCGCAACGCGACGGCGCCGGACGCAGCAGTGTGCGCGACGTGTACCTGGCCGGCGATGGCGCCGGAATCATGGGGGCAGACGCGGCAGCAATGGCCGGCGAACGCGCAGCCTTGGCGGTGCTGGAAGATTCAGGCATTGCCATTGATCATCGCCGCCCGGCTGAGCTGGAACAGCAACTGGCGGCTATCCAGCGCTTTCGCCATGGCCTGGAAACCGCATTCCCGTTTCCTGAAGACTGGGCCGCGCAGGCGCCGGATGCGTTGATCCTGTGCCGCTGCGAGGAAGTCAGCGTCGGTGATGTGCGCGCCGTGGTCGATGAAGGCCATTGGGAAATCAATCGGGTCAAGGCGCATTGCCGCGTCGGCATGGGTCGCTGCCAGGGCCGCATGTGCGGGCTGGCGGCGGCGGAAATCGTCGCCGAGCGCAGCGGTCGCGCAGTTGAAAACGTCGGCCGCCTGCGTGGCCAGGCTCCGATCAAGCCGTTGCCGTTCGGCGTGGAGGTGCAGCCATGATCGACGTCATCGTACTCGGCGGCGGCATTGTCGGCGCTTCGGCAGCCTTGATGCTGGCGCAGAAGGGCCAGCGCGTGGCCCTGGTGGAACGGGATTTTTGCGGCTCGCATTCCAGTGGAGTGAATTACGGCGGCGTGCGCCGACAGGGCCGGCCGCTGCATCAGTTACCGCTGTCGCAACGCGCGCATGCGCTGTGGTCCGACCTGCCGGGGTTGATCGGCATCGATGGTGAGTACGTGCGTTCCGGACATCTGAAACTCGCGCGCAGCGCGGCGGATTTTGCTGCGCTGCAAGCCTATGCCGAGCACACCCGAGGCTTTGGCCTGGGCTTGCAGTTGCTGGATTACACCGAGCTACGTGCACGCTTTCCCTGGGTCGGCGATATCGCCGTGGGCGCTTCGTTGTGTCCGGAAGACGGGCATGCCAACCCGCGATTGGTGTCTCCGGCTTTCGCCCGTGCCGCGCAACGCCTTGGCGCGGCGGTCCATGAGCAGGCCGAAGTGCTTCAGGTCGAACATGACGGCCAGCGCTTTCAGGTGCGCTGCGCCAACGGCCTGCACTTGCAGGCGCCGTGGTTACTCAATTGCGCCGGCGCCTGGGCCGGCACCGTCGCCGCGCACTTTGGCGAGTCGGTGCCGATTACCTCGGCGCATCCGGCGATGCTGGTCACCGAGCCATTGCCGATGGTGATGAACGTGAGCACCGGCGTCGAAGGCGGCGGGATTTATGCGCGGCAGGTCGCCCGGGGCAATTGCATCCTCGGTGGCGGGCGCGGTTTTGCCCTCGGCCCGCTGACGGCGCGCCCTGGCCAGGCCGCAGTGCTGGAGATTCTGCGCAATGCCGGCGAGTTGTACCCGTTTCTCAAGGGTGCCCAGGCGATTCGCACCTGGAGCGGCACCGAAGGTTACCTACCCGATCACGAACCGGTGATCGGTCCCAGCAGTACCCAACCGGGCTTGCTCCACGGTTTCGGCTTTGCCGGCGCCGGGTTCCAGCTCGGCCCCGCGGTCGGTGAAGCCCTGGCAGAGATTGTCTGCGACGGGGCCAGCCGCCAACCCATCGAAGCGTTTTCCATCCGTCGTTTCCAAGCCTGAGAGGAAAAACCTCCATGAACCTCCGTATTGCGCTGTCCTGCTTGTCCCTCGCCTTGCTCACCACCACCGCAAACGCCGCGCCGACGCTGTACCTGGGCATGAACGGCGGCACCATGGAACGGGTGTACGCCGACAAGGTGCTGCCCGCGTTCGAGAAGGCCAACAACGTCAAGGTGGTGATCGTGCCTGGCACCTCGTCGGACATCCTCGCCAAGGTCCAGGCCAACAAAGACAACCCGCAGATGCACGTGATGTTCCTCGACGACGGCATCATGTACCGCGCCATCTCCATGGGCCTGTGCGACACGTTGGCGCCGAGCCCGACCCTGGAGCAGATCCCGGCCAAGGCGAAAATCAAGCAGCAGGCCGTGGCCGTGACCCTGGGCGTCACCGGCCTGGGCTACAACGCCAAGATGTTCAAGGAAAAAGGCTGGGCCGCGCCCACCTCGTGGATGGACCTGGCCGACCCGCGCTTCAAGGACAAAGTGGTGTTCCAGTCCCTGGCCTCGTCGACCTTCGGCCTGCACGGCTTCTTGATGTTCAACCGCATCCAGGGCGGCGATGAAACCAACGTCGACCCGGGCTTCAAGGCCTGGCCGAAAACCGTTGGCCCCAACGTACTGGAATACATCGCCAGCTCGGCGAAAATCTCCGAGATGGTGCAGACCGACGAAGCGGCGATCTTCCCCCTCACCCCAACCCAGGTCACCACCCAGAAGTTGCTCGGCGTGCCGATGGAATATGCGCAACCGAAGGAAGGCGCGGTGGTGCTGAACGTGGCTGAATGCGTGATTGCACGCAATGACCAGCCGGAACTGGCGCAGAAACTCGCAGCATTTTTGCTGACCGCCGAGGCCCAGGCACCGGCGCTGGAAGAAGGCGACCAGATCCCGTCGAACCCCACCACGCCGACCACCGACAAGACCCGCGCGCGGGTGGAGGCGATGCAGGGTTACTTGCAGACGGCGATTTCGATTGACTGGGACCAGGTGAACCAGGCGCGGCCGGAGTGGAATGCGCGGTGGAGTCGGTCGATCGAGCGGTAACGCCTTATAACCGCTCCTGGCGCCGATTCTTCTGGCGTTGGGTGCGGATTATTCTACCGATACGTTGGCGTTCTTCGCGCAGTTTTACCCACTCGTTACGGGCTTCCCGGTGGCGTTTACTGTTGAGCAATAGCAGGGCGAGCAGTGGGAACAGGATGCCTGACACATAGAAAACTGTGTGAGGGCGATAGACGATAGTCGGGAGAACGCCGACCAAGCACAAGAGCATCAAGATGACCGGAATGCAGATCCATCCTAGATAGCCACGGACAACCATGAAGTTGCAGTGGGCGATAAGAAAAGACGCAACGAGTACTGAAAAATAGGAATACCTGAGGCGTTCACTAACAGGTAGCACTTCAAAGTAACTGTCGATCATCATCGGTATGCCGATGACGAGAGTGAGCCCCTGAGCAAAAAGTGCCCCCATAGAAACAGGAAAATAGCGCTTCAAATAACGCAAGAGTTCCTTATAGGTCATCAGAAATATCATTCTTCAAACGCCTCATATAATCCCACGGCAATCGTTCGGAAATTGCCATTTACAATGCTACCCCCCGAAGTCAATGAGGCACCTATGACATCCTTGATCTGGGTAACAGTGGCATGACGAAGACTCGCAGGGGTAAATCGCTTGGGTAAATCACCTGCCAGCTGTTTCAACTTCATCATTTTCGAAGTCAACTGCGGATGTTGAATACTCAATAACTCCTTCGTCAACTTTGCTCTTTCCTGTCGAGTAAGCCCCCTGAGTACTTGATACCAACCTTTGCCTGTGGCTGCCTTCGTCAAATTGACGAGTTTGACAGTTGTTAAGAAGGAGGTACCAGCACCAACAAGCGCAACCGCGTCTAACGCAGCGGTCGCGTGTTGATACCAAGGATCACTGTCCAGCAAATGATTGTTCGAGGGATCGGTCAACTCGTTGTATACACGGTACCCACCCACAACGCATTGAACGAAACTGGCCGTCGCAGATGTGTAGCCAACAGCCGCAACCACCGAACTGATACCGCCAGTAAATGGAATTGCAGCGGTACCACTGACAGCCACAAGCCAACCTAAAATAGCACTGCCGCATGCGAACCCCATCCCTAATGCCTCAAACACGAGTTGCGATTCCCTAGGTTCTTGCTCCAACCGCCGGACAAAATCCAACCGCGCCATCGACCTCGGCATCTCGCGCAAAATCACGCGTTTGGGCAGCACACTGCAGATCGGTTGAAACTCGCGCAACGTCACCGGCCACAACTGTGAATCGAGGTACACCACCCCTGCTCCGGCAATCGCCGGATCAGCGTCGATCACAGCAAACAATCGACGCAGGTCAATGCTGCTTTCAACCCGCTCACGGGTGGTGAGGTGGGCCTTGGGGAATCCGTCCTTCAATACGCTGGTAGCCATTCCTTTACTCCAGAATTCTCAAGAGCGCAGAGCGTAAAGAATCAATATCCACCAGGAATGTAGGAAGGTTTCCTTTTTCAAGACAGGCACTTCTCGATCTCGCCTCAGAGCCTTGTAGTCAATCCTGGGAATGGGAAAAGTACGCCCCGCGCCACTACCGGCGAACGATCAGACAAGGACCGAAGATGGCGATCGATATGTTTTTGAAGCTGGGAGATATCAAGGGCGAGTCCAGGGATCAGGCGCATCGGGATGAAATCGATATCACCCGCTGGGGCTGGAGCCTGTCTCAGTCTGGCTCCATGCACAGCGGCACGGGCGGCGGCGCCGGTAAGGTCAATATGGCGAATATCGCGATTGAAAAGAGCCTGGATAAATCCACGCCAAACCTGATGATGGCCTGTGCTACCGGCAAGCATTATCCGGAAGCCCGCATTGTGGTGCGCAAGGCTGGAGGCGACAGCAGTGTGGAGTATCTGCTGATCACCTTGAAGGAGGTTATGGTTGCCTCTTACGAGACACGCGCTGCGGCGTCCAACGATGTGCTTACGGAAGAAATCAGCCTTAACTTCGCCAAGGTGGAAGTCAGTTACCAGCCGCAGAAAGCCGATGGCGGCAAGGATGGCGGGCCGATCCGGTTCGGCTGGAACATTCGCGAGAACAGCAAACTGTAGGCGCGGCCAGCGAAAAACCACAACGATAACGCGGGCATGCTGGAAGTACGCGGTGCCGATGGGTTTTTCGCTGGCGAGCCCGCGCCTACGAGGGGGTGATGGGCAGTGCGCGCTTGTGGGCGGTCTTGAGGTAGGCCTGCTCGACAAGGGTCCTCACTCGTTCGCTCACCGGCTCGCCCATCAGGTAGGCGTCGATCTCTGCATAAGTACAGCCGTAGGCGTGTTCGTCCGGTTTGCCCGGCACCAGCTCTTCCAAGTCGGCGGTCGGCAGTTTGTGCACCAGCGTCGCCGGGGCGCCGAGGGCGCTGGCCAGCAGGCGGACCTGGGTCTTGGTCAGCCCCGAGAGCGGCGCCAGGTCGCAGGCGCCGTCGCCGAATTTGGTGAAGAAACCCATCAGCGCTTCGGCGCCATGGTCGGTGCCGACCACCAGGCCGTTGTGCAGGTTGGCCACCGCGTACTGGGCGATCATGCGGGTGCGGGCCTTGACGTTGCCCTTGATGAAATCCACGTGGCTGGCGCTGGCTTCGTTGGCGTCGAGGCTGGCCATCAGGCCGTCGACGCTGGCGGCGATGTTCAGGGTGTCGATGTGGTCCGGAGCGATGAAATCCAGCGAGGCCTGGGCATCGCTTTCATCGGCCTGGGTTCTATAGGGCAGGCGCATGGCGATAAAGCGCGCGGCGTAATCCTCATTTCGCAGTTGCTCTACCGCCAACTGGCACAGGCGGCCGGCGGTCAGCGAGTCGACACCGCCACTGATGCCCAGTACCAAGGCCTTGCAGTCGGACTGACGCAAGGTGTTCTTGATGAAGTCGATCCGCCGCTGGATCTCTTTGGCTTCACCGCCCTCGCCCAGTTGCCGATCGATATTCAGTTCCTGCGCGATACGTTCTTGGGTTTGCATATCACACCTCTGTATTGCCGGGATTGACCTGTGGGAGCGGGCTTGCTCGCGAAGACGACGTGTCAGTCGACCCCGTCAGCGCTGATCCACCGCATTCGGGAGCACGCCCTCTCCTACAGAAAATACCTGGGCCGCGTACTGCAAGAACGACGGGTCTTCGCAGACGTTCTTGATCGGATCATCGGAGAATTTCACCACCGGCTCGCCGTGCACCCGCACCAGCTTCATCACGATGCTCAGCGGCTCGACGCCCTCCACATCGCAGGCCAGGCTGGTGCCCATGCCGAAACCGAACTTGGCCTTGCCACGGATGTGCCGCAGGATCGGCAGGCATTTTTCGAAGTTCAGGCCGTCGGAAAACATCAGGTCCTTGGTCATCGGGTCGATGCCCAACTGTTTGTAGCGGGCCAGCACCTTGTCGGCCCAGGCGATAGGGTCGCCGGAGTCCTGGCGCAGGCCGTCGTAGAGCTTGGCGAAGTACAGGTCGAAATCCTTGAGGAAAAAGTCGGTGCTGATGCAGTCGGTCAAGGCGATGCCGAGGCGGCCCCGGTACTCGCGCACCCAGTTTTCCAGCGCCGCGTTCTGGCTTTCACGCAGGCGGCCCAGTTGCTGGTGCACCATCAGCCATTGGTGGGCCATGGTGCCGATCAGCGGCAGGTCGAACTCATAGGCCAGGTGCGCATTGCTGGTGCCGACGAACTGGCCGGGGAAGTCGCGGCGCATGATGTCCACCACTTCGCGTTGGGCCTTGAACGACAGGCGCCGGCGGGTCGAGAAGTCCGACACACGCAAGTCGGCCAGCTCCTCGCGGCTGAGGTTTTTCTCGAGCCAGTCGAACTTCTGGTAGAGCTTGCGGGTGACGTCTTCCAGGCTCACGTCGGGGTATTTGTCGCGGTTGCGCAACTCGCTGACCAGCGCCAGGACCGGCTGCTCGAACATGATGCAGTGCAGCATCGGGCCGACCACGCGGATGTTCAACTGGCCGTCGATCTCACTGACGTGGATATAACGCAGATTGAAGCGAAACAGGCCGAGGAAGCGCTCGTAGTCCGGGGTCAGGTATTCGCGAAAACGCGGGTTGAACAAAAAGCGCAGCTCGCCTTCTCGCATCTGCAGGCCGGCCATGTTCTCCAGCTCGGCGCGCAACGCGGGGATCAGGTGGCCGAGCTTTTCCCTGGAGCGGACGATGAAGTTGTATTCCACATCGACATTCGGGTGCTGGTGCAACACCGCCTGCATCATGGTGAAGGTGTAGTAGTCGGTGTCGAGCAAGCCCTGGATCACCGGGGATTCGTAGTCGTAGGCACTTTCCATGGTGGATCTCCTTAACGCGTGGCCATCGCGGCCAATTCTTCGCGGGTGCTGCTGATGCAGGCACCGGCCTTGAGCAACTCGTTGACGGCCTGCACACCGCCCTCCTCGCTGATACTGCGGCACGCCGGCACGTGCAGGACCACCTCCAGCCCGGCCTTGAGCAGTTGCAGGGCGGTGGTCTTGACGCAGTAGTCGAGGGCCAGGCCGCCGACGATCACGCGGCTGACACCTTGGGCCTTGAGGTACTCGATCACGCCGGTGGAGAGCTTGTCGTGCAGGTCGTGGTAGCAGGCGCCGTAGGGGTGCAGGTCGGGTTCGACGCCTTTCCAGATGAAGTAGTCGTAGTCATAGGGCGTGGGCAGTTCGTCGAGCAAGGTAAAGCCCTCGGTACCCGGCACGCAGTGGCTGACCCAGGTGACATCGGCGTGGACCAGGCCGGTGGGCTGCAGCATCTCGCTGTGCTGCGTGACCACCCAGGGTGCATGCGGGGTGTGCGCGTCCTTGCTGCCGACGCGGTGGCCGGCGAGGCTGGCCATGAAGTTGAGTTCGGCACCGATCTGATCACCACCGACCACCGGCAATTCGTTGGGGCACAGCGGCGTGAAGCTCTTCTGGGCATCGACGTCGAATGAAGCAATGGCGGTTTTCGCGAGGGTCATGGTGGATCTCCTGTGGCCTGGAATTAAAAGTACACGTCATGTACTTTCATTGCAAGAAACATTTAGATATCTATCCCGGGCCCAGTACATGACATATCTGTTCGATCCGCTAGACTGTGCCTCATCGTTGTTCAGAAGGACGTCACATGCCCCTTAGCCCCTACCTCCATACCGTCGACCTGTGCGTTCTGTGCTATTGCCGCACGGGCGGCGAACTGAAACTGCTGCTGAACAAGCGCGAGGCCGAGCCGTTTGCCGGGCACTGGGCACTGCCCGGCGTGGTGGTGAATGGCGACGTGCAAGATCTGAGCCTCCAGGCTGCCGTGGAGCGTTTGCGCACCAGCGACAAGGTCGGCCTGGCGTTGGCCTGGAGTGAACAAGTGGGCACGGTGGGTGACGCGTTTCGCGATCCGCGTTGCTGGTCGTCGTCGACCTTTTACCTGGCGATCGTCGCGGATGAAGTCAGCCTGGGTGAGCATCAGGGCTGGTTTGCGCTGAAAGCAGTGGCCGATGGCAGCATCAAGCTGCCGTTCGATCACAACAGTATCGTCGCGGCGGTGCAGGAACGGTTGCTCTCCAAGTCGCTGTACAGCAGCTTGCCGCTGATGTTCCTGGGCAATGAATTCAGCGCACCGGAAGCGACCACGATCTTTTCCCTGGTGCTGGAGCGGCCGGTATTGAAGACCAGTATTCGCCAGCGGCTATTGAAGCTGACAGAGGCGGGGTATCTGCGTGAGACGGGGCGCAAGAAGCACGGTGAAGGCGGCCGACCCCAGGCGACGGTGGAGAACCTGAAGCCCGGGATGGTGTATTTTTTTGATCGCAGTTTCGCCGAGTAAAACACCCCTGCAGGCGCCCGGCTTGCCGGGCGCCTACCAGGATCAGTTCATCCAGTTGCCACCGTCGACGTTGTAGGTCTGGGCCACCACATAGTCGGCCTCTTTGGACGCCAGGAAGATTGCCATCCCGGTCAGATCCTCTGCCGTACCCATCCGCCCGAACGGCACCTCACCCCCTACCCGCCTCTTCTTCTCGCCAGGCGGCAAACCTTCATGCCTGGCGAACAGCGCATCCACCCCATCCCAGTGCTCGCCATCCACCACACCGGGGGCGATGGCGTTGACGTTGATGCCTTGCTTGATCAGGTTCAACCCCGCCGATTGCGTAAGGCTGATCACCGCCGCCTTGGTTGCGCAGTAGACCGCCACCAGCGGCTCACCGCGCCGCCCGGCCTGGCTGGCCATGTTGATGATCTTGCCGCCGTGGCCCTGGCTGATCATCTGTCGCGCGGCAGCCTGCAGGGTGAACAGCGTGCCGGCGACATTGATCGAGAACAATCGCGCGTAGCTGTCGCGGGTGATGTCGACGATGGGCGCCAAGTCGAACAACGCAGCGTTGTTGATCAGGATATCGAGCCTGCCGGCCTGGGCGACCACGGCGGCAATCGCGCTGTCGATGGAGGCCTGGTCGGTGACGTCCATCGCCACCGCGTAGGCCTGGGGGCCCAGTTCGGCTGCAGTAGCCTGGGCGCGTTGCAGGTTGATATCGGCGATGGCAACAGTGGCGCCTTCGGCAATGTAGGCCTGGGCAAACGCGCGGCCGATTCCGCGCGCCGATCCGGTGATCAGCGCGCTCTTACCTTCGAGTCGTTTCATTGAGGTGTCCTGTCAAAACTATTTCGGGTAGCCGGCGCGTTTCATCTCGCGCTCGGTGGTGGACTGCGCCTGCTGCAACGCCTGGTCAACCGACATGCCGCCGGTGAGCGCCGCCGAGAACAGCTTGCCGACGGAGGTGCCGATGGCCTGGAACTCGGGGATGGTCACGTACTGGATGCCCACGTACGGCACGGGTTTGGCCGAGGGGTGCGCGGGGTCGGCGTGTTTCATCATCTCCAGGGTCACCTGAGCGAACGGTGCAGCCTTGAGGTACGCCGCGTTGTAGGTGGATTGACGGGTGCCCGGCGGTACGTTGGTGATGCCTTCTTTATCCGCGACCAACTGGATGTACGCCTTCGACGTCGCCCAGGCGATAAACGCCTTGGCGGCGTCCTTGTGCTGGGAGGTGGCCGGGATCGCCAGCGACCAGGCGTAGAGCCACGAGGAGCCTTTGTCGGTGACTTCGGTGGGGGCAGCCGCGAAGCCGACGCTGTCGGCGACCTTGCTCTGGCTCTTGTCGGTGGTGAAGGAGCCGGCGACGCTGGCATCGACCCAGATCGCGCATTTGCCGCTATTGAACAGCGCCAGGGTTTCGTTGAAGCCGTTGCTGGACACGCCAGGCGGGCCGTATTGCTTGAGGGTGTTGACGTAGAAGTTGGCGGCGGCGGTCCACTCAGGGCTGGTCAGCTCGGGCTTCCACTGCTCATCGAACCAGCGCGCGCCAAAGGCATTGGCCATGGTGCTCAGCAGTGCGATGTTCTCACCCCAGCCGGCCTTGCCGCGCAGGCATATGCCGTATTGGCCTTGGTCCTTGGCAGTGAGCTTGGCGGCGAACTCGCCGAGCTGCGTCCAGGTCGGGTGCGCGGGCATGCTCAGGCCAGCCTGCTTGAACAGGTCGGTGCGGTAGTAGGTCACGGTGCTTTCGCCGTAGAACGGCAACGCATACAGGGTGTCGTTGACCGACAGGCCCTGGCGCACCGACGGGAAGATGTCGTCGGCATCGTAATCGGCCGGCAACTGGGTCAGCGGCTCCAGCCAGTGCTTGGCGCCCCACAGCGGCGTCTCATAGGTGCCAATGGTGAGCACGTCAAACTGCCCGCCCTGGGTGGCGATATCGGTGGTGAGGCGCTGGCGCAGCACGTTTTCTTCCAGTACTACCCAGTTCAGCTGGATGTCCGGGTGTTGCTGCTCGAACACCTTGGACAGGCGCTGCATGCGGATCATGTCGCTGTTGTTGACGGTGGCGATGGTGACGGTGTCGGCGGCCTGGCCGGGCATTGCCACTGCCAGGCCGGAAAGCAGGAACAACGCGTGCGGGAGCTTGAACATGGCGGTTTCCACCTGTTGTTTTTGTTGTTGAGCGCCGATTACAGCAGCTTGGCCAGTCCCCCACAAACGCAGGGCGAATGCTCGACTGATACTTTTTTAACCGCCGCTCCAGGATCAAAAAAGTATCAGTGCCGGACGAAACCAGGGGTAGCGCACGGCTTGCCAATCCGCGTATTTTGAGCCGATCCAACAAGTAAAAGAGGCATCACCATGCCCATCAGCCGCGCCCAACTGTTCGAACACCGCCCTGCCGAGCTTGAAGTGATCCTGCCTGAGCCGGACCACTGCTTTCGCTGGTTCGAACATGACTACCCCTATGACCTGGCGCGTTGGAATCACCACCCCGAATTTGAAATCCACCTGATCCGCCAGGGCAGCGGCAAGCTGGTGGCGGGCGACTATATCGGCGCGTTCGGTGCCGGGCATGTCGCGCTGATCGGCCCGGACCTGCCGCACGACTGGATCGGCGAGCTGGCTCCCGGCGAATACCTGAGCGGCCGCGACGTGGTGCTGCAATTTGACGGCGCCGCCCTCCTCGCCTTGCGCAAGACCCTGCCCGAACTCGGCGACTTGCAGCCGCTGTTCGAGCAAGCCCGGCGCGGCCTGGAGTTCACCGGCGCCACGGCGCTGCAGGCTGCCCGCCTGATGGAAGCCATCGGCAGCGCCCACGGCCTGCAGCGGTTGATCCTGTTCCTGCAACTGCTCGACACCCTGAAAAACGCCCCGCCTCCCCAGGTAAAGGCGCTGGCCAGCCCCTGCTACGCGCCGACCCTGGACGCACGCAGCGCCGAACGCATCAACAAGGCCTTCGACTACTTGATGACGGAGCTGACCGGCGACGTGCGCCTGTCGGTCATCGCGCAGCAACTGGAGATGAGCGAACCGGGCTTCTCGCGCTTCTTCAAACGCAACACCGGCCATGGATTTATCGACCTGATGCGTAAATTCCGCGTGCAACGCGCCTGTCGGTTGCTGCTGCAGAGTGAGATGTCGGTGGCAGATATCTGCTTTGAAGTGGGCTACGCCAACCTGTCCAACTTCAATCGGCATTTTCGCATCGAGATGAACCAGACACCGAGTGAGTATCGGCGCGAAACCGCGATGCACCTGTTCAATCGCATCGAGAAAATGACACCCAGCCAATTTTGACCAAAAGGTCGATTAATCGCGCTTTTTTCCATTTAGCTCAATCCCTTGAACAAAGTTGGTACGCCACGTGCAAACGTTTGCGGAACGAACTTGCCAGCCAAGTTCACCACTACCCGCAGAATCGGGTTCCAACCGCGTACGAATAGGGATTTTCAATGCACCCCACCTCAAGGCCTCGTGCTTGCTTTGGTGTTTCCTTGCTACTGGCTGCCGTTACGGGAGTACTCAGTGCACCCATTTTGGCGCAGCAAAAACCCGTGGATGACTCGGCACAGGGCGAAACCCTCAGCCCCGAAGCCAGCCCGGCTAAAAAAGGCGTGTATTGGTCGGATTGGTTCAACCAGGACCTGACCTTGATCGGCAGCAAAGACATCAGCTTTGGCCCCAAGCCGCAGGACGACGTGTACCTGGAATACGAGTACTTCGGCCGCAAGGGACCTTTCGAGCTGTACGGCTACATCGACGTGCCGAAGATCCTCACCATCGGTAACAGTAATGACAAAGGCGTGTGGGACCATGGCTCGCCGGTGTTCATGGAGCATGAGCCGCGTATTTCCATCGACTACCTGGCGGGGCGCAGCCTGGCCATCGGCCCGTTCAAGGAATGGTACGTGGCGTTCGACTGGATCTACGACCACGGCAGCAACAAGGACAACCGTGCCAACACCCTGTACAGCGGCCTCGGCACCGATATCGACACCCACTCGCGGGTCAACCTGTCGGCGAACTTCTACGGGCGTTACCAGTGGGAAAACTACGGCGCCAGCAATGAATATTCCTGGGATGGCTACCGCGCGCAGATGAAGTACATCGTGCCCATCAGCCGTTTCGACAACGGTGCCTCGCTGACCTACATCGGCTTCACCAACTACGATTTCGGCTCGGACCTGCACAAGGACAACCCGGCACGCACCGCCAATTCCCTGGTGGCAACCAACGTGCTGCTGTACTCGTTCACGCACCTGCGCTTCACCCTGGTCGGTCGTTACTTTCATAACGGCGGCAACTGGGAGGATGGCAGCGAGCTGAACTTTGGCGAGGGCAACTTCCGCGCCCGCTCCGACGGCTGGGGTTACTACGCCGGCGTGGGCTATCAATTCTGATCAAGGAGCATTCGATGAAAGCGTTTACCCGTCTGTCACTGGCCATCGGCCTGGCGCTGCTGCCCCACGTGGTGCTGGCTGATACACCCGCCCCGATCAAGCCCAAGGTGATGCTGATCACCATGTTCGCCCCCGAAGCGCAAACCTGGATCGACCGCCTGGCACTCAAGCAGGAAGTGCGCGTGCCAGGCCTGTCGGCCGAATACCCGGTGATCCGCTGCAACACCGAGGACGTCTGCCTGCTGGTCACCGGCATGGGCCAGACCAACGCCGCCGCGTCCACCCTGGCACTGGCCCTGTCGCCCAAGTTCGACCTGCGCCAGAGCTATTTCCTGATCGCCGGGATCGCCGGGATCAGCCCCAAGCACGGCACCCTCGGCACGGCGGCGTGGGCGCATTACCTGGTGGAATTCGGCACCCAGTGGGAGCTGGACTCGCGAGATGCGCCCAAGGACTGGCCAACCGGCTATATCGGCATCAACACCAAGGGGCCCAACGAGAAACCACCGTTGGACTACAAGACCGAAGTGTTTGAGCTGAACCCGAAGCTGCAAGCCAAGGCGTTTGCGCTGTCACAAAAAGTCGAGCTCACGGAAAGCAAGGAATCCAGCGCCTGGCGCAAACACTACCCCGCCGCGCCAGCCAACCAGCCGCCGCAGGTCACCGGCTGCGACACCCTGGCGGGTAACACCTGGTTCTCCGGCACACGCCTGAGCGAGCGCGCCGAAGTCTGGACCCAGCTGCTCACGGACAATAAAGGCGAGTACTGCACCACCCAGCAGGAGGACAACTCCACCTACGAGGCCCTGCTGCGCGCCAGTCGCGAAGGGTTGGTGGATATCCAGCGCCTGGCGGTGGTGCGTGCCGGCTCCGATTTCGACCGCCCTTATCCTGGCTACAGCGAAGTGGACAACCTGCTGAAGTACGCCGATCAAGGCGGTTTTGTACCGGCGCTGGAGAACCTGTACCGCACGGGCAACCCGCTGGTGCAAGCGATCCTGAAGAACTGGTCGGCGTGGGAAAAAGGCGTCCCCGAAGCCTGACGAGCGTTGACTTGTGGGGGGGCTGGCTTGACTGCGATGGCGGTGGGTCAGCCAGCTTCGCCGCTACTCACACTCCGCCTTCGCGAGCAAGCCCGCTCCCACAGTGGAGCTGCGCCAGACACGGGACTCAAGCCTGCACTCGATCAGTGTGGGAGCTGGCTTGCCTGCGATGGCGGTGGGTCAGCCAGCTTAGCCGCTACTGATACTCCGCCTTCGCGGGCAAGCCCGCTCCCACAACGGAGCTGCGCCAGACACGGGACTCAAGCCTGCACTCGATCACTGTGGGAGCTGGCTTGCCTGCGATGGCGGTGGGTCAGCCAACTTAGCCGCTACTGATACTCCGCCTTCGCAGGCAAGCCCGCTCCCACAGTGGAGCTGCACCAGGCACGGGACTCAAGCCTGCACTCGATCAGTGTGGGAGCTGGCTTGCCTGCGATGGGGGTGTGTCAGCCAACTTCATCGCTACTGATCCACCGCTTTCGCGGGCAAGCCCGCTCCCACAGTGGAGCTGCGCCAGGCACGGGACTCAAGCCTGCACTCGATCAGTGTGGGAGCTGGCTTGCCTGCGAAGGCGGTGGGCCAGCCAACTTCACCGCTACTGATCCACCGCTTTCGCGGGCAAGCCCGCTCCCACAGTGGAGCTGCGCCAGGCAGGGGACTCAGGCCTGCACTCGCCCCCCCCTTTTTTGAGCGTGTCAGGGCAGGAGGATGATCTTGTCAGCGCTGCCCTGGTTTACGTCTTGATAGCACTGCACACCGTCGGCCAGTGCCACTTCGCGCAGGCCGGTGGGCAGCGGCAGCAGGCCTTCGTCGAAGAAGCGTCCGAACTGCTCGAGCATCACCGCGCATTGCTCGCAGTTGTAGAGCAACGAATTGATCCCCACCACCGAGCCACCCTTGCGGTACAGGGCCAGGGCCGGCAATTGCACGTGGCCGTCCACCGGCGCGGCGATGATCGCGATGCGACCGAATGGCGCCAGGCCCGCCACGGCCGCCGGCAACCAGAAACCGGTGGTGTCGAAGATCACATCGGCACCGCCCTTGAACACCGCGCTCACCTGCGCGCCCAGCTCGTCCGGCGTGCCCAGGGCAATCGCGTCGACACCCTGCGCCTGCAACACCCCGACCTGCTCGACCTTGCGCACCGCCGCCAGCACCTGGGCCCCGCGAATTTTCGCCAAGGCCAGCGCCGCGCTGCCGACCGCACCATTGGCACCGATCACCAGCAGCCGCGTGCCTTTGCCGACACCGCTGCGTTCCAGGGCATCCCAGGCGGTGGTGTACGGCACGCCAAGGCTTGCGGCCTGGGCAAAACTCAAGTGGCTGGGTTTATGCGCCACGCCCTTGGCGGACACGGTGAGGTACTCGGCGTGGGAACCATCGGCGAAAAAGCCCAGGTCGCGTCCGGTGCCCCACACGGCCTGACCGACCAGCGCCTGCGGCCCCTGCACCACCACACCGGCAAAATCGCGGCCCGGAATGCGCGGCAAGGTGGTGTAGGGGAAGCGGCCGAGCACGTTTTTTACATCGCTGGGGTTCAGGCCCGCGGCCTTGATCTGGACCAGAACTTCACCGGCCGCCGGCACCGGGGTAGCGACGTCGACGAAACCCAGGGCGTTAAGGTCGCCGGTAGCGGAAAACTGCAGTGCTTTCATGACGCAATCCTTAGGAGGGAAAGAAAATCAGGACAACCAACCGCTGACCAGTTGCCGCCCCATGGGCCACAGTTGCTCGCCGAGCAGCATGCCCATCAGGCCCACCAGGGCGATGGCCGGCGGCGCGGGCGAGCGAAAATCCAGCGCGCCGTAAATCACGCCGACAAACAGGCCGATGGCGAGGGAGATCAGGTAGTTCATGGGGGCTGCGCCTCAGGGGGTTGATGGGCTCAGTGTAGAGAGCCCATTTCTGAAGCATCGGCCAAGTGCTTCAGGATTTCGGCCAACCCCTCAGCCGACGTATTGCGAAGGCGCCACACCGAGTTCGCGGCGAAACATGTCGCTGAAACTGCTCGGCGAGTACCCAAGCGACCGTGCGATCGCACTCACAGACTGGCCCTGGATCAACTCCGCCACCGCCGTGGCCAGTTGCACCTGGCGGCGCCACTCGGCAAAGCCCATGCCCAGGTTGTGCTGGAACAGCCGCGCCAAGGTGCGCACGCTGGCACCGGCCGTGTCCGCGTGCTGCTCGAAGGGGATTTCCAGGGACGGCTCGGCCATCACCGATTGGCATGCGTTGATCAGGCGTCGGTCGGCCTCGACCGGCATGGCGATGCGGATCTGCGAGCGACGCGCCCGTTGCAGCTCCAGCAGGGCCAGGCCGACCACCGCGTCGTAATACGCCGCGTCAGCGCTGTCGCCCTGCTCCACCAGCGCGACGATCAGCTCACGCAGCAGCCCGCCGACCTCAATCACCTGCACCTGGCTGTCCAGCGTCGCCGCCAATGATGGGCGCAGGTAGATATTGCGCATCTGCAGGTCCGACACCACCCGGATCCCGTGCTCCACCCCAGGCGGCAACCACACGGCACGCTGGGGCGGCACCACCAGGGCTTCGCGAGGGGTCTCGACCCACATCACGCCGCTCATGGCGTAGAGCAATTGTCCCCAGTCGTGACTGTGCGGCTCCACGTACAGTCCACGCGGGTAAGTACGCGCCAACGGCTGCACGGGGACGGCATGATCACTGAGGTCGGGGGGCGCAGCCAGGGCCATGGGGGGGCACATCAATCAAGGGTGAGTCGCCATGGTAATGACCACCGCTCGACAATCCGAGTGAATTTTTAGCGCCCGCGAGGATCACTTGCTTTACACCACCAGGGTTGATGGGCCAATGAATAACGCAAAACTGTTCGTGATCGACTACATCCTCCATGGCGAGCCGAAGTCATTCATCATCCGCCTGGAAAAGCTCGACACCCTGGAAGCCTGGCATTGGGCAAGCTGTGATGCCGGCGTGGGCCGTATCGGCCGTTTCGCCCGTGAGCAGGTCAAGAAGACCAGCCGGGAGCAGGCCGAGAAGTTCGGCATTACCAACGTGCAATGGCGCCGCTCGGATGCGCGCGCTCAGGCTTGATCAGGGAGAAAACCATGGATTCAATCAATGGCAGGGCGCGCATTGATTACACCCGCGACACTTTGTTCGGGCCGCTGGCCAAACAGGCCGAGTGTCAGGTGAGCCTGCAACACGCGCCAGGCTGGCTGGTGCTGAAGGTCTTCCAGCCACTGCCGGATGATCTGCATGACGCGCAAACCGTGGTATTTGCGCTGGAGGGCCGCCGTACCAGCGGCGTGGTGAAAGACCGTCAACGCCTGCCCGATCATAGCCTGCGGCTCGAACTCGAACGCCAGTGACCGCAGAAACTGCGTAGGAGCCGGCTTGCCGGCGATGGCGACCTCAAGATTCGTGCAGTCCTTGGGGGCGCATCGCCGGCAAGCCGGCTCCTACGGGGGTTAGCCTTTAGCCGACTTGGCGCATTCGCAGCCAGTGGCCGCCGCACACGGCTCGCCATGGGCATGATGCTCGGCACAGCCCTGGCAGCAATAGCCCTTGCCGTCCTTCATTACCGCATCAGCTCCCAGCACACACTTGCAGTGTGGGCAGGCACAGGTTTTATCGGGCATGGTCAGACTCCTTCTTCATGGTCGTCCCGGTGCGGCGAGCGCCGGCACCTTAAGCAGTGACTGCCGCCTGCCGTCGATGGTTCAAACCATCAGTCGGTGCGCGTATTGCTTCGGTACATGAACACCAAAGCCAGGGCCAGACACGCCATTGCAACGATCCGGGCGCCCGACAATTCGATCGCCGGGTTGCCCAGCCAGCCGAAGTTGTCGATCAGCATGCCCATGCCCAGTTGGCCGAGGATCACCGCCACGGTGGCGACCGCCGTACCGACCACCGGCACCGCGCCGACCATCACCATCATGTACACCACACCGAACAGCGCGCCGGTCAGTTGCCATTTAGGCACGTCCAACAGGGTCACGGGATAGACCGGTTCGAAGAACAGAATCATCAGCGCGGTAACAATCGCCCCGACCACGAAGGTCACCAGGCTGCCGCGCAATACACCCACCGCCTGGCCCAGGCGACCATTGATCGCCGCCTGCACACTCAACACCGCCCCTGCGGCAATCACCAGTACCAATAACAGAATCAGATTCATCGCCTTAACCTCGTGCAATCAAAACAAGTGCCACCACGATCAACGCCAGGGCAATCCAGCGCTCGCCATTCACGCGCTTGCGCGCCGTGCCAAACCAGCCGAAATGGTCGATCAGCACGCTCTTGCCGACCTGGCCCGACAGAATCGCGATCATGGTCATGGCAATCCCGATATGCGGCGTGGCCAGGGTCAGCACCACCACGTACATCGGCCCCAGGAAGCCGCCGATCAATTGCCAGCGCGGCAGCTCGGACAGGGCCGGGCCCTTTTGCGGACCGCTGAACAACAGCAGCAAATACAGGATCGCCGAGCCGACGCCGAAGATGCTCAAGGTCGCCCACAAATGCCCGACTTGCACGCCCAGTGGCCCGAGCAGGCCGGCTTCGACCGACAGCCCCATACCGGCCAGGATCACCAACGGCAACAGCAGCAGCCGCAGGAGGTTTTTTTTCGGCTTGGCTTGCGCCACGCCCTCGATAGAACTTGCTTGCATACATCACCTGCACATCAACAAAGGATTGGATGACGCGCATTATCCGGTGGTCGTCCTGTGCGATAAATGGGAGCATACGGACAACACCTTTGCGCATTACGCACAGCCTGGAGGCATGATGCAGGGCTTGAATGAATTGAGTTTCAAGGCGCTACGCCTGTTCGTGGCGGTGCTGGACCATGGCAGCTTTTCGGAAGTGGCACGCCGCGAAAGCCTGGCACCCTCCTCGATTTCCCGGCAGATCCAACTGATGGAACAGGCCCTCGGCCAGCAATTGCTCTATCGCCACACCCGCGCGGTCAGCCCTACCGAGGCCGGGCGTTTGCTGGGACGCCACGCGCGCTTGATGCTGGAACAACTCGAAGCCGCCGGCCAAGCGCTGCAGGAGCAGGAAAGCGAACCCAGCGGCCTGGTGCGCATCAACGCGCCGATGGTCTTTGGCCAGCGTCACCTGGCACCATGGCTGGGCGAGTTGTGCCGGCGCTACCCGAAGCTGCAACTGGATATCCAGCAGACCGACACCTACGTCGACCCGCTGCAAGACGGCACCGACCTGATGTTTCGCATCGGCGTGCTCAACGACTCCAGCATGCAGGCACGCATCTTTGCCCCGCAGCGTTTTCGCCTTGCCGCCAGCCCCGCCTACCTGGCCCAGCATGGCACGCCGACCCACCCTGACGAACTGATCGACCACCAGTGCCTGGCCTACAAGGGCATCACCGGCCAGCAACGCTGGTTCTTCCGCAAGGGCCAGGGCGACTGGAAGCCCTACAGCGTCAAGGGCCCGATTACCGGTAACCACGCCGACACCCTCACCCACGCCGCCGAGCAAGGCCTGGGGCTGGTGGTGTTTCCCTCCTGGTTGATCGGCGAAGGCCTGCGCGCCGGCACGTTGCAGGCGGTGCTGACGGACTATGAGGTGGCGACCACCCTGGAGCCCCAGCAGATCGCCGCGTTGTGGCCGGGGAGCCGACGGTTGTCGCTGAAGGTGCGCACGGTGATCGATTACTTCGTGGAGTGTTTTGGCAGCGTGCCGTATTGGGATCGGTGAGGCGGGTTGAGTGTGCAGGACATCGCTGCTGCGGATTTTTCCCACCCAATGAGGTAGGCCCGTTCTGTTTTTCCGGGCCAGCATTTTCCAGCACGGCAGGCTCGGGCAGACTCCCAGCAGATCTTTTTTTTGGGGAAACGCCATGGAAGTCGTGCATTACAAGAAAGTTTAAATCATCCCAATGGCCCCGCAGGCTTGATCAAAACACCCACTGGCCAATCAACCACGCATTCGCCCCACTGATCACCGCAAACAGGAACCACGCCAGCATTCTGGTCGGCAGCCGATTGACGAACGGTCCCATCAGTTGCTTGTCGCCGGTCATGCGAATCAGCGGGTACAGCGCGAACGGCAGCTGCAGGCTGAGCACCACCTGGCTGAGAATCAGCAGTTTGCCGATGGCGTCGTCGCCCATCAGCCATACGCCCAGGAACGCCGGGATCAGCGCCAGCCCGCGGGTGATCAAGCGACGTTGCCAGCAAGGGATGCGCAGGTTGAGATAGCCCTCCATGATCACTTGCCCGGCGATAGTGCCGGTGAAGGTCGAGCTTTGCCCGGACGCCAGCAAGGCGACGCCGAACAGGATGCTGGCGAAGGCGCCGCCCACCAGGGGGTCCAGCAGGTGATAGGCGTCCTGGATCTCGACCACATCGGTGTGCCCGGTTTTGTGGAAGGCCGCGGCGGCGAGGATCAGGATCGCCGCATTGACCAGCAACGCCAGGGCCAGCGAGCCGATGGTGTCGATCCGGGCCAGCTTCACCGCGTCCTGTTTGCTGGCGAGGTCTTTGCCGATCAGCCGGGTTTGTACGATCGAGCTGTGCAGGTACAGGTTGTGCGGCATCACCGTGGCCCCGAGGATGCCGATGGCCAGGTACAACGGCGCGGCGTCGCTGATGGCCGACAATGAGGGCGTGAAGCCGCTGAACACGTCGGGCCAGTAAGGCTTGATCAGCACCAGCTCGATGAAGAAACACACACCGATGGTCGCCACCAACGCCAGCATGATCGCTTCCAGGCGGCGAAAGCCCCGGTTTTGCAGGGCGAGGATCAGCAAGGTGTCAAAGGCAGTGATGACGATGCCGGTTGTCAGTGAAACCCCCAGCAGCAAGTGAAACGCCAGGGCACAGCCAAGCACTTCGGCGAGGTCGGTGGCGATGATCGAGACTTCCGCCAGCAGCCACTGGGTGCGTGCCGAACGCGGGCTGTAGCGCTCGCGGCACAGTTGCGCCAGGTCCTTGCCGGTGGCGATGCCCAGCCGCGAGCACAGGCACTGCACCGCCATCCCGGCGAGGCTGGCCAGCAGCACCACGAACAACAAGTTGTAGCCGTAGCGCGACCCGGCCTCAATGGCCGTGGCCCAGTTGCCCGGGTCCATGTAGCCGATGGAGATCAGCAGCCCGGGGCCGGCAAACATGAGGATGCGTTTGAAGAACGAAGCGTTGGGATCAACGGCGACGGAGCCGGCCACTTCCGGTGGGCAGAATGGAGCGGTAGCGATTTTCGGCAGGCTGAATTTCACGCGGTATCCCAGGCAAACACACAAGACAAGGGCGCAGCTTATCAGTCGGATGCGACCGTGCGCATCACCGTGTCCCGAGGCAGGTCAAACGTCTCGACCACCTGCACCACCAGGTCGATCTCCTGGTTCAGCGCTTCACGCTCCATACGTTGGCGAATCAGCCCGACCACCAGCACCGCCAGGGTGGTGATCGAATACGCCGGGCCGGAAAACGCACGCACCCCGCTCACCAACAGCATGGCGGCGGCCAAGGCCTGGCCCACCACCGGGATCGCCGTGGCCGCCCCCCGGCGCAGGATAAACCCGGTCAATCCGGCCAGTGCCGTCCCGCTCAACGCCGCCGTGGCCGAGCGGCCGACATCGAAACGGCTGAACACGCCCTGCTCCTTCTGCGCTGCCGCCTTGAGTTCAGCGTCGAACACTTGGCGGTCGGCCGTGCTCAGCTTGGCCTTGTACTGCTCGATCAGTTTTTCCGCGACCCGTGCTTCGACATCAGCCAAAGCCACCGTCTCCAGTGGCTCATCGAACTTGATCCCCAGGCGCTGCGCGACATCTTCGGCGATCTGGCGGTAATTAACGCCATGGCCACGGGCCAGATTCATGAAGCTGTCGCCGCCCATGCGCTGCAACTCGATGGCCAGCTTCAGCGGCTCGCGTACCGTGGCATCGATCGAGGCGCTGCGTTTTTGTGCCATCAACTCGGCGAGGAACTTCACTTCTTCCGGCCGCGCCTGCACCAGGGCCGGGAACAGGTCTGCGTCCTCCTCGGCAAAGCGCACCTCGCTGCTGCGCTGGTCGGCGCGGATCATGCCGCGCCGCTCCTGCAACAGGTCGGTGTACTGCACCACGGTCTGCAACTGCGGCCAGTAGGCGGCGTGATCGAAGCTGGCCAGGTGCACATTGGTGACCTTGGCCTTGAGCGCCGGAGTCACCGGGATCGCGTAACGACCAATGCAGCGCTCGGTGTCGGGCTTCATCGCCAGGGCCCAGTCCTTGCTCGAGTGACAGTTGATCACCCGCCCCTTGAGCGGCGCCGAGACCTCGTCCCACGGGCTCGACGTACAGATCGCGCCGCCCATCAGCAGCAGGTTGTCCAACGGCAGCTCGCGAGCGGTTTCGGGGTTGGCCAACAAGCTCTTGACCAGAATGCGCGCGCCCAGGGAGTGGCCGATCAGGTTGATACGCCGCACTTGCAGCGCTTCCCCGTGCAGGTAACCGGCGAGTTCCGGCAGCAGGCTCCTGGCCACTTCGTCGACCCGGGCCTCGACACTTTTGTAGTGGTCGAGGAAATAGGCAATCGCCTTGCCCACCCCCACCGTCGCCGCGCCGAGGCTGCCACCGCCAAGCATCGCGGTGATCACGTCCTTGAACGGCGCAAACAGGTTTTCCAGGAAATGCCCCGCCGGCCAGAACAGCATCAGGTTGGTCGAGCCTTCGATCGCCGCCAACTGTTGCTTGAAATTGCCCAGTTGTTGCTGATTGAAGAACGCCGAATAGCCGTGGACATAGAGATTGAGCACCTCCCCCTGCGGCTCGCCACACAACACGAACGTGGGCTTGCGAGTGCGGTGCATTTCATCCCACTGGTGCTGCATGGGGCGGTGACTCCTGGTGACAAGGGACGGCGATAGTAACAAAGGGTGAGACTCAACGCCGTACCGCTGGGGGGAAAGGCACCAGGTTGGCGCCCTCCTCCTTTCAGAACATCGACGCCGCCTTGGATTTGGCCAGGTAGCGCGCCGGTGAATCCCCCAGGTTGCGGCGAAACACCGAGGTGAATGCGCTGGAACTGCTGAAACCCAGCTCGAAGGCCACATCGGTGATCGACGAGCCGTGACTGAGCCGCGCCGTGGCCTCCAGCAGGCAGACCTGCTGGCGCCACGATACAAAGGTCATGCCGGTGCACTCCCGGAAGTTACGCGTAAAGGTGCGCCGGCTCATGCTCGACCAATCGGCCATTTCGCCGATGGAGATTTTCTGCGTCGGCGCTTCGAGAAACCGCTGACAAGAACGGGCCAGGCGCGACTCGGAGGGCAATGGCGCGCTGAGCGGCAGCTCGGGCATGGCGCCGATCTCGTCGATCAACAGGGTCAGCACGCAGCGGTCCCTGACACTCGGCGACGCCGACGGCCCGACGGCCAACGCCGCTTCCAGCAAATGCCGCAGCAGCGGCGACACCCCGAACACCTGGCAGTAATCCTGCAAACCGGCACGCGCGGCCGCATCGTCGTCCAGGTAGGTGTTGAGCATCACCACATCGCCGCGCATGTGCATCTCATGCGCCACCCCGCCCGGCACCCAGATCGCCCGTTGCGGCGGGACCACCCAGTTACCCAGGTCGGTGAACATCTTCAGCGCCCCCGTCGAGGCATAGGCGAACTGTCCCCGACGATGGGTGTGGCGTGGAAACACCGTGCCGGACGGGTACTCCCGCAGCGTCACCACCGCTTCGGGGCTGTCGAGTTCGTAAGGAGAAAAAGTGAAGGTCGGCGGCATGGCCCGATTTTGTCAAAGTATGACCTGACATAGCAAGCGGGCCATTACTCTGCCACCTAGAATCGTTGCTCCCCAAGTTGGGTTCATATCGAAGGGATACTCGGAAAATGACGATCAAAAACTACTTGGACGTACGAGTAGATGGCGCGGTGTTGATGGTGGGCCTCAACCGCCCGCAGAAGCGCAACGCCATGTCTCTCGAGGTCATGCATGAACTGCGCGAGACCTTCAGCAACCTGCCTGAAGGCATTGGTGCCGCCGTGCTCTACAGCACCAGCCAGCATTTCTGCACGGGGCTGGACCTGTCGGAAATCCGCGACCAATCGGTGATCGACAACGTCCAGGCCTTCCGTGAGTGGCATAAAACCTTTGAACTGATCCAGTTCGGCAAGGTGCCGGTTGTGGCCGCCATTACCGGTGCCGCTATCGGCGGCGGCCTGGAAATCGCCACGGCCTGCAGTATTCGCGTGGTCGATGACAGCGCATTCTTCTCGCTGCCCGAAGCCATGCGCGGCCTGTATGTGGGCGTCGGCGCCTCGGTGCGCTTCCCGCGCATCGCCGGCATCGCCCTGATGACCGACATGATGCTCACCGGCCGCACGCTCTATGCGAAGGAAAGCTACGAGCGCGGCGTGGCGCAGTACCTGGTCCCGGTCGGCCAAGCGGTGCTCAAGGCGACTGAACTGGCGCACAAGATCGCCGGCAACCTGCCCATGACCAACTACGCGGTCACCCACGTGCTGCCACGCATCGTGGATCAAAGCCAGCAGGACGGCCTGATGACAGAAGCCTTGATTGCTGCAGTGGTGTCCTCCGACACCCGCACACAGGATCGCCTGGCGGATTTCCTGGATCGCAAGAAGGACAAGATCCAGACCGCCCCGGCGGTGTAACTCGCGGTCGTGAATGTTGCCGAGCTTCCTCGGCAAACCATGGATGGCCTTCACAACTCACTATCAACCCGGTGAAACCATGTTTCAGCACAGCACTCAAGACGATCTTTATCGCAGCAATGACGCAGCCGATGAACGATTGATCAAAATCGAACGCAGCTGGCACAAACGCGCACAGATCAAGCTCGATTCCCAACGCCCGGATATCCAGCTCGACCTGCAGGCCCCGGACTTTCTCGAGGCCCTGTTACCTTTCGCCCATGACCCGCACTACCAGCACTACCCCCACGCGCTGAAACTGCTGATCCTGTCGGCGGGCTGGGTGATCTACAACCAGAAAACCATCGCCATCGAAACCGAGATCATCTGCCCGTCCTGCATCGACCTGCTGCAACTGGGCTCGCGCCTGAGCTCAGCCAGCGCCGCGACCATTTCCGAAACCCTGGCGGATGAGGCCTACCACACGCTGTTCTCGATCAACATGTGTGAATTGGCGATTACCCAGCGCGGCATGCGCATCAAATGGCC
This sequence comes from Pseudomonas sp. S5D5, assembly GCF_003013355.1. Classification (NCBI taxonomy): domain Bacteria; kingdom Pseudomonadati; phylum Pseudomonadota; class Gammaproteobacteria; order Pseudomonadales; family Pseudomonadaceae; genus Pseudomonas; species Pseudomonas sp. S5D5. The sequence goes on from NZ_PTEO01000001.1 coordinate 4,301,133, forward strand.
GGAGCTGGAATTGACCCGCCACTTGAGCCAGGCCCAGGCGACGATGTCCGAGGCGGACTTCAAGATCTACCGCCTGGCCTTCTCGCTGGTGTCGGAGACCTTCATCAGCGACTACCTGGCCGACCTCAGCGACGCACCCGAGATCCAGCCGGTGTTCCGTCACGTCGTGGCCCTGCACAAAAAAGACGAGCTGGTGCACAAGCACATCTTCCCGCTGTTCGTGCAGCAGGTGGTCGGCGACTTCACCGCGCAACAAACCACCTTGTTTACCCGCGGCATCGCCAACTCGATCCGGATTTTCCCGATGCGCGAGATTTCCGCGTGGCGGATCATCCTGCCGCAACTGCTTGAAGTCTTCGGCGATCGCTCGCTGCTGCTGCCCACCCAATTCATCGAGACCGGTGAAGCGGACTACTCGGCCATGCCCGAGATCCTCAACTCGATTGGCATACACCCAGCCTCGGTGCTGCCTGAGTTGCAGTTGATGCCGGAACCGGCAACCACCGTTTGAACACCAGCGTGCCGCTGACCAATACAAATTCAATAGAGTAAATCTTATGTGTGGATACATTGGCGTCTTTGCCAAACACCCTCGTGCGTTCAACCCGAACATGTTCGATGCAGCCCTGCGCGCCATCCATCATCGTGGTCCGGACAGCTCCAGCCAATGGTTCGACCCCAAGGGCCAGGCCGCTTTCGGGTATGTGCGCCTGGGCCTGGTCGGGCTGGGCAATGGCACCCAGCCGATCGTCGCCGATGAAGGCGACCTGGTGATGATGGTCAACGGCGAGTTCTATGACTATCAGCGCATTCGCGCAGAGCTGGAGGGTTACGGTTGCCGCTTCAAGACCTCCTCCGACAGCGAAATCGCCATGCACCTGTACCGCCGCCACGGCGTGCGCGGGCTCAAGCAACTGCGCGGCGAGTTCACCATCCTGATCTTCGATCGCCTGCGCAGAAAGCTGTTTGCCGTGCGTGACCGGGTCGGCGTCAAGCCGCTGTACTACACTGAGCATGAAGGCGCCTGGTACTTCGCCTCCGAAATCAAGGCGCTGCTGGCAGCCGGTGTGCCGGCGCAGTGGGACCACGAAGCCTACGCCAGCCGTGGCTTTATCCTGCGCGACCGTACGCTGTTCAACAATATTCGCAGCGTCAAGCCGGGTTGCTGGATCATCGCCGACGAAAGCGGCCTGCAGACCGAGCAGTACTGGGACTGGGACTTCCCCGACGCGCAGGCCACCGAGCAGCGCAGTGAAGCCGAGATCATCGACACGCTGCGCAGCACCATCGAGGAGTCCGTACGCCTGCGCCTGCATGCCGACGTACCGGTCGGCGTCTGCCTGAGCGGCGGGCTGGACTCCTCGGCAATGCTGGGCATCGCCACCGAGCTGACCGGCCAGCCGCTGCAGGCCTTCCACTTGTCCTTCGAGGGCGAGCAGGCCTACGACGAACGCCAATACGCCGAAGTGGCTGCCCGGCATAACCGCGCCCACCTCAACGTGTTGTCCGTGAACTCCTCTGACATGGCGGACAACTTCGAAAACGCGCTGTGGCACGCCGAGATGCCGTTCGCCAACGCCCACAGCGTGGCCAAGTACCTGCTGTGCAAGTTCGTGCAGGGCCAGGGCATGCGCGCGGTGCTGACCGGCGAAGGCGCCGACGAAGTCTTCGGCGGCTATCCGCACTACCGCCGCGACATGCTGCTGTACAACCACGAACACCAGGACCCGGCGGTGATCGCCGAACTCACCCGACGCCTGCACAGCAGCGAAGATCGCTACCTGCCCGGCGGCAAGAATGACGTGAAGTGGGTGCAGGACGAACTCGGCCACGGCGTGTCGTGGCTGCAAACCCAATCCGCATTGTTCGGCCCGCTGGCACAGCTGTATACCGATGAGTTCCGCGAGCGTTTCTGCGACGTGGATGCCTATCGCCAGTTCTACGACCGCCTGAGCCCCCGCGCGCTCGAAGGCTGGGAGCCGGTCAACCGCTCGCTGTACATGGTCGCCAAATCCAGCCTGCCAAACGTGGTTCTTACCTCGCTGGGCGACCGCATGGAAATGGCCGGCAGCCTCGAAGGCCGCCCGCCGCTGCTGGACCACCAGGTGATCGAAGCCGCCTGCCGCCTGCCGGTAAACATGAAAGTGCGCGGCGCCACCGAGAAATACGCGCTGCGCGAAGCCATGCGCCCGTATGTGCCGCAGGCGGTGCTGGATCGCAAGAAACAGTACTTCCGCGCGCCGCCGGCATCCGAAAGCCCGCAGTCGAAGCTGTTCGAAATGATCCACGACGTACTGAGCGGCCCGGCCTTGAGCAACGTACCGTTCTTCGATCCGCGTAAAGTGCGCGCCTTGCTGGCTACACTGCCCAGCCTGTCGCCGGCCCAACGTGCTTCGGCCGACAACCTGCTGATGGAAATGGCCGGGCTGTGCCTGATGCAACAACGCTTCGCCCTGAACTGATTTGCACGCGGCGCACCGCGATTGCGGTGCGTCGCCTGACCCAAGGAGGGTCCATGCTGAAAAAACATTTGTCACTCGCCGTTCTCGTCACCCTGGTCTGGGGGGTGAACTTCCCTATCACTAAACTGGGCCTGCGCTCGATCGATCCGTTTGTGCTCACGGGTATCCGCTTCGCCCTCGCCGCCTTGCCGCTGGTGTTCTTCATCAAGCGCCCGGCCGTGAAGTTCAGCTATGTCGCCGCCTACGGCTTTATCTTCGGGCTGGGCATGTGGGGCGTGATCAACTACGGGATCCAAGTGGGCGTGAGCCCCGGCATTGCCTCATTGATCATTCAGCTCAGCGTGTTTTTCACCATGGGTTGGGGCTTTGTGTTGTTCAAGGAAAAAATCCGTGGCGCGCAGATGCTCGGTGCACTCCTGGCCCTGATCGGCCTGGCGGGGATCATCTCCACCCAGGAAGGCAACCACGCGGTACTCGGGGTCATGCTGATCGTGCTCAGCGCGGTGGCCTGGAGCGTGGGCAACGTGATCATCAAGAAATCCGGGGTCAAGGAGATCTTCTCGTTCATGGTGTGGGCCAGCCTGATCCCACCGACCCCGCTGTTTCTCACGGCCTGGCTGATGCACGGCAGTGCGCCGTTCGAAAGCCTGCAGGCGAGCCTCGACCTGACGGCGATCCTGTCCATCCTGTTCCAGGTGTACCTGGCCACGCACTTCGCCTATTGGGGCTGGAACTCGCTGCTCAAGCTGTACCCGGTGTCCACCGTGGCGCCGCTGTCGTTGCTGATTCCGGTGTTCGGGATCACCAGTTCAATGCTGATTATCGGCGAGCGTATTTCCACGCCGAACCTGATTTCGATCGGCATCATCATCGCCGGGCTGGCCGTGGGGCTGTATCGCAAGCCAGCGAACCTGGCTCCTGTAGAGCCGCAGCCGATTGTGCATATGGATAGATAGTCATGGCATGAATTCGGGATTTTGTTCGCCCATCCAGTGCTCTAGCCTGGGTCCGGTCTTGTACTGAACCCAAGGAAACACCATGAGCACGCCCGAATTCTTTGTCACCCCAGGCTATGGCGACTACCTGCGCGAGCACCTGCACTACTCGCAAGCGGTAAAGGTCGGCAATCGCGTGGAAACCTCAGGCCAGGGCGGCTGGGACGATGAATTGCAGATCCCCGCCGACCTGGACGAGGAAATCGCCCAGGCGTTTCACAATCTGGAGCGCACCCTGGCCACCGCCGGCGCCAGTTGGAAGCACGTGATCCACGTCAACTCCTACCACGTCGGCGGTTTCCCGCCCGAGGTCAACGAGGCGATGGTCAAGCACTACCGCCAGTACATGCCCAACCATGCGCCGATCTGGACGCAACTGGGCGTCGAAGCGCTGGGCTTGCCGACCATGCGCGTGGAAATCCGCGTGATCGCGATCATTCCCTGACCCCGAACGTACCGATCACCCAATCGGCGAATACCTTGAGCCGCGCGCTCTGGTGCCGGTTGGGCGGGTAAAGAATATGCAGCGGTGTGGCCGGGCGTGACCAGTGCGGCAACACGCTGACCAGTTGGCCGGTGTCCACGTAGTGCTGCACGATTGCCTTGAAATGCTGCCCGACGCCCAGGCCGGCGAGCAGCATTTCCTTGAGGCCGTTGCCCTCGTTGGTGGAAAACGCGCAGTTTTCCACCTCGATGCGCGTGTCGCCCTGCTCGAAAATCAACGGTTCCGGCTTGCCCGAGCCGGCGAAGAAATAGCCGACGCTATGGTGATGTTGCGCCAGGTCCTGCGGGGACACCGGTACACCTCGGCGCTCCAGATAAGCCGGCGCAGCGCAGGTGAGGTACTCAAGGTCCGTGACCTTGCGACCGATCATCGCCATGTCCTCCAGCTTGCCGGCGCGGATCACGCAATCAACCCCCTCCCCCACGATATTCACTGAGCGATCACTGATGCCCAGGGCGACCGTGATATCGGGATACTCGCGGTGAAAATCCACCAGCGCCGGAATCAACAGGCAATTGGCGAACGACGCCGGTGCGTCTACCCGTAAATGGCCGCTGGGCTTGAGGGTTTGCCCGCGCACGGCGCTGTCCACTTCATCCAGCTCTGCCACCAGGCGCCGGGCATGGCGGTAATACTCCAGCCCTTCGGACGTCGGCGCCAGCGCGCGCGTGGTGCGGTGCATCAACTTGATGCCGAGGTGCATTTCCAGGTCGTTGATCAATTTGCTGGCGGTGGAGCGCGGCAATCCCAACTGGTCGGACGCACGGCTGAATGAGCCGGTTTCGACCACACGGACGAAGGCGCGCATGGCGAGAAGCTGATTCACGAGACCGACCCTTTAACGACTACCCGGCGCATGGCCTGGCGATTGCCAAACACCCTGCTGGACTTCAGCACGCGAAGTTTTCGATCTTGACCTGGCCGTCGGGAAACGTCGCGATAATTTCCAACTCGCCGCCCATCGCGCGGATGTAGTCACGCAACGTACTGATGTACATATCGGTGCGCCTTTCCATTTTGGAGACGGCGGCCTGGTTGATATTCAATATTTTCGCCAGGCTTTCCTGGCTCAACTGCTGAGCCTTGCGCAGTTCGTGCAGCGGCATTTCCTTGAGGTGTTGCTCAAGCAACTGCTCGGCTTCGGCACGCGCCTGCGGCGTCATGCGAGCTTGGAGTTCGGCGAATTTCTTAGCCACGGTTACGGCCCTCTTTACGCAATATCTCTAAATGCACGTCGTACAGCTTTTCTGCCACGGCGACGTGCGTTTCATACCATCGATGTTGCCCGGTCTTATCACCGCCCATCAGTAACAACGCACATCGTCGCGGATCAAACGCGTACAACACCCTATAAGGCCGCCCCGCGTGCTGGATGCGCAGTTCTCGCAAGTTGCCGTGCCGAGAGCCCCTGATGTCGCTGCTGTGGGGAAAACTCAAACCCGGCCCGAAGAGGCCCAGCAGATCAACGCTGGCCGACACCGAAATCTGCTCTTTTTCACCCAGATGTTCCCACCAGGCTCCGAATTCATCCGTGTATTCAATTTCCCAGCTCATGCAAATATGCCATCCAAGGAATATAAACTCAAGAGCCTGAAAACTAGTAGATAAACCGGATGAGCTGCCACCCGCCAACCTCGGGAAATTGTTTGTACATCCTTCCTGCGTGGCGGCGGAATAGTGCTTACGCAATAGAAATGGCGCCCCATGCACGGTAGCTCGCTGCAAAAACACAATTATCGAAATGTAAAAAGCGCTCTAATACCCGCCTGTTGACTGGTTTTGAAGATCCTGGAGTTCGCAATGCCCCATGAAGGCAACCTGTTACAAGCAGCCGTGGTGTTCCTGCTCGCCGCCGTGCTGACCGTGCCCCTGGCCAAACGCCTGCAACTGGGTGCGGTCCTGGGCTATCTGTTTGCCGGTGTGATCATCGGCCCCTCCGTGCTGGGTTTGGTCGGCAATCCGCAAAGCGTGGCGCAGTTCTCGGAGCTGGGCGTGGTACTGCTGCTGTTTATCATTGGCCTGGAATTGTCGCCCAAGCGTTTGTGGGTGATGCGCAAGGCGGTGTTCGGGGTTGGCCTGGCCCAGGTGCTGTTGACCGGCCTGGTGATGGGGGCCGTGGCGTTGTGGCTGTTTGGCCAGCCCTGGAACAGCGCGATCGTGCTGGGCCTGGGCCTCGCGCTGTCGTCCACCGCGTTTGGCCTGCAGAGCCTGGCCGAGCGCAAGGAGCTGAACCAGCCCCACGGGCGCCTGGCGTTTGCCATCCTGTTGTTCCAGGACATTGCCGCAATCCCGCTGATCGCCATGGTGCCGCTGCTGGCCGGCAGCGATCATCCGACCACCGAGGCCCAGGGCCTGCAACACGTGCTGCAGATCCTCGGCAGCATCGCCGTGGTGATCATCGGCGGCCGCTACCTGTTGCGGCCGGTGTTTCGCATCGTCGCCAAGACCGGCCTGCGTGAAGTCTCCACCGCCACCGCGTTGCTGGTGGTGATCGGCACCGCCTGGTTGATGGAACTGGTGGGCGTGTCCATGGCCCTCGGCGCCTTCCTCGCCGGCCTGCTGCTGGCGGACTCGGAGTACCGTCACGAACTCGAATCCCAGATCGAGCCGTTCAAGGGCCTGCTGCTCGGGCTGTTTTTCATCAGCGTGGGCATGGGCGCCAATCTCAGCCTGTTGCTCAGCTCGCCGCTGGTGGTGATCGGCTTGACGCTGCTGCTGATCGGCCTGAAGCTGCCGCTGCTCTACGCCGTTGGCCGCATGGTCGGTGATCTCAACCGCGAAAGCGCGCTGCGCCTGGGCGTGGTGCTGGCGGCAGGCGGGGAATTCGCCTTCGTGGTGTTCAAGATCGGTCGCGACCAGGGCCTGTTCGAACCGCACCTGTACGACATCCTGGTGCTGACCATTACCCTGTCCATGGCCGTGACGCCACTTCTGCTGTTGGTGTGCCCGAAGCTGTTCAAGCCCAAGGTCAAGCCGGTGGAAGTGCCCGAGGAATACCGCACCATCGAAAGCGATGCACCGCGCGTGGTGATCGCCGGCATGGGCCGCATGGGGCAGATCGTGGCGCGGATCCTGCGTGCGCAGAACATCTCGTTCATCGCCCTCGACACTTCGGTGGAAACCATCGAGCTGACCCGCAGTTTCGGCGGCATGCCGGTGTTCTATGGCGACCCGCAACGCCCGGAAATCCTGCATGCCGCCAAGGTCGACCAGGCGGAATTCTTCGTGATCGCCATGGACGACCCGGAGATCAACATCAAGACCGCCGAGCTGGTGCGCAGCCTCTACCCGCACATGAAGATCATCGCCCGCGCGCGTAACCGCCAGCACGTGCACCGCCTGGTGGACCTGGATGCCTCGCCGGTGCGCGAGACCTTCTACTCCAGCCTGGAAATGAGCCGCCGTACCCTGGTGGGCCTGGGCTTGAGCCAGGCCCAGGCCGATGCGCGCATCACCCGTTTCAAAAACCACGACTTGCAAGTCCTCGCCGCCCAACACGCGGTGTACGACGATGCGGCCAAGGTCATGCAGACCGCCCAGGAAGCCCGTGCAGAACTGGCACGACTGTTTGAGATGGATCGGCTCGAGGAGGAGTCCGACAAGGTGTAAGGCTTCGGATGAACGATATTGCGAAATTTCTGACAGAATATGCCGCAATTTCGTTCATCCCTGGAGCGCTTCATGGCCACTTTCACCAAGACCGCCGTCCTGCTGGCCCTTGCGCTTACCGCCGGCAGCGCCTTCGCTGCTGCCAAGCCTGCCACGCAAACCCTCTCCACACTGGGCGGTAAGTTCACTTTCAGCCTGCCCAAGGCCTACGTCGCCGACACCCTGCCGGCCGGCAAGGCCGAAGATGGCACCGCCGACACCCAAGGCACGATGTACGCCAACCAGACCACGAAAAGCGTGGTGATCGTCGCCGAAACCGTGCGTAACGACGGGGTTACCATCCAGGACAACGACACGCAGTTCCTCGACGGCGCCGTGGCCGGCTTCGTCAAGGACCAGACCGCTGCACTCCCCGACTTCAAGAAACTCAGCGAGAAGAAACTCTCGTTCAAGGGCCTGGGGTTGCGCCAGGTGGACAGCACCGCCACCCAGGGCGGCGGCAAGACCTTGAACTCCACTTTCCTCGGCGGTTCGGGCAACCATTTGCTGGTGATCCAGGCCATCTCGCGGGCCGATGATGTGAAGGGGCATGCGGAGTTGGTGAAGCAGATCACCGGCGGCAAGTGAGCCGATCTTCCTGACGCCACCAACAAATGTGCGAGCTGGCCAGCCAGCTCCCACACTTAGCCAACGTCAGTTCAGGCTTTTTTCCAGCCAAGCCTTCAGGTCCTGCACCTCCGCCTCGCTGATGGTATGCGGCATGCCCGGATAGCCATGAAACTCCGGCGTCAGCCCCAACCCCGTCAGCACCTCATTCGCGCGCGTCGCCGACGTATACGGCAGCGCCTGGTCCAGGGTGCCGTGGCCGATAAAGATCGCCAGCTGTTTCAGGCGCTCATCCGGCTTCAGCTCGGCCTTGAGCACCGGCAACACGCTGCCACTCAACGCCGCAATCCCACGCACCAACGCAGGCTTACGCAAGCCCACCTCGTAGGACATGATCGCACCCTGGCTGAAACCGACCAGGAACACCCGGTCACTCTGGGTGTGGTATTTGGCGGTGGCCTGGGTCACGAAGTCTTCGAGCAGTGTGGCGCTGCGCTGCAAATCAGCAGTTTCGCCGTTGTACTCGCCGTCGCCCGGGGTCTTGGTAAACCAGCGAAAACCATGCGGGTCGACCGGCATCGGCGCACGGGCCGACAGGTAGGTCCAAGTGGAGGGCAGCGCGTCCTTGATGCCGAACAGGTCCTCCTCGTTGCTGCCGAACCCGTGCAGGAAAATCACCAGTGGCTGGTTGCGCGCATCGCCCTGGGTCTGTTCCAGGTACGACAGCGGCAAATCGGTATGCAGGCTGGTATCGGCCTGGGCGGCACCGGCCACCAGGGCCAGCGCCAGGGCAAACAGTTTGAGCATGGGACGTTACCTCAGGGTTTGCGCAACAAATAAGTGTCCATGATCCAACCATTCTCCAGGCGCGCCGCCTTGCGCACCCGTTCAATTTCTTCAGCCACTTCGCTGACCTTGCCGCTGATCAGGATTTCATCCGGCGTGCCCAGGTAGGCGCCCCAATAAATATCCAGGCCTTGATCCGCCACGCTGCGGTAGGAATCTTCGGCATCGAGCATTACCACCAGGGTATCGGCATCACTCGCCTGCCCTGCGGCCAAACGGCGCCCGGTGGTGATTTCGACGGACTTGCCGATGCGGTTCAGCGCCACCTTGTGCTGGGCCGCCAGGGCTTGCACGCTGGTGATGCCGGGGATGACTTCAAACTCAAAGTGGCAGCGGCCACTGGCGAGGATCGCCTGCAGGATACGAATGGTGCTGTCGTACAGCGCCGGGTCTCCCCAGGCCAGGAAAGCGCCGACTTCACCGTCAGTCATTTCCTCATTGATCATGCGTTCGAACGTCGCCTGCTTGTCGCGGTTGAGGTCCTGCACGGCCGTGGTGTAGTCGATATCCCCGCGCACACGCTCGGGGCAGTCGGCCTCGACGAAGCGGTAGTCGGGCTCGGTGATGTAGGTCTCGCAGATCTCGCGGCGCAGGTCGATCAGCTTGTCCTTGCTCTGGCCCTTGTCCATCAGGAAAAACACGTCGGTGCGGTTCAGCGCTTTCACGGCCTGCATCGTGATGTAGTCAGGGTTGCCGGCGCCAATGCCGATGATCAGGATGCGTTTCATGGGTTGCTCTCAGTGCGGGGCGTGGATTTTGCCATGTTCATGCGGCTAGGCGTGAGTTTCCAGGCGCAGGCGCCAGACAGTGTTGAAGCGCAGTTCGGTGGCGCAGAGTGGCTCGACGTCGATCCGGTAGAACATCGCGACGGGCAACTGCAACACGTACAGCATCGCGGCGCGGATGACAAAGGGATGGGTGATAGCCACTACGTGCCCGGGCTGTGTTTCGAGGGTTTTCATCCACTGTGCCACGCGTGCGCAAATCTGCTCGACCGACTCGCCGCCGTGGGGCGCACTGGCACTGTTGGTCATCCAGTCCTGCAACTGGCCATGATCCAACTGGCTGATGGCCTGGCCCTTCCAATCGCCGAAGTTGCCATCGCGCAGGGCTTCTTCAATCACCGGCGCGCTGCCGAACAAACCCGCCGTCTGCCGGGCGCGAGCCTCGGGGGCGCAGAGCAGGCGCAGGTTTTTCGGGTAGCGCCCGGCCAGCGATGACGCGGCAGCTTGCCAGTCCATCGCCACCGATTCGTCATCGGGAAAGCGCCCCTGCTTTTGCAGCGGCGTGATGGCATGGCAGATAAGGGTCAGACGGGTGGCCTGCATCACAATTTCACTCTGTTTCAGCGCGCAGTCAGCGTAGACTGGCAAAGTTGTTTCAACATGTTACAACGAACATGAAAGAGGAAGCCGGTTCGATTCCGGCGCGGTCGCGCCACTGTATTCGGCCCAGTAGCCGTAAGCCAGACCCTGTTTCAGCCCCTTCGCTATCCATTTCGGGACGCGTCATCCCTGGAGGTTCTCATGGCTAATATTGCTGCAACCCATCCTGATGTTTATGTGCCGACGATCCCGCTGGGCGAAATCCTGCCCTGGGCGATCTTCGGCGGCCTGCTGCTGATGCTGGCGATTTACTTCGTCGGTGCCGAGCAAGGCGCCACTGCGGTGTTCAAGGGCATGTACGTGCACGAGTTTGTGCACGACGGTCGCCACCTGCTGGGTTTCCCCTGCCATTAATTCATAAGGGAGACACACCATGACAGGGCAATTACTCGTACGCGGGATGCTGGTGGGCCTGCTCGCCGGCGTGTTGGCCTTCGGTTTCGCCAAGGCCTTCGGCGAGCCGCAGATCGACAAGGCCATCGCCTTTGAAGACCAGATGGCACAGATGCACGGCGATGCGCCGGAAGAAGAACTGGTGAGCCGCGAGGTGCAAAGTACCTTCGGCCTGTTCACCGGCGTGGTGGTCTACAGCGTGTCCCTGGGTGGCCTCTTCGCCCTGGTGTTCGCCTACACCCTGGGCCGCATCGGCAAGGTCGGCCCGCGCGGCCTGGCGGCGCTGCTGGCATTGGCGGCCTTTGTGACGCTTATCCTGGTGCCCGGGCTCAAATACCCGGCCAACCCGCCTTCGGTGGGGGACCCGCAGACCATTGCCCAGCGCACCAAGCTGTTCTTCCTGATGCTGCTGGTGTCGGTGGTGGCGGCCGTGATCGCGATCAACGCCGCGCGCAAGCTGATTGCCCGCCGTGGCGTGTGGAGCGGCGCGATCCTCGGCGTGGCGCTGTACATCGTGATCGTCGCAGTGGCCGGCAGCCTGTTCCCGGTGATCAACGAAGTGCCGGAGCAATTCTCGGCCGTGCTGCTGTGGAAATTCCGCGTGGCCTCGTTGGGCATCCAGTTGGTGCTGTGGACCACCCTGGGCCTGGTGTTCGGAGCGGTGGCCGAGCGCAAGCTCAGCCAGCCAAAAGCCCGATTCAACTCCTGAGTCAAATCCCGGGATGGGCCAGGTAAAACACCTGGTAGCCCGTCCCGGGATGGTCCGCCTGCAGCGCCTTGGCCGACAAGGTGATCCGCACCAGCCGCCAGGCCTGCACATCCAGCGCGAGGAACACCGCAAAGGTGTCGCCGCTATCCGCCAACTGCTGGTTACGACTTTTCTCCTCGGCCAGGATCGCCGCCCTGTCCGCCCCCGGTTCCAACGCCCATTCCTCGCGGTACAGACTCAGCGCGGTCTGCGCCGGCCCACGTTGCACATCCAGCGGCAACCAGCTCTCGATATACGGCCGGCCGAAGCTGTCGAGCACCTTCTGAAAGCGCTCTCCGAGCAGAAAATCGGCGGCCTGCAGCGGGTCGGACCATAAATACACCGAGGCATACACATTGCCTGCGTGCTCCTGGGCGATAAACGCCTTGAACAGCAACCCCTCGGCGTGATCCCACAACGGCCCCAATTGCGCGGCGCGGCGGCGGATCACGGCCATGTCGTAGTCGGCAGGCAAGCGGTGTGAATACTGTTTGGCAAACATGAAGAAGCTCCCGTGCAAGTTGAGGGTTCAGCTTGCGCAGCGCCGATGATTTCAACAAGATATCAGCCGATATATGTGCGATAAGGATTGGATATGACTGACGCGCCAAAACCGCTGGATATCGACACCGTGCAGGCCTTTGTGCTGGTCGCCGACTTCGCCAGTTTCACCCGCGCCGCCGCAGCCCTCGACACCTCCCAGGCCGCTATCAGCCTCAAGCTCAAGCGCCTGGAAGAACGCCTGGGCTATCGCTTGCTGGAGCGCACGCCGCGCCATGTGCGGCTGTCACCGCAGGGCGAGCACTTTATCGTCGCCGCGCGCGCCCTGCTCAATGCCCACGAACGCGCACTGGGCGATATGGGCAGCCAAGCGCCCCGGCGCCTGGTGATCGGCATCAGCGACCATGTGGCCGGCCCCGACCTGCCGACTTGGCTCAGCCGCCTGGCCGCCTACGACCCTTTGGTGATCCTTGAAGTACGTATCGCGTCCTCCCGCGACCTGGTGGCCGCCTTCGACCGCAATGAGCTGGACGCGGTGATCGTGCGCAATGAGGGCGAGCGCCAGGACGGCGAAGTATTGGCGGTGGAACGCTTTGGCTGGTTCGCCGCGCCCACCTGGCAACACCGCCCCGGCACGCCGCTGCGCATGGCAACCATGGCCGCGCCCTGCGGCGTGCGGCACCTGGCGACGCGCGCGCTGGATGCGGCGTGTATCGACTGGACCGAGGTATTTGTTGGCGGCGGGGTGATGGCCGTGGGCGCGGCAGTCACCGCCGGATTGGGCGTCGCTGCCCTCGCCCACCGCGTGGCCCCGGCCGGAGCGGTGGAGGTGAGCGAGCAATACGGCTTGCCGGCCCTGGCCGTGAGTGAGGTGGTGCTCCATAGCCGCATCAGCGACACGCGTTCGCGGGAAACCTTGCGGGCCCTGAGTGCGACCTTTCGTGGTGTGTTGCAACGCTGATCAGCCTTTCTGTGGGCGCTGGCTTGCCTGCGATGCAGGCACCTCGATCCATCAGGCACACCCACTCTGAGAGCGCGACCGCCAGCAGCCGCTACCCGGACAACGGATAGGCACTCAGCCAAACCACTCCCGCCGCCCTTCAAACGTGCTGACGATCAACTCGACAATCATCTGCACCGCCTGCGCATGCTGCACCTGCGCATTCACCGCCAGCCACACCTGGCGTTGCATGCTGTCGGCCAGCAACCCCGGCAGTGCCACCAGCCCACGGTCGAAACTGCTCATGTAGTGCGGCAGCAAACCGATGCAGGCGCCGCAGCGGATCATCTCCAGCATCAGCGAATAAGCCTGCACCTGCACCACCGCCGCCAGGCGTTGCTCCACCACTTGGTTCCACGGCTGCAGGGCGTCGACCTGTGCATCGGGTTGCCATTGCACCAGCATGTAGTCATTCAGGTCGTCGACGCTGTCCGGGCGCGTGGTCAGGCGCGAATAGCGCTTGGCGATATGCGGCAAATATTCCAGGCGGGCCAGGGCCCGTGGCGGTTCGGTGGCGAAGCTCGGGCCGGGCACCGGGCCGTCGGTGTCGGAGAGCCACACCACCACATCGACGTCCACCGCTTGCAGGGACAATTGGCTGTCGAGGGAGATGATCTCCAGGCGCACGCTGGCGTTGCGGCGCAGCAAGGCAATCAGGTCACGGCCGAGGATGTCGTGCAGGATCGGCTCGGCCACCGCCAGGCGAATCAGCGGCTGTTCCAGCACCGGCAGGCGCCGCTCATGGGCCAGGGCTACCAACTGGGCCTGCAACTGCAAGCCGTCGCGGCTGAGCACCAGGCCGTTGCCCTGATAACTGAACAACGCATGGCGCAGGTGCTCCTCCAGTTGCGCCAGGCGCTTGCGCAGCAGCGTCGCCTTGATATTCAAGCTGCGCGCGGCCTGCATGAAACAGCCGCAGCGCGCACTGACCAGGAAGTAGCGCGCCACCTCCGGATCGATCTCGGCGGCCAGGGCCAGCCAGGCGCCACGTGACTCGGATGGCGCGCGATAGGTTGAAGGCCCTTGTTGGCCGGACGGTTCCAGTAATGCCATGTGAGACTCCCTGTCTGTCGGTCGGTGCATCCAATGCGGGTGGTCGCGGGTTACTCCAGCACTTTGTTCAACTCGGCACCGTCGATACTCAAGGTCGCGGTGTTGAGCATGCCTTCCAGGTAGGCCTTGGCGATCTGTTCCTGACGTTGGGCACGCAGGGCGTGGGTCAGGCGTTCGCGCAGTTCGTCGAGGCTGGCGGTGCGCGCCGGCTGTTGGCTGGTGAGCTTGAGCACATGAAAGCCCGCCGCACTCTGCACCGCGTCCGATACCGCGCCGACCTTGAGCCGCGACACCGCGCCGCGCACCTCGGGCACCAGTTGCTGCAATGGCTGCTGGCCCGAATCACCGCCACGCGCAGCAGTCTCGGGGTCCTGGGAAAACTGGTTGGCCAGGGCGGCGAAATCCCCCGGCGCGGCCTGTGCCCGGCGGCTCAGTTCCTGGGCTTGGCGGCGCACCGTGTCGAGGTTTTGCGGGTCATTCACCGCGAGGAAAATCTGGCTCACCCGATACAGCGGCGGCGTCACCCATTGCGCCTTGCCGCTGTCGTAGGCCTGCTGCAATTCAGCCGCGCTGGGGTAGTCCGCCGGCACCTGGCTGACCGAGAGCATGTAGTCGCGGAACACGATCTGCTCGGTGGCGGCGCGGGTCTGCTGCTCCACCTGCGGGCGCTGGCGCCAGCCCTGGGCGTCGGCCTGTTCGAGCACGGCCTTTTGCGCCAGCCGTGAGCGAATCCAGGTTTCCAACGCGCCACGGTTGCCACGCAGTTGCTCGCGAGACTCGGCTGGCAGGCTCGCCAGCACGCTCTTGAGTTCGACCAGGTCGATCTGCTGATTGCCCAGGCGCGCCACCGCGGGCCCGGCCGGCGCCGGATCGAGCAGCGGTGCCGGTTGCTGGGCGGCCACCGGGTCGCTGCCCGGACGCAGGCACAGCGCCACGGCCACCACCAGCACCGCCAACGCGCCGGCGCCGACCATCAGGGTTGGCTTCTTCACAGGACGGGCGCCTCTTCGCCGACCGCCGCAGCCTGGGCCTGCAACTGCGCGGCCTGCTGGCTGTATTCACGCAGGTAGACGATGAATTCCTGCAGCAAGCGGTCCCACAACTCCAGCTGGCTGCGCAGGTGCGAGGCGCCGACGCCGGCCACCACCACGTCCATTTCCATCAGCAAGAATTCGCCCTGCAGCGACAACCGCGCAAAGCGCCGCGAGGCATTCCACACCTGGGCCAGGCCTTCGGGCAACTCGCCCTGCACGCGCAGTGCGCAGCTGTAGGTGAAGTCCACGTAGCCGCCCTGCTCCGCCGCCGGGTTGCCGAAGCGCACGGCAAAGCCGATGCCCTGGCTGGCGCTGAGCAGTTGCACGATGCCGTTCTGTTCGCTCTGGTTGACCCGGTAGCCGGCTTCCTGCAACAACTCGGTGAAGCTCTGGGTGGTGACGCTGGTGATCAATTCGTTCATGTGCGGTTCTTCCTTGTGATCAATGGTTGACGCCCGCCTGGGGCGCATCGAAACGGCTCTTGTAGAGATCGTCGCCAAAGCCCTGGGCCAGTTCCTCGAACTTGACCCGCGCGCTGCTGGCGAAGGGCTGGCGAATACTCATCACCTCAGCCACGTCAATCTTTTCGTAGGCCGTGAGCAGTTGCTGCGCCACGCCATACATCTGTTGATTCTTGACTGAACATTGCTGCACTTGTGTGTCACGTTCGCTCAACTGTGCCTGCAAGCGGGCGCGCTCGGCTTCCTTGCCTTTGGCCAGGACCAGCAGTTCCTCATAGGCCTTCTTGAACTTGCCGATCTGCTCATGGCTGGCCGCGACCTGGGCTTGCGCCTGGCTGTGCAGATTCTGTTGCTGGCCGGCCAGTTGCTCGGCCGTGCCACGGGCCTTTTCCAGCTCGGCCGTCAGTTGCTTGATTTGCGCCTGGGCCTGCTTGGCCTGGGCCTCAGCGGCGACACGCGCCGCACTGGCCTGGGCCTGCTCGCTTTGCAGCGCCTGCAATTGCTGGGTGGTGCTGCGCAGTTGCGTACGCAGGCGTTCCTCCATGCCTTCGGCGCAGGCGCCGCTGGCCACCAGCAGCAACAACAGCCCGCAGATTCGCGTGTTCATGTGGCATCTCCCTGCGCATCAAAAGCGCGTGTTGAGTTCCAGTTGCATCACATCGACTTCGAACGGCGCGCCATACACTTCGGACGCGCTCAACCAACGCGCACTGGCGTAGATGTTCTTGTCGATGCCGTAGTTGCCGCCGATGAAATAGCCCTTGGCATTGGTGCCGCCCAAGTGGAACGAGGAATCGTTGAAACCGTCAGGCAAGGCGTCGGGCTGGATGTACTTGTAGCCAGCCAGCACGTTCCAGTCGCCGCGCTTGCGCATCTCCAGCGCGCTGCCGAGGGTCATCTGCACCATCAGCGCGTTGCCACCGCTTTCGAACTGGCCCTTGCTGTTGATGTTGTTGACGATCTCGCCTTCGCTGCGCTTGAGCATCTCGCCCTTGTCGTAGGCCAGGTTGTGGATGAAGTTGCCCTGGGTGCGCAGCTTGAAGTCGCTGGGCAACTCGGCATCCCACGCCAGGTTGAGGTCGAGCACGTCGAACTTGGACGCCAGGCCGACAAACTGCGGTTGCGGGGTCAGGCCGGGCGTGGCCGGGTTGGGGGTGATATCGCGCAGCAGGAACACGCTGTTGCCCTTTTGCATGAAGGCCAGGCGCGAGCCGTCGCTGTCACAGGCCGGCTGCCCGGCCCAGGGTTCGCAGGCGCCGGAGCGTTTACCTTCGATGTCGTCGAAGTGGTAGTACGCCACCGCACCCTTGAGGCTGTTGCCGCGGTTGAGCTTCCAGTTGGCGCCGATCTGCCCGCCAAACAGCCATTTGGTTTCGCTGTCTTCCTTGTCGAAGCCGTTGCTGCTGGCCGAGTCGGAGGTGTACTCCACCGGGAACGCGCCGAGGGTGCCGAACAGCCCCCATTCGCTGTTCAGGGCATGGTTGAAATTGGCGGCGATACCGTCGAAGTTGAGGTCGCCCGAATACATCATGTCGGTGGAATAGAACGGGTTGGCGAAGCGCCCGGCCGTGAGGGTCACGTCTTGGCTGGCCTTCCAGCTTAGGTAGCCCTGGTCCAGCCAGATGTCCTTCTTGCCGAAGCCACCGCCGAGGGTCTGCGTGGTGGACACCGGGTTGTTGTCGGAGCCGGTGCCGATGCGGATACCGGCAGTCCATTCCGGCGAAATCACCGCCTTCATGCCCAGGCGGGCGCGCAGGCGGAACAGGTTTTCGCGGTCCTTGGTGGTGTTGAGCAGCGGCGGCAACTTGGTGTTGGTGTCTTTGTTGGTGTCGTACGGGCCGCTGTCATTGAGCTTGGCGTAGTCGACGATTTCATTGCTGTTGTTGCCCGAGAAATACCGCGATTCATCGCGCAGGCGTATGTCGCCGTCAAAGGTGATACGCGAGACCCAGTCCGGGAACGTATTGGGCTGGGCCCAGTTTTCCTGCTTGGCGGTGGCCATGACCTCGGCCTTGACCTGGTCACGAATCTGATCTTTTACCGCCTGCGGCACGTACTGCACCCGCACATCACCCGGTGCTGCCGCGGGGCCGGCGGCCACCACCGGCGCGGCATTTGCCTGACGGGCCTGCTGCGCTTCCTTTTCGGCCTGGGCGATCAGCCCATTGGCGGTGTCCTGGGTCAGCACGCCTTGTTGCACCAGCAGGCGGATCAGGTTGATAGTGACGTTTTCCGAGGGGGCGACCGGGGCTGCCGCCGCCTGGCCGACCAGGGTCGCGATGACCATGCCGACCGCCAGGGTCAGTCGATTCACGGGGGAAATCATGTGTACGCAACTCCTGTAAAAATCCGTAGATAAAAGGTGTCGATCAATCCGGACGCCGGCCCTTGAGGGACAGGCGCAGGGGCAGCGTCAACGACGCCGGCGGTTTCTGGGTGGCACGCGGTGCCTGGATCAAGGCGAGCATCTGCGCGTCGGTCTCGGCATCGCCGCTGGACTTGGCCACCAGCGCCTTGGTGACCTGTCCATCGGCGCCCAGCCACAGGTCTATCTGTATCGAGAAGGCCTTCTTGCGCAGCGCCGGGTCTTCGCGCATCAAGCGCTGGTAGGTGCCGGCCAGGTACTGTTTGTACGTGCCGGTGCCCAGCCCGCCGCCACCGCTGCCGGCCATGCCGCCGCCCTTGCCGGCACCGATGTTGAAACCATCAGTGCCGGACTGCGCGTCGCCATCGATCTGCATCGGGTTGGCCAGGTCTTCGTTGGGTGACGGTGGCGCTTCCTCGGCCGGCTTGACCTCTTCGGGTTCCGGGCTGGGCACCGGCTCCGGGACTTTTTCCTCGACCTTGGGCTCGGGCTCCTTGGGCTTTTCCGGCGGTGGCGGCGGTGGTGGCGGCAGCGGGATAATCGTCGGCACCTTCGGTGCTTCGCGGCGTACGCCACTCATGTCATTGGCCCACTGCCACAGAAACCAGGCAGCCACGGCGCCCAGCAACAACCCGGCGCCCCACTTCAACGGGCGCAGGGGCGGCTTCTTCTTTACCGGCAACGGCGCAATCGGGATCTGTGCAGTCATGGCTCAGCCCTGGCTCGGTTTGCCGGTGACCAGCCCGACCTGGGACAACTCCAGCCGGCGCAACAGGTCGAGCACTTCGATAACCTTCTGGTACTGCACCAGCGCATCGCCGCGCACGATCACCGGGAAGTCCGGATTCAGTGCTTTTTCGATGCGCAGGCGCTCTTCCAGCTCACCGAGGGTCACCGGGTAGGCGTCGAGGAACACCTGGCCGCCGTCATTCACGGAAATCGCCTTGGTCTTGGCCTCCGACAGCGACACCGAGGCGCTGGCCTTGGGCAGGTGGATCTGGATGCCCGAGACCTGGGCGGTGGCGGTGAGGATAAACATCACCAGCACCACCATCAGCACGTCCACCAGGGGCGTGATGTTGATGCTGTCGACGGCGGCATCATCGTCATCGTCGTGGGAGGCATTTACGGAAGCCATGGCGATTCTCCTCAGGCCGGAACCGATGCGTGGTGTTCGCGGCGGTGCGCCGCTTCACTGTGCTGGCTTTCGCCGTGCATCTCGGCCAGGCGCGTGATGAACTCGTCGACAAACACGCGCATGTCGGCGCTGACTTCCTTGTTGCGCGTGATCAGGCGGTTGTAGCCAAACAGCGCAGGGATCGCGACGAACAGCCCCATGGCCGTGGCCAGCAAGGCCGCCGCCATGCCTGGGGCGATAGCGTTGATGTTCACGTCACCGGCCATGGCCGTGCCGAGGAACACCACCATGATCCCCAGCACCGTGCCGAGCAGGCCGATATACGGCCCGCCGGCGATGGCGTTGGAGAGGGTCGAGAGCTTGGCACTCAGTTGCTGGTTTTCGCGGGTGCGCACGCCGTCCATGGAGCAGCGAATCGCCTCGATCGTCGCCGCCGAGACCGACGAGGTGTCGGCCCCCTGCGCGCGGCGAGTGCGGATCTCCTTGACCGCCACCAGGTACAGGCGCCACAGCGAGGAATGGCTGAGGCGCTCACCCAATTGTGCGTCGTCGGCGTACATCTCCAGGCGCGTGCCGATCTGTGCGAAGTGCTCGCGGAAAATTTCGTTGGCACTGCTGACCCGGCTGACCTGGCGGTTCTTGCGCAGCATGATCACCCACGACTGCACCATCATCGCCACCAGCACCAGGATGATCACCCAGGCGTCCACCGGCACGGCGTTGAGCAGGAAACCCAGGCTGCCGAAACCGAAGCCTGACTGTTCTTCATCCACCCCGTAGGCCACCAGTTTCGACTCGGCACCCTGGGCACTCGCATCGGCCAGCAACAGCGCAGCCGGACGCGCCACCTTGGACAGGCGCAGCTCATCGATGGCGCCGGCGAACGGCAGGTGCGTGCTGGCCGCCTCCGGCAAATCGGCACCGATCGCCAGTTGCGAGTTGAAGGCCGGCATCGCCACGGCCAGGGTCGCGGTTTCGCGGCCGTTCACATATAAGCTGAGCTTGTCGCCCTCGGCGGTGAATGCCAGGTGTTGCCATTGGCCAGGGTTCAGCGGCTGGGTCGACACGGCGCGCTGGCCGTCGATGTCCACGAACGGCATGCCCTGGTTCAGCCCCAGCAGCAAGCTGTGCGGGCCGTCACGGCGGGCCAGCACCACTTGCTCGCCACTGGCCTGGTCCAGGCGCAGCCAGGCGCTGAAGGTGAACGCGGCGCCGGCGGCGTGTTGCAGCGACGGGCTGGCCGGCAGCAGCAATGGCTGGCCACTGAACTGCAGGGCGCGGCCGATCACACCGTCGATGCTCGCGCCGGTGGCGTTTACCGACGTGTTGGCATAAGCGGTGGTGTCGCGGGCCGGTGTGCCGTTGGCACCGTCAAAGTGGTAGAGCGCGGTGTAATTGGGGTCGAACGTCAGCTGCCCATTGGCGGTGGCCGGGGCTTTCTGGTTGCCGTAGTACATCCACAGGTCCTGGCGTTGACCCCCTTCGACCTTGGGCACGTCGACCCAGATCAGCGCCATGCCCATCAGCGGGTCGAAGCTTTCGATCTGGTGATTGAACACGGTCTTGTCGTCGGCACTCACAAAGCGCAGGTCGGCGCCGTCGTCCTTGATCCCGTCAAAGGTGAAGTTGCCGGTGTGCAGGCGCACCAGCAGCGCGGTGCGGCCCAGGGCCTGGCTGATGGCGGCGCCCTGGGCGGTGGTGTCCACCGAGATCTGCTTGCGGTAGTGCCAGTCGTCCTGCCACCAGGCATGGGCGGTGGCCGGGAGCGCGAAGCCCAGGCAGATCAACAGGCTCAGAAATAGGCGTTGCATGGGTGAAGTCTCCGGAAGAAAAAGTCAGAAAGTCGCCTGCACACTGAAGTGCAGTCGCGCGTCCTGTTTCTGGGTGTTCGGTCCATCGAGCAGCGGGTAGCCCCAATCCAGGCTGCCGGACAACCACTTGCTCAAACTGGCGCGGGTGCCGAGGCCGACACTGGCCAGGCTGTATTCGTCTTCCTGCTCGGGCAGCGGGTCGTGCAGGCGCATGCGCGCGCCTTCGGCGAACGCGTAGAAGCGCCACTCCTGCACGTAACTGCCAAGGAACTTGGCCAGGGACGGGGTGCGCAATTCCTGGGAGAGCAGATAGCCCTCATCCCCGGTGCGCTCGGCCGCCAGGTAGCCGCGCACCGAGGTGGCGCCGCCGGCGGAATATTGCTCGTTGGACACCAGCGGCCCCGAGGCCAGCTGGAAGCCGCCCTTGGTCGCCGACTGCCAGTCGTTGGCGAAGGTGTAGGTGTAATTCAGGTCGCCCTTGAGCACCGCGAAACTCGCGCTGGCCTTGTAGCGCTTGTACTCGAACTCCTCGGCGTCGCTGCCGTAGCCGAAGAACGCGCGCGTGCCCACCACCAGACTCAGGCCGAGGCCCAATTGGGATTGCTCGGTGTAGCGATAGCCGTTGTAGCCAAAGGTCATCGGTGCGTATTTGAGGGGTACCTGGTCGCTGCTGGCGCCGAATTTCATCTGCTCGTCGAAGTCCTTGAAGTCGACCCCGAACGAGAACGAGTTGGCCCAGTTGCCCATGGCCGGCAGGCTGTAGATCGCCGACACGCCGTAGGAATGCCCCTTGCCCAGCACGTTGCTGCCGCCGATGGTGGCGATGTTGCTGTCGGACTGGTAACCGGAGAACTGCACGGCCCAGCGCTCATCCAGCGGCGCGGTGTAGGAGCCCGACCAGACCTTGGCGTTGTCGGTGTCCTGGGGCGCAGTGAAGTAGGTCAGGGAA
The DNA here is from genome assembly GCF_003013355.1 of Pseudomonas sp. S5D5. Classification (NCBI taxonomy): domain Bacteria; kingdom Pseudomonadati; phylum Pseudomonadota; class Gammaproteobacteria; order Pseudomonadales; family Pseudomonadaceae; genus Pseudomonas; species Pseudomonas sp. S5D5. Next base: position 4,322,994 of record NZ_PTEO01000001.1, read on the forward strand.
ATGCTGTGGCCCAGTTGCCACAGGTTGTCGTAGCCGACGGTCGCCACCGAGCGCAGCTTTTCGGTGTCGGCGCTGTAGTCGTTGTTCAGGCCAATACTGGCGTGCCAGGGGTTCTGGTCTTCGACCTGCAAATCCACGTCCATGGTGCCCGGGCGCTGGCCTTCGCGCACCAGCGGCGTGACCTGGCGACCAGCCCCGCGATTGAGCCCGGCCAACTGGGTTTGCACGGTGGCGAAGTCCGGCACCGTGCCCTCTTCCAGGGCCGGCACCTGCTCGCGGATTTCCACCGGCGAGTAATGCTTGGCGCCGACCACACGGACCCGGCCGATCTTGGTTTCGCTGACCTGCAGGTAGACGATGCCGTCATCGACCTTCTGCTCCGGCAACTCGACGAATACCGATTGATAGCCGCGCGCCTGGTAGATTTTCTGCAACGCGTCACGGGCGCCTTCGATATCGTCCAGGGTCTTTTGCGGACCGAGAAACGGGTACACCGCCTCCTCGATCGTCGCCGCGTCGAGCACGGTATTGCCGCGCACGAAGTACTCGTTGACGTCGACCTTGCGCGCCGGGGCTTGCTCCCCCTCCTCGGCCCACGCCGGTTGCGCCAAGGCGCCCAGCGCCATGCAGCACAGCGCCAGCGTTGATTTGAACAGATGCTCCACACCGCCCCCTGACATTCTGATTATGTGCGCCGCCGCCGATGGCGCGACGTATGGCCAGCTCAATTACTGGCGATCGAGGTACTGCCGTGGCGTGCCAGCCAGGTGTGCAACAGCGCGAAGTTCAAGGAGAACTCCGGCGTGTGCAGCAAGGCGCCACAAAACACGTCACCGATGATTTTCTGGATGAGTTGCACCGCCCGCGGGTTGTTCAGCAGCGTGGCGATGTCGCGGGTCAGCGCGTGGATGCTCCAGACCTTCTGGTTCAGGTCCAGGCCGACGAACCAGCGGAACAGCAGGTTGTAGTTGAGCTGTTCATGCAATTGCTGCTCGCTGGGTACCGAATACAACAGTTGCAGCAGGAGGATCTGCAGCACCGTGTGCGGGGCTATCGACATCGGGGCTTCGGCCACCAGCCAGTCGCGATGCTGGTCGAGGATTTCATCGATCTGCGGGCGCAGCAACACCAGGGAATGGCCCGCCGGGATGAAGCTCGCGACTTCCTTCAAGGCGCCCTGCCAATCGTCCTGAGAGACGATCCACACCCACGGCGCGCCGTAGCGATACACCGAAACCGGCTTCTTGCGCGCCGCTTCGACGATCTTCGACAGGCGCTGGTCGAGCTCCTGCATGCCCACTTTCGAGTAACGTTCCATAGTTCCCATCGCCCCACTCCTGGCATCCTGCTTGCGGCTGAAAAGAACGCCTGTCTGGCGTCCTCAAGCGCGTTACACAGGAGAGACGGGAGTGGCCAAGGGCTACCGAACTTTTGTCATGAAAGCTTCATTTTTGCTTGAGTGGGTTACTGGGAGGACTCGATCACGCATGCGCTTTTCTGTAGGAGCCGGCTTACCGGCGATGCCATCGCTGGCAAGCCAGCTGCTGCACACGGTAGATCGGTTGTCTTCAAGGCCGCTAACCCGCAGGGAAGCCCACCCCTTGTAGGGGCAGTTCGTAGGATTTTTTAACCGTGCGTACCACCAACGTCGACGAATAAGTCCGAATCGGAATATCCCGATAAGTCTCCAGAAACCGATAGATATACTCGGTGTATTCCGTCGCATCGCGAAACTTGGCAACCATCACAAAATCAAACTCGCCGGTCAGCAGGTAACAATCCTGAATCTCCGGGTGGCGGGTGAGGATGTGCTGCATCTTGCGGTCGATATCGTGGCTGTCCTTGTCCAGTTTGATCAGGAAAAACGCGGTCACCTGGATGCCCAGCTTGCGCTCGTCGAGCACCGCGACTTTTGCCTTGATAATCCCCACGCTTTCCATGCGGCGAATCCGCCGGTAACAACTGGTGGACGACAGCCCCACGCTGTCGCTCAACAACTCCAGGCTCTGGTCGCAATCCTTTTGCAACTTGCCCAGGATCTTCAAATCCATGGCGTCTGTCATCGGTTGTAAATCGTCCTTGAAAATTGCAATGAATCCGTCGCGAAGACGGGCCAATTTGCACAAATCCTGCGCAGCGGCTCGTTAACATCAATCCAGCTTAGCAGCCCAGCCAACACCTGGCCCGGGGCGGCATGAGAGGGATCTTATGATAGTCGCGAAACCGACATGGACCGCTGATATCCACGGCCTTTTCAGCGCCCCCTACTGGATACCGTCCGCCTCGCGCGCCGCCGTCGCCGCCACCTGGGCGGGCTGCATGAACGCCTACGACGTGTTCCTGGAAGACCCGGACTCGGTCAAGGCCTGGTCGCAGACCATTTACCAGCACCTCGCCTCGCGCAACATGCCGCTGACCACCGACCCCCAGCAATTCTGGCCGATCGATGCGCTGGAAACCTTCCGCCTGTGGGTCAACCAGGGCTGGCGACTGGACGCCAGCTCGGCCTTTGACCCCGCCGAGCGCATCCCCCCACCGGCCCTGCCGCAGCCGGTCAAGCGCGTACGCCAGGACATCCGCGCCCTGAGTCCGGAGCAGTTGAACCTGTACCGCGCCCGCCTGGATGACGTGATGCACATCGGCGACCCGGACAGCGGCTCGCCCTGGCAGCGCTACGCCTACATCCACACCAACTGGTGCCTGCATTACCAGGAAGCGTTTGCCCTGTGGCATCGCGCCTACCTGCTGCACCTGGAAGCGCTGATCGACTGCGCGATTCCCTATTGGGACTGGATGGCCGCCGACGCCAGTGTCGATGGCAGCCCGCAGGCCGGGCTGCCCCAGGCCTTCCTCGACGAGACCTACGTGCACCCGCACACCGGCGAAGTGCGGCGCAACCCTTTGCGCTATGCGGCGGCCAAGGACGGCTGTTCAAAAGTCTGCGCCAGCGCCAGCGTCGAGGGCGTGGACTGCCGCTATGTGCAGCGCAACCCGCTGTTCTACACCCAGGGCGAGGCGTTTCGTGTCGAGCGCACGCGCCTGTATGGCATGAGTCGGATCTTCCAGCAGCAAGTGCTGGATGCGCTCACCTTCACCACCTTCAGCCAGCCCCAGGGCGTGCCGGGCTATCCCTGGGCCAACATCACCACGTTTGACCCGCCGCAGCCGGACAACCTGTACCCCAATCGCGCGCTGAATTTCGACGGGCTCTACGAACAGCCCCACGACAACTATCACGGCTGGATCGGCGGCGACATGGCCGACAACGCCTACACCGCCTTCGACCCGGTGTTCTGCTCCTACCACGCCAATATCGACCGCATGCTCGAAGTGTGGATTCGCGCCAATCCGGCCGCGCAGTACACCACCCAGTGCCTGTTGCAGCCATTCGCCGGGCACCAGGCCGACGAGGTCAGCTTCACCAGCGCGGATGCCTGGCGCTACACCACCCTGGGCGACATGGCCCAGGACAGCCGCCACATCGGCTACGACTATGGCACCCCGGTGGCGCCGCAGTTCGGTGCATCCAAAGCCTGCTGCGAGGCTCAGGCGGCAGGGACCGGCCCGTGGGTGGTGTTCGACCATGTGCGCTGCACCCACGACACCTTCCTGATCGACGTCTTTCTCAATCAGCCAGACGCCACCGCACAGCACGTGAACGCAGACAACCCGCATTACGTCGGGCGTTTCAGCCGGATCGGCATGGGCCTGGTGGACGACAAGGGCCGCTGCATCACCCAGGGCGTGTCCCGTGCGCTGAATGCTGCGCGCAGCGTCAAGGCGCTGCACCTGACGCCGACGGATGCCGCGCAGTTATCGCTGATCGTGACCCATCTCGAGAGTGGCCAGGTACTGACGCCGGATGCGTACGCGCCGCTGCCTGGCTTTATCGCGCGACTGGTGTGGGACGACCCACGCCAAACCACCGCCGGCCCCGCTACGGGCGCCGGTTGCTGCTCCACGTCCCACCACACACCTGCTGGAGAACCGACATGAGCACACCCTTCACCCAATTCACCTCCCCCGCCGAGCAGGCGCCCAAGGACTACAACAAGCTGGGCCTGGAAGACCAGTTGTCGACCTTCGAGACCAACTGGAACAACAACGTCACCGGCTGGACCCAGATGTCGGTCATCGGCAACCCCTGGTCCAACCTCAACGACGCGCCGCGCTCGGGCTACTACAACCCGATCGAAAGCGGCTACGGCACGCAGACGCCGATCACCATTACCTGGCAGCCGTTCCCCAACCGCCTGTGGACGTTTTTCTACAACAACGGCGCCGCCGTGGTGCCGCAGTTGAACGGCAAGGCCATGACCCTGGACCAGGTGATGGAACTCACCGACCACGGCCAGATCAACCTCGACGGCACACTGTTTTCGTTGTATCCGGACCCGACCGCCACCCAGCTGCAGATCCCCAGCGTGCTGTGCAAATCAATCAACTGGAACGGTCCCTACGCCGACTTTTCGCCTTCGGGCCCACGGGGCTGGCTGGATGAATACTGCGAGTGGTCGATCACCCGCGACCCCGACGGCAATATGCGCAGCATCATGTTCACCAGCGAAAACCCGGCCTACTTCCTGACCATGTGGAACATCGATCCGAATGCCGTGCTGGGGCTGTACCAGGCGTATGTCGACCCGCAGGTGAAACTCGAAGACCTGTACCTGCGCTACACCGCCAACGGTCCGACCGGCAACGCCGGCGACCCGGTGATCGATGAAACCACCGGCCGCCCCGCCTACGACACCGTGAACAAATGGAACAGCGGCACCGTGCGCATCCCCGGCGTGTCGGGCGGTGCGATGCACCTGACCTCCGGGCCCAATACCCTGAGTGCCGAGATCTACCTGGCGGCCGCGGCCACCATCCTGCGGCCGATCCGCAGCAGCGCCAACCAGCAGAGCCTGATCTGCTGCGCCCAGTACGGGCAGAACTACCGCAACTCCGACCCGCACATCGGTTTCTCGGCCAACCAGGCGGCGGTGAACAACCTCATCTCGTTGACCAATCCGATCGGCCTGTACCTGCAACAGCCCAAGTCCTTCAGCGGCTGGAAAGGCCCTCAAGGCCAGGATGTGAGCAGTTACTGGCGCGTGACCCGTGGCACCGCCGGCACCGGCCCGAACAACTCCGACCAGATCCTGCAAGCGGTGTTCGAGGTGCCGCAAAGCGCCGGGTTCTCGATCAACGACATCACCATCAATGGCACGCCGATCAATTACGTGTGGGTCATCGCCGATCAACTGGATGTGGCCCTCAGCGTGACGCCGGCGCCCCTCACCGCCACGCCCGAAGCCTGCGAATGTGTCGCGGCGAACAACACCGATACGCAACCCTGGCCCGTGCAGTTGCTGCCGCTGGACCTGTTCTACGGCCAGTCCCCCAGCGACTTGCCGGCCAGTTTTGCCCCCGGCACCTCGGCGCAGTTCGTGCTGGTGGTGCAAGGCGCCGACCCGCAGACCACGGTCGCCGACGCGCGGGTGCAGTTCTCCAACCCGGGGATCACCGCCCAGGTCACGCAGTTCCTGCCGGACGCCTCGGCTATCCCGGGGCAAACCGACAGCGGCGGCACCCAGGGCTACATCATGACCGTCACGGTCAGCAGCAGCGCCGCGCCGGGACTGGTCAGCGTGCGTGCGCTGAACCCGAGCGAAGCCGCCAACCCCAGTGCGACCCAGCACCCGTGGGAAAGCGGCCTGGCCCTGGTGCCCGGCGCCTGAATGCCTGCGGCCGCCGCTGCCTGGCAGGGGCGGCCGCCCCCTGAGACTTGAGCAAGGAATGCGATCATGAACGGATGGCCTCGCCCGCTGCGCCGGGCACGCTTGAGTGTGTTCTGCTGGATAACCTGCGCCCTGCTGCTGGCCCCACCCGCGGCCAGTGCCGCAACAGACGCCCAGAGCTGCGTCAGCCAACTGGTGTTCGATCCCACCAGTGGCGGCTTCCTGCCGGTGAACAATTTCGGCACCGAGCAGGACTTTCTCAATTGTTTCGGCTGGCAGCTGTTTATCGCCATGAACTGGTCGGTCAACCCCGGCTGGCCCGCCAATCCGAGCCTGGCCGGCGAGCCGGACACGCAAAGCAGCGCGGCCCAGTTCGGCGTGCCGCCCACGCCCGGCCAGCCAATGAGCAACGCCCCGGTGTGGGCCAGCTACAAGGATGCCAGCGATATCTTCCTGCCCGGCGCGGCCAAGCCGTCCGGCTGGGGTGTCGAAACCCTGGTGCCGTCCAATTGCAGCGCCTCCGGCAACCTCAAGGCGTTTGCCAGCGGCGCGCGCAAATTCATCACCGCCACCTCGGAAAGCGCCATTAACCGCAAGCATCGCTTTCACCTGTCCAGCGGTACCCAGGTGACCCTGCCGGATTCGATCATGGAGGCCTCCGGCGGCTGGCTGACGGACCAGGCGGGCAACCTGGTGTTTTTCGAGCGCAAGGTCGGCAAGGCCGAGTTCGACTACATCGTCAATAACGGCCTGTACGATGCAGCCAACCAGCTGATCGTGGCGCAGAACAGCGACAATCGGCACCCCGCCGGCCTGTCATTGCCGGCAGGCAAGCTGGTGCGCGAACTGCCGGCCAAGGCCCTGCCCCAGGAAGAACTCGGCGCCCTGGAACTCAAGGCCGCCTGGCGCGTGCTCACCAACAAGCCCGAGCTGTACGGGCGCTACCTCACCACCGTGGCCTGGCTGCAACGCCCCGACACCCTGCAGTGCACCCAGGAAGTGGTGGGGCTGGTGGGTCTGCATATCATCAACAAGACCCAGACCCAGCCGAACTTCATCTGGAGCACTTTCGAGCAGGTCGACAACGTGCCCGATGGCGGCGCCGCACCGCCGGATGGCTACAGCTTCAACAACCCGGCCTGCACCGGCGCGGCCTGCACACCCAATGTGGCGCGCGTGCAATGCGACGCCAGCCATACCCCGCCCAACTGCACGCCACTGGAGCAGCCGGTGCAGGCCACGCGGGTGAACGCCAGGCCCCAGGACCTGCAGGCGCTGAACACGGCGGTGCAGCAGACCTTTGCCGAGAAAACCCAGGGCCAATCGGTGTTCCAGTACTACAAACTGGTGAATGTGCTGTGGTCGAAGACGCCCAATGCCCCCAACGACCCGGGGCCGGGGCCGAACGTGAAGACGCCGCTGTCCTACGGGCCGTATGTCAGCGATCAGAATGGGGTGGTGGCCAACACGACCCTGGAGACCTACGTGCAGAACGACAACTGCAATGCCTGTCACCAGTACGCGGCGATTGCCGGCACCTCGGGGCTGGCCTCGGATTTTTCCTTTCTGTTCGGCAATGCCGACTCGGCGAAGAACGCCCGGCTGATCAAGCGCGTGGAGGCATTCAAGACCCTCAAGGACAATCCATAGGCGACGCAGGTGCCTCTGCAGGCGCCGGCTTGCCGGCGATGCAGGCACCTCGGTACATCAGGCACACCCAGGTGATGCCATCTCAGGCAAGCCAGCGCCTACACAGGTCCGGGCAGCAGCCAAAAAAACGGGGCGATCATTGATCGCCCCAAAGGTACATCGAGAGGTCCTTCTGTAAATCTACAAACTGATCTGCTTGCGCTCCTCGTCGGTCAAGCGGGCCCGCGCCTGTTCACTCAGCGGCCCCGCGCCCAGGACCTGCACCGGGCTGTTGGGGTTGTAGCCCGAGGTCTTCTGCGCGGGCGCCGGTTCTTGCGGCAAGGGCTCGCTGCCCAGGCTCAACACTTCCACGGTCATGATCGACGGCCGGCCCTGCTTGGCCGCTGTCTGCTGGCTGCGCGCCGCGTCTTCCGCCGCCTGGGACGCCGCCGCCCCTGCCGCGCTGGCCGAACTCATGGCCCCGGTGTTGACGGTGGCCGACACCGGCACCCCGGACGACTTGCCCTGGGTCTGGATGTTGGCCGCGTTCACCACGTGCAAGGCAGCGATGTTGACGTTGCCCGACACACGAATGCCCGCCTCGCCCGCATCGATGGTGCCCATCGGCGCAATCAGGTCGATATCCCCCGCCGGCACTTCCGGGATCGGGTTGAGCGTGGCGATCCCCGCACCGGTACTCGGCACCGATGGCGACAGGCCGACGTTGCCCCAGTTGTCATAGACACGCTTGGGCGGCGTGTACACCACGGTGGTCTTGGAGCCCCGACCGGCGTTGATGTCGCCTTCGCTGGTCCAGCCCATGATCGAGCCGCCGAAGGTGGTCATGATGCGGCTCTGGCCCAGCAGGATGCTGCCCAGGGAATACAGCTGGATATCGCCGGCCCCCTGGGTGATCACACCGGCGGTGGACGGCGGTGCGGCGCCTTCGATGCCGAAGGTCTGGCTGCCGCCCGGCGTGAGCATCTGGATCGAACCACCGAAGTTGGTGTGCACGCCCGCGCCGCCGAACAGGGTGATATCGCCCTTGTAGGTGAGCGGGTTGCCGGCCACGTCCTTGTCCGGGAACAGTGCCGCAATCGCCGCGCGGCCACGCAGGTAGCTGCCCTGGCGCACGCTGCCGTCCTGGTTGTACTCGCGGCCGGCGGCCTTGAGTTCGGCGAAGTACACGTCGCGGGCAAACACCCGTTGTTGCTCGGCCGGCAGGCTGGCGTAGTAGGCGCGGGCCTGCTCGCTGTTGCCGACAAACCCGAAGCGCTCGGCCAGCCAGCCGACCAGTTCGTTTTCGTAGGTCTTGGCCACCTTGGCGCCCTGCAACGACTCGCCCGGTTGCGCCAGGTTGGCGGGGTTCAGGTACGTTTCGACGAAGCGGCGGTAATCCGGGCCGTTGGCGCCGACGCCGGCTTGCATCACGATGCTCGCGCCGGGGCGTGTGTCGCCCGCCGCCACAGCGCCCAGGCTGGTGATACCGACCTTGTCGTCCATCAGGATATTGCGCCCGGCGCTCACTTCCAGATTGCCGGGCCCGGCGACGTTGAAGCTGCTGTAGAGGATGTCGCGACCGGCGCTGACGATGGAGATATCGGTTGGGCTGTTGTGCACGAACAGGTTGCCGGCGAAGGTGTAGCTACCGGTACTGTCGTCGCCACCGCTGGCCCCTGCCAGGCCGGTACCGCTGCTGACGATATCGCGCCCGGCCCGCATCCATACCGGACCTGCGCCTTCAAAATAGGTTTGCCCAAGGCGCGGATCGTCGGCGGTGGTCATCGTCAGCGTACGCCCACTGTTGACCCCCAGCAGATCCCCCGTCATTGCATAGAAGCGCGCGGGCTCCAGGGCATCCCCCCATTGGGTGCTGGCGGTATTTGGACCAAAGGCAAACAGTGGGAACGAAATGCCCAGCCTGGCAACGTTGGCGTCGGTGGAAACGTTGCCGCTGCCCACGTCCGCTCGCCCGCCGATAAAGCCCTGGAAGGCCGGGTGCAGGATGCTCGCCAAGGTGTCCGGCGCCGCACTGGAACGGCTGATGGTCAAGTCGCCGCCATAGATCGAATCCCCCGCCAGCAGTTGCAACTGGCCGTTGGTCGACGGCGCCAATACCAGCGCCTTGAGCGGCGGCAATACGTTCGTGTTCAACGTCGAAGCGCGGCCGTAGTACAGGCTGCCGTTGGCCGCGACTGCACGCAGCGTCGCCGGATACACCGCCGCCAGATCCGACTCGGCGGTATCGGTCAGCGGCGTGAGATTGCCCCCGGCGGAGAACAGGTCGATGGCCGTGCGGTCGGTCCACAGGCTGAACCAGCTCTGCCCAACGCCACTGACCCCATTGTTCTCATACGCCAGGACATTCATCTGCGGCGCGCGCCCCGGATCGGCCACGTCCTGCAGCACCAGGTCCCCACGCGTAGACAAATTGAAGGTCGCATCGCCCGGCAGCAGGCTCCAGCCCCCGGTCGCGGCCGCAGACGTCGAGCGGCTCGGATCGTAGGCGCGGATTTCGCTGGGGCTTTGATCCTTGGGTTGGCTGCCGTAGCGCAGCGTCAGGCTGCCCAGGGCGCCGCCCGTCATCTGTACATGCCCGCGCAGGTCGACCACCGCACCATTGAGATGCTCCAGCGCAATCTGGCTGCCAGGGTTGACCGCTCCGCCCACCCGCACGTTCAAGTCACCGCCCCCGGTGAGTTGCAGGCTGCCATCGGCCGCGACCCGCCCGGTGCTGCCTACCGCCAGCACCAGGCCCGTGCTGCGCGGGCTGACGTTGGCGGCCACGTAGCCCGTCAGCGGTTTGAGCATCCCCGCATCGCCACCGACCTCGACATTCAGGTTGCCGCCGCCCAGGGTGCCGAACCCGGTGAAGCCCACCATCCGGTCCGCGAGGCCCGCGACGGGCACCATCGCGCCGAAGTTGATCCACCACGCGGTGGATTGCGCCTGGCTGCCGCTCAAGCCGTTGCCTTGGCGCCACAGCCAATTGCCGACGTTGGCCGAATCCACCTCGCCATCGGTCGTCACCGGACGCCCGCCCGTGGAGCGCGCCTTGCTGGTAATGTTGCCGGTCAGGTTGCCGCCGACCTTCAACAACAGGTTGCCGCCCCCCTCCGGGAACCAGGCGCCCGCCGGGCTGCCGGCTGTGGCGGTCGTGGCACTGCCGGCGGTGTAGACGCCGAACAGCGATTCCATGCTCAAATCCCCGCCGGCCAGCAACTCCAGGTCCGCCGCACCGGTGCGGATCACGCTGAAACGCGTGCTGCCGCCGACGATCTTGCTCGGGCCAAACACGCCGTAATGGCTGTCGGCCAGGCGCAGGTTACCGGCCTGCGGCTGCGGTTGCAGCGCTCGGCTATCGGCTGCCTGGGTGTCGGCACCGGCCACCAGGCGCATCGACCAGGCCTCGGAGCCCGCGGGCAGCATCGGCGCCGCCGCCCACAACTTGCCTTGCCCATCCGCCCCCGGCACACGTAGTTGCACCGAGGTGGCATTGCCCGGCAACTTGACGTTGGTGCCCACCGGCAACAACGCGCCACGGGGCAGCGGCTTGGTGCCATTGAGGATCACCGTCGCGGTGCTGCCCAATACCCCCGGCAACGGCACTCCCGCAGGCCAGGTCATGATGCGCACACTGGTGAGGCTGACCAGCACGGTGCCGGCGTCCAGGATGCTGCCCGCCGGCAAGCTCACGCGCTGGGTCAATATCGTTCCCGCCGGGTACAGCACGGTCCCCGAGGCATTACGCACCGCGCCCGCCAACACGGTACCGGCCGGCAGTGCCAGGGTCGCATTGAGGGTTGCCGCCGCCGGCAAGCGGGTGCCGGCCGGCAGGCTGCGGGCCTTGATCGAGATGTCGAAGTTGAGGGCCACGCCGCCGGGGAACGTAGTGCCGTCCGCCAGCGTCACGCCGTTGCCCGGCACCACCACCGTGCCACCGGTGAAGTCGACACCGGCGCGCAGTACCCAGCCGTTGTCATCCGCAGTCGCGGCCGGCGCTGCAAAGCCATCGTTGATACTGCCGTAGATATTCAGGTCGCCACCGGCGCGCAGGGTCAGGCTGCCGGCCTCGGTAGGCTGGGTCGACTTGAGGCTGGCGTAGCGATAGCCGGACAGGTTCAGGTCGCCCTGCACGACCAGGTCGCCGTCGGCGCTGTTGCTGCGGATTTCCACACCGGGGCGCAAGTGGAAGGTATCGCCGTAGGTCGCGTTGTTCAGGCCGGCCAGCTTGGTCTGCGTCAGGTTGGTATTGCTCAGCGCCGCATTGATGTAGGTGGTGCTTAACGCATGCAGGTCATCCAGGTATTGCTGGGTGACGACTTGATACGGCCGGCCGGTGGCCGTGGTGTCGGTGCCGACCGGCGCATCGGTGTAGGTGGCCATGCCGTTGAGGGCAATCGAACGTGCCCCCTGGATCGTCAGGCGCCCACTGGCGTCGATGGCAATGTCATTGGCGCCCACGCGAGGCGCATTCAGTTCCAGGGTGCCCCGGTTGCGTCCGTCATTGCCGGTGGCGGTTTCGGTGCCATGGCGCAGGTCGATGCGCATCCCGTCGGCCAGGGTCAACTGGCCAGTGCCCGACCCCAGGACCACGCTGGCGCGGTTCGGCGAATCGATGATCTTGCCGTAACTGTCGACGCGCAATTGCGTGCCATGGGCGTCGAGCACCGCCGTGCCGGCCAGCGTCAGGCCGTTCTTGCCGGCCAGGTTGATGTTGCCGACGCGTTCGCCGCTGGCGTCCACTCGGCCGGTGACCAGCAGGCTGCCATTGTCCACCGAGACATTGACGGTATTAGCCTTGACGCCGTCGCCAATCGTCAAGTCGCCCTGCTTGAGCTGGAAGCTGCGCGCACCAAACACCTCGCCCTGGTTGAGGCGCTGGTTGAGGGCCGCGAACCGCTCGCTCAGGCTGCCGCTGCCGCCCAGGTGCTGGGCCTGGATCTCCACCGCGCCGGCCAGGTACGGCACCAGCGTGCCGCCGGCATCGTAGTAGCCGCTGCTGCCGGCGAGGATCTTGCCCGCCAGGTCGACGGTGCCCGCCGCGTCGCTCACCGCCACGGCGCGCAGCTTGCCCGCCTGGTTGAAGGTGGCCGAGAGGTCGATGGTCGAGCCCGTGGCCTGCCGCACACTGCCCGCGCTGCTTTGCAGCACCACGTCGCCGCCCGCGCTGTATTTGGTCAGGTCGTCGAACACGATGGCGCGACCGGACACATCAATCGAGGCGTTGTCGGTCAGCACCACATCACCACGGGCGCCCAGGGTCACCTTGCCGCTGGGCAGTACCACCGCGCTGGCCAGGCGCAGGCTGTCGCCCTGCAGCGACAACTCGCCGCCAAGCCCCTCCACCTTGCCCATCGGCCCCGACGAGGCGCTGACATCAATGGCGCCACCGGCGGTGATCTTGTTCACCGAGCCGGCTTCGCCGGTCATCAGTGGCGTAAGGATATTGAGGTTACCGCCACTGTAGGCAAAGCCCTTGATCGCGTCGTAGGCGCCCTGGCTCTGGTACACCGAGAGGCTGCCCTTGTGGTTGGCGGTGATGCGCTCGCTGGCATTCAGGTTGACGTTGGCAAAGCCCAGCGCCAGGCGGTTCAAGGTGGCGGTGGTACTGGCCTGGGCGAACTCGCCATAGCCGAACGTAATGCGCTCGGCGTTGATGTCCAGGCGCCCGCTGCCGGTACCGGCACCGCCAGCCACCACAGTGCCGGGGGCTGCCTCGGCGCCCTGCCAGATCAGGTTGGCGGTGTGGATGGTCGCCACATCATTCGCGCCTCCCGCGCCGTAGATCGCCGGGGTGGAGAGCATCAGGTTGTTCAACAGGGACTTGCCCGTGACCGCGTCGTAGGTGTCGAGGGTGGTCGATCCGTAGAAGTTGAAGCTGTCGCGTGCCGACAGTTGCAGGGTCTCCAGGGCCGGGGCGCCGAATTGGGTGTCGCCGCGCAGCAAGCGGTCGAGCACTTGCTGGGTGAGGGTCAGGCCCGCCGGCAGGCGATTGGCCGCGGCAGCGTCAGCCAGGGCCTGCGGGCTGCCGACGTTGATGCTGGCGACGCCGAGGTTGAGGTGCCGGGTGCCGTAACGCACCTCGTCGCCCATCAGCAGGGTCTTGTCAGTCAAGGCGACGATGCTGCCCTCGGAGTAGAGAGCGGTTTGCCCGCTGCAAGGGTCGCTGGCACACGTGCCCAGCTTGATCCCGCCGCTGCTGCTGCCCGCGGGCGCACTGACCACATTGAGCAATCCATTGGAGACCGCGAGCATATTGCCCACGCTGTAGACAAAACCATCACGTGCGTCATAGCTGGCCTTGCCGCGCCCGATCGTATTGATCGACGCGCCCTGCTCCACCACGATTTCCCCGTCAGCACTCAAGAGGAATACTTCCGGCGCGGCCAACGTCGCCCCCGTACGCAGGGTGACCGAACCGCTGGGCATATTCGCCAGGTTGATGTAGCCACCGTTCTGGCCATACGAGACCTGGGTCATGCCGCCGATCATCAGGCGTGCGGCACCCAGGGCATTGAGGCTCGCCGCATCCACGGTGACGCCAGCGAAATCCGCTGTGGCCGCATTGCCTGCCGCCACCACTTCGATTTCGCTGTTGTCCATGTTGAGCACCGCCACGGTACCGGCGTAACCGCCGGCAGCCGCATCGAAACGGCCGATCCCCTGGAACGAGAAGGCATCTGCACCGGCCCCCGGCCGCAAGGCCAGCTCCAGGGTCTTGGCGTCCCGCTCGAGCATCGCCCGAGGCACGCCGAGCCTGGCGGCGTCGGCCACCGCGAACTGCGCATAACTGGTTTCGTTGTACTGGGAGTAACGGCGCAAGGTATCGGCCGACGTGAGGATCAATTGGCTGGCAATGCTGTTGCTGATCCCGGTATTGGCGATGGACAGCCGCCCCGCAGTCGACCATGAGCCGTTGCGCATCTGCTGGGTCGGCCCCACGCCTGCGGCTCCGGCCAAGCCGTTGATTTCGACTCGGAACGCGCCGGGCATCAAGGCATACGTCGACGGCATCAGGGTATAGGTGCCCGCCGCGAGCCCCGGCACCCCTGCGCCGATCGTGATTTGCTGGCCGATCAACGGGTCGACCGCGCCGCCCTCCGGCGCCACGGGTGCGTAGCCGGGCTGCACGCCGGGCACAATCGCGTAGACCGGGTTGGTGCCCAGGCCCGGCAGCACAAAACCGCCGTTGGCCCCGATCTGCATCAACGGGTTGTAGCGGGCGTCGGTAGAACCGCCGCGCCCGGAAATAAACCCGGCGCCGAGTAACTCGCCGCCGCCGGACAGGTCCACAGTGGCCTCAGGCAGCACCGCCACCGACTCACCGCCAAGGACCACGCCGACCTGCAGGCCACCGTTCAACGTCGGTATCCCGCCCTGCCCGAGGAACGTCACGGTCTTGCCGTTGTATTGATAGATCTGGCCATCCACCGTACCGCCGTAGGGCAGCACCAGGCCCCTGCCGCTCACCGAGGTCAGGCTGCCCGGCAGCAGTTCAACTTTGCTGGAGCCCAGGCTGCCGATCTCAATCAGCCCCAGCGGCGCACGCACCACCCCGCCCTGCTTGATGGTCGGGCCACCCAGTTGCAGGCGACCGAACGCCGAGTACGGCACGCCAGCGGTGCTGTTGCCGGTACGGGCGATGGTGAGGGTGCGTGTCGGGTCGTAGTTGTATCCCGTGGTGTCATTGTTAGCGTCCAGATAGCCCGCCATCACCCTCGCGCCGACCTCAGTCGCCGGGTACAGCTGCGCCGCGCGCAAGGTCATATCACCGCGCGTCATCAGTTGCGTGCTGATGCCGGTAGCGATCACATCCGCACCCGCCCCCACCAGAAACCGCAGGTCGCCCTGGCTGGTCAGTTGCACATCATCGAAGCCGCGACGGTCGATACTCACCTGACTGCTATCGCTCAGGGTCAGGTCACTCTTGTTGCTGAACAGCACATTGCCACGCACATCGACCAGGTTGCCGGAGGCATTGAACAGCGCCTGGCTGTCACGTTGAGACATGCCGCTGGTCAACACCGGATGCAGGTATTGTTGTTTGTTCGGGTCCAGCGGCGCGAGGATGCCCGCCAGCAGCAGGTAAGGCGCCGACAGGTTGATACGGGAATTGGCCGCCGCCGTTTCAGTCAGCCCCATGGCACCGCTGTACAGGCGCAGGCTCTGGCCCATGTTCAGCGACACATCACCGTCAAAACTCAGCAGGCCATTGCTGAGCAAGGCCAGGTTGTCAAACCCGCCGGCACGCACCTGGTCCACGCCCAGCGCGCCATGGCCGTACGCCAGGCTGGCGGCGGCCGCGTCGGCGCTGCCCGGCAATGCGCTGCCCTGGTGGGCTTGGCTGAGCACCAGTTCACGGACGTTAAGCACACGGTCGGTCACGGCGCTCATGGCGTAGTACGGGCTTTCCAGCGCCAGCGACAAGCTGCCGCCCGCCGCCCCTGCACCACCGGCACGCGCTACAAAGCTGCCATCCAGGTACAGGCCGTTGTTGGACGCAAAGCTGATGCGGCCGCCATTGCTTGCCACCTGCACCCGGCCCTGGCCCGGGATATCCAGGGCCGCCTGCGTACCGGAGGCATCCAGGCGGGCGCCGTCGCGCACCACCACAAACAGGTCGCTGGCCTTGGCAATCCCGGTGGCCAGGTCGATGTCGCCGCCAATACTGATGGTGCCGCCATTGCGGACCTGGCCGTAGACACTGCCGCGATTGCTCACTGCCGTGACGGCCCGCGAGGCGACGTCGATCAGCGCGTTTTCGCCGACCCAGATCGAACGACCGTGGCCGCCAGCGTTGACCAGTTCGGAAGCCGGAACCGTCAAGCCGCCCAGGCTGACACTGCCGCCCCAGGCGTTCAGGGTGCCGTCCAGGGTCAACTGGCCGACGCTGCGCAGGTTGATGCCCTGGCCAGGGTCGACGTTGATCACCGCCCCCTTGCCCACATTCAGCGTGGTCGTCGCCAGTTCGGCCGCCGTGGATTCCTGATGCCCTGCCGTCAAGGTCAGGTTGGCGCCGCGCCGTTGCGTCAGCACGCCCTTGGTGGCGTCTTCCTGATACAGCGCCGGTGTCCAGCGCTCCAGGACCGTGGCCGGGTCGCTGCCCGTGGGGCTGGTGGAGGTCTGCTCGCCCAGGCGATAGACCGGCGTGGTCACATCCACGCGCGTGCCGTCGGTGACCAGCAAACCTTCGTTGCCGGTGATGTCATAGGCCGAGAAGCCCTTGTTGAAGAAATCGCCCGCCAGTTTCAGTGTGTCGGCGGTCGGTGCGGTGGCGCTGTCGCCGATCTGCACCTTGCGTGCCTGCAACGCCAGGGTGCCGCCGCCGTTGACGCCATAGCCACGGATTTCACCGTCCAGGGCCAGGTTGCCGAGGGCGCCCATGGTCACGTCACCGCCCTTGCCGCCGGCGAGCTTGCCGTCGAGGCCAAGGCTGCCACCGGAGGATGCATCCACCACGCTGCCGGCTGCCAGGTGCACATTGCCGGTGCTGCGCAGCGACACCTTGCCGCCGTTCACCGAGGCCACGCCGCCCACGTCGGCAGGGTCCAGCAGCAGGTTATTCCAGCGTCCACTTGTGTCGAGCCTGACGCCGGCGGCAACGTCGAGGCGGCCGTTGCCCGCCAGGATCGTATCGCCGACCGCCCCCGCCTTGAGCGGGTCGACCTGGCTGAGGATATTGCCCGCATTGAGACTGCCACCATGGGCCGTGAGGTTGGCATTGATGGCTACGCCCGGCCCGAACAGGGTGATGTCGCCCCCGTCCGCCACCTTCAGCACACCATTGACGGTGATCTGCTGCGTGGCGCCAACCTTGACCGCGCCCAACTGGTAGCCATTGAGCTGGTCACTGTCGAGTACCAGCGTGCCTTGGCGATCCGCCGGCAAGGCGGTGCTGAGGTCGAGACCATCGGCAATCTTCTGCGTATTGCTGTCGATCAGGACCTGGTCGGTGCTGCCGCTCAGGGCATAGCGCAAGGTGCCGGTGGTCTTGTTGTAGATCGGGATGTATTGGCCAATGATCAGTTGCGCGCGCTGGGCCCGGGCCTTCTGCGATTGCTGGTAGCCATCGAGGTTGATGTTCGGCGCCTGGGTCTGGCGGTCGCCCTGGAACACGTCGCTGATCAACTGGCCTTCGAGCACCGCGCTGGTGGTGCCGACCACCAGCTTGCCGGCGTCGCGTCCCACGGTATAACCGGCCTCGTAGCGGCGCTGTGGCGCGATCAGCGGGTTGTAGTAGTACTCGGTCTGGCCCCAGCGTGCGCTGGTGTCTTCATAGCCTTTGTAGAAACCCGAATAGAGAATGTCGCCCGGCGCCCTGGAGACTTCATACAGGCGGCCATTAGGGCCCTTGAGCCAGGTCTGCTGGATATAACCGGCCTGCACATCCACGGTGCCACCGGACAGGTTGATCTGCGCGCCCTGCTGGGTCACCACCTCCTTGCCGGTGAAGGTCACGGTGCCGCCCTGGGCCATCCATTCACCCACCGAGTGGCCCTGGGTGCCGAGGTAGCCGCCGACTTCCAGCAAGCCGCCGGCGGTGTACCAGCGGTCTGTGGCATAGCCGTTGGTGCCCGCCGGCACAAACACCAGCTCACGCAGGTCGACCCACACATCGTTGTTGATCAACTGGCCGCCATCGCGGTTGACGGGCGCATCGCGCTGCTCGTTACCCTGCACGTTGATCTTGATGTTGTTGGATTCCATCGACACCTTGACGCCGACGGCACCCGACACATCGATCATCGCGCCGTCGCGCACCAGGCTGCGCCCAGCGGCGCTGACCGCGACCTGGCCGCCGGTGGCGAGGGTGATCGAGCCTTTCTGGAAGTCCACGGTACCGCCGCTGACGATCTCGATCCGTGACTGGTCGGTGCGGTCGGCCACCGCGCTGAGATTGTTGAACGCGCCGGTGGCCAGGTTGGCGGGCGTGCCATCAAGGTTGACCAGGCCATTGCCTTTCTGGCTGTTGAGCGCGGTGCTGCCGCTGCTGTCCAGCAGGATCGCGGTGGTACTGCCCTCGCCCAGGGTCACGCTGCCGGTGGTGTCGGTGGCGGCGTTGAGCAAATGGACCGTGCCGCGGGTGTCCACCGAGGTGCTGGCCAGGACCACGCCATTTTGCTGCACCTGGTGCCCGGTCAGCGTGATGTCGCCGGTGGAGGCCATGATCAAGCCGCTGTTGGTGACCTTGCCGGCGCTGCTGCCGGCGTTGAGGCTGGTCGCCACTTCATTGCCACGGGTGGTCGAGCGGTCATTGCCGGTAGTGCCAACGCCCTTGCGGATGTAAAAACTGTCGCCGGCCGCCAGGGTCGCCTGGCCCTTGGCGGTGTTGATAGTGCCGGCGTTTTCCACCTCTGTGCCGAGCAGCAAGGCATAGCCGCCGGCATCGGTGGAGGTGGCCGGGCTGTGGGTCTGGATCAGCGCGCCGCGCTGGACCTCGACCTTGCCCGCCGCATCGGTGAAGGTTGGTTGGGTGCCGGTGGCGTCCACGTAGATGCCACGTTGAGTGAACTGCTCATCGGTGATGTTCGCGGCGGCGGCCACCAGGTTGCGCACGTTGACCTGGCTGGTACCGCTGAAGACCACGCCGTTGCGGTTCATGATCATCACCGTGCCGGCGCCGGTGATCTGGCCCTGGATCTCGCTGGGGCGCGCGTTGGGGTCGTTGACGCGGTTGAGCACGGCCCAACTGGCCTGCTGCTGGAAATCCACCGTGGTGTTGCGCCCGACGTTGAAGGTCTCCCAGTTGAGGATCGCCTTGTCGGCGGTCTGCTCGATGGTCACCGTGGTCTTGCCGCCGGCCTGGGTCTGCACCGGGCCCCTGGCGTTGGTCCAGCCCTGGGTGAGGCTGTTATCGACCTGCAGGCCGCCCTTGCCCAGGCCATCGGGAACGGTCGAGACCTGGCCGAAGGCAGCCTGGCGCCCTGCCGCCTGCGCCGCTTGTTGCGCCGCAATCGCCGCGACGCTGGTGTTGAGCGTGCTGATCGAGCGCGACAACTGCTGCTTGACCCGCGCCTGCTGGTTCAGCGATGGAATCCCCGGCACCTGGCCCGCCCCGGTGCGCGCCGCCGTCGCCGCCTGGGACGCGCCCTTGTCGGCAAACCAGCCGGAACTGAAGGCCGTGGCCGCCTGGGCGTTGCCCGCCACCATCAACAGGGCAATGGCCTGGGCCAGCGGTTTGAGGCGCAGGATCGTCTGGGCGCTCTGGCCTTGGGCAGTGCGGTTTACCGGTGATTTGCAGCGGACCATCGGAGATCTTCCTTGTTTGTAATTCGCCAGGGGCAAGACACGCCCGCGTATGAGGGTTAGGCGGTTGGCGAGGGGCCGGACTGAACTTCTGTCATGGAAAGTTCACATGGGGCTGGTAGCGCAAAAAAATCAGCAACGGCACAGGCCGTTGCTGATCGGGTGTTGCAGGTCGGTGAAAGCGTGGGTTACAGCGGACGACCGATGCCGTTGCAGACGTTGGTTTTGCCGATGCTCAGACCGCTGGTTGCCGTCAGGAAAGTGTCGGTGATGGCAGCTTTCCAGTTAGCCGGCAGCGGCACGAAACGGTTGGCCGAAATCGCGGCGTCGTTGTTGGCAGTGGCGCCGAAGTGCTTGGTGAAGAAACCACGTACCTGGGAGGTCTGATCAGCATTGGCATAGCACTGGCTGAAGATCAGGTTGGTGAAGCCAAGGATCGGGTAGCCCGAATCAGGGTACGGTTGAACGCCGGCAGCGCCCACTGGACCGAACACTGGCACCCAGTTGTCAGGGTTGTTGATGTCCAGCGGAGCGCTTGGGTCGTTAGGTGGCAGTACCTGGGCGATGGCGTCGGAAACGTTGCCCGGCGCTGGCGACACACCTTCGACGCCGTTGGCTTCGTCTTTACCCACGCGAGCAACCTTGGTGGCGTCGTCCAGGCCTTCCAGGGTGGAGGCCGCGTAGTCAGGGCTCATGTAGGTGATGCGGCCTTGGGCGGCGCCCAAGGCAGTCATTACACCCTGGCTGCCGGTGGCAGCAACGGCGCCGGCAGGCAAGCCACCGGAGAAGCTGTTGGCGAACGTGGTGGTAACCGCGAAGGAGCCGGTTTCAGCGTTGCACTTGGCATTGAGGAAACGGGTGAACAGCTCGGTGGTGCCGCTGCTCTCGCTGCGATACACGATAACGATCGGACCGGTACGCCCAGCACCGGAAATCCCGCTCCAGTTCTTGATGCGACCGGAGAACACACCGCACAGCTCTTGCACGCTCAGGTCAACATTCGCGCTGCCGGTTTTGTTGAACGGAATGGCCACCGACGTTGCAACCGACGGCACCTGGATCAGCTTGCCCCAGGCCGGTTGTTTGGTAGATGCGTAGGTCGACAATTCAGTCGCAGTCAGTTTGGAATCGCTACCAGCCCAGTGCACGTTCTTATTGGTAACGCCGGCCACGAACTTGGTGTAGTCGTTGGTCAGGAAGGCAGCCTTGCCGTTGCCGCTGCCGACGCCGATGTACGGGGCGAAGCCAGTGGTGAGTACGCCGGCAGTCTGGTACAGCGGCTGTGGCAAGGTCGCGCCGCCGCCGTTTACGTCAGCGAATGCAGCCTGTGCCGCGCACAGTGCAGCGAGGGTCATGGATACCGCGAGAACGTTGCGCTTAAACATGAAGAAGCTCCTTTCGTCGTGTTTGTACGTTTGGGGTAGATGGCTCTTGCATGACGCCATGGCTTCGGTCCCAAGCCGTGATGCGGGGGTGGCGAGGGGTGAGGCCATGGGTAGGAAATTTCGCAGTTTCCGATGACAGCAAAAGGAAAAAACCTCGGGAGGAACACCTTGATTTTTAAAAGATTCTCGGGTGTTTTGGTCATCGTTCTGAACGCTTTGGGCGCAGGTGACAGCGAGGTTTCAGCCCGCAATGGGTGGAGGCGGTACGGGCTGTGGCAAGGGCGGTTGGATGTGACGGAATGAGGAACCCGAGGTTGGCCCGCGCCGAAATCGACTGAGCAGCCCCTTCCCACCTTTCTTGACCGTATTCAGGTCACGAGTTGGTTGATCTCGATGATCGGCAACAGCACCGCCATCACGATCACCAGCACCACCGCGCCCATCACCACGATCATCAGGGGCTCGAGCAACGCGGTCATGCCCATCGCGCGCCGTTCGATATCCCGCGACAGCGTCTGCGCGGCACGCTCGAGCATCGGCGGCAGCGAGCCGGTTTTTTCGCCGCTGGCAATCAGGTGGATCAGCACCGGCGGGAAGACTTTTTCCACCGCCAGCGCCGGGGCCAGGTTGACGCCCTCGCGAACCTTGGCGGTGGCGTCGTTGACGCATTGGCTCAGGCGGTCGTTGGAGAGGGTCTGGCGCGCCGCCTCCAGCGCGCGTAGCAGCGGCACGCCGGCCCCGCCGAGGATCGCCAGGGTCGAGGCAAACCGCGCGGTGTTCAGGCCCAGCACAAAGCGCCCGATCAGCGGCAGGCGCAGCACGCGACTGTGCCAGTTCAGGCGCGCCACGGGATTGCGCAGGTACAGGCGCCAGCTCCAGAAACCGCCGACAAGCGCACCGAAACACAACCAGCCCCAGGCGCGAATGAAGTCGCTGGCGTTGAGCATTGCCAGGGTCAGGCCCGGCAGGTCCTGGCGCGCCTGGGAAAACGCGCTGACCACCTGCGGCACCACGTAGCTCAACAGGAAAATCACGATGCCGATGGACACCAGCCCAACCACGCCGGGGTAGATAAAGGCCGTGAGGATCTTGCCGCGCAGGTTGTTGCGCTCCTCGATGTAGTCGGCCAGGCGCTCCATCACTTGGGCGAGGTCGCCGGACTCCTCCCCCGCCGCGATCAACGCGCGATAGATCGACGGAAAATCCCGTGGCCGTGCCGCCAATGCATCAGCCAAGCGCATGCCGCCGCGCACATCGGCACGTACGGCGGCGAGGGTCTGGGCGATGTGCTTTTTCTCGGCCTGCTCCACTGTCGCACTCAGTGCTGCCTCCAGCGGCAGGCTGGCGCCGAGCAGGCTCGCCAGTTGTCGCGTGGCCCAGGCCAGGTCGTTGTCCGACAGCTTGGCAGTGAACAGGCTGCTGCCGGCGGCATTCGACTGATTGCCTTCAACCTGTACCAACAGCGCGGTCAGGCCACGGCTGCGCAACGCGGCAAACGCGCCGCTCTGGCTGTCCGCCTCCAGGTGCCCGGCCTCGACTTTGCCGCTGGCGTCGGCGGCTTCATAGCGATAGCGATTCATCAGGCGTCCCGCGTCACGCGCAGGATTTCTTCGGGCGCAGTGGCGCCGCTGCGCACCCAGCGCTCGCCGTCTTCGCGCATGCTCAACATCCCGGCGCGGCGCGCGGCCACGCGCAGGTCCTGCTCGCCGGCGCCCTGGTGGATCAGGCTGCGCACGTCGTCGTCGACGCAGAACAATTCATGGATCCCGGTACGCCCGCTGTAGCCGATCTGGTTGCATTGCGCGCAGCCCACCGGGCGCCAGGTGCCGGGCGCGGCCGGGTCTTGCTGCTTGCAATGCGGGCACAGGCGCCGCACCAGGCGCTGGGCCAATACGCCCAACAGCGACGACGCCAGCAGGAACGGCTCAACCCCCATGTCGATCAGGCGGTTGACCGCCGACACCGCGTCGTTGGTGTGCAGGGTCGCCAGTACCAGGTGGCCGGTGAGCGAGGCTTGCACGGCGATTTGCGCAGTCTCCAGGTCACGGATTTCACCGATCATGATGATGTCCGGGTCCTGGCGCAGAATCGCGCGCAAGGCCAGGCCGAAGGTCATGTCGATCTTGGCGTTGACCTGGATCTGGCTGATGCCCGGCAAGTCATATTCCACCGGGTCTTCCACGGTAAGGATATTGCTGGTACTGGCATCCAGCCGCGCCAGGGCCGCGTACAGGCTGGTGGTCTTGCCGCTGCCGGTGGGCCCGGTGACCAGCACGATGCCGTGGGGCTGGCGGATCAGCGTATCGAGGCGCGCCAGCAGTTGCGGCTCCATGCCCAGGGTTTCCAATTGCAGGCGCCCGGCCTGTTTGTCGAGCAAACGCATCACCACGCGCTCGCCATGCCCGGTCGGCACGGTCGATACGCGAATATCAATCGGCCGGCCGGCCACGCGCAGGGCGATACGGCCGTCCTGGGGCAGGCGCTTTTCGGCGATATCGAGCTGGGCCATGATCTTGATCCGCGACACCAGCGCGCCATGCAGCGCCTTGCGCGGCGACACCACGTCACGCAGGGTGCCGTCGACGCGATAGCGCACCACCGAATGGGTTTCATAGGGTTCGATGTGAATGTCACTGGCCTCATCCCGCGCCGCCTGGGTGAGCAAGGCGTTGATCATGCGAATCACCGGCGCGCCGTCCTGGGTGTCCAGCAGGTCGGTGATTTCGGGCATGTCTTGCATCAGGCGGTCGAGGTCGACTTCGTTTTCGGCGGCGCCGACCACGGCGGCGGCGCTGCCGGTGTCGGCGTAGGCACTGGCGAGCAGGCCGTCGAGTTCGTCGTCGCGCACCTGTTCAAGGCGGCTGTGACCGAACTGACGGTGTACCTCGCTGATGGACCAGCCGGGGGTCGAGGGGCATACGGTGAGTAGCCTGCCTTCCTCGCAGGGACGCAGGAGGATGCGTTGGGATTTGGCCCAGGCGTAGGGGAGCAGGCTCATGGTTTTGGCTCGCTTGCACTGGATTTAGAGGGACCGAGTACATATCCGTTGTTGGGGTAACGGCTACTTGGGGTTCCGCTCTTACAGCGGCTCACTTTTGAAGAGCGCAAAAGTAAGCAAAACGCTCTTGCCCCAACACTCGGCACCTCGCCCAGGCTCGGTGTGCCCGTAATCCGACATTGATTTGGGCGGCCGCCGCCACGCGCCATCCATGGCGCGGGGCGGCTAAACCGGCATCCCTGCCGGTTTACCCCCCAAATCAATATCGAATTCCGGCCAGCGTGTTTGATGGGGCGCCTAGGATCAAGATCAAGATCAAGGTCAAGGTCAAGATCAAGATCAAGATCAAGATCAAGATCAAGATCAAGATCAAGATCAAGATCAAGATCAAGGTCAAAAACAACGCGAAAGCAAATGGGTTTTTCTGTGGGAGCTGGCTTGCCTGCGATGGCCTCCACTCGGTGTGCATGCCGTACCGCGGTATCTGCAGCGCAGGCAAGCCAGCGCCCAACAAGAATGCAACCATAAGTCACGGCCGCGCCCCCCCCGAAACCGGTACCGCCCGAATCACTGCCCGCGGCCCCTGTTGTTGACCACCCGGGATCGCCTTCTCCACCGAAGGCAACTGCGGCGCCTGCACATCCGGCATCGCCCAGCTGTGCTCCGGTTGCAGCCCGCCCTGGGCGCGGCGCATGAACTCGTAGCGGTTCAGGGTGATGCTGCGCCCTGCCCCGCTGTCGCGGATGATGTAGGGGCGCAGGAACACCATCAGGTTGGTCTTGTTCACGCTGCGCTTCTCATTGCGAAACAATGCGCCCAGGCCGGGAATATCCGACAGCCACGGCACCGCATCATTGCTCTGGCTGTAGCCGTCCTGCAGCAGCCCGCCGAGCACCATGATCTGCCCGTCATCCAGCAGGATGCTGGTGTCGATCGCGCGCTTGTTGGTCACCGTGCCGGCCTCCACCGACGCCCGCGCATCCACGGTGCTGACCTCCTGGTAGATATCCAGCTTCACCGTGCCGCCCTCGGAAATCTGCGGGCGCACGTTGAGCTTGAGCCCCACCTCCTCACGCTGCACGGTCTGGAACGGGTTGTTGCTGGTGCCCCCGCCACCGGTCACGTAGCTGCCGGTGACAAACGGGATGGTCTGCCCGACGAAAATACTCGCGGCTTCGTTGTCCAGGGTCAGCAGGTTCGGCGTCGACAGCACGTTGGTGCCGCCCTTGCTCTTCAGGGCGCGGGCCAGCACCTTGAGGTCGAGCACCTTGCCGATCCCGGGGATGTCTACGGTGCCGTTGACCAGGCCGACGTTGAGGCCCTTGGGCAGCACATCAATGCTGGTGGGGCTCGCGGGCTTGCCATTCACACCGCTGCCGCCCAGGTTGACGCCGCCGAAGCCGCCCTTGCCACCGAGGTTGCCGGCCTGCCATTGCACGCCAAACTCGGTGGCGTCGTCCTCGCCGACTTCCACGATCAAACTTTCGATCACCACCTGGGCGCGGCGCTGGTCGAGCATGTCGATCACTTCGCGCAGGTTGCGGTATAACGGGTCCGGGGCGGAAATCAGCAAGGTGTTGGTGGTGGCGTCGGCCTGGATGGTCACGCCGCCGGCGCTGAATGCGGTGTCCTGGTCGCTGGGAGTGCTGCCGGTGCCAGGGGTGGAGCCGCTGGCTTGCCCGTAACCCGACTGCACGCCGCTGCCGGTGGGCGTGCCGCTGCTGTTTTGCGCGGTGCCGGTGGCGGGGCTGTTCTTGCCATTGCCGCCCATGCTGCTGAGCTTGCCACGGGCATCGTCGCTCACCCCGGTATCGCTTTCGCCGGTAAGCAGCCCGCGCAGCGACTGCGCGAGCTTGCCGGCCTGGGCATTGCGCAGGTACACCACGTGCATATTGCTCGGGTTGCTCTGGGCATTGTCGAGCTTGTAGATCAGGTTGCGCGCCAGCTCCGTACGCTCCGGGCTGCCGGAGCGGATGATGATCGAATTGGAGCGCGGGTCGCCGATCACGCTGATCTTCTGGGTCTGGTCGGCGCCCTGGGTTTCCAGCAACTCGCTGACCATCGCGGCGATGTCCACGGCGATGCCGTTCTGCACCATCACCACGTCGGTGTCGATGGCGCTCGGGGTGTCGATACCATTGATGATCTGCGCGACGCGCGCGAGGTTTTCCGCATAGTCGGTGATGACGATGCTGTTGTTGCCGGGGTAGGCATTGATCGGGTTGTTCGGCGACACGATGGGGCGCAGCACCGGGATCAGGTTCACCGCATTTTCATACTGCAGGCGGAAAGTGCGCGTCTGCATGCCGCTGCTGCCGGCGCTGTAGATCGGCCCGCCAAGCAACTTCGCATCGGCCTCCGGCACCACCTGGGCCACGCCGCCCACATCGACCACGCTGAAGCCCTGCATGCGCAGCGCCGCCAGCAGCATGTCGTAGGCCTGGTGCGCGGGCACCTGGCCCTCGCTGACCAGGGTGAGGTTGCCTTTCACACGCGGGTCTACCAAAAATTGCTGGCCGGTGGCGCGGGACAAGGCGCGCACCACCGCCTGGATATCCGCGTCGACGAAATTGAGCTGCACCGGCTGGTCGCCCAGCGGGTTGCGCGCCTTGACCGGCGCCGGGGCCTGGCCGCGCGCACTGTGGGTGACCGGGTGTTGCACGCGGGGTTTGGGCGGGACTTCGCGCTGGCGATCGAGCGGGGTTTCGCCGCTGCGACGGGTGTCGGCCAGAGGCTGGCCGAGTTCGCTGTCCACCAGCAAGGGCGTGTTTGGCTGCGGGCTGCTGCACGCGCTCAACGCCAGCAACAGCAGCGGCGCGACCTTGCGAAAAGGCGCGTGATGGGGGACTGACCACTTCATGAAGCTTCCTTAGCGCCAAGCGCCTGATCCATGCGAACGGTCCCGGACACAGTGCCGGCCGAGTTATCGACAGCATCCGGCGCGCGCTGCAAGCGCGCCTCGGACACCTCCAGGGAAAACGAATGGGGATTGCCCAGCAACCAGCTCACCACCGCGTCTGCCGGGGCATTCTCCAGCGTGAGGCGCCAGCCGCCGGCGTCCAGTGCCTGCAACTGGTAATGCCCCTGCAGGCCGGCGCCATCGAGGGCCTGGCGCAACGCGGGTTCATCGCCGTGGCGCGGCGCCGCGACGTCCTGCAACAGCACCTGCAAGGCCGCCGCCTGGGCGCGCAGCTTGGGGGTCTCGGCCTGCCAGTACTCGATCTTCTTCAGCGCGGGTTGCACCAGCACCAGCCAGGTCAACAGACTCGCCAGGACCAGCGCAGCGCCGATCAGCAGGCGTTTCTCGCGCAACGCCAGGCCGCTCCAGAACACCTGCGCCTGGCTGCGCACCTGCCGCCACTTATTCATCACTGCCCTCCGGTTTCTCGGCGGCCTGGGCCGGGCCGATGCTCCAGCCATGCTCATCGCGCTCGGCGACAAGGCCGGCCTGGGCCAGCGCGGCTTGCCAATCGCCCACGGCCGTGGGGCTGCGACTGTCGGCGAGCAGCGCCAGGTGCAAGCGGCCATGTTCGAAGTCCAGGCTCTCGACGCTGCCGACCATGAAGGGCAGATTGCTGCCCGCCAGCTGCAACAGGCGGGTAAAGCGCTGGCCCGGATCGGCGGCCGCACCGCTCTGGCGCGCAGCCAACTGCTGGCGGGCCTGCTGCAATGGGTTGAGCACCACTGGCAATTCAGGAAATGCCTGGCGGACCTGCTGGCTCATCAGCGCCTTGAGCCGCTGGCCCTCATCCACCTGGCGGGCGGCATACAGGTTGAGGCCGACGGTCCAGATCGACGTCGCCAGCGCTACACCGGCGAGCGCCCTGCCCCATCCGCCACGGGGTGCCTGGCTGAGGCGCGCGTGCAAGCCCCAGGCCGGCACGGCACCACTCCAACGCTGCTGCGCCTCCACCAGCGGCACATCGAGGGTCTGCAAGCCCAACGGGTGCACGGCGCCTTGCTGCAGGCTGTCACGGGTCAACAGATAGCCGTCGTCCAACGCTGCCGCGCCGACCGGCAAGGCATACGGCGCCGGGTAGAGCCCGCGCAGCTTGAGCGGGGTCTGTGCGACGACCGCGGCGAGCCGCTCCAGGCCGGCCTTCGACACCCAGCCGACCTGCACGCGCCCATCGCTTTCACGCGGGCCGTGGGCCACCTGCATCTGCTCCACCGGGCCGAGGATCAGCGCCTGGGCGGCACAAGCCACCGCCGCAGCGGTTTTCGCCGCGGGCAACGGCGGCAGCTCAAGGCTGGTCAGCAGGCTGTCGCGCGGATGCAGGAAGCAATCCAGCGCCTGGCGGGTCTTGCCCAATTGCGCCAGGCTGGCGTGCCCTTCATCCACCACCACGCCGCGCTCCAGCCAGGCAAACGTCACCTGGCTGTCCACGCTCAACTCATCGAGCGGCGGCAGGCCAATACGCAAGCGTTTCATACCCCCACCCGCGACCAGATCACCCGTGGCGGGCGGTCTTCGGGCCGATGCAGCAGCGCGTCGAGGGTCACCCGACGCTGCTCGCGCCGTGCCTGGCCCTGCAGGCGAAACCACTCGCTGGTAATGCCCACCTGCACCGAATCCACCGCCACCTGGGGCAAGTGCAAGCGGTTGACGAAATCCCCGCGGTTGATAAACCAGCGGCCGCTGTCACGTTCGGCCAGCAACCCTCGGGCCTGGGCCAGGCTGAGCTGCGGCACCACCGCGCTGAGCACTTCGGCGCTGGCGGTGTTGCCGTTGACCCAGGTATTGCTGGGAAGCACGCTGATATAGGTGCGCAGGCGCCGCAACAGCGCCGGGTCCAGGCCGTCAATGCCGCTCAAGTCGTCGAGGTTGCGCAGCATCGGGTATTTGGCCGGCACACCGTTCTGCTCGTAGGAAGCGATGACCCGCTGGCTGATGCGCCGACTCACGGCCGGGTCGACCCCGATCAGGCGGCACAGGCGCTCGAAGGACTGCAATTGTTCGGCATCCGGCTGCTGGCGGTTGACCAGGTTGCGCAGGTTGAACTTGCCCTGCTCGTCCTCGATCTGCCCCTCGAACGCGCCGCCCTGGGCCTGCGCCCACGGCTGGTCGAGGCGCGTCAGCACCTCCTTCTGGCGCGCCTCCCAGAGCATCTGCCGGCTGCGCTCCAGGCCGCCTTGCAACAGCCACTGGCCCTGTACGCGCAATTGCTCGGCTTCCAGGCTGCGCGTGAACACACTCTGACGCGTGAGCATTGCGCCGGCGAGCACGGCCACCACCGCCGCGATCAGCAAGGCGCTGATAATCGCCATGCCGCGCTGCTTCGCCGCTGTGGGCGAATACCGTTTCATGGCGCGCCTTACAACTGCCAGGAGCCGATATCGGCATTCACGCCGTCGCCATCCGGTTGGCCGTCGGCCCCCAGCGAGAACACATCGACCTCACCATTGGCGCCCGGGTTGAGGTAGTGATAAGGGTTGCCCCACGGGTCGTTGGGCAGGCGCTCGAGGTAGGCGCGCCAGTTGCTGTTCTTCGCATCCGCCGGGCGCTCCACCAGCACCTTCAGGCCCTGGTTCATGCTCGGGTAGGTGCCGTGGTCCAGGCGATACAGCTTGAGGGCTTGCATCAAGCCGCCGATGTCCTGTTTCGCCGCCGTGGCCCGCGCCTGGTCCGGGCGATCCAGGACCTTGGGCACCACCATCGCCGCCAGGATCCCGAGGATGACCACCACCACCATGATCTCGATCAGGGTGAAGCCACGCTGGCCGCGAGGCCCTGGCAATGGGGATGTTAGGCGCGCGATATCCATCTCGACATTCCTTGGCTTGAGTGCATTTCGTGGCGCAGTGTTGCAAGAACACATGTCAGTCGTATTGAAAATCCTCGGGAGTTTCGGTCGCCAATCGGTCAACTCCCGACGTTAGTCTGCGGGCCTGTTTCCAGGCTTTCGAGACCCCCATGGACAGCCGTCGCAAGGCGCAAGGCTTTACCCTGATCGAGGTGCTGGTGGCGCTGGCGATCATTGCCGTGGCCATGGCCGCAGCCGTGCGCGTGGCCGGGTTGATGACCCAGAGCAATGGCCTGCTGCGCGACAAGTCCATCGCCTTGCTGGCAGCGCAGAGCCGCCTGGCCGAGTTGCGCCTGGAAGGCCACTTGCGCAGCGGCAAAAAGACCTTCGACTGCGACCAGGGCCGCTTGCAGCTGCGCTGCGAACAAACCATCAGCGCCGATGGTGCGCTGTTTCACGTGCATGTGCAGGTGCTCGACGCCCGCCGCGAAGCGCCGCCGCTGGCGCGCCTGGACACACAGGTCAGGGTCGAGTGAGCAGAGGCAGCGCAGGCCCTTCCGGCAATTTGTCGAGCTTCACGCGCAGCTTCTCGCCGCCGCGCTCGATCTCCACGCCGTCGCCTTCAATGGCCGTCAGGCGCACGCCGGGGCTGAGGCGTTCACCCAACAAAAAGCTGCGGGGCGGGCCGTCGTTGAGGCTGAGGATCGCGACGGCACCGCGTGCCCCGGCCAGCACACCCGAGACCTTGACCTGCACTGCCGACGGCGCAGTCGAGAACCATTGCAGCGCCGGGTTATCACTGCGCGCCGCGAGGGCCTGGGGCGTGGCCGCCGGTGTGTGGGATTCGGCCGACGTGAGCAGCAGCGGCGTCCAGACCGCCACACCGGCCAATGCCGCCAGCACCGCCAGTGCCTGCACCCCGTGGGCCGGTGAAAAACGAAGGGCAAATGCCATGAGTGGGACCTCCTGTTTGTCCGTGGCACCAGCCTACAGCTCAATTCGCACGTTTTTATTTCAGCTCCTCTCCAGTTCTCCAGGTGCCCTGCGATGAAACAACACGGCTTCACCCTGATCGAGTTGATGGTGGTATTGGTGATCATCGGCATTGCCAGCGCCGCCATCAGCCTGACCATCAAGCCCGACCCACTGCACCTGCTGCGCAAGGACGCCGAGCGCCTCAGCCAACTGCTGCAAATCGCCCAGGCCGAAGCCCGCACGGACGGCCGCCCGATCACCTGGCGCGGGGATGCCGAGGGCTTTCGCTTCAACCGCCGCAGCGACGACGGCAGCGGCATCGAAACCTTCCAGGGCGATGACCCACTGCGCCCGCGCCTATGGGAAAGCACACCGATGCAAATCACTGTCGAACCGCGCCAGCGCCTGGTACTCGATGCCGAATGGATCAGCCCAGCGCTGCGCGTGGTGCTGTCCGACGGCCAACACCGCCTCAGCCTGCAACGCGACGCCCAAGGCTTGATGCGCGTGGTGAGCCAGCCATGAACACCTCCCAACAGGGCTTCACCCTGATCGAAGTAATGGTCGCGATCATGCTCATGGCGCTGGTCAGCGTCATCGCCTGGCGCGGGCTGGACAGCGTCACCCGCGCCGACCAGCACCTGCAGGCCAGCAGCGAACAGACCGAAGTGCTGCTGCGCGCACTGAACCAGATGCAACGCGACATCAGCCTGCGCGCCAGCGTCGAACTGAACGCCCCGGATCCCTCCAGGAACAACGAAGAAAAGGTTGATGGACTGGCGGCCGTGACAGTGCGCAGTTCCGACAGCAAAGGCTTTCGGCTGGACATCATTCGCAGCGCCCCCGTCGCCGGGGATGGCCTGCAACGGGTACGTTGGTGGCTCAAGGGCGACCGTTTGTATCGCGCTGCGGCGCCTGCACGGGACCGCTATCCGTTGCCGGCGGCGAAGGACGCGGTGGTGGTGCTGACAGGAGTCAGTGATCTGCAGGTGCGGGTGTGGGAGGCGGATAAGGGCTGGCGGCAGCTGAGCGGGAATCGGCGTGAGGACCCGTTGGGGCTGGAGATCAGTCTGGTCCGGGAGACGCCCCAAGGTGCGGAGCGCTATCGGCAGGTGGTGGGGCCGTTGAGGTGATTAACTCAACAACACCACCCCCCCCGGCAACTCCGTGCACTTGGCCCCATACGCATCCCGAATCAACAACGCCACCCCCGCCAACTGCTGCAGGCTGAACCGTGCCTGCACGCGGCGTTGGCCGAGTTGCTTGTTGAGCAGCACCAGCATGCCGGGGCGGTAGCGGTTGATCTCGTCCACCACCGTCGCCAGTGTGGCGTTGTTGAACACCAGCACCTGTTCGCGCCAGGCCACCACCGCCTGGGTATCCACCACCACGGGGTCGCCCATGCCGGCGGCGCTGTAGGTGAGTTGCCGTCCACCTTCCAGGCGCACGCTGCGGCCGGCGACGTCCACCGAGAGCCAACCTTCGATACAGGTCACGCAGACGGTCTGATCGGTGTTGCGCAGGTTGAAGCGTGCCTGTGCCGCACTCACCGCGCCTGCGCCGGCCAGGACCTGGAGCGGCTGCGCGGTATGGGCGAGCACTTCGACTTCGCCTTCGAGCAGTTCGATGCCCTGCCCCACTCGGCTGATGCGGGTCTGGGTGTTGAGTTCCAGGCTGATGCCGTCGCTCAACAGCACTTGTCGCTGCTCGCCGACCTCGGTGCGGTAGTCCGCCGTCAGGCCAGCGAAGCCGCCGGGCGAGCCGACGTGCACCATGACCACGGCTGCCGATGCGGCTATCGCGCCGCCGAGGAAAGCGCGCCGGCCAAAATGACGCGGCTGCGCCACTTGCGCGGCGGCCGGGGCCAGTTGCTGCCACACCACCTTGGCCTGCTCGAACGCCTGGGCGTGCTCGGGGCTTTGCCCGCACCACGCATTGAGCGCCTTGGCGTCGGCCACGGTGGCACGGCCCGAGGTCAGCAGGACCAGCCAGTCGCGGGCTTCATCGTGCAGGGGGCTGGCGGCGGTTTCCCGGGCGGTGGAGAGGCTAAAAATATTCAAGCGCGCACATACTCACGGATTTATCAGGGACTCGACACTAAGACGGTTTTCCGGCCCCGGGACCGAACCGCTGGATCACTTTTCTTTCCAGGCGCTTGGCGCAGTGGCCGAGAGCGGCCTTGATTTCCTTCTCGACCATGCGCGTGGAAATGCCGAAACGCTGGGAGATTTCCAGGTGCGGTGCCTCTTCCAGGCGCGCG
Source organism: Pseudomonas sp. S5D5 (assembly GCF_003013355.1). Lineage (NCBI taxonomy): Bacteria > Pseudomonadati > Pseudomonadota > Gammaproteobacteria > Pseudomonadales > Pseudomonadaceae > Pseudomonas > Pseudomonas sp. S5D5. Next base: position 4,355,960 of record NZ_PTEO01000001.1, read on the forward strand.
GCGATGAGGATCTTGCGGCGGCGCGCCGGCAGCTCGTAGAGCGCCTTGACCAGGGACTGGATTTCTTTCTGGCCGCCGACCACGCGCGAGGGGTCCTGGGCTTCGTCGGCGCTTTGCAGCAGCTCTTCCACTTCACTGCCGGTGAGCAGGCGCGCATCGGCCTGGCGGCGGTCGGCGGCGATGTTCAAGGCCATGCGGTAGAGGTAGGCGTTGGGTTGTTGCAGGTTCGGCGGCACGTCCATGCGGTCGACCCGCAGATAGGTTTCGTGCAGGACGTCATTGGCCAGGTCCTCCGACCCCAGGCGCTTGCGCAAACGCACCTTGAAGTCTTCGTAGGAGGCCAGGAACAAGCTGACCATCGTGCTGTGCCCGGTATTTTTCATCCGCCCGAGGCTCCTTTGACTGCTGTGCATTCCATGCGCATTCCTGTTGTGTCGGGCATCAAAAGTAAAGTCACCGGCTGGCGCAGCGAGCTTGGCGCCGGGCGTTCCACCCGCGCCGTGCCCAGGCTGCGGACCAGTGCTTCATCGCGTTGTTCATCGCCGGTGGAGCTGACCAGCCGGCTGTGTTCGATGACCCCGTCAGGATTGACCCAGACCTGCACCAGCGCGCGAAAACTGCCGGGACGGGTCACCGGCGACCGGCACAGGCTGGCTTCGATGGCCTGCTGCACGGCGGTGGCATAACTGCTGTTGATCCGCGCCGCCTGACGGGCCGCCGCGCCACGCGCTGCCGGCGGCTGGCTGACCTGCGGCACCTGCAAGGTAAACGCATCGCTGCGTGCGTAACGCGCCATCAGCCCGCTCCCTGTCAGCAACATCGCCAGCGCCTCAGGCGCCGTGAAGCGCCCGCGCACGCCGATGGAACGCCGGCCCCGGGTCAACTCGCGGTCGACCAGCACCGCCATGCCCGTGGCGCGGCTGTAGGCTTGCAGGGCGTGCTCGAGGTCTTGTGCCGGCAGGTTCAGCGCCAGCGGCGGTGTCTCGGCCCGCGCCGCGCCGCCGCCCGCCAGCAGCAACAGCAAGACCAGGACGCATCCGGCGCGCCTCCAGGCTCCCTGTTCACCCCCTGCTCTGCATCGCTGCACGGCCGACGCGCCCTAGAAAACCGTCATCCTGAGGCCAGTTTATGAACCTGATGTTACGGTGATAGCAAAAAAAACATCACGGTGACGAGAGGCCCGCTGCACTAGACTTGCCAGGCACAACGGCCCACACCCCGGGCCCGCCAGGAGGCACTGATGAAGCATTTACCGACCCTCGCCAGCCTGTTGCTGTGCGCCGCCCTGCCCTTGCTCGCCCAGGCCGACAATGCCCCGGGTGGCTGCGCCGAAGTCGCGGTGGATGGCTACAAGGCGCCGGACTACGGGTGCCTGAGCCAGCAGATGGGCAGCGAGACGAATGCAACCAAGGCCGCGCAGAAGAATCGCGAGGCGCAGAACATCCCGGTAGAGCGGCGCCAGCCGAACAAGGTCGGCCTGGCCACTCCGGCGGCGACCAGCGTGCGCATGGGCAACACCTTCGGTACGTCGGTGAAGCCGCAGCGACCGTGAGGGATCACCTTCGATAGAACACGCCGCAGGAAACTTCCTTGTACAGGTGGTCGGTCCACCCTGAGTTGTGCACGTAGATCTGCTGGTGCGAGCGAAACTTCTCGATGCCGCGAATATTCACCATGTCCTCGTGCCAATTCGCATAGATCAGCATGCCTTCGATATCTTCGATGGTTTGCGGGTCATCCTGGCCCACTAGAAACGTCGGCACACCCAGGCACAGGCTGAACGTGACGCCTGGATGGTTGGTGCGCAGCCTGGCCAGGCGCTGCACGTGGTCGGCCTGCCGATGACGCACGGCGGCGGTTTGCTTGTAGGTCATCCCGATGTAGTAAGGCCACCACTCTCGGTCGACCCTCGCGACGATGGCATAGAAATAGGCGTAGTCATTTTCCGGGATGCCGTTGGAAAACAGCAGGTCGTGGGGCGCGGGGGGTGTCCAGGCAATGTCGACATTGACGTCGAAATAATCCGGCCAGGAAGCTGTAAACGTTTCGCCAATCATCTGATCTCCTATCGAGCCGTCCTCTCCGGGCACCGGCCAATACCGTCCATCTCTTTCCTGGCGCACCCCGCGCAGTGCCCGTGGCCGCCAGACGAAGGCCGGACAATAACCGAGATCATGGCCCTGAGCCACCACTGCTGGCACACTCCACGTTCCACTTGCAGCAGCACGGCCCGCCATGAACGACACACTGGTTTCTCGCAATGCACAACTTGATCAACTGGCCCTGATGCTGGTGGTGTTCAAGCACTACGTCGAGATGAAAAAAAATGCCCAGCTCCTGGACACCGCCCGGCTGGCCGAATCGGTGATCGCTGAGCTGATGTCGCACTTGTGCGGCATGGGCGGCTTCATCGACCTGAACAAGGACTACCCCAACCACCCTGGCATAGACCTGTTGTCCGACGATGGCACTGTGGGGGTGCAAGTCACCGTGACGCGCACTCCGCGCAAAGTCAAAGACACCCTCGACCACGTCCCGGCCCTGCCCGCCACGCTTCAAAAGCTCTACCTCGTGATGGTCTGTGGCCGGCAGAAAAACTACCGGGCGGCTTCGATCGCTCAACACGCTCATGCTGCCGGCATCTGCTTCGATCCCAAGACCGACATTCTCGATCTGGAGGGGTTGTTTGAAATGGCCCGGCACAACAGTCAGGCGCACATAGACAAAGCCATACAGCGACTCGAAAAAGAAATGGGCCACCGCGCGCTGAGCCTGCTGGGCAGTTTCAACAAAAATGCCGACCGTGTCCTGCAGGTGATCCTGGCTCACGGAGTGCGAGGACCGGCGTTCAATGAGCTGCTCGACATTGACCCCTGGGTCGCGCCGCCCCGCCTGACCACTCCCGATGCCCTGCAACCCTGGCTGACACCGGCCAATTGCGCGACCATCGCCGAGCAATTCAATGTGCCGCCGAGCTGGCTGGACGGCGCCGACGACCGCACGGGCGATTATTACGACAACTCACCCTGGCGCACCTCGGGCGATGTCATGGGGCTGCTGGCAACGATCGCCGAACGCTACCGCAGCGCGCACTTCCATATCGTGATTGCCGACGACATCGACACCCCCTTCGACTGCTTCCACGAAACGTCGCCGGGGGAATGGGAGGTGCCCTTGCTGGTGTTCTACCAAGCGCACGGACCCTACGGCGATGTCTATGCGCATTTAGGGGTACAGCCTTGGAATGTGCTGCATCACCGTCAGGCCGCGTTCTTTCTGGCCACCGCCATTCGCGACTTTGCGCGCCAGGGCTTGGGCCATTTCAGCGTCGAGTGGGAGCAGTGGCCGCGCAACGACATCCTCGCCAGTTGCACCGGTACGCTATTGGCCGAGCTGGTGCCAAACCGACGCGGGCGACCGCTGGACGAGCGCGACTGGATCCGTTTCGATGGCCGCTGGCAGTTCCCCGGCCGACCGGACCTGACCACAGCGTTCAACGATGAGTATCTGCCCACCGTGCTGCATGGATTCCAGCGCCTGCAACAGCGCCAGCACCGATTTCGCGTGCTGCAGGAATATGTCGATACCCAAGCCGCCTGGAGTGCCCTCGCGGCCCCGGCACCCGGCGCGAAGCGTGTCGACGGCTATGCGGCGTGTGACATCGCACAGATCTGCCACGTGCCCTTGCGGTGCGCCGACGCCCTGGGCAACGAGCATGAACTGTCGGTAGACAAGGCGCGCGAAGTGATCGATGAGCAACTGGAGATGGCCGCTGCGGACCCGAAAAAGCGCTTCGTCTTCCTCGATATCCGCGTCGATCCGGCGCGCGCAGACAGTTAGCACCGGGCTCGGATTGTCTGGGGCGGATATCGGCAGGCACGCCGGGCGGCGTGCCTGCCGATCAGTGGCTTAGAGCAACGACAGCGGGTAGCTGATGATCAACCGGTTCTCATCGAACTCATTGGTGCTGAAGTCCCGGCGCAGGGTCGAATTGCGCCAGCGCACGTTGAGGTTGCGAGCCGGCCCGCTCTGCACCACATAGGCCAGTTCGGACTCGCGCCCCCACTCCTTGCCATCGGTGATCGCGCCGACATGCACGTTGTCGCCACGGATATAGCGGGTCATCAAGGTCAGGCCCGGCAGGCCCTGGGCGGCGAAATCATAGTCGTAGCGTACCTGCCACGAGCGCTCCTTGGCCGCGTCGTAGCTGGAGTTGTAGCTGTCGTTGGCCAGGCTGGTGCCGGCCGTGCCGTTGACGCGCATCCAGCCGTTGTCGCCGGACATGCGCTGGGCGCCCAGGTAAAAGGTGTGCGCGCCAGTGCGCGCCGAGAGCATCGCCGACATCGCGCGGTTGTCCAGGTTGCCCGCCAGGGCCTTGGCGTTTTCTTCACCGGAGAAATAGCCGAGGTTGGCGCCCAGTACCCAGCTGCCCACCGGTTGGCTGTGGGTCAGGTTGAAGTAGCGCTGCTGGTAGATGTCCGCCAGTTCCGAGTACCACACGCCGAGCTGGGTCTTCTTGTCGTTGAACTGGTATTCGGCACCGCCGAAGTTGAAGCGGTCGGAGGTGGCATCGGGGCGCCCGGCCATGAACATGTCGTCCATGCTCGCGTCGTTGCGCGGGCTGTTGGCGCGAAACTGGCCGCCGTACAGGCTCAGGCCGCTGATCTCCCTGGACGTCAACTGCGCGCCACGGAAGGTCTGGGTCAGCGAGCGGCCATCGTCGGACCGCAGCACCGGCAAGGCCGGCGCCCACTCACCGGCCTTGAGTTCGGTGTTCGACAGCTTGGCCTTGAGCGCCACGCCGAGCCGTCCGAAATCATCCGCCGGCCGCCCGTCATCGTGCACCGGCAACAGCTGGGTATTGGCCGTGCCCTTGCCGCCGTCGAGCTTCACCGAGTACAGGCCCAGCACGTCGACACCCAAGCCGACCACGCCGGCGGTGTAGCCCGAGCGCGCGTCGAGGATAAAGCTCTGGGTCCACTCCTCGGCCTTGGCCTGCGGGTAGGCGCCATTGACGAAGTTGCGGTTGAGGTAAAAATTGCGCAGGTTCAACGAGGCCTTGCTGTCGTCGATAAAGCCGTCGGCATAGCTGCTGCCGGCCGTGAAGACCAGGCAGGTGAGCACCACAGGGTTGGCACGTAAAAGGATCTTCATTGTTATTATTCCTTTTCGGGAGGCGAACGCCTCCCGTCGCAGATCACGGGTATCTGCTGGCTTGAGAGATAAGGTGAGGTGGAGCGGTTTAGTTGCCGGTCAACGCAATGATCGCCGGCACCGTCAGCACGGCGGTGTAATAGCCCATGAACTGCACACCGATGTTGAAACCCAGGAAGCGTGCGAGGAAGCCGCCGAGCAGACCCACGGTGACAATCACCATCAACCCCAGCAGCCCGCCTTCCCAGATACCGATCACCAGCACCAGACCGATAAAGGTCGCGATCACCGCTTCATGGCTGATCTTGCGCACCACAAAGGCGGCGGCGCCGTGGGCAAAGTTCATCGTGAACGGGTACGCGACCAGGATCGCCACGATCACCGCAAGCATGCCGTAGCCGAGGAATTCCCAGGTGTTGAGCAGGTTGTGCAGGTTGTTGATCTCGCCGGTGGCGTTGTCGACGAAGAAGCGCGGCGGTGCGTTGAACAGCGGCGCGGCCGGGCCGGCGGCCACCGGGCTCAGTGGCAGCCCGAAGGCCATCAGCGGGATCAGGGTTTCGGCGATGTAGGTCGACTCGGTCACGCCGTTGCGCGCGGTGATCACCGTGGTCAGGCGGTCATAGGCCTGCTTGATCCGCGAGCCGATCACTTCGCCCATGATCACCGTCATCGCCACCGGGCTGAACACGAAGGTGGCGCTGGAAACGCTGGCAGCCATGGCCGTGACGCGCACCTGGCGCGGGTTGATGACCTTGAACGGGTTGGGAAAGTAGCCGCTCCAGCCCTTCACGTCCGGGGCCAGGGAAAACACCCGGTAGTGGTCCCGACGCATGCGCTGGCGCTCACCGGGTGCCAACAGCGAGAACAGCGAGGCAATCAACGGCGCCACGGCGATGCCGAGGAAGTAACTCACCGACAGCTTGACCCCGTATTGTCCGGTCAGTGCCTGCAACGCGACGATCACCACCACAAACGGCACCAGCGCCAGCACGGCGGCCCAACGCCCGGCAGAGAAATAGGCAATGGTGAACGCCGCGCACAGGAACACCCATGGCGCGAACTGCTTGATCACCGCACCGAACGGCGCCAGCAGCACCGCGAACAGCACCGACAACGGCACCGCGATCAACGCCGCCACCGCGCCACCGGAGATCATCTTGCGCAGGGCAATATGCGGCACGCCGAGTTTGCGCAGGTAATTGGCATCCGCCAGCAGGGCCGTGGCCGAGGTGTCGCCGGGAATCCCCAGCAGCGCGGTCGGCACGGCATGCGTCATGTGCTTGGCCACGGCGCCGGCCAGGAAGAACGTCAACACCCCGGCCGGCGGCGCGCCCAGCAGCACCACCAGCATGGTCAGCGGTGCGAGGGTGGTGGTCTCATCCGTGCCGGAGACCAGGCCGATGGCCGCGAACACCACCGCGCCGAGCAGCCCGAGGGCGAAGGCCATCATGATTTCATGCAACAAGACTTCCATCACCCGCGCCCTCCGCTGAGGCTGGGGGTCAGTGCCGGTGCCTGGGCGACCGACACGTTTTCTTCGCGGGCCTGGGCTTCCCGGAACAGCTCATACAACTCCAGCTCGCGCAGTTCGGCGATCACCTCGGCGGACAAGTCCTCAAGGCGCCCGAGGCTGCCGTATTCCTTGAGCAGGTCAGCCACCACTTGTTCGCGAAAGCTCTGGTCGGCGACGTTTTCCTGCACGTCGCGCTTGGGTGCAAACAGCCTGGCACTGATGGCGCCACCGGCCAGGCAGCCGAGAATGCCGATCAGCATGGCGTAGGCTCGCGCCATCTGCGCCGACTCCACCAGGTGGTGCAGCACTTGCTGCGCGGCGAAGTAGGCGCCCAGGCTGACCACCGCGCCAATGCCGATGGACATCGCCAGGTCACGGCCATCAATGGTGTCGCCCCAGACCTCGTAGAGGTTTTGCCTTTTCGGCGGTAAACGTTGCTGCATGGTGCCCTCCGGCCCTTTCGGGCTTGTTGTTTTTATAGGGGGGTGAAGCGTTCAGGGTCGGCGCAGCGTGGCGCGCCCCACGGTGGTGGCCTGGCCCTGTTGATTGACGATCTGCAACACCAGCGTGATGCGTTCGCCCTCCACGGCCTGGATTTCACCGTGGGCGGTCAACACGTCACCGACGTAGGCGGCGCGCCGATTGCTGTACTCGAAGGCCAGCAGTTCGTCGCTGTCCTCCATCCAGTCGTAGAGCAACTGCGTCAGCCAATCGCCCTGCAACGGGCCATCGACCAGCAGCGCCGGATGGCCTTCCTGGTGCTGCGCGTACAGCAGGTCATAGTGAATACGGTGGGCATTCCAGATCGCCGCGTTGTACAGGAACAGTTGCACGGTGCCCGGCGTGTATTGCCGTGACGGCAAGGCCTGGCCGATGTCGAGGGTGGGCATGATTATCTCGCTATCCGGGTCAGGTATTCGGTCACGAGCGGCTCGCCCGCCTCGTTCTCGAAACGGTTTTCGAACACCAGGAAAATCAGCGGCCCTTCGGCGCCCTGTTTTTCGTGGATGTCCACCAGGGTCTGGCGGCACACCAGCACATCGCCGGGGTAAATGCGCCGATGCACCTCATAGCGGCTGCCGCCGGCGAGGATGCGCTTGAGCGGCAGCTCGGGCAGCAACGGGCTGTCCGGGCAATGGCCGTCTTCACGCAGGTGGTCGAGGGGCAGCACCGGCATCAGCACGCTGAACAAAAACATCAGCGGCGCTTCATCACCGGCGAGGAACCGCGCCTGGCGCTGCCCGGTGGCGACCGCGTATTTACGGATATCCTGGCGGTTGACTTGAAAACGCACCGGTGCCAATGCCTGGCCGATGCAGCCTGTGATTTCGGCGGTAAGCAGGCTCAAATCACACCTCGCCGGACCAGGTCCTCGTACTGCGCTGCGTCCAGGCCCAGCCAATCGCGGTAGACCTGCTGGTTATGCTGGCCGACACCCGGCGCGCTGGCGCCCTTCTCCAAGGTGCCACCGGAGAGCTTCACCGGGTTGCCGAACACCTCGAAGTGCGCGCCCTGGCATTCGACGCTGACCACCATGTCACGCTCGCGCACATGCGGGTCGGCGACCACTTCATCCATGCTCTTGATCGGCGACAACGGGAAGCGGTCGCCGGTCAGGGCTTCCAGCTCGGCCTTGGTGTGCGCCGCGCACCAGCCTTCGACGATGGGCTTGACCCGCCGCAGGTAAGTGGCCTGCTCGAAACGCTTGGCCATGGTGTCGATTTCCGGATCGCTGGCCAACGCCGCATCACCGAAGGCATGGCAGGCCTCGCGCCAGAACTTGTCCGTGTAGGCGCCGAAAAACACAAAGCCGTCCTTGCACGCATAGCGCCCGTAGGGTTTGACGAACGGATGGCCGTTGCCGGTCGGGCCGACCACTGCGCCGGTCTCGGTGTAGGTGACCAGGGCGTTTTCGGTCAGCGAGATAATCGAGTCCTGCTGGGACACGTCCACCAGTTGCCCCTGGCCGCTGCGCTCGGCTTCACGCAAGGCACCGAGGGTGCCAATCGCGGCATACAGGGCAGCGGACAGATCCCCCAGCACGGTGCCGACGCGCATCGGCTCTTCCACGGTGCCATTCATCGACCACAGCCCGCCGGCGGCCTGGGCGCTGCTGTCGAACGCCGGGCGCGACGAGTTCGGCCCATGCTGGCCGAAGCCGCTGATGGCGGTGAACACCAGCGCCGGGTTGACCACCTTGAGCACCTTGTAGCCCAGGCCCAGCTTGTCCATGGTGCCGGGGCGGAAGTTCTCGATGACGATATCGGCCTTGCGCACCATGTCGAGGAACGTCGCCTTGCCGTCCGCGTGCTTGAGGTCCAGGCACACCGCCTGTTTGTTGCGGTTGAACTGGGCGAAGAAACCGCTGACCGGCGCGTGGGTGCTGCGGCTCATGGGCGGGAATTCACGGGTCAGGTCGGGGTCGGTGGGGTGCTCGATCTTGATCACCGTGGCGCCCATGTCCGCCAGCAGCATGGCGCAGTACGGCCCCGCCACTACACGGGTGAGATCGAGAATAGTCACGCCCTTGAGCGGGCCGAAGCCGGCCAGGGTGTCGGTAAGAGGGTTCATGGGTTCTCCACTTATTGTTATTGGGGACGTGCACGCAGCGCCTTGGCCACCCGCGATTCGCCGGTGCGTTGCAGCCGGTTATCAATAAAGACGGCTACCTCCAGCAGTTTTGCAAGGTCGACGCCGGTGGCGATGCCCTGCCCCTCAAATAGATACACCAGTTCCTCGGTCGCGACGTTGCCGGTGGCCCCCGGAGAATAAGGGCAGCCGCCCAGTCCCGAGACCGAGCTGTCGAACACCCGCACCCCGGCCTGCCACGCCGCCTGCACATTGGCCACGGCCATGCCGTAGGTGTCATGGAAATGCCCGGCCAGGGCACTCAGCGGCACTTCGTCGGCACAGGCCTGGATCAACCGCGTAGTCGCGCCCGGCGTGCCGGTGCCGATAGTGTCGCCGAGGCTGACTTCGTAGCAGCCCATGGCGTACAGCGCCTGGGTCACCGCGACCACCTGCGGCACCGGCACTGCGCCGCTGAACGGGCAGCCGAGCACGCAGGAGACGTAGCCACGCACCGCCACGCCGGCTTCCAGGGCCTTGGCCAGCACCGGTTCGAAGCGCTCCAGGCTCTGGGCAATCGAACAGTTGATGTTCTTCTGCGAAAACGCTTCGGACGCCGCCGCAAACACTGCCACCTCGCGGCAACCGGCGGCCAGGGCCATGTCCAGGCCTTGCAGGTTGGGTACCAGCGCGGTGTAGGTCACGCCATGGCGCTCGCCCAGGCCACGCAGCACGGCAGCGGAATCGGCCATCTGCGGCACCCAGCGCGGCGACACGAAGGCCCCCGCCTCAATGGTGCGCAAGCCAGCATCGGCGAGGCGTTCCACCAGCGCGATGCGGGTCTCTACCGACAGGCTGCGCGCTTCATTCTGCAAGCCGTCGCGCGCGCCCACTTCCACCAGCCGAACGCTGTTCATGCTCACTGCCCGCGCTTGTCGAGCAACAGCGCCCGGGCACTGTCGGCGCGCACGTCATGGGTGGCGACCATGCGCTCGACCAGCCACTGCACTTCGTCCCCACGGGCACCAGCGGACAGCGCCACATTGCGCGCATGCAATGCCATGTGCCCGCGCTGGATGCCTTCGGTGGCCAGCGCGCGCAACGCGCCAAGGTTCTGCGCCAGGCCGACCGCCACGGCGATTTCACCGAGTTCCTGGGCGCTTTTCACCCCAAGGATGCGCAGCGACAACTGCGCCAGTGGGTGGGTCTTGGTGGCGCCGCCGACCAGGCCAAGCGGCATGGGCATCTCCAGGGTGCCGACCAGGTGGCCCTCGCGGTCTTTCTCCCACGTGGTCAGCGAACCATAGTGCCCGCTGCGGCAGGCATACGCGTGCGCCCCCGCCTCTACCGCGCGCCAGTCATTGCCGGTGGCGACTACCAGCGGGTCGATGCCATTCATGATGCCCTTGTTATGGGTGGCGGCGCGGTACGGGTCGATGGCGGCGAAGGTGTAGGCGTCAATCACCCCTTCGATCACCTCTTCACCGCTGTACTCGGCGGTGGCCAGGTGCTGCGGGGCAATGCGCAACTGGGCACGGCACAAACGCAAATCGGCCAGGTTCGACAGGATGCGCAGGCGCACCTTGCCGCCGGTAAGACGCTCCATCAGCGGCGCCACGGCCTCGGCCATGGTGTTGACCGTGTTGGCGCCCATGGCGTCGCGCACGTCGACGATCAGGTGCGCCACCAGCATCGGCCCACGCGGGCTGTCGGCGAAGGTGTGCACCTCGATATCGCGGCAGCCGCCGCCCAGGGTGTTGAGCAACTGGTCCTTGCTGTTGGCCAGGGCGACGATTTCATCTTTATTGCGCAGCAGGCTCAGCCGCGCATTGAACGGGTCGCTGATGCCGATGATCTGCACCTGCGCGCGCATCAGTGGCGCGCTGCTGGAAGTCTGGAAACCGCCGGCCGGGCGCGTCAGCTTGGCCATGAACGAAGCGGCAGCCACCACCGACGGCTCTTCCACCACCAGCGGGATCACCACGTCGCGACCGTTGATGCGGAAATTGCTGGCCACGGCGTACGGCAATTCGAATTTGCCGATGACGTTTTCGATCATGCCGTCGGCGATTTCCAGGGGCAGCGCACCGGCGTCACGCAGCAGCGCCACATCGTCGTTGCTCAAGCCGAGCAAGGGTTGCAGGTGTTCAAGACGCTGGCGTGGGGACAGGCTGCGGAAGTTGGGCAAGCGGGAATCGATGGGCATTCAGGGGCTCCTCAAGGAGTCATTTGTTATTGGATGCCGCCAAATTGCCCCATCTGTAGCCTTGAAAGAAGGTACAGTTTTGCCGGACAGTTCAGCCACTGTACCCATAACAAGAACCCACGAGGAATTGCAGCATGTCGCGCCCGACCCTCGCGCAACAGGTGGCCAGCGCCATCGCCCAGCAAATCACCGACGGCGCCCTCAAGGCCGGCGAGAAGCTGCCATCGCTGCGCGAATACATGCGCCTGCATGGGCATTCCAAGAACACCGTGATCACCGCCTACGAGCACCTGGCCGCCGACGGACTGGTGGAGGCGCGCCATGGCCAGGGCTTTTTCGTGATCAAGCGCGTGGCCCACACCAGCGAAGACGAAGAGAGCCAACCCTACAACCGCGCCCTCGACACCATCTGGATGATGCGCCAGCAATTTGTGCGCGACCCGGGCCACTCGCACCTGGGCGAAGGCTTCCCGCCGGTGGAATGGCTGATGGACATGCGCCTGGACAAGTTCCACCGCCAGGTGGTGCGCGCCGGGGTGACCACGCTGTTTCGCTACGGCACACGCCTGGGCAACGCCGGGCTGCGCGCACGCCTGGTGCAAAAGCTGGCGGACTACGCGCTGCCGGTGTCGCCGCGCCAACTGGTGACCACCTTGGGTGCCAACCATGCGATGGACTTGATCATCCGGCGCTACCTCAACCCCGGCGACCCGGTGCTGGTCGAAGATCCCGGCTACTACCCGCTGTTCGGCAAACTGCAGTTGCAGGGCGCGCGCATGTTCGGCGTGCCGCGCGAACCCGACGGGCCGAACCTGCAGGCGCTGGAGCAGTTGATCAAGGCCCATCGCCCGCGCCTGTTTTTCCTGCAGTCGATCGGCCACAACCCCACCGGCTCGGACCTGTCCCCGGCCAAGGCGCACCAGTTGCTGCGCATCGCCGAGACCTACGACCTGCTGCTGGTGGAAAACGATGCGATGGCGGACTTCAAGCCCAGTTCGGCGATCAAGCTGTCGGCCCTCGACCAGCTCAACCGCACCTTGTACGTCGGCAGCTTTTCCAAATCGGTGTCGGCAGCCCTGCGCGTGGGTTTTATCGCTGGCAGCAAGCAGCGCGTCGAGGAGCTGGCGGACATCAAGATGATCCTGCACAACAGCGGCGCCGAGTACAGCGAGCGCACCATCGACGTAATCCTCGGCGAAGGGCACTTCCTGCGCCACCTTTCGCGCCTGCAGGATCGCCTGCGCCACGCCACCGCCCGAGGCCTGGCGCTGCTCGACGAACTCGGCGCCGAGGTGTTCTGCCGGCCCGAGCAGAGCCTGTACCTGTGGGCCCGCTTCCCGACTGTCGAGGATGCCAACGCCCTCACCCGCCTGTGCCTGGCCCAGGGCGTGATGCTCGCGCCGGGGGCGATCTTTTCCACGCAACCGAAGAACACAGTACCGTGGACACGCCTGAACGTGGCTTACCTGGATGACCCGGTGTTCTGCCGGATCATCCGCGAACTGCAATAAGGCCTTTTGACAAATTTTTCATCTACGCTCGCCTAAGATCGCCCACCTCGTTGGGGAGTAACCTGCTTCTGATCCTGTCGGAAGCGTTCGTATCAACATATTCGGCAACCTGCCGTGGTGCGAACACCGTCTTTTCGGTTGGTGAGACCAGCGACACATCCATGCCTAAAGTCGGGCGTGTGGGTGTGTCGTTGTCTCATATAGCCCGACTGGAAGCCTGACCGTGAACCCCATTTCCCTGATCCTTCTCGCCCTTGCCATGTCCACGGACGCCTTCGCGGCGGCCATCGGCAAAGGCTCCAGCCTGCACAAGCCACGCCTGACCCAAGCCCTGCGCGCCGGCCTGATCTTCGGCGTGATCGAAGCCATCACCCCGATGATCGGCTGGGCCATCGGCCATGCTGCGACGCGTTGGGTGGAGAACTGGGACCACTGGATCGCCTTCACCCTGCTCGCGGTGCTGGGCCTGCACATGATCTACAACGGGCTCAAGGCCGACGATGAGGAGGCCGAAAAACCAACCCAGCATTCGTTCATGATCCTGGCGGTCACGGCATTTGCGACCAGTATCGACGCGCTGGCGGTGGGCGTGGGCCTGGCGTTTGTCGACGTGAATATCCTGGTGGCGTCCGCCGCGATCGGCCTCGCGACCATGACCATGGTGACCATCGGCATGATGCTGGGCCGGGTGCTGGGCACCGTGGTGGGCAAACGTGCCGAGATCGTCGGCGGCGTGGTGCTGATGCTGGTGGGTGCGACAATCCTGTACGAACACCTCTCAGCCTGAACAAAACTGCAGGAGCCGGCAAGCCGGCTCCTGCAGGGACGAGCCTCAGGCCGCGTGGCTTGCTTTCTTCAGGCTGTCCATATCGATCACGAATCGATACTTCACATCGCCCTTGAGCATCCGCTCATACGCCTCGTTGATCCCCTGGATATCGATCATCTCGATGTCCGAGACAATCCCGTGCTTGGCGCAGAAGTCGAGCATGTCCTGGGTCTCCTGGATCCCGCCGATCAACGAACCAGCCAGGCTGCGGCGCTTGAAGATCAGGCCGAATACCGCCGGCGACGGGTGCGGACTGTCGGGCGCGCCGACCAGGGTCATGGTGCCGTCACGCTTGAGCAGGTTGAGAAACACATCCAGGTTATGCGGTGCAGCGACGGTGTTGAGGATGAAGTCCAGGCTGTTGGCGACCTTGGCCATTTCATCCGCGTTCTTCGACACCACCACCTGGTCGGCCCCCAGGCGCAGGCCGTCTTCGCGCTTGTTGGGTGACGTGGTGAACAGTGTGACGTGTGCGCCCATCGCATGGGCGATCTTCACCGCCATATGCCCCAGGCCACCCAGGCCGACCACGCCGACTTTCTTGCCGGGGCCGACTTTCCAGTGGTGCAGCGGCGAGTAGGTGGTGATGCCCGCGCACAGCAGCGGCGCCACCGCTGCCAGGTTCGAATCATCGTGGGAGATGCGCAGCACGAACTTCTCCTTGACCACGATGCTGTCCGAATAACCGCCAAAGGTGTTTTCACCGCCGAACACCGGGCCGTTGTAGGTGCCGGTGAACCCGTTCTCGCAGTATTGCTCCTCGCCCTCGGCGCAGGACGCACAGTGCTGGCAGCTGTCGACCATGCAGCCGACGCCGGCGAGGTCGCCGACCTTGAATTTTTTCACGTTGGCGCCCACCGCAGTCACACGGCCGACGATTTCGTGGCCGGGCACCGAGGGATACAAGGTGTTGTTCCACTCGTTGCGTGCGGTGTGCAGGTCGGAGTGGCAGACGCCGCAATACAGAATGTCGATCTGGACGTCCTCGGCCCCCGGCGCGCGGCGCTCGAAGGTGAAGGGCTTGAGGGCATCCTTGGCGTTCTGGGCGGCGTAGCTGTAAGTCTTGGCCATTTCGTTCACCTGTGTGATCTGACGGTAGAAGTCAGTGGACCAGCATAGACGCTGAACCGTTCAACCGAGCACACCGGTACAAGCCCTTCGTCCGGTTTCACGCAATAGTGCGCTAGAGTCTTTCAGCCCCCTCAACCAGGAGTTTTTGCATGAGCACATTTGTTGCAAAAGACGGTACCCAGATCTATTTCAAGGACTGGGGCAGCGGTAAACCGGTGTTGTTCAGCCACGGTTGGCCACTGGACGCCGACATGTGGGAATACCAGATGGAATACCTCAGCAGCCGCGGCTATCGCACCATCGCCTTTGACCGTCGTGGCTTTGGTCGCTCGGACCAACCCTGGACCGGCAACGACTACGACACCTTCGCCGACGACATCGCCCAGTTGATCGAACACCTGGACCTCGAGGACGTGACCCTGGTGGGCTTCTCCATGGGCGGCGGCGATGTGGCCCGCTACATCGCCCGCCACGGCAGTGCACGGGTGGCCGGCCTGGTGCTGCTGGGCGCCGTCACCCCGCTGTTCGGCCAGAAGCCCGACTATCCGCAGGGTGTCCCGCTCGATGTGTTCGCAGGGTTCAAGACCGAGCTGCTGAAGGATCGCGCGCAGTTCATCAGCGATTTCAACGCACCGTTCTATGGCCTCAACAAGGGCCAGGTCGTCTCCCAAGGCGTGCAGACCCAGACCCTGCAAATCGCCCTGCTGGCCTCGCTCAAGGCCACGGTGGATTGCGTCACCGCGTTCGCCGAAACCGACTTCCGCCCGGACATGGCGAAGATCGACGTACCCACCCTGGTGATCCATGGCGATGGCGACCAGATCGTGCCGTTCGAGACCACCGGCAAAGTGGCGGCGGAGTTGATCAAGGGCGCCCAACTGAAGGTGTACAAGGACGCGCCCCACGGGTTCGCGGTGACCCACGCCCAGCAGTTGAACGAAGACCTGTTGGCGTTCCTGAAACGCTGAGTTAATGTCTGCCTTTATCGGCCGGGCTTGCCCGGCCTTTTTTTTACGCGCTCGAATCTCGCGCGGTCGCCGGGCACGATCGTGCTGAACCGCCGCCCCCTCGCCACGGTCCCAACCCATACGTTCATCGCTGCAGGTAGGCTCAAATGACACTTCCCAAAGAAATGACCCTGATCGAAATCACCGCCCCCGGCGGCCCTGAAGTGCTGCAACCGCGCCGGGCCGATGTGCCGGTGGCAGGCCCCGGCGAGATCCTGGTCCGCGTGCATGCCGCCGGCGTCAATCGCCCGGATGCGTTGCAACGCGCCGGCAAGTACCCGATGAAACCCGGCATGAGCCCGATCCCCGGCCTGGAAATCGCCGGTGAAGTGGTGGCGCTGGGTGACGGTGTCAGCGAATACGCCGTGGGCGACAAGGTCTGCGCCCTGACCAATGGCGGCGGCTACGCACAGTTTTGCAGCGTGCCGGCCACCCAGGCGCTGCCGATTCCGCAAGGCATGGACTGGATTCAAGCCGCCGCCGTGCCGGAAACGTTCTTCACCGTGTGGGCCAACCTGTTCGGCCTGGGCGGCGCCCACGAAGGCCAGCGTGCGCTGATCCACGGCGGCACCAGCGGCATCGGCACCACCGCGCTGATGCTCTGCCGCGAGTTTGGCCTCCAGGCGTTTGCCACGGCCGGCAGTGCCGACAAGTGCGCCGCGATTGCCAAACTGGGCGGCGAGCCGATCAATTACCGCGAGCAGGACTTTGCCCAGGTCATCGCCGAAAAAACCGCCGACAAGGGCGTCAACGTGGTGCTGGATATCATGGGCGGCTCGTACCTGAGCAATAACCTCAAGGCCCTGGCCATGGAGGGTCGCCTGGTGATGCTGGGCTTCCTCGGTGGCGGCAAGGGCAATGACGTCGACCTGCTGACCATCATGGCCAAGCGCGCGATCATCACCGGCTCGCTGCTGCGCTCGCGAACCAAGGACGAAAAGGCCGCGATTGCCGCGCAGCTGCGCGAGCACGTGTGGCCGGTACTGGCCGCCGGGCGCTGCCTGCCGATCATCGACAAAGTCTACGAATACACCGACGCGGCCCAGGCCCATGCGCGCATGGAAGGTGGGGACCACATCGGCAAGATCGTGTTGCGGGTGGCGTAATCAGCGGGCAACCCTCCCGGATTGGCGACGTGATTACCCGAGGTAGGTGGGGTAGTCGATATAACCTGCTTCTCCCCCACCGTACATCCCCTCTTCGCGCAGCGGATTCAACGGCCAGCCCTTGAAGATCCGCTGCGGCAGGTCCGGGTTGGCAATGAACGGCCGCCCGAATGCGATCAGGTCCGCCAGCCCGGTCTCGACCAGGCGCGCGCCGCGTTCGGCGGTGTAGCGCCCGGCGTAGATGATCCGCCCGCTGAACGTCTCGCGCACGGCCTGGCGGAAGCTGTCGGGCAGGTCGGGCGCGTTGTCCCAGTCGGCTTCGGCGATGGACACGTAAGCAATACCCGACGCCTCCAGCACCTTGATCGCCTCGATATAGGTGTGATGCGGGTCTTCCTCGACCAGGCCGATGTACACGCGGTCCTGGTCGGTGCCGCTGAACAACGGCGAAAACCGCACGCCCAGGCGTTCCGGGCCGACCACCTGGCACACCGCTTCTACAATCTCGCGCAGGAACCGCAGGCGGTTATCCAGCGAGCCACCGTATTCATCATCACGCTGGTTGGCATGCGCCGAGATGAACTGGTTGACCAGGTAACCGTTCGCCGAGTGGATTTCCACCCCGTCAAAGCCGGCGTCCAGCGCATTGCGGGCAGCCTGGGCGTACTGCGCGACCAATGCCTTGACCTCAAGCGTGGTCAAGGCGCGCGGCACCGGCGGTTGCTTCAGCTCGCCGACGCCCGGCCCGGTTTCGATAAAGGCCTTGGCCTGCAGCGCGGCAATCGCCGAGGGTGCGACCGGCGCCGCGCCCTCAGGCTGCAACGCGTTGTGCGACACACGGCCGACGTGCCACAGCTGGGCAAAGATCACCCCGCCGTCGGCGTGCACGGCATCGGTGACCGTGCGCCAGCCATCAATCTGCGCCGCCGAATAAATCCCCGGCGTCCACGCGTAGCCCTGGCCACGGGGCTCGATCTGCGTGCCCTCGCTGACCATGAAACCGGCACCGGCACGCTGGCGGTAGTACTCGGCCATCAGCGCGGTGGCGATATCGCCAGGTTGGGCACTGCGCTGGCGGGTCAGGGGCGGCAGTACGACCCGGTTGTTCAATGTGTGGTGGCCGAGGGTGACCGGCGTACTTAAAACAGGCTGGGTCATGCGAAATTTTCCAAATTCAGGACGAACAAAAGCGTTGGCGACGCTTGCGCGTCGCCAAGGAGTGACTGCAGTTAGTTAGCTCAGGCGGTGAGTTTCAGCAGGGCCTTGGCCACATCGCTGGAACTGGCAGGGTTCTGCCCGGTGATCAACAAACCATCTTCGAGGACAAAAGAAGCCCAATCAGCGCCCTTCTCATAGTGGCCGCCGAGTTTCTTGAAATCATCTTCGATCAGGAACGGCACCACGTCGGTGAGGCCCACTGCCGCTTCTTCCGAGTTGGAGAAGCCGGTGACGCGACGGCCCTTGACCAGCGGCTCGCCATTCACCGCCTTGACGTGACGCAAGGCCCCCGGTGCATGGCAGACAAAGCCGATGGGCTTGCCGGCACGTTCGAACGCCTCGATCAGCGCGATGGAGGTCGGCGATTCCGCCAGGTCCCACAGCGGGCCGTGCCCACCTGGGTAGAACACCGTGTCGAAGTCGTCCGCGTTGACCGTGTCCAGCTTGACGGTAGTAGCCAGCGCCTGCTGTGCAGCCGGGTCGGCGGCGAAGCGGCGGGTCTGCTCGGTTTGCGCATCCGGCTGATCACTCACCGGGTCGAGCGGCGGCTGGCCGCCGGCCGGGGAAGCCAGCACCAGTTCGGCACCGGCGTCCTTGAACACGTAATACGGTGCAGCAAATTCTTCGAGCCAGAAGCCGGTCTTGCGGCCGGTGTCGCCAAGCTGGTCGTGAGAGGTCAGTACCATTAATACTTTCATTTTCCAGTGCCTCGATCGATGTGAATGTCAGGGTTTTCAGGGCGACCCAACAGCTGTCGGGTCAGCAACAACGCCTCGTCAAAAGGCGCGGGTGTGCGGGTGATCTTGCTCATGACGCTGGCGCCCAGCCATAACGCGTACAGCTGCCGGGCCAGGACCTGCGGGCTGTGTTCGAGCAACAGCGAGCCGTCCTGCACGCCGCGCTGCATGGCCACGGCGAGTAAATCGATGGTGCGTGAGGTGCCCCGCTGCAATGCCAGGCGCATGGGCTCTGATAGGTCTGACACCTCCGCACCGAGTTTGACGGCAAGGCATTTGCCGGCATCGGTGCAGCCCGTCTGGTTGTCGATCCAGCACTGCCAGTAGCGCATCAATTTGGCGTGCTGGGACAAACCCGGCTGGTTGAACAGCTGTTCCATGCCCTGCACGTACTGGTCGAAGTAGGTGTCGAGCAGGACCACGCCAAACGCGTCCTTGGACGTGAAGTAGTGATAGAACGAGCCTTTAGGCACTTCGGCGGCTTGCAGTATTTCGTTCAGGCCGACCGCAGAAAATCCCTTGGCGCCGACAATCGGCCGTGCACTGTCAAGAATGATCTGCCGTGCACTTCTGGTTTCGTTGCTCATGTCTTCATCCCGTCCGATTAGACCAGTCGTCTCGTCGTTGGGTGAATGTTAGGGATGGGGCCAGGCGCTCACAATGTCATATCCGCAAGGATTCCGGACACGCCGCAAAGGCGGTTGCCGTTTTCCCGGCAGCCGCCGACAATCGCCTCTCCCACGCTCCTGGAGAGATGCAATGCACAGCGTTGCGCTGATGGTTTACCCGAACTTCGAATGCCTGAGTCTCAGCGTCGGGTCGGTGTTCGAGTGCGCGAACCTGCTGCGCGGCGAACCGGCTTATGAGTTTCACCTGGTGTCGGAGAATGGCGGTGCGGTGATGGCGTCCCAGGGTTTCTCGGTGAACACCACCCAAGTGCGCGCCGAAGGCTATGACACGCTGATTGTCAGCGGCTACATGGAGTTTCGCCTGCCGGAGCTGAGCCTGCTGGAACTGGTCAAGGCCGCCTCTGCGCAATCGCGGCGGATCGCCTCGTTGTGCATGGGCATCTTTGTACTGGCCGAAGCCGGCCTGCTGGAGGGCAAGCGCACCACCACCCACTGGATTCACGCACCGGCCTTTCGCAAGCGTTACCCGGCTATCCACCTGGAAGAAGACAAGCTGTTCGTGGTCGACGGCCAGATCTGGACCGGCGCCGGCATGAGTGCCGGGGTCGACCTCGCGCTGGCGATGGTCGAGAACGACCTGGGCAGCGATCTTGCGCGGCGCATCGCACGCAAGCTGGTGATTGCCCAGCGCCGGGGCAGCGAGCAGTCGCAGCTGTCGGCCTTGCTGGAACTGGACCCCAAGTCCGACCGTGTGCAACTGGCCCTGGCCTACGCCCGCGAAAACCTCACCCACGACCTGTCGGTGGAAGCCCTGGCCGAGGTCGCCCGGCTCAGCCCGCGCCAGTTCAGCCGCGTGTTTCGCGAGGAAACCGGGCAGACGCCGGCCAAGGCCATCGAGTCGCTGCGCGTGGAAGCCGCGCGGGCAATGATGGAGACCAGCCGCCACCCGGTGGAAGTCGTCGCCCGCGAAACCGGCTTCGGCGACCGCGAGCGCATGCGCCAGGCCTTCCTGCGCGCCTTCGGCCAGCCGCCGCAGGCGATGCAACAGGCGTTGTTCAATCCGGGCTAGGCTGGTAGCCGAACAGCGACTTCACTTCCAGATAGTCCTCCAGCCCGAACACGCCCCATTCGCGGCCATTGCCCGACTGCTTGTAGCCGCCGAACGGTGCGCCGTTGTCGGCCTTGCTGCCGTTGAGATGGACCATGCCGGTGCGCAGGCGCCGGGCCACGGCACGTGCACGCTCCAGGCTGCCGGCGGTGACATAGCCCGAGAGCCCGTAAGGGCTGTCATTGGCGATGGCAATCGCCTGGTCTTCGCTGTCGTAGGGGATGATCACCAGCACCGGGCCGAACACTTCCTCGCGGGCAATCGGTGTGTCTGGATCGACATCGGCGAAGATCGTGGGCCTGGCGTAGAAACCCGTCGTCACCCCATCAGGGCGGCCCACGCCGCCGCAGACGGGCGGGCTGTCGACGGCCGCGAGCAACGCCTGCACCCGCTCGAACTGCGCCTGATTGGCCAAGGGTCCCATGGCCGTGGCCGGGTGGCTGTCGTCGAAGCAGACCTGCGCGGCGACTGCCTGTGCAATCGCCACCGCCCTCGCCTGCAACGCCCGTGGCACCAACATTCGCGTCGGCGCATTGCACGACTGCCCGCTGTTGCGAAAACAGCTGCTGACGCCATGGCGCACCGCCGCCTCCAGGTCGGCATCGGCCAGGATCAGGTTGGCCGACTTGCCGCCCAGTTCCTGCGACACGCGCTTGACCGTGTCCGCCGCCGCCTTGGCCACCGCGATGCCCGCGCCGGTGGAGCCGGTGAAGGACAGCATGTCGATACCGGCATGCCGCGCCATGCCGTCGCCGACCGTCGGCCCGTCACCGTTGACCAGGTTGAACACGCCCTTGGGCACCCCGGCGCGGTGCAGGATATCGGCCAGCAGCATGGCCGACAGCGGCGCCTTTTCACTGGGTTTGAGCACCATCGTGCAGCCCGCCGCCAAGGCCGGGGCGAGCTTGCAGGTGAGCTGGTTGAGCGGCCAGTTCCAGGGCGTGATCAGGCCGCACACGCCGATCGGCTCGCGACTGATCAGCGTGCTGCCGTGGGCGCGGTCGAACGCGTAGTCTTCGAGCACCGCATAGGCCCGCTGCAAGTGGCCCAGCCCGGCCGGCACGTGGGCACTGCGCGCCAGTGACAAGGGCGCGCCCATCTCCTGGTGCACGCACTGCGCCAGGGCCTCGCTGTGTTCGCGATAGCCCTCGATGATCGCCGCCAGCAACGCCAGGCGCTGCTCCCGCGTCCACTGGCTGTAGTGATCGAAGGCGCGCCGGGCGGCAGCCACTGCCCGGTCGAGGTCGCCAAGCGTGCCCAGGCTGATGGTCGCGACCGCGCACTCGGTGGACGGGTCGATCACTGCCAGGGTCTCGGTGCCCAAGGGCTTGACCCACTGCCCGTCGATATAGAAATCCCGGTGGTTCATCGCGTCGCCTCAAGGGCCTGCGCCAGGGTGTGGAAGATCAGCGCAAGTTGTTCCTGGTTGAGGATCAGCGGCGGCGACAAGACGATATTTTCTCCGGACGCGCGCACCAGCACGCCTGCACCGAAACAGCGCTGGGCCACCTCGGCCGCACGTGCCCCCGGCGCCCCGTCGCGGGGCTTGAGTTCGACGGCGCACAGCAGGCCAATCGCACGCACATCAAGCACCAGCGGCTGTTCGCGCAGGGCCAGCGCAGTGGTTTGCCACAGCGGGGCGATCTGCTGCACATGGGCGTTGATGCCCAACTCTTGATGCACTTCAAGGGTCGCGAGACCTGCGGCGCACGCCAGCGGATGGGCGGAATAGGTGTAGCCGTGCATCAATTCAATCGCCTGTTCCGGGCCTTGCATGAAGGCCTCATACACGGCGCCACTGACCAGCACGCCGCCCATCGGCACCGCACCGTTGGTGAGGCCCTTGGCCAGGGTCATCAGGTCCGGGGTCACGCCAAACGCCTGGGCAGCGAAGCTGTGGCCGACACGGCCGAAACCGGTGATCACCTCGTCGAAAATCAGCAGCACGCCATGCCGATCACACAGCTCGCGCAGGCGTTGCAGGTAGCCGAGTGGCGGCGCATACACGCCGCCGGAACCGGTCACCGGCTCGACAATCACCGCCGCCACCGTGGCCGGGTCGTGAATCTCCAGCAGGTGCAGCAAGGCGTCCGCATACTGCACGCCTTGCGCCGGTTGGCCGTGGCTGAAACGCGAGCCGGCATCATAAGGCAGCGGCAGGTGCGCGACGTCGCCGAGCAGCGGCCCGAAGTCGCGTTTCTGCCGACCAATGCCCGACACCGACAGCCCGCCAAAGCCCATGCCGTGATAACCCTTGGCGCGGCCGATCAGTTTGGTGCGGCGGCAATCGCCACGGGCCTGATGGTAGGCACGGGCAATCTTCAGCGCGGTGTCCACCGCTTCCGAGCCGGAGTTGGTAAAGAACACTTTATCCAGGCCGTCCGGGGCGATGGCCACCAGCCGATCGGCCAGGGTCAGTGCGGCGGGATGGCTCATCTTGAACGAGGACACAAAGTCCAGGCGCCCCGCCGCTTCGCGAATCGCCTCGACAATCCGCGCCTGGCCGTGACCGGCGTTGACGCACCAGAGCCCGGCCATGGCGTCGAGCACCTGGCGCCCATCAGTGGTGGTGTAGTGCATGCCGGCGGCGCGATCAAACAGCATCGGCGCGCGGTTGAACGGGCGCATGGCGGTAAATGGCGCCCACAAGGAAGAGGTCATGGGTGTACTCCTTAAGACGCGATGCGCGTGCCGATCAGGGTCGGGCGCTGCAAGGCGCCGGCATTGGTATTGACGCCGCGCGCGAAGTGCAGGCGGCCGTGATGCAAGCGGCAACTGACGTGGTCGCCGAAGGCGGTTTCGACAAAGCGCCAGTCCATGCGCAACTCGCCCTCGGCAGTCCAGCAGGCCTGGGCAACCACCGGGGTCTGCTCCGGCTGGTATTGGTGGTGCAGGTAATTGCCGGTGAGGCTGGTGATCGACTCCAGCGGCTGCTGGAAACCCGCGCGCAGGTGATGGGTGCCACGGTGGTCGACGAGGGTGAAGTCGCAGTGATCGGGATGGAAATCAAAAGCCAGTTCGCGCACGCCGTCTTCATTGGGCTCGATGCTGAAAAGGCCTTGCAGGGAGGTACTGGCGGGCGAGCTTTTCAGGCCTTGCAACGTCGGCAGATGCAGCTCGTCAATCAGCGCGTCCAATTGCGCCTGGCTGCCCTGGGCATCCGCACTCGCGCGGCCCAGCGCCGGGAACAGGTGTTGCCACAGCGCCTGGTGCAAGCGCTTTTCACCCAGGCGCAGGCCGCAGGTGAACACGATGACCGTGTCCTGTGCCGGCAGCACGATGCACTGCTGGCCGAACACGCCTGAGGCGTAGTAGCCACCGTGCTCGGTCATCCACCACTGGTAGCCATAGCCTTCGCGCTGGGCTTCGTTGGCCTTGTTCTTGTCGCGCGGCAGGTACTGCTTGCCGTCGAATTCGCCCATCCACACATCCTGCACCTGGTTGCGCGTGGCGTCGTCGACCCACTGTGGCGAGAGCAACTGGCGGCCCTGCCATTGGCCACGGTTGAGGTGCAGCACGCCGAACTTCAGCGAGTCTTCGCTGGTGCAGCTCAAGCCGTTGCCACCGGCGTTGAAACCGCCTGGCGCCAAGTCCCACTCCAGGCGGTCGAGGCCCAGGTGATCGAGGACGCGCGCCTGCAACAACGCGTGCAGGGTCTGCCCGGTGACCTGGGTGACGATGGCCGAGAGCATGAAACTCGAGGCACTGCTGTAGATGAACGACTGGCCCGGCGGCTCGTCCACCGGCTCCTTCAGAAACGCCTCGACCCAACTGCTTTGCAGGTTGCGCCAGTCACCGCCGGAAATACCGCGGGTGTGGCCGGTGCGCATGGTCAGCAGATCCTCGACCGTCATCGCCGCAAGGTTCGCACTGACAGGTTGCGGGCACAGCTCGGGGAAGAAGCTCACGACCTTGGCGTCGAGGCTCAGGCGCCCGTCATCGATCAACAGGCCGACGGCGGTGGCGGTCCAGCTCTTGGTTGCCGAATGCTGCACGTGGGGGCGATGCGCCGAATAAGGCCGCCAGAAGGCCTCGGACACCACTGCGCCCTGGCGATACAGCATGAAACTGTGCAGCTCCAGGCCGGCCTCGGCCACGGTCCGGAGAAAATCGAGAATGCCGGCCGGGTCGACGCCGCGTTCGGTGGGCAAGGCCCGGGGCAGCGGGATGTAAGTCATGATGGGTCCTCTGGATGTTTTTATATTTCAAATAATGCAGATAAAGATTTGATCGACGCGGCGCTGATGTATTTGAGCCGCCTATAATTCAGCTTTTCCGGGTATCCTTGCCTCCCCTGTCACAGGAAAGACTTCGCACCATGGCCCCACTCACTTCGCTGCAGACCAAAGTCGCCGGGCAGATCCTTGCCGCCATCGCCAGCGGCGACCTGCAACCCGGTATGCACCTCAAGGAAGTGGAACTGGCGCAGCGCCTGGGCGTATCGCGCTCGCCGATCCGCAGTGCGCTTTCCTACCTGGCCGAACAGCAGGCCATCGAGCCGTTGCCGCAGCAGGGCTATCGCGTCCCGCTGCAGGCAACCGATGGCCTGGCGCAGCAATTCAGTGAGTTGCACAACGAAGAGGACCAGCTGTACACGCGGCTGATCGACGACCGGCTGAACCAGGTGCTGCCCGACCAGATTTCCGAAAGTGATTTGCTGCGCCGCTACGGCGTTGGCAAAAGTGTGTTGCGCCGCTGCCTGCTGCGGCTCTCGGATGAAGGCGTGATGCAGCGCAAGCACGGGCATGGCTGGCAATTCCTGCCGACGCTGAACAGCCCGCAGACGCGCTTCGAGAGCTACCGCTTCCGCATGCTGCTGGAGCCGGCCGGGCTGCTGGAACCGACCTTCAAGATCCACCCGGAACACTTCCGCCGCTGCCGCGAGCGCCAGATGGAACTGCTCGAAGGCAAGGTCGACGGGCAGCGCTTTATCGAATGCAACGCCGAATTCCACGAACTGCTCGCAGCCGCCTCCGGCAACGGCTACATCCTGCAGGCGATCCAGCAACAGAACCGCTTGCGGCGGCTGACCGAGTTCCACACGGTGAACAACGTGGAACGCGTGAAGGTCTCGTGCCAGGAACACCTGGCGATCCTCGATGCGCTGGAGCAAGGCGATAACGAGTGGGCGTCGACGTTGCTGCATCGACACCTGGATGTGGCCAGCAAGTTGCGGGTGGCGCGGAACAAGGGATGACGGGTTGCCCCGGTGGGCATCCCTGTTTCGCCTAGGCGCACGGTCCCAGACCGCAAACCCAGACGCCGGAATGGAGCGGTACGCCGACATACCGCCATCGCAGGCAAGCCGGCTCCCACATTCAGACCGAATCGCCCCCACTCGCATCACCAGAGCGCCACGGTATAGCCAACAATCACCCGATTCTCGTTCATATCCCGGAGATAGTTAGCCTTGCTCAACCCATTGCGCCAGCGCAACGACACCCCTTTGAGCGCCCCGGACTGAAACACATAGCCCAGGTCAATATCGCGTTCCCACTCACGGCCCTCCCCCACAAACCCCTTCACCTCGGCCTGGTCGCCCTTGGCCCAACGCGTCGAAAACGTCAGCCCCGGCACGCCCAACGCGGCAAAGTCGAAGTCATACCGCGCATGCCAGACGCGCTCGTTGGTCTGCGAGAAGTTGCTCAACTGGTACTCGGAAAACAGGTAGGTATTGGTCCCGTCCACATAGGTAAACGGCGTCTCGCCATACTGCTCCTGATACCCCCCGCCAACGCTGTGGCCCTTGTAGCTGAACATCGCCCGCGTACTCAGCGCGCGGTTGTCGACCTTGCCTGCAAGGCCCGCACCCGACTTGTCCGCATCGAAGTAGCGGATGTCGGTCTTGAGAGTGCCGCCGCCCAGGGCGAAACTGTTTTTCACCCCGACGAAATGCTGCTGGTAGATGTCCTCCAGTTGCGCAAAGTGATAGCTGAGGGTCATGCCCGGCGTGAGCTTGTAGTCGCCGCCGGCAAAGCGGAAGCGGTCACTCTTGCCGGAGCTTTTGTAGGCGCCGCTCTGGCTGGTCAGCGCCATGTCTTCGTAGTCGGTGGACTCGCGCTGTTTGGTCTGGTCGATCTGCCCACCGATCAACGCCAGCCCGGCGATGTCCGTCGAGGTCACCTGGGTGCCACGAAACGTCTGCGGGAACAGCCGGCTGGTGTTCGGTTGCAAGGTCGGCAGGTCCGGCAGCAAGTAGCCGCTGCGCAGTTCGCTCTGGGCAAAGCGCACCTTGCCGGTCACGCCATACTTGGAATATTCATCGTGGGCACGCTTGGCATAACTCGGCTTGCCCGGCGTCGCGTCGTTGTCCCGCGACAACAGGCCGGAGCCCGAGCGGTCCGGGCTGGAATCGAGTTTCAGGCCGAGCATGCCGACCACGTCCACCCCAAAGCCCACGGTGCCTTCGGTGAAGCCCGACTTCAGGTTGAGGATAAAACCCTGGGCCCATTCCTCGCGCTTGGATTGCCCGGCGTCCTCGCGATAATCACGGTTGAAGTAGTAGTTCTTCAGTTCCAGATCAGCCTTGCTGTCCTTGATGAAGTCCGCCTGGGCCGGGACGCACAGCAGGCCCCCGCTCATGAGGCCGACGCCCTTCAGGATCAGGTTGAGGTTGTTGTTATGCATGTTCTTGGCTCCTGGCAGTCGTTATCGGTGAGTAGGTCTTATTGTTTTTCTGGGCACGACATTCCCCATCGCGCAGGGTTTGAAGGCCTGCACGTCGGGTGAAATCAGGGGGTTAAATCGCCGGTCGTATTCGGTAGCCGCCGTCCGGCAGTTTCTCCAGCGGGCTGGCGGCGGCCAGCAATTGCCGGGTGTACGGGTGCTGCGGATGGTCGAAGATCTGTTCGCGCGCCCCCACTTCCACCACAGTGCCCTGGTGCATCACTGCCACCCGATGGGCGATACGCTCCACCGCCGCGAGGTCATGGGAAATGAACAGGCAGGCAAAGCCGTACTGCGCCTGCAGGCGTTCGAACAGCTCGAGAATCTGCTTCTGGATAGTCATGTCCAGCGCCGAAATCGGCTCGTCGGCGATCACCAGTTGCGGGTGGCGCACCAGCGCGCGGCCGATGGCGACGCGCTGGCGCTGGCCGCCGGAGAGCTGATGGGGGAAACGCTCGACAAACTGCGCGCCCAGGCCGATGTCCTGGAGGGTCTGCGTCACCCGCTCACGTCGCTGGGCGGCGTTCAGGCCGGGTTCGTGACGCAGCGGTTCGGCGAGGATGTCGCCGATTTTCATCCGTGGGTTCAGGGACGAATACGGGTCCTGGAAGATCATCTGGCATTGCAGGCGGTGCGTGCGGTTGGCGGCCTTGAGGATGTCCACGCCCTTGAAGCGGATCGCACCGGCGCAAGGTTTGATCAGGCCGACCAGCGAGCGCCCGAGGGTGGTCTTGCCCGAGCCGCTGCCGCCCACCAGCGCCAGGGTTTCGCCGGGGGCAATCACCAGGCTCGCGGAGTGCACCACACGGGTGTGCTGGCGTTTGCCCCAGAACGAGGTCGGCCCCGGGTGCTCGATGCACACCTGGTCCACTTCCACCAATGGCCCGTTGCTGGCCGGCAATGGCGCCAGCACGCCGCGCCGTGGCAACGCCTCCAGCAACTGGCGGGTGTACTCGGCCTTGGGTGCCAGCAGGATATCTTCAATCGTGCCCTGCTCCACCGCCTGGCCGTGACGCATTACCACCACCTTGTGCGCATAACGGGCGACCAGGGACAGGTCATGGCTGATAAACAGAATGGCCGTGCCCTGCTCGCGGGTCAGTTCCAGCATCAGCTCGATCACGTCCAGCTGCGCCAGGCAGTCCAGCGCGGTGGTGGGCTCGTCGGCAATCAACAGCGCCGGACGCAGCAGCATCACCGAGGCCAGCATGATGCGTTGGCGCATGCCGCCGGAAAACTGGTGCGGATAGGATTCCAGGCAGCGCTCGGCGGCCTTGATGCCGATGCGCCGCAGCATGGTCAGGCAACGCTCGCGGATCTGCGGCGGGTCGAGGTCGGTGTGCAGCCTCAGCGCTTCGCTCATCTGCTGGCCGATCTTCAGCGCCGGATTGAGCGACACCATCGGCTCCTGGAACACCATGCCGATACTCGCGCCACGAATCGCGCGCAGCTCCTCGGGGCTGACGCTGGCCAGGTCACGGCCCTGGAAATCCAGGCGCCCGCCGCAGACTTGCATGGGCAACGGCAGCAGGCCGATGGCGGCGCGCGCGGCCATGGTCTTGCCGCTGCCGGACTCGCCCACCAGCGCAACGATTTCACCGGGCGCGATGCTGAAACTCAGGTCGTCGACTGCCAGCGGGCCGTGTTCGCCCACGCGGATCTGCAAGTGTTCGACGTTCAGCAAAA
Organism: Pseudomonas sp. S5D5; assembly: GCF_003013355.1. Taxonomy (NCBI): domain Bacteria; kingdom Pseudomonadati; phylum Pseudomonadota; class Gammaproteobacteria; order Pseudomonadales; family Pseudomonadaceae; genus Pseudomonas; species Pseudomonas sp. S5D5. Next base: position 4,384,969 of record NZ_PTEO01000001.1, read on the forward strand.
CAGGATTGGCGGACATCTTCACTTCCTCATCCGGGGGTCGAGACGATCGCGCAGGGCATCGCCAAACAGGTTGATCGCCAGCAGGGTCAGGCAGATAAACAGCCCGGGGAACACGCCCAGCCACGGCGCCGAGGCGATATACGGCCGGCTGCTCGCGAGCATGTTGCCCCAGGTCGCTGCCGGTGGCGGCACGCCCAGGCCGAGGAAGCTCAAGGCGCTTTCCGACAGCAGCGCCCAGCCGAACATGCTGGTGGCCAGTACACACAACGGCGCCAGGCAGTTCGGCGCGATGTGCCGCAGCATGGTGTACAGCTCGGAGTTGCCGATCACCCGCGAAGCTTCGATGTACTCCAGCTCGCGCAGGGACAGCACGGTGCCGCGCACCACGCGCACCACCGACGGCGTGTAGGCGATGCCCAAGGCGAGCACGATCCCGTATTTGCTCGCACCGATGATCGCCATGATGCCCAGGGCCATGAGAATGCCCGGAAACGCCAGCAAGGCATCGTTGAACATCATCAGCACGCGGTCGGTCCAGCCGCGCAGGTAACCGGCGAGCATGCCGATCAGGGTGCCGGCCAGCACGGCCACGCTGACCGTCAGCAGGCTCACCCACAAGCTGGTGCGCGCGCCGATCAACAGGCGGCTGAACACGTCGCGACCGAACTCGTCGGTGCCCAGCCAGTGCGTGGTCGAGGGCGCCTGGAAGCGCGACATCAGGTCGATTTTCAGCGGGTCGAACGGTGACCACACCAGGCCCATCAACGCCAGCGCAATCAAGGCCACCAGCAGCCCGCCGCCGATCAGGGCATTAGCCGGCGCCCACACGCGTCGACGCCTGGCCTGCACGGGCACGGCAATACTCGAACTCATAACTTCACCCTTGGATCGAACAGCGGATAGAGCAGATCCACACACAGGTTGACCAGCACGTAGATAAAGGTGATCAGCAACAGGCAGCCCTGCAGCACCGGGTAGTCGCGGGCGAAAATCGCATCCACCATCAAGCGGCCTATGCCTGGCAGGGTGAACACGGTTTCCAGCACCGCGATGCCGCCCAGCAGGTTGCCGAGGATCAGCCCCACCAGGGTCCAGGTCGGGGCGAAGGCGTTGGGCAATGCGTGTTTCCACAGCACCGCGCGCTCCGACAAGCCCTTGGCGCGGGCATGGGCGATGTACTCCAGGCGCAGCACTTCAATGGTGCTGGCCCGCGCCATGCGGGTGATCGCGCCGACTTCCACCAATGTCAGGGTCACCACCGGCAGCACCATGTAGCTGATCGCCTGCCACGGCGCCTGGGCGAAACTGACGTAGCCCACCACCGGCAGCCAGCCGAGCTGGATGCCAAAGGCATGCAGCAGCAGCAGGCCGAGCCAGAAGCTGGGGATCGACAGCAGCAAGGTCGCCACCGACACCAGGCCGAGGTCGAGCGCAGTGTTCTGTTTCCAGGCGGCTATCAGGCCGATGGGCACCGCGATCAGCGTGGCGAACAGCACCGCTACCAGCACGATGGTCGCGCTGACGCTGAAGCGGTCCAGGATCAGCGGCAACACCGCCTGCTTGGTGCTGATGGAAAAGCCCAGGTCAAAGCTCAATACCGCCTTGAACCAGATCAGGAACTGCGTCACCAACGAGTGATCCAGGCCCAGGGTGTGGCGCATCTCGGCCAGGCTCTGGGGGTCGGCCATATCGCCGAGCATCAGCAGCGCCGGGTCGCCCGGGATCAGGCGAATCAAGGCGAAGACCATCACCGAAATCAGCAACAGCGTCGGGATCGCCATCCCGAGTTTTTGCAGGATAAAACGCAACATGCTCAGGCCTCGTTAATGGGCAGCGAGGCTGACGCCCCACAACCGTGGCGACGACACCGGCCACGAATGGAAGCCCTTGACGCTGTCCCGCAGCGCTGCGGCGACCGTGCCGTTGTAGATGATCACCATCGGCGTGTCGTGGATCATCATCGTGTGCAACTGGTCGAACAGCGCCTGGCGCCTGGCCGTGTCACTCTCGCGCACCGCTTCGCGCAGCACCGCCTGCGCCTGGGGGTTGTCCCAGACCTTGCGCGGCTCCTTGCTCTTGTCGCCCATCAGTGAATCGAAGCTGGTGGCCGGGTCGAGGCGCGACGAATAAGAAAACGCCATCATCTGGTAGTTGCCGCTCTGGTAGCGCTCCAGCTGCGTGCCCCACTCCAGGGTTTCCATCTGGATATTCAGGCCGCTGGCCACCGCCATCGCCTGGCTGAGCAGGCCCATGTCGAACATCTGCGAATAGCGTTTGTTGACGATCATCTTGATCGGCTGGCCGTGGTAGCCGGCCTCGCTGAGCAGGCGCTGGGCTTCCTGCGGGTCATAGCGATAACCCTGCCTGGCGGTGGCGCTGTAGAACGGGCTGGTCTGGGGGATGGCCGAGTTGTTCGGCTCCGAGGTGCCGTTGGACAGGGCGTTGACCATTTGCCCGTAGTCCAGGGAATGGGCGATGGCCTGGCGGATGCGCACATCCTTGAGCAGTGGGTCGTTGGTCTGGAACAGCAAGCCGCAGATCGCCATGATCGGGCTGAACGAGATCTGCACGCCCGGCGTGGTTTTCAACTCCTGGGCATCGCTGGCGCTGACATTGGGCAGCAGGTCGATGTTGTTGGACATCAACGCGGCCTTGGCCGATGACGGGTCGGGGATCACCATGAAGCGTACGGCGTCGACCAATGCGGTCTTCTTGCCGGTAAAGCCATCCGGCCCGGCCTCGTCGCGCGGGCTGTAGTCCTTGAAGCGCGAGAGCACCACGTATTGGCCGGGTTTCCATTCATCGAGGCTGAACGGGCCGGTGCCGATCGGCGCCTTCCAGCTGCCGTCCGCCGCCAGCGAATCGCGGTGCAGGATGCCGCTGCCGCCGCAATCGGGGCGCGCCATGGAAGCCAGGAACAGGCCGCTGGGCTGGTCGAGGTGGAACACCACGGTCAGCGGGTCCGGCGCGTCGATGGCGGTGATTTTCGCCCCGCCACGGCCATCGAATTCGGCCAGGCAGCGCCACTGGGTTTTCGGGTCGAGGTAGCGCTCCCAGGTCCACTTCACGTCGGCGGCGGTCAAGGTCGCGCCATTCTGGAAGTGCACGCCGTCGCGCAGCTTGAAGGTGTAGGTCATGCCGTCAGCGGAGCGTTGCACCTCACGAGCCAACAACGGGCCGACGGAGGCGTCTTCACGGTGGGCCACCAGGCCTTCGACGATGTGCAGCATCACCGTGTCGGTGTTTTCGTCACGGTTGACGCCCGGCTCGGTGCTGCGGATGTCGGCATTCAAGCCGACGCGCAAGGTGGTCTGGGCCTGCGCAAGGCCGGCGCCGAGTGCGAGGGTGACGCACAGCGTGCCATTGAGTAAGCGATTCACGGGAGATGTTCTCCTTCGCTGAAGAGACCGGCCTGGGGCAGGAGCCGGCTTCAAGCCTGTGTTAGGTCGTTGTTGTTATGGCCTGGCCTGAGGTCAGTGCCGCGGATGTTTTTTGTTTTTTTAAATTCGCCGGGACATATTCACAGTACAAGCCCGGCTTGTAAATGTTTTTTTGTGCATATAAAAACATTGTCGACTTAACGGTGTTTTTCTCCAGGCAACAAAAAAGAGGCCGAAGCCTCTTTTGGGGCAAACCCGCGCCTGCCCTAGCGGCAGTGGTAAGGACTTTCGTTCTTGAGCTCTTCGCCGGTGTTGAGGTCACGGATGGTCACCGTGGCTTTCGGGAAGTTCTGGCAGAACATGTTGCGCGACGAGTAGATGGCACTGCCGTGGCTGGTGATGACCATCGGGATCGGCGCACCGGAGACGTCGACGGCCGTGACGTTGTAGTCACCCGAGAGGGTCACGCAACCGCCGAGCATCAGCAGTGCGGCAGCCGCCGCCAGGTACTTGATCGAAGCAGACATAGGCATTTCGCATCCTTGTGAAATTCAGGGCCAGGGTGGCCGACGAGGCTAGGAGCGGCTTGGCCGCCTTGAGTTCAACCCTGTGTTCAGTGCAGCGCCGCGCGGGTAATCAGGTAGCTCACCAGCTGCGGGTCATCGTCCAGCTCGAGGGTCTGCACCGGGCGTGGCAGGTTATCCAGCACCGTGCGCCAGAACGCCTGGGACACTTCGTCCTGGTCATAGAAGCGCACCAGCCAATTGGCGTGACCACTGCACAACACCTGCGTGGCGATGGCGCGGCCAATGCCTTTGCGGCGATAGCGCTTGAGGATAAACAGGTCGGCCAGTTCCAGGGCGTCGAGGCCCGGCAACTCACTGCCTTCGATCAGCAGGAAGCCGGCGATATAGCCATCGACCAGCAGCAGGTTGGCGCTCCACTGCGGATCCTGCCAGTAACGGGTCAGGTGTTCGTCGTGGATGTAGAAGCGGCCGTCGGCCTCGACGTCTTCCTGCTCCCAGTCCGACGACTCGTAGGCGTAGTACTGGTAGAGATTGCGGATCAGCTCGGCGTCTTCGGGCCCGGTCTGGATCAGTTCAACAGTGGTTTCAGGCATGGGGGTCTCGGTGAAAAAACGCAGGGCGCCATTGTTCACAAATCCTCTCGCCAGGCCAATACATTGTCTAACCTTTCTGCTTGCTGAACCGAATGCGGATTTGTCTGGCGCGGCCTAAAACTTTGAAACATTTGGAATAAACTCCGCCAGCCCTCCCCTTTTTCTCCAAGGACATGCATTTTGACAAACGTCTGTTCCGCCGGCCTGGATGTAGGCTTTGCCTCCCTGGATTACCTGCAGATCTTTATCCTGGGCGTGATCCAGGGCATTACCGAGCTGCTGCCGGTGTCGTCCACCGCCCACATGCGGGTGGTACCCGCCCTGCTCGGCTGGCAGGATCCCGGCTCGGCGTTTTCGGCGGCGATGCAGCTGGCGGCGCTGGCGGCGGTGGTCAGTTATTTCTGGCGTGATGTGCGCCAGGTGGTCACCGGCAGCATCGGTGCGGTGCGCCAGGGCGACTATAACAATCAGTGGTTCAAGCTGGCGGTGGCGATTGTGCTGGCGACCATTCCGATTGGCATTGCCGGCCTGGCCCTGTCCTCGACGTTGAACGCCTGCAACTCGCCGTTGCGCGGGCTGATGGTGATCGGCATTTCCTGCGTGGTGATGGCCGTGCTGCTGGCGGTGGCCGAAGTGCGTGCCCGGCATACCCGCGACATGAGCCAGATGCGCCTGCGCGATGCACTGATCGTCGGCATTGCGCAGATCGGCGCGCTGATCCCCGGCGTGTCGCGCTCCGGTTCGACGCTGACGGCCGCGTTGTTCCTCAACTTCAAACGCGAGGAAGCCGCGCGATTTTCGTTCCTGCTCGGCCTGCCCGCCATCGCCCTTGCCGGCTTGAAAGAGCTGTGGGTGCTGCTGCACGCCGACATGCCCGTACACGCCTGGCCGCACCTGCTCTTTGGCCTGGTGGTGGCCAGCGTCTCGGCGTTCTTTGCGATCTGGGGCCTGATGAAGTTTTTGGAACGGTTCTCCACCTGGCCGTTTGTGATTTACCGCGCGTTGCTCGGGGTGTTCCTGATCGTCGCAGTCAGTACCGGCTTGCTGAGCTAAAACCGCTTCTGTAGTAGCCGGCTTGCCGGCGCCTACAGTTGGGATGCGTACTTCCTGGGTCGTGCTATTGCCCGATCGTTCGGTCGGCCAGCTCTTCCAGCAGGTCGGCCGAGGGCACGAAGAACAGGCCGCCGGTGACCGCCGTGCTGAAGTCCAGCAAACGGTCATAGTTGCCCACCGGGCGGCCGACGAACATGTTCTCCAGCATCAACTCCAGAGGCTCCGGCGAGCGCGCGTAGCCAATGAAGTAGGTGCCGAACTCGCCGGCACCCGGGCGGCCGAAGGGCATGTTGTCACGCAGGATTTTCACTTCCTCGCCGTTCTTGTCGGTGATGACCGTCAATGCGCTGTGGGAGTTGCTCGGCTTGGTCTCCTCATCCAACTCGATATCCGAGAGTTTGGTGCGCCCGATCACCTTCTCCTGGGCTTCGACTGTCAGGCCGTTCCAGGCTGTCATGTTGTGCAGGTACTTCTGCACCAGCACATAGCTGCCGCCCTCGAATTCCGGGTCTTCGGCGCCGACGATGGTGAACCCCACGGCCTTGCGGCCTACCGGGTTTTCCGTGCCGTCGACAAACCCGATGATGCTGCGCATGTCGAAGTAGCGAAACCCCTGGACTTCATCCACCACCTTGACACTGTCGCCCAGCGCAGCCATCACGTGGGTGGCGAGTTCAAAGCACAGGTCCATCTGCTCGGCGCGGATATGCAGCAGGATATCGCCGGGCGTCGACACCGCCATGCGCCCTTCCACACCGAACTCCCGGAACGGGTGCAGCGCCGCCGGGCGTGGTGCGCCGAACAATCGATCCCAGGCATCCGCGCCAAACCCGCAGACACAGGTCAAGTTGCCCGCCGGCACCCGCTTGCCCACCGAACGCACCAGCCCGGCGATGTCCGCGCACCAGGCGCGCACGTGGTCTTCACGGCCGGGGGTGACGGTGGCGACCATGAAGATTGCGCTGCTGGTGATCGGGTGGCAGACGGACTGCGGCTCAAGAGGCGGCTGAACGGAGGAAGTCGGCATGGGGCAAATCCAGGCTAAGGGCGAGAGTGAACCCGCGCAGATTAGCAGATCATTTCTGACACTCCTGCCACACATCGCGAATCAACGCCTTGAGCTTCAGCGCCTCGGCCCAGCGATCACTGATCTCGCGACCGTCGGCGCCGGTGATCGCATAGGGCGGCGGGCCGAGTTCGCAGGTGAAAGACAGGCTCTGCGGGGTGTCGGGACGCGCCAGCCAGTCCTTGATCCCGTAGCGCCACCAGCCGGTAAACCGCTCGACCCACGCTTGATGCTGGGGAAATTCGAGCGACACCTGCACCTGCTCGCTGCTCGCCACGCGGCCATGAAAGCCCCAGCTGTGACGCAGGATCGTGCGTATCTGTTGATCATCCTCGACGGCCCCGGGCTCGGGCAACTCGCGGCCGACCACGTAGTGCGACAGGTCCGCCAGCAGCTTCAGGTCGGGCATCTGCGCCAGCAGGTCGAGCGTGAACAACAGGTCATTGGTGAGGCGATAACGGTGGGTTTCCAGCAGCACCGGAAAGTCCACCTGCTCGGCGAGGCGCTGCCAGCCTTCGACCAGCCTGGCGGCCTCGGCCTGGCTGCGCGGCCGCACATCGGCTTGCAGGGTCAGGTGATGGCAGCCATGACGGCTGATGACATCCAGCGCCGCCGCCAGATCATCCACGGTCTGCGGGAACAACTGGCCTTCGATCTGCAAGCCGCGTGCGCTGGCGGCGGCGTGCAGGCGCGCGACATCCGCGGCTTTCCAGTAGTGGTCGGTGACGCCATCGAAGCCGGCGGCGGCGATGCGCTCCAGCTGTGCTTCCAGGGGACCGGGCTCGGTTTGCATGGCCCACAGCGATTGAAATACCAGAAATTGGCGCATATCAGCCTCGCAGCAATTGTTTAAGCGACAGGTCGGGGTCGGCCAGGCTGGTGGGGTTGAGCGGGACGCGTGCACTGATCAGCCGTTCGCAGAGCTTGATGTCCTTGGCCACGCTGTTGCCCGGCGCCCACCCGCAGGCGCCTTGCAGGTGGTGCTCGGCATCCAGGTAGAACAGCAGCAGGCCGCCCGTGGGCAAGGGTCGGCTGACGGTCAGCGCGGTGCTCACGCCGACCGTTTGCAAGCCCCAGTCGTACTGGTCGGACCAGAAACCGGGAAGCGACTCGAACGCCAGCTCGCGCCCCAGCAGGTTCAGCGCGGCATGCCGGCCCTGGGCCTCGGCATTGCGCCAGGTTTCCTGGCGCTGATATTGGCCGTCCAGGCGAAACTCGCAGACATCGCCGGCCGCGTAGACATTCGGCGCGCTGGTGCGCAAGTGCGCGTCGACACGAATGCCCTGCCCGACGTCCAAGCCCGCCGCTGCAGCCAATTCGATATTCGGCTGCATGCCGATACCGACCACCACCAGGTCGCAGGGCAACCGTTGCCCATCGACCAACACCACCGCGTCAACGTCGATGGACTCCAGGGCCACATTCAAGCGCACCTCCACGCCGTGAAGGCGGTGCACGTCCAGCAGGGCTTCAGAGATGACCGGCGGCAGCACGCGCCCGGCCAGGCGTGGACCGGCCTCCAGCAAGGTGACGTCGCACCCGAGGCTGCGCGCCGTTGCCGCCACCTCCAGGCCGATAAAGCCACCACCGACCACCACCAGCCGAGCGCCAGGGCGCAACGCGGCTTTCAGGGCCAGCGCTTCATCGTGGGTGCGCAGGTACAACACATTCGCCTGGGCCTGGGGCAGGCGGCGTGCCCTGCCCCCGGTGGCCAGCAGCAACCCGGCATAGGCCAGCCACTGGCCGTCGGCCAATTGCAGGCGCTGCTGCGCGGGGTCCAATTGGCGCACCGGGTTGCCGGCGATGTGTTCAATGTCCAACTCGGCCAGCCGCGCCTCGTCGCACAGGCTGCACCCCGCCAGATCGATGCTGCCCTGCAACAAGCCCTTGGACAGCGGCGGGCGCTCGTAGGGCAAATGCGCTTCATCGCCGATCAGGATCAGGCGCCCGGTGTAGCCTTCTTCGCGCAGGGTCAGCGCCGCACGGCCACCGGCATGGCCGGCGCCGACGATGATCAGGGCGTCGTTCATCCTGCGGCCGTGACGGCGAGCAACACCCGCCCCGCTTCGACCCGCACCGGATAAGTCTTGAGATTGACGCAGACCGGCGCGCCGAGGGCCTTGCCGGAGCGGTAGTCGAAACGCCCGTTGTGCTTGGGGCACTCGATCACGTGGTCCATCACCAGGCCGTCGGCGAGGTGGATTTTTTCGTGGGTGCACAGGCCGGCGGTGGCGAAAAATTCATTCTCGGCCGAGCGATACACCGCATAGGTATGTGGTCCGTGGTCGAAGCGCATCACGTCTTCTTCGTCTATTTCGCCCACGGCGCAGACGTCGATCCATTGATCGTTCATGGCGATTATCTCTTGTTTTTTAAAGGGGCTCAGCCTGCAGTGGCTTCTGCATGCACGGCGGTCGTGGCGGCGGGCTCGGTACGCTGGCCAATCGGGCGTTGCACGAAGTACGTGGGATCGCTGCGCTGCTTCCAGATCGTCGGCAGGATCTCTTTGTACGCCTCGAGGATATTCGCGTACGGCGGCGGGCAGTCGCCACGAATCTCTTCATGCAGCTGCGCCAGGGCGTGGTACGGCACCATTGGGTACATGTGGTGCTCGAGGTGGTAGTTCATGTCCATGTAGATAAAGCGCAGCACCCGGTTCATGTAGATGGTGCGGCAGTTGCTGCGGTGGTCCAGCACATCTTCGGCCAGGCCCACGTGCTGGGTGAGGCCGAACAGGTAGCCAAGCCAGGCCCCATAGAGGCTCGGCAGGCCCACCAGCATCAGCGGCAGCCAGCTGTGCAGGTACAGCGCAGTGCCAATGACCAGCGCATAAATGCCGACCCAGATACGCGCGGCGCGAAACACTTTGGGCCACTCGGATTCGGGGATGAAGTCCTGCTCCTGCGCACTCATCTGGCCGATGGCATGGCGGGCCACGCCACTGAAGGTTTTCCAGGCCAGCGGCAGGTTGAACAGGCTGAGAAACATCATCCACAGGCTGGGCGGGCGCGGCTCGACGATCTCCGGGTCGCGGCCGACAACGATGGTGTCGGTGTGATGCCGGGCATGGCTCCAGCGCCACACATGGGGTTCGAAGATGCACATGAAGCTCGCCACCTGGTACAGCGCGTCGTTCATCCAGCGGGTCTTGAACGCGGTGCCGTGGCCGGTTTCATGCCAGCGCGGGTTGGACGCCGTGCCGTAGAGCACGCCGTAGGCCATGAAGAACGGTACGCAGGCCCATGAGCCCCAGAACCAGTAGCCGCCAAAGCCGGTGACCAGCAACGCCGAGATCCAGAGAGCGGTGTCGAGCAAGGCCGGGCCGTCGCGGCGCTGCATCAATTCTTTCATGCGTTTACGCGAAATCGGCGATTGGTACCAACTGGCCGAGACCAGGCCTTTTTCCGCCGCGCGGGCAGCCTCAGGGCCGGTCAGGCTGTAGTCACGACGGGTGGGATGAGCGGTGTGTCCAGGCATTGTTATTGTTCTCCGCAAGCGTGGGTGTTCAGGTGCCTTGCGAAAGAAACCATAGAGCCTGGGTAAATCACCCTCAAGGCCTTGAATCCATTCCCTATCAAGCTATCATCCAGGCCCAGCGGGGCTTGATAGTTTTCTATCAAGACGCTCAAGGGGCCTGTCATGAACAACAATAAACGCCCAACCATCGCCACCGTGGCCGCCCAGGCGGGCCTCAGTGTGGCCACCGTCGACCGGGTCCTGAATGCCCGCGCGCCGGTCAACCCGGACACTGCCGAACAGGTGTTCCAGGCCGCCGAAGCCGTGGGCTATTTCGCCGCGCGACTGATCGGCCAACGCATTCGCGAACGCCGTCCCACCTACCGCTTCGGCATCCTGCTGCTGGGCACCGCGCAGGCGTTCTACGCCAACCTCGCACACTCGATCAGCGACGCCGCGCAGCACCACGCCACGGCCAACCTGACCTGTCAGTTCGACTACATCAACGACCGCACACCCAGCGCCATCGTCGCGCAGATCGAGCAACTCGCCGTGCAATGCGATGCGCTCGCGGTGGTCAGCTTTGCCCATCCGCTGATCAACGCCTGCCTGGCGCAAATCCGTGCGGCCGGCGTGCCGGTGGTTGCGTTGCTTTCGGATATCCATGAACACGGCGTCGAGCCCTATGTCGGCCAGGACAATCACGTGGTCGGACGCACCATGGGCTGGCTGCTCGCCCGCACCTGCGGCGCGCGCAAAGGCAGCGTCGGGATCCTGTTGGGTGGCCACCGTTTCCTCGGTCACCAGGCGCGGGTCGAAGGCCTGCACAGCTACCTCGCCGAACACGCGCCGGGCCTCAAGCCACTTGAGCCGCTGATCAACCTCGACAACTGCGATATCACCGAAGAAGCCACCCTCGACCTGCTCACCCGCCACACCGACCTGCGCGGCCTGTGCGTGGTCGGCGGTGGCGGCGACGGCGTGATCAACGCCCTGGCGCAACTGCCCAAGCGCCCGACGCTGTGCAGCATCCTGCAGGAGTCCACCGCGCTGTCCCGCCAGGCACTGAGCCAGGGCCTGATCGATGTGGTGATGGACTCACAGCCCCGGCAGACGGCGCACGCACTGGTGCAGTTGCTGGTGCAATTGCAAAGTGGCGAAGGGTTTGATCCGCTGCGGCATCGAGTGCATATAGCGCCGCAGATCGTGACGTCGGAGAACATGGGGGCTTGAGGGCTGGTGCTTGGGGGACGCGGAGCGTCCGTGGAGGCATTCCCACGCAGAGCGCGGGAACGATCGGTGGGTAGCGTTTTTTCATGGTTTGTAAGGGGCCAGCAAGGCCATCTGGGACAATCCTCACCGCTGCTGGAATCGGTGGCCCGTCTGCGTTTAGGGTGGCTCTGTGTTCGGAGCATCTTGGGGTGCGCTGCCCCGCAGTTCAGCCAAAGACCGCGCCATCGATCCTTACCTGCCCACGCCTACAGGGGGCTGCGAAAATCTGCGGCACTCAGGCCAAACCGGCCCATCTTGTTGTACAGCCCACCCCGCGACACGTTCAGTTGCCGCGCGGCCAGGCGGATGTTGCCGCGGGTGGTGGTGAGTGCGGCGACGATGGCGTGCATTTCGTGGCTGCTCAGGTCCTGGGCGGGCTGGGGTTCGTAGTGGCGCAGCGTGGCGCGCGGTCTGGTTTCCAGGGGTAGATCGGCCGCCTGGATCAGTTCGCCCGTCGCCAGGTTGGTGGCGCGCTCGACGCTGTTTTCCAGCTCACGCACATTGCCCGGCCAGGCGTAGGCCGAGAGCATTTCCAGCGCCTCTGGGGAAAAGCCCTGCACCGTTTTACGCAGCGAACGCGCACAGCGCGCAAGAAAGTGCCGCGCCAGCAACGGGATATCTTCACGGCGCATGCGCAGGGGCGGCACGGTCAGGTTCAGCACATTGAGACGGTAGTAGAGGTCTTCACGGAATGCACCCTCGGCCACTGCCTGGCTGAGGTTGCGGTGGGTGGCGGCGATGATGCGCACGTCCACCTGCCGCGAGTTCTTTGCACCGACGCGGGTGATTTCGCCCTCCTGCAACACTCGCAACAGGCTGACCTGGGCGTCGAAGGACATGTCGCCGATTTCGTCGAGAAAAATCGTGCCGCCATCCGCCAGTTCGAACTTGCCCGCCGAGCCGCCACGGGCCGAGCCGGTGAAGGCCCCTTCGACGTGGCCAAACAGTTCGCTTTGCACCAGGTCCCGTGGGATCGCGCCGCAATTGACCGCCACAAACGGGCCATTGGCGCGGTCGCTGGCATTGTGGATGGCCTGGGCGAACAGCTCCTTGCCGGTCCCGCTTTCGCCGAGGATCAGCGTGGTGGACTCGCTGCGACTGGCGATGCGCCCCAGGTGCAGCGCGTCCTGGATGGCCCGCGAGGTGCCCTGGATGGTGTCGAAGGTGTAGCTCGCCTGGGTGCCGACGATGCGCCGGGTGATCTCGCGGATGCGCCGGTTTTCGCGCAGGGACACGATCACCCCGCCCTGCTCCAGCGGGCACACCGAGACCAGGCACGCAAGTTGGCTGCGGTTGTGCAGGTGAAAGGTGCAGTCAAGATCGCGAACCGCCTCACCCAGCGCGTCGCTCAATTCACTGCGGCCCAGGCGCTGGAAGGGCTGGCCAAGCAGTTCCAGCCCCACGCCGAACAACTGTCGGGCATAACGGTTGAGGGCCTTGATACAGCCGCGCTCATCCAGTACCACCAAGCCTTCGTTGAGCACTTCGAGCACTGTTTGCTGTTCTTCCAACAACCCTTGCAGGGCCATTTGCCGCGACACCGCCTCGGCCGCCGCCTGCACCGTGCCCAGGGTATGAAAGTGAAACCAGCCGGGTTCGGCGGTCAGGGTCAGCATGGCCAGCGTCTGGCCCTGGGCGTTTTTGATCGGCGCCGCGGCGCAGTGCATGCGGCGCTGGCGCAGGCCGCTGGCGAAGTTTTCCTCGGCCAGCACGTACACCAGGTGGTCCTCGGCCAGCGCCAGGCCGGTGCAGTTGGTGCCCTGGACCGACTCGAGCAGGCGACTGCCAACGGGGGTGATATCCAGCCCACAGAAATACAGGGTGGTGCCATCGGCATCGGTGAGATTGATGTGGCCGCGCGGGTTGTAGGCCAGCAGCCCATGCATGACTTGCGCTGCTGCGGCGATCAGCACGCGATGGCTGGCCAGGGTGGCGGCAAGCGTATCGGCGCTGGCAAAGCGGTAGGCGTTGTCTGCCGGGTCGATCCCGGCCTCGACGCTGCGCCGCCATGAATCCCAAATCACCTGGCGGACCGCCGCCGGGCGTTCGACCTGGCCACTCCGGCAAGCCTGCCACGCGTGCTCCAGCGCGGCCACCGGGCCGTCGTTGAGCGCCGCCGGGCCCAGGGCCGTGAGGTAGTCGAGGTCTTGCACACTGAACGCCATGCTCATCGGATTATCCATGTGTAGATTTTTGACATGTCAGTATAGACATGTCATCAGAATGAACACATTTTGTTTCTTTCGATTAATTAATCCTTACACATCAATAACTTGTTAATTGGCACAGGCTTTGCTCCTGACCCCATGCCTGCCAGGACCGTCCTGGGGCCAACAATAAAAAAGGGGTCACTTCATGAGTACACAGAACATCCGCCTGGGTTTGATCGGTGCCGGTCGCATGGGCAGCTTTCACGGCCTTACCGCCGCCCGGCATATCCCCGGCGCCTGCCTGGCCGCCATTGCCGACCCGACCCCAGGCCAAGCCGCACGCCTGGCAGCGGAACTGGGGGTGGAGAAGGTCTACACCGACCCGCAGCAGTTGCTCGACGACCCGGACATTGACGGCGTGCTCATCGCCGCCCCGGCCCGCAGCCATGCCGAACTGGTGATCCGCGCCGCGCGCGCCGGCAAGGGCATCTTCTGTGAAAAACCCATGGCCATCACCCTCGATGAAGCCGACCGCGCCATCGCTGCCGCTGCCGATGCGCAGGTTCCGCTACAGGTCGGGTTCAACCGACGATTCGCCAAGAGCTTTCGCACCGCGCACCTCGACGTGGCGGCCGGCCGTATCGGCACACCGCAGCTGTTGCGCTCGTTGACCCGCGACCCGGCGCTGAACAACCCGGCCAACTCGCCGCAGTGGGTGATCTTCCTGGAAACCCTGATCCACGACTTCGACACCCTGCGCTACCTCAACCCCGGCGCCGAAGCGCTGCAGGTGTATGTGATGGCCGATGCGCTGATCGCCCCGGAATACAAAAGCAAAGGGTTCCTCGACACCGCCGTGGTTGCGATCCGCTTTGACAACGGTGCGATTGCCACCGCCGAAGCCAACTTCCAGGCGGTGTATGGCTACGACGTGCGCGGCGAAGTGTTCGGCAGCGCGGGCATGCTGAGCATGGGCAGCCTCAACGAGTCGGACCTGGTGCGCTACCTCGCCGAGGGCATCCAGGCCGACACGCAGCGCATGGACACTGACCTGTTGCGCGACGCCTACATCGCCGAGCTCAACCATTTTGTCGACTGCCTGCGCACCGGCGCCCAGCCCCTGGCCAGCGGCGAAGACGCGCGCGCAGCCCTGGCAATTGCCCGCGCCTGCATCGAGTCGTTCGAAACCGGCAAGGCCGTGGCCGTGCAGGGAGCCCGCCGATGATCCCGTTCAAACTGGCGATCAGCGCGGAGATGGTGTTTCTCGACCTGCCGTTTGTCGAACGCGTACAGCGCATTCATGCACTGGGTTTCAGCGCCGAAATCTGGAGCTGGACCGACAAGGATATCGCCGCACTGGCCGCCACCGGCGCTGACTTCACCTCCATGACCGGCTATATCAGCGGCACCCTCACCGACCCCGACGGCATCCGGTCATTGCTCGACAGCGCACGCGAGTCCCTGGGTGTGGCCGCGCAGCTGAACTGCCCGAGCCTCAACCTGCACGGTACCGGACTGGGTGAAGGCGGCCTGCCGGTGCGGCCCGTCAACCAGACCACCGGGCGCATGTGGCTGAGCGCGTGCAAGACCCTGGAAAAAATCGCACGCCTGGGCGAAGACGCCGGTCGTGTGTTCCTGCTGGAAAACCTCAACACCGAGGTCGACCACCCTGGTGTGCCGTTCGCCCGCGCCGACGAGACCCTGGCGCTGATCGAAGCCGTTGGCAGCCCGCACTTGAAGATGAACCTGGACCTGTACCACGCGCAGATCGGCGAAGGCAACCTGATCGAACTGATCCAGCGTGCCGGCAGCGCCATCGGTGAAATCCAGGTAGCCGACGTGCCCGGGCGCCAGGAGCCGGGCACCGGCGAGATCCACTACCCGGCCATCGCCAGGGCCTTGCACGCCATGGGTTACACCGGCGTGGTCGGCCTCGAAGGCTGGGCCAGCGGCGACAGCGAGCTGGCCCTGGAACGGTTCCGTCAAGCGTTCACCCTATAACAATAAAAGGAACATTCTCATGCATCGCTATTCATTGATCGTTGCCGCGTTTCTACTGCTGTTCAGCCAATGGAGCTTCGCCGCGTACCGCATCGGCGTGAGCATCGCGCGGGTCGACGACAACTTCATGACCTACGTGCGCACCGGCCTGGAAGCCGCCGCCAAACAACAGGACGTGCAGATCCAGTTCGAGGACGCCCAGGGTGATGTGGTGCGCCAACTCAACCAGGTCGAAGGCTTCCTCAACCAGAAAGTCGATGCGGTCATCGTGCTGCCGGTCGACACCTCGGCCACCGCCAACATGACCCGCGCCGCCGTCGCCAGCAAAATCCCGCTGGTGTACGTCAACCGTCACCCGGACGAACGCTCGCTGCCCAAGGGCGTGGTCACCGTGGCCTCCAACGATATCGAGGCCGGGCAACTGCAGATGCGCTACCTGGCGGAAAAACTCGGTGGCAAGGGCAATGTGGCGATCATCATGGGCGACCTCGCGCAGAACGCCACCCATGACCGCACCGAAGGCGTCAAGCAGGTACTCAAGGACTTTCCCGGTATCAACATCGTCGAGCAGCAGAGCGCCGAATGGCAACGCAGCAAAGGCATGGACCTGACCAGCAACTGGCTGCTGGCGGGCACGCCGTTCGACGCAATCGTGGCGAATAACGATGAAATGGCGATCGGCGCCGCCATGGCATTGCAGCAGGCGGGCAAGGCCAAGGGCGAGATTGCGATCGTCGGCATCGACGGCCTGCCCGATGGCTTGGCCGCGATCAAGCGCGGGTTGCTCACTGCCTCGGTGTTCCAGGACCCCAAGGCCCAGGCCACCCAAGCGGTGCAATCGGCGATCCGGATGATCAAGGGTGAACCGATTGAATCGGAAGTGTGGGTGCCGTTCGAATTGATCAAGCCCGAGCAGGTGGCGGTGTTCGAACAGCGCTACAAATAGGCGGGTACATGCAGATCCACATGCGGGAGCGACCGGGCACAGGAATTAGGCCAGCCCCGCCACAAACTGTGGGAACTGAGCCAGGCACAGAATTCAGTCCAGCCACAAATCAGTGTGGGAGCTGGCTTGCCTGCGAAGGCGGTGGGTCAGCTGCATCATGGTTGACTGACACAGCGCCTTCGCGAGCAAGCCCGCTCCCACAGTGGAACTGTGTCAGGCACAGGAATCAGGTCAGCCCCTCCACACACTGGGGGAACTGAGCCAGGCACAGAATTCAGTCCAGCCACAAATCAGTGTGGGAGCTGGCTTGCCTGCGAAGGCGGTGGGTCAACTGCATCATGGTTGACTGACTCACCGCCTTCGCGGGCAAGCCCGCTCCCACAATGGAACTGTGTCAGGCACAGGAATCAGGTCAGCCCCTCCACACACTGTGGGAACTGAGCCAGGCACAGAATTCAGTCCAGCCACAAATCAGTGTGGGAGCTGGCTTGCCTGCGAAGGCGGTGGGTCAGCTGCATCATGGTTGACTGACACACCGCCTTCGCGAGCAAGCCCGCTCCCACAGTGGAACTGTGTGAGGCAAAGGAATCAGGCCAGCCCTCCACAAACTGTGGGAGGTGAGCCAGGCACAGGAATCAGGCCTGCCCCTTCACAAACTGTGGGAACTGAGCCAGGCACAGAATTCAGTCCAACCACAAATAAGTGTGGGAGCTGGCTTGCCTGCGAAGGCGGTGGGTCAGCTGCATCATGGTTGACTGACCCACCGCCTTCGCGGGCAAGCCCGCTCCCACAGTGGAACTGTGCCAGACACAGGAAATAGGCCAGCCCTCCACAAACTGTGGGAACTGAGCCAGCCACAGAATTCAGCCCAACCACAAATAAGTGTGGGAGCTGGCTTGCCTGCGAAAGCGGTCGATCAGCCACATCATGTTTGACTGACCCACCGCCTTCGCGGGCAAGCCCGCTCCCACAGTGGAATTGTGTCAGGCAAAGGAATTAGGCCTGCCACACGTTCACCTACTATCAGTCCAGATCACTCGCAGCGTGCCGCTCTGCCAGCTGCTCTTCCGGCGCCCCTGAAACTCGGTTCACCCGCCGCCCGCGCTGCACGGCAGGTCGCGCTTCGATCGCCTCGGCCCAGCGCAGTACGTGCTTGTATTCATGCACCGACAAGAACTCCGCCGATTCCCCATACAAGCGGCCTTTGACCAACCCGCCATACCAGGGCCAGATCGCAATATCGGCGATGGTGTATTCATCCCCGGCAATGTACTCGCTCACCGCCAGGCGCTGGTCCAGCACATCCAGCTGCCGCTTGGTTTCCATGGCAAAGCGGTTGATCGCGTACTCCATCTTGCTCGGCGCATAGGCATAGAAATGCCCGAAACCACCGCCCAGGTACGGCGCGCTGCCCATCTGCCAGAACAGCCACGACAGGCACTCGGCACGCGCGGCGGGCTCTGTCGGGAAGAATGCCCCGAACTTCTCCGCCAGGTACTGCAGGATCGCGCCGGACTCGAACACGCGGATCGGCTGCGCACCGCTGTGATCCATCAAGGCCGGAATCTTCGAATTCGGGTTGACCGCGACAAAGCCGCTGCCGAACTGGTCGCCGTCGCCGATCTTGATCAGCCAGGCGTCGTATTCCGCGCCGGTGTGCCCCAGGGCCAGCAGCTCTTCCAGCAGGATGGTGACCTTCTGCCCGTTGGGCGTGGCCAGGGAGTACAGCTGCAGCGGGTGCTTGCCCACCGGCAAGACCTTTTCGTGCGTCGCGCCGGCGATGGGCCGGTTGATACTGGCGAAGGTGCCGCCACTTTCGGTGTCCCAGGTCCAGACCTTCGGGGGTACGTAGTCGGTCATGCTTACTTCTCCTTGGTTTCAGTACTGTTCGATGTCGCCAGTTGGGCCACGTTCCATCCGCCGCCCAGGGCCTTGATCAGGCCCACATTAGCGCTCAATTGCTGGGTTTGCAGTTGCAATACACTGCGCTTGGCGTCCAGCGCCGCCACCTGGGCGGTCACCACGTCCAGATAGGCCACCGCGCCCTGGCGGTAACGCGAGGTGGACAGGTCCTCGGCGTATTGCGCCGCAGCGGCAGCATCACGTTGATCCTCCAGGGCCGCGCCCAGGCCGGCGAGCTGCGACAGGTTGTCTTCGACCTGCTCGAACGCCGCCAACACCACGCCACGGTATTTGGCCGCCGCTTCATCGGTGGCAGCCTCGGCAATGTCCACCTGCGCCTGGCGCGCGCCGCCGTCGAACAGCGTGCCCACCAGCGACGGGCCAATCGCCCAGAACAGGTTCGGCGCACTCAGCAGGTGGGCAAACTCATCACTTTGATAACCGCCCTGCGCACTCAGGGTGATCTGCGGAAACCACGCGGCCTTGGCCACGCCGATACGCGCATTGGCGGCCGCGATCCGGCGCTCGGCAGCGGCGATATCCGGGCGCCGTTGCAACAGGCTGGACGGCACGCCGGTCGGCACCGTCGGCAAGGCTATCGGCGCGACATTCACCGCCACGCTATAGGTCGACGCCGACTCGCCGAGCATCGCCGCGATCGAATGCTCGAGCAGCGCGCGCTGCACCTGGCTCTGGCTCAACTGTGACTTGACCGTCGACAGCTGCGTGCGCGCCCGCGCCACATCCAGCCCGGAGACGATGCCGCCGCCGTGCAGGCCTTCGGTCAGGCTCAAGGCCTTGGCGTAGGCGTCGCGGCTCTGCGCCAGCAGTTGGTTCTGCCAGTCGATGCCGCGCAGGCGCAGGTAACTGTCGGCCAGTTGCGCCTGCAGGCTCAGGCGCACCGAGGCGAGGTCGGCCTTGGCCGCTTCGGAATCGCTGGTGCCGGCGGCGACGGTGTCGCGCACGCGGCCCCACAAGTCGACTTCATAGTCGACCTCCACGCCCAGGGTCGCGGAGTTGTAGATATCCGGCGAGGTCGCCGAGCGCAGCGGCTTGGTGTCCGACTGGCGAATGCGCTGGCCGTTGCCAATCGCCGACACCGTCGGGAACAGCCCCGAGCGCGCCTGGGCCACATAGCCCTGCGCTTGCTGATAGTGCGCCAGCGCCGCGCTGAGGTCCGGGTTATTGCGCAGCAACTGTTGCTCCATCGTCTCCAGCTGCGGGTCGTTGTAGAGGCGCCACCAGCCGTCACGGTTGGCCTGGTCGTCGGGGCTGGCGACGGTCCATGGGCCTTGGGTGCGGAACTGCGCCGCCACCGGCGTGGGCGGCACCTTGAGCGGTGGTGCGAGGGAACAGGCGCCCAGGCCCAGGCAGGCGGCCAGGGCCAGCAACGTAGGCTTAGCCATGGGGTTTGACCTCGACAGGCGCGGCGGCCAATTGCACCGCATCATCATCGGCAAGGCCATCCGGCGGCGTGTCGATCACGCGGTCGGCGGCCTGCAGGCCACTGGCGATTTCCACGCTGTCGCCAAAGTCGCGGGCGATGCTCACGGTCTTGAAACGCACGTGGTCCTGCGCATCCAGGGTCGCGACGCGCATGCCCTTGTCATCGAACACCAACGCGCTGGACGGCACGCGCACCACGTCGGCCTGCACCGGCAGGTCGAACTGCACGCTGGTGTAGCCGCCGGGCAAGAGCCGTCCACCCGGGTTGTCGACCAGCAGCTGCACGAGAGTGCTGCCGGACGCCGCGTTCACCGCATCGGCGGTGGCGATCACCTTGCCGGTGAAGGTTTCGCCACGGTATTCCGGCACGCTCAAGCGCGCAGTGGTGCCTTCGCGGATCTGCGGTGAGAAGGTCTGCGGCACTTGTACGTAGACGCGCAGGCGGCTGACATCGGCCACCGCGAACAGCTCTTTGCCGGCCGTGCCGCCGGCGCTGATCAACGCGCCGACATCCGTGCTGCGCGCGGTGACCACCCCGGCAAAGGGTGCCACCAGGCGCTGGAAGCCCTTGGTCGCGACCAATTGGTCGACGTTCGCCTTGGCCGCCGCCACCTTGGCCTGCTTGGCGGTCAGGTCACCGGTGCGCTCATCGACGTCCTGGCGCGACACCGAATCGGTCGACAGCATGGCCTGCCAGCGCTTGGCGGTGGTCTGGGCCAGGTTCGCATCGGCCTGGGCCGACGCCAGCGTGGCGCGGGCCTGCAGCAACTGCTGATCGAGTTCGGGGGTGTCAATTTCAGCGAGCACCTGCCCGGCCTTGACGCGAGTGCCGATGTCGACGTTCCAGGATTTCAGGTAGCCATTGACCCGCGCAAAGATCGACGCGCGCGAATATGCCTCCATGCGCCCCGGCAGATTGAGCACCGGGCCCTGGGCGATGACCACCGGTTTGATCAGGGTCACGCTGGGCAAGGCCTGGGCGTCGGTCCAGGTCTTGAGGTCCCGCGACTCACTGGCGCGCACGCCGATGCCGACGCCAACGATAAGCACCACGACCACCCCGCCCACAATCAGCCACAGCAGGCCACGGGAAGACTTTGGTTTGGAAAGAGCAACGGACATGTCAAACCCCTTGGGTAACGGTGGTCGCAACCCGGGCGTGCTGGCGACGCCCGTGGACCAGACTGAAAATCAGCGGAACCAGAATCAACGTGGCGACGGTGGCAAACGCCAGGCCACCGATCACCGCACGGCCCAGCGGCGCGTTCTGCTCGCCGCCCTCGCCCAGGCCCAGGGCCATCGGCGCCATGCCGATGATCATCGAGATGGCGGTCATCAGCACCGGGCGCAGACGGGTAAAGCCGGCCTCCAAGGCGGCCTGTCCCGCATCGCCGTGCACCGCCAGGCGTTCACGGCAGAAGCTCACCACCAGGATGGCGTTGGCAGTGGCCACGCCCATGCACATGATCGCCCCCGTCAGCGCCGGCACCGACAGCGGCGTGTGCGTCACGAACAGCATCCACACGATGCCCGCCAGCGCCGCCGGCAACGCGGTGATGATCACAAACGGATCGGCCCAGGACTGGAAGTTGACCACGATCAGCAGGTAGATCAGCACCACCGCGCCGAGCAGCCCGAACAGCAAGCCGCTGAACGCCGCGTTCATGGTCTGCACCTGGCCCTGCAGGATCACTTTGGAGCCGGTCGGCACTTCACCGGCGTGGGCCGCAATGATCTTCTGGATATCCGCCGCGACGCCCCCCAGGTCACGGTCCTGGATCGCCGTGAGCACCTCGACCACCGGCTGGATATCCGACTGGGTGAACACCGAGTTGCCGTGGCTGCGCTGGATGTTCGCCAGGCCGCCAAGGGTCTGGTCGGTGGCCGCGCCGGCGCTGCCGCTCAACGGCAGGTTGTGCAGTGCTGCCAGGGTGTCGAGGCTGTATTGCGGGGTCTGCATGACGATCGGATAGGAAATCCCGTTGGCCGGGTTCAACCAGAATGTCGGCGCCACCTGGCTGGAACCGGCGAGGTTGACCACCAGGCTGTTGGTCACGTCGCGCTCGGTCAGGCCGACCAACTGCGCGCGGGTGCGGTCGACGTCGATATTGAAAGTCGGCAACTGCCGCGACTGCTGGATGCGCGCATCCACCACGCCGGGCACCCGGCGAATATCGCGCAGCAAGGCACTCGCATAGGTGAAGTTGCCCGCGAGGTTATTGCCGGTGATCTGCAGGTCGATAGGCGCCGACGAGCCGAAGTTGAGGATCTGCCCGACGATGTCCGAGGCCGGGAACGAGAACACCGCGCTGGGGAATTCCCGTGGCAGGGTTTCGCGCAGTTCGCGCATGTATTCGGCGGTCGGGCGGTGGTCTTCGTTGAGGCTGATCTGGATATCGCTGTCCTGGGAACCCACGGTGCCGGTGTTGTTGTACACCACGTTGATGCCGCTGATGGACAGGCCGATATTGTCGACCAGGGCCTTGAGTTCGGTGGCGGGAATCTTGCGCCGGATCGCGTTTTCGATATCGGCGATCAGGCGCGCATTGCTTTCCACCCGCGTGCCGACCGGCGCCCGCACATGCAGCAGGATCAGCCCGGAATCGACCTCGGGGAAGAAGTTGCGCCCAAGGAACGGCACCAGCGCGAACGACACCGCGACAAACGCCAGCAGGCCGATCACCACCGTGCGGCGATGGTGCAAGGCGGTGTCGAGGACACCGTGGTAACGCTCGCGAAACGCTTCGAAACGCCGTTCGAAACCGCGCTGGAAATTCACCAGCGGATTGCGTGACGGCGCAGGCCCGGCTTCGCCATGCACATGCGGTTTGAGCAGGTAGTTGGCGAGGGTCGGCACCAGGGTTCGCGACAGGATGAACGAGGCAATCATGGCGAAGATCACCGCTTCGGCCATCGGCACAAACAGGAAGCGCGCCACGCCGTCGAGAAAGAACATCGGCACGAACACGATGCAGATACACAACAGCGACACGAACGCCGGGGTGACGATCTGCGCGGCGCCGTCGAGAATCGCGGTCTCCACCGGCTTGCCCTGCTCCAGGTGCCAGTTGATGTTCTCGATGGTCACCGTGGCGTCGTCCACCAGGATCCCCACCGCCAGCGCCAGGCCACCCAGGGTCATGATATTCAGGGTTTCGCCGAGGGCCGAGAGCGTGGCGATCGAGGCCAGGATCGCCAGCGGAATCGAGGTGGCGATGATCACCGTCGAGCGCCAGCTGCCGAGAAACAGCAGGATCATCAGGCTGGTCAACGCCGCCGCGATCAGGCCTTCACGCGCCACGCCGCTGATGGCCGAGCGCACGAACAGCGACTGGTCGCCGATCAGGTCGATATTCAGGTTGGGCGGCAAGGCGGCCTTGTTGTCGGCGAGTTTTTCCTTGATCCCGGCGACCACGCCCAGGGTCGACGCCGAACCGGTCTTGAGCACCGGCAGCAGCACCGAGCGGTTGCCGTTGACGTGCACGATGTTGGTTTGCGGCGGGTTGCCGTCGCGCACGGTGGCCACGTCGCGGATCAACACCGTGGTGCCGTCGGCGGTCTTGATCGGCAGGTTTTCCAGGTCATGGAAATCCGACGGGGCGTTATTCAGTTGCAGGTTGAACTCGTAGCTGCCGATCTTCTGCGTGCCCACCGGGGTGATCAGGTTCTGCGTGGCCAGGGCCGTGGCGACATCCTGCGCCGACAGGCCACGGGCTTGCATGCGCGCCGAATCGAGGTCGATCTGCACCTGGCGACTCTTGCCGCCGAACGGGTAAGGCAAGGCTGCACCGGGCACGCTGGTGAGCATCAGGCGCACCTGGTTGAGGCCGATATCCCCGAGGCGCTGCTCGCTCAGGCCGGGGCCCGACAGCGCCAGTTGCACGATGGGCACGGTAGAGGCGCTGTAGTTGAGCACCAGCGGCGGTACGGTACTCGGCGGCAGTTGGCGCAGGATCGCCTGGGACACCGACGTCACCTGGGCGTTGGCGGTGCTGATGTTGACGCCCGGCTGGAAGAAGATCTTGACGATCCCGTAGCCGTTCATCGACTGCGCCTCGATATGGCGGATGTCGTTCACGGTGGTGGTCAGCACCCGCTCGAACGGCGAGGTGATGCGCCCCGCCATCTGGTCGGGCGGCAGGCCGGTGTACTGCCAGATCACCGCGATCACCGGGATGCGGATCTCCGGGAAGATATCCGTGGGCGTGCGCCAGGCCGCGAGCGGGCCGATGATCAGGATGAAAATAGCCAATACCAGGAAGGTATAGGGGCGCCGCAATGCGATGCGCACGAGGCTCAGCATAGAAGGTGATCCGGACAGGGGGTTGGATGAGCCAGCAGGCGTTGCCATGCCGTTTTCCCGCCTCGCCCCATGTGGATCCTGGGGAGTTTGCAGCGACATCCAGGTCACAAAGAGGCATACGCCACAATATCGAATTTAGTGGCGTACGCAACTAATTTGTTTCAAGCTGTCTCAGTATTCATCTAAAGGGCATCTCCGGTCTGAAAGGCCTTGTCCTGAGAGGTCTGGCAGGCATAATCGCCAGCGTCGAGTTTTGTATCAGAGAGTATCCGCCCTTGAAATCCGCCAAGCCTTGCACAGACAACCCCAGCGCCTGCGTAAACGGTGCCGTGCGCCGCACCTCGCGGCGCCTGGGCCAGATCTATGACGAGGCCTACGCGCCCTGCGGGTTGAAAGCCACCCAGTACGCGGTGCTCAACCATATCGCCAAGGCCGGCACGCCGAAGATGAGCGAGCTGGCGCAAACCCTGGTGATGGACCTCTCGGCACTCGGCCACACACTCAAGCCGCTGGTGCGCGATGGGCTGGTGGAGTTGCGCGTGGACGAACTCGACCGCCGCACGCGGCGCGTGCTGCTGACTGAGCAAGGCGTGCAGACCCATGCGGCCGCCAAGCGCATTTCGAACAAAATGGCCGAGCGCTTTGACCTCGCCTTCGGCCGTGAAGCCGCGGCACAGCTGCGCCAGACCCTGGACCTGATTGCCTCTGATGCGTTTGCCCAAGCCTTGCTGGCCCAGGCAGACGACTGACGCCCACCCGGCCTAGACATGCAGCGGCACACCTGCGGCGCCGGCGTGCCCAGGCACCTGTACCCGCAGCGCGATCAACCCGGCCGCCACCACCATCAGCACGCCGCCGGCGATAAACACTCCGTTGATCCCGCTGAGACTGAACATCACCCCTCCCCCTGCCGCCCCGGCGGCAATCGCCGATTGCACCGATGCCACCACCATGCCGCCGGCGCTTTCGGCCTGATCCGGCACGGCGCGGGCCACCCAGTTCGACCACGCGACCGGCACGCCACCAAACGCCATGCCCCACAGCGCCAGCAGCAGCGCCTGCCCCGGCAGTGACGCCGGCAGCAGCACCAGCGCCAGCGCGGCCACGCCCACCAGCAAGGGCATCAGCACCAGGGTGGTACGGGGATGGCGCACCAGCAGCCAACCGGCCAGTAACGTGCCGGCAAAGTTCGCCACGCCGAACCCGAGCAGCATCAGCGCCAGCCCTTCGCTGCCAACCCCGGTGGTGCTTTCCAGAAACGGCCGGATATAGGTGAAGAGCGCAAAATGTGCGGTGTGTACCAGCACGCAGCCGAACATGCCGATGGCGATCCCCGGACGCAGCAGCACCTCCAGCACGGTGCGCAGGCGCGCCGTACCAGTCGGCGCCAGGCGCGGCAACGTCAACAGTTGGAAGGCCAGCGTCACTCCCCCCACCGCCGCTGCGGCGAGAAACGCACTGCGCCACCCGTAGAGACCGCCGAGGTAGCTGCCCAGCGGCACGGCAACCACGGTGCCCAGCGCAATGCCACTGAATATGATCGACAGCGCACGCGCCAACAGCGCCGCTGGCACCAGCCGCATCGCGACGGCCGCCGCCATGCTCCAGAAACCTCCAAGGGCAATACCGAGCAGCACGCGCATCACCAGCAGCACCCACAGGCTGGACGAGCACGCCACCAGCAGATTGGACGCGATCATCAGCGTGGAAAACCCCAGCAGCACCAGACGTCGGTCGATGCCACGGGTCAGGCCCGGCACCAGCAGGCCGGCGAACAACGCCACCACCGCCGTCACCGTCACTGCCTGCCCGGCCAGGGCTTCGGATACGCCAAGGTCCAGCGCCATCGGCGTCAGCAGGCTGGCGGGCAGGTATTCGGCGGTCAACAGGCCGAACACCCCCATCGCCAGGGAAAACACTGCCATCCACGCCGGGGTGGCCGGCTCGGCCCTGCTGTCGACAGGGGCATGGGACACACATTCGTTCATCACAGACATCCTCAGGCTATTAGCGTGGCGGCCAGTCTAGGTGTGGCCCTCAGGATGATCTATGATGCAAACCCTTGAGTTTTTGATCGAAACCCCGAACATGACCGCCCAGAACGCTTTTGACGTGTCCTCCGAGCTGATCAATGAACTGCTGCGCAGCATGCGCCTGAGTGGCGTGCAGTACCGGCGCATCCAGGCCGGGCCGGTGTTCGGGGTAAGCTTTGCGGCCAAGCCCGGGCATGCGTATTTCCACTTTCTCGCCGCCGGGTGCGCCACCTTGCGCCTGGAAGACGGCAGCCTCTACGAGCTGTCTGCGGGCAATGCCTTGTTTATCGCCCACGGTGGCGCACACGCGCTGGTCTCCAGCCCGCAGGCTTGCGTGCAGGACATCACCGACTTCGACGCCGCGCCGCTGGGCGATAGCGTCTGCGCGGTGAATGCCTCGCCCGAGACGCCCTCCTGCACCCTGCTGTTCAGCGCCTGCATGGCGTTCGAACTCGACAGCCTGCAAGGCCTCGGCAGCCTGATGCCGGCCTTGATGCTGATCGACGCCGGCGGCCAGCGTTACCCTGGCCTGATGCCGATCCTGGCGGTGATGGAGCGCGAAGTCTCCAGCGCGCGTATCGGTTACGCGGGGATTCTCGCGCGCCTGGCCGATGTGGTGGCGGCGATGATCGTGCGCGGCTGGGTCGAATGTGCCTGCGGCAATGCCTCGGGGCTGGTGGCTGCGTTGCGTGACCCGCGCCTGGCTGGCGCCCTGCTCGCCCTGCACCAGCAACCGGGGCGTGACTGGAGCGTGGCCGAGTTGGCGGCGCAGTGTCATACCTCGCGCTCGGTGTTTGCCGATCGGTTCCAGGCCACCCTCGGCATCCCGCCGCTGCGCTACGTGACCGAGTTGCGCATGCGCCTGGCGGCCCAATGGTTGACCCTCGAGCGCTTACCCATCGAAGCCGTCGCGTTGCGGCTCGGCTACACCTCCCAGGCGGCGTTCAGCCGCGCCTATAAACGCATCACCGGGCAACCGCCCGGCGCCAGCCGCCAAGGCTTGCGGAGCCCGGCATGAACGAGCGGCTCGAAGACATTCTCGCCGACCACCTGGACGTGGTGTTCTGCGGCATCAACCCCGGCAAAGGCTCCGCCGCCCTCGGCCTGCACTTTGCCAACCGCAGCAACCGCTTCTGGCGCACCTTGCACCTGGCCGGTTTCACCCCGCATGAAATCCGCCCCGAAGACGGCCCCACGCTGCTGCACTACCGCTGCGGCCTGACCACCGTGGTCGAGCGCCCCACCGCCAGCGCAGGCGAGCTGGCCCGGCATGAATTCACCGATGCGGCGGCGGCCTTCGAAGAAAA
Source organism: Pseudomonas sp. S5D5 (assembly GCF_003013355.1). Classification (NCBI taxonomy): domain Bacteria; kingdom Pseudomonadati; phylum Pseudomonadota; class Gammaproteobacteria; order Pseudomonadales; family Pseudomonadaceae; genus Pseudomonas; species Pseudomonas sp. S5D5. The sequence continues at coordinate 4,412,404 of NZ_PTEO01000001.1, forward strand.
AATCCGCCGATATGCGCCACGTGTCGTCGCCTTCCTCGGCAAGGCCGGCTACAGGGCCTTGTCCGCTCAGCGCGAGATTGCCTGGGGGTTGCAGCCGCAGCTGCTGGGCGGTGCGTCGGTGTGGGTGTTGCCCAACCCGAGTGGGCGCAACCTGGCGTTCAGCCTGGAGCAGTTGGTGCAGGCGTATCAGCAATTGCGCAGGGCAAGCGATTGCCCTTAATCTCTTCGGCCCATCACCCTGGTAGCAATGGAGGCTCAATGAAACTGATCGGCATGCTGGACTCGCCCTACGTTCGCCGCGTGGCCATTTCCCTGGAGTTGTACGGAATCGACTTCGTGCATGAATCCTTGTCGGTGTTCCGCACCTTCGACGAGTTTGCGCAGGTCAACCCAGTGGTCAAGGCCCCTACGCTGGTGCTGGACGACGGCACGGTGTTGATGGACTCCAACCTGATCCTCGATTACCTGGAAGCGCTGGCCCCGGCCGGGAAAAAGCTGCTGCCCGAGCAGCCCACGGCACTCGCCCGGGACTTGCATGCGCTGGGCCTGGCGCTGGCGGCCTGCGAGAAAAGCGTGCAGATCGTCTATGAACACAACCTGCGGCCAGCCGAGAAGCTGCATGCCCCCTGGCTTGAGCGCATCAGCGGCCAATTACTTGCGGCCTATTCGCTGCTCGACAAGCACTTGGCCGACAACGACAGTGAGGCACTGACCCAGGCCTCGCTGACGGCGGCAGTGGCCTGGTCTTTCAGCCAGCTCACCGTGGCGTCGGTGGTGAAGGCGGAGGCCTTTCCCCATGTGCGACGTCACGCCGAGCGGCTGGAACAGCATCCCGCCTTCAAGCAATACCCGATCGAGTAAGCCCTCCGGGGCCTGGCATCAGACCCAGCCGCCGTCGACGATGAAGTTCTGCGCCGAGCACATCGCCGACGCGTCCGAGGCCAGGAACAACGCCATGTTGGCGATATGCTCCGGCAGCACGCTGCCCGGCAGGCACTGGCTGCGACTGATCAGGTCCCTGGCCGCATCGTCCACCCACATCGCCAGCTGCTTTTCGGTCATCACCCAGCCGGGCACCAACGTGTTGACGCGAATCCGGCTCGGCCCCAGCTCGCGCGCCAGGGCGCGGGTCATGCCATGCGCGGCGGCCTTGCTGGCGGCGTACACCGGGTAGCCGGCCGAGGCCATCATCCAGCCGACCGAACCGAGGTTGATGATCGACCCGAAGCCTGCGGCTTTCATCATCGGCACCACGGCCTTGGCAGCGAAAAAGGCGTGTTTGAGGTTGACGGAAATCAGTTTGTCGAAGGTAGCCGAATCGACCTCCTCCAGGGTGTGACGCACGTCATTTGCCGCGTTGTTCACCAGCACGGTGATCGGCCCCAGCGAGTGCTCGAAACGCGCGATGGCCGCCTTGTAGGCGATCTCGTCGGTGATATCGCAATGGCCGAATTCGACGCTGTGCCCCTGTGAAACGAGCAGCGCCGCCAGGCGCTCGCCCTGGCTTTGGGCGCGGTCGACAAACCCGACCCGGGCGCCCTGTGCAGCGAAGGCGCGCACCATGGACTCGCCAATCCCCGAAGCCCCTCCGGAGATCAGTACGACCTTGTCCCTGAGGTCGGGATAAACAGCCTGCTGGATACTCATATCGCGCTTGCCTTGCCTAATTAGTCTTATTTTATTTTGCAAATACGTGGTTAAAGGCTATAAATCTGCTGTCTCAACCACGAAATATCGCACATTAGTAGAACTATTCCGACAAAACAACAAAAGGAAGTTCGACCATGAAGCACCCTCGATACCTGCTCTCGGGCCTGGCCATGTCCCTGTTGGTTGCCAGCGGTGGCGCCCAGGCCGCAGGGCTCAGCAGCGAACATAAACCCTTCGGCAAAACCAACGACGGCACCGCCGTCGAACAGTACATACTGCGCAACAGCCACGGCATGCAGGCCACGGTGATCACCTACGGCGGCGTGCTGCAGTCGCTGAAAGTGCCGGACAAACACGGCAAGGTCGAAGACGTGGTGCTCGGCTTCGACAGCGTCCAGGGCTATCAGGCCGGCACGGCGTTTTTCGGCGCGACCATCGGGCGCTTCGGCAACCGCCTGGCCGGGGGCACCTTTGAACTCGACGGCACGCGTTACCAGGTGCCGCTCAACGATGGCCCCAACTCGCTGCACGGTGGCGCCCAGGGTTTCGACAAGCACGTGTGGAAGGCCGAGCCAGTCAACGACAAGGGCTCTGTCGGGGTGAAGCTGAGCTACCTGTCCAAGGACGGTGAAATGGGCTTTCCCGGCAACCTGAAAACCGAGGTCACCTACCGCCTCAACGACAACAACGAGCTGCACATCGACTACCAGGCCACCACCGACAAACCCACGGTGCTCAACCTGACCAACCACAGCTACTTCAACCTGGCCGGCGCCGGCAACGGTGACATCCTCAAGCACGTCGCCACCTTGCATGCCAGCCACTACACCCCCGTCAACGCCACCTTGATCCCCACCGGCGAACTGGCACCGGTCAAAGGCACGCCGATGGACTTCCTGAAACCCACGCCGATCGGCCAGCACCTCAAGGACGATCACCCGCAGCTCAAGTTCGCCGAGCCAAAACAAGGCGGGTTTGACTTCAACTGGGCGCTGGATACCCGGGGCGACATCAAACAGCTGGCGGCCGACGTGCATGACCCGGCGTCGGGTCGGCGTCTGCAGCTGTACACCACCGAGCCCGGCGTGCAGTTCTATACCAGCAACTTCCTGGATGGGACGGTGAAGGGCAAAGCGGGCAAGACCTACGCGCACTGGAGCGGCTTCACCCTGGAAACCCAGCACTTTCCCGATGCGCCGAACCAGCCGGGCTTTGCCTCGACGCGCCTGGACCCGGGGCAAACCTATACCCAGCACACCGTGTTCAAATTCTCCGCCGATTAACCGCAGCGAGCGGGCCGGCTCGCGAAAGCGTGGTGTCAGTCACCCACGCCTGCGCAAGCCAGCCCGCTGCCACTGTTGATCGTCACACGGTGCCGCCCAGCCTCAGTTCCACAAGCCGATTTTTTCCAGCTCCTGCTTGAAGTTCTCGCGGGTGATCAGGGTCACCTCGTCCATCGCGGTGTACTTCGGCGGCTCGGTGCCTTTGGTCACCCACTCGTACATCATCAGCGCAGTGTTGTAGCCCTCAATGTGCGGGCTGGGCAGCATCGAACCGAAGAAACCGCTCTCGGCTTTCTTCAGTTCGCCGATGGCGTCGGTGCCATTGATGCCGATGCCGATCACGTTGGCGGCCTTGAAGCCAGCGCTTTCGGTGGCGCGCACGCCGCCGAGCACGGTGTTGTCGTTCATGCCGCCGATGATCAGGTTTTTCGCGCCGCCGGGCAGCTTGACCAGGGCCGAGTTGGTGGCGTCCATGCTGCCTGGGACGTCGAGGGTCTTGGCGGCGGTGAACAGGATGTGATCCTTGGGCATGCCGGCATCTTCAAGAGACTTGACCGAGCCGTCGGTGCGCTTCTTGCCGGTGTCGAGTTCATTGAAGGTGTTGATCACCGCATAGGTGTCCTTCCAGTCCCAGCCGCGTTTTTTCGCCTCGGCGGCCATGGCCGCGCCCTGCTTCTGGCCGACTTCGAAGGCCGCCATGCCGAGGTACGGCACGTCCTCCATGAAGTTGCCCTTGGCATCGACAAAGCGGTCATCCACGGCAATCACTTTCAGGCCATTGGCCTTGGCCTTGGCGACGATGGCCGGGCCCAGTGATACGTCCGGCGGGCAGATCACAAAGCCCTTGGCGCCGTTGGCCGCCAGGCTGTCGATGGCCGAGAGGGTCTTCTCGCCATCGGGCACGGCGATCTTGATCACGGTGAAGCCATGTTCCTTGCCGGCTTTTTCGGCGAAGGCCCATTCGGTCTGGAACCACGGCTCTTCAGCCTGCTTGACCAGAAAACCGATCTTCACCTCTTCAGCGGCCAGCAACAGCCCGCTCAAGCTCAGGGCCGAGACCGCCACAGCGGCGCAGCACAGGGAACGCAAACCACGACGACGATTCATACGGTGACTCCTTGTTGTTGTTTTTGAATGTCTGGGGTTAACCGGCAAAGCGGTGACAGGGCTTGCCTGGCACGTCGACCTCGATGGCGAGTACCGCGCCATCGAGGGGGTGATCCAAGGGGCTGGCGGCGCTGGTGATGTACAGCGTGGTCAGGTCCGGGCCACCGAACACGCAACTGGTCGGGCGGCTGACCGGCAGCTCGATGACGCGGTCCACCTGCCCGTCCGGCGTCAGGCGCAGCAGACAGCTGCCGTCCCAGCGGGCGTTCCAGAGATAGCCTTCGACGTCCATCGCCGAGCCGTCCGGCCCACCACGCGCGTGCGGGCCGAACCACACCTGGCCCAGGTCGAGTTGGCCATCGGCCTGGATCGCGTGCCGGTACAGGGTGCCGTCCATGCTGTCGCCAAAATGCACCTGGCGACCGTCGTCGCTCCACAGCAAGGTGTTGGGAATACCCAGGCCGTGCAGCAGCGGCGTGACCTGCCCATCGGCGTCGATGCGAAACAGGCCACCGGAGCGACGGGTGATCGGCAGGTCTTCACCCTGCTCGCCGATATTGTTCTGCATGGTGCCCAGCCAGAGCCGGCCCTGGGCATCACAGCGCGCTTCATTGCCACGGTTGCCCGCTTGCGGGTCGGCCACGCACAGCAGGGTCAGGGCCTCGGTGGCCAGGTCGAGGCGATAGACCCCACTGCTCAAGGTCACCAGCGCATCGCCGCGTTCACACGGGATAAAGGCCGAGACATGCTCGGGCAACTGCCACACCTGCAACTGCCCGCCCATCAGGCGCAGGGCCTGTTTGCCGGCGATGTTGACCCAATACAGCGCCTGGGTCGGTGCATCCCAGAACGGTGCTTCGCCCAATTGCGCACGGTGCGCGGTCACTGCGCTCAACGACATGAAACCTCCTGATCAGGGTTTTACAGCGACTCGCGTGATGGCGTGCCATCCACCAAGCGCTGGATACGCAACGGGTTGGCGTTTTTCAACGCGTCGGGCAGCAGGCTATCAGGGTAATTCTGGAAGCACACCGGGCGCAGGAAACGCTCGATGGCCAAGGTGCCGACCGAGGTGCCCCGCGCGTCCGAAGTCGCCGGGTACGGGCCGCCGTGCACCATCGAATCGCAGACTTCGACGCCGGTCGGGTAGCCGTTGAGCAGGATGCGGCCGACCTTCTGTTCCAGCAACGGCGTGAGTTCGGCGAACTGTTGCAGGTCGTGCGGCTCGCCAATAATCGTCGCGGTGAGCTGGCCGTGCAGGCCTTGCAGGGCGGCGCTGAGTTGGGCCTGGTCCGCGACTTCGACAAACACCGTGGTGGGGCCGAAGACCTCTTCCTGCAGCACTTCGTCACCGTCAATCAGCAGGCGCACATCAGCCTTGAACAACTGCGGCTGGGCCTGATTGCCCGCCTGGGCACTGCCGGCCAGGTGCTGAATGCCGGGGTGCGCCAGGAGCTTGGCCAGGCCGTTGCCGTAGCTGCTCAAGGTGCCGGCGTTGAGCATGGTTTGCGCCGGCTGAGCGTCGATCAACTGCGCGACCTGCTGGGTGAACGCGGTGAACGCGGGCGAAGCAATGCCAATCACCAGGCCCGGGTTGGTGCAGAACTGGCCGCAGCCTTGGACCACCGAGGCGGTCAGGTCGCGGGCGATGCTGTCCGCCCTGGCGTGCAACGCCTGCGGGAGCACGATTACCGGGTTGATGCTCGACATCTCGGCAAACACCGGGATCGGCTGCGGGCGCGCGGCCGCCATATCACACAAGGCGCGCCCGCCCTTGAGCGAGCCGGTAAAGCCCACCGCCTGGATTGCCGGGTGCTTGACCAGCGCTTCACCGACGCCGCCGCCGAAGATCATATTGAACACCCCCGCCGGCATCCCGGTGGCCTCGGCCGCGCGGAGGATGGCATCGGCGACGCGCTCGGCCGTCGCCATATGCCCGCTGTGGGCCTTGAACACCACCGGACATCCCGCCGCCAAAGCCGCGGCGGTGTCACCGCCTGCGGTGGAAAACGCCAGGGGGAAATTGCTCGCGCCGAACACTGCCACCGGACCCAGGCCGATGCGGTACTGGCGCAAATCCGGGCGCGGCAAAGGTTGGCGCTGCGGCAAGGCCTTGTCGATACGCGCGCCGTAGAAATCGCCGCGACGCAGCACCGTGGCGAACAGGCGCATCTGCCCGCTGGTCCGCCCGCGTTCGCCGTTGATCCGCGCAGCGGGCAATGCCGTTTCACGGCACACCAGCGCCACAAAGTCATCGCCCAACGCGTCCAACTCGTCGGCCACCGCCTCCAGGAACTGCGCGCGGCGCGCGGCACTCAACCCACGGTACGCCGGGTAAGCGGCCGCAGCGGCCTTGGCGGCGGCGTCGACTTCCTGCGGCGTGGCCTGGTAGAAATCCTGCGGCAAGGCTTCGCCGGTGGTTGCATCCAGGCTTTGCAGCGTGATGCTGCCGAGGGCGCTGCGCTGGCCGCCGATGTAGTTGTGGCCGAGGAACAGGGTCATGAAACTCTCCTTAAAGACTGATGACGTGGCCGGGTTCGAATGCCGCGTCGGCGCTGCCGACACTGTTGACCAGCGGCGCGCCGAACTCGGCCTGGCTGATCTCGAACACATCGCCCGGTTGGGTACGTATACCGTCGGCGAATGACAGCGTGGCGGTGCCGAAGAAATGAATGTGCACATCGCCCGGCGTGAGGAATTGACGGTATTTGAAGTGGTGATATTCAAGATTGTCGAGGCTGTGGCACATATTCGCTTCGCCACTGAGGAATTCGTTCTGCCAGATCACCTCGCCGTCGCGCAGCAGGCGACTGGTGCCCGCCAGGTGCTGGGGCAACTCGCCCACGCGCAGCTCGGGACCGAAGCTGCAACTGCGCAGCTTGGAATGGGCGAGGTACAGGTAGTTCTTGCGCTCCATCACGTGGTCGGAGAACTCGTTGCCCACCGCAAACCCCAGGCGATAAGGCTTGCGGTCCGGGCCGATCACGTAGAGGCCGCCGATTTCCGGCTCTTCGCCGGCGTCGTCGGCAAACGGCGGCACCGGGAACGCCTGGCCGGGGCGCACGACAATGCTGCCGTCGCCCTTGTAGAACCACTCGGGCTGCACGCCCACCTCGCCGACCGCTGGCTTGCCGCCCTCCACGCCCCATTTGAAGATGCGCATGGTGTCGGTCAAGGTGCTCTCGTCGCCGGCCTGGTGCATCTTGTCGCGTGCGGCGGCACTGCCCAGGTGAGTCAGGCCGGTGCCGCTGATCAGCATGTGCGCGGGATCGGGATGATCCAGCGGCGGCAAAATCTTCAGGTCGGCCAGCAGTGTGGCGTAGTCGTAACGCTCACCCAGGCCCAGGCTATCCACCTGTTGCGCCAGGCCCACGCCAGCGTCGATGGCGGCCAGCGCCAGCTCACGCACGCTGCGCGCGGTATTCACTTCGCGCACGTTGGCGCCTTCCACCACGCCGACCCGGCGCTCACCGTTGTGCAACTCGAACTGGACTAAACGCATGAAGCTTCTCCTCGATTAAGTACGTGTGGCGCCACGCGCACTGGCGGCGAACTGGTCGGCGGGCAGCGCATGCTTGCGCTCCAGCACGCGGTAGACCACGCCGGTCAAGACCAGCCCGAACACCATCACCGCGGACAAAAAGTACAGGCCCGACGCCAGGTTGCCGGTGTACTCCTTGAGCGCGCCGATCACGAATGGGCCGATGTAGCCGCCGAGGTTGCCCACGGAGTTGATCAAGGCGATCCCCGCCGCTGCACTCGCGCCGGCGAAGAAGCGCCCCGGCAAGGTCCAGAACACCGCCGTGCAGGAAAACAGCGCGAATGCCGCCAGGCTCAGTGCCGCCATTTGCAGCACCGGCGCACTCAGCCAGGCGCTGCAGAACAAACCGATGGCACCGAGCACGTAGAGCACCGCCAAGTGGCCGTAGCGGTCGTTCAGGCGGTCGGAACTGCGCGGGATGATCAGCAGGCCGATGATCCCGAAAATGTACGGCACCGCCGAGATGAAACCGGTGACCAGGTCGCTGCCGCCGAACTGCTTGATCAGGGTCGGCAGCCACAAGCCCAGGCCATAGATGCTCAGGGTCACGGGCAGGTAGAACAGCGCCAGCAGCAACACGCGTTTGTCCTTGAGCGCGTGCAGCGGGTTGCCATGGCGGGTCTGGCCGTAGGCCTGCAGGTCCTTGGCCAGTTCACCGGTGAGCCAGGTTTTTTCGTCCTCGCTCATCCACTTGACCTGCTGGGGGCCGTCCGGCAAGTAGCGCAACACCGGCCAGGTGAGCAGGATTGCCGGGGTGCCGATCACTATGAACAGCCACTGCCAGCCGTGCAGGCCGAGGATGCCGTCCATGCCCAGCAGGCCGCCGGACACCGGGCCGGTGATCATCATCGCAATCGGCTGGGACAGGATGAACAGCCCGAGGATCTTGCCGCGATGGCGCACCGGGAACCACTGGGTGATGTAGTACAGCACGCCCGGAAAGAACCCCGCCTCCGCCGCGCCGAGCAGGAAACGCATCACATAGAAACTGTGCGGGCCTTGCACGAACGCCATGCCGATGGTGATTGTGCCCCAGGTGATCATGATCCGCGCGAACCAGCGCCGCGCACCGAAGCGGTCGAGCATCAGGTTGCTGGGAATCTCGAACAGGAAGTAGCCAATGAAGAACAACCCCGCGCCCAGGCCATAGGCGGCGTCACCGATGCCGACGTCGGCGCCCATGTGCAACTTGGCGAAGCCCACGGCGGAACGGTCCACGTAGGCGATCAGGTACAGCAGGATCAGGAAGGGAATCAGTTTCAGCGTGATGCGCCGAATAAGCCGCAGCTCCTGGCTCATGGGGGTCGATCTCCGATTGTTGTTTTTATAGAAGCTCGGGGGACGCCTCTCGCGAAAATCCGCCAGGGCCATACCTCAGTTGGACCGACTATATAGTATGACTATTTGCAAAACAACACTTCCAAAGCTGGGTCTTTGCGCTTATGTTTAAGCCAGCCTAGAACATATAGTCATACAATAAGAGAATCGATCATGCCTGACAAAAAGCCCGGCCTACGCTCTGCCCAGTGGTTTGGTACCGCCGACAAAAACGGCTTCATGTACCGCAGCTGGATGAAGAACCAAGGCATCGCCGACCATCAGTTCCATGGCAAGCCGATCATCGGTATCTGCAACACCTGGTCGGAGCTGACGCCGTGCAACGCGCACTTTCGCCAGATCGCCGAGCACGTCAAACGCGGCGTGATCGAGGCCGGTGGCTTCCCGGTGGAATTCCCGGTGTTCTCCAACGGCGAATCGAACCTGCGCCCCACGGCCATGCTCACCCGCAACCTGGCGAGCATGGACGTGGAGGAAGCGATTCGCGGCAACCCCATCGACGGCGTGGTGCTGCTGACCGGCTGCGACAAGACCACCCCCGCCCTGCTGATGGGCGCCGCCAGTTGCGACGTGCCGGCCATCGTGGTCACCGGCGGGCCGATGCTCAACGGCAAGCACAAGGGCCAGGACATCGGCTCGGGCACGGTGGTGTGGCAGCTCAGCGAACAGGTCAAGGCCGGCACCATTACCCTGGATGATTTCCTCGCGGCCGAAGGCGGCATGTCGCGGTCGGCGGGCACCTGCAACACCATGGGCACCGCGTCGACCATGGCCTGCATGGCCGAGGCGCTGGGCACTTCGCTGCCGCACAACGCGGCGATTCCGGCGGTGGATGCGCGCCGCTATGTGCTGGCGCATATGTCCGGCATGCGCGCGGTGGAGATGGTGCGCGAAGACTTGAAGCTGTCGAAGATCCTCACCAAGGCAGCGTTTGAAAACGCCATTCGCGTCAACGCGGCCATCGGCGGCTCGACCAACGCGGTGATCCACCTCAAGGCCATCGCCGGGCGCATCGGCGTCGAGCTTGACCTGGATGACTGGACCCGCATGGGCCGGGGCGTGCCGACCATCGTCGACCTGCAGCCTTCCGGGCGGTTCCTGATGGAGGAGTTCTACTACGCCGGCGGCCTGCCCGCGGTGCTGCGCCGCCTGGGCGAAGCCAACCTGATCCCGCACCCGAACGCGCTGACCGTCAACGGCAAGTCCCTCGGTGAGAACACCAAGGACTCGCCGATCTACGGCCAGGACGAAGTGATCCGCACCCTCGACAACCCGATCCGCGCGGACGGCGGCATCTGCGTGTTGCGCGGCAACCTGGCGCCCCTCGGTGCGGTGCTCAAGCCGTCGGCGGCGAGCCCCGAGCTGATGCAGCACCGGGGTCGCGCGGTGGTGTTCGAGAACTTCGACATGTACAAGGCGCGCATCAACGATCCAGAGCTGGAGGTGGATGCCAACTCGATCCTGGTCATGAAAAACTGCGGGCCCAAGGGTTATCCGGGCATGGCCGAGGTCGGCAACATGGGCCTGCCGGCCAAGCTGCTGGCCCAGGGCGTGACCGACATGGTGCGGATTTCCGATGCGCGCATGAGCGGCACCGCCTACGGCACGGTGGTGTTGCACGTTGCGCCGGAAGCCGCTGCCGGCGGGCCACTGGCCACGGTGCAGGAAGGCGACTGGATCGAACTCGATTGCGCCAACGGCCGCCTGCACCTGGACATCCCCGATGCCGAGCTGGCGGCGCGCATGGCGGACCTGGCGCCACCGCAGAAGCTGATCGTCGGCGGCTATCGCCAGCTGTACATCGACCATGTGCTGCAGGCTGACCAGGGTTGCGACTTTGACTTCCTGGTGGGCTGCCGAGGTGCGGAAGTCCCCCGGCATTCCCACTAATTGGGATGCTATGATGCCGCCTATTTAGCCAGAGCATCTTCCCAGTTATGGATCACCAGCCGTCCAAGCCGCGCAAGAGCATGCATGCCCAGATCGTCCAGGACTTGGGCATGCACATCGTTTCCGGTCGCTTCAAGCCCGAAGAACGGCTGCCCATGGAAGCCACGCTTTGCGAGGAATACAAGGTCAGCCGGTCGGTCTTGCGTGAGGCGACCCGCGTGCTCAGCGCCAAGGGCCTGGTGTACTCCAAACCACGGGTCGGCGCAGTGGTGCGGCCGCGGTTGAAATGGCACCTCCTCGACCCGGACGTGCTGTCCTGGCTGATGCAGACCACGCCACACAGTGAGTTCTTCAACACCCTGGCGGGCGTGCGGCGCATTCTCGAACCGGAAATCGCCGCCATGGCCGCGACCACCGCCACCGCTGAAGACATCGCCACCATCGAAAAAGCCTACCGGGGCATGGAAACCGCGCAGACCCACGAACAGCTGCTGCAGGCTGACCTGGACTTCCACCGCGCCATCGCCGACGCCACCCGCAACGATCTGCTCGCCTATATGTGCAATATGCTCTCTTTGCCGCTGCGCGAGTCGATCAACATCACCAACCGCCGCCCGGATATCCAGGGCCTCAGCCTGCCTCGGCACAAGGCGATTCTCACCGCAATCCAGAACCGCGACGCACTTGGCGCGCGGCATGCCTCGCTGGTGCAGCTGGATGACACGCGGGTGGCGTTGGACACGGTCATGAATGTGCTGACCCCGCTTTAACCCCCCCTCTCCGGATACCGCGCGCGCCCCAACGAGGGCGCGAGCGATCTGCACCCTTTTTACCTGGCCAAAAGCCCCCCGCTCGACCGCGCCGTCAACGCCGCGCAGGCCAGAGTTTCAAGAATCCCGGCGCCCAGTATCAGCTATCGTGATACTCATCAAGCGTCTGCTGATTTCGTGAAGTGACCGCCCTAGACTCCTGCTCAACCGATGCCCAGGCACCGGATCCCACACCTATAAAAATGCAAGGGGAGAGACGAATGAGTGGTCAAGTAGCGTTCGAAGACCTTCCGCTGAGCCGCTTCCATATCCGAACGGTGTTCAGCGGCACAGGCGGTCAGTTCAGTGACGGGTTCGTGCTGGGTATCATCGGCATCGCCGTGAGCATGGCGGCGGGGCCGCTGCAGTTGACGGCGCTCTGGATGGGCTTGCTCGGCGCCGCCTCGCTGGCGGGGCTGTTCCTGGGCAGCCTGTGCGCCGGGCCGATTGCTGACAGGTTCGGCCGACGCACGATTTTCGCCTGGGACATGCTGCTGTTCGCGGTGATTTCCGCTTCGCAGTTCTTCGTCACGTCCCCCGAGCAATTGCTCGCGCTGCGCCTGTTGCTCGGCCTGGTGCTGGGGTTCGACTATGTCGTGAGCAAGTCCCTGGTGACCGAGTTCGCCCCCCGCCGCTACCGTGGGCGCTTGCTCAGCGTCCTGGCGGCGGCCTGGGCGGCGGGTTATGTGGCGGCCTACCTGGTCGGGTTTGCGATCCGCGATATCGGCCCGGATGCCTGGCGCCTGATGCTCGCCCTCAGTGGCGTCCCCGCCTTGCTGATCCTCCCGCTGCGCCTGGGCGTGCCGGAATCGCCCATCTGGCTGATGGCGCGTGGGCGCAGCGAGGAAGCCCTGGCGATTGTGCGCAGCAAGTTCGGGCCGCACGTCTACCTGCCCGCCCCGGCTGCCCAGGCCAACACGCGCGGACAACAAAGCCGCTGGGGCGAGTTGTTCAGCCGACGCTGGCGCAAGAACACCCTGGTCGGTTGCGTGTTCTACACCTGCCAGGTGATTCCGTTCTTCGCCCTGGGCACCTTCGCCCCCAAGGTGCTGGAAGCACTGAATGTGCAGGACAAATTTGCCGGCGGCCTGGTCTACAACGTGCTGTTGCTGGTCGGCGCCCTGCTCGGCCTGCTGGTGATCGACCGCCTGTCGCGCCGGGTCTTCCTGGTCGGCACCTTCTACCTCAGCGCAGCCGGCCTGGCGGTGCTTGCCTACGCCGGCTTCGGCCCACTGGGCACCATCCTCGCCTTCGGCTTTTTTGCCTGCGTGATGGCGGCCGCGGTGAACCTGGAATTTGTCTACCCGCCGGAATTGTTCCCCACCCACCTGCGCGCCTCGGGGATCGGCCTGGCCGTGGCCGCCAGCCGCTTCGGCTCGGCGGTGGCGACCTTCCTGCTGCCCGTCGCGGTGCAGCAAGTCGGGGTGCACGCGGCGCTGGGCGTGTGCGTCGGCGTGCTGGTCGTCGGCGGCGTGTTCTGCCACCTGTTTGCACCGGAAACCAGCAAGGAAGACTTGTCGGGCGTCACGCCCGATACCGACCCAGGGTTATCGCCGGCGCTGTCCACACCCGTGGGGCGTACGCCGAAGTAACCGTTGAAGCGCGTCAGCGAGCGAGGATGAAGATGTCAGCGAACAGGCTTATCGACATGTATGCGGTCCAGGTGTTCATCGCGGTGGCCGAGGAAGGCAGCATGTCGGGCGCTGCAACGCGCATGGGTATTTCCCAGTCCGGGGTGTCGCAGATGGTGCGCCAGTTGGAAGACGAACTGGGCGTGGTGCTGGTCGACCGCACCACCCGCCCGCTGGCCCTGACCGCGTTCGGCGTGGCCTTGCGCAATCGCGGTTCGGTGTTGAGCGAGGAGTTGTCCCACCTCAAGGCCCAGGTGATCGACGCCGGGCGCGGCGTCAATCCGGACCTGCGCATCGGCCTGGTGGACTCCTTCGCCGCCACCTGCGGTTCGGTGTTCACCCGGCAATTGCTGGGCAAGGTGGCGCAGCTGTCGATTCGCACCGGGCTCAGCCCGCAGCAAGGCGAGTCCCTGCTGCGTCGCGACCTTGACCTGATCGTCACCAGCGACCCGCTGATGGACGCCAACGACGTGATTCGCTACCGGCTGTTTTCAGAGAAATACTTTGTGATCACGCCCAACCAGCTGCGCAGCGAGATCAACTCGATCGAGGATGTGCGCGCGCTGGCCAACGTGCTGCCGGTGGTGCGCTTCAACCGCATGTCCCAGGTGGGCCTGCAGATCGAGCGGCACCTGCGCAGCCTGAATGTGCGGGTGCCCAACCGCCTGGAACTGGATAACGCCGATGCGTTGACCTCGATGGTCGCCGAGGGCATCGGCTGGGCGGTCACCAGCCCGATGTGTTTTCTGCAGGCTGCTTCGTGGGTGGACAAAGTGACCGCGCACCTCACCCCGGACCTGCACCTGGAGCGCTCGCTGTACCTGGTGGCGCGACGTGATGAATACAGCGCCTTTTTCGCCGATGCCTGCGAAACGGCGCGCAATGTGATCCTCCATTCCTTCCTGCCCAGGCTCAAGGCCCTGGGCACAGGGGTGGAGGCGTTAATTCAAATAGAAGAGGGTGATGCTCGTGAGTACTTTTGATGCTGCCGCTGCACGACTGGAAACCGATTACGTCGGTGAAGTGCACATTCCCGCCGGCAAGTTGTATGGGGTCAACTCGGTACGCGGGTTCGACAACCTCAGCGTGTCACCGTTGACCATCGCCCACTACACGGCGTTTCGCGACGCCTTTGCCCAGTGCAAGTGGGCAGCCGCCCTGGCCAATCGCGGCTGCGGCGTTATTGCCCAGCCGCAGTGCGAGGCGATTGTGCAGGCCTGTGGCGAAGTGATCGCCGGCCGCTGCGATGACTCGCTGATCGTCGATCTGCTGGAAGGCTCCGGCGGCACCTCCACCAACATGAACTTCAACGAAGTCATCGCCAATCGCGCGCAGCAGTTGCTGGGGCACGCGGCGGGCTCATACGAGGTGGTGCACCCCAACGACCACGTCAATGCCTCGCAATCGACCAATGATGTCTACCCGGCGGCCCTGAAGATCGCCACCCACGCGATGCTCGGGCCGCTGATCGATGAAGTGGCCCAGCTGGCCGCCCGCTTCGACCAAAAAGCCGAGCAATTTGCCGATGTCCTGCACCTGGGCCGCACCTGCCTGCAGGACGCCCAGCCGATGCGCCTCGGCCAGCTGTTTTCCGGGTATGCCGCCCTCACCCATCGCCTCGGTGCGGAGCTGGCGGCCGTGCGTGAAAAACTGCGGACCCTGCCTCTGGGCGGCACTGCAATTGGCACCGGGTTCGGCGCGCCGGCGGCGTATCGCGCGTCGGTCTATCAGCATCTGGTGCAGGTCACGGGCATCGAGTACCAGGCCCCGGAGAATGCCTTCGATGCCATGCAGAACATGGATGTATTTTCACGGGTCTCCGCCGAGCTGCGCACGTGTTCGGCATCCTTGGCCAAGATCGCTTCGGACCTGACCCTGCTATCGTCCGGGCCGGTGGGCGGGATCGGCGAATTGAAACTACCCGAAGCCCAGGCCGGCTCCTCGATCATGCCCGGCAAGGTCAACCCGGTACTGCCGATGGCGATGATCCAACTGAGCTTTGCAGTGATCGGCAACGATGCGGCAGTGGCGCAGGCGGTGCAGGCGGGCCAGCTGGAGATCAACCACTATGAGCCGCTGGTGGCGTCCCGCGTGTTCGACAGCATTGCGCTGCTGACCCAGGGCATCCAGCGGTTTCGCGAAAAGTGCATCAACGGGATCACCGCCGATACGTCGCGCAACGAGCAGCACCTGACCGCGTCGATGGCCGTCGCCACCGCCTTGGTGCCGCAGCTGGGCTACGCCCGCGTCAGCCAGCTGGCACGCCAATCGGTGGCACAGGGGCGTTCACTGCTGTCGATCCTGGAAGCGTCCGGGCTGATGAGCCAGGCCGAGGCCATGGCCGCAATCGAGCGCTCCTCGCGGCCGGTGTTCGAGGCCTGACACCCGTTGGGCCGTTACACCGTCAGCGTCTACGCTCAAGGCTTAGCCGGAGGGTTCAGCCATGTGCGGACGATTGACGCAGTACCGGGGCATTCATGACTTTGTCGCGGCCTTGAGCATGCCCAATGCCTGGGTCGATAACGCAGGCGACCAGGCGCGCTACAACGTCGCGCCGTCGACGCCGGTTGCGCTGTTGCACCTGGAGCAGGATGTGCTGCACGCCGATCGGGTGCGCTGGGGCTGGCGCCCGCATTGGGCCAGGGACCGTGCGGCGCCCATCAATGCCCGCGTGGAAAAAGTCGCCCAGGGGGCTTTCTTCCGCGCGATCTGGCCGCACCGCGCCATTGTGCCGGTAGACAACTGGTTTGAATGGGTGGACGAAGGCGGCCCGAAAAAGCAGCCCTACCTGATCCGTCGCCGGGACGGCGCGCCGGTGTTGTGCGCCGCCATCGGCCAACTGCCCGACGCCGATGAAGGCGCGGGCGAGCACGACGGGTTTGTGATCATCACCGCCGACAGCGCCGGCGGCATGGTCGACATTCACGACCGGCGGCCGGTGGTGCTCAATCCGGCGCTGGCGCGTGAATGGCTCGACCCGGCAACGCCGCGAGCGCGTGCCGAGCAGTTGCTGTTGTTCCAGGGCGAACCCAGCGAAGTGTTTGAATGGTTCAAGGTCGGCACTGCGGTGGGCAATACACGCAACGACGGGCCCGGCTTGATTGAGCCCGTCGCCGGCTAGGCGGTTCGCCTCAGCGATAGCGTTCCAGCCAATGCGCGTAAGGCGCAGGCAAGGTCCAGGACGACTTCTCTACGCCCAGTTCCTTGGCGGCAAAGTAGGCCCAATGGGGATCAGCCAGGTGTGCTCGGCCGACCGACACCAGGTCCAGCTGGCCGGCCTGCAATGCGCCGTCTGCCAGTTGCGGGGTGCCAAAGCCCCAGGCCGAGGTCACCGGGATACCGGCTTCGCGGCGGACGCGCTCGGCGATCGGGCCCATGAACGCAGGCTCCCACGGGATGTTGGCGTCAGGGGTCGAGAAGCCCACGCTGACGCTCAGCAGGTCCAGGCCACCGGCCTTGAAACGACGGGCCAGTTCGATGGACTCGGTGAGGGTCTGTTCGTCACGGCCGTCGTATTCGATCACGCCGAAACGCGCGGTCAGCGGCAGGTTTTCCGGCCAGACTTCACGCACCGCCGCGAGGGTTTCCAGGAGGAAACGGCTGCGGTTGTCGAAGCTGCCACCGTAGGCGTCGGTACGCTGGTTGGAGTGCTCGGAGAAGAAGCTCTGGCCCAGGTAGCCGTGGGCGAAGTGCAGTTCGATCCATTCAAAGCCGGCGTCACGGGCACGGCGCGCGGCGTCGACGAAGTCCTGGCGCACCCGGGCGATGTCGTCCAGGGTCATGGCGCGTGGGACTTGGGGCAGGTTGGCACCGAACGCGATGGCCGACGGCGCGATGGTTTCCCAGCTGCGGGCATCGGATGCCGGGATGTGGTCATCGCCTTCCCATGGGCGGTTGGCGCTGGCCTTGCGGCCGGCGTGGCCGATCTGGATGCCCGGCACGGAACCGGCGGCCTTGATGGCCTTGACCATCGGCACGAAAGCCTCGGCGTGGGCGTCACTCCACAGGCCGGCGCAGCCGGGGGTGATGCGGCCTTCCGGCGCGACTGCCGTAGCTTCGACCACCAGCAGGCCGGCACCGCCACGGGCCATGCTGGCCAGGTGCACGTGGTGCCAGTCATTGACGATGCCGTCTTCGGCCATGTACTGGCACATCGGTGGAATGGCGATGCGATTGCGCAGGGTGACGTCTTTGAGGGTGTAGGGTTCGAACAAGGCGGACATGGGAACTCCAGGAGCGAGTGAGTGATTCGATAGTTCGATGGTAATCGAACTATGGTATTCGATGATACCCCCCTGTTATGCTTCGTTTCATGCGAGCCTTTAAACACCCCACCCTTGAAGACCTGACACTCGAGCGCCTGCTCTACGCGCTGAGTGATCCGGTGCGCCTGGAAATCGTGCGGTGCCTGGCCAGTGTGCCGGAGGCTACCTGCGGTGAATTGGACGGCGGGCGGCCGAAGTCGAGCATGTCCCATCACTTTCGCGTATTGCGCGACGCCGGCCTGGTGCAGACCCGCAGCGTCGGCACCACCCACATGAACTCACTGCGCGGGGATGTGCTGGAAAGCCGCTTCCCCGGCCTGCTTGAGTGCATCCTCGCGCAGCATTAAGCGCCGGTCACTCCAGCAAGGCGATCAACCGCGGCTCGATGGCCGCCGCCCCGACCTCCAGCACCGCCACCGTCACCGGCAACTTGAACCGCCGTCGCCCGGCACTGCCCGGATTCACATACAGCGTTGTGCCACGCCATTCGATCAACGGTTTGTGCGAGTGGCCGGTGATCACCAGCCGCGTGCGGGCCTCGAGCAACGCGGGGACGTCGGCGATGTCATGCACCACCAGCGTCTGCCAGCCCAGCAAATCGATAACCAGATGGTCGGGCACCTGCGCCGCCCACGCTGCGTCCTGGTCATTGTTGCCGCGCACCCCATGAACCGGCGCGATGCACGCCAGTTGCGCGAGAATCTCGGGGCTGCCGATATCACCGGCATGGAGGATCTGCCCGCATCCCTGCAGCGCCGCCACGGCTTCAGGGCGCAACAGGCCGTGGGTATCGGAAATCACGCCAACTTTCATGGAACCTCCTGGGGGTTGGACAGCCATGATGCGCGGCAAACAGGCATGCCATCCAGGTGCACGCAGTCTTTGCCATTGCGCTTGGAGGCATACAGATTGTGGTCGGCGCACTTGAGCACCGCCGACAGATCGGCGCCGGCGGTAAAGCGCGTCATGCCCGCACTGCACGTGTAGTCATGGGGCGGCGCGACACTTTCGCGAATGGCCTGCAGCAGGCGCAGGGCATATTCAGTGGCGATATAAGGATCATCGCCGACCAGCAAGACGCCAAACTCCTCGCCGCCAATCCTGCCAAAACTGTGGCTGCCACGGGTGGATTTCAGGCAGGTGGCCATCGCGCAGAGGATCCGGTCGCCCACGTCATGGCCGAACTGGTCATTCTTCAACTTGAAACTGTCGATATCCAACATCATGAAGTAACCGGTCTCACCGGCTGCCAGCACTTTTGCGAAGCTCTCCATAAAGGCGCGTCGGTTCAACAGAGACGTCAGGTAATCGGTGTGTGCGAGTTCGCGAAACTCACTCTCGACCAGCAGCACCGAACGCAGATTATTCAAGTATGAGTAGCTCAGGATGAAGCCAACAGACACGGATGACAGGCAAAAAATCAACAGGTAAATCTCGATGCCCGCGTACAACCCCACGGGCACAGTGGGCCAGATCACGATCCAGACCAAGGCTGCGCACGTCAGAAAGTCCTGGGCCGTGATAAACAGTATGGCGCTGCTGAGCACCAGGGTCAGTGCCAGCGGCAAAGCAAACACTTGCAGCTCAAGGTTGGCGCGCATCACATAGGCAAAGCCAACGCTCAGCAACACCATGTAGGCAACGCCGAGCAGTCGCCACAAGTAAAAATTGGACACCACGCTGTGAAGCCTGCAGACCACCAGCAGGCACAGCGTGATCAGCAGTTTATCCAGGCCGAACGTCACCAGTGGGTCAGCCATCAACACGCCCAACCAGGCGATAACGCCGATGACTTCGGCCTGTGAGATCGCCGGTGACAGTAGCCTTTGCATCCGTGGCCGCAGCTTCAAATTAGCCGGCATCCTTTCATTCCCTGTGCATGAATTGCCTATAGGCCAGCAGCCTGGTCCGATTGCAGGCTGTGCAGGCTGATCGCGAATGAATAAGCCATAAAACGTCGGACCAACACGACAAACGGCGGCAGCACTTCAAGCTGGGTCTTGGAATGAATCTTAAAGAAGCCCCTGTCCGCCCCTTCACGAACCAAACGAATGACATGCGTCTTGGACACCGACAATTGCTCGGCCAATGAAAGATAGGAAGAAGAGCGAAAACCGGCCCCGGTCTTGTCCAGCGCACACGCGTCGTTATAGATAGCCAACATCAACAGGTGCCCGGCATCCCGATTAACCAGCCAATAACATTCAGGCAGGAGTTGATCGAGGGTCACGTTAGCCTCGAACATTCTCGCAAATCCCTTGAAATAAACCGCCAGGAACGCGCGGTCATCCAACTCGCCCAGTTGCCGAATCAGGCTGTTTTGCGGGTACAGCATGCCCAATGGCTCGACGACGCACGCGAGCATCGACCTGACCTCCCGGCATGCCTGGGACGACGGGCTGAAGACCCGCAGACGGCTGTCGTCCGGATGACCCGCTACCTTCATGAACCCCAGCGCCCTGAACAGCAGGAATATTGATTCCAAGCCATTGCGCGAACAAAACCCGCGCGCCACGCACAGCGCCTTGACTTTGGACAGTAACGGCACCGCCTGGGAAAAATAGGCGCTCAGTAGCGCAAAAGACACCATCAAGCGGTTGAACTTCAACGCCGTCTTGTAAAAAAACGGTCGCTTTGAATAGGGTTCGAGCAACAAGGCGTAATGCGTGCGAATGCACACCTCAAACTCGACATGACTTTCAACCACGCGCGCCGAATCATCCAGCGCCAACTTCAACGAACGACTGCACATGAGAAAGAGCCCTGATCAAACAACCTGAATTCACTGATTTCAATTGCAGACTTTCTGCAACCAGGTCTCACAACAACTCACGACAGAATAGATACCAGTAATGGCGTTTTGCCTCGGTCGCAATTTATCCTGAATGAAGTACCGGACCGCGTTCCTACCAAAATTGTTCCAACCGCTGGATGGGGTGGACAACTCTTGTGACATTTACCCAAAAGGCGATAGCACGCTCGAAAACCGCGGCCAGGCAGGCCGAATCAGCCCGAGCCGACTTAAACGTTTCAGTCCCCGCGCGAACCTTACCCCCCAGCCGGCGTCCGAGCTAAGGCACTGTTGCCGACCGCCGCCGCGAGGTTCCCGTTTGAAAGCCGCCATCATCAAAAAGTACCGCCTGATCATCAAGACCATGGGCTACGTGGGCTGGGCCCTGTTCTGGCTGTTGCTGTGGGACGTTGCCGTCACCGTGGACTTCATGCTGTTCCTGACCACCAAGATCAACCTGCCGCTGATGCCCCTGACGTTGCTGGGTTCGGCGCTGGTGGTGCTGATCAGTTTTCGTAACAGCAGCGCCTACAACCGCTGGTGGGAAGCCCGCACGTTGTGGGGGGCGATGGTCAACAATTCGCGCAGTTTCGCCCGCCAGGTGCTGACCCTGCTGGACGACCCCGACGGCGAAGTGAACCCGGTCAAGGCCACGCTGTTGCGCCGCCATGTGGCTTACGTGAACTGCCTGGCCGCGCACCTCAAGGGCGAGCCGTGCCCTGAAGAAGTGCGCGCGTTTATCCCGTCCGAAGAGTTCGCGCGCAACGGCGCCACCAACAATTTTGCCAATGACATCCTGACCGGCTCGGCGGCGCTGCTGGCCAGGGAATACAAGGCCGGGCACCTGGACAGCATCCGCCTGGCGCGGCTGGAATCGACCCTGGTGGACTTGTCCAACGCCCAGGGCGGCATGGAACGGATCGCCAACACGCCCCTGCCCTACCCCTACGTGTATTTTCCGCGCCTGTTTATCTCGCTGTTCTGCCTGATCGTGCCGGTGGGCCTGGTCGAATCCCTGGGCTGGTTCACACCGCTGGCCTCCACGGTGGTGGGCTTCATGCTGCTGGCCATCGAGCGCATCGGTACCGACCTGCAAAGCCCGTTCAACTCCAGCGAGCACCAGATCCAGATGGAAACCATCTGCGAAACCATCGAGAAAAACCTGCAGTCCATGCAGCGTGATGCGCTGGGTGGCGACCGGATCGGTTGACCGCCCACTTCGGCCTCAAGTGCGTGCCCGCGCAGTCGATATACAGGGGGTACGCATGGGCAGCACCTCCCCGATAACAACACATGCGACGCTCGACGCTACTGTTTTCCCCTTGCCAAAACTATAAATACCCGCGGGTGAAGTCATGAATATCAAGCAGAAGCTGACCTGGGCCTTTGCGGCCATCGCGTGCCTGCCGGTCATCCTGGTGGCCGTCCTGGTGGTGCTGAATGTGCGCGAGGGGGCCCTGGCCAATTTCCTCGACAGCAGCGGCCGCGAGATCCGCCAGATCGACAATGGCATGCAGCAGTTCTTCGATGGCATCAGCCAGAACGTCGATTATGTGGCCAAGGACCCGCGCGTTGTCGCGGCCAAGGACCTCAAGAACTACGCCGGCGCCGACGCCGCGCAAATCCCCCTCACCCCCACGAACAAAGACCTGCTGGATATTTTCGACCAGTTCGCCAAAAGCCATCCCAGCACCGCATACCTGTCCCTGGGCCTGAGCAACGGCGGCTACGCCAGCTGGCCGGACGACACCAAACTGAACAACTACGACCCGCGCGTGCGCCCCTGGTACAAGGCGGCCATCGCCGCGCCGGGCAAAACCGTGCGCACCGGTGCGTATTACTGGGCGCCGGACGACGTGGTATTGATCGGCACCGTGCACACCGTGGCCGACGCCACCGGCAACATCCTCGGCGTGGTCGGCCTGGACGTGTCGCTCAAGCAGCTCACCGAACTGGTGCGCAACATCAAGCTGGGCGACAGCGGCTATCTGATGCTGGTGGAAGCCAACGGCAACGTGCTGGTGGACCCCAGCGACGCCAAGCATAACTTCAAGCCCCTCGCCGATCTCGGCGCCAACTACGCCGAACTGGCCAAGCGCGGCGACGGCGTGACCCAGGTCGACATCGACGGCGTGGCCTACATGGCCAACGTGGTCAGCTCCAAGGACCTGGGCTGGCGCTTCATTGGCCTGATCAAGCGCGACGAAGTGATGGCCGGTGCGACGAGCCTCACGTGGTTGATCGCTGCGATTGCGGCAGCACTCGCCGTGGTCTTCGCGATTGTCGGCGCCAGCTTTGCCAGCGTGATCGTGCGCCCGATTCGCGGGGTCGCCAACGGCCTGCAGGAGATCGCCGAAGGTGAAGGCGACCTGACACGCCAGCTCACGGTGCAGGGCAAGGACGAAACCGCCACCCTGGCGGGCTGGTTCAACCAGTTCCTGGGCATGATCGCGCAGTTGGTGCAGCGTATCGGCAATGCCTCCTCCGACCTGCAGACCGCCGCCGCCGACACCAGCGAAGTCGCGCACAACATGAACCAGGCCGCCGGCCGTCAACGCGAAGCGGTGGAACTGGTCAGCACCGCCTTCAACGAGATGGTGGCCACCGCCAACGAAGTCGCCCGTTCCTGCAGCGCCGCCGCCACCAGCGCCGATGAAGGCTATCGCGACGTGCACGACGGCCAGCAGCATATCGGCGAAGCGACCGGCAGCGTGCTTAAGCTCAGCGAAGACCTGCAGCGCTCGACCCAGACCATGCAGCAGCTGGAGCAGGACAGCAAAAACATCAACACCATCCTCGACACCATTCGCTCGATTGCCGAACAGACCAACCTGCTGGCGCTGAACGCCGCGATTGAAGCCGCGCGCGCCGGTGACCAGGGCCGTGGTTTCGCGGTGGTTGCCGACGAAGTGCGGGCCCTGGCACGGCGCACCGCCGACTCCACCGGCGAGATCGACAGCCTGTTGGGCAACCTTGCCCGCCGCACCCAGGAAGTCACCCAGCAGATGCAAGGCAGCCTGCTGGTGTCGCACACCAGCGTGGAGCGCATCCAGCAGGCCCGCGACAGCTTCGACAAGATCCGTGGCTCTGTGGATTCGATCCGCGACCAGAACACCCAGATCGCCACCGCCGCCGAGGAACAGCACCAGGTCGCGGAGGAGATCAACCGGCACATCGCGCAGATCCACGCCGACGCGCAGTTGGTCGAAGGCTTTGCGCATTCGGCGCAGACCGGTTCGGGTCGCTTGACCGATATTTCCGGCCAGCTCAAGGGCCTGGTGGGACGCTTCAAGTTCTGACCGGCCATGCGCGGCAATCGCCTGCAGGGAGCAGGCGAACGCCGCGCGTATTCGCTACTATGTGCAGCAGTTGCCCGCCCATAGTCAGATCGATCCGGAGCCTCAATGCCCAACCCCAAGGACACTGCCCCCGACAGCAGCGCCCCAATGATTCCCGAGCAGCGGCGTGAGTTGATCCTGCGCCAGTTGCGCAAGCATCAAGTGCTCAGCGTGCATCAGTTGATGGAGATGTTCGACTGTTCGCACATGACCGTGCGCCGCGACATCGCCCTGTTGGAACAGGACGGCCGCGCGTATTCGGTGACCGGTGGGGTGCGTATTGCCAGCCAGCTGCACAGCGAGCCCAGCCATCAATCCAAGGCCGTCGTCGAATTGCCGCAGAAGCAGGCGATGGCGCGACTGGCCGCGCGGCTGCTGCACGCGGACATGACGGTGTACCTGGATGCCGGCACCAGCACGCTGGAGATCGTGCCCTACATCAAGGCGCTGTCGGGGATGACCGTGGTGACCAACGATTTCGGGATCGTGCAGGCCTTGATGGACGCGCCGCAGGTGACGGTGATCCACACCGGCGGGCAACTCGACCATGACAACCATTCTTCGGTCGGCGGCCTGGCGGTGGCCACCCTGCGCCAGGTGGTCACGGACATCGCGTTTGTGTCGACCAGCTCGTGGGACCTGCACCGCGGCATCACCACGCCCTCGGCGTTGAAGGTCGAGGTCAAGCAAGTGGCGATGCAGTCTGCGTCCCAGGTCGTGCTGGTGGCGAGCAGTTCCAAATACGGCACCTTCAGCATGTACCGCATCACCGGGCTGGAGCCGTTCGACATCATCATCAGCGACGACGCCCTCGCCCCGGCTGCCGCCGATGGCATCCGCAAGCGTGGCATCGAACTGATGCTACCCAGCGACCCGCCGCCCGCCTGACCCACCCCCTCGCCGGCAACCCAGCGCCTACCTGGTAATCTCTATCGCCAAACAAAAATCCCCAAAGCCCCGCCCCTCCCCCTGTGGGAGCCGTCGAGCCCCAGCGAGGCCGCGAAGACGCCGGCATGGGCGCTAGAGACCTACCTGCCCCCCCTCGCCAGCAACCCAGCGCCCACCTGGTGATCTCCATTGCCAAACAAAAATCCCCAAAGCCCCCGCCCCCCCGTGTGGGAGCCGTCGAGCCCCAGCGAGGCCGCGAAGACGGCAGCATGGGCGCTAGAGATCTACCTCCCCCCCCACCCTCGCCAGCCCCCCCAGCTCAACGCACCTTCCAGTCCCGCAACCACTGCAGCCCCGCCGACGTATCGCCCCGCGGCCGGTACTCGCAGCCGACCCAACCGTCATACCCCAGTTGATCCATCAGCTCGAACAGATACGCGTAGTTCACCTCACCCAGGTCCGGCTCATGGCGGTCCGGCACGCCGGCAATCTGGATGTGGCCGATGCCGTCGAAGTCGCGGCGCAACTTGGTGGCCAGGTCACCCTCGACAATCTGGCAGTGATAGCAGTCGAACTGCACCTTGAGGTTGCTCGCGCCAACTTCACGGCAGATGGCGTGCGCCTGGTCCTGGCGATTGAGGAAAAAACCCGGCATGTCGCGGGTGTTGATCGGCTCCAGCAGCACCGTGACGCCGACCTTGGCCGCCGCCGCGCTGGCGTAGGCCAGGTTCTCCAGGTACACGGCATGATGACGCTCGCGCAAGGACTCCGACGGCAACAGCCCGGCCATCACGTGCACACGGGAATTGCCCAGCACCGCGGCATAGTCCAGCGCCCGGTCGAAGCCGCTGCGAAACTCGGCCTCACGCCCCGGCAGCGTGGCGATACCGCGCTCTCCGGCGGCCCAGTCGCCTGGCGGTGCGTTGAACAGCGCCTGCTCCAGGCCGTTGTCGCTCAGGCGCTGCTTGAGTGCCTCGGCGCTGTAGTCGTAGGGAAACAGATATTCCACCGCGTCAAAACCATCGGCCTTCGCCGCAGCGAAGCGCTCGAGGAAATCATGTTGCGGGTACAGCATGCTCAGGTTGGCAGCAAAACGAGGCATAAAAGCTCCCAGGATTCAGACAAAAGGCCAGATCAGCAGGGTTATCAGGAAACCCAAGGTACCGAGCAACGTGGTGATCACCGTCCACGTGCGCAAACCGTCCGCGACGTTGAGCCCGGCAAGCTTGGTGAAGATCCAGTAGCCGGCGTCGTTGATATGCGACATCGCCAGCCCGCCACCGCCCATGGCCAGGCACAGCAGCGCCATGTGGTTGGGGGTGAGGTTGAGCGTCACGATCAGCGGGCTGATGATCCCCGCCGTGGTCACCAGGGCCACGGTGGTCGAACCCTGCACCGCGCGCAGCAACATGGTCAACAAGAAGCCCAGCGCCAGCACCGGCAGGCCAGTGGTGCGCAGCATGTCGGAGACTACCGCGCCGATGCCGGTGTCCACCAGCACCTTGCCGAATACGCCGCCGGCACCGGCAATCAGGATCACCATGGCCACACCCGGCAAGGCCGAGCCGATCACGTCGGACACCTGGCTGCGGCTCCAGCCCCGGCGCGAACCGAGCAGCCAGGCGCACAGCAACGTATCGATCAGCAGCGCCACCAGCGGCGCGCCGAGTACGGTCATGACCCCACGCAGGGTCGACTCGATCGGCAGCAACGAGGTCGCCAGTGTGCCCAGCAGAATCAGCACGATCGGCAGCAAAATCAGGCCGACGATCAAGCCGAAACCCGGTGCAGGCGCCGCCGGCAGCTTGGCGGCGATGGCGCTGGTGGATTCCTCCAGGCCCATGTGCGACTCGGCCACGGCACTCTGTTGCACCGCTTGTGAGTTGCCGTTGGTCCAGGCGCGCAAGTCTTCATTGGTCACGTGCGGGCCGTACACTTCGGCGCGGATATCGTCGGTCATCGGGTAGAAACGACGGGTCATGCGCCCTGCCACGCGGTAGCCGATGTAGCACAGCAATGCGGTGATCGGCAGGCCGAACATCAGCACGCGGCCCAGGTCGGCACCCAGTTGGCTGGCGGCAGCCACGGCACCGGGATGGGGCGGCAGGAAGGCATGCACGGTCAGCAGCGCCGCACACATCGGCAAGGCGAACACCAGCAGCGGCTTGCGCGCGCGGCGGGCCACGCCATAGGCCAGCGGCATCAGGATAATCACCCCCACCTCGAAGAACACCGGCACCCCAATAATGAACCCGGCGATGGTCAAGGCCAGCGGCGTGCGGCTATTGCCGAAACGCTCGATCAGCGACTTGGCCAGGGCCTCGGCACCGCCGGACAGCTCGATAATCCGCCCGATCATCGCGCCCAGGGCAATGATGATCGCGATATGCCCCAGGGTCTTACCCATGCCGCCTTCGATGGTCGCGACCAGGTCGGCCGGTTTCACCCCGGCCACCAGCGCGACCACGATACTGACCAGCATCAGCGCCACAAACGGCTGGAATTTGTATTTGAGTACCAAAAACAGCAGCAGCGCGATGCCCGCGCCGGCGGTTAACATCAGAATCAATGGGCTCATGCGGGTAAGTCCTGTTGTTATTGTTTTTTTAAGCAAGCCGGGTCCGTCGAGCGTCAAACCAGGCGCTCGGGCAGCACTTGCGGTGTGTCTTGCGGGTTACCAGTGCGCGCCGAACGTCTCGCGCAATTCATCCAGTGCCGCCTGATCCAGCGGCGCCGGCCGAGGGTTGCTCATCAACCACAGCCGTGCGGTTTCTTCCAACTCTTCCAGCGCGTAGCTGGCCTTGGCCACCGAGCTTTCCCAGACCACCGGACCGAGGCGTTCAAGCATCACCCCGCGTACGCGGTTGGCCAGTTGCGCGACTTGCTCGGCGACCTTAAGCGAACCCGGGCGCTGATAGCCGATCAGTGGAATGTGCCCGACTTTCATCACCTGATAAGGCGTGAGCGGCGGCAAGATATCGTCCGCGCGCCACACCCCGGCCAGGGTCAACGCCACCAGGTGAGTGGAGTGGGTATGCACCACGCCGCCGACACTCGGGTTGCGGTCGTAGACCTGGCGATGCAGGGCCAGGGTCTTGGACGGCTTGTCCCCGGACACCCACTCGCCCTTCAGGTTGACCTTGGCAATGGCGCCAGGCGCCAGGCGACCGAGGCACACATCCGTCGGCGTGATCAGCCAGCCATCGTCGAGGCGCGCGCTGATATTGCCGGCACTGCCCACGGTGTAGCCGCGCTGGTACAGGCTATGGCCGACGTCGCAGATTTCTTCGCGCAGGGCCTGCTCGTCGGTGCCGCTCATTGCGCACCTCCGGCCAATTGCGCGAGGGCTTTGGTGAAGAAGTCGCGGCCACCGAAGTTGCCGGATTTAAGCGCGAGTGCCAGCGGCTCGGCAGAACTGCTGACGGTGGCCGGCACGCCCGGATCAATCTGCGCGCCGATCTGCAGCAGGTTGACCCCGAGCGCCTTGACCACCGCGCCGGAGGTTTCGCCGCCGGCAATCACAAAGCGTCGCACGCCTTGCTCGCGCAAGCCCGCCGCAATCGCCCCCAAGGCATTCTCCACCAGCGCGCCGGCGCGTTCGACGCCGAGCTGCTGTTGCACCGCCTTGACCTCGTCCGGGGTGCTGGTGGCGTAGATCAATACGGTGTGTGCACTGCCCTGGGCAAACGCCAGCGCCTGGGCCACCACCGGCTCACCGGCGGCCAGGGCCAGCGGGTCGATGCGCAGCGCCGGGCGCCCCGCTTCGCACCAGGCGGCGACCTGCCCGAGGGTCGCCACCGATGCACTGCCGGCCAGCACAACCTCGCCGCCGCTGATGCTTGGCAACGCCGCCGCGTCGAAATCACGCAGTTTGCCGGCGCGACGGAAATTGCCCGGCAAGCCCAACGCCAGGCCCGAGCCGCCGGTGAGCAATGGCAAGTCGGCGCAGGCACTGCCGAGGGTGTAGAGGTCCTGGTCCGACAGCGCGTCGGCGATGGCAATGCCCACGCCTTGCGCGCGCAGTTCGGCAATCTTGTTGCGCGTGGCCTCGACGCCGGCAGCGATGCTGTCATAGCGCAGCAGCCCGACCGGCAGTTGGGTCTGGCTTTGCAGCACGCGCACCAGATTCGCGTCGCCCATCGGCGTCAGCGGGTGATGCTGCATGCCCGACTCGTTGAGCAGTTGGTCCTGCACAAACAGATGCCCGCGAAAAATCGTGCGGCCGTTTTCCGGGAACGCCGGGCAAGCCAAGGTGAAATCACTGCCCAGCGCCTTTAGCAAAGCTTCGCTGACCTGGCCGATATTGCCGGCGGCGGTAGAGTCGAAGGTCGAGCAGTACTTGAAGAAAATCTGCTCGCAGCCCTGCTCGCGCAGCCAGGCCAGTGCGGCCAGGGACTCCTCGACCGCCTCGGCGACCGGTGTCGTGCGCGACTTGAGCGCGATCACAATCGCGTCCGCATCCAGCCCGGCCGCGACTTCGCAGCTGGGGATGCCGATGCTTTGCACTGTGCGCATGCCGCCACGCACGAGCATGTTGGCGAGGTCAGTGGCGCCGGTGAAGTCGTCGGCGATGCAGCCCAGCAAGGGGCGTGCCGTTGGGTTAGTCATGCGGCGTTCCTCACACTGGCTCAGGCTTGGCAGTCGGCAGGTCGATGCCGGGGAAAATCTTGATCACCGCCGAGTCGTCCTCACGGCCAAAACCGGCACTGGAGGCCTGCATGAACATCTGGTGCGCGGTCGCCGAGAGCGGCAGCGGGAATTTGCTGGCGCGGGCAGTATCCAGCACCAGGCCGAGGTCCTTGACGAAAATATCCACCGCCGACAGCGGCGTGTAATCGGCCTTGAGAATGTGCGGCACGCGGTTTTCGAACATCCAGGAATTGCCGGCGCTGTGGGTGATCACCTCGTACAAGGCGTCCGCATCCACCCCTTCGCGCAGGCCCAGGGCCATGGCTTCGGCAGAGGCGGCAATGTGCACCCCAGCGAGCAACTGGTTGATGATTTTCACCTTGGAGCCCAGGCCATGCACATCGCCCAAGCGGTAGACCTTGCCCGCCATGCCAGCCAGCACGGCTTCGGCCTTGGCGTAGGCCGCTTGCGGGCCGGAGGTCATCATGGTCATTTCGCCGGCCGCCGCCTTGGCCGCGCCACCGGAGATCGGCGCGTCCAGGTACAGCAGGCCCTGGTCCGCCAGGCGCTGGCCAAGCTCGACGGCGTAGGTCGGGGCCACGGTGGCGCAGCCGATCACCAGGCTCGCCGGGCGCAACGCCGCCACCGCGCCGCCTTCACCGAACAGGACGGTTTCGGTCTGCTCGGCGTTGACCACCACGGTGATGATCACATCACAGGCATCCGCCATCAGCGCCGGCGACGCGCACGCCACCCCGCCTTCGCTGGCGAACTGCTGGGTCACCGCGTCGCGCACATCACAGGCATGCACATTAAAGCCTGCGCGCAACAGCGAACGGGCAATGCCCAGCCCCATCGCGCCCAGACCGATCACACCGACATTCTTATTATTCATGGGGTACTCCAGGGGAAAACGGCAGCTCGCGCTACACCGGCGAGCCGCATTGGAATTGCAGTCGATCATCCACCAATGAACGGATTATGTGAAGTTATTTTTCGATTTAACATTTGTTAACATTGGTCGCCGCCGATTTACCACGCCAGCCGGTAACCAATGTTCAAAGCCCACGGGCGCTTTTGGGTAGAACTGTCACTGGTCTCGACATCGGCATATAGATGCTGGCTCCTGCCCATGGCCGCAGTAATACCTGCCCCGGCATACCAGCCACCGCCATTGCCGTCGGGGTGGCTGCTGACGTCGTTGGTCTTGACCTGGTTGCGCGCTGACAGGTCCTGGATCCAGCCAGCCTTGAGGTACGGCTGGATCGCAAAATCACCCTCCAACCGCATCTGGCGCCCAACCAGCGCGCCGCCGCGCAACTGGGTTGAAATGCCATCGTCGGCGTCGACGCGCATGTCGTTGCTCAACCGGTAACGATCACCGCCACCGTACAACGCCGACAACTGCGCTTGGGGCTCAACAAACCAGCCATGGGAGAAATCCAGGCGCTTGCCGGTTTCCACCGAGAGGCCAGCGCCGTTGCTGTGGGTTTTACCGCTGACGCGTTTGCCGTCGGTAGCGTCCACGTCGAACCGAGTGGACCAGCGATTGAGTGTCAGCAGGCTGTCGGTGTACCAACCCGAATCGTCCAGGTAAGTGGCGTAGGCACCGATGTAGTAACTTTCGAGCTTACCGCTGCCCTCGCCATTGAAGCTGCGATTGGCGTGACTGTAACCGGCAAGGCCGCCGAGGATCAGCGAACCGTTGCTGCGCGCCATCCGGCCATCCACACCCACCTGGACGCCGTTGAGGTTCTGCGTGAAGTGCCGCCCTGCGCCGTTATCCAGTTGCTGCTCCTGACCATAGCTGCGCATCCACACCCCTTCGTCGTGGCCATCGCCGCGCACATCGCCCAGGCGCTGGATCAGGCTGCCGCGCTCAGCATCCCAGGTGTCACGCAGGGTCGCCAACGCGCTGCTGTTGATCGCCGCGCTGGCGGCAGTGGACAGTTGCTCGGTGATGTTGACCAGGCTCCACTGCGATTGGCCGCTCGCACTGTCGTCACGTTGCAAGGTGTAGCGGTAGGTGCCTACATCCACCTCCTGGCCACGGTTGGCCAGCGTGAAGTCGCCGACGCCCCCCTGGCTGTCGATCAACAGCAATTTCTGCCCGCCGCCCGACGGCTCGGTGCCGCTGTTGCGCACCAGCAACTGGTTATTACCGGTCACCTGGCCGCCCACCTCAAGCCGGTCGCCGCGCAGCGCGCCCAGATCAGTATTCATGATGTACTGCCCGTCGCCCTGAAGGTCGCCGACGACTTTCAGGCGCATGAAATCGCTCGCTGCCGGCGTGGCGAATTCCACGCTGCCCTTATTTGTCAGTTGGCCGACACTGGAGTCGCCCCGCATCAGCCAGGTGCTGCTGTCGTCCAGACTGAGGCTGGAATGGCCAGGGGTATCGTTCACCGCACCTTCGAGGCGTGACTGATTGTTCAGGCTCAACTGCAGCGCGCCACCCTCGACCAGGACATCGCCATCGATGAACGAGTGATCGCTGTCCAGCCGGACGAGGTCGGCGGCCAGCCCATTGGCACAGTCGGTAATCCATACTGCCGTCGCGGGCTGATCGGCGCTGCGCCCCACCAGGCTGCTGTGGGTCAGATGACTGAGCAAGCTGCCGCCGGAGACGCGCAAGGCACTGCTGTCGTGGGCCAGTACCGTACTGTCAGTGAGATCGAGTTGGTTGGTGATACCCGCGATGGTTGCCTGGCTCACCAGCCCGTAGGCTTTCTCTCCAGCGGTCTCGATGTGGGTGTCGGTCAGGTCTGCCGTGGCATTGTTGCTGACCGACAGGCCATACGCCGAGTTACCTTCGGTGACCACATTCGTGCGAGTCGTCTGCAAGCTGGCATCATCGCCTGAAACCAGTAGGCCATGACTGAGATCACCGTGGGTCAACAGCTGGCTGTCGGACAACACCATCCGTGTCCCGCCCAGCCGGGCTAAGGCGCCGACCGACCCGACGCCAAAGGTCTCGATCACCACGTTCATCACATCGAACGTCGCCCCGGGCGCCCCCGACTGGCCACCGATCACGTCGGTTGATGCATAGAGCCCGTGGGACGAGTCACCGTGGGTGACCACGCGGCCGCCGTCCATCTGGAAAATACCGGCGCGATTGTCCACCGCGGCCGCCTGTGTGCCCCATGTTTCCAGCTGACTGTCGTGCACGTCGGCGTGACTGTCGCTGCCGGGCATCCAGATCGCCGAACCATTATCCCCTTTGGCGCTGATCTGGGACTCGTACAGTTCCAGGGACGCACCTTTGGCATCAAGGTTGATGCCGTTGCCGGTTTGAGAGAGGACCTGGGAATTGCGTACTACCGCCGTCCCCCCACCGTTGGGAGAACTCGGCCGGATCAGGATGCCGTCAGTCTTGGCCTGGATGCTGC
This sequence comes from Pseudomonas sp. S5D5, assembly GCF_003013355.1. Taxonomy (NCBI): domain Bacteria; kingdom Pseudomonadati; phylum Pseudomonadota; class Gammaproteobacteria; order Pseudomonadales; family Pseudomonadaceae; genus Pseudomonas; species Pseudomonas sp. S5D5. The sequence goes on from NZ_PTEO01000001.1 coordinate 4,444,956, forward strand.
CATTGCTGAACTCCAGACGTCCTTCTTGCATCTCCACGCCCTGGGCGCCGTCGGATTGTGCGGTCACGCCGTCGGCGGTGACCACGCTGTCCGTACCGGTGATGGCGATCGCGGCAGTCTGGCCATGGGCGGTGGCGCTGACGTTGTTCAACTTGATGCGCGCCCCCTGTTGCGCCCGCACTGCGTAGGCCGCATTGCCGGCGGTCGATACGCTCGTGCCACTGGCGCTGATGGTCGAACCGGCGCCCATGGCAGAGAGCCCGTCGGCCATAAGCCCTGTAGTGGTGACTGTGCCGCCGATGATCTGCGCGCTGGAGCCCTGATTGACCATGACCCCACGGCCACGGGCGCCGTCGGTGGTGATGTCGGTCTGCCCCAGTTGCACATGCGAGCCTGCACCGCTGGCGCTGGCACCGTCGCCGAAATAGCCGCTGGCCTTGATGGTTGAACCCTGCAGTGTGCCCCGCCCACCGCCCTGCGCTTGCAGCCCCGTCACGGCATCGTTAGGCCCGCCGGCGGTCGCGTGGATATCCATGGTCGTGCCGATGAATTCATTTTGCCCCCCCACAACGCGAACGGCCGCACCTTTGCCGGTGAACGAAACCTGGTCATTATCCAGTACCAGCAGGTCACCCGCCTCGGACGATACGTCAACAGGCCCGATAGTGGCCGCCTGCACCGGCGCCAGTGCAACGAAGAGGGCATAACTGATTGCAAAACTGAGGGGTTTCTTCGCAGAGTTCATTAATCCAATCCTTGACGTTAGTTGTCATCCAACAAAAGCGCTCGGCAACAGAATGCCCGCCATGCCCCCAGTCAGAGAGGGCGTAGCAAACCCTTTAAAGCGCCTTTTATTGATACTTCACAGTGACCGTTGCGGTACCTTTTACAAGCCCGGGTGTGACGCAATTAGTGCCGCCAGAACTTTGGTAATAACGCACTAAATAGGGCAAGTTGAAACTTGTCGAATTGTTAAACACCGTGCCCACGACTTGAGTCGCCCCGAGTATCGCGGGCAGCCCGCTGGAGGCATCGAGTACTTGCAGCGCCACGCAAGAGGCATTGTTCACGCCGGCCTGCGGTTTGATCAGGCCCAGGCTGCCGTCGGGCATGAACTTGTCTGCGTCCAGGGTCAGGGTGACTGCGCCGTTGGCTCCGGAACAGGTAAACGGAACGTTGAAAGGTGTGTCGCCCGTGGTGGAGCCCTGCCCGGTGAAGCGGCCGAATGGCGCCGGAGCCAGATCCACACTCAGGTCGCCGATCGAGCAGGTACCCGTTTCCGGCACGATTTCACTGCCGCCCCCGGTGATGCGCGTGGTCAGGAACACACCACTGTTGAACGGGTAAACACTCTGCGCCGTGTTGTTGGTGTAGGTACCACCCGCCAATGCACCGGAACCGACGGTGTCGCTCAGCTTGATCAATTCAACGACAACTGTTCCGCCGACATTGAAGACCAAGGTGTTTTGCGCCGCCGAGCCACTGACACCGGGCATCCCAAGTTTCCAGGTGGTCTGTTCTCCAGCATAAAACGGTGAAGCCGATTGTGCGGGTATCCAACTGGTACGCATGCCGACACCGGCAATGTTAGTTGTGTAGACGTTAGTGATAGTAGTGGCAGTGCCTTGTACGACTCGCCATTGCGTTGTATCACCCGGCTTGCAAGAAACAATGGCGAAAAAACTGCCAACAATAGGAAACTCCTTACTGTAAAACACGTCACCCACGGCAACCCCCGAAGGTACCGATATGCGGCCCATGGTTATATCGACTACCGCGCCTTCCTGATAGTTGGGCATCATCCCGCACACCGCATAAGCCGACGTTGAAACCATTAGCCAGGCACACACCTGAAACACTGCATAAATAAGTCTGGTCATTTTCATCGACTGCTCAGACGGGTGCCTTCGCGCAGCAGGCACGGCGCTTGCGTTTGTAGCAGCCCCTTGGTGCCGCTCGCCGTTTTCTCGCCGAATCGATATGCAACCTGACAGGTTGATTCGTCCGGCAGGTTCACGCTCAGTGCGCCGTTGTTTTCAACGCCCTGGACAAACAGGTTGTTGCCCTGGCCGACCACACCGACCACATTGCCACGCTCGTCGCGTACATCCGCGCCGAACGGCAACTTGAGGTTGCTGCCATTGGTGATATGGATCACCGCCGACCGCCCGACCCGGGTCTGGAAATCGACGCGGACAATTGCGCCGGCAAAGGGTGCGACCTGTTGCGTGGTGTTCTGGAACGTGACATCCATCGAGCTGCCCTTGGGGTCCAGGTTGATATTGTTCATGCGATAGGGCGATAAATACGGCATCACGCCATAGCCGTTTTTATCGATGACCAGGCCGGACAATCCACCAATGCTCGCGCCCTCGCCGCCCGGTGCGGAGACCAGTGCAATGGTGTCGCCGGTATTCGGCGATAGCGTCACCCCGCCGCTGTGCACCACCAGGCTGCCATCGCTGCCCAGCGAGGTGGATTTGTAGTCCCCACCCTGTTCGTACGACGCGCGAACGGTGCTGCGGTCGCCGCGGTATTGAGCATTGACGCTGCCCGAGCTTGAGGTGTTGGTGTCCGCCGCGTGGGCGACCCCGTAGCTCAGGCGCCCCTCGTCATCGGCCACCCCGCTCAAGTAGTTGCGCAGCGTGCTGCCTTGCCCGCGCCCGCCGGTGTACTGCGTGCTCAGCGTCGGTGACTTGGCGCCGCTGCCCAATGGAATATTCAGGCTCAGGAAGTACTGGGTCTGGGCGCCGACGAACTCATCGTTATTGCGACTGGCGGAAAGGCTGTAGCTGACATCTCCGACGCTGCCGTTGAAGCCCACTTCAAACTGCCGGCTCGAGGATCCCGAGCCCCCCCAGGTCTTGCTGGTGCTACCGGTCAGGAACAGCGAGCCATAAGTGCTTACCGGCTGATCGATGCTGATATCGAAGCGGTCACGCTCATTGCCATACCACAGCCATTCATCCTGATAGCCCGGGGTCTTGACCCGCTCACGCGCATCGACCGCCTGGGAAAGCGTCATGTATTTGGACGACGAGTAGCGGTAGGCAGCGAGGGTAAAGTTAGTGCGGGTTTCGCTCAGCAACTTGCTGTACGCCACCTTGACGCTGTGCCCCGAAGCCGAACCGCTACGAGCGCCCAGTTGGGTGGTCTCCTGGGTCAGGTCGACCGAAAACGCCCCCAGCGAGGTGTTCAGTCCGACACCCGCGAGCCCCGCGTGAAAGCCTTCGCTGACCTGGAACCCGCCGTAGCCGGTCAGGCTGTTGTTCAGACCATAGAACAACGTGCCCTGGAACAGATGGGCATCGCTGGCCAGGTTCTGGTTATACAGCCGGCCAGCCACCAGGTCGTATTTGGCGCGCCCCGGACGCATCAGGTTGGTGATCGACGAATAAGGCACATCGAAGCGCCGCTCACTTCCGTCGGCCTCGGTAACCACGACATTCAGGTTGCCGCCATAGCCTGTGGGGTACAGATCGTCGATCACGAAGTTGCCGGGCGTGACCGTGGTCTGATAGAGCTTTATATCGTTCTGCCACACCTCCACTCGCGCATTGCTGCGCGCGAAACTGCGGATCACCGGCGCGAAACCGATCTGTGAATCGGGAAACATGCGCTCGTCCGAGGCCAGGCTGACACCGCGCACAGCGATGCTGTCGAACCCCACGCCTTTGGTATTGATCTCGCCCAGGGTCACCTGGCTCTTGAGCTGCGCCACTGGCCGCTGAAGGTAGGTGGACATGCGGGTCCATTCGGCTTTGCCCCCCTGGGTCCAGTTCACATTTGCGTTATGTCGGAACTGCCAAAGGCCAAAATTGAACCCGCCACGCAAGCCCAGGTAGGCAGAGTCGGTGCTGCCGTAGTGGTCGTTCTGTGTGCTGAAATAGTTCAGATTGTAATCAAGTTTCGCCGCGGTAATGCCCGCGTCCCAGTACTCGGGCTCTACATAACCACGCGGGGTACGCCGCAAGTTGGCCTGGGGGATTTGCAGGTAGAGCTTCTGCTCACCGATGTCGGCATAGGAGACCGTGTTGGGCAGCACCGCCTTGAGCTTGCGACAACCGTTGAACGGCACCAATGGCTGTGTATCGATGCCCAGCCGTTTCAGCGCTGCGAGCGTGAAACAGGCTTGCGCGATATTGCTGTTGGCCTCATCTGCAAACTCGACCTTGGCGCGCGTCACCTGCTTGCCATTGATGTAAACGTCCAAATCGTAATTTCCTGGCAATACCGGGTTGCCCTTCTGGTAACGCGACATATCCGTACGCTTGGCATTGCCCACCAGAAACGAACTGGTGAACTCGGCATCCTGGAAGTCCACCTGTGCAGCGGCCGCCGGCAGCACCGGCTCATCCGCCATCACGTTGTCATCTGCCGTGCTGAACACGAGGCACGCGACCGCCCAGAAACGAACGATTGAGCATGACGGTGCCGCCAGAAACACTTTTCTGCGTAATATCGATCGATCAAAACGGTTCATAGACTTTTAACGAAAGGGTAATTGAACTTAGTCGAACTGCGCGTTCACGGTTTTCAAGGCGCCATAGTCGTTAATATAATTAAACTGTATGCCCTGGGCTTTTAGTTCAGGCAGGCGCGCGGTCTGCGGGTGCAGTTCAAACACGGCTTCGCCGCCCGGGGCAACCATATGATTACCGTCAGTATTACTGAGTGTCTTGCCCGCCCACTTCACCTGTATATCGGCAAACGAGACATGCAATGGCGAAGTATTCGTGCAGCGCAACTTCAACTGTGCGCCGTCGCCGAACACCTGCCACGTCAAATGCTTCGCGGCGTCATGCAAGGAGCTGCGGAGTGTCGCGGGTCGATAGAACACTTTAATTCGACTTTGAACAGCCAATAACAAGTTATTCTTGTTTCTCGACTTTTCCGGCACCGGTGGTACTTCAAGTACATTCAGCCAGAACAGCGATTCACGGTCTGGCGGCAATGCTGTTCCATTGAACAGGATCCGCAGGGTCTGCGAGGCCTGGCCTTCGATACGGGTCAGCGGCGGCATGATCAGGAACGGCGCGGAGCTGTTCTCCGGCGTAGAGTCGGTGGCGCCGTCATCCATCCACGATTGCACCAGTGCCGGGGTCGCGCCCTTGTTCGACAGGGGCAGCGTGACTTCACGTTCGCCGCCTGGATAGATCAACCGAGTGCCGCCCAAAACGATATTGGCGCGAGCATCGAAGCTCATTAAATAAATGAGCAGGCAACCTGTTAATAGACGATATATCCGCATAGTCAGGGTAGTCCCCTCTGCGCGATGTCCGCGCAGAGGGACGTTCTCAGTTATAGCTCAATTGGTATTTGACCTGGCTCTTCACCAGGCCCGCCGTGGACTTGCCGGTCGCGTAGTACTGCACGCCGTAGATCATTTCAGCCGCACCGTCTTGCACGGTGAAGCTCTTGGCAGCGCCAGCGTCGCCTGGCTTGATCACGGAGTTGTCTGCGTAGTTGTAAAGCTGCAGGCCCACATTGGTGGCGGAGGTATCGCCGCTCAACTGGTTTTTCAGCACGCCCGAACTGACGTCGACCAGGTTGGCATCGTAGAGAAACTGCGCGCGTACATTGGTCACGGTCGGCGAGCATTGATTGACCGCAATACGGAAGTTGGACGGCATCGCGGTAGCACCGGCCTGGGCCAGGTCAGCCACTTTGGCGGTCGCCAGGTCCACGGTAAAATCGCCCGACGAGCCGGTGGTCACCTGGCAAGTTTCATCCGTAACTTTACCGTTAAAAGTAATAGTACCGGCTTCCGCGGCGCTGACAGTAGTGGACAACATCAGGCCACCACACACACTCAGGAGCGCCGCCTGCACAGGCAGTAAACGTTGCTTCTTCATACTTCATCATCTCTCAAGTTTATATTCATTGGCGTTACTTTAATAACTCATCACAGGGCCGCACTTCACTTCACGAGTTGCTGGGTATCCACCTCCTGACTTCGTAATTAATCCTTTTTCGGGCGCACAGTGACCCGCTGCCTTGAAGTGCACTGTTGCGCACAACTGCAATAAGAAACGGTTCTTTTCTAGTGCAACTCAACCAGCACGGCTACAGGTAGGTGACGTGACTTAGTCTATTGAGGTGCGGGCTGACGCTGTGGGCGCCATTATGCGAGCCGACTCGGTGGCTGTCTTTAAGATCAAACTGAAAATAGGCCCAGGGCGAGAACTGTCTTTCGGTTCAGCCCACGTAAACCGCTGGCACGACTTACAGGAAAAGCTGCGCGTCCGCACAGAAGGCCAACAACGCTTGATCATTTTCGACGCCCAACTTGCGCATCGCCGAGACCTTTTGTGCGCTCACTGTCTTGGTGCTTCTATGCAAAAGTGCCGCGATTTCACGACCACTCAAGCCCGATACAAAATGCCGCAGCACTTCGTATTCGCGCATCGTCAGCCGAGCTGCCCTGGCTTGCATCTGGCTGTCGCTGTTCGACAGCGCTTGCACTGGTGGCTGGTATTTGCGTCCCTGCGACAACGCCTGCAGTGCTACCGCAATCTCATTGAAATCACCACTTTTCAATATTACGCCCCACACACCCAGGTGATAGAGACCGCTGAGAATCAGGGGATTGGACAGCATGGTGAATACCAGGATGCGGGTGTCACCAAAGCGCCGGCACAGCAACTCGATCATCTGCAATCCATCGCCATGAATTCCGTCGCCGGGCATGCTGTAGTCGGCAATCACGACATCGGGCGAAAACTGCTGGTGCATCTGCACCAATTCAGTAGGCCCCTTGGCGATACCCACCACTTCAAAGCGGTCATCGCGCTCGACTATTTCCTGCACCGCCATCGCCACAATCGGATGGTCGTCGGCTATCAACACAGTGGTCTTTTTCATGGTTTGTATTCCAGTCTCAGTCGTTGGATGTAGGGGGCTCGCCGTCCGTATTCGGCGCGAGGCCCGCCAGTAGTCGCTCTATACCGTCCATGAGTTCAATAACGCCCTTGGGAATTTTGTGCGTGGCGATCAGTTGCTGCTCCAGCGCTTTGCACGCGTCTGCCAGCTGCTTCGCCTGCACCGCCGCCAGCGAGCCGCGCAGCCGATGCAACTGCGGCACCATGGCAGCTACGTTGTGTTGCTGGCTGGCGTCGCGCAGGATTTTCAGGTCTGCGCGCGTGGTATTCACAAACAGTTCATGCAGTCGCGGTGAGAGCGCCACAAACGCCGGCAGTTCTTCCTCCTGCGGCTCAAGTATTTGCGCGGGCGGGCAGCAGCGTCGCAACACTGCGTACAAATCACTCAGGCTCACGGGCTTTACCAGCCAGGCATCCATGCCGGCTGCGACGAAGCGTCGGGTTTCTTCCTGCAGGGCGCTGGCGGTGATGGCGATGATCGGAAGCGTTACGCCCTGCTGACGCAGCGCACTCAATAACTCGAACCCATCCATCTGCGGCATGTTGATGTCGGTCAGTAGCGCATCGAAATCCGGCGACCAGCGCGCCAATGCGTCAAGACCGTGACTTGCCAGGGTGACGCGACAGCCGAGCTGCTCGAGTTGCTCCTTGATCAATGCCTGGTTCATCGGGTTGTCGTCGGCGACCAGCAGGTTCAGGCCCAACTTACCGGGATGCCGAGACAAGCGGGCCCGCACGGCGGTCGGCGGTGCCTGCTGCCCCAAGGCAAAGCTGGCACTGAAACTGAAGCAGCTACCCACCCCGGGTTCGCTGGCCACGCTCAATCGACCGCCCATCAGTTGGGCCAGTTGCGCGCAGATGGACAGGCCAAGCCCGGTGCCAGCAACGGTATGCGCATGTCGGTGCGCCTGGTAGAACGGCTCGAACAGATGAACCTGCTGCTCGGCCGCAATACCCACGCCGGTGTCGGTGACTTGCCACGTCAGCGTAGCCCTGTCGTCGCTAATCGCGGCGCTCAACTGCAGCGTTACACCGCCGTGCTCGGTGAACTTGAGGGCATTGCTGAGCAGATTGGTGAGCACCTGCCGGATACGCCGCGCATCCCCATGCACCCCAACCGGTACACCGGCATCGACATTCAAGCGCAACTGCACGCCCTTGCCCTGTGCGGTGCCGCTGTATTCGGCGACGACCTCCTCGGCCAATGCGAGGGGGCTGAAATCCGCCGACTCCAGCGCCATCTCCCCCGCTTCGATCTTGGACATGTCCAGCACATCGCTGACCAGTTGCAGAAGCATTGAAGAGGAGCGCTCGATAATGTGCAGATAGTTGCTTTGTTGCTCGGTCAACTGTGTGAGCCCCAGCAACTCCAGGGTACCCAACGCGCCATAGAGTGGCGTGCGGATCTCATGGCTGATGGTCGCCAGGAACCGCGACTTGGCGGCGCTGGCCTCGGCGAGCTTCTGCTCCACCGCCTTGTGTGCGCTGATGTCGCTGAACGCGCAGAGCACCACCGCCTCGCCGCGATAGCGGGCTGAGGCGAAACTGCCGTGCAATGTGTGGCCGTGGCGGCTGTGGAAAATCACATCGCCGTCGGGTTGCGCCGGGGCAGGATTGAGCCCCCAATGCTCACTCAACTGCGTCACCGCCTGGGCATCCCCCAGCATTCGTTCGGCCAGTGGGTTTTGCATGATCAGGTGCCGATCCGCGCGCCTGAGCACACACAGTGCCACAGGGGCAGTCTGGATTACCGTACGGCTGAAAGTGTCGCTTTCGACGATCTCAAAATGGGCCTGGCGCGCGGGCGAAACCACCTTGCGCGCGTACCAGCGAATCGCCACCCAACTGCTCAACACACTGGCCAGCAGCAGCCCAATGCCGCCAAGCAACTGCCACTTGGCGTAGCCGAAAAAGCTTTGATAATTCAGTTCGTACAACGCGACCCAACCACCGGCACTGGGGCCGCCCATCTTGAACAGCAGGCCTTGCGCAGTGAAATTCAGGCCCTGCCGATAGCTCTGCGCTACACCGACTGCATCTATCAACGAGTCGCCCTGGGGAGACAACAGTTGCAAGCGGTCGTAGATCGGCCGCTCGAACAATTGCTCGGGATCATTGATGCGCTCCAGATCCAACAGGGTCACGATGAAGATCCGACGCTTGACCTCAGGTGTCCACCAGAGCGCATCGGGCAGCCTGAAATCCAGATAACCCAACAGCTCACGGGACTCGCCGGCAATGAAATGCTGCGCTGGCGCCCAGCGCACGTGGACTCCCCCTGTCGAGTCTTTACCGACTGGCAGCGCGGTGTAAATCCGCTCGACTGCCGCCAGGTAGTTCTCCGTTGTCAGCAGCGCACGCCCCGGAAACCGGTCGATGGCAGGCACAGCCATGCTGGTGTTGCCCAGCGCGCCGATGACGAACACCTGCGGTGCCGGGTACACCGAGGTACTCCAGAAACGGCTGTAAAAATTCGCCAGCATCACCCCCAAGGCGAAATTGCCCGGATGCGGGCCGGACGTTACGTGCTGCTGCGCCAGGGTAAACGGCATCGAAAACGTATATTGCGCCGCCTCAAAGATCCGCACGCCTGGCGTGTCGACACGCATTTGGCTCTGTACCGTCAGACCCGACGTCGGTTGGTTCTGCGAGGCCTGGTTGCCGTGTTGCGCAATCCTGTCGATGAATTTTTCGTGCTGATGGATATCACCCACCAATCGGTTGAAATGCAGCATCACCTTGTTGCGCTCTTCGGCAACCACCTTGCTCAACGCCCAATAGCAGGCGGCCAGCATTAACAGGTTAAGAAAAAGCGCGCAGATCAGCACGGTATTCAGGCGCAGGGACGTGCTGGCGAGCTTGCGAATCAAGCTGTAGTTGCGTTCGGGCATAGGTTCAAAGTCCGGTCTCGTAAGACGGCACGGTGGTAGCGGCATAGAGCCAGGCGCTGTATGCCACAGCTGGAGGTGAGTATGGCGTAACACGGCAAGTTCGCCTTGCCAGGCTAGAAGCGGCGCCAAGTTTAAAAAAGGGGGCGTTTTTACCAGATGAGCATCTCGCAACGATTGATCGAGATCAAAAAAACGCATCACCCAGCTGTACCGTTTGCCGACCCGATCTTGTGGCGCTTGCACTTGTCATATTATGGTATACCATCATACACAGATCCACTTACCTCAGACGGAGCAGCCCATGAGTTTCGAAATTCGCAAGATCGTCAGTTACGTAGAAGAAACCTTCATTGAAGGCGGCAAGGCCTCGGACACGCCGGTGACCATGGTCGGCCTGGCCGTCGTGTTGAAAAACCCGTGGCTGGGTCGCGGTTTCGTCGAAGACCTCAAGCCTGAGATCCGCGCCAATTGCTCCGACCTTGGCGCACTGATGGTCGAGCGCCTGGTGGGCATCATCGGCGGCGCCGAGAAGATCGAAGCGTACGGCAAGGCCGCCGTCGTGGGCGCCGATGGCGAGATCGAACACGCGAGCGCAATCATCCATACCCTGCGTTTCGGCAATCACTACCGTGAAGCGGTCAAGGCCAAGAGCTACCTGAGCTTCACCAACAAGCGCGGCGGCCCTGGCACCTCGATCCAGATCCCGATGATGCACAAGGACGACGAAGGCCTGCGCTCGCACTACATCACCTTGGAAATGCAGATCGAAGACGCCCCGCGTGCCGACGAAATCGTCGTGGTGCTGGGCTGCGCCGATGGCGGCCGCCTGCACCCACGGATCGGCAACCGTTATATCGACCTGGAAGAACTGGCCGCCGAAAAGGCCCAGTAATCCCGGCGGCTAACACCCTAATAAAAAGGTATGCAGGAGCGCTCCATGATTCGGCTCACCGCTGAACGCACCCCGGCTGGCACCAGTTATCTGGCGACCGGCCAAGGCCAGCCTGTGGTTTTGATCCACGGCGTGGGCCTGAACAAAGAAATGTGGGGCGGGCAAGTCGTTGGCCTGGCCACGAATTACCGCGTGATCACCTATGACATGCTCGGCCATGGCGCCAGCCCGCGCCCGGCCGCCGGCACGCCGCTGCTGGGTTATGCCGACCAGTTGCTGGAACTGCTCGACCACCTGCAATTGCCTCAGGCCACGGTGATCGGTTTTTCCATGGGCGGCCTGGTCGCCCGGGCGTTTGCCCTGCATTACCCGCAGCGCCTGCAAGGCCTGGTGGTGCTCAACAGTGTGTTCAACCGCAGCCCGGAACAGCGCGCCGGTGTGATCGCACGCACTGCCCAGGCCGCCGAGCATGGCCCGGACGCCAATGCCGAGGCCGCGCTGTCGCGCTGGTTCAGCCGCGAATACCAGGCGGCCAACCCGGCGCAGATCGCCGCGCTGCGTGAAACCCTGGCGGGCAACGACCCCCAGGGCTACCTGACCACCTACGAACTGTTCGCGACCCAGGACATGTACCGCGCCGACGACCTCAAGGGGTTGCGCGTGCCGACCCTGGTCGCCACCGGCGAACTCGACCCGGGCTCGACCCCGGAAATGGCCCGGCAACTGGCCGATCGTATTCCCGGCGCCACCGTTGCGGTGCTGGCCGAACAACGGCATATGATGCCGGTAGAATCGCCACGCCTGGTCAACCAGCTGCTGCTGGGCTTCCTCGACACGGTGTACGCCCAAAACAATCCAATCAAGGGGATCGTTGCATGACACTCGCACGCTTCCAGATGTGCATCGGCGGTGAATGGGTCGATGCCCTGTCCGGCAAGACTTTCGACAGCCTCAACCCGGCCCTGGCCGAGCCCTGGGCGCAACTGCCCGACGCCGACGAAGCGGATGTGGAGCGCGCCGTGCAAGCGGCGCAGACTGCCTTCGACAGCCCGGCCTGGCGTGGCCTCACCGCCACCGCGCGCGGCAAGTTGCTGCGTCGCCTGGGCGATTTGATTGCCGAGAACAAAGAGCAACTGGCCCAGCTGGAAAGCCGCGACAACGGCAAGCTGATCCGTGAGACGCGCGGCCAGGTCAGCTACCTGCCGGAGTTCTTCCACTACACCGCCGGTCTCGCCGACAAACTCGAAGGCGGCACGCTGCCCCTGGACAAGCCCGACCTGTTCGCCTACACCGTGCACGAAGCCATGGGCGTGGTCGCAGCAATCATCCCCTGGAACAGCCCGCTGTACCTGACCGCGATCAAGCTCGCACCGGCCCTGGCGGCGGGCAATACCATCGTGATCAAGCCGTCGGAGCACGCCTCGGCGACCATCCTCGAACTCGCGCGCCTGGCCCTCGAAGCCGGGATTCCGCCGGGCGTGGTCAACGTGGTCACCGGCTACGGCCCCAGCACCGGCGCCGCCCTCACCCGCCACCCGCTGGTGCGCAAGATTGCCTTTACCGGCGGCGCGGCCACAGCCCGACATGTGGTGCGCAGCAGCGCGGAGAACTTCGCCAAGCTGTCTTTGGAACTGGGCGGCAAGTCACCGAATATCATCTTTGCCGACGCCGACCTCGACAGCGCCATCAATGGCGCGATTGCCGGCATCTACGCGGCGTCCGGGCAGAGTTGCGTCTCGGGTTCGCGCCTGCTGGTGCAGGATGAAATCTACGATGAGTTCGTCGAGCGCCTGGTGGCGCGCGCCCAACGCATCCGCATCGGTAACCCGCAGGACGACGCCAGCGAAATGGGGCCCATGGCCACCGCGCAGCAACTGGCCGTGGTCGAAGGCCTGGTGGCCGATGCCATCGCCGAAGGCGCACGCCTGCGCACCGGTGGCAAGCGCCCGCAGAATCTCGGTGAAGGCTGGTTCTATGAGCCGACGCTGTTCGAATGCGACCGCAACTCGATGAAGATCATGCAGGAAGAAGTCTTCGGCCCGGTGGCCTCGGTCATCCGGTTCAAGGACGAAGCCGAGGCATTGGCGATCGCCAACGACTCGCAGTTCGGCCTCGCCGCTGGCATCTGGACCCGCGACCTCGGCCGCGCCCATCGCCTGGCGCGGGATGTGCGCTCGGGGATCATCTGGGTCAACACCTACCGCGCGGTCTCGGCCATGGCGCCCATCGGCGGTTTCAAGAACAGCGGCTACGGACGCGAAAGCGGCATCGATTCGGTGCTGGCCTACACCGAGCTGAAAACGGTGTGGATCAACCTCTCCCAGGCGCCGATGCCTGATCCTTTTGTGATGCGTTAAGAGACCCCGACCATGATCGAACCCGGCATTTACAAAGACGTCATGAGCTCCTTCCCTTCCGGCGTCACGGTGGTCACCACCCTCGACCCGGACGGCGGCATCGTCGGCATCACCGCCAGCGCGTTCAGCGCGCTGTCGATCGACCCGGCCCTGGTGCTGTTCTGCCCCAACTATGCGTCGGACACCTACCCGATCCTGCGCGACAGCAAGCGTTTCGCGATTCATCTGCTGTCCGCCGACCAGACCGCCGAGGCCTACGCCTTCGCCGGCAAAGGCAAGGAGAAGGCCAAGGGCATCGAGTGGCACCTCAGCGAGCTGGGCAACCCGCTGTTGGCCAAGGCCACGGCGATCATCGAATGCGAGTTGTGGCGCGAATACGACGGCGGTGACCACGCAATCATTGTCGGCGCGGTGAAGAACCTGATCCTGCCCGCGCAGCCGGTCACGCCGATGATCTATCACAAAGGCAAGCTGGGCCCGCTGCCCACCCTGGCCTGAGGAGCTGATTGATGAGCACTGAAAAATACCAGCAGGGCCTGAAGATCCGCACCCAGGTGTTGGGCGAGGCCTACGTGCAGCGTTCGATCGACAACGCCGACGATTTCACCCGGCCGCTGCAGGAGATGGTCACCGAGTACTGCTGGGGCCACGTGTGGGGCCGTGAGGGTTTGTCGCTTAAAGAACGCAGCATGATAAACTTGGCAATGATTTCGGCCCTCAATCGGCCCCACGAACTCAAGCTGCATGTGCGCGGCGCCTTGCGTAACGGGCTGAGTCGTGAACAAATACGCGAAATTCTGCTTCAGGTCGGCATTTATTGCGGGGTTCCCGCCGCCGTGGACAGTTTCCGACTGGCCCGGGAAGCGTTCGCCGACGCCGATGCCGAGGCCTCCAGTTAACCGCTACATTCAGAGCAGACCCCATGAAACGCCTGCCACTCGACGACAGCTTCAAGGTCAATCACAACCCGGTCACCCTGCGCGAAATCGTGTTGGAGAAACTGCGCAGCGCCATCATGAACTTCCAGCTTTTGCCGGGTGACCGCCTGGTGGAGCGCGACCTGTGCGACCGCCTCGGCGTCAGCCGCACCTCGGTGCGCGAAGCCTTGCGTCACCTGGAGTCCGAAGGCCTGGTGGAGTTCGCCGATGCCAAGGGCCCGCAGGTCGCAATCATTACCCTGGCGGATGCCGTCGATATCTATGAACTGCGCTGCGTGCTCGAAGGCTTGATCGTGCAGCTGTTCACCCTGCGCGCCAAGGCCAAGGACATCAAGGCCCTGGAAAAAGCCCTCGAGGAAAACCGCAAGGCCCTCAAGGACGGCGAGCTGCAACAGGTGATCGATTCGGTGCAGGGCTTCTACGACGTGTTGCTCGAAGGCTCTGGTAACCACGTGGCCGCCACGCAGTTGCGCCAGTTGCAGGCGCGCATCAGCTATTTGCGCGCGACCTCGGTGTCCCAGGAAAACCGTCGCGGCACCAGCAACCAGGAAATGGAACGCATGGTCCAGGCGATCAAGAGCGGCGACCCGCTCGCTGCGCACCAGGCCTGCGTCGACCACGTACGCGCCGCGGCTGCGGTGGCCCTCGATTACCTCAAGCGCAAACAGGAAGAGACCGGCAAAGTCCCCGAGATCACCCTGCCCATCGCCCTCAAAGAACCCCGCATAGGTCACTGAGCGTGTTCAGCCCAAGCTTTTGCCCGAAATGTGGCGGCAGTGACCTCGGTCACCAGCGGCCACCGGGCGATACGCATGAGCGCCTGATGTGCCGTGGCTGCGGCTACATCCACTACATCAATCCGAAGATCATTGCCGGCTGCATCATCGAGCAGGACGGCAAATACCTGCTGTGCCAACGCGCAATCCCGCCGCGCCCCGGTACCTGGACGCTGCCCGCCGGTTTCATGGAAGGTGGCGAGACCACCGAACAGGCCGCGCTGCGTGAAGTCTGGGAAGAAAGCGGCGTACGTGCGGAGATCCTCTCGCCCTATTCGATCTTCAGCGTGCCGAAGATCAGCGAGGTGTACATCATCTTCCGCGCCATCGCGCTGGAGATCACCGGCCAGTTCGGGCCGGAGACCCTCGACTACAAGTTCTTCGCGCCCGAGGACATCCCCTGGGACAGCATCTACTACCCGGCCATCCGGCAGATCCTCGAGCGTTACATCGAAGAGCGCCAGGCCGGGGTGTATGGCATCTACATCGGCAATGACGACAGCGGCAAGATCCACTTCATCCGCTGATCTCCAAGCCCAGACACAGATCAAAAATGTGGGAGCGGGCTTGCTCGCGAAAGCAGTGTGTCAGGCACCGAATGCATCAACTGACACTCAGCCTTCGCGAGCAAGCCCGCTCCCACAGTTGAATCGGTCTATGCCCGATAGACCGAGGTCGCCAGGCCGAGATGCAGGGCCTCTACCACGGCAAGGCCCATTTCATCCGTCGACCTCCAAGCCCAGACACGGATCAAAAAATGTGGGAGCGGGCTTGCTCGCGAAAGCAGTGTGTCAGGCACCGAATGCATCAACTGACACTCCGCCTTCGCGAGCAAGCCCGCTCCCACAGTTGAATCGGTCTATGCCCGATAGACCGAGGTCGCCAGGCCGAGATGCAGGGCCTCTACCACGGCAAGGCCCATTTCATCCGTCGACCTCCAAGCCCAGACACGGATCAAAAATGTGGGAGCGGGCTTGCTCGCGAAAGCAGTGTGTCAGGCACCGAATGCATCAGCTGACACTCAGCCTTCGCGAGCAAGCCCGCTTGTATGCTAGGACTTGAAGGGAGGAGGAGGGACAAAGCCCGATTCTGACTGTTAGAGCAGTACAGACCGTGGGAGATTTCGCCCCTCCTCCTTTCACCCAAGCGCCGATAAAGAATGCATCTGGCTATGACCGACGATAGGAACAAGCCTGCGCCCCTGGGTGAGCCCTTCAAGTGCTTAAAACCTTAGCCCGGAGGACGTCACTATGGCAATGCCAGTTCCCGTCTCAAAGCCAATCGTTGGTATTGATGTCGCAAAAAATGAGTTGGTGATTTATCACGCCGAGCTCGATCTGCTGGAAACGATCCCGAACAACAAAGCCGCCATCAAAACGTGGTTGAAGGCTTTACCGGGCGCCATAGCGATCGCAATTGAGGCGACTAATACCTACCACTTGGAGTTCGCTGACCTGGCCTATGAGGCCGGCTGCGTTATTTACATGGTCGGTGGTTATGAACTCAGCCATTACCGCAAAGGTGTGAAGGTTCGGGCTAAAACCGACGCTTTGGATGCCCAATTACTGGCGCGGTATTTGAGAAAAGAAGCCGACGAACTTCACCCCTGGACTCCACCGTCTCCTCTTTATCGCCAACTTTTGAGCCTTTTCCGTCGTCGTGCCGCTTTGGTTCAAGCTCGCGTCAGCCTAACGCAAAGCTGGGCGAACGAGCCGCAGTTGAAGGCCTCTTTCGCTGAGCAAATGAAGTCGATGCAAAGACTTGAAGGGCTGATAGAAAAAATGATCGGTGATCGCCTGAAAGAGGCCGGGTTGCTGGCCCAACTCAAACGCTGCATGAAAGTTGAAGGTATCGGTTTTTTGACTGGCGCCCGTTTGATTACAACCTTTCAGCGAGGTGATTTTAGAAACGCGGACGCTTTTATTGCCTTCCTGGGCATGGATTTGCGCGTTTCTAAGTCAGGGCAGAAAGATAATCGCCGCAGCTTGAGCAAGCGCGGCGACTCAGAAGCACGGCGCCTTCTGCATAACGCAGCAATGGCTGCCAGCCGGACAGCAGCATGGAAAGAGTTTTACCAAGCGCAGCGCGCACGGGGATATAGCACAACTCAGGTGTTGGTAATGCTGGCTCGCAAGCTCGCCCGGGTGGTCTTTGCCTTGCTGAAAGGACAAAACGAATACCAACCGAAGGTTGGTTGAGGGTTGCTCCTCAACCATAGAATCTCCCACAGTTGAATCGGTCTATGCCCGATAGACCTAGGTCGCCAGGCCGAGAGGTAGGGCCTCTACCACGGCAAGGCCCATTTCATCCGCTGACCTCCAAGCCCAGACACGGATCAAAAAATGTGGGAGCGGGCTTGCTCGCGAAAGCAGTGTGTCAGGCACCGAATGCATCAACTGACACTCAGCCTTCGCGAGCAAGCCCGCTCCCACAGTTGAATCGGTCTATGCCCGATAGACCTAGGTCGCCAGGCCGAGAGGTAGGGCCTCTACCACGGCAAGGCCCATTTCATCCGCTGACCTCCAAGCCCAGACACGGATCAAAAAATGTGGGAGCGGGCTTGCTCGCGAAAGCACTGTGTCAGGCACTGAATGCATCAGCTGACACTCCGCCTTCGCGAGCAAGCCCGCTCCCACAGTTGAATCGGTTTATGCCCGATAGATCGAGGTCGCCAGGCCGAGAGGTAGGGCCTCTACCACGGCAAGGCCCATTTCATCCGCTGATCTCCAAGCCCAGGCACGGATCAAAAATGTGGGAGCGGGCTTGCTCGCGAAAGCAGTGTGTCAGGCACCGAATGCATCAACTGACACTCCGCCTTCGCGAGCAAGCCCGCTCCCACAGTTGAATCGGTCTATGCCCGATAGATCGAGGTCGCCAGGCCGAGAGGTAGGGCCTCTACCACGGCAAGGCCCATTTCATCCGCTGACCTCCAGACCGAAGCGAGTCCCAGTGTGGGAGCTGGCTTGCCTGCGATGGCATCCACCGGGTTTACCGGATATACCGAGGTGCCTGTATCGCAGGCAAGCCAGCCCTCACATTCGGACCCGGTTGGTTGATACAGCTAGGGCGCCAGGCCTTCCACAATAATAATCTGCGCAACCCCAGCCCCCTCCCGGTGCCCTTTAGCCTCCTGGTACTCCACAGACTCATAACACGCCACCGCCTGCTCATAACTATCAAACTCGATCACCACGTTACGCTGGCGCGCCGGCCCGCCTTCGAGCGCGGTGCTGCGCCCGCCCCTGGCCAGGAACCGCCCGCCAAACTTCGCAAACGCTGACGGCGCGCGTTGGGTGTATTGCGTGTACTGCTCTGCATCGGACACATCCACATGGGCAATCCAGTAGGCCTTCATCGCGACATCCTCTTGTTTGATTTTTGTGGTATACCATAATACATACAACCAACAAATCGAGCACTCTACATGGCCTTCAACAGCATCGCAGACATCATCGAAGACTACCGCCAGGGCAAAATGGTGCTACTGGTGGACGACGAAGACCGGGAAAACGAAGGCGACCTGTTGCTGCCTGCGGCCTGCTGCACCGCCGAGACTATCAGTTTCATGGCCCGCGAAGCCCGTGGCCTGATCTGCCTGACGCTGACCGACGAACACTGCCAGCGCCTCGGCCTGGAACAGATGGTGCCGAGCAACGGCAGCGTGTTCAGCACCGCATTTACCGTGTCCATCGAAGCCGCCACCGGCGTGACCACCGGGATCTCCGCCGCCGACCGCGCGCGCACCGTGGCGGCAGCCGTGGACAGCAACGCCGGGCCCGCCGATATCGTGCAACCGGGGCACATCTTCCCATTGCGCGCCAAGGACGGCGGTGTGCTGACCCGCGCCGGCCACACCGAGGCCGGTTGCGACCTGGCGCGCCTGGCCGGGCACACCCCGGCCTCGGTGATCGTCGAAGTGATGAACGACGACGGCAGCATGGCCCGCCGCCCGGACCTGGAGATTTTCGCGCGCAAGCACGGGATCAAGATCGGCACCATCGCCGACCTGATCCACTACCGCCTGAGCACCGAACGCACGGTGGTGCGCATTGGCGAACGCGACCTGCCCACGGTGCACGGCACATTCCGCCTGATCACCTTTGAAGACCGCATCGACGGCGGCGTGCACATGGCCATGGTGATGGGCCAACTGCGCCGCGATGAACCCGCGCTGGTGCGCGTGCATGTGATCGACCCGCTGCGCGACCTGGTCGGCGCCGAGTACAGCGGCCCGTCCAACTGGACACTGTGGGCCGCCCTGCAACGCGTCGCGGCAGAAGGCAGCGGCGTGGTGGTGGTGCTGGCCAACCATGAGTCGTCCCAGGCGCTGCTGGAGCGCGTGCCGCAATTGACCCAGACGCCGCGCCAGTTCAGCCGCTCGCAGTCGCGGATTTATTCGGAAGTCGGCACCGGGGCGCAGATATTGCAGGATCTGGGCGTCGGCAAGCTGCGTCACCTCGGACCGCCCCTCAAATACGCCGGGCTGACCGGCTACGACCTGGAGGTGGTCGAGAGCATTCCCTTCACCGAATGATGGATAACCGGTAAGGCAAAATGCTTGCACAAAGTTTGGAATACCATAATATGATATTCCATAGACCGAACGCTTTCGCCAAGTGCGCCCGCCAGGGATAGCACCAATAACAGCCCTTGGCACGGTCGCCTTTTGGGGCCTCGAATAGGGGCCTCGATAAACCTACTGCTCCCGATAGGCGGGCATTACCAAGCCCGCTCAATAACAAAACAAATGAGGGCGTGAAAATGGTGTTGAACAAACGTGCAACCGCAGTGCTGTTCGCGGGCTTGCTGGCCACGGCCACTCACGCGGCCCTGGCGGCCGAAAGCGTCAATTTCGTGAGCTGGGGCGGTAGTACCCAGGATGCGCAGAAGCAGGCGTGGGCCGATCCTTTCAGCAAGGCCAGCGGCATCACCGTGGTCCAGGACGGCCCTACCGACTACGGCAAACTCAAGGCCATGGTCGAAAGCGGCAACGTGCAGTGGGACGTTGTGGATGTCGAGGCCGACTTCGCCTTGCGCGCCGCCGCCGAAGGGCTGCTCGAACCCCTCGACTTCTCGGTCATCCAGCGCGACAAGATTGACCCGCGCTTTGTCTCCGACCATGGCGTCGGCTCGTTCTTCTTCTCCTTCGTGCTCGGCTACAACGAAGGCAAGCTCGGCGCCGGCAAGCCGCAGGACTGGACCGCGCTGTTCGACACCAAGACCTACCCCGGCAAACGCGCCCTCTACAAATGGCCAAGCCCCGGCGTGCTCGAACTGGCGCTGCTGGCCGACGGCGTACCCGCCGACAAGCTCTACCCGCTGGACCTGGACCGCGCCTTCAAGAAACTCGACACCATCAAGAAAGACATCGTCTGGTGGGGCGGCGGCGCGCAGTCGCAACAACTGCTGGCCTCCGGCGAAGTCAGCATGGGCCAGTTCTGGAACGGGCGCATTCACGCACTGCAGGAAGACGGCGCGCCGGTGGGCGTAAGCTGGAAGCAGAACCTGGTGATGGCCGACATCCTCGTCGTACCCAAAGGCACGAAAAACAAAGCCGCTGCGATGAAGTTCCTGGCCAGTGCCAGCAGCGCCAAGGGCCAGGCGGATTTTTCCAACCTGACCGCCTATGCTCCGGTGAACATCGACAGCGTGCAGCGCCTGGATTCAGTCCTCGCGCCCAACCTGCCGACGGCGTACGCCAAGGACCAGATCACCCTCGATTTCGCCTACTGGGCCAAGAACGGCCCGGCCATTGCGACACGGTGGAATGAATGGCTAGTCAAATGAAAATGACGGCAACCACGCCGACCGGGAGCGCCCTCGGCGCTGCCGGCCCGGTGTCCGGCAAGGCTTCGGCGCCGTCCCTGGCGCAGCGCTGGCGGGGGGCGAGCAACCTGCTCCCGGCCCTGCTGTTTCTCGGCCTGTTCTTTCTCGCACCGTTGATCGGCCTGCTGCTGCGCGGCGTGCTGGAGCCGGTGCCGGGCCTGGGCAACTATGAACAGCTGTTCGCCAACTCGGCGTATGCGCGGGTGCTGCTCAATACCTTCTCGGTGGCCGGCCTGGTGACGCTGTTCAGCCTGCTGCTGGGCTTCCCGCTGGCCTGGGTGATCACCCTGGTGCCCCGTGGCTGGGGGCGCTGGATCCTGAATATCGTGCTGCTGTCGATGTGGACCAGCCTCCTCGCCCGCACCTATTCCTGGCTGGTCCTGCTGCAGGCTTCGGGGGTGATCAACAAGGCGCTGATGGCCATGGGCATCATCGATGCGCCGCTGGAGATGGTGCACAACCTCACCGGCGTGGTGATCGGCATGAGCTACATCATGATTCCGTTCATCGTGCTGCCGTTGCAGGCGACCATGCAGGCCATCGACCCGATGATCCTGCAGGCCGGCTCGATCTGCGGTGCCAGCCCGTGGACCAACTTCTTCCGGGTGTTCCTGCCGCTGTGCCGGCCGGGGTTGTTCTCCGGTGGCCTGATGGTGTTCGTGATGTCCCTCGGTTACTACGTCACCCCGGCGCTGCTCGGCGGTGCGCAGAACATGATGCTGCCCGAATTCATCATCCAGCAGGTGCAATCGTTCCTCAATTGGGGCCTGGCCAGTGCCGGCGCAGCGTTGCTGATCTTCATCACGCTGGTGCTGTTCTACTTCTACCTGAAGCTTCAGCCGGAATCCCCGGTTGGCGCCAGCAATGCGAGGTAAGCCGTCATGCTGCTGACTCCCAATGCCATGAGCCGCAGGATGCGCCTGGGCCTCTACACCACCACCGGCGTGATCGGCGTGTTTTTGCTGCTGCCGATTGTATTCATCGTGCTGCTGTCGTTCGGTTCGTCCCAATGGCTGGTATTCCCGCCGCCGGGCTGGACGCTGAAATGGTACGCGCAGTTCTTCTCCAACGCCGACTGGATGAACGCGGCGATGGCCAGCCTCAAGGTGGCGGTGCTGACCACGGTGTTTGCCGTGGCGCTGGGCTTGCCCACCGCATTCGCGCTGGTGCGCGGGCGCTTTCCCGGCCGTGAGTTGCTCTACGGCCTGTTCACCCTGCCGATGATCGTGCCGCTGGTGATCATTGCCGTGGCGGTGTATGCGCTGTTTCTCAAGCTCGGCTACACCGGCACGATGTTCGCCTTTGTGGTCAGCCATGTGATTGTCGCGCTGCCGTTCACCATCATCTCGATCATCAATTCGCTGAAACTGTTCGACCAGTCGATCGAAGACGCGGCAGTAATCTGCGGCGCCTCGCGCCTGCAGGCGGTGTTCAAGGTGACCTTCCCGGCGATCCGCCCGGGCATGGTGGCCGGCGCGCTGTTCGCGTTTCTCGTCTCGTGGGATGAAGTGGTGCTCAGCGTGATGATGGCCAGCCCGACCCTGCAAACCCTTCCCGTGAAAATGTGGACCACCCTGCGCCAGGACCTGACGCCTGTGATCGCCGTCGCCTCGACGTTGCTGATCGGCTTGTCGGTGCTGGTCATGGTGATTGCCGCCGTCGCTCGTCGACGCACTGAAACCCGCGCTTGAGCGCCGAGGATTAAGACATGAGTGCAGTGATCAAAGACCCCGCCCAGAACCCTGGCCAACCCCTGGTCAGCCTGCGCAACCTGAACAAGTACTACGGCGAATTCGCCGCCGTGGACAACATCTCGCTGGACATCCAGGACGGCGAATTCCTCACCTTTCTCGGCTCCAGCGGCTCGGGCAAAAGTACCACCCTGTCGATGCTCGCCGGCTTCGAAACGCCGAGCAGCGGTGAGATCCTGGTCAGCGGCCAGTCGCTGGTCAACGTGCCGCCGCACAAGCGCGACATCGGCATGGTGTTCCAGCGCTACTCGCTGTTCCCGCATTTGTCGGTGCGCGACAACATCGCCTTCCCCCTGGCGATTCGCAAACTGGCCAGTGCCGAACGCGAGAAACGCGTCGACGCCATGCTCAAGCTGGTGCAGCTCGAACAGTTCGCGCATCGCCGCCCTTCGCAACTGTCCGGCGGCCAGCAGCAACGCGTCGCCATCGCCCGCGCGCTGGTGTACGAGCCACGCATCCTGCTGATGGACGAACCCCTCGGCGCCCTCGACAAGAAACTGCGTGAAGACCTGCAGGATGAACTGCGTCAGTTGCACCGGCGCCTGGGCATTACCATCGTCTACGTGACCCACGACCAGGAAGAAGCCATGCGCCTGTCACAGCGCATCGCGATTTTCAGCCACGGCAAGATCGTCGGCCTCGGCAGCGGCTTTGACCTGTACCAGAACCCACCGAACGCGTTTGTCGCCTCGTTCCTCGGCAACTCCAACTTCCTCAAGCTCAAGGCCCAGGGCAATGCGGCAGCGGTGTTCGAAGGCCAATCGCTGTCGATCCGCCTGACCAGCGGCCTGCACACCGAGCAGGAGGTGCTGTTGATGGTGCGCCCGGAAAAAGCCCTCGCCCTCAGTGTCGAGCAAGCCGCCGAGCAGCCTCTGGCAGCGGGTTGGAATGAAGTCTCGGCAATGGTCGGCGAAGTGTTGTTCCTCGGCGAAAGCCAGACCTGCACGGTAAAAACCCTCGGCGGTACCTCGATGACGGTCAAGGCGTTGTCCGCCGCCGGCATGCCGCTGAAAGCCGGCGACCCGGTGCGCGTGCGCTGGGCCACGGCGGATGCGTGCGTGTACACCGAGTGGGCTGAGAGTGACTTGAACAAGGCGGCCGGCTCATTGAGTCACTAGGGAGACGCCGAAACAATGTGGGAGCGGGCTTGCTCGCGAATGGGATGGAACAGTCAACATCTGCAGCGACTGATCCGGCGCATTCGCGAGCAAGCCCGCTCCCACATTTTGAATGGCGTACAGACTCAACGCTTGCGCTCGAAAATCGCCCCCTCGATCCCCAGTACCTCACGCGTATCGGCATAAATCCCCACGCCCTTTTCCCACACGTGCTTGATCGACTGATCGGCGCAGCGAATCTGGTAACTGAGCTCGAACGGTTCATGCCGCGACAACGCGTATTGCACCTCGCGCCACACGTAGTCGGCATCCTGCGCGAGGATCAGGCTGTTGTAGGTGAACTCATGGTTGTCCACCAGACGCTCGGCGGGATAGCCAGTGAGTTGCAGGCAACCGGCACTCACGAACTCCATGGTCCAGTCGCGGTTGTTGCGTCCGCGATAGATCAGCCCCGGCATGCTGTCGAGCAGGCTCACGCTGCTGCGCTGACTCGCCTGCAGGGCGATTTCGCGGCGCTTGTGCGCGGTGATATCGCCGGCCACCAGGTAGAAGCCTTGCGGCCCGCGCTTGAGGCTGATCTCGAACCAGCGCAGTTCGCCACTGGGGTGTACAAAGCGCAGGCGCTGGTTGAAGCAGGTGTCGGGGCGCCGGCGCAGTTCGTTCAAGGCCTGGCGCCATAGCGGGCGGTCTTCCTGGTGCACGTAGTCGATCAGGTTGCGCTCCCCGCCCGGCGCGCCCATCAGCTCGGCCCAGGCCAGGTTGAAGTGGGCGATGTGGCCGTTGTCGCGCAGGTGCAGCAAGGCCGCGGGGAAACAGTCCATCAGGTCCATCGGCGGGAGCGCAAAGGTGTCGGGGCTGTCCCTCATCTAATGGCGCTCCTCGTGCTTGAGCAAACTGCCGCTGTGCACCCAGGCCGCCAGCTCCAGCCGTGAATGCAGGCCGAGCTTCTGCAACAGGCTGCGCACATAGATCTTGACCGTGCCGTCGCTGATTCCCAGCTCGCGGCCGATTTGCTTGTTGCTCATGCCGGCGGCAATCAGCGCCAGGGTCTGGCCTTCGCGCTCGGTGAGGTGGTCGTTGCCCGGGGCCTCGCTGTGCGGCGCCGGCTCGGCCTGGTCGGCAAGCAAGGCGATCAGGGTCGAGTCGAGCACAATCGCGCCCTTGTGGCAGTTGCGCATATACGCCAGCAACGCGTCGGGCTCGGTTTCCTTGAGCACATACCCGCTGGCGCCGAGGCGCAAGGCGCTCAACAGTTCGGCGCGGTCCATCGAGGCGGTCAGCACCACCACCTGGCAATCCAGGCGCAACTGGCGCAGCTCATCAAGCACCTGCAAGCCACTGAGGCCGGGCATGTGCAGGTCGAGCAAGACCTGTTGCGGGGTCAGGCTCACGGCGAGGTTGATGCCTTCTCGGCCGCTGGCCGCCTGCCCCACCACTTCGAAGTCGCCACTGGCGTCGAACAACTGCGCCAGGCCTTTGCGAAACAATGGGTGATCATCGATCAGTAGTAAGGTCGTGCAGTCCATCGAGACTCCCCTGTGGCTGGTCGTGGTGGCGGCGCAGGCCAAGATGCACGCGCACGCCGTGCGGGCGGATCGCTTCAATGCTCAGGCGCGCGCCGATGCTGGCGGCGCGCTCGCGGATAATCGCCAGGCCGAAATGGTTGTGCTCGGCGCACGCCTGGCTCAGGCCGATGCCATCGTCTTCCACCGACACCGAGGCTTCGCCGTCCTGGGTCTGGCGCAGCTCGATGCGCACGTGACGCGCATGGGAATGGCGCACCGCGTTGGCCAACGCCTCGCGGATGATCTGCAAGATCTGCAATTCGGTTTCTGCGCCGAGGGCATCGTCGGCCAGGCGATTGTCCAGTTCGAAGACGATGATGCAGCGCCGCGAAAACTCCGCCACCGAGTCGGCCAGCGCCTGGCGCAGCGAGCGCCCGTCCATGGTCAGGCGTGCGCTGGTGATCAGTTCGCGCACCTGGCGTTGCAGTTGGCTGAGGCCGGTGCACAAGTCCTGCAGTGTCGGCTCGCCAAATTGCGCTTGCAGCCCATGGGCCTGGAACGACAGGTAGCCGAGTTGCTGCGCCACCGAATCGTGCAGCTCACGGGCCAGTGCGCCGTGGCGCGAGGTCGCCTGTTTGCGCTGTTGCTCGCGTTGTTGGCTGCGCAGGCGCACGGTCACGCCGACCGCCTGCGCCGCCTCTTCAAGCAATTGGCGCCAACTGGCCCCGGCGCGCCTCGGGGTGTCGAGCAGCAACGTGCCCTTCTGGCCCTCGGGTAAGCCACACACCAGGCGGTGCACGCCGCGTTGCCGACACGGCCCGCACGCCTGGGCCGCTTCCGTCACGCAGGCGTTGCGCCAGGGGCAGGTGGCTACGTCCTGGCAGCCGTCGATCAAGCCGCGCCGCGTCGGGCTCAATTCTTCGCCACCCAGTATCAGGTTGAGCTTCGCCGGGGGCAGCAGTGCGTCGAAACGGTCCAGCAAACCCGACAAGGCACCGTCAGCGTGCAGGGGCAAGCCGGCCAGCAGCCTGCGCACGCTGCGCGCCTGTTCGGGGTGCACAGGCCCCAACCAGAGCGGCCATGCCTTCGGTCGTATTTGCACGCGTCGATCACTCCCCATCCGGTTGCCCTGCGTGAGGCAAAGCCCAGCAACTTCCATGCCCCGAACGGCGGTGCCGCAAGGCTTATCTCCAAAGGCATAGCCCTTTTTCCAGATTGAGAAGATTTTCCCCTTAGGAAAGTATCTCTCCCAACAGGAAACAAAACGCACCCTGGAGGAGCCCGCATGACGCACACCCTCAGCCGCCCCATCGTGGTGATGCAATCGGCAACCGCCTGCCCGCCGGTCATCGCAGAACTGGACCAGCCGCTGCTGCTCAATGGCGACCAGCCGGATTTCGCCCGGCGCCTGCAACAGGCACTCGCCAGCGCGACGGTGGGTTGCCGCCTCTACCTGCTGGGCGATGAAGCGTTTGCCTGGCGCATTCACGCCGAGGCACGCGCCGCCGGGCTGGAAGACGACGAGATCAGCATGACCTGCACGACGCCCGGCCTGCGCCAGGTGTATTGCGCGCATTGCGGCCTGACCCAGGCGGCTGGGCCGCAAGCCGTATTGGACTGCATCGGCTGCCACGTCGGGCTGGAGGTGCGCACGCATTTTTCCCGGCGCCTGGGCGCATACCTTGGCGTGTGCATCAATCCCGACCAGCCCTATGCGGGGTTCCAGCCATGAGCGCGGCCCTCATGGTTCAGGTCAGCGCGGCCAGGATGCTCACGCCGGTGGTGCGCGAGCTGACCCTCAGCGCCTGCGACGGCGCCCTGCCCGGCTTCTCGCCCGGCAGCCACGTGCAGGTGCACCTGCCGCTCGCCGAGGGCAAGGTGCGCAACGCCTATTCACTTACCAGCGACCCGGCGCACACCCAGCACTACCGCATCGCCGTACGCCTGCAAGATGCCTCGCGCGGCGGTTCGCGCTACCTGCATCGGCAGGTGCAGGTCGGCGACACCTTGCAGATTTCACCACCGGCCAATCTGTTCGCGCCGCATGGCACTGCGCGCCTGCATATCCTGATTGCCGCCGGCATCGGCATCACGCCGTTCATGGCCTACATCGCCGCGCTGGAACAGCAGCAGGCCGCTTTCGAACTGCATTACCTGTTCCGGCCGGGCCTCAGCGACGCGTATCTGGATGAACTGCAACAGCGCCTCGGTCCGCGCCTGCATGCCTATGCCAGCCGCCCCGACCTGGGCCGGATCCTTGCCGACCGGCCGCTGGGCAGCCATGTCTACACCTGCGGGCCGCAGGCGCTGCTCGATGCGGTTGAGCACCACGCCACGCGCCTCGGATGGCCGCCCCGGCGCGTGCACTCGGAAGCCTTCAAAGGCGCACAACCGGGCCAACCGTTCGACCTGCACCTGCTGCGCAGCGGCCAACGCCTGCGTGTCGAGGCCGAGCAAAGCCTGCTCGAAGCCCTGGAACACGCCGGCCTGCAGGTGCCCAACCTGTGCCGTGGCGGGGTCTGCGGCCAGTGCATCACGCGCCACCAAGGCGGCGCCATCGAACACCGCGACAGTTTCCTCAGCCCGGCCGAGCAGGCCGAATTTCTGATGCCGTGCGTCTCGCGCGGCAACGGTCCCTGCGTTTCGCTGGACCTATAGGAGTGAGTGCCATGCCCCTGCAATCGAGCCCTGTGCTGAGCTACCGCGATGACTTCAGTTTTCGCAACAGCCCGGCGGCGATCCGGCGTTTTCCCTTTCCGTTTGTCGAGGACAGCTACCTGTACTCGGTGAACATCGAACCGGCGACTTCACGTGACCCAGGCTCCATCTACGAGCACGCCTTCGACATCGACGAACACTACCACTCGGAAATGGCCGAACGCGCGCTGGTACTGGACAAGGACCCGCGCCGCTACCTGGTGATGCCGCACATGCAAGTGGCCGCCTGGGATGCCCTGCAAATGATCATGCAACACCTGGCCGCCGACTACCCGCAGTCGTTCAGCCTGACGCAAAACGGCGAGCGCTGGCAGTGGCGCAATCACCTGCTGGACATCGACCAGCACTTTATCTTCGGCGACGCCACCAGCCTGCCCTGCGCACCGCTGGAGTACATCGGCCGCCAGGTGCAGGGCGACTTCGCCCTGCTCGACCAGCGTGACGGCGACCTGTACATGGACGCCGGCCTGATCACCAGCCCGGCCGACTGGTCGCTGGCCTTCGACGCCGGCATGAGTTTCAAGCAATGGCATGCGCCGGTGCCGATGGCCCACCAGATGGGCGTGTTCGAACGCGCGTTGAAATACCTGCTCAACCTGCAGGTCGGCCAGCCGGTGCGGCGCTTGAACTGGACCCTGACGATCAACCCGCGCCTGGATTCCTCCCCGGAGACATTCCACGAATGGGGCGCCGATCGCGGGCGGATCACCGCGCAAAACGTCGGCCAGCAGGTGCACCTGCGGGTCGAGCTGCAAGTCATGGCGCGCCTGCCACGCAGCCACGCGGTGATGTTCAGCATTCGCACCTACCTGATCAGCCTCGACGAACTGGTCACGCAACCGGGCTGGGGCTGCCGCCTGCACCGCGTGCTGCGCGACCTGCCCGACCCCATCGCCGACTACAAGGGCATGACCCGCTACCGAAGCACGCTGGTCGAGTGGCTGAGCCAGTTCGACCCACACGCCTGACCCTCATTTTCCCGACAAGGACCTTCACATGACCCACTCCTGGCGCATTTCTGCATTGGCCGAGCGGCACCGCGCCCTCGGCTCTCAACTCGAAGACTGGAATGGCATGGGCACCGCCTGGACCTACAGCACCGAGCTGGCCGACCACCACCAGGCGATCCGCACCCGTGCCGGCCTGATGGACGTGTCGGGCCTGAAAAAAGTCCACTACGTGGGGCCGCACGCCGAGAGCCTGTTGCAGTGGGCGACCACCCGTGACATCGCCAAGCTCTACCCCGGCAAATCGGTGTATGCCTCGATGCTCGACGAGGACGGCAAATTCGTCGATGACTGCATCGTCTACCGCACCGGCCCCAACGCGTTCATGGTCGTGCACGGCGCCGGCACCGGGCATGAAATGCTCGTGCGTTCAGCCCAGGGCCGGCAGGTCGCGGTGCTGTTCGATGACGACCTGCACGACCTGTCGCTGCAAGGCCCGCTGGCGGTGGATTTCCTCGCCGAGCACGTGCCGGGGATCCGCCAACTGGCGTACTTCCACCACCTGCAGACGCGCCTGTTCGACCGCCCGGTGATGATCTCCCGCACCGGCTACACCGGCGAGCGCGGCTACGAGATTTTCTGCAAGGCCGCCGACGCCCCGTTCCTGTGGGACAGCATCCTCGAACAGGGCGCAAGCCTGGGAATTATCCCGTGCGCCTTCACCGCGCTGGACTGGCTGCGGGTGGAGAGCTCGCTGATGTTTTTCCCCTACGACAACTCGCAGATGTACCCCTTCGCCGACCAGAAGGCCGGCGACACCCTGTGGGAAATGGGCCTGGACTTCACGGTTTCGCCCGGCAAGCACGCGTTCCGTGGCGCCGAGGAACACCTGCGCCTGCGCGGCCAGGAGCGCTTCAAGATCACGGGAGTGCTGCTCGAAGGGGTGCGCGCAGCCGAAGCCGGCGACACCGTGTGGCAGGGCAACCAGCAGGTCGGCGTGATCACCTGCGGCATGTATTCGCGCCTGAGCAAACGCTCGATGGCCATCGCGCGCATGAGCGTCGCGTGCTCCGTCCCCGGCATTGCCTTGCAGGTACGCGGCAGCCTGGAGGCCAGCGCCACCACCCACGCCCTGCCCTTCGACGACCCGGAAAAAACCAAGCGCACGGCCAAGGGCTGAACCTTCCTTCATTGTATTCAGGAGCTTTCGATGGACGCCTCCCGCGAACATTACATCCTCAAGATCACCTGCCCGGCGGCGTCCGGGATTGTCGCCGCGATCAGCGCCTGCCTGTCTCGCCAGCAGTGCTACATCAGCGAGCTGGCCCAGTTTGACGACGAGTTCACCGGGCAGTTTTTCATGCGTGCGGTGTTCCGCTTCAACACCGGGGTCGACGGTGACATCGGCGCCCTGCGCGAAGGCCTCGGCGACCTCGCCGGCGGCTTCGACATGCAGTGGCAATTGTTCAGCTCGCAACGGCCGACCCGCGTGCTGCTGATGGTCAGCAAGTTCGACCATTGCCTCACCGACCTGCTGTACCGCCACCGCAAGGGCGAGATGGACATGCACATCACCGCCGTGGTCTCCAACCACCTCGACCTGCGCGCGATGGCCGAGCGCGAGGGCATCCGCTTCATCTACCTGCCCATCACCAAGGACACCAAGGCCAGCCAGGAGGCCGAGTTGATGCGCATCGTCGACGACACCCAGACCGACCTGGTGGTGCTCGCGCGCTACATGCAGATCCTCTCCGACGGCCTGTGCCAGCAGTTGTCGGGCCGCGCGATCAACATTCATCACTCGTTCCTGCCCGGCTTCAAGGGCGCCAAGCCGTATCACCAGGCCTATGACCGCGGGGTGAAGCTGATCGGCGCCACCGCCCACTACGTCACCAGCGACCTGGATGAGGGCCCGATCATCGAACAGGAAATCCAGCGCGTCGACCACACCCACCTGCCCGACTCGCTGGTCGCCATCGGCCGCGACACCGAGACCGTGGCCCTTTCCAAAGCCCTGAAATACCACCTGGAACACCGGGTGTTCATCAACCAGGACAAGACAGTGATCTTTCGCTGAACCCCTCAGGAGGCACGCTCATGACTCTACGTGTTGCAATCATCGGCGCCGGCCCGTGTGGCCTGGCGCAACTTCGCGCCTTCCAGTCGGCCCGCGACAAAGGGGCAGACATCCCCGAACTGGTGTGCTTCGAAAAACAGCAGGACTGGGGCGGCATGTGGAACTACACCTGGCGCACCGGCCTGGATGAAAACGGCGAGCCGGTGCACGGCAGCATGTACCGCTACCTGTGGTCCAACGGCCCCAAGGAATGCCTGGAGTTTGCCGACTACACCTTCGAGGAGCATTTCGGCCGGCCGATCGGTTCCTACCCACCCCGCGAAGTGCTGTGGGACTACATCAAGGGCCGCGTGGAAAAGGCCGGCGTGCGCGACTACATCCGTTTCAACAACGTGGTGCGCCAAGTCACCTTCGACGAACAGACCCAGCGCTTCACCCTGCAGGCCCACGACTACACCAGCGACACCTTGACCAGCGAAGCATTCGACTACGTGATCAACGCCTGCGGCCACTTTTCCACGCCCAAGGTGCCGTACTTCGACGGCTTCGAGCAGTTCGCCGGGCGCATCCTGCATGCGCATGATTTTCGCGAGGCGCTGGAGTTCAAGGACAAGGACCTGCTGATTGTCGGCAGCAGTTATTCTGCCGAGGACATCGGCTCGCAATGCTACAAATACGGCGCGCGCAGCATCACCAGTTGCTACCGCACCGCGCCCATGGGCTACGCCTGGCCCGACAACTGGGAAGAAAAACCGCTGCTCAAGCGCCTGGAAAACAACCGTGCGTATTTCGTCGACGGCAGCAGCAAGCACATCGACGCCGTCATCCTTTGCACTGGCTACAAGCATCACTTCCCGTTCCTGCCCGATGAGCTGAGCCTGAAAACCGATAACCGCCTGTGGCCGATGAACCTCTACAAAGGCGTGTTCTGGGAAGCCAATCCGCGGCTGATCTACCTCGGCATGCAGGACCAGTGGTACTCCTTCAACATGTTCGATGCCCAGGCCTGGTACGCGCGCGATGTGATCCTGGGGCGCATCCCGCTGCCCAGCCACGCCGAAATGCTCGCCGACAGCCGGCAATGGCAGGCGCGCGAACAGGTGCTGGAAACCAACCAGCAGATGTTCGAGTACCAGGGCGCCTACATCCAGCACCTGGTGGACGCCACCGACTACCCGAATTTCGACATTGCCGCCGTCAACGAAACCTTCCTGCACTGGAAGCACGACAAGGCGGAAAACATCATGGGCTATCGCGACAAGTCCTATCGCTCATTGATGACCGGCACCCAGTCACCGCCGCACCACACTCCCTGGCTGCAGGCATTGGACGACTCGATGGCGGCGTACCTCGGCGAGCCCGCGACCGCCATCAAGTCGGTCGGTTGAAGGTGCAGCCGATGATGAATGCACCGCGTATTTCGCGCCCGCGAGAACCCGGCTTGTTTGCCCGCGCGCCGAACCTGGAACGCTACCGCGTGGCCGCCGGCGGTATGACGCTGGTCGACTTGCAGCCCGGCGACGGCCTGCAAGTCATCGACGTCGAAGGCCGCCAGGCCTGCATACTGCTGGCCCTCGACGCCGGCGGCCGCAGCGCCCTGGCCAGCTGGGGATTGCACGCGTCTATCGCCTGCAGCGTGCCCGCGCGTATCGGCCAGGTGCTCGATCGGCGCGGCATAGAGGCGCAGCAGTTGCCGCGCGCCGCGTCGTTGTGGGACGACGACAGCCCGCCCGGCCACAGCCGCCATTTTGTCGCGCAGGACGCGCTGCTGGTGATCGTCGCCGCCCCTGCCGGCCCGACCGCTGTCGACCGGCAATACCGGCCCAGTGAACTGCGCCTGCTGGTCACCCGCGCCAACCCGTCGCCGCTCTGGGTGCCTGCCCTGCCTGAGCCGTTGGGCGAGGTGCTGGACGAGTTCACCCTGCGCGCCGGCACGGCCCATGCCTACACCGTCGCCAAGGGGCAGTACGTCCAGGTACTGGACGTCGCGGGACGCCAGTGTTCGGACTTCGTCGCGCTCGACCGCCGCGCCCTGGATCGCGGTATTGAGCTGGACCTCGACCAGACCGTAACCCGCACGCTGAACGGCAGCGCCTACCCGGCACCGGGGCTGTTCTCGAAGTTTTTCGACCGCCAGATGCAGCCCATGCTCGAGGTGGTGCGCGACACCGTCGGGCGCCACGACTCGTTCGCCCTGGCCTGCGCGGCGCGTTATTACGAGAGCCACGGGTACTTCGGGCACGACAACTGCAGCGACAACCTCAGTCAGGTCCTCGCCCCCCATGGCGTGCAGGCGCGCAAGGGTTGGCCGGCGATCAATTTCTTCTTCAACACCGGTATTGATGCACACCAGCAGATGACCCTGGATGAGCCCTGGTCGCGCCCCGGCGACTACGTGCTGCTGAAGGCCATGACCGACCTGGTGTGTGGCAGCACCTCGTGCCCGGATGACATTGACCCGGCCAATGGCTGGAACCCGACCGATATCCATGTCCGCATCTACCGCGAGAAGGAGCGTTTTTCCATCGCCATGAGCACTCGAACCACGGCGGATGCCGACCCGATTCTCACCCGTGAGTCTGCGTTCCACTCACGCACCAGCGCCCTCACCGGCAGCTTCACCGACTACCGCAACTGGTGGCTGCCGCTGCGCTACGACGGCTATGGCGCCACCGAGGAATACCTGGGGTGTCGCGAGCGCGTGGCGGTGATGGACCTGACCGCCCTGCGCAAATTCGAGATCCTCGGCCCCGACGCCGAAGCCTTGCTGCAGTACTGCCTGACCCGCGACGTGCGGCGCCTGGCGGTGGGCCAGGTGGTGTACTCGGCGATGTGCCACGCGCACGGCGGCATGCTCGACGACGGCACCCTGCTGCGCCTGGGCCCGGACAATTTCCGCTGGATCTGCGGCGAAGACTACGCCGGCCCCTGGCTGCGCGAGCAGGCACAGAAACTCGGCATGAAAGTCTGGATCAAGTCCGCCAGCGAGCAGATCCACAACCTCGCCGTGCAAGGCCCGCTGAGCCGCGAGCTGCTCAAGCAGATGGTCTGGACCCCGCCCACCCAGTCCAGCCTGGAAACCCTCGGCTGGTTCCGCTTCCTGGTCGGTCGGCTGGACGGCTTCGATGGCTGCCCGTTGATGATTTCCCGCACCGGCTACACCGGTGAGCTGGGCTATGAAGTGTGGTGCCAACCCGAAGACGCCGAGCGGGTCTGGGACCGCATCTGGCACCTCGGGCAACCCCTGGGCCTGGTGCCGCTGGGGCTGGAAGCCCTGGACCTGCTGCGCATCGAAGCCGGGCTGATTTTCGCCGGCTACGAGTTCAGCGACCAGACCGATCCGTTCGAGGCCGGCATCGGTTTCAGCGTGCCATTGAAGAGCAAGACCGATGATTTTATCGGCCGTGAAGCCCTGTTACGGCGCAGTGCCCACCCCACCCACAAGCTGGTCGGCCTGCACCTGGGCGGCAACGAGGCGGCCCACCATGGCGACCCGGTGTACCACGACCGGGCCCAGGTCGGGGTGATTACCAGTGCCTGCCGCTCACCGTTGCTGGCCAGCAATATCGCGCTGTGCCGGGTGGATGTGAGCTGCGCCGAGCCCGGCACGGCACTTGAGATTGGCAAAGTCGATGGCCTGCAGAAGCGCATCAGCGCCACGGTCAGCGCAGCGATTTTCTACGACCCGGACAAAAGCCGGGTGCGTAGCTGATCGTTCCGATACGCGTGTGCCACCCCATTTTGACTGCCCCACTTAAACGCTATTCAGACATGGGAATACAGAGATGGAAGCGACGACGTTCGAGGCAGTACCGCAGGCCGCCAGTTCGGTGGGCAGCCTGCACCGCAAGATCGATTGGCGCGGGGCGTTCTGGGTCGCCAGTGGCGTACCCGCCCTGGTGCTGTTCTCTATTGGCGCCATTGCGGCGACGGTCGGCAAGCCGGCGTGGATCGTATGGATCGTGTCGATCCTGTTCGGGTTTATCCAGGCCTTTACCTATGCCGAGATCGCCGGGCTGTTCCCGCACAAATCCGGCGGTGCCTCGGTGTACGGCGCGGTGGCCTGGGTGCGCTACAGCAAGCTGATCGCGCCGGTGTCGGTGTGGTGCAACTGGCTGGCCTGGTCGCCGGTGCTGTCCATCGGTTCGGGGTTGGCGGCGGGGTATATCCTCACCGCGCTGTTTCCCGCCGATGCGCTGATCAACACCTGGCAACTGACCTTGCTGGACCTGGGCTGGGTGAAAAGCGGCCTGTCGCTGCGCATCAATGCGACCTTCGGCATCGGCCTGTTGATCCTGCTCACGGTATTTGCCGTGCAACACGGCGGCATCCTGCGTTCGGCACGCCTGACCCTGGTACTCGGTGTCACCTCGCTGATTCCACTGCTGCTGGTGGGCGTGGTGCCGTTGTTCACCGGGGATGCGGCCCAGGCCAACTTCCTGCCGCTGTACCCGCTGGCCCATGATGCGGCCGGGCAAGTCATCGATGGGCCCTGGGATATCTCTGGCTGGTCGCTGATGGCCGGCGGTTTGTTCATGGCCGCCTGGTCCACCTACGGCTTCGAAACAGCGGTGTGCTACACCCGCGAGTTCAAGGACCCCAAGCGCGACACCTTCAAGGCCATCTTCTACGCCGGCCTGCTGTGCATCCTGGTGTTCACCCTGGTGCCGCTGGCGTTTCAAGGCAGCCTCGGGCTGGGGCAACTGGTGACCCCGGCGGTGCTTGACGCCAGCGGCGCCATTGTTACACCGGCGGTGTACAGCGGCCTGTTGTCGCCAGCGATCTACAGCGGCATGGGCGTTGGCCAGGTGCTGGCCGACAGCATCGGCGGCGGCAAGGTGGTCGCCAATATCGTGCTGATCATGTTGGTGCTGGCGACGCTGCTGGCGATCATGACCTCGATGTCCGGCTCGTCACGCACGCTGTATCAGGCGTCGGTGGATGGCTGGCTGCCCAAGTACCTGGGGCGCACCAATGAACACGGCGCGCCGACGGCGGCAATGTGGACCGACCTGTCGTTCAACCTGCTGCTGTTGTTGATGTCGGACTATGTATTTGTGCTCGCGGCGTCCAACGTCAGCTACATCATCTTCAACTTTCTCAACCTGAATGCCGGCTGGATTCACCGCCTGGACCGCCCCGACTGGGTGCGCCCGTACAAAGCGCCCACCGTGCTGCTCGTGGCCGGTGGCGTGTTGAGTTTCGTCAACCTGGCCTGCATGGGCCTGGGTGCGGACATCTGGGGTGCGGGCACGCTGGTCACCGGCTTGCTCCTGGCGCTGCTGATCTTGCCGGTGTTCTGCTTCCGTCACTACGTACAGGACAAAGGTCGCTTCCCCGCCGCCATGCTCAGCGACCTGTATCTGCAGGTCGGCGACGGCCAACGCCGCGCCGGCTGGCTGCCCTATGCCACGCTGATTGCCGGTGCACTGGTGGTGTATGCCTGCCATCAACTGGTAGCCTGAGCCCACTGGACTGCTTATCGCTGAGGGATCTGTTCCCTCAGCGCCTCCCTATTTCTCCAGACAACGGTGACGCTTTTGACCAGCTCTCTCCCCACGCTTGCCCGCGATATCGACGGCAAGGCCATCTCTGCCCGGGTGCTCGACGAGGTTCGCGAAGAGGTCCAGGTGCTCGCCACGCAACAGATCTACCCTGCCCTGGCGGTACTGCTGGTGGGCGATGACCCGGCCAGCCATGTCTACGTGCGCAATAAACTGCTGCGCGCCAAGGAAGTCGGGATTCGCTCGCTTGAATACCGGCTGCCGGATGACGCCACCCAGGCGCAGGTGCTGGCCCTGCTGGCACAGTTGAATGCCGATACGTCGGTCAATGGCATCCTCGTGCAGCTGCCGCTGCCGGGGCATATCGACGAGGCGGCGGTGATTCACGCGATTGACCCGATCAAGGACGTGGACGGCTTCCACCGCGAAAACGTCGGCGGCCTGGTGCAAGGCATCGAGGTGCTGACGCCCTGCACGCCCAGCGGCTGCATGCGCCTGCTGTATGAAACCTGCGGTGATTTGAGCGGAATGCACGCGGTGGTCATCGGCCGTTCGAACATCGTCGGCAAACCGATGGCGACCCTGCTGCTGCAGGCCAACTGCTCGGTCAGCGTGGTGCATTCGCGCAGTGTCGATGCACCGGCGTTGTGCCGCCTGGCCGACATCGTCGTCGCCGCCGTCGGCCGCCCGCAGTTGATCGACGCCAGCTGGCTGAAGCCAGGCGCGGTGGTGATTGACGTGGGTATCAACCGCATCAACACCGAGACCGGCACGCGGTTGGTGGGCGACGTCGATTACGCCAGCGCTCGCACGGTGGCCAGCGCAATCACCCCGGTGCCCGGCGGTGTCGGGCCGATGACCATTGCCTACCTGCTGAAAAACACCCTGGTGGCCAGCCAACTGCAGCGCACTGCCCGGCCCCTGACCCTGGCCGTGTCCTGAACGCCCCCCCTGCAGGAGCTGGTTTGCCAGCGATGGCGGTGTGTCAGTCACCTTATGCGTTGGCTGATCCAGCGCTTTCGCAGGCAAGCCAGCTCCCACATTTTTTCGAGGTGTCCGGTCGATTGTGGAGGGTGCCCGCTTGTTAGGCAGGCCAGGCCGGCAGTGATCTGAACCACAACACAAAACCCCTGTGGGAGCTGGCGGAGTCGCCCTTATTTCAATCCCCAGGGTGATCGCAATATCCGACGCGACGCAGCCCAAGTGTGGGAGTTGTCGAGCCCCGGCGAGGCTGCGAAGGCGGCGGCATTGCTGGCATTTTCTGCGCCTGGCACACCGCTTTCGCAGGCAAGCCAGCTCCCACATTTTTTCGAGGTGTCCGGTCGATTGTGAAAGGCGCCCGCTTATTAGGCAGGCCAGGCTGGCAGTGATCTGAATCACAACACAAAACCCCTGTGGGAGCTGGCTTGCCTGCGATGGCGGTGTGTCAGTCACCTTATGCTTTGGCTGATCCGCCGCTTTCGCAGGCAAGCCAGCTCCCACAGGAAATTGGCGGAGTCGCCCTTATTTCAATCCCCAGGGTGATCGCAATATCCGGCGCGACGCAGCCCAAGTGTGGGAGTTGTCGAGCCCCGGCGAGGCTGCGAAGGCGGCGGCATTGCCGGCATTTTCTGCGCCTGGCACACCGCTTTCGCAGGCAAGCCAGCTCCCACATTTGTTCGAGGTGTCCGGTCGCTTGTGGAGGGCGCCCGCTTGTTAGGCAGGCCAGGCTGGCAGTGATCTGAATCACAACACAAAACCCCTGTGGGAGCTGGCTTGCCTGCGATGGCGGTGTGTCAGTCACCTTATGCTTTGGCTGATCCAGCGCTATCGCCGGCAAGCCAGCTCCCACAGGAAATTGGCCGAGTCGCCCTTATTTCAATCCCCAGGGTGATCGCAATATCCGGCGCGACGCAGCCCAAGTGTGGGAGTTGTCGAGCCCCGGCGAGGCTGCGAAGGCGGCGGCATTGCTGGCATTTCTGCGCCTGGCACACCGCTTTCGCAGGCAAGCCAGCTCCCACATTTTTTCGAGGTGTCCGGTCGATTGTGGAAGGCGCCCGCTTGTTAGGCAGGCCAGGCTGGCAGTGATCTGAATCACAACACAAAACCCCTGTGGGAGCTGGCTTGCCTGCGATGGCGGCGTGTCAGTCACCCTATGCATTGACTGATCCACCGCTATCGCTGGCCAGCGCCTACAGGTTTGGGTTGTGATCAGTGGTTGTAGGCCCGCTCGTTATGCTCGGCCAGGTCCAACCCCATGTCTTCCACCGATTCATGGGCACGCAGGCCGATCAGGGCGTTGATGACTTTGAGGATGATCCAGCTGATCGCGAAGCAGTACACGGTGGTCAGCACGACCCCTTTGATCTGCGCCACGACCTGGCCGCCCATGGTCACGCCTTCGACCAGTCCGCCCATGGACGGTACGCAGAACACGCCGGTCAAAACCGCACCGATCATGCCGCCGATGCCGTGCAGGCCGAACACGTCGAGGCTGTCGTCGTAGCCGAAGCGGCGTTTCAATACGGTCACGCTGAGGTAGCAGAACACCCCGCACAGCAAGCCGATGGCCAACGCGCCGCCGACGCCCACATAGGCGCACGCCGGGGTGATCCCGACCAGACCGGCCAACGCGCCGCTGGCCAGGCCGAGGGCACTCGGTTTGCCGACCTTGAACCACTCGGTGAACATCCAGCCGAGGATCCCGGCACACGCGCCCAGTTGGGTATTGAGCATGACAATCCCGGAAAGGCCGTTGAGCCCGCCGCCGGAGCCGATGTTGAAGCCGAACCAGCCGACCCAGAGCATCGCCGCGCCGACCATGGTCAGGCTCAGGTTGTGCGCAGGCATCGGCGTGTTCTGGTAGCCCTTGCGCTTGCCGAGGATCAGGCACGCGGCGAGCGCAGCCACACCGGCGTTGATGTGCACGGCGGTGCCGCCGGCAAAATCGAGCACGCCCCAGTTATGCATCAAGGCCCCCGAACCGCCCCAGACCATATGCGCCACCGGGGCATATACCAGGGTGAACCAGATGGCCATGAACCACAGCGCCGCCGAGAACTTCATGCGTTCGGCAAACGCCCCGGCGATCAGCGCGGGGGTGATGATGGCAAAGGTCATCTGGAAGGTCACGAATACACCTTCCGGGATATCCCCCACCAGGCTTTCGGGGGTCATGCCGGCCAGGAACGCACGGCTCAAACCGCCGACAAAACTGTTGAACGTCACCTGCCCTTCGACCATGCCGGTGGTGTCGACCACCATGCTGTAGCCGTAGATCACCCACAGCACGCCCACCAGGCCGGCGATGCCGAAACACTGGGTGAACAGCGAGAGCATGTTTTTCGCACGGACCAGGCCGCCATAGAACAACGCAAGCCCCGGCAGGCACATGAACAGCACCAGCACGGCGGCGGTGACCATCCAGGCGGTGCTGCCGGTGTTCAAGGTGGGTGCATCGGCGGCCTGTGCCAAAGGTGCGAAGGCACTGGCGGCCAATAACCCGAAGAGGGACTTGCCGAGAAGACGATTGACCATATTCAAAGCTCCTGCGAAAGAAATGGGATATGCCTGGCAGCGAGCAGTTGTTGTTTGGAGAGCCTCTTGACGGGCTCCTTGATTTGCCGATCTGTCGTGGCAAGGGCGCTTACGCAGCCCTAAAACGCCGGCTGCAGCTGCGCTGAACGGCAGCAAGCGCCCTCGCCACAGGTATGACGCCAGGCTCAGTAGCCGGAACCGGGCACCCAGCTGGTCCCTGCCAACGGCACCCGGGCCATCGCCGCCGACTCCACTGTCAGCGCCACCAGGTCCTCGGGGTCGAGGTTGTGCAGGTGCGACTTGCCGCACGCCCGCGCCATGGTCTGCGCTTCCAGCACCATCACCCGCAGGTAGTTGGCCAACCGCCGCCCGCCTTCCACCGGGTCGAGGCGCTTGGACAGTTCCGGGTCCTGGGTGGTAATGCCGGCCGGGTCGCGGCCGTTCTGCCAGTCGTCGTAGTAGCCGGCGGCCGAGCCAATCTTTTTCAGTTCCGCGTCCAGCCGTGGGTGGTTATCGCCCAGGGCAATCAGCGCCGCCGTACCGATGGCGACCGCATCCGCGCCCATCGCCATGGCCTTGGCCACGTCGGCCCCGTTGCGGATCCCGCCCGATACGATCAACTGGACCTTGCGGTGCATGCCCATCTCTTGCAAAGCCTGTACCGCTTGCGGGATCGCCGACAGAATTGGAATGCCGACGTGCTCGATAAACACTTCCTGGGTCGCCGCCGTGCCGCCTTGCATGCCGTCGAGCACGATCACATCCGCGCCCGCCTTGACGGCCAGCTTCACATCGTAATAAGGCCGGCTCGCGCCGATCTTCACGTAGATCGGTTTCTCCCAGTCGGTGATTTCGCGCAGCTCGGCAATCTTGATCGCCAGGTCGTCCGGGCCGGTCCAGTCCGGGTGACGGCAGGCACTGCGCTGGTCCACACCGATCGGCAAGGTGCGCATGCCGGCCACGCGTTCGGTGACCTTCATGCCGAGCAGCATCCCGCCACCGCCGGGCTTGGCGCCCTGGCCGAGGACGATCTCGATGGCGTCGGCCTTGCGCAAATCGTCGGGGTTCATGCCGTAGCGCGACGGCAGGTACTGGTACACCAGGTGCTGGGACTGGCCGCGCTCTTCCGGGGTCATGCCGCCGTCACCGGTGGTGGTGCTGGTGCCGGCGATGGTCGCGCCACGGCCCAGGGCTTCCTTGGCATTCGCCGACAACGCCCCGAAGCTCATGCCGGCGATGGTCACCGGGATCTTCAAGTGGATCGGCTTCTTCGCAAAGCGGTTACCGAGGATCACGTCGGTGCCGCACTTCTCGCGATAGCCTTCGAGCGGGTAACGCGACACGCTGGCGCCGAGCAGCAGCAAGTCATCGAAGTGCGGCAACTTGCCCTTGGTGCCGCCGCCGCGAATATCGTAGATACCGGTTTCGGCCGCACGCTGGATTTCCTGGATGGTCAGGCGGTCGAAGGTGGCCGACTCGCGCAGTACCGGAGGGGTTTGTTCACTCATGGTTGTAGCTCCTGATCAGTACGCGGAGGCGTTATCGACTTTGAAGTTGTACAGCTGGCGGGCCGAGCCGTAGCGCTTGAAATCCGCCGCCTGGTGGGCGAAGCCGGCACGGTCGAGCAGTTCCTGCAGCTCTTGCAGGTGCTCGCTGCGCATCTCTTTTTCGACGCAGTCCGAGCCCAGGGACTCCACCGTGCCTTTCACGTAGATGTGGGTCTCGTACAACGAGTCGCCCAGCGCATCGCCGGCATCGCCGCACACCACCAGGCGCCCGGCCTGGCCCATGAAGCAGCTCATATGGCCGATGCTGCCGCCGACGACAATGTCGATGCCCTTCATGGAGATTCCGCAACGCGCGCCGGCA
Organism: Pseudomonas sp. S5D5; assembly: GCF_003013355.1. Taxonomy (NCBI): domain Bacteria; kingdom Pseudomonadati; phylum Pseudomonadota; class Gammaproteobacteria; order Pseudomonadales; family Pseudomonadaceae; genus Pseudomonas; species Pseudomonas sp. S5D5. Next base: position 4,486,522 of record NZ_PTEO01000001.1, read on the forward strand.
TCGCCTTCAATCACCAGCAGGCCGCCGTGGGCCGTGGCCCCGGCCGCCTGGGACGCGCTGCCTTTGACGCGCACCGAACCCGACATCATGTTCTCGGCACAGCCCACGCCGACATTGCCGTGCACGGTGATCGAGGCCTGTTGGTTCATGCCCGCGCAGTAGTAGCCGGCGTGGCCCTCGATATCGATGGACACCGGCTGGTTCACGCCCACGGCCAGGTTGTGCTTGCCGTTGGAATGGGTCACGCGCCATTCGTGGTCGAGCACTTGCGCGTGCAGCGCCTGGTTGAGGTCACGCACAGTGGCGGTGGAAAGATCGATGGTTTTCATGTGTGCGCTCCTTAAGCTGACTGGCGTTCCCAGATATACAAAGTGGCCGGTGCCGGCTCCCAGATCCGCGCGTTCTCGATGCCCGGCAGGCTCGACAGCGCCTGGTATTCGGAGGCCATGGCCACGTAGTCGTCGGTCTCGGCGAGGATCGCCGGCTTGCACGCAATCGGATCGCGGATCACCGCAAAGCCGTTGCGCGTGCCGATGGCGAAGGTGAAGAAGCCGTCGAGGTCCTGCAGGGAATGGTCCAGCGCCTCTTTGAGCGAATCGCCCTGTTGCAGGCGCCAGGTCAGGTAGCCGGCGGCGACTTCGGTGTCGTTGTCGGTCTCGAAATGAATGCCTTCGCGCTTGAGTTCCTGGCGCAGGCGGAAGTGGTTCGACAGCGAGCCGTTGTGCACCAGGCACAGGTCGGCGCCGGTGGAAAACGGGTGGCTGCCTTCCATGGTCACCGCGCTTTCGGTGGCCATGCGCGTGTGCCCGATGATGTGGCTGCCTTGCATACCCGCCAGGCCGAAGCGCTGGGAAATCTCCTGGGGCAAGCCCATGCCCTTGAGGATCTCGATGCTTTGCCCGGCGCTCATGATGCGCACGCTCGGCGCCAGTTCGGCCAGGGCCAGGCGCACCGGCGCCTCGTCGGCGTGGATTTTCAATACCGCCGCGCTGGCGTTCTGGAACCAATCCAGCGAGCAACCCAGGCGCCCTTCGAGCTCGCCCATCAAGGCCTTCCAGTCGAAGGCTTCAGTGGTCGCCTGCAAGGTCAACTTGACCCAGCCGTCGGCGACCTCATCGCCGTAGATGGCGAAGCCCGCGCTGTCCGGACCGCGGTCGGTCATGGCCTGCAGCATCGGTTCAAACAGCTTGCCGAGCTGGGGTTCCAGTCGGGGATTTTTCAGGTACAGACCTACGATTCCACACATAAGAGCAGTCCTCACTTTGTTCTGGGTGGCAAGCTGCAAAGCTGCAAGCAAGCCGGGTAGACAGATGACTTGGAGCGGCCCCTACCACCGCCTTGACTTGCAGCTTGCAACTCACAGCTGCCGCCCCTTGCCTCAGAAAAATTCGGTGTAGCGCGCGACTTCCCAGTCGCTCACATGGCGGCTGTACTCCACCCACTCCATGCGCTTGAGCTTGATGAACTCGCCCACGATCTGCGGGCCGAGCACCTCGGCAAACAGCGGGTCGGCTTCCAGCGCGTCGCAGGCTTCCTTGAGGGATTGCGGCAGGGTCTTGATGCCGCGCTCGGCGATCTGCTCCAGGCTCAGGCTGTAGAGGTTCTCGTTGCAGACGTGGTCGATTTCCAGCTGGCGGTCGATGCCATCCAGGCCTGCCGCGATGATCGCGGCGCTGACCAGGTACGGGTTGCAGCCGGCATCCGGCAGGCGAAATTCCAGGCGGCCATACGGCACGCGCACCATCGCCGAACGGTTGTTGGCGCCAAAGGCGATAAAGGCCGGGGCCCAGGTGGCGCCGGACAACGAGTTGCCCACGACCAGGCGCTTGTAGGAGTTGACCGTAGGTGCGGCGAACGCACACAACGCCGGGCCATGGGCGAGCAAACCGGCGGCGAAGTGATAGGCCAGTTTCGACAGGCCCATGCCGCTCGGATCGCTGGCGTCATGGAACAGGTTTTTGTTCTCGGCGCTGCTGATCGACAGGTGAAAGTGCATGCCGTTGCCAGCGCGTTTCGGGTCGGGCTTGGGCATGAAGGAGCAGATCATGCCCAGGTCATTGGCGATCTCGCCGGCGGCCATGCGAAAGAAGGTAAAGCGGTCGGCCGAGGTCAGCGCGTCGCTGTAGGTGTAGTTGATCTCGAACTGGCCGTTGGCGTCTTCGTGGTCGATTTGATAGACCTCGAAATCCACCGCCTGCAAGGCTTCGGTCAGGCGCTCGAGGAACTCGCGCGAACGCGACAGGCCCTTGTAGTCGTAGCAGGGTTTGTCGAGGTTATCGCTGGGGTCGACCAGTTGCAGCTTGCCCTGCTCGTCGCGGCGCATCAGGTTGAATTCGGGTTCCAGGCCGGTGTTGAGGGTCCAGCCCTTGTCCTGCAGGCGCTGCACCTGCTGCTGCAGCACGTAGCGGCTGTCGTAGGGATGGGGCTTGCCATCGACATGCCCGACGCACACCACGCGCCCATAACCCGGTTGCCACGGCACCGGCGTCAGCGTGGACAGGTCACCGCGCGCCATGAAGTCCGGACCGTGGGGCTCCATGCCCATGCCGCTGATGGCAAACCCGGCAAAGCCCGCGCCCTCTTCGGCCACGGTCTTGAGCCCGCAAATCGGCACCGACTTGGTCTTGGCCGCACCGTGTATATCCACAAACTGCGCAAGCACGTACTTGATCCCGTGCTTGTCGATGATGCGCTGGGTTTCTGCTGGCAACATTGCGTGTCACTCCTCGCGAAAGGCAAAACCGTGTGGGTGGGCCTAGGCTGTCTTTTTATTCCTAAAAAGAAAGTTAGTTTCCTTACAGGAATGCAATACCCTTGCCAGATTCGCGAGCGGTGGATTGAACTGCCGGTGAAAGCGCTTTTGTGCTGTATATATGGGAAAATTGTTTTCCCCGCAGGAATACGCACAGCGGGGTGGCCTTGAAGAGCCAGATCTTGCACTTTCCCAGTGCGAAAATAATATTACTGAACGGAAACCGTGCAGGAGCCGATGATCATGTCCACCGAAACCGCCCCGCGCCTCAAGCTCGAGCAATACCTGGGGCTGCAGATCAAACGCCAGCGCCAGGCCCAGGACCTGAAGCTGTCCGACGTGGCGAAAATCGCCGATATCAGCCAGGGCATGTTGAGCAAGATCGAAAACGCCCAGGTCTCCACCAGCCTCGACACCCTGAGCCGCCTGTGTGATGTGCTCGGGCTGCCGCTGTCGAAATTGTTCAGCGAATACGACCAGCAGGACGGCAGCGCTTTGCTGGTCAAGGCCGACCAGGGCATGGAAGTGGTGCGCCGTGGGACCGAGAAGGGGCATACCTATCACCTGCTCAACCACACGCGCGGGCCGAAGAAGAGCTTCGAGGCGTACATGGTCAGCATGGATGACGCCAGTGAGGAGTTTCCGACCTTTGCCCATCCGGGGACGGAGTTTTTGCACTTGCTCGAAGGTGAGCTGATTTACCGGCATGGGAACCAGCTGTACCGGATGGAAGCGGGTGACAGCCTGACCTTCGAAGGGGAGATTCCGCACGGGCCGGAGCAGTTGGTGCAGGTGCCGATCCGGTTGTTGTCGATCATGAACTACGGCAACGACAAGGAATAACGCAGGCACCGAGGTTGTTTTCTGTGGGAGCTGGCTTGCCTGCGATGCGGGCAACTCGGTCTGCCAGTGGCAGTGGGTGGATGCCTTCGCAGGCAAGCCAGCGCCTACATTTGATCGCATTCCAGCGTAGGCACGCGTCGTAAAAATTCCTATCAGTTAAAAAACTTTCCCAAAACCCCTAGACGCCCCGCCCCCATTCCCCTATAAAGCCACTTCAGGAATATTTTATTCCTCACAAGAAAATGCGCTCACGGAACGAGCCCGCTGTCCTCAGACATTTTTTCGCTATGCGATGAGCTGCCGCCATCATCCCGAGGACGTGTCATGCAACACGAAAAAAACCATTTCATCATCAAGGTCACTTGTCCCGCGGTGTCCGGCATTGTCGCTGCCGTCACCACTTACCTGGCGGACAACGCGTGCTACATCGGGGAGATGGCGCAGTTCGATGATGACTTCAGCGGCCGCTTCTTCATGCGCGCCGTGTTTCGCTTCAACGACGGCCACGCCGGCGATCTCGAACAGATTCGCGCAGGCTTTGCCGATGTCGCCCAGGCCTTCGACATGCAGTGGGAGTTGTACGACACCCGCGAGCCGATGCGCGTGATGTTGATGGTGAGCAAGTTCGACCACTGCCTCACCGACCTGCTCTACCGCTACCACAAGGGCGAGATGGACATGACCATCACCGCCATCGTCTCCAACCACCTCGACCTGCGGCCGATGGCCGAGCGCGAGGGCATTCGCTTTATCTACCTGCCCGTGTCGAAGGACAACAAGGCCGCGCAGGAAGCCGAGCTGATGAAGGTGGTCGACGACACCCGCACCGAACTGGTGGTGTTGGCGCGCTACATGCAGATCCTCTCCGACGACCTGTGCCGGCAACTGTCGGGGCGCGCGATCAATATTCACCACTCGTTCCTGCCCGGTTTCAAAGGCGCCAAGCCCTATCACCAGGCCTACCAACGCGGTGTGAAGCTGATCGGTGCGACCGCGCACTACGTCACCAGCGACCTGGATGAGGGCCCGATCATCGAGCAGGAAGTGCAACGCGTGGACCACGTGTACAAGCCCGACGACCTGGTCGCCATCGGTCGCGACACCGAGACCGTGGCCCTGTCCAAGGCGGTCAAGTACCACCTTGAGCACCGGGTGTTTCTCAACCAGGACAGAACGGTGGTGTTCCGGTGAACGCGCACAAACTGATCGATGGCAAAGCCGCCGCAGCGCAGGTGCTACTGCAGGTCCGCGAGGACGTCGCACGCCTGCATGAGCAAGACATCCTGCCAGCCCTGGCGGTGATCCTGGTCGGCAACGACGCCGCCAGCCAGGTGTATGTGCGCAACAAAATCCTGCGCGCCGAAGAGGTAGGCATCCGCTCCGTGGAGCACCGCCTGCCCGGCGATACCAGCACCGAACAACTGTTGATCCTGATCGGCCAATTGAACGCCGACCCGGCCATCCACGGCGTCCTCCTGCAATTGCCGTTGCCGGCGCAGATGGACGAGCTGCGCGCCTTGGAGGCTATCGCGCCGGACAAGGACGTCGACGGTTTTCACAGCCAGAACGTCGGCGGCCTCAGCCAGGGCCGCGCGGTGCTCACGCCGTGCACGCCGAGCGGCTGCCTGTATTTGCTGGAACAAACCTGCGGCGACCTGCGCGGCAAACATGCGGTGGTGATCGGCCGTTCGAACATCGTCGGCAAGCCCATGGCCGCGCTGCTGCTCAAGGCGGACTGCTCGGTGACCGTGCTGCATTCGCGCAGCCACAACGCCCAGGCGCTGTGCCGGCAGGCGGATATCGTGATCGCCGCCGTGGGCCGCGCACGCTTGATCGACGCCAGCTGGCTGAAGCCCGGCGCGGTGGTGATCGACGTCGGTATCAACCGTATCGACGACGCCGGCCGCAGCCGCCTGGTGGGCGATGTCGACTTCGACGGCGCCCTGCCCCATGTCGCCGCCATCACCCCGGTACCCGGCGGTGTCGGCCCGATGACCATTGCCTTCCTGATGAAAAACACCGTGGCCGCCGCCCTCGCGCAACACCACGCCCTACGCAGCCAATCGGAGGCCGTATGCCATTCAATCTATTGAAGTACGGGCTGAGTTCGGAGTACCCGGTGGAGGTGGATCTGCCCCCGCCCAAGGAACTCAAGGCCAGCTATGACGTGGTGATCATCGGCGCCGGCGGCCATGGCCTCGCAACCGCCTACTACCTGGCCAAGTACCACGGCATCAGCAACATCGCGGTGCTGGAAAAGGCCTACCTGGGCGGCGGCAATACCGCGCGCAATACCGCAGTGATCCGCTCCAACTACCTGACCAGCGAGGGTGTGCGCTTCTACGCCGAGTCGGTGAAGATGTTCCAGTCGCTGTCCAACGAATTCGACTTCAACATCATGTACTCCGAACGCGGCCAACTGACCCTGGCGCATACCGATGCCACCGTGCGTTCGTTCCGCCAGCGTGCCGAGGTCAACAAGCACTTCGGCGGGCGCACCGAGATGATCGACCGCCAGCAGATCCGCGAACTGGTGCCCAGCCTCAACCTCGACCCCGGGCACTTGCCGGTGATCGCCGGGCTCTGGCATATCGACGGCGCCACCGCGCGCCACGATGCCGTGGCCTGGGGCTACGCCAAGCAGGCGGCCAAGCGCGGGGTGGAAATTCATCAACTCACCGAGGTGCAGGACCTGGTCATCGACCACGGCACGATTACCGCCGTGAAGACCAATCGCGGCACCATCCAGTGCGGCTGCGTGGTACAGGCGATTGCCGGGCACAGCTCGTTGCTGATGGCCAAGGCCGGCATCCGCTCGCCGATCCAGACCTTCCCGCTGCAAGCCATGGTCACCCAACCGTTCAAGCCGTTCCTCGACCCGTTGGTGAGTTCCTCCGCACTGCACTGCTATGTGCAGCAGACCAGCCGCGGTGAAGTGGTGTTCGGCGGCGGCTCCGATCCTTATCCGCTGTTCAACACGCGCTCGACCCTGGACCTCAAGGAAAGCCTGCTGGCCCACGCGATCGAAATGTTCCCGTTCCTGGCCAACGCCAAGCTGATGCGCCAGTGGGCCGGGATCACCGACATGACCCCGGACTACAGCCCGATCATGGGCCTGTCACCGGTGAAGAACTACTACCTCGACGCCGGCTGGGGCACCTGGGGTTTCAAGGCCACGCCCATCTGCGGCAAGACCATGGCCGAGCTGGTCGCCAGCGGCGGCCAGGTGCCGGCGCTGATCAAGCCGTTCGGCCTCGAACGTTTCTCGACCTTCCAGCAAGTCAACGAGATGGGCGCTACGGCGGCCAGTCACTGATGGAGAGCGGACTATGAAAATCATGACGTGCCCGCTCAACGGGCCGCGCAATATCAGCGAGTTCACCTACGGCGGCGAGTTCAAGCCGATGCCCGACCCCGTCCACTGCAGCGATGCCGAATGGGCCGACTACGTGTTCAACACCGACAACCTCGCCGGCGTGGTGCGCGAATGGTGGATGCACACGCCGTCCAGCTACTGGTTCCTCGCCGAGCGCCACACAGTCACCGATGAGGTCCTGCGCACCTTCGACCCCAAGGAACTGTTCACCACCCGCGTCGATTTCGCCGCCGCCAAGGAGATCGCCGGATGAACCGCCTTCCCGCCCCCATGGGCTTGCTGATCCAGCGTGATCAAGCCCTTGATTTCAGTTTCGATGGCCAGGCGTACCAAGGCTTGCAGGGCGACAGCATCGCCAGCGCCCTGCTCGCCAACGGGCGCTTCCTGCTCTCGCGTTCGTTCAAATACCACCGCCCTCGCGGCCCGTTGACCATGGCGGGCCAGGATGCCAACAGCCTGGTGCAACTGCCCCGCGAGCCCAATGTGCTGGCCGATGCTCACGCGTTGTCTGCCGGGTTGGCGGTGAGCGCGCAGAACGTCAACGGCTCGCTGGACAACGACAAGGACGCCTACCTCGGCAAGTTCTCCAAGTTCATGCCGGTGGGGTTTTACTACCGCTCGTTCTACAAGCCCAAGGGCATGTGGAAAGTCTGGGAGCCGATCATTCGCAAGAAGGCCGGCCTGGGTGTACTCGACCTGACGTTCCAGCCCGAGTACTACGACAAGGCCTATCTGTTTACCGACCTGGCCGTCATCGGTGCCGGCCCCGCCGGCTTGCAGGCGGCGCTGACGGCCGCGAATGCCGGGGCCAAGGTGCTGCTGATCGAGCAGCAGCCAATCCTCGGCGGGTCACTGACCTATGCACGCTTCGATATCGCCGGTACCCGCGCCGACAGCCTGCGCCGCGAACTGGTGAGCGCGGTGCAGCAGCACGCGAATATCCAGGTGCTCACCGAGGCCACGTGCAATGCCTGGTTTACCGACAACTACCTGCCGGTGATCCAGGGCAAGCGCATGTACAAGGTGCGCGCGCAGCAGTGCCTGGTGTGCAGCGGCGCCTTCGACCAGCCGGTGATTTTCCGCAACAACGACCTGCCCGGCGTGATGCTGACCAGCGCCGCGCAACGCCTGATGAAACTCTACGCGGTCAAGCCGGGCAAGCGCGCGGTGGTCTTGACCGGCAACGACGACGGCTACCTCGCCGCCCTCGACCTGCATGACCAGGGCGTGGAAGTCGCCGCCGTGATCGACCTGCGCCACGCCCCGGCCGACAAAGCCCTGTCCGGCGCCCTGGCCCAGCGCAAGATCCCTTTGCTGAATAACAGCACTGTGTTCGAGGCCCTGCATGAGAAAGGCCTGCGCCACGTGAAAGGCGTCGATGTGCGCCAGATCACCGGCCAGGGCCAGGTCAGCGCCAGCGCCAGCGGGCAAGTGTTCGACTGCGATTTGCTGTGCATGTCGGCCGGCTACATGCCGGTGTATCAACTGCTGTGCCAGGCCGGCGGCAAGCTGGCCTATGACGACCAGCGAGCCGAATTCAGCCTCAGCGGCCTGCCCCGCAACCTCAAGCTGGCGGGCTCGGTGCACGGTCGGCATCAGCTCGAGAATGTGCTGGCAGACGCCGCCAACGCGGCGGCCGACATCGCTGTCGCGCTGGGCCTGGGCACTACGATTGCGCCGCTGCCATTGCACAGCGAAGCCAAGGTCAACTTCGGCTGGCCGATCTTCCCGCATCCCAAGGGCAAGGATTTCGTCGACTTCGACGAAGACCTGCAAGTGGCGGACATCGTCAACGCCACGCGTATCGGCTACCGCGATGTGCAACTGGTGAAGCGCTATTCCACGGTCGGCATGGGCCCGTCCCAAGGACGGCATTCGGCGCTGCCGACCGCGCGCCTGGTGGCCTGGGCGACCCAGCGCAATATCAGCGAGACCGGGGTGACCACCGCACGGCCCCCTTTCGTCGCGGAGAAACTCGCGCATGTCGCCGGGCGCGCCTTCGACCCTTACCGGCAGACACCGATGCACGCGCGGCATGTGCAGGCCGGGGCGAAGATGATGCCCGCCGGTATCTGGCAACGCCCGGCCTACTACGGCCGCGCCCAGGATCGCGACGCCTGCATGCAGGCCGAAGCCCTGCACGTGCGTAACCACGTCGGGCTGATCGATGTGTCGACCCTCGGCGGCCTGGACGTGCGCGGCCCGGATGCCGCCGAACTGCTCAACCGCCTGTACACCTTCGCGTTCCTCAAGCAACCGGTGGGCCGTTCGCGGTATGCGCTGATGACCAATGAACACGGGGTAGTCATCGACGACGGCGTGTGCGCGCGCCTGGCCGACCAGCACTTCTACGTCACCGCCACCACCAGCGGCGTCGACCGCATCTACCAGCAGATGCTCAAGTGGAACGCGCAATGGCGCCTCGACGTCGACGTGGCGAACGTCACTGCCGCGATCTGTGCGGTGAACGTGGCCGGGCCGGATTCGCGCAAGGTGCTGGAACAGGTCTGCACTGACCTCGACCTCAGTGCCGAGGCCTTCCCCTACCTCGGCGTGCGCCAAGGCACGGTGGCCGGGATCAAGGCGCGGTTGCTGCGGGTCGGGTTTGTCGGCGAGCTGGGTTATGAAATCCACGTGCCTGCACGCCACGGCCTGGCGCTGTGGGATGCGTTGATGGAGGCCGGCAAGGCGTTCGATATTCGCCCGTTCGGCGTCGAAACCCAACGCCTGCTGCGCCTGGAAAAAGGCCACGTGATCATCAGCCAGGACACCGACGGCATGACCCACCCGGCAGAAATCGACATGGGCTGGGCGGTAAGCCGCAACAAGCCGTTTTTCGTCGGCCGCCGTTCGGTGGACATCCTCGAAGCCCAGCCGCTGAAACGCAAACTGGTGGGTTTCACCTTGCCCAAGGGCAGCGTGCAACCGCTGGAAGGCCACCTGGTGCTCGACGGCCCGGACATCAGCGGCAACGTCACCTCGTGCGAATACTCTGCAACGCTGGGCCGCATCATCGGCCTGGCCTACGCCGGGATCGAACAGAGCACACCGGGGCAGCGCATCCCGATCCGCGTCGAAGGCGGCATCGTCGTCCAGGCCGAGGTGGTGCCACTGCCGTTTTTCGACCCCACCAACCAACGCCAGGAGGGTTAAGCCATGACCAGTCTGAAAGCCCACGAACTCTTCACGCCGCCCTGCCACCTGGTTGACCAGACCGATCTGCCCCGGGTCGGCTTTCGCGGCGCGCAAAGCGCCGAGTACCTCAGCGCACGCGGTTTCACCCTGCCCGCCGCCCCCAACCAGGCCACCCCGCAAGCGGACGGCAGCTGGGTGGCGCGCCTGTCGCAGACCGAATACCTGTTGTTGGGTAGCCCGCAGGATCAGGGCCAGCGCATCGCCGATGAAGAGGCCCGCTGGGAGCTGGACCACCGCGCCAACTACCTGCTGCCGCGCCAGGACAGCCACGCCTGTGTGTTGCTCAGCGGCGCGGTGATTGCCCACGTGATGGCCAAACTCTGCGGGGTCGATCTCGGTTTCCCGGCCTTCCAGCCGGGAGCGGTGGCGCAGACGTCAGTGGCGCGGGTGAATGCGATTGTGATCCACACCGGGAGTGTGGAGGCACCGGCGTTGCATATCCTCTGGGATCGCGCGTCGAAGGAATACTTCATCAGTGCATTGCTGGATGCATTGGTCGAGTTTGGCGGGGCCACTCTGCTCAGCGCATGAAGCTGGCTTGAAATCGATCTCGGCCCAACCTGTGGGAGCGGGCTTGCCCGCTGCCACATTCTGGAGGCTGTTGTGTGAGCAAAGGTCAGTCGGTGTAGCCCAACCGCGCCGCCCTGACCTTCTGGGTATGTTGACGTGTCGCCAGGCAGTAATACAGCGGGCACGTCACCACCAACCCCACCAGCCACGACAGGTCCGCGCCGTCCACCAGATTGGCCCACGGCCCCACGTACAGCGATGTATTGGCAAACGGCAGCTGGACAATGATGCCGATGAAATAAGCCACGATCGCATGCAGGTTGAAGCGCCCGTAGACCCCGCCGTCCGCGCGGAAGATCGAGGCAATGTCATACACCCCGCGCTTGATCACATAGAAGTCGATCAGGTTGATCGACGCCCACGGCACCAGCACCAGCAACAGCGCCAGGATCAGCCCGATAAACTGCGAGATGAAGTCCGCCGATGCGCCCAGCGCCACGAGGCAGCAACCGGCCAGGACCACGCCGGACAGCACCACGCGCACCTTGATGCTCGGAGTCCAATGGCTGGCGAAGGTCTGGATCGAGGTGATGATCGACAGCACCGCGCCGTACAGATTCAGCGCGTTGTGGCTGATGATATTGAGCAGGAACAGCACCATCAGGATCGGTCCGAGCCAGCCAGTGGCTTGCTTGACCGCGACCATCGCCTCGGTACCTTCGGGCGTGGCCAGTGCCGCGACCAAACCAAATGCGAACGACAGGATGGTGCCGAGGGTGGCACCCAGGTAGGTCGCGATAAACGGCCGGGTGATGCCGATATCCGCCGGCAGGTAGCGCGAATAGTCACTGGTGTAGGGCGAAAAGCTGATCTGCCAGATCACCCCCAGCGACACCGTGGCCAGCCAGCCGGCGGCGTTGAAACCGCCACGGGTGAGGAAGTCCGCTGGCAGGTCATGGGCGAAGATGTAGATGAAACCGGCGAGCAGCGCACTGCCCATCACCCAGGTGCCGATGCGGTTGAGGCTGTGGATGAAGCGGTAGCCGATCACGCCGATGGCGGTAGCGCTGAGCGCGCCGATCAGAATGCTCGCCGGCACCGGCACCGCGGGCACGATGCCGACGATGGATTTGCCGGCCAGCACGATGTTGGAAATGAAAAAGCCGATGTAGATCAGCGCCGCGAAGAACACGATCAGCAGTGCGCCGTAACGGCCGAACTGGCCCCGGCTCTGCACCATCTGCGGGATGCCCATGCGCGGGCCCTGGGCCGATGCGAGGGCAATCACGATGCCGCCGAGCAGATGCCCGAGGGCAATCGCCAGCAGCCCCCACACCAGGTTGAGGTGGAACACCTGGGCCACCATGGCACCGGTGACGATGGGCAGCGGCGCAATGTTGGTGCTGAACCATAGGGTGAACAGGTCGCGGGCCTTTCCATGGCGCTCTGCGAGAGGAACGTAATCGACCGTGTGATTCTCGATCAGGGGATCTTGCCGGGACATCTGGGGCATGGAAATGGACTCGCGTTTGTCTGATCTTATAGTTGTTTGACGCCATACCGGGGGCGCATCGTGGCGGCCCCTCAGATGAACACCATATTATGGTATTCCAACATTTTCACAAGACTGATCCGTAGTCTCAGCGCGCATCTGATCCGCAAGTGTGCCACATGGCCCTCGGCGTTTTCGCGCCTTTACCCCCGTATTTATTGGTTATAAGACCAAAGGTTGACGTTCATCGGCCGCCTGAAAAAGCTGTTGCATCGATTGTATTACGGTATACCATCAGACCTACAAATTCATAAAAACCCGCTCTACCGCCAGAGGACCGTCCCATGATCGATGCCGCTATCTACAAACAAGTGATGGGTTCGTTTCCGTCCGGGGTCACCGTGATCACCACGCTCGATGACGACGGGCAAATCGTCGGGCTGACCGCCAGTGCCTTCAGTTCGTTGTCGATGGACCCGGCGCTAGTGCTGTTCTGCCCCAACTACAGTTCCGATTCGTACCCGGTGCTGATCAAGAACAAGCGCTTTGCGATCCACGTCCTGTCCGGTGGGCAACAAACCGAAGCCTATGCCTTTGCGCGCAAAGGCAAGGACAAGGCACAGGGCATCGAATGGATGCTCAGCGAACTGGGCAACCCGATCCTGGCGAACGCCACGGCGGTGATCGAGTGCGAGTTGTGGCGCGAGTATGAAGGTGGCGACCATGCAATCATGGTCGGCTCGGTGAAAAACCTGATCGTGCCCCAGCAGAACGCCGGGCCACTGGTGTATTGCCACGGCAAGATGGGCGCCCTGCCCCAGGTTGCCTGATTAATTCCGATACACCGCAGTCAAGCCAGCGCCCACAGCTGAATGCATTTCAACGATGGGCGCTGGCTTGCCTGCGATAGCAGGGGTCAGGTACGGAAGCGGCTGACCAACTGGTTCAAGGTCTGCGACAACGCGGTCAATTGCTGCGCATCGCCGCGCGTGGAGTCGGCCAGGCTCGCCACCAACTGTGCATCCGCGTGAATCTGGCTGATATGCCGGTTGATGTCTTCGGCCACCTGATGCTGTTCTTCGGCGGCGGTAGCGATTTGCGTGTTCATGTCGCGGATGACATCCACCGACTCACGAATCAAGCCAAAGCTGGCGCGCGCGTCGTTGATCGACACCACGGTTTCCTGGGACACCTCAAGGCTGGCATGCATCTGCTTGCCCATCTGATGGGTGCGCCGCGCCAGATTGCCAAGCAGTCCGTCGATTTCGCCGGTGGAGTCTGCCGTGCGTTTGGCCAGGGCGCGCACCTCATCCGCCACTACCGCAAACCCACGGCCCTGCTCGCCGGCCCGGGCGGCTTCGATGGCGGCGTTCAACGCCAGCAGGTTGGTCTGCTCGGCGATGGAACGGATGGTGCCGAGGATCGACTGGATGTCGTTGCTGTCTTTTTCCAACTGCTCCATGGCCTGGGCGGAGTGGCCGATCTCTTCGCTCAAGCGCCCGACACTGCTCACCGCCGCGTCGATCTGCTGTTGCCCGGTGTGGGCCTGGCGCTGGCCATTGTCGGCAGAATCGGCAGCCTGGCTGCAGGAGCGCGCGACTTCGTTGGAGGTGGCGACCATTTCATGAAACGCCGTGGAGACCATGTCCACCGCTTCGCGCTGGCGTGAGGCGACGTCGGCCATCTCTATCGAGACTTCGGTGGCACTGCCGGAGCTGCTGTGGATTTGCGCGGCGGCCTGGCCGATGCGCTGGATCAGGGTGCGGATGGCTTCCAGGAACTGGTTGAACCAGCCGGCGAGCTGCGCCGTCTCGTCGCGGCCATTGACCGCCAGGCGCGCCGTCAGGTCACCCTCGCCCTGCGCAATGCCTTCCAAACCACTGGCCACGCCACGGATCGGCTTGACGATCAGCCCGGCAAACCAGGCGCCCGCCGCGGCAAACAGCAGGCCACACACCAACGCGATAGCCGCGATCAACCAGGTCAGGCGTGCCGCGCCGGCCATCACTTCGCTTTCGCGCACCAGCCCGACAAAGCGCCAGCCCAATGCCTTCGACGGCCACACCAGCGCCATGTAGCGCTCGCCCGCCAGTTCCACCTGCACCAGGCCTTGGCCGGCTTCGCTCAACTGCCGGTAGCCGTCACCCAACTCGCCGAGTTTCTTGAAGTTGTGGGACGGGTCATTCGGGTCTACCAGCACCGTGTTGTTGGCTTCCATCAGCATCAGGTAGCCGCTTTCGCCCAGCTTGATCTGCTTGACCAGGTCGGTCAGTTGCTTGAGCGACACGTCGATGTTGACCACCCCGCTCGCCTTGCCCTGGCGGTCGTTGAAGCTTTGCACGGTGCTCACCAGCACCACGTCGTCGGCCGCCCAGTAATAGGCTTCGGTGCGCAGGGTCTTGCCCGGTTGCGCCATGGCCGTCTTGTACCAGGGCCGCGTGCGCGGGTCGTAGTTGGCAAGGTTGGGGTCGCCGGGCCAGAACACATAGCCGCCATCCTCGGTGCCGAGCGACAGGTACGTGTAGGCCGAATGACTCTTGGCCAGGCCCTCGAACAGAGCGAACAATTGCTGGTCGCGCTCGCCGACAGCGATGTGCGCGGCGTCGCTGGCCAGGTAGCGTTTCACATCGCCCTGCAGGCTGCGCAACTGCGGGTGCGCAGCCAGGTAAGCGACGTTCTGGCTGATGCCTTCGAAGAACAGTTGCATCGCGTTGTCGACCTGGCGGATCTCGCGGCCACTGCTGTCGACAAAGCTGTCGCGGGCCTCATGGCGTACGTTGAGGATGATCAGCACAGCCACCAGAATCACCGGTAGGCTGGCGATCACCGCAAACGCCAGGATTAATTTTTGTTTTATGTTCATCGAGCTCGCCTTCCTTGTGAGGTGAGGGTGCAACCGTTGGAGAGAAAAGTTTTGCGGATATTCCGTATTATGGTATACCAACAATCAATCCGCCGAACAGCCGTTATCACTGGCAAGCGTCAAGGTGGCGAGAGTACTTAAGGGCCCGCAGTCGACAGGCCGATCACAATAGATCCGAGGTAAGCGTCATGAAGTTTTCCCTGTTCGTACACATGGAACGTTGGGATGAAAGCGTCAGCCACCGTCAGTTGTTCGAAGACTTGACCGAACTGACCCTGATGGCCGAGGCAGGTGGTTTCAGCACCGTATGGATTGGCGAACACCACGCCATGGAATACACCATCTCGCCGAGCCCGATGCCGCTGTTGGCTTACCTCGCGGCCAAGACCACCACCATTCACCTGGGCGCCGGCACCATCATTGCGCCGTTCTGGCACCCGTTGCGGGTGGCGGGCGAATGCGCGTTGCTCGACGTGATCAGCAACGGCCGCATGGAAGTCGGCCTGGCCCGTGGCGCCTACCAGGTGGAATTCGACCGCATGGCCGGCGGCATGCCCGCCTCCTCCGGCGGCCAGGCCTTGCGCGAGATGGTGCCGGTGGTGCGCGCCTTGTGGAAAGGCGACTACGCCCACGATGGCGAGATCTGGAAATTCCCCACCTCCACCAGCGTGCCCAAGCCGATCCAGCAGCCCAACCCGCCGATGTGGATCGCCGCCCGCGACCCGGACTCGCACAACTTCGCGGTGGCCAACGGCTGCAACGTGATGGTCACGCCGCTGATGAAGGGCGACGAAGAAGTCCTCGACCTGAAAAACAAATTCCAGGCCGCCCTCGACAACAATCCCGACGTACCGCGCCCGCAACTGATGGTGCTGCGTCACACCCACGTGCATGCCGCCGATGATCCGGACGGCTGGAAAGTCGGGGCCAAGGCGATCTCCAAGTTCTATCGCACCTTCGATGCCTGGTTCGGCAACAAAGAGGTGCCGGTGAATGGCTTCCTGGCCCCGAGCCCGGAAGAGAAATTCGCCGCGCGCCCCGAGTTCGAGCTGGAAAGCCTGCACAAGACCGCGATGATCGGCACCGCCGAAGAAATCATCCCACGCATCCGCTACTACCAGGAACTGGGGGTGGATGAGTTCAGCTTCTGGTGCGACAACAGCCTGCCGCATGCCGAGAAGAAGAAGTCCCTGGCGCTGTTTATCGAGCAGGTGGTGCCGGCGTTTCGCTGAGTGATCTGCAGCTAAGCGTGCAAGCGGGCTTGCCGTGGGGGCAGGCTCGCTTGCGCTGGGGGGCAAAACGCCCCCAAAAGCCGGGGACTGCCACGCAGTCAGCGCAAGCAAGCTCCCTTCCCACAGAAAGCCCGTGCCTGCAGTTGGACCGAAGGCCGCCTGCCGATCACCTACACTCATCACAGCCACGCGACATTTAGCCTCAGCCCATCATCGCAGCACCTGTAATAGTCTATTGCAGGACTCCAATGTACTAACTAGTTACTTATCTTGCTAAAATCGCGTCTTTGCCCTCTCACCTTCGAGTCCTGTCGATATGAAACGAGCATCGCGCGCCCATGGCGCCTCTAGATTCCTCCTGCTGGGTTTGGGCGTCATCATCGCCCTGCTCGGCCTTGCGCTGGCTGTTGGCGGCGCCAAACTGGTGAGCCTCGGCGGTTCCTGGTACTTCCTGATCGGCGGCGTGGCCATGGCGGTTTCCGGGCTGTTGATCGCCCGAGGCAAGACCGCTGGCGCGTGGTTGTTCGCAGCGTTCCTGGTGGGGACGGCGATCTGGGCAGTGGCCGATGTCGGGCTGGTGTTCTGGCCGCTGTTCTCGCGGCTGTTCATGTTCGCGGCCATCGGCCTGGTGGTGGCGCTGGTGTATCCGCTGCTGGCTGGCCGGCCTGCACGCGGAGCCTATGGCGTCGCCGCCGTGCTGGCGGTGGGTGTGGCGGTGGCGGCGGGCAATATGTTTGTCGCCCATCCGAGTGTCGCGCCCAACGGTACTGGCCCGGGCATCACGCCGGTGGCTGCAGCCGACGCGCAGAAAGACTGGGCGCACTACGGCAACACCGAAGGCGGCAGCCGCTTCGCCGCGCTGGACCAGATCAATCGCGACAATATCGACAAACTCAAGGTGGCGTGGACCTACCACACCGGTGACGTGGCGATCAGCGACGGCAACGGTGCCGAAGACCAGCTCACGCCCTTGCAGATCGGCAACAAGGTGTTTATCTGCACGCCGCACAACAACCTGATCGCCCTCGACGCCGATACCGGCAAAGAGCTGTGGAAGAACGAGGTCAACGCCAAATCGGCGGTCTGGCAGCGTTGTCGGGGCATGGCCTACTTCGACGCCACCGCGCCGATCGCCCAGCCGACCCAGCCCAACAGCTCGCCGATCATTGCCGCCAGCGTGCCTGCCGGTGCGCAGTGCCAGCGCCGCTTGCTGACCAACACCATTGATGCGCGCCTGATCGCCGTGGATGCCGATACCGGCAAATTCTGCGAAGACTTCGGCACCCATGGCCAGGTGGACCTCAAGGCCGGCCTCGGCGATGTACCGGACAGCTACTACCAACTGTCGTCCGCGCCGTTGATTGCCGGCACCACCGTGGTGGTCGGCGGCCGCGTCGCCGACAACGTGCAGACCGACATGCCTGGCGGCGTCATCCGTGGCTTCGACGTGATCAGCGGCCAAATGCGCTGGGCCTTCGACCCGGGCAACCCGCAAGACAAGCAAGCACCGGCCGACGGCAGCACCTATGTGCGCAGCACCCCGAACAGCTGGGCGCCGATGTCTTATGACCCACTGATGAACACGGTCTTCCTGCCGATGGGCAGCTCGTCCACCGACATCTACGGCGTCGAACGTACTCAACTTAACCACAAATACGGCGCCTCGGTGCTGGCACTGGATGCCTCCACCGGTGCTGAAAAGTGGGTGTACCAGACGGTCCACAATGACCTGTGGGACTTCGACCTGCCGATGCAGCCGAGCCTGATCGACTTCACCCCACCGGGCAGCGACAAGGCAGTTCCAGCGGTGGTGATCGGCACCAAGGCCGGGCAGATCTATGTGCTCGACCGCGCCACCGGCAAGCCGCTGACCGAGGTCAAGGAAGTCCCGGTCAAGGCCGCCAACATTCCTAACGAACCCTACTCGCCGACCCAGCCGAAATCCGTGGGCATGCCGCAGATCGGCGCGCAGACCCTGACCGAGTCGGACATGTGGGGCGCCACGCCGTACGACCAACTGCTGTGCCGCATCGACTTCAAGGGCATGCGCTATGAAGGCCTCTACACCGCGCCAGGCACCGACAAGTCGCTGAGTTTCCCAGGCTCCCTGGGTGGCATGAACTGGGGCAGCATCTCCACCGACCCGGTGCACGGTTTTATCTTCGTCAACGACATGCGCCTGGGCCTGTGGATCCAGATGGTGCCGTCGCAGAACAAGGCGCAAGCCTCGTCCGGTGGCGAAGCGTTGAACACCGGCATGGGCGCAGTACCGCTCAAGGGCACGCCATATGCGGTGAACAAAAACCGCTTCCTGTCGGTGGCCGGCATTCCGTGCCAGGCGCCGCCGTTCGGCACCCTCACCGCCATCGACATGAAGACCCAGAAGGTCGCGTGGCAAGTGCCGGTGGGCACCGTTGAAGACACCGGTCCGCTGGGCATCCGCATGCACCTGCCGATCAAGATCGGCCTGCCGACTCTCGGCGGTACCCTGTCGACCCAGGGCGGCCTGATCTTCATTGCCGGCACCCAGGACTTCTACCTGCGCGCGTTCAACAGCAACAACGGTGATGAAATCTGGAAAGCCCGCCTGCCCGTCGGCAGCCAGGGTGGCCCGATGACCTACGTGTCGCCAAAAACCGGCAAGCAGTACATCGTCATCACCGCCGGCGGCGCACGCCAGTCCACCGATCGTGGCGACTACGTGATCGCCTACGCCCTGCCATAACCCCTGTGTTCGCGCGGTGCCCCCCCCGCACCGCGCTTTCGGCTTTTGGAAGACCGCGCATGACCCCCACTTCTCACTTTTTTCCCGACCGCCTGCTTGGGCGCCTGTTGCTGGGCCTGGCCTTCAGTGCCGCCCTGCCCGCCCAAGCCGACGACACCACCCTGACCGGCGACTGGGGCGGCCCGCGCCGCGAGCTGGACGAGCAAGGCATCCGTTTTACCGGCGACTACAGCGGCGAAACCGCCTATAACGCCCACGGCGGCCAGCACCGTTCGGCGCGTTATTCGCAGAACCTCAAGCTCGGCGTGCAGTTCGACCTGGGCAAGCTGTACGGTTTCAACAATGGCGACCGCATCCAGCTGACCATCAATGACCGGCGCGGCAACAGCGCCTCCGAGGACCTGGTGGGCAACCGCCTGCCGATCCAGGAAAACTACGGCGGCCTCTACACCCGTCTCACCGAGCTGAGCTACGAGCGCACGCTGTTCACTCCGGCGCTGAATCTCAAGCTCGGCTACATGGCCATGGGCAATGATCTTGGCGGCCTGGACAGCGGCATTCTGTGCAACTTCATGAACGCCGGTTTCTGCGGGCACCCGCTGAACATGTCCGGCGGCAGCGGCTGGACCAACTACCCGAATGCGCGCCTGGGCGCACGGGTGAAGTATGACTTCTCGCCGTCCTGGCAACTGCGCGGGGCCGCTTTCAACGTGGACCCGGACAGCAACGGCAACTCCAGCCGCGCCTGGCACCTGGGCCCCAAGCACACCACCGGCACCGTGGTGCCGATCGAGTTGGTGTACAAGCACGCCGGCACGCTGCCGGGTGAATACAAGCTGGGCTATTACTACGACAGCTCGGATGTAAAACGCATCGGCAGCGACAAAGACGTCAGCGGGCGTGGCGGTCACTATCTGTTGATCGACCAGGCCGTATGGGCCTCCAGCAGCTCCGCCGGCCGTGTGCTGCACGCCTTCGGCCAATACTCCGCCGCCAGCGAAGCGGCCTCGCCGTTCAGCAAGTGGTATGGCGCGGGCGTGGTGCTGTACAAACCGTTAGAAGGGCGCCCGCGCGATACCCTCGCCCTGGGTTATGGCCGTGCCGTGCCGAACCCGCGCAGCCGTGACGTGCAGGAACTGGCGGCGTTCAACGCAGGCAACAGCTACCCCAACCTGGACAATGCCGAACAGCTGATCGAACTCAGCTACGGCTTCCAGGCTACGCCTTGGCTGAACCTGCGCCCGGATGTGCAATACATCATCGAACCGGGAGCGTTTTCCGGCTCGGACATCGACAACGCGTTGGTGTTGGGCTTGCAGGTCAAGGCCGTGTTCTAAGCGTCTCAACAGTCAAAAAATGCAGGCGCTGGTTTGCCTGCGATAGCGGTAGTTCCAAGCAGGATCAATAAGCTGACACACCGCTATCGCGGGCAAGCCCGCTCCCACAATCACCTAGGACGTGCCCTGCTGGTACTCGCGCGGCGTGCAGCCAAACTCGCGCCGAAACACCGTATGCAGGTACTGCGCGGACTTGAAGCCGCACTGCTGGGCAATATCGGCAATCGCCAGTGCCTGGTTTTCCAGGCCCTTGGCGGCGGCGGCGAGTTTGAAGCGCAGGATCTCGTCATGCACGCTGCAGCCGCGTTCCTTGCGAAAGTGCGACTCCAGTGACGAGCGCGACACCCCCACATAAGCCGCCACCTGCGCGGTCTTGATGCCCTGGCACGCGTACTGGCGGATAAACAGCAGGGCCTGCATCACATACGGATTCCCCAACGGCTGGTGCAAGCTGGAGGCCTGCACATTGATCGCCTCCGGCGGCACCAGGATCTGCGTGCCGGTGCAGGGCTTGCCGTGCAGCATCTGGTGCAGCAATGCCGCCGCCGTGCGCCCCATGGTTTCGGTGCCCTGGATCACTGAGCTGAGCGGCACCCGCGTGAGGGTGCGGGTCAGCGGGTCGTTGTCGATGCCGATCAATGCCACTTCCTCCGGCACCGCGATGCCGGCAGTCAAACAGGCTTGCAGCAATTGCCGCGCGCGGGCGTCGGTGACGGCGATGATGCCGATCGGCTTGGGCAGGCTCTGCAGCCAGGCGATCTGCTGCTCCACCGCGCTGTCCCACAGCGGCGCGCTGGTCCCCAAACCGCGATAGACCTCGACGTGCAAGCCGTCCCGCTGCAGCAGCAGGCGAAAGGCTTTCTCGCGCTCCTGCGCCCAGCGATTAGCCTGCGCCTCGGGCAGGCTGAAACAGGCAAACCGGGTCAGGCCGGCCTCGATCAGGTGTTCGTAGGCCAGTTTCATCAGCGCATGGTTGTCAGTGGCCACGTAAGGAATGCCGGTGGGATAAGCACGCGCATCCTGGTAGGAGCCGCCCACCGCCACCACCGGCAGCTTGATATCGGCCAGTGCTTCGCCAATCAACGGGTCGTCGAAGTCAGCGATGATGCCGTCCCCCTGCCAGCGCTCGATGCCCTTGAGGCGGCACAGGAAGTCTTCCTCAAGGAACAGATCCCAGGACGCGCGGGTGCTGCTCAGGTAATTGCCGATGCCAGTGATGATGCCCCGGTCGTAGATCTTGCTGCCGTTGAACAGCAAGGCAATGCGGTGCACGGGCGGTAGGGTTTTCATTGTTTTTGTCCGAAGGCCAGTCGCTACAGACTAGCCCCCGCCACTCAAAATCGCACCACACCTTGATGATTTTCATACTCGGCAGGCCAGGTGCCGTTGCTAGTATCCAGACACCGCCAAGAACAATAAGGAAAACGCCATGACGTACTTCCCCGGTGTCGAGAAGGTTCGCTTCGAAGGCCCCGACAGCGATGCTCCCCTCGCCTTTCGCCATTACGATGCCAACAAGCTGATCCTGGGCAAGCCCATGCGCGAGCACCTGCGCATGGCGGCCTGTTATTGGCACACCTTCGTGTGGCCGGGGGCCGACATGTTTGGCGTGGGCACCTTCAAGCGCCCGTGGCAGCGCAGCGGTGACCCGATGGAACTGGCCATCGGCAAGGCGCAGGCGGCGTTCGAGTTTTTCTCCAAGCTGGGCATCGACTACTACAGCTTTCACGACACCGACGTGGCGCCGGAAGGCAGCTCGCTGAAGGAGTACCGCAACCACTTCGCGCAGATGGTCGATCAGCTTGAGCGCCATCAGGAAGAGACTGGCATCCGCCTGCTGTGGGGCACCGCCAACTGCTTCAGCAACCCACGGTTTGCCGCCGGCGCCGCCAGCAACCCCGACCCGCAAGTGTTTGCCTACGCCGCCGCGCAGGTGTTCAGTGCGATGAACGCCACGCTGCGGCTCAAGGGGTCCAACTATGTGCTGTGGGGTGGCCGCGAGGGCTATGAAACCCTGCTCAACACCGACCTCAAACGCGAGCGCGAGCAACTCGGGCGCTTTATGCGCATGGTGGTGGAGCACAAGCACAAGATCGGCTTCAAGGGCGACCTGCTGATCGAGCCCAAGCCTCAGGAGCCGACCAAGCACCAGTACGATTACGACAGCGCCACGGTGTTTGGCTTCCTGCATGAATACGGCCTGGAACACGAGATCAAGGTCAACATCGAGGCCAACCACGCGACCCTGGCCGGGCACAGTTTTCATCATGAGATTGCCACCGCAGTGTCGCTGGGCATCTTCGGCAGCATCGACGCCAATCGCGGCGATCCGCAGAACGGCTGGGACACCGACCAGTTCCCCAACAGCGTCGAGGAGATGACGCTCGCCACTTATGAAATCCTCAAGGCCGGGGGCTTCAAGAATGGCGGCTACAACTTCGACTCCAAGGTGCGCCGGCAGAGCCTGGACGACGTCGACCTGTTCCACGGCCACGTCGCGGCGATGGATGTGCTCGCCCTGGCACTGGAGCGTGCGGCGGCGATGGTGCAGAACGACCGCTTGCAGCAGTTCAAGGACCAGCGCTATGCCGGTTGGCAGCAGCCGCTGGGCAAAGCCGTACTGGCGGGCGAGTTCAGCCTCGCGTCGCTGGCCGAGCATGCCTTTGAGCACGAGCTGAACCCGCAGGCGGTGAGCGGCCGGCAGGAGATGCTGGAGGGGGTGGTCAACCGGTTTATCTATCCCTGATGGCGAGCGGACTTCCTTTGGCTGGCGGACTTGTTATGGCAAGTGGGCTCTTTGGATTGAGCAGCCTCTTTGTGGCAAGTGGGGTCTTTGTGGTGAGCGGGCTTGCCCCGCGTTGGGCTGCGAAGCGGCCCCAAGACCAGGCACCTCGGTGTGCCAGGTTGAACCCGGTCGCTTGCAATAGGGGCTGCTTCGCAGCCCAACGCGGGGCAAGCCCGCTCGCCACAACAAGCTTGCTAGCCTCAATAAGCCTGCTAGCCACAATGAGGCTGCTCAACCCAAAGAACCCACTTGCCACAAAGAGGCTGCTCGCCACAAATACAGTGTTCGCCTAGAGTCTTCGCACAGTGTCTTTCCAACAACAATAAAAGGACGCACCACCATGAAAGCATTCAAACGCACGCTGCTCGCCACTGCCCTGGCCTTGCTCGCCCTGCCGGTGATGGCAGATCCTGCGCACCCGAAGATCGGTTTCTCCATCGACGACCTGCGCCTGGAGCGCTGGTCGCGTGACCGCGATTACTTCGTCGCGGCGGCAGAAAAACTCGATGCCAAGGTCTTCGTGCAGTCCGCCGATGCCAACGAGCAGAAGCAGATTTCCCAGATCGAAAACCTGATCTCACGCGGCGTCGACGTGATCGTGATCGTGCCGTTCAACGCCACCGTGCTCACCAACGCCGTCGCCGAAGCCAAGAAGGCCGGGATCAAGGTGGTGTCCTATGACCGCCTGATCCTCAATGCCGATATCGACGCCTACATCTCCTTCGATAACGAAAAAGTCGGCGAGATGCAGGCCAACGGTGTGCTGCAAGCGGCGCCCAAGGGCAACTACTTCCTGCTCGGCGGCGCGCCCACCGACAACAACGCCAAAGTGCTGCGCGAAGGCCAGATGAAAGTGCTGCAGCCGGCCATCGACAAGGGCGATATCAAGATTGTCGGCCAGCAGTGGGTCAAGGAGTGGAACCCTACCGAAGCCTTGGGCATCGTCGAAAACGCCCTGACCCGGAACAACAACAAGATCGACGCCATCGTCGCCTCCAACGACGCCACCGCCGGCGGTGCGATCCAGGCGCTGGCCGCGCAGAAGCTCGCAGGCAAGGTGCCGATCTCCGGCCAGGACGCCGACCTCGCCGCCGTCAAGCGTGTGATCGACGGCACCCAGACCATGACCGTGTACAAACCACTCAAGTTGATCGCCACCGAAGCCGCCAAGCTGTCGGTACAACTGGCGCGCAATGAGAAGCCGTCCTATAGCTCGCAGTACGACAACGGCAGCAAGCAGGTCGACACCATCCTGCTGACCCCGACACCGCTGACCAAGGCCAATATCGACCTGCTGGAGAAGGACGGTTTCTATACCAAAGAGCAGATTGGCGGGCTGTGACCGCCATGGCTGACTACCTGCTGCAAATGAACGGCATCGTCAAAAGCTTTGGCGGGGTCAACGCGCTCAACGGCATCGATATCAAGGTGCGGCCGGGGGAATGTGTCGGCCTGTGCGGCGAGAACGGCGCCGGCAAATCCACCTTGATGAAGGTGCTGTCGGCGGTCTATCCGTATGGCACCTGGGAGGGAGAAATTCTCTGGGACGGACAGCCGCTCAAGGCCCAGTCCATCAGTGAAACCGAGGCCGCCGGCATCGTCATCATTCACCAGGAACTGACGCTGGTGCCCGACCTGTCGGTGGCCGAGAACATTTTCATGGGCCACGAACTGACCCTGCCCGGCGGGCGCATGAACTACCCGGCGATGATCCATCGCGCCGAACAGTTGATGCGCGAACTCAAGGTCCCGGACATGAACGTGGCGCTGCCGGTGTCGCAGTACGGCGGCGGTTACCAGCAGCTGGTGGAAATCGCAAAGGCCCTGAACAAGCAGGCACGCCTGCTGATTCTCGACGAGCCCTCCTCGGCCCTGACCCGCTCGGAAATCGAGGTGCTGCTCGACATCATCCGTGACCTCAAGGCCAAGGGCGTGGCCTGCGTGTACATCTCGCACAAGCTCGATGAAGTGGCGGCGGTGTGCGACACCGTCTCGGTGATCCGCGACGGCAAGCACATCGCGACCACGGCCATGGCCGACATGGATATCCCGCGGATCATCACGCAGATGGTCGGGCGGGAAATGAGCAACCTCTACCCCACCCAACCCCATGACATCGGCGAGGTGGTTTTCGAGGCGCGCAATGTC
The DNA here is from genome assembly GCF_003013355.1 of Pseudomonas sp. S5D5. Classification (NCBI taxonomy): domain Bacteria; kingdom Pseudomonadati; phylum Pseudomonadota; class Gammaproteobacteria; order Pseudomonadales; family Pseudomonadaceae; genus Pseudomonas; species Pseudomonas sp. S5D5. The sequence continues at coordinate 4,511,780 of NZ_PTEO01000001.1, forward strand.
ACCTGTTACGACGTCGACAACCCCAGGCGCAAACGCGTCGACGATATTTCATTCAGCCTCAGGCGCGGGGAAATCCTCGGCATTGCCGGGCTGGTCGGTGCCGGGCGCACGGAACTGGTGTCGGCACTGTTCGGTGCCTACCCCGGCCGCTACAGCGGCGAGGTGTGGCTGGACGGCCAGGTGATCGACACCCGCACGCCGCTCAAATCCATCCGCGCCGGGCTGTGCATGGTGCCCGAGGACCGCAAGCGCCAAGGCATCATCCCGGACCTGGGCGTCGGCCAGAACATCACCCTGGCCGTACTCGACACCTACGCGCACATGACCCGCATCGACGCCGAGGCCGAACTGGGCAGCATCGATCAGCAAATCACACGCATGCACCTGAAGACGTCCAGCCCGTTTTTGCCGATCACCAGCCTGTCCGGCGGCAATCAGCAAAAAGCCGTGCTGGCGAAAATGCTGATGACCCAGCCCAAGGTACTGATCCTCGACGAGCCCACGCGCGGCGTGGATGTGGGCGCCAAGTACGAGATCTACAAGCTGATGGGCGCGCTGGCGGCCGAAGGGGTGTCGATCATCATGGTCTCCTCGGAGCTGGCCGAAGTGCTCGGCGTGTCCAACCGCGTGCTGGTGATCGGCGACGGCCAGTTGCGCGGCGATTTCATCAACCAGGGGCTCACCCAGGAACAGGTGCTCGCCGCGGCGCTCAGCCAACACAATAATAACGATCGGAAAACCGCGTAGATGAATCAGGTCAAACAGCTGTTTACCCGCTACAAAATGCTCGCACTGGTGATCGCCCTGGCGTTCATCTGGCTGTTTTTCACCTGGCAGACCGAGGGCGGTTTCCTCACCCCGCGCAACCTCTCCAACCTGCTGCGCCAGATGGCGATCACCGGGATCCTGGCCTGCGGCATGGTGCTGGTGATCATCAGCGGCGAGATCGACTTGTCGGTAGGTTCGCTGCTGGGATTACTGGGCGGGCTCGCGGCAATCCTGGACGTGGTCTATCACGTGCCGCTGCTGGCCAACCTCAGCCTGGTGGCGCTGTGCGGGTTGATGATCGGATTGGCCAACGGCTACATGACCGCTTACCTGCGCATCCCCTCGTTTATCGTCGGCCTGGGGGGCATGCTGGCGTTTCGCGGGATTCTGCTGGGGATCACCGGCGGCACCACCATCGCGCCGGTATCGCCGTCGCTGGTGTATGTCGGCCAGGGTTACCTGCCGCACGCGGTGGGCGTGGGGCTCGGCGTGTTGCTGTTTGCGCTGACGCTGTTCCTCACCTGGAAACAACGGCGCAACCGCGCACTGCATGGCCTGGCGGCGCACTCGCGGGTGCGCGACGTGCTGCGGGTAGTGCTGATCGGCGCGGTGCTCGCCGGGTTCGTTACCACCCTCAACAGCTACGACGGCATCCCGGTGCCGGTGCTGTTGCTCCTGGTGCTGCTCGGCGTGTTCAGCTATGTCACCAGCCAGACCGTGTTCGGCCGCCGCGTGTATGCGGTGGGCAGCAATATGGAAGCCACGCGCCTGTCGGGCATTAACGTGCAGGCGGTCAAACTGTGGATTTTCGGCATCATGGGCGTGATGTGCGCCTTCGCCGGCCTGGTCAACACGGCCCGCCTCGCCGCCGGCTCACCCTCGGCGGGCAGCATGGGCGAACTGGATGCCATTGCTGCGTGCTTTATCGGCGGCACCTCCATGCGCGGCGGCTCGGGCACGGTGTATGGCGCGTTGCTCGGGGCGCTGGTGATTACCAGCCTGGATAACGGCATGTCGATGCTGGACGTGGACAGTTACTGGCAGATGATTGTGAAAGGCAGCATTCTGGTGCTGGCGGTGTGGGTGGATGTGAGTACACGGGCGGGGCGGCGCTGAACGCAAGCAAACATGTGCGAGCGGGCTTGCCTGCGATAGCGGTCTATCAGTGACAAATGTCCTGACTGACCCTGCGCTATCGCGGGCAAGCCCGCTCGCACGAGGGGTCCTGCGGTGTTCTAACCGTTGTTACTTGGAGACCGGCATCGCAAACTCCGCGCCCTGCTCGATGCTCTCCGACCAGCGCTGCATGATCGACTTCTGCTTGGTGTAGAAGCGCACACCTTCAGTGCCATAGGCATGCATGTCGCCAAACAAGCTCTTCTTCCAGCCACCAAAGCCGTGCCAGGCCATCGGCACCGGGATCGGTACGTTGATGCCAACCATGCCCACTTCGATGCGCCGCGCGAACTCGCGGGCAATGTTGCCGTCGCGGGTGAAGCAGCTCACGCCGTTGCCGAACTCGTGGTCGTTGACCAGCTTGATCGCCTCGCCGAAGTCACTCACGCGCACGCAGGCCAGCACCGGGCCGAAGATTTCTTCGCGGTAGATGCTCATCTCTTTGGTCACGTGATCGAACAGGGTCGCGCCGAGCCAGAAGCCATTTTCCAACCCCGCTTCGGTCGGCACATAGTCACGGCCGTCGAGCAGCAGTTGCGCGCCAGCCTTCACACCTTGTTCGATGTAGCCGCTGATGCGCTCAAGGGCGGCACGCGACACGATCGGGCCCATTTCGGCCTTGAGGTCGCGGCCATCGGTGATGCGCAGTTGCTTGGCGCGTTCGGTCAGGGCAGCGATGACTTTGTCACCGACATCGCCGACCAGCACCGCCACCGAAATCGCCATGCAGCGCTCGCCAGCACTGCCGTAGGCGGCGCCCATCAGCGCGTCGACGGTTTTCTCGATGTCCGCGTCGGGCATCACCACCATGTGGTTTTTCGCGCCGCCCAGGCCTTGCACGCGCTTGCCGTTGCGCGCGCCGGTTTCATAGATGTACTGCGCAATCGGTGTCGATCCGACAAAGCTCACAGCCTTGACGTCCGGGTGTTCGATCAGCGCGTCCACCGATTCCTTGTCGCCCTGCACCACGTTGAATACGCCTTTCGGCAAGCCGGCTTCATGCAGCAGCTCGGCCATGAACAGCGAAGCGCTCGGGTCGGTCGGGCTCGGCTTGAGGATGAACGTGTTGCCCGCCGCGATGGCGATCGGGTACATCCACATCGGTACCATCACCGGGAAGTTGAACGGCGTGACGCCGGCCACCACGCCCAGCGGCTGGCGCAGGGTCCAGTTGTCCATGCCCCGCGAGACCTGGTCGGAATGCTCGCCCTTGAGCAGGTTCGGGATGCCGCAGGCGAATTCAAGAATATCGATGCCCCGGTCGACTTCACCCTGGGCGTCGGTGAAGACCTTGCCGTGTTCGGCGACGATGATGCGCGCCAGGTCGTCCTTGCGCTCACGCAGCAGGTGCAGGTATTCGAACAGCACGCGAGCGCGGCGGATTGGCGGGGTGTCGGCCCAACCGGCGAAGGCGGCCTGGGCAGCGGCGACGGCTTCGGACACAGTCTGGCGGCTGGCCAGGGCGACGCGGGCGGTGACTTCGCCGGTGGCCGGGTTGTAGACGTCCTGATACCGGTCATCGCGGCTCACGCGCTGGTCGTTGATGTAGTGCTCGATTGTTGTAGTCATGGCAATGGATCCCAGGTGGGTGGCGTTGGGACACACGATAGGCTTTCGGTTTGTTCCAAACCAGAGCAGAATCCAGAACTGATTGTCCTTATAAGCGAACAATAAGCGCATGGAAAAATCCGAGATCGAAGGCCTGTGGACCCACATCCACTGGCTGTCAGTGCTGGAAGAACACGGCACCTACACCGCTGCAGCGGCACGGTTGGGGGTGAGCAAATCGGCGGTCAGCCAGCGCATCAGCGACCTGGAAAAAGCCACCGGTACCCGGCTGGTGACGCGCACCACGCGCAGTGTGCGCCTCACCGATGCCGGGTTGTCGCTGACCCGCGAGGTGCGCGGTGCCTACGAACAGATCGCGCGCAGTTTTTCCTCGGTGCGCGACTCGGCCGGGGAGATTCGCGGGCTGGTGCGCCTCACCGCCCCGGTGGCGTTCGCGCGCCAGCAACTGGTGCCGCACTTGTCCGAATTCCTCCAGCGGTATCCGCAGGTGCGCCTCCAACTGGATGTGTCGGACGCCTTGAGTTCGCTGGCCGCCGAAGGCTACGACCTGGCGGTGCGCCACGGTTTCCAGGTGCCCGAAACCCACGTGGCCTGGAAGCTCTGCGACACCGGCTCGGTGCTGGTCGCCAGTCGCGATTACCTGCAACGCCATGGCGAGCCGCGCGAACCCGGCGACCTCAGCGCCCACAACTGCCTGTTCTATCCACGCGGCAGCGACCAGCCCGCCTGGACCTTCGAACGCGGCAGCAAACACCTCGAGCGCGTCACCGTACCGATCGCCGGCAGCTTCGCCACCAACAACAGCGAAGCGTTAAGGGATGCGGCCCTCAACCACCTGGGCATCGCCCTGCTCCCGGATTTCAGCGCCCATGCCGCGCTGGCCAGCGGCAAGCTGGTGCAAGTGCTCAAGGACTGGACGCTCAAGGGCGCATTTGCCGATGAGATTTACCTGATACGGCCCTATTCGCCCCACGTGCCGAAGTCGGTGAGTGCCTTGGTCGGCTTTTTGAAAGAACGGTTGTCGGGCGGGTTCCGATTCAAGGGCTGAGGTTTGCCTCTTGCCCAACAGAACAAAAAGTCCATAATGGACAAATAAGTTCAATAATCGGAGCACCCATGTCCAGCACACCTCACGTCATCAACCACGCCCAGGCCCGCGAGTTACTTGCTCAGGTGGATGTACTGCAGATCCTGCGTGCGCTGTTTCGCGACCTCGCCGCCGGGCACGCGGTGCAACCGGCGCAACAGCTGGTGGAATTTCCCCACGGCGGCGGTGACTTTATCAACTACCTGGGTGTGCTGGCGCAGGACGGCGTGTATGGGGTCAAGACCTCCCCCTACATCGTGCGTGAACAAGGGCCGCTGGTGACCGCCTGGACGCTGCTGATGTCGATGCAAACCGGCCAACCGTTGCTGCTGTGCGATGCCGCCGAGCTGACCACCGCGCGCACGGCCGCGACCACGGCGTTGGCGGTGGATGCACTGGCGCCGCCGCAGGCAAAGCGCCTGGCGATCATCGGCAGCGGCAAGGTCGCGCAGGCGCATCTGCACTATGTGAAAGACCTGCGGGACTGGCAGAGCATCAACCTGTTTTCGCCGAGCCTGGCCGGGAAAAACTCCCAGCTCGAAAGCCTGGACCCGCGGTTGAAGATCGCCTCGACCTGCGATGCCGCATTGGAGGATGCCGACGTGATCCTGCTGTGCACCTCCTCGGCCGGGCCGGTGATCGACCCGGCGCGCCTGGGCAAGCCGGCGTTGATCACCTCCATCAGCACCAACGCCCCGCGCGCCCATGAAGTGCCGCCGCAAAGCCTCAACGACATGCAGGTGTTCTGCGACTATCGCCGTACCACCCCAGGCTCGGCCGGCGAAATGCTGATTGCCGCCGAGCAGCACGGCTGGGACATCGCCTCGGTGGTCGGCGACCTGCCAGAGTTGCTCAGCGAGCAGGTGCCGCGCCCCTCCTACGACCGTCACGTATTCTTCCGCTCTATCGGCCTGGGCCTGGAAGACATCGCACTGGCTAACGCCCTTTGGAGACAGCTATGAGCCACGCAGACTTCATCATCATCGGCGGCGGCATTGCCGGCGCCTCCACCGGTTTCTGGCTGTCGCCGCACGGCAAGGTGATTGTGCTGGAGCGTGAATCCCACCCGGCCTACCACTCCACCGGACGCTCGGCGGCGCTGTACACCGCCGCCTATGGCACCCCGCAGGTGCGCGCGCTGACCCTCGCCAGCCGTGAGTTTTTCGACCACCCACCCAGCGGTTTCTGCGAGCACCCACTGCTGACGCCACGCGGTGAAATGACCGTGGACTTCATCGGCGACCCGGATGAATTGAACGCGCAGTACTTGAGCGCCAAGGCCACCGTGCCGCAGGTCGAGCAGCTGAGCGCCGACCTGGCCTGTGCGATGCTGCCGATCCTGCGCCGCGAAAAAGTCCACGGTGCGATTTATGACCCCACCGCCAGCGACATCGACACCGACGCGCTGCACCAGGGCTACTTGCGCGGGATTCGCCGCAATCAGGGCGAAGTGCGCACTGACAGCCACGTCCTCGGTTTGAGCCGCGACAGCGCCGGCCTCTGGCATGTGAATACCCAGGACGCCACCTTCACCGCGCCGATTATCATCAATGCCGCCGGCGCCTGGGCCGATCATATCGGCGGGCTGGCCGGCGCCGCCGCCATTGGCCTGCAACCCAAGCGGCGCTCGGCGTTTATCTTCGCCGGCCCCGAAGGCCAGGACACCCACGCCTGGCCGATGCTGGTGGCCCTTGACGAAGCCTTTTATATGAAGCCCGACGCGGGCATGTTCCTCGGCTCCCCCGCCAACGCCGACCCGGTCGAGGCGCAGGATATCCAGCCCGAAGAGTTGGACATCGCCATGGGCATCTACCAGATCGAAGAAGCCACCACCTTGACCATCCGCCGCCCGACCCGTACCTGGGCCGGGCTGCGCAGCTTTGTCCACGATGGGGATCTGCTGGCGGGCTTCGACTCGCAGGTGCCGGGGCTGTTCTGGGTCGCGGCGCAAGGCGGCTATGGCATCCAGACCTCCCCCGCCATGGGCCAGGCCAGTGCCGCACTGGTGCGCGGTGCGCCGCTGCCGGAGCAACTGACGCGGTTCGGCCTGGACGCTGGTATGCTCTCCCCCGCCCGCCTGGAGCCGCATTGATGAACACCGCCGAACACGACAAGGTCATGCAGAACTTCCGCGCGATTGCCGACGCAATCGCCACGCTGTTCTTTCCCCACGCGGAAGTGGTGCTGCATGATTTGCGCACGCAAAAAGTCGATTACATCGCCAACAACCTGTCCAAACGTGGCATCGGTGATGAGTCGGCGCTGGAGGACATGCTCAGCGATGACGTCAGCGAGGTGAATATCGGCCCCTACGAAAAACTCAATTGGGATGGCCAGAAGATTCGCAGCCTGAGCACCGTGCTGCATGACCATAACGGCCGTCGCCTGGCCGTGCTGTGCATCAACCTGAATATCTCGCTGTTCGAGAATGCCAAGGCGGCGCTGGATCTGTTCCTGTCGCCGAGCAAGTTGATCCCGCAACCGGATTCACTCTTTCGTGATGACTGGCAGGAGCGCATCAACACCTTTTTGCACGCCTGGATGCGTGAACGCCAATTGAGCCTGAACCTGCTGACCCGTGACCACAAGCGTGAGCTGGTGCTGGCGCTGCATGCCGAAGGCGCGTTCAAGGGCAAGAGCGCCTCCAACTATGTGGCTAATGTGCTGGGCATGGGGCGGGCGACGGTCTACAAGCACTTGAAGGAATTGAAGGGCTGAAAGCAGCTTTTGTGCAGGCGCCCGGCTTGCCGGCGATAGGGTCCTTGCGGTCGCCATCGCCGGCAAGCCGGGCTGCTGCAAGGGTCAATCGCCGTAGATATCAGACTTGAAGTACTGCTGCGAAATCTTCTGGTACTCGCCACTCGCGCGGATGCCATCGATGGCGCTGTTGAGTTGGCTGACCAACTCGGTATTGCCCTTGCGCACCGCGATCCCCGCGCCCTCGCCCACGTATTTCGGGTCCTTGAGTTCCGGGCCGACAAACGCATACCCCTTGCCGCGTGGCATCGACAGGAAATCGCTCAAGGGAATGGTGTCGGCGAAGATCGCGTCCAGTCGCCCGGCCGCCAGGTCCATGTAAATCTCTTCGTTATTGCTGTAGCGCTTGACGGTGATGCCCTTGGGCTCGAACACCTCGGTGGCGTAGCGGTCGGTGGTCGTGGCGCGTTGCACGCCGACCGTCTTGCCCTTGAGGCTGGCGTACTGGTCATCCACCACCGCGCCATCCTTCATCACCAGGCGCGACGAAGTGAAGTAATACTTGTGGGTGAAATCCACCGACTTCTTGCGGTCTTCATTGATGGTCATGGACGACAGGGCCATGTCGATTTTCTTCACCTTGAGGGAAGGAATCAGGCCGTCGAACTCACCTTCGATCCACACGCACTTGACCTTCATCTGCGCGCACAAAGCGTTGCCGATGTCGTAGTCGAAGCCAACGATCTTGCCTTCCTCGGTCTTGGACGCAAACGGCGGGTAAGCGGCCTCGATGCCGATGCGCAGGGTTTTCTCGGCGGCCAGCAAGTGGCTGGAGGCGATCAGGCCAAGGGCCAGGACGGGAATGACGAAGCGTTTCTTCATGGTTGTGTCTCGCAAGTTGTTGTTGGTTTAGGCAAGCGCGAAGAAAAAATCAGACAAAAAAGAGCTTTATTTGTACTTATAATTCCATATTGGACTTTTATGTATATACCGTCAAATCGCCTCGCCACCCTATGACTTTTTTGCACAACGCACCGGTGTTTTTGAGCGTTCATCTCTAGATTTATGCGTGCCTATACTCGGTTCAGCCTCCCGGTGGAATCGAGGGGCCGCAGCATCACAGCCATGTCCCTACAACAATAATCAAGGACACCGACCATGACCCAGCCCTTCCTGGCCGCTCGGGATTTTTTGCTCGCTCACCGTACCGACTACGCCACCGCCGTGCGCGACTTCCGTTGGCCACACCTGGACGCGTTCAACTGGGCCCTGGACTACTTCGATGCGATGGCAGAAGGCAACGCGGCGGATGCGCTGTGGATCGTCGAAGAGGACGGCAGCGAGCAACGCTACAGCTTCCAGCAACTCGCGGCGCGCTCCAACCAGGTGGCCAACCACCTGCGCGCCCTGGGTGTGCGCCGGGGCGAACGCGTGCTGCTGATGCTCGGCAACGATGTCGCGCTGTGGGAAACCATGCTGGCTGCGTTCAAGCTGGGCGCCGTGATCATCCCCGCCACTGCCCTGCTCAACCCCGATGACCTGAGTGACCGTATCGAGCGCGGCCAGGTGCGCCACCTGGTGGTCGGTGAAGCGCATGTCGGCAAGTTTGACGGCCTCGGCGCTGGCTGCAGCCGCATCTGCGTGGGCGCCGCCCCCACTGGCTGGGTCGCGCACAGCGCCGCCTTCGAATACCCCGAGCAGTTCGAGGCCGAAGGCCGCACCCTGGCCACCGACCCGATGCTGCTGTATTTCACCTCCGGCACCACGTCCAAGCCGAAAATGGTGCTGCACAGCCACCAGAGCTATCCGGTCGGCCACTTGTCGACCATGTACTGGATCGGCCTGCAGCCGGGTGACCTGCACCTCAATATCTCGTCTCCGGGCTGGGCCAAGCATGCCTGGAGCTGCCTGTTCGCGCCATGGAACGCCGGCGCCTGCATCTTTATCCATAACGTCGCGCGTTTCAGCGCGCCGGCCCTGCTCAACACGCTGGAACGTTACCGCGTGACCAGCCTGTGCGCGCCGCCCACCGTGTGGCGCATGCTGATCCAGGAGGACCTGGCCAGCTACAAAAACCGCCTGAACCTGCGTGAACTGGTGGGCGCCGGTGAGCCCCTGAACCCAGAAATCATCGAGCAGATCCAGCACGCCTGGGGCCTGCCGTTGCGCGACGGCTTCGGCCAGTCGGAAACCACCGCGCTGGTCGGCAACACCCCAGGGCAATTGCTCAAGCCGGGCTCCATGGGCCGGCCGCTGCCGGGCTACCAGGTGGCGCTGCTCGATGCCGACGGCGTGCCGGGCACCGAGGGCGAAGTCGCCCTGCCCCTGGCGATACGTCCGCTGGGCCTGATGCTGTGCTACGAGGACAGCCCGGAAAAAACCGCTGAGGTGATGCGCGACGGCTACTACCGCACCGGCGATACCGCGCAGATCGACGCCGACGGCTACATCACGTTTGTCGGGCGCGCCGACGACGTGTTCAAGGCGTCCGACTACCGCATCAGCCCCTTCGAACTGGAAAGCGCGCTGATCGAGCACCCGGCGGTGATGGAAGTCGCCGTGGTACCCAGCCCGGACCCGCTGCGCCTGGCGGTGCCAAAGGCCTTCCTGATCCTCGCCCACGACGCCCCCGGCAGCGCCGAGTTGGCGCAGCACATCCTCGCCTTCGCCCGCGAACACCTGGCGCCGTACAAGCGCGTGCGGCGGATTGAGTTTGTCAGCGAATTGCCCAAGACCATCTCCGGCAAGATTCGCCGGGTAGAGTTGCGCCAGATGGAAGTGCTGCGACGCCAGAGTGAAACGCGGGGTGAGCAGGAGCACTTCGAGGAGGACTTTGTGCGGCCGACGGTGGAGTCGTAGTCTATTCCTGTTGATTACTTGCCTGATCCTCCGATTTATCGACCATCGGATACCTGGCCCCTTGCGCGGTGGTCTAGAGTTCGACAATGAGCGGCCATCCCAAAAAGGCCGCCACTACCGTCGATCAGCAGGTGAATCATGGAATTGCGAATCAACCAGAAGACCTATCAGGTCGATGCCGACGCGGACACCCCCTTGCTGTGGGTGATTCGCGATGACCTGGGGCTGACCGGCACCAAGTACGGCTGCGGCCTGGCGCAATGCGGCGCCTGTTCGGTGCTGGTGGACGGCAATGTCGTGCGCAGTTGCGTCACGCCGGTGGCTGGGGTGGTAGGCCGTGAGGTCACCACCATCGAGGCAATCGAGGACGATGAAGTGGGCAAGCGCGTGGTCGCCACCTGGGTCGAGTATCAGGTCGCGCAATGCGGTTATTGCCAGTCCGGGCAGGTGGTGGCAGCCACCGCGCTGCTCAAGCACACCCCCGCCCCCAGCGATGCGCAGATCGAAGCGGCGATGATCAACCTGTGCCGCTGCGGCACCTACAACGCTATCCACAGCGCCATGCAGGCGCTGGCCAAGCCGGAGAGCGCCTGATGAATACGCGCAATAAAATGCTCGAGCTGCCGCTGGGCGAGCCGGTCAACCTGTCGCGTCGGCACTTTCTGGTGGGCACGGCGGTGGGTGCGCTGGTGATCGGCTTTGGCCTGCCGCTGGGCTCGGCCAGGGTGCAAGCGGCCACGCCGGCCGAGCGCGGTACCCAGGTGCCGGCCTTTTTGGAGATTCGCCCGGACGGCAGCGTGCGCCTGCTCAGCCCCTTCATGGAAGGCGGCCAAGGCACTCACACCGCCATGGCGCAGATTGTTGGCGAAGAACTCGACGCCGACCCCGCCACCTTTATCGTCGAAGCCGCCCCGCCTGGCGAAGCCTATGTGGTGATGGAAAACGGCATGCGCATCACCGGCGGCAGTATGTCGGTGCGCATGAGCTACCCGACCATGCGCCGCCTGGGCGCCCTCGCCCGCGCCATGCTGCTGCAGGCCGGCGCCCAGCAGTTGGGTGTGCCGGTGGCCGAACTGACCACCCAACCCGGCCGCGTGGTGCACAGCGCGTCCGGGCGTTCGCTGGGCTACGGCGAGCTGGCCGGCCGCGCGCTGGACATGCCGGTGCCCGACCCCGCCAGCATCACCCTGCGCGATCCGAGCCAGTTCCGCTGGATCGGCAAGCCGGTGAAACGCCTGGATGCCTACGACAAATCCACCGGCAAGGCGCAGTACAGCATCGACTTGAAGGTCGACGGCATGCTTCACGCCGCCGTGCAGCACGCGCCGCGCCTGGGCATGACCGTCGGCAGCCTGCGCAATCAGGCGCAGGTCGAAGGCATGAAAGGCGTGCACTCCGTCCACACGCTGCCCGGCGCGGTGGCAGTGGTAGCCGAACGTTGGTGGCACGCCAAGCGCGCAGTCGAGGCGATCCAGGTCGATTGGCAGGAAGCTGCCGCCGATTCGAGCCTGCGCGTGATGCCGGCGGATTTTTCCAGCGACAAGCACCGTGACTTTCTCGCCACGCAGCAGGGCCCGTCGCGCGATGACGAGAACGAAGGCGACGTGGCCGCCGCACTCACCAATGGCAAAACCCGCATCGAGGCCACCTACCACAACCAGTACGTCAACCATGCCCAGTTGGAGCCGCCGTCCGCACTGGCGCGCTTCAACGCCGATGGTTCACTGGAGGTCTGGCTGCCCAACCAGGCGCCGGATATGTTTCGTGCCGACATCGCCAAGCGCACCGGCCTCGACCTTGCGCAGATCACCCTGCACTCGCCGCTGCTGGGCGGGTTTTTTGGCCGGCACTTCCTGTATGAATCGGCCAACCCTTACCCGCAGGCCATCACCTTGGCCAAGGCGGTCGGTCGTCCGGTCAAGCTGATCTGGAGCCGCGAGGAAGAATTCCTGCGCGATGTGTTGCGCCCGGTCGCGGTGGTCAAGTTCCGCGCTGCGCTGGATGACCAAGGCCTGCCGCTGGCGCTCGAGGCGGTAAGCGCCACCGAGGGCCCGACCGAAGGCCTGGCCGGCAAACAGGGCGACAAGATCGACCCTACCGCGTTGGAAGGACTGTCGGGCAAGGCCTATGCGATTCCCAACAAGCGCATCGCGCAGATCTACGTGAAAGGCCCGGTGATGCTGGGCTATTGGCGTTCGGTGGGCAATTCGCTGAATGACTTTTTCTATGAAGCATTCCTCGATGAACTGGCGGACAAGGGCGGTCATGACCCGTACGAATTACGCCTGCACCTGCTGCGTGACAACCCGCGGCTGACCACGTTGCTGCAGGCGGTGGGCGAGCTGTCCGGTGGCTGGAAGCGCGGGCCCTACACCGCCGAAGATGGCACCCGGCGCGCACGTGGCGTGGCCATGGCCTCGCCGTTCGGCTCGCATGCGGCGGTGGTCGCCGAAGTGTCGATCGACCAAGGCCAGGTCAAGGTGCACCACATCTGGGAAGCCATCGACCCCGGCAGCATCGTCAACCCGGCGATCATCGAGGCGCAAGTCAATGGCGCGGTGGCCCTGGGCTTGTCGCAGACCCTGCTGGAGGAAGCGGTGTACGTGGACGGCAAGCCACGGGCGCGCAACTACGACCTGTACCCGATCCTGCCGCCGTCGCGGATGGCGCAGGTGCATGTACGGATTGTCGAGAGCGGCGAAAAGATGGGCGGTATCGGCGAACCCCCGTTGCCGGCCGTAGCGCCCGCCGTGGCCAATGCGGTCGCACATTTGACTGGCCAGCGCATCCGCAGCCTGCCCTTGAGCCGCTATACCTTCAGTTGATCGACAAGGACCGCGCATGAACAACCCTCGCTTCGCAAGAACCGCAGGCTGGCTGTTGCTGGCCTGCCTGGTCGCAGCCGGCGTGCTGGCCTGGTACGTCACCCGCCAGCCAGCGACGCCCTTCGCACAGGAGTCGACCGCCAGTGCCGACCCCGCGCTGGTCAGCCGCGGCGAGTACGTCGCGCGCCTCAGCGACTGCGTGGCCTGCCACAGCCTGGCGGGCAAGGCGCCTTTCTCCGGCGGCCTGGAGATGGCCACGCCGCTGGGCAACATCCACGCCACCAACATCACGCCTGACCGCGACGCCGGCATCGGCACCTACAGCCTGGCCGACTTCGACCGCGCGGTGCGCCACGGCGTGGCGCCGGGTGGCAAGCGCCTGTACCCGGCCATGCCCTACCCTTCGTATGCCAAGCTCAGTGACGATGACATCCGCGCGCTGTATGCGTTTTTCATGCACGGCGTGCAACCGGACAAACAGGCGAATATCCCCAGCGACATCCCCTGGCCGCTCAACCTGCGCTGGCCCATCGCGTTGTGGAATGGCGTGTTCGCTCCCACCGCGCCTTATGCGGCCAAGCCCAATCAAGATGCGGTGTGGAACCGTGGCGCCTACATCGTCCAGGGCCCGGGCCATTGCGGCAGTTGCCACACGCCACGCGGCCTGGCTTTCAACGAGAAGGCCCTGGACGAGTCCGGTGCGCCGTACCTCGCCGGTGGCCTGCTCGATGGCTGGTACGCCCCGAGCCTGCGCCAGGATCACAACACCGGCCTGGGCCGCTGGAGCGAGGCGCACATCGTGCAATTCCTCAAGACCGGGCGCAATCAGCATGCGGTGGTCTATGGCTCGATGACCGAAGCCTTCAACAACTCCACGCAGTTCATGACAGACGACGACCTGGCCGCCATCGCCCGGTATCTCAAGTCACTGCCCGGCGACCCGCAGCGCGACGGCCCCCCGTGGCAATACGTGGCCGCTGATACCCGCCAGGACATTCCCGGCGCCCACACCTACGCGACCCGCTGCGCCGCCTGTCATGGCTCGGACGGCAAAGGCCAGCCCGAGTGGATGCCGCCGCTGGCCGGCGCCACCTCCGCCCTCGCCAAGGAAAACGCCTCGGCGATCAACATCACCCTCAACGGCTCGCAACGCATCGTCGCCGCCGGCGTACCGGATGCCTACCGCATGCCGGCCTTTCGCGAGCAATTGTCCGATACGCAAATCGCTGAGGTGCTGACGTATGTGCGCAGCACGTGGGGCAACCACGCTGACGCAGTCGACGCCAAGGCCGTCGGCAAACTGCGCGGGCATACCGATCCGGCCAGTGCCAGTCCGATAATTTTGCAAATGCGCTAACCCAACTCGCGCTTGAGCTGCTCGCGATCCAGCGCACCGTCCCAACGAGCAATGAACAACGTGGCGACACCGTTGCCGATCACATTGATCAGCGCGCCGCCTTCGGAAATAAACCGGTAGACGCCCAGTACCAATACCAGGCCCGCTGCCGGTATCACGTCGATGGAGCCAAGGGTCGCGGCCAAAGTGATAAATGCCCCGCCGGTCACGCTGGCGGCCCCTTTGGAGGTCAGCAGCAGGATCAGCAGCAACGTCACCTGGTGATACAGCGACACGTCGATATCCAGCGCCTGGGCAATGAAGATCGCCAGTACCGTCATGTTGATGCAGCTACCGTCCAGGTTGAAGCAGTAACCTGACGGCACCACCAGGCCGACGGTGGACTTCTCGCAGCCGAGTTTTTCCAGCTTGCCCATCAAGCGCGGCAACGCCGATTCGGACGATGACGTGCCCAGCACCAGCACCAGTTCTTCGCGGATGTACTTGAGGAATTTCCACAAGCTGAAACCGGCCAGCCGCGCCACCAGGTTCAACACCACGAACACGAAGACCAACCCGGTAAGGTAGTAGCACACCAGCAGGTTCACGTAGGCACCTAACGATTGCACGCCGTACTTGCCCACCGTGAACGCCATGCCGCCAAAGGCACCCAACGGCGCCAGGTACATGACGATCTTGAGCATGCGAAAAAACGCCTTGGCCACCAGGTCGATGGTGCCGAGCAGCGGCTTGCCGGCCTCTCCCAACAGCTGCAGGCCGAAGGCGAACAGCACGGAGATAAACAGCACCTGGAGGATATCGCCGTCGGTGAATGCACCGAACACCGTGCTCGGCACGATATGTGCGAGGAAGCCGACGACGCTCTGGTCATGGGCGGCCTTGGTGTAGCCGGCGATGGCGGAAGCATCCAGCGTGGCCGGATCAATGTGCATGCCGGCACCCGGCTTGAGCAGGTTGACCCCGACCAAGCCGATCACCAGGGCGAGAGTGGTCAGCACTTCAAAGTAGATGAGTGACTTGAAACCAATCCGTCCGATGCGCTTGAGATCCTGCATGCCGGCGATACCGCTGACTACCGTGCAGAAGATGATCGGCGCAATGAGCATCTTGATCAGCTTGATGAACGTGTCGCCCAGGGGTTTCATCTGCTCGCCGAGGCCTGGGCTGAAGTGTCCGAGGATCACCCCCAGCACGATGGCGGCGATCACCTGCACATACAGATGCTGGTAGAGCGGTTTGCGCTGTGGATGCGGTTCGTCCACAGGTGTGACTGAAGAGCTGATTATTTTTGTCATGGCTCTGCCTTTGGGGGTAGGAAAACGGTGTTGAGGGTTCAGGTCACCACGTTGATCGGCTTGCCGGCGGCGAAAGCCTCGATGTTGGCCGCCAGCACCGCCTTGAGCCGCGCAACGCTGCTTTGGCTGGCCCAGGCGACATGGGGCGTGACCAGCAAGTTGGGGTGTTCGCAGTGCAGCAACGGGTGGTCGGCCTGCGGCGGCTCCACGTGCAGCACGTCCAGCGCGGCGCCGCCCAGTTGGCCGCTGGCTAACCCGTCGAGCACCGCGTTTTCATCCACCAGTGGGCCGCGCGCGGTGTTGATGAGCAGTGCGCCGGGCTTCATCCGTGCGATCTCGGCGGCGCCGATCAGGTATCGCGTGTGCGGCGTCAACGGGCAATGCAAGGTCAGCGCATCCGCCTGGGCCAACACCGTGTCGAACGCGGTGTAGCCGTCCCTCACTCGCTGCGCGCCACGGTGTTCGGCAAACAGCACGTGGATGTCCAGGGCCTTGGCCAGTCGCGCCACACGGCTGCCGATATCGCCACGCCCGACGATGCCCAGGGTCGAACCCTGCAGGTCCTGGATCGGCGCGCCATGCACGCAAAAGTGCGATGACAGCGACCATTGGCTCAACGAGGCCGAGCGATACGCCATTAGGTGACGACGCAACGCGAAGAGCGAACCAATCACCGCTTCGGCGACACTCACCGCGCTGTAAGCCGGCACATTGCACACGGTCACACCGTGGTCGCGGCAGGCAGCAATGTCGATGCAGTCGTAGCCGGTCGCGGCTACACAGATCAACTTCAAGCGCGGCAGTTGCCCAAGGCTCGTACGATCAATGCGCACCTTGTTGGTAATCGCCACGTCAGCCTCGGCCAATGCCTGCTGCACCTGCTCGTGGGTGGTTTTTTCACGCTCCGTCCAGGCGCTGGCCTGGGCCGGACGCACCAAGGGGGACGGCAGGCTGGCGGCGTCGAGAAAGACGATATTCATGCCGCCACCTGCTCGGAAATTTCAATCAGGTTCAGGTCCGGGTCACGTACATACACCGAGCGGATCGGGCCCGTTGCGCCGGTGCGAAGCACCGGACCTTCGAGAACAGGCCAGGCCTGGGCGTGAAGATGGGCGATCACCTCATCCAACGGGAGGCTGGCGATAAAGCACAGGTCCAACGCGCCCGGCACCGGCAGATGCGCCTTGGGCTCGAACTCATGCCCGCGCTCGTGCACGTTGATTTTCTGGTTTGCGAAGCGAAACGCGATGCGTCCGCTGCCAAAGGTCTCCAGGCGCATGCCCATGACGCGCAGGTAAAAGTCTTTGCAGGCGCTCAGGTCGAGGGTGGTGAGTACCAGGTGGTCGAGATGATCAATCATTGCGGGCGCTCCAGTTCGGCATTGGCCACCTGCTTGCTCAGGCTGTGCACATGCGCGGGGATGGGATGCAGGTCCAGGCGTTTGCCGGCCTTGAGGATCTGGCTGGGAAGGTCATGGCCAACCAGGTCAGGCAGTTGCGCGGCGGCGGCGAGCACGCGGTCCAGCTGAACACCGGTGTCGTAGCCCATCAGATCGAGCATGTGCACCAGGTCTTCCATGCACACGTTGCCGCTGGCGCCGGGTGCATACGGGCAACCACCGAGGCCGCCCAGAGAGGCGTCGAAACGCTCGATCCCCGCCTGCAGCGCCGCCAGGGTATTGGCCAGGGCCATGCCTCGGGTGTTGTGAAAATGCAGGGTCAGCTGCAGCTCGGGAAAGCGCTCGCGCACCTGCCGCGACAAGGCCTCCACCTGTGTGGGATAGGCCATGCCGGTGGTGTCGCACAGGGTGATGCCGCGCACGCCCAGTTCGGCAAAGCGCGCGACCCAACCCAACACATCGTCGGTGGGCACCTCGCCCTGCATCGGGCAGCCGAATACCGTGGACAGCGACACATTCACCGCCACCGGTCCCTGGCCGATCACGCCGACCACCTTCTGGAGCTGGGCGAATGACTGTTCGCGGGTCATGCGCAGGTTGGAACGGTTGTGCGGCTCGCTGACGGACATCACCAGGTTGGCTTCGTCGATGCCGCAGCCCAGCGCACGCTCGGCCCCGCGCACGTTCGGCACCAGCACCGTGTATTCGACGCCGGGCTGGCGCCGAATCCCGGCCATTACTGTCTCGGCATCGCGCAACGCCGCAATGGCCTTTGGCGAAGTGAACGAGGTGACTTCTATCTTCGCGTAGCCGCACGCGCTGAGCGCGTCGATCAAGGCGATTTTGCGCTCGGTGTCGATAAAGGTCTTTTCATTCTGGAAGCCGTCACGGGTCGCGACTTCCTGCAGGTACAAGCGTTTCATGAGGTTGCTCCTGGTGTCAGATCAGGCCGCGAGCCCGCCAGGCTTCGCGGGTCGGTGCGTCGATGCCGATGCGTTCAAGCACCGCGTCGGTGTGTTGCCCCAGGGCCGGCGCGCGCGAGTGCACGCGACCGGGGGTGGCCATCAACTTGGGCACGATGCCGGGCAAGGTGACAGGCGTACCGTCGTCCAATTGGCTGGCGAGCAGCATGTCGCGCGCCTGGTAATGGGGATCGGCGGCGATGTCGGCGGCGTCGTAGATTTTTCCGCTGGGAATGTTCGCGTCTTTCAGCGCTGCCAGGACGTCGTCGAGGCTGCGCTCGGCGGTCCAGGTGGAGATTGCCGCGTCGATCCGCGCCACATGCCGCACCCGTCCGTCGTTCTGCGCCAGCTCAGGGTCGTCGGCCAGATCGAGGCGCTGGATCTTCTCCATCAGCCGCCGGTAGATGCTGTCGCCATTGCCGGCGATCAACGCATACTTTCCGTCCTTGCAACGGTAGGCGTTGGTCGGTGCGATGCCGGGCAAGCTGCTGCCGGCCGGCTCACGCACGCTGCCGAACACCGAATACTCGGGAATCAGGCTTTCCATCATGTTGAACACCGACTCGTACAACGCCACGTCGACCTGCTGGCCAGCGCCGCCGTGCTGCTCGCGGTGACGCAGCGCCAGCAGCACACCGATCACGCCGTGCAGCGCGGACAGCGAATCGCCAATGGACACGCCAACCCGTACCGGCGTGCGTCCTGGCTCACCGGACAAATGGCGCAGACCACCCATGGCCTCGCCGATCACGCCGAAACCGGGCAGGTCGCGGTACGGCCCGGTCTGGCCGTAACCGGAAACCCGCAGCATCACCAGCCCGGGGTTGATCGCTGACAGTTCATCCCAGCCCAGCCCCCATTTTTCCAGGGTGCCAGGGCGGAAATTTTCAATCAGGATGTCGGCGTCCTGGACCAGGCGCTTGACCACCTCACGCGCTTCGGCCTGGCGCAGATCAAGGGTGACCGACTGTTTGTTGCGCGACTGGGCGGCCCACCACACCGAGGTCCCGTCGTGCAGCAAGCGCCATTTGCGCAGGGGGTCGCCGGTGACCGGCGGTTCGATCTTGATCACTTCGGCGCCGAACTCGGCGAGGATCTTGGCGGCGAAAGGTCCGGCAATCAGTTGGCCCATTTCGACCACCTTGATGCCTTCCAGGGGCAGACTCATGACGGTATCCGTTGTTGTTGGAGGTGATGGCCGGATAATCCGCGCAAAAACACGCCGTGAGAATGTCAAAGATTTCCACTACTCTTTCCAGATTGGAAACACAGAGGTGGATATGTTCAATTTGCTGCAGCTTGATCTGGTGTCCCTGCGCCTGCTGGTATTGGCCGCCAAGACACAAAACCTTACCCAGGCCGCCACCAGTGCTCACATGAGCGTTTCCGCGGCGAGCAAAAGACTGGCCGAACTCGAACGGGTGACCCATTGCAGCCTGTTCACCCGCGTTGCCCGAGGCCTGCAACTGACCCCGGCGGGACGCGGCCTGGCTGAACACGCGCGAACCATCCTCGACGCCGCCGAGCAGATGGCCCATGACGCCACCGACTACGCCAATGGCGTGCGTGGTCATGTTCGGCTGTTTGCCAACACGTCGGCGGTGATCCAGTTTTTACCGCAGGATCTCGCGGCTTTTCTCGCGGCCAACCCGCAGGTGCGCATCGAACTGGAGGAGGTCCTCAGCGACCGCGCGATTCATGCAGTGGAAAAGGGTCAGGCCGAGATCGGCATCTTTGCCGACAACGTCGCCGCTACCGGCCTGCACATACACCCCTATCGGCATGATCGGCTGGTGGTACTGGTGCCGCAGGGCCACGTGCTGGCGCAGCGTGCAAGCGTTGCCCTGGCCGAGACGCTGGACTTCGATTACGTCGCGTTGAATCAAGGCAGTTCGCTGTTGCGGCGTATCAATGATGCCGCCGCCAGCACCGGCAAACGCCTGAAGGTGCGCATTCAAGTCAGCAGTTTCGATGGCATCTGCCGCATGATCGAGGCGGGATTGGGGATCGGCATCCTGCCGCTGGGCTCGGTGCACCCGGGGTTACTTGAGACGAAGCTGCGCGCGATCCCGCTGGAGGGCCAATGGGCGTCGCGCACCTTGTACGTAGGGGTGGCGGATACGTCGCGCCTTTCGCCCGAGGCCGCCAACCTGTTCAGCTACCTGAGCAACCTTGAGGGATAGCCGGCTATCCCTGGCCTGCCGGGCTTACTGACTGTCCTTGGCCTTGCCCTCCTGCATCTGCACCGAAGATTTGCTACCGCCAGTGTTGTCCTTGGTGGTGTTGTCGGCGCTGTCGAAGCACCCATGCAGCATGAACACACTGCAAAGGCTCAGGCACATAGTGAGTTTTTTCATGATCATTTTCCGTGGATAAGGTGGGCTGTCACTTATCTGTGTGGAACGAGCGCTGGCGCGTTCAAAAAATCCAAACAGTGCCTGACGAATGGTCACGCCGCGCCCTTGCACTAATTTGAACGTTTTTGCCCCACCATCGATCCATAAAGCAGGACACCCAGACACAGGAACGGCCTGTGTCAGTCCTTGCGCGAGCTACGATCCGCCTGCCCCGACCAGGGCGCCTGAATTTCGCTCGCCGATGACGACCTTGAGGTAAAGGCCATGGCCGCGAACACGTGCAAAACATCGAACCCTCTTGCCTCCCAGGATGCGCTTGCCCGCAATACCGAACTGTTCTACGAGGCAGATCGGCTGGAGCAAGCGGCCTACGCAATCATTGGCACCAGTCTGGCGAATGCCGACGCGTGGCTGCGCTTCAGCGAGGCAAAGCGGGTAGCCGATGCGAAACGCAGTGAGGCGCGCCAGGACCTGATGCGCCTGCGTCGAAGCGGGTTGTAGCCGCACAGCCTACCGACTCCGCGCTTGTCACTCAGACAAGCTTGCAGCGGGCCTTCAGGAAAACACCTGCGGACGCCGCCGTGTCGGCGGCGCAAAACTGAGCGGTTGCTGGCGGGCCAGTTGCGCCTGAACGTGCGCGACCGCGTCGAGCACGCGCTGTGCCCACTGCTCGTCCTGCGGGTCGACCACTACCACGCGAAAGCCGTGGTCATGGCCTTCACTGCGCACACCTTCGGAATCGTCGACATGCAGGTCGATGTCGAAGGCCGGTGGAAATTTGGAGGGTGCGTTCGACAATCCGCGCACGCTGAGCGCACGGTTGTGCAGCACGCTGTTGACCACGCCGTCGACACGAATGCCGTACAGCAACAGCCAACGCCGGATGTAGGACGGGGTACGCCCGGACGAGGTATAGACCCAGATGCTGCAGCCTTGGCGGCGCAGTTCACGGGTCAGCGAGCGAGTCCCCACGCGCAGCGGTTCGCCCAGCCACCGGTGGACACAGGCCGGCAGCCGGCTGTGTTCGACCGCACTGTGGTGAAGCTGGCAGGCCAGCGTGTCGTCGATGTCGAACGAAATGCGGATACGCGGGCGATTGAACAGACGCCGAACGCTGTCGAGCACTGGATAACCCCCCATCACAGGCCTCCCCGAGCGGCAGGCACGGGTGTGTCGCCCAGGAAGAACTCCCTGGGATCCGGGGCCTGATCTTCCAGGAATGCCGCGTATTTTTTCTTGATCTTGGGCAATTCGTACAGGGCCTTGACGCCATGCTTGGCGGAGTTACGGATGACCGAGGACGGGTTGAAATAGCCCTCGGCGTTTTCCAGCGTGAGCACGAACGGCGGTAGCCCCGCGCGCATCAGCAGGTAGCTGACAATCAGCGAACCACTGCGGTTATTGCCCTCGATGAACAATTGCGGCTTGCTGAGGATGCGCACGTAGACACCGGCTGCACGCTTCCAGACCGACTCGCTGCGGTACGCGCAATACCAGTTGTACAAGTCCTTGATGCCACCCTCGACATTGTTGAAAAAGTGCTGCTCGGTCGCCGCCAGGTGCTGGGCGTATTCCAGCCGGCGCACCGGGTCCTTGCCGCAGAGCACGGTGGCATTGATCTCCAGCATCAGGTTGAGTTGCTGCAGGTCAAACAGGTCGACGCCGCGAGCGACATAGTCATCAATCAGGGCATAGCCTTCCAGCACATTTTCCAGCACCTCGTCCGTGAACGGATCGCGCGGCTCGGTAAAGTGGCGGCTGAGCTCGGCAAAGCGGCTCTGTACTTTACGCAGAGCGAGTTCGATCGCGGGCAAATCAAGACGACGTGTTGCAGACATTGGCAATCCTGGCAAACGGTGGAAAGGTCGATCAGCTGAACTTGCCGCTGATGTAGTCCTCGGTCATTTTCTCGCGGGGGCTGCCGAAAATCTGGGTGGTCGGGCCCATCTCTACCAGGTAGCCAGTACGCGTGCCCTGGGAAATATCCACCGAGAAGAACGCAGTGGTGTCAGCCACACGGATGGCCTGCTGCATGTTGTGGGTCACCAGCGCGATGGTGTAGTCCTTTTTCAACTCGACCATCAGCTCTTCAACCCGGCGCGTGGCGATCGGGTCGAGCGCCGAACACGGCTCGTCGAGCAACAGCACTTCCGGCTCGGTGGCGATGGCGCGGGCGATACACAGCCGTTGCTGCTGGCCGCCGGAAAGCGACAGGCCACTGACCTTGAGCTTGTCCTTGACCTCATCCCACAGCGCGGCGCCCTGCAGCGCATGCTTGACGCGATCGCCGAGGTCGCCCTTGTAGCGGTTGAGGCGCAGGCCAAACGCGACGTTGTCGAAGATGCTCATCGAAAACGGGTTCGGTTGCTGAAACACCATGCCGATATAGCGGCGCACTACCACCGGGTCCACGCCTTTGCCATACACGTCCTGCCCGAGGAAATGCACGTGACCCTCGAAGCGGAAACCTTTGACCAGGTCATTCATCCGATTGAGGCTGCGCAGCACGGTACTCTTGCCGCAACCGGAAGGCCCGATGAAGCCGGTGATCTTGTTTTTCTCGATGGGTACGTGGCTGTCGCGCACGGCCATGAAGTTGCCGTAGAAAATCTTGTCGAGCTTGCAGTCCATGACCACAGGCGCCTGGGTGGTAAACGGAGCGGCTATTTGCGCAGTTGATACGTTCAAAATTCAGATGCTCCCTTGTTCAGTACTTGGGCTTGCCGAAAATGCGGCTGACAATGTTCACGACCAGCACGATCATCACCAACACCAGCGAAGCCGCCCATGCGAGTTCGAGCTGATTGTCGAAGGGCATGCCGGAGAAGTTGTAAATCAGTACGGCCAGCGATGCCGTCGGGTTCATCACCGCGAGGCTGCCGTCGTGGTAGATCCAGTAGTTGCTGAACAACGCGGTAAACAGCAATGGCGCGGTTTCGCCCGCAGCACGCGCAACGGCCAGCATCACGCCGGTGAGAATCGCCGGCATGCCGGTTGGCAAGATGATTTTCCAGATGACCTGCGAGCGCGTGCAGCCCATGCCGTAGGCGGCGTCCTTCATGATCTTGGGCACCATGCGCATCGACTCTTCAGCCGTCAGCACGACGATCGGCAGCATCAACACCGCCAGGGCAACGCCGCCGGCCGGTGCCGAGTAGGTGCCGGTGGTCATCACCACCAGGGCGTAGGCGAACACGCCGGCCAGAATGGACGGCAGCCCGGTGAGCATCTTGGCGGCAAAGCGCGCGGCGTTTGCCAGCTTGCTGTCGGGCCCCAGTTCAGCGAGGAAGACGGCGGCCATGATGCCGACCGGCACGGCAATGGCGGCGGCAATGCCGACCATCACAAAGGTGCCGGCCATGGCGTTGCCGAAGCCGCCGCCAGTCTCGAAACCGGTAGGCGGCAATTCGGTGAACACTTCCAGGCTCAGCCGTGCCCCGCCGCGCGTGATCAGCATGTACAGCACGGAAATCAGCGGCACGCTGGCGATCAGCGCACCCGTCCACACCAACGTGGTCAGCACCAGGCTGCGCAGGGCGCGCCCTTCGAACTTGCGCTGCAGGCTGGGCATGGCGCCGGCTGGCGAGGTCAAGCTGCTGGCAGGCGAAGTGAGGTCAGTCATTATTTGTTCCCCCGCTGGGCGTAGAGCATGATCATGGAGCCGAGGATGTTCACCAGCAGCGTGATAAACATCAGCACCAGCGCGGCGTACATCAACACCTCGATTTCGTTGGGGCCGGCTTCGGGGAAGTTCAGCGCCAACAGCGCGGCCAGGGTGTTGGCCGGCGCAAACAGCGAGAGCGAAATGTTGTTCGCATTGCCCACCAGCATCGCCAGCGCCATGGTTTCACCCAGCGCGCGACCCAGGCCGAGGACCAGCGAGCCGAAAATGCCAGTCGCCGCCGAAGGCACCATCACCTTGAGAATCGCTTCCCAGTGAGTGGTGCCCATGCCGTAGGCGGCCTGCTTGGTTTTCATCGGCACGCCAGTGAGCGCGTCCTGCGACACTGCCGCAATCGTCGGCAGAATCATGATGGCCAGTACCAGCGCGGCGGGAAGCAACCCGGGCCCGCTCAGGGACGTGCCGAAAAAGGGAATCCAGCCCAGTTCGCTGTTCAGCCAGGCGGTGAGTGGCCGAATCGCCGGGATCACCACGTAGATCCCCCATAGGCCATAGACCACGCTGGGGATGGCCGCGAGCAGCTCGACAATGGTGCGAAACACCGCTGCCAGCTTCGCCGGCAGGAAATCCTGGGTGAGGAAAATGGCCATGCTGACACCGAAGAAACCGGCGATCAGCAAGGCAATCAGGGCGCTGTACAGCGTGCCCCAAATGGCCGGCAGAATGCCGTACTTGCCTTGGTTAACGTCCCAGACACTGCCGAAAAGCACATCGAAACCGTGCTTTTCCATGCCCGGAAGGGCCTTGCGTCCCACCTCGAATACCAAGGCGAAGACCAACGCCAGAATCAGCACCACCCCAATTCGCGCAAGGGCACGGAAGGTGCGGTCAACCAGGAAATCCTTCGTGGAAGGCGGCTGGCAGGCAGAATCCGGGTTAACCGGTACGACAAAAGGTGTGTTCATTGGCTAATTCCGGAACAGGGGGGAAACTCCCTCGGCGCGGCTGGACGCACACACCGAGAGAGACCACACGGGTGTTACTGGATGTTGGCGGAAGCCTTGCGAACCTGATCGACAACCGATTGCGGCAGCGGGATGTAGCCCATCGAATCAGCGATCTTCTGCCCTTCGGTCAGGCTGTACTCGACCATTTCACGCATGGCCTTGGCCTTGGCCGGGTTGCCGTTGTCCTTGCGGAAGATCATCCAGGTGTAGGAGGTGATCGGGTAGGACTTGGCGCCATCCGGGTCCGGCAGCCAGGCCACCAGGCTTTCCGGCATTTTCACCGCGGCCAGGGCCTCGGCACCGCTTTCGGCGTTTGGCACGACGTAATGGCCGGCCTTGTTCTGCAGTTGGGCGAAGTCAACCTTGGCCAGTTTGGCAAAGCCGTACTCGATGTAGCCGATGGCGCCCGGGGTCTGGCGTACAGTGGCGGTCACACCATCGTTCTTCGGCGACTTGATGAATTTGTCGCTGGCTGGCCAGTTGACGGTGTTGCCTTCACCCAGGTCCTTCTGGAACTGCGGGTTGATCGCCGCCAAGTGCTTGGTGAAGACGGCGGTGGTACCGCTGGAATCAGCACGCACGACCACGGTGATTGGCGTGTCGGTGAGTTTCAGGTCCGGGTTGGCGGCGACGATCTGAGGGTCGTTCCACTTGGTGATCTTGCCCAGGAAGATGTTGGAATAAACCTCGCGTGGCAGCTTCAGGCCCTTGGGGTTGCCCGGCAGGTTATAGGCCAGCACGATTTCGCCCGCCGTCATCGGCAGCAACTGCACGCCTTCGGCGACCTTGGCGATATCTTCGTCTTTCATCGCCGAGTCACTGGCGGCGAAATCGACGGTTTTATTCAGGAAGTCCTGCACACCTGCGCCGCTGCCCTTGGATTGGTAATCCACGGTGACACCCGCGCTTTTCTTGCTGAAATCCTTGAACCAGGTGAGGTAGATCGGTGCAGGGAAGCTGGCGCCTGAACCGGTCAGACGGACGTTCTCGGCAGCAAATACCGAGGTGGCCCCCAGCGAAACCGCAACGGCGAGTGCAGCAGACTTCATCAGACGTTTCATTCAGGAGAATCCTTGTAATTACGGGCTCCCGAACTGTGCAGCAGAGTTGTTACGTTTTTATGAAAGTTGAATGGCAAACCACGCGCTTGTCCCCATTTACCGTCTCAATGTGGCCTTTAGCGGTCATTGGTTCGTAACAAAATGCGACTAGGACGCTTCGCGCGCCGCGCTGAAAAAGTAGCCAGCCCCCGAAAAGCCGGCTTTACTTCTCGCAAAGCCCCTCTCCCCCCTGATTGAACCCTCTGGCGGGCGCGCGGGTCTTAGCGGCTTGGTTGCTCCCTCTCACACATCGATGGAAACAGCAGTGAAAGACCTGACTCGTGAAGAGCTGGAGGCGCAAGTCCTGCGCCTGCGTGCCCTGCTGACAGAGGCGGGCGTCGACCCCATGTCAGGCGCGCGTAGCGAAGATGTACCGCCGAATTCCTTCGAAGACACCCAGGCACGCTATCGCCAGGCGCTGCTCGACATGTCGAACATGCGCTCCGCGCACGTCGCATTGCGCCAGAGCGAAGAGCGATTTCGCACCATCCTGGAGACGGTCGAGTCGGCGTTTGCCATCGTCAAGGTCAAGTTCGATGCCGATGATCGGCCGATCGACTACCGGTTTGTCGAGGCCAACCCGGCGTTCGAGCGCCAGGCCGGGGTCGACCTGCGCGGCAAGTGGGTCACCGAGTTCGCCCCCGACCTGGAAAGTTTCTGGTTCGAGACCTACGGGCACGTGGCCAAGACCGGCGAGCCAGCCACCTTCGAAAGCTACGCTGAAGCGTTCAAGCGCTGGTTCGACGTGCGCGCGGTGCGTGTCGGCGACCCGGCCGACCGGCAGATCGCAATTATCTTCAGTGATGTCACCGAGCGGCGCAACGCGCAGGAGCGCCTGCGCATCAGCGAAGCAGTGGCGCGGCAAAACGTCGAGCGCGTGCAACTGGCGCTGGCCGCCGGTGCGATCATCGGCACCTGGCATTGGGACCTGCCCAGCGACCGCTTCACCATCGACGACGCGTTCGCCCGCGCCTTTGGCGTGGACCCGGCCCTGGGCCATGAAGGCCTGAGCCTGGCGCAGGTGATCACCTCGGTGCACCCGGAAGACCGCGACGGGCTGACCACCGCCATCAATGCCGCGATTGCCCGTGGCGGCGCCTACGCGCACCAGTACCGCGTGCTTCGCGCCGACGGCAAATACTATTGGATCGAGGCCAACGGCCGGGTCGAACTTGCCGAAGATGGCACGCCCTTGACCTTGCCGGGCGTGGTCATCGACGTCGAGGGCCGGCGCTCCGTGGAAGCCGAGCGCGACCGCGCGACCGCCGCACTGCGCGCCCTCAACGAAACCCTCGAGCAACGCGTGGCCGAGCGCACCGTCGAGCTGATCCAGGCCGAGGAAAAACTGCGCCAGTCGCAGAAAATGGAAGCCGTGGGCCAACTGACCGGCGGCCTCGCCCATGACTTCAACAACTTGCTGGCGGGGATCTCCGGCGCGCTTGAACTGACGGTGCTGCGCATCGCGCAGGGTCGCTGGGCGGAAGTCGACAAGTACATCACCACCGCCCAGGGTGCGGCCAAGCGCGCGGCGGCGCTGACCCACCGTCTGCTCGCCTTCTCGCGCCGGCAGACCCTGGACCCGCGGCCCACCGATGTGAACCTGCTGATGGACGACATGGGCGAGCTGATCCAGCGCACCGTGGGTCCCAGCATCAGCGTGGAAACCCTCGGCGCCAGTGGCGTATGGCCGACGCTGGTGGATGCCAGCCAGCTGGAAAACGCCCTGCTCAACCTGTGCATCAACGCCCGCGACGCCATGCCCGATGGCGGGCGCATCAGCATCGAGACCGCCAATGTGCGGGTGGACGCTGCCACTGCCAGCGCCCAAGACCTGAGCGCAGGGGAATACCTGACGCTGACAGTCACCGACACTGGTACCGGCATGACGCCCGATGTCATGGCCAAGGCGTTCGACCCGTTCTTCACCACCAAACCCATCGGCCAGGGCACGGGTCTCGGGCTGTCGATGATCTATGGGTTCGCCAAACAGTCCGGCGGGCAGGCACGCATTGCCTCCGAGGTCGGCCGCGGCACGGCCATCAGCCTTTACCTGCCACGTTATTATGGACAGACCATTGAGCCCACGCCCGAGCAGGACAGTACCAGTGCCGCACCGGCGGAGTACGGCGAGACCATCCTGATCGTCGACGATGAACCCAGTGTGCGCACGCTGTTGATGGATGTACTCGGCGGCCTCGACTACAGCCTGATCGAAGCGAGTGACAGCATTACCGGGCTCAAGATCCTGCGCTCCGACGTGCACATCGACCTGCTCATCACCGACGTCGGCCTGCCCGGCGGCATGAACGGACGCCAGATGGCCGACGCCGGCCGCGAAGTACGGCCCGCGCTGAAAACCCTGTTCATCACCGGCTACGCCGAAGGCGCCATCATTGGCGACACGCGCTTGGGGCCTGGCATGCAGATACTGACCAAGCCGTTTGCGCTGGACACGTTGACGGCGCGGGTGCGGGAGTTGATCGAGTCGTGAGCGCGGTCATGGGGCCTCAAGGCGGCTCACTTCGGGCCCGCAGCATGTCAGCGATGACCCTGGCCAATGCGGACTGATCAAACGGCTTGGGCAAACGCGTCAACGCGCTTTTGAGGTCCACAGCCACCTCTGCGAAGCCGGACGAAAGGATGATCGGCAGCGCCGGAAACAGCTGCTCGAGGGTGTTGGCGAGCTCGACCCCGTTCATCTCCGGCATCGCCATGTCGGTGATGACCAGGTCGAAGCGCTCTCCCTGGGTCAGGCACGCCAACGCAGCCTGCCCTCCCGCCGCCGGCGTGACGCGATGCCCGAGGTCTTCAAGCATCGCGCCGGTGCTGATCAGCACCAGCGGGTCGTCATCCACCAGCAGGATATCGAGGGGTTGCACGTGGAATGTGTCAAGCGGGCTTTGGGTTGATACCGGTTCAGTGGCATCCGGCGAACTGTGCACCTCGGCAACCGGCAACCAGAGTTCGGCACGCGTGCCCTCGCCCACCACACTCTTGAGCACAAAGTGGCCCTTGGATTGCGCCGCCAGGCCATGCACCATCGACAGCCCCAGCCCTGTGCCTTTGCCCGCGCCTTTGGTGGTAAAGAATGGCTCCATCGCACGCTGCAGGGTCGCCTCACTCATCCCCGGCCCGGTGTCGATGACAGCGATGCAAATCAGCCGGTCGGAACCGGGCGGGCTGCCGGGAAACGAATCCTCCCTCGCCGAGATCAGAATCCGCCCCTCGCCGCCCATGGCATCCCGGGCGTTGATGACCAGGTTCATCACGGCCATTTCCAGTTGGCTCATGTCGACCAGCACAGGGCGCAGGACCAGCGGGAACTGAGTGTCGACGCGAATGCCGGCGCCGAGCATGCGGCACAGGAGATCGGACATGTTTCTGATCAGGCCGCCCACATCCACAGGCTGCGGATCAAGCTCCTGACGACGGGCAAAGGCGAGCATACGCTGGGTGAGCGTCGCGCCGCGTTGAGCGCCCGCGATGGCGTTATTGAGCAATGACTGGACTTTTGAATCCTGTGGCACGCGCTTCCTGGCCAGCTCCAGGCTGCCGAGGATGACCATCAGGAGATTGTTGAAGTCATGCGCGATCCCGCCGGTCAGTTGACCCAGGGACTCCATTTTCTGCGCCTGGAACAACGCTTCCCTGGTCTCCTTGATCTCCTGTTGCGCCTGCACGCTTTCGGTCACGTCGCGGGTGATTTTCGCGTAGCCGATCAACTCCCCCTGCTCGTTTCTGATCGGGTCGATCACCACATGGACCAGGAACCGCGTACCGTCCTTGCGCACGCGCCAGCCCTGCCCTTCGTATCGCCCCTCACTGACGACCGTGGCCAGGGCACGCTGAGGCACATGATTGGCGACATCATCCGCCTGGAAAAACATTGAATAATGCCTGCCGATCACTTCGGCAGGCTCATACCCTTTGATGCGCTGGGCGCCAGCGTTCCAGGTGGTGATGATGCCGTTGGGGTCCAGCATATAGAGGGCGTAGTCGGTGACGCCTTGCACGAGCAGGCTGAACTGCTGCTCGCTCTGGCGCAGTGCCTGCTCTGCCGCCCGGCGTTCAGTCAAGTCGCGCGTGACTTTCGCGAAGCCGATCAGCGAGCCATCCTCTGCGCGTATCGGGTCGATGATCACCAGGGCCCACAGGCGCGTGCCGTCTTTCCTGACTCGCCACCCTTCGCCTTCAAAGCGGCCTGACTCATCCGCGCTCTTCAGCGCCCGGCCGGGCAGGTCGGATGCCAGGTCCTCCGGCGTGTAGAACAACGAGAAGTGCTTACCCAGCACTTCGCTTTGGTCGTACTGCTTGATCCGCTTGGCGCCCGAGTTCCAGCTACGAATCAGCCCATTCGTATCAAGCATGTAGATGGCGTAGTCCACCACGGCTTCCACGAGCAGCCGATAACGGTCTTCCGGGTGGTTGGGCTGATTGGCAGGCGCGGATGGCATCAGGGTAGCCTCGAAGAAAAATGAGGGTTTCGACCTGATCAGTATGTCGAATAATCGGCTGCGCGAACCAGCTTAATCTGGGCCCTGCAGAAAAACCTCGAGGGCTGTGCCCAACGCATTGGCGCAACGGGCTGAGCACGCCGATGGTCAACTCGAGTCGAAACCCACCGTCCGAATTTGATATCGTCCCTGAAGATGATGGTTAAACGGAGCTTTATCATGGACGACGGCGCCCCCCTTCCCCAGACAGAATCAACGCGCTTGGAACGTGTGGCGCAGCTGTGCGCCCGGGACACTCAAGAAGATCCCGTTTTCAATAAAATCGTGGCAATGACCAGTGAGTACTTCAACGCGCCGATCGCGCTGATCTCCATCGTCGATAAGCACGAACAATGGTTCAAGGCACGCATCGGTATCGAGGAGTGTTCCACACCGAGAAGTGCCTCGTTCTGTGCTTACTCGCTGCTGGACAATCAGCCCCTGGAAATCCTGGATGCACGCAGCGACCCGCGCTTCAAAGCCAATATCCTGGTGACGGGCGCACCGTTTATCCGCTATTACGCCAGCGCCCCGCTGCTGACCGACGATGGCTTATCGCTGGGCAGCCTGTGCTTTATCGATACCGTTGCGCGTGCGCCGATGAGTGCGCAAGACGCGGCGATGCTCAACCACCTGGCCGAACTCGTGATGATGCGGATCATGGGCGTACGCTCCAGGAACTACATTGACCAGCCGACCGGCTTGTTCAACCGCTTGCGGTTCGAAGAGGATATCCGTGAGACGCTCACCCGCGAGGGCGCGATCAGGATTTACGCGGTGGATGTCACCTCCCCCAAGTTTCTCAACGATGTGGTCAAGGCCTTGGGCTACAGCTTTGCGCAGGACCTTATCCTTGCGATAAAACAGCGCTTGCACGCCCTCCTGCCGCCGGAGTGCCTGCTGTATAAAATCAGCCCGACGCGTTTTGGCTTCCTGATCGCGGGCAGGGTTGATCGAGAGGTCATCAGCCCGCGGATTATCGAGAGCTTCAAAACGGCCGTCGATTGCCACGGTATTCCTATCCTGATGCACGTCGGCATTGGCATCCTGCCGATTAACGGCAACGACGAGCAGGACTGGCTGCGCTTGGTCATCAGCGCTGCAGACGCCGCGAGAGACCGTGGCCTGGGTTATTTACTCTATGACCCCACGTTCGATGCCACGCAACAACGGGCCTTCACCCTCTTGAGTTCGCTGTCGCAGGCCATCCGCGCCGAGGATCAGCTCAGGCTGGTATTTCAACCGAAAATCAACTTGCCCAGCGGCAGATGCGAGGCGGTAGAAGCCCTTATCCGCTGGGATCACCCACTGCTGGGGACCATCAGCCCCGCAGAATTCATACCGCTGGCTGAAAAGACCGCATTGATGCCGTCCTTGACCTCATGGGTCCTGAACGCGGTGATCAATCAAGCCACTCTCTGGCGCAATCGGGGACTGGTGCTGAAAATCGCGATGAACGTCACGGTGGGCGACCTGGAAAGCCCCGCCTTCGTTGACACACTCATCGGGCGTCTTGAGGCTGAGCAACTCCCCGCAGACCGGCTGGAGTTGGAATTCACCGAAAGCACCCTCATGACCAACCCGACGGAAGTGGTTCAGCAACTCACACGCCTGCGCGATATGGGAGTCGAGGTTGCCATCGACGACTTCGGTACCGGCTACAGCAACTGGATCTACCTGAGTACCTTGCCGACCAGCACGGTCAAGCTGGATCAGTCCCTGATCAGCAACCTGACAACCAATGAAAAAGATAAACGCCTGGTGAAAAACCTGATTGAACTGGCCAGCGGCCTGGGCTATTGCGTGGTGGCCGAGGGCGTCGAAAACCAGGACATTTTCGACCTCGTGAAAGCGTGGGGCTGCCACGAGGCGCAGGGGTATTTGATAGGCAAGCCAATGGCTGCAAAGGATTTGGAGGCGTGGGTGAACAGTCACGCGTTTACCGCGTAAACACCGGTGTCAGGGCTGGAACCCCAGGGAACCGGGAGGAAATGAAAAGAGAGACCGAGGTCTCCCTTCATAAATCGCAGGCAAAAAAAAGCCACTCTATTGAGTGGCTTTTTCTTTGTGTTTGGAGCGGGAAACGAGACTCGAACTCGCGACCCCGACCTTGGCAAGGTCGTGCTCTACCAACTGAGCTATTCCCGCGTCTTGGTGGTGTGCATTCTATAGAATCCAGAACCCCCGTCAACCCCTTGATTCAAAAAAGTTTTATTTCTTTTCAACGGTGGTGCGCAGGTGAGGCCAGGCGGCGCGCAAATACTGGAGCATCGACCACAGCGTCAGGCCGGCGGCGATCAGCAGCAAGGCGTAGCCGAGCAGGACCCAGAACGAGAAGTCCGACGGGTTGGCCAGCAGGATCACCAGCGCAAGCATCTGCGCGGCGGTTTTCCATTTGCCCATGTTGGACACGGCCACGTGGGCGCGGGCGCCGATTTCGGCCATCCATTCGCGCAGGGCCGAGACGACGATCTCACGGCCGATGATCACGGCAGCCGGCAGGGTCAGCCACAGATTGCCGTGTTCTTGTACCAACAGCACCAGAGCGACAGCCACCATCAGTTTGTCGGCCACCGGGTCGAGGAACGCGCCAAACGGCGTGCTCTGTTCCAGGCGGCGCGCCAGGTAGCCGTCAAGCCAGTCGGTGGCAGCCGCAAAGGCGAATACCGAACTTGAGGCCGCGTAGCTCCATTCGTAGGGCAAATAGAACAACAGAATAAAAATCGGAATGAGCAGGACGCGTAGAACGGTGATCAGATTAGGGATATTCATCGGCACAACTGGCTACAAGGTGGAAAGGCATTCTATTCGCTGTGCAGGTTTGCATAAATCAACTCAGCGAGCTTTTTACTGATACCGGGTGCTTTGGCTATTTCGTCAATGCTGGCACGGGATAGCTCCTGCAAGCCACCAAAATGTTTGAGCAAGTCGCGGCGTCGTGTCGGGCCTACCCCTGCAACCCCTTCCAGGGTTGAGGTTCGCCGGGTTTTGCCACGGCGGGCGCGGTGCCCGGTAATGGCGAAACGGTGCGCTTCGTCGCGAATCTGCTGGATCAGGTGCAGCGCAGGTGAGTCCCCCTTCAAAGTGAACTCATGGGCGGCATCATTCAAGTACAACGTCTCGAAACCGGCCTTGCGCGTAGCGCCCTTGGCCACGCCGAGCAGAATCAGGTCGGGCACCGCCAGCTCGTTGAGCACGTCACGGGCCATGGACAGCTGGCCCTTGCCGCCGTCCACCAGCAGGATATCGGGCAGCTTGCCCTCGCCGTCCTTGAGCTTGCTGAAACGCCGCGTAAGGGCCTGGTGCATGGCGGCATAGTCATCGCCGGCGGTCACGCCTTCGATGTTGTAGCGCCGGTAGTCGGACTTGATCGGCCCTTCCGGCCCGAATACCACGCAGGAGGCTACCGTCGCCTCGCCGCTGGAGTGGCTGATGTCGTAGCACTCCAGGCGCTGGGGCGGCTCGTCCAGGTTGAGGACTTCGGCCAATGCGTCGAAACGCGCGGCGACGTGCTGTCGATTGGCCAGGCGTGCGCCCAGCGCCTGTTCGGCGTTGGTCACGGCCAATTGCTGCCAGCGTGCGCGGGTGCCGCGTACACGATGGCTGATGTCCAGTTCGCGGCCGCGCAGCTCGTGGATCGCCTCGATCAAGGTCGGGAAGTCTTCATGCACCACGTTGACGATCAGCTCGGACGGCAAATCGCGCTCGGGGCTGCTGACGTAGTACTGGCCCAGGAAGGCGGCCATGACTTCGGCGACCTCCTCGTCGATACCGGTCTGCGGGAAAAAGTTCTTGCTGCCCAGCACCCGCCCGCCCCGCACGCTGATCAGGTGCACACAGGCGCCGCCCGGGTTGACGAAGGCTGCGATCACATCGACATCGCCGGTGCCACCTTCCATGCTTTGCTGATCCTGGACGCGGCGCAGCAGGGAAATCTGGTCACGCAGCTCGGCAGCGCGCTCGAAATCCAGGGTACTGGCGGCCTGCTCCATGGCGCCGGAGAGTTCATCGGTCAGTGCATTGCTGCGCCCTTCGAGGAACATCACCGAATGGCGCACATCCTCGGCGTACTCCGCAGGCTCGACCAGCCCCACACACGGGGCCTTGCAGCGCTTGATCTGGTACTGCAGGCAAGGCCGGGTGCGGTTCTTGTAGAAGCTGTCTTCGCACTGGCGCACAAAGAAGGTCTTTTGCAGCAGGCTCAAACTCTCGCGGATCGCGCCCGCGCTGGGGTACGGACCGAAATACTTGCCCTTCTGCTTCTTCGCGCCCCGGTGAATGCTCAGGCGCGGAAAGTTGCCGTCGGATAAAAATACGTACGGGTAGGATTTATCGTCGCGCAGCAGGATGTTGTAGGGCGGCCGCCATTCCTTGATCAGCGTCTGTTCAAGCAGCAGCGCCTCGGTCTCGTTGGCGGTGATGGTGGTTTCGACCTGGGCGATACGCGCCACCAGCGCGGCGGTCTTGGGCGCCAGGCCGGTCTTGCGAAAGTAGCTCGCCAGGCGGTTTTTCAGGTTCTTGGCTTTGCCGACATACAGCAGCCGTGCCTCGCTGTCGAACATGCGGTACACGCCAGGGCGGCCACTGCAGGTTGAGAGAAAGGCACTTGGATCAAACGGTGTGCTCATGTCAGGCGCTGGCGTCCACCATGCCGTGGCGCACCGCGAGCAGGGTCAATTCAACATCACTGCTGATGGCGAGCTTCTCGAAAATGCGATAGCGGTAGGTGTTGACGGTCTTGGGTGACAGGCACAGCTTGTCGGAGATGGTCTGCACCTTCTGGCACCCGACAATCATCAAGGCAATCTGGATTTCCCGCTCCGACAGTGCGTCGAAGGGCGAGTCGCTGGTGGGCTGGAAGGATTTGATGGCCAATTGCTGGGCAATCTGCGGGCTGATGTACCGCTGGCCGGCAAATACCAGGCGAATGGCCTGGACCATCTCGGCCAGGCCCGCGCCCTTGGTCAGGTAGCCCGCCGCCCCTGCCTGCAACAGGCGGGTGGGAAACGGGTCTTCCTCGCACACGGTGACCACCACGACCTTGATGTCGGGGTGGCTGCGCAACAACTTGGTCGTGGCGCCAAGACCGCCGATCCCGGGCATCTTGACGTCCATCAACACCACATCGGGTTTCAACTCCCGGGCCTTGATCAGGGACTCCTCACCCGATTCAGCCTGGCCGACTACTTGCAGGCCATCGATGTCAGCCAGCATTCGTGTAATGCCTGTACGAACGAGATCATGGTCATCGACTACTAGCACCCTAATCAAGCAGACACCTCGCGATATGGTCTTATAGGTTGCTGAACACCTTAGCAAAAAACCAAGGCGCAGACCTAGTTGCAAGTGTCATATATATAGAGTTTCAACGCGCTGCGCCTGCCCGTCGAACCGCGAACCGCGCTGTTTATCGGGTTAAAGGTCAGGAATCCTGGGGTTGCGGCTTGGGTTTTCCGTTGCGTATGGATGAATGCTCGGCCAGCGTGGTGGTCAAGCGGCGGATTGCATCCTGGTCTTCCTTGAACATCGCTCGATAATTGCCCAGCACTTTTTCTTCGATCTGGCTCAGGTTATCCAGTTGGATCGGCGTGGGGCTGCCCGTCAACACGTACAGGATATCCACACCTCTTTGCGCCACGCGGGAAAGGTAGTCAGCCTTGGGCGCCCGACCGCCGTTTTCATATTTGCCTTGCGCGTTGGCTTCAACGCCTCCTATTTCACCAAACACTTTTTGCGACAGCCCTAGCCGCTCTCTTTCTTGCCTTAAACGCGAACCGATTCCACTCATTTGGATGTATGATCCTAAATTGGCACACCCCAAGAGGTGACACACTCATCTCTTCGTTAAACAAACTTGAACGGTTTTGAACTATGCCCGCAATCCGCACTGCTGCACAAGCCAAGGCTTGGCTTGAACACCAAGGAAAGTCAGTTCAAGCGTTCGCCCGGGAACACGGCGTGGACCCGGCAACCACTTATCAAGTGCTCGCTGGGCGCAAAAAGGGACGGCGTGGAGAGGCCCATAAGGTAGCGGTCCTTCTGGGCATGAAAGAGGGCATCATCCTGGCCGAGAATGAGCCCCTGAGACAGGAGCTGGACGTACTGTCCTGACCCAGTATGCGCTTATTGAAGCGTTGTGCCTGTTTTGCCCGAATGAGTGTGCTATTCGCCCGCCAGCGTTGACCGACAGTCGAGTTCCATACGCCAGAAGCAGTCCTCTTCCCCCACGATGCTCAGGCCTCGGCGCTGATACAACCTTCTCGCCGGATTGGTCTTGAACACCGTCAAGCGTAGTAGCCCCAGGCCGTGCGTGCGCGCTTTCAGCGCCATCTGCTCCAGCACCCAACTGCCCGCGCCCTGCTTGCGACAACACTCGAGCATGTGCAACTCGCGGATATACAGGGCCTTGCTGTCCCGACTGAGGCTGACAAACCCCATCACCGCGTCATCGCGGCAGATCAGCCAGTTCTCACGCCCGGCCCAGGCGACGTCGAAGCCATCGTTGGACCACAGCAAGCCGTACTGCAGGTAGTAGCGGCTCATGGCTTCGTGGGTCAGGGTGCGGGCAAAGGGCAAGTCGTTGGCCGTCGCGGCCCGTAGATGAAAGCTCATTTACACTGCTACCACTCGGCCAGCCCAACGCCCACCTTCGCCCTCGGCGATCACCAATGCGTCGCCCACCCCTGGGGCGGCGGCAATCAAGCGGCCATCCGGCGCCCAGATCGCGCTGCGACCCGCGCAGGCCCAGCCACCCGATGGGCCACCATGGTTGGCCATCAGTACCAGCAGACCATGCTCGGCGGCATAGCCTTGGAGCAAAGCGCTGTCCGCCGCATAGCCGCCTTCGCTGACCAGCACACCCGCCGCATACACGGTGGCACCCGCTTCAGCCGCGCGACGAGGATGGCTGGCGTGGGAAAAGTCCGCACACACCGCCAACGCTATGCGCTCATCTCCCCGCTCGAGGGCCGCGCCCCCCTGCCCGGCGACAAACGCCAACGCTTCGCCGGGGTGCAAATGCTGCTTGGTGTAGACGCCGAGGGAACCGTCCGCGCCCAGCACCAGCGCACCGATCAATACGCCCTCTTGCGACGCCAGCCGGACCGGCATGCCGACCACCGCGGTCAAGCGCAGCTCGCGTGCCATCTCGCGCAGCGGCGCCAACACGGCAGCCTCGGGCTCTATCGCCAACTCAGCCGCCAGAAACGGCTCGTACCCGGTCAGCGACAGCTCCGGAAAGACCAGCACTTGCACGCCGTTGTCCGCTGCCGCGCGCATGAACGCCAGGTGCCGGTGGATGTTGGCCGGCACGTCGCCCGCGATGGAGACAGTTTGAGCAGCACCAAGGGTCAAGGCGGTCATGGTCGCGTCCAAGCAATCATTAACAAGGTGTGTCCAGCATATCGGCAGTCCCTCATAGCCGTAAGTACCCCGCGGCAATAGAAATTACTGATTGAATCCACCGGTGTGCCTCTAGTAAGCTCGCTCCATCATTTGGAGACATACCATGTTGCAACTCACCCACCCTCAGGTTTGCCCTGCTGCCAGCGCCCAGCGCTCGGTATCGGCTACCCGTGTGAACGGTTCGAGCGCACTGGTCAGCTTTTATTTTGGGTATTGGTTTAGCCACTGGCGCGCCTGATACCTGAAATCGGCGCCCACTACTCAAGGGGTCGCCTACCAGAGAAATCTAACCCCCGGTCGGCTCCCCGACCGGGGGTTTTGTTTTTTCAGGCCCTGAAAATTTTGTTGCACACCGGACATTTAAAAGGAATCAAGACATGAACTACGCCACCTATTACCGCTACGACACCTCCACCGCCTGGCGATTTAGCAAGCTCCGCTCGGGACAGCCTGCCGCCTCCGATCGGTCACCTATCGGTGGCAAGCCAACACACGTAGCCGATACGGCCAATTGTCGAACACCCCAGTAGGGCCAAGCGCGCGGGAACAGCCCGCCGCTTGCCCAGGAAGCCTTGAATATGAACTCTGCCACCGCCGCTCTGCCCGTTTCGAACCTGACCAGCGCCAACGAAGCCCTGACCCAGCGCCTGCCCAGCTCGCTTGAGCTCAAGCACCAGTTGCCCCTCAGCCCGTTCCTCAATGAACAGATCCACGCCCATCGCCAAGCCGTGCGCGCCATCCTCGGTGGCCAGGACTCTCGCTTGCTGGTGATTGTCGGCCCGTGCTCGATCCACGACCCGGAATCGGCCATGGAGTACGCACGCAATCTGAAGAAGCTGGCCCTTGAAGTCAGCGACCAGATGCTGCTGGTGATCCGCGCCTACGTCGAAAAGCCGCGCACCACCATCGGCTGGAAAGGCCTGGCCTACGACCCGCACCTGGATGGCAGCGATGACATGGCCGCCGGCCTCACGCTGTCTCGCGAGCTGATGCGCGAAATGCTGCGCCTGGGCCTGCCGGTCGCCACCGAGCTGCTGCAACCGATGGCCGCCGGCTACTTCGATGACCTGCTCAGCTGGGTTGCGATTGGTGCGCGTACCACCGAATCGCAGATCCACCGCGAAATGGCCAGCGGCCTGGGCATGCCCGTGGGCTTCAAGAACGGCACCGACGGCGGCGTTGCGATTGCCTGCGACGCGATGCGCTCGGCCGCCCACCCGCACCGCCACTTCGGCGTCGACAGCCAGGGCCATCCGGCGATCATCCAGACCCCAGGCAACCCCGACACCCACCTGGTGCTGCGCGGCGGCCACCGCGGGCCGAACTACGATGCGCAGAGCGTGGCGCAGGTCAAGCTCGACCTGGCCAAGTCCAAGGTGGCGGCGCGGATCATGGTCGATTGCAGCCATGCCAACAGCGGCAAGGACCCGTTGCGCCAACCGGCGGTGTTCAACGACGTGCTGGAGCAGCGCTTGCAGGGCGACACGTCGCTGGTCGGCATGATGATCGAAAGCCACCTGTTCGAAGGCTGCCAGCCGCTGAGTGCATCGATGAAATACGGTGTGTCGGTGACCGATGGCTGCCTGGGCTGGGACGGTACCGAGCAACTGCTGCGCAG
Source organism: Pseudomonas sp. S5D5 (assembly GCF_003013355.1). Lineage (NCBI taxonomy): Bacteria > Pseudomonadati > Pseudomonadota > Gammaproteobacteria > Pseudomonadales > Pseudomonadaceae > Pseudomonas > Pseudomonas sp. S5D5. The sequence goes on from NZ_PTEO01000001.1 coordinate 4,551,375, forward strand.
CGCGGCGCAGCGTCTGCGCGAACAACGCAATAGCACTGACTGATGCAGCTCAAAACGTAGGAGCGGGCTTGCCTGCGATAGCGGTGTGTCAGGCTACAGATCTGTAGCTGGTGTACCGCAATCGCAGGCAAGCCCGCTGCCACATTTGGCCGGTGACAAGTTCAAGAAAGGGGATACAGCGCCTCATCGAACTGCGCCATTTTCGGGAACACCAACGGCTGCTCATCCGCCAGCCCTTGCAGCCGCTGCTCGTACGCGGTCAGAAATGCCTGCCGCGCCTCATCGCTGATATACGGCACATGCCACGCCACGAACGGCGCCAGCACTTCATACCCGACATACGCCAAGGTCCCGCGCAGGATCGGCCGCAACATGTCCTCCAACGGCCCGTGAATCGCGCCCTCGCCGAACATGTGTTCACGCCCGCCCAAGGTCACCGTGACCAACGCCCGCTTGCCCGCCAGCCCGCCCTGATCGTAAAACCGCTTGCCGCCGTAACACACACCCGACACCAGTACGCGGTCGATCCAGCCCTTGAGCATCGCCGGCACCGAGAACCAGAAGATCGGAAAATTGAGGATCAGCAGGTCAGCCCAGAGCAGCTTGTCCAACTCGCCCTGGATATCCGCCGCGATCGACTGCTTCTTCACCCCCAGGCGCTGCTCCAGGGCATACACCAGGTAGTCAGGGTTTTCCCGCGCGCAAAAGTCCGCGGCCGACGCCACCGGGTTCCACTGCATTGCGTACAAATCACTGACCTGCACCTCATGCCCCTGCGCGCTCAACGTGGCGATGGCCTGATCACGCAAGGCGGCGGTAAACGACTGCGGTTCAGGGTGCGCGTGAACAATCAAAACCTTCATGTGAATTCCTCAAACAGTGGGCGCCGCCCGTTGGGCCAGCAAGTGATCGAGCCAGTCCGGGTCCATCGCAGGTTCGGATGAAAACAACAGGCCGGTGTAGTCCTGGTACGGCGGGGTGAAAATCGCGCTGCGGCTGCCCTGGTCCACCACCCTGCCCCGCTGCATCACCACCACTTCATCGGCAATCGCGCGGACGGTGGCAACGTCGTGGGTGATGAACAGGTAGGCCACGCCGAGTTGCTGCTGGAGGCGGTTGAGCAGTTTCAACACGCCCTCGGCCACCAGTTGATCGAGGGCCGAGGTGACCTCATCGCAGATGATCAATTGCGGGTCGGCCGCCAGGGCGCGGGCGATGCAGATGCGCTGCTTCTGCCCGCCGGACAGTTCTCGCGGCTGGCGCTCCATGTAGGTGGCCGGGTCCAGCTCGATCATTTCCAGCAGCTCGGCGACCCGCGCACGCAGGGCCTTGCCCTTCAGGCCCAGGTAAAACGTCAGCGGCCGGCCGATGATGTCGACGATGCGCTGGCGCGGGTTCAGCGCGGTATCGGGAATCTGGTAGATCATCTGGATGCGCCGCAACTGCTCCTTGCTGCGCTGGCGAAAGTCCACCGGCAACGCCTCGCCGTCATACAGCACCTGCCCGCTCGTGGCCGGGAGCAAGCCGGTGATCAGGCGCGCGGTGGAGCTCTTGCCGCTGCCGGACTCGCCGATCACCGCCAGGGTCTGGCCGCGATACAGCTTCATCGACACCTCCTGCAGCACCGGTTGATGGCCATAGCTGGCGCACACCTGGCGCACATCCAGCAGCGGCTGCTCCTGTACCGGGCACGGCTTGGGCTCGGTGCGAAAGCTGCGCACTGCCCACAGCGACTTGGTGTAGTCCTGCTGCGGCTGGCTGAGCATGCTGCGGGTGTCGGCCTCTTCCACCAGCTTGCCGTGGCGCAGCACCATGATGCGGTCGGCCATCTGCGCGACCACCGCCAGGTCGTGGCTGATATACAGCGCGGCGCTGCCGAAGGTTTTCACCGCATCGCGGATCGCCGCGAGGACTTCGATCTGCGTGGTGACGTCGAGGGCGGTGGTGGGTTCGTCAAAGATGATCAGGTCGGGGTGGCACGCCATAGCCATCGCGGTCATCACCCGTTGCAGCTGGCCGCCGGAAACCTGATGGGGATAACGTTGGCCGATGGTCTGCGGGTTGGGCAAGCGCAGAACGCGGTACAACTCCACTGCTTCGCGCTCGGCCTGGGCACGGTTGATGCCGCCGTTGATCACCGCCGTTTCGACGTGCTGGTCGATCAGCCGATGCGCCGGATTGAACGACGCGGCCGCACTTTGCGCGACATAGGCAATGCGCAAGCCGCGTAACTTGCGCAGCGCTTCGGGCTTGGCCTGCAGCAGTTGAATGCCGTCAAAACACACCGAGCCGCCCGTGATGCGGCAACCGTCGCGCGCATAGCCCATGGCGGCCAGCCCGAGGGTCGATTTGCCCGCCCCCGACTCGCCAATCAGCCCCAGCACTTCGCCGCGCTGCAAGGTCAGGTCGATGCCCTTGATCAGCGGGTGCCAGGCGTCCTCGTAATGTCCCTCGATCTGCAGGTTGCGGATTTCCAACAAGGGCTTGTCCATCCTCAACACTCCTTCAGGCCGCTGGATTTATGCAGCATCCAGTCGACGACAAAATTCACGCTGACGGTGATCAACGCCACTGCCAGGGCCGGCAGCAACGGGCTGATATCGCCGAAGGTGATCAACACCGCGTTGTCGCGGACCATGCTGCCCCAGTCGGCGGTGGGCGGTTGGATGCCCAGGCCGAGGAACGACAGCGCGCTGATAAACAGGAATACAAAGCAGAAGCGCAGGCCGAATTCGGCAATCAACGGTGCGGCGGCGTTGGGCAGCACTTCGCGGGTGACCAGCCACCACAGGCCTTCGCCGCGCAGGCGGGCAGCCTCGACGAAGTCCTGCACCACCACGGTCATCGCCACGGCGCGGGACAGGCGAAACACCCGTGTCGAATCCAGCAGCGCAATCACCAGCACCAGCGAGGTGGCGTTGGTGCCCACCACGCTGAGAATCAGCAAGGCAAAGATCAGCTGCGGGATCGCCATGAGAATGTCCACCACCCGCGACAAGCCCTGGTCGATCCAGCCGCCCTTGATCGCGGCGACCAAACCACACAGGCCGCCGAGCAGAAACGCCAGGGTCGTGGTCAGGAACGCGATGCCCAGGGTATTGCGCGCGCCGTACACCAGGCGGCTGAACATGTCGCGCCCGAGGTTATCGGTGCCCAGCAGGAACTGGCCGCTCCAGGGCGCAAAGCCCTCGCCCACCACCTGGGTTTCGCCGTAGGGCGCCAGCAGCGGCGCAAACACCGCCACCACGATGTACAACACAATGATCAGCAGGCCGAACTTGGCGCTCAACGGCGCCCGGGCCACTTGGCTCAACAGGCTCATGGTCTACCCCTTCGGATGCATCAGGCGTGGGTTGCTGGCGATGGACAACACGTCCGCCCCGGTATTGAGCAGGATGTAAGTGGCGGCGAAGATCAGGCTGCAGGCCTGCACCACCGGAATGTCGCGCTTGGACACCGAGTCCACCAGCAACTGGCCGAGGCCCGGGTACACGAACACCACCTCGACCACCACCACGCCCACCACCAGGTACGCCAGGTTCAGCGCGACCACATTGACGATGGGCGCCAGCGCATTGGGCAGCGCGTGCCGCCAGATAATCCGCGACTGACGGATGCCCTTCAGGCGCGCCATCTCGATATACGGGCTGGCCAGCAGGTTGATCAGCGAGGCGCGGGTCATGCGCATCATCTGCGCAATCACCACCAGGCTGAGGGTGGCCACCGGTAACACCGAGCGTTCGAGAATGGTGCCGAAACTGGCATCCGGGGCCAGGTTGGACAGGCTGGGAAACCACCCCAGTTTCACCGAGAACACCAGGATCAACAGGTACGCGACGAAGAACTCCGGGAACGACACCGCGCTCAACGCCGAGGTGTTGAGCAGGCGATCGAACCAGCTGTTGCGGTACAACGCCGCCAGCATCCCCAGCACCAGCGCCGTGGGCACCGAGACCAACGCCGCCAACGCGGCCAGGCTCAAGGTGTTGCCCAGGCGCGCGCCGATCAACTCGGCAATGGGTCGCTGGTTGGCCAGCGAAGCGCCGAGGTCACCGTGCAGCAGACGCAGCAGCCAGTGCGCGAAGCGCGTCAGCGGCGGCAGATCCAGGCCCAATTGCGCGCGAAACGCCGCCACAGTCTCCGGCGTGGCGGACTGGCCGAGCATGGCCTGGGCGATATCCCCCGGGAGCATGCCCACGGCGAGAAAGATGATCACCGACACGGCGAACAAAGACAGCAGGCCGAGGGCCAGGCGTTGGAGCACCAGTTTGAATAAGCTATTCATGTTCGGTTCTCATGAGTTGGGCATGTTCTCGAAGGCGACAAATGTCCAATGTGGGAGCGGGCTTGCTCGCGAAAGCGGTGTGTCAGCCAATACAGATAGAGACTGACCCAGCGCATTCGCGAGCAAGCCCGCTCCCACATTTGGTTTGTGGCGTTTCTGAAGTATTCACGCCTGCCACCACCGCTCGATCAGCCTCAGCCCATCCAACTCGCCATACGGCGCGGTCTGCGCACCGTGCGCCACGCGGTTCGAACGCGCCGCCACCGAACTGGCAAACAGCGGCACGATGGCCCCGCCATCATCCCGGCACAGGGCCTGCATTTCGTTGTACATCTCCTGGCGCAACGGGGCGTTCATCTCGCCACGGGCGGCGGTCAGCAGTTGGTTGAAGCGCGGGTTGTCCCAGTGGGTCTCGTTCCACGCCGCACCCTTGGCGTAGCCGATGCTGAACATGCGGTCGGCGGTCAGGCTGCTGTACCAGAACGAGGTGGTGAACGGCTGCTTCATCCACACGTTGGAAAAGAACCCGTCGGCCGGTTCGCGCACCACGTCGATGTCGATACCGGCCTGGCGCGCCTGCTCCTTGAACAACACCGAGGCGTCCACTGCGCCGGTGTAGGCGGCGTCCGACGCCTGCAGGCGGACCTTGAGCGACTCCACCCCGGCCTTGCGCAGGTAGAAGCGCGACTTGTCCGGATCGTAGGTGCGTTGCTCCAGGGCAGCGTTGATAAAGCGGCTGCCGGGCTGGATCGGGTGGTCGTTGCCCACCAGGCCGTAGCCGTACAGCACCGAGGCGAGCAAGGTTTCGCGATTGATCGCGTGCTTCATCGCCATGCGAATGTCGTTGTTCTTGAATTCGTTGCTGTCGCACAGCATCGGGAAGGTGTAGTGCTGCGCGCCCTTGGTTTCTTCGATCACCAGGTTGGCGTTGCGCTTGAGCAGGGCCACGGTTTTCAGGTCGACCTTGTTGATCACATCGACCTGCCCGGTGACCAGCGCATTGACCCGCGCGGCACCGTCGGCGATGGCCAGCAACTCGGCGCTGGCGAAATGCGCGCGACCGGGTTTCCAGTAGTCGGGGTTGCGCTCCAGGTCCATGCGCACACCCGGCTCGAAGCTTTTCAGGCGGTAGCCGCTGGTGCCGACGCCGGCCTTCCAGTCGGCGGCGCCATCCTTGGCGGGCATGATCACCAGGTGATAATCGGCAACCACGTAGGCAAAGTCGGCGTTGCCCGAATGCAGCTCGAACACCACCGCATCATTGCCCTGGGCGCTGACGCTGGCGACGTCGCCGAGTACAGTCTTGGCGGCCGACGTGGAGTCCTTGCTCAGGTGATGATTGATCGACACCACCACGTCTTCGGCGCTCAGGCTTTTGCCGTTATGGAAGGTCACGCCGGGGCGCAGGTGAAAGGTCCACACGCGCGCATCCGGGGTCGATTCAAAGCGCTCGGCGAGTTCGGGAATCGCGCTGCCGTCGACGGCGATTTCGGTCAGCGTGTTGTACACCGCCGAGAAGCCGACAAAGGTGAAGGTGTCGACCCAGGAACCGGGATCGCGCGAGTCAGTGGTGCTGCCTCCGGCCAGGCCCAGGCGCAGCACGCCGCCGGGCTTGGGCGTCGCGTCCTGGGCCAATGCGTGCAGCGGCAGGCCCAGGGAAAACGCCGCCGCCACCGCACCGGCCACGGCGCTGTGTTTGAGGAAGTCCCGTCGGTGCATCGCTTGAGTCATTTTGTTGTTGTTTTCGCTCATGGTCTTGCTCCTCTAAAGATCAACAGGCACAGGCATGTTTCAGCTCGATCAAGGTCACGCCGTTGCGTTTGAAGGCGTTGCGCAAGTCCGTCTGCAATGCATCCAGGTCCTGGGGCTGGTTCACCGTGCAGCCGAACGCCTGGGCGAACAAGGCAAAATCCGGGTTGCGCGGCAGCACGCCGATCGGTTCGATCTCCAGGTCGAGCATGTCGTCACGGATCTGGCCGAGGGCGTCGTTGTTCCACAGCAGCACCACCAGCGGGCTGTCCAGTTCTTCCACCGCCGTCGCCAGTTCCTGCGCGGTGTAGAGAAAGCCGCCATCACCCACCAGCACCAGGCCGGGCCGCTGCGGCGCGCCGAACTTGGCGCCGATGCCGGCCGGCAAGCCGTAGCCCAAGGTGCCGTAGCCCGTGGGGTGCAGCCAACTGCGCGGGGCCCGGCTGCGGTAGGCGTAGTTGCCGGTGTAGGCCAGTTGGGTCATGTCACTGCTGATCACCGCATTCGCCGGCAATTCGGCCTCGATGCGCTCGAGAATCGCCTGGTGGATCGATTGCAACGGACCGTGTCCGGACTCGATGGCCTGCAGCACTGCCGCCACTGATCTGGCCGCTGCCGCAGCGTCGCGCGGTGCCGGCGGTAGCCGTTGCAGCAGGGCTTGCACCGTCTGTTGGGCATCGCCTTTCAGCGCGACGGCGCACGGGTAGAAATCATTGAATTTGCGCGGGTCGATGTCCACGCGCACTAGCTCGCCGTTCAGCGGCAAACGCTCGCGCCAATAGTCGGTGTCGGCCATTTCCGTGCCGACCGCAAGCACCACGTCGGCCTCGCTGATCAATTGCCAACCGGGTTCGACGCACAAGGTCGAGCCGGCATTCAGCGGATGCTCGATCGGCAACAGGCCCTTACCCGCGACACTGCTGAAAAACGGCGCCGCCAGTTGTGTGCTCAAGCGCTGCAACGCCTCGCCGGCTGCCAGCGCGCCGCCGCCGGCGATGATCATCGGGCGCTTGGCCGCCGACAGTTTTGCCGCCGCTTGGTCCAGGTCTTCCGCCGAGGGCAAACCGCGCCCTGGGCGGCGTACGACCTCATTGCTCCAATCTCTCTGGATCGGCGCAGCCAACACGTCGAGCGGCACCGAAATGTGCACCGGCCGTGGCCGCTCACTGTCGAACACCGCATAAGCACGCGCCACCAGTTCGGGCAAATCCTCGGTGCTCAAGGCCACGGCGGAAAACGCCGTGATCGGCGCCGTGATCGCGCGCTGGTCCTGGGTCTCATGCAAGATGCCCCAGCCCTTGCCGAGGCTGGCGGTGTGGTTGACGCTGGAAATCACCAGCAGCGGTATGGAGTCGGCGTAGGCCTGGCCGATGGCGGTTGCGGCGTTGGTCACGCCGGGCCCGGTGATCACAAAGCACACGCCGGGCTTGCCGCTGACACGCGCATAACCATCGGCCATAAAGCCCGCGCCCTGTTCATGGCGGGTGAGTACATGGCGAATGCCGCTGCCGGGCAAGCCGCGGTACAACTCCAGGGTGTGCACTCCGGGAATCCCGAAGACGGTATCGACGCCATAGTTGGCCAGCAACCGCACCAGGGCCTGGCCGCCGGTCAAGGTTTTATCGTGCATGTTGATCTCCTAGACGAATCAACGCGTCGACCGCCGTGGCGCCGTGGGCGTTGACCAGCAATGGGTTCACATCCAACTCCAGCAATTGCGCGGCGTTGGCGCAGGCGTAGTCGGCCACCGCACGGATGGCCGCGACCAGCGCGTCGAGATCCGCCATTTCGCGCCCGCGAAAGCCCTGCAGCAACGCGGCGCTGCGCAAGCTGAGCACGGCGTGGCGGATCGCATCGTCAGTGGTCGGCAGCAGCAGGCTGCGACTGTCCTTGAGCAGTTCCACGAGGATGCCACCAGCGCCGATCACCAGCGCCAGGCCGAAGTCATTCTCGCGCTTGATACCCACGATCAGCTCGGCCAACGGCGGGGTCGCCATGGACTCCAGCAGCAGTTGGTCAAACGCTACACCGGGCGCGTACGCGGCGATCTGCCCGCGCATCAGCGCCAGCGCAGACGTCAGCGCCACACCATCCTGCAGGTTCAAGGCGACGGCACCGGCCTCGGTTTTATGCGGCAACTGCGTGCTGACCGCCTTGAGCACCAACGGGTAGCCCAGCACATCGGCATCGGCAATCGCGCGTCCCGGCGTACTCAATACCGCCGCCGGCGTGTTCAGGCCGAACACGCGCAAGGCTTGCTTGGACGCCCACTCATCCAGGGCCAGGCCCTGGCCTTGCAGGGGTTGCGGGCACAGCGGCACGAGGCTCGATTCGCCGCGCGCCAGCAAGGTCCGTCGATTATGCTGATACTCGGCGATCCGCCCCCAGGCCGCGAGTGCATCCTCCACGCCTTGCAGCGCGGCAATGCCGCGGGCATGCAAGCGCTCGCGGGCATGGGCCGGCAGCAATTCGGGAAACGCCGAGGTGACAAACCCGGTCTTGCCATGCCGGTCGAGCGCGTCGCAAAACAGCCCGAGCAGCAGGTCGCATTCCTTGCGTTCGCCAGTGAATTCGGCCGGGTAGTCCAGCACCAGCATGGCGGCATCGGCCTCCGTGCGCAGGGCGGTATCGAGCATCGTGTCGAGGGCTTCGCGGTTACCCCAGATGGCGGTGGTAAAGTCCAGCGGGTTGACCAGGTTGGCGTAGCTGGGCAGCACCTGCGCCAGCTCTGCGCGCTGGTCTTCGTCGAGTGTCGGCAAGGCCAGTTGGTTGCGCTCGGCGTAGTCGGCGATCAGTCCCGCGTCGCCACCGGAACAGGCCAGCGCGATCAGGCGGTTGCCGGCCGGCAGATTGCCGCACGCTGCGGCTTTCAAGGTCTCGACAAAACTCACCGGCCCACTCACGCGGATCACCCCGAGCCGGGCGAACAGGCTGTCGTACAGTGTGTCGGAGCCGGACAGCGAACTGGTATGACTCAGCGCCAGCTCGGCCCCGATCTGCGACACGCCGGTTTTCAACGCGATGATCGGGATGCCCTTCTCCAGCGCCTTGTGCGCGGCGCGGGCGAACCCCGGGACATTCTTCAAACCCTCCAGGTGCAGACCGATGGCGGTCACGCGCGGCTCATCGAGCAGTACGTCCATCAATTCGGCCACGCCCAATTGCGCCTGGTTGCCGACCGAGGCCATGTAGGCCACCGGCAACGAGCGGTCGCTCATCGACAGGTTGTAGGCGAAGTTGCCGCTCTGGGTCAGCACCGCCACGCCCTTCTCCACCGCTTTGCCGCCGTGGGCCACCGGCCACAGGGCGGCGCTGTGCAGGTAGTCGAGCAGGCCGTAGCAGTTGGGACCGAGCAAGGCCATCTCGCCAGCGGCGTGCAACAACTGCTGCTGCAGCGCGGCACCACTGGCGCCGGTTTCGGCAAAGCCGGAGGCGTAGCAGATCGCGCCGCCGGTGCCGATGGCGGCCAGTTCAGCAACGCAGGTCAATGTCAGTTCACGGTTGGTGGCAATGAATACCGCATCCGGGCCGCACGGCAGGTCGGCGACGCGGCGCACACAGGGGATGCCGTCGAGGCTGTCATGCTGCGGGTTGACCAGCCACATCGGCCCGGTAAACCCGCCGTCGGCACAGCGCTTGAGGGCGCGGGCCATGCTGCGCCCGCCGACAAAAGCCAGGTGCCGGGGCGCCAGCAGGCGCTTGAGATTGTCGCGAATAGCCTGGGACATAAGCGTTCTCCGCGCCGATCAGCGCAACAGCGGCCGCAACAGTTCACGGGCGATGATGTGGCGCTGGATTTCCGAAGTGCCTTCCCAGATCCGTTCGATCCGCGCGTTGCGCCAGATGCGCTCCACCGGCCCTTCATCCATCAAGCCCATGCCACCGAAAATCTGCACGGCCTCGTCGGCGACCTTGCCCAGGGTTTCGCTGGCAAACAGCTTGGCCATGCCGGCCTCACCGTCGGTCATGCTGCCCTGATCCATTTTCCAGGCGGTGTGCAGGGTCAGCAGTTCAGCCGCGCGTATCTGCGTGGCCATGTCGGCGAGTTTGAAGCTCACGCCCTGATAGGTGCCGATGGGCTGGCCAAACTGCTTGCGATCCGCTGCCCATTGCAGCGACACCTCCAGCGCACGCTGGGCCTGGCCGACGCAGTTGGCGGCGACCATCACGCGCCCGGCGGTGAGCCAGGCGTTGGCCACGTCCCAGCCTTTGCCCACTTCACCGAGTACCTTGGAGGCTGGCACGCGGCAGTCGTCGAAGAACATTTCGTAGGTGTGGTAACCGCGGTTGCTCACACACTTGGGGCCCCGGCGAATGGTCATGCCCGGCGTGCCACGGTCGACCAGGAATGAAGTCACCGCATTGCGCTGGCGGCCGTTGTGCTCGTAGGTGTCGGTGACGGCAAACACGATGGCGAAATCGGCGTGCCCGGCATGGCTGATGAAGTGCTTGCTGCCGTTGATCACGAAGTCGTCGCCGTGGCGCACGGCGCGGGTCTTGATCGCGTTGGCGTCCGAACCGGCACCGGGTTCGGTCAGCGCGAAGCAGTCGATTTTCTTGCCCTGCACGCACGGCAGCAGATAGTCGCCGATCTGCGCGCCGGTGCAGGCCATGAGGATTTTCGACGGGCGCGCGACAAACACATGCAGGGCCCACGACACCTTGGACAATTCCCGTTCGATCAACGCCTGCGACAAGTAGTCGAGGCCACCACCACCGACCTCTTCCGGCATGTTGAAGGCATAGAAGCCGGCAGCGATGGCCTTGTCGCGGATCTGCGCGGCCAGCTCTGGTGAAACCTCGTCGGCGCGGTCCACCGCCTCCTCGTGGGGCAACAATTCCTTGGCAACAAAACTGCGTACCGCGTCCACCAACATGTCTTGTTCTTGGCTGAGTTGGAAATTCATGGCGCTACCTGCTCGAGGGTGTCGTTGTTGTTATTTGCCGCAGAATGTCGGGAGGCGTTTTTCCATGGCCGCGCGCAGGGCTTCGGCGCCATCTGCACTGCGTCCGCATAACAGGCCGGCGGCCAGTTCGGCTTGCAGTTGCTCGGGCAGGCTGCGGTCGGCGCCATCGCGGATCAGGGTTTTGGTCTGGGCGAAGGCGAAGGTCGGGCCGTTGGCCAGGCGGGTCGCCAGTTCGAGGGTGTGGGCATGCAGTTGCTCATCGGCGACCACTTCACCGACCAGGCCGGCTGCCAGGGCGCGGTCGGCGCTCCACAGCTCATCAAGGAACAGCAGGCGCTTGGCCTGCTCGCTGCCGATGAGGCGCGGCAAATGCCAGCTGGCACCGGCGTCCGGGGCATACGCCATGCTGGTGTAGCCGGCCTTGAAGCGCGCCGACTGGGCCGCTACGCGCAGGTCGCAGCACAGGGTCAGGTCCATGCCGGCGCCGACGGCGGTGCCGTTGATCGCGGCAATCGTGGGTTTGTCGAGGCTGTGAAGGCGGGTCATGAGGGCGTGGGCGGTTTCGGTCCAGCCGTAGGTTTCCAGGGCGCCGCGTGCTTCGGCGTCGGCCCACTCCGCGAGGTCCGCGCCGGCGCAGAAGCTGCGGCCGCTGCCGGTCAACACCACCACACGCACGGCCGGGTCGCAGTTGAACGCGTCGAGCAGGCTGTGCAGGTGCTTGAGGGTCGGGATGTCCAGCGCATTGCGCTGCGGCCCTCGGTTGAGGGTGATCCAGGCAACGCCTGCCTGCACGTGGGTGAGCACGGACGAATCGGTAGTCATGGCTTCCTCGAATTATTTTATTTGGCGTGAGGGGTGCGACATGGGGCGATACTAAACGAGTGTTCAGTAAGGAGGCAATCGGCAAATCTTAAATTTTTTCAGTGCCGGAAAAACCGCCCCGGACCTTGCGTCCAGGGCGGCGAGGAAGGCTCAGGGTTTGAGCTGGTAACGCTTGCGACCGCCAGACTGCAGGCCGTCGACCCAGGCTTCGCAGATCTGGATCCCCTGCTCCGGGGTGAACGTGCCGGGGTTGAGGCCCGACTCCAGCCACAACCCGTCGAGCAAGGCGCTCAGGCCGATGGCCGCGAGGTCGGCGTCGAACTGCTCCCACCCTTCTTCGCGGGCCATGTCGGTCAGGGCCGAACGCATGATGGTGCGGTATTCGCCGTAGGAGTGTTCGTGGGCCAGGTTGATCGCCGGCGCCGTCTTCACTGCGCCCCAGAACACCAGCCACGCGTCCAGCAACTGCGGGTCGAGCAACTCGGCGGAAAACGAGCCCCGAAACAGCGCCGACAAACGCTCCCGAGGGTTGGGCGGCGCCTTGGCCATGGTCTCGCGCAGCAGGCTCATGACCTGGCCGGTGATGGTGCGATAGGCCTCGGCCACCAACTCATCCTTGCCCGAGTAGTGGTGGCTGATCAGCCCGACGGAGACCCCGGCCTCGGCGCTGATCTTGCGGATCGAGGCGCCCTGGAACCCGTCACGCTTGAGGCAAGTCAGGGTCGCCTGGACCAGATTGGCCTTGCGCAATTCCGGCTCCATCCGGGAGAAACGGGTTTCCTGGGTCATGGCGCGGTGTCCTTCGGTTGAGTCGGCTGCACGACTCTACATCAGTCGCGGTACCCCGGCGACACCCGATCCAGCATGCGCAGCAACGCCGCCCACGCCAGTTGCATCGCATCCAGGTCAACCAACTCGCCCTCCTCCAGCGGCCGGCCGGGGTTGTTGAATTGCTGCTCGGTGTACTGGCAGACCTCGGCGGATGGCAGCACCAGTGGGCCACAGGCCTGGGCGGCGATCTGGATGTCGCAGGCTTTTTCCAGGTAGTACATGCGCAGGAATGCCTGGCTGACGGTTGCGCCTACCGTCAGCAAACCATGGTTGCGCAGCATCAGCACCGGCTTGTCGCCGAGGTCGCGCACCAGGCGTTGCTGCTCGTCCATGTCCAGGGCCACGCCTTCGTAGTCGTGGTAGGCAACCTTGCCGTAGAACTCCATGGAAATCTGGTTCACCGGCAACAACCCGCACGCCAGCGCCGCCACCGCGCAGCCCGCGCGGGTGTGGGTGTGCAGCACGCAGTGGGCATCTTCGCGGGCGCCATGGATTGCGCTGTGAATCACAAAGCCGGCGGGGTTGACCGCATGCGGCGACGGCTCGACCGCGCGCCCGTCGAGGCCGATCTTCACCAGGCTGGAGGCGGTGATTTCATCGAACATCAGCCCGTAGGGATTGATCAGGAAGTGATGCTCGGGCCCGGGAATGCGCACCGAGATATGCGTGAAAATCAGGTCGCTCATGCGGTAGTGCGCGATCAATCGATAACACGCCGCAAGCTCTTCGCGCAGGTGCTGTTCGGTGGAGTGAGGCATTTTTATTCTCCGGGCACGGGGTGGGTGAAGGCGACGCTAATCCAGACGCCAGTAAAAAAACAAGTTGATTTTTTACTGGCGGCAGCCTCCTATAGAAAAATAACAATAACAGCGCCTGGAGTACCCGCACCATGTCGCCCTCTGCTTTCCCGCACCTGTTCGAGCCCCTGGCACTGCGGGGCAAACGCCTGAAAAACCGCATCATGTCCAGCGGTCATGACACCTCGATGCCCACCGATAACCGGGTCAATCCGCCATTGATCGCCTACCACCGTGAGCGTGCCGAAGGCGGTGTCGGCCTGATTGTGCTGCAGGTGGCCGGGGTGCATGACAGCGCGCGGTACACCTCCCATGTGTTGATGGCCACCGACGATGCGTGCATCGAGGGCTACCGCGAGCTGGCCGAAACCTGCCATGCCCATGGCACCGTGGTGCTGTCGCAGATCTTTCATCCCGGGCGGGAAATCATGGAGTCGGCGGATGGCCTGCTGGCGGTGGCCTACTCGGCCTCGGGGGTGCCCAATGAACGCTTCCGGGTGATGCCGCGTGCGCTGGACCAAGCGATGATCGATGAGATTGTCGCGGGTTACGCCGCCGCTGCCAGGCGTCTGCACCAGGCCGGGATCGACGGGGTCGAAGTGGTCGCCAGCCATGGGTACCTGCCGGCGCAGTTTCTCAACCCGCGGGTCAATCGGCGCAGCGATGGCTACAACGGGGCGCTTGAGCAACGGCTGCGGTTCCTGACGGAAATCCTCGCCGCCGTGCGCGCGGCTACCGACGCGGACTTCATCATCGGCCTGCGCATTTCTGCCGATGAACGCGATGCCGAAGGGCTCACCGAAAGCGAATCCCTCGAAGCCGTGCAGAGCCTGCAGTCCCATCTGGACTACGTGCATATCGTTGCGGGCACGTCGGCCTCGCTGGGCGGTGCAATCCATATCGTGCCGCCCATGGCGATTGCCGCCGCGTACCTCGCCGATGAGGCCGCGACGTTCAAGGCCAGCCTGTCGATTCCGCTGTTCGTCACCGGGCGCATCAACCAGCCCCAGGAAGCCGAATTGATCCTCGCGCGCGGCCAGGCCGATGTGTGCGGCATGACCCGCGCATTGATCTGCGACCCGCTGATGCCCGCCAAGACTCTCGACGGGCGCGTCGAAGATGTGCGCGCGTGCATCGCCTGCAACCAGGCCTGCATCGGTCACTTTCACAAGGGCTTGCCGATCTCGTGCATCCAGCATCCCGAGACCGGCCGCGAGCTGCAATTCGGCGAGGTGCAAGCGACACTCAAGCGCAAGCGCATCATGGTCGTGGGCGGTGGTCCGGCGGGTATGAAAGCCGCAGCGGTCGCGGCGCAACGCGGGCATGCCGTGACGCTCTACGAGGCCAGCGCCCAGTTGGGCGGGCAAGTGCTGCTGGCGCAATTGCTGCCACGGCGCAGTGAGTTCGGCGGCGCCAGCACCAACCTGCAACGCGAGATGCAACTGGCCGGTGTGCAGGTGCTGCGCAACACCCGCGTCGACCGCGCGCTCGTGGAACGCGAGCAACCCGACCACGTGATCATTGCCACCGGCGCCGAACCCTATTGGCCGGCCTTCGAGCAAGGCGGCGAACTGCAGGTGGTGGATGCCTGGCAGGTGCTGCGCGACGCAGTGCCCCTGGGGCGTTCGGTGGTGGTGGTCGACTGGCGTTGCGACTGGATCGGCCCCGGCATTGCCGAGCGCCTGGTGCGCGCCGGGCATCAGGTACAACTGGCGGTGAATGGCACGCACTGTGGCGAGAATCTGCCGCTGTATGTGCGTGATCAACTGGCCGGCGAGCTGCACCGGCTGGGCATTCCGATCATCCCGTATGCGCGCTTGTACGGCTGCGACGACACCACGGTGTACCTGCAACACACCGCCAGCGGCGAACCCATGCTGCTGGAGAATATCGACACGCTGGTGTTGTGCCAGGGCCATCAGCCCGTGGACACTCTCGGCGCGCAGTTGCAGGGCCTGGTGCCGTTTGACCGGATCGGCGACTGCCTGGCGCCGCGCACCGCCGAAGAGGCGATCTACGAAGGACTCAAGGTGGCATGGAACCTGTGAACGACCAACCCCAGCAACTGTTTCTCGGCACCCGCATACGTGGTTTGCGCAAGGCCAGCGGCATGACCTTGACCGCCCTGGCAGAGGCCAGCGAACTGACCGCCGGCTACCTCAGCCAGCTGGAACGCAACCTGGCGTACCCGTCGATTCCGGCACTGTTCAACATCGCTCGCAGCCTGGGGGTGACGATCCAATGGTTCTTCGCCAGCGAGACCACGCCCGCACCGGCAGACGCAGGCTACGTGGTGCGCAAGGACAATCGCCAGAGCATCCACTATGAAGACGGCATCGTCGACCAGTTGCTGACGCCCCTGCCCAACCATCAACTGGAAATGCTGCAATCGAGTTTCCCACCGGGCACCTACAGCCAGCAGAGCTATAGCCATGAAGGCGAAGAAGCCGGCTATGTGTTGCGCGGACAGTTCGAGCTGTGGGTGGGAGAGCGGCACTTCCTGCTGGCGGCCGGTGACAGCTTCAGCTTTGCCAGCAGCGAACCGCATCGGTATGGCAACCCCGGCAAGGTGGAGACGGTGGTGATCTGGGTGATTACGCCGCCGACATTTTAGGCCAGGCGCATTCGTGACCTGCGGTAAAGAGTCCTTTTCGGATTCGACGGTTTTTCCGAAGGAACGACGGGCGGATACTCGACTCCATTGTTCACACCTCTTCAGGAGTTACTGATGTCTATCCCCACGTCCAACGTACCCGCCTTCGGCCTCGGCACTTTCCGCCTGCAGGGCCAGGTGGTGATTGACTCCGTCAGCACCGGCCTG
Source organism: Pseudomonas sp. S5D5 (assembly GCF_003013355.1). NCBI lineage: Bacteria > Pseudomonadati > Pseudomonadota > Gammaproteobacteria > Pseudomonadales > Pseudomonadaceae > Pseudomonas > Pseudomonas sp. S5D5. The sequence continues at coordinate 4,567,587 of NZ_PTEO01000001.1, forward strand.
GAACTGGGCTACCGCGTCATCGACACGGCGCAGATCTACGAGAACGAAGCTGACGTCGGCCAAGCCATCGCCGACAGCGGTGTGCCCCGTGATGAGCTGTTCATCACCAGCAAGATCTGGATCGCCAACTTCGCCGAAGGCCAGTTGATCCCGAGCCTCAAAGAGAGCCTGCGCAAGCTCCAGACCGACTACCTGGACCTGACCCTGATCCACTGGCCGTCGCCGGAAGACCAGGTTCCCGTCGCCGAATTCATGAGCCAGTTGCTGGAAGCCAAGCGCCAGGGCCTGACGCGCCAGATCGGTATTTCCAACTTCACCATTGACCTGATGAAACAGGCCATCGCAGCGGTCGGCGCCGAGCACATCGCGACCAACCAGATCGAACTGCACCCCTACCTGCAAAACCGCAAGGTGGCGGAGTTCGCCAGCGCCCACGGTATCCAGATCACCTCATACATGACCCTGGCCTACGGCGAAGTGCTCAAGGACCCGGTGATCCAGCAGATCGCCGAGCGCCATCAAGCCACCCCGGCCCAAGTGACGCTGGCCTGGGCCATGCAACTCGGGTACGCCGTGATCCCCTCCTCGACCAAACGCGCCAACCTGGAAAGCAACCTCAAGGCCCTGCAACTGACCTTGAGTGCTGCCGACATGGAACAGATTGCCGGTCTGGAGCGCGGCCATCGCTTGACCAGCCCCAAGGGCATCGCGCCGAAGTGGGACTAGGCGCCGGCCACCCGTGCGCGGGATAACTCGCGCAACCAGGGCAATACCCGCAGGCCCGCCGTGGCTGCGGGTGGGTCGATGATGTCCATGAAATGTTCGAGGTTGACGTTGTCCGGTACCCCGGGCAGCCGTACCAGCACCGCCGGTGTTGCGCCGGCAGGTGCGCCCAGGTCGAGGTGGTCGTAGACCAGCACGTGGCGTACCTGGGGCTGGGGCCCGCAGCTGTGCAGCGTCAGCCCCGCATTGATGATCAGCACGTCAAAGGGTTCGGCCGGAATGGCGGTGAGTATCTGGACTTCTTCGAAGGTCTGTACCGGCACGATCCGGTGGTACCCCAACTGATTGAGCATTTTTTCGATGTACAACCGTTGCAGGTGCTGTTCATCGGCAATCAGGATGGTCAGTGCTTTGTTCGGCATGGCAAACCCCTGGGCTGGCAGCGCTCGTCAGTGAGCGTCGCCCATTTTCCAGACATATCCCGAAGACAAAATCAGGCATGTTCCCCCTTCATGTAGGAGTTGTCCCAAATGCACCGAATGGCTGTCTACCTCGGTCACGGCTGATTGCAGTACTGCCCGAGGCTGTGTTGCAAGCCTGCGATAGCCCGTTCCACCGCCTGCACTGCTGCGTCCAATGCCTCGCCTTCGCGACGCTCGCACAGCTCTTCCAAGGTCTCGCAGCTGGCGATCAACGCCTGAGACTTGACCAAGCGTGCGCCACCTTTGACGCGATGGGCCAGGTCATGCAGCCTGGCGAAGTCCGTGCGATTTTGCTCAACACCCAGCCAGGCGCGATCTTCCTCCAGGCTGTCGAGTAACGGCGTCAGCAGCTCGTTCAGCGCGACCTTATCGCTACCGGTCAGCGCGATCAGCGTGCTCAAATCAAACGTCGGCTCAACCGCCTGTGTCACCTCGCCGACCGCGCGCGATGCCAACGCGGCGCGCAAGTCTTCAAGCCCGGTAGGCTTGAACAGGCAGCCATCCATGCCGGCTTGTCGGCAGCGTTCGGTTTCTTGTGGCTGCGCATTGGCGGTGAACCCCAGCAGCAGGCACGGCGTGAGCCCGCGCTGACGCTCCTGGGCACGAATATCCCGCGCCAACGTATACCCATCCTTGAAGGGCATATTGCAATCGGTGATCACCCCGTCGAACTGCCCGGCCTGCCACACGGCAAAGCCTTGGGCACCGTCCTCGGCGGTGGTGATGCGGTGCCCCAGGAAGCTCAACTGGCGAGCCAGCAGCAGGCGGTTGGCCGGGTAGTCATCCACCACCAGGATGCTCAACGCCCGGGCCGTCGGAACGGGCAAGACGGGCAATGCATCCGGCACGCGGGTGGTCATTTCCAGCGACAGCGTCACATCCACCCGCGTGCCCTTGCCCAGCACGCTGCTCAAGTGCAATTGCCCGCCCATCATCTCGCACAGGTTGCGGCTGATGACCAGTCCAAGGCCAGAACCACTGCGTGCCGATTGTTCGTTATTGCTGCCCTGGATAAAGGGGTTGAACAAGCGCTGCTGATCGACAGCGCTGATGCCAATGCCGGTGTCCTCCACCCATAGCCGCAGGTCCAGTTGATCGCCGACCAATGCCCCCTGGGCCCCCACCCGTACCTGACCGTTGGTGGTGAACTTGATCGCATTCCCCAACAGATTGGACACCACCTGCTTGAAGCGCAGCGGGTCGATCAACACCGCATGGTCGATCAGCGGGTCGAGTTCCACTTGCAACACCAGGCCCTTGTCGCGCGCCAACCCTTCAAATACCCGCGCCACCGAGGCCAGCAGCTCGTGCGGATTGGCGGGCTCCAGGGCCAGTGACAGGTGGCCGGATTCAATCCGCGCAATGTCGAGAATATCGCCGATCAACTCCAGCATGCTGTGCGACGCCACCGAGGCCACCTCCAGCGCGGCGCGGTCGGCACGCCCCTGTTGGGCGTTTTCCAGGGCCAGCTCGATCATGCCGATCACAGCGTTCATGGGCGTGCGTATTTCATGGCTCATGGTGGCCAGGAAGGTGGTCTTCGCGCGGTTGGCTGCGTCGGCCTCCTCCTTGGCTTCCTGCAATTGACCCAGCAAGCGCTGGCGCTCGCTGACATCGACCCAGCCGGCAATCATGCCCACGACGCCGCCGTTGCTATCCCGGTAGGGCAGCATCCACTGGTAGATGGTCAACACCCCGCCACCGGGAATCTTCAACACGCGGTCATGGATCTGCGGTTCGCCCTGCTCCATCAAGCGCAGGTAATCGGCATGGAACGACTGGGCCTGGGGAGGGTTGCCGGTATCGGTCTCCACCACGGTCTTGCCAATGACGTCTTCGAGCTTGAAACCGAAGACATCGAGGTAGGCGTTGTTGCACGCCATCAAGCGGCCTTGGCGATCGCGCACGTAAATCGGGTGCGGAGTGCCGTCGATCAGCACGCTCATAAAGCGCATCTGGTCGCTCAAGGCCCGCTCCGCCTGGGCGCGCTTGCGAATCAGGTTACGCAGGTAGAACACCCAGCCCAGGGCGACCAACAGCAGCAGCGCGGCAAGGGCGAAGCCTTGGATAATCACGTTGCGGTGCCGCAGCCAGTAGCTGTCTTCGAGGATGATTTCACTGCGCCAATGGTTGGTCAGCTCGTCCATCTCTTCGGGGGTAATGCTCAGCAATGCCTTGTCGAGGATCGAATACAACTCCAGTTCGCTGCGGTTGACCCCCAGGGTAAAACGCGCCGGCTCCCGGCCGACGGTGCTGGTGATGCGCAGGCGTTCACGGTAATTGCGCGCGATCATGTAGCGCGCGCTGATCAACGACACCGCGGTCGCCTCCACGCTGCCCTTGGCCACCAATGCCATGGCCTGCTCGGTGTTCTCGACTTCGACAAACACCACGCCTGGGTAGTCCTCGGCAATCTGCATCGCGAGGCTGTTGCCGCTGACCACCGCCAGGCGTTTGCCGGGCATGTCCTCCAGGGTAATCACGCGCTCATTGTCCGCGGACACCACCAGGGCATAGGGGTTTGACAGGTAGGGCCGGGTAAAGCGGATCTTCTCCGACCGCTCGATGCTGGGCGTCACGGCCGCCAGCATATCGACGCGCCCGGTGCTGACCGCGTCAACCAGGCGCGGCAGTGAAGTGCCCTGCTCGATGTCGAACTTCAGGCCCGTACGCAGGCTGATCCGCGACAACACCTCGGCACTCAGGCCTTCGAACTCGCCCTTCTCGTTGAAAAACGACAGCGGCACGAACTTGTCGACCACCGCCACTTTTACCCGCGGATGCTTCTCCAGCCAGCGCTGCTCATTGACGCTCAAGCGCAGCCGGTCGGCCTCGGGAAAACCAATGCCACCGGCACTCCAACGGCGCAGGATTTCCATCTGCTGGTTGGCGGGAACAGCGGCCAGCGCGGCGTTGATAATCCTCAGCAGGCGTGTGTTTTCCTTGCGCAGGGCGAACCCGAACGGGTTGGCTTCCATGGCCGAAAAATCCGCCATGCGCACATTATTGAGATGGTTCTTGTTGATCAGGTAGCGGGTGCTGATGGCATCCCCGAGGTACACATCCGCCTGGCCGAACGCGACGGCGCCGATGGCCTCGAAGGTCGAGCCAAACAACTGCAACTGCGCTTGGGGGTAGAACGCCTGGACGGCGTCGGGCGGCATGTAGTGGTAGAGCATCGCCACGCGCCTGCCCGCCAGATCGGCATTCAATGCAAGGTTGTCACCCGCGCGCGTCACCAGCACGGGTTGATCATTGGCGTAGGAGCGCGATAGCACCAACTGCGGATCGGCGAACTCATAACCGTTGGCCGAGCCGAGAAAATCCACCGCACCGCTCTTGAGGGCGTCGATAACTTCATCGCGCGTGTCGTAGCGCCGAACCGTGACCGCGATATTCAGCGCCTGGCCGATCAGCGCCGCATAATCGGCGGTGATGCCTTCCAGTTCTTGCTTGTTGTTACTCAGGTCAAAGGGCGCGTAATCCGGCGCCGAGACCCCGATGACCAATGTGCGCTGCTCGCGCAGCCAGCGCCAGTCGGCTTCATCGAGCATCACGCTGGTGGGTTCAAGGGTTGAGTGGCCGAGTAGCCGCAGGCTTTGCGGTGCATCCACGGCCATCACCGCCGCAGGCAACATCCCCACGAGCAGGATGACCATGAGCTTGATCAACCGTGAGGGGTTCATTTCAGATCAGGTGATTGCGCTGCGCGAACTTGGACAGATGCACCACCGAGGACATACGTAGTTTCTCCTTGAGCCGCGTCTTGTAGGTACTGATGGTTTTGTGACTCAACAGCATGTCCTCGGCAATCTCCTTGTTACCCAGGCCCAGGGCCAGTTTTTGCAATACCGTCAGCTCGCGATCGGACAGCGCCTCCACCAACTCCTGCTCGGTGGATTGCAGGTCGTCGCGACGCACCGAACTGGTAGGCAGGCTCGGAAAGCAACTGTAGCCGGACCTGATTGCCCTGATGGCCTTCTGCAGCTCGTCGAGTTCGCCGGTCTTGGCGACAAACCCCATGGCACCGGCGCGCATGCAACGGGTAGAAAAGAACACGGCCAGGTACGAAGTCAGTACCAGTATCTTGCAAGGCAGGTCCAAGGCTTTAATCCGACTGATCACCTCCAACCCACCGAGCTTGGGCATTGCCAGGTCGAGAATGACAAGGTCCGGACGCTCCTCACGGGCAACTTGCATGGCATCCGCGCCGTTACCTGCTTCGAAGATGGTGTCGAAGCCCTCCTGCTTCAGCAGGTGCTTGACGGTGGCGCGTATAAACGGGTGATCATCCACAATTAAAGCTTTGTTGCTCATAAGACTCCCCTGGGAGGATCAGTACGCTTACATATCACGTGAGTCCTATCTACCTGTGAAAAGTAACAGTTCCGACAAACGGTGCTGAGTACTCTGCGTGACACTTCAGGCAGTACGGGCCTCTCCTTTTGAAAAACACGATGAAAACGTAAAGCTGCGCCTGGGTTCCTAAATAGGCGCAAGCGCGCAACCTTAACAATGGCGTGTGGTTTCAAATGAAGGGATAGTCTCGAATGCTTGTAGGACTTTTCCTCTCAGTAGCATAGTCCGTGTTGAACAAGGCAAAGCCTGACGTCCGCGTACTACTCCGTGGTGCTTGGGCTCCAGAAGGCCTGTACCACCAGGGTCGACAGAGAAATCCGCGCCACCAGGGCATCCAGCTCGTCACCGTCCACCGAGGTCACCGCTAGGGTGGCTTCGATTTCGACTTCGTCAGTGCCGAAAGGCCGCACATCGACATCACTGGCCGGGTAGTTGCAACGCGCCAACTCGGCTTCCAGCAGTGCGAGCACGGCTTTCTGCTGGGTACGCCGGGCAATGACATAGAGGATATTGGTGACCTCCGCCGACACCACATCCAGCGGCTGGCGGTTGATGTTGTTGACGATCGGCCGCAGCAAGGTATTGGCCGCCAGCACAAACAGCGTGCCGAGCAACGCTTCGAGGATCAGGTCGGCGCCGGCACAGGCCCCCACCGCCGCCGACGCCCAGAGCGTGGCGGCGGTGTTGAGCCCGCGCACATTGCCTTCTTCGCGCATGATCACGCCCGCGCCGAGAAAACCGATGCCCGAGACCACGTACGCCACCACCCGCACCGCGCCTTCTGCGCCGCCCAGGCGGTTGGCCATGTCGACGAAAATCGCCGCGCCCACCGCCACCAGCACGTTGGTGCGCAGGCCCGCCGTGCGCTGGCGGTACTGGCGCTCAAAACCGATCAGCCCGCCGAGGATGAACGCGGCGGTGAGGCTGACCAAAGTGTCGATCAGCGAATTGAGGTTGATGTTGTTGATTGCTTGCATAAAAAATCTCCTTGAACGCCAGCACCTGCAGGAGCTGGCTTGCCAGCGATAGCACCGTTACTGCCAGCCAAATTTACGGGTGTAGAAGCCTTTCACCGCCTGGGTCAGCGCCATATACGCCAGCAGGATCAGCGGCAGGCGACGGAAATGCCGGGCGATGTGCCGATTCCGCAGGAAACCGGCAAACAACGCTTTGAGCAGAATGAGGCTCATGGTGTAACTCCTGCGCGAGGAAACCTGCAGGCAGGTACGACCGGCTGCACCCTGCCCGTTCTACAGGCACAGTCAGCTCGGCCCGCCTGCCGCAAAAAAAGGCAGGCGCGTCCGTAGCATCCCGAGGTCAGTCAGGTGCTGGTCAGCGTCGATGAGAGGGATCGAACAGGCGCCAGGACTGGCTGCTGTCGGGATGCCGCTTCTCGCTTTGTTGGCGAGACAACGGCATCAGGAAAATGCGCGTTACCTTGCCAAGTATGTGCCGGTTACCGAAACCGGCCGACTACTGTCACTCGAACAAGTACCCACTGAGGGTCTCCGCTATTGATGAAAACGCGCGAAGCTTACGCCCCGTTTACGCGGGAGTAAACCGTAGGAAAGCTTCCGTAAGGTGGATAAGAGGATTCTTCAGGGAGGGTTCAGGAGCCGCCGAGGGGCCATTCAGCTACACCCTGGACGTCCATGAAACGCTGCCTTTTTTCAATGACTAGTCGACAAGCCTGAGCTTCACCTGGGCACCGTCGGGCAAATCCTTTATCTCCCGTGCCAGATCACCGCAGAACCGAAGCTGCTCAACATGATCCAGGCATCGCACATTGTCGATGACGTACTCGCCGCCCAATACCGGCGAAATAACCCAATGATAAACCTGGCCAGGCGCCAACGGCCCCAGGGCCTCCTCGGCCTGCTCCACCATGGGTTGCAGATACCAGTCGCGCAAAAATGCCTGATCCCTGGAAACCTCGTCCAGCACGGCACGCGTCTGCGCAATGACCTCGCAATAAAGCGCTTCAGGGCACAGCCGCCAATAGCGTCCCTGCGTGTCCTTGATCATCACATTGCCAAAGGCGGTTGTCCCGACGACCTCGACGGGATCAATGCCGACCCACCCCCAGCTGTCGCGAATAGCTTGAATCAACGGCATGCAGCCTCCCGGTTCACAAACACTTCAATCATCGCGCGTCAGCACTTCCAACAACTCAATCTCGAAGCACAGATTGCTGTTGGGTTTGATATGCGCGCCCATCGACCGCTCGCCATAGGCCAGGTGCGCCGGGACAAACAGCCTGCGCACGCCGCCGACCTGCATGCCCATCAGGCCCTGGTCCCAGCCCTTGATCACGCGGCCGGTGCCGATCACACACTGGAACGGCTTACCCCGCTCCCAGGACGAATCGAACACCGTGCCGTCTTCCAGGGTGCCGGTGTATTGAGTGGTGATCAGCGCCCCCTTGACCACGGCTTTGCCGGTGCCTGGGCGGATGTCGGTGACCTGGAGTTCGTCGTTGCTCATGGTGGGGCTCGTTGAAGGCGTGAGGGGTGGGGTTTTCCCAGAATTGGCGGGGATTTGCAACCGCAAGAGCGGTCCAGGCTCTGCCAACCGATTTGCAGGAGCTAACTGACAAGTGTCGCAGAAGCGCCTGGCTTATCACCTTTCGCTCAATCACCTCTTATGCAAGGCCAACCACTTCGGTTGTATTTTCCAAGAGGTCACCTGTCATGCCCCAAGCCATCAGCCCCGTTCGCGTTTCTGTTGTGCAATTCGATCCCCAGGTGGGTACGGACCATCGGTCTGCCAACCTGCGGCGTAGCCTGGAATTGGCCACTGAGGCCGTGAACGGCGGCGCCAATCTGATCGTGCTGCCGGAGCTATCAAGCTGCGGCTATTTCTTTGCTAACCGCCAGGACGCCTTTGATCACGCCGAAGTCATTCCAAACGGCCCAAGCGTGCGAGCCTGGAGCGACTTTGCTTGCCGGCACCGGGTGTACCTGGCAGCGGGCTTGAACGAAATCGACGGCAGGCAACTGTTCAATACCGCCTTGCTGCTGGGCCCGGACGGTTTGATCGGCAAGTACCGCAAAGCCCATCTATGGAACCTCGAGAAGTTATGGTTCACCCCGGGAAACACTGGCTTCCCAGTCTTCGATACACCCATCGGGAGGATTGGCCTGCTGATCTGCTGGGACATCTGGTTTCCCGAAGTGCCGCGCATTCTCAGCCAACAAGGTGCCGATATCATTTGCAGCCTGAACAACTGGGCCTGGACACCTGCGCCGTTATTTGACGAAGCGGGCAAATGCATGGCGTCTTACCTGACGATGACGGCGGCGCACGTGAACAATGTGTTTATCGCCGCCGCCAGCAGAATCGGCGAAGAACGCGACGCGCGCTACCTGGGGTGTTCGTTGATCGCCGGGACCAATGGATGGCCAATTGGCAAAGTGGCCTCGGCTAATCGTGAGGAAATACTGTACGCCGACATTGATCTCAGCAGCGCGCGCAGTGCACCGATCTGGAATAGCCTCAACGACCTGCAGAGGGATCGGCGCGTCGACCTTTACGATCAGACGCTGGGGTATGTCCAGCACCGCGCGCTGCCGCGCTAACCAAAATGGCCTGGCGTACTCGCTCCTGTGGCGAGCGGGCTTGCCCCGCGTTGGGCTGCGCAGCAGCCCCCGCAACGCACCACTTGTTTGGACCGCTACGCGCCCCAACGGGAGCAAGCTCCCTCGCCACACCCAGCTTTTACGCCAACGGCACCCGACGCGTCGTCAGCGCCACACGCCCCACAAAGAAACTCAACGCCGCACCCAGCAGCAACATCGCCAAGGTGCTCCAGGCTGCGCGGGACAGTTGCTTGGCCGCGACTTCGCCTGCTTCACGGGCTTTCTGCTCGGCCTGTTGCTTGAGCTCATCGACCTTCTGCATGGCCTGCTGATAGGCCTGGGCGTAGTTGTCGACGATCTGCGTGGCTTCCTCTTTGCTCTTGCCGGTACGGGCGGCAACGATGTTGACCAGCGCGTCTTTATCGGCCGCGTTCAGCGCAGGCTCACCGGAGGCTTTGACGCGGTCGAACCACTGCTTGAGCGCATCACCGGCCAAGGCTGGATTGGTCGCGGCAGCCGTCGCCGATTGCTTGCCATCCGCTGCGGCCTGATCGGTTTTCTGCTCGACATTGGCCGGGTCCAATTCAGGCTTGCCGCTTTGCTTGAGCAGGGTATCGAGCTGAGCTTGCAGGCTATTCCAGTCCAGATGGATGCCCTGCTCGTCCAGTTGCTGCTTGACGCTGTCACTGATGCCCGGCGCTGCGGCGGCGATGCCACTACCGGCAGCCGACAGGCCTTTGCCCACCACATTGCCAGCGGTACCGACCACGCTCGCGGCCAGGCCTGCCAGCAGCCAGGTGGTGAATAACGTGGTCAGGGTCCAGGTCAGCACGCCATGCAGGCCGCCGCGATCCGGTGCCGTACGCCCGGCCACAAAGGCACCCACGGCGATGGCGATCAGCGTCGAGACAAATAGCCAGATGCCGGCGCCCGTGCCGAAACCGCTCAACGGATTGCCCGCCTGCATCGGGTTGACGGCGCTGGCGCCAATGGCGGTGCCGAGGACACTAAGCACCAGGTAGGTCACCAGGGCAATTGCACTACCCGCGAGTACAGAACTCCAGGACACGCGAAACGGCGAACGGTTGGTTTCATAGACAGTGGTCATGATTGATCCTTTTGCAGTAATTGACCGTCTCAGTCTGGCCAGCCACGTGCCCGCTCGTCCCCGCGCAAATGCACCAGGCCATCTGGTGCATTCGCACCCCGGTGCAGGCAATTGCTCTGCACTATCCTGAAGCCTGGGTGTCGTACTTTCATGCGTCCAAAACCCGGAGAAACCATGACCCAGGATGTCCTTGCCAAAGAAACCAACCGTCGCCAACTGCAGCAGATCATCTCCGGGCTGTCCGACGGGATAATCCTCGCCGAGGTCGACCAGACCATCCTCTGGGCCAACGATGCCGCCCTGGCCATGCATGGGGTGGATGAGGTCGCGGCATTGGGCGCCGATACCCGCGAATACGCCGAACGCTTCAGCCTGCGCTATCGCAATAACCATCCCCTGCCGCTGGAAAACTACCCCCTCGCCCGTGCGGCGGCGGGCGATGAATTCAGCGATGTGGTGGTGGAAGTCACCCCCACCGCCGACGAACACAAGACCTGGGTCCACCGCCTGCGCAGCCTGGTGATCAGCGATTCCCACGGCGAGCCCGAGTTGCTGGTACTGATCCTCAGCGACGCCACCGAGTGGGCCAGCGCCGAGCAGCGCTTCGAGAAAACCTTCAACGCCAACCCGGCGCCTGCGGTGATCTGCCGCCTGAGCGACCTGCGCTATATCAAGGTGAACCAGGGTTTCCTGGAGATGACCGGCTACAACCGCGACCAGGTCATCGGCCGTTCGGTGTATGAGCTGGACGTTCTGGAGCAGGCCGATCGCAAGGACCTGGCCATCCAGCGCCTGGGCGAAGGCGCGACCATCCCGCAGATGCAAGCCGAGCTGAAGCTGCCCGAAGGTGGCAGCAAACTGGTGATCGTCGCCGGCCAGCCGCTGGACATGAACGAGGAGGAATGCATGCTGTTTTCCTTCACCGACCTGGAGCCACGCCGCAAGGCCGAGATTGCGCTGCGCCAGAGTGAAGAGCGCTTCGCCAAGTCGTTCCGCCTGACGCCTGTGCCGACCCTGGTGTGCAGCGCCGCCAACCGGCAGGTGGTGGACATCAACGAAGCCTTCATGACGATTACCGGGTACACCAGTGAGGAGCTGATCGGCAAGGCTATCGAAGAGATCCACTTCATCGACAGCGCCCCGGCGGCCGCCCAGGTGTTCGCCACCCTGGAGAAAGCCGGCAACCTCGATGGCCAGGACCTCAAGGTGCGCAAGAAAGGCAACGAAGTGATCGACTGCGTGCTTTCCGCCGACACCGTGGTCATCCAGGACGTGCCGTGCTACCTGCTGGTGATGATGAACATCACCGAGCGCAAGCGCTCGGAGCTGGAGCTGGTGGCTGCCATCGAGGAAGTGATGCAGGACGCCTCGTGGTTCAGCCAGACCCTCATCGAAAAACTGGCCAACGCCAAGAGCGTCAACAGCCCCAACCTGCCCAATGTGGCCTTCACCGACCTGACCGCGCGTGAGCGCGATGTGCTGGGCCTGATCTGCGAAGGCCTGGCCGACAAGGAAATCGCCTCGCGGCTGAAACTGGCACCCAATACGGTGCGTAACCATGTGGCCACGGTGTACTCAAAACTGGGGGTGCACAGCCGCAGTGCGGCGATTGTCTGGGCCCGTGAACGCGGGCTGTTTGCCGGTGAATTAAGGGTTAAAAGCAAGCGCTGAACATACAAATGCACTAGTCCAGCTAGTATGAATTCGCCTTATCGGATGGCGTACCGATCCCTAACCTTCAAGGGGTGAGCACAGGGCTTTGAACCTGTGCCGTCGTGAAACGACACCTTGAAGGAACCCTCATGTTTACGCTCTCTCAACTGCGAAATTGCATCGAAGAAGGCCTGGCGCCGCTGACATGCGAGTTCACCCTGTGCCGGGACGCCTCATTGACCCTCAAGGTCTATGACGCCGAGACCGGCCGGGTGGACCTGGTGGTGACGGGGATCAGCACCAACCGGCTGCAGACCCCGCAAGAAGTGGAAAAAATGGTGGAAGAACTGCGCTACGAACTGCAAAGCAACAACATGGGCAAGCTCACGCTGGATGACTTGCCTTCAACGACGAACCAATGAAGTAGAACACCCCACCCGCGACGATGAACGCCCCGAGCATGTAGAACATGTAGTGGGCCGGCAGGCTGGCCAGCACCAGCCCGCACAACACCGGCCCCAATGCTGCCCCCAGGTTGGACAGGTTCTGCGCCCCGTAGTACATGCCCCGCAGGTGGTCCGGGGCAATCCGGTCGATAAACATGTACTCGGCCGGGAACACGATAATTTCCCCCACGGTGAACACCGCCATCGCCAGCACCCACCACAGCACGCTGGTGGACAGCGCGAACCCGATCAACCCCAGCATGAACATGCCCAGGCCGAAGATCAGCCATTGGCTGAGGTAACGGTGCGAGATGCGCCGGCCAATCACGTACTGCAAGGCAATCACCAGCACCGCGTTGGTGGTCAGCACCGCACTGATCACGGTGTAGGTGTATTCCGCGCTGGTGGTGGTCACCAGGTATTGCGACAGGTAGGCCGTGAACTGGCCGAACACCACGGCGCTGAGCAGGCCGCCGAGGGTGAAGCACACCAATCGATGGTCACGCAGCAACACACGGCCGACGGCCAGGAACGACACCGGCTTTTGCGCGACCTCGGCGGTGGCCAGGGTGCGATCGCCCCAGCGCCAGTACAGCAGGAAAAAACCCAACCCCAGCAACGCCGAAAGGATGAACGGCAGGCTGATATCCAGCTTGGCCACCATCGCGCCAAAGAACGGCCCCACGGCGTAACCGATGTTGGTCAGCGTGTACTTGATCGAAAACACTTCGCTGCGCGCCTCTTCGGGCAAGAGGCTGGCAAAGCCTGCCTTGACCGCAATGTCGATCACCGCATAAGCCAGGTTGATCAGGATCAGGCAGCTGTAGAACGCCCAGATATTCTGCGCGAGTACCGTGCCGATAAAACCCAGCACAAACACCACGCTCAAGCCGAGCAGCAGCCGATAGCTGTTGATGCGGTCGACCAGGAAGCCGCCGTACACGCTGAGCAGCGAACCGACGATCAGCGAGCTGCCGATCACCAGGCCGACCTGACTGATGTCGAGGGCAAAGTGGCTGGTGAGGTAAATGACCAGGTAGGGGAAGGTGATGGCCTTGGCCAACGTCAGCATCAACGTGGCGGACAGCAACAGGTTCACGGTGCGAGGGTAGTTTCTTATTGTGGCAAGCATCCTGCTCTCTTTCGGTCAAAGGTAACGCGACGTTTTATGGCCGGTTACCTTAACGCGGAGGAAGCAAAAAAGCCGGGCTATTTTTTGACTGGGGTAATCTCGAGGATGGTGCCGTTGGTGGTTTTCAGCAGCACGAACTTGTCGCCGACCCGCGCCCATTGGCTGTCGGCTTCAGGTTGCTTGAGGCCACGCTTTTTCCAGTCGCTGACCGCCGACTCCTTGCGCATCAGGATGTCCGGGGCACGGTCGCCCTCTTTGAGATCGCGGGCGTTGATGTTGGAAGGCTGCACGGTTTCCTGGGGGGTATCACCCGCCTGTGCGACAAAACTGGCGGTGGACAGGCTGGCAGCGACCAGCAGGCAGGCGGCGAGGGTTTTGGACTTCATAGGTGCTCCTTCAATGAATGACGCGTACCCAGGTTCGGACCACGGGCGCACGGAATCATTCAGCCTGCTAACCTTGCGCCAGCCTATTCTCGAGTCTGACAACAATGAAAACAGCCCTGACCCGAACCAAGCTACTCGCCAGCGCCCTGGTGGTCTTCGCCGTGATCGGCGGCGCAGCCTATTACCTGCTCGACCGTCATGCGGTCACTGGCCTGGTGAGCGGCACCGACTACAGCGAAGACCAATTGAATGAAGGCGAAGTCGCCGACATCAACACCCTGTCGTTGTCCGAAGCGAAGAAGCGCCTGAATTACCTGATACTGGATGCCCGCGACAGCATCAACCAGATCGCGATGATCGAAAGCATGCGCCTGGAAATCTCCCCGGCGTCAAAAACCGACCCGGTACCGGCGGAGAAAAAAGAGCTGCGTTATGACGAACCTTTCGTGCCCTTCCCGGCTACGCAACTGAGCGCCGCGCTGGGGGCGCTCCAGCAGCAAGCGTTCGCGCAGGTGTTCTTCGACAACCAGTCGGGGTTGAAACTGGATGTGGAGCCGATCCGCGAGGTGCTCAAGCGTGGCGCCCTGCCCGACCAGCGTCATGAAGAACGTTATGCAGTGCAAGCCGTGTCCTTTCGCGACGGCACGCAACAGCCGTTTACCGAGGTGGGAGTGGTCAGCGTTGAGGATGAAGACACTAGCAAGGCCGAGCTCAAGGTCAATAAGCCGGTGGAGCGCATCGACGTCGCCCTCACCTACCAGGCCTATGCAGGCTTCAAGAAAATCATGCTGGACCCGGCTCACCCCAAAGTCGCCGGCGAGCAGGGCGAAATCTACCAATTGACCGCCCTCGCGGACGGCAGCGCGTCCTTACTGCTGGCGACACCGAAGGACAAAAGCTTGGTGATCCAGGGCCTGAGCGCCGACGGCAAGACGTTGTACAGCGGCGGTAGCAGCTCGAACTCCTCGCCCACCGCCGAGCAAAAGGCCAACCTGCGCGCCTACTATGACGAACTGCTGCGCATGCAGGACCATTTCTCCAGCTACACCACCAGCGCCGAACTGCAGGCGCATCTGGAGCAGTTCGTGAAAGACCTGCCAGACACCGCCAGCGCCCTGACCAACGTACACGCCACCTACCACTTCGAAGATACCCCGGCGAGCATCGTCATCTACCTGCTTGAGCCGGCCCAGTTGCAAACAGTCAGCCTGCAGATGCACAACAGCGTGCCACCCCAGAGTCGCTACATCGCCTACGACAACGCCACGCAAAAAAACGGCTTCATCGACAACCAGGGCCATTGGGTGGTCAAGCCGCGCTTCGAACGCATCCAATACAGCGAGATGCCCGGCGTGTACCACATGCAGGTGGGCAGCACGCCGGAGAAAGACGGTTGGCGTCAGTTGCTGTTCAAATACTTCACTTTCGTGCCGGGCGGGCACACGCTGAAGGAGCTGCCGTTCGAGATCATCGAAAAGCCGATCAACGCTGACTTGATGATCGTCGAGCGCGAAACGAACGGGCCTTACGGCGTCTACGACCTGAAGAAACAGCAGGTCGTGGTGCCGATGAAATACGTCAACGTCAACGTGGTCGGCGAGCTGTTCATTGGCCGGCCGGGGCTGAAAACCTACGGCAGCGACTCGGATTACGGCGTCTGGAACCTGGCCGGCAAGGAACTGCTGGCGCCGCGGTTTTCCAACATCGAAGTGATCGGTGACTACCTCTACACCACCGCAGGCAACGATCAACAGAGGGACGTCTACAGCCTGAAACTGCAGAAAATCAATCCGCTGGGCACCACCGCCATCGGCGCGTTCATCCAGGGCCAGCCGCAACTGGTGCAAGAGCGCAAAAGTCGCCGATTCAGCTTCATCAACCCACAAGGTAAAACCCTGCCAATCAACCTGCCTTACGATGAGGTCGAGCCCTTTTCCAACGGCATGGCGGTGGTGAAGACCGGCCAGCGCTACGGTGCGGTCGACACCGAAGGCAAACAGCGCGTGCCGCTCAAATACACCACCCTCAACGCCTTCCAGAAAAACCTCGCCTCAGCGGAGATGGAGGGCTTCAAGGGCCTGGTGCTGATCGACCGCAACAATACCGTGGTGAAAAAACTCGGCCAGTACACCACCTACAGTATCCCGGCCAACAGCAACGATGCGAAGTACAGCATCTGGGATACAAAAGAAGAAAACCGGGTGAATGTATTCGATGCCGATGGAGCGCAGATCGACAGCTACCAACGCGAATAACCAGGCGCCGCCCTTGTGGCGAAGGAGCTTAGGTCGCCGGCGCGGGTGTGCCTTGATGAAACACCATCTGCCACTGCCCCTGCTCCTCTCGCCACACCGAGCTGCGCAGCGAGTCCCCGGTGCCTTCGCGGTGGCCGCGATAAGTCACCAGCGCCACCCCCTGACCGAGCACCTTCACAGCAAACCCCGAGATGCGGCGCGGCGCAAACACTTCATCCTGCAGCCCGGCAATCACCTCGGCTTTATTGCCCCATACCGTGCCACTGACTCCAAACTCGACGAAATCATCCGCCAGCAACTGCGCCAACCGCTTCGCATCCGAGCGGGTGGCACTCGCCTGCAGTGCCTGTTCCAACGCGTATAAGTGCTGCTCCAACTGCATGCCCATTGCCTCCATGAAATTAATCCTGTAATTTTTCATGAAATTATTTGATATAAATTTCATGAACCAACAAGAAGAACTCGACGCCCTGGCGATCCTGATTCACGACCTGCGCAAACACAAGAAGCTCACCCTCGCCCAATTGGCGCAGAAGATCGAGCGTTCCGTAGGTTTCCTGTCCCAAGTGGAACGCGGCTTGTCGCGGCCTACCGTGGCCGACCTGACCGCGATCAGCCACGCCCTCGACGTGCCCACCACGTATTTCTACAGCCTGTCCAAACCCAAGGCCGTGAGCTGGGTGACCCGCCCCAATGAGCGGCGGACGGTGTATTACGCCAACGGCATCACCGACATCCTCGTCTCGCCGAGCATGAATGGCGCGTTCTCGATGCTCGACAGCCTGTTGGCCCCCGGCGCCAACAGCGGCGAGCAAACCATGAGCGACCGTGCCGAACAGGCCGGTTTTGTACTTGAAGGCGAGTTGACCTTGTGGGTCGAGGGTGAGGCCGACTCGGTCACCCTCGGCCCTGGTGACAGCTTCCACCTGGCCAGCTTTGCCCATTGCCGCTACGCCAACCTGACCGATCTGCCCGCCCGCGTGCTGTGGGTCTACAACTAGGAGCAACACCCGTGAAAAGCCAATCTTCCACGTTGCTGGCCGAAGTACGGACCTTTCGCCAGAACCATCCCGACGTGCGGTATGTGGACCTGATCGCCCTGGATATCCCAGGGCATTTCTACGGCAAGCGCTACCCGATAGAGATGCTCGAAAAGGTCGCCGCCGGCAGCCCCCTGAAGCTGCCACAGAACGCCGTGCTGCTGGGGACTCAAGGCGGGCTGTTCAAGATTGGTGACTATTGCTTCCATGACGGCGACCCGGACGCCAACCGCCGCCTGGTGCCGGGCACGCTCAAGCCGGTGAGTTGGGAATCGCAGCCGTTGGGCCAGATGCTGATCACCTCCGACGGCACCGACACCCCGATCGAATTCGAGCCCCGCGAAGTCCTGGCCAAGGTGCTGGAACGCCTGCAGCACAAAGGCATTCACCCAGTGGTGGCGTTCGAACTGGAGTTCTACCTGTTCGACAAAAAACTCGACAACGGCCTGCCGCAATTCGCCCGCGACCCGCTGAGCGAGGATGCCGACGACCAGCCCAACCTGCATATCGACCGGCTCTCGCGCTTCAGTGAAGTGCTCGACGATATGGCGCAGACCGCCAAGGACCAGGGTATCGACATCACGGTGATCACTGCCGAGATCGGCCCCGGCCAGTTCGAGATCAATTTCGGCCACCTCGACGATGGCCTGCGCGCTGCCGACTGGGCCGCCCTGTTCTGCCGCAGCACCCGAGGCGTGGCGTTTAAGCATGGCCATCGCGCCAGCTTCATGGCCAAGCCTTACCTGCAATACCCCGGCAGCGGCATGCATGTGCATGTGAGCCTGTATGACGGCGCCGGCAATAACCTGCTGGCCGCCCATCAGCAGCAACCGCTGCGCCATGCGGTCGCCGGCTGCCTGGAACTGCTGCCGCACTGCATGCCGATCTTCTCGCCCAACCACAACGCCTTCCGCCGCTTGGGTGGCACGGTCAACGCGGCGACCCGCGCCAGCTGGGGCTTTGAGGACCGCGATGCGTGCGTGCGCATTCCCGAATCCGACCCGCGCAACCTGCGCATCGAGCACCGCCTGGCCAGCGCCGACGCCAATCCGTACCTGGTGCTGGCGGCCATCCTGGCCGGGCTGGAACATGGCCTTGAGGCCAAGCGCGAACCCATCGCGCCGTTGAACGAGGACCGCAACAGCGGCACCGACTTCCCCCTGGAAATGCTCGACGCCGTGCGCGCCATGCAGCATCAACCGGTCGTGCGCGATAAGCTGGGCGCCGAATTTGTCGACGTATACTGCGAAAACAAACGCCAGGATCACCTGGCCTTCCAGCAAGAGATCAATGCGCGCGAATACCGCTGGTTTCTCTGACCCCATGGATAACCGATGACCGACCAAAGCTCCCCGGCCCTGAAGGAAATTTTCAACGTCGAACGCCTGCAGCACATCGCCCGCGAGATGAGCGCGGTGTACCCGGCGTTCGACGCCAAGGGTTTTCTCAAGCACGCCAAGGCCGGGCTGGCGCAGTTGTCGGTGATGCAGCGCATGGCGCGGGTCAGCGAGAGCCTGCACGCGGTGATACCGCTGGAGTATGCGCAGACCCTCAAGCTGCTCTACGCGCTGGCCCCGCGGCTGAACAGCGCATTTGTCAGCCTGTTCCTGCCGCATTACGTGGCGAGTTACGGCCAGGCTGACTTCAAGCGTTCCATGGCCGCGCTCAAATACTTCACCACGTTTGGTTCGGCGGAATTCGCGATCCGCCACTTTCTGCTGAATGATTTCGCGCGCACGCTGGCGGTGATGCAAGCCTGGTCGCTGGACGACAACGAACACGTGCGCCGCCTCGCCAGCGAAGGCTCGCGCCCGCGCCTGCCCTGGTCGTTTCGCCTGGCCGAGGTGCAGGCCAACCCCGAGCTGTGCGCGTCGATCCTCAATAATCTCAAGGCCGACAGCAGCCTGTATGTGCGCAAATCCGTCGCCAACCATCTCAACGACATCACCAAGGACCACCCGGACTGGGTACTCGACCTGATCGAGGGCTGGAACCTCGACAATCCCCACACCGCCTGGATCGCCCGCCACGCGCTGCGCAGCCTGATCAAGCAAGGCAACACCCGCGCGCTGACCATCATGGGCGCCGGCGCCAAGGCCGACGTGAAGATTCAGCACCTGAGCGTCACGCCGGCAGTGATCACGCTGGGCGAACGCATCACCCTGTCATTCAGCCTGGAATCCACCGCCGCCACCGCGCAGAAACTGGTGGTGGACTACGCCATCGACTACGTCAAAAGCGCCGGGCACAGCGCGGCCAAAGTCTTCAAGCTCAAGGCATTCACGCTGGGCGCGGGTGAACAGCAACGTATCAGCCGCGAGCAACACATCCGCGAATTGACCACTCGCAAGCACTATCCGGGCAAGCATACCGTGCACGTGATGGTGAATGGTGAACGCCTGGGCAGTGCCGACTTCGTATTGCGCGACTGATGCAGGTGGGGCAACAGCCCAGGTCCACTGGGGGATTGGAGTAGGCCTAGGCACCCGGGTGTACACAGATCAAATGTGGGAGCTGGCTTGCCTGCGAAAGCGGTAAATCAGGCACCGAATGCATCAACTGAAAGCCCGCTCCCACAGGGGATCCGGGTATGACTCGGGGCTCCCAGGTGTACGCAGATCAACGGTGGGAGCTGGCTGCCTGCGAAAGCGGTGGGTCAGGCACCGATGCATCAACTGACAGCCCGCCTTCGCGAGCAAGCCCGCTCCCACAGGGGGATCCGGGTATGACTCGGATTCCCGGGTGTATGGAGATCAAATGTGGGAGCTGGCTTGCCTGCGAAAGCGGTAGATCAGGCACCGAATGCATCAACTGCCAGCCCGCCTTCGCGAGCAAGCCCGCTCCCACAGGGGGATCCGGGTATGGCTTGGGCTCCCGGGTGTACGCAGATCAAATGTGGGAGCTGGCTTGCCTGCGAAAGCGGTAGATCAGGCACCGAATGCATCAACTGACAGCCCGCCATCGCGAGCAAGCCCGCCGTTTTCGAGCCGGTTTCTTCAGGCAGATTCGCCAAGCAACAACCCGTGCTCCCGCGCACACAACTCCACCACGTAATCCCACAACACCCGCAGTCGCACCGACTTGTGCAGTTCACGCCGCGAACTGATCCAGTAGCTGCGCTGGATGCTCTCTGCCGGCAGCAACGGCACCAGGTCAGGGTCGCCAGAAGCCATGAAGCACGGCAGCACGGCAATCCCCAAGCCTGACCGTGCAGCCTGGTGTTGGGCGATGACGCTGGTGCTGTGGAACACCACCTTGGGGTTACGACAGAAGCTGCTGAGGAATTTCAGTTCCTGGCTGAACAACAGATCGTCGACGTAATCGATCCATGAATGGGCGGCGAGGTCTTCGCGCTTTTCGATCGGCGGATTGCGCGCAAGGTAGGCGCGGCTGGCGTAGAGCGCGAGGCGATAGTCGGTGAGTTTGCGCGTGACCAGTTGATCGACGCTGGGGCGTTCGAGGTGGATGCTGATTTCCGCTTCGCGGTTGAGAATGCTGACGAAACGCGGCACCGCGAGCAGTTCCACCTCCAACCCGGGATAGCGTTCGAACAGCCCGCCCATGCGACCGGCAAGGAACATCACGCCCAAGCCCTCGGCCACGCCGAGACGGATCTTGCCCAAGGGCGCGGCGGAATGGGTGAGTTCGTCTTCGGCCAGCAGCGCCACGTTTTCCATGGCCTCGGCATGCTTGAGCAAGGCTTCGCCGGCCGGAGTCAATTCATAGCCCTGGGCGTGCTGCACGAACAGCGCGGTGCCGAGGCTCTTTTCGATCGCCTCGATATGCCGGGCCACCGTGGCATGCGTCGTCTTCAAGCGTTGCGCGGCGGTGAGCAGGCGGCCGCTGCGCTGCAACTCGAGAAAATACCGCAGGTCATTCCAGTCGAACATTCAGCCTCCCTCCCTTGGGCATAACTCACTACACGACCGCGAAGACTGGCCCCGTGCCTGTGGCGAGCAAGCTTGCCCGCTCGCCACAGCGGTCGCACTGTTTAAAAACGCACAGCAGCTGGGTAAAAACTAACATTTTTAAGACGAAAACTAACAACTAGGATGGAACCAATAAGAAAAACAAGCGAGACCTCAGATGTCCATTGCAACTGCTGAATACGATTACGTGGTAGTAGGCGCCGGCCCCGCAGGCTGCCTGCTGGCCAATCGACTCTCCGCCAATCCGGCCCACCGCGTGCTGCTGCTTGAAGCCGGTGGCCGCGACAACTATCCCTGGATCCATATTCCCGTCGGCTACCTCTTCTGCATCGGCAACCCGCGCACCGACTGGTGCTTCAAGACCGAGGCCCAGGAAGGCCTGCAAGGCCGTGCCCTGAGTTATCCACGCGGCAAGGTGCTCGGCGGTTGCTCGTCGATCAACGGCATGATCTACATGCGTGGCCAGGCCCAGGACTACGACGGTTGGGCAGCCGCGGGCAATGCAGGCTGGGGTTGGAAAGACGTGCTGCCGCTGTTCAAGCAGAGCGAAAACCATTTTGCCGGCAGCTCGGAGTTCCACAGCGATGGCGGCGAATGGCGAGTCGAGCAACAGCGCCTGCACTGGCCGATTCTGGATGCCTTTCGAGATGCGGCGGCGCAAAGCGGCATCGCCTCCATCAGCGACTTTAACCAGGGCGATAACGAAGGCTGCGGCTACTTCCAGGTCAACCAGAAGGCCGGCGTCCGCTGGAATGCGGCCAAGGCGTTTCTCAAGCCCATCCGTCAACGCCCCAATCTCACCGTGCTGACCGACGTGGAAGTCGACCGCGTACTCCTGGAAAACGGCCGCGCCTCCCAAGTCGTCGGGCGTCAACACGGCCAGCAGTCGAGCTGGAGGGCGCGCAAGGAAATCGTGCTGTGCGCCGGCTCCGTGGGCTCGCCGGGCATCCTGCAACGCTCGGGCATCGGCCCCTCCAACGTCCTCAAGCCGCTGGGCATCGAGGTGCTGCACGAGCTGCCGGGCGTCGGTGGCAACCTGCAGGATCACCTGCAACTGCGGCTGATCTACAAGCTGGAAAAAGCCCGCACCCTCAACCAGATCGCCGGCAGCGTGTGGGGCAAGATGGGCATGGGCCTGCGCTACCTGTACGACCGCAGCGGCCCGCTGTCGATGGCGCCGAGCCAGTTGGGTGCGTTTGCCCGCTCGGGTCCGGAACAGACTTCGGCCAACCTTGAATACCATGTGCAGCCGCTGTCGCTGGAGCGTTTTGGCGAACCGCTGCACGCGTTCCCTGCCTTTACTGCGTCAGTCTGCGACCTGCGCCCGCAGAGCCGTGGCCGCATTGATATCCGCTCGGCCAATCCGGGGGATGCGCCGCTGATCCGGCCCAACTACCTCAGCCATCCGGAAGATCTGCGCGTGGCCGCAGATGCCATTCGCCTGACCCGGCGCATCGTCGCCGCGCCGGCCTTGAGCCAATTCAAGCCAGTTGAATACCTGCCCGGTGATTCGCTGCAGACCGAAGAGGAGCTGCACGAAGCCGCCGCGCGAATCGGGACTACAATCTTCCATCCAGTGGGCACCTGCCGCATGGGCACTGACCAGGACGCCGTGGTCGACGCACAACTGCGCGTGCATGGCGTGCCGGGCCTGCGCATTGCCGACGCCTCGATCATGCCGCGCATTACCTCCGGCAATACCTGTTCACCGACGCTGATGATCGCGGAGAAAGCCGCGCAGCTAATCCTTTC
Source organism: Pseudomonas sp. S5D5 (assembly GCF_003013355.1). Classification (NCBI taxonomy): domain Bacteria; kingdom Pseudomonadati; phylum Pseudomonadota; class Gammaproteobacteria; order Pseudomonadales; family Pseudomonadaceae; genus Pseudomonas; species Pseudomonas sp. S5D5. Next base: position 4,590,430 of record NZ_PTEO01000001.1, read on the forward strand.
GCCGAACACAAGGAACCTTGCCCCCGAGAGAGAAATGACCGCACCCGCATGACCAGCAGGCGTCCGGCCTGGCGATAGCGCATCCAGGGTTTGCATCTGGCTTTACGCCATCGCCCGGCCGGACACCGGCAGGAAGGACAACCGGCGCCAAGGTTGGCGCCGACAGTGGAACAACAATAAATAATCACTGTGAGGGCTACCCGATGTCAGAACATGCTCAACCCCTGGGCTCGGCGATTACCGCGAGTGCCGGCAACGATTCAAGAAAAGTCATCTTCGCTTCGTCCCTCGGGACGGTGTTCGAGTGGTATGACTTTTTCCTCTATGGCGCCCTGGCGGCCGTGATCAGCAAGCAGTTCTTTGCCGGGGTCAACGACACCACCGCGTTTATCTTTGCCTTGATGGCCTTTGCCGCCGGCTTCGTGGTGCGCCCGTTCGGCGCGCTGGTGTTCGGCCGCCTGGGCGACATGATCGGACGCAAATACACCTTTCTCGTCACCATCATCCTGATGGGCGTGGCGACCTTCTGCGTCGGCCTGTTGCCGACGTATGCGAGCATCGGCATCGCGGCGCCGGTCATCCTGATCGTGTTGCGCATGCTGCAAGGCCTGGCCCTGGGCGGCGAGTACGGCGGCGCAGCCACCTATGTGGCCGAGCACGCACCCGCCGGCAAACGCGGCCTGCACACCAGCTGGATCCAGTCCACCGCCACCCTCGGCCTGCTGCTGTCGCTGCTGGTGGTGCTGGCGTGCCGCTACTTCACCGGCGATCAGTTTGAAGTCTGGGGCTGGCGGATTCCGTTCCTGTTCTCCATCGTGCTGCTGGGCATTTCGACCTGGATCCGCATGAGCCTGCACGAGTCGCCGGCATTCCTGAAGATGAAAGAGGAAGGCAAGGCCAGCAAGTCGCCGATCCGCGAATCCTTCGGCAAGTGGGAAAACCTCAAGGTGGTGCTGATTGCGCTGTTCAGCATCAACGGCGGCCAAGCCGTGACCTTCTACGCCGCGCAGTTCTACGTGCTGTTCTTCCTAACGCAGTTCCTGAAAATGGACCCGGCCCTGGCCAACATGCTGCTGATCATCAGCGTGGTGATTGGCGCGCCGTTCTTTATCCTGTTTGGCTGGCTGTCGGACAAGGTCGGGCGCAAGCCGGTGCTGATGCTCGGCCTGCTGCTGGCCACCGCGCTGTATTTCCCGATCTTCAAAGGCCTGGCGCACTACACCAACCCGGCGATGGACCAGGCCAGCCATCAGGCACCGATCACCGTCTTGGCCGACCCGGCCACCTGCACCTTCCAGTTCGACCCGGTGGGCAAGGCGCGTTTTGACAGCCCGTGCGACAAGGTCAAGACCTTCCTGGTCAAGCAGGGCCTGCCCTACAGCAGCGCCGCCGCCCCGGCGGGCAGCCCGGTGCAGGTGAGCGTGGGTGAAGTGCGCATCGATGGTTATGACGAAGCGGCCCTGCGTGGCGCCGTGACCTTGGCCGGTTACCCGACTTCGGCGGATGTTGCCCAGGTCAACAAAGTGATGGTGGTGGTGCTGATCGTGGCGCTGATCCTGATTGCCGCCATGTGCTACGGCCCGCTGGCGGCGCTGATGGTGGAGCTGTTCCCGACGCGTATCCGCTACACCTCGATGTCGCTGCCCTACCACATCGGTAACGGCTGGTTTGGCGGGTTCCTGCCAACCGTGTCGTTTGCGCTGGTGGTGTACACCGGCGATATTTTCTACGGGCTGTGGTACCCGGTGGTAGTGACCGGCGTGAGCTTGATTGTCGGGTTGTTCTGCCTCAAGGAAACCCGGCACGTGGACATCAATAACAACTGACTGACCCGTGCCCCCCGTCCTTGACGGGCGGGGGCGCACATAAATTGCTGTATATCCATCCAGATAACAGTTGATCAAATCCCTTCTTTTGCCCATCCTGCTCCCCATTCAACTGTGTAACGAATGGGCTGAGCATGCGGCTTTACCTCTGTGAAAAACCCTCCCAGGCCAAGGACATCGCGGCCGTGCTCGGCGCCAGCCGGCGCGGCGACGGTTGCTGGCTGGGCAACGGGGTCACAGTCACCTGGTGCATCGGCCACCTGCTGGAAACCGCCCCGCCCGACGCCTATGACGCCAAATACAAGCGCTGGGTGCTGGCTGACCTGCCGATCGTCCCGGAAAAATGGAAGATGCAGGTCAAGCCCAAGACCGCCAGCCAGTTCAAGGCGGTCAAGCGCCTGCTGGGGGAAGCCCAGGAACTGGTGATCGCTACCGACGCCGACCGCGAGGGCGAAATGATTGCCCGCGAACTGGTGGAGCATTGCCGCTATCGCGGGCCGATCCAGCGGTTGTGGCTGTCGGCGCTCGACGATGCCTCGATTCGCAAGGCGTTGGCGGCGCTCAAGCCCGGGGCCGAAACCTTCAGCCTGTACCACTCGGCCCTGGGCCGTTCGCGCGCCGACTGGTTGATCGGCATGAACATGAGTCGCCTGTTTACCCTGCTGGGGCGCCAGTCCGGCTATCAAGGTGTGTTGCCGGTAGGCCGTGTGCAAACGCCGACCTTGCGCCTGGTGGTCGACCGCGACCGCAGCATCGCCGACTTCGTACCGGTGGCGTACTGGGCCATCGATGTCGACCTGCGCCATGAGCGCATGACCTTCACTGCCCAATGGCGCGCGGCCGAAGATGCCTGTGACGACCAGGGCCGCTGCCTCAACCCGCAATTGGCTCGCGACGCCGCCGACGCCATGACCGACGCCGCCAGTGCGCGGCTGGTGAAGCTGCGCACCGAGCGCATGCGCGAGGTCGCGCCCCTGCCCTTCGACCTCGGTACCCTGCAGGAGATCTGCTCGAAGAAGCTCGGTCTCGGCGCCCAGGAAACCCTGGACATCGCGCAGTCGCTCTACGAAACCCACAAGGCCATCACCTACCCGCGCAGCGACTGCGGCTACCTGCCACTCAGCCAGCACAGCGAGGCACCGAAGATTCTCGCCGCGCTGGGCCGTGCCGATGCGACGGTGAATGCGTTGATGCCGCATATCGACCCGCAGCGCCGATCGCGGGCGTGGAACGACGCCAAGGTCAGTGCGCACCACGGCATCATTCCCACTGGTGCGGGCAAGGATGCCGGCCAATTGACCGGCAAGCACCGTGCGGTCTACACCCTGATACGCGCACGTTACCTGGCGCAGTTCCTGCCCAACCATGAGTACGATCGCACCCAGGCCGATTTTGACTGTGCCGGCCAGGCTCTACGCGCGGTGGGCAAAGTGGTGATCGAGCCAGGCTGGAAACGCGCCCTGCCCGAAGCCCTGGCCCCGGCAAAGGGCCGCGAGGCACCGGCACCGGCACCGCAGGCGTTGCCGACGCTGGTGCAGGGGCAGGATTACGCGGTGGCCAAGGTCAACCTCAAGGATCTGTGGACCCAGCCGCCTAAGCCCTTTACCGAAGGCGACCTGATCAAGGCGATGAAAAACGTCGCCAAGCTGGTGGAAGACCCGCTGCTCAAGCAAAAGCTCAAGGACACCACCGGTATCGGCACCGAGGCCACCCGCGCCGGGATCATTCAGGGATTGCTGGACCGGGGTTATCTGCTGAAAAACGGCAAGGCGCTATCTGCCACCCCGGCTGCGTTCAGCCTGATCGATGCGGTGCCACGGGCGATTGCCGACCCTGGTACCACCGCGATCTGGGAACAGGCGCTGGACATGGTGCAAAGCGGTGAAATGAGCCTGGAGGAATTCGTTGCCAAGCAAGCGGCCTGGATGAGCAAGCAAGTGGCACGCTGCAACGGCATGCGCATGACCATAACCGGGCCAGCCAGCCCGGCAGGCCGGGGCGCTACACCGTGGAAAAAGAAGCGAAAAAGCGCGCCTCGCAAGACTACGGCCGCCCCCAAGCGCAGCAAAAAGTCGACTAATACCGGGTAAACACCGAAAAAATCCGGCGAATGACGTTTTTCGACGGGTTTAACGCCGCTTTGGACCTTGCTCCGGCGTAGGCGGTCTAGGATTCTGTAGGGGACCCGCTGACTTCCTAACAACAACACCGGAGTGGCCGCCATGAAAACCGTCGCACAAGTGCTCAAAGCCAAGGATCAGAAAAACCAGGACGTGCACACTATCCAATGGGACCACACCGTGTTTGAAGCGCTGGTGCGGATGTCGGAGAAAAACGTCGGCGCCTTGCCGGTCGTCAAGGAAGGCGCGGTGGTCGGGATCATCAGCGAACGCGATTACGCACGCAAACTCATCCTCAAGGGCCTGTCGTCGGTCACCACACGGGTCGATGAAGTCATGAGTTCCCCGGTGATAACGGTCGACACCCACAAAAGTGTCGAGGAATGCATGAACATCATGACCGACAGTCACCTGCGCCACCTGCCCGTGGTCGAAGGCGGCAAACTGCTGGGCCTGCTGTCCATCGGCGACCTGGTCAAGGAAGCCATCGCCGAACAGGCCGACCTGATCAAGCAGCTGGAGCAGTACATTCGCGGCGAATAGGGGAACCCATGCTCGACACGCTGGAACATCAAGAAGACCACCTCGACACCTTGTACCGGGCCATGGCCGACCGGCGTTTCCTGGTACTGACCGGGGCGGGGATCAGCACCTCATCGGGGATCCCCGACTACCGCGACAGTGAAGGTGTGCGTCGGGGCAAGGCCCCAATGATGTATCAGGAATTCCTCGCCACCCCACAGGCACGACGCCGTTATTGGGCGCGGGCGATGCTGGGCTGGCCGAGGGTGCGCATTGCGCAGCCGAACAAGGCTCACCTGGCACTGGCGACCCTGCAGCAACGCCAGCGCATCAGCGGGCTGATCACGCAAAACGTCGACACCCTGCATGACCAGGCCGGCAGCCATGACGTGATCGAGCTGCACGGCAGCCTGCACCGGGTGCTGTGCCTGGATTGCCAACTGCGCAGCATGCGCGATGTGATCCAGCGGCAGATGGAAATTGATAACCCCTACCTTGCGCAGGTGCATGCGGTACAAGCGCCAGACGGCGACACCCTCCTCGACCCGACGTTTGAAGAACACTTCCAGGTACCCCACTGCCCTCACTGCAACGGTGAACGGCTGAAGCCGGACGTGGTGTTCTTTGGCGAAAACGTCGCCCCGGCAACTGCAGCCAGGGCGATGGCGGCGGTCGAGCAAGCAGAAGGCTTGCTGGTAGTGGGCTCGTCACTGATGGCCTATTCGGCATTTCGCCTCTGCAAGGCGATGGTTGAACACGGCAAGCCCGTGATTGCCATCAACCTGGGCAAGACCCGTGGGGATGAGCTGTTGCAGGTGAAGATCGAGGCGTCGTGCGAGCAGTTGTTGCCTCTGCTGGCTGATCGTTTGAGATAACCCCTATGCCCGCATCAAACATGTAGGAGCTGGCTTGCCGGCGAAAGCGGTGCGTCAGGTACGAAGCCTTGGCTGACACACCGCCATCGCTGGCAAGCCCGTACCTACACGGCTGCGGACCCATTTCATTCCCTCGGATCGACGACCCACCCCTCCAAAAAATGACGCGCAAGTCACGTTTTCCGGGATTCTCCCGTCCTCACAGGGATTTATGTAGTGCTTTAAAAAAATCACTACATAACCGTTGACGTAACGTTTTTGTCCTTGCATGATCTAGACGTCTCCCGGATCGGGAGCGTTGGTAACACGTGTTTTGAACAAGCTCGTCTGACCGCCGAGCTGTTTTTTCCGGATGTGCACTGCCCACAAGGCAGATTGATGAAGCTGACCGGCCCGGAAGGATCGGTACAAGGAGCTCAAACGCTGCTTGTCTTCGTTATGAAACCATTGCGTAGCAGTTCATCAGCAAGACTACATGCATCAGGTTCAAGACCCTGCCCGTATTCGGCAGACCGTCACTGACGCCCGGTTTTTGAAGCCGGAGACAACTAAGCAGTTTTAACGGAATCAACTGATAGATCGCCAACTGGTCAAGGGGCTTACACATGAATCTGAACAACCAACCAACTATCGATGAATTGGCTGAGATGTTCGCAGCGCAGAAAGACACACTCGACGACCATATCCTGTGGATTGGCAAATCGGGCGAAGTGCAAATTGACTGCCTGGCGCCCCACACCGAAGAAGCCGAGTTCGACCGTAATAACCGTGAACTGGCGGCGCGCCTGAAGATGTACCGCCGCGGCCAGGGTTATGTCGGCAAGAAGGCCGCGGCCGATCGCAACTTTATCGAGCAAGTGTTCCATACACTTAATACCGAATGGCAGCACCTCAAAGGCCAATCGCATGTTAAAGTGATTGATAAATACTGCTGATAAAACTAATTAACACATTAAGTCCGCCCGGTTCGCCGAGCGGACTTTTTTATTGCCATCGTTATCTTGTTAACTGTGGGAACCTGCGTGCCGGCGATGTTTTGTTGATCACACCGCCGCCGGCAAGCCGGTTGCTACAGGGGCTATAGCGGAAATCGCCCTTTCGCCGCTTCATCGCAGAAAATATCAAACAGCACCTGCGCCGCCGCCGACAGTTCATGCCCCGGTTTGGTCAGCACCCCAATCGGCCGCTCGATCACCGGGCCGTGCAAGGTGATGCAATGGGCGCCCGCCTCTTCCATCTGCCGCGCGCATAACGCAGGCACGGCGCTGACCCCCAGGCCATTGGCAACCATCTTGCCTACGGTCGCCAGTTGATGGCTTTCCAACGCCACGGGCAGTTTCATCTGCAGGGCGCCCAAGTGTTCTTCCAGCATCACGCGCACTGTGGACGGGCGCTGCAAGGTAATGAACGGGTGTTGCAAAAGGGTTTTCCAGTCGACATCAGCCACATGCGCCAAGGGCGAATCGGCGGGCACCACGGCGATGAAGCGATCCAGGTACAACGGCGTGAACGCCAGCGATGTTTCTTCGGCAGGCTCGAACGCCACCCCCAACTCCACCTGCCGATCTCGCACCATCTCCAGGACCTGCTCGTTGATCAGGTCATGCACCGTCACATTCACCTGCGGGTAACGCGCGCGGAATATCTTCAGGATCGGCGGCAACAGGTTGCCGGCGAACGACGGCATCGCCGCCACAGTCACGCGCCCGCGCTGCAAGGTGAAGCGTTGGCGCAATTCATCTTCGGTATTGTCCCAATCGGCAATCAATCGGCGGGCCAAGGGCAGCAGGGATTCACCTTCCGGGGTCAGCGCGACGTTACGGGTATTGCGGCTGAACAATCGCCCGCCCAGCCCTTCTTCCAACCCCTTGATGGTCAGGCTCAGCGCCGACTGGGAGAGGTGCAACCGCTCGCAGGCGGCGGCAAAACTCAGGGTCTGGGCCACGGCGAGAAACGCACGCATTTGTTTGACGGTCATAGGAGCGTTCCAAGTGACGAGATGAAAGCTGCAAGTGAAAGCGGTCGCAGACTATGCTTGAAGCTTACGGACTGAAGCTTATTGTGCTGTTTTCTAAATCAATCAACCTAAAAAAACAACTTAACAAATCAATCCGTCGGCGCAACACTCGGTTCATTGGCTGGCCCACAAACAATAATAGAGGTGCATATGGCAGGTTTCGATAAACGCGTGGCGTCCTACGAGGAAGCACTGGCAGGCCTGGAAGACGGCATGACCGTGCTCTCCGGTGGTTTTGGCCTGTGCGGCATTCCGGAAAACCTCATCGCCGAGATCAAGCGCAAAGGCACCCGCGACCTCACCGTGGTTTCCAACAACTGCGGCGTCGATGGTTTTGGCCTGGGCGTACTGCTGGAAGAAAAGCAGATCAGCAAGGTCATCGCCTCCTACGTCGGTGAAAACGCGCTGTTCGAGAAGCAATTGCTCAGCGGCGAAATCGAAGTGGTGCTGACCCCCCAAGGCACCCTCGCCGAAAAAATGCGCGCAGGCGGCGCCGGCATCCCGGCCTTCTTCACCGCCACCGGTGTCGGCACGCCGGTTGCCGAAGGCAAGGAAACCCGCGAATTCAACGGCCGTCCGTATCTGATGGAAGAATCCATCACCGGCGACTTCGCCATCGTCAAAGGCTGGAAAGCCGACCACTTCGGCAACGTCATCTATCGCCACACCGCCCAGAACTTCAACCCGCTGGCCGCCACCGCCGGCAAGATCACCGTGGTCGAAGTGGAAGAAATCGTCGAACCGGGCGAGCTGGACCCGGCGCAGATCCACACTCCTGGCATCTACGTCGACCGGATCATCTGCGGCACCTTCGAGAAGCGCATCGAACAGCGCACCGTCCGCAAATAATCTGCCCCCAGCCCGAACAATAAGGACTCATGAAAATGGCACTTACCCGCGAACAAATGGCTCAACGTGTCGCCCGCGAAATGCAGGACGGTTTCTACGTCAACCTGGGCATCGGCATTCCGACCCTGGTGGCCAACTACATTCCCGAAGGCATGGAAGTGATGCTGCAATCGGAAAACGGCCTGCTGGGCATGGGACCGTTTCCTACCGAAGAAACAATCGATGCCGACATGATCAACGCCGGTAAACAAACCGTGACCGCGCGTATCGGCGCGTCGATCTTCTCCTCCGCCGAATCGTTCGCCATGATCCGCGGCGGCCACGTCGACCTCACCGTGCTTGGCGCGTTTGAAGTCGACGTACAAGGCAACATCGCCTCGTGGATGATCCCCGGCAAGCTGGTCAAGGGCATGGGCGGCGCCATGGACCTGGTGGCCGGTGCGGAAAACATCATCGTGATCATGACCCACGCGTCCAAGGACGGTGAGTCCAAGTTGCTCAGCCAGTGCAGCCTGCCGCTGACCGGCGCCAACTGCATCAAGCGTGTGCTCACCGATCTTGCTTACCTGGAAATCGAAAATGGCGCTTTTGTCCTCAAGGAACGCGCACCTGGCGTCAGCGTTGAAGAGATTGTGAGCAAGACCGCCGGTAAACTGATCGTCCCGGACCACGTTCCAGAAATGCACTTCCAGTGAGGACAGATTCCATGCAAGACGTCGTGATTGTTGCTGCCACCCGCACCGCCGTGGGCAGCTTTCAAGGTTCGCTTGCGAACATCCCGGCTCCGGAACTGGGCGCCGCCGTGATCCGTCGCCTGCTGGAGCAGACCGGCCTGGATCCTGCAGAAGTGGATGAAGTGATTCTCGGCCAGGTGCTCACCGCAGGCAGCGGCCAGAACCCGGCGCGCCAGGCCTCGATCCTCGCCGGCCTGCCACACGCCGTCCCCAGCCTGACCCTGAACAAAGTCTGCGGTTCGGGCCTCAAGGCCCTGCACTTGGGCGCCCAGGCTATCCGCTGTGGCGATGCCGAGGTGATCATCGCCGGCGGCATGGAAAACATGAGCCTGGCCCCGTACGTATTGCCTGCCGCGCGCACCGGTTTGCGCATGGGCCACGCCAAGATGATCGACAGCATGATCACCGACGGCCTGTGGGATGCGTTCAACGACTACCACATGGGCATCACCGCCGAGAACCTGGTGGACAAGTACGGCATCAGCCGTGAAGCCCAGGATGCCTTTGCCGCCGCGTCCCAGCAAAAAGCTGCGGCAGCCATCGAGGCCGGGCGTTTTGTCGATGAGATCACGCCGATCCTGATTCCCCAGCGCAAAGGCGACCCGATTGCCTTCGCCGTGGACGAGCAGCCGCGCGCCGGCACCACCGCCGAGTCCCTGGCCAAACTCAAGCCGGCGTTCAAGAAAGACGGCAGCGTCACTGCCGGCAACGCCTCCAGCCTCAACGACGGCGCCGCTGCGGTGCTGCTGATGAGTGCCGACAAAGCCAAGGCCCTCGACCTGCCCGTGCTGGCGCGCATTGCCAGCTACGCGAATGCCGGCGTCGATCCGGCGATCATGGGCATCGGCCCGGTATCGGCCACGCGCCGCTGCCTGGACAAAGCCGGCTGGAGCCTGGGCGACCTGGACCTGATCGAAGCCAACGAAGCCTTCGCCGCGCAATCGCTGGCAGTGGGCAAAGAGCTGGAGTGGGACGCGGACAAGGTCAACGTCAACGGCGGCGCCATTGCCATCGGCCACCCGATCGGCGCCTCAGGCTGCCGCGTGCTGGTGACCCTGCTGCATGAAATGATCAAGCGCGATGCCAAGAAAGGCCTGGCGACGCTGTGCATCGGTGGTGGCCAAGGCGTAGCCCTCGCCCTCGAACGCAGCTGATTCAAACAGCAACGGGGGAAACCGCCCGCGGTGGCGAGGGAGCTTGCTCCCATTGAGCTGCACGGCAGCCCCCGCTGATAAGAGCAACACGGAAACGGCCGGGCTCCACGAAAAGCCCGGCCTTTTCTTTAATGCAAAAACGGTAGGCGCTGACGTGCCCGCCCCCCCAACATCCCCGATTGTCAGTCCGTACGGGGCACCGCAAACACCGCGCTCGCCCGTGCCACCACCTTCTCCCCAACCTGCAGACTCACCGTGGCAAACGCCATCTGCCGTCCACGCTTGTGATGTTCCAAGCGCACCACAATCCACTCCCCTACCTGCACCGCGCCCAGGTAGTCCAGGGTCATGCTCGCGGTAATCAGCGGCAGCGGCGGCTCACTGGAGAATGCCATCGCGTAGCCCATGCCGATATCCGCCAGGGTCGCCAACACCCCGCCGTGCACGGTGCCACGTCCATTGGCGTGACGATTGTCGGCCCGCAGGCCGATTTCCAACTGCAGGCCTTCACCTCGGCAGTATGCCGGGCCGAGCAAATCCAGCAGCGGGCTGCTGCGGGGCAACGAGACGAAACCTTCGGGAACGGCGTGGCTGATCATGGCGGATTCTTCCTTGGAATAAGACCTGAGGTGTACGCCAGCGCCCGCGCAGCAGCCATCACCATCAGCTACGCAAATCCTTTGCGATGCTTTGCGTTAATCCGCCAGACCGGCTTTAATCGCGGTCAATTTCCCCGCACACCCCAAGGAATTGCAATGCGCCATCTGGACGGCAAACCTCACGCGCTTTTATGGCTCTTGCTGGCCGGCCTGGCCCTGGTCGGCTGCTCGCCCAAGGATCACTCCCGCGCCAACGTGATCAATGGCGAGCAAGGCCGGGCCGGCGCACAATTGGCCTATGAACATGAGTTGACCCTGGCACTGCCCGGCGCCCTGCTCGCACCGCGCATGCAGGCCACCCGCGAAGCCTGTGAGTCGGCTCGCTTTGGCGCCTGCAATATTCTCGGAATCACCGAAGACGGCAACGGCGGCGAAATCATCCTGCGCATCGCGCCGACCGGCGTGGAACCGATGGTGGCCCTGGCCGCGGAAGGCGGAAAGCTCGGCCAACGCATCACCACTGCCGAAGACCTGGCCGACGCTGTCGCCGATGTGCAACGCCGCCAGGACCGCCTCCAAGCCCAGCAGCAACGCCTCGACGAATTGGCCAAGCGCAAGGACATCACCGTCAGTGACTTGATTGCCTTGAGCAAGGAGCAGGCCGGCATCGAAAACGAACTGCAGGCACTGGCCCAAGTCGCCGCGGGCCAGCAACGCCGCCTCGATACCAACCGCGTCACCTTGAACTTCCGCTCATCCGACGGCGCGAACCAGGCGTCACGCTTCAGCCGGATGTTCAGCAACCTGGGCGACAACCTGGTCGACGGCACTGCCGATGCACTGGAACGCGCCAGTTATGTGCTGCCCTTCGTAGTCCTGGCGTTCCCCGTGCTGTGGTTGTGGGTATGGCTGTGGCGACGGTTGGTCGTGGCGAAAAGATCCAAGGTGGCAGATGGGCCTTCTGTGAACAGCTGACCGCTTGTGGCAGAAGGACGTCGTGGCAGGCCTGGTTCTTTTTGCTAGTCAGGCTCTTGTTGCAGGTCAGGCTCTTGTGGCTGGTCAGCCTCTTGTTTCAAGTCAGCCTCTTGTTGCAGGTCAGGCTCTTGTTGCAAGTCAGCCTCTTGTGGTTGGTCAGTCTCTTGTGTCTGGTCAGGCTCTTGTGGCGAGCGGGCTTGCCCCGCGTTGGGCTGCGCAGCAGCCCCATCAAGCAAAATGCGGTTTTTCAGTTATGACGCGGTGCCTGTTTTGGGGCTGCTGCGCAGCCCAACGCGGGGCAAGCCCGCTCACCACACGGCCGCTCGCCACAGGGCCGATTACTACAGGGCTGATCACAGGTCCACTTGCCACAGGGTCGCTATCAGCGCTTCATGCAGCGCTGATAGCGCTCATCGACCCGGTTGGCAAACCACGCCGTCGTCAGGTTGCGGGTGATCTTCGGGCTCTTGAGCACAATGCCCGGCAGGATCGCCCGCGGCAGCGGTTTGCCGGCAGCCTGATCAGCCAGGGCAAACACGCGCTTGTAAAGGGTGGTGTCTTCAAAATCCAACTGCTCGCCTTGCTCAAGTTGGCTGCGGATGCTGGGGTTGCGCATATCCAGCTTCGCGCCGAGAGAGCGCACCGCCAGCTCGGTGCTGCCGGGTAGCAACGAGCCGTAACGAATCAAATCCCCATCCAAGGTCAATTCGGTGCCGGTGACACGGCTGACCGCCGCTTGAAACGCGGCGTTGCGACTGGCGTACCAGCCGGCATTGAAGTCGGCAAAACGGTACAGCGGCTGATCGTAATTCACCGGATAACCGAGCAAATGGGCGATGCCGAAGTACATGCCGCCGCGCCGGGTGAACACTTCGCGACGAATCGTGCCATCCACCGTGTAGGGATAACCTCGCGCCTGTTTCTGCGCAAAATCGATGCTCACCTGCATGGGGCCTGCGGTGTGCACTGGATTGAAACCACCAAACAGCGTGTTGCCCAGGGGCACCACGCTGATGAAATCATCGAAGATGCCGCTGAGGTCTTTCTCGGTGCGCGCGCCACTCAGGCGTTCTGCGTAGGTCTTGCCGGTGGGCGAAGTCAGTTGCAAGGCGCTGCGCACCACAAAGGCCGGCACGTGCACCTTGCCGGCACGGCGCAGGATTTCATCCTGGGCGATCTTGCCCATGTTCGGCACCGGCGGATCGACCTGATAAGTGGACTCCTGCTCGGTCACCGCCAGCACGGCGCAAATATTTTCCGTGCTGGGGTAGATCTTCTGGGTATCAAAGGCCGTGTAGATATCTTGGGCCCAGCCGTTACGGTCCTTCACGGTTGCCGGCAGCAGGCGCACGATCTGCGCCTTCACCTCGGCCTCGCTGCGCTGCGGCTGTTGCGGGGCGCGCGTTGTAGAGCAACCGGCCAGCACCAGGAGCGTGGTGAGGCACAGGATCAGTCGGGATGCGGACATGGGACTTCCTTGAACGACAATGGGCCAGCTAGCGCTGATATCGACAGGTAAGTCTATCCGGCGTTCGCCGCCCTGCTGCACTCGCCAGCAAAAGACAAACGTGACAGGATCTGTCATCGACCATTCGTACAAGGAGTTTGAATGCCATGCTGAGCTTGAATTTCCTCGTCACCTGCCTGATCGTCGTGCTGATTCCCGGCACCGGCGTGATCTTTACCGTCTCCACCGGCCTCACCGCCGGCAAACGCGCCAGCATCTTCGCTGCGCTGGGCTGCACGGCGGGAATCCTCCCGCACTTGCTGGCTTCCATACTCGGGCTTTCCGCGCTGCTGCACACCAGCGCACTGGCGTTCGAAGTACTCAAATACGCCGGCGTGGCCTACCTGCTGTATCTGGCCTACGCCACCTGGCGTGACCGCTCGGCCTTCGCCATGAATGACACGCCCATCGTTGCCACCCTGCGCAGCCTGATCATTCGCGGTTTCCTGCTGAACATTCTCAACCCCAAACTGACGATTTTCTTCCTTGCCTTCCTGCCACAGTTCGTCACCCCCGGCAGCACCGCGCCGGCCTTGCAAATGCTGGTGCTGAGCGGCGTATTCATGGCGATGACGTTTGCGGTGTTTGTGCTCTACGGCCTGCTGGCCAATGGATTTCGCCGCGCAGTCATCGAATCGCCACGCGTGCAGAATTGGCTGCGCCGCAGTTTTGCAGCAGCCTTTGCAGGGTTGGGGTTGAATTTGGCGTTCGCGCAACGCTGAACACTGGGCACTTGGGCGCAAGCAGACAATGTTTGCTGAAACGCCCCACCTCAATGCCGGATAAGCACTACAGATATCCCTTAAAAACCGCTGCAAAGTCCCTCGACTGATCACACAGTGCGAGGGATTGCAGATGTTTTTTTTCGATAGCCCCGCCGTTTTGGTGGGTGCGCCTTGATCAATGCCACCAGCCAAACCATCGGCCTCCTGCTGCTGACGGCCATGGATGCCAAGACGCGTGACGTCGAAGCCGTGCTCAGCGATTTCAGGCGCTGCCTCAATTCCTACGAAACCTTGGCGCAAAGCTTTCTCAGCTCTTCGGCGCTGGATGTTGAGCAGGTATTCAAGGTCGGCCGTGAGGTGGCGCTTGTCGCCCCGATCAACCGCTCGATCCTTCCCAGCAGTACCGTCGCCGCGTGCCAGGCCAACGGCACCTTGACGCTGGTGCACATGTTCCAGAGTTCGAGGTTCGTGCCCATCGGCAATACGCCCGTGATGTTGCAGCGTATCGACCCAAACGGCGGCCCGCTGGGGGCGCCCATCCATAAAACCATCGGGCCCAGCGGCATTCTGGAAGTTACCGAGTGCGATCGTAACCAGCAGTACCGCATCAGTTTCTACCCCAACGTCTCCCAAGAGCATTTCAAGGCGCTGTATGCCTCCTATCAGTCGGTCATCGGGCCACTGGAGGGCTGGCTGCGCAGCGAGTGGGACGCCACGTTTGCACCGCTGTGGGCGGACTACTCCGAGGCCAATTTCCTCAAGCGCTACCTGATGCTGCACCGAGCCTACGCCCGGGGATTTGGCAATGCGCTGTATGAACTCTGGGATTCCCTCAAGCAGCTGCTTCAGTGGCTTATGGACCCGCTTGCCAATGCCGAGAAGCTGCTGCATTACCTGTCCCGCGCCGAACTCGAAAAGCTCCTGAACCTCAGCGCCGAAATCCTCGCAAAAGGCATTTTGGTACTCAGCGATGAGCCGCTGCTGTTCATTTACTTGTCGGTATTGGTCAGTTGGATGCGGATGATGCCGCCGCCGTACATGAACGAATTGCTCGGGGAAATCAGCGCCGAAGTGCTGATCAACCTGCTGCTGGCCCTCGCCACCGGTGCGATGGGCGTGGCGATAGGCATGAGCGCCAAGGTCCTGGACGGCATCAAGTCTCGTCGTGCGCGCCAGTGGTTCAAACACCTGGCCAGGCAATTTGGGAAATCTCGTGTGCAGGGCCATGTCGAGGCGGCCAAACCGTTGTTGCTGAGGAGCGCGGCGACGCCGATCACGGTGATTCCGGATGTACCGTTGAAGGCTGGGGATCAGCTGGTTTCCAACCCGGTGCCGGCGGTTCGCGGCAAGACGCAGCGGACGACGTTGGTTCGGCAGGAGCATGTCGACGATGTGCCTGCTGCTGGCAAGAATCCAAACGGGGACTCGGCGGCGCCTGCGGATAAGACCGCCACTAACGGCTGTCCGGTGTCGATGGTGACCGGAGAGGAATTGCTCACTCTCACCGATGGCACGTTGGATGGAATCTTGCCGTTTGAGTGGCGCCGCTTGTACCGCACCAGTGCGGTGGAAATGGATGGCGGGTTGGGGTTTGGCTGGAGTCACTCGTTGGCGCATCGGCTGAGTGTTTCCGGTGATTCGGTGGTGTGGACCGATCATGAAAACCGCTCGACCACCCTGCCCTTGCCATCTGTTTCTCGACCCGCAATTACCAATAGCCTGGCCGAAGCGGCGATCTATTTGGGCGCTTCGCCGGATGAACTGGTGTTGGCGCAGGCGTCGCGCTTCTACCACTTTCGCGACGGCATACTGACCGCGATCAGCGATGCATATGACAACCGGCTGCGCATTGCCCGGGATCTTTTGGGGCGCATTGAGCGGCTGGATAACGGTGTCGGGCGTTCGCTGTTCCTGCGCTACGAGTTTGGTCGCATCGTGGCGGTGGACTACCAGATCCAGCGCGCCAAGGGCCGCGGTCCTTTCGAGTGGATGACCGAGCACAACGTTGTTTCCTACGCCTATGACGACCTGGGACGACTGGTCTCGGCGACCAATGCCGTCGGCGAACGCGAGGTTTATCGGTACGACGATCAGCACGTCATTCTTGAGCGGCAGTTGGCCGGTGGCGCGAGTTTCTTTTGGGCGTGGGAACGCGCTGGCAAGGCCGCGCGCTGTGTCCGCCACTGGGCGAGCTTTTCGCAGATGGACACGCGTTATGCCTGGGATGACCACGGGCAGGTCACGGTGTTTAACGCTGATGGCAGCCAGGAAGTCTACGTGCACGACCAGCGTGCGCGCCTGGTGCAGCGCATTGATCCGGATGGTGCCGAGCATTTCAGATCCTACGACGACAAAGGCCGGCTGACGGTCGAGCAGGATCCGCTCGGAGCGGTGACGGCGTATCAGTACGACGAAGCCGGACGCTTGGTGGCGGTGTTTCCGGGGGACGATGAGCCGACGTCCTACGAGCATGACAATGGGTTCGTACGGGTTGTAAGGCGTGGTGAGGCTGCCTGGAAATATGAGCGTAATGATCAGGGCGATATCGTTCGTAAGACTGATCCGGACGGCAACGTAACGGACTACAGCTACGACAAGCAGGGACAACTGACCGGGGTCTGGTTTCCCGACAACAGCTGCCATCGGCTGGTGTGGAACGAGCGTGGTCAGTTGCTGGAAGAACAACTGCCAAATGGCGGGGTCAAGCGCTACCGCTATGACGACATCGGGCGGCAGGTGGCGCGTGAGGATGAGCATGGGGCGCTGACCGAGTATCAGTGGGACAGCGTCGGGCGGCTAACTCGTGTCGTGTTGCCAGCTGGTGCGGCACGGGAATACAGCTACAACCCCTACGGA
This sequence comes from Pseudomonas sp. S5D5, assembly GCF_003013355.1. Taxonomy (NCBI): domain Bacteria; kingdom Pseudomonadati; phylum Pseudomonadota; class Gammaproteobacteria; order Pseudomonadales; family Pseudomonadaceae; genus Pseudomonas; species Pseudomonas sp. S5D5. Next base: position 4,607,189 of record NZ_PTEO01000001.1, read on the forward strand.
AAGATCACCTCCGAGCGTGATGAGCTGGGGCATGTCACCCGCTACGAATACGCCGATGGCTTGCACCTGATCAGCCGGCGCATCAATGCCGATGGCAGCCAGGTCAAATACCGTTACGACAACGTGCGGCTGTTGCTCACCGAAATCGAAAACGAGGTTGGCGAAACCTACACACTCGACTATCACCTCAATGGCCTGATCCAGCAGGAAGTCGGCTTTGACGGCCAACGGACGGCTTATGCCTACGACCTCAACGGCAACCTGCAGGAAAAAACCGAGCACGGCGACGATGGCAGTCAGCTGGTTACCCGTTATGAGCGAGACCACGCAGGGAGGCTCGTAAGAAAAACCCTGCCCGACGGCAACGCAGTCGATTATGCCTACGACCGCCAAGGCAACCTCCTTAGCGTCGACGATGGCCACTGGGCGCTCGCCTACGAATACGACCCACAAAACCGCCTCATCGCCGAACACCAGGGCTGGGGCACCTTGCGCTACGGCTATGACGCCTGTGGGCAGCTGCAACACCTGCGTCTACCCGACAACAATCGCGTGGTGTTCAAACACGATAAGGGTGGGCAACTGGCGAAGGTCGAGTTAAATGACCAGACGCTCACCACTCATCTTTTCGATGCAGGCCGTGAACACCAACGAGGCCAAGGCAGGCTACTCAGCAGTTACCAATACAACGCTCAAGGACGTCTGTTCGCTCACGGTATAAGCGACGTCGAAGGCGCGATTTACCAACGCCAGTACGACTACGACAAATCCGGCAACCTCACCCGCCTGCTCGACACCCGCAAAGGCGAACACCACTACCACTACGACCCCCTCGCCCGCCTGACCCGCGCCGACCACTCGCAGGACGTGCAAGAACGCTTCGGCCACGACCCGGCCGGCAACCTGCTGATGCAAGACCGTCCCGGTCCGGACATCGTCGCGGGCAACCGGCTGATGATCCAGGGCGACCGCCATTACGACTATGACGCCTTCGGCAACCTGATCCGCGAACGACGTGGCCGTGGGCACGCGCTGATCACCGAATATCGCTACGACTGCCAGCATCGGTTGATCGGTATCACTCAGCCCAACGGGCAGACGGCCCGCTACCGCTACGACCCGTTTGGGCGGCGGATCAGCAAAACCGTTGATGGGACAACTACGGAGTTTTTCTGGCAAGGCGACAAGCTGATTGCCGAGCATCACGCGGATCGGCATCGCAGCTATCTCTACGAACCCGACAGCTTTCGGCCGCTGGCCCTGCTGGAAGGCTTCGGCCCGAAGGACACCAAGCCCTACCACTACCAACTCGACCACCTTGGCACCCCGCAGGAACTGACCGCCCCGGATGGCGAAATCGTCTGGTCCGCGCATTACCGTGCCTACGGAGAAATCAGCCGCCTAGACGTCGTAAAAGTCGACAACCCGCTGCGCTTCCAAGGCCAGTACTTTGATCAGGAAAGCGGGCTGCACTACAACCGCCATCGCTACTACAATCCGGATACTGGTCGCTACCTGACGCCGGACCCGGTGAGGCTGGCCGGTGGACTTAACAGCTATCAGTACGTACCCAACCCTACAGGGTGGGTGGATCCACTAGGTTTGAATACGTGCCCAGGTGGCGACGGGTGCAAACCCGAATCCATAGCGGACGAGCCTTCGGCAAAAGCAATAGTTCACAAAGATGAACCTGAACCACCAAACTCAACTGATGAAGAGGACTATTTGTTTCGTGGAGACAGAAATCCACCAGAGAAAGTTTTCAAACAAGGCTTCAAGAGCAAAGGGGATAGCAACGACCTTTATCTCCACGCCGTGAACAGCAACGATCCGCTAAGTAATTTTATAAGTACTTCGCCCTCCAGGATGACTGCTATAGACTTTGCAACGGGTTACGGAACGCGAGAAGGTTACTTGTATGTCATAAAAAGTATCGCAGGGCATGACGTCAATTTAGAACTTGGTAAAAGGACACCTTTCGCAAATGAAAAGGAGTTTGCCATCCATGAGAAAATAGACCCAGAGGATGTTTTAGGAATGACACCAGTAGACCCTGACGGCAGCTATACGGGCTATTCAATTCCAAACCCGAACAGGAAAACAAAGTGAAAACAAAAAAAATCAAAGCAATAATTAACAACATAGAAAAAGACGTCACCTTCAAGTATGACGCCACTGAAATAAAATTGATGTATTCCGAAGCAGACAACTTCAAAAAAATTTATAGCGCCGAAGACATGTATAGGTGCCTGGCAAAAGTCAGGGCTGACTTCCCTTCAATACAATTTCTTTGCAAAGGTGCCAAGATAAACGTCACCCCCTCAAGCATGGCCTCGCAGATGAGCGGAGGGCTGGTTGCCTATGAGTTGACGCTAGGAAAACGCGCAACCCGAGAAAATTTGGTCCATATATTTGACTATGAAGACCAGAATCTCACCAACGACCCAGAGGAACAGCGCCGATTTTACGAAGCATGGATAGTGTCTATAGACGCCGATTGAACTGAATTATCGGCGCCTATGAGTTCGACCAGATGACCACTCACCAGTCATCCACCCTGTGGAAAGAAAGCTCCCTCACCACAGGGCTATGCGATTTCTTCAGATCCCAGCCAACGCCAAATCCATCGCGAAGTAGGTGAAGATAAGGTCCGCCCCCGCACGCTTGATCGACCCCAACGTCTCACGTACGACCCGATCCTCATCGATCGCGCCCGCCTGGGCGCCGAACTTGATCATCGCGTACTCGCCGCTCACTTGATAGGCCGCCACCGGCAGGCGCGACGCCTCGCGGATGTCGCGGATGATGTCGAGGTAGGCTCCGGCCGGCTTGACCATCAGGGCGTCTGCACCTTCCTGTTCATCCAGCAGTGACTCGCGCACGGCTTCGCGGCGGTTCATCGGGTTCATCTGGTAGCTTTTGCGGTCGCCTTTGAGCGCGCTGCCGCCGGCTTCGCGGAAGGGGCCGTAGAGGGCCGAGGCGAATTTGGTCGAGTAGGCCATGATCGGGATATGCGTGAAGCCGGCGTCGTCCAAGGCGCGGCGGATGGCCTGGACCTGGCCGTCCATCGCTGCCGACGGGGCGATCACATCAGCGCCCGCGCGGGCGGCCGCCACGGCTTGTTTGCCGAGGTTGACCAGGGTCGCGTCGTTGTCGACATGCGCGCCGTGCATCACGCCGCAGTGGCCGTGGTCGGTGTATTCGCAGAAGCAGGTGTCGGACATCACCACCATTTCCGGCACTGCGTCCTTGATGATCGAAGACATGCGCGAGACCAGGCCGCGTTCCTTCCAGGTGTCGCTGCCGCTGGCGTCGAGGTGGTGGGACACGCCAAAGGTCATCACCGACTTGATGCCGGCACGGGCGTAACGCTCGATCTCGCCGGCCAGTTTCTTCTCAGGGATACGCTGTACGCCCGGCATGCTGGTGATCGGCACGAAGTCGTCGATTTCTTCTTCGACGAAAATCGGCAACACCAGGTCGTTGAGGGTGAACTCGGTTTCCTGGAACAAGCCACGCAGCTCCGGGGAGCGGCGCAGGCGGCGTGGGCGGGCTTGGGGGAACTGGCTGGTCATGGCGGTCCTGACTGGGTGTAAAACAGTGGAGGCAGAAAACAATGGGGCGAAAGCTTATGCCCGCAGGCCCCGGCAACACAAATGCCAAGGGCCCAACAGTGTATTGCGTGGGGCGTAATAATTTATTGATCTAGAGCTGTAGACGCCCCGCGATGCACACCGCGACGGCGCCACCGATCCAGATTTCAACGCCCTGGCGCTCGACGTGAATGCGCCCCGCACGCCCAATGGCCGTGCCCTGGCTGACCACATACCGCTCAGGCGCCAACCCCTCGCCGAGCAGCCATTGGGCAACGCCGGCATTCAGGCTGCCGGTGGCCGGATCTTCCTGGGCGCCGTCGCCTGCGACAAAGGCGCGCACCTCAAACTGCGCGTCGACGTCATCATGCGCGGGGTTGCAGGGAGCGATCACACCCACGGCCAGCCCCAGCAGTTGCGAAAAGTCCGGCTGCACTGCCAGGACTTGCTGGCGGTCAGCCAACATCACCGCGAGCCACCCCGCGCCGTTATCGACCCACTGGCTGCGCACGATGGCCCCCGGTGCCAGGCCCAACCCCAGGCGCACACGCTCCAGCAACGGCGCGTCGACTGGACCTGAACGCAACAGCGGCGGCGCGATAAACGCCAGCTCATCGCCCTGGCGCCGGATGCGTACCAGGCCGATCTCGCATTCCTGGATAATCTCCTCGCCGTGGGGTACGCCCCCGGCCTGCAGCCATGCATGGCAACTGCCCAGGGTCGGATGGCCGGCGAAAGGCAGTTCCTGCAAGGTGGTGAAAATGCGCACCCGGTAGTCCGCCCGTGGATCGCGGGGCGTCAGCAAAAACGTGGTTTCACTGAGATTGGTCCAGCGGGCGAAATCCGCCATTTGCGCATCGCTGAGGCTGTCGGCGCCGAGCACCACGGCCAGCGGGTTGCCCTTGAGCGCGACGTTGCTGAACACATCCAGCTGCTTGAAATCGAAAGTCGGCATGGGTCAGCTCGGTATGTTCAGGCCACGGATGACCGCCGGCCGGGCAACAAAGCCGTCCAGCGCGCGCAGTACGTTAGGGAAGTCGGCAATGCCCACCAGGTCGCCGGATTCGTAGAAGCCGATCAGGTTGCGGATCCACGGAAAGGTTGCGATGTCGGCAATGCTGTACTCATCGCCCATGATCCACGTGCGGCCCAACAGGCGCTTTTCCAAGACATCGAGCAAACGCCGGGATTCGGCGGCATAGCGATCACGGGGACGCTTGTCTTCGTAGGCCTTGCCGGCGAACTTGTTGAAAAAGCCCACCTGGCCGAACATCGGGCCGATACCGGCCATCTGAAACATCAGCCACTGAATGGTTTCGTAACGTGTCGCCGGGTCTTCAGACAGCAACTGGCTGGTTTTTTCCGCCAGGTAAATCAGGATCGCGCCGGACTCGAACAGGGCCAGCGGCTGCCCGCTGGGACCGTTCGGGTCAATGATCGCGGGGATCTTGTTGTTGGGGTTCAGCGAGAGAAATTCCGCCGACAGTTGGTCCTGGGTCTCGAAGCTGACTTTGTGTGCCTCATAAGGCAGCCCCAGCTCTTCGAGCATGATCGAGACTTTTACCCCGTTGGGCGTGGGCAGCGAGTACAGTTGCAGGCGGTCCGGATGCTGTGCAGGCCATTTACTGTTGATCGGGAAGGCGGCGATTGAGTTCATCGGGAAGTCCCTGTGCGCAAAGCCTCCATGATAGCCAGCTGTCACCTGTCCTGCATGGGTCATCAATGCGCAACATCCGCTGGCTAATATCCCGCATGGGCGAACCAATAGGCCCAGGCACACTCTTAAGTGCGCTCTTACGGTGAATGGAGGCACCTCGCTTTATCGACAAGGAACACCGCAGGACGCCGGATGCGTCACTGGGGCCGGGCTTGTCCGCCTTAATCCGAAGCACCGAAGACTCGACACTCATGACCATCAAGCCTCTGTGCCTTGCGCTGCGCCTCAAACGCTACTCCTACATCATGTTGCCGCTGCTGCTGGTCAGCGGCGCCATCGGCCTGACCCTGGAATCGCGCATCAGCAGCGCCGAACAGGTCGACGGCGTGCAAACCCTGGTATTCCTGCGCCACGGAGAGAAACCCGTCGGTGGCCTCGGGCAACTCAATTGCCAGGGCCTCAACCGGGCGATGAACCTGGCCACGGTATTGCCGGAAAAATTCGGCAAGGCCAATTTCGTGTTCGCGGCCAACCCGACGCGCAATGTCGAGGAAGGCGAGCTGGACAACTCCTACAGCTACATTCGGCCGCTGATGACCATCAGCCCCAGCGCCATCAAGCTGGGCCTGCCGGTCAACATCAAGTTTTCGGCGAATGACACCAGCGCCCTTGCCGATGAGCTGGTCGAGGACAAGTACCACAACTCGATCATCTATACCGCCTGGTCCCACGGCTACTTGCCGGAGTTGATCAACAAAGTGGCCAGCGAGGCCTCGGGCGAGAAACACACCATCACCGACGACTGGTCGGGCAGCGACTACGACTCGCTGTACGTGCTGACATTGACCTGGCACAACGGCAAGGCCTCGCTGCTGAGCCGCAACTATAAACAGGGCCTGGACAACGGCGAAGAGACCTGCCCGCTCCCCACGCAGGTGAGCGCCGATAGCTGAGGGCGTATGATGCGCCGCTATTGACTCATCTGCGGATCATCCCCATGCCCAACCTCACCTCTTCCCAGCCCTCCCGGGGTTGGTCTTTCTGGTGGAAACCAGCGCTGTTCCTGCTGGTCACCTGTGTCGGCCTCTACTACGTGAAGTGGTCGCCCTACTACCTCAAGGCGTTTGTGGCCGCGGATAACCACAACATCGGCGCCTCGATCCTCAATGACCAGCAAAGCTCGCCGCTGGCGGCAGCGCTGGCGTATGCCCAAGTGTATTTCCTGGCAATCTGGAAAGCCGCCGTATTGGCGGTGATCCTCGGCTCGCTGCTGCAGGTGCTGATCCCCCGCGACTGGTTGCTGCGCCTGTTTGGCCGCGCCGGGCTGGGATCGACCCTGCGCGGCGGGCTGTTCGCCTTGCCGGGGATGATGTGCAGTTGCTGCGCGGCACCGGTCGCGGCGGGCATGCGCCGCCAGCAGGTGTCGGTGGGCGCGGCGCTGGCGTTCTGGATCGCCAACCCGGTACTCAACCCGGCGACGCTGGTGTTCATGGGCTTTGTACTCGGCTGGGGCTTTACCGCCTTGCGGCTGGTGGCGGGCATTGTGCTGGTGGTCGGTGTGTCGCTGGTAGCACAACGCATCGCACGGCCGGACCAGATGCCGGAAGCGGCACTGGAGGCAGTCGCCGACGTCAGCCAGGCGGATGCGCAGCCTTTCCTCGGGCGCTGGCTGCGCACCCTGTGGCAGCTGTTCTGGAGCACCATCCCGGTGTATATCCTCGCGGTGCTGGTGCTGGGTGCGGCGCGAGTGTGGCTGTTCCCGCATGTGGACGGCGCCATGGCCAACAGCCTGGTGTGGCTGGTGCCGCTGGCGATTGTCGGCACGCTGTTCGTGATTCCCACCGCTGCCGAGATTCCCATCGTCCAAACCATGATGACCCTGGGCATGGGCACCGGCCCAGCCGTGGCCCTGCTGATGACCTTGCCGAGCGTGAGCCTGCCGTCGCTGTTGATGCTGCGCAAGGATTTCGACGCGCGAGTGCTGGTGACGGTGGCCGGGCTGACCATGCTCGTGGGGGTGGTATGCGGCTTGATTGGAGCGGTGATTCTTTAGCGTCTGAATGAAGCGCGAGCAGGCCCGCGCCTACATTTGACGGTGGTTACCCTGGAGGAACCCGGTCAAATGTGGGTGCAAGCTTGCTCGCGAACAGGCTTCTACCCGCCCTTTATGCGCGCCTGGCAACCCGATCGCGCAGATACTCCAGCACCGCGCCCTGCTCCCCCGCAAACTCGATCCGCGCGCCTTTGCTTTCGCGCTGGAAGGCGTACATCGGGTCGTAATACTCGCGCAGCAAACACTCGATCCACACCCTGTGCAACTCCACGGCGCCACTGCGTGCCTGTTCCGCCAGCGCCTCTTGCATGATCACCTGCAAACGCTGGGAACGCTCACCGCCCAGGCGCTTGTGGATATTGGCCAGGCTCTGCGTCAGGCGCTCGGCAAACAATGCCTGGCCCTGCTCGCCAAACACCGCGATAAATTCCGCGCACAGGTCGACGACATAATCGCGCAGGATCCGCTCGACGCGGCCTTCGACGCTGTCCTCCAGCCACACCATTGCAAAGGTCTGCATGCCCTTGTGCAACGGTAATGGCAGCGCGCAACTGCCGATCATGCGGCTTTCGTCCTCGACGACAAATTGCTCGATGCCCGCCGCGCGTTTTTTCAGCAGGTCCACTGCCAGGCGGTTTTCGAAGTCGATGTTGGACGGTTGCGCCGTGGCCCGCTTGCCGAAGCTGGAACCCCGGTGGTTGGCGTGGCCTTCCAGGTCCAGTGCATTGCGCAATTGGCCGAGGACTTCGGTCTTGCCGGTGCCGGTCATGCCGCCGAGCAACACGAAATCACACTGGGCCGCCGCCTGGTCAAGGGTCTCCAGCAGAAAGGTGCGCATGGCTTTGTAGCCACCGCCGACGCGCGGGTAATCGATGCCAGCGTCGGTTTTCAGCCATTGCTGCACGATCTGCGAGCGCAGCCCGCCACGAAAGCAATACAGGTAGCCGTCAGGATTGGCCTGGGCAAACCGCGCCCAGTGCTCGATACGCTCGGCCTTGATCGCGCCCGATACCAGCTCATGCCCCAGCACGATGGCGGCTTGCTGGCCCTGCTGCTTGTAGCAGGTGCCGACGCGCTGGCGCTCGTCATCGGTCATCAGCGGCAGGTTGATCACGCCGGGAAAGGCACCCTTGACGAATTCAACCGGCGCGCGGGTGTCCATCATCGGCCGGTCGTTGAGGAAGATGTCGCGGTAGTCGGTGATGTCAGTTGCCATCAAAACACCTCTACCGCGTGGGTCTGTCGCTCAACCAGTGTACCGATCGGCTCAAGGCTCAGGCCGAGTTCGGCGGCCACGGTGTGGAATTGCGCGTCACCTTCCGGGGTTACCGCGATCAGCAGGCCGCCGCTGGTCTGCGGGTCGCACAGCACGCGCTTGTGCAACTCCTGCAAGCGTCCGATCTTGCTTGAGTAGCTGTCGAAGTTACGCAAGGTGCCGCCGGGCATGCAGCCCTGGTCCAGGTAGTCCTCGATCCCCGGCAGGCGTGGGACTTTGGCGTATTCGATGCGCGCTGTTACGCCGCTGCCGTCAGCCATTTCCACCAAGTGGCCCAACAGGCCGAAACCGGTGACATCGGTCATGGCGGTCACTCCCGCCAACTTGCCGAAGCGGCTGCCCGGCTTGTTCAGCGTGCACATCCAGTCACGAGCCAGGCCGATATCCGCCTCGCGCAACTTGCCCTTCTTTTCGGCAGTGGTGAGGATGCCGATGCCCAGCGGCTTGGTCAGGTACAGGCGGCAGCCGACGGTGGCGGTGTCGTTGCGCTTCATGTGGCGTTTTTGCACGAGGCCGGTCACGGCCAGGCCGAAGATCGGCTCAGGTGCGTCGATGGAGTGTCCACCCGCCAGCGGAATCCCGGCTTCGTCGCACACCGAGCGACCGCCACGGATCACTTCGCGGGCGATCTCCGGCGCCAGCACATTCACTGGCCAGCCAAGAATCGCGATAGCCATCAACGGATCGCCGCCCATGGCGTAGATGTCGCTGATCGCGTTGGTCGCGGCGATCCGGCCGAAGTCGAAGGGGTCATCGACAATCGGCATGAAAAAGTCGGTGGTGGACACTACGCCACGCTCGTCGTCGATGGCATACACCGCCGCGTCGTCGCGGGAGGCGTTGCCCACCCACAGGTTGGGGTCGAGGTTCTGCGCGCCGCTGCCGGCGAGGATCACTTCCAGCACCTGCGGCGAAATCTTGCAGCCACACCCGGCGCCGTGGCTGTACTGGGTAAGGCGAATCGGCTCGTTCATGGTGGACCTCAATCTATCAAGTGGGCGGATTCTAGCAGACAGCAAAAGGCCGGCTGGGCTCTGGTGAGCACAGCCGGCCGGTTTGTTTCAGCGATTACTGGCGGGCAGCGAGCAAACGCTTGTGGCGGTTGCGTCGGGCGATGTTCAGGCACTCGATCACGGCCGAGAACGCCATGGCTGCATACACATAGCCTTTAGGCACATGGGCACCGAAGCCTTCGGCGATCAGGGTCATGCCGATCATGATCAGGAAGCCCAGGGCCAGCATCACCACGGTCGGGTTGTCGTTGATGAACTTGGCCAGCGGCTCGGCCGCCACCAGCATCACGATCACCGAGGTCACCACGGCAATGATCATGATCGGCAGGTGCTCGGTCATGCCCACGGCCGTAATGATGCTGTCGATGGAGAACACCAGGTCGAGCATCAGGATCTGGCCGATCGCCGCGGCAAAACCGATGGACACGACATTACCGGTGGTTTCCTTTTCTTCCGGCTCAGGGTCCATGCTGTGGTGGATCTCGGTGGTGGCCTTCCACACCAGGAACAGACCACCGGCGATCAGGATCATGTCCTTCCACGAAAATGCCTGGCCGAGGACTTCGAACACCGGCGTGGTCAGCTGCACGATAAACGCGATGGTACTCAACAGGCCCAGGCGCAACACCAACGCCATGCTGATGCCGATGCGACGCGCCTTGGCACGATGCTTTTCCGGCAATTTGTTGGTGAGGATCGAGATGAAGATCAGGTTATCGATGCCCAGCACGATTTCCATCACGATCAAGGTCGCCAGGGCGACCCAGGCGGTGGGGCTGGCGGCCAGTTGTAAAAGGTAGTCCATAGGTCAGTCCTGACGTTGTGCTGGGAAATTAGGCTTCTTTGTTACTGTTCGATTCTTCTTGCTCGTCTTCCTGCTTTTCAGGACTGATCAAGCCTTGGGTTGCTTCACTCAATGCCTGCTCGGCGGCCTTGTGCGTGTCATCAATGGCCTGCTTGGCCGACTCGGTGGCTTTGCCGATCACTTGCTGCGCGCTTTTTTCGACTTGATCGCAACCACTGATCATCACCAATGAAAGCGCAAGCACCGACGCCGCGCCCAGGGAATTGAGTTTCATGATGTATTCCTCGTTAGAACCATTGGGACCAAATACTGGCCCCTCGATAGCGAGGCATTCTATGCAGGCAAACAGTTCAGGAAAATTCGTATTTTTCTCGCGTATACTTCGATTTTTACGAAGTGACGCACAGCATGCTCAATTATCGTCAATTGCATTATTTCTGGGTCGTGGCCAAGACCGGCAGCATCGTGCGCGCTTGCGAGCAACTGAACCTCACCCCCCAGACCATCAGCGGGCAGATCAGCCTGCTCGAACAGACCTTCGGCATCGCGCTGTTTCAGCGGGTCGGCCGCCAGCTGGAGCTGACCGAAGCCGGGCGCCGCGCCCTGCCCTATGCCGAACAGATGTTCCAGACCGGCAATGAATTGGAGGCGATGCTGCGCGCGCAACCGAATGAGCAGCAGATCCTGTTCCGGGTCGGGGTGGCGGATGTGGTGCCCAAGTCCATCGTCTATCGCTTGATTGCGCCGACCATGGAATTGAGCGAGCCAATCCGCATCACCTGCCGTGAAGACAAACTCGAACGGTTACTGGCCGATCTGGCGATCCAGCGCTTGGACCTGGTGATCTCCGACAGCCCTATGCCTACGCACCTGGACATTAAAGGCTACAGCCAGAGACTGGGGGAATGTGGCATCAGCTTTTTCGCCACCCGGGCGTTGGCTGACCGGTATGCGGGAGATTTCCCACAGTGCCTGCACGGTGCACCGCTGTTGATTCCGGGTGCGGAAACCGTGGTGCGCAGCCGTTTGCAACGCTGGTTTGCCGAACAGCAGATTCAGCCGAAGATCATCGGCGAGTTCGATGACAGCGCCTTGATGCAGGCCTTTGGCCAATCCGGCAGCGGGATCTTCATCGCGCCCAGCGTGATCGCCGATGAGGTGGTGCGCCAGTACGGCGTGGTGTTGATGGGCCAGACCGACGCGGTCACCGAGTCCTTCTATGCGATCTCGGTGGAGCGCAAGGTCAAGCACCCCGGCATCGTGGCTATCACTGAAGGGGCGCGGCGCGAGCTGTTTACCGCCCTGCCCGCGCCCACCTGAGTCAGCTGCAGGTCGCTGCCGGCTTGGCGGTCATCAGCCACAACGCCAGCAGGATCGACACCAGGATAAAGCCGGAAGCCGCGAAGCCCAGGCTGCCCAGGCCAAGAGTGTCGATCACGTGCCCGCCGACCATCGCCCCCAGGCCGATCCCGAGATTGGCCCCGGCGATATTCAGCGACGCCGCAAACGCCGGCGCATGGGGCGCGGCCTTCATCAGCCGCACGTGGCTGACCAGGAACATCGCAGCCTGGGTCACACCCCACACGGCCATCGCCGCGGCCAGGCCAACGGTGGAGTGAATTGCCGGCACCAGCGCAACCATGCCCGCGATCATGAAGCCGCAGAACACCATGGAGGCAATCAGTGGGTGCCGATCCACCGCACGCCCGCCCAGTGAGTTGCCGAGCAACCCGACCGCGCCAAAGCCCATCAGGCACCAACCCACCAGGGTGCCGTCGAAGCCGGCCAGGCGCTCAAGGATGTCGGCCAGGTAGGTGTAGGCGGTGAACATGCCACTGAACACCAGGATCGACAGCAGGATATGGCCCTGCATCAGCGGGTTGCGCAGGATCTTGAACTGCGAGCGCAACGTCACCTGGTCGTTCTTTGGCTGCGTCACCGGCAGGTAGATAAACAGCAGCACGGCCTTGGCCAGCGCGACCACGGCAAGGATGGCAAAGGCGGTGCGCCAGCCGAACATATCCGAAATCAGCGTACCCACCGGAATGCCGAACACCGTGGCGCAGACGATGCCAAAGCCGATTTTCTCGATGGCGCGCCCGGCGTATTCGGGGCCGACGATGTCCACCGCCGTTTCACTGGCCAGCGCCCAGAACACCGGCAGGCCCAAGGCCGGGATCAAGCGCGCCAATGCCATCACCCAGATGTTCGGCGCCAGCGCGGCCACGGTGTTGGCGATGCCGAACAGGATCAGGATGCTGATAAACAGGCGCTTGCGTGGGAAACGCGCGAAGTAGGCGGTCAGGAACGGGCCGAATGCCGCCACGGTAAACGCGAACAGGGTCACCAGCAGCCCGGCCTGGGACACGCTGACATTCAGGTCCCGGGCGATGGATGGCAGCAGGCCGACGATGACGAATTCTGTGGTCAGCACGGTAAAGCCGGCGGCCGACAGCAGCAGGATGGGAAACAGCATCAAAAACTCCAGAAACAGCAACACCAACGACAACCCGAAGGTTCGCTGGCAGATAGGATGAAAAAAGGATGCTGAATCTTAACAGAGTGTGTCGGTGTAGCCCATGAAAAAGCCCGGCGACGCCTGCAGGCATCGACCGGGCTTTGCGGCGTTACGACTTAGAACGCGCCCATGTAGTCGCGCTTGCCCACTTCCACACCGTTGTGACGCAGCAAGGCGTAGGCGGTGGTGACGTGGAAGAAGAACTGCGGCAGGCCGTAGGTCAGCAGGTAGGACTGGCCGCTGAAGCGCTTCTCTTTCGGCGTGCCTGGACGGGTGATGATTTCGATGCCTTCCTTGCCGTCGATTTGCTCGGGCTTGATGCTGTCGACAAAAGCCAGGACCTTGGCGATCAGCGCCTGCAGGTCGGCGAAGGTCACTTCGGAATCTTCGTATTTAGGCACTTCGATCTCGGCCAGGCGCGCGGAAACGCCCTTGGCGAAGTCGACGGCGATCTGCACCTGGCGCACCAGCTGGAACATGTCCGGGAACAGACGTGCCTGCAGCAAGGCGTTGGGCTCGATGTTCTTGGCGGTGGCGTGGGCTTCGGCTTTGTTCAGCACATCGCTCAGGGCGGTGAGCATTTGCTTGAAGACCGGGGCGGAAGCGGCGTACAGGGAAATAGTCATGGCAGTCTCATGGGTAATGGCACGGTTTGAACCAGCGGCGATTATAGACACGCCAGCCGCGCGCGCGGCTTGTCTTTTATTTTTTCAGGATTAGGCTAGAGCGCTCACTGCATAGGGAAAGCGCGATGACCGCCGAGCACGACACCGACACCCCTGAGCCGCGCCTGAACAGCACGGAAATCCGCGTCCTGGGCTGCCTGATCGAAAAACAGGCGACCAACCCGGAAACCTACCCCCTGACCCTCAATGCCCTGGTGCTGGCCTGCAACCAGAAGACCAGCCGCGAGCCGGTGATGAACCTCAGCCAGGGCCAGGTCGGCCAGAGCCTGCGGGTGCTCGAAGGTCAGGGCTTCACCCGCCTGGTGATGGGCAGCCGCGCCGATCGCTGGGAGCATCGCGTGGACAAGGCGCTGGAACTGGTGCCGGCCCAGGTGATCCTCACCGGGCTGTTGTTTTTGCGCGGGCCGCAGACGGTCAACGAACTGCTGACGCGCAGCGGGCGCATGCATGACTTTGAAGATGCCGAGCAGGTCGTGCATCAGCTCGAACGCCTGATTGCGCGCGGGCTGGCGGTATTGGTGCCACGTCAGGCAGGGCAGCGGGAAGACCGCTATACCCATGCGCTGGGAGATCCTGCGGATATTGAAGCGATCATCGCGGCCCGCGGGAATCCGGTGGAGCGCAGTACGGGGGTTTCTGTAGAGCGAATAGAAGAGCTGGAAGCACGAATTGCAGCACTGGAAGAGCGTCTGGCCCAGCTCGAACAGGGCTGAACCCATCTAGAATGTGAATACGCGGGATTGCTCGCGAAGGTGGCGGTGTGTCAGTTGATGCATTCGGTGGCTGATGCACCGCTTTCGCAGGCAAGCCAGCTCCCACATTTGATCTCCATACACCCGGGAATCCGAGTCATACCCGGATCCCCCTGTGGGAGCGGGCTTGCTCGCGAAGGCGGTGTGTCAGTTGATGCATTCGGCAACTGACCCACCGCTTTCGCAGGCAAGCCAGCTCCCACATTTGATCTCCATACACCCGCCATACCCGAGTCATACCAGGATCCCCCTGTGGGAGCGGGCTTGCTCGCGAAGGCGGTGTGTCAGTTGATGCATTTGGTGGCTGATGCACCGCTTTCGCAGGCAAGCCACACATTTGATCTGTGTACGCCCGCCATACCCGAGCCATACCAGGATCCCCCTGTGGGAGCGGGCTTGCCCGCGAAGGCGGTGTGTCGGTCAATGGATGCTTAACGGATACTCCGCATTCGCGAGCAATCCCGACCCCACACTTGGCTCGGCGCCAGCTTTCAGCTTCGGGCGAAGGCTACGGCCGCCTCAAACTGCTCCTGAGTAGGCCGCACGCCGGTGTACAGCACAAACTGCTCCAACGCCTGAATGGCGATGACTTCCAAGCCCGTGATCACTTGCTTGCCTTGCGCCCGACCTCGCACGATCAGCGGCGTTTCGGCGGGGATCGCCACTACATCGAACAGCGTTTGCGCGGCATCCACCGCTTGCGCCGCGAACGCCAGCGCATCCGCCTCGGCCCCGCCGGTCATGCCGATCGGCGTCACGTTGATCAGCATCTGGGGGCGCAGGTCACCCAGGTCGGCTTGCCATTCGTACCCAAGGTTGCGGGCCAATGCCTGGCCTGCTGAAGCGTTGCGCGCCACGATCACGCCATTGGCATAACCGCCGTCGCGCAAGGCACTGGCAACGGCCTTGGCCATACCGCCGCTGCCGCGCAGGGCGAAGGTCGATGCTTTCGGTACCGCATGCTTTTTCAGCAGCTGTTCAATGGCGATGTAGTCAGTGTTGTAGGCCTTGAGATGGCCGTCGGTGTTGACGATGGTGTTCAGAGAGTCGATGGCTTGAACCGAATCGTCGAGTTCGTCCACCAAGGCAATGGCGGCTTCCTTGAACGGCATGGAAACCCCGCAACCACGTATGCCCAACGCGCGAATACCACCTATCGCGCCGGGCAAATCCTGGCTGCTGAAAGCTTTATAGTAGAAGTTCAGACCCAGCTGTTCGTACAGATGGTTATGGAATCGCAGGCCAAAGTTCCCGGGACGCGCCGACAGTGACATGCACAGTTGGGTGTCCTTGTTGGGGTGCATCTGCATGGAAAACTCCTTTGAGTAAGCAAATCGGTACAGACCTTACACAACCTTTACCTAGCGGCCGTGCTGTTTTTCAGAAATACGTTGTCTTAAAAGTATCCCCGCGACATTACTTGAGTCTATTGATTGCAGACCACAAGCGCAGGGGCTAACCGAGGAATGACCATGATTCGTAAAATCCCCAAGATCGCCTTGCTTATCGGTGCACTCGCTATGGCCGGCCAAGCCTCCGCCCACGGTGGTGGATGGGGTGGCCCGGCTGTCTTGGGTGCGTTAGTCGGCGCAGCCGTCGTAGGCTCCGTGGTTGCCAGCCAACCCCGCGAAGTCTATGTGCAGCAACCGGTATATGTGCAACCTCAGCCGGTGTACGCCGCCCCACCGCCCGTCTACTACGCACCGCCACCACCGGTGTATGTGCAACAGCAGGTCTACTACCGCCCCGCACCGGTCTACTACGGTCCACCGCGTGGTTACTACGGCCCTCCCCACGGCTATTACGGCCGCGGCTGGTAACGCCCAATCGTCCTGTCTGAAACAGGCCTCGCTTATACGCGGGGCCTTTTTTTTGCGTGCAACGTCCGAATTTATGCGGCCAAGGTCGCTCTGAGGACAATGACACGGGTGAAATCGCACATGATTGAGGCCAATGTCTACTTGCTTGATGGGGCCTCGCGCTGTCATGTTTGTGTCACGACACACTCTCACTATCGATCCTGTCCACTCAATAACAACAAGGACGGCTGACCATGCCCACGCAAAACCCACATCGCACCGCTGGCCTGTGCACGTCCAGCAAGGTCTATAGCGCCCTCACCGAGCTCAAGCACCTGGAGGGCCATCGCAGCGCCAAGTTCCTCGCGCTGCTGGCTGAAAACCTGGTGCACAAGGGTCTGCTCAGTGAGCAGGAAGTGGTGAACATGCTCGATCAGGTAGTGGACTGACGCCTCACGTCGATGTCGACTATCGAGCCAGGTGATTTTTCCTACGGCTCCCGGCACCGTAAGGTGACCTCCATAGCGATTGGAGGTTCTTATGCCCACTGTTCAAATCATGTCCGTTATCGGCAGCGCCGTCCCCGCCCCTCTGCGGGAACTGGGGTTGCTCGCCTGCTGGTACCTGGTACGCGATGGCGAGGCCATCAGCGGCCCGCTCACCTCGTTGTCCGCCGCCGAACAGCAACTGCGACAGGCGTCGAGCTTCAGGCTCCACGCCTGAAACTCAAGGCAAGGGCAGCTTGACCCGCGGCTTGCTTTCGACAAACAGCGCCCAGGTCGACATGAACAGCGCCGCCACCAGCGGGCCGATCACAAAGCCGTTCAGGCCAAATACCGACAGGCCGCCAAGGGTCGAGATCAAGATCAGGTAGTCCGGCATCCGCGTGTCCTTGCCCACCAGGATCGGGCGCAGCACGTTGTCCACCAGGCCGATGACAAATACGCCAAACAAGCCCAGCACCACGCCCTGCCAGATCGAACCACTCAGCAGGAAGTACACGGCCACCGGCCCCCAGACAATCCCGGCACCAACTGCCGGCAGCAGTGACAGAAACGCCATCAGCACCGCCCAGAGCAACGCGCTGGGAATGTCCAGGAACCAGAAGATCAGGCCACCCAGCGCGCCCTGGGTCACGGCCACCAACACGTTGCCCTTGACCGTCGCGCGCACCACCCGATTGAACTTGAGCTGCAGGCGGCGCTTCTGCGGTTCGGCCAACGGCACTGCCGTGCGCACCTTGCGCACCAGATCAGGGCCGTCGCGCAGCAGGAAAAACAGCAAGTACAGCATGATGAAAAAGCTCACCAGGAAATCAAACGTGCCCTGGCCAAAGCTGAATGCCTGGGACGCAAAGAACTGGCTGCCCTGCATCGCACTCTTGACGATCTTCTCCCGCAGCCCTTCAAGGTTGCCCATGCCGAAGCGATCGAGCAGGTGCTGGAAGTACGGCGGCAAAAAGTTCTTGAACTGCTCGATATAGCCGGCCACGTCGAGCTTGCCGCTCTCGACGTTTTTGTACAGCGTGGCGCCCTCTTGCACCAGCAAGGCACTGGTGATGATCACCGGCAAAATCGCGATCACCAGGCACACCGCCAAGGTGGTCAGGGACGTCAGGTTGCGGTTCCAGCCGAAGCGCTGCTGCAGGCGGCGCTGCATCGGGGCGAAGATGATGCCGAGGATGATCGCCCAGAACACTGCGCCGTAGAACGGCAGCAATATCCAGATAAAGGCGATGGTCACCAGGACCAGCAGTAACAGCAGGGTTTTGAATTGCAGGTTGGATTGATTCATGTCCGGTCCATGTCAGAAAAGCAGAGGGCCTGTGTAGGCCCTGTTGCTTAGTCCACTGCGAAACCTGGGAGTGCCATCCTTTATCCCACCAGCATAGACCGCAATCTTCAATGGCCCGCCGCCTCACGCAACAGCGCCTGGATCATGGCCTCCTGCGCGTCATACCGGCCCTCGCCGAAGTGGCTGTAGCGCACCTGGCCCTGGGCATCGATCAGGTAATGCGCGGGCCAGTACTGATTATCGAAATTGCGCCAGATCGCATAGTTATTGTCGATCGCGACCGGGTAGGTGATGCCCAGCTTGCGCACCTGCTCCCTGACATTCGTGATGATGTGCTCGTGGGCATATTCCGGGGTGTGCACGCCAATGACCACCAGGCCGTCCCGTGCATACCGCTGGGCCCAGGCCTTGACGTGCGGCAGCGCCCGGCGGCAGTTGACACAGTCGTAGGTCCAGAAATCCACCAGCACCACTTTGCCCTTGAGCGTCTCGGGTGTCAGCGGCGGTGAGTTGAGCCATTCGACCGCCCCGGCCAGCGACGGCATAGCGCCCTGGGGCTCGTTGCTCTCATTGCCTGCCACCTGGCTGGAAATCAGCGCAAAAGCCAGCAGCAGGCCGGCAAACACGGCCGTGATAAATCGCATGGGGATGACCTTGTGGAGACGGGGAGCGCCATTGAACGCCCCGGAGGTATCACGTCTGTGTCCACACCCAGCTGGCGATACACAGCGATACAAAATCGCCAAAGGACGACCTGGATCAATAAACCGCCGGCCCACCTGCACTACCCTCGCGCCCTTTTGCGACCCACGCCCATGCTCCCTGCGATTGCCTTCCCACTGCCAGCCCCTGAACTGCTCGCCCCCGCGGGCAGCCTGAAAAACATGCGCTACGCCTTCGCCTACGGCGCCGATGCGGTCTATGCCGGCCAGCCGCGCTACAGCCTGCGGGTGCGCAACAACGAGTTCGATCACCCCAACCTGGCCCTGGGTATCGAGGAAGCCCACGCGCTGGGCAAGCGCTTCTACGTGGTGGTGAATATCGCGCCGCACAACGCCAAGCTGAAGACCTTCCTCAAGGACCTCGCGCCCGTGATCGCCATGCGCCCGGATGCGCTGATCATGTCCGACCCGGGGCTGATCATGCTGGTGCGCCGCAACTACCCGTGGATGCCGATCCACCTGTCGGTGCAGGCGAACACGGTGAATTGGGCCAGCGTGGAGTTCTGGCAGCAGCAAGGCATCAGCCGGATCATTTTGTCGCGTGAGCTTTCCCTGGAGGAAATTGACGAAATCCGCCAGCAGGTGCCAGCCATGGAGCTGGAAGTGTTCGTCCACGGTGCCCTGTGCATGGCCTATTCCGGGCGCTGCCTGCTCTCGGGCTACATGAACAAACGCGACGCCAACCAGGGCACCTGCACCAATGCCTGCCGCTGGAAGTACCAGGCCACGCCGGCCGTGGAAAATACCACCGGCGATATCGTCCAGGCATTCGAACCGACGCTGGGGATCGGCACCCCGACCGACCAGGTCTTCCTGCTGCAGGAAGCCAACCGTCCGGATGAGCAGATGCCCGCTTTCGAAGACGAACACGGCACCTACATCATGAACGCCAAGGATTTGCGCGCGGTGCAGCATGTGGCGCGCCTGACCCGGATGGGCGTGCATTCGCTGAAGATCGAAGGCCGGACCAAATCCCACTTCTACTGCGCGCGCACCACCCAGGTGTATCGCCGTGCCATTGATGATGCGGTGGCCGGCCGTGAATTCGACCGCAGCCTGATGACCGACCTGGAGTCGCTGGCCCAGCGCGGCTACACCGAAGGTTTCCTGCGCCGCCATGTCCACGACGAATACCAGAACTACCAGAACGGCAGCTCAGTCTCGGAGCGCCAGCAGTTTGTCGGCGAGTTGACCGGCGAGCGGCGCGGCGAACTGGCCGAGGTCAAGGTCAAGAATCGCTTTGCCGTGGGCAACCACCTGGAATTGATGACGCCCACCGGCAACTTTCACTTTGACCTGGCCACCCTGCACAACGCCAAGGGCGAAGCCATCGAAGTAGCGCCGGGGGATGGGCACACGGTGTATGTGCCCCTGCCCGCTGACATGGACCTGCAGTTTGGCCTGCTGATGCGCGACCTCTAGCGGGTCGCCAGGCAAAACCGGCGGATCGCTTCGCACGCCTGGCGCAAGGAATCCTCATCCAGCGCATAGGCAATGCGCAGGTACGGTGCCAGGCCGAACGCACTGCCGTGTACCACCGCCACATTGGCTTCGTCGAGCAGCGCGTGCGCCACGTCTTCATCGGTGCGCAGCAGCGTGCCGGCAGGTGTGGTACGACCGAGCAGGCCGGCGCAGGACGCGAAGGCGTAGAACGCACCCGAAGGTTTCAGGCACTCCAAACCCGGTGTGGCATTCAGAAAAGCCACCACCCAGTCCCGACGCGCCTCGAACACCGCCCGCGACTGTTGGATAAAAGCCTGCGGGCCGCTCAATGCCGCGATGGCGGCCTGCTGGGAAATTGCACTGGCTCCCGAGGTCTGCTGGCCCTGGAGTTTTTCCATGGCCTCCAGCAACCAGCGCGGCCCGGTGGCGAAACCGATGCGCCAGCCGGTCATGGCGTAGGCCTTGGACACCCCGTTCATGGTCAGCACGCGCGGTGCCAACCGAGGTTCCACTTGCGCCAGGGTGTGGAAGGTTTGCCCGTCGAACAGCAAGTGCTCGTAGATATCGTCCGCCAGCACCAGCACATGGGGATGCTGCAACACCACCTGCGCCAGGGCCTGCAGCTCCTCGCGGCTGTACACCGCGCCGGTCGGATTGGACGGCGAATTGAGGATCAGCCAGCGCGTGCTGGGGGTGATCGCCTGGTCCAGCGCGGCGGGCGTCAACTTGAAAGCGTCTTCGGCATTGCACGCCACGATCTTCGCCGTGCCGCCGCACAACTCGACCATTTCCGGGTAACTGACCCAATACGGCGCGGGCACGATCACCTCGTCGCCTTCGTTCAGCGTGGCCGCCAGGGCGTTGTAGATCACATGCTTGCCGCCGTTGCTCACCAGGGTGTCCTGCCAGCTCACGTCCAGGCCATTTTCACGGCGGAATTTATCCGCCACGGCTTCACGCAAGGCGCGTACACCGGCGACCTGGGTGTAGCGCGTCTGGCCGTTGCGGATCGCGTCGATACCGGCCTGGCGAATGTGCTCCGGCGTGTCGAAATCCGGCTCACCGGCGCACAGCGAGATGATCTTCGCACCTTCGGCACGGCGGGCGGCCACGCGGTCGATGATGCGGTACGTGGCGGAAGGCTTGGCCTGGGCCAGGCGCTTGTTCAGTGTATTCACGCGTCCTTCCTCTGCAAGGTGTGATAGCCCAGGGATTCACGGGCCTGCCTGAGGGTCTTGCCGGCTTCGATCTGCGCCCGGATCTGCGATTCGACGGCCTCGATCTGGCGGGCGGTACGCGCGACTTCCTCGGCACGCGCCCGGGGCACCACCAGCACGCCATTGGCATCGGCCACCACGATGTCTCGCGCACACACACGGGCGCCGCTGATAGCCACCGGCTGGTTCACCGCCAGGACTTGCACACGGTCCTTGCCGGTGCGCATGTAGCGGCCTCGGGTAAACAGCGGGTAACTATCGCCCAAGGCCTTGCTGACGTCGCGGCACACGCCATCGATCACCGTCGCCGCGATGCCACGGCTGCCGGCGTACTGGGTCATGATGTCGCCCCACACAGTGCAGTCAGTCCGACCGGCGTTGGCGATCACCACCACATCCCCCGGCAGCACGTCCTCGATAAAGTCGCCCACCGAACCCGGCGGCATGCTGGCCGGTACGTATTGCACGGTGAACGCCGGGCCCACCACGGTGCCGGGGTAATTATCCAGCGGTGCGATTCCCAGGCATTGGCCGGCGAGGCCCAGTTTGTCCATGGCATCCGAGACGCCCGGGGTGTCGAGCCCTTCGAACAGGGCGACAAGCTGTTGATCGTTCATCGGGCAGGCTCCACGCGGATGGCTTCAAATTGGCGGTCATGCATCACGTCGGCGACCGAACGACCGCTGCGCACGGCATCAATCATCCCCGCTTCACGGGCGGCAATGCGCTCGCTCAACGCCAGCACCTGCTCGATCACCGCAGCCGGGATAAACACGCTGCCGCAGCGGTCGGCGATCACGTAGTCATCCTGCGCAACGTCCACGCCGCCGACGCGGATGGTCACGCCGGAATCGACCTGCACCACGCGATTGCGCGCGCTGATCATGGTCACCCCACGTCCGTAGACCGGGTAGCCGATGGACGCGCTGCCGTCGATATCGCGGCTGAAACCGTCGATCACCGAGCCGCGAATGCCCTTGGTCACGGCGGCATTGGCGATGATGTCACCCCAGCACGAGATGCCATCGAGGCCCCCGGCGATCACCA
Organism: Pseudomonas sp. S5D5; assembly: GCF_003013355.1. Classification (NCBI taxonomy): domain Bacteria; kingdom Pseudomonadati; phylum Pseudomonadota; class Gammaproteobacteria; order Pseudomonadales; family Pseudomonadaceae; genus Pseudomonas; species Pseudomonas sp. S5D5. The sequence continues at coordinate 4,629,564 of NZ_PTEO01000001.1, forward strand.
GCACGCGATCATCCGTGGTGATTGCGTCGATCACCGGCGAGATCAGGTGCACGCCGGGCGCGGCGTCGGTCTTGGGTGCCAGTTTGACCGTGCTCGCGCGGCCGACCAACTTGGGGCAGTCCCACAACGGGCGGATGCCCACCACGGCGCCCGGCAGTTGCAGGAAGTCGAGGGCGTCGGAGACGGTGTTGGTGTCGAGTTCAGCCAGGCGCTGAAGCGGGTCGGGAGGTGACATGAGATGAGCCCCTGTTGTGGTTGGGGCTCAAGTCTCACTGAGGCGCTGTGATGGGTATATTCGTATTAACGTTAGGCAGACATACGCCCAAGCTATGGTTGCTCAGATGCGGAACTGCCCCACCAGTTGCCCCAGGCGCTGGCCCAAATCCGCCAGGCTGCGCGAGGTCTGGGCGCCCCGCTGGGTTTCATCGGCCACGCTGTCGACTGCCACGGCAATCTGATGCACGCTGCGGTTGATCTCCTCGGCCACGGCGGTCTGTTCTTCGGCGGCGCTGGCGATCTGCGCGTTCATCGAATTGATGGTGCCGATCAACTGGGCCATGGTGTCCAGCGACGCCCCGGCTTCATTGGCCTGGGCCGAGGTGCCGTCACCCGCATCGCTGGAGCGGCGCATGGCGTCGACGGCAGCCACGGTGCCTTTTTGCAGACGGTCGATCATGCCCTGGATTTCCTGGGTGCTGGTCTGGGTGCGACTGGCGAGTGCACGCACTTCGTCGGCGACCACCGCAAACCCGCGCCCGGCCTCGCCTGCTCGCGCGGCTTCAATCGCTGCGTTGAGCGCCAACAGGTTGGTCTGTTCGGCGATCGAGCGGATCACGCCGAGCACGCTGACAATCGACGACACGTCCTGCTGCAGGCTGTCGAGGGACACGCCGCTGCTGCGGATGTCGCTCACCAGCGCATGGATCTGCGCAATGCTGCCATCCACCACGCGCTTGGCGGCCTGGCCTTCGACATCGGTCTGCTGCGCGGCCACCGAGGCGCCCTGGGCACTGCGCGCGACTTCCTGGGCGGCGGATGACATCTGATTGATCGCGGTGGCGACCTGATCGGTCTCGTGACGCTGGCGCTCCATGGCCTGTTCCGAGCGTTGGGCCTGGTCGGAGACCTGGCTGACCAGGCCGGTGAGTTGGCTGGTCATCTCGGTGATCTGGCGCACCAGGCCGTGGATCTTGTCGACAAAGCGGTTGAACGCGCCGGCCAGGTCGCCCAGTTCATCCTGGCTGGTGATGGCCAGGCGGCGGGTCAGGTCGCCCTCACCGGCGGCGATGTCGTCGAGGTTGGCTTTCATCAAGTGCAGCGGGCGCAGGATAGCGTTGGCCAGCAACATGCCGACGGCAGCGATCACCAGCAGCACCACCACGGCCACGCCGAGGATGCTCAGCAATACGCCTTCCATGCGCGTTTTCACCTTGGCCTCGACCACCGCCACCTGGGCCTCGATGCCGTCCAGGTTCACCGAAGTACCGATGACCATGTCCCACTTCGGCAGGTATTCGGTGTAGCCGAGCTTGGGCACCAGTTCGGTCTGGCCGGGCTGGGTCGAGCTGTATTGCAGGTAGTGCGTGCCGTCCTTGCCGACCTTGACCAGGTCGCGGTTGACGTAGACACCGTTGGGGTCGCGGTTGTCCTTGAAGCTCTTGCCCACGCCGTCGGGGCTGTTGCCCTTGAACAGGCGGATGGTCTCGGAGTCGTAGCCGAAGAAGTAGCCGTCCTTGCCGTAGCTGGTGTTGGACAGCAGCTTGACCACCTGGGCCCGCGCGGCCGTATCGCCGGGAGCCGCCGCGTCGTAGAGCGGCTTGATGGTGGTCATGGCCACTTCGACGTAGCTCTGCAGGGTTGCCTTGGCGTCGTTGAGCAGGCGCTGGCGGGTTTCATCCACTTCGTTGCGTGCCTGGCCTTGCAGGATCCACACGGTGGTCAGGCTGATCACCACGGCAAACAGCAACACCGGCACAACGGCGAGGGACAGGACTTTGGCCTTCAAACTCAGACGCATGGCTTTTCTCTCTTATTAGTGGCGACTTGAGAGGTTATCGGCCATGCGCCTGGGATCTGTAGGAGCCGGCGCCTACGGAACGGCGGTGTGTCAGAGGGTCATCGCGGCCAGCCAGCCGAACGCCAGCAGCGGGATGTTGTAGTGCAGGAACGTCGGCACCACGGTGTCCCAGATATGGTGGTGCTGGCCGTCGATGTTCAGCCCGGAGGTCGGGCCGAGGGTTGAATCCGAGGCAGGCGAACCGGCATCGCCCAGGGCCCCGGCGGTGCCGACGATGCACACGATGGCCAGCGGGCTGAAGCCCAGTTGCACACACAGAGGTACGAAGATCGCGGCCAGGATCGGCACCGTGGAAAACGACGAGCCGATGCCCATGGTCACCAGCAGCCCCACCAGCAACATCAACAACGCGCCGACGCCACGACTATGGCCGATGAACGCCGCCGAGGCTTCCACCAGCGAACGCACGTCGCCGGTGGCCTTGAGCACTTCGGCAAACCCCGACGAGGCGATCATGATGAAGCCGATCATGGCCATCATCTTCATGCCTTCGGTGAACAGGTCGTCGGTATCGCGCCAGCGCACGATGCCCGACACCGAGAAAATCAGGAACCCGGCCAGGGCGCCGATGATCATCGAGTCCAGCCACAGCTGGATGATGAACGCCGCGGCAATCGCCAGGCCAGCCACCAGCAGGGTCAGCGGGTTGTACTGCACCGCGACCTGCTCGACCCGCTCGATCTTCTCCAGGTCATACACCCGCTTCTTGCGGTAGCTGACAAACACCGCCACCAGCAGGCCAACGACCATGCCCAGCGCGGGCAAGCCCATGGCGTGGGTGACGTTGACCTGGCTGATGTCCACGCCGCTCTTGGCCACATTGGCCAGCAGGATCTGGTTGAGGAAAATATTGCCGAAGCCCACCGGCAGGAACATATACGGGGTGATCAGGCCGAAAGTCATCACGCAGGCGATCAGGCGGCGGTCCAGTTGCAGCTTGGTCAACACGTAGAGCAGCGGCGGCACCAGCAGCGGGATAAAGGCGATGTGGATCGGCAGAATATTCTGCGAGGCAATCGCCACCACCCACAGCAGGCCGATCAACAGCCATTTGACGTGACTGCCGCCGGTGGCTTCCTGGCGGTCGACCAGCAGCAGGGCCTTGTCTGCCAAGGCGTGGGCCAGGCCGGATTTGGCAATCGCCACCGCGAAAGCGCCGAGCAAGGCGTAGGACAACGCCACCGTCGCGCCGCCGCCCAAGCCGCCATTGAAAGCCTTGAGCGTGGCCTCGATACCCAGGCCACCGGTAAGCCCGCCAACCAGGGCGCCGACGATGATGGCGATGACCACATGCACGCGGGACAAGCTGAGCACCAGCATGGTGCCGACCGCGGCGATGACTGCGTTAATCATGGTTACCTCAAGCAGAAACATAAAAAACAGGCATGCCCGCGCCCGGGCGGCCGAGGGGTGGCTGCCAGCGTGCAGGCTTGAAGGAGGTCTTATTAGAGGGCGCGCACTTTGCAGCAGGCAGGGCTGCATGTCAAAAAACGACGCCGCTTTAAGCTTTAAATTGAACGTTTGAATAAAGAAAGTTCCACGGCGGCCGATACAAAGGCTCTCTGTGTTTTCAGGTTAAGGATGCTCCTCGATGTCCCTCAGACAGCTGTCCATTCAATGGAAAATCACCCTGCTCGCCGGCCTTTGCCTGTTGGGGATCGTGACCCTGCTGGTGGGTCTGTCGCTGTATCGCATGGCGCAGAGCTCCGAGCAGGTCAAAGCCTCCAGCATGCAAATGCTCGATGAGGCCGCCCAGGCGCGCATCGAGGCTCAGGGTGAAGTGCAGGCGCTGGGCATCCGCCAGCAATTCATGGACGCCTATCAATACGGCCATGGTTTTTCCCGTCAGGTACTGTTTTTGCGCGAACAGGCCGAAAAGCGCTTCCTCGACGCCTTCGACACCCGCGAAGACCTGACCCGCCAGGTCAAGGCCGCGCTGCAGGCCAACCCGGACCTGCTCGGCCTGTCGCTGGTGTTTGAAGCCAATGCGCTGGACGGCAAGGACGAGCTGTTCGCCAACCAGGCTGAACTGGGCAGCAACGACAAGGGCCGCTTTGCCCTGTATTGGTCGCAACCGACGCCCGGCAAGCTGACCTCGATGCCGCTGCCGGAAAGCGACATGTCCGACACCTCCGTCGGCCCCAGCGGTGAAAAGGCCAACGCCTGGTTCACCTGCCCGCGCACCACCCTCAAGCCGTGCGTGATCGAGCCCTACTTCTATGTGATCGACGGGCAGAACGTGCTGATGACCAGCATCGTGTTCCCCTTGATGGTCAACGGCAAAGTCATCGCCTCGTTGTCGGTGGACATCAACCTCAATAGCCTGCAGGCCATCAGCCAACGCGCCAGCCAGAAGCTCTACGACGGCCAGACCCAAGTCAGCATCCTCAGCCCGACCGGCCTGCTCGCCGGCTACAGCGCGGACGCCAGCAAACTCAGCCAGCGCCTGGACCAGGTCGACAGCACCAGCGGTGCGCAACTGATCAGCGCCCTGGCCAGCAGCACGCAGATCCGCAGCCTGCGTACCGACCACCAACTAAAGGTGCTGGCACCGTTTGCACCGATTCCCGACGGCAAGCCGTGGGGTGTGTTGCTGGATGTACCGGAAAAAGTCCTGGTCGGCCCTGCCGAAGCGCTGAAAGCCCAGATGGACGCCGACAACACCCGGGGCACCTTGCTGGAACTGAGCCTGGGACTGCTCGCCGCCGTGCTCGGCCTGATCCTGGTGTGGCTGATGGCCCGCAGCGTGACCCGCCCGATCCTCGGCGTGGCGCACATGCTCGAAGACATCGCCAGTGGCGAAGGCGACCTGACCCGGCGCCTGGCCTACGACAAGAAAGATGAACTGGGCCAACTGGCGGGCTGGTTCAACCGCTTTCTCGACAAGCTGCAGCCGATCATCGCCGAGGTCAAACGCTCGGTGCAGGATGCACGTGGCACGGCCGACCAGTCCGCCGCAATCGCCACCGAAACCAGCGCCGGCATGGAGCAGCAATACCGCCAGGTCGACCAAGTGGCCACTGCCTCCCATGAGATGAGCGCCACCGCCCAGGACGTCGCCCGCAGCGCTGCCCAGGCGGCGCAGGCCGCACGCGATGCCGACCAGGCCACCCGCGAAGGCCTGACGGTGATCGACCGCACCACCACCAATATCGGGCACCTGGCGGCAGACATGAGCACCGCCATGACCCAGGTCGAAGGCCTGGCCGCCAACAGCGAGAAAATCGGCTCGGTGCTGGAAGTGATTCGCGGTATTGCCGAGCAGACCAACCTGCTGGCGCTCAACGCCGCCATCGAAGCCGCCCGCGCCGGTGAGGCCGGCCGCGGATTTGCCGTGGTCGCCGATGAAGTGCGCAACCTCGCACGCCGCACCCAGGAATCGGTGGAAGAAACCCGCCTGGTCATCGAGCAATTGCAGAGCGGCACCACCGATGTGGTCGGCGCCATGGGCAACAGCTATCGCCAGGCCCAGGGCAGCGTCGAACAAGTCGGCGAGGCTGTTACCGCCCTGCGCCAGATTGGCGAGGCGGTCACGGTGATCAGCGACATGAACCTGCAGATCGCCAGCGCCGCCGAAGAGCAAAGCGCGGTGGCCGAGGAGATCAACAGCAACGTGGCGACGATTCGCGATGTGACCGAATCGCTGTCCGAGCAGGCCAATGAATCCGCGCGCGTCAGCCAGGCACTGAACAGCCTGGCGAACCAACAGCAGGGGTTGATGGATCAATTCCGGGTCTGAAGGTTGAAGTAGATCCGCTGTGGGGTATGACTCGGGGTCCCGGGTGAATGAAGATCAAAGGTGGGAGCTGGCTTGCCTGCGAAAGCGGTGGGTCAGCCACCGAATGCATCAACTGACACACCGCCTTCGCGAGCAAGCCCGCTCCCACAGGGGATCGTGGTATGGCTCGGGTATACGGGTGTATGCAGATCAAATGTGGGAGCTGGCTTGCCTGCGAAAGCGGTGGATCAGCCAGCGAATGCATCCACTGACACACCGCCTTCGCGGGCAAGCCCGCTCCCACAGGGGATCCTGGTATGGCTCGGGTACGGCGGGCGTACGCAGATCAAATGTGGGAGCTGGCTTGCCTGCGAAAGCGGTGGGTCAACCACCGAATGCATCAACTGACACACCGCCTTCGCGAGCAAGCCCGCTCCCACAGGGGGATCCGGGTATGGCTTGGGCTCCCGGGTGTACGCAGATCAAATGTGGGAGCTGGCTTGCCTGCGAAAGCGGTGGGTCAGCCACCGAATACATCCACTGACACACCGCCTTCGCGGGCAAGCCCGCTCCCACAGGGGGATCCGGGTATGGCTTGGGGTCCCGTGTGTACGCAGATCAAATGTGGGAGCTGGCTTGCCTGCGAAAGCGGTGGATCAGCCACCGAATACATCCACTGACACACCGCCTTCGCGGGCAAGCCCGCTCCCACAGGGGGATCCGGGTATGGCTTGGGGTCCCGTGTGTACGCAGATAAAATGTGGGAGCTGGCTTGCCTGCGAAAGCGGTGGATCAGCCACCGAATGCATCACCTGACACACTGCCTTCGCGGGCAAGCCCGCTTCCACAGGAGGATCCTGGGTATGCCTCAGCCCTGGCGTCTGGGCAATTCGATCAGCGCCTTGAGCCCGCCAAGCTCGGACTCCTGCAGTTGCAACACCCCACCCCACACCTCGACGATATCGCGCACGATCCCCAGCCCCAGGCCATGGCCGTCAATCTGCTCATCCAGGCGCGCGCCACGACTGAACACCTGGTCACGCTGGGTTTCCGGAATGCCGGGGCCGTCATCTTCGACCGCCAGCAGGTAACTCTGCGGAGTCTCACTGATGCTCAGCCGCACTTCGGCATCCGCCCATTTGCAGGCGTTGTCCAGCAAATTGCCGAGCAGTTCGAGCAGGTCCTCACGGTCCCAGGGCAAATGCAGGCCTGGGGCCACCTGGTAGCTGAGGTCCAGGTGCTCGCCGTGGATCATGTTGAGGGTGGCGAGCAGGCCGGGCAGTTCTTTTTCACAGTCGAACAACGCACCGGGCAGGGTTTCACCGGCCAGGCGCGCGCGATTGAGTTCACGATTCAGACGTTGCTGCACCTGCTCCAACTGGTCACGCAGCAGCTTGCCCAGTTCGGGATGATCCTTGAGCGCCTCGCTTGAAGCGGCACTCAACAGCACCGCCAACGGGGTTTTCAGGGCGTGCCCAAGGTTGCCAAGGGCGTTGCGCGAACGCTTGAGGCTGTCTTCGGTATGCGCCAGCAGGTGGTTGATCTGTGCCACCAGGGGCTCCAGCTCCAGCGGCACCTGGGTGTCGAGCTGCGAACGCTGGCCCTGCTGCAATTGCGCGATCTGGTTGCGCGCGGTTTCCAGCGGGCGCAAGGCGCGGCGTACGGTGACACGTTGCAGGATCAACACCAGCAGCAACGCCGCCAGCCCGAGTACCAGGCCGATCTGACGCATCAGGCGAAAGCTTTCGCGCACCGGCGTGTAGTCCTGGGCCACGCTGATGGAAATCGGCTGGCCAAAGCGTTTGTAGTCCGAACGCAGCACCAGCAGTTGCTGGCCTTCCGGCCCCAGTTGCAGATTGCCCTTGAGTCCGGCCTCGGGCAGTTGGGGCAGTTCCTGGTCCCACAACGAACGCGAGCGCCAGTGGACATCGGCAAAGTCGATCCGAAAGTAATGCCCGGAAAACGGCCGTTGGTAAGCCGGCGACAGGCGCTGTTCATCCAGCTGCACGCCGTTGGGCCCACGCACCAGCGCCACCAGCAGGTTCTCGGCGTCGTTGCGCAGGCCCGCTTCCAGATAGCGCTGCAAGCCGGCTTCGAACAACCACAGGCTGGTCTGCGCCAGCACTACGCCGACGATCACCATCACGCTGATCAAGCCCAGGCTCAGGCGTCGCTGGATCGACTTCATGCAGGGCTGGCGCCAAATCGATAACCCTGGCCACGCCGGGTTTCAATCACGCTGCGCCCCAACTTGCGGCGCAGGTGGTTGACGTGCACTTCCAGCACGTTGGAGTCGCGCTCGGTTTCGCCGTCATACAAGTGCTCGGCCAGGTGGCTTTTCGAGAGGATCTGTTCGGGGTGCAGCATGAAGTAGCGCAACAAGCGGAATTCGGCGGCGGTCAGCTGGATCTCGTCGCCATCGCGCAGCACGCATTGACGGCCTTCATCCAGATGCAGGCCGGCGGCTTGCAAGGTCGGTTGGTTGGCCTGCCCATGGGAACGGCGCAACAGTGCCTGGATGCGCAGGTGCAACTCTTCGGGGTGAAAAGGTTTGCTCAGGTAATCGTCGGCGCCGGCCTTGAGCCCTTCGATACGCTCGGCCCAGGAATCACGGGCGGTGAGAATCAACACCGGGGTAGCCAGCGCAGCGGCACGCCATTGCGCCAGAACTTCAAGCCCGGGCAGCCCCGGCAGGCCGAGGTCGAGGATGATCAAGTCATAGGGTTCGCTACGGCCCTGATAGGCGGCGTCGCGGCCATCGGCCAGCCAATCGACGGCATAGCCCTGGCGCTGCAGGCCGGCGAGCAGTTCATCGGCCAGGGGTACGTTGTCTTCCACCAGGAGCAGGCGCATCAGTCTTCCTCGTCTTTGATCAGCACACCGGTACTTGCGTCCAGCTTGATCTCGCGTACCACCCCTTCGGTGGTCACCAGTTCGACTTCATAGGCATATTTGCCATGCTTTTTCTCCAGCTCAGCCTCCAGCAGCCGCGAGCCGGGGTAGCGCGCCATGGCCTGCTGCAACAGTTGCTCCAGCGGCAGGATCACGCCCTGCTGGCGCAGCGCCAGGGCTTCATCCTGATTGAGGTCGCGGGCCGCCAGGCTCGAGCAGAAAACCATGAGCACCAGTGCCACTCGACTGCCGGCGGGTAAATTTACCTTCATTACGTATCCTGATGATTCTTGAGAACCTGCCCGGTGAGCGCGTCCAATTCAATATCCCACTCAATGCCGTCGGCATCTTTGAGTTCGACCTCGTAGACATACTTGCCGTAGGCCTCGTCCAGATCGGTGTCCAGCAGCGTCGAGCCGGGGTGCAGGGCCAGCGCCGTGGCGTCGAGTTGATCGAAAGCGACAATTGTAACAGTGGCGGGCACGGTCAGTGGTTTGTCCGGGTCCACGGCTCCGGCCCGGCTCGCCGTGATGGCGATGATAACGGCGGCGGCCAGAGCTGTGAGGCGCTTCATGAGGAGTCTCCGTTACACGATGTTTTTCCTACGCCGGTAACGGTACCTGCTGCAACTTAACTGAAACTGAATTGCCACCATGGCAATTTCGCCGGACTGCGTTTTTCCCACATCGGCTGAGATTTCCTATAATGCCCTGCTTGCTTCAACAGAGACCGGTATGACAGCCATCCACATCAAATTCCCCGCCCTGACGCTCAAGGCCGGCACCCGCGCCTTTGCGCGCATTCGTGAACGGGGCCTGGCGCCTGCGGATGTGGGCATTCTCCCCGGTGCGGCCGGCGGGCCCAAGGCACTCGGAATCCAGGGCCTGGACCTGGCGCTGTTCGGCGACTGGCTGCCACGCGCGCCTCGCGAGCGCGCGCTGATCGGTGCGTCGATTGGCTCCTGGCGGTTTGCCAGTGCCTGCCTGCCCGACCCGGTGCAAGGCCTGCTGGACCTTGGCCGCCTCTACAACGAACAGCGCTTTGCCAAGGGCGTGACCATGGCCGAGGTCAGCCGCAGTTGCCAGCGCATGCTCGACGACCTGCTGGCCGGCCGCGACGCGCGGGTGCTGGACAACCCCGACTATCGCCTGAACATCATGGTGGTCAAGAGCCATGGCCTGCTCGCCGATGACCATCGCGGACGGCTGGGCCTGGGCCTGTCGTCGGTGATTGCCGACAACATGCGCGGGCGGGCGCGGCTGGCGCGGCACTTCGAGCGGCTGATCATCCACGACCCACGCCAGGCGCCGCCGGTGCATGCGTTGAAGGATTTCCCGTCGCGCTTCGTCAACCTGGAACTCGGCAACCTGCGCCAGGCGCTGCTGGCGTCGGGCTCCATCCCTATGGTCATGCAAGGCGTGCGCGACCTGCCCGGCGCGGGTGCCGGCACTTTCCGCGACGGCGGCCTGCTGGACTACCACCTCGACCTGCCCTACCACGGCGACGACATTGTGCTGTACCCGCACTTCACCGACCGGGTCATCCCCGGCTGGTTCGACAAGGGCCTGCCGTGGCGGCGCAGCAATCAACAAGGCTTGCAGGATGTGTTGCTGCTGGCGCCGTCCCGGGATTACCTGGCACGCCTGCCCCACGGCAAACTGCCGGACCGCAGCGACTTCAAGCGTTTCATGGGCGACGACCCGAGCCGCAACAAATACTGGCAAACCGCAATGAGCGAGAGCCGGCGGCTCGGCGATGAGTTTCTGCGCTTGGCCGATAACGGCGAGCTGGGCGAACACCTGCAGCCACTTTGACCCAGCGGTATGCGCGGCGGCGAATCAAACTGTTAAACTCGCCGCCTGCCAGATACTGACCGAGCTGAAAATACTGTGGAAATCTTCAAAGATTCCACGGTAGCCTCCCGCCAAAAACCCCTCCGTTTCAAATATCACCCCACAACCCCAGCTATACAAGATATCCGAGTATCGCCCCGTACCACGCGATACCTTCCCAGTGGCACTGAGTTAGTACATCATCCAGTACATCGAGAACTAAAAGCATAGGATGTACTAGTGGCAATCTCTGACACAGCGGCCAGGCAGGCCAAGCCGAAAGAAAAGGCATACACCATTCCAGACTCGCTTGGACTTTCCCTCTATATAGCTACCAGCGGCATAAAAAGCTGGCATTTCCGTTTTACTTGGCTTGGAAAGCAGGCGCGGATTTCGTTCGGGACTTACCCGGACACAGGCCTTAAGGAAGCGCGCACGCGTCGAGACGCGGCACGGGAAGACATTGCAAGCGGAATAGACCCGCGTAATTCGAGAAGGGAGAAGAAGGCCGAGATGATCGAGGCCGGGGGCCGAACCTTTCGCCGCGTGTACGACGAATGGCTGGCATTCAGGAAGGGAAGTATTTCGCCCGGCACCTTCCGGATCATCAGCAACTTGATGGAGCTGGATGTATTGCCGGTGTTTGGCACAAGGCAGATCGACTCTATCAAGCGAGCCGACGTCATTAGCCTGATCCGCAAGATTGAGAAGCGCGGCTCTGTGGTCACTGCAGTGAAAGTCCGGCAGCGCATTGGCCAGGTATTCAGCTATGCCATCGCCATTGGTCTGATTGAGGTCAACCCTACCGCCGAGATGCACGCCGTTACGGAAAAGATGGGTCAGCATAAGCCTCACCCCTTCCTGCCATTTAGCAAAATGCCGAAGACCATGGCCTCGATTCAGACGTCATCATCCGGACACCAGCTTCGCGCAGCGCTCATGCTGATGATCTATACCGCCTCCCGACCGGGAGAGGTTCGGCGCGCCGAGTGGTCAGAGATCGATCTCGACGCCGCCACCTGGACCACGCCCGCCGCCAAAATGAAAATGCGCAGAGATCACTCGGTGCCGCTTTCGACCCAGGCAGTCGATGTGCTGAAGAGCATGCTGCCCATCACTGGACACCTGCGCTACGTATTCACCAACCGCAGCGACTCGACAATGCCGATCGGCACCAACTATGCCAATAACGTTTTGGACGCCTGCGGGCTGACTGGCAAGCAATCACCACACGGCTTTCGCCATCTATTCTCGACGGAAATGAATGGACGAGGCCATAACCGGGATTGGATCGAGCGGCAGCTTGCGCACGCCGACAGCAGCTTCATCCGTGACGTGTACAACCACGCCGCCTATCTTGAGCAGCGCCGGGCGATGATGCAGGAGTGGGCAGATCTGGTATCGGGCCGTGCATCCTGTGAATAGGTTGCAGCTCGTCGCCTAAAATCGCGTCACGTCCAAACCTCGATTACTGTACACCCATACAGTATCGGATAAGCATCATGAACGACATCGACGAAGACACTTCTGCGTGGCTTGGCTGCTCCACGCCACTGGAAATGTACCAGCATCAGTGCGCCCTGCTCGAGGATGAGCTGACGACCACTCAGCAGCTTTTGAGCAAGGCGCGAGCAAACATCGCCGGCCTGGTGCAGATGAATGATCTGCTCGCAACCGGCAAGGCGTCGGCAGAGGCGGCGCTCAGGGAAGCCCTTGGGCGCTTATCAGAGGTGAACGATCAGGAACCTAGTAACGTGAGCTTTAGGCCCATCGATCTGGTTACTGGTCAGCGCGACCACCTGTTCAGGGAGAATCAGCGGCTGCTGATCGAGCTGACCGCTCTCAAAGAGTCATCAGCCTAACTCTTCGGCGTAGGCCGCTGTCGCCTCCTCGACCAGCTCCCGCCACTCTCCGCTGTCTACCAGCTTTCGCTCCAGCAAATCATCAGCCAGTTTGAGCCGAGTCTCGTAGCGCTCCTCCGGCGTGGCGGATATAAATGATGCGTCGTTGCGCAGCGCGAACCACGCTTCCATAGCGTTTATCTGTTCGATATCAATCGTCATGAAGGTCTGCTCAGTCCAGGGGCTGCACTTTAGAGCCTGGCGGCGCGCGAACTGCTCACCAGCACCGACGGGCGGCGCGATCAGCCCGCCAGCGACTTCAGCTTTTCTTCCGTAGCCGAGTCAAATATCACGTACAGACGGTCGATCGTCTCCTCGGTCAAAGCGCGCGCCGACTCCAGACCGAGCACGAAGCCCTCGGCCCGGGCGCCCGCCTTCGCCGCAACAATCATCGAGTCCGCCCGGGCGATCTGGGCCAGCAGCTTTTCAGCCTCGCGCTCGATCTTTGGGCTGAGCGTCATGCCATCCATGCTGATTCCCCTTTTCTAAAAGGGTCAGGATAGCCCATCCAGCCCCCCGGGTTGCACCGCTCGAGTTGAGCGTACTCAGGGGGACAGAGCCCTGACATACGCTTGGCAGCCCCAGTGCGATGAAGGCCGCGGAGCGAGTCGCATATACTCGGGCTTGCGCGTATCATTTTCGATATAATCGCCATACACTAAAAATATCCGTGCTAGGCAGCATTCAAGAAAAGCGAAAACGAATTCATGGTGCAGGTCAGCGGCAAGGAACGGTCGAGCAATTACATCTCCCAGGTTAAAAAATCCGTTACATATAAAGCTGCAGCCGTAGCCGCCTCATTTATTTCCGTGCCCATCATGCTCCGCTATCTCGGCAATGAGAGCTATGGCATATGGTCAACGCTGCTAACTCTGATGTCCTGGGTCGTATTCTTCGACCTTGGGATCGGAAACGGCCTACGCAACAAGCTTGCCCAGTCGATCGCAACCAATCGCCCAGATGAGGCCCGAGCTTACATATCGGCCTCATACTCCTGGATAGGCGCCATATCTGGGGTGCTGTGCGCCGCCCTCGTGATAGCCTCCTACTTCGTGCCATGGCAGAGGGTTTTCAACACCACAAGCCTCGATAACTCATATCTGAGCACCGTTGTGGCCACTGCAATATTTTTCGTGCTGGCCAACTTTTGGATAAGCCTTATTAACCAAATATTGGGGTCGATCCAAAAAAGCTCACTGGTAGTGCTAGGTCAGCTCATATCGAATGCCGGCGGCCTGCTGGCCGTGTACATCCTGTACCTGACGACGTCGCCGTCCCTGCTCTATATGACCATCAGCTATGGGTTATCGCTGTGCGCCGGGAACATTGCACTCAGCATCTACCATTTCAGTAGGCACAAAGGCTCACGACCAAGACCTCTTTTCAGTCTTGGTGTGATCCGTCCGCTGCTGACTGTAGGCCTGCAGTTCTTCGGGATTCAGTTGGCCGCTCTGGCATTCTTCGCCACGGACAAAATCATCATTACGCAGGTGTTTGGGCCAGAAAGCGTTGCAGTATACGACGTGGTGTTCAAGCTGTTCGCGGTAGTCACACTCGCGCAGGGGCTTATACTGGCTCCGCTCTGGTCTGCATACACAGACGCATATCACCGTGGCGACTTCACCTGGATCAGGGCTGCATTCAAGAGGCAGATCGCGATCTATGGTGCAACCTCAATACTCACAATAGTCATGGCGGCCGCCGCACCTACGATTATCGATTTGTGGACGGGATTTGCTGTGAAAGTGCCTAGATACCTTATAGGCAGCATGGCCATATACATCATCGTTGCAACGTGGGTTAACATCTTCGCCATTTTCCTGAATGGAGTTCAGAAAATACGGGTTTCCTTTCTGGTATCAGTTACGGCGGTCACAATAAATGTTCCTCTGAGCATTTACCTGGCAACACATACTAACCTGAACGTGGCAGCCGTATCGATAGGTACGACTATCGCACTTTTGCCTGGGGTTTTTCTTGGCCCATATCAGGCGATAAAAATAATTAAACAAAAGGATCTTGGAATATGGAGCCACTAGTAAGCATACTCATACCAACAAACAATAGGCCTGACCTTGTAGTCAAGGCGATAGTCTCAGCGTTAAACCAATCATACAAAAATATTGAAGTCATCGTCACTGACAACTCAGAGACAGACGAAACTCAATCAGTCATACGCGCACTAAAAGATGATCGCCTGAAATATATAAAGAACGAAAAAAATATTGGCCCAGTGCTTAACTGGAGAAAGGCCCTTACCGAATCCAGCGGCGAGTTTTGCATTCTGCTGCCCGATGACGACTACTTGATAAACCCTTTTTACGTGGCTGAAGCAGTGGAGATCGCGCAGGTCAACAATGTTGACCTGGTTATAACAAACTGCTTGCTTGGGTACCCGGATCGCATTCTCGTCGGAGCCTCACGACACGTCGGGCTGATAGATTCAAATGACTTCATTGCAGGGTTCTGGAAGAAATACCATATACCCACTATCTCAAACCTATTCAGGAAGTCCGCGGCACTTAAACTGGACGCCTTCAGCTCTAACGACATCCTGTATTCAGACATAGAGCTCTGGATCAAGATAATGAGCAATCGCGACAGAATTTATTGCTACGAAAAACCATCTGTCTACTACCTTTTCCACTCGACCAACATAGTCACAAACATGTCTACGGAAAGCCTTATAAAAAACTCTAAATTCTTGCATAAAGCGGCAAGCCCTAGCGTGCCTCACGAAACTCTGAACGCTCTGATATGCCGGTACATATCATTTGTTGACAATATCTACAACATATCTTCCTATTCAGTGACAAAACGTATCTTCGCCGAAAACAATATCTATTCCTCTATCCCACTACATCACGCTAAAACGTTGTTTGCGAGATATAGAAGAATGGCTATAGCTAGCGCTCGAAAATTATTACCCATATAACGCTGGCTATTAACTCGATGGCTTTAGAGCCTTATCCTGACCTTCTTGCGCGGAGAGCTTATTACACATGCACCAGTCCTGAGCCTGCCTGGCGGCGCCAAACCCCACTGCCAGCGCCAGAAGGGTGGACCCCAGCCGAACCCGGCGTCATCACGGTACATTCTTGAAGAAAATGTGGTGACCGAGGCGCAGAGTCTCCCTGGCGCCCGACGCCCAAGCAGGCGCCTTAGGCATTGTCGTGGCGTAGTAGTGTGTGGCACCGCCAGTTGGATCAGGCACAGCACCTGACATGACCTGATCGGCTGCCCGCTGAGCCTGGGCGAACTGCGCGGCCGGAATCGGCTTGGCACCACTCAGGTACGCGTAGTTCGGGTCTTTCTGGTTCCAGCAGCTGAACTGCCATGGCTTCAGGCACACACCGGCGTAGCCCTCCCCCCACCAAGACCTTGGCTTCCCATCGAAAACCCGGTTGCGAATCGTCCAGGCCACGGCGATCTGCCCGGCCAAGCCTTCGCCGCGGGCCTCACCCCAGAGCGTACGGGCCAGGACGTCACGATCTTTCTCGGTTGAATTCATATTTTCTCCAGGCAAAAAAAATACCGGCTCAAGTGCCGGCGTTTGTGAGTATCTGCAGCACCTTCCGCTCGGTGAGCGTCTGGCTTTCGCCAGGCAACACTTGCTAAAAAGTTGGCTCGCCGCTGCTTGGGTTATTCTATTGGACCTGGTCAGAGATCCATGTCGGGACGGCCGGACGCTTCACCTGCTTGGGAAAATCTTTAGACTCAGGCCAATCGCGCAACTTTTGGATATAGGTCAATAGTTCGTTGAACTCCGCCGACTTAATAGTGGTAGCCAGCCCCATATCAACTTCATCCCTATGGCGCTCACGCAGCCACTGCACTCGAGCGATCTCCGCATCTCGCCAGATACGTTCTGCAGATGACACTTCTTCGTTTGTTGGGGGCGCTGGGTCGGCCAGATATGGCAAACCATCTTTATGCAAGCGGACCTTCCCGGGCTGAGCGCTCGCGATAACCGACTCAAATAGCTCATCGGGTATTTCAATAGCATCATCGGGCATTTCTTTGTGTAAGCCTTTTATGTATGTACTGCCAGTAGTTTCGCTGTAGTACCGCATTAGACTCTCCCTACTGCCCACCAAGTCATGGGCTGATTACCTGAGTTCTCGAGTAGAACAGAGGTAGTCGTTAGATTTTTGGTGCTGGCGAAATTGCCATTCACATTTGCAGAAGCCATAGCGATAAACGACTGAGTGAACGCAGTAGGAAAGTTTACGGTCCCCGCGGAGCCTACTGACCCCCACTGAACGGTAACTCCAGCAAGCCAGCTAGGTAGAATCAAGTATCCCTGAAGCGTAAGGCTGTAGGACACACCAAAACGTAGTGTCGCGGGCGTTACGAAAGTAACCGCATCCGATCCCGCATTGACGAGTGCCTGTGTCGCGATTTTCGCTAAACCCGCGACGCTTGTAGTTGCTGAAACCAGTACGGCAGCAAGCCGTTGCGAAAGTTTAAGTGGAGTCAGAATTGTTGCATCACTAACTCCAGCTGTTACCTGGGTCTGTGTTGCAACCTTGCCGCCCCCTAACACCACCTCAGTGGCCTGCGGTGTTGAAGCGTTCTCTGAAATCACATCAATCAGCGCATCGTAATATTGAGAGCTGCCTACTGCGTCAACGCTGCCGTCAGCTTCTACTCCTGCTCCTTCTAGAATTGATGAAAGAAATGAAAGTTGATCATTCGCCCAATCTTGTTCAAGGTAGGATCCATCCCTTGAATCAGGAGTTGTTCTATTTTTATAGGACCCCTGCGGGTATCCTGGAGTTGGATTATTGAATCGACCCGGATAACGCTCATTTAGTTTAAGTGCCATGCTATGCCCCTATATACCCTGCAAATTCTGCATTTTCATCGCCGAACTCGGCGTCCATGTCGCCGAACTCCACCATCGCGTATCCCTCAAGAAACCCGTTAAATCTCACTGTTTGCGGCGTCGGGACAAGACCTGCGTTTAGCAACGCAAACCTTTCAAGGTTCGTAATCTGCCCATAGAACTCGATACTGAAGGACATATCCTCACCATCAGTGACTCGAAGAACATCCGCTTTAGGGAGCAGAAAATTCATTCCGTCGAGGATATTCTCGATAGTCGCTTCGCCATTGTTCTTTACGATCTTGGCCTTGATGACCAGCCGGTATAAATCGTCGGAGAGTTTTCCATCCTGGTCGATCGTCAGCGCGCTGAACATGGCGCCGTCGTCGCCAAACTCATCGCCATCCGTGAGATCGAACAGGCCTGGATTCATGGGGAATGAGCCCACGAAGCTACGCGGTGCCACGACGATTCGGCCGATAACGTTCAGTTGCTCGCCAACTGCGGTATCGATGTCGTAGCTCTTGCGCACAGCCTGGGCTGCCGCCTCGATGCTTCCGCCAAGCGCTCTGGCGATTGCGTACCAGTCCACGGCTTTCGGCTTGTCGCGGTATTGCGCGTAAATGCGGTCTGGGATGTTCATCACGTGATCACTACGGTGATGTTGCTCTCCGTCCACCTGGACATCTGGTTATAAGCGATGGCGACGTTGGCCTGGCCGCCGTTGAGGCTGGATGAAGGCAAGTCAACGTAGCTGTCACCGTACGAGCCGATGACCTTATTCACCGGGGTGAAGATCGTGCTGAATGGCACCGTCTCGCCGATGTCGAAGCCGTCGATTTTGAAGCCCACATCCGCTGGGATCAGGTCGCCGGCGGCGTACTCCATCATCGCCTCCTTTATGAGTTGGTCGGCGTTCGGCGGAAGTGATCCGTCGTTGACCACATGGATAACGGGCAGCATGTCTACGTAGATTGGGCGGCTGGCGCGAATGAGCTTCTGGTTCGTCGGGTACTTCGGCGAAGTGACCAACACCTGAAATGGCGTACCGGCCTGGTACAGGGTTGCGCCAGGGTTCTTCTTGAGGTAAATCGCCATAGCCACATGATCGTCAGTGCCGCCATCGATGATTGGCGCAATGGAGTGTCGAGGCAGCCCATACGGGTTGTCTGCCGATACCGCGCTGATGTTGGTGTCGTTCTCATACACCTTGACCCGGCGCACGCCGTCTACGCCGAACAGCTGGCCGATCATGGAGTCAATTTGGTTGTTGCCGGGCTTGCCCACTGCTGTAGCGCGGGTGACGCGCAGCTGCTCGTCGCGCTGTCCGTCAGTACCTGGAGTTGCTGGCGCTGCGTTTGTCACGCTGGCCAGGCCTGCCACCACGTCCACGATGCGCGTGATAGTGCCGGCGTCAGCCTGGGTAGGCCCGACGACTGTGCACGTCGCGTTGACTGTTGCGGAGCCGAGCGAGTCAGCTGTCACAGCCTGGTCGGTTGTCCAGCGGCTGCCGGTGGTGACCGACTCAAAACGATTGCCACCAGGTATAGGCGTTCCTGGTGTGGCTGTGATCGTCAGCTGCACGCTCGAGCGCGAACCGCCAGAGCGGATGGTGCCAGTGAGGGAGCAAACGATGTCCAGATCGTTGCCCTTGGCCTTGTTCGGATCTTTCGAGTTGTAGGCCTGCTGCAGCGTCTCGTCGAGCGCATAGAAGATCTCGGAGTCGTGCGCCATCTTCAGGCCGTCAGGCGTCGAAGGATCCAGGTTCCACAGCGGATCAATATCCAGGTAGAACTGGCGCTCCTGGGCGAACCAGTCGTTTTGCGTCTGTAGCACGTAGCCGGTCGAAGTCAGGCTAGCCATTCAGTGTTACCTCTTCCAGGCCAAACTCGGTGAGAATCCCAGCGGTTACGCTGTATTTGCGGTTTTCGATATTGAAGTCAGCGGAGAAGCTGGTGAGCCGGATCACGCCGGGCGTGTTGGCGATGCGCGCCCTGAGCGCAGCCTCGGCGGTGGAGAGGCTGGTGAACTTGCCCAGGATTTGCTCGTACCACGGCGTGCCGTCGGTGATGTCCCGGAAGTACTCGCCCAGGAACAGACGCAACCGGGTAAGCACGGTCTGCGCTACTTCGGACTGTCCGGTGATGAACTGCTGCCCGCGCGTCACGATGTCGCCTGTCTCTTCGTCCAGCCTGCGTACGGTCATGGAACTGGAACTCCGCTTGTCCCGGAGCCCGGGGTTACACCGCCATGGCGATGCGTGTTGAGGTTCGTGCCGGCGGCGGTGATGACGTTGCCGTCTGGCGTGATCTTCAGCCCGTTAATCAGGAACGTTCCGTCTGCCTGCAGCTGGAAGCTGCCGGCGCCGTTCTGCATCAGGGTTGTACCGTCGGCCAGCACGCTGAATCTGGCGGCCCCGTTATCCATGGAGATGCTGTTGTCGTTCTTCAGCCAAACGAACTGGGTGCCGGCACGGTTGCGCATGCGCACGCCGTTGTTCTGGAATTCGGGCAAAACGTTGGGCTGAGACCTGAACCCCGGCAAGAACATGGCGTCCTGCATGTTGTGGAAGCGCCCGATCGGGTTGGCCGCCACCCCACCGCTCTGTATCCAGCCATCAATGCAGCGTTGGGAGAACAGGATGTCGCCCTCACAACCAGAATCAATCTGGTACTCGACGCAGTAGTCACCGCCGGGGAAGTAGACCGGCACCTCGATGATCGGGGGAATGGTGAACTCGGCGCCGTTGATGTCGACGCGTGCTATGCCGGGCTGCACCTGGGCGAGTTGCTTGACCGGGTCGAACGTCAAGACGTGGCCCGGCAGCGATGTGCAGACCCCCTTCAGGATCTCCCGGACAGAGTCGCGGATCAGCTTCGCCTGCTTTGCGCGGCCTTCTGACTCAAGCATGCCTACCTCGGATTCGGTGAACCCGTGGGGCGGGCCTGGTTAAGTGGTCATCGCACGAACTGCTGCCCGCGCATGTAGGAGGTGTTAACGGATGCGACGGCCTCGCCGCGGGTAATAACCCCGTTGCGGTTAACGTCCAGGCCAGAGTTGGCCGCGTACTCGCGCTGGTATGGGCCGCTATCCCGCTCCCACATCACGTACGAATCCGGGCGCCCCACTGCCGCCGGCCAAAGGACTGCCAGGTAAGCGTCACCGAGGTTCCGGATACGCCCTGAGTAAGGCTTGTAGTACGCCTCCACGTAGTCGAGCTGGCGGACTGCGGTCATGCGTGCAAGCTGGGCGGTGGATGTGCCGACCGCGCGCGCGGACGCCTCCAGGAACTGGATGAGCCCCGTCGCGGTGCTGCCTGGGTTTCTCGCTGCAGGGCTGAACGTGTAGCCCGTCTCGAACCCCATAACGGCCATGAGCCAGTTCGGGTCGAAGGACAGCCGGTCGCATATCTCGCGAACCTTGACGCGGAACGCCTGGTCAACCCTTGCGCCCCAGATCAACTTGCCATTTTGCGGGGTTGCGGTCTCAGTCGCCGCAGGGGTGGTACCGGCGCGCAACCCGTCGATCTCGGTTCTCCAAAGATCACTGTGTGAATCACCGGAGTGCTTCATGGCGAAAATGTTGTACTCGCCGTTGGCGCTGGCGTCACCGCTCAGTTCGGATACGAAGAGGTTTCCGGTGTTGAAGGTGGCGAACTCGCTCTCTACGTTGATCTTGCCGTTGATGCGCAGCGCGGGGTTGAGCTGAACCGCCACGAACACGCCGAGGCCGTCAGGCCCGCGGGAGACCTCTGGGATACCGATCATTCCGCTGAACTGGTCCACCTTCACCATGGTTGTGGTGCGCGGCATATTCGGCTTCGTGACGACAATCCGCCCGCGGTCCTGCATCCATTCAAATTTGTAGGCGTATGCCAGGTCGGTCATGGCTTGCGGGATATCGCCGTCCACCACCAAGCCAGAAGATAGCGGCTTAGCGTCGGCGAACTGAGCGTTGTCGATATCGATCGGAAGCGGCCATGCGGCTGCCAGGGCGCGGATCACCTCCTCTACCCTGGTGCCGATGCCGAATGACAGCTGGGCAGACGCTCGATCAACCGCCGGCTGGCCTGATCGGCAGATCAGCCTGGTGATGATCTCCGGCGCACCTGGCTCGCGCTCCCGCAGAGTGTTGGTCACGAATCCGGTGAAGATCGCGTCGACGTTGTCGTTGTAGCCAGCACGCAGCACGATGCTTGACCGTTGCGCGATCGCAGATCCCTTGTTCATGTTGTAGAGGCGGATGTCGGCGAACGACAGCGCGTCACCGGGGGAGATATCGATGTTGAATTGGACGCGGAACTGCCGGCGTCCAATCTGCTGGCTGATATAAGGCTGGCCGTTCACGTCAATCGACCAAACGCGCTCTCTCATGTTTCCACCAATGGGGGTAT
Source organism: Pseudomonas sp. S5D5 (assembly GCF_003013355.1). Lineage (NCBI taxonomy): Bacteria > Pseudomonadati > Pseudomonadota > Gammaproteobacteria > Pseudomonadales > Pseudomonadaceae > Pseudomonas > Pseudomonas sp. S5D5. Next base: position 4,651,205 of record NZ_PTEO01000001.1, read on the forward strand.
CCAGACGAGGAAGTTATCGATGCCCAGATTGTCCAGGGTCACGTCTTTGCCGGTGAACACCATCTGACCGATACCGGTCCGGTAGCTCTGGATGATGTCGCTACCGGGCTCGAGCATTGCGCCGGCCACGATGCGCGTGCCATCACGCAGGAGGTTCATGGACCAGGCAGGAGCATCCAGGTAGGAGATGAAATCAAGCTCAAAGTCGATCAGGTTGTCGCCAAGCTGTACGCTAAAACGCGGGTGTGCATTGGCGGCACCGCCGCGCAGCGGGATTGTGTACATCAGACGACTCCGTCAAGGATTCCATTTACCGACTTTGAAACGCTGTCGGATGCTTCTTTGGCGATTGCCTGGCCACGATTGATGGCGCGGGTCAGCGCCGACTTTGACGGGTCTCCGTCTCGCAGCTGGTCCGGCGTGCACTGGTAGTCCCGCTGTATGCGGTCCAGATCGATGATCTCCTGCATCTCCACGATGAACTCCAGGCCGCCTTCATTCCTGGGCTCCTTGGTCCTGGAAAGGCGCGTAATGGCCATGTTCTTCAGCAGGATGTCGCCGGCGTCGATGTCGAACGGGTCGTACGACTTCATCAGCCAGATTAGGAAGTCTAGGGTGGTGCTGGCGCGCGTCTCGTCGCTCCCTGCCAGCCAGCCCGCTGACAGACCGGCCACCGTGGATACGATGGGGTTGTCGGTCAGGTTGGAAAGCGCGCCGCCGAGGAAGTCCGTCAGCTGAACCTTGACCGGGTTGTTGCTGATTGCGCCGGTCATGGTCCATTTGAAGGGGTTCAGAATGCGATGGTCTGAAATCCTCACGCCCGACTCAATCGGGATAGAGGTGATCGTCACCGTCGCTTCGAATGTGTCCTCCAGCACCGCGTCGAACGAGTACCCGGCAATTGTCGGGGCTTTGCGCGTGAAGATGTTGATGATGCTCACGGCTATCGCTCCGTTGTGGTCTTCAGGTCGCCCAACGTTTCATAGGCGGTGCGCTCATTCACGTCGATGATCTTGGATTCCAGCGCCTGGCCGTCGATCTGGATCGTGGCATTCAGGTTGCTTTCAACCTTGATAGGGGTTCGATTAAGTGCGCCAGCAAAAGCTTCCGCTGTAGCCTGGCGATCCTCGTCCGGAGTGGTTCCGCTGGTGGGCGGCATGCTGTCGGATGCCGACCTGTCGCGGTGATCCAGATAGTCGATGTCCTCCTGAGTGCGCTGTATCTGCCCCGAATACACCTCTGGAGCTGCGCGATCAACACCAAAGAGCTTGTCGAACATCGGGTCAATGTAGGGCGTCATGAGGTCGGCAAGGCTGATTGCCATGCCGATCTGTCCGGCACCTTTCAGAGCGCCGCCGATACCGCTCAACCCGATCTTGGACAGCCCAGCCCCAGCAACGGTAGTTGCAGCGCCGATTCCGATACCGGCCGTCGCCTGCGGATTTTCCGCCAGCGCATCGATGCCTTTGCTGATCTCCGGGCGATATTCCTTGAGGAAGTTGTTCACCCCCTCAGTCGCGCCGATCAGGCTTGGCAAAAACTTCTCAGCCAGTTCGTTCTTGACGCCTTCGATGATCAGCCCGAGTTGCGCCGAGTTGTCGGCAAGCTTTCGGCTGTTCTCGGTGAGCTGGTCGACACTGCCAGTTAGCGCATTGGCGCGCTTCATGGTCTCGTCGAGCTTTTCAACACCCCCGGCCAGCGAACGAAACACTCCATCAGACAGCCCAAGCGAGCTTTGAACCTGGGCACGCTGCCCCTCATCCAGCTTGGGGATCATGTCCGCCAGCGCGCGCATGAATTCCTCACCGGTATTCGTCTTGTACAGCGAGCTGACATCAATGCCCGCGGTGGCCAGGTCACTGATCGGACCGGCATCGCCCTTGAGGCGCAGGTTGTTCTGGATCTCTTCGAAGTGCGCCAGGGTTTCTACCGCGTCCGCCGCATCACCCCCCATAAGCTTCAGGGCATTGCCGTAGTTGTACACGGCCGCCTGTGAGGTGCGCAGGTTCTGCGTGGACATTGCCAGCTTGTCTACGCGATCAGCGACGCCGACGATGGCGCTGGCGCCCGCGCCGAATGCACCGACGAGGGCCGCCGAGATGCCAAGGGCATTTGACTTGATCCCGTTGAGACTGGCACCAATCTTCTTGTCGCCCGCCTCCAGCGCCTTAGTGTCATAGCCGATGCCGATCAGGAATGACTTCAGTACTTTGCTAGCCATTCTTCGCAGCCTCGTATTGATCCCACAGTTCGTCCATGGCCTGGTTAAAGCGCTCGACGCTGGCTAGGGAGTGGGTTCCATCTTCAAGTTGCGCCCAGGTACACAGCGGCGGGCACACACCAACAATCCCGACACAGGGGCGCATCAGGAACCAATTTACTGCGCTGCGCTTTCCGCGCCCGGCTGCCGAGCGCCTTTTTCGCCGCTTGGCAGCCAGTCGAAAAAATCGGAGAGGTTCCAGCGCAGCAGCTCGGCCAGCAACTGGTTGTAATGCACCATCTTGCCGCCGAAGTCGGCCACGGTGACCGCGCGCTCGGTGCCGTTGATGAACACTCTGGTCATGAGGATCTGCACGACCTGGGCCTTCACGTCCTGGCGCATCGACATGAACATCGAGCAAAGCACCTGGTCATCAACCTCAATGCCTGCCTGCGCGGCCGTGGCGAATCGCTCCAACACGGCGCCGGACAGAAGGGACATCAGGCGGTCCTGATCGACAGCGCTGGCCATGGCGGCGTTGTACTGCACGCCGCCAATGGTGAATGGTTTCACGCTCATCTATCAGCCCCTTGTTGCTTCCCAGATGTTGAATTGCATCGTGAACTGGTCGTCCGTGATGGTTGAGCCGGCCCGCCCGCGCTGGCCGTCGTTCACGATCACGCCTTCCGAACCCAGTGCCGTTTCCAGCGTGCCGATCTGGGTGAAGGTCAGCGTGATGTTCGCGTTCGAGTTCAGCAGGCCCTGCACGTATGCCGAGTCGGACGAGCCCGGGTTGAGGTAGACGTTCACCTCGCGGCCAGGGTTCTGGCGGTCGAGGCGGACGGCGTTCCCGCCCTGCCCGCGGCGCAACTGGCTACGCGGATCGATCGGCGCATCCGTGTACGGGGTGGCAGTTTCGCCCCAGTCCTGGATCTGCCGGCCATTGATGGTGACGACGGTCAGGTCGTTCGAGAAATTACTCAGGCTCATGGGTCACCTATCAATAAACGTCGAGGTCGACATCAACGATGTGGATTGCGCCGGCGCGGAACAGGCGAATGCGGAGTGGAGCGGCCTTGCGGGCGTTGCGGTCGGCATCCGACAAGTCGAGGATGTCCTCTGGCTTGGTCAGGATCTCGAAGCCGATGGTGTACTTTTCGAGGCCATCGTCCGGGTCGAGATAATTCCGAGGGCCCAGGTAGCCGTTTCCGATGTAGCCCTGGGAGAACGATCTGGCGATGCCGATCAGGACCGCCTGGCCGACCGGGGTCTGCGCAAGCTTGGTGACCTGATTTGCCGTGCCGTTATAGAGAGCGGTAGTGAGCCCGTTGATGTACGCGTCAAGGTTCACCACATCGTCGATGAACTCGCCGTAGGTGCTGTGGGTCATGGTGTTCAGCCAGCGACCGGAGTCGGTAGAGCCCTGGTTGTCCACCACGGTATAGAAAACGGCCTTTTTCTTGTCGCTCTGCATGGCGGCGTACGCAGTACCGGTCAGGTTTTCAGCGGCCACGCCTGGCGACTTCTTGAATTCGCCCGTAATAGTGGATCGATCGGCGCTGTAGTTTACTGCGGCGAAATGCTTGGCCAGAGCCGATCCAGAGTATGGGTCGGTGGCATGCGCAGCGGTGTAGACATGGCGGAACCCTGCGGTTGTCAGTTGGGTCGCGATATCGTCGGTATCGGCTGGATCGCGGATCTCGGTAGCCGATGCACCAGTCTGGTTGTCGATGAACATACTGGTGTTGTCTTCACACCATTGGGCGATAGCCAGTACATCAGCCTTCACCGCCAGGATCGGCGCAGTCCACATGGTCCAGTACCACCAGAGCATGTTCCGGGCCTTGTTCAGCGTCGCCGCCCGGGTCGCATCGGCGGTGGCCGCGCCGTACACCTTCAGCTCTCGAGTAGCGGGCGTACCGCCAAGCCAGCGCTGGGCAGCTTTGTAGGTCTCGGTGGTGTCGGCAAAGTCTTCAGACAGCGCAGGCAACGTGAAATACGTCCGGTACGTGTCCGGCGCAAAGCCCACCGGCAGCTCAAGCTGCGGAGCGAACAGCATGGCGCTGGCAAAGTTCGCATTGCCCAGGCCTGCCGGGCTGATCCGGGCATTAATCCGGATGATGTTGGTAGCTGGATAGCTCACTGTGCTAGCTCCAATGGGTTATGTGGGGTCGAATTCCACGGTGAAGGTGTTAAGCACCCTGGCCTTCTCGTTCTGAAGCGCCACTTCGACGCTCAGGATGTTGTTCACCACCGGCAAGCTGCTGGTTTCGTACATCAGGCGGATGGTGATCTGTGCCCGCTGCTCGAAGTTGGCCGACTGCAGGCTGGTGAGGTTGTTGATGGCGTCAGTGCTGTTCCAGCCGATCTTGGCCTTGAACAGCATCATGCTCACGTCGGGCCTCTTGTTGGCCTGCTTCAGGCGCTCGGCGTACATCAGGGCTTCGCCGCGGTAGAAGTTGACGCTGGCCGAGCACATGATCTGCGCTCGAACATCTACCTCTACGAGCTCCCCCGGCTTGTTGCGCGAAACGATGTTGGCCTGGCCGCGCTCGTTGACGGACTGCCGTGGCGTGATCGTCGCGTACGCCCCTTGCGGCGCAGGCATGCTGCCTGGGCCGATCTGGTCGGCCAGCAGACACTCGGGCACGCCGGTCGCCAGCATCACAATCGGGCGCAGCTTTGCGAATAGCTCTTGGTTGGTCATGCTGGGCCACCTGACTGATCATCAATGCGCATGACAATGACCTTGCAGTAGTTCCGCCAGAAGCGGTTGTCGACCTTGACGGCCTTCCACTGCTGGCCCAGGAACGCCCAGGTACCGGTCTGATCGATCAGCTGCATGTCGCCCTGGTTGATGTAAATCCGGCGCGCGTCGGTGATCCGCTCGCCGCCCTGGCGCAGGAAATCGACTTCCCTATCACTGGCCGGCTGGATGTTCACGATGTATGGCACAGTGCTCGGCGTGCCCGGCGTCCATATGCCGTCTACCCATGCGCCGCCAGTATCAACCGTGCGGGATGCCTCGACGCTTTCAAATACGCCATCGATCTGGCCCTCCATATTCAGGCTCATTCGAGACCCTCCGATGCGGGACCAATGGAAACTTGGTGGGTGACCGACTGGCGCATAGCGCCGGTATCGATCAGCGGATTGCTGCTGCCCTTCTTGCGGATGGTCGACGCTGCGTTGGGTGGCGTCTTCAGATCGGTCATGTACACCTTCACCTTGCCCGCGGCCACCACACCGACTGCCTCGAGGATCTGGTCCATCGACTTGCCTGCCTCCATACCATCCTGGATGGTCAGCAGCACTTCTGGCGTCGCGCTCGCAACCCCCGGCTCAAGCCATGGCCTGGCCGGGATGTTGATGGTGTGCGCCTGGGTCACGCCCAGCTCCGTGTAACCCTTGCCAGTCTTGAGGAAGCGAACCTCATCGCGGTCGGCAGCAGCTTTGCTGGCGTAGCCGTACGATGTTCCGCCCGGGTGCTTGATATCGGCGCCGAACTCGTTGATAGCGCCAAGGCTGGCCATGGTCAGGTCGCCCGACTCAACGTCGCCGGCTTCCTCATGGATGCCTACGGTGACGACCTTGTTCGACTTGAGCGCATTCAGCTCCTTCGCCAGCTCGTCCTGCAACTCCTGGAAGCCCTGGATATCGAGTTCTATCATTCAAACCGCCTTGGCACCCATCCCGGCGCGCTTCTTGAGCCTGTAGAACTGCTGGCCGTAGTTGGTGTAGGTCAGCCAGTCGGTGCCCGCGTCCATCATCTGGGGCACGCGGTAGGCGATCGATTCGTCACCGACCGACTTCTGGGCCACGTTGAGGCGGGCCTCAGAGTTGGGCGTGCCGCCGGCGCCGAGCGTGGCAAAGTTGGTTGCCAGCCAGTGGGCGGCGAAGTACTGCATGCCACGCCATTTGAAGTTGTCGCAGGTCAGTTCGATGGCGCCCCACCGGCTTGAGCCGGTCTCGGTACCGGCCTCGCAAAGGGCCTCAACGATGTATTCGTCGGGCCACTTCACCGGGTCAGCAAACGCTTTGAACACAGGATTGCTGCGGAAAGCCGCAATCATCTCGGGGGTGATTAGCATGGGCTCTCCGGTATGAATGAGTGGGCGCCAGGCGCCCGGGTGTTACTGTGCTGCCTGAGCCTTAGCGATTTCTTCGCGCAGGCGCGTTTCGCCCCAAGTCTTGTTGACCTTGATGCCGAGCGCTTCGGCCTGGGCGCTCAGGTCGTCTTCTTTACCATCGTCGGCTTCCAACTCATCAGCACCAACGCGGCGCAGGTCGCCGTTCTTCAGCAGAGCCTTGACGAAATCGATCTTTGCCACCGCGTCCGGAACTTCGACCGCCGGGTTTTCGCCAGGCAGGATCGGGTAGCTGGTTTCAACGCCATCCACCAGGTGGTTGATGGTGATCAGTCGTGCTGCTTCGTTCTTCAGGAACATGTCGAATCCTCGCCCGGAGTCATTGGCCGCCGCCCCGGGCATAGCGGTGGCGGCCATGGCTCGGTTGGTTAGAACTGGTCGCGGTAAGCGCCAGAGAACGGGTAGCGGAATTCAACACCGCTGATCTTGTACTCGCACGGCACGTTGACCTTGAGGTTCCACATCTGCGGGGCCAGGGAGCGCCACGGGATCGGCACCTGCATGCCCAGGTTCTCGTCGTTCAGCTCGTAAGCGACGATGCGGTCCTTGTTGCCGTTGGACACGCCGGCGGCGGCCAGCTGCGCAGCGGACAGTTGCAGGCGGCTGAAGATGTTGATCGGGCGACCGGTCAGCGCGGTGTACTGGTTGTTGGTGCGGAAGTACTCCAGCATCGTCTTGTCGGTGATGGTGCCCATGCGCTTGTTCGAGATGAACGCGAAGCGGGAAGCATCCAAGATGATCGTGTCGGGGACGTGAACCGTGGCCGAGTTGATGTACACATCAACCAGGATCTTGTTCAGGTCAGCGACGATCTGGTCACCGGTGGTGGCAGCGTTGTACCAATCCAGGGTGGAGTTCGACAGCGCCAAGTTAGCGTTGTTGAACAGGCCGGTCATACCGCGCGCCGCGTCGCCGAAGTAGGCCACGCGCTGGGTGTGCTCCTGGGCGCCACGGAAGGCCAGTTTCGCCTTGGTGGTATCCAGCGGGATGCGCAACTGCTGAGACTTGCGAAGCTCGTCCAGGCTGTAGCTGTACTTGTTGCCGGCGTAGCCGATTGGCACGGTCGACTTGTTGGCGTTCAGCGTCACGTCTGGCAGGTCGTCAGCGCTGGCGCCGATGAATTTGCCGAGGGTCACGCCGTCGTAGCTGATGTAGTCCCACTGATCTACCCATTCAGGCAGAGAAGTGTCGACAGGGATCAGCTCCATGTAGTTGATCGCGGCGTACTTGGCCTCGTAGATACGAGATTCCAGGCTTGCCAGCTGGCTGATGTAGAACGCCAGGCCGTCATCGAGGGTCGGCAGACCGTCGTTGAAGGTCACTTGGTGAGCGTCACGGCCGATCTGTTGCGCGATAGCAGCATCGATGGCTACGACGATTTTCTTAAGCTGAGTCATGTCGATTAGCCCCCGACCTTCAGAGAAATTTTAGCCAGTGCGCCGGCGCCGGCGGTGCTGACCCATTTGGCGTTCGGGATCAGGACTGCCAGAGTGGCGGCGGCGCCGACCACGTTGGAGAACTGCCCCTGGTTGGTACCGGTGCCGTCGCCGACTACCAGGTAGACCGGGTCATCCTTGGCGACCGCCACGCGGGCGGTTACCCAGATAGGCGCCATGGTCTCGACGGTCATGTCGCGCTTGGCGACAGCGCCGAATACTTCGGTCGAGGTGTAGGCGCGGTTCAGTTCGCGACGAACCACACCGATGAACTGGGCGGCGGTCGAAGCGGCGACCGGCAGCTTGGCGCCGTCGTCACCGTCGGTCACCACGCCCAGGCCGTAGGCGATGTTGACGGTGCCCTTGTTGACCTTGGAGACGCCGTTGGACACTTCGCCATCAGCGACCATGCCCGCGTACGCGACGCCGTGGTTGATTGCGTTACCACCTTGAACTGGCATGGTTAGGCTCCTTTCTGTTTGTGGGCGCCGGACAAGCTTTGCTTGTGGGCCTGGTAAGGGGTCGGTGCGGCGTCGGCAGTCGTGGTGTTTTTTGCACCGTCCTGCGCCAGCTGCACGAACTGAGCGAAGAGCGCGGCGGTGTCACCGGTCGGCGGCTTGACCTTCTTCTTGCCGTTCTCGTCCTTGTCGTCGTCTTCGTCCTCATCCTTGTCGGACTCGGCGTCGAAGGCGCACTCAACGTAGCCGGCGGACTTGTCCGACCAGTCACGCTTCGGCAGGGCCACGGCCAGGGCGGCGCGCTTGATCTCGATCACGTCGAGGCTGTCGCAGGTGAACCCGTCGCCGGCGACCTTGCGCGCCAGGGCCTGGGTATTGCCGATCAGTACGACGCGAGCATTGATCGCCTCGTCGCTCGAAGCCTTGCGGGCCTCGGCCAGGTCTTCGACAGCCTTGTCGGCGGTGGCCTGGGCCTTATCAGCCTTGGTTTCCGCATCGGTGGCACGCTTCAGCAATCGGTCGAACGAGTCGGCGACCACTTGGGCGTTCGCAGGATCAGCAACATCAACGCTGCGCCCGCTATCGGTGGTGATAAGTACAGGCATTGTGTTGCCTCCTGGGTTGTGGTCAAAAACGCGGGCATTGGCGCCCGCCCTTGCTCGGTCAACGATTGCAACGTGGTTGATTCTGATTTCACGCTGGATGTATTCGTACGCCTGGACTTCTTCGGTGACGCCCGGCGCGTGGTCGTAAATTGCGGTGTAGCCTGCGGAGACCTCGCACTTACCGGCATTGATGTCGGTAATGGTCTTCTGGTCCTTGACGATCAGGTCGGCGGCGACAAAGTCGCCATCTGGGCGCCCAGGGCCTCGCACCACACCCACCGCCACGCTCTTGTAGGTCAGCGCAGTGACAAGCTCTTTCGGGTGATCGTTGGTGATGTCGCTGGAGTCGTAGGTGCCCAGCGAATCAGGCGAGAAAACCTCTTCCGGCGGCCGATACACGCGAACAATGCGATTCGGGTCGCCGTCGAGCCCAAGCTCTCGGGCCAGGTACTCCTGAATCCCAGTGCGGGCCACCCTGGCCGGCACCTTCAGGAAACCCTCGTCGGTGTACTCTCGCTGGGTGATGCGATACCCAGCCCGGTCGAAAACCGTGCACTTCATGTTGCGGCCTCGCGGATTGGATGAATTAGCGGTAGACGCCCGGCGCTGTGCGGCCTGCGTCTTGGTTGGCCTTGACCTCGCGGGCGCTCACTGGGCGCGCGATGCATCGGCACTGATAGTCGGAGCCGGGCTTGATCGGAACGCCGTCAGAGCTAAGCGGCAGATCGTCCCAGCGGTAGATCCCTTTGCCGTAGGCGGTGACCTTGTTGGCGATCTCAGAGTGGCGATGCCGAACACGGCTGTCGTCGGAGTCGATCCACTGGAAGTACTCGAAGCCGGCGCCCTTCTGCTGCTTCTCAGCCAGTTCACCGTTGATCTTCGATGTCTGGTCGCGGGCGATCATCTTGGCGCGGCGCTGCGTGACGCCGAACTGCTCCTGCAACGCCTTCTCGATGTAGCCAGGCCGCATGCCGGAGCGCATGTTCGCCATCACCAGCGTCTGCACCTCTTCCAGGTACTTGGCAGGGATTGACTTGATCAGCTGAGCGTTCTGCTGAGCCGAGGCCTTCAGGTAGTCCTGCAGCGCGGTGTTGTCGCTGTATACGTCGATACCGGCCGACTTCTTCAGGTCGCGCTCGGACTTCTTGAGCGACGACTGGACGAACTCTCCGGCGATGCGCGCGCCGGCGGCCTGAACCGTCGGTGACGACCAGCGACTGACCAGCGTGGACATGGCGTTGAGGATCAGGTCGGACCAGGCATCAGTCGTGACCACCGCGTCCTGCGTGTACTCCGGCGCCAGCTGGCGAATTAGCGGCATGATCTCCTTGCTGATCGACGCCTTGACCTGCTTCACCAGCCGCTGCAGCTTGGCGTTGTACTGGATGCCGATCATGTCCATGGTCATTCAACCTTGTCGTCGTCATCCACCGGATCGTTGAACATCGTCAGATCCTCATCAGCCTCCAGCGCTTCGATCTTCTCGTCGTCGAACTGGTAGAGCTCTTCGGCCTGCAGGCGGCGCTGGATCTGGCTGGTGGTCACAACCCCGCCGTCCTTGTAGAGCATGTCGGTCTCGGCCTTGGCCTTGTTGGCGGCAGCGATCTGCACCGCATCAGGCTGTTTGAACGGGTTCCAGACGTAGTTGAAGTCGTCGAGCCAGCGGCCGGTTGCCGAGCGCACCATCACCTCGTCGAGCTGACGCAGGCCCGGGTCAATCTGGGTCAGGCGCCGCGATGAGAGGTGGTTGTAGTAGTTGGTGTCGTCGCCCTCACCCGTATTGCCCAGGCCCTTGGCAGACTCGCCGAACAGACGCGTCACCGGGATACCAGCGGCGCCGGCAATCCAGGTCATGAGCAGGTCGAGCACCGGCGCGACGCCGGAAAGGTCCAGGGTCTTGCGGTCGTAGGTCTCTTCGTCATCCAGCAGTGCCAGGTTGATCGAGGATTTCATCATGCTGAACAGGGCGTAGCGCGCCGTAATGGCGTCGTCCTGATCGCTTGCAAGCTCATCCGAGAGGCCGACACGCTTGATGATGTCAACGTTCGCCTCCTGCATCAGCTCGGCGATCCCGTCCTTACTGGCGACCATGTCCATCACATCGTCGAGGCACTTGCGCAGCTCTGAGTCGCCCCAGCCCTGCGTCTGCGCGCGCTGGCGTCGTGGCAGCTTGGCCCCGGCGAACCGGGCGAAGTGCGTCCAGTGGATCATCTGGGCGCCGGCGGCGATGGTGTAGAACTCCGGCTGCAGGTAGTTCGCGGCCAGGATGTTGGTCTGGTTCAGGTCCATCGCCGTCATGTCGAAGCGGTCGATGACCAGCAGGCGGTAAAGGTCGCCCTTCTTGATCTTCTCCGGCTTGAGCGGTTTGGTCAGGTCCTGGTTGGTCAGCATGAGGATGCCGGCGCCACCGTACAGGCGGGCCCAGCTGGTGGCCTCGCTCACCATGGCCGGCAGCTGCAGGCGGTCTTCCTCGGCCCGGATCACATCCGCGTCGTCGCACTTGAGGGTGCGCCACTCGCGGGTCATGTCCTCGGCCGGGTAGTCCACGATTGCCCTGGCAAGCCAGCTGGTCTGATACGCCGCGTCCAGCTGCTGGAAGTCGTTCAGGAACCCGTACTGGAACTGGTTGTGTGAGCGCTTGGCCTTCTGCGTGCCCAGGCCGGACACGACGTTCACCAGGCCATCACTCGACGACTTGATCTGCGCCTCGTACTTCTGGGCGGCCCGCACAAGGGCTTTGCCCAGCTTTTTGTCTGCTGGCACTAAGCCCTTCTTGCTCATGGGGTCACCGAATTGGTTATAGGAGGTCACGTATCGAGCGCTTGCCTTTGATGTAAACCTCGGACAGAGCGTCGATCATCACGTCGGTCTGGTCGTCGTACTTGTGGCTGTCGTCGGCAGTGAACGAGGCGACCTCGCACACGAACTCGTAGTTCTGGCTGTCGTCGTAGGGCAAGCACACCAGCTTCGCAGCGTGGAAGCCTTGAACGTCGAGCGCCCTGGTCAGCTTGTCGCGGTCCCTAGGGACTGGCGTCACCTTGAGCGGTAGGCGCTTCTCCATCTCCTGGATCAGGCCGGTACCGCTCGATTTGTCCTCGACGTAGACCCGGCGCAGGACGCCGTTGGCCTTCCCGTTCTTGGCCCAGGCACCTTTGACGAACGCCTCGAACTCGCGGCGCAGCGTCTTGGCGTCCATCCGGCCGCGCTTCATGCCGACACGGTAGATGCGACCCTCGAACACGCCCCACTCCGCAAACACGGTCCAGTCGTTCCAGGTGTTGGTCTTCTGGGCGGTATCCGCAGTGATGAAGCGGTAGTCGAACTTCTCTGGCACGGGCAGATCAGCGCCAGCATCTACGTCGCCGTAGTACTGAAAGTCATCAGCCGAGAAGATCCCACCGTCGAGCGTGTCGGGGTCTTGCATGTACTGACTGCTGAAGGTGTAAGGGTGAGCCGTGCGGAGCGCGATCAGGTCGTGAACGCTTTCCTTGGCTGGCCAGTAGGACCAATAGCCGTCCACCTGCTCCGACCCGCACACGCTCTTGATGCAGCGCTCGCGGATGCCGTCAGGCAGTGAGTCGATGTATTCCTGATTGACCAGGGCCGGGATCTTGATGTGCAGATCGATCTTCAGGCCCATGCCACCCGACAGCAGGAACGCCGTCGAGTCGTCGATGTGGCCGCGCTGCTGGATGGCAACGAACGGCGTGCCGCTGTGCGCCTTCCGGCTGCGCAGGGTGTTCACCAGACGCGTGTGCGACTTGCGGCGCTTCGCCTCACTGAAGAGGTCGTCGATCTTGTCCCAGTCATCCGCCTGGATGTGGCCGCTGTACTCGTCGCCCATGTAGCCGCCACGGACGCCGGTGATCTGCCCACCGCTTGAACGGCTGAACAGTTGGTGTACGCGCTTCCCATCCTTGGCGAGTGTCCAGTCGTCTACCTTGTCCTTCTCGATATCGAAGGGATAGAACTCGCGGAACTCGGTCGATTTGACCAGGGAGCGGCTGCGCTCGCTGTTCTCGTCTACCAGGCTCTTGGAATAGCTGGTGTTGAGGATGCGCACCCGGCGGTGCTTCACCATCGTGTAGACCGGCAGGTGGACAGACCAGAACTCGGTCTTGGTGCCGCCTGGCGGGATGTTCACGACGATGTTCTGCGCATCACCGGCAAGCATCTTGCGGGCGGCATAGTCGAAGTAGTGGTGGTGCCAGTTCGTCCTGAAGCTGTCGACCTGTGTGATGTTGAACCACAGGCTGGTGAAGGCCAAAGGGCTATGCTCGCCCGCCGCGACCAAAGCGGAGCGCTCAGCGTGGCTCAGCGCGTCCCACTCGATCGGTTTGATAGCCATCAGTCCACCAGCTTGTCTACCAGGGCTTTAACCAGCTCGGCGTCAATCGGGCGGTCCTTTGCGGGAGTCATCGTCCCGTCGGTCGAGCTGAGATCTACCTGCTGCTTGTTGGTGTAGGTGCCGCCTGTTTCCTTGGCCGCCTGCTCCAATAGCTGGGCAGCGAGCGCAAGATTCTTCACGCTCTCGGCCCGCTCAGCCATTCGGCCAAGGGCGCGAAGACGGAAAGCCCGGTTGGCGATCGGTATGTCTGCTGTGTCGTCGCGGAAACGCTTGCGGGTGTCCTCAAACAGCGTCACCCAGCGCTTGGCCAGGCACTTCCCGGAAGTCTTTGTCGGGTCGTGCGTCTCAACCTGCTGGCGGGTGATTGTCACCCCGTATTCTTTCTGGACGGACTCAACCACCTGCGAAGGTGTGTCGAAGCACGCCAGGGCCTGCACGATAAAGGCCTTCACCTCATTCTGAAGGACTGCCATAAATTCTCACCCGTCCCATGCCTGTCCAGAATCAGGCCAGCTTGAGCAGACAGGTTCCGCAGGCCCTCGATATATTCAGTTTTCCCACCTCGGCGGGCTTGTTTGCAGCGTCCACCAGCACCTGAACGTCAGGGCTCGCCCCGTATCGACGCACCACACCGACGAACTCTTCAACGTCGTGTCCGCGCATCTCAAGCTTGGGCAATCCTTCCTGAGTGAACTTGGGCTGGCCGTACCCATCACGCGCCTGGGCGATGTGATAGAGCTCATGCTCGACCAGGGCGCAGAAGTCGGTGTCACTGCACTGGGCGCAGAAGTCGGCTGCCAGGGTGATGATGAAGGCCGGCACATCGCCGAACCAATCACGCATCTGTTGCTCCATCCTGGCTTTCTGCCAACCACCCGCACGGAACGCTACCTGTTCGGCCTGGCCCAGGACTGTACGGCCCTGCTTGTTGAAGCTTGACGACGCCCACATGACCCGGATGTCTGCATCCAGTAGGTGGGCATGGTCTTCGTTGTGAATACTGCCGGTGTCGGCAAGGATCTGTGCCTGGAGCCACTCCCACACCTCGGGAGCCGGAGTTAGTCGAATGCAGAATTCGGATAGATCGGCAAGTTCAAGCAGTGACGATGGAGGGTAAGGCCTTTCCATGCGCCCTCCTATCCAGGCTGCGTTACTCAGTCTCTTCTTGAGGCTTGGTGATCAGGTAATCGAACTTGGAGAAGATGGCGACATTGCGACCTTCAGCATCTTCGATATGCAGAAAGCCGCATTCGACATAAGCACGCACGCCTTTCACAACTTCAACATTGCCTACGTCGACCGATACCTCATAAACCTTTTCCATGCTCTATCTCCGCGCCACGTTTTCGAATGCGCCAAATCGTGGCGCGGGTTATCTGTTCTTCTGCGCAGCTGCGTATGCAGCCTCACACGCGAATCCGGCTACTCGGCTTCGGTCAAGCGCCTCTGCCAGGCTTCCCGCTGTTTCGTCAGCGCTTCTACGCAGGTCGGCAAGCAGAACGGCAAGGTCAGATCTTGCCTTGCTTCCGCTGGCAACCTCGGCAGTGCAGGTGCGTCGGCGGGCAAGGAGGTCGGTGATTTGTTGCTGCAGGCTGCGAGCGCGCCCATCAGCGACAACAACAGCAGCCTGGATGCTTTGGTTTTGAGTCTGGGCATTGTCGGCTGCTCGGTTGACGTCGTCGGTGACCTGGCGCTGTAGGGCCAGGGTGTTGCTGAGTGAGTTCGCCTTGGCGGTTGCGGTATCGCGCTCACCTGTGACCTGGACCAGTTCTGACTTTGCGCGCTGTAGCTGAATGTCCAGGATGCCAAACGAGACAGCTACAGCCAGGGCGACCCATACCCAGGCCGGCACCAGCTTCAGCAAGGCGATCACTTCGGCTCACCGTCGCGCAACTTGGGCTGCTGGATCACCCGGAACACTGCTACTCCGATACCGAGGATCATATTCACCGAGGCGAAGATCAACGGATCAACTGCGCCCTGGAAGGCGGACCAGCCAGCGGCCGCTGCGTTGAGGGCAACACCAATGATTGCCAGTTGAACACTGGTCATGCGCCAGAACTTTCGCCATTCAGGGATTAGGGTCATGGGATATCTTCGCTGCAGGGAGTTTCTCAAGCCTTTCGGCGTAGAGCTTCCATTCATCGCGACTCTTCAGGGCCTCTCGCAGCTGTCGAGCCAATCGATCAGACGGTGCGCAATTCGAGGCAGTGAGGCCGGATACCGTGTAAGTGATCTGGGGTGGCGGAACATGCTTGGTCGTGCACCCTGCAATCAGGAACATCACGATCAGCAAAATTCTCATTTTGGGCGTCCGTTCTTCACCAGGTCGCGCAGGCTTTCACCTACTTGATTGATCTGGAACTCCTGGCGCTGGGTGGTGATTCTGAGGGAGTCGACGAACTTGTCTGTCGACTCCCTCGAGCGCTCCAAGGATTCCACCCTCTGGCCGATCAAGGCCTGGTTGGTTTGATACAGGGCCAGCTGCACCTGGAGAGATCCAAGTGACCCGACCACGTACACGAAAGCGCCAATGGCTCCAGCCGACAGAATCGTTTGCAGTATCGGCACGGCGACCTTGAACGCGGTGCTGTCTGCAATGCGCGACACTTCTGTCATAAGGGGCACCAGGAATAAAAGGGCCGGTGTGGTCGGCCAAACGCTGGGGAGCAGCGGCAAATTGAATCAGCCCCAGCGACACTCCCAGCTCGGGGCAATGGGTGTGGCGGGGCCGAAAACGAAAAGGCCCCGATCAATGTCGAGGCCCTGAATAGGTGCGCGCGTCTTTCCGCGCTGTCTGCCGAAGACGATCCAGGTGTCGACGCCCCAATGCATCGATCGCGCCCTTCCTGTCTCGCGCCACTCCACAAGCATGTGAGGTCAGAGTGCGCGGGCTGCCGGTGTTGATTCCGTACGCCGCACTATCCGGCTATCGACGTCCAGGCCTTCCCGAGGGCTGTCCTGGCTACAGGTAAAACTCAGGCAATAAAAAACCCGGCGCGAGGCCGGGTTTTCTTGGATCACTGAGTAAGTTGCCGGAGGCAAAACTCTAACAGTGGCGAAATCATGCCATGAGCCGCACGGGAACGCAATAGGCCCTCATGCGGCCTCGCGCATTTCGTAAATTACCGCCGCTACGGGGCTGAGTGCTCGGCGGTCCAGGTCCTCGCAGCAATCGAAGATCAGCTGCAGTACACCACCCCAATCCCGCTCCCAGTTGCACGACTCCAGGCGCACGCCGTAGAACTGCCACATCCAAGCCCTGAACTTCTCCGCGTTGGCGAACGGGTCTTCATTGGCCGACTGGCCGCCCTGGTGCATATACCGGTACCGCCGCATGACCCCCTTCACCACGAACTCCAGCTTCTCCCGCTTGGCCGCTGTCATGCGTGGTGACTTACTTTGCACCACCAGGAATACCACCTCCTCCGCCGCCTCGCGGATGTCGTCGCTCTGCTCGGCGGCGTACATGAAGTCACCGAAGACGCGGATCTGCGGGTGCAGCCTGGCGATGGCCGACTGTATGTGTCCAGCCAGGGCGCCGTGCGCTGCGTGGTTTGCCGTGGGTCCCCGCTCGGTGTTCTGCACCACCACGCCCAGCTGGACAACGTCAGAGGTCTGGCCAGGGGCCGGGTTGTACTTGCAGTCATGCCACGCCTGGCGCGCTGAGTTGATCTTCATGCTGCCTCTCCCCTCTTCAGCTCTCTGATCATTGCTCGGTATTTGGCCTTGATTGCCTGCAACTGCTCGATGGTGTGGCGCTTAGCCTCATGAGGCCCTTCCAGCCAATCCACTTTGTCGGCGCCGATCCGCCTCACCAGCTCCAGCCGGTAATTCACGATGTCGCCGGACTTGTGGTTGTTGCACGGCGCGCACTGACGCCACACATTCAGCGGCTCAAAGCGAAGCTCAGGGTTGCCGCCAACGGTGCGGTAATGCCCGGCGTGCCATTGGCCGTTGTGGTGCCGGCCACAGCTCACGCATGGCAGGCCGATGTCACGCTCGCGGATCCATGCGTTGAATGCGGCCTGGGCCTCTTTCATGTGTTGGGCGCGCGTTTTGATCTTCACCTTCGCGGCGCGCAGTTCCTTGCGGCCGATCTCGGCCAGGGCCTTGCGCGCCTTCGGCTCATGCCTTGGCGCGTCGATCATTGCGCAGGCCGGACTGCACACCGCCTGGCCCATACGCGAAGGCACGAATGACGCCCCGCACGCAGCAACTCGGCATTTCTTCGGCTTGGCCGGCTTCCGTTCAATGGTCATACAGCCTCCTTGGCTTTCTGCTGCTCGTGGCTGAAGTCGCCGCGAAGGGGCATCAGGTGGTGGACAGCAAACGCAGCTAATCGCCCATGCAGCCTAACCACCCAAAGATCGCACTCGGCCACAAACTCAATACCCTGATAATTCGCGTCAGCGCCTTCAGGGAAAAACTGGATCAACTCGACCTCACACCCTGCCGGGGCCTCATCGCCTATCGGCGCGAGGGTCAGCGCCAGATCGCCAGGCTTGAAGTTATGGCTCATGCGGCCTCCTGGCTAAGCAGGTCAGAGAAGTACACGCCCTGCGGTGCAAAGCGCGCGACGATGCGGTCGGTGTAGGCGATGCCCTGGGCCCGATTGAACAGGCTGGTCACCGGGAAACCGTCGGGGCCGAACAGATGACACTCCCCCATCATGGCCAGCTTCGTTTCATAGGGGAGATGGCGCATGACGCGATACCACTCGGCCTGGAACCCGGCGTCCTCGTTCAGCAGGATCTGCACGCCGATGTGCAGCTTGCAGTACTTGCGGGCCTCGGCAGCGTCACCGATCTGGGTCATCTCGTCGATGCGCTTGTACATCGCGAACCACAAACGGTTCTGGTCCAGGGTGCGGTCCTTGCCCGGGCGAAGGCTCACCACCACAAAGTGCTTGTCCTCGAACATCTTGGACATGCGGGTGATGGCCTCTGTGAGCATGGAGCGGCAGTTGACGCTGATCTTGTCAGTCATAGCCGACCTCCTGACGCGATGGCGCTTTCCACTCCCAGAAGGGGCCTTTGTTTTTCATGACGCCTTTGCGCTTGAGGCGCTGAAGAGCTTTACTCACGTCTTCCCGAGTAGCATTCAGGGCTCCTGAGCAGATCCAGGCAGTAGCGCCACCCTGCTCCTGGTAGTATGCGAGCACCGATTGGTCGAAGTCAGTCATGACTGCTCTCCGTTGCCCATGGCGGCGCGTGCGGCGTCGACGTTGAGTGACTCCCCTGCCTTGAGGTCATCCCAATGAGCCAGTAGGGGCCGAAGCCCATTGCGCAGCGCCTCGTTCTCGGCCTTGAGCTGGTCGCGCTCAACTCGAAGTCCACGGGCTTTTCGAAATTGCTTGTCGTACTCGGCCTGGATCCGATCAATTTCCTCCATGTCAGATTCAACGCCAGCTTTCAGCCGCTCGTTCTCGGCGATCAGGGCCAGTACTGCGGTAGGCGTGCAGGCTAGAAAGAATTCCTCGTCAGCAGCGCTGTTATCGCCAACAAAACCCCACTCATTGTTCTTGTGGTCAACCTTAAGGACAAGAGATCCGTCATCACCAGTGCATTCGTACTTCAAGCCACCACCAGCCATTGGCAGGCGGTCAAAGTTCCGACCGGGCGTTGCAGCCTCGGCCAGCCGCTTCAGTTCGGTGTAGTCGGTCATGTCCGCTGCTCCTGAGTCTTGTTCTTGCCGAACTTGGCCAGCAGCAGCGCACGCGCTGATTTGCCGTCGGCCGGGATGCCTTGCTGCAGGATTCGCGCCTGGGTCTGCTGGTCGGCAAGCTCGTTGGCCAGCTCGAATTCGGTCTTCTGGCTGTCGTGGCCGATGCCAGTGAGGATCTTGCCGTCCAACGGCTGGCCTTCCTGAGCGCGGCGTATCACCACGGCGTAGTTGTGGCCGAAGCGCTGACGAAGGCCGTTGTCTTCCTGCTTTGCGGCGCGCAGGTCGAACAGGCCGGTGGCAACCGCTGCAACCTTGACGCCCTCATGGCTGTAGACGCCCATCAATGCCTCCACCCATGCGTCAGCGCTCGCTGGCAACCCGAACGCCTCCGGCCCAGGCGTGCACCAGCCTATGAACTGGCCGACGCTTGGAGCGAACGGTGAGCCGCTTTTCCGGCACTGCTCGATTCCATAGCGGATCTGCTCCAGTGTGCGGATGCCGGCGGCCATGAAACCCATTGTCCAGTTGCGCATCGCGGCAGCTTTGGCCTTGTCGTCGGGCCATGCCTGCTTGTGCGCCGGGAAGATGGCCTGCAACTGGCGGAATAGGCGCTCCACTACTTCACCGGTGGCATCATCCACAACGCCCAGCTGGGTACCTGGCTGCGCCGGGGCCTGATGAGGGGACGCGGTGCCCAGTGCCCGGGCGGCACCAGGGATCATCTGAGTGACTGTTTTCATAGGTCATCACTCGTATCGGTGCGCCAGGACTTGTCGTAGAAGTCAGGGCCGTTGCCAACAGTCCTGCCGCCAGGCACGACCTTCTCCGGAAACAGACCAGTCCAGCCGTTGCTGATGGACTGGATGATCACAGCATCGGGCCAGTGGTGTCCGGCCAGGGTCTTGGCTTGACGCTCGCAGGTGGTCTTTGTCAGAGCCTTGCGGATCTCTTTGCGGTGCTGGCACCAATCAGCCCAAACCTGTTCGCTAACGTTGATCGGCTTGCAGGTGAGCGGGTCGAACTTAGGCGCCTTCTTTTTACCCGCAGAGGGAGCGTCAGCGCCCGTCTGCTCTACTGGTTCAATGACTGGTTCAAAAGAGTGACTGGTTCTGGGGGCAGCTCCTGCCCCACCCCCTGGGTTATCTCCTGCCCCAGGTAGGGCAGCTCCTGCCCCACCATTCATCAGCGAAAGGTGAAAGAGGTTCGACTGGTTCAGTTCACCCTTGCGCCGGAACTCACGGCGCAGAAGGCCGGTTTTTTCCAGTTCGCGAATGTGCACCTTCACCGTGGAGCGACCGATCTCGCACTGGTCGGCAATGTGCTGGTAGGACGGCCAGCACTCGCCCATATCGTTGGCGTTGTCGGCCAGCTTGATCAGCACCAGCTTGCGCAGGGGGTTTCCGACCTTGGTCTTCATGGCCTTGACCATCAGTTCCATGCTCATTGCAGGGTCTCCCACTGCGGGAAGCGGCTACCACGCAGAAGCTTGCTGATTGCTGATTCACGGATGGACTGAGGCTCCACGCCGGAAAGCCGGCGGATAAGCACCCTGGATGCCAGTACGGCAGTTATCAGCTCGAACAGAGCATCGCCAGTGCATCCTTCGCACTTTGACTCTTCAGGGTCCAAATAGACGCTCAGGGAGAATTCGCTTTTGTCCCACGCCATAAAGGCGAGCTGGTCATTGCTGAACTGCTCCATGTAGGCCTCGTCAATTACGGTAGGCTTGATCGACTGCCCGCTCATGAGGCACCCCCAAGCAGGTTTGCTTCACGAGCAGCCCACATTGCGCGGATCTTGGTCAGGCCCTTGCCAGTAACTCGGGCGGTGGCCACCGTAGTCTTGCCGTTCTCTGGATGCTCGAATGTGCTGAGCTTCGCCGTCAGATATCCGGACTCAATAGGGGCTTGCATTGGCTCGTTTTTGCGCAGCGTGACCCAGCGCTTCTGGCGCAGGAAGTCCATGAGGCGCTTCTGGCCGGTGCCAATCAGCTTGGCCGCCTCGCCTACCGAGTAGGTTTCGTGGGTCACCGTGACAGCATTGAAGAACTCAACCTTTGGCGCGTCGGCGCAAACCTTCTGCTCCAGCAATTGGTTTTCATTGGTCAGCTCGGTGTTGTCGGCCTCCAGGTGGACGACTTTGCGCACGTTGTCAGTCAGAAGGGCCAGCAGTACCCTTGGATCGTTCAGGCGACTCATGTCAAAGGCAGGTTGCGATGTCGATTCCTCCAGCGCCTGCCATCGATCTACCAAAGCACCAGTGAATTCAGGACTCAGTTGCGCAACCACCACAAGGCTGTCCCGCTTTCCTTTTTCGCCGGAGAACACATATTCCTCGACCGGGCGGCCCCCAGTGGGCTTCTCCACCATTGGTGGGTTATCAATTACCCCTTTGAATGCCAGCCTTTCTATGGCTCGCTTCACGCTGTCGTGCCGAGAGCCAACCAGATCGGCTATTTCCTGTGATGACATGCTGCGCGCCACGTTTTCAGAGATAGAAAAACGTGGCGCGGATTCGTTGGTGTTGACGACTGATTGGGGAATAGGCATTATTCGCTCCAGACATTAGTTGTATGTGCTGCACAAGAAGCCAGGCCACGAACCTGGCTTTTTTGTGCCTGTGATTTGGCAGTTACGTATTTCATTGGCAGTTCCTCATGAGTCCCTGAGGGGCTTATCAGCCCTTCCGCCCTATGGAAGCGACGTTGCTCCGGCTCTTTGGTGGCCTGGTCATTCGATCCAGCGCCCGGTTCATGATTGTTGCGGCCATCTCTTCCGGCGTTAGCCCGCTACGTCTGGCCAAAAGCTCCAGATCGGCGAGTCCCTGCCAGTCGAGCTGGATTTCCAGCGGTTTTCTTTCAGGCACAGGGCCTCCTCGGCTACTTCAGGCCACGTCGGTTTTCGCGTTAAGCTCTTCCATCATCTGGTTCAGGCCGCGCTCCAGGATTTCGCGAGCGAGCACGGCTTTCTGGGTCCGTTGAAAGCGGGCCATAGCTGTCAGCAAGTCATCAGCCACCTCATCCAGGCGAACCTTGGTCGGTTTGTCGTGGAGGTGGTCAGGTGCGAAGTACGACATCTGTGTTTCCTTGTGTGATTGGAATTGGGTTAAGCGGCTGATTTTTTTGGGTGCGCCTCGGCAAGTAGCCAGGCTGCTTCAAAAGGCTTGCCATTCGCGGCAGCCAGTTCTGCAATTTTTTCGGCGTATTGGGTTTCGCCGGTGTACTCGGTGCGCGGCAGTGCGTCAGCAACAAGCCACTTGTAGATAGCCCGCGGGGTCTTCCCGCAGGCCAACGCCACAGACGGAACACCACCAGCATCATCAATCGATTTCTTGAGCGGCCGCATAAGGCCTCCGAGTCAAATATGAACTTACGGTACATCTTATGTCGGAACTGAAAGTACATGCAAGCGCGTGAGAACATGAACCCATGGTTCAAATAGAAGAAATCCGCAACTCGTTCGTAGCGCGCTTAAAGAAATCCCTGTCAGAAGCGGGGATTCCTGAGTGGGGCGCAGGCGTGCGCCTGGCAAAAATGGCGAAAGTTACCCCAAAGGCTTGCAGCAAGTGGCTAAACGGAGAATCAATGCCGGGCGGCGCGAAGATGCTTGCTTTGGCTACCGCGCTGAATGTAAGGGTCGAATGGCTTGAATACGGGCGTGGGGATATGCGCGAATCAGCGCCGCCGGCCCCTGATGAAAGCCGCACACCTCCGCGCAGCTTTGATCTGCAGGATGATCCCAGCTACACCGGTGTGCTCCAACTGACTGCTCGCGGCTCAACCGGCGACGGTGACGACAACCCGCACGTCGAAATTCGCGGGGTCATGGCGTTCAAATCGGCCTGGCTCCGCGCTAACAATCTCAACCAGAAGCACCTAGATGTGATCTATGCCAACGGCCACAGCATGGAGCCGACCATTAATGATGGCGACGTGCTGCTCGTAGACGAGTCGAAGATTGAACCGAAGGATGGTCACATCTTCGCCATGCAAAGCGAGTCGAAAGGCACGATCGTTAAGCGCCTAGTGAAGTCGGACTTCGATGGCTGGATCATCCGTAGCGACAACCAGGACAAGGCGCGCTACGGCGATGAGACGCTGCGTGATGGGGAGATAAACGAGGTTCGCATCATCGGGCGCGTTGTGTGGCGTGGCGGAATGCTCTAGATGAACCACAGAACAAACGGACCCCGGTAATCACCGGGGTTTATTTTGCCGAAACTAAGGTTGCCTGATGTCGATGCCGGATGCGTAATCACTCGCCCGGCCTTGGGCGAAATCCTTGCAACTGATAACCCCCTTCATTCCGCGAGCTGTGTCCCACCCGTCCATGTACAGCCTCACGACCGCAGTTCTTCTGATCTGCGGACTTGCCTTTACCTGGTCCTCCAGGCGGAGCCACTTCACAAAATCGCCTTCGTTCATTCCTCTCTTAAAGTCGGAGCACCCAGATAGCCAGATCTGCTGGGCGTCATACGCGGCATCGCTTTTGTCGTATATCGCTCTAGGCTGATCATCTGCCTCGTTCGCTGAGCAAGCTGCACTCAAGAGAGAAAACATCACCGCTGCTATTTCCTTACTCACGTTACGCCCTCCAAATTGATTGGCATTTTAGCGCGCCCAACCGCTGCTGAAAGGGGTTTCGTGCGCGCCCGATAAAAATATGTACTTTTGGTACTTGACCAATATGAACCATTGGTACATATTCACCCCATCGAGTCACCCAACAGGGACTCGCCAGGGCCTCAGGGCCTGACCCGCTCTTTAACAATCAGCGCCATAAACGATTACCCGGCTCACGCTGGGAGGTCAGCCCCGGCTATCACCTGTGGGGCGAGAGGAAGTCAGGTGAACAAAACGCGCTGCCACTACTGGTGACCGGCGACAGACAGGCCCGAAAGCCTGCCAACGATGGGATACCCCATACGGCTGTCGAGGTGTTGACCGAACTGGCGAATGACCCGGTAAGCGGCGCGTAGACCGGAGTTTTTCACTGATGCACCCAGCTGCGGTTCGGTCGGGTGCATTGGGAAAACAACCGAACAACCGAACAACGGAGCAAGACGAGATGACCATCAAATGCCGCAACGAAAAAGGCCAGTTCATCAGCGTTAAAGACGCCATGATCGAGGACTTCAAATTTTTCATCAGCGAGTACAAACGCTGGGCCATTGAAGCTCTACGAAAAGGCGATCGTGTTCAAGCGCTGGAAATGAAAGCGAATGTGGATAGCTGCCGCAAAGAATTGCGCGCACTGCAAGCCTAGCCAGCCCCGCCCACCTCAAGCCCCTTCATTGGGGAACTGCCCGATCCTCTCTATGAGAGCGCATCGGGGTGTGATCGGAGCGTGCCCAAGTGGGCTGCAGCGCTAGGATCGCAAAGACCCGTGAATGTCCTGAGCCGGTATGAGCGAGACGGCCAATACTACAAACGCGGCGGGAACCAAGCAGGGGTAGCGCCCTGGTGTTCCGATCACACCCCGATGCGGATGCACGCCCAGGCTGATGGGCAGGTTTGAAAACTAACAGTTCCGAGAGTGAGCGCTGACCGGCTAAGTACTATTTTATGCCCGCGCGGTACCGGCTCGTAATAACTGGCATTGCGGTAGCCGAAAGGCGCTGACCGCGGCATGACTCTCAACCCGGAGATCAGCACCGGGCATTCGCATCACCCAAACCAACCGGAGATCACCATGCTCCTACTGTTCCTGATCGGCGCAGCGCTCAGCCATGCGCGGCCAGAACCGCCACCTGATGACGGCCTGCCAACCGGTCCATTGCGCTTCCATCGTGAGCGCTGGCGTTCTAGATCGGGTCTATCTGCGTTCTGGCGCTGATGGCCCCGCCCAAAAACCTGACAACTACTGCATCGATGAAAGCCCGGACGTCCAACCGGGCTTTCTTTATTGCGCCTCTACCCGTCAGCACTCTCCCCCGCGCCCATCGGCAACCAGCGGGAGGCATGAGTGTTGAACGAATACAGGTGAACCAAATCCACGGAGACACTCATGAGCGAGCAACGAGCTCCATTCCCAAGGTCGGCTGACAACGCCGACCAGATGAATTTGCCCGAGGGCAAAACCTGCGGCGACTGCGTGCATTGCAAACGCTGCACCGCGATGTTCGGGCATATCCCGGCTGACGAATCGTGCGACTGGAGCCCATCGCGCTTTCGTGAAGCTGTTCCGGTCGCAGTCTCCGCCTAACCCCAAACACTGGAGGTCGCCATGAGCGATTGGATTCCGATTGATGGATTGCCAGAGCGCGCCATCGGCGCCCGCTACCTAATGATTCTCGACGAAACACCGCAGGTCTGCCAAGAAATCGCAATGGAGGGCACCCGCAAGCGCTGGTTTGACGGCGAAGAAAACGGGGCCTACCCCATCGATGAGATTGAGCTGTTCAAGCTGATCCCCACCGAATAACGCCACCCTGGAGGCAACCATGAACGCAGCAATGAAGATATGCCAGGAGCGTTACGACGCTCAGTTGCCTCCAGAGGTCAGCGAGAGCGACGAGGTGACGGACTGGCTTGAGCATTCGGCGGAGCGCCTGGTATGCGGCGTCGACATCAAGTGGAAGCGACGCTACGGCCAGCCGCAGGTGGTGACGTTCGACCGGTTCTGCACTGTTCTGCAAGGCCACCTGAACCAGCGTCAGATCGACGGTCTGGACGAGCGCGACTCACTTGCTCGACTGTTCTTATCGTCGATCCTCGGCGGCCAGTCAGATTCACGCGGACACGCTGCTGACTTGATCGGCCAGCCCCGCCCCATCGAAGCCGCCGAGCGGATCGCCATGGACCTTCTCCGACCCTACGCTGCCGACGCAGTAGCAGCGGATCTGGAAGCGGCAGAAGACGACGTGGATGCCGATCTATGAGCCCTCACATCCTGATCGATGAGGCGCTAGAGGCCCTGGAGCACCCAGCCAGCGAGCCCGGTGCCCAGCGAATCGTGCTGAACATGATCACCAACATGCTCACCGGCAGCGTGATCACCACCGAAGAGTTCAACCACTACTGCCAGCGCCTCCTGAAAATCACCAGGCAGCGCAAGGAGGCTGCATGACCACCGCACCGGTTAAATCGCTGATCGACGAGCAGCTCGACGACATCGAGCGCCGCATTGCCATCCTGGGCTTCGGCCTTCCCTTCAACGAGCTCATCGGCCGCAAGCGTGAAGACCTGGTGCGGGATCTGCCACAGCGCCTGGCGCCAACCATGAAGGGCGGCCGGATTGCGGTGAGGGTTCGGCCATGACGATGATTTGCGGGAACTGCAACCAGGCCGGGATTCGTTGGGTTGGCCCATTCAGTAACTTGACCCACACCGAATGCCCGCACTGCGGCGGCACCAACTGCCAACTGGCTGACCAGCCAGATCAGTCAGCGGAGGAAATCGAGGAGGAAGTTGAGTGCGGGTGCGGGCGCAAATCCGGCCCCCCGAACTTTGATGATGGTCGCTACTACTGCGGCAGCCAGTGGTGTATGCCATGACCACCCATCAGCAGCACCGGCGCCGCGCCATCCGCTGGACCTCGGCCATCGTCGGCCTGACCTTCCTCACCATCGTTCTACTGGGCCCCGCTATCGGCGGCCTGATCACCAACTAAAAACATTACACAGCGCCCCGCAAGGATGGCGCGGGAGCATTGCCATGTCCGCGAAACAGCAAGTAATCACCATCGACGACATCAGCGCCGACAGCGCGCCGACAGCGCGCCGACCATTTACGTAGCCGGTGGCCTGGGCCAGTTCTTCGACGCAGTGAAGGCCGAAGTCGCTGCCGAAGTGCCCGACCTGACTACCCGCAAGGGCCGCGAGCGCATCGCCTCTCTCGCCGCCACTGTCAGCAAATCGAAGGCTGCCGTTGAGAAGCCCGGCCGTGACTATCTGCGCCGCCTCAAGGAAATGCCAAAGGTGGTGGAAGCCGAGCTGCGCGAGTTCGTCACCAAGATGGACAACCTGCGCGATACCACCCGCCAGCCGCTGACGGAGTGGGAAAACGCTGATCAGGCGCGCAAAGACAAGCACGTCGACGGTATCGACAGCATGAAGGACCTGGCGCTGTTCGGCGCAACACCTCCTGCGTCCGTAGTTGCCCGGGTAATCGCGGACCTCGAAGCCATTGAAATCAACGATTCTTGGGAAGAGTTCCTAGCTGAAGCGGCCCAGGTGAAGGACCAGACCCTGGCGAAGTTGCGCACCCTGCACGCCGAGCGCACCCAGTACGAGGCCGAACAGGCCGAACTGACCCGCCTGCGTGCAGAGGCAGAAGCTCAGGCCCAGCGCGACCGTGACGCCGAGATTGCCCGGGTCGCCGCCGAACAAGCCAGGCTGCAGGCCGAGCAGCAGGCCCAGGCCGAGCGCGAAGCCGCTGCACGGCGCGAACAGGAATTGCTGGAGCAGGCCGCCGCCACTCAGCGCGCCGCCGCACAGGCCGCACTGGATGCAGAGGCTGCCGCCGAACGCCAGCGACTGCAACTGGAGCTGCAAGCCGAACAGTCCCGCGCTGCAGCGGCACAGGCCGAGACCAATCGAATCGCCGCTGAGCAACGCGCTGAACAAGAACGCATCGCCGCGGTGCGCCGCCAGGAGGAAGCTGTAGAACAGGCGCGATTGGCGGAAATTGCTCGGCAGGCAGCGGAGGCTGAAGAAGCGCAGCGCCAGCAGAAGGCCCGCGAAGCGGACCAGGCTCACAAGGTGAAGATCATGGGCGCCGCCAAAGAGGCGCTGATGTCGATGAACATAACCGAGGAACTGGCCAAAGCCATTGTCCTGAAGATCGCACGCCGCGAAGTCCCCAACATCACCATCCACTTCTGAGGTAGCCAGTATGAGCGGCCAAATCATCGTTCCCGAACAGCGGCGCCAGGCTGTGGCGCCGATCTCCACGGACAACAGCATCATGGCCGTCATCAGCCGTGCTGCCGCCGATCCGACCTGCGACATCGAGAAGATGGAGCGCCTGCTGGCCATGCATGAGCGCATGCAGGCCAAGGAAGCTGAGCAAGCTTTCAACACTGCGATGGCCGAAATGCAGTGCAACATCCCGACGGTGTTCGAAGGTGCTGTGAACCTGCACACAGGAAACTCCTACGCCACGCTCGACCACATCACCCACACCTTGAAGCCGATCATGCAGCAGCACGGGTTCGCCATCACCTTCAAGGTGGAGAACGCTGAAAAGGCGATCAGTGTCACTGGAATCTTGATGCACCGGAGTGGTCACCGCGAGCAAACGACCATGAGCCTACCGATCGATATCGGGAAAGGCCGCAACGATGTACAGGCTGTTGGCTCATCGACTACCTACGGCAAGCGCTACGTGATGTGTGCGCTGCTGAACATCACGACCGGCGATATCCGCGACGACGACGGACAGTCGTCAGATGGCTCTGAAACAGAGGACATGCGCGCCCAGGTCGTCGCGGACATCCTTGAGCGCGTTGGGCAGACCACTACGCCGGACGAGCTGAAGGATGTTTGGCAGGCCAGCCTGAAAGTTCTTCAGGCATCTGGAGACACCAACGGGTATTCCACAGTTAAGACGGCGGTTACCGTTCACAAAGCCAAGCTGGAGGCGCCTCAATGATTATCGTCAATTGCACACAAGGCTCACCTGAGTGGCTCCAGGCCCGCGCCGGGGTTATCACCGCAAGCATGTTCAGCACCGCACGTTCCAAGGTAAACGGGCTGACTGCGCAGCAACGCAAGTATGTGGAGGCAATGCTCGCCGGCCACAGTGAAGGCCGCGCCCGTGACCTGGCCGGCTATAAGGCTGCACCAAAGGCAGAAGTTGTTCAGCGTGCCCTGGACGGCGAGAAGGTCGGCGAGCCGTCGAATGCCGCCCTGTCGTACGCATTTGAGTTGGCAGTCGAGCGAATCGGCGGCGCGCCGCTAGATGGCGGGTTTGAAACATGGCAGATGCGCCGCGGGCATGAGCTGGAGCCCGAGGCGCGCATGGAGCACGAAATCCAGACCGGCCTCATCGTTACCCAGGTTGGCTTGGTCAAGACCGACGACGGCGTTTTTGGCGCCAGCGCAGATGGGTTCATTGGTGATGATGGCGGCTCCGAGTACAAGTGCTTCCTGGCCCCCGACAAGCTTCGCTCCTTTCATATCGACAACGATGCCAGCGAGGTGATTGACCAGGTGCAGGGCTGCATGTGGATCACCGACCGGAAGTGGTGGCACATCGGGATGTACTGCCCGCTCTTGAAGCCGGTGGGCCGCCAGCTCTGGTGGAAAGAATTTCAGCGGGACAATGACTACATCGAAAGCCTCGAAGAAGACCTGTGGGAATTCAAGCTGCTGGTCGACGGGTATGAGGCGGCGCTCAGGAGCAAAGCAGCATGATCAGCATCCTGCAGAACGAAGTAGAGCGCCTTCGGCCGGCATCCAACGAACTGGCCGCACAGGTCGATCAGTACCTGGCGGCCGGCGGCAAGATCGAAGAAGGTCCGGCCAGCGGCTATATCCCGAAGCCCATCACCTACAGCAACCAGATGCCGCCGGCGCCAAAACCATTCGTTCGGCGCCGGGTTGAAGCAGCTCCACTGCCATATGCGCCGCTCGATGTGCGCGCCGAGAAGCGCAAGGCCCAAGCTGAACGGGTGAAAACCATGGCCTCAACCATGACCCAAACAGAGGTTTCGGCCGCTACCGGAATGACCCCGCGAACCCTACGGGAGTTAGCCAAAGACTTTGGCTTTTCATTCAAGCGCGCCAGTCACGGCGGTCACTACGGGGAGAAGTGGAAAGCAGAAACCAAGGTTCGAGACGCAAATTACGCCGAGCGAATCAAGGCTTTCAAGGAGCTCGGGATATCCCGGCGAATGGTCTGCGGCAAGCTTGCGATATCCAATAGAACGCTGGAGCGCATTCTGGAAGAGCACGGCATCGACTATCCCAAAGCGCGGCAGGGGAAGACTTCATGCGCCGCATAGCCCGCCCCCAGCAACGCAAACGTCAAACCTGGCTCGCACTGCCGGCCAGCGGAATAGAAGAGGTAGGCCATGGCCATGGATCAAAAGACGCGATCTGCAAAGAGCGCGGCGAAACGCAAGGAGCTTGGCGAGGAAGAGCTTCGGCACCGGGTGCGGGCAGGCGAAAAGCGGATGCTCGCCGACCTCATGGCCTGGACTGAAGACACCGAACAGGCATCAGTGATGGCCGGCTGCCTTCGCTATGTCCACTCCCTCGGCCCCGCCGGTGCACGTGAGGCGCTTCGTTCGCGCCACAAAATCGAAGTTAATGAAAACGTGGCGGCAGAACTCTACGCCATCGGCCAGCGCCAAGCATCACGGCTCGACGCCGAAGAAGCATAACCCACCCTGCTCGCTGCATCCGGTAACCGGAGGGCGGCGCCTATCTGAGGTAACCGCATGAAAAACGAAATGATCACCCTGAAGCACGGCGACGTGTCTATCAAGATGCCATCCAGTGCTCTGGCAAGAATGGCGATTGCTAGCGTGTTCGCCCAGGTGCTTCCGCCGGCGGCGAATGTGCAGCCGGTAGCGCCTTCCACTATCCCTGAGATCGGCCAGCAGTGGCCGGGCCAGGGCGGGCTCAACGGCGGTTTCGTTCACGCCCGCGGTGAAGTGCCCGCTCACTACCTGATCATCGCGGCCAAGGATGTTGGTGACCACGAGTGGGGTGGTCGTGGCGTCGAGGTCAAAGGACTGAGCAAGACCGACGGCTACACCAACACCCAGGTGCTGATCGGCAACGACGACGAGCGCAAATACCCAGCGGCTGATGCGTGTGCCGAGTACCAGGCTGATGGTCATCACGACTTCTACCTGCCGGCTGCCGCCGAGCTGTATCAGGGCTGGCTGAACTGCCCCGAGGTGTTCGCCCAGGACTGCTATTACTGGACGAGTTCGCAGCGCTCAGCCTACTTCGCATTCGGCATGACCTTCGATGATGGCCTTCAGGACGTCATCGTCAAGTTCAGCGAGCTCCGTGGCCGCCCCGTCCGCAGATTCGTTATTTAATTCTTCATTCATTCGTTCTTGATCCGGCACACCAGGGCGCACAGCGCCTTTTTTGTTGCCTTCGAAAAGAGGAAGCATCATGTCCGCAGTTGAGAAAGCAGCACCGGCAGTGACCAGCCCGACCATCGGCCAGGCCTACGGTGGAGGTTTCGTCACCGGCATTACCCGCGATCCGGCCACCGGCAAGCGCTCCCTGCACATCACCGCCGGCGCAGCGCATGAACTGGTCGGTAAGTGGGGCGAGTACGGCGAGAAGATCGAAGGTGCCGACAGCTTCACCGACAGCATGGCCAACACCCAGGCCATGGCGGCGGCAGGCAGCGATCTGGCAGTGAAAGTTTTAGCGCTGAACATTGGCGGCTTCACCGACTGGGCAATCCCGGCGCGCGACGTGCAGGAGCTGCAATACCGCCACTTCAAGCCGACCACCGAAAAGAACTGGGAGAACTCGCGCAACGGCGACAACCCGCACAGCGAGCCGGTGGGCCAGTTGTACAGTGCCGAAGACCCGTTGCAAACCGCGCACACCGCCTTCCAGGATGGTGGCGTCGAAGCCTTCCGCGACACCTGGTATTGGTCGAGTTCGCAGCGCTCAGCCAGCTACGCATTCAGCATGTCCTTCGATGATGGCTATCAGATCAGCCTCGGCAAGGGCGACGAGCTCCGTGGCCGCCCCGTCCGCAGCGAGCTTATTGATTAATTCGCTTATTTAATCCGGCCGCTTGCGGCCGGTTGCTCTTGGAGAGCGTGCCACATGGCAATGCATACGGAACTTGCGATCTACAACGCGGCAATGGGCCTGCTACACATGGCCACCACCCTGACCCGGAACATCCCGCGCGACTTGAAGCAGTCTCTGGGAAAGCGGGTGATCGATGAATGCATCGAAGTCCTGATGCTGATCGCTCGTGCCAACGCCACCCAGGACAAGCGCCCTCACCTGACCTTGCTGGTCGAGAAGGTCCAGGTAGTCGAATTCCTGATGCGACTCTTCAAAGACAACCGCTTTATCAGCGTCCCGCAACACGCCAAGGCAATCGAGGTAACGGCTTCGATCGGCAAACAAGCCAACGCCTGGAAACGCTACACCCCAACCGCGCCCGCTACCTGAAGGTTACGGCTTTCTGGTCTGTGCGAATTGAATCTGGTCGTGCCGCTGACCTGATAGGTCACCGCCATGCGTACAAAGGATACCGCCGGTCTAAAGCGTCCGCGTAGGTCCTGCGCAGTTTCCTTGCTGATCGGCTATGCCTTCGGCTCGGCGACGTAGATAGCACGATAGGTCGCAGCGCTCAGCCAACAACGCATTCAACATGAACTTCGATGATGGCAATCAGAACAACAACGACAAGAACAACGAGCTCCGTGGCCGCCCCGTCCGCAGATTCGACTTTGGGTCCGTACCCGTTTCAGGATCTGGTCCAGGCCTATTACGACTGCCGGCGCACCAAGCGCAACAGCGACAGCGCGCTGGCTTTCGAAATCGACCTGGAGCGGAACCTGATCCAGCTACACGACGACCTGGTTGCCGGCACCTACCGGCCAGGCCGATCTATATGCTTCGTGGTCACCAGGCCGAAAGCCCGCGAAGTTTGGGCGGCAGCCTTTCGGGACCGCGTCGTCCACCACCTCATGTACAACCATGTGGCCCCGCGCTTCTACGCCAGCTTCATAGCGGACAGTTGCGCATGCATCCCAGGGCGCGGCACGCTGTACGCCGCGACCCGGCTTGAATCGAAGATCCGCAGCGCCAGCGAGAACTGGTCGAAGCCGGTCTTCTACCTCAAGTGCGACCTGGCCAACTTCTTCGTCGCCATCGACAAGGCGGTGCTGCGCAAGCAACTGGAGGCCAGGATCACCGAGCCATGGTGGCTGGCCCTGGCAGTGCAGATCCTCATGCATGACCCGCGCGAGGACTACGAGACCCGAAGCCCGGCGCACCTGTTCAACCGGGTGCCGCAGCACAAACGCCTGGTGGCCCAGCCCGCGCGCCTCGGCCTGCCAATCGGCAACCTGTCGTCGCAGTTCTTCGCCAACGTCTACCTCGACGCCCTGGACCAGTTCGCTAAGCACACGCTGCGCGCAAAGCACTACATCCGGTACGTCGATGACTTCGTGTTCCTGCATGAGTCGCCGCAGCAGCTTAACCAGTGGCTGGCCGAAGTCGAAGCGTTCCTTCCCCGGCTCGGCGCGAAGCTGAACCCCACGAAGACGATCCTGCAGCCCGTGGATCGCGGCGTCGACTTCGTTGGCCACGTCAGCAAGCCCTGGCGCCGAACAACCCGCAAACGATCCCTGGACCAGGCACTTAAACGAACCGCCGCGGCGCCGGCCGAGGATCTGCGCGAGACCGCCAACAGCTATTTCGGCCTGCTCAGCCAGGCCAGCCACAGCGAGAAAGACCGAGCCGCCCTGGCTCGCGTCGTATTGAAACGCGGCAACAGCGTCAATGCGGCGCTGACCAAGACCTTTCAGAAGAAGTAATTCCCCCACTCCACTGCCCGGGCATGGCCCGGCAAGGACTCCCTGTGAAACGAATTTACCTCAGCGGGCCCATGAGCGGCTTGCCAGGTCTGAATTTCCCAACTTTCCACAGCATGACTGCCAGCCTGCGCGCCGGCGGCCACACCGTCACCAACCCCGCCGAACTCAACCCCGACGGCGGCACCTGGAACGACTGCATGCGCCGCGACATTGCCGCCCTGATGGACTGCGACACTGTGGCCACCCTGCCCGGCTGGGAGCATTCAAAGGGTGCACGCCTGGAAGTCCTGATCGCCGAACGCCTCGGCATGACGGTTGTGAATGCCCATGATCTGGTAACAAGGGAGGCTGTATGAGCAGTCGAAGAGAAGGCGGCCATTGCGCCACTCACCAGCGGAACCATCAAGATGGATGCCTGGATTGCTCCTTTGCCCGTGAAGACGCCCTGCAGCAGCGCCTGACCGCAGCGGATCAGCAGATCGATGAATTGATCCAAGAGCGCGACAGGCTGCACGCGTATGGCCGCAGCTGCGGACTTGATGAGGCTTCCACGCTCTGTAGCCGCATGGCTTACGACGCTTACTACCCGGCCGGCTCCCGCTTCAAGGTATTCACGCCGAAAGCCCAAAAAGCCCTGGGCGATCTGCTGATCAAGGCGGCCAACAAGATTGCATCGTTGCCCGAGGGGCCTTACGAACGCTTCAAGGCGCGCCAGGCAAAGCAGGAAGAATCAGCTAAATCCAGATAGGAGTACATCCGTACTCCACCCGCAAAACCTGTTACCCCTCCCCCTTCAAAGTCAGCCGCTATAGCGGCAAGGAGCAGCTCTACGGCGAAAATTCACCCAGGTTTGCGCGAGCAGTTTGGATCGCGTACTCAAGCAATTCTAAAGGGACATCCTGCTCGAACAAGGTCACCTCAAAACGCAGCGTTTCGTCATTCCTGAATATCTCAAAGACCATATCGTTGCCGCGCCAGCACTCAATCCCTAGGCCGTCATGACCCTTGGTCACGCTTGAAGCAGTAAGAAACTCGTATTCAACTCCGTGTACGACCACATCGCACCTCCCTATCTGAGGTGGCAATGATACCTCTCCCCTCTATGAACTTGATAACCGCTATAGCGGCAAGGACGAAGTCATGCCTACAGAAAAGTATCCGCTTGCCGTCGAGAGCGTTGGCGGTGACACCTACATCGTGATGAGTCGCGGGCACCACGACCTGCGAGCGTTCATGGCCGAGGTCGTCAAGGATTACGGCGATTGGAATCTCGGCGGCGCGCAGCACGTCTGGATCAAAACCACACCAACTAAAGACGGATGGAGTTACAACATCGTTAACCAGGCGACTCGCGGAGCATGGCCGGCAACCTACTGCTGGGAATATGGTGAGGGGTATGAAAAGTGGCGCGAGGTGGCACCATGATCGCCACCCTCTGGTTCGCCTACGTCTTCATCTACAAGGGGCCGAGGCCATGAAACGGTTCTTCCGTCGCAAGTTTGAAGCCTGGCTGATCATCCTGGCAGCCAAGATCCTGATCGACCGTAACGTCCAGCGCGCGGCAGTGGTATCCCGCCGTGACAACAACGACATGTGGGGCATGGCCGAGCAGCTCGAAGCCATCGCCCAGCGCATCAGCAAAAACTACCCCTAACCCCTAACCCCAATCCCCCTACATGCCTGCCGGTGAGCGGCGGGCGCACGCCTGGAAAATATTTATGACCATCACCGCCCCGGTCATCCGGTACCACGGCGCCAAGTTCCGGCTTGCGCCGTGGGTGT
Organism: Pseudomonas sp. S5D5; assembly: GCF_003013355.1. NCBI lineage: Bacteria > Pseudomonadati > Pseudomonadota > Gammaproteobacteria > Pseudomonadales > Pseudomonadaceae > Pseudomonas > Pseudomonas sp. S5D5. The sequence goes on from NZ_PTEO01000001.1 coordinate 4,686,329, forward strand.
TGCAACACTTCCCACCGCACACCTGCTACGTAGAGTCGTTCGGCGGCGCCGCTGGCGTGCTGATGCAAAAGCCGCGGTCGTATGCCGAGGTGTACAACGACCTCGATGGCGACATTGTTAATCTGTTCAGGGTTTTGCAAGATCAGGACTCGCGGTCGGGACTGGTCGAACGCCTGGTATTCACGCCATATTCCCGCGAAGAGTTCGAACTGTCCTGGGAGTCGAGCGCCGAACCAATCGAGCGTGCAAGACGAACAATCATCAGGGCGCAAATGGGCTTCGGCTCCGCCGGTGCCACCAAAGGCGTCACCGGTTTTCGCATCGACACGAAGCGCCAGTACGGCACCGCCCAGTCGCTCTGGGCCTCCTACCCCGAGCAGCTTTCCGAGGTTGGCCAGCGGCTGAGCGGCGTGCTGATCGAAAACCGGCCCGCGATCGAGGTAATCAAGGCGCATGACGGGCCGCGGACATTGCACTACGTCGACCCGCCCTATGTACATGACACCAGGTACAAGGGCGCGTCGAGCGGTCGGTACTACAAACACGAGATGGATGACGCCGCACACCGCGAACTGCTCGGGGTTTTGCTCGAGCTAGAAGGAATGGTTGTGCTTTCAGGTTATCCCAGCGACTTGTACGCGGAGTTGCTTCCAGGATGGGCCAGCTACAGCACATCTGCCCGCATCAGCGCCGGTCGCGGCACCGCCAACCGTACCGAATGCATCTGGCTAAACCCTGCCTGCGTCGATCGCGTAAGTCAGATCGGACTGGATCTCGTTGAGAGAGCTTAACCCTAACCCACCTTCTGCCGCCCAGCGCGGCAAGGACACCCTATGACCATCACCAAAATCATCAAAGGCCCACACCGCTTTGGCGGTTATTGGTGGGTCATCGCGGAATGCAGCGGCATCAAGCAGCACATGTCCTTCCGCACCGAGCAACAGGCGCGCGCCGTAGCCCTTGGGCAGGATAGCGTGACCATCCATTGAGCACTGTGCCGCATACGGCAGCGAACCCTACATAAATCATTCCACCCGGCGACGGCGTGGCGAGGTATTCCTATGGCTACTGCAGAAAATATTGATCGCTTCCTGCGCCTCGACGAGGTGCTGCACACTACCGGCCTGGGCCGAAACACAGTTTATCGGCGGATCAGGGAGGGCACCTTCCCAAAACAGGTTAGAATAGGCCCCAACTCGGTCGCCTGGCGCCAGTCGGCAATCGCTGAATGGATGACTTCAATCACGCCCAGCAACGACCAATCAGTACATTGATCAGTACACCAGCAAATGACAATATTCCCAAAGCCACGCAACACAAGCCCTACAGGTCACACCGTGGAAATCTTCAAAGAGTTTACCTTCGAGTCCGCCCACCGCCTGCCCCACGTACCCGAAGGCCACAAATGCGGGCGCCTGCACGGGCATTCGTTCAAGGTGGCGATCCACCTGAGCGGCGACCTGGATCCGCATACCGGCTGGATTCGCGACTTCTCGGAGATCAAGGCGATTTTCAAGCCGCTCTACGAACGCCTCGACCACAACTACCTCAACGACATCCCCGGCCTGGAAAACCCGACCAGCGAAGTGCTGGCCAAATGGATCTGGAATGAGCTCAAACCCCTGCTGCCGGAACTCAGTGCGATCCGCATCCATGAAACCTGCACCAGCGGCTGCATCTATCGCGGCGAGTAAGCCGGCGAGATGAAAAAACCACCCTGGCGGTGGTTTTTTTATGCCCTGCTCCCTTACAGTCGTGGCTCCAGCCGACCAGGAGCACGCCGCAATGCTGCGCCCCGCCACGCCCCATGATGTTGCCGCCATTGAAGCCATCGTCGAGGCCGCCTATTCACCGTACATCGAGCGTATCGGCCGCAAACCCGGGCCGATGCTTGAAGACTACGGCCGGCGAGTCGAGGTCGGTGGTGTGCATGTACTGGACAACGACGGGCAGATCCAGGGTTTTATCATCCTGCAAGACACCGACAGCGCCCTGCTGCTGGATAACCTGGCGGTCGCCCCGCAGGCACAGGGCCTTGGTCTTGGCCGCGTATTGATGGACTTCGCCGAACGCCAGGCCATCGACGCGGGTTACAGCGCCATACGCCTCTACACCAATGAAGCCATGACCGAGAACCTTGCGCTGTACACCCGCCGGGGTTACGTGGAAACCCACCGGGCCGAGGAACAGGGCCTGCGCCGGGTGTACATGGCCAAGCCCCTTTAGGAGACAGGCATGGAAAACACCTGGCTGGCCCAAGCCAAACGCCTGCAGGCGCTGGCCTCCACGGGCCTGCATTTTTGCACCGATGATTTCGAACGCGAGCGCCTGGAGGAAATCGCCGAGATTGCCCACAGCATGTTGGCGCAACTCGGTAACGTGCCGCTGGAGCGCATCACCGGATTGGTCTCGGATTTTGCCCAGCGCTATTCCACGCCAATGATCGACGTGCGCGGCGCGGTCATTGAGGGCGACCGGATTCTGCTGGTGCGCGAACTGACCGATGGCTGCTGGGCGCTGCCGGGCGGTTATGCCGATATCGGCTTGTCGGCAGCGGAAAACATCATCAAGGAAATCCGCGAGGAAGCCGGCTTGAGCGTTACCGCGCGGGCACTGTACAGCGTCACCCACAAGGCCAAGGGTTTGTATCGGCCGGATGTGCGCGACTTCTACAAGCTGTATTTCCTGTGTGACCGGGTGGACCAAGCGGCGCCAATGGCCGGGTTCGAGACCACCGATGTGGGCTTTTTCGCCCTGGATGATCTGCCGCCGCTGTCCCGGGGGCGCACCATCGAGAGTGATCTGGCGGCGGCATTTGCCTTTCATCGCGGCGAAACCACCCACACGCTGTTCGACTGATCCAATTTGTATCACGGCTGCACCGCTTTCGTGCCTGACTGGGCACTGCGAACACCCTTGCCCGCTTTTTCTGCCTGTTTGGCTATAAATACTGTGCATGCTGCACAGTGCAGACCGTGCGCCTGTCACTGGGAGTAATTTGGCACGCGCGGTGCAATACGCCTGCGTCACTCATTCAGGGAGTACCGACATGACGCAGCAAGAACCGGGCAACGACTACCCCTTAAGCGAAGTTCCCATGCATGCGCGCAAAGGCCTGGCGTCTACCGCCATGGTGCTGCTGGGCTTCACCTTTTTTACCGCGACCATGTTCGCCGGCGGCAAGCTGGGGGTCGCGTTCAGCTTCACCGATATGCTCGGCGTGGTGGCGCTGGGTAACCTGCTGCTGGGTATTTACGCCGCAGGCCTGGGTTACATCGCGTTCAAAAGCGGGTTGAACTCCGTGTTGATGGGGCGCTTCTGCTTTGGCGAAGTGGGCAGCAAACTCAGCGACTTGATCCTCGGTTTCACTCAGATTGGCTGGTATGCCTGGGGCACCGCCACCGCCGCCGTGGTGTTTGGCAAGTATTTCGAACTGAGCCAGGGCAGTGTGCTGGCATTGATGGTGCTGTTCGGCCTGGTGTTTTGCGCCACCGCCTACGTGGGTTATCGCGGGTTGGAGATTCTTTCCTACATCGCGGTACCGGCCATGGGCATCCTGCTGTTTCTGTCGATGTGGGTGGCCACGGTGAAAGTCGGCGGGTTGGACGGACTGCTGACGGTGGTGCCGACCGCTGAGCTGGACCTGTCCACCGCGATCACGTTGGTATTCGGCACTTTTGTCAGCGGCGCGACGCAGGCGACCAATTGGACGCGGTTCTCGCGCTCGGCCCGGGTCGCGGTGCTGGCCAGCCTGATCGGCTTCTTCGTCGGCAATGGCTTGATGGTGCTGATCGGTGCCTATGGCGCGATCGTCTACCAACAGCCCGACGTGGTGGAAGTGTTGCTGCTGCAAGGCTTCGCCATGGCCGCAATGGCCATGTTGTTGCTGAATATCTGGAGCACCCAGGACAACACCATCTACAACTTCGCCGTGGCCGGCTGCAATCTGTTGCGCACCAAACGCCGCAAGACCGTGACCCTGGCGGGAGCAGTGATCGGCACCCTGCTGGCGCTGCTGGGCATGTACGACATGCTGGTGCCCTACCTGATTCTGCTGGGCACCGTGATTCCACCGATCGGCGGGGTCATCATGGCGGACTTCTTCTACCGCTGGCGCGGCCACTACCCGCGCCTGGCAGATGCACGCCTGCCGGCTTTCAATTGGCCGGGGCTGGCCGCGTATGCGGTGGGCACCGTGCTGGCGTTCAATTCGCCGTGGGTCGCGCCGTTGGTGGGCATCGTGGCCGCATCGCTGACTTACATGCTGCTGACCTCCGTGCTGCGCGCTCGCGCACCGCTGGCTGACGCCACGGCATGAGCCTGACGATTGCCGATGTACTGGCCTTGCCGGGTCTTGCGTCCATGCGCCTGCGTGCCGCAGAGGCAGGCCTGGACAACGTCGTACGCTGGCCGTATGTGGCGGAAAACAGCGGAATCGCCGAGTGGGTGCTGGGCGGTGAGCTGGTGTTCGTCACCGGTATCAATCACCCTCGGGATGAAGCCAACCTGCTGCAACTGCTGGATGAAGCCTGTCAGCGCCAGGTGGCCGGCTTGGTGATCCTGACGGGGCCGGCGTATATCCAGGCGATACCCCAGCGCTTACTCGACGCCGCCGAGGCCGCCGGTATGCCGCTGATCGAGCAGCCCTACTCGCTGAAGATGGTGCTGGTCACCCAGGCGATCGGTTCGGCGTTGATTCAATCCGAACAATTGGGCCGCTCGCGCCATGATGTACTGGAACGTTTGCTGACCGGCGATTACCAATCCCTGGATCTATTGCTGCACCGCGCCGTGCAATTGGGCATGTCTCTGGCCGGGCACTGGCAGGTGGCCCAACTGCAGCTCGAAGGCAGCGAGTTGCTGTTTGCCCAGGACGACGCGGCGCAGGTGGAGGCCCAGTTGGCCCGGCAGCACGACGCCATCAGTCGCCGCTTGCACCAACTGTCGCCGGTGTTGCCGGTACTCGGCCGCGCCGGACAATGGACGCTGCTGCTGCCGGCCGCGGATGCCGTCGCCGCCTTGGCCAATCGCCAGCAACTGGTCAATTGGCTGAACCCGCTGAACCTGCGCCTGGCGCCGCTGAAAGTGTTTATCGGCTTGAGCGCTGCCGCGCACCCACCTGCTCGCCTGGCCCAGGCTCACGATGAGGCGCGCCAGGCGTTGACGGCCGCACGCCGGTTCAGCGAACGCGCCGGGCTCTGCGTGTATGACGAACTGGGGGTGCTCAAGCTGCTCAGCGGTGTGCGTGATCGCGCGCTGCTCGACCAGTTCCTGAATGAACGCCTGGGCCCGCTGCTGCGCCACGACCTGCACCATGGCCCCAGCCTGATGCCGACCCTGGAGGCCTGGTTTCATGAGAATGGTAACCTTGTGGCCGCGGCCCAGCGCCTGGCCGTGCACCGCAATACCCTGACACACCGCGTCCAGCGAATCGAAGCCCTGTGTGGCCTGACGCTGGAGAATGCCTACGACCGCCTGGACATCGGTATTGCCCTGATGATCTGGCGGCTGTCTGCCTGATTGTTGTTATCCAAGAGGAACTTGCCCATGCACATCATCAACGCCCGCCTGCGCAACCGTGAAGGCCTGCATGATCTGCACCTGGAACACGGCCGGATCGCCAGCATCACCGCGCAAACCAGCGTGCCCGCAGTGGGCGTCGACGACCTCGACGCCGGCGGCAACCTGGTGATCCCGCCCTTTGTCGAACCGCACATTCACCTCGATGCCACCCTGACCGCTGGCGAGCCGCGCTGGAACATGAGCGGCACCCTGTTCGAGGGCATCGAATGCTGGGGTGAGCGCAAAGCCACCATCACCCAGGAAGACACCAAGACCCGCGCCAAAAAGACCATTCAGGCCCTGGCCGCCCACGGTATCCAGCACGTGCGCACGCACGTCGACGTCACCGACCCGGATCTCACCGCGCTCAAGGCCATGCTCGAAGTGCGCGAAGAAAGCACGCACCTGATCGACCTGCAGATCGTCGCCTTTCCCCAGGAAGGCATCGAGTCGTTTCGCAATGGCCGCGAGCTTATGGAAGAAGCCATTCGCCTCGGCGCCGACGTGATCGGCGGCATCCCGCACTTTGAATACACCCGCGACCAGGGTGTGAGCTCGGTGAAGTTCCTGATGGACCTGGCCGAACGCACCGGTTGCCTGGTGGATGTGCACTGCGACGAAACCGACGACCCGCACTCGCGCTTTCTCGAGGTGCTGGCCGAAGAAGCCCGCAGCCGCGACATGGGCGCCCGCGTCACCGCCAGTCACACCACGGCCATGGGCTCCTACGACAACGCCTACTGCGCCAAACTTTTCCGCCTGCTGGGGCACTCGGGCATCAGCTTCGTCTCCTGCCCCACCGAGAGCATCCATCTGCAAGGCCGCTTCGACACTTTCCCGAAACGCCGTGGCGTGACCCGGGTCAACGAGCTGCTGGAAGCTGGCATGAACGTGTGTTTCGGCCAGGACTCCATCGTCGATCCGTGGTACCCGCTGGGCAACGGCAATATCCTGCGCGTGCTGGAAGCCGGGCTGCATATCTGCCATATGCTCGGCTACCGCAACCTGCAGAGCGCACTCGACCTGGTGACCGACAACAGCGCCAAGGCCATGGCCCTGGGTGACCGTTACGGCCTTGAAGCGGGGCGCCCGGCCAACCTGTTGATCCTCTCGGCCAACAGCGACTACGAAGTCATTCGCAGCCAGGGCCTGCCGCTGTACTCGATTCGCAATGGCCAAGTGTTGATGAAACGTCAGCCGGCCCAGGTGGAGTTTATGTAAAGGCCCGGCTCAAACGATGGCGTCGATATCCAGCGGCTGCGCCCTGCCCCACTCAGTTTGCGTGGGAGCAGGGATGCTCGCGACTTGCGGCAGCGCGTGGTTTTCACGGTGGCTGAACCAACGCTTGAGGCTGGGTTGCAAGTGGGCGGCCTGGGCCTGACTGCCGTAGACATCGCGCGCTTCCAGGCGTCGCCAGCGCAGGGTTTCGAGGCGCTCGCGGCTGGTGTGCAAACGGTCGATCTCGGCGTTCAACGGCTCGTGGTGCTCATAGGCACGGTCGTTGATCGGCTGGCGACGGGCGAGCTCGCGGCGTTTATCGCGCAGTTGCTGACGCATGGTCTCCAGCGCATGGTCGAGCCATTCGAACTCCCGCGCGGTCACCAGCGGGCTATTGCTGTCGACGGCTTGTTGCCAGCGGCGCAACGTCGCCCAAGCGGCAGGAATGTAGCTTGCGGTCATGAAGTGCTGACTGGCCTGGAACAGCTGTTTTAACAGGTTGTCACGATCAGGCATGTCGCCATGAAGCTGCAGCGCACGATTGCAGCCGGCTTCCTGGATCGACTCGCAACCCGGCTTCCACAACACGGAAGAGTGCGTGCCATCCGGCAGCACGATCGGCATGAAGTGTTGCTGCTCACCATGGTGCTGGTAGGGGTTACCGCCAAAACGCACCAGGCCAGCCGCGAACAGCAGCCCGCCTGGTGTGGGCAGGCTGAATAGCGTGATGGCACCGGGAACCCAGAGTTTTGCGGTGGTGTTCATCCACGGTGCCGGGACGCTGGGCACCGGGTCGTTGTGGTTGACGATACGGTGGTGGACGAGGGTCGAAGCGCCGTGGGTGAACTCGGCATCCGCGGCACGGGGGGCGCCGTAGGTGTAGAGAAGGATGTTGTAGGTACGATCGGGAGTACGGCGCAGCCCTTCTGCCAGCAGCAGCGCTATTGCCCCTCCAAGGCTATGGCCGCAAATGATCACGCGTTGCCCGATGTGAAATTGGCCGAGGTAATGCAGCACGAAATCACGCATGGCCCGATAAGCCTGATAAAAACCTTCATGGGCCTTGCCGACACCATCGGCGAACGCCACCTGATGGGCGTTCGCATCCCGCAGTACGTCTGCATTGCTGACGGTGCCTCGCACGGAAATCAGGATCACCTCCTCGTGGTGAGTGATGAAGGCCTGGGTGTCAGTGCCGAATTTTTCATCATCGAAAAAGTGTAAGCGCGCGGGGTGCTCCTGCTCGTCCCCAAGCGCCGGACGATTTTGTGGGTACAACTCAGGATCAAAAGGCAGGATCTCGAATCGCCGGGAATAAGGTACGTCCTCATAGAGCGGATAAAAGCGCTGCGGGTGGTCCGGGTCGATCCGCCAGGCTTCCTGGTAGCCCGCCAACTGCTCGGCGAATAGATTTCCGACACTGGGATCGAGTGGAAAATGGACTTCATCAACGGGATGATTCGGCGGCGCCTGACCGAAATCGCAGTAACTCAACGCCGCGAACAAGGCCAATTGATACAGGTTCAAGGCACAGAATTCGTCTTGCGTGGACAGGATCGGGCGCAGGGCTCGCAACGGGCGCACTTCGAGAACAGTGTGCCTGTCGGGGAACAGTACGACTCCCGCGAAGCTAGGCTGGGGTGGGCCGAAGCCCAGGTCGGCCATCATTTTCAGTGCGTGACGCTTGGGGCGGTGGGGCGTGGGTGTCACCGGGGGAAGATGCGCGATATGCCGAACCAGATCGCTGACTTCTACCTGATAAAACTGGTCTGCTTTTTCCCCGGCAGGGTGACGCTCGGTTGGGCGGCCATTCGTGTTTGAGAAGCGTGTTTGTTCAGCGCGGATCTGCAAGTCAGTGATGGGTAATGGGTAGGTTTTACGCTGCTGCAATGTCGAATAATAGCCAACTCGCGTTTCGGATGAAGCATCAAAAACCAACACGACGGGACCTTTACAAAGCCCCTCTAACTTAGCAAAACCCCGTTCAGTCAAACGCCCTTTGTAACATCCCCCGGCACTGTCAAAAACCTCATACCTGAGTCCTCCGTAGGGTTTTCCATCCCCTGACTCATCCACCAGACAGAAGCTCAGCCAACCGCCACTCAGTGCGCAAACGGGCATTTTTTCATTGAAAAAAGAGTGCTTCGATCGTTCTATCACCATGACTGGATATCCTTATTCAGTACAAGTTGGATATAGCTCGCAAATTCGCCCATCGGGCATTTTTATGGGTTTGAAGTCGACGGTATTGCCATTGCAGAAAGCGTACAGGTCCTCAAAATTGTCTCCCAGGCAGCGTTTCCATCCATTAGGAAAGCGAACCCAATTGTCGCCCATGTAAGGCAGTTCCTCGGCGGCCAGGCTTATCTTTACCCGTACCTTTTTCCCTGCCAGCTCACCTCGTACCAAACCACCGCCCGTGCGGGATTTATCCGGTGGATCGACTGCACTCAAAGAGTCGCATTTAAGAACCTTGATAATCGCGTGCTGTGGCCCTGCCGTTCGAAACAACCATTGGCATTGCCCGGACAGCTCCTGGACGCCCGATTCCGGCATCCCCGGCCTATCCATCTCCGAGAGATCGCGGATGGAAATGCCGCCAAAAGCCCCGCCGACATCCGTACTGCGCTTCCCCCACTTCGCATTGAAATCAAACGCCACATTGCGCAATACCAGTGGGCAACCGTCGACCGTTTCAGTAAGGGGAAGCTGGTAGCTCACACGACTGGCCACGGGCGTGAACTCGGTAAAGAACACCTTTCGCTCCGGCCTCTTGCCTCGACGCCGTGGCAAGGTGCAGAGCTCTCCGGTGGCAGGCCTATAGTTGGCGGCCGTTTTAAGTTCAAATTCCGCCGGCAAGTCCACCTCCAGCGTGAAACTGTCCACCGGCCTCGCCGTACACCCCCAAAGCCCCATCACACAGAGCGCCAGCCCTGCCCTGCAGATTTGCCTAAACATCCTGCTGCTCCATCAAACGCCACTGATTCACCATGCGGTCAAAGTGCTCGACGGGCGTTTCACCCACACTTGGCGACCATTGGAAGACGCTGCTACGAATGGTTTCTGCCAAGCGCCTCACGACGAGAAACTCCAGCTGTTGCGGCCTGTCCCACTCCCATGCGCGTGCTTGCTCAAGCACCTGGCTCAGCCAGACTTTCGGGTCGTGGAATTCCACCAATGCCGCCAGGTCTTCACTGTGTTCAGCCAACAGGTAGCGCAGGATATTGGCGTGGAGGATGGCCCTGATGTTTGGATTTGGCGTGTTCAGCCAAGGGGCTGGATCGGGTACCGGGTAGTCACCGGGGGCTGGATTGTCGCGGCAGCGCCAGCCGCCTTCGTGCCAGTAGCACAGGCTGACCAGTGGGCCGAGGAATGCCGGCCAGTCCTCCACCGGCAAATGATCCAATGCGCGTGCCAGCGTGCGGTTGTCGTGAAAGCGATACAACGCCTGGGCGCCCTTCGGTCCGATCAACAGGCGCTCGCGCCAATGGGCTGTCACGCACACCAAGTCCTCGTCCGGCGAGCTGCCCAGCCAGCCCCAGTTCGTTTCAGGCGTTTGTAGAAGGTTGAGTAAGGCGGGCTCGTCCATATGCTCCAGCAGCATGATCACCGGACCTGTCTGCGCCAATTGCGCCACGGTGGTCTCGGCGTAGACGCGGCGATACTGCAACAGGCTGCGCACTGACAGCAGGGGTTGATGCGCCGTGTGGTCGCCCTCGAGAATCAGGCACAGCCGGCGTCCGGCCTGCTGCTGTTCGGCGATCCATTGGCCTGGCATGCTCGACATCAAGCGGCCCTCCCCGGAACTTCACCCAGGCTTTCACGACAACATTCGCAGACGGGGCAGAAATCGGCCCCCAACTGGCGCGCCAAGGCCATGATCACGCCCTGCTCCGCACTGGCTTTCGGCGCGTCCACGTGCTCTCCAGAAGCCGCCAACTGAATCGCGGACGGCGAACCGCCAAGGGTGATCGGGCGACTGCTGAAAATACCGCCTGCCTGAATCACCAGGTGCTCCCCACCTGCCTGGAAGCTCAGCTGAGCGCCTGCTTGGATAACCAGACTGGCACCCGCCTTCAGTTGCAGCTGTTGCCCAGCTTCGATCACCACGGTCCGGCCAATGTGAGTGCGGCTATCGCCCTGCACCTCCAGGTGATCGCTCGCCTTGAGCACAACCTTGCGATCACCGGTAACGTGACGATGCTCCTCGTTTTCCAAGTGAGTGGTGCTTAAGCCCCGGATGATTTCATGTCGCTCCCCCACCACCTCCAGACGGCTGTCATGGCCAACCTGCTGCTCCAGGTCGCGCTGGGCCCGCAGGTAGATGAGTTCTTCGCCACGCCGGTCTTCGAGGTACAGCTCGTTGGAGCCTGAGTCGCCGACGACGCTGCGGCTGCGCAGCACACTGCGGGTCTTGTGCTGCGGCAACGGATAGGCCGGCCTGTTCGCCGCATTCGGCAGGCAACCGCTGATCAAGGGCTGGTCCGGGTCACCTTCAAGAAACGTCACCAGCACTTCCATGCCGACTCGCGGGATCATCATGGCGCCAAATCCGTCACCGGCCCAACTGGACGCTACCCGGACCCAGCAACTGCTCTTGTCATCGTCCTTGTCCAGCCGGTCCCAATGAAAGCGTACTTTCACCCGGCCATACATGTCGCAATGGACCTCTTCACCGGCAGGCCCGGTGACAGTTGCCGTCTGGCTGCCGTTAAGGAGCGGTTTGGAATGGTTGAGGGGCGGCCGGTGCACCGCTCGCCAAGGTGTCGCGGTGAAGCGATTGCGGTAGCCCGTAAAGTGTTCAGCCTCTGAGGTCGCCTCCTCCAGAACCTGCGGTTGACGCCCCTCGTGGCGTACCGACGTGATCAGCCACAGATCATTGCACGCGGGGTCGGGATGATCGCGCAACTCGAGGAAATGCCCACTGCGCAACGCTGGTTGATCGCTCTTGCCGAGCACCCGATGGCGGTCGCGTTGATGACGCTCCAACGCCCGACGCGCCAATCGTCGGCCGTGGGCATACCCGGTAAACCCCGCCGGGTAGCGATAGTCCTCGAGGGGGTGCGTCGAGGCTGGCCCCGCGTACTCCTGCAGGCGCAGTGCAGGATGTTCGAAGTCGCGATCGCGGCGCACGGTTTTCTGGCTGCGTGTGGCCAGGCGCCTATCGAAATGCTGGATAACCTGCGCCTCGGCCTGTGGCCCGCCGGCCGAGCTGTAGCGCTGCGCGGGCAAGCGGCGAAATACCGTCTGGTCATCGCCGAATACCAGGAGGTGAGCGTCGGCGCTGTGGCGAAAATGATAGTGAATGCCCTCCTCCTCACACAGTCGCTGGATGAAGTGCAGGTCGCTTTCCGCGTATTGCACACAGAACGTGCGTGGCGGATACACCACGGGGCCCAGCTCGAACACGTAGGCGTCCGCCAGGATGCCGTGGTGTTCGAGAACGGCTGCAATGATCTGCGGCACGCTGCTGTGCTGGAAAATTCGCTGGTCGAACCGATGGGCGAGATTGGCCAGGCGCGGTGCGAGGGTCAGGTGATAGCGGGTGAGCCGTCGACCCGGATCATCCCGGCCAATGGCATAGACCTGCCCGTGCAAGCCTGCGCTCTCCTGTGCGAAATCCAGATAGGCAGGCTGCTGAAGCAGCCCCTCCAGGTCGACCGAAGGATTTTCACTGATCAACTCCACATGGATGAAAAACGGCTGATCCAGGACTTCAGTGCCTTTAAACGCCAGCACCTGGAAGTCGGTATTCATACCTGAAAGAATCAATTTGAAACGTGATTCGACAAACGCCTCGACCATCCGCTGTTACCCGCCATCCACTCATGCGCTGAAAGACTTTCTCTCTTCAAAAGGCCGAATGATCGCCGAGAAAAAGTGCCTGAACGCCTTGAAGCTTAGCGATTTCGGGGGAGTGACAGGCCATGCAAAAACAAAAAAGAAGTTTCGCACAATGAATCTGGAAGTATCTTTTACAAGATAAAAACATGAGCCAAATAGCCACTTCTTAATATCAAGAAATGCCCTACAACAACTTAACCTGCATAACTAAACAATAAAGAAACGCCCGACACCTCATGCCTATGTCGGGCGTTTGAAAACCTTACGTCTGCACGCGGGCCGTCCCGAAGAGGCTAACGCTCAGCAACGTTTCAGCCTTAGCCTGCAAACGCACTGGCGCGGTGCCACCCGGCATCACCACCGTGACATCACCACTCCCGACCCACCCCGCACGCCACGCCGCACATGCGACCGCGCTCGCGCTGGTCCCGGAGGACGCGGTAGGTCCTTCGCCCCGCTCGAATACCCGTGCGACAAGCCGATTGGCGGATTCGCGTACAACCCATTGCAAGTTGACCCCGGCCGCACACGGCTGCCCGCCTCCCGCAGGGGGCGCGAAGGCAATCGCCTTCAGCGCCTGGAACAACCCTGGCTGTTGCATCTGCAGATTGTCCGGCAAGCCCGACGCCTGCTCGACCAGGGTCACACAATGGGGATTGCCCACCCGCACAAACTGACTGCGTGCCCACTGCGCATTGAGTGCCGACAACTCGCTCACGTGGCTCATTTCAGCGCCATTCAGAAAGGTCGATTCAACCCCCTGCGCGCCCACGGCCGATGGCCCGAACTCGGCCAGCCCCAACGCCAGCCAGAACCCGGCCTTCTGCTCATGGACTGCAGGTTCGATCCGGGTCGCGGTGGGCGTCGGCACATCCGATTTATCGTGATGCACGCGCAACTCACAGGCTTGCGTCATCAAGCCCTGATCCGTGAGCGCCTGGGCAAAGATCGTCAAGCCGTTGCCACTGCGCTCGGCCAGCGAGCCATCGGTGTTGACGATCAACAGATCAAATGGCGGGTCAGCCTGAAACGGCCCGACCAGCAGGCCATCGCAACGGTGGGCCTTGGCGTGCGCAGGCTTGGCACTCGCCCCCCAGCCACACTCGGATGCGATAGCCGCCGCCGTCCACCCCTTGCGCGCAGCCGCTGCCTGGGCCGCACTGTCGGGTACATCCACGCCTCGAGCGCGCAAAAAGGCCGGGCTGACGACTGCATAAATGTTGCCGCGTGCGTCGTAGAACAGCGTCATAGCGCTGCGTGCCTGAGAATGTTCATCGGTTTATCCGTCTGGTTGCCTGCTTACACACTCGGCAGCGTATTACAGAACCTGACGTTTGTGGGAGACGGCCTGGAAGGTGGTAATCCACCGCAAGAGGCCCGGGGTTCATCAGTTCCCGCAGGGATTACACACCTTCAAGACCGTCTCCTACGCACTCGATAATCCCTGTGTGGTCGCCCACCTTGATTGCGTTCCGCGACTGTAAAAATAAAATTCACAACCGCCCATCCCAAGGGAACCCGGCTCGCTCCTCAAGGCCTGATGTGCAACGATGTCACGCCGGACATCGTTCGTTGAACGCAAAACCAAGGATTTTTCATGACTGCCATCCCCACCTCAGCGCCCGTGGTTCCCGGGCGACTGGAGCAAATGTCGACCCGTATCGCCTTCTTCATCGCCGGTTTCGGTATCGCCGCCTGGGCCCCCCTGGTGCCGTATGCCAAGGCGCGCGCGCAACTGAGCGAAGGCACGCTGGGGCTGTTGCTGTTGTGCCTGGGGGTGGGCTCGATCATCGCCATGCCGGCAGCGGGCGCATTGGCGTCGCGCTTTGGCTGTCGGCGGGTGCTGACGGCCGGCACGATCATGATCTGCCTGGCCTTGCCGATGCTGGCCACGGTCACTTCGATTCCGTTGCTGATGGCTGGCTTGTTCCTGTTCGGTGCCGGCCTGGGCACGGTAGATTCCACGGTCAACCTGCAGGCGGTGATTGTCGAGCGAGCCAGCGGAAAAACCATGATGTCGGGGTTTCACGGGTTGTTCAGCCTGGGAGGGATCGTCGGTGCGGCCGGTGTCGCCGGGTTGCTCGGGCTCGGCCTGTCACCCTTGCAGGCGACCTGGGTGGTGATCGCGGTGATGGTGGTGGCCCTGCTCAAGGCCGGCCCACACCTGTTGCCCTATGGCAGTGAAAGCTCAGGGCCGGCCTTTGCGGTTCCCCATGGCGTGGTGCTGTTTATCGGCTGCCTGTGTTTTATCGTGTTTCTGGCCGAGGGCGCGGTGCTCGACTGGAGCGCGGTGTTCCTCAGCGCCGAGCGCGACCTGGATGAAGCCTACGCCGGCCTGGGCTACGCGGCTTTCGCCTTGACGATGACGGCCGGACGCTTGACCGGTGACGCCATCGTGCGGCGCCTGGGCGCGACCTGGGTGATCGTCGCCGGTGGCGCGCTGGCGGCGGCCGGTATCTTTATCGCCACGCTGTCCCCCGCCTGGGAAATGGCGTTGCTGGGCTACGCCCTTGTCGGCGCCGGGTGTTCAAATATCGTTCCGGTGCTCTACACCGCCGTCGGCAAGCAGAACGTCATGCCAGAGCACATTGCCGTACCGGCCATTACCACCCTGGGGTATGCCGGTATTCTGACCGGGCCTGCCGTGATCGGGTTCATTGCGCATGGCAGCAGCCTGGCAACGGCGTTCCTGTTGATCGGAGGATTGCTGGTCGTGGTGGCGGTCAGCGGCAAAATACTGCGGGTATGAAGGAAGAAAACATGAGCTTCCCGGGTCTGTCAGGAAGCCCATACATGATTCATTTACCCTTTTCGTCCTTATCGTTCTTCAACCAGCGTTCAATGCTGTAGTTCTTCAACCAGTCATCAGCGTTATGGCTGCCGAAGATGTTGGTTCCGTTAGCCTTGGTGCTGTCCAGCGAGGCCAACAGTCCTGGTCGTTCGACCAGGTTTATGCCCACAGCTACTTGGTGCGCGCTGTATTTCTTCTTGGGGAGCAAGGTCGTTGGATCCAACACGACCTGACCATTCTTATCTGTTTCGTCAGGGTTCCTGCTCATCTCGATAATCTTATCTTTATGCACATACCGGTGCTTCTCGAAAAAGAAGGTGCGGTCTTCCGACGTATCCCGCAGATCATCAAACATGCCCAGGAATGCCTCTACAACCTGTGCGTTGGTTTTCGTATGGAAGGGGTTGAGGCTCTGGGTGTTGGGGTTGGTATTGCCAATAATCAAGCTGCCGACTTTTGCGAGGCTGTCCAGAGTGATCTCACCGCCCTTGCCAACAATGGCCTCCTCCAGTCGCGGACGATTGAGTATCTCCCGGACCAGCATGATTGTCCGGTCGTAGACCTTACTTTTGCCGGGTTCTTCATTAGCTATGTCCGTCAATGAACTCAGGGTCAGGCGACCATCTTTTTTGAAATCTCCCAACATCGAATAAACGTTACTCAACTTGGTCGCCAACAGGTGGTCCTCCGAGCCGACATAAGGGTTCCCCACGCTCGACATGCCCCCGTAGAAGTTTTGGCCGTCGAAAAACTGCTCGGAACCGTTCGCGAACCTACTATCGTGAGATTTGCCCAGCGCCCGCGCGTCTACCACAGTTTGGGCATAGCCATTCCCCGTCGGTATATTCATCCCGGGGAAAAAGCCCCTTGGATTATTGGTAGTCAAGTCCATAAATGAGCTCCAGCATAGTTAGATTCCACGGATCGGCTTCTGGTTGTTCGATCGGTGAAAACACCGCGAAATCAACAGCCAGCGATTAAGTGGTGGTCGCAAGACAGTGGTTCCGGAGAAAGACCAAATCGACCCGAGTAAAACTTGATTGTTTGTAACGATCGGGAAGGAGCCGTCGAAGGGGCGTCAGTCAACCCGGCAGATCAACTGGTTTTCTGCTTGCGCCACCAAGCGGCCAGGCTATTGAGCAGGCCGGTGTTTTTCAGCGAGGAGGCATCAGCATGGGCGCGCTTTTCCTCGACCTGCATGCCCCTGGAAAAATCATCCGCGACGGGTGCCTGGAATTTGCGCTGGTCGACAAAAGCTTTCATCCGCTGGGTTTCGACCGCGTGTGCATTCGATGCAATGATGGGATCCCGCGCTGCGGCATCCGTTTCTGCCCCCGTCAGCGCCTCTGCAGGCGGGGTACGAAAAAGCTCTTGGCAGCCGGGCTGGGGAGAACGAAACGAGGTTGATGTCATTGGCGAGCCCTCACTGTGAATCTGAAAGCGACCGGCCTGATTGAAACCGGTAGGTACAGCCTGTGTGGCAAATTGGCGCAAACAGTTCCTGAAACAATTGAACCAGGCACCGCATCCGGCGTGCGGCGCCTGGACATGGGTCAGCGGGATAGATAACGCAGCATGGCCTGGGTGATACGGTTACCGGAGCTCGCCAGGTTGAGCGCATTGGTACGCTTGAACATTTCCTGGGCCAGTTGGATGAGGTGATCCTTGGGGGAATCGCCGGTAGGGGTCTGGCCAGCCAGTTTTCGCAGATCGCTGACGGTCAGGTCTCGCCCGAATCGGCCTTTGAGCTGGTTGTAGTGTTCGAGCATTTCACCGAACAGGTCTTTGTCAGTCTTGAATTGGAAGTAGTTGGTTCCATTGATGACGGCGTTGAGACTGGTCCGGTCGATCAGCCCATCGAGTGCACCGGTGGAACCATGACGATCAAGCGCACTCATCAGCCCCGGGTCCCGTAGCAATGCTTTTGCCAGGCGAATGTTCTCGTTGACGGCCGGGTTAGGCGACCAGCCCTTATTGGCCATCGCTCGAATACTGTCAACGCTGACATACCCAGGGTTCCTGGGGTCCCTGAAGGCGCTGTATTTGGCACTCAACTGTGCAGCCAACTCATTACGACTCATTAACGAGTAGTCCAGGCCTGGCCCGCCGGGTACGGTGGGGAAAGGCCTGGGTGGCGGATTACTGATGACCGGCATCGGGCGTGGCGGTGGATTGCTCCAACCAGGATGCGGCCTCGGTGGTGGGTTACCCCAGCCTGGATGCAGGGGGGGACGATGCCCGCCAAACCATTGGCCCATCCAATGCTTGATCTGGCCCAAGGCGCTCGACGTCGCCACTGCGCCGCCATGGCGACTCGAGTCAGCCGCAGACGTCGTTGTAGCCGTGGCCGACTGAGGCGCGCCGAATACCGGTCCGGCGTGGCTTTCTCGAGACTGGAAGCTGACGCTTGCAGCGCTTTGCCCCATGAAGGTTGGCGCGGCAGGCGCCGGGCCACGGGCTTTGGCGTGGGGGCTGGATTTGGCCTGCGAAAGTTCAGGGCCTGATGAAGCAGGTGTGGGTTTATCGAGCATCGATACCGACATAGGTTTCTCCGTTACGGTGGGCGCGATTTTCAGCCTGTCGCTCCAACCACAATGTCGAAGCCCATCAGCTAGCTCATGTGTGGCGCTATGTCGGAATTGGTTCCTGATCAACCGGCAACATGTGCTGTGCAGGTGTAGGAAACAGGCAAAAAAAATCGCAGCCTCGGGGAGCTGCGATTTTTCCCAATCGATGCGATTCAGAACCCGACGCTGGCCTGCACAAAGAACGTACGTGGCTCGCCCAGGTACAACCCGGAGTTGTTATCACTGGAACGGGTGTAGTGCTGCTGGTCGAAAACGTTCTTCACGCCGACGCCCAGTTTGAGGTTCGACAATTGCTCGCCGAAGTCATAACCACTGCGCACGTTGACCGAGACATAACCCGGGATATCACCGTACTGGCCGTCCGCCGTGCCCTGGGTGATATAGGTGCTGGTGGTCCCCGGTGCGCGCTGCCCGGACTGGGCGTACACATCCAGGTTGTGGGTCCAGTGGTTGATGTCGTAGCGCAGGCCGAGGGTCGCCACTTCACGGGAGTACAGCGGCAGGTCGCGGCCCTTGAACGGCACGTCACCTTCCGAGGTGGCTTTGGTGTAGGTGAAGCCGGCGTTGGCGGTCAGGCCGTCGAGGCGCGGGTCGAGGTTCGACAGGTCATAGTGGGCCGACGCTTCGATACCGGTGTGCTTGGTGGCACCCAGGTTGGTCCAGCCCACGTCGTTGCTGACGTATTGCAACTCATCCGAGAAGTCGATGTAGAAGAACGTCAGCTCGCCGCCCCACACGTTGTCGTTGTAGCGCGTCCCCACTTCGTAGGTCTTGGCCTTTTCCGGGTTCAGGCCGTTGGCGGTCTGGTCGCCCGTGCCCCCCTGGCCCAACTGGAAGTATTGCAGGCTGCCGAACGAGGTTTCGTAGTTGGCGAACAGTTTCCAGGCATCGGACACGTGGTACATCACGCTCAGGGCCGGCAACGGCTCGTTGTTGTTAACCTCGCGGCGCTTTTCAGCCACCGCCTCGCCCTTGAGCCCGACCACCGGCCGGTCGTGCCATTCGGTACGAATGTCTTCAAAGCGAATGCCCGGGGTGATGGTCCACTTGCCGATATCGATTTTGTTGTCGATATAGAAAGCATTGGCCTCGGTGCCACCGGTGCGATCCTGATAGACGTGGCCATCGTTGAAGCCGACCGGCGTCGGTACGTTGTCGACCAGTTTCAGGCTGGTGGCCTGCTCGTGCATGCCTTCCTTGAGGTAGCGATAACCCAGGCTGACTTCCTGGGTGCTCGGGCCCACGTCGAACACATGAGACACCCGCGGCTCGATGCCAAAGGTGTAGTAGGTGCGCGGGTACGAGCCGATGCTTCCCAGGTCGCGGTTGGCGATGTTGCTGCCACGGAAACTGTCGGAATAGTAAGTGAGGACTTCGGCTTGGGTACGGTCATCGATCTGGCGGATGTACTTGAAGGACACGTCCTTGCGGCGGCCGCTGAAGTTGTCCCAGTCACGCACCGATTGGTACGGGTTGGCGTCGAACTGCTTCTGGGTCAGGCCGCCGGGCATATCGGCGCTGGCGTCGTAGTAGTGGAAGTTCAGCGAGAAGTCGTCTTGATCGGTCGGCGCCCAGTGGGTCTTGAAGATCACGTCGTCGATGTCATTGGAGTTGTTGCTGTTGCGATAGCCGTTGCCATTCACCCCGGAATACAGCAATGCCACGCCGATGCCATTGTCGGCGGTGCCGCCGATGAAAGCGTTATCGATGTGTTTCCAGCCGCCATGGGCGGACGTTTGCAGGGTGCTGCCGACTTCTCCGGAGAATTTCTCAGGGATCGCGCGGGTCACGAAGTTGATCACGCCGCCGACGTTCTGCGGCCCATAACGTACGGAACCGGCGCCGCGCACCACGTCGATGCTGTCCAGGTTGCCGGCGGAAATCGGCGCCATCGACAGCTGCGGCTGGCCATAGGGCGCGAACGCCGCCGGTACGCCGTCGATCAGCACCGTGGAGCGCGGCGACAGGCGCGACGTCAGGCCACGTACACCGACGTTGAGGGAAATATCACTGCCGCCGGTGCCGTTGGATTCCTGCACCTGCACGCCGGGCACGCGGCGCAACACGTCACCAACGTTCATCGCGCCCTGCTCGACCATGGCTTCGCGGCGGATCACCGTACGCGCGCCGGGGTGGTTCTGCACCACTTCGGCGTTGGCATCGCCGAGCCAGTCACCGACCACCTTGATGTCGGTGGCGCCCAGTTCCAGCGGCGAGCCGGCTTCACCAGTGCCGCTGCTCAACGGGCGCAAGGTCACGGAACCGGCGTCGATCTGGTAGTCCAGGCCGCTGCCTTGCAGCAATTGGCGCAAGGCTTGTTCAGGGGAAAGGTTGCCGTCGACCGCCGGAGCCTGCTTGCCGGCGACCATGTCCGGGCTGAAAAACACTTGCAGGGACGTCTGCTGGCCCAGTTGGCTCAGCGCTGCGCCCAGGGGCTGGGCCTGGATGTGGATGCCCTCGGCGGCGTAGGCGGCCGGCAGCGCGGCGCTGACAGCAAGCGCCAGCGCGAGTGGCGCCCAGCGAGAGATTTTATTGTTGTTCACGGCAAGTTTTTTCACGTCGAACCTAGTCCTGTGATCGCAAAAGTACGCGGCTGTTAATGCAAACCAGTTGCAGTTGCAGGAGAAGACGAAGAACTCGGAAAAAACCTGAATGTCAGCGTGAAATAATTTCCTGGCTGCCGTCCGGCAAGGTGCGCAAGGCCACCGGCAGGATATGTGGCAAGGCCTTGAGCAAGGCGTCGGTGTCGTTGGCCTTGAACACACTGGTCAGGCGCAGGTTGCCGACTGCCGGTGTGCTGACCCGCAGTGGCTGCTCGCGATAACGCGAGACTTCGCGTGCGACTTCGCCCAGCGGGGCGTTGTTGAACACCAGCTTGCCCGTACGCCAGGCTGTCAGCTCATCGGCGTTCACCGCGTAGGCCGTTGCCACCTGCCCCTTGCGGTCGACATGCGTACCCAGGCCCGCCGTCAGTGTCACCACGGTGTCTGCAGCCTGCCCTTGCACCTTCACGGTACCGGCCTCGACCGCTACGCGGGTCTGGTCGTCATCGCGACGCACATCGAACCGCGTGCCGGTGACCGTCACCTGCCCTGCCCCGGCGGCCACCACAAAGGGCCGGCTGGTGTCGTGCTCGACGCTGAACATCGCCTCGCCCTGCTTGAGCTCCACGCCGCGCCGGCCTTTTTCAAAATGCACGGCGACGATGCTGCGGCTGTTGAGGTCCATCACGGAACCATCCGGCAAGGCCACCTGGCGATGCTCACCCAGGCGGGTGCTGAACTCGGCAGTGTAGGGTTTTGGATGATCGAGGCCGCTGAACAGCCCCAGCCCCACGGCGACGGCGACCACACTGGCCGCCACCGCATAACGCAACACGGCGTGGCGCTTGGGGCGCTCGGCGGGTGCTTCGCACAATGCCTGCAGGCGCGCCCTGGGCAGCAAGTCGGTGGCGCTCCACAATCCCTGCAGCACATCGAACTCGTATTGATGCTCGGCGCGCTCATTGCGCCAGGCGTCGAACCGTTGGCGCTCTTCAGGGCTCAGGTCGGCGTCTTGAAGACGTACGAACCATTGCGCAGCTGCATCGCGAGCCTCCTCACTGCCGCAGGCACGTTCAACGTTATCCATCATGGAAGGTCCTGTAAAAAGCGGGCGTGGGTCATGGGGCCATCGCGTCCAGGCGGTCACGCAAATGCCGCAGGGTGCGGATCATATACTTTTCCACCATGTTTTTAGACAACCCCAGGCGTTCGGCGATTTCCTGCTGGGTCAGGCCCTCGATTTTCTGCCAGATGAAAATCTTGCGGCAGTTGAGGGGCAGCTCGGCCAAGGCCCGTTCTATGGAGTCCGCCAACTGGATCGCGTGCATGAAATGCTCCGGGTCGCCGCTGTGGGGCGAGCTCTGATCACAGGTTTGCAGGGCCATGGCTTCGCGACGGTCTTCGCGCCGATAAGCGTCCACTGCAATATTGCGCGCGGTCTGGTGCAGGTAGGCGCGCGGTTGCTCGACCTCGGAAGATTTTGACTCAAGCACCCGCACAAAGGTGTCATGGGCCAGGTCTTCGGCCTGCTGACGGTTTCTCAGGCGGCGCGTCCATGTCCCGACCAACTCTTCGTAGTGTTCGAAAAAGCCTGTTCTGCGGGGCGGCTGAGGGATCATCGCGGGAGCACTGGGGAGGCGGGGCGTGAATAGTAATGCTTCCTATTAAGTCGAGCAATTGCTACCCGTCGCCCGTGGCACTCGCTATGGCTGACTAGCCACCTGCCGGAGACGGCTAAGCTTCTCCCGGCTGCCGCAGACGCTCATCTGGCACCACTTGCGCAGTTTGTTCTTGGAGATGTCCAGGAATACCCAATCACAGTCGGTGGCCGTGCAACTCCTCAATGCCTGAAGATCACCGGACACCAGCATTTGCGTGGCCTCGATGGCAAGGCGGCCCAACACCATGGTGGTGAGTTCCTGCGCGGTGGTGCAGGGTTTCCACTCCCAGGCAGGCTTGCCATCCACCGAGCGCAGCAGTCGCCAGGCAACGCCCTGCTGGAATGCCAGATTGATCTGCTGCAATGGCGCATCGGGCGCGGCCTGTTGCAATGACAACGGATAGAACACGGCGTACAGGCACTCCCTGAACGCGATGATCGCGTCCAGGTCGGGCTGATAGGAAATTGGCGACTCAAACACCATGGGCTTGTAGTCATCGAACTCTTGCGCCGAGATCAACGAGGCATGGAGCGCCCATTCGAAGAAGAACTGAAAACTGGTCAGCCGCTCTTCGATCACCTTGAGGGTGGTGCCGGGACGCCGGCCATTGGTGGTATTGATAAAGTCCAACACCCGGGCCCCGCCAATCAGACGGATCGATTTTGCAGTGCCCGTAAAATGCGTCATGTCTGCTCCTTAGAAAACGCGGTCTTGCGGCGATGCCGCAGATTACCTTGTTTTCTGAAAAGGCTGACAGTGTGATACCGACGCAAAGACCAACGGCTACGTGCGCGCGTCGTTACGTGCGACCCAATCGAGGATCGCCTCGACGGACTGCTCGACCGACAGCGCCTGGGTATTCAAGTGGACTTCCGGAAAGATCGGCAGGTCATACCGCGAATCAATACCGGTGAAGTTCTTGATCAGCCCGGCGCGGGCCTTTTTATACAGGCCCTTGGGATCGCGTTGTTCGGCGGTTTCCAACGGCGCATCCACATGCACTTCCACAAACGACTCATTGCCGATGATCGAGCGCGCGTAGTGCCGGCTCGCCGCCGAGGGTGAGATCAGCGCGACGATCACGATCAGCCCCGCCTCCAGCATCAGCCGCGCCACTTCGGCGACGCGACGGATATTCTCCTCGCGGTCGTTGTCGGTAAATCCCAGGTCCCGGCACAGCCCGCCTCGCACGGAGTCGCCGTCAACGATGCAGGTAAATCGCCCCTGGGCCTGCAGGGCAATGTCCAGCGCATCGGCAATGGTCGACTTGCCGGAAGCAGAGATGCCGGTCATCCAGATGACCAACGGCCTTTGCTTCATGCGCGGGTGTTCGGCGCGTAGATGGCTGAACGCAAACGCATGCAGGTTCTGGCCTGGACCTTGCGCAACATAGCTCATGGCTGCTCTCCCGCCGTCATCGAAACAGGTTGTTTACCCAACATGAACACCATCACGCACTGCGCGAACAACAAGAGCGCAACCACCCAATAGACGCTTGAGAACGACCCCGTCAGGTCCTTGGAAAACCCGCCGAGGAAGTTACCGCACACGCCCCCCAGGCCGATCAGGACATTGGCGATGCCAAAGGCCTGGGTCAGGCGACTGACCGGGACGATTTGCCCGATGTAACTGGGGACAAGCCCGAAGATCGGGTAGAACGCCAAAGCGAACAAAAAGGCCGCGAGGTAGAACAGTGGAAGGCTGTTGAAACTGAACACCAGGGTGGCGGCAAGCCCCGCGCTCAAAAAGCACATCGCCAGGGATGCCCGCACGCCGACCTTGTCGGCGATCCACCCGACCAGAAACCCCGACGCCATGCCCACGGCACCGATGGTGGTCCAGATAAACCCGGCATCCTGCACCGACACGCCCAGCTCATCGCGAAGAAAAGGCGCCAGGTATGTCTGGAACGGCAACAGTGCCATGCCGTTGAGAAAAGCGATGGCCCAGGTCAGGTATAGCGAACGACTCAGCCAGGGCCGATCACCGCCCGCCACTGCCGGGTGCTCCCCGGCAAAGCCGACATCCTGGCTCGCCCCCAGGTTACGCAACAGAAACCAGGCCACCAGGCACAACGCCACGGAGATCAGACCGGCGGTGAGCCAGATCGAACGCCAGCCGCCGTTCAAGGTGAGAAACGAGACCAGCAATCCATTGATAAACACCCCGTAGCTGGTGCCACTGGAAATCAGCCCCATGACCCGCGAGCGATTCCCCGGGCTGAAGCCCTTGGTGACGATCTCGGCCAACGGGATATACACCGAGGCGGAACAGCCACCGAGCAGAATCAGCAGCGCGCCGGACAGCCAGATGTTGTCGCTGATACTCAAGCCCAGCAACGCCAGGGAGGTCATCACGGTGGACACCAGGCTGATTTTCCAGCCCTCGAAAAACCGGCTGATATAGCTGGTGACCGAGGAAAACAGCAGGAAGCCGACCTGCGCGCCGCCGGTGATCACGCCGACCGTGGTGTAGTCGAAGCCGATGTCCCGGCGCATGTCCACCACGAGGTTGGCGAACAGGTAGACGCCGAACCCATAGGTGCTGGCCACGAAGCCGGTCAACACCACCGCCAGCACCACACTGTCGAGGGTGCGGGGGTTGCTCTGTACGAGTGTACTCATGCTCTGACCCTCAGACGGCGCGCGCGGTGTGGATGACAAAATCACAGGTCATCATGTCGTAGTCGCGCTGGAAATCACCGTAGCTCTCATGCGCGCCAAACCCGGACGCAAGCACCTCGGTGGCCAACTTGCCCGGCAACAACGGATACACCTTCAAGCGATACTGTTCGGTCTCATCGAAGGTGTAGATGAACTCACACAGGTGTTGATCGACGTGCCCCAGGGTCACGCAGGCGTTGGTGCCGCAATAGTAGTAATTGCCGCTGGCCTTGAAGTTGCCCGCGCGAATCGCGAAGAAATTCCGCTGATCCACAATCAGCAGGCCGCCCGGCTTGAGCAGTGCCCTGAACTTCTCCAGCACCCGCAATCGATCATGGGCTTCAAAGACGTGGCACAGCGAACTGCCCAGGCACACCACCGCGTCGAACTTGCCCAGCACGGTAGGATCCAGCGCGAGCCAATCCATGTAGTGCGATTCGATCTCCAGGCCGCGTTGCCGGAAGTTTTCCCGCGCCTTGGTCAGCATGGTGCTGCTGCCGTCCGTGGCCACCACCTCAAACCCAGCTTCCTTGAGCTGGACCGCGTGGAAGCCGCTGCCCGTCGACACATCGATCACCGAGCGCACACCGTGCTGGCGCAACAGCTCTTCAAAAAAGCCGCTCTCCCCGGCCTTTCGTTTTTCCCAATCGATCAACTCGTCCCAACGCTCCACGAAGTCTGCGGAGTATTGCGTGGCATAACTGGCGACTTCGCTGTGTTTGCGCCCTGACATCTGATTCATCACACACCTACCAAGTTGAATTTTTGAAGGCCAGGTACTTGCTCGCCAATTCCCGGGCAAAGTCGGCGGACTGCTCGATGGACATGGTTTGCTTGGAGTACCCCAGCAGCGCCTGCATGACGGCCATGCATTGCGGGTTGTAGGTGACCGATCCGTCACAGTGGATTTCGTCGATGCCATCCTGGCCCTGGCAGATGCTATTGATGCGCACCGCCTCGTCCTGGGGGCAGGCCTCGCTGAACTGCACGTCGATCCGCCCCTCGTGCAGCTTCACCGGATAGCCACCCGGCAGCCCAAGTGGGCCCGGTGCATGCACCCACACCGGCGTGGGGGAAAACAGGCCCTCAATGACGGTGACCGCAGAGCAGGCCGTCAGGAACTGCCCATCGATCCCGCCCAGGCGGCGGAACTCGGACTTCACCGTGGAGAAGATCTCTGTGTCTGACAGGCGCGTCACTGGTGGCCGGTCGCGCACCTCGTATAACAAGCGGTAGCTGGCACGCGGCGGCAACCCACCGCGCGGCACGTAGTGGCTGAAGTAGTGCTGGGTATACAACTGCACCTGCACGTCGGCGGGCGCGCATTCGAGCAACCGCGCGATGGAAAGCTGCGTGGCCGGGATCAGGTTGGCCACGTTGCCTACGCCGATATCCGGCGCCAGGCCGACCCTGGCCAGAATCGGATTGACGGCATCGGGGAAGGCCGCATTCACGGTCCTGGCCGAGATGCCGGAGGCTTTTACCGCCTGCATCAGGCAATGCATCAACGTCAGGTGCATAGGCAACCAGGGACCGAATTGCGCCTGGTCGAGCTGCTCGAACGACAACCTCGGCAAGCCGGTAATCACCCGCCACGATTGCAACGACGCGCAGTTCACCAGCATGTCCGGCGCTTCTTCACGCAGCACTCGCGTCACCTTGGGGATGTCCGTCAGGTCGGCGATCACCGGCTTGATTGCGATGTACTGGCCCAACTGGGCGCAGGACAGCGCCACCAGGTTGCACAGCCGGACAGTCGACTCTTCGTTGCGCCCCAGCACCACAAATTCGAAGGCGTTCTTTGGCCCGAGAATCTTCAGGATCTGCAGGCACAAGTTGCCGGCGCCCACCAGCAGCAGTTTTTTCTTGCGCAGGGAGTGGCTCACCGTGGGTAGGCTCCGTTGTCCACGGGGATGACCTTGCCGGTCATGTGCCGGAAGCCCTCACCGATCAGCAGCAAAATCACCTCGGCCACGCCGCTGGGCAGGATGGGATCCTTGAGGATCTCCTGGCGTGCGTACTCCACACGGCGGTACTCGGGGATGGTGTCGTAGATCGCGGTCTCATGGATCAGCGCCGGCGAGACCGCGTTGACCCGCACAAACGGCGCGAAATTCCAGGCATTGGCCTTGGTCAGGCCGATGACCGCGGCCTTGGTCGCACCGTAGAGTGCGTCACAGCTGCCGACCTCGCCCGCTACCGAGGAAATATTGACGATGGCGCGCGGGGCCTCGTGCTTCATCTCGCGCTCGGCAAAATCCTTGGACAGATAGACCAGCGCCTTGAGGTTCACATTGAGGATTTCGTCGATCTGCTCATCGGAATAGGCGTAGACGCTTTTGCCGTGGTAGATCCCGGCGTTATTGACCAGCCCGTAGATCGTTGTATGGCGCTCATACAGCGCGGGGATAAACCCCTTGATAACGGCGGGGTCGGAGAAGTCGGCGACGTGGGTCTCCAGGACCTCGCGGCCATGAAGCCCCTGCAGCCGTTCCAGGCCCTGTCGATCCTTGTCGGCCGCAATAACGAAGTAACCGTCCTTAATCGCCTGTTCGACAGTCGCCCGGCCGATGCCATTGGCCGCGCCGGTAATAATCAACTTCTTCATACCACAATCCTTATTGGCAAAATTCATTCATGCGCGCATAAAACGTGCGGTGGTATTCGTACAACTCCCGCAACTTCGGAAATTGATCGAGTACTGTCATATCAATCTGTTGTTTAGCCGGTGAAATAATCCGTTCACTGTTTTCTGCCGCCACGTGCCAACTTCTCCAGGTTTTCCACTGGGGCGGGCATTCACGTTTCCACGTCATGGCGTGAGGCAGGAATTCAATCTCCAGGTAATTACATAGTTTGCGTATTACCCGTTCCGGCTCAGCCGCCAGATCATCGGCATTGATCACATAGGGCACTGTTCCGGTCAGTTTGGTGACCACGCAAAAGATGTCATATAAGGCTTTATGCCCAATGGCCTGGACAGGCATATCGGGATGGACGCGATGATGGGAAATAATGCTGCTGGCCGGTTCACGAATAAGAAAAATGTTGGCTTGTTGTGCGAGGAACCCAAGATCAACTTTCAAGTCATCCAGGCAGTGGTAGCACATGTCTTTATGAAACACGTTGCTGCGCTCTTTAGCCGCCAGCAGGTGCTCTTTGATGCCCTCGTACGTGGTGGGCAAACTGTGGTCCCACTCATCCGATGGGATCGCCGATGCCTCGGTAAACGCCATGTGCGCAAAAGGCTCGTGGAACACTTCAAAATCTCCACGCTCGATGAACACCCGTTCCAGCACGGTGGAGCGCGAACGTGGGTGGGCCCACAACCCGATCATCTTGTTCATGCGATCACCCCGAATTCGGCAGCGAGCAGCGCGGTGAGCGACCGCTTGAACGGCTTCGCCACCGGGCAGAGTCGCACGCAGTAATCGGCCAGCCGCCGATGCGCGCTGTTGGCCTCGTTGCAGGCGTTGATAAACGCCTCATGGTTGCCGAAGTCGTACGCTTCGATGCTGTCGATGAAATAGGCTTCGCAGAAATACGGAATCCGGATCAGCTTGGCGAAGATCGACGCCGGCGGCGTCAACGGCTGCGTCGCCGGGACAACCGGCTTGCCGTGGCTCTCACGCTCGATCAGAAACTCCACCACGTCCGGCGTCAGCGTGTAGCAGGTCGCCTTCAGCCCGGTTTTTTCCAGATGCCAGCAGTGCTTGTTGCCGCGCTCGTCGACATCGATCTTGATGCTGGACAACAGGGTCTTGACCGGCACCGTCGACGCCGCGACCAGCGCCTGGATCTGCTCGTAGACCATCAGTTCGGCCCAGCGCAGTTCCTCCGGGCTCAACGCCAGGCCGCGCTCTGCCGCCTGCAACGCAAATTCGGGCTGACAGGCAAACCGTCCGATCATGAAGGTGATCACGTGCCGGCAATGACGGGTGTCGATACCGTGACTGCGTGCGGTCGCCATGCCCCGCTCGATGGCCTGCAGGCCGGCCTGGAACTGCGAGACCGTGAAGCAGAAGGTGATATTCACCGAACCGCCCCGGGCCACCAGGTATTCGACGGTGGCCATGCCCTCCAGGCTGCCGGGCACCTTGACCATCACGTTCGGCGCCAGCTGCTGCAGCTCCAGCCCACGGGCCGTCATGCGTTCGATACAACGCACATCCACCGGGTCGACCTGCGCGCACATCCAGCCTTCGACCTGGCCCGACTGCACCCAGAGCGCCTGGAGCGCTGCGGCGCCCTCGGCGATCACTTCGTTGTAGAGCTTCTTGCGCAATTCTGCGGGCGACAGGCTCGCCAGGTTGAAGCGCGACGACCAATACTCGCGCTTGTCGAGAATCGCTGCGGTCACCAGCCGGGGGTTGGTGGTCACACTGCTGAAGCCGCTGCCCTGCGAGAACTCATCGGGCATCACCTGCTCGATATGCGCAATCGCCGCCGGGTACTTGTCCAGCAAGTGACTTTTAAAAGGCGCGTACACCACCGGCGATGAATCCCACCACACTTCTGAACCGGGGTCATTGGCCTTAAGCCGTTCTCTATAACCGTGTACGCTCACAACGCCTCCTCCCTGAGTAAGGTCAATGATTAATAAGGGACAACACTTCACGCATATCGGAAAACGGTAATGCCCCGGCCGCTGCCAACTGCGCGTGGCGACTGGGCGGGCCAAACCCCAGCACTTTTATATGCGCAGCCATCGCCGCCTGGACGCCGGTGACACTGTCTTCAACTACCCAGGCGTCAGCGGTGTCAATGTTGTAAGTTGCACAGGCGGTTAAAAACACCAGGGGATCGGGTTTCCAACGGCCCAACTCATAACAACTGAATATCCGCCCCTCGAAGTAAGGCAACAGCCCGGTAATGCGCAGGCAATGTTCTATCTTGTTGCGCGGCGCACTCGACGCTACGCAATAAGGCACCGTCAAGGACTGCAGGACTTCAACCATTCCATCAGTGGCTTTCAAGTTGAGTGTCAGTGCCGCCAGGGCCTGGTGTCGAAAGTGTGCTTCGAACTGACTGTCCAACTCGATATTTAATAACCCTTGCGCTTCGCGCAAACACTCAGCGATGCGACGACCGCGGAAGCGCTCGATATACGTTTCTTCATCCAGTTTGAAACTGCCCGTTACTTGGGCATTCAGCAGGGTAATCAACACAGACAGGGTGATTTCTTCACTGTGAACTAAGACACCGTCGCAATCGAAGATAATCAACTTGGGAGCGCGTAATAACGCGGCCCGTTTTTCCTGCTCTGGTAGTTCCCCTATAACGGCCGACAGGCACATACATTTCTCTTATAGGTGGCCCCGCGATGACATCCGAACTACCAACGGAGCGGGTTGAGGTGTGCCTATAAGACACGCGACAAAAAATCCTGTCAAACGCTTTTGAGCGGTTTTTTAGTATCTTATGGTTATTTCTTATTATTCTTTTATTCCATTTATCACCATGGTGGTAGTCGCTAAAATCACACGGATGAACTTCCGTTGCGCGGCGTCAGTCAGCTACTTGAACTCACGAATTTAAGGTCGGGTGGGCAATGCACATCTCGTTGGAGCAACAAGTGGCACTGGTGACAGGCGCCAGTTCCGGAATCGGCGCCGGCGCGGCCAAGGCGTTGGCCCAGGCCGGCGCCGCCGTCGTGCTCAATTACAACGCCCAGGCCGCACCGGCCGAAGCCCTGGCGGCCGAGATTAATGCAGAAGGCGGCCGGGCGATTGCCATTGGCGCCGATGTGTCCAAAGAGGCCGACGTAGAACGTTTATTCGCCCAGACCCTCGAGGCCTTCGGTCACCTCGACATCCTGGTGGCCAATTCCGGTATGCAAAAGGACGCCAACCTGGTCGACATGAGCCTGGACGACTGGAACAGCGTGATCGGCGTCAACCTCACCGGGCAGTTCCTGTGTGCACGCGCGGCCGTGCGTATCTTCAATCGCCAGGGCCTGCGTGAAGGCGTGTCGCGGGCGGCCGGCAAGATCATCCACATGAGTTCGGTGCACCAGCTCATTCCCTGGGCCGGGCATGTGAATTACGCGGCGTCCAAGGGCGGCGTGGAAATGTTGATGCGCACCCTCGCCCAGGAAGTCAGCGAACAGCGCATCCGCATCAACGGCATTGCGCCCGGCGCGATCCGCACCGCAATCAACCGCGCCGCCACTGAAGGCGCGGCAGCGAAGGAGCTGCTGAAGCTGATTCCCTACGGCCGTATCGGCGATGTGGAGGACGTGGCCAACGCGGTGGTGTGGCTGGCCAGTGATGCCTCCGACTATGTAGTGGGGAGCACCTTGTTTATTGACGGCGGCATGAGCCTTTATCCGGAGTTTCGTGGCAATGGTTGATTTGAACGACGAGCAACAAAGCGCCATCGATGCCCACGGCATCATTGGCGACATGCGCAGTGCCGCCCTGGTGAATGACAAAGGCAGCATCGATTTCTTCTGCTGGCCGGAATTCGACAGCCCGTCGATCTTCTGCTCGTTGCTGGACACCCCCGGTGCGGGGATTTTCCAACTCACCCCCGACCTGCCCAACGCGCGACGCGAGCAGATCTACCTGCCTGATACCAATGTGCTGCAAACCCGCTGGCTCAGCGACGAAGCCGTGGTCGAAGTCACCGACCTGCTGACCATCAGCGAAGAAATCGACGACCTGCCCCTGCTGATCCGCCGCGTGCGTGTGGTCAGCGGCAAGGCCACCCTCCACCTGCGTTGCGTCGTGCGCCATGATTACGCGCGCGCGTCCACCCACGCCGCCCTCGATAACGGCACCGTGTGTTTCACCGCCGATGGCCAGCCAGGCCTGCGCCTGGCCGGCAGCCACCCGCTGCAGATCGAAAACGACGCCGCCGTGGCGCACTTTGAGCTGGGCCAGGAAGAAGGCGCCGAGTTCGTGCTCGGCGGCCAGGACGATGAGCGCGTGGACAGCGGCTGCACAGACCTTGCACTGGCCCATACCTTGAAGTTCTGGCGCGGCTGGATCGCGCAGTCGAACTATCGCGGGCGCTGGCGCGAAATGGTCAACCGCTCGGCCCTGGCGCTCAAGCTGCTGACCTCGCGCAAACACGGCGCAATCATTGCCGCCGCGACCTTCGGACTGCCGGAAACCCCAGGCGGCGAGCGCAATTGGGACTACCGCTACACCTGGATCCGCGACGCCTCGTTCACCGTCTACGCCTTCATGCGCCTGGGCTTCGTCGAAGAAGCCAACGCCTATATGCGTTGGCTCAAAGGCCGGGTCAGCGACTGCTGCGGCCAGCCGACCAAGATCAATATCCTCTACGGCATCGACGGGCGCCAGGAGCTGCCCGAAACCCAGCTGGAGCATTTGAGCGGCCACGGTGGCGCCAAACCGGTGCGCATCGGCAATGAGGCGGTCGACCAGATCCAGCTGGATATCTATGGCGAACTGATGGACGCGGTGTACCTGGTCAACAAGTACGGCGAGGCCATCTCCCACGAGGGCTGGAAACACACGGTGGAAGTCACCGATCAGGTCTGCGAGATCTGGAACCGCAAAGACGTGGGCATCTGGGAGATGCGCGGCGAGCAGCATCACTTCCTGCATTCGCGGCTGATGTGCTGGGTAGCCCTGGACCGGGCGATCCGCCTGGCGTCCAAGCGCTCGCTGCCGGCGCCGTTTGCACGCTGGGACCAGACGCGCCAGGCCATCTACGCCGACATCTGGAGCAACTTCTGGAACGAGGAACGCGGACACTTCGTGCAGCACATCGGCAGCACGGCGCTCGACGGCTCGATGCTGCTGATGCCGCTGGTGCGCTTCGTCGCCGCCACCGACCCGCGCTGGCTCTCGACCCTGGAAGCCATCCAGAAAAGCCTGGTGCGCGATGGCATGGTCTACCGCTACCGCAACGACGACAGCCAGATCGACGGCCTGCAAGGCACCGAAGGCGCGTTTGCCGCCTGCTCGTTCTGGTACGTCGAATGCCTGGCCCGCGCCGGGCAAGTGGAGAAGGCCCACCTGGAGTTCGAGCAACTGCTGCGCTACGCCAACCCGCTGGGGTTGTACGCCGAAGAGTTCGACAGCCAGGCCCACCACCTCGGCAATACCCCCCAGGCCCTGAGCCATCTGGCGTTGATCAGCGCGGCCACTTTCCTGGACCGCAAGCTCAGCGGCGAGAAGACCACCTGGCAACCCTGAGGTGGGCTGTGCACAATGGGGCGCCCCTCGACCCGTCACGGGAGCCCCATGCGCCAGGTACTGCTGATCATCGATGTGCAACCGTCCTTCAACCCTCCCGAGTGGCTGGTGGACGGCATCAATGCCCTGCTCGGGCGATTGCCGTCAGTGGCCACCGTGGAGCGCCATGACGAGAGCATCACGCCCTTCACCCGCCAGCTCGGCTGGCAACCGGCGCCGGATGACCCCAGCCTGATCGCGGCAGATCGCGTCTTCATCAAGCACGGCTATGCGCCGACACCCGAAACCATCGCCTACCTGAAAAGCCTGGCCCCCGAGCGCGTGCTGGTGTGCGGCATCCAGACCGACACCTGCGTATTGGCGGCGGGGTTTGCGTTGTTCGATGCCGGGCTGCAGCCGACCTTGATCAGCGACTTGACGGTCGGCTCGTCGCTGGATCGCTCGGGCAAGCTGGGCGTGGATCTGTGGCGGCACCACTTCAAACAGGTGCGCAGCAGCGCCGAGCTGGACCTAGACAAGTAACCCCACTGCCTTCAGGCGCGCCCTATCCCGTCACGCCCGTGGACTACAGTTGCAACACCGCTGACCAACCGACAGGAGCCCCCATGACCGCACTGCTCTATATACGTACCTCCATGCTCGACGTGGCTTATGAAGCCCATGGCCCCGCCGACGGTACCCCGGTGATCCTGTTGCATGGCTTTCCCTACGACCCGCGCGGCTACGACGCAATCGCGCCGGTGCTGGCCGCGCGCGGGTGTCGGGTGCTGGTGCCGTACCTGCGCGGTTATGGCCCGACGCGGTTTATCAATGAGCAAGTGCTGCGCTCCGGGCAACAGGCGGCGCTGGCCAAGGATTTGCTCGAGTTCATGGATGCGTTGTCGATCCCGCAGGCCACGCTTGCCGGGTACGACTGGGGTGGCCGCGCCGCGTGTATTGTCGCGGCGCTGTGGCCGCAGCGGGTGCGCGGGTTGGTGACCGGGGACGGCTACAACATCCAGGACATCGCCAAGTCGCTCAAGCCGCGTTCGCCCGTGACGGAGCATCGGTTGTGGTACCAGTTCTACTTTCATACCCAGCGCGGCGTGGACGGGCTGACCGCCAATCGCACGGAGTTGTGCAAGTTGCTCTGGTCACTGTGGTCGCCGTCCTGGGCCGAGGGGCCGAGCCTGTATGACCAGACGGCGCCGTCGTTCGACAATCCGGACTTTGTCGAGGTGGTGATTCACTCCTATCGCCATCGCTTCATGTACGCACCCGGCGACCCGGCGTTGGAGCCCATCGAAGTGGCGCTGGCCCTGCAACCGCCGATTTCGGTGCCGAGCATTTCGCTGTGTGGCGCCGATGATGGCGTGGGACCAGCGCCGGAAGAGGACGACGATATGGAGCACTTCAGCGGCTTTTACCGGCGCGAAGTGTTGCCCGGCGTCGGCCACAATATTCCCCAGGAAGCCCCGCAGGCGACTCTGGCAGCGATCATTGAGTTGCTCGACCGACGCTAGGGCGCAGCCGCAAGCCGGAAGCTGAAGACGCTGCCCTGCCCCGCCACGCTTTCCGCCCACAGCGTGCCGCCATGGGCCTGGATGATCCCGTGGGAAATGTACAAGCCCAGGCCGCTGCCGGTGGGGTTGCCCTCGCGGGACGTCCAGTAGCGTTCGAAGATGTAAGGCAGTTGCGCCGCGCCGATGCCCGCGCCGTTGTCGCAGACGCGAAACAGCACGTGATCATCCGCCGCCTGGGCGAGCACCTCAATTGCGCCGCCCAGGCCGGTGAATTTCAGGGCATTGCCGAGCAGATTGGAAAACACCTGGAACAGTCGCTCCGGGTCGGCCTCGACGCGCAGCCCTGGCTGGGCCTGCCAGGTCAGGTTGACGCCCTTGGCCGCCGCCAGCGGCTGCCACATCAGGCCCAGTTGCTCCAGGGTCGTCACCACATCCAGCGGTTGCGGGGCCACCCGGTAACGCCCGGCCTCGATGCGCGAAATATCAATCAGGTCTTCGAGCAAGGTGTTCATGCGCGAGGTAGCGTTCTGCATGGTTTCAATCGCGCTGGTCAGGCGCAGGCTGGCCTTGGTGTCGTCGACGGGCACCAGCTTGCGCATCATGCCGCATTGCATCAGCAGAATGGTCAGCGGGCTGCGCAGGTCATGGGAGACTACCGCCACCAACTCATCCCGCGCACGCACGGCGGCGTGTTCGCGCTGTACCTGGCGCGCCAGGTCATGTTCCAGGGCGTGGCGGCGCAGGCTTTCCACCGCCAGCAACTCCGAGGGCGACCATTGCAGCGCCTTGCCGTCGACCTGCTGCTTCCATCGCTCAAACGACAGGCGCGGGCTCAATGTAGTCGTGCCCGTTTCGCGCGATTTGATCGGCTCGCCGCTCCAGTGCACGGTGGTCTGGACCTCGGGGCGGAACCACATCACCGCGTTATCCACCGGCTTTGGCAGGCGAAAAGCCAACAGGCCGCTGGCGATGGCTTGATAAGCCACCGCCGGCGGGAACTCCGCGCCCAATTGATGGCTGCAGACCACGCCCTTGCCCTGCGCCTGGATCCACGGATACAAGGCGCGGATCTCTTCCTCGGTGGGGCACACGCCAAACCGGTGCAGCCGCGCCTCCACCAGAATCGCCAGCCCATCGGCGGCCGTCAGGTTGAGCAAGGTCTGCGCGTGCGGGCGCAGGCTCTCCATCACGTCACAGGTCTGCAGCGCCATGGCAGTCGCCAGTGCATCGATCATGCTGGTTTTTTCCTGCTGCTGGCGGCGGGCCTCCTGCTCCTGGAGCAAGGTGATCTGCATCGACAGCAACTGGCCAATGCTGGTGCAGGCGGTGCGCAACTCATGGGGTACGCGCAAGGGCTCGCGGTGGCCGCAGGTGATCAGGCCCCAGAGCTGGTCGTCCTTGAGCAGGGAAATGCTCATCGACGAACGCACGCCCATGTTTTTCAGGTAATGGCAGTGCACCGGCGAGACACTGCGCAGCACCGCGAAACTGAGGTCCAGCGCCTGGCCGGTGTCGGGGCGCAGGGCCGGCAGGATCGGCACTGGCGTGTAGGCGGCATCGGGAATCACGCGAATCCAGTTCAGCCGGTACAGTTCACGCGCCTGGGGCGGGATATCCGACGCCGGGAAACACAGGCCCAGGTACGGCGGCATGCCGTCACTGAGGGACTCGCCGATCACCTTGCCGTGGCCCTCCTGCTCGAAGCGGTACAGGGTGACGCGGTCATAGCCGGTGAGTGCGCGGATCTCGGTGACGCAGATCTGGTACAGCCCATCGAGGCTCTTCGCCGACTGCAGGCGACGCAGGGCACGGGCGACATGCAGCGCGGCGGCATGCCGGGGTGTCACGGCGCGCTCCAGTTCGAGAAACAGCAAGCCCTGGTGCCGGTGCAGCAAGGCGTCAAAAAGATCACCGTTGAGCGTCACTGGGCGCAGCTCGTCTTCATCCGTGTCCAGGTCGACCAGCGCCAGGCGCACCTGGGCCAACGCGTCTGCGCCGATCAGGCTGCCCAGCGCCTGGCCGCACAACGACTCGCCGCCAAGGCCCAACACGGTATTGACGTTGGCGCTGGCCTGCAGCACCACCAGCGTCGGCTCACCGAGGGTCAGCAGCAACCCGTGGGGCTGGATCGAGCCGGGAATGTGAATAGGCTCGCTTGCGCAATCGTCCGACAGGGGGACGGCGCCGATCACAGGCAATGGCTTCATGAGCAGCGTCACGCCGGGGGGCGGAGGAAACAGCGGTGCAGCGGCGGGTGCTCACTGCGCAAGGTAGTCAGCCAACATAGCACCTTGGTACAGATGTGTACGTTTTCGTTCAAGCCGGATCGTAGAACCGCTCGCGGTAGGCCTGGGGCGTGACTTGCAGGGCGCGCAAAAAGCTGCGGCGCAGCGTCTCTTCACAGCCAAAACCGCAGTGCACGGCGATGCGCTTGATCGATGCGGTGCTGTCGGCCAGTTGCCGGCGTGCGGTTTCAACCCGGATCAACTCGACGGCGCGCGCGGGCGTCTGGCCAGTTTCGGCGCGGTAGTGACGCACGAAACTGCGCTCGCTCA
The DNA here is from genome assembly GCF_003013355.1 of Pseudomonas sp. S5D5. Lineage (NCBI taxonomy): Bacteria > Pseudomonadati > Pseudomonadota > Gammaproteobacteria > Pseudomonadales > Pseudomonadaceae > Pseudomonas > Pseudomonas sp. S5D5. The sequence goes on from NZ_PTEO01000001.1 coordinate 4,723,427, forward strand.
TGCCCGCCTGGGCGGCGAGCGTCGCGATGTTGAGGTCGAGGGTGAGGTTGTCGGCGATCCAGGCGTGCAGCTCGGCAAAGCGGCTGCCGGCTTTTTGCAGCGACAGGGTCACGCTGAACTGCGATTGACCGCCGGGGCGCTTGAGGAACACCACCAGGTGCCGCGCCACTTCCAGGGCCACGGCGCGGCCCAGGTCTTCCTCGACCAGGGCCAGGCACAAGTCGATGCCGGCCGTGACACCGGCGGACGTCCACACTGAGCCTTGCTGGATAAAGATCGGGTTGGACTCCACCGTCAGCGCGGGAAACTTGCGCGCCAGTTCCTCGCAGCGGGTCCAGTGGGTAGCGACGCGGCGGCCGTCGAGCAAGCCGCTGGCCGCCAGCAGGAAAGCCCCGGTGCACACCGACGTCATGCGCCGGGTATGACGGGATTTTTCACGCACCCACTGCACCAGCGCGGCGTCTTCGGCGACGCCATACACACCCCAGCCACCGGCGATCACCAAGGTGTCGCAAGGTGCGTCAACAGGGGGCAGCGGCTGCGCCACCAACGCCAGGCCCGCCGAGGTCATGACCGGCTCTGCCTGGTCGGCGATCACGCTGACGGCGTACGGCAACGGCAAGCCGCGTTGGCGCGCCAGGTCATTGGCCGAGGCGAACACCTGCAACGGCCCGGTCACGTCGAGGACCTGGGCGTTATCGAAAGCGAGGACGTGGATGATTCTTGGCATGATTGGCGTGATTGGTGGGTTCAATGGCGTATTCGCCAAAGCCTAGGCCTCTAGAGTGAAGTCGTCCACCCCTTTAGCGGAGCTTCATTCATGACCTTGCAGATTGGCTTTCTGTTGTTCCCCGGCATCCAGCAACTGGACCTGACCGGCCCTTATGACGTGCTGGGCTCGCTGCCGGAGGTGAAGCTGCACCTGATATGGAAAGACCTCGCACCGGTCACGTCCAGCACCGGCCTGGTGTTCACCCCGACCATGACTTATGCCGACTGCCCTGCCCTGGATGTGATTTGCGTGCCCGGCGGTTCCGGCGTGGGCGCATTGATGGAAGACCCGTCCACCCTGGACTTCCTCAAGGCCCAGGCGCACACCGCGCGCTACGTGACTTCGGTGTGCACCGGCTCGCTGGTGCTCGGCGCAGCGGGTTTGCTGCGCGGGCGCAAGGCCACGACTCACTGGGCCTACCACGACCTGCTCGCCCCGCTTGGCGCGATCCCGGTCCAGGCGCGTGTCGTGCGCGACGGCAACCTGTTCACCGGTGGCGGGATCACCGCCGGTATCGACTTCGCCCTGACCCTGGCGGCCGAGCTGTACAGCGAAGCGGCGGCGCAACTGGTGCAACTGCAGATCGAATACGCGCCGGCGCCGCCGTTTGATTCGGGCAGCCCCGACACCGCCCCGAAGCACGTGCTGGAAGAAGCCCACAAACGCACCGCCGAGTCGCGCAAGACCCGGGGGGAAATCGTCGCACGGGCGGCAGCACGGTTGGGCTGAGGTTGAGCCTGGCGAGCTGGCGGTACCTGTGGCGAGCTTGCTCGCCACAACAGGCTCAGGCCGGACGAGACATCAGCGCCAGGCGCACGGCCAGCACGGTCAACACCGTCGCCAGGCCCCATTTCTGCAACGCCGCACCCGCTGGACGGCCGGCAAAAAACCGGCTGACAGCGCCGCCGAAAATTCCCAGCAACAGGTGAAAAACCGCGGCGATCACCGTCAGTACGCCGCCCAGCACCAGCAGTTGTATCGCGATCGACCCCGTCTCAGGGCGCACGAATTGCGGCAGGAATACCACAAAGAACAGCAGCGCCTTGGGGTTGAGCAGGCTGTTGAGCATGGCCTGCAAAAACACACGGCCCAGCGGCACCCGCTCGACTTGGGCCTGCGCCCCACCCGGGCGTTTCTGCAGCGTCTTGAACACCAGCCACAGCAGATAGATCACCCCGGCAAAGCGGATCAGGTCGAACGACGGCGGCCAACTCGCGACCACCGCAGTGACCCCCGAGGCGGTCAACCCGGTCAACAGCAGGTCTGCCACGCCAATGCCCAGCGCCGAGGCCATTCCCCCGCGCCAGCCATGGGTCACGCCATGGGTGATGACAAACGCCATGTTCGGCCCCGGCGATAACAGCAACAGCAGCACAGCACCGGAAAACACCGCCAGGGTTGCAAGGTCGATCATGCTCGCGCCGTCCATGAGGAAAAGCCTGCAGATTAGTCGGCTCACCCCGGCCGAACAAAAAATTGTGCTGGATACATTGCGTGCCGGGAATTGCGAATGGCCACGACCACCGTCTAGAATGCGAAACATTATCAATTAAGACTGCTGCGCCAGGATGCCCATGTCGAGCGACCACCCACTGGACCATGCCGCCATCGGCCAGCTGTACCACGCCCATCATTCCTGGCTGCGTGGCTGGCTGAACCGCCGCACCGGTTGCCGTGAACATGCCGCCGACCTGGCGCAGGAAACCTTCGTGCGCTTGCTCAACGCGCGCAAGCAGCAGACCTTGCAACAGCCTCGCGCCTACCTGAGCAGCATCGCGCGCAGCCTGATGATCGACCAATATCGGCGCCGCGAATTGGAACGCGCCTACCTCGAAAGCCTCGCCCACTTCCCCGAGGTCGAGGTGCCGTCGGAAGAAACCCGGTGGCTGATCCTCGACAGCCTGGAACGCATCGACCGCCTGCTCGACCAACTCAAGCCACGGGTGCGCGAAGCCTTCCTGCTGGCGCAACTGGATGGCCTGACCTGCGCGCAGATCGCCCTGCGCCTGGGCGTGTCCAAGGCTACCGTGGAGCGCGACCTGGCCAAGGCGCTGCACGCCTGTTATCGGTTGCGCTATGCCGAACTCTGACCCGCGCCTGGTGGACCAGGCCATTCAATGGATGATCAAGCTGCGTTTCAACGTGGCCGACGACGCCAGCACCGCCGCGTTCGATCGCTGGCTGCACACCAGCGCCGAGCACCAGCAGGTGTGGCAGCGGGTGGCGACCATGAACGATGATTTCAACCAACTGCCGGCCCAGGTCGGCCGCCATGCCCTGCAAGGTGCGCGTCAACGCATCAGCCGCCGCGAAGGCTTGAAGCTGCTCGGACTGGTGGCCGGGGCAGCGGGATTGACCTGGCTCGGTCGCGACTACACACCGCTGCCCGGATTGATGGCCGACTACCGCACCGCCACGGGTGAGCGGCGTTGGGTGGCGTTGGACGACGGCAGCAAGATCCAGCTCAACAGCGCCAGCGCCTTCGACGCCACGTTCAGTGCCGAGCGCCGCCTGGTGCACCTGCACCGGGGCGAAATGCTGGTGAACACGGGCGTCGACGACCGGCCACTGTGGGTACAGACCCGCGACGGTTACCTGCGTGCCCTCGGCAGCCGCTTCCTGGTGCGTGAAGAAGCCCAGGGCACGCTGCTCGCCGTCCAACAGGGCGCCGTGGCGTTATTTGCCAACAGCCGGGAGGCCAACGCGCGCCACGTGCTCAAGCCCGGCGAGCAGGTGCTGTTCGACCACACCGGCATTCATGCGCCCATCGCCAACGGCCTCGATCCCTGGGGTTGGAGTGACGGCGTGATCAGTGCCCACAATATGCGCCTGGACGACTTCCTCAGCGAACTGAGCCGCTATCGCAATGGCCTGCTGCGTTGCAGTGAAGCCGTGGCCGGGTTGTGCGTGTCGGGGACTTATCAGTTGAACGATACCGATCAGGTGCTGAGCCTGGTGGCGCAATCGCTGCCCGTCGACGTCACCTACCGCAGCCGCTATTGGGTGACCGTCAGCCCTCGGGTTTAACGCTTCGAAAAATAAATGAGGTGAATTCTCATTGCCGCTCGACCTGTAAGGAAAGGCCGATCAACAGGCCGGTTCTGTCCACTTCCTTCAGGAGCATCCCGCGGTCATGCAAGCGTTCCCCTCACAACGTTCTCCACTCAAGCGCGCGGTACAGGCCGCCTTGCTCGGTGCCTGCCTCAGTGGCGGCGCCGTGCCGCTGGCCGTGCTGGCCGACACCTTGGCGAGTGACACCCAGGCCCGCGACTGGAACATCGCCGCCGGCTCCCTGGCCAGTGCGCTGGACCAGTTCGCCCGCCAGGCCGGGATCAGCCTGTCGTACGACGCCACCAGCGTGGCCGGCAAGGCCAGCCCGGGCCTGAGTGGCCGCTTCGACCGCGAGCAAGCCCTCGGCCAGTTGCTGCGCGGCCAGGGCCTGCAAGCCCAGCGCCAGGGCAGCAGCAACTGGCTGCTGTTGCCGCAAGTGGCCGACACCGGCGCACTCAACCTCGGCGCCACCACCGTCACCGGCGACCGCCTGGGGGCAACCACCGATGGCACCGGGTCCTACACCACCGGCGCAGTCACCATCGGTAAAGGTCAACACAGCCTGCGCGAAACGCCGCAATCGGTGAGTGTGATGACCCGCCAATTGATGGATGACCAGAACCTCACCACCATCGACGACGTGATGGAGCGCACGCCCGGCATCACCTCCTATGAATCGCCGATGGGCGGCAAGTATTTCTATTCCCGTGGTTTCAAGATGCTTGGCCAGTACCAGTACGACGGCGTGCCGCTGGACATGGGCAAGGACTACGCACAGGCCGACAGTTTCAGCGCCAACATGGCGATCTATGACCGTGTGGAAGTGCTCAAGGGGGCCGCCGGCATGCTCAAGGGTGCCGGCACGGCCAGCGGCGCGGTGAACTTCGTGCGCAAGCGGCCACAGGCCAGCCCCACCACCAGCCTGTCGCTGTCCGCCGGCACCTGGGACAATTACCGCGCCGACGTCGACACCGGCGGCCCGCTGAATGACAGCGGCACGGTGCGCGGCCGTGCGACGGTCAGCCAGCAGAATCGTGGCTCCTACATGGACATCGCCAAGCGCCAGGACCAGGCCTTCTACGGCGCCCTCGACATCGACCTCAGCGCCGACACCACCCTCGGCCTCGGCGCCAGTTATGAAGATGTCGATGCCACCCCGTGCTGGGGCGGCCTGCCGCGCTACGCCGACGGCAAGAGTGCCAAGCTCAGCCGCTCGACCTGCCTGGGCCAATCCTGGAACGACTGGCAGAGCCGGCGCGCCACGTACTTCGCCGACCTCACGCAGCAGCTCAACGACGACTGGAAACTCAAGGTCGCGGCCGTGCACAGTCGCAACCTGCAAGACATCAAGTACGCCGCCAGCGAAGGCACCATTGCCTACGACAACCCAGCTCCCACCGCCGTTTCCTACGCGGCGCTGATGGATTACGACCACAAGGACTTCGGCCTCGACGCCTACCTCGACGGCAAATTCGAAGCCTTCGGCCTGCAGCACGAACTGATCCTCGGCGCCAACGGCAGCCGTGGCACCCAGGACGACATCTACGCGATCCAGAACCTGCCCACGCGCCAGAGCATTTACCAACCCAACCATCACTTCCCGGAACCGGCCGACAACACCTTCTGGCCCAACATGTACCGTGGCAGCACCATCAAGGAGACCGCGACCCAGTACGGCACTTACGCGACCTTGCGCCTGCGCCTGGCCGAGCCCTTGATGTTCATCGTGGGCAGCCGCGTGAGCTGGTACGAAAACCGTCGCCAGTCCTACAGCCTCGGTTGGGGCGAATGGTCGCTGCAGGATGCTCGCACGAAGGAAACCGGCGAGGTCACACCGTTCGCCGCGCTGATCTATGACCTCAACGAGCACCTGTCGGTGTACGCCAGCTACGCGGATATCTTCCAGCCGCAAAGCGCCTACGCCACCGCCGACGGCGCCGCGCTCAAGCCGAAAATCGGCGACAACTACGAGCTGGGCATCAAGGGCGAGTGGTTCGAGGGGCGCCTCAACAGCTCCCTGGCGCTGTTTCGCTCCATCGAGAAAAACGGCGCCGAAACCGACTACCTGAGTTTCTGCCCGACCTCCGCCGATGGCTATTGCTACACCGATACCGGCAAGGTCCGCGCCCAGGGCGTGGAGGCCGAAGTCAGCGGCGAACTGCTCGAACGCCTGCAGGTGTCCGGCGGCTACACGTACACCCAGACCAAGACCCTGAAGAACATCGACAGCGCCGCAGAAGGCGGTGTTTCCAACAGCTACGTACCGCGCCACATGCTGCGGATGTGGGGCGACTACCAGCTCGACGGCGCGCTGTCGAAATGGAGCGTGGGTGCCGGGGTCAATGCCCAGAGCAGCAATTACCGCGTACAGACCATCAAGCTGGAGCAGGCCGGCTACGCGACCTGGAGCGCGCGCCTGGCCTACCGCCTCGACGACACCTGGACCGTGGCGGTCAATGGCAACAATCTCTTCGACAAAACCTATTACAACACCGTCGGAACTGCATCATGGGGCAACTTCTACGGTGAACCGCGCAATTTCACCGTTAGTTTGAAAGGCAACTTCTGATCCCGCGAAACCCCCAGTGGCAGGGCACTTAGTGCGCCCTGCCACGCCCTCTTTGTCCCCCCTTCCTAGTGCCGCTGGAAAAAGGTTTGTCCTTTAAAGAGGAAAAATCTCACATTTGTTCCTACACTCAAAAACACACCCATTCACCGAGTGTTCGGACAAGGAATGTCAATAAAATGCCGCTTAAAAGACTGATTAACCTGTCTAGCACGCCGCCCCCGCACCATCGTCAATTCGTTGACTAAGCACGAAAAGGGAACACTCCTTTAGTCACTATCGCCGCAAAATCCCTTCAAATGGATAGCTTCACTGATATGTGCATTTGGATTGGTAGTTGCGTATTACCCAGAGTAGCCGTAGTTCGAAGTGCCCTCTAACGCCATCGCGGCTTTATTGAAGCGACAACGAACAACAGCAACTGGAGTGCAATGAGGGATGTTTTATGCGAGAAAAGTCGTCCGTCGACAGCCTGTTTTTAACGCGCGCCGGTTTTGTTGAGTTCTTTGTCGTTTTCGTCAAATTGATCCATGGCCTCACGGCCATTCTGCCGCCGCTGGTCCTGGTGCTTTTCCTGGACCCGTTGGCCCCTGAGTTGCGCCCGCATTTCATCGGCCTGCTGGTATTTTTCGCAGTGCTGACCATCATTCTGTTCCAGGCCCTGGGCATCTATTCCGAGGAGCTGTTCAGCAACCGCCTGCGTCTCAAAGCCAAGATCAAGGCCTGGACCGCAGCGTTTTGCATCCTGCTGTTCATGTACCAGATCCTGCAGTTTTTCCCGCAGTTGAGCCCGCGCAACCTGGCCGCGTGGTACGTCGCCAGCCTGGGCTTGCTGTGCCTCGAACGCCTGGTCATGCTGCGCCTGTACCGCCGGCTGATGAGCGCCGGCAAGTACCTGCAACGCACGGTGATCCTGGGCTTTACCGACACGGCCGTGCACGTTGCCGACCACCTGCAGCGCAACGGTGATATCCGCTCCGGCCTGATCGGTTTTATCGACGACCGCACCGAGCGGATCCCCAAGGAGCTGAGCAACCTGCCCTTGCTCGGCAACACTCGCGACCTGGAAAAACTGATCCGCGCCGAGCAGGTCAACCAGGTCATGATCTGCCTGCCGTGGGCCGCCGAGCAACGCATCCACGGGCTGGTCAACCGTCTGCGGCAGATGTCGGTGAACGTGATGCTGGTGCCCGACATGGCCGCCCTGCGCTACGGCCACAGCCGCATCACCGACGTGGGCGGGATCCTGATGTTCAACACCTCGCAATTGCCCTTGCGCGGCTGGTCGCCGGTGATCAAGCGCTGTGAGGATTTCCTCCTGGCGAGCCTGGCCCTGGTGGCGTTGTCACCGGTGATGCTGGCGACCGCGATTGCGATCAAACTCGATTCCAAGGGGCCGGTGCTGTTTCGCCAGAACCGCTACGGCTATAACGACAACGAAATCCGCGTGTTCAAGTTCCGCTCGATGTTCACCGACCAGAGCGACTTCACTGCCGAGCGCCAGACCACCCGCCAGGACCCGCGCATCACCCGCGTGGGTCGCATCATCCGCAAGACCAGCATCGACGAGTTGCCGCAGCTGTTCAACGTGCTGCTGGGCAACATGTCCATGGTCGGCCCGCGCCCGCACGCCACCGCCACCAAGGCCGCGGGCATTCCCTTCGAAGTGGCGGTGAGCGAGTACAGCTCGCGGCACCGGGTCAAGCCCGGCATCACCGGCTGGGCGCAAATCAATGGTTACCGGGGTGAGACCGACACCCTGTTCAAAATCCAGAAACGTGTCGAGTACGACCTGGAGTACATCTCCAAGTGGTCGGTGTGGTTTGACTTGTACATCGTCTTCATGACGGTCCCGGCCGTCCTTTCCACCAAGGAAGTCTATTGATGAATACCCTCAACGGATTAATTCCCTGCATCATTTCCGGTGGTTCGGGCACGCGGCTGTGGCCGGTGTCCCGGCAGAACATGCCCAAGCCGTTCATGCGCATGCGCGATGGCCAGAGCCTGCTGCAAAAGACCTTCCAGCGCGCCGCCAAGCTGCCCGGCGTGGAAAGCGTGTTGACGGTGACCAACCGCGACCTGCTGTTTCGCACCCTGGATGACTACCGCCTGGTCAACAAGGCGCACCTGCCGCTGGATTTGCTGCTGGAGCCGTTCGGCCGCAACACGGCCGCGGCGATTGCCGTGGCGGCGCTGCATGTGCAGGAGCATTTCGGCGGCGATGCGCAATTGCTGGTGATGCCTGCCGACCACTTGATCCTCAATGAAGTCGCGTTCGCCGCGGCGGTGACCCAGGCCCGCGACCTGGCCGAGGCCGGCTACCTGGTGACCTTCGGCATCCAGCCCGACCACCCGGAAACCGGCTTCGGCTATATCGAACAAGGTGAGCCGCTGAGCACCGGCAACCGGGTCAAACGCTTCGTCGAGAAGCCCGACCTGGCCACCGCACAGGCCTACCTCGATGGCGGCAAGCACCTGTGGAACGCCGGCATGTTCTGCTTCAAGGCCAGCACCCTGGTGGAGGAACTGGCCACCCATGCCCCCGACGTGCTGGAGGCCGCGCGCGCCGCGCTGGAACACAGCCAGAGCCTGCAGAACAAAACCTCGCGCCAGCGTGAGCTGGACGCCGATGCCTTTGGCAGCGCCCCGGATATTTCCATCGACGTGGCCCTGATGGAAAAGTCCCAGCAAGTCGCCGTGGTGCCCTGCGATATCGGCTGGAGCGACATCGGCTCCTGGGAAGCGCTGCGCCAGCTCACGCCCAGCGATGCGCACGGCAACCAGGTCAACGGCGAAGCGATCCTGCATGACGTGCACAACTGCTACATCGACTCGCCCAAGCGCGTATTGGGCGCGGTGGGCGTGCGTGACCTGATCATCGTCGACACCCCGGATGCGCTGCTGATCGCCGACGCCAACCGCAGCCAGGACGTGCGCTACATCGTCGCCGAACTCAAGCGCCAGAACCACCCGGCGTACAGCCTGCACCGTACCGTCACGCGGCCGTGGGGCACCTACACCGTGCTCGAGGAAAGCAGCCGCTTCAAGATCAAGCGCATCGTGGTCAAGCCCCAGGCCTCGCTGTCATTGCAGATGCACCACCATCGCAGCGAACACTGGGTGGTGGTCAGCGGCGCAGCGCAGATCACCAACGGCGAGCGTGAATTCCTGATCAACGCCAACGAGTCCACGTACATCCCTGCCGGGCACAAACACCGGCTGACCAACCCCGGCATCATCGACCTGGTGATGATCGAGGTGCAGAGCGGCGAGTACCTGGGCGAAGACGACATCGTGCGCTTCGACGACATCTACGGGCGCGCCCCTCTCGAGGCGAAGAAATGACATGCGCACTTCGCTGATCATCCCGACCCGAAACGCCTCCAGCCACCTGGCGCGCTTGCTGCCGGCGCTGAAGATGCAAACCCTGCAACCGGACGAGATGCTGGTAGTCGACAGCGCCTCCAGCGATGACACCGTGGCGCGTTTTCGCGAGTTCGGTGCGCGGGTCGAGGTGATCGACGCGCGTGATTTCAACCACGGCGGCACGCGCCGCTGGGCCAGCGAACAGGTGGGTGGCGACGCGCTGATCGTCATGACTCAGGACGCCATCCCCGCGACCCCGCAGACCTTCGCCAACCTGCTGGAGGAATTGCAACAGGACCCGCTCAACGGCGTGGCTTATGGTCGCCAGCTACCGCACCCCGATGCCGGCGTGCTGGGCGCGCAGTCGCGGCACTTCAACTACCCGGAGCAGAGCCGCAGCAAAAGCCTGGCCGATGCGCCCGTGCTGGGGATCAAGACCTGCTTCAGCTCCGACTCGTTTTCGGTGTACCGGCGCAGCGTGCTGCAGGCGGTCGGCGGCTTTCCCGCCGACGTGATCGGCAGCGAAGACGCCTACGTTGCGGCGCGCATGCTGCTCGAAGGCTACAAGGTGCGCTACGCCGCCACGGCGCTGGTGCATCACTCCCACGATTACAAACTCATGGATGAGTTTCATCGCTACTTCGACATTGGCGTGTTCTACGGTCGCGAACCGTGGATCAGACAGGCCTTTGGCGACGCCGGCGGTGAAGGCAAACGCTATGTGCTGGCCGAACTCGCGGCCTTGCGCAAAGCCGGTGCCTTGCACCGCGTACCCGAAGTGCTGGTGCGCAGCGCGTTCAAGTTGCTCGGCTACCGCCTGGGCCATCTTGAGCGCCGCCTGCCGCTGGCCCTCAAGCGGCGCATCAGCATGTTTCCCGGTTATTGGAGGTGAGCAGCATGACCCACAGGAAGTCCCGCTTGATCAAACCCGCCGTGCTCGCCTTGGCCATGCTGGCCCTGTCCGCCTGCAATACGCCGGCACGCATCGTCCCGCCCGACGACCAGACTGTCGAGGACGGCAAGCGCGCCCTCGACCAACTCGCCCAACTGCCGCCGGCGGTGGAACGCATCCGCATCGGCGACCAGTTGCGTATCGTCCGCGATGCCGGCGAGATGCCGACGCTGTCGGCGTTCAACGTCAGCACCATCTACGAGCTGACGCTGTATACGGTGCAGAACGACGGCAAGATCAACTACCCCTTCCTGGGGCCGATCCAGGTGGCGCATCGCACCCCCGCCGAGGTCGCCGCCGACCTGACCAAGAGCCTCGCGCCGGTGTACCGCGAGCCACGCGTGACGGTGAACATCAACCAGGCACCGGGCAACTCGGTGATTGTCGGTGGCGCGGTGAACAACCCGACGGCGGTCCAGATCGCCACGGCCAACACACTCGAGCAGGCAATCGTCGGCGCCGGCGGGGTCAACCCCTCGGGCAACGCGAGCATGGTCGCCTTGCTGCGTGAAGATGCCCAAGGCGCCTACCACGCCTACTTCCTGGATTTCAGCCAGTACCTCAAGACCGGCCCCAACGGGCGCAAACAAGTGCCGCTGCAACGCGGTGACGTGGTGTTCGTGCCCAAATCCAACGTAGGCGAGCGCATCCAGGGCGTGGATACCTACCTGAACCAACTGATCCCGTTCACCAAATCCATTGGGGTTGGCTACAACTACACCAGAACCAGCGGCGGCAATAACTAAAGGAGCGACATCCCATGATCGAGATCCGTTCTTTTCGTGATCTTCTGCGCCTGTTTTTCATCTTCCGCCACGAGTTCAAGCTGGCGGCCATCGCAGCGCTGGTGATTATCCTGCTCGGCGCTTTCCTGCTGCCGGCCAAGTACGAGTCCACCGCACGCCTGCTGGTCAAACCGGGGCGTGATTCGACCCTGCCGATCGAGATCAGCAACCGCCAGGCGCTGGTGATGCCCAGCACCCAGCGCGACCCGATCGTCGATGAGGAGCGCCTGCTCACCGGGCGTCCGATCGTGCGTGCGGTGGCCGAGCACTACCTGGAAGTGATCAACAATGCGCCGCCGCCCGAAGGCTTTTTCAAAAGCGCCAAGCATTACCTCAAGCAAGGCGTGGGCGCAGTCTTCGATGGCCTGCGCGTGGTTCTGGAAACCCTCGGCGTGGTGGAAAAAACCACCCCGGTGGAACGCCTTGCCGCCGGCCTGGAAAAAAGCTTTGAGGTGAGCCACGCCGCCGGCTCCACGGTGATGGACATCAGCTTTACCTGGGGCGACCCGGAAATTGCCCAGGCGGTGGTCAAGGACTGGGTCGAGACCTACATCAACGAACGCACCCAGGCCCTGGGGCGCAAGAGCCTGTATGCCTTCTACGAAGGCCAGGTGAATACCAGCGCCACCGAGATCAAGAGCTACAAGGAGCAGATCCTCAAGCACCTGAACGAGATCGGCGCGGCGAGCATCACCGACCGCCTGGAAGACTTGTCCGAGCGCATCAACGTGCTGCGCGGCGAGACCTTCAACACCACCCGCCTGATCGCCTCGTCCGACAGCGCCATCGAGAGCACGCGCAACCAGCTCAAGGGGCAGCCCAAGGAAGTCACCACGGTGCGCCAGATCGCACTGAACCCACAGCAGCAGGACTTGCGTCGCCTGCTCAACCAGAAGCTGCTGGAACGCGCCGACATGATGCGCACCTATACCGACAACGCACCGCCGGTCAAAGCGCTGGATGCGTCGATTCGCGCCATGCAGGCCCAGGTCGCCAACGAGAGCAACACCGTGCAGGCCTCGGAGAACCGTGCGCCGAACACCCTGGAAATCCACCTGCAGCGGGTGCTGCTGGATGAGTCGAGCAACAACCTGGCCCTGCGCACCCAACTGGTTCAACAGCAGAAGCAACTGGTCAACCTCGAGGACCAGCGCAAGCAGGCCCTGGAGATCGAGCCGGAGCTGGCGCGCCTGTCCCGTGAGCTCAGCGCCACCGAGCGCAACTACGCGCTGTACGTGGACAACCTGGAAAAATCGCGCATCGACCGCGAGCTGGACAACAGCCAGATCAGCAACATCGCGGTGATCGAAGAAGCCACCCTGAACCCGGGTCGGATCTTTCCGAAAACCCTGTTGATGCTGGTGTTGGCGATTCCGTTTGCAATCGTCGTCGGCCTGCTGGTGATCTACCTCTGCTACCTGCTCGACCAGCGCATTCACGACGGTGGCCTGGTGGAACGCAAGTTCGGCTTGCCGCTGTGGACCACCCTGCCGGAGCTGGACACCACCACCGCGCAAAGCGCCAATGCCTTCAATGCAAGTATCTACCGGCTGTACAGCCTGTTGCAGCCCGACCGCATTGCCGAACGCGGCCTGACCCTGGGGCTGACGTCGGCGCGCCATGGCGAAGGCGTGACCTTTGTGGTGGAACAGCTGCGCCTGTTGTTGCGCGAGAACGGCATCAATGTACGGGTCGGCGGGCTTGAAGCCGCCGCTCCGGGCGAAGTGGTGCTGCTCGACGCCTCGGCCTTGCTCGACAACCGCGAAGCCTTTATCACCTTGCGCCGCGCCGACCTGATCGGCCTGGTGGTGGAAGCACGCAAAAGTACCGTGCCGGTGGTCGAGCATGCGCTGTCGATCCTCAATACCGCGTTTGGCAAGGTCGACGGCATCATCATCAACCGTCGCAAGTTCGAAGTGCCGAGCAAAGTGCTGCAGACCATCGCCAAGTACCGGGGAGCGTTCTGATGCGTATCGCCCTGCTCGCGCCCTTGCCGCCGGAAAAAAACGGCATCGCCGACTATGCGAACCACTTTCGCACGGCGCTGGAGCAGCTTGGGGTGACGGTGCTGACGCCGTTGGCCGGGGTGGCGGGCACTTCCGAGGCGATCAAGCACGCGGTCGCGACGTTCAACTGGCAGACCGTGGACCTGGTCCACGCCGAGCTGGGCGGCGGGCGCCTGGGTGAGTTCCTGGCCCTGCGCGAGTTGCGCAAGGCCTACTCGCACTTGCCGCTGACCGCCACCGTGCACGACCCGGAGCGCATTGTGTGGCGCCGTGAACGCCTGCCGTTTCCGCTGAACCTGCTGGAGCGCTTGCCCAGCCCCTTGCCGCAGGCGGCCGTGGTGCTGGCCGACCCATTGACCCTGCGTGAGGAACGCCAGGTCGCCAAGGGCCTGACCCGCCTGGTGACGCTGACTCGCCTGGGCGCCGATTGCCTGCGCCTGCGCATGCAACTGCCGCCCGGCAAGGTGGCCGTGATCAACCATGCCAACCTCGCCGTGCCACCGGCACCGCTGCCCGCGCTCGACACCCTGCGCCTGCTGTATTTCGGGTTCATCTACCGCGGCAAAGGCATCGAAGACCTGGTGCAGGCGCTGGCCGATGTCTTCGCACAGGCCCCTGAACTGCGCGGCCATGTGCGCCTGACGCTGGCCGGCGGCACGGCGGCGGAAATGGCCTTTGGCGCCGGCGGCAACTACCTGGAGCAACTCAACAGCCAGATCGCCGCACTCGGCCTGACCGACGCCATCGACTGGCGGCTGAACCTGCCGGCCGACGAGATTGCCCAGACCATCCAGGCCCATCATGTGATGGTGCTGCCCTACCGCGAATCGAAAAAACTCGGCCTGCTCGGGCGCCAGCGCGGCACCAGTGGCGCGCTGTCCTGGGCCGCCGCCTGTGGGCGCGGAGCAATCACCTCCGACGCACGCGCGTTTGCCGAGGAAGTTGCCAGTGGCAATGGCGCCATCTACCCCGAAGGCGATGTGGCGGCGCTGGCCGAACAATTGCTGCGCCTGGCGCGCACGCCGGCGCTGGCCAGGGACTGGGCCGAACGCGCCGGCGAGATCGGCCGTGAACGCCTGTGGCCGCTGACCGCGCAGAAGTTCACCGAAGTGTTTGCCGAAGCCATCGCAGGAGCCCGCCATGGCGCGTAGACAAACGTTCCTTGCCAGCCTCGCGGTGGTCGCCGTGCTGGGCCTGACCGCCGTTTTGTGGGGGCGCCAGGCGGATGCCGAAAGCCATGTGCTCAAGGGCAACAAGACCGTGGTGTGGAAGGACTTTTTGGGCGTGAACGCACAGTTCCTGTGGTTCAGCCCCCAGCGTTACCAGATGCAGATCGACCGTCTCAAGGACCTGGGCCTGGAGTGGGTGCGCCTGGACCTGCATTGGGATCAGTTGGAGCCGGCGCAGAACCAGTATCAGGTGGCAACCCTCGATCAACTGGTCGGCAAGCTGCAAGACAATCAACTCAAGTCGGTGTTCTACCTGGTGGGTTCGGCGCCCTTCGCCACCACCGCGCCGGCCGGTGCGCCCTATCAGGACCAGTACCCGCCCAAAGACCCGAACGTGTTCGCCAACCGCATGGCGCTGCTGGCCCAGCGTTACCCCAGCGTCAACGCCTGGCAGGTGTGGAACGAACCGAACCTGCTGGGCTTCTGGCGCCCGGTGGCAGACCCGGCCGGCTACGCCACGCTGCTCACCGCCAGCGCCGCCGCACTGCGCGCGGTCGCCCCGAACACCCCGGTGGTGGCGGCCGGCATGGCGTTCTTCAGCGAAATGCCCAACGGCCAGACCATGTTCGACGCCCTTGCCGCGCTGGGCGTGGCCAGCCTGAACACCGTCGTGTCCTATCACCCCTACACCCAATTGCCCGAAGGCAACGATCCGGCCAACCTCGACTTTATCGCCAAGACCACCCAGCTCAACCAGGCCCTGCGCAACGGCGGCGTGCAAACCTTGTGGAGCACCGAGTGGGGCTGGTCGACCTACCCCGGCCCCAAGGACGCCCAGGACATCATCACCCAGCAGGGCCAGGCCGATTACGTGGTGCGGCGCCTGGCGCTGATGAGCGCGCTGGATTACGACCGCATCTTCCTGTTCACCTTGAGCGACCTCGACCAGCGCGCCAGCGTGCGCGACCAGTTCTACGGGCTGCTGGACATCGACGCCAACCCCAAGCCGGTCTACACCGCGCTGAAGTATTTCCTCGACGTCAGCGGGCCGTCGCTCACCCCGGGTGACCCGCCGGTCGCCGACGCCTTGCCCGACGGCCTGTTCAGCATTGGCTGGACGCGTGCCGATGGGCGCAAGGTGTGGTTCTTCTGGTCGGCCGAAGGCGGTAACGCGCACTTGCCCAACCTGGCCAGCGCCACCCTGTACGACCCGTTGCGCGGTACGCAAACCCCGGTAAGCGGCACCAACGGCCTGACCGTACCGGTCAAGCCGAACCTGCAAATCCTGTTATGGGACTGAGGCCTGCCATGCGCATTTTATGGATCCTGCCCTACTCGCCCTGGCCCGCCACCAGCGGCGGCAAGACGCGCCAGTTCCATCTGCTGCGCAGCCTCGCCGCGCGGGGGCACCGGATCACCTTGCTGCTGCATGACAAGCACCCGGTGTCGCTCGCCGACCGCCAGGTGCTGGAGGCGTTTCTCGAGCAACTGATCGTCCTGCCGCGCCGCCCGCTGCGCAGCGCCACGACCCTGTTGGCCGGGCTGTTTGCGCCCTACCCGCTGCTCGCCAGTGTGAATGGCCTGTCGGGCGCCTTGCAGGACACCTTCAACAGGTTGCTGGATGAGCACTGGGATGTGGTGCAGATCGAGCACACCTACACCTTCCAACCTTACGAAGATGCGCTGGCACGCAAATCCCAACCGTTCGTGCTGACCGAGCACAACGTCGAATCGGCCCTCGGCGCCGCCACCTACGACCGTCTGCCGCGTTGGGCGCTGCCGTTCATTCGCTACGATCAATGGCGCTATGCACGTTGGGAGCGCCGGGTCATGCGCCAGGCCACACAGGTAATCGCAGTGACCGACAGCGATGCCCAGGTGCTGGAAAAAATCGCCGGCAAGCCGGTGCCGGTGGTGGTCAATGGCGTGGACTGCGACCACTTCGCCGCCGCCCGACCCGACCCTTCGACACGCCGCGTGCTGTTCCTTGGCAACTACGAATACGCGCCGAACGTGGACGCCATCGAGTGGGCCCTGGATGACATCCTGCCCAAGGTCTGGGAGCGCTGCCCGCAGGCGCGCATGAGTGTCTGCGGCTTCGGCATGCCGGCCAGTTGGCGTGAACGCTGGCAGGACCCGCGGATCGAATGGCAAGGCTTCGTGCCCAACCTGCTGGCGCTGCAATCGAGCTGTTCGGTGTTCCTCGCACCGTTGCGCCATGGCGGCGGCTCCAAGCTCAAGGTGCTGGAAGCCCTGGCCGCCGGCCTGCCGCTGGCGAGCACCGCACAGGGCGTGTCGGGGCTGGACTTGGTGGAAGGCCTGGACTACCTCGGCGGGCAAACCGCTAGCGCCTTGGCGGACGCGGTGGTGCGCCTGTTGCAGTTCCCCGATGCCGCCGAACCGATGGGTGAAGCCGGCCGCGCCTATGTACGCCGCGCCCATGACTGGAGCGTTGCCGCCAGCCAGTTGGAGCAGGTGTACGCGAGCCTTTTACCGCTCACGCACAAGGAGCCCGCATGCGTGTAGGCCTGGATTACCGCACCGTCGGCACGTCGCCGCAATCGGGCATCAGCCGCCAGGTGTATGCGCTGGAAAGCGCCCTGCGCACCTTCCCAGGCATCGAGCTTGAGCGCTTTACCGTGGCGCCGCTGGGCGACGAAACCCGCTTGAAGGCCCATTGCCCGGCCTGGGGCTGTGCCAAGACCGCCATGCACCAACCGCAGAATCGCCTGCGTTTCGAGGCTGGTTTTTTGCCACGCGCCTTGCGTGAGCAGCACATCGACCTGTACATCAGCACCTTCAATATGGGCCTGCCGTTGCCGCCCAAACCCAAGGGCCTGCGCAGCGTGGTGCTGTTGCATGACCTGTTCCAGATCACCTTGGACAACTACCACGCCAACCGCCTCAAGGCGCTGATCTACAAGACCAGCGATCGCCTGTCGATTGCCTACGCGGTGCACAGCGCCGACCGCGTGTGGACGCCGTCGCAGTACAGCGCCGATGAAACCGCGCGGCTGTTTCCCAAGGCTGCGGGCAAGATTCGCGTATTGCCCAATCAGGTCGACGCCTTTGCCGAGCTGGCAGCGGACCTGTCGGCGCGCCAACTGCCGGAGCGCTACTGGTTGCTGGTGGGCACGCGCGAGCTGCGCAAGAACGTGCCGTTTCTGGTCGATGCCTGGCAGCAGGCGCGACGCCAGGCCCCCGGCGTGCCGGAGTTGGTGCTGGTGGGCAGCCTGGAACACCTGCCCGAGTCCCAGCGCACGCTGCCGGGGATTCGGGCGCTGAGCGGTGTGTCGGATGCCGAGTTGCATGCGCTGTACCGGCAGGCGTCGCGCCTGTGGCAACCGTCTTACGCCGAGGGCTTTGGCCTGCCGGTGATCGAAGCCCTGAGCGTCGGCACGGCAGTGGCAGTGGCCAGCGGCACCTCGCTGGATGAAATCACCCCGCCGTCGGCGCCACGTTTTTCGCCTACCGACGGCCCGGCGCTGGTGCAGTTGATGGTCAGCCTGGCGCAGCAGCCTATTGAAGAATCCGCCGCGCAACGGCGCCAATGGGCGGAGCGTTTCAACCATCACGCCTACCGTCGACGCCTGGCCGAACTGATCGAGGAACTGAAGTGAGAGTGAATCTGGCAAGCCTCGTGGCGGTGCTCTTCGGCCTGCTGTTCGGCGCCCTCGCCCTGCTGCTGTCACCGGCCAAGGCCTTCCTCGCCGTGGTCGGCCTGGCGGGCGCGGTGACGATCCTGCGCTTTCCGTTCTGGGGCCTGTTGCTGTTTGCCCTGGTGGCGACGTTCATGCCGTTTTCGACGATCAACCTGGGCATCCGCAGTACCGTCAGCGAAGCGATCCTGGCGCTGACCTGGGGCGCCATCCTGTGGCACAGCTTTCTCGCGCGCCTGCCCGACACACCAGGCCTGGCGCGGCGCCCCACCGACCAGATGCTGTTGTGGCTGATGCTGTTCAGCGTGTTCCCGTTCATTGTCGGCCAGGTCACCATCCATGCCGACACCAGCGGCGTGGCCAACTGGCTGCGCTGGTTGCTGAACCTGTCCGGGGTGTTTATCGCGGCCAAACTGCTGGTGGACCACAAGCACCGGGAAGCGCTGGTGATCGCCCTGCTGCTGGGTACCCTGGCGATGCTGGTGCTGTCGATCGCGGTGTTTGTGCGCACCCGCTCCGGCGCCGGGATTGCGCCGATCCTGGCGCTGTTCAACTACGCCAACTTCGACATGCTCAAATTCGGCCTGGAGGCGATGTCCTCGCGCATGGGCTCGCCGTGGACGCACCCGAATGCCATCGGCGGGATCATGGCGCTGCTGCTGCCGTTGGCGTTCTGTTTTGGCATGACCGAACAAGGCTGGAAACGCGCTCTCGGCCTGGGCGTGGCGTGCCTGGGAGCGGCCGCCTTGCTGTTGGCGAGCAGCCGCGGCGCGATGGTCAGCCTGGCGTTGGTGCTGATGTGGATGGCCACGCGGCGCGTGCCGTACACCGGGCGCCTGTTGATGATCGGCGCGGCGCTGACCGTGGCGCTGGTGATTGCCTACCCGCCGTTGCAGGAGCGCCTGGCAACGATTTTCTCTTCGGACAACGCCAGTACCGAAGTGCGTTTCGACGAATACCGCATGTTCCCGCAGGCGGTGGCGGCCTACCCGTTCGGCATCGGCTTCAAGGTCGACCCGCCGGTGCCGGGTACGCATTTCCTGGGGATTTCCAACCTGTGGCTGAACTACATCTACAAGATCGGCATCGTCGGCATGCTGTTCTTCGTCGCGGTGACCGTGCGTTGGTGGCGTGAGGCCCGTCCGGAAAAAGGCCCGATTCGCCTGACCAAGGACAACGCCCTGTGGCTGGGCACCACCGGTGGGATTCTGTCGGCGCTGGTCAGCGGTTTGTTTGACCACTACTTCAGCTTCGCAGTGGTGATGGTGGCGCTGTTCTGGTTGATGGTCGGCATCAATGTGCTGGAGGCGCGGCGCCTGTTTCCGGCGCGCCTGCCGCAGGTCAAGACGGTGGTGTTTCGCAAGCCGCTGCTTGATGGCGCGCGTCCCTGATGCTGGGCTCGGCCGTTTGGCTGACCCTGGCGACCCTGCTGGGCCTGTGCCTGGGGTTTGCGCGTGAATGGTTGCTCGTGGCGGCGTGGGGCGCGGGTGAACGCAGCGATGCGTTTCTGATCGCGCTGTTTTTACCGGAAGCGCTGCGCATGTCCCTGGCGGGTGGCGTGCTGAGTGCCGCCGCGCTGCCGCTGTACCTGCAGCGCAAGGACGGTGAGCGCCTGGATTGGCTGGCCGTGTTGTTCCCGGCGTTGATGCTGATCGCGCTGGTCACCAGCCTGCTGCTGACGCTGCTCGCGCCATGGCTGGTGCAGCTGCTCGGCCCCGGCTTGGCGGCCAGCGCCACCGCCCTCGCCGCGAGCAATTTGCAGATCGTCGCCTGGTGCGTGCCGGGGTTGATGCTGCATGCGCTGTTCAGCATTCCGTTGCAGGCGGGCGAGCGTTTTGTGCTGGCGGGGCTGGGCTCGTTGCTGTTCAACCTGCCGCCCGTGACCTACCTCGCCCTCGCCGGCACCGCGACTCAACCGCACTCGCTGGTCCTGGCCTGCCTGGCGGGCAGCTTGCTGATGCCGCTGGCGTTGTTGCCGTCGGTGTGGCGCCAAGGCTGGCGGCCGTGGCGTTGGCAGCTGACCTTCGCGCCGCTGCGGGAGCTGGGCCAGCGCATCGGCCCGCTGTTGCTGAGCAACGGCGCCAGCCAGGGCCTGGCCCTGATCGAGCGCCTGGTGGCGTCGCTGTTGGGCGAAGGCGCGGTGACCTGGGTCAACCTGGCACGCAAACTGATGAACCTGCCGCTGATTGCGCTGATGAGCCTCAATCAGGTGCTGCTGGGCATGATGAGCCGGCGCCAGGGCGATGAGCGCCTGGCCCTGCTCAAGCGCGGCCTGGAAACCGCCAGCGTGCTGACCCTGCCCGCCGGCGTCGGCCTGGTGGCGGCAGCGCCGAGCCTGGTGGCGCTGCTGCTGCCCAAGCAATCGGCGGACTCGCCATTGCCGTTGCTGCTGGCCTGGTTCGCCGTACCGTTGGTATTCGGCGCCTGGAACGCCTTGCTCGCCCGCTACGCCTATGCCGCCGGCGACACGCGCCAGCCGTTGCGCTGCGAGTTGCTCGGGAGCCTGGTCAACGTGTTGCTGCTGGGCGCCCTGCCCTTTGTGTTTGGCCTGGCCGGAATCCCGCTGGCCGCGCTGGCCGGGGTGATCTGCACCGCGTTGCTGCTGATGCAGCGCCAGGCATTGCTCGAAGCCCTGCCCTGGGTGCGGCAATGGCTGCTCAGTGCACTGGTGATGGGGTTGGCGGCGCTGGCACTGTTTCGTATTGAAGGCGTGTGGCTGCAACTGGGGTTGAGCACCTTGGCCGGCATCCTGGTGTTGCTGGGGATGGGACTATGGCTCAAGCCCTGGCGCAAGGCATGACGGCGTGCCAGTTCCTGCCAGGGGCTGTGCGGTTCACAGAGGGAGGATGAACAGGTGAAACATCGTTGGATTCAAATGGATATCGCCAAAGGCATCGGCATCCTGGTGATCGTGTATGCCCACAGTTGGTTTGTCGCCACGTCCCCGGACTTGATGTACCCGATCCTGGCGTCGTTCGTGCTGCCGTTGTTCTTCTTTCTGTCCGGGGTGCTGTTCAAGCCGGAGCAGCCCTTCGGGGAGATGGCCGTGCGCAAGGCGGATGGCCTGCTCAAGCCGTTTTTCTTCACCATGCTGGTGTATGTGATCGTGCGCGATGTGCTGCGTGGCCAACCGCTGCTGCCGGACATCGGTGGCGTGCTGTATGCCTCGGTGGACACCATCCCGTGGCAAGCGATGTGGTTCCTGCCGCATTTCTGGGTGGCGATCCTGTTCAGTTGGGCGGTGTTGCGCCTGATCCAGCGCCTGCCGCTGGCAGTGAGTTGCGCGCTGACCCTGGTGCCGCTGCTGGTGGGCATCTGGATGCTGCCGTTTTTCTGGCAACTGCCGGTGACCGTGGGCGGACAAACCTGGGTGCTGCCCGGCCTGCCCTTCAGCCTGGATATCACCCTGATCAGCAGCGCCTGTTTCATCTACGGCTACCTGCTGCGCAATTGGCTGCGCACCCATGCGGGGTCGCTGCTGACCTTGTTGGTGTCGGTGGTGTTGTTCGCCGCCGTGTTCCTCTATCGGGGCGACACCATGGACCTGGCGCAGCGTCGCTACGACCACTGGCTGTGGACCAGCCTGCTGGCGGTGATTGGCGTGTACGTGTGCTGGGCGCTGGCGCGGGTGCTGATGGTGTCGGCGCTGATCACGCGGGTGATGACCTATATCGGCCAGTCGACCCTGATCCTGTTGATCTTCCATGGGGAGATCCAGCACAAAACGTTTGACCTGATGGAGCGCCTGGGCCTGCCGCCATTTGTCGCGGCCTGCATCGGTTTTGTGGTGGGGGTTGGGGTGCCGTTGTTGATCGGGGAAGTGATCAAGCGCGTGGCGTTCTTGCGGTTTTTCTACTTTCCGTTTCCGCAGCGTAAAGTTTCTGAACCGCGCACCTGAAGCCTGTGTGGCAAGAAAGCTTGCTCCGGCTGAGGTACGCAGCGCCGCCAAAACGCTTGCGGCTGCTGCGCCGTCGAGCGGGAGCAAGCTCCCTCCCTACATAAGCGCTTCGATCAGCGCTGGGTCAGCCAGCGCCTTGGGCGCAGGTCAATCATCCAGTTGCTGTTGCGGCGCGGCATGCTTGGCCGGCTTACCCGCCTTGGCGCCTGGCTTCGCGGCCGGGGCGGCAGCGGGTTCAGGCTCGGCCGGGGCGGCCATTTCTTTCTCGGCCATCGGCATCTGGTCGATCGCGCTGAAGAATTCCTTCAGGTCGAGGGTATCCGGTGGCACGGTCTTCTCGACTTTCTTCTCGCCATCCTTGCCAACCAGGATCACCTTGGTGCCGCTGCCGGCGCCCAGCTTGAGGGCACGGATCAGCGCATTGGTTTCAGGCGGCGTGAGTTTCTTGTTGTCCTTGGGGTCCTTGGCGAACTTCTCGCCCTCGGCCCCAATGCTGCCGAACTTCACGGTGTAGAACACCATGCTGCGCTCTTCAAAGGCTTGCTTGGTGGCCGGCTCTTCCAGCTGTTTCTTCAGGTCCGTCAGCGCGGCGTTCCCGGAGTCCAACTCCACCACCACCAGCGGCCGGGACTTGCCCAAATCCTGCTTGAGCGGGTTGATATCATCAGCAGCCAACAGCGGCCCCGTAAAAGCCATCAAGGTAGCCAGGGTCAGCGACCGGATGAGCATGCGCACCTCCTTTTAATTCCATGCAGGGTTCTTGAGTTTCATGTCTGCGACAGTCAAATTCAAGGATGATTCCTACACCACTTTAAGAAAGCGTAGGCCAGGACGCCCGCTACGCAAGGGTTTGGGTAGGTTCAGGAGTCATTGTTTCTTCTGATTGCGGAAGCCCAGGCGCTGAGTTTTTCGCAGGCCGCCAGCGCGATTTGCTCATCGGTCTTGCCTGGATAGTGGCGGTCCACGGCGTCTGCGGCGATCAGCCCGGCAATCAGCGGCGTGCCCACCGCATCGGTCAAATCCAGCCACTCGCCCCAATTGGCGGGCGCGTCGTACCAGCGCAGGTAGCCGTCCTCGGACGCCGGCCACCAACGCTGATCGAACTGCAGCACGACTTTTTCCAGGCGGCCCATGGTGAACAGCTCCAGGGCGTGGCGATACGTCGCCGGCAAGTCCGGGGTAAAGCTCAATTGCTTGAGCACCGGTATCGGCACCGTGCAGATGCAGGCATCGGCATCCCGATCATCCACGCGCACACCGTGCTCGTCCCAGCTGATGTGCTGCACAGGGTGGTTGAGGTGGATATCCAGGCCGCTGGCAGCGTCTGCCAGCAGTTGCCCGTAACCGTGCGGCAAAAACTGGTCGCCATGGCCGACGCCCTCCTCGTCAAGCGTCTGGGTCGACAGCTGGTCCAGGGGCAAACCGGCTTCGAGGATCAAGTTCGCGTCGATGGCATAGCGTGCCGCGCGGCGCTCGCTGGCGGTCAAGGTGGCCAGGTAGCGGTCGACGCCGGGCGCCAACGGTTGCTGACGGTCGATGGCCTGTTTGAGTCGGGCATAGGCGCGGTTGATGTCCGGCAACGGGCCGTCCCACGCGGCGGCCAATGGCTGCGAGAAGTCCGTCGGGCGCCGCTCCAGGCCCAACTGCTCGGCACGCCGCGCCAGCGGGTTGATCGCATACTGCTGCAACCAGGCGGCGCCCACATCTACCATTTGCCCACCGAGGGCTACGCTGTGCACTCGCCCGCCGATGCGGTTACGCGCCTCGAGAACGCGCACCGCCACGCCCTGCGCCTGCAAGGCGCGGGCAGCGCCGAGGCCGGCAAAACCGGCACCGATGACAATCACCGTTCGAGCCGAGGTCGCGATCACCGCATTGGCTGCGCGCAGCCCGCTGTCCCAGGCGCTGTGGGTCATGGCCGAGTGATCGTGGTTGAAGGCTTCGCCAGCAAGAAACAGACGATTATCAATCGGCGTTGACAACAGGCGCCGCAGGCTCGGCTCGCCACCTGGCAACAACGCGCTGTAGGCGCCCTGGCTGAAGGGGTCATCGCACCAGCGCGTGACGTGCCACGCGACAGGCCGCAGCGCGGTCATTGCGCGGGCCAATGCCGCGCGAATACGGGGGCCACGACGGGATCGGCATCCACTTGCGCAAGGCTCTGGGCAAAACCCGGCGCCAGGGCGGCCAGCGCTTCGCGCGCCGCGTCCCAGCGCGACACCGCCGCCGCCATGATGCCCAGCGCATTCGGCTCGCCGCTGGGCGCAAACAACTGGTCGGCAAACTGGTCGGCAAACACCACCCAGGCCTGGTGCAGATAGCGCCGCGTGCCGGTGATCAACTGGTTCTGCACCACGGGTTCGGCCTCGCCCAGCCAGCGTTGCGGATAGTCGATGATGCCAATGGCCGAATAACAGTTGGCGGCGATGTACACCAGGCCGCGCAGGATCTGCCCACGGTTGCCCACCAGCAGGTTGGCGTCGGGGTATTCCACGCCCAGGTGGATCAGGATTGCCGCACTCTCCGTCAACACCTGGCCATCAGGGGTGACCAGCGTGGGGATCTGCTTGAGCGGGTTGATGCGGGCCAGGGCGTCGGTGCCCGGGCCTTCCTGCCAGGAACTGGCATCCACGCGGTGCCACTCGACCGCGCAACGCGCCAGGGCGATCTCGATCATGCAGGAGCCGGACTCGTCGGTACCGTAGAGCGTGTACATGGGCCTTTCCTCCTATCGCCGCAGCTTCGCCTGCAGGTTGGCTTTCACCTGCGGCCATTCCGAATCGATGATGCTGAAACGCACCGAGTTGCGCTTGCGCCCGTCGGGCATGATGCGTTCATGGCGCACGATGCCTTCCTGCACGGCGCCCAGGCGCAGGATCGCAGCACGGGATTTTTCGTTGAGTTCATCCGTGGTGAACTGCACCCGCACGCAGTCCAGCACCTCGAAAGCGTAGGTCAGCAGCAGGAGCTTGGCTTCGGTGTTGATCGCGCTTTTTTGCGTCGACAGCGCCAGCCAGGTGTGGCCGATCTCCAGCTTGCGATTGACCCGGTCGACCTTCCAGAACCGCGTGCTGCCGACCACCTGGCCGGTGTCGCGGCGCACGATGGTGAACGGGATCACGCTGCCCGCAGCACGCCCGGCCAGCGCGGTATCAATGTATTGGTCGACGGTGCCGGGGCCCGGCACGTTGGTGACCTTGAGGTTCCACAGCTCGCCATCGGCGGCGGCGTCGAGCAAGGCGGCCTTGTGTTCGGGTTGCAGGGGCTGGAGTTCGACTGTAGTGCCGGTCAAGGTAATGTGAGTCATGGGAGCTGCGCCGTCGGGTGGTCGTCAGTGACCAAGAGTGCAGGCTCGCGCAGTGCCTCGGCAAGTGTTTTAGAACAGGCCCATTTGCCCGCCGACCAGAGTGCCGAAATCGTCATTCACGAACGGCAGGATCGCATCGGCCACCGGCTGCAGTTGGCGGGTGACGTAGTGGTCGTAGTCAATCGGCGCCTGGCGCACCTCCAGCGGTTCGGGGCCGTTGACGCTGATCACGTAGCTGATCCAGCCGCCGCGCTGGTACTGGCGCGGACGCCCGAGGCGGTCGTTGTATTCATCGGCCAGGCGCGCGGCACGCACGTGCGGCGGCACGTTGCGCTCGTAGTCATCCAACTGGCGGCGCAGGCGCTTGCGGTAGATCAGCAGCTCATCGAATTCGCCGCTGAGGGTACGGCGTACGTAGTCGCGAATGTAGTCCTGATGGGGCTGGCGATGGAAAATGCGCTGGTACAACTCCTGCTGGAACTGCCGGGCCAGGGGCGACCAGTCACTGCGCACGGTCTCCAGGCCTTTGTAGACCATCTCTTCGCTGCCGTCGCGGCGCACCACCAGGCCGGCGTAGCGTTTCTTGCTGCCCTCCTCCGCGCCGCGAATGGTCGGCATCAGAAACCGGGTGAAGTGGGTTTCGTACTGCAGTTCCAGCGCGCTTTGCAGGCCGTATGCCGTACGCAGGTGCTCACGCCACCAGGCGTTGACGTGCTGCACCAGCGCGTGGCCGATGCGGCTGGCGTCCTCTTGAGTATGCGCACCGCCGAGCCAGACGAAGGTGGAGTCGGTGTCGCCGTAGATCACTTCATAGCCCTGCGCTTCGACCAGCTCACGGGTCTGGCGCATGATCTGGTGGCCGCGCATCGTGATGGACGACGCCAGCCGCGTATCGAAAAACCGGCAACCACTGGAGCCGAGCACGCCGTAAAAGGCGTTCATGATGATCTTCAGCGCTTGGGACAGCGGCGCGTTATGTTCGCGCTTGGCCTCTTCGCGGCCTTCGGACACCCGCGCGACGATGGCAGGCAGGCAATGGCGGGTACGCGAGAAACGCGCACCACGAAAGCCTTCCACAGAGGTGCTGTCGTCGGGGTGCTTGAGGCCTTCGATCAGGCCCACCGGGTCGATCAGGAAACTGCGGATGATCGACGGGTAGAGGCTTTTGTAGTCGAGCACCAGCACCGATTCGTAGAGGCCGGGGCGCGAGTCCATGACAAAACCGCCGGGGCTGGCCTCGGGCGGCTTGTCGCCGAGGTTCGGCGCAACGAAGCCCTGGCGGTGCATCAGCGGCATGTACAGGTGGGTGAACGCGGCGACTGAGCCGCCGTTGCGGTCAGCCGGCAGCCCGGTGACGCTGGCGCGTTCGAGGAGGAACTTGAGCAGCTCGGTCTTGGCGAAAATCCGCGTGACCAATTCACAGTCCTTGAGGTTGTAGCGCGCCAGGGCGGGCTTGTCCTCGGCGAACATGCGGTTGATTTCGTCCATGCGCTGGTACGGCGTGGAGATGTCCTTGCCCTCGCCCAGCAGGGTCTGCGCGACGTTTTCCAGACTGAAGGACTCGAAGCTCCAGGTGGCCGAGCGCAGGGCCTCGATGCCGTCGATGATCAGCCGCCCGGCCGCGGCGGCGAAGTAGTGGTTACGGCTGCCATGCTCGCGCCAGGTCATCGGTTCGCCGCCGCGCCCGAGCAACAGCGGCACGCCCAGGCGCTGGGCATGTTCGTGGAGCACGCGCAGGTCGAACTGCACCACGTTCCAGCCGATGATTGCATCGGGGTCATGGAGGGCAAGCCATTGGTTGAGGCGTTCGAGCAGTTGGGCGCGGGTGTCGCAGTAATCGAGCTTGAAGTCCACCGAGTCGATTTTATTCGGCGGGCCGAGCATGTACACCTGGCGCTCGCCGCAGCCTTCGAGGGCGATGGAATAGAGATCGCCCTGGGCGGTGGTCTCGATGTCCAGCGACACCAGCTTCAGCGGCGGGCGGTAATCGGGCGCGGGTTTCATCTGCGCGTCAAGCAGCGTGCCGTCGGCATCGGCGACGCCGCCGAACCACACCGGGGCGGTGATGAAGCGCTCCATCATGTAGCGCTCGGGCGGGCGCACGTCGCCTTCGTAGACATCCACCCCGGCGGCACGCAGGCGTTTTTCCAGGTCCATCGCCTGGCGGTGCTGGCGCGTGTACAGGCCCAGCACCGGGCGATGGTGGAAGTCGCACAACTGCAGCGGGCGCAACTCGATATCGCGCTCGCCCTTGAGCAGCCAATCCAGCGGCTTGCGATGGGCCTCGGGGATAAACATCACCGAGGTCTGCACGGGTAGGCGGATACACCGTGGCCCGTGGTCGGTGGCCAGCCAGAAACTGACCTCCGTGCCCGCCGGGGTATCGCGCCAATGCCGGGTCAGGACAAAACCCTGCTGTAAATCCACCGTACCGCACCTCAGGAATCGCTTTCAGGGCGTGATTCTACTCGGCATCCGGGCAAACGCGATGGGCGATGGCATTTATCCGCCAACCCGCGCAGCAGGACACTGCGCGGGCCGCTGGTCGGCCGTCCGCGCAGGCACGCTCACGCGCTTCACAATTTTGTTGCAGAACATTAATAACAATCACTATCATTCGCACCGGAGTCGTATCCGCGCAGCGAGGACGCGCAACGTTGTTGCCCTTTTCCTCACCACTGACGGTTCGCCGTCCGGATCGACCATGCCCACCCGTACCCCATTCGCCGTGCCGTTTCGCCCGACCCTGCTCGCCCTTTGCTGCTCCCTGAGCCTTGCCGCTCACGCCGCAACCCCAGCCACCCCGCAGGATGCGAACCACAGTCAGGATGGCAACACGCTGGAACTGGGCGCCACCAACATCAACGCCGACGCCCCATCGCCCGGCGCCCTGCCCCCGGTATATGCCGGCGGCCAGGTGGCACGCGGCGGCCAGTTGGGTGTGCTGGGCAACCAGGACATCATGGATGTGCCGTTCAGCATGTCCTCCTACACCGAGAAACTGATCCGTGACCAGCAGGCCGAGACGGTTGGTGATGTCCTGCTCAATGACTCGTCCGTGCGCCAGGCGTCAGGCTTTGCAAACCAATCCCAGGCGTTCGTGATTCGTGGCCTGCCGCTCAACGGCGACGATATTTCCTTCAACGGTTTGTACGGCATCCTGCCGCGCCAGTTGATGTCCACCGACGCCCTGGAGCGGGTCGAAGTATTCAAGGGCCCCAACGCCTTTATCAACGGCGTGACGCCGAGTGGCTCGGGCATCGGCGGCGGTGTGAACCTGCAACCCAAGCGTGCCGATGACGTGCCTTTGCGCCGCTTCAGCACCGATATCAGCAACGATGGCCGCATCGGCGAACACCTGGACATCGGCCAGCGTTTTGGCGAAGACAATCGGTTTGGCGCACGGGTGAATATTTCCCAGCGCGAAGGCGATACCGGTGTGGACGACGAGAGCCAGCGTTCGAAGCTGTTTTCGGTCGGCCTGGATTATCGCGGTGATGCCCTGCGCCTGTCCGGCGACTTTGTGTATCAGAAGCAGCAAGTCAACGGCGGGCGTAACTCGGTGTTTCTCGGCCCGGGCCTGACCAGCATCCCCAACGCGCCCTCGGCGGACACCAACTACGCGCCGAAGTGGGACAACACCAGCCTGGAAGACACCTTTGGCATGCTGCGCGGCGAGTACGACCTCAATGACAATTGGACCGCGTATGTCGCGGGCGGCGCCAAGCACACCCGCGAAATCGGCCGCTATTCGTCGCTCACCGTGATCGACGCGCAGGGCAATGCCACCGTGAGCGGCTCCAATATCGCCCACCAGGAAGACAACACCAGCCTGATGGCCGGCCTGAATGGCAAGTTCCAGACCGGCGCCGTCAGCCACAAGCTGAACCTCGGCCTGACCGGCACCTGGACCCAGGCGCGCAACGCCTTCGACTTTGCCTCCGGCACGCAAGCGACCAACCTCTACAACCCCGTCGATGTGACAGCGCCAGCCAAGGGTGGCTTCACCTCCGGCAGCGACCTGAACGACCCGGGCATCACCGCCAAGACCTTCGCGCGCAGCGCGGCGGTGTCGGACACCCTCGGCTTTATGGATGACCGCTTGCTGTTCACCGCCGGCCTGCGTCGCCAGGAGCTGGTGGTCCAAGGTTATGAATACGGCACCGGCTCACGCAACGCCAACTACGCCAAGGGCATCACCACGCCGGTGTATGGCCTGGTGTTCAAGCCGTGGGACCACGTGTCGTTCTACGCCAACCACATTGAAGGGCTGGCATCCGGACCCACCGCCCCGGAGACCGCGGCCAATAACGCCAGGGTCACCAACAACGGCCAGACCTTCGCCCCCGCGCGTTCGAAACAGACTGAAGCCGGCGTCAAAGTCGACATGGGCACCTACGGTGCGACACTCGGTGTGTATCGCATCGAGCAGCCGACCCAGGGCTATTCCCAGCTGAATTCGGACGGCACCGCGACCTATGTATTCCAGGGTGACCAGGTCAACAAGGGCGTGGAGCTGAATGTCTTCGGTGAACCTGTCCCAGGCCTGCGCCTGCTGGGCGGCGCCACTCTGATAAACACCGAAGTCAGCGGCACGGCCAACGGCACCAACGACGGCAACCGCGCTATCGGCGTGCCGTCGTTCCAGCTCAATGCCGGGGTGGATTGGGATGTGCCGGGCCTGCAAGGCGTGAGCGTGAATGGCCGCATGTTGCGCACCGGCGGCCAGTACGCCGACGCGGCCAACAACCTCAGCCTGCCGACCTGGAACCGGTTCGACGTGGGTGCGCGCTATAACTTCAAGGTCGATCAGCGGGATGTGACGCTGGGCGCCACAGTGGAGAACGTCGCCAATACCAAGTACTGGGAATCGGCATTGGGCGGCTACCTGACCCAGGGCGATCCGCGCGTGGCGAAGTTGTCGGCGACGGTGGACTTCTAAACGTCAACGGGTGGCAGCCTGGGCTGCCACCCGTTGCAGGCTACCAGTCGTAGGACACGGCCAACGATGCCGTGCGCTCCTGCCCGTAATAGCAGCCAAAGGCATAGTTGCATGCCGAAACGTACTCGCGATCAAACAGGTTCTGCACGTTCAGGCTGGCTTCCGCGCCCTTGAGCGTGGGACTGACACGGCCCAGGTCGTAGCGGATGGTCGTGTCGTACACCACAAACGAAGGGGTTTTGAAGGTGTTGCCCGAATCGCCGTATTTCTTGCCGGTGTAACGAGCGCCCCCACCGACGGTCAGGCCTGCCAGGGCATTGCTCGCGAAGTGGTAGTCGACCCAGGTACTGGCGGTCCACGGTGCCTGGGACTCGTTGCGGTTGCCTTTATCGCCATAATTGCTCTTGGTGTAGAACGAGTCCAGGTAGGCCACCGCGCCAATCACCTCGAACTGGCCAACACGCGTCTTGCCTTCGAACTCGACACCCCGCGAGCGCACCTCGCCTTCCTGCAGCTGATACTCCGGGTACTCAATGTCGCCGGTCAGCACGTTCTTCTGCTTGATCTGGTACACCGACAACGTCAGCAATGAGCTGTCGTTGGGCTGGTATTTGACCCCCGCCTCGTACTGCTCGCCCTCCACCGGCTTGAACGCCGAGGCCCCGCGCTGTGGGGCCTGGCTGCCGATGCTGGGGAAGAACGACTCGGCGTAACTGACATAGGGCGCCAGGCCGAAATCAGTGAGGTAGGTCAAGCCGATTCGCCGAGTGAGTTTCTTGTCTTTCTGGCTGACCGTGCTGTCGGCCAGCAGGTCGCGGTTCTCGACTTCGGCCCAGTCTTCACGCAGGCCGACGGTGAGGATAAAGCGGTCAAGCTTGATTTGGTCCTGGGCGTACAGGCCGGTCTGCTTGATGGTGTTGTCCCACTTGGTGGTGAGGGTCGGCTGGCCCAGGGTGTGGTAGTTGCTGGGTTTATACAGCTCGATGATTTCTGCGCCGTACAGGTTGTAGCCCTGGTACTTGCGGGTGAACTGGCGGTAATCGACGCCGGTCAGCAGCGTATGGTCCAGCGCGCCGGTGGCGAATTTGAACTGCAGGTTGTTATCAATCGTGTAGGCAGAATTGTGCTGGCGCCAGTCGAGCTTGGTGCGGGTGGCGCGGGTGTCGTCGATGCTGTTATCCGGGAGCGTGACGAACCGGTTCAGGTAGAAGCCTTTGTAGCGGTCGTTGACGTCGGTGTAGCGCGCCGTCGAGTGGTATTCGAGGTTGTCGTTGAAGGCGTGGGAGAAATCGAAGCCGAGCACGTACTGGTCGCGGATGTAGTCGTTCCAGTCCGAATCGCCCAGGAAGGTGTCGCGGTCGATATGCCGGCCCTCGGCGCTGCGGTACAGCGTGCCAATGGCGGGCAGCGCCTGGTAGTCGGCCAGGGACTTGTCGCGCTGCAGCTGCGCGTAGACCGTCAGCGCCGTCTCGTCGGTCGGCGCCCAGGTGAGGCTGGGCGCGAGCAAGGTGCGGCTGTCGGTGGCGTGGTCGACCATCTCGTTGCCGTCACGGGCCAGGGCAATCAGGCGATAGCTCAAGGTCTTGGCCTGATCGATTGGCCCGCTGAAATCCAGCGCACCGTTGACCCGGTCATAACTGCCGATGCCAAACTTGACCTGGTGCCGCGCCTCGGTGGTCGGCCGCTTGGAGACCATGTTGATCATCCCGCCCGGCTGGTTTTGCCCGTACAACACGGATGCCGGGCCCTTGAGCACTTCGATACGCTCGAGGGTGTACGGATCGATTTGCGGGGCGCCGCCCAGGCTACCGGCGTACGGCAGGTAGGCGCCGTCGAGGTACAACAGGGTTGGCGCGAAGCCACGGCTGGCGACTTCATCGGCAATGGTGTTGCGGTCGGTATAACCGTTGGTGTCGATACCCGGCGTGTAGCGCAGGGCCTGCGTGAGGTTGCGTGCACCCTGGACCGCGACCTGGTCGGCCGTGACCACGTTGACCGTCTGCGGGATTTCCAGAATCGGCGTATCGGTCTTGGTCGCGGTGCCGCTGCGCGTGGCGACGTAACCGTCTACCGGGCCCCAGGCATTTTCCGTGGCCGACCCGGTCACGGTGGTGGGGCTCAGGTTCAGCGAATTGCCTTCGGGCAGCAGGTACAGGCTCCAGGTGCCGTTGTCGGTAATGATCAAGCCCAGCCCGCTGCCGGCCAGCGCCTGTTGCACGGCCTGCTCCGGCGTCAATTGGCCCTGGACGGCAGCAGCCCGGCGACCTTGCAGCAAGGCCGGGGTCACCGACAGGGTGCGCCCGCTTTCACGGGACAAACGGCTGAGGGTGTCACCCAGCGCGGCCGCAGGCAGGTCGAAATAATGGGTGGTGTCCTGGGCCATCGCAGGTTGGCCGATGACGGCCAGCGTAATGGCCAGCGTCAGCAGGCAAGGACGAATCATCAAGGGTGCCATAGGGGTGGATACTCGTTGTCAGGTTGGCGTTCTCTAACCCTGACTCGCGAGACGTGCGATCCCCTCATGGCCTGTGAAAATAATCGCTTATTGCACGTCAATCAGCGTCAACCACGGCCCATAGCGGCGAATGCGCAACGGGAATGTCTGGGCAAGCGATTGCAGCGTCTGCTCGGCATCATCCAGCGGGTACACCCCGTACACACGCAGCGCCGCCGCTTGCGGGCTGATGCGCAGCACGCCCCGGCGATACGGGCGCAAGGCATCGATCAGCGAGCCCAGCGGCTCGTCGCGAATGTCGACCCGGCCGTCGCGCCAATCCACCCGCCCGGCTGCCGACAACGGTACCGGCCGCACCCATTCCTCGCTGAACCACGCCGCCTGCCCCGCTTCCACGCGCCGCTGGTGACCGCCCTGGGTGGTGACTTTGACACTGTGCAGTTGCACCGAGGTCAGGCTGCCGGCGGCCTCTTGGCTGACCATGAACTGCGTGCCGAGGGCCTGGACCTCGCCCTGCGCGGTGGTGATGACAAAAGGCCGGCGGGCATCGGCGGCGACATCGACAAACACCTGGCCTTCACGCAGATGCACGACCCGGCGCTGCTCAGTGAACTGAATATCCACCGAGCTGCGCGCGTTGAGGCTCAAGCGGCTGCCGTCGGCCAACGTGAAGGTACTGCGCTCGCCGGTGGCGGTCCGCCGGTCGGCCCACAACCCGTTGAGCGGTTGGGCACGGTCGAGCAGCGCAGCGCTACTGACGCCAAACAACATCAGGGCCAGGCCGCCACGCAGCACCTTGCGGCGCGACACGGTGTCGGGCGTCATCAGCGCCTGGGACGCCGCACGCAGTTGGCCAGGGCTGTGCGCCTCGACCCGGTGCAGCGCGGCAATCGGTTGCTGCAACAGGTTGCCCACCCGCTGCCAGGCCGCCGCGTGCTCGGGGCTGGCGTGCAACCAGGCGTCGAAAGCCTGGCGCAGGTCGCGGTCCTCGCCGGCCGCCTCCAGACGCAGCAACCAATCGACGGCCTCGCGGGTACAGGCATCCACCTTGGGCTGCGTCATGCCAGCTCCGCCGATTCCGCCAGGCAATGCAGGAAAGCCCTGCGCAAATCGCGCTCGACAGTCGCCAGGGAGACATTCAGTTGCTGCGCGATCAGAGGTTGGGTCAAGCCTTCGAGACGACTCAGGATAAAGATCTGGCGTACCCGCGCCGGCAGGCCGTTGAGCAGCCGGTCAATGTTTTCCAACGCTTCGCGGACCAATGCAAGGTCTTCTTCGGAAGGGCTGTAGCACTCCGGCAGTAAAGCCAGGCTGTCGAGGTAGCTTTGTTCCAGGCGCTTGCGCCGCCAGAAACTGAACAACAGTCGGCGTGCAACCGTGCTCAAAAACGCCCGCGGCTCCTCAAGTTGGGTGAGCTGGCGCGCATCGAGCACGCGGATGAAGGTGTCCTGGGTCAGGTCTGCGGCATCCTGGGGGCACTTCAACTGACGATACAACCACGCACGCAACCACCGATGGTTATCGTCGTAGAGCGCGGCTAAAAGGGCCTTGGGATCAGTAGGTGTGGACACGCAACACTGCCAGACGTTAATGATAATTCATCTCATTATCTGCGCAGACTCTGGCACATTGCAATCGTTAAAACACCCAACCTGCAGCGCATTTGTGTATCTGCGCCCCTCCACTAGACTCAGGAGTTCCTCTTACATGGAAGTGCCTTAAATGAAAGTAACGCGCCCTCTTCGCCACGTCATCGCCCTGGTCACACTGCTGGCCGCCGGCAACCTCACGGCCTTCGCTGCCGATATCCCGCTGTCCAAGACCCTGGAAGCCGACGAAGTCACCACCAAAGTGCTGGCCGTGGATGCCGCCAAGCATCAGGTGGTGCTGCAAGGCGCCGACGGTGGCGAGGTGCATGTGCAACTTACCGACGCCGCCAAGGACCTGGGTAATCTCAAGGTCGGCGACCAGGTCAAAGTGCTGACCACGCACTCCGTCGCCGCCGTGCTGGACACCGATGTGGACAAAAGTGCGCCGGATGCCAGCGAAAAAACCGGTGTGATCCGCGCGACCGCCGATAATCCCAACCCCGGCGGCGCAGCGTTCCGTCAGGTACAGGTGCAACTGAAGATCACGCACATCGACTTGAAGAAAAACCAGGTCACCCTGGAAAACCCAGCCGGTGCGAGCAAAGTGTTGAATGTCGAGAAACCGGAAATTCGTGCGGGCCTCAAGGACCTCAAGGTCGGTCAGAGTGTGCTGGTGACGTTTACCGACACACTGGAAATCACCACCGCTCACGAAGGCTGACAGTCATCAACGCGGGCATCAGTGATGATGCCCGTTGGGGTCAGGCCTGGCGGGCCTGGGTCAAATATTTTTCAATGTTGCTCATCTGCTCGTCCCAGCCCCGGGAGTTCATCTTGAAGGCTTTCTGCCGACGGGCTTCGGGCACTTCATCGAAGCCGGATTCGACGACCCGCAGCAAAATGCCCGGCGCGCGATCCTCGATGGTGAACTCCACCAGTGTCGGGGTTTCCTGGTCGTAGTCGACGCCCTCCTCCACCGCAAAGGGGTGCCACCAGAAAGAGAACAGTGTCTGTGGCAGGATACGTTCGATTTTGGCATTCCAGATCACATGCTCGTACCCCGGATAAGTGATCGGCGCCTTGATGGTTTCCCCCGCTGCAAAGGTTTTGCCCTTCAGGGCAATTCCGAACCAGTTGCCGAATTGCTCGGCATCGGTGAGTGCTTCCCAGACGTGTTTGCGTGAAACGTTAAGCAGGACTTTTCGTTCTATGCGATCTAATACGTGCATAAGTCACCTCCTCCATTGACAGTAGGCGACATCGAACAATGCGCAACCTTGGGTTGTGCGCGATGATGATGACCCCATCCTTGACCCGACATTACGTTATGACTGATGCGTTGAATGGAAGTTGCTTCTGCAAGGCCGTCCGCTACCAGGTGGAGCGCCTGGACATGCCCATCAGCCACTGCCACTGCGACAGCTGCCGCAAGGTGCACGCGGCCGCGTTTGTGGCGACAGCCGGGGTGATGCGTGAGCATTTTCGCTGGACGCAAGGCGAGGGTCTGTTGTCGTCATTCGAGTCTTCGCCGGGCAAGCTCAGGCATTTCTGTTCGCGCTGCGGCTCACACCTGATGGCCGAGCGTGGGCACCAGCCGCATGTGATTGTGCGGGTGGCGACGCTGGACGATGATCCGGGCGTGCGGCCCACCGCGCACATCTGGACGGCGCATGACGTGCCCTGGCTGGCCTACACGGGCGTAGACCAGTGGGACGAGTGGCAGGTGTGACTCAGACGTGCGGGTCACCCGGTGCTTTAGCCGGGGTCGCATACTGCGGCTTGAGGTGACCTTCCTGGTCGAGCAGCCAGGCGTCCATGATCTGCCGCACCACCGGGCCTGCCACCCGGCCACCGGCTTCGCCGTTTTCGATCATGACCGAGATCACGATTTTCGGATGCTCGGCCGGGGCAAAGCCGACGAACAAGGCGTTGTCGCGATGCCGCTCCAGAGTCTTGTCGCGGTTGTAGCGCTCACCTTGTTTGATCGCGACCACTTGCGCAGTACCACTCTTGCCGGCGATGCGGTATTGCGCACCTTGCGCGGCGGCCCGAGCGATGCCGCGCGGGTCATGCATCACCAACTGCATGCCATGGTTCACCTGCTCCCAGTCACGCGGGTCCTTGAGGACCACATTCGGCATCGGGTTCTCGTCTACGGGCGGCACGCCGTTGATGGTCTTGGCCAGGTGCGGGCGATTCCACACGCCCTTGTTGGCGATCAACGCTGTCGCCTGGGCCAATTGCAATGGCGTGACCTGCATATAGCCCTGGCCGATACCGAGGATCACGGTTTCGCCTGGGAACCATGGCTGGCGGCGGGTCGCACGTTTCCAGGCCTGGGATGGCATCAGGCCGGCTGACTCTTCGAACATGTCCAGGGAGACTTTCTGGCCCAGGCCGAACTCCGCCAGGTAGTCGTGCAGGCGGTCAATGCCGAGCTTGTGGGCCAGGTCGTAAAAGTAGGTGTCGTTGGAACGCATGATGGCGGCGTCCATGTCGACCCAGCCGTCACCGCTGTGGTTCCAGTTGCGGTATTTGTGATCAAAATCGGGGAGCTGGTAGTAACCCGGGTCGAACACGCGGGTCTGGGCGGTCACCACACCGCTGTCGAGCCCGGCAATGGCCACCTCAGGCTTGATCGTCGAACCCGGCGCATAGAGCCCGCGCAGGACGCGGTTGAACAGCGGCCGGTCGATGGAATCGTGCAGCGCGGCATATTCCTTGAAGCTGATGCCGGTTACAAACAGGTTCGGGTCGAAACTCGGCTTGCTGACCATGGCCAGGACTTCGCCGGTTTGCGGGTCGAGTGCGACCACCGAGCCACGGCGATCGCCCAAGGCTTCCTCGGCGGCTTCCTGAAGGTGGACGTCGAGGCTGAGCACGATATTTTTGCCAGGGATCGGGTCGGTGTGCTTGAGCACGCGCAGCACTCGCCCCTGGGCGTTGGTCTCGACCTCTTCGTAACCGACGTGGCCGTGCAGTTCGGACTCGTAGAAACGCTCGATGCCGGTCTTGCCGATGGACTGTGTACCGCGGTACTCCACCGAGTCGAGAGCCTTGGACTCTTTCTCGTTGATGCGCCCGACATAGCCGATGGAGTGTGCAAAGTGCGCACCCAGCGGGTAGTGCCGGACAAACTGCGGCTCTACGTCGACGCCAGGCAAGCGAAACTCGTTCACGGCCAGGACCGCGATCTGCTCTTCGGTCAGCTCGTAAAACAATGTCACCGGGACGAAAGGATGGCGTGCCTGCTTCAAGGCCTTGTCGAACACCGCACGGTCTTCAGCAGGCAGGTGCAGCAGGTTGACGATGGCGTCCAGCTCACCCTTGAGGTCTGTGGTGCGCTCCCGGGTGATGGTCAGGTTGTAGCTGGGACGATTGTCGGCGAGCACCACGCCATTCCGGTCGTAGATCAACCCGCGAGTCGGTGTTATCGGCAGGACGTGGACCCGATTATTCTCGGAAATCGTCGAGTGATAGTCGTATTGCACCACCTGCAGGAAATACATGCGGCCCACCAGGGCACAGGTGATGCCGATCACCAGCAGCGCGCAGGCGAGCAGGCGCTTGTTGACCAGGCGGTTTTCTTTTTCGTGATCCTTGATGGGTATTGGTTCAGGCATTTCTACAGCATCTCGTTGAAGAAGGTCGACGCCGCATCCTGCGGATAAAGATCAGTCCTTGTGAAAATGTGCTGCACCATACCAAAAATGCAGAAACACTTTGCATCGATTTCCCCGAACGGCATGCCGATAGCGATTTTTGTCATGAAAGTCTGGGATCAAGCCTCAGCAAGACTTTCAGATCAGGAAGCCTATTCGTGGCCGGGGAACGCGGTGTCCTCTACCGGGGGTGCTTTTCGACCGCCCAAAACAAAACCCCTGTCTGCGTTAGCAAACAGGGGTTCTGGAATTTAATCTTGACGATGACCTACTCTCACATGGGGAAACCCCACACTACCATCGGCGATGCATCGTTTCACTGCTGAGTTCGGGATGGGATCAGGTGGTTCCAATGCTCTATGGTCGTCAAGAAATTCGGGTACTGAGTCGTGACCATGTGGCCTCGCTTCAGCAAATTGGGTATGTGATAGCTTTCGGTGTTTTGTGAACGTCGAACTTTCGGTTCATTTCGTCTTCACACACCGCAATCTGGTGCTCTTATGCCTTTCAGCTCGAAGCAAGCAAATTGCTTGGGTGTTATATGGTCAAGCCTCACGGGCAATTAGTATTGGTTAGCTCAACGCCTCACAGCGCTTACACACCCAACCTATCAACGTCGTAGTCTTCGACGGCCCTTCAGGGAACTCAAGGTTCCAGTGAGATCTCATCTTGAGGCTAGTTTCCCGCTTAGATGCTTTCAGCGGTTATCTATTCCGAACATAGCTACCCGGCAATGCCACTGGCGTGACAACCGGAACACCAGAGGTTCGTCCACTCCGGTCCTCTCGTACTAGGAGCAGCCCCTCTCAAATCTCAAACGTCCACGGCAGATAGGGACCGAACTGTCTCACGACGTTCTAAACCCAGCTCGCGTACCACTTTAAATGGCGAACAGCCATACCCTTGGGACCGGCTTCAGCCCCAGGATGTGATGAGCCGACATCGAGGTGCCAAACACCGCCGTCGATATGAACTCTTGGGCGGTATCAGCCTGTTATCCCCGGAGTACCTTTTATCCGTTGAGCGATGGCCCTTCCATACAGAACCACCGGATCACTAAGACCTACTTTCGTACCTGCTCGACGTGTCTGTCTCGCAGTCAAGCGCGCTTTTGCCTTTATACTCTACGACCGATTTCCGACCGGTCTGAGCGCACCTTCGTACTCCTCCGTTACTCTTTAGGAGGAGACCGCCCCAGTCAAACTACCCACCATACACTGTCCTCGATCCGGATAACGGACCTGAGTTAGAACCTCAAAGTTGCCAGGGTGGTATTTCAAGGATGGCTCCACGCAGACTGGCGTCCACGCTTCAAAGCCTCCCACCTATCCTACACAAGCAAATTCAAAGTCCAGTGCAAAGCTATAGTAAAGGTTCACGGGGTCTTTCCGTCTAGCCGCGGATACACTGCATCTTCACAGCGATTTCAATTTCACTGAGTCTCGGGTGGAGACAGCGCCGCCATCGTTACGCCATTCGTGCAGGTCGGAACTTACCCGACAAGGAATTTCGCTACCTTAGGACCGTTATAGTTACGGCCGCCGTTTACCGGGGCTTCGATCAAGAGCTTCGCGTTAGCTAACCCCATCAATTAACCTTCCGGCACCGGGCAGGCGTCACACCCTATACGTCCACTTTCGTGTTTGCAGAGTGCTGTGTTTTTAATAAACAGTCGCAGCGGCCTGGTATCTTCGACCGGCATGAGCTTACGGAGCAAGTCCTTCACCCTCACCGGCGCACCTTCTCCCGAAGTTACGGTGCCATTTTGCCTAGTTCCTTCACCCGAGTTCTCTCAAGCGCCTTGGTATTCTCTACCCAACCACCTGTGTCGGTTTGGGGTACGGTTCCTGGTTACCTGAAGCTTAGAAGCTTTTCTTGGAAGCATGGCATCAACCACTTCGTTAACTAAAAGTTAACTCGTCATCAGCTCTCGGCCTTAAGATCCCGGATTTACCTAAGATCTCAGCCTACCACCTTAAACTTGGACAACCAACGCCAAGCTGGCCTAGCCTTCTCCGTCCCTCCATCGCAATAACCAGAAGTACAGGAATATTAACCTGTTTTCCATCGACTACGCTTTTCAGCCTCGCCTTAGGGACCGACTAACCCTGCGTCGATTAACGTTGCGCAGGAAACCTTGGTCTTTCGGCGTGGGTGTTTTTCACACCCATTGTCGTTACTCATGTCAGCATTCGCACTTCTGATACCTCCAGCAAGCTTCTCAACTCACCTTCACAGGCTTACAGAACGCTCCTCTACCGCATCACTTACGTGATACCCGTAGCTTCGGTGTATGGTTTGAGCCCCGTTACATCTTCCGCGCAGGCCGACTCGACTAGTGAGCTATTACGCTTTCTTTAAAGGGTGGCTGCTTCTAAGCCAACCTCCTAGCTGTCTAAGCCTTCCCACATCGTTTCCCACTTAACCATAACTTTGGGACCTTAGCTGACGGTCTGGGTTGTTTCCCTTTTCACGACGGACGTTAGCACCCGCCGTGTGTCTCCCATGCTCGGCACTTGTAGGTATTCGGAGTTTGCATCGGTTTGGTAAGTCGGGATGACCCCCTAGCCGAAACAGTGCTCTACCCCCTACAGTGATACATGAGGCGCTACCTAAATAGCTTTCGAGGAGAACCAGCTATCTCCGAGCTTGATTAGCCTTTCACTCCGATCCACAGGTCATCCGCTAACTTTTCAACGGTAGTCGGTTCGGTCCTCCAGTTAGTGTTACCCAACCTTCAACCTGCCCATGGATAGATCGCCCGGTTTCGGGTCTATTCCCAGCGACTAGACGCCCTATTAAGACTCGCTTTCGCTACGCCTCCCCTATTCGGTTAAGCTCGCCACTGAAAATAAGTCGCTGACCCATTATACAAAAGGTACGCAGTCACAGAACAAAGTCTGCTCCCACTGCTTGTACGCATACGGTTTCAGGATCTATTTCACTCCCCTCTCCGGGGTTCTTTTCGCCTTTCCCTCACGGTACTAGTTCACTATCGGTCAGTCAGTAGTATTTAGCCTTGGAGGATGGTCCCCCCATATTCAGACAAAGTTTCTCGTGCTCCGTCCTACTCGATTTCATGACTAAGAGATTTTCGCGTACAGGGCTATCACCCACTATGGCCGCACTTTCCAGAGCGTTCCGCTAATCTCAAAGCCACTTAAGGGCTAGTCCCCGTTCGCTCGCCACTACTAAGGGAATCTCGGTTGATTTCTTTTCCTCAGGGTACTTAGATGTTTCAGTTCCCCTGGTTCGCCTCTTGCACCTATGTATTCAGTACAAGATAACCATCTTATGATGGCTGGGTTCCCCCATTCAGACATCTCCGGATCAAAGTCTGTTTGCCGACTCCCCGAAGCTTTTCGCAGGCTACCACGTCTTTCATCGCCTCTGACTGCCAAGGCATCCACCGTATGCGCTTCTTCACTTGACCATATAACCCCAAGCAATCTGGTTATACTGTGAAGACG
The DNA here is from genome assembly GCF_003013355.1 of Pseudomonas sp. S5D5. Classification (NCBI taxonomy): domain Bacteria; kingdom Pseudomonadati; phylum Pseudomonadota; class Gammaproteobacteria; order Pseudomonadales; family Pseudomonadaceae; genus Pseudomonas; species Pseudomonas sp. S5D5. The sequence goes on from NZ_PTEO01000001.1 coordinate 4,765,076, forward strand.
ACATTCGCCGAAAATTCGAATTTCTCAATTAAGAGAACTCACAAATTTTACCTTAGCCTGATCCGTTACCAGTGAAAGTAACGTTCAGTCTATCTTTCTATCACATACCCAAATTTTTAAAGAACGATCTAATCAAAGACTAGAAATCAATATTCATTAGTGAATATTCATTTCTAAACTCTAACAGCAGAAGCAGTTAATGGTGGAGCCAAACGGGATCGAACCGTTGACCTCCTGCGTGCAAGGCAGGCGCTCTCCCAGCTGAGCTATGGCCCCATAACAAAATTGGTGGGTCTGGGCAGATTCGAACTGCCGACCTCACCCTTATCAGGGGTGCGCTCTAACCAACTGAGCTACAGACCCAATTTCGAGCGCGTAACTGATTAGCTAAGAGCTATCAGCTTGGAGCTTAAAGCTGCTTCTATCGTCTTCTTCAATGAATCAAGCAATTCGTGTGGGAACTTATGGAGCAGCTGATGTCGTCGATTAAGGAGGTGATCCAGCCGCAGGTTCCCCTACGGCTACCTTGTTACGACTTCACCCCAGTCATGAATCACACCGTGGTAACCGTCCTCCCGAAGGTTAGACTAGCTACTTCTGGTGCAACCCACTCCCATGGTGTGACGGGCGGTGTGTACAAGGCCCGGGAACGTATTCACCGCGACATTCTGATTCGCGATTACTAGCGATTCCGACTTCACGCAGTCGAGTTGCAGACTGCGATCCGGACTACGATCGGTTTTATGGGATTAGCTCCACCTCGCGGCTTGGCAACCCTCTGTACCGACCATTGTAGCACGTGTGTAGCCCAGGCCGTAAGGGCCATGATGACTTGACGTCATCCCCACCTTCCTCCGGTTTGTCACCGGCAGTCTCCTTAGAGTGCCCACCATTACGTGCTGGTAACTAAGGACAAGGGTTGCGCTCGTTACGGGACTTAACCCAACATCTCACGACACGAGCTGACGACAGCCATGCAGCACCTGTCTCAATGTTCCCGAAGGCACCAATCTATCTCTAGAAAGTTCATTGGATGTCAAGGCCTGGTAAGGTTCTTCGCGTTGCTTCGAATTAAACCACATGCTCCACCGCTTGTGCGGGCCCCCGTCAATTCATTTGAGTTTTAACCTTGCGGCCGTACTCCCCAGGCGGTCAACTTAATGCGTTAGCTGCGCCACTAAGAGCTCAAGGCTCCCAACGGCTAGTTGACATCGTTTACGGCGTGGACTACCAGGGTATCTAATCCTGTTTGCTCCCCACGCTTTCGCACCTCAGTGTCAGTATCAGTCCAGGTGGTCGCCTTCGCCACTGGTGTTCCTTCCTATATCTACGCATTTCACCGCTACACAGGAAATTCCACCACCCTCTACCATACTCTAGTCAGTCAGTTTTGAATGCAGTTCCCAGGTTGAGCCCGGGGATTTCACATCCAACTTAACAAACCACCTACGCGCGCTTTACGCCCAGTAATTCCGATTAACGCTTGCACCCTCTGTATTACCGCGGCTGCTGGCACAGAGTTAGCCGGTGCTTATTCTGTCGGTAACGTCAAAACAGTTACGTATTAGGCAACTGCCCTTCCTCCCAACTTAAAGTGCTTTACAATCCGAAGACCTTCTTCACACACGCGGCATGGCTGGATCAGGCTTTCGCCCATTGTCCAATATTCCCCACTGCTGCCTCCCGTAGGAGTCTGGACCGTGTCTCAGTTCCAGTGTGACTGATCATCCTCTCAGACCAGTTACGGATCGTCGCCTTGGTGAGCCATTACCCCACCAACCAGCTAATCCGACCTAGGCTCATCTGATAGCGCAAGGCCCGAAGGTCCCCTGCTTTCTCCCGTAGGACGTATGCGGTATTAGCGTCCGTTTCCGAACGTTATCCCCCACTACCAGGCAGATTCCTAGGCATTACTCACCCGTCCGCCGCTCTCAAGAGAAGCAAGCTTCTCTCTACCGCTCGACTTGCATGTGTTAGGCCTGCCGCCAGCGTTCAATCTGAGCCATGATCAAACTCTTCAGTTCAAACATCTTTGGGTTTTTAAGAAACCCTAAACTTGGCTCAGCAATCGTTGGTTACATCTTTGATTTCTCGCGGAGTAACTTGTGATGCTGATAATCTTGTTGACTATCAGTCTGACCCCACAAGCACCCACACGAATTGCTTGATTCAGTTGTTAAAGAGCGGTTGGTTAAGATCTTTCGTCTCAACCGAGGCGCGCATTCTACAGCAGCCTCATTTGCTGTCAAGTGATTATTTTAAGAAGTTTTCGAAGATTTCTTCAACAACTTCAACCACTTGCGCTTCCGATCTCTCGTTAGCGGGAGGCGAATTCTACAGCGTTACACGCTGCTGTCAACACCTCTTTTTCTCCGCTTTCGACCGAGAAGATCGAAACGTTAATAGAGCCAAACAACCTTGCTCTACCAACTCCTTCTGGGCTTCGATGAACTGAAGCAAGTCGCTGTCGAATTTCGTGTAACTCTTTGTTTACCAAGGAGTTTTCCGTTTCGACTGCGCCGGAAGTGGGGCGAATTATAGACTTCCAGAATCTGCCGTCAACCCTTAATTTGGATTTTCTATCAAGAAGCCGGAAAACCTCCGGCTTGAGGCTGTATAGAGGTCATCAGCGGAATAATTGAGCAATATATTGCTCAACCCTCAACACTTAAGCATCATAGCTGCTTGCGTTTCTCTTAATACGACCTCGGACGAACATCCCCAATGACCACCTCTCCCCGCAGCCTGGCCTCGGCATTGTTTCCTGTCGGCCTGCTGTTAATCGCCATGGCTTCCATCCAGTCCGGCGCCTCGCTGGCCAAGAGTATGTTTCCAATTGTTGGCGCCCAGGGCACGACCACCCTGCGCCTGATTTTCGCCAGCGTGATCATGCTGCTTCTCTTACGCCCGTGGCGCGCCAAGCTGACCGCCAAGTCCCTGCGCACGGTGATCGTCTACGGGATGGCCCTGGGTGGCATGAATTTCCTCTTCTATATGTCATTGCGCAGCGTACCCCTGGGAATTGCCGTTGCCCTGGAATTCACCGGACCGCTGGCAGTAGCGATTTACGCATCGCGCAGAGCGGTAGATTTCCTCTGGATTGCCCTCGCGGTCATAGGCCTGCTCTTGTTGATTCCCATGGGGGACGCCAGCAGCGGCATCGACTTGCTCGGCGCAGCCTACGCTCTGGGGGCGGGGGTCTGCTGGGCCCTCTATATTCTGTTCGGCCAGAAGGCAGGCAATGACAATGGCGTACAGACCGCCGCCCTCGGCGTGATGATCGCCGCCTTGTTTGTGGCACCTATCGGGATTGTGCACGCGGGCGCTGCATTGCTGACCCCGGCCCTGATCCCTGTCGCCATCGGCGTCGCCATTCTGTCCACCGCCCTGCCTTACACCCTGGAGATGGTCGCGCTGACCCGCCTCCCCGCCCGCACCTTCGGCACGCTCATGAGCATCGAACCTGCATTCGGCGCGCTTTCCGGCCTGCTCTTCCTGCACGAGCACCTGACCTTGGCGCAATGGCTGGCCATCACCTGCATCATCCTGGCCTCCGTGGGCGCCACCGTGACGATGCGCAAGGAGTCAAAGCCGCTGGTTCCAGCGGATTGACGCTTCTTTGAATGTAGCTCTGGCATTTACCGCTCATTTAAGCCATGTTTAAGCCGTAAACGAATGTCATTCATGGAGAACGTCGACAGGGACAGCACGAACGCTAGACTCGAGAGCGAGTAGAGCCGGCTTCAAGCATTGCGGAAGCGGCTATTAAGGATAGGAATGAAGCGAATTTTGATACTGTTAATGGTCGTGGCCATCGGTGGCTGTGCCGCGACCACCAAGACAGAAGTGAAACGGGGCAAAAAAGGGCTGCATATCAACTGTTCCGGACTGTCTTCCTCCTGGGATCAGTGCTACACCAGCGCAACCAACTCGTGCGGAGCCAAGGGCTACCGGGTGATCGCCAAGTCCGGTGACAATTCAGAGGAACCTGGGGATTACCCCTTCGGCCTCAACCCTGCGGGCTACACCAGCCGGAGCATGATCGTCATTTGCAAGTGATTGACCGAGCAGTCTCCCTCCGACTGCTCATATCAAACACCCACTACCCACCCGCCCTTTTGCGACACTGCGGCTAGACTCCTGTTCGACATTCGAGCCAACGGAGTTCCCATGACGCACAACAAGAAAATCGTATTGGTAGTCGGCGCCGGAGACGCAACCGGTGGTGCCATTGCCAAGCGCTTTGCCCGCGAAGGCTACGTCGCCTGTGTCACCCGCCGCACCGCCGACAAATTGCAGCCTCTGGTCGATAGCATCCAGGCAGCGGGTGGCGAAGCGCATGGCTTTGCGTGCGATGCACGAAAAGAAGAAGACGTGATCGCGCTGATCGATCAGATTGAAACGCAACTGGGCCCGATTGAAGCCTTCGTTTTCAACATCGGCGCCAATGTGCCCTGCAGCATCCTTGAAGAAACCGCGCGCAAGTATTTCAAGATCTGGGAAATGGCCTGTTTCTCCGGGTTCCTCAATGCACGTGAGGTGGCCAAGCGCATGGTCACCCGCCATCGCGGCACCATCCTGTTCACCGGCGCGACTGCCGGCCTGCGCGGGGCCGCCGGCTTTGCCGCATTCGCAGGAGCAAAGCACGGGATCCGCGCGCTTGCGCAAAGCATGGCGCGGGAGCTGGGGCCGATGAATATCCATGTCGCTCATATCGTGGTTGATGGCGCCATCGACACAGACTTCATTCGCGACAATTTCCCGCAGAAATACGCGCTCAAGGATCAGGACGGCATTCTCAACCCCGAGCACATCGCCGACAACTATTGGTTCCTGCACAGCCAACCGCGCGACGCCTGGACGTTCGAGCTGGACCTGCGCCCCTGGAATGAACCCTGGTAAGCACGCCCCCACAACAATAATCAGCGAGCAGCGACCATGAGTAAAACCCTGGAGTTCTTCTTTGATCTCGGCAGCCCTGCCACCTACCTGGCCTATACCCAGCTCCCGGCCCTGTGCGCAGCTACCGGCGCAGAGTTGGTGTATCAACCGATGTTATTGGGCGGCGTGTTCAAGGCCACCGGAAACGCCTCGCCGATCACCGTCCCCGCCAAGGGACGCTATATGTTCGACGACCTGGCTCGTTACGCCCAACGCTACAACGTCACGCTCAAGTTCAACCCGCACTTTCCCATCAATACCCTGGTGCTGATGCGCGCTGTCACCGGCGTGCAACTGCACCAGCCCGAACGCTTCGACGATTTGGTGGGTTGCCTGTTTCGCGCGCTGTGGGCAGAGGGTCGCCACTTGGGAGATCCCGCCGTCGTGGCCACGGTGCTCAGCGAACACGGCTTTGAGCCGCAGGAGATACTGGCCTTGGCCAATGACGAAAGCGTGAAAGCCGCCCTCAAGGCCAAAACCGAGCAAGCCGTTCAACGCGGCGTGTTCGGTGCGCCCAGCCTGTTTGTAGGCAACCAGCTATTTTTCGGCCAGGACCGTCTGGAGTTTGTGCGCGAAGCCTTGAGTTGAATCTCGATCGCCAAGCGCCCCCGCCCAACCGGCGCCAGTCGCCCGGATCAAGGCGTTAGTCGACTACATAGCCGACGCCTTGGCCGGGCGCCTGGACTGCAACCGGTCAAATAGCCGCGGTACGCACCTGCAACCACTCGAGTGCCGCGCCATTGAGCAACGGGCTCAGGCGCTCGCGCACCTCGCTATGGTAGCCGTTGAACCACTCACGCTCATCCGCCGTCAGCAGCGACGGCTCCAGGCAACGAGTATCGATCGGGCACAAGGTCAGGGTTTCGAACTTGAGGAACTCACCGAACTCGGTCTTGCCCGCTTCACGGTTCAACACCAGGTTCTCGATCCGCACGCCCCAACGTCCCGGACGATAAGTACCCGGCTCAATCGAGGTGATCATGCCCGGTTGCATCGCGGTTTGCGGCGCCGTAGCCGCCTGGTAGGCGATCACTTGCGGACCTTCGTGCACGTTGAGGAAATAACCCACGCCGTGCCCGGTACCGTGGCCGTAGTCCACGCCTTCAGCCCAGATCGGCGCACGCGCAATCGAATCCAGCAGCGGCGACAGAATGCCCTTGGGAAAATGCGCACGGGACAGGGCAATCACCCCTTTCAACACCCGGGTGCAATCGCGCTTTTGTTCTTCGCTGGGTGTACCGATAGGCACCATCCGCGTGATATCGGTGGTGCCACCCAGGTACTGGCCACCCGAATCGATCAACAGCAAACCATCGCCTTCGATCAGCGCGTGCTCTTCTTCAGTCGCGTGGTAATGCGGCATCGCACCATTGGCGTTATACGCGGCGATAGTATTGAAACTCAGCGACACATAACCCGGGCGACGGCTACGCGCGGCGGTCAGGTGTTCGTCAATGGTCAGTTCAGTGATGCGTTCGCGGCCCAGCGCGCTGTCCAGCCAGGCGAAAAACTCGCACAGCGCTGCGCCGTCCTGCTCCATGGCCTGGCGGATGTGTTCCGCGTCGGCCAGGCTCTTGCGCGACTTGGCCAGCGTGGTCGGGTTGAGCCCTTCGATCAGCTTGACGCCAGCGTCCAGGTTTTCCAGCAAACCTGCGGTCACACGCGCGGGATCGACCTGCACACTGGCACCCGACGGCACGGCGCGCAGTGCATCAGCCACTTCGCTGTAGTCACGCAGGGTTACGCCGTCCTGCTGCAGCACCGCCCGCAGTTCGGCATCGACCTTGCTCAGCGCCACGAACAAGGTGGCCTGTTGTTGATTGATCAACGCAAAGGATACAAACACTGGGTTGAACGAAACGTCACCGCCGCGCAAGTTGAACAGCCAGGCAATATCATCCAGGGTGGCGATGAAGTGCCAGTCGGCGCCCTTCTCCTTCAAGCTGGCACGCAGCGCGGCGAGTTTCTCACCGCGGCTCACCGTGGCCTGCGGCGGCAGGTGTTGATAGATCGGCTGGTTCGGCAGCGCCGGGCGGTCTTGCCAGACTTCATCGAGCAGGTCGATGTCGGTACGCAGCGTTGCGCCGCGCTCGGCCAGCTTGCCGCCCAGGGTCCGTGCTGACGCCACCGCCATCACCGCGCCGTCCACCGCCACCACACCACCTTCCGGGGTTTGCTCCGCCAGCCACTCCAATGGACCAGGCTGGCCCGGTTGCAGCTTCACCAATTCGATGCCGCTGCCCTTGAGTTCCTTGGTGGCCTGTTCCCAATAGCGGCTGTCCGCCCAGACGCCGGCAAAGTCCGCGGTCACAATCAGCGTCCCCACCGAGCCATGGAACCCCGACAACCATTGGCGACCCTGCCAGTAACCCGGCAGGTATTCAGACAGATGCGGATCCGCCGACGGCACCAGCAGGGCGTGAATGCCCTCGCGGCTCATCAGTTCACGGGTATGCGCCAGGCGCTGGGGAACCGTTCCATGGGTCAAAGGCTGCGTGCTCATTGTGTCTCCTGCTAACCACGAATAATTGTTATGTGTTGCGAATGGATAATTCAGACCGCCCAGAACGCCGGTGCGCTGGCGAGTGCGGCCTTGATCAACTGCACGGCCTGATCGATGTCCTGCTCGGTGGTAAACCGGCCCAGGCTCAAGCGAATCGTGCGGCCGGCGCTGCGCGCGTCATGGCCCAGCGCCAGTAGCACATGGGAGGGCGCGTTGCTCGCCGAGTTACAGGCCGAGGTGGCAGAAAACGCGATGCCCGCACTCAGCGCCGCCGCATTGAATTCACCTTCGCCAAACGTGAGGCTGAGGGTGTGCGGAATACGTTGGGTCGGACTGCCGTTGAGGCGCACGCCGGCGATTGACGCCAGCTGATCCAGCAGCCGCTGGCGCAACGCCACAATCAGCGCCTGTTCTTCGGCAAACGATGCCGCCGCCAGGGCGAACGCCGTGCCCATGCCTGCGATCTGGTGCGTGGCCAGCGTACCGGAACGCAAGCCGCCTTCGTGACCACCGCCGTGGATCTGCGCCAGCACCTTCTGCTGCGCGCGCGGCCCCACATACAGCGCGCCGATACCCTTGGGGCCATACAGCTTGTGTGCGGAAAACGACATCAAATCCACCGGCCACTCGGCCAGGTCGATCGCTACCTTGCCTGCGCCCTGCGCTGCGTCCACGTGCAACAACGCCCCATGTTCACGCACGCGGGCGCCGATGGCCGGGATGTCGTTGACGGTGCCCAGTTCGTTGTTGACCAGCATCAGCGACACCAGGAAGGTGTCCTCGCGCAGCGCCTGGCTCACAGCGTCGGCACTGATCAGGCCCTGCGCGTCCGGCACCAGGTAGGTCACGGCCACGCCGGCTTCCTGCAATTGCCGGGCGGTGTCCAGGGTGGCCTTGTGTTCGATCTGGCTGGTGATGATATGCCCGCCTGCCACGCCCCGCGCCTGGGCCACGCCCTTGATGGCGAGGTTGTTGGATTCGGTGGCGCCGGAGGTCCAGACGATTTGCTCAGGTTGGGCACCGACCAGTTCGGCCACCTGGCGGCGCGCCTGCTCGACCGTTTGCCGGGCCGCCTGGCCGAACGCGTGGGAGCTGGACGCGGGGTTACCGAAATTGGCGTTGAAGCCCAGACACTCGACCATCACCTGGATGACCCGCTCATCCACCGGGGTGGTGGCGGCATAGTCGAAATACAGCGGACGTTTATTCATGACAATTAAGACTCGCAAAACAGGTTCCCGAGAACAGCGTCTCAGGGGCATCAGCCGGAACAGAGGTCGTCAGGTTTACCGGATCAAATGCCATTGAAGAAGGGCCACTTTATTTAAATGTGCGTAGGAACGCTCCTGAAATTCAGCTTAACAGGCTGAAGTCCCCGCATGGCAAACAAAAAGCCCGAGGTTCCTTAAGGGAATCCTCGGGCTTTTTGCTGCTGAGCGCGGGCTCAACTGGGACGACCATGCAATGTCACACTGCGTTCGGCATTCATTTCGCCCTGGTGATCGAAGCCAAAGGATTTCTGTGGCTGGCCGGTCAGCGCGGCGCGCTGCTGTTGGTATTCATCAAACGACAAGCCACGACGACTCAGCGCCTCCAGGGCCAACTGCTTGGTTTCTTCTGCGGTGTAAGGCCGTAATTCGGGCGAAGCATGGGTCGCACATCCGGCGAGGACTGAGGCAACGACGAGTAAGCAAACAGCGAGGAATCGGTTCATGGCGGCGGCCCTGCAAAGGTGGTTTCGAGTCAATGAACACAGGCTACTCCCGCCCTTCCCCGGTGAAAAATCATCGTCCGTGATAGTCGCTATCAACCGCCAAGGCACCGGCGATAGCGGCCCCCTCATATTCCCCAAAGATCTATAAATATGGAAATACGTTCATTTACGGAATAAATGTAACCCTCTATAAATGGCTCTCAGCTGCCCGACACTGTTCGCCACGCAACTGTTGCCCCGGCAACAGTCATTCAACAAATCACCAATCAGACAACAGCAGCCGTTTTCACCCGCAAGGCCGCAGCCCGCGCCAATCAAGGCTTGCACCCGTTGGTACAGCTCTTGCTCAACACGTTGCACACACCTGCTATGAACCACTGTTGATAAAGGAACTGTTCATGACCCGTCCCCTGAATGTCGTAGCCGTCTCCGGCGGAACCTGGCGCCCGTCCCGTACCCTCGTGTTGACCCAGGCGGTACTGGCCGAACTGGCCACCTTGCTGCCGATCCAGACCCACCTGATCGAACTGGGCGACATTGCCCGGCCACTGGGCGGTGCACTGTCGCGCGATGAGTTGCCGGCCGAGGTCGAAACGCAACTGTTGGCGATTGAACAGGCAGATCTGCTGATCGTCGCGGCACCGGTCTATCGCGGCTCCTACCCTGGCCTGCTCAAGCACCTGTTCGACCTGGTCGACCTCAACGCGCTGATCAACACCCCGGTGTTGCTCGCCGCCACCGGCGGCAGCGAACGCCATGCGCTGGTGCTCGATCATCAGTTGCGCCCGCTGTTCAGCTTCTTCCAGGCATTGACCCTGCCGATCGGCGTGTACGCCACCGAAGCTGACTTCACCGACTACCAAATAACCAGTGAGCTCCTGAAAGCCCGGATTCAACTGGCGGCAGAACGAGCAGCGCCATTGTTCGCGGCGCATTCCCCTTCTCTGCTGAAAATCGCGTAAGGATTTGTCATGGATGTTTTCTGGTTTCTGCCCACTCACGGCGATGGCCATTACCTGGGCACCACCCAAGGTGCACGGCCGGTCACCCTCAATTACCTCAAGCAGGTCGCCCAGGCCGCTGACAGCCTGGGTTACCACGGCGTGCTGATTCCTACCGGCCGCTCGTGCGAAGACTCCTGGGTGATCGCCTCGGCGCTGGTGCCGCTGACCGAACGCCTGCGGTATCTGGTGGCCATTCGTCCGGGCATCATCTCGCCCACGGTCTCCGCGCGCATGGCTGCCACCCTGGATCGCCTTTCCAATGGTCGCTTGCTGATCAACGTGGTGACCGGCGGCGACCCCGACGAAAACCGCGGCGACGGCAGCTTCCTCGACCACAGCGAACGTTACGAAGTCTCTGACGAGTTCCTACGGATCTGGCGACGCGTGTTGCAGGGCGAATCGGTAGATTTCGAAGGCAAACACTTGCGTGTGCAGAATGCCAAGGCACTTTACCCACCGGTGCAGAAGCCTTATCCGCCGCTGTACTTCGGCGGTTCTTCGGACGCGGCCCACGACCTCGCTGCCGAACAGGTGGACGTGTACCTGACCTGGGGCGAACCGCCCGCCGCCGTCGCCGAAAAACTCGCGGATGTACGCGAACGCGCCGCCCGTCACGGGCGTACCGTGAAGTTCGGCATCCGCCTGCACGTGATCGTGCGCGAGACCGAAGAGGAAGCCTGGAAAGCCGCCGACAAACTGATCGAGCACATCAGCGACGACACCATCGCCGCCGCGCAAAAATCCTTCTCGCGCTTTGATTCCGAAGGCCAGCGCCGCATGGCCGCCTTGCATGACGGGCGCCGCGACAACCTGGAAATCGCGCCCAACCTGTGGGCGGGCGTCGGCCTGGTGCGTGGCGGCGCCGGCACCGCGCTGGTTGGCAACCCGCAGCAAGTGGCCGAACGCATCAAGGAATACGCGGACCTGGGCATCGAGAGCTTCATCTTCTCCGGCTACCCGCACCTGGAAGAAGCCTATCGGTTTGCCGAGCTGGTGTTCCCGCTGCTGCCGGAACCCTATGCCAGCCTTGCCGGACGTGGCGTCACCAACCTCACTGGCCCGTTCGGCGAAATGATTGCCAACGATGTACTGCCCACCACCAAGGCCTGAGTGCAGTGAGATCGGCTTTATGTAGGAACGGAGCTTATGTGGCGAGGGAGTTTGCTCCCGCTGGGGGTGCGAAGCGCCCCCAAAAGCTGGCGACTGCTAGGCAGTCGAACGGGAACCCGTTCCCTCGCCACAGCAAGCCCGCTCCCACATTTAGCCTTCATTGCGAAATAGACATTGAGGAACCCCGCGTGACAGCCAAACCCCACAGCGTCCTGCCATCACCGCTGCAGACCGCCAGACTGCTGGCCGCCGAATTCGCCCTCACCGCCGTCGAGCGCGACGAACGCGGCGGTACGCCCAAGGCCGAACGCGACGCCCTGCGCCACAGCGGCCTGCTGGCCCTGAGCATTCCCACGCAGTACGGCGGCCTCGGCGCGCGCTGGAGCGACACCCTGGGCATCGTGCGCGAATTCGCCAAGGTCGACAGCTCCATCGCCCATGTCTTCGGCTTCCACCACCTGATGCTCGCCACCGTGCGCCTGTTTTCGCGGCCGGACCAATGGCAGCCGTGGTTCGAACAGACCGCGCGCAAGAACTGGTTCTGGGGCAACGCCCTCAACCCGCTGGACACCCGCACCGTGGTCAAGGATTTCGGCGGCTGGCGCGAGTTCTCCGGCAAAAAGAGCTTCTGCTCCGGCGCCAGCGACTCGGAAATGCTGATCGCCTCGGCTGTGGATGAAAGCGCCGGCGGCAAACTGCTGATCGCAGCAATTCCCAGCGGCCGCAGTGGCATCACCCTGCACAACGACTGGAACAATATCGGCCAGCGCCAGACCGACAGCGGCAGCGCCAGCTTCGAACGCGTACGCGTCGAGGAGTCGGAGTTGCTGCTCGACCCGGGCCCGTTGAGCACGCCCTTCGCCTGCCTGCGCCCGTTGATCGCGCAGCTGACTTTCACGCATATGTTTCTCGGGATTGCCGAAGGCGCCTTCGAAGAAGCGCGCAACTACACGCTGACCGAGACCCGCTCCTGGCACAAATCCTCAGCCGAGGACGTGCGCCAGGACCCTTACGTGCTGCATCACTACGGTGAGTTCTGGGTCGCCCTGGAGGGGGTGCGCCTGCTGGTGGAGCGCGCCGCCGAGTTGCTCGACCAGGCCTGGGCCAAAGGCCCCAACCTGACGGAAAACGAACGTGGCCAACTGGCTATTGCCATCGCCACCGCCAAAGTCGCCGCCACCCGCCAGGGCCTGGACCTGTGCAGCCGCCTGTTTGAAGTCACCGGCGCGCGCTCCACCCACGCGTCGCTGCGCCTGGACCGCCATTGGCGCAACCTGCGCACGCAGACCCTGCACGATCCGGTGGACTACAAACTCCACGAACTGGGGGACTGGGCGTTGAACCAGTCCCTGCCGATTCCCACGTTCTATTCCTAAGAGAGGTGCCCATGCAGCTTTTAACCCTACCGCCCTCGCCCGCCCTCGCGACCTCCATCCGCGCCACGGCCCAGGTTTTCGAAGACCCGAAATCCCAGGCGCTGCTCGACCACATCCAGCAAGTGGCGCCCAGCGAAGCCAGTGTGCTGATCATCGGCGAGACCGGGACCGGTAAAGAGCTGGTGGCGCGGCATATCCATAACCTCAGCGCGCGGCGTAACCGGCCGTTTGTGGCGGTGAACTGCGGCGCCTTCTCTGAATCGCTGGTGGAGGCCGAGTTGTTCGGGCATGAAAAAGGCGCCTTCACCGGCGCTCTCAGTGCCAAGGCCGGCTGGTTCGAAGAGGCGGATGGCGGCACCTTGTTCCTGGACGAAATCGGCGACTTGCCGATGGCCATCCAGGTCAAATTGCTGCGGGTGCTGCAGGAGCGCGAAGTGGTGCGCCTGGGCTCGCGCAAGAGCATTCCGATTGATGTACGCGTATTGGCGGCCACCAACGTGCAGCTGGAAAAAGCCATCAACGCCGGGCATTTCCGCGAAGACCTCTACTACCGTCTCGACGTGGTCAGCCTCGAACTCAGCCCATTGCGCGAAAGGCCCGGCGACATCCTGCCGCTGACCCGGCACTTTATCGAAGCCTACAGCCAGCGCCTGGGCTACGGCCCGATCACCATCAGCCGCGAGGCCGAACACAAACTCAAGAGTTACAGCTGGCCAGGCAATATCCGCGAGCTGGAAAACGTGATTCACCACACCCTGCTGATCTGCCGCAACGGCGTGATCGAGCGCGACGACCTGCGCCTGTCGAACATGCGCATCGAACGCCAGGACGACAGCCAGAACAGCACCGACAACAGCGCCGAAGCCCTGCTGGAGCGGGCGTTTCAAAAGCTCTTTGAAGAACAGGCCGGTGCCCTGCATGAAAAAGTCGAAGACGCGCTGTTACGCGCCGCGTACCGCTTCAGCCATTACAACCAGGTGCACACCGCCAACCTGCTGGGCCTGAGCCGCAACGTCACCCGCACCCGCCTGATCAAGATCGGCGAACTGGCGGTGAACAAGCGCCGCCCCGGGGAGAACGTCCAGGGCGAGCGGATGCTGCACCTATCCATTTAGGCGGCAGTGCAAGGCATTGTCATGGCTGCGCTCGAAACTGCGCAGCACCTGGAACGAACCGAAGGTCACGGCCGTGGCCTGGTGGGCGCGGATCAGCGTCCAGAAATCCTCCTCGCCGTGCTCAAAGCATTTGAACGCCGCCTCGCCGTCCTCGCGCGAGCGCCATTGCAGATAGCTGAGCACCCGCCGGCCATCGTCGCTGACCTGCACACTCGCATTGATAAAGCCGCCATGGCCTTGGGCCAGGCGCTCGCTTTGGGTAGACAAGGCGGCCACCAGGGCAACTTGCTGCCGGGGCTCGATGTGAAACTCGATCATTTGAGTGAAGCTGCGATTTTTCTCTGATACCTGCATGAACACTCCCCTTTCTCTGTAGGCAGAATCTTGCGATTCGATGCCACGCAGGGTAAAACCTCTAGTTAAGTCAAGGTCAAGCGTTGTCTCGGAGTTTTTCATGCTCAACAAACAACTCACCGTCGGTCAATTGGCGGCGCGCAGTGGCGTGGCGGTGACGGCCCTGCACTTCTACGAGGCCAAGGGGCTGATCAAAAGCAATCGCAATGCCGGCAACCAGCGGCGCTATCCTCGCGATGTATTGCGCCGCGTGGTGGTGATCAAAATCGCCCAGCGCCTGGGGATTCCGCTGGCGACCATTGGCGAGGCCTTGCAGACCTTGCCGGATGGACGCACGCCCAACGCACAGGATTGGGAGCGTTTGTCGGCGCTGTGGCGCCAAGACCTGGACGAGCGCATCAACAAGCTGATGCTGCTGCGCGACAAACTCAGTGGTTGTATTGGTTGCGGGTGTCTGTCGCTGGAGGCGTGCCCGCTGCGCAATCAGGATGATCAGCTCGGTGAGCACGGGCCGGGGGCGCAACTGTTGGAACCCAGCCCTGCATCCTGACCCGCACACCCATACCCTGCAGGAGCCCGGCTTGCCGGCGATGCAGGCACCTCGGTAAACCAGTCACACCGTGGTGATACTATCGCCCAGGCCAGCCCCCACATTTAATCGGTGTTGATCCTTAGAAACCGGGGGCGATCTGGCCTTTGTAGCGCGTCAGGATGAACTGGCGCACTTCATCGGAATTCAACGCCTTGGCGAGCTTCTGGATGCGCGGATCGTTGATGTTGTCCGGCCGCGCCACGAGGTACTCGACGTACAAAGATTTACCCTTCTCGACGATCAACGCACTGTTGGTATCAATCCCCGCTTCCAGCGCGTAGTTGGCGAACACGAAGGCCAGGTCCACCTGGCTGACCGAGCGGGCCAGCAAGGCGCCTTCCAGCTCACGAATCTTCAGGTGCTTGGGGTTCTCGGCGATATCACGCGGGGTGCTCAGGGTGTTGCTCGGGTCCTTGAGCTTGATCAGCCCGGCCTCATCCAGCAGCACCAGGGCGCGGCCGGTGTTGACCGGGTCGTTGGGGATCGACACGGTGGCGCCGTCCTTCAGTTCCGAGATGTTCTGGATGCGCGTCGAGTACGCGCCAAACGGCTCGATATGCACACCGACCACCGGCACCAGGTCGGTGTGGCGGGTCTTGTTGTAGTCATCCAGAAACGGTCGGTACTGGTAGTAATTGGCGTCGATGTTTTTCAGCGCCAGTTGCTGGTTGGGCTGGATGAAGTCGGTGAAGACTTTGATCTGCAAGTCCACGCCCTCCTTGGCCAGCACCGGTTTGACGAACTCGAGGATCTCCGCGTGAGGCACGGGTGTGGCGCCCACGATCAACTTTTCATTGGCAAAGGCATTCATCGACAGGACAGCGGCCAAGATGGCCAGGGACTTTTTCATGGGTGCTCCAAAGGCAGTTTGTAAGAGGCATTAACGGCGGCTGTATCGCGCCACCAAACGATCACCGGTCATCTGCAGTGCCTGGACCAGCACCAGCAACAGCACCACGGTGACCACCATCACGTCGGTCTGGAACCGCTGGTAGCCATAGCGAATCGCCAGGTCACCCAGGCCTCCGCCACCGATCACCCCGGCCATGGCGGTGTAGTCCACCAGCACAATCGCGGTGACGGTCACCGCCGCCAGCAGCCCGCCGCGGGCTTCCGGCAACAGCGTGTGGCGAATCACCTGCCAGGTACTGGCGCCCATCGATTGGGTAGCCTCCACCACGCCGCGATCGACTTCGCGCAGCGCGGTTTCCACCAGCCGTGCAAAGAACGGCGTGCAACCCACCACCAGCGGCGGGATGGTGCCCGGTACGCCGAGGGAGGTACCGACCAGCAAGGTGGTCAGCGGGATCAGCACAATCAGCAGGATGATGAACGGCAGCGAACGCAGCACGTTGACCACCACCGACAGCAGCCGGTACACCACCAGTGCTTCATGCAACTGGCGCTTGCCGGTGAGAAACAGCAGCACGCCCAGCGGCAAGCCCAGCAGCACGGTAAAACCCAGCGCCGCAGTGAGCATGCTGAGGGTTTCCAGGCAGGCCTGGCCGATATCGGCCCAGTAGATGTTCTTGAATAATTCAGCCATGCATCACGACCAATCGTGGCGGGGTGGCTTGGCGCCGTTGAGCAGCCAGTTGCCCACCACGTGGTATTTCCAACGCACCGGGTCATGCAGCGTGTGGACCCGCGCGTTGCGCCAGTGACGGTCGAAGTTGTGCTTTTTCAGGGTGGAGCGCGTGCCGCCGAGTTCGAACAGTTTGTTACTGGCTTCGATGGCGATTTCGGTGGTCAGGACCTTGGCGCGGGCCACGGCCAGGGAGGCGTGGGCGACGGAGTCTTCATCCGGTGCCGGGCGAGCGGCATCAAGGGCCCGACCGGCACGTTCGAGCAGCGCCTCAGCGGCTTCCAGGCGAATATCCAGCGCGCCGACCTGGATGATGGTCAGCGGGTCTTCGCTGGCTTTTTCCACCCCAGCGTCGATCCACGGCCGCGCGAATTGCTGCACGAACGCGACCGTGTCACGCAGCGCGGCGCGGGCAATACCGGCGTCGATAGCGGCAGTGGTCAGCTGTGCGAACGGGCCGGCCAAAGTCGGCGAATCGTAGGACTTGTGAGTAGCAAACAGATTGAACGCCGGCACCCGCAGGTCCTGCGCCAGCACCGTGCCGCTGGAAGTGGTGCGCTGGCCCATGCTGTCCCAGTCATCCACCACGACCAGCCCCTCGGTCCCCCGCGGCACAAAGGCCAACTGGGCATTTTGCTGCTCGTCCAGCGCCAGCACCGCCAGCCAATGGGCGTACAGCGAACCGGTGCAATAACCCTTGCGCCCGTTGATCACATAGCCGTCGCCTTCGCGGCGGATCGTCGCCTGGATGTCCTGCACATTCTTGCCGCCGGTTTCCGACAGCGCATTGGCAAACCGATGGCCTTGCAGTGCCAGGCCGAAGAAATGCGCCTGCTGCTCGGGCGTGCCCTGCAGGCGGATATCTTCGAGCAGGCAGTAATGGTTCTGCGGGATCTGCCCCAGGGACGGGTCGGCCGCCGAAATAATCGCGATCACCTGGGCCAGCACCGCGTAGGACACCTGCGCCCCACCGAACTCGCGCGGCACGCTGATGCCCCAGAGGCCGCTGTTGGAGTACAGGTCGACGACCTCGGCGGGCACCTGACGCGTGCGGTCGCGCTCGGCATCCTGCTCCAGCAACACCGCGGCGACACGGTGGGCGACGGCAATGGCCTGGGCTTCGTCGCGAATCAACTCGGCGTGGGGGCTGTGGATCGGGTAATCGGCAGATACAGGCAGTACAGACATACAACGCTCTCGGGCGAATGGTTTGCCTGAGGCATTGCAGCTTCTGTGCCGTGCCCGCAAACACACGGCCTGGCCCTGTAAAAGCGCCGCGACGGCGCTTATGGCGCAGCAATCTGCCCGTTCACTGTTGCCTGGCGAACACCTCGTCGGCTGCCCGCAGGCCCCGCGATACGTGGCCTATAGTGAAAAGGCCGTGCCTCCATAACCACCACCTGAGGAGAACGATATGAGCGTTAAACCCATTCCCGAGGGCTATCACAGCGTCACGCCTTATATGGGCATCGACAACGCCGCGCAAGCCATCGAGTTCTACAAGAAAGCCTTCGGCGCCACGCAGGTCATGCGCCTGGACATGCCCGACGGCAAAGTCGGGCATGCCGAGCTGCGTATCGGTGATTCGGCGATCATGCTCGGCACACCCTGCGCGGAGATGGCCCTGCGCAATCCCGACGCACACACCAGTGTCGGCTTGCACCTGTATGTGAACGACGTCGACGCGCAATTCAAACAAGCCGTGGCTGCCGGCGCCACGGTGGTGTCGGAGCCGAAGGACCAGTTCTACGGCGACCGCTCCGCGAGCGTGAAGGATCCGTTCGGCCACCTGTGGTTCCTCGCGACGCGCAAGGAGAACCTGACCGAGGACCAGATCCGCCAGCGTGCCATGGAGATGTTCAAGCAAGGCTGAAATACCTGAGGCCATGGCGATCAAATGTGGGCGCTTGCCTGCGATGCAGACCACTCGTTCTATCCGGCATACCGGGTCGATTTCATTGCGGGCAAGCCAGCTCCTACACACTTCATGAACAACCCCTCCACGTTTTCCCCCTTGCCGCGAACGCCGCGTGATTCCAGGATGCAGGCAATCATCACAAGGAGTCATTCCATGTTCGCCGGATTCCAGAAAGACCAGTGCCACGTCAACGGCGTGGACATCAGCTACCGCAAAGGCGGTACGGGTCCCGGCCTGCTCCTGCTGCACGGGCATCCGCAGACCCATGTCATCTGGCATAAAGTCGCCGAGCAGCTGGCCGAGCACTTCACCGTGGTCGCCGCCGACCTGCGCGGTTATGGCGACAGCAGCAGGCCGCCGGCCAATGACCATCACACTAATTATTCAAAACGCGAAATGGCCCGCGATGGCGTCGAGCTGATGCAGGCCCTGGGCTTTGCGCAGTTTTCGCTGCTGGCCCACGACCGTGGCGCCCGTGTGGCCCATCGACTGGCCCTGGATCATCCCGAGGCCGTGCAGCGCATGGTGTTGCTGGATATCGCGCCAACCCTGTCGATGTATGCACAAACCGACGAGGCTTTCGCCCGCGCTTACTGGCACTGGTTCTTCCTGATTCGCCCGGCGCCCTTGCCCGAAGCCTTGATCGAGAGCAACCCCGAGCTGTACCTGCGCAGCGTGATGGGCAGTCGCAGTGCCGGGCTAAAGCCGTTCACCGATGAAGCCTTCGCCGACTACCTGCGTTGCTTGAAGTTGCCGGGCAGCGCCACCGGCATTTGCGAGGACTACCGTGCTGCCGCCGGTATCGACCTTGAGCACGACCAGGCGGATATCGACGCCGGCAACCACCTGAACCTGCCCCTGCTCGTCATGTGGGGCGCCGAAGGCACCGTCGGCCGCTGCTTCGAGCCGCTCAAGGAGTGGCAGAAAGTCGCCACCGATGTTCGCGGCAAGGCCCTGCCGGCCGGCCATTACATCGCTGAAGAAGCCCCCGAGTTGTTGCTTGGCGAAGTCCTGGCCTTCCTTCGCTGAGCCGCATCACCCCGTGACCTGACACACCCGCCTCGCAGGCTGCCAACGGCCTGCGACGGGTTCGCTTTGCCCAAAACAACGTCTCGAGATAATAACAATGACAATCAGAAAACTGCTGGGAACCCTGTATATCCAGGTGCTCATCGCGATCGCGCTGGGCGTGTTGATCGGCCACCAATGGCCACAGATCGGTATTGACCTCAAACCCCTGGGCGATGGCTTTATCAAGCTGATCAAAATGATCATCGGCCCGATCATCTTCTGCACGGTGGTCTCCGGTATCACCAGCATGCACGACGTGAAGCAGGTGGGCCGGGTCGGCGGCAAGGCGCTGCTGTACTTCGAAGTGGTGTCCACCATCGCCCTGCTGATCGGCATTCTCGCCGCGCACCTGCTGCACCCGGGCGTCGGTTTCAACATCGATGTGAAGACCCTCGACAGTTCGGCGATTGCCGGCTTTGTCGGCCAGGCCGAGCATGGCGAAGGCATCACCGGGTTCCTGCTGCACGTGATTCCCACAACGTTTTTCGATGCGTTTTCCAAGGGCGAGATCCTGCCGGTGCTGTTCGTCTCCGTGCTGTTTGGCGTCGGGCTGGTGATGGTCGGTGAAAAAGGTCGGCCGCTGGTGGGCGTGATCAACCAGGCCAGCGAGGTGTTCTTCCGCATTGTCGGCATCATCAGCCGCGTCGCGCCGATCGGTGCGTTTGGTGCGATTGCCTTCACCATCGGCAAATACGGCGTGGGCTCGTTGCTGCCGCTGCTGAAACTGGTGGGCACCTTTTATATCACCGCGTTCTTCTTTATCGCCGTGGTGCTGGGCAGCATCGCGCGCTATGCCGGCTTCAGCATTTTCAAGTTAATGGGCTACATCAAGTCGGAACTGTTGATCGTGCTCGGCACCAGCTCGTCGGAGTCGGCGCTGCCGCAACTGATCCAGAAACTTGAAAGCCTCGGCGCATCCAAGGGCGTGGTGGGCATCGTGGTGCCGACCGGCTACACGTTCAACCTGGACGGCACCAACATCTATATGACGCTGGCGGTGCTGTTTCTGGCCCAGGCGACCAATATCCACCTGCCCCTTGAGCAACAACTGACCCTGCTGGCGGTGGCCATGCTCACCTCCAAAGGCGCCGGTGCGGTGGTCGGTGCCGGGTTTGTGGCATTGGCGGCGAGCCTGGCGGTGGTGCCGACTGTGCCGGTGGCGGCGATGGTGCTGATCCTCGGCGTCGACCGGTTCATGGCCGAATGCCGCTCGCTGACCAATATCATCGGCAACGCCGTGGCCGCCCTGGTGGTGGCCGCCTGGGAGGGCGAACTGGATCGCGAGAAGATGGCGCCGATCGCCCTCAAGCGCGGCCGCCATGCGCGCGCTGCCCAGGCGGCACAGGCGGCACAGGCGAAAACCGCTGCCGAGTAAACCCTGACGGTGGCGTGGGAGCTTGCGCCCGTCGGGCTGCGCGGCGGCCCCGAAAAAGATCGGAGCGCTGCACATTCCAGCGGCAGCACGCTGCCTCGTCACACCGGTGCTATTCTGGCGGCTCATGCCGCCACGCTTGTTTCTGATGACCCATAAGAAAGATACCGTGCCCCTACCCGAAGACCTGCGGGTGTTCCTGACCGTGATCCGCAAGGCCGGCTTCGCTGCCGCCGCCGATGAGCTGGGGTTGTCGCCGGCGTATGTCAGCAAGCGTATCCAGATTCTGGAAACCACCCTGGCCACCCGCCTGCTGCACCGCACCAGCCGCCGCATCGCCCTCACCGAAGACGGTGAACGGGTGCAGCGCTGGGCCGTGCGTATTCTCGAAGACTTCCAGCAACTGTCCGATGAACTCAGCGATGCCCATGACAGCCCGCGTGGCCGCCTGCACCTGTGCAGCAGTTTCGGCTTTGGCCGCAACCACGTGGCCCCGGCCCTGTCGTTGTTGGCGGAGCAGTACCCGGACCTGGAAATCCGCCTGGACCTGTTCGACCGCGTGGTGGATATCGTCAGCGAAGGCTTCGACCTGGAGATCCGCGTAGGCGACGACATCCCCGGCCAGCACATCGGCCGGCGCCTGGTGAGCAATCGCCGGGTGCTGTGCGCCGCGCCCGCGTACCTGCAACGCCGGGGCACGCCGCAACACTTGAGCGACCTGGAGCAGCACGACTGCCTGGTGCTCAAGGAGCGCGACAACGCCTTCGGCATCTGGAACCTCGAGCACGACGGCGCCCAGGAGAGCGTGCGCGTGCGCGGGCCGTTGTCCTCGAACAATGGCGAGATCGTACTGCAATGGGCGCTGGATGGGCGCGGCGTACTGCTGCGCTCGATGTGGGATGTGAAGCCACTGCTGGAGCAGGGCAAGCTGGTGCAGGTGCTGCACGCCTACACCCAGAGTGCCAACGTGTGGGCGGTGTACCCGACGCGGCTAGCGTATTCCGGGAAGTTGCGCGCGTGTGTGGAGTTCTTGCAGGAGCACTTCAAAGGGCTGTCGATCTAAAGCCATATTGCCGAGCAACGCCGCCCGACGGTATGAGACGGCTTGCCGGCGATAGCGGTGGGTCAGTTTGCAATATTTGACACTGCAATCGCCGGCAAGCCGGCGCCTACAGTTTGGGGTGGGCCAAGCAAGGGTTTATTGCCTGGGGGATGGCCGCTCTCCCGCCGTGCAAACCCGCTCACCCGTAGGAGTTGGCTTGCCGGCGATTGCGGTTCGGGTAGGTCAGTTGAGCCAGGGATTGGCGGCGAGGTGGCGGCGTTCGAAGGCTTTGATTTCTTCGCTGCGCTGCAGGGTGCTGCCGATTGCATCCAGGCCGAGCAGGAGCGCGGTCTTGCGCAGGGTATCGATCTGGAACGCAATGACCTGGCCGTCCGCCAGGCGAATCTGCTGTTCTTGCAGATCAACACTGATCTGCGCCTGGTCGGGCTGGCTGACGGTCTGGCCAAGGCGCTGCAGGACCGCCTCTTCCAGGGTGATCAGCAGCACGCCGTTACGCTGGCAGTTGTCGTAGAAAATCCCGGCAAAGCTGCTGCCGATCAGTGCGCGGATGCCCATCTGCTTCAGGCCCCATACCGCGTGCTCACGGCTGGAACCACAGCCGAAGTTCGGCCCCACTACCATAAAACTCGCGCCCTGCCAGGCGGGCTGGTTCAGCACGAAATCGGGGTTGGGCGCGCCATTGGGCAAGGAGCGCAGATCAAAGAACAGCCCACGGTCCAGGCCGCTACGGTCAATGCCCTTGAGAAACTGCTTGGGCATGATCACGTCGGTGTCGATATTCGCCGCCAGCATCGGTGCGGCCTTGCCGGTGACCAGGGTAAAGGGTTGCAGGCTCATGGGCGGTCTCCAAAGTGGCGGATATCGGTGAGGCGGCCGGTGATCGCGGCCGCGGCGACCATTGCCGGGCTCATCAGGTGGGTACGCGCGCCGGCGCCCTGGCGGCCTTCGAAGTTGCGGTTGGTGCTGGAGGCGCATCGGTCGCCGGGGGCCAGCACATCGTCGTTCATCGCCAGGCACATCGAGCAGCCCGACTGGCGCCATTCGAAACCGGCGTCGATAAAGATCGCCGCCAGCCCTTCGGCTTCGGCCTGGTCGCGCACTTCGGTGGAACCGGGGACGATCATCGCCCGCACGTGCTCGGCCACCTGCTTGCCGCGCACCACACTGGCGGCGTCACGCAGGTCTTCGATCCGCGCGTTTGTGCAGGAACCGATAAAGGCATGGCTGATGACGATCTCGCTCAACGGCATGCCGGCCTCCAGGCCCATATAGTTGAGGGCGCGGCGCATGTCCTGGCGCAGGATCAGGTCGCTGACGTCCTGCGGATCCGGCACCCGGGCGCCGATCGGCGCGGCCTGGTCGGGGCTGGTGCCCCAGGTGACCATGGGCTCCAGGGTGCTCGCGTCGAGGTGCACTTCCTGGTCGAACACCGCGTCGGCGTCTGAATGCAGTTGGCGCCAGCCCACCAGCGCCTGCTCCCACAACTCACCTGTGGGCGCGCGCGGCTTGCCCTTGAGGTAGGCGAAGACTTTTTCGTCCGGTGCCATGAATGCACCACGAGCACCCGCCTCCACCGCCATATTGCAGATGGTCATGCGCGCCTCGACGCTCAAGGCGTCGATGGTCGAACCTCGAAACTCGATCGCATAGCCGGTCGCACCGGACGCGCCGATCTTGCCAATCAGCGCCATGATCACGTCCTTGGAGGTCAAGCCCTTGGCCAACGCCCCCTCGACGGTGACGCGCAGGCTTTTCAGGCGCTTGTAGACCAGGGTCTGGGAGGCCAGCAGGTGTTCGATTTCCGAGGTGCCGATGCCGAAGCCAAAGGCGCCGAGGGCGCCGTATGTGGTGGTGTGGCTGTCACCGGCGGCGATCACCATGCCCGGCAGGATAAACCCCTGTTCCGGCGCGATCACATGTTCGATGCCCTGGCGCTTGTCGAGAATATCCAGCAGCTCGATGCCGAAATCCCGGCAATTCTCCGCCAGGTAAGACACTTGCCGTGCCCCGCCCGCATCGGGCATCGCCGCGATGCGCTGGGGCGTGGTGGGGTTCACATGGTCGACCACGGCCAGCGCCGTACCCGGACGCCACACGCCACGCCCGGCCTCACGCAGGCCACTGAAAGCCTGCGGGCTGGTGTATTCGTTGATCACCTGGCGGTCGATATACAGCAGCACGTGGCCCTGGTCATCGAGGGCGCACACCGTGTGGGAATCGATGTGTTTGTCGTAGAGAGTTCTGGCAGTCATTGTTCTAAAGGCTCGCTCAACGGTATGGCTCCATCCTACGCAGCCCCCTGCCCTCATCAATGCCACCTCGGTGATGGCTTGGAACATGTTTCGTGTTCGATCGCGTCGTTAATCCGTGTGAATGTGAATCTGAAACATTTACTTGCATGTTCGGATTAGGGTTTTCCCATTCTCATCCGTCTTAACTTAGATACAGCCCGTCGCGTCAGCAAAAGCTACGACTGGCCTTTTTCGGGCCTCCATCGCCCCCCTCCGATCAAGACCCTCATTCACATGTCGAAGAAGTCACGCTCCAAACTCTGGTTTCTCGTTCATAGCTGGCTGGCATTGCCCATCTGGTTCTTCGTACTGATCGTCTGCGTCACCGGCACCCTGGCGGTGGTGAGCCAGGAAATCGTGTGGCTGGCCAACCCGGACATCCGCGCGAGCAAACCGTCGGACGATGCCGAACCGCTGAGCTATGACCAGGTGATCAGCGCCATCAAGCGCGCCGAACCCCAGGTGATCGTGCAGTCGCTCAGCCGTCCGGACGAATCGCACTTTGCCCTGAGTGTCGACCTCAGCTACCCCGACGGCCGTTCGGTAGAGGTCTACGTCAACCCGTACACCGGGGCGATCCAGGGCATCAGCCCGTCGTTCGACTTCCGCCAGTTCACCCGCGCCTTGCACGGCTGGTGGCTGGTGCCGTTCACCAATGGCTACAGCTGGGGCTGGTACCTGGTGTCGCTGCTCGGTTTGCCGCTGCTGGCCTCGCTGGTGACCGGGCTGGTGGTGTACAAGCGCTTCTGGAAGGGTTTTCTCAAGCCGACCCTGCGAATCCGCCATGGCGCGCGGATTTTCTGGGGGGATTTCCACCGCCTGAGCGGTATCTGGTCGATCTGGTTCATCGCGGTGATCTCCATCACCGGCACCTGGTTCCTGATCCAGGCGATCCTGGGGGATAACCAGATTTCGATTTCCAGCGAGCCCATCGTCCCGGTGATCGCACGCGAGAAAGTCCCGACTTCGGCACCTGGCGTGCCGGCACCGATGATTCCCGTGGATGCAGCCATCGAGATCGCCACCCAGCGCATCCCGGGGCTGGAAGCGAGTTTCGTCAGCCTGCCGCTCAACGCATACAGCCACCTGCAGATCGGTGGCCGGGGCTGGTACCCGCTGATGTACCAGACCGCGCAAATCAACCCGTACGACGGTGAAATCGCCTCGTCGCACCTGCTCTCCGACCGCACCAAACTGGAGTTCGTCACCGAGTCCATGCGCCCGTTGCACACCGGCGACTTCGGCGGTATCTGGATCAAGTTGATTTGGGCGTTCTTCGGCCTGGTGCTGAGCATGATGGTGTTGAGCGGCCTGTTGATCTGGACCAAGCGCACCGCCCTCGCGACCCTCAATGCGCTCAAGCGCGAGGCCAAGGCGCAACGTGCGCCCGCGCCCATCCCGGCCCTGCAGGCTGAAACTTCGGAGGCCAACCCATGAGCAAGGTCGCTACCGCTACACCGCCTTCGCCGCTGCGGGCCTTCTGGCTTAAATGGCGTTTCCATATCAATGTCCTGCTGTTGCTGGTGCCGCTGGGCTTCATGCCCAAGTACTTCGCCGACGCCGCGCTGTTTAGGGGTGACACCGGCATCGGCGAACGCCTGGCCGGTGATGTGCAGGTCGGGCCCTGGAGCCTGAAACTCGCCGAGTTTCGCAACGAAGGCCCGCGCCCGGACCCGGCCGGCCCGATGAAACTCTTCAACGCCGCCCTCTGCGACACCTGCGCCGACCAGGTCAAGGCCACCTACCTGCGCATCGGCAAGCCGCGCAGCCTGCGCGCCGCCGGGGTGATCTTCTTCGGCACCCCGTACCGCATGGGCGCCGCCCTGCCCGTGCCGGAACGTACGCCGGTCGACGCCGAACTGTGGGTCACCATGGAAGGCTGGGACGGCACGATGCACCAGGGTTCCATCCCGCTGAGCCAGGCCTCGCCTGCCACCATTGCCTGGCTGAACAAGCAAGGAGTTAAACCATGACTTTGAAGCGCCTGACCCGCGCCTGCGCCGTGCTAGTGCTCGGTGCCGGTTTCAGTACCGTAACCCTGGCCCACAACCCGATGTGCGAATGCAAGGAAATCCCCGGCGAGCAGATCGAGTGCAAAGGCGGCTTCTCCGACGGCAGCGGCGCCCCCGGAGTGACGCTGGATGTGATCGGCTATGACGAAACGATCCTGGTGCCCGGCAAGCTGGGCCAGGACTCGACCCTGACCTTCAAGAAACCCTCGGCCGAGTTCTATGTGCTGTTTGATGCGGGTCCCGGTCACGTCGTGGAAATCGACCAAGCGGACATCCAGCCGCAATGAGCACGACACAGGTTGTGCGCCCCGCCGGTGCCGGGCACGAGACTCTCTACGTCCTGCTGCTGTGCCTGATCATCTTCGCGGTGGCCGGCACGGTGGTGGCCTTGCACGGCGAATCCCAGGAGGTCGCCGCGGTGCCCAGCCACCAGCTGGACGCGCGCCGTGACCTCAGTGCTGCCGAACAGGGCATCTATGCCGACTTGCGCGTGACCCTGGATGAAATCCAGCTGCTGGCACAAGAGCAAAGCGCCCTGCCTACGCCCGAGCAACTGGCCGAAGAAGGCTTTGCGCCCTTCGCCCAGGACGCCAGCTCGGTCAGCCGTGGCGATCATCGCTGGCAGTTACTGGCGCCTTCGGCCTACCTGGGGCTGAGCCAGGCACCTGCCACCAGTGGCTCGCTGCTGATGCGCGTGCACGGTGCCGAGCCGGATATCTGGCTCAATCGCAGCACCGACCTGGCCGCCCCCTCCGACCTCTCTGACCAGGCGCTGATCGCAGCCGGCTGGCAGCAAGTGGTCGCGCAATTCGATGCCGGCGTCACCCGCCAGCACCGTCACTGAACGAGAAGACCGATTGCCCATGTCTATTTCATCTCCCCTGTTGCGCGTATTACTGGTTGGCCTGTTCAGCCTGATGCTGGCCCCGCTGGCCAATGCCGAGGCGGCCAAGCGCCTGCGGATCGGCATCACCCTGCACCCTTATTACAGCTACGTGGCGAACATCGTCGGCGACAAGGCCGAGGTCGTGCCGCTGATTCCTGCCGGTTTCAACCCTCACGCCTACGAACCGCGCGCCGAAGACATCAAGCGCATCGGCACCCTCGATGTCATCGTGCTCAACGGCGTCGGCCATGACGACTTCGCCGACCGGATGATCGCTACCAGCGAGCGCCCGGACATCCCGGTGATCGAAGCCAACGCCAACGTGCCATTGCTGGCCGCCACCGGCAATGCCGCGCGCGGTGCAGGCAAGGTGGTCAACCCGCACACCTTCCTGTCGATCAGCGCGTCGATTGCCCAGGTCAACAACATCGCCCGCGAGCTGGGCAAGCTCGACCCTGACAACGCCAAGACCTACACCCAGAACGCTCGCGCCTATGGCAAGCGCCTGCGCCAGATGCGCGCCGATGCCCTGGCCAAGTTGACCAGCGCACCCAACCCCGACCTGCGCGTCGCCACCGTGCACGCGGCCTACGACTACCTGCTGCGCGAGTTTGGCCTGGAAGTCACCGCCGTGGTCGAACCGGCCCACGGTATCGAGCCAAGCCCCAGCCAACTGAAGAAAACCATCGATGAGCTGCGAGCCCTGGATGTGAAGGTGATCTTCTCGGAGATGGATTTCCCGTCCACTTACGTCGAGACCATCCAGCGTGAATCCGGGGTCAAGCTGTATCCGCTGTCGCATATTTCTTACGGTGCCTACAGCGCGGAGAAATACGAAGTGGAAATGACCGGCAACCTCAACACCGTGGTCCGGGCCATCCAGGAGTCGGGGGCATGACCGCAGCGCAACGACTGGAGGTGGCCAGCATTGGCCCGACCCTCGACTTCGACAACATCTCATTGACCCTCGGTCGCACCACGATCCTCGACGGCGTGACCTTCCAGGTCCAACCGGGCAGCATCCATGCGCTGGTCGGCCCCAACGGCGGCGGCAAAAGCTCACTGATCAAGACCTTGCTGGGCCAGACGCCGCATCAGGGGCGGTTGAGCCTGCAGTGGCCAAGCACGCCCGGCACCATCGGCTATGTGCCCCAGGCACTGGAATTCGACCGTGGCTTACCGATGACCGTCGATGACTTCATGGCTGCCATGTGCCAACGGCGCCCGGCGTTTCTCGGGCTCTCCAGGCATTACGCCGGTGCAATCGGCGAGGCATTGGAACGGGTCGGCATGCAGGACAAACGCAAGCGGCGCATGGGCGCATTGTCGGGTGGCGAGCGCCAGCGCGTGCTGTTGGCCCAGGGGTTGATCCCGGCGCCGCAACTGCTGGTGTTGGATGAACCGATGTCGGCACTCGATGAGGCCGGTATCCAGGTGTTCGAACGCTTGCTGAATGACTGGCGCCTCGCCGGGATCACCGTGTTGTGGATCGAGCACGACCTGGAGGCCGTGGGTCGCCTGGCCGACCGCGTCACCGGGTTGAACCGCCGCGTGCTGTTCGACGCCACGCCGAAAGAGGCGCTGACCCCGGACCGCCTGCTGACCCTGTTCTCCACCCACCCTCGGAGCCCGGCGCAATGAGTTATGAAGCGTTTCGCTTGATGGTCCAGGGCTGGGCGTCTTCCGGCTATCTGCCGGAGGCACTGGCCTATGGTTTTGTGGTCAACGCGCTGCTCGCCGGCTTGCTGATCGGCCCGGTGCTGGGCGGGTTGGGCACGCTGGTGGTGGTCAAGCGCTTTGCGTTTTTCTCCGAAGCAGTCGGCCATGCCGCGCTGACCGGCGTGGCCGTGGGCATTCTGCTTGGCGAACCCTACACCGGGCCGTATGGCAGCCTGTTCGGCTACTGCCTGTTGTTCGGCATCCTGCTCAATTACCTGCGCAACCGCACCGGCCTGGCGCCAGACACCTTGATCGGCGTGTTCCTGTCGGTGTCGCTGGCCTTGGGCGCGAGCCTGCTGCTGATCCTGGCAGGCAAGATCAACGTGCATATCCTTGAAAACGTGCTGTTCGGCTCGGTGCTGACCGTCAACGGCAATGACCTGCTGGTGCTGGCGATTGTCGGCGCACTGGTGATGGCCCTGGCGTTGCCGCTGTACAACCGCATCATGCTTGCCAGCTTCAACCCGCAACTGGCAGCGGTGCGCGGCGTGGCTGTGAAGACCCTGGATTACCTGTTCGTGATCCTGGTTACGCTGATCACCGTGGCGGCCGTCAAGGTCATCGGCGCGATCCTGGTCGGCGCGCTGCTGGTGATCCCGGCGGCGGCGGCACGTCTGCTCAGCCAGTCGCTCAAGGGGTTTTTCTGGGTCTCGGTGGTAATCGCCACCGTCAGCACCCTGTGCGGCATCCTGCTGCCAATCATCTTCGACCTGCCTGTTCCGTCCGGCGCCGCGATCATTCTGGTGGCCGGTATCGCCTTCGCCATTGCCGCCATTGCGCGTGGCACGGTGCCCAGCCTCAAAGGGAATCTTGGATAATGCGCCCTGTCTTTCGCCCACTGGCCCTGGCCATCGCTTGCTTGCTCAGCACCTCGGCGCTGGCCGCCGTTGACGGTTTCCAACCCCGGGACTTCGTCGCCAACAATGGCCTCGGCCATGCTGCACTGAGCAAGGCAAAATCGGTCAAGACCGTCAAAGTGCTCGCCTCGTTGCCCATCACCTACGGGCTGGCAGAAGTGCTGCTCAAGGGCACCGATGTGCAGTTGGAGCGCGCAGCTCCCGCCAACCTGCCCGGGTCGCGCCAAGTGTCCTATTTCACCGGCCGTGGCGCGCCGGCGCTGGGCAAGTTGGCGGTGGACGCCGATGCAGCCATCGGCCTGCGCTCGCTGTGGGTGGATGACCCGCTCTACCCAGTGGCACGCCGCAGCAACATCCGCATCGTCGAAATCGACGCGGCACGCCCGGTGGATGGCGGCTTGCCGGGGATCGCCGTGCAGCCGGGCAGTGCCGACGGGCTGAACAGCCAGCCGTGGCAATCGAGCAACAACATGGGGCGTATGGCCGATGTAATGGCCGCCGACCTGAGCCGCCTGGCGCCTCACGCCAAGCCGACCATCGACGCCAACCTCGCCGCCCTCAAGCAGCGCCTGCTCAAACTCAGCGCAGACAGCGAAGCGCGGCTGGCCAAGGCGGACAACCTCAGCGTGGTCAGCTTGAGCGATCACTTCGCTTATCTGATCAGCAGCCTGAACCTGGAAGTGGTCAGCACCGACGCCCGCCCCGACGCCGACTGGACACCCGAGGCCTTGCAAACATTCAGCGCCGCGCTGAAGGACAACGACGTGGCCGTGGTGCTGCACCATCGTCAGCCAAGCGAAGCGGTAAAAGCCGCCGTCACGGCAGGCGGTGCGCAACTGTTGGTGCTGAACGTCGACGGAGAGCCGGTGACCGAACTGGAAACCAATGTGGATCAGGTGATCAAGACACTCACGCCCTGACATCTGAAGATCAGCCTTCTGTGGTGAGCAGGCCACTGTGGTGAATAGGCTTATGGGTGAACAGGCTTATGTGGTGAACAAAACTCTGTGGCGAGCAGGCTTGCCCTGCGTTGGGCTGCGCAGCAGCCCCCTACTAAGGCCACCCTAACCTGCCAGAAAATTCCCCATACAGATTTTGGGTCTGCTGCGCAGCCCAACGCAGGACAAGCCTGCTCACCACAACAAGCGTGCCTGTAATCCATAACAAGCGTGCCTGCATTCCATAACAAGACTGCTTGCCGGTGGCGGCAGATGCTGAACATCGACGGTGCAGAGCCGAAAACCAATATGGATCAGGTGATCAAGACGCTCACGCCCTGACATCTGAAGATCAACCTTCCGTAGTGAGCAGGCCTCTGTGGTGAATAGGCTTATGGGTGAACAGGCTTATGTGGTGAACAAAACTCTGTGGCGAGCAGGCTTGCCCTGCGTTGGGCTGCGCAGCAGCCCCCTACTAAGGCCACCCTAACCTGCCAGAAAATTCCCCATACAGGTTTTGGGCCTGCTACGCAGCCCAACGCAGGACAAGCCTGCTCACCACAACAAGCTTGCCTGTATTCCATAACAAGCGTGCCTGCATTCCATAACAAGACTGCTTGCCGGTGGCGGCAGATGCTGAACGTCGACGGTGCAGAGCCGGAAACCGATATGGATCAGGTGATCAAGACACTCGCGCGCTGACATCTGAAGATCAACCTTCCGTAGTGAGCAGGCCACTGTGGTGAATAGGCTTATGGTTGAACAGGCTTATGTGGTGAACAGAACTCTGTGGCGAGCAGGCTTGCCCTGCGTTGGGCTGCGTAGCAGCCCCTATCAAAGCCCCCCTAACCTGCCAGAAAAATCCCCATACAGGTTTTGGGCCTGCTACGCAGCCCAACGCAGGGCAAGCCTGCTCACCACAACAAGCGTGCCTATATTCCACAACAAGCGTGCGTGCATTCCATAACAAGACTGCTTGCCGGTGGCGGCAGATGCTGAACGTCGACGGTGCAGAGCCGGAAACCGATATGGATCAGGTGATCAAGACACTCGCGCGCTGACATCTGAAGATCAACCTTCCGTAGTGAGCAGGCCACTGTGGTGAATAGGCTTATGGTTGAACAGGCTTATGTGGTGAACAGAACTCTGTGGCGAGCAGGCTTGCCCTGCGTTGGGCTGCGTAGCAGCCCCTATCAAAGCCCCCCTAACCTGCCAGAAAAATCCCCATACAGGTTTCGGGTCTGCTGCGCAGCCCAACGCAGGGCAAGCCTGCTCACCACAACAAGCGTGCCTATATTCCACAACAAGCGTGCGTGCATTCCACAACAACCCCGCACGCATTTCACAACAAGCCTGCTTGCCACACGGGTTAAACCACATCCACTCCGACATGAATTGCATCATGCCGCCAGAATTCCAGGTCGCAGTCGATCAGTCGCTGGTGCTGGTCATAATTGACCCGGGCAATCCGCAGGCCCGGGCTGCCCACCGACACGCGCAACGCGGCGGCGGCTTCCACCGGCAGTGAGGTCGGGACGATTTCGAAACGCACCCGCCCGTAATGCAAGTCGTATTTGCGCGCATACAACTCAGTCATTGACTGATTCAGGTCGCACTCAAGAATCCCCGGGAAATACTGCGGGTTCAGGTAGTGCTCCACATACAACACCAGCCGCCCGTCAATCCGCCGGCCCCGGCAGATCTGGATCACGCTGGACAACGCCGGCAACTGCAACCACGCACACACCGCCGCCGAGGCCGGTTGCAGCCGCGCAGAGATCACTTCGGTAGACGCCACCCGCCCCTGGTCGTTGACCATCGCGTGAAAGTGGCTGCGCTGCATCAAGTTGTAGGCCAGCCGTGGTGGCGAGACAAACCAGCCACGGCGCTCCTCACGATAGATCTGGCCTTGGGCCTCCAGTTGTAACAAGGCTTCCCGCACGGTAATTCGAGTGGTACCAAACAACTCGCTGAGCTTGCGCTCGGCGGGCAGTTTGCTTGCAGGCGGCAACAGGCCGTGGTCGATCTGCTCTTGCAGCGCCAGGCCGATGGATGTCACCGCCTTGATTGCCTCATCACGCATCAACGTTACCTATCTGGACTAGACCAGCACCGTTCAGGTGCACAAAACGCGCTGTATTCGGGCTCCTGCCATTGCGTGCCAGCCTAGGCATTACAGATGACCGACAGATGACAGTCCATGTCGGGTCCCTCCAGCACACCCTGCAATACATCGGCCAAGTCCAGGCCCTGCGGGCACTTGAGCATGGTCTACGCTAAGTCTGTGCTGAGCGACACAAGCGATTTAAAAACGACATCGACATGAAACTGTCATCCATCCAGCCTAGATTGGCTCAGGTATTGCTGACCTAGACCAACACCACCGCAAACGTCGACAAAAACGCAGCGTTGAAAACGCCCAAAGGAGCTTCGGATGAAACAGCTTTTCCTGGCATCACTGTTAGGCTCGACCATTGCCATGTGCACCGCCGCCATGGCTGCTGATACCGATCTAAAAACCCTTGAAGCTGCCGCCAAGACAGAAGGCGCCATCAACAGCGTCGGCATGCCCGATGACTGGGCCAACTGGAAAGGCACCTGGGAAGACCTGGCCAAGACCTACGGCCTCAAGCACATCGACACCGACATGAGCTCGGCCCAGGAAATCGCCAAGTTCAAGGCTGAAAAAGACAACGCCAGCGCCGACATCGGCGACGTGGGCGCGGCCTTCGGTCCGATCGCGGTGAAGCAGGAAGTCACCCAGCCGTACAAACCGTCGACCTGGGCCCAGGTCCCGGATTGGGCCAAAGACAAGGACGGCCACTGGGCCCTGGCCTACACCGGCACCATCGCCTTCATCGTCAACAAGAAGCTGCTGCACGGTTCCGAAGTACCAACCAGCTGGGCTGACCTGCAGAAAGGCAAATACAAAGTCTCCATCGGTGACGTGAGCACCGCGGCCCAAGCGGCCAACGGCGTACTGGCGGCAGCCATCGCCAATAAAGGCGACGAGAAAAACATCGCGCCGGGCCTGCAGTTTTTCACCAAGATCGCCCAGCAAGGTCGTCTCTCGCTGTCCAACCCGACCATCGCCACCATGGAAAAAGGCGAAGTCGAAGTGGGCATCGTCTGGGACTTCAACGGCCTGAGCTACAAGGCCAAGATGGCCAACCCGGATGACTACGTGGTGCTGATTCCTTCTGACGGCTCGGTAAAATCCGGCTACACCACCATCATCAACAAATACGCCAAGCACCCGAACGCCGCCAAGCTGACCCGCGAATACATCTTCAGCGATGCCGGCCAACTCAACCTGGCGCGTGGCAATGCGCGTCCGATCCGTGCTGAAACCGACCTGAAACTGCCGGCTGATATCGCCAAGAACCTGATCCCGGGCGAGCAGTACACCAAGGCCAATCCGCAACCGATCAAGGATGCCGATGCCTGGGAAGCGACCTCCAAGAAGTTGCCACAACAGTGGAACGAGCAAGTCATCGTAGAAATGAAGTAAGCGACGCAAAACCTGTAGGAGCCGGCTTGCCGGCGATGACGGTCGAACATTCGACACTGATGTCGGCTGATACATCGCCATCGCAGGCAAGCCAGCGCCCACAATTGATCCGGTTCCAACCGAACAAAAGATCCACATCCCCTGTTGCGGAGCCCCAGCCCCCATGAAGCACAATGTCATCCTTGTCGTGCTCGACGGCCTGAACTTCGAGGTTGCCCGACACGCCATGGGGCACTTGCAGGCCTATGTCGGCGCAGGACGCGCAGCCCTCTACAAACTGGAATGTGAACTGCCCGCCCTGTCCCGCCCGTTGTATGAGTGCATCCTCACCGGCGTGCCACCGATCCAGAGCGGCATCGTCCACAACCAGGTCTCGCGCCTGTCCAACCAACGCAGCATTTTCCATTACGCCACCGACGCCGGCCTGACCACTGCGGCGGCGGCTTACCATTGGGTCAGCGAGTTGTATAACCGCACACCCTTTATTGCCGCGCGTGATCGTCATACCGACGACAAGGCGCTGGCGATCCAGCACGGGCATTTCTACTGGAATGACCATTACCCGGATTCACACCTGTTTGCCGACGCCGAAAGCCTGCGCGTCAAACACGCGCCAAACTTCCTGGTCGTGCACCCGATGAACATCGACGACGCCGGCCACAAGCACGGTCTCGACACCGCGCAATACCGCAACAGCGCCCGCTCGGCCGACATCATCCTGGCTGACTACCTGCAAGGCTGGCTCGATGCCGGCTACCAGGTGCTGGTCACCGCCGACCACGGCATGAACAACGATCGCTCCCACAACGGCCTGTTGCCGGAAGAGCGCGAAGTGCCGTTGTTTGTACTCGGCGAGGCCTTCAGCCTCGACATCCACGCCGCGCCGAACCAGACCGACCTGTGCGGCACCGTCTGCGAGCTGCTGGGCGTACCTCACGACAAACCTGTCTGCCGGGAGCTGTTGAAGTGAATTCCATGACTCGCGGCAAATGGCTGGCGCTGCTGTGCCTGGTGCCTTTCGCGCTGTTCTTTATCGTGTTCGAAATCGCCCCGCTCGTCTGGGTGTTGATCAACAGCCTGCAAACGGAAGAAACCGGCTGGGGCCTGGACAACTTCACGCGGATCTTCAGCTCGAAGTTCTACCTGCAAGCCATCCAGTTCAGCCTGGAGATCAGCTTCTACTCGAGCATCTTCGGCATCATTATCGCCACCCTCGGCAGTTACTCCCTGCGCCGGGTCGATTCGCCGCTGCGCAATTTCGTCACCGCTTTCGCCAACATGACCAGCAACTTTGCCGGCGTCCCCCTGGCGTTCGCCTTCATCATCCTGCTGGGTTTCAACGGCAGCATCACCATCATGCTCAAGCAGGCCGGGATCATTCAGGACTTCAACCTGTACTCCAAGACCGGCTTGATCATTCTCTACACCTACTTCCAGATTCCCCTCGGCGTGCTGCTGCTCTACCCGGCGTTCGACGCGCTGCGCGAAGACTGGCGCGAGTCGGCGGCGTTGCTGGGTGCCAATGGCTGGCAGTTCTGGCGGCATATCGGCTTGCCGGTGCTCACGCCGGCGTTGCTGGGCACGTTCGTGATCCTGCTGGCCAACGCGCTGGGCGCCTATGCCACGGTCTACGCGCTGACCACCGGCAACTTCAACGTGCTGCCGATTCGCATCGCCGGCCTGGTGTCGGGGGATGTCTCGCTGGATCCGAACATGGCCAGCGCCCTGGCCGTGGTGCTGGTGGCGCTGATGACCGTGGTCACCGTGGTCCATCAACTGTTGCTCAAGAGGAGCTACCATGTCTCGCGCTGAAGCCGGCCCGGCCTCCCTCTACCACCGCGTGGTGGTGTACCTGTTGTTTGCGATCCTGGTGCTGCCGCTGATCGGCACCTTCGTCTATTCGATTGCCAGCAGTTGGTCGGCAACCATCCTGCCCGCTGGCTTTACCGTGAAATGGTACGTCCAGCTGTGGAGCGACCCGCGCTTCCTGATGGCGTTCGGGCAGTCGTTGCTGGTGTGCGTGGGCGCACTGCTGCTGTCGGTGGTGTTGATCCTGCCGCTGCTGTTCGTGGTGCATTACCACTTCCCAAGGCTCGACGCACTGATGAACATCCTGATCCTGCTGCCCTTCGCGGTGCCGCCGGTGGTGTCATCGGTGGGCCTGCTGCAACTCTACGGTTCCGGGCCGCTGGCGATGGTGGGCACGCCATGGATCCTGATCGGCTGCTACTTCACCGTGGCGCTGCCGTTCATGTACCGCGCGATCACCAATAACCTGCAGGCGATCAACCTGCGAGACCTGATGGATGCCTCGCAACTGCTCGGCGCCAGCACCTGGCAGGCGGCGATCCTGGTGGTGCTGCCGAACCTGCGCAAAGGCCTGATGGTCGCGCTGCTGCTGTCGTTCTCGTTCCTGTTCGGTGAGTTCGTGTTCGCCAACATCCTCGTCGGTACCCGCTACGAAACCCTGCAGGTGTACCTGAACAACATGCGCAACAGCAGCGGCCACTTCACCAGTGCCGTCGTGATTTCCTATTTCTTCTTTGTGCTGGTGCTGACCTGGGCCGCCAATATCTTGAACAAGGACAAAAGCCAATGAGCTTCGTCAGCGTCCAACACCTGCAAAAAGGCTACGCCGGCACCCCGGTGTTCAGTGATATCAACTGCGAAATCGCCAAGGGCGAATTTGTCACCCTGCTCGGCCCGTCAGGGTGCGGCAAGTCCACCCTGCTGCGCTGCATCGCCGGCCTGACCTCGGTGGACAGTGGGAAAATCCTGCTGGATGGCCAGGACATTGTCCCGCTGAGCCCGCAGAAACGTCACATCGGCATGGTGTTCCAGAGCTATGCACTGTTCCCCAACATGACCGTGGAACAGAACGTCGCCTTCGGCCTGCGCATGCAAAAGGTCAATGCCGATGACAGCCACAAGCGGGTACAGGAAGTGCTGCAACTGGTCGAACTCAAGGACCTCGCCGGCCGCTACCCGCACCAGATGTCGGGCGGCCAGTGCCAGCGCGTGGCGCTCGCGCGCTCGCTGGTCACCCGCCCACGCCTGTTGCTGCTCGATGAGCCGCTGTCGGCGCTGGATGCGCGGATTCGCAAACACCTGCGCGAACAGATCCGCCAGATCCAGCGCGAACTGGGCCTGACCACGATCTTCGTGACCCATGACCAGGAAGAAGCCCTGACCATGTCGGACCGGATCTTCCTGATGAACCAGGGCAAGATCGTGCAAAGCGGCGACGCCGAAACCCTCTACACCGCGCCGGTGGATGTCTTTGCCGCCGGATTTATCGGCAACTACAACCTGCTGGACGCCGACAAGGCCAGCCAGTTGCTGCAGCGGCCGATCAGCGGGCGCATCGCGATTCGCCCCGAGGCCATCGAACTCAGCCGCAGCGGCGAACTCGATGCCCTGGTGCGCAGCCACAGCCTGCTGGGCAACGTGATCCGCTACCGCATCGAAGCCCGTGGCGTCGAATTGGTGGTGGACGTACTGAACCGCTCGGCGGACGACCTGCACCCCGACGGCCAGCGCCTGGCACTTTCCATCGACCCCAGTGCACTGTGTGAAGTAGCCTGAGCAGCACGACTGATTGAGAGAGCGTAACGGATGGCATTGGTAATTTTTGATTTGGACGACACCCTGATCCACGGCGACTGCGCCACCCTGTGGAGCGAGCAGATGGGCCGCCTGGGCTGGGTCGACCCCGAGTCGTTCATGCGCAGGAACAACGAGCTGATGGACGCCTACAGCCAGGGCAAGCTGGCCATGGAAGACTTCATGGACTTCAGCCTGGAGCCGATGATCGGCCGCACCCCGGAGGAAATCGACCACCTGGTGGAGCCCTGGGTCGAGGACGTGATCGAACCGCTGATCTACAGCGACGCCACCAAGACCATCGCCCGCCACCGCGCCAATGGCGACCGCATCCTGGTGATTTCCGCCTCTGGCACCCACCTGGTCACGCCGATTGCGGCGCGGATCGGCATCGATGAAGTGCTGGGGATTGATCTGGAAGTGAGCCATGGCGTGTACAGCGGCCGTACCGTCGGTGTACTGACCTACCGCGAAGGCAAGATCACACGCTTGCTGGAATGGCTGGAGCAGGAAGGCGAGACGCTGGAAGGGGCGTATTTCTACTCGGATTCGCGCAATGACCTGCCGTTGCTGCTGAAGGTGGATCACCCAAACGTGGTGAACCCGGACCCGGTGCTACGCGAGCACGCGGAAAAGGCCGGCTGGCCGATCCATCACTGGGTGTGACACTGCGCTCCTTGAATTGAAATCCAATCCACTGTGGGAGCGGGCTTGCTGGCGAAAGCGGTTTGTCAGTGAAGAATGTTTCATCTGACACCCCGCTTTCGCCAGCAAGCCCGCTCCCACCGTTTGATCTCATTTCAACCGGAGATCGGTGTCAGACCAATGTCTCGTCAATCACCAACACCAATTTCCCGGAGATCTGGTTGCTCGCCAAGGCTTCAAACGCTGCCTCGGCATCCTTGATCGGGAACGTCTTGGCCAATTGCGGGCTCAAGCGACCTTCAGTGAACAGCGGCCACACGTGCTGGCTCAAATCACTGAACAGGTCCGCCTTGAACTGATCACTGCGGCTGCGCAGGGTCGAGCCCAACAACTGCACACGCTTGCCCAGCACCTGGGCCAGGTCCAGTTGCGCCTCGCGGCCACCCATCAGGCCGATCAGCACCCAGCGACCGTCCAGGGCCAGCAGCTTGAGGTCCAGCGCGGCGTAGTTGCCGCCGACCGGATCGAGGATGACATCGAACGGCCCGAAGTCCCGCAGCCCTTCGATGCCGTCGGTACGTACCACGCCGCCCTGGGCGCCCAATTCTTCGCAATACGCCAGGCGTTCCGCCGAACCGACACTGACCCAGCACGGGCTGCCAAACGCCTTGCACAGCTGGATCGCCGCCGAGCCCACGCCACTGGCACCGGCATGCAGCAAGACTTTTTCACCCGGCTTGAGGCCCGCCAGTTGGAACAGATTGAGCCACGCCGTGCTGTACACCTCAGGCAATGCGGCCGCTTCGACCAGCGACAGCCCTTCCGGCGCCGGCAGCACATGCCGTGCGTCCACCACCACTTCTTCGGCCATGCCGCCACCGGCCAGCAATGCGCAGACGCGATCGCCCACTTGCCAGGACGAGCCCGCACCGACTTCGCTGATCACCCCGGAGCACTCCAGGCCCAGCACATGGCTGGCGCCGGGTGGTGGTGGATAAAGCCCGGCACGCTGTAATAAATCTGCGCGATTGAGGCCCGCAGCCGCCACGCGAATGCGAACTTGGCCTACATCGCAGGTAGGACTTGGTTCTTCCAACCACTCCACATGACCTTCAACGCCTTGCAATGCTTTCACAGTGCCTCCATAGTGAACCTGGACTGAGCCCGTAGCAGTAGCGCCGGGCTTTTTGCATTATGCGACCGGACCATATGGAACCGGCGACTTCAAAGACGGCCTAATATGCGTTATCAATTGCCCCCGCGTCGAATCAGCATGAAGCATTTGTTCCCCAGCACCGCCCTCGCTTTTTTCATTGGTCTCGGCTTCGCGTCGATGTCGACCAATACGTTCGCAGCCAACAGCTGGGACAACCTTCAGCCTGATCGCGATGAGGTGATTGCCAGCCTCAACGTCGTCGAGTTGCTCAAGCGTCATCACTACAGCAAGCCGCCGCTTGACGATGCGCGCTCGGTGATCATCTACGACAGCTACCTCAAGCTGCTGGATCCGTCGCGCAGCTACTTCCTGGCCAGCGATATCGCTGAGTTCGACAAGTGGAAGACCCAGTTCGACGACTTCCTCAAGAGCGGCGACCTGCAGCCCGGCTTCACCATCTACAAGCGTTACCTGGACCGCGTCAAAGCGCGTCTGGACTTCGCCTTGGGTGAGTTGGACAAAGGTGTCGACAAGCTCGACTTCACCCAGAAGGAAACCCTTCTGGTGGATCGCAAGGACGCGCCTTGGCTGACCAGCACCGCCGCGCTCGACGACCTGTGGCGCAAACGCGTCAAGGACGAAGTGCTGCGCCTGAAGATCGCCGGCAAAGAGCCCAAGGCGATCCAGGAGCTGTTGACCAAGCGCTACAAGAATCAGCTGGCACGTCTGGACCAGACCCGTGCCGAAGATATCTTCCAGGCCTACATCAACACCTTCGCGATGTCCTACGATCCGCACACCAATTATCTGTCGCCAGATAACGCGGAAAATTTCGATATCAATATGAGTCTGTCGCTGGAAGGCATCGGTGCCGTCCTGCAAAGCGACAATGACCAAGTCAAGATCGTGCGCCTGGTGCCGGCAGGTCCGGCGGACAAGACCAAGCAAGTGGCCCCGGCCGACAAGATCATCGGTGTGGCCCAGGCCGACAAAGAGATGGTCGATGTGGTCGGCTGGCGCCTGGACGAAGTGGTCAAGCTGATCCGTGGGCCGAAAGGCAGCGTGGTGCGCCTGGAAGTGATTCCGCACACCAATGCACCGAACGACCAGACCAGCAAGATCGTGTCCATCACCCGTGAAGCGGTGAAGCTCGAAGACCAGGCTGTGCAGAAGAAAATCCTCAACCTCAAGCAGGATGGCAAGGATTACAAGCTGGGCGTGATTGAAATCCCGGCCTTCTACCTGGACTTCAAGGCCTTCCGTGCTGGCGATCCGGACTACAAGTCCACCACGCGCGACGTGAAGAAAATCCTCACGGAACTGCAGAAAGACAAAGTCGACGGCGTGGTCATCGACCTGCGCAACAACGGCGGCGGTTCCCTGCAGGAAGCCACCGAGCTGACCAGCCTGTTTATCGACAAGGGTCCGACCGTGTTGGTACGCAACGCTGACGGCCGTGTCGACGTGCTCGAAGATGAAAACCCGGGGGCCTTCTACAAAGGGCCGATGGCGCTGCTGGTCAACCGTCTCTCGGCCTCGGCCTCGGAGATTTTCGCCGGCGCCATGCAGGACTACCACCGCGCACTGATCATCGGCGGCCAGACCTTCGGCAAAGGCACCGTGCAGACCATTCAGCCGCTGAACCATGGCGAACTGAAACTGACCCTGGCCAAGTTCTACCGGGTTTCCGGGCAGAGCACCCAGCATCAGGGCGTGCTGCCGGACATTGATTTCCCGTCGATCATCGACACCAAGGAAATCGGCGAAAGTGCCCTGCCGGAAGCCATGCCGTGGGACACCATCCGTCCTGCGATCAAGCCGGCGTCCGATCCGTTCAAGCCGTTCCTGGCACAGCTCAAGGCTGACCACGACACCCGCTCCGCCAAGGATGCCGAGTTCGTGTTCATCCGCGACAAGCTGGCCCTGGCCAAGAAGCTGATGGAAGAAAAAACCGTCAGCCTCAACGAAGTGGATCGTCGCAAGCAGCACACCGACATCGAAAACCAGCAACTGGTACTGGAAAACATCCGCCGCAAGGCCAAGGGTGAAGATCCGCTCAAGGAGCTGAAAAAAGAAGATGAAGATGCGCTGCCGGCCGAAGCCGAGAAAACCAAGCCGGAAGACGACGCTTACCTGGCCGAGACGGGCCGGATCCTGCTGGACTACCTGAAGATCACCAAGCAGGTGGCCAAGCAGTAAATGATGGCGATTTAATGTGATCGCTCCTTGGAGTGTCATCATATAGACATCATTCTGTCGTGAAATGAAGGACCGCAGGCGTCATGCCTGCGGTCCTTTTTTTTCGATCGAGATCGCCATGACCATGACCGAACAGCTGAATGCATTGGGCTCTATCCTGGCTCAAGGCAGTTTGCACAGCCTGTTCCAACCGATCATCTGCCTGTCTGAACGGCGCATTCTCGGCTACGAAGCCCTCAGTCGTGGCCCCTCGAACAGCCCCCTGCACTCCCCTGTCGCCCTGTTTTCGGTGGCGAGCCACGCGGGACGCCTCAGTGAACTGGAAATCGCTTGCCGCGAAAGCGCGTGCCGACGCTTCAGCGAACAGAAGCTACCGGGCAAGCTGTTTCTCAATATCTCGCCGGAATCCCTGATGGAAACCGCGCACCAGCCAGGGCGTACCCTGCAACTGCTGCGCGACTTTGGCATCCCGCCAAGCCAGGTGGTGATCGAACTCACCGAGCAGACGCCCACCGACGACTTCGACCTGCTGCAGACCGCCCTGCACCATTACCGCAACATGGGTTTCGCCATCGCACTGGATGATTTGGGCGCCGGCTATTCCAGCCTGCGGCTGTGGTCGGAGCTGCGCCCGGACTACGTAAAGATCGACCGGCACTTTATCGACGGCATTCACCAGGATGCGCTCAAGCGCGAGTTTGTCGGCTCCATCCTGCAGATCGCCAGGGCCTCCCGCGCGCAGGTGATTGCCGAGGGCATCGAGCTGGCAGAAGAGCTGGCTGTGCTGACGGAGATGGGCGTCGACCTGGTCCAGGGCTACCTG
Source organism: Pseudomonas sp. S5D5 (assembly GCF_003013355.1). Classification (NCBI taxonomy): domain Bacteria; kingdom Pseudomonadati; phylum Pseudomonadota; class Gammaproteobacteria; order Pseudomonadales; family Pseudomonadaceae; genus Pseudomonas; species Pseudomonas sp. S5D5. The sequence goes on from NZ_PTEO01000001.1 coordinate 4,807,434, forward strand.
CTCTGCCGCCCGCAGGAACAGCCGCCGCAAGAGGCGCGCCTGATGCTGCCCAAGCCGGACAACGCCAACATCGCCCTCAGCGAAGAAGGCAGCGACCTCAGCGCGCTGCTCAACGAACAGCCGGCGGTGGACCAGGACACCGCCACCGCCCAGGTACTGGAGTCATTCCGCCGCCAGGCCAACCTCAACTCGCTGGCAGTGCTGGACGGGCGCGGCCACCCGGTCGGCATCGTGCATCGGCATTCGCTGTCGGATGCGCTGCTCAAGCCGTTCGCCACCGACCTGTTTGCGCGCAAACCGATCAGCCGCTTGATGAGCGATGATTTTCTGGCGGTGGAGTTGAGCCAGTCGCTGCAACAGGTCAGCCGCCTGCTGACCAGTCGCGCGCGGCAGCGCATCGAGGAAGACTTCATCATCACCCTCAATGGCGACTACCTGGGGCTGGGCCGGGTGATCGATGTGCTCAAGCTGATTACCGAGCTGAAAATCCAGCAAGCGCGCTACGCCAACCCGCTGACCCTGCTGCCAGGCAACGTGCCGATCCAGCAATGCCTCACACGGTTGTTGCAGCAGCAGCGCGAGTCGGTGATCTGCTACGTGGACATCGACAGCTTCAAGCCCTTCAACGATATCTACGGTTATGGGCGTGGGGATGAGGTGTTGCTGTGCCTGGCGCAGTGCCTGAACGACCGGGTCGACCCGAGCCGCGATTTTGTCGGACACATTGGCGGGGATGATTTTTTGCTGGTGCTGGGGCCGCAGGATTGGCGCAAGCGCCTCAACCAGTTGCTGGATGATTTCCATACCCAATGCCGGCGTTTCTATCGCGCCGAGCACCTCGACGCTGGCTGCTTCGTGGCGTTGAATCGCCAGGGCGTGCGTCAGGAGTTCGCGTTGCTGTCACTGTCGATCGGCGTGGTGCACTTATATCCACAGGCCTGTGGACAACTCGATGCCAGCCAGTTGGCCGAGATGGCATCGCAAGCCAAACACCATGCCAAGGATGTGGCCGGCTACAGCATTCATGTGATCGACAGCATGGACATGCAGCCCCAGGCGCTTTAAGCCTCGGCGGATTCGGGGTACTCGTATTCAAACACCCGCACCACCTCCGAGGCGTGCCAGGAGGCTGCGGCCACCCCATCGGACGGTCCGCTGAACCGGCCCAGGCGCTCTACGCATTCAAAAAAGCCGGTACGCGGCAGGCGGCTGGCGCCCTGGCTGATCACCAGTGAGCTGCGCAACGGCTGCTCGGCCTTGGCATCCAGCGCCGCCAGGTGTTCCAGGGCCGCGGCCAGGGTTTGCATGGCCGGCGTCGGGAATTGCAGGCGCTCCAGCAGCGCGCGGTAGGTCAGTAGATGGCGCTGGCGACGCGCCTGGTCCAGTTCGTTGAGTAACCCATCCCAGTGTTGACGGCTGATACGTAAGCTCAAGATTCATCCCTCCAACCTGCAACGCCCAATTCCCAGGCCAGGCTGCGGCGAATCGCGGCATCCGGCTGGCGTTCACCACTTTCGATCAATCCAAGATACGAGGGGCTGATACCCACGGTGCGGGCCAGGGTCTCGATGGCCAGGCCCTTGGCCTCGCGCAAGCCGCGCAGGTCTGCGAGCGGGCGCAAATCCTCAGCGGGGGCGGCGTGGGCAGTAACAGCAGGAGGCGGTGCGGGGTGTGGCTGACCGGCAGCTTTTAGCAGCGCCTGGTACTGGTCCCATGGCAAAACCGCGTATTCGGGCTCGCCATTGCGTGAAATTATCTGAATATCCATGACTGCCCCGTAGGATCACAACACTTACAGCGTAAGTTCTTTCCTTAGGAGTGTAATCCTAACAGCCACAAAGGTCGCAGGGTGATATCCGTATGATCAGTTTTTTTGCGGGTTTTCCTTGGCGAGCAAGGCAGGCGTGGCTGGCAGTCGCTCGACCACCGCGAGTTTTTCCGGACGCTGCGCGTCGCGCCAGGCGCGAAAGGCGCTCAACTCACCGTCGAGGGTCTTCATGACCCACGCCAGCACGGCGATGTCATCGAGCATGCCGAACACCGGAATAAAGTCCGGGATCGCATCGATCGGGCTGAGGAAGTACATCAACCCCGCGACTACCGAGATCAGCGCCTTGGGGCTGATCGCACGGTACTCGCCGCGCCAGTAGGCCAGGCACAGGGCCTGGAGCAACTTCAGATCATCCTTGAGCTTGCCCAGGCGATTACCCTGGCTCGAGCCCTTGGCGGCGACGGCGAACAGCAGGGTCGGCAAACGCCCACGACCAAGCAAGCGGGCGGCCATGGGCAAGAAGCGGGTGAAATTGAAGGGTGGTTTCATTCGTCACTCCAGTTCCAGGCGACATAAAAGGTTATCCACACAAATTGTGGATAACCTTGTGAACAGAGCCTATTTTTCCGGCTGAAAGCCACGCAGTACAAGGCTTGCAGTCAGATCGGGCGTTTTTTGCGCACATTAAAAAAACCCAAGATTTCATTGACTTGGCGTAGATGTGCGGCTACCCGTACTCGAGTCTTATATCAGACTCCACGACCCATCATGGGTTCGATCAGATTTCTGCAGGTACTGGCTTGCCAGCCATGAGTGTCAACGATTACGCCAGTATTCTGGAGAAAATGCAGTGGCTCAGCGCTTTTCGCCGACAAGCCGGCTCCTACAGGGAAGCACGCGTTTTCCGAGGGCCAGAAACAACAACGCCCCGTCGAGACGGGGCGTTGAGTGTTCAGGTGCCGATTACTTCTTGGCGGCAGGTGCTGCAGGGGCTTCAGCCTTGGCTGGGTCCTTGATGGCCAGCAGCTCCAGGTCGAATACCAGCACCGAGTTGGCTGGAATCGCCGGGCTCGGGCTCTGGGCGCCGTAGGCCAGGTCGGACGGGATGTACAGCTCGACCTTCTCGCCTACGTGCATCAGTTGCAGGCCTTCGACCCAACCCGGGATCACGCCGCTGACCGGCAGGTCAATCGGGCTACCGCGATCCACGGAGCTGTCAAAGGTGGTGCCGTTGGTGAGCTTGCCGGTGTAGTGCACAGTCACCACGTCAGTCGGCTTAGGCTGAGGGCCGTCGGCTTTCTTGGTGATCTTGTACTGCAGACCGGAAGCGGTGGTGACTACGCCGTCTTTCTTGGCATTGTCTTCGAGGAATTTCTTGCCGGCGGCTGCCGACTCTTCGCTCATCTTGGTCATGCGTTCTTCAGCACGCTTCTGCAGTGCGGCAAACGCTTCAACCAGCTCGTCGTCTTTGAGCTTCTGCTCTTTCTTGCCGACGGCATCTTCGATGCCCTGGGCTACCGCTTTGGAATCCAGGTCATCCATGCCTTCCTGGGCAAGGCTTTTGCCCATGTTCAGGCCGATACCGTAGGAAGCTTTCTGCGCCGGGGTTTTCAGCTCTACGCTGGTCTGCGAATCACAACCCGCAAGTACCAGGCTAACCAGGGCCACCGCCGCCGCCAACCGATGCTGTTTCATGCTATTTCCTTGTTCATGCGCCAAAAGGGCATTCGAATAAAGTCGCGAGCTTATCAGGCGGCCACGACCAATGGCTACCGGCATGTGAGCAGGAAACTTCCGATAAGTTCACGTGTTTAAAAGCATTTTCATTCATTATGGGGACCCGCGAAGGATCGTGGGACCGCCTACTACCAGGCTCATGGCCACTTGCCGCACTTATGGCGTAGTGGCATAACAACGCGACAACTCGACAAGGATAGTTATCTTGCGCATTTTTTCCCGTGTTTTACTGTTGATATTCATCCTGCTGGGGCTCGCCCTGGCCGTGGTGATCTATTACACCCTCAACCCCAGGCTGCCGGAATACGTGCCCGTGGAGCAGGTGCACTACCAGGATCAATGGAGTGCCGTCGACCGCCAGACCTATTACTTCACGCCCCAGGGCACCCAGGTCAAGGGCCTGCATTACAACTGGTTCACTGCCCTGGAACTGCCGTTTTCCGAACAGCGCTTCGCCACGCCGGAGTACCTGGCGCGCTTCGGCTTCCTGGTCGACCCCAAACAGGTGCCCACCGCGCAAAACCCCGGCAACCTGCCGGTGGGGTTTGCCCGGCACACCAACGCCGGCAGCAGCGTTGAATACCTGGACATCACCTGCGCCGCCTGCCACACCGGCGAGCTGCACTTCAAGGGCCAGGCCCTGCGCATCGATGGCGGCTCGGCCCAGCATGTGCTGCCGTCCAGTGTGCCCACGTTGCGCGGCGGCAGTTTCGGCCAGGCCCTCGTCGCCAGCCTCGCGGCAACGTATTACAACCCGTGGAAATTCGAGCGCTTCGCGCGCAAGGTGCTCGGCGATCAGTACGATGCCCAGCACAGCCAACTGCGCCAGGACTTCAAGCAGTCGCTGAACCAGTTCCTGAAAGTTGCCTGGAACGACACCCACCGCGGCCTCTACCCCACCGAAGAAGGCCCGGGCCGTACCGACGCGTTCGGCCGCATCGCCAATGCCAGCTTCGGCGACGCGATTTCGCCGGACAACTATCGCGTCGCCAATGCGCCAGTGGACTACCCGCACCTGTGGGATATCTGGACCTTCGACTGGGTGCAATGGAACGGCTCGGCCCAGCAGCCGATGGCGCGCAATATCGGCGAAGCCCTCGGTGTAGGCGCCACCCTGACCTTCTTCGACAGCGCCGGCCAACCGCTCCAGGGTGACGCGCGCTACCCATCGAGCGTGCGCGTACGCGACCTCAACCTGATCGAAGAAACCCTGCAACGGCTCAAACCGCCGACCTGGCCGGAAGACCTGTTCGGCGCCATCGACAAGCCCCTCGCCGCCCAGGGCCGCGCACTGTTCGCGGAAAATTGCGCCGGTTGCCATGTGCCGACCGTCACCCAGGAAAACGGCCGCCCGGTCCAGCAACTGAAAATGCTCCCGGTGGAGTACATCGGCACCGACCCCGGCACCGCCAGCAACATTGCCGACCAGCGCTATGACCTCAGCGCCCTGCAGTGGGACCCGGCGGAGCTGGCCAAGTTGAATGTCGAGCTGCACCCCACGCCGACCGAGCCACTGGACCTGAAAAAAATGTCCGTGGCCAAGGGCCTGGCCTACGTCACGGCGTTCGTTGAAGAGCACGCCTATCGCGCCGCCGGCGTCACCCCCGCCGAGCGCCCGCAGCTGGATGGCTATGGGCTGCCCATCGGCGTGCGTGAGCTGCGCGCCTACAAGGCCCGTCCGCTGGCCGGCGTGTGGGCCACCCCGCCGTTCCTGCACAACGGCTCGGTGCCGACGATCTACCAATTGCTCTCGCCCCAGGACGAGCGCAGCACCACCTTCTATAAAGGCACGTTCGACTATGACCCGCGCCACCTGGGTTTCCAGACCGCCGTGTTCAAGAACGCCTTCCTGTTCGATACAAAACTCACCGGCAACCACAACAGCGGTCACGAATTCCGTGCCGGCCAACGTGGCAACGGCGTTATCGGCCGCGGCTTGCTGCCGCAGGAACGCTGGGCGCTGCTGGAATACCTGAAAGTGCTGGGCGGCCCGCTGGAGCAACAACTGCCATGATTATCCGATCTCAATACGACCGACCTTCCCTGCTCTCCCGTCTCTGGCTGCGCCTCGGCGCGTGGCTCGGCAAGACCCTGCTGTGGCTGGTCGGCCTGGGCCTGCTCGGCTGGCTCGCCGCGACCGCCTGGTACGCCTGGCAGCACAGTGGCCCGGTCTCACCGAACGAGCAGGTCCCGCCAGGTGAAGCGGCGATGACCCAGGGCATTATCCAGACAGCGGTGCGCATCGTTGACCAGCACCGCGAAGGCACGCGCTACCTGCGCGATGCCCACGCCAAGGCGCATGGCTGTGTGAAGGCCGAAGTCAGTGTGCTGGCGGACCTGGACCCGGCCTTGCGCCAGGGCGTGTTCGCCGAGCCGGGCAAGACCTGGCAGGCGCTGATTCGGCTGTCCAACGGCAACGCCTACCCGCAGTTCGACAGCATCCGCGATGCCCGCGGCATGGCGCTGAAGTTGCTGGATGTGCCGGGCAAACAACTGCTGGCGGATCAGCAAAACCGCACAGAGCAGGACTTCGTGATGTTCAGCCACCCGAATTTCTTTGTCAGCGATGTGGCGGAATACGCGCAGAACATCGGCGCACAAGCGGATGGCAAGAAAGTCCTCGCGTTCTTCCCCAAGGTCGACCCGCGCAGTTGGCAGGTACGGCATCTGTTTATCGCCCTGGCGACCCTGGCACCCGCCCCTGCCAGCCCGACGCAGACCACCTACTTTTCGGTATCGCCCTACAAGTTCGGTGCGGCCAACGCCAAGTTCCGCGTTGCGCCCGATCCGCAGGATTGCCCGGAATACGTGCTGCCCAAACAGAACCAGGACCTGCCCAACTTCCTGCGCAGCGCCTTGAGCCAACAGTTGTCCACCGACCGCGTGCCGGCGTGTTTCGTGCTGCAGATCCAGCGGCAGAACCCGCAGAAATTCATGCCGATCGAAGACACCAGTATCGAATGGCAGGAGAGTGATGCGCCCTATGAGAGCGTGGCCAAGGTGCGCATCCCGGCCCAGGATTTCGATACCCCCGAGCAGAACCTGGCGTGTGACAACCAGTCGTTCAACCCCTGGTTCGGTGTGGCGGAGCATCGCCCCATCGGCGGTATCAACCGCTTGCGCAAGGCGGTATACGAAGCGGTCAGCGATTACCGTCACAGCCGCAACAACCCGTAAAGAGTGCGTAATAACGGGCCCGGCGCCGTAAGGATTGCGTCGGATCTATTGAGCCATTTTCGGCGCGAAACTACCGTGGATGCCTACTCCATCACGTAGGCATTTTCCATGGAAAGCTCAACCCTCGGCATGCTCGTCCTGACCATAATCGCCGTGTTCGGCACCGCCTCATTTTGCTTCGAGCACCTGGCCACGCGCCAGACGCGCAAGAAAAAAGCCAAGTAGGCGTCAGGCTCGGGTATCGGGTACCGGGTCGTTGATCACCAGTTCTTCGGGGATCTCGTCCACCCGTGGGTCGAGCACTGCAGCCATAGCCCCCATCGGATGTTCCGGCATGGCCACGTGGTGCAACGGCGCGCCTTCGACCCGATACTCGCCGGTGACCTGCTTGGGCTGTACACGCCAGATCAGCAGCAGCGCGCAGGCCGAAAACAACATGTAGAACGCACCGTGGCCGTAGCTGTTCATCAGCGCGCCGCTGAGCATCGGCCCCAGGCACGCGCCAATCCCGTGGGTGGCCAGCATCATCGCGCTCAAGGGCACGCGCCGCGGCTGTTCGACGTTGTCATTGGCCAGCGCTACCGCCAGCGGGTACAGCGTGAACAGCAGCAAACCGCTGAGAAAGCCGAACACCAGCAACAAGGCATACGGCAGTTGCACCAGCCCCCACAGCGGAATCACCACCAGCCCCAGGGCCAGGGCGCAGCTACGGATCAACCGGGACCGATCAATGCGATCCGACAGCCAGCCGATCGGCCACTGCCCGCACAGCCCGGCAAAGATCGACACCGCGACGAAGGTACTGGCCTGGGCCGTGCTCAGGCCGTTGCGCGTGGCGAATACCGGAGCCAGCGCGTAAAACGCGCCGATCATCAGGCCGGTGACGAACACGGTGGTCAGCGCCTGCGGCACCCGCCGCCAGAAAAACCCCACTTCCAGCGGCGCCGCCACCAGCTTGGCCGGGTGCAGACGCTTGGTCATGGTCACCGGCAGCAGGCACGCGGCAAAGCAGATCGCCACGATTATCAGCGGCTTGAAATCCAGCTCCGGGCGCCAGATCAATACGCCCTGCCCCAACATCAAGCCCAGGGACACCGCCACCATGTAGCCGGCAAACACCGCGCCGCGCTGGTTGTTTTCCGCCTGCTCGTTCAGCCAGCTTTCAATGACCATGTACTGGTTCATCATGACCAGGCCCATCACGAATCGCAGCACCAGCCAGAACGCCAACTGCTCGAACAGCACATGCAGCAGCACGATGATGGTGGCGACGCCTGCACACGCCACATACGAGCGCACATGCCCGACGCCCGCGATCATGCGGTGGCCGAACTTGGCCCCGCAGACCATGCCACCGTAGTACGCCGCCGTCAGCGCGCCGATCCACAGCTCGTTGATGCCCTGACTGCTCAAGCGCAGGCCGATAAAACTGAAAAACAGCCCGTTGCCGGTGAGCATCAGGATGGTCGCGCTGTACAGCGCGGGGAAGGTCAGGAAAGTCAGGTTCATGGTGGCAAGTCGAAGGTTAGAGGGTGTCGTTCATATGGCTGGCCTGGGCCAGCAACCATTGGCGAAAGCTGCGCGCAGCCGAGGGCAGGTTGCGGTGGTGCGGTTGCATCAGGTGCAGGCGACCCCGGCTGTGCATGGTTTGGGGCAAGGCCATCTGCAGGCGACCGGCAGCCAATTCGCCCATCAGCAAACTCTTCCAGCCCAGGGCCACGCCGTGGCCCATGACCGCCGATTGCATCAACAGTTGATAGCTGTTGGTGCGCAATGCATGACGCGGGGTGTGGTAATGGGCGCCGACATCGGCGAACCAGTCGGTCCAGGTCAGCCAGTCATGGGAGTGGTCCTCGACGATCAGCAACGTATGGGCATGCAGCAACTGTTGCACGTCGCTGATCGGGCCGTGACGCTCGATATAACCGGGGCTGCACACCGCGATGACCTGCTCGCGCTCGAACACCGGCGACAGTTCCAGGTCGTGGGGTGGCGGCAGCTCATCGAGGTGATAGAACAGGCCCAGGTCATACTCGCTCACATCCAGATGATCAGGGCTTTCGCTGCACAGAATGCGGATATCCAGGTCCGGGTGTTCGCGCTGGAACTCCGGCAGCAGGCCGGCGAGCCAGATCGAACTGATGGTCGGCGTGCTGGCCAGGGTCAATTGGCGATCGGCGCCGCGCCGACGCAACTCGGCGGACTCGCGGTCAAGTTCGCGCAGCAGCCGCTGGACGGTCCGAAAGTAGCGAACCCCGGCGGGCGTCAGGCTCAATCCCAGCGCCAGCCGGTAGAACAACGGGCGCGCCAGGTCTTCTTCCAGACGCTTGATCTGGCGGCTGACCGCGCTCTGGGTCAGGTTCAGTTCATGGGCAGCCTGGGTAAAACTCAAATGACGGGCCGCCGCTTCGAACGTCTGCAGGCAGTTGAGGGGCGGAAGGTCGACGTTTCGGCGTGACATAAGCGGTTCCAATGGCAGAGCGGGCCCGGGTTTGGCCGGGCTCGCAGAGATCACGTGGCCAGGCATCCTGCCAGTTGCTGACTCACAGCGCGACCCTGGCCACGCGCTTGCTCCATTGCCGACGGTGTTCCAACTGGCCGTTCTCCCAGGCCGTCTGCTCCGCCTCGACGTAGAACCACTCGGCATCGGCGTGCACGCTCAGGCGGCTTTCCACCTCCACCTCCCAGGCATCGCGGCCCACCCGATAGTGCCACTGGATATCGGCACGGGTGGACAGCGGGTCCCAGGGCAAGGTGCGATATTGCTCGGTGCAGCGCTGGTCCACGGACAGGCCGTGATCGGTAAAGCGCACGGCCCCCAGGTCGTCTTCGATCTTCACGCAGACTTCGCCACTGCCCACGTCTTCGATCAAGGTGCGTTTCGGCGCGGCGGCACGCAAGACTTCCAGGGCCGCCGGCGTTGCCGATTGCGGCGCCTCGAACGGGCAGTCCACCGCTTCGCCGACGAATACCGGCAGTTGCAGGCTTTGCACACCCGGCAGCAAGGTCAGCGTGGTCAGCTCGCGACTCGGCCACAGCAACGGGAAACTCGCGGTGCTGAGGGCCAGGCGCAAGCGATAGCCGGCCGGCAAACGCATGCCGATATGATCGAGGCTCAGCTGCACGTCCATCGCTTCACCCGGAACTACCGGCGTGACGTGGGAAAAGTCTTCGCGAAGAGTGAGATTAAGTACGGCATAACTGATCTGCGTGACCTGCCCATCCGGCGCCACCGCATTCAGGCGCGCGACCAATTGCCCACAGGTCGTATCGCTGGCCAGGCGCAACGTGAGGCGCACATCGCCCAACAGCGCCAAGGGTTCGGTCAGCGGCTGGGAGTCGAAGCACAGCGAGTGGGCATCATCGCGACGCTGGTCCGTCGGCCCGTCAGGGCCAAACCAGATGGCGCAGTATTCACCCTGATGCAAGCCGGTGGTCAGCGGCGAGCACACGCTGCGGGGCGCGGCCAATGCGTGATTGCCGGGCGTGAGGCCGCGCTCGTCGAGACTGAAATCGCGCCACTGCACTTGCGGGTCCGGCCAGCCCGAGGTCTGCACCCAAATGCCGGGACGCTCGGCGTAACAGCCTTTGGGTGACAGAATATCCTGTAGGTAAAAGGTGCAGGCGGCAGTGTCCATCACGCCATTTTCGATACCTTTAAGCCAGTAATCCCACCAGCGCAGGGCTTCTTGCAGGAAGCCGATGGCCGGATTCGGCACGGCAAAATGCGGATACTTGTGAATCCACGGGCCAATCATGGCCTTCCTCGGCCCCGGCAGGTGCTCCATCAGTCGCGAAACCGTGTTGCGGTAAGCGTCGCCCCAGCCACCGACGGCGTACACCGCCGCCTTGATCTTCGAATAGTCCTCGCACACCGAACCGTGGCGCCAATAGTCATCGCGGGTCTGATGTTTCAGCCAGGTTTCGGCGAGCAGCGGCATGCCCTCCAGGCGCTGGTGCCAGAGGTTTTTCCAGGCGTCGCCCACCAGCAGGGGATCGGGCACCGCGGCGCTGAAGTTGAGCATGGTCGCGGCCCAGCCGAAGTTCTCCATCAGCAGGTTGCCGCCCTTGTAGTGGATGTCGTCGGCAAAGCGGTCATCGGTGGAACACAAGGTGATGATCGCCTTCAACGCCTCGGGCTGGCGCGCTGCGACCTGCAGGCCGTTGAAGCCGCCCCACGAGATGCCCATCATGCCGACGTTGCCGTCGCACCAGGGTTGCCGGCACAACCAGTCGATCACTTCGAGGGCGTCGTCCTGCTCCTGCAGCAGGTATTCGTCGGCCATCAGGCCTTCGGATTCGCCGTTGCCACGCATGTCCACGCGCACACACACATAACCCTGGCCCGCCATCCACGGGTGGGTCAGCGCATCGCGCACGGCAGTGCCGTCGCGCTTGCGGTACGGCAGGTATTCCAGGATCGCCGGAAAGGTCTGCAAACCGGCGACTTCCGGCAGCCAGATGCGCGCGGCCAGTTGGGTGCCGTCCTTCAAGGGGATCAGGCAATGCTCGATTTCACGGACCTTGTAGGCAAACTCGGTAACGATTTCCATCGGTAGCTCCAAACGCGTTTATTGCAAACAAACGACTCCCCCGCGCCCGCCAGGGAGCGCGTGGGGAGGCACACAGTTTCATGAGTTAGCGGGCGTATGCCGCGACGGGGTCGGCGTCACGCACGTCGGGTTCGCTGACGGGCTGCTGGCGTTTCACCTCGAGTAACGCGGGGTTCTTCAGCCAGAAGATCAGCGAGGTACTGGCCAGCAGCACCAGGATCATCCCCGGTAGACCGCCGAGGTTGGAGAGCATCTTCACGCCGTCGATGCCGATGAAGGCGACCATCACCCACGACACCGTGCCGATAATCACCCCCCACACAATCTTCAATGCCGGGTTGCCGTCCAGGTCGGAATCGGCCGTCACGCCTTTGCTGCACAGGTTGGCGATCACATCGGTGCTGGAGTCTGCGGCGGTGACGAAGGAGATGAACGCCACGAACAGCAGGAACGCGACCATCAAGGCGCTGGCCGGCAATTGCTGGAACATCTGGTACAGCACATGCTCCACGCCCTGCTCGTTCAGCACGCGGTTGAGGCTGCCGTCGCCCAGGGCGTCGAAGTACAGGCTGGTGCCGGAGAAGATGCAGATCCACACCGCGGTGAACAACGCCGGGTACAGCATGTTGATATGAATGAATTCGCGCACGGTGTAGCCGCGGCCGATCTTGCCGAGGAACAGCGCGCTCACCGGTGCCCAGGCAAACCACACCGACCAGTAGAACACGGTCCAGCTCTGTGGCCAGGTGTCGCCGCTGGCGGCGCCGGTGAACAGGCTGCGGCTGAAGAAGGTGTCGAGGTAGATGCCCAGGGACTCGACGCCCAGGCTGAACATGTACAGGGTCGGTCCGCACAACAGCACGAACAGCCCCAGGGCCAGCATGATCCAGGTGTTGAACGACGACAGCATCACAATGCCGCGCTGCAGGCCGCTGGCGGCCGAGGCGACAAAGGTGATGACAATGATCGCGATGATGATCGCCAGGCGCAGGGGTGTGGTTTCACCGCCGATGTACTGGCTCAGGCCACCCGACAAGGTCAGCGCGCCAGTGCCCAGGGACGAAGCCATGCCGGCCACCAGGGCAAACATCGCCAGGGTGTCGATCAACCCGGCATAGCGCTTGACCCGCGCCTCGCCCAGCAGCGGCTCGAGCATGGCACCAATCGAGAAGTTGCCGCGGCGGTTGTAGAACACCAGCGCGAACACCAGCGAGGGCACCAGGTAGATGGCGTAGGGGGTGATGGTCCAGTGCAGGAACATCGTCGACATGGCAAAGCTTTTGGCCGCGCCGCTGCCTGCTTCGATGGGCAGGCTGGTGGGGGGGCCGTAGAGGTGATAGAGCGGTTCGGCGGTGGTCCAGAACAACACACCGACCGCCAGGGTGGTGCACAGCGCCACCATGAACCAGCGCCACTTGCTCAGCAGGGGCTGGGCATCTTCGCCGCCGATACGCACCCTGCCCAGCGGCGACAGGTAGACAATCGCAGTCAACACCACCATGGCGAACGAGCCGGCGCTGAACAACCAGGAGAAGTTGTTCAGGATCAGGCTGTTGAGCTGTTTGCTGACCGTCAGGAACGCATTCAGGTCAATGTAGCTGGCGATCACTGCCGCCAGCAGGATCAGGAACGTTGGCCAGAACACCAACGGACGCAGTGGATATTTCATCAAGTGCCATTCCCCTTGCAGACTATTTTTATCGCCTTGACAGGCCATTGTTAGAGAGCGGGCACCACAGCGTCCTGCTGCGGTAGCTCGCCTGGAAGTCTTCGCGTGGCTATAGATAACCGTTTAAGCGGCAGGAGGCGCAATCGACCAATGGGCATGGGGGTATTCCGCCACGTCATGGCGTACCCACCGTTCAGGATTAACCTGCAGTGCGCGTGGCAAGGTGACGGGAGGTCAAATCGCAGGCAAAAAAAAGCCCGCTCAATGAGCGGGCTTCTTGTGGCGACCTGGCGTTCAGTGTTCCAGGTTGCCGAATATGGCGCAGCGGACGGGACTCGAACCCGCGACCCCCGGCGTGACAGGCCGGTATTCTAACCGACTGAACTACCGCTGCGCGTAACACTTGAAGCGAATGGTGGGTGATGACGGGATCGAACCGCCGACCCTCTGCTTGTAAGGCAGATGCTCTCCCAGCTGAGCTAATCACCCTTCGTTTCGGTGTGGGCGCATCATACACCAAAAAATCGTAATGTCTTGATTTAAATGCAATTTATTTAAAAAAAGTTTAAATCACGCTTTTTTGCCATATTTCGGGCAGAAAAAAGCCCGCTCAATGAGCGGGCTTTCTGTGGCGACCTGGCGTTCAGCGTTCCAGGTTACCGAATATGGCGCAGCGGACGGGACTCGAACCCGCGACCCCCGGCGTGACAGGCCGGTATTCTAACCGACTGAACTACCGCTGCGCGTAACACTTGAAGCGAATGGTGGGTGATGACGGGATCGAACCGCCGACCCTCTGCTTGTAAGGCAGATGCTCTCCCAGCTGAGCTAATCACCCTTCGTTTCGGTGTGGCGCGCATTCTACGGAGCGACCCTGGGTCTGGCAAGCACTTTCTTAAATCTTTTTTTTGAGGCCTTCCAATGGCTTAGGCAGGGTTGGCCTCAGGCGATATCAAGAGAATAATGCCCCCCTTTGTATAAAGGAGAGACTCACCCCATGTGGTTCAAGAACCTGCTTATCTATCGCCTGACCCAAGATCTGCCTGTTGATGCCGAGGCGTTGGAAGCGGCAATGGCCACCAAGCTGGCGCGCCCTTGTGCAAGCCAGGAGTTGACCACTTACGGTTTCGTCGCGCCTTTCGGTAAAGGCGAAGACGCTCCTCTGGTTCACGTCAGCGGTGACTTCCTGCTGATTGCCGCGCGCAAGGAAGAACGCATCCTGCCGGGCAGCGTGGTGCGTGACGCGCTGAAAGAGAAAGTCGAAGAGATCGAGGCCGAGCAAATGCGCAAGGTCTATAAAAAGGAACGCGACCAGATCAAGGATGAAATCATCCAGGCCTTCCTGCCCCGCGCCTTTATCCGTCGCTCGTCGACCTTCGCCGCCATCGCGCCGAAACAGGGCCTGATCCTGGTCAACTCGGCCAGCCCGAAACGTGCCGAAGACCTGCTCTCGACCCTGCGTGAAGTCATCGGCACCCTGCCGGTACGTCCACTCACCGTGAAGACCGCACCGACTGCAATCATGACCGACTGGGTCACCACCCAGAAACCGGCCGATGATTTCTTCGTCCTCGACGAATGCGAACTGCGCGACACCCACGAAGACGGCGGCATCGTGCGCTGCAAGCGCCAGGACCTGACCGGCGAGGAAATCCAGCTGCACCTCACCACCGGCAAAGTCGTGACCCAACTGTCGCTGGCCTGGCAGGACAAGCTGTCCTTCATGCTCGACGACAAGATGACCGTCAAGCGCCTGAAGTTCGAAGACCTGCTGCAAGACCAGGCGGAGCAGGACGGCGGTGAAGAAGCCCTGGGCCAACTGGATGCAAGCTTTACCCTGATGATGCTGACGTTTGGCGACTTCCTGCCGGCGCTGGTGGAAGCACTCGGCGGCGAAGAGACTCCACAAGGCATCTAAAGCCATGTGAAGATCAAAATGTGGGAGCGGGCTTGCTCGCGAAGGCGGTGGATCAGTCAGCAGATGGATTGACTGGCACATCGCCTTCGCGAGCAAGCCCGCTCCCACATCTGATCGCATTTGTACTTCCGACCTCTAATAACAAGGACATCCCCATGCGCGCACTCGCTGCCTTGAGCCGCTTCGTCGGCAACACCTTCGCCTACTGGGTGTTGATTTTCGCCGTCGTGGCCTTCCTCGAACCCAGCTGGTTCATTGGCCTGAAAAGCGCCATCGTCCCGCTGCTGGGCCTGGTGATGTTCGGCATGGGGCTGACCCTCAAACTCGAAGACTTCGCCGAGGTCGCACGCCACCCATGGCGCGTGGCACTGGGCGTGGTCGCGCACTTTGTAATCATGCCGGGCGTGGCCTGGCTGCTGTGCCAGGCTTTCCACCTGCCGCCGGAAATTGCCGTCGGCGTGATCCTGGTCGGCTGCTGCCCGAGCGGCACTTCGTCCAACGTGATGACCTGGCTGGCTCGTGGCGACCTGGCGCTGTCGGTGGCCATCGCCGCCGTCACCACCCTCCTCGCCCCGCTGCTCACGCCGGCGCTGATCTGGCTGTTGGCGTCGGCCTGGCTGCCGGTGTCGTTCATGGATTTGTTCTGGTCGATCCTGCAAGTGGTGCTGCTGCCGATCGTGCTCGGTGTGGTCGCGCAACGCCTGCTCGGCGAGCGGGTGCGCCACGCCGTGGAGGTGCTGCCGCTGGTGTCGGTGGTGAGCATCGTGATCATCGTCGCGGCAGTGGTGGCGGCCAGCCAGGCGAAGATCGCCGAGTCGGGCCTGCTGATCATGGCAGTGGTGATGCTGCACAACAGCTTCGGTTACCTGCTGGGCTACTTCACCGGCCGCCTGTTCAAACTACCATTGGCGCAACGCAAGTCGTTGGCGCTGGAAGTCGGCATGCAGAATTCCGGGCTGGGCGCCGCATTGGCCAGCGCACACTTTTCGCCGTTGGCGGCGGTACCGAGCGCGCTGTTCAGCGTCTGGCACAATATTTCCGGGGCGTTGCTCTCGACGTATTTCCGCCGCATGAGCGAGAAGGAAGACCGCCGCGCGCTGGAGAACACGCCGCAAACTTGATCGCCTGATCAATTTTCGGCACTCTACCGAGCTTCGCGGGGACGACCCCGCGACGCTATCGAGGCGCATACTCCGGGGACGACCCCGCCTATAAAAGCGAGGTCATCATGTCCTGGATCATTCTGTTTTTTGCCGGTTTGTTTGAAGTCGGCTGGGCCGTCGGCTTGAAGTACACCGACGGTTTCAGCAAGCCACTGCCGACCGCCCTGACCATTGCCGCCATGGCCATCAGCCTCGGCCTGCTGGGCCTGGCCATGAAGGAACTGCCATTGGGCACCGCCTACGCCATCTGGACCGGCGTGGGTGCGGTGGGCACGGTGATCGCCGGGATTATCCTGTTCGGGGAATCCATGGCGCTGTTCCGACTGGCCAGCGTGGCGTTGATCATCTGCGGACTGATTGGTCTCAAGATCAGCACGTGACCGCTTGCGGCGATAGCGCCTGAACGAGCGCCATCGCCGGCAAGCCGTGCTCCTACAGGACCGTGCCGCGCAGTTGCGTGACCTTCTCCTGCAACTGCGCCGGCGTCGCCGACTCGACCGATACCGGCTCACCTGCCACCAACACCACCCGCGACCAGATGCGATGGAACCAGCCCTTGTTCGGATCGCGGCTGAAGAAACTCCCCCACAACCCCTGCAGCGCCATCGGAATCACCGGCACTGGCGTCTCTTCCAGAATGCGCGTCACGCCACCACGGAACTCATTCATCTCACCGTCGCTGGTCAATTTGCCTTCCGGGAAAATGCACACCAACTCCCCGTCCTGCAGGTACTGCGCAATCCGCGTGAAGGCCTTTTCGTAGATCTGGATATCTTCGTTGCGCCCGGCGATCGGAATCGCCCCGGCCGTGCGAAAGATAAAGTTCAGCACCGGCAAGCGGTAGATCTTGTAGTACATGACAAAGCGAATCGGCCGACGTACCGCGCCGCCGATCAACAGTGCATCGACAAACGAGACGTGGTTGCACACCAGCAACGCCGCGCCCTCGTCCGGAATCAGATCAAGGTTGCGATGCTCCACGCGGTACATGGAATGGCTGAGCAGCCAGATCATGAACCGCATGGTGAACTCGGGAACGATCCTGAAGATGTAGGTGTTGACCGCGATGTTGAGCAGTGACACCACCAGGAACAATTCGGGGATCGACAGCTTGGCCACGCTCAGCAGCAGGATCGACACGATCGCCGAGACCACCATGAACAGCGCGTTGAGAATGTTGTTGGCGGCGATCACCCGCGCCCGCTCATTCTCGGCGGTACGCGACTGGATCAGCGCGTACAGCGGCACGATGTAAAAGCCGCCGAACACACCCAGGCCGAGGATATCGAACAACACCCACCAGGCCTGCCCATAGCTCAACACCGCCAGCCAGTCATTGGCCTGCACATTCTGTGGGAAGCCGCCGGAGTGCCACCACAGCAACAGGCCGAACACGGTCAGGCCAAACGAGCCGAACGGTACCAGGCCAATTTCCACCTTACGGCCCGAGAGTTTTTCACAGAGCATCGAACCGAGGGCGATGCCCACCGAGAACACGGTCAGGATCAGCGTGACCACGGTTTCGTCGCCGTACAGCCACTCCTTGGCATAGGCCGGAATCTGCGTCAGGTAAATCGCACCGACGAACCAGAACCACGAGTTGCCCACGATCGAGCGCGACACCGCCGGGGTCTGGCCCAGGCCGAGGCGCAAAGTTGCCCAGGATTCGCTGAAGATGTTCCAGTTCAACCGCAACTGCGGGGTCGAAGCCGCCGCGCGCGGGATGCTGCGGCTGGCGAGGTAACCGAGTACCGCCACACCGACAATCGCCACCGACACCACCGGCGCGTAATGGGTGGACGACATCATGATCCCGGCGCCAATGGTACCGGCCAGAATCGCCAGGAACGTGCCCATTTCCACCAGGCCGTTGCCGCCCACCAGCTCATCGTCATGCAGCGCCTGGGGCATGATCGAGTACTTCACCGGCCCGAACAGCGCCGAGTGCGTGCCCATGGCAAACAGCGCCAGCAGCATCAGTTCCAGGTGATTGAACAGGAAGCCCGTGGCGCCGACGGCCATGATCACGATCTCGCCGATCTTGATCGCGCGGATCAACGCATCCTTGTTGAATTTTTCGCCAAACTGCCCGGCCAGCGCCGAGAACAGGAAGAACGGCAGGATGAACAACAGCGCACACAGGTTGACCCAGATGGCCCGATCGCCGTCGATGGTGAGCTTGTACAGAATGGCCAGGATCAGCGATTGCTTGAAGATGTTGTCGTTGAACGCGCCCAGCAACTGGGTGATGAAGAACGGCAGGAAGCGCCGTGTGCGCAGCAAGGTGAATTGCGAGGGGTGGCTCATCGTCCGTGTTCCTGCGTGGCCTGTTATAGATTCAGGCCACGACTTTACCTAACTCCGCTTACTTATTCGCTAGTCCTGCAATGCACGGCGATACAAAAAGCTCGCCTTTATAGGCGCCCTGCACGGTGCGCGTAGCAACGATCAGCCACATCAGCGCCAATGCCACCACCAGTACGCAACCAAACACACTGAAGAACCCCAGGTTCAACAGGCTCGCCAACTTCAGCGTGGCCAAGGCATACACCCCCAGCGGAAAGGTAAACCCCCACCAACCCAGGTTGAACGGAATGCCGGCGCGCAGGTAACGCAGGGTGATCAGTACCGCAATCAGCATCCACCACAGGCCGAAGCCCCACAGGGTAATGCCGGCCACCAGGCCCAGGCCGTTGGCCATCTCGCCCACACCCGGCAAGCCGTTGGCCGCGAAGATCGCCGGCGCATCGCCCCCCAGCAGCAACATGCCAAGGGCGCCGGTGCCGATAGGGCCCAGGGCCAGCCAGCTCGAGGCAGCCATATTGGCGTGGGGCAATTTGTGCAGGGCCATGCGCAACATCAGGATGGTCAGGATGCTGAATGCGACC
This sequence comes from Pseudomonas sp. S5D5, assembly GCF_003013355.1. Lineage (NCBI taxonomy): Bacteria > Pseudomonadati > Pseudomonadota > Gammaproteobacteria > Pseudomonadales > Pseudomonadaceae > Pseudomonas > Pseudomonas sp. S5D5. The sequence continues at coordinate 4,826,310 of NZ_PTEO01000001.1, forward strand.
GGCAGGGAGAACGCCCACAACACATAGCTGGTCACCAGCATCACCAGTTGCGAATGGGCGTCGGCCAGGTGCGGCGCGAGCAGGCCACCGCCGGCGGCGGCGACTTCGGCGGCCACCACCGGCAACAACCACACGGCTGTCATCTGGTCGATGCTGTGTTCCTGGCGGGTGAACATCATGAACGGGATCAGCACACCGCAGGCCAGGGCCATCGCCACATCCAGCCACCACACCGCTTCAGCCAGCGCGATCACCTCGTTGCCCCAGCGTGGCAGGCCGAACAGCAGCAGCCCGTTGAGAATCGTGGCCAGGCCCATGGGAATGGTGCCGAAGAACATCGAGACGGTGGAGTGCCCGAAAATACGCCGCGCCTCGTGGAAAAACATCACCCAGCGCGCCGCGTACAACAGGCTGAACAGCACAAACAGGCCGATGGTCAGCAGCCACAGCCCTTCGGCGATGGCATGCAGGCCAGGCAGGTTGACCGGCAGCTGCGCCAGGGCCAGCGCGAGCACGCCGGTGCCCATGGTCGCGGCAAACCAGTTGGGGGTGAACTGGCGAATCACTTCCCGGGGACGGGTCAGGTGACTGAAGGGTTTGTAACTGATGGTTGTCGAGCAGGTCATGATGGCATTCCTCTTCCTCGCATGAGGTTGAGACCATGATAGAACCTGATCGAATATCTATATAACGGGTAATATCTCTAACTGTTATCTGTTTTACCAATATAAAAGCAGGACTCACTCGCCCGCCGTGGCCCTGGCTCGCGCCGAGTCCTGCAACAGCAGCCCTAACAACGCGCCCAGCGCCAGCAGAATGAGGATCGCGCCGTAGCCATCGGTGGTGGCAATCAGGCCGAAACTGCGGATCAGGTTGCCCGCCAGCAGCGAGGGCAAGCAGAACGCCAGGTAACTCAACACATAGAATGCCGACATCAGGCCCGCGCGCTCATGGGGCAAGGCCAGCGGTACCACGCTGCGCAAGGCGCCGAGAAAGCCAGCGCCAAAGCCGCTGCCGGCGATCAGCGTGGCGATGAAGAACAGCGGCAGGCTGGCGCTGTGCACGGCGGTGAGGATCAGCGTCACACCGATGGCGAGCAAGCCGGCCCCGAGGCGCAGCACCTTGTCGGCCGGGCGATTGCGCAGGGTGAAGATCATCAGCGCGCCGCTCAGGGTCAGCACGGCGACCAGGCCGCCACCGATCAGGTTGGAGGTCGAGCCGGTGGCGGCGCGCACCAGTGAAGGCGCCAGGGAGAGATAGAAACCGCCCATCGCCCACACTGCCACATCCACCGGCAACGACAGCCACAAAGCGCGGCGCGCCTGGGGCGGTACATGCAAGGTGGGGCGCAGCGACGCCAGCGCGCCGGGGATGCGACTGACGCTTTCCGGCAAGCGCCACACATACACGGCCTGCAACAGCATCAATGCCAGCAACGTCCAGTAAATCAGTTGGGTCGGCAATGGCGCGAACTCCACCAACAGACTGCTGCCCATCGCGCCGCAGGCCATGCCCAGCAAAGGCGCCACACTGTTGACCAGCGGGCCTTGCTGGCGATCGGTATCCAACAAGGCGGCGCCCAACACTGCGGTGGCCATGCCCGTGGCGAAACCCTGCAAGGTGCGCGCGGCGATCAGCCAGGCGACGCTGTCTTCATTGATAAACAGCACCATCGCCAGCATATCCAGGATCAGCGCGGCAAAAATCACCGGTTTGCGCCCCAGGTAATCTGACAGCGATCCGACGGTCAACAGCGCCGCCAGGAGGCTCAAGGCGTAGACCCCGAAGATCAGCGTGAGCATGCCCGCCGAAAAATGCAGGCCCTCCTGATACAGGTGGTACAACGGCGTCGGCGCACTGGAGGCCGCGAGAAACGTCAGCAAGGTGATCGCGAGGAACACCAGGCTGGAACGATGGGAAATAGGGCTGGACATGGGCACGCTCCGCTAAAGCTAATATTTTGCTTTTGCGGAGTGTGCTACTCGCCAGCGCTTAAAGCAAATTCTTTGTGTTAAGGTCACAAGCATGGCGATAAAAGAAGGCCTCCGCCCGGGGGGCCGCAGTGCCCGGGTACAAGAATCGGTCCATTCGGCAGTGCGTGAATTGCTGGAAGCCCATGAGCGCTCCAGCGTCACCGTGCCGATGATTGCTGCGCGCGCGGGCGTCACGCCCTCGACCATCTACCGGCGCTGGGGCGACCTGTCGGTGTTGCTCGCGGACGTGGCCCTGGCCCGCATGCGCCCCGACAGCGCGCCCGCCGACACCGGCAGCCTGCGCGGCGACCTGCAAGCCTGGGCCGAGCAATACCTGGATGAAATGAGTTCAGAGCCCGGTCGCAACATGATGCGCGACCTGCAATGCATGATCACGCCGGGTTACTGCGTGAGTATCCTGAGTGGGCAGTTGCAGGCGATTGTCGACCGCTATCCGGATCAATCGCCCCCGAGCGTGGACCACTTGATCAATCTGCTGGCGGCGCCGACGGTTTTTCGGATTCTCTTCTCAACCGCGCCGCTGTCGGTGCAAGAACTGCACGGCCTGATCGAGTTGGCACTCAAACCCTGAAGGCACACTGCAAAACCCAATGTGGGAGCGGGCTTGCTCGCGAATGCGGTGGATCAGTCAGAGATGTATCGACTGACAGACTGCATTCGCGAGCAAGCCCGCTCCCACATTTTTGACCGCGTCGAGGTTACGTACGCATCCCACGCCCGCTCACCAGCAACCGCGCGCAACCGATATACAGCACCACGGTCGCCACGAGCATGAAGGTGATCGCCACGCTGATCTTGATATCCGACACGCCCAGGATGCCGTAGCGGAAGGCGTTGACCATATGCAGCACCGGGTTGGCCAGCGACACGGTCTGCCAGAACGGCGGCAGCAAGGTGATGGAGTAGAACACCCCGCCCAGGTACGTCAGCGGTGTCAGCACGAAAGTCGGGATGATCGAGATGTCATCGAAGTTGCGCGCAAACACCGCGTTGATGAAGCCGAGCAGCGAGAAGATCGTCGCGGTCAGCACCACCACCAGCAAGGTGACCCCGAGGTGATGTACCTGCAGGTGGGTGAAGAACAGCGACAGCAGCGTCACAATCACCCCGACCATCAGGCCACGCAGCACGCCGCCCAGGGTGTAGCCGATCAGGATGGTGTGCGGCGAGACCGGCGAGACCATCAGCTCCTCGATGGAGCGCTGGAACTTGCTGCCGAAGAAGCTGGAGACCACGTTGCCGTAGGAGTTGGTGATCACCGACATCATGATCAGGCCCGGCACAATGTACTCCATGTAGGTGAAGCCACCCATGTCGCCAATCTGCCGGCCGATCAGGTTACCGAAGATCACGAAGTACAGGACCATGGTGATCGCCGGCGGCAGCAGGGTCTGCGGCCAGATCCGGGTAAAGCGCTTCACTTCGCGGTAGACGATGGTTTGCAGCGCGACGATGTTGGGTTGCAGTTCGGAACTCATACCGCCACCTTCGCCAGATTTTTCTCCACCAGGGACACGAACAACTCCTCGAGGCGATTGGTTTTATTGCGCAGGCTCAGCACTTCAATGTTCTGGGCTGCCAACTGGGTGAACAGCGCGGTGATGCCCATGGCCTTGTCCACCTGGACTTCCAGGGTATGGCTGTCCACCAGGCGGCTCGGGTAGCCGAGCAGTTGCGGCGAGACCGACAGGTTGTTCTTCAGGTCGAGCAGGAAAGTCTCCACATGCAACTGGCCCAGCAGGTTACGCATGCTGGTGTTCTCGACGATGGTGCCATGGTCGATGATGCCGATGTTGCGGCACAACTGCTCAGCCTCTTCCAGGTAATGGGTGGTGAGGATGATGGTGATGCCCTTCTGGTTCAGCTCGGTGAGGAAGGTCCACATCGAACGGCGCAGCTCGATGTCCACGCCAGCGGTGGGCTCGTCGAGGATCAGCAGGCGCGGTTCATGCACCAGCGCACGGGCGATCATCAGGCGCCGCTTCATGCCGCCGGACAGCGAGCGCGAAGGCACGTCGCGCTTGTCCCACAGGCCCAACTGGGTCAGGTACTGCTCGGCGCGTTCCTTGGCGACTTTCGCCGGAATGCCGTAGTAACCCGCCTGGGTCACGACGATGTCGAAGGTCTTTTCAAACTGGTTGAAGTTGAATTCCTGGGGCACCACGCCGATCGAACGCTTGAGCGCCGCCGGGGATTTGTCCAGGTCATGCCCGAAGATATTCACCGTGCCGCTGGTCTTGTTGACCAGGGTCGAGAGGATACCGATGGTGGTGGATTTGCCGGCACCGTTGGGGCCGAGCAAGGCGAAGAAATCACCCTCGGCAACGTCCAGATCGATACCACTCAGGGCCTGGAAACCGTTGCCGTAGGTTTTGGTTAGCTGCCGGATGGACAGAGCGGAACTCATATCGGATTACGCACCAAAGAAGGGAATAGAAACAATAGATGAGGGCGCAGCCCACGTAGTTCAACGGCGGCGCATGACAAGCATGGTGCTTGCCCGCGCCGCACAAGTACAGTCACCCGTATTAATAGTGGGTATTAAGTCAACGCAGTCATGACCGCCTTGCGGTAGGCCGGACGCTGCTGCAGGCGCTGGTACCAGGCCTCCAGGTGGGGCATCGAAGGCCGTTCAATGGGCATTTCAAACCAGGCGTAGATGAAGCTGCCCAGGGGAATATCGCCGATGCCGATTTCATTGCCCGACAGATACGGCTGCACTGCGAGCGCCTGGTCGACGGTCTTGAGCACATCGATACAGGTCTTGCGCCCGGCGTGGATGGTGTCCCAGTTCTGTTTGTCCGCGGGGGTGCGCAGCACGCCCCAGAACACGGTCCTGAACGGGTCGGCGAAGGTCGACGTGGTCCAATCCATCCACTTTTCGGCGTTGGCCCGCGCCTTCAGGTCAGTGGGATACAAGCTGGATGCCTGCTTGGCACACAGATAACGCACGATGGTGTTGGATTCCCACAACACGAAGTCACCGTCTTCGATCATCGGCACCCGGCCGTTGGGGTTCAACGCCCGGTATTGCGGCGTGTCGACCACACCAAAAGCCCCGCCCGCATCAATTGCCTCATAGTCCAGGCCGAGTTCCTCGGCGCACCAGAGTGCCTTCCTGACGTTTGATGAATTTTTACGACCCCAGATTTTCAGCATGACCGCGCCTTATTGTTGATGAACATGGCTAGATGAACGCAGCAGCATACGCCGGTTCACGCGCGGCTCAAATCACTCTGCATATCGCCCAGCAACGTCGGCATGTCCTCGGCAAACAAGTGCGGGTAACACTGCTGGATATGGGCGAAGAAAAATGCCTCGGGCACGTCGGGAAATTGCCCGTGGTCCACCACGTACTCCATCGAGCGCCGGCCCTGGCGATTGAACGCATGGAAAACACTGTCGTGGAGGCCATCGAACTCCAGCGGTGGCACATCGAACAACTCGCACAATTGGCTGTTGAACGCCGGCGTCGCCTTGACCCAGCGACCGCGCAGGTACAGTTCGGTGTAGCCGTGCATGGCGAACACATCGCTTTTGAGCAACGCGATCAGGCGTGGCGTCGACAGGTGATTGCGCACGTCGGCCAGGCCGATGCGTGCCGGGATCCCGCAGTGGCGGGCACAGGCAGCGAGCAAGGTGGCCTTGGGCACGCAGTAGCTTTCGCCGGCAGCCAGGGCATAGCTGGCGCTCAGGGTGCCTGGGTCGCGACTGAAGGTGTAGGGGTTGTAGCGAATCGCCTCACGTACGGCGTAATAAAGACTGACCGCCTGGTCACTTAAATCCGCGCTGGGACCACGATGTTTTTCGGCGAACTCCACCACCGCAGGGTGGTCACTATCGATGAAGCGGCTGGGACTCAGGTACGTATCCATGAGCTTGATCTCCGAAGGAAGCCTTGAGTTTAACGACAGGTCCGCCACAGAGATAACGACGATTCGGCCAAATGTCGGCGCCTGAAGATGGGTGCTTCCAGCACAACTCGTTACACCCTGATCACCCCGCTTGCTCGGATGCCGACTAAGCTCGTTGGTGATTTCGCCCCTGGTTTCACGGAGGATTGAATATGCTGTTGTTGTGGATACTGGTTCTGGTGGTCGGCATTGCCTACCTGGCACACCGGCGCACCGCGCCCCTGCCCGCCCTGGGCGTGGTCGCCGTCTACCTGTTGGCGATGGGCGCCTGGAGTCACGCTCCCGGCTGGTTGCTGCTGATCTTCTGGGTGCTGCTGGCCGCCGTCGCGGCGCCGTTGTTGCTACCGGACCTGCGCCGCCAATACTTCACCAAGCCGCTGTTCAGCTGGTTCCAGAAAGTCCTGCCGCCGATGTCCGAGACCGAGCGCGATGCCATCGACGCCGGCACCGTGTGGTGGGACGGCGAACTGTTCAGCGGTCGCCCGGACTGGGAAAAGTTGCTGGCCTATCCCAAGGCGCAACTGACCGAAGAAGAACAAGCGTTCATCGACGGCCCGACCGAAGAACTCTGCGCCATGGTCAGCGACTGGGAAATCGGCCAGGCCATGGACCTGCCGCCCGCTGCCTGGGAACACATCAAGACCCACGGTTTCTTCGCCCTGATCATTCCCAAGGAATACGGCGGCAAGGGCTTCTCCGCGTATGCGCACTCCCAGGTCGCGATGAAACTCGCCACCCGCAGCGGCGACCTGGCGTCCACCGTGATGGTGCCCAACTCACTCGGCCCGGCCGAATTGCTGCTGCACTACGGCACCGATGAGCAACGCAACCACTACCTGCCGCGCCTGGCGCGCGGCGATGACATCCCCTGCTTCGCCCTGACCGGCCCGCTGGCCGGCTCCGACGCCGGCGCCATGCCCGACACCGGCGTGATCTGCAAAGGCGAATGGGAAGGCAAGGAAACCCTCGGCCTGCGCCTCAACTGGGAAAAACGCTACATCACCCTGGGGCCGGTCGCGACCCTGCTCGGCCTGGCCTTCAAGGCACATGACCCGGACCACCTGCTGGGCGAGGAAGAAGACCTGGGCATCAGCCTGGCGCTGATCCCCACCGACACCCCCGGCGTGGAAATCGGCCGTCGCCACCTGCCCCTGGGCGCTGCCTTCATGAACGGTCCCAACTCCGGCAAGGACGTGTTCATCCCCCTGGAATTCCTCATTGGTGGCCAGGAAATGCTCGGCAAGGGCTGGATGATGTTGATGAACTGCCTGTCGGTCGGCCGTTCGATCTCCCTGCCCGCTGTCGGCACCGGCGCCGCCAAGTTCACCAGCCTGGTCACCGGCCAGTACGCCCAGGTGCGTGAGCAGTTCAACGTGCCGCTGTCGGCCTTCGAAGGTATCCAGGAAGCCCTGGCGCGCATCGGCGGCAACGCCTGGCTGATGGACAGCGCGCGCATGCTCACCGCCAACGCCGTCGACCTGGGCGAAAAACCCTCGGTGCTGTCGGCGATCCTCAAGTACCACCTGACCGAGCGCGGTCGTGAATGCATCAGCCACGCCATGGATGTGCACGGCGGCAAGGGCATCATCATGGGCCCCAACAACTACCTGGGCCGCAGCTGGCAGGGTGCGCCGATCTTCATCACGGTAGAAGGCGCGAACATCCTCTCGCGCAACCTGATGATCTTCGGCCAGGGCGCCATCCGCTGCCATCCGTTCGTGCTCAAGGAAATGGCCCTGGCCGGTCGCGAAGACCATGACCAGGCACTCAAGGAGTTCGACGGCCTGCTCATGCAGCATATCGGTTTCGCCGTGAGCAACGCCGCCAGCACCCTGGTGCTGAATCTGGGCGTGGGCCACTTCGAAAAAGCCCCGGGCAACCGCCTCAGCCAAGGTTACTTCCGCGCCCTGAATCGCCAGGCTGCCGCCTTCGCCCTGCTCGCCGACCTGAGCATGATGCTGCTCGGCGGCGAGTTGAAGCGCCGCGAACGCCTGTCCGCGCGCCTGGGCGATGTGTTGAGCCACATGTACCTGGCCTCGGCAGCACTCAAGCGTTATCACGACCTGGATTCGCCGGATCACCTGGAACCGCTGTTCACCTGGGCCATGGAAGAAAGCCTCGGCGAGTCGGAGCGCGCACTGGATGAACTGCTCAGCAACTTCCCGAACAAGGTACTGGGCTGCCTGCTGCGGGTCATCGTGTTCCCGTTCGGGCGTCGCCATACCGGGCCGTCCGACGCGCTGGATGCCGAAGTGGCCGCGGTGATTGGCCGTGCCAAAGGCGACCCGACCCTGGAAGAACTGCTGGCCGGCTGCTACCGCCCACAATCGGCGGAAGATCCGGTGGGCGCCCTGCAACATGCCTACGACCTGCTGGGTGCCAGCCACCCACTGCAGAAAAAACTGCACAGCGCGCTCAAAAGCGGCCAGGTCAAGCCGACTGCCGGCGAACATGCGATCGACGCTGCATTGCACGCCGGCGTGCTGCAACCGGCTGAAGCACAGACCCTGCGTGACGCCGAGGCGGCGCGGCGCAAGGTGATCGACGTGGATGATTTCAGCAAGGAAGAGCTGGAACACACCGAGGGTAAAGTCCGCTGAGTCCAGCGGTCATATAAATACGGGCGCGAGGGCTATATACTCTCGCGCCCGTTTTTGCTTTAGAGGACTTATCTCGTGTCCAACGTCGTTGCCGATCATCTCGTCTTGCTCGACCACTTGCGCAGCATCCTGGTTGCCGTCGGCGAAGCCGAACAGGTACCCGAGGAAAGCCACACCCTGTTCCTGGAGCGCTTCGACGAATTGCGCGCCCTGCTGCCGATCGACCCGATCGAAAGCCAGTACCTGGGCCAGGACCTGATGAGCCAGGTCATCCTGCGCTACCCACAGATTGCCCACCTGGTACCGCGCGACCTGCTGTGGTTCTTCGGTGGTGACTGCCTGCACTTCATGCCTGACGAAGAACTGGACCTGTACCAGGCCCTGGAAGAGCGTCGCTTCGAAGCCGAACAGAACGACGAACCGTTCGACTGGAACCAGGAAAAGCAGCTGCTGGCCATGCCGCAGGACCAGAGCAAGCACTGATTAACCCCCACGATTTCCCTTGCAGGAGCCGGCTTGCCGGCGATGGAGGCCTTGAGTCCAGCGGTGACTTCAAGGGCCAATCGCCGGCGACCCGGCTCCTACCAGGTGTTGTCGGCGCAATGTCGGCTCCTTCGCCATGCATTCCACCAGATAGTCGATAAACACTCGCAACTTCGGCGACAGGTACCGCGTCGGCGAATGCAGCAACCACGCCTCGCCATGGTAGGACGCAATAAAGTCCCATGCCGGCAACACCTGCACCAAGCGCCCCTCCTCCAAGGCATGCCGCGCGGTGAAATACGGCAGGCTGCCAATCCCCACATGCTGCAACACCGCATCCAGGCGTACCCCGGTGTGGTTCGCCGCATAACGTCCGTGCACACCCACCGTCACCGTCTTGCCCGCCTGGCGAAATTTCCAGCGTGAGTCCGCCGGGGTTTCACCCAGGTAGATGCAGCTGTGTGCGAGCAAATCCTGGGGGTGACCCGGCGTGCCGTGCTCGGCCAGGTACTGTGGGGTCGCGCACAACAAGTGCTCGATGGGTAACAGCTGCCGTCCGACCAGCCCCGGCGGCGGGCTGTCGGTGATGCGGATGCTCAGGTCCACGTTGTCATCGATCAGGTCCACGTGCCGGTCCTCGAGGATCAGTTGCACATCGACATTGGGATAGCGCCGCAGAAACTCCGGCATATGCGGGTGCACCACAAACCGCCCCACCGCCTTGGGCACACTGACCCGCACCTGACCTTCGGCCTCATGGGTGAACTGGCCGCTGATCTCCATGACCGAACGTGCCGCGTTGACCATCTCCTGGCAACGCTTGAACACCTCTTCCCCGCCCTCGCTCAGGCGTAGCTTGCGCGTAGTGCGTTGCAGCAAACGGGTGGCCAGGGCCTTTTCCAGGCGCGAGATGCTGCGACTCACCGAAGACGGCGAAGCCCCCATCTGCCGGGCCGCCTCGGAAAAGCTGCCGGCTTCCACTACCTTGACGAAAATCGCCATTTCACCCAGCAGCGGCAAGGGAAGATTGATGCTCATAGCGCACAGGTCCATTGAGAGTTGAGCGGATTATCACCCATCCACGCACTATTTATACTGCTCGCAGAACCTTGATGCGGATGTAGATAATGACCGAGCGCCTGTTTTTCACCCACGATCACCTGACTGCCGAGCTTGAAGTGCTGGACTGCACGCCGCACGAAGACCTCTTTGCCGTCACCCTGCAGTCAACCCTCTTCCACCCGCAAGGCGGCGGGCAACCTTTCGACACCGGCTGGCTCGGCGAGGCCAACGTCCTGCGCGTCACCCAGGAAGCCGATCGCGTGGTGCACTACACCGACCGCCCCGTGGCGCGTGGCTTGATCACCGCACGGGTCGACGAGCAACGCCGCGCCCTGCACACACGCCTGCATTCCGCCGGGCACTTGATCGGCAACGTTGGCGAGACCCTGGGCTGGATGCCCATCAAGGCGCATCACTGGCCGGGCGAAGGAAAGATCACGTTTATCCGCGGCGACGCCGCCCAAGTCCTCGAGGCCGAGACGATTCAACAGCAAGTCAACCAGTGGATTGCCGCCGACTATCCGCGCCATATGACCCTGCAAGACGGCACCCGCGAGGTCGGCTTCGGCGAACTGCCGGCCTACGCCTGCGGCGGCACGCATGTACAGGCGCTGAGCGAACTGGGCCAAGTGACCATCCTGGCCCTGTCGGAGAAAAAGGGCGCACTGTCGGTGCGTTACACCCTCGACTGAAGCGCTACGCCCGGCTTGCTGGGTGAGATTTTCCTACCCTGGCAGGGGTGCTCCATCTGGCAGCCTCACCACCAGTGACAGGTGCAACCATTCTGGCAGCCTCACCCCCGTGGTGAGCAGGCTTGCCCTGCGTTGGGCTGCGCAGCAGCCCCAATTAGGCCGCCGCGGTTTGTCTGGGAAAAACTCCAGTCAGGTTTGGGGGCTGCTGCGCAGCCCAACGCAGGGCAAGCCTGCTCACCACAACAAGCCTGCTCAACATCACAAAACTTAATTGCCATAACACCGTGCTTGTCACACCCCCCCCAACTGCCCGCTGCGACAGATAAGTCACTGTGTCAGGTGCACTCGCTTTGATGGGCAAACCCACAGTGTCAGGTTCACCCACCGTGACAGGTGCACTCCACCTGGCAGCCTTCCCCCCGTGGTGAGCAGGCTTGCCCTGCGTTGGGCTGCGCAGCAGCCCCAATAAGGCCGTCGCGGTTTGTCTGGGAAAAACTCCAGTCAGGTTTGGGGGCTGCTGCGCAGCCCAACGCAGGGCAAGCCTGCTCACCACAACGAACCTGTTCACCACAACAAGCCTGCTCAACATCACAAACTTGATTGCCATAACACCGTGCTTGTCACCCCCCAATTACCCGCTGCGACAGATAAGTCACTGCGTCAGGTGCACTCGCTGTGATAGGCAAGCCCACAGTGTCAGGCTCACCCGCAGTGGCAGGTGCACCCACTCTGGCAGGTTCCCCCCTGTAGTGAGCAGGCTTGCCCTGCGTTGGGCTGCGCAGCAGCCCCAATAAGGCCCCCACAGTTTGTCTGGGAAAAACTCCAGTCAGGTTTGGGGGCTGCTGCGCAGCCCAACGCAGGGCAAGCCTGCTCACCACAATAAGCCTGCTCAACATCACAAAACTTGATTGCCATAACACCGTGCTTGTCACAACTTACCCAACTGCCCATCACCAGGCGGTACATTAAGCTGCCCGCTGCGACAGATAAGCCACTGTGTCAGGTGCACTCGCTGTGATAGGCAAGCCCACAGTGTCAGGTTCCCCCGCCGTCACAGGTGTACTCCACCTGGCAGCCTTCCCCCCGTGGTGAGCAGGCTTGCCCTGCGTTGGGCTGCACAGCAGCCCTAATAAGGCCCCCACAGTTTGTCTGGGAAAAACTCCAGTCAGGTTTGGGGGCTGCTGCGCAGCCCAACGCAGGACAAGCCTGCTCACCACAACAATCCTGTACACCACAATAAGCCTGCTCAACCACAACAAGCCTGCTCACCACAACAGCCTGCTCAACATGACAAACCTGATTGCCACAGCATCATGTTTGCCACAACAAACCCTATCGCCCGTCTCCAGGCGATGCCTCAAGCTGTCATCACCCCCGCCCTGCCCGGCTCCGTCACAAACGACTTGAGAGTCGACACGCCAGCCTGTGGATCGCGCGGGTCGCTGATCGCGCGAAACTTCGTCAGCATCTGCCGCGCCTCCAACTGCACCGACACGTACCCGCGCTGGCGACTGTCGAAAAACTTCACGTGCGGGTTGAGTGGCAACAACTGGGAAAACGCATCATAGGGCGGGCCATCGGACGTCACCGATGAGCCGACGAATTCGGTGGCCACGATCGGTGAGTCCAGATCATTGCCATCGACGTGCAAGTCCGTGGCCCAGAACGAATGGATATCACCGCCCCAGAACACCGGGTTGTTGACGCGGTGGCGCTGGATCGATGCGAGCATCCGCGAACGGTTGGCCATGTAGCCATCCCAGCCATCGGTCCAGCGCCCAAGTGCCTGGCTGGTCGGGTCGCGCTGGGTCAGCGGCGCCACCAGCAAGTCCTGGGCGATCACATTCCACTGCGCCCGCGACTGCGCAAAGCCCTGGTCCAGCCAAGCCTCCTGCTGCCAGCCGAGCATAGTCCGCGCGGGGTTGCGCAGGTCGGCGCAGGTGTTGGCGGCGATATGCCCCTGGTGGCTGCCGTTGGCCGGAATGCACGGTTGTTCGGAGCGATACTGACGGCCGTCGAGCACGTGGAAACGCGCCAGTCGGCCGTAGTCCAGGCGCCGATAGATGCGCATATCCGGGCCTTTGGGCACGCTGCTCGCACGCAGCGGCATATGTTCATAGAACGCCTGGTAAGCCGCCGCGCGCTGCTGGAGAAATTGCGCCACCGGGATCTTGGGATCCTGGGACCAGCGATTGGCGTAGTCGTTCTGCACTTCGTGGTCGTCCCAGGTCGCCACGCTGGGTGCGGCGGCATGCAAGGCCTGCAGGTCCGGATCGGTCTTGTACAAGGCATAACGGTTGCGGTAATCGCCCAGGCTCACCGCATTGCCGCTGCCGTGGGCGCGAATGATTTTGCCTGAGTCCGCCGCGTAGGAGCTGTCGTAGATATAGTCACCGAGAAAAAACACCAGGTCAGGCTGCTCTGCCGCGAGGTGACGGTAGGCGCTGAAATAGCCGCGCTCCCAGTGCGAGCACGAGACAAATCCCAACCGCGCCGACGCCAGCGCTTGCACGGCGGGCGCCGTACGTGACTGCCCCACCGGGCTCTGCGCGCCGAGGCCTTCGAACTGATACCAATACGGCCGGCCCGCCTCCAGCCCGGCGACTTCCACGTGCACCGAATGGGCAAACCGCTCGCTGGCCATGACCTCGCCCTGTCGCACGATGCGGGTCATCGCCGCATCGCTGGCGACCCGCCAACGCACCGCCACCGAACGGCTCAACCCACCCCGGCCATCCACTGCATTGAACAGCGGCGCCAGGCGCGTCCAGATCACAAAGCCATCCGGCAACGGGTCGCCCGACGCCACGCCCAGGGTAAACGGATAGTCGACCCCGGCACTGCGCGCGAACGGACTGAGGATCGAAAACGTGGTGGCCACCGCCAGCCCGGCGAGTACCCGGCGCCGGCCGTGGTCGACGCCGCCGCTCACACCCGGTACTCCCACACCTCACGCACCGTGGCGAACACCAGCAGGTCTTCATGCACGCCGTTCTTGAGGAACGCGCCGCGCATGCAGCCTTCATATTGCAGGCCGATTTTCTCCATGACCCGCGCCGATTCCTTGTTGCGACTGAAGCACTGGCTGCCCACGCGATGCAGGCCAAGTTCGACAAAGCCGTAGTCCATCAATGCTGTCGCCGCCTCGGCCGCGTACCCCTGGTTGCGCGCATCCGCCGCGACCCAGCCGCCCAGGTGTCCGTAGCGATGAGCAGCATTGATGCGCAGGCTGACGATACCGATCAGCTCGCCATTGTCACGCCGGTGCATCCCCAGGCTCAGCAACCCCGTCGAGCGATATTTCGCCTGCATGCCGTCAATGAAATCCAGCGCGATTTCCAGGGTGTAGGGCGATGGAATACTGGCGGTGTTATCGGCGATCTTCGGACCGTTGGCGAGGGCGCACAACGTCTCGGCCTGGGTTTTTTCCAGGGCGCGCAACAGCAGTCGCGGGGTGGACAGATGGGGCAAGTCGCTGCTCATTTCCGGGGTGGCCTCGATGTAAAGTTTTTGAGAATGGCCGCGCTTCGTTTCAATTCTGTTACGTCACAAAAATGACTTGTGAATGCCCTGTAAGACGCGTCCTAGAGCCCTCAAAACGTCAATTAAAGTTAACCATTCGGTCATTTTTGGTTGTTAGCGTGTCGCCCCTAATTCAATGACGGGGTAGCGGAATGAGAACCTGGGACGAACCGAAAAAACGCAAGGCGCACATCGAGCTGATCCCGATGATCGACGTGATGATGTTCCTGTTGGTGTTTTTCGTACTCGTGAGCCTGAACGTGATTCCGGCCCTCGGCATGAAGACCCAACTGCCCAGCGCCAGCAGTTCGCAGCAGCTCAAGCCGCAGAACAAATTCATCCTGACCCTGGGCCTGGAAGGCCAGCTGCAACTGGATGGCAAGGACCTCACCGTCGATGCGCTGGTGCCGGCCTTGAAGGCGGCCGAAAAGCCTGACACCAAGTCGACGATCATCGTCAACAGCGATAAGGGCGTGGAAGTTTCGCGCCTGGTGGAGGTGATGGACACCCTGCGTCTGGGTGGCTTTACCTCCGTGTCCATCGCCACGCGCAAGTCGTGATCATGTACGTCCTGTTTCGTGCGCGACAGCTGCTGGGCAGTGTCCCGGCCCTGATCGCCCTGGTGCTGATTGCACTGGGAATCCAGTCCCAGACGTTGAAGGTTGAACCGGTGTACGACGAGTCCGCGGTCGAGCTGGCGTTGGTCGAACCCGAGCCGCCAGTGACCCCGGAGCCGGTGGTGGAACAAGAGCCACCGCCGCCGGTGATCGAGGATGAAGAGGCAGAGCCGGCCCCGCCGCCACCGCCGCCCAAGCCGTTGCCAAAACCTGAGCCCAAGCCCAAGCCGAAACCTCAGCCAAAGCCTGTTGTGGCCAAGCCATCGCCCGTGCCGACACCGCCGCCGGTGGCCGCCAAACCGGCCCCCGCCGTGGCGGCCCAGGCCGCGCCAACGCCGGCACCACCGGCCCCGCCGAAAGTCGACGGCCAGGCACTCGAAGGCGGCTATCTCAAGGGTTTGCGCAACGAGTTGGACACCTACAAACAGTACCCCACCGGACGCCAGGCTTCCCTCGAACGCCCGACCGGCGAAGTCGTGGTCTGGCTGCTGGTAGACCGCCAGGGTCGCGTTCTGGACTCCGGCCTGCAAACCCAGGCCTCGAGCATGTTGCTCAACCGGGCCGCCACCAACAGCTTGCGTCGCATCAAGCAAGTCAAGCCGTTCCCCGAGCAAGCCTTCGGGGGGCGCAATGAGCAGCGCTTCACCGCCACCTTCAACTACAGCGTGCAATAAGCACCCGACACCAGGACGACAGTGATGAGGTTCACACGTATTCATCTGGCACTTGTTGCCGCAAGCATGGGCCAGGGCATGGCCATGGCCGACACCGGCAACAGCGACGTCGGCACCATCGGCGTCCAGGGCAAGGCCACTGCGGGTGGCGGCTACATGGTGCAGGAAGAAAGCATCAAGGGCCGCTCCACGGTGACCAAGGAGGCGCTGGATAAACAGACCGCCACCGGCAACGCCATCGACAAGCTCAAGTACACCCCGGGCCTGAACATTTCCAGCGAAGACAACACCGGCCTGTCGGGCTTTCGCTTCACCATGCGCGGGCTCAACTCCGACCAGGTGGGGATGTCGGTGGACGGCATGCCGATCAACGACTCGGGCAACTACGCGCTGTACTCCAACCTGCTGGGCGACCCGGAAAACATCGATCAGATCTTCGTCACCCAGGGCTCCTCGGAAGCCGACGGCCCGCACATCGGCTCCAGCGGCGGCAACATCGGCATCGTGACGATTCGCCCGACCAAGGAAACCGGCGCGTTCGTCAAACAGGTGATGGGCAGCAACGCCACCCGCAAGACCTTCGCGCGGCTGAACACCGGTGAAGTCAACGGCCTCAGCAACTGGCTGTCGGCGTCCCACACCGAAGGCCAGATGTGGCGCGGCTCGGGTGCAGTGCGGGCGGACAAGGTCGAGTGGAACAGCTTCTTCGATGCGGGCGACGGCAACACCGCCAACCTGATCCTCAAGTACCACGAGCAGGACAACAACAGTTACAGCCAGCTGACCAAGGCGCAGTTCCAACAGAACGGCCGCAAGTACGACCCCTACCCGGCAACGCCGACCGTGGGTGCCAATGGCAAGTACAACAGTTATTACGCGCTGGCGCAGAACCCGTTCCAGACCTTCACCGCCGTGCTCAACACCCAGCTCAAACTGGCTGACAACCTCGCGCTGTCGGTAATTCCGTACTACTACTGGGGCAACGGCAGTGGCGTCGGCTCGTCCAGCTATGCGCTGAACAGCGGCTCGAACCAGGGCGGCGTGTTCGACCTGGGCAACCTGCCTACCGGCGCGCAGTACAACGCCGATGGCACGCCGAACAGCGGCGTGTACTACCGCCCTTCACGCACGCAGACCTGGCGTCCGGGGATCACCACCAAACTGAACTGGGACCTGGGTGATCACAGCGTGCAATTTGGCTACTGGTACGAACGCGCGCGCCAGAGCCAGACCCAACCGTTCATTCCGCTCAAGTCCAGCGGCAAACCGGTCGACACCTGGCCAGACTCCAACGACGCCGTGGTCGATGCCAATGGCAACACCATCCAGGGTCGCGACCGCTTCACCATCACCCCCGCCCAGAAGGTCTGGGCCCAGGACACCTGGTACATCGACCCGGACTGGACGCTGGTGGCAGGCCTCGCCTACATGAACGTCAAGCGTGACGGCACCAACCACGGCAGCCTCACCGAACAGGCGGAAAAACGTAACCAGACCTACAACAAACTGCTGCCCAACGTCGGCCTCAAGTACCAGCTGGATGAGCGCGACCAGTTGTTCTACAGCCTGTCGCGCAACATGCGGATCCCGCAGAACTATGTGCTGTACGACAAGGGCCTGGACTCGATCAACTCCAAGCCGGAAACCAGCTGGAACCACGAGTTGGGCTGGCGCTTCACCGGTGACGACATGACCGTGGCGGCGACCTTGTTCTACATGCAGTTCAAGGATCGCCAGGTCTCGTCCAAAGACATCAACGGCGACTTCGCCGACATCAACGCGGGCGCGGTCAACAACAGCGGCCTGGAGCTGGAGTGGAGCGGCCTGCTGCCCAACCACTTCAACTACTACACCTCCTACACCTACACCAAGGCCGAGCAGCAAGACGACCTGACCGTGTACAACGCCGGCAAAGCCATCGTGCTGCCCACCAGCGGCAAGCAATTTGCCAACGTGCCGAAGAACATGCTGGCGGCCAACATCGGTTATGACGACGGTCGCTTCTACGGCACCTTCGGCGGCAAGTACACGAGCAAGCTCTACGGCGACCTGACCAACGATGAAGCCATTTCCGGGCGCACCGTGTTCAACGCCGGCGCGGGTATCTACCTGCCGGTGGACAAGAAAGTGGTCAAGGACGCCACCCTGCGCCTGAACGTCGACAACCTGTTCGACAAGAAATACCTGGACGGCGTGTACACCACCAAGACCAACGCCGCGACCTACGGCGGTTTCCGCGACGGCGACCCGGCGTACATCGTCGGCCTGGAACGCACTGTGACGGTTTCCCTGGAAGCCAATTTCTAATTGCGAGGTAAGCGAACATGGACATGAACCTGCTCCACGACATCACCTTCTATGTGATGTATGCCGCGATGGCCATCGCCATCTTCATCACCATCGAGCGCGGTATCTACTTCGCCTACGTGCGTCGCCAGGCTCGCGCGCTCACGGCGGTGCTGGACGCCAACGTACACAGCGAACGCGACTTGCCGCAGGGCTTGACCCAACGTGACAGCCTGCCCTTGAGCATGGTGTTGCCGGTGCTGGCACAGAAAGCCTCGCACGGTTCACGCAAGGACCTGGATGACGTGATCGAAACCCAGTACCTGACCACTCGCGCGCCACTGGCCCGCAGCCTGTGGATCATCGAGACCATCACCACGGCCGCGCCGCTGTTGGGCTTGCTGGGTACCATCCTCGGCATCATCGACACCTTCAAGGCGCTGGCGAGTGCCGGGGTGTCCGACCCAGGGCAGATTTCCGGTGGCATCGGCACGGCGCTGTTCGCCACTGGCCTGGGGATCGCCATCGCGCTGTTCTGCGTGGTGTTCCACAACTTCTTCCAGGACAGCCTGGAGCGCATCAACGACCAGTTGAAAATCCTGCTGATCCGCGCCGCCACCGGCGCCCGGGTACAGAGTGAAGTGCCGCACCTGGTGCCGACACCGTTGCACAGCCGCACGGCGTGATGGTTACAGCGGGCGCGCAATGCGCCCGCTTTCTTCGTTGATAGAGGTCCCTATGTCTGCCTCCTTGAAATTGCGTATCGCAGGCCTGGCCGGCTTGCTCATGAGTCCGCTGGTTCAGGCGGACTTTTCGATTCCGGGGTTTGAACTGGTGCACACCGTGCCGGTGGATACCACGCTGGGCACCGACGATTTGCGCCAGCCGGGGCCGGTGTGGATCGCGTTGTTCGATGGTGCCAAAAGCCGCATCGATATCGGCCAGTTCTATGCCGCCGACCATCCTGGCTCGGTAATGGACACGGTGATCGAACACCTTGAGGCCGCCGGCAAACGCGGTGTGAAGATTCGCTTCTTGCTGGAAGAAAAAGGCATCAAGTTGTCAGAAGCTTCCACGCTGGAACGTTTGCGTGCGATCCCCAACCTGACCTTCCGTGTGCTGCCCTATGGGCAACTGAGCGGCGGGATCATCCACGCCAAATACATGGTGGTGGATGGCAAGCAGGCATTTGTCGGCAGCCAGAACTTCGACTGGCGCTCCCTGGAACATATCCACGAAACCGGCCTGCGCATCAGCGACGCCACCGTGGTGAGCCAGGTCCAGGCGATCTTCGAACAGGATTGGCGCGCCCAGGCAGCGCTGACCGAGCACACCCCGGTGCCCTTGCCCGTAGCCAGTGAACCCCCTGCGCGCACTGGCAACTATCTGGTCGCCAGCCCGCAGCGCTACAACCCGCCGGGTGTCGGCGATTCACAACTGGAGTTGCCGCGCCTGCTCGGTGAAGCCAAAAAAGAGGTGCGCGTGCAACTGCTCGACTATGCGCCGCTGTCCTACGGGCCGGATAAAACCCGCCCTTATTACGCGGTGATCGACAATGCCGTGCGCGCAGCGGCGGCGCGTGGGGTGTCAGTCAAGCTGATGGTGTCCAACTGGAACACCGACAAACTGGAACTGCCCTACCTGAAAAGCCTGGCGGTCCTGCCCAACGTCCAGGTCAAGATCGTCACCCTGCCGCAAGCCATGCAAGGGTTTATCCCTTACGCGCGGGTGATCCACAGCAAGACCATGGAGATCGACGGCCAGGTCGCCTGGATCGGCACCAGCAACTGGCTGGGTGGGTATCTGGATAATTCGCGCAACCTGGAAGTAGTGATGCGCAGCGAAGCGATGGCCAAGCGTGTCGGGCAACTCCATGAGCAATTGTGGGATGGGCCCTACGCCAAGGCGTTGAACGTAACCGAGGCGTACCCCGAGCCCCACCCTGGCCAGCCCTGACTCGGGCCACCTGCAGGCGCTGGCTTACCGACGAAAATAGTCCCGGCACTGTGATCCGCCTGGCAATGCGCTTCATCGTCGGCAAGCCGGCTCCTGCGGGACCCTTTGCGTAGACCCTCGCCCGTGGAAAAAAGAGGTGGTAGTGTGTGGAAATGTTTCTGACATATCGATCAGAAACTTCCTACTCACTACCTGCAAAGGAATGCGTCTCTCAATGCACTTTCCACTCAAGCAACTAGCGGCTGCCACCGTGTTCGCGGCCAGCCTTTCGGCCATCGCCACACCTGCCTTCGCCAACATCACACCCGACCAAAGCACGGCGATTCTCAAGAGTTTCAACGAAACGTCCGTCACCGATTTCCGTGGTTTCCTCGGCGCACTGGCCAAGGGCGAGTTGGGTAAAACCAGCGACGTCGGCCCGGCAATCAGTGCCTTCCTGGATAACAAAACCCTGAGCGCCGACCAGCAGAACGAAATCAATCGCCTGCTCGGTATCTACACTCGCGTGAAGTACGGCAAGGCCGCCACCGAAACCCTGCGTGAGCTGGTGGAAATCCCGACCTTCAACGTCGACGGTGTGCCGCAGTACAAGAACCCGGAATTCATCAAGATCGCCGGCAAGATCCAGGCCCTGGCGAAAGACTTCAACCTGAACTTCCGCAACATCGACAATCGCGTCTACGAGATTTCCCTCGAAGGCAGCGGTGATGAAGTAGTCGGTATCCACGCCCACGCCGATGTGGTGCCGGTGACGCCAGAGAACTGGGTGCTCAAGGATGGCACCAAGCTAGATCCGTTCAAGGTCACGCTGATCGGCGATCGCATGTACGGCCGTGGCACCGAGGATGACAAGAACGGCATCGTGGTGGCCCTGTACGCCATGAAGGTCATCAAGGAAGAAAAGCTGCCGCTGGCGCGCAATTTCAAGCTGCTGGTGGACACCACCGAAGAAACCTCCGGCGACGCGATCCCCTATTACTTCGAGCACAACCCGACGCCGCAGTACAACCTGGCGCTGGACGGCGGCTACCCGGTGGTGATTGCCGAGAAAGGCTACGGCACGGTCATGGCCACCTTCCCGCGTCGCAAGGGTGAAGGCAAAGGCGCGGAAATCATCTCGATGACCGGCGGCATGGCGACCAACCAGATCCCTTCGGCCTCGGTCGCGACCTTCGTCAGCGACAAACCGGCCGAGCTGGCCGCCAGCCTGCAAAAGGCCGGGACTGAATACGCCAAGCGCAACGGCGGTGATTTTGCAGTGGCCGCCAAGGTCGACGGCAAAAACGTCAAGCTGACCGTCACCGGCGTGTCCGCTCACTCCTCCGAACCCGAGTCCGGGGTCAACCCGGTCGCACGCATGCTGGAGCTGATCCACAGCGTCGACGGCAAGATTGCCCTCAAGCACAACCACATCACCGACGCGGCGCGTTATGCGTCCGACAACTGGGGCCTGGATTACCTCGGCGGCAAACTGGGCGTGGGCTTCTCCGATGATTTCATGGGCCCGTTGACCACCTCGCTGACCTTTGTCGGCCTGGATGACAAGGCCTTCAAGCTGGCGGTGAACCTGCGCGTGCCGAAGGGCAAGTCGCCGGAGAAACTCAAGGCCGAGATTGCCGACAAGCTGAATGCCTGGGACAAGCAATCCAAGGTCAAGGTGGACTTCACCTACTCGGTCGCCGAACCGATGTACCGCAACCCGGAAGGTGAATGGGTCAAGGCTTTGTTGGCCGTCGCCAGCGAAAACCTGGGCATGGAGCACAAGTTCGGCACCTCGGCCGGCGCGACATCGGTACACGAACTGCCCAATGGCGTGCAATTCGGCCTGGCGCGCCCGGAAGTGAAGTACACCGGGCACACCGACAACGAGTTCAAGACCGTCGACCAGTTCCTGCTGGACCTGCAGATCGTCACCGAAATGATGAGCCGTATCGGCCAGCTGCCGAAGCTCTGATCCAAAGGAGCCCGCCGCAATGGCGGGCTCTTCAGGCTTGCAGCATCAACATATCCTCGAAAAAACCACCGACCGGCTCCGTGGGATGGCACAGCTGGATCTCCAGCACCCAGGCCATTTCACTCGGCGGGATTTCCAGGTCCGCCAGGTCCTTGCACTCGAACAACGCGTGGGGGAAATCCGCGAGGCGATGCCCCGCGAGATTGCGCGCCAACCTCCAGCCTTTTGACACCGCACTCTGCTCGGCAAAGTCATACAGTTCGCGACCGGTGAGGCCCCGTAGCCAGGCGTCGCGGGTCGCATCGAACACTTCGTGCAGGGCCGTCCTGCATGCCAGGTGCAACGGCGATTCACCGAACACAAAGGTATCGCCATAGTCGCCCTCGTAGCCGTCCCACACCGGGCCGAGGTCGACCACGACAATATCGGTGGCGCGTAGCCTGCGTTGACGATCGATACCTTCGCGGGGTGGGCGAACGGTATCGTCGCCAAAACGAATATAAGTCGGATGCCAGGTGTGAGACGCGCCCATGGCCTGCAGCTGTTCGGCGGCCATATCAAGGGCTTCGCCGGTGGTCATGCCCACCTGCAGGCGGCTGGCAATTGCCGCCAGGGCGCGTATGGACTGGTCGCGCGCCGCCAGCATGCCGTCCAGGGAGTAGCGCGGACCAACTTTTTCCCACACAGGATGCAGCGGCTTCGATGCCGTGCCCGCACTCGACCGGCCGCTGGGCACAAAGGCTTCCGCGACAAACCGATGGCCCGGCAGGCCCGCTTCCAGGCATTCGGTACGCACCTGGGTGATCATTGCGCCGCTACCGCACGCGTACACGTGGGCCACTTCCCAGTGATGCCCATGGCTGAGCGCCACTTCCTGCACCCGGCCCTGCGAGGCCAGCACCGGGTGCCAGTGAAAACGCGGATGCTCGATCACCGCTGTGTCCAGGAACACGCGGTCATAAAAATCGGCCGGCTGCGCACCGCCCCAGTACAACGTCACCTCGACATCGCGTTTCAAGGCGCTCAGCAGGATCGGCTTGATGCCAGCGTAGCCGGTGCCCGTGGCGAACAAGACTACGGGCGCATCGTCATGGTCCTGCCAGGTACAGGCACCAAACGGCCCTTCCAGTTGCAACAGATCGCCGGCTTCCAGGCACCCCAGCAGGCTTTCGGAAAACAGCCCGCCGCTGACCTGGCGAATCTGGAAGACCAGCCGCCCCTCGTCTTCGGCCGGCAGGTTGGCGATCGAGAAACAACGCGAGTCGCCGTCGACCAGTTGGATCTTGAGGTACTGGCCCGCCCGCACCGCCAGGGGCGTATCCGGCATCACCACCAACTCGATGATGTCGGGGCTGAGTGCGCGTTTGCTCAGCACGGTTGCCTCGACGACCAACGCGGGCGAGTCCAGCGACCAGCCGGGAATTTCCAGGCGCATGTCGCCGCAGGCGTGGCTCTGGCACAACAACATCTCATTGGCTGCCAGCGGATAGCAGGGCGCCGGCGCATCCGGCGCGAGCTGTTTGGCCCGGTACTGACCTTCTGCGACCACCACCTTGCACGACCCACAAGCACCGCGGCGGCAGGAAAATGGCACGGACAGGCCGTGGGCGAGCATCGCATCCAGCAACAGCTCATCACCGGCCTCAAAGGTTTTCCCCGAGGGGGACAGTTCGATGACATGACGTGTATTCATAACAACCTCGGGGTAAGTGAGGCTTGATTGTTGCGCTAGACTAGGCCCATTAAAACCTCCAGTTTTGGATACTTCAGATGGTCCAGATGCGTAAATGGCGTCCGCTGCTCAAGCTGGACGAGGGTGACGGCCAGGCGTCCTACCGCAAAATCGCCGAAGGCCTGGTGACCGCGATCGTTGAAGGGCGATTGCCGCCCGGCACATTGCTGCCGGGCACGCGGGAAATGGCGCAGTTGCTCGACGTCAACCGCAAGACCGTGATCCTCGCCTACGAAGAAGCGTTGACCAAAGGCTGGCTCGTCAGCGAGCCACGCCGTGGGACCTTCGTCAACGCGCAGCTGACGCCCAAGCAGTTGCCGAGTCGCGCGCAACAGTCCTTCGCTCCGCCCATCCTCGCGCAGGCGGTCGCCCCGTATTTCGCCCAGAACGCCCAGGTGACGGCACTGCAGCATCGGCATGGCGCGCTGTTTTTCGATAACGGCACCAGCGATCACCGCTTGCTGCCCCAGGCCGTCCTGCATCGGTACTACCGCAATGCATTGCGCAACAGCTTCAGCTCCAACACCGTGCGCTACGGCAGTGAGGGCACGGGCTACCATTTGCGCTGCGCCCTGGCCGAGATGCTGCGCAACAACCGCGGGTTGACGATCAGCGCCGAGAATATCTGCCTCACCCAAGGCACCCAGGTGTCGCTGTACCTGACCGCGAGCCTGCTGCTCAAACCCGGAGACGTGGTGCTGGTGGAACGCCTGAGTTACCCTCCCGCGTGGGAGATTTTCCGCAAGCTGGGCGCGCAACTGGTCACTGTGGAGATGGACGAAGAAGGCTGTCGCACGGACCAGATCGACCGCCTCTGCCGCGAACACAAGGTGCGGATGATCTATCTCACCCCACACCACCAGTTTCCCACCACCGTGAGCCTGCACGCGGCGCGACGCCAGCAGCTGTTGGCGTTGGCGGCACTGCATGATTTCTGCATCATCGAAGAAGACTACGACCACGAATACCACTTCAACGGGCGGCCCTACCTGCCCCTCGCCAGTGACCGCTCGCAGCGCCATGTGATCTATGTCGGTTCGTTATCCAAAGCCCTTGGCTCGACGTTTCGCTGCAGTTATGTGGTGGCGCCCACGGATGTGATCCAAGCCCTGCACAGCAATGCCGCGCTGATGATGGGGGATGCCGATGCGGTCGCGCAGAAAATGCTCGCCGACCTGATCAATGATGGGGAGCTGAAGAAGCATTTGCGCCGGGTGTCGAAGGAATACCGCGTCCGCCGCGAAACCTTGCAGAGCTGCCTGCATGAGGCGTTCGGTGATCGAATCAAGGTACGCGAGCCGGAAGGTGGCCTGGCGCTGTGGGTACGCTTCGACGATGAAATCAACGTCGAGCAGATGGTCGGCGCGGCACTGGATCACGGGCTGGTCGTACGCAGTGGCCGACAGTTTTCGCCGCTGGACCAGCCGGAAAATGCGCTGCGCCTGGGCTTTGCAGCACTCAATCAGGCAGAAATCCGCGAGGCTACAGTGCGTTTGGCCCACGCGGCGAACTTGCGATAAAACGCGCACAAACAAAAACGCCGATCATTGCTGATCGGCGTTTTCATTGAATATGGAGCGGGAAACGAGACTCGAACTCGCGACCCCGACCTTGGCAAGGTCGTGCTCTACCAACTGAGCTATTCCCGCAAATGGCGTCCCCTAGGGGACTCGAACCCCTGTTACCGCCGTGAAAGGGCGGTGTCCTAGGCCACTAGACGAAGGGGACACACAACTGAAACACATGGTGTGTATTTCAGTGTCCAGAGATTAAATCCGAAGATTATGCCCTGGTTTCACTCAGTGCCGCCCGAAAGCAACACTGCTTAAATTTGGAGCGGGAAACGAGACTCGAACTCGCGACCCCGACCTTGGCAAGGTCGTGCTCTACCAACTGAGCTATTCCCGCATATTGGCGTCCCCTAGGGGACTCGAACCCCTGTTACCGCCGTGAAAGGGCGGTGTCCTAGGCCACTAGACGAAGGGGACACACGTACAACATTCACTCCCTACCGCGTTTCGCTGTGTGCTTTACGCTGTAAGTGGCGCGCATTCTATGGATGGATTGAAAGGTCGTCAACCCCCAAGGATAAATTTATTTAAATCAATGACTTCGCCCTGCTTTGCGGGCCCCGGCGGGCATTCTGCCCGTTAGGGCTTTGACGCCTATATTCTGGCGCACCACAAGGCGCTATAGTTCGCTCCAGCAAATGATGGCAATGTGCATCCATGCAGGGAACGCCTTACCTATATAGAAGAAACTACCCGGGCAACTGGTCGCTCAGTCCTATCCGGCGGATGCCTCAGTCTCTACACTCCACAGCAAACCCTATAAAGAGGTCACACCGGTGACACCACTCATGATCACCCTGCTGGTAATAGCCGGGATCGTAATACTGATCGCCATTGGCTACATGAACCACGTGGTGGAAAACAACAAGCTGGAAAAGAAGCGCACCGAGATCGAGCTCAATGATCGCCTGCGCCGTTGCGGTGAAATCACCGAGACCTTCCCCGGCCAGTTGATGACGCCGGCGCTCAAATTGTTGCTGACCCGCCTGGAACTCAACGTCAACCAGCGCCTGTTGAATCTCAACAAGACCAGCGCACCGATCAAGGCCCGGATCACCGAGTTGAATGCACTGGTGGCCCAGGGCGAGTCGATCCCGGTGGCCAACCCGCCCGCCCCGATCCAGACCGAAGCCAAGGCCAAGGACGTGCGTTTCCTGCTCGAAGCCCTGCACGGCCAAGTCACCCGCGCCGCCCAGGACGGCTTCCTGCCGACCAACGAAGCCAAGCACTGGATCAAGGAAATTCGCCATATCCTGGTGCTGCTGCACATCGAGTTCTTCAACAACCTTGGCCAGCATGCCCTGCAACAAGGCCAACCGGGCCAGGCCCGCCTGGCGTTCGAGCGTGGCGTGCAGTACTTGCGCAAACAGCCGGAACCGGTGATCTACAGCGCGCAGCTGCAACAGCTGGAAGCGCAACTGGCCAAGGCCAACTCGACAGTGCTGACCAACAGCAAGCCGGCCGAAGATGAAGTCAACGAGCTGACCGAAGGCCTCAAAGTGGTCGACGCCGACGCCGAGTGGAAAAAGAAAGTCATCTACGACTGAGTGGCCGTACTGCGGGCCGCTCGTTGAGGCGAGCCCGCTTCTTGTGGCAAGCCCGCTTGTTGTGGCGAACGAGCTTGTTGTGAAGAGCGGGCTTGTTGTGGCGAGCGAGCTTGCCCCGCGTTGGGCTGCGAAGCAGCCCCATCACAGCAAAACGCGGTGTTTCAGTTGCCCCCTCACTGCCTGATTTTGGGGCCGCTTCGCAGCCCAACGCGGGGCAAGCCCGCTCGCCACAACAGCCCCTCATCCACAACACTTCCATTCACCTCAACAACCCTCATCCACAACAACCCCATTCACCTCAACAACCCTCATCCACAACAACCCCATTCACCTCAACAACCCTCAAACATAACAACCCCACTCACCCCAACAACCCCTCATCCACAACACCTCCATTCACCTCAACAACCCTCATCCACAACAACCCCACTCCCCCAACAAACCCTCCTACACACCCACCCCATCAAACCCTCATCCAAAACACGCGGCTTGCCACGAAATGCCATCAATGTGCATCTATCCCCCCGCCTCCGACTAGGGTAAAAACGTGCCCCTAACTCCGTAAAGTCAGAGGCCCGCTATGCCTGTCGCCGTTATCGATGGACAACCGCTGCACTACGTCGACCAAGGCACCGGCCCGGTCGTCCTGCTGGGTTCCAGTTACCTGTGGAACAGCGACATGTGGGCGCCGCAGATCAACGCCCTGGCGAAATATTATCGAGTGATCGCCCCCGAGCTATGGGGCCATGGCCAATCGGGCCAGATGCCCGAGACCACTGAGTCCCTGGACGACCTGGCCGACCAGGCACTGCGTCTGCTGGATCACCTGCAGATCGACAAGGTCAATCTGGTCGGCCTTTCGGTCGGCGGCATGTGGGGGGCACGCCTGGCGTTGAAGGAGCCCGGCCGGATCAATAGCCTGGTGCTGATGGACACGTATCTGGGCGCAGAACCTCAGGCAACCCGCGACTACTACTTCTCGCTATTGAAGATGATCGAAGACGCAGGCCACTTCCCGGAGCATTTGCTGGATATCGTCGCGCCGATTTTCTTTCGGCCGGGAATCGATCGTGAATCGACCTTGTACAAGGGTTTCCGCCACACTCTGACAGGCTTCTCCGCAGAGCAGCTGCGTGACAGCATCGTGCCACTGGGCCGCGTCACCTTTGGTCGCAGCGATATCCTCGATCAGTTGCACAAGCTCAGCCCCGCTACAACGCTGGTGATGTGTGGAGAAGAAGACCAGCCGCGCCCTCCGGCCGAGGCCAGGGAAATGGCCGAGTCGATTGGCTGCCCACTGGTGCTGATTCCAGGTGCCGGGCATATTTCCAGCCGCGAAAATCCGGAGTTCGTGAATGGCGCGTTGCTGACTTTCCTGGCCAGCCACACCTGACTCCGGCGTTTTGATCGGCGTAACCAGACGGCGATCAAAGCCGGAAATGCCCGACCATCCCCTTGAGCTCCGCACCCAGCTGCGCCAGTTGGATACTCGACGCAGCGTTGCCCTGCATGCTCAACGCCGATTGATCGGCACTGGCACGAATGCTGGTGACACTGCGGTTGATCTCTTCGGCCACCGAGCTTTGCTCCTCGGCGGCGGCAGCAATCTGCTGGTTCATCTGCTGGATCAGTGACACCGCCACCGCGATGCTGCCCAGCGCACTTTCGGTTTCCAGCGCGTCGCTGACGGCCAGTTTCACCAGCTCGCCGCTTTGCTGGATCTGCTGCACCGATGACTGCGCCGCGTTGCGCAAGGTGCTGACCAGCCGTTCGATTTCTTCGGTGGATTGCTGGGTGCGCTTGGCCAATGCCCGCACCTCATCGGCCACCACGGCGAACCCACGCCCTTGCTCACCCGCGCGGGCGGCTTCGATAGCCGCGTTGAGGGCCAGCAAGTTGGTCTGCTCGGCGACGCTCTTGATCACACCCAACACCGTGCCGATGTTCTGGATCTCGGCACTCAGGCTCTCGATGCTGGCGCTGGCATGGGTGCTGGAGGTGGCGAGCAGCTCGATGCGCTGCAGACTCTGGCGCACCACCTGCTGGCCGCAGTCGACTTTGTCGTCCGCGGTCTGCGCGGCTTGCGCGGCCTCTTCGGAATTGCGCGCCACGTCATGCACGGTGGCGGTCATCTGGTTCATAGCCGTGGCCACCTGCTCGGTTTCTTCCTTCTGGCTGCTGACCTCGACATTGGTCTGCTCGGTGACGCTGGAGAGCGAATGCGCCGAGCTGGCGAGTTGCTCGATACCCGCCTGCAGGCCACTGACCATCTGGCTCAGGCCATTGCCCATCTGCTGCATCGCCTGCATCAGCTGGCCGATTTCATCACGGCGAGTGACCTCCATGCGCCCGCTCAGATCGCCGGCGGCAATCTGCTGGGCCACGGCAATCACACTGCGCAGCGGCGCGACGATCAGGCGGGTAATCACCCAGGCCGCAATCAAGCCCACCAGCAGGGCCAGGGCCGACGAGCCAATGATCAGCAGCGCGCTTTTCTTCAGCTGCG
Organism: Pseudomonas sp. S5D5; assembly: GCF_003013355.1. Classification (NCBI taxonomy): domain Bacteria; kingdom Pseudomonadati; phylum Pseudomonadota; class Gammaproteobacteria; order Pseudomonadales; family Pseudomonadaceae; genus Pseudomonas; species Pseudomonas sp. S5D5. The sequence goes on from NZ_PTEO01000001.1 coordinate 4,855,420, forward strand.
CCTGCATCGACTGGTCTTCGGCGTCATACGCCTGGTTGACGCGGCTGACCACTTGCTCGGCGCGATCGCGCAGCTGCTTGTAGACGCCTTTTTCCTGTGCCAGCAGGCCGGTGTATTCAGCGAGTTTCTCGCTGAACGCGGCAATGTGCCCAGAGACCTCGTTGAGCACCGTTTGATAACCGGGGTCCTTGACCGAGGTTTTCAGTTGTTCGACCTGGGCCAGGGCCTGGTCGGCCTGCTCGATCTTGCCTTGTTCGGCGTCGTCCGCATCCACCTTGCGGCTCTGGTCCAGGCGCACATGGGCTTCGTTCATCGCCTGCAGCATCAGGCGCGAGACCTGGCTGACCTGCCCGGCCTGCTCAATGAATTCGGCGCCCTCCTTGCCCTGGCTTTCCTTCAAGCCATACGCGCCGTCGTCCGCCAGCCCGGCCTGCAACACGTCGAGGTTATTGGCCACGCTGGACACCGACCAACTGGCCATTTCCAGCGCCAGGTCCTTGGTCTGGGTCAGTTCGACGAATTCATCGAAGGCGTTGCGGTAGGCGGCCAGGGCCTGTTCGACATCGCTCATCACCGGCCCATTCGCGGCGGACTGCGCCTTGAGGCTCGCCGCCTGGGCGGCCAAGGCGTCGACACTGGCGTGCAGGGCATCGACCGCCTTGGGGTCGGCGTGCAGCGCGTAGTCCTGTTCGATCAGGCGCACCTTGAGCAACCCGCTGTTGAGCGATGACATCGCCGTGAGGCCTTCGAAGCGTTGCCCAACGGTCTGCAGGGACCACACGCCAATGGCCGCGACCACGGCCGTCAGCAGCAGTACCAAGGTGAACCCCAAGCCCAGCTTTTTCGCCATACCGAGGTTGGCGAAACGTCGTTGCACGCCCGAAATCATTGCACTTGCATCCTCTTGCAATGGCAGATGCCATCAAGCCCGGTTGACCAGAAGCGAGATTGGCAACCCCAAGGCACTGAGCACAAGACGTTGGCGCCTGAATAATGGCAAAAAGCTACTTGCTCGTCGTTTTCAGAATGGTCGAGGTCGATCTGGCAGGCCCCAAGGCCCGGAAAAACGCCTGGGCACGCTGGTCAGCCGCGTAGGCCACGTTGATGCGCAGCCAATCACTGGGTTCACCGCCTGGATTGAACAACGCGCCAGGCGCCAGCAACACCCCGAGCCGCCGCGCGCAGGCCTGCAACCGCGAACGATCGCCGCCTGGCCGCGCCCACACGAACATGCCGCCGGCCGGCACCGCGAACACCTCCCACTCCTCATCCTCCAGGACTTGCAGGGTCGCGGCCATCTCAATACTCAACCGCTTGCGCAAGCGCTGCACCCATTTGCGGTACGTGCCATTGGCCAGCAGCGTAGCCACCACCGCCTCGGCAAATCGCGAGGTGCCAAAACCGGTCAGGGTCTTGAGGCTGGCCAGTTGCTCGATGAGCGCCGTACTGGCACTGAGGTAGCCGACTCTCAAGGCACTGCTCAAGCACTTGGAAAAACTCGCCACATAGATCACCCGATCATCATGGGGCAGCGCCGAAAGTCGCGTGCAACTGGCGTGCTGCAAGTCGCCGTAGACATCTTCTTCGATGATCAGGAAGTCTTTGCTGCCCGCCAACTCCAGCAGACGCTCGGCCACTGCGCGGTTCAGGCTGGTGCCGGTGGGGTTGTGGTACAGGCTGTGGATGAACAGGCACCTGGGCCGATGGCGCTGCAACAGGGCTTCCAGCGCCGGGATGTCCGGGCCTGCGCGAGTACGCGGCACTTCCAGCAACCGCACACCGTGAAACGCCAGTTGCCGATAGAGGTTGCCGTAACCGGGGGTTTCAACCACCACACTGTCACCGGGCCTGAGCAACGTGCGAATAAGCAGGTCCTGGGCGTGGCTGGCGCCGCCAGTGGTAAGGATACGGTCGAGGCTGGTGACAATATGCAAGCGGGACAGGCGCTTGAGCAGTTGCTCGCGCAGCGCTGCCAGGCCCAGGGGCGTGCTGTAGTTGAACAGGCCGCCCGTGTCGGTACGGGTGACTTCGCGAATCGCGTAACTGATGTCATCGCTTTCGCGCCAGGCATCCGGCAACCAGCCACAGCCGAGCTTCAGCTCTCCCAGCGGATTATCGGCAAAGGCGCCCCACTCCCGCTCCGCGCCTTCATACCAGTGCCCCTCGGTCAGCGCGGTCGGCGGGGCCACCACAAAGCCTGAGCCCGGCCTGGCAGCCAACACGCCCTGGGCGACCATCCGTTCGAATGCCTCGATCACGCTGGACTGGCTGAGCAGGTTATCGAGGGCCAACTGCCGCACGGACGGCAGGCGCGTGCCGGGGCTTACCCCGTCCCTGCGAATCCACTCCGCCACGGCGCTGACGATTTGCTGCACCACCGGTACAAGGGCTTGTCGATCGATCCCTAAATCCATGAGCCACTCACTTCAACTGTCTGTTATTCAACCCCAAAGAGTTAAGCACAGAAGGCCGTCATGACCGGCTGCTAAGATTTATTAAATTATTGATTTTATTAGGTTATTTACCTGGTGATACACATTCGGGCGCGGCACTTTGCCAGCTCTGGAAATACCCCACAGCCCCCCAATCCCTTTTCGATTGGGGCGCCGCGCGAGGTCCTAGATTGCGGTTGCGCCACCGTCCACGGCCAGTGCCTGGCCAGTGGTGAATGCAGCGCCATCGCTACAGAGGTAGAGCACCGCACTGGCGATTTCCTCGACCTTGCCGATGCGCCCGACCGGGTGCATGGCCGCGGCAAATTCGGCTTTGCGCGGGTCGGCTTCATAGGCTCGCCGGAACATATCGGTGTCGATCACCGCCGGGCAGACGGCATTGACGCGGATTTTCTTCTTCGCATACTCGATGGCCGCCGATTTGGTCAGGCCGATCACGGCATGCTTGGAGGCGGCGTAAATGCTCATTTTCGGCGCGGCCCCCAACCCCGCCACAGACGCCGTGTTGACGATCGCACCGCCGCCCTGGGCCAGCAGCAGCGGTAGCTGGTGTTTCATGCACAGCCACACCCCCTTGACGTTGACACCCATGATGGCGTCGAACTCATCCAGGCTGCCGTCCGCCAACTTGCCCTTCTCGATCTCGATCCCCGCATTATTGAAGGCGTAATCCAGGCGGCCATAAGCAGCAACGGTCTGCGCCATCAGTTGTTGCACGTCCGCCTCAAGGGTGACATTGCAACGCACGAACAGCGCCTCACCTCCAGCCTGCTGGATCAACGCGACGGTGCCTTCACCGCCGGCCACATCCAGGTCGGCGACCACCACTTTCAAGCCTTCGCCAGCGAAGGCCAGCGCGGTGGCGCGGCCAATACCGGCGGCGGCGCCAGTGACCAGGGCGACCTGGCCGGAAAACGTCATGCTCATGGGGGATGTCCTGTGGGAAAAATAGCCGTGGGTCGAGTCTAGCCAACGCCGCGCTGGGCGCGTCAGCACTATCAGAAGGCCGGTTGGGGCTGCATGAATCGCAGTGATAAGGCCCACTGCATGACTATCAGCAAGGCCTATCGGCGGGCATTCGCGCCCTCGGTCAACCTTGCCCCGCGCGCGTTCAAGGTCTATCACTTGAGGTTCATTTCCAGAAGAGTCGCTGCCATGACCGCCCAGACCAACCGTCAATTCCTGCTCGCCAAGCGCCCGGTCGGCGCAGCCACCCGGGATACCTTCACCTACCAGGAAGTGCCGGTTGGCACGCCCCAGGACGGGCAAGTGCTGGTACGCAATGAATACCTGTCCCTCGACCCGGCCATGCGTGGCTGGATGAATGAAGGCAAGTCCTACATTCCGCCGGTGGGCATTGGTGAGGTCATGCGCGCGCTGGGCGTGGGCAAGGTGATTGCCTCCAACAACCCGAAATTTGCCGTAGGCGATTACGTGAATGGCGCGCTGGGGGTGCAGGATTACTTCCTCGGCGAGCCGCGCGGTTTCTACAAGGTCGACCCTACGCTTGCCCCGCTGCCGCGCTACCTGTCGGCCTTGGGCATGACGGGCATGACCGCCTACTTCGCCCTGCTCGACACCGGGGCGCCCAAGGCCGGTGAGACCGTGGTGATCTCCGGTGCCGCCGGCGCGGTGGGCAGCATTGCCGGGCAGATCGCCAAGATCAAAGGCTGCCGCGTGGTCGGCATTGCCGGCGGCGCCGACAAGTGCAAGTTCCTCGTCGATGAACTGGGCTTCGACGCCGCCATCGACTACAAAAGCGAAGACGTGCCTGCCGCCCTGAAGCGCGAATGCCCCAAAGGGGTCGATGTGTATTTCGATAACGTCGGCGGCGACATTCTCGACGCCGTGCTCAGCCGCCTGGCGCTTAAAGCCCGCGTGGTGATCTGCGGTGCCATCAGCCAGTACAACAACAAGGAAGCCGTGAAGGGTCCGGCCAACTATCTGTCACTGCTGGTCAATCGCGCGCGCATGGAAGGTTTCGTGGTGATGGACCACGCCGCCAACTTCGCCGCTGCCGGCCAGGAAATGGGCGGCTGGATGGCGCAGGGCAAGCTCAAGAGCAAGGAAGATATCGTGGAAGGTCTGGAGACGTTCCCGGAAACGTTGATGAAGCTGTTCAACGGCGAGAACTTTGGGAAGTTGGTGCTCAAGGTCAGCTGACATACCACAGGCAGTCCGGTCGCCACTGTTATATGGGAGCCGGGCTTGCCCGTGACGCAGGCGCCTCGGTGTTTGAGCGACACCGAGGCGCTGCGGTCAGCGCTTACATGATTTCGGCAACCACCGCCGCCAACGCCTTGGCCGGGTCAGCCGCCTGGCTGATCGGGCGACCGATCACCAGATAGTCGGAACCTGCATCCAGTGCCTGGCGTGGCGTGAGGATGCGGCGCTGGTCATCCTGGGCGCTGCCGGCCGGGCGAATGCCTGGGGTCACCAGTTGCAGCGACGGATGCGCAGCCTTCAGGGCCTGGGCTTCCAGTGCCGAGCACACCAGGCCATCGAGGCCGGCTTTCTGCGCCAGGGCGGCCAGGCGCAGGACCTGCTCCTGAGGCTCGATATCCAGGCCGATGCCGGCCAGGTCTTCGCGCTCCATGCTGGTAAGCACGGTCACGCCGATCAGCAAGGGTTTCGGGCCGCTGCGCTGCTCCAGCACTTCCCGGCAGGCACTCATCATGCGCAGGCCGCCGGAGCAGTGCACATTGACCATCCACACGCCCATCTCGGCGGCGGCCTTGACCGCCATCGCGGTGGTGTTGGGGATGTCGTGGAATTTCAGGTCGAGGAACACCTCGAAACCTTTGTCACGCAGGGTGCCGACGATTTCCGCGGCGCAACTGGTGAACAGTTCCTTGCCGACCTTGACCCGGCAAAGCGTGGGGTCCAACTGGTCAGCCAGCTTCAGTGCGGCGTCACGAGTGGGGTAATCCAGGGCGACGATGATAGGAGTCTGGCAGGCGGACATTGGAATGGGCTCTCAGGCAAGTCGAAATCGGCGCGGATTGTAGCGCAAGCGGCGCCGTTGCGGGATCCGATGATCGGTAAATACTGACCAACCGCCGTCAGTCGGGCATTTCCGGGAATTATTTCAAAATTGATACATTCACGACATGCGCCCAACACGCCCCAGGGCTAGCCTCGCCCGCACGACCCACCGACCAGCACTTCCAGCCATGGGGCTGGGCGCCTATGCTGACCGCAACAACCAGGCAGATGATCGCACTATGCATACCCCTTCCGTCCCTGTAAATGACGAGCAAAAAGGCGCGGCGATCGCCGATGACAAGCGCTGGAACACCCGCGCGCTGATCGTTGACGACGATGTGCCGATCCGCGAACTGCTGATCGACTACCTCGCGCGCTTCAATATTCTCGCGACCGGCGTGACCGACGGCGCAGCGATGCGCCAGGCCATGCAAGCCGAAACCTTTGATGTGGTGGTGCTCGACCTGATGCTGCCGGGCGAGGATGGGCTGTCGCTGTGCCGCTGGTTGCGCGCCGAATCGGACATCCCGATCCTGATGCTCACCGCCCGCTGCGAGCCCACCGACCGCATTATCGGCCTGGAACTGGGGGCCGACGACTATATGTCCAAGCCGTTCGAGCCGCGCGAGTTGGTGGCGCGTATCCAGACCATCCTGCGCCGAGTGCGGGATGACCGCACCGAGCAGCGCGCGAATATTCGCTTCGATAACTGGCGGCTTAACAGTGTGTTGCGTCAACTGGTGGCCGACGATGGCCTGGTCGTGCCGCTGTCCAACGCCGAATTCCGCCTGCTGTGGGTGTTTATCGAGCGCCCGCGTCGGGTATTGAGCCGTGAGCAATTGCTGGATGCCGCCCGTGGCCGTTCGATCGAAGCCTTTGATCGCAGCATCGATCTGCTGGTGTCGCGCCTGCGGCAAAAACTCGGGGATGACCCGAAGGCCCCGCAACTGATCAAGACTGTGCGCGGCGAAGGCTACCTGTTCGACGCCCGGGATATCGGCTGATGCGGGCCCCCTTCAACACGCTGTTCGGGCGGCTGTTCGGCGTGTTGCTGGTGGCAATTGTGCTGGCCCACCTGCTGGGGTTCTTCTGGTTTCACCATTACGGTCCGCCGCCGCCACCGCCGCAGGGCACTTTCGTCGAGCAGCCGGACGGCACGATGAAGCTGTTGCCCAAGCATAAGCGCTCTTGGTTCAACGGCCCGGCAGTGCCACTGACGTTCCAGTTCATCTCGCTGATCATCGCCGCCTGGTATGGCGCCAAGTTGCTGAGCCGACCGATCCAGCGCCTGAGTGAAGCCGCCGAACGCCTGAGCCTGGACCTCGACAGCCCGCCCCTCGACGAACTGGGCCCGCGAGAGGCCAAGCAGGCAGCATCGACTTTCAACCTGATGCAGCGACGCATCCGCGAGCAGGTCAGCCAACGCGCACGCATGCTCGGTGCCGTCTCCCACGACCTGCGCACCCCGCTGTCACGCCTCAAGCTGCGCCTGGAGCAGATCGACGACGTCAAGCTGCAAGGCCAGATGCGCCAGGACCTGAATGACATGATCGGCATGCTCGACGCCACGTTGAGCTACCTGCACGAACAACGCACCAGCGAAACCCGGCATTGGCTGGATGTGCAGGCGCTGGTGGAGTCGTTGAGCGAGAACGCCCAGGATCAGGGCTCCGATGTGCAATTTGCCGGCACCTGCGCGCCCTTGCAGGTGCAACCGATGGCCTTGCGTTCGTGCCTCAACAACCTGATCGACAATGCCCTGCGCTATGCCGGCACGGCGCGCGTCGAGTTGTCGGACAGCCGCGATGCGTTGGTCATCCGCGTGATCGACCATGGCCCGGGCATTGCCGCCGACAAGCGTGAGGCCGTGTTCGAACCGTTCTATCGGCTGGAAGGTTCACGCAATCGCAATTCCGGCGGCGTCGGCCTGGGCATGACGATTTCCAAGGAAGCCGCCGAGCGCCTGGGCGGCAGCCTGACCCTGGAAGAGACCCCGGGCGGCGGCTTGACCGCCGTGATGTGGCTGCCCCGCGCCTGAACGCAGGCGCCGGCAAGCCGGCTCCTACGGGTTATGAACGGGTGTCTTCGCGCCGCCCTTGCGCCTGGGTTGCACTCCAATCCATCAGCAGGCTGTACGCCACTGCCAGTAAGGTCGGGCCGATGAACAGGCCGATAAAGCCAAAGGCAATCAACCCGCCAAATACCCCAAGCAGCACGATCACCAGCGGCAGGTTGCCGCCACGGCTGATCAGGTAAGGCTTGAGCACGTTGTCCACGCCGCTGATGATGAACGTGCCCCACACCCCCAGGAACACCGCGTAGGTGTAGTCGCCCTTCCACGCCAGCCAGGCCGTGGCCGGGATCCACACCAGCGGCGGGCCCATCGGGATCAGGCTGAGCAGGAAGGTGACGATGCCCAGCACCAGCGCGCCCGGGACACCGGCGATCAGGAAGCCGATCAGCGCCAGCAAGGCCTGGGCAGCCGCCGTACCGATCACACCGTTGACCACCCGTTGTACCGTGCCGGCCACCAGTTCGATGTAGTAACCGGCACGCTCGCCGATCAACCGCTCCAGCAGACGGTGTACGAATACGGCCAGGCGCGGCCCGTCACGGTAGAAGAAGAACACGAACACCAGGCTCAGGGTCAGTTCGAGGATGCCGCCGCCGATCTGTGCACTGCGCGCCAGCAACCAGTTACCGACCTGCCCCAGGTACGGCTTGATGCTGACCATCAGCGCCGCGCCCTGCTGGTCGATGCTGTCCCACATCGCCACCAGCCGCTCGCCAACCACCGGGATCGAGCCCAGCCACGCGGGGGCTTCGGGCAAGCCGTCGACCTGAATATCCTTGATCAACGCCACGGCATCACGCACATGATCCGCCAGGTTGAAGCCCAGCCACACCAGCGGTACCGCCACCAGCAGCATCCAGACCAGGGTCAGGATCCCGGCCGCCAGGGATTCACGGCCGCCCAGCGCGCGCGTGAGCAAGCGCATCACCGGCCAACTGGCAAACGCCAGTACCGCGCCCCAGAACAGCGCCGACCAGAACGGCGCCATGACCCAGAAGCTGGCACCGAACAGCACCAGCAGCAGGATTTGCACCAGCAGGCGATCGTTATTGAGCATGGGGTATCTCTAGAAAAAGGCTGTAGGAGGAGAGCTTAGGCGAACGGCACGGGTCCGTCCGCCTTGTAACGGTCAGCGTATCAGATGCAGGTGCAGGCCTTTGGCTTCAGCGGTGCCGGTTTCCATGCGCGCGGCGCGCACACCTTTGTCGACCAGGGCTTGGCGCCAGGCTTCGGCACTGGCGCCGGTCAGGCTGACGCGCAACGTGGCGTCCAGGTTCAAGCCGCGGGAGATCAGGGTCAGCCAGGTGTCGTCAGGCTCGCCGCCCAACGTGGGGAAATCCAGCTCGCCAGTGCTTTTCAACTCGCGCAACAGGGTCGCCGAGGTGGGCAGCAGGTCGCCCAGTGGCGCGTTGGCGTCCAGTTGTTCCACATGCAGATAGGCGCGGCGATTGCCGCGGGTGATGCCGTACAGCGCCACCAGCGAATTATCCTGCGGGGCTGCGAGACGCAAGAGCAGGTATTCCTGCTGGCCATCGGCGCCCATCAGCTTGGCATTGCCGAACACTTCGTTGGCCCACAGGCTGCTCTCGCCGCAATCGCGGGCCTGGCACCAGAACAACAGTTGCGCCCCCTTGGCCTGCAACGCTTCGCGGGTCGCGGTGAACGCGGCGCTGGAGGTGTGCTCGGCGGGCAGTTCATAGGTGATCGCCGTGGCTTGCCCACGGGCGGTGGCCTGGCCCTCGTAACGCAACTGGCCGCTGATCTTGCGGATCGCGCCCATGGGGTAGATGCGTTCCTTTTCTTCAGCGGGGCGGTAATCCACGATTTGTGCGTCGACCTGGCGAGCTACGCTGGGCAGGTCCTGACTGCCCGGTGCGTCGGCGGCGAATACCAGAGGGCTGAAAGCACACAGCCCGAGGAAGCGGATACATCCTTTACCCAGGCTCATCGGATCGGTGAGCCCTGGCCATTGGAGGTCGCAGCGGTGTTGAGATCGTACATGGTTGACTCCCTTTCAATCCGCCCAGCCTCGGCAGTTGACCGCGCCAAGTCAAGGCGTGGAGAAGAACCGATTGAAACAGTCTGCAACAAGAGCTGCGCCGGGCTCATCATTCAAGTGTAAATGATGGCCGCCCGGCAGCGTGGTGACCGAGAAAGGCAGCTGAGAAAGCAATTCGGAATGTTTCGCCAGCATGCCGTCGGCGGCGACCACCAACTGTGTCGGGCACGCCACACGCCGCACGAAAGCCATCGCCTGCTCATCCGTCAGACGCATCGGCGATGCCAGCGTCAGGCGGCTGTCCGTGCGCCAGGTATAACCCCCTGGTACCGGCATCAAACCGCGCTGGGCCAGCAGTTCGGCAGCTTCCCGGCTGACGGCCACCACGCCTTTCATGCGCGCTTCAACCGCCCGATCCAGGGTGCCGTAGACCGGCTTGCGCTTGTCCTGCAGGTTCAATTGCGCCTGCAAGGCCATGCCCAGCCGCTCGGCGGCAGTCTCGCCGCTGGCGGTGGGCGGGACTACGCCGTCGATCAATCCCAGGTGCGTAATGCGCTCGGGCAAGGCTCCGGCCAGTACCAGCGAGACGATGGCGCCGAGGGAGTGGCCAAGTAATGCAAAACGTTTCCAGCCCAACTGTTCGGCCACTTGCAGCACGTCAAACACGTAATCCCACAAGGCATACCCGGCGCCTGCAGGACGATGCGCCGAGTGTCCATGCCCGGCCATGTCGAGGGCGACAATGCGCAAGCCGGCAAGCTTCGGCGCCAGGCGCGCGAAGCTGTTGGCGTTATCCAGCCAGCCATGCAGGGCGATCACCGGCACGCCGTCCTCGGGGCCGAACAGATGGGCCGCCAACTCGATATGCGGCAGGCTCAAGCGCACTTCTTCGACGGGCGTACTCATGCGCAACTGCGCTCGCGGGCTTGCCAGCGGGCAAACAGGTTCTTGATCAGGGCCGCGGTGTCCTGTGGGCGCTCAAGGGGGAACATGTGGCCGCCGGGCATGGTGAGCATTTCGCCCATGGGCAGGCGCCCGACGCCGCTGGCATGGTGACGCATCACCACCCTGCTCTGCCGGCCGCGCACCACCGCCAACGGCACTTTCAATTGACGCACTTGGCCCGGGCTGGTGTGGGGCACGCCTCGGTAGATGCTGATTTCGGTGGCCGGGTCGAAGCGCAGGCGCAGGCGATCGCCGACCTGCTGCAGGCCATGTTGCAGGTAAGCGTCAAAACATTCGGGGTCGAAGCCGCGAAACAGCGTCTTGCCGGCAAAGTAGCTGCGCGCGGCGTCCAGGTCGGAAAACTCTTCACGCCGACCCAAGGTGCGCCCGGCCGGGGTCAGGCGGTCGATAAAGCCAAAGCGCTTGGCGGCGCGAATCACCCAGCGGTCGGCGCGGGTCAGCACCGGCGAATCCAGCATCACCACCCCGCGGTACAGCTGCGGGCAGCGCATGGCCGCGTGCAAATGCAGCACGCCACCGAGGGAATGGCCCACGCCCCACACCGGTTCCGGTTGCTGCTCAAGATGGTGGATCAACTCGTCCACCAGGTTCTGCCAGTTATCGTCCACCGGAAACCGGGGGTCGTGACCGTGCTGCGGCAGGTGAGCCACCGCGTATTCCGGGGCCAGGGCGGCGAACAGCTTGCCGTAGGTGGCCGAAGGAAACCCATTGGCATGGGCGAAAAACACGTGCTGCGACATAGCGGACCCATCGACAAATACAGAGATTGATTGTCACCACGCCGGCGCTCCACAGCAATGACTGTAACCGCCAGGAATGGTGACACTCACGCCACGCCTATCGCGCCGGCGGGTTCTCGCCCAGCGGCACCACCGCCATGGTCAGGCGCGATACGCAACTGGCCTTGCCGTCGTCGCTGGTCAGGCGAATGTCCCACACCTGGGTGGTGCGGCCGATATGGATGGCCCTGGCCACCGCCGTCACGCGACCGCTGCGCACACCGCGCAGGTGGTTGGCGTTGACCTCAAGGCCGACGCAATAGAACTTGCTCGGGTCGATACACATGTAGGCCGCCATGGAGCCGACGCTCTCGGCCAGCACCACCGACGCACCGCCATGCAGCAGGCCATAGGGCTGATGGGTGCGGTGATCGACCACCATGCTGGCGGTCAGGGACTCATCGTCAAAACTTTCAAAGCGGATATCCAGCAGTTCACCGATGGTGTTTTTCTGAATCGCGTTGAGTTGCTCGATATTCGGTTGGGTGCGCCACAAGCTCATACACAGTGTCCTTATTGGTTTTATTACGCCCCTAATCCTGCCACACAATCGCCTCGGTGCGCGCGCTCCAGTCGGGGAACTGTGCGCCGTAAGTCGACTCGATCACGTTGCGCTTGATCTTCAAGGTCGGGGTCAGGAAGCCGTTCTCCACTGCCCAGTTGTCCTTGACCACCACCAGTTGGCGCAAGCGCTCATGCTTGTCCAGCACCGCGTTGACCTGTTCCAGCCAGCGCTCCAGGCTGGCCTGCAACGCGTGCCTGTCCTGGCCCGGGGCCGACAGCACGCACAAGCCCATCGGCGCCGTCAGGCCATCGCCGACCACGCACACCTGCTCGATGCGCGCGTGCTCGGCCAGGCGGTTTTCAATCGGCGCCGGGGCCACGTACTTGCCTTTGCTGGTCTTGAAGATTTCCTTGAGTCGCCCGGTCAGGCGCAGGCGGCCGTCGGCGTCCTGCTCGCCCTTGTCACCGGTGCGCAGGAAACCGTCGGCAGTGACGGTTTCGGCGGTCTTATCCGGGTCCTTGAAATAGCCGAGCATGGTCGCACCGCTGCGCACCTGCACTTCGCCGGTTGGGTCGATACGCACCTCGACCTCCGGGCACGGCAGGCCGATCCAGCCGAGGGTCTGCTGGCCGGGGCGGCAGACGTGGGAGTAGCCACAGCTTTCGGTCATGCCATACACCTCAAGCACATCCAGGCCCAGGCGCTGGTACCAGCGCAGCAACGCCTCGGGCACCGGCGCTGCGCCGGACAGCGCAATGCGCAATGCATCCAGGCCCAAGCCTGCCAGCACTTTGTGGCCCACGCGCTTGCCGATAAACGGCAGGCGCAGCAAGGTGTCGAGGCGTTTTTGCGGGATCTTGGCGTAGACGCCCAGCTGGAATTTGGTCCAGATCCGCGGCACCCCGAACAGCGCGGTCGGCCTGGCCCTGCGCAGGTCAGCCAGGAAGGTGTCGAGGCTTTCGGCGAAAAACACGGTTTGCCCAGTGTAGATCGCCGCCATTTCCACAAACATCCGCTCGGCCACGTGGCACAGCGGCAGGTAGGACAGCAGGCGGTCGTCCTCGCCCAAACCGAACAACGCGGTGCCGCGCGTGGCCGCAAAACCCAGGGCGCCAAAGCTGTGCATCACGCCTTTGGGCAGGCCGGTGGTTCCTGAGGTGTAGATGATGGTGGCCAGGTCCGACGCGGCGGGCAGCGGCTCATCCTCAATCGGCGGACAGGCTTGCAGGTCGTCCCAACTGAAGTCGAATGCGCCCGCCGGGCATAGCGGCAGGCTAACTGTCGGCACGCCTGCGGGGACCCCGGGGGCCATGGCGGGCCAGTCGTCGAGTTTGCCGATAAACACCAGGGCCGCCTCGGAATGGGTCAGCACATGGGCGACGGAGTCGGCAGTCAGGTTGGGGTACAGCGGCACCGAGACATGCCCGGCCATCCAGATTGCCAGGTCGGCGATGATCCAGTGGGCACAGTTTTTCGAGATCAGGGCAATGTGCGAACCGGCGGGCAGCTCGCGCGCGCGCAGCCAGTGCGCGGCGCAACGGGCCTGGTGGCCGACTTCGCCCCAGGTGAGGGAGTGTACGACTCCCCCGCCAACGGGCTGCACCAGCAAAGTCTTGCGCGGATGACGCGCTTCACGTTCGAAGAAGACCTGCAACGGCAAACGAAAAGCGACGGGCATGGGACGCGCTCCTTTGTGGTCCGACGATAGCCAACCAAGCACTTGCTCGGTTGACTATATAGCACACACAAAGCCGCGATAACGCCTACGGATTGTTCACGCTGACCAGGCTCATCAGCCCGGCCAGCGGGAAGTCGCCTTCCAGTTCCGCCAGACTGGCGGTATACATCGGCTGCGGCTGGCGCAGATGGCCATGCTGCAGAAAGCTGATCAAGCTGCCGACCAGCGGCTGATGGCTGACCAGCAGCACGTTGTCATCGGTGTCGAGCTTTTCCAGCACCTGCTGCGGGTTGCCGTCGGGGGTCAGCCACGGCACCGTGCGAATCTCGGGTTGAAAGCCCAAGGCCTCGCGCACCAGGTGCGCGGTCTGCTGCGCCCGCACATAGGGGCTGGCGAGGATGGCACTGAGCGGCTGGCCGATCAGGTGCGCAGCACTGCGCAACACTTCGGCGCGGCCATGCTCGGTGAGGTTACGCTCGGCGTCCGACCGTGCATGCCCTTCGGCCTCGCCGTGGCGCAAGACCCAGAGCTTCACAGTTTCGGCTCTTCATCGCGTACCGGGTGCGGTGCCGGCGGCACGCTGTGGGCGGCCTCGCCCTCAGGTGCACGTGGGGTTGGCCAATCGGCGAAAGGCCAGGGCTTCTGCTCGGTATGGAAGCTGCCGAAACGGCCGATCTGCGCGAGGAATTGGCTGAGGCTGTCGCCGAAGTTCATCAGGCCCAGGTTCGGGGCGCCGTAGACCAGGCGGTAGATCAGTTGCACCACCACCAACGCGCCGAGCAGGAACTGCGCGACTTGCCACACCAGGGCAAACACCAGCATCCACAGGATGCGCAGGGCAATCGACTCGTACTTGGGGGCTGCTTTGGGATCGTTCATGACGCGCTCCTCAGTTGAAACCACTGGTGGAAATAAAATCGACATCGGTTTTAGGCTCGGCCCGCATCAACAGCTCGATGACCTGGTTCAAGGTGCGCCCTTCGAACAGGATCGCGTGCAGCCCGGCGACCAGCGGCATGTACACGCCGACTTCCTGGGCCTTGGCCTTGAGCACCTTGAGGGTGTTGACCCCTTCGGCCACTTCGCCGAGCCGCGTCACCGCGTCGTCCAGGCTCAGGCCCTGGCCGAGGGCGAACCCTACCTGGTAGTTGCGGCTTTTCGGCGACGAGCAGGTGACGATCAAGTCGCCCACGCCCGCCAGCCCGAGGAAGGTCATCGGGTTGGCGCCCTGGTTCACCGCAAAGCGGGTCATTTCTGCCAGGGCGCGGGTGATCAGCATGCTCTTGGTGTTTTCGCCCATGCCCAGCGCCACGGCCATGCCGGCGATGATCGCGTAGACGTTCTTCAACGCGCCGCCCAGCTCGACGCCAAAGCGGTCACTGCTGGCGTAGACGCGGAAGGTGCGGCCATGCAGCACCGCCTGCACGCGCTCGCACAACGCTTCATCTTCGCTGGCGATCACGGTGGCGGTCAGCGCGTGCTCGGCCACTTCCCGCGCCAGGTTCGGCCCGGAGAGCACGCCGATGCGCGCCTGCGGGGCGATCTCTTCGAGGATCTCGCTCATCAGCTTGAAGGTCTGCGCCTCGATGCCCTTGGTCAGGCTGACCAGCAGCTTGCCCGCCAACCGGTCGGCGTGCGGCGCCAGCACCGAGCGCAAGGCGCTGGAAGGCAGGGCGACGAAGCACAGGTCGCACTCGGTCAGGGTGGCCAGCAGGTCTGTGACCGGCTCGACCCCGGGAAGAATCTTGATGCCCTTGAGGTAACGCGGATTTTCGCGGTGCACCCGAATGGCCTCGGCCTGCTCGGGATCACGCATCCACTGCCGTACCGGATGGCCGTTCTCGGCCAGCAGGTTAGCCACGGCGGTACCAAAACTTCCGCCTCCCAGGACCGCAATAGGGCGCTGTTCAGTCATATGCAATCCGTTAATCCATACCAGTGGCGATGGCGGCATTATACGGAGCGACCCGCTTGCGGCCAGCCCCCGTATCAATTCGTACGCTTGTCGGAAAATGCCGCGCGCGGGTGAAGTAATTGCAAGTCCGACGACTGGCAAAAGACCCTACCTCAGTTAACATGGGCGGCTATCCGTAATTATCAAGGCCGTGCCGTGTATTTGGGCCCTCCTCCCCGTTCATCTCTGTGGCTGATGCTGTTGTGCAGTGCACCGGTATTGGCCGACGACCTGTTCCTCGACAGCCAGCCGCTGCCGCAAGTGTTGACCGCCACGCGCCTGAAGCAATCGGCCGCCGCGGTGCCCGGCAGCATGACCGTGATCGACAGCGAGCTGATCAAGGCCAGCGGCGCACGCGACATCAGCGAACTGCTGCGCCTGGTACCGGGGATGATGGTCGGCTACACCACCGGCAACCAGGCGGCAGTGAACTACCACGGCACCAGCGCCAGCGATGCGCGGCGCATGCAGGTGCTGATCGACGGCCGTTCGGTGTACCGCGCCGGCCTGGCGACGGTGGACTGGAGCGATATTCCGGTGGCCATGGAAGACATCGAGCGCATCGAGGTTTTTCGCGGGCCCAACACCGTCAGTTACGGCGCCAACGCATTGATGGCGGTGGTCAATATCCTCACGCGCTCGCCGACCAACAGCCATGGTTCAAGGGTCAAGGTGGTGCGCGGCGAACGGGGCATCAATGACTTCTATGCCAGCCAGGGCGTGGGCTGGGAAACCGGCGACCTGCGCTTGTCGCTGTCCGGCCAGCAGGACGACGGTTTCGACACTGACGCCAGCGGCGCCGATCGCCGTGACAGCCGCCGCCTCAACCGCTTCAGCCTGGCGGTGAGCCAGACGTTGAATGCGCAGCAGAGTATCGACTGGCAACTGGATGCCAAGGAAGGCACCAATCAACGGCCTTATACCTACACCCCGGTCTTCGCCGGTATTACCGAAGGCGGTAACAATTCCGACGTCAAGTCCAAGGACTATGCCGGCTCCCTGCGCTGGAATTTCGACTTCAACCCCGACCACAGCCTGTACATCCAGGGCTCTGCGCAACAGTGGGACCGCCAGCAAGTCTGGAAGGCCTGCGACGCCAAGGTCTCGTTCAGTCCGGAACTGACCCAGTTGTGGCAGATGAACCCCAACTACGCCGAGCTGCTCGCCCGCCACATGGACACCTACAGCCAGGGCAGCGCACCACCCGGCAGCGCCGCCGAGCAAGCGCTGGCCAACCGGGTGCTGGACCAGTGGCGCGACGGCAACAACCAGAGCGTGTGCGGCGATATCGACCAGAGCACCCGCGAAAGCCGCTACGACATCGAGGTCCAGGACACCCTCAGCCTGTCCGACAGCCTGCGCCTGGTCAGTGGTATGAATTATCGCTACGACCGGGCCGATTCCGACACCTACTTCAACGGCACCCTGGACGACACTACCTGGCGCCTGTTCGGCCAACTGGAATGGCGCGCCAGCGAACATTGGCTGCTGCAGGGCGGCGCGATGTATGAAGACACGCACCTGAGCGGCAACTCGCTGACGCCACGGGTGGCGGTCAACTACCTGATCAACCCGCGCCATGGCCTGCGCGCGGTGTACTCCGAGGCAATCCGCTCGCCGGACATGTTCGAAAACAATGTCAACTGGAGCTATCGCGTCACCAACCTCAGCTCCCCGGCCTATGGCCAGACCAGCGGCCAGTACTTCGTGAAGACGCGCGGCCCGGGCAACCTCGACAAAGAACTGATGCGCTCGCGGGAACTGGGCTACAACGGTTTCTTTGCCGATATCGGGCTGAACATGGACGTCAAGCTGTTCTACGACGAAATCACCGACATGATCAGCTCGCCGCTGCGCAACAACCAGTACATTGCCAGCAACGCCAACAGCGCACGGTTCAGCGGTGCCGAATCGCAATTCGACTGGCGCATGAGCAACGCCGACCGCCTGCGGCTCACCTATGCTTATGTGGATGCCAGCTCCAGCAATCCGCTGGACAAAGCGCAGACCGCGCGTAACAGTGGCTCGGCCGGCTGGTTGCGCGAATGGGGCCACGGCTGGTCCAGCGCGCTGTTCTACTATGGCGACGACGCACTCAACCAATATCGCTTCGAACGGGTCGACCTGCGCGTGGCCAAGCGTATTGCCCTGGGCAAAGCCAACGTGGAGCTGGCCGGCATGCTGCAACAACGCCTCGATAACCAGCCCACGACATGGGCCGATAACAATTACGACCACCGTCACGTACTCTACTTCAGCGCGGAGTTAGAGTTCTGATATGGGCGACTCGTCACGGATGACCTTCTTCTTTATTGACCTCTACACACTCTGCCGGCGCAGCGTGCTGCTGGCCTGCCTGTTGCTGGCCACACCGGCCTGGAGTGCCGAGATCCTGTTGACCGCCGCCGAGGACGGTGCCGGCGTGCAGGCCTTTACCAAGGCCCTGGCCGAGCAACGACCGCAGGACCACGTCACCTTCACGCCCCTCAAGGACCTGCCGGCCCCCAGCCACCTGCCGGCCACGACCCGCCTGATCCTGCTCGACCTGCCCGGCCTCGACTGGCGCCTGCAGGACGCGCAGGGCCCGCCGACCCTGGTGCTGCGCATCAGCCGCCTGCAAGCCCATGAACGGCCGGGCAGCACCCAGCATCCACGCATTACCCTGCTGTGGAGCGACCCGCCGCTGGAGCGCCAACTGCGCCTGATCAACAATATCCTGCCGCAAGCGCAGCGCATTGGCGTGCTCTACAGCGCCGACAGCGAATTCCTGCTGCCCGAGTTACGCCAGCAGGCCACGCTGCTGGGCCTGGAAATCGTGCCACAGCGCTGGGACAACATTAACGACAGCCGCCCGCTGCAATCGCTGTTCAGAAACAGCGACGTGCTGCTCGGCCTCGACGATCCACAACTCTACAACCCGAAAACCGCGAAGAACCTGTTGCTCAGCAGCTACGCCCAACAATTGCCGTTGGTGGGGCCGAACGCCGGGTTCGTGCGGGCCGGCAGCCTGGCCAGCACTTACAGCGACCAGGCCGACTGGCTGAGCGTGCTCGACCATTTGCTTGAACAACCGCCCGCCACCTGGCCGCGCGCGCTGTACCCGAGACACTTCAAAGTCGTCGGCAACCCGCAAGTTGCGCGCTCACTGGGCATCGAACAGGTGGACGACGCCAGCGTCGCCGCCCGATTGGCCGAAGGAGAAAAACACCCATGACCTTGCGTCGTCGTTGGGACATCAACACCCGCACCCAGCTCATCACCCTGGGCCCGGCGCTGTTGCTGACGTTGCTGTTGATCAGCTTCTTCACCTTCGTGCGTATCCAGGACCTGCGCCAGGAACTCGACCACACCGGCCAACTGATCGCCAACCAACTGGCGCCGGCCACTGAATACGGGGTGATTTCCGGCAACAACGACGTGCTCGACAGCCTGCTGCGCGCCACGCTGGCCACGCCCCACGTGCGCTTCCTGGAGATCCAGGACAGCAGCGAGAACATCCTCGTCTACGTCGAGCAGCCCTCGGAAAAACATGACCGCTCGCTGTCGGTGAAAGTCTTCCAGGCGCCGATCCGCCTCCAGCATATCCAGCTGGGCAACGACTTTTTCCAGGACAATCTCAACGAACCCAAGGCACCCCGCGCGGACTACTTGGGCCGGGTGATTGTCGGCATGTCCAACGACGCGTTCAGCCAGCGCCAGCAGGAAATCCTGTTCAAGGCCGGGATCCTCGCGCTGTTCGCCCTGCTGTTTACCTTCCTGCTCGCACGGCGCCTGGCCGCCAGCCTGTCGCAGCCGATCAGCGCCATGGGCCACGCGGTGAAAGCCATCCAGCAAGGCGACTACAAGACGCCGCTGCCGATTGTCGATGACTCGGAACTGGGCGACCTGTCGCGGCATATCAACAACCTCGCCGAAGGCCTCAACCAGGCCAGCCGCGAACAGCAACAGGCCATGGCGCAGTTGATCCAGACCCGCGAGGAGGCCGAGCGCGCCAACAACGCCAAGTCGGACTTCCTGGCGATGATGAGCCATGAGCTGCGCACGCCGATGAACGGCGTGCTGGGCATGCTGCAGTTGCTGGAAACCACCGAGATGACCGAGGAGCAGACCGAATATGCGGCGCTGGCCTCCGAGTCCACCGAGCACCTGCTCAAGGTCATCAACGACATCCTCGACTTCTCGCGCATCGAGCGCGCCGCCCTCGAGCTGGAGCACATTCCGTTCAACCTGGCGGACCTGATCAACAGCTGTGCCCAGGCCTTCCAGCACAGCGCCCAGCAGCGCGGGTTGGCGTTGCAACTGCCGATCCCGCCCGGCATGGACACCCTGCGGGTGCAGGGCGATCCGACGCGTATCCGCCAGATCCTGGTGAACCTGATCGGCAATGCGCTGAAGTTCACCGAGCACGGCACCGTCAGCGTCGAGCCCCATTGGCAGACCCTGGACCATGAACTGGTGTGGTTCACCTGCACCGTGCGCGACAGTGGCATCGGGATTTCCGCCGAACGCCTGGAATTGATGTTCGATGCCTTCCAGCAGGCTGACAGTTCCATTTCAAGACGTTACGGCGGCACCGGCCTCGGCCTGCCCATCGCCCGTACCTTGGCCGAGCGCATGGGTGGCACTTTGCGCGCCCAGAGCGAAGAAGGCCGTGGCTCGGTGTTTACCCTGGAAATCCCGCTGGCCGTCGACCAGCACAGCGTGCCGGCGATTGCCGCCAACGCCGAAGGCAAGACCAGCGCCGGAGAGGGTCGCCATGTGTTGCTGGTGGAGGACAATCCGGTGAACCGCACGGTGGTCGAAGCCATGCTGCGCAGCCTGGGCTTCCAGGTCAGCCTGGCCACCGACGGCGCCGAGGCGATCCGCAGCGCCGAGAGCCTGATTTTCACTGCGATCCTGATGGATTGCCGGCTGCCGCTGATCGACGGCTATGAAGCGACCCGCCAGATTCGCCAGTTGCCGGGCTGCGCCGACCTGCCGATTATCGCCCTCACCGCGAACGCCCTGCAGGGCGACCGTGAGGCGTGTCTCGCAGCGGGAATGAACGATTACCTGGCCAAGCCGTTCAAACGCACGGATTTGCAGCAAATACTGCAGCGTTGGGTGCAATAGCGCCGCGCCATCAGCCACTTCCGACTGGCGTGAAAGACGAAAGTGCGGCAGTCTTAGGCACCCAAACGGGCCGATAAACAGGCCCGGTTTAAAATTTCAGTGAACAAGTGTACATTCAGTACCTTGCCGCTGTGACTTTCACTACAACGCAATAGTCTATGTGTAGGCTGCCGACATGAGGCATGAACGCTTCATTCGGTTCGGGAAGATTTGCCCTACCCTGCCGCATGGGATTATTGAGGAGCTCGCATGACCAAACAAAACGCCTTTACTCGGGAAGACCTGCTGCGCTGCAGTCGCGGTGAGCTGTTCGGCCCAGGTAACGCGCAACTGCCCGCCCCGAACATGCTGATGGTGGATCGCATCACCCATATCAGCGAAGAGGGTGGCAAGTACGGCAAAGGTGAATTGGTCGCCGAGCTGGATATCACCCCGGACCTGTGGTTCTTCGCCTGCCATTTCGAAGGCGACCCTGTGATGCCGGGCTGCCTGGGCCTCGACGCCATGTGGCAGCTGGTCGGTTTCTTCCTCGGCTGGCAAGGCCTGCCGGGCCGCGGCCGTGCCCTGGGTTCGGGCGAAGTGAAGTTCTTTGGCCAGGTCCTGCCGACCGCCAAGAAAGTCACCTACAACATTCAGATCAAGCGCGTCCTCAAGGGCAAGCTGAACCTCGCCATCGCCGATGGTTCGGTGAGCGTCGACGGTCGCGAGATCTATACTGCCGAAGGCCTTCGGGTCGGCGTATTCACTTCCACTGACAACTTTTAAGGGTTATCCGCATGCGCCGCGTCGTTATCACTGGTCTGGGCATCGTTTCTTGCCTGGGCAATGACAAAGAGACCGTCACCGCTAACCTGCGTGCAAGTCGCCCTGGCATCCGCTTCAACCCGGAATATGCCGAAATGGGTCTGCGTAGCCAGGTTTCCGGCTCCATCGACCTGCCCCTCGAAGAACTGATCGATCGCAAGATCTACCGCTTCGTCGGCCACGCTGCCGCCTATGCCTACCTGGCCATGAAAGACGCGATTGCCGACTCCGGCCTGAGCGAGGACCAGGTTTCGAACGTACGCACCGGCCTGATCGCCGGTTCGGGCGGCGCATCCACCCTGAACCAGATGGAAGCGCTGGACATCCTGCGCGAAAAAGGCGTCAAGCGTGTAGGCCCTTACCGCGTCACGCGGACCATGGGCAGCACCGTTTCCGCCTGCCTGGCCACGCCATTCCAGATCAAGGGCGTGAACTACTCGATCTCCTCCGCCTGCGCGACCAGCGCCCACTGCATCGGGACTGCCGTTGAGCAGATCCAGCTGGGCAAGCAGGACATCGTGTTCGCCGGCGGCGGTGAAGAAGAACATTGGAGCCAGTCGTTCCTGTTCGACGCCATGGGCGCACTGTCCACCCAGTACAACGAAACTCCGGAGAAGGCCTCCCGCGCCTACGACGCCAAGCGTGACGGTTTCGTCATCGCCGGCGGTGGCGGCATGGTGGTGGTCGAGGAGCTGGAACACGCCCTCGCCCGTGGCGCCAAGATCTACGCGGAAATCGTCGGCTACGGCGCGACCTCCGACGGCTACGACATGGTTGCGCCAAGCGGTGAAGGCGCCATCCGTTGCATGCAGATGGCCATGTCCACCGTGGATACCCCAATCGACTACCTGAACACCCACGGCACGTCGACTCCGGTCGGTGACGCCAAGGAAATGGAAGGTGTGCGTGCGGTATTCGGCGACAAGGCGCCAGCCATCAGCTCCACCAAGAGCCTGTCCGGTCACTCCCTGGGCGCCGCCGGCGTTCACGAAGCGATCTACTGCCTGCTGATGATGGAAGGCAACTTCATGGCCGGTTCGGCCAACATCGACGAGATCGACCCGGTCGTCGCCGATATGCCGATCCTGACCAAGACCGTCGAAAACGCCAAGATCGACACCGTGATGAGCAACAGCTTCGGCTTCGGTGGCACCAACGCCACCCTGGTACTGAAACGCTGGCAGGGTAAGTAAGACCTGTAGCTCGACCCAATAAAAAGCCCCGACTGGTTCGGGGCTTTTTTGTGGGTGATTACAGGCGAGACCGCGGCGCCTCTATCGCAGGCAAGCCAGCTCCGGCATTTTGAAGTGTGAATACAGCCAAATGTGGGAGCTGGCTTGCCTGCGATGACGCCAGCTCGACCTGCTGCCCTACACCGAAAACCGCGCCACCATCGAATTCAGGTCCACCGCCAGCCGCGACAACTCGTGGCTCGCCGCACTGGTCTGGTTCGCCCCGGTCGACGTCTGGTGCGCCAGGTCGCGAATGTTCATCAAATTGCGATCCACCTCCCGCGCCACCGCCGCCTGTTGCTCGGAAGCACTGGCGATCACCAGGTTGCGCTCGTTGATCAAGGTAAACGCCGAGGCAATTTCCTCCAGTGCCATCCCCGCCGACTTGGCGATATCCAGGGTGGAACGCGCGCGACTGTTGCTCTGCTGCATCGAGCTGACCGCCTGGTTGGTGCCCTGCTGAATGCCGCTGATCATCTGCTCGATTTCCTGGGTCGATTGCTGGGTACGGTGGGCCAGGGCGCGCACTTCATCGGCCACCACCGCAAAGCCGCGCCCGGCATCCCCGGCCCGCGCCGCCTCGATGGCCGCATTCAGTGCGAGCAGGTTGGTCTGCTCGGCAATCGAGCGGATCACGTCCAGCACCTTGCTGATGCCATAGACCTTTTGCGCCAGGTCCTCGACCTGCGTCACGTTGTCGGTCACGTCAGTGGCCAGCGCCTCGATGGACACCACCGTCTGGTGCACCTGCTCACGCCCTTGCTGGGCAATGCGGTCGGACTCGCGCGAGGCCTGGGAGGTGGCCACGGCGTTACTCGCCACTTCCTCCACCGCTGCCGTCATCTGGTTGACCGCCGTGGCCGCCTGTTCGATTTCCTGGTTTTGCTGATGCAGGCCGCGCGTGGCGTCCTCGGTGACACAACTGAGTTCCTCGGAAGCCGACGCCAACTGGTTCGACGACTCGGAAATACGCCGGATAGTGTCGCGCAGGTTCTCCTGCATGCCCTTGAGCGCCTGCTGCAGGCGCGCCGGCTCGTCGTTGCCGGTGACGCTTATGTCGCCGGTGAGATCGCCACTGGCGACGCCCTGGGCGACCTTCAACGACTGCGCCAATGGCAACACAATGCTGCGCGTCAGCCACACCGCCAGCCCGATGGTAATCAACGCCGTGAGCACGATCATGCCGATCACCCAACTGCGCGACTGGCTGAACACACTCTGCGCCAGGCTTGCCGCCAGGTTGGCGTTGGTCTTATTCAGGTTGACCAGGTCGCGCAGGGTCGCAGCCATTTCATCGGCGAGTTGATTCATTTCGCCGTTGACCACCCTGATAGCGTCCTCCAGCTGATTGGCCCTGGAAAACCCCATCACCTGTTCCTGGCGTTGCAGGTATTGCTGTTCCTGGACCTTGAAGCGGTCAAACAGCGTGCGCTCCTCGGGCAGCACGATCAGCGCTTCGTACAGGGTCTGCGCGTGATGCAAGCCGCTCTTGAGGTCATTGAGCTTGCGCTCGTTCTGCGCCAGCGCCTCGGGCTCGCGGTTAAGCAGCAAGCGCAAGGTCAGCGCGCGCACCCGCAACAGGTCCTGGCTCATCTCCCCCACCGCCATCACGCTGGGCAGCCAGTTGTTCTCCACCTGATCCGATTGCTGGCGCATATTGGCCATCTGCAACAGGGCAAAGCCGCCCAGGGCAAACACCATCAATGCCAATACGCCAAAGCCCAAGCCGGCGCGTGGGGCGATATTCAAACTGCGAACATTCATTGCGTAGGTTCCTTCCAGAAGCGCTGCATCCACCTGCAGCCGGTCTCCTGAAAGTTATCGGCGTCCTCGCCCGATTGCGTAAGACCAAAACGCGATATCAACGAGGAGGCAAATCGCGAGGCGCTTTAGGCAGGATGGCCAGGAAGTTATCCCGCGCCACCTTGTGGGCAATGTCCTCAGGAAGCGCGTCGAGGAAGGGCTCGAAGCGGTGCATCTCCTTACCCAGCTTGTTGAAACGCCCTACCACGTCCGACCCCAGCATAAAACGCTCCGGGAAGCGCTCCACCAACGCTGTCCATTCTGGCCGAGGCTTGCCCGCGTCATCCAGCAAGTAAGGCGTGAGCATGCTCCAGGACAGGTCGATGTACAGGTTGGGATAGGCCTCCAGCAGCCGACTCAAGGTGGGCAGTAAAAAATCCATCTGCACCTGGTGGCGATGGATTTCCTTGCTGGTGCCGGCATGCGCCCAGATAAAGCGCGTGTGCGGGTGGTTGCGCAGCGACTCCTCCACTTCGGCCAGGTACAGCGGATTCCGTTCGCGCTTGGAGGTGATATTGGAGTGCAGCATCACCGGCAGGTCGTTCTCGGCCGCCAAATGATAGATGCGGGTCATGGCTTCGTTATTCGCGCGCGGGGTATCGCCGGATGTCAGGGCCGTCAGGTCGTCGTGGCGGGTGAACACCTCGCCGATGCCCTGCCACAGCCCGGGATTGAGGTCGAGCATGCGCTGGATGTGCGCGGCCGAGTTCTTGTCGTTGGGGTTGAAGCCACTGAGGAAAGGATGGAAGTGCTGGCGCTGCTCAGGCGTCAGTTTCGTCACCGCCGCCGCAACGATCACATCGGTGGCACTGTACCAATAGGCATCGGCGTCATCACCGGCGTAGTAGCGCGGGCGCTTGAGTTCGTCTTCGTGCCATTTCTTCGCCACCGGGATACCCGAAATCATCACGTGCTCGATGCGGTTATCGGCCATGGCCTTGAGCAGCTTGTCCATGCCTGCCGTCTCCTGGAAAAAATCCACGTAATGCAGGTGTGCGTCGCTGTAGGCATAGTCACGCGCGTGGGCGGCCAGGCTGGTGGCAGCGAGTAACAGGGCAAGACTCAGGCGGGTCCAGGGCACGATAAAACCTCGATAGGGGCTGACTCTGGTAGACCTTGCGCGCCTTGCCGGGGTTCAGCCGGCAAAAATCGCGGAACACCGAAGTGCCAGCATGCTCTATAACTGCATGACCTTCATCCTGCCACCCTGTGAGGTTTGCCATGCCAGTTACCGTCAATACGTTGAACGCCGACAACTTCCGTCACAGCGTCAACATCAATAACCACGAGCTGTTTACCGACCTGCCCAAAAGCCTGGGCGGTGACGATTCGGCGCCCTCCCCCCACGACTACTTCGATGCCGCGCTGGCCTCGTGCAAGGCCTTGACCGTCAAGCTCTACGCACAGAAAAAAGACATCCCGCTGACCGGCGTGACCGTGGAAGTCAGCCACGACGCCAGTGAAGAGCAAAAGGGTAAATACAAGCTCGCCGTCAAGCTGACCCTCAAGGGCGTGCTGACAGACGAGCAGCGCGACGAACTGCATCGCGTGGCAGATCGCTGCCCGGTGCACAAGCTGATGACCACGGCCGAAGTCACCATCGAGACAACATTGTCGGAAGGCGCCTTCAGCCAATAGCGGCAACCTCCCGTCGGGCGGGTTATGCTCAAAGCCACCTAACCCGCTCAGACTGGGATGCACCATGACCGCCCTCACTGTGATCCGCCCGCGCCCCGAAGATGTCGAAGGCCAGCCTATCCTGCGCCCGCTGCCTTCGCGGGAATGCCGCAGCGTCGGGCCTTTTGTGTTTTTCGACCATATGCTGCCCACCCGCTACGCACCGGGCAGCGGCATGAATATCCGCCAGCACCCGCATATCGGCTTGTCGACCCTGACCTACCTGTTCGACGGCGCACTGCAGCACAAGGACAGCCTGGGTTCGGACCAGGTGGTGCAGGCCGGCGATGTCAGCTGGATGACTGCCGGCAGCGCAATTGCCCACGTCGAGCGCACGCCCGAGGCGCTCAAGGCCAGTGGCTTCAGCCTGCACGGGCTGCAAGTGTGGCTGGCCTCGCCCAAGGACCACGAAAGCGGGCCAGGGCACTACAGCCATCACCCAGCCGCGAGCCTGCCGGTGAGTAACAATCTGGGTGTGACGATCCGCATGATCGCGGGCAGCGGCTTCTGCCTGAAATCGCCGGTGCCGGTGCTGTCACCCACGCTGTATGCCGAGGTGCAGATGCAGACGGCCACCACCCTGCTGATCCCGGATGAGCATGAGGAACGCGCCGTGTATGTGCTGGACGGTGAAGCGCAGTTGGACGGCGAGGTGCTGGAGGTCAACAGCCTGGTGGTGCTGGAGCCCGGGCAGGCAATGACGTTGTCTGCCGACAGTGATTGCCACTTGGTGGTGTTTGGCGGCGCGCCACTGGATGGACCACGGCGGATCAATTGGAATTTTGTCGCGAGCGATCCGGCGCTGATCGAGCAGGCCAGGCAGCGCTGGGCGGCTGGGGATTGGCCAACGGTGCCGGGAGAAACCGACAGGATCGAGTTGCCCGTCAGATAGCCTTCGCAGGCAAGCCCGCTCCCACATTCAACTGGGAGTGGGCTTGGCCGCTAAGACGCCCTGACAGGCGCTCAAGCTTCAGCCCTTGAACACTTCATCCAGCAAGTTATGCATCGACTGGAAAGCCCGCGCAGCGGTCTTTGCGTCGTACATCATCTTGCCCGGCACATTGGCATGCGGGTCGGTAAAGGAATGCACCGCACCGCCGTAGCTCAGCAGTTGCCAATCCACACCGGCCGCGTTCATTTCATCTTCAAAGGCCGGCAGTTGCTCTTTCGGCACCAACGGGTCGGAAGCACCGTGCAGCACCAGCACGGAACCCTTGATGTTCTTCGCGTCCGCCGGGTTCGGCGTGTCGAGGGTGCCGTGGAACGACACGGCAGCCTTGAGCGGCGCACCGGTACGCGCCAGCTCCAGAGAGCAGCAGCCGCCGAAACAGAAGCCAAAGGTGGCCAGTTTCGAGGTGTCCACTGCGGCTTCGGTCTGGCCTTGCAGTTGCTCAAACGCTGCTTGCATGCGCTTGTTCAACAACGGGCGGTCATTTTTCAGCGGCATCATCGCAGCACCGGCTTCATCGCCGTTCGATGGGCGCACCGTTTGCCCGTACAGGTCGGCGATCAGCACCACATAGCCTTTGCTGGCGACGGTCTTGGCGATTTCTTCGGCCCCCGCACTCACACCCATCCAGTTCGGCGCCATCAGCAGACCCGGCAGCGGGCCCTTGTGGCTGGCGTCGAATGCCAGGCGGCTTTCATAAGACTGGCCATCAATCTGATAGACCACGGAACGCACAGTGACTTGGCTCATCATTTACTCCAGTTGAGGTGTGTAGGCGCACGCTTGCTCGGGAAGAACGTCAACAATAGCGCGAGCATCCTGAATGAACGCAGTGCCATCGAGTTTTTCATCGACAGGCGTGCACCTGCAGTGAAGCGCTACAAATGAAAAAACCCGCCGAAGCGGGTTTTTCTACAACGGTGTTAAACCGACAGTTCCACCAACAGCTTGTTCAGTCGGCGCACATAGGCGGCCGGGTCTTTCAGGCTGTCGCCAGCGGCCAGGGCCGCCTGGTCGAAGAGGATGTGCGACAGGTCGCCAAAACGCTCTTCGCTCTGCTCGCCGTCGAGTTTCTCGATCAGCGGGTGAGCCGGGTTGAATTCGAAGATCGGCTTGGAGTCCGGTACCTTCTGGCCGCTGGCTTCCAGGATCTGGCGCATCTGCATGCCCAGGTCCTGCTCGCCGATAGCCAGGATCGCCGGGGAATCGGTGAGGCGGTGGGAAACCCGCACCTCGCTGACCGCGTCGCCCAGGGACGCCTTGATCCGCTCAACCAGGCCTTCTTTGGACTTGGCGACTTCTTCGGCTTCTTTCTTCTCTTCTTCGGAGTCGAGGTTACCCAGGTCCAGGTCACCACGAGCCACGTCGACGAAGGATTTGCCGTCGAACTCGTTGAGGTAGCTCATCAGCCACTCATCGATACGGTCGGTCAGCAGCAGCACTTCGATGCCTTTCTTGCGGAAGACTTCCAGGTGCGGGCTGTTCTTGACCTGCGCGTAGGTTTCGCCGGTGAGGTAGTAGATCTTGTCCTGGCCTTCCTTGGCGCGTGCCAGGTATTCGGCCAGGGCAACGTTCTGCTCGCCGTCGTCGCCCTGGGTGGAGGCAAAACGCAGCAGGCCGGCGATTTTTTCCTTGTTGGCAAAATCTTCCGCCGGGCCTTCTTTCATGACCTGGCCGAAGTTTTTCCAGAAGCCCTTGTATTGCTCAGGCTCGTTCTTCGCCAGTTTTTCCAGCATGTCGAGCACGCGCTTGGTCAGCGCCGACTTCATCGAGTCGATGATCGGGTCTTTTTGCAGGATTTCCCGCGACACGTTCAGCGACAGGTCGTTGGAGTCGACCACGCCCTTGATGAAGCGCAGGTACAGCGGCAGGAAGGATTCCGCCTGGTCCATGACGAACACGCGCTGTACGTAGAGTTTCAGGCCTTTTGGCGCTTCACGCTGGTACAGGTCGAACGGCGCGCGGGCCGGCACATAGAGCAGCGAGCTGTACTCCAGCTTGCCTTCGACCTTGTTGTGGCTCCAGCTCAGCGGGTTTTCGTAGTCGTGACCGATGTGCTTGTAGAACTCCTGGTATTCCTCGTCCTTGATCTCGGTACGCGGACGGGTCCACAGCGCGCTGGCGCGGTTGACCACTTCCCATTCCTGAGCAGGCGCTTCTTCGCCTTCGGCGGCCGCTGGTTCTTTCGGCAGTTCGATCGGCAAAGCGATGTGGTCGGAATACTTCTTGACGATGTTGCGCAGGCGCCAGCCATCGGCGAATTCATCTTCACCGGACTTGAGGTGCAGGACGATGCGCGTGCCGCGATCAGCCTTGTCGATAGTGGCGATTTCGAATTCGCCCTCGCCTTTCGAAGACCAATGCACGCCTTCGCTGGCGTCGAGGCCGGCGCGGCGGCTGAAAACTTCCACCTTGTCGGCGACGATGAAGGCCGAGTAGAAGCCCACGCCGAACTGGCCGATCAGGTGCGAATCCTTCTTCTGGTCGCCCGAGAGGTTTTTCATGAAGTCGGCGGTGCCGGATTTGGCGATGGTCCCCAGGTGGGTGATCGCGTCTTCGCGGCTCATGCCGATGCCGTTGTCTTCGAGGGTGACGGTCTTGGCGTCCTTGTCGAAGCTCACGCGGATTTTCAGTTCGGCGCCGCCTTCCAGCAATTCAGGCTTGGACAGGGCTTCGAAACGTAATTTGTCGACAGCGTCAGAGGCGTTCGAGATCAATTCGCGAAGGAAGATTTCCTTGTTGGAATACAGCGAATGGATCATGAGGTGCAGCAGTTGCTTCACCTCGGTCTGGAAGCCCAGGGTTTCCTTTTGAGTTTCCACACTCATGGTCATCAAACTCCAATTGGATGGCAGTGGCCGCGCCCTTGAGGGTTGGCGGCGGGTTGTCATCAAAGTTGGGGGCTAAGAGCAGGATTTCAAGGGCGGCCGACTTCCTCAATCTTGAAATGCGCGCGGGCGGTGGCGATGGGCTCAGCCTGCGTGCTTTGCCAGGCGGTGATCGCCACATTCGCCACCCGCCGGCCCTGGCGCCACACCTGGCATTTGGCGTAGGTGTCGCGAAACTGCCCGGCACGCAGGTAATCGAGGGAGAAATCGATGATTTTCGGGAAGCCCGGCGCGCCGGTGAACACCAGCAGATGCAGCGCGGCAGACAACTCCATAAAGCCTGCGATGACCCCGCCATGCAGCGCCGGCAATATCGGGTTACCAATATTGTCCTTGTTGGCCGGCAGGCGGAACAGCAGTTCATCCCCAAGCCGGGTGCATTCGATACCGATCAGCTTGGCGTAGGGGATCAGTTCGAGCAGCGCTGCATAATCGCCGCGTTCATGGGCCTGCTCCAGGCGCGTCTTGAATCGATGGGTCATGCCTGCTCTCCCTTGATCGTGTTGCTCAACCCTTGCGCCCCTTTGAGACGCTTGCCCATGCGCATGAACGTGCCGACGACATGGGCGATGGGCTGTTGTGGGTCATCCTGGTAGGCAAAGCCGCGCGTGAAGATCACGTCGGTGGTCACCCGGTAGCATTGGGCAAACCCATAGACAGGCTGGTGCGGTGCGGCGGGATGCATGTAGTCGATACGCAGGTCGAGGGTCGGGCACACCTCGAACTCCGGCAACACGCACAGGGTGGCCATGCCGCAGGCGGTGTCCATCAGGGAGGTCAATGCGCCACCGTGAATGACGCCGGTCCGCGGGTCGCCGACCAGTTGCGGCGCATAGGGCATGACCAGCGTGATGCCCTCCTCGCTGGCCTGATGAGCGGTGATGCCCAGCACCTGACAATGGCGCAAAGCCGATACAAAGCGCGACGCACGCTCTAACAAGGGATTTTCGGTCATTCGTTGAAGACTCTTATTAGTGATGATCGGTGCAATAGCCGGCGGGCAGGAAAGTTCCTTTGCACCGGTGGTTTATATATCTGTGGAATTAAAGGAACTAATGCAGAACGCCCATGCTCGAAAGGCCAGTAGATATCTTCAATAAGGAGAAACACCCCATGCGCAAGACTTTAGCTATTTCCATGATGTTGGCCGCTGCCCTCGGTCTCGCTGCCTGCGATAAGAAATCCGAAGACAAAGCCCAAGACGCCGCCGCACATTCCGAGCAAGCTCAAAAAGATATGGCGAAGGCTCAGGATAAAGTGAACGACGCTGCGAAAGAAAACGCCGATGCTGCCAAAGCTCAGGCTGAATCGAACGAAGCCGCCGCGAAAGAAGCAGCACCTGCTACCCCTGCCAGCGGTTCTTGATACCGCGGCTTGAAATAGCTTGGCTGCAAAAAGAAAGCCCGCTTAGATAGCGGGCTTTACTTTGCCTGGTGTTTTTATTTCAAGGTTACTTAAGCCGACTCTTTAACCGCCTCCGGCGGCGGTGTGTCCGTCTGGGTATACACCATCACTTGCAGTACGTCGGAATGAAACTCGCGGCGGTACAGCACGACCACCACTCCGGCACTCATCAACATGAACAACCAGGGGCTGACAAACCACGCCAGCATGGTCATGCCAAAATAATAAGCGCGCAGGCCGAAGTTGAACTGGTTGGCCGCCATGGAAATCACCCGCGCCGCGCGTAGCGCAAACGCCTTGCGCTCCTGCTCCGACACATGCCGCTCCCCCACCATCGGCGCCGAGCCGACCAGCACTGCCGCAAAGTTGTACTGGCGCATGCACCAACTGAACGTGAAGAACGCATAGACGAACACCAGGGCCAGGCACAGCAGCTTGATCTCCGACATGCCCTGGGACGCCTGCTGCACCATGGGAATGTCAGCCAGCAGCGACACCGCGCGCTCTGAGGCACCGAGCACGGTGAGAATGCCGGCCAGGATGATCAAGGTGCTGGAGGCAAAGAACGACGCGTTGCGTTCCAGGTTGCCGATCACACTGGCGTCGGCGATGCGGTTGTCGCGCAGCAGCATGCGGCGCATCCAGTCTTCGCGATACAGATGCAGCACACTGGCCAGGCACGCAGTGTCCCGGGCCTTCCAGGTGGCATAGCGGGTGTAGCCGCCCCAGCACAGGACAAACCAGAGGGCGGCAAGCAGGTGGATCTGATTGGTTTCGACGAACGACATGGGGGTCCTATTAAACGGTGGTTGGGTGAACACAAGCCGGCTCCTACGGGATCGTGTTGCAAACACATAAAAAATGCCCCGTATCGATTGATACGGGGCATTTCCATGTAGCGTGAAGCCGGCTATTTAAGCGAGCGCTTCGCTGCGCTTGCCCAGCATGCGATCAATCACGAACGCCACGCCCAAGGTCATCACCGAAGGCACCAACCATGCCAGGCCCTGCTCGCTCAACGGCAGGTGCGCCAGTTGCGACGGCATCCAATCGGCCAGGCCAGCACCCTTGAGTGCGTCGATGCAACCGAAGATGAACGACACCAGCATCACCGGACCGACGATACGACCCTGTTCCTGCCAGAAATCTTTGCAGAAGCTCAAGGCCACCAGCACGATGCACGGCGGGTAGATCGCGGTGAGCACCGGGATCGAGAACGCAATCAGCTTGGTCAGGCCCAGGTTCGACACGAACAGCGAGAATAGCGCGAGGATCACCACCAGGGCCTTGTAGGACAGCGGCAGGACGCGGCTGAAATACTCGGCGCAGGCGCAGGTGAGGCCCACCGCAGTGACCAGGCACGCGAGGGAGATCAGCACCGCGAGGAAGCCGCTGCCCAGCGAACCGAACGTGTGCTGCACGTAGGCGTGCAATACCGCAGCGCCGTTACTGGCACCGGCAGCCACTGCATGGCTGCCCGAACCGAGGCGGAACAGACTGATGTAGACCAGTGCCAGGCCGACGCCAGCAATCAGGCCGGCAATGATCGCGTAGCGGGTGATCAGCTTGGGCGACTCGACGCCACGGGAACGGATCGCGTTGACGATCACGATGCCAAACACCAGCGCGCCCAGGGTGTCCATGGTCAGGTAACCATTGATAAAGCCCTGGGAGAACGGCGCAGCCACGTACTCAGGGGTAGCCACGCCCACTTCGCCGGCCGGCAGGGCAAACGCGGCGATGCCGAGGATCGCCAGCGCGATGATTTTCAGCGGCGCGAGAAAACGCCCCACGGTGTCCAGCAGTCGGCCCGGATAGAGGGAGACGAAGAACACCACCAGGAAATACACCGAGCTGTAGAGAAACAGTGCCAGCGGACTTTCACCGGTCAACGGCGCCAGGCCGACTTCAAACGACACGGTTGCGGTACGCGGGGTGGCGAACAGCGGC
The DNA here is from genome assembly GCF_003013355.1 of Pseudomonas sp. S5D5. Taxonomy (NCBI): domain Bacteria; kingdom Pseudomonadati; phylum Pseudomonadota; class Gammaproteobacteria; order Pseudomonadales; family Pseudomonadaceae; genus Pseudomonas; species Pseudomonas sp. S5D5. The sequence continues at coordinate 4,888,632 of NZ_PTEO01000001.1, forward strand.
CCTACCGCCAGATACGCCGCCGCCGCGAGCAAGCCACCGGCGATCTTGCCGATCGGGCTGCTCAACGCGTCCATGCCGCCGCCGACCTTGGCCAGGGCGATCACGGTGACCACCGGCAGGCCCACCGCAGTGATCAGGAAACCCAGCGCTGCCATCCAGACGTGAGGCCCGGACTGCAAACCAACGATTGGCGGGAAGATGATGTTGCCAGCGCCCACGAACAGGGCAAATGTCATGAAGCCCAGCGCCAGGACATCCTGGCTTTTCAACACTTTCATTTGAGGAAATACCACACTACTGAATCGGAATTTAGAGAGGGATTCCCTATGGATGAGGGAAATACTGCCGGCCCTGATGGGGACCGACCGGTCTAGCGCGCAGCTTCCTTTTGGGATGCGGACGCATAAAGAGGCGGCTAGATTACAGAATTAGCCTGACAAACGCACTGTTGCGGGGCGGACTGTCCGATAAGCGACACTTTGATGTCGCATCTGTATATCTAAATGCTGGAACGCAATCGAATGTGGGAGCGGGCTTGCTCGCGAATGCGGTGGGTCAGCACTGGATGTATCAACTGATAGACCGCATTCGCGAGCAAGCCCGCTCCCACATTTTGATTTTCAGCAACCTGCAGAAAGCACAAAGGCCACCCGAAGGTGGCCTTTGCGTGGTGAAGCGTCAGGTTAGCGCGAGGCTTACTTGACAGCCCAACCGGTCAGCTCGGCCAGGGCCTTGCCGATGTCTGCCAGCGAACGCACGGTTTTAACGCCTGCGTCTTGCAGTGCAGCGAATTTCTCGTCTGCAGTGCCTTTGCCGCCAGAGATGATTGCGCCAGCATGGCCCATGCGCTTGCCCGCAGGGGCAGTCACACCAGCGATGTAGGAAACAACCGGCTTGGTCACGTGTGCCTTGATGTAGGCAGCCGCTTCTTCTTCAGCCGAACCGCCGATCTCACCGATCATGACGATCGCTTCGGTCTTCGGGTCTTCCTGGAACAGCTTCAGGATGTCGATGAAGTTCGAGCCTGGGATCGGGTCACCGCCGATGCCGACGCAAGTCGACTGACCGAAACCGGCGTCAGTGGTCTGCTTCACAGCTTCGTAGGTCAGGGTGCCGGAACGCGAAACGATACCGACTTTACCTGGCAAGTGAATGTGACCTGGCATGATGCCGATCTTGCATTCGCCTGGGGTGATCACGCCTGGGCAGTTAGGGCCGATCAGGACTACGCCCAGCTCGTCGCACTTAACTTTAGCGTCCAGCATGTCCAGGGTAGGAATGCCTTCGGTGATGCACACGATCAGCTTGATGCCGCCGAATGCCGCTTCCAGGATCGAGTCCTTGCAGAAAGGAGCTGGAACGTAGATCACGCTGGCGGTGGCGCCAGTGGCTGCTACAGCGTCTTTCACGGTGTTGAACACTGGCAGGCCCAGGTGCTCGGTGCCGCCTTTGCCCGGAGTTACGCCGCCAACCATCTTGGTGCCGTATTCGATGGCTTGCTGGGTGTGGAAACTACCTTGCGAACCGGTAATACCCTGGCAGATAACTTTGGTGTCTTTATTGATCAGGACGCTCATTATTTGCCCTCCGCAGCTTTGACAACTTGTTGAGCAGCGTCGGTCAGGCTGGTAGCCGCGATGATGTTCAAACCGCTTTCTGCCAGTACTTTAGCGCCCAGTTCAGCGTTGTTACCTTCAAGGCGAACAACAACCGGGATTTTAACGCCAACTTCTTTCACTGCACCGATGATGCCTTCGGCAATCATGTCGCAACGAACGATGCCGCCGAAGATGTTGACCAGTACTGCAGCGACGTTGGAGTCGGACAGGATGATCTTGAAGGCCTCGGTAACGCGTTCTTTGGTAGCACCACCGCCCACGTCGAGGAAGTTGGCTGGTTTGCCGCCATGCAGGTTGACGATGTCCATGGTACCCATGGCCAGGCCAGCACCGTTGACCATGCAACCGATGTTACCTTCCAGGGCTACGTAGTTCAGTTCGAACTTGGCAGCGTGCGCTTCGCGCGGATCGTCTTGCGACGGATCGTGGAAAGTCTTCAGCTTAGGCTGACGGTACATGGCGTTGGCGTCGATGTTGATCTTGGCGTCGAGGCAGTGCAGATCGCCGTCAGCCTTGATCACCAGCGGGTTCACTTCCAGCAGGGCCAGATCGTGATCCTGGAACAGTTTGGCCAGACCAACGAAGATCTTGGCGAACTGGGCAACTTGCTTGCCTTCCAGACCCAACTGGAAAGCCAGCTCGCGACCCTGGAATGGCTGAGCGCCAACCAGTGGATCGATAGTGGCTTTCAGAATTTTTTCTGGGGTTTCGTGAGCGATCTTCTCGATGTCCACGCCACCTTCGGTGGAAGCCATGAACACGATGCGACGGCTCGAACGGTCAACGACAGCGCCCAGGTACAGCTCTTTAGCGATATCAGTGCACGATTCAACCAGGATCTTGGTGACTGGCTGGCCATTGGCATCAGTCTGGTAAGTCACCAGACGCTTGCCCAGCCACTGCTGTGCGAAGGCCTTGGCGTCTTCTTTGCTGCGAACCAGCTTAACGCCGCCCGCTTTACCGCGACCACCGGCGTGGACCTGGGCTTTGACAACCCACTCGCTGCCGCCGATTTTGTCGCAAGCTTCTGCTGCTGCTTCCGGGGTGTCTACTGCGTAGCCCTTGGAAACTGGCAGGCCGTATTCAGCGAACAGCTGCTTACCCTGATACTCGTGAAGATTCATGCTTTTTACCGTCTTCGTTAGGTACTGCGCATTCGGCGCTGCGCTCATTATGAGTGCCGCGCCACCTGTGACTGCTGCTTGCGCAACTTGCAGGGCTCAAGGCCCGTAAAGCTGCGCAAGGCTGCGTCCAGCGGATATTCCGCGGTGAGTCTTGCGCGCAAGGCTCACGACGGGCAACTCCGCCGTGGTTTCTTATTATCTCGCTTAGCGCTTCTTGCGGTTGGCGATGTGGATGGCGCCGCCATTCACTGCCAACGCTGCTTCGTGCAACGCTTCGGACAGGGTCGGATGGGAGAAGACCATCATGCCCAGGTCCTCGGCACTGGTGCCGAATTCCATACCGATTGCGCCTTGCTGAACCAGTTCTGCAGCGCTTGGGCCGATCACGTGGACGCCCAATACGCGGTCAGTCTTGGCATCAGCGATGACTTTGACAAAACCACCGGTGTCGTTGGCTGCCATGGCACGGCCAGAAGCGGCAAACGGGAAGGTGCCGACGTTAACTTCAACGCCTTCAGCTTTCAACTGCTGTTCGTTCTTGCCGACCCATGCAATTTCCGGGTGGGTGTAGATAACCGACGGGATCAGGTCGTAGTTCATCTGGGTTTTGTGGCCCTTGATGCGCTCGACAACCATGATGCCTTCTTCGGAAGCCTTGTGCGCCAGCATCATGCCACGCACCACGTCACCAATGGCGTACACGCCAGGAACGGTGGTTGCGCAGTGATCGTCAACGTGGATGAAACCACGCTCGTCGATGTTCACGCCGCTGTCGGAAGCCAGCAGGTCGGTGGTCACCGGACGACGACCCACGGCTACGATCAGCTTGTCGAAAGTGATGGTCTGTTCGCCATCCTTGTCGGTGTAGGTCACGACAACTTCTTCGCCGTTGACCTTGGAGCCGGTCACGCGTGCGCCCAGCTTGATGTCCAGACCTTGCTTGGTCAGGGTTTTCAGCGCTTCTTTGGACACCGCAGTGTCGGCAGCCAGCAGGAACGTGTCCAGGGCTTCCAGCACGGTCACTTCAGAACCCAGGCGGGACCAGACCGAACCCAGTTCCAGGCCGATCACGCCAGCGCCGATCACGCCCAGGCGCTTTGGAACCGATTGGAATTCCAGGGCGCCGGTCGAATCAACGATCACGTTCTGGTCGACTGGAGCCGGTGGAATGTCGATTGGACGCGAACCTGGTGCCAGGATCACGTTCTCGGCTTCGATGACTTCAACCGAACCGTCTGGCTTGGTGATTTCAACTTTCTTGCCGGCCAGCAGTTTGCCGTGGCCTTGCAGGGAAGTAACGCCGTTGGCCTTGAACAGGGTCGCAACGCCGGAAGTCAGGCCTTTGACGATGTTGGCTTTACGGCCGACCATTGCTGGCACGTCCATGGTCACGCCAGCATGGTTGATGCCGTGGATCGCGAAGCCGTCTTGGGCTTCGTGGAATTTCCAGGAGCTGTCCAGCAGCGCCTTGGAAGGAATGCAACCAACGTTCAGGCAGGTACCGCCCAGTGCCAGTTTGCCTTCCTTGTCGGTGTATTTTTCGATGCAAGCAGTCGAGAGGCCCAGTTGTGCGGCCTTGATGGCGGCAACGTAGCCGCCAGGACCTGCACCAATCACTACAACGTCAAATTTCTGTGTCATGAAAATAGATCCTCTATTCAGCGACAAGCTTCAAGCGACAAGCTGCAAGCCAAGCTGCTTTTTCCTACAGCTTGTAGCTCGCAACTTGCAGCTGCGTCTTTAGATGTCCAGCAGCAGACGAGCCGGGTCTTCCAGCAGGTTCTTGATGGTCACCAGGAAAGTCACGGCTTCTTTACCATCGATCAGGCGGTGATCGTAAGACAGTGCCAGGTACATCATTGGGCGGATCACGACTTGGCCGTTGATGGCCATCGGACGCTGGATGATGTTGTGCATGCCCAGGATCGCGGCTTGTGGCGGGTTGACGATCGGGGTCGACATCATCGAACCGAAGGTACCACCGTTGGTGATGGTGAAGGTACCGCCGGTCATCTCGTCGATGGTCAGCTTGCCGTCACGGGCTTTCTTGCCGAAGGTCGCGATGCCGCCTTCGATTTCAGCCAGGCTCATCAGCTCGGCGTTACGCAGTACTGGAACCACCAGGCCACGGTCGCTGGACACGGCAACGCCGACGTCTGCATAGCCATGGTAAACGATGTCGTTACCGTCGATGGAAGCGTTGACAGCCGGGAAGCGTTTCAGCGCTTCGGTGGCCGCTTTCACGAAGAACGACATGAAGCCCAGGCGCACGCCGTTGTGGGACTTCTCGAACAGGTCCTTGTACTTCGAACGCAGGGCCATGACTTCAGTCATGTCGACTTCGTTGAAGGTGGTCAGCATCGCCATGTTCGACTGTGCTTCAACCAGGCGCTTGGCCACGGTGGCACGTACGCGAGTCATCGGCACACGCTTCTCGGTGCGGTCGCCAGCAGCGAACACAGGCGCAGCAGCAGCCGGGGCAGCAGCCTTGGCAGGTGCGGCAGCCGGTGCGTTTTTCTTGGCTTCAACAGCGGCAACCACGTCTTCCTTGGTCACGCGGCCGTCTTTGCCGGTGCCTTTGATGGAAGCCAGGTTGATGCCGTTTTCTTCAGCCAACTGACGCGCAGCCGGTGCAGCGATTGGATCTTCGCCACCCGCAGCCGGAGCAGCGGCGGCGGCTGGAGCAGCAGCCGGTGCAGCAGCGGCTGGAGCGGCGGCGGCAGCACTGCCCTCTTCGATCGAGCCCAGAACCTGGTTCGACAGCACGGTAGCGCCTTCTTCGGCAACGATTGCGCCCAGTACGCCGTCAGCTTCGGCCAACACTTCCAGCACGACTTTGTCGGTCTCGATGTCGACGATCAGGTCGTCACGCTTGACGGCCTCACCTGGTTTCTTGTGCCAGGTGGCAACGGTGCCATCGGCAACCGATTCCGGGAATGACGGGGCTTTGATTTCGATAGCCATTATCTGTGGGTCCTTAAAATTCGGTTTCAGTCAGCGCGAAGGCGTTAAACAGTGAAAGCATCTTGCAGCAGTTTTTCCTGCTGCTCGGCGTGCATCGACGCATAACCACACGCAGGTGCAGCAGAAGCATCACGACCGGCGTACTCCAGGCCCAGGGCCTTGTTGTGGTTACCGATGCTGCGACGCAGGTGATGCTGGCTGCTGTACCACGCGCCCTGGTTCATCGGTTCTTCCTGACACCACACCACGTTGGTGAGGTTGGTGTAAGGCGCGATGGCCTCCATCAGGTCGTCTTCCGGGAACGGATAAAGCTGCTCGATACGCACGATGGCGATGTCTTCGCGGCCTTCTGCACGGCGTTTTTCCAGCAAGTCGTAGTAGACCTTGCCGCTGCACAGGATCAGGCGAGTGACCTTGGCGGCGTCCAGCGTGTCGATTTCTGGAATCACGGTCTGGAACGAGCCGTCAGCCAGATCTTCCAGGGTCGAGATGGCCAATTTATGACGCAGCAGCGACTTCGGCGTCAGTACTACCAATGGCTTGCGCAGCGGGCGGATCACCTGGCGACGCAGCAAGTGGTAGATCTGGGCCGGGGTAGTCGGCACGCACACCTGGATGTTGTGCTCGGCGCACAGCTGCAGGTAACGCTCCAGACGGGCCGAGGAGTGCTCCGGACCCTGACCTTCATAACCGTGTGGCAGCAGCATGGTCAGACCGCACAGACGGCCCCACTTGTGCTCGCCGCTGGTGATGAACTGGTCGATAACCACCTGGGCACCGTTGGCGAAGTCGCCGAACTGGGCTTCCCAGATCACCAGCGCGTTCGGCGTGGTGGTCGAGTAACCGTATTCGAACGCCAGTACGGCTTCCTCGGACAGGAACGAATCGTACAGGTCGAAACGCGGCTGGCCTTCGTACAGGTGTTGCAGCGGTACGTAGGTGCTGGCGTCTTTCTGGTTGTGCAATACCGCGTGACGGTGCGAGAACGTACCACGGCCGATGTCCTGGCCGGTCATGCGGATCGGGTGACCTTCGAACGCCAGGGTCGCGTACGCCATGGTTTCGGCGTAACCCCAGTTGATCGGCAGGCCGCCGGCTTGCATCTTCTGACGGTCTTCGTAGATCTTCGAGACCTGGCGCTGTACGACGAAGCCTTCTGGAATTTCCAGCAGCTTGGCAGACAGTTCCTGCAGGGTCTTCAAGTCGAACGAGGTATCGTGACGTGCAGTCCAGGCGTGGCCCAGGTAAGGACGCCAGTCCACGAACAACTCTTTGTTCGGCTCCTTGACCAGGCTTTTCACTACATGCAGACCGTTGTCCAGCGCGTTGCGGTATTCGTCGACTTTCGCCTGAACACGCGCATCGTCAACCACGCCGGCCTTGGTCAGGCTTTCGGCGTACAGCTCACGGGTGGTGCGCTGCTTGGTGATCTGCTGGTACATCAACGGCTGGGTGCCGCTTGGTTCATCGGCTTCGTTGTGACCGCGACGGCGGTAGCAAACCAGATCGATCACCACGTCACGCTTGAACTGCATGCGGTAGTCGATGGCCAGTTGGGTCACGAACAGCACGGCTTCCGGATCATCACCATTCACATGGAGGATCGGCGCCTGGATCATCTTGGCAACGTCGGTGGCGTACTCGGTGGAACGCGCGTCCAACGGGTTGCTGATGGTGAAGCCCACCTGGTTGTTGATGACGATGTGAACGGTACCGCCCGTCTTGAAGCCGCGAGTCTGCGACATCTGGAAGGTTTCCAGGACCACGCCCTGACCGGCGAATGCCGCGTCACCGTGGATGGAAATCGGCAGGACCTTCTCGCCGGTGGTGTCGTTACGACGATCCTGGCGAGCACGTACCGAACCCTCGACCACTGGAGAAACGATTTCCAGGTGGGATGGGTTGAACGCCATGGCCAGGTGAACTTCACCGCCGGTGGTCATCACGTTGGACGAGAAACCCTGGTGGTACTTAACGTCACCGGAGCCCAGTTCGACCTTCTTCTTGCCTTCGAACTCGTCGAACAGCTCGCGCGGGTTCTTGCCGAAGGTGTTGACCAACACGTTCAGGCGACCACGGTGAGCCATGCCGATCACGATTTCCTTGGTGCCGTAGGAACCGGAACGCTGGATCAACTCGTCGAGCATCGGAATCAGGCTTTCGCCGCCTTCCAGGCCGAAACGCTTGGTGCCCGGGTATTTGGTACCCAGGTATTTCTCGAGACCTTCAGCTGCGGTCACGCGCTCCAGCAGGTGGCTGCGCACGTCGGCAGACAGCACCGGACGGCCACGCACGCCTTCCAGGCGATGCTGGAACCAGTGGCGTTGCTCGGAATCGGTGATGTGCGTGAACTCAGCGCCAATGGTGCGGCAATATGTCTGCTGCAACGCTTCGTGAATTTCGCGTAGGCTCGCTTCCTCTTTGCCGATGAACAGGTCGCCGGCACGGAAGGTCGTATCAAGATCGGCATTGGTCAAGCCGTAATGATTGATCGACAGGTCAGCAGGTGCAGGACGCTGCCAGAGCCCCAGCGGGTCAAGCTGGGCCGCCTGGTGGCCACGCATCCGGTAGGCCTGGATCAGTCGCAATACTTCAACTTGCTTCTTCTCGTGCTCACTGCTCACGCTGCCGGCGGAAACCGGTTGGGCGCGGCGCTGGTTCTTTGCCAGCAGCACAAACTGATCGCGAATTGTTGCGTGCGATACATCGGTGGCAGCGTTGCCGTCTGAAGACAACGTCTGAAATTTGGTGCGCCATTCTTCTGGCACAGCGTTAGGGTCGTGCAGGTAGAGCTCATAAAGCTCTTCCACATAGGCAGCGTTACCACCTGAAAGATAGCCGCTGTTCCACATGCGCTGCATCACGCTTTCTTGCATGCTTGGTCACCCTCGATTTGGGGACACCACCGGCGAAAACACCGAGTTTGCTTGCAAAAGGCCAAGTGCAGCGACCAAAACAAGCCACTTAGGATCACGCTGATAGTTCGGGTACCAACCCGAATGCCCCTGCTTGTCTCATTTCTTCAAAATAAGAGCCGCGGCTTTGTAAGTCGCTGCTCAAGTTAAAACTACGGCGCCGGTTGAAGCCTGCGCCGTAGCATTTACGGGCACAACGGTCCTGCTTTTACTACAACGTCGTTACACGCCGCTTTGCAGCAGCATGTTACGGATGTGACCAATGGCCTTAGTCGGGTTCAGGCCTTTGGGACATACGTTGACGCAGTTCATGATCCCGCGGCAGCGGAATACGCTGAACGGGTCATCCAGCGAAGCCAGACGCTCGGACGTCTTGGTGTCACGGCTGTCCGCCAGGAAGCGATACGCTTGCAGCAGGGCAGCTGGACCCAGGAACTTGTCCGGGTTCCACCAGAAGGATGGGCACGACGTCGAGCAGCAAGCGCACAGGATGCACTCGTACAGACCGTCGAGCTTTTCACGCTCTTCCGGGGACTGCAGACGCTCGATGGCCGGAGCCGGAGTATCGTTCTGCAGGAACGGCTTAACTTTCTCGTATTGCTTGTAGAAGATGCTCATATCGACGACCAGGTCACGGATAACCGGCAAACCTGGCAGAGGACGAACGATCAGCTTGTTGCCTTTGACGACAGCGGACAGTGGCGTGATGCACGCCAGGCCGTTTTTGCCGTTGATGTTCATGCCGTCGGAACCGCACACACCTTCACGGCAAGAGCGACGATAGGAGAAACCTTCGTCCTGCTCTTTGATCAGTGCCAATACATCCAGCACCATCAGGTCTTTACCACCGGTATCGACCTGGAATTCCTGCATGAACGGCGCAGCGTCCTGATCAGGGTTGTAGCGGTAAACACTGACTTTCAACATGGCAGCCACCCTTAGTAAGTCCGAATCTTCGGTTCAAACGTCGGAACCGTCTTCGGCGAGAAGTTCACGGCACGCTTGGCAACGCGCTTGTCACCCGGGAAGTACAGGGTGTGGCACAGCCAGTTTTCGTCGTCGCGATCTTCAAAGTCTTCACGAGCGTGAGCACCACGGGATTCTTTACGAACCTCGGCGGCAATCGCAGTCGCTTCAGCCACTTCGAGCAGGTTTTGCAGCTCAAGAGCTTCGATACGAGCGGTGTTGAAGGCCTGGCTCTTATCGTTGATCTTGACGTTGGCGATGCGCTTGCGCAGGTCAGCCAGCTGGGCAATACCCTTCTGCATGTATTCGCCGGTACGGAATACACCGAAGTAGTTCTGCATGCAGCTTTGCAGCTCGCGACGCAGGGTCGCCACGTCTTCGCCATCGGTACGCTCGTTCAGAGCGTTCAGGCGCGCCAGGGCGGCCTCGATGTTGGCGTCGGTCGCGTCATCGTATTCGATGCCGTCGGTCAGCGCTTTTTCCAGGTGCAGGCCAGCAGCACGGCCGAATACCACCAGGTCGAGCAGCGAGTTGCCGCCCAGGCGGTTGGCACCGTGAACCGATACGCAAGCCACTTCGCCTACGGCGAACAGACCGTGGATGATTTCATCCTGGCCTTCGGCGTTCTGGGTGATCGCCTGGCCATGAATGTTGGTCGGCACGCCGCCCATCATATAGTGGCAAGTCGGAACAACCGGCACCGGAGCAACCACCGGGTCAACGTGAGCAAAGGTCTTGGACAGCTCGCAGATACCTGGCAGGCGGCTGTGCAGCACTTCTTCGCCGAGGTGATCGAGCTTGAGCAGTACGTGGTCGCCGTTCGGGCCACAGCCGTTGCCGGCGATGATTTCCTTGACCATCGAACGGGCAACAACGTCACGACCCGCCAGGTCTTTCGCGTTCGGAGCATAACGCTCCATGAAACGCTCGCCGTGCTTGTTGATCAGGTAACCACCTTCACCACGGCAACCTTCGGTAACCAGTACGCCCGCGCCGGCGATACCGGTCGGGTGGAACTGCCACATCTCGATGTCTTGCACCGGCACGCCAGCACGCAGGGCCATGCCAACGCCGTCACCGGTGTTGATCAGGGCATTGGTGGTCGACGCGTAGATACGACCTGCACCGCCGGTCGCCAGGACAGTCGCCTTGGCGCGGATGTAGGTGGTTTCACCGGTTTCGATGCAGATGGCGATCACGCCGACGAACTCGCCCTGCGCGTTCTTGACCAGGTCAACCGCGTAGTACTCGTTCAGGAACGTAGTGCCGGCTTTCAGGTTGCCCTGATAAAGGGTGTGCAGCAGCGCGTGACCGGTACGGTCGGACGCAGCGCAGGTACGGGCAGCCTGGCCGCCTTTACCGTAATCCTTCGACTGGCCGCCGAATGGACGCTGGTAGATACGACCTTGCTCGGTACGCGAGAACGGCAGACCCATGTGGTCCAGCTCGAATACGGCAGCCGGGCCTTCCTGACACATGTATTCGATAGCGTCCTGGTCACCGATGTAGTCGGAACCCTTGACGGTATCGTACATGTGCCAGCGCCAGTCATCGTTCGGGTCGGCGGAGGCGATGGCGCAGGTGATGCCACCCTGGGCCGAGACGGTGTGGGAACGCGTCGGGAACACCTTGGTGATCACGGCAGTCTTGTGACCGCCCTGGGCCAGCTGCAGCGCTGCGCGCATGCCAGCACCGCCGCCACCAATAATGATGGCGTCGAATGAAATAGTTGGAATGTTAGCCATGAATCAGATACCCCAAAGAATCTGCACACCCCAGACGAAGTAAGCGAACATCGCGACGCCGCATACTGCCTGGAAGAGGAAACGTACTGCAGTCGCGGACTTGCCCAGCGCCATCGGCGTCAGGTAGTCGGTCGCGATGGTCCACATGCCGACCCAGGCGTGTGCGCCCAGGGCTACAAGTGCCAGCAGACTGAAGATTCGCATCGCATTGTGGGAAAACAGGCCGTGCCATTGCTCATAGCCAATGCCCGGGTTTGCGACGAGGTATCCGATCAGGAAAATGAAATAAGCCGCGAGAACGACCGCAGACACACGCTGTGCCATCCAGTCATAGAGGCCCGAACGCGACAGATTCGTAACGCTGGTTACCATATCCAAACTCCTGCCAGAACGATCAGCACCACGGAAATGGCGATGATGATTTTCGAGCCCAGGCGGCCGCCTTCCAGCGTCTCACCGATGCCCATATCCATGATCAAGTGGCGCACACCGGCTACCAGGTGATACAGCAGAGCGGACAGGAGGCCCCATGCTACGAACTTGGCCAGCGGGCTGGTCAAGCATGCCTTCACCTCGGCGTATCCTTCCTCGGAACCCAGGGATTTGCTCAATGCATAAAGCATGATGCCCAAGCCCAGGAACAGGATGATGCCGGAAACACGGTGCAGGAACGACGTAACGCCGGTGATGGGGAGTTTGATGGTCCTTAGGTCTAGGTTTACAGGTCGTTGGCTATTCACGGCTTTTTTTCACACTGAAGAGCCCCTAACAATCAGGGCAAAGTTGTTGGGGAGTGCACTGGTCAGGTAAGCACCACCCAGGGAGTGCGACCCCCAATGAAAGCAAGCCCAAAAGCCCTTGGCGGTCGGTGGCCGAGTATAGACAGTTAGGTTACTAATGACAACGCGCGCTCCTCACCCTAATAGCTGATTGCGCTGGCGGGATAAAAGGCGTAAATGGCAGTCAATTTCGAGGAAAAAGTACGGTTAAAGCCTTCTGGAGCAAGACTTTAGGCAAATTGACATCTGAATTTATCTCACTATAGTGGTGCGGGCCCTGCGTGGGGGGTCTGTCTGATGATTTGAAGCATAAATAGGAGGCCACATGGCTGACAAAAAAGCGCAGTTGATCATCGAGGGCGCAGCCCCCGTCGAGCTGCCCATTTTAACCGGCACCGTTGGTCCCGATGTTATCGACGTACGGGGCCTGACGGCCACGGGCCGTTTCACATTCGACCCAGGCTTCATGTCGACCGCCTCTTGCGAGTCGAAGATCACCTATATCGATGGCGATAATGGCATTCTGCTGCACCGGGGCTACCCGATCGAGCAACTGGCTGAGAAATCGGACTACCTGGAAACCTGCTACCTGCTGCTAAATGGCGAATTGCCAACAGCCGAGCAGAAAGCGCAGTTCGTCAGCACCGTGAAGAACCACACCATGGTTCACGAGCAGTTGAAGACCTTCTTCAACGGCTTCCGTCGCGACGCCCACCCGATGGCCGTCATGTGTGGTGTGGTCGGCGCCCTGTCGGCCTTCTATCACGACTCCCTGGACATCAATAACCCGCAGCATCGCGAAATCTCCGCGATCCGCCTGGTTGCCAAGATGCCGACCCTGGCCGCGATGGTTTACAAGTACTCCATGGGCCAACCCATGATGTACCCGCGCAACGACCTGACGTACGCGGAAAACTTCCTGCACATGATGTTCAACACTCCGTGCGAGATCAAACCGATCAGCCCGGTGCTGGCCAAGGCAATGGACCGGATCTTCATCCTCCACGCCGACCACGAGCAGAACGCCTCCACCTCTACCGTACGCCTCGCCGGTTCTTCGGGTGCCAACCCGTTCGCCTGTATCGCCGCCGGTATCGCCGCACTGTGGGGCCCTGCCCACGGCGGTGCGAACGAAGCCGTACTGACCATGCTCGATGAAATCGGCGATGTCTCGAACATCGACACCTTCATCGCCAAGGCCAAGGACAAGAACGATCCGTTCAAGCTGATGGGCTTCGGTCACCGCGTCTACAAGAACCGTGACCCGCGCGCCACCGTGATGAAGCAGACCTGCGACGAAGTCCTGAAGGAACTGGGGATCAAGAACGATCCGCAACTCGAACTGGCCATGCGCCTGGAAGAGATCGCCCTGACCGACCCGTACTTCATCGAACGCTCGCTGTACCCGAACGTCGACTTCTACTCGGGGATCATCCTCAAGGCGATCGGCATTCCAACCAGCATGTTCACCGTGATCTTCGCCCTGGCGCGGACCGTGGGCTGGATCTCCCACTGGAAAGAAATGCTCTCCAGCCCGTACAAGATTGGCCGCCCGCGCCAGCTGTACACCGGCTACGAGTCGCGTGACATCACCAAGCTGGAAGATCGCAAGTAAGCAGCTGACTGCCTCCTTGCACTGAATAAGGCCTCCTCTGGAGGCCTTATTTGTTTCTGCAGCCCCCAACAGCCCCTCCCCCACTGCAGGAGCCGGATTGCCGGCGATGATGCCCGCAAGGACAGCGTCAGGCTGCAGACTGCCATCGCCGCAAGCCGGCTCCTGCAATGGGTCGTGGCTGATCGTTCCTACGCTCTGCGGGGGAATGCCTCACGTGACAGTCAGCCTCACCGTGCACACGGGTGAAAACGGCCTCGCCAGGCAGTTTTATTGCTGCAGGATTTGAGAAACAGTTTTGTCGTATCCGTTACCAATAAAAGCAAAAAAATGCCCCGATCTCACGACCGGGGCATTTTTTTGTAACAGCTACAGCGATTAGTGGTTAACCGCCCCACTCGCTCCCAGGCCAGTCTGCGAACGCACAAACTGCGGGAAGTACAGCGCACGCTCTTTCTCTGCCGCCGCCGACTTGTCGGTGATGGAGAAGAACCAGATGCCCACGAACGCGATGATCATCGAGAACAGCGCCGGGTATTCGTACGGGAAGATGGCTTTTTCATGGTGCAGGATCGAGACCCAGATGGTCGGGCCCAGGATCATCAGGCCAACCGCACTGACCAGGCCCAGCCAGCCGCCAATCATGGCGCCACGGGTGGTGAGGTTCTTCCAGTACATGGAAAGCAGCAGTACCGGGAAGTTACAGCTGGCGGCAATCGAGAACGCCAGGCCGACCATGAACGCGATGTTCTGGCTTTCGAACAGGATACCCAAGCCGATCGCCAATACAGCCAGGGCGATGGTGGTGATCTTCGACACGCGAATCTCATCCTTCTCGTTGGCCTTGCCTTTCTTGATCACGCTGGCATACAGGTCATGGGACACCGCCGAGGCACCCGCCAGGGTCAAACCGGCAACCACTGCCAGGATGGTGGCAAACGCCACGGCCGAGATGAAGCCCAGGAAGATACTGCCACCCACCGCGTTGGCCAGGTGCACTGCCGCCATATTGTTACCGCCGAGCAAAGCGCCTGCAGCATCCTTGAACGCCGGGTTGGTGCTGACCAGCAGGATCGCGCCGAAGCCGATGATAAAGGTCAGGATATAGAAGTAACCGATGAAGCCTGTGGCATACAGCACGCTCTTACGCGCTTCCTTGGCGTCGCTTACAGTGAAGAAGCGCATCAGGATGTGCGGCAGGCCAGCGGTACCGAACATCAGCGCAAGCCCCAGCGAGAATGCCGAGATCGGGTCTTTCACCAAGCCGCCAGGGCTCATGATCGCCTCACCTTTAGGGTGAACCTTGATCGCTTCGGCGAACAGCGTGTTGAAGTCGAAGTTGACGTGCTTCATCACCATCAGCGCCATGAACGAGGCACCGGACAGCAACAGTACGGCCTTGATGATCTGCACCCAAGTGGTCGCCAGCATGCCGCCGAACAGCACATACAGGCACATCAGGATACCTACCAGGATCACGGCGACATGGTAGTCCAGGCCGAACAGCAGCTGGATCAGCTTGCCGGCACCGACCATCTGCGCGATCAGGTAGAACGCCACCACCACCAGCGAGCCACATGCCGACAGGCTGCGGATCTGGGTCTGGCCCAGGCGGTAGGACGCCACGTCGGCAAAGGTGTACTTGCCCAGGTTACGCAGGCGCTCGGCGATCAGGAACAGAATGATCGGCCAGCCCACCAGGAAGCCGATCGAGTAGATCAGGCCGTCGTAGCCGGAGGTGAACACCAGGGCGGAAATACCCAGGAAAGACGCCGCCGACATATAGTCGCCGGCAATCGCCAGGCCATTCTGGAAGCCGGTGATCTTGCCGCCGGCCGCATAGTAGTCGGCCGCCGACTTGTTGCGCTTGGAAGCCCAGTAGGTGATGCACAGGGTGGCACCGACAAACGCGACAAACATCACGATGGCCGAGACGTTCAACGGTTGCTTGTGCACTTCACCGGTCAATGCGTCCGCCGCCCAAAGAGCAGGCGCAAACAGCGACGCGCCGAATATTGCCAGTAGACGCCGGATCATTGCGCAGCCTCCTTGAGAATCGCATTGTTCAGGTCGTCAAACTCGCCATTGGCCCGGCGCACGTAGATGCCGGTCAGGATAAAGGCAGACACAATCAGCCCGACGCCCAGGGGAATGCCCCAGGTAATCGACGAACCGGGGCTGAGCTTGGCCCCCAGCACTTGTGGCCCATAGGCGATCAACAGGATGAAAGCGGAGTAAAGCCCTAGCATGATCGCCGAGAGAATCCAGGCGAACCTTTCCCTTTTTCTGACCAGCTCCTTGAAACGCGGGCTGTTTTGAATCGAGAGGTAAATGCTGTCGTTCATTGTTTTTATCCTCGCAGCACAGCTTTTTTATTATTGGAACGTATCCACTGTATGCGGCTGCGGGACAGGTTCCAGACGACCTTAGTAGTAGAGCGAGATCGCAACTTCGCAAGTTTTTCAGTCAACAAATAAACAACAGCCCGAATGCAGGCAAAAAAATGTGGGAGCGGGCTTGCTCGCGAATGCGGTACATCAGTCAATAAATGTGCTGACTGACACACCGCATTCGCGAGCAAGCCCGCTCCCACATTAGGCCTGCTGCGTCACTTCTACAGGGTTAACCCTTATTTACCGACCCACTCGGCCACCCGCTCAGGGTGCTTGGCGACCCAATCCTTGGCCGCTGCGTCAGGCTTGGCGCCCTCTTGAATCGCCAGCATGACTTCGCCGATTTCGTCCTTGGAGGCCCACTGGAATTTCTTCAGGAAGGCTGCGACTTCCGGCGCTTTCTTCTCCAGGCCCTTGCTGCCGATGCTGTTGACGGTTTCAGCAGCACCATAAATCCCTTTTGGATCGTCCAGGAAACGCAGTTTCCACTTGGCGAACATCCAGTGTGGCACCCAACCGGTGACCGCAATGGATTCCTGTTTGTCTTCGGCACGGGTCAGTTCGGCGATCATCGCGGCGCCCGAGCTGGCTTGCAGCTTGTAGTCCAGGCCGTAGGCCTTGATCGCCTCGTCGGTCTTGAGCATCACGCCTGAGCCGGCGTCGATGCCGACGATCTTGTTCTTGAAGGTGGTGTCGGTCTTGAGGTCTTCGATGGACTTGGCCTTGACGTACTCCGGTACGATCAGGCCGATCTTCGCATCCTTGAAGTTGGGGCCGTAGTCGACCACCTTGTCCTTGTTCTTGGCCCAATACTCGCCGTGGGTCACGGGCAACCACGCGGAAAGCATGGCGTCGAGCTTGCCGGTGGCCACGCCCTGCCACATGATCCCGGTGGCGACGGCCTGCAGTTTCACGTCATAACCGAGCTTTTCCTTGATCACCTCTGCCGCCACATGGGTGGTGGCAACGCTGTCCGACCAACCGTCCACGTAGCCGATGCTCAGGGTTTTGCTGTCGGCACTGGCCAGTGTGGAGCTCATCGCAACTACCAGCGTGGCAGCCGCGCCCAAGAGTCGTCGCATCTTCATAGTACTTCCCCGAAAGTGCTGCGCCCGACGGATGCCGAGCGACGTCAACCTGTTGTTATGTGGTGCACCGCGCCCCCTTCACGCGCATCAATCACGGTAGTGCGCCGCCAGCGGAGAACTGACACTTCGATCATCAACCTGCCGGGACCTCGGACCTGCTCTGTCAGCGACCTCATGCAAGCAAGAAACGACATCACATCGCCAGTAGGAAGTTTTGTAGGACTCGAACCCGGAATCCCGCCCGAACTTTGCATGTCAAAATTATGCAGCCCCACTGGGACGGGGCAAATCCGGGTAAGATGCGCGCCTTTGCTCCTCCAGATAAGCCGACCATGCCCGCGACCGCCCGCTTCCCTGCCCTGCCCTATTGCTTCGCCTTGATCCTCGGCCTGCTGGCCCTCGCTGGCTATTGGTACGGCCTCGGCCGCCCGGTCGTGCTGCCGGATGTCGCCAGCGCCAGCCACAAGCTGCAATGTGCATCCTACACGCCGTTCGACAAAGACCAATCGCCCTTCGACCAGCCGTTCAAGCTGCGTCCCGAGCGCATGGACGCCGACCTCGCCCTGCTGGCCACCCGCTTCGAATGCATCCGCACCTACTCCATGACCGGCCTGGAAGCCTTGCCGGAAATGGCGCGCAAGCATGGATTGAAGCTGATGGCCGGCGCCTGGGTCAGCAGTGACCCGGTTGCCACCGAAAAAGAAATCCACGCGTTGATCGCTGCCGCCAACGCCAACCCCGATGTGGTGACGTCGGTGATCGTCGGCAATGAAGCCCTGCTGCGCAAGGAGGTCACCGCCAAACAGCTGGTGACGCTGATCCATACCGTCAAAAGCCAGATCAAGCAGCCGGTCACCTACGCCGATGTCTGGGAGTTCTGGCTGCAACACCCGGAAATCGCCCCGGCGGTGGATTTCCTGACCATTCACTTGCTGCCCTACTGGGAAGATGATCCGTCTGGCATCGACCAGGCGCTCAAGCACGTGGGCGATGTACGCCAGACGTTCGGCAACAAGTTTGCCCCCAAGGACGTGTTGATCGGCGAGACCGGCTGGCCGAGCGAAGGCCGGCAGCGCGAAACGGCGGTGCCGAGCCGGGTCAATGAGGCCAAGTTCATGCGGGGTTTCGTCGCCATGGCTGAAGCCAATGGCTGGCATTACAACCTGATCGAAGCCTTTGACCAGCCGTGGAAGCGCGCGAGTGAAGGCGCCGTCGGCGGTTACTGGGGCCTGTTCGATGCCGATCGCCAGGACAAGGGCATCCTTGCCGGCCCGGTGACCAACGTGCCGTATTGGCCGCTGTGGCTGGGGGTGGGCGGGATTATCCTGCTGGGCACGCTGGCGCTCGGCGGTCGCGTGCGCAGCACCCGGGCCGCGTTTGCCCTGCCGCTGCTGGGCGCAGTGGCGGCCTGCTCCATCGGCACCTGGGCTGAACTGACCCGCGTGACCGCGCGTTTCAATGATGAGTGGGTATGGGCCGGGTTACTGGTCGCGCTGAACCTGCTGGTGCTGGCCCACGCTGCGCTGGCCTTGAGCGCACGCGAAGGTTGGCGCAAGCGGGCGTTCAACTGGCTGGAGCAGCGCGCGGGCTGGCTGGTGGCAATCGCCGGCTTTGCTGGCGCCGTGATGATGCTGGCGCTGGTGTTCGACCCACGTTATCGCAGCTTCCCGAGTGCCGCACTGGTATTGCCGGCCTTGGTGTACCTGGTACGCCCGGTGACCGGGCCACGCCGGGAGATTGCCCTGCTGACCTTTATCATCGGCGCCGGCATTGCGCCGCAGTTGTACCGTGAAGGGTTGTTGAACCAGCAGGCGTGGGGTTGGGCGGTGGTTAGCCTGCTCATGGTTGTAGCGTTGTGGCGCTGTCTGCGAGTGCGTAAGGCGTAACACCACTTTCGTCGGCCAGCCAGTGCCTACACTTGATCGTAGGCGCTGGCTTGCCGGCGATAGCACCTATTCAGACGGCCCTGTTCTTGCGCACCAACCGCAACCCCGCGATCACCACCGCAAACACCGCGAAGGTGGTGTTGTACAACGCCAGCGCCGGCAGGCCGAATACCAGCCCTAACACCGCCAAACCCCACCCCGCACGGCCCGGCACGAAAAACGCGAGCACCGACGTCACCAGTGCCGCCCAGCCCAACACCTTGAAGTGAATCATCAGGCCCAGGTTCGAACGCACCTGGCATTCCCAGCGGCTGGCCTCATCCGCACAGATGCCGACCCACTGGCCATCCTCCATGAAGCCATAACGCGCGGCATAGCTGGCAGCCAGCCACAACGGCAAGGCGATAAGCAGCAAAATCAACGGCAAGCGGCGAGACATGGAGCACTCCGATAGGCAAAAACGGCGCTCAGCTTAATGCGCCGGCGGCCGTTAGCAAGGTGTGTACGCAGATAACTGTTCAACAAAGCGTGCCAAAGTGTATCGTCTGGCTACTATTACCCCGATTCCGACGTTTTTTTCCGACTTTTCGTGCCGAGGGCTGGCACTTCGGTGGCAACGCGGTGGTCATAGCCTGCGAACTTCATTCAGCACGTTTCCTCTTAGGGATAAAGTCATGCTCCGTTCCTTGCGCTGTGCTGCCTTGCTGGGCAGCCTTTTTTTGAGTGCGTCAGCACTGGCCGTCGATATCGACCAAGCCAGCTATGGCTACCCTTTGACCAACCCGTTCGAAGCGACCATCGCAACCACACCGCCTGACCTGCGGCCCAAATTGCCGAGCGACGACGAGATCAATCAGTCCGACTACACCCTGAACATGCGCCCCGAGCGCGAATTCAGCCTGCCGGACAACTTCTGGGCGGTGAAGAAGCTGACTTACCGCATCGCCAAGCAGGACCGTGCCGCCCCGCTGATCTTCCTGATCGCAGGTACCGGTGCGCGGTTTGACAGCAGCATCAACGAATACCTGAAAAAACTCTATTACCAGGCCGGCTACCACGTGGTGCAACTGTCGTCGCCGACCAGCTTCGACTTCATCGCCTCGGCTTCGCGCTTTGCCACCCCTGGGATCAGCCAGGAAGACGCCGAAGACATGTACCGCGTGATGCAGGCCGTGCGTGCACAGAATGCCTCGCTGCCGGTAACCGACTTCTACCTCACCGGCTACAGCCTCGGCGCCCTGGATGCGGCCTTTGTCAGCAAGCTCGACGAGACCCGCCGCAGCTTCAACTTCAAGAAAGTGCTGCTGCTCAACCCGCCGGTCAACCTCTACACCTCGATCACCAACCTCGACAAACTGGTCCAGACCGAGGTCAAGGGCATCAACAACACCACCACGTTCTATGAGCTGGTGTTGAACAAGCTCACCCGCTACTTCCAGCAAAAGGGCTACATCGACCTCAATGACGCCCTGCTCTACGACTTCCAGAACTCCAAGCAGCACCTGACCAACGAACAGATGGCCATGCTGATCGGCACCTCCTTCCGCTTCTCGGCCGCCGACATTGCCTTCACTTCGGACCTGATCAACCGCCGTGGCCTGATCATCCCGCCGAAATACCCGATCACCGAAGGCACCAGCCTCACGCCGTTCCTCAAGCGTGCGCTGCAATGCGATTTCGACTGCTACCTGACCGAGCAGGTCATCCCGATGTGGCGCGCCCGTTCCGATGGCGGCAGCCTGCTGCAACTGGTTGACCAGGTCAGCCTGTATGCACTCAAGGATTACCTGCACAACAGCCCGAAAATCGCCGTCATGCACAACGCCGACGATGTGATCCTGGGCCCCGGCGACCTCGGTTTCCTGCGTACAACCTTCGGCGATCGCTTGACCGTCTACCCGCTGGGCGGCCACTGCGGCAACCTCAATTACCGCGTCAACGCCGACGCGATGCTGGAGTTCTTCCGTGGCTAAATATCTTCTGCTGCTTGCCGCCTTGATGTGCGCAGGCGTGGCCAACGCCGACAACAGCAAGGCCCATGCGCCTACCGTGGTGGGCTCCGATGGCTTCAAGGAACCGCTGACCAAGCTCAAGTTCAACCCGGGCCTGGACCAACGCGAGTTCGAGCGTTCGTCGCTGACCGCGCTCAACGTCTACGACCCGCTGGAGTCGTGGAACCGCCGCGTGTACCACTTCAACTACCGCTTCGACCAATGGGTGTTCCTGCCGGTGGTCGACGGTTACCGCTACGTCACGCCGAGCTTCCTGCGCACCGGCGTGAGCAATTTCTTCAACAACCTGGGCGACGTGCCCAACCTGTTGAACAGCCTGCTGCAGCTCAAGGGCCACCGTTCCCTGGAAACCACCGGGCGCCTGCTGCTCAACACCACCATCGGCATCGCCGGCCTGTGGGACCCGGCCACCGCCATGGGCCTGCCGCGCCAGAGCGAAGACTTCGGCCAGACCCTGGGCTTCTATGGCGTGCCAGGCGGCGCGTACCTGGTGCTGCCGATCTTCGGCCCGTCGAACCTGCGTGACACCACGGGCTTGCTGGTCGATTACGGCGCGGAGACCGAGATCAACTTCCTCAACGTGTCCAAAGTCAGCGAAAACCACCCGGAAATCTGGGCCCTGCGCGCGGTCGACAAGCGCTACCAGACCAGCTTCCGCTATGGGCAGATGAACTCACCGTTCGAGTATGAAAAGGTGCGGTATATCTATACCGAGTCGCGCAAGTTGCAGATTGCGGAGTAACCGCCGACAAAAAAGGCCATTCGATTGAATGGCCTTTTTTATTGCGCTGATTTTGCTGACTCAGCTGACACTGTGACCAGGAGGCACACCTGCCGCCTGGAACAGTAGGATTAAGCTTGAACAGCCGTGAATCAGCTTTTCGTCGCTCGCCATACCTTGCCAAGCACCGACACCACGGCCAACACCACCGCCCCCGCAATGATCCCCGCCACCGCATTCAGCAAGGTCGGCATCAACCACGCCAAGCCCGCGGTACTTTGGCTGACCGTCTCGATCCAGTGATGCACCACCGGCACGCCATGGGTCAGGATGCCGCCGCCGACCATGAACATCGCCGCCGTACCAATCACCGACAGGCTTTTCATCATGTACGGCGCCGCACGCAAGATCGCGCCGCCGATGCTGCGCGCCATCTGGCCGGGCTTCTGGGTGAGCCACAGGCCCAGGTCATCGAGCTTGACGATGCCGGCCACCAGGCCATACACGCCAATGGTCATGACGATGGCAATGCCCGACAGCACGACCACCTGCTGCATCAACGGTGCAGCGGCCACGGTGCCGAGGGTGATGGCGATGATTTCCGCCGAGAGGATGAAATCGGTGCGGATCGCGCCTTTGATCTTGTCCTTTTCGAAGGCCACCAGGTCGGTTGCCGGGTCGGCCACGGCCTCGACCAGATGCGCCTGCTCTTCGGTGCGTTTGTGCAGGAAGGTGTGCGCGAGCTTTTCAAACCCTTCGAAACACAGGTAAGCCCCGCCCAGCATCAACAGCGGCGTGACCGCCCAAGGCGCAAACGCACTGATCAACAGCGCCGCCGGCACCAAAATCAGCTTGTTGAGAAACGAGCCCTTGGCCACCGCCCACACCACCGGGATCTCCCGTTCGGCGCGTACTCCAGACACCTGCTGGGCGTTGAGTGCCAGGTCATCACCGAGGACCCCGGCGGTTTTCTTGGCGGCCATCTTGGTCATCAACGCCACATCGTCGAGCACCGCAGCGATGTCGTCGATCAGTACCAGCAAACTGCTTCCTGCCATTGGGGGACTTCCTGCCGTGAGAATGCCGCGAATATAACGCGGATCACTGCCGATCTGCTGTTGATCTTGCTCACCGGGTTGGAGCTGCTTGTCGGCGATGGCGGTCTCCCCGCCTGCGTGATGAACGGGGCATCAGGGCTGCCAACCACCGCCCAGGCTCTGGATCAACGCCACACTGCCCTGGCTGAGCTGCCCTTGGGTGTCACGCAGGTTCTGTTCGGCTTGCAGCAACACCAGTTGCTGGGTCAACACCGTCTCGCGACTGACCGTGCCCGCACGCAATTGCGCCTCCTGGCTGCCGAACAGTTGCTGGTTGCGCTGGTAGACCTGCTGGAAGGCATCGGCCTGGGTTTGCAGGTGATTGATCGCCGACAGGTTGTCCTCGACGTTCTGCAAGGCGCTGAGCACCGTGCCACGGTAGTTTGCGGCGATCTGGTCGTAGCTGGCCTCGGCCTGTTTGACCGCGGCCTCACGGGCGCCGCCGTCGAAGATCGTCTCTGCCAGCGCCGGCCCCAGGGTCCAGATGCGGTTGGGCAAGGAGAACAACCCGCCCAAGGCACTGCCGCGATAACCCAGCTGGGCGGTCAAATCCAGTGTCGGGAAAAACGCTGCCTCAGCCACGCCGATTTTCGCATTGGCCGCCGCCGCCGAGCGCTCGGCCGCTACCACATCCGGGCGCCGTTGCAGCAAGGTCGACGGCAGGGTCAGCGGTGGGCGCGGCACGACAAAGCTGAAGTCATTGCGTGGCGCCACGCTGAATTCACTCGGCGCCATGCCCACCAGCACCGCCAATGCGTGTTCATATTGCTCGCGGTCGCGCTGGGAAGTCTGCAGGTCGGCAATCGAGGTGGTCAGTTGGTCCTGAGCCACCAGCAACTGATCGTTGGTCGCCACGCCTTGGGTGAACTGGGCCTGGATCATGGCCAGCAGCTGCTGGTTGATCGCCTGTTGCTGCTGGAGCAGGCGCACGTCGATATCCATCTGGCGCAGCGCCAGGTAGTTACTGGCCACGCTGGAGCTGATGGACAAGCGCACCCCGGCCAGCAACGCATCGGATTGCTGCGCGGCGGCCTGGCTTGACTCGATGCCGCGACGCACCTCGCCCCACAGGTCCGGCTCCCAGCTGGCGGTCAACGTCGCGCTGACGCTGTTTTTCACGCCCGTCGACGTGGTGCTGCTGGACGTGGTGCCGTCACCGCCCTCGCCGCGCGAGCCGGACAACCCCACGCCCACCGTCGGCCAGAGCCCGGCGCGGCTCGACGCCACTTGCGCCTGGGCCAGCCGATACGCGGCTTCAGCGGCAATGATCGACTGGTTGGCCTGGGCCGAGCGCGCCACCAGGTCATTCAACACCGGGTCCTGGTACGCCAGCCACCATTGGCTGTCCAACGCGCCCTGGGGATTGGACGCCGCGCGTTGCCACTGCGCGCCCTCCTTGAAGGTCTGCGGCAGCGGCATCGCAGGCTTTTGATAGTCGGGCCCGACCATGCAACCACCGAGTACCAGGCTTAACAACAGCACGCTGTCTGTGAGTTTCATGCGCTTGCTTCCTTATGCCGTCCCAGGCGCTGGGACGCCCGGTCGAGCCACAGGTAAATCACCGGAGTGGTGTACAGCGTCAGCACCTGGCTGAGCAGCAACCCGCCAATAATCGAAATCCCCAGCGGCCGACGCAGTTCCGAGCCATAGCCGGTGCCCAGCACCAGCGGCAGCGCGCCGAGGATCGCCGCCAGGGTGGTCATCATGATCGGCCGGAAGCGGATCAGGCACGCGCGGCGAATGGCCGCCTTGGCCGTGAGCCCGAATTCGCGCCGTTCAGTGATCGCGAAGTCGATCATCATGATCGCGTTCTTCTTGACGATGCCGATCAACAAAATCACGCCCACCAGCGCGATGATCGACAGTTCGGTGCCGGTCAGCAGCAACGCGATCAAGGCACCGACACCCGCCGAAGGCAAGGTGGAAAGAATCGTCAGCGGGTGCATCAGGTTTTCATACAGAATGCCCAGCACGATATACACCGAGAGCAATGCCGCGACGATCAGCAGCGGCTCGCTGGCCACCGACGACTGGAACACCTGGGCGGTGCCGGCGAACTGCCCGACCACACTGGCGGGCATGCGCAGTTGCTTCACCGCGTCGTCGACCAAGGCGGTGGCCTGGCCGATGGACGTGCCGGGCGCCAGGTTGAACGAGACCGTTACCGCCGGAAAACTGCCCTGGTGACTGATGGAAATCGCCGTGCGCGCCACCGAATCATCGGCAATCGCCGACAGTGGCACCAAGGTCGACTGCGCCGCCAGGTTGGGCGCGACGACGCTGCCTTTGCTGGCCAGCGCCGCGCTGCCCACCGGCACATAAATGCCCTTGAGCGCCGACGGGTCGGTCCAGTATTCGGGGGCGATTTCCATCACCACGTGGTACTGGTTGGCGGCGCGGTAGAGGGTCGAGACCTGGCGCTGGCCAAAGGCGTCGTACAGCGTCTGGTCGACGGCCGACATGCTCACCCCGAGCCGCGCCGCCGTGTCGCGGTTGATGCCGACATTGGCCAGCAGGCTGTTGTCCTGCTGGTCGGTGTTCAGGTCGGTCAACTGCGGCAGCTTGCGCAACACAGCCACCACCTTCGGCACCCACTCGTCCAGGGATGACTGGTCATCGGCGGTAAGCGTGTACTGATATTGCGCGCCGCTCTGGCGGCCGCCCACGGTGATGTCCTGGGCCGACTGCAGAAACAGCTTGGTGCCGGGCAAGTCACCGAGGGCGTGGCGGATTTGCCCGATCACCTGGGTGGCGTCGTCCTTGCGCTCGCCCAGTGGCTTGAGCAGCACGAACATCTGCGCACTGTTGACCGCCCCACCGCCACCGCCGCCGCCACCGACAAACCCGGCGGCGGTTTCCACATTGGGGTTGGTCATGACCTTGCGGTTGATCTCGGTGAAGTCCTTCTGCATCGCCCCGTAGGAAATGCTCTGGTTGGCCAGGATGCTGCCCTGCAGGCGGCCGGTGTCTTCCTGGGGAAAAAAGCCCTTGGGCACCAGCACATACAGCACCCCGGCCAGCACGATCACCAGCACCGTGACCAGGCCCATCAGGATCGAATGCTCGATGACCCACCCCAGGGTCCGGTCATAGAAACGGTGAAAACGCGAATCCGGGTGTTCATCGCCTTCGTGCACCTCCTTGGGCGCGCGCAGCAACACGCTGGCGAGCATCGGCGTGACCGTCAGCGAGATCAGCATCGAGATGACGATCGCCACCGACAGCGATACCGAAAACTCACGGAACAGCCGCCCGACAATCCCGCCCATCAACAGCAGCGGAATGAACACCGCGACCAGCGACACGCTGATGGTCAGCACGGTGAAGCCGACCTCCTTGGCGCCATTCAGCGCAGCCTGGACCCGGCTCTCGCCTTTCTCCAGGTGGCGCATGATGTTTTCCACCACCACGATGGCATCGTCCACCACAAACCCGGTGGAAATGGTCAGCGCCATCAACGACAGGTTATTCAGGCTGTAGCCGAGGAAGTACATCGCGCCGAAGGTGCCGAGCAACGACAGCGGCACCACGATCGCCGGCACCAGCGTGCTGCGCCAGTCGCGGAAAAACCCGAACGTCACCAGCGTCACCAGCAGGATCGACGCCAGCAGGGTCACTTCCACATCATGCAGCGAGGCGCGGATGGTGGTGGTGCGGTCCATCAACAGGTTGAGCTTGATCGACGCCGGGATCGAGCTTTGCAGAAACGGCAGCGAGGCTTTTACCGCGTCCACTGTGTCGATCACATTCGCGCCGGGTTGCTTGAACACCACCAGCAACACCGCCGGCTTGCCGTTGGACAGGCCGAAGTTGCGCAGGTCCTGCACATCTTCGCGCACGTAGCCGAGGTCCGCGATGCGGATCAGGTCGCCGTTGTGTTCCTTGACCACCAACGGGCCATAGTCGTCGGTGTTGAGCAGCATGTCATTGGCGCCAATCCCGTAGGAGCGGTCACCGATTGCCACGTTGCCCTTGGGCAGGTTGGCATTCGAGGCGCTGATGACCTGGCGCACCTGCTCCAGGCTGACGCCGTACCGGTTGAGGCGATCCGGGTTGAGCTCCACGCGCACCGCCGGCAGCGCACCGCCGCCAACCGTCACGTCGCCGACGCCGGTGGTCTGCAACAGTTTCTGCTCCAGCAGGGTCGAGGCCACGTCGTACATCTGCCCCGGCGTGGCGCTGTCGGAGGTCAGGCTGATGATCATGATCGGCGAGTCGGCCGGGTTGACTTTGCGATAGGTCGGGTTGCCGGACAGGTCGCTCGGCAGGTTGGTGCGCGCCGCGTTGATCGCTGCCTGCACGTCGCGCGCGGCGCCGTCGATATCGCGGTTGAGGTCAAACTGCAGGGTGATGCGGGTGGAGCCGAGGCTGCTGGCGGAGGTCATTTGCGTGACACCGGCGATCTGCCCGAACTCGCGCTCCAGCGGCGTGGCCACCGAACTGGCGACGGTATTGGGGTCGGCGCCGGGCAACGAGGCACTGACGCTGATGGTGGGGAAATCCACCTCCGGCAACGGCGCCACCGGCAACAGCATAAAGGCCAGCGCGCCGAACAGCGCCAGCCCCGCCGCCATCAGGGTGGTGGCGATGGGGCGATGGACAAACGGCGCGCTGAGGTTCATTGCGCCGGGTCCGCTTCAACCGGGCGCCGGCTGAAGCGCTGTTCCAGCCCGTGCATGGCGAGGAAGATCACCGGGGTGGAAAACAGCGTCAGCAACTGGCTGAGCATCAGTCCGCCAATGATCGCGATGCCCAGTGGATGGCGCAGTTCCGAGCCGATACCGGTGCCCAGCGCCAGCGGCACCGCGCCGAACAGCGAGGCCATGCTGGTCATCAGGATCGGCCGAAACCGCAACTCCGCCGCCTGCCGGATCGCCGCCACCGGGGTCAGCCCGCCCTCGCGCAGCAGTGCCAGGGCGAAGTCGACCATCATGATGCCGTTCTTCATGACGATGCCGATCAACAGCACGATGCCGATCAAACCGATGATGTCGAACTGCGTGCCAGTGACCAGCAGCGCAAGCAACGCGCCGAGGGCGGCCGAAAGCAACGTCGAAAGGATCGTCACCGGGTGCACGAAGCTCTCGTAGAGAATCCCCAGCATCAGGTACACCACCACAATCGCCGCCACCACCAGGAACACCTGGTTGGACAGCGACGCCTCGAACGTCGCCGCCGCTCCCTCAAGGTTGGCCTGCACCGACAGCGGCAGGCCGACCTTGGCCTCGATGTCCTTGAGCCGGGTCACCGCTGCGCCAAGGGTTTGCCCCGGCGCGAGGTTGAACGATACATCCGCATAGGGAAATTGCCCCAGGCGATTAATGGTCACCGGGGTGCGCACCACCTGCATCGTGGCCATGCTCGACAGCGGCGCCACGCCGCCGGCGGGAATGTCCACGTACAAGCCGGTGAGCAGATCCGGCAGGTTGCGCGGCGGATGATCGGTGGCGATCACCACGTGGTACTGGTTGAGCTGGGTGTAGATCGTCGACACCTGGCGCTGGCCAAACGCGTCATACAGCACATCGTCGATGGCTTGCGGGGTGATGCCCAGGCGCGAGGCGGTGGCGCGGTCGAAGGTCAGCTGGATCTGGTTGCCAAACTGCATCGCCTGGCTTTGCACGTCGGTGAACATCGGGTCCTGCTTGATCGCCGCGAGCAGCTTGTTGGTCCACTGCTCCAGCTCATCCGGGTCGGTGGCTTGCAGGCCCAGGCGATAGCTGGTGGTGGACACCGTGGCGTCCAGCGTCAGGTCCTGCACCGAGTGCAGGTACAGGCGGATGCCGGCATCGTCGGCGTTGGCATCGGCGAGGCGGCGGATCACTTCGGTGCTGCTGTCGCGCTCGCCTCGGGGCTTGAGGTTGATCAGCAGGTTGCCCTGGTTGATGGTCGGGTTGGTCTGGTCGATGCCGACGAAGGACGACAGGCTCTGCACCGCCGGATCCTTGAGAATCCGCGCGGCCAGGCGCTGCTGCTCCACCTGCATCTGCTGGAACGAAATGGTCGGCGCCGCCTGGGAAATCCCCTGGATCAGGCCGGTGTCCTGATCAGGGAAAAAGCCCTTGGGCATCAGCACCAGTGTCACCAGGGTCAGGGCTGCGGTGAGCACCACCGAGATCAACGTAAGCGTGCGGTGCGCCAGCACCCAATCGAGGCCCCGCACATAGTGCGTGTTGATGCGGTCGAAGAAATCCACCCGGTGTTCCTGCTGCCGGTGCTTGAGCATCCGCGCGCACATCATCGGCGTGAGCGTCAGGGAAATCAGCGCGGAGATCACGATAGTCACGGCCACGGTCATGGCGAATTCGCGGAACAGCCGCCCGACCACATCGCCCATGAACAGCAACGGGATCATCACCGCGATCAGCGCAATCGACAGCGAGATGATCGTGAAGCCGATCTGCGCCGAGCCCTTGAGGGCCGCCTCCAGCGGCGAGTCACCAGCCTCCAGGTAGCGCGTGATGTTTTCGATCATCACGATCGCGTCATCCACCACGAAACCGATGGCGATGGTCAGCGCCATCAGCGTCAGGTTGTTGAGGGAAAAGCCCAGGGCATAGGCCACCGCCAGCGTCCCCACCAGCGTCAACGGGATGGTCACCGCCGGAATGATCGTCGCCGCGACGTTGCGCAGGAAGATGAAAATCACGATCACCACCAGCGCGATGGCCATGGCCAATTCGTACTGCACATCGGTGACCGACGCGCGGATGGTCTGGGTGCGGTCGGTGAGCACATCGACCTTCAATGTGGCAGGCAAACTGGCGCGCAGCTTGGGCAGCAATTGCTGCACGCGGTCGACCACCTGGATCACGTTGGCGCCAGGCTGGCGCTGGATATTCAACACAATCGACGGCGTGCTGTTGGTCCAGGCGGCCTGGCGCGGGTTCTCGGCGCCCTGGGTCGAACTGGCGATCTGCGACAGGCGAATCGGCGCGCCGTTCTTGTAGGCGATCACCAGGTCGCGGTACTCCTCGGCCGATTGCAGTTGGTCGTTGGCGCCGATGGAATACGCCTGGAACTTGCCGTCGATATTGCCCTTGGCCTGGTTGACGTTGGCGGTGCCCAGCGAGGTGCGCAGGTCATCCAGGGACAGGCCGAGACTGTTCAGCGCCGAGGTATTGGCCTCGACCCGCACCGCCGGGCGCTGGCCGCCGCTGATGGTGACCAGGCCGACGCCGGTGATCTGCGAGATCTTCTGCGCCAGGCGCGTGTCGGCCAGGTCTTCGATCTTGGTCAGCGGCAGCACATCGGAGGTCAGCGACAGCGTCAGCACCGGCGCGTCCGCCGGGTTGACCTTGCTGTAGACCGGCGGGTACGGCAGGTTCGCCGGCAGGAAGGTACCGGCCGCGTTGATCGCCGCCTGCACTTCTTGTTCGGCGACATCCAGGGACAACGACAAGTCGAATTGCAGGGTCACCACCGAGGCGCCGTCGGAGCTGGTGGAGTTCATCGACTTGAGCCCCGGCATCTCGCCGAGCTGGCGCTCCAGCGGCGCGGTGATCGAGGAACTGACCACATCCGGGCTGGCGCCGGGGTATTGGGTGAAGACCTGGATGGTCGGGTAATCGACCTCGGGCAACGCCGACACCGACAGCAAATGGTACCCGAGCAACCCGAGCAAGAGCACGGCCACCATCATCAGCGTGGTTGCCACCGGGCGTTCGATAAAGGGCCGCGAGACATTCATGACCGGCAGCTCCTTACTGGGCGACGACTTTTACCGGCGAACCGTCGTCAAGTTTATCGGCACCTTCGGTGACCACCTGCTCGCCAGGCTTGACGCCGGTGTCGAGGATCGCCGAGACATCGCCCATCGACGGCCCGGTCTTGACGTTGCGCAGCGCGGCTTTGTCGCCGTTGACCACAAACACGAAATCCCCCTTGCTGCCGTGCTGGATCGCCCGGGTCGGCACCACGGCGACCTGGCTCAAGGTGTCGGCCTTGAGACGCGCGTTGACGAATTGGTTGGGGAACAGCGCATCACCCGCGTCGTCGAACTGCGCCTTGACCTTGATCGTGCCGGTGCTGGTGTCGACCTGGTTATCCAGGGCCAGCAGGCTGCCGGTGGCCAGCAGGGTCTTTTTATTGCGGTCGTAGGCCAGCACGGTCACGCTGCCACGGGCCATGGCCTGGTCGATGCTGCCCAGGTCATCTTCGGGCACGGCAAACACCACCGTGGCCGGGTTCATCTGGGTAATGACCACAATGCCGGTGGTGCTGGTGGTGGTCACGTAGTTGCCGGGGTCGACCAGGCGCAGGCCAACCACGCCATCGACCGGCGAGGTGATGGTGCAGTAGCTCAGTTGCACGTCGAGGTTTTGCACATTGCCCTGGTCGGCGGCGACGGTGCCCTGCTGCTCCTGCACCAGGGCGGCCTGGGTATCGAGGGTTTGCTGGCTG
This sequence comes from Pseudomonas sp. S5D5, assembly GCF_003013355.1. Lineage (NCBI taxonomy): Bacteria > Pseudomonadati > Pseudomonadota > Gammaproteobacteria > Pseudomonadales > Pseudomonadaceae > Pseudomonas > Pseudomonas sp. S5D5. The sequence continues at coordinate 4,919,956 of NZ_PTEO01000001.1, forward strand.
GTGGAGCCGGCCTTGACCAGGTCGCGATAGCGGGCCAGGTCGCGCTGGGCATTGCTCAACACGGCCTGGTCATGCGCCAGCGTGCCCTTGGCCACCGCCAATTGCGCCTTGAGCGCACGGTCGTCGATGCGGGCAATGACCTGGCCTTTGCTGACGTGCTGGCCTTCCTTGAATTCGACGCTGCTGAGGATGCCGTCGACCTGGCTGACCACCGTGACGCTGCGTGTCGGGGTCACGGTGCCGAGGGCGTCGATGTACACCGGCACATCCTGCAAGGCGACGGGCACCACGGCCACCGGTTCACCTGTGGCTGCAGGCTTGCCCTTGTGCTGCGCGGTGAAGAAATGGAGACCCAGGACAATCGCCAGTACCACCAGGACGACGCCCGCCAGCCAGGCGAACGTGCGTCGTTTGCTTTTCTCCACGGTTTCTCTCTCGAACGCCGAAATCAGGATAGACCGACCGCTGCAATGAGTCGGTGGCTGACCTGAACTCTAGCAGCGCGCCCGGCCTATGCCTGTACAACCTTGAATGCGTTCAGCATCAAGACAGACAATCTGGCGCAAGCCCCCGGCCTGCAAGGCCTGGAGTAGGATTCTTGAGCGCTGCGCAAGGCCGGTGCTACCATGCGCAACCGCCTGTCCTGGCAAGGAAAACCCTGGTTTATGAGCACCATTCGCGAGCGCAACAAAGAAAAGATCCTGCGGGCGGCCAGCGAGGAGTTTGCCGACAAGGGCTTCGCCGCGACCAAAACCAGCGACATCGCCGCCAAGGCCGGGCTGCCCAAGCCCAATGTCTATTACTACTTCAAGTCCAAGGACAACCTCTATCGCGAGGTGCTCGAAAGCATTATCGAGCCGATCCTGGCAGCGTCCACGCCGTTCAACCCCGAGGGTGAGCCGTCGGTGGTACTGAGCAACTACATCCGCTCGAAAATCCGCATTTCCCGCGACCTGCCCTTCGCTTCCAAGGTGTTCGCCAGCGAAATCATGCACGGCGCGCCACACCTCAGTGCCGACCAGGTTGAACAGCTCAACGCCCAGGCCAAGCACAACATCGACCGCATCCAGAACTGGGTAGATCGCGGCCTGATCGCCGCCATTGACCCCAACCACCTGATGTTCAGCATCTGGGCAGCGACGCAGACCTATGCGGATTTCGATTGGCAGATCTCGGCGGTGACCGGAAAGGCCAAATTGGATGAGGCGGACTATGAGGCGGCGGCGCAGACGATCATCCGGTTGGTGCTCAAGGGGTGTGAGCCGGACTGATGGAGGATGGTGTTTGCATCGCAGGCAAGCCAGCGCCTGCATTTCTGCGGTGTTGAACACAAAATGTTCGAATCCCTCCACCCCCAGTGGGAGCGGGCTTGCTCGCGAAAGCGGCCTTCCAGACACATCCTGCCAAAAGCCTGGCGCCCAGCATTGATCGGCGAGATCTAGCCTCTCAGGACACCACTTGAAGAGAGGCCAAGGAATGCCTGATTTAGCCACTTCACACCGCCTGCGTATCGGGCGGTTCAGCGAACCGAACCGTGTCTACCTGATCACCACCAACACCCACGAACGCCTGCCGATATTTCGCGACTTCCACCTCGGCCGCCTGGTGGTCGGGCAATTCCGGCTCGCCCAATACCAAGGGCTGGCCAACTCCCTGGCATGGGTGGTGATGCCAGACCATTTCCACTGGCTGATCGAACTGCAAAAAGGCTCCTTGGGAGACCTGATGTGCCAGGTGAAATCCAAAAGCACCCGCACCGTTAACGGCGCCAGCGGTCGCAAAGGCAGGCTTTGGCAAACCAGCTTTCATGATCGTGCGCTACGAAAGGAAGACGACCTGGTGAAAATGGCCCGGTATGTGGTGGCTAATCCATTGCGGGCCAACTTGGTAGAACGAATCGGCGACTATCCGCTGTGGGATGCGATCTGGGTTTAGTGCCGAGACCGCGTCGCCGCTTTCGCGAGCAAGCCCGCTCCCACACTTGGAATGCATTCAAAATGTGGGAGCCGGGTTGTTGGGGGGATTGGGGTGATCCTTTGTGGGAGGTGATCCGGGTTTAGTGCCGAGACCGCGTCGCCGCTTTCGCGAGCAAGCCCGCTCCCACATTTGGACTGCATTCCGAATGTGGGAGCCGGGTTGTTGGGGGGATTGGGGTGATCCGTTGTGGGAGGTGATCCGGGTTTAGTGCCGAGACCGCGTTGCCGCCTTCGCGAGCAAGCCCGCTCCCACACTTGGAATGCATTTAAAATGTGGGAGCGGGCTTGCTCGCGAAGAGGCCCGCACCGTCACTTCAACTCACGCGGGCACCCCCGCATCCGCCAACAACCCCACGCCCTCGATTGCGGTGATCGCGCATTGCTCGTCGATGTCCGATGTGTCGCCACTGATCCCGATCGCCCCCAGTACCACCCCTTCTCGATCTCGAATCAATACCCCGCCCGGTGCCGGGACCACGCTGCCCTGCCCCAGGCTGTTCAATGCCGCGATAAACGCCGGGCGCTGCTGCGCGTCCAGTGCCAACAAGCGCGAGCCCTTGCCCAGCGCAATCGCGCCCCAGGCCTTGCCGATGGCGATCTGCGGGCGCAGCAGGCTGGCGCCGTCTTCGCGTTGCAGGGTGATCAAGTGGCCGCCGCTGTCGAGGACCGCGATGGTCAGCGGCGCCGTCGACAGCGTGCGCCCTGCGTTGAGGGCCTGACTGGCGAGCTGGGTGGCGATTTTCAAGGTTAAAGCGCTCATGGTGCCGTCCTTCTTTTGTTATTGGGAAAGCGGTGGAGGTCTGTCTGATCAGATGCTCGATCAAACAAATAGAACACAATGACAATTAATTTTGTATACAATAATTTCGCACAAACACTCCATACGTCGAAAAAATGCCTTCCGACGAACGCAAAGGGCCGCGAACAAAATGGATTGACCTGCGCCGCTCGCCGTGAATACACTTTATCGAGACACCACTTGTATACAATTACAAAACGCAAGAGGCACCAAAATCATGAGCAAAATGAGAGCAATCGAAGCCGCCGTCCTGGTGATGCGCCGTGAAGGCGTGGACACCGCCTTCGGTATCCCTGGCGCCGCGATCAACCCGCTGTATTCGGCCTTGCAGAAGGTCGGTGGCATCGATCACGTCCTTGCTCGCCACGTTGAAGGCGCCTCGCACATGGCCGAGGGTTACACCCGCACCAAGGCCGGCAATATCGGCGTGTGCATCGGCACTTCGGGCCCGGCGGGCACCGACATGGTCACCGGCCTCTACAGCGCTTCGGCGGACTCGATCCCGATCCTGTGCATCACCGGCCAAGCCCCGCGTGCACGGATGCACAAGGAAGACTTCCAGGCCGTCGACATCACCAGCATCGTCAAGCCCGTGACCAAGTGGGCGACCACCGTGCTCGAACCTGGCCAGGTGCCCTACGCGTTCCAGAAAGCCTTCTACGAAATGCGCTCAGGCCGCCCAGGCCCGGTGTTGATCGACCTGCCGTTCGACGTGCAGATGGCCGAAATCGAATTCGACATCGACGCCTACCAGCCGCTGCCCCTGGCCAAGCCGCTGGCAACCCGCATCCAGGTGGAAAAAGCCCTGGCCCTGCTCGATGCCGCCGAGCGGCCGTTGCTGGTCAGCGGCGGTGGCGTGATCAATGCCGACGCCAGCGAACTGCTGGTGGAGTTCGCCGAACTCACTGGTATCCCGGTGATTCCGACCCTGATGGGCTGGGGCACCATCCCCGACGACCACCCGCTGATGGTCGGCATGGTCGGCCTGCAAACCTCTCACCGCTATGGCAACGCGACGATGCTCAAGTCGGACGTGGTGCTCGGCATCGGCAACCGCTGGGCCAACCGCCACACCGGTTCGGTGGAGGTCTACACCGAAGGCCGCAAGTTCATTCACGTCGACATCGAGCCGACGCAGATTGGCCGCGTGTTCACCCCGGACCTGGGCATCGTCTCCGACGCCGGTTCCGCGCTGACCCTGTTCATTGAAGTGGCCCGCGAGTGGAAAGCCGCCGGCAAGCTCAAGGACCGCAGCGCCTGGCTGCATGATTGCCAGCAGCGCAAGGCCACCCTGCAGCGCAAGACCCACTTCGACGCGGTGCCGGTCAAGCCGCAACGGGTGTACGAAGAGATGAACCAGGTGTTCGGCAAAGACACCTGCTACGTCAGCACCATCGGCCTGTCGCAGATTGCCGGCGCGCAATTCCTCCACGTGTACAAGCCGCGTCACTGGATCAACTGCGGCCAGGCCGGCCCGTTGGGCTGGACCATCCCCGCAGCGCTCGGCGTGGTCAAGGCCGACCCGAGCCGCAAGGTGGTGGCGTTGTCCGGCGACTATGACTTCCAGTTCATGATCGAAGAGCTGGCGGTGGGCGCGCAATTCAAGCTGCCGTACATCCACGTGGTGGTGAACAACTCCTACCTGGGGCTGATCCGCCAGGCCCAGCGCGGTTTTGAAATGGACTACTGCGTCCAGCTGTCCTTCGACAACCTCAACGCCCCGGAGCTCAACGGTTATGGCGTCGACCACGTCGCCGTCGCCGAAGGCCTGGGTTGCAAGGCCCTGCGCGTGTTCGAGCCGGGCCAGATCCAGCCGGCCCTGCGCAAGGCGCAGGAGATGATCGAGGAATTCAAGGTGCCGGTGATCGTCGAGATCATCCTGGAGCGCGTGACCAATATTTCCATGGGCACCGAGATCAACGCCGTCAACGAATTCGAAGATCTGGCCCTGGTCGGCAACGATGCGCCGACTGCCATTTCCCTGCTCGATTAAGGAGAACCCTATGCCGCGCTTTGCCGCCAACCTGTCCATGCTGTTTACCGAGCAGGACTTTCTCGCCCGCTTCAAAGCCGCCGCCGAGGCCGGTTTCGAAGGGGTCGAGTACCTGTTCCCGTATGAGTTCAGCTCCGCCGAAATCAAGGCACAACTTGACGCCCATGGCCTGACCCAAGTGCTGTTCAACCTGCCGGCCGGTGATTGGGCCAAGGGCGAGCGCGGCCTGGCGTGCCACCCGGATCGGGTCGAGGAGTTCCGCGCCGGGGTCAACCTGGCCATCGCCTACGCCGAGGTGCTGGGCAATACCCAGATCAACTGCCTGGCGGGGATCCGGCCTGCCGGTGTCGATGACGCAACCCTGGAAAAGACGTTTGTCGCCAACCTCAAGTACGCAGCCGACAAGCTGCAAGCGGTGGGCATCAAGCTGGTGATGGAAGCCATCAACACCCGCGACATCCCCGGCTTCTACCTCAACAACACCGCCCAGGCCCTGTCGATTCGCGAGCAAGTGGGCAGCGCCAACCTGTTCCTGCAATACGACATCTATCACATGCAAATCATGGAAGGCGACCTGGCCCGCACCATGGCCGCGCACCTGGGCGAGATCAACCATATCCAGCTGGCGGACAACCCCGGGCGCAATGAGCCGGGTACCGGCGAGATCAACTATCGCTTCCTGTTCGAGCATCTGGACCGCATCGGTTACTCGGGCTGGGTCGGCTGTGAATACAAGCCGTTGACCACCACCGAAGCGGGTTTGGGCTGGCTCAAAACCCACAACGCGATCTGACTGAACAAACACGGGACCCAATGTGGGAGCGGGCTTGCTCGCGAAAGCGGTGTATCAGTCGACATCAATGCTGAATGTCAGACTGCATTCGCGAGCAAGCCCGCTCCCACATTGGACCTCCTGTGTTTAGAAGGCCGTGCCAGGCCCATACATCGAATAACAAGAGGATTTTGATCATGGCTAAAATCGGATTCATCGGCACCGGCATCATGGGCCAACCCATGGCCGCCAACCTGCAGAAAGCAGGTCACCAACTGTTTCTTTCCGAGCATCATGGCAAGGCGCCGGCCGAGCTGATCGGCGCGGGTGCCATCGCGTTGGCCAACCCGCAGCAAGTCGCCCAGGAAGCCGAGTTCATCATCGTCATGGTGCCCGACACCCCGCAGGTCGATGACGTGCTGTTCCGCGCCGACGGTGTCGCCGCCGGCCTGTCACCCAACAAGGTGGTGATCGACATGAGTTCGATCTCCCCCACCGCCACCAAGGCGTTCGCCGCCAAGATCAACCAGACCGGCGCGCAGTACCTGGATGCGCCAGTGTCCGGCGGTGAAGTCGGCGCCAAGGCCGGCACCCTGAGCATCATGGTCGGTGGCGAGCCGCAGACCTTCGAACGCGCCCTGCCCCTGTTCCAGAGCATGGGCAAGAACATCACCCTGGTGGGTGGCAATGGCGATGGCCAGACGGCCAAGGTGGCTAACCAGATCATCGTCGCGCTGAATATCCAGGCGGTGGCCGAAGCGCTGCTGTTCGCCTCGAAGAACGGCGCCGACCCGGCCAAGGTGCGTGAAGCGCTGATGGGCGGCTTTGCCTCCTCGAAGATCCTCGAAGTGCATGGCGAGCGCATGATCAAGGGCACCTTCGATCCGGGCTTCCGCATCAACCTGCACCAGAAGGACCTGAACCTGGCCCTGGCCGGTGCCAAGGAGCTGGGGATCAACCTGCCGAACACCGCCGGCACCCAACAGGTGTTCAGCACCTGCACGGCGATCGGCGGCGGCAACTGGGACCATTCGGCGCTGATCAAGGGGCTGGAGCATATGGCGAATTTTTCGATTCGCGATAAGTAACCCACACCGCTTCCACCTTTGAGTGCGGTCGAATGTGGGAGCGGGCTTGCTCGCGAAAGCGGTGTATCAGTCAGCATGGATGTTGAATGTCAGAACGCATTCGCGAGCAAGCCCGCTCCCACATTTGATCGCATTCCGGCCTGGAATTGATGCCCCCCCTAATAACAAGAATCCCCCGGGAGCCCGCTTATGTCGGTCGATCCGCAACACCTGCTTCGCGCGCTGTTTGCCACAGCCATCGACGCCGCCCACCCCCGGCAAGTCCTCGAACCTTATCTGCCCACCGACCGCAGCGGCCGCGTGATCGTGATCGGCGCCGGCAAAGCCGCCGCCGCCATGGCCCTGGTGGTGGAAAACGCCTGGCAGGGCGAAGTCTCCGGCCTGGTGGTTACGCGCTACGGCCACGGCGCGCCGTGCAAGAAAATCGAAGTGGTCGAGGCCGCCCACCCGGTCCCCGATGCCGCCGGCCTCGCCGTGGCCAAACGCGTGCTGGCATTGATCAGCAACCTGACTGAAGACGACCGCGTGATCTTCCTGCTGTCTGGCGGCGGCTCTGCACTGCTCGCCCTGCCCGCCGAAGGCATCACCCTGGCCGACAAGCAAGCCATCAACAAAGCCCTGCTCAAATCCGGCGCCACCATTGGCGAGATGAATTGCGTGCGCAAGCACCTCTCGGCGATCAAGGGTGGCCGACTGGCCAAGGCGGCCTGGCCGGCGACGGTCTACACCTATGCGATTTCCGATGTGCCGGGCGACCAGGCCACGGTGATTGCTTCCGGCCCCACCGTTGGCGACCCGAGCACGTCGCAACAGGCATTGGCGATCCTCAAGCGCTACGGCATCGACGCCCCCGCCTCGGTACGCAGCTGGTTGCAGAACCCGGCCTCGGAAACCGTCAAGCCGGGTGACCCGGCACTCGCGCGCAGCCACTTCCAATTGATCGCGCGCCCGCAGCAATCCCTCGAAGCGGTCGCGGTGAAAGTCCGCCAGGCCGGGTTCAGCCCGCTGATCCTCGGCGACCTTGAAGGCGAAGCGCGGGACGTGGCCAAGGTGCACGCCGGCATCGCCCGACAAATCGTGCAGCATGGCCAGCCACTGGCGGCGCCCTGCGTGATCCTCTCCGGTGGCGAAACCACCGTCACCGTGCGCGGCAATGGCCGTGGCGGGCGCAATGCCGAATTCCTGCTGAGCCTGACCGACAGCCTCAAGGGCTTGCCTGGCGTGTACGCCCTGGCCGGTGACACTGATGGCATCGACGGCTCCGAAGACAACGCCGGCGCCATCATGACCCCCTGCAGCTATGCCCGCGCCGAGGCCTTGGGCCTGTCGGCCAGCGACGAGCTGGATAACAACAACGGCTACGGCTATTTCGCCGCGCTCGAGGGCTTGATCGTCACCGAACCGACGCGCACCAACGTCAATGATTTCCGCGCCATCCTGATCCTTGAGACTGCCAAACATGACGCCTGACAAGAAGGTCAAAATCCTCGCCACCCTGGGCCCGGCCACCGACGGTATCGATGATATCCGCGAGCTGGTGGAGGCCGGCGTGAATATCTTCCGCCTCAACTTCAGCCACGGCGAGCACGCCGATCACGCCCAGCGCTACCAGTGGATTCGCCAGGTCGAGCGCCAGCTGAACTACCCGCTGGGCATCCTCATGGACCTGCAAGGACCGAAGCTGCGGGTCGGGCGCTTTGCCGAAGGCAAGGTGCAATTGGTGCGTGGCCAGGCCCTGCGCCTGGACCTGGACCCCACACCGGGCGACCAGCGCCGTATCAACCTGCCGCACCCGGAAATCATCGCGGCGCTGGAGCCGGGCATGGACCTGCTGCTGGATGACGGCAAACTGCGCCTGCGGGTCATCACCAAGCATGCGGATGCCATCGACACCACGGTGCTGAATGGCGGCGAATTGTCCGACCGCAAAGGTGTGAATGTCCCACAGGCGCTGCTGGAACTCAGCCCGCTCACCGCCAAGGATCGCAGCGACCTGAGGTTCGGCCTGGAACTGGGTGTGGACTGGGTAGCGCTGTCGTTCGTGCAACGCCCGGAAGACATCCGCGAAGCCCGTGAGTTGATCGGCGACAAAGCGTTCCTGATGGCCAAGATCGAGAAACCCTCGGCCGTGCAGCGCCTGCAGGAAATCGCCGAGCTGAGCGACGCGATCATGGTGGCCAGGGGCGACCTGGGTGTGGAAGTGCCCGCCGAGAGCGTGCCGCAGATCCAGAAAGACATCATCAGCACCTGCCGCCAGTTGGGTAAGCCGGTGGTGGTGGCCACGCAGATGCTCGAGTCCATGCGTTTCTCCCCGGCACCGACTCGCGCCGAAGTCACCGATGTCGCCAACGCCGTGGCCGAAGGCGCCGATGCGGTGATGCTGTCGGCGGAAACCGCGTCCGGCGAGTACCCCCTGGAAGCCGTGCAGATGATGAGCAAGATCATCCGCCAGGTCGAAAACGGCCCGGACTACCAGACGCAACTGGACGTCAGCCGGCCCAAGGCGGACGCCACGGTGTCGGACGCCATCAGCTGTGCGATCCGGCGGATCAGCAGCATCCTGCCGGTGGCGGTGCTGGTGAACTACAGCGAGTCCGGCAGCTCCAGCCTGCGCGCGGCGCGGGAACGGCCGGTGGCGCCGATCCTCAACCTCACGCCGAACCTCTCCACTGCGCGCCGCTTGAGCGTGGCGTGGGGCGTGCATTCGGTGGTCAATGATCGGCTGCGCCAGGTCGATGAAGTGTGTTCGACCGCGCTGGAGATCGCCCAGGCCCAGGGGATGGCGCAGCGTGGGGATACGTTGGTGATTACTGCGGGAGTGCCGTTCGGGCAACCGGGGTCGACCAATTCGCTGCGTATCGAGACGTTGATCTAGCGTCTGTTCAGGCCTCATCGCGGGCAAGCCCGGCGCCCACATTTTGATTGGTGAACCGATTCAAATGTGGGAGCTGGCTTGCCGGCGATTGGGGGCAACTCGGTCCCTCAGACTCATCCGCCATGCCCAACCAATCCTGCCCCGACTGGGCCGAAGCCTTGCTCAACGGCTTCAGCCAGATCTTCCTGCAGCGCCATCCCCTGTGTGGCCTGCTGTGCCTGCTGGCCATCCTGATCGGCGCCCCGGCCCTGCTCGGCGGGGCGTTGCTGGGAGGCGTCGCCGGTTTGCTCACGGCCCAGCGCCGGGGTTATCCCAAGGCCGAACGCCAGGCCGGCCTGTATAGCTACAACGGCGTACTGCTGGGCTTGCTGATCAGCCAGCACTTTGCCTGGTCGGCCGTGCTGCCACCGCTGATCCTGGCGTGCGGCGGCTTGAGTGCGATGCTCACGCGACAATGGCTCAAACACGCAACCCGCCCCGATGACCTGCCCGCCTACACCGCGCCGTTTGTCGGCCTGGGCTGGCTGTTACTGGGCAGCGTGCCGCCGAGCACGTTTGCACTCGGCGAAGCCGACACCCTGGCCGTACTGGCCGCGCCCTTTACCGGGCTCGCGCAAATCATGCTGCTCGACCAGCCCCTGGCCGGTGCGCTGATCGCGCTTGGCCTGTGGCTGGCCAACCGGCGTGCCGCCCTCTGGGCCTTGACCGGCGCCCTCTGCGGAGTGCTGATCGCGCTACTGCTCGACGAGACCGCCAGCGCCCTGCTCGGCCTGCACAGCTACAACCCCGCGCTGGCGGCCCTGGCCCTGTGCCAGACGCGCCGCCACGCCTGGCAACCACTGCTCGGCATCCTGCTGGCAATCGTCCTCACGCCAGGCTTTGCCGCGCTGCACCTGCCGGCGTTGACCGCCCCGTTCATCCTCGCGTGCTGGCTGGTGCGTGCCGGTCGCCGGATGCTGGGTAAACCCCGCATGGACAGCCCCTTCGAATCCCCCTAGGCTTGCTCGATATTCGATTCAGGCGGGCTTTATGGACAGCAACAACGACTGGCGTCAGCGGCTCTACGTCATGGTTTTTCAAAGCGACACAGCGGCCGGCCGGCGCTTCGACAGCACCTTGCTGCTGATCATCCTCGCCAGCCTGGTGATTGTGATCCTCGACAGTATCCAGACCGTCCACGATAACTACGCCGACGTGCTGGCCTACATCGAGTGGGGCTTCACCATCATTTTCGCCATTGAGTACGGCCTGCGCCTGTACTGCTCGCCCAAGCCGCTGCGCTATGCCTTCAGCTTCTATGGGCTGGTGGATTTGCTCGCCATCGTCCCCGGCATCCTCGCGCTGTATTACAGCGACGCCCAGTACCTGCTGATCATCCGCATCATCCGGATGCTGCGGATCTTCCGCGTGCTCAAGCTCAGCCCTTACCTCAAGCAGGCCAATTACCTGATGGCCGCGCTGCGCGGCAGCAAGCAGAAGATCGTGGTGTTCCTGGTCAGTGTGTGCACCCTGGTCACCGTATTCGGCACCTTGATGTACGTGATCGAAGGCCCGGAGCACGGGTTTACCAGCATTCCCAAGGGTATTTATTGGGCGATCGTGACCCTGACCACCGTGGGCTTTGGCGATATCGTGCCCAAGACCCCGCTGGGCCAGGTGATTTCGTCACTGGTGATGATCACCGGCTACTCGATCATCGCCGTGCCGACGGGGATTTTTACCGCCGAACTGGCCAGTGCCATGCGCGGTGAGCAACTGCAAACCGACTGCCCGGTGTGCAACAAGAACAGCCACGAGCCCAACGCGGCGTTCTGCTCGCGCTGTGGCAATGCGCTGTTTAAGAAAGTGGAATAAGCAAAGTGCGTTTTAATCTTTAAGCGTCTATGCAGGCCCAGCTATAGTCGCTGGCAAAATGCCCTCACTCAATCGATAACCTTCTCGAACAACAAGGAATGAGCAGTGAAAAAACTCGTTAGCGCCTCTCTACTGGCCGCCGGCCTTGCCCTGGCGGGCGCCGTCCAGGCAGCCCCGGTCACTCTGCTCAACGTCTCGTATGACGTGATGCGCGACTTCTACAAGGACTACAACGCCGCCTTCCAGAAACACTGGGACGCCGAGCACCCGAACGACAAGCTGACCCTGCAGATGTCCTTCGGCGGCTCCAGCAAACAAGCGCGCTCGGTGATCGACGGCCTGCCGGCTGACGTGATCACCATGAACATGGCCACCGACATCAACGCCCTCGCCGACAATGGCAAGCTGGTGCCGGACAACTGGGTCACGCGCCTGCCGAACAACAGCGCACCGTTCACCTCCGCCACGGTGTTTATCGTGCGCAAGGGCAACCCGAAAGCCCTGAAAGACTGGCCGGACCTGTTGAAAGACGGCGTGCAAGTGATCGTGCCCAACCCGAAGACTTCCGGTAACGGCCGCTACACCTACCTGTCGGCCTGGGGCTACGTGCTGAAAAACGGCGGCGACGAGAACAAGGCCAAGGCCTTTGTCGGCAAGCTGTTCAAGCAGGCGCCTGTGCTGGACACCGGTGGCCGCGCCGCGACCACCACGTTCATGACCAACCAGATCGGCGACGTGCTGGTGACCTTTGAAAACGAAGCAGAAATGATCGCCCGCGAATTTGGCCGTGATCAGTTCGAAGTGATCTACCCAAGCGTCTCTGCCGAAGCCGAGCCGCCGGTGTCGGTGGTCGACAAAGTGGTCGAGAAGAAAGGCACCCGCGCGGCCGCCGAAGACTACCTGAAGTACCTGTGGTCGCCGGAAGGCCAGGAAATCGCCGCCAACAACTACCTGCGCCCACGCGACGCGAAGGTACTGGCCAAGTACACCGACCGCTTCCCGAAAGTCGAATTCCTCTCGGTAGAGAAGACCTTCGGCGACTGGCGCACCGTGCAGAAAACCCACTTCAATGATGGCGGTGTTTTCGACCAGATCTACAGCGGTCAATAACTGAACAAACGCAGCCCCGTGTGGGAGCTGGCTGGCCTGCGATGCAGACACCTCGACGTATCAGGCATACCGAGGTGATGCTGTCGCAGGCCAGTCAGCGCCTGCATTGGGGGATGCGCCTGGCCCTTACATCGGCGGTGTCACGCCATCTTTGCCGGCCGAGATAGCCTGCGCCGTCACCGTCCCGTCCGCGTCCTTCGCCGCAAACATCACCACCTTCACCCCCGGCTTGAGCAAGCTGCGGTCGCCTGGCTCCAGGTTCACGATCGGCACATCATCCGGCACCACGATCTTCTGCTCGCCCCCTTTGTATTTGACGGTCAACGTCCGCCCGTTGCTGACCACCAGGTCGCCGACCGTGCCGTTGGTCATGCTGCTGCCTTCTTTGAGGTCGAACGCCCGGTGCCCGTCGCCCGTGCCGGCCATCGCCGGCGGGAACACATGCACTTCGAGGGCAGTCAGGGTGCCGTCGGCGTTGGGCATGGCAGCCGAGCCGATGTAGCTGCCGGGCTTGATCTCGTCGATCTTCGCCAGCGTCACGGCACGGACCTGGGTGTCTTTTGTCAGGTGCACGGTGACGTCTTCACCACTGTTGACCTTGACGTGCATCGCGTCGCCGTCGATCGCCGTGATGGCGCCACGCACACCCACGCGTGGGGCATCGGCCGCGTTCGCCAGGCCGACAGCCATGGCGGCGGCAAGGGTGGAAGCCAGGAGCATCTTGTTCAACGTGATCTTCATCGCAATGGATTTCCTGTTTCGGCAGTTGTGTCTGAATGTATCATTGCCGTTCGACGCGAAAGTTAACGTTTCAGTCATTAATTCCCGGCATGAGTGTTATCACCACCAGCGGCCTACTCGCCGTTGCACCTTGTCTCTACTCTCGCTCGCCTACTTCCTCCGCTTTTATGAGAACACCATGAACGCTACCTCACACCCTACAACCACCATGACCCGCGCGATGGTGATGCTGTTTGCGTTCTGCTGCGGCGCCATCGTCGCCAACATCTACTACGCGCAGCCGATCATCGAACTGATCGCACCGGACATCGGCCTCACCCCGGCGATGGCCAGCCTGATCGTGTCCCTGACGCAAATCGGTTATGCCCTCGGCCTGTTTTTCCTGGTACCGCTGGGCGACCTGCTGGAAAACCGCAAGCTGATGATCACCACCACCGTGGTGGCCATTGCGAGCCTGCTGGGCGCGGCCTTCACCGAGCAGCCGAACCTGTTCCTGCTGGTGTCGTTGCTGATCGGCTTCAGTTCGGTGTCGGTGCAAATCCTGATCCCGCTGGCCGCCCACCTGGCACCCGCCGAATCCCGTGGCCGGGTGGTGGGCAGCATCATGGGCGGGCTGCTGCTCGGCATTCTGCTGGCGCGGCCGGTGTCCAGCGTGGTCGCGGACCACTTCGGCTGGCGGGCGATGTTCATGGCGGCGGCCGCGTTGATGGCGTTCATCAGCGTGGTGCTGATGCTGACCATCCCCAAGCGCCAGCCTGACCACAGCGCCAGCTATGGCCAACTGCTCGGCTCGCTCGGCACCTTGTTGCGTGAACAACCCCTGCTGCGCCAACGTGCGTTCTACCAGGGCTGCATGTTTGCCACCTTCAGCCTGTTCTGGACCGCCGCACCGCTGGAGCTGGCGCGCAATCATGGGCTGAGCCAAAGTGAGATCGCGTTGTTCGCACTGGTCGGTGCCCTGGGTGCCATCGCTGCGCCCATCGCCGGCCGCCTGGCCGATGCCGGCCACACTCACCGCGCCTCACTGCTGGCCATGCTGTTTGCCGTGCTGAGCTTCCTGCCAGCCTTCGTGCACCCGCTGTACAGCGTGATCGGCCTGGCGGTGACCGGCGTGGTCCTGGACTTCTGCGTGCAGATGAACATGGTCCTCGGCCAACGCGCGATCTATGCCCTCGACGCCAACAGCCGCAGCCGCCTCAACGCGTTGTACATGACCAGCATCTTCATCGGCGGCGCCTTCGGCTCGGCGATTGCCAGCAGCGTCTACGAGCACGGTGGCTGGCTGGGCGTGATGCTGGTGGGCAGTGCGTTCCCGCTGGTGGCGTTGTTGCGCTTCTTGAGCGCTTCGCGCCAGGCCACGGTCGCCACGGCCTGATCGCCCTCAGGAGCGCACCAGCTTCTCCAAGGCCGCGTCCGCCAGGAATGACGAGCGGCTTTTGACCTTGTGCTCGCGCACATAACGGTCGATGCGCTGGATGACATAACCGGGCAAGGTCACGTTGACCTTCTCGGTCTTGCCCAGATAGGGCGAGATGTCCAGCTCGAGCATGCCCCAGCCCATCCCGGCGTAGTCTTCATGGGCGTGATGATTGGCCACCGACGTGGGCATCGGAATCGGCCCACCTTCGGCGGCGATTTCTTGCAGCATGATGTGCGCGACTTCCACGGCGGCGTTGTACGCCTCTTCGAAACTGTCCCCGGCGGTGACCGCGCCTGGAATATCGGGGATCTGAATACCGGTGGCGGTAAAGTCATCGCCCCATTCGATACAGATTGGGTATTGCATGAATGCTCTCCTTAAAACTGAAACAGCCCGGCGCGTTTCCTGATGCTTCTGACGGTGCCCAGCGGCAGGTCCTTCTTGGGGTGCGGCACCGGGATCGTGTACGGGTTATAGCGGTGAGTAAAAATGTGATGACTGCCCGTGACCCGATCCAGCACCCAACCCGCCTCTTGCAGCTCCTTGATCAATAGCCTGCTTTGCACCGCAGCCTCCTTGGCTTGGCCGGAATAAAAGTAACCCTAGGGTTATCTTTACTCAAGCACAGAATCGGGGATCCCGACTGGCGGCTGTTTTACCGAATGTTGGTATTGCACGCGTTCATTCCCTCAACGCATAAATCCTATGCCCTGCACCCCGCTTCTACCCCCGCACTGACGCGCCCATCATCCCCTCCAGCCAAGCCGGCTCATCTCCCGAGGGACTACCGCCATGACACTTCAAGCCACACTCGATGCCTTCAGCGCTGATTTCAAAGCGGGCAAGCCGCCCTACAACGCGCCCGCGCATATCCATCCGATCATGGAGCGCGCCACCGCCGAGCTGATCGCCAGCGGTGCAGCACAACGTGCCCTCAAGGTGGGAGACAAAGCGCCGCTGTTCAGCCTCAAGGACGCCGACGGCAACGCGGTGTCCTCGGCCAGGCTGCTGGCCCAGGGGCCGCTGGTGCTGACGTTCTACCGAGGTGTGTGGTGCCCGTACTGCACTTTGGAATTGCAGGCGTTGCAGGCGTTTCTGCCGACACTGAAGGCGGCCGGCGCCCAGTTGCTGGCCCTGTCGCCGCAAACGGCCGCCAACAGCCGCAAATCCACGCGCATTGCCGGGCTGGGGTTCCCGATCCTCAGCGACACCCACAACGACGTCGCCGATGCGTTCGGGCTGCGCTTTCAATTGCCGGATTATTTGATCGAACTCTACAAGGCGCTGGGCAACAACCTGCCGCTGATCAACGACGATCCGGCCTGGACACTGCCCATGCCCGCCCGCTATGTGATCGGCCAGGACAGCGTGATTCGTTACGCCGAGGTCAACCCGGATTACACTCAACGCCCGGAACCTTCGGCGCTGCTCGACGCCCTCACCCGATAACCCAAGGACACCCGATGGACCGTCTTACCGCCATGGAAACTTTTGTCCACGTTGTCGAAACCGGTTCGTTCTCGGCCGCTGCCAAGCGCCTGGGCATCGGCCAGCCCGCCGTGTCCAAGAGCATCGCGCAATTGGAAGCACGCCTGGCGGTGCGCCTGGTATTGCGTTCGACCCGTGGCCTTACGCCCACCGAGGCAGGCCTGGCGTTTTTCGAGAAAGCCCGGCGCGCCATCGACGAAGCCAACGAGGCCGACGACGCCGCCCGGGGAGCCGGCGCCGGGCTGTCGGGCAACCTGCGTATCAGCGCAGCGGTAACCTTCGCCCGCATGCATATCATTCCGCACCTGGGCGGTTTCCTGGAGCAGTACCCGGGGGTGAATGTCGACGTGGTGCTCGATGACCGCACGCTCAATCTGGTGGAAGAAGGCATCGACGTCGCCCTGCGCATGGGCAACCTGGATGATTCCAGCCTCACGGCACGCAAGATCGGCGAATCACCCTGCGTGATCCTCGGCACGCCGGCCTACTTCGAACGCTTCGGCGAGCCCGCCACCCCGGCGGACTTGCTGCAGCACCAGGCGATCATCTACACCCGAGGCGAAGGCTCGCACTGGAACTTTACCCAAGGCGACACGCATTACCCGCTCGTTGCCCATGGCCGCGTGCGCGTGACGGCGGCGGAAGGCGTGCGCGCCGCCGTACTGAGCCATCTGGGCCTGACGCTGTCCTCCAGCTGGATGTTCGCGCCGGAGCTGGCCAGCGGCGAGGTCAAGCGCGTGCTGGCGGACTGGCATTTGCCGCCCCGGGATTTGTGGGCAGTGTTCCCCACCGGCCGGATGGCGAGCGCCAAGGCACGCGCGTTTGTGGAGTATGTCGAAGCGCTGATCAACGCCTGACAACGTTCAGCACTAACTGCAGCAAGGTCGACAGCGTCGTGGCGAGCATTTCGCTTAACACTGAAATCATGCCTGCCGTCGGATCAAGCGGTGCCGGTAGCGGTGGTGCGGGCACGGGTGCTGGCGTCGGTGCCGGTACCGGTGCTGGCACGACCTTCGGCACCGTTTGCCCCTGCCACAGCACATCCCCCGGCTTGATCTGGCCGATGCCCTTGACCATGAAGCCGGCATTGCCCGTGCCCTTCAGGTCGATCTCCAGGCTTGAACGACCCGTGGCAGTGTCATGCTTGAGCACAGCCTCCCCGGCCCGCCCACTGAACCGGTCAGTAAACACCAGGGCGCCGACCCCCGCCTCTCTCAAGGCGCCCGAGACATCGAGCCTGTCGACCCCGGTGGTGAAGTCCTCGATCACGTCCGGCTGCTGCGGTGTGGAGTCACTGGCCTTGTCGTAGATAAACGTATCCGCGCCCCCACCGCCGCGCAATGTGTCGGCCCCCGCACCGCCCTTGAGCCGATTGTTCGCGTCATTGCCCGTCAACACATCCCGTCCGGCACCGCCGATGGCGTTCTCAACCGTACAGCCTTTGGCGATGGAGACGTTGCCCTTCAAGCCACCCACATCGGAAAACGACTCGGCCTTCAGGCTGATGTTCTGGTTCTGGGCAAACCCGGAAAAATCCAGGGTATCGTCCCCCCCGCCATCCCAGACGCAGAAGATCGGTTTGTCCGTGGCGCTCTTGAGGGTCATGGCTTCGCGCTCGGTATTGGAGTTGAAGCCATAGGTGGTGTCGGTCTTGCGGGTCTGGTGATTGGCCCCATACAACCGCTGCACCGCGGCAATGTCATCCATCATCGGCGCGCTGGGGTTGCAGTGGCGAAAATCGTGACCGGCCTGATGCTTTTCAGACCAGTAGCTCATGACACTGCGCGCCTTGGTGTCACCGGCATACACAGCGCTCTTGTCATAAGTGGAATCACCGCCATTGTAGTTACCCGGATGCTGCAGGCCGATGGCGTGTCCGATTTCATGCACGGCGGTGAGCGAAAAGTGGCTGTCCAGCCCCGGCGAATTGCCTGATTTCAGTGTGCCAATCGTCGCGGTGGTACTGCTGGTGGCGCGCGTGGGTGAGATGGCGACGCCACGGTCTCCACGTGGGTTGTTCCTGACGTGAACCGTGCAGTCCGCACCTGCCGCCTGCTCCTTGAAACTGATATTGGCCACGTCCTGCCAGGACTGGGCGGCCTGGCGCACACGTTGCTGCTGCGCAGCAGAGAAAGTGGGATCGACGGTGTAGGAAAGATCTATCTTGTTGTCGTTATTGCGGTCGTGAAAGTGCAGGTTATCGCGGGTGATGTGCTTGCCCGCCTGGTCGGTGGTGTAGGTCGGCTTGCCGCTGGCGCCCACGCCAAACGGTCCGGGATCGGCAAGCGGCAAGGTTTGCTGTGGGGGTGTACGCGATAAAGACTCAGAACTGATCATGGGAATTTGCGCTCTTTTTAGAGGATAAATGAGCCAGACACGTGAGCATCGGCTGATTGAATTTCCCTGCAAAAATGAGTGCGGAACAGCCTTTATTTAGTTCGTCCTGAAACAGCGCGGCGTGGGGCAACACCTGCTAAAACACGCGAAAAAACACTTGCACTTCAAAAAACCAGACACACATGGGCGAGGCTGAAAACCTGTTGATTCCACGCGATAAAAATATAAACCCACACAATTGACCGGCGCTTACTGCTTCAAAGCCGCCCTGACACGGATACATTCGCTCAACTTTTTCATGGTGGTTTTCCCGTGGGTCAGGACCTTGCCGCTTGACAGGCGCCTGCGCTAAAGCACCCGGCCATCCCACCCCACTGTCACATGCCGTGGCAACTCGCGCCGATGTTCCAGCAGCCATGCATCCAGCGTATGCCCCACATGGGTCAGTACCCCCAACTGCGCACCGGTGTCGGCAATACTCTGCAACGCCAGCGTCAGGTCATTGTGATTACGCGGAGCTTGCGGCTGCGGCGGCATGGAGCAATCCAGCACCAGCACATCCAGCGGCTCGCGTTGCAACCAGGCCAGCGTGTCAGGCGGCAGGCCGACGGTGTCGGTGAGGTAGGCGATGCGGCGCCCCTCGCCTTCGAGCAGGTAACCCAGGGTCAGCCTGGAATGTTGCAACGGCAACGCGGTAACGCTCAGCGCGCCGAACTGCCGGGTTTCGAACGCGGCAAACGGCTGGCTGAAATCGAGGATGCCGGGATGCTTGTAGAGGTCGGACAAACCTTCCGGATCCGCCGGGCCGTGCACCGGTATCACCAGCCCCTGGCCCCAGCGCAAGTGCAGCAAGCCTTGCGCATGATCGGCGTGATAGTGGGTCTGGAAAATCCCGTTGAAACTGCGCGGCGGGAAACGTTCGGTGAGGTCGGGCAAGCCGCTGTCGATCAGCCAGCGCTGGTCGCCGCATTCGATCAGCGCGCTGCACGGTCGGCGGCGCAGGCTTGCATCGCTGCGCGCCATTGCGCACGCCGCGCACTCGCAGCCATACACCGGGACTTGCCGCGCGTCACCGGTGCCGAGCAGGGTCAGGCGCATGCCGAGTGCCCGTGGTCGAGGCAGCACAGCAGGCGCTCGACGGTGTGTTCCAGCGGGCCGGAATTGTCCAGCACGAACAACCCTGCGCCGTTACCGCTGATCAGCTGCGCCGTGAAGCGTGCATTGCGTGCCAGGCGCTCCTCGATATCCGCCAGGGACTCGCGTCCTCGCGCGATCAGGCGCTGGCGCAACACGGCTTGATCCACCGTCAGCAACAGCACCAGCAGGTTCGGATAGCGCTCGCGGGTCTGCGCCAGGTGCGCACGCGAGCCGTTGACCAGCACGTCCTGCCCCGCCGCCAGCCAGTCGTCGATTTCCCGGGGAATCCCATAGGACAACCCATTGGCCTGCCAACTGAGGGCAAACCCACCCTCGGCCTGCAGCGCCGCGAACTGCTGCGGGCTCACGCCCTGGGCCGCTTCACCCACCGCTTCCGCCGAGCGGGTGATCACGCGGCGCACGATGCGGCAGCCGCGCTCGGCCAAGCGCGGGCGTGCGGCATCCAGCAGGCTGTCCTTGCCCGAACCGGATGGCCCGATGAGATAGATCAACCTGCCCACCATCAAAACACCCTCTTCGCCTGTCGCCAGACTTGTTGCACTACAGGAAGCCCTTCGCGGCTGCGGGCCTGTACCAGGTCCGCGCGCAGGCCAATGGCAATTTCACCGCGATCCGTCAGCCCGGCCGCTTGCGCCGGCGCCAGGCTGATCATCTTGACCGCCCGCGACAGGTCGCCGCCGTCCTGCTGGTCGGCCAGCACGAACGCAGCCTGCAACAGGCTGGCCGGGTAGTAATCACTGGAAAGTATATCCAGCAATCCCTCGGCAGCCAGGCCGGCGGCGGCCACATTACCCGAGTGCGACCCACCGCGCACCACGTTCGGCGCGCCCATCAAGACTTTCATGTTGAGTGCCTGACACCCCTTCGCCGCCTCCAGCGTGGTCGGGAATTCGGCGATGGTCATGCCGTAGCGCGCCGACTCTTCCACATGCGCCAGGGTCGCGTCGTCATGGCTGGCCACCGACAGGCCGCGCCCCAGGCAATGCTCGACGATGGCCGCGCGATAACGGTCGCTGTACTCCCGCGAGTTAGCCATCTGCAGCACGATAAAAGCGTCCATGGTTTCGTCGTTGAGGTGGTACTTGCCCATGTAGTACTCACGGTACTTGGATTCGAGCACGAACTGGCGCTGGCCCGGCGAGTGGTCCATCACCGAGACCAGGCGCACCAGCGGGTTTTCCACCAGGTCGCGGAACACGCTGAGGGTGTCGGGGTGGCACAGCTCGCAGCGCAGGTGCAGGTGATGCTCGGCGCGCGTCAGGCCGGCGCCTTCTGCCGCAGCGATCGCGTCGAGCATCGCCGGCAGCTTCTTCATGCGATTGCCCTTGGGGTTCACGTCGCCGATGGACACCGCATCGAACACCGTGGTGATGCCCGCCGCGATGATTTGCGCATCATGGCTGAGCACCGCCGAGGTCGACGGCCAGTCCACGCCGGGGCGCGGGGTCATGTGTTTTTCCAGGTTGTCGGTGTGCAATTCCACCAGGCCGGGGAGCAGGCAATCCCCGCCCAGATCCTGGGCCTGGGGCAACTGGCTGCGACCTTCGGCGATGTCGACGATCTTGCCGTCGCGCAGCACCACGCAGCCGAGGAACATGCGATCAGCGGTGACCACCTGGGCATTACTGAGGATCTGTTCAGCGGGCATGTGCGTATTCCTCTTCGGCAACGGGCGTGGGGGTCATGTCGAAATGGCGGTCAGCAACCGCTTCACGGGCAGCGCGGTCGTGGAAGATGCCGATCAGCGCGGCACCGCTGGCCTTGGCTTCGTTGATCAGTTCCAGCACCACCTGGCGGTTGCTGTCATCCAGCGACGCGGTGGGTTCGTCCAGCAGCATCACCGGCCACTCCACCATGAAGCCGCGGGCGATGTTGACGCGCTGCTGCTCGCCTCCGGAGAAGGTCCCGGGCGCCAGTTGCCACAGGCGCTGGGGGATGTTCAGGCGCGCCAGCAAGTGCTCGGCACGCGACTGCGCATCGGCCTTGGACCAGCCACGCGCCAGCGCCGGCTCCATGACCACATCCAGGCACGCCACGCGCGGGATCACCCGCAGGAATTGGCTGACGTAACCGAGGGTCTGCTGGCGCACCTGCAGAATGTCGCGCGGCGCCGCGCCGACCAGCTCCAGCCACGCCTGCGCATGACGTACGCGGATGCTGCCGCCCGCCGGCAAATAGTTGCCATACAGGGTACGCAGCAAGGTGCTCTTACCCGCGCCGGACTGGCCATGCAGTACCAGGCATTCGCCCGCCTGCACGCTGAACCCCACGCCGCGCAGCACGTTGAGTACCACCCCATGCTGCTGGTGCAGGGTGAAGGTTTTCGAGAGGTCACGGACCTCGATCAAGGCATTCGTCATGGCTGCAGTACCGAAGACACCAGCAGTTGAGAGTAAGGGTGTTGTGGATCGTCGAGGATCTGGTCGGTCAACCCGGTTTCCACCACCCGCGAGCGACGCATCACCATCAGGCGATCAGCGAGCAGGCGGGCCACGGCCAGGTCGTGGGTAACGATCACCACCGCCAGGTCCAGCTCACGCACCAGGCCGCGCAGCAGATCGAGCAGCCGCGCTTGCACCGACACATCCAGGCCGCCGGTAGGCTCATCCATGAACACCAGGCGCGGGCTCGAAACCAGGTTGCGGGCGATTTGCAGGCGCTGCTGCATGCCGCCCGAGAAAGTGCGCGGCAGGTCATCGATACGCTGCGGATCGATTTCCACCTGGCCCAGCCAGTCCAGGCCGGCACCGCGCAGTTGCGCATAGTTGCGCACGCCCTGGGCCATCAGGCGCTCGCCGATATTCGCGCCGGCCGACACGCCCATGCGCAGGCCGTCGCGGGGGTTCTGCTCGACAAAGCCCCATTCGGTGCGCAGCAAGGTGCGGCGGTCGGCTTCGCTGGCGCTGTAGAGGTCAAGCCATTCGCCGTCTTTGCTGCGATAGCCGATGCTCCCCGCCTGCGGTGGCAAACGCCCGCTCAGCAGCGAGAGCAAGGTGGACTTGCCCGAACCGGACTCGCCGACGATGCCCAGCACTTCGCCGGGGTACAGGTCAAAACTGACGCCCTGGCAACCCTTCTCCGGGCCGTACAACAGGGACAGGTCGCGGACTTGCAATAACGGCTGGCTCACTGGTTGTTCTCCTTGACCCGCTGGGCGCAATACCAGGTGTCGGAACACACGAAACTCTGGGTCCCGGCGTCATCCAGAATCAGCTCATCGAGGAACGAATCATGGCTGCCGCAGATGGCGCAGTTGTGCTCCCACTGCTGCACTTCGAACGGGTGATCCTCGAAGTCCAGACTGGTGACCTGGGTGTAGGGCGGCACCGCGTACAGGCGCTTTTCGCGACCGGCGCCGAACAGCATCAAGGCCGGGCTCATGTCGAGCTTGGGGTTGTCGAATTTGGGGATCGGCGACGGGTCCATCACGTAGCGCTCATCGACCATCACCGGGTACGCATAGCTGGTGGCGATATGGCCAAAGGTGGCGATGTCTTCGTAGAGCTTCACGTGCATCACGCCGTAATCATTCAGCGCATGCATAGTGCGCGTCTCGGTTTCCGACGGTTCGATAAAGCGCAGCGGTTCCGGGATCGGCACCTGGTAAACCATGACCTGGCCGGCCTGCAGCGGGGTCTCCGGGATGCGGTGGCGGGTCTGGATCACCGTTGCTTCAGGGGTCGCCTCGGTAGTAGCGACGCCCGCGGTGCGCGCGAAGAAGCGGCGAATCGAGACGGCGTTGGTGGTGTCGTCGGCGCCCTGGTCGATGACCTTGAGTACGTCATCGGCGCCGAGGATCGCGGCGGTCAGTTGCATGCCGCCGGTGCCCCAGCCATACGGCAACGGCATCTCGCGACCGCCGAACGGCACCTGGTAACCGGGGATCGCCACGGCCTTGAGCAAGGCGCGGCGGATCATGCGCTTGGTCTGCTCGTCGAGGTAGGCGAAGTTGTAGGCCGGGTCGCGTACCGGCGCTTGCGTCAGGTCATTCATGGCGGGTGCCCTCGGCCGGTTGGCGCAGTTTGCGGATCAGTTCCAGTTCGGACTGGAAGTCCACGTAGTGCGGTAATTTGAGGTGCGAAACAAAGCCCGCCGCCTCGACGTTGTCGCAATGCGCCAGCACAAATTCCTCGCGCTGGGCCGGCGAGACGATCTCTTCGTTGTATTCCCCGGCGCGCAGTGAGCGGTCGACCAGTGCCATGCCCATGGCCTTGCGCTCGGCATGCCCGAACGCCAGGCCATAACCGCGCGTGAACTGCGCAAGCTCGGTGGCCGAGCCGACGAACTGGTTGACCATCTCGCACTCGGTCACTTCGATGCTGCCCAGGCAGATGGGGAAGCCCAGCTCTTCGGGGTCGATCCAGACCTCCACGTCGCCGATGCGAATCTCGCCGGCAAACGGGTGGTTACGGCCGTAGCCGCGCTGGGTCGAATACCCCAGCGCCAGCAGGAAACCTTCATCGCCACGGGCCAGGGCCTGCAGGCGCTCGGCGCGGCTGGCGGGGTACTCCAGCGGGTCGCGGGTGATGTCGGCGACACGCGCGTTGTCGTCGGTTTCGTGCTTGATCAGGCCTTCCTTGGCGAGCAAACCGAGCACGCGCGGGCAGGCTTCCAGCGTCGCCTCGGGCGTGGTCTGCGGCCCCGGATATTCGCCGTCGGCCAGCAGCGCAAAATCCAGCAGCCGATGGGTGTAGTCGAAAGTCGGGCCGAGCAATTGGCCGCCGGGCACGTCCTTGAACGTGGCGGACAAGCGCCGGCTCAAGGACATTTGCGCGGTGTCGATCGGCAGGCTCGGGCTGAAGCGCGGCAGCGTGGTGCGGTAGGCGCGCAACAGGAAAATCGCCTCCACCAGATCCCCCGCCGCTTGCTTGATCGCGAGCGCGGCGAGTTCGGCGTCGAACAGCGAGCCCTCGGTCATTACGCGGGCCACGGCCAGGGGCAGTTGCTGGCGAATCTGCTCGACACTGAGTTCAGGAATCGCGGTATCGCCCCGGCGTTTTTTTGCCAGCAGGCGGTGGGCATTGTCGATGGCCTGTTCGCCACCTTTGACGGCTACGTACATCAGGCGTGCTCCTCTGCGATGCGGCTGCTGCGCGGCAGGCCGATCAGGTGATGGCCGGCGGCGAACAGCACGTCCAGACCACGGGGGAAGGCGTCGCGGCGCTGACGCTCGTGCCAGAAAGCTTGTGGCACCGGCACGTGCACCCGGCGCTGGGCCTGGATACCCGGACCGCGCCAGAGCAGGCCGCGACCGGCTTCCAGGTCGGTGAGCTGCACCAGCAAAGTGCAGGACTGATCGGGATAGCGGTCATTGCCGTGGTCGAAGCCGCCGAGGTCGAGCAGGTCCTGCTCGCCCAGCAGTGCAAACACGGCGTCCTCGCGCTTATCCGTGAGCGGGCAACCGCAGTGGAAGGCCAGGTTGGCGCGGATCAGCGGCGTGTCGAAGCTCGGCGCCAGCCATAGCGGCGTGTCCACATCCAGCAGCGCCAGGCACAAGGCGTAGGTGGCGGGCGCCAGCCCGTCAAGGCGCGGGGCCGAAGGCAGGTGCTGGATCAAACCCGGTTCGGCCAGGGCCTTGAGGGCGGCGCAAAAGCCGCGCTGGGCATCCAGGACCGGGTCGACAAACGCCGGTTGCAACAGGTGAGCGCTCATCAGTTTTCTCCTCGCACCAGGGTGAAAAACTCGACCTTGGTGGCCGCCGTGTCGGCTTCTTTTTGCGCGCGGCGTTGTGCCTGGGCACTGGCCAGCGCGGTGATCAGGTCGCTGAGCCAAATGCTCGGATGAGCGCCTTGCAGGTGGGCGTCGGCCAGGGCGGCCAGTTCGGCGTGGACCTTGTCGCGCCCGGCCAGGTAGCTGTAGCCGGTGCGACCATCAGCCAGGCGCACCACGCAGCGGGTCACGCTCATTTCGCCGAGATTGAACGGCGCGCCATTACCGCCCATGCGGCCGCGCACCAGGGTCATGCCGATTTCCGGAGCGCGAATGGTCTGGTATTCCACGTCTTTCAACGCGGCTTCATGCGGTTGCAGTTCACTGAGTTGGGCGCGGGCAAGCACGCCAATCCAGTGTTGACGCGGGGACAGGTTCATCGTGGTCTCCATCAAGTCACCACTTGGTACTGGAAGCGATCCGAACGGCTGGTGGACTGCGCCAGCTCCACCGGGCGGCCATCGCGATCGCAGGAAAGGGTAAACACGGTGAGGGCCGGCAAATGCCGGGGCATCAGCAGCAGCGCGGCTTCATCGCGGTTGGGCAAGCGCGCACCGATCAGGCTTTGGGTGCGCGTCAGCGGCAGGTCACGCTCACGCAGGTACTGGCGCAACGAGCCGCCGGTGTAGTCGGCCAGCAACGGCGCGCGGCTGGCGCAGTAGCGATGGCGGATCAGGCTGACGGGCTGGTGGTCGAGTTTGCGCAGGGTTTGCAGCTCGATCATCGGCGCCATTTCGGCGATGCCCAGGTGCCCGGCTTCCTCGCGGCTGGCGTAGCAGTAGCGGCGCTTGAGCAGCACCGCCTCGACACCGACACCCTGGGCCGACAAGGATTGGCTGTAGGAGGTCTCGGCGCCCATCGAGTAGATCAGCGGCCGGTCGAGCACCTGGGTGCCCTTGCCCTGGCGGCGCAACAGGCTGCCCTCGAACACCAGCTCATCGATGGCGCGGCGCAGGGTGTGGCGGTTGACGCCGAAGCGTTCGGCCATGTGCACCTCGCCGGGGAGGAAGTCGCCGGCTTGGTAGCTGCTCAGTTCACGGCGCAGGATGTCCGCGAGTTCGCGGTACACCGGTTCTTCTTGTCTAGACAACTGCATGCTTAAAAAAAGCGCCGCGCGGGCACCCCTCCGAGGTCAGATGAACTGCTTGCGCAGGCGTTGGGACAGCACGTCGATCAAGCTCACCACCACGATGATCACCAGCAGCACCGCGCAGGTTTGTACGAACTGGAAGGCGCGGATGTTTTCCCAGAGGATCACGCCGATCCCGCCGGCACCGACCATGCCCACCACCGTGGCCGACCGCACGTTGGCTTCGAAGCGGTACAACGCGTAGCTCACCCACAGCGGCATGACCTGCGGGATCACGCCGTAGATGACTTCCTGCAAGGCACTCGCGCCAGTGGCCCGCACGCCTTCCACCGGGCCCGGGTCGATGGCCTCGACGGCTTCGGCAAACAGCTTGGCGAGTACGCCGGTGGTGCTGATCCACAGGGCCAGGACACCGGCGAAGGGACCGAGGCCGACGGCAACCACGAACAACATCGCGAACACCATTTCATTGATCGAGCGGAAGGCATCCATGACCCGGCGCAGCGGCTGGTGGACCCACCAGGGGGTGATGTTGTCGGCACACAGGATGCCCAGCGGCACTGAGCAGACGATGGCCAACACCGTGCCCCAGAGGGCGATTTGCACGGTGACGATCATTTCCTTGAGGTAGGAGCGCCATTCGTGGAAATCCGGCGGGAAGAAGTCCGCGGCGAAGGTCGCCATGTTTCCGGAGTCGCGGTACAGCGCCAGCGGGTTCATTTCCGCGCCGTGCCAGGCCCAGGCCAGCAGGACCAGGAACAGGCCCCAGCCGAGGTATTGCGGCCAGGTCCTTTTGCCAACCGCTTCAGCGTGCAAAGTCGTCATGGGTCACTCTCGGTATAAGGTTGGAACCTGCTTAATGTGGGAGTGGGCTTGCTCGCGAATGCTGAGAATCAGTCGCCGGATGCGTTGAATGACACACCGTATTCGCGAGCAAGCCGGCTCCCACCTAGAGCCCGGTTCCTACAGGGGGTTAGCCGTTGGCTGCGGTTTTCTTGTCCAGCTCGGAGATGCGCTGTTGCAGCTTGGCCAGGTCGGCGTCGATGTCCGCCAGCTTCTTGGCCTTGTCAGCGGCTTCGAGGTGGTCGTCAGCGCTGATGGTGGTGCGCTGCTTGAACAGCTCCAGCTGGCGGATCGGCAACAGTTGGTCGTCGTTGGAGGCGAGGAACTTGCCCAGTTGCATGTTCTTCAGCACCGCCTTCTCTTCATCGGTGTCGCCGTAGTGGGCGAAGAAATCGCGGATCTTGGTCTTCTCGCTGTCGCTCAGCGCCTTGCTCCACACCATCGGGTCGGCCGGGATCAGCGGCGACTTCCAGATCACCTTGAGCATCGCGGCCTTGTCCGGCTGGGTGACTTCCAGGCGGTCCCAGCTTTCGGTGTTGAAGGTGGCGACGTCCAACTGCCCCTTGGCCACGCTCAGCGCGTTGACTTCATGGCTGGAGTTCAGCGTGCGCTTGAAGGCGGTGGCGGCGTCGACGTGGTTCTTGGCGAACACGTAGTAGCCCGGCACCAGATAGCCCGAGGTCGAGTTCGGATCACCGTTGCCGAAGGTCAGGTTCTTGGCGTTCTTGAGCATGTCGTCGACGTTGTTGATCGGGCTGTCCTTGCGCACGATCAGCACGCTCCAGTAACCGGCGGCGCCGTTGGCGGCGGCGGTCTGGGCGAAGATCTCGCCGTTGGAGCGGTCCACCGCTTCCATCGCGGCCTTGTTGCCGAGCCATGCCACGTCGACCTTGTTGAACCGCATGCCCTGGATCAGGCCGGCGTAGTCGGAGGCAAAGGTGGCGTTGATGGTCAGGCCGGTCTTCTTGTGCATGTCATCCAGGAAGGGCTGCCAGATGCTCTTGAGGTTCTGCGAAGACTCGGTGGACATGATGCCGAAGTTGATGGCTTTGTCCGCCGCGTAGGCATTGCCCATCGCGGCACTCGCCAGTAACGCGGCAGACAGAAACACGTGGCCGATACGGTTCAACATGGACGGGATTCCTGTGGGTCGTGAGTAGGGTTTCAAGCGCGCGCCAGGGCCAGCCGAGGGGTCACCTCGGTGCGGCGGGTCTGGTCGGAAAACATCAGGCTGGTGTCGACGTCGGCACCGTACAAATCATTCAGGAACTGGCTGCTCATCGCGCTGCCCTGCCCGTCGAAGTGAATGCGCCCGCCTTTGAGCGCCACGGCGCGGGGGCAATAACGCATGGCGTAATCGACTTGATGCAGGGTCACGACGACGGTCTTGCCGTCGCGGCGGTTGATGTCGGCGAGGATCTCCATGACCTTGCGCGCCGACTCCGGATCGAGCGAGGCGATCGGTTCATCGGCAAGAATCACCTCGGCACGCTGGGTCAATGCCCGGGCAATCGCCACGCGTTGCTGCTGGCCGCCGGACAAGGTGGAC
This sequence comes from Pseudomonas sp. S5D5, assembly GCF_003013355.1. Taxonomy (NCBI): domain Bacteria; kingdom Pseudomonadati; phylum Pseudomonadota; class Gammaproteobacteria; order Pseudomonadales; family Pseudomonadaceae; genus Pseudomonas; species Pseudomonas sp. S5D5. The sequence continues at coordinate 4,948,758 of NZ_PTEO01000001.1, forward strand.
GCGCGTTGCGCAGCCAGGTCGGCCAGGCCCACACGCGCCAGGGACTCGAGCGCAAAGGCCTTCTCCTCGGCATTGAACAACCCGAGGTTGCCACGCCAGCGCGGCATGCGGCCCAGGCAACCGAGCAGCACGTTGTCGAGCACGCTCAGGCGATTGACCAGGTTGAACTGCTGGAAGATGTAGCCGATGTCCGCGCGCAACCGCCGTACCTTGCCGTTCAACCGTCCACTGGCCTGCACCTCCCGCCCCAACACCTTGACGCTGCCGCCGTTGCTCTTGTCGCAACACGCCAGGCCCGCCAGGTGGCGCAACAAGGTGGACTTGCCGGAACCGGAAGCGCCAATCAGCGCGACCATCTCACCGGCGGCAATGGTGAGTTCGAGGTCGACCAATGCGGATTTCTTCGCAAAGGTCTTGTTCAAGTGATCGACATGGATAGCGTGAGTCATGGGCTTCTCTGTCTTGTTTGAACAGCCAATGGATGGCTGCGGTTGAGTTCAAACGACAGTAGGCCTGGGCTGTGTCAGCCCTATGACTTGCACATGACTACAGGGGGTCGGTTGGATGAAGGTTTTGTGAAAGGTTGGATGCGACCCTGCGTGGTCTTAGTGTGGCGAGCAGGCTTGCCCTGCGCTGGGCTGCTCAGCAGCCCCAATAAGACCACCGCGTTTATTCAGGCAGAACGCGTCGTCAGGCTTCAGGGCCGCTTCGCAGCCCAACGCAGGGCAAGCCTGCTCGCCACAACCTGTCCGCTTCTTCTAGGAACTGTCCTACAACCCGTGTGGATTGCTATAACGCACCGTTAGCCTCTCGCAGTCGCTGCTCATCTCAGCGACCAGGCTTGGTCGCCTGGGTTAGAATGGCGCACAGTGCCGCGCAAGCGGCATTATTGCGTTCGCGTTGTGGCGAGCTGTGCGTGGGAGGGCTCAGGCCCTGCCGGATTTCCATTCCCTGGTCGACCAACCTGCGTATAGCTCGCTCCCCTTCTGCTTGGTCGCGGATGTGGTGCAGAGGGTTGAGATTGCGCAGTTGTTGGTAGATCAAGCGCTGAATCGCGAGTGCCCCGTGGCCTGATGGCTGAGACGATCTATGTGAGAGCTGGCTTGCCTGCGATGGCGGTGGGTCAGTTGGCAGATTTATGCCTGACACACTGCTATCGCAGGCAAGCCTGCTCCCACATTTGTTCCGTGTGCATTAGGGGATATTGGCGTCGCGGGCGCGCAGTCGCGGGGTGACGAAATCCAGGAATGCGCGCACTTTCAGCGGCAATGGCGCCTGGCCTTTATGCACCAGGTTGATGGGCAATGCGGCCGATTCGAACGACTGCAGCACCACCTGCAAATCACCCTTTTGCACTGCATCCGCCACTTGATACGACAGCACCCGAATCACACCAACATCCAGTGTCGCCGCCGTGATTGCCGCTTCCGCGGTGTTCACCGACAGCCGCGAATGCACTGGCACGCTCTGTTGCGCTTTACCCGCACCAAACACCCAGGCGCCCACCGAGGCCAGCACTTCGAAAGTAATGCAGTTATGGTCAGCCAGCGCCTGCGGCGTGGCCGGCACGCCATGGGTTTGCAAATACCGGGGACTGGCACACACCACCCGCCGCACCGTGCCGACTTGCACGGCCTTGAGCGAACTGTCCGGCAGGTCACCAATGCGCACGGCCACGTCGCACTGTTCTTCCATCAAGTGCACCACGCGGTCGGTGAGCATCAGGTTGATGCTGATTTCGGGGTACTGCGCGAGAAACTCCGCCACCACCGGCACGATATGCAGGCGCCCGAACACGATGGGCGCGGTCACCACCAACTCGCCCTTGGGCACCGCATATTCACCGGTCGCCGCCCGCTCTGCTTCACCAATGTCCTCAAGAATTCGCCGGCACGCGGCCAGATAAGACGCGCCCACGTCCGTCAGCGACAACTGCCGCGTGGTGCGGTGCAGCAGCCGGGACTTCAAATGGGCTTCGAGTTCCGCGACTTTGCGGCTGACGGAGGCCAGCGGCATGTCCAACTTGCGTGCGGCCGCCGACAGGCTGCCCGCGTCGACCACTGCAACAAACACCGACATCGACTCAAGACGGTTCATGACGCCCTATCAAATTTTGGAAGGATGATTCCCGATCCTAGGGGATTATCGACATAAATGCGACTGCGTAAGGTTGCTCACTCAACCCCCTGCAACAAAAGGAAAGTGCCGTGAGCAGCCTGCCGATAACGTCCGAGAGTTCCCCGCCGCGAGGCAAGATCATCATGATGGCGGTGATCGCCGGGGCGGTGGTCACCAATATTTATTGCACGCAGCCGGTGCTGCCGTTGATTGCCTCGGACATGCGCGTCCCCGTGTCGACGGTCAACCTGGTGGCGGGTGCGGCCTTGCTGGGATTTGCCACCGGGCTGGCCCTGTTGCTGCCGATGGGCGACCGCTTCGATCGGCGCAAGTTGGTGCTGGGGCAAATCGCACTGGCGTTTTGTTTTGCCTTGGCGGCGGCCTTTGCGCCGAGTATCTGGGCGCTGATCGGTGCCTCGTTTGGCCTGGGAATGGTGTGTTGCGTGCCACAGCAACTGGTGCCGTTCGCGGCGGTGATGTCGTCGCCGCATGAGCGCGGGCGCAACGTGGGCACGGTGGTCAGCGGGATCATGCTGGGGATTTTGCTCGGGCGCACGATCAGCGGCGTGGTCGGCGAGGCCTATGGCTGGCGCGCGGTGTATGCGCTTGAGGCGGTATTCATGATCCCGGTGTGGTTTATCGCGGCCAAGCTGCTGCCGCCGGGCGTGCCGAGCAGCAATCTTTCCTACCCGCGCCTGCTGGCTTCGCTCTGGCCGCTGATGCGCGATAACAGCCCAATCCGGCAATCGATGATGGTGCAGGCGTTGTTGTGGGCGTGCTTCAACGCGTTTTGGGTGAATCTGGCGGGGTTGCTGGCCAATGGGCCGTGGCAGCTGGGCAGTGCCTGGGCCGGTGGTTTCGGAATTATCGGCGCGATGGGCGCATTCGCCGCCTCGTACGGTGGTCGGGCGGCGGACAAGGTCGGCTGTCGCAAGGTGATCGGCGCCAGCGTGGGCATTGTGATCTTGGCGTATCTGTTGCTGGCCGGGGCGCAGACGTCGCTGGCTTTGCTGGTGGTGGGCGTGATCGTGCTGGATATCGGCGTGCAGGCGGGGTTGGTGGCGAATCAGACGCGGGCGTTTGCGGTAGACCCGAAGGCGCAGGGGCGGATCAATAGTTTGTACATGACCGCGACGTTTGTGGGTGGGGCGATTGGGGCGACGGTGAGTGGATGGTTGATGGCACAGTTTGGGTGGATGGGGATTGTGCAGTTCGGGGTGGTGCTGGGCGTATTGGCCGGGTTGATTCACTGGCTCGGTGGCTTCGAGCGTTCGCTCAAACTCCAGAACGAATGAAGCTCGAATGGGGGAGCTGGCTTGCCTGCGATTGCGGTATAGCTGCAATTGATTCGGCACCTGACACACCGCCATCGCGGGCAAGCCCGGCTCCCACACTTGGACTTTGTTGTTGGCGGGAATGCATTTCTGGATCGTACACAGCTCCCCTGTGGGAGCTGGCTTGCCTGCGAATGCGGTAGATCAGGCACCCACTGCATCAACTGCCAGGCCGCCATCGCGGGCAAGCCCGCTCCCACAGGGGATCCGGGTATGGCTTGGGCTCCTGGGTGTACGCAGATCAAATGTGGGAGCTGGCTTGCCTGCGATGGCGGTATAGCTGCAATTGATTCGGCGCCTGACACACCGCCATCGCGGGCAAGCCCGGCTCCCACAGGCGACTGCACTTCAAGTCAGGCATAAAAAAGGCGACCTTTCAAAGGTCGCCTGTTTGTCACTGCGCGTACTGCTTGCTCAATCCCGGCGGCACGCCCTGGACATTGGTTTCTTCCCATGGCCCGTTCGGGCTGATGGAGCGGCTCCAGCCGTTGCTCCAGCGGTAATACGTGCGCTGGCGGTAGAAGGTGTCGGGCTGCTCTTCCAGCACATACACCTGCATCTTGCCGTCCCAGTGGCTGGCGGCGCCGGGCGGTGGGGCGAAGGTTGGCGATGAGGTGGGCACGGGTTTCGGCGGCGGGGTCACCGGGCCGGATGGTTTGGTGCTCGGCTGGGTCGACGGGCCCGACGGTGGGATGGTCGGGCCGGTCGGCGCGGGAGGTGGGCGGTGGACCGCACAAGCGCTCAGGCCCAATACCAGGCTGAGCAAGGTGATGCGTGCAAATGCGGTCATAGGCGTTTCCTCGATTTACTGGTCCGGACTGTCGATGGTCAGCTGCTGCAGGGCAGTGGTGGTGCTGGCCAAGGGTTGGCTGCGGCCGATCCACTCGCCAGCGGTTGGAAGACCTGCCCGGGATATGCGCGCAACCAGTTGGACTTCGGGGAAGTTGGACAGTTTCAACTGCGGCATCATCGCGTCCGCATCGCCCAGTTCGACGATGATCGGCAGGTCGGCGACGGTGACGCGCTTGGCGGCCAACGGCGCCGGCGGGCCACTGACGGCGCGAGCAAAAATGAACACGGTGTCGGTTGGCAGGGCTTTGGCTTTCACCTCGGCCGCCAGGTCCACGCGGACTTTCATCCCGGTTTTCTGCGCGACGGTACCGCCGCTTTCCTTGAGTTTCTCCGCTGCCCGATCAATACCGCCTTGCAACGCCGCACGGGAATTGTCTTGCGGTGGCAGTTGCGCCAACAGACGATTCCAGTAGTCGATTGCCTCTTGATAACGCTGGCCTTCAAAGGCCGCGATCCCGAGCAGGCCAAGGCTGGTGACTTCCTTCGGGTCGAGCTTCAAGGCTTCGTCCGTCAGCGCCTGGACCTTGGGCGACCACTGTTTGTTGTCGGCGAAGTACTGCGCCTGGGCCCACTGGCCGAGCAGTTCCGGCTGGCGCCCGGCCAAGGCCACGGTGCGCTCGAAGACCTTCGCGGCATCGGCGGCGCGATCCTGGGCCATGTAGGCGCGACCGAGGAAGTACAGGCCTTCCGGCGAGTCCGGCTGGGCAGCGGCGGCACGTTCCAGGCGGCGGGTCATGTCTTCCATGGACACCGGCGGCTGGGAGAATTCGCGGGTCAGCTCGACCTTGTCGCTGGCGCCATAATGCAGGTACAGCGCAACGCCGAGGACAGGCACCAAAAATGCCGCCAACAATGGCAGTGGTTTGCCCAGGCGCGATTCACGCGGTTTTTCCACGCCTTCGGTGTCGGCCAGCAACTCGCGGGCGGCTTCGGCGCGGCCGGTGTCGAGTTGCGCGGCGTTGAGCACGCCTTCGTCCTGCTGCACCTGCAGCTCGGCGACGCGTTCCTGGTACAGCGCCACGTTCAGCGCGGTGCGATCCTCTTCACGTTGGGCGCGGCGGCCGCGCAGTACCGGAATCAACAGAAAACTCAGGGCAATCAGAAGCAGCAAGCCGGCTGCGAGCCAGAAATCAATCATCAGTCTTGGTGTCCAGCAATTGGTCGAGACGTTTACGCTCATCAGGGGACAGCGCATCGGAGCCATCGGTCGGCGCAGCGCGGCGGCGGCGCACGATCACGGCCATCACCACCACGCCAGCCAGCAGCAGCCCGGCGGGGCCGAACCACAGCAACGCGGTCTTGCCGGTAAGGGCCGGTTTGTAGCGCACGAAATCACCGTAGCGATCGACCATGAAGTCGATGATCTGCTGGTTGTCCTTGCCCTCCCCCAGCATGCGGAAGATCTCCTTGCGCAAGTCGGCGGCGATCGGTGCGTTGGAGTCGGCGATGTCCTGGTTCTGGCACTTGGGGCAGCGCAGTTCCTTGGTCAGCTCGCGAAAACGTTCGCGGTCACCGTCCTTGGCGAATTCGTAAGTATCGATGGCCGCGTGGGCCACGCCGGCCAAGCCCAGCGCCAGGACGGCAGCCGCTAACAGACGCTTCATGGCTTGGCCTCATCGACCAGCGCCTGGTACTTGGCGGCGAGTTGTTCACGCCAGACCACCTCGTCGATCACGCCGACGTACTTGTCGCGGATCACGCCCTTGGCATCGATGAAAAAGGTTTCCGGAGCGCCGTACACGCCAAGGTTCAAACCGAGGTTGCCGTCTTCATCGCGGATATCCAGCTGGTACGGGTTGTGAAACTCCGCCAGCCACTTCAAGGCCGCCGCATTGTCGTCCTTGTAGTTGATGCCGTAGATCACCACGCCTTTCTCGGCCAGCTTGTTCAGCACCGGGTGTTCGACACGGCACGAGATGCACCAGGTACCCCACACGTTGACCAGCGCCGGTTTGCCCAGCAGGTCAGCCTGGGTCAGGGTCTTGTCGCCCTGCACCGTCGGCAGGCTGAAGGCCGGGAACTGTTTGCCGATCATCGCCGAGGGCAGCTCGGCCGGGTCCAGGTACAAGCCGCGATACAGGAACACGGCCACCACCAGGAAGGCCGCCAGCGGTAAAACCATCAACCAACGCTTCATGCCGCCGCTCCCTGCAGACCGAGGGCTTCACGCACCCGGCTCTTGACCTTGACCCGATAACGCCGATCCAACGCGGCCAGCAAACCACCAAAACCGGTGAGCAAACCGCCGAACCAGATCCAGCGCACAAATGGTTTCACGTGCACTCGCACCGCCCAGGCGCCATCACCCAGCGGTTCACCCAGCGCCACGTAGAGATCGCGGGTGAAACCGGCGTCGATACCGGCTTCGGTCATCATCGAACTCTGCACGGTGTACAGGCGTTTTTCCGGGTGCAGCACCGCCACTTCCTTGCCGTTGCGGACGACGCGCACCGTGCCTTTGTCCGACGTGAAGTTCGGCCCTTCGAAGTGCTTGGCGCCCTCGAAGATGAAGTGGTAACCGGCGAGGTCCATGGACTCGCCCGGCGCCAGGCGCAGGTCGCGCTCGGCGCTGTTCTGGCTGGACAGCACCACGCCGAGCGCGCACACGGCGATGCCGATGTGCGCGACCTGCATGCCCCAGTAGCTGCGGGTCAATGTCGGCAAGCCTTTGATCAAGCCTTTGTGGCGGGTCTTGTCGACGATGTCGCGCGCACCGGCGAGCAATACCCAGGCGGCGAGCAGGAAGGTCGCAAGTACCGCCCAGTTGAAGTCGCCGTAGGCAATACCGGCGATCACTGCCAGGGCCACACTGCCGAGCAGCACCGGCATCAGCATGCCCGCCAGCCATTTCACCGGAGTGTCTTTCCAGCGCACCAGCACGCCGACGGCCATCACCACCATCAACAGGCCCATCAACGGAATGAACAACGCGTTGAAGTACGGCGGGCCCACGGACAACTTGGCACCGCTCAACGCATCCAGCACCAGCGGATACAAGGTGCCGAGCAAGATCATCGACGCGGCCACCACCAGTACCAGGTTATTGCCCAGCAACAGGGTTTCGCGCGACCACAGGTTGAAGCCGACCTGGCTCTTGACCACCGGGGCACGCAACGCAAACAGCGTCAGCGAGCCGCCGACCACGAACAGCAGGAAGATCAGGATGAACACGCCGCGCTCAGGGTCGGACGCAAACGCGTGCACCGACGTCAGCACGCCCGAACGCACGAGGAAAGTGCCGAGCAGGCTGAGGGAAAATGCCGCGATGGCCAGCAGTACGGTCCAGCTCTTGAACACGCCGCGTTTTTCGGTGACCGCCAGCGAGTGAATCAGCGCGGTGCCGACCAGCCATGGCATGAACGAGGCGTTTTCCACCGGGTCCCAGAACCACCAGCCGCCCCAGCCGAGCTCGTAGTAGGCCCACCATGAGCCCAGGGTGATGCCAATCCCGAGGAAGGCCCAGGCGACGATGGTCCACGGCCGCGACCAGCGCGCCCAGGCGGCATCGAGGCGCCCACCGAGCAAGGCGGCGATGGCGAACGCGAAGGCCACCGAAAACCCCACGTACCCCATGTAGAGCATCGGCGGGTGCACGATCAGGCCAATGTCCTGCAGCAGTGGGTTGAGGTCATGCCCGTCCACCGGGATCTGCGGCAGGATGCGGCTGAATGGGTTGGACGTCATGATCAGGAACAGCAGGAAGCCGATGCTGATCATGCCCATTACTGCCAGTACGCGCGCCAGCATGACTTGCGGCAGTTGGCGCGAGAACACCGACACCGCGAAGGTCCAGCCGCCGAGGATCAGCGCCCACAACAGCAAGGAGCCTTCGTGGGCACCCCACACGGCGCTGAACTTGTAGTACCAAGGCAGCGCGCTGTTGGAGTTGTTCGCCACATAGGCGACGGAAAAGTCGTCGGTCATGAACGCATAGGTCAGGCAACCGAACGCGAACAGCAAAAAGGCAAACTGCCCCCAGGCCGCCGGTTGCGCCAGGCTCATCCACAGGCGGTCGCCGCGCCAGGCGCCGAGCAATGGCACCACGGCCTGGACGATGGCAAAGCACAGGGCGAGGATCATCGCCAGTTGGCCCAGCTCCGGAATAAACAGTGCGGACGTCATCACTTAGCCCTCCTTGGCGGGGGTTGGCGCGGGTTGACCGCTGTCCTTGAGGGCCTTGGTGACCTCGGGCGGCATGTATTTCTCATCGTGCTTGGCCAGCACTTCATCGGCCACCACCACGCCCTCGGCGTTGAGCTTGCCCAGGGCGACGATGCCCTGGCCTTCGCGGAACAGGTCCGGGAGGATGCCACGGTAGGTGATGGTCACGGCCTTGTTGAAGTCGGTGACCACGAAGGTCACGTCGAGGGAATCTCCGGAACGCTTGAGCGAGCCCTTCTCGACCATGCCGCCGGCGCGAATACGGGTGTCCACCGGCGCTTCGCCATTGGCGATCTGGGTCGGGGTATAGAACAGGTTGATGTTCTGCTGCAGGGCGCTCAGGGCCAGGGTCACGGCAATGCCGACGCCGGCCAGGATGGCAAGGATGATCAACAGACGCTTTCTACGCAGCGGATTCACTTTTCGGTCTCCCGGCGCAGACGACGCGCCTCTTGTTGCAGGTAACGCTTGCGGGCCAGGATCGGCGCGGCGACGTTGAGGGCCAGCACCGCCAGGCAGATGCCATAGGCCGTCCAGACATACAGGCCGTGATGGCCCATGGCGAGAAAATCACTGAACGATGCAAAGCTCATCCACGCGCTCCCAGGCTGGTTTGCACTTCGGCCTTGACCCAACTGGTGCGGGCTTCACGCTTGAGCACTTCAAGGCGCATGCGCAGCAACAGCACGGCGCCGAAGAAACAGTAGAACCCCAGCACCATCAGCAGCAGCGGCGCCCACATCTCCACCGGCATGGCCGGTTTTTCGGTGAGGGTGAAGGTGGCGCCCTGGTGCAGGGTGTTCCACCACTCCACCGAGTACTTGATGATCGGGATGTTGATCACGCCGACAATCGCCAGCACCGCGCAGGCCTTGGCGGCGCTGTCACGATTGCTGATCGCGTTGCCCAGGGCAATCAGACCGAAGTACAGGAACAGCAGGATCAACATCGACGTTAGTCGCGCATCCCACACCCACCACGAGCCCCAGGTGGGTTTGCCCCAGATCGCGCCGGTCACCAGCGCCACGGCGGTCATCCACGCGCCGATGGGCGCGGCGCATTGCAGGGCCACATCCGCAAGTTTCATCTTCCACACCAGGCCGACGACGCCGCACACGGCCAGCATCACGTAGCAGGACTGGGCGAGCATCGCGGCGGGCACGTGGATATAAATGATGCGAAAGCTGTTGCCTTGCTGGTAGTCCGGCGGCGCGAAGGCCAGGCCCCAGACCAGGCCGATGCCGATCAGCAATACGGCGAAGACGCTCAACCACGGCAGCAGCTTGCCGCTGATGCCGTAGAACCATTTGGGCGAGCCGAGCTTGTGAAACCAGGTCCAGTTCATTGCTGTTTCCATCACGGTGGCCTCCCGTCATTGCGGGAGGCTCAGGGTCTTTACTGGCCACGGTTAAAACGCTTGGCCAGACCTCATTATTCGCCGACGCTGATCTTCAGGCCAGCCGCTATAGCAAAGGGTGTCAGGGTTACCGCCAGGGCGGTCAGGCTGCCAAGCCACAGGAGGTAACCGGTCGCCGGCATGCCCATGAGTGCGGCCTGCAAGGCGCCGCTACCGAGGATCAACACCGGGATGTACAAAGGCAGAATCAACAGGGCGAGCAACAGGCCACCCCGTTTCAAACCGACGGTCAACGCTGCACCCACGGCCCCCAACAGGCTGAGTACCGGCGTGCCGAGCAACAGGCTCAGGAGCAGGATCGGCAGGCACTCGGTGGGCAACCCGAGCATCATCGCCAGCAGCGGCGAGAGCAAGACTAGCGCCAAGCCGGAAAAAGCCCAGTGTGCCAGTACCTTCGCCAGTACCAGAAGTGGCAAGGGGTGCGACGAAAGGACCCACTGTTCGAGGGAACCGTCTTCGAAATCACTGCGAAACAGCCCGTCCAGCGAGAGCAGGACCGACAATAGCGCTGCCACCCACACCAGTCCCGGGGACAAGGTTTGCAACAGTTTAGTCTCGGGGCCGACCGCCAGCGGGAACAAGGCGATCACGATGGCAAAGAACACCAACGGGTTGGCCAACTCCGCCGGGCGACGACACAACAGCCGCGCTTCGCGGGCGACCAGCAGGGCAAACACGCTCATGCCGACCACCGGCCCAGGTCCAGGTCGCGGTAACCGACGGGCATGCGCGTGAGGTTATGGTGGGTGGTGAGTACGACCAGGCCGCCCTGCTCGCAATGTCGCGCCAGGTGCTCTTCCAACTGGGCGACGCCTTGTTTGTCGAGGGCGGTGAAGGGTTCGTCGAGAATCCACAGCGGCGGGCCTGGCAGATACAGGCGCGCCAGGGCCACGCGGCGCTGCTGGCCGGCGGACAGGGTGTGGCAGGGAACGTCTTCAAAGCCCTTGAGGCCGACAGCGGCCAGGGCCTGCCAGATGGCGTCGCGCGCGGCCGGATGATGCAGGGCGCTGAGCCAGCTGAGGTTTTCTTCAGGCGTCAGCACATCCTTGATGCCGGCGGCGTGGCCGATCCAGACAAGGTTGCGGGCAAGCTCGGTGCGTTGTTCATTGAGGGGTTTGCCGTTGAGGCGTACAACGCCGGCCGTCGGCTGCATCAACCCGGCCAGCAGGCGCAGCAGACTGGTCTTGCCGCTGCCGTTGGGGCCGCTGATCTGCACCATGTCGCCGCCCGTCAGCCGCAGTTCGAGGTGTTCGAACAACAGGCGCAGGTCGCGTTCACAGGCAAGCGCTACGGCTTCAAGAAGAGGGCTGGTCAAGAGATCGCGGGCCTTTACGGTTCAAGTCGGCGGTGCAGCGGCCGTTAAAGAGAAATGCACAATAACGGCTTTGGCGACCGATTTTAGAGAGCTGGATCAAATAGTTGTGAGGTTTTTACCGCTCTCTTTGCAGACGGGCGGCATTATACATGTGATGCCCTACTCTAAAGAGGGCAATTTCCCCAGAGACGACGCGCGCGATGACCGGTGAGATCAACCTTCCTACGCTAGCACCTGCTCCGGCAACCGGGCCTGCCCTGGCGCCCGCGACCGGTGAGTTGCTGAAACTGCTGGAGCCGCAGATCGGCCTGATCGACCCCGGGAAAACCGCGAACGCCGAGGTCATCGCCCTGAAACAAGGCGGTGAAGCCTTTCAGCTGTTGCTCAAGCTGACCCTTGAGGGCGGCCGCCAGACCCTGGTCCAGGCCAGCAGCGCGCAGCCCTTGCCGCTGGGCAGTAACGTGGCCGTCAGCCAGACGCCCGCCGGCAACCTCACGCTCAGCCTGCAGCAGGCCTTGAGCGCGAACGTGGCCGCGCTGACGCGCATCGACACCACGCAAATGCCGGTGGGCACGCTGTTACAAGCCAAGGTGCTGACCACCCAGATGTTGCCCCAGGGCCCCACGCAACCGGCCATCTACCGTTCGCTGGTGACCGTGCTCAATAACGCCCTGGTCGGGGCCACCCTGACCGTGGAAAGCCCGCAACCCTTGCGCGTGGGCAGCTTGCTCAGCGCCGTGGTGCAGAACGCACAGACCTTGAATTTTGTGCCGTTGAGCGGGCTCAAGGATCAATTGGCAGTGACCCAGCAACTCGCCACCCAGCAAAGTCGCCAGGGCTCGCTGGATGCGGTCTTCACTGCGCTCCAGAACCTGCCACGTGGCGACAGCACCTCCGCTGACCTGCGCGCCGCAGCCGAGCGGTTACTGGCGGCCTTGCCGGACCTGGCGCAGGTCAGTAATCCCAAGGTGCTGGCCCAGGTGATTCAAAACAGCGGCGCCTTCCTCGAAGCCAAGCTGCTCGCCGGACAAAACCCGCAGATCCCGCCGCTGGACATGAAGGGCGCCCTGCTGCGCCTGGTCGCGGACCTGCTGCCCGCCCTCCCCGCCAGCACCAATATGAATGCCATCCTCGCCGCCAATACGCTGGCCCAGGTGTTACCGAACTTCGTGCGCAGCCCGTTGAACACCCTCGGCCAGGTCAGCGCCCGGCAGACACCCGCAGGCTTCCCGCTGCCCGAGCGGCTGATGGCCAAACTGGAAGGCGAAGGCGACCTGGAAAACCTGCTGCGCCTCGCCGCCGGGGCGATCTCGCGGTTGCAGAGCCATCAGTTGTCGAGCCTGGAACAGACCGGCACCACCGCCGATGGCCGCCTGCAAACCACCTGGCAACTGGAAATCCCGATGCGCACCTTGCAGGACATCGTGCCGCTGCAGGTCAAGTTCCAGCGCGAAGAGCCGGCGCCGGACAAGGACCAGCCCGAGCGCAAAGACAAGAAAGATCCCAAGCAGATGCTCTGGCGCGTCGAGCTGGCCTTCGATATGGAGCCACTGGGGCCGTTGCAGGTGCAGGCGCAATTGACCCAAGGCAAGCTGTCCAGCCAGTTATGGGCAACCCGGCCGTTTACCGCCAGCCTGATCGAAAGCCACTTGGGCAACCTGCGCGAGCGCCTGGTGACGTCGGGCATCAACGTCGGCGACCTCGACTGCCACCTTGGCACCCCGCCGCGCGGGCCGAAAACCGGACTGGAACAACGCTGGGTGGATGAGACCGCATGAAAAACCCGACACCACCGCGTCAGGCGATTGCCCTCAAATACGACGGCCAACAAGCCCCGACCCTGACCGCCAAGGGCGACGACGCCCTCGCCGAGGCGATCCTGAAGTTGGCACGGGAAAACGAAGTCCCGATCTATGAAAACGCCGAGCTGGTGAAGCTGCTGGCGAGGATGGAATTGGGCGACAGCATTCCCGAGGAGTTGTACCGCACCATTGCCGAAATCATCGCGTTCGCCTGGACCTTGAAGGGCAAGTTCCCCGTGGGCTATGACCCCAACGCCCAGCCGGCGGAACGCGATGTGACCGCACGCGGCGAAGACTACTAACGACTCGCTCCCCCACTCAGCTCTCTATTGTCAGTTCAGGACTTCACTCAGCGGGATGAAATTGACGCTGTCGCCCACCTCCAGCGTGGTGCCTTCCCGCACTTCCACAAAGCCTTCCGCCCAGGCCGCGCTGCGCAGCACGCCGGAGCTCTGGTTGCGGTAGATGATCGCCTTGCCCTGCTCGATGCGCCCGCGCAAATACTCGCGACGGTTGCCCGGCTTGGGCCATGTGAAGCCCACCGGTACTTCGAAACGCAGCGGTTCCACGTCTTGCACACCTTGGCGGCGCAATAGGTAAGGCCGGGCCAACAGGGCGAAGGTCACCAGGGTCGACGCCGGATTGCCAGGCAGGCCGATCACCGGCACGCCACGGAAGTGACCGAAGGTCAGCGGCTTGCCCGGCTTGATCGCGAGCTTCCACAAGGCCAGCTCGCCCTCTTCGCGCAGGGCGATGCCGAGGAAGTCCGCCTCGCCCACCGATACGCCGCCGGTGGACAGGATCAGGTCAACCGCGCCCAGGCTCGCCAGGCAGGTGCGAGTCTGCTCCAGGTCATCCGGCAGGATGCCGGCATCGATCACTTCACAGCCCATGCGCTCAAGCCAACTGCACAGCACACGGCGGTTGCTGTTGTAGATCTGCCCAGGCCCCAACGGCAAACCGGGCTCGATCAGCTCATCACCGGTGGACAGCACGGCCACGCGCACACGGCGGATCACGTCAAGACGAGCGTGCCCCAGCGAAGCGGCGAGACCCAACTCGATCGGGCCCAGGCGCGTGCCGGCGCTCAAGACCATTTCGCCGACGGTGGTTTCCTGACCTTGGGGGCGGATGTTCTGGTCGACCTGCAAGGGCTCGGTAAAGCTCACGCGCTCATCGGCGTGGACCACCGCATTTTCCTGCATCTCCACGCAGTCCGCGCCTGGCGGCACCGGTGCGCCGGTGAAGATGCGCGCGCAGGTGCCAGCGGCAAGGGGCTGCGGCGCGTTGCCGGCGAAGATGCGTTGGCTGACCACCAACGGCTCGCCGGTCCAGTCCGCCAGGCGCAAGGCGTAGCCGTCCATGGCACTGTTGGGCCACGGCGGCAGGTCGAGGGTGGAGATCAGAGCCTGCGCCAGGACGCGGCCATCGCACTCGGCAAGGAGCAGCGATTCCTGCTCACGAATCGGCGCGGCGGCGGCCATGTCGAGCAATTGCTGGAGCGCGTCTTCCACCGGCATCAGGGCGCCGGTCTTGCCAGGCTTACCCACGGGATTCACAGGGTTCAGCCTGTTTGAGGTGAGGTACGAAGTTGCACGGGCGATGGCGGTTATCCAGCTGTTCGGCGAGGATGCCGTCCCAACCGGTGCGCACAGCGTTGGTGGAACCCGGCAGGCAGCACACCAGGGTGCCGTTGGCCAGGCCGGCCAAGGCACGCGATTGCACGGTGGAGGTGCCGATATCGGCCACGGAAATCTGGCGGAACAATTCGCCGAAGCCGTCGACCTGCTTGTCCAAGAGGCAACTGACGGCTTCCGGGGTGCTGTCGCGGCCGGTGAAACCGGTGCCGCCGGTGATCAGCACCACTTGCACCACATCTTCAGCGATCCAGTGCGCGACCTGGGCGCGGATTTTATACAGGTCGTCCTTGAGCAGCACGCGCTCAGCCAAGGCGTGGCCGGCGGCGGTCAGGCGGTCGACGAACACCTGGCCCGAGGTGTCGGTGTCCAGGGTGCGGGTGTCGCTGACGGTCAATACAGCGATATTCAGGGGTACGAAGGGCGCATCAGCCTTGGCTTTCATGGCTCGGTCCGGTTGTCGAAGGAACAGCCCGATGTTATATCACAGGGCCCTCTTTACCTGCCGCAGCGGAACCGCCATGTCTCTCGATTCTTCGCCCCTGCCCTGCTCGATCCTGTTACTGGCCGGTGGCCGTGGCCAACGCATGGGTGGCCAGGACAAAGGCCTGCTGGCATGGCGCGGCGAGCCGTTGATTGCACATCTGCAACGCCTGACCCGGCCATTGACCGATGACTTGATCATCTCCTGCAACCGCAACAAGGACCGCTACGCTCCCTACGCCGACCACCTGGTGAGCGACGACAGCCCGGACTTCCCCGGCCCGCTCGCCGGCATCCGCGCAGGGCTGGCAGCCGCGCGCCATACACACCTGTTGGTATTGCCGTGTGACGTGCCAAACCTCGACGCGCAATTGCTGAGCGCCCTGCGTGACACCGCGCAACGCCAACCGCAGGTGCCCGTGATGGTGCGTCATGGCGAATTCTGGGAACCCTTGATCTGCATCATCCCCACCCACCTGCGAGCCGAGGTAGAACAGGCGTGGCACGCCGGTGAGCGCAGCCCGCGCAAGATCTTCCTGCAACTGGGGGGCGTGGGCCTGGAATGCCCGGCGGATGATCCACGTCTGGCCAACCTGAATACGCCAGAGCTGTTGCACCCAAGGACTGACGTGTCAGAATGAACTTTCGCACAAGGAACTTTGGCGGCGTCTCACACGTCACAAGGTCAGCATTTAAAAAGTATTCTCTCGGAGACACACTCATGACTCAACGGACCATCGCCGCTCTCATGCTTGCACTGGGCCTCGCCACTCTTGCCGGTTGCGCCTCGCCAACAGTGATCACCCTGAATGACGGTCGCGAAATCCAGGCCGTCGACACCCCTAAATTCGACAAGGCTTCGGGCTTCTACGAGTTCGAGCAGTTGGACGGCAAACAGACCCGTATCAACAAGGACCAGGTCCGTACCGTTAAAGACCTGTAAGCCTCAAACGCTTGCCCACAAGGCCCGTCTCGCGCGGGCCTTGTCGTTTCCGGGGGGTTACCAGTCGAGGGTGATGCGGCTGTTGAAGTGGCGTGCTTCGCCGGTGACCGGGTCAATGAAGCGCACGCCCTGGGCCAGTAGCTTCAACGGGTTGGCGTAGTCGTCAACGGCATCCTTGATCACCTCGGGGTAGAACGGGTCGTTGCAGATACTCGCGCCGAGAGCGGTCATGTGCACGCGCAACTGGTGCTTCTTGCCAGTCACCGGGAACAGTCCGTAGCGCCATAGATCGGCATTTTTCTCACGCACTTCCACGGCCGTTTCAGTGTTGCTGGCGCCGGCGCCTTCCTGCATGCGAAAGAACGGTTCGCCCTCCACCAGTCGGCTTTTGTGCACCAGGGGGAACGTCAACGCGGGCAGTGCCGGGGCGATGGCCTCGTAGAATTTATCGATACGTCGCGTGGGAAAGAGCTGCTGATAAGCCGAGCGGCTGGCCGGATTGGCCGAGAACAGCACCAGCCCCGCCGTATGCCGGTCGATGCGATGCAGCGGCACCAGCGCGGGGTTGTCGAGGCGGCGAATCAAGCGGCGCAGCAGCGTTTGCTCGACGTACTCACCGGCCGGGGTCACCGGCAGGAAATGCGGTTTATCGGCGACCACCAGGTGTTCGTCGGCGTACAGAATGGTTTCCTGCACCGGGATGACCTTTTCGTTCGGCACTTCGCGAAAGTAATAGATGCACAGGCCTTCCTTGTAGGCCAGGTCCAGGCGGATCGGGCTGCCGTTGATGTCCAGCACGCGGCCACGGGCGATGCGGTCCAGCCAGTGTTCGCGGCTGATGGCCGGGAAGTGTTCGCACAGGCAATCCAGCACCGTCGCCCAGGGGCCCGGTGGCAGGTACAAGGTGCTGGCTTGATGCTGGGAGGCGGAGAAACCGGTAGAGGACATGAAATGCTCGAAGCCTGGATAAACACGCGGGCATTATCCCGCATGCAGCGGGATTGAGCCTAGGGCGGATCTCAGGCCTTGACCAACTCGGCGCGCAGGATCGGCGAAGCACTCGCGGCCTCGGTGAACTCCTTGAGCCAGCGCAGCACGTCCACCGCTTCCCAGCGGCCCGGATCATACAGCGCGTACAGCAAGCCCTGGTAACCCACCACGTCCAGCTGCTTGTGGTAACCGGCGCGCTGGAACAGGGCCTCGATCTCGGCGAAGCAGGTATTGAAATGCACTTTGTTAAACGGCGTCTTGCCTTCCGTGACCAGGCCGTCCAGGCGCAGCTCGTTCACCGCGTTGCGCACGACGTCGGCGGACATGCGATTGACGCTGCTTTTCAGTTGTTCAACATTCACCACGGGCGTTCCCTCTATTCAATCGCTGTACAAACATACAGTAATGCAATATTTGGAAACCTGCCATCGCAGAAACCTCAACGAAGGAAGGCCACGACCTGTTGTGTGTCGAATGGCCAATCCAGTTCCGCCCCGGTGTCGACCCGGCGAAGCACCGGAATTCGCAGGCCGTAGGCCTCGGTCAGGTCGACCGGGTCGGTGATATCCACCAACTCCACCAGCAGCCCGTGTTCGACGAGCGGCATGATTTCGGCTTCGGCGAACTCACACAGGTGGCAACCCAGGGTGCCGAACAATTGGCATTCAGGCAGCATGACGAATAGACCCTGTCAGAAGTAGGTGATCATTCTAAGCGCACCCAATACCTGTGGCGAGCGGGCTTGCCCCGCGTTGGGCTGCGCAGCGGCCCCAGTAAGGCCTCCACGCTCATCCAGACACAACTGGGGCGATACGTTTCGGGGCCGCTGCGCGCCCCAACGGGGCAAGCCCGCTCACCACAGGAAGCCAGATCACCAACAATGCCCGCTCTCCACATCAACCCCACTCTCCACTACAGCCCTCGCTTACCACTTGAAATCCAATCGGCCACAGAAACACCTGACCCAGGTCAGCATGGCCTATAACTGATTCAGCGATTCTCGCGGCTTTTTGTCCGCCACCTGCAACGGAGATGCGTGTGTTTGCCAACCTGCTGATCATTCTGGCCTCATCCCTGGTGGTGATTGCGCTGTTTCGCCGCCTGCAGTTGCCGCCGGTGCTGGGCTACCTGTGTGTGGGCCTGGCCGTGGGGCCCACTGCGCTGGATTGGGTCAACGACAGCGAAGAGCTGCCCGACCTCGCCGAATTGGGGGTGGTGTTCCTGCTGTTTTCCCTGGGCCTGGAATTTTCCCTGACCAAGATGCTCGCCCTGCGCCGCGTGGTGTTTGGCCTGGGCAGCTTGCAGGTGCTGGGCTGCGGGGGGCTGCTGGGTGGTTTGTTGATGGTCCTGGGGGTGGCGCCGGGCATTGCGCTGTTGCTCGGTGCCGGGCTGGCGTTGTCGTCCACCGCTATCGTCAGCAAGGAACTGACCAGCCTCGGGGAAATCTTCAGCAGCCACGGCCAGAACGCGATTGGTGTGCTGCTGTTCCAGGACGTGGTGGCGGTGTTGCTACTGACCCTGGTCCCAGTGTTTGCCGGCAGCAGCGAGCAAGCCTGGTACTGGGCGCTGCCGCTGACCCTGGGCAAGACCGTGGTGCTGTTCGTCGGCCTGCTGTTTGCCAGCCGCTGGCTCTTGCCGCGCCTGTTTCATGAGGTGGCCGCGTCCCATTCGGCCGAGCTGTTTGTGCTGCTGGCGCTGGTGATCGTGCTGCTCACCGCCTGGCTCACGCACCTGTTGGGGCTGTCTCCGGCCCTCGGTGCGTTCCTCGCCGGGATGCTGCTGGGCGAAAGCCATTACCGCCATCAGATCGAAGCGGATATCCGCCCGTTCCGCGACATTTTACTCGGGCTGTTTTTCGTCAGCATCGGCATGCTGATCGACCTGCAACTGTTCGTCAGCCATAGCCTGCTGATCCTCGGTTTCACCCTCACACTCATGCTGGTCAAGGCGTGCGTGGTCGCCGCCCTGGTCAAATGGCGCGGCAGTGACAGTGAGACCGCCTGGCGCAGCGGCCTGGCCCTGGCCCAGGGCGGCGAGTTCTGTTTTGCATTGATGGCGCAGATGCAGCAGAGTCGATTGATCCCGGATGAATTCAACGGCCTGCTGCTCGCCGCCACGTTCTGCTCGATGCTGCTCACTCCGCTGCTGTTGCGCGCCGCGCCGGCCCTCGCGCTGCGCCTGCACCGCAAGCCCAACCAGCAAGTGCAACTGGAGGCGATCACCGCCCTCAACGCCCAATTGCGCGGGCACGCAGTGATCTGTGGCTATGGCCGGGTCGGGCAATCCATCGGGCGGTTCCTGCGGCGCGAACAGCAAGCCTTTATCGCCCTGGATGACGACCCGGAACGCGTACAGGAAGCGGCCACCGAAGACAGCAGCGTGCACTATGGCGACTGTCGGCGTGGCGCCCTGCTCAGCGCAGTCGGCCTGGAGCGCGCACGCCTGGTGGTGATTGCGGTGGACAACAGCGATGTGGCCCTGGTGGTGCTCACAGAGGCAAGGCGGATCAACCCCGACGTGCCGATCCTGGTGCGCACCCGCGATGACAGCCAGTTGGCCGAATTGAAAGCCGCGGGCGCCAGCGAGGTGGTGCCCGAGCTATTGGAGTCGAGCCTGATGCTCGCCTCCCACGCCCTGGTGATGCTCGGCTTGCCCGACCAACAGGTACAGGCGCGGGTCGACGAGGTCCGGCACAATCGCTATCGCCTGCTGCATGGGTTTTACTCGCAAGCCCCCAGCGACGACGCGGCGCCGATCAATCCTGACTGACCGCGCCGATCTTGTGGATCGACAGGTCGGCGCCGTAATACTCCTCTTCCTGGCTCAGGCGCAGCCCGTGCAGGCGCTTGATCACGCCGTACACCAACAGGCCGCCGCCCAGCGCGACCACAACGCCGAGGGCGGTGCCGATCAACTGGCTGATCAGGCTCACGCCGCCCAGCCCACCCAGTGCGGTCTGCCCGAAAATGCCACAGGCAATGCCGCCCCACACGCCGCACAGGCCGTGCAACGGCCACACACCCAGTACGTCATCGATCTTCCAGCGGTCCTGGGCCGCAATGAAGCACCACACAAACAGCCCACCGGCGACGACACCGGTGACGAGCGCGCCCACCGGGTGCATCAGGTCGGAGCCGGCACAGATCGCCACCAACCCGGCCAGCGGGCCGTTGTGCAGGAAGCCTGGGTCATTGCGACCGATCACCAGCGCGGCCACGGTGCCGCCGACCATGGCCATCAGCGAGTTGACCGCCACCAGGCCACTGACGCCATTGAGGGTTTGCGCGCTCATCACGTTGAAGCCGAACCAGCCGACGATCAGGATCCATGAGCCCAACGCCAGGAACGGAATGCTCGACGGTGCAAACGCCACCAGCCGCCCGTCACGATAACGCCCGTTGCGCGGGCCCAGCAGCAACACCGCCGCCAGCGCCAGCCAGCCGCCCATGGCGTGTACCACCACGGACCCGGCGAAGTCATGGAAGCTGGCGCCGAAGGTCGCCAGCAGCCAGGCCTGCAAGCCGAAATTGCCGTTCCAGACCATGCCTTCGAAAAACGGGTAGATGAACGCGACGATCAGCGCGGTGGCGCACAGTTGCGGAACAAACCGTGCGCGTTCGGCGATGCCACCGGAGATGATCGCCGGGATCGCCGCGGCGAAGGTCAGCAGGAAGAAGAACTTCACCAGGCCATAGCCGTGGTCGGCACTGATTACCGCCGCCGGTTGCATGAAGCTCACACCGTAGGAGATCCAATAGCCTATAAAGAAATAGGCCAGGGTCGAGATGGCGAAGTCGCTGAGGATCTTCGACAAGGCGTTGACCTGGTTCTTCTGGCGCACGGTGCCGACTTCCAGGAACGCGAAGCCGGCGTGCATGGCCAGGACCATGACCGCACCGATCAGGATGAACAGGGTGTTGGAACTGTGGACAAGGGTATCCACCGCGCTTTGCAAATTTTCCATGGAGGTGGGCAGGCCTGCATTAAAGGCAAAAAGCACCAAAGCGGTTCAAGCCAGGGTTTCGCGCACTAAATTGGCACCACCGGTCCCACCCCTCTTCAGAGGGCATGAACCGCTTTAGCGCAGCGATTAACACAACAGGCCGTTGCCGACAGGGTTTTTCCGCGGGTTTGAGTGATTTAGGGTAAGGTTTTTCAAGGCATTGGCCTCAGGCCGCCCAGATTCAGCGCAGGCCCCGGGGCGTGCGCACCAAGGCAAAGCAAAAGCTGTACCACACAATTGAACTGAACCTTCACCGATGCCGGTGACTCGAAAACACACGTACCGATCAGCCAATCACGGAGATAACCATGGCCAGAAGAACTGCAAAGACTGCTCAAGAAATACTGATGGCGGATTTCCAAACCCTGGTCAGTGACACCGAACGGTTGCTGGACGACACCAAGGTCCTGGCCGGCGACCAGGCCGATGAGCTGCGCAGCAAGATCCACGAGAGCCTGCTCAAGGCCCGTGAAACCCTGCAACTGACCGAAGAGTCCCTGCGCGAACGCGGCCAGGCGGCGGTCACGGCCACCGAGGATTACGTCCAGGCCAACCCATGGCAGTCCGTCGGTATCGCTGCCGGTGTGGGCTTCTTGATCGGTCTGCTGGCTACAAGGCGCTAAATCATGTCTATCGGCGAAAGCAGCTCGTCCACGGGCACAACCTCTCGACGTCTGGGCGCGGCCGTGCTGGGCTTGCTGCACAGCCATGTCGAACTGTTTGGCATCGAATTGCAGGAGCAGAAGGCGCGCACTGTCAGCCTGCTGCTGTTTGCCGGCCTGGCGCTGGTGTTTGCCCTGCTGTTGCTGGTGGGGCTGTCGACATTGGTGATGATCCTCGTGTGGGATACCGGTTACCGCCTCACCGGGATCATCTGCCTGTGCGTCTTCTACAGCCTCGCCGCCGCCTTCTGCGGGGTGCGCTTGAAAGCGGCAGTGTTCGATGAGTCCACGCCCTTCCACGCCACCCTCGAAGAGTTGGCCAATGATCGGGAGCGCCTGCTGCCATGAGCTCGAATGAAATCCAGCAAACCTCGCGCCGGGAAATGCGCAAGGCGTTGATTCGCCTGCGCATGGAGATGCACCGCCAGGAGATCCGCCATGAGTCCCAGCAACTGATGGTGCCTCTGAACAAGGTGCGCAACATGGGCCAGAGCTTCCAGGGCGGCTTGGGCATCAAGCACGCGCCGCTGTGGGGCGTGGCCGCCGTCACGCTGATGGGCTTCTTTACCGGCAAAGGCGCCAAGGGCGGCGGGATCAGCAGCCTGACGCGCCTGGTGCGCCTCGGTGCCGGCCTGATCCCGCTGATCAAATTGGCCATGCAGGGCAGTTCGCGCAAAAGCTGAGCCAGCTGGCTGCATTCTTGCTAACAGAAACGGCCCGGTCCTCGTTTTCGAGGGCCGGGCCTTTTTTTCGGCAACGCATCTAAGGAGGCCCCGTGATCGACGGGCAACCGCTCGCCTGCTTCCAACCGTTCATCGACACCGCCACGGGCCGTATCGCCGGCGTCGAAGCCCTCGGCCGCCTGCGCCAGGCGGATGGGCGCCTGCAGTCCGTCGGCCCGCTGTTTGCCGATCCGCGTACGCCGGGTGTGGGCTTGCGCCGCCTCGACCGGCAGATTCGCGACAATGCGCTGAGCCGTTTGCATGAGGCCCCCGAAGACTGGTTCCTGAGCCTTAACATCTCGCCGCGCTGGATCAACCGCTTGCGCCCGGGCCAGGCCCTGCCGAGCCTGAGGCAGATCCACCAGCATGGCGTCGACCCACGGCGCATCGTGTTCGAGATCACTGAGCTGGGTGGCGATATCCAGCGCCTGGCCCAGGTGGTGGCACGCTATCGCGAGGCGGGCGCGCGCATCGCCATCGACGACTTTGGTGCCGGCTATTCCCAGCTCGACCGGGTGCTGGCGTTGCAGCCGGATATTCTCAAGCTCGACATGCGTCTGTTCCAGGAAGCTGCCAAGGGTGGGCCGAGCAGTGAAGTGGTACGCGCATTGGCGCAGATGGCGGAAAAAACCGGCTGCTGGATCATTGCCGAAGGGGTGGAAACCGAAGCCCAGTTGAATTTCGCCCTGGAGTGCGGTTCGCGCTATGTGCAGGGCTACCTGTTCGCGCAGGCGCAGTTGGACTGGTTTGCCACCGATGCCTTCGTGGCGCATTTTGCGCAGCTGCGCGCGGCGTATGTGCAACAGAAACTGGCGGAACGCGGGCGCGTCATGCAACTGCGCCAGCAATTGGCCGAGTTGATGAAGATCCTGCAGGCCTGGGCCCAGGGTCAGGCACCGCTGAGCGAGCTGCCGCAACTGCCGGACTTTCCCTGGCTGTTGCGTTTTTATCAGTGCGACCGCCATGGCACCCAGCTGACACCGAACTTCGAGTGGCGCCAGGACGCCTGGCAAGCCGACAGCCGCTACCTGGGCCATAACTGGTCCTGGCGCCCGTATTTTTATCACTTGCTGGCCGAAGGCTGGGAAGAACGCCGCCTGACCTTGTCCTCGACCTACCGCGACGCCACCACCAACCAGTATTGCCTCACCGCCGGACAATTCTTCGATAACGGTCAGCGCTTGCTGTTAATCGATATCGACGCGGCCGGGTTGTAGATTTTCGCTTGCCCAGGCCTCGCTGAACCGGGAAGCTGGGAGGGACATTCACCGTACGGAGAGTACCCGCCTTGGATTGGCCCACCCTGCTTACCCGCGAACGTCTTGGAAAGCCCCTGCACAGCCCGGAAGAATTGGGCCGCAGCCCGTTTCACAAAGACCACGACCGAATTATTTTTTCCGGCGCGTTTCGCCGCCTCGGCCGAAAGACCCAGGTTCACCCGGTTTCCAGCAACGACCACATCCACACGCGCCTGACCCATTCCCTGGAAGTCAGCTGCGTGGGTCGCTCCCTCGGCATGCGCGTCGGTGAAACCCTGCGCAGCGCCCTGCCCGACTGGTGTGATCCGAGCGACCTGGGCATGGTCGTGCAATCGGCCTGCCTGGCCCATGACATCGGCAACCCGCCGTTCGGGCATTCCGGCGAAGACGCCATCCGCCACTGGTTCCAGCAAGCTGCCGGACGCGGCTGGCTGGATGACATGAGCACCGCCGAGCGCAATGACTTCCTTAATTTCGAGGGCAACGCCCAAGGCTTTCGCGTGCTCACCCAGCTTGAATACCACCAGTTCGATGGCGGTACGCGGCTGACCTACGCGACCCTGGGCACCTACCTCAAATACCCCTGGACCGCCCGCCACGCCGACTCCCTGGGCTACAAGAAGCACAAGTTCGGCTGCTACCAGAGCGAACTGCCGATCCTCGAACAGATTGCCCACAAGCTTGGCCTGCCGCAGCTCGAAGAACAGCGCTGGGCGCGTCACCCGCTGGTTTACCTGATGGAAGCGGCGGACGACATCTGCTACGCCTTGATCGACCTGGAAGACGGCCTGGAAATGGAGTTGCTGGAATACGCCGAGGTCGAGTCGCTGCTGCTCGACCTGGTGGGCGACGACCTGCCGCAGACCTATCGGCAACTGGGCTCCCAGGACTCGCGGCGGCGCAAGCTGGCGATTCTGCGCGGCAAGGCTATCGAGCATTTGACCAATGCCGCGGCGCGGGCCTTCGTCGAACAGCAGGACGCCCTGTTGGCCGGCACCTTGCCCGGCGACCTGGTCGAGCACATGCACGGCCCGGCCAAGCGCTGCGTACTGGATGCCAAGGACATGGCGCGCAAGAAAATCTTCCAGGACAAGCGCAAGACCCTGCATGAGATCGGCGCCTACACCACCCTGGAGATCCTCCTGAACGCCTTTTGCGGCGCAGCCCTGGAGCAACATGGCGGGCGGACGCCGTCCTTCAAGAACCGCCGCATTCTCGACCTGCTGGGCAACAACGCGCCGAACCCTGCGTGGCCGTTGCACGCTTCGTTCCTGCGCATGATCGACTTCATCGCCGGCATGACCGACAGCTATGCCACCGAAATGGCGCGGGAGATGACGGGACGCTCCAGCCCCCAATAACCCCGCCGATCACGCCGCCTGTTGCCTGAACAGAATCTGCCTACGACGGTAACAGAGCGGCCTGATCGAATTCGCACAACCACACGAGGAATAATCGCGCGCACTCCGGGCCAACCTGGCGAACCGTTCCTACGTGCCCCCCATCGACGCTTGACTCACTGTGTGCCTTCTATGCCCAGTTACCCCTTACGCATCCTGGTGGTGGAGGACCATCCGTTCCAGCTGCTTGCCACCCAGTGCCTGCTCAAGAGTTTCGGTTTCGGGCAGCTGACCCCGGCGGAAAACGCCGAACAGGCGATCCGCTTGATGACGCTGGCCGACAGCCCTTTCGATATCCTCCTCTGCGACCAGTGCCTGCCGGACCTGCCGGGGCTCGAATTGATCGAAATCGCCAGCCGCCGACGTTTTATCAGCGCCGCCATCCTGCTCAGCGGGCTACCCGAAGCTGAATTATCGGCCCTGCACGAGCAAGCCCGGGAGCGTGGGCTGCCCTTACTCGGCTACTTATCAAAGCCGTTGAACAAAGATGAGTTTTCACGCTTGACCCACTCATTGCCCCGCTTAAACGTGTAGGACTTAAAACATATAAACCGTCGAAAAGCACACGTATAAGGGCCGTTAAATCCCCGGCACCACGATTCGGGCGGCGCGCCGCTGAATCGCTGACCACCCGACTCTCGAAGCCTTAGCGACCAGTAGGCTATTACCTTTTTTAATGTAGGAACTTTCCTGTTTTATATCTATGCCCCCTCGAGTTCATGCTCCCCCCTCAACTTCTGAGCTAATGTGCCCGCTTTATTTGCACTTGCATGGAATGTGATTATGAACACCGTTTTTATTATCGATGACCACCCGGTTATAAGGCTGGCCATCAGGATGTTGCTGGAACACGAAGGTTACGAAGTCGTCGGCGAAACAGACAACGGGTGCGACGCCATACAAATGGTCCGCGAATGCCTGCCGGACCTGATCATCCTGGACATCAGCATTCCGAAACTCGATGGGCTCGAGGTGCTGTGCCGATTCAACGCCATGAATACCTCGATGAAAACCCTGGTCCTGACCGCCCAATCCCCCACCCTGTTCGCTACACGCTGCATGCGCTCGGGCGCCGACGGCTACGTGTGCAAGGAAGGCGACCTGAGCGAACTGCTGAGCGCCATTCGCGCCGTATTGTCCGGCTACAACTACTTTCCCAGCCAGGCCTTGAACTCCCACGGTGCAGACGGCGTGGATACCCAGGAGCTTGAACTGTTCAAGGCAGTCAATGACCGCGAGTTGATGGTATTGCAACTTTTTGCACAAGGCCGCACCAACAAGGAAATAGCCAAGGGTATGTTTCTGAGTAATAAAACTGTAAGCACTTATAAAAAGAGGCTGATGCAGAAACTTCAAGCCAAGTCCTTGGTAGAACTTATCGAGATGGCAAAACGAAACGCGCTAGTGTGAGAAAACGGATGCCCAGGTGTATAAAGGACTATCTGATTATATTGAGTGCCGGCTTGTGCTTCAGCGCCGCCGTGCCCGCAACCCCTCAAACTGGCCCGGAACATTTCAACCTGCTGAGCCGCGCGAGCTACGTACCACTGGAAAACCGCCTGAACAAAGCCCAACGCCAATGGCTACAGAACAAACGCGAGTTGGTGCTGGGCACCGCTTTCCCTGACTACCCGCCCTTCGATCTCACGTCCAGTGGGCGCGACTATGAAGGACTCACCGCCGACTACGCCGGCCTGCTCGCCAAGGCGCTGGCCCTGCCGGTCAAGGTCCTGCGCTATCCCTCCCGAGAGGCCGCGATCAGCGCCCTTGAAACCGGCGAGATCGACTTGCTGGGCTCCTCCAACAGCTTTGAGGCGGCAAACCCCCACCTGACATTGTCAGAGCCGTACGCCGTGGACCGGCCGGTGCTGGTAACCCGCGAAGGCGAAACCCGTAGCCTCAGCGAGGGCCTGGCCGGAATGCGCCTGGCACTGGTCTACCACTACCTGCCCCTGGGTGAGGTGGAAAAGCTGTACCCCAAGGCGATCATCCGTGCCTACCCCTCGTATCAGAATGCGCTGAACGCGGTGGCCTTCGAACAGGCCGACGTTTTTCTCGGCGATACCATTTCCACGCATTACATGATCAACAAGGGCTACCTGAAGAACGTGCGGATGGCGAACTTCGGCAAGCATGAAGCCTATGGATTCAGCTTCGCGATGCCCCAGCACCAGCACACCCTGCTGAGCATCGTCGACGAAGTCTTGCGCGCGGTGCCCACCAGCGAACGTGAAACGATCGCCAAGCGCTGGAGCGCCGGCAGCGACATCTTGCTGACCGACCAGAAACTGCAACTGACCTTGCGCGAAGAACGCTGGCTGCGGGACAACCCGGTGGTCAAGGTGATCGTCAACGAAACCTTTGCACCGCTGACGTTTTTTGACTCCGACGGGAATTTTCGCGGCATCGCCGCCGACTTGCTGGAACTGGTTCGCCTGCGCACCGGCTTGCGCTTCGACGTCCAGCGCGAACGTGATGTTAACGTGATGATCAATCAGGTCGAGGCGGGCAAGGCCGATATCATCGGGGCGGTCATCCCCAGCGTCGAGCGCGAAGCCCAGTTGAACTTCAGTCGCCCCTACCTGGAAAACTCCTACGTCATGTTGACGCGCAAGGATGGCCAGGCCCCCAGCAGTCTTGAGGAAATGCAAGGCAAGCGGCTGGCGGTGACCCAGGGCAGCCCGTTGCAAGCATTCCTGCGCGACAACTTTCCCAAGATCCAGTTGGTAGAAACCGGCGACACCTTCAAGTCGGCCGAATTGCTGGTGCAAGGCAATGTGGACGGCGCAGTGAATACCTTGGTGGTCGCCAATTACTTCCTGTCTTCGCCGATGTTCCAGGACAAGCTCCAAATCAGTTCCAGCATCGGCACCACCCCTGCCACTTTTGCGCTGGCGACAGCACGTAGCGCCACCGAACTCACCTCGATTCTCGACAAGGCCCTGCTGAGCATCGCCCCGGATGAGCTGGGGGTGATCAACAGTCGCTGGCGCGGCTACACCGCGGCCTCCGACAGTTACTGGCGCGACTACCATCAACTGATTGCCCGCATCATCATCGGCACCGGCCTGCTATTGCTGATTTCCCTGGGCTGGAACGCCTATATGCGCCGCCAGATCAAGCACCGCAGGATGGCGGAGCGCGCGCTCAATGATCAGTTCGAGTTCATGCGTGCGCTGGTCAACGAAACCCCGCACCCGATCTACGTCCGCGACCGCAAGGGCCTGCTGCAGACCTGCAACGACAGTTACCTGCAGGTGTTCGACGTCAAGCGCGAGGAGGTGATCGGCAAAAGCGCCCTGCAGATCAGCACGGCGATGGCGGCGGAGGCGGCGCAATACCATGCCGACTACAAGCGCGTGGTGTCCGAAGGCAACCCGCTGATCCTCGACCGCACCCTGCACATTCGCGAGAAAAAACTGACGATCTACCACTGGATCCTGCCGTACCGCGACTCCGTCGGCGAGGTCCAGGGCATCATCGGCGGCTGGATCGACATCAGCGAACGACGCCAGTTGTTCGACGAACTGCGCGCCGCCAAGGAGCGTGCCGACGAAGCCAACCGGGCAAAGAGCACCTTCCTCGCGACCATGAGCCACGAAATCCGCACGCCTATGAACGCCGTGATCGGCATGCTCGAGCTGACCCTCAAGCGAGCCGACCAGGGTCATCTCGATCGCCCGGCCATCGAAGTGGCGTACAACTCGGCCAAGGACCTGCTGGAGCTGATCGGCGATATCCTCGATATCGCCCGTATCGAATCCGGCCGCCTGAGCCTGGCGCCCGAACGCGTCAACCTGCGGGAAGTGATCGAGTCGGTGGTGCGCGTGTTTGATGGCCTCGCCCGGCAGAAAACCCTCAGCCTGTTGCTGGAGTTCAAGCCCGAGCTGGACGCCACCGAGGTATTGATCGACCCGTTGCGCTTCAAGCAGGTGCTGTCCAACCTGGTCAGCAACGCGATCAAGTTCACCGAGCAAGGCCAGGTAAAGATCAAGGTCGAGGTGTTACCCACCCAACTGCCGCAGCAGATCGAGATGAAACTGGTGGTCGAAGACACCGGCATCGGCATCAGCCGTGACGATCAGATGCGCCTGTTCGAACCCTTTGCCCAGGCCGACAACTCCGGGCACCTGGCGAGGAGCGGCGCGGGCCTGGGGTTGGTGATCTGCCGCAGCCTGTGCGCGATGATGGGCGGCCAACTGAGCCTGAGCAGCGTGCCGATGGTCGGCACCCAGGTATACGTCAACCTGAAGATGACGCGCCTGCAGCCGGTGCTGGCGGTGGACGAATTCAAGCCCGAGGCCCCCGCGACGGCGCCCGTGCTGAATGTCCTGGTGGTGGACGATCACCCGGCGAACCGGCTGTTGATGTGCCAGCAGCTCGGCTACCTGGGCCACCAGTTCACCGCCGCCCACAACGGCTCGGCCGGTTTCCAGGCCTGGCGCCAGGAGCACTTCGACCTGGTGATAGCCGACTGCAACATGCCCATCATGAATGGCTACGAGTTGAGCCGCTCGATCCGCGAGTACGAGCAGCGCGAGCAACTGACGCCCTGTGTCGTACTGGGCTTTACCGCCAACGCCCAACCCGAGGAGAAACAGCGCTGCGCCCAGGCAGGCATGAACGATTGCCTGTTCAAACCCATCAGCCTCACCGCGCTGGAGCGGCAACTGGCGCAGATCAGCCCGCGGTCGGCCGGCCTGATCCTGGACCTGGGTAATTTCGAGGCCTTGACCGGCGGCGATCCGCAGATGAGTCGACGCCTGCTGGAGGAGTTGCTGAGCAGCAGTCGTCGCGATCGCCAGGAGTTGCTCGCCTTGATAGCCGCCCAGGCTTCATCCCGGGACATCAGCGAACAGGCGCACAAGATCAAGGGCGCTGCCCGCATCGTTCAAGCCCGAACGCTGGCTTCGCAATGCGAAAGCCTCGAACAGGTGTGCGCGCAGGATGCTGACCGCCCCCTGATCGACACGCAGGTGAAAGCCCTGGAAAAACTGATGCTGGAGCTGGAACGGCTGCTGCAGGTGCAGTTGCAGGAGCTGGAGAGTCAATAAAGGGGCGGCATCCGCCCCCTCGTTGATCAGCAGTCGGTCAAGCGCAGGAAGATCGCCGCCAGCTGTTCGATACCCGCCTGGTCCTGCTCGGTAAAGCGTGCCAGGGACGGGCTATCGAGGTCGAGGACGCCAATCAGCCTGTCGTCCTTGACCAGCGGCACCACCAACTCGCTGTTGGAGGCGCTGTCACAGGCAATATGCCCGGGAAACGCGTGGACATCCTCGACGCGCTGGGTCTGGCGCGACGCCGCCGCCGCCCCGCACACACCACGACCGAACGGAATACGCACACACGCGATCTGCCCCTGGAACGGCCCCAGCACCAGCTCTTCATTGCGGTTGAGGTAAAAGCCGGCCCAGTTCAAGTCGTCCAGCTGGTTAAACAGAAACGCCGAAAACTGCGCACTGTTGGCGATGAAATCGCGCTCATCGGCCAGCAGCGATTCCAGCTGCGCACACAGCATCGCGTAGCCGTCGAGGCCGGTGCCGGCGTGTT
The DNA here is from genome assembly GCF_003013355.1 of Pseudomonas sp. S5D5. Lineage (NCBI taxonomy): Bacteria > Pseudomonadati > Pseudomonadota > Gammaproteobacteria > Pseudomonadales > Pseudomonadaceae > Pseudomonas > Pseudomonas sp. S5D5. The sequence goes on from NZ_PTEO01000001.1 coordinate 4,979,406, forward strand.
GTAGATCGATCATGGCTGACGCTCCAGCAGTTTGAGGCCTACCCAGTAACGGGCAAATTGGTACGCGCAACGGCCATTGCGGTTGCCGCGCCCGGTCGCCCAGCGAACGGCGAGGATGTCGAGCGCCTCATCGCGCTGCCACTGCAAACCGGCTTTGTTAGCAAGCTCGCCGATCCAGTGCTCGACCACATCCAGGAAATGCTCTTGCGTGAACGGGTAGAACGACAGCCACAGGCCAAAACGGTCGGACAAGGCAATCTTGTCTTCCACCGCCTCGCTCGGATGCAGCTCACCGTCCACGCGTTTCCAATTGTCGTTGTCACTCTGGTTTTCCGGTACCAGGTGGCGACGGTTGGACGTGGCGTACAGCAGCACGTTTTCCGGAGCCTGTTCCAGCGAACCATCCAGCACACTCTTGAGTACGCGATAATCGCCCTCGCCGGCCTCGAACGACAGGTCGTCGCAGAACAGGATAAAGCGCTGCGGCAGCTTGACCAGTTGCTCGACCACCCGTGGCAGGTCGGCCAGGTGATCGCGCTCGATTTCGATCAGGCGCAGGCCGGCCTTGGCATGCTGGGCCAGCAAGGCACGCACCATCGACGATTTGCCGGTGCCGCGTGAACCCCACAGCAGCGCGTGGTTGGCTGGCAGGCCATCAATGAATTGCTGGGTGTTGCGGGCCAGTTGTTCGCGTTGCTTGTCCACGCCGATCAGGTCGGACAGGCGCATGTCCAGGCTCACCTCCAGCGGCAACAGGAAGCCGGTGCGACCTTCACGCTGCCAACGGGCGGCAAGGCACTGGTTCCAGTCGATGGCTTGGCGTGGCGCGGGCAACAAGGGCTCAAGGCGGGCGAGCACTGCGTCGGCCCGCTCAAGAAAAGCATTCAGTCGAGAATCCACGATTATTCCTCTGGCAAGTTCTTGCAAAAGATGGCGTATTGGCAACCCTGCGGCGGATCGCACGAGGCCGCGTAAAAAACGATTCATGCCGGCAAGCCAGAGCCTGTGGATGTTCAGCTATGCTTGCCGGGCGAAGGGAAACGTGAAGTGGTTCAACACTCGATGGATATCAAGTTCGCCCACCGCTTGTCTTATAAACAAGCCAGATTGACTGTGCTGGTCGGTTTCGTCTTGGGAACCTTGCTCAGCCTGATCCAAATCGGCATTGATTATGCCAGCGAAGACGCATCCATCAACCGTGAAATACGCTCGCTGATCGAAATCAGCCATAATCCTACGTCGCGTATTGCCTATAACATTGACGCCGAATTGGCCCAGGAATTGACCCTGGGCCTGCTGCACTCCCCCGCGATCATTCACGCGCAGTTGATCGACAACAACGGCGTGGTACTGGCCGATGTCGAGCGGCCGCGCATGGAAAGCCCCTACCGCCCCATCAGCGATTTCCTGTTTGGCGCCAACCGTCAGTTCGAAGACCGGCTGTACCTGAGCCATATGCCCAACGAATCCCTCGGCGTGCTGCGCCTGGACGTGGACACCTACGCCTTCGGCAGCCGTTTCCTGCACCGTGCCGAGATCACCCTGCTCAACGGGTTTGCCCGTAGCCTGCTGCTGACCGGCATTCTCCTGGCCCTCTTCTACGTGATGCTGACCCAGCCACTGGTACGCGTCATTCGCGAGCTGAGCAACCGCCGGCACGCCCGCCTGGACTGCCCAGCCGGGCATGAACACGACGAGATCGGTGTGCTGGTCAGCGTGGCCAACCAGCAATTTGAAAACATGGAGACGGAGATCCAGCAACGCCGGCATGCCGAAGACCGACTGACCGAATACTTGGGGCAACTGGAAAACATCGTCTCCGCGCGCACCCTTGAACTCAAGGCGAGCAACCAGCGCCTGAGCCAGTCCAACGAAGAATTGGAAGCGGCGAAGATGACCGCCCTGGGCATGGCCCAGGCCCGCGCGGCGTTTCTGGCGAACATGAGCCATGAAATCCGCACCCCGCTCAATGGGCTGCTGGGGATGATCGCGCTGTCACTGGACAGCTCGCTGAACGCCGAGCAGCGCCAGCAACTGTCGATCGCCCATGACTCGGGCAAGGTGCTGGTGGAGTTGCTCAACGATATCCTCGACCTGTCCAAGTTCGACGCCGGCCAGTTGGAGCTGGAGGTGATCCCGTTCGACCTGGGCTCGCTGGTCGAAGACACCGCCAACCTGCTGTCGCAGAACGCCGCGCCCAGCGTCGAGCTGACCTGCCTGATCGACCCGCAGTTTCCCGCCCAGGTGCTGGGCGACCCGACGCGCGTGCGGCAGATCGTCAGCAACTTGCTGTCGAATGCGTTGAAGTTCACCCGTTTCGGTCGCGTGGATGTGCGCCTCAGCGCCCTGAATGGCCGGGTGCGCATCGAAGTGTGTGATACCGGTATCGGCATTGCGCAGGAAGCCCAAGTGAAAATCTTCCAGCCCTTCACCCAAGCCGGCGCGGGCATCACCCGCCAGTTTGGCGGCACGGGGCTGGGCCTGGCGTTGACGCACAACCTGTGCGAAGCCATGAAAGGCCGTCTGAGCATCAGTTCGGAGGTCGGCTTTGGCAGCCAGTTCTGCGCCGAGCTGCCCCTGCCCCTGCATTTGCCCGCCGTGCAACAGGCGCCGCTGGCGGGTGAGGTCATCGCCATAACCAGCGCCGGCAGTGGCCTGACAGAACTGCTCAGCACCCTGCTGCCGCATTGGGGGCTGACACCCCGCTGCTACTCGCAGGACGAGGATTTGACTGGCCTGGCCCCGGACCTGCTGATCACCGATTGTCCGGAATGCCTGTTCCGCCTGCGGCCTGCCATTACCGCACCGATCCTGCTGGTGACCGCTTATGGCAACTTCATGCCCAGCGAAGAAGTGGCGGCGCTGGCGCCCTTGCAGCAACAGGCGCGCCCCTTGAGCCGCAATGCGTTGTACCAGATCCTGCAGCGCAATTTACGCAGCGACCCGCAACTGATCCTCGACCCCCTCCAATTGGAGGCCGCGCCCCTGGCACACCGGGCGCGCATCCTGCTGGTGGAGGACAATCCGGTCAACCAATTGGTCGCCAAGGGCATGTTGAGCAAGCTGGGGTGCGAAGTGGTCGTGGCCGCCCATGGTGGCGAAGCGCTCAAGTTCCTCGAAGAGCAACGCTTCGACCTGGTGCTGATGGACTGCAACATGCCGGTGATGGATGGCTATGAGGCCAGCCGGCAGATCCGCCAAAGCGGACGCTGGCCGGACCTGCCGATTGTCGCGCTGACCGCCAACGCCCTCTCCGAAGAGCGCGAGCGTTGCCGGGCAGCGGGCATGAATGACTACCTGGCCAAGCCGTTTCGCCGCGAGGAACTCAAGGGCCTGCTGGACCTGTGGGTGCCGACGACGACAAGTCTCTGATCTGCCCAAGCAACTGGTCCAGGCCGTGGCGCAAGGCGTCGGCCTGGTTCAGGTCGATGCCGCTGTCACATAACAATCGGGTCTTGAGGCCATGGGCCTGGTCGCGCAGGTGCACACCGGCATCACTGAGGCTGAGGTGCACTTCGCGCTCGTCCCTGGCGCTGCGCTGGCGCCTGACCCACTTGAGCTGCTCGAGGCGCTTGAGCAGCGGCGTCAGCGTGCCTGAGTCGAGCATCAGCCGCTCGCCCAGGGCCTTGACCGTCGGCTGTGCCGGAGCCACTTCGTACCACTCCCACAGCACCAGCATCACCACATATTGCGGGTAGGTCAGGCCAAGCTGATCCAGCATCGGCTTATAAGCGCGGGTCACGGCCCGGGAGGCGGCATACAGCTTGAAACACAACTGATCGTCCAGGGCCAGGGACACGGTAGGCAGGTCGGTCATTTGAGCAGGGCTTCAATCTCTTGGGTGAGGTCCTGGGGCTTGGTCGTCGGGGCAAAGCGCTTGACCACCTGGCCGTCGCGGCCAATCAGGAACTTGGTGAAGTTCCACTTGATCCCCTTGGACCCCAGCAGGCCCGGCGCCTGTTTTTTCAGTTGCACGAACAGGGGATGGGCCTCAGTACCGTTCACGTCGATTTTCTTGAACAGCGGGAAACTGACGCCGTAGTTCAGCTCGCAGAATTCGGAAATCGCGCCTTCGTTGCCCGGCTCCTGCTTGCCGAACTGGTTGCAGGGAAAGCCCAGTACCACCAGACCCTGGTCCTTGTACTGCTGCCAGAGCTGCTCCAGGCCCTTGTACTGCGGGGTGAAGCCACACTTGCTGGCGGTGTTGACCACCAGGATGGCCTTGCCGGCGAAATCGGCCAAGGTCTTTTGCTCACCCTTGATGGTGGTGCACGGGATGCTCAGCAGGTTGTCGCTCATGGCAGTGCCTCGATAGGGAGAAAAGACGGTAAACATAGTAGGCAATTAAATTGCGTGCAATTTAATTGGCGGCATTGATACCCCACTATCACCTTTTCCCTGCAGGCGCCCGGCTTGTGGCGATAGCGATCTGAAGGATGCCATCGCCGGCAAGCCGGGCTGCTACAGGGGTTTACGTTGGCCTATATCGCTCAGCGCGGGACCAGGTCCAGGCACACCGAGTTGATGCAGTAACGCAAGTGGGTCGGCGGCGGGCCGTCCGGGAACACGTGGCCCAGGTGCGCATCGCACTTGGCGCAGGTGACTTCCGTGCGGATCATGCCGTGGCTGACATCGCGAATCTCGACCATCGCGCTCTCGGCGATCGGCGCGTAAAAGCTCGGCCAGCCGCAGCCGGAATCGAACTTGGTGGTGGAATCGAACAGGGGCTCGTTGCAGCAGATACAGTGGTACACGCCATCTGTCTTGGTTTCGTTGTACTTGCCGCTGAAAGGACGCTCGGTACCCTTGAGACGGCAAACCTGGTACTGCGCGGGATCGAGCATGTCCCGCCACTCTTCAAGGGTTTTCTGCAACTTATCCATCGGTACACCTCGGCAACTGAAAAAGCCTGATCTGTGTCTTTTCCATGGATCAGGCGGCACGTATGATTGCGCCTCTTCAAAACGCCAGTCTGGCACCCGCGCAACCGGCATTCAAACGTATTTATGGGTGCGGGCCCCGCAGGATTCGCAGTACGGTAGTGTCCACACCGTCTGGATCGTTCATTTTCAGGATCACATCGCCATGCAGGTCAGCAAATCGAACAAGCTCGCCAACGTCTGCTACGACATTCGCGGCCCAGTGCTCAAGCACGCCAAACGCCTGGAAGAGGAAGGCCATCGCATCCTCAAGCTGAACATTGGCAACCCGGCGCCGTTTGGTTTCGAAGCGCCGGACGAAATCCTCCAGGACGTGATCCGCAACCTGCCCACCGCCCAGGGCTACAGCGACTCCAAGGGCTTGTTCAGCGCGCGCAAGGCGGTGATGCAGTACTACCAGCAGAAGCAGGTCGAAGGCGTCGGTATTGAAGACATCTACCTGGGCAATGGCGTGTCCGAGCTGATCGTGATGTCCATGCAGGCGCTGCTCAACAACGGTGATGAAGTGCTGGTGCCGGCACCCGACTACCCGCTGTGGACGGCAGCGGTGACCCTGGCCGGCGGCCACCCGGTGCATTACCTGTGCGATGAAGGCGCCGACTGGTTCCCGGACCTGGCCGACATCAAGGCCAAGATCACCCCCAACACCAAGGCCCTGGTGATCATCAACCCGAACAACCCCACCGGCGCCGTGTACTCCAGGGAAGTGCTGCTGGGCATGCTCGAGTTGGCGCGCCAGCACAACCTGGTGGTGTTCTCCGACGAGATCTACGACAAGATCCTCTACGATGATGCCGTCCATGTGTGCACCGCGTCGCTGGCACCTGACCTGCTGTGCCTGACCTTCAACGGCCTGTCCAAGTCGTATCGCGTGGCGGGCTTCCGTTCTGGCTGGATTGCCATTTCCGGACCCAAGCACAACGCCCAGAGCTATATCGAAGGCATCGACATGCTGGCCAACATGCGCCTGTGTGCCAACGTGCCGAGCCAGCACGCCATCCAGACCGCCCTCGGCGGCTACCAGAGCATCAACGACCTGGTACTGCCCCAGGGCCGCCTGCTGGAACAGCGCAACCGCACCTGGGAACTGCTCAACGCGATCCCTGGCGTGAGCTGCGTGAAGCCCATGGGGGCGCTGTACGCTTTCCCACGCATCGACCCGAAGGTCTGCCCGATCCTCAACGACGAGAAGTTCGTGCTCGACCTGCTGCTGTCGGAAAAGCTGCTGGTGGTGCAAGGCACGGCGTTCAACTGGCCGTGGCCGGATCACTTCCGTGTGGTGACCCTGCCGCGTGTGGATGACCTGGACATGGCCATTGGTCGCATCGGCAACTTCCTCAAGTCCTATCGCCAGTAGGGTAGATGTCGCCGTACGACCGACATGCGGTCGTACGGCGAGTATCTGGCAACACTTCTCCACCCGCGCCCTAAGCCTTGGCACCTGTGGCGCCCGTTCTCGCACTTGCACCCTATAATTACAGGGCTGCAAGGCAACGGCGAAGTGATCCAACCGCGGCTAGCGAGCCGGAAAATCCCTTCAAGACTCTACATTCAGGCTGTAGGACACAGTTTGAAATAGTCGCTCGGTTGAATCACCCCATGCCGCACCTTATATACCCCGCAGTACGCGACATATTAAGCATGAGGAGAACTCTACAACCATGATGCGCATCCTGCTGTTCTTGGCCACTAACCTGGCGGTCGTGCTGATTGCCAGCATCACCCTGAGCCTTTTCGGCTTCAACGGGTTCATGGCGGCCAACGGGGTTGACCTGAACCTCCATCAGCTGCTGGTTTTCTGTGCCGTCTTTGGTTTTGCCGGCTCGCTGTTCTCGCTGTTCATCTCCAAGTGGATGGCGAAAATGAGCACCAGCACCCAGGTCATCACCCAGCCACGCACCCGGCATGAGCAATGGTTGCTGCAAACCGTGGAGCAGCTGTCCCGCGAGGCGGGGATCAAGATGCCCGAGGTCGGGATTTTCCCGGCATATGAAGCCAACGCCTTTGCCACCGGCTGGAACAAGAACGACGCACTCGTTGCGGTGAGCCAGGGCATGCTTGAACGCTTCTCCTACGATGAAGTGAAAGCCGTGCTGGCCCACGAGATCGGCCACGTCGCCAACGGTGACATGGTCACCCTGGCGCTGGTTCAGGGCGTGGTGAACACCTTCGTGATGTTCTTCGCGCGGATCATCGGCAACTTTGTCGACAAGGTGATCTTCAAGAACGAAGAAGGCCGCGGTATTGCCTACTTCGTGGCGACGATCTTCGCTGAAGTGGTGCTGGGCTTCCTGGCCAGCGCGATCACCATGTGGTTCTCGCGCAAACGCGAGTTCCGTGCAGACGAAGCCGGTGCACGCCTGGCCGGTACCGGGGCGATGATTGCAGCACTGCAACACCTGCGCTCCGAACAAGGCCTGCCGGTGCATATGCCGGACAGCCTGACTGCCTTCGGCATCAACGGTGGCATCAAACAGGGCATGGCCCGCCTGTTCATGAGCCACCCACCGCTGGAAGAGCGTATCGACGCACTGCGTCGTCGCGGCTGACCGCCGGCGCAAGACAAGAAGGGGCGATCTGATCGCCCCTTTTTTGTGGGCGCTTATATCGTCATCGCGGGCAAGCCCGGCTCCCACATTTGGATCGCGTAGCGGCCAGATGCCAGGCCGCCTGCGGGAGCAATCTCCCCCGCCACAGGTCTGGCAGCGTACCCGAAGCGGTGTAAATACCCAGGCCTGGTCAACGCATCGTCATCTGATAGACACGCTCATCCAGCTGCGTAACGCCGTCCTGAACGAACTTCCAGCTCTCGCCGAGGATGTCCTGCTCTTCCAGCACGCGCAGCGTCCATTGCGAGCCGAACAGCACCTTGACCTCGTCATCCGTCACCGCAAACGGCGGGCCGGCCTTTTGCGTCTGATCGTAATCGAGGGTGATCAGCAGCCCCTGGCAACCTGGACACAGCAACTGGTGCAGATGCTCGGCATACTGCGCGCGCATCAACGGCGGCAAGGCGATCAGTGCGGCGCGGTCATAAAGCGCGGCGCAATCGGCCACGGCCTCGGCGTCCAGGGCGAAGAAATCGCCGCACCACACCTCGATCAGATCAGCCTGGTACACGCTGAAGACGCCGCGCCGTGTGATGCGCGGCACCAGGTTCTGCTCGCTGAAAAACGCCTTCACCGCCTGTTCCGACAGCTCCACGCCGAGTACCCGCAGCCCATGGCTGGCCAGCCACATCAAGTCCAGGCTCTTGCCACACAAGGGGACCAACACCTGGGCGCCCTGCGCGAGGGCCAACTGCGGCCAGTGCCGTTGCAGGTAAGGGTTGACCTCAGGCAAGTGAAAACCGATCTGATTGCGCGCCCAGCGCTCCTGCCAAAACTTAGGCTCCATGGATCACCCCGAAAATTCGATCAAATGGTGCTAAAACTTATATTAGATTTAGATCAATGATCTGATTGAAGATGGGCCCATGTTAACGCTCAGGACCCTCCCCATGCTCCCCAGCCTGTTTATTTCCCACGGTTCGCCCATGCTCGCCCTGCAACCCGGTGCCAGCGGCCCAGCCCTCCAGCGTCTTGCCGCCGAACTGCCACGACCGCGGGCGATTGTAGTGGTGTCGGCGCATTGGGAAAGCCAGGAGCTGCTGGTCACCGGCAGCCCCGCCCCCGAAACCTGGCACGACTTTGGCGGCTTTCCCCCCGAGCTGTTTGCCGTGCAGTACCCGGCGCCGGGCAACCCGCAATTGGCCGGCGAAATTGTCGAACTGCTGCATGCCGACGGCCTGAACGCACGCATTGATGAGCGCCGGCCCTTTGACCACGGCACCTGGGTGCCGCTGTCGCTGATGTACCCGGCGGCAGATATTCCGGTGGTGCAGGTGTCCCTGCCCAGCCGCATGGGCCCTGCCCTGCAGACCCGCGTCGGGCACGCCCTCGCCAGCCTGCGCGAGCAAGGCGTGTTATTGATCGGTTCGGGCAGCATCACCCATAACCTCGGTGAGCTTGACTGGCGCGCCGGGCCCGAGACCATCACGCCATGGGCGCTGGAGTTTCGCGACTGGGTCGTCGACAAGCTGGCAGCCAACGATGAAAACGCCTTGCACGACTATCGCCGCCAGGCTCCGAATGCCGTGCGCAGCCATCCCAGCGATGAGCATCTGCTGCCACTGTATTTTGCGCGCGGCGCCGGTGGCGCTTTCAGCGTGGCGCATCAGGGTTTCACCCTTGGGGCGCTGGGCATGGACATCTACCGCTTCGGCTGAAGCAACCCTTTGTAGGAGCCGGCAAGCCGGCTCCTACGGGCGCGCAGACCGCCCAAAAATAACAGGCAAAAAAAATCCCCGAACCAGTCGGGGATTTTTTATGTGCGATCAATCAGCCCAGGGGCGGATCAATCTTCGCGGTAGCGACGCAGCTTCAGCTGCTTACCGGCAACGCGTGTGTCTTTCAGCTTGGCCAGCAGTTTCTCCAGACCGTCTTCCGGCAGCTCCACCAGGGAGAAGCTGTCACGGACCTGGATGCGACCGATAGCTTCACGTGCCAGCCCACCCTCGTTGAGGATAGCGCCCAGCAGGTTCTTGGCCGCGATACCATCACGCGCGCCCAGCGCGGTACGGCAACGGGCACGACCTTCAGCCAATGGAACCGGAGCACGACGCTCACGATCACCACGCTCTGGACGGTCGCCGGAACGCTCTGGACGATCACCGCGTGGCGCGCTGTTCGGAACCAGTGGACGTTCTTTCTCGATCGCTGCCAGGGTCAGGGCCTGACCGTTGGTAGCCTTGCGCAGCAGCGCTGCAGCCAGGGCACGCGGGGTGCAACCGATATCGGCGGTCAGGCGGTCCAGCAGGTCGCCGTGGGTCGATTCAGCGTCAGCCACCAGCGGCGACAGGCTGTTGGTCAGTTTCTTGATGCGGGCATCGAGAACGGCCTGGGCATCCGGCAGGCGGACTTCGGCGACTTTCTGACCGGTTACACGCTCGATCACTTGCAGCATGCGGCGCTCACGTGGAGTCACCAGCAGCAGTGCACGGCCTTCGCGACCCGCACGGCCGGTACGGCCGATACGGTGAACGTAGGACTCTGGATCGTACGGCATGTCCACGTTGAACACGTGGGTGATACGTGGAACGTCGAGACCACGAGCGGCTACGTCGGTTGCCACAACGATGTCCAGGCGGCCATCCTTGAGGGAGTCGATTACGCGCTCACGCTGGTTCTGGGCGATGTCACCGTTCAGCGCAGCGGCCTTGTAGCCTTTGGCTTCCAGGGCACTGGCCAGGTCCAGGGTCGCTTGCTTGGTGCGCACGAACATGATCAGGGCGTCGAAGTCTTCGACTTCCAGCAGGCTCAATACAGCCGAGGTCTTCTGGTCAGCGTGAACCAACAGGTGAGCCTGTTCGATCGCGGTAACGGTCTGAGTCTTGGTCTGGATCTTCACGTGTTGCGGATCGCGCAGGTGGCGCTCGGCAATGGCACGGATCGACTGTGGCAGGGTGGCCGAGAACAGTACGGTTTGACGGGTCGGTGGCAGTGCCTTGAAGATGACTTCCAGGTCATCCATGAAGCCCAGCTTCAACATTTCGTCGGCTTCGTCCAGAACCAGGTGGTTCACGGTCGACAGGACTTTCTCGTCACGACGCAAGTGGTCGCACAGACGGCCCGGGGTGGCAACGACGATCTGTGCGCCGTTACGGATAGCTTTCAGTTGCGGGCCCATCGGCGCGCCGCCGTAGACAGCCACAACGGTAACGCCTGGCATTTGCTTGGCGTAGGTTTCAAAAGCGGTTGCTACTTGCAGCGCCAACTCACGAGTTGGCGCGAGGATCAGGGCTTGCGGTTCGCGCTTGGCAGGATCGATGCAGTGCAGGATAGGCAGGGCGAACGCGGCGGTTTTACCGGTACCGGTTTGCGCCTGGCCAATCATGTCCTGGCCGGCCATGATGATCGGGATCGATTGCTGCTGAATCGCCGAAGGCTCTTCGTAGCCGGTCGCTGCGACGGCTGCAAGAATATTCGGGTTAAGATTAAAAGCGGCGAAGCCGCCGGTTTCCTGGGTCATGGGTCTGCCTCTAAGTGCATCCGCAAAGACCCATGCTCCAAAGCTGCGCATGCCGTGTTGAGACTCAAGAGTCGCCCTGGCTGCTTTGTCGGCGGGGATTTGCGAAAACGAATGAATGAAAAAGATTCGTCAAGGGAGAGTCCGCTGTGCGGACGTGCAGCCGAAGCTGACTTCGGGGAATTGCGCTACCTAAACGCGGCCCGGTTAAAGGCCGGCGCGCACTATACCGGAAATAGCTGAAAAAGGGAGCTTTTTTTATCGCAAAGTGCCGATAAACCGCGCTGCGTCACAGTCTTTGCGCGGCGGCCCGCGAGGGTCTATTTTTCAAAGGCCCGGCCCCGTTGGTCGTAACGCTTAAACGGTTCACCTGGCGATCAACACCTTTGGTCCGAAACCTTCCATTGCGCCCGAGGGCACCCCCGATGAATCAACCCAGCAGCAGCCGCGTCAGTCGTGAACTCCAGGGTCATGTCCTGCTGTTGGGCCTGGATCGAGTCGCCAAGCGCAACGCGTTCGACCTGGATCTGCTCAATGAGCTGAGCCTGGCGTATGGCGAATTTGATCGAAATGCAGACGCGCGCGTGGCGGTGGTATTCGCCCACGGCGACCACTTCACCGCCGGGCTGGACCTGGCCAACGTCAGCGGCGTGATGGCGGGAGGCTGGCAACCGCCGCTGGGCGGCTGCGATCCGTGGGGCGTGTTCGCCGGTCCCAGGGTGAGCAAACCGGTGATCGTGGCGGCCCAGGGTTACTGCCTGACCATCGGCATCGAGTTGATGCTGGCGGCGGATATCAACTTGTGCGCGAGCAATACCCGCTTCGCGCAGATGGAAGTGCAGCGTGGGATCTTTCCTTTTGGCGGTGCGACATTGCGCTTTCATCAGGTCGCCGGCTGGGGCAACGCCATGCGCTGGTTGCTCACCGGCGATGAGTTCGACGCCCATGATGCCCTGCGCCTGGGCCTGGTGCAGGAGGTGATGGCGAGTGAAGACCTGCTGCCGCGCGCCATCGAACTCGCCAGCCGCATCGCCCGCCAGGCACCGCTTGGGGTGCAGGCGACCTTGATGTCGGCACGCCTGGCGCGCATCGAAGGCGAAACCGTCGCGGCCGCCGCCTTGCCGCCGATGGTGGATAAGTTGCTCAACAGCGAGGATGCCAAGGAAGGCGTGCGGGCGATGATCGAGAAGCGTCCCGGGGTGTTCAAGGGTATCTGAACCGGCTGATGGCGCTATCGCGGGCAAGCCCGCTTCCACAGGGTGCGCATTTCCACCTGTGGGAGCCGGGCTTGCCCGCGATAGCGTTGAAGCAGGCGACTAAGTTGCCGGCCGAATCGCCTTGATCAACGGCTGCAACGAATAACCCAATCGCGGTGCCAGCGCCTCGGCACGCGCCGACAGCGCATCCAGGTCCAGCGCCTGATCGAGCTCCGAAGGCACCAGCAGAATCACATTGCCCTCCTTCACCGGCAGTTCCCAGTAATGCCGGTGGTACAACCCGCGCAACAACGCCGCCCCCAGGGGTTTGCCGTCGTCGGTGGCCCACTGGTTGATCACCAGCCAGCCGCCGGGGTTGAGTTTTTTCTGGCAGTTTTCCAGGAAGGTCCAGGCCAGGTGCCCGACGCCTGGGCCGACATCGGTATAAAGGTCGACGAAAATCAGGTCGGCCGACTCGGCTGTATCGAGCAATTGCAGGGCGTCGCCGATGCGGATGTACAGGCGCGGATCGTCGTCCAGCCCCAGGTACTCGATGGCCAGGCGCGGTACGTCGGGGCGCAGTTCGATGGCTTCGACGTCTTCCAGCGGCAAAAACTTGAGGCACGCCTGGGTCAGCGTGCCGGCGCCCAGGCCGAGGAACAGCGCGCTCTCCGGCAGCTCATGGCACAACGCGCCGATCAGCATCGCACGGGTGTAGTCGTACTCCAGCCAGCTGGGGTCGGCGGTGAACACGCAGCTTTGCTCGATGGCGTCGCCAAATTCGAGAAAGCGGTAATCGGCCACTTCGAGCACACGGATCATGCCGAAATCATCATGGACTTCGGCCAGCAGGCGCTCGACACGCTCCTCGGTCATCACTACTCCTAAAGGGTATACCGCACGGCAAAGGCGCGATTGTCGGCCAACCGGCGGCAACAGGTCACGCACTAATTGCTGATAACATTGACGCCCGACCGTCAACCACACTATCGAGTTCATGATGAGCCAACCCTGGAGCCCCGACAGCTGGCGCGCCCTGCCGATCCAGCAACAACCCCAGTACCCGGACGCTGCGCACTTGCTGCAAGTGGAGCAGAACCTGGCCAGCTACCCGCCGCTGGTATTTGCCGGGGAAGCCCGTGAGTTGCGCCGTCAGTTTGCCGAAGTGACCCAGGGTCGGGCGTTCCTGCTGCAAGGCGGTGACTGCGCCGAGAGCTTTGCCGAGTTCTCCGCCGCGAAGATCCGCGACACCTTCAAGGTGCTGTTGCAGATGGCGATTGTGATGACCTTCGCCGCCGGCTGCCCGGTGGTCAAAGTCGGACGCATGGCCGGTCAGTTCGCCAAGCCACGCTCGGCCAATGACGAGACCATCGACGGCATCACCCTGCCCGCCTATCGCGGCGATATCGTCAACGGGATCGGCTTCGACGAAAAAAGCCGGGTGCCGGACCCCGAGCGCCTGCTGCAGTCCTATCACCAGTCCACCGCGACCCTCAATCTGCTGCGCGCCTTTGCCCAGGGTGGCTTTGCCGACCTGCACCAGGTTCACAAGTGGAACCTGGACTTCATCGCCAACTCCGCGCTGGCGGAAAAATACAGCCAACTGGCCGACCGCATCGATGAAACCCTGGCGTTCATGCGCGCCTGCGGCATGGACAGCTCACCGCAACTGCGCGAAACCAGCTTCTTCACCGCCCACGAAGCGCTGCTGCTCAACTACGAGCAAGCCTTCGTGCGCCGGGACAGCCTGACCAACGACTACTACGACTGCTCGGCGCACATGCTCTGGATCGGCGACCGCACCCGCCAACTTGACGGCGCCCACGTCGAGTTCCTGCGTGGGGTGAACAACCCGATCGGGGTCAAGGTCGGCCCGAGCATGAACCCCGACGACCTGATCCGCCTGATCGACATCCTCAACCCGGACAACGACCCCGGTCGCCTGAACCTGATCGCGCGCATGGGTGCAGGCAAGGTCGGCGAACATCTGCCCAAGCTGATTCGCGCCGTTCAGCGCGAGGGCAAGCAGGTGCTGTGGAGCTCGGACCCGATGCACGGCAACACCATCAAGGCCAGCAGCGGCTACAAGACCCGCGACTTCGCGCAGATCCTCGGCGAAGTGAAGGAGTTCTTCCAGGTGCACCAGGCCGAGGGCAGCTATGCCGGCGGGATTCATATCGAGATGACCGGGCAGAACGTCACCGAGTGCATCGGCGGCGCGCGACCGATCACCGAGGATGGCTTGTCGGATCGTTACCACACCCACTGCGACCCCCGGATGAATGCCGATCAGTCGCTGGAACTGGCGTTCCTGATTGCGGAGACGCTCAAACAGGTCAAGCGTTGAGAGGTTGAATCGCCGGGGCTGACGCCATCGCGCGCAAGCCCGGCGCCCACAAGTGCCCGCGATGAGGCTCTAAACAAGCCTGTCCCGACTGATCATCGCCGCCCGCAACCTGTCGGCACTTGGCCGCTGGCAATTGAGCTGGATCTGTTCCAGCCCCAGCCAGTCGGCCATCTGCCGAAGGTTCGCGGCCAGCGCCAGCATCCCCTCTTCATCCAGCCCCGGTTCTTCTTCGTGCACCGCATGTACAGCCAGCCGCCCGTTGGCACGTTCGGCGCGCAAGTCGATGCGCGCGGCGATGCGTTCGTTGTGCAGGAACGGCAGCACGTAGTAGCCATAGACCCGCTTGTCTTGCGGGGTATAGATCTCCAGCCGATAGCGAAAATCGAACAGGCGCTCGGTACGCGCGCGCTCCCAGACCAGCGAATCAAACGGCGACAGCAATGCGCTGGCCGGCACCTTGCGTGGCACTTTCGGCTCGGGCAGACAGTACGCCGGTTGCTTCCAACCTTGCACCTGGCACACCTGCAACTGCCCGTCCTCCACGAGTTCGGCGAGGCGATTGCGACTGTCGGCAGGGTCGAGGCGGAAGTAATCGCGCAGGTCTTTTTCGGTAGCGACGCCAAGTGCAGTCGCGCTGTGCAACAACAAGCCGCGCTGGGCCTCGGCTTCGCCCACCGTTGTCAGCAGGATCTCGGCGGGGATCACCCGTTCCGGCAAATCGTAGAGCCGCTCGAACCCACGTCGACCGGCCACGGTGACCAGCCCCGCAGCAAACAGCCATTCGAGCGCGTGTTTTTCATCGCTCCAATCCCACCACGGGCCGGCGCGCTCCTCGCGAGTCGACAGACTCCCCGCGCCCAGCGCACCCTGTTGCTCCACGGTCTTCAGGACGCGTTGAATGACCGCCTGCTGCTCACGGCCAAAACGCGCCATTTGCGAATAAATGCCCTGCCCTTGCTGCGCCCGCTGCATGCGCCAGCGCATCAACGGGTACAACGCCATCGGCAGCAGCGAGGCCTCATGCCCCCAATATTCGAACAGCGAACGCCGGCGCCCCTGGCTCCAGGCCGCCTGTTCGAGGATCAACGGGGAGTAAGTGCCCAAGCGGGAAAACAGTGGCAGGTAGTGAGAACGCACCACGGCATTCACCGAATCGATCTGCAACACACCCAGGCGTTCGACCAAGCGGTTGATGTGAGCGGCCTTGATCAGTGCAGGCGCCTGGCGCCCGGAAAAACCTTGGGCGGCCAGGGCCAGGCGTCGAGCTTGCTTGAGTGAAAAAGACAGGTCGGCGGGCATGCGAATCTCCATATGGGCGCGCCGACTACCCTACTGCATCCCGCGTCATTTTCGCAGCGGGTCTTTCCAGAAATGCAGGTGGCGATCCTGCTCGACGTCGCCGCGGTTAAGCCCGATATCCTTGAGCGCATCATCACTCAAGGCTGCCAGTGTCTGGCGTTCCGCATGCAGCGCCTGCCACCGCACAACCTTATGGAACAGCCCGGAAAACGGACGTTTCGCCAGCAACACAAAGCCTCTTTGACCTTTCATCTTCTCGCCCTCCAGTGGGGATGACGCGAGTGTGTGCTTGGCCTTATGATCAATCCAACGAATGTTTCTTATGCAATACATCTCAGGGATTGATCAATTGTCCGGCTACCCGAGCATCGACACCGAAGTGCTGCGTACCTTCGTCGCCATCGCCGACCAGGGCGGTTTTACCCGCGCCGGCGAATTGGTCAACCGCACCCAATCAGCGGTGAGCATGCAGATGAAACGCCTGGAAGAAGACGTGCTGCAACGCAAGCTGTTCGAGCGCGACGGGCGTCAGGTGCGGCTGACGCCCGAGGGTCAGGTGCTGTTGGGCTACGCGCGACGCATCCTCAAGCTGCACAGCGAGGTGTTCAATACCTTGCGCGAGCCCCACATGGTCGGCTTGGTGCGCATCGGCACGCCGGATGACTACGTGATGCGCTTCCTGCCGGGCATTCTCAAACAGTTTTCCAAGGCCTACCCGCTGATCCAGATCGAGATGCACTGCGAGGGATCAAGCGTGTTGATGCAGCGACGGGACCTGGCGCTGACCGTTATCAGCCGCGAGCCGGGCAATGATGTCGGTGAGCTGTTGCGCACTGAACGCATGGTGTGGGCGGCGGCGCCGTGCTTTTGCGTGGACGAGCACGATGCCCTGCCACTGGCGATTCCCGGTGGCGACTGCCTCTACACGCAATGGGCCCTGGCGGCACTCGATTCGGCCGAGCGCAATTATCGCCTGGCCTACCACAGCTCCAACGGGGCGGCGATCCAGGCCGTTGTCAGCGCGGGCCTGGCGGCCATGGTCAGCATGGAAAGCCTGGTGACCCCAGACCTGTGCATACTCGGCAGCGAGGACGGCTTCCCCCCATTGCCTTCGATGAATCTGCGCCTGCTGCGCAACCCATTGCTGGCCTCGCCGATTACCGATTGCCTGGCCGACTACATCATCGAAGGCTTCAAACTTTAAACGTCAGCATCACCGCGCACACCACCAGGAAGCCGCAAAACAGGCCGCGCAGTACACGTTCCGGCAGCGCATGGGCCACTTTCACGCCCCAACTGATACTGAGCATTCCGCCAACGGCCAGCGGCACGCCGATCATCCAGTCCACTTCGTGGTGCCAGGCGTAGGTGACCAGGGTCACGCTGGTGCTGGGCAGCGCCAGGGCCAGGGACAGGCCTTGGGCGACGACTTGGGTGGTGCCGAACAGGCTGGTCAGCACCGGGGTAGCAACCACCGCGCCCCCGACGCCAAATAGCCCGCCCATGGAGCCGGAAGCTGCGCCCAAGACGCCAAGCCACGGCCAGGAATAACGCATTTGCGCGGTGGGCGGCGCGTTGCGTGTGAACATACGCAGCAGGTTGTAGGCCGACAGGGTCAGCAGGAATGCGATAAAGCCGATGCGCATGGCGCCTGCGTCCAGCCCCACGGCCCAGATCGAGCCGAGCCAGGCGAAGCTGAAGCCCATCACGCCCAAGGGCAGCGCATGCCTCAATTCGATACGGTTGCGCTGGTGATAACGCCACAGCGCCAGCATCACGTTGGGCACCACCATCACCAGCGCCGTGCCCTGGGCAAGTTGCTGATCGAGGCCGAACAATACGCCAAGGACCGGGATGGCGATCAAGCCACCCCCAATCCCGAACAGGCCGCCCACTGTGCCGAGGGCCGCGCCCAATATCAGGTACATCGCTAGATCCAACACCGTTCGCTACTCCCCCATTCCAGGCCTCGCATGCTACGCAGTCGCCTCTGGCACGGAAACGCACAGCAACGCACAATGGCTGTGCCAATTTCGCATAAGCGTACGCCTATGAACCCCAACACTCTCACCGATCAGCTCGGCCTGTTTCTGGATGTCCTGGAAACCGGCAGCTTCTCCGCCGCCGCCCGCCGTCATCCGCTGACACCCTCGGCGGTGGCTCGGCGCATCGACAGCCTGGAAAGCTCGGTGGGCAGTCGCCTGTTCCAGCGCAGCACCCACGCCGTGGTGCCGACGCCCGCCGGCCTGGCGTTTGCCGAGCGGGCGCGGCGGATTGTCAGCGAGTTGCAACTGGCGCGCGCCGAGGCGGTGTCCCTGAGCCATGCGCCAGAAGGCCTGATTCGCGTGGATGCGCCCGCAGCATTTGGCCGACGGCACCTGGCGCCGGTGATTGCGGATTTCCTCAACGTTTATCCGGGGTTGGATGTGCACCTGCATTTGATCGACAGCTTTGTCGACATGCAGGGCGCCCACCTGGGCAAGGTCGACCTGGTATTGCGCGCCGGGCATATCGTCGATACCCGCCTGATTGCCACGCCGCTGGCCAGCATCGTGCGCATTGCCTGTGCCAGCCCGGCCTACCTGAAGAGCCGTGGCACGCCCACTCATCCGCGCGAACTGAGCGAGCATGACGGCCTGGATTGGGACGGCCTGGCCCCCATGTTCGCATGGCGCTTCGAGCTGGATGGGCGCCGCGCCACCTATCGTCCGCAGCGCATCCGCATGAGCGCCAACAACGCCGAAGCCCTGCTGTCCGGCGCCCTCGCCGGGCTGGGGATCGCCCACTTGCCCACCTGGCTGGCCAGTGAATACCTGGTACGCGGAGAACTGTTGCCACTGTTTTGCGAGGATGGCCTGCCCAGCCCGGAAACCACCGGGATTTACGCCTTGCGCCTGGAACAGCAGGCGAATGCCCGCAGCCGGTTGTTGCTGGAATACCTGAAATCGCGCTTCAGCCCGGTGCCGCCCTGGGATCTGGCGCTGCAGAGCGGGCTTGTCTGACCACCCGGACAGAATTATCTGGCGCATTAAAGATTTGCCCGCTAGATTCCAGGCCAGATACGCTTTTTTGAGGCACCGCCATGAGCAAAAACCCTGATCCCTGCGAGTCCCTGATGCTGGATAACCAGCTGTGCTTCGCCCTGCACTCGACCTCGCTGCTGATGACCAAGGTCTACAAACCCCTGCTGCAAGCCCTCGGCCTGACCTACCCGCAGTACCTGGCCATGATGGTGCTGTGGGAAGAAGATGGCTTGACCGTCGGCGAAATCAGCAGCCGCCTGCTGACTGATCCAGGCTCGCTCACGCCCCTGCTCAAGCGCCTGGAGGCTGAAGGCCTGCTCAGCCGGACCCGTAGCCGCGAAGATGAACGGGTCGTCGTCGTCGAGTTGACCGCCGCCGGCCGTGCCCTGCAGGACAAGGCCATGGGCATTCCGCAGTGCATCCTTGGCGCCAGCGGACTGGAGCTGGAACAGTTGCTCAAGCTGCAGGCTGACCTGATTGCCTTGCGCAGTCATTTGCAAGCCAGCGTCTAACCCCCCTTCCCCCTTGTAGGAGCCGGCTTGCCGGCAAGCCGGCTCCTACCGTTTGTGCATCGAGGCGAAAATTTTTTAAAATTTATCTTGCGCGCTAAACATTAGCGCTATACATTCGCCTCACCAACTACTTAGCGCGCAAATATTTAGCGCTAAAAAACCAAGAGGACGACACCATGCAAACGCTCTATACCGCAGTAGCCACCGCCACCGGCGGCCGTGATGGTCGCGCTGTCTCCAGCGACAACATCCTCGACGTCAAACTCTCCACCCCCAAGGAATTGGGCGGTGCCGGTGGCCAGGCCACCAACCCTGAGCAACTGTTCGCCGCCGGCTACTCGGCCTGCTTCATCGGCGCACTGAAATTCGTCGCCAGCCAGACTAAACGCAAAATCCCGGATGACGCCTCGATCACTGCCCACGTCGGCATCGGCCAGATCCCCGGTGGTTTCGGCCTGGATATCGACCTGCATATCAGCCTGCCGGGCCTGGCCCAGGACGAGGCGCAAAGCCTGGTCGATGCCGCCCACCAGGTGTGCCCGTACTCCAACGCCACCCGTGGCAATGTCGAAGTACGCCTGCACGTTGCCGTCTGATAAACAGCCGCGCATAAAAAAACCCGACGCTAAGTCGGGTTTTTTGTTGGCGAGCCAGAATTACTTCTTGGCGCGACCTTTGTACGAACCACCTTCGCGGGTGTCGATCTCGATCAGGTCGTCGATTTCGATGAAATCGGCTACTTGCAGTTCGGTACCGTTGCTCAGCTTGGCTGGCTTCATTACCTTGCCCGAAGTGTCACCGCGAGCGGAACCTTCGGTGTAGGCAACCTTACGCACGATAGTGGTCGGCAGCTCTACGGAAACCAGGCGCTCTTCGAAGAAAATAGCTTCGCAGACGTCTTCCATGCCTTCTTCGATGAACGGCAGAACGGCTTCGATATCTTCAGCGTTCAGCTCGTACATGGTGTAGTCGGTGGTGTCCATGAACGTGTAGGTGTCGCCGCTGATGAAGGACAGGGTCGCTTCTTTGCGGTCGAGGATCACGTCGTCCAGTTTGTCATCGGCGCTGTAGACGATCTCGGTCTTGTAACCGGTCAGCAGGTTCTTCAGCTTGGTCTTCATGATTGCGCTGTTACGACCAGACTTGGTGAACTCAGCTTTCTGAACCAGCCAAGGGTCGTTTTCGAGACGGATCACTGTACCGGGTTTCAGTTCTTTACCAGTTTTCATTGCGTATATCCGAAATTTGGATGGGATTTACAAAAATCAAGGTCGCGTATCATATCCAACTTTCATAAAACTGTACCAGCGCCGTCGCAAGATCGGCCTGCAAGCCTTGTTCCAGACACCACGTCTGCGCATGCTGGTTCACCTCCGGCCAGTGCTCCAGCAGCATTTTCCACGCTTGTGCCATATCGCCATCAGTGTTCCAGGCTTGCCAGAGTGCGATCAATGCAGCGCTGGCAGCCGGTGATAAAGCCGCGGCGTACAGCGCGAGGAAGGCATCGAGCTTGTCGAGGTGGATGTCTTCGTCCTGCCGATAGATGTGCCACAACAGCGGCCGCCCGGCCCACTGGGCACGCACGAACGAGTCTTCGCCGCGCACCGCATTGAAGTCGCAGCACCAGAGCAGGCGGTCATATTGCTCCTGGCGCACGAACGGCAGCACCTGCACGGTCAGGGCGTCGCGCTGATGCACGTCCCCCGCCACCAGGCCTTCCACGCCAAGCCAGCGCTGCACATCACCGAGGATGCGCCCTTCCGGGACCAACAGGTGCGTGGGCCGCTCGTCGCTCGACAACACATCCAGCCAACGGCCGAGCCCGGCATTTTCGTAGGCGAACAATGAAATCAGGCGTGCTCCCTCTGTCGCAAATACGCCCAGGGCCTGCAGGAACTGGCGCTGTGCAGCTGCGTCCTGCTGAAACGCCTGGCGCTGCTCCAGCAATCCAGCCTCGCGCAGCAGCCCACCGGTGCCCGGTCGGAACCCCGGGAAAAAGAAGTACTTCTGCACCCCCTTGAACTTCACTGACGGCAGGCGATGACAACCCACCACCCACTCTTCGGCGCTGAGGTAGTCCAGGTTCATCCACAAGGGTGCACGCGCGCTTGCGGCCATGGCTTCCATGTACTCGGGCGGCAACTGGCAGGCGAATGCGGCGATGACCACATCGGCGGAGGCCGTGTCCCGCCATTCGGTGGGCCAAAAGCGCACTTCCACGCCCTCTTGCCATTGCTCGTCCAGGTGCACATCGATTTCCGGGCACATGCGCTCGAAGGCCCGCAGGTCGTCGACCCACAAACGCACGTTACAGGCGTGCTCCACCACCAATTGCCGGGCCAGGCGCCAGGTCACGCCGATGTCGCCGTAGTTGTCGACGACGCTGCAAAAAATATCCCAGCGGGCTTTCATTCCGGGCTCCTACGATCAAAGGCCCGATTGTCCGCATAAATGCCCTGATGCAGAAGGCTTGATCGCGATTATTCTGCACAGCGGCTGTGCGACAATCGCCGCCACGCCGCAATTGCCTGCCAGGAGGCCATCATGTCGGATCAATCGTCGTCGCTGCCCAAGCTTACGTTCGCCATCGCCATGGGGGTGTGGCTGGGGTTTATCGCCATTGTGCTGACCAGTTGGCTGGCATCGCGCTACCTCTTCCCGCAAACCCTGGCGCCCGTGGCCCAAGCCGTCCAGCAACTGGGTAAACCGGCAGTGGTTGCGCCGGAGCCGCCGAACCGAATGTTCGAGCAGTATCAACAGAACCTGCAGAAGCAGGAGCAACAGCAGCGCCTGGATCAGGCCCGCACCAACGCGCGCAACCTGTCCAACCCCAAGTGCCAGTTCTGGCTGCAACAGGACCAGAACGCGCCCAATGAAAAGAGCCGGGCAAATGTCCTGCAATTTTGCGAATGATCAAGCACAGCCATGAATAAACACGCCGTCCACCAGCTTGTGCTGGAGAAGCTCAGCGTCGATCTCGACATTACCCAACGCGCCGCGCAGACCGCCTACGAAACCGCGACCCACGAAGAAAACATCGCCGAAAACAAATACGACACCCTGGGCCTCGAGGCGTCCTACCTCGCGGCGGGCCAAGCCAAGCGGGTCGAGGAAATCAAGCAGGCGCTGGCGCTGTGCCAGAGCATGCCGTTGCGTGCTTATGATGATCAGCGCGGTATAGAAATCGGCGCGCTACTCGGGCTGGAAGACGAGCACGGTCGCCAGCAGTGGCTGTTCCTTGCGCCGGACGCGGCGGGTTTGAAAGTGGACGTGGTCGGGCAACCGGTGACCGTCATCACCCCGCGCTCGCCGCTGGGCAAGAGCCTGCTGCACAAATTCGAAGGGGATGAGGTGGAGATTCTGGTGGCGGGCGCCCGGCAGCACTTTACGGTGACCGAGGCCAAATAAACGCCTGCAGGAGCGAGCTGATAGTGGCGAAGGAGCACGCTCCCTCACCACGGCAAGCCAGCCCGTGCAATGTCAGTGAACCGGCAATTCGACGCCGTCGAACAGTTCTTCCAGTTCCTGCTTGTTGTGGCACTGGATCGCCTTTGCCATGACTTCACGGGTCAGGTGCGGCGCGAATTTTTCGATGAAGTCGCACATGAAGCCGCGCAGGAACGTGCCGCGACGGAAGCCGATCTTGGTCACGCTGGACTCGAACAACTCGCTGGCATCGAGCACCACCAGGTCTTTGTCGAGGTTGGTATCGACGGCCATCTTGGCCACGATGCCCACGCCCAGGCCCAGGCGCACGTAAGTCTTGATCACGTCGGCGTCGGCGGCGGTGAACACCACTTTCGGCGTGAGGCCGCGATGGCTGAAAGCCTCGTCGAGCTTGGAACGGCCGGTGAAACCAAACACGTAGGTCACGATCGGGTATTCGGCCAGGGCTTCCAGGGTCAGCTTCGGCAGCTTGGCCAACGGGTGACCTTGAGGCACGACCACGCAACGGTTCCAGCGGTAGCACGGCATCATCACCAGGTCACCGAACAGCTCCAGGGCTTCGGTGGCAATGGCGAAATCGACGGTGCCGTCAGCTGCCATTTCGGCGATCTGCATCGGCGAGCCCTGGTGCATGTGCAGCGCGACGTCAGGGTATTGCTTGATGAAATCGCGGATCACCGGCGGCAAGGCATAACGTGCCTGGGTGTGGGTGGTAGCGATGGACAGGGTGCCCTTCTTCTCGTTGGAGAATTCCTGGGCGATCTGCTTGATGCTTTCGACTTTGCGCAGGATCTCGCCGGCGGTGGTGATGATGCGCTCACCCGCCGGGGTGACACGGGTCAGGTGCTTGCCGCTGCGCGCGAACACTTCGACGCCCAGCTCGTCTTCGAGCAGGCGGATCTGCTTGCTGATACCGGGTTGCGAGGTGTAGAGGCTTTGAGCGGTAGCGGAAACGTTGAGGTCGTGGTGCGCCACTTCCCAGATGTAGCGCAGTTGTTGAAGCTTCATATGTGTCCCTCAAAGCAAATAGACGCCACGGGTATCAGCGACGGTATATAACTATATTAAAGGTTTGACGGATAAATCTAGAACTTTTTATCGTTATTTACCCATCACACGTCATCACTGCGTCGACGTTGTAATGAAGGCACCAGGTAAACCGGCACGGTAGACAGCTGCAACACCCGAGCTGCGGTACGCCCCAGCGGAGTGGCAGCCGAAGTAGCGTGGCTGTGGCTGCCGACGATCAGCAGGTCGACGGAGAGTTTGCGCAATTGATCGAGTATGACCTCGCACGGATCCCCCTGGATCACCCGTACCGAGCGAATCACCTTCAGGTCCTGCTCCCCTTCCCCCAACTCCTCGCGAAAACTGTCCAGCACCCGCTGTTCGATCGTCGCCATCACCGTGGTCAGCCCCTGGCTCTGCCATTCACTCAGGGCCTTCTCATCAAGGTAGCTCTGCAACACCGATTCGGCGAACAACCCGATCGGCTCGACCACGTGGATCACGTACAGATCTGCCTTGAACGTCCGCGCCAGCGCCAACGCATGCTGCATCACATAAGGCGCGTACAGACCAAGGTCCGTGGCAAAGAGCATCGAGCGAATCATAGAACCTCCTGGACTGCCAGGACGGCGGAGATTGAATCAGCTTAGCAGCGCCCGGACGACTTGGATTGACTTAGCTCTTCACTTCATTACTGATGCCATGAGGCACATGCCCGGTGGCCACCACCTCCCTGGCTTTCTCGCAATGACCGGCCTGGTCATCGAAAAAAACATCGGCGGCGAACGCTTCCAGGAACGCGGATTTTTCCAGCCCACCCAGGAACAGCGACTCGTCCAGGCGAATATCCCACTCGCGCAACGTGCGGATCACCCGCTCATGGGACGGCGCCGAACGCGCAGTGACCAATGCCGTGCGAATCGGGCATTCCTCGTCCGCAAACTCGCGCTGCAACAGGTTCAGCGCGGCCAGGAACCCCTTGAATGGACCGCCATGCAACGGCTGGCGCGCCGACTCGCGCTCGCTGGCCTGGAACGCTTCCAACCCGCCGGACTGGTACACGCGCTCCGACTCATCGGAGAACAACACCGCGTCGCCGTCAAAGGCAATCCGCAATTCCTCACTGGAGGCACGGCGTGGGCCGCCGGACAAAATCGTCGCTGCCGCAAACCCCGCATCGAGGGCACTGCGTACATCCTCAGCATGGGTGGAAAGAAACAGATGGCAACCGAACGCTGCCAAATAAGGATAAGGACTACGCCCTCCGACGAAAGCGGCGCGGGAAATATCCAGGCCGTAATGCTGGATGGAATTGAACACACGCAAGCCGGTGTCGGCACTGTTGCGCGACACCAGCACCACCTCGACCCGGGCGCGACCAAGGCTGGCATTCAGGCTCAGCAGTTTCTTGACCAGCGGGAAGGCATCGCCCGGCTCGAGGATTTCTTCCTCGTGTTCGATCTGGTACTGGCGGTAGGTCTCGACCCCCTCGGCCAGATAGACCTTGTGGCTTTCACTCAAGTCGAAGAGTGCCCGCGAGGAAATCGCCAGCACCAACTTGTCACCCAAACCCTTGGCCATGGTGTGTTTCCTCACTCAGCGATTATGCCGATCAATAAAACTCAAGGCCTGATACAGCGCCTGCATCCGTGGCAATTCGCAACCAGCGGCTTTGGCCGCGGCGAGTGGCCGCGCATAGATCGCCGCCAGTTCCAGCGGGCGTTTATGCACGTGGTCGTGATACATGCTCGGCAGGTAGTCGTCCATGGTTTCAGTCATGGCGAACATCTGCTCGGCGTAACTGGCGGGGATTTCATGCCCGCAAGCGTGGGCGCCCTGCACCACTTCGGCCATCAATGCCTGGATCAACTCGCGGCTGGATTCGTCCGCCATCATCGCCGTGGTGCCAGTCCCCAGCAGTACGGACAGGCCGTTGTAGGGCACGTTCCACACCAACTTGTGCCAGCGCGCCTGATGCACATTGGCCATGGCCTGGGAGTCGATGCCGGCCTGGTGGAACAACGCGGCGCCGGCTTCGACAATCGCCTGCCGACGGGCGTCGTCGTTGGCCGCGGTGCCACTGTGATACCCCAGGTTGACCCGCCCCAGCGCCTGATGCTCGACCACGCCAGGCGCGGAGCGGTGTACGCCGATGTAGCAGAGCCCACCGAGCAGATGCAGCGACGCCGGCAAGTGTTCACGCAGGCTGTCTTCCACATCCAGGCCGTTTTGCAGCAACACCACCTTGGCATCCGGCGCCGCGACCTGGGCGATAGTCGGGGCCAGCTCAACGTTACCCGTGGACTTGGTGCCCACCAGCAGCCAGTCGCACGGCGGCATGTCGGCGGCCCGTGCGTAGGCCTGCACCGGATGCAGGTGCAAGTGGCCATGCACGCTGCTGTTCAGGCGCAAGCCATGCTCACTGACCGCCGCGTATTCGCTGCGCAACAGGAAGTGCACATCGAAACCGGCGCGCGCCAGCATCAGGCCGTAGAAACCACCGATGGCGCCGGTGCCGATAATGCCAATGCGGGGCGAATGTGCTGTCATGGCAGATCCTCTGGAGTACGGGTAAGCGCTTGATTGATCGCGTCGGTAAGGTCAGTGAGTGTGAGACGTGTCTGTAACTGCCCGAGGAATTGACCCTCGCACACCACGAACAACGCGGGCAAATGAAAGATCTGGTAGCGTTCGACCGCGCCGCCGTTGTGGCCGGCATCCACCCAGCACACGCGGTCAATCGGCAGGGACCAGCCCGGTAGCTGCTGGCGCGCCCAACGGCAACTGGAACACCCGACGCTGGTGAACACCACCAGCGAAATACCTGGCAATCCCAGCAATTGCTGGTCAATATCCAGGTCGGTCAATTCCAGTTCCTTCACTATACTGCTGCCACCGCCGTCAACTGGACGGTGCTCGGAGTCCGTGTACATGGGTCGTTTTTTACCTCACCCTGATGATGTCGCTGTCGAGTTAATCCAACGTCCCTCTCCTGCCCTCCCCCGCCAGCGCCTGCACACGGTCGGCCTGGGCGGCATCGCCTGCCATTGGCCACGCGCCTGGCGCCAGGGCACAGCCGTTGACCTGCACATCCCGTCCCTGGGCGCCAACGCCCGGTATCCGGGCTATGTAGCCTGGTGCCGCAAGGTCGAAAACGGCTATCGCATCGGCATCTCGTTTACCGATGAGCATGCGTTGTTCGGCGCGCGCATGGGCGAACAAGCATGCCGGATGGAACGCTACTGCCGCCAGCACGAAGATGCCGAACCGACACCTGCACAACTCGAAGCCCTGGCCCGCGAGTGGGTGGCGCGCCATGCCAGCGAGTTCTCCCATGAGGCATTTGTGCGGCCTGCACGGGATTAAAGCGGGCTTTGCCCATTGTCGCGGGCCCGTGTTACGCGCTAAGGTTCCTCCCCCCTGTATTCAAAATCATGCTGTGCCCGCCGCACGGGGATGGCTGGCGGCCGGCACCCGTGACCCTGGCGAGTAACACGATGGCTGATTTACCGATCAATGACCTTAACGTCGAATCCAACGAGACGCTGATCACACCCGATCAGCTCAAGCGCGAAATCCCCCTGAGCGACGCTGCCCTGCAGACCGTCACCAAGGGCCGCGAAGTCATCCGTGACATTCTCGACGGCACCGACCACCGCCTCTTCGTGGTGATCGGGCCCTGCTCGATCCACGACCTCAAGGCTGCCCACGAGTACGCCGAGCGCCTCAAGGTGTTGGCAGCGGAAGTGTCCGACACCTTGTACCTGGTGATGCGCGTCTATTTCGAGAAACCACGGACCACCGTGGGCTGGAAAGGCTTGATCAACGACCCGTACCTGGACGACTCGTTCAAGATCCAGGACGGCTTGCACATCGGTCGCCAGTTGCTGCTGGACCTGGCGGAAATGGGCCTGCCCACCGCCACCGAAGCCCTCGACCCGATCTCCCCGCAGTACCTGCAGGACCTGATCAGCTGGTCGGCCATCGGCGCCCGCACCACCGAATCCCAGACCCACCGCGAAATGGCGTCCGGCCTGTCGTCGGCTGTCGGCTTCAAGAACGGCACCGACGGCGGGCTGACGGTGGCGATCAACGCGCTGCAATCGGTCTCCAGCCCTCACCGCTTCCTGGGCATCAACCAGGAAGGCGGCGTCTCCATCGTCACCACCAAGGGCAACGCCTACGGTCACGTGGTGCTGCGCGGTGGCAACGGCAAGCCCAACTATGACTCGGTCAGCGTCGCGCTGTGCGAGCAGGCCCTGAACAAGGCCAAGATCAAGCCGAACATCATGGTCGACTGCAGCCACGCCAACTCCAACAAGGATCCGGCGCTGCAGCCACTGGTCATGGAAAACGTCGCCAACCAGATCCTCGAAGGCAACCAGTCGATTATCGGCCTGATGGTCGAGAGTCACCTGAACTGGGGCTGCCAGGCGATTCCAAAGGACCTCGCCGACTTGCAGTACGGCGTGTCGATCACCGATGCCTGCATCGACTGGGCTGCTACCGAGAACACCCTGCGCAGCATGCACGCCAAGCTCAAGGACGTCTTGCCCAAGCGCAAACGTACCTGACAGCGCGGTTGAATCGAGCGCACACAAAAACGCCGGGCTAAGCCCGGCGTTTTTCATGCTGCAGCGTGTGGCTTACAGCTTCGCGGCATGGCGCTGGTGGCGCTCCATGTAGCGTTCGACATAGGAGCAGGACGGGATCACCGTGTAGCCGGCCTCTTCGGCGAACTTCAGCGCTTCTTCGGTCAATGCCGCCGCAATACCACGGCCGCGCAGCGCGTTGGGCACGAAGGTCCGATAGATGTCCAGGGTCTGCTTCCCGAGGTCCATATAGGTCAGATAGGCACGATGACCGTCCACATTGGTCTCGAACTGATGACCAGCCTGGTCATGGTGGATGGACAACGCCTCGCTCATCACTACTCCTCGCGGGTCTAAGATTGCGACCCCTACCTTACCGATGTTTTTCCGGCGAAGGAACATCTACGCCACCCCGTGCCGGTTTCGACAACGAGAAAACCTTTAGCGCTCACAACCAGCACGTAGAGAATAGTAGGCACCAATCCTGCCATTGCTCAAGCCGCACTCGTCATCCTTGCCATGGGTGGATATAGAAAGGGCCTCGATCAACCGGTGACCGATAGCCTGAACATTTGCCGGCCGTTGAACCTTGAGACGAACTGCCGCTCTTAAAGTCACTCTACATGCGTAAAAGATGCCAGGCGTGGTAAAGGCAAGCAGCGCGAAAGTGTCGGCCTCGATATATAAATTTTCATCTGTTTACAAGGCTTAACACATGCGGGCCGGCCCTTTCAGCCTGGATCCAATTTTCGCCCGACTGCAAAAAATTGGACGGTTTTTATACAAACCTCCAAAAGATTAGCCAAAATAGATTCGGCACAAGAATTTTTTTTGCTTCTTGCGCTACGTCAGTTTACTTACTACAAGTAATGAGTAGTATGTACGCCGGCTATGAACTCACTCTGAGGAAATAGCCATTTAATAGAAAGTCCTTGAAGGGGAACACGATGAACAACGTTCTGAAATTCTCTGCTCTGGCTCTGGCCGCAGTTCTGGCTACCGGTTGCAGCAGCGTCTCCAAAGAAACCGAAGCTCGTCTGACTGCAACTGAAGACGCAGCAGCTCGCTCCCAGGCTCGTGCAGACGAAGCCTACCGTAAAGCTGATGAAGCTCTGGCTGCTGCTCAAAAAGCACAACAGACTGCTGACGAAGCTAACGAGCGCGCTCTGCGCATGCTTGAAAAAGCAAGCCGCAAGTAATAATCCCTCGGGGTTGTTATCAAGCCGATCCATTCTTGGGTCGGCTTTTTTATTGCCCGCGATTCGTGCCTCGATGCCGCGCAATAAAAAGCCCGCCGCAGCGCAAGGCTGTGGCGGGCTCAGGGTCGAGCAGGCTTATTGCTGCAGGTCGATCGGCGCGCTGGACGCTATCGGCGCTGCACCCGGCACCCCGATTTCGGTGGGCAGGCCGTCTTCGGCCGCGACCACATCACGCACCTGATCCCAGTTCACCCGCAGGTTATTGGCCAGGTCTTCACGCTTGAGCAGGGCGTTGATGACCGCCGTGTGCTTGTCGACCACCGAAGGCGTGCCGTCGTCGTTCAGCGGCGTATGCGCCTCGAGGTAGACCTTGCCGCCGCTGCTGCCGAACTTGTAGGCATCGTTGATGATGCGCACCGAGGTACCCACCGGCACCATGCTGGCCATCTCCAGCACGTTGTTGTTGAACATGCGGAAGCAACCGTGGCTTGTACGCGTGCCGATACCAAATTTCATGTTCGAACCGTGGATCAGGTAGCCCGGGGTGCCCAGGGTGAACTTGAACGGTCCCAAAGGATTGTCCGGACCGGCCGGCACCACGTTGGGCAGCGGATCGCCATTGGCGGCGTGCTCAGCCTTGATCGAGGCGGGCGGGGTCCAGGTCGGGTTAGGGATCTTGCCGGTAATCGTGGTGTGGGCGACCGGCGAGCCCCAGCCCTCACGACCGATCCCCAGCGGGAAGGTGTAGACCACATCCTGGCCCTTGGGGAAGTAATAGAGCCGGTACTCCGCCAGGTTGATCACGATGCCTTCCCGAGGGCCGGGCGGCAGGATGAAACGCGTCGGCAGCACGATGTCAGTGCCCGCCCCCGGCAACCAGGCATCCACGCCCGGGTTGGCCGCGACCATCTCCGAATAGCCCAGGTCATAGGTCGTGCCCAGGTCGGCAAAGGTGTCTTCGTACTTGGCCTTGATCACCTGGACCTGACCGACGATGTCCTCGCCTGGCGGGGGCAGGGGCAACTGCAAGGCTGACGCAGAACCGGCCGCACAAAGTGCAGCAAGAGACAGGCAGCAGGTGACGACGGAAAGGCGCGACAACATCCGGAAAATCCTTCGCAGAACGACGGGTAGGTTAAAAACAAGCTGCAAGCTACAAGCTACAAGCTTTCAGCCGCTAGCTTACAGCTTATAGCGTGAAGCTTGCAGCTGCATCTAGAGCTCGAAACGCAGCTCCGGCCAGATTGGCGGCGTGCCGCGCTTCTGGGACTCCAGAATCGCCCGGCACAACGGGCACAGGCGCTGGTCCTGGAAGATCGAACGATCGACCAGCGACCACCGCGGTTGCGCCGGCAGTAACGTACCGCACAGGGTACGATCGATGGAGCCGCCCAGTTCCAATTGCCGCGTGACCAGATGCACCCGCACTTCCTGGCAGGCGAACAGATCCAGCTGCTCGTCCGGCTCGATCAGTTGGTAGTTAAACAGGGACCAGGCAGGACGCGACATCAAGGGCTCCAAATCGGGGGGGCGCCACCTTAGCCGAAAGCCTGCCGGTAGAAAAGCGTCAAAGCAGCGGTTTTAGCGTCGGCCAGACATTTTCCAGCAACTTGCCCTGGGCGCCGACCGCCGGGTGCAGTTGATCCGCCTGCATCAGCTCGGGATGACCACCGACGCCCTCGAGGAAAAACGGCACCAGCGGGACGTTTTTTTCCTTGGCCAGCGCCCCATACACTTCAGCGAATGCCGTGGTGTAGCGCGGGCCGTAGTTGGGTGGCAACTGCATGCCCAGCAACAGCACCTTGGCGCCGCCGGCCTTGGACTGATCGATCATCGACGCAAGATTTTGTTTCAATTGCGCAGGCGGTTGGCCGCGCAGGCCGTCATTGCCGCCAAGCTCGATCACCACGACATCCGGCTTATGCTCTGCAAGCGCCGCCGGCAGCCGCGCCAAGCCTCCGGCACTGGTGTCGCCGCTGATGGAAGCGTTGACCACTTTATCGTCGAAACCTTCCTTCTTGAGCCGTTGTCCCAGCAACGCTACCCACCCTTTGCTGGTATCCAGGCCGAAACCGGCACTGATACTATCGCCAACGATCAGGACTGTACCCGCCGCTGCGTTCTGGGCCATGCACATCAAGGCCAGGCCAGCACTCAAAAACCACATTCGCATCGGATTCTCCATGGGCGCAAGCATTCTCACCGCGCGGAACCTTAGCAAAGTGGTTCCCAGCGCGGAAGGTGAACTGACTATCCTGCACGAACTGAGCCTGGAACTGAACAAGGGCGATAGCCTGGCTATCGTCGGTGCTTCCGGCTCCGGTAAATCCACCCTCCTGGGCCTGCTGGCCGGCCTCGACCTGCCCAGCAGCGGCGAAGTCACGCTCGCCGGGCAAGCCCTCAGCACCCTCGACGAAGACCAGCGTGCGCGCATCCGCGCCGAGCACGTGGGCTTCGTGTTCCAGTCCTTCCAGTTGCTCGACAGCCTCAACGCCCTGGAAAACGTCATGCTGCCGCTGGAGCTGGACGGCCGCAAAGACGCCCGCGAGCGCGCCACCCATTTGCTGGAGCGAGTCGGCCTGGGCCAACGCCTGACCCACTCGCCGCGCCAGTTGTCCGGCGGTGAACAGCAACGCGTGGCGATCGCCCGCGCGTTCGCTGCCGAACCGGACGTGCTGTTTGCCGATGAACCCACCGGGAACCTCGACAGCCACACCGGCGAGCGCATCAGCGACCTGCTGTTCGAGCTCAACAAAGAAAGCGGCACGACCCTGGTGCTGGTCACCCACGACGAGCGTCTGGCCCACCGTTGCCGACGCCTGATCCGCCTTGAAGCCGGCCTGATGGTCGCGCCCCTGGAGCCTTGATGGCACGTTTGCCGCTGTTGCGCCTGTTCAGCCTTGCCATGCGCCAATTGCTGCGCGATGCCCGCGCCGGCGAATTGCGCGTGTTGTTCTTCGCCCTGCTGGTGGCGGTAGCTGCCAGCACCGCCATCGGCTATTTCGGTGCCCGCCTCAATGGCGCCATGATGCTGCGCGCCACCGAGTTCCTCGGCGCCGACCTGGTGCTTGAAGGCAGCTCGCCGGCGCGGCCCGAACAAATCCGGTCGGGGACCGAGCTGGGCCTGGATCACGCCCGGGTGGTCGAATTCTCCAGCGTGATTGCCACCGACAACGGCATCCAGCTCTCCAGCATCAAGGCGGTCAACGAGCAGTACCCGCTGCGCGGTGAGCTGAAAAGCGCGGCTGCGCCGTTTGGCGATGAAACCCCGGGAGGTGGCCCGAAGCCCGGTGAAGCCTGGGTGGAGGCGCGGCTGCTGACTGCACTCGACCTCAAGGTCGGCGACAGTATCGATGTCGGCATGAAGACCCTGCGCCTGGCCCGCATCCTCACCTACGAACCCGACCGCGCCGGTAACTTCTACAGCCTCACGCCCCGGGTGATGATCAACCTGGCGGACCTGGATGCCACCGGTGTGGTCCAGCCCGGCAGCCGCGTCAGCTACCGCGAACTGTGGCGCGGGCCACAAGGCAGCACAGCGCTGCAAACCTATCGCGACCTGGTCAAGCCCGGCCTCGCCGCCAACCAGCGCCTGCAGGACTCGCGAGACGGCAACCAGCAGATTGGCGGCGCCCTGGGCAAGGCCGAGCGCTACCTGAACATGGCAAGCCTGGTGGCAGTGCTGCTGGCCGGCGTCGCCGTGGCCTTGTCGGCCAACCGTTTCGCCACCCGCCGCTTCGACGCCAGTGCATTGTTACGCTGCCTGGGGTTATCGCGCCGTGAAGCGATGTTGCTGTTCAGCCTGCAATTGAGTGTACTGGGCCTGCTGGCGAGCCTGACCGGCGCCCTGCTCGGCTGGCTCGCGCAGTTTGGCCTGTTCTACTTCCTGCACGATCTGCTGCCGGCGGACGTACCGCCCGGCGGCCTGCTGCCGGCCATCGCCGGGATCGGCACCGGGCTGGTCGCCCTCGCCGGCTTCGCCCTGCCGCCACTGGCGGCATTGGGTCGGGTGCCGCCGCTGCGGGTACTGCGTCGCGACTTGCTGCCGATTCCTTCCAGCACTTGGATGGTCTACGGCGCAGCCCTGTTCGCCCTGGGCCTGATCATGTGGCGCTTGAGCCTCGACCTGGTGCTGACCTTCGCCCTGCTCGGCGGTGGCGTGGTGGCAGCGCTGGTACTCGGTGGCCTGCTCCTCCTGCTGTTGCAAAGCCTGCGACGCCTGCTGGCTCGCGCCTCACTGCCCTGGCGCCTGGGCCTGGGACAATTGCTGCGTCATCCGCTGGCTGCGGCTGGCCAGTCCCTGGCCTTTGGCCTGATCCTGCTGTCGATGGGCTTGATTGCCCTGCTGCGCGGCGAGTTGCTCGACACCTGGCAAAACCAGTTGCCCAAGGATGCGCCCAACTATTTCGCCCTCAACATCCTGCCGGCCGACAAAGACGCGTTCGGCGCTCGCCTGCTGGAGCTGCAGGCGCAGTCCGCACCGCTGTATCCCGTGGTGCCGGGCCGGCTGATCAGCATCAACGGCGAACCAGTGCAGGAGATTGTCAGCAAGGACTCCAGCGGCGACCGCGCGGTGCAACGTGACTTGAGCCTCACCTGGGCCGCCGACCTGCCACCGGGCAACGCCCTGACAGCGGGTACCTGGTGGTCGCAGCAACCCACCGATGAAATCCCCGGGGTCTCGGTAGAAGCCAAGGTCGCAGAAAGCCTCAAGCTCAAACTCAACGACCACCTGGTGTTTACCGTGGGCGGGGAAAACCGTGAAGCGCGGGTCACCAGCCTGCGCACCATCAACTGGGACAACTTCCAGCCGAACTTCTTCATGATTTTCCAGCCAGGCACGCTGAAGGATCTGCCCGCGACCTACTTGACCAGCTTTTACCTGGCGCCTGGGCACGACCAGCAGATTGTCGATCTGTCGCGTGCCTTCCCGGCCGTGACCATCCTGCAGGTCGAGGCACTGCTGGAGCAGTTGCGCAGCATCCTGGCGCAGGTGACCCTGGCGGTGGAGTACGTGCTGCTGTTTGTGCTGGCGGCCGGAATGGCGGTGTTGTTCTCCGGCCTGCAGGCCACCCTTGATGAGCGGATCCGCCAAGGTGCACTGCTGCGCGCCCTGGGCGCCGAGCGCAAGCTGCTGGTCAAGGCCAGGCGCATCGAGTTCGGCTTGCTGGGTGCCGTCAGCGGGTTGCTGGCGGCGCTGGGAACCGAGCTGGTGACCTGGGTGCTGTACCGCTATGCCTTTGACCTGGCCTGGCACCCGCACCCGTGGTTGTTGGTGCTGCCGGTGATCGGTGCGGTATTGATCGGCGGGGCCGGGGTCTTCGGTACGCGCCGCGCACTGAATGCCAGCCCTCTGACCGTATTGCGCGAAGGCTGAAAACACAATGGCCCGCGTCCTTCAAGGGACGCGGGCCAACGCCGCTCACTTCACATACTCGATCCCGGTGATCCACCAGCACACTTCGCCGCCGGGCGTCTGCACGATGGCCTCATCATCGACCTCCTTGCGCAACAACGCGCGGGCCATCGGTGAGTCGATGGAGATATAGTCCATCCGGTCATAAATCTCGTCATAGCCGACAATCCGAAAACGCTTGGTCTCGCCCTGCTCGTTTTCGATATCGACCCAGGCGCCGAAAAACACCTTCCCTTCCTGCTCGGGCATGTACTCCACCACGCGCATGTCTTCCAGGCGCTTGCGCAGGTAACGGACCCGGCGATCGATCTCGCGCAGCAATTTCTTGTTGTACTGGTAGTCGGCGTTTTCGCTGCGGTCGCCCAGCGAGGCAGCCCATGTCACTTTGCGCGTGGTGTCCGGGCGCTTTTCGCGCCACAGGTAGTCCAGCTCTTTCTTCAGCGCTTCATGACCTTCTTTGGTAATCAGCTTGGTACTCAAACGCATGCATCCCCAGGCAATGTCCATAGGTGCCGATCGGCCAGGCAATCATGCCCTGGCGTCGGCTGGCTGGCGTTGATGATAAATGAACCCGGGAAAGTAGCCAGGCCGGTCTAGCCATCCAGGACCTGGTCCAGGTCCAGCAGCATCGCGCGCAAGCTTTGGCGCAGGTTCGACACCTGCGACGTCATGACCTTCAGTGTTTCGGTTCTCTGGCTGACCGCCAGCGACTGGTCATGCAACTGGGCAATGCGCTGCTCCAGCTCTCGAGACCTCTCATCGGACTGGCTTTGTTCCTGCTGCAATCGAGCCTGCCATTGATCAAGCGCCGCCTGCTGTTCGATGACGGCGAGCTTTTGTTGGGTCAATTCCTGTGCGACACGCGCCAGGTTGGTCAGTGTACTGTCCACCTCGAACAAAGCGTTTTGGTCCATGGGCGCGGGCAGTCCAGGTTGCGCCCGCGGCTCCGGCGCGGGCGGCATCACAGGTGCAGCCTGCACGCGGTTTGCCGGCATTTCGATCGCCACCGGGCGCGCCTCTTCGACAGGCTGTTCGTGCTCAGGTACACGGGCAGGGTCGGCCGCGATCGCTGCCCTGGGGGACGAGCTTAATTTCGATGAAAAGCGAATGGACGGCACGATCAATGACGCGCTTTCGATTGCCGGCAACGCAGGCGCGGAAATGCCCAGGGTAATCACCTTCATCACCAGCGCTTTCTTGATGATCACCGAGTGGTGATCCTCGGGCCTAGCAGGCGGCAGCTTGCAGCCTTTCAAATCGACAAAATGATAGGGCAACTGGGTTTCCGTGACGCCAGCGGCTTTTGCACCCGACGCCGCCAACGTCAGAATTTGCTTGAACACATGCATGGCAACTTGCAAGTCGTCCCTGGACTCGACACCACCGAGAAAATACCGTTCGGCTTTTTTACGCAATGCCGCGATGTAAACCCTGGAACTCCCCGGTTCAACTTCTTCATCGAGGCTGTAAACGAGGAAGTTGGAGGCGATCTGACCAACAGCAAACCCACAGAGCAGTGCGCCGTTGACCGGCGCATCCTGACCATCGCGTTCAAGAACTAGGGTACGTAGCAGCATCATGATTATCAGGCCTCGTTACACAGCGCAGAACGTCTATACAAACATCAAATAAACATTCGAAATTTAAAAGTCAACACACACTCCAATTGTTTCAGCGATGTACCGGGCACACACGTAGGACTTCTCTTATTAATGCTGATCGTCGTTCCCAAAAGCGATGATTATCCGTACCCTTTTTAAAATCTCTCCCTTAACGTCATACCAAACTTATTCGGTAAACACATGATCGAAATAAGCAACGTGACAAAATACCTGGACAAGAAAAACATTATCAGTGATCTCTCATTCAGCGCCAATCAACACGAATGCCTGGGGCTTTTTGGAGAAGACCCTGCTGTTAAAACGCTACTGTTGAATATACTTTCCGGTACAACTTCGCCTTCCAGTGGACACGTCACTGTCCAGGGTATCAACCCGCAAGCTCTCAAGATAAAGAAAGCGATCGGCTATCAACTGGACCGGGATCTCGGTCATCCAACGATGTCGGCAAACGCGTTCCTGCATTTCATTGCCAGCATTCGTGGGTTCCACGGCGCAGAAAAACGCGCGCGCGTGGAACACGCCGCCATGCGACTGGAGTTGTGGCCCATTCTCAACGCGCCCCTCGACACACTCTGCACTGGATGGAAACGTAAAGTCGCGATTGCCCAAGCCATCCTGCATGGGCCGGCCTTGTTGTTACTGGATGAGCCGACCGAAGGGCTGGCACCCGATCAAAAACACACCTTCAGGGCGCTTATCAGGTCGTTGACGCAGGAGATGACGGTGATCATCGCGTCCCGGCACTGCGATCAACTGTCCGAACTCTGCACACGGGCGCTGGTGCTTGCGGGCGGGCGTCTGGTGGCCGATACGCCACTGCCTGATCTGCAACGCGATTCCCGTCACTTCCAGGCAGTTACCCTGACCGCGCAAACGCCTCTGGACCTGCTGGCGCTCGCCGTCCTGCCAGGCGTGGCGGGCATCGAAGAGCATCGCCACGCCCCCGGCACGGTGACCGTGCTGGCCATGCCGGGCCATAACATCTCCTCACACATTCACACACTCATCGCCAGTCGTCGGTGGCAAATCAGCTCGCTGCACCAGGAGTCAGGCCGCCTGAACGATGTGGTCCACCACCTGAGCCGAGAGGCCACTCTTTGAAATTGCTGCCCGTCATTTTCAAGCGCCAACTCGCCAGTTATGCCTGCACACCCGGCACCTACCTGAGCGTGGCGATTTTTTTAGTACTGTCCGTGGCCTTGGGTTTTCACCTCAGCCCGTGGCTGGAGCAAGACAGCAGCACCTTGCAGGTTTTTTTCCAACTGCATCCCTGGCTTTACTTACTCTTGATCCCCGCCCTGGCGGCGCAACTCTGGTCGGATGAGGCGAATGCCGGTTTTCTCGAACTGATGAAAACATTGCCCGTCACCCCCTTTGAGTGGGTGATCGGCAAGTTCCTGGCTGCCTGGGCTGTAGTCGGCGTGGCTCTGCTATTGACGTTTCCCCTGGTCATCATCGCCAATTATCTTGGCAGGGCGGACAACGCCGTTATAGCCTCGCAATTTTTGGCAAGTTGGCTGCTGGCGGGCAGTTATCTATCTGCCGGTTGTTTCATCTTCACTTGCGTCCGTCAGCGTACCGTCGTCGTCATACTGACGATGGGCTTACTGCTCACCGTCAGTGGACTTTCATCTTTACTCGATGCTCTGGAACATCAAGCGCCCATTTGGGTTATCGACAGTTTGAGTTCCCTCAATCCGCTTTCAAGATTCAGCAGCCTGGACGATGGGAAATTTGCACTTCGCGACATTCTTTACTTCATTAGCATGATCCTGGCCTTCCTCACTGCGGCGACCATCACCCTTAATTACAAGCATCGCTGAGAAGGAAAGCCCCATGCGATCCACTCTGCGTACCGGCATGACACTTATTGTCTTGCTTTTACTATTTCTCGCGTTCAACCTGGTCTGGATAGTTAAACTTCCCGACATTCGCTGGGACTATTCCCGTTCACAGATCCACACTTTATCCCCCACCGTACGGCACTTCCTGAATGCCCTGGAAAGCCCGGTAGACTTGTATTACTTCAACGCCAACAACGCCCCAGCAAGAAGTCCCGCGATGAAACGCTATGGCAAGCGTATCGAAGACCGGCTCAAGGAATATGAAAAAGCCGCCCGAGGCATGCTCAACCTGCACCTTATCGAACCTGCACGTTTTTCAGAGGATGCCTACAAAGCGGAGCTATTTGGCCTAGACGATGAGGCCGGTTTTCTGGGCCTTATCGGTACCCGTGCCGGTCACGGTGCGCAACGCATCGAATCATTCAGCCTTGATCGTGAGCCCTTGCTCGACTACGAAATCAGCCACTTGATCTATAAGTTGCAACACCCTGAGCGCCCCATTGTCGGTCTGATCTCAGGGCAAGCGATGGAGGAATCCGCAGGGCGGCTGCTCAAGACCGTGCAGCAGCACTTTAACCTCGCGCTGCTGGAGTCGACGACCGTGCGCATCCCGGAATATGTCCAGGCACTGATGGTGGTGCAGCCCGCCGCGTTGTCCGAGCAGACTCTGTATGGCATTGAACAATTTGTATTGAAGGGCGGCAGGTTGATGATGTTTATCGACCCCCTGGGCGAGCAACGCTCAGGCCGTGCGCCAGCCAATACTCGATTGCACGAACTGCTGGCCGCCTGGGGGATCCAGATGCCAGCGGATAAGCTGCTGGTCGACGGCCTCTATTCGTCGTGGACTGAGCCGGGCCCCGGAAGAAACGCGGAGCGGTACCCGGCCCGGTTAAACCTGCCACGGCAGGCGATGAACACGCAGGATGTGAGCACCTGGAAATTGAACACCGTGATCGTATCCAGCAGCGGCGCTGTCTCTCGCCTGGCTAAAAGTCGCACGACATTTACCCCCCTGCTGTACAGCTCCGAGCACACCGAGCTGATGGATACCGAGCGTTTCGTGGACGTCACCGCGCGCGACGCGTTGGCTGACGTGCTGCCCAAGCAAGGCAAACGCCATGTAATTGCGGCCCGTATCGAGGGGCCGGCTTATTCCGCATTTCCGGAAGGCATCAAGGGTCAACCGCCGGGCGTGCAAAAAGCGACACAGATCCATGTCGTGGTGGTCGCCGACACCGACATGCTCACCGATCAGCTCAGCCCCGCGACGCCTGACAGCAACGCACTGTTTATCTTGAATACACTGGATAACCTGTCCGCCCTTGAAGCACTGGCCAATGTTCGGCCGCGTACACCAGCGAGCAACTCACCGACCCTGCTGGAGACCATGCGCAACGCCGCCGAACAGGTCTATCGCGGCAAGGCCTATGAGGTGGAACGACGCCTGCAGCGAACGGAACAGGAATGGCGGCAGTTGACGCCACAAGTGATCAACCTGGGCACCCAGGCAGTGGACACCAGGACGCAATTGCAGGCCCTCAATAAGGAGCGCCTGCGTTTGCCCATGGAGTTGCACGCCTTGAAGGCCGAGGCATACGCGCAGATCAATCGCCTGGAGCTGGCGATAAAACTGGGCGTGACCTTCGCGATCCCGCTGATGTTGTGCCTGGTTGCCTGGCTGGTGTTTCTCGGCCATCGTCGACGACGCTTGAACGGCGAGGCCGCACGTCGCTGAACCTCAACGCCTGGCAATCAGCCCTTGCCGGGCAATGCGGGTCAGATGGCCGATCACTTCAGCTGCATTGACGGCGCTCGGAGCCTGGATGACCGCGAGGTCAAAGCTGTTGTTGGCAAAACGGGCGAGAGAGTCGCCGTCTTCCACAAACTGGATCAGGAACGCCGATGGCCGCCCGGTACGACGCGGCCAGCCATCCAGGTAACGCAACAGCGTCGGCTGGTGCTTGCCGCCCAGGAGAATTTTCGGATTGCGTTGAGTCAGGTCCGCGGTGATCGGGGCCAGGCGTATCAGGGGGCGTAGTGCATTCATCGTGTCGTGTCTCTGCCTCAAAAGTCTGCGGGCAGGTGAGAGGCAACACCGAACCAGCGCTTTAGCGGAATTTCAAAGCTGTCTCGGCATGGGAGAACAAGCTTCTGTCGGGCTGCATAGAGTCCCGGTGGCGCCCCGCAATTAGCTGTTTAAATCGGCGCATGAGCGGCATCCTAGAGAAGCCGCAGGGGCGGTGTCAAGAATGGCGGGCAACGAAAAGGCCCGCACATGGGCGGGCCTTGTCGGTTTTCCAGACGTGGATCAGCGAGCGATGGCGCGGTCTGCAGACAATTTGCCGGCACCTTCCAGCAGCACTGCCAGTGCGCCACCGAGCAGCGCCAACGCGAACTCATACCCGTTATTGGCCATGAACAGACCGTTATGGATATGCACCGAGAAGATCGCCACCAGCGACAGGATGGTCAAGCCCAATGCCGCCGGGCGAGCGAGCAAACCGATGATCAGTGCCAGGCCGGCGAAGAACTCGGTCCCGCCCGACAACAGTGCCATCAGGGTACCCGGTGCGAGGCCGATGCTTTCCATCCACTGCGCCGTGCCGGCCAGGCCGTAGCCACCGAACCAGCCAAAGAGTTTTTGCGAGCCGTGGGCCGCGAAGATAATGCCGACAACAATGCGCAGGACAGTCAGGCCGTAACCGGCACGGGTGGTCAGGAGGCTTTTGATCAGTGGGCTCATGCTTGTAATCCTTTTCGAAACAGGGGTTGGTTGGCCGCCATATTAATCAGTTTAAGCAATGTTAAAAGCGCAAAAAATGCCCTATCAATATCGAATTAATCGATTACTTCCGTGAGGCAATTTTCGGCGCTGGCGGCTCCAGGGACTCCCGCTCCCGATCGAACGCCAAGTAGTACTTGTTAACGCTATTAACATAGCTGACGCCGCTCATGCCCACCTGCTCCATGGCAATGCGTTCAACCTGGAAGAACCACTGGTTGGGGTTGAGCCCCCGGCGCTTGGCCTCGGTGCGCATGCCCTGGACGCGCTCCGGGCCCATGTTGTAGGCCGCCAGTACAAAGGCCATGCGCTCGCGCTCATTGAGCTTGGGGCTGGCGAAAAACTTGCGGCGGATCATCGCCAGATAGCGCGCGCCGGCCTGCACATTGCTGTCGAGGTTCTCGATATTGTTGACCCCCACCCGCTGCGCCGCCGACGGCGTGATCTGCATCAGGCCGGTGGGCCCGCCGCTGTTGCGCGCGCCGGGGTCGAGTGCCGACTCCTTGAAGGCCAATGCCGCAAGGTTCAACCAGTCCATGCCCTGCTCGCGCGCATGTTTTTGCAGGACCGGGCGCAGCTTCTCCAGGCGCTGGCGGTCGACCCGGGCCAGCGGATTGCGCACTTGGTAGAGGCGCCGATAGATACGCTGGAACGCGACATCCTGGTCGGAGGGCGTGCGATAGGTCTTGAGAAATCGATCGATGCTGGCCCGCAGCATCGACGCGTCCTGGCGCACGAACCAGTACTCGTCACCCGGTTCGCTGATCGCCACCTGCTTATCGAAGCGCAATTTGGGCAGGATCTTCGACCAGCGCTCGGCAATCGGCTTCTCGACAATGGTCAGGTGAAAAATCCCCGCCTGG
The DNA here is from genome assembly GCF_003013355.1 of Pseudomonas sp. S5D5. Lineage (NCBI taxonomy): Bacteria > Pseudomonadati > Pseudomonadota > Gammaproteobacteria > Pseudomonadales > Pseudomonadaceae > Pseudomonas > Pseudomonas sp. S5D5. Next base: position 5,021,565 of record NZ_PTEO01000001.1, read on the forward strand.
ACCATCTCCAGCACGTCCTCCACCGCGAGCGTCGGGTCGACCCATTCCACCTTGATCGACGGCTGCTTGTGCAGCGCCAGCTTCTGATTGACCTGACTGATGGCATCCGCCGCCGCGCTGCCAGTGGTCAGCGCCACGGTCCGGCCAGACAGTTGCTCCAACTTGGTAAACCGCCGCTCGCCCTTGACCCCCACCAGCCACAACGGCACACCGCTGGCGATCGGGTCACTGGTGCTGATCTTGTGTGCGGCCTTCACATCCAGCAGTTCACCAGGGGCCACCAGGTCGCCTTCGCCACGGGCCAGCGCGCCAAGGAGTTGGTCCTTGGCCTTGGGAATGATCTTGAGGTTGATTTCCTGGCCATCACGGGCGTGACCATTGAGGTACTGCTCGAAGGCGCGCAGGCGGTGATATTCCACCCCGATAGCCTGGCCCTGCACTTCACCAGAGCTGTTGCGGCTTTGGTTGACCAATACGCGCAAGGTGCGGCTGGAGCGGATCTCCGCCAGGTCGCGCACCTTGCTGGGCTTGGTCACTTCCAGCGGCCCGTCCAGACGCGCAACCGCCGCCATGGGCAGCAATAACGTCAGGCACAACATAAACAACGCCGAGGGTCGGATCATCCGCTCTCCGGAAAGAATACTGGCCAACGCTCTCGCGAAAAACGAGGCGGTGGGCGTCAGAAACAGAGCGCTTTATGCGCTGGCAAGGTACGCAACGGCGACACTGGGTCTGGCGGTCGGCCGACCACAATGTCACTTGCGACGTTCAAAGACAGCTATAACTCGTTGTAGTTCTTCGATTTTCTTATAAATCTACAGCTCTGATATGCTTTCCGGCCGCAGGCGGAGATAGCACCATGCAACTCATTGATATCGGCGTCAACCTGACCAACCCCAGTTTCGACGAGAAGCACCTCGCCGTTCTCGAGCGAGCCTATGCCGCTGGCGTGCAGCAATTGGTACTCACCGGCACCAGCGTCGACGGCAGTGAGCAGGCCCTGGAACTGTGTTTGAAACTCGATGAAAGCGGCCAGCGCCTGTTCAGTACGGCCGGCATCCACCCGCATTCCGCCAGTGACTGGAACGGCGACAGCGCCCAGCGTTTGCGCGGCCTGCTCAGTGAAAACCGCGTGCGTGCCGTGGGCGAATGCGGGCTGGACTTCAATCGCGACTTTTCCCCACGCCCGCAGCAGGAGAAAGTCCTGGAAGAGCACTTGGCCCTTGCAGTCGAGTTGAAACTCCCGGTATTTCTGCATGAACGCGACGCCAACCAGCGCCTGCTGGAAATCCTCAAGGACTACCGCGACCACCTCACCGCCGCCGTGGTGCACTGCTTCACCGGCGAACAGTCGGCATTGTTCAGCTACCTCGACCTCGACTTGCACATCGGCATCACCGGTTGGATCTGCGACGAACGCCGTGGGACACACTTGCACCCGCTTGTGAGGGAAATTCCCCGTGGCCGTCTGATGCTGGAAAGCGACGCCCCCTACCTGCTGCCGCGCACCCTGCGGCCCAAACCAAAAAACGGCCGCAACGAACCGGCCTACTTGCCGGAAGTACTGCGCGAAGTCGCGTTGCACCGCAACGAAAGCGTGGAAGACCTGGCCGCGCACAGCACCGCCAGCGCGCGCGCGTTTTTTGGCTTGCCTGCCGTGGATTGATGCGGCGCATTGACCCATGTCAAAACCGGCTTCCTGAGTAGCGGCACAATAATGGCACCTTGCCAATGCTGTTTCCGCTATCAGAGAAAACCTTCCATGGGTGCCTGGCTTAGCAATATCTCGCTGAAGTACAAATTCTGGGCCGTCAACGCGGTCGCGTTCATCACCACCCTGCTGCTGGTGCTGTACGCCGTGCAGCTTGAACAACAGGCGCGCAGCGATGCGTCCCAGGCCTCGGCGCAGGCCCAGGCGCGATTGCTCAGTGCCTGGCCGGCGGAAAAGGCCCTGCCCACAGATGAGCACTGGCTGACATATGCACAAGGCCAGATCCCACAACGAGCAGACCAGGATCTTTCAGCCCTGAGCGGTGCCAACGGCTGGGTCGACCTCAACCGTATGCCGCTGTTTGGCGAGAACCCGCTGATGGGCGCCGAAGTGATCGCGCGCCCCGACGGCCAACAGGTCGCCGTGTTGGCCTATGCCCCCAGCCTGAGCCAAGTGTTCGGCGAACGCTTCGCCAACTATGCGGTGGCCGTATTGATTCTGATGCTGGCGATGCTCGGCGCTTCGCAGCTATTGATCCGCTTCCTGCTCAGCCAGCTCAATACCCTCAAGGACGTGATGCTGCACGTGGAGAAAACCGGCGACCTGTCGGCCCGTGTGCCCTTGGCCTGCAAGGACGAGGTCGGCCAGATGGCCAGCGCCTTCAACGCCATGCAAGCCGGCTACCAGCGGGTGGTCAATACGGTGGCACGCACCGCCCGGCAACTCGACGAGGGTGCCGCGCGGCTGGCCAGCAGCATGAACGAAGTGCAGCACGGCATGCTCGGCCAGCAAAGCGAGACCGACCAGGCCGCCACTGCTATCAACGAGATGACCGCCACCGTCTACCACATTGCTCAACATGCCGGTGCCACGCGCGACCTGTCCCAGACCGCCGACACCCTCGCCGGCAGCGGCCAGGAAGTGGTCACCCGCGTGCAGCGCTCAATCGCCGGGCTGTCCACCGGCGTGCAACAGACCGCCGAAATGATCCAGAAACTGGCCGAGGACAGCCAGAAAATCAACGGTGTGGTCAGCGTGATCCACAGCATCGCCGAACAGACCAACCTGCTCGCGCTCAACGCCGCCATCGAAGCGGCCCGCGCCGGCGAAATGGGCCGGGGGTTCGCCGTGGTTGCCGACGAAGTGCGCAACCTGGCCAAGCGCGTGCAGAGCTCCACCGACGAAATCACCCGCATGGTCTCGGCGCTGCAAGCCGGCACTCGCGACGCAGTGGACTTCATGCAGGAAAGCTCGTTCAAGGCTGACGACTGCGTGCAACAAGCCCAGGAGGCCGGCGCCGCACTCGCCGAAATCACCGGCGCCGTGGCGCAAATGCGCGAAAGCAACACCCAGATCGCCGTCGCCGCCGAACAGCAAAGCCACGTCGCCGAAGAGATGAACCGCGCGGTGGTAAGCATCCGTGATGTGACCGAGAACACCGTGCAACAGACCGTGGACTCCGCGACGACCAGCAATGAACTGGCGACGCTGGCTGGGGAACTGAGTAAGGCGATCGGGCAGTTGAAACTGTAGGACTGTTCAACCTGTAGTCCCCACCCTACAACAAGGCCTCGGTGAACCTGAGGTTTTGCACGATGCAAAGGTATTGCAGCGGTCCTACGACCGCATACCTATTCTTACGTATCCGATGCACAGGGACGACCCTGACTGCGCTATTTTGACATGAGGGTAACCTGTCAAAAATTGCCCTCTATGACCCCCATAGCCAGCCCCAATTCGCCCCCTTACCCAACCCCACCTAGACTCTCTGCATGTTGTTTCAACGGACAGAGGATTCACCACCATGGGCAAACGTCATCCCAATCTCCCCGCCTGGCAATGGCGTAACTACCCGCAGAACCATCAACACCCGACCAACCTGGCGTTGCACCTGATTGCGGTGCCGCTGTTCATCATCGGGTTTCTGTTGATTGTGTCGGGGGTGTTCAGCCTGAGCCTGGCCAGTTTCGCCATTGGCGTTGTCGGCATTCTCGCCGGCTTGGCGCTGCAGCGTCATGGACATAGCCTGGAAGCCCAGGCCAGTGAGCCATTCAGTGATCGTAAAGACGCAGTGCAACGCCTGGTGGTCGAGCAGTTCGTGACCTTCCCGCGCTTTGTGCTGAGCGGCGGCTGGTGGCGTGCCTGGCGCCAGCGCCACCGGCATTGAGGTCAGGCGAAGACCACCACGGTCTGGCGGCTCAGGGCGATCAGCTCGCCGGTCGGGCTCCACAGTGCAGCAGCCGCATGGCCATAGCCGTCACGGGCGTGTTCGATGTTGACGTGGTATTGGCACCAGTCCAGGGTCGTCAGGTCCTGCAGCGGCTGGATAAATTCGATGGTCCACGTCAAGGTGCTGCCTGGCGCTGGCTTCTTGAGGTGCGGCAGCAAGGCCGGCGGCCAGGCATCGACCAGGGCGAGAATATGCGCCTCGGTCAGCGGTTCTTCTTTGACATCCCCACGCAATCGCACCCAACCGCCCATGTCGCGGGACTTATTACCGGTGAACGGCAAGCCGCCGACACTCCAGCGCATCGCCAGGTGGCGCATGAATTCAGGGGTGACCCCCTTGATATAGGGCAACTCCTGGCACTCATCCCAGTGTTTGAACACCGGCGGTGGCTCGCTCGCCACATCGATTTCCGACGCGCGAGACCCGCCGAAACTGGCCTGGACCAATGTCGCCACTTCACCGTTCTGCACCACACGGCCAAGCAATTGGCTGACCGCCTTGCCTTCGCGCAAGACTTCGACTTCATAACTGGCCGCTACGTCAGGCGCTACCGGGCCGACGAAAGTGATTGCCAGCGAGCGTAATGGGCGATCCGCCGGCACCTTGGCGCGTAACGCTTCGTACTGCAAGGCGGCGACCAGACCACCAAACGTGGCGCGGCCCTGGGCCCACTCGGCGGGAATGGTGACGTCCAGCGGGTGGTTTCGGGCGGCGTCGAGCAAATCACTAAAGCGCATGGCGACCTCACATCAAAAGAAACAGATGAAGGATCTTAACCATCGAGCCAGCAACGTACAGCGCTTATTCCGGCCAAAACCCGGACCGTTTTAGAAACAATCGGCGCTGAGCTTGTCCAGCACGCGGTCCGCCTGCCCTTGCGCCTTGGCCATGGTGCGATGCCACACGGCAACACACGGCTGCAAATCCGCCTGGTGTTCAGCCTGGGCCAGCCACTGCCAGCAGTCATGCCAGTCGCCCAGGGCGCCTTGGGCCTTTTTCAGGCGAGACATGGCGTTGGCGGGCAGCTTGTCCAACTCGGGATAGGCCTCGGCGGCGTAGCGCACGCGCTTGATCAATAAGCGCAGGCGGTGGCGATCGTGCTCAGGATCCTTCAGGGCATGATCGAGTTGGTGCCATTGCTTGGCCAGTCGTTTCTGGATTCGCGGACGCAGGCCCTTGAGCAATTTCTGATGTTCGCTGGCGCGGATAAACCGTGGGAATGCATCGAGGATCAGCAGCAAATGCGCAAGTTCTGCGCCTTGCGCCACATGGCGATACGCATCGGGTTGCAGGCGCATGCGCCGATCAGCGGCCTCGTGGTGGCCATGCGCGTGCAAATACGCCGCCAGCACCTCACGGTCACGCAGCGGCGTAGTCAATTGGCCGACCGCGCGGGCGGCCGCCTCAACCTGCTCCACCCCGGGCAGCCCGCGCAAGGGGCGCAACAGGCTGCGCAGTCGGCGCACAGTAGTGCGCAGATCATGCAGGGCTTCATCGTCGGTAACGGCAGCGAGGCGAGCCTGGCAGCTCAGTAACCCTACTTCCAGGCCAATGACCTGAGCGACTAACTGATCGACCAAAGCTGACATCCCTTCCCCCTTGACGATGAAAATCCCGGCTGGCTCACGCCAGCGTAGACGGCTTAGCGGCCGGCGCGCGACTCACGAATATAGAACCGCGCTTTCTCGGCCTTGTTGGAGCAGCCTTCAAACGCTTCGAATTGCTGTTGGGTCTTGGCGCCGGTCAACAAAGACAGGGCCTTGGAGTAGCTCACGGTGCCGGCAAAACCTTCGGCCTTGGCCAAGTCCAGTTCGTGCCACGCTGCATCCAGTTGCGTGCCGCAGCTGTCGCGGTACGCGGTTTTCCCGGCACAACCGGCCAGGGCCAACACGATCACAGGCACACACATCCAGGCTTTCATTGATGACACCTCAAATAAAGAAAAACAGTCGTACGCTGTAGACGTTTCCTACAAGGAAAAGTGCCTTATCAGTCAACCTGAAATCGAACTCGCCTATTGCCAGAGCATACCCGAGCTGCATGGCTTTCCTGGAAAAATACTGCATGCCCGCACGAAGATTGAAGCCACCCCCTCAAAAGGTGCATTGTGGGTGCTTGCCTAGGGGAGGACATCGACCATGAAAAAGCGTGTTGCCTTGGTGCTGGGCTCCGGTGGGGCGCGGGGCTACGCCCATATCGGGGTGATCGAGGAAATCGAACGGCGCGGCTACGACATTGCCTGTATCGCCGGCTGCTCCATGGGCGCCGTGGTCGGCGGGATCTACGCCGCCGGCAAGCTGGACGAATATCGCAACTGGATTGAGAGCCTCGACTACCTCGATGTATTGCGCCTGGTGGACGTGAGCTTTCGTCTCGGCGCGATTCGCGGCGAGAAAGTCTTCGGGCAGATCCGCAAGATCGTCGGCGAGATCAATATCGAAGCGCTGCGCATCCCTTACACCGCCGTCGCCACTGACCTGACCAACCAGCAGGAGATCTGGTTCCAGGAGGGCTGCCTGCACCAGGCCATGCGTGCCTCGGCGGCGATCCCCAGCCTGTTCACCCCGGTGATGCAAGGCAACCGCATGCTGGTGGACGGCGGCCTGCTCAACCCGCTGCCTATCGTGCCGGTGGTGTCGAGCCATTGCGACTTGATCATTGCGGTCAACCTCAACGCCACCAATCAGAAGCACTACCAGTTGCCGGTGATCCAGCGTCCGCCGGCGTTCAAGAGCCGTTTCGACAGCCTGGTGAAGTCCCTCGGCTCGCACTTGCCGTTTCGCCGCAAACAGGCCGAGCAGTTGTTGAAGCTGGAGCAGGAAGCCCTGCAGGCCCAGGCGGCCGAGATCAACCCGTGGCTGGAGTCGGCCGAGCCGGAATCCCAGCAACCTGCCGCCGCGCCGGAAAAGGCCGGGGCACCGAAGTCGGCGACTGGCTCGTTCATCATCGACAACGTCGGGCCGGCGTCATTGCTGGACCTGATCAACCAAAGCTTCGAGGTGATGCAGACGTCGCTGGCGCAGTACAAGATCGCGGGCTACCCGCCGGATATCCTGATCAACGTGCCGAAGCGGGTGTGCCGGTTTTTCGAGTTCTACAAGGCGCCGGAGTTGATCGCGCTGGGGCGGGAAATTGCCAGTGACACGCTGGATCGGTATGAGAGTGAGCAGCGCTGACAGGTGGGTGGTAGCTGAGGGCCTCATCGCGGGCAAGCCCGGCTCCCACATTCAATCGAGTTCGCCCTCTGGAATGCGGACGAATGCGGGAACTGGCCTGCAAAAATGTCGTCCCCCGTCACAAAAACCAGACAAGCCCAGGCCCCACATTCAATCGAGTTCGCCCTCTGGAATGCGGACGAATGCAGGCGCTGGCTTGCCTGCGATGACGCCCGTCCAGGCGCAGATAAACTCAAGCATTCAACAACCGGTAACCCACCCCCGCCTCGGTCACGATAAATCGCGGCTGGGTCGGGTCATCCGCCAGTTTCTGGCGCAGATGGCCCACCACGATGCGCAGGTAGTGGCTGTCATCGGTGTGGGTCGGGCCCCAGATATCCTTGAGCAGTTGCTGCTGGGTAATCACCCGCCCCGGATGCCGCGCCAGTTGTGCGAGCACCGCGTATTCCTTGCGGGTCAGCGCCACTTCGACGCCGTCCAGCAGCACGCGGCGGTAGGCCAGGTCGACGGTCAAGGGGCCAAACCGCAACGCCGCTTCCTGGGCTTCCCCCGCCGGGGCCTGGCGCAGTAGCGCGCGCACGCGGGCGAGGAATTCCTGGATGCCGAAAGGTTTGGTCACGTAGTCATTGGCGCCACCGTCGAGGGCCTCGACCTTTTGCCCTTCGCTGGCCCGCACCGACAACACCAGCACCGGCACCATCGACCATTCACGAAACTCGCGCAGCACCTGCTGGCCGTCCATGTCAGGCAGGCCGAGGTCGAGCACCAGCAAGTCCGGCTTGCTCAACGCCGCCTGGGCCAAGCCCTCGTTGCCGGTGCCGGCCTCGATCACTTTGTAGCCCTGGGAGGCCAGGCTGATGCGCAAGAACTTGCGGATCTGCGGTTCGTCATCAATGACCAAAATCGTCGCGGTCTGGCTCATGGTGTCCAATCAAATTCCGTGGAGAAAAGAGGGTAGCTCACGGCTCGCCTTCCAGGCCAGGCTGGGTCGGCAGCGGCAGGAATAAAGTGATGCAGGTGCCGCGCCCGTCGATGCCATCGGCCACGCTGATATGCCCACCATGGGCACCAACCATGCCCTGGCAGATCGCCAGGCCCAGCCCCGTGCCCTGCCCGCCGCGATCGCCTCGGGCGGCGGTGTAGAACATATCGAAAATCTTCGCACGCTCCTCCTCGGGAATCCCCGGGCCCTCATCGGCCACCGCAAAAAACAGCTGGTTGTCAGAGACACCGGCGCTGAGCTGCAAACGGCCCTGGGGCGGCGAAAAGCGGGCGGCGTTTTCCAGCACATTGACCAGCGCCTGCTCGATCAACGCGGCATGCACATACAGCAACGGCAACTCCGCCGGCACCTGGGTGCTGACCTGCAGCGGCGCCAATACGGCACGCAAACGCCCGAGTGCGCTGCCGACGATGTCGCCCGGCGACACCCAATCGCGCGCCAGCTTCAGGGCGCCGTGGCCGAGGCGCGTCATGTCGAGCAGGTTCTGGATGTAACGGTCGAGGCGCTCGGCCTCATCGCGGGTACCTTCGAGCAATTCGCGGCGATCCTCCAGCGGGATCGCCTCACCGAGCGCCAGCAGGCTGTCGATACTGCCGCGCATGGACGTCAACGGCGTGCGCAAATCATGCGACACCGAGGCCAGCAACGCGCTGCGCAGTTGCTCGGTTTCGCCGTGCAGGCGCGCCGACTCCAGCTCCTGCGCCAGTTGCGCCCGCGCCAGCGCCTGGGCCAGCGGCTGGCTCAGCGCAGTGAGCAAGCGGCGGCGTTGGCCACTCAATTCCCGGCCGGGCTTGGCACTCACCCCGAGCAAGCCCAAGGGCCCCTCCTCACTCGACAGCGGCCACCACCACCAACGACCAAACGGCAAGGTGCCGGTGCCCATGCCTGCTGGCTGGTCATGCTGCCAGGCCCAGTCCGCGGCAGCGCGTTCGGCTTCGGTGAGGGTCAATGGGCCACCGGTCTCGACCTTCCAGCCGCCCTGGCCATCGCGATTGACCAGGCACAGGTCCAGGTCGCTCCAACCTTCCAGATGATGCGCCGCCGCACTGATCACCGCCTGCCGATCGGTGGCGGCCGTGAGTTTGCGCGACAGGTCGAGCAATTCACTGGTTTCTTCCTGGGTATCGCGCAACGCCTGCAGCTGCCGGCGCTGGCGGGCAGCCAGGTTACCGGTGAGCGCGGCCATGAGCAGGAAGAACAGCAGGGTCAGCACGTCCTCTTCGCGCTGGATGGCGAAGGAAAAATTCGGTGGGATAAACAGAAAGTCGTACGTCAGGAACGACAGCGCGGCACACACCAGCGACGGCCCAAGACTGCTGCGCACCGCCACCAGCAACACGGCGGCGAGAAACACCAGGGAAATATTCGGCAGCGGCAACACACTGGACACCGCCCAGGCCACAGCCGCAGCCACCACGGTGGCGAGCACCGCCAAGGCGTAGTCGAACCACACCAAGCCGCGCACATCCGGCAGACGCGGCGGTGCGGGGATGTCGTCGCTGTCGAGCACGTTGATTTCCAGGCCCCGCGCATTGCGCAACAGCCGTGCGGCCAGGCCACCACCGAACACGCGGCGGCGCCAGCGCATCCGCGATTGCCCAACCAATACCAGGCTGGCACGGCGTTCGGCGGCATGCTGGATCAAGGTCTTGGCCACCTCCCCCGCCCGCAGCAGCACCACTTCCCCGCCCAGGCGCTCGGCCAGTTGCTGGGCGTTTTGCAGACGCAGGCGCGACTGCTCATCGCGCGCGCGGCCGTTATCGATATGCACCAGGCTCCACGGCAAATGCCGGCGCTGGGCCACGCGACTGGCATGACGCACCAGGCGCTCGGCCTGCGCATCGCCATCCACGCCGACCAGCAAACGACCGCGCACCGCTGGCGCAGCCTGGCCCAGTTGGCGATAGCCCTGGGCCAAATCGTCATCGACGTGGGCGGCGGCGGTCTGCATCGCCAGCTCGCGCAGCGCCATCAGGTTGGTCTGGGTAAAAAACGCATCGATGGCCGCGCGAGCCTGCTCCGGCACATAGACTTTGCCGTCGCGCAGGCGCTCCAGCAGTTCGCGCGATGGCAGGTCGATCAGCAGCAGTTCATCCGCCTCTTGCAGCACCCAGTCCGGCAGGGTTTCGCGCACCTGCACGCCGGTGATGCCACGCACCTGATCGTTCAGGCTTTCCAGGTGCTGGACGTTGACCGTGGTAAACACGTTGATGCCCGCGGCGAGCAGTTCCTGGATGTCTTGCCAGCGCTTTTCATGCCGACTGCCGGGGGCATTGCTGTGGGCCAGTTCGTCGACCAGCACCAGCTTGGGCTTGGCGGCGAGCAGGCCATCGAGGTCCATTTCCTCAAGCATCACGCCGCGGTATTCCGTGCGCAACAATGGCTGCTGCGGCAGGCCGCTGAGCAAGGCTTCAGTCTCGGCGCGCCCGTGGGTCTCGACTACGCCGGCGATCAGCCGCACCCCCTGGCGCAACTGCGTGTGCGCCGCCTGGAGCATGGCGTAGGTCTTGCCCACTCCCGGCGCGGCGCCGAGGAAGACTTTGAGCCGGCCACGGCCATCCCGGGGCAGATCGGCTAAGAGGGCGTCGGCGCGGCCGGAGTCGCTCATGCGCGAGGGTTCCTTCAGGTATTCATAGGGAGTCTGTCACGCCGTCATCGCGGGCAAGCCCGCTCCCACATTAGGCATGCATACCCCTGTGGGAGCAGGCTTGCCCGCGATGACGGCACCACCGCTTACAACTTTTCCAGGGCCATGTTCAGCGCCAGCACATTCACCACCGGCGGGCCTACCAGCGGGCTTTCGATGTGTTCATCGAGCAAGCGCTGCAAGGTCGACACCGGCACATTCCGCGCCGCCGCCACTCGCGCCAGTTGATAGGCAATTGCCGCAGGTGGCAAGTGTGGATCAAGACCGCTGCCAGAGGTAGTCAGCGAAGCCAGAGGCACCGGGCCCTGGGCGGGCACCAACTGTTTATTCGCGTCGTCGAACACACGGGTGGCCAATGCCGGGTTGCTTGGGCCCAGGTTACTGGCGCTGCTGGAAACCGTGGCAAACGCGCCGGCCGATGGGCGTGGGTGGAACCAGTTGTCGCCGGTAAAATCCTGGGCGATCAGACTGGAACCACGCACTTTGCCGCTGTCGTCGCGCACCAGGCTGCCATTGGCCTGGTCCGGGAACGCCACTTGGGCGACGCCAGTCACTACCAGCGGGTAAGCGACGCCAGTGATCAGGGTCATGAGCACCAGCAGGCTCAGGGCCGGACGGATCATGTTAGACATTGCACATTCCTCACATTGAATCATCACGACCTGTAGGAGCCGGAGGACGCTTGGTCCTGGCCGGTGATGACGAAGGGTCAGTCGGACCGCATCGGACCCATCGCCGGCAAGCCGGCTCCTACCAGGGTTGGGGTTACACCAGGTGCAGCGCAGTCAGCAGCATGTCGATCGCCTTGATGCCCACGAACGGCACCAGGATCCCGCCCAGCCCATAGATCAACAGGTTGCGGCGCAGCAACGCCGCGGCACTCGCCGCCTGCACACGCACACCTCGCAGGGCCAGGGGAATCAGCACCACGATGATCAAGGCGTTGAACACAATCGCCGACAGAATCGCGCTCTGCGGGCTCTGCAGGTGCATCACGTTGAGCACGCCCAGTTGCGGGTAGATCGAGGCGAACAGCGCCGGCAGGATCGCGAAATACTTGGCCACGTCGTTGGCGATAGAGAACGTGGTCAGCGCACCGCGCGTCACCAGCAACTCTTTGCCGATCTGCACCACGTCGAGCAGCTTGGTCGGGTCGCTGTCGAGGTCGACCATGTTGGCGGCCTCGCGTGCGGCCTGGGTGCCGTCGTTCATCGCCATGCCGACGTCAGCCTGGGCCAGCGCCGGGGCATCGTTGGCACCGTCGCCGCACATCGCGACCAGGCGACCGTCATTCTGTTCGTGGCGGATGCGCGCGAGTTTTTTCTCCGGAGTAGCCTCGGCCAGCACGTCATCCACTCCCGCTTCGGCGGCAATCGCGGCGGCGGTCAGCGGGTTGTCACCGGTGACCATCACGGTGCGGATGCCCAGCTTGCGCAGCTCGGCGAAACGCTCGCGAATGCCGGGCTTGACCACGTCCTTGAGGTGGATCGCGCCCAGCAGCTTGCCATCGGCACACACCAGCAACGGGGTGCCGCCGCTCTGGGCGATCTTGTCGATTTCCCGCGACAGCGCAGGGGCAAGGTCGCGACGTTGCTGGCCGATAAACGCCAGCAGCGAGTCCACTGCGCCTTTGCGGAACACGCGGCCCTGGTAGTCGACACCGGACAAGCGGGTTTCAGCACTGAACGGTACGGCGGTCAGCTCATCCAGGGACGGCTCGGCCTGGGGGTGCAAGGCACGCAGGTATTCGACGATGGATTTACCTTCCGCCGTGTCGTCCGCAAGTGACGCCAGCAGCGCGCCTTCGGCCAAGTCCCGGCCGCTGACGCCAGGCGCCGCGACCACCGCCGCACAGCGACGGTTACCGAAGGTGATGGTGCCGGTCTTGTCGAGCAGCAACACATGCACGTCGCCCGCCGCTTCCACGGCGCGGCCAGACTTGGCGATCACGTTGAGGCGCACCAGGCGGTCCATGCCGGCGATGCCGATGGCCGACAACAAGCCGCCGATGGTGGTAGGAATCAGGGTCACCAGCAGTGCGACCAAGAACACCAGCGGCAAGCTGCCATTGGCAAAGTGGGCGAACGGCTGCAGAGTCACCACCACCAACAGGAAGATCAAGGTCAGGCCGATCAGCAGGATATCCAGCGCGACTTCGTTGGGGGTTTTCTGGCGTTTGGCGCCTTCCACCAACGCAATCATGCGGTCCAGGGTCGACTCGCCAGGGTTGACAGTGATGCGGATCAGCAGCCAGTCCGACACCAGGCGCGTATTGCCGGTAACGGCCGAGCGGTCGCCGCCGGACTCGCGGATCACCGGTGCGGATTCGCCGGTGATCGCCGCCTCGTTGACCGCGGCGATGCCTTCGATGACCTCGCCGTCACCGGGGATCATCTCTCCGGCGGTGACGCGCACGACATCGCCTTTGCGCAGGCTGGCGGCCGGCACGACCTTGAAGCTGCCATCGGCCTCCTTGCGGCGTGCGCTGAGGCCTTCGCTGCCGGCCTTCAGGCTGTCAGCGCGGGCCTTGCCACGACCTTCGGCCAAGGCCTCGGCGAAGTTGGCGAACAGCACGGTGAACCACAGCCACACGGCAATCTGCACGGCGACGAAGGTCGGCACTGCCGTGTCGGGCACAAAGCACAACACGGTGGTGAGGATGGCGGTCAACTCGACCACCAGCATCACTGGCGAGCGTTGCAGCTGGCGCGGGTCCAGCTTGACGAAGGCCTGGACCAGCGCCGGGCGCCACAGGGCGGACATCGCGGTTTTTGGCGGTTCCTGGGTGTTCACCGGAGCCGCGTTTTTTGCAGGCATATTCATTTTCATATCCCCTTAGAAGCCCATGCTCAAGTGTTCAGCGATAGGGCCCAGTGCCAGCGTCGGCAGGAAGGTCAGGCCGCCCACCAGCAAAATGGTCACGGTCAACAGGGTCACAAACAGCGGGCCATGGGTCGGGAAGCTGTTCTGGCCGATCGGTGCGGTCTTCTTCATCGCCAGGCTGCCGGCCAGGGCCAGTACCGGGAGGATGTAGCCGAAGCGGCCGATCAACATGCCCAGGCCCAGCATCAAGTTATGGAACGCGGTGTTGGCGCTGAAGCCGCCAAATGCCGAGCCGTTGTTGGCGCTGGCCGAGGTGTAGGCGTAGAGCAACTGACTGAAACCGTGGGGCCCGGGGTTGCTGATGGCACCGGCCGGACCCGGCAGGCTGGCGGCGATAGCGCCCAGCACAAGCACGCCGACCGGCATCACCAGCAGGGTCACCACCAGCAATTGCACTTCCTTGGCCTGGAGTTTCTTGCCGAGGTATTCCGGAGTACGGCCGATCATCAGGCCGGCCAGGAACACCGCGATCAAGACGTTGAGCAACATGCCGTACATGCCAGCACCGACGCCGCCGAAGATCACTTCGCCGACCATCATGTTGACCAGCGCCACCATCCCACTGAGGGGGTTGAGACTGTCCTGCATGCCGTTGACCGAGCCGTTGGACGCCGCCGTCGTCGTCACCGACCACAGCACGGTACCGGTGGTGCCGAAGCGTGCCTCTTTACCTTCCAGTGGTGCGGTTTGCTCCACGGCCGGGTTGTTGAGGGTTGGGTTAGGCTGGTATTCGGCCCACAGCGAGGTCGCGCCGCCGATGATGAACAACGCCAGCATGCAGCCGAGAATCGCGCGGCTCTGACGCAGGTCCTTCACGTAATGGCCGAAGGTGAAGACCAGCGCCACCGGGATCAGGATGATCGACGCCAACTCGAACAGGTTGGCCCAGGCAGTCGGGTCTTCAAACGGGTGCGCCGAGTTGACGCCGAAGAAGCCGCCACCGTTGGTGCCCAATTGCTTGATCGCAATCTGGCTGGCGGCCGGCCCCAGGGGGATCACTTGATCCACGCCTTGCATGGTCACGGCATCCACATAATGCGCGAAGGTTTGCGGCACGCCCTGCCACACCAGGAACAATGCCAGCACCAGGCACAGCGGCAGCAGGCCGTAGAGGGTCGCCCGAGTCATATCGACCCAGAAGTTACCCAATGTCTTGGTGGATTTGCGACCGATCCCACGGCACAGAGCGACCAGGACTGCCAAACCGGTGGCCGCACTGACGAAGTTCTGCACGGTCAGGCCCACCATCTGGCTGAGATAACTCAGGGACGCCTCACCGCTGTAGGACTGCCAGTTGGTGTTGGTCATGAAACTGACCGCGGTGTTGAAGGCCAGGGTCCATTCCTGACCCGGCAATTTCTGCGGGTTCAGCGGGAGATAGTCCTGGAACAACAGGATCGCGAACAACAGCAAGAAACCTGCGAGGTTGAACGCGAGCAAGGCCAGCGTGTATTTCTGCCAGCTCTGTTCCTGATGCTCGTCAACGCCCGACAGGCGATAACACGCGCGCTCGACGGGGCCGAACACCGGCGTGAGCCAGGTGCGCTGGCCTTCCATCACCTTGTAGTAGAACCGCCCCAGGAACGGTGCCGGCACCAGCACCACGGCAAAGAAGGCGATGATCAGCCAATAGTCATAACTGTGCATAGCCCTGCTCCTAGTTCCGATCCGCGCGTAACAGCGCAACCAGCAGATAAATGAACAGTGCCACGGCCAATAGCAGTGACACCCCGTCCAGAACGCTCATGGAAGTCTCTCCGTTTAGCGGCGAGTGCCGCGTGTGGGGCAATTGTCGGCAGGAGGGGCGTAAAGGAACGAGAGCGAGGGTGTGGCTGGGGCGTAAAGACGGCGTAAAGAGTGGGTTTATGCGGGGTTTACAGGGGGATTTGTGGGGAATTTGAGGGCCTCATCGCGGGCAAGCCCACTCCCACACTCGACCGCGCTTGATCTGGAAAGACTCGGTCCCCTGTGTTTAAGCAGAAAAAGACACGATCCCCTGCGGGAACGGGCTTGCCCGCGATGGCGGCAGCCCAAGCACCACCGCACTTATCTGGTGCGACACCGGCAAAATTCAAACGCCAAACCATCCCCCACGCGACAGTAACGTGGCTTTACGACAACGATCCTCAGGCTGGCATGGCCGCTGCAACACCTTGAATCATTCCAAACGGTTCAGGGAGAGCAACATCATGAACACACAACTCAAACCCACCTTGGGCACCCTGCACTTATGGGGCATCGCGGTCGGGCTGGTGATTTCCGGCGAGTACTTCGGCTGGAGCTATGGCTGGGGTGTTGCCGGGACCCTGGGCTTCCTGGTGACCTCATTGATGGTCGCGGCGATGTACACCTGCTTCATCTTCAGCTTCACCGAGCTGACTACCGCAATTCCTCACGCCGGTGGCCCATTTGCCTACAGCCGTCGTGCCTTTGGTGAGAAAGGCGGATTAATCGCCGGCCTCGCTACCTTGATCGAGTTTGTTTTTGCGCCACCCGCCATCGCCTTGGCCATCGGCGCCTACCTCAACGTACAGTTTCCCGCACTCGACCCGAAACACGCCGCCGTCGGCGCCTATATCGTGTTCATGGGCCTGAATATCCTCGGCGTGAAACTCGCCGCCACCTTCGAGCTGGTGGTGTGCGTACTCGCCGTCGCCGAACTGCTGGTATTCATGGGCGTGGTCGCCCCCGCCTTCAGCTTCAGCAACTTCGCCCTGAACGGCTGGGCCGGTTCCGACACCTTCGGCGCCCCGGCGATTGCCGGGATGTTTGCCGCGATTCCGTTCGCCATCTGGTTCTTCCTCGCCATCGAAGGCGCGGCCATGGCAGCCGAGGAAGCGAAAGATCCGAAGCGCACCATTCCAAAAGCCTACATCAGCGGCATCCTCACCCTGGTGATCCTGGCCATGGGCGTGATGTTCTTTGCGGGCGGCGTGGGCGACTGGCGCACCCTGTCGAACATCAACGATCCGTTGCCGCAGGCGATGAAAACCGTGGTGGGCGACAGCTCCGGCTGGCTGCACATGTTGGTGTGGATCGGCCTGTTTGGTCTGGTCGCCAGTTTCCACGGGATCATCCTCGGTTACTCGCGCCAGTTCTTCGCCCTTGCCCGCGCCGGGTACCTGCCGTCTTTCCTCGCCAAACTGTCGCGCTTTCAGACGCCGCACCGGGCAATCATCGCCGGTGGCGTGGTGGGCATCGCCGCGATCTACAGCGACGGGCTGATCAACCTCGGTGGCATGACACTGACCGCGGCGATGATCACCATGGCGGTGTTCGGTGCCATCGTGATGTACATCATGAGCATGCTCAGCCTGTTCAAACTGCGTAAGACCGAACCGCTGCTGGAACGCACCTTCCGCGCACCGGGCTACCCAATCGTGCCGGGCATCGCGTTGGTATTGGCGGTGGTGTGCCTGATAGCCATGGCCTGGTTCAACGCGCTGATCGGCCTGATCTTCCTGGGCTTCATGCTGGCGGGCTTCATCTACTTCCAACTGACCGCACAGGACCGTGCGGATGCACCGGCGGATGCGATGTTGACCGGGCTCTAAGGTTAATGAGGCGGAACAGGCCTACACTGAACTACTAAGAAAGCCTGTTACTCAAAGCCGTTATTACCGTGGGAAAACTCTCCCACGGTAGTCCGCCTCAAGGAGAGCCTTATGCCGTGGTATGCGTGGTTAATTATGGTGGTCGCGATTGGGTCGATCGTCGGCGGTTTGATGATGCTGCGTGACAGCGCCAACAAGGTGGAGCTCACCGACGAACAACGCAAGCGCGTGGCCGAGCGCAACGCCCAGGCGGATGCCAAGGACGCGCAGGACCGCTAGCCTTTAGCGCCACACAGACCCTGTGGCGAGGGCGCTTGCTCCCGCTGGGCTGCCAAGCAGCCCCTCTAAAGCACTACTCCCAATCCGCTTTGGCAATCTGCAACCCGTGCTGCCCCTTATAGGCAGCACGCTCCGGCTGCCTCCAGCCTTGCAGCAACCCCTCCTCCAGCTTATAGATCTCTACCCCCAACGGACGACACACCGTCAGCGGGTCCTGCGCCTCCGGCCCCCACATCGGCAGCGATAAATCCCCACCCGGACACGTCGACAGCGCGCACAACACATCAATCTCGGCAAAGAACTCCAGGTAATCGCCCTTCTGCGCCGGACACGCCTTCATGAAATACATGTCGTCGTGATTGAGGCCGGTGCACTGGAAAATATTCAGCACGTCATGCACGTCGAATTCCGTCAGGCCGTGGGGCAATACCGCACGGGTCAGGTTCGAGTGGCAATGGTGGTGGAAGTCCTCACCGGTGAGCATTCGATTCACATAAGGATCACAGCGCGTACCGAGCAAATCGTGGAGGCGCCCACCGTGCTCATCGATGCCGTAACCCGCCAGGCTGTCATCGGTGATTGTCACCAGGGGCCTTAAAAATGGCAGGTTCGACCACAACCGGTCATGAGTGCTGACATGCGCGCCCTGCAACTGGCGAGTGCGCGCCGCCCAAAGGCGTTCGCGAGGGTCATTGGCATTCCAGATATTAAAGTCGCCCACCTGCGGACCGACCGGGGTGGTCACACGGAACACATGCCCGGCCGGAACCTTCCACGCCCGGCCCGTACGAATGGGCACCTCGAACTGCTCAATCAGCGTGCGTTGATCTTTTTGATCGCGAATACGGCTGTAAAACGCAGTGTCGACCTGCAACGCCGAGCCTTTGCTGACCTGGTACGCAGCTGGATAATCTTTGTACATGATGCAAATCCTCGCTCAGGGGTGGTCAAACAGGGCCAACGACAGACGTTCCGAATCCTCCAGGTACAGGCTCATAGCCTCCCCCGCCGCCGGTTTGTCCTGCTGGACCAAAAGTGTGTAGATCTCACGGTCACGCTCCAGCCAAGGCGACTGGAAGCGTTGCTCGTCGGGCGCCGCGCAAAACACCAGGCGCAGCTGCGCGATGACCTGTGCGAAAAACTCATCGAACAACGGGCTGCCCATCAACCCGACAATCTGCTGGTGGAACACCAAACTATGGGTCGCCACCGCACGCCAGTCTTCGCGCTCACGGGCCAGGGTGGTGGCGTCGATCGCATTCCGCATGCGCTCGGACTGGTCTGCGGTGAGCGCACGACTCCGGGCAATGGCCTGCAGCTCCAGGGTGCGACGGACCACAAACAAATCCCGCACCTCCTCCCGCTCCAGGCGCCGGACCATTACGCCCTTGTTACGTACGTAACGAGTCAGCCCCTCCTGCCCCAAACGGTGCAGCGCTTCGCGGATGGTATTGCGCGAGGCGTTATAGGCCTTGACCAAATCCACCTCGACCAATGCCATCCCCGGCAACAACCGCCCGCCGATGATGTCGGCGCGCAGCTCCAGGGCTATCTGGTCGGCTAACGACAGACTGAGTGTCATCACTTCCTCACGATTGTTGAACAATCCCATGTGTAGGAGTAGTCACTTTCCGTGCCAACGCGGCGCACGGGGGAAACGGCACGAACACATTGAAGAGGTATTAGAAGTAGGAGTGAGAATGCAGTGGGGTTTGGTGATGATGTCGCGACTGACAGGGACGTCGTTAGTGGCCCGGTGTGGGAAAAGAATGACGGCCGGGATTCAGGAGATTAGAAGGCCGGTCAGTAACCGGCCTTCTGGTCGCTTAGTTGATCACCACCCTATCGCGATTCTTCTCCAGCAACGCCTTGCCGATGCCCTTCACCTCCAACAACTCATCTACTGCGGTAAACGGACCGTTGCTTTCACGATAGGCAACGATCGCCTTCGCCTTGGAAGCACCAATACCGAACAAGTCCCGGCGCAGGGTTTCAGCGTCGGCGGCGTTGAGGTTGACCTTGGTGGATTGGCTGGAGTTTGTGATTTGAGTGGTGATGGGGGCTGGGGGTTCGGGTTTGATTGACGGGGCTGCGGTGGTGGTGACGGAGAGGGTGGTGAGGAAGGCGAAGATTAGGGAGGTGAGTAAAGTGTTTTGCATTTTGACGCTCCATGACATGCGAAAGAGAAAAGCAGCTTTTCCGAAGCTGCTTTTCAAACTTAGGCGATGTTGGGGATTCGTCAAAAGTGCTTGAGTTACAGGGTGTTAATTTATGGCTCGAGACGGCGCTGTTGGTAGATCCAGTCAACGATTTCGCCATCGGGGGAATAGCCGCTGACGGTGTCGCGCAGGAGTTGGCGGACGCGGGTGTAGTCATCTTGGTCAACGGCAGCCAGGAGTTCGGTCAGCTTGCCCTTGAGTACATCCCAGGACAAATGGTCTTCATTCGCGCTCATAATCATCGGATGTTGGGTGGCGACGACGTTGTCACCAATGAGTAACTCTTCGTAAAGTTTTTCGCCTGGCCGCAGACCGGTGAATTCGATTGCGATGTCGCCGTGAGGATTTTTGTCGGAACGGACGCTTAGGCCGGACAGATGGACCATTTTCTCAGCCAGCTCGACGATCCTCACCGGTTCGCCCATATCAAGTACGAACACGTCACCGCCCTGCCCCATGGAGCCAGCCTGGATGACCAACTGCGCCGCTTCGGGGATGGTCATGAAGTAGCGAGTGATTTTTGGGTGAGTGACCGTAATGGGTCCACCCGATTTGATTTGTTTGTGAAAGAGTGGAATGACCGAGCCGGACGAACCCAGGACATTACCAAATCGCACCATAGTGAAACGGGTTTTGTTAACGTGGGAAATATTGGTTTTCTCGCCAAATAATACCGGAGCAAGCTCTCGGCTCAGCGCTTGAAGAGTCAATTCGGCAAGCCGCTTGGTACTTCCCATGACATTGGTTGGCCGCACGGCCTTGTCAGTCGAAATCAGCACGAAATTGGCAACGCCTGCTTGAAGGGAGGCCTGTGCGGTGTTCAGTGTGCCGATGACGTTGTTCAACACACCCTCAGCAATATTATGTTCAACCATCGGTACGTGCTTATAGGCAGCGGCGTGGTAGACCGTATTAATATGCCAGGTCCTCATTACATCCAGTAACTTAGATTGGTTGCGCACCGAACCTAGGATAGGCAAAAGTTTTACCGGCAACGACTCACGGGAAATGCGCTGTTCAAGCTCACTAAGGATGCTATATAAGTTGAACTCACTATGATCAAACAACAGCAATATTTTGGGACGCAGCTCAAGGATTTGCCGGCAAAGCTCGGAACCGATGGAGCCACCAGCGCCCGTGACAAGAATATTCTGCCCCTTGATACAATGCTCTAGCAATTCCCCCTGCGCGGGTACGGCATCACGTCCCAGCAGGTCTGCAATATCGACTTCCTGAATATCATCTACCTTGACCCTACCGCTGGCCAAGTCCATGAAGCCTGGAACACTTCGAACGTGAAGAGGAAATCCTTCAAGAAAACTAAGTATTTCCCGCCGACGGCCACGATTTGATGAAGGTATCGCCAGCAGAACTTCTTGCGCACCTGTGGCGTCGATCATGCGTTGGATATGCCTAGCTTTATATACCTGCAGACCCGAGATCACGCGGTCAGTAATACTTTCATCGTCGTCAATGAAAGCTACTGGGCGCATGACCCGACCCATTCGTAACGCCGCGACCAATTGGTTGCCCGCAGCTCCCGCGCCGTAGATAGCAACACGTGGCAGACCATTCTCACGGCTTGTGAATGGAACATGCTGGGCCGCAGTGAACCAATCGCCAAGGAAGTACTGTCGCATAGCCAGCCGGAGGCCACCGACCATAATCAAACTCAGCCACCAGTAGTTGAAAATGATGGAGCGCGGAACAACATTTTGATGGTTACTGTACCAATAGACTACGATGCCGAGAATCAGCGAAGAAAGACTGACGGCCTTGATAATTGCTATCAATGCGTCATTACCAAAATATCGCATGACAGCGCGGTACAGGCCGAAGCGGATGAACAACGGAATCGCAACCACAGGCGCAGCCAGGAACAGCCACATATGGTCTCGAACTGGATTTATAAGCTCATCGATTCCCAGGCGAACAACAAACGCGAGCCACAGCGCAGCCCACACCACGAAGACGTCAGTAACCACCTGAACCAATCGCTTCCGACTACGAGGCATTCCCACCAGGAATGCACGCAACCCACCCAAAAAACCTTCGCTCACCGCCTACCGCTCCTCTAGCCTTATTAAGGCGACCTAATTCTACGGACATCAAAACATTATTGCGTTTTAAATCCCTAGGTATTACCGCCGTCAGCGCCTACTCGAGCTCTCCAGCGTGAAACTTGATCGCGAGCACTATCAGAGGGCAATACGCAAGCATCAGACCCCACACGCCATCTATATCCAGTAAAACGACGCATAGGGCAATCGGAAGCAGCCAGAATACGTTGATTACCGCCACTCCCAACGTGATCGGGAGGTGTTTTCCATACAGCCTAGAAGCGAATTGATAGGCATGACTACGGTGCGCTTCGTAGACTTTATCGCCACGGACCAGCCGGCGGATCAGGGTGAATGTGGCATCCACGACGAACACTCCGAGCAAAATCATCCACGCCCACAACAACTGCGAAGACACCCATGCCGCCTGGATAGACATCACACCCAAGGCAATTCCTAGGAAACCACTTCCGGCGTCGCCCATGAAAATTTTTGCCGGAGGAAAATTCCACACCAGAAATCCTGCAACTGCCATTGCAAGCAGCAATGGAGGCCACATCAGTTCCTCGACACCACTTAACCAGTAAAGCAGACAGGCGCCAAGACACACACTGATCGCTTCAACACTGGCAATACCGTCAATACCGTCCATGAAATTGTACAGATTAAGCATCCAGACCAGATAGATCACGGCCAGAACGCTCCCCAGCCACCCGAGGTTAACTCCATACCCAAACACACCTATGGTAGGGATGCCGTCCATCCACAACAATGCCCATGCAGAAGCACTAAAGTGACCGAGTAAACGCCAGCGGGCCGCAATATGACCGTGATCGTCCATAAAGCCAATCAAAGCGATCAGACTACCCGACCCGCCTATCGCAATCAGTGAGTTAAACGGCACAGCGTGCAAAAAGCCTAGCAATAGCAGTGCCAGCAAAAACGCCAGGACAATGGCCACGCCACCACCGCGTGGTGTTGGCACCGAATGAGAGCTACGGGCATTGGGAATATCAATAATGCTTCGGGATAAAGCATAACGACGCAGGCCCGCCGTTAGTACGCAAGACACTAGAGCTACAGCGGGCATCAACCACCAATCAATCATTATTTTTATTTTCCATATAATGCAAAGCGGTCACTTTCAGGGCTGTATCTACCGATACGGGGGGGGCCCACTGAAGCAACTTACGGGTCTTGGTGATATCCACCTGTAACGAGCCACACAATCGTTGCGCTAAGGAACGTTGACCAAGCAGTTTCGCGGCAACGCTCAATACATAGCTGGGAACAGGCAAGAGAAGCGGGCGTTTTCCCAGCGCATGAGCCATGCGTCTGAGCAACTGGGTAGTGGAAAGATCCTCACCATCGCTGACTAGAAACGTCTGATTGGCTGCTGCGGGATGGCTTATGGCCGTTACAATCAGGTCCACCAGATTGTCCAACGCGACCAGGCTACGGCCGTTATGAATGGCACCGAATGGCAGCGGAACCCCTCTGTCCAACCACCGCATCATGGCCTGGAAGTTGGCCTTCACACCAGGTCCATAGACGAGAACGGGACGGATAACCACAACATCCATATCCACGGTTTCTGCCAATTCATAAAGAGCTGTCTCAGCCTCCAGTTTTGAAATACCGTAAGGGTCCAACGGCTGTGGGATTCCATTGGCCTTGTAAGGTCTGCCGGGCTCGGTTTGCTCACCATTGACCTTGATCGAGCTGATAAAGATAAAACGCCTCACGCCCGCTTTCGCGGCTTCCCGAGCCAATTGCAATGTGGCGTCGACATTGACCTTGCGAAAATCCTGAAGTGGGTCCTGAGAAGTGTCAGCCATGACATGCACACGAGCGGCACAATGCACAACTACATCAACCTCTTCCAGGGCGGTCAACCAAGGTGTGTCTGCGTCGATAGAACCCATCATGTGCAACGTGACGTCACCTGGCAATGAAGCTGAAGAAGTACGCACCGAGGCAGACAACCTATAATGACCATCGGTTTGCAATCGACTTAGCAAACCCTTACCCAGAAAACCAGACGCACCAGTGACAAAGATATGGTTCATCAGCTGTCCGACCTTGGCCGTCTGACTAACTCCAACAACTTAAACGGAATCTTGCTCAACACCATCAGCAAATTTGTATAGACGCCATTTCGCCTGCATGCCTGAACAATTTCCCTGTTCAATTTCAAGCTATTCTTCACCCCGGAAGTGCTAATTCCACCCGATCGCATACGGACTAGAACTTTGTTCACATGCTCAAACTTCAAGCGCTTGTTCAAAAGCAAGCGAACAAACATCTCGTAATCAGCAGATATTTTATACAGCAGTGAGTAGGGCCCTACCTCCTTGTAGATGCCGGACCGTATAAACGTGCCAGGATGAGGAGGCATCCAGCCAAACCTGAGCTTCCAGGCCTTGAAGTGCCCTCCCGTGTAGAGACGCGTGATACGTTTTAAGTCGCCAGGCTCGACAAAAACAACGTCACCAAATATCAAGGCACTTTCTGGATGTTCACTGAATACGCCCGCCACTGTTTCCAGTACGCAGTCACTTTCATAAAAGTCATCGGAATTAAGTATACCGATGACGTCGCCGGTGGCCAAGGCAACACCTTTGTTCATCGCATCGTATATGCCCTTGTCAGGTTCACTCACGACCTTAGCGATTGAGCAAGCATACTCAGCGACAATGTCCATTGTGTTATCGGTAGATGCACCATCCACGATGATATATTCAACGTTAGAATATGTTTGAGCGAGAACCGACTCAATTGTGTCTCTAATGGTTTTCCCACTATTATAAGAAACAGTGACAATCGAAATTTTCAAGGTATTAGCCCTTCACCCGACCATAAATATCTTCAAATCGGACAATGTCATCCTCACCCAGATAGGACCCTGACTGAACTTCTATGAGCTCAAGGGGAATCATCCCGGGGTTTTCCAAAGCATGAACCTGCCCAATTGGAATAAAAGTCGACTGGTTCTCGGTCACCAGATAGGTCTTCTCACCATTTGTAACTCGCGCAGTACCGCTCACTACTACCCAATGCTCAGCTCGATGATGATGCATTTGCACAGACAGTTTGGCACCAGGCTTCACTGTGATTCTTTTAACCTGATAACGTTCCCCACTGTCGATAGAGTCGTAAACGCCCCACGGACGATAGACCTCTCGATGATCGGCGTGCTCGTGACGCTGACTGAGTTTGAGTTGATCAACGATTTTCTTAACCTCCTGCACCTCGTCCTTATGGGCGACGAGAACAGCATCTTTGGTCTCAACGATAATTAAATCTTTCACACCAACCGTGGTGACCAAACGATGTGTCGCGTGGACATAACTCCCAGTTGTTTTCTCGGAAAGCACATCCCCTTTGAACAAGTTACCGTCAGCTGTTTTCTTACCCGCTTCCCACAGGGCCGTCCAAGAGCCGATGTCACTCCAGCCTGCGCTTAAGGGCACCATTACCGCATCTTTAGTTTTTTCCATAACGGCATAGTCAATCGAGTCGTCAGGGCTGTTGGAAAATATAGCGCTGTCAACACGGGTGAAGTGCATATCTTGTTGCCCGTTTGCCAAGGCATCACGGCAAATCGAGGCAATTTTTGGCTGGAATTTCTCGAGTTCCTGGATATAGCGGCTGGCGCGAAACATGAACATACCGCTGTTCCAGAAGTAATCGCCTTGAGACAGATAGGATTCAGCCGTCATCAAGTCTGGTTTCTCAACGAAGCGACTAACCTCAAAGCCGCCTTCCTCCACCGGCACTCCCCTTTGAATATAGCCATAGCCAGTTTCTGGATGAGTAGGGGTAATTGCAAACGTGACCAACTTACCGGCTTCGGCAAGCAAGAGCGCTGTCCTGATAGCTTGGTGAAAAGCATCTACATCCTGAATCAAATGGTCAGCTGCCAGGACCAGCAGAATCGGATCCGCTTGCTCTGCCAAGGCTTGCAACGCAGCCAATGCGATTGCCGGGGCGGTATTTCGGCCTACGGACTCAAGGATAATGTTCGCATCTTCCAATCCCATTTGCCGAAGCTGTTCGGCTGCAAGAAAACGGTGACTTTCGTTGCAAATCAATCGAGGGGTAACGTGCTCCAATCCATCAAGACGCTTAATGGTCGCCTGAAGCATTGTCAGGTCCTCATCCACCAGGGGCAGGAACTGTTTTGGGTTCAATTGACGAGATAATGGCCAGAGCCGTGTGCCCGAGCCACCCGCCAAAATTACTGGAAGAAACATTCAATCGTCCTTTGATGCTTGGGTCAGCGCAGCCAGATTGGCGCGGGTGGAGTTATGCACGAGCGGGGAGTCATTCACAGCACTCGCTGACCACCTTTCGTACTCCTCATGCTGAATCGTCGACAGCTCCACGATATCACTGCTCGGGAGCTTTACGCGGTAAGACGATACTGCAGAGTGGATATTGGGCGTATTGTGCGCTGCGCTGTGCTCGACGACCAAGCAATACCCGGTCATTGGGTCAAAAGCATCAAAGGTGCCCGATTCCAGAACCATGTCAGCCACGCGCGTCCAACCGATTATCAACGAACCATTTGTAAGCGCCTCGTAGCCCGTCCTCAAGACCGATGCTGGCCTGCCACCCCATGGACTTGAGCCTCGACACATCCATCAGCTTGCGAGGCGCACCATCAGGTTTTGTCGAATCGAAAGTGAGCGTGCCGTTGAATCCGACAACCTTCGCTATAGTCTCAGCCAGCTCGCGAATCGTGCAATCGACCCCTGATCCCACGTTGACATGTGAAAGCATGGGCTGCGTATTGGTTTGATAAACTTGTGCTTCCAGCTCCATGAGATAGACGCTGGCCGCAGCCATATCATCAACATGCAAAAATTCACGCATGGGTTTGCCGCTGCCCCAGATGGCGACTTCTTCTACCGATTGCTCTACAGCGTCATGGAAACGACGCAGCAGCGCCGGAATAACATGGCTATTGTCCGGGTGATAATTATCATGAGGGCCATACAGATTGGTCGGCATAACGCTCCGATAATCGCGACCATGCTGTCGGTTGTAGCTTTCGCACAGCTTGATACCTGCAATCTTGGCAATAGCATAGGGCTCGTTAGTCGCCTCGAGCGTGCCAGTCAACAGCGCCTGCTCAGTCATCGGTTGTTCAGCGAGCTTCGGGTAGATACACGAAGATCCCAGAAAAAGAAGCTTCTGAACACCCGTACGATGCGCCGCCTCAATCACGTTTGCCTGAATCATGAGGTTGTCGTAGATGAAATCTGCTGGATAGGTGTTATTGGCATGAATACCACCCACGCGAGCAGCCGCCAGATACACCTGATTGACTTTGTGAGCATCGAAATACGCACGCACTGCCCTTTGATCGATCAAATCAACTTCATCACGACCAACCGTCAAGATGTTCTGATAACCCAACTCGGACAGGCGCCGGACAATGGCCGACCCGACCATTCCCCGATGCCCGACAACCAACACTGCTTCGTTTAAATGGCGAGCCATTGATCAGTTCTCCGTTGCAACAGGTACCTCATGACCGTGCTGCTTGAGCAAGGCATGACGTTGCGCGACTTTCAAATCTTCCCGGACCATCTCTGCACACATTTCCTGCACGGTAATTTCCGGTGTCCAGCCCAGCTTGGTTTTCGCTTTGGTCGGATCGCCCAGCAGGGTTTCAACTTCGGCTGGCCGGAAATAGCGCGGGTCAACACGAACAACCACATCACCAACGCACATCGCCGGCGCCAGGTCGCCTTCAATCGATTCGACTACAGCCACCTCATCGACGCCGGAACCTTCAAAACGTAACTTGACGCCCAACTCCGCTGCGGACCAACGGACAAACTCACGAACCGAGTACTGTACGCCCGTGGCGATTACATAATCTTCCGGTTGATCCTGCTGCAACATCATCCACTGCATGCGCACGTAATCTTTGGCATGGCCCCAGTCGCGCAAGGCATCCATGTTCCCGAGAAAAAGAGATTTTTCCAGACCTTGCGAAATGTTCGCCAACGCGCGGGTAATTTTACGTGTTACGAAAGTCTCACCACGCCGCGGTGATTCATGGTTGAACAAAATGCCGTTGCACGCGTACATACCGTAGGCCTCGCGGTAGTTAACCGTGATCCAGTAGGCGTACAGCTTGGCGACCGCATAAGGAGAGCGCGGGTAGAATGGCGTGGTCTCTTTTTGCGGCGTCTCTTGCACCAAGCCATACAACTCAGACGTAGAGGCCTGGTAGAAACGTGTTTTCTTTTCGAGGCCCAGTAAACGAATCGCTTCCAAGATACGCAGGGTGCCCATGGCGTCCACATCAGCGGTGTATTCCGGAGACTCGAAGCTCACTGCAACATGGGACTGCGCACCCAAGTTGTACACCTCGTCCGGTTGCACCTCTTGGATGATACGCGTCAGGTTGGACGAGTCAGTCAAGTCGCCGTAATGAAGGACAAAGCTCTGGTTATCTACGTGCGGATCTTGGTAAATGTGGTCAACACGTTGAGTATTGAACGAAGAAGCTCGACGTTTTATGCCGTGCACTTCGTATCCTTTTTCAAGCAGGAATTCTGCCAGGTAGGATCCATCTTGACCTGTAATACCTGTGATCAGTGCCTTTTTCATAACATTCTCTACTTGATTTTTCCTAAAATTGATCTGACTACCCTTTTTAGCCAGGGTTTAAGCTCATATACCGAAGCCACTAACGTGCCAAAATACTGGCAACGTATATCAAAAATCTGACGGTCTCTTTCACGGACTCTCGTTGCGCTGACGCCAACTGCGTCGAAAAACACATGACCTTTCGACGGCAACATAGAAATTTTATTACTATAGCCGTGCTCCAAAAAATATTTGTAATCGGCACAGATATCATACGTGCAATCATACGCTATACTTTTGGCCTCAAAAACAATTCCCTGATGGCAATTAGAAATACCTGAGCGTTGATTGACAACAGGCCTGTTACGAAAGCGTCCAAAAATATCAACATACTTTACTGGTAGAAAAGCTGGAGCCACCTGCAAGGAACTCAAGACATCACCGACGAAATAATCACCCGCGTTCAAAAAAAGCAACGCATTCCCATTGGCAGCACGCCAACCTTTATTCATAGCATCATAAATTCCTGAGTCGCGCTCCGAAACCCAGTAATCAATTCCATCAGAAAGCTGTTCAATAGCTTCAACAGTGCCATCAGTCGAGCCGCCGTCTATTACAATATATTCAATTCCAGGATAAAACTGTCTCTGTTCAAAAACGCTATTTGCCGTTTTAACAAATCCGAGACGGTCATTGAAGACGACGGTAATAATACTTAGCACTAGCATCAATTATTCTCTCTAAAGGATACACTTTTACCAACTGTACGGCAGGAGGAAAATGCGAGTATAAAAAAATAATACGCATACTGAAAATTAATCAAAGACCCCATCGTGAGCAAAGATAAGAAAATGATCAAACTGGAGAGGTTTTTTTGCAGCAGTGTAAGTGCATTAACATTGAAAGCAGCCCAAAGCACCAACGGTAATAAAAGCGCTAACGAGCCCAGTACTCCATTGGCGTAAATGTAAGTTGAAAAAAAATCAATTCCGCGCATCGGACCCTCAAAATCCCCACTCATCAATTGAGTACTGGAAACCATGCCATAACCAAAAAGAAATCCGAGTGTTTCAGATGAAAAGCCTTGAACGATCTCATAAAAAGAATTCAGACGTACCCAAAGACTTTCAAACGCTCTAGCCCCGTAAAGCAGGCCCAGTAGAAATGGTGCAAAACTAAACACCAATAAGATACCAAGCACCATAAATTTCAAAATCTTTAAACCAAGTTTACTCACAACAAAGCTAGCACCAACTAGCAATAAAAAGACATATCCAATTTTCGCACCAGCCAAAAATATAAAAAGCATATTAATATACTTTAGCCACTTAGAGACTAACAGGATCGAAAAAGCCAAATGAGTCATCATCAAATATATCACAAACGGAGCTGACTCGACGAACAGACCTGTGACTCGGTATAGATAAGGAATGAACTCTACCTTAGGTAAAACATAAGAAACATCATGCGTATTCTCATGCATCATCACCCAAAACTGATTACCGTCAAGCATCAGAAAAGTATCTTGATAAACAGCATAAATAATATTAAGCAGCCAAAACACTATAACGAAAATCTTGAAATATTCAGGATTTTTCCTTACCACCGCAACGCCTAGCAATATGTATATGTACGCTAATGCATAGCTAAAGTCCAACAGCGAGAAAGGCCTAACACCCGCAGAAGCCAAGCTATATAAAAGGTGAAACAAAGCTGCCACTAAAAACAACACGTCAACTTTTCTGAATTCAGAAAAGTACAACAGAGTTGGCAACGCCAAATATCTAACCGGCACGTTGCCCAGTCCGAAGCTTAAAGCAAGCGCCGGAAAGCTGGAAAGACAATAAAAAATGACATACATAAGATCACCTTTACACGAACAACAGCACTAAACACCAAGGTATCTTTTACATATTTTTCGTCCGACAAACAGTAGCAACCAGATACGTGAAAATGAATAAAACTTATTTATAGTGTAAAAATTTGAGACGTCACTTACGCCAAAGTCTTTAGAATCAGGAAATCTTAGGAGGTGTAAATACAGCCGTCCGTTGAGCTTAGAAATTAAATCCGGGCGGTAGTGCTCCACGAAGTACGCCCGCGCAACGTTATAGTGCAGGGGAAGCTTACTGTTCTTGGAGGAGATACTAATGGAGCCAGCGTGGGCGCGAAAAAAAGATAAGACACGTGAAACAAAAGCAAACTTAGGATACTTATGAGCAACTAACAAGAACAACAAAAGATCGTTCCCTATTGCATGCATGGAAAAATCGCTTCCTATTGAATTAGGAACATGCAACAACAAACTGCTACGCAGGTCCTGCAGCCGAAACAATGCACATCCTGGTGATACGGGATAGCCCTCCCCTCTCAAGTCACCCTCTATAAATCGCTCGCTGTCGTATATTCCAGTAGCTCCAATGGAGTGATACAACTCGCCTATCAAAGGATTTTCGTCGAAGACACGCGTTGCCGTAAAAACAAATCCGACATCCGAGTCATCCAAAAACGGCAATGTGCTTTCTAAATAATCCGGGGCGATCAAATCGTCTGACCACAAAATCTTCGCATAGGTACCAGTTGCCTCTTCAACACATCTTAGCCAATTACGAACGGGTCCGAGATTTGATTCGTTCCGGAAGGCTTTGACTCTACGATCCATACCTGCGATTTCAGAAATCACTTCCCAGGTACCATCAGTGCTGGCGTTATCTACAACTATAATTTCTATATTTTCGTAAGTTTGCGCCCGCGCTGAACTCAAGGTATCAAGAATCATATTTTTACGATTATAAACAGGAATCAAAATACTAACTAAATTCATAGGCGCTTCCATTACGACCCTCCATCTCATAAATTAACAGCATATAGAACCAATCAAAGCGCCTATACTACCTTTACCAATTTTGAAACTTGCCACGGTAGGAATACCGCGGAAAAACACAGACTTAACGTTGCAGCCAATACTATCCCGCCAACCCCCATATCAAAAACCTTAACCATCAACAACGCCAAAGGTATATTGACCAACATCGCTACCAGTGCAGTGTATAGCTGAACATTTACCGCACCTGCACCATTAAGCATCATTGCAAAAATATTGTTCCATGTAGACACCGCCACAAAAAAAGCTATAGAGATTACCAGCGTCTGGGAGACAGCGAAATCGTGCCCGATCCAAATGCCTATTATAAATTTTGCCAAAAACACCAGCACAACTAACCCTAACAAAATAACCGAATACAACTTCAGCTGCGTACGCAGCATCTTGACTATCCATATATTGTCTTTCCGGTGATAGGCATCAGTGTACGCAGACCATAATGGAGTTGAGATCAAAGCATGGAAAAAGGTCACAACACTAAACAATTTGAAAACCACCTCATACTCTGCAATATGCTCTGGACCAAACAATTGTGCTATAAGAATTTTGTCGGTTGTAAAAACCACAAGTACAGCTAACTGAATAACAAAAAACCGTATACCAACTGAAAGCAGAGGCTTAATATGATCATGTTTAAGCGATAGAAACAGATCCGGTCTTAAAAACCTATATTTTTCGTAAAACCAAGCACTCAGTAGCACATTGCCACCTAGCAGTCCAACGCCATAAACCCATGCGAGTTTACTGATACTTCCTTCCGTCAAGCGAAATAGCAAGTAAGTCACGAGCAAGGCAAAGATATTGGTAAATAACTGCCCTAGTGATACTAAGGCGCTTTTTTGAACAGCACCCAATAATGCGGTAATTAGCCCGACCCAAAAATTCACCAACACAAAGCTCATTGCGACCTGAGCTGAATACCTAAGCTCGCTTTCCGAGACGGTGATCGTATTGAAAATACCCTGCCATGACACCCAATACGATATTGAAAAAAATACTAACCAGAGCACCAACACTGCCAGCCCTATCACACCGTAAGCAGACGAAATATAGCCTCTGGCTTGCTCGGGGTCGTCCTTTGCGAGCGACTCTGCTACTTTATTCCGAAGTCCATTTCCGATCCCAAGATCAAAAAAAACAATCCAGGACATAATGGTCAACAATGTCGACCAAACACCGAACTGAGACACTCCCAAATAAGAAATCATTATGGGAATGATCAGAAATGACGCTGCAACAGCGCCGCCTTTATACAAGACAGACCCTTTAACCTGTCGCACATAATTATGCGTACGCGGAACGATAGCCTTTTCAGACATTATTGCTGGCTCACCCACTCCACCATGGAATTTACACCTTCCCTTGAAGAAACTACCGGCCTCCACCCTAGAATCTTATGCGCTTTGGCAATGTCAGCTACGAATACTCGCTGATCACTTTCCCGAACAGGCAGTTTCGTGTACTCCAAATCAATATCATTGATTTCATTTAGCATCTGAAACAGCTCAAGTAAAGAAAGACTGTTATCCATTCCGCCACCAACATTAAAAGCGTGCCCTCTAGCCACTTTAATATTATTCACGGCACTCATGTATAACGTTTTCATATCATCCGCATGCAGTACATCACGAACCTGCTTCCCACTTCCAGATATTGTAAATGGGATGCTCGTTTTACCGGCCCTAGCCTCAATTGCCTTCTGACAAAACCAACCTACCCAACCTTGATCGTAGGTAGCAAATTGACGACCACCGTACATTGATGAATGCCGGAATACGACTGTATTAAGACCAAACATGCGCGCGTAGTCCAGCATGTATTGGTCCGCAGCGCCCTTGGAGCAACCATAAGGAGAGTGAAAATCTAATTGAGTTGTTTCATCAAAACCATTGGGTCGATCAATACATTCGTATCGAGAATCGCTTTCGCTATATTTAAATTGCTCCAGATCCCCGTACACTTTATTCGTCGACGAATACACAACAGTCGCCTCCGGCACATGCAGTCGTACTGCTTCGAGCAGGTTGTGAGTGCCCATGACGTTGACTTCAAAATCCATCCGGGGATTGGCAATCGACGTCGTCATCGCCACTTGGCCTGCCAGATGGAAAATCACATCAGGCTTATGCAACTGGATAACTCGCGTGATGTCGTGTTGATTTCGAATATCACCGTGCTCAAACGTGAATAAACCTTGAGTCTGCAGCCAACCCAGGTTTTCCCGTGAACCGCTACGATATAAACTGTCAAAAATAATAACGTCGTCACCACGCAGGAAGGCGTCCGATGCGAGGTTACTGCCGAGGAATCCACAACCACCGGTAATAAGTAACTTCATCGTAAAATATCCTTATCGATCATTTTTTGTATGCCTACTTCCAGGGAGGTACGCGGTGCCCAACCAAGGGAACGCATTCGATTAATATCCGCCCGAAACAGCATTTCTTCGTTGGGACGGTAAGGAACGCTACCAAAATTCAATTTTGTCTGGGAAGCAGTCAAGGAATGCACTAACTCTACAAACTCTCGCACGGGCAATGCCACACCAGAGCCGACTTCAACTTCTTCCGCCCGCTTAATACTTGGCATGTGCGAAATAATAGTATCGTAAGCAGAAACAACATCATCTATAAAAATAAAATCTCTTTTCTGAATACCGGATGTCAAATTCAAAACATCAATATTTTCCGTACAGGAACTGACTACATAGGTCGTAAATTTACTTTTATCGTCCCCCGGGCCATACATGTGTTGCAGCGCGACATTTACAAACTTGACGTTCGGCCCAGCTTGAAAAACGCCAATTAAACTGAAGCTATTTTTTGACATTGCATAACTGCTGACAGCAGCGTCCAGCACGGTACCAGTGTTGACGAACGCGACGTTCCCGTCGAGTGAGTTAGCACCTTCCAACAATACCAATCCGAATCGCACATTCGCGTCGTATACATCAATGATGGACTCTCCCGCACGACCGTAGGCGCAAGCGGTATGCACTATGTAGTCAGGTGAAACCGCTGCAATCGCAGACAAGACGTCTTGATCACTACTGTATTTATATACTTGGCTATCGGGAAGAATACCCTCGATACGCGCACAGGACGAAGTGGAGCGAACGAGCGCCGAAACCCGATACCCCGCCCGGCTCCAAAAACGAGCAAGTGCGCTACCCAAAAACCCGGTAGCACCTGTCAACAGTATTTTTTTCATATTTAAAAGTTGATACCGAAGAACTCTTCGAGTTTTTCACCGATAAAGTCAAATTGCGCTTGACCCAAACCTGGGTAGATACCGAGCCAGAACGTTTGATTCATAGTACGATCGGTATTAGTCAGCTCGCCTACCACCCGGTATTCAATACCCTGAAAGTAAGGCTGACGCGTGAGGTTACCGGCAAATAACAGGCGAGAACCGATATTGTTCTGATCCAGGAACTTCAACAAATCGACGCGTTTCACCCCCGCAGTTTCTTTCAAAGTTACCGGAAAACCGAACCAAGACGGCTCGCTATTAGGAGTTGGCTCAGCAATTTCCAGAAATTCGGACAAACTACTCAAACGTTGTTTGAGGAGCAGATAATTACTTTTACGCGTATCGATGAATTCCTGGGCGCGATCCAGTTGTGCCAAACCGCACGCGGCTTGCATATCAGTTATTTTGAGATTATAGCCCAAGTGGGCGTACACGTATTTGTGGTCATAACCCTGGGGCAAGCTGCCAAACTGTTGGCCAAATCGGTCGCCACACGTATTGTCACAGCCAGGTGCGCAGTAGCAATCGCGACCCCAATCGCGGAACGACTCGGCGATCACTTTCAACTGAGGGCTGTTGGTAAAGACTGCGCCGCCCTCACCCATTGTGATGTGGTGTGCAGGATAGAAACTTAAAGTACAAATATCTCCAAAAGTGCCTACCAATTTTCCATCATACTTTGCTCCAAGGGCATCACAGCAGTCTTCTATCAGCCACAAATTGTACTTATCGCAAATTTCCTTCACAGCGCCCAAATTAAACGGATTACCCAATGTATGGGCGAGCATGATGGCTTTAGTTTTAGGCGTGATCGCAGCTTCAATCAAATTGGTGTCGATATTGTGCGTCACCATATCTACGTCAACGAACACAGGAATAGCGCCAAACTGCACAATCGGGTTGACCGTTGTAGGAAACCCTGCGGCAACGCCGATAACTTCATCACCTTTCTTGATCGCCCGATCACCGAGCTTTGGCGACGTCAGTGTGCTAAACGCTACAAGGTTGGCAGACGAGCCCGAGTTAACAGAAAGCGCATATTTGACACCGAGGAACTCTGCCAGCCTCTGTTCAAACTGAGCGTTGAAACGCCCGGTAGTCAGCCATCCATCCAGTGACGCCTCCACCATCAATTGCAGCTCACGGGCCCCTATTACCTTGCCCGAAGGTGGAATAATACTTTTACCCGCAACGAAGGGTTTTGGCGCCAGGGCGACTTGAGCATATTGCTCAACGAGTTTGCTGATTTCCTGGCGAAGCATATCGGGTGTCATGGCTTTTCCTGCTTAAAAATATGAGTTACTTGCCGCATGAAGACATAGCGGCCATATAGGCGTTAATTTCTACTAGACAAAGAGAGTGAACATCCGCACCACGTAGCCAAGCCCGGTGCCAGTTCACGATGTGAGCCAGTGTCGTCTCCAGAGACCAGGTAGGTGACCAGTGCAAACGAGCACGCGCCTTAGAAATATCTAGTTTCAAATAGCGCGCTTCATGTGGCTGCGGATGTTGATCCAATGCCCAGCTTGCCCCCTCCTTCCAAGTTCGAACCATATGGTCCAGAATCCAGTCAACGGGACGTGCATCTTCATCTTTGGGGCCGAAGTTCCAGCCCTGAGCCACATCATGCCCATGCTTCCAGAGATTCTCCGCCAATACGAGATAACCGCTCAGCGGTTCAAGGACATGCTGCCATGGCCGGGTAGCCTGTGGATTACGAATAATCACCGGATGTTGCTTTTCAAATGCAGCCAGTATATCCGGAATTAGACGATCCTCAGCCCAATCTCCACCACCGATTACATTTCCAGCACGCGCTGAGGCGAGTGCACAGGGTTGTTCTTTGCTAAAAAAAGAGTTGCGATAGGCCGACGTCACCAGCTCAACACAGCCCTTGCTGTTGCTATAGGGGTCATGCCCACCCATGGGTTCGTCTTCACGATAACCCCATTCCCACTCGCGATTTTCGTAACATTTGTCGGTTGTGACGTTAACTATTGCACGCAGGCTGGGGCACTGCCGCGCTGCCTCAAGGACATGCACAGTCCCCATTACATTCGTAGAATAGGTGTCGACCGGGTGCTTATAGGAGAGCCGTACCAGTGGCTGAGCTGCCATGTGAATCAAAATCTCGGGGTCAAAGCAAACCATGCTCCGAGTGATTTCCTGCAAATCTCGAATATCACCGATTTGCGAATCCATACTTTCGGCGACACGGGCCTCATCGAAAAGCGCGGGAGTGGTCGGCGGATCAAGCGCGTAACCCTTGACGTGTGCACCCATACTTTGCAGCCACAGGGATAACCAGCTCCCTTTGAACCCGGTGTGTCCTGTCAAAAATACTTTTTTACCCTTCCAGAAGGCGGGGGTGACTGCGGCTTTCATCTTCACTCCCACATCTTCCAAGGCGCCTTTCCTGAATCCCAAAGTTGTTCCAGCAAATGTTTGTCGCGAAGTGTATCCATAGGCTGCCAGAACCCAGGATGCTCATAGGCCATCAGCTGATTATCAGACGCGAGGTTCATTAGCGGCTCTTGCTCCCACACGGAACTGTCATTATCAACGTAGCTAAGCACCTCGGGCTTTAAAACAAAAAACCCGCCATTAATCATAGCGCCATCACCCTTAGGCTTTTCCTTAAAGTTAAGGACCTGACCAAGACGAATGTCCAGTGCTCCAAAGCGGCCTGGCGGGTATGTCGCGGTCAATGTTGCGGCTTTGCCGTGTTTCTTGTGAAATTCAATAGTCGAAGTAATATCGACGTCACCTACGCCATCGCCGTACGTGAAGCAAAATGAGTCTTCATCCTTTAAATACTCAGCTACCCGACGCAGACGCCCTCCCGTCATGGAATCATCACCAGTATCAACCAGCGTGACACTCCAAGCTTCCGCGCGCTTATCATGTACTTTCATGGTGTTGTTACGCATATCAAAAGTGACATCTGACATATGCAGAAAGTAGTTAGCAAAATACTCTTTGATTACATAGCCTTTATAACCACAACAAATAATAAAATCATTGATTCCGTGTGCTGAATACATCTTCATGATATGCCATAGGATTGGCTTACCACCGATCTCTACCATTGGTTTAGGTCGAGTACTGGTCTCCTCACTCAATCGTGTGCCTAGTCCACCAGCCAGAATCACAGCTTTCATCTTTTATCCTTAATCAATTCGAGCTAACAAAAGCGTCGGAGTAGAAGTTTTTTTGAGGAAGACCAAGCGCTATGAGCTTTTCTTTAGCCGAATGAATCATGAGCTCGGACCCGCAAGCATAGACAACCGCATCCGTCATCAGGATTCCATCATCCTCGACAGCATTCTGAATATAACCAATACGTCCATCCCAGCTATCATTGGGACGTGACAAAACTTGGACAAACGTGACCGGCAAAATATCGAGCTCTGGCTGCCAGTAGAAGTCTGTGGTACGTCTACCGCCCCAGTAAATCCATATTTTTTTATTCGCGACTTGCTCAGGGTTGGACTTCAGCTGTTCAAGGATCGCCTTCACAGGCGCAATACCAGTGCCCGTGGCCAGGAACACGAGGTTAGTCACGGAGGTATTACGAAGCGCAAACGTGCCTAAAGGGCCTTCGATCCTGAGCAGGTCGTTGATGGCGATTTCGCCAAACCAATATTGACTCATGACTCCGCCTACGACTTGGCGAATCTGTAACATAAGCTTACCGTCCTGCCTGGGGGCATTTGCGATGGAATAACTTCTTCTCACCCCATTTTTTCCAATAACATCGACGTACTGGCCCGGGATGTAATCGAGTGGACTGGCAGGAGGCAGCCGAAGAGAAACCTCCAAGACATCATCAGACAGTCGCGTAACTGAATCAACTCGGCACGGAAGCGTTTTGCTCTTTATATCGCCGAACAGACTCAAATCTTCAATATCTAAATGGACATCGCTCAACGCACCGCGGCAGCACGTCAATATATATCCCGCAGCAATCTCTTCAGGTGATAGTACCGACTCCTCATGATGGATAATCGCGGTCTCACCTATTGCGAAAGCCTTACAAACCCCGCACCTACCCGACCGGCAGCTGTACTCCAATACCAGACCATGTTTTTTTGCGTTGTCCAGAAGCGTCACGCCGGGCTCACAAAGGAAGGTCTTTTCGTTGGATAAAGTGGCTATAGTCATGGCATTTGCAAATCATTCTTGAAAAATTGAATTAAAAGGCATACGAACGAACCCTCACCCTGCTGTTCCAGTGGTTGCCTCGCCCCCGTGCAGCTTCACAGTATGAAACAACGCTCTCCAGCGGAAAACTCAGCTATTGGGCGCAATTAAGCAGGTTTATCAGGATTACGACTCGCTCATAACTAGCCCTTGATACTAAAATGGCATCAGCACCAGCGCCCCTGGACGCAGAAGCCGGACCGTGTCCCCAACCAAATTTCTGGAGCCTGAACATACGCCCGCACCAAATGTGTCCTTTGCGTGACATTGAGTCTTACATCCTTGGAGTGACCACAGGCCTTCCACAGCACAAAGGAAATCTTGAAACTGACGCGTAGCGTGGATGACACAGTTTAACGCCACGTTATTTGATGGACCATTATACGTCCACAGGCAACGTTCAGTAACCTTGACTTTACGCACAATAACAATTTGCACAGTTCGAATTTAGCAGGCAATCCCACCTCACGACGAATCAACCTGCCCTCTTTTCAGACTAGCGGCGACACAATTACGAACAATTAATCACTTTAGAATATGTCAATCCAAAATTCACGTAACGCTTAATAGCTTGATTATGGTCGAACTGGGCAGATGATGCGTGCACTACCAGAAAAATTGGCGACTATCATGATTTTAGCAAGCAGAATTGGAAACAATGCCCCAGACGGCCAGACAGGAAAATCATCCGCCAATGAGCGCGCCCCCCCCTCACTGAAATGATGCCCCGCTCCTGGAAAATACCTCTTGCGTTGATCACATTAGATTGTAGGAATGTCGCAAAGGTATATATGAACAAACCTGCGAAGACCTAGCGGAGCATTAGCCCTGCCTACAGGCCGGAGAAGCACACGCGTTAAAGCTCCGTCCCGTAAATTACCTCGTGAAGATCCGTAGGGTGCTAACGAGTTCTTATTACTGTAAAGGCCGGATGTTTACTTTAAGAACGCCACCGAGCACTAATAACGAAGGGCGTGAAGACAGAACTGCCTTAAAAGCATGCCCAGCCGACAGAGCTCGCGAGAGCCGCCGAGCCGCTGAACAAATCAAACGTCAGCAGTCTACGCGGCGACTTGCCAACTTGCGACGGCCGCAGATACTGACCAGAAACATAAGGAAAGGACTAATGAGCATTCCGACAATTAAAGAAAGCGTGATGTATAGCGATACCGAAGCTTGAGGCGCATTCCAGCCTAAAAAGGAAAGACTCACAGACTGCTGGTTCTCAAGGATGAATGCCAAGATCACCAGAAAAACCGCCGACACAACCACAACCAGTGTAACGCGCTTAATCCCCCGCATAATATCCTCCCACCAAAACAATCAAATCGACTCTTCCTCATCCTCATTCACCCGATCCCGCAGCTCCTTCCCCGGCTTGAAATGAGGCACAAACTTCCCATCCAGACTCACCGACTGCCCAGTCTTCGGATTCCGGCCCACCCTCGGTGCGCGGTAGTGCAGTGAAAAACTTCCAAACCCGCGGATCTCAATCCGATCACCGGTTGCCAGGCACTGGGACATTTGCTCGAGCATGGTCTTGATAGCCAGCTCCACATCCTTGGATGAGAGCAGCCCTTGATGGGTGACAATTCGTTCGATCAACTCCGACTTCGTCATATTTTTCCCTTCTTTTTCAAGCAGCTAGGAAAAGCGCTTCGAAGGTTTTAGCATGACTTGATGAATTTGAACAGCCCATGCAGCAACATATCTGCATACGTCTTGACCCCTCAATTACAGATCACCAGCATGGTGCGGGTAACTGCGCCGGCGGGGTTCCAGCCGAATAGGTAGTCGCCCTCTTCATCCTTGGCATCGCTGGATCGGGTGATGACCTTGTAGCCTTGCATCTTGCACTCCCGAGCCGCGCGTTTCTCGCACTTGTCCCAGTTATTGCCAAGGCCCGAGCAGTCAACCTCGATGCCGCTGACGCCGCGTCTAGCGTGGGTTTTGGCACTGGTGGTGGAACAGCCTGCAAGCATTACCACTACGAATAAAACGATAAGCCTGTACATTCAGATCCTTATTGAAACAACTGCGCTGGAACAGCTTTCATGAAGACTATAGACAGTTCTGACACTTAACCGTAAGGCTTGGTTCTCGGTTGTTGATTCAACGAATTTCAGGCACAAAAAAGGGCGACCGAAGTCGCCCTTTTTCTATGGTCTGACAGAACTTAGTTCTGTTTTTCCATTTGCGCACGCAGCAGAGCACCAAGAGTGGTGTCAACTGGAGCATCCGACGAGGCTGGCTTGTCGCGCAGGCTCTGGATGGCTTCTTTCTCTTCGATCTCGTCTTTCGACTTGATGGAGAGTTGGATTACGCGGCTCTTGCGGTCAACGCTGATGATCTTGGCTTCTACTTCCTGGCCTTCTTTCAGAACGTTGCGCGCGTCTTCAACGCGGTCACGGCTGATTTCGGAGGCTTTCAGAGTCGCTTCGATATCGTCGGCCAGAGTGATGATGGCGCCTTTAGCGTCAACTTCTTTCACAGTGCCCTTAACGATTGCGCCTTTGTCGTTCTCTTGAACGTACTCGGAGAACGGATCGCTTTCCAGCTGCTTGATACCCAGGGAGATACGCTCGCGCTCTGGGTCAACCGACAGGATAACGGTGTCCAGCTCGTCGCCCTTCTTGAAACGACGAACAGCTTCTTCGCCCACTTCGTTCCAGGAGATATCGGACAGGTGAACCAGGCCGTCGATGCCGCCGTCCAAACCAATGAAGATACCGAAATCGGTGATCGACTTGATGGTGCCGGAGATTTTATCGCCCTTGTTGAACTGGCCAGAGAAATCTTCCCATGGGTTAGATTTGCACTGCTTGATGCCCAGGGAGATACGACGACGCTCTTCGTCGATGTCCAGAACCATAACTTCCACTTCGTCGCCGACTTGTACGACTTTCGAAGGGTGGATGTTCTTGTTGGTCCAGTCCATTTCGGAAACGTGTACCAGGCCTTCCACGCCTTCTTCCAGCTCTGCGAAGCAGCCGTAGTCGGTCAGGTTGGTAACACGCGCGGTCACGCGAGTGCTTTCTGGGTAACGGGCTTTGATAGCAACCCATGGATCTTCACCCAGTTGCTTCAGGCCCAGGGAAACACGGTTGCGCTCGCGATCGTATTTCAGAACCTTGACATCGATCTCGTCGCCAACGTTGACGATTTCGGAAGGATGCTTGATACGCTTCCAAGCCATGTCGGTAATGTGCAGCAGGCCATCGACGCCACCCAGATCGACGAATGCGCCGTAATCGGTGAGGTTCTTGACAATACCTTTGACTTGTTGGCCTTCCTGCAGGGATTCCAGCAGAGCTTCACGCTCGGCGGAGTTTTCTGCTTCCAGGACGCTGCGACGGGAAA
Source organism: Pseudomonas sp. S5D5 (assembly GCF_003013355.1). Taxonomy (NCBI): domain Bacteria; kingdom Pseudomonadati; phylum Pseudomonadota; class Gammaproteobacteria; order Pseudomonadales; family Pseudomonadaceae; genus Pseudomonas; species Pseudomonas sp. S5D5. The sequence continues at coordinate 5,063,635 of NZ_PTEO01000001.1, forward strand.
CGACAACGTTGTTGCGTTTCTGGTCGAGTTTGATGACCTTGAATTCGAGTTCTTTGCCTTCCAGGTGCGTGGTGTCGCGCACTGGACGAACGTCGACCAAAGAACCTGGCAGGAACGCACGGATGCCGTTAACGTCGACAGTGAAGCCGCCTTTAACCTTACCGTTGATAACGCCCTTGACCACTTCTTCAGCTGCGAAGGCTGCTTCGAGAACAATCCAGCATTCAGCGCGCTTGGCTTTTTCACGGGACAGCTTGGTTTCACCGAAACCGTCTTCAACCGAGTCCAGAGCAACGTGAACTTCGTCACCGACATTGATAGTCAGGTCGCCAGCATCGTTGTAGAACTGTTCCAGCGGGATCAGAGCTTCAGACTTCAGACCAGCGTGAACGGTTACCCAGCGAGCTTGGTAATCGATATCAACGATAACACCGGTGATGATGGAGCCTGCCTGAAGGTTCAGGGTTTTTAGGCTTTCTTCAAAGAGTTCCGCAAAGCTTTCGCTCATTTTAATTCCTGTTGATAAGGGCGAAGAATACGCCCATCTCCACACCCCAGACGGTGTGGGTTAGTTTCAATTAGAAGAAGCGCCCCAGGACTATGACTGGTCCCCTGCGGCCTTCTTGGTCACCCGGCGATATCGCGAATGGCGATTTCGCTCAAGATGCGTTCCAGCACCTGCTCGATGGACAACTCCGTGGAATCCAGCTGTATGGCATCAGCCGCCGGCTTTAGCGGGGCTACTGCGCGCTGGGTATCACGCTCATCGCGTGCACGGATCTCATCTAGCAGACTCGACAGACTAACACCATCGACTTTGCCCTTCAACTGCAAGTAGCGGCGGCGCGCACGCTCCTCGGCACTGGCGGTCAGGAAAATCTTCAGTGGCGCCTCCGGAAACACCACCGTGCCCATGTCGCGACCATCGGCGACCAGGCCCGGCGGCTCCTGAAACGCGCGCTGACGCTGCAGCAAGGCATCGCGCACGGCCGGCAGCGCGGCAACCTGGGAGGCCCAGGAGCCGACTTGTTCATTGCGCAGGTCATCGGTCACATCATCGCCTTCAAGGATGATGCGCTGGGGATGACCTTCCGTCGCCCCGACAAACTGCACATCAAGATGCGCCGCCAGCAGCTTCAGCGATTCTTCGTTGGTCAGGTCGACGCCATGGTTGCGTGCGGCAAACGCCAGCAGGCGGTACAGCGCGCCGGAATCGAGCAGACACCAGCCCAGGCGCTTGGCCAGGATGCCGGCGATCGTGCCTTTGCCCGAGCCACTTGGCCCGTCGATGGTAATCACCGGTGCTTTGATATTCACAATTGAGCCTCTTGGGCAACACGGATGCCGACGTGGGCACACAGTGTAAGAAAGTTCGGAAAAGACGTAGCAACATTGGCACAGTCACGGATTCGAATAGGTGCCGTCGCCCGCAGGGAAGCCACACTGAACGCCATGGCAATCCGGTGATCACCCTGGGCGTGCACTTCACCGCCGCCCATCAGGCCACCGTCAATGATAATCCCATCGGGAGTCGGTTCACACTTCACGCCCAACGCCAACAGACCGTCGGCCATGACCTGGATACGGTCGGACTCCTTCACGCGCAGCTCCTGCGCCCCGCGCAACACGGTGCGGCCGTTGGCACAGGCCGCCGCGACAAACAGCACCGGAAACTCATCGATCGCCAACGGCACCAAAGCTTCGGGGATCTCGATACCGTTCAGGGCCGCAGCACGCACACGCAAGTCCGCGACAGGCTCGCCGCCTACTTCACGCGGGTTTTCCAAGGTGATATCTGCGCCCATGAGCCGCAGGATATCGATCACCCCGGTCCGCGTCGGGTTGACGCCGACATGCTCCAGCAACAATTCGGAACCCTCGGCAATCGACGCCGCCACCAGGAAAAACGCCGACGAGGAAATATCCCCCGGCACTTCTATATGGGTAGCGGTCAGTGCATGACCCGATTGCACCGACGCGGTCGCGCCACTCACCGCCACCGGGTAGCCAAAACCGCGCAACATGCGCTCGGTATGGTCACGGGTCGGCGCGGGCTCGGTCACCGAAGTCTCGCCCTCGGCGTACAACCCGGCCAGTAACAGGCAGGATTTGACCTGTGCACTGGCCATCGGCATCGAATAGGCCAGGCCTTTCAGCACCTGGCCGCCGCGGATGGTCAATGGCGGACGCCCTTCCGGACCGGTCTCGATCACCGCGCCCATTTCCCGCAGCGGCTTGGCCACGCGGCTCATCGGACGCTTGGACAAGGACGCATCGCCGGTCAACACGCTGTCGAAGCTTTGCGCCGCCAGCAACCCCGACAGCAGCCGCATGGATGTGCCGGAGTTACCCAGGTAGATCGGCCCCGGCGCGGCTTTCAAGCCATGCAAGCCCACGCCATGAATGGTCACGCGCCCATGGTGCGGACCTTCGATGACGACACCCATGTCGCGAAAAGCCTGCAAGGTCGCCAGGGCGTCTTCACCTTCGAGGAAACCTTCAACCTCTGTCACACCCTCGGCCAACGAGCCGAGCATGATCGAGCGATGGGAGATCGACTTGTCACCCGGCACCCGGATACGTCCGCTCAAGCGGCCGCCCGGGTTGGCGAGGAAGGTCAGGTCATCGGCGTTCACGGCAGTTTCCATATAGGCCCGGCGCGCCAGGATCTTGCTGAAATGCTCACGCGCCACCCGCGCACGGGTGAACACGCCCAACAACTGATGGCCATCCCCGGCATCAACCGCGTCGCGCAGGGCGTCGAGGTCGCTGCGAAAAGTGTCCAGGGTGCGCAACACCGCTTCGCGGTTAGCGAGGAAGATGTCGTGCCACATCACGGGGTCGCTGCCGGCAATCCGCGTGAAATCGCGAAAGCCACCGGCGGCGTAACGGAAAATCTCGAGGTTTTCATTGCGCTTGGCCAGCGAGTCCACCAGGCCAAATGCCAGCAGATGCGGCAAGTGACTGGTCGCCGCCAGCACTTCGTCGTGGCGCTCGACCTGCATATGCTCCACGTCAGCGCCCAGCTCACGCCACAGCCAGTCAACCACGGCCAACGCCGCAGGATCGGTCTGCTCGAGCGGCGTCAGGATCACCTTATGGCGCCGGAACAGCTGCGCATTCGATGCCTCCACCCCGCTCTGCTCGGAACCGGCAATCGGATGGCCCGGCACGAAGCGCGCGGGCATGCCACCAAACGCCTGTTGCGCAGCGCGCACCACATTGCCCTTGGCACTGCCGACGTCCGTCAGGATCGCCTGCCCCAGGTCCATGCCCGCCAATACCGCCAGCAATTTCTCCATGGCCAGGATCGGCACCGCCAACTGGATCACGTCAGCGCCCTGGCATGCGAGTGCCAGGTCCGCTTCGCAGCGATCCACCACGCCCAACTCGACCGCCAGCTTGCGCGATTGCGGGTCCAGGTCCACACCGACCACTTCGCCACACAACCCACTCTCACGCAAGCCTTTGGCGAAGGAGCCGCCGATCAACCCCAGACCGACCACCACCAGGCGACCGATCATAGGCACAACAGGTTGCAATGCAGTGACATCAACCACGAGCCAGAACCTTGGCCAACGCCTCCAGGAAGCGGCTGTTTTCTGCCGGCAAGCCAATGGTGATACGCAGGTGGTTCGGCATACCGTAGTTAGCCACCGGACGCACAATCACACCTTCGCGCAACAGGCCCTGGAATACCGGAGCAGCCACTTGGCCGAGGTCGACACAGATGAAGTTGCCCTTGGACGGAATCCAGCCCAGGCCCAGTTCGCGAAAGCCTGCCTGCAACTGCAGCATGCCGCTTTCGTTGATGCGCCGGCCCTCTTCCAGGTATTCGGCATCCTGCACGGCCGCACAGGCCGCCGCCAGCGCGAGGCTGTTGACGTTGAACGGTTGGCGCACGCGGTTCAGCACGTCCGCGACGACCGCCGTGGAGAGGCCGTAGCCCACCCGCAACGACGCCAGGCCATAGGCCTTGGAAAAGGTGCGCGAGACCAACAGGTTCGGGTAGGCCGCCAGGAAGTCGAGGCCGTCCGGCAGGTCGCTGCCTTCGGCGTACTCGATGTAGGCCTCGTCCAGCACCACCAGCACGTGCTCCGGCACATCCTGCAGGAAGTCGTTCAGCGCCTGCGCGTCGAACCAGGTGCCCGTCGGGTTGTTCGGGTTGGCGATGAACACCACACGGGTCTGGGCGTCGATGGCTGCCAGCATGGCCGGCAGGTCGTGGCCCCACTCCTTCGCAGGAATGATGCGCGCATCAGCGCCGACCGCCTGGGTCACGATCGGATAGACCGCAAACGCGTGTTCGCTGAACACCGCGTTGAGGCCCGGCGCCAGGTAGGCACGGCCGACCAGCTCGAGAATGTCGTTGGAACCGTTGCCCAAGGTCACCTGGCTCAGCTCGACCCGGCACTTTTGCGCCAGCAGGGACTTGAGCGCAAAGCCGTTGCCATCGGGGTAACGGGTCAGCTCGGCCAGCTCCTCACGAATGGCCGCCAACACCTTGGGGCTTGGGCCCAGCGGGTTTTCGTTACTGGCCAACTTGACGATCTTCGAAGGATCCAGGTTCAACTCACGCGCCAGCTCGTCCACAGGCTTGCCTGGAACGTAAGGCGACAGTTGTTGCACGCCCGGCTGAGCCAGGGCGAGGAAGTTGCCACTCATGTTAAAGCCTCACAAAACCGCTTTCGGGTAAGAGCCCAGCACTTTGAGTGCCACGGCTTCCTGACTGATTTTCTCGAGCACACCCTTGACCAGCGGGTCGCGGTGATGGCCGACGAAGTCGATAAAGAACACGTAAGTCCATTTACCGCTGCGCGAAGGACGAGTCTCGATACGCGTCAGGTCAATCCCGTTGTCGTGGAACGGCACCAGCAGCTCATGCAGCGCGCCGGGCTTGTTGCTCATGGAGACGATGATCGACGTCTTGTCGTCGCCGGTCGGCGGTACTTCCTGGTTGCCGATCATCAGGAACCGCGTGGAGTTGTCCGGGCGATCCTCGATTTTCTCGGCCAGGCGCGTCAGGCCATACAGGCCCGCCGCCATGTCACCGGCAATGGCCGCCGAATTCCACTCACCCTTGACCCGCTTGGCCGCCTCGGCATTGCTGGACACCGCCACGCGCTCGACATTCGGGTAATGCGCATCCAGCCACTTGCGGCACTGGGCCAGCGACTGGGCGTGGGAGTAGATACGGCTGATGCTGTCGGTCTTGGTGTTCTCGCCCACCAGCAGGTGATGGTGGATGCGCAGCTCGACTTCGCCACAGATCACCATGTCGTGCTCGAGGAAGCTGTCCAGCGTGTGGTTGACCGCGCCTTCGGTGGAGTTTTCCACCGGCACCACGCCAAAGTTCACGGCACCGGCCGCCACTTCACGAAACACTTCGTCGATCGCAGCCATTGGCTTGCTGATCACCGCGTGGCCGAAGTGCTTCATGGCCGCCGCTTGAGTGAAGGTGCCCTCAGGCCCGAGGTAAGCCACTTTCAGTGGCTGCTCCAGCGCCAGGCAGGAAGACATGATTTCACGGAACAACCGCGCCATCTCTTCATTGCCCAATGGGCCCTTGTTGCGCTCCATCACGCGCTTGAGCACCTGGGCTTCACGCTCAGGCCGGTAGAACACTGGCACTTCGCCTTCAGCCAGGGAGGCCATCTTTACCCGTGCCACTTCCTGGGCGCACCGCGCGCGCTCACTGATCAGCTCCAGGACTTTCTCGTCCAGGCTGTCAATGCGCACGCGCAGGGCCTTGAGTTCTTGCTCAGACATTAGCCGTGTTCCTTTTCGAACTCTGCCATGTAGGCCACCAACGCGTTGATGGCGTGGATGTCGACAGCGTTGTAGATGGAGGCGCGCATGCCACCGACCGAACGGTGGCCCTTGAGGTTCAGCAGGCCGCGCGCGTCGGCACCGGCCAGGAACGGCTTGTCCAGGCGGTCATCGGCCAGGCGGAACGGCACGTTCATCCACGAGCGGTCGGTCAGGTTGATCGGGTTGCTGTACAGGCCGCTGGCGTCGATGAAGTCGTACAGGGTGCGCTTCTTCTCTTCGTTCAGCTTGCCCATGGCAGCCACGCCGCCCTGCTCCTTGAGCCACTCGAAGACCAGGCCGGACAGGTACCAGGCGAACGCCGGCGGGGTGTTGTACATCGAGCCGTTATCGGCCGCGACCTTGTAGTTGAGCATGGTCGGGCACAGCGAACGGGCACGCCCCAGCAGGTCTTCGCGGATGATGTTGACCAGGATGCCGCTCGGGCCGATGTTCTTCTGCGCGCCGGCGTAGATCATGCCGTACCTGGACACATCGATCGGGCGCGAGAGGATGTCCGAGGACATGTCGCACACCAGCGGGACGTCGCCTACTTCCGGTACCCAGTCGAATTCCAGGCCGCCGATGGTTTCGTTCGCTACGTAGTGCACGTAGGCCGCGTCCTTCGACAGCTTCCACTCGTTCTGGCCGGGAATGGCGAAATAGTCGTAGGGCTTGGCGGTACCGGCAACGTTGACGTGACCGTAGCGCGAAGCCTCTTCAATGGCCTTCTGGCCCCAGATACCGGTGTCGATGTAGTCGGCGGTGCCGTCTTCCGGCAGCAGGTTCAGGGGCAGCTGGGCGAACTGCTGGCTGGCGCCGCCCTGCAGGAACAACACTTTGTAGTTGGATGGGATGTCCAGCAAGTCGCGCAGATCCTGCTCGGCCTTGGTGGCAATGGACACGAACTCATCGCTGCGATGGCTCATTTCCATCACGGAGAGGCCTTTTCCATGCCAGTCGAGGAGTTCACCCTGCGCACGCTGCAGGACTGCTTCAGGAAGCGCCGCGGGACCGGCACAGAAGTTATAGGCTCTCTTGCTCACATCCAATCTCACTCTGATCTGGTGGGGCTGCAATCATGTTCGGCAACAACCTTTCTCTGGAGCGAACCCTTGTGGGAGCTGGCTTGCCTGCGACAAGGGCACCTCGGTAGCGCAGTGATACCGTGGCGCTGCCATCGCGGGCAAGCCAGCTCCCACATTGAGCGCGTCCAGCCAAAGGACGTGTTATTTCACAAGGGACAAACAACAAGGGGGCGAATCTTCATCCGCCCCCTGTGTGTCCGCTTATTCCTGCGGTTCTTCTTCGTCTGCGGCAGCGTCGAGGGTTGGCTCGTCGACGTTGTCATCGCCTGCTGCGATCACCTCGCCGTCGAATTCCTCACCTTCCAGCTCTTCGCCTTCGACTTCCGATGGCTCCTGCACACGCTCCAGGCCCACCAGTTTTTCGTCTTTGGCCAGCTTGATCAGCGTCACGCCCTGGGTGTTACGGCCCAGGCTCGACACTTCAGCCACACGGGTACGTACCAGCGTGCCCTGGTCGGAAATCAGCATGATCTCCTCGCCGTCGAGCACCTGGACCGCGCCGACCAGACGGCCGTTGCGATCGTTGCTGACCATGGCGATCACGCCCTGGCCGCCACGTTTGTACTCCGGGAACTCGCTGATGGCGGTGCGCTTGCCATAACCACGCTCGGAAGCCGTGAGGATCTGGCTGCCTTCTTCCGGGATCAGCATCGAAATCAGCTTCTGCCCTTCCGGTAGGCGCATGCCACGCACACCGCGGGCGGTACGGCCCATGGCGCGGACGTCGGATTCCTTGAAGCGCGTGACCTTGCCTCCGTCGGAGAACAGCATGACTTCACGCTCGCCATCGGTAATGGCGGCGGAGATCAGTACGTCGCCTTCGTCCAGCTCCAGGGCGATCAGGCCCACGCTGCGTTGACGGCTGAAGGATTCCAGCGGGGTCTTCTTCACGGTGCCTTTGGCGGTCGCCATGAAGATGAAGTGACCTTCGGTGTATTCCTCGACCGGCAGCATGGTGGTGATGTACTCATCACTGTCCAGCGGCAGCAGGTTGACCAACGGACGACCACGGGCGGCACGCGAGGCTTCCGGGATCTCGTAGGTCTTGAGCCAGTACACCTTGCCCTTGCTGGAGAACAGCAGCAGCGTGGTGTGGCTGTTGGCGACCAGCAGGTGAGCGATGTAGTCCTCATCCTTCACGCCGGTAGCCGATTTACCTTTACCACCACGACGCTGGGCCTGGTACGCAGCCAGGGGCTGGGTCTTGGCATAACCACCGTGGGAAATGGTCACGACGCGCTCTTCTTCCGGGATCATGTCACCCAGGGTCAGGTCGAGACGCGCATCGAGGATTTCGGTGCGGCGCACGTCGCCGTATTCGGCGCGGATCACTTCCAGTTCTTCGCGGATCACTTCCATCAGGCGCACGGCGCTGCTGAGGATGCGGATCAACTCGCCGATCTGGTTGAGGATCTCCTGGTACTCGGCCAGCAGCTTCTCGTGCTCCAGGCCAGTCAGGCGGTGCAGACGCAGTTCCAGGATGGCCTGGGCCTGTTCCGGCGACAGGAAGTACTTGCCTTCGCGCAGACCGTATTGCGGGTCCAGGGTCTCCGGACGGCACGAGTCGGCGCCGGCGCGTTCAACCATGGCCACCACGGCGCTGGATTCCCAAGGGGTGCTGATCAGCGCTTCCTTGGCTTCCGACGGGGTTGGCGAGGCCTTGATCAGGGCGATCACCGGGTCGATGTTCGACAGCGCAACTGCCTGGCCTTCCAGGATGTGGCCGCGCTCGCGGGCCTTGCGCAGTTCGAACACGGTACGGCGGGTGACCACTTCGCGGCGGTGACGAACGAAGGCTTCGAGCAGATCCTTGAGGTTCAGGATGCGCGGGCGGCCGTCGATCAGTGCTACCACGTTGATACCAAACACGCTTTGCAGCTGGGTCTGGGCGTAGAGGTTGTTGAGGATCACCTCAGGCACTTCGCCACGACGCAGCTCGATCACCACGCGCATACCGTCTTTGTCGGACTCGTCGCGCAGCTCGGTGATGCCTTCGAGCTTCTTCTCTTTGACCAGCTCGGCGATCTTCTCGATCAGCCGCGCCTTGTTCAACTGGTACGGCAGTTCGGTGATGACGATCTGCTGGCGACCACCGACCTTGTCGATGTCTTCGATGATCGAGCGGGCGCGCATGTAAATGCGCCCGCGACCGGTGCGGTAGGCTTCGATGATACCGGCGCGACCGTTGATGATCGCAGCGGTCGGGAAGTCCGGACCAGGGATGTATTGCATCAGCTCATCGACAGTCAGCTCAGGATTGTCGATAAGGGCCAGGCAACCGTCGATGACTTCACCGAGGTTGTGTGGCGGGATGTTGGTGGCCATGCCCACGGCGATACCGCTGGAGCCGTTGACCAGCAGGTTTGGAATCTTGGTCGGCATGACTGCCGGGATCATTTCGGTGCCGTCGTAGTTCGGCACCCAGTCCACGGTTTCTTTATGCAGGTCGGCCAGCAGCTCGTGCGCCAGCTTGGTCATGCGCACTTCGGTGTATCGCATGGCCGCGGCGTTGTCGCCGTCGACCGAACCGAAGTTGCCCTGGCCGTCTACCAGCAGGTAGCGCAGGGAAAACGGCTGGGCCATCCGAACGATGGTGTCGTACACCGCAGTGTCGCCGTGAGGGTGATACTTACCGATCACGTCACCGACAACACGGGCAGATTTCTTGTACGGCTTGTTCCAGTCGTTACCTAGCTCGCTCATCGCGAACAGCACACGCCGGTGCACGGGCTTCAAGCCATCGCGCGCATCAGGCAGTGCCCGACCGACAATTACGCTCATCGCGTAGTCGAGGTAGGACTGTTTCAGCTCGTCTTCGATATTGACCGGGAGGATTTCTTTGGCCAGTTCGCCCATGAGAAGCCTGATTCCTTTTTCGGGTGAAACTTCGTCACATCCATATGGGACGAACGAAGCTCGCCGCTGCCGGCACAGTGCCTGACAACGACTTACGACAAATCAACGAGTTATGACACGGATCTGCACGTTATAGGCCACCCCTCGGGGCAGCCCTGGAAACCGCCGGATGTTATCACAATCGCCGCCACGCACCTATCCCCCTGATGCGCATGGAGCATAGTAAGTTGACGGATGACAGGCTTGAGGGCGACGAGAGGGGCTCAGAGATGCCTTGGTGCTATTTTTTGCGTATGGATCCAATGGTTTTGTTGACATTTGAGGGGGTTCGCCGGCAAGCCAGTTCCTACAATGTTGCACAGTGCGCACCGCCACTGCAGGAACTGGCTTGCCAGCGATAGCAATCTCGAAGGCCGCAACACCCTCAATGCAATCGTTTACGGCACATCAACTTGGCCAGCTTGGCGGTGTCCGGCCGTTCGACGATGCCTTTTTCAGTCACGATCACATCGATCAGGTCGGCGGGAGTCACGTCGAACACGGGGTTGAAAGCCGCCGCGTCCAAACGCTGCCCGGCGACTTCCAGCAACTCGCCCGCGTCGCGCTCTTCCAGGGCGACGTCCTCGCCAGTGGCCATCATCAGGTCCAGCGTCGAACTCGGCGCCACCACCATGAAGCGCACGCCATGGTGCATGGCACACACCGCCAGCTGATAAGTGCCGATCGTGCCGATCACATCACCATTGGCCGCGATGCAGTCGGCGCCGACCACCACCCAGGTCACCCCTTTGGTCTTGAGGATATGCGCGCCGGCCGAGTCTGCATTGACGGTGGTCGCAATCCCCTCGCCCGCCAGCTCCCAGGCCGTCAGCCGCGACCCCTGCAGCCAGGGGCGCGTTTCGTTGACGTAGACATGCTCGACCAACCCCTCCAGGAAGGCAGCGCGGATCACCCCGAGGGCCGTGCCGACACCCCCGGTGGCCAGGGCGCCAGCATTGCCATGGGTGAGGATCGCCTGGGCATTGCCCTGGTGCTTGCGAATCCGCTCAAGGCCCAACTGCGCCATGCTCAGGTTGGCTTCACGGTCGCTTTCGTGGATCGCGATGGCTTCTGCTTCCAGCACCGCCGCCGGGTCGGCGTGCTTCTTGAGACGATCGAGGCGGTCACGCATGCGCTTGAGGGCCCAGAACAGGTTCGCCCCCGTCGGACGCGAATCGGCCAGCAACGCGTAGTCCTCTTCCCATGCCGCTTGCCAGTCACCGCCTTCGGCAATGCGTCGACGGGCGGCGAGCACCAGGCCGTAGGCTGCGCTGATGCCGATGGCCGGCGCACCACGCACGGTCATCGAGCGGATGGCAGCGGCGACGTCTTCGACCGTCGAACACACCACCCAGCTTTCGCGGGAGGGCAAAACACGCTGATCGAGCAGGTGCAGTGCGCCATCACGCCAATCGATGGCCTTCACTTTCTCCGCTGCCAACAGTCGATCGCGCATCCCTCACCCCGTACTCATCAACAAAAGCCGCCGATTATAGCGATCCGCCAGCCTGGACGCTCGGGTATACTTCGCCCTTCTTTTATAGCTGCCCCGGAAGAAGCCTGCGATGACCGCCACTGCCGCCCCGCTCGACTTATTACTCCTGCCGACCTGGCTGGTGCCTGTCGAACCTGCCGGCGTGGTGCTCAAGGAGCATGCCCTGGGGATCCGCGATGGGCGCATTGCCTTTATCGGCCCAAGGGCCGCCGCGCTGAAACTGGCGGCCACCGAGGTCCGCGAGTTGCCGGGCATGCTGCTCAGCCCGGGCCTGATCAACGCCCACGGGCACGCGGCGATGAGCCTGTTTCGCGGCCTGGCCGATGACCTGCCGCTGATGACGTGGCTGGAAAAACACATCTGGCCCGCCGAAGCCAAATGGGTCGATGAGGCCTTTGTGCGGGACGGCACCGACCTGGCCATCGCCGAGCAACTCAAGGGCGGCATCACCTGCTTCTCCGACATGTATTTCTACCCCAAGGTCGCCAGCGATTGCGTGCACAACAGCGGCATGCGCGCGCAGATCGCGATTCCGATCCTCGACTTCCCGATTCCCGGCGCCAGCAGCGCCGATGAGGCGATCCGCCAGGGTATCGAGCTGTTCGGCGACCTCAAGCACCACCCGCGCATCAAGATCACCTTCGGTCCCCACGCGCCCTACACCGTGTGCGATGCCAACCTGGAAAAGATCCGCGTGATCGCCGAGGAACTGGACGCCGCGATCCATATGCATGTGCACGAAACCGCCTTCGAGGTCCAACAGGCCGTCGAGCAGACCGGCGAACGGCCGCTGGCACGCCTGGGCCGCCTCGGGCTGCTCGGCCCGCGCTTCCAGGCCGTTCATATGACCCAAATCAGCGAGGACGACCTGGCTTTGCTGGTAGAAAGCAACACCAGCATCATCCATTGCCCGGAGTCGAACCTGAAACTGGCCAGTGGCTTCTGCCCGGTGGAGCGCCTGTGGCAGGCTGGGGTCAATGTGGCCATCGGCACCGACGGCGCCGCCAGCAACAATGACCTGGACTTGCTGGGCGAAACCCGTACAGCGGCGATGCTGGCCAAGGCTGTCGCCGGCTCGGCCACCGCCCTGGATGCCCACCGCGCACTGCGCATGGCGACGCTCAATGGCGCGCGCGCCATGGGCCTGGAGAACGAAATCGGCTCGCTGGAAGTCGGCAAGGCCGCGGACATGGTGGCCTTCGATCTTTCCGGGCTGGCGCAACAACCGATCTACGATCCGGTCTCACAGCTTATATATGCCACCGGACGCGATTGCGTGAAACACCTTTGGGTCGCCGGCAAGCAGTTGCTCGACGACCGGCAATTGACCCGCATGGATGAACAACAGTTGACCGCCACGGCCATTGCCTGGGGCCAACGCATCAGCGGGCACCACGAATAACGCCGGTGCCAGGCGTGCGCGCCGGGCACCGACCACACGATTTATCAGGTTTAGAGGATTCACCATGAGCAACGTCGACCACGCCGAAATCGCCAAATTCGAAGCCCTCGCCCACCGCTGGTGGGACCGCGAGAGCGAGTTCAAGCCCCTGCACGACATCAACCCGCTGCGGGTCAACTGGATTGACGAACGCGTCAACCTGGCCGGCAAGAAGGTGCTGGACGTCGGTTGCGGCGGCGGCATCCTCAGCGAAGCCATGGCCCAGCGCGGCGCCACCGTGATGGGGATCGACATGGGCGAAGCGCCGCTCGCCGTGGCCCAGTTGCACCAGCTGGAATCCGGCGTGAGCGTGGAATACCGCCAGATCACCGCCGAAGCCCTGGCCGAGGAAATGCCCGAGCAGTTCGACGTGGTCACCTGCCTGGAAATGCTCGAGCACGTGCCAGACCCGTCCTCGGTGATCCGCGCCTGCTTCCGCATGGTCAAGCCGGGCGGCCAGGTGTTCTTCTCCACCATCAACCGCAACCCCAAGGCCTACCTGTTCGCGATCATCGGCGCCGAATACATCATGAAGCTGCTGCCGCGGGGCACCCACGACTTCAAGAAATTCATCCGTCCTTCCGAGCTGGGTGCCTGGAGCCGCCAGGCCGGGCTGACCGTCAAGGACATCATCGGCCTGACCTACAACCCGTTGACCAAGCACTACAAGCTGGCCAGCGACGTTGACGTCAACTACATGATCCAGACCCTGCGCGAGGAGTAAGCCTGTGAAGTTGCGAGCGGTTCTCTTCGATATGGACGGTACCCTGCTGGACACCGCGCCGGACTTTATCGCCATCTGCCAGGCGATGCGTGCCGATCGCGGCCTGGCGCCGATCAACGACCAGCACATCCGCGATGAAATCTCCGGTGGCGCCCGCGCCATGGTCGCCGTGACCTTTTCCATGGACCCCGAATCGCCAGGTTTTGAAGCGTTGCGCCAGGAGTTCCTGGAGCGCTACCTCAAGGGCTGCGCGATCCACAGCAAGCTGTTCGATGGCATGGAAGAACTGCTGCAAGACATCGAGAAAGCCAAGCTGATCTGGGGCGTGGTCACCAACAAGCCGGTGCGCTTTGCCGAGCCGATCATGCAGCAACTGGGCCTGGCCGAACGTTCGGCGCTGTTGATCTGCCCGGACCATGTGAAGAACAGCAAGCCGGACCCGGAGCCGCTGATCCTGGCCTGCAAGATGCTCGACCTGGACCCGGCCAGCGTGCTGTTCGTGGGCGATGACCTGCGCGACATCGAGTCCGGCCGCGACGCCGGCACGCGCACGGCGGCGGTGACCTACGGCTACATCCACCCGGATGACAACCCGCGTCACTGGGGCGCCGATGTGGTGGTGGATCACCCGCTGGAGCTGCGCAAGGTGCTGGATAACGCGCTTTGCAGCTGCTGAGGCCAATGAAGATCTAAATGTGGGAGCGGGCTTGCTCGCGAAGGCAGCGTGGCAGTCAATGAACATGTCAACTGACCCACCACCTTCGCGAGCACGCCCGCTCCCACAGGGGATCTTCACTACTCTCAAGCGTGGTGTTAGCAATCTGTTGAATTTTGTCGAGGCTATTTATGTTTGATTACTCCGCACGTCCAGAACTGCTCAAAGACCGCGTCATCCTGGTGACCGGTGCCGGTCGCGGGATTGGTGCGGCGGCGGCGAAAACCTACGCGGCCCATGGCGCCACGGTGCTGCTGCTGGGCAAGACCGAAGCCAACCTGGCCCAGGTCTACGACGAGATCGAAGCCGCAGGCCACCCGCAGCCGGTGGTGATCCCGTTCAACCTGGAGACGGCACTGCCGCATCAATACGATGAGCTGGCGGCGATGATCGAAAAGGCCTTCGGCCACCTCGACGGGTTGCTGCACAACGCCTCGATCATCGGCCCACGCACGCCGATCGAGCAGTTGTCCGGTGAAAACTTCATGCGCGTGATGCACGTGAACGTCAACGCGATGTTCATGCTGACCAGCACCTTGCTGCCGCTGCTCAAGCTGTCCCAGGATGCGTCGGTGGTGTTCACCTCCAGCAGCGTCGGGCGCAAGGGCCGGGCGTATTGGGGGGCGTATGGGGTGTCGAAGTTTGCCACGGAAGGTTTGATGCAAACCCTGGCCGACGAACTCGAGGATGTGGCGGCGGTACGTTCCAACAGCATCAACCCCGGCGGCACACGCACCAGCATGCGCGCCCAGGCGTATCCGGGTGAAAACCCGATGGAGCGGCCGGCGCCGGAAGAGATCATGCCGGTATACCTGTACCTGATGGGACCGGACAGTGCCGGGATCAACGGGCAGGCGTTTGACGCGCAATAAATATCGGGAACACAGCAGAACCTAATGTGGGAGCGGGCTTGCTCGCGAAAGCGGTGGATCAGTCGGTATTTCTGTTGACTGACACTCCGCCTTCGCGAGCAAGCCCGCTCCCACATTTGCATTGCAGTGCTCTCTAGAACTTAGTTCTTCACCACTTCCTCAAGGGTGAAGCGACCCAGCGGGTTTTGCAGGAAGTTGCTCACATTCTTGCGTGAGATGTTGATGTAAGGGCTGTAGTACAGGTCGATCCAGTTCACATCCTGTTTCGCCAGTTTCTGCAGGTCGATATACATCTGCTCACGCTTGGCCGGATCGGCCTCGATCCGCGCTGCCGCCACCAGCGCCTTGACCTGGTCGTTCTTGTAGCGGGTCATGTAGTTCTGGTTGGTGTCGTGACCCAGCACAAAGGTGGTCTTCTGGTCCGGGTCGAGAATGTCGTTGGTCCAGTACATCACCGAAATATCGTAGTCACCGTCCACCAGCATCTGCCAGCTTTGGGTCGGGTCGACCTTCTGCAGGTTGGCGGTGACGCCGACCTTGGCCAATTGATCCTTGATGATCACCGCAATCTGCTCGTCGGCTTCGTTGCCGGCGTTGACCACGTAGTTGAGTTTCAAGTCCTTGGCCCCCGCCTCCTCCAGCAGTTTCCTGGCGGCGGTCGGGTCATACGGGCGCTGCAGGTTGTTGGCGTAGTGGTACAGCGAGCCTTTCGGGATGTAGGAATAAGCCACGGTGCCTTGACCGTAAGTGGCGGTCTTGACCAGCGATTGCTTGTCGATCGCCATGTCCAACGCCTGACGCACTTGCGGCTTGGCCAGCAGGCCATGCTCGTGGTTGATCAGCAGGTGATCTTCACGGGTGGACGGGTCGGCGTGGATCACCACGTTCTGGTCTTTCTTCAGCTCTTCCACCCGCGAGAATGGCACGAAGATCGCTGTGTCCAGCTCGTTGTTCTGCACCATGCGCATGCGCGTGTTGTCATCGGTCACCGATACCCATTCGACGCCGTCCAGGCTCACCTTTCCGGCCTGCCAGAAGTTCGGGTTCTTTTTCAGAATCACCCGGTCACCCTTGCGCCACTCGTCGACGGTGAACGCACCGGAGGTCACTGGATTCTCCGAGTAGGCGTCCTCGCCCATTTTGGTCATGGCCTTTTCCGACAGGATCGACACCGTCGGCGACGCCAGTTGCGAGAGAAAAGCCACCGCCGGGGTCTTCAGCGTGACTACCAGGGTTTTCGCGTCAGCCGCCTTGGCCGTGTTGATCAGGTTGAAAGGGTCTGCCCACAGCGAGGCTTTGTTGTCGCGGATGCGCAGCAGGCTGAACGCGGCGTCGTCGGCGGTGATCGGCGAGCCATCGGAGAATTTCGCATCGCGCAGCTTGAAGGTGTAGGTCAGGCCGTCCTTGGAGATGTCCCAGCTTTCTGCCAGCCCAGGCTCCATCTTGGTGCCCAGGTTATCCACGCGCACGAGGGTGTCGTAAACGTTGGCGAACACCCAGGTGTCGCGGTTTTGCGCGCTTTTGATCGGGTCGAACGTGGTGCTGTCTTCACGGCAGCCGATGGTCAGGACTCCCGAGGCCTGTGCGAAACCGGCGGTCAGCGACCAGGCCGTCAGTGTGGCGGCGGCGAGCAACTTCAAGTGGCGCGATTGCATGTCATAACTCCTTGTTCATGATGGGCAGGAAGGGTCAACGGTTCTTCAAGCACGCAACTGTACCGATGCTCGTGCAGGAAATGAGTCGGCGGCAACACCACGGAACACATGGCCCGGGCATGCCGACAACGCGGGTGAAAGGCGCAGCCCGCAGGCAAATTCAGCGGGCTCGGGGGTTCGCCGGGCAACGGCTCGGCAGGCAACGGCCGATACGGGTCGATCTCCGGAATCGCCTGGATCAAGGCCGCCGTGTAGGGATGACGCGGCGTGGTAAACACCGCTTCCACCGGGCCTTCCTCGACAATCTTGCCCAGGTACATCACCGCCACGCGGTCGCACAGGCGGCGCACGATGGCCAGGTCGTGGGCGATAAACAGGATCGCCAGGTTCATGCGCTGTTGCAGTTCCAGCAACAGATTGATGATCTGGCCCTGGATCGACACGTCCAGCGCCGCCACGCATTCATCGGCGATGATCAGGCGCGGCTCCACCGCCAGCGCCCGGGCAATCCCCACGCGCTGGCACTGGCCACCGCTGAGGGAGGCGGGTTTACGGCCGGCCAGTTCGGGGCGCAGGCCGACCAGTTCGAGCAACTCGGCGACGCGGTCGGGAATCCGCGCCGGCGTGACCTTGCGCTGTACCCGCAAGACCTCGGCGATGGTCTCGCCGATGGTATGGCGCGGATTCAACGCGGCATACGGATCCTGGAAAATCATCGCGGTTTCGTGACGCAGCCGGGCGATGTCGATCGCACTGCCGTGGGCCATGTCGACGCCATCGAACAACACCTGCCCGGCGCTGATCGGATTGAGGTGCAGGATCGCCCGCCCCAGCGTGCTCTTGCCGCTGCCGGACTCGCCGACCAGCCCCAGCGTCTCGCCCGCCGCCAGGTTCAGCGACACACCGTTCACCGCCCTCACCCACTGCTTGTTCAGGCCGAACACACCCGTACCGGACGCCGCAAAGCGCACCTCCAGATCCTTGATCTGCAACAGGCTCATGGGCCAGCTCCCAACGGATAGTGACACGCCACCCGCGCACCTTCGGGCAACACTTCGGTACACAGGGCGCCGGCCTGTGGGCAGCGCGGGTTGAACCGGCAGCCCGCCGGCAGCGCATCCAGCAACGGCGGCTGGCCGGGAATGGTGCGCAACAAGGCATGTCCGCTGCTGTGGGCCGGCTGGCAGTCGATCAGGCCGGCGGTGTACGGGTGTTGCGGATGCGCCAGCAGCGCGTATTTGCTGCCGTGCTCGCACAAGCGCCCGGCGTACATCACCGCGATGGAATCGCAGGTCTGCGCCACCACGCCGAGGTCATGGGTGATCATGATGATCGACAGGCCGCGCTGGTCGCGCAGGTCGAGCAACAGCCGCAGGATTTGCGCCTGTACCGTCACATCCAGGGCAGTGGTCGGCTCGTCGGCGATCAGCACCCTCGGGTTGCAACCCAAGGCCACGGCGATCATCGCGCGCTGGCGCATGCCGCCGGAAAATTCGTGGGGATAGTTGTCGACCCGTGCCTGGGGATCGGGTATGCCGACCTGGCGCAACACCTCGATGGCTTGGCGGTGCGCGTCTTTTTTCGATGCGCCTTGATGCAGGCGCACGCCCTCGGCGATCTGCGCGCCGATGCGCATCAAGGGGTCGAGGTGGCTGCTGGGGTTCTGGAAGATCATGCCCAGTTGCCCACCCCGCACGGCGCGCATGCCGGCATCGTCGAGTTGCAGCAGATCACGACCAGCCAGATGCACCGCACCGCCTTGCACGCGCAGGCTGGGCGACGGCAACAGGCGCATCAGGCCACGGCAGGCCATGGTCTTGCCCGACCCACTCTCGCCCACCAGGCCCAGGACTTCACCTTCGGCGAGGTCGAAGGACACCCGGTCCACCAGGGTCACATCGTGCCCGGCGTTGTTGGCGATCACACTCAAGTCACGCACCTGCAACAGGCTCATGCGCGATCCCCCAACACTTGCGCCACCCCATCGGCCAGCAAGCTGAAGCCCATGGCCAGGGTGACGATGGCCAGGCCGGGAAAGGTGCAGATCCACCAGGCCGTGGTGATAAACGCCTGGCCTTCGGCGACCATCGTCCCCCACTCGGCCGTCGGTGGCTGCACCCCCAGGCCGAGGTAGCTCACGGCGGCGCCGTTGAGCAGCACCAGCACGGCATCGGACATGGAAAACACGATCGAGCCAAACAGCGCATTGGGCAGCAAGTGCCGAAACAGAATGCGCCCATGGCCAAAGCCCAGGCTCTTGGCGGCCAGGGCGAAGTCGCTTTCCTTGAGCACCAGGATCTGCGAGCGGATCAGCCGCGCGTACGACACCCAGCCCACCAATGCCATGGCGATATAAAAACTCTTCAGGCCGGGCCCCAGGATGGCCATGATTGCCAACATCAACACCAGGAACGGGAACGCCAGAATCACATCGATCACGCGCATGCACACGCTGTCGAAGCGCCCGCCGATGTAACCGGACACCGCACCGACAAAGGTGCCGATCATGAACGGGAAGATCACGCCGATGATCGCCAGTTGCAGGTCGATACGCGCGCCCCAGATCACCCTCGAAAGGATATCCCTGCCATAGTTGTCCGTGCCAAATGGATGGGCCAGGCTTGGGCTGAGCAAGCTGATATCGGTGTTCTGCGCAATCGGGTCATACGGCGCAATCCACGGCGCAAACACCGCCAGGGCCAACCACAGCAGCAGCACCAGCAGCCCCCACGCGGCCGTCAGCCGGCCATTGCGCAAACCCAAACGCAGACGCAAGCGCCACGGGGCAATCAACGGGCGGCTACTCATTGCATTTTTACCCGTGGGTCGAGGGCCACCGTCACCACGTCCGCGACAAAGTTGACCAGCACCGTCGCGCACGCCAGCACCATGGCCACGCCCTGCACCACCATGTAGTCGCGGGTGAAAATGCCGCGCACCAGCAGTTGGCCGATACCGGGAATCGCGAACAGGCTTTCGATCACCACCGTACCGCTGATCAGCCAACCAATATTCACCGCCAGCAGGTTGACCGCCGGTACCAGGGAGTTGGGCAACACATGGCGGCGAAACACCGCCGCTTCCGATAGCCCGCGCGCCCGGGCGGCAGTGACGTGGTCGGCCTGCAACTCCATCAACATGCTCGCCCGCAGGTTGCGCACCAGCACCGCCGACAATGCCAGGGCGATGGTCAGGCACGGCAAAACCATGTGGTGAGCCTTGTCCAGCCAGGTCCGCCCGTAGCCGGACACCGGGAACAAGCCCCATTGCACGCTGAGCAGCAGGATCAGCATCAGGCCCAGCCAGAACGCCGGCATGCCCAGGCCCACGGTGGTAAACACGCGGATCAGGTTATCCACCCAACCGCCCTTGTTACGCGCGGCCCAGCTTGCCAACGGCAGCGCAATCAGCAGCGCCAGCAGCACACTGCCGAGCACCAGTACCAGGGTCGGCTCGATGCGGGTGACGATCAGTTTCAGGGCGTCGACCTTGTACAGCAGCGATTGGCCGAGGTCGCCCTTGAGCAGGTTTTTCAGGAAGTAGAAATATTGCAGCCACAGCGGCTGGTCGAGGCCGTACTGGGCGCGGATCTTCAGCAACGCATCGGGTGTGCTGCGCGACCCCAGCAAGGCGCGCGCCGGGTCGCCCGGAATCGAGCGCACCAGCACGAAGGTAATCAGGCTGATGCCAAACAGCACCGGCAGCAATTGCAGCGGCCGGGACAGCACAAAACGGTAGCGCGCCAAGTTCATCCGTCAACCTCGATGGCGAGCGAGGAAGTCCAGCAGCACGGGGAAATACGCTTGGGGCTCCTCATAAAATGGCATATGGCTGCTGTTGGGGAATACGTGCAATTCGGCGTGCCGGGCCGCCATTTTCATGCGCATGGCGCAGGCCGGGGTGAGTTCGTCGTGCTGGCCGGTGGTAATCAGGATCGGCATCTTGAACGCGGCCATTTCAGGAAGGCGGTTCCAGTCCTTGAGGTTGCCGATGTAGAGGAATTCGTTGGGCCCCTGCATGGTTTCGTAGGGCCCCATGTTCCAGTCGCCCAGGGAGCGCTTGACCGGCTCGGGCCACTCGTCCAGGCGGCAGACGTGGCGGTAGTTGAGCAAGGTGATCGCGGCCTGGTATTGCGGGTGGTCAAGGGTACCCATGGCCTCATGGCGCTGCATCATGGCCACGGTTTCGCTGCCGAGCGCGCCCCGCAGGCGTTCGAGTTCCTGGGACAGGTGGGGAATGTCGCCGACGGTGTTCTCGAGGATCAGGCTTTTCAGGGCGTCGGGGTAATGGATGGCGTATTCGATACCGAGCCAGCCGCCCCAGGAGTGCCCGAGCAGGTGCACGCGCCCCAGCCCCAGGGCTTGGCGCACGGTTTCAACTTCTTCGACATAACGGCGGATTTCCCACAGCGAAACATCGGTCGGTCTGGCTGATGCGCCCGTGCCAAGCTGGTCGAATGCAACCACTCGCAGGCCTTGCTCCTTGAGCCAGCCATGGGCGTCGCGCAAGTAGTCACACGGCAGGCCCGGGCCGCCATTGAGGCACAGCAGCACCTCATCGCCTGCGCCAAAGCTGTAGGCCACGAGGTTATGGCCGTCGACTTGCACGTTGTACTGCTGGTCGGGGGCAATTTCACGCCACATGCATACATTCCTTGTGTTGTGTCGGCCTGGCAGGTAGCGGCCTTTTGTCGGGCCAACACTACCGAGGATGCCGCGCGTCCATAACCTAGCATTTCTTATAGGTTTGGCCTGGCTGTCCTTCGCCGGGGCGTGGCATTCTACTTGCAGCAAGTCGAGATTCAAATGAATTCGGGAGCAGAACGGATGCTGGCCAAGCTAACTGCCTTCAATCAGCGTCTGATGCCGGGCAGGAGCCTGGACGAGCAGATGGACAACACTTTTATCCTCGCCCAACAGCTGGGTTTCGACGCGCTGGTGTATGACTACACCCCGGTGCCGATTGACCAGGATGGTGCACTGATCACCCCCTCGGTGCTGGAACTGCGCAACACCCCGCCCGACTGGCATGCGTTGTGGTGCAGCAAAGGGTTTTACCAGATCGACCCAGTGCAACACCTGGCCTTGCGCACGGTGTCGGCGTTCGTGTGGTCCTACGAAGCCAAGGCCGACACCGCCCTGCAAACCATCATCGACCCCTGCCACGCCCCCGTTTCGTCCTACCTGCACGACCAGCAACTGACCTGCGGTGTCAGCGTGCCGATCCACCTGCCCCGTGGCGGCTTCGCCTCGCTCACAGGCCTGCGGACCGGCACAGCACATTCCGTGTTGCAGGATGCGCAGCAGACCCTGTCGGACTTCAGCCTGATTTCCCACGCATTGCAGGAAGCGGCCTACCCGTTGTTCAGCAAGGAACTGCGCACTTACCCGCATATTCACCTGACCAAGCGCGAGCGCGAGTGCCTCAAATGGGCAGCCGAAGGCCTGACCGCCGCCGAAATCGCCACGCAACTGAGCCGCTCACTGGCCGTGGTCACCCTGCACCTGGCCTCGGCGATGCACAAGCTGGGGGCCAAGAACCGTGTGCAGGCGGTGGTGCGTGCCACCCATTACCGCCTGCTCGAAGATTGATCCCTTGGCAAAACCTAGCTGTTTTGCTAGTTACTTAAATTTCGCGCACGCATTATCGTGTCCATGATCCTTTTTCAAAGAGAGCAGGGTACGAAATGGAATTCATCGAAAAAATCCGCGAAGGCTATGCGGCGTTTGGTGCCTACCAGACCTGGTACCGCGTCACCGGCGACCTCTCCAGCGGCCTCACCCCGCTGGTGGTCATTCACGGCGGTCCCGGCTGCACCCATGACTACGTAGACGCGTTCAAGGATGTCGCCGCCAGCGGCCACGCCGTCATCCACTACGACCAACTGGGTAACGGCCGCTCGACCCACCTGCCCGACAAAGCCCGCTCTTTCTGGACGGTCGACCTGTTTCTCGCAGAGCTGAACAACCTCTTGGACCACCTGCAGATCAGCGACGACTACGCGATCCTCGGCCAGTCCTGGGGCGGCATGCTCGGCAGTGAACACGCGATCCTGCAACCCAAGGGCCTGCGGGCGTTTATCCCGGCCAACTCACCGACGTGCATGCGCACCTGGGTCAGCGAGGCCAACCGCCTGCGCAAGCTGTTGCCCGAAGGTGTGCATGAAACCCTGCTCAAGCATGAAGCCGCCGGCACTTATCAGGACCCGGAATACCTCGCCGCCTCGCGGGTGTTCTATGACCACCACGTGTGCCGGGTCAACCCATGGCCGGAAGAAGTCGCGCGCACCTTCGCCCAAGTCGATTCGGACCCCACGGTGTACCACGCCATGAGCGGCCCGACTGAATTCCAC
Organism: Pseudomonas sp. S5D5; assembly: GCF_003013355.1. Taxonomy (NCBI): domain Bacteria; kingdom Pseudomonadati; phylum Pseudomonadota; class Gammaproteobacteria; order Pseudomonadales; family Pseudomonadaceae; genus Pseudomonas; species Pseudomonas sp. S5D5. The sequence goes on from NZ_PTEO01000001.1 coordinate 5,086,680, forward strand.
GTGATCGGCAGTTTGAAGGACTGGAAGTCGATCGGCCGCCTGTCGGCAATCAATGTCCCGACCCTGGTGATTTCCGGCCGGCATGACGAGGCCACCCCGCTGGTGGTCAAGCCGTTCCTGGATGAAATCGCCGATGTGCGCTGGGCGCTGTTTGAAGACTCCAGCCACATGCCCCATGTGGAAGAGCGCCAGGCGTGCATGGGCACGGTGGTGAAGTTTCTGGATGAGGTGTGTTCGCACCAAGTGCTCAAGGCCAGTTGAATCTCCGTGTGTGCGGGCTTGCTCGCGAATGCGGTCTGTCAGCCGGTCTATGTTTCGACTGATTCACCGCATTCGCGAGCAAGCCCGCTTCCACAGGGTTAAACGTGGCTGGTTTCGGGCTTTGTCATTTTCCTCGGCACATCCGCTACCATCGGAATCTCCTTGCCCTCGGCATCGAACAACTTGCCGCCGCTGAAGTAATCCCCCTCGCGCAAGGCCGCCACGTCGTGGAAGCACAGGCTGCGCTCAGTCCCCGCGACGAACACCGACTGCTGGTCGGAGTTGCCTGCGGTGAAATGGTTGAACGCCAGGTTCAGCAAGATCGCCATGATTGCCGACGAACTGATGCCTGAGTGAAAAATGGTCGCGAACCAGGTGGGGAAGTGATCGTAGAAACTCGGCGCGGCAATCGGGATCATGCCGAAACCGATGCTCGTGGCGACGATGATCAGGTTCATATTGTTGCGGTAATCGACCTTCGACAGGGTGCGAATGCCACTGGCCGCCACCGTGCCGAACAGCACAATCCCGGCACCGCCCAGCACTGAAGTCGGCACCGCGGCGATCACCCGCCCCATGAAGGGCAGCAGGCCGAGGATCACCAGGAACAGTCCGCCGGTGGCCACCACAAAGCGGCTTTTCACCCCGGTGACCGCCACCAGGCCGACGTTCTGGGCAAACGCGCTCTGGGTGAACGAACCGAAGATCGGCGCAAACATGCTCGACAGCATGTCGGCGCGCAGGCCGTTGCCCAGGCGCTTGGAGTCGACCTTGGTGTCGATGATCTCACCCACCGCCAGGATATCTGCCGAGGTTTCCACCAGGGTCACCATCACCACGATGCACATCGAAATGATCGCGGCCACATGGAACGTCGGCATGCCGAAATGGAAAGGCGTGGGGAAGCCGAACATCGGCCCCTGGGTAACACCGGAGAAGTCGGCCATGCCGAGGAACACTGCAATCACGGTGCCGATCACCATCGCCAGCAGGATCGACAGGCGCGAGATGGTCGCGCTGCCGATTTTGCTCAGCAACAACACCAGCACCAATGTCAGTGCCGCCAGGCCGATATTGGGCATGCTGCCAAAATCCGCCGCGCGGCTGTTACCGCCCATGGCCCAGCGCGCCGCCACCGGCATCAGCGTCAAGCCGATGGTGGTGATCACGATGCCTGTGACCAGTGGCGGGAAAAACTGGGTGATCCGCGAGAACACCGGGGTGATCAGCAGGCCTATGAATGACGCGGCCATCACCGCGCCGAGAATCGCCGGTACCCCGCCGGCGCCGTCGCTGCCGACAATCGCAACCATGGTTGCCACGCCAGCAAACGACACGCCCTGCACCAGCGGCAACTGACAGCCAAAAAACGGCAGCCCCAGGGTTTGCAGCAGCGTTGCGAGGCCGCCGGCAAACAGCGATGCAGCGATCAACAGACCGATATCTGCCGGCGACAACCCGGCTGCCTGGCCGACGATCAACGGTACCGCGACGATGCCGCCGTACATGGTGAGCACATGCTGCAGGCCGTAAGCCATGTTGGCGGCGACGCCGAGATTCTCATCTTCTGGCCGCTGCGGTGACGCCTTCGGGATAGTCATGGTGAGGGGTTCTCTGTTTTTGTTGTGCGGACACTGTATGCAATATTTGGAGTGGATGTCCATAGAGTTGTATACAATCCGCCGAACAAGATACCCTCCATCGGCGTTACAAAAATAATCCGGCCGTGATGAGCCAGAACGCCCAAGGACCGATAACAATGAAAAAAGCCCTACAGGGAGCAACCGTCGCACTCACCCTCCTCGGCGGCGGGGAGGCTGTCGCGGTGGAATGGATGAACAACAGCGTAGGATTTCGCTACGGCCAGCAGTTCACCAACCCGAATAACCCCGACGAATTCAGCAAGCGCATCTACAGCTTTACCCATGCCAGCGGCTACAAATACGGCAGTAATTTTCTGAACCTGGATGTGTTCCTGTCCGACAGCCGCGACCCGCGCAAGGGCACCGACCACGGGGGCAGCGAGGTGTACGCGGTGTACCGGCACCAGTTGTATGCATCACGGGTGTTCGATAGGCCGCTGGGCACTGGCCTGATCAAGGACTACGCACTGACCCTGGGCTTCGACGCCAACCGCAACAACAACTTCGCGTCGGCGAAAAAACGTGCGCTGGTGATCGGCCCTACCCTGAAATTCAACACCGTGGGGGTGCTGGACCTGAGCCTGATGTACTACAAGGAACGCAATCACACCGGCATCCCCGGCGCGCAGGAGTCCAATCACACCTTCGATGACACCTACATGCTCAACCTGACGTGGATGCGTCCTTTCGAGATCGCCAACCACGCGGCGAAATTCCAGGGGTTCATCAATTACGTCGGGGAAAAAGGCGAGGACTACCATGGCCGTGACACGGCACCGGAAGCGCTGATGCGCACTGCACTGATGGTGGCGGTGCGACCGGGTAAAAGCGTGAAGCCGAACCTGTACCTCGGGGTGGGTTACGAGTACTGGCATAACAAGTTCGGCGTGGACGGCGGCCGGGGCAGCCGCACTTCAACGCCGACGGTGAACCTGGAAATCACCTTCTGACGGCAGGCGCTGGCCTGCCTGCGACCGCATCGGTTCGGTGTACCTGATACACCCAGTCGTCCGCATTGCAGGCAAGCCAGCGCCTACAGCTTGACCGGGGTGTCACTCCAGATCCGGCGCCAGCGCTGAATGCACGGTTTTCGGCCGCGCCAGCCAGTAACCCAGCACCGCCAACGGTGCGGTCGCCAGCATCACGATCACGGTGATCATCAGCGGCTCATCGATCATCGACGACACCAGCAGGCTGCTGAGAAAGCACAGGCCCAGTTGCAGGGTGTTTTGCAGGGCCGCCGCCTTGCCGGAGTTTTCCGCAAACGGCATCAGTGCATTTGCTACCACAATCGGGTAGCTGGCACCGTTGACCAGCGCCATCAGGCAGAATGGAATCAGCAACGTGGTGAGAGTCGGCGCGGTGAATGTCGCGACCAGGTACAACGCAACCATGCTGATGCAATAAGCCAGCAGCAGCCACGGCAACAGCGTCTTGCCCTGGAAGCGCTGCAAGGCGCTGCGGCAGCTGTAGCCGCCGATCAGGAACGCGAGGGTCGGCAGCACGTAGCTCAGGCCGATATCGTTCGGGCTGTAGCCCATGCCCCCAAGGATGAACGGCGAAGCGGTCAGCCAGGCGAAGAAGCTGGCCGAGCACGCGGCAAAGATCATCACATTGCCGGTAAACACGCGGGACGTGAGCAATTGCCCATACCCCAGACGCGTAGGTTCGCCCTCTTCTATCGGACGTTTCGGCAGGCTGCGCAGGAACAAGGTCGGCACCAGCAACAACACCGACACTCCCAGCAATACGCCGAAGATGGCCTGCCACCCCAAGTGATTCAGTACCATCGCGCCCAGCAGCGGCGCCAGGGCCGGCGACAGCGACATCAGCGGCATGATACTGGCGAACACGCGGTGAGCCTTGTCGGCCGGGTAGCGGTCGATCACCAGCGCCTGCCAACTGACGGCAGCGGCACACACACCCACCGCTTGCATAAACCTCAAGGCCAGCAACTGCGGCGCCGTTTCGACCCAGAACATCCCCGCACAGCCGAGCACGAACAGGCTCAGGCCGGCGAGCAGGATCGGCTTGCGCCCCAGCCGATCGGACAACGGCCCCCACAACAATTGCCCCAGCGCAAAGCCCGCGAGGAAAATACTCAAGCTGGCGCCGACCGCGCCTGCGCTGATCTGCAGCTGCTCGCCCATGGCGCCGAACGCCGGCAGGTACATGTCCATCGCCAAATAGCCGAGCATGCTCAGCCCCGCCAGATACCCGGTAAAACCAAAAGAATTTTTCATTGAAGCCTTGTAGATCCTGCCATCAAACTATTTGCTGACTGGCGCCCATTATGAAGCTGACAGTTTTTGTGTGAAGCGATAATAATTGGACACTCTTATCAATATTTTTGAAGGCAGCCGCCATGTGGTCCGAATATTCCCTGGATGTGGTCGATGCCGTGGCGCGCCACGGCAGCTTCAGCGCCGCTGCCCAGGAACTGCACCGCGTGCCGTCGGCCATCAGCTATACGGTGCGTCAGCTTGAGGAGTGGCTGGCGGTTCCATTGTTTGTACGGCGCCACCGTGACGTCGAGCTGACCCCCGCCGGCCGCCTGTTTATCGACGAAGCTCGCGGCGTGATGAAAAAAATGCTCGGCACCCGGCGTTTGTGCCAGCAGGTTGCCAATGGCTGGAGCGGCCAGCTGAAGGTGGCCGTGGACTCCATCGTCAAGCCCCAGCGGTGTCGGCAACTGGTGCTGGACTTCTACCGGCAATTTCCTGAAGTGGAATTGCTGCTGGAGTACGAGGTGTACAACGGCGTGTGGGATGCCCTGGCGGATGAGCGCACCGATATCGTCATCGGTGCCACCAGCGCGGTGCCGGTGGCCAGCCATTTCACCTTTCGCGACATGGGCTTGCTGAACTGGCTGTGTGTGGTCAGCGCGAAACATCCATTGGCGGCCATGCAAGGGTTGCTCAATGACGACCAACTGCGCCCATTCGCCTCGTTGTGCATGACCGACACTTCTCGCAACCTGCCCAAGCGCGACACCTGGACTCTGGATAACCAACGCCGCCTGGTGGTGCCCAACTGGGCCTCCGCCATTGATTGCCTGCGCGACGGCCTCTGCGTCGGCATGGCACCGGCGCACCAGGTACTGCCGTGGATCGAACGCGGTGAATTGGTGGCGCTGCACCTGTCGCGGCCCTTCCCGGCCAGCCCGTCGTGCGTGGCCTGGGCACAGGGCAAGCTGTCCCCGGCCATGGCCTGGTTGCTGGAATACCTGGGAGATACCGAAACGATGAACCAGGAGTGGCTGAACGGAAACGACCTCTGAGGATGATGAAGATCCCTCGTAGGAGCGGACAAGCTCGTTCCTACAAGGGCGGATCTCGCTTCAATCCAATAGGCGGCTAATGGCGCGTACGATCATCTCGACTTCCTTGGCGTCCAGCGTCAGCGGCGGCAGCAGGCGAATGACCTTGCCCCGCGTGACATTGATCAGCAGGCCATGCTCCTGGGCCGCCCGCTGCGACAGGTCGCGATACGGGGTCGCCAATTCGATCCCGATCATCAAGCCCTGCCCACGAATCGCCAGCACCTGCGGATGTTCACTCAACTCCACGCGTAACCGCGCCAGCAAGCGTTCGCCCTGAAGCGCGGCGTTCTGCAGCAACCCCTGCTCTTCGATGATGTCCAGCACAGTGCAGCCCACCCGGCAGGCCAGTGGATTGCCACCAAACGTGCTGCCGTGACTGCCCGGGGTAAACAGCTGGGCCACTGCGGTGCGGGCCAGGCAGGCGCCGATGGGCACTCCGTTGCCGAGACCTTTGGCCAGGGTCATGACATCGGGCACGATGCCTTCATGCTGGAACGCAAACCAGGCACCAGTGCGGCCGATGCCGGTCTGGATTTCGTCGAGCATCATCAGCCAGCCATGGCGTGTGCAGTGATCACGCAGGGCTTGCAGATAGCCGGCGGGGGCCGGCAGTACGCCACTTTCGCCCTGGATCGGCTCGAGCAGGACCGCCGCGATACGCGCCCCAAACGTCCGGGTGATGGCCTCCAGCGCCGCCAAGTCCCCAAAGCCCACTTTGAGGAAATCCCCCGGTAAACGCTGGAAACCCAAGCGCACCGACGGACCATCGCTCGCGGCCATGGTCCCCAGCGTACGGCCGTGAAAAGCGTTCTCCATCACCACCACCAGCGGCTCTTCAATGCCTTTTTTCCACCCGTGCAACCGCGCCAGCTTCAGCGCTGTCTCGTTGGCTTCGGCGCCGGAGTTGTTGAAGAACGCGCGATCCAGACCTGACAGCTGGGTCAGGCGCTCGGCCAGGCGTTGCTGCCAGTCGATGCTGTAGAGGTTGGAAGTGTGTAAGAGCAAACCGGCCTGCTCGCTGATGGCCGCCACCAACCTGGGGTGGGAATGCCCGACATTGGTCACTGCCACACCCGCCACCGCGTCCAGGTATTCGCGCCCCTGCTGGTCCCACAGGCGCGTGCCCAGGCCGCGGGTAAAACTCAGGGCCATGGGTTGGTAGGTGGTCATCAGGCAGGCGGCAGTCATGGTGGCGGGCTCCAGTGCATCGTTGAGATGCCTGCAGTATCGTTAGCCATCTGAGCTGGATAAACTGCGCAACTCTGCAATAACTTTAAACCAGGGCTTGATAATGGATCTGTTCCAGGCAATGTCGGTGTACGTGAAAGTGGTGGAGACCGGCAGCATGACGGCCGCCGCGCACGAATGCGGGATGTCGACCACCATGGTCGGCAATCACCTGCGCGCCCTGGAGCAGCGGCTGGGCGTCAGCCTGCTCAAGCGCACCACCCGCAAGCAAAGCCTCACGGAATTTGGCGGCCAGTATTACCAGCGATGCCTGGAGGTGCTGGGCCTGGTGGCCGACTCCGAGCTACTGGCGGAGCAGGCCCACAGCGAAATCCCCAAAGGCAGCCTGCGCATCACTGCGCCACCGGTGTTCGGCACCGAACGCCTGACGCCCGCCCTGAGCGAGTTTGCCCAACGTTACCCGCAGATCAACCTGTACGTGGTGCTGAGCAACGAGCGCATGGACCTGGTCGACAGCGGCTTCGACGTGGCGATCCGCCTCGGCGAGCTGGAGACTTCCAGCCTGATCGCCAGGCCCCTGCAGGCCTACACCCTCACGCTGTGTGCATCACCTGCGTACCTGGCGCGTCGCGGCACGCCGCAGACACCCGACGACCTGCAGCAGCACGACTGCCTGGCGTTTGCCTACCCGGCCAGCGACAACTGGCGAGACACCGACAAACTCTGGCGCATGACCGGCGCGGAAGGCGAGGTGGAGGTGCCGGTGTCCGGCTCGTTGACCATCAACAGCTCGCAAGGCTTGCGCCAGGCCGCCGTCAACGGCATGGGCATCATCATGCTGGCCGATGCGCTGGTGCAACCGGACCTGGAGAGCGGCAAGCTGGTGGCCCTGTTACCCGGCTACCAACTGCCCTCGCGCCCCATGCACCTGCTCTACAGACAGGATCGCTACCGTCTGCCCAAACTGCGCGCCTTTGTGGATTTCGCCATGGAAAAATGGGCGCGCTAGAAGCTCACACCCAACTCGCGCAGGCGTGCTGCTGTGCGCTCGGCCGACACATGGTGAATGCCCTGCCAGCCCAAGGCGACCGCAGCGTCGATATTGCCGGCAACGTCGTCGATAAACACCACTTCACCGGGCTGGATATCCGGCAGATGCGCACGCACCTGGGCGAGGCTCGCGTGATAAATGGCCGCATCCGGCTTGATCAGCTTCAGCTCTCCCGACACCACGATATCGCGCAGGCGTTGCAGGAACGGGTAGTTGGCCCGCGCATAAGGGAAGGTCTCGGCGGACCAATTGGTGAGCCCGAACAGCGGCATATCGGCGGCATGCAGCGCTTCGAGAATCGCCACGCCTTCTGGCAACGAGCCACGCAGCATCTCGTGCCAACGGGCGTAATAGGCCTGGATCAAGGGTTCGTGTTCGGGGTATTGCTCGACGAGGTGGCGAGTGCCTTCTGCCAGGCTGCGGCCGGCGTCCTGCTCGGTGTTCCAGGCCTGGGTGCAGACAGTATCGAGAAAGTGTTGCCGCTCGTGATCATCGGCAATCAGCTGACGGTAGAGGTGCTGCGGGTTCCAGTCGAACAGGACACCGCCGAAATCAAAGACTACTGCACGAATGGTCATGGGGCCTCCCCTTTAGTGTGGCGTGACAGGCACACCAGTCTGGCATGCTGGCATGCTTCTAGAAGAACAAAGAAACGTAGGAATCTTCTGGGAATTTCGCAGCTTACCTACAGATAAACTGCGCCTGCATCCCCGATAATCGCGCTTTGACCTCCCTCGCGCGAGTTTAGGGCATACAAGTAGTCATATTTTTTATTTAGCCCAGGCCAACCGATCTGTTTAGGGTCCGACGTGCAAAGGAGGGAATGCCTCAGCCTGGAAAGGATTATCCAACGGTATGCTGAAACCTCAGTTGGAGCTCCCCATGACAAACGTGATCAACGCCCATTGCTCTGCATCCAGCCGCAATCAGGCGCCCTTGGAGCCCCGCCCTTCCAGTCCGCAGAGTCACGCGCAATCGGCGTTGAATTCAGTGGAAGCGGCGGCAGCACGTGCCCAGGACGGGACCGGAATCCTGTCGGACCACCTGATTCCCTTGCAAAGCCTCGCAACACAGACCAACACCATCATTGGTATCCGCCCGGTGGAATCCGTCGCCACCGGATTGATACGGGAAGGACACCCCACCAAGGACTTCCATATCAAAGGAAAAAGCGCTGACTGGGGGCCGCAGGCGGGTCTGATCTGCGCAGACCAGGCACTTAGCAAGCTCGAGAAGTCTGCAACACTGGCACCGGAGAAAATCGCACGCGCCAACGAGCAAATACAGGCATGCATTCGCGATGGCCATGCAGTAAGCGTCCCACTGGAGATCTCCCGCGCCCGCCTGGATGAATTGCTCGGCCTGGGCAAGCTCTCTGAGCTGACGCTGCCCGACGACGACGGCACTATCCACCTCAAGGCCCTGGGGCCCAGCCAGCAGCAGTATGTATTCGAAGGCAAGCGCGCTTCGTCTTCAGACGAGCGCTATGTCATCAGCCAAGAGGGCAAGCCCGTGCACGTGCTGGCGAAAAGTCCGGAGGGCAAGGCATTGACGGCAGACTATGACCTGCACACGATCGCGCCTCATATCAGCGACTACGGCCGCCAGGACAGACTCCCCGTACCCGATATCGCTCATAGTGTTTACACAGATCGCATCAACAGCTACAAGCATCGCCACGCCGATGTCGACAACTATCAAGTGCCAGAAGCGTTGCGCGCGGATTTTGACAGCGCAGGCCACTTTTATAGCAAAGAAGATCCCGACCTCGGTAACGCCACGCCGCGCATCAAGCACATGATCGAGCTCATCAACCAAAAGCTGGTGGGCGATGCAGAGCGAGTGGTCCACCACAACGCGGATTCAGGCAGCCCCGCTGCAGATGTGGCGACCAACTATCCGGCGACTTTTTTTCTGCCGGCCAAGTTGGGCCAATTCGACGAAATCTGCCTGATCAATAACAGCAAGGAAATGGCAGAACTGGTAAGGACCGCAAAAGACAGCGGCTATCACGTGCCCCTGAATCCGCTGTGGGAAAAAGAAGTGATCAGTGTCAAACGCCCAGGCTTCATCCAAGCGCAGGCGCGCCTGGCGCGAGCGTTTGACCGGAGCTGAGCGCCAGGCGGCAGCCTCGATATTCAGATGATCGAGGCTGCTACTCACTGCGCTTACGCGTTAATGAGGCCGTTGATCTTCACAGTAGGGTTTACATCAGCGTCGTAGTCCACGCCATCGATCTCGAAGCCGAACAAGCGCAGGAATTCAGCCTTGTAGCCGGCAAAATCGCTGATCTCGTTGACATTGTCGTCGGTAACCTGGTTCCACAGGGCTGCTACCGCGTCCTGGACCTTTGGCTCCAACTCGGCCAGGTCGGCGCGCAGGCGACCGTCGGCGTCCAGCTTAGGCTCGGTGCCGTACAGGCTGTCCTTGAACAGGCCGTAGACCTGCTCGATGCAGCCTTCGTGGGTGCCCTGCTCTTTCATCACCTTGAACAGCAACGACAGGTACAGCGGCATGATCGGGATCGCGGAACTGGCCTGGGTGACCACGGCCTTGAGCACCGATACGCGGGCGTCGCCCTTCAGTGCGGCGAGGTTGTCGCGCAGGGTCAGGACTTTCTTGTCGAGGTCTTTCTTGGCTTCGCCGATGGAGCCGTTCCAGTAGATATCCTGGGTCAGCTTCTCACCAAGGTAGGTGAACGCGGTGGTCTTGGCGCCTTCGGCCAGCACGTCGGCGTCACGCAGGGCGTCGATCCACAGCTGCCAGTCTTCGCCACCCATGACTTTTACGGTGCCGTCGATTTCTTCCTGGGTCGCCGGCTCGAGCGTGGTGTCGACCACAACGCCCTTGTCGGTGTTGATCCCGCGCAGGGTCACGGCCTTGCCGATCGGCTTGAGGGTGGAGTTGTGCACCACGCCCTGCGGGTCAGTGCGACGTGGCGCCGCCAGGCTGTAGACGACCAGGTCGATCTTGCCCAGGTCTTTCTTGATGGTTTCGATGGTCAGGCGCTTGATCTCGTCGGAGAACGCATCGCCATTGATGCTCTTGGCGTACAGGCCTTTTTCGACGGCAAACTTCTCGAATGCGGCGCTGTTGTACCAGCCGGCAGAGCTGAGCTTGCCTTCTTCGCCTTCTTTTTCAAAAAACACGCCCAGGGTGTCGGCGCCGCAGCCAAACGCAGCACTGATGCGCGCGGCCAGGCCGTAGCCGGTGGAAGCGCCGAGGACCAGCACCTTCTTCGGGCCGCCTTCGATGGCGCCGTGTTGGGTGACGTAGTCGATCTGTTCCTTGACGTTCGCCTCACAGCCAACAGGGTGAGCGGTCACACAGATAAAGCCACGAACCCGCGGTTTGATGATCATAAAATTTCTGCCTCTTCCAAGGTGCCGAAGGCCAATGGTGGCCATTCAACTTCAATCGTACCGGTCTATGACGCCTGAAAAACCGAAGCGTCACGATAGTCGCAAATCTTCCGTTTACAAAATCCAATCCACTCACGCGGGGCAACGGTTAAAAACGGTGTAGAGCCTTCACAATTTTGCACGATTTAAAACGCCTCTCCGGCACTGAACGCCTTATCATGACGTAGTTGTTTCAATATGTTTCAAACCCCCACCACTCGCGGCCACGGATCCGGACCTGTCGAATGGCGTCCTGCTGGAGCTGAGTGTCATGAACAAGTCTGCGTTGCATAAAAAGGCCGTATCGATCGCCTGGGTATTGGGCGTATTGCTGATTATTGCGGTCTTCCCCGAAACCACTCTGGTGTTTCTCGGCCTGGTGCTGGTCTGCGGCATTTACGATTTCCTGCGCAATGGCTTGTATGACGCGCCCACCATCAAGAAATACTTTATCGGCAGCGGTCGTAACACCTGGCTGCTGGCGCCGTTCAACACGCTGTTCGACCTGCTGAGTTCGCGCAACCGTCACGTGTATACGATGGACGACCTGCCGCCCGCCTGGCGCGCAGACCTGCAGCAGGTGATCAGTGATGCCATGGCTCACAAGGATGAAATCATCGGTTACCTGGATGAACGCATGGCCGAGAAGAAGCGCGGCATGCTGTTTTTCCAATGGTACGGACGGCCGATCGAAACCACGCTGAACATTCCGCAACTGCGGGAGAAGCTGCCGTTCGTGAAGACTGTCGGCGTATCGGTGTTCAATGAAAACCGTTCGACCTCCTTCCACTTTGGCCCGCTGCGCATGATGTTTCGCGTGCTCTACAACATGGCACCGGCGCCCCACCACGACGGCGTCTACATCCAGGTGGGCACGCACAAACACTACTGGCACGACGACCCGCTGTTTATCTTCGATGACACGCTGATGCACGCGTCCTTCAACAAGAATGATGCAAAACGCTACTGCCTGTTTATCGATATCGTACGGCCGACTCCGCTGCCTTCAGTATTGAACGCCGTGATCGCGGGGTTTGCCGGGCTGGTCTTTACCCTGCGTCGGGTTTTCTACAAAAACTGGAAGCTGATTCAGTAACTTCTGCGGCATGATGGTGCTGGACGGTGTTTGCACTCGGCGGCATGCCTGAGGTAAATAATCGTCTCGTGCGACCGTTTTCGGCGCCCATCATTCTCAAGCCATCGCGTAGTTCTATCGGGCGCGGTGGCTGTGCTTTCAAGGAATCAGAATGCCCCAACGTCAAGTCATCAATGCCTCCGTCAGCCCCAAGGGCAGCCTCGAAACCCTGTCGCAACGTGAAGTCCAGCAACTGAGCGAAGCCGGTACCGGCAGCATCTACACCCTCTTCCGCCAATGCGCCCTGGCGATCCTCAACACCGGCGCGCATATCGACAACGCCAAGACCATCCTCGACGCCTACAAAGATTTTGAAGTGCGCATCCACCAGCAGGATCGCGGCGTGCGCCTGGAGCTGCTGAACGCACCGGCCGACGCTTTCGTCGATGGCGAGATGATCGCCAGTACCCGCGAGATGCTGTTCAGCGCCCTGCGCGACATCGTCTACACCGAGAACGAGCTGGACAGCCAGCGCATCGACCTGAGCAACTCCCAGGGCATCACCGACTACGTGTTCCACCTGCTGCGCAATGCGCGCACGCTGCGCCCGGGTGTCGAGCCGAAAATCGTGGTGTGCTGGGGCGGGCACTCGATCAATACCGAAGAATACAAATACACCAAGAAAGTCGGCCACGAACTCGGCCTGCGCAGTCTGGACGTGTGCACCGGTTGCGGCCCTGGCGTGATGAAAGGTCCGATGAAAGGCGCGACCATTTCCCACGCCAAACAACGAATTACCGGCGGCCGCTACCTGGGCCTGACCGAGCCGGGCATCATCGCCGCCGAAGCGCCGAACCCGATCGTCAATGAACTGGTGATCCTGCCGGACATCGAGAAGCGCCTGGAAGCGTTCGTGCGTGTCGGCCACGGCATCATCATCTTCCCAGGCGGCGCCGGCACGGCCGAAGAGTTCCTGTACCTGCTGGGCATCCTCATGCACCCGGACAACCGCGACCTGCCGTTCCCGGTCATCCTCACCGGGCCGAAGCACGCCGCGCCGTACCTGCAACAACTGCATGCCTTCGTCGGCGCGACATTGGGCGAGGCCGCACAGGCGCACTACCAGATCATCATCGACGACCCGGCCGAAGTGGCGCGGCAGATGACCGCGGGTCTCAAGGCGGTGAAACAGTTCCGTCGCGAGCGCAATGACGCGTTCCATTTCAACTGGCTGCTGAAAATCGACGAAGGTTTCCAGCGCCCGTTCGACCCGACCCACGCCAACATGGCCAGCCTGCAACTGAGCCACGCGCTGCCGCCCCACGAACTCGCCGCCAACTTGCGCCGCGCGTTCTCGGGGATCGTGGCAGGCAACGTCAAGGACAAGGGCATCCGCCTGATCGAGCAGCATGGTCCGTATGAGATCCACGGCGACCCGGCCATCATGAAACCGCTGGACGAGCTATTGCAGGCTTTCGTCGCCCAGCACCGCATGAAGCTACCGGGCGGCGCGGCGTACGTACCGTGCTACCGCGTGGTGCAATGAATTAGCGTTGTACCGCCACACATTTGATTTCCACCAGCAGACCGGGGTGTGCCAGTTCAGACACTCCGATCGTGGTCCAGGCGCAATGCCCGCGTGGGAACAGACGGTTTTTCACCTCGCGAAAAACCGCCATGTGCTGGCTCATTTTGACGTGATAGGTGGTCATGTCCACCACGTCGTCGAAGGTGCAGCCACCCTCCTCCAGAACCTCCCGCAGATTCTCCCAGGCCGCGACGAACTGCGCCTCGGGGTCCTCGATCACCGCCAACGCAGCCGTCCGCCCGACCTGGCCTGCGCAGTACAACGTCTTGCCGACCTTGACCGCCGGCACGTAGCCGGCGCGCTCGACGATGGGGTGCATGGAAGGGGGAATGATGAGAAAGCGGTCGGTCATGGTTTGTATCTCTTTAAACCCTGTGGGCGGGAACAGTTCGGACTAGTGTTTTACCTGTTCCGACTAACCCACACCAGATGAGCGACCTATGGACCAACGGATATTGTCCTCTGTCACTCCTTACCCTAAGGTAAGGAATATAACGATGGAGATCTTCACTATGGCGACCGCCACACTGACCTCGAAAGGTCAAATCACCATTCCTGTCCAAGTCAGGACAGCCCTTGGCCTGGAAACAGGCGACCGGGTCGAGTTTGTTGAAATGGAAAACGGGCAGTTTTCCATCATTGCCGCGAGCCACAGGGTTCAGGACCTCAAGGGCTTGATCCGCAAACCTGCCAAGGCCGTTTCCATCGAGGAGATGAACCAGGCCATCGCAGCACAGGGGGCAAAAGCCGGATGATCGGACTGGATACCAATGTGCTGGTGCGCTACGTCACCCAGGATGATCCGGTTCAATCCGCCAAGGCATCCGAGCTGATCGAATCGCTGACCACCGCCTCGCCCGGCTTTGTCAGCATGGTGTCGATCGTGGAATTGGTGTGGGTGCTGCAAAGCTGCTACCAGTCGGCCAAGAGCGATGTGGTGACGGTACTGGAAACCCTGCTACGCACCCGCGAATTGACCGTGGAGCATGGGGAGATCATCTGGCAGGCACTGCGCAAGTTTGTGGCGAACAAGGCCGACTTTGCAGACTGCCTGATCGAACGCTGCGCCCATGCCGCCGGTTGCAAGTACACGGCCACCTTCGACCTCAACGCGATCAAGACAACGGGCATGAAACGCCTGGGCTGAACCGCAGCGTTGCGACTACGGGCGGGCTTTGGTAAAAACCGTTTCTAACCTTGATCGAGAGAAAGACTGACGTGCGCACGTTTCTACTCGCCGCCCTGGCCATCGCCCCGACCCTCGTCCTGGCCGACACCATCACCTGGCCCGACCTGCCGAAGAGCTGCTTTGTCAGCGGCCGCTCCGCCACCAGCATGGATGTCGATACCGGTTGCGCCGCCTTCCTGATCAACGTGAAAGGCCAGGCGGCGGGTACACCGATCAAGCTGGATATTCCCCAGTACGCCATGCATGTGGACGAAGCCACCGGCAAGGAAACCCCGGTGATCCTCATCCAGGCAGAGGAGAATGGCGAGGTCAAGGCGGTGGGTTATAGGGAGTTGGGCACCGATCAATTGGGCGCGGCGCTGTTGCGGGAAGTTCGGCTGCTGGGTACCCAGAAGCCGATTTAAGGTTTTTTGCAGGCGCAAGCTTGCGCCTGCAAAAACGCTACCGATTCAGCCGGGGTCAGCGAACCCAACCACCCGCCTGCCAGTGATACCCATCATTGCGCTGCACCCAATGCGGATGCACATAGCGATAACCTTCGCGCACCGGCTCCCAATGGCCGTGCACCGCGACGTAGCGCCCACCTTCCCAACGCCAGTAACCGCGTGACCAGATGTAGCCGTAGCGAACCGGCGGCTCGACTTCAATCACTTGCACCGGCGGCGGTTGCGGCGCGACGACTTCGACATACTCACGTTGCACCGGCCTGCGCTCATGCACAACGCGTTCTTGCACACACCCGGATGCCGCGACGACCATGGCCGCCAGTGCCGCATAACGTAGCCACATAAACAATCCTCGGGCGCTGGCGCCCAGTACCTGCATCGCTGAAAAATGCCCCCTTGTTGCAGCCACGCTCCTGCTTGGCCCTGGGTACTTTTTAACAGGAGGTGTCTGTCAGCTTGCTGAACCCACAGCCCTCAAGTGCTGCACGCGACGGTCGGTCGTTTCAGGCGCACCAACAGCAGCCCGGCGGCGACCACGGCAATGCCGGCGTAGGTCGGCGCATGGATCACGTCGCCAAACATCAGTGCCGCCCACACCAGGGTGACCGGCGGCTCCAGATAGACCAGCGCGGCCACGTGGGTAGCGGTCATCACGCGCAGCAGCATCCACAGGCTCAAATAGGCGACGAAGGTCGAGAACACGGTGAGCCAGACGATTGAGATCAACACGTCAGGGTCGTGGGGAATACTCAGCGTGTCGGTGTAGAGCACGGCGCCGGTAAAGCCGATCAAGGTCAGCAGCGACTGGATGAACAGCGGCAACACCAACCCAGCGTCGGTTTTTTGCACCGTGCGGCGCTCATACAGGGTCGCCAGCGTCAGCCCCAATGCCGCGGCGAGTGGCAACACGTACATGACCCAGCCGACGCTGCCCGCATCACTGCCATGCTGTCCAGCTATCACGATGGAAACGCCAGCGAAGCTGATCATCAGGCCGATCCACTGCCAGCCCCC
This sequence comes from Pseudomonas sp. S5D5, assembly GCF_003013355.1. NCBI lineage: Bacteria > Pseudomonadati > Pseudomonadota > Gammaproteobacteria > Pseudomonadales > Pseudomonadaceae > Pseudomonas > Pseudomonas sp. S5D5. The sequence continues at coordinate 5,102,858 of NZ_PTEO01000001.1, forward strand.
ACTGCGCTCGGTAGCGCTGCCGGTCGACAATGCTGCCGTCATCAACGGCTGCAACGCGGCGATGATCGCCGCGATGCCGGGCGGCAAGCCATTCTGAATCGCGACATAGAGACAACTCAGATACAGGAACTGCGAGAGAAACCCGATCACGGCGTAATGGCGAACCTGTGCCCACGCGACCCGCAATAACCTCACATTGAGGAACAGTCCCAGGCACACCGAGACCAACAGGAAACGCCAGAACAGCAAGTTGAACGCACCACTACCCTGCGTGCCCAATTTGGCGCCGATATAGCCTGAGCTCCACGACAGCACGAACGCCACCTGCAACAGCAGCCGCTTTAAGGTTGATCGCGTCATGAAGCCTCCGGCCAGTGCACGTTGACTGAAAGGCTAAGGGCCACGCATGATTCTGTATATTTGAATAAGCTGCACTACCAATCCGTAATAGTGGAATCATGGCCAGACAATTGAATATCGACTTGTTACGCACCTTCCACGCCGTTGCGCGCTTTCGGCGCTTCAACGAGGCGGCCGAACATGTGCACCGCAGCGCGTCGACCGTGACCACGCAGATTCAAAAACTCGAAGACCAAGTCGGCCAACGCCTGTTCAGCCGTAGCAACCAGGGTGTGGAGCTGACGCTGTACGGCCTGAAACTCCTCGGCGAAACCACCGAATTTCTCAAGAGCCACGACCGCCTGCTGATCACGCTGATGCCCCAGCGCATGCAGGGCAAAATCCGCCTGGGCATTCCCGACACCTACGCACCGGCATTCATGCAGGAATTCCTGCCCGACTTGATCGCCGACAACCCGCTGCTCGAACTGGAAGTAGAAGCACGTACCAGTGGTGAATTGTTGAATTTATTCATGGCAAACCAACTGGACCTGGCCATTACCGTGAGCGCACAACCGCTGGCACAGGGCGAACGCCTGGGGTCGGTTCAACCGTTGTGGGTTGCGGCCGAGGGCTTTAGCTGTGCGTCGAATGCGGCACTGCCGATCGCCGTGCCTGTCGCCGGCTGCCCCTACCGCGCGGCGGCCTTACAGGCGTTGAAGGATCACGGGGTTTACCACCGTGTGTTGCTGGAGAGCCCCAACTCATCAGCGGTTGAAGCCTGTGTGCGCAGTGGCGTAGCGGTAGGCCTGATGGAAAAAAGTCGCATGGGCGAAGGGTTGAAACACATGACGGAACTGCCGCCGCTGTCGGCGCAGCACCTGTACCTCCTCTGCGATACCGGCAATGCATTGGCGTTGCACCTGCATGAGCAAGTCAGGCACTTCAAGGTGTAGACACTGCGCACAAAAAAGCCCGTTGACCGTCACCGGTTCAGCGGGCTTTTTACACAGGCTCGGTACTTGGCTTACAGCGCCAGGTCAGAAGCCGGCTTGCTCGGCTCAGCCGCAGGCTTGGCAGCCTCGGTGGCCTTTGGAGCGGTGAGCTGCGGAATCGCAGGCGGTGGGGTCAGTTGCAGGATACCGGCGGTGTACGCCCATTCCTTGGCAACAGCCTCAGGACTGTCGTTCAGCTTGGTGCCGTAGCTCGGTACGATCTGGTGCAGTTTTTCCTGCCACTCAGGGGTCGCGACCTTGTCCTTGAACACTTTCTGCAGCACAGTCAGCATGATCGGAGCCGCGGTGGACGCGCCTGGCGATGCACCCAACAGGCCTGCGATGGTGTTGTCGGCGGAGCTGACCACTTCGGTACCGAGTTTCAGGACGCCGCCCTGCTCTTCGTCACGCTTGATGATCTGCACGCGCTGACCGGCTTGCCACAGGCGCCAGTCTTCTTTCTTGGCGTTCGGGAAGTACTCTTTCAGCGCGTTGTAGCGGTCGTCATCCGACAGCATCAGTTGGCCGGCAAGGTACTCGACCAGTGGGTATTCGCGAATACCGACTTTGGTCATTGGCCAGATGTTGTGGGTGGTGGTGCTGGTCAGCAGGTCCAGGTACGAGCCTTCTTTCAGGAATTTGGTCGAGAAGGTCGCGAATGGGCCAAACAGGATTACGCGCTTGCCATCAAGCACGCGGGTGTCCAGGTGCGGAACCGACATCGGTGGCGCGCCAACCGAAGCCTTGCCGTAGGCCTTGGCCAGGTGCTGCTCGGCGATGGCTGGGTTATCAGTCACCAAGAACGAACCACCCACCGGGAAGCCGGCGTATTCCTTGGCTTCCGGGATGCCCGACTTCTGCAGCAGGTGCAAGGCACCGCCGCCAGCGCCGATGAACACGAACTTGGCGTCGGTTTCAGTCTTGGTGCCGTCTTTCAGGTTTTTGTAGCTGACGCGCCACGAACCGTCGGCGTTCTTGGTGATGTCCTGCACTTCGCTCGACAGTTTCAGATCAAACTTCGGCGTGGTTTGCAGGTGAGCGACGAACTGGCGGGTGATCTCGCCGAAGTTCACGTCGGTGCCGATCGGGGTCCAGGTGGCCGCGATTTTCTGGTTCGGGTCACGCCCTTCCATCATCAGCGGAACCCACTTGGCGATCTGCGCCGGGTCTTCGGAGTACTGCATGCCGGCAAACAGCGGGCTGGCTTTCAGTGCTTCGTAACGCTTCTTGAGGAACTTGATGTTGTCATCGCCCCACACAAAGCTCATGTGCGGCGTGGAGTTGATGAACGAACGCGGGTTCTTCAGCACGCCCTGCTGGACCTGCCAGGACCAGAACTGACGGGAGATCTGGAACGCTTCGTTGATTTCGACCGCTTTAGGGATCTCAACGTTGCCGTTCTTGTCTTCGGGGGTGTAGTTCAGCTCAGCCAGGGCCGAGTGACCGGTACCGGCGTTGTTCCAGCCGTTGGAGCTTTCTTCGGCCACGCCGTCGAGGCGCTCGACCATTTCCATCGACCAGTCCGGCTGCAGCTCATTGAGCCATACACCCAGGGTCGCACTCATGATGCCGCCGCCGATCAGCAGCACATCGACTTTCTTTGCCTCTTCCGCGTGAACGGACGTTATCCCCAGCGACAAAGCCAGCCCCAGCAGGGCAGTGTTTACTTTTTTAAACATCAGTAGCACCTATGATAAAACGCCATCCGCCCTGCCGATCCGGATCATGGGCACCCCTCAATCACGCTGCGCCAGGCAACGCATCGCGGGGTGTGCACATTCATTCGGGGACCGCAGGGTGGGCACACAAGGCCGACGTGTCGACCTCACTTTTATGTCCCTTCTGCGCTGACTTCTTATCATTATTGGCTTCAGCTACCTGGGCGACAGCCAATCACCGGGACGTATACGGGTGTACGCACCGGAGAAAGACTAGACCAAGACGGCGCGCAGAATATCACGCCAAACAGCGGTTATGCGCTGTTTGGCCAATTGACAGCTCTAAATCGCGGGTTTTAACGCTTTACTGTCAAGCCCGATGGGCGCGACGTGGGGTCACAGGGTGGCCAGGGCGATGGAACTCTGCCGAAAAAGGCTGTTCTAGACACCTTCGTCGCTGCTTGCGTAGCATCGGCGGCTCTCCTTCGTGCCATTCATCCAAACAGAGCGATCCATGTCTATCCACCAAACTCCCGGGCACGTGCTGCCCGCGCGCAGTGCCGCCAAAATGGAAGCGGCCATGGCCGTGGGCGCTTTCGCTATCGGTACCGGCGAATTCGCCATCATGGGCCTGATGCCCGACATTGCCCACAACCTCAACCTCAGCGAACCCCAGGTCGGCCACGCCATCAGTGCCTATGCCCTGGGCGTGATGGTCGGCGCGCCACTGCTGGCAATCCTCGGCGCCAAACTGCTGCGCAAACATATGTTGCTGCTGTTGATGGGGCTGTATGCCTTGGGCAACCTGGCCACGGCGTTCACCCCGACCTTTGGTTCACTGGTGGCTTTCCGCTTTATCAGTGGCCTGCCCCATGGCGCCTACTTTGGCATCGCTGCCGTTGTCGCCTCCAGCATGGTGCCCACCGACAAACGCGCCGGCGCCGTCGCGCGGGTAATGATGGGGCTGACCCTGGCGATGCTGCTGGGCAACCCGATTGCCACCTTCCTCGGCCAGTATCTGGGCTGGCGTTCGGCATTTGCACTGGTCAGTGCCATCGCCGTGTGCACGATTGCGCTGGTCTGGCGCTACGTCCCCGATCGCCGCGATGAACCGCGCAGCGACCCGCGCAAGGAACTGCGCGCCTTCACCAAACCTCAGGTGTGGATGGCCCTGGCCATTGGCGCCATCGGCTTTGCCGGGATGTTCTGCGTGTTCAGCTACCTGGCGCCGACGATGCTTGAAGTCACCAAGGTGTCACCGCAATGGATTCCGTTCGGGCTGGCCGCATTTGGCGTCGGCGGGATTATCGGCAACATTGCCGGCGGCAAGCTGTTTGATCGCCTGCAATTTCGGGCGGTGGGGTTGATTCTGGTGTGGTCGATGGCGGTGCTGCTGTTCTTCCCATTCGCCGCCGGGTCGCTCTGGGGCGTGCTGCTGGGCATCGGCCTGGTCGGCACCATGGTGTCACTGGCCGCACCGCTGCAAATCCGCCTGATGGATATCGCGCACGAAGCACCGAGCCTGGCGGCTGCGTCCAACCATGCTGCGTTCAACCTGGCCAACGCGCTGGGCCCGTGGTTTGGCGGCATGGCGATTACAGCGGGGCTGGGTTGGACCAGCACCGGGTATATCGGCGCGGCCACGGCGCTGGTTGGGCTGGGCGTTTACCTGATCGCGCGACGGATGCAGGGCGGTCATTGAACGAAAAAGGGGCAGGCAACCCTGCCCCGATCACGGGTTTAATCGTGCAGCAATCCTGAGCTGTACTGGCTGAAACTACTGCCCAACCCGCTCCCGCCAACGTTCACCTTGGTCGCATTCGCGGCGCCATGGCCATCGAACGACTGACAGCCTTCGGAAAGGCATGTACTGGTGCTGACGCCCGCGCAACCACTGAGCAGCACAACACCGGCAATAAGCATGGTTTTTATAAGGTTCAAGCGCATTTTTCAGATCCCTGGCGGCTCAAGCGTGAACGATTGTGTCGTGCGGATGATCCTATGCCTGTGGGTTGCCAGGCATCATGAAGTTTCTCTACGTGACAGCTGTGGTTCAGGCTGCAATCAATACGCGGGCAGTCGTTTGAAACAACACCCACCAGAACAAACAGGAATTATTCGCATTTATTGGCAATGAGATGAATACATGGCATATGGCGGTTTTTTCTCTACACTCCGGGAACGTAAAGAAAGGAATTTTTCGTGAGCATTTCAACGAATTCAAAACCGCGTTCCACTGATGATGAAATAGACCTTATTCCACTTCTCCTCGCCTTGTGGTCAAGTAAGAAAACCGTTATAGCCACCACCGTCGCGGGCGCGGCTGTCTCATTTGCAATCAATGCGACGGCTCCCGAACAATGGACTGCCAGTACTTACATCACCAAGTCTTCGCTCTATAGTTTATATAAAGCAGTTAAAGACAACGATGCAAGCGCCCAAGCGAATACACCACCGCAGGAAACCGAGCTCTACAGCTCCATACAAAACGACATGTTCTATACGGCCATGGGCGTGATGGCGGCGCAGTCGGTTAACGTGAAGGAAACAGCGCCGAAGACAGGTAAAAACGAGGCTATCCTGTATATCGCATCGGCCACCGCGACCACTGAAGCGCTGGCGCGATCCCAACTCAAATCCGCGTTGGATACAGCGAACACGGACGCCATCGCGCTGAACTTACCCGCCTTGGCTTCTGATAATAACGTGCGCGCGTTCAACGCCCTCGACGACGTAAAAGCCGCCAATACCAGACCCTCAAAAAAATTCACCTTTCTAGGTGGCTTTTTAGGCTTGATATTAGGCAGCTTGTTCGTGATCAGTAGATTTCTCATACAGCAACACCAACACGCCCGCCGGACGTGAAGTGCGCTACAGAAATGCTTCAACCAGAAAATAGATAGTGCAGACCAACAGCGATGCAACAAAAAAAATAAACAATTTCGCAGAAAATGTCGTTTTCATTAATAGTACTTATAAGAAAGCAGGTGATGGCCTTGAGCCATTATCGCACTGCGCCACTCTTTATTCACAGTGTTTTTTGCGCGCGCGGGCGAGGAGCCCCCCCCCCTCTTTTCGGTCGTCTGGCATGCAGGCTTGCAACCACCAGCCGCCTCGCCAAGCGCAAGATTTTTCATCAAGGGAATGTCATGACGCAATGATTGAAGCCGGGCATCCTGGACCAGGGCAGGCAGAGCACGAATCCTGCCCTTGATTCCTGATAAACTCGCCCCCTCTGCCTTACCCACTCAGATTGTCCAATGTCCCCGACCAGCGCTTTATCGCAACCCTTGTCCCGCCGCTTTTCCGTCGCCCCGATGATGGATTGGACCGACCGCCACTGCCGGTACTTCCTGCGCCTGCTCTCCAAGCACGCCCTGCTCTACACCGAGATGGTCACCACCGGCGCAATCCTGCACGGCGATCACGAACGCTTCCTGCGTCACAACGAAGCCGAGCACCCGCTTGCGTTGCAGTTGGGCGGCAGTGTGCCGGCGGATCTGGCTGCGTGCGCGCGCATGGCCGAAGCTGCGGGGTATGACGAGGTGAACCTGAACGTGGGTTGCCCCAGCGACCGCGTGCAGAACAACATGATTGGCGCGTGCCTGATGGGTCACCCTGCCCTGGTGGCCGATTGTGTGAAGGCGATGCGCGATGCAGTGTCGATTCCAGTGACGGTGAAGCATCGTATCGGGATCAACGGCCGGGACAGTTACGCCGAGCTGTGTGATTTCGTCGGGCAGGTCAAGGACGCGGGCTGCACCAGTTTTACCGTGCATGCGCGGATTGCGATCCTGGAGGGGTTGTCGCCCAAGGAGAATCGGGACATTCCACCGTTGCGTTATGACGTGGCGGCGCAGTTGAAGCAGGATTTTGCCGAGCTGGAGATCATCCTCAATGGCGGGATCAAGACGCTGGAGCAGTGCCACGAGCACTTGCAGACATTTGACGGCGTAATGCTCGGCCGCGAGGCCTATCACAATCCGTATTTGCTGGCAGAGGTGGATCAGCAGTTGTATGGCAGCTCGCAGCCGGTGATCAGCCGCGCTGAGGCGCTGGCGCAGTTGCGGCCTTATATTGCGCAGCACTTGGCCACGGGCGGCTCGATGCATCACATCACACGGCATGTGCTGGGACTCGGCACGGGCTTCCCCGGGGCGCGCAAGTTTCGGCAGTTGTTGTCGGTGGACATTCATAAAGCCACGGACCCTTTGGCGTTGCTGGACCAGGCTGGGGAGTTGTTGGAGGGGCGCTGATGGGCTGCGTGTCAGGGAAATGTTGAGTGGCTGGGCTGTTGTGGCGAGCAGGCTTGCCCTGCGTTGGGGTGCGAAGCGCCCCCAGTAGGACTGGTGCGATTTTTCAGTTGGAACGCGTTCATAGGTCTAGGGCCGCTGCGCGACCCAACGCAGGGCAAGCCTGCTCGCCTCAGGGAGACGGCTTCCACGGGGCTGCGTTGCCCGCAGGGCAGTTGGGTTGAACCTGCCGGCCGTTTTGCCCTCCTATTTACCAGCAAGATCAGTCATTCAAACGGCTGTTTTCAGGTTGTTGCCCTCGCAAACGATCGAACGCATTTGCGCCCTTGAGCGCCTGCCAGCGCTCGGGTAATGTCATCAGACCCATAGGACAGAGCACGCCCATGACTTCCAAGCTGGAACAACTCAAGCAATTCACCACTGTCGTAGCCGATACCGGCGATTTCTCAACCCTCGCCAAGCTCAAGCCGCAAGACGCCACCACCAACCCTTCCCTGCTGCTCAAGGCCGCCTCGATTCCAGGCTATGCCAAGCTGCTGGATGAGTGCGTGAAGGACTGCAACGGTGATGTCGGCCTGGCCAGCGACCGGTTTGCAGTGGCCGTCGGCCAGGAGATCCTGAAAGTGGTGCCTGGGCGCATCTCCACCGAAGTGGATGCGCGCCTGTCATTCGATACCGACGCCGTGCTCAAGCGTGCGCATCGCCTGATCGACCTGTACGACAAGGCTGGTGTTGGCCGTGATCGCGTGCTGATCAAGATCGCCTCCACCTGGGAAGGTATCCGCGCGGCGGAGAAGCTCGAGAAAGAAGGCATCCAGACCAACCTGACGCTGCTGTTCTCCTTCGCCCAGGCCGTAGCATGCGCAGAAGCCGGCGTGTTCCTGATCTCGCCGTTCGTGGGCCGTATCTATGACTGGTACAAGAAGGCCAATGGCAATGACTACACCGGCGCCGAAGACCCAGGTGTGCAGTCGGTAACGCGCATCTACAACTACTACAAGGCCAATGGCTACAAGACGGTGGTGATGGGGGCGAGCTTCCGCAATCTGAGCCAGATCGAAGAGCTGGCCGGGTGTGATCGCCTGACCATCAGCCCGGACCTGCTGGAGAAGCTGGCAGCCGATGAAGGCAAGCTGGAGCGCAAGCTTTCGCCAGGCCATGCCGGCGAAGCCCGTGTGCATCTGACAGAAGCGCAGTTCCGTTGGGAGTCCAACGAGGATGCGATGGCCACCGAGAAGCTGGCCGAGGGTATTCGTCAGTTTGCTCGCGACCAGGAGAAGCTGGAGGCGTTGCTGACTGCCAAGCTGTAAAAAGCGGCGGTAGCAAAAAGGGCGGCACCCTCGCGGGTACCGCCCTTTTTTGTGTTTCATCAATCTTGAGCCGGCCACTGTTCAAGCTGCAGGCGCACGCTTGCTCACGGGAGCGGCAGCAACGGATAAGGTGACCGACACGCCGCCATCGTGGCAAGCCAGCGCCTACCGTTAAAATTCAGGTCAGTGGCGTTCGAGGGCATTCACGAGGTCGTGGAACGCTTCGCGATTGGACTCGTTCAGGCCCATCAGGATCTTGTGCGCTTCCAGCACCTTGACCCGCACCACTTCCTCGGACTGATCCTGGGAAGGCAGGTCGGTCAGGCATTCAGGGCATGGGATCGGGCGATCAACGATGTTGAACACCTGGTCAAAACCCATGGACTGCAGCAGACGGGTGATGTCTTCATGGGTGGTGACGACCGTCGGCAACAGGCCGACCTTCTGCCGAGACAGAATGGACAACTTGGCCAACAACCCAAGGGTGGTGCTATCGATGCTGCGGGTTTCGGTCAGATCGATCACGATCGCCGAAAAATTCAACGCTGTGAAAATCCGCTCAATCGTCGCATCCAGCGCCGAACACAAGGTCAGGCGCACTTCACCGACAAACTTCAGGACGAAGGTCCCGTCTTGCTCGGCGAATTGGATTCTTCCGGTACTCATCAAAGATTCCTGCTCAACACCAATAGGGCGATATCATCCGGCATCTCCCCTAGCGTGGCCAATCCAAAAACCTGCCGCAGGCCATCCAGGCTGCCGCCCGCCGACTTGACCTTTTGGGGCAAGGCAGCCTCTTTCTCTTTGAGTGTAGGCTCTGGAAGCAGGTCCAGGATGCCATCGGACATCAGCGTCAGGCTGAACGCCGGTGGCAGCTCCAGGATGTGGTCTTCGTAGGTCGCTTCATTGAACAAGCCTACGGGCAGGCCACGCCCTTCCAGGTAGCGCACACTGTCGGGAGTGTACAAAACCGGCATCGGCAGGTGACCGCCGATGCTGTAGGTCAAAAGACCGGTTTCTTCATCAATCACGCCGCCTACCATCGTCACGTGCTTGCCCAGCTTGCAGCTGATCAAGCCCCGGTTGATGTGGCCCAACACCTCGGAGGGGGTGAACTCCGGCAAGGTGCCATTGCGCTTGGATTCGAACAACAGCCGTGTGGTCATGAACTTCAACAACACGGTTACAAAGGCAGAGGATGCGCCATGGCCGGAAACATCGGCCAGGTAAAACGCGACACGCCGCTCATCAACACGGAAGTAGTCGACGAAATCACCCGACAGGTACAACGACGGGATGATCTGGTGAGCGAACTGGAATTCGTCGATGGTCCACGGGCTGACCGGCAACATGTTCATCTGCACCTGGCGACCGGCGTTCTGGTCTTCCTGGAGCAGGTTCAGGCTGGCTTCGAGTTCGCGGTTGGCGGTTTCGAGCTTTTCGCGGTAACGCTGGTTTTCCAACAACAGGCGTGCACGGTCCAGGGCGCGACGTACCGAGTGCTCCAGCACCGCCAGGTCTTCCAGGGGCTTGATCAGGTAGTCGGCAGCGCCCAGGCGCAAGGCCTCGACGGCATCGTTCATCACCCCGGCACCGGACACGACAATCACCGGCGTCTGCGGGGCAAGCTCGGTCACCTGGCGAATCAGCTCGAGGCCGCCCATCTGGGGCATGCGCAGGTCGCAGATCACGAGGTCGGGCTTGTCGCGCTCGAACACTTGGAGACCCTGTTGGCCATTGCTGGCCTGCAGGACGCTGAAGCCACTGTCTTCCAAATAGGCCGCGAGGCTCGCGCGCACTACTTCGTCGTCATCGATTATCAGCAGCGTGGCACTGGTTTTTTGCATGTGGGCAAACGGCGCCAGAATTAGGTTGGCGTAGGTGGCTCGGCAATGGTCGGGCGCACGTACTGGATTCGCTTTCTAGCCTCTCTGTCCTACAACATACGGGATTTTGGCCCACGCACAACGGTAAAGCAGAGGTGCCCTTCTAAGGCGCAGACGGTACTCCCATCCGCCAGGGGTTTCAAGCTCATGCCGATGGTCGCCGGGCGTCTTTACACCGCAAATCACCGGGAGTTATAAGAACGGGCACGACCACAACACAAAGTAAGGATGGAACCCATGAGCGAACACGAGCGCGACTACGCCGAAAAACGCGATTTCATCCGCATGCGCGTGGATGCCGATGTGTCTCTTATCCACGCCGGGCAGGAGATTGCCGGGGTGTGCGTGGACCTTTCAAGCTCCGGGATGCAGGTCCAGGCGCCTCGCCAATTCAAGGCGGGCGACCACCTGACGGTGCGCATCGAATCGGAGCACGCCGCACTCAAGGGGTTGGAGGCGGACACCGAAGTGGTCTGGACCAAGACCACCGGTGAGGAGCAGCAACTGGGCCTCAAGATCTTGAAAATGCACTGAAAAGTGCGCACAAAAAAAGGCGACCGCCAGGGTCGCCTTTTTTCATTTCAAAACGTCACGACTTAGAAGTCGTCGACGACCTTGCCATCCTTGACCTTGAACTCACGGTTCTGCAGGTAGGCGTTGCGGATAAACGTGTATTTGTCGCCGGTGATCAGCTTCTCGCTGTCGAGCAGGCTGGCACGGGTGTCCACGATATTCAGGCCGAAGGTGCTGTTGCGCCAGCCGATATCGTTCATGTAGCGGTACGGTTGGGTGTAGCTGTCCACGTACTTGGACGGCGCGTCACGCAAGGTGCTCGGGCCCAGCAACGGCAGCATCACGTAAGGCCCGCTGCCGACGCCCCAGTAGCCGAGGGTCTGGCCGAAGTCTTCGTCACTGCGCTGCAGCCCCATTTTAGTGCCGACGTCGATAAAGCCCAGCACACCGAAGGTGGTGTTCATCAGCAGGCGAGCCGTGTCCACACCCGCCGCATGTGGCTTGAGTTGCAGCACGTTGTTGGCCAGGTTGCCGACATCGCCGATGTTGCGGAAGAAGTTGTGCACGCCGTCCTGCACGAATTGAGGAGTCACAAACTGATAGCCCTGGGCCAACGGCTTGAGCGCGTAGGTATCAACGGTGTCGTTGAAGGTGAAGATCGGGCGGTTGACGCTCTCCCATGGATCGTCTTCGGACGCGGCCTGTGCGGCGAACGGCGCCAGCAGCACAGTGGCACACACCGACAGCTGAGCGAAGTAGTGGCTCCAGCGCATAGCTTTTGCTCCTTGAATGGTCTGTCATGGGCGCTATGCCCTGAATAAGACGGCCAGTATATGACGGAAGTGTCCAATTAGGCAGCATGCAGGAAACGACATACGGGAAATGCACAAAATTCCTACAATTAACCCTGCTGTCATCGGCTTGTCATCGTGCCCCGTTAGCGTCAGGGCTATTTCAGGGATGTTGAAATGCCTCACGCCGAGATTGCCATCGCCAGCGCGCCTGCCTTGACTGCAGTTCTGTTTGGCCTGAGTGGCTGCCTGGTGGACTTCGGTTCCCGGGCACGCACCGATTCCCCCACGCTGGGCTCCCATGCCACACCCGGCGCCCTGAAAATCCTGCGCAGCCTGAAGGATCAAGGCGTGCCCTGCGCCTGGCTGGATGAATTGCCACCCCCGGTGACCACCGCGCTGTCGGCCTCACTCCCCGAGTGGCTCAAGGCTGCATCGCCCTCCTCCATCCGCTGGCCTGCGCCCCACGCGTGCTGGCAAGCCTTGATGGAACTGAATATCGAACGCCTGGAAGGCTGCGTGCTGGTCAGCGGCGAGCCGCGCTTGCTGCAATCGGGGCTGAACGCCGGCCTGTGGACTATCGGCCTGGCCTCGTGCGGCTCGCTGTGCGGCATGGCCCCCGAGCAATGGCAGGCGCTGAGCGAGCAGGAGCGCGAGTACAAGCGCGGCAAGGCCACCGTCGCCCTGTATGGCCTGGGCGTGCACTCGGTGATCGACCACCTGGGCGAGCTCGGCAGTTGCCTGGCCGACATCAGCCTGCGCCAGCTCAAGGGCGAGAAGCCCTGATCGAGATCATGCACGGAGGGCGCCAGTGGATTAATCTACAGGTCAGCTCGTAGACCTTTCTCGGCGTGCCGTGGTCTATGCCAGTGCCTATCGATAAAAGGAACCACGTCATGCCTGATCGCAAAAAACTGGAAGAACAGGTCGAGATCCTGCGCGGGCAGTTGGAACAGGAACCGCCGCTGTCGGAAGAAAAACGCGAAGCGCTGGAAGCCTTGATTGCCAAGTTTGAATTACAACTTGAACTTGAACCGGCGACTCAGACGCCGAGTATTTCCGATGATGTGAACCAAGCGGCCATAGAGTTCGATGCCGATCATCCGGTCATTTCCGGCACATTGCGCAATATCATGATCACCCTGGGCAACATCGGGATCTGAACCAGGCCCCAAGGCAAGCGCAGAAACGCATGTGGGAGCTGGCTTGCCTGCGATCGCGATCATTCAGTCATCCATCGGGTGACTGATACACCGCCGTCGCAGGCAAGCCCGCTCCCACATTTGATTTGCGTGATAGCTACTGGCGAGCCAGGCGCACGTTCTGGAACGCCACATCCTCGGTGCTGCGGTACGGGTTGATATCCAGCCCGCCACGCCGCACATACCGCGCATACACCGTCAGCTTCTCTGGCTTGAGCAAGCGCTGCAGGTCCAGGAAGATGCGCTCCACGCACTGCTCATGGAAGTCCGAATGCTGGCGAAAGCTCACCAGGTATTCGAGCAAACTGGCGTGATCGAGTGCCGCCCCGCGATAGTCCACCACCACGCTGCCCCAGTCTGGCTGGCTGGTCACCGGGCAGTTGGATTTGAGCAAGTGGCTGTGCACGCTCTCCTCGACCACACGCGAAGCATCGCAGCGCAAGAGTTCGGGGCGCGGGTGTTCGTAGTTGCTGACGCTGATATCCAGATCGTCGATGCACACACCCGGCAAAGCCTGCACGCCTTCGGCTTCAACCTCGGCCAGGCTGCGCACGCGCACGCTCACAGGTTTGCCGGCAGCCGCGCTGAGGTCGGTGCGCAGGGTGGCTTCCAGGCTGTGTACGTCGGCAAACGCGCTCTGGTTGAGCGAATTGAGGTACAGCTTGAATGACTTGGATTCGATGATGTTCGGCGAATCGGCCGGAATGCTGAATTCACCGATGGCCACCACCGGCTTGCCCGATGGCAACAACCAGGACAATTCGAAGCAATTCCAGAAATCCACGCCTTTATAAGGCAGGGTCTCGGCGCTCAGGCCCAGCTCGGCCCATTTGGCGGCGCGCGGAATCGGGAACAGCAACGAGGGGGTGTAGGTGGAGATGTATTCACTGGACTTGCCCAGCGGCGAATGTTCGGCTGCGGGATGCATGGCGGAAACCTGGCTAAATAAACCCCGCCAGTCTACCAGCCTTTGATCCCGCCTCTAAGAACCGCCTTACTCGACGGTCAGCTTGCCGACCATCCCCGCCTGGTAATGCCCCGGCAGGTTGCACGCGAACTCAAGCCCGGTGGCCTTGGTAAAGGTCCAGGTCAGCTCGGCGGTTTTGCCCGGCTCCACCAGCACACTGTTGGGGTCGTCGTGCTTCATGCCGCCCATGTCGCCATGGCCCATCGCACTGTGGTCCATCTTGCCCATGCCGGTGGCGGTAAGCATGCCGCTGGCTTGCATCTGCAACATTTCCTTCTGGTGCTCGGCATGCATCGCCGCGTCACCCAGGTTGAATTCATGGAGCAACTGGCCTTTGTTGACGAGTACAAAGCGCACCGTCTCACCAGCCTTGACGTCCAAGGACTTGGGTGAAAAGGAAATGTCCTGCAGCGTGACTTGCACGGTGCGCGTGGCCTGGTTCGCCGGTGCCGGCTGGCCGAACGCGTATGTGTGAGCCGTGTCAGCCGCCGCACCGAAACTCAGCGCCAACAGGCAGCCTGCCAACATCAGGGGAGTACGCAACGCCATCTCTCTTCTCCGAAACTATGTAAACCGCAGGATCAGCACTCTAAGATGACGCCGCTGCCAGCCAGCTGACTGCTAGATTACAACTTTGTCAGGTTGCGCCCTTACCCCGGCCCCCACGGTATAAAGCCGGTCGTGTCCTGTTTGCCAAGAGCTGCCCATGAAACTGTTGATTGTCGAAGACCAAGCCAAAACCGGCCAATACCTGCGCCAGGGCCTGGCCGAGGCTGGCTTTACCACCGAATGGGTGGCCGACGGCGCCAGCGGCCAGCACCTGGCGTTGACCGGCGACTACGACCTGCTGATCCTCGACGTGATGCTGCCCGGCCGCGACGGCTGGCAAATCCTGCAAGCGGTGCGCGGCGCCGGCCTGGATATTCCGGTGCTGTTCCTGACCGCCCGGGACGCCGTGGAAGACCGCGTGCACGGCCTGGAACTCGGCGCCGACGACTACCTGGTCAAACCCTTCGCCTTTTCCGAACTGCTGGCACGCGTGCGCAGCCTGTTGCGCCGTGGCAGCAGTGCCCCGCAGGAAACCGCCTTGCAGTTGGCCGACCTGCGCCTGGATTTGATTCGCCGCCGTGTCGAACGGGACGGCCAGCGCATCGACCTCACCGCCAAGGAATTCTCGCTGCTGGAACTGTTGCTGCGCCGCCAGGGCGAAGTGCTGCCCAAGTCGCTGATTGCCTCCCAGGTCTGGGACATGAATTTCGACAGCGACACCAACATCATCGAAGTGGCGATCCGCCGGTTGCGCCTGAAAGTCGACGACAACTACCCCACCAAGCTGATCCACACCGTGCGCGGCATGGGTTATGTGCTGGAGGCACGGTGCAATTGATCTCGCGCCTGTCCCTGGCCAGCCGCCTGGCCTTGCTGTTTGCCGGCTGTACTGCGGTGGTGTCGCTGCTGGCCGGCGTGCTGTTCAATCATGCCAGTGAAACGCACTTTATCGAGCTGGACCAGCAACTGCTCGACGGCAAACTAGTCGCCTTGCGCAGTACCTTGCAAGGCGTCGACACGCCGCAGCTGTTTGCCCAGCGCGAAGCGCAACTGCGCACCGAACTCACTCGCCAACCCGACCTGACGCTGCGCATCAGCGCCGCTGGCCAGCGCTGGTTTGACGGCGCGGCGGGCATGAGCTTGCCCGAGGCACCGGGCTTGCACCGCCTGCAGAACGCCGGCACCGACTACCGCGTGTACAACGTGCCACTGGCGCCAAGCCAGCCGGACTCGCCGCAACTGAGCCTGATACTCGACATCACTCACCACCAACACTTCCTGCAGCGCATGCAGCACCTGATCTGGTTGACTGTCGGCCTCTCGGCCCTGGCCACCGCATTGCTCGGCGCCTGGGCCGCGCGCAGTGGGTTGCGGCCCTTGCGACGCATGGGCGATGTGGCGGCCAGCGTCTCCGCGCATTCCCTGACCCAGCGCCTGCCCGAGCAGCACATGCCGCCAGAGCTGGCGGAACTGGCGCAGGTCTTCAACGCGATGCTCGGTCGCCTGGACGACGCGTTCCAGCGCCTTTCGGCTTTCTCCGCCGATATCGCCCACGAACTGCGCACGCCGCTGTCGAACCTGTTGACCCACACCCAAGTCATCCTCACCCAGCCACGCCCGCTGGAGGACTACCGCGAGGCGCTGCACAGCAACCTGGAAGAGCTGCAATGGATGGCGCAACTGGTCAACGACATGCTCTACCTGGCCAAGGCCGACCACGGCTTGCTGGTGCCCACGCGCGAACCGCTGGCGCTGGCGGAGGAAGTCGACGCGTTGCTGGAGTTCTTCACGCTGCTGGCCGAAGACGCGCAGGTCAGCCTGGTGTGCGCAGGCGCTGCCCATACACGCGGCGATCGCAGCATGCTGCGCCGGGCCTTGTCGAACCTGCTGGATAACGCGCTGCGGTTTACCCCGGCGGGAGGCGAAGTGCGGGTACGGATGACAGAAGGTGCTCGCGGGGTGACGCTGACCGTGGAGAATAGCGGTGAAGGTATTGCACCGGCGCTGTTACCGCGCCTGTTTGATCGCTTCTATCGAGTGGACCCGGCGCGCCATGAGGGCAGCAGCGAGCATGCGGGGCTGGGCTTGGCGATTACCCAATCGATCGTGCGAGCGCATGGCGGAAGGATTTATTGTGAGTCGCAGGCAGGATGGACGCGGTTTGTGATTGAGTTGCCGAAGGAGGATTGAGGCAAGCTGGGCAGGCCGTATCGCAGGCAAGCCAGCTTGTGAATACATTCAAAAATGTAGGAGCTGGCTTGCCTGCGATCGCGGTGTTAACAGCTACGAATATCTGAGGGCATGCGCCGGCTCAATCTTCGCCGCGCGATACGCCGGGTAGATGGTCGCCAAGAAGCTCAACACAAACCCCGCCGAGCAAATCAGCAACACATCCCCGCCCTGCAGCTCCGACGGCAGGTTGCTGACAAAATACACATCCGAACTGAAGATATGCTGCCCCGTCACGCGCTCCAGCCAGCCCACCAGCTCACTGACATTCAGCGCCGCAATCACCCCCAGCACGCCGCCGATCAAGGTGCCGACGATGCCGATCACCGTGCCCTGCACCATGAAGATCGCCATGATCTGCCGAGGCGTGGCGCCGATGGTGCGCAGGATCGCGATGTCTGCGCCCTTGTCGTTCACCACCATGATCAAGGTCGCGATGATGTTGAACGCGGCCACGGCGACGATCATCAGCAACAGCAGGCCGATCATGGTCTTTTCCATCTTCATCGCGCTGAACAGGCTGCCCTGGGTGTGGGTCCAGTCGTCCGCCTTGTAGGCTGCACCGAGGCTGCCGGCGATGTCCGTCGAGACCTTGGGCGCTGCGTACAGGTCCTTCACCGCCAGGCGCACGCTCTGCACCTGGTTCGGCTGCCAATGCTGTATCTCGGCAGCGTCGGCCATATGGATCAGGGCCATGGAGCCATCCAGCTCGGCGCCGACCTTGAAGATGCCGACCACATTCAAGCGCTGCATGCGTGGGGTGATACCGCCCGGGGCGCTGCTGATTTCCGGCACGATCAGGGTCAGCTTGTCGCCCACACTCAGGCGAAAACGCCGCGCGGTGATTTCACCGACGACCACGCCGAACTCGCCGGGCTTCAGGTCATCGAGTTTGCCCTGCACGATGTGCTGGGCCACGATCGACACCTTGCCTTCCTGCGCCGGATCGACGCCGCTGATCTCGATCGGCTGCATCGCGCCCTTGTAGGAGAACATGCCGTCCATCTGCGTGAACGGAACAGCGGCGGTGACTTCTGGATTTTTCATCGCCGCCGCCGCTACCGGCTGCCAATCATCGATCGGGTTCACGCCGACGATGGTCGCGTGGGGTACCATGCCGAGGATGCGCGAGCTCATTTCGCGCTGGAAGCCGTTCATCACCGACAGCACCACAATCATTGCCAGCACGCCCAGGGCGAGGCCGATCATCGAGGTCATCGAGATAAACGAAACAAAACGGTTGCGGCGCTTGGCGCGGGTATAGCGCGTGCCGATGAAAATCGATAACGGTCTGAACATTCGCGGGCACCGTTGAAAAAATGAAAAAACCCGGCGCTATAGGCACCGGGCTTGAAACGGGTCAGATGGCGACCAAGTGACCTTCCTGCAGGTGCAGCACACGGTCCATCTGGCGGGCCATGCTCATGTCATGGGTCACCACCAGGAACGCGGTGCGCATCTGGGTGCTCAGTTCCAGCATCAAGTCCTTGATGCCCTGGGCGGTGTGGGAGTCGAGGTTGCCGGTCGGCTCATCGAGCATCACCAGGCCCGGGTTGTTCACCAGGGCACGGGCAATCGCCACACGCTGGCGCTCGCCGCCGGACAATTCGGCCGGCTTGTGCTCCAGGCGATGGCCAAGGCCGACGCGCTCCAGCAACGCCTTGGCACGCTCGCGGGCCTGCGGGATCGCAGTCTTGCCGATCAACAGCGGCATGCACACGTTTTCCAGCGCAGTGAATTCCGGCAACAGGTGGTGAAACTGGTACACAAAGCCCAGCGAACGGTTGCGCAACTGGCCACGGGCTTTTTCACCCAGGGCCGACAGCTCTTCACCGGCCAGCCAGACGCTGCCCTGGGACGGCGTATCGAGGCCGCCCAGCAGGTTGAGCAAGGTACTTTTGCCGGAGCCGGAACTGCCGACGATCGCCACGCGCTCGCCCGGATGCAGTTCAAGTTGCAGGTTGGACAGCACCACCACCGATTCCGGGCCTTCCTCATAGGATTTGCCCAGGTTGCGGCAGCTCAGGATTGCTTTTTCACTCATGCCCGATTCACTCATAACGTAAGGCCTGTGCTGGCTGGGTACGTGCCGCGCGCCAGGCTGGATACAGGGTGGCAAGGAAACTCAGGACCAACGCGGCGCCACCCACCATCAGCACGTCCTGGGTTTGCACCTGGGACGGCAGGTAATCGATGAAGTAGACGTCGGCGTTGAGAAACTTGTGGCCGATCAGGGTTTCGAGGCCGGCGATCGCCGCACTCACATTCAGTGCGGCCAGGATTCCCACGGCCGTGCCGATCAAGGTGCCGACCACGCCGATCACGGTGCCCTGCACCATGAAGATCGCCATGATCTGCCCCGGCGTGGCGCCCAGGGTGCGCAGGATAGCGATATCGCCTTTCTTGTCATTCACCACCATCACCAGCGTGGAGATGATGTTGAAGGCGGCGACAGCGACGATCAGCAGCAACAGCAGGCCGATCATGGCTTTTTCCATGCGGATGGCCTGGTACAGGTTGCCGTGGGTGCGAGTCCAGTCGCGGGCGTAGTACTGGGATTCGCCCAGGTGCTGGGCAATTTCCCAGGCGCCGCGCGGGGCGTCGAACAGGTCGTTGAACTTCAGGCGCAGGCCCTGCACCTGGTCCGGCTGCCAGCGGTGCAGGCGCGCCAAATCGGTGAGGTTGGTCAGGCCGAGGTAGCCGTCGATCTCGCCGGCGCCGACGTGGAAGGTGCCGACCACGGTGAAGCGCTTCATGCGCGGGAACATCCCGGCCGGGGTCACGGTGACTTCCGGGGCGACGAAGGTCAGCTTGTCGCCGAGGCCCACGCCGAGCTTCGCCGCGGCCTTGTCACCGATGACGATGCCGAAGCTGCCGGGCGCGAGGTCGTCGAGTTTGCCCTGCAGCATGAACTTGTCGATGATCGAGACGTTGCGCTCCTGGACCGGGTCGATGGCATTGAGCAGGATTTTCTGCACCTTGCCGTCATTGGTCAGCAGCCCCTGCATCTGGGTAAACGGCGCGACGGCCACTACCTTGGGGTTCTGCTTGACCTTGGCGGCCAGGCTTTGCCAGTCGCTGATGGGCGCATCGCCCTCGATGGTCGCGTGGGGCACCATGCCCAGCACGCGGGTGCGCATCTCATGATCGAAGCCGTTCATCACCGACAACACCACGATCATCACGACCACGCCCAAGGCGAGCCCGATCATCGAGGTCAGGGAAATGAACGACACAAAATGATTGCGACGCTTTGCACGGGTATAACGCGTGCCGATAAATACGAAGAGAGGTCTGAACATGTCGGGGCTTGTTCGGAGGAAAAGAAGACGTCCCGGTGGCGGGGTCTGGTAAGCAGCTTTACACTCAGACCATTACCGTTACCTGGGGTTCGCCATGTCGACATTAGATGAAGAAGAGCGCCGCGAATACTACCGTATCGACGACATGATCGCACTTCAAATCAAAAGCCTGTCTGCCCCCGAAGCGGCGAGCAAAGAAGTGTTGCTGGATGATTCCCCATTGTTCAATCTGCTCAGTGAACTGCACCTGAGCGAGTTCGAAGCCCAGCACCTGTTACGCCAGCTCAGCGAGAAAGACCGCACCCTCGCCGCCTTCCTGCGCGTGCAGAACAAACGCCTGGACCTGCTCAGCCAGATCATGGCGCGCGGCCTGCTGGATGAAGTCGGCGCGCCGCAGCCGGTGATCATTTCCGAAGGCGGCATCGACTTCCAGCATCCCACGCCCCTGCCGACCGGCGCGCACCTGGCGGTCAAGCTGGTGCTGATGCCTCAGGCGCTCGGCCTGTTGCTGCGCGCGCGGGTCACCCACTGCGATCCCAAGGGCGCAGGTTTTGATGTGGGCACGGAATTCGAATCCATGACCGATGCCCAACGCCAGCTGCTCGCGCGCTATATCCTGCAGAAACAAGCCCAGGAACGGCGCCTGGCGCGGGAACAGAGCGACGCCCAAGACACCTGAATTCGTATCACCCCGCCAGCAGACCTGGCGCATAGGAGCAACTGTGACCCTGATTTACGGCCACCGCGGTGCCAAAGGCGAAGCACCGGAAAACACCCTGACCAGCTTCCAGGAGTGCCTCAAGCACGGTGTACGCCGCTGCGAACTGGATTTGCACCTGTCCATGGACGGCGAGCTGATGGTCATCCACGACCCGACGCTCAAGCGCACCACTGACCGGCGCGGCAAGGTCGTCGAGTATTCGGCGGCGGACCTGGTGAAGATGGACGCGCGCAAAGGCGGCCCCGGCTGGGTCAAGCCGTGCCCGATCCCACGCCTGGAAGAGCTGTTCGAGCAGTGCGACTTCGATCACTGGCAACTGGAAGTCAAAAGTGCCTCGCGCACCCGCGCCGCAACCACCGTACTGGCCATCCGCGAAATGGCGGTGCGCTTTGGCCTGATGGACAAGGTCACCGTGACCTCAAGCTCGCGGGAAGTGCTGAAGGCAGCGGTTGAACTGACCCCGGACCTGTCACGCGGCCTGGTCGCCGAATACGCCTGGCTCGACCCGCTGAAGGTCGCGCAGAACTATGGTTGTGAGTTTCTGGCATTGAACTGGACGTTGTGCACCCCTGAGCGTCTGGAAAAAGCCCAGCGCCAGGGCTTGCACGTGTCCGTGTGGACAGTCAACGAACCCGCGCTGATGCGCAGGCTCGCCGACTTCGGCGTAGATAGCCTGATTACAGACTTTCCCGGTTTGGCCACTGCCACCCTCGAGAATTACTGAAATCGGTCTCCCCGGCCGGCTCAGGCCACCGGCCGGAGCCGCTCAAAAAAGCCGGTTGAGGCCGTCGTAGGCCGCTACCCGATAGGCTTCGGCCATGGTCGGGTAGTTGAACGTGGTGTTGACGAAATACTTGAGGGTATTGAGTTCACCCGGCTGGTTCATGATGGCTTGGCCGATGTGGACGATCTCCGACGCCTGATAGCCAAAGCAGTGCACGCCGAGCACCTCAAGGGTCTCGCGGTGGAACAGGATCTTCAGCATGCCTTGCGGCTCACCGGCGATCTGCGCACGCGCCATGCTCTTGAAGAACGCCTTGCCCACTTC
The DNA here is from genome assembly GCF_003013355.1 of Pseudomonas sp. S5D5. Lineage (NCBI taxonomy): Bacteria > Pseudomonadati > Pseudomonadota > Gammaproteobacteria > Pseudomonadales > Pseudomonadaceae > Pseudomonas > Pseudomonas sp. S5D5. The sequence continues at coordinate 5,124,621 of NZ_PTEO01000001.1, forward strand.
GTAAGGCACCTTGGCCTTGGTCAGCTCATGTTCGTTCTTGCCGATCGAGCTGATCTCGGGAATCGTGTAGATCCCGGTCGGCACGTCGTTCACATAACGCCAGCTGCCATTGTCGACGATGCTGCCAGCGGCCGAACGGCCCTGGTCGTGCGCGGCACTGGCCAGGCTTGGCCAGCCGATCACGTCACCGGCGCCATAGATGTTCGCCACGCAGGTACGGTAGTTCTCGTCCACCTCGATCTGGCCACGGCTGTTGACCTTGACCCCGATGTTTTCCATGCCCAGCTTGTCGGTGTTGCCGGTACGGCCGTTGCACCACAGCAAGGCGTCAGCCTTGATCTTCTTGCCGGACTTGAGGTGCAGGATCACCCCGTTGTCCAGGCCTTCGACCCGCTCGTACTCTTCGTTGTGACGCACAGTGATGTTGTTGTTGCTGAAGTGGTAGCTCAACGCCTGGGAAATTTCCGAGTCGAGGAAGCTCAGCAGTTGGTCGCGGTTGTCGACCAGCTCCACCAGTACACCCAGGCCGCTGAAGATCGAGGCGTATTCACAGCCGATCACGCCGGCGCCGTAGATGATCAATTTGCGCGGGGTGTGGCCCAGGCTGAGGATGGTGTCGCTATCGTAGATACGCGGGTGGTGGAAATCGATATCCGCCGGGCGATACGGGCGCGAACCGGTGGCGATGATGATGTGCTTGGCCACCAGCTTCTCGACCACGCCGTTGGGGCATACCACTTCGATGGTTTGCTCGTCGGCGAAGCTGCCGGTACCGAAGAACAGGTCGACACGGTTGCGGGCGTAGTAACCGGTGCGCGAAGCCACTTGCTTGGAGATCACCTTCTCGGCGCTTTTCAGCACGTCCGGGAACGAGAACCAGCGCGGCTCACCAATCGCCCGGAACATCGGGTTGGTGTTGAACTGCATGATCTGGCGCACCGAGTGACGCAAGGCCTTGGACGGGATGGTACCCAGGTGGGTGCAGTTACCGCCGACCTGGCGACGGCTATCGACCATCGCCACCTTGCGCCCTGCCTTCGCGGCGTTCATCGCCGCACCTTCTCCAGCCGGGCCGGAACCCAGTACCACCACGTCGTAGTTGTAGACAGCCATGCGTACTCCTCAGAACAGGCCAGGCGCACGGTTGAACGCCTGGCTAAATCATGCCGCGGCCAGCGGTCATGAAGGACAATTTGGCTCAAGTGTGTGAACCGGGGCACAGTCTATATAAGGCTCAACGCCGCGCACATTAACCCTTGGTCGCGTCGTAGGCCAGTCTTGCCTTTACTACAGAAACACGAAACAGGCATTACACTGCTGGCACGCACCTTTACAGGACGAGCCATTATGCGGCATGTCGTTTTCTGTTTAATGATGATTTTTTCGCTGGCGGCGCAGGCGAGTGAGGCGGATCGGCTCCGGCAAGCCGATTTTGCGGCGCAATCCCATGAACTGGCGCTGAAAAACCAGACGGTGCTTACCTACCTGTGGGCGGATGTCTACGCGGCGGCGCTGTATGCCCCGTCCGACCTGAGCGCCAAGCAGGCCTGGTCGCAACAAAAAGCGTTGCGCCTGACGCTGTATTACTTTCGCGACATCGACCGCAACGACGTGATCAAAGCCGCCACTGCCACGCTGCAGCGCCAGCAGGCCAGCGCCCGACTGAAGCCCGAGATAGACAAACTGCACGCCAGTTTTCGCGATATCCGCAGCGGCGACCGGTATGCCCTGGATTTTCGTCCGGGGCGGGGCTTGAACCTGGAGATCAATGGGCAGGTGGTGTTCAGCAGTGGTGACGATGAGCTTGCCAGGACCTACCTGAGCCTCTGGCTGGCGCCCAATGGGCTGTCCGAACGCTTGCGTACCCAGTTGCTCAATTGAAGATTTGCGCTGGCTGAACGACCGCCTTCGCGAGCAAGTCCGCTCTCACATTTAACCGCGCGCGCCCTGAAGACACCCGGTCGAATGTGCGAGCGGGCTTGCTCGCGAAGAGGCCCTCGCAGGCACAAAAAAGCCCCGAACCAGTCGGGGCTTTTTCACTCATCGCATAGGCTTAGCGCGGGAATGCAGGCGGGTTGACCCCAGCCATGTCTTCCATCACGCGAACCACCTGGCAGCTGTAGCCGAACTCGTTGTCGTACCACACGTACAGCACAACGCGGTTGTCCTGGGTAATGGTCGCTTCCGCGTCCACCACACCGGCGTGGCGCGAGCCGACGAAGTCGGTGGACACCACTTCCTGCGAATTGACGAAGTCGATCTGCTTATGCAGGTCGGAGTGCAGCGCCATGTAGCGCAGGTACTCGTTCATCTCTTCACGGGTGGCGGCTTTCTCAAGGTTCAGGTTGAGAATCGCCATCGACACGTTCGGCGTCGGCACACGGATCGCGTTACCGGTCAGCTTGCCGGCCAGCTCAGGCAGGGCCTTGGCAGCAGCGGTAGCAGCACCGGTCTCGGTGATCACCATGTTCAGTGCGGCGCTACGGCCACGGCGATCGCCCTTGTGAAAGTTGTCGATCAGGTTCTGGTCGTTGGTGTACGAGTGAACGGTTTCGACGTGACCGTTGACGATGCCGAACTTGTCGTTCACAGCCTTCAGCACCGGCACGATGGCGTTGGTGGTGCAGGAAGCGGCGGACACGATCTTGTCGTCAGCGGTAATTTCAGCGTGGTTGATGCCGTGAACGATGTTCTTCAGCTTGCCCTTGCCCGGAGCGGTCAGGACAACGCGATCGATACCCGGGCAGGCCAGGTGCTGGCCCAGGCCCTCGGCATCACGCCAGACACCGGTGTTGTCCACCAGCAGGGCGTCCTTGATGCCGTACTGGGTGTAATCCACCTCGGACGGGTTCTTCGCGTAGATCACCTGGATCAGGTTACCGTTGGCGGTGATGGTGTTGTTTTCTTCGTCGATGACGATGGTGCCGTTGAACGGACCGTGTACCGAATCACGACGCAACAGGCTTGCGCGCTTGGTCAAGTCGTTCTCGGCGCCTTTGCGCACGACGATGGCACGCAGGCGCAGGCCGTCGCCGCCACCGGTTTTTTCGATCAGGATGCGCGCCAGCAGGCGGCCGATACGACCGAAGCCGTACAGCACGACGTCGGTGCCTTTGCGGGCTGCGGCGTTTTGCTGGCCAACCACTTCGGCCATTTCTTCACGCACGAACTGCTCGGCGCTGCGGCCGGCACCTTCCTTGCGGAATTTATAGGCCAGCTTGCCCAGGTCTACCGAAGCCGCGCCGAGCTTGAGCTCGCTCATGGCCTTGAGCAGGGGGAATGTTTCGTGGACGGAGAGTTCGCTGTCGTCGGCAGAGCGATGGCGAGCAAAGCGATGCGCCTTGAGAATCGCGATGACTGATTGGTTGATCAGGCTGCGGCCATAGATCGAGCTCACCACATTGTTATTGCGGTACAGCTGACCGATAAGCGGAATCATCGCTTCAGCGAGTGCTTCACGGTCGATCCATTCACCAAGACACTGGTCGGGCTTCTGAGTCACGGGAACCTTCCACATGTAGGGGCAGAAAAAAGGGGCTACATTATGCCGCCCGACCGCCCTCGGAGCAATGCGCGCCCGGCAACAAAAAGTGCTTGCCAAAAACCAACACCGCGCTGCAGCCCAGTAAATACGCGGGTTCCAGAAGGCCACCTATTCGCCGGCAACGCCGACTTGTCCGTAACCCTCCGAAACATACACGCGAAATGGCACTACATATTGAGTCAAAACACGCCATTGTTTGTCTTAGCCACTACATTTCCTACAAACCGTAATAGGCTCAGTCAGCAACTGACAGGCGGCACCTCGGGCCGTTACAATTAACGACTTTGTCGCAACGCTTGGAGCTCAACCTTCCGTGCCCGTTCTGCGTCTACCGCTTCTCCCTGCCGCGGCAGGTAAACAGCACTGGGGCAACCTGCCCGGTGCCGCCCTGAGCCTGGCCATTGCCGAGGCTGCCAGCGCAGCCAAGCGCTTTACCCTGCTGCTCACCGCCGACAGCCAAAGTGCCGAGCGACTCGAGCAGGAGCTGAGCTTCTTCGCCCCCGATTTGCCGGTGCTGCATTTTCCCGACTGGGAAACCCTGCCCTACGATCTGTTCTCGCCGCACCAGGACATCATTTCCCAGCGCATCGCCAGCCTGTACCGCCTGCCGGAACTGGCCCACGGCGTGCTGGTGGTGCCGATCACCACGGCCCTGCATCGCCTGGCGCCGACCAAGTTCCTGCTGGGCAGCAGCCTGGTGCTGGATATCGGCCAGAAGCTCGATGTCGAGCAGATGCGCACGCGCCTGGAAGCCAGCGGCTACCGCTGCGTCGATACGGTGTACGAGCACGGCGAGTTTGCCGTGCGGGGCGCGCTGATCGACCTGTTCCCGATGGGCAGCAAGTTGCCGTATCGCATCGACCTGTTCGATGACGAAATCGAAACCCTGCGCACCTTCGATCCGGAAAACCAGCGTTCCATCGATAAAGTCGAGTCGATCAAGCTGCTGCCGGCGCGTGAATTCCCGTTGCAAAAAGATGCGGTCACGCGCTTCAAGGCGCGCTTTCGTGAACGCTTCGACGTCGACTTCCGCCGCTGCCCGATCTTTCAGGACCTCAGCAGCGGGATTACCCCGGCCGGTATCGAGTACTACCTGCCGTTGTTCTTCGACGAAACCTCGACCCTGTTCGATTACCTGCCTCAGGACACTCAAGTGTTCTCGCTGCCCGGCATCGAGCAGGCCGCCGAGAATTTCTGGAACGACGTGCGCAACCGCTATGAAGAGCGCCGCGTCGACCCTTCCCGTCCTTTATTACCGCCTGCCGAACTGTTCCTGCCGGTAGAAGACTGCTTCGCGCGCCTGAAAAACTGGCCGCGCGTGGTCGCCAGCCAACAGGACGTGGACGCTGGCAGTGGCCGCGAGCGTTTCCCTGCAGGCACGCTGCCGGATCTGGCGATCCAGGCCAAAGCCACGCAACCGCTGGAGGCGCTGTCCAACTTCCTCGGTGATTTCCCCGGCCGCGTGCTGTTCACCGCCGAATCCGCCGGGCGCCGCGAAGTGCTGCTGGAGCTGCTGGAACGCTTGAAGCTGCGGCCGAAAACCGTCGACAGCTGGCCAGACTTCGTCGCCGGCAAAGACCGACTGGCGATCACCATTGCCCCGCTGGATGAAGGCTTGCTGCTGGATGACCCAGCCCTGGCACTGATCGCCGAGAGCCCACTGTTCGGCCAGCGCGTGATGCAGCGTCGGCGCCGTGAAAAACGCGCCGACGCCAACAACGACGCCGTGATCAAGAACCTCACCGAGCTGCGTGAAGGCGCGCCGGTGGTGCACATCGACCACGGTGTCGGCCGCTACCTGGGCCTGCAAACCCTGGAGATCGACAACCAGGCCGCCGAATTCCTCACCCTGGAATACGCCGAGGGCGCCAAGCTCTACGTGCCGGTGGCCAACCTGCACCTGATCGCGCGCTACACCGGCAGCGACGACGCGCTGGCGCCGTTGCACCGCCTGGGCTCCGAGACCTGGCAGAAAGCCAAGCGCAAGGCCGCCGAACAGGTGCGCGATGTCGCCGCCGAGTTGCTCGACATCTATGCACGCCGCGCCGCACGCGAGGGCTACGCCTTCGCCGATCCGAAGGCCGACTACGCCACCTTCAGCGCCGGCTTCGCCTTCGAAGAAACCCCGGACCAGCAAACCACCATCGAAGCGGTGCGCGCCGACATGCTCGCGCCCAAGCCGATGGACCGCCTGGTGTGCGGCGACGTCGGCTTCGGCAAGACCGAAGTGGCGATGCGCGCCGCCTTCATCGCGGTGCACGGCGGCAAGCAAGTGGCGATCCTGGTGCCGACCACCCTGCTCGCCCAGCAACACTACAACAGCTTCCGCGACCGCTTTGCCGACTGGCCGGTGACCGTGGAGGTGATGAGCCGCTTCAAGTCCGCCAAGGAAGTGAATGCCGCCGTCGCCGACCTCGCCGAAGGCAAGATCGACATCGTGATCGGAACGCACAAGCTGCTGTCCGACGATGTGAAGATCAAAAACCTGGGCCTGGTGATCATCGACGAAGAACACCGCTTCGGCGTGCGCCAGAAAGAACAGCTGAAGGCCCTGCGCAGTGAAGTCGACATCCTCACCCTCACCGCCACGCCGATTCCGCGCACGCTGAACATGGCCGTGTCGGGCATGCGCGACCTGTCGATCATCGCCACGCCGCCGGCGCGCCGACTGTCGGTGCGCACCTTCGTGATGGAGCAGAACAAAAGCACGGTCAAGGAAGCACTGCTGCGCGAATTGCTCCGCGGCGGCCAGGTGTACTACCTGCACAACGACGTGAAGACCATCGAGAAATGCGCCGCCGACCTCGCCGAACTGGTGCCGGAGGCGCGTATCGCCATCGGCCACGGGCAGATGCGCGAACGCGAACTCGAACAGGTGATGAGCGACTTCTACCACAAGCGCTTCAACGTGCTGATTGCCTCGACCATCATCGAGACCGGCATCGACGTCCCTAGCGCCAACACCATCATCATCGAGCGTGCCGACAAGTTCGGCCTGGCGCAGTTGCACCAGTTGCGCGGCCGGGTTGGCCGTAGTCACCACCAGGCCTATGCCTACTTGCTGACGCCACCGCGCCAGCAAATTACCGGCGACGCCGAAAAGCGCCTGGAAGCCATCGCCAACACCCAGGACCTCGGCGCCGGCTTTGTGCTCGCGACCAACGACCTGGAAATCCGTGGCGCCGGTGAATTGCTCGGCGACGGCCAGAGCGGGCAGATCCAGGCCGTAGGCTTCACCCTCTATATGGAGATGCTCGAGCGCGCGGTGAAAGCCATCCGCAAAGGCGAACAACCGAACCTCGACCAACCCCTGGGCGGCGGCCCGGAAATCAACCTGCGCTTGCCGGCGCTGATTCCCGAGGACTACCTGCCGGATGTGCATGCACGGCTGATCCTGTACAAGCGCATCGCTTCGGCGACCGACGAAGAAGGCCTCAAGGACCTGCAGGTAGAGATGATCGACCGCTTCGGCCTGTTGCCCGAACCGACCAAGAACCTGGTGCGCCTGACCCTGCTCAAATTGCAGGCTGAGCAGTTGGGTATCAAGAAGGTTGACGCCGGGCCGCAGGGCGGGCGTATCGAGTTCGAAGCGCAGACGCCGGTCGACCCACTGGTACTGATCAAGCTGATCCAGGGCCAGCCCAACCGCTACAAGTTCGAAGGGGCTACGCTGTTCAAGTTCATGGTGCCGATGGAGCGTGCCGAAGAACGCTTCAATACCCTGGAGGCGCTGTTTGAGCGCCTCATCCCGAAATCTGCTTGAAGGACGCCCCCATGCGCCTGTTCCGCATTCTGAGCCTGTTGTTGGTGGTACTCGCACCTTCGGCGTTTGCCGACAGCCCGTACCTGGTGGAAATGATCCTGGTGCGACAGAACGCCGAGCCGGTGATCAACAGCCGCCCCGCGCCGGAAAACTGGGATGCTGGCGCCGCGCGGCTGGGTGAGCGGATGAGCCCGCCACGCCTGGGCAATATCGTCGACAAGCTCAGCGCCGACTCTAGCTACACCGTGCTCGCGCACAAGGCCTGGGAGCAGAACCTCGGCGAGCAGCCCGTGAAGATCGCGATCAGCGACGGCCAGGAGCAGTTCGGCCAGTTTCCCATCGAGGGCGTGCTGAACCTGCAACTGGGGCGTTTCACCGATATAGACGCGGATTTCTGGATCAATCAATTCGACGCCAACGGCAGCGTGATTGCCAGCGAACACCTGAGCCAGCACGACGTGCGCACCAAGAACAACCAACTCAACTACCTCGACGGCGGCCACCTGGCGCTGCTGATCAAGATCACCTCGCTGACCGCCAAGCCCCCCAGCGCGCCGCCGCCCGACATTCAGGACTGATCCAGCGCCATGCCCCTGACGTCGTCGTTGACCAAACCCCTGGCCCCTTCGTGGGCCAACCGCTTCAAAGAGCAGAGCCTGGAGCGCGGGCGGCGTTATGCGCTGGAGAACCGCGTGCGCATCGTCGAGTCCGGCGACAGCACCATCGTTGCCAGTTGCGAAGGTTCGGGCGGCAACGTGTATCGGCAGACCATCTCGTTGCGCGAATCGGCCAAGGGCACGTTGATCCTGGTCGACAGCCGCTGTACCTGCCCGGTGCACACCAATTGCAAACACATCGCGGCAGTACTGCTCAAGGTCCAGGAAACCCTCGCCTACCCGGCCGCCGCCCAGGATGCCGAGCTGCTCGAGAAGCTGCAGGCCGTGCTGGATAACCGCGTGGTGGTACCGCAGGTGGTGATGGAAGACGTGCCGCCGGTGCCACGCCTGTGGCTGGCGAGTGTCGAGTTCAGCGCGTTTGAACCGCGCAACGGCAAAATGCAGCGCTATATCCAGCACCGCGCGGCGCTGTCGTTCAATTACCTGGGCAACTATGTCAGCGGGCAGAAGAACGCCGACATCATCGTGCGCCAGGAAACCCAGAGCCTGCGCATCAAGCGCCATCCTGAGCTGGAGCAGCCCTATCGCGAGCAACTGCGCCTGCTGGGCTTCAAGATCGCCACGCGCCAGAGCAAGGCCTTGCCGGAAAGCGCCGGCGAACTGTTCGAGATGGTCAATGACAGCGCCTGGCTGAACTTCACCCTCAACGCCTCTCCCACCCTGCGCGCCGAGGGCTGGGAGCTGCAGATCGATGAGGATTTCGGCTTCGACCTGAGCCCGGTGGACGACTGGTATGCCACCGTCGACGAAGGCCCCGAGCGCGATTGGTTCGACCTCGAACTGGGGATCATCGTCAATGGCGAGCGCCTGAGCCTGCTGCCGATCCTGCTCAACCTGATGCGCTCCCACACCGAAATCCTCAACCCGGAGAAACTCGCGCGGCGCCGCGATGATGAACTGATCCTGGTGAATATCCCCGGCTTGCCGAATGGCGGCCATGGCCCACTGCAAGTGGCATTGCCCTATGGCCGGTTGAAACCGGTCCTGGCCACCCTCGGCGAGTTTTATCTGCAGGAACCCGGCACCACCACGCTGCGCCTGGCCAAGGCCGATGCGATCCGCCTCAATCCGCTGGATGACCTGCCGCTGCAGTGGCAAGGCGGTGAAAAGATCCGCAACTTTGCCCAGCGCCTGCGCGACATCAAGGACTTCACCAGCGTGGCGCCTGCAGGGTTGAACGCCACGCTGCGGCCTTATCAGCTGGAAGGCTTGAGCTGGATGCAGTCACTGCGCCAGCTGGATGTCGGCGGAATTCTTGCGGATGACATGGGCCTGGGCAAAACCCTGCAGACCCTGGCGCATATTCTTACTGAAAAAGCCGCCGGGCGCCTGGACCGGCCGTGCATGGTGGTGATGCCCACCAGCCTGATCCCCAACTGGCTGGACGAAGCGGCGCACTTCACCCCGCAGCTCAAAGTGCTGGCGTTGTACGGCGCCGGACGTAAGAAACACTTCGCCAACCTGCAGGACTATGACCTGCTATTGACCACCTACGCGCTGTTGCCCAAGGACATCGAGAGACTCGCCGCCCTGCCCCTGCACGTCTTGATCCTGGACGAAGCCCAGTACATCAAGAACCCGACGAGCAAGGCCGCCCAGGCGGCGCGCGAGCTGAATGCCCGGCAGCGCCTGTGCCTGAGCGGCACCCCGCTGGAAAACCATCTGGGCGAGCTATGGTCGTTGTTCCACTTCCTGTTGCCGGGCTGGCTGGGTGACGTCAAAAGCTTCAATCGCGATTACCGCGTGCCGATCGAAAAACGCGCCAGTGATGTGCGATTGCAGCACCTCAACGGTCGGATCAAGCCGTTCCTGCTGCGCCGCACCAAGGAACAGGTGGCGACCGAGCTGCCACCCAAGACCGAGATCATCCACTGGGTCGACCTCAACGAGGCCCAGCGCGACGTGTACGAAACCATGCGCCTGGCCATGGATAAAAAGGTCCGTGACGAGATCACCCGCAAAGGTGTGGCACGCAGCCAGATCATCATTCTTGAAGCACTGCTCAAGTTGCGCCAGGTGTGCTGCGACCTGCGCCTGGTCAACGACGCCACCCTGCCCGCGCGTGGCAGCAGCTCGGGCAAGCTGGACAGCCTGATGGAGATGCTCGAGGAATTGTTTGCCGAGGGCCGGCGGATCCTGCTGTTTTCCCAGTTCACCTCAATGCTGAGCCTGATTGAAGTCGAACTGCAAAAGCGCGGTGTTGCCTACGCACTGCTGACCGGCCAGACCCGTGATCGGCGCACACCGGTGAAGGACTTCCAGAGCGGCAAGCTGCAGATTTTTCTGATCAGCCTGAAGGCTGGTGGCGTGGGCTTGAACCTGACCGAAGCCGACACTGTGATCCACTATGACCCTTGGTGGAACCCGGCCACGGAAAACCAGGCCACCGACCGTGCGTATCGGATCGGCCAGGAGAAGCCGGTGTTCGTGTACAAGATGATCGCGCGGGGCACGGTAGAGGAGAAAATCCAACACCTGCAGAAGGAGAAATCCGATCTGGCGGCGGGCGTGCTGGATGGGCGTACGACCGGGGATTGGCAGTTGGGCAACGAGGACATCGAGGCGCTGTTTGCGCCGTTGCCCAACAAGCAAGAGAAGCGTTGACGGTCAGATGACCATCGCCGGCAAGCCGGCTCCTACCATTGGAACGCATTCGCCTGTAGGAACCGGCTTGTCGGCGAAGGGCGCGACGCGGTCTCAATCAATCAACTGAGCATCCCGCAGCGCAGTCAGCGCCGCCAACCAACGTGGATCCTGCTTGTAGTCCGTCGAAGCAAACGCCTGCCCACGCATCCGCGCAATCCGTGCCGACGGCGTCACCTTCATGCGCTGCGCCGCACTCAATGCCAGCTCCGCCGCCGCGCGGTCATTGCACACCAGGCCCATGTCGCAACCGGCGGTCAGCGCCGCTTCGATGCGACTGGCTGCATCACCGACCACATGCGCCCCGGCCATCGACAAGTCATCGCTGAAAATCACCCCATCGAACTGCAGCTCGCCGCGCAGAATGTCCTGCAGCCAACGACGCGAGAAACCGGCCGGCTGCGGGTCAACCTGTGGGTAGATGACATGCGCGGGCATCACCGCCGCCAATTGCTGGCTCAGGCGTGCGAAAGGCACCAGGTCATTCGCACGAATCTGTTCCAGGCTGCGTTCATCATTGGGAATCGCGACGTGGGAATCCGCCTCAGCCCAACCGTGACCCGGAAAATGCTTACCGGTGGCGGCCATGCCGGCGCTGTTCATGCCCCGGATAAAGGCCCCGGCAAGTACCGCGGCGCGTTCGGGGTCGCCTTCGAACGCGCGGGTGCCGACCACGGCGCTGCGCTGGTAGTCCAGGTCCAGTACCGGGGCGAAGCTGAGGTCGAGACCGACTGCCAGCACCTCGGTGGCCATGATCCAGCCGCATTGCTCGGCCAGGTACTCGGCGTTGGGGTTATCCGCCAACGCACGCATGGCCGGCAGCCGCACAAAGCCCTGGCGCAGGCGTTGTACCCGACCACCCTCCTGGTCGACCGCCAACAGCAGATCCGGTCGCACGGCACGAATCGCCGCGCTCAGCTCGCGCACCTGGCGTGGATGCTCGATATTGCGCGCAAAAATGATCAGGCCGCCCACTTCGGGCTGGCGCAACAACTGGCGATCCTCGGCCGTGAGCCAGGTACCGGCCACGTCGACCATCAAAGAACCTTGCAGCGCAACACTCATAATCCTTCCTTAAATAACGCACACAACCCGTTGACCTCACACGGCGCGACTGGCGCGGTGAGCTCAACGGGTTGCGAGTAAATAGCTGAATTCGGCATGGCGGCTAGCTTAGCGGATGCAAGCGGCCACGCACACCCGAAGCGGTCAAACCTTGGCGACGGTCGGCGCGGATTTGCTGCGTGGGCGCAATTGCGCGGCGGCCATCGTCGGGTCGGTCACACCGGTTTCGGCGCGCATGCCGGCGGCCAGGAAAGGCACCATCAGGCGCATGACCTGCTCGATGGAGGTGTTGACGCCGAAATCGGTCTCGGCAATCGCACGCAGGGCCTTGATCCCGGACATGCTGAACGCCGCCGCACCGAGCATGAAGTGCACGCGCCAGAACAGTTCGATCGGCGGGATACGCGGGGCGGCTTCATTGACCAGCAACATATAGCGACGAAACACCTTGCCGTACATGTCTTCCAGATAACGCCGCAAGTGGCCCTGGCTCTGGCTGAATGCCAGCCCCAGCAGGCGCATGAAGATCGACAGGTCGTTGCCGCTGCGCGGCTGCACCACCAACGCCTGCTCGACCAGGATTTCCAGCAGGTCTTCCAGGGTTGGCTTGTGATCGGCCTTGGCCTGACGGCGCTCGAGCTCACGGTCGAGGCTGGCACAGAACGGCCCCAGGAAGCGCGAGAACACGGCCTGGATCAGGGCCTTTTTCGAGCCGAAATGGTAGTTCACGGCGGCGAGGTTGACCCCGGCCTTGCTGGTGATCAGCCGCAATGAAGTTTCAGCAAATCCTTTTTCCGCGAACAATTGCTCGGCAGCATCGAGAATGCGTTCAACGGTTTCCGACTGGGCCATGGCTACTCCGCCTGACAAACACTTGTTTGAAACATACGTTTCAGGGTGTGTCTTGTCAAGCCTGCGGGTTCGCTTTCCGGCCGGGCAGTCATCTATTTCGTCGCTATTTAATCACATCCCTACCGGTCTGTAGGCAGCGCTATCTCTGCCCTGTAGGACGGGTGACGAATGACCGTCCAGCGGAGTGCCCGAAAAGGATGATTGCCAAGCGCAGTTCACTGTATATAATCCCAGTCACTGTATAAAAAGACAGAGCGATCAACATGCTAAAACTGACGCCACGCCAAGCTGAGATTCTGGCTTTTATCAAGCGCTGCCTCGATGACAACGGCTACCCGCCGACACGAGCGGAAATTGCGCTGGAACTGGGGTTCAAGTCCCCTAACGCCGCCGAGGAACACCTCAAGGCCCTCGCTCGCAAAGGCGCGATCGAGATGACCCCGGGTGCTTCGCGCGGCATTCGCATCCCTGGCTTCGAAGCCAAGGCCGACGAATCGACCCTGCCGATCATCGGTCGCGTCGCTGCCGGTGCGCCGATCCTGGCGCAACAGCACGTCGAGGAATCCTGCAACATCAACCCCACCTTCTTCCACCCTCGCGCCGATTACCTGCTGCGGGTGCACGGCATGAGCATGAAGGACGTGGGTATTTTCGATGGTGACCTGCTCGCCGTCCACACCACCCGCGAAGCCCGTAATGGCCAGATCGTCGTCGCCCGTATCGGCGATGAAGTCACCGTCAAACGCTTCAAGCGCGAAGGCAGCAAGGTCTGGCTCCTGGCCGAGAACCCTGAGTTCGCCCCGATTGAAGTGAACCTGAAAGATCAGGACCTGGTGATCGAAGGCTTGAGTGTCGGCGTCATTCGCCGCTAAAGGAGGCATCATGCAGCTCGTGCACACCCCCCAACACACACAACTGTCGCTGTTCGAGGCCTTCATGGCCCAACCCCTTGCACCGATCCTCAAGGAAGCGGTCGAGGCGCCCTGGAGTGCCGAACCCGAGGCGTTCAGTGAATTGTCGTTGCGCGGTGCAGCTGGGAGCTGCCTGAGCCTGCTGGCGCCGATCCTTCGCGAATTGAGCGAAGAACAGGATGCGCGCTGGCTGACCCTGATCGCCCCGCCCGCCAGCCTGACCCAGGCCTGGCTGCGGGACGCGGGCCTCAACCGCGAGCGCATCCTGTTATTGCAGCCACGCGGTACGCAAAGCGCCCAGCAACTGACTTGCGAAGCCTTGCGCCTGGGCCGCAGCCACACCGTGGTGAGCTGGCTGAACCCATTGAATGCCACCGCCAAGCAACAGCTGATCAGCGCAGCGCGCACAGGCGACGCGCAGAGTTTGAATATTCGATTGGGATAACACGAAGACTCAGCTTGGTGAGGAGCGGGCTTATCTTAAGAGCCGACCTCTATGAGTGGCGGGCTTGTTATGACAAGCGGGCTTATGTGACAACCGGGCTTAGCTTATATGTGGTGGGCGGGCTTATATGTGGAGAGCGGGCTTGCCCCGCGTTGGGCTGCGAAGCGGCCCCAAAACCAAGCACCGTGGAATACCTGATATATCGCGTTGAATCCATCCAGGGCTGCTTCGCAGCCCAACGCGGGGCAAGCCCGCTCGCCACACAAGCCAGCTCACCACAACACGCCGATTAACCAGCAAGCCGATTCACCTCAACAAGCCTACTCGCCAAAGCAAACCTGACTCACCTCAAGAGATCTGGCGCCCCTCAAGACACCCGCCTCCGCCACAACAAGCCTGCTAACAACAGAACTCAGTGAAGCACTCGGGGCCCGTCTTCTTTCTCCGGCTCGCCTTCCGCCAGGCGACCAGCCATCTGCACGCCCACGCTCAACATGGCTTTAGCCACTTCCACGTGCTGACCTTGAAGGAACACCTTGGCGTCCTCGGAAAAATCCAGAATAACCAGAGAACCCTCGTCCTCAGCCCGGCGCAGCTCGATTCGGCCGTCAGGCAACTCAACAATTTCCAGAAAGGACGTTGGCATAAAAGTCTGTTCTCCACGAAAGGCCGGGATTATATCAGTCATCCACCCGGAATCGCTGAGGATCTGGCCAGGTTTCTTTGCGGCTTGATGAATGGTGCCGGTATGCCTTGGTTAAAATGTGGCAGCGGGCTTGCTCGCGAAGGCGGTGTATCAGTGCCCTATAAACGCCTGGCACTCCGCCTTCGCGAGCAAGCCCGTCCTGGTGTAAATCAGTGACGCCGCCTCAGCACTCGTTGAGGCCTTCACGAAAGCGCAGGGCCATCTTTTTCAGCTCCTGGCGCCAGCCTTCCAGCTCTTCCCGACTCAGGGGCTTGGGCTCTTCCTCTTCCAGCGCAACCGCTACGATCAACGGCTGAGTTACGTCGCCCTTGGGCACGTGGGGAATTCGCGGTGGCTGGAACATATCCGCATGCGCCTTGAGCAGGCGCGCCACCCAGCTATCAGGGCTCTGGGCCATTTCCACCAGCTCGGCCAGCTCAGGAATAGCCATGGTCTCCAGCACTTCGCGGTTCATGATCATTTCCGCGCGCGGCGAACCCGCCTGGGGCAAGCGATAGAACCCGGCGATTTCATGGCACAGCCCCAGCAACGCGCCGTACAGGTGGAACAACGCCGCCTCACGCCCCGCCTGGACCAGCGCGATGGCATTCATCTCCTTCCCTTCCTCGGCGCGGCCGAGGGCTTCCAGGGATAAGCCCGCGAAGTAAATTTTCTGGTTGGTACGGGTATAGAGTTCGTTGGCCATAACGGCAGTCTCCACAACGAAAAAGCGTGATGCTGGCTTAACAGTGTCACGGATCAACCGCCCACACTGCAAGCATGGAGTAGAGGGCGGGCACTCCCCCTCCTCCACCAACTATCTACGAGTTGCACACCCGACACACTCTACTTCATATCCAAAGCTCACTAGGACAGCGAGAGGCGTGCGCCCGAACTCCCCGAACACGACTTATGGTATGGCGCTCGCCTTAAAAGGTGACCTGCGGAGGCGCGGCGTTTTTTTCGTTGCCAGCTACGTTTGCGGGCTCTTTCTCATCGGCTTCTTTCTTCTCGAATTGTTTAGCGCCATAGCCTATTGCTCCCTCCACCAAGAACTCAGCGCCCTTAATCGCAGGCATCAGCATCACTTCAAATCCCATTTCACTTGACCCTCTATCGATAATTGACGGGCTAATACCCGGCTAATAGGTGGTCAGCTTTATGGGGAACGTTCCGTCACCTGTCACTCATTTCTCTGACAGCTAGCCTGCGTGCCTTGAATGGAAAGTCCTTTTGCATAACCACAAAAGCAAATGCCCCGACAAGTCGGGGCATTTGCTTTCAGCCTGTTTCAGGCGACCTTCGTATTACTCGGCCACGTCGTTCAAGCGCCCTGGCGCTTGTCCTCGACCTTCCACTTACCGCCGTCGTAGAACGCTTTCCAGCCGGTAGGCTTGCCGTCCACTTCGGACTGCACGTACTGCTCCTTGGTCTTGCGGCTGTAGCGGATCACGGCCGGACGACCGTCGGGATCCTTCTTCGGCGCTTCACACAGGAAGTGGTACTTAGGATCGATCTCATCCTTGTGCGGCACGATCTCCAGCACCAGCGGCGCTCGGGTCTCGCGGTTTTTCGGGAACTGGCTGGCGGCCAGGAACAGCCCCGAAGCGCCGTCACGCAGGATATAGGTGTCGTTGACCTTCTCGCACTTGAGTTCAGGCATCTTCACCGGGTCCATTTTCGGCGGCGCCGCGTCACCGCTTTTCAGCAGTTTGCGGGTGTTCTTGCACGTCGGATTGGTGCAACCAAAGAACTTGCCGAAGCGGCCAGTCTTGAGTTGCATCTCGCTGCCGCACTTGTCGCACTCCAGGCTTGGGCCTTCGTAGCCCTTGATGCGGTAGCTGCCTTCCTCGATCTCGTAGCCGTCGCAATCCGGATTGTTACCGCAGATGTGCAACTTGTGCTTCTCGTCGAGCAGGTAGGCATCCATCGCCGTGCTGCAGATCGGGCAGCGATGCTTGCCACGCAGTACCAGCGACTCGGATTCACCCTCGTCGTCGGCGGCGATTTCATCACCCGGCACAAGGTTGACGGTAGCCTTGCAGCGCTCTTTCGGCGGCAGGCTGTAGCCCGAGCAACCGAGGAACACGCCGGTAGACGCGGTACGAATCTGCATCGGGCGGCCGCACGTCAGGCACGGGATGTCGGTCATCACCGGCTGGTTGGCACGCATGCCGTTCTCGGGGCTTTCGGCCACTTCGAGTTTTTTCTTGAAGTCACCGTAGAACTCGTCGAGCACGTTTTTCCAGTCGCGCTCGCCCTGGGCCACGTCATCGAGGTTCTCTTCCATGCCGGCGGTGAAGCCGTAGTCCATCAGGTTGGAGAAGCTCTCGGACAAGCGCTCGGTGACGATATCGCCCATCTTTTCCGAATAGAAACGACGGTTGTGCAGCGCGACGTAGCCACGGTCCTGGATGGTGGAAATGATCGCGGCGTAGGTCGACGGACGACCGATACCGCGTTTTTCCATCTCTTTTACCAGGCTGGCTTCCGAATAACGCGCCGGCGGCTTGGTGAAGTGCTGGGACGGGTCGAGCTTGATCAGCTTCAACGTGTCGCCCTGGGCCATGTCCGGCAACACATCGTCGTCGCCCGGCTTGGCGATCTGCGGCATGACGCGGGTGTAACCATCAAACTTGAGGATACGGCCCTTGGCGCGCAGCTCGAAGTCACCAGCACCCACGCTGACGGTGGTGGACAGATATTGCGCCGGCAGCATCTGGCAAGCCAGGAACTGGCGCCAGATCAGCTCGTAGAGACGCTCGGCATCGCGTTCCATGCCGCTCAGCTTGCTCGGCTCGGTGTTCGCGTCGGAAGGACGAATCGCTTCGTGAGCCTCCTGGGCGCCCTCTTTGCTGCTGTAGACGTTCGGCTTCTCCGGCAGGTACTTCTTGCCGAATTCGCTTTCAATATACGTACGCGCCATCGCCACCGCGTCAACCGAGAGGTTGGTGGAGTCGGTACGCATATAGGTGATGTAGCCGGCTTCGTACAGACGCTGGGCCATCATCATGGTTTTCTTCACGCCGAAGCCCAGGCGGTTACTCGCGGCCTGTTGCAGGGTGGAGGTGATGAACGGCGCCGACGGCTTGCTGCTGGTCGGTTTGTCTTCGCGCTTGACGATGCTGTAGCTGGAGGCCTTGAGCTTCTCCAGCGCGGCCATGGCCTGGGCTTCGTTCAGCGGCTTGAAGGCCTCACCCTTCTCACGGGCCACTTCGAAGCGCACATTGGCGCCCTTGGCAGTCCCCAGGTCGGCGTGGACTTCCCAGTATTCTTCGGGGTTGAACGCACGGATCTCGCGCTCACGCTCCACCACCAGCTTTACCGCGACCGATTGCACACGGCCGGCGGACAGGCCACGGGCAATCTTGGCCCACAGCAGCGGCGAAACCATGTAACCGACGACGCGGTCGAGGAAACGCCGGGCCTGCTGGGCGTTGACGCGGTCGATATCCAGCTCGCCCGGCTTGGAGAAGGCTTCCTGGATGGCTTTCTTGGTGATTTCGTTGAACACCACGCGCTTGTAGCGGCTGTCGTCACCGCCGATGGCTTCCCGCAGGTGCCAGGCAATGGCTTCCCCTTCGCGGTCCAAGTCCGTCGCGAGATAGATGGTGTCAGCATCCTTGGCGAGCCGGCGCAGCTCTTCGATGACCTTTTCCTTGCCTGGAAGGATTTCGTACTTGGCCTTCCAGCCATGTTCCGGGTCCACACCCATGCGCGAGACCAGCTGCTTGCGCGCTTTCTCTTTAGGGCTGAGCACCGGACCTTCGCCCGCAGCTGCCTTGCCGCGCTTGGCGGCTGGCTCCTTGCTGGCGCTAGCCGAACCGCTGGTGGGCAGGTCTCGGATATGGCCGATACTCGACTTCACCACGTACTCGTTGCCCAAGTACTTGTTGATGGTCTTGGCCTTAGCCGGGGATTCCACAATGACCAGCGATTTGCCCATGGATCGGAAAATTCCTGAATTCGAGAAGTGAAAGGCAGTTGGCGCCTGTCGCGGCAACGCTATATATAGTGGCAACAAGGTGAGGTCAAGCGCAGCATTCTGCGCGGCCTGCCGTTATTGCCCTGAAAAAAGACTGGGTTCGGCCTGGACCAAAGCAAAGCGCGGGACCTGCTCGCCGTCAACTTCGACGGTCTCCAGGAACATGCTCAAAGGACGTATCCAAAAGCCGTAATCGCCATACAGTGCTTGGTAAAACACCACTTCCTCTTCGGTCTCGGAGTGCCGCGCCACGTTGAATACGCGGTACTGCGGCCCCTTGTAATGTTGGTAGAGCCCTGGTTCGACTTTCATGCTCTGGCCCTCTTACAAAATTTGTTGAAAAAAAATATTAAAAATTCCAAAAAACAAAAACCGGGGCACTGGGCCCCGGCTTCCGTCATCCCAACGCTTAGAGGCGTTCGAAGACGGTGGAGATGCCTTGGCCGAGGCCAATGCACATGGTAGCAACCCCAAGGTTGCCGCCATTTTGCTTCATCACGTTAAGCAGAGTGCCGGAAATACGCGCACCGGAGCAACCAAATGGGTGGCCCAGGGCAATCGCACCGCCGTGCAGGTTAACCTTCTCGTTCATCTTGTCGAGTACTTTCAGATCTTTCAGCACTGGCAGGGCCTGTGCGGCGAAAGCTTCGTTGAGCTCGAAGAAGTCGATATCGGAGATGGTCAGGCCTGCGCGCTTCAAGGCTTTTTGTGTGGCCGGTACTGGACCATAGCCCATGATTGCCGGGTCCACACCTGCGACTGCCATCGAACGAATCACCGCCATCGGCTGGATACCCAGGTCCTGGGCCCGCTGCGCCGACATCACGATCATGCACGAAGCACCGTCCGTGATCTGCGACGAAGTACCGGCTGTCACGGTGCCACCCTTTGGATTGAAGGCCGGCTTGAGGGCCGCCAGGCTTTCCAGGGTGGTATCCGGACGAATGGTTTCGTCGTAGTCGAACAGTTTCAGGAAACCGTTCTCGTCATAGCCGTTCATCGGGATGATCTCATCCTTGAACTTGCCTTCCACGGTCGCCTTGTGGGCGAGCTGGTGGGAACGCAGGCCGAAGGCGTCCTGGGCTTCACGGGTAATGCCGTGCATCTTGCCGAGCATTTCCGCGGTCAGGCCCATCATGCCCGAGGCTTTTGCCGCGTACAGCGACATGTGCGGGTTAGGATCGACGCCGTGCATCATGCTGACGTGGCCCATGTGCTCCACGCCACCGACCACGAACACATCACCGTTACCGGTCATGATCGCCTGGGCGGCGGTGTGCAGCGCGCTCATCGACGAGCCGCACAGGCGGCTGACGGTCTGGCCAGCGGCCGTGTGCGGGATCTGGGTCATCAACGACGCCATGCGCGCGATGTTCCAGCCCTGCTCCAGGGTCTGGTTGACGCAGCCCCAGATCACGTCCTCGACTTCGTTCGGGTCGACCTTGACGTTACGCTCCAGCAGTTTGCTGATCAGGTGCGCCGACATGTCTTCGGCGCGGGTGTTGCGGTGCATGCCGCCCTTGGAGCGGCCCATCGGAGTACGACCGAAGTCGACAATCACGACGTCTCTTGGATTCAAGCTCATAAATATTCTCGCTCAAGTGTATGGGACGCTTAACCGAAGAAGCTCTGGCCGTTCTTGGCCATTTCACGCAGCTTCGCGGTCGGGTGGTACAGCGGGCCCAAATCAGCGTATTTGTCAGCCAGGGCAACGAACTCGGCCACACCGATCGAGTCGATGTAACGCAGCGCACCGCCACGGAATGGAGGGAAACCAATACCGTACACCAGGCCCATATCGGCTTCGGCGGCGGTCTCGACGATGCCGTCTTCCAGGCAACGCACGGTCTCCAGGCACAGGGCGATCATCATCCAGTTGATGATGTCCTCGTCGGACACCTCACGCTGTTCGTAGATGACCGGCGCGAGTACTTCGTGCACCGACGGGTCGGCCACTTTCTTCTGCTTGCCTTTCTTGTCAGCCTCGTAGGCGTAGAAGCCCTTGCCGTTCTTCTGGCCCAGGCGCTTGGCTTCGTAGAGCGCGTCGATCGCCGAGCGGCGGTCGTCTTTCATGCGGTCCGGGAAACCCTCGGCCATTACGTCGCGACCGTGGTGGCCGGTGTCGATGCCGACCACGTCCATCAGGTACGCCGGCCCCATCGGCCAGCCGAATTTTTCCATGACCTTGTCGATGCGTACGAAGTCCACACCGGCACTCACCAACTTGGCGAAACCGCCGAAGTACGGGAACAGTACACGGTTGACCAGGAAGCCCGGGCAGTCGTTGACGACGATCGGGTTCTTGCCCATTTTCTTCGCGTAAGCCACGGTGGTGGCGATTGCCAGCTCACTGGACTTCTCGCCACGGATCACTTCCACCAGCGGCATCATGTGCACCGGGTTGAAGAAGTGCATGCCGACGAAGTTTTCCGGACGCTTGAGGGCCTTGGCCAGCAGCGAGATGGAAATGGTCGAGGTGTTGGACGCCAGGATGGTGTCGTCTTTGACCTGGGCTTCCACTTCTGCCAGTACGGCTTGCTTGACCTTCGGGTTCTCGACAACGGCTTCGACCACCAGGTCGACGTGGCCGAAATCGCCGTAGGACAGCGTAGGACGAATACCGTTAAGCACTTCAGCCATTTTCGCGGCGGTCATGCGGCCTTTGTCCACGCGGCCGACCAGCAGCTTGGCGGCTTCTGCCAGGCCTTGCTCGATACCGTGCTCGTTGATGTCCTTCATCAGGATCGGCGTGCCTTTGGACGCCGACTGATAAGCGATACCGCCACCCATGATACCGGCGCCGAGTACGGCAGCCTGTTTCACGTCCTTGGCGATTTCATCGTACGCCTTGGCCTTTTTCTTCAGCTCCTGATCGTTCAGGAACAGGCCGATAAGGCTCTGGGCTGCCGAGGTCTTCGCCAGTTTGACGAAACCTGCCGCTTCCACTTCCAGGGCTTTGTCGCGACCGAAGTTCGCGGCCTTCTGGATGGTCTTGATCGCTTCAACCGGCGCCGGGTAGTTCGGGCCGGCCTGGCCAGCCACGAAACCCTTGGCGGTTTCGAACGACATCATTTGCTCGATGGCGTTGAGCTTGAGTTTTTCCAGCTTCGGCTGACGCTTGGCCTTGTAGTCAAATTCGCCACTGATGGCGCCCTTGATCAGGTTCAGCGCGGCTTCGGCCAGTTTGTCCGGGGCGACTACAGCGTCGACAGCACCGACTTTCAGCGCGTCTTCGGCTTTGTTTTCCTTACCGGCGGCGATCCACTCGATCGCGTTGTCGGCACCGATCAGGCGCGGCAGGCGCACGGTGCCGCCAAAGCCCGGGTAGATGCCCAGCTTGACTTCAGGCAGGCCGATCTTGGCGGTAGCCGACATGACACGGAAGTCTGCCGCGAGGCACATTTCAAGGCCGCCGCCCAGCGCGATGCCGTTGATGGCAGCCACGGTCGGCACGTTGAGGTCTTCGAAATCGCTGAAAATCTTGTTGGCTTCGAGGTTGCCAGCCACCAGCTCGGCATCGGGCAGCTTGAAGTTGTCGACGAATTCGGTGATGTCAGCGCCGACGATAAACACGTCCTTGCCGCTGGAGACGATCACGCCCTTGACCGAAGCATCTGCTTTGATGGTGTCTACGGCCTGACGCAATTCATTCAGGGTTAGACGGTTGAACTTGTTGACGGACTCACCCTTGAGGTCGAATTTCAATTCGACGATGCCACTTTCAAGAGCCTTAACCGTGATGGCTTTACCTTCGTAAATCATCAACTGATCTCCACGATATGGAAGCTGAACAGTACACACTGGACGCTGGCCTCTGGTTGGACACTGACTGTTGCGTCAATGCTCATGCCAATCCGCCAGGCACACCCGCCAATGCGATAGTCGGGATTCTGTATGAGCGGTCTGACAGACAAACGCTCAATTCATACGCCCGTTTGATTTGGGTACGCCACCTTCATCCAATTCCGGGCAATTGTCAATCGCTCGAAAGGCTAGGAAAAACGCGACTTTCCAGTCATTTCAGAACCCCGACCTTAAGCCGGCGACTCGTCAATATTCAAATATTCACAAGATCAATAATAGAAAAGATGTGGGAAAAGGCTGTACAGAACGGGATATGCCGCTAGGCTAGCGACAACCGTAACGCGACTGGATGAACATCCGTCGCGGGAACCACAGATTTACCGGCCTGCCTGGCCAACTCCAGCCCGATGATGATGTCGGGCTTTTTATTGCCTGCTTTTTCTCCCGAATACGACGACCGTAGAAGCCCAGGGCCGGGAGGATAGGTGTCAGGCCAGCGCCTTGAGCAACGCATCGATGTCTTTCAACACACTCGGCTCGCCCTTCTCGCCCCAGTACAAGGCGATCATCTGCTTGTCGGCTTCGACTTTGTAGACGTTGGCCGGCAGCGTCGCAAAATACGGCAACAACTTTTCATCGACGCACACCTCACGCCACTGGTTGACCCACACGCCCGGCTCCAACTGCCAGTAACTCCAGATCGTTGGCGTACTGCTGCGCCGTGGCCGGCAGTACTGCGCACACGGGCTCGGCGGCTCCTGCTTGAGCCAGTGCGGCCACTCCTGGGGCGCCAATTGCATGGCCAGGCCGATGCGGCGCGCCTCCATGCGCAGGGCCATGCGCCCGCTCTGATGGCGCGACGGCCGCAGCCATGCCAGGGGGCTCAGAACCACCACAAGGATTGACACCACTATCCAGACCGTCATATGTGTACTCCCGAATTTCTAGATGAGCGGATTTGACCTGACGCAACCCCATCCGCTTGAAAGCAGCCATACTGAATCTATTGCAGTCCCCTGGAGGAACGCCCCATGTCCTACGAACATATTCTGGTCGCTGTCGACCTGACCGAAGAGTGCGATCCAGTGATCAAGCGCGCCCGCGCCTTCGCGGTCGCCAGCAACGCCAAACTCTCCCTGGTGCACATCGTCGAGCCGATGGCCATGGCCTTTGGCGGTGACGTGCCCATGGACCTTTCCCAGCTGCAGCAACAGCAGTTTGACCAGGCCAAGGAGCGCCTGGACCGCTTGATCCTCAAATACCCGGAAGTGACCAAGGAAAACTCCCACCTCACTTACGGCCAACCGCGCCAGGAAATCCACCACCTCGCCAAGGAACAGGGCTGCGACCTGATCGTGGTCGGCAGCCATGGCCGCCACGGCTTGGCGTTGCTGCTCGGTTCGACCGCCAACGACGTGCTGCACGGCGCGCCGTGTGATGTGCTGGCGGTGAAGCTGGTCAAAGCCTCGTAATCCTAACGAAGATCAAATGTGGGAGCGGGCTTGCTCGCGAAAGCTTTTTGTCAGTTGATGCATCTGGTAACTGACACACCGCTTTCGCGAGCAAGCCCGCTCCCACATTTGGATCGTGCTTCATATAAAAAACCCGGTGTTCACTCAATGAACACCGGGTTTTTTAATGCACGCGAATCAATCAGGCATCCAGCTCGGCCCAACGCTCAACCAGCGCTTCCAGCTCCTGGTTCAATGTCTCCAGGGAAGCAATCACCTTCGCCGTCTCTGCTGCCGGACGCAGGTAGAAGCCCGCGTCAGCCATTTCCGCTTCTACGGCGGCAATCTGCTGTTCCTTGGCATCGATGTCACCCGGCAAGGCTTCCAGCTCGCGCTGCAGCTTGTAGCTGAGTTTCTTCTTGGACGCCGGCGCAGCGGTTTCCTGCACGGGTGCCGCAGCGGCCACTGGCGCGACCACAGCGGAGGTCAAGTCGGCCTTGCCGGACTTGCTCTCGGTCACGCCCAGCAGGCGCGGCGAGCCGCCCTGGCGCAGCCAGTCCTGATAACCACCGACGTATTCACGCACCTTGCCTTCGCCTTCGAAGACCAGGGTGCTGGTGACCACGTTGTCGAGGAATGCCCGGTCGTGGCTGACCATCAGCACAGTGCCGTTGAAGGTCAGCAGCACTTCTTCCAACAACTCGAGGGTTTCCACGTCGAGGTCGTTGGTCGGTTCATCGAGTACCAGCAGGTTGGCTGGCTTGCTGAACAGCTTGGCCAGCAGCAGGCGTGCGCGCTCACCACCGGACAAGGCTTTCACCGGTGTACGGGCACGTTGCGGGCTGAACAGGAAGTCGCCCAGGTAGCTCAGCACGTGGCGGCTCTGGCCGTCGATATCGATAAAGTCGCGACCTTCGGCGACGTTGTCGATCACGGTTTTTTCCAGGTCCAACTGGTGACGCAACTGGTCGAAGTACGCCACGTCGATGCGCGTGCCCTCTTCCACGGTGCCGCTGGTCGGTTGCAGGCCGCTGAGCATCAGCTTGAGCAAGGTGGTCTTGCCGGTACCGTTGGCGCCCAACAGGCCGATGCGGTCGCCGCGCTGCAGGACCATCGAGAAGTCCTTGATCAGGAACGGGCCGTCCGGGTGATGGAAGCTGACGTTCTCCAGCACCATCACCTGCTTGCCGGATTTATCGGCGGTATCCAGCTGGATATTGGCCTTGCCGGTGCGCTCGCGACGTTCGCTGCGCTCAACGCGCAGGGCCTTGAGGGCACGTACGCGGCCTTCGTTACGGGTGCGGCGGGCCTTGATGCCCTGGCGAATCCAGACTTCTTCCTGGGCCAGTTTCTTGTCGAACAAGGCGTTGGCGGTTTCTTCGGCGGCCAGGGCGGCCTCCTTGTGCACCAGGAAGCTGGCGTAGTCGCCGTTCCAGTCGATCAGGCCACCACGGTCCAGCTCAAGAATGCGGGTCGCCAGGTTCTGCAGGAAGGAGCGGTCGTGCGTGATGAACAGCACGGCGCCCTGGAAATCCTTGAGGGCTTCTTCCAGCCAGGCAATCGCGCCGATGTCCAAGTGGTTGGTTGGCTCGTCGAGCAGCAGCAAGTCCGGCTCGGAGACCAGGGCCTGGGCCAGCAGCACGCGGCGACGCCAGCCGCCGGACAACTCGGCAAGGGTCTTGTCGGCCGGCAGCTGCAGGCGGCTCAGGGTGCTGTCGACCAGTTGCTGCAAGCGCCAGCCGTCACGGGCTTCGAGGTCTTGCTGGACATGCATCAGCTTGTCCAGGTCTGCCTCGGTGACGCAGTTCTGCGCCAGGTGATGGTACTCGGCGAGCAACGCGCCCACGCCGTCCAGGCCTTCGGCAACCACGTCGAAGACTGTCCGTCCGTCGGCCACCGGCAATTCCTGCGGCAATTCGCCGATCTTGAGGCCCGGGGCGCGCCAGACAGAGCCGTCGTCGGGCTTCTGGTCGCCTTTGACCAGCTTCATCATGCTGGACTTGCCGGTGCCATTGCGGCCGATGATGCACACCCGCTCACCACGGGCGATCTGCCAGGACACCTTGTCCAACAACGGCATAGCGCCGAAAGCAAGGGACACATCGCTGAATTTGAGCAGGGCCATACGCTTCTCCAAAAACTGGGCGCGCATTCTACCTGACTTGAGGAGGGGATGCGGCCAGCATTTTCCCAGCTGACACGTTCAGCAGGACATTTGCCGCGAACTTGAACGAACCGGCCGGCAAAGCTTTCGTAGGCGTCGGGCAAAAGGCTAAGCTAGGGGCAATCAGTGTCGGCGGTGCCGGTGCTAGTCGTGATTTCTCTGCACGGACGTCTCATGCGCAGTCGCCTTTTCAATTTCTTGTCTTGTCTGCTTCTTTCCGCCACCGCCGTTCAATCTGCCCAGGCCGTGGACCTCACCACCCAACGTCAATATTACGATGAAGCCAAACGTGCGCTGGCCAAGGGCGATACCGGCCCGTACATGCAATACAGCCAGGCGCTGGCCGATTATCCGCTGACGCCCTACCTTGCCTACGACGAACTGACCGCGCGCCTGAAAAGCGCCAGCAACGAGGAAATCGAACAATTCCTCGCCAAGAACGGCGACCTGCCCCAGGCCAACTGGATGAAGCTGCGCTGGTTGCGCTGGCTCGCCGACCGTGGCGACTGGCAGACCTTTGAAAAGTACTACGACCCCAAGCTCAATTTCGTCGAGCTGGACTGCCTACACGGCCAGTACCAGCTCACCCACAACCTGAAGGCCGAAGGGTACAAGACCACCGAAAAACTCTGGATGACCGGCAAATCCCAACCGGCCGCCTGCGACGCCACCTTCGGCCAATGGGCCGCCGATGGCCAGCTCACCGAACAGAAGATCTGGGACCGCGCCAAGCTGGCCGCCGAGGCCCGCAACTACGCGCTGGCCAACAGCCTGGTGAAAACCCTGCCGACCCTCGGCGCCCAGGGCCGCCTGATGGTGGACGTGGCGCAAAAGCCCGACATGCTCAGCGATCCGTCGCGTTTCCTGCCGGCCAACGAGGCCATGTCTGACGCGGTCGGGCTGGGTCTTCGCCGCCTGGCGCGCCAGGATCCCGACAAGGCCATGGCCTTGCTCGACGGTTATGCCAGCAGCATGCACTTCTCCCGTGACGAAAAAGTGGCAATCGCCCGTGAGATCGGCCTGACCCTGGCCAAGCGTTTCGACCCACGCGCCCTTGAAGTGATGACCAAGTACGACCCGGAGCTGCGCGACAACACTGTGTCGGAATGGCGTCTGCGCCTGCTGTTGCGCCTGGCCCGCTGGGAAGATGCCTACCAGCTGACCCGCAAACTCCCACAGGACCTGGCGACCACCAACCGCTGGCGCTACTGGCAGGCACGTAGCCTGGAACTGGCCGAGCCGAAAAATCCGCAAGCCCTGGTGCTGTACAAGAACCTCGCGCAGGAACGCGACTTCTATGGTTTCCTCGCCGCGGATCGCTCCAAGGCCCCGTATCAGTTGAAGAACAAGCCACTGCTGATGAGCCAGGCGCTGGTCAACAAAGTGCGCAACACCCCAGGCGTGCGCCGTGCGCTGGAATTCTACGCACGTGGCCAGGTGGTCGACGGGCGCCGCGAGTGGTACCACGTCAGCCGTCACTTCAACCGCGACGAAATGGTCGCCCAGGCCAAGCTGGCCTATGACATGAAGTGGTACTTCCCGGCGATTCGCACCATCAGCCAGGCGCAGTACTGGGACGACCTGGACATCCGCTTCCCGATGGCCCACCGCGACACCCTGGTGCGCGAAGCCAAGGTCCGCGGCCTGCATTCCAGCTGGGTGTTTGCCATTACTCGCCAGGAAAGCGCATTCATGGATGACGCGCGCTCCGGCGTCGGCGCCAGCGGCCTGATGCAACTGATGCCCGGCACCGCCAAGGACACCGCGCGCAAGTTCAGCATCCCGCTGGCCTCACCAGCCCAGGTGCTGGACCCGGACAAGAACATCCAGCTCGGCGCCGCGTACCTTAGCCAGGTACACAGCCAATTCAACGGCAACCGCGTGCTCGCCTCTGCCGCCTACAACGCCGGCCCCGGCCGCGTGCGCCAATGGCTGCGAGGTGCCGACCACCTGAGTTTCGACGTGTGGGTGGAAAGCATTCCATTCGACGAAACCCGCCAGTACGTGCAGAACGTGCTGTCTTATTCGGTGATCTACGGACAAAAGCTCAACTCGCCACAGCCGTTGGTGGATTGGCATGAGCGGTATTTCGATGATCAGTGATTCACACTGAATATAGCTCCGCGATCAGCCGGATTACTATGGCCAGCCGGCTTGTTCGTGGTGAGCTGGCTTATTGTGGATTGAGTGGGCTTGTTGTGGATTCAGCGTACTTGTTGTGGACTCAGTGGGCTTTTTGTGGCGAGCGGGCTTGCCCCGCGTTGGAGCGCGAAGCGCTCCCATCCAAGCCACCCTCACTCCAACTGGAAGACCGAGCCAGCAGGTTTTAGGGCTGCTACGCAGCCCAACGCGGGACAAGCCCGCTCACCACAAACAAGCCTGCTCACCACATACAAGCCTGCTGCTGCCCTCACTCCAACTGGAAAACCGAGGCAGCAGGTTTTAGGGCTGCTACGCAGCCCAACGCGGGGCAAGCCCGCTCACCACATACAAGCCTGCTCACCACATTCAAGCCTGCTCGCTTGCTCCCCAGCTAGCCTTCGCTTTTCGCAACCTCAATCCCGTCATTGAACTGAAGCGCCGCCAACCGCGCATACAGCGGATTGTTCGCAATCAACTGCTGATGCGTGCCCACCGCCACCAGCTTGCCTTGGTCCATCACTGCAATGCGGTCCGCATGTTTCACCGTCGCCAGGCGATGGGCGATCACCAGCGTGGTACGCCCTTGCATCAATTGCGGCAAGGCCTGCTGGATCAGGTGTTCACTTTGCGCATCGAGGGCGCTGGTGGCCTCGTCGAGCAGCAGGATCGGGGCGTCCACCAGCAACGCCCGGGCGATGGCCAGGCGTTGGCGCTGGCCGCCGGAGAGGCCCATGCCGCCATCGCCCAAGTGAGTCTGGTAGCCATCGGGCATTTGCAGGATGAAGTCGTGGGCGTGGGCGATGCGCGCGGCAGCTTCAACCTGCTCGCGCGTGGCGGTCGGGTTGCCATAGCGGATGTTTTCTTCGACGCTGCCGAAAAACAGCGCCGGGCTCTGCGAGACCAGCGCGAAATGCCGGCGCAGGTCCAGGGGGTCGAGTTCGGTCAGTGGATGGCCGTCGAGCAGGATGCGGCCGTGCTGGGGATCGTAGAAACGCAGCAACAGGTCGAAAATCGTCGACTTGCCCGCGCCGGAAGGCCCTACCAACGCCAGGGTTTCACCGGGATTGATAGTCAGACTCAGCCCATCGATCGCGTAACTGTCCGGCCGTGACGGGTAGGAAAACCGCAGATCCTGCAGCTCCATCCGGCCACTGACGCGTTCGGGCAACTGCACGCTGCCGCTGGCCGGCGCCTGGATTTCGTTGCTTGACTGCAACAACTCGCCAATCCGCTCGGCGGCACCCGCCGCACGTTGCAGTTCACCGAGCACTTCGCTGAGGGTGCCCACGGCGCTGCCGACGATCAGGCTATAGAACACAAACGCCGCCAGTTCGCCGCCGGAAATGCGCCCGCTGATCACGTCCATGCCGCCGACCCAGAGCATCACGCCCACGGCCCCGAGCACCAGCATGATCACCAACGTGATCAACCAGGCGCGCTGGGTGATGCGTTTGCGCGCGGTGGTAAACGCCTCCTCCACCGTGACGGCAAAGCGCTGCTCATCCTGGACCTGGTGGTTATAGGCTTGCACCGTCTTGATCTGGCCGAGGGTCTCGGAGACGTAGCTGCCCACATCGGCGATACGGTCCTGGCTCAGGCGCGACAAGCTGCGCACACGGCGGCCAAAGATCAGGATCGGCGCCAGCACCAGCGGCAGCGCGATCACCACGATGCTGGTGAGCTTGGGGTTGGTGACAAACAGCAGCACGATGCCGCCGATGACCATCAAGGCATTGCGCAGGAACAGCGACAGCGACGAGCCGATCACCGATTGCAGCAAGGTGGTGTCGGTGGTCAGGCGCGACTGGATCTCCGAACTGCGGTTGTTCTCGTAGAACCCGGGATGCAGGTAGATCAAATGGTTGAACACCTGGCGACGAATGTCAGCCACTACCCGCTCGCCGATCCACGACACCAGGTAAAACCGCGCAAAGGTGCCCACCGCCAGGCCCACTACCAGCACCATGAACAGGCCGATGGATTGGTTGAGCAGGTGCGGCGACTGGGTCATGAAGCCCTGGTCCACCAGCAGGCGAATGCCCTGCCCCATCGACAAGGTGATGCCGGCGGTAACGATCAGCGCCAACAGGGCACCGAGGGCCTGCCAGCGGTACGGCGCGATGAAGCGGCTGGCCAGGCGAATTGCACGGCGTTGACGGACTGAGAACATGGAGGGCATCACCTGATCGGAAAGGGTTGGTACCTGCGTCCTTACATGGGGGGAACTTGCGCGAATAACAATGAGTCAGGTTAATTATGCCCGCCGATGCTGGCCCCTAGAGGCTATCGGTCTAACGCCCGGCTGGAAATCCACAGTGGTTTCTGGTGGACTGGGTGTTCGAACCGCTGACTGTGCAAGGAGTTGTAACAGCTTGGTCACGCGGGGGGTTCAGAGTAGGTACACAACCTGATGAGGAGACAGGCCATGACCTTGCAAAACAGCAGCGACGCCAAAATTGAAGTGATCCGCCAACCGCAACAGTTGCCTTGCTCGTACATCGACGCCACGGGCCGCGAAGTGCAGATTACCGAAGAGATGATCCAGCAAGCCTGCAGCGAGCTGGAACAACGACTGGTCAAGCCTGCCCAGCAAGGCTGAAGCGCCCACGCTCTTTTAGAACCGGCCCAGGTGGCCGGTTTTTTTATGCCCGCCACCCTGTAGGAGCGACCCGCGAGTCGAGGTCAGAGCAATTCTGCGCCGAGGGCCGAGACCATAGCCGAGAGCGCGGCAGACTCCCCATTGATACGCACCTTCAGCGCGTCAATCTCGCGCCGCGCCGGGTAGCCCTTGCGCAACAGGTCGAACGCCTTGCGCTGTTCTTCCACGGTGCCCACCAGGCTACGGCGGAAATCCGCATCATCACGGCGCGGGTCGTACACGCTGCGGCACAAGGTGGCCAGGGCCCAGGCCGGATTGGTGGCCGCGTTCAAATGCACCTCGGCCAACCAGGGCGCTGGCAGCAGGTCGTTCAACTGAATCACCGGTTCCTGGCCCAGGTAGGCACAGAACGCCTGGTAGATCTGCGCCGTGCCGCGCTGCCGGCCATCCAGGCTGTAGCCGGCAATGTGCGGGGTGGCCAGCACGCACAGGTCGGCCAGGTCGACGTCCACTTCCGGCTCGCCTTCCCACACATCCAGCACCGCTTGCAGGTCTTCGCGCGCCAGCAGGACTTCGCGCAGGGCGGCATTGTCGACCACCGGGCCGCGGCTGGCGTTGATCAGCCAGGTGCCCGGTTTAAGCTGCTCGAGGCGCTGGCGGTCGAACAGATGCCAGGTGGAGCCATTGCCGGACTTGGTCAGCGGCGTGTGCAGGCTGATCACGTCGCACTGCTCGATAATCTGCTCCAGGCTGACGTAATCGCCGTCTTCGGCAATCTGGCGTGGCGGGTCGCACACCTGCACGTTCCAGCCCAGGCCCTTGAGTACCTTGACCAACCGCCCGCCCACTTCACCGGCGCCGACCACACCGTAGGTTCGCTGGTTAAGGTCGACGCCTTCGATCTCGGCCAGCGTCTGCAGGCTGCCCAGCACGTAATCGACCACGCCGCGCGCGTTGCAGCCCGGCGCGCTGGACCACTGGATGCCCGCCTGCCGGAAATACTCCAGGTCCAGGTGGTCGGTGCCGATGGTGCAGGTGCCGACAAAGCGCACGTTGCTGCCTTCCAGCAGCGCACGGTTGACGTTGGTCACCGAGCGCACCAGCAGCACGTCGGCCTGCTCGACCGTGGCGCGGTCGATGGAACGGCCGGGCACGCGGCGAATCTCGCCAAACCCTTCGAAGAATGCATCGAGCAGCGGGATATTTTCGTCGGCAACAATCAACATGGCAGGCTCCTTTGGCGGATCAGCAGTGTACAGGCATCACAGCCGTCGCTTACAAATCGCTAACACAGGTTTTTTCCTGACCGTTGCGTCAAGGCGTAGAATCCGCCGTCCTTGCGCTGCTCGACTGGACATTTGTACGTGAACACTGCCACCGCTCCCCTTACCCGCCCCGCCCGCATCAGCCGGGAAGTGCGCGGCCTGCTGACGCTGGCCCTGCCGATCATGATCGGCCAACTGGCCACCACCGCGATGAGTTTTGTCGATGCGGTGATGGCCGGGCGCGTCAGCCCCCAGGACCTGGCGGCAGTGGGCCTGGGCAACTCGATCTGGATCCCGGTGTACCTGCTGATGACCGGTACGCTCCTGGCGACCACGCCGAAAGTTGCCCAGCGCTACGGTGCCGGGCAGTTCAGCGAGATCGGTCCGCTGGTGCGCCAATCGCTGTGGCTGGCGGTGGTGGTCGGCATCAGCGCGGCCCTGTTGCTGCTCTGCGCCGAACCGATCCTGCACGCGATGAAGGTCGAGCCCGACCTGATCAAGCCCTCCATGGGCTACCTGCACGGCATCGCCGCCGGCATGCCGGCCATTGCGCTGTATTACGTGCTGCGCTGTTTCAGCGATGGCCTGGGCCGCACGCGACCGAGCATGGTCATGGGCCTGTGCGGGCTGGCGCTGAACATTCCACTGAACTACATCTTCATCTACGGCCACCTCGGCGTGCCCGCCATGGGCGGCGTGGGCTGCGGCTGGGCCACGGCGATTGCGATGTGGGTGATGATGCTCGGCCTGGCCGTTTGGACCCGCTGGGGCCCGGCCTACCAGAGCAGTGAGCTGTTCACGCGCTTTGACTGGCCGCAGTGGGCGGTGATCAAGCGCGTACTGGGGATCGGCCTGCCGATCGGTATCGCGATCTTCGCCGAATCGAGCATCTTTGCGGTGATCGCGCTGCTGATCGGCAGCCTGGGTGCCACGGTGGTGTCCGGGCACCAGATCGCCCTGAACGTCAGCTCCCTGGTGTTCATGATCCCCTACTCCCTGAGCATGGCCGTCACCGTGCGCGTCGGCCAGGCCCTGGGGCGCGGCGAGCCGCGTGAAGCGCGCTTCGCCGCCGGGGTCGGGATGGGCACGGCGCTGGCGTATGCCTGCCTGTCCTGCAGCCTGATGCTGGTGTTCCGCGAGCAGATCGCAACGATCTACACCCCGGACCCGATCGTGATCCACCTGGCTTCGACGCTGATCGTGTTCTCGGCGCTGTTCCAGTTCTCGGATTCGATTCAGGTCACCGCCGCTGGTGCCCTGCGGGGTTACCAGGACACCCGCGTGACCATGGTGCTGACGCTGTTTGCCTATTGGGGCGTGGGGCTGCCGGTGGGGTATGCGCTGGGCCTGACCAACTGGCTCGGCGAGCCCAGCGGCCCGAGCGGCTTGTGGCAGGGGCTGATCGTCGGCCTGAGCTGTGCGGCGGGGATGTTGCTGGTGCGCCTGGCGCGCAGTGCACGCCGGCGCATTCGCCTGGACAAGGCGCGGGGTTAATCGGCCTTCTTGCGGATCCAGTAGAGGTACGTGCCGGCCTGCTCCTGCTGATCCACCAGTTCGTGATCGAGGAACACGCAGAACTTGGGGATATCGCGACGCGTCGACGGGTCGGTCGCGATGACCTTGAGCAAGCCGCCGGCCGGCAGGTCGCGGATGTGCTGGTGCAGCATCATCACCGGCTCCGGACAGTTGAGGCCGGTGGCGTCCAAGGTCGCGTCGACAGGCAAATCAACAGACTGATTCATCATTTACTCCTAAATCCGGCCTGCTCCACTCTGGGAGCGGGCTTGCCCGCGATGACGGGGCACATTCAACATAAATTTCGACCGTTATACCGCTTTCGCCGGCAAGCCAGCGCCTGCCTTTGATCTCAGCGGCCTTTAGATTTCTTTACATCGACCAACCGACGCAGGTGGCACGTCACTTCCTCGCGGTCGTGGTACAGCTGCTTGCAGCCAATCTCCACGCGGATGCCACGCGCCTTGAAGCCGTCTTCGATGCGTTCCAGCAAACGCTTCACTTCGGCGTAGCGCTGCTTCATCGGCAACTTCAGGTTGACCACCGCCTCGCGACAATGCCCTTCACCGATCCAGGTTTCCAGCAGGGCTGCGTTACGCGCCGGCTTTTCGACGATGTCGCAGACCATCCAGTCCACCGGCTGCTTGGGCACGAAGGTGAAGCCGTCAGCCATCAAGTGCTGCACCAGGCCGGTGTCCATCAGGCTTTCGGCCATCGGGCCGTTGTCGATGGCGGTCACCAGCATGCCACGATTGACCAGTTGCCAGGTCCAGCCGCCGGGCGCTGCGCCGAGGTCGACGCCGGTCATGTCGCCGTGCAGGCGTTCATCCCACTGGTCGCGAGGGATGAAGTGGTGCCAAGCCTCTTCCAGCTTCAGGGTCGAGCGGCTGGGCGCCTCACGCGGAAACTTGAGGCGCGGGATGCCCATCGGCCACATTGCCGAGTTGTTCGACTCGGCCAGGCCCATGAACACTTCGCGGCCACTCTTGAAGGTCAGCAGCAGGCGCGGCTTGCTCGGGTCGTCCACCAGCTTGCCGGCGTTGAGCAGGGCTTTGCGCAGGTGCACTTCGAATTTCTTACAGAAGTTGGAGAGTTCCTTGCCGTCATTGGTGTCGACCATCTCCAGCCACAGGCTGCCGCACACCGGAAACTCGCGCAGGTGGGTGAGGATCACGCTGATGCGGTCGGTTTCCGGCAGGTCGATGAACACCCCGCGCGCCCACTGCCGCGGGAAGATCAGCTCGGCAAAGCGCTGGCCGTGCATCAGGCGCTGGGCGCCGTCTTCTTCGGTGCAGACAAATTCGGCGCAGGCGCTGCCGGTCTTGGCCTTGGCGTAGCCGGAAACGTTCAGGCGCGCGGCGTGTTCCGCGATCTCGGAACAGACTTCGCCTTCAAAACCCGGGCGGCAGTGCATAAAAAGGGTGTTCATCAACTCTCCTGGTAACACGCTTGCTGTAGCGCAAGGCCTGTCATGAAAACGCGCGCATGATAGCCGAGTTCGGAACCTTGGTTCTGTCCATAGAGTCCAGTAATTAGCCAGCTACTGAAAACAGGGCTAGTTTGAAAGCTCTGTTCGTCCCGTCAGGTCCGTAGCCGTGCGGACCATAAGGAGTCATGTAATGTCATCCCTTGATAGCCTGAGAACCCTTAAGACCCTGCAGATCGACGCAAAAACCTACCACTATTTCAGCCTGCCCGAAGCCGCCAAGAGCTTGGGTGACCTGGATAAGCTGCCGATGTCCCTCAAAGTGCTGCTGGAGAACCTGCTGCGCTGGGAAGACGACAAGACCGTCACCGGCGCCGACCTGAAGGCCATCGCCGCCTGGCTCAAAGAGCGCAAGTCCGACCGCGAGATCCAGTACCGCCCCGCCCGAGTATTGATGCAAGACTTTACCGGGGTCCCCGCCGTAGTCGACCTGGCAGCCATGCGCGCCGCCGTGGCCAAGGCCGGTGGCGACCCGCAGCGCATCAACCCGCTGTCGCCCGTGGACCTGGTCATCGACCACTCGGTGATGGTCGACAAGTTCGGTACCACCAGTGCGTTCGAGCAGAACGTCGACATCGAGATGCAGCGCAACGGCGAACGCTACGCCTTCCTGCGCTGGGGCCAGAGCGCCTTCGACAACTTCAGCGTGGTGCCGCCTGGCACCGGTATCTGTCACCAGGTCAACCTCGAATACCTCGGCCGCACCGTGTGGACCAAAGATGAGGACGGCCGCACCTATGCGTTCCCCGACACCCTGGTGGGCACCGACTCGCACACCACCATGATCAACGGCCTGGGCGTGCTCGGCTGGGGCGTGGGCGGTATCGAGGCGGAAGCGGCGATGCTCGGCCAGCCCGTGTCGATGCTGATCCCGGAAGTGATCGGGTTCAAGCTCACCGGTAAATTGAAAGAAGGTATTACTGCCACCGACCTGGTACTGACCGTCACCCAGATGCTGCGCAAGAAAGGCGTGGTGGGTAAGTTCGTCGAGTTCTACGGCGACGGCCTGGCCGACCTGCCGCTGGCTGACCGCGCGACCATCGCCAACATGGCCCCGGAATACGGCGCCACCTGCGGCTTTTTCCCCGTGGATGAGGTGACGCTGGATTACCTGCGCCTGTCCGGGCGTCCGGCAGAAACCGTCAAGCTGGTCGAGGCCTACACCAAGGCCCAGGGCCTGTGGCGCAACGCTGGCCAGGAACCGGTGTTCACCGACAGCCTGGCGCTGGACATGGGCAGCGTCGAAGCCAGCCTGGCCGGGCCGAAACGCCCGCAGGACCGTGTTTCCCTGCCGAATGTCGGCCAGGCCTTCAGCGACTTTCTCGACCTGCAATTCAAACCGACCAACAAGGAAGAAGGCCGCCTGGAAAGTGAAGGCGGCGGCGGTGTCGCCGTGGGCAATGCCGACCTCGTCGGCGAAACCGACTACGAATACGACGGCCAGACCTACCGCCTGAAAAACGGCGCGGTGGTGATCGCCGCGATTACCTCCTGCACCAACACCTCCAACCCCAGCGTGATGATGGCCGCCGGCCTGGTGGCGAAAAAGGCCGTGGAAAAAGGCCTGACACGCAAACCCTGGGTGAAAACCTCGCTGGCGCCCGGCTCCAAGGTGGTCACCGACTACTACAAGGCAGCCGGCCTGACCCACTACCTCGACAAGCTGGGCTTCGACCTGGTCGGCTACGGCTGCACCACCTGTATCGGCAACTCCGGTCCCTTGCCCGAGCCGATCGAAAAAGCCATCCAGAAAGCCGACCTCGCCGTCGCCTCGGTGCTGTCGGGCAACCGCAACTTCGAGGGCCGCGTGCATCCGCTGGTGAAAACCAACTGGTTGGCCTCGCCACCGCTGGTGGTCGCGTATGCGTTGGCCGGCACCGTGCGCATCGATATCAGCAGCGAACCACTGGGTAACGATCAGGACGGCAAGCCGGTGTACCTCAAGGACATCTGGCCCAGCAGCCAGGAAATCGCCGACGCGGTAGCGCAGGTCAGCACGAGTATGTTCCACAAGGAATACGCCGAAGTGTTCGCCGGCGACGAGCAGTGGCAAGCGATCGAGGTGCCGCAGGCGGCAACGTATGTGTGGCAGAAGGATTCCACCTACATCCAGCACCCACCGTTCTTCGACGACATTGCCGGCCCGCTGCCGGTGATCAAGGACGTCAAGGGCGCCAACGTGCTGGCCCTGCTCGGTGATTCGGTGACCACCGACCACATCTCCCCCGCCGGCAACATCAAGACCGACAGCCCTGCCGGCCGCTACCTGCGCGAGCAGGGCGTGGAACCGCGTGACTTCAACTCCTACGGCTCACGCCGGGGCAACCATGAAGTGATGATGCGCGGCACGTTCGCCAACATCCGGATCCGCAATGAAATGCTCGGCGGCGAGGAAGGCGGCAATACGCTGTACATCCCTACCGGCGAGAAAATGCCGATCTACGATGCCTCGATGAAATACCAGGCAGCGGGCACCCCGCTGGTAGTGATCGCCGGCCAGGAATACGGCACCGGCTCCAGCCGCGACTGGGCGGCCAAGGGCACCAACCTGTTGGGCGTCAAGGCGGTGATCGCCGAGAGCTTCGAGCGCATCCACCGCTCCAACCTGGTGGGCATGGGCGTGCTGCCGCTGCAGTTCAAGCTGGATCAGAACCGTAAGTCACTCAAGCTGACCGGCAAGGAGAAGATCGACATCCTCGGCCTGACGGACGCCGAGATTGAGCCGCGCATGAACCTGACCCTGGTGATTACCCGGGAAGATGGCAGCAGCGAGAAGATCGAGGTGCTGTGCCGGATCGATACGCTGAATGAGGTGGAGTACTTCAAGGCGGGGGGCATCCTGCACTACGTGCTGCGCCAATTGATCGCCTCTTAAGCAACCCTGCAAAACCAACTGTGGGAGCGGGCTTGCTCGCGAATGCGGTGGATCAGTCAAGAATGTATCGACTGACACTCCGCATTCGCGGGCAAGCCCGCTCCCACAGTTTCGACCGCATTTCAGATCAGCCGAACAACCACTTCCACAACAGCACCAGCACCACTACCGCCAGCACCGGCCGTGCAATGCGGTAGGCCTTGGGATGCTTGCGCTTCCACTGCTTGACCACACCGCTGAACTTGTCGCTGAAGGTCTTGCTCCAGGCGTAAGCCTGGTTGATGCCGCCGACGCGCTCGTCGTCGAGGTTCTGCGGCGCAGTGGCGCGGCCCAGTTGCTTGCTGACCCAGCGGTTGACGCGGGTCATCAGGCGGTTGCTCAGGGGGCGCTCGATGTCGCAGAACAGGATGACACGGGTCTTATCCGTCTCGTTCTTCACCCAGTGCACATACGTTTCGTCGAACATCACGTCTTCACCGTCGCGCCAGGCGTACACCTGCCCATCGACGAAGATGCGGCAGTCGTCGGAGTTCGGCGTGGACAGGCCCAGGTGATAGCGCAGCGAACCGGCAAACGGGTCGCGGTGCGGGTTGAGGTGGCTGCCGCCTGGCAACAGCGCGAACATCGCGCCCTTGACGTTGGGGATGCTGCTCACCAGCGCCACGGTTTTCGGGCACAGCGCCTCGGCCGATGGCAGGGGTTTGTCGTACCACTTGAGGTAGAAACGCTTCCAGCCCTTCTTGAAGAACGAACCGAACCCGGCGTCGTTGTTCTTTTCGGCGGCGCGGATGTACCCCTCGTCGAACAGGTGCATGGCCTCTTCGCGGATCACTTCCCAGTTGTCCTTGAGCACATCCAGTTCCGGGAATTTGCTGCGGTCCAGGTAGGGCTTGGACGGCACGGCGGAGAACAGGTACATCAGGGCGTTATACGGGGCGAACAGCGCCGAATGGTTGACGAACTGGCGCAACATCGGCAAACGGGCCTTGCCGCGCAGGTGCACATACAGCGTGCTGCCGATAAACAACGCCAGCACCGACAGTTTGGCGGCCAAAGAAAAGGTCATGCAGCAACTCCTGAAAATAAGCGCCTGGCCAACAGCAGACGTAGCAGCCGGCCATGATAAACAGTTGGGCCATTATGCAGAAGGCCCGAGCTGACCGGCTGACACAAATCAAACATTGCAAGCAACGCGGGTGGGGCAGCGGATCTCATATGGTGACTGGGCTTATTGTGGCTAGTGCGGGCTTATTGTGGCGAGCGGGCTTGCCCCGCGTTGGGGCGCGAAGCGGCCCTGAAACCATTCACCGCGTTTCTCCCTGGAAAAACCCGCTGGATTGACTGGGGCCGCTTCGCAGCCCAACGCGGGGCAAGCCCGCTCACCACAGGAAACGAAAAGCGCGCTCACGACAAATCAACAATAAACCTACCCACCCCATCAAACCTGCTCACCACAAAACACCAAGCCTGCTCACCACAAAACACCAAGCCTGCTCACCACAAAACAATCATCAAGCCTGGTTTTCCTGCTCGGTAAACAAATCGCTGAACAGCATGCTCGACAGGTAGCGCTCACCGGAGTCCGGCAAAATGACAACGATAGTCTTGCCCTGCATTTCCGGCTTCTCCGCCAGACGCACGGCCACGGCCATCGCCGCCCCGCAGGAGATTCCGCAGAGGATGCCTTCTTCCTGCATCAGGCGCAGGGCCATGGCCTTGGATTCTTCGTCGGTCACCAGCTCCACGCGGTCGACCATCGACAAATCCAGGTTCTTCGGCACAAAGCCGGCACCAATACCCTGGATCTTGTGCGAACTCGGCTTGATCTCTTCACCGGCCAGGGCCTGGGTGATCACCGGCGACACAAGCGGCTCCACGGCCACCGACAGAATCGGCTTGCCCGCGGTGTTCTTGATATAGCGCGACACCCCGGTGATCGTGCCGCCGGTGCCCACGCCTGCGACCAGCACGTCGACGGCGCCATCGGTGTCATTCCAGATTTCCGGGCCAGTGGTTTTCTCGTGGATCGCCGGGTTGGCCGGGTTTTCGAACTGGCCTGGCATGAAGTACTGGGCCGGGTCGCTGGCGACGATTTCAGCGGCTTTGGCGATGGCCCCTGTCATGCCCTTGGCCGGCTCGGTCAGCACCAGCTCGGCGCCGAGGGCCTTGAGCACCTTGCGGCGCTCGATACTCATCGACGCCGGCATGGTCAGCAGCAGCTTGTAGCCACGGGCAGCGGCCACGAACGCCAGGCCGATACCGGTGTTGCCGGAGGTAGGTTCGACGATGGTCATGCCCGGCTTGAGTTTGCCGGTGCTTTCGGCGTCCCAGATCATGTTTGCGCCAATGCGGCACTTCACCGAGTAACCCGGGTTACGCCCTTCGATCTTGGCCAGGATGGTCACGCCACGCGGGGCGATGCGGTTGATCTGGACCAGGGGCGTGTTACCGATGGAGTGCGCGTTGTCTGCAAAGATGCGGCTCATGACGGGTCCTTAAGGCAATTTCAAGAAGGTCACAAGGGTATGCCTCGTCCACCAAGGCGTCCAGTCAGAGGAACGTTGCGCCCACCCGGACGGTCCATCGCCTATACCGTTGGAGAACCTGACCATGAGACGTCGCTACAGTTGGCCACTCTGGACCTTCGCCGCCCTGGTGGTGGTGCTGGTTGCCATCGACCTGGCCCTGCCCTACCTGGTGCGCAACTACTTGAATGACAAACTCGCCGACATGGGCGACTACCGTGGCCAGGTCACCGACGTGGACGTGGCCCTGTGGCGCGGCGCGTACAGGATCAACGGCCTGCAGATCGTCAAGGTCGACGGCAAGGTGCCGGTACCGTTCGTCAAGGCGCCGTTGATCGACCTGGCAGTGAGCTGGCATTCGCTGTGGTACGACCATGCGGTGGTGGCTGAGGTGCAGTTCGTCAACCCCGAGGTCAATTTCGTCGATGGCGGGGCCAACAAGCAGGCGTCCCAGACCGGTAAAGGCACCGACTGGCGCGCGCAGTTGAGCAAACTGCTGCCGATCACCCTCAACGAAGTGCGCATCCAGGACGGCAAGATCGCCTTCCACAACTTCAGCTCCAAACCGCCGGTGAACATCAACGCCACGTCGGTCAACGCCAGCTTCTATAACCTCACCAACGTGGTCGACGTCAAAGGCAAGCGCGACGCCCGCTTCGACGGCAAGGCCCTGCTGCAGGGCCAGGCGCCCCTGGAAGCGACCGCCACGTTTGACCCGCTGAGTAACTTCGAAGACTTCGAATTCCGCTTTCGCGCCAGGGATCTGCAGCTGCGCCGCATGAATGATTTCGCGTCGGCGTACGGCAAATTCGACTTCAAGGCCGGTACCGGTGATGTGGTGATCGAGGCCCAGGCGGAAAAAGGCCAGCTGACCGGCTACATCAAGCCGCTGATGCGCAATGTGGAAGTCTTCGATTGGCAACAGGACGTCGAAAACAAGGACAAGAACATCTTTCGCTCGATCTGGGAGGCCGTAGTCGGCGCCAGCGAGACGGTGCTGAAGAACCAGGCCAAGAACCAGTTCGCCACCCGCGTGGAGCTGAGTGGCAGCGTGCATCAGCAGAATGTCAGCGCGTTCTCCGCGTTTTTGGCGATTTTGCGCAATGGCTTTATCCAGGCATTCAACGCGCGCTATGAACAACCCAAGCCATCGGCGGATTGAGCCTGACCGGCCATTCAGAGACTGAATAACCCGTCTGCGTTCACAGTCGCCGGGGCCGCGCGGTATAGTCCGGGCATTGATGAATTCGAGGAATGACCGATGAAGTTCGAAGGCACCCAGGCCTACGTTGCCACCGATGACCTGAAACTGGCCGTCAACGCTGCCATTACCCTGGAGCGTCCGCTGCTGGTCAAGGGTGAGCCCGGCACCGGCAAGACCATGCTCGCCGAGCAACTGGCCGAATCCTTCGGTGCCAAGCTGATCACCTGGCACATCAAGTCCACCACCAAAGCCCACCAGGGCCTGTATGAGTACGACGCGGTCAGCCGCCTGCGCGACTCGCAACTGGGCGTGGACAAGGTGCACGACGTGCGCAACTACCTGAAGAAAGGCAAGCTGTGGGAGGCGTTCGAGTCCGAAGAGCGCGTGATCCTGCTGATCGATGAAATCGACA
Organism: Pseudomonas sp. S5D5; assembly: GCF_003013355.1. NCBI lineage: Bacteria > Pseudomonadati > Pseudomonadota > Gammaproteobacteria > Pseudomonadales > Pseudomonadaceae > Pseudomonas > Pseudomonas sp. S5D5. Next base: position 5,166,633 of record NZ_PTEO01000001.1, read on the forward strand.
AGGCCGACATCGAGTTCCCCAACGACCTGTTGCAGGAACTCGACAAGATGGAGTTCTACGTCTACGAAATCGACGAGACCATCAAGGCGAAGAAACGCCCGATCATCATCATTACCTCCAACAATGAAAAAGAACTGCCGGACGCCTTCCTGCGCCGATGCTTCTTCCACTACATCGCCTTCCCCGACCGTACCACCCTGCAAAAGATCGTCGATGTGCACTACCCCGACATCAAGAAGGACCTCGTCAGCGAAGCGCTGGACGTGTTCTTCGATGTGCGCAAGGTGCCGGGCCTGAAGAAGAAACCTTCCACCTCCGAACTGGTGGACTGGCTCAAGCTGCTGATGGCCGACAATATCGGCGAAGCGGTGCTGCGCGAGCGCGACCCCACCAAGGCGATCCCGCCGCTGGCCGGTGCCTTGGTGAAGAACGAGCAAGACGTGCAACTGCTTGAACGTCTGGCATTCATGAGCCGTCGCGGTAATCGATAATGTTGCTCAACCTGTTCAATGAAATGCGCGCAGCCAAGGTGCCGGTCTCGGTGCGCGAGCTGCTCGACCTGATCAACGCGCTGAAACAGCGCGTGACCTTCGCCGACATGGACGAGTTCTACTACTTGGCCCGGGCGATCCTGGTCAAGGACGAACGGCATTTCGACAAGTTCGACCGAGCCTTCGGCGCCTACTTCAACGGCCTCGAAAAGCTCGACGACCACCTGCAGGCGCTGATCCCCGAAGACTGGCTGCGCAAGGAATTCGAACGCTCGCTGAGCGACGAGGAACGCGCACAGATCCAGTCCCTCGGCGGCCTCGACAAGCTGATCGAGGCGTTCAAGCAACGCCTGGAAGAACAGAAGGAACGCCACGCCGGCGGCAATAAGTGGATCGGCACCGGCGGTACCAGCCCGTTCGGCTCCGGCGGCTACAACCCGGAAGGCATTCGCGTCGGCGACGCCGGCAAACGCCAGGGCAAGGCCGTCAAGGTCTGGGACCAGCGCGAGTACAAGAACCTCGACGACCAGGTGGAACTGGGCACGCGCAACATCAAGATCGCCCTGCGCCGCCTGCGCAAATTCGCGCGCCAGGGTGCGGCCGAAGAGCTGGATATCGACGGCACCATCGACCACACCGCCCGCGACGCCGGGCTGCTGAACATCCAGATGCGCCCGGAGCGGCGCAACACCATCAAGCTGTTGTTGCTGTTCGACATCGGCGGCTCGATGGACGCCCATGTGAAGATCTGCGAGGAACTGTTCTCGGCATGCAAGACCGAGTTCAAGCACCTGGAGTACTTCTACTTCCACAACTTCGTGTACGAGTCGGTCTGGAAGAACAACCAGCGCCGCACCTCGGAGCGCACTTCCACCCAGGACCTGCTGCACAAGTACGGCGCCGACTACAAAGTGATCTTTATCGGCGACGCGTCGATGGCGCCGTATGAGATCACCCAGGCCGGCGGCAGCGTCGAGCATTGGAATGAAGAGCCAGGGTATGTGTGGATGCAGCGCTTCATGGCCAAGTACAAGAAGCTGATCTGGATAAACCCGTACCCGAAAGACACCTGGGGCTATACCGCGTCGACGGGGATTGTGCGCGAGTTGGTCGAAGACCAGATGTACCCGCTGACGCTGCGCGGGCTGGAAGAAGGGATGCGCTTCCTGTCCAAGTGATGGCAGGCCTGTAGACGATGGTATCGGCTACAGGCAACTTCACTCAGCAGTGCTCGCTGTCGATCCAGGCAAACTTGAGGAACAGCGCAGCGAACTGTTTGACCAGTTCCGAATCCTGACGGTCGACTTTCCCATCATTGTTGACGTCCTGGTTGATCGAGACAGTGCTCCCCCGACCATTACCGTCGCTGTACACCGCCGCCGAATAGACAATGGTTTCATCTCGGGGCGCCCCTTCCCCTTGATGAAAGTGCAAGCGCACCGTGTCGGGAATCCCGTTGTTATCAAAGTCCCCGGCAAATACCTTCAGGTACTTGTCGAAGGGTTCGTCGAGGCTGAACCATTCGAACGCCAGGAACAGCTGGGCAAACTCAAGGGCCATCTCCCGGTCCACGGCGTCGACAATACCGTCCTGATTGAGATCGTCCGCAATGACCCAGTCGAACTTGCCGTTTTCGGTGATATCGAACGCCGTCGCCCGGTGGACAAGCGCGGGGGCTTGGGAGTCGTCATAGAACTCCAGATAGACCACGTCGGGAATATCGTTATCGAACACATCTTGGGCAAATATCTTCAAATAGCGCATGGCAAAACCTGACTAGGGGATGGACCTATCAAGATTTGCATGACTGCACTCAAGCAGCGAAGACGACAAACGCTGGCACTCCCGTAGGAGTTTTCTTTACGCGGTAAACCTGCGCAGATACGCCACATGCTGCTGATGCGCCGTCTCCTGCACCACCGGCGCCAACCTGAGTTTTTCCCCCGGCAGGCACTGTGCCAGTCGCGCCAGCGCCAACGGCGTCAACGCGCCCAGGCGTGGATACCCGCCAATGGTCTGCCGGTCATTGAGCAACACAATCGGCTGTCCATCCGGTGGCACCTGGATGGCCCCCAACGGAATCCCTTCGGAAATCAATGACGGCCCCTGGTACTGCAACGGCGTGCCCAACAGGCGCATGCCCATGCGGTCGGCGCGGCTGTCCAGCGCCCACTCGGTATTGAAGGCATCGAACAGGCTCTGGCCGCTGAACTGGCCGATCTGTGCACCGACGATCACATCCAGCGGCCCCTTGGCGGGCAGGACTGAATCGCTCAGCACTTTCATCGCACCGCCTGTCCCGGAGTAGCCCAACCGCGCGCCTTCGACCAACGCCCTGCCGAAGCCATCCAGCCCGCCCAACTCCTCGCGCACCACCGTGGCACAACTGCCCAGCACCTGCGGCGCATCAAAGCCGCCCGGCGCCGCCAGGTAGGCCCTGGCCCCGCTGAACGGCTGGGTAAAGCGCAGGCGCTGGCCCTTTTGCAGGATGAAACTGCGGCCGGGGCTGATGGCGCGTTCGTCGATGTACGCACCCAGGTCCGCACCGGCCAAGGCCAGCAGGCAATACTCTTCGGCCTGCACGGTAAAACCGCCGAGGGTGATTTCCACCACCGGCGCATCCAGCGCATTGCCCAGCAGCCAATTGGCCCAGGACATCGACACCCAGTCCAGCGCACCGCCCTGGGTCACGCCCAGGTGGCGCACGCCAAAGCGGCCGGCGTCCTGCAACAGGCACAGTGGCGTGCTGGCCTCGATCAACAAGCGGCTCATGCCTGCGCCTCCAACGGCGTGTCATCGCCACCCAGATGGATAAATTCCGCGTGATCGACGGCTTCAAAACGCACCGTATCACCGGGTTGCATCAGGCTGTAGCCGTCGCGTTCGCGGTCGAACAGCTTGGCCGGGGTGCGGCCGATCAGGTTCCAGCCGCCGGGAGATACCACCGGGTAGGCGGCCGTTTGCCGCTCGGCGATGCCGACGCTGCCGGCCGCCACGCGTTTGCGCGGGGTACTCAGGCGTGGTGTGGCGAGGATTTCGTCGACCAGCCCCATAAAGGCAAAACCGGGGGCGAAGCCAAGGGCGAATATCTGGTATTGGTGGGCACTGTGACGACGGATCACTTCATCGACAGCCAAGCCACTGCGCTGGGCGAGCAATGTCAGCTCAGGGCCGACGCTCGGGTCGTACCACACCGGCAGCACATGGCACTGGCCGCCGCCCTGGGCTTGGGGTTGCAGGTCAGTCAGGGCTTCGTCGATCAACGCGCGGGCCTGGGACGGGCTCAACGCGGTGAGGTCGTAATGCACCATCAACGTGGTGTAGGACGGCACCAGGTCGACCAGCGCGGACCCGAAACCGCTGCGCAAGCGCTGGGTGGCGGCGAGCATCCACGGCATGTTGGCTTCGGCAATCACGTCAAACAGACGCACCATCAGCGCGTCGATGGCCACCACTTCAATGCGTGGCTTCATGCTGGCTTCAATGCCTCGCGAATGCGCTGCACGGCGGCGACCGAGCTGGCGTTGTCGCCATGCACGCACAGGGTGTTGGCCCGCAATACCAGCGGGCTGCCATCGCTGGCCGTCAGGGCCTCGCCACGGGAAAGGGTCAGGGCCTGCTGGACGATGGTATCGGAATCATGGTGCACGGCACCCGGCAATTGGCGCGAAACCAGATGCCCCTTGGGGTCGTAGGCACGGTCGGCGAAGGCCTCGAACCACAGGATGACCCCGTATTCGTCGCCCAGGGCCTGGGCCGCGCTGTTGTCGCGGGTGGCCAGCAGCATCAGTGGCAGGTCGCCATAGGCGGCCACGGCCTGGATTACCGCGCGCAGCTGCACCGGGTTGGCCATCATGTCGTTGTACATCGCGCCGTGTGGCTTGACGTAGCTGACCCGCCCACCCTGGGCACGGCAGATGCCGTCGAGGGCGCCGATCTGGTAATGCAGCAGGTCCTGGATTTCTTCGGGCGTGTAGGCCATGGAGCGACGGCCAAAACCTTGCAGGTCCTGATACGCCGGGTGCGCGCCGACTTGCACACCGTGCTTGAGCGCCAGGCCGACGGTCTTGCGCATGATGCTCGGGTCGCCGGCATGGAAGCCACAGGCCACATTGGCGCAATCGATGAACGGCATGACCTCGGCGTCCAGACCCATCGTCCAGTTGCCAAAGCTTTCGCCGATGTCGCAATTCAGTAGCAGGCGGCTCACGGTGGTCGCTCCTGTAGGCTTTGTTTTTTTGTAGTGTGGGATTTTTTACACAGAACTCGCAACTTGTCCTGGCACCCCAACGACGCTTATCGTGGAATAACTCGATTTTTGGCGCTGGCCCGGTGCGGCGTCCAACTAATAAAAACCGATCCAAGCATAAGAAAAGTTGATCCCATGAATTTGAAGTTCCTCGAAACCTTCGTCTGGGTGGCCAAGCTCAAGAGCTTTCGCCTGACCGCCGAGAAGTTGTTCACCACCCAGGCCTCGATTTCCAGCCGCATTGCGGTGCTGGAAAGCGAGCTGGGCGTGAAGTTGTTTCTGCGCGACTCACGGGGCGTGAGCCTGACCCCGGAAGGCCTGAAGGTGCTCGATTATGCCGAGCAGATGATGGTGACCATGCAAGGCCTGAAGCAGTCCCTGGAGACCACCAGCAGCAAGGTCGGGCGCATCCGCATCGGCGCGATGGACACGGTGATCCACACGTGGCTGAGCCCGCTGGTCGCCGAGTTGATGGACCATTTCCCGCTGGTAGAAATCGAGTTGGTCGCCGATACGGCGCTGAACCTCAGCGATCAGCTGCAAAAAGGCTTCCTGGATTTGATCCTGCAAACCGACCTGCTGCGCCTAGAAACCGTGCGCAGCCTGGAACTGGCCAGCCACCCCATGGCGTGGATCGTCGCCAGCCAATCGATCTACAACCGCGACTACGCGTCCCTCGCCGAACTGGCCCAGGAGCGCATCATCACCTATTCGAAAAACTCCCACCCGCACCAGGATGTGCTCAGCCTGATGCAAGCCAATGGCGTGGCCGCGCCGAGGATGAACTGTGTGAACTCCGTGTCGGCGATCACGCGGTTGCTGCGTGATGGCTTCGGCATTGGCGCACTGCCGCCGGTGCTGGTCACTGAGGAACTCGCGCGCGGCGAACTGGTGATGCTGCCGATGGCGCAGCAACTGCCGAATTTGCAGGTGGTGGTGTCGTGGCGTGTGGGGGTGGAATTGGTCGAGGAGATTGTCGGGCTGTGCCAGAAGGTGGTGGCGCAGTATGCCGAGGAAGTGGGCACCGAGCGCATGGTGCTCGCCTGACCCGCCCAAACCTGCAGGAGCCGGCTTGCCGGCGATAGCGCTTCAGAGTCGCGTGAGCCGCATCGCCGCAAGCCGGGCGCCTACAGTGAATCAAGGTGGCCGTTAGAGGCCTTTCAGATCTCGCTCTTCGATTGGCCGGCTCTGGCGCAGGCGCTTGCCGCCCAACACCACCCAGTCGATCAGGCGGAACAGGCATTCCAGGCCGAACGACAGCAGCATCGCCCCGCCGAGGCCCCAGCCCATGGCTTCGGGAGTCAACAGGATCTGGTAGCTGTAGCCATTCCAGGTTTCCAGGCGGATATCCGGGTCGGCAGCCACGGCCACTTGCAGCGCGCGGATGTACCAGGGGCCTTGCATCGCCTGGAATTGCTTATCCAGCGCCACCTGCCGATCGAGCATGGCGCCCAGGCTGTTGGCATCGCTCTGGAACACCGGGTCATCGCTGGCGCGGTAGTGGGCGACCAGCGCCTGCAGGTCGCCATTGAAGAACTGCTGCGCGGTGGACTCGAACCCGCGCAGGCCGGTCTGGGCCTCGATCAAGTGGGCTTCGACACGCTTGGCGTAATCGTTGATGAACCCCGGCACTTGCACGCCGACCAACAGGCCAATGGCAAACAGCACCAACCGCAGGTAACTGAGCAACATGGTCGATATCCTTACTCGGTGATGCCCTGGCTGACGCATTCACCGCGTCGCCACAGGCTCCATTGGCCCGGTTCGTAGCGGGTCCAGTTTTCGTTGTCGGTCAACGGCTCGGTGGCGATCACCGTCACCACATCGTTGGGTGTGGTTTCGGCCTGAAAATCGACGATCACGTCGACATCTTTCAGGCGCGCGGGGCCAAACGGCGCACGCCGGGTAATCTGCGCCAATTTCGTCGAGCAAAAGCAAAACAGCCAGTCGCCATCGCTGAGCAGGCAGTTGAACACGCCTTTGCTGCGGTATTCAGCGCAGGCGGCGATCAGGTCCGGCAGCATTCGCTCGATGTCCACCGGCTCGGGGAACGCCTCGCGCACGCGGTTGAGCAGGTCGCAGAACGCCGCTTCGCTGTCGGTATCGCCGACCGGGCGGTAGAAGGTGGCGCGCGGGGTGAAGTCCGCCAGTTGGCCGTTGTGGGCGAAACACCAGTTGCGCCCCCACAGCTCACGCACGAACGGATGGGTGTTGGCCAGGCTCACCTTGCCGACATTGGCCTGGCGGATATGCCCGATCACCACTTCGCTCTTGATGGGATACCGCTGCACCAGCAGGGCGACTTCCGACTCGCTGCTGGCGGCCGGGTCCTGGAACAGGCGCAGGCCACGGCCTTCGTAGAAGGCGATGCCCCAACCGTCGCGGTGCGGGCCGGTGCGCCCACCGCGCTGCATCAGCCCGGTAAAGCTGAACACGATATCGGTGGGGACGTTGGCACTCATGCCCAATAATTCACACATGCCAGGGCTCTCGCTGCAGGGCGGACAACGTTAAAGACGCGGCTCGACGCGCATACCGTTCACGGGGGCAGGACGGCGCAAAGGCTCGTCGTCATCGTCCGGCTCGGCGGCCAGGGCGGCATCGACGGCGGCCTTGCGCTCCCGACGGGCATTGGCGGCGCGCTCGATGGGCCAACGGATCAACACGAACACGAGGTACACGGCAAACGCGATCATCGTGTACATGAACAGATCGGAGATCGCCCGCCAGGCGTTGTTGCCGACCTTGAGCACCAGGTCCAGCGCGGTAATGGCCACGGCCGGCGCGAACTGGGTCTTGACCGGGTCGACGATGGTCGGGCTGAACAGCAGCACCGCCATCAGCAATTGCAGCGGCTCGCGCAGCCAGCGCCAGATCCAGCGGGTCATGCGCCACCACACCAACAGGCAGCCCAAAGCGGCAAAGGCGTAGAGGCCCCAAGCGGTCAGATAGTCGTTCTCGGTCATGGTGTCCATGGCAAGGTAGGCAAACAGGCGGCTATGATAACGGCTTTTGCGTGTCGCGGCTGCAATGCCTGCCACCTTCCGCCAGACAGAGAGTGATCCATGCCGTCATCGACCCACATCACTGCCGCCCCGATTGCCCGCAAGGCCCCAGGCCAGGACCCGTACGCCTGGCTGCAGGAGCGTGACAGCGCCGAAGTCCTCGATTACCTCAAGGCCGAAAACGCCTGGCAGGAAGCCCAGCTCGCCGACCAGCAGGCCTTGCGCGAAACGCTGTTCGAAGAGATCAAGGGCCGCATCCTCGAAACCGACCTGTCGCTGCCCTCGCCGTGGGGCCCGTACCTGTACTACACGCGCACTACCGCCGGTGACGAATACGCCCGCCACTACCGCTGCCGCCGTCCGGCCGACGACAGCAACCAGGTCGACGACAGCAGCGAGGAACTGCTGCTGGACCCGAACGTGCTGGCCAATGGCGGATTCTTCTCCCTCGGGGCATTCAGCATCAGCCCCGACCACCAACGCCTGGCCTACAGCCTGGATACCAGTGGCGAGGAGATCTACACCCTGTTTGTGAAGGAATTGGCCACCGACAAGGTCAGCGAACTGGCGTTCGAGAACTGCGACGGCAGCATGACCTGGGCCAACGACAGCCTGACCCTGTTTTTCGGCGAACTCGACGACACGCACCGCCCGCACAAGTTGTATCGCTATCGCCTGGACGGCACCGCAGCGCAGGAAGTGTTCCACGAGCCCGACGGCCGTTTCTTCCTGCATTGCTACCGCTCCAGCTCCGAGCGCCAACTGTTGCTGGCCCTGGGCAGCAAGACCACCAGCGAAATCTGGGCGCTGGACGCCAACCAGCCGCACCTGGACTTCACTTGCCTGGCGCCACGGGTCGAGGACCATGAATATGACGTCGACCACGGCAAGCTCGACGGCGAGTGGACCTGGTTTATCCGCAGCAACCGCGATGGCATCAACTATGCGCTGTTCGTCGCTGCCGACACCGGCGATGTGCCGACCGAGGACCAGTGGCAGAACCTGATCCCCCACAGCGACAACGTGATGCTCGACGGTGTCAGCCTGAACGCCAGCGCCATGACCCTGAGCCTGCGCATTGGCGGCCTGCCCGTGATCGAAGTGCACCCGCAAGGCGTGCCGGCCTATCGCGTGGAATTGCCTGACGCCGCCTACAGCCTCTACGTACAGAAAAGCCTGGAATTCCCCAGCGACAGGATTCGCCTGCGCTACGAAGCCCTGAACCGCCCGGCCCAGGTCCGTCAGCTGGAACTGGCCAGCGGCGCACAACAGGTGCTCAAGGAAACCCCGGTACTCGGCGTGTTCAATGCCGATGACTACGTCAGCCAGCGCCTGTGGGCCACCTCCGCCGATGGCACCCAGGTGCCGATCAGCCTGGTGGTCAAGCGCGACCAGCTCGGCAAGCCGACGCCGCTGTACCTGTATGGCTACGGCGCCTATGGCCACAGCCTCGACCCATGGTTCTCGCATGCGCGCCTGAGCCTGCTCGACCGTGGCGTCGCCTTCGCCATTGCGCATGTGCGCGGCGGCGGCGAACTGGGAGAAGCCTGGTACCGCAACGGCAAGCAGGCTCACAAGCAGAACACCTTCAGCGACTTTATCGCGTGTGCCGAGCACCTCATCGCCCAGGGCCTGACCACGTCCAGCCAACTGGCGATCAGTGGCGGCAGCGCCGGCGGCCTGTTGATCGGCGCGGTGCTCAACCAGCGTCCGGAGCTGTTCCAGGCGGCGATTGCCGAGGTGCCGTTCGTCGATGTGCTCAACACCATGCTCGACCCGGAACTGCCGCTGACCATCACCGAGTACGATGAATGGGGCAATCCCGAAGAGCCCGAGGTGTATGCGCGCATCAAGGCCTACGCGCCGTACGAAAACGTCAGCGCCCAGGCCTACCCGGCCCTGCTGGTGATTGCCGGCTACAACGACAGCCGCGTGCAGTACTGGGAAGCGGCCAAGTGGGTGGCCAAGTTGCGCGACACCGCCACCTCCGACAACCTCCTGCTGCTCAAGACCGAGTTGGGCGCCGGCCATGGTGGGATGAGCGGTCGTTACCAGGGATTACGTGACGTAGCGCTCGAATATGCATTTGTGTTCAAGGCACTGGGGCTGGTTTAAGGAACTTAGCGCGGCGGTCCTGTCTGAACACAGGACCGCCTACCTGATTGATGGATCAATACTGCAGCCATGCCTCCACCGACGCTCCTGAATAACGAAATCCGCGACATGCTCATGGACTGCGGCCTGTTCGACCCGCTGTTGCCGGAAGATTTCCACGTGGCCGCCGGCTACTTCAATATCAGCAGCATTGCCCGCGATGAGGTGATTTTCCTCGAGGGCGATGCCGGCACGTTCATGTGCATCCTCCACAGCGGCCAGGTGGCCGTGCAGAAATCCAGTCACACCGGCCAGCGCCTGACGATCGCCACCCTGCGCAGTGGGCGCGCTTTCGGTGAAATGGCGGTGCTGGACGGCGAGCGGCGTTCGGCCAGCTGCGTGGCCGCCAGTGACTGCGTGCTGTTGAACCTGGGCAAGGATTCCCTGGAGAAGATGCTCAACGAAGCGCCCCGGGTGGCCGCCAAGATCATCCGCGCCATTGCCATTGCCCTGTCCAAGCGCCTGCGCATGGCCGACGGGCAATTACTCTCGCAACAGTTCTAGCCGCCGGGCGTCTTCGGTTTGCTGTCGTTTTGCAGCAGGCCGGGCACCGTCTGGTCCTTCGGCGGCGTCGGCAGCACGATGGGCACCAGGGGCGGCGAGCCGTTGGTCTTGGGCACGGCGGGCGGGGTGACTTGCGGGTAGAGCGTCGGCGTTGGCGTGCCCGGCGCGCCTGGGGTTGGCGTGGGGGCGACCGGTACGGTTTGCAACTCCTGAGCCTGCGCCGCACCCAATGCGAGCGCGCTCAACACAATGACCGTTAGAATGCTGCACTTCATCGATGGCTCCATGGCCTGACCGGAATGTCACAAGGCTACTCCCAACCGCGCAAGAATGCCCTTCCCAATGAGATTTCCATGAAACGTTTCGTTCTGCTGGACACCACCCCGATCCCCGACAATGGCGGAGCCTTGTGCCTGTTCGAATACGGTGAGGATTTTGTCATCAAGATCCAGGGCGGGGACGGTGGCCAGTTGATGAACACGCGCATGCACGGTTCGGAAGACGCCTTGGCGGAAATTCCCTGCCGCAAAGTCGCTGGCCGCCCGGGTTCGCGAGTGTTGATCGGCGGGCTGGGCATGGGCTTTACCCTGGCTTCGGCGCTCAAGCATTTGGGCAAGACTGCCGAGGTGGTGGTGGCGGAATTGGTGCCCGGCGTTGTGGAATGGAACCGTGGCCCGCTGGGGGAGAAATCCGGTCGGCCATTGCTCGACCCGCGCACCGTGATCCGCCTGGAAGACGTGGCCAACGTACTGCAGGCCGAGCCCCAGGGTTTTGACGCGATCATGCTCGACGTCGACAACGGCCCCGAAGGCCTGACGCAAAAAGCCAACAGTTGGCTCTATTCCGCCGGTGGCCTGGCAGCCTGTGCCAAGGCCCTGCGCCCCAAGGGCGTGCTGGCGGTCTGGTCCGCCAGCGCCGACAAACTGTTCAGCGACAAACTGCGCAAGGCGGGTTTCAAGGCCGAAGAAGTGCAGGTGTTCGCCCACGGTAACAAGGGCACCCGGCACACCATCTGGATCGCCGAGAAGCTCAAGGGCTGAGCCCCTGTAGGCGCTGGCCGGCCAGCGCCCACATTTCCAATCCCGCGTCAGTTGCGGGATTTGCGGTAATCAATCACATACGGCACTTTTTTCTCGAATGTCTTCTCCAGCTCATCGCGGTCCAGCGTGGTCATGCCGCCCAGTTGATGGGCGGTAAAACCGCTGTCGCCAACCTGTGAGCCCGGCGCGAGGCTGACCATGCGCTGGGCGACGGCTTCAATGGCGTCCTTGTAGCCGCTTTTCTTGTCCAGGTTGTACTGGCTCAGGTCGATCTGCGTGCGCAGCCAGTTGCCCCAGTAGAACTCCAGAAATTCCGGCGCCACCGCACCCTCCTCCGGCTTGCCATAGGCGGCCTTGCGCGTGAAGTACACCAGGCTGCGGAACATGTCGTCCTGCAGGTTCTTGAAGCCCAGGTGGGCCGGCAATTGCGCCGGCGGCAGGGTCTGGCCCTGGTTGTCCTTGAGCCAGACCTTGCGCGCCGCCTGCATGCGCTGCCAGAACGTGGCGAGGTCGGGGCTGTCGCTGAAGTCGTCGGTGACCTTGACCCACATGTTCAACCGGGGACCGCCGCCGGGGACTTCCCACAAGGTGGTGAAACTGTGGTGGCCGTCGGTCAGGTACAGCTGGCCCGCGGGGCCGACCACCACGGTTTTCATGTCTTCAGGATGGGTGCCCACCGGGTCCTTGCAGGTGAAGCTGTCGGGCCGCTGCAGGTCGGCCTTTTTCGGCACGTTGTCGGCTTCGCCCTGGCCGTTGGTTTCGCAGTACTCATCGAAGACCTTCTTCGGTTTGTCGGCAAACAGCCCCAGGCTGTAGTAAATCTGGTCGAACCCCACCACCGCCTGGGTCGGGTGCAGCTGTTCGAGGCTGACCTCGATCACCTGGCCGGGCTTGGGGGTGGAAAACGCCTGGGCTTGAGCCGCCAGCACGCAAAGCAGCAGTGCAACTGTCCATGTAGGTAAACGCATAGGCTTCAGATCCTTATGAAAGTGAGTGAACCGATACTACAAACGTTCGTCGCGGCCAGGCTGTACGGTTGCTGAAAAAGCCAGCGGTCTTTTACACCGCGAGCGGCTAGAATCAACCCTATCCGTGACCCACCAAATAGCCAGGAGCCATGATGAGCTCGACCAACCCGCCCTCCCACACCGCCAAGCTGGACCGCATCCTGGCCGATGCCCAGCGTGACCGGGAAATGGGCTACCGCGACAAAGCCTTGAAGATGTACCCCCACGTGTGCGGCCGCTGCGCCCGTGAGTTCTCCGGCAAACGCTTGAGCGAGCTCACCGTACACCACCGAAATCACAATCATGATGACAACCCCCAGGACGGTTCCAACTGGGAGTTGCTGTGCCTGTACTGCCACGACAACGAACACTCGCGCTACACCGACCAGCAGTACTTCGGCGAAGGCTCCACCAGCAGCCCGACGATTGCCAAGGCCACGCACAACCCGTTTGCGGCGTTGGCGGGGCTGATGAAGAAAGACGACTGAATTACGCAGCTGCAAGTTTCAAGCAGCGAGCTACAAGAAAAAGCCATGCCGCTTTTACTTGCAGCTCGTAGCTTGCCGCTATACTGCTGCCTTTTTAAGGCACTCCCGTGGGCAATAAACGCTACAGCTGCATCGGTCTGTATAACCCCAAATCCCCCGAAAACGTTGGTTCGGTGATGCGTGCCGCCGGCTGCTACGGCGTGGCCTCGGTGTTCTACACCGGCGTGCGCTACGAGCGCGCCCGGGACTTCATCACCGACACCAAGAAAGTCCACCACGACATTCCGCTGATCGGCATCGACGACCTGAAGAAGATCCTCCCCCTGGGCTGCATCCCGGTCGCCGTGGAGTTGGTGGAAGGCGCCCGCCCGCTGCCCGAGTACACGCACCCTGACCGCGCGCTGTATATCTTCGGCCCCGAAGATGGCTCGTTGGATAAAGAGATCCGCGACTGGTGCGAAGACGTCGTGTACATCCCGACGACCGGCTGCATGAACCTCGCCGCGACCGTCAACGTTGTGCTCTACGACCGCCTGGCCAAGGGCAACAACACCCGTTCGGGCCCCAAGTACTGATTTATCGGGAACATCCGGCGCCTGCCCGCAGTCAGCTGCATATCACTAGCCCTCGTTGGAGACAGATCATGAGCGACAGCAAAACCTTGCGCCCTATCATCGAACACACGCCGTTCCAGACCCAGCCCACCCAGAACGTGCACGGCTGGGAACGCATCGGCTCGGTGGCCGGTGGCGTGATGATGGTCGGCAAAGGCCTGCGCCGCGGCGGGATTTTCGGCTTGATCCAGGTGGCGATTGGCGGCGTGGCGCTGGTGCGCGGCGTCACCGGGCACAGCTCGCTCAAGGACAAGCTGGAACAGGGCCGTCAGGAAATGAACAGCGTGCGCACGAAGATCGAGCGCGCCGGTGAAGAGCTGAAAAACCTGAAGACCAAAGCCGAAGTGGCGGCTGAAAAAGCGGTAAAAACCACCGGCTAGCCTTCGGTGTTGGAGCCCGGCTTGCCGGGCCCCTACACGAAGTTGCAGTCTGTTCGGCGGATTCAGCGCAGCAACTTGCTGTCCAGCACCACCGACGTCTCGCCGATGATGCTCTCGGCCAGTTGCACAAACTCCGCGGTGGTAATGCTGTTGGCCCGCATCACCGCCTGGGCGAGATCATCCAGGGAGCGCTTGTTGTGGGTTTTCACGCGGATCTCGCGATCCAGCTCCTGCAACACCACCACCGCCCGTGACACCGTCGCCCCGCTGACGTGCTCGCCGCGCAGGCTGGTCACGTCCTTGCCCTCCTTGACCAACCTTGCCTGGATTGCCTGATACCGCTCATCGGTAATGCCGCCGGCACGGCGCAGCAGCTCGATGGCGTAGTACTCGCCCAGGCCCTCGCTGATCCAGTCACTGGTGTCGTGATCGTTGAAACGGCCAATCGCCTGCACTACTTCACGGAGTAGCGGGCTGCTGCCGTTTTCGCTGACCAGCGGCGTACGGCTGTTGAGGTAGATCGAGTCGCGCGCGGCAAACGCGCCACGGCGCATCGGGTCGCTGGCGCCTACCACCAGCAGCTTGGCCGGATGGCGCGGGAACGCCGCTTCCACCTGGGGCCAGACGAACGTCAGCAACGTCAGCACATCCATGCGGCGCATGGCCTGGCCCTTGGGCGACGCGACGGTGACTTCGCTCTCGCCCAGGCGCACGCGGCGGCTGCCGAGGGTGCCGGCGAGCATCCAGCCGGTCGGCCGGTCGAACAGGCGCGAAACATTGTCGATACGAAATTTGTTCTTGCCGATGCGCGGCCAGGCGGTTTCGATACTTTTCCAGCCTGCCGGCAGTTCGAACACCAGGCGCGAGACCAACTCCACCCCGTCCTGCTGGTCGAGGCGCGCGGGCGGCACCAGGTCTTCGCCGCGAAACAGCGCCCAACTCGGCGTCATCCGCGCCTCATAAATGCCCGGCTTGCGCGCGTGGGTGAGGCGAACCCGGTAGGTCAGGCTGGCCTTGTTGACGCCGGGTTGCCACCGGCCGCGGTGCTCGGTGACGCTCCATTGGCCATCAGCCTTGAAGTCGCTGTAGTCACCGTCATGGCCAAGGTCGAAATCCAGGCTGCGCACCGCCGAGCCCTGGGACAGGCTCACCCGCACCTCGGCCTGATCGCTCTGGGGCAACAACTTGACGTGATAATCCAGGTCAACCTTCTTCGCGCACCACGCAGGCATGCTCAACGCCAGTAACACCAGGCTTGCCGCCAGCTGGGTTCCCGCCCTCATACACACTCCTCGTTCAGCCCGCGCGGAAAATCAGGTAATCCTCCCAGTCATCCTCGGGCACGCTGCCTTCGCTGAGCATGCGACCGGACTGGGAAATGCGTTCATGGTGCACGGCGTCCCGGTCGCCGCAGACCAGGTGGTGCCACAGCGGCAGGTCCTTGCGCTCGCTGACCAGGCGATAGCCGCAGGTGGGCGGCAGCCATTTGAACTGATCGGCCTGGCCCGGGGTGAGCTGGATGCAGTCGGGTACCGAGGCGCGGCGGTTGGGGTAGTCGGTGCACTGGCAGGTCTTCAGGTCGAGCAGTTTGCAGGCGATACGCGTGTAATAGACGCTGTTGTCGTCCTCATCCTCAAGCTTTTGCAGGCAGCACAGGCCACAGCCGTCGCACAACGACTCCCACTCCTCCTGGTCGAGGTGTTCAAGGGTTTTGCGTATCCAGAAAGGTTCGACTTTGGCGGCCATGGCTCTGCATCAGTATCGGTAGGTGAAAAGGCCGCCAGTCTAGTGCCCAAGGCCCTTGGGGCCAAGCGCTGGCGACTGTCGGTACGACAAGACTTGTCAGCGACCCTGCGTCGCAGTAGCTTTGTGAGCCGCGAAGGCCCTGCGTCGGCCGCCATAAATGCTTCGCCGCATTGCCCACGACGCCCCATGGAGCCTTGAAAAAACCCTCGCCGAGCTCATCGGTGCCCCGTTTTTTTGAACTGCGCTTGCCTATCTCACCGTAGCCCATCGTCGTCATCAGGAACTGTTCATGAGCACAAATCCACGCGTTGCCGATTACCCGATCCACACCCAGTTCACCGAGCGCTGGTCGCCACGCGCCTTTACCGGTGAAAGCATTCCCCAGGAAACCCTGCTGAGCTTCTTTGAAGCCGCACGCTGGGCGCCGTCGGCCTACAACTCGCAGCCATGGCGCTTTCTCTACGCGCGCCGCGACACGCCGGACTGGGAACGTTTCCTGGGTTTGCTGAATGAATTCAACCGTGGGTGGGCGCAGCATGCCTCGGCCCTGGTGATCATCGCCTCGAAAACCGACTTCACCGCCCCCGGCGCCACGGAAGAAACCCCGGCGCTGTGGCACACCTTCGACACCGGCTCGGCCTGGGGCCACCTGGCGCTGCAAGCCAGCCTCAGCGGCTGGCACACCCACGGCATGGCCGGCTTCGACCAGGAGCTGACCCGCAAGGAGCTGAAAATTCCTGAAGGGTATGCGCTGCACGCGGCCGTGGCCGTCGGCAAACTGGGTGACAAGTCGACCTTGCCCGAGTACCTGCAAGGTCGCGAAGCACCGAGCCCGCGCAAGCCGCTGAGCGAGCTGGTGTCAGAGGGTGATTTCAGCCTTTGAGCCGTGTCACCCTGGCGTTGCCGACCGCCAGGGTGAGCCGGTCAAGACGCGGGGGCGATCAGCTCATTGAACGCCGCCCGCAGTTCGGCGACTTGCCGGTCATACACGCGCTTGACCACCGGCACCATGAACTCCACAGGCATGCCATTCAAGTCCACCGGATACAGCTTGTTTGGCCGCCAAGGCGGCGTCGGTCGGAGCCGGTGTTCCCCGGCTGGAAAACGCCAAGGCTGGCGTATTGAAAGAGGAAGGGGTGAGCGTGGTCATGGGCGAACCTGTCCTTAGTCATATGGATATCCTTAAAGGGCGCGACCTTGCGCCCCTTGCGGTCACTGGGTGGGAGTGCCCGCGAAGAAGGTTCCATCTTGACTGTCAGGTTGTGTGTCGCCGTCAGTAACCGCGCTCGAAATCCACTTCTCCGCGCAGGGCTTGCTTGGCCTGAAACGCGCGCACGTTCTGCACAAACAACTCGACCATCATCGACGGCGAGGTCGGTGCGGAACTGTGCCCGGTCAGCAACAGGCCCCACGCCGTCCAGAACGGATGGCGCTGCGGCAGCGGTTCCTGGCGGCACACGTCGATCACCGCGCCGGCCAGGTGACCTTCCTTCAAGGCCTCGACCAGGTCGGCATCGACCACGGCCACGCCGCGCCCGACGTTGATAAACAGCCCGGTCGGCTTGAATTGCTTGAACAGCGCCGCGTCATACAGGTCGTGGGTGTTCGGCGTGTTGGGCAGCAGGTTGATCACATAATCCGCCTCGCCCACCAGCCGGCCGAGCTGATCGAGCCCGGCCACTTCGATAAACGGCGCCTGTTCCCGCGCGGTGCTGGCGATGCCGTACACCTTGACGCCAAACGGCACGAGAAACTCCGCCACGCTCTGGCCGATATCGCCGGTACCGACGATCAGCGCCGTACGCCCCGCCAGGCTCTGGCCCATGCGGTTGTCCCATTTGCGCTCGACCTGGCTGACCAGCCGCGCGAGCACTTCGCGCTCGTGGCCGAGCATGTAGGTGAGGACGAACTCAGCCATGACCTGGCCAAAGATGCCGACCGCACGGGTCAGGCGATAATCGCGTGGCAAGCCGTCGGCCAGCAGCGGCGTGATGCCCGCCCAGGTCGATTGCAGCCATTGCGGTTGATGGCCCTGGCGCAACAACGTCGCCAGCAGGTCAGGTTGGCCGAGCCATACCGGGCAATCGGCGGCCAGGCGCGACAGTTCGGCCGAGTCGCCGCTGGTCAGCACCTCAAGGTCCGGTGCCGCTTCGCCCAGCAACCGGGCGTACAGAGGGTGATCCTGTTCAGCAATCAGAACACGCATGCTTCAAACCTTTCAAAAACAGTGCAGACGGCCGCCCGCATCCCTTGCGGCCAGCGCCCGATAATACGATTCCATGGATGAATGTGCCCTGAACAGGGCACCCACCGATCACACCGGGTCGTTGCGTCGCAGCAGCTCTTCGGGCAAGTGCTCGATGTACTCGTCCTCGGCCGGCGGCATTTGCAGGTGGTAGCCCTGCTTTTCGAGGTTTTCCAGCACCACGGTGATGTCTTCGCGCGACAGCTTGCGCTCCGGCGTCAGTACCATGTCAAACGCGTGATGGGCCTTGCCGAAGGCTTCCATCAACGGTTCCGGCACGCGCTCCAGGGCATCGCTTTTCAGCACATAGAGATACATTTCGTTGCGTTTCAAGCTGCGATAGATGGAGCAGATACGTTTCAAGGCTGTTCTCCGGCAGTGGCCAGGCTGTCGAGCAGCGCCTGGCCCATCAACTCGCGGCGCCAGCCACGCAGCGAGTCTGGCAATTGGTAAGGCCCATCGGGATAGCCACTTTTGACCAGGGCTTCGAGGGTTTTCTTGCGCAGCATCAGCTCGGGCGCCATGTCGAGGCGCTCGGCGAAGGTCTGGCCAAGGGCACGCAGTTGCTTGATCAGCGCGGCGGCGTCCACCGGCAGCGGTTCAGCAACGGCCGGTGGCCATTGGTCCATGGGCACGCTGCCGGCACGCTTGATCAGGTCCAGCAGGAACTGGCCGTCCTGTCGCACGGTACGCGGGTGCATGTCTTCGATCTTGCCCAGCGCGGCGAGGTTATCCGGCTGGGATTTGGCCAGGGGCCACAGCGAGTGTTCGCGAATGATGCGGTTGCGCGGCAAGTCACGCGCACGCGCCTGCTGTTCGCGCCAGGCGCACAGCTCACGCAAGACGGCGAGCTGGGCACGCGAGAGTTTCCACGCCAGCTTGGCGTCGCGGTACACCTCGTACGGGTCGACTTCGCGGCGCAGGTTGGCGACCAGCTCGGCGCCGTCCTCCAGGACCCAGGCGTACTTGTCGTCGGAAAGCTGCGGACGCAGGCGTGTATAGACTTCGGCCAGGTGCACCGCGTCTTCGGCGGCGTAGCTGATTTGCGTCTCCGACAATGGCCGCTGCAGCCAGTCGGAGCGGGTCTCGCCCTTGGGCAGCTCGATATCGAGCACGGCCTGCACCAGGCGCGAATAGCCCATGGAGAAACCAAGGTTCAGGTAGGCCGCCGCCAATTGGGTGTCGAACAACGGCACCGGCAGGCTGCCAGTCAGGCGCAGCAGCACTTCGAGGTCTTCGCTGCAGGCATGCACCACCTTGATCACCGCTGGGTTTTCCAGCAAGGCGGCCAAAGGTTGCCAGTTGTCGATGGTCAGGGGGTCGATCAGGTAAGCGCGAACGCCATCACCGATCTGGATCAGCCCGGCAATGGGATAAAAGGTGTCGACCCGCATGAATTCGGTGTCGAGGGCGACGAATGGCAACTGCTGCCATTCGGCGCAATGCTGGCCGAGGCTATCGTTGTCGCAGATCCAGTGAATATCGATGGCCACACGGCTCTCCCTTGAAGAATGGCGCGCAGTATATATCGCGAAAGGGACTTGCGAGCATTCGCAGTGCACAGGCGTCCATGAAAACTCAGACAAGAGATGAAGAATAGTCCGACAGGCGGGACTTATCCTCTCTTACGTAGAACGTAGACCCGCCACAGGTGGGAGCCGGGCATGAATTCCTGATGATGCAGGATTTTGAAGCCGGCTTGGCGAAACTCCTCTTCCACCGGGGTGCGCGACGGCACCGACACAATCACCGTGTCACGGCTGACCCGGTGAAACTCGCGCAACAAGGCCAGGCGCCCTTCACTGCTGGGCACATGACGAAATAATTCCAGGCAAAAAATGCAATCCACCGCGTTGGCCGACAAGCCGACGGAAAACGCCGAGCCCTGAAACGTCTTGACCCGCTTGAGCAACGACGCCGGGTGGTGGGTGCGGGCGTGGTCGAGCATGGCCTGGGAGTTGTCCGACGCCAGGATCACCCGGTTGACGTGTTCGGCCAACACCGGCCAGAACCGCCCCGAGCCGCAGGCCAGGTCCAGCACCAGCCCCGGTTCGCCGGCGACTTTCAGCGCCTGGCGCACCAGCCACTCATCGCGCCACGACGCCAGGCGCCGCCGCAGCCCTGGCGGACGTGTATCGCCGCAGACCCTGGCGTGCTCACGGTCACAGCGCTCGGCGTATTCAATCTCGATGGAAGAAGGCGGTTGTGGCGACATCACAGGCTCATGTGAGTTAAACGGTAGTGAACGACCTTGATTCGCAGCTTAACCACCGGAACGTGAAAAAAAAGTTGAAACGCGTGACGGGGGTGTTGCTGGGGAAGGATGTAGTGATCTCTGTGGCAAGTGAGCTTGTTGTGGTGAGCAGGCTTGGTTGAGGAGGCTTGTTGTGAACAGCAGGTTTGGTTGAGCAGACTTATTGTGGGCAGCAGGCTTGGTTGAGCAGACTTGTTGTGGACAGCAGGCTTGGTTGAGCAGGCTTGTTGTGGGCAGCAGGCTTGGTTGAGCAGGTTTGTTGTGGAGAGCAGGCTAAGTTGAGCAGGCTTATTGTGGCGAGCGGGCTTGCCCCGCGTTGGGCGGCGAAGCCGCCCCAAAACCAGTCAACCGGTTATGCCTGACACACTGCGGGGGCCTTAGGAAGGGGCGGCTTCGCCGCCCAACGCGGGGCAAGCCCGCTCGCCACAACAAGCCCGCTCACCACAAAAGCAACGCTGCGCTCATCCCGACTAGCCAAGCATCACGCCTGATGCAGGTACCACCGCCAGTCCTGCTCGCCCACCTCCCCCATGAACTGGCGATATTCGGCACGTTTCACCGCCAGGTACACGCCGAGGAATTCACTGCCAAACGCCTCGCGCGCCCAGCTCGAACCTTCCAGTGCGCGCAGGGTGGTGAGCCAGTCGGTCGGCAGCAGTTCCTTGGCCTGGGCATAACCATTGCCTTCCACGGGCGCGCCGGGGTCGCGTTGTTCGCGAATGCCACGGTGGATGCCGGCGAGGATCGCGGCCGCCGCCAGGTAGGGGTTGGCGTCGGCGCCGCAGATGCGGTGTTCGATGTGCCGCGAATAGGCCGGGCCACCGGGCACGCGCAGGCTCACGGTGCGGTTGTCGACGCCCCAGGTGGCGGCGAGCGGCGCGTAGCTGTTGGTCTGGAAGCGGCGATAGGAGTTGGCATTGGGGCAGAACATCAGCAACGAGTCGAGCAAGGTGCTGAGCATGCCGCTCACCGCCTGGCGCAGCAGCGGCGTGCCGTCGGCGGCCTCGCTGGCAAACAGGTTGTTGCCCTCGGCGTCCGCCAGGCTGACGTGCATATGCATGCCGGTGCCCGCCAGGTCGTCGAACGGCTTGGCCATGAAGCAGGCGCTCATCCCGTGTTTATGCGCCACGCCCTTGACCAGGCGCTTGTAGCGCACCGCTTCGTCCATCGCCTGCAGGGCGTCGGCGCGATGCTCGAGGGTGATCTCCACCTGGCCCGGGGCGTATTCGGAAATCGCCGTGCGCGCCGGGATGCCCTGCAGTTTGCACGCGCTGTACAGGTCCGCCAGGAACGGCTCGATCTGCTCAAGCTCACGCAAGCCGTACACCTGGGTCGAACGCGGGCGGCCACCGTCGCTGTCCCGTGCCGGTTGGGGGCGGCCGTAGCTGTCGGGCTTCTGGTCGAGCAGGTAAAACTCCAGCTCCGCTGCCATCACCGGGTAATACCCGTCGGCATTCAGCCCCGCGATCACCTTGGCGAGCAGATGCCGCGGGTCGGCCACAGTGGCGGGCAAGCCCTCGGTGGGGTGCATGCTGACCTGCACGGCGGCGGTCGGGATCAGGCGCCACGGCATGCGCTGCAAACTGCCGCTGATCGGGTAGGCGCGGCAGTCGATGTCGCCGACCTCCCACACCAGCCCGGAATTTTCCACGTCATCGCCATTGATGGTCAGGCCGAGGATCGTGCTGGGCAACGGCCGGCCGCTGGCATACACCGCCAGCAGTTCGTCGCGGTGCAGCAACTTGCCACGTGGCACGCCGTTGTTGTCGAGGATAAACAGCTCGAACATCTCGATGTCCGGGTGCTGCTCAAGAAAAGCTTGGGCTTCGTGCAGGCTGGCAAAAACACTCATGGGAAATCTCATACGTTTGCGTCAGGCAGGCGCGCAGGCGCCGCCGGGCAGATGCGCACAGGTGCGCGTCATCCGTGAGGTGGATCAACGTAGGAGAAAGTTATCTGGTGGGCGCGCATGTCGGCAGTGAAACAGCGCCCAGAAGGCCAGTGCGGACGGCAGTGTCGCGGGGTGAGCGTCGGGGCAGCCGTCCATGCGGGAATCACACTGAGGAAGATGCCGGACAGCGTCACATGCCCGCATAGGCGATTAAATTCAGGGTTGGCGGAGTTTGGTTGCAACTTGGCTAAACATTCGACGGCCCTTGCTACCTGGCCATTCGCCTGGAAATAATGACCGCCCCCGATCATGCCCCAAGGACTCGATCGCATGAAAACAACAATAACCTTATGCGTCCTGGCGAGCCTCGCCACCTCGGCCCTGGCCAACACCGCGCCGTCGCGCCTTGATGAGGTGCTGCAGCGCGGCACGCTCACCGTGTGCACCACGGGCGACTACAAACCCTATACCTCGCTGCGCGCCGATGGCGGCTACGAAGGCATCGACATTGCCATGGCCGAATCCCTGGCCAAGAGCCTCAACGCCAGGATCCAGTGGGTGCCGACCACCTGGAAAAGCCTGATGCCGGATTTCCTCGCCCAGCGCTGCGACATCGCCGTGGGCGGTATTTCGGTGTCTCTTGAGCGTCAGAAAAAGGCCTTCTTCAGCCAGTCTCTCGGCGTCGATGGCAAGATCCCGCTGGTGCGCTGCGCGGATGTGCAGCGCTATCAGACCGTCGAGCAGATCAACCAGCCACAGGTACGGGTGATCGAACCGGCGGGCGGCACCAACGAAGTGTTTGCCCGCGCGCACCTCGGCCAGGCCAACATCCGCCTGCATGACAACGTGACCATTTTCGACGAGTTGCTGGCAGGCAAGGCCGACGTGATGATCACCGACGCCAGCGAAGCGCGTTACCAGCAGAAGCTCAAGCCAGGTCTGTGCGCGGTCAACCCGGAACGGCAGATGCAGTACAGCGAAAAAGCCTTTCTGCTGCCCCGCGACGATGTGGCCTGGAAAAGCTATGTCGACCAATGGTTGCACCTGAGCGTGGCCACCGGGGTGTATGCCGGTATCGTCGATCAATGGCTGGCGGCGCCTTGAGCCACAGGCGTCTACGCTCTTGTCACATCAACAATAATGAGGGACGGAACATGAAGGGACTGCTCCGCATCACCGCGCTGCTGCTGTTGTGTTTCAGCCAGGTGCACGCCGCGACGACTCAGGACGAGGACGCCCAGGCCGCCAAGGCACTGCTGCAAAAAGCCCTGGCCTACTACCAGAGCAACGGCGACAAGGCGTTTGCCGCGTTCAGCCGCCAGGGCGAGTTTGTCGACCATGATCGCTACGTGTTCGTGGTCGACACCCAGGGCGTACTGCTGGCCAGCGGCGGCCCCTCCTCGGCCTTGATCGGACGCGATGTCTCTGAAGTGCTCGGCCCGGATCTGCGCCAGTCGTTCAAGGACGCGCTCAAGGTTCCGCAGGACCAGGGCATCCAGCAGGCCGACTACCGCTGGCAGAACTGGAACGATGGCAAGGTCGAGCACAAGCACGTGTTTTATCAGCGCGTCGGCGAACGCATCCTGGCGGTCGGCTACTACCTGCCGCGCGCCACACCGGAACAGGCACGGGCGCTGCGCAACAAGGCGGTGAACGCACTGCTCAAGGATGAGGCCGGTACGCTCAAGGCGATCAACGCCTTGCAGGGCGGTTTCCTGCAGGATGACCTCTATGTGTTTGTGGTCGACCTCAATACCCGGCGCTACGTGGCCCATGGCACCAACCTGCGCCTGCTCAACACCGACTTCAGCAAGATCAAGGACCCCGACGGCAAGCCGGTAGGCGAGCCGATCCTCAAGCTGATGGCCGAGCAGGACCAGGGTGAATACAAATATCGCTGGAAGAACCCGGTGACCGACAAGGTCGAGAACAAACATGCGTACGTGCGCAAGGCCGGGCATTTCATGGTGGCGGTCGGGTACTACAGCCCGTGAAGTTGACCTTGTAGGAGCCCGGCTTGCCGGCGATGGGATCGGCAAGCCGGGTACCTACTGGGTCAGCGCGCCTTGTCTTCGCGGCCGCGCAGTACCCGGTTCGGCATCGCGATCGCCGCCGCCAGCCCCAACAGCGACACCGCCGCACTGACCATCAACAAATGCCGAAAGGTCACCGCCAACTCCCCGCGCAGGGCATCCTGTGCCGGGCCCGGGGCGGCGTTGAGGCCATCGAGCAGCACGTTGCCGGAACTGCCTTCCGCCACCAGCGCACCGCTGGCCAGGTGGGCGAAGCTGGAATCCTGCAACAGCGCCAGCAACAGCGCCGACATGCACGCCACGCCCACCGCCCCGCCCAATGAACGGAACAGGTTGGTGGTGCTGGTGGCCACGCCGATATCACGCTGCTCCACCGAATTCTGCGACCCCACCAGCGACGTAGGGAACTGCATGCCGGCGGCAATCCCGCACAGCAGCATGAACACGCCGGTCAGCAGCACCGCCTGGGGCGCGCTGTAGGCCATGCCGAGGATCGCCAGCGGGCTCAACAGCGCGCCGCTGAGGATCATCGGCTTGTAGCGCCCGGTCACCGAGGTCATGCGCCCGGCGGAATACGCGCCGATGGGCAGGCCGATGGCGAGAGGCAGCAGGTGCAGGGCCGCGCTGTCAGCGCCGGCGCCGGTTACCGTCTGAAAGCGCAAAGGCATCAGCACGGTCAGGGAAATCGCCTGGAAGCTGGTGAAAAACACCGTGCACCAACACAGCACCGCGCTGCGGTTGGCAAACAGGTGCATCGGCAGCAGCGGCTCGCGGGCACGGCGTTCATGCCAGACAAACGCGGTCAGCGCCACCAGCGCACACGCGAGCAGGCCCAGCACTGCATCGTCACGCCAATGATGGCCCTGGCCGATTTCGGTGATGCCCAGCAGCAAGGCGGTCAAGCCGATGATCATGAGCACGGTGCCCAGGTAGTCGATGACCGGCTTGCGCTGCGGCACCGGCAACCCCACCAGGGTGCGATGGGCCACGTACCAGGCACCGGCGCCCAATGGCAGGTTGATCAGGAACACCCAGCGCCACGACAGGTACTCGGTCATGTAGCCGCCCAGCACCGGCCCGGCCACGCTGGCCACTGCATACATGCTGCTGAAGTAGCCCTGATAACGCCCGCGCTCACGGGGCGGGATGATGTCGCCGATGATCGCCTGGCTCACCGAGATCATGCCGCCGGCGCCGATGCCCTGGAGAATCCGCGCCAGCACCAGCTGCTCCATGCTTTGCGCCATGCCACAGAACAGCGAGGCCAGGGTGAACAGGCCCATGCCGATCAACATCATCGGCCGTCGCCCGTACAGGTCCCCAAGCTTGCCGTAGATCGGCACCGCCACCGTCATCGCCACCATGTAGCCGGAGATCACCCAGGCCAGCAGGTTGACGTCGTGGAACTGCGCGGAAATGGCCGGCATGGACACCGCGACAATGGTCTGGTCCAGGGCACCGAGGAAGATCGCCATCATCAAGGCGGCAAGCACACTGCGCACGGCAGGGACAGGTTGGGCGGGCTGATTCAGGTTGGTCACGGCAGAACCTTCGAGCAGGGCCCGCGGGAAAGGGAGGGCCCGCGGGAATGCTCGATACGATAGCAGGCTACTCGATAGCTTCGTAAGGAAGCCCGACGTAATTTTCTGCAATGGTTTTACGCCCCGCCTCGGAGCCGATGAAGTACGCCAGCTCACTCTCGGCAATGCGCTGGCTGAAGCCGTCCGCCTCGGGAAACTGATGCAGCATCGAGGTCATCCACCACGAGAACCGCTCGGCCTTCCACACGCGCCGCAGGCAAATCGCCGAGTAGCGCTCCAGCAAGTCCACCCGCCCCTCGCGATACACCTTGAGCAAGATCCGAAACAATGTGCTCACGTCGCTGGCCGCCAGGTTCAAGCCCTTGGCCCCGGTGGGCGGCACGATATGCGCCGCATCGCCAAGCAGGAACAGGCGCCCGTACTGCATCGGCTCCACCACGAAGCTGCGCAGCGGCGCGATGCTTTTTTCGATGGATGGGCCGGTCACCAGTTGATCGGCCAGTTGGCTGGGCAGACGGGTTTTCAGTTCGTCCCAGAAACGCGCGTCCGACCACTCTTCCAGCGGTGTTTCGACCGGCACCTGCAGGTAGTAACGACTGCGCGTCGGCGACCGCATGCTGCACAGGGCAAAGCCCCGCGCATGCTTGGCGTAGACCAGTTCGTCGTGCACCGGCGGGGTGTCGGCGAGGATGCCCAGCCAGCCGAAGGGATAGACCCGCTCGAAGACCTGCAACGCCTCGGCCGGGATCGACTGGCGGGCGATACCGTGGAAACCGTCGCACCCGGCGATGTAATCGCACTCCAGGCGAAATGCCTCGCCCTGGTGCTCGAAGGTCAGCCACGGTCGATCACTTTTCATGGCGTGGGGCTGTACGGCACGCGCCTCGTAAAACGTCGTGGCACCGCCTGCGGCGCGCGCGGCCATGAGGTCGCGGGTGACTTCGGTCTGGCCGTAGATCATCACCGACTGGCCGCCGGTCAGGGCCTTGAGGTCGATGTGGGTGAGTTGGCCATTCAGCGCCAGTTCGAAGCCATCATGCACCAGGCCCTCGCTGTCCATGCGCTGACTGACGCCGGCCTCGCGCAGCAGGTCGACCATGCCCTGCTCCAGCACCCCGGCGCGGATGCGCCCTTGCACGTAATCGGCGCTCTGGCGTTCTATGATCAGGGTCTGGATGCCCGCATTGTGCAGCAGCTGGCCGAGCAGCAGTCCGGAAGGACCGGCGCCGATAATGGCGACTTGGGTTTTCAGCGTTTTCATTATTGTTATGGCCCACAGGTTCCACCCGAACGGATCAAGTGAAAGAGTTGTCATTGGTTTTGTTGCTGACATTTTTCACTTGAGTGCGCAGCATAAGAAGGTGAAAACTGAGACAAAGCCTGTGCTTTCCGCCAATCGGGGCGATTACCGCACCACTCTTCTGAGTATCGGATTGAAACCATGACCAAAACCGCGATTCCGGTCTTCAAGCTTTACGGGGAAAGCCAGCAATGGCCGACTCCCGATTTGTTGCACTGTGAAACCATTTCCCGCCGCAGTCGGGAATACCAGTGGGAAATCCAACCCCACCGGCACGCGGATCTGTGCCAGTTGCTCTACGTGCACAAAGGCCAGGCACAGTTGGAAATCGAAGGGCAGCGCACCACCCTCAACGAAGCGACGCTGCAGGTGCTGCCACCGCTGTGCGTGCACGGGTTTCGATTTGCCGAGGATGTCGAAGGCTATATCGTGACCCTGGCGGCACCGCTGGTCAGCCATTTGCAGGCGCAACTGGGCACGACGGTCGACGGTCTGCACGCGCTCGGCAGCTACCGGGCGGGCAACGACAGCGATTACCTCAACAGCCTGTTCACCCGCCTGCAGGAGGAATACGCCGATGCGCAGCCGGCTCGCGAGATGCTCATGCACGCCCTGGTCAGCGTGCTGCTGGTGTGGATCAGCCGCCAGGCCATCCAGCGCCGCCACCCACGGGCCCCACGGGGGCGTGAATATTTCCGGCGCTTTACCCAGTTGGTTGAACAGCATTATCGCGAACACCCGAAGATCGAAGACCTGGCCCACAAGCTGGGGATCTCGGTCTCACACCTGAACGGCACTTGTCGGGAATTGGGTGGGCAACCTGCGCTGCAGATCATGCACGACCGCCAATTGCTGGAGGCCAAGCGCCTGCTGACTTACACCAGCATGACCATCAATGAAATGTCAGAGGTCCTGGGGTTTTCCGATCCGACCAACTTCTCGCGGCTGTTCCGCCGCCGTGTCGGGTTTTCACCCAAGGCGTTTCGCGAACAGCTCAAGACCGAAACACCACCGACATCACTGTAGGTGCAAGCTTCAGCGCAATGCGCTGAAACTGCCGGTGTGGGGCACGCATTGATCCTGATGGCAACTGATCGCGAAGGTCGGCTGCATCCGGGTTTGCTCCACTCGGTAGGCGGCAGTGCCATACAGCCCGGTCGCCAGGGCGCAGAGGAAGAAAATCATCAGGTATTTTCGGGTTTTGATGCTCATGGCACAGACCTCTGAACGGATCTACAGGGTGCTGTTTAAAGCATAGGTCAGCTGCGGTGAGTTGCCATTATCGGGCGCCATTCAACACATTTATGTCGACTGCAGCCCGATGTCCCACTCCGGCTCTTCCGGAAACCTCAACACCAGGAAATCCAGCAGGCTGCGCAGCGCCGACGGCATGTGTTTGCGCGAGGCGTACACCGCATAAATATTCATCTGCCGGGGCTCGGCTTCCGGCAACAGCCGCACCAGTTCGCCACGACGGATATGCTCGCCGGCCTGATAACTGGGGAGCATCGCCACCCCGGCGCTGGCCAGCGTCACGCGCAACAGCGTACTGGCCTCGTTGGCGGTGATGTTGCCGTGCACCGGCACCGACACGTGCTCGCCGCGCTCTTCGAAGTGCCACAGGCTTTTGCCGAAATACGAGTGAGTGAGGCAATTGTGCCGGGCCAGGTCTTCGACTTTCTGCGGTGCCGGATGCTCCCGCAGATAAGCCGGCGTGGCGCACACCACCGAGCGACAGACGGTGAGGCGCCGCGCAATCAGGTTGGGATCCAGGTCGTTGCTGGTGCGGATGGCCAGGTCGATACGCTCGTCCACCAGGTTCACCGTACGGTCGAGCATCTGCAGGTCGACGGTGACCAGGGGGTAGCGCCTGACATATTCGGCAATGGCATCGGCCAATTGCGCCTGGCCGAACGAGGTGCTGACACTCAGTCGCAGCAGGCCGCGCGGGGCGTCATCGGGCTCGCTGACGGCGGCCTGCATGTCGCCGCACAGCTCCAGCAATTGCCGACAGCGCGGCAGGGTTTCACCGCCGGCCGCCGTGAGGCTCAGTTTCCGCGTGGTCCGGTGCAACAGGCGCGCGCCCACCCAGTCCTCCAGCTCCGCCAGGTAGCGCGACACCACCGGGCGCGACAGGTCCAGATGGTCGGCGGCGGCGGACTGGCTGCCCAAATCCACCACCGTGACAAACACGCGCATTGCTTGAAGACGATCCATGATTTGCCCGATTTTAGAAACAAACTATGTCCCAGCATCGCATTTTTAGTTGCGTTTGGTGCAACTAAGCTCTGTGCATCCTTTACTCACTGCCGGATTGCCCGATGCTCTCGACCCTCAAGCGCTTGACCCTGACCGCCGCCGCCCTGGCCTTCGCCGCCAACGCTGCGGCAGCCGACCTGACACTTGACGTCTACAATCCCGGTGAGGCTGCGATCTTCCCGGTCAGCTCGGTGCTGGTCAGCGGCACCCGGGACGCAATCCTGGTGGACGCGCAATTCGGCAAGGGCCAGGCCGAGCAGCTGGTGCAAAGGATTCGCGCCAGCGGCAAACACCTGACCACCCTCTACATCAGCCACGGCGACCCGGACTACTACTTCGGCCTCGACACCCTGACCGCCGCGTTCCCCGACGCCAAGGTGCTGGCGCCGCAGCCGGTGGTCGACCATATCAACGCCACCGTGGCCGCCAAGCTGGCTTTCTGGGGACCGAAAATGGGCGCCGACCAGCCGGCGAAAACCATCGTGCCGCAAGTCCTCGAAGGCCACAGCCTGACGCTGGAGGGGCAGGCCCTGGAGGTAATCGGCCTGGATAGCGCACAGCCGGATCGCAGCTTCGTGTGGATCCCGTCGATCAAGGCCGTGATCGGTGGCGTGGTCGTTGCCGAGAACATTCACCTGTGGATGGCCGACACCCAGGGTGCACAGTCGCACCAGGACTGGCTGGCGACCCTGCAACGCATCGAGCAGTTGAAACCGCGCACCGTCATTCCCGGTCACTACCTGGGCACGCCATCGCCGGCCTCGGTCAAATTTACCGCTGACTACATCAAGGCCTTCGACGTGGAAACCGCCAAGGCCAAGGACTCTGCCACCCTGATCGCGGCGATGAAAAAACGTTACCCCGCCCTCGCCGACGAAAGCTCGCTGGAACTGAGCGCCAAAGTCGCCAAGGGCGAAATGAAGTGGTGAAGTGTTTCAAACCCTAACCGTACTGGAGAACGTCATGAGCAAGATCGCAATCATTGGGGCTACCGGCCGTGCTGGCAGCCAATTGCTGGAAGAAGCCCTGCGTCGCGGGCATAGCGTGGTCGCCATTGCGCGTAACACCGACAAGCTGCCTGAGCGCGACGGCGTAACCGTCAAGCAGGTCGATGCACTCGACGCGCACGCCCTGGAGCAAGCCGTCAGTGGCAGTGATGTGGTGATCAGTGCGGCGCACTTCGCCACCCTCCCCGCTGCTGCCGTGATCGACCCGGTGAAAAAAGCCGGGGTCAAGCGCCTGCTGGTGGTCGGCGGCGCCGGTTCGCTGTTGCTGCCGGGCGGCGGCCGGGTGATCGACAGCGAGGGCTTCCCGCCTGAATACAAAGCCGAAGCCAGCGCCGGCGCTGAGTTTCTCGACGTGCTGCGTCAGGAAAAGGACCTGGACTGGACCTTCCTGTCGCCCTCGGCGGAATTCGTGGAAACCGAACGCACCGGGAAATTCCGCCTGGGCCAGGACAACCTGCTGGTAAGCAGCGCCGGCCGCAGCTGGATCAGCTTTGCCGACTACGCCATCGCCCTGATCGACGAAGTAGAAACCCCCAAGCATTCGCGCCAGCGCTTCACTGTCGGCTACTGACTCACCGAGAGCGGGCTTGCTCGTGAAGGCGGTGGGTCAGTTGGAACAGCGTCGACTGACACACCGCCTTCGCGGGCAAGCTGAACTGGCCTAATGATTTTGGACACCTCAATCGGGCGCTATGATGGCGTCCAAATCTGAGGTGTTTGGATATGCGTAAATCTTATTCATGTGAGTTCAAACTCAAGGCTGCCAGCATGGTGCTGGACGAGGGGCAGTCAGTTCCCGAGGTCTGTGCCAGCTTGGATATTGGCCCTACGGCCTTGCGCCGCTGGGTCGATCAAGTTCGCAAGGAACGCTTGGGCTCGACTCCGGTGGGAGCCAAGGCGATTACCGCGGATCAGCGAGAGATCCAGGAACTTAAAGCCTTGCTCAGGCAAAGAGACCGGGATATCGAAATCCTAAAAAAGGCCAGTGCTCTCCTGCTTTTGGACGCCAAAGATCACTCTCGTTGATCTGTGAGCTGGGCGAGCAGTACGGCGTTAACGATTGCTGTCGTGTGTTCGGAATAAACCGCAGTAGCTTTTACGCATGGCGTCAGCGCCAAGGCAAGGTGAGCCCTAAGCGAGAGAAACTCAAGGCTATGCTGGTCAAGCACTACAGGGCGTCGAGAGAGTCTGCGGGCGCTCGTACCTTGGCTAAACAGCTGCAAGCCGGCGGGCATGATGTCGGGCGGTTCATGGCTCGCAGCTTGATGCGAGAAGCAGGCATTGTCAGCCGTCAACGCCGGCGCCATAAGTACAAGTCACCTGGCGTGGAGGCTTTGGTGGCACCGCATGTGCTCAAACGCAAGTTTGATGTTGCGACGGTCAATCAGGTGTGGTGTGGGGACGTGACGTACATCAAAGTCGGCAAGCGTTGGCTGTATTTCGCGGCGGTTCTGGACTTGTTCGCTCGCCGGATTGTGGGCTGGTCGTTTTCGATGATCTCTGATGCCACGCTGACCTGCGAAGCCCTGCGCATGGCGATTGAACTGCGCGGTCGCCCAAAAGACGTACTGTTTCACTCCGACCAAGGTTGCCAGTACACCAGCCATAAATTCAGAAATGAACTGCTGGAACATGGACTCCGACAAAGCATGAGCCGTAAAGGCGAATGCTGGGACAACGCTCCGATGGAGCGTTTCTTTGGAAGTTTGAAATCAGAGTGGGTGCCAGAAGCAGGCTACGGGTCGGAACATGAGGCCCGAGCGGATGTGCAGCGCTATGTATCGCGCTACAACATCACCAGGCCGCATAGCTACAACGACTATCGGTCACCAGTCGCCAGGGAGAAGCTGGTGGCGTGAAACCTTAATCGGTGTCCAAGATTACTTGACCAGTTCAAGCCCGCTCCCACAGGGGGGAATGCGTCGTCCATGCCTGCGGTGCACGGCTGGACTATTCCAGCCACACCCCAGCCCTCACACCGACTAAAAATGTGGGAGCGGGCTTGCTCGCGAAAGCGGTGGTTCAGTTGAAACATCATCGACTGACACACCGCTTTCGCGGGCAAGCTGAACTGGCCTAATGATTTTGGACACCTCAATCGGGCGCTATGATGGCGTCCAAATCTGAGGTGTTTGGATATGCGTAAATCTTATTCAAGTGAGTTCAAACTCAAGGCTGCCAGCATGGTGCTGGACGAGGGGCAGTCAGTTCCCGAGGTCTGTGCCAGCTTGGATATTGGCCCTACGGCCTTGCGCCGCTGGGTCGATCAAGTTCGCAAGGAACGCTTGGGCTCGACTCCGGTGGGAGCCAAGGCGATTACCGCGGATCAGCGAGAGATCCAGGAACTTAAAACCTTGCTCAGGCAAAGAGACCGGGATATCGAAATCCTAAAAAAGGCCAGTGCTCTCCTGCTTTTGGACGCCAAAGATCACTCTCGTTGATCTGTGAGCTGGGCGAGCAGTACGGCGTTAACGATTGCTGTCGTGTGTTCGGAATAAACCGCAGTAGCTTTTACGCATGGCGTCAGCGCCAAGGCAAGGTGAGCCCTAAGCGAGAGAAACTCAAGGCTATGCTGGTCAAGCACCACAGGGCGTCGAGAGAGTCTGCGGGCGCTCGTACCTTGGCTAAATAGCTGCAAGCCGGCGGGCATGATGTCGGGCGGTTCATGGCTCGCAGCTTGATGCGAGAAGCAGGCATTGTCAGCCGTCAACGCCGGCGCCATAAGTACAAGTCACCTGGCGTGGAGGCTTTGGTGGCACCGCATGTGCTCAAACGCAAGTTTGATGTTGCGACGGTCAATCAGGTGTGGTGTGGGGACGTGACGTACATCAAAGTCGGCAAGCGTTGGCTGTATTTCGCGGCGGTTCTGGACTTGTTCGCTCGCCGGATTGTGGGCTGGTCGTTTTCGATGATCTCTGATGCCACGCTGACCTGCGAAGCCCTGCGCATGGCGATTGAACTGCGCGGTCGCCCAAAAGACGTACTGTTTCACTCCGACCAAGGTTGCCAGTACACCAGCCATAAATTCAGAAATGAACTGCTGGAACATGGACTCCGACAAAGCATGAGCCGTAAAGGCGAATGCTGGGATAACGCTCCGATGGAGCGTTTCTTTGGAAGTTTGAAATCAGAGTGGGTGCCAGAAGCAGGCTACGGGTCGGAACATGAGGCCCGAGCGGATGTGCAGCGCTATGTATCGCGCTACAACATCACCAGGCCGCATAGCTACAACGACTATCGGTCACCAGTCGCCAGGGAGAAGCTGGTGGCGTGAAACCTTAATCGGTGTCCAAGATTACTTGACCAGTTCAAGCCCGCTCCCACAGGGGGGGAGGCGTCGTCCATGCCTGCGGTGCACGGCCTGACTATTCCGGCCACACCGCCACACCCCAAGCCTCACACCGAGCAAAAATGTGGGAGCGGGCTTGCCCGCGAAGGCTGCCTGCCAGTCACCGAAAACACCCCCTGAACCACCGCCCTCACGCACAAACCCACCACCCCATTCGCTCCTCAGCGCTCCGTCTGTTGTGCCTGGCCCACCAGCCACTCCATCAACGCTTCAAGCCCGGCCGACGGGGCTGTCCCCGGCGGGTACACGAGGTAATAGCCCATCCCCGTCGGCACCCTCAGCTCAAACGGTGTCGCCAAGCGCCCGGCCTTCAAGTCCTCGCCAATCAACGCGCTGTCGCCAATCGCCACGCCGGAGCCTTGTGACGCGACGGTCATCGCCAGGTCCAGGGTTTCAAAATGATGCCCCTGGGCCAGATTGCTCAGGCGCGTATTCGCAGCCTGCAGCCACAACGCCCAATCGCGCTCATCGCGCGTGGGGTGCAGCAAGACCTGCTGCTGCAGGTCCGAAGGCGTGAGCAATGTGCCGAGCAACCCCGGCGCACACACGGGGGTGAGTTGTTCATCGAACAAATGCCGGGCCTCGGCCGACTGTTCGGCAATGGGCGCGTAGATCACCGCCGCGTCGAAGGCCTCGCGACGGAAGTCGACGGTGTAGGCCACGGTGGTGGTGAGTTCCACTGGCACATCCGGACGCTCCCGTTGCCACTGCATCAGGCGCGGCAACAGCCAGCGCATCACGCAGGTGGAGGCCTTGAGTTGCAGGGTCTCGCGCCGGCTGCCGATCTGCTCCACCGCCTCTGCGATCAAGCCGAACACCTGCTGCGCGCGCAGCGACCATTCACGCCCTTCCTCGGTCAGGCTCAAGCCGCGGGCCTGGCGCTGGAACAAGGCATAGCCCAGGTGACTTTCAAGCCCGGCAATCTGCCGGCTCACCGCGCCCTGGGTGATGTGCAGCTGCTCGGCGGCGCGGGTGAAGTTGCAGCACTGGGCCGTGATCCAGAAGGTGTGCAGCGCAGGCAGGGGCGGAAGGCGTTTCATCGGGGCGCAGCCATGACGTGAGGACATGGCTAGTATGACTTTTTATCGATTGTTGCCGCTACGGGCCAGCCGGTCCAATACCGCCTCGAATCAATAACAAGAGCGACATCTATGGCGACCTGCGGCGAAGTATTGGTCAACCTCCTGGAAAGCTACGGCGTGGACCAGGTGTTCGGCATCCCCGGCGTGCATACCGTGGAGCTGTATCGCGGCCTGGCACGGTCCAGCATCCGCCACGTCACCCCACGCCACGAACAGGGCGCCGGCTTCATGGCCGACGGTTACGCGCGCACCAGCGGCAAGCCGGGCGTGTGTTTCATCATCACCGGCCCGGGCATGACCAATATCACCACGGCCATGGGCCAGGCCTACGCCGACTCGATCCCGATGCTGGTGATTTCCAGCGTGCAATCGCGCAGCCAGTTGGGGGGCGGGCGCGGCAAGTTGCACGAGTTGCCGAACCAGGGCGCGATGATCGCCGGCGTGGCGGCCTTCTCGCACACACTGATGTCGGCGGCGGAGTTGCCCGGCGTCCTGGCGCGCGCGTTTGCGGTGTTCCAGGCCGGTCGGCCACGCCCGGTGCATATCGAGATCCCGCTGGACGTGCTGGTGGAAAACGCCGACGCGTTGCTGGGCTGCGAGCCGGTCAGCGTGGCGCGTGCCGGTGCAGCGCCAGCGGCCGTCAAGCAGATGAGCCAGTTGCTCGCAGCGGCCAAGCGGCCGTTGATCCTCGCCGGCGGGGGCGCGATTGATGCGGCTCCCGAGTTGACGCGTCTGGCCGAATGGCTCGGCGCACCAGTGGCCCTGACCATCAACGCCAAAGGCATGCTTCCCGCCGCGCACCCGCTGCTGATCGGCTCGACCCAGACCCTGGTCGCCACCCGCGCGCTGGTCGCCGAGGCCGACGTGGTGCTGGCGATTGGCACCGAGCTGGCTGAAACCGACTACGACGTGACCTTCGCCGGCGGCTTTGAAATTCCCGGTGCGCTGCTGCGCGTCGATATCGATCCGGACCAGACCGTGCGCAACTACCCGCCACAGGTGGCGCTGGTGGCCGACGCGCAGATCGCCGCCGAAGCCTTGCTGGCCGAACTGAGCCACCAGCCGTTACCCCACCGCGATCCACAGTGGGGGGCTGAACGCGTCGCCCGCCTGTGGGCAGACCTTGCGCCCACCTGGGACGCCGCCACCCGCGCGCAGACCCTGTTCCTCAACACGGTGCTGGAGGCCCTGCCCGGCGCCGTGCTGGTGGGCGACTCCACCCAGCCGGTGTACAGCGGCAACCTGACCCTGAACCTCGACCACCCGCGCCGCTGGTTCAATTCCTCCACCGGCTACGGCACCCTCGGCTACGCCCTCCCCGCTGCGATCGGCGCCTGGCTCGGGCGTGGCGACAGGCAGCCGGTGGTGTGCCTGATCGGCGACGGCGGGTTGCAATTCACCCTGCCGGAACTGGCCAGTGCGGTCGAGGCGCGTACGCCCATCATCGTCCTGCTGTGGAATAACCAGGGCTACGAAGAGATCAAGAAATACATGCTCAACCGCGCCATCGAGCCCGTCGGTGTGGACATCTACACCCCGGACTTCATCGGCGTGGCCAAGGCGCTCGGCAGCGCGGCCGAAAGCGTGCACAGCCCCGACCTTTTACGCCGCGCCTTGCGCGTCGCCGCTGACCGCCAGGGGCCGACGCTGATTGAAATCGACCAGGGTCTTTGGATGAAGGAGGTAGCGCTATGAGCGCAGTCGTGAACGGTGTGTATATCAACGGTGCGTGGCGAGCTGGCGAGACGGCGCTGGAGGTGATCAACCCGGCCACCGAAGCCACCCTCGCGCAGGTCAGCGTTGGCGATGCGAATGCCGTGACCGAGGCGGTCGATGCTGCCAGCGCGGCCTTTGTCGACTGGTCGAAAAGCACCGGCCGTGATCGCGGCGCGCTGCTGCGCAAGGTTGCCCAAGGGGTGAGCGAGCAGCGCGAACAGCTGATGCACGTGCAGTCGAGCAACAACGGCAAGCCGCTGTTTGAAGCGGGCATCGATGTGGATGACGTGATCGCCACCTTCGAGTATTACGCGGGTGTCTGCGACGCCATGGACGCCAGCCAGGACGCCTCGGTGGCGCTGCCCAGCGAAGACTTCAGCGCCCGCCTGCGCCGCGAACCGTGCGGCGTGGTGGGGCTGATCGTGCCGTGGAATTTCCCCATGGTGACCACCGCCTGGAAACTCGCCCCAGCCCTCGCCGCCGGTTGCTGCGTGGTGCTCAAGCCCTCGGAGGTCACGCCGCTGGCGGAGCTGCAATTGGCGCGCATCATTGGCGAGGCCGGTTTTCCGGCGGGCGTCTTCAACCTGGTCTGCGGCACCGGGCTGGCGGTGGGTGCACCGCTGGCGGCGGACCGTCGCGTGGCAAAGATTTCCTTTACCGGCAGCAACGCCGTCGGGGTGCAGGTGATGCAACGCGCCGCCGAAACCATCAAGGGCGTGAGCCTGGAATTGGGCGGTAAATCGTCGCTGCTGGTGCTCGCCGATGCCGACCTCGACCTGGCGGTGGAGCTGGCGTGTGGCGGTGGATTTTTCAACGCTGGGCAGATGTGTTCGGCCACCAGCCGTGTGCTGGTGGCGGACAGCCTGGCGGATGAATTCCTGCAGCGCTTGCAGGCACGGGCGGAGGCGATCCGCGTGGCGGACCCGTTTGCCGAAGACGTGGAAATGGGCGCGCTGATCAACCGCACGCAGTACCAGCGGGTGCTCGGGCATATCCAGCGAGGCATTGAGCAGGGGGCGCGCTTGTTGTGTGGTGGCGCGCGTCCGACGGACCTGCCCAACGGCTTTTTCATCCGCCCCACGGTGTTCACCGACGTGCCGCTGGACAGCGCCTTGTGGAACGAAGAAATCTTCGGCCCGGTGCTGTGCGTACGCCGCTTTACCAACGAGGACGAAGCCATCGCGCTGGCCAACGCGAGTGACTTCGGCCTGGTCGCGAGCGTGGTCAGCCGCGATGCAGAAACGGCTGAGCGCGTGGCCAATGGGTTGCAGGCAGGCATGGTGTGGATCAACGCCCCGCAAGTGATCTTCCCGCAGACGGCGTGGGGCGGTTACAAGCAGAGCAGCATCGGCCGCGAGCTGGGGCCGTGGGGGCTGGCGGCGTTTCAGGAGATCAAGCACGTGATTAGATCGGTCTGATACCGCGCCCCCTGCAGGCGCTGGCTTGCCGGCGATAGCACTCTTTCAGTTGCAGCAAGCTTGACTGATAGACCGCTATCGCCGGCCAGCCAGCTCCCGCACTTTGCCCGTGGAGCTGCAGTCATCTGGATTTTTTAGATAGGCCTAACGACTTTCTCATTTGCCCCCCTCCCCCGTACATGGCCTGATTCGCCCTTGTTCATTCAAGGCCTGCCCATGGAAAACGTTCACGCAAAACCCACCACCGCCGTCTGGCTGATGATCAGCGTGGTACTGGTGGCCCTCAACCTGCGCCCGTCGATGGCCGCCGTTGGCCCGTTGCTGTCATCGATTCGCGGTGACGTGCCGTTGAGTTTCAGCAGTGCGGCGTTGCTGACCATGTTGCCGGTCATGGCGATGGGCCTGGCGATGTTCTTTGGCATGGGCCTGGCCAAGCGGGTGGGCGAGCACCGCAGCATTGTGCTGTCGCTGCTGGTGATTGGCCTGGCGACGCTGTCGCGATTGTGGCTGGATTCGGCCCTGGAGTTGATCGTCAGTGCGGTTGCCGCCGGTGTCGGCATTGCGCTGATCCAGGCAGTGATGCCGGCGCTGATCAAGTCGCGCTTCAGCGATAACGTGTCGCTGTTCATGGGACTGTATGTGACCGCCATCATGGGCGGCGCGGCGCTGGCGGCTGCGTTCGCGCCGTTCGTGCAGGTGCAGACCGGCAGCTGGCGCATCGGCCTGGCGATCTGGGCCGCGCTGGCCCTGCTCGCCCTGGTGTTCTGGTATGCCCAGCGCGCGGCAGTGCCGCCGATGCCCCAGGCCGGCACGGGCGCGCAGGAATCGTTTTTCGGCAATCGGCGCGCCTGGCTGCTGGCGATCTTTTTCGGCCTCGGCACCGCGTCCTACACCTGCGTGCTGGCGTGGCTGGCGCCGTACTACGTGGAGCTGGGCTGGAGCGAACAGAACGCCGGGTTGCTGCTGGGGTTCCTGACCGCCATGGAAGTGGTATCCGGGCTGGTCACCCCGGCCGTCGCCAACCGTCGCCAGGATAAACGCGGCGTGGTCGCGGTGCTGCTGGTGCTGATCATCCTGGGATTCTGCGGCCTGATCCTCAGCCCTCATCATTTGAGCCTGCTGTGGCCATGCCTGCTGGGTCTGGGCATCGGCGGCCTGTTTCCGATGAGCCTGATCCTCTCGCTCGACCACCTGGACAACCCGCGCCGCGCCGGTGGCCTCACCGCCTTTGTGCAAGGCATCGGCTACCTGATCGCTGGCCTGTCGCCACTGATTGCCGGGATGATCCGCGACCAACTCGGCAGCTTTGAATGGGCCTGGTGGTCGCTCACCGCCGTAATCGTGGTGATGCTAGTGATCGTCACGCGCTTCAACCCACGGCATTACGCGCGGCATATCCGCTGAGGTCGTATTGCCAAAAGTATTTGTCCCACTCCAAACATAGAAACGCCCTACAGCACTTTCTATTGGCACGTCCGTTCCGTTAAGCTTTTGCACGGTTTTGTACTGACTTCGGTGCACCGGGCTTACGGACGGAATGGATGCTAAACAGTAACTTGCTCAGAAAGCTCGATATGCAGGACTTGATGGTGTTCATCGCCGTCTACGACCAGAGCAGTGTTACCGAGGTGTCAGAAACGCTGTTCGTCAGCCAGTCCACTGTCAGCTACAGCCTGAAGAAACTGCGCACCAGCTTCGAAGATGAGCTTTTTATTAACACGCGGGCGGGTATGCGTCCTACGTACAAGGCCAGCACCATGTACGGCCATGTGCAGAAAATCCTCGAAAGCATCAACCTGTGCCACGCCGGTGGCCAGGCGTTCGACCCCACCCAGAAGGCCGTGACCTTCAACGTCTGCGCGCCGGAATACTTCGAACAGCTGATCCTGCCGCGCCTGCTGAAGAACTTCGACCGCGCCGACCTGCCGGTGATCGTCAATGTGCAGAAGCTGGAAACCGATATTCCCGCCGACGACCTGCGCGAAGGCCGCCTCGATCTGGTGGTCTGCTTCGGCCCGCACTTTCACCGCGCCCACAAGGATTTCAAGACCCAGATGCTGCTGGAGGACGACCTGGTGTGCGTCTTCGACAAACGCGCGACGCCCCGCGAGCCGGCGCTCAGCCTGCAATCCTTCACGGCACGGCGCCACGTGTTCCCGACGCCGTGGACCTCCGACACCAACATGATCGATGGCTGGCTTTCGCGCCAGGCCCACAAGCGCCAAGTGGTCGCGCGGGCCAACAGCTACAGCGCCGCCCTGAAGATGATTGCCGGCACCGACTTCGTCGTCACCCTGCCGCGTCGCGTGCAGAAGCTGCTGGCACCGGCCACGCTGTATGGGCATTGCGAAGCGCCCAACGGCTTGCCGGGCTTCACCCTGGACATGCAGTGGAATGAAAGCAGTCACCAGGACAGCGCCAATACCTGGTTTCGGGAACAGGTGGTTAAGGTCTGCGCCGATCAGGGCTTGTTATAGCGGCTGCTGGGAAGGTCAGCCGATCGCGGCCTTGCTGTAGGAATCGCGATCCATGTCGACCAACTGCACACTCAGTTGCACCTGCAGCCCTTCTGGCCAGTCGCCCAGATCCTGCAACGCCGCCAACAGGCTCTGCGACAACTGCTGCTTGACCTGCGGTGAGCGCCCACTGAGCAACGACAGCTTCACCGCGATGAAACCGCGCGGGCCGAGGGAGGTGCCGACCTGGAAACTCTCGACCTTCACCGCGCGGCTCTTGATATCGAACTCGGAAGCGAATTGCCCGGACACCATCAGCACATTGTTCAGCCGCAGCAAGGTTTTCTCGACGGCCAGGCCTGTGAGGTTGGCGGTGTATTCCAGGTGCAGGTGCGGCATGGGTTTCTCCAAGTTTGTTGTAGGAAGATTCGTAGATATAGCACGGGGCGCAACGCCCCAGGCATGAAAGCTGTGTCAGTCAGGTTTTACCCGCCAACCCTCGATCACTCATGAAGGCCTCCAGCCGCGAACGCACCCAGCGCTCGGCCGGGTCAGTGTCGACGTGGCTGAGCCAGACCATGGACAAATCCAGGGTCGGCGTCTGGAACGGAAACGGCTCGCAGAACAGCTTGCCCGATACCGCCATGGCTTCGGCGGTGTAGTCCGGCAGGCTGGCGATCAAGTCGGTGCCGGCAAGCAACGCCGGCAGCGCACTGTATTGCGGCACCGACAGCACCACATGGCGCTTGCGGCCGATTTCGGCCAGCCACTCATCGGCAAACCCGGACACGTTGGCGGTGTGCGACACCAGCACGTGGGGGCGTGAGCAATATTCATCGAGGGTCAGCGGCGTATCGCTGGCGTCCGCCCTGAGGATGCGCGGATGAATGTGGCGCAGCAGCTTGCGCTTGGCGTTCGCCGGCAGGCCACGGGTCTGGGTGATGCCGACGGTGATATCACCCGAGGCCAGCAGGTCGGGAATCCGCCAGTAGTCCACGTGCTGCACCACGAACACCACCTGCGGCGCTTCCTGGCGCAGGGCCCGCAACAGCGGCGGCAACAGGCCGAACTCCACATCGTCGGACAGGCCGATGCGAAAGGTCATGGTGCTGATGGACGGGTCGAAATCGTGGGTCAGGCTCAGTGCCGACGACAGGGAATCCAGGGCCGGCGACAGGTGCTGGATGATCTCCTCGGCCCGCGCGGTGGGCTCCATGCGGTGGCCGACGCGAATGAACAGCGGGTCGTTGAACAAGGTGCGCAAGCGGTTGAGTGCCGAACTGATGGTCGGCTGGCCGAGAAACAGCTTCTCGGCGACCCGGGTCACGTTGCGCTCGAGCATCAAAGCTTCGAACACCACCATCAGGTTGATGTCGGCCTTGCGTAATTCATTGCGATTCATCGGCGCCTGCCCCTTCCCCAAGACAAGCCGCAGTTTAGAAAGCCCGGGGGGCTGCGTCTATGTGCGCACTGTTCATCGTCAGCCTTTGCGACTATAAATCAGCTCTTCAGGGTCGCTGGAGCATCTTCCGTGCTGGTCATTCTCGCCCTGGCCATTGTCGTGGCCGGGTTCTGTCTCTGGGCTATCCGGTTGATTGCCCACCCCACCGCCCGCACTTTGTTGCGGGTGTTTGTTGGCCTGTGCCTGGCGGCAGTGGTGGCGTTTATGGTGCTGGCGTCGGGGTTTCCTATTTCGTTGCTGGTTTCATGACCCCCTGCCCCTGACGCGAGCGCCGGGCTGCCAGCGCGGCGACCACCCGCACATTTGCACCGCGTTTAACCTGATATCAAGGCTTCAACGGACGCTCCTGGTCACGCTCGGACAGTTCTGTCCCATCATCGGGATGCTTCCAGGTCTGCGGTTTTTCTTCTTCCCGCCGCCGGGGTTGCTCACGCTCCGGCTCATCGCGGCGCTTGTGTTCGTCAGCCATTGCCACCTCCATCGATAAGAATTGGTCACACCTTCAAGCATAGAGCAGGGCTGGAATTTCGACGGACACCCAGATTGATAGCCAATACACATCAATCTATCCAAATTTGTCACTTATCATTTCTAAATGTGTCAGCCACTATTCTAGGTCTTAAGCGAAACAAGCACTTTAAAAAGAACGCTGGAGACACAAAACCATGACTAGCCCTACCCGGCCCGACTCTGCCCGTTCGAAAGTTGGTGCGGTATTCCGCGTTACTTCGGGCAACTTCCTCGAACAGTTCGACTTCTTTCTGTTCGGTTTCTACGCCACCTATATCGCTGCCGCGTTCTTCCCCGCCGCTAATGAGTTTGCGTCATTAATGATGACCTTCGCCGTATTCGGCGCAGGCTTCCTGATGCGTCCGTTGGGCGCGATCATCCTGGGTGCCTACATCGATGACGTCGGTCGCCGCAAAGGGCTGATCGTGACCCTGTCGATCATGGCCAGCGGCACGTTGCTGATCGTGCTGGTGCCGGGTTACCACACCATTGGCCTGTGGGCGCCGTTGCTGGTGCTGCTCGGCCGTCTGCTGCAAGGCTTCTCGGCAGGCGCGGAACTGGGCGGCGTGTCCGTCTACCTGTCCGAAATGGCCACCCCGGGCCGCAAAGGCTTCTACACCAGCTGGCAGTCGGGCAGCCAACAGATCTCCATCGTGGTCGCCGCCGCGCTCGGCTATGGCCTGAACGTGTGGATGGAGCCTTCGGTGGTAGCCGATTGGGGCTGGCGCATTCCGTTCGCCATCGGTTGCGTGATCATTCCGTTCATCTTCCTGCTGCGTCGCAACCTGCAAGAGACCGAAGAGTTCGCCAACCGCAAACATCGCCCGAGCATGCGTGAAGTGCTGGCGACCCTGGTGAAGAACTGGACCGTGGTCATCGGCGGCATGCTGATGGTCGCCATGACCACCACCGCGTTCTACCTGATCACCGTGTACGCGCCGACCTTCGGCAAGACCGTGCTGCAACTGAGCACCTCGGATGCGCTGCTGGTGACCCTGCTGGTGGCGGTGTCGAACTTTGTCTGGCTGCCGATCGGTGGCACCTTGAGTGACCGCTTTGGCCGCAAACCGGTGCTGATCGCCATGACGGTACTGACCGTTCTCACGGCTTATCCGGCGCTGTCCTATGTGGTGAATGCACCGAGCTTCGCCCACATGCTCGAAACCCTGCTGTGGTTCTCGTTCCTCTACGGCATGTACAACGGCGCGATGATCCCGGCGCTCACCGAAATCATGCCGGTGGAAGTGCGCGTGGCGGGCTTCTCGCTGGCCTACAGCCTGGCGACTGCGATCTTCGGTGGTTTCACCCCGGCGATCTCCACCTGGTTCATCCACATCACCGAAGACAAGGCCTCGCCGGCCTACTGGATGATGTTTGCCGCCCTGTGCGCCCTGTGCTCGACCCTGGCGCTGTACCGTCGCGCCAACACTCGCGGGCAGGTGATGCAGGGGGCGGCATGATGAAGCCGCTGCTCACGACCCTGACGGCCCTGGCCCTCGGCGTGCTGGCGCTGACGGCACAGGCCGAGGAACTCAAGGTGATGACCTCCGGCGGTTTTACCGCCGCCTACAAATTGCTCGGCCCGCAGTACGCCAAGCAAAGCGGTGACAGCCTGGATACCATCCTCGGCCCGTCGATGGGCAAGGCGCCGGAAGCGATTCCCAACCGCCTGGCCCGTGGCGAACACGCCGACGTGGTGATCATGGTCGGCTACGCCCTCGATGACCTGATCAAGCAGGGCAAGGTCGATCCGGCCTCCCGTGTCGAATTGGCTGACTCGCGCATCGGCCTGGTGGTCAAGGACGGCGCGCCCAAGCCTGCGATCGGCACCGACGCCGAACTCAAGGCGGTGCTGCTCAAGGCCAAGTCCGTGGCGTATTCGGACAGCGCCAGCGGTGTGTATGTCGAGAAGGAGTTGTTCAAGAAACTCGGCATGCCGGCCAAAGGCACGATGGTCGAACGCATTCCGGTGGCCGAGAAGGTCGCCAAGGGTGACTACGAGGTGGGCTTGCAACAGGTCGCGGAATTGTTGCCGGTACCGGGTGTGACCTACGTCGGCAAGATCCCGGAAGACGTGCAATCGGTGACGCGTTTTGCCGCGGGCATTCCGGTCAACGCCGAACACCCGACGCAGGCCAAGGCGCTGCTGCGCTACCTGGCGTCGCCCGAAGCCCAACCGGTGGTGCAATCGACCGGGCTGGACTCGGTATCACACTGACCGAAACGGTGTCTCGCGCACCAACCGCTCCAACTCCAGCGCCGCCGGTGGCAACGTCCGCCCGCGGCGCTTGATCAAGCCCACATTGCGCATCACCTGCGGCTCCACCAACGGCACGCTCAGCAGGATCGGGTGATCGCTCGCCGGCATCGCAATCGATGGCACCATCGCCACGCCCAACCCCGCCTCCACCAGCCCGATCATCGTGGTCACGTGGTGCGTCTCGCAGATACTCGGTTTTTTCACCCGCACCCCGCGCAGGGCCTGGTCCAGCAGGAAGCGGTTGCCCGAGGTCTTGTCCACGGTGATGTAGTCGTGCTCGTAGGCTTCGGCCCAGGTCACGCTGTCGCGCCCGGCCAGCGGGTGGTCACGCCGACAGGCCAGCACATAGCGCTCCTGCAGCAGCAACTCGAACTCCACCTCATCGGCCAGGCTGCCGCTGAAACTCACGCCGAAATCCGCCTCGCCGCTTTCCACCGCGTTGCACACCTCACCGGCGCTGGCGTCGAGCACCCGCAGGCGAATCTTCGGATAGA
The DNA here is from genome assembly GCF_003013355.1 of Pseudomonas sp. S5D5. Taxonomy (NCBI): domain Bacteria; kingdom Pseudomonadati; phylum Pseudomonadota; class Gammaproteobacteria; order Pseudomonadales; family Pseudomonadaceae; genus Pseudomonas; species Pseudomonas sp. S5D5. The sequence goes on from NZ_PTEO01000001.1 coordinate 5,211,588, forward strand.
GCTTGTGGAATTCGGAGATCACGTGGGGCATGAAGTAGTACGCGGTGGACGGCACGCAGGCGATGGTCACGTTGCCCATGCGCGTGGAGGCGACGTTGCTGATGCCCATCAGGGCGACGTCAAGGTCATCGAGCATGCGTTCGACCTGCGGCAGGAACGCGCGGCCGACCATGGTCAGGCTGACCCGCCGCGTGGTGCGTTCGAACAGCTTCACATCCAGCGCGGACTCAAGCTTCTCGATACGGCGACTGAGCGCCGGCTGCGAGATGCGGATAGCTTCGGCGGCGCCGCGAAAACTGCCCTTGTCTACCACGGCGCGGAAGGCTTGGAGGTCGTTGAGGTCGAAGTTGATGATCACGGGAGGCGGCCAGTTGAGTCGGGGTGGGGGGCATTATCGTCCTAGAGACGATGGGGCGCCATGATTGTGAAGGGCAAGCGTGTTGGGGTGAGCAGGCTTGCCACGATCAAAAAGTCCACTTGCCCCATGCGGTTGATTTGCCAGCGAACGCCGCGTCACCGCACCTAAATTTTCGAGCCTGCAGAGACCTTTCCCGTGTCAACCCCAAAACCCGCTGGAGCGCCCAATCCATAGGGCCTCTACGAATTGAACGAAAACACTCGAAACAATTCAAAACAGTCCGTTTTAGTATAAATTGCATGCCATTCACCCAGGCATTCAAGGAGATTCCCCGTGGCAACTTTGCAAGCTCACACCATTCAGGCGCTCCACACCCATCGCCCTACCCTGCTGACCGAGTGGGTTGCCAGCCTTGAAGCTTCGGGGGCCACACGCAACGTCAAGGGTGAGGACGCCAAGCAACAGGCCAACGACTTCCTCAACCTGCTGATCGCGGCATTGCAGCAAGGCGGTTCCCAGCAGGTCGGCCAGGAAAACTGGGCCGAGACCCGCGTGTTCCTGGAAAAGCTCTCCCACAGCCGTGCCCTGGTCGGCCAGGACTCGCAGCAGACCGCCAGCTTTATCTTCGCCCTCAAGGGTCCGTTGTTCGCCTTGCTGCAGCGTGAATACGCCGAGCAACCGACGCAACTCGCCGAACAGCTGTGGGAAATCTCCGAGTTGCTCGACGCACTGGGCATGCACACCATCCGTACGTTCCAGAAATCCCGTGAGTCGGTGATCAAGCGCCAGCAGGAAGAATTACTCGAACTCTCTACCCCGGTGGTCAAGCTGTGGGACGGCGTACTGGCCCTGCCGATGATCGGCACCCTGGATTCGCAACGCACCCAGGTGGTCATGGAGTCGCTGTTGCAGCGCATCGTCGACACCGGCTCGGAAATTGCCATTATCGACATCACCGGCGTGCCGACCGTAGACACCCTGGTGGCCCAGCACCTGCTCAAAACCGTGACCGCCATCCGCCTGATGGGTGCCGACTGCATCATCAGCGGCGTGCGTCCGCAAATCGCCCAGACCATCGTGCACCTGGGCCTCGATCTGCAGGGCGTGGTCACCAAGGCCAACCTGGCCGATGCGCTGGCGCTGGCCCTGAAGCGCCTGGGCGTCACCATCAGCAAGGCTGTTTAAGTATGGAACGCATCCCTATTTTGCAGATGGGCGAATTCCTGCTGGTGACCATCCAGGTCGACATGCATGACCAACTCGCACTGACGTTGCAGGACGACCTGTCCGAACGCATCAGCCGCACCTCGGCGCGTGGCGTGTTGATCGATATCTCGGCACTCGACATGGTCGACTCGTTCATCGGTCGCATGATCGGCACCATTTCCGGCCTGTCGCGCATCATGGATGCCCAGACCGTATTGGTCGGCATGCAGCCGGCCGTGGCCATCACCCTGGTGGAACTGGGCATGACCCTGCCCGGCGTGGCGACCGCGTTGAACGTCGAGCGCGGCATGAATCTGCTGCGTGACCGGGTAGACCACTCATGACCCAGGCCAGCAGCGGCACCCACCCGGTGCTCATCGAACAGGACGTGGTGCTGGCCCGACAATTGGTGCGCAAGCTGGCCCAGGAATGCGGCATGCGCTTGATCGACCTGACCAAACTGGTCACCGCCGTCAGCGAGTTGGCGCGCAATACCGTGGTCTACGGCGGCGGCGGTCATATGGATTGGGCCGTGGTCGAGAAAGACCACCGCCCCGGCCTGCGCCTGACCTTTCGCGATGAAGGCCCCGGCATCCCCGACCTCAAGCTGGCGATGACCGACGGCTGGACCTCCGGCAGCGGCCTGGGCCTGGGCTTGACCGGCGCCAAGCGCCTGGTCGACGAGTTCGAACTGGACACCGCACCCGGCAAGGGCACCCGCGTGACGATCACCCGATGGACGTGAACATTCCCAGCGCCCTGACCCAGGTGCTGTTGATCGAAGACGTCAGCCAGGTCGGCTACGCACGGCGTACCGCGCAACAATTCGCCGAGCAGTTGGGCTTTGACGAAACCGATGCCGGTCGCGTCGCGCTGGTGGCTACCGAGCTGGCCAGCAATATCCTCAAGCATGCCGCCCATGGCGAGTTGCATCTGCGCGCCACCGGCAACCAGGGCGTGGAGCTAATCGCCGTGGACCGTGGCCAGGGTTTCGACCTGGACAGCTGCCTGGTGGATGGGTTTTCCACCGGCGGCACCCAGGGCATCGGCATGGGCGCGATCTCCCGCGTGGCCCAGGTCTTCGATGTGTACGCCGACCAACGCGGCACGGCGATGCTGGCGCGGCTGTACCCACGGGCGGCCGGCGCGAAGGACATTCGCTACGGCGTCAGCCAGCATTCCCTGCACCACGACCCGGCCTGCGGCGATGCCTGGCACCTGGCAATCCAACCGGGCCGCTTCAGCGTGATGGTGGCGGACGGCCTGGGTCATGGCAGCGAGGCCGAACGGGCCGCGCGCGCCGGTGAGGAAGTGTTCGCCCATGACGCGTTCCTCGACGCCGGCGTGTTGTTCAACGACCTGCATATTGGCATGACCGGCACCCGCGGCGGCGCCGTGGCGGTCGCGCAATACGACGCCACGGCCGACAGCCTGCGCTTTACCGGAGTGGGCAATATCGGCGCCAGCCTGATCGGTCCCGGCAAGTCGCGCGGGCTGGCGTCTCATCCGGGCATTGTCGGCGTGCAGTTTCGCAAGGCGCAGCCCTTCGACTACGCTGAGGTCAGCGGCCAGTTGCTGATTCTCTACAGCGACGGCCTGCAGTCACGCTGGAACCTTGCCGACTATCCTGGGCTTTCTCACCGCCACCCCGCCCTGATTGCCGCCATTTTGCACCGTGATTTCTGTCGCGGACGGGATGACGTCACCGTCTTCGTGATTGCCCTGGAGGCCATCGATGGCTGAAGCCACTGTTTCCCTCGCCGATGAAGTGCTGCGCCTGCGCCAGGAAGCGGAGGCGTTGCGCGCGGAGTTGGACGAGACCAACCAGGGTGTCCTGGCGCTGTATGCCGAGCTGGACATGCAGGCTGATCAACTGCGCCAGGCCTCGGACCTGAAAAGCCGCTTCCTGTCGTACATGAGCCATGAATTCCGCACGCCGCTGGGCTCGATCCTCAGCATCACCAGCCTGCTGGCCGATGAACTCGATGGCCCGCTGAGCCCGGAGCAACACACCCAGGTGGGGTTTATCCGCAGTTCGGCGCGCGAACTGCGCGAAATGGTCGACGATTTGCTCGACCTGGCCAAGATCGAGGCGGGCCGTATCACTATCTCGCCGGCCTGGTTCGATATGTTCGACCTGTTCTCGGCCTTGCGCGGCATGTTCCGGCCGATTGTCGACGCGTCATCGGTGGACCTGATCTTCGAAGAGCCCGTCGGCTTGCCCAAGCTCTACACCGATGACAAGAAGCTTGCGCAGATCCTGCGCAACTTCATTTCCAATGCCCTCAAGTTCACCGTGCAAGGCGAGGTCCGCGTGTCGGCGCAACGGGTCGGCGAGGCAGAAATCCGCTTTGCCGTACAGGACACCGGCCTGGGCATTCCCGCCCAACTGCACAGCAACCTGTTCGAAGATTTTTCGCAGATCGACTCGCCACTGCAAAAACGCCTGCGCGGCACCGGGCTGGGCCTGTCGCTGTGCAAGCGTTTTGCCGAGCTGCTTGGCGGCCGGGTCGGCGTAGAAAGTACTCCCGGCGTGGGCTCGATGTTCTTTGTGATCATTCCTCTCTCTATCGCTGGCGGACCCGTCGATGAATCGTGACATTCAACTGCTGATCGTCGACGACAATGCCGCCACCCGCTACGCCCTGCGGCGGCGCCTGGAAAGCCACGACTATCACGTGCTCGAAGCCGGCACCGGCCAGGAGGGGCTGGACCTGATCGCCCGCGAAAAGATCGACGGGCTGATCCTCGACGTCAACCTGCCGGACATGAGCGGCTTCGACATCGTGCGGGTGTTGCGCGCCGACCCGGTCACCGCCTTGCTGCCCGTGGTGCATGTGTCGGCGGCTTCCATCGAGACCGGCGACATCATCACCGGCCTGGATGCCGGCGCCGATGCCTACCTGATCCATCCGGTCGACCCCGATGTGCTGCTCGCGACCCTGCGCACCCTGCTGCGCGTGCGTGACACCGAATACGCGTTGCGCGAGAGCGAGGCGCGGTTTCGCGAGATCTTTTTCAATATCAGCGCGCCGATTGCGGTGATGGACGCACAGCTCAAGGTGCACGAATGCAACCACGCGTTCGCCCAATTGATTCACGACAACCTCAACCCGGACGCCCTGCTCGAGTGCTTCGCCGCCGACCAGCTCACGGTACTCCAGGAGCTGTGCCAGCGCCTGGCCGCCGGTGAGCGCTGGAAAGGCACGCTGCAGATGAAGGTCGACGGCCAGTTGCGCGAAACCGAGTGGCAGATTTCACCCTATCGCCGCGCCGAATTGAGCCTGGTGTTTGTCGAGGACGTGACCGAACACCGCCACCGTGAACGTCATCAGCAGGCCGAACTGGCCAACGCCACCACCCAACTGGCGCGCACCGAGGCGCAGCTGTTGCAGGCGCAGAAAATGGATGCCCTGGGCAAGCTCACCGGTGGCATCGCGCATGACTTCAATAACCTGCTGACCGGGATCATCACCAGCCTGGAGCTGATCAAGAAACGCATCGACAGCCAGCGCACCGACAAGGTCATGGGTTACGCCGATGCGGCCTTGAGTTCGGCGCTGAGTGCCGCCGGCCTGACCAACCGCCTGCTCGCCTTCGCCCGCCAGCAGCCGCTGGACACGCGGCCGATCGACATCAATGCACATATCCGCTCGCTGGAAGAACTGCTGGTGCGCACCATCGGCGAACATATCGCGCTGAAGCTCGAACTGACCAACAACCCCGCCGTGGCAATGGTCGACCCGATCCAGCTGGAAAGCGCCGTGCTCAACCTGGTGATCAACGCCCGCGATGCGCTGCCCAAAGGCGGCAATATCTGGGTGACCACCTACCCGGCCTATTCCAACGGCAACCTGAAACTGGAAAACGGCCCCTATATCGCCCTGTCGGTACGCGACAACGGCGTGGGTATCGAGCACAGCGTCATCGACAAGGTCTTCGACCCGTTCTTCACCACCAAGCCCCTGGGCCAGGGTACCGGGCTGGGCCTGTCGACCATTTATGGCTTCGCGCGCCAGTCCGGCGGCGACGCACAGATCCGCAGCGTGACCCGCCAGGGCACCGAAGTGACCATCATGCTGCCCGCCGCCAGCGGTCCCGCCAGCACGGCGACCAGGCCGGTTGCAGCCCCCGGCCAGAGCAGCGGCGAACACGTGTTGATCGTCGAGGATATGCCCTCGGTGCGCAGCTTTGTCGCCGAGGTGCTGGTCGATGCCGGCTACCGCTGCAGCCTGGCCGCCGATGGCGACGAAGCCGTCACCAGCCTGCGCAACGACCCGAGCATCGACCTGCTGCTGACCGATGTCGGGCTGCCCTACATGAACGGGCGCGAGCTGGCCGACATCGCACGCGAAATGCACCCCGCGCTGCCGATTCTGTTCATGACCGGCTACGCCGAGAACGCGGCAAATCGCCAGAGCTTTCTCGGTGCAGGCATGGACCTGATCTCCAAGCCGTTCCATATCGACGAGTTGCTGGAGAAGATCCGCCGTGGCCTGGATGGCGCGGCAGGCGCCGGATAAAGGGGACATCGCGCAATTGCCGGGTGATGTTCGGCGGCATGCTTGGTAACGTGGTCGACCTTTCGATCCGTCGGCGCCAAGCAATGATCCGAATCCTGAAAACCGCAGTGTGCACACTCGTCCTGGTGTGCACCGCCGCCCTGGGCTTTTTTGCCTGGCAGACTTACTACCCGGTCAGCGCCAGCGGCCAGTGGCATTACCAGGTACTGCACACGGACGTGGCCAAGGCCGCCTCGCTGATGCCCCTGGACGACGGCTCGCTGATGGTCAGCCAGGAACTCGACGACGGCAAGGGCAGCATCGTGCGCATCCACCCCGACGGCAGCCGCGAAGTGGTGGTGGGCAACCTGTCCAAGCCCGACGGCATGTTTGCCACGCGCGGTGGCTGGGTGTTCAGCCAGGAAGCCCTCGATTCGCCCGTCAGTTTCCTCAAGGACGGCCACGTCACCGAACTGTTCAGGGGCCAGAACGTGCAAGGCCTGTGGGACGACGGCGACTACCTGTATGCCATGGAAGACCGGCGCGACGAGGGCCGTGTGCTGCGTTATCGCTGGAGTGACCAGAGCCTGAGCGTCGTACGCACGGGCATGGACGAAGGCGAATCGATCATCCGCTGCAGCGACGGGCGCATGCTCTACACCAAAAAGAAGGAAGGCATGGTGCGCGAGCTGACCGAGGACGGCAGCGACCCGATGGTCGTGGACGGGCTGAACCAGCCGACGTTCCTGATGTGTGATGCGCGGGGCCTGTGGATCAACGAAGACGCCACGCACCGCGCGCGTTTGCTGCTGATCGACAAGCAGGGGCACCGGCAGACGATCCTGTCATTCCTGAAAGCGCCGCAGTCGATTGTGCCGACGACTCGTGGCACTTACCTGTTGGCCGAAGGTGGGCGTGACCGGGTACTGGAATTGACGCCGCCCATGGCGCATGTTGCGGTGGGCGACGATGGCGCTTCGACGCGTTGATTGTGATCGGGAAGTTGCTATCCCGGCAGAACGCCTGGTCAAACCGTTCAAGCCCCCCGTGACCGCCCCCTCATGACATGCCACGTGACGATCACAACGCGAGATCGTCACGCAGGTGCCACGTCACTCTTGCCTTACTTCACCCAAGCCTGTGGCCCATCGAAAAACGCCTGCGCATTCGCGTCCAGCGTCTCCAGGTGATAGCCGCCCTCCTGCACGATCACACACGGCAAGCCCAGCCCGCGGATGCATTCGCCCAACCGCGCGAAGCCTTCGCGCGTCACCGCGACTTTGCTCTGCGGGTCCAACTCGTAGATATCGAAGCCCAGCGACAGCACCAGCACATCGGCCGAAAAGTCCTTCAGCGCCTTCAACGCCACTTCAAGCTTGTCGAAGAACACGGCCTCACTGGCGCCATGAGGCATCGGCAGGTTGAGGTTGAAACCTTCACCCGCCGCGCTGCCACGCTCTTCGGCGAAGCCGGCGACACCGGGATAGAAGTTGGTCGGGTCGCCGTGGATCGACACGTAGAGCACGTCGTCGCGCGTGTAGAAAATCTCCTGGATGCCCTGGCCATGGTGCATGTCGGTGTCGAGCACGGCAACACGCTGGAAGCCGTCGCGCAACACCTGCGCGGCCACGGCTGCGTTGTTGATGTAGCAGAACCCGCCTGCCGCCTCGAAACGCGCGTGATGCCCCGGTGGCCGGCATAACGCGTAGGCAGCCGGGGCGCCGTCGAGAATGTCCCGGGCGGCGGCAACCGCGCTTTGCGCCGACCAGTAGGCCGAGCGCCAGGTGAGTTCGCCGACCGGGCAACTGCCATCGGCGAGGTAGCGCGCGGCCTGGGCAAGGATGCCGCGCAGGGCGTTGGGCTCGCGCACGAAGATGTTCGACATGACTTCGTCGCCCCAGTCTTCGGGGATTTCTTTCCAGCGCTGATGGGCTTCCTGCAGGAACGTCAGGTAAGGCGCACCGTGCACGGCAAGCAGCGGCTCAAGGCCGTGGTCGGCCGGCTGCTGGATGTCGAACCCAAGAGTCTGCGCGGCCTGCAGCAGGTTGCGCGCGCGCTCGGGGACCTCCTGCGGCGTGCGCATCTGGCCACGGGAGTAATAGCTGCGTGGATGGTGCAGCAGTTGTTCGGGGTGGAAAAAAGTACGCATGGCAATCTCCTCAATACACAGGGTTGCGGGTAGACGCTGCCCACAGGTGAGCTTCTTCAATCTTCCCGAACGGTGTTGTCAGTCGGCCCGGCCGGCGCGTTGCAACACGGCGTTGAGCAATACATCGGTGCCCAGGCGCACGTCCTCGGGCAACACATCTTCGGCTTCGTTGTGGCTGAGGCCGCCGACGCAGGGGATGAAGATCATCGCGGTCGGGCAATAGCGCGCCAGGTGGATGGCATCGTGGCCAGCACCGCTGACGATTCGTTGCTGACTGTAGCCCAGCGCATCCACCGCGGTTTGCACGCAGGCCACGCATTCGACGTCGAAGGGCGTGGCCGGGCTGACCCAGTGCGGGGTGACGGTGACGGTGAGCCCGCGTTGTTCAGCGATGGCCTGCAACTGTTGGCGCACCTGTTGCTCCATGGCGTCGATAGCGCTGTCGCGGTGATGACGCAGGTCGACCGTGAAATTCAGCAGGCCGGGGATGGTATTGCGCGACGATTTGGCAATGCTCAACTCACCGACGGTGGTGAGGCCCTCGGGGGCAAAATCGGCGGCCAATTGCTCCAGCGCCTGGATCATCCGGGCCGCGCCATACAGCGCATCTTTGCGCAGCGGCATCGGCGTGGTGCCGGCATGCGCGGCCATGCCTTCGACGCGCACGTCGAGCCAGCGAATCGCCTGGCCGCCGGTCACCACGCCGATGCTCTTGGCGTTGTCTTCCAGGATCGGGCCTTGTTCGATATGCGCTTCGAAGTACGCATCCACCGCGCCGCCCAGCGGGCGCGCGCCGTTATAGCCGGTGGCGCGCAGGGCCTCGGCCACGCTGATACCGTCGACATCGGTCGTGGCCAGCGCCGGGGCCAGCGCCAGGCTGCCGGTGAATACCGCCGAACCGAGCATGGCCGGGGTAAAACGCGCGCCCTCCTCGTTGGTCCACACCGCAATCTCCAGCGGTTTGCGGGTCCGGATGCCCTGGTCGTCGAGGCTGCGGATCACTTCGAGGCCGGCCAGTACGCCGTAGACGCCATCAAAGCGCCCGCCTTCCGGCTGGGTGTCGAGGTGACTGCCGATCATCACCGGGGCGGCGTCCTTGTCCGTGCCGGCGCGCCGGGCGAAGAGGTTGCCGATGGCGTCCACGCTGAGGGTCAGCCCGGCAGCGCTACACCAGTGACTGAACAGCTCGCGACCGGCCCGGTCTTCGGCACTCAAGGCCAGCCGGCAACTGCCGCCGCGCGCAGTGGCACCGATCTCGGCCATGGCCATCAGGCTGGCCCACAGGCGTTCGCCGTTAATCTTCAACATGCTGCAATCTCCCTCAGGCACTCTGTGCCATTTCAATTCGGTGCGCGCTGGCGTGGCGGCGCGACAAGGCCAATACGCACACCAGCGACACCGCCGCGATCAGGCTGTAGAACACTGCCATCGGCCACCATTGGCCCTGGTATTCGTGGGCCAGCCACGTGCCGATCAATGGCGTCAGGCCACCGGCCAGCGCACCGCACACCTGATAAGCCAGGGAGATGGCGGTGTAGCGCACACGGGTTTCGAACAGGCCGCTGACAAAGCCTGCGATCACCGCATAAAACGAGGCCATGCACACCACTGCCAAGGCGATGCCGAGGATGATCAACGGCGCCTGGCCACTGCTCACCAGCACGAACATCGGATAAGGCGAGGCCATTGCCAGCACGGTCATCGCACACAGGAAACGCGTGGCACCAACCTTCTCTGCCACCCAGGCCGCCAGGGGCTGGACACAGAATTGAATGATTGCCACGAAGAACAGGCACTCCAGGATCAGCGAGCGCGGTAGGCCCAATTGCTGAGTGCTGTAGGCAATCATGAAGGTGTTGGTGAAATACACCCCGGCAATCCCCAGGGTATTGGCACCGATGCACAGCAACAGTGGGCGCCAGGCGGTTTTCAGCACTTCGATCACCGGGGCCTGGTCCTGCTTGATTGCCCGGGCTTTTTCCGCGAGGGCCTTGTCTTCGAGGAACTCAGGCGACTCGTTGACGCCAAGGCGAATCGCCAGGCCGACCACCAGCAGCAAGGCGCTGGCGAGGAACGGCAGGCGCCAGCCCCAACTGAGCAAGTCTTCTTCAGGCAAACGGGTGACTGCGCTGAACGCCAGCAGGGACAGGATCAACCCCGCCGGGCTGCCCAGTTGCGCGAAGGACGCGAAGAAGTTACGCCGCCCTTTCGGCGCGTGCTCGCCGGCCATCAACACCGCCCCGCCCCACTCGCCGCCGACGGCAATGCCTTGCACCACCCGCAACAGCACCAGCAAGACCGGTGCTGCGGCGCCGATCTGCGCATAGGTCGGCAACAGGCCGATGCAGACGGTGACCACGCCCATCATCACCAGGGTGATCACCAGGGATTTCTTGCGGCCGATCCGGTCGCCGATATGGCCGAACACAATGCCGCCCAAGGGCCGCGCGAAGAAACCCACGGCGAAGGTGCCGAACGCGGCCATGGTGCTGAACAGTTTGTCTTCGGAAGGGAAAAACAGTTGGCCAAACACCAGTGCAGCGGCGGTGGCGTAGATGTAGAAATCGTACCACTCGATCATGGTGCCGATAAAAGCGGCGGCCGCAGCACGGCGGGGCTGGGGCGAAGCGGAAGGCTTCATGGGCGGGCTCCTTTGGTTATTTTTTTGGCAGGAGAAAGGTCAAGCGCAGGCGCTCTTATGGCGCTTGTCGAGGAGGATTTTTCGTCTCGGGGCTATGATTAGTCAATTTTCTATTTATTATTCTGATTATAAATCCTGCTTATGATCGAGCCCGCGCATGTCCGAAACCCGCCGCGATATTCACCCGCTGCTCAACGACCGGCTGGACTGGAACCTGCTGCGCACCTTTCGCGTGATCGGCCAGGAGCTGAGCATCAGCCGCGCCGCCGCGCGCCTGCACCTGACGCAACCGGCGATCAGCCAGGCGCTCAAACGCCTGGAAGAACAACTCGACTGCCAACTGATCGTGCGCCGTGGCCCGCGCTTTGTACTGACCGAAGCCGGCGAACAGATTTTCGCCATCGCCGGCGAGATGTACGGCCAGGTCTCGCAGATGAGCAACGCCCTGCAAAAACCCGGCGATGAAGTAATCGGCAAAGTGCGCCTGCTGATGATCAGCCGCATCAACTCAGAGACCTTTGATGACTTCCTCACGGGCTTCCACCGCGAACATCCGCGGGTCGACCTCGAGGTCGAGGTGATGCGCAGCTCCGACATCGTCGCCGCCCTGCTGGAAAAAACCGCGACACTCGGGCTGAGCCTCAATCGCCGGCCGCAGCCGCGCCTGGAGCAGCACCTGTTCCTGCGTCAACGCTACGCATTCTTTTGCGGGCGCCACCACCCGCTGTTTGGCCGTACCGGTTTGGCCGAAGGTGATTTGCAGTCGGAGAACTTCGTCAGTTTCACCAGCGACCAGATCGGCGGGATGCTCTCGCCACTGACCATCTTTCGCGATCAGCAAGGCTTCAGCGGGCGCATCGTGGCGTCGTCCTCCAGCCTGGAAGAAGTGCGGCGCCTGGTGATCGCCGGATTCGGCCTGGGGTGCCTGCCGATCCATGTGGTGGCGGACGACGTCAAAAACGGGCTGCTGTGGCGGCTGCCGCCCGATGAAGGGATCGCCGATGTGGACATTCACCTGTTGTGGAATCGCGAACAGAAGATGAGTCGGGCCGAGACGGTGTTTATCGAGAGCCTGGCCGGGCGCTTGACCCGCGAATAATTGGCGTCTTTTGCAAGTCACTTGGCGCCCTTCTGCTAGTGCCTGGACCGCGTTCATCGACCATCCTGGGTGCCCAGGCTGCTTGAGCCGCCCGAAACGAAGAGGTGTTCGCATGTCCAAGATCTGGTTTATCACTGGCAGTTCCCGTGGCCTTGGCCGCGCCATCACCGAAGCGGCCTTGCGCGCCGGCGATCGTGTGGCGGCCACTGCACGCACTCCCCGCCAACTGGATGAACTGGTGGCCGAGTACGGTGACGCAATCTACCCACTGCAGCTGGATGTGACCGACAACCTTCAGGTGCTAAAGGCTGTGGAGGCCGCCGTGGCACACTTCGGTCGCCTGGATGTGGTGGTCAACAACGCGGGGTATGGCGACCTGGCGTCGGTCGAGGATGTCACCCTGGAGGACTTCTCGGCACAGATCGACACCAACTTCTATGGTGTCGTGCACGTCAGCAAGGCCGTGGTGCCGATCCTGCGCGCCCAGGGTCGCGGGCATATCTTTCAGGTATCGTCGTTGGGCGGGCGGATTGGCATGGCGGGCCTGGCGGCGTACCAGAGTGCCAAATGGGCCGTGGGCGGCTTTTCAACCGTGCTGGCGCAAGAGGTCAACCCGCTGGGCGTGCAGGTGACGGTGCTGGAACCGGGCGGCATGCGTACCGACTGGTCGGGCAGCTCCATGACGATTGCGCCGATCAGTGCGCCCTATCAGCAAAGTGTCGGTGCACTGGTTGAGTTGCTCAACTCCCCCGGCATTCTGCCGACCGGGCCGGAGCGGGTGGCCGAGATCGTGCTCGAACTGGCCCTGCGTGAAGACGCGCCCCTGCGCCTGTTGATCGGCAGCGACGCGGTGCAATATGCCGCGCGAGCGGCGGCGGACCTGGCAGCTTCCGACGAGAAATGGCATGACCTCAGTGTGTCAGCCTCCGATTGATTGAAACAAAGGTGGTCCATGTCTGACGCACGCCAATCGCGCTTCAACATTCCGCAGGTGTTCTGGCACGCCCTGACAACCATCGGGCTGGAGCCTGCAGCGGTGTTACGCCAGGCACGGCTGCCAATGACCCTGCACTTGGGCGAGCGCGGTGATCGTCGCCACGTCAGCACCGAGGAATATTTTCGCCTGTGGGAAGCCGTGGGCGTGCTCAATCCCGACCCGGCTGCCGGCGTCCTGCTGGTCACCCAGTTGGACAGCAGCGCCCTGCCGCCGTCCAGTTTTGCCGCGTTCATCGCCCGTGACTTTCGCGATGGCCTGCATCGCCTCGCACGCTTCAAGCAACTGTGTACGCCCGAACGCGTGCAGGTGACCGAGGACGGCGCGACCTGCACGGTCACCCTCGACTGGCTGCGCAGCCAGCAGCCGCCACCGCGGCTGTTGATCGACGCGGCGTTTGCGACGTTTGTCGAGCTGGGCCGGCGCGGCTCGGGGGTGCACATCACGGCGCGCCGTGTTGAACTGGCCCGCCCCCGGAGCAACAGCCCGGCACTGGCGGAGTTTTTCGGCTGTGCCATTCGTTTCGGTGCCGCGCGCAATGCCTTGGTGCTCGATACCGCCGACCTCAAACGGCCCTTCCCCAGCCATAACCCGGAACTGCTCGACCTGCTGAACCCGGCCCTGGTGGCGGCGTTGGCCGAAGCGACCGCGCCGGCCACGATCAGCCACCAAGTGAAAAGCACCCTCAAGCGTCTCTTCGCCAGTGGTCGCCCGGAGATGGTCGACGTGGCCCGCGAACTGGGCCTGAGCGAACGCACCTTGCAGCGGCGCATGACCGAGGAAGGCACGGGCTTTCGACAATTGCTGCTGGAGAGCCGCCAGGAGGTGGTGCGCCATCTGCTGGCGGAGCCGTCGATCGAAATAGACGAGATCGCCTGCCTGCTCGGTTACGAAGACACCAACTCGTTTTATCGCGCGTTTCGCACCTGGGAAGGCACCACGCCCACGCGTTGGCGCGCCCTGCAGACCCGTCACTGAGATCAGGCCGGCAAGCTGCGCTCGACGCTGCTGGCCATGATCTGCAAATCTTCGAAAGGGTTTCGGCCGATCAGCATGAAGGCATGGGACGCGCTGGCCCAATACACCACGTTCATGCCTCGGCGCTGCTCGGTGGCGAAAGTCGCCGGGGCTCTTTTGTTGGCCGTGATGCACAGCGCCAGTGGACCGTGGCGGGGATCCAGGTAAGTCAGTTGGCCGATGATCACGCCGTCATAGTCCAGGCTCTGCGCCCGCCGGAACTCGGCGCCGGGCAAGGCCACGGCAGCAGGCGACAACGGCAGGCCCAGTTGCGTGCCCACCGCGCTGAGTTGCGCGAGGTGGGCAGCCGGGTCCGCGCTGAGATTGTCCAGGGTCTGCGGCGTGTACAACGCCATGTATTCAGCCACCGAGGCGCGCCAGCCCTGGCCGGGTTCCCCACGCGGCCAGGCCAGGAACAGGCGATCGGCGACCACGCCGGCCACCGCGAACCCTGCGGCCACGGCGAGGAAACGGCGGCGACTCAAGGCGGGGACCGCTGCCGGCGGCAAGGCGTTGAGCATCGCCTGCAGGCCGTCGGTCGGCGCTTGATCCAGCACGCTGTCGAACGCGTCCTTGAACGGCATATCAGCGCACCGCAGCACCTCCAGGCGCGCAGCGACCGCGGGGTGAGCGTGGATCTGGTCGGCGATGACCCGGCGCTGGTCGGGGTCCAGTTCTCCATCCAGATAAGCCACCAACTGCTCATCGCAAGGCAGGTGTGTGTGAGTCATCGGCGTTCTCCACTGGCGGGTTCGGCGTGGGCTTTTGCCGGGGCCGTCTCGGCCAGCCTGGCGCGTGCGGCCGCGAGCCGACTCATGACTGTGCCGACCGGTATTTGCAGGACATCGGCAATTTCCTTGTATGAAAGCCCTTCGACATACGCCAGAAAAACCGTTTCTCGTTGCGCTTCGGGCAACCCGTTGACGCGCTTGATCACTTGCGCGGCGAGCACGTGATCCTGGGCCTGGCTTTCGCCATCGAATGACAACGCCTGCTCTGCATCGACAAAGCCCTGCCCCTGGCGAACCCGCTGCGAGCGCAGCTCGTTGAGCCAGATCGAGTGCATGATCGCCAGCAACCAGCGATCCAGCCGCGTGCCGGCGACAAATTGCCCGGCACGCTCCAGCGCCCGCACACAGGTGGCCTGCACCAGGTCCTCGGCCAGGTGCTTTTGTCGCGACAACACCAGGCCGTATCGCCATAAACGCGGCAACAACTGGCCCAATTCGCGACGAAAATCAGCCTCTCGAGTAATGGCGGCCCCCTGATCGTTCAGTCACCGACGTCATACCTGGGGCGCAGCAGTGATGGCCTCGGCTAGGTCTTCATATTCTTCGCAGGTGGTGCCGCACAGCGCCTTGATTTTCAGCAGCTGCTCCTGGGCCAGGTCCACCCGGCCCTTGATCACATAGGCCTCACCCAGGTATTCGCGGACCTGGGCGTAGTTGGGGTCCAACGCCACGGACTGCAGGTAATAGCCGATGCCTTCATCGGTCCGCCCCAGTTTGCGCGTGGCGTAGCCGCGGTAGTTGAGGGCCTTGGCGGTGTTGGGGTTGCTCAGGGTATCGAGCAAGGCCAGGGCTTCTTCATAGCGCCCGTCCTTGGCCAGGCGGTAGGCGTAGTCGGTCCGATCGGCATCCGACGTCGCCTTGCTGGTTTGCAGCACGCACTTGCCGGTCTTGGTGTCCCACACCTGGCCCTTCGGACAGTTCGGCTTGGGCGGCGCCGACTCATCGCCGGAAGCCCGGGCCTGGCCGGCGAGCAAGGCGACAGCCAGGCACGCACCGAAGAGCAGCGCGGTGCGATAAGTCATGGGGTGTTGGTGGCGAGTCTTCATGGTTGTCGTGCTCCGTAACGATGGGGAGATACAGCAGCAAACATCACTTCAAACAGCGTCCCGTGGGGCGGGCAGCATGCGGCGCAGCGTGTTGTCACGCTTGATGCTGTGGTGCCACAGCGCCGCACAGGCGTGCAGGCCAGCCAGCCCGATGATCGCCCACGCCACGGTGTCATGCAGACCGCCCAGCGTGCCGCGCCATGCGTGATCAATCGCAAACGGCGCGGGAACCGAAAACAGTCCGAAAAAGTTGAATGGCTCGCCCTGTGCCCAACGAAACAGGAACCCCAGGACAATCTGCGCCAGCAGCAACAGGTACAGGCAACCATGCGCCATTTTCGCCAGCAGGTTAAGCGCCGGGTGACTGTCGGCCTTGAGCCGGGTGCCGCCAGACAGCCGCCACGCGATCCGCGCGAGGATCAGTACCGCCAGGGCAATGCCCAGGGAGATATGCACCGACTGCAGGCCCTTGCGCAGCGGCGTGCCTTTTTCCAGGTTTTCCCAGATATGCGCACTGGCGAACATGAAGATCACCACGGCAGCGGTCAGCCAGTGGAAGGTGCGGGTCAGGCGGTCGTAGCGGTCTACAGGTGTGTTCATGGGCGCTTCCTGGGTGGTCTGTGGAGTGAACACCGCAGGAGGGGAAGTTATTCGGTGGGGCGCGAATAATTTATGCGCGCCTGTACGCAAACGAAAAAACCCCGCAGCGTGTTCAGCTGCGGGGCTTTTTTCATGACGTGTAACTCAGTTGCCGCGCTCTTTATTGGCTTGGGAAAGCACCGAGGCGGCCAGGGATTTGGTTTTCTCGCTGTAGTGGCCGCTCTGGAGGGCCTTCCCGGCTTTTTCCTCCATGTCGGCGCTGGTCTGCTTGTCGGTACCGCTCTGGGCCAATGCAGACGCCGCCAGGCTTTTGGCAATGGCCGAGGCGTTTGGATCAGTGAGGGTGTGCGCGGCCAGCGTGGCCATTTTGTCGGAGGTTTTTTTCGTGTTTTTGCTCATGATGCATTTCCTATGCAGTGTGGGAATTTCTACCTGAAAAACCGTGGGGCCCAAGATAGTGACTAACGCCACGGGTCGCAATGCATTGCCTGTAGGCTGCGTTGGAGATGCAGGTAAGAAAAACCCAACCGTCCTGTAGGGGCGTCGAATCGATTGCACTGATGGTTATTATCGAAACGAGCGCCTGTGTGATTGCCAGAGCCGATTCATATAATCGCCTCCACTTTCCCTCCCCCTCGCCTGACTTCAGGCGACATTCCCCTTCTGGAATCCAGCACCATGCCAAGCGCGAGCCAGGCCCCCAGCGGCCGTCCCGAACATAATCAACAGAGTGTCAAACAGCAGTGGCTGGCGATTCTCTCGGTCGCCGTGGGCGCCTTTGCCCTGGTCACCAGTGAGTTTCTGCCGGTGGGCGTCCTCAACGACGTCGCCAGCGACCTCGGCATCAGTGCCGGGCACGCCGGCCTGATGGTGACCCTGCCCGGTATCATGGCCGCCCTCGCCGCCCCGTTGCTGTCTGTCAGCATTGGCGCCATGGACCGTCGTTATCTGCTGATCGGCCTGACGCTGATCATGATCATCGCCAACTCGGTCGTGGCTTACGCCAGCGACTTCAGCCTCCTGCTGTTCGGCCGCGTCCTGCTGGGTATCAGCATCGGCGGCTTCTGGGCCACGGCAATCGCCCTCAGCGGCCGCCTCGCGCCCAAGGGCGTGGGCGTCGCGAAGGCCACCTCGATCATCATGATGGGCGTGACCCTGGCCACCGTACTCGGCGTCCCCGTGGGCACCTGGCTCAGCGGCCTGATGGGCTGGCGCATGACCTTCCTGGTCACCGCGCTGGTCGGCGTGCCGGTGCTGCTCGCGCAAGTCCTCCTGCTGCCCCGCCTGAAGCCGGAAAAGGCCATTCAAGTGCGTGACCTGCCCGCCTTGTTCATCAACCCGCAAGCACGGGTCGGATTGATCGCCGTCCTGCTGATCGGCCTGGCGCACTTCGCCGCCTACACCTACGTCGCGCCCTTCTTCAAAAACAGTTCGGGCTTTGACGGACCGACGATTGGCTCACTGTTGCTGCTCTACGGCGTGGCCGGGGTCATGGGTAATGTCTTCGCCGGCTTCGCCGCCAACCGCAGCGTGCGCCACACCTTGCTGTTGGTCGCACTCATGATCGGCACCAGCACCGCCCTGTTCCCCTACTTCGCCACCGGCATGACCGGCGCAGCGATGCTGATCGCCCTCTGGGGCTTCGCCTTCGGCGCCTTCCCGGCCTGCGCAAGTATCTGGATGTTTGTCGTGGCCCCCAAGGATGTCGAACGCGGCATGCCACTGTTCGTCGCCTTGTTCCAGGTGATCATCGCCCTGGGCTCGTTCTTCGGCGGCCGGATTGTCGACCAGATGGGCAGCGCGGTGCTGCTGAGCCTGGCCACGGCGTTGGTGGGCTGTGGGTTCGTGACGGTGCTGGTACTGGGGCGTCGTGTGAGTAATAGCCTGGTGGCCCAGCCGAGCTGATCAAACCGCAGAAACGAAAAAGCCCCGTAGCTTGTTCAGCTACGGGGCTTTTTCTATGTAATGGCGGAGAGATAGGGATTCGAACCCTAGGTACCGGTGAAGGTACAACGGATTTCGAATCCGTCCCATTCGGCCACTCTGGCATCTCTCCAACGGCGCGCATCATAACAGTGTGTTTCGCGGAAGCAAACCCCAAACGCGATTTTTTTCCGTGCTATCAGATGCTTGCGTCGATTAAAGCGGTACGCCGAGACGATTGGCGACTTCTTCGTAGGCTTCGATCACATCACCGAGGCCCTGGCGGAAGCGGTCTTTGTCCATCTTCTTCTTGGTGTCCTTGTCCCACAGGCGGCAGCCGTCCGGGCTGAATTCGTCGCCGAGGACGATGGAGCCATCGTGGAATACGCCGAATTCCAGCTTGAAGTCCACCAGCAGCAGCCCGGCGTCGTCGAACAGCTTGCTCAGCACCTCGTTGACCTTCAGGGACAACTCTTTCATGCGCGCCAGTTGCTCAGCGGTGCCCCAGCCGAATGCCACGACGTGGGATTCGTTGATGAACGGGTCGCCCTTGGCGTCGTCCTTCAGGAACAGCTCGAAGGTGTAGGGGTTGAGCTTGAGGCCCTCTTCCACGCCCAGGCGCTTGACCAGGCTGCCGGCGGCGTAGTTACGCACGACGCATTCCACCGGGATCATGTCCAGCTTCTTGACCAGGCACTCGTTGTCGCCCAGCAGTTTGTCGAATTGGGTCGGAATGCCGGCCGCTTCGAGTTTCTGCATGATGAAGGCGTTGAACTTGTTGTTCACCATGCCCTTGCGATCAAGCTGTTCGATGCGCTTGCCGTCGAACGCCGAAGTGTCGTTGCGAAACAGCAGGATCAGGCGGTTGGCGTCGTCGGTCTTGTAAACCGACTTGGCTTTGCCGCGGTAGAGTTCTTCACGTTTTTCCATGATGGGCTCCGCTTTGAGTGAGGTGGGCTAGGCGATGTGTCGCCAGTCGAGCCCTGAATCTTGATCGGCCAGTTGCAGCCAGTCCGGGTCGCACCCAAGGGTGTCGACAAAACATTGCCGGGCAAGCGTCGGCAGGTTGTTCTTGCTGCTCAAGTGGGCCAGGACCAGGTGTTGCAGGTCTTGCCAGCCCAACTCATACACCAGGTACGCCGCCTGGTGGTTGTTCAAATGTCCCAGTTCGCCCCCGACCCGCTGCTTGAGAAAGTAGGGGTAATGACCGCGAGCCAGCAGGTCCCGGCAGTGATTGGATTCGATCATCAATGCATCGAGGTTCCGGTAACCGTCCAGCACCTTGGCGCAGTAGGAGCCCAGGTCGGTGAGTACGCCGAAACGCCGCTCACCATCACTGAATACATACTGCGTCGGTTCCTGGGCGTCGTGCGCCACGGCAATCACATCAATGCTCAACGCACCGATCTGCAGTTGCTCGCCACCGGCCAGGAAACCTGCGGGTTCAATCGGTTTGCGCATCCCGCGCAAGGTACCGCGACTGAGGTACACCGGAAGATTGTAGCGCCGAGACAGCAAACCCACGCCATGCACGTGGTCGGCATGTTCGTGGGTCACCAGAATCGCGCTCAGCTGCGTGGGGTGAACCCCCAGGCGCAGCAGGCGCCGCTCGGTTTCCCGTAACGAGAAACCACAATCCACCAGCACGTACGTGTCGTCATGAGCGACCAGCGTGCCGTTCCCTTGGCTACCGCTGCCGAGAACGGCAAAACGCATCGGATCAGCCCAGGTTGTCCTGAATCACCCCCAACACTTTGCGCGCTGTTTCAGCTGGCGCAACGGTATTGATGTTCTTCTCGACGGTGACTTGTACGCTTTCGCCAACCTTGCTCAAACGAACCTGGTAGCGCTCGGCGCGGGTCTCGATCTCTTCCTTGGTCGGCTTGCTGCCGAACAATTTGCCGAAGAAACCTGGCTCTTCATCTTTGCGCTCGGCTTTTTCCGCCACGTTGATGTAGTAGAGGCCCAGGCTGCGGTTGATGTCTTCAACACGCCATGGACCCTGCTCCAAGGCACGGCCAACGCTGGCCCAGGCACGGTCCAGGTCTTCACCCAGGTTCAGCACCACGTTGCCGCTGCCGTCTTCGGTGAGGCTGACGCGGCTCGGGGTGTCGTAATCACGTGCGGCGAGCAGGGAGACGGAACCGCCCTTCTCGGAAATGCGGCTCATGCTGGCCAGCATCTCGTCGACCAGTGCCGAGTCGACACCGGTGTTGACCGAACGGTTGGTGAAATCGACGTTGGCGGTGCTGCCGGCAGGACGCTCGGCGCTGACGACGTAGACTTCACTGGTATTGCGCTGCACGCCAGGCTCGATGCGCACCCGCACACGGGCTTCGCTGTCAGCGGCTACACCACCGGCCTGCAGGCGCTTGGCCATGCTGGCGGAGAGTTCGCTGCTGTGCTGCCATGCAGTGGTGAATTCACCGGTCTGTGGACGCTGCTCTTCAATACGGAAGCCGTTGTCCTGGAAGAACTGCACCGCCACCGGCCAGACTTCGGCAGGTGGACGCTGGGCCATGATCCAGCGCGAATCGCCGCTCTTCTGCAGGCTGTAGTCACTGGCATCCGCCACGGCCGAGATCGGCTGTGGACGTGGTACCACGTACTCACCCTTGGTGGTGTCGTCGGCCACATTGCGTGGAATCGGCAGCAACGGGTCAAGGCGCTTGGCGACATTGACGTCCGGCGGCAGTTGCATCGGTTTGGTTGCTTGTGCTTCCAGGTAATCGCTGCCGCGGTCACGGAAGTAGCCTTCCGGGCCCCAGATCCAACCGCAGCCACTGGTGCTGGAGATAATCAAGGCAAGTGCGGAAAGTCCGGCCAATCGCTTCATGCGTAGTGCTTCCTCAATTAAACCAGGACGCCGGACTGGCGCAGGGCCTGTCGCAGCGGTTCGTGACAGGCGTCGCTGAGGCGGGTGAGCGGCAGACGGATACCGTCCGGCATCAGGCCCATCTCGAACAGTGCCCATTTCACGGGAATAGGGTTGGATTCGATAAACAGTGTCTTGTTGAGCGGCATCAGCTTCTCGTGGATCGCGCGGGCGGTCACGGCGTCGCCGGCGATGGCGGCGGCGCACATTTCGCTCATGGCACGCGGGGCCACGTTGGCGGTGACCGAGATGTTGCCCTTGCCGCCCAGCAGGATCAGCTCGACAGCAGTGGCGTCGTCACCGGAATACACCAGGAAGTCGCTGCTCACGCCGGCGAGGATGTCCTTGGCGCGCTGCAGGTCGCCGGTGGCTTCCTTGATACCGATGATGTTCGGCACGGTGGACAGGCGGATCACGGTCTCGGCCTTCATGTCGCAGGCAGTGCGGCCGGGTACGTTGTAGAGGATCTGCGGGATGTCCACGGCTTCGGCAATGGTGCGAAAGTGCTGGTACAGGCCTTCCTGGGTCGGCTTGTTGTAGTACGGGGTCACCAGCAGGCAGGCATCGGCGCCGGCCTTCTTGGCGTTCCGGGTCAACTCGATCGCTTCACGCGTCGAGTTGGCGCCCGTACCGGCGATCACGGCAATGCGGCCCGCGACGCGCTTGACCACGAATTCGATCACCTGGATGTGTTCTTCCACATCGAGGGTGGCCGATTCACCTGTGGTGCCGACCGCCACGATGGCGTTGGTGCCTTCTTGCAGGTGGAAGTCCACCAGTTTGCCCAGGCTGTCCCAGTCGAGATGACCTTGTGCATCCATGGGTGTGACCAGTGCCACCATACTGCCCGCAATCATGCAACCGCTCCTGCCGGAAAAAGAGAGCCGTAATGGTACTGGCGCCAAGATGCTTGTACAAGCTAAGTACCGCCTGACGATGCGTTCCGGAGCAACTAAACGACGGGCAATGCCATCATTGGGCCAAAGTACGGCCGCAAGCCCGAGAAAATTCCGCCGTTCACGCAATGAAAACGCCACCTCCTATCCCTTGGCGACGCTTTTCGCTACCCTTCATCCTTTGATCGATACGGCCCTCACAGTATCGACCGCTCATCGTTTTAGGAAGGCTGCATGTCCACCCCCACAGTTCGCGAACAATTCCTTGTTATCAGTGCCCTCGGCGCCAACCCCATGGAGCTGACCAACGTCCTGTGCCGCGCCAGCCATGAAAACCGCTGCGCCGTCGTGACTTCCCGCTTGACCCGCCACGGCGAGTGCAGTGCGCTGGTGCTGCAGATTTCCGGCACCTGGGATGCCCTCGCGCGCCTGGAAACCGGCTTGCCGGGCCTGGCCAAGAAGCACGACTTCACCGTCAACGTGGTGCGCAGCGCTGCCCTGGAGAACCGTCCCCAGGCCCTGCCTTATGTAGCGTACGTGAGCTCGGCCTACCGCTCGGACATCGTCAATGAGCTGTGCCAGTTCTTTATCGACCACAACGTCGAGCTGGAGAACCTCACCTGCGACACCTACCAGGCGCCACAAACCGGCGGCACCATGCTCAACGCCACGTTCACCGTGACCTTGCCGGCCGGCGTGCAGATCAGCTGGTTGCGCGACCAGTTCCTGGACTTCGCCGATGCCTTGAACCTCGACGCACTGATCGAGCCGTGGCGCCCACAGAACCCAATGTAAGGAAGTTTTTTCATGGCGGTAGTCATCGACAAACCCGTAGCCGATTTCGAAGCCCAGGCCACCAGCGGCCAGACCTTCAGCCTCGCCGCTCTCAAGGGCAAGCAGGTGGTGATCTACTTCTACCCGAAGGACAGCACCCCGGGCTGCACCACCGAAGGCCAGGGTTTCCGTGACCAGTACGCGGCATTCAAGGCCGCCAACACCGAGGTGTTTGGCGTGTCACGTGACAGTGTGAAGTCTCACGAGAACTTCAAGGGCAAGCAGGAATTCCCCTTTGAGCTGATCAGCGACAAGGACGAAGCGGTTTGCCAACTGTTTGATGTGATCAAGCTGAAGAAGCTGTACGGCAAGGAATACCTGGGCGTGGATCGCAGCACTTTCCTCATCGATAGCGAAGGTGTGCTGCGCCAGGAATGGCGTGGCGTGAAAGTGCCGGGTCATGTGGATGCGGTGTTGGCGGCGGCGCAGGCTTTGAACAAGGCTTGATTGCTGCTGCGACCTTTGGATTGTCAGCGCCGGCAAGCCGGCTCCTACAGTTGTAGCGCATTTCCCTGTAGGAGCCGGCTTGCCGGCGATGGCGTATCCAATCCCCCGCCACGTTCTAAAGCAGCGGCGCCACCACCGGCTCCTGCCGCGGCCACGCATCCAGCACCGCCTTGAACAGCGTCGCCAGCGGAATGGCAAAGAACACGCCCCAGAACCCCCACAGCCCGCCGAACAACAGCACTGCGCAAATGATCGCCACCGGGTGCAGGTTGACCGCCTCCGAGAACAGCAGCGGCACCAGCACGTTGCCATCCAGGGTCTGGATAATGCCGTACACCGCCATCAGGTAGATGAACTGGTCGCTCCAGCCCCACTGGAACAAGGCGATCAACATCACCGGCACCGTCACCACCACCGCACCGACGTACGGCACGACCACCGACACCCCTACCAGCAACGCCAGCAATGCCGCGTAGTTCAGGTCCAGGGCGATAAAGGCGATGTAGGTCACGCCGCCACAGATAATGATCTCGATGACCTTGCCACGGATGTAATTGGCGATCTGGCGGTTCATCTCTTCGGCCACCCGAGTGATCAGCGCCCGCTCGCGCGGCAGGTAGCCGCTCACCCAACGACCGATCATCGCGCGGTCCTTGAGGAAGAAAAACACCAGGATCGGTACCAGTACCAGGTAGATCATGATGTTGACCAGCAACGGCAGGCTGGACAGGGAAAAGGTCAGCGCCCATTGCCCGAATTTTCCGATCTCGCCGCGCGCCGCTTCGATGGCCTGCAACACCTGCTCATCCGAGACCAGGTGCGGGTAACGCTCCGGCAGCAGCAGCAACAGTGATTGCCACTTGGCGAGCATGCCCGGCAGTTCGTTGAACAGGGTAATCAGTTGGTGCCACAGCAACGGCAACACCACCACGATAAACACCACGAGCAAGCCCATGAACAAGGCGAACACCAGGCCCACGGCAGCGCCGCCCGGCAGTCGCAGGCGCTCCAGGGTGGTGACCAGGCCCTGCATCAGGTAAGCCAGCACCATCCCCGCCAGTACCGGCGCCAGCATGCCGCCCAAGGTCAGCACGGCCGTAAAGGCCAGGAAAAGCAGGACCGCCAGCACCACCGCTTCTTCGTCGGAGAAGTAGCGCTGGATCCAGTCTCGTAACACTTTGAACATCAATCAACCTCGGGTGGTGGGGGCGAACGGTTCAGGCCTTGCGCAACCAGTAACGGTACACACCGGCGGCGTCTTCTTCATGTAGCAGGGTATGGCCCGCCAACTTGGCAAAGGTACGGAAATCACGCTGGGAGCCCGCGTCGGTGGCAATGACCTTGAGCACTGCACCACTGGCCAATCGATTGAGCTCCAGCTTGGCCTTGAGCAAGGGCAACGGGCAATTGAGGCCACTGGCATCGAGTTCGGCATCAAAGGCTACAGCGTCGGTCATGGTTTTACTCCAGGCACGCATTCGGGCTGCTTAGAATATCTGGTCCGAAGCTCAGTGTCCGGCTACAGTAAGCTCTTTGTCGAAAGGCTCTGTGCATGACTTTTTTGCGCCCTACCCTGCTGACGCTGGCTTGCCTGCTGGCCTCCCCGGGCTTCGCCGATGACCTGCCGTCACTTGGCGACGCCAGTTCTGCCATTGTCTCGCCACAACAGGAATACCAACTGGGGCGCGCCTGGTTGGCCTATCTGCGCGGCCAGGTCTCACAGCTCAATGATCCGCAACTCAAGGATTATGTCGAAACCAGCGTGTACAAGTTGGTAGAGACCAGCCAGGTGAATGACCGGCGCCTGGAGTTCATCCTGATCAACAGCCCGCAATTGAACGCCTTTGCCGCACCCGGCGGGATTGTCGGGGTCAACGGCGGCCTGTTTCTCAATGCTCAGACCGAGGGCGAATACGCTTCGGTGCTCGCACACGAATTGGCGCATTTGTCCCAACGCCACTTTGCCCGTGGTGTTGAGGCGCAACAGCGCATGCAGATCCCGATGATGGCGGCCCTGCTGGGCGGCATCATCGCCGCCGCTGCCGGCGCAGGTGATGCGGGGATTGCCGCAATTGCCGGTACCCAGGCCGCTGCGATCCAGGAACAACGGCGCTTCTCGCGCCAGAACGAACAAGAGGCCGACCGCATCGGCATCCTCAACCTGGAAAAAGCCGGTTACGACCCGCGTTCCATGCCGACCATGTTCGAACGCCTGATGCGCCAGTACCGTTTCGATGCCAAGCCGCCTGAATTCCTGCTGACGCACCCGGTCACCGAATCGCGGATCGCCGACACCCGCAACCGCGCCGAGCAAGCCAAGCCCGGCGGCAAGGAAGACAGCCTGCGTTATCAGCTGATTCGCGCCCGCGTGCAGCTGCAATACGAAGATACGTCCGGGCTCGCTGCCAAGCGCTTCCAGGCACAGCTGGATGAGAACCCTAAAAACGACGTGGCGCGCTATGGCTTGGCCATTGCCCAGATCAAAGGCTCGCAGTTCAAGGAGGCGCGGGAAAACCTCGCGCAGCTGCTGGCCAAGGCGCCCACTGACATCACCTACAACCTGGCCCAGATCCAGTTGGACATCGACAACAACCACCTGCCGGATGCGCAGCAGCGCACCGATAAGATGTTGACCCAGTATCCGGGCAACTATCCGTTGAATCAGGTGAGAGTGGATCTGCTGCTCAAGCAGAACCGCACCGCCGATGCAGAAAAGGCCCTCGACGCATTGCTCAAGTCTCGTCCGGACGATCCGGATGTCTGGTATCAGGTTGCCGAGACGCGCGGCCTGTCCGGCAATATCATCGGCCTGCACCAGGCGCGTGCCGAATACTTTGCCCTGGTGGGCGATTTCCAGCAGGCCATTCAGCAATTGGACTTTGCCAAGCGTCGCGCCGGCAACAATTTCCCACTGTCGTCACGCATCGATGCGCGCCAGCGTGAGCTGATCGAGCAGGAACGCCTGGTCAAGGGAATGATGAGCTAAACCCATCGCCCACAAAAAAGCCCCGCCTTCGTCATCCGAAGGCGGGGCTTTTTATTGAGCTGGCGGCTACTCGGCCAGCTTGAAGGTAATGAAGCTGGCACGGCCCTGACGCAGCACGCGCATCGAAACCGAGCGATTCTTCGGCAGCGCCTTGGCGATGTCGGTGAACTGCTTGGTAGAGTCAATCGCCTGATTATTCAGGTGAGTGATCACATCGCCTGGCTGCAGGCCGATCAAGGCTGCCGGACCATCCTGCACTTCCTTGATGACTACGCCGCTCTTGAGGTCGAAGGATTTCTTCTGCTCATCGGTCAACTCGGCCACGGCAATACCCAGGCGGTTGCTGCTGCGCTCTGCACCCGGCTTGGTGTTGCCCAGGGCATCCAGGGTCGCACCCTCTTCAGGGATGGCGCCAACCGTCAGCTCAACGGTCTGGCGCTTGCCTTCACGAATCACTTCCAGCTTGGCCTTGCTGCCGGCCTTGAGTGCACCTACCAGGTGTGGAAGGTCAGCCGACATGATGATCGGCTGGCCGTTCATGCTCAGGATCACGTCGCCAACCTGCAGGCCACCCTTGGCAGCCGGGCCGTCGTCCTGGATCTGCGCGACCAGCGCACCGGCCGGCTTGTCGAGGCCGAAGGATTCAGCCAGGTCCTTGTTCACTTCCTGGATCACTACGCCCAACCAGCCACGGCTGACCTTGCCACCGCTTTTCAGCTGGTTGGAAACATCCATTGCCACGTCGATCGGGATAGCGAAGGACACGCCCATGAAGCCACCGGAACGGGTGTAGATCTGCGAGTTGATCCCCACCACTTCGCCCGCCAGGTTAAACAGCGGGCCACCGGAGTTACCCGGGTTGATCGGCACGTCGGTCTGGATGAACGGCACGTAGTTTTCGTTTGGCAGGCTGCGACCAATGGCGCTGACGATACCTTGGGTCACTGTGTGGTCAAAACCGAACGGCGAACCGATGGCGACCACCCACTGACCGGCTTTGAGGTCCTGGGATTTACCCAGCTTCAGCACAGGCAGGTCCTTGCCATCAATCTTCAACAACGCCACATCGGAACGTGGGTCAGTTCCCACCAGCTTGGCCTTGAGTTCACTGCGATCGGCCAGGCGCACAAGAATCTCGTCGGCGTCGGCAATCACGTGGTTGTTGGTGAGGATGTAGCCGTCCGGCGAGATGATGAAGCCCGACCCCAGGGATTGCGCTTCACGCTGGCCACCGCCGCCACGGGGCGTGCGTGGCTGCGGCATGCCGCGCTCGAAGAACTCGCGCAGCATCGGCGGCAGGCCTTCGAGGTCCGGCATCTGCTGGTTGGAGACTTTGCGATCCGGCAGCTTCTGCGTGGTACTGATGTTCACCACGGCAGGCGAGGCTTGCTCAACCAATTGGGTAAAGTCAGGCAACTCGGCCGCTTGCGCAGGCAAGGCCTGGCCCAGCACCAACACCGTGGCGACTATGGATAGGTAAGACTTCAAACGTGGTATCGACATACAGCTCCCGTTACGACGAGCAGGGTTGAGCGACAGGGTTCAAGAAACGCCGAAAACTGCGACCGACATCTTTGTTCCGCGAACAAAACAAGGCCAGAGCCGACAAGCCCTGACCTATAAAAAACATGAGAGATTTTTGCAAGTGAAAATGCTGATCCGGACATTTCATGCTCTCGGCAGCCAACTTGGCGTGGATACACAGTGAAAGGTCAGGATGAACATAGGATTAACGGCTCACGGCTGGGTGACTGGCTTTTTTTCACCGCGCACTGACAGCGCGATACGTTCGGCCGTACCGATAGGAATCTCGCCGACAACCGTCACCATCATTTCGCCGTCCACCGTATTCAGGCGACGGGACACGGCCACCGTCGGGCCCAACTGGGTGCGGGTTTCCGTGACGCTTACATCGCTGATGGGCTCAAGAAACACCGAGAAGCGCGCCAGGCCATCTTCATACATCAGGCTTTCGACGGTTGCCTTGGTTTGCGTGTCTTTACGCACACTGCTGTTGCTCAGCTGAAACCCCGGCGGCAACCACTCCAGGTGCCACGCCTCGACAGACTGGGCTTGCGGTGCCTGAGTCTTGGCGACGCTGACCGGCGTGCAGTCGCTGCCGGGCTGCAGGTCGTGATCATCGGGCAGGGAAGTATCCAAGCGCGTGAACTGGAAACGCTCCAGCAATTGGCCCTGATCATTGAGCAGCAAGGACTTGAGCGGCAACGCGGTTTCACGGTCCAGGTGCAGCTCGAAGCCATAACGGTACTGATCACGCGGCGTTATCGAAACGATTACCGCATTCCGACCGGCCACGCGCGATTTGCCGATGACGGCCAGTTCGTAGAATTGATTGAGTTTTTGCGGATCCAGCGCGCGTGAAGGTGCATCACGCGAATTGCCAAGGCCTGCGACCAGGGTGCCGCTGACACATTGAGTACGGCCGTCCAGACGCACGACTTCCTGGGCAGAGCCATCGAGCTGCAAGAGCCGCTCACGGACCTGACCATCCTGGACGCGATGCCAGATGTCATGGGTGGAAAAACTGCCGTTACGTTCGTAGACAAACGTACCTTTAAAGCTTTGCTGCTGCTCTGCACGCCCAAGTCGAGTCAGCCAGTCTTGGGCTTCATCGGCATGGGCGGGGAGTGCAAACCAACCACTGAGCAAAAGCGTAAGGAGCGGTATGGCGCGCATAGGGCTCCTTGACGGTTTAGCGGTTTTCCAGGCTTGCAGCACGTGCATATGGCAGAGCGCTTTCAGTGCCTTTCAAGGCCGATTCCTGTGCGTGTTGGCGCAGGTAGCCTGGAAGACGCTGGTCCTGCCAGCCGGATTGCCCTTGCAACACACCGTTGGCCATAGGGCCGGTGGTGTCAGAGCTTTCCTTGTAGCCGGCCAATACCGCTGGGCCTTTGACTTGCGGACCGGCCATGACCGGTTGCTGAGTCTGCTGGGCCAGTTCGGCACCGGCGATTTCGTCCTGGTTGTACAGGCGAACACCGGCCAACACGGCAACAGTCACCGAAGCAGCAACTGCCAGGCGACCCAGGCTACGCCAAGGACCACGAGCAGCTTTTGCCGGAACGGCTTCATCAGCCAGCGCGGCAGAAACGGCCGCAGCAATATCCAGACGAGGGATTAGAAGATCCTTGTGCATCACCGCCCGAGCGACTTGGTAACGAGACCAGGTATCACGGGTTTCGGCATCATCAAATGCATTGAGCACTCGACGAAGTTCCAGTTCATCCGCTTCGTTATCCATCACTGCGGACAGCGATTCCTGCAGGGCATCACGACTCATGGCGGTTCCTCTCTTGGCTGTCGCCGCTGTCTTTAGTTTTCCTGCAACAACGGTTGCAAGGCTTTATCGATGGCTTCCCGGGCCCGGAAAATCCGTGACCTTACAGTCCCCACCGGACACTGCATGACGCTCGCAATGTCTTCGTAACTCAGACCATCGAATTCACGTAAAGTTAACGCCGTACGTAAATCTTCTGGCAGTTGCTGAATTGTGCGATGAACGGTTCCTTCGATCTCGTCGCGCAGCAATGCACGCTCCGGCGACTCGAGATCTTTGAGGCCGTGGTCACCATCGTAAAATTCTGCATCTTCTGAACTTACATCACTATCCGGTGGGCGGCGCCCGCGAGACACCAGATAGTTCTTCGCCGTGTTGATGGCGATGCGGTATAGCCACGTGTAAAACGCACTATCACCGCGAAAATTGCCAAGTGCACGGTACGCCTTGATAAAGGCTTCCTGTGCAACGTCCTGCGCTTCATGGGTGTCGTGCACAAACCGCACGATCAACCCGAGAATTTTGTGCTGGTATTTCAGCACTAGCAGATCAAAAGCTCGCTTGTCGCCGCGTTGAACGCGCTCGACCAGCTGCTGATCCTCTTCCTGGGTTAGCATGAACACTCCTCGTTGTACTTGAAGGAGGCTTGCATAACTAAACGATCAGGCTTGCAAACATAGACTCGGACTTTTCGCAAAAGTTCTCCCCCTCCAAGCAAGTTTCCGGCATGCACTGATTTGGCACACACGAAAAACGCAGCACGGGCAATGCCGACTGCGCGAATAATCTTGTCGTCGGTTTTCTGACGCGTCCAATGCTCCCGACGGGCCAATAAACTCAACGTTTTCCCAGCTTTCGGGCAACCTGCTATTGAGTCGGGGCTTATGCAAAAAGTTCCCATCTCAATAACCAGGCGATTTTAACCCGAGCCGCGCACCGTAATCTCACATTGCCACGAATGCCCGGCTATTGTGCCGCTCCCCCCCTCTATATACTAGTGGCCCGTGTGACCCTTTGATTCGCCGATCCGGGCGTCCTGTTTGCGCCAACCCTGTGGATCGCTTTTTGCGGAATCCTTCAAATGAGCCAACAGTTTCAACACGATGTGCTGGTGATCGGTAGCGGCGCGGCCGGCTTGAGCCTTGCGCTGACCCTCCCCCGCCACCTGCGAATTGCCGTACTGAGCAAAGGCGACCTGGCCAACGGTTCGACTTTCTGGGCCCAGGGCGGCGTCGCCGCCGTGCTGGACGACACCGACACGGTGCAGTCCCACGTCGAAGACACCCTCAACGCCGGCGGCGGCCTGTGCAACGAGGACGCAGTGCGCTTCACCGTCGAGCACAGCCGCGAGGCGATCCAGTGGCTGATCGACCAAGGCGTGCCCTTCACCCGTGACGAGCACGCGGGCACTGACGACGGCGGCTTCGAATTCCACTTGACCCGTGAAGGCGGCCACAGCCACCGCCGTATCATCCACGCCGCCGATGCAACCGGCGCGGCCATCTTCAAGACCTTGCTCGAACAGGCGCGCCAACGCCCTAACATCGAATTGCTGGAGCAACGCGTCGCCGTCGACCTGATCACCGAGAAGCGCCTGGGCCTGGCGGGCGAACGCTGCCTCGGCGCCTACGTGCTCAACCGCGCCAGCGGCGAAGTCGACACCTATGGTGCGCGCTTCACGATCCTGGCGTCCGGCGGTGCAGCCAAGGTCTACCTCTATACCAGCAATCCCGACGGCGCCTGTGGCGACGGCATCGCCATGGCCTGGCGTTCGGGTTGCCGGGTGGCCAACCTGGAATTCAACCAGTTCCACCCCACCTGCCTGTATCACCCCCAGGCCAAGAGTTTCCTGATCACCGAGGCCCTGCGTGGCGAAGGTGCGCACTTGAAACTGCCGAACGGCGAACGTTTCATGCAGCGCTTCGACCCGCGCGCCGAGTTGGCCCCGCGCGATATCGTCGCCCGCGCCATCGACCACGAGATGAAGCGCCTGGGCATCGACTGCGTCTACCTGGACATCAGCCACAAGCCCGAAGCCTTCATCAAGACGCACTTCCCCACCGTCTACGAGCGCTGCCTGGCCTTCAATATCGACATCACCAAAGGCCCGATCCCGGTGGTACCCGCCGCGCACTACACCTGCGGCGGCGTGATGGTCGACCAGCAAGGCCGTACGGATGTGCCCGGTCTGTATGCGATTGGCGAAACCAGCTTCACCGGCCTGCACGGCGCCAACCGCATGGCCAGCAACTCGCTGCTCGAATGCTTCGTCTACGCCCGCTCGGCGGCGGCTGACATTCTTGAACAGCTGCCGCGTATCCCGGTGCCAGCCGCCCTGCCCCGCTGGGATGCCAGCCAGGTCACCGATTCGGACGAAGACGTGATCATTGCTCACAACTGGGACGAGCTGCGGCGCTTCATGTGGGACTACGTGGGGATCGTGCGCACCAACAAACGCCTGGCGCGCGCTCAGCACCGGGTGCGGTTGCTGCTGGATGAGATTGATGAGTTCTACAGCAACTATAAAGTCAGCCGTGACCTGATCGAATTGCGCAACCTGGCCCAGGTAGCGGAGTTGATGATCCGCTCGGCCATGGAGCGCAAGGAGAGCCGAGGCCTGCATTACACCCTCGACTACCCGCAGATGCTGCCCGAGGCGCGCGACACTATTCTGGTGCCAACCACCTACGCCGGCTGAACTTCAGGCGAACCCGCAGGTGCCGGTGTACATCGGCGGCCTGCGAATCCCTCGGCACGCAGAGTGAACGCACGCGCCATTGGCCCTTCAGCCGATAGCGCAGCACCACGATCAGCGGCAACGCCAGGCTGTCGGGACGCAATTGCACACTCTGCCAGCCCAGCTCGTCGCTGAATAACTGCCAGCCGTCTTCGTCACGGCGCAGGCCACGAATCGACGAACGGTGAGTCAACAGGATATGGCGCGGTAAAACCCAGGCGGCGTGAGCCAGGCATACCAGCATGCCCAGACTGGCGAACGGTAGATCCACCACCAACAGGGCACCCAAGGCGAACGCCTGGGCAAGAAGATACGCCGCCAGCAAGAGCCGCGAGGCCTGCCAGCGGCATTCAAAACGATTACTTGGGTTGTACACGGTCCAGAATCATGCGGACCATGCGCTGCAGCTCCGGGTCTTCCGACTCGGCACGCTCCATGAACCAGCCGAACATGTCCTGGTCTTCGCACTCCAGCAGGCGGACATAGACATTGCGGTCCACCTCATTAAGGGTTGAATAGACCTCTCTGACGAATGGCACCAGCAACACGTCCAGTTCAAGCATGCCGCGACGGCTGTGCCAGTAGAGGCGATTGAGTTCTACATCTTCGACCATGGAGCGCTCCTCAAATAGAGCGCGAGTATACAGGCCGAACGGCACCGGAACAGTCGGCTTTGGTCGCCCCATACGGAAACTATCCATTTGCCGGGCGCCCCTCTATGATGCACCCATGACTTTTTGACCTGCGATGACCCATGGCTGACTCTGCTTTCTTCTGCCCCCTGTCCCACGAAGGCGTTCTCGCCGTCCGTGGTTCCGACGCTGCCAAATTCCTGCAGGGCCAACTGACCTGCAACCTCAATTACCTGAGCGACACGCAGGCCAGTCTCGG
Source organism: Pseudomonas sp. S5D5 (assembly GCF_003013355.1). Classification (NCBI taxonomy): domain Bacteria; kingdom Pseudomonadati; phylum Pseudomonadota; class Gammaproteobacteria; order Pseudomonadales; family Pseudomonadaceae; genus Pseudomonas; species Pseudomonas sp. S5D5. The sequence continues at coordinate 5,244,878 of NZ_PTEO01000001.1, forward strand.
CGCGCGCTGTACGCAAAAAGGCCGGATGCAATCGAGTTTTCGCATTGTGTTGCAAGGTGACGGCGTGCTGCTGGCGATGGCCACCGAGTTGCTGGAGCCGCAGTTGGCGGACCTGAAGAAATACGCCGTGTTCTCCAAATCCAAGCTCACCGACGAAAGCGCCGCCTGGGTGCGTTTCGGCCTGGCCGAAGCCGATCAGGCCCTTGTCAGCCTGGGTCTGGAACTGCCGGCCGACACCGACAGTGTTGCCCGCACCGACCACTTGATCGCCATTCGCGTGTCGCCCGGCCGCAGTGAACTCTGGGTCCCCGCCGAGCATGCCGATGCCGTGCGCAGCCAATTGGCCACGCAATTGAAGCAAGCAGACTTGAATGAATGGCTGCTGGGCCAGGTCCGCGCCGGGATCGGCCAGGTCATGCCCCAGACCCGCGAGCTGTTCATCCCGCAGATGCTCAACCTGCAAGCCGTGGGCGGCGTCAGCTTCAAGAAAGGCTGTTACACCGGCCAGGAAATCGTCGCGCGCATGCAGTACCTGGGCAAACTCAAGCGCCGCCTGTACCGCTTGAGCCTCAATGCGGCGCAAATGCCCGAGCCAGGCACCCCGCTGTTTTCCCCCAGCCACAACAGCGCCATTGGCGAGGTGGTGATTGCGGCAAAAGCGGACCAGGTGATTGAACTTCTGGCCGTGTTGCAAGCCGAAGCAGCCGATAGTGGCGATGTGCATCTTGGCACCCTGGAAGGCCCCGGTTTACAGCTGCTCGACCTGCCTTACCAACTCGACCGTGATCGAGAGATCCAGCGTTAGTCGCCGTACCTTTTTGCAACACCCTAGAGATCATGAATGAACAAGCTGGCGGAAAAAGTCCAACAGGCGTTGGTGACGGCCATCGACAACGATGACCTGGTTCTGCCGACATTGCCGGAAGTCGCCCTGAACATCCGTCAGGCCGCCGAAGACCCGGACATCAGCATCAGCCACTTGAGCAAGGTAATCGGTCGTGACACCGCGCTGTCGGCGCGCCTGATCAAAGTGGTGAACAGCCCGCTGTTGCGCGCGACCCAGGAAGTCACTGACCTGCACACCGCCATCACGCGGCTGGGCACCAACTACAGCAGCAACCTGGCCATCGGCCTGGTGATGGAACAGATCTTCCACGCCCGCTCCGAAGCCGTCGAACAGAAGATGCGCGATGTATGGCGCCGCAGCCTGGAAGTGGCCGGCGTGAGTTACGCCTTGTGCCGCAGCCACAGCCTGCTCAAGCCCGACCAGGCAGCCCTCGGCGGCCTGGTGCACCAGATCGGCGTGCTGCCGATCCTGACCTACGCCGAAGACCACTACGAGCTGCTCTCGGACCCGGTCAGCCTCAACCACGTGATCGACAGCATCCACCCACTGCTCGGCGACAAACTGCTCGGTGGCTGGGACTTCCCGGAAATGCTGGCAAAGTTGCCGGGACAATATTTGAACCTGGAGCGCGACTCCGCCAGCCTCGACTACATCGACCTGGTGCAGATCGCCGTGCTGTATTGCCATCGCGGCACCGATCACCCGTTGGCGAGCGTACCGGTGTCCACCCTGCCGGCGATCAAGAAGCTGCGGGTCGACCCCTACAGTGACAGCTTGCGCGCGGAACTGGATGAAGCGCGCTCGATGTTCTATTGATCAACCGGCGATAAAACTCACGCGCACCTTCAACCCCGCCAGCTCGCCATCATGCAGGCTGATCTGCGCCAGATGCGCGCGGCAGATTTCGCCGACGATCGCCAGCCCCAGGCCTGACCCCATGCCCTGCTGGCTGCGTCGATAGAAGCGCTCGAACACTCGGTCGCGCTCATCCAGCGGGATGCCCGGGCCATCATCCTCCACTTCCAGCACCGCCGGCGCCGTCACCCGCAGGATCACGTTGCCGCCAGGCGGCGTGTGCGCCAGGGCGTTGTCCACCAGGTTACTCAGCAACTCGTTGAGCAGGGTCGGCTCGCCGCGCAGCCACACCGGCTCGTCGGCCTCCAAGGCCAGCGCCACGCCGCGGGCATGCGCCAGCGGCGCCATGGCCATGCCCAGCTCACGGGCGAGCTGGCTGAGGTCGAGCAACTGCGCGCCGCCTTCGGCAATCGCCCGCGCGCCGTTCTCGATACGCGCCAGGGACAGCAATTGGTTGGCCAGGTGGGTCAGGCGGTCCGTGCCTTGGGCCGCGGTTTCCAGGGTGCTGCGCCAGGTGGCCGGGGCGTCGCTGCGCAGGCCCAGCTCCAGCCGTGCCTTGAGCGCCGCCAGCGGGGTGCGCAGTTCGTGGGCCGCATCGGCAATGAACTGCGCCTGGCGCTCGAACTGGCCGCGCAGGCGCTCGGTGAAGTGGTTGAGGGAACGCACCAGCGGGCCGAACTCATGTTGCACCTCCACCAATGGCAGCGGCCGCAAATCGTCGGGCTGGCGCTCTTCCACCGCCGTGCGCAGGCGCTCCAGCGGGCGCAGTGCCGCACTGACGGCAAACCACACCAGCAACAAGGCGCCGATGGCGAGCATGCCCAGGCGCAGCAAGGTGTCGGCCATCAGGCTGCGGGCCATGCTCACACGCGCTTCATCGGTTTCGGCCACGCGGATTTCCGCCATGCCGTTCATGTTCGGTTCGGACACCGCCTTGAGCAGGCTGACCACCCGCACCGGCTGGCCCAGATACACGGCGTCATAGAAGCGCGCCAGTGCCGGGTAATCATCGGTGCGTGGCGTGCCGGGCGGCGGGCCGGGCAAGTTTTCGTAGCCGGAGATCAGCTTTTGGTCGATGTCATTGACCTGGTAATAGATGCGCCCGGCGCTGTCATAGGCGAACGTGTCCAGGGCGACGTAAGGCACATTGGCACTGAGGGTGCCGTCCACCTGGGTCAGGCCCGCGGCGATGGTGCGGGCCGAGGCCAGCAGGGTGCGGTCATAGGCGGTATCGGCGGCCTCGCGGCCATTCCAGTAAGCGCTCATGCCGCTGGCCAGCATCAGCAGCACCAGCAACAGCGCCAGGTTCCACAGCAGGCGCCAGCGCAGGCTGCTGGGCTTATGCATCGCGCGCTTCCAGCAGGTAGCCGAGACCGCGAAAGGTCACAATGGCGATAGGCTGGCCGTCGAGTTTCTTGCGCAGGCGATGCACGTAGATTTCGATGGCATCCGGGCTCGCCTCTTCGTCCAGGCCGAACACCTGCGAGGCGAGTTGCTCCTTGCTCATCACGCGGCCCGGTCGCGCGATCAGTGCTTCAAGCACCGCTTGCTCACGGGAGGTCAGGGTCATCAGTTCGCCGCCGACCGTGAAGCGGCGGGTGTCGAGGTCATAGACCAGCACTCCACACGCCTGCTGGCGCTCGCCGCCCAGCACGCTGCGCCGCAGCAGCGCCTTGACCCGCGCCTCCAGCTCCGTCAGTTCGAACGGCTTGGCCAGGTAGTCGTCGGCGCCGAGGTTCAGGCCATGCACGCGGTCTTTCACATCACTGCGCGCGGTCAACATCAACACCGGCAGGTTTTTTCCACGGGCGCGCAACCGCGCCAGCACTTCGAATCCGTCCATGCGCGGCAGGCCTACGTCGAGGATCGCCGCCGCGTATTCCTCGCTGCTCAAGGCCAGGTCCGCGGCCACGCCATCGTGCAACACATCGACAGTCAAACCCGTGCTCTTGAGCGCCTGGGCGACGCTTTCAGCGAGCTGCAGATGGTCTTCAACCAGGAGGACACGCATGGACTTCTACCTCGTTCGGGCATGGCCGACGCCACGCTTTGCGGGGCAGTTTACAGGCGCCGCCTGGCCTGTGAAGCCCGAAAACATTGAAAGACAACTGAAAGGTTAGTGAAAGCTTCGCCCTTTAGCATCCAGCCACGGTGGGTCATGCCCATCGAGCTACCTGATCCGTAGCGCCCGAAAAACGCCTCGAAGCGTTTTCGCCAAAATAAGAACAATAACGGAGTACCCAACGATGCTGTCGACACAGCCCCAGGCTTGCCCGCCTGTTCGTTCTTCTCGCCTGACCCACACCGCCCTTGCCAGTGCCGCTGCCCTCGCCGGCTTTGCGCCGCTCAGCCAGGCTGCCTTCTTCGAAGACAGCAGCGCGACCCTGGAAACCCGCAACATGTACTTCAACCGCGACTTTCGCGACGGCACAAGTGCGCAGCAATCCAAGCGCGACGAATGGGCCCAGGGGTTCATGCTCAACCTGCAATCGGGCTACACCGACGGCACCGTCGGCTTTGGCGTGGATGCGTTGGGCATGCTCGGGGTCAAGCTCGACTCCAGCCCCGACCGCACCGGCACCGGCCTGCTGCCGACCCATGACGATGGCCGCGCCGCTAACGAGTACTCCAAGCTGGGCCTGACCGGCAAAGTGAAAATCTCTGCCACCGAGTTGAAGATCGGGGCGCTGATCCCTGAACTGCCGATCCTCAAGCCCAACGACGGGCGCATCCTGCCGCAGACCTTCAACGGCGGCCTGCTGACCTCCAAGGAATTCAAGAACCTGGTGTTCACCGCAGGCCGGCTCGACAAGGCCAAGGACCGCGACGACACCAACTACGAGGACATCGCCCTCAACAACAAGAACAGCCGCTTCCTCAGCGGCGCCACCGGCAAGCACTTCAACTTTGGCGGTGCCGACTACAAGTTCGCCGACAAGATCACCGGCAGCTACCACTTCGCCCAGCTCGATGATGTCTACCGCCAGCACTTCCTCGGCCTGGTCGCTGCGCGCCCGATGGGCCCCGGGACCTTCGCCACCGACCTGCGCCTGGCAATCAGCGATGACACCGGCAGTGCCCGTGGCGGCAAGATCGACAACCAATCCCTCAACGGCCTGTTCAGCTATGCGCTCAATGGCCATAAGCTCAGCGCCGGTTATCAGCACATGTCCGGTGACAGCGCCTTCCCGTATGTGGATGGCAGCGATCCGTACCTGGTCAACTTCGTGCAGATCAACGATTTCGCCGGCGCTGAAGAGCGCTCCTGGCAAGCCCGTTACGACTACGACTTCGCCAAACTGGGGATTCCCGGCCTGAGCTTCATGAGCCGTTACCTCTCGGGTGACAACATCAAGCTCAAGAACGGCGAGACCGGCAAGGAGTGGGAACGCAACAGCGAGATCCGCTACGTGGTGCAAAGCGGCACGTTCAAGGATGTGTCGGTGCGCCTGCGCAACGCGACTTATCGTTCCAACTATTCAGCCCGTGACGCGGATGAAATGCGCCTGCTGGTCAGCTATAGCGTCGCCCTTTGGTAGTAACAACTCATAACAACAAAGACGGAGATCACCATGACCCCTTCACTGCGTAAATTGGCCCTCGCCGCCGGCTGCATGCTGTTCGCCGGCCAACTGCTGGCCGCCGACGAGCCCAAGCGTCCGGAATGCATCGCGCCGGCCTCCCCTGGCGGCGGTTTTGACCTGACCTGCAAACTGGCGCAAAGCGCGCTGGTGAATGAAAAGCTGCTGAGCAAGCCGATGCGCGTGACCTACATGCCTGGCGGCGTGGGCGCGGTGGCCTACAACGCGGTGGTCGCGCAGCGTCCGGCGGACGCCGGCACCCTGGTGGCCTGGTCCAGTGGCTCGCTGCTGAACCTGGCCCAGGGCAAGTTCGGTCGCTTCGATGAGAGCGCCGTGCGCTGGCTGGCAGCGGTCGGCACCAGCTACGGGGCCATCGCGGTGAAAGCCGATTCGCCCTACAAGACCCTCGACGATCTGGTCAAAGCCCTGAAGAAAGATCCGGGCAGCGTCGTGATCGGTTCCGGCGGTACCGTCGGCAGCCAGGACTGGATGCAAACCGCGCTGATCGCCAAGGCCGCCGGGATCAACCCGCGTGAGCTGCGTTATGTGGCCCTCGAGGGCGGCGGTGAAATCGCCACCGCGCTGCTCGGTGGGCATATCCAGGTGGGCAGTACCGATATCTCCGACTCCATGCCGCACATTCTCAGCGGTGACATGCGCCTGCTAGCGGTGTTCTCCGAACAGCGCCTGGACGAGCCGGAAATGAAGAATATTCCGACCGCCAAGGAGCAAGGCTACGACATCGTCTGGCCGGTGGTGCGTGGCTTCTACCTCGGGCCGAAAGTCAGCGATGCCGACTACGCCTGGTGGAAAGATGCCTTCGACAAACTGCTGGCCTCCGACGAATTCGCCAAGCTGCGTGACCAGCGCGAGCTGTTCCCGTTCGCTATGACCGGCCCGGAGCTGGACACCTACGTGAAGAAGCAGGTGGCTGACTACAAAGTGCTGGCCAAAGAGTTCGGCCTGATCCAGTAATCGCCCCTCTGTGGGAGCGGGCTTGCCCGCGAAAAACGTCAACGACGACGCGTGCTGCTGGACACACGCGGCGTCCGTGCATTTTTCGCGAGCAGTGTCGCGCCTGCAAAAGTGGCCCAGGAGTTTCCTATGCTCTTACAACGCATTTTCGCCTCGGTGATGTTGCTGGTCTGTGCCGGCCTCGCCTTGATGGCGTGGCCGTATCAGGCGGCATTTTCCTACGAGCCGGTCGGCCCTCGCGCCTACCCGCTGCTGATGCTCGGGCTGATGAGCCTGGGGCTGATCTACATGCTGTTTCGCCCACAGCCGACCAAGCACACCGAGGAAGAACCCGCGCTGGACCGCCAGACCCTGATCAAGATCGGCGTCTGCGTGGCCCTGCTGATTGTGTTTGCCGGCACCTTCGAACCACTGGGTTTCATCCTCAGCAGCATGCTGATCGGCATCCCCATGGCGCGCCTGTATGGCGGCCGCTGGTTGCCCAGCGTGGTGATCGTCAGCCTGATGGCCATTGGTCTTTATCTGCTGTTCGATAAAGCCATGGATGTTCCGCTGCCCCTCGGCCTGCTCGACGTTCTGGAGAACTGACATGGATACTTTTGGCTATTTGGGCCAGGGCTTCGGCGTTGCGCTGTCCCCCTACAACCTGGTGACCGCGCTGTGCGGCACCTTGATCGGCACCGTGGTCGGCCTGCTGCCGGGCTTGGGCCCGATCAACGGCGTGGCGTTGTTGATCCCGATCGCTTTCGCGCTGGGCCTGCCGCCGGAATCGGCGCTGATCCTGCTCGCCGCGGTGTACCTCGGTTGCGAATACGGCGGCCGCATCAGCTCGATCCTGCTGAACATCCCGGGCGAGGCATCCACCGTGATGACCACCCTCGACGGCTACCCGATGGCCCGCAAAGGCCTGGCCGGTGTGGCACTGTCGCTGTCGGCATGGAGTTCGTTCATCGGCGCGTTTATCGCCACCTGCGGCATGGTGCTGTTTGCACCGCTGCTGGCCAAATGGGCGATTGCCTTTGGTCCGGCGGAGTATTTCGTGCTGATGGTGTTCGCGATTGTCTGCCTGGGCGGCATGGCCGGCGACAAACCGCTGAAAACCTTCGTCGCGGCGCTGATCGGCCTGTTTCTCTCGGCAGTGGGCATTGACGCCAACAGCGGCGTCTACCGTTTTACCGGCGATAACATCCACCTGACCGACGGCATCCAGTTCGTCGTACTGGTGCTGGGCTTGTTCTCCATCAGCGAGATCCTGTTGCTGCTGGAAAAAACCCACCGTGGCCAGGAAGCGGTCAAGGCCACCGGACGGATGATGTTCAACCTGAAGGAAGCGTCTGCGGTGTTTGTAGTGAACATCCGCTGCGGCCTGCTCGGTTTCATCATGGGCGTACTGCCAGGTGCCGGCGCGACCTTGGCTTCGGCCGTGGCCTACATGACCGAGAAACGCCTGGCCGGTGCCAGCGGCAAATTTGGCCAAGGCGACATGCGCGGCCTGGCCGCCCCGGAAACCGCGATCGGCGCTTCCGCCTGCGGCGCGCTGGTGCCGATGCTGACCCTGGGTGTACCGGGCTCGGGCACCACGGCGGTGATGATCGGCGCCTTGTCGCTGTACAACATCACGCCGGGCCCGCTGCTGTTCCAACAGCAACCGGACATCGTCTGGGGCCTGATCGCCTCGTTGTTCATCGCCAACATCATGCTGGTGATCCTCAACATCCCGATGATCCGCATTTTCACGCGCATCCTCGCCGTGCCGAACTGGGCGCTGGTGCCGGTGATCGCGATCATCACCGCGATTGGTGTGTACGCGGTCCACGCCACCACCTTCGACCTGTTCCTGATGGTCGGCATCGGCATCTTCGGCTACATCCTGCGCAAGCTGGACTTCCCGCTGTCGCCGGTACTGCTGGGCTTTATCCTCGGTGGCCTGATGGAGCAGAACCTGCGCCGCGCGCTGTCGATCTCCAACGGTGCGCTGGACATCCTCTGGTCGAGCCCGATCACCTTCGGTGTGTGGGTACTGACGGCGCTGATGCTGGCCTTCCCACTGGTGCGCATCTACCGCAAACGTGCCCTGCAGCGTCGTGCCGTGGCTGATGTCTGAGGTCACCTTCAAGCAATGGTGGGGAACACCGCTGGTCGGCCTGGCCGGCGGTTACCTGGCCAGCCTGGTTGGCTGGCCGTTGCCGTACATGGTCGGCTCGTTACTGGCGATCATCCTGGTGCGGTGCCTCACGCCGTGGCAATTGGCGGAAATTCCCGGCGGGCGCAAATGCGGCCAATGGGTGGTGGGGATCGGCATCGGCCTGCACTTCACCCCGGTGGTGATCGAGCAGGTGATGAGCCACTTCGGCCTGATCTTCTTCGGCGCGCTGGTCACCAGCCTGTCGAGCATCGTCGGCGTGTGGTTGATGCGCCGCAGTGGCGAAGACCGCGCCACCGCGTTTTTCTCGAGCATGCCGGGCGGCTCCGGAGAGATGGTCAACCTCGGCGCGCGCAATGGCGCGGTGCTCAGCCGGGTCGCGGCGGGGCAGAGTTTGCGCGTGCTGGTGGTGGTGCTGTGCGTGCCGGCAATCTTCAAGTACCTGCTTGAAGGCGGCGCGCCGCAGTTTCATCCGGCACCGGTCAGTTGGGCATGGCTGGCGTTGTTGTTTCCGCTCGGGGCGTTGGTAGCCTGGGGATGGCAACGCTTGCGCCAGCCGAACCCGTGGCTGTTCGGCCCGTTGCTGGTGAGTGCGACGGCCAGCGTGGTGTGGGACCTGCATATCGGCTTGCCCGACGGCGGCAGCCAGGTAGGCCAATGGCTGATCGGCAGCGGCCTGGGTTGCCACTTCAACCGTCAGTTCTTTCGCCGCGCGCCGTCGTTCATGGGCCGCACCTTGATCGGCACGGCCCTGACCATGGCGCTGGCGACGTTGGCGGCAGTGGGCTTGAGCGCCTTGACCCATCTGGACCTGCGCTCATTGACCCTGGGCATGATGCCTGGCGGCATTGCCGAAATGAGCCTCACGGCCGAGACCCTGCAACTGTCGGTGCCGTTGGTGACGGCAATGCAGGTGATGCGCTTGCTGTTTGTGCTGTTCCTGGCGGAGCCGCTGTTCCGGCACTGGAACCGCCGTGTCTAGGCGCCGGCTTGCCGACGCTGGCGCTGGCTCCGTCGACAATTTGGTTGGCTGACACACTGCAATCGCCGGCAAGCCGGCGCCTGCAGTGGGGTGGCGAGGGTTAGAGCGGTGGCAACCGCCATTCAATCGGCGTCTCGCCATTTTGCTCAAGAAACTTGTTGGTGCGGCTGAAATGCCCGCAGCCCAGAAACCCGCGATACGCCGACAACGGCGACGGGTGCACTGAGGTCAGCACCAAGTGCTTGGTGGCATCCACCAGCTTCTGCTTGCCCTGGGCATGCGCGCCCCACAGCAGGAACACCAAATGCGGCTGGTGTTCGCTGACCACTTCGATAATCCGGTCGGTAAAGAACTGCCAGCCCTTGCCCGCATGCGCATTGGCGTTGGCGCGCTCCACCGTCATGGTGGTATTGAGCAGCAACACGCCCTGGTCGGCCCAGCTCTGCAGGCAGCCGTGATTGGGGATGTCGATGTTCAGGTCGCGCTTGAGCTCTTTGTAGATATTGACCAGCGACGGTGGCGTCGGCACGCCCGGCTGCACCGAGAAGCACAAACCATGAGCCTGGCCGGGACCGTGGTACGGGTCCTGGCCGAGGATCACCACCTTGACCTTGTCCAGCGGGGTTGAATTGAGCGCGTTGAAAATCAGCGGGCCAGGTGGATAGATCTCTTTGCCGGCGGCATGTTCCTGGCGCAGGAACTCGCGCAACTCGGCCATGTAGGGCTTCTCGAACTCATCGCGCAGGGCGTGTTTCCAGCTGGGTTCGAGTTTGATACGGTCGCCTTCGGTCATGGTGTGGTCGTCGCCTGAAAAAGAATGGGCGAACCCTAGGAAAGCCGACCCCGCTTGTCAATTGATCTGACACACCATCGGCACTTTCCCACGAAGCGATCATACTGAACCTTCACTTTCTCGATTGAGGTCACGATGAACCTGCACTTCGAAGAGCTGACAGGCAGCAACGGTGCCCGCATCGGCATCGCCAGCCTGGACGCTGAAAAGTCCCTCAACGCCCTCTCCCTGCCAATGATCCTGGCCCTGGCCGACCGCCTGGATGCCTGGGCCAAAGACCCGAACATCGTCTGCGTACTGCTGCGCGGCAACGGCCCCAAGGCTTTTTGCGCCGGTGGCGAGGTGCGCAGCCTGGCCCTGGCCTGCCGTGAACATCCAGGAGAAGTGCCGGCCCTGGCTGCGCAGTTCTTCGCGGCGGAATACCGCCTCGACTACAGCCTGCACACCTACCCCAAACCGGTGATCTGCTGGGGCCACGGCTACGTGCTGGGCGGCGGCATGGGCCTGCTGCAGAGCGCGGCGGTGCGCATCGTCACGCCGAGCAGCCGCCTGGCCATGCCCGAGATCAGCATCGGCCTGTACCCGGATGTGGGCGCCAGTTGGTTCCTGTCGCGCCTGCCGGGCAAACTCGGCCTGTTCCTGGGCCTCACCGGCGCGCACATCAATGGTCGTGATGCCCTCGACCTGGGCCTGGCCGACCGTTTCCTGCGCGACGATCAACAGGACGAACTGCTCGATGGCCTGCTGCAATTGAACTGGCAGGAACAAACCTCGATGCAACTCAACAGCCTGCTCAAGGCCCTGGCCCAGGAAGCCGTCGACCAGCAACCCGAAGCCCAATGGCTGCCGCGCCGGGCGCAGATCGATGCATGGCTGGATGTCGGCGATGTGCGCTGTGCCTGGCGCGCCTTGAGCCTGTTGCGCGAGCACGCCGACCCACTGTTCAGCCGCGCCGGCAAGACCTTGAGCGAAGGCTGCCCGCTGACCGCGCACCTGGTGTGGGAACAGATCCAGCGTGCTCGCCATCTGTCGCTGGCCGAAGTGTTCCAGATGGAATACACCCTGAGCCTCAATTGCTGCCGTCATCCGGAGTTCAGCGAAGGGGTGCGCGCGCGGTTGATCGACAAGGACCAGACACCCCACTGGCATTGGCCGGACATCAACACGATCCCCGACGCCGTGGTGCAGGCGCATTTCAACAAGGCCTGGGAAGGACGGCACCCGCTGGCGGATCTGTCGGATTACTGAGGGATTACAGGCATAAAAAACGGCGCTTCCTGCGCCGTTTGCGTATTTGATCGATCAACGGTGACCGCCACGGCCGCCGCCGTGATCACCTCCACGTCCATGCCCGCCATTACCGCCGTGATCACCCCAGCCCTGGTTCGGGTAAGGCCGGTAGCCCGCCCTCGGGCCTGCCGGGTAGTAGCGAGGCGCCGGCGCGTAATAGCGCGGTGCCGAGTAATAACGCGGTGGAGGGGCGTAGTAACGCGGTGCGGGGTAGTAGTCACGACGGTATTGGTACGTCGGGCCACCGCCGTAGTAATACACCGGCGCCGGTGCGGTGTAGACCTCGGAGCGGTAATAGCTCTGGCCTCCATCGTAGTAAGGCACACACGCAGAAAGCGTAAGACCGAGTAACGCACTGAGTAGCAATCGTCGATACATGGCGGCCTCCTGGACCGCGGAAGAGCTCCTCCAGCGACGCTGGAGGGCGGCATTCATCTTTCAACGAATGACGAAATATCTGACATCAAAAACAGAATCTGGTGCGTTCTGGTAACAACTTGATACATCAATGCCGGGGGCTTGAAGGGCCGTATGGCTGCATGGGGAGAGCGTGTTTAGTCTGCTCGAAGCTTTAACGATTCAGTAAATTTATCTGGCTCGAAACTTTGTCGATTGCGATGATGTCACTATGACATCGCACAACGCCAGGAAGGCTCTAATGTGCGCCCTTCGCCAACATCTGCGGATTCGAGCCATGAAAATTTCCACCAAGCTGCTGCTGTCATTTCTACTGTGCGCGCTGGTCACCCTCGGGGTCGGCCTGCTGGGGATCAAAGGCGTCGTGCGACTGGCGAGCGCGCTGGAGCTGACGTTCTCCAATAATCTGGTGTCCGTCAGCAACACGGCCGCCACCCTCAATGGCCTGGTTGCGCATAACCGTGGCTTGTACCGCCTGCTGGATGCCAGCAAGGGCGATGTCGCCGCGCAGGACCGCAACCGCGTGCGCGACGACATCAGCAACGAACTCAAGCGCAGCCAGGCCGCCTACGCCACGTACCGCGCCACGCCGCTGGAAGATGACGAACGTGCAGCAGGCGACAAGCTCGACCAGCTCTGGCCGACCTATGTCAGCAATTCCGAACGCATCATCGCCATGCTCGATGGCGGCCAGGTCGAGCAGGCCCGCGCGCAGCTCAACAGCAGCAACAATGAACTGTTCCGCCAGGCCCGCGACCTGATCCGCGTGATGATCGACTCCAACAACCGCCAGATCCAGGAAGGCGCCGTCGCCGCCGATGAACTGCGCAGCAGTGCGTTGACCTGGATGATCGCCGGCATCGTGCTGGCCTTTATCATTGCGATCATCATTGGCGTGCTGATCACGCGGCTGATCACCCGTCCCATCGCCCAGGCGGTAGAAAGTGCGCAACGCATTGCCAAGGGCGACCTGACCCAAGCCATCCTCACCGAGCGCACCGACGAAGCCGGGCAACTGCTGATGGCACTCGCCGATATGCAGGGTGGCCTGAAAAGCACCCTGGTGGAAATCGCCAACGCCGCCGACCAGCTCGCCTCGGCTGCCGAGGAACTGAGCGCGGTCACCGACGAAAGCAGCCGCGGCCTGACGCGCCAGAACGACGAAATCCAGCAAGCCGCCACCGCCGTGAATCAGATGACGACGGCAGTCGACGAAGTGGCCAGCAACGCGGTGTCGACTTCAGAAGCCTCGCGCCAGGCCACCACCGAGGCTGAAGATGGCCGCCAGCAGGTCGAGCAGGCCGTGTCCGGCATGTCATCGATGGTCGACGAGATCAACGACTCCACCCAATCGGTGGCCGACCTCGCCGGCCAAGTGCGCGAGATTGGCAAGGTCATCGATGTGATCCGCGGCATCGCCGACCAGACCAACCTGCTGGCCCTGAATGCCGCCATCGAGGCCGCCCGCGCGGGTGAACAAGGTCGCGGTTTTGCGGTGGTCGCCGATGAGGTCCGCGCGCTGGCCCATCGCACCCAGACCTCGACCGTGGACATCGAAAAGATGATTGGCGAAGTGCAAGTCGGCGCCGATGACGCGGTGGCCGCGATGAACAAAAGCCTGACCTGGGCCAACAATACCCAGGCCCTGGCGCAGAACGCCGGCGACGCGCTGCAGCGGATTACCGCGAGTGTGGCGATGATCAACGAGCGCAACCTGGTGATCGCCTCGGCTTCCGAGGAGCAGGCCCAGGTGGCCCGCGAAGTCGACCGCAACCTGCTCAACATCCAGGACCTGTCGACCCAGACCGCCGCCGGCGCGCACCAGACCAACGCCTCCAGCCAGGACCTGTCACGCCTGGCCACTTCGTTCAACGTGCTGGTCAGCAAGTTCCAGCTGTAAGCGCCTCATTGCAGTGCGCCGACGCACCCGCGTGGCGCACGCTGCCTTTGCCTTTACCCTCCCTCCTCGCCGGGCCGCCTGCACAGACGGGCCCCGGCGCACTTGGCACGAACCTCGCTTTGCATCTGCCGTGCAGGATTCATCACAGGTTCGCGGCACCACAATTTGCAATGGCCGACTAGGGTTCCGGCTCGCCACAAGCGAGTGGCTGGTCCGAGAGTTGGCGACCTCCAGTTGAGGTTACACGGCGGGATAAAAGCCCGGGAGACAAGCCACCGTTCGCGGTGCCGCGTTGCTCCTGCTCGCCCTTGATCAACTGGAGAAGCCCATGCCCTCAATCCGTTTACCCGCCCTCCTCGCCGCTGCGTTCGCCGCCGTGCTGAGCCTGCCTGCCCAGGCCGCCACCAAAGACCACTTCAGCGTCTGCTGGACGATCTACGCCGGCTGGATGCCCTGGGAGTATGCCGGCAGCCAAGGCATCCTCGACAAATGGGCAAAGAAATACGGCATCAGCATCGACATGGTCCAGCTCAATGACTACGTCGAATCCATCAACCAGTACACCGCCGGCCAGTTCGATGGCTGCACCATGACCAACATGGACGCGCTGACCATCCCCGCCGCCGGTGGCGTGGACAGCACCGCGCTGGTGGTCAGCGATTTCTCCAACGGCAACGACGGGGTGATCATCAAGGGCACGGGCAAGACCGTGGCTGATCTCAAGGGCATGAACGTCAACCTGGTGGAACTCTCGGTGTCCCACTACCTGCTGGCCCGTGCGCTGGAATCGGCAGACCTGACTGAAAAAGACCTGAAGGTGGTCAACACCTCCGACGCCGATATTGCTGCCGCCTTCAACACCGATCAGGTGCAGGCCGTCACCACCTGGAACCCGATGCTCTCGGAGATCAAGGCCAAGCCCGGCGTAAGCGAAGTGTTCGACTCGAGCAAAGTGCCCGGCGAAATCATGGACATGATGGTGGTCAACACCCAGACCCTCAAGGACAACCCCAAGCTCGGCAAAGCGCTGACGGGCGCCTGGTTTGAAGTGGTCGCACTGATGAACGCCAAGGGCGCCGCCAGCACCGAGGCCCTGGAACATATGGCCAAGGCTTCCGGCACCGACCTCAAGGGTTTCCAGGCGCAACTGGACACCACCAAGCTGTTTGCCACGCCCAAGGAAGCCCTGGCGTTCGCCACCAGCGCGCAACTGCCGGCGACCATGCGCAAGGTCGCCGAGTTCTCGTTTGAACACGGTTTGCTCGGCGAAGGCGCCAAGGACACCAGCGCCGTGGGCATGAGCTTCGCCAACGGCGTGACCAGCGGCGACACCGCCAACCTCAAGCTGCATTTCGACCCCAGCTACGTGCAGATGGCCGCCGACGGCAAGCTGTAAGAGGACCTGGCCATGCGCCTGATCAACCGTCATCCGGAGCGCTCCAGCCGCCTGTTGTTGGTGATACTGCTATTCGCCCTGCTGCTGTTCGCCTACTTCGTGGGCTCGGCCGAGCGCCTGGCGGAAAATCCCAACGACAAGCTGCTGCCCAGCGCCGCGCAAATGAGCGACGCGGTGAAACGCCTGGCGTTCAGCGCCGACGCGCGCACCGGGGAATATGTGCTCTGGCAAGACAGCGCGTCGAGCCTGCGCCGCCTGGCCATCGGCTTGGGAATAAGCGCCCTCGCCGGCCTGTGCCTGGGCATCGCCGCTGGCACGCTGCCGCTGTTTGGCGCGCCGTTGTCGCCGCTGCTCACGGTGCTGTCGATGGTGCCGCCGCTGGCGATCCTGCCGATTCTGTTCATCGTGTTCGGGCTCGGGGAATTGTCCAAGGTGATGCTGATCGTGATCGGCATCACCCCGGCCCTGGCCCGTGACCTGGAGCAGCGCGCGCGCGAGATTCCGGTCGAGCTGCTGGTCAAGGCGCAGACCCTCGGCGCCTCCACATGGACCCTGATGCTGCGCGTGGTACTCCCGCAATTGCTGCCGCGCCTGTTGATCTCGCTGCGGCTGATGCTCGGCTCGGCGTGGTTGTTTTTGATCGCCGCCGAAGCCATCGCCTCCACCGACGGTTTGGGCTACCGGATCTTCCTGGTGCGCCGCTACCTGGCGATGGACGTGATCCTGCCCTACGTGGTGTGGATCACCCTGCTGGCCTGGCTGATGGACTGGGGCCTCAAGGCCCTGACCCGACGCGCGTTCCCCTGGTACGAAGGAGCGCGGGCATGAGCTTTATCAGCGTCAACAATGTGTGGCAGCGCTATGGCGACCAGGTGGTGCTCGAAGGCCTCAACCTGCACGTGGCCGAGGGCGAGTTCTGCACGCTGGTGGGCACCTCGGGGTGCGGTAAATCGACCTTCCTGCGCCTGCTGTTGGGCCAGGAAACCGCGAGCAAAGGCCAGATCCTGCTGGACGGCCAACCGCTCGCTGCCGAGCCGGATGCCAGCCGTGGCGTGGTGTTCCAGCGCTACTCGGTGTTCCCGCATCTGAGCGTGCTCGACAACGTCGCCCTGGGCCTGGAACTGCCGCGTTCAGCACTGCTCGGCCGGTTGTTCGGCAAGGCCAGGCAGCAGGCCCGCGAACAGGCGGGCGCACTGCTGCACAAGGTCGGCCTCGGCCATGCGCTGGACAAATACCCGGCGCAGCTCTCCGGCGGCATGCAACAACGCCTGGCGATCGCCCAGGCGCTGATCATGCAGCCGCGCGTATTGCTGCTGGATGAACCCTTCGGCGCCCTCGACCCGGGCATTCGCAAAGACATGCACCAACTGCTGCTGGAACTGTGGCGCGAAACCCGCCTGACGGTGTTCATGGTCACCCACGATCTGAGCGAAGGCTTCAGCCTCGGCACGCGCCTGCTGGTGTTCGACAAAGTGCGCGTCGACCCCCACGCCCCCGGCGCCTATGGCGCCCGTATCACCTACGACATCCCTTTGAACAGCGAGCGTCGCAAGGCGCTCGCCGCCGAACTTGGAGCTTTTTCCAAATGACTGATTCCAACCCGCTGTTCCCGCCGTTCGCCGAGGAAATGCTACCCGGTGGTGGTCACCGTTCGTTCGTGCTCAAGCGCGGTCAACTGCTGCGTCTCACGGATATTCGCGGCGGCGCCAACGTCAGCCTGACCCTGCTCAACGCCAACGAAAAAACCGAGCGCCTGAACCTGCCCGACAGCCTCAAATGCCAGCACACCGCCAAGCTCACCACCGGCCATTGCCTGTACTCGGACATGGGCCGCGTACTGGCGGCCATCACCGCCGACACCTGCGGCTGGAGTGACAGCATTGGCGGCGTGTTGTGCGCCGCCGAAGTCGCCGAGAAGTACGGCCAGGGCCGCTATCAGGAACTGCGCAACGGCTTTTTCCGCAACGGCACCGACAACCTGCTGGTGGAGTTGGGCAAGTGGGGCCTGGGCCTGTCCGACCTGCTGATGACCCTCAACCTGTTCAGCCGCGTCAGCGTGGATGCCGACGGCGGCCTGCACTTCGTGCCGGGCAACTCCAAGGCCGGCGACTACATCGAACTCTACGCCCCGATGGACACCCTGGTGGTGCTCACCGCACTGCAACACCCGATGGACCCCAACCCTGACTACGCCCCACAACCACTGAAACTGAGCTGGATGAACGCCGACCCCAGCGTCGCCGAACACTGCCGCACTTCGCGCCCGGAAAACGCGCGCGGCTTTATCAACACCGACCGTCTGTTCGCCTGAGGAGCTGCCATGTCTATCGCACTGAAACAACCGGATGCAGCGGTATACCGCGCCACCATCCCCGCCGGCGAGCCGTGGCTGATGGAGGTCAAGGCCGGGCAGACCCTGCGCATCCTCGATCTTGAGGGCAACCAGGCCGTCGACACGCTGTTCTACAGCCTCAAGAACCCACGTGAGCGCTACGACGTGCAACGCACCTTGCGTCGCCAGAACAGCGTGTACCTGGGTACCGGCAGCGTGCTGTATTCCAACCTCGGCCAGCCGATGCTGACCATCGTCGAAGACACCTGCGGGCGCCACGACACCCTCGGCGGCGCCTGCGCCCAGGAGAGCAACACCGTGCGCTACGCCCTGGAAAAACGCTACATGCACAGCTGCCGCGACAACTACCTGCGCGCCTGCGCCCACGATGGTCGGCTGGGCAAAAGCGACATCGGGCCGAACATCAATTTCTTCATGAACGTGCCGGTAACCGCCGATGGCGGGCTGACCTTCGAAGACGGGATTTCCGCCCCGGGCAAGTACGTCGACCTGCGCGCGGAGATGGACGTGATCGTGTTGATTTCCAACTGCCCGCAATTGAACAACCCGTGCAACGCCTACAACCCCACCCCTGCGGAGCTGCTGGTATGGAATTGAAAATGAGCCGGTTGCGTCAATGGTTGTTTGCCCTGTGCCAGGCCCGCGCCGGGCAGTGCCTCCACAAACGCTGAAGATCAAATGTGGGAGCGGGCTTGCTCGCGAAGGCGGTGTGTCAGCGATACATAGATTGACTGAAACACCGCATTCGCGAGCAAGCCCGCTCCCACACTGACCGCATGCATTTCGGACGACCGAAGTGCTCCCTCACTTTGCGGGACGGCCCGCAGGGTTTTGCCATGTTCGAAAAACTGTTGATCGCCAACCGTGGCGCCATCGCTTGCCGCATCCTGCGCACCTTGCGCGAACTGCAGGTCAAAGGCGTCGCCATCTATGCCGAAGCCGATGCGGCGAGCCTGCATATCCAACACGCCGACGAGGCCTACAGCCTAGGTGAAGGTGCCGCCGCCACGACCTACCTGGCGGTGGAAAAAATCCTCGCGACCGCCAAGGCCTGTGGTGCCAGGGCGATTCATCCGGGCTACGGATTCCTATCGGAAAACGCCGCCTTTGCCCAAGCCTGTGAACACGCAGGCATTGCATTTGTCGGGCCGACGCCCGAACAGTTGCGCGTGTTCGGTCTCAAGCACACTGCCCGCGCCCTGGCCAGGCAACAGCACATTCCGCTGCTGGAAGGCACCGAGCTGCTCGACAGCCTCGACGCTGCGTTGCGGGCCGCCGACACCGTCGGCTACCCGGTGATGCTGAAAAGCACCGCCGGCGGCGGCGGGATTGGCATGCGCGTGTGCCGCAGCGCGGCGCAGTTGAGCGAGTCGTTCGAGGCGGTCAAGCGCCTGGGCCAGAACAATTTCAGCGACGCCGGTGTGTTTATCGAGAAGTACATCGAGCACGCGCGTCACCTTGAAGTGCAGGTGTTCGGCGACGGCGCAGGTGACGTGATCGCCCTCGGCGTGCGCGACTGCTCCGTGCAGCGGCGCAACCAGAAAGTCCTCGAGGAAACCCCGGCGCCGAATCTGCCCGAAGGCATGGCCGAGGCCTTGTGTGCAGCCGCAATCACCCTCGCCAAGGCAGTGAATTACCGCAGCGCCGGCACCGTGGAATTTATCTTTGATAGCGCCGACGGGCGCTTCTACTTCCTTGAAGTGAACACGCGCCTGCAAGTGGAACACGGCGTCACCGAGCAGGTGTGGGGCGTGGACCTGGTGCGCTGGATGGTGCAACTGGCGGCGGGTGAACTGCCGCCATTGAGTGAATTGGACGTAAAGCCTCGGGGCCATGCGATCCAGGCGCGGCTGTACGCCGAGGACCCCGGCCGCGACTTCCAGCCGAGCCCAGGGCTGTTGACCTGTGTGGACTTCCCCGCAGGCGAAGGCCTGCGCATCGACACGTGGGTCGAGGCCGGGTGTGAGATCCCGCCGTACTTCGACCCGATGATCGCCAAGCTGATCGCCTGGGCCCCGACCCGCGAACAGGCGCGCCTGGACCTGCACCAGGCCTTGAGCGACAGCCAGCTGTATGGGGTGGAAACCAACCGCGACTACCTGCGCCAGATTCTGCTCGCCGCCCCCTTCGCCAGCGGTCGGCCCTGGACGCGTTGCCTGGAAGATCTGGTCTACGTCGCCAACACCTTCGAGGTGCTCAGCGCCGGCACGCAAACCAGCGTGCAGGACTATCCCGGCCGCCTCGGTTACTGGGCCGTGGGCGTGCCACCGTCAGGGCCGATGGACAGCCGCGCGCTGCGCAGGGGCAATCGCCTGCTGGGCAATGACGACGGCGCCGCTGCGCTGGAAATCACCATGAGCGGGCCGCTGCTGCGCTTCAACTGTGCGGCGGTGGTCGCGGTGACCGGCGCGGACATTCCATTGTTGTTGAATGAGCAGCCGGTGCCGATGAACACCGCGCTGCTGATCGAGGCCGGCGCGGTGTTGAGCCTTGGCACCATCGCCGGCGCCGGCGCGCGCAGCTACCTGTGCCTGCGCGGCGGGCTGCAAGTACCGGACTACCTGGGCAGTAAAAGTACCTTCACCCTCGGCCAGTTCGGCGGCCATGGTGGACGGGCGTTGCGCGCCGGGGATGTGTTGCACCTGGCGCCGCTGCTGGACGCGAGTGCCGGCCAGCAGTGCCTCGCCGAACCGCTGCCGCAGGTGCGCACGCTGCGAGTGATTTACGGCCCCCACGGCGCGCCGGAATATTTCCTGCCGGAGTACATCGACACCTTCTTTGCCACGCCGTGGGAAGTGCATTTCAACTCCAGCCGTACCGGCGTGCGATTGATCGGGCCCAAGCCATCGTGGGCACGCATGGACGGCGGGGAGGCGGGGCTGCATCCGTCGAATATCCACGACAATCCCTATGCCATTGGCGCGGTGGATTTTACCGGCGACATGCCGGTGATCCTCGGCCCGGATGGCCCGAGCCTCGGCGGTTTCGTCTGCCCGGTGACAGTGATCGAGGCGGACCTGTGGCAGCTGGGGCAGCTCAAGGCCGGCGACAAGGTGCGCTTCGAACCGGTCGACCTCAAGACTGCCCGCGAACTGGCCATGAACGAGAACCGCGTCTGCAGGAGCAAGCTTGCCAGCGATGCCGACAACTCGGTGCTTCAGGCTGACCAAGGCGCCGCCATCGCCGGCACGCCGGGCGCCTACACGTCGCCGGTGGTGCTGGATATCGGCGAGGACGACACCCGCCTGGTCGCCCGCCTCGCAGGCGACACCCATCTGCTGCTGGAAATCGGCGCCGCCGAGTTGGACCTGGTCCTGCGTTTTCGCGGCCACGCCCTGATGCAAGCCTTCGAAGCCCGTGCGCTGCACGGCGTCATCGACCTGACGCCGGGCATCCGCTCCCTGCAGATCCACTACCAGCCCGAACAACTGCCCCTGGCGGAGCTGCTGGCACTGATCGCCAGCGAGTGGAGCGCCGTGTGCGCGCGGCAAAACCTGCAGGTGCCGTCGCGCATCGTGCACTTGCCGTTGTCCTGGGACGACCCGGCGTGCCAGTTGGCCATCGAAAAATACATGACCACCGTGCGCAAGGACGCGCCCTGGTGCCCGAGCAACCTGGAGTTCATCCGCCGTATCAACGACCTGGCCAACCTCGATGAAGTGCGCCACACCGTGTTCGAGGCGAGCTACCTGGTCATGGGCCTGGGCGACGTCTACCTCGGCGCACCGGTGGCCACGCCGCTCGACCCGCGCCACCGGCTGGTGACCACCAAGTACAACCCGGCGCGCACCTGGACCGCCGAGAACTCGGTGGGCATCGGCGGCGCCTACTTGTGCGTGTACGGCATGGAAGGCCCCGGCGGTTATCAGTTCGTCGGGCGCACGTTGCAGATGTGGAACCGCTATCGCGAAGTGGCGGCGTTCGATGGCAAGCCATGGCTGCTGCGGTTTTTCGACCAGATTCGCTTCTACCCGGTGAGCGCGCAGGAACTGCTGCAGATTCGGCGGGACTTTCCCCTGGGGCGTTTTGAGCTGAGCATCGAAGACAGCACGTTGAACCTGGCGGATTACCAGGCATTTCTCGCGCGGGAAGCACCCACGATCGATGCCTTTCGTGAGCACCAGCAGCACGCTTTCAACGCCGAGCGCGAACGCTGGATCGCCAGCGGCCAAGCGCATTTCGACAGTGAAGAGTCAGCGCCGCCGCTGGCGCAGGACACGCCGCTGCAAGCCAATGAGTATAGCATCGACAGCCATATCGCCGGCAATCTCTGGCAAGTCCAGGTGAGCTCGGGTGAGCGCGTGGCGGCCGGCGATGTGCTGGTGGTCCTGGAGTCGATGAAAATGGAGATCCCGGTGCTGGCGCCGTTTGCCGGGGTGGTGCGCAAGATTCCGGTGCAGCCGGGCAGCAGTATCGGCGCCGGCCAGCGGGTCGTCGTGCTGGAACGCGACTGAACGGCGCTGTATCGTGCAGGGACTTCCGAGGCCCTGCCCGACCGACCATGACCACGCCAACCCTTTGCCCTGCCTGCGGTGCCCGCAACGACTGCACCCTGGCCGACCCACGTACCGCCGATCAGCCTTGCTGGTGCTATAGCGTCACCATCGACCCGGCGATACTTGAAGCGCTGCCCGATGAACTGCGCAACAAGGCCTGCCTGTGCCCGCGGTGCGCGCAGGTCGATGAACAGATTCGCCATGCGCGTTGACCGTTTCCTCAGCAATCTGCCGCGTTTCAATCGCCAGCAGGTGCGGGTGTTGCTGGTCGAGCGGCGTGTCAGCGTTGATGGTGTCGCCGTCAGTGATCCTCACCATGAAGTACGCGAATTCAGCCGCGTGTGCGTGGATGCTGAAGTGTTGCAGGCGGGGCGCGCAGCGCGTTACTTCATGCTGCACAAACCCCAGGGGTGCGTGAGCGCTACCGCGGACCCGCAACACCGCACGGTCCTGGACCTGTTGGATGAGCCGGACAAAGACGAGCTGCACATCGCCGGTCGTCTGGATTTCAACACCACGGGCCTGATGCTGATCACCAACGATGGCCAGTGGTCACGGCGCCTGACGCAACCGCAGACCAAGCTGCCCAAGGTCTATCTCGTGCAGACCGAGCAGGACATCGGCCCGCACTACGCGGCTACCTTTACGGCGGGCGTGTATTTCGCGTTTGAAGACCTGACCACGCAACCCGCCGATCTGCAGTTACTGGGGCCCAGGACCGCACGCCTGAGCATCATCGAAGGCCGCTATCACCAGGTGAAGCGCATGTTCGGGCATTTCAACAACAAAGTGACGGGCTTGCACCGGGAGCGGATGGGCCCGTTGGTGTTGGACCTGAGCCTGGCGCCGGGCGAGTATCGGGCGTTGTCCGAGGAAGAAATCCGGCAGGTCTGACGACCGTTCAGCCGGTGATGGCAAAAAACCTGTCTGCCGGCTTGCGAGCTGGCCACTCGACTGCTTGAATCAAACCGTCAGCCAAATTATGACTGGCGAGTCGCCTATAACCTCCAAGAAACACCTTGCCCCGCCCGCGCTTGATCTACGGGCCTCCCAGGCAAACAGCCCGCCATAACAACACCCGTCGGCCAACCGTCATCGGATCGACATGGGCCCTCATTTTCCAGGCGTATGCCTACCTGTCACAAAGCTCGTGCAGAGTGATCTGCGCGCCCTACCCGCTTGCCAGGAGTCTTACGACATGAGGCCAGAAATCGCTGTGCTGGATATACAGGGTCAGTATCGGGTTTACACGGAGTTCTATCGCGCGGACGCTGCTGAAAAGACCATCATCCTGGTCAACGGCTCCATGGCCACCACGGCATCCTTCGCCCAAACCGTGAAAAGCCTGTACCCGCAATTCAATGTGGTTTTGTACGACCAGCCCTACGCCGGTCGCTCCAAGATCCATAATCGTCATGAGCACATGCTGACCAAAGAAGTCGAAGGCCAGATCCTGCTGGAACTGATCGACCACTTCGCGGCCGAGCACGTGCTGTCCTTTTCCTGGGGCGGCGCCGCGACCCTGGTCGCCCTCGCCCACCGCCCGCGCCGTGTGGAAAAGGCCGTGATCAGCTCGTTCTCCCCGGTGATCAACGCGCCGATGCGCGACTATCTAGAGCGTGGTGTCGACTACCTCGGCAACCTCGATCGCCACAGCGTCGGCCACCTGGTCAACAGCACCATCGGCAAACACTTGCCGTCCCTGTTCAAGCGTTTCAACTACAAGCATGTGAGCAGCCTGGCCGAGCACGAGTACGGGCAGATGCATTTTCACATCAGCCAGGTGCTGCACAGTGACCGCCTGTGCTACCTCAAGGCCGCACGGCAGATCGACGTACCGGTGCTGTTCTTGAACGGCGAGTGGGACGAATACACCAGCGCCGACGACGCCAGGCAGTTCGGGCAGTACGTGACGAACAGCAGCTTCAGCACCATTCAGGCGACCGGGCACTTCCTGGACATGGAGCACAAGGCCGCGTGCCGGGACAGTCGTGCGGCGGTGGTGGGTTTTCTCAAACCCGAGCGGCAGGTCAACCGATTGCGCTATCACCAAGGCCAGACCCAGCATGCCTTCGCCATCTGAAATACGCTCGCCAGCGTGTCTAGGCACTGGCTTGCCCGCGATAGCCTGACCTCCAAGGTCCGTCTATCGCGGGCAAACCCAGCCCTTACGCACGCTCGCGCCACACCGAGATCAGTTTGCAGCCTCGCCTGGCGCACGCAACCCACACATTTTTCGAAGAAAAACTTCAAATCCCGGCGCACATCTGGTACAAAGTCAGCCGCTCTGAGCGGGTATAGTTTAATGGTAGAACAGTAGCTTCCCAAGCTTCCGACGAGGGTTCGATTCCCTCTACCCGCTCCACTCAGATTTCGCGCCCACGTCAGGATGGTTCTGACGGGGGAGGCCTAAAAAAACCGGTCCTTGGTGGCCGGTTTTTTTATGGGTGGGATTTGTGCTACTCGTCAGTCGCCTCGCACAAACATGTACAAATCAATATTTTTGTACAAGTATCAATCCTGAGCGATGGCACTACGCCGCGCACCTTCATGGAGCCGGACAATGACGCGTCTATGGATTTCATTGTTGCTGGTGTTGAGTTTGAGCAGTTGCGGCAACGTGGGGGTCGATCACTACGCCGGCCAGCAACCGCAGCTGGACCTGGAGCGTTTCTTCAGCAAGCCCGTGAAAGCCTGGGGCATCTTCCAGAAGCGCTCGGGTGAAGTCGCCAAGCGCTTTGAGGTGAATATCGCCAGCCGGCGCGAGGGCGATGCGTTGATTCTCGACGAGCGGTTTCTCTACAGCGACGGCACGCGTCAGCAACGAATCTGGACGCTGACCCCGGACGGCCCGGGACGCTGGCGCGGTCGGGCAGGAGACGTGGTCGGCGAAGCTATCGGCGAGGTGGCGGGCAACGCACTGCGTTGGCGTTACCGTCTCAACCTACCGGTGGATGGCTCCGTCTACGAAGTCAGTTTTGACGACTGGATGTACCTGATGGACGAGGACACCCTGATCAACCGCTCGAGCATGTCCAAGTTTGGTGTCGAGTGGGGTCAGGTCACTTTGTTCTTTCGTCGCCAATGACCCTGAAGCGAGGCTCAATCATGAATCTGCAACAGCTGGCCGAACTGGCTGGGAAAGGCGAAATACGTGAGCTGGAATTGTTGTCGCTGGAAGGCGGTTTCTATATCGCTCGCGTGAGACTGGATGACGTCGAGATGACGTTACTGGACGATAGCGGCAAGCCGATGCGCATCGGCTCCACCACGCATTTGCGCGATGTGTTGCAAAGGGTTCCGCCGTTTCCGTGTGTACTGGTGCAGCACTGCGTTCATGACGAGATGTGCGGTACGCGCGAAGGGCCGATCGGGGCGTTGCGCATTCCGTTTTCGCTGGCGGCGACACTTTGAATCCTGGCTTCATCCGTTCATGAAGCGCGAACGCTACAACCCAGGAGGCCCAGGTCATGACGTAGGACGGAACTGAGTTTCACCTGCGAAAAGCGATCATCGTTCGTTCCTGTCCACCCCCCTTTGCACTACCCACGCCAGCGGCAACGTCACACACAAGACTCCTGCCAGCACCATCACCGCCACCGGCACACCCAGCGCGTCCCCCACGCCGCCAAACACCACCGGTGCCAGCGCCCCGCCGCCGATTGTGCCGGTGTAGAACAGCGCAAACGCCTGCTCGCGCTTGCCCGCGCCGGCCAGGTCCGGCACGGCGCCGTAGAGCACCGAAGACGTGCCATTGAGCGCCAACCCCAGCAGCGGCAACATCACCATCAACCCGGTCAGCGGCAGGTATACGGCGGCAACGATCAGCAGCGCAGTGCTGGTTTCGGTGATCCATACGGTCTTCATCATGCCAATGCGTGCACCGAGGTAACCGCACAGCAATTTGCCGAAGGCGCCACCGATAAACAGCATCGTCAGCGCCAGGCCGATGCCGGCGGTACCGGCGCCCTTGGCTTGTAGCAGGAACGGTAGAAACGTGAGAAAGCCCATGCGCACGGCACTGTCGAGCGTACCGGTGAGGATCAATGCGCGCAGGCCAGTGACGGAGCCGACGCCCTTGAGCGGCCTGGCTTTTTTGCTGACGGTGGATTCGCAGGCTTGAGTAGGAATAAACCACCACAACAGCCCCGCCGCTGCCAGGCCGATCAGCCCCAGCAGTGTGGCGCTCGCTCGCCAACTGATGACGGTGAGCAGCAGGCCGATCAGCCCCGGGATCAGGGTTTTGCCGATGTCGCCGGAGAAATTGTACTGGGACAGCGCCTGCTTGACCCCGCCCCCGTCCTCATAGGCGTCGGTGATCATCGAGGATGCCAGCGGATGCTGAGTGCTGGCGCCCAAGCCGCCCAGCAACAGCGCCACCAGCAACAGCGTCAATCCGGTCGCCTGCCCCACCAACAGGTAGGCACAACCTGCCAACGCCGTCCCCCCCACCAGCAGCGGTACGCGGCCCCAACGTTTGGCGGCGCGGCTGGCCAGCAATTGGAACACCGCCATCATCCCGGAATAGGCGCCGCGTAAAAGGCCGATCTGCGCGTAGGACAAGGCGAACTGAGCTTGCCAGATAGGCAGCAGCACGTAGATGGCGTCGGTGAGTCCATCGTGGATGGCGTGAGCGCTGCAACCGGCGAACAGCACGCGACGACGAGTGGATATTTCAGACGCAGGCACAGCGACGGTGTCGTTCATGAGGTAGGAATCAGCTCGGGTTTAGGCGGCTTCCAGCCGGTCAAGGCGATCAGCAACGTCAGTAATTGGAAACCGATGATCAGCGTCACGCAGCCCGCCCAGCCCCAGCGTTCCCAGATCAAGGCCGGCACGATGGCGCCGCAACTGCCGCCGAGGTAGTAACAGGTGAGATACAGCCCCACAGCGCGTGCCTTGTTGCCATCGGCGGTGGCGCTGATATAGGCATTCGCGGCGGCCTGTGCGAGAAACACGCCGGTGGAACTGAGCGCCAGGCCCACCACGATGCACCACAGCGACGACGTCAGGGTCAGCGCCGAGCCACTGACCCCGAGCACCGCAGCGACCGTCAGCAGCTCGGTGTGCGGACGGGCTTTGCTGAGACGCCCGGCGATGGGGATCACGATCAACGCCAACAGGAACACCATATACAGCGTGCCCAAAGCTGCAGGCCCGAGATTGAAAGGCGGTAAGCCAAGGTGCAAACCTGCGTAGGTAAACGCCGCGACTTGCGAGAACAACACGCAGAAACCTACGGCGTAAGCGGCGAGCAAAGGCAGGCTAAACACCCCCGATGAAGAGGCTTTGACCTCGACCGACCTCGCGCGGTTGGGCGGTAGCAGAAACTGGATAAACCCGCCGACCATCAAACTCAGGGCCGCGAGCAATTCAAAGGCTTCGCGCCAGCCCACGTACTCGGTCATCACCCCGGTGACAAAGCGCCCTGCGAACCCGCCCAACACGGTGCCGGCGACATACAGGCTGGTGACTTCAGTCACTGTGCCGCCACTCCAGCGGTCGCCGATGTAAGCCACGCTGGTGGCGAACACCACCGGGATCAACATGCCCTCGACAAAGCGCCACACCAACACTTCGGCGAAACTGTCGGCATAGGCTGTCATCAACGCCGGCACCGCCAGCAACAGCGCAGCCACGGCGATCACGCTTCGCTGCTCGAAACGCCCGGTCAGGCGGCTGACGAAAGGGGCCGTGATCGCCACCGCCAGGGTGGTCACGGTGATGCTCCACCCTGCCGCCTTGGCGCTGATATGAAACTGCGCGGCAAAGGTCTGCAGAATGCTCTGGGTCGCATAGAGGTTGAGAAACGCCGCGCAGCCACACAGGAACAGGGCAAGGCGGGCACAATGCAGGCGCGGTTTCATGAAACCTCTCGTTTTATTTTGTAACGCCTTTATAGAATGAGCGGCATGATCGTGACCAATACCGATTTCCGACCGATCAATACCCAAGGATCAGGATGCTCGACCTACGCAAGCTGCGTTACTTTCTGACGGTCGCCGAAGAATTGCACTTCGGCCGCGCCGCCTTGCGCCTGCACTTGGCGCAGCCACCGTTGACCCGGCAGATCTCGGCGCTGGAAACCGAGTTGGGGTTCAAGCTGTTTGATCGCACTAGCCGAACGGTGACCCTCACTGCCCAAGGCCGCGCGTTTTTGCCCTACGCCCGTGGCGTACTCGAACAGGTGGAACTCGCGCAGGTGATCGCCGCCAAACTCGCGGCGGGCACTGCCGGGCAGCTGACATTGGGTTACGTCAGCTCGATTGCCCTCTCGGATTTGTTCAGCCAGACCATCCAGGCCTTTGCCCAGCGCTTTGCCGATGTGCAATTGACGCTGGTGGAATGCGCTTCCGGCAGCCTCGGAGCGCAGGTGGCGGACGGGCGGCTGGATATCGGCCTGAGCAGGTTGTTGCCGCAAAACGAGCAGGTGCAGGCGCTGTCGCTGGGTCAGGAGCCGTTGGTGGCCGCAGTGTCCAGCGACAGCCCGCTGGCCCAGCAGGCGCACATCAGCCTGGCCCAACTGAGCACCTATCCCCTGATCCTGTTTCCCGCCGACTACGGTTCGGGACTGAACCAGTCCATCGAGCAACTTTACCGCCACCACGGCGTGCCGCTGCGTGCCGGGCCGACCGGGCGACAGATCACCTCGATCATCGCGCTGGTCGCGGCCGGGCAAGGGGTCGCGCTGGTGCCGGCGTGTACCCGCAGCTTGATGAACAAGGGCGTCACCTATCGACCCTTGGTGGAAGCGGATGCGTGCGCACAATTGCTGGTGCTGACCCCCACACACAGACACAGTGTGTTGGTCGACGCGTTCCTCGCCGTGATCGCCGAGGTAATGCCGTCTCGCTGACGCATTCGCAAAACCCCGCAATACCTCTTCCAAACGCCCTTCCTGCGCGGTCATACACTCCAGATGCGCCTACCGAAATACCGGTCGCCGACCGTCGGTAGGTATAGTGTTGATAATTTATTTTTCGTGGTTATAGTCACCACCAACACACATCACAAGGAGGTGCTGTGGATAGCCGATATTTGATGGGGCACATCGTTGCCGATGGCTGGTATCTGGTCCGCATCAGGGGCAGTCATCATCACTTCAGGCACCCGACCAAACCGGGGCTGGTAACGATCCCTCATCCAAAGAAGGACCTGCTGGACAAGACCGCCAAGAGCATTCTCAAACAAGCTCTGCTGAGTTAAGCCGTCCCTGGAGGACAACGAACATGCTGTATCCCATCGCAATTTCAACCGGCGACCAAGACCATGCCTGGGGCGTGGAAGTCCCGGATATTCCTGGCTGCTTCTCGGCCGGCGACGACCTCGATGACGCCATGGCCATGGCGCGTGAAGCCATTGAAGGGCACTTCGAGATCCTTGCCGAAGACGGTGCACCGATCCCCAGCGCACAGAAAGTCACCGTGCATGCAGCCAACCCACAGTACGCCGGCTGCACCTGGGCGGTGGTGGACATTGACGTCACCAAGTACCTGGGCAAGGCGCAAAAGCTCAATATCACCTTGCCGGGCTATTTGCTCAACCGCATCGATGAATACGTGCTGCATCACCCCGAGGAAAAAAGCCGCTCGGGTTTCCTCGCGTCGGCGGCGCTCAAAGTGCTGCAGCAAGAGCACTGACCGGCCTGAATTCAACCGCAAGAAACGAAGTTTTCAGTGGCGCGGGCTGCGCTAGATTGAACCAATACCCGCCCACCCAGGAGCTCGATCATGGCTTACGAATACACCCTCATGCCCTCCCCTGTCGGCGTCCTCACCCTGGTGGCGCGCGACGGCAAACTCAGTGCCATTCTGTGGGAGTGCGAGCGCGCCAACCGTGTGCGCCTGGGCGCCTTGCACGAAGCCAATGACAGCCCGGTGCTGTTGGAAACCAAGCGTCAACTGGCGGAATATTTCGCCGGTACGCGCCATCGATTCGAGTTGGAACTGGACTTCGCCGGCACTGAATTTCAGAGGCAGGTCTGGCAGGCACTGCTGACCATCCCCTTCGGCGAAACCCGCAGCTACAGCCAGATCGCCCAACAGATCGGCAACCCCAAGGCCGTGCGTGCCGTGGGGGCGGCCAATGGTCGTAACCCCATCTCGATCATCGCACCGTGCCATCGCGTCATTGGCGCGTCAGGCGGGCTAACCGGCTTTGCCGGGGGGCTTGAGGCCAAGCAGTATCTGTTACGACTCGAGGATCGCGGGCAAGTCAAAATGGCCTTCTGATGACGGCGCGGCGAGGGGTCCACGAACAAACGACTGGTAGTCGAATAAGCGCGTGAAGCGCAACGTTCGATACAGCGGTAGGCCCTGCGTCGATGCTTCAAGAAAACACCGTTCGGCACCCAGGCTCGTAGCGTGACGCAAGGCCGCTTGAATCAATTGGGTGGCGTAGCCTCGTCCGCGAGAGTCCATGAGCGTGCCGACATCATTCAGCCGCGCTTCCCCGTCACACATCGACAACGTTAACGAAGACCTCACCTGCCCTTCGCTGGACAAGATGAAGTGGTAAAGCGCCTCACCCGCCTCAAGCGCCCGTTCGTGCCGGGCCTGATAGCGCGCGAGGCCTTCGGGCAGCATCGAAAACGCATTGCCGAGCGGAGCTGCCCAGTCATCCAAGTGCTGCGTCAGGCTGATCTGCACGGCGCTGTCACTCATCGGCGAAACAAGGTGCGACTGTTCGAGCACCATCGCGGTGGTAACTTCAGCCGCCTGGAAGCCCAGCTCCGTGAGTACGTCACGCAACCCCTCGACCTTTTCCTCATGGATCACCACGCGTATGTCCAGCGTTGTACCGCGAATCACGTCCAGCATCGCGGCCACCGCGTCGCCCAGGGGGCCACTCCCTACCCGGATGAATAACAGGTTAAAAGGGTCCAGCGCTTCGTCGGTCAGATAAGCGTTGATACAGGCGTTGTGGCGGCGATGCAGCGAGCATGTCGCGGCAAAATAGTGGTCCTCGGTTCGGTGGTAGAGCATGGGCAGGTCACAGGCGACGTCAGCGTGCATGAGCAATATCCGGATAAAAATCCAGTCTCGCGCCCATCACGGCAGGGGCGGCGTAGGCCCCCTCCTAAACACTTGTAAAAAAAGCGCATACCTCCGGTCACGCCCAGCAATTGTAAAAAGAAATTTCAGAGCATCCCTGCGGTCAGTATTTCCATCACCCACCCTTGAGGAAAACGGTCATGAAATTCTCCGCAGTCTCCCAATCTCTGTCCCGCTGGGCAGGCAGTGCCCGGACGTTTTACGCGGCCGTCGCGTTGATTTTCCTGTGGAGCCTGAGCGGACCCTACTTCCACTACAACGACACCTGGCAACTGATCATCAACACCTCGACCACCATCATCACCTTCCTGATGGTGTTTCTGATCCAGAACACGCAAAACCGCGACAACGACATCCTGCATATCAAGATCGACGAACTGCTGCGTGTGTCCAAGGATGCGCAGAACGCGGTGCTGAGCCTGGACGGGCTGGACCGCAAGGAGCTGGAAAAACTGCGCAAGGAATACCGCAGCATCGGCGCCACCGGCAGCGTCACGCTCAATAGCAGTTGCGGCGAAGCCGTCGACGATGCGGTGCCAAATAAAACCGATTTGAACCATGCATAAAAAAACGGCGGTTGGATGTGCTCCAACCGCCGTTTTTGCTACCGGCGAAAGTTTCAGCCGTCGCCTTGATGACCTTTACCGTAGGTCGATGCCAGGGCACGGGCTTTTTGCAGGCGCTCTTCCAACTTGGGCAGCGTCTCATCCACCAATGCCTTGATTTCCGGCACATCCGACGCTGCGCCTTCCTGTTTGAACAGGGCGATGGCGTCTTCGTTTTCCTTGACCTGCTGGGCGGTGTAGGCGGCGTCGAACGAGTCGCCGTCCTTGAGTTCAGGCATCAAGGTCTCGGCCTTGTCGACGATCTTCTCGCGCGGCGCCACCGGCAGGTCGAGCTTCTTGGCAATGGCGGCCAGATGCTGGTTGGCCAGGGTGCGCTCGTTGATCACCTCGATGGTGTAGTCCTTGATTTCCTGGGACGAGGTCTTGGCGTGGGCCATGCGACTGGTTTCGATATCGGCCATACCTTTGGCCGAAGCCTGCTCGATGAATTCGGCAGGCGACTGGGCGAAAGCATTGCTGGCGCCGAGGCCCAGCAGCATCGCGAAACTGGCGGTGCGTAACCGGATAGCCATGCGGCTCATGATGGGTTCCTCCAGGGCAAAAATGGGTGCGGGGACTACACCCCGCCCTGAATTCGAATTTTTACGGCGGCAAAGGTTTAGAAAAAACTCGCCAGTACGACGAACGGTCGCTGCCGCCTCAGGCCGGTTTGCTGCCAAACAGCCCCGGCAATGCATGGGCCAGGGCGTTGATGGCAAAGCCGATGAACATCACGCCACAGAGTCGGGTGATCAGGATTTCATGCCGCTGATACACGGTACGCACCCGCTGGGCACCGACCACGCCGATCAGGATCGCGTAGGCCAGCAGGCCGCCGACAAAGCTGAGAAAGATCAACGAAGGCAGCATCGCCCAGGTCAGCAGTTCGGCACGGCTGGACAGCAACGCAGTAAACGTCGCCACGGCCACCGGGTAGGCCTTGGGGTTGGTCAGGCCGAACAGGATGCCGTGCCAGAACGGATGCCGCGCGGCGCCCTGGGGCGCATCACTGCTGCGGCGCTGGGTGCGGATCGCGCGCCAGCCAAGCCAGAACAGGTACAACCCGCTGAGCACACCCAATACATCAAATGCACGGCTGCCGACTTCGCGCGCGCCCACAATCGCGATCAGCGCGGTGCTGCACCACACCACGTCGCCGAGCAAGTGCCCGCACAGAAAACCCGCTCCGGCACGTCGGCCACGGGCGGCGCCGATGCCGAATACGGCCAGCACGCCTGGCCCAGGCGTAATACCGTAGATGAAACCGGAGGCGAGGACGGCAAACAGCAAGGATGGGGTCATGGGCACGACTCTGACAGACGGTGGAAAGGTGTGGTGGATGTGCGCTAGGAGTAAAACTTCATCCCGGCATAGGGCTTGTTGCGACAGGCCTCAAGACGCGAGGCCAGATCGCCAACATGGGCTTCGAGCTTGTGGCCATCGGGATCGAGGAAGTAGAACGAAGCCCCTTCACTGCGATTGTCGCGCCACTCTTGAACGCCGACGGCGCGCAGCTGCGCAACCAGCGCGGTGAAATCAGCCGCCTCGACGGTAAACGCGTAGTGGGTGTAATCCGCCGCCGGCATGGACTCGCGAAGAGGGTCCAGCGACAGGCAGAGCCACAGGCCCGGCAAAGAGAGGTAGGCACCGGTGTCCCAGGTGGCGTCAAGTTTCAGGTGCAACCGCTCATGGTAGAAGCGCACGCTGCGCTCCAGATCGGTGACGGCCAGGGTCAGGTGGTTGAGGCCTGAAAGCATGTGTGTTTCCTGTTAGCGGGGGCCTACGGACAATACACCCTGCAGTTGCTCTTTCAACCACTGCAACCCCGAATCCCCACCGCGACGCGTATGCCACGCCAGCTCGAACGCAAACGAGGGAATATGAAACGGCGGCGGCATGGCCACCAAGTGCTGATGATCGATGTTCAGCAAGCCTCGGGATGAGACGGTCAGGATCAGGTCCGTGCCCTGGATCAACTGCGGCGCCACACCCCAGTGCGGCAGGCTGATCGCCACATGTCGGCGCTCACGAATCGCCGTCAGCGCGCGCTCGATTTCCGGCGTACCGCTGCCGCGTATCTCCAGCAGTACATGGGGCCGCGACAGGTAGGTGGGCAGGTCCAGCACGCCGCCTTCCGGCAGGCTGGCGCGGTCCACCAGGCAGGTGTAGTGCTCGTCGAACAATGGCGTAGTGCGCAGTTCGGCGGGCATGTCAGGGAACACGCCAGCGGCCAGGTCAAGGTCGCCGTTGAGCACGCCGTCGACCATGCCTTCACGGCTGGCCTGGATGATTTGCAGGTCGATGCCCGGCGCTTCGCGGCGCAGGGTGCGCACCAGTCCGGGCAGGAATATCGCCGCGCTGTAGTCCGACATCGCCAGCCGAAAACGCCGCTTGGCCGAGGCAGGGTCAAAGCGATTCGGCGCCAGCAGTGCCTGCACCTGGGCCAATGCTTCGGCCAGCGGTGCCGCCAACTCCAGGGCGCGGGCGGTGGGTACCAGGCTGCCGCCCTGGCGCACCAGCAACAGGTCGCCCAGCAGGTCACGCAGACGCGCGAGCGCATGGCTGACGGCGGGCTGGCTCAGGTGCAGGCGCTCGGCGGCCCGCGTGACGTGTTGCTCACTGAGCAAGGCGTCGAGGATCACCAGCAGGTTAAGGTCGATGCGGCGCAGATCATTCATCAGCTGCATGCCTGACATGAGAATTTGGAATTTAAATTTGCGCGACGAATAGCCTAGAGTCCAGCAAAACCTCTGGGAGATTCACCATGACCACGTTGCACTGGCTGGGATTATTGGCGTTGGCGGTGATTGCCGGCGCGGTGGTGCCGTTTCAAAGCGCGATCAACGCCAACCTCGGTCGCGGGCTTGGCCACCCGCTCTGGGCCACGCTCGCCTCGTTGCTGGTAAGCATTATCGTGCTGCTGCCGGTCATCATCGCGCTGCGCTTGCCGTTGCCAAGCCTGGCATTCATCAGCAAGGCGCCGTTGTGGATGTGGGCCGGCGGCGCATTCGGGGTGTGTTTTATTTCCCTGGCGTTGATGCTGCTGCCCAAGCTGGGCGCGTCGGGGTTTATTGCGTTGGCCATGGCCGGGCAGATTCTCGCCTCGCTGCTGCTCGACCATTTCGGCCTGTTCGGCCTGGTGGAGCGCCAACTGACAACGCCCCGCGTGTTGGGGGCGTTGCTGTTGATCGGCGGCGTGGCGTTGATTCAGTTCAGCGCCACGCCGGCCCGGGCCTTGGCGACGGCGGGCTGATCAGCCTTTGTCGAGGGTGCGCAGTTTCTGCGGCAGGCCCCACAGCAGCAGCGCCGCGGCCAACAGCGCGCACACCCCGATCACGTAGAGCGCCGGGGTGGTGCTGCCGGTCAGGTCCTTGATCCGCCCTACCATTACCGGGCTGACGATCCCACCGAACTGCCCGAGGGTGTTGATCACCGCGATCCCACCCGCAGCGCCCGCACCGGCGCCGGCCAATAGCTTGGGAGGCAGCGTCCAGAAGGTCGGGATCGAGGCGATGATGCCCGCGCCCAACATGCCCAGGGCGATGATCAGGAACGTCGTGTGGTCGGCAAAGATCCCGGCACTGAAGAAGCCCACCGCGCCGAGTACCACCAGGCCGCAGACAAACTTGCGGCGCTCGCCGGTGGCATCCGACAGACGCCCGATCACCACCATGCTGATCGCACCGCACACATACGGGATGGCCGTGAGCAGGCCAATCATCACCGGGCTCTGGGTGCCGGCGCTGCGGATTAATTGCGGTGCCCAGAAGTTGAGGCCGTAGGACGCGACCTGGATCAGGAAGTAGATAAAGCCGAGCATCAAGAAACCCGGAATACGTATCGCCGACAGCAGTGAACCGCCATGGGTGTTCGGCTCATGCTTGGCGATGCGGCTCGACAGCAAGGCCTTTTCCGCAGAAGTCAGCCAATGGGCGTCTTCGATGCGGTCCTTGAGCAACGTCAACACCAGGAACCCCAGGCCGATGCACGGCAAGCCGCCGAGCAGGAACAGCCAGTGCCAGCCGCGCATCTGCAGTACGCCGTCGAGGTGCTCGAGCACCAGGCCGGAAAACGGTGCACCCACCAGGCCGGCGAAGGCCGAGGCCAGGAACAGCATCGAGGTGATGCGCCCACGGAAATGCTGCGGGAACCACAGTGTCAGGTAGTACAACACGCCAGGTGCGAAGCCCGCCTCCATCGCGCCGATGATGAAGCGCAGGCCATAGAACTGCCACTCGGCCGTGACAAACACCATGGCCGCCGTGGCCAGGCCCCAGGACATCATGATCCGCGCGATCCAGCGCCGGGCGCCGACCTTGTACAGCATCATGTTGCTCGGCACTTCAAAGATCACATAGCCCACCACAAACAACCCGGCACCCAGGCCGTAGGCGGTGTCGCTGAGGCTCAGGTCGGTTTGCAGCTGAAACTTGGCGAAGCTGATGTTGATACGGTCAAAAAACGCGAACAGGTAACACACCATGATCAGCGGCATCAGGCGCCAGGCGACCTTGCTGACCAGGGCTTTTTCGGCATCGATTTCAGCGGCCGGGCGCGCGCCGGCCTCCAACGTATTAGTGCTCATGGGGTTCTCTCCAGCGGACTGCTCACAGGCGTCCGATTGTTTTTGTTGTCTGGTGCGGCGTTACAGCGTGGCGATGTAGGCCGGTGGCGGATGCAAGTCACTGTTACGCCCGGCCTTGGCCACCTGGCCGGGCAACTCATGGCCAAGCAAGGCCGGCAAGCGCCGGGACATGTGCAGCAGGTGCGGCAGGTCGATACCGGTGTGAATGCCGACCTCGTCACACAGGTTGACCAGGTCTTCGGTGCAGATATTGCCCGACGCCCCCGGCGCAAACGGA
The DNA here is from genome assembly GCF_003013355.1 of Pseudomonas sp. S5D5. Lineage (NCBI taxonomy): Bacteria > Pseudomonadati > Pseudomonadota > Gammaproteobacteria > Pseudomonadales > Pseudomonadaceae > Pseudomonas > Pseudomonas sp. S5D5. Next base: position 5,281,426 of record NZ_PTEO01000001.1, read on the forward strand.
CAACCGCCGAGGCCACCCAGCGCCGCATCAAAACGTCGGGCGCCGGCCTCGTAGGCAGCCAGCACATTGCACAAGCCCAGGCCGCGGGTGTTGTGGAAATGCAGGGTCAGATCGCCCGCCGGCACGCGCTGCAACACACGTTTGACCAGGCGTTCCACCTGGCGCGGGTTGGCCATGCCGGTGGTGTCGGCCAGGCTGATGCCCTGGATGCCGAGGGCTTGATACGCGTCGACAATCTGTAGCACGCGGTCTTCATCGATCTTGCCTTCGAACGGGCAACCGAAGGTGGTGGCGATGCTGCCATTGAGGCGCACCGGGTGATCGCCGGCAAAGCGCACAATGTCACCGAACGCTGCCAGCGAGGCCTCGCAGCGCATGCGCATATTCGCCAGGTTGTGGGTCTGGCTGGCGGACATCACCAGGTTCAACTCATCGGCGCGCGACTCGACGGCGCGCTGGGCGCCCTTGAGGTTGGGGATCAGCGCCACATAGATCACCCCGGGTTTGCGCGCGATGCCCTGGAACACCTGCTCGCCGTCGCGCAACGCGGGGATGGCCTTGGGCGACACAAACGAACCGGCTTCGATACGCGAAAAACCGGCCAGCGACAGCTGATCGATCAGCGCGATCTTGTCGACGGTCTCGACCCAGGTCGGTTCGATTTGCAGGCCATCGCGCGGGGAGACTTCCTGCACGATCAGCGGGTCGCCATAGTCAGTGATCATTGCACCACTCCCGAGGTTTTCAGGCGTTGGATATCGGCGCCGGTAAGGCCCAGGCTGCCAAGGATGTCATCGGTGTGCTGGCCCAGGGTCGGGCCCTGCCAGTTGACGCCACCGGGGGTTTCGGAAAGTTTGGGCACGATGCCGGGCATCTTCACCGACACACCGCCAGGCAACTCGGCATCGAGCAGCATTTCGCGCGCCTGGTAATGCGGGTCGCTGACGATATCCGCCACCGAGTAGATGCGTCCGGCCGGCACTTCGGCAGCTTCCAGGGCGCTGAGCACCTGGTCGATGGGCAAGCTGCTGGTCCAGTGGGTGATCGCGGCATCCAGCAGTCCACTCTTCGCCGCGCGGCCGTCGTTGTGGGCAAACTCAGGGGCTTCGGCCAGGTCGACGCGGCCGATGGTGGTCATCAGGCGCTTGTAGATCGGGTCGCTGTTGCCGGCGATCACCACATAGGCACCGTCGGCGGTCAGGTAGGTATTGGACGGCGCAATGCCAGGCAAGGCGCCACCACTGCGTTCTCGCACGTGGCCGAGCATGTCGTATTCCGGCACCAGGCTTTCCATCAGGTTGAACACGCTTTCGGCGAGGGACACATCGACAATCTGCCCGTCGCCCTGGCCGGTCTTGACCCGCAGCAGCGACATCAGCGCGCCGATCACACCGTGCAACGAGGCAAGGGAGTCACCCAGGCTCACGCCGACCCGCGCCGGTGGCGAATCCGGGTTGCCGGTGGTGTAGCGAATGCCGCCCATGGCCTCGCCGATCGCACCAAAGCCTGGGCGGTCGCGGTAAGGGCCGGTCTGGCCATAGCCGGAGATGCGCACCAGGGTCAGCTTGGGGTTGAGCGCGTGCAGCACGTCCCAGCCCAGGCCGAGTTTTTCCAGGCCACCGGGGCGCAGGTTTTCGATCAGCACGTCGGCGTCGCCCAGCAGCTGCTTGATCAGGCCCAGGCCTTCAGCGGACTTGAGGTCCAGCGCCAGGGACTTCTTGTTGCGCGATTGCAGGTACCACCACAGCGATGTGCCTTCGTGCAGCTTTCGCCATTTGCGAAGTGGATCGCCCTGGCCCATGGCTTCGATCTTGATCACCTCGGCACCGAATTCGCCCAGCAGCCGGGCGGCGAACGGCGCGGCAATCAGCGTACCGATCTCGATCACCTTGATACCGCTCAGGGGAGCCGTCATGGGGTGTACCTCTTGTTCTTGGAATGTGCGGCCAAGGCTAGAGGACAGGCACAGGAAAAATCCAACCGTCAGTTGGCAAGGAGCGTTCGCGAAACGCGAACACACTGGTGGGCGACCGGATGCTGAGCCCTGCGGCGATGTCGAGATCGCCATCGCCGCAGGGCTTCTACAGGGGCGCGCTGAGGTAGTCGAACAGCAAGCGGCTGACGGGCGACAACTGCGCTTCATCGCGCACTACCAGGATCAGGCTGCGGTGCGACCATGCATCGGTCAGCGGCACCGCGTGCAATCCCAGGGCGCGGCCAAACAGTTCGTAGGCCTTCTGCGGCAGAATGCCGATACCCATATTGGCCTGGACCATCCGGCACATCGCATCAAACCCCGGCACGTGGATGCGCAGGCGCAACATTTTGCCGGCCTCGCGCGCGGCGGCGTGGGTGCGCATGTTGATCGAACTGGCGGCGTGCAGGCCAACGTAGTCGCTGTCCAGGGTGTCGGCGAAAGCCAGGGATGAGCGCGCCGCCAATGCGTGATCCGCCGGCATCAGCACCACCAGTTTGTCATGGCGATAGGTCACGCTGGGCAGGCCCTTGGTGTCGGTGTCGCTGGAGCAGATGCCCAGATCGGCGACGCCATCCAGCACGCCCTGGACCACGCCGTTGCTGGGGCGCTCTTCAAGGTCGGTCTTGACTTCGGGGTGCAGTTCGGAAAAGTCGCGCAGGTCTTCCGGAAGGAACTCAATGATCGCCGACAAATTGGCCAGCATCCGCACGTAACCACGCACGCCGTGGCTGTGCTCACCGAGTTCCAGGCCCATTTTTTCCACGTTGAACAGCATCTGCCGCGCATGGTGCAACAGGGTCTCGCCGGCCGCGGTCAGGTCCATGCCCTTGGCCCGACGCACGAACAGGCTCACGCCGAGCACCTGCTCCAACTCCATCAGGCGCTTGCTGGCAGCCGACACCGCGATGGCTTCGCGGGCCGCGGCGCGGGTCAGGGTGCCTTCCTCGAACACGGCGACGAACAGTTGCAGGGTGATCAGGTCCAGGCGGCGCACCAGGCTCTTGTGCAACATCAGCCGCGCTCGGACGCCAGGCGATTGATCTCGGCCTGCTCCACCACCGGCTGTGGCGCGCCATGGCGCACCGCCGCCAGCATGGCCCGGCCGACAGTTTCAGTACTGACCACCCAACCCGGCTTGAGCCGACGCACAGACGACAGCAACGGCCCGAGCACGGAGTAAAACGCCTGATACAACGGCGTCTTCGAGCGCACCCCATGCAACGGCTGGATGATCCCCGGCCGGAACAGGTAAACCGCCTTGAACGGCAGGCGCAGCAAGGCATTCTCGGTCTTGCCCTTGACCCGCGCCCACATCGACTTGCCGGCCTCGGAACTGTCCGTCCCGGCGCCGGACACGTAAATGAAGGTCATCTGCGGATTGAGCCGTGCCAGGGTGCTGGCGGCAACGAGGGTGAGGTCATAGGTGAGGTGGGTGTAGCGGGTTTCATTCATGCCCGCCGAGGACACCCCGAGGCAGAAAAAGCACGCGTCAAAGCCTTGCAGCAAGTTTTCCAACGGCTGGAAATCCAGCATGTCGCTGTGCAACACCTGATGCAGCTTGCCATGCTCCTGGGTCAGCGGCGTGCGCCCGACGGCGACCACTTCCTGCACGTCAGGGGCAAGCAGGCACTCGCGCAGGACGCCCTGGCCGACCATGCCGGTGGCACCGAATAACAGAACTCTCATCTAGCACTCCCTTCATCCCGCTCGTTTTGGCTATCTGAGAGACAGGCCGTCATAGGCCGTCGTCACATTCGCCCCCTACGCTGCCACCTTACTCACTATCGTGAGAGCCGACCTCAACAAATTGAACGGCGCCGGCGCCTTGAGCCATGACTGGACAGCCCAAGGCGATTAATTGCCACTGAGTATCGTAGGAGGCTGCCCACATTAGAAAGTCCGCGCGACGTCCTCTCTATAGGAAACGCCTGACAGAGGAAAAGCCGCCATTCGTATAACACTGCGCGCGGACATGCTCCCTCAAACGATACGTTCATTTTGTTCAACACTCGTGATGCTTCTAGAAGAACACGACAACCGCTGACGTTTGCGGTTGCTCAATAATCAGAGCATCACATCGCACGGTTCATGTTGGCAGCTGGATTTTCGATGATGACTTCAGAAGTACCACTGACGGATGTCACCCCTTGAGAAGCACCACGACCCTTACCCTCGCCTGCTGCGCCGCTTTCCTCGCCCAGCTCGGCATCAGCAGTTACTTGCCCGCAGTGCCCGCCATCGCCCTAGCCCTGCGCGCCGTCGAGGACCAGGTAGCCTTGGCTCTGGCGGTGTACCTGGTGGGTATGGCGCTGCCGATGCTGCTGTGGGGGAGACTGAGCGAACGGTTTGGCAGAAAGCCGGTATTGCTGGCGTCACTGGCGGTATATGCCATGGCCAGTACCGCCATTCCATCGGCGTTGAACGTAGAAACATTCTTGGTATTGCGGCTGATTCAGGGAGTCGGCGCGGGCGGTGTTTCGGTGATGGCGCGAGTGTTGGTGCGGGATAGCTTCAGCGGGGAACTGTTGGCCAAAGGCTTGTCGTGGTTGGGCATGACCTTTGTGATCGCGCTGGGTATCGGCCAGTTTGCAGGTTCGCTGGTGCAAGTGGCATTCGGCTGGAAAGCGATCTTTTATACGTTGGCGATCGCAGCCGTCACGTTGATGGTGATCTTGCGGTGGGTAACGTTTGCGCGGCTGGTGAAGGCGGCTTCCTCGCTACCGGCCTGGCGGATCTACGCCACGATTATGCGACACCCCGGCTTTCTCCACGCGGCCATGATCGGCGGCCTGGGCTATGGCGTCATCATTGCGTTCAACACCTGCGCACCACTGATACTGCAGGGGCGCTTCGGCTGGAGCGCGACGCAGTATGGCTGGCTGGGATGGCCGATAAGCGGCGCATATCTGGCAGGGGCGTTGATGGTCAATCGCCTCGTTGTACAAACGGGGCGGTTGACGATGATGAGTTGGGGCGTGGCCTTGATATTGCTGGGGGCTGCCGTGATGTTGCTCGGCAGTGTATTTGCCAGCGGGCTCGCTGTGCTGCTGTGGTTACCGTATTGCCTGGCAGTGTTGGGCCAGTCGATGAGTTACCCGATCAGCTTGTCCCTGGCCAATGATGGTTCCCCCATCAACGGCCCTTACGCCATGGCCTTGAGCGGTTTTATGCATCAACTGATGGCCGCCATGATCGGCGGCGTGGCCAGCCTGTTGGTGAGTCAGCAATCATGGCCATTGGCACTGTTGTGCATGGCGTTGGCAGGCGGCGCATTTCTGTGCGCCGCCGGGTGCCGTACGGATCAGAACGCGCTGCGAAAGATCTCCTCGATCTGACGCTGATCCGCCCGGCGCGGGTTGGTCAGCCCGCACGCGTCCTTCAACGCGTTAGTGGCCAACAGCGGAATGTCCTGCAACTTGGCGCCCAGCTCGCGCAGCCCGGCGGGGATTTCGACGTCCAGGGACAACGCACGAATCGCGGCGATGGCGGCCTGGGCGCCCTCTTCGTCCGTGCTGCCTTTGACATCCGCTCCCAGCGCGCGGCCGACGTCGCTCAAGCGCTTGGCGCTGACGCTGGCGTTGAAGCTTTGCACGTGGGGCAACAGCACCGCGTTACACACGCCATGGGGCAGGTCGTAGAGGCCGCCCAACTGGTGGGCCATGGCGTGCACGAAACCCAGGGACGCGTTGTTGAACGCCATGCCCGCCAGGAATTGAGCGTACGCCATGTTTTCCCGTGCGGCCTTGTCGCTGCCGTCGCGTACGGCCAGGCGCAGGTTGGCGCTGATCAGCTCGATGGCCTTGATCGCGCAGGCGTCGGTGATCGGCGTGGCAGCAGTGGACACATAGGCTTCGATGGCGTGAGTCAGGGCGTCCATGCCGGTGGCGGCGGTGAGGCCCTTGGGCATGCCGACCATCAGCGCCGGGTCGTTGACCGACAGCAGTGGCGTGACGTTACGGTCGACGATGGCCATTTTCACGTGGCGGCTTTCGTCGGTGATGATGCAGAAACGGGTCATCTCGCTGGCGGTGCCGGCGGTGGTGTTGATGGCCACCAGCGGCAGTTGCGGCTTGCTCGATCGGTCGACGCCTTCGTAGTCGCCGATATGCCCGCCGTTGGTGGCGCACAGCGCGATGCCCTTGGCGCAGTCATGTGGCGAGCCGCCGCCGAGGGACACGACGAAATCGCAGGCGCTCTGTTGCAGCAGCGCCAGGCCGTTCTCGACGTTTTCCACATTGGGGTTGGGCTTGGCGCCGTCGTAGATCACCGAGTCGATATCCTGCATCGCCAATTTCTCGACGATCATGCTGGCCACGCCCGCCTTGGCCAGGCCGGCGTCGGTGACGATCAGTGCCTTGCGAAAACCGTAGTTGCGGATAGCGGTCATGGCTTCGTCGAGGCAATCGGTGCCCATGATGTTGACGGCGGGAATGAAGAAGGTGCTGCTCATGGCGAATCCTCGGATGACGTTTATGCCTACAGCATCGACTTCACCCGCCTGCGGCATCTTGATCAGGATCAACGCCGGCTCGTGATAAAGTCACCGTCCAGCCGAATTCGAGTAGACCCGCCGCAATGAAGGATTTCCAGGATATTGACGCCCACCTTGAAGACTGGAGCGCACTGCGCAGCCGCACTGCCTTCAGCGGGATTCTGATCGGCAACGGCGCCAGCCGTACGATTTGGGAAGACTTCGCCTACGACTCGCTGTTCGAAAACGCGCGCACCGTCGAAGAAAAACCCCTCGGCCAGTCCGAACTCAGCGTGTTCGACGCCCTGCAAACCCGCAGCTTCGAACAGGCCCTTGGCGCGCTGAAGACCACCAGCCGGGTCAACAAGGCCCTGGCAGTCAGCTCGGCGGCACCGCGCAATCGCTACTACGCGATCAAGGAAGCGCTGATCAATACCATCCACGCGGTGCACATTCCGTGGCGCCTGGTGCAGCCGTCGACGCTGGCGACGATCAACGCGGAGCTGGCGCAATACACCACGGTGTTTACCAGTAACTACGACTTGCTCAACTACTGGGCGATCCTGCACACGCCAGGCATCGACGACCTGTTTCGCAGCGCCGACTCAAGCTTCGACCTGCGCAACACGCGAACCGAGGCCACGCGCATTCTGTACCTGCACGGAGGCCTGCACCTGGTGCGCAACCTCGATGGTACCGCGCGCAAATTGCCGACCACCGACAGCACCCTGCTGAGCAGTTTTGCGATCAATAACACGATCAAGACCCTCGACGATGTGCCGCTGTTCGTCAGCGAAGGCACGGTAGACGAGAAGCTCAAGACCATCCGTAGCTCGGATTACCTGTCGTTCTGCTATGAGCAACTGCTGACCCATGAAGGCGCGCTGTGCCTCTTCGGCCACGACCTCGGGCCGCAGGATAAACACTTGGTGGATGCGATTCGCCAAGCCCCGGTGACCACGCTGGCAATCTCGGTATCGGGGCGCAGCGACGGGTTTATTCGCCAGCAGAAGCGGCGGTACTCTGAGCTGTTTGATGGGTCGGGCGTGGCGCTGGAATTCTTTGCGGCGCGCACCCATCCGTTGGGCAATCCTGCGCTGGCAGTCCCGGTCGAACGCTGACTTTTCGGGCGACTTCGATCAAATACAGGCGCTGGCTTGCCTGCGCCCACCATGAGCGTGTTCACAACAGCCAAGTGACGTCAGTCCTGCGCGCTGTGCACCACCACCAGCAATTGCGCCTGCACCGGCCCCACCGAGCGCAGGCGGTGGGGCTTCTGCGCATTGAAGTGCAGCGCATCGCCACGCTCGAGGATCACGCGCTCAGTCATGAAATCCACTTCGACCTGGCCTTCATGCACAAACAGAAACTCCTCCCCCACGTGCTCCTTGAAGCTCTTGTCGGTGAATTCCGCTGGCGGGTAGATGATGAAGGGCAGCAGGCTGCGTTCGCTGACCTGATGGGCGAGCACCGCGTAACCGGGCGCCGTGTCGGGCCGTTCATGGCTGCGTACCAGGCTGTAGCTGTCGAGGCTGACGCTGTCTTCGCTGAACAGCTCTTCGACTTTCACGTTCAGCGCCTTGGCCAATTTCAGCGCGGCGGCAATCGACGGCGTGTTGAGGCCGCGCTCAACCTTGGACAGGTAGCTCTTGGTCATCCCGGACTTTTCAGCCAGGTTCTCCAAGGTTACGCCAAGTTTTTTTCTCAATAATTTCAAACGGATAGACATGTTCCGCGGTTAATCCATGCAGGAAGCGATGAGCTGTGCTTGCCAATGACACTTTGTGTCATATAGCATCTTTAGTGTCATTTGCGTTCACCCAGCGACCTTGCGAGCAGCGGGAGACCAGCAAACCAGACGTCCATTGAACCACCCAAAGGACACCGATATGGCCAAGACATTAGCACTCCCGAAAGACCAGCTGGTCAAGCAAGCACTGATCCAGATGCAAAATACCCTGGCGGATAATACGTGGACCGTGCGGCAAAAGCTGGCGCTGACCTGCCGTATCCTCTTCGAGCACGGCCACGACTCGGGCCTCGCCGGGCAGATCACTGCGCGCGGGCCCGAACACGGCACCTATTACACCCAGCAATTGGGGCTGGGCTTCGATGAGATCACCGCCAGCAACCTGCTGTTGGTAAACGAGGACCTTGAAGTGCTCGAAGGCCACGGCATTCCCAACCCGGCCAACCGTTTCCACAGCTGGGTCTACCGAGGGCGCCCGGACGTGAACTGCATCATTCACACGCACCCCACGCATATCGCCGCGCTGTCGATGCTGGAAGTACCGCTGCAGGTGTCCCACATGGACCTCTGCCCGCTGTACGAAGACTGCGCGTTCCTCGAGGCCTGGCCAGGGGTGCCGGTGGGCAACGAAGAAGGCGAAATCATCACCGCGGCACTCGGTGACAAACGCGCGATCCTGCTTTCGCACCACGGCCAGTTGTCGACCGGCGCGAGCGTCGAGGAGGCCTGCGTGATTGCACAGTTGATCGAGCGCGCCGCCAAGCTGCAGTTGCTGGCGATGGCGGCCGGCACGATCAAGCCGATCCTGCCGGAGTTGGGGCGCGAGGCCCACGACTGGATCTCCCGGCCCAAGCGCCATGGCGCCGCGTTCAACTACTACGTGCGACAGAACCTGCGCCAGCACGCCGATTGCCTGAACTGACCCGCCCCTTTTCTGACAGGAGACTTCCCATGTCCAGCCCCGATATTCACGGCATCATCGGCTACACCATCACCCCCTTCAGCGCTGACGGTAAGCGCATCGACCTCGACGCCCTCGGTCGCTCCATCGACCGCTTGATCGACGCCGGCGTCCATGCCATCGCGCCCCTGGGCAGCACCGGCGAAGGGGCTTACCTGAGCGATGCCGAGTGGGATGAAGTCAGCGCCTACAGCCTGGCAAAAATTGCCCGGCGGGTACCGACTGTGGTCAGCGTCTCGGACCTGACCACCGCTAAATCCGTGCGGCGCGCCCGTTACGCCGAGGCAAATGGCGCCGATGTGGTGATGGTGCTGCCGGCCTCGTACTGGAAACTCAGCGAAGCGGAAATCCTCGCCCACTACGCTGCGATTGGCGACAGCATCGGCGTGCCGATCATGCTCTACAACAACCCGGCCACCAGCGGCACGGACATGTCGGTGGATTTGATCCTGCGGATCGTCAAGCACGTGGAGAACGTGACGATGGTCAAGGAGAGCACCGGCGATATTCAACGCATGCACCAATTACGGCGCTACAGCGACGTGCCGTTCTTCAACGGGTGCAACCCGCTGGCACTGGAAGCCTTCGTGGCGGGCGCCAAAGGCTGGTGCACCGCAGCGCCGAACCTGATCCCACAGCTCAATCTGGCTTTGTATGACGCGGTGCTGGCGAATGATCTGACCCAGGCGCGGGAACTGTTCTACCGCCAACTGCCGCTGCTGGAGTTCATCCTCAAGGGCGGACTACCGGCAACGATCAAGGCCGGCTTGCGCCTGACCGGGCTGGAAGCCGGCGATCCACGTTTGCCGGTGTTCCCGTTGAGTGAAGCCGGGATCGAGCAACTAAAGACATTGCTGCGCTGACCCTGTAGGAACCGGCTTGCCGGCGATAGCGCTCTCGCAGTCAACATCAACATCGACTGCCCCGACGCGATCGCCGACAAGCCGGCGTCGACAATTAAACCGAGACAAATGACAATAATTCTCGATATCATTCGCGGCATTTATACGCCGTGCTTCGTCACGAAGGATATCCATGTCTCGTCCCAAGCCCGACCCGCTGTCGGCCGATGCTTTTCGCGGGTTTTATGCAGATATCCTGCATTTCCTGCGCAAACGCACGGACAACGCCAGCGACGCGGCGGACATGACCCAGGATGTCTTTACCCAGTGGCTGGACTACCGCGACCGGGCCAAGGTCGAGCAGCCACGGGCCTTTCTGTTCCAGATGGCGCGCAATCTGCTGCGTGATCACTGGCGCAGACAGAAGGTACGGCACACCGCCCATTCCGATCAGGCCGACAGGGACGCCGAACCGGTCACCGACGAGCAAAACGATCCCATGGCCGCCGCGCAGCGCTTGCAACGCCTGGAACAGTTGAAAGAAGTCCTCGCCGAACTCTCGCCGCGCCGGCGAGAAGCCCTTATGCTGCACCGCTTCGAAGGCTTGAGCCAGGCGCAGATCGCCGAGCGCATGGGCATTTCGACGAGCATGGTGGAAAAGCACATCGCTTTTGCCCTGCTGCATTGCAAGCGACGCCTTCAATCAGACCCCGGCACGGAGCAGCCAGAATGAACCGCCTGAGCGACACCGACGCCCTGGATATCGAAGCGAGTGACTCCATCGATGCCCAAGCCGCCAGCTGGTTTGCACGCAACCGTAATGACGCGAGCCGTGCCGACCGCAAGGCGTTTGCCGCCTGGCATGCGGTCGCGGCGCATGCTCGCGCCTATGCCGAGTTCGAGCAACTGTGGGCCGACCTGGCACAGTTGCAGCAACTGAACAAACCGGTGCCCCTGCCCAAGCGCAAACCGTCGGTGTGGCGCCCTGCCCTGGCCGTCGCCGCCGCAGTGTTGTGCGCCGTGCTGGCCACGCATATCGGCGCGCCCCGCGAGCTGTATCACACACAAGTGGCGGCCCATGCCAAGGGCATGCGCACCTTCAACCTGCCCGACGGCAGCACGCTGTATGTAAATGCCAACACGCGCCTGCGTGTGGACTTCACCGCGCACCAGCGCATCGTGCACCTGGACAAGGGCCAACTGTATATCGAGGTGGCCGCCGACAAGGAGCGACCGCTGTTCGTGCAGGCCGGCGAGGCCAATGTGCGGGTGGTCGGCACCGGCTTCGATGTACGCCGCAGCCAACAGCAACTGGTGGTCAGCGTCGCCCACGGCAAGGTGGCTTTCGAGCCGGACGCAAAGAGCCCGGTGACCCTGCTCGGCGCCCAGCAGCGCGCCACCTACAGCTACGCCAAGGGCACCGTGCAGCAACAAACCCTCACCGCCGAAGAAGTGGCCGACTGGCGCAGCGGGCACTTGTCGTTTCGCAACCGCGAACTGGCCAGCCTGATCGATGAACTGAGCCTCTACCGTCCCCAGGCGCCGTTGCAGGTGAGCAATGCGGTGGCGCAACTGAAGGTCTCCGGCAATCTCGATGTCAACGACCCGGACGCCCTGCTCAACGCCCTGCCCGCCTTGCTGCCAGTGAAAACCGTGGCCTCGGCCGATGGCATCGTGCGGATCGAGCCCAGCAAATAACCCTCGAAACAGTACTTGAGAATATTTTTCATTCGCAGGTGTGGATTTTTTTGCCTGCCCCGTCTTCCTCCGGTCTGCGTTTGATACGCACGCATTTTTCGGCCACTTGGCCACACCGGGGGATTTCATGTTTCGCGCGCCTTGCCACGCTTCGCACCTGTTTCTTCGACCGACCGTCATTGCCACCTGCCTGGCCTTCAGCCTCAGCGCCCAGGCCGAGTCGTTCAAGCTGCAACTGCCCGCCCAGTCGCTGGCCACGTCGCTGAGCCAAGTGGCGCAGCAGGCGAAGATCCAGCTGTTGTTCGATGAAGCACTGCTCAAGAACGTGCAGGCACCGGCGCTCAACGGTGAGTTCAGCCCGGAAGTGGCGATTCGCACCCTGCTGAAAAACGGCGAGTTCATCCTGATCAGGGTCGGCAGCACTTACGTGGTAAAGCCCGAAGAGGCAAAAACCACCCAGAGCGGCGCGATCCAGCTGGAAGCCCTGAGCGTGATCGGCACCGGCAACGAGGTCGACTCCAGCACCGTCGGGCGCTCCACCTTGAGCCAGGCCGATATCGACCGCTACCAGCCCGACAACATCCCTTCGCTGCTGCAGACCTTGCCGGGAGTGTCCATGGGCGGCTCGCCCAAGCCCGGTGGCCAGACCATCAACATTCGCGGCATGGGCGATGCCGAAGATGTGCCAATGACCGTGGATGGCGCGACCAAAAGCGGCTTCGAGCGCTACCAGCAAGGCACGGTGTTCATCGAACCCGAGCTGATCAAAAGCATTGAGGTGGAGAAAGGCCCGTATTCGCCGTTCAACGGCAACGGCGGTTTCGGCGGCACGGTCAACATGATCACCAAGGATGCACCGGACCTGCTCAAGGATGGGCGTAACGCCGGGGCGATGGCCAAGTACGGCTACTCCAGCAACACCCACGAACAGGTGTACACCGGCGCAGTGTATGGCCGCACCGACGACGGCCGCATGGATGGCCTGATCTACCTGACCAAACGCGACGGCGATGACTTGAAGCTCGCCGGCACCCCGCCCGACCCACGCAACGAATACCCGATCAACCCCAAGCGCCTGCCCAACAGCGCGCAGGATGTAGAAGGCGAGCTGCTCAAGTTCAACGCGCACTTCACCGACGAGCACAGCATGGGCCTGTCCTATTCCAGCGCCAGAAGCGAGCGCATGGCGCCGTTCTCGGCTAAAACCTACCCGTCGCCGCCGACGCAATCAGCCATCGACCGATATGGCTACGAAGGCGCACTGAAACGCTTTCTGGCCGACCGCGAAACCGTGGACACCACCTGGTCAGGCAAGTACGAATACCAGCCGTTGAACAACCCGCTGATCGACTTGAAACTCAGCTACTCGTTCTCCAAGACCGATCAGACCGACGAGCGCGCCGAGAATGCGGTGATCAGCCTGGCCACCGGCGGGCGCAAGATGGAAACGTCTTACACCGACCGCATCCTTGAGCTGCGCAACATCAGCCTGTTTACCACCGGCCCGCTGGAACACGCCGTAACCACCGGCGTGCAGGTGCGCAAGCACGACCGCGAAACCGAAAGCTGGATGCCGGGCGCGACCTACAACACCGCTAAATACAACTATGGCCATTTCCAGCCGTACTTCATGCCCCACGGCAAAGTCGACACCAATGCGTTCTACCTGCAGGACGCCGTGACACTTGGCGACGTCACCCTCACGCCGTCCCTGCGCTATGACCACGTGCGCAACCGCGGCGAAGCCAACGATGCGCCGTACTACAGCAGCCCGGACCCGCGCGTCGGCCATGACTACAGCGACCGCACCTACACCGGTTGGTCGCCACGCCTGGCAGCCTTCTGGAACGTGACCCCGGATGTCGCCTTCTTCGCCAGCTGGAACCGCACCTGGCGCGCGCCGGTCATCGATGAGCAGTACGAGGTGCAAGGCTCTGCCAGCACGCGCAGCGCCACCAGCCTCAACCTCGACCCGGAGCGCATCACCGCGATTACGGCGGGCAACGTCACGCACTTCTCCGGCGTCTTCACCCGCGATGACAACCTGCAGTTGCGCACCACGCTGTTTCACAACCGCATCGAAGACGAGATCATGAAGGCCACCGGCCTCGGCTGCGAACGGCAAATGACCGTGCCGGGCAGTATCGATGCGGTGTGCACCGACGCGGCGTCCAGGACCAACTATCGCAACGTGGGCGGCATGACCATCAAGGGCTTCGAGCTGGAAAGCTACTACGACTCGACGTACGTGTTCGGTTCCCTGACTTACTCCTGGGCTACAGGTAAACGAGACAACCCCTACACCAACCCTTGGGCTACCGACCGGCACGTGTGGGCACGGGATATTCCACCGGCCAAATGGGTGGTAGTCCTCGGCACCAAGATCCCGAGCTGGGACGCGCAGGTGGGCTGGCAGGGCCAGTTCGTGCGCAAGACCGATCGCGTACCTACCGACATCTATCCTGGCGGCTTCAACTCCACCATCGGCGACTTTATCTACGACCAGACCGAGAACCCCAGCTACGACACCCAGGGCCTATTCGCCAACTGGAAACCGCAGCAGGCGGGCCTCAAAGGCACCGAGATCAACTTCACCGTCGACAACCTGTTCAACCGCAGCTACCAGCCAGCACTCAGCGGCGACGGTGTCTACAGCGAAGGGCGCAACGCCAAGATCAGCATCACGCGGTTCTTCTGAACCTGTAGGCGCCGGCGTGCCGGCGATGCGGGCGACTCGGTCTACCCGCGAAACAGCAGCGATCCCATCGCCGTCTCGCTCAAGCTCGACAGCGCCTACACGGCGATGGCGGCGGCACTGTCGGCCCTGGCACGCAACTGTACGGATAAATCCGCACCCAGCTGTAGGCCCGCGATTGGCGGGGGATGTGGCTAGATGGGCTTCCCTTGAAGCCCTCTGGATTTCGGATCCCTCCCATGAGTTCGCGCGAAAATACCGGCATGGCCCTCGGCCTGCTGGGCGTCATCATCTTCAGCCTGACCCTGCCTTTCACCCGCATCGTGGTGCAGGAAATCCACCCGTTGCTCAACGGCCTCGGCCGTGCGCTGTTCGCGGCGATTCCGGCGGCGGCGCTGTTGCTGTGGCGTCGTGAGCGCTGGCCGACCTGGCGCCAGGTGCGCGGGCTGTGCCTGGTGATCGCCGGGGTGATCCTGGGCTTTCCGGTGTTGTCGGCCTGGGCCATGCAAACCTTGCCAGCCTCCCATGGCGCGCTGGTCAACGGCCTGCAACCCTTGTGCGTGGCACTGTATGCCGCGTGGCTGTCGCATGAGCGACCGTCCAAAGCCTTCTGGGCCTGCGCGGCGCTCGGCAGTGCGCTGGTGTTGAGTTACGCGCTGATCACCGGCGCCGGCAGTATTCAGGCCGGCGATTTGTTGATGCTCGGCGCGATTGCCGTCGGCGGGCTGGGCTATGCCGAAGGCGGCCGGCTGGCCAAGGAGATGGGCGGCTGGCAAGTGATCTGCTGGGCGCTGGTGCTGTCGACGCCGGTGCTGATCGGCCCAGTCTGGTACCTGGCGGCGCAGCATCAAGGTGCGATTTCGATGCGCACCTGGTGGGCGTTTGGCTATGTGTCGCTGTTCTCGCAGTTCCTGGGATTCTTCGCCTGGTACGCGGGGCTGGCCATGGGCGGGATCGCGCGGGTCAGCCAGATCCAATTGCTGCAGATCTTCTTCACCATCGCGTTTTCGGCGCTGTTCTTTGGCGAACATATCGAGCCGATTACGTGGCTGTTCGCCTGTGGGGTGATCGTCACGGTGATGCTCGGGCGCAAGACGGCGGTGCAGCCTGCGCCCGCGCCAAAGGTAAACGCTATCTAATGCAGGCGCCGGCTTGTGTGGGAGCCGGGCTTTCCCGCGAAAGCGGCCGGTCAGCCAACCCCGCTATCGCCCATGCCGCCGCCTTCGCAGCCTCGCTAAAGCTCGACAGCTCCCACAGGGGAATCGCGGAATGGCTATGAGATCTGTGGCCGGGTACGGTCAAAATGTGGGAGCGAGCTTGCCCGCGAAAGCGGTGAATCAGCCCACCACTCTATCGCCAATACCGCCGCTTTCGCAGCCTCGCTAAAGCTCGACAGCTGCCACAGGGGATTGCGGGATGGCTATGAGATCTGTGGCGGGGTACGGTCAAAATGTGGGAGCGGGCTTGCCCGCGAAAGCGGCCGGTCAGCCAACCCTCTATCGCCCGTGCCGCCGCCTTCGCAGCCTCGCTAAAGCTCGAGAGCTCCCACAGGGGATTGCGGGGGTATGTGAGATCTGTGGCGGGGTACGGTCAAAATGTGGGAGCGGGCTTGAACTGGCCTAATGATTTTGGACACCTCAATCGGGCGCTATGATGGCGTCCAAATCTGAGGTGTTTGGATATGCGTAAATCTTATTCATGTGAGTTCAAACTCAAGGCTGCCAGCATGGTGCTGGACGAGGGGCAGTCGGTTCCCGAGGTCTGTGCCAGCTTGGATATTGGCCCTACGGCCTTGCGCCGCTGGGTCGATCAAGTTCGCAAGGAAC
The DNA here is from genome assembly GCF_003013355.1 of Pseudomonas sp. S5D5. NCBI lineage: Bacteria > Pseudomonadati > Pseudomonadota > Gammaproteobacteria > Pseudomonadales > Pseudomonadaceae > Pseudomonas > Pseudomonas sp. S5D5. Next base: position 5,297,647 of record NZ_PTEO01000001.1, read on the forward strand.
GCTTGGGCTCGACTCCGGTGGGAGCCAAGGCGATCACCGCGGATCAGCGAGAGATCCAGGAACTTAAAGCCTTGCTCAGGCAAAGAGACCGGGATATCGAAATCCTAAAAAAGGCCAGTGCTCTCCTGCTTTTGGACGCCAAAGATCACTCTCGTTGATCTGTGAGCTGGGCGAGCAGTACGGCGTTAACGATTGCTGTCGTGTGTTCGGAATAAACCGCAGTAGCTTTTACGCATGGCGTCAGCGCCAAGGCAAGGTGAGCCCTAAGCGAGAGAAACTCAAGGCTATGCTGGTCAAGCACCACAGGGCGTCGAGAGAGTCTGCGGGCGCTCGTACCTTGGCTAAACAGCTGCAAGCCGGCGGGCATGATGTCGGGCGGTTCATGGCTCGCAGCTTGATGCGAGAAGCAGGCATTGTCAGCCGTCAACGCCGGCGCCATAAGTACAAGTCACCTGGCGTGGAGGCTTTGGTGGCACCGCATGTGCTCAAACGCAAGTTTGATGTTGCGACGGTCAATCAGGTGTGGTGTGGGGACGTGACGTACATCAAAGTCGGCAAGCGTTGGCTGTATTTTGCGGCGGTTCTGGACTTGTTCGCTCGCCGGATTGTGGGCTGGTCGTTTTCGATGATCTCTGATGCCACGCTGACCTGCGAAGCCCTGCGCATGGCGATTGAACTGCGCGGTCGCCCAAAAGACGTACTGTTTCACTCCGACCAAGGTTGCCAGTACACCAGCCATAAATTCAGAAATGAACTGCTGGAACATGGACTCCGACAAAGCATGAGCCGTAAAGGCGAATGCTGGGACAACGCTCCGATGGAGCGTTTCTTTGGAAGTTTGAAATCAGAGTGGGTGCCAGAAGCAGGCTACGGGTCGGAACATGAGGCCCGAGCGGATGTGCAGCGCTATGTATCGCGCTACAACATCACCAGGCCGCATAGCTACAACGACTATCGGTCACCAGTCGCCAGGGAGAAGCTGGTGGCGTGAAACCTTAATCGGTGTCCAAGATTACTTGACCAGTTCAGCTTGCTCGCGAAAGCGGCCGGTCAGCCAACCCCTCTATCGCCCATGCCGCCGCCTTCGCAGCCTCGCTAAAGCTCGACAGCTGCCACAGGGGAATCGCGGAATGGCTACGAAATCTGTGGCCGGGTACGCTCAAAATGTGGGAGCGGGCTTGCTCGCGAAAGCGGTCGGTCAGCCAACCCCTCTATCGCCCATGCCGCCGCTTTCGCAGCCTCGCTAAAGCTCGACAGCTCCCACAGGGGAATCCTATCGCCAATACCGCCGCTTTCGCAGCCTCGCTAAAGCTCGAAAGCTCCCACACAAGCCAGCGCCTGCACGTAGTGTGTTCAGTTCAAGAAACCATCCGCCCTCAGCAGGGTTTCCAGGCAGTGCTCGGTGATGTGGTAGAACGCCTTCAGCTCCTGGATTTTCGCCAGCAACTGCGCGTTGTCCAAAGGCTCGGCGCGCTTGACCGCGAGGATCATCTTGTTCTTGTTGGTGTGCTCCAACGAGATGAACTCGAACACTTTGGTCTCGTAGCCACAGGCTTCGAGGAACAGCGCACGCAAGCTGTCGGTGACCATTTCCGCCTGCTGGCCCAGGTGCAGGCCGTACTGCAGCATCGGCTTGAGCAGCGCCGGGCTCTGGATCTGCAGGCGAATCTGCTTATGGCAGCACGGCGAGCACATGATGATCGACGCGCCGGAACGGATGCCGGTGTGGATCGCGTAATCGGTGGCAATGTCGCAGGCATGCAGGGCGATCATCACGTCCAGCTCGCTCGGCGCCACGCTGCGCACGTCGCCGCACTTGAACACCAGGCCCGGATGCTCCAGGCGCGCAGCGGCGCTGTTGCACAGGGTCACCATGTCTTCACGCAGTTCCACGCCGGTCACTTCACCCTCGGCCTTGAGGGTGTTGCGCAGGTAATCGTGAATCGCAAAGGTCAGGTAGCCCTTGCCCGAGCCGAAGTCGGCGACGCGCACCGGCTGGTCCAGCTTCAACGGTGATGAGGTCAGCGCATGGCTGAACACTTCGATGAACTTGTTGATCTGCTTCCACTTGCGCGACATCGACGGGATCAGCGCCTGCCTGGCATCGGTCACGCCGAGGTCGGCGAGGAACGGCCGGCTCAGGTCGAGGAAGCGATTCTTCTCGCGGTTATGCTCAGCCGAAGGCGCCTCGCGCAGTTGCTGCGGCTTGCTTTTGAACAGCGAGCTTTTGTTCTTCTTGCTGTATTCCAGCTGCGCTTCATCGGTCAGCGACAGCAGGTGCGCGTTCTTGAAGGACGCCGGCAGCAACTCGGCAATCATCGCCACACCTTCGGCCAGCGCGAAATTCTTGGTGATGTCGCGGGTCTTGTAGCGGTAGACGAAGGACAGGCACGGCTGCTCCTTGACCTCTACCTGCTTGATGATCAGCCGTTGCAGCTCGGCTTCCGCACCGACGTACTTGGCCAGCACCAGCTTGATAAACGCATGCTGCGCCAGGCTTGCGCTCAACAGTTCGATGAACTGGGCGTGATGATCCGGCGCAGGGCGGGCAGGTTGAGCGGTGACAGACATGAACAAAAAAGCCTCGGGCTGGGGATGCCGGGCATTTTAGGGGGGATGGGGGCCGAGGGCACGGGGTTATTTGATCAACGGTCAATCAACCCTGCCCATCCACGGCGGGACGCACCTTATGTGGGAGCCGGGCTTGCCCGCGATTGCATCACCTCGACGGGCCTGACAGACCCAGTTGCCCGCCCCGCAGGCAAGCCAGTTCCCACCTGGAGCAAGATGGGCTATTCGAGCACGACCAGGCGATTGGGCAGTTCATTGCGGGTCTGCGTGACCGGCACATGCACCTTGAGCAACTCCCCGCAGGCTTCAATGCAAGCAATAAACCCCGCCAGTGTCTGCCCCTGTTTCACTTGCTGAGTGAACGCCCTGACGATGGTGTCCCAACTGCTGTCATCCAGGCGCTTGGAAATCCCCTCATCCACCAGGATCTCCACGTAGCGCTCGGCCTCACTGACAAAAATCAGCACACCCGTGCTGCCCAGCGTGTGGTGCAGGTTCTGCTCCAGGAACTGCCGGCGCGCCAGGTTGGACGCGCGCCAATGGCGCACCGAGCGCGGGATCAGGCGGGTGGTGACCTTGGGCAGGCGAAACACCAGGCACAGCACGATAAACGTCGCCCACTGCGCCAACAGCAAGGTGTACATGGTCAAGTAGCCGGACAAGTAATGCACCACACCCGGCACCACCAACGCGATCAGGCTGGCCCACAGCAGTGGGATGTAGGCGTAGTCGTCCGCGCGGGCAGCCAGTACCGTCACCAGTTCGGCGTCGGTCTGCTGCTCGACGCGGGCAATCGCCTCGGCGACCTGGCGTTGCTCGTGTTCACTCAGTAGTGCCATGGTTGTAGATGCTCTGTTGTCGTTATTGTCATTACCAGCCGCCCGAGGCCCCGCCGCCGCCGAAGCCGCCACCGCCGCCGCGGAAACCACCGCCTCCGCTTCCGCCACCACCGCCGCGCCCGCTGCTGCTGCTGAGGATCGCCAGCAAGATGGCGCCCACCGGCAGCCCCAGCCGATTGCACAGCCACAGCACACCGATCAGCAAGATAAACAGGCCGATGGAAAACCCCGGATTATCCTTGGCAAAGTTGGCGTCCGCCACGTGCGCCGGCACCGCCAGCGGTTCGCCGCCGACCACCTGCACCATCGCCGAAACACCATCGCTGATGCCCTGGCTGTAATTGCCAGCCTTGAACTTGGGCGCAATCACCTGGTTGATGATCACCCAGGACTGCGCATCGGTCAGCACGCCTTCCAGGCCATAGCCGACTTCGATGCGCAATTTGCGCTCATCGCGGGCGACGATCAACAGCGCGCCGTTGTCCTTGCCCTTCTGGCCAATGCCCCACTGGCGGCCCAACTGATAACCGTAGTCTTCAATCGGCACCCCCTGCAGGTCGGGTACCGTGACCACCACGATCTGGTCGCCACGGGCTTGCTCGAGCGCCTGCAATTGCTGGGTGATCTGCTCCCGAGTCGCCGGGTCGATCATCTGGGCGGTGTCCACCACCCGACCGGTCAATGCCGGGAAGGTCAGCGCCGCCTGGGCCACGCCCACGCAGGCCAGCAGCCACAGCGCCAGGCCTATCCTGAATAAACGCATCGACACCTCAATGCAGCCTTATTTGAACTTCACTTGCGGCGCTTTATCGGCATCGGCACTGGTGGCTTCAAACGTGGCGCGGATCGGCAGATCGCTGTACATCACGCTGTGCCACAAGCGGCCGGGGAAAGTGCGGATCTCGGTGTTGTAGGCCTGCACCGCCTGGATAAAGTCGCGGCGGGCCACGGCGATACGGTTTTCGGTGCCTTCAAGCTGCGATTGCAGGGCCAGGAAGTTTTGGTTGGCCTTCAGGTCCGGGTAACGCTCGGACACCACCATCAAGCGGCTGAGGGCACCGCTCAAACCATCCTGGGCCTGCTGGAATTGCTTGAGTTTTTCCGGGTTGTCGAGGGTGCTGGCATCCACCTGGATCGAGGTGGCCTTGGCCCGTGCCTCAATGACGGCGGTCAGGGTGTCCTGCTCATGGGCAGCGTAGCCCTTGACCACTTCCACCAGGTTGGGGATCAGGTCGGCACGGCGTTGATACTGGTTCTGCACCTGGCCCCAGGCGGCCTTGGCCTGTTCATCCAGGGTCGGGATGGTGTTGATGCCGCAACCGCTCAGCACCGTGCTGATCAGTAGCAAAGCCGCGGCCTTGAGGCCCCAGCGGGAAGAGTGTGCTGCTTGCATGGTGTTTCTCCTGACCAAACTGGATGGAATGTGACGACTAACCCTATAAACCGCGCGCTTGGGGCATAATCCGCCACCACTGGAATGCATTGAGCCAATCAGCTACAAAGATGCCCAGCGCGAAAAAGAGTTCAGAGTGTGCTGCATTTATCTGAACAACACCCGAACAACAATAGACGCTCCCCACATTTTGGCCGATCAGCCCCAGCGCTGTGCAGTGAGCCGAAAAAGGATATTCATGAAGAAGCTGTGTTTGCTCGGCCTTGTTGCCACTCTGGCCACCCACCCAGTCTGGGCAGAAACAAAGCCTGCTGCGCTCAAGGACAAGGACGCCTTCGTCAGCGACCTGCTCAAGCAGATGACCCTCGATGAAAAGATCGGCCAGTTGCGCCTGATCAGCATCGGCCCCGAGATGCCCCGCGAGCTGATCCGCAAGGAAATCGCCGCCGGCCGCATCGGTGGCACCTTCAACTCGATCACCCGCCCGGAAAACCGTCCGATGCAGGACGCGGCCATGCGCAGCCGGTTGAAGATCCCGATGTTCTTCGCCTATGACGTGATCCACGGCCACCGCACGATCTTCCCGATCAGCCTGGCCCTGGCGTCCAGCTGGGACATGGACGCCATCGGCCGCTCCGGGCGCATCGCCGCCCAGGAAGCTGCCGCCGACAGCCTCGACATCACCTTCGCGCCGATGGTCGACATCTCCCGCGACCCGCGTTGGGGCCGCACCTCCGAAGGTTTCGGCGAAGACACCTACCTGGTCTCGCGCATCGCCGAAGTGATGGTCAAGGCCTTCCAGGGCACCAGCCCCGCCAATGCCGACAGCATCATGGCCAGCGTCAAGCACTTCGCCCTGTACGGCGCGGTGGAAGGCGGGCGTGACTACAACGTGGTCGACATGAGCCCGGTCAAGATGTACCAGGACTATCTGCCGCCCTACCACGCCGCGATCAAGGCCGGCTCCGGCGGCGTGATGGTCGCGCTGAACTCGATCAACGGCGTCCCCGCCACCGCCAACACCTGGCTGATGAACGACCTGCTGCGCAAGGACTGGGGGTTCAAGGGCCTGGCAGTGAGCGACCACGGCGCGATCTTCGAGCTGATCAAGCACGGCGTGGCCAAGGACGGGCGTGAAGCCGCCAAGCTGGCGATCAAGGCCGGCATCGACATGAGCATGAACGACTCGCTGTACGGCAAGGAATTGCCCGGCTTGCTCAAGTCCGGCGAGATCGAGCAGAGCGACATCGACAACGCCGTGCGCGAAGTGCTCGGCGCCAAGTACGACATGGGCCTGTTCGCCGACCCGTACCTGCGCATCGGCAAGGCCGAGGATGACCCGGCCGACACTTACGCCGAAAGCCGCCTGCACCGCAGCGAGGCCCGCGACATCGCGCGCCGCAGCCTGGTACTGCTGAAGAATCAGAACGACACCCTGCCGCTGAAAAAATCCGCGACCATCGCCCTCGTCGGCCCGCTGGCCAAGGCACCGATCGACATGATGGGCAGCTGGGCCGCCGCCGGCAAACCGGCGCAGTCGGTAACCCTGCTCGACGGCATGAATGCCGTGATCGGCGAAAAAGGCAAGGTGATCTACGCGCGGGGCGCCAACATCACCAACGACAAGGCCGTGGTCGACTACCTCAACTTTCTCAACTTCGATGCCCCGGAAGTGGTGGATGACACCCGTTCGCCGCAAGTGCTGATCGATGAAGCGGTCAAGGCCGCCAAGGATGCCGACGTGGTGGTGGCTGCCGTGGGTGAATCGCGCGGCATGTCCCACGAGTCGTCCAGCCGCACCGACCTGAACATCCCGCAAAGCCAGCGCGACCTGATCAAGGCCCTCAAGGCCACCGGCAAGCCGCTGGTGCTGGTGCTGATGAACGGTCGTCCGCTGTCGATCCTCGAAGAGAACCAACAGGCCGACGCGATCCTGGAAACCTGGTTCGCCGGCACCGAAGGCGGCAACGCGATTGCCGACGTGCTGTTCGGTGACTACAACCCGTCGGGCAAGCTGCCGATCACCTTCCCACGTTCGGTGGGGCAGATTCCGACCTACTACAACCACCTGACCATCGGCCGGCCCTTTACCCCGGGCAAGCCGGGCAACTACACCTCGCAGTACTTCGATGACGTCACCGGGCCGCTGTTCCCGTTCGGTTATGGCCTGAGCTACACCACGTTCAGCCTGTCGGAAATGGCGTTGTCGTCGACCACCCTGAACAAGACCGGCAAGCTCGACGCCAGTGTCACGCTGAAAAACACCGGCAAGGTCGACGGCGAAACCGTGGTGCAGCTGTATATCCAGGACGTGGCCGGCTCGATGATCCGCCCGATCAAAGAACTGAAGAACTTCCAGAAGGTCATGCTCAAGGCCGGTGAGGAGCGCACGCTGCACTTCACCATCACCGAGGACGATTTGAAGTTCTACAACACCCAGTTGAAGTACGCCGCCGAACCCGGCCAGTTCAACGTGCAGATCGGGCTGGACTCCCAGGATGTGCAGCAACAAACCTTCGAACTGCTCTGACCTGAAGCAGTAGACACAGTCAATGTGGAAGCTGGCTTGCCTGCGATAGTGGTGGAACATTCACCGCCGCTATCGCAGGCAAGCCAGCTCCCACCGTTTATCGATGTGAGCGAATCAGCCGCGTCGATCAAGCAAGTTGACCACCAGCCGATCAATCCACCCCCACACCCGCTGCTTCACCCGCCGCCACAATGGCCGCGCCTTCCACGCCTCCAGGCTCACCGCCAGGCTCTGGGCAAAGTCGCGCTCGAAACTGCCCGCCACCGCCTGCGTCAATTCCGGGTCCAACGCTTCCAGGTTGGCTTCCAGGTTGAAGCGCAAATTCCAGTGATCAAAGTTGCATGAGCCGACGCTGACCCAATCGTCCACCAGCACCATCTTCAGGTGCAGGAAACACGGCTGGTATTCAAAGATCTGCACCCCCGAACGCAGCAGGCGCGGGTAATAACGGTGCCCGGCGTAGCGCACGGACGGGTGATCGGTGCGTGGGCCGGTGAGCAACAGGCGCACGTCCACCCCGCGCCCGGCTGCGCGGCGCAAGGCACGGCGGACACTCCAGGTCGGCAGGAAATACGGCGTGGCCAGCCAGATACGGTGCTGGCCGCTGTTCAAGGCGCGGATCAGCGATTGCAGAATATCGCGGTGCTGGCGGGCATCGGCATAGGCCACGCGCCCCAGGCCCGGCCCGGTCGCCGGCACCTTGGGCAAGCGGGGCAAACCAAAATGCGTGGCAGGTTTCCACTCGCGCCGCGCGGCGTTGGCGTGCCACTGGCGATCGAACAGTGCCTGCCAGTCCTGCACCAGCGGGCCGCTGATCTGCACCATCACTTCGTGCCAGTCGGCAGTGTCTTGCCCCGGCGTCCAGAACTCATCGGTAACGCCCGTGCCGCCGACCACGGCGATGTGCTGGTCGATCAACAACAGCTTGCGGTGGTCACGGTAGAGATTGCGCATCCACCGTCGCCAGTTCAGGCGATTGTAAAAACGCAACGCCACACCGGCGTCGGTCAAGCGTTTGCGCAGCCCCAAGGTAAAGGCCAGGCTACCGTAATCATCAAACAGGCAGCGCACCTGCACCCCGCGCTCCGCGGCCAACACCAACGCCTGCACCATGGCCTCGGCGCAGGCGCCGGCTTCCACCAGGTACAACTCCACATCGACTTGCCGCTCGGCGCGGGCAATGCCCACCAACATCTGTGGGAAAAATTGCGGGCCGTCGATCAACAACTCGAAACGGTTGGCGCTGCGCCACGGGAAGACCGCGCCGCTCACGTCAGCGCGCCGTGAAAATCAGTACCGCACCCACCGGCACCGACAAACTGATCGACTTGAGCCCCGCCGCCTTGCGCAACGCGGCCACACCCGGCACCAGCTCGAAATCCTCGGCATGCAACACCACCGGTTCCAGGGTCACCACCTGGAACCGTCGATCATCCAGGCGCGTTGCCAACAGCTCGGCGCTGTAGGTCTGGGTCTTGCCATGCAACGTCACGCTCAGTGGCAGGCGCAATTCCAACTGCGCGCCAGGCGCCAGGTCGTTGATGGGTTGCAGGTTGATCTGCGCATTGATCAGCGCGTCAGGGAAGGTCTTGATCTCGAACAGCTGGTTGCGCATGCGCTCATCGCGCAGCGGAATGCCACTGTTGACCGACTCCAGCTCCACCTCCAACTGCGCCGCGCCTTTGCCGTCGACCTTGCCGTGCAACACCAGGAAGCGCTGCACCTCGGCAATCTCGGTGTTTTTGGTCGTCACGAAGGACAGGCGCGAGGACTCGTTGTCCAGGTACCAATCGGCGTGTGCAGGCGCAGCGGCGGCGATCAGCAGGAAGAAGGCCAGGGGTTTGACATTGAACATAAAGACTCATGCGGCAAAAAACCTGCACGAACCTTAACTGTGCCGTGGGCCCGGTGCAATGGAACTGACAAAGCCGAGCAAATGTGGGCGCTGGCTTGCCTGCGATGGCGGTAGACCAGCCAACATCCCTATCGCCGGCTTGCCGGCGCCTGCATGGGAAGGTGGTGTGTCAGGGGTTGAGGCGACACCCCTGCCGATCGCCGAACCACCGCGCGCTGTGTGTGCGCCCCAACCCACTGGCCGTCACTTCACTGCGCTCCGGGTTGTCGGTGAATGCGCTGGTGGGCACGTACTGCTGCACATACCCCCGGCAATATTCAGCCGGGTTGTTCGCCACATACCGACACGAGCAATACTCCTTGGCGGTATAGGCCGCGATGATGTCGGGGAAGGCTTGCAGGTTGACGCGCTCGTGCCAGATCCATCCCAGCAGGGCAAGCAACAGCAGCAGAAACAGGCTGGTAAACGGGCGACGACGGATCATGGCTTCACCGCCGCCAGCACGCGCTTGAGCAGTTCGTTATGGCGGTAGCTGCCATCGCGGTCATCGCCGTAGCGCACGATCACCAAATGTTCTTCAGGCATCACAAACAGCGCCTGGCCCCAGTGACCCAGGGCGGCGAAGGTGTCCGCAGGGGCGTCGGGCCACGGGCGTGGAGCCCCTTGGTTGAGCCACCATTGGCCGCCAGGCACGGCTTCGTCCTGGCCGGCCTGGTAGCGACCGAACGGCTGGCGATTGAAATCGACCCAGGCCTTGGGCACCAGCTGTTGCTCCCCCCAGCGCCCGTCTCGCGCCATCAGCAGACCGACACGCGCCAGATCACGGGCGGTGAGGTAGGCGTAGGACGAGGCGACAAAGGTTTCGTCGGCGTCGGTCTCCCACGTGGCGTTGTGAATCCCCAGCGGCTTGAACAGTGCATCCCACGGGTAGCTCATGTAGGCCTTGTGGCCGAGCATGCCTTTAAGGGTGGCGGAGAGAATATTGCTGTCACCGCTGGAGTAACGAAAGACCTGGCCCGGGGCGGCGAAAGCTTCGGTGTCGGCGGCGAACTCGGCCATGTCGGCGTGGCCACGGGTGTAGAGCATCGCCACCACCGAGGATTTCAACGGGGCGTATTCGTAGTCTTCCTGCCAGTCCAGGCCCGAGGCCCAGTGCAACAGGTCAGCCATGGTCACCGTGGGGTGCTGTTTCATCGGCGGGTAAAACCGCGCCGCCGGGTCGGTCAGTTTGAAGCGATTATCACCGAAGGCCACGCCCAGCACGGTGGCCATCAGGCTTTTGCTGATGGACCAGGTGAGGTGCGGCGTGGTGGCGGTGGTGGGCGCGGCGTAGCGTTCATAAATGATTTGGCCGTCACGGATCACCAGCAACGCATCGGTGCGGATGCCTTGTCGGGTGGTGTCATCACGCGGCGGGAACGCATAAGTGTTGAGCGCTTCGACAGCGGGGCCTTCAAGCGGTGTGCCCTTGACCCAGTCCTTGTCCGGCCAGGTTTCGGCGCGGGCGGTGACGGTGGCTAACAGCAGGGCAACGCACAACAGGCCTCGGACCATGGACGCAAACTCAAGGGGGCATTCAAGCCCGCGAGGCTAGCCGAGGCCAATGATGGTTTTGTGACAACCCGCTATGACAAGCATCGCACGCTTATGATTTCTTGAATGCATATGCGTAAATATCCTCCCCAGTCGGGGATGAACCACCGCGCAGCCCCCAACGCTCCTCTTTACCACCCACGCTCACAGAGCTATGACTGCCGTTTTTAGCGCCGCTGGAAAAAGCCCCTAAACGGCCCTTGAGCAAGTCTTCAGGCGATACCATTTCAATCATATTTCCCAAGCCAAGCCGCGCAAGCGCCAGAGGAAGGGCGTCAGGGCGATTCAAGACCTGCAGCGCTTCGCCAAACCCCACATTCCTGTTCTGTTCCTTGGATAATTTCTGCTGCTCAACCTTGGCCATAACCGTACTGATTACGTTCGCCGAGGTGATCGCCCCTGGATCCGTCCCCTTGAACTTCATTGCCATGGACGTCATTTCAAGCTCAGCCTGGGTCACGTAAACCGACTCGTTATTTCTTAACGTAACCTGGAAACCACCCGGGACTTCTCGCACCTCCTTGAATACGTCGGTTGGCTGCTCACCAAACTGCATCATCGCCATCTTTATTGCCGCAACGGTCACACAGTTGTCCTGATTCCACTGGCTGAAAGCACTCCAAATGTCCTCGGGTTTCTTCCCAGGATCACGACTATCTGGCTTGTATACAAACAGGTGCATGCCCGACGCCACGACCTTGTTGTTGACGGGTTCGCCATAAGACCGACCATCCTGGCTGCGGGTGCCGCTGTACCGTTTGCTGATGACTTGCACCTCCGGCGGCTCAGAACCCTGACTTTTTTCATGATTATTAATTTCCCACCAGGCGGGAGTGGTATTCGAAACTGGCGAAACCGGCATAGTGCTCCTACCTCCACAACGGAAGGCTTGGCAAACGTCCAACGGCATAAGGCGCCCATCTGCCCTCACATCCAGAGCCTGTGTGGCAGCATGGGTAATCCGGTTCCCTCCAAGCGGTCGTCCTACTCCAAATCAAAAGTAGGAAAACAATATCGGGCGACCGTTGCTGTGCAGCCCTATCAAAACGCCTGTCATCCAAGCGTCACCATAACTTCATGGAGATGACACCGAGGCTACATAGCCTGACTTTGGACAACAAAGTCGACCGGCCGAAATCGTGGCCGGCACTCGGAGACTCGCCATGACTCAGATCGCCCGCATCAGCGACACCGGCAATGAACGCCGTCTGCAAGCCGAACGCCTGATCGGCGCGCAGGCTTTGCAGGAAGCCCAGGCCCTGCGGTTCAACGTGTTCAGCGGCGAGTTCAACGCCAAGCTGAAAGGCGCGGAACTGGGCCTGGACATGGATGACTATGATGTTCACTGCAGCCACATCGGCGTGCGGGACTTGAACAGCGGTCGACTCGTCGCCACCACCCGCTTGCTCGACCACCAGGCCGCCAGCACCCTGGGCCGGTTCTACAGCGAAGAAGAATTCAGCCTGCATGGCTTGCTGCACTTGCAGGGCCCGATCCTGGAGATCGGCCGCACCTGCGTCGACCCGGCCTACCGCAATGGCGGCACCATCGCCGTGCTGTGGGGCGAGTTGGCCGAAGTGCTCAACCAGGGCGGCTACAGCTACCTGATGGGGTGCGCGAGCATCCCGATGCACGACGGCGGCATCCAGGCCCACGCGATCATGCAGCGCCTGCGCGAACGCTACCTGTGCAACGAACACCTGCGCGCCGAACCGAAAAAACCGCTGCCCGCGCTGGACCTGCCGTCCAACGTGATCGCCGAAATGCCGCCGCTGCTCAAGGCTTACATGCGCCTGGGTGCGAAGATCTGCGGCGAGCCGTGCTGGGATGAAGACTTCCAGGTCGCCGACGTGTTCATCCTGCTCAAGCGCGACGAGCTGTGCCCGCGCTATGCACGTCACTTCAAGGCGGCCATGTGATGAGCCGCCTGCGCGTATACGGGCGCATTGCCCGGGTGCTGGGGGTGGTGGCACTGGGCTTGAGCATGGCCAGTGTGTTTGGCGTGTTCGAACGCATGGGGGTGGCCAATTCGATGGTGCGCCGCCAACGCTGGTCGCGGTTTTTCATGGCGCGACTGACCAACGCCCTGCCCTTTCGCGTGACGGTGCACGGTGAGCTGCCACAAACGCCGATGCTGTGGGTGAGCAATCACGTGTCGTGGACCGACATCCCGCTGCTGGGCATGGTCACGCCGATGTCGTTCCTGTCCAAGGCCGAAGTGCGCACCTGGCCGGTGGCCGGCTGGTTGGCGGCCAAGGCCGGCAGCCTGTTTATCCGCCGCGGTTCAGGTGACAGCCAGTTGATCCGCAAGCAGATGACCCGTCATCTGGAGCAACAGCACCCGCTGCTGATGTTCCCCGAAGGCACCACCACCGACGGGCGCAGCCTGCGCACCTTCCACGGGCGCTTGCTGGCGAGTGCGATCGAGGCCGATGTGTCGCTGCAGCCGGTGGCGATCCGTTACCTGCGCGACGGGCAAGTCGACCCGCTGGCCCCGTTCATTGGCGATGACGATTTGCTCTCGCACCTGATGCGCCTGTTTGCCAATGACCAGGGCGATGTGGAAATCCACGTGCTCAAGCCGATCGCCTGCGCCGGACAGGAACGCGCGGCACTGGCGTTCCAGGCGCAGCAAGCGGTGCAGAAGGCGTTGTTTGGGCCGTTGCCGGAAGCTGAACAGGTGGATACCCGACCTGCGTTTGCAGCCTGATATCAACTGAACACGGTTTAAAGTGTGGGAGCTGGCTTGCCTGCGATGACGGTCTACCTGTGAATGCTGCGATTGCTGACACACCGCGATCGCAGGCAAGCCCGCTCCCACCTTAGATCCCACTGATCAGTTGGGTGCGTGCAAACGCCTGCAACTGCGGATAGAACCGCCGGAAATCCTCACTCAGCGGCTCATACAGCACCCGCAATTCCTGCATGGCCTGTCCCAGTTCCTCGGGTTGCGTCAGGCGCCGCGAGATCCCCCGCAAGACCTGCTCCATCACCGCAAACTCGCGGTACGACCCCAACCAGTCATCCGCCGCCATGTACGGCGCAATCTGCGCCAGCCGCCCTGGCAACTGCGGCTCGGCGGCGAGCACGCGGTAGACCTGCTCGGTGAAGCGCTCCAGCGGTTGGTCGGCATACAGCGCCCAATCGCGCGCCAGGCAATGATCGAAGAACACATCAAGGACAATCCCCGCGTAGCGCCTGCGGGTCAGGCTGAAACGCGACAACGCCTCGCCGACCAGCGGGTGACTGTCGGTGAAGCGGTCGATGGACCGATGCAGCTGGATCGCCGCCTCGATTTGCGGGCTGAACTGGCCCTGCAGGCGGCCTTTGACGAAATCGCCATACAGGCTGCCCAGCAGTTGTGCAGGAAGTTGGCCGCCCAGGTGCAGATGTGCGAGATAATTCATGGCGCGCAGTCTAGCACTGCCGACAACGTATCGTTATAACCCGATATACCGATTTAGCCTGACCTCAGACCAAAATCATATTGGTATATCGAGATATAACGATTTAAGGTTCGCCTCATCGCGATATAACGCTTTACGACACCGAGCACCTGCCATGTCCATCGACCTCGACGAAATAATAAAAGCCCTGGCGCACCCAGTACGACGAGACATCCTCACCTGGCTGAAAGACCCGAAAGTGCAGTTCCCCGAGCAACTGCACAACCACGAATACGGCATCTGCGCCGGGCAGATCGACCAGCGCTGCGGCTTGTCCCAGTCGACGGTGTCGGCCCACCTGGCGACCTTGCAACGGGCGGGACTGATCAGCAGCCAGAAGGCCGGGCAGTGGCACTTTTTCAAACGCAATGAGGAAGTGATCCAAGCCTTCCTCACGGCGCTCATCACTGAACTCAGCGCACCGCTGTAACAAGGAAACGCAAATGCCCCTCTCGCTACTCATACTGGCCCTGAGCGCCTTCGCCATCGGCACCACCGAGTTCGTCATCATGGGCTTGCTGCCCGATGTGGCGGCGGACCTCGGCGTGTCGATTCCCGGCGCCGGCTGGCTGGTCACCGGCTACGCCCTGGGCGTGGCCATCGGCGCGCCGTTCATGGCGCTGGCCACCGCCAAGCTGCCCCGCAAGGCCGCCCTGGTAGCGTTGATGGGCATCTTCATTGTCGGCAACCTGCTGTGCGCCCTGGCCAGTGACTACAACGTGCTGATGTTTGCCCGTGTGGTCACCGCGCTGTGCCACGGTGCGTTCTTCGGGATCGGCTCGGTGGTGGCCGCCAACCTGGTACCGGCCAACAAACGCGCTTCGGCAGTGGCCTTGATGTTCACCGGCTTGACCCTGGCCAACGTGCTCGGCGTGCCGCTGGGTACGGCGCTGGGCCAGGCAGCCGGCTGGCGCTCGACCTTCTGGGCCGTAACGGTGATTGGCGTCGTGGCGCTGATCGGCCTGATCCGCTTCCTGCCGGCCAAGCGTGACGAAGAAAAACTCGACATGCGTGCCGAACTGGCCGCCCTCAAAGGCGCCGGCATCTGGCTGTCGCTGACCATGACCGCGCTGTTCGCCGCGTCCATGTTCACCCTCTTCACCTACGTGGCGCCTCTGCTTGGCGACGTCACCGGCGTCTCCCCCAAAGGCGTGACCTGGACCCTGCTGCTGATCGGCCTGGGCCTCACCGTGGGCAACATCATCGGCGGCAAGCTGGCGGACAAACGCCTGGCGGCCACGCTGATCGGCGTGTTCATCAGCATGGCGGTGGTCTCCACCGCGCTGACCTGGACCAGCATCGCCGTGATCCCGACTGAAATCACCCTGTTCCTGTGGGCCACCGCCTCGTTTGCCGCCGTCCCCGCGCTGCAGATCAACGTGGTGACCTTCGGCAAGGCCGCACCGAACCTGGTATCCACCTTGAACATCGGCGCCTTCAACATCGGCAACGCCCTGGGTGCCTGGGTCGGCGGCAGTGTCATTGCCCACGGTTTCGGCCTGACCAGCGTGCCCCTGGCAGCCGCCGCCCTGGCGATCCTCGCGCTGGTGGTGACCTTGATTACTTTCCGCCAGAGCGGCGATGCCGACCTGGCCCCTGCGACCAACTGATCAACTTCAAAGAGAAAGGTGTTTTCCCCATGACGACTATTTTCGATCCGATCAAACTGGGCGACCTGGAACTGGCGAACCGCATCATCATGGCGCCGCTGACCCGCTGCCGTGCCGATGCCGGCCGCGTACCCAACGCGCTGATGGCCGAGTACTACGTGCAACGCGCCTCCGCCGGGCTGATCCTCAGCGAAGCCACCTCGGTGACGCCACTTGGCGTGGGCTACCCGGACACCCCGGGGATCTGGTCCAACGACCAGGTGCGTGGCTGGGCCAACGTCACCAAGGCGGTGCACGGTGCCGGCGGCAAGATCTTCCTGCAGCTGTGGCACGTGGGCCGTATCTCCCACGAGTCGTACCTGAACGGCGAAACGCCGGTGGCTCCGAGCGCCATCCAGGCTAAAGGCCACGTCAGCCTGGTGCGCCCACTGGCGGACTACCCGACGCCACGTGCGCTGGAAACCGCTGAAATCGCCGACATCGTCGACGCCTACCGCACCGGCGCCGAAAACGCCAAGGCCGCCGGCTTCGATGGCGTGGAAATCCACGGCGCGAATGGCTACCTGCTCGACCAGTTCCTGCAGAGCAGCACCAACCAGCGTACCGACCTCTACGGCGGCTCCCTGGAAAACCGTGCACGCCTGCTGCTGGAAGTGACCGACGCAGCCATCGAAGTCTGGGGCGCCGGCCGTGTCGGTGTGCACCTGGCACCACGCGCCGATGCCCACGACATGGGTGACGACAACCTGGCAGAAACCTTCACCTACGTCGCCAGCGAGCTGGGCAAGCGCGGTATCGCGTTCATCTGCTCCCGCGAGAAAGAAGCCGGCGACAGCCTCGGTCCACAATTGAAAAAGGCCTTCGGCGGCGCGTACATCGCCAACGAGCGCTTCACCAAGGACAGCGCCAACGCCTGGCTGGCGGCGGGCAAGGCCGATGCGGTGGCCTTCGGCGTACCGTTCATTGCCAACCCGGACCTGCCAGCACGCCTGAAGGCCGAGGCGCCGCTCAATGAGCCACGCCCGGACACCTTCTACAGCAAGGGTCCGGTCGGCTACATCGATTACCCGACACTGGCCCTGTGATGTAACTTGCTGAAACGAAAAAGCCCCGGCTCGCGAGAACCGGGGCTTTTTCTTGAGGGCGAAGAAACATTCCTTCACAGCCTTGCAACAAAATCGCTACAAAATACTTAGGCGGCTACCTATCAACCGCCCGCCAGCCCGTATATAAAGTCACCCCACCGATCAGGCAAAAGGACGATTGACGGTCCTTGGGCTTTACTGTTGACACAACTGGATGCAATTACGCATTTTGTCTTAATTGCGCAGGCTGGGGCTCCAGCGCAGCATGTCCAGCCCGGCATCCACCCAGCGCTCGGCGTCCTGGTGCAGTTGGAAACTGTCGGGGACCAGCAGCCACTGGCCAATCAACCCGTTGATGTAGGCATGAATGCACACTGCCCCTCGGGTAGTGTCGAGGTTTTCCGGAAGTTGCCCGCGATGGACCGCATTACGCAGTGTCAGGCCAATGCGCAGGTTGCATTCCAGGCTGTGGGTCTGGCGCTGACGGCGCATATCGCACATTTCATCGGTGAATTCGCACTTATGAAACAGGATCTCATTGATGCGCCGGGTTTTCGGGTCCAGGGCCACTTGATGAAACAAATGAATCAACAGCTTGCGCATGCACCCGAGCGGGTCGAGTTCATCCTCGCTTTCGCTGGCGCGCGCCAACTCATCCAGCGGCTCATGCAGGGTGTCGAGCAGCGCCTGCAACAGATCGGATTTATTGCTGAAATGCCAATAGATGGCACCCCGCGTCACCCCGGCCAGCGCGGCGATGTCAGCCAGCGTGGTCCGCGCAACGCCGCGCTCATAGAAGGCTTGCTCGGCGGCGGCGAGAATCTGGCTGCGCGTTTCCTGAGCTTCCTCTTTGGTGCGACGAACCATGGCAGTAAAACCTCAATCAGGACACTTGGGACTATCGGTAACGCACGATCAATAGGCGGTAACGATCATCTGAATAATTGTGGGACGACACCGTCATGGGCGCCGAACGTACTAAAATCGAGGCTTTGGGCGGTGCTTTGTCAACATTCCGCGAAGCCTGTCAAGAGTTTACAAACAACCATGAACGTAAGTATATTGCGTAGCAAGCTACTTATCTACTCACAGCTTGTTTTTTACCCTTCCACACTTCTTGTGCGCACTCTGCGCGCCTGACCCGAGGATCTTCATGCAACTTAAGCCAGCTGTTACCGCTCTGGTCACTGCCGTCGCCCTGGCATCGCTGCTCAGCGGATGTAAAAAGGAAGAAGCGGCTCCGCCCGCTCAAACCCCTCAGGTCGGCGTGGTCACCCTTCAACCGCAAGCCTATACCCTGACCTCCGAACTGCCGGGCCGCACCACTGCCTACCGCATCGCGGAAGTTCGCCCGCAGGTCAACGGCATCATTCTCAAGCGCCTGTTCAAGGAAGGCGCGGATGTGAAAGAAGGCCAGCAGCTTTATCAGATCGACCCGTCGGTCTATGAAGCCACGCTGAAAAGCGCACAAGCCAGCCTGACCCAGACCAAGTCCATCACCGACCGCTACAAGCAGTTGGTCGATGAGCAAGCCGTCAGCCGCCAGGAATACGACACCGCCGTCGCCAACCGCATGACTGCCGAAGCAAACGTTCAAACCGCCCAGATCAACGTGCGCTACACCAAAGTGTTCGCGCCGATCTCCGGGCGTATCGGGCGTTCTTCGGTGACCGAAGGCGCGCTGGTCAGCAACGGCCAGGCCGATGCCATGGCCGTGATCCAGCAACTGGACCCGATCTACGTCGACGTCACGCAGTCTTCGGCTGAAATGCTGAAACTGCGCCGCGACCTGGAAAGCGGCCAGCTGGAGAAAGCCGGCGCCAATGCCGCCAAGGTCAAGCTGACCCTGGAAGACGGCAGCGACTACGGCCTGGACGGCAAGTTGGAGTTCTCCGAAGTGTCGGTTGACCAGACCACCGGTTCCGTGACCCTGCGCGCCGTGTTCCCCAACCCTGACCACACCCTGTTGCCTGGCATGTTCGTCCACGCCCAGTTGCAGGCCGGTGTGAACAGCAAGGCCATCCTGGCCCCGCAGCAAGGCGTGACCCGCGACATCAAGGGCATCCCGACCGCGCTGGTGGTGAACAAGGACAACAAGGTCGAGCAGCGCCAACTGGTGGCCAACCGTACTGCCGGCGCCTACTGGCTGGTGGAAAAAGGCTTGAACGCCGGTGACCGCGTGATCACCGAAGGCTTGCAATTCATCAAGCCGGGCATCGAAGTCAAGGTCAAGGACGCGGACAACGCCAAGCCCGCAGGTTCCGCTGCTGCTCCTGCTGCCGCTGCTGGCCAGGGGGAGTAACCCATGTCGAAATTTTTTATCGACCGTCCCATTTTCGCCTGGGTAATTGCCCTGGTGATCATGTTGGTCGGGGCACTGTCGATCCTGAAGTTGCCCATCAACCAATACCCGGCCATTGCGCCAACCGCCATTGATATCCAGGTGACCTACCCAGGTGCCTCTGCACAAACCGTGCAGGACACCGTGGTACAGGTGATCGAGCAACAGCTCAACGGTATCGACAACCTGCGTTATGTCGCCTCGGACAGTAACTCCGACGGCAGCATGACCATCACCGCGACGTTCAACCAGGGTACCAACCCGGACATCGCCCAGGTCCAGGTGCAGAACAAGCTGAACCTGGCGACCCCACTGCTGCCGCAAGAAGTGCAGCAGCAGGGTATCCGCGTGACCAAGTCGGTGAAGAACTTCCTGATGGTGATCGGTCTGGTGTCGGAAGACGGCAGCATGACCAAGGACGACCTCTCCAACTACATCGTGTCCAACATCCAGGACCCGATCTCGCGTACCGCGGGTGTAGGTGACTTCCAGGTGTTCGGTTCGCAGTACGCCATGCGTATCTGGCTCGACCCGGCCAAGCTGAACAACTACCAGCTGACGCCGGTGGATGTGAGCAACGCGATCCAGGCGCAGAACGTCCAGGTGGCCACCGGCCAACTCGGCGGCCTGCCTGCCCTGCCCGGCACCCAACTGAACGCCACCATCATCGGCAAGACGCGCCTGCAAAGCGCCGAAGAGTTCGCCAAGATCCTGATGAAGGTGAACGCCGACGGCTCGCAGGTGCGCCTGGGTGATGTCGCGCGTATCGAACTGGGCGGCCAGAACTACAGCATCAGTGCACAGTTCAACGGCAAACCGGCTTCCGGCATGGCGATCAAGCTGGCTGCCGGTGCGAACGCCCTGGACACCGCCAAGGCCATCCGCGCCACCGTGGCGTCCCTGGAGCCGTTCTTCCCGCCTGGCATGAAGGCGGTGGTGCCGTATGACACCACCCCGGTCGTGACCGAGTCGATTTCCGGTGTTGTACACACCCTGGTCGAAGCGATCGTGCTGGTGTTCCTGGTGATGTTCCTGTTCCTGCAGAACTTCCGCGCCACCATCATCACCACCATGACCGTACCGGTGGTATTGCTGGGTACTTTCGGGATCCTCGCAGCGTTCGGTTTCACCATCAACACCCTGACCATGTTCGGCATGATCCTGGCCATCGGCTTGCTGGTGGACGATGCCATCGTGGTGGTGGAAAACGTCGAGCGGGTCATGGCCGAGGAGCACTTGTCGCCGAAAGAAGCGACGGTCAAATCCATGAGCCAGATCCAGGGCGCCCTGGTGGGTATTGCCCTGGTACTGTCGGCGGTACTGTTGCCGATGGCGTTCTTCGGTGGTTCCACCGGTGTGATCTACAAACAGTTCTCCATCACCATTGTTTCGGCGATGGCGCTGTCGGTACTGGTTGCCTTGATCTTCACCCCGGCCTTGTGCGCCACCATGCTCAAGCCGATCGATCCTGAAAAGCATGGCCAACCCAAGCGCGGTTTCTTTGGCTGGTTCAACCGCACCTTCGACCGTGGCGTACTGAGCTACGAGCGCGGCGTGGGCAACATGATCAAGCATAAGTTTCCAGCGTTCCTGGTCTACGTGCTGATCCTGGCCGGCATGATCTGGATGTTCACCCGGATTCCAAGCGCGTTCCTGCCTGAGGAAGACCAGGGTGTGATCTTTGCCCAGGTGCAGACACCGGTCGGTTCTTCGGCTGAACGTACGCAAAAAGTCATCGACGACATGCGCGCCTTCCTGCTGAACGACAAGGAAGGCGAGCCGGGCGAAGGCAAGGCCGTGAAGTCGGTGTTTACCGTGAACGGCTTCAACTTCGCCGGTCGTGGCCAGAGCTCGGGCCTCGCGTTTGTGATGCTCAAGCCGTGGGATGAGCGTGACTCGTCGATGTCGGTATTCGAGGTGGCCAAGCGTGCGCAGGGTTACTTCTTCGGGGCCTTCAAGGACGCCATGGTATTTGCCATCGTGCCGCCTTCGGTACTGGAGCTGGGTAACGCCACCGGTTTCGACGTGTTCCTGCAAGACCAGGGTGGCGTCGGCCACGAGAAGCTGATGGCGGCACGCAACCAGTTCCTCGGTGCAGCGGCGCAAAGCAAGATCCTCGCAGGTGTGCGTCCCAACGGCGTGAACGATGAGCCGCAGTACGAACTCACCGTCGACGACGAGAAGGCCAGCGCCCAGGGCATCAGCCTGGCGGATATCCAGCAGACCCTGGCGATTGCCCTGGGTGGTAGCTACATCAACGACTTCATCGACCGTGGTCGTGTGAAGAAGGTGTACGTGCAGGGTGACGCGGCCAGCCGGATGTCTCCGGAAGACCTGAACAAGTGGTTCGTGCGCAGCAGCTCCGGGAAGATGGTGCCGCTGTCGGCCATCTCGTCGGGCCAGTGGATCTTCGGTTCGCCGAAACTCTCGCGCTATAACGGTGTAGCGGCGATGGAAATCCTCGGTACCCCAGCACCTGGCTACAGTACCGGTGATGCGATGGCGGAAGTCGAGCGTATCGCCAAGGACCTGCCGGCCGGCGTCGGCTATGCATGGACCGGCCTGTCGTATGAAGAGCGCCTCTCCGGCTCCCAGGCGCCTGCGCTGTACGCGCTGTCGCTGCTGGTGGTGTTCCTGTGCCTCGCGGCACTGTACGAAAGCTGGTCGATCCCGATCGCGGTGATCCTCGTAGTGCCACTGGGTGTGATCGGTGCATTGATCGCCACCAGCCTGCGCGGCCTGTCCAACGACGTTTTCTTCCAGGTGGGCCTGTTGGTCACAGTGGGCCTGGCGGCGAAGAACGCCATCCTGATCGTGGAGTTCGCCAAAGAGCTCCACGAACAAGGCAAGGGCATCGTCGAAGCGGCCATCGAGGCGTCCCGCATGCGTCTGCGTCCGATCATCATGACGTCCATGGCGTTCATGCTCGGCGTATTGCCACTGGCGATTTCCACCGGCGCCGGCTCGGGCAGCCAGCACGCCATCGGTACCGGCGTAATTGGCGGTATGATCACCGCCACCGTCCTGGCGATCTTCTGGGTGCCACTGTTCTTTGCAACCGTGTCGGCCGTTGGCGAGCGTAAAAAGACCGACACTACTGAAACTCCTAAAGAGGCTGGCCAATGAGCAAGTCGCTACTTTCCCTAGCCGTCACGGCATTCGTGCTCAGTGGCTGCTCGTTGATACCTGACTACCAGCGCCCCGACGCGCCGGTAGCAGCGCAATACCCGCAGGGGCCGGCGTATTCGTCGGCCCAGGCACCGGGCCAGGCCGCTGCCGAGCAGGGCTGGAAGCAGTTTTTCCATGACCCTGCCCTGCAACAGCTGATCCAGACCGCGCTGGTGAACAACCGTGACCTGCGCGTTGCGGCCTTGAACATCGACGCCTACGCCGCGCAGTACCAGATCCAGCGTGCCGACCTGTTCCCGGCCATCTCGGCCACGGGCAGCGGCAGCCGTTCGCGTACCCCGGCCAAGTTGTCGCAGACCGGCGAAGCCGGGATCACCAGCCAATACTCGGCCGGCCTCGGGATCAGCTCGTATGAGCTGGACCTGTTCGGTCGTGTGCGCAGCCTGAGTGAAGAAGCACTGCAGAAGTACTTCGCCACTGAAGAAGCGCGGCGCAGCACCCAGATCAGCCTGGTGGCCAGCGTGGCCAACGCCTACCTGACCTGGCAGGCCGACAAGGAACTGCTCAAGCTGACCCAGGACACCCTCGGCGCGTTCGAGCAGAGCTACAAGCTGACCTCGCGCAGCAATGAAGTCGGCGTGGCCTCGGCCCTCGACCTCAGCCAGGCGCGCACCTCGGTGGAAAACGCCCGTGTGCAACTGGCGCGCTACACCCGCCAGGTGGCCCAGGACGAAAACAGCCTGACCCTGCTGCTGGGCACCGGCTTGCCGGCAAACATCACCAGCAAGCCGCTGTCGGATGACCTGCTCAGCGAAGTGCCGGCCGGGTTGCCATCGGACCTGCTGCAACGTCGTCCCGACATTGTGCAGGCCGAGTACAACCTCAAGGCGGCCAACGCCAATATCGGCGCGGCCCGTGCGGCGTTCTTCCCAAGCATCAGCCTGACCGCGAGTGCCGGCGCTGCCAGCCCGACCCTGGGCGGCCTGTTCAAAGGCGGCTCGGGGACCTGGTCGTTTGCCCCGCAGATCAACATCCCGATCTTCAACGCCGGTAGCCTGCGCGCAAGCCTGGACTACTCGAAGATCCAGAAAGAGATCAACGTGGCCAACTACGAGAAGGCGATCCAGACCGGCTTCCAGGAAGTTTCCGACGGCCTCGCCGCGCGTGAAACCTACAAGCAGCAGCTGGATGCCCAACGTGGCTTCGTCGCGGCCAACCAGGATTACTACCGCCTGGCCGAGCGTCGCTACCGCATCGGTGTCGACAGCAACCTGACCTTCCTCGACGCCCAGCGCCAACTGTTCAGTGCCCAGCAATCGCTGATCACCGACCGCCTGGCGCAGCTGAACAGCGAGGTCAACCTGTACAAGGCCCTCGGCGGTGGCTGGAACGAGCAGACCGCGAAGAACGAGCCGTTGAAAGAACAGGCACCGCCGCTGAAGTTGTTCTGACAGTGCGGCTGTAGATAAAACCGCTTCCCTTACCGGAAGCGGTTTTTTTATGCCTGTTCACTGCTCAACGGTGCTTTTCTGTGGGAGCTGGCTTGCCTGCGATTGCATCGAATGGGTGTCACTGATGTACCGAGGTGCCTGCATCGCAGGCAAGCCAGCTCCTACAGAAAAGCCGCGTGTTTTTTGCTCGGTTGCCCATCTCGCTCCAACCCCACCGATCCGCCTATCCCCGGTCGTGCACCTTGCGCTCCCTTCAACCTTTCAGGGTAAAATTGGTAACAGATTCTTACAGACCACAGAGGGAGCTTGTCGTAATGATCGTAGGAATCGACTTGGGGACCACCAACAGTCTCGCGGCAGTCTGGCGGGGTGATGCCACTGAATTGGTGCCCAACGCCCTGGGCCAGATGCTCACCCCCAGCGTGGTCGGGCTGGATGACCAAGGCCGCGTGCTGGTCGGCCAGGCCGCCAAAGAGCGCCTGCACACGCACCCGCACCTGACCACTTCGCTGTTCAAGCGCTACATGGGCAGTGCCACCGAAGTGCGCCTGGGCGACCGTTCGTTCCGTCCTGAAGAACTCTCGGCACTGGTGCTCAAGAGTCTCAAGGAAGACATCGAGCGCACCTACGGCCATACCGTCACCGAAGCCGTGATCAGCGTGCCCGCCTACTTCAGCGACGGCCAACGCAAGGCCACGCGCATCGCCGGCGAACTGGCGGGGCTCAACGTCGAGAAACTGATCAACGAGCCCACCGCGGCCGCCCTCGCCTACGGCCTGCACCAGCGCGACAAGGAAACCTCGTTCCTGGTGTTCGACCTCGGTGGCGGCACCTTTGACGTGTCGATCATCGAGCTGTTCGACGGCGTGATGGAAGTGCGCGCCAGCGCCGGCGACAACTTCCTCGGCGGCGAAGACTTCGACACGCTGCTGCTCGAACACTTTGTCGACAGCCAGCGCAACGCCCAGGGTTTCCCGCCCACCAGCAGCGTCTTGCAAGCCTTGCGCCGCGAGGCCGAGCGCGTGCGCAAGGCCCTGGGCCAGGACGACAGCGCCGACTTCAACCTGCGCGTCGACGGCCAGCAATGGGTCACGACCATCACCCAACAGGAGCTGGCCAAGCTCTACACGCCACTGCTCGAACGCCTGCGCGCGCCGATCGAACGGGCCCTGCGCGATGCGCGGATTCGCGTTGGCGACCTCGATGAAATCCTGCTGGTCGGCGGTACCACGCGCATGCCGCTGGTGCGCAAACTCGCCGCCGGCCTGTTCGGGCGCTTCCCGTCCATCAGCCTCGACCCCGACCAGGTGGTCGCCCACGGCGCCGCGATCCAGGCCGCGCTGAAGGCACGCTCGGCCGCCCTCGAAGAAGTCGTGCTGACCGACGTCTGCCCCTACACCCTCGGTATCGAGACCTCGAACCAGTACGGCAGCCACATCGAAAGCGGCCACTACCTGCCGTTGATCGAACGCAACAGCAGCGTGCCGGTGAGCCGGGTCAAAAGTGTGTTCACCCTGTACGACGACCAGACCCGCGTGCTGTTGAAGATCTACCAGGGCGAAAGCCGCCTGGTCAAAGACAACATCGAGCTGGGCCAGCTGGAAATTGCCGTGCCCAAGCGCAAGGCCGGTGAAGTCTCGCTGGACGTGCGTTTCACCTACGACAACAACGGCCTGCTGGAAGCCCAGGTGAAAATCCCGCTGACCGGCGAGCAACACTCGCTGGTGATCGAGAACAACCCCGGCGTGCTGAACCCGCAGGAGATCCAGCAACGCCTGCAAGCCTTGGCAGAGTTGAAGGTTCACCCCCGCGACCAGCAGGTCAACACCGTACTCGTCGCCCGCCTCGAACGCCTCTACCAGGAAAGCCTGGGTGAGTTGCGCGAGCAGCTCGGGCACTGGGCCGGGCAATTCCAGCAGGTGCTCGACACCCAGGACGAACGCCGCATCCGCGAAGCGCGCAGTGAACTGACCCGGCAACTTGAGCAACTCGACAACGGGTTCTGGCGCTGAGGGAACACTCCATGGATTGTTGGACTGTGCTGCAACTGCCGGAAGATGCCGACGAGCGCACCATCAAGCGCACTTATGCGCGGCTGCTCAAAAGCTGCCGCCCGGACGAAGACGCCGAAGGCTTCCAGCGCCTGCGCGAGGCCTACGAAGAAGCCCTGAGTGAAGCGCGCTGGCGCGTCGATAACCAGGACGAGGACGAGGACCGGGTCGAGGCGCCTGTGGCCGAAGCCGCCTACGGCAACCTCAGCGACCTGGCCGAACTGATGGACGTTCGCCCGCTCAGCGCTGCCCCCTTCGAGGCGCCGGCGCCGAACCCGGCCCAGGCGCTGCTCAGCGGCCTCAGCGTGCATAACCTCGACGAGCGCTGGGCCCAGGCCCGCCAACAAGGCTGCGCCGACGCCTTCCAGGCCCTCCTGCTGCGCCATTGTTTCGATGCCCCGGGCGAGCGCAGCGCCATCGCCAGCTGGGCAGTGCAGCACCTGGAATGGCTGACACCGTGGCAGCAGGTGACGATGACCCCCTGGCAATACGAAGCGCTGACCAGCGAGCTGCTGCAGGATTACCGCCGCACCTTGCAGGAACTGCTCGAGCAAAAGGCCGAGCGCGAGTTCATCACCCGGCTCACCCACTACAACAACCAGCCGTGGCTGCGGGTCTTTGACCTGCAGCAACAGTGGCAACGTATCGTCCTGCACCTGCTCCACGACACCCAATGGAGCGTGCCGCTGTTTGAACGGGTGTGCCAGGCGTTCGGCTGGGACGACCAGAAAGGCGTGTACCCGGAACCCGCCTGGATATGGCGCCAACTGGTGTCCCGCTGCGAGCAGGAAAGCTTCTACGCCAACCTGCTCGACAAGGCTCAGGACAAGCGGCGCAACTCGGCCGATGCGCTGGCCGCGCGCCTGCTGCTGACGCCGATGTCGGCCACGCAACAAAAACGCCTGACCGACACCTTCGGCGAAAACGACTGGCAGGCCTGCCAGCACCTGGCCGAAACGCTCACCTGGCGCTACCCGCAACTGCTCGAACGCCTGCCCCACAAACAACTGTTTTTCTGGCGCAAGTTCGTGCCACGGCCCATCTACACCCAGGTATTTATCCGGCTGTGGGCCGTGTTCGCCCTGGGGTTCGGCCTGAGCATCGCACACGACAAACCCGACAACCTGAACCTGATGTCGCTCGTGATCTTCATGCTGATGGCGTTCGTGCCGGCCGCCATCGGTTTTCGCGTGACACAGCTGTGGGCCGGGATGAGTTCCACCTATCGGGTACCCGACCTGTGGCTGAGCCAGTACCTGATCCCCAAGCGGATCAACCCCAATGAATACTGGCTGGTGATACGCCACGGCGTGCCGCAGGCGATCATGCTGGTGGCCTGCGGGCTGATGCTCGGCGTGCTCGGCGCGCTCACCTATGCCGGCATGGTCCTGATCCACCTGTTGCACAAAAAACGCATCGGCTCCATGAGTCCTGCCTTCGCCGAAGGCTACCCGTGGCTGAATGGCTTGCACTGGGCGTTCTGGAGCCCGTTGCAAGCGGTGTTCCTGGTGGTGATGGTGGCGCTGATCGTTGCCGCCCAGCACTACCTGCCGAGCTTCCCCTGGACCCACTTCGACCTGCCCAAGCGCTGACCCTGACTGCCGGGCCCGACGGCCCGGCAACTTGCGTTCGATCATCGCCCACAACCCGCCCTCCCCCGATTGAATCGTCCCCGCAGCGCCCCGCACCATGGCCGCCACCTGCATAACCCCAATAACAACAGGTCCGACACCATGAGCACTTTCCACCCGCGCCGGCTCTTGCTGGCCACCGCTGTCGCCAGTCTTGCGTTGCCTGCCGTCGCCGAAGAACATGGGTTTCTCGAAGACGCCAGCGCCAACCTCAACCTGCGCAATTTCTTCTTCAATCGCAATTACACCAACCCCACCAAGACCCAGGGCGGCGCGCAGGAGTGGACGCAAAGTTTCATCCTCGATGCCAAGTCCGGCTTTACCCAGGGCACGGTCGGTTTCGGCGTGGATGTGCTGGGCCTGTACTCGGTGAAGCTCGATGGCGGGCGCGGCACCGGCGGCACTCAATTGTTGCCGCTGGATCATGACGGTCGCCCGGCGGACGAGTTCGGCCGCCTGGGCGTGGCGTTCAAGGCGCGGATATCGAAGACTGAGGTCAAGGTGGGCGAATGGATGCCGGTGCTGCCGATCCTGCGTTCGGACGATGGCCGCTCCCTGCCGCAAACCCTGCGCGGCGGGCAGATCACCTCCAGGGAAATCGATGGCCTGACCCTCTACGGCGGCCAGTTCCGCGCCAACAGCCCGCGCGACGACAGCAGCATGACCGACCTGTCGATGGTCGGTAAACCCGCCTTCACCTCCGACCGTTTCAACTTCCAGGGCGGCGAGTATGCGTTCAACGACAAGCGCACCCAGATCGGCCTGTGGAATGCCCAGCTCAAGGACATCTATAGCCAGCAGTTCGTCAACCTGATCCACAGCCAGCCCATCGGCGACTGGACGCTGGGGGCCAACCTCGGATTCTTCTACGGCAAGGACGATGGCAGCGCCCGCGCAGGCAACCTGGACAACAAGACCTGGTCCGGGCTGTTCTCCGCCAAGTACGGCGGCAACACCTTCTATGTCGGCCTGCAACGACTCACCGGCAACAGCGCCTGGATGCGCGTCAACGGCACCAGCGGCGGCACCCTGGCGAACGACAGCTACAACTCGAGCTACGACAACGCCGAGGAAAAATCCTGGCAGGTGCGCCATGACTACAACTTCGCCGCCCTCGGCGTCCCCGGCCTGACCCTGATGAACCGCTACATCAGCGGCAGCAACGTGCACACCGGCACCATCACCGACGGCAAGGAATGGGGCCGTGAAAGCGAAATCGGCTACACCGTGCAAAGCGGCGCCCTGCAAAACCTGACGGTACGCTGGCGCAACTCAAGCATGCGCCGGGACTACAGCAACAATGAATTCGACGAAAACCGGTTGATCGTCAGTTACCCGATAAGTCTGCTGTAAACCGCCGCCGGACTTGCTGTATGGTGCGCGCCTGCCGCTGCTGATCCACTCAGCAGCGGCTTCTATCCGGGCCCGCGCACACCATGAAATCCTTCGTCATCGCCTTCGCCCTCTGTGCCCTGGCCCTGAGCCTCAGCGGCTGCATTGGTGCGCCCATTCCCCTGACGCCGCAGACCGAACAGCGCCTGCAAGCCCAGGCACCGATCCGCTTCCTGCTGACCTTCGACGACGGCCCCAGTGCCTCGGGCTACAACAACCCCAGCCGTTCCGTGGTCGCCGACCTGGCGCACAACCCGGTGTTGCCGGGGATCAAGG
This sequence comes from Pseudomonas sp. S5D5, assembly GCF_003013355.1. Taxonomy (NCBI): domain Bacteria; kingdom Pseudomonadati; phylum Pseudomonadota; class Gammaproteobacteria; order Pseudomonadales; family Pseudomonadaceae; genus Pseudomonas; species Pseudomonas sp. S5D5. The sequence continues at coordinate 5,326,840 of NZ_PTEO01000001.1, forward strand.
CGGTGTTTTTCCTGCAGACCGAAGCGAGCCGTTCCGGCGGTAGCTCCCGGGGCCGCAAGACCATGGAGCGTGAGTACGCGGGCGGGCATATCCTGGCCTTTCACACGGCGACAGCGTTTCATACCAACCATCGCTGGCTGAATGACGCCGAGCTGGACAGCACCCTCGCCCAAGGTGCGGCCGACATTGCCGCGATCACCGGCACGCCGCCCGTGCTGGTGCGCCCACCGTTCTGGAACTACGACCGCCGCACGTTCGCCGCCTACCAACGCCATGGCATGCAGGTGTTGCTGACCGACTTGAGCGCCAATGACGGCAAGATCTGGGGCTTCAACGGCAGCCCGCGCCGCCGCGCCAATCTGTATCGACAACTGTCGGTGGTGCGCGAACACATCGCGCTCGGCGAGCTACCGACGGTGGACGGGGTGATACCGGTGGTGGTGACCTTCCACGATATCAACCGCTACACCGCGCGGCACCTGCAGGAGTACCTGCAGATCCTGCTCGACAGCGCCCGCATCAATGGCATGCCGACGGCCGCCGAGCCGTTCTACACCGACACCGGCGCCCTGCAACGCGCCGCGCTGGCGCGCACGGTCAAGGATGTCAGCGAGCCCGTGCATCTGCCCGGCGTGTGGAATTGGGTGTGGGACGCCGACTCCCACTAAATCCAGGCCGCTCGCAAGGCACGCAACATCAAGACAAGTGTTTGACTGCCCTCTCCTCGGAACAACACTTCCCTGCCCACCACTCAAAGGAAAATCTGCCAGCAACGATCGAGCCTTACCATGACTATCTCTGCGTCCACGCCCGTAATGACGAATTACACCCACAGTCCATCGCCGACACCGCCAGAACCCTCCGTCCAGATCAAATACAAACGCCCTGACTCCGATGCCCTGACCCCCGCCTCCCGTCCGTCTCCGGAAATCGCCCTGGGACACAAAAGCTACGTTAACAGCGAGGTCCTGTTTCAGGACAAGAATGTGAAAATCTCCCAGGAGGTTGAATTCAGCGCCGAAAAAAACGGCGACGTCAGCACCATATTCAGTCAAATGGTGTTAGAAACCGGCAACCATGCAGACCGGGTGAACATCAAGCGCGCCCCCGATGGGAAGCTGATCGCGACGGTCAACGGTAAAGCCTACAGCCTCGAGCTGCTCAATCGTCCCGAGCAGGGAATGGTCCAGCCCCTGTATATCAAGACCCACGGCGGCAACGACTCCGTGGTGGTGGCTCCAGACGTCACGACGCCCATCAAGATCGATTTGGGAGACGGTGACGACTACGCCCGCGGTGGTGGCGGCAACACCCAAATCAAGGGCGGCGCAGGCGACGACTTTATCGTGATGGGCAGGGCGCGTGGGGTCGCATCAGGCGGGGAAGGCAACGACACACTGATCGCGGGCAGTGGCAGCAGTGCGCTGTATGGCGACAATGGCGATGACCGCCTTCAGGCCATGCAGGGCCCTGCCCACCGAAAGGTGCATATGGACGGAGGGCGCGGCAACGACTTCATGATCGCCAAAAATGGCCACACCGTGATGCACGGTGGCGGTGGTGACAACCTGATGGTCAGCCATGGCAGTTCGGTCATTTACACCGGCAGGGGTAAAAACAACGTGAGGTCTTACCATGACAACACGGTGATCTACGCCAAACCTTCGGATAACGTGGTCCACTCGCCCAGCTCACGCAGGATTGATGTAACGCCCAGTGATGCCGGGAAAACTGCCTATAAGGTCGAGGGTTCCGCCGAGTTCAAACAGCGCGTCGAAGACGATCTGGAGCTATTGAGAATGTCGCCCATAGGCCAGCAGTCCTTGAAGAAAGAGGACGAACTGGCCGCGAGCAACAACGCGCCGGTCACCCTGCGCGAGCTGGACACCCGGTATGACATGACCTACGGCTTCAACACCAAGGCCATCCAACAGCATCTTCAAGCCGGCGGCGCCGTCGAAGCCCTGAGCGAGTCACAGTTGGGTTATATCGTGGAGGGTAAAGCCGGAGAAAAAGCTGACCTGGGCACGATCAATTACAACCCGATGTATATGCATGACGACAGTTCCTCCCCGATCACCAGTCTCGCGCATGAAAGGGGACACGCCTTCGCGGGTGCCACAGGCCAAAATCTAAAGGGCGCAACCGCAGAACCCGACAATAACCAGGAAGGTGAACCCAACAGGGAGCGACAGGCGATCGGTCTGCAATCGGCAGTCCCCCCGGTTGATTTCGACGGCGACCCCAGCACCGCGAAAACCACCTCCAATCCACGGGCATTTACCGAAAACGGCCTGAAAGAAGAAATGGGGCTTCCATTGCGCAAGAGGGTCTACACCACGTAGACGGCCTGAGCCGGCTCGACCGCCTCAGGCCCGGGCGGGTCCAGATGTCACCCCAGGCGTGGCGGGTGATCATTTCCTGGAACCCACTGTTGAACTCGGTCAGGGCATCGAGGCTGCGGTCGACATGCGCATCACCCAGTACTTCGCGGCGCACCTGCAGGCCATCGGCATAACGGTGTTTCTCCCCCACAAAAATACTCCCGACTGAACGTGATAAAGGCTCGCCCCACTGTGGCAAACGCACTTGCCGTAGCCAGCACGCTTGTTTTGCTGAGCGGACTTATTGTGGCTAGTGGGCTTGTTGTGGCGAGCGGGCTTGCCCCGCGTTGGGCTGCGCAGCAGCCCCAAATCCAGGCACAATGATTCACCTGAACAAACGCACTGACTGACTCCCCCCCGCTTCGCAAACCAACGCGGCAAGCCCGCTCACCACAGGTTTACCTGCAACACAACTCCCGGCCTATGTCGAATGCCCGGCAAATTTTTGAATCAGATGAGTCGGCCCAGACACGATCAGCAGATCCCCCGGCAGTACCTGCGTACCCGGGGTGGCATGCTGAAAATCTTGACTGGCACGCTTCAACCCTACGACCGTCACGCCGAATTTTTCGCGGATTTGCCCATCGGCCAGCGTGCTGTTGTGGCTCGACACGGGCGAATGAATCTTGGCGATGGCGAAACCGTCGTCGAACTCGATGAAATCAATCATCCGCCCGGTAATGAGGTGAGCCACACGCTCGCCCATTTCCTTCTCTGGATAGACAACGTGGTGAGCGCCAATGCGTTGGGCTATCTGCCCGTGCTCGGCTGTTCGGGCCTTGACCCAGATATCCGGGATCCCCAGTTCGGTCAGCGTCATGATGGTCAACAGGCTGGCGGCCAGGTCGGTGCCGATGCCCACAATGGCATGGGCAAAGTCGGCAACGCCCAGTTGGCGTAACACCTGCTGGTTGGTGGAGTCGGCCTGCACCGCATGCGTCAGCAGGTCAGCCCACTCATGAACCGGTGCCGCGTCGCGGTCGATGCCCATGACGTCGTGCCCCAGCCGCATCAGCGATTGGGCCACCGAGCCGCCGAAGCGGCCCAGACCGATTACCACCACGCTGTCGCCCTTGGCAAATGAGAACTTCTCTGAAAATAGAAAGTTAGCCAACAATGGGATGCTCCTCTGGGTAACGGTAGGGCATACGGTGCTTGCCCAAGGCCAGTGACGCCGCCAGCGTGATAGTGCCCACCCGTCCGGCGAACATCAGCAGCGTCAACACCAGTTGGCTTGAGGTGGGTAGCTCGGCGGTGATACCGGTGGACAAGCCGACGGTACCAAACGCCGAGATGACTTCGAAGATGACCTGGTCTGTGGGCAACGCGGTTTCACGCAGGATAAAGAGCGTTGCCAACACGATCAGGGCGCTGCTCAGGACCAGCACGGTTATCGCTTGACGCTGGGCCGCAGCGCCGACTCGCCGGCCAAAGGCCTCGCAATCACTGTGCCCACGAATTTCAGCAATCACCAGCAAGACCAGGATCGCCACAGTACCGACTTTCACCCCGCCCGCAGTGCCTGCACTGCCACCACCGACGAACATCAGAAAGTAATGCACCGCCCAGCTTTCCGGGGTCAGTGCCCCAATGTCGATCGAATTGAATCCGGCGGTACGCGCGGACACGGAAGCAAATGCTGCCGATAACACTTTATCGGTCACGGCCATCGGGCCAAGGGTAGTGGAATGGTCCCACTCGAACAGCAACAGCGTGAAAAACCCGACCACCAGCAAGATCACCGTGCCAGACAAGGTGAGCTTGGTATGCAGCGACCAGCGATGAGGATGGTTGAACCGGCTGCGCAGGTCATACAGCACGGGAAAGCCAATGCCACCGATAATAATGGCGGCCATCACAGGCAACAGAATCCAGGTATCCGTGGCGTAATGCATCAGGCTGTCGGGATAAATCGAGAACCCTGCGTTGTTGAACGCCGATACGGCATGAAACAGGCCGCTCCAAGCCGCATCAGCCCATGACTGGCCATAGCCCCAATGCAACCTTAAAGTGAGCCACACGGTCGTGATGAGCTCCAAGGCGAACGTCACCACCAGCACCAGTTTGGCCACGCCGGCAATGTCGCCCACCCCCAATGAGCGCGACTCCAACTGTGCGACCATCTTGGTGCGCAGGCGCAACCGGCTGTTAACCATGAGGCCAAGCAGGGTCGCCACCGTCATGATGCCGAAACCGCCAAGCTGGAACAGCAGCAGAATCACCGACTGGCCGAAGGTCGACCAGTACGTACCCGTATCCACCACCACCAACCCGGTCACACAGACGGCCGATACCGCCGTAAAGAAGGCCGTCGCCCACGGGACGGCGCCCCCCTCGGCATGGGAAATCGGCTGCATCAGAATGAAGGTTCCGACCCCTATCGCGGCCAGGAACACCAAGGCGACAACCCTGGCGGGATGCAGCAGTAATTTCATTAGGGCCGGGGCTCAGGTCGGATAGGAAGATCCGTAGCGCAGGATAAACACGACGCCCCTTAGGAGCTGTAGGAATAAGCCGCTACTCCCCGTCAGCATAGCTGAAACACTCAACCTCCCATTTTACCGCCCCCAACTGCGTCGCGGAGTCTGCGTTCAGGCCTGTTCCCGCGACTCGACACCCAGTTCATCCCACACCGACTCAGCCAGGTGAAACGTCGCGTTCGCCGCCGGTATGCCGCAGTAGATTGCGCTCTGCATCAGCACTTCCTTGATCTCGGCGCGGGTCACGCCATTGCTGGCCGCGGCGCGCAGGTGCAGCTTGAGTTCTTCGCTGCGGTTCATGCCGATCAGCATGGCGATGGTGATCAGGCTGCGGGTGTGCCGCGGCAGCCCCGGGCGGGTCCAGATGTCACCCCAGGCGTGGCGGGTGATCATTTCCTGGAACTCACTGTTGAACTCGGTCAGGGCATTGAGGCTGCGGTCGACATGCGCATCACCCAGAACTTCGCGGCGCACCTGCAGGCCATCGGCATAACGTTGTTTCTCATCCACAAAAAATACTCCCGACTGAATGTGATAAAGGCTCGCCCCACCGTGGCAAACGCACCTGCCATAGCCAGCACGCTTGTCTTGCTGAGCAGGCTTGTCTTGCTGAGCGGACATATTGTGGCGAGCGGGCTTGTCGTGGCGAGCGGGCTTGTCGTGGCGAGCGGGCTTGCCCCGCGTTGGGCTGCGCAGCAGCCCCAAATCCAGGCACACTGATTCACCTGAACAAACGCACTGACTGACTCACGCCCGCTTCGCCCCCCAACGCTGCGCAATCCCGCTCACCACAGGTTCAATGCGCCAGCAGAAACTCCAGCACCCGCCCACTGAACGCCGCACCCGCCTGCACATTGGACAGGTGCGCAGCATAGAACTCGGCGTATTCGGCGCCCTGCACATGGCTCTGGATAAAGTGGCTGCCGGCCGGTGGCGTGACGGCATCTTCGGTGCCGGCAATCGCCAGGGTCGGCACTTTGATCAAGGCCAGTTGCTCGCGGAAATCGGCGTCGCGCACCGCCGCACAATTGGCCGCGTAGCCTTCGGGCGAGGTCGCCGCGAGCATGTCGGTGATCTGCTGGGCCTGGTGCGGGTTGGCCGCAGCGAAATCGGCGGTGAACCAGCGCGCAATCGATGCATCGCGCAACGCTACCATCGCCGCCGCGCCATCGCGCAGGACCATCTCGATACGCGGGTTCCAGATGTCCGGCGTGCCGATCTTGGCGGCGGTGTTACACACCACCAGGCGCTGCAGGCGCTCGCCGGCATGGATGCCGAGCCATTGGCCGATCAAGCCGCCCATCGACAGCCCACAGAAATGCGCCCGCTGGATATCCAGCGCATCCAGCAGCGCAATCACGTCGCGCCCCAGTTGCTCGATGCTGTAGGGCCCCTCGGTGACCAGGGATTTGCCATGGCCACGGGTATCGAAACGCAACACGCGAAAATGCCTGGTGAAAGCCGGGATCTGGATGTCCCACATGTGCAGGTCAGTGCCCAGCGAGTTGGACAGCACCAACACGGGTGCCTCCGCAGGTCCATCCAGTTGGTAATGCAGTTCGCCCTCGGCGAGTTGTACAAAAGCCACAGCGTTCTCCTCAGGCGGTCAAGGCAAAATGTTCGGTGACGGCGCGGGTCACCCAGGTGTGCGCCTGGCCCAGGTAGTGGGCCGGGTCGAGCAGGCGGTCGAGTTCAGCGGCGGACAGTTCGTGGGTGATTTGCGGCTCGTCCGCGAGCACCGCACGCAAGTGACGCCCCTCGGCGACCGCGCGTTTACAGCATTGCTCGAGCAGGTGGTGGGCGGTCTCGCGCCCCAGGCGTTGGGCGAGCACGATGCTCACGGCTTCGGCCAGCACCAGGCCCTGGGTCAGGTCGAGGTTCTGCGCCATGCGCTCAGGATTGACCTCCAACCCCTCGCTCACCAGCAAGGCCTGGCGCAGCGCTCCGGAGACCAACCGGCAAATCTCCGGCAGGGTTTCCCACTCGGCGTGCCACAGGCCCAGGCTGCGCTCGTGTTCCTGGGGCATGGCGCTGAACAGTGTCGCCACCAGGCCAGGTACGCGAGTCGCCGCGCTGATCAGTACGGCGGCGCCCACCGGGTTGCGTTTGTGCGGCATGGTCGAGGAACCGCCCTTGCCCGGCGCCGACGGCTCGAAGACTTCCGCCGCCTCGGTCTGCATCAGCAGGCTGATATCACGCCCCAGCTTGCCGAGGCTGCCGGCGATCAGGCCGAGCACACTGGCAAACTCCACCAAACGGTCGCGCTGGGTATGCCAGGGTTGTTCGGGCAGGCCCAGCTGCAATTCGGCAGCCAAGGCCTCGGCGACCGGCATCGCCTGTTCACCGAGCGCCGCCAAAGTGCCGGACGCGCCGCCAAATTGCAGCACCAGCAGACGCGGTTTCAGCTCGGCGAGACGTTGCCGACTGCGCGTCACTGCCCCCAGCCAACCGGCGATTTTCATCCCCAACGTGACCGGTGTCGCATGCTGCAACCAGGTGCGCCCAGCTAACGGCACGCCGGCATAACGCTGCGCCTGCGCGGCCAGCACGCCGCCCAGTTGCGCGAGGTCAGCTTCGATCAACGTCAGCGCCTGGCGTATTTGCAGGACCAGGCCGGTGTCCATCACGTCCTGGCTGGTCGCGCCCAGATGCACATAACGCTCGGCCCCGGCATCCTCACTGGCGATCAACTTGCCCAGCGCCTTCACCAACGGAATGGCCGAATTCCCCGCCGTGGCAATCGCCACGCCGAGGGCGTCCACGTCGTACCGCGACGCCAGGCAGGCCTGGGCAATCGGGGCAACGGCGGCGTGCGGAATCAAGCCGACCCGCGCCTCGGCACGGGCCAGGCCCGCTTCGAAATCGAGCATGCCCTGCAGGCGCCCCTGATCGCAGAACACCTCGGCCATGCTGTCAGCGGTGAAGTAGGCGTCGAACAATTGATTGCTCGTGCGCAGCGTCATAACGGTCCCTTACAAATCGTGGTGCAAATACGCCGCCTGTTTCGGCAAGCGCAAGCTGAACAGGAAGGCCACCGCCATCATGCCGGTGACATACCAATAGAAGGTGTTTTCCATGCCCATGGATTTGAGCCCCAGGGCCACGTATTCCGCCGAACCGCCGAAGATCGCGTTGGCCACCGCATAGGCCAGGCCCACGCCGAGGGCGCGCACTTGTGGCGGGAACATTTCGGCTTTCACCAGGCCGCTGATCGAGGTGTAGAAGCTCACAATGGCCAGGGCCAGGGTGATCAGCACAAAGGCCAGGAACGGGCTGCTGACGGTTTTCAGGCTGAGCAGGATCGGCACCGTGCACAGCGTGCCCAGCGCGCCGAACCACAGCATCGAGTTACGGCGACCGATCTTGTCGGCCAGCATGCCGAACAGCGGCTGCATGCACATGTAGAGGAACAGCGCGCCGGTCATGATGTAGCTGGCAGTCTTGGCGTGCATCCCGGCGGTGTTCACCAGGTACTTCTGCATGTAGGTGGTAAAGGTGTAGAAAATCAGCGAGCCGCCAGCGGTGTAGCCAAGCACGGTGATAAACGCAGCCTTGTGGTCACGGAACAGCGCGGCGATGCTGCCGGCGTCCTTGTCCTGGCGGGTTTCCTTGCTGGTGGTTTCCTTGAGGGTGCGACGCAGCAGCAGGGAGATCACGGCTGCAACTGCGCCGATCACGAACGGAATCCGCCAGCCCCACGCCCGCAGTTCGTCTTCGCTGAGCAGTTGCTGCAGGATCACCACCACCAGCACTGCCAGCAGTTGCCCGCCGATCAGCGTCACGTATTGGAACGAGGCAAAGAAGCCACGCTGGCCCTTGAGCGCGACTTCACTCATGTAGGTCGCGGTGGTGCCGTATTCGCCGCCGACCGACAAGCCCTGGAACAACCGCGCCACCAGCAGCAACGCCGGCGCCCAGGCGCCGATGTCTTTGTAGGTGGGCAGGAAGGCGATCACCAGCGAGCCGGCGCACATCATCAGCACCGAGATCATCATCGAATTCTTGCGACCATGCTTGTCGGCCACCCGGCCAAACAGCCAGCCGCCGATAGGTCGCATCAGGAAGCCGGCGGCAAAGACGCCAGCAGTGTTGAGCAGTTGGACCGTGGGGTCGTCCGACGGGAAAAACGCCGGGGCAAAGTAGATGGCGCAGAAGGCATAGACGTAGAAGTCGAACCATTCGACGAGGTTGCCGGAAGACGCACCGACGATCGCAAAAATCCGTTTGCTGCGTTCTTCTCCGGTGTAGTGGCTGGTTTTTGTTGTCATGTTTTTTCACTCAGTGGGAACGGTTATAGCCTAGACATACTTTGCAACAACCATGTTCCGCAAGCAGACTTTTGCACAGCAGTTGCCTGAACCGGCCTCATCGCCGGCAAGCCCGGCGCCCACATGTGGAACGCATCCCCCTGTGGGAGCTGGCTTGCCGGCGAAAAATCTCAAGCCAACTCAATAATCAAAAAACACGGTCTCTTCGTCTGTGCCTTGCAAAATCACATTCCACTGATACACACCCGCCGCATCCGCCTTGGCGATCAGCGTGCGCCGCCGCTCCTGGGGCACACACGCCAGCAGCGCGTCATCCCCGTTCAGCGCCTCGCCGTCAAAGTAAATCCGCGTCAGCAGGTGCTTCACCAGCCCACGCGCGAACACCAACACCACCAGGTGCGGCGCCTGGGTCGTACCCTTCAAGCCCGGAACGGCACCTGGCTTGATGGTGGTAAAACGAAACCGCCCTTCGGCATCCACCGGCACCCGGCCAAAGCCTTCAAAGTTGGGGTCGACAGCCTTGTCCTGCTCATCCTCGGGATGGTCGTACTTGCCGGCGGCATTCGCCTGCCAGACTTCCAGCATGGCGTCGTTGACGACATCGCCGTTGCCATCCACCACCTGCCCGCTGATCGCCACGCGCTCGCCGAGGGTGGCGGGCACGGTGAGGTCTTCGCGGTTCAGCCAGGTCAGGCCGATGTGGTAATACGGCCCGACGGTGTGGGACGTGGTCGCAGTGAGTGTCATCTCATTTCTCCATCGGCGTGGCGTCGCGGCCGCGCAGGACGATGTCCCAGCGGTAGCCGAGGGCATAGGAAGGAATGGTTTTTTCCAGGTCGAAGCGGGCGATCAGGCGCTGCTTGGCCGAGGTGTCCGGCACGCAGTTGTAGATCGGGTCGTACTCCAGCAGCGGGTCGCCGGGGAAATACATCTGTGTGACCAGGCGCGTCAGCACGCTCGGGCCGAACAGTGAAAAGTGGATATGCGCCGGGCGCCACGCATTGTGGTGGTTGCCCCACGGGTAGGCGCCGGGCTTGATGGTCTGGAACTGGTACCAGCCCTCGGCGTCGGTGACGGTGCGGCCGGTGCCCGTGAAGTTCGGGTCCAGCGGCGCGTCGTGCAGGTCGCGCTTGTGGTTGTAGCGACCGGCGGCGTTGGCCTGCCAGATCTCCACGAGGATGCCCGGCACCGGTTGACCGTTTTCATCCAGCACACGCCCGTGAATGATGATGCGCTCACCGAGCGGTTCGCCGGCGTGCTGGGCGGTGAGGTCGTTGTCCTGCGCATTGACGCGCTCGGCGCCGATGGTCGGGCCGGTGATTTCCGACAACGAATGGGGCAGAAACACCAAGGGCTTGGACGGCGAACGCAGGTTCGTCGACTGGTAGGCCGGGTGCAGGTAATCAGGTTGAGTGCCCGCTTGCGGGCGCCGGTAACCGGGCTTGTCACTCATGGAGCAATCCTCTCTTATTAGACGCGTTCAATCGCCAGGGCCAGGCCTTGGCCGACGCCGACACACATCGTCGCCAGGCCTTTGCTGCCGCCGGTTTTTTCCAGTTGATGCAGCGCCGTCAACACCAGCCGCGCACCGCTCATGCCCAGCGGGTGGCCGAGGGCGATGGCGCCGCCGTTCGGGTTGACCTGCGGCGCGTCGTCGGCAATCCCCAATTCACGCAGCACGGCCAGGCCTTGGCTGGCGAAGGCTTCGTTGAGTTCGATCACGTCGAAGTCGCTGACCGCCAGGCCCAGGCGCTCCACCAGCTTGCGCACCGCCGGCACCGGGCCGATGCCCATCACGCGCGGTGCCACGCCGGCACTGGCCATGCCGAGCACCCGGGCGCGGGCCGTGAGGCCGTGTTTTTTCACGGCGTCGGCGGAGGCCAGGATCAGCGCTGCCGCACCATCGTTCACGCCCGAGGCATTGCCGGCGGTGACGGTCTTGTCCGGGCCGTTGACCGGCTTGAGTTTGGCCAGGGCATCGAGGGTGGTGTCCCGTGGGTGTTCATCGTGCTCCACCACGGTCTCGCCTTTTTTGTGCGCAACGCGTACCGGCACGATTTCCTCGGCGAAGTACCCGGCAGCCTGGGCGGCGGCCGTGCGTTGCTGGCTACGCAGGGCGAACGCGTCCTGGTCGGCGCGGGACACGTTGAAATCGTCGGCGACGTTGTCGGCGGTCTGCGGCATTGCATCCACGCCGTACTGGGCTTTCATCAACGGGTTGATAAAACGCCAGCCGATGGTGGTGTCTTCGAGCTTCATGTTGCGGGAAAACGCCGCGTCGGCCTTGCCCATCACGAAGGGTGCACGGGACATCGACTCGACGCCCCCGGCAATCGCCAACTCCATTTCACCGCTGGCGATTGCACGGAACGCTGTGCCGATGGCATCCATGCCCGAGGCACACAGGCGGTTCAGGGTCACGCCAGGGATGCTTTCCGGCAGGCCCGCCAGCAGCAGGGCCATGCGCGCGACGTTGCGATTGTCCTCACCGGCCTGGTTGGCGCAGCCGAGGAAGACTTCGTCGACCGCGTTCCAGTCCACCGAAGGGTTGCGCTCGATCAGTGCCTTGATCGGCAACGCGGCGAGGTCATCGGCGCGCACGGTAGACAGGCCACCGCCGAAACGGCCGATGGGGGTACGAATGGCGTCACAGATAAATACTTCGCGCATCAGGCTTCTCCGGGGGCTTGGCCATGGGCGGCGGCGGTACGTGCTTCGAGGTCACGCAAGGCGCTCAACTCGACGTCGGTGGGTTCCTCGGTGGTGCTGACCTGGTCGGCAAATCGAATCGCCCAACCGGTGGCGGCCACGACTTGTTCGCGGGTCACGCCAGGGTGCAGCGCGGTGACCACAAATTCATGGGTGCCCGCTTCCGGCTCCATGATGCACAGGTCGGTAATGATCCCTACAGGCCCAGCCCCTGGCAGGCCCAGGCGTTTGCGTGAATCGCCGCCTTCGCCGTGGCCGACCGAGGTGATGAAGTCCAGCTTGTCGACAAACGAACGCGACGACTGCTTGAGGATGATCAGCACGCTCTTGGCCGAACCTGCGATCTCCGGTGCGCCGCCGGCCCCCGGCAGTCGCACCTTGGGCTGGTGGTAATCGCCCACCACGGTGGTGTTGATGTTGCCAAAGCGGTCGACCTGGGCGGCACCGAGAAAGCCGACGTCGATACGCCCGCCTTGCAGCCAATAACGAAAGATCTCACCGGTCGGCACCACCGTGTCGGCGGTCTCCGCCAGCTCGCCATCACCGATCGACAGCGGCAACACCGAAGGCTTGGCGCCAATCGGGCCGGACTCGTAGATCAGCACCACGTCGGGCGATGAGGTCAGGCGCGCCAGGTTGGCGGCCTTGGACGGCAGGCCGATGCCCACAAAGCAGACGGAGCCGTTCTTGAGGCGACGCGCGGCGGCGACGGTCATCATTTCATTGGTCGAGTAAGCCATTACTTGGCCTCCTGCACGGTGGCCAGCTTGGCCCGGAATTCACTGAAGTCGGCAGTGCCGTGGATGTATTCGTCGATCCAGGCGGTAAACGTCGCACGGTCGCGGGCAATCGGGTCCCACGCCTGATAGAAGCGGTTATCACGCTCGTTGTAACCATGCGCGTAGGAAGGGTGTGCGCCACCAGGTACATGGCACACCGCAGTCAGTGCCCACGTCGGCAACACGCAGCTGTTCATCGGCGCGTTGAGGTCATCGACGATTTCCTCGACGGTGACGATGCAGCGCTTGGCCGCCAGGGCCGCTTCCTTCTGCACCCCGAGAATGCCCCAGAGCAGCACGTTGCCCTTGCGGTCGGCCTTCTGTGCATGGATCACGGTGATGTCCGGGCGCACCGACGGCACCGCCGCCAGCACTTCGCCGGTGAACGGGCAGGTCACGGTCTTGATCAGCGGGTTGACCTTGGGCAGGTCGGAACCGGCGTAGGCACGCAGTACCGCGAACGGCAGGCCCGAGGCGCCGGCGACGTAGGCATTGGCCAGGTCGGCGTGGCTGTGTTCTTCGATTTCCAAGGGTTGCGGCCATTGCTTCTCGACCGCGTCACGCAGGCGGTGCAAGGAGCCCACGCCAGGGTTGCCGCCCCAGGAGAAAATCAACTTGCGCGCACAGCCGGCGCCGATCAACTGGTCGTAGATCAGGTCAGGCGTCATACGCACCAGCGTCAGGTCTTTCTTGCCCTGACGAATGATTTCATGACCCGCTGCCGTGGGGATCAGGTGGGTGAAGCCTTCCAGTGCGACGGTATCGCCGTCGTTCACGAATTGCTTCACCGCGTCGCGCAGCGCAAGAATTTCAGCCATGGGGTTCGGGCTCCCGGTGTGGATCGAAAAAGGCGCTGAGGTGGCGCCGAAGTGCTTGAAGATTAAGCCGGGTAAATGGGCTGAACAATCCGATAATCGACTCAGTGTTCGATTATCGAACGGATTGTTGTCTAGCTAATCTTCTCGTCGACACGCCATCAGAAGCGCCCCACCCCTGTAGGAACGGGCTTGCCAGCGACCGCATCACCGCGCTCAATGATTGACCGAGGCGCCCGCATTGCCGGCAAGCCCGCCCCTGCAACGGCGTGTCAGGTAGCGTCGGCGTGGCTGACCATGCCTTTGATGACCACGGCTGCCGTAGCCAGCGCCGCCGGGATTACCAGCGCGGTCAGCACCTGCTCGAAGTTCCAGCCCAGACCCAGCAAGGTGGCGCCCATCCACGCGCCGAGGATCGCACCGAAGCGGCCGATGCCGAGCATCCACGACACACCGGTGGCACGCCCCTGCGTCGGGTAGAAACGGGCCGCCAGGGACGGCATCGCCGATTGCGCGCCGTTGACGCACATCCCGGCGATCAGTACCAAAGTCGCCAATAAGGTGATATTGCCCAGGCTTTGCCCCACCGCGTAGGCAAACACCCCGGCCAGCAGGTAGAAAGTGCCGATGACCTTGTGGGGGTTGAACCGGTCCATCGCCCACCCTACCCCGACTGCACTCAACACCCCGCCAAACTGGAACAATGCGCCGATAAACGCGGCCTGCTCCAGGCTGGCGCCGCTGTCACGCATCAGGGTCGGCAACCAGCTGGTCAGCAGGTACACGATCACCAGGCCCATGAAGTAGGTCAGCCACAGCAGCAAGGTGCCGGCGCTGTATGTGCCGGAGAAGATCACCGCAAACACGTTGCGCGCCTTGACGGTTTTCTGCTCCGGCACGCTGAAGTGGGTAGCCTGGGCGACGATGGTGGGCTCGATGGGTGACAGGGTTTTGCGCACCTTGTCGGTCCCACGGTTGCGCACCACCAGGTAGCGCGCCGACTCCGGCAACCACAGCACCAGCACCCCCACGAGAATCAGTGGCAGGATGCCGCCGATCATCAACAACGCGTGCCAGCCAAACGCCGGGATCAGCTTGGCCGAGATAAACCCGCCACCCGCCATGCCAAGGTTGAAGCCGCAGAACATGCTGGTCACCAGCAGCGACTTGTGGCGTTCGGGGGTGTACTCCGACAGCAGCGTCGTTGCGTTCGGCATACCGGCACCCAGGCCCAGCCCGGTAAGGAAGCGCAGCACCAGCAATTGGTCGACATTGCTGCTGTAGGCCGAGGCCAGGCTGAATGCGCCAAACACCAACACCGCGCCGACCAGCACGACCTTGCGCCCGAACCGGTCGGCCAGCGGCCCCGATCCCAGGGCACCGAAGACCATGCCGATCAACGCGGCGCTCATCACCGGGCCGAGGCTGGCGCGATCAATGCCCCAGTCCTGGGACAGCGCGGGCGCGATAAAGCCCATGGCCGCGGTATCGAGGCCATCGAGGAACACGATGAGGAAACACAGGACAACCACGCGCCACTGGTAGCGTGACAGCGGCTGGGCGTTGATAAAGGACTGGACGTCCAGCGTGGTACCGACAGAAGGCTGATTCATTATTTTTATTCCACACCGATGGCGGGCTGACGGCCTGGGGTCGTCGTTATTATTGGGCGGCGCTCAGAGCGCTGCCGCACAGTAATAAGCCAGGGGAAACATCGTCAATTGATCAAACCGGGATCTGTGCGGTCACCGAACAGTTAGGCAAACAGCTGCGCGCTCAGATCCCGACTGGCACTCAGCATGTTCGGCAGGAACCGCTGCTCCAGCTCGCTGCGGCTGACCCGCCCGGCGTGGGTGCTGACATTGAGCGCAGCCAGCACCTGGCCGGACGCGTCATACACCGGCACGGCGATGGAGCGCAGGCCTTGCTCCAATTCCTGATCGACGATGCACCAGCCCTGCTGACGCACTTGTTGCAGGCATTCGAACAGGGCTTCGGGGGTGGTCAGCGTACGGCTGGTTTTGGTTTGCAGGTCGGCATGGTCGAGGTAATCCTGCAGGGAGGCATCGTCCAGCGCCGCCAGCAGGATGCGGCCCATGGAGGTGCAATAGGCCGGCAAGCGCCCGCCCACCGACAAGTCCACCGAGATCAGGCGCTGGGTGGTGGCCGAACGCGCGATGTAGAGGATGTCGTCCCCTTCGAGGGTGGCCATGTTGCAGGCTTCGTGGAGCTGCTCGCTCATGCGATCCAGGTAAGGCTGGGCCGACACTGCCAGTGGCGTGGATGACAGGTAGGCATGGCCGAGGGTCAAGACCTTGGGCAGCAGCGAATAGGTGCGCCCGTCGGTGGTGGCGTAGCCCAGCTTGATCAATGTGTGCAGGCAACGGCGCACGGCGGCGCGGGGGATTTCCGTGCGATGGCTGATCTGGGCGATGGTGAGGTGACGCTTGCGTTCCTGGAACGCCTGCACCACGGCCAGGCCACGGGCCAGGGAGGTCATGAAGTCCGGATCACCGGTAAAGGCCTGGATACGCTTGGCCGGTGAGGCAACGATCGGCGGCGCCACTGAGGCGAAAGCGTTGCGCAATTGATCGTTCATGTCGGGATCCTTTCTCTTATTGTCAACCGCAAGGGGGTTTGGCTGCTATTACAAGCCGCGCCGGCCGGGATGCACAAGGCACGACCGGGAACATTGGGCGATTATCGGACGCTCATTCGATAATCGCAATTTTGCATGACCGAGGACGGGTCCGCCCGCCCACCAACTAAAGTTAGGGCGGGGTTTTAACGTCCGAAGTGGGGTGGATTTTATGACGCCAACTTTTATGCAAACACTGACGCGCTCGTGTAACAAAACGCTCACACAAAGTTGACGCTTTTTAACTTTATGCCGATAGTGTTATTCAAATGCGCCGCTATAATGCACCCTGTACGCAGGTCCGCCCGGTTTCACTGTCGGGACGGGAGCTGGCCAGATGATGCAGATGCCGTGCATTGTTGATCGCAACTACCTGCCTCGAATGTCAGCATTAATCCATGGCCGTTCGTGCCTGTTTCAAGTTCAACGCTGCAACGGTTTAACTTGAAAGAGCCCGAGGGCGACATTCAGGCACCGTGCTGCAATGTAATTACTCAACTCAATTAGGTAACGATGTGACGAAAGACGAACTGCGCGCGGAACTTGAGCGCCAGGAGCAACGTTACAAGGACGTTTACGGCGGGGAAATCACCACCTACGCCGCCCAGCCTGAACCTGAACGCAAACCATGGCGCAAACGAGCCAGCCTGCTCGACCAGGCATTTGCCCAGGAAATCCAAAAGATTGAACAGGAACTCAAAACCGAAGAGCCATAAGCGCTTCGGTTTGAGCCACGGGTCGCGCCAGGCTGCTGGCACATAGCTAGCAGCCGGCTATTCGGCATCCCACTGCCGCGAGCGAAATTTCATACAAATGTTTCAGGCATGCGGTTTTCGCCAAAAAACCCTGCCCCTGGCACCCTCCGCGTTATAAATCAAAGACTTGCCAACCCCCCGAAAACCCTGGGATGGGCGCCTTTTGCCGCGGCTTTTTCAATGAAGATTGTTACCGATGAGCAGCTAGTGCATCGATTACTGAGGTTTTCTGGCATAATCGCGCCCCCTTACGACCGGGTCAGAAAACCTTCATGATCGATTTATTCAGCGGACTGGATGCTTGGGTTCTAGTGAGCCTGTTGCTCGCCCTGGCCTTTGTCCTCGCCTTCGAGTTCATCAATGGCTTTCATGACACCGCTAACGCGGTGGCCACAGTCATCTATACCAAAGCCATGCCGCCGCACCTGGCCGTGTTCTTCTCCGGGGTGTTCAACTTCCTCGGCGTGTTGCTCGGTGGTGTCGGTGTCGCCTACGCCATCGTGCACTTGCTGCCGGTGGAGTTGCTGATCAATGTGAACACCGGCCACGGCCTGGCAATGGTCTTCTCTTTATTGGCGGCGGCGATCACCTGGAACCTGGGCACCTGGTACTTCGGGATCCCCGCTTCCAGCTCCCACACCCTGATCGGCTCGATCCTCGGTGTCGGCCTGGCCAACGCGCTGATCAACGACATCCCCTTGGCTGACGGTGTGAACTGGCAGAAAGCGATCGATATCGGCGCATCCCTGGTGTTCTCGCCGATGGCCGGTTTCCTCGTTGCCGCCCTGGTGCTGATCGCGCTGAAGTGGTGGCGCCCGCTGTCGAAGATGCACAAGACCCCGGACCAGCGTCGCAAGCTCGACGACAAGAAACACCCGCCGTTCTGGAACCGCCTGGTGCTGGTGATTTCCGCCATGGCCGTAAGCTTCGTGCACGGTTCCAACGATGGCCAGAAAGGCATCGGCCTGATCATGCTGGTGCTGATCGGCATCGTGCCGGCGCAATTCGTTCTCGACCTCGGTAGCACCACTTACCAGATCGAACGTACCCGCGACGCGACGGTGCATTTGAGTCAGTTCTACCAGCGCAATCAAGACACCCTCGGCGAGTTCCTGGCCCTGGGCAAAAGCGTGCAGAACGACCTGCCTGGCAAGTTCCAGTGCAATCCGCAGCAGACCGAGCCGACCATCAACGCGCTGGTCAACACCTTGAAAGGTGTCTCCGATTACCATTCGTTGACTGCCGATCACCGCATTGAAGTACGCCGGTATTTGCTCTGCCTGGACGACACCGCGAAGAAAGTCGGCAAGCTGCCGAATCTGTCGGCACGTGACAAGGCCGACCTCGACAAGCTGCGCAAAGACCTGACCGCTACCACCGAATACGCACCCTTCTGGGTGATCCTCGCAGTCGCACTGGCCCTGGGCCTGGGCACCATGGTGGGTTGGAAGCGTGTGGTACTGACCATCGGCGAGAAGATCGGCAAGCAGGGCATGACCTATGCCCAGGGCATGTCGGCGCAGATCACCACCGCCAGCATGATTGGCCTGGCCAACATCTTCAGCCTGCCGGTATCGACCACCCACGTGCTGTCGTCGGGCGTGGCCGGGACCATGGTCGCGAACAAGAGCGGCCTGCAAGGCGGCACCGTGAAGACCATCCTGATGGCTTGGGTGTTGACCTTGCCGGCGACCGTGGGCCTGTCGGCCGGGTTGTTCTGGTTGGCTTCCAAGGCGCTGGGTAGCTGATAGGCTGCCCTCGGGAAAAAAGGCGCGATCCTTGATTGGGATCGCGCCTTTTTTTTCTTGTGATAAAGCGCCTTGGATCAAGATCTACAACACGGTGCCCCAACCGCCGACCCGAATAGTGCGGAGGAACACGCTCAACTGTGGGAGCTGGCTTGCCTGCGAAGGCATCGGCTGGGTCTCACGGGAAGACCGAGTTGCCTGCATCGCAGGCAAGCCAGCTCCCACACAAAAGCGCGCACGCTTTGAGCCTACTCACACAGCAACCAAAAAAGCCGACCCAAGTGGTGCAGGGGAACACGCTCAACTGTGGGAGCTGGCTTGCCTGCGAAGGCATCGGCTGAGGCTCACTGGAAGACCGAGTTGTTTGCATCGCAGGCAAGCCAGCTCCCACACAAAAGCGCGCACGCTTTGGGCCTACTCACACAGCAACCCAAAAGCCGACCGCAGTGGTGCGAGAGAACACGTTCAACTGTGGGAGCTGGCTTGCCTGCGAAGGCATCGGCTGGGTCTCACGGGAAGACCGAGTTGTCTGCATCGCAGGCAAGCCAGCTCCCACACAAAAGCGCGCACGCTTTGGGCCTACTCACGCAGCAACCCAAAAGCCGACCGCAGTGGTGCAGGGGAACACGCTCAACTGTGGGAGCTGGCTTGCCTGCGAAGGCATCGACTGGGTCTCACTGGAAGACCGAGTTGCCTGCATCGCAGGCAAGCCAGCCCCCACACAAAAGCAAATCTGCAATAAGCGCGGGGTCCATTTCAGCCATTCCCGCAATAGTGGACATGCCAAAAAACAAACAAAAAAAGGGCGACCGAAGTCGCCCAAAATGCCTTGCGTGCTCATGTAATCCAGAAAGACTTACGGTTCTTTACGCTTATTAGCGTCCTTCCAGATAAAAATCCCGAACCCTACAAAAAACAGCACCATGAGGCTGACAGTCAGCACCCCGGCAAATACTACATTATCGATAAACATGACCGGCCTCCTGCACTTGCCCTGTTGCGATAGGGCTAAGTTAATGGAGAAGGCGGATTGGAAAATTGACGAGGATCAATGTCGCCCGCGACGGGGCGTAAAGAAGGGCAATAACTGACCTGCATCAACGGATGCAGGTTGTTTCAACGCTTTTTCGGTTTGTTCTTCGGTTTTTTCTTGGCTTTTCCCAGCGGCATGGCCTGCTCAAACGCTTGGCGCACTTCATTCAGGCGCTTGTCATTGAGGTCATGCACACGCTTGGCACGTTCGGCGTTCAGGTCGATCAGCTTGTCGTCTTCACTCATGGCTTGGCTTACGTCGTGGCGGGAATCGCTCAATAATGCGGGCTCCAGCGCCTCACGGCAATTGAGCGGGCGACAAAATGCAGGCCTTCGCCCAAAATCGGCACTTCCCATCCACCCCAGGAGATGCGCTCACGTGGCACTGCACAAGGACCTTCCCCCGCTGCTGGCCCTGCGCGCCTTTGAAGCCGTGGCGCGGCACTTGAGTTTTATCAAGGCGGCAAGCGAGTTGTCGGTGACCCAGAGTGCACTCAGCCATCAGGTGCAAAAGTTGGAACAGCACTTGGGCAAACCGTTGTTTATCCGTCGCACCCGCGCGATCGATCTGACCACTGACGGCCAACAGTACTACGACGAAATCCGCCCGGCCCTCGACGCCATCGCCGCCGCGACCCGCACCCAAAAAACAGCGCCCAGCACCACCGTGCTGCGTGTCGGCCTGCTCGCCTCCTTTGCCACGCTGTGGCTGGCACCGCGCCTGGCCGGGTTTCTCAACCGCTACCCGCATATCCAGGTGGAGCTGTTACCGGCGATTCAACTGGCGGACGTGGCCGGCGCCGAGGTCGACCTGGCGATTCGCTATGGCAAAGGCGACTGGCCCGACGTGCAGGCGACGCGGCTGATGCCGGAAGTCATCTCCCCGGTGTGCAGCCCGACATTCAAAGCGATGCATGACAGTCCACTGCTGATGGCCACCTCGCACCGCCCCTTCGAATGGACAGATTGGTCAGCGCACTACCACGTCGACCTCGACCGCCACCCGCGCGTGATGCTGCATGACTACAACATCGTGGTCGAAGCAGCAGTGGCCGGCCAAGGCATCGCCATGGGCCGTCATCGCCTGATCCAGCGCAGGCTCCAGGACGGCAGCCTGGTCGAAGCCTTCGACTGGCCGCCGTATCACAGCGACATCGGCTACTGGCTGATCGCGCCGCCCGGCCCGGCCGGTGACGCCGCCGCATGCTTCAGCGAATGGCTGCTGGAAACCTGCCGCGACGCGTGAGTTTTTTCGATACGTCGGGTGAGATCTATCCGTTTGTCGCCGCCCTCCTCGGCCAACATGCTGGCACCTCTTAACCCAGGAGGATGGATCATGAGCGACTCCCTGCGCCAACGCGTGCAAGCCCTCGGCCTGACGCTGCCGACCCCGAGCCAACCGGCGGCCAACTACATCAACTATGTGATCAGCCAGAACCAACTGTTCGTCTCCGGGCAAATCCCGATGGTCGATGGCAAGCCCGCCTACGTCGGCCGCCTGGGCGAATCCCTCAGCGATGAAGAAGGCGCCCAGGCAGCCGAGCTGGCAGCGCTGGGCCTGCTGGGACAATTGAGCCATGCGCTGGATGATGACCTGTCGCGCCTGGTGCGCATTTTGCGCTTGGGTGTATTCATTGCCAGCAGCGGCGATTTCCAGCGCCAGAGCGGGGTTGCCAACGGCGCCTCGAACCTGCTGGTCAATGCCCTCGGCGAAAAAGGTCGGCATGTGCGCACCGCCGTTGGCGTTTCCAGCCTGCCGGCCGGCGTGGCCGTGGAGGTTGACGCGATTTTCGAGCTGCAACCGTGAGCCCGCTCGACGTCCAGCAATTGCGCGACAGCACGCCCGGCTGCCAGTCGGGCATCGTGCATTTCAATCACGCCGGTGCCTCGCTGCCAAGCCAGGCGACCCTCGACGCGATTATCGATCAACTGCACCGCGAAGCCCGTGATGGCCCCATGGAAGCCGGCGAGCATGGCGCCGTGCTGGTGGAAAAAGCCCGCCGCGCCGCCGCGCAATTGCTCAACGCACCCGCCGCGTCGATCGCCTTCGCCAGCAGCGGCTCGGCCGCCTGGAGCCTGGCGTTCCAGGCACTGGGCCCGTGGCAACCGGGTGATCGCATCCTGGTCGGCCGCCATGAATGGGGGGGCAACCTCGCCAGCATGGACCTGGCGGTGCAGGCCGGCGCGCGCGTGGAAGTCATCCCTTGCGATGCCTCCGGCGCGGTCTGCCCGCTGGCGCTGGAGTCGATGATCGACGCGCACGTCAAGCTGATCGACCTGACCTGGCTGCCGGCCAACGGTGGCCTGATCAACCCCGCCGAGGCCATCGGCGCCGTGGCCCGACGTCATGGCATTGCCTATTTCATCGACGCCGGCCAAGCCGTCGGCCAGGTGCCGGTGGATGTACAGGCGCTGCAGTGCGATGTGCTCAAGTCCGCCGGGCGCAAGCACCTGCGCGGGCCGCGTGGCACCGCGCTGCTGTATGTGCGCCCGGACTTTTTGCCGCACCTGAATCCGGCCCAGCGCGATGTGTTTTCGGCGCCATGGAGCGCAGACGGTTTCGACCTGCGCAACGACGCCCGGCGCTTTGAAACCAGCGAAGTGTCGTTTGCCTTGTTGGCGGGGCTGGGCAACGCGTTGCAGGAGATGAATCGATTGGGGCTTGAGCAAGTGTGGGAACGGATCGCACACACCAGTGAGCGAATCCGCCAGGCCTTGCGTCAGATGCCGGGTATTACCCTGCATGACCTGGGCACTGCGCAATCAGGGCTGATCGCCTTTAACCTGGACGGCTGGGACGCTTTCGAACTCAAGCGCCGCCTGGCCTTGAAGCGCATCAATATCGGTGCCAATGGCGTGGCCTACACGCCGTTGGACATGCAGGCGCGCGGTCTGGCCAGCGTCGCGCGGATCTCCGTCAGCCCGCTCAACAACGACGATGACATCGCGCAGTTGATGGCGGCATTGCAGGCATTGCGCGACTAGACCTCGACGTCCACCCACAAGCCCTGGCGCGGCGCATCTTCGATCAGCGGCGCCACCGGCACGGTGTTGTCGGCATTGAGCAGGTCGCCGGGAATCGCCAGGTGCTGCTCCGGGTCTTCGTCGGCTTCGCGCCGGCGTTTTTGCTGCTCCTGCTGGCGGCGTTGCTCTTCACGCAGCAGAAAGGTCGACTGCTCGGCATCGCCCTTTTTCAGGTCGATCGTGCTTTCGTTGGAGCCCGCTTGTACTGGCACCACGGGCGGGATATCCGGCTTCTGGCGTACCGGGTCGAGTTGCGAAGTGACCGGCACAACGCTGACGGGCAGCATGGGTGGCAGCATAATAGTTATTCTCCTGATCAACAGGCTGTCGGCGGGCCGCGTGGCGACTTGAGAACGCACTCGCCAAGCTGTGACCCAGTCGACACTCGCAAGTGCCTGCCACCCGTCGATTCGGCTTCCGGACGCTGCCGCAAACGGAGTAGTTTTTGTCAGAGTCCTTGGGCGTGGGGCCTTGTTCCGTTAAGATAGTCGGCTTTTTCACGGCGGGAGTCAGGCAGCATGGCGCAGCAGTATCAACCGGGGCAACGCTGGATTAGTGACAGCGAAGCAGAGCTGGGGTTAGGCACCGTTCTGGCACAGGACGGCCGCTTGTTGACCGTGCTCTATCCGGCCACTGGCGACACCCGCCAGTATGCGCTACGGAATGCGCCCCTCACTCGCGTGAGGTTCTCGCCGGGGGACTCCATCACCCATTTCGAAGGCTGGAAAATGACCGTGCAGGAAGTCGACGACGTCGATGGCCTGCTGGTGTATCACGGCCTCAATGGGCAGAACGAGCAGGTCACCCTGCCGGAAACCCAACTCTCCAACTTCATCCAGTTCCGCCTGGCCAGCGACCGTCTGTTCGCCGGGCAGATCGACCCGCTGGCCTGGTTCTCGCTGCGTTACCACACCCTGGAACACACCAGCCGCCAACTGCAGTCTTCGCTGTGGGGCCTGGGCGGCGTGCGTGCGCAACCAATTGCGCACCAACTGCACATCGCCCGTGAAGTCGCTGACCGTATCGCGCCACGGGTATTGCTGGCGGACGAAGTGGGCCTGGGCAAGACCATCGAAGCCGGCCTGGTGATCCATCGCCAATTGCTCTCGGGTCGCGCCAACCGTGTGTTGATCCTGGTGCCGGAAAACCTCCAGCACCAGTGGCTGGTGGAGATGCGCCGCCGCTTCAACCTGCAGGTTGCGCTGTTCGACGAAGAACGTTTCATCGAGAGCGATGCCACCAACCCGTTTGAAGACACCCAGTTGGCGCTGGTCGCCCTGGAGTGGCTGGTGGACGACGAGAAGGCCCAGGACGCGCTGTTCGCAGCCGGTTGGGACCTGCTGGTCGTCGACGAAGCCCACCATCTGGTGTGGCATGAAGACAAGGCCAGCGCCGAGTACGCGCTGGTCGAGCAACTGGCCGAGGTCATCCCGGGCGTGCTGTTGCTCACCGCGACCCCGGAACAGCTGGGCCAGGACAGCCACTTCGCGCGTCTGCGCCTGCTCGACCCGAACCGCTTCCACGACCTGCAGGCCTTCCGCGCCGAAAGCGAGAACTATCGCCCGGTGGCCGAAGCCGTGCAGGAGCTGCTGGATAAAGGCCGCCTGTCGCCTGCCGCGCACCAGACCATCCAGGGTTTCCTCGGTAACGAAGGTGAAGCGCTGCTGACCGCCGTCAACGATGGCGACACCGAAGCCAGCGCGCGCCTGGTGCGCGAGCTGCTCGACCGCCATGGCACCGGCCGCGTGCTGTTTCGCAACACCCGCGCCGCCGTGCAAGGCTTCCCGGAGCGCAAGCTGCACGCCTACCCGCTGCCGAACCCGGACGAATACCTCGAATTGCCGCTGGGCGAGCACGCCGAGCTGTACCCGGAAGTCAGCTTCCAGTCGCAGCCGGACATCGAAGAAGAAAACCGCTGGTGGCGCTTCGACCCACGGGTCGAGTGGCTGATCGACCAGCTGAAAATGCTCAAGCGCACCAAGGTCCTGGTGATCTGCGCCCACGCCGAAACCGCGATGGACCTGGAAGACGCGCTGCGCGTGCGCTCCGGCATCCCGGCCACGGTGTTCCACGAGGGCATGAACATCCTCGAGCGTGACCGTGCCGCCGCCTACTTCGCTGATGAAGAGTTCGGTGCACAAGTGCTGATCTGCTCGGAAATCGGCAGTGAAGGTCGCAACTTCCAGTTCTCCCACCACCTGGTGCTGTTCGACCTGCCTTCGCACCCCGACCTGCTGGAACAGCGGATCGGCCGTCTGGACCGGATCGGCCAGAAACATGTGATCGAACTGCACGTGCCCTACCTGGAAACCAGCCCGCAAGAGCGCCTGTTCCAGTGGTACAACGAAGCGCTGAACGCCTTCCTCAACACCTGCCCGACCGGCAACGCCTTGCAGCACCAGTTTGGCCCGCGCCTGCTGCCGCTGCTGGAAAACGCCGACGATGGCGAATGGCAGGCCCTGATCGACGAGGCCCGTGCCGAGCGCGAGCGCCTGGAGCAGGAACTGCACACCGGTCGCGACCGTTTGCTGGAGCTCAACTCCGGCGGTGCGGGTGAAGGCGATGCGCTGGTCGAGGCCATCCTCGAACAAGACGACCAGTTCGCCCTGCCGATCTACATGGAAACCCTGTTCGACGCGTTCGGCATCGACAGCGAAGACCATTCGGAAAACGCGCTGATCCTCAAGCCCAGCGAAAAAATGCTCGACGCCAGCTTCCCCCTGGGCGACGACGAAGGCGTGACCATCACCTACGACCGCAACCAGGCGCTGTCGCGCGAAGACATGCAGTTCATCACCTGGGAACACCCGATGGTGCAGGGCGGCATGGACCTGGTGCTGTCCGGCTCGATGGGCAACACCGCCGTGGCGCTGATCAAGAACAAGGCGCTCAAGCCTGGCACCGTATTGCTGGAGCTGCTCTACGTCAGCGAAGTGGTTGCCCCGCGCTCGCTGCAACTGGGCCGCTACCTGCCGCCGGCCGCCCTGCGCTGCCTGCTGGATGCCAACGGCAACGACCTGTCCAGCCGCGTGTCGTTTGAAACCCTGAACGACCAGCTGGAGAGCGTGCCACGGGCCAGCGCCAACAAGTTTATCCAGGCCCAGCGCGACCAGCTGACGCCACGGATCAACGCCGGTGAAGAGAAGATCACCCCACGCCACGCCGAACGTGTGGCCGAAGCCAAGCGCCGCCTGGCTGCAGACACTGACGAAGAGCTGTCGCGCCTGACGGCGCTGCAAGCGGTCAACCCGACCGTACGCGACAGCGAACTGGTGGCCCTGCGCCAACAACGCGAGCAAGGCCTGGCCATGCTCGACAAGGCGGCGCTGCGACTGGAAGCGATCCGGGTGTTGGTGGCGGGTTGATGACCGCCCTGCTCCGCTGAAAAAAGGCCCGCGCAATGCGGGCCTTTTTTATTCACTTGGAGCAAATCGGAGCCTGTAATTGCCTCTTCGCGAGCAAGCCGGCTCCCACAGTTGGAATGTTTCAACTGGGGGAGCGGGCTTGCTCGCGAAGGGGTCACCTCGGTCTCAAGCCGTCGCCGCCGAAGCCGGCACCTCCACCGCCCCCAACCCATCTTTCATCCGCTGGGCATCACGCACAAAACTGCGCGAGGCCTGGAACAGAAACAGCATGGTCAGGAACAGCGCCACCGGGATCAGGTACATGGCGTCATGCAAGCCCACGGCTTTATACGCTTCGGTCATCTGCGCAGCCCCATCGGCATACATCGCCGAATGGGCAAAGTGATCGGACAGACCGCCCACCACAATTGGCCCCATGCCACCGCCCAGCAGGTACAACCCGGCAAAGAACAACGCCATCGCCGTCGCCCGCAGGCGCGGCTCGACCACGTCCTGGATCGCCGTGTACACGCAGGTGTAGAAGTTATAGGCAAACAACCAGCCGACACTGAACAGCGCCACGAACACGCCGATCTCGATCCGCCCCGCGTGCAAGGCCCAGGCAGTGGTGACGGTGGAGATGATCAGGCTGAACGCGGCAAACAACAGACGGCCATTGGCGACGCGCTGATGAATCTTGTCGGCAATCCAGCCACCCAGGGTCAGGCCGATCAAACCGGTGATACCGACGATCACCCCGGTGGCGACCGCCGCTTCCTGCAACGGCATCAGGAAATAGCGTTGCAGCATCGGCACCAGAAACGAGTTGCAGGCATAGGTGGCGAAGTTGAAGCACAGCCCGGCCAGCACCAGCCAGAGGAAAGTCGGTACCGCCAGCACGCGGCGAATCGGGCGGTCGACGCGCTCTTGGGAGACCTGCACGGTTTCGGCCGCGCCGCGCTTGGGCTCCTTGATATAGAACATGAACACCGCAAGGATCAGACCCGGCACCGCGGCAATAAAGAACGGCGCGCGCCAGCTGTCGAACGCCTTGACCATCGCGCCAATGGTGAAGAACGCCAGCAACAGCCCCAACGGCAGGCCGAGCATGAAAATCCCCATGGCCCGCGCGCGGCGGTGTGCCGGGAACAGGTCGCCAATCAACGAGTTGGCCGCTGGCGCATAGCTGGCTTCGCCGATACCAATGCCCATGCGCACCAGCAGGAACGTCCAGAAGCTGCCAACCATGCCGTTGACCGCCGTCAGCCCGCTCCAGGCGAACAGGCCCCAGCCCATCAGTTTGCTGCGCGAGCCGGTGTCGGCGAGTCGCCCGAGCGGCAGGCCGGCAATGGCGTAGACGATGGTGAAGGCGGTGCCGATGATGCCGAGCTGGAAGTCGCTCAGGTGCCATTCCATACGGATCGGCTCGATGATGATCGCCGGAATGGTACGGTCGAAGAAATTGAACAGGTTGGCCAGGAACAGCAGGAACAGAATGCGCCAGGCATTCGCCGCTTGGGTCGAGTTCTGCATGGGTCCGTCTCTTTTATTGTTATGAGAGCTGCGATGCCCGATGCATCCTGCCCGGTACCTGCAACATAGTCAGACGGACAAGGCTTGTCTGTAATGATTCGTAAAGCTGATAGGGCATGATTTCACCCGGCGCCACGGGACTTGGCCTACAAAAATATAAGTGATTACCCCCCTTCCCAACGGCCTTGGCACGGATAGAATGGCGAGCCTTCCGTAGCATCCCCCTTACTCTCTTTTATCGAAGACGCCCATGTCCGAAGCCAGTCCGTGTCTGAATTGCGGTGCCTGCTGTTCACACTTCCGCGTGTCTTTCTTTTGGGGAGAGTGCGCCTCGTCGGGGGGCACCGTACCCGATGAGCTGGTGGTGCAAATCAACCCCACCCGCGTGGCGATGATCGGTACCGACCAGAAGCCCGCGCGCTGCTGCAGCCTGGAAGGAGAAGTGGGCAAAGGCACCAGCTGCTCAATTTATGCACAGCGCTCGAGTGTGTGCCGCGAGTTCGATTCCTCCTGGAGCCAGGGCGTGCAGAACGTCGATTGCGACGCCGCCCGCGCCGCGTTCGGCCTGGCGCCGCTGCCAGCCCCGTTCGAGCTGGACCTGCCCATCAGCGCTTAGCATTAAACGCTATGGAGAGCATGCCAAAATGGTTGAGAGCAAAGTGCCATTAGCGCTGACGAATCCCGCGAGGCTTCTATACTCGACCTCATAGGTCATCGCCTCAGGCAGTGACGTGACTCTATGACGGGACATGCTATGGAATGGCTGGGTCTGCATTTTTTTACCGACCTCCCAGAAAGCGGGCACTTATTACTCAATTGCAGTCATAACCCGTTTCTGGTGCTGCTGGCCTATCTGGTCGCTTGTGCGGCCGGGTTCGGCACGCTGGACATGGCTGAGCGTGTCGGCCATGTCGAGGACCCCACCGCAAGGCGCCATTGGCGCTGGCTCGGCGCCGGTTGCCTGGCCGGCGGGATCTGGTCGACCCACTTCATCAGCATGCTGGCCTTCCAGGCGCCCATCGCCATCCATTACGAATTGATCATGACGTTCGCCTCGCTGCTGATCGCCCTGGTTGCCTCGTTGTTCGCCATGCAGACCCTCAGTCATGCCCATCTGCGCCTGCATCAGTACCTGCTGGCATCGGTGTGGATGGGCCTGGGTATCGCGCTGATGCACTACGTCGGCATGTCAGCCATGCGCTCCCAGGCCCAGGCGTATTTCGAGTCGGGGTTGTTCCTGGCCTCGATCGCGATTGCCATCGGCGCCAGCTTCGCCGCGCTGTTGCTGTCGAGCTACCTGCGCAACGGCGCCGGCGTGTTTCACCAATTGCTCAAATATGCCGCCAGCCTGGTGCTGGGCGCCGGGATCATCAGCATGCACTTTACCGGCATGGCCGCCTTGCGCTTGATGGTGCCTGCCGGGGCGGACCTGTCGTTGCCGCTGGACAACAACCCGATCCAGCTCGGTTTGTCGGTGGCCGTGATCACCCTGCTGGTGATCGGCAGCAGCATCAGCGCCGCCCTCGCCGACAAGAAGCTGCAGCACAAGGAACGTGACCTGCGCCGGGTCAACGCGCTGCTCAGCGAACTCGACCAGGCCCGCGCCTCGCTGCAGCAAGTGGCCCACTACGATGCACTCACCAGCCTGCTGAATCGCCGTGGCTTCAACCAGATTTTTGCGGAGAAACTCGCGGAAAAAACCGCTTCCCAGGGGATGATGGCGGTGATCTTCCTCGATATCGACCATTTCAAGCGCATCAATGACAGCCTCGGGCATGACGCCGGCGACCAGCTGCTCACGGTGCTCGCCGGGCACATCAAGGGCTCGGTGCGCAGCCACGCCGACGTGGTCGCGCGTTTTGGCGGCGATGAGTTCTGCATCCTCATCAGCATCCACAACCGCGACGAGGCACGGCACCTGGCCCAGCGCATCATGCAGAAGATGAAAGAACCCATCGAACTGGCCGGACGGCGCATGGTGATGACCACCAGCATCGGCATCAGCCTGTTTCCCGATGACGGCCTGACCTGCGAAGAGTTGCTGAAGACCGCAGACCTGGCGCTGTACCAGTCCAAGGACACCGGGCGTAACAGCCTGAACTTCTTCAGCTCCAACCTGAAAACCCGCGCCTTCCTCGAATTGCAACTGGAGGAAGAACTGCGCGGCGCCCTGCGCACCCGCAACCAATTGGTGTTGTTCTACCAACCGATCTTCGACATGAAGCTGGGCAAAGTCACGCGCCTCGAGGCCCTGGTACGCTGGCAACACCCGCAGCACGGCTTGCTGGCCCCGGATCGGTTTATCGGCATCGCCGAGAACAACGGGCTGATTGCCGAATTGGACCACTGGGTACTGCGCCAGGCCTGTCATGACCTGAGCCTGTTGTCCGACAGGGGATACACCGAGCTGACCATGTCCGTGAACTGTTCCGCGTTGAACCTGGCCCGCGACGAACTGGCGGACGAGATCGAAGACGCGCTGCGTTTCAGCGGCATCGCCGCCAATCGCCTGGAACTGGAAGTCACCGAAAACGCGTTGATGGGCAACATCAGCAGCACCCTGGCACTGCTGCGGCAGATCCGCGCGCTGGGGGTGTCGCTGGCCATCGACGACTTCGGCACCGGCTACTCATCGCTTGCCTACCTCAAGCGCCTGCCGCTCAACACCTTGAAGATCGACCGCTCGTTCATCCAGGACATTCCCAAGTCCACCGCCGATATCGAGATCGTCCAGGCGATTGTCGGCATGGCCCACACCCTGCACCTGCAGGTGGTGACCGAAGGTGTGGAAACCCAGGCCCAGTTCGAGCTGTTGCTAAAGCATGGCTGTGATTTCGTCCAGGGCTACCTGTTGAGCCCGGCGGTGCCTGCCAGCGACATCATCGGCGTGATCCAGGGCATCGACATCCGTAACCCGCTCTACCCTTACAGCGTGGCAGGCACCCAGGAAAAACCGTCAGCGAAAGAGCCTTCCACCGGGCGCCCAGGGTCGACTTCCATCGTCAGGCCAATTCGCTGACGCCTAAACTTTGGCATTTCGCCATCATTTGCCTAAAGAACGCCGACAAACGGCCGATTCATCAGAGTCCGGCCAGGTTTTGCCTGAGTATACAGAGTCAAACCCGATCGTTCCGGACAAGGACGCACTGTAAAGTCGCGAACTCCCATTCCGTGATGGCCCTTTGATTCTTTCCAGCCATCCGCCCAGGCACTTGGCGCACAATGACTTCTAAAAATAACTCTGCCACCGTGGTATCCGACGTGTTGCTCCCAGCTCCTGCGGACAAGCCCTCAGGTTCAAAGTCATTGAGCACCGCGCGCCCGCTGGCCACTCAGCAATACCTGTACTTCACCGAGACCAATACCGACCGCATCCTCGATAACCTCGACGGCCTGCGCGATATGGTGTTCCCACGCCCGCCCCACCTGGAAGGCGACGGCGAACAGCGCAGCGAGCAGGAATTCCCCTCGGTGTGCCTGATCGGCCTGGGCCGTTGCGGTTCGAACATCGCGCTCGACGTGGCGGAGTTGGTGTACAACGCCCGCAAGTTCTACCTCAACGAATTCAGTACCGAAGACAAGACGCTGGACAAGGGCTACAGCCCGGCCCAGTGGATCCGCAACAACCTGCGCCTGGGCAGCGGCAAGGCCAGCAAGCCGGTGTTCCTGGTCGAGCCGCTGGTGATGCTGGGCGATCTGGACAAGGACATCGCCGGGCGCATCCGCTTCTCTCGCAAAGGCGAAAAAAGCGGCTTTTTGCGCGACTACAGCAAGATGAAAATCATGGACCTGTCGGAAGTCCATGCCGGTGGCGCCGGTAACGCGCCGATCCTCGGCCAGTACCTGGCCAAGATCATCCTCAACAAGGATACCCAGCGTTTTTCCAGCCCCGACTGGAAGATGATCCACTCGTATTTGATCGACTCCTGCGGCATCAAGGCCAACCAGTCGCGCCTGTACTTCTCGATCTTCAGTGCCGGCGGCGGTACGGGTTCGGGCATGGCCTCGGAATTCGGCCTGGCCCAGCAGCACTCGTACATGAACAAGACGTTCGACACCAAGCCCGCCGACGAGCACGACAGCAAGAGCGGCCACGCCTTTGTGTTCGAGCCGATCTTCACCAGCGGCATCTGCGTACTGCCGAATATTTCCGATCACCGCAGCGAAATGTCCGAGGCGCTGCACATCAACGCCGGGCGCCTGCTGTGCAAGTACCTGTCGGAAGAATGGGATTTCTCATACAACTTCGCCAATGAAGACAGCAGCGAAGCCAGCGTGAAGGGCCGCATCCGCCCCTGGAACGCAATGATGCTGATCTCCAACGACATCATGCGTTACGCCGAAGAAAGCGATGACGGCAATATCCAGAACATTGACGTCAATGCCATGGAAAAACACGCCAACCAATACATCTCGCAGCAGATCTTCAACATTCTGACGGCCCAGGCGGTCACCACTGACTACGATCAGAACTACTTCCGTCGCGCCGGCATCGACATCGGCGAAACCATTCGCCTGGATGCCAACGACCTGTTCATGAGCCTGGCCGGCCCGGTGGCGATTGCCTACGCAGAGTCCGTGGTCCCGGAAACCCCGGCGCCGAGCAACGACAAATTCAAGGTGTTCGAAAAAGAGCCCCAGCGCCTGAACATCGACGACCTGTTCTTCCGCTCCATCGACCTGCCGCATTTCAACAAGGTCACCCAGGCCATCGAAGGCATCAGCCTGCTGCCGATCGAGTCCAAACGCTACAAAGCGTCCCTGGAGCAATACAAGAACTCCGGCTACGACGCGGCCGCGCTGCATGACCTGCACTTCTTCAAGAACTGCTCGTCGGTGGTCTCGATCGTGTCCCTGCCCAAGGACTACAAACTGTCCTACATGGACCTGAACCGGCTCAAGACTCACCTCAACAGCCTGTTCCCCAACACCACGCTCAAGCGCTACGCCCTGGTGATCGGTGCATCGGCGAACCTGTCGCTGACCACCCTGATCGCGAAAAGCCCGTGCCTGTCGGATGACTTCCTCACGCTGATCGTGGCCTTTATCAAACGCTGCTTTGCGCGCAACCCGTACCGTTTCGACGACACACTGGACAACTCGATCCTGGACTTCATCATCCACGAGGACTTCGACGAAGACCGTATCGACGAGTTGCTCAACGAGTTCGAAAACCCGGCGAAGATCCTCGATACCAACTGGTACGCGATCAAGCCGATGTATGAGAAGAAGTACCGCGAGTTGATCAACGACAAAGACAAGTTTGTGTCGATCAATGACATTCGCCTGTCGCGCGATTGCGTGAAGAAGGCAATCAAATACCTGCGCGAGATCTACCGTCACCGCATCGGCAAGACCAAGGTTATTTCGCTGAACAACCACACCGGCAAGACTGCCTGAACCGCTGCGACGGTGCCGCAGGGCGCCGTCGCGACATCAGCCGGCCGCGCGCTGGCGCAGGAAGGTGAGGATGACTTGCTCGTCTGCGCGCTTCAGCGGCCGGGGCAACTGCTTGGGCCAGCCGGCACCGTCGGTGCCGAAGACCTTCTGCTGTTCTTCCACGTCCCAGCCACGAATTTCCTTGAAGGCCGACTCCCACCAGCCGTGTCGACACACGTCGTAGTACGGGTGCTTGGGCGCCGAGCTGCCGTAGAGCAAGTCGCGACCGACCCGCTTCAGGTGTTTGCGCTGATTGCGCAGTTTCCATTTGATCCGCAGCCGCTGCCAAGGGGATGGCACGGGCTTGACCTGCGGCACATCCAGGCAACGCGCTACCAGCTCAGGGCCGAACGCTTCGCCATAGAGACTGAAAAAGTGCGCCTGCATGGCGTGGAAGAAGCGCTTGTCGGCGAAGTAGTGATGGACGAACTTGTTCGCCTCGCGCACCGTCTTGTCGCGCATCGCGAAGGAAATCGCGATCTGCTCGATGGTGTGGATATCGAACGAGCCCTGGGTCCACTCATCGATCCAGCGAATCGCGGCCTCGAGCAGCGGCGTGTCACTGGCGCGTACGCCGCACAGGCCACTGTTATAGAGCTTGAAACTATTGCCGGCGCAAATGCCATGCGCCTGCAGGTGCTCACCCAACTTGAGGTAGTCGGGGCGCTGGCACACGTAGCTCCAGTCGTATTCGAAGCCATCCATCACATACTGGTCGGGCGCGATGAGTTCGAAGACGCGATGGGGGGATTTGAGGAACAGCGTGTCGGTGTCGACGAACAGGGTCTTGTCCGCCAGCTTCAATCCCTGGGCAATCGCACAGGCCTTGCGGCGGTGGATGTAACCGTTGCTTCCCTGCCATTGGGCGAGGGTCTGCTCATCGAGGTGAACGGTTTCGACCGGCCAGCCGGCGAAATCCTGCGGGCGATCGGTCATGACCCGGATGCACAGCGACTCGCCCTGCTTGAGCTGCGCCAGCGCGGTGAGGATGCTGAATTTCGCTTCGCGCCGGTAAACATCCTGATTACCGTAAATGAGGTAAAGCAGTTGCTGCGACGTTTTCTCTAGAGGGGGCAGCGCTGAAGGCATAACGGGCTCCGGATGACAGGCGGCGAACTTTACCGGAATTCGTTGCTTCCTACGCTACGATCTGACAGCCACCCGCTTTATATACACACCGAGAAACAATTCCCGGAGCCATCCAGTGCCTGGAGAACTGTTCCCATGACGTGCGCGTCACCTTGGGCTGTGACCTTTCTTCACGGCAAGATGCCATCACCGCCCTGGCGGTTACTCCGCTACACACTTTTGCAGCGAAACAACACGCACCATTAAGGTGCTGACTTCGCCTGCAATGCCCTTTCCTGGATCAGTATCCAAGGCGAAACCACCACCGCCCACAAGCCTGGATCGCGCTCCACCAGGTCCAATGCCCGCGTCGCAGACACTTCGCCCAAGCTGCCCGAGGCCAGCCAGGCAGCGACTTTGTCACGGTTATCTTCGGCCATGCCCTCGGCGGCCTCGATCAAATCCAGGCCGGCGTCGACCCACAATAGGGC
The DNA here is from genome assembly GCF_003013355.1 of Pseudomonas sp. S5D5. Lineage (NCBI taxonomy): Bacteria > Pseudomonadati > Pseudomonadota > Gammaproteobacteria > Pseudomonadales > Pseudomonadaceae > Pseudomonas > Pseudomonas sp. S5D5. The sequence goes on from NZ_PTEO01000001.1 coordinate 5,361,347, forward strand.
ACCCTTGGCAAAGAACGGTTCAAGCTCCTTCCAGGAAATTTCGGCGGTTTCACCGAGCAGCTTGGCATAGAGGGTGCTAGGTTCTTGCGTCATGGGAATTCACCTGAATAAAAAATCGGCGCAATCATAACGTCGCAGGTCAGGCAGAAAAACCCAGTTGCAAATGAGGCATCGATTGAAAGTGTCAGGAAAGCCAAGGATTGCCCGAGACTCTGGCATCACCCCGCCGCAATTCTGTCTTTTTCTTTCATTTAAGCGACATACCCGGGTTTTGCCCCCAGCAGCCAGCTTTTCAAGCGATCAACCGGCGCTCTACACTGTACCGGTACAGTTGCCAGGGCACTGCCGGGGGGATATCCGAGATATCTGATCCGGTTCTACAGCTCACAAGGCCGCTAGAACTATAAAAAATACAACAGTAAGAGTGGAGCACTATGATTAAGGCTACTAAGCAGATTTCCAAACTGTTTGCCGCTATGGTCCTGGCTGGGGTTGCCGGCCATTCGTTCGCAGCTGACACCATCAAGATTGGTATCGCCGGCCCTAAAACCGGTCCTGTGACGCAATACGGTGACATGCAATTCATGGGTGCCAAGCAAGCCATCGCCGACATCAACGCCAAGGGCGGCGTCGACGGCAAGTTGCTCGAAGCCAAGGAATACGACGACGCTTGCGATCCTAAACAAGCCGTTGCCGTCGCCAACAAAGTGGTCAACGACGGCGTCAAGTTCGTAGTCGGTCACCTCTGCTCCAGCTCCACTCAGCCAGCGTCCGATATTTATGAAGACGAAGGCGTGATCATGATTACCCCGGCGGCCACCAGCCCGGAAATCACCGCCCGTGGCTACAAGCTGATCTTCCGCACCATCGGCCTGGACAGCGCCCAGGGCCCTGCAGCCGGTAACTACATCGCCGATCACGTGAAGCCAAAAATCGTGGCTGTCCTGCACGACAAACAGCAATACGGTGAAGGCATCGCCACCGCCGTCAAGCAGACTCTCGAGAAGAAAGGCACCAAGGTTGCCGTCTTCGAAGGCCTGAACGCCGGTGACAAAGACTTCTCCTCGATCATCCAGAAGCTCAAGCAAGCCAACGTCGACTTCGTCTACTACGGCGGCTACCACCCAGAGCTGGGCCTGATCCTGCGCCAAGCCAAGGAAAAAGGCCTGAACGCCAAGTTCATGGGCCCAGAAGGCGTCGGCAACGACTCCATCTCGCAGATCGCCCAAGGCGCTTCGGAAGGCCTGCTGGTGACCCTGCCGAAATCCTTCGACACCGATCCGGCCAACAAGGCCATTGTTGAAGAGTTCGCCAAGAACAAACAGGACCCAACCGGTCCATTCGTATTCCCGGCCTACTCGGCCGTTGAAGTGATCGCCGGCGGTATTGCCGCTGCGAAGAGCGAAGACACCGCCAAAGTGGCAGCCGCCATCCACGCGGGTACCTTCAAGACACCTACTGGCGAGCTGAGCTTCGACGCCAAGGGCGACCTGAAGGACTTCAAGTTCGTGGTCTACGAATGGCACTTCGGCAAACCAAAAACCGAAGTTTCCCCTCAGTAAGCCAGGCGTTACTGGTCAACAAGCCCACTGTGAGAGCAGTGGGCTTTGTTTTACGAGGTTTATGGGCCTGTCACCCGCGATCCGGGCGCTGGCTCACCTGAAAATCTTAAAACCGTCACCAGCGGTTCGCTGGCAAACGCTTTGTGCAAATGTGCTCATAGAACACAGCACAGGGCCGGAACATGACTCCACCAGTGAAATGCGTATCGGGTTTTTAGGAGCGCTGTAATGCCTGAGATCTATCATTTTTTCCAACAGCTGGTTAATGGCCTGACCATTGGCAGCACCTATGCCTTGATAGCCATTGGCTACACAATGGTTTACGGCATCATTGGAATGATCAACTTCGCCCATGGCGAGGTGTACATGATTGGTTCCTACGTGGCCTTCATCGCCCTTGCCGGGCTGGCCATGATGGGTATCCACTCACTGCCGCTGTTGATGACCGCCGCGTTCATCGCGTCGATCGTCGTGACCAGTGCCTATGGCTACAGTATCGAGCGGGTTGCCTACCGTCCCTTGCGTGGCAGCAACCGTCTGATCCCGCTGATTTCCGCTATCGGCATGTCGATTTTCCTGCAGAACACCGTATTGCTGTCCCAGGACTCCAAGGATAAATCCATCCCTAACCTGATCCCGGGGAGCATCTCCTTCGGTCCGGGTGGCGCGGAAGAAGTCCTGATTTCCTACATGCAGATCCTGGTCTTCGTCGTCACCCTGGTGGCCATGCTGGGCCTGACCCTGTTCATCTCCCGCTCCCGTCTGGGGCGCGCCTGCCGGGCCTGCGCCGAAGACATCAAGATGGCCAACCTGCTGGGCATCAACACCAACAACATCATTGCCCTGACCTTCGTCATCGGTGCCGCACTCGCGGCAGTGGCTGCCGTGCTGCTGAGCATGCAGTACGGCGTGATCAACCCCAACGCCGGTTTCCTGGTAGGCCTCAAGGCCTTTACCGCGGCGGTATTGGGCGGCATCGGCAGCATTCCGGGCGCCATGCTCGGCGGGCTGGTGCTGGGTGTGGCCGAGGCCTTTGGCGCCGATATCTTCGGCGACCAGTACAAGGACGTCGTGGCGTTCGGCCTGTTGGTTCTGGTGCTGTTGTTCCGTCCGACCGGCATCCTGGGCCGTCCGGAGGTTGAGAAAGTATGAGCAGATATCTTAAATCGGCGTTTTTCAGCGCCTTGCTGGTGTGGGCCGTGGCCTTCCCGGTACTCGGCCTCAAGCTGAGCATTGTCGGCATCAACCTCGAAGTGCATGGCACCGGCCCCGTGACCCTGACCATCATTGCCCTGTGCTCGGTGCTGATGTTCCTGCGCGTGCTGTTCACCCAGCAGGTCGGCGCCCTGTTCAAGCGCGACCGTGGCCCACTGGTTTCGCCCAAGGTCAGTCAATTCCTGACCCTGCCGCGCACCCAGCGCTACATCATCATTGCCTTGATCATCGCTGCGCTGATCTGGCCGTTCTTCGGCTCGCGCGGTGCGGTCGACATCGCGACCCTGATCCTGATCTACGTGTTGCTGGGCCTGGGCCTGAACATCGTGGTGGGCCTCGCCGGCCTGCTCGACCTGGGTTATGTGGGCTTCTACGCCGTGGGTGCCTACACCTACGCGCTGCTCTCGCATTACCTGGGGTGGAGTTTCTGGATCTGCCTGCCCCTGGCGGGTATGGCCGCGGCCACGTTCGGCTTCCTGCTGGGCTTCCCGGTCCTGCGCCTGCGCGGTGACTACCTGGCCATCGTGACCCTGGGCTTCGGTGAAATCATCCGTCTGTTCCTGCGTAACCTGACCGATATCACGGGCGGCCCCAACGGCATCAGCAGCATCCCCAAGCCAACGTTCTTCGGGCTGTCGTTCGACCGCACCGCAGCCGAAGGCATGCAGACCTTCCACGAGTACTTCGGGATCGACTACAACCCGGTGAGCAAAGTGGTGTTCCTGTACCTGGTGGCGCTGTTGCTGGCATTGGCCGCCCTGTTCGTGATCAACCGCCTGCTGCGCATGCCGATCGGTCGCGCGTGGGAAGCGCTGCGCGAAGATGAAATCGCCTGCCGGGCCCTGGGCCTGAACCCGACCATCATCAAGCTTTCCGCGTTCACCCTGGGCGCCGCGTTCGCCGGTTTTGCCGGCAGCTTCTTTGCCGCGCGCCAAGGCCTGGTGACCCCGGAGTCGTTCACCTTCATCGAGTCGGCGATCATCCTCGCCATCGTGGTGCTGGGTGGCATGGGCTCGCAACTGGGCGTGATTCTGGCGGCGATCGTGATGATCCTGCTGCCGGAAATGATGCGTGAGTTCAGCGAATACCGCATGTTGATGTTCGGCGCCATGATGGTGCTGATGATGATCTGGCGACCTCAAGGCCTGCTGCCCATGCAACGTCCACACATGGAGCTGCGCAAATGAGCCGCGAGATCCTGAAAGTCGAAAACTTGAGCATGCGCTTCGGCGGCTTGCTGGCGGTCAACGGCGTGGCCCTGACCGTGAAAGAGAAACAAGTGGTGGCGCTGATCGGCCCGAACGGCGCCGGCAAGACCACGGTGTTCAACTGCCTCACCGGTTTCTACAAGCCGAGCGGCGGCAGCATCCTGCTGGACGGCCAGCCGATCCAGGGCCTGGCCGGTCACGAGATCGCCCGCAAGGGCGTGGTGCGGACCTTCCAGAACGTGCGGCTGTTCAAGGACATGACGGCGGTCGAGAACCTGCTGATCGCCCAGCACCGTCACCTGAACACCAACTTCTTCGCCGGCCTGTTCAAGACCCCGGCGTTTCGCAAGAGCGAGCGCGAGGCCATGGAGTACGCCGAGTACTGGCTGGACAAGGTCAACCTGACCGAGTTCGCCAACCGCCCGGCGGGCACCCTCGCCTACGGTCAGCAACGTCGCCTGGAAATCGCCCGCTGCATGATGACCCGCCCGCGGATCCTGATGCTCGACGAACCGGCGGCCGGCCTCAACCCCAAGGAAACCGAAGACCTCAAGGCGCTGATCGGCGTGTTGCGTGAGGAAAACAACGCCACGGTGCTGTTGATCGAACACGACATGAAACTGGTCATGAGCATTTCCGACCACATCGTGGTGATCAACCAGGGCACGCCGCTGGCCGACGGGACGCCGGAGCAGATCCGCGACAATCCTGAAGTGATCAAAGCCTATCTGGGGGAAGCGTAAAATGCTGCAATTCGAAAACGTTTCCACTTTCTACGGCAAGATCCAGGCCCTGCACAGCGTCAACGTGGAAGTGCGCCAAGGGGAAATCGTCACGCTGATCGGCGCCAACGGCGCCGGCAAATCGACCTTGCTGATGACCCTGTGCGGTTCGCCGCAGGCCCACAGCGGCAGCATCCGCTACATGGGTGAAGAGCTGGTGGGCCAGCAGTCGTCGCAGATCATGCGCAAGAGCATTGCGGTCGTGCCGGAAGGCCGCCGTGTGTTCTCGCGCCTGACCGTCGAGGAGAACCTGGCCATGGGCGGGTTCTTCACCGACAAGGGCGATTACCAGGAGCAGATGGACAAGGTGCTGCACCTGTTTCCACGGCTCAAGGAGCGCTTCAGCCAGCGCGGCGGCACCATGTCCGGCGGCGAGCAGCAAATGCTCGCCATCGGCCGTGCGCTGATGAGCAAACCCAAGCTGCTGCTGCTCGACGAGCCTTCCCTGGGCCTGGCGCCGATCATCATCCAGCAGATCTTCGACATCATCGAACAGCTGCGCAAGGACGGTGTGACGGTGTTCCTGGTGGAGCAGAACGCCAACCAGGCGCTGAAGATCGCCGACCGTGCCTACGTGCTGGAGAACGGCCGGGTGGTGATGCAAGGCACCGGCGAGCAACTGCTCACCGATCCAAAGGTGCGTGAGGCGTACCTAGGCGGTTAAGAGAAGGTTGCGGTAGCAACCGGATCAAAAATGTGGGAGCGGGCTTGCCCGCGAATACGCTGGACCAGCCAAGTATCTAATGGCTGACACAGCGCATTCGTGGACAAGCCCGCTCCCACATTTGCTTTGTGTGGTGCCTGAATGTTGCCAAGCCTGAAATTATTTTTGCTGGGTTTGTAACGAATTCCCCCCCAACATCTCTAGTGGTACAAGCAGGCACTCAAGCCCGCCAACTCAACCCACTGCTGGAGATTCAACATGACCACCACTACCCGCTCGCTGTCCGCCGCTACCCTCGTCCTGGCCCTGGGTTCTGCCTTGAGCCTGTCCGCCCTGAGCACCACTGCCCACGCCGCCGACGACATGCAGAAATGCTTCGGTGTCGCCGAAGCCGGCAAGAACGATTGCGCCGCAGGCGCTGGCACATCCTGCGCCGGCACCTCGAAAGTCAAAGACCAGGCCAACGCCTGGAAACTGGTACCGGCCGGCACCTGCGCCAAAACCCCAAGCTCCACCTCGCCGACCGGTTTCGGCCAGGAAGCTGCCTTCACCGCCAAGTCCTGAAACCCTGGTCAGCCTGAGTACTGATGATGACGCTTTCATCCCTGCAAACGCCCTCGCCGGCTCAGGCGCCCGGCCTCCCCTGTCGGGCCGGGCTGGGGCTGAAGACCGAGCACTTCGCGCACGTGCTCGAGACTTCGCCCGACCTCGGTTTTTTTGAAGTACACGCCGAAAACTACATGGTGGCCGGCGGCCCGTTTCACCACTACCTGGGGTTGATCCGCGCGCAGTACCCGCTGTCGCTGCACGGCGTGGGCCTGTCCATCGGCGGTGAAAGCCCGCTCAACCGGGACCACCTGGCACGCTTGGCGGCCCTGATCGAACGCTATCAACCCCACTCATTTTCCGAACACCTGGCCTGGTCGAGCCACGGCCCGGTGTTTCTCAACGACCTGCTGCCGCTGGCCTACGATGCCGCCACCCTGAACCGGGTGTGCGCACACGTCGGCCAGGTCCAGGACACGCTCAAGCGGCCGATGCTGCTGGAGAACCCGTCGACGTACCTGCAGTTCGAGCGTTCCACCCTGGACGAGACCGACTTCATCAGCGAGGTCATCCGGCGCACCGGTTGTGGCCTGCTGCTCGACGTGAACAACGTCTACGTGTCGTGCATCAACCATCAACGTGACCCGCAGGCCTATCTCGACGCCCTGCCGCTGCACGCGGTGGGTGAGATTCATCTAGCCGGCTTTGCCGAAGACACTGACAGCCTGGGCGACCGCCTGCTGATTGATGACCACGGCGCGCCCATCGACAACGCCGTGTGGCAGTTGTACGAACAGGTACTGGCACGCATCGGCCCGGTGGCGACGCTGATCGAGCGAGACAACCAGGTACCGGCCTTCAGCGTGCTCTTGGCCGAAGCCGAGCACGCCGAACGGCACTTGTCGCAGGTACGCCCATGAGCCTTCACGACGCATTTGCCAGGGCCCTGCTGGCGCCCGACCAGGCTTGCCCCGACGGACTCTTCAGCAGCAATGGCGCCGACCCGGCCAGCCGCTTTGCGGTGTATCGCAACAATGTACACAGCGCGTTGATCAACGCCTTGGCGACAGCCTACCCGGTGACCTTGCAGCTGGTGGGAGATGAGTTCTTTCGCGCCATGGCCGGGCTCTACGTGCAAGCGTCGCCCCCCACCAGCCCATTGATCAGTGAGTACGGCAGCACGCTGGCCGAGTTCATCCAGGCGTTGGAACCCGCCGCCAGCGTGCCGTACCTCGCTGACGTGGCACGCCTTGAGCGTCTGCGCGTGTGCGCCTATCACGCTGCGGATACACCTGTGCTGGAGCAGCCGGCCATTCTCCATGCGCTGCAAGGCCAGACAGACCTGGGGCAACTGCGCCTGCAATTGCACCCGTCCCTCGCCACCCTGAATTCCGCCTATGCGGTGGTGGCAGTGTGGGCCGCGCACCAGACCGAGGACGCCATGGCCACCCTGAACCCCTGGCACGCCCAAGGCGCGCTGGTGTTGCGCCAGGGCCTGGCGGTCAAGGTGTTCGCCATCGACAGCGGCTCAGTCGCCTTTATCGACAGCCTCAAGCACGGCGCAGCGCTGGAAATGGCCGTGACCGACGCCCTCGAAGCCTCGGCCGAATTCGACCTGCACCACTGCCTGACCCTGCTGATCAGCCACGACGTCATCACTCATTTGCACCTGGAACCGAAGGTATCGCCATGAACACATCCCCATCGTGCCTGGTAAAGCGGGCCATCGTGCTTTTCGAAAAAATCCCCTACAGCCTGATCGCCTTTCTCGCACGCTTCTCGATTGCCGCGGTGTTCTGGAAGTCCGGGCAGACCAAGGTCGAAGGCTTTGCGATTGACCTGGTCAGCGGCACCTTCCAGCTGGGCGCACCGAAACTGGCGGCCTCGACCTTGCCGCTGTTTCGCAGCGAATACCACGTGCCGCTGCTGTCACCGGAAGTGGCGGCGCACCTGGCAGCGTTTGCCGAGCATTTTTTCCCGGTGTTGATCCTGGTCGGGTTCGCCACGCGCTTCTCGGCCCTGGCCCTGATCGGCATGACCCTGGTGATTCAGCTGTTTGTATACCCCGATGCCTACCCGACCCACGGCACCTGGATTGCCTTATTGCTGCTGTTGGTCGCCAAGGGACCGGGTTGCCTGTCCATCGATCACCTGATTGCACGCCGCTACCGTTAAAGCCGGTCCAGGGCCTCGCCGCTGCGCTTGAACCAGTCCACCAGGTAGTCGGCCAGTACCTGGGTGCGGCGCGGCAGCCCGCCCTGGTAAGGATGGACCAGGTACATCGGCAGGCTCCGCGTCTGATAATCGCGCAGCAGCCAGCGTAACCGGCCGTCAGCCAGTTCCGCCGGCAAGACGTAGGACGGCAGGCGAGCGATACCGGCCCCCACCAGGGCGGCCTTTTTCAGCAGGTTGTAATGGTTGGAGGCGAAGGTGCCACTGACCCGCACCCGCAGCAATTCGTGTTGCTGGTGGTACAGCCATTCCTCCCGCCCGCTGTAGTGGCTGTTGAGCAGGCAGCGGTGTGCGGCCAGGTCTGCCGGGGTCTGGGGTTCGCCATATTGCTCAAGGTAAGCCGGGCTGGCACACGTCATCTCGTGCCAGGCCAGCAACGGCTTGGCCACCAGGCGCTCGTGTTCAATCGCCCCCGAGCGCACCCCCAGGTCAAAGCCGTCCCGCGCCAGGTCCCGGTAGCTGTTATTGAGCTCCAGCTCGATCTGCACCTGCGGATATTGCTTGGAAAACTCCAGCAACAAGCCATCGAAGAAGGTTTCGCCCAGCGACACCGGCACCGTCATGCGCACCGGCCCGGCCAGGTCGTCCTTGAGCCGTGCCAACGCCTGACGAGCGCGATCCACTTGCACCACCAACGCCTGGGCCTGGGGTAACAAGGCCGCACCGGCAGCGGTCAGGCTGAGCTTGCGCGTGGTGCGGTGCAGCAGCACCACGGCGTACTGCGCCTCCAACTGGCTGATGCGCTTGGACAATTGCCCCTTGCTGCAGCCCAACTGCTCGGCCGCCACGGTAAAACTGCCCGCCTCGATCAGTACGGCGAAGGCCGCCAGGTCATCCATCTCGCTCATGGATTGTTTCCATTTGAAAACCAAAGGTTGCCTATTAGCGCGTTTATCCAGCAGAAAAGCCACACTAGACTGAACCTTCACTTACCCCTGGAGGAACAGCACCATGAAAATCCTTTTGATTGGCGCCAGCGGCACCGTCGGCTCTGCGGTCAAGGCAGAACTGGCCCAGCGTCACGACGTGATCAGCATCGGTCGCAGCAGCGGCGACTTCCAGGTGGACATCAGCGACAGCGCCTCGATCCGCCGGCTGTTCGAACAAACCGGCAAGTTCGATGCACTGGTCTGCGCGGCAGGCAGCGTGAACTTCGTGCCGCTGGGTGACATGCACGACAGCGACTTCGAACTCGGCCTGCGGGACAAGCTGATGGGCCAGGTCAACCTGCTGCTGATCGGGCGTGAGTACGCCAACGATGGCGCCTCGTTCACCTTCACCAGCGGCATTCTGAACCGCGACCCGATCCGTACCGGTGCCTCGGCGGCACTGGTCAACGGCGCGCTGGATGCGTTCGTCAAAGCCGCCGCAATCGAATTGCCACGTGGCCTGCGCATCAACTCCGTCAGCCCGACGGTCCTGCTGGAAGCCATGGACAGCTACGCACCGTACTTCCGTGGCTACAAGCCGGCGGCCGGCGCCGACGTGGCATTGGCCTACGCCAAAAGCGTGGAAGGCTTGCAGACCGGTCAGACCTACATCGTCGGTTGAGACGCGACAGCCTCACGGGAGAATTGAGAGATCCATTCATTCACCAGCGCGCGCGGGGCAAACATCACGAACTCCCCGCCCAGTTGGCCTTGAACCCTGGACGTATTCAGCCGGTAGCCGTCCACATAGAGTGTCAGGTACCGCTGATACGTCAGCAGCGTAATGGACTGGGTCCTCGCCCTGGCCTCTGGACTCAACGTGACACTGACTTCAGCGCGAGACGGGTCTGGGTCTTCAGATCTTTTCAGCGTCACCGAGATCTTCGTGAAGTCGATGGCCGACCAGTAGACGAGCCGGGCGGGCTCGTCTGCACAGGCCGCACTCGCCCAGAGCAGGAGAACGCACAGGCTCCATTTGATGTTCATGGCAATCTCCGACCCAAAGATCTCGACTTTCTCACGACGTATCTGCCCTAACTATAGGAAACATCCCCCTTTGCACCGCCTGATTTCCCAACGCGTGGAGAACAGGTATTCAAACTGTGTCCCGTACTTGTGATGCAGCGCCAGCCTGCGTAACGTGACGGCACTTGTCTGGAGACCCGATATGCGCGCCGCCCGTACCCTCGCCCTGTTTGCCTTGCTCCCCCTGTTCGCCGCCTGCCAGATGTTCGAAAGCGAGCCGGCCAAGCCGTCTCTCGCCGGGATGACCCGCATGCAGGGTGAACTCACCGCAGTGGGTGGCAAGCTGCTGTTCCAGCCGTGCAACGATAAACGCAACTACGTGGTCAACGACACCGGCGGCACCAGCATCCTGCAGGAGGCCGCCTCCCTGGCCGGCCAGCAGGGCGCGTTGTTTGCCGACCTGCGCGGCAAGTTTTCCGGGGTCGCCAGCGGCACCCAGGGTTCGGTAGACCTGCAACAGCTCTACCGTGTGGAACGCTCGACCTCGGCCTGCGACGATCCGGACTTCAAGCGCATGATCCTGCGGGCCAACGGCCACAAACCGGCCTGGGCGATGAATGTCACGGCCAAGGGCATGGTGCTGGAACGCGAAGGCCAGCCACCACTGGCGGTGCCATACGTCGAAGAGCAGATGGGCGACGGCCGTTTCAACCTGATGACCGAAGCCAATAACCAGCACATCGAACTGTGGGTGGCCCCGCAGCGTTGCATCGACAGCGTCAGCGGCAGCTTGCAGCACATGACTGCCGAGTTACGTGTCAACGGCCAGGTACAGCGTGGTTGCGCGTCGTTCGGCGGCTCGCGGGACGACTGATTCGGCCCTGCGCTGTTTTAACATGTCGGAAAACCGCCATTGGGGCTTATAATCGCCGGTTTGCAAAACAGCCGGCCTCTCTGCCCGCCGCCTACCGGATCCCGTCATGTTACGAATCACCGAACTCAAGCTGCCCATCGACCATCCCGAAGAAGACCTGCGGCCTGCCATCGTGCAGCGCCTGGGCATCGCCAGTGATGACCTGCTCGATTTCACCCTGTTCAAGCGCAGCTACGACGCCCGCAAGAAGTCGTCGGAGCTGTGCTTCATCTACACCATCGACCTGAACGTGAAAGGCGAAGCCGCGCTGCTGCTCAAGTTCGCCGACGACCGCAACGTCAACCCCGCGCCGGACGTGAGCTATAAAGTCGTCGGCCAGGCGCCGGAAGGCCTGGTCGAGCGCCCAATCGTGGTCGGTTTCGGCCCGTGCGGGATCTTCGCCGGGCTGTTGCTCGCGCAGATGGGCTTCAAGCCGATCATCCTCGAACGCGGCAAGGAAGTGCGCCAGCGCACCAAGGACACCTGGGGCCTGTGGCGTAAAAGCGTGCTCAACCCCGAGTCCAATGTGCAATTCGGCGAGGGCGGCGCCGGGACCTTTTCCGACGGCAAGCTCTACAGCCAGATCAAGGACCCGAAATTCCACGGCCGCAAAGTCCTGCACGAGTTCGTCAAGGCCGGCGCGCCGGAAGAAATCCTCTACGTCAGCAAGCCGCACATCGGTACATTCCGCCTGACCGGCGTGGTGGAAAACATGCGCGAGCAGATCATCGCCCTCGGCGGTGAAGTGCGCTTCGAGCAGCGCGTCACCGACGTGCTGATCGAGGACGGCCAACTGAACGGCGTGGTCATCGACGGTGGCGAGCAGATCCTTTCCAGGCACGTGATCCTGGCCTTGGGCCATAGCGCCCGCGACACCTTCCGCATGCTGCATGGCCGTGGCGTATACATGGAAGCCAAGCCGTTCTCGGTGGGTTTCCGTATCGAACACCCGCAGTCGCTGATCGATGCCGCGCGCCTGGGCAAATACGCCGGGCACCCGAAACTCGGCGCCGCCGACTACAAACTGGTGCACCACGCCAAGAACGGGCGCTCGGTCTACAGCTTCTGCATGTGCCCGGGCGGCACCGTGGTGGCAGCAACCTCCGAGCCGAACCGCGTGGTCACCAACGGCATGAGCCAGTACTCGCGTAACGAGCGCAACGCCAACTCCGGCATCGTGGTCGGCATCACCCCTGAGGTGGACTACCCCGGCGGCCCGTTGGCCGGTATCGAGCTGCAGGAACGCCTGGAATCTCACGCCTACATCCTCGGCGGCAGCAACTACGAAGCACCGGCGCAGTTGGTAGGTGATTTCATTGCCGGCAAGCCGTCGACCGCCCTTGGCAGTGTGGAACCGTCCTACAAACCGGGCGTGGCCCTCGGGGACCTGGCCCTGGCCTTGCCGGACTTTGCCATCGAGGCGATCCGCGAAGCGCTGCCGGCGTTCGAGAAGCAGATCAAGGGCTACTCGCTGCACGATGCGGTGTTGACGGGTATCGAGACTCGCACCTCGTCGCCGCTGCGGATTACCCGTGATGAATCGATGCAGAGCCTGAACGTGAAAGGCCTGTTCCCGGCGGGTGAAGGCGCGGGCTATGCCGGCGGGATTCTATCGGCCGGTGTTGACGGGATTCGGATTGCCGAGGCATTGGCGCGGGATATGTTGGGCCTCGAAGCCTGACACATTCCCCTGTAGGAGCCCGGCTGGTCGATTCGGCGCAGCGCCTCGAATCGGCAAGCCGGGCTCCTGCAAGGTTAAATGTTGGCGCGCTGGATGCTGTCCGGCAACGCCTCGCCGCGCTCCACGCTGGCCGCCACGGCCGCGATCAAACCGTCCAGGGCATAGTCCTGCCCCGCCAGCCACGCCTGATCGTAATAGGTGGTTGCATACCGCTCGCCGCCATCGCACAAAATCGCCACGATCGACCCCGACTCCCCCGCAGCCTTCATCTGCTGCGCCGCCACCAGCGCGCCAATCAGGTTGGTCCCGCTGGAACCCCCGACCCGCCGCCCCAACCGCTCGGCCAGGTAATGCATGGCCGCCAGTGACAGCGCATCCGGGACCTTGACCATCGCATCAATGACCTTGGGCAAAAACGACGCCTCGACGCGTGGCCGGCCAATGCCTTCGATGCGCGAACCGCAGTCCAGGCGCAGGCTGGCGTCGCCGCTCTGGTAGAAATCGAAAAACACCGAGCGCTCGGCATCCGCACACAACACGCGGGTGCAGTGCTGGCGGTAGCGCACATACCGTCCGAGGGTGGCAGTGGTGCCGCCAGTGCCGGGGCTGGAGATCAACCAGCTTGGCTCAGGATGCTGCTCGAAGCGCATCTGCTGGAAAATCGACTCGGCGATGTTGTTGTTCGCGCGCCAATCGGTGGCGCGTTCGGCGTAAGTGAACTGGTCCATGAAGTGCCCGCCGCTTTCCTGCGCCAGGCGCTCGGATTCGGCGTAGATCTGCGTCGGATCCTGGACCAGATGGCTCTTGCCGCCATAGAAGGCAATCTGCGCGATCTTTTCCTGGGAGGTGGTGGCCGGCATCACCGCAATGAACGGCAAGCCGAGCAGGCGCGCGAAGTAGGCCTCGGAGATCGCCGTCGAACCGCTGGACGCCTCGATCACCGGCGCGCCGGGCTTGAGCCAGCCATTGCACAGTGCGTACAGGAACAGCGAACGCGCGAGGCGATGTTTCAGGCTGCCGGTGGGATGGCTGGACTCATCCTTGAAGTACAACTCGATACCCGGCAAGCCTGGCAGCGGCAAAGGAATCAGGTGCGTGTCGGCGCTGCGCTGGAAGTCTGCTTCAATGATACGAATGGCTTCGCGGGCCCAAGGACGGTGGTCGCTCATGGCGGGGCTCTCTAAGGGTTTCAGCGCTAACTTTAAGGGTTTTCCTACACTGCACACAGATACAGTGAAGACTCAATTGGACACACAATTGCTAGGCTCAGGCGCAATGCCGCTCGAGTCCGCCCCTTATAACAAATAAGAATATAACTTTTGTTTTAACAACTAACGGTACGGGTTAGGGTACCCACCTATTGAACCTCATTGGAGAGCATCCCTTGCCTCTGCGTAGCACTTTCACGCGTTTCTTCCAGCTGGAAGCCGCCAGCGGTCTGTTATTGATCGCCGCTGCGGCCCTGGCCCTGATTATCAACAATTCGCCCTTGTCACACCTGTACGCGGCGTTTCTCGACGTGCCGGTGGTGGCGCAGATCGGCGCGCTGAAAATCGCCAAGCCAGCCCTGCTGTGGATCAACGATGGCCTGATGGCCTTGTTCTTCCTGCTGATCGGCCTGGAGGTCAAGCGCGAGCTGCTTGATGGTCACCTGTCCAAGCCATCGCAAGTGGTACTGCCCGGTGCAGCCGCCATCGGCGGCATGGTCGTGCCAGCGCTGATCTACTGGGCGATCAACAAGGACTACCCCGCCGCACTCTCCGGCTGGGCGATTCCGATGGCCACCGACATCGCCTTCGCCCTGGGCGTCCTGGCGCTGCTGGGCAAACGCGTGCCAGTGTCGTTGAAGCTGTTCCTGATGACCCTGGCGATCATCGATGACCTGGGCGCGATCATTGTCATTGCCGTGTTCTACTCTGCCGACCTGTCGGGTGCCGCCCTGGCAGGTGCGGGCGCCTGCCTGATCGCCCTGATCGCGATGAACCGCCTGGGCGTGATCAAGCTCGGGCCGTACCTGATCATTGGCCTGATCCTGTGGGTCTGCGTTCTCAAGAGCGGTGTACATGCGACCCTGGCCGGCGTGACCCTGGCGTTCTGCATCCCGATGCGCACCAAGAACGCCGAAGCCTCGCCACTGATGACCCTGGAACACGCCCTGCACCCCTGGGTGGCCTACGGCATCCTGCCGCTGTTCGCCTTCGCCAATGCGGGTGTTTCGCTGACCGGCGTCAGCCTCGAAAGCTTCACCCACCATGTGCCGATGGGCATCGCCGCCGGCCTGTTGATCGGCAAAACCGTCGGGGTGTTCGGCCTCACCTGGCTGGCCATCAAGACCGGCCTCGCCGCCCTGCCCAGCGGCGCGAATTGGGGCCAGGTGTTCGGCGTGGCAATCCTGTGCGGCATCGGCTTCACCATGAGCCTGTTCGTCGGTTCCCTGGCGTTTGTACCGGGGGCCAGCGAGTTCGCCGGCGAGGACCGCATGGGGATTCTGACCGGGTCGATCCTGGCGGCATGCATCGGCTACGCGGTAACGGCGATGGCGAGCCGCAAGAAAGCCTGAGCTGGCTGAACCCTCACCCATGAAAAAACCCCAACCGGTTACCCGGTTGGGGTTTTTCTTTGCCTGCCGATTACCGCTTAGCGGGTAACGCGGCTGGTGCCATCAACGGTCATGATGCGCACGCGGTCGCCGATGCGGAAGATTTCATTCTCCTGCACGGCCTGCACGTAGGCGCGCATGCTGCCATCGTCTTCACGAACAGTGATTTCCACACCTTGGGTGCGGGTCAGGCCTTCTTCGGTAGCCGAGCCCAGCAGGCCACCGGCAACGGCGCCGATCACGGCAGTCACGATGCTGCCACGGCCGCCACCGATGGCGCTGCCGCCTACGCCGCCGATGACTGCGCCAGCAGCGCCGCCGATTGGGGTCTTGGTACCTTCGATTTTCACCGGACGCAGGGATTCGATGGTGCCCATGCGCACGGTCTGCACACGACGTGCTTCGTCACGGGAGTACGAGTCGCCGGTCAGACTCGAGGCGCAGCCACCCAACAGCAACGACAGGGTGGTAAAGCAGGCAACCAGTAAAACGGACTTACGCATAGCATCAACTCCAAAGGACAGGTATTCATTAGACGCTGCGGCTTGGCGCCTGTCACGGCAAGCCCCGCAGAAAATTGCTTTCATTCAGCCTGAGTACAGACAGCCAGTAACAGAAAACTCGACGAACGGTAGCTTGGCCTTTGTGCCAAGAGATGTATCGACTGTTCCATCATTGTAGCCGCGCAGCCGCACGCAACCCAAACCTCCTGATATAGAGACGTGAGCGCGGCGGACAACATTCAGGCGAAGTGACGAAAGGTGAGGTTCAGGGCGCGAGGCGCTCGCGGACCCAGTCGGCCCCTTGCAGGCGGTAGTTCAGGCGATCATGCAGGCGGCTCGCGCGGCCTTGCCAGAACTCGATGCGCTCGGGCAGCAGGCGGTAACCGCCCCAATGCTCGGGACAGTCGGGCTGGGTGTCACTGAAGCGCTGCTCGGTGGCCTTCAGCAGGTCCTGCAGTTCTTCGCGATCACGGATGACCTGGCTCTGTGGAGACGCCCAGGCTCCCAGGCGGCTGCCCAATGGGCGCACCTGGTAGTAAGCGTCCGATTCCTCAGGCGTGACCTTGACCACCCGCCCTTCGATGCGCACCTGGCGCTCGAGGGTCGGCCAGAAGAAGGTCATGGCCGCGAAGGGCCGCGCCGCGAGCTGTTCACCCTTGGCGCTCTGATAGTTGGTGAAGAAGGTAAAGCCCTGCGCATCCAGGCCCTTGAGCAACAGGATGCGGCAATGTGGGCGACCGTCCTGATCAACCGTGGCCAACGTCATGGCATTGGCCTCCACCGGCGGTTGCTCGGTGTTTACCGCATCGCCAAACCACTGGTGGAACAACGCAAACGGTTCGCTCGGGGCCTGGGCCTCGCTCAAACCGTCCCGTGTGTAGTCACGGCGCATATCGGCCAGTGCCTGGGTCATGCAGCTTTATCCTTCTGGTTCAACGGATCAGTTTTTCGCCTGGTCGTTCGCGGCCGGAGTAGCGGCCTTGGCCTTGGCTGGCGCCGGCTTCTTGGCAGCGGGCTTGGCCGGGGCCTTTTTGGCGGCGGGCTTGGCAGCGGCTTTCTTGGCGACAGGCGCTTTTTTCGCCGCAGCCTTGGCGGCCGGAGCCGGTGCTGGAACATCCTGCACGGCGACCATCTCAGCGACAGGCGGCGTTTTGCCCGACTGGTATTTGCTCAGCAAGGCCAACATCGTTGTACGCTGAGTGAACATGATTTCCATGCGACGGTTCAGCGCACGCCCCTGGGTGCTGTCGTTGGCGGCACGCGGCATAAGGTCGCCCATGCCACGCAGCATCAGGCGGTCCTGCTTGAGGCCACTGAGGCTGAAGATCGAGGCGATCGATTGCGCGCGTTCCTTGGTCAACGCCTGGCTGGCCGGAGCAGTGCCGGTGGCATCCACATGGCCGAGTACCAGTACGGCGGTTTTCGGATCCGCTTCAACTGCCTTGGCGACGCGCGTGAACGGGCCCAGGGTGACCGGCAGCAACATGGCCGGGCGCTTAGGGTTGTAGGAGCCGTCTACCGGGGCGATCACCACCAGTACATTGTCACGACGTTCCAATTGCAGGTTGCTGTCCTTGATGGCCGCGCGCAGGCGTGGCTCATAGTCGTCCAGCCAGGCCTGGGTGATTTTCGGGTCAGGCATCGGCACGTTGGTCACGTCGACCTTGGCCAATGGCTTGGGTTTGCTTTCGAACGGCCACCACCAGTGGGTCTCGGTGTCGGTCTTGGCAACGGTCGGTGCAGGTTCTGCAGCCTTAAGATCGGCTTTCAGGTCAGCCTTGGCATCAGCGGCTTTCTCATCGGCGCTCTTGGAAGAGAACGGCCACCAGCTGGAACCGGTGTCAGCCTTGACAACCGGCGCAGGTGCAGCGGCTGGCGCCGGGGCAGCAGCGGCGGCTACCGGTGCGGCAGGCTTGGCGCCGGCAGCAGGCTTGGCATCCGGCTTGGCGTCGGTTTGGGCGACTGCATCCTTGGTAGCGGCTTTATCCGATCCAAATGACCACCAATGCCCGCCTTCGGCATCATTTTGTGGAGTTTGTGCGCAACCGGTAATGGTGAGGCAAAGCGCCAGTGCCAAGGACTTGTTCGATAACATGAGATATCCACAAAATGAGAAAAGAAACGGGGGTCTGGATGACCCGTTAAACAGACGCTTACAGAACATTAAAGTTACAACATTTCGTTCAGCGTCTTTCTTATAGTTGCCTTTGTAACAAAAAAACGTGAAACAGCAAGGGGTTTACAGACAACCGGCCAATATTCCGACCAACTTCTGTGCCCGTGGGTCCATTAGTACGTAAGGCCCCAGTGTATTAGTCACGAAACCGAACGCTACATCATGTTCCGGATCGGCAAAACCCACCGAACCACCGGCGCCAGGGTGCCCGAAAGCACGCGGGCCAAGGCCGAAGGTGGCATTGGGCAGCTGCGGTTGATCCAACATACAACCCAGGCCAAAACGGGTTTGTGTCAATAATGTTTTATCCGGCCCGATACTGTGTTCGCGGGTCAATTGTTCGAGCATGTCGGCTTCGAGCAAACTACCGTCCAACAAACCGCTATAGAAACCCGCCAGGCTGCGTGCATTACCGTGGCCATTTGCCGCCGGCTGCTGCATGCGTCGCCATTCCGGTTTATTAGTACTGGTCAGAATAGACGGTGGGTTGGCAAATGCCCGCGTAGTCATGGCGGTCGGTTCCCGCATCATTACTTGCAATAAGCGTTGTGCAGCTTCATCACCCATATTGCCTTTGCTGCGCGCTATATGGGCGACGCGATAAAACTCTTCATCGGCCAGGCCGACATGAAAGTCCAGTCCCAGCGGCCGCGCCACCCGGGCCACGATGGACTCACCGGGCCCACGCCCGTCGGCGCGGCGCAGCAGTTCACCCACCAGCCAACCATAGGTGATCGCCTCGTAGCCATGGCCTTGGCCTGGGGTCCACCACGGCGCTTCGGCCGCCAGGGTGTCGACCATCAGTTGCCAGTCGTACAGGGCTTCGGTGGGCAGCATCTCGCGGATCGCCGGCAAGCCCGCCTGGTGGCAGAGCAGTTGGCGCAGGGTGATGGCTTCCTTGCCAGCAGCGGCAAATTCCGGCCAGTAGTTGGCGACGGGCGCATCCAGTTGCAGTTTGCCTTCGGCGACCAATTGCAGGGCCGTGACGGCGGTGAAGGTCTTGGTGCAGGAGAACAGGTTGACGATAGTGTCGCTGTGCCAGGCCTCGGCTCCATCCTTGTCGGCGGTACCGGCCCACAGGTCGACGACGGTTTCGCCGCCGATCTGGATGCACAGCCCGGCACCACGCTCCTGCGGGTCATCGAACAAGGCGGCGAACGCTTCACGTACCGCTTCAAACTGGAGTTCGTAATGACCCTGAATCTGCACCTGAGCGCCCTCGAAAAACACCGTGGAAAGTGGCCGACATTGTTCCAGCCCTTGTGGCTTTTGTGAACCCGTCAGCCCTCAATCAATGCCCATTTCCAGAGTGCCCGCCCGCATGCCCGGCGCCCTGCCCCGCGCCTTTGCCTTCATGCCCACCGCGCCCGCCTTCGCTCTCACGCACGGCGTTGGCGGCCTTGGCTTTTTCCGCTTCCTTGCCCAGTTGGTCGATCGCCGCGAGGTTGCTTTTGCGCACACTGTCGACGAAGCCCTGGAACGGGACATCGGTGATGCCGACCAGGCCGAAGTGACCGTTTTCACCGTCCAGCAAGCGACCGGTCACCGGTTGGTCCAGGTACTGGAACCAGTGCACACCGACAATCGATGGCTCAGCCATGGCCTGCTTGAGGAAGGTGCTATACGCCGCGCCGCGATCTTCTTCGCGGGCCAATTGCGTCACGCCACCCCAGAACGGGCCGCGGTCGGCCGAGCCGAAGTTGAATTCGGTGATCAGCACCGGCTTGTCCAGGGCACGCAGGGCGGCAAAGTCATAACCGTCCTGGGGCTTGAGGGTATACATGTTGAAGCTCAGCACGTCGCAATACTGCGCGCAGGACGCCACGGCCTCCGGCGTGCTCACCGCAAAACGGCCGCCCAGTAACAGCTGGTTGGGCGCGTGCCACTTCAGCGAATCGGAGATGGTCTTGAAGTAGGCATCGGCGAAGGTTTTTTGGAAGTACTTGAAGTCAGCTTCGATTTCCGGGTGCTCGGGGCTCGGCATCGGCGGTTCGAAGCCCGGGTCTTCCATCAGCTCCCAGCCCGCCAGGTGGATGCCCCAGGCTTTCGACAGGCCTTCTTCATTCCGGTACTTGTCGCGCAGTTGCTTGAGGAACGCGCGCTTGGCCGGTACGTCGGTGGTCATGCGCAGCGTGCCGTAGGCCAGGGCGTAGCGCGATTTCGGGTCATCACCGGGGCCTGCCCAGGCCAGTTCGTTGTCGGCAAAGAAGCCAATGAGCCAAGGGTCATCGCGGTGGTCGCGGGCCGCGATGGCCACGGCGCGCTCGGTGGCCATGGCGAAACGCGGGTCGAACGGGTCAGGCATGCCGCCCCACCAGTCAGTACCGGTGCTGATGCTGGCGTAATCGCCGACGATCGACAGTGGCAAGGTGTACGGCACGCGGTCGGCAGTGGCCAGGTCCGGCTCGCTCCAGTTGCCCACGGTATTGAAACCCCAGGCTTGCAGGCGGTCGAGGGTGTGGCTGACCCAGCGTTTCTGGTCGAAGCCATCGGTGTCATAGGTGCGCTGCAGGTTCGCGCCATAGAAGTCGTACCAGCGCCCGACGTTGAAGCCCCGGCCCTGATCGGCGCCGTTGCCGCCACGGTTGTCACCACGGCCGTAGTACTTGTCGAAGGGCTCGCCGGCCTTGGGCAGCGCGGCAAACATCCATTCACGCCCGGCCACGTAGGTCTGGTTGTTGTCCGCCGCCACGGTATTCACGCCCAGGGAGTAGAACGGGTGGCCTTCCGGCGTCACCAGGTACCAGCGACCGTCGCGTTTTTCGGTGCGGAAGAAGCCGCTGGCGTCGAACGCCGGGCCTTTGTTCCAGCCGCCATACTGATCCAGCGAGGATTTATCCCGCTCGGCCAGCCAGCCCTTGAGCTGTTGCTGCTCCTTGGCGGCGGCCGCCTTGAGTTGCTCGTCGCTGCTGACTTTTTCCGGCCAACGCGCACGGGTGGACTGGCCATAGGCATCGACGAGTTCGCTGTAGGCTGCTTTCAACACCGGCTCGCTGTCCTGCACGCCGAAGCGCTCCAGCAGGATGCTCTGCGCGGCGACAGGCTTGATCATCGACAGGGTCACCGAGACCACCTGGCTACGGTCGATTGCCCCAGCGCTGGCGGCGAGCAGCACGCGCTGGCCGTCCACGGTGATCGGCATCGGCGGGCCGGCCTTCATGCCCTGGCTCAGCGGGGAATTGGCTTGCAGCGGCACCAGCAGGGTCTGCACCGGGCCGGCCGGCAGGTCGATGCGGCTGACCAGGGTCTTGCCGTCGGCGCTCTGCACCTTGACGTAGAGCGTCAGCGCCCAGTCCATCGCGCTCTGGATGCGCAGGCTCATGGCGCCGGACTGTGACCAGTCCCACACACCGGTCTGCGGGCTGAGCACCAGGCTCGGCTCGGCAGCCGGGTTGAAGGTGATGCGGCGCAGCACCTCGCCTTCGGGGGTTTGTTCGGCATTGTATTGCGGCAGGCTGGCGTCCTGAGTCGCCACCTTGACCACATCGGCAGGCCGGACGAAGTTGAACAATGTCTGTTGCCCGGCAGGCGCGGCCATCAAGGGCGCGGCGAACAGCAGGGCAAAAAGGGCGGGCAGCGTGCGAATCATACGAACAAGGTTCTCCCAAACGGCCGATGAATGGCCTGATGACGTAAAGCGTTGGCAGTGAGATAGACCACGAAGTGGGCGAATTCGCCCACAGTGGCTTAAGAAATTTCGCGCCTGAACGGCGGCAAGGCATTCAGGATAGCCTTGCCATAGCGCTGGGTAACCAGGCGGCGGTCAAGCAAGGTGATGGTGCCCCGGTCTTCTTCGGTGCGCAGCAAGCGACCGCAGGCCTGCACCAGTTTCAGGGACGCATCCGGCACCGAGATTTCCATGAACGGGTTACCGCCGCGCGCCTCGATCCATTCGGCCAATGCCGCCTCGACCGGATCATCCGGCACCGAGAACGGGATCTTGGCGATCACCACGTGTTCGCAGTAGGCACCGGGCAAGTCCACGCCTTCGGCGAAGCTTGCCAGGCCGAACAGCACGCTGGAATCGCCGCCATCGACGCGCGCCTTGTGCTTGTTGAGGGTTTCCTGCTTGGACAGGTTGCCCTGGATAAACACCTGCTTGCGCCAGTCGCGGTCGAGGCCGTCGAACACGTCCTGCATCTGTTTACGTGACGAAAACAGCACCAGCGTGCCGCGCGAGCCTTCCACCAGTTCCGGCAGGTCGCGGATGATCGCAGCCGTGTGCGCCGCCGCATCCCGAGGGTCGGCCTTGAGGTCGGGCACGCGCAACACGCCGGCGTCGGCGTGATGGAACGGGCTCGGCACCACGGCCGTGACGGCTTTTTTCGGCAGGCCGGCACGCATGCGGAAGCGGTCGAAAGTGCCCAGGGCGGTCAGCGTCGCCGACGTCACCAGGCAGCCGTAGGCCACGTTCCAGAGGTTGCGGCGCAGCATTTCGGCCGCGAGGATCGGGCTCGCGTTGACCTCGATGTCGAACAGCGCGCCGCTTTCCGACAGGGTCAGCCAGCGGGCCATCGGCGGGTTGTCTTCCGGGTCTTCGACGGTAAACGCGGTCCACAACTCCCAGTTGCCCTGGGAGCGCGACAACAGGCTGCCGAACAGCGGGTACCACTCCTCGGCCTGGTTGCTGGCGATGCCGATGTTGACCTCGCCATCCATGCCCTCCTTGAGCAGGTCGGTCAGGCGAGTAAACAGGTCGGTCAGGCGCGAGAAGCCTTTTTTCAGCTCGATGCCCATTTCGCGCATGTGCTCGGGGATCAGCCCGCCGACAAAACGGTGGCGTGGACGCTCGCGCCCCTCCACGTCTTCACCGGGCTTGAAGTCAGCGACCTGCTCGCAGGCGCTGAACATGAATTGCTGCTGGGTCTTGATCTCGCGCGCCAGCTCCGGCACTTGTTCGATCAACTTGCCCAGGTCGCCGGGCAGCGGGTGCTGGGCGAGCAATTTGGTCAGGTTCTTGGCGGTGGTTTCCAGCCAGTCGGCGGTGGAGCGCAGGCGCGTGTAATGGGCGAAGTGGCCGATGGCCTTGTCCGGCAGGTGATGGCCTTCGTCGAATACATAGAGGGTATCGCGCGGGTCCGGCAGCACGGCGCCGCCGCCCAGGGCCAGGTCGGCCAGGACCATGTCGTGGTTGGTGACGATCACGTCGACCTTGCCCATGCCTTCGCGGGCCTTATAGAAGGCGCATTGGCCGAAGTTGGGGCAATGGCGGTTGGTGCACTGGCTGTGGTCGGTGGTCAGGCGCGCCCAGTCGGAGTCTTCCAGGGCGGTGGGCCAGCTGTCGCGGTCGCCGTCCCATTTATTCCCGGCCAGTTTCTCGATCATGCTGGTGAACAGCTTCTGGCTGGCTTCATCGACTTCGATCTTGAAGCCTTCTTCTTCGAACAGCTGCGCCGTGGCGGTTTGCGCATGGCCTTCCTGCAGCAGCACATCGAGTTTGGACAGGCACATGTAGCGCCCACGGCCCTTGGCCAGGGCGAACGTAAAGTTCAGGCCGCTGTTGCGCATCAGGTCGGGCAGGTCTTTGTAGACGATCTGCTCCTGCAGGGCGACAGTCGCAGTGGCGATCACCAGGCGCTTGCCGGCGGCCTTGGCGGTGGGGATCGCGGCCAGGCTGTAGGCTACGGTCTTGCCGGTACCGGTGCCGGCCTCGACGGCCACGACGGCGGGCTCACCTTCGCGGCGGCCTTCGTCGTCGACGTCGATATCCCCGAGGACCTTGGCCACTTCGGCGATCATCAGGCGTTGGCCGTAGCGCGGTTTCAAGCTCTTGGCTTCGAGAAAACGCGAATAGGCGCCCTGGATCGTGGTTTTGAGTTCAGTGCTGATCATGGATAGTCGGGCGCAAAAAACGCTGGATAAATTTTCAGTGGTTCGGATCGGCCGCTATCATACCCCGCTAATTAATCCCGCGCAGAACGGAGTACCACAATGACCGCGTTTAGCCTCGCTTACACCCTGCATGTATTGGCCGCCCTGGTATGGGTCGGCGGTATGTTTTTCGCCTGGATGATCCTGCGCCCCGCCGCCGTGGCGGCACTTGAGGGCCCCGCACGGCTCAAGTTGTGGGCAAATGTGTTTCAACGTTTTTTCGTGTGGGTGTGGGTGGCGGTGCTGGTTTTGCCGATCAGCGGCATCGGCCTGTTGCAACTGCGCTTCAGTGGCTTTGAAACCGCGCCGCGCTACGTGCAGGTGATGATGGGGTTGTACCTGGTGATGACGGCGCTGTTTATCCGTATCCAGGCGTTGAAATTCCCGGAATTGCGCAAGGCAGTGGCGGCTGAAGACTGGCCGGCAGGCGCGGCCGCGCTGGGGCAGATCCGCAAATTGGTCGGGATCAACTTGATCGTGGGGCTGGTAGTGGTGGCAATCGCGTCGGCCCGGCCGATGTTCTGAGGCCGGCCAAGCCCCCTGTGGCGAGCGGGCTTGTCCCGCGTTGGGCTGCGAAGCGGCCCCTCCAGGAATCGGTGCGTTGTTTCAGGCAAACCGAGGTGTTTGGGTTTGGGGCCGCTGCGCAGCCCAACGCGGGACAAGCCCGCTCGCCACATTAGAGGTATTACAGACGCTGTACGGTCACAGTGCCCGCAGGCCCTGCTGGCCCCGGTTGCCCTTCCAGCCCTGGGCGGCCCTTCTCGCCGCCGTCGGCGCGGTACACCAGGCAGCCCTTGGACTCGCCACCTTTGCCAGGCTTGCCCGCCGTGCCAGCCAGACCGCCGGCACCGCCGTCGACCCAGACCTTGATCTGTTGGGCCGGGAAGTCCTGCGGCAACTCGACCCGCACCTGCGCGCCCGCAGCGCCCGGCAAACCGTCGCCGCCATTGTCACCGTTGGCGCCACGCCCGGCCGAACCCCAGGTGCAACCCGGGTCCACGCCGTTGGCACCATCAAGCCCGGCATACCCTTGGGCGCCCGCGCCGCCACGGGCATCCACCGACAGCTCTTCAGCCACCAGTGAATTGATCCGCAAGGTCAGGTCACGCCCGGCCTTGGCCGGTTTTTCATGGGTGCCTGGCGCGCCCCGCGAAGTGATCTGGCTGCCGTGGTCCAACTGCGCATGGCGCACCTGCAGTTGCAGCACGGTGCCGCCGGGGACAATCGCAATCCGCGCATCGCGGCCCAGGTGCAGCTCATCCACCGTGACCTGGCTGATGGTGGCCGGGATCAGCAAGGTGCCGTAGTCCGCTACCTCCAGACGCTCCAGTTGCAACACGCTGGTGCTGTTGGGCAGGCGCATCAACGAATTGGTCTCAACACTGACGCTCTGGGCCAGGGCGACGGGGCTGACCAACGCGGCCAACAGTAAAACCTTACGCATCATGGGGCTCCTGACTGATTTCGAATTTTTCTTTGGACGCACAGTAACGACTTCTACAGGCGATTTGCCAGTGAAGCATCAAAAAACTTGTGCAGGGATAGGTGCAGGCGAGGCGCGCGGCAATGCCCCTGTGGATCCCACAGGGGCAAGGTTTGTCAGCGGTTGATCTGGATTTCCGTACGACGGTTCAAGGCACGACCTTCAGCGGTTTTGTTGTCGGCAACCGGATGGCTTTCGCCCGCCCCCGTCACAGACACAAAGGCACTGCGCGGCACGCCGGCGCCGATCAGGTAATCGGTGACCGAGTGAGCACGTTTTTCCGAGAGTTTCTGGTTGTAGGCATCCTTGCCGACGCTGTCGGTATGCCCGCTGACCCGCAGTTGAGCACTCGGGGCTTCCTGTTTCAGGCGCGTGGCAATGGTGTCGAGCTTGGTTTTATCGGCAGCGGTCAGCCTGGCCGAGTCGAACTCGAAGTGCACATCGCGAATCACGATAGTTTCTTCCTTGACCACCACCACTTCCTCAACCACCGCAGCCGGCGGCACCGGTGGGCAGCCATTGGCATCGACCTGCACGCCTTTTGGCGTGTGCGGGCACTTGTCACGGCTGTCCGGCACACCATCGCCGTCCTCGTCGCCATCACCGTGCACCCAGCAATAGGCGCCGGCCATGCCGCCGACCAGCAAGGCGCCATAGCCTGCATAGGCCGAGCTTTCCGTCGCGCCGATCGCCGCGCCGGTCACACCGCCAACGGCAGCGCAGGTCGGCCAATCGGTTTTTTGCAAGCCTGCGCAACCTGTCAATAACCCGGTGAGCAGAACCAAGGGTAGAGCTGTCCGCATGATGCTCATCTGACTTTCTCCTGAGGGGATCGGCGGGGGCCGATGGGTGGAGTAAAGACCGCTCTTTTCAACTGCGCCACTACGCCACGCCCCCGTATTTGTTAGGGATCGTCGTTCTCGCCGGACTTTTCGCAGCCGCCCGCTCTAGGCCCGCACGCTCAGCCGCGCTAGTCTCTAGCGTCTTGATGTGAGGATCTCTGATGACCGCTGGCATTTCTTCCCGTACGCCCCAGCAAGCCTTGGCTGCCTTGCTGGATCTGCACCAGCCCAAACGCCTGCTGTTATTGGGCGCCAGTCAGTTTCCGGCGCTGGACGCGTTTCAGGCCGCGCACCCGGATACCCAGGTGTCCGTGGCAGCCCCCGGCGCCCTGCCGGCGGAACTTGCGGCGCAGCGTTTTGACCTGGCGCTGGTGGTCGACTGCCTGGAGCACCTGTCAAAACCG
The DNA here is from genome assembly GCF_003013355.1 of Pseudomonas sp. S5D5. NCBI lineage: Bacteria > Pseudomonadati > Pseudomonadota > Gammaproteobacteria > Pseudomonadales > Pseudomonadaceae > Pseudomonas > Pseudomonas sp. S5D5. Next base: position 5,387,923 of record NZ_PTEO01000001.1, read on the forward strand.
CAAGGCCTGACCCTGCTCGGTGGCATTCGCAACCTCAACGCCAGCCGCATTGCCGTGCTGGTGGACCTGGGCGCATGCGACTGGAAAGACACCGACTTCTTCTCCCTGGCCCTGCAGGCGGGCGAGCGTTTCCAGCGCGATGAACAGGTTCTGACGCTGTTTACCTACGATCTGCTTGACTATAAACAGGTGCCGGACTGGCTCAACGCCCGCTTCTGGGCCAACCCGGAAAACTTCGGAAAGTATTGGTGGTAACCCGATGAGTACATCCATTTGCCCCTGCGGCAGTGGCAACCTGCTGGATGCCTGCTGCGGCCATTATCACGCCGGGCACCCGGCCCCGTGCGCCAGCGCCCTGATGCGTTCGCGCTACAGCGCCTATGTGCTGGGCCTGGTGGACTACCTGGTGGCCACCACCCTGCCCGCGCAACAGGCCGGCCTCGACCGCGACGCGATCGCCGCCTGGAGCGCCCAGAGCACCTGGCTCGGCCTGGAAGTCGAAAACTCGGAGGTATTCGGCGGCCAGCCTGAACATGCCTTTGTGACCTTTACCGCGCGTTGGCACGACAGCACCGGCGAACATAGCCACCGCGAGCAGTCTTCTTTCGTACAGAATGAGGGGCGCTGGTACTTCATCGACCCGACAGTGGAAGTGAAGGCCGGACGCAACGATGCCTGCCTGTGCGGCAGTGGACAGAAATTCAAGAAGTGTTGTTCCAGCTACCTTTGACCTGCAAGCGCGAGCTTGCTCGCGAAAACCCCGGGGGCACCTTTGTGTGTCAGGCTTAGCGCGTCATCGTTGACAACCTTCGCGAGCAAGCTCGCTCCTACACAGGATGGATAACGCCATGCTTCGGATGTACAGCTTGATGCTGGCGTTGACCCTCGGCCTCACCGGCTGCGCGTCCTGGTTCGAAGACGATGCGCCGCCGCCCCACGTCTCGCTGGTGAAAGTCGAAGTGGTGCGGGCCAAGTTGCTCGAGCAGAAATTCAAGCTGTACTTTCGCGTGGACAACCGCGACGACGCCGACCTGACGGTGCGCGGCCTGATCTACAAGGTCAGCCTCGGCGATTTTGTGCTGACCGAAGGTGAGTCCAACGAATGGCTGACCGTGCCGCCCCGGGGCCACGCGTTTTTCAAGGTGTCGGTGCGCACCAACCTCTGGCCGCAGATCCGCGATGTCGTGCAGATGCTGAAAAATCCCGACAAACCCGTGCCTTATCGCCTGGAGGGTGAGCTGAAAACCGGATTATTCATCGGTTATGACGTGCAGGTGAACCACAATGGCGAGATAATCCCCGGCGATTTTATTCCGGAGCGACATCGATGACTCAGCAACCCCATGTCCATGGTCCTGACTGCAACCACGATCATGATCATCACGATCACCACGATCACGACCACGGTCATGTCCACGGCCCGAACTGCGGCCACGCTCACCAGGAGCCGGTGCGCAACGCGTTGAAGGACGTCGGCCGCAACGATCCTTGCCCGTGCGGCAGCGAGAAAAAATTCAAGAAGTGCCACGGGGCTTGATGCCCTGACCCTGCAGGAACCGACTTGCCGGCGATGGCGTCCCCAACATCGCTGTCGCCGACAAGCCGGCTCCTTCAGGTTGAGTTAGCACGTCAGGGTTTGTGTTGAAACTGCAACACCACCTCAAGCCCCCCGCCGTCCCGATTGCTCAAGCTCAACCGTCCCTCGTGCGCCCGGGCAATGGTGTGCGCAATGCTCAACCCCAGCCCATACCCGCCCGTCTCGGCATTGCGTGAACCCTCCACGCGGTAGAACGGCTCCATCACCTGCTCCAATTGTTCCTGGGGAATCCCCGGCCCTCGGTCGCTGATGATGATCTTCAAACTGTCCGCCTGGTCCTCGACCCGCACCACCACGTCGCGACCATAACGCACCGCGTTTTCCAGCAGGTTCTGCACGCAGCGCTTGAGGCTGCGCGCGTACCCCGGCAACGGTTGCCTGGCACGGCCTTCGATGCGCACGCTTTCGCCCACATCCTGCAAGTCCGCCTGCAAGCTTTGCAGCAAGGCATTGATGTCGATGTTCTGCCGTGTCTCGTTGATTTCACCGCTGCTGACAAAATCCAGGGTGCTGGAGACCATGTGCTCCATTTCTTCCAGGTCGCTGCGAAAACGCTCCTGGGTGCGAGGGTCGTCGAGCATCTCGGTACGCAGGCGCAGGCGTGTGATCGGTGAACGCAAGTCGTGGGAAATCGCCGCAAGAAAACGCGTGCGCTCGGCGATGTTGGCAATCAGCCGTTGCTGCATCGCGTTGAAGGCCTGGGCGGCGCGGCGCACTTCGGTGGGGCCATCCTCCGACAGCGGCGGACGCTGGATATCACGGCCCAGGGCTTCGGCGGCCTTGGCCAGCGCATTGAGCGGACGGATGGCCAGGCGCACCGCCACCAGGGCAATCACCACCAGCACCAACACGCGCAACAAATAGATGCGCATCACGTAGTCGAACAGCAGGTCCAGCGGCGAGGTACTGGTCCAGCCCTGCTCTTCACTGGCATCCACCTGCAACCAGCGCCCATCGGGCAGACGCAGATCGATCAAGAATTGCCCCACCACCGGTTGGGAGCTGAGCAGTGTCGAGAGCCCGGCGCTTTGCCCTTCGCCATCCACCAGGGAAAGGCGCAACAGCACCAGGGTCTGGGCGTAGCCGGTCTTCTGCGACAACACCTTTTTGATCAAGCGCTCGGTGGGCCGGTCGGCATCGTTGAGGGTGCTGGGGGTGCTGCTGGCCTGATCGCTCAGGGTCAGGCGGAAGTTCGGCGTATCGAGCATTTTGATCAGCAGGTCCGCCTGCTGCGGATCGCTGTGCACCAGCCGCACCACATCCGCCAGTCGAGTGGCGATCAGCCGCGCAGGGATTTCCAGCACCTGGCCATGCCGCCGGTCGTACCAGATGCTGCTGGTCAGGGCCTGGGCCGCGAGCATGCCGCTGACCAGGATCAGCACCAGCCGCCCGAACAGCGAGCGCGGCAGCAGTCTCACGATTCCAGCACCACGTCATCGGCGGTGAGCATGTAACCCTCGTTGCGCACGGTCTTGATCAGCCCCGCCGGCAGTTGCGAGCGCAGGCGGCTGACGCACACGTCGATGGAGCGGTCGAACGGCGTGCTGTCCTTGTCGAACACGTGGTTGAGCAAAAAGTCGCGGCTCAACGGACGGTTGGGGTGCTGCAGCAGCAGGCGCAACACGCGGTAATCCGAGTTGCCCAGGCTCACCACCACGCCTTGCGGCGACAGCAACTGTCGCGCCCGCGTGTCGAGCTGCCAGCCGGCGAAGCGAATGCTCGGCGCCTCGTCCAGGCGCGCGCGATCCGGAAAACTCTGCACGCGTCGCAGCACGACCTTGATCCGTACCAGCAACTCACGCGGGTCGAACGGCTTGGGCAGGTAGTCATCGGCGCCGATCTCCAGGCCGACGATGCGGTCGATCAACGAGCCCTTGGCCGTGAGCATCACCACCGGCGTGTTGGAGCTGACCCGCAGTTCGCGGCACAGGCTCAGGCCGTCTTCACCCGGCAGCATCAGGTCGAGCACGATCAGGTCAATCACGTTCAGCGCCAGGCGGCGGCGCATTTCCTTGCCGTCGGCGGCGGTGGATACCTGGAAACCGGCATCGCTCAGGTAGTCGCAGAGTAGTTGGCGGATTTGCGGGTCGTCATCAACGATCAGCAGGTGGTCTTGCTTGGCCATGGGCAGTCGATCCGAAAACTCAAAACGCAGGAGATAGCCGAAAGTTCAGCCAGCAGTGCAGGCAAATGTAATGGAATGTTGTAGGAAACCATAATCACGCATCAGCGATACAAAGCCCCGGTATGGCAGGCGGAATCGCTCTTTAGACTACCGAACCTAAATGAGAGTAATTGTAATTTAGACTCGGATCACTGCCTATGTCATTGCCCACCCCTCACCGTCACACGTTGCACAGTACCCTGGCGCCGATGTTCGGTTTCCTCGCGGCTGGCGGCGTCGCCCCGACCGCCTTGGCCGATACGACAGCCGCCACGACCAATGGCTCGGTGCTGAGCCTGCCGGAAATCAAGGTCGACGGTGAAGCCACCTCCACCTTCAAAGTGGACCGGGTGACCTCGGCAAAAATCAGCCAGCCGCTGCTGGACGCGCCGCAAAGCGTGACCATCGTGCCGCAGCAGGTGCTCAAGGAGCAGAACGCGCAGACCCTGCAGGAAGTGTTGCGCAACGTACCGGGCATTACCTTCATGTCTGGCGAGGGCAACCTGGGCTGGGGCGATCTGTTCTCGATCCGGGGCTTTTCTTCGGAGCAGAGCCTGACCGTCGACGGCGTGCGCGATGCCGGCATGTCGACCCGTACCGACACCTTCAACCTGCAACAGGCCGAAGTGTTCAAGGGCACCGGCTCCATCGAGTCCGGGGTTTCTGCGGTGGGCGGCAGTGTCAACCTGGTCAGCAAGGAAGCGCACCTGGGCGATGCCAACAAGGTCTCGGCCGGGATTGGCACCGACAGCTATCGCCGGCTCACGGCCGACCTGAACAAGCAACTGAACGACACCACCGCCGTACGCATCAACCTGATGAAACACTACAACCAGGTGGCCGAGCGCGACGACGTGGACTACGACCGATGGGGCATCGCCACCTCGTTCGGCTTCGGCCTGGGCACCGACACGCGCCTGTTCATCGACACCTTCTACCAGAAAGACACCAACACCCCGGACGGCGGCGTGCCGATCCAGCGGGGCACCGACGGCGACCGCATGCCCGGCGTGAAACGCTCGAACTGGTACGGCGACTCCAGCCTCTACACCCAGCAAAACAAAACCACCTCGCTGACTGCCCGCCTGGAGCACGACTTCGACTGGAATGAAGCCAACCTGCGCAACCAGACTCGCTGGGAACGCAGCGACAACTTCGCCGTGCTTTCCCCGGCGCGCTTTTTTGCCGCCGACGCGAATGGCAACAAAACCTGCACCGGCGCCCGTTGTGCGACTTTGGGCTACACCGGTGTAGGCCCGATCAGCCAAGTGCCAGGTAGCACGGTGAATGCCTACACCGACTACGTGAACAACAGCAACACCGCCTACGGCATCCTGCGCGGCAGCGACTTTGGCTTGTCCAAGCGCTACACCATCCTGGATAACCAGACCGACTTCAGCTTCAAGTTCAACACAGCAAGCCTGCAACACGCGGTGGTCTCGGGCCTCGAGTTCTACCACGAGACCTACGGCGGGCTGAAGCGCAACGCCGAAGTGCCGGCAGGCAACCTGTTCTTCGACATGAGCGAGCCCAGCCACAGCTTCGCCAGCACCTACGTGACCAAGGGTGAAGGCGACCCGCGCTCGGTGATCGACAACGCCGGTATTTACCTGGGTGACACCGTCACCCTCAACGAGCAGTGGCAGGTACTGGGCTCGCTGCGCTACGACAACTGGCGGGCGCAAACCAGCCAACGCGGCCAATCGACCATCAGCAGCACCGACGGTGCGGTGAGCGGCCGGGTCGGCGCGGTGTACAAGCCGTTGCCCAACGGCAGCGTCTATGTGTCCTACAGCGAAGCAGCGCAACCCTCGGCGTTGGGCGCATCCACCAACAACCAGATCTACGGCGCGGCCAGCACCAGCAACTACAGCCCGGCCAAGTCCAAGACCTACGAGTTGGGCACCAAGTGGGACATTGCCCACGACATGCTGAACGTCACCGCCGCGATTTTCCGCACCGAACTCGACAACGCCTGGGAATACCAGGACGGCGAATCCGCCCCGGTACGCGCCCTGCCCGCCAAGCGCGTGGACGGCGTGGAACTCGGCCTGCAAGGCAATATCACCTCGCGCTGGACCGCCTACACCGGTTTCTCGGCGCTCAAGAGTACCCAGACCAAAGGCATCAACAAGGGCGCCGAAGCCAAGAACGTCCCTGACCTGACCGCCAACCTGTGGACCACCTATGCCGTCACCGACGCCCTGAGCCTGAGCTACGGCGAGCAATACGTCGGTCGGCGCCGCTACACCGACAACAAATACGTCGGCGGCTTGAACAACAACAGCAGCTACGCCAATGGCCCCTCCGGCGTAAATGCGATCTACACCCGCGACCATGAAAAAGCCCCTGGCTACTGGCTCAGCAGCCTGGCCGCGCAATACAAGGTGAACAGGGACACCACGGTCAACCTCAACCTCAACAACGTGTTCAACACGTTCTATTACAGCCAGGTCGGCGCCTCCCTCGATGGCTTCCAGCTTTACGGCATCCCAGGTGCCGGGCGCACCCTCACCGCCAGCGTCGATTATGAATTCTGATCCTCTCTCACCAGGAGCCTCTGCCATGCGCAAACCCCTTCACTTGCTCAAGCTCGGCGTGCTGTTCGGCGCCTTGGTCCTCGGCCATGCCGAAACCGCCGCCGCCCACGAAGTCACCGACGTGCTCGGTCGCAAGGTCGAGGTAAAAGACGACGTCAAACGCGTGGTACTGGGTGAAGGCCGCCTGATTTCGGCGTTTGCCCTGCTCGACAAGGACGCGCCGTTCCAGCGCATCGTCGGCTGGCAGAACGATCTGAAGCTGCTGGACCAACACACCTATAACGCCTACGTGGCGAAATTTCCGACGGTCAAAGACATTCCGTTGATCGGGCAGGCGTCGGAACAAAGTGTCAGCGCTGAAGAAATTCTCTCGCTGAAACCGGACCTGGCGGTGTTCAGCATCTCCGGGCACGGCCCGACCGAACACAGCCCGGTCGCCGATGTATTGGCCAAGGCCGGAATCCCGGTGCTGTTCGTCGACTTTCGCATCAACCCGGTGCAAGGCACCCATACCAGCATGAGCGCGCTGGGCCAGGCGTTGGGGCGTGAAGCCCAGGCCAAGGCATTCCTCGCGTTCTATGACCAGCACATCAAGGTGATCAGCGACGCCGTCGCCACCTTGCCGGCCGGCCCGCGCCCGAGCGTGTTCCTCGAACTGCTGGCCGGCGCCTGGCAGGCACCGGGGCACACCACCGGCAAAAGCGGCATGGGTGAAGTGATCAAGCTGGTCGGCGGACGCAACATCGCTGCCGATGTCGTGCCCGGCGCGCTGGGTGATATCAGCGTTGAATATGCGCTGAAGGCTGATCCGGATGTGTACGTGGCCACCGGCAACCACAAACCCGGCCTGATCCTGGGCGCAGGCGTTACCCAGGACGAGGCGCGTGAAGCGTTTGAGCGCGTGTTGGCGCGGCCGGAATTCGCCAATCTTCGCGCGATCCGCGAAGGCAATTCCCACGGCCTGTGGCATGACTTCTACAACTCGCCCTACAACCTGCTGGCGATTGAAGCGCTGGCCAAGTGGGTACACCCGCAACTGTTCGCCACGCTGGACCCGCAGGCGACGATGGCGCAGATCAACCAGCAGTTCCTGGGGATGCCGCTGCAGGGTGCCTATTGGATCAACAGCAAGCCTGCTGTCGAAACGCGGTAAAAACTGTGGGAGCGGGCTTGCTCGCGAAGGCGGTGTATCAGTCGACCTATTCAGTGACTGACACCGCGCATTCGCGAGCAAGCCCGCTCCCACATTTGGATTTTCATCGTCTTCAAAATTGTGTGAACGCCATGACCACTCAAACCCTCGACCTCGCCAGCGCCACCCACGGCTACCGTCGCCTGCTGGCGCGGCGTGCCTGGCTGCTGGCCTTGCTCGGCACCGCGCTGGCCTGCGCGATTCTGGTCGACCTGGCCAGCGGCCCGTCGGGCATGGGCCTGCTGGCGTTACTCGACGGCATCCTGCATCCCTCGCACCTGAGCGCCACCGACCAGGTGATCATCTGGAACGTGCGCCTGCCCTACGCGCTGATGGCGGTGCTGGTGGGCTGCGCGTTGTCGCTGGCCGGGGCCGAGATGCAGGCGATCCTCAACAACCCGCTGGCCAGCCCGTTTACCTTGGGCGTGTCGTCGGCGGCGGCGTTGGGCGCATCGCTGGTGATTGTGTTCCCGGTGACCACGCTGTGGGTCTCGGCCAACACCGCGATTTCGATCTCGGCGTTTATCTTCGCCGCCGCCTCGGTGTTTTTGCTGCAGGCCATGTCACGCCTGCGCGGCGCCGGCGTGGAAAGCCTGGTGTTGTTCGGCATCGCGCTGGTGTTCAGTTGCAACGCGGTGGTGGCCTTGCTGCAACTGGTGGCCACCGAAGACGTGCTGCAACAGCTGGTGTTCTGGACCCTCGGCAGCGTGACCCGGGCCAATTGGGACAAGCTTGGCATCCTGGCGCTGGTGGTCGCGGTGGTGCTGCCGTTTTCCTTCACCGCCGCACCGCGCCTGACCCTATTGCGCATGGGCGAGGACCGCGCGCAGAGCTTTGGCGTGGACGTGAAGCGCCTGCGGTTTTTCTCGTTGCTGCGCATCAGCCTGTTGTCGGCCACCGCCGTGGCCTTTGTAGGCACCATCGGATTTATCGGCCTGGTAGGTCCGCATATCGCGCGGATCCTGGTGGGTGAGGATCAACGCTTCCTGTTGCCGGCCAGTGCCCTGACCGGTGCGTTGCTGCTGTCGCTGTCGTCGATTGCCAGCAAGCTGATCATGCCCGGGGTGATTGTGCCGGTGGGCATTGTCACCGCCTTGGTCGGCGTGCCGATTTTCGTGGTGCTGGTGTTCAAGCGGGGGAGGCAGTTATGAGTGCGGGCTTATCGGTACACAACGCCAATGTGAGCTACGGGCGCCGGCAGATCGTGCACGACCTGAGCTTGCCGACCTTGCCCCACGGCAGCCTGACCGCCTTGATCGGTCCCAACGGCGCGGGTAAATCCACCTTGCTGCGTGCCGTGGCCGGGCTGGAAAAGATGCAAGGCGTTGTGCGATTGGGCGACCTCGACCTGTCGGCCATGTCCGTTGCCGAACGCGCGCGACGGGTGACCTACATGCCGCAGAACCTGCCGCCCGGCCTGAGCCTCAGCGTGATGGAAAGCGTGATCGCCGCGCTGCGCGTGGCCCATGTGGAGGGTGTTCCACTCTCCAGCGAGGCCTGCCTGCGCGAAGCCTTCGAGGCGCTGCAGCGCATTGGCATCGCGCACTTGGCCGACCAGTTACTCAGCACGTTGTCGGGTGGCCAGCGCCAATTGGTCAGTCTTGCCCAACTGATCGCGCGTCGCCCCCAGGTGATGCTGCTGGACGAACCCACCAGCGCCCTCGACCTCAACTACCAGTTGAAAGTCATGGAGTGCGTGCGCGGGCTGGTGCGCGAGCACCAACTGATCGCCGTGGTGGTGCTGCACGACATCAACCTTGCCGCACGCTTTGCCGACCATATCGCCGTGCTGCGCCAGGGCCGGCTGTATGCCAGCGGCACGGCAGATGAGGTGCTCGACCCGGCGCTGTTTGCCAAGGTGTATGGCGTGCAGGTGCGCATCGAACGCTGCTCGCAGCAGTCGCTGCAAGTGTTGGTGGACGGCGCTGTGTAAAACGCTTCTAAGGTTAGACGCAAATGTTTGATTGAATTATTGCCCTTTGGTCTTCACCTATAGCTGCAGGCATTCGCTCATTTGGAGAGCTTCATGATCGACCTGTACTACTGGACTACCCCCAACGGTCACAAAGTATCGCTGTTCCTGGAAGAAGCCGGCCTGCCCTATAAGGTGCACCCGATCAATATCGGCCAGGGCGACCAGTTCAAGCCGGACTTCCTGAAGATCGCTCCCAACAACCGCATCCCGGCCATCGTCGATCAGAATCCGACCGACGGCGGTGCGCCGATTTCGCTGTTTGAATCCGGCGCAATCCTGTTGTACCTCGCGGAAAAAACCGGCCAGTTCATTCCACAAGACCTGCGTGGTCGCCAGGAAGCGCTGCAATGGTTGTTCTGGCAAATGGGTGGATTGGGGCCGATGGCGGGCCAGAACCACCATTTCAGCCAGTTCGCCCCAGAGAAGATTCCCTACGCGATCAAGCGCTATGTGGACGAAACCGCGCGCCTGTACGGTGTGCTCGACCGGCGCCTGGCCGACCGCGCGTTCGTGGCCGGTGAGGACTACAGCATTGCCGACATGGCGATCTATCCATGGATCGTTTCCCACAAGTGGCAGAGCCAACGCCTGGAAGACTTCCCACATGTGCTGCGCTGGTTCAACAGCATCAAGGAGCGGCCAGCGACCGTGCGCGCGTATGAACTGGTACAGAAAGTGAACCCGCCCAAGGCCTGACCTGAAGCAGCACGCGATCAAATCCGGGCGCTGGACGGCCTGCGATAGCCTCACTTGGTGTGACTGACGCACCTGGGTGCTGGCATCGCAGGCAGGCCAACGCCCACATTGATCGCTGTCCGAATCAAGTTCTCACGCTTAACCCAAAACTCCCGCTTGCGTCGTTTCGCCGCGCTCACTAACGTAGCGCCTTTACTGACGCTACCCCCCGCAGGAGCTTTGCCATGGCCTCGCCAGCCCTCTCACATTTTCTTCCCCGGTTCGGCGTTGCCGCGGCAGTGGCCAGTGCATTAAGCCTGGCCGGTTGCCAGCTCCAGAGCACCCAGGACACCCTGCCGCCAGTTGCCGGCGTGCAGCCGATCAAAGGCCTGGCACAGAATGTATCGGTACGCCGCAATGCCCAGGGCATGCCGCTGATCGAAAGCAACACCTTCCACGACGCGCTGTTCAGCCTCGGTTATGTGCACGCCAGTGACCGCATCACCCAGATGGTCACCCTGCGCCTGCTGGCCCAGGGCCGCCTGGCAGAAATGTCCGGCCCTGAGGTGCTGGATGTCGACCGTTTCATGCGTGCGGTCAACCTCAAGAAAAGCGCCGGCGAGCTGTATAACGCCTCCTCGCCGCGCCTCAAGCGCTTCTTCGAAGTGTATGCGCGCGGCGTCAACGCCTACCTGTTCCGCTACCGCGACAAGCTGCCGCCGGACCTGGCCCAGACCGGCTACAAGCCCGAGTACTGGAAGCCGGAAGATTCGGCGCTGCTGTTCTGCCTGCTGAATTTCAGCGAGTCGGCCAACCTGCAGGAAGAACTTGCCTCCCTGGTGCTGGCGCAAAAAGTTGGCGTCGACAAGCTCGCCTGGCTGACGCCGAGCACGCCGGATGAGCCGATTCCGCTGGCCGAAGCCGAGAAACTCAAAGGCGTGAACCTTAGCCAGATCACTGGCCTGGCCGGGCTGGACACGGCCAGCCAGCAACTGAGCAGCCTCAACGCGCTGGCCGTCACTACCTCGAGCAACTGGGCGATTGGCCCGCAACGCAGCCGCAGCGGCAAAAGCCTGCTGGCCAGCGACCTCGCCGCCCAGCCCCAGGCTCCGTCGCCGTGGAGCTACGTGCAGATTCGTGCGCCCAAATACCAGGCGGTCGGTGCTTCGATTGCCGGCTTGCCGACCCTGTTGTCCGGCTTCAACGGCAAAGTCGCGTGGAGCATGAGCACGGTCAAGGGCGACACCCAGGACCTGTTCCTGGAGAAGGTCAAGCGCCAAGGCAACGCGTTGTACTACGAGAACAACGGAAAATGGCTACCGGCTGGCGTGCGCAACGAAACCTACTTCGCCAAAGGCCAGCGCCCACTGCGCGAAGTCGTGTACGAAACCCGTCACGGCGCCCTTCTTAACAGCAGCCAGGCCCTGACCAGCGGCTTGGGGCTGGCCCTGCAAACGGCCGACTTCAAGGATGACAAAAGCCTGGATGCGTTCTTCGATTTGTCCCGGGCGCAAAACGTCGCCAAGGCGTCGGACGCCACCCGCGAAATCCGCGCGATTGCCTTGAACATGATCTTCGCCGACGCCACCAATATCGGCTGGCAAGTCACCGGGCGTTTCCCCAACCGTCGCGAAGGCGAAGGCCTGCTGCCCTCGCCGGGCTGGGACACCCGCTTTGACTGGGACGGCTACGCCGATGCGATGCTGCACCCCTACGACCAGGACCCGGCCCAAGGCTGGATCGGCACCGCCAACCAGCGCACCGCGCCGCGCGGCTACGGCATGCAACTGTCCAACTCGTGGGACGCGCCGGAGCGCAGCGAGCGCCTGGCGCAATTGGCCAATGCCGGCAAGCACGACAGCCGCAGCATGATCGCCATGCAGTACGACCAGACCACCCTGTTCGCCGCCAAGCTCAAGACCATGTTCCAGGCACCGGGCATGGCCCAGCCGCTGAAACAGGCGATTGCAGCATTGCCGGCCGCCGAACAGGCCAAGGCGCGCGAGGCGCTGAGTCGCCTGATGGCGTTTGATGGCCGACTCGTGGCAACGTCCGCCGACGCCGCGCTCTACGAGCTGTTCCTGCAGGAAAGCACCAAGCAGATCTTCCTCGACGAACTGGGCCCGGAAAACAGCGCCAGCTGGAAGGCCTTCGTCAGCAACGCCAGCCTGTCCTATGCCGCCCAGGCCGACCATCTGCTGGGCCGTGAAGACAGCCCGTTCTGGGACGACGTGCGCACGCCGCAAAAAGAAGACAAACCCGCAATCCTTGCGCGCAGCCTGGCCGCCGCGATCACCGCCGGCGACAGCCAACTCGGTGCCGACCACAAGGCCTGGCAGTGGGGCAAGCTGCACAGCACCACCTGGAAAAACAGCACTGGCCAGGTGATTCGCGGCCCGCTGGCGTCCGGTGGCGACCACAACACCTTGAACCCGGCACCGTATGCCTGGGGCCAGGACTTCAACACCACCCAGGTGCCGGCGCTGCGCATGATCGTCGATTTCGGCCAGGTGGAACCGATGATGGGCCAGGGGGGCATCGGCCAGTCCGGCAACCCCGCCAGCCCGAACTACGCCAACGGCATTGACCCGGCGCTCAAGGCGCAATACCTGAGCTTCCCGATGCAGCCGCAGAACTTCGAGAAGGTGTATGGCAAGGCGCGGTTGACCCTGACGCCGGGCAAATAACCCACCTCTTTGTAGGCGCCGGCTTGCCGGCGATGGTGCACTGTCAGCCGGCGTTCCAGCCGTCTGACACAGCGCTATCGCCGGCAAGCTGGCGCCGACAATGGACCACCTGCATTCAGATAGAACTTCTCGCCCCGCCCCTGCCTCCTACCTGATAAGCCCATTGCCCCCGGCACGCCCATGGACCTTGTCATCGCCCGCCCCGAAGGCCTGTACTGCCCCGCCGGAGATTTCTACATCGACCCCTGGCGCCCGGTGGAACGTTCGGTCATCACCCACGCCCACGGCGACCACGCCCGCACCGGCAACCAGCACTACCTTGCCGCCGCCCCCGGTGAAGGCATCTTGCGCTCGCGCCTGGGCCAGGACATCAACCTGCAGACCCTCGCCTATGGCGAACAACTCGTCCACCACGGCGTGACCCTGAGCTTCCACCCTGCCGGGCATGTACTCGGTTCGGCCCAGGTGCGCCTGGAATACCAGGGTGAAGTCTGGGTTGCCTCCGGCGACTATAAAGTCGAACCTGACGGCACCTGCGCGCCGTTCGAGCCCGTGCGTTGCCATACCTTTATCACCGAGTCGACCTTCGGCCTGCCGATCTACCGCTGGCAACCCCAGGCGCAGATCTTTGCCGGGATCAACGCCTGGTGGCAGGCCAATATTGCCGTCGGCAAGGCCAGCGTGTTGTTCTGTTACTCGTTCGGCAAGGCCCAGCGCATCCTGCATGGCATCGACGCCAGCATCGGCCCGATCCTCAGCCATGGCGCGGTCGAACCGCTGAACCGGGTGTACCGCGAAGCGGGTATCTATATCCCGGAAACCCTTTACGCCGGCGACTTCAAAAAAACCGACCCGCTGCTGCGCCAGGCCCTGATCATCGCCCCGCCTTCCGCCGGCGGCAGCAGTTGGATCAAGCGCTTCGGCGACTACAGCGACGCCTTCGCCAGTGGCTGGATGCGCCTGCGCGGCACACGGCGGCGGCGCGGGGTCGACCGTGGCTTTGTGCTGTCCGACCACGCCGACTGGCCGGGGCTGTTATGGGCCATCGAACAGACCGGCGCCGAACGGGTGATGGTGACCCACGGTTCGGTCGGCGTACTGGTGCGCCACCTGCGGGAAAAAGGCCTGGATGCCCAAGGCTTCACCACCGAATACGGGGATGACGAAGAAGAGGCCACGGCATGAAAGCCTTCGCGCAGCTCTACGCTAACCTTGACGCCACCACATCCAGCAATGCCAAGCTCGCGGCATTGCAAGCCTACTTCCTGCAAGCCCCGGCAGAAGATGCGGCATGGGCGGTGTATTTTTTGTCCGGCGGGCGCCCTCGCCAGTTGGTGCCGACGCGCCTGCTGCGGGACATGGCCACCGAGGCGGCGGGCATCGAGCCGTGGCTGTTCGAGGAAAGCTACCAGTCGGTCGGCGACCTGGCCGAGACCATTTCCCTGCTATTACCGGAATCTACCTACACCTCGCAGGATGGCCTGGCGGTGTGGCTGGAAGAAAAGCTCCTGCCGCTGCGCGGCCTGGCACCTCAGGATCTGGCCGAGCGCATGCCGGCGTTATGGGCGCAACTGGATCAACCGAGCCTGATGGTGTGCATCAAGTTGATCACCGGCAGCTTTCGCGTCGGCGTGTCCAAATTGCTGGTCACCCGTGCACTCGCCGCAATGGCCGACCTCGACAGCAAGCGGGTCGCGCAGCGGTTGGTGGGTTATACCGACCTGTCCAACCGGCCGACGGCCGAAGGC